>NZ_SMGP01000001.1 GCF_004339745.1 Paraburkholderia sp. BL9I2N2 | reverse complement strand
TATTAAACAGTCGCAGCCACCAGTTTATTGCAACCCCTTCACCCTTCTGGCGCAGCCAGTCAAGCTACAGGGGCGTACCTTATCCCGAAGTTACGGTACCAATTTTGCCGAGTTCCTTCTCCCGAGTTCTCTCAAGCGCCTTAGAATACTCATCTCGCCCCACCTGTGTCGGTTTGCGGTACGGTCTTGTTAAACTGAAGCTTAGAGGCTTTTCTTGGAACCACTTCCAGTGCTTCTTCACCGAAGTGAATGGCGCCACGCCCTTGAATTGCGCACCCGGATTTGCCTGAGTGCCTTCTCCAACGCAGCGACCGGGACTTCCAACACCCGGACAACCTTTCCGCGATCCGTCCCCCCATCGCATTTAACAATGGTGCAGGAATATTAACCTGCTTCCCATCAGCTACGCATTTCTGCCTCGCCTTAGGGGCCGACTCACCCTACGCCGATGAACGTTGCGTAGGAAACCTTGGGCTTACGGCGAGGGGGCCTTTCACCCCCTTTATCGCTACTCATGTCAGCATTCGCACTTCCGATACCTCCAGCGCACTTTTCAATGCACCTTCGCAGGCTTACGGAACGCTCTCCTACCATGCATATAAATATGCATCCGCAGCTTCGGTATATTGCTTAGCCCCGTTACATCTTCCGCGCAGGACGACTCGATCAGTGAGCTATTACGCTTTCTTTAAAGGATGGCTGCTTCTAAGCCAACCTCCTGACTGTTTTAGCCTTCCCACTTCGTTTCCCACTTAGCAATATTTGGGGACCTTAGCTGGCGGTCTGGGTTGTTTCCCTCTTGACACCGGACGTTAGCACCCGATGTCTGTCTCCCGTGATTGCACTCTTCGGTATTCGGAGTTTGCTATGGCGTAGTAATCCGCAATGGACCCCACAACCATGACAGTGCTCTACCCCGAAGGTGATACACGAGGCACTACCTAAATAGTTTTCGGAGAGAACCAGCTATTTCCAGGTTTGTTTAGCCTTTCACCCCTATCCACAGCTCATCCCCTAACTTTTCAACGTTAGTGGGGTTCGGACCTCCAGTACGTGTTACCGCACCTTCATCCTGGCCATGGATAGATCACCTGGTTTCGGGTCTACACCCAGCGACTGAACGCCCTGTTCGGACTCGCTTTCGCTACGCCTGCCCTAATCGGTTAAGCTTGCCACTGAATGTAAGTCGCTGACCCATTATACAAAAGGTACGCCGTCACCCCCTTGCGAAGGCTCCGACTGTTTGTATGCATGCGGTTTCAGGATCTATTTCACTCCCCTCCCGGGGTTCTTTTCGCCTTTCCCTCACGGTACTGGTTCACTATCGGTCGATCACGAGTATTTAGCCTTGGAGGATGGTCCCCCCATCTTCAGACAGGATTTCACGTGTCCCGCCCTACTTGTCGTACACCCAGTTCTTCCTCGCTGTTTTCGTCTACAGGGCTATCACCTGCTATGGCCGCACTTTCCAGAGCGTTCGACTAACAATGAAGATAAAGAGTACAGGCTGGTCCCATTTCGCTCGCCACTACTCTGGGAATCTCGGTTGATTTCTTTTCCTGCGGTTACTTAGATGTTTCAGTTCACCGCGTTCGCTTCGCATGACCTATGTATTCAGTCATGGATGACCCATACGGGCCGGGTTTCCCCATTCGGATATCGGTGGATCAAAGCTCGTTTGCCAGCTCCCCACCGCTTTTCGCAGGCTACCGCGTCCTTCATCGCCTGTGATCGCCAAGGCATCCACCACATGCACTTGTTCGCTTGACCCTATAACGGGTGTGTCTCCTGCATGATCCACGGGGAATCATGCGCTCGCCACAATCGCTACAGGTTGAGTATTCGTGTTGCGCCGTATTCCAAAGCGATCTTTCGATCACCTTTAAAATACATTGATACAATCACAACCCTGATTCACCTACTCAATCACCCATCTCTAAGTGATCTTTCGTGAATCTCTTTACTACTTCTTCCTGATTGTTAAAGAACGACAGCCGATATCGCAGTTGCTATAACCGCGTATCACTCTGACTGGCTCAATCGCCAATGCCTGTTTCACTACACCGCAAACCCCTTTCAGGGTCCGCCGCAGTAAAACCGGCATTGAGGATTGGTGGAGGATGACGGGATCGAACCGACGACCCCCTGCTTGCAAAGCAGGTGCTCTCCCAGCTGAGCTAATCCCCCAGTCATACACAGATAAACTCTCTATGCGCACGGCATACCCCGGGATCATCGATCAGCACACCAGACAAGACTTTGGTGGGTCTGGATGGATTCGAACCATCGACCCCCGCCTTATCAAGACGGTGCTCTAACCGACTGAGCTACAGACCCCTGAGTCTGTCCTAGATTTCACAGCCGATAAGCGTGAGCGCTCAACGCGATTGACACGTCAGCTCGAGAAAGGAGGTGATCCAGCCGCACCTTCCGATACGGCTACCTTGTTACGACTTCACCCCAGTCATGAATCCTACCGTGGTGACCGTCCTCCTTGCGGTTAGACTAGCCACTTCTGGTAAAACCCACTCCCATGGTGTGACGGGCGGTGTGTACAAGACCCGGGAACGTATTCACCGCGGCATGCTGATCCGCGATTACTAGCGATTCCAGCTTCACGCACTCGAGTTGCAGAGTGCGATCCGGACTACGATCGGTTTTCTGGGATTGGCTCCCCCTCGCGGGTTGGCGACCCTCTGTTCCGACCATTGTATGACGTGTGAAGCCCTACCCATAAGGGCCATGAGGACTTGACGTCATCCCCACCTTCCTCCGGTTTGTCACCGGCAGTCTCCCTAGAGTGCTCTTGCGTAGCAACTAGGGACAAGGGTTGCGCTCGTTGCGGGACTTAACCCAACATCTCACGACACGAGCTGACGACAGCCATGCAGCACCTGTGTTATGGCTCCCTTTCGGGCACCCCGGCCTCTCAGCCAGGTTCCATACATGTCAAGGGTAGGTAAGGTTTTTTCGCGTTGCATCGAATTAATCCACATCATCCACCGCTTGTGCGGGTCCCCGTCAATTCCTTTGAGTTTTAATCTTGCGACCGTACTCCCCAGGCGGTCAACTTCACGCGTTAGCTACGTTACTAAGGAAATGAATCCCCAACAACTAGTTGACATCGTTTAGGGCGTGGACTACCAGGGTATCTAATCCTGTTTGCTCCCCACGCTTTCGTGCATGAGCGTCAGTATTGGCCCAGGGGGCTGCCTTCGCCATCGGTATTCCTCCACATCTCTACGCATTTCACTGCTACACGTGGAATTCTACCCCCCTCTGCCATACTCTAGCCCGCCAGTCACAAATGCAGTTCCCAGGTTAAGCCCGGGGATTTCACATCTGTCTTAGCGAACCGCCTGCGCACGCTTTACGCCCAGTAATTCCGATTAACGCTTGCACCCTACGTATTACCGCGGCTGCTGGCACGTAGTTAGCCGGTGCTTATTCTTCCGGTACCGTCATCCCCCACGGGTATTAACCACGAGGTTTTCTTTCCGGACAAAAGTGCTTTACAACCCGAAGGCCTTCTTCACACACGCGGCATTGCTGGATCAGGCTTTCGCCCATTGTCCAAAATTCCCCACTGCTGCCTCCCGTAGGAGTCTGGGCCGTGTCTCAGTCCCAGTGTGGCTGGTCGTCCTCTCAGACCAGCTACAGATCGTCGCCTTGGTAGGCCTTTACCCCACCAACTAGCTAATCTGCCATCGGCCGCCCCTGTAGCGCGAGGTCCGAAGATCCCCCGCTTTCATCCACAGATCGTATGCGGTATTAATCCGGCTTTCGCCGGGCTATCCCCCACTACAGGACACGTTCCGATGTATTACTCACCCGTTCGCCACTCGCCACCAGGATTGCTCCCGTGCTGCCGTTCGACTTGCATGTGTAAGGCATGCCGCCAGCGTTCAATCTGAGCCAGGATCAAACTCTTCAGTTCAAACCTGTTACTGTTTTCGGTTCAGTTAAGAACCGGTCGCTCACTCAACGTACTGACGATGATTTGATTGCTCAAACCTTCCTCTAATACTGTGTGAGACTTGATACTTTCGCTTGGTCGGCAGATCCCGAAGGATCCACCTCGCGTCGCGCATCAAGCGCCCACACTTATCGGCTGTTAATTTTTAAAGATCGGTTACGCATTCACTACCGGACCGGCACCGCACGTCGTCAACCTCACAACTATCCGGCACCGCTTCGTTCTGCGTCGCTGCATCAGCAGCAGAGAAACGAGATTATGAAGAACTTTCGCTACGTCGTCAACAGGTTTTTTCCAACTTCCTGAACCTGCCCACTTCGCTGAAAGCCTTGCCACTGCTGGCTCTCCCGCCTCCCGTGCCCGGCTGTCCGGAGCACGAAAGAGCGAGATTCTAGCGAGCCCCACTCCGCCTTGCAAGCGTTATTTTGACAAGCGTATTAACGATGCTTGAACACCGGTTTGCGCTTCTCCACGAACGCGGCCATACCTTCCTTCTGATCTTCGGTAGCGAAGAGCGAATGGAACAGGCGCCGCTCGAAATGCACGCCTTCCGCGAGCGTCGTTTCGTAGGCGCGATTGACTGATTCCTTCACCATCATCACTGCCGGCAGGGGGAATTCTGCGATCGTCGCAGCCGCAGCCACCGCTTCGTCCACCAAGGAAGCAGCCGGAATCACACGCGACACCAAGCCGGCGCGCTCAGCTTCGGCGGCATCCATGAACCGCGCGGTCAGGCAGAGGTCCATTGCCTTCGCCTTGGAGACGGCGCGCGGCAAGCGCTGCGTACCGCCAGCGCCCGGCATGATGCCGAGCTTGATTTCCGGCTGGCCGAACTTTGCCGTGTCGGCGGCGAAAATGATGTCGCACATCATCGCCAACTCGCAGCCGCCGCCGAGCGCGAACCCGGCCACTGCGGCAATGATCGGCTTGCGAATGGAGCGAACAGTTTCCCAATTGCGGGTGATGTAGTCACCCTTATAGACATCCATATAGGTATAGGTGGACATCATGCCGATGTCGGCGCCGGCCGCGAACGCCTTTTCACTGCCCGTGACCACGATCGCGCCGATCGCGTCGTCGGCATCGAATTCGCGCAGTGCCGTCCCCAACTCGTCCATCAACGCGTCATTCAGAGCGTTCAACGCCTTCGGACGATTCAACGTGATCAAGCCGACTCGTCCCCGCGTCTCAACCAGAATGTTCTCGTAAGCCATGCCGCCTCCCAAGGATAGAAAAATTGCGCGCGAAAACACTTCGCGCGGCCATCTTAATAATGCTACCATTCACCAACCAACCGGTCGGTCAATTATTCGACAGGCTTTTCCCAACGTACAGCCAAGCCCCTCTGCCATGACACATCCGCTATTCACCAAGCACGAAGACACGCTGCAAAAGGCACTCACCGCGGTTGAAACGCGCGGCTACTGGAGCCCGTTCGTCGAAATGCCCAGTCCGAAAGTGTACGGGGAAACGGCCAACGCGGAAGGCGAAGCCGCATTCAAAGCGCACCTCAACGCGACGTTCCAGCTGGACCAACCGTCGACGGGCGAAACCGTCGGCGCCGAAGTCTCACCGTTCGGATTCCCGCTCGGCGTACGCTATCCGAAGGCCGACCCCGCCGCTCTGATCGCGGCCGCCAACGCTGCCCAACGCGATTGGCGCGCGGCGGGCCCGCAGGCATGGATCGGCGTGTGCCTCGAAATCCTTGCCCGCGTGAATCGCGCCAGCTTCGAAATCGGCTACAGCGTGATGCACACGACCGGTCAGGCGTTCATGATGGCCTTCCAAGCCGGCGGCCCGCACGCGCAAGACCGCGCGCTTGAAGCCGTCGTGTACGCATGGGACCAATTGCGCCGCATTCCCGGCGACGCCCATTGGGAAAAGCCGCAAGGCAAGAACCCGCCGCTCGCCATGCACAAGCGTTATACCGTCGTGCCGCGCGGCACCGGCCTCGTGCTCGGCTGCTGCACTTTCCCGACGTGGAACGGCTATCCGGGCCTCTTCGCCGATCTGGCCACGGGCAACACGGTCATCGTCAAACCGCACCCGGGCGCAATTCTGCCGCTCGCGCTGACGGTGCGAATTGCGCGTGATGTTTTGCGCGAAGCGGGATTCGATCCGAACGTCGTCACCTTGCTGGCCACCGAACCGAACGACGGCGCTCTCGTCCAGGACTTGGCCGTGCGCCCGGCAATCAAACTCATCGACTTCACGGGCAGCACGCAAAACGGCACGTGGCTCGAGCGCAATGCGCATCAGGCGCAGGTTTACACCGAAAAAGCCGGCGTGAACCAGATCGTGATCGACTCGGTCGACGACATCAAGGCTGCCGCCCGCAACATCGCCTTCTCGCTCGCGCTGTACTCGGGCCAGATGTGCACCGCGCCGCAAAACATCTACGTGCCGCGCGGCGGCATCCGCACTGCGGAAGGCACGCTCAGTTTTGACGAAGTCGCTCAAGCCATTGCCGGCGCCGTGCAAAAACTCGTGGCCGACCCGGCTCGCGCTGTCGAACTACTCGGCGCGATTCAGAACGAAGGCGTGACTCAACGCATCGACGATGCCGCGAAACTCGGCCGCGTGCTCGTCGAGAGCCTGACGCTCGAACATCCCGCATTTGCCGCGGCCCGCGTGCGCACGCCGCTCGTGCTTCAACTGGATGCCGCCACCGACCAAGCACAGTTCACCAAAGAATGGTTCGGCCCGATCTCGTTCGTGATCGCGACGGACTCGACTGCGCAGTCGCTCGATCTCGCCGGCGGGATCGCCGCCGAGCACGGTGCGCTGACGCTGTCGGTGTACAGCACGGACGACGCGGTGCTGGAAGATGCGCACGAAGCATCGATCCGCGGTGGCGTGGCCTTGTCTATCAATTTGACCGGCGGTGTGTTCGTCAATCAGTCGGCAGCCTTTTCCGACTTCCACGGCACGGGCGCGAACCCGGCGGCCAATGCCGCGCTGGCGGACGCAGCTTTCGTATCGAATCGCTTCCGCGTAGTTCAAAGCCGGGTTCATGTTGAACCGAAAGCGGCGCCGGCGGTAGCTGGCTGAATGGCATAAGACAAAACACGGCTTCGTCCTATGCCGTTTGGCCGAATGGACCTGGCTGTGCACCCAAACTAACATGAGACATCGGATCGGCACCTCACGCCGATCCGCCCCAGCAGGAATCCATATGAACGACGCCTTCATTTGCGATGCGATTCGCACTCCAATCGGCCGCTACGGCGGCGCCCTGAAAGATGTCCGCGCCGACGATCTCGGCGCGGTGCCGATCAAGGCGCTGATCGAACGCAATCCCGGCGTCGACTGGCGTGCTCTCGACGACGTCATTTATGGCTGCGCGAACCAGGCCGGCGAAGACAATCGCAACGTCGCCCGTATGTCCGCGTTGCTGGCCGGCTTGCCCACCGAAGCGCCCGGCGCAACAATCAACCGCTTGTGCGGATCGGGTATGGACGCGGTCGGCACCGCAGCGCGCGCCATCAAGGCGGGGGAAGCACGCCTGATGATCGCCGGCGGCGTCGAAAGCATGACGCGTGCGCCGTTCGTCATGGGCAAGGCGACTAGCGCGTTCTCGCGTCAGGCCGACATTTACGACACGACCATCGGCTGGCGCTTCATCAATCCGCTGATGAAACGTCAGTACGGAGTCGATTCAATGCCTGAGACCGCGGAAAACGTTGCCGTCGAATTCAGCGTGAGCCGTGCTGATCAGGACGCGTTTGCGCTGGCGAGCCAGCAAAAAGCCGCTCGGGCCCAGCAGGACGGCACGCTGGCCGAGGAAATTGTTGGCGTCGACATCGCACAGAAGAGGGGTGACCCCGTACGCGTGCTGCTCGATGAACACCCGCGCGAAACTTCGCTCGAAAGTTTGGGCAAGCTCAAGGGCGTGGTCCGTCCGGACGGCAGCGTGACGGCCGGCAATGCGTCGGGCGTGAACGACGGCGCGTGCGCACTGTTGCTCGCGAACCAGCAGGCCGCCGATCAATACGGACTGCGTCGCCGCGCCCGCGTGGTGGGCATGGCAACAGCAGGCGTCGAGCCGCGCATCATGGGTATCGGTCCGGCGCCGGCCACGCAAAAGCTGTTGAAGCAACTCGGCATGACGCTCGAACAACTCGATGTGATCGAGTTGAACGAAGCCTTCGCATCGCAAGGCCTGGCTGTTCTGCGCACGCTCGGTCTGCGCGACAACGACCCGCGCGTCAACCCGAACGGCGGAGCCATTGCGCTGGGTCATCCGCTGGGCGCATCAGGCGCGCGTTTGATCACGACCGCGTTGTACCAGTTGGAACGGACCAATGGCCGCTTTGCGCTTTGCACGATGTGCATCGGCGTAGGCCAGGGCATCGCGCTGGTCATCGAGCGAATCTGAGGTCGACGCCACAGCGCCCATCGGTCAAAGAGACTTTGAGGAGACACCCAATGTCATATGAAGCGATTCGACTGGACATCGACGCGTCGAGCCATGTCGCAATCATCACGCTGAACCGGCCGGACAAACTCAACAGCTTCACGCGCGCGATGCATCAGGAATTGAGCGCCGCGCTCGACGAGGTCGAAACGTCCGGCGCCCGGGCGCTTGTGCTCACCGGCGCGGGCCGCGGCTTTTGCGCCGGCCAGGATCTCGCCGACCTCGACTTCACGCCAGGCGCCATGACCGATCTGGGCGAACTGATTGAGCAACATTTCAATCCGCTGATTCGCCGCCTGCAAGCTTTGCCGCTGCCGGTAATCGCCGCGGTGAACGGCACGGCTGCCGGCGCGGGCGCCAATCTCGCGCTCGCGTGCGACCTCGTGCTCGCGGCTCGCTCCGCCAGCTTCATTCAGGCGTTCGTGAAGATCGGCCTCGTGCCGGACTCGGGCGGCACATGGTTCCTGCCGCAGCGCGTCGGCATGGCTCGCGCGTTAGGGCTCGCCATCACCGGCGACAAACTCAGCGCGGAAAAAGCCGAAAGCTGGGGCTTGATCTGGCAAGCAGTCGACGACGCGGAACTCGCCGCCAGTGCGGCGAAACTTGCGACTCAACTTGCGCAACAACCCACGCGCGCCATCGCCGCAATCAAGCAGGCCATGCGGAAGGGCGCGACGCAAACGCTCGACCAGCAACTCGATCTCGAACGCGATTTGCAACGTCAACTGGGTGCTTCCCACGACTACGCGGAAGGCGTGCAAGCCTTTGTTGAAAAGCGCGCGCCGCGCTTCGAGGGCCGCTGACATGTCCGCTCAAGCCAACCATCCCAATCAGATGACACCCGACGAGCTCGCCCGCGCGACTGCTGCTGCAATGTACGAGAACGACGCGTGCAGCCGCGCGCTCGGCCTCGAAATCGTCGAAGTACGCCCCGGATTCGCACGCCTGCGCATGGCAATACGTGATGACTTTCTGAACGGCCATCAGATTTGCCACGGCGGCCTGATTTTCACGCTCGCAGATTCGACCTTTGCGTTCGCCTGCAACACGTACAACATCAACACGGTTGCCGCCGGATGCTCGATCGAGTTTCTGCGGCCCGTGCGAGGGGGCGACGTGCTGACGGCGGAAGCCGTCGAGCAGACGCTGAGTGGCCGAACCGGCATCTACGACATTCGAGTGACGAACCGTGCCGAAGAAACCGTTGCAATGTTCCGCGGCAAATCGGCTCAAATCAAAGGCAATCTGATTCCGACAGGCGAGTGATAACAGCAACCTCGCAGCAAACGCTATAACTCCGAGACACCACGCAGCAAACCAATGACAGATTCGCGGCCCAGTAGCGGCTCTTCGCCGCCACACCGTTAAACGGCAGCCAGCCCCAGGTTTTTGCGCGCAAGCGCACGTATTTCAGACCCAAGCATTGAGGCAGCAAGGAGACATTCGATGACCACCGCCCTTCCGCTCGATCCGATCGAGACCGCCAGCCGCGACGAACTTGCCGCGCTTCAACTTGAACGGCTTAAATGGTCGTTGAACCACGCTTATGAAAACTCGCCGGTTTATCGACACAAATTCGACGAAGCCGGGGTTCATCCGAGCGAAGTGAAAACCCTCGCGGACCTGGCGCGCTTCCCCTTCACCACCAAAAAGGATCTGCGCGACAGCTACCCGTTCGGTATGTTCGCCGTGCCGCAAGAACAGATTTCACGGATTCACGCATCGTCCGGTACCACGGGTAAGCCGACCGTCGTGGGCTACACCGCGCGCGACATCGACACGTGGGCGAATCTCGTCGCGCGTTCGATCCGCGCCGCCGGTGCGAAGCGTGGCGACAAGGTTCACGTGAGCTATGGCTACGGCCTATTCACAGGCGGTCTCGGCGCGCACTACGGCGCCGAGCGCGCGGGGCTCACTGTGATCCCGTTCGGTGGCGGCCAGACCGAAAAGCAGGTGCAACTGATCCAGGACTTCCGGCCGGACATCATCATGGTGACGCCGAGCTACATGCTCTCCATTGCCGACGAACTCGAGCGTCAAGGCATCGACCCGGCCAATTGTTCGCTGCGCCTCGGCATCTTCGGCGCGGAACCGTGGACCAACGACATGCGTCAGGCGATCGAAAAACGCATGGGCATCGATGCTGTCGACATCTATGGCCTGTCCGAAGTGATGGGCCCTGGTGTGGCGTCGGAGTGCGTGGCAACGAAAGACGGCCCGACCATCTGGGAAGATCATTTCTATCCCGAGATCATCGATCCCGAAACCGGCGAGGTGCTGCCGGACGGCGAACTCGGCGAATTGGTGTTCACGTCGCTGACCAAAGAGGCGCTGCCGATCATCCGTTACCGGACGCGCGACCTGACGCGCCTATTGCCGGGCAGCGCCCGCACCATGCGTCGGATGGAAAAGATCACCGGCCGCTCGGACGACATGATGATCGTGCGCGGCGTGAACGTGTTCCCGACGCAGATCGAGGAACTGCTGCTCAAGCAGCACGCGCTTGCGCCGCACTATCAGATCGTGCTGACCAAGGAAGGCCCGCTCGACGTGTTGACGTTGAACGTCGAGCCTTGCCCGGAATCGGCGCCGGATACGGCTGCGTTGAACTCGGCCAAGCAGGCGTTGACCTATGACATCAAGGCGTTGATCGGCGTGAGCGCGGTGGTGAACGTGCTGGGTGTGAACGGGATCGAGCGTTCGGTCGGCAAGGCGCGGCGCGTGGTGGACAAGCGCAAGTCGGGGCTGTAACAAGCAGGAAGTAACGCGCGGCGCGGCGGACCCGCACCGCGCCACGCGCTACTCAACCCTCAAGAATTCGGCAGCAACAGCCACATCCGGCCGCCCTGCTTCATCTTGCCGGCCAGATCGCCGGCGTCGTCGCCGAGGCCCCAGAAATAATCGGCGCGCACGCCGCCCTTGATCGCGGAACCCGTGTCTTGCGCGAAGACGAGGCGATTCATCGGCGAGTTCGTCAACGGACGCGTGGTCTGCAAAAACACCGGCGTACCAAGTGGAATCGACGTCGGATCGACCGCAATCGACCGCTCCGGCGTCAGCGGCACACCCAGCGCGCCGATTGGGCCGTCCGCGCCGCCGCTCGGCACGCTTTCGCCGGAAGGCATCTCGCGGAAAAACACGAAGCGCGGATTCGTATCGAGCAACGCATCGACGCGCGTCGGGTTCGCGCGTGCCCACGCCTTGATGCCCTGCATGGTCGCCTGCGCGGGCGTCAGTTCGCCGCGATCCAGCAGCCAACGTCCGATCGACTTGTACGGCTGATTGTTGGTACCGCCGAAGCCCAGACGCATGACGCTGCCGTCTTCCATCACGATGCGCCCGGACCCCTGCACCTGCAGGAAGAAAGCTTCGATCGGATCATCGACCCACACGAGTTCGTTACCGTTGAGCACACCTGCGCGCTCGAGTTGCGCACGCGCCGGCAGCGGCGCGCCCGCGCGATAACTCGCCGGCCAGCGATACAACGCGGTCTGATACACACCGTGCCGCGTATGCGAACCACGCAGCAAGGGCTCGTAGTAGCCCGTGACGAGACCGTCGAGGGTCCCGTCGGTATTCGCTAACTGGAATGGCGTGAAATAGGCTTCAAAAAAAGCCCGCGCACTGGTGACGTCGAGGTCGTCGATTTGCGAGGCTGCGGCACATGCACGCGCCCAGTTCGGTTGACGCGCGAGCCTCACGCAGTTTTGCCGCAACGCGGCCGTCGCGCCGATCAACGAGTCGTCCTGCCAACCCGGCACCTGCTGCCACGCAACGGCCGTCAGCCGCGCCGCGGCAATCTGTCCGGGTATGATCGCGGCACCCGTGGGCGGCGAAACCGACGGCCGGATCGCGCCGCCACCACCGCAGGACGCCAGCATCACCGCAACCGAAAGCGCTCCGAGCCATGCTCCGGCCGTGCGGACAAAACGCATACAATGTTCGTTCTTGATGGAAACCGCCATGTCTGATCTGTTCGACGAATACCCGATGCTCATCTTCGCGCTGGAATCGCTCCTCGCGCTCTTCCTGCTCGTCTTTATCGTTGTGTGGACGTCGTCCGGCAAGAAGAAAGCGGCGCGCGCCAACGCGAGTGAACAGCAAAAGCAGCAAAAATCGCAGTAATGCTGCGCGCTTAACCGCGCATTGAGCTTCTTAAAGACCGCGGGCCACGCCCTCGGTTCAATGCAAGGTGCGCGGCATGCGCAAGATGAACTCCGGCACTGGCGCTTCGAAACGCTCGCCGTCCTCGGCCACACAGAAGTATTCCCCGCGCATGGTGCCGACCGGCGTGGCAATCACCGCCCAACTCGTGTACTCGAAATGCTCGCCCGGTTTGAGCAACGGCTGGTGCCCGACCACGCCCAGGCCCTTCACTTCCTGCACGTTCTTGTCGCTGTCGGTGATCACCCAATGGCGCGCGATCAATTGCGCGGGCACCTGGCCGGTGTTACGGATAGTCAGCGTGTATGCGAACGCATACTGGCGGCGCTCCGGGTCCGACTCTTCGGGCAGATATTGCACCTGCGCCGAGACGCTGAATTCGTACTGGCTCATCCTGATTCCGGTCTGCTGAAACGGGGTGTGAAAAATCGCGGGAAAGCCCGAACGCCAATGGTTTGCGGGCGCATTGGCGAAGCGGCGCTGATGGTTTTGGCATTCTGCTTGATGCGCGGCACGCCCGCAACCGGACAAATCCCTTTGGACAAGGGCGAGTAAGGCGTTTTGTCGCATTCGCCGCTCAAACGACGAGCCACGCCCGAATGCACCCGTGACCGGAACGCCCGCGCACAAAACGGTAAAATGGCGCTTTCCCGCTTGCCTCCGCCCCCGCCATGACGCAATTCCGCATCGCTCCAAGCATTCTGTCAGCCGACTTCGCCCGCCTTGGCGAGGAAGTCCGCAACGTCGTCGCCGCTGGCGCCGACTGGATTCACTTCGACGTGATGGACAACCATTACGTGCCGAACCTGACCATCGGGCCGCTCGTCTGCGAAGCGATCCGCCCGCATGTCGACGTGCCGATCGACGTGCATCTGATGGTGCGCCCGGTCGACCGCATCGTCCCGGACTTCGCCAAGGCCGGCGCGAACCTGATCAGCTTTCACCCGGAAGGCTCAGACCATATCGACCGCACGCTGTCGCTGATCCGCGACCACGGCTGCAAGGCCGGCCTGGTGTTCAATCCGGCCACGTCGCTGAATTATCTGGATCACGTGATGGACAAGCTCGATCTCGTGCTGATCATGTCGGTGAATCCGGGCTTCGGCGGGCAGTCGTTCATTCCGGAAGCGCTCAACAAGCTGCGCGAAGCGCGCAAGCGGCTCGACGCCTACAAGGAACGCACCGGCCGGCAGATCTTCCTGGAAGTAGACGGCGGCGTGAAGGTCGACAACATCGCTGAAATCGCGGCGGCCGGCGCGGACACCTTCGTGGCCGGTTCGGCGATTTTCGGCCAGCCCAACCACAAGGTCGTGATCGAAAAGATGCGCGCGGCACTCGCCAACATCCAGCACTGAGCACTTGTACGCAACATGACCACTCCGTTCCCCGCCCCGACCTTCACCAGCCCACGCCTGCAAGCCGCGATCATCGACCTGGACGGCACGATGATCGATACCGCCGACGACTTCACCGCCGGCCTGAACGGCATGCTCGCGCAACTCGACGCAGAAGAAACGTCGCGCGAGGAGGTGGTCGGTTATGTGGGCAAGGGTTCTGAGCATCTGATCCGCAGCGTTCTGGCGCCGCGCTTCGAAACGGAGCATGCGCAAGACCGCTTCGACGAAGCGCTCGCGATCTATCAGGAGGAGTACGCGAAGATCAACGGCACGCACACGCGGCTTTATCCCGATGTCGAAGCCGGCTTGATCGCCATGCGCGAGGCCGGTCTCAAACTCGCCTGCGTGACCAACAAGCCGCACCGGTTCGCAGTGGAGTTGCTGCAGCAGTATGGGCTCGCGCAGTATTTCAGCGTCGTGATCGGCGGAGACAGCCTGGCGAAAAAGAAGCCGGATCCGCTGCCCATGCTCACAGCCGCGGCACAACTGGGCGTCGAACCGCGAGCCACGGTGGCCATCGGCGATTCGGAAAACGACGCGCTGGCGGGCCGCGCGGCGGGCATGGCGACGCTCACGGTGCCGTACGGCTACAACCACGGCCAAGCTATACAAACAATAAAATCCGATGGTATAGTTGACTCGCTGCTCGGCGCCGCCAAGGCGATCGCAGCGCACCATTCCACGACTTGAAAAGTCCTTCATCCTCATGTTTCTGAATAAAAAACGGAGTCTGATTAGCATCGACCGGGGAGCCTGGCCCTGGCGTCGCTGGTCGCGCTAACCTCGCCTGAGGTACGCTGAAGCTCGTCTTCGGCAACCGTTTTTTACTTCGCTGCGCTCACGCGTTTTTTCCATCATCTTGTTTCGCTGCATCGGCTGATTCGGCCTGCGTGTACCCGCAAAGTACATCTGTGCGCTGAAATCCCTTGCACGCGTCGATGGGAAACTCGCGCCGGTCGGTATCATCGTGTCGATACGTCGAACCAACGCCTGACCGGCCGCGCAATGACCCGCTTTGTCCGACGCACACTGCCGCCGGACCACCGTACAGGATCGGAACATGACCGAACTCGAATTCCAGTCCCTCGCCAATGAGGGCTTCAACCGCATTCCGCTGATCGCCGAAGCGCTCGCCGACCTCGAAACGCCGCTCTCGCTGTACCTGAAGCTCGCGCAGAGCGAACGCAACGGCGCGAACTCGTTCTTGCTGGAGTCGGTGGTAGGCGGTGAACGTTTCGGCCGCTATTCGTTCATCGGCCTGCCGGCGCGCACGCTGCTGCGCACCCGCAACGGCGTGTCGGAAGTGGTGCGCGACGGCAAGGTCGTCGAAACGCACGAGGGCGACCCGCTCGAATTCATCCAGCAATTCCAGGGCCGCTTCAAAGTGGCGCAGCGCCCCGGCTTGCCGCGTTTCGCGGGCGGTCTGGCCGGTTATTTCGGTTACGACGCGGTGCGCTACATCGAGAAAAAGCTCGCGCACACGGCCCCGAAAGACGATCTGAATCTGCCCGACATCCAGTTGCTGCTGACTGAGGAAGTGGCGGTGATCGACAACCTCGCGGGCAAGCTCTATCTGGTGGTCTACTCCGATCCGACGCAGCCCGAGGCGTACACGAAAGCCAAACAGCGGCTGCGCGAACTGCGCCAGCGTTTGCGCACCACCGTGCAACCGCCGGTCACGTCGGCGAGTGTGCGCACCGAGACCTACCGCGAATTCGCCAAAGACGATTACCTGGCGGCCGTGCGCAAGGCGAAGGAATACATCGCCGCCGGCGAGCTGATGCAGGTGCAGGTCGGCCAGCGCCTGATCAAGCCGTACCGCGACAATCCGCTCTCGCTGTACCGCGCGCTGCGCTCGCTGAACCCGTCGCCGTATATGTATTACTACAACTTCGGCGACTTCCACGTGGTAGGCGCATCGCCGGAAATCCTGGTGCGCCAGGAAAAGCGCGGTGAGGATCGCATCGTCACGATCCGGCCGCTCGCCGGCACGCGTCCGCGCGGCAATACGCCGGAACGCGATGCGGAACTCGCCACCGAGCTGCTGAACGACCCGAAGGAAATCGCCGAACACGTCATGCTGATCGACCTCGCGCGTAACGACGTGGGCCGCATCGCGCAAATCGGCTCGGTGGTCGTCACCGACAAGATGGTGATCGAAAAGTACTCGCACGTGCAGCACATCGTGAGTTCGGTCGAAGGCAAGCTGAAGCCCGGCACCACCAATTTCGACGTGCTGCGCGCCACCTTCCCCGCCGGCACGCTGTCGGGCGCGCCGAAGGTCCGCGCGATGGAATTGATCGACGAACTGGAACCCGTGAAGCGCGGCCTGTACGGCGGTGCGGTCGGCTATCTGTCGTTCACCGGCGAAATGGATCTGGCCATCACGATCCGCACCGGCGTGATCGCGAACGGCAATCTGTACGTGCAGGCGGCAGCGGGTGTAGTCGCGGATTCGGTGCCGGAATCCGAATGGCAAGAGACCGAGAACAAGGCGCGCGCCGTGTTGCGCGCCGCCGAACAGGTTCAAGACGGCCTCGATAGCGACTTCTGACCGGAGACACACCATGCTGCTAATGATCGACAACTACGACTCGTTCACCTACAACCTGGTGCAATACTTCGGCGAACTCGGCGAAGACGTGCGCACCTATCGGAACGACGAAATCACGCTGGACGAAATCGCGAAGCTCAACCCCGAGCGCATCTGCCTGTCGCCCGGTCCGAGCAATCCGCAACATGCCGGCATCACGCTCGACGTGCTGCGTGAATTCGCCGGCAAGACGCCGATTCTCGGCGTCTGTCTCGGCCATCAGGCGATCGGCGAGGCTTTCGGCGGGCGCGTGGTGCGCGCGCAAACCATCATGCACGGCAAGGTCAGCACGATCGAAACCGACTGCAAAGGCGTGTTCGCCGACCTGCCGAAGCATTTCGTCGTGACCCGCTACCACTCGCTCGCGATCGAACGCGAATCGCTGCCCGACTGCCTCGAAGTATCGGCATGGACCGAAGACGGCGAGATCATGGGTGTGCGCCACAAGGAACTGGCCGTGGAAGGCGTGCAGTTCCATCCGGAATCGATCCTGTCCGAACACGGCCACGCGCTGCTCGAAAACTTCGTGAAGCAGTCGAAGCTCGCGAGCGCGCAAACGTCCAACCGCAACGCCTGATGAAGAGAGACGACATCATGTCGATTACGCCCCAGGAAGCGCTGCAACGGACCATCGAGCACCGCGAGATTTTCCACGACGAAATGCTGCATTTGATGCGGCTCATCATGCGCGGCGAACTCTCGCCCGTGATGGCGGCCGCGATCATCACGGGCTTGCGCGTCAAAAAAAGAGACCATCGGCGAAATCACCGCCGCCGCCACGGTGATGCGTGAATTCGCCCGGCACGTCGACGTGCCGGACAACTCGAACTTCGTCGATATCGTCGGTACCGGCGGCGACGGCTCGCACACCTTCAACATTTCCACGGCGACCATGTTCGTCTCCGGCGCGGCCGGCGCGAAGGTCGCGAAGCACGGTGGCCGCGGCGTGTCGAGCAAGTCGGGCAGCGCGGACGTGCTCGAAGCGCTCGGCGTGAATATCGATCTGCAGCCGGAACAGGTGGCGGCGTCGATTGCGGAAACCGGCATGGGCTTCATGTTCGCGCCGAATCATCATCCGGCCATGAAGAACATCGCGCCGGTGCGCCGCGAACTCGGCGTGCGGACCATCTTCAATATTCTCGGGCCACTGACCAATCCGGCCGGCGCGCCCAATCAACTGATGGGCGTGTTCCACGGGGACCTCGTCGGCATTCAGGTGCGCGTGATGCAGCGCCTCGGCGCGAAGCACGTGCTGGTGGTGTACGGTATGGACGGCATGGACGAGGTCTCGCTCGGCGCGGCGACGCAAGTCGGCGAGCTGCGCGACGGCCAGATCCACGAGTACGAAATTCACCCGGAAGACTTCGGCATGCAGATGGTGTCGAACCGCACGCTGAAAGTGGCCGACGCCACCGAATCGAAAGCAATGCTGCTCGAAGCGCTCGACAACAAGCCGGGCGTCGCCCGCGAGATCGTCACGCTGAATGCGGGCACTGCCCTGTATTCGGCGAACGTGGCTTCGTCGATCGCGGACGGCATCCAGTTGGCGCGCGAAGCGATCGCGAGCGGCAAGGCCCGCGCGAAAGTCGACGAGCTGGTTCGCTTCACCCAGCAATTCAAGCAGTAATCACGTAGCGAGACATTTATGAGCGACATCCTCGACCGTATCATCGCGGTCAAACGCGAAGAAGTCCGCGCGGCCGAACAGAGCGCGCCGCTCGAAGAGCTGCGCCTCGAAGCGTCGTCGCGCGACCTGCGCGATTTCGTCGGCGCATTGCGCGCGAAACACGCGGCGGGTCTCGCCGCGGTGATCTCCGAAGTCAAAAAAGCGAGCCCGTCCAAAGGCGTGTTGCGCGAGCACTTCGTGCCGGCCGAGATCGCGCGATCGTATGAAAAGCACGGCGCGGCCTGCCTGTCCGTGCTCACCGACGTGCAGTTCTTTCAAGGCAGCGTCGCGTATCTGCAGGAAGCGCGCGCGGCCTGCAATTTGCCGGTGCTGCGCAAGGACTTCATCGTCGATCCGTACCAGATCGTCGAAGCCCGCGCGATGGGCGCCGACGCGATCCTGCTGATCGCCGCCGCGCTCGAAACCTCGCAGATGCAGGATCTCGAAGCGCTCGCGCATTCGCTCGGTCTCGCCGTGCTGGTCGAAGTGCACGACCAGAATGAGCTGATGGAATCCCTCACGCTGAAAACGCCGTTGATCGGTATCAACAACCGCAATCTGCGCACCTTCGAGACGTCGATCGAAACGACGATCGGCATGCTCGAAGCGATTCCGGAGGACCGCATCGTCGTCACGGAGTCGGGCATTCTGTCGCGCGCCGATGTGGAACGCCTGCGCGCGATGGACGTGCACACGTTCCTCGTCGGCGAAGCGTTCATGCGCGCGGACGAGCCGGGCGTGGAGCTTGCTCGGATGTTTTTCTGAGCACGGTGTCGACACACGGCACGCGGCGCACATAGCGGAGCAGATCATGGGCATGGAACGCGAAATCAAACTGGCGCTGCCGCCCGCGCAGGTGCAGGCGGCTACGCAGTGGTTCGTCGCGCGCGCGGGTGGGAAAGGCCGTCCGATCAAGCTGGTGAATATTTACTTCGACACGCCCAAGCTGACGCTGGCGAGTTCGAAGAGCGCGTTGCGTCTGCGTCAGACGCCGGACGGCTGGCTGCAGACCTTCAAGACGGTGGGCAACGCCAAAGAAGGTTTGCACAGCCGGCATGAATGGGAAATGCCGGTAGCGGGCGAAAAGCTGGAGATCGATGCGTTGTTACGCGAGTGCGACGAACCGTCCGCCGCGGATGCTTTGCGTCAGGCCGCGCCCGAACTCGTCGAATTGTTCCGCACGAATTTCACCCGGACGCTGTGGCGTGTCGAAGTGGACGGCTCGGACATCGAAGCGGCGATCGATCAGGGCGACGTGTTCGCCGAGGTCGATAGCGAAACGCGTCGCGCGCCGATCTCGGAAGTCGAGCTCGAACTGAAGTCCGGCGACGAAGCCGCGCTTCACACACTCGCCGCGGAACTCGGTAGACAGATAGCCGGTCTCGCACCGGACAATATCAGCAAGGCGCAGCGCGGTTATAAGTTGCGGGCTGGTTGAGGCGACACCTTGAGCAACGCCGCGTTTGCTGCGACACTTCCCCGCCATGACCTCCGCTTCCCGTACCCGCTCCAATCCGTCGCAGGCATCGCTGTTCGGCGACGCCGCGTCCGCACCGGCCACTGACATGACGCACGCGCAGCCGCAGCAAACCAGCGCCAGCGCCGCCACGCGGCCGCCATCACTCGAGGCCCAGTTCGACACACTGCCGCCCGCATGGCGCGCACATCTCAAACCGTTCATCGAAAGCGACGCCTACGCGCCGCTCTGCCGTTTCGTCGACGGTGAGCGCGCCGCCGGCAAAACCGTCTATCCCGCCGACGTGTTCCGCGCGCTGCGCCTGACCAGCCCCGACGAAGTGAAAGTCGTCATCCTCGGCCAGGACCCGTACCACGGCGAAGACCGCGGCACGCCACAAGCGCACGGCCTCGCGTTTTCCGTGGCGCCGGACGTGCGCACGCCGCCGTCGCTGCGCAATATCTTCAAGGAAATCGCCGCAAGCCTCGGCCACGAGACGCCCCGTCACGGTTGTCTGGACACATGGGCGAAGCAAGGCGTGCTGCTGTTGAACACGGTGCTGACCGTGGAGCGTGATTCCGCCGCCAGCCACGCGAAACGTGGCTGGGAAAAATGCACCGACACGCTGATCCATGAACTGGCGATGCGCCATGACGGCCTCGTGTTCATGCTGTGGGGCGCGCATGCGCAAGCCAAGCGCGCGCTGCTCGGCGGCAAGTCGCATTACGTGCTGGAAGCGCCGCATCCGTCGCCGCTGTCGGCGCATCGCGGTTTTCTCGGCTGCGGGCATTTTGCGAAGGCCAACGACTATCTCGCGCAGCACGGCCGCGAACCCATCGACTGGCGCCTGCCCGACGAAGCGCAAATGCTCGCGTAAAAACCGCCGGCATCCGGCATCGCGCCACAAAGAAAAAACGCCACGGACCCAAGGTTCGTGGCGTTTTTCATTCCGGTGCTATCGACCGCATCGAAGCTGCGCAGCTAGATTTACGCAGCAGCGATCGCTTCACGCGCGGAAGCCAGAGCGGCGCCGGCAGCGTCCGGGCCCATGTTCAGGCCTTCGGCGTAGATGAAGTTGACATCGGTCATGCCGAGGAAGCCCAGGAAGCTCGTCAGGTACGGCGTCTGGCTGTCGTTCGGCGTGCCCAGATATTTGCCGCCGCGTGCCGACACGACGTGAACCTTCTTGCCCTTCACGAGACCTTCCGGACCGTTCGCCGTGTACTGGAACGTGATGCCGGCACGGGCGATGAAGTCGAAGTACGTCTTCAGTTGCGACGAGATGCCGAAGTTGTACATCGGTGCGCCGATCACGACGATGTCGGCGGCTTGCAGTTCGGCGATCAGCGCTTCGCTGCGCGCGGCGATCGCGGCTTGCTCGGCCGTGCGTTGCTCAGCCGGCGTGAAGAACGCGCCGAGGACGGCGTCGTCCAGGTGCGGCAGCGGTTCAGCTTGCAGATTGCGGACGACGACTTGCGCGCCCGGATTCGATTGTTGCAGTTTTGCGGTCAGCTCGTTGACGAGCAACGTCGAGTTTGCGCCTTGCGAGCGGGCTGCCGAGTTGATTTGCAGGATCGTGGTCATGGTTGACTCCAGTTGGGGCGCGCAGTGTTGCGCGAATGGAGCCATTGTGTTTTTTTACCGCCTCGGGAAAAAGCCATCCGGCGGCGACGGATCGTTGCACTGGTAGAACAATCCGCCACCACGGGCCGTTCGTTGGGACGGCCCGGATGACGATCAGCTAGCCAGCCAGCGCTCGCGAGCCTTGCGCGCGGCGGGGCGCTTGTCGCTGGCGGTGAGCTTGTAGCGCGCCACCTCCGGCCCGTCCAGCTTGACTTGCGCGGTGCGCAACTCGTCGCGGCGGAAGGCGTGAATCTCGACTTTCGCGCCCGGCTGGTAGCGCGCGAGCAGCCCGTCAAGATTCGAGCCCGTCACGCGCAGGCCGTCGAGCGCGATCAGCACGTCGCCGGCCGAGAGCCCTGCTTTTTGTGCGGCGCTGCCGTCATGAACCGCTGCCAGCGCGCAATCCGCGCCGCCGCGCATGCGCGCGCCGAGCGACGGCTTGGCGTTTTTGTCCACTTCGGGCGCGATTTCGACGCCGAACGGTGCGAGCAGCGTGTCGAGGGGCAGATCGCGCGTGCCATGGACGGCTTCGGCGAACAACTCGGCCAATTTCGCGCCGGTCGCTTCCGCAAAAATCGCCTCGATCTCGCTTTCGTCGACGCCGACTGGCTTGCCGCGATAGAAGTCACGGCCGAAGCGCTGCCACAGCAGACGCATCACGTCGTCGAGCGATTTGCGGTTGTTGGTCTGCGCACGGATCGTCAGATCGAACGCGAGCGCGACGAGCGAGCCCTTGGTGTAGTAGCTGACAATCGCGTTCGGCGCGTTCTCGTCCTGGCGGTAGTACTTGACCCACGCGTCGAACGAGCTTTCGGCGACGGTCTGCTTGAGACGTCCGCTGCCGCGCTGCACGCCGCCGATCACCTTTCCGAGCATGCCGAAGTAGTCGTCCTGCGAGATCAGGCCGCTGCGCACGAGGATCAGGTCGTCGTAGTAAGAGGTGAAGCCCTCGAACAACCACAGCAGCGACGTATAGTTTTCGACGCTCAGATCGTACGGCGCGAACACGGCCGGCTTGATGCGCTTCACGTTCCAGGTGTGGAAGTATTCGTGACTGCACAGGCCGAGGTAGGTCCGGTAGCCTTCGGTGAGCGCCTCGCGCCCTGCCACCGGCAAATCGCCGCGATTGCAGATCAACGCGGTCGAAGCGCGGTGTTCGAGGCCGCCATAACCATCGGTGACGGCCTGGGTCATGAATACGTAGCGATCCATCGGCGCTTTCTTCGACTTCGGCTCGAACAACGCGATCTGCGCTTCGCAAATGCGCTTCAGGTCGGCGGACAGACGCGCCATGTCGAGCCCGATCACGCGTCCTGCGATCACGATGTCGTGCGGCACGCCATGCGCCTTGAACGTCGCCAGCGCGAATTCGCCCAGCGTGACGGGATGATCGATCAGCTCGTCGTAGTTCTGCGCGCGATACTCGCCGAAACCGTAACGCTTCGTGCCGCGCGCCTCCGGCAGCGCGGTCGCGACGCGCCAGTTGCGATACGCCGCGCCTTCGGGCTTCTGAATATCGACCACGCACTGCGCTTCCTCATGACCGAGCGGCGAGAGGAACACGCTCGTGCCGTTGAAAAAACCCGTCGTATCGTCGAGATGCGCCGCGCGCACCGATAGATCCCACGCGTAGACCTCATAGCGCAACGTCAGCGCGCCCTTGACCGGCGCAGCCTGCCACGTGTGCTTGTCGGTCTTCTCGACGCGCACTTTGCGGCCCGCGTCGTTGAAGGCGCGCAACGTCACGATGTTGCGAGCGAACTCGCGCACCATGTAGCTGCCCGGAATCCACACCGGCAGCATGAAACGCTGGCCGGCCGGATCGGGATCGGCGACGGTCACGGTGACTTCGAACAGGTGAGCGGCGGGTTGCTTGGGAACGATGGTGTAGCGGATCGGCTTCATCGGCGGCGATTAGAAGAGGTGAGGCGGGGATGTTCGGGCTCGATGCGAAAGGAGGCGCACGTCGCGCCTCCTTTGTTCGTTGAGTTCCGCGTGCTCAGTGCACCGCGGACATTTCCTTGTCCAGCCGGTCGGCCGGCACGGCGCCGGGCAGACGGCGGCCGTCGGCGAGGAACACCGTGGGCGTGCCGTCGACGTTCATTGCGTGGCCGAGCGCCAGGTTCTTGTCGATCGCGGCGGTGTCGCACGTGCCGGCGGCGGTGGGCGCCTGATGGTCCTGCATCCACGATTCCCAGGCCTTCGCGCGGTCCGTCGAGCACCAGATCGACTTCGATTTGGCGGTCGAATCCGGCGACAGCACCGGGTACAGGAACGTGTAGACCGTCACGTTGTCGATCGACTTGAGCGACGTTTCGAGTTGCTTGCAGTACGGGCAGTTCGGATCGGAGAACACGGCGATCTTGCGCGCGCCGTTGCCCTTCACGACCTTCACCGCGTTCCCGAACGGCAGGCTCGCGAAATCGATGCGGTTGGTTTCAGCGAGGCGTGCTTCGGTCAGATTCTTGCGGGTCTTGGCGTCGACCATGTCGCCGAGCATCAGGTAATCGCCGTTCGCGTCGCTATACACAATCTGCGTGCCGAGGTTCACTTCGTACAGGCCGGCAATCGGCGACTTCGTCACGCTCTTGATCGACACGTCGGAAAGCCGCGTCTGCAGCGTGGCTTTGAGCTTGTCGGTGGTCTGGTCGGCCTGCGCGGAGCAGCCGATCGTGACGGCGGCGATGGCAAGCACGGCGGCGGCCATGCGGAAAGTTTTTTTCATCCTGAATTCCTGGTTCAATCGCGCGCCATGCGCACGCATTGCTCGTTTCCTGACGTTTCCTGTCTGACCGGAACGGCGTCCATCCGCTCATGATACCTGTGTCGCCGGCCGCGGCATGCCCGGCCGGGTGCTTCAACCCAGCGCAGCCGACACCAGCCAGCGCTTGATGAACGGCTGCGCGCCCACGAACGCCATGCCGGTATTACGCAAGACCTTGGCAAACGGACCGGGAACCGAGAAGAGTTTTTGCAGCCCGTCGGTGGCGATCATCAGCGCGCGGATGTCTTCGCGGCGGGCGCGTTCGTAGCGGCGCAGCAGCACCATGTCGCCGAGATCGCGGAACGATTCCTTGCCGGCGACCGCGTCGGCGAGCGCCGCGACGTCGCGCAGGCCGAGGTTCATGCCCTGCCCGGCCAGCGGATGAATCAGATGCGCGGCGTCGCCGACCAGCGCGACGCGTGGCGCCACCAGCCGGTCGACCATTTGCAGCGCGAGCGGGAAACCTTGCGCCGGCGTCACGCAATCGAGCACGCCGAACTGGCCGCCGGTCACGCGTTCCACTTCAGCGGCGAGTTGCGCCGGATCGAGCGCGATCAGTTGCTCCGCGTGCTCGGTGCGCGCCGACCAGACCAGCGAAACGTGGCCGTCCGGCATGGGCAGAAGCGCGATGATCTCGCCGTCCTTGAACCATTGGTAAGCGGTTTCGCCGTGCGGCTTTTCGGCCTTGAAATTGGCGACCACGCCGGTTTGCTTGTAGTCGCGCCGGTCCATCTTCGAGCCGATCTGAGCACGCACCCACGAATGTGCACCGTCCGCGCCGACCACCAGATCGGCGTCGAGCACATTGCCGTTGGCCAGCCCGACGCTAGCGCTATCCGCGGTGAAGTCCAGCGCCTGCGCGCGCGTGTCGATCCATGTGAGATTTGGCTGGAAGCGCAACGCCGCATCCAGCGCACGTTCGATCACCGACGACTCGACGATCCACGCCAGTTGCGGCACCGAAGCCTGGAACGCGGAGAAATGCAGTTCGGCGTGCGCGTCGCCGTAGACGCGCATGTCGTAGACGGGCCCGAGCCGCGCCAGATCCAGCGCCTGCCAGACCCGCAAACGCTCCAGCAAAGCCTGTGAACTCGACGACAACGCGTAGACCCGCGAGTCGAAGGCAACGCCGGCGGGCAGTGCCGCGCAGGGTTGCGCGAGCAGCGCCACGCGCAACCCGCCTTGAGTCAGCGCGAGCGCCGCGGTCTTGCCGACGAGCCCGCCGCCGATCACGGCGGCATCAAAGGTCTGGTGGTGTGCGTTCATCCGCGCATTATAGCCGCGGGGGTTGCGGGGGACGGATCGATGCACGCGGCGTTTGAGCCCAAACAATCGCGCCGATGCTCACAGGCGACCGGCGGCCGCGTGTGCCGCGTTCGCTTCGCGCAGCCGCGTGAATTCGCGGTCGGAAGACAGGAGCCGCCAGGCGCTCGCCTCGAGGTCGCCCTTGCGCTCCCGCTGATCGCCGCGCACGGCGCAGTCCGGGAAAATGCGGTCATACACGTGCCAGAGTGAATCGAAGTCGTTGGCGTCGGCGAATTGGGCGATCTGCTTTTTATCGTCCAACGTCAAACGACTGGAGAGGCAGTTGACCGTCTGCCGGTCCGAGTTCGCCTGGGCGTCGTCGAAGTTCGGCGATACCCATGACGCGATCGCGCTGCCCAACGCGACAATAGCCACGCCCGTGATGACCCATCGTATTGTTCTCATTTTTTCCTCGGATTGGGCTCTACCGGCCCTGAACCGGCGATTCTACAATGCGTTCGAGAAATTCTTACCTGAACCTTGCAATCGCCGATCGAGCGATGGGCGCCGCTTTCCCGCTGCCGCGTCGGTGCGCCGATCCGAACGGGTTACAATTGCGCTTTCCGTGAAAACTTGCGCCCGGTCGTCGAGCAACGCCCCGATCCGGTGTCTTGTCCCGCTCCGCTGCATTGTCCGCCACGCCACACGCGAAGGCTTCTCGAATCCTGCACACAGCGTCGAGCGCATCACGCAACTTACTGATTCACTGAAGGATTTCCATGAGCCTCAAATGCGGCATCGTCGGCTTGCCTAACGTCGGCAAGTCCACCCTGTTCAACGCGCTGACCAAGGCGGGCATTGCCGCCGAAAACTATCCGTTCTGCACGATCGAGCCGAATGTCGGCATCGTCGAGGTGCCGGACGCGCGTCTGAAGGCGCTCGCTGAGATCGTCAAGCCGGAGCGCATCCTGCCGGCCGTGGTGGAATTCGTCGACATCGCCGGTCTGGTGGCCGGTGCGAGCAAGGGCGAAGGTCTGGGCAACCAGTTCCTCGCCAACATCCGCGAAACCGACGCGATCACGCACGTGGTGCGCTGCTTCGAAGACGAGAACGTGATTCACGTCGCGAACAAGATCGATCCGCTGTCGGATATCGAAGTGATCAACACCGAACTGGCGCTGGCCGACCTCGCGACCGTCGAAAAGGCGCTGGCGCGCTATTCGAAGGCCGCCAAGTCGGGTAACGACAAGGAAGCCATCAAGAACGCTGCGGTGCTGGAAAAGGTGCGTGCGCAACTCGACCAGGCCAAGCCGGTCCGCGCGCTCGACCTGTCGGACGAAGAAAAGGCCACGCTCAAGCCGTTCTGCCTGATCACTGCCAAGCCGACCATGTACGTGGCCAACGTGAAGGAAGACGGCTTCGCGAACAACCCGCATCTGGACGCGGTCGCGAAGTTCGCGGCGGCGGAAAACGCGCCGGTCGTCGCCGTGTGCGCCGCGATCGAAGCGGAAATCGCCGACCTCGACGAAGCCGACATGGAGGTGTTCCTCGCCGACATGGGCATGGAAGAGCCGGGTCTGAACCGCGTGATCCGCGCCGGCTTCAAGCTGCTGGGCCTGCAAACCTACTTCACGGCTGGCGTGAAGGAAGTGCGCGCGTGGACGATCCATGTCGGCGATACGGCGCCGCAGGCCGCGGGCGCGATTCACACGGACTTCGAGCGCGGCTTCATTCGCGCGCAGACAATCGCGTTCAACGACTACATCACGTACAAGGGTGAGCAAGGCGCGAAGGAAGCCGGCAAGATGCGTGCGGAAGGCAAGGAATACGTCGTGCATGATGGCGACGTGATGAACTTCTTGTTCAACGTCTGAGTTTCTGCCTGGGCTTCGGCTTCGGCTTCGGCTTCGGCTTCAGCTTCGGCATGAGACGGCCACGGGTGAAAACCTGAGCGTTGTCGCCCGCAGCAAGTGACTTCAAGGGAGCCCGCTTTTTAAAGCGGGCTTTTTTTATTGGCCGCTAGTTTGCATTGGAACGCGCGCAGCGCAGCGGCAATGCGATACCGTCCCTGATCGCCGCCATTCTTGCCGGTGAATCCGTGAGCACCGCATCGATGCCGAGGCACGCCGCCATGCGGTAATCGTCCGCATCGTTCACGGCAATCGCGACGATGCGCACGTCGGGCTTCTGCCGGGGCGCGAGCGAGCAACCGGCCAACGCGAGGCCCGCAATCAACTACCTGCTGCCAACCGCAATGAAGAACCCAGCATCTGCAATCCTGATTAACGCACCGTGACGTAACGTACACGAATCCACGCGAGCAACTCAAACTCGTAGGCGCCGAGCAGACTGAGGCCTCGCACAGACTGTCGCCTTCAACCACCGACTGTTTCCGTTTTGTGACACCGGTGTTAAATTGCGGCATTCGGCGCCCGTCAAAAATGGTGCACGCCGCCCGGCCACCGTCGCCGGACTGTCATCGAACACAAATAGAATCGCGCGATTCGCATCCGCGCCCGTTCCAATCTGGAGACAAATCGATGAGTTTGAAGCCGCTAATCCGTTCGCTTTCCGTTGCCGCCGTATTGAGTGTCGGCCTCAGCCAGGCGGCCCACGCCGCGACTGAAATCCAGTTCTGGCACGGCATGGAAGCCGCATTGGGCGAACGGCTGAACGACATCGCCAACGCGTTCAACGCATCGCAAAGCGACTACAAGATCGTGCCGGTCTTCAAAGGCACCTACGACCAGACTCTCGCCGCCGGCATCGCCGCGTATCGCAGCGGCAATGCGCCGGCCATCCTGCAGGTCTACGAAGTCGGCACCGCCACCATGATGCAGGCGAAGAAGGCCGTGATCCCCGTCTCGGAAGTGTTCAAGCAAGCCGGCGTGCCGCTCGATGAAAAGGCCTTCGTGCCGACCATCGCCAGCTATTACAGCGACGCCAAAACCGGCGAGCTGATCTCGATGCCGTTCAACAGCTCGACACCGGTGCTGTACTACAACAAGGACGCCTTCAAGAAAGCCGGCCTCGACCCGAACCAGCCACCGAAAACCTGGGCCGAACTGCAGGCCGACGCACAAAAGCTGAAGGCGTCGGGCATGGCGTGCGGCTATTCATCGGGCTGGCAGAGCTGGATTCAACTCGAGAACTACAGCGCCTGGCACGGCGCGCCGTTCGCGACGAAGAACAACGGCTTCGACGGCCCCGACGCGCAACTGGAGTTCAACAAGCCGCTGCAAGTCGCGCATATCCAGTTCCTGCAGAACATGCAGAAGGACGGCACCTTCACCTACGTCGGCCGCAAGGACGAACCAGTGTCGAAGTTCTATAGCGGCGACTGCGGGATCATCACCAACTCGTCGGGGTCGCTCGCCACGATCAAGAAGTACGCGAAGTTCAACTTCGGCACCGGCATGATGCCGTACGACGCGAGCGTGAAGGGCGCGCCGCAGAACGCGATCATCGGCGGAGCAAGCCTGTGGGTGCTGTCGGGCAAGGATCCGGCGGTCTATAAGGGCGTGGCGAAATTCCTCTCGTATCTGTCGTCGGCGCCGGTTGCCGCCAAGTGGCATCAGGATACCGGCTATCTGCCGGTCACCACCGCCGCCTATCAACTGACGCAGCAACAAGGCTTCTACGAAAAGAACCCGGGCAGCGACACCGCCATCAAGCAGATGCTCAACAAGCCGCCGCTGCCGTACACGAAGGGCTTGCGTCTGGGCAACATGCCGCAGATCCGCACCATCATCGACGAAGAACTCGAACAGGTCTGGGCACAGAAGAAGACGCCGCAACAGGCGCTCGACGCCTCCGTGTCGCGTGGCGATGAACTGCTGCGCCGCTTCGAGAAAGCCGGCAACTAAGCGGTCGTCGGCAGGGTTTCGGTGCGCTCGCACCGGAACCCGTGCTTGCAGCAGAACCTTGGAAATCATCGATGGAAAAGCGCTCCAGCTTCGGCACCAGCCTGCTGCCCTACCTGCTCGTCGCGCCGCAACTCGCGATCACGCTGCTGTTTTTCCTGTGGCCGGCCGGTGAGGCGCTGTGGCAATCCACGCAAAGCCAGGACGCGTTCGGAACATCCAGCGAGTTCGTCGGGCTCGCCAACTTCAAGCAACTCTTCGCCGATCCGCTCTATCTTTCGTCGTTCTATACGACGCTGATCTTCTGCGCGCTCGTCACGGTGTCGGGGCTCGTGATCTCGCTGCTGCTCGCGGTCTGCGCCGATCGCGTGACGCGCGGCGCCAAGACTTATCAAACGCTGTTGATCTGGCCGTACGCGGTCGCGCCCGCGATCGCCGCCGTGCTGTGGTCGTTCCTGTTCAACCCGAGCATCGGCCTCGTCACCTACGCGCTGGCCAAGTACGGCATCGTGTGGAATCACGCGCTGAACGCGGGCCAGGCGATGTTCCTCGTGGTGCTCGCGTCCGTCTGGAAGCAGGTCAGCTATAACTTTCTGTTCTTCTATGCGGGCTTGCAGGCGATTCCGCGCTCGCTCATCGAAGCGGCGGCGATCGACGGCGCCGGTCCGGTGCGGCGCTTTTTCGGCATCGCACTACCGCTCCTGTCGCCGACCAGTTTCTTCCTGCTGGTGATCAACATCACCTATGCATTCTTCGACACCTTCCCGGTGATCGACGCCGCCACCGGCGGCGGTCCCGCGCAAGCCACCCGCACGCTGATCTACAAGATCTTCGCCGAAGGTTTTCAGGGGCTCGACATCGGCAGTTCCGGCGCGCAGTCGGTGATCCTGATGGTGATCGTCGTCGCGTTGACGGTCGTGCAATTTCGCTTCATCGAACGCAGGGTTCAATACTCATGATCGAGAACCGCCGCGGTTTCGACCTCTTCTGCCACGCGGTGCTGATTCTGGGCGTCGTGCTGGTGGTGTTTCCGGTGTACGTCGCGTTCTGCGCGGCGACCATGAGCGAGCACGAAGTGTTCAGCGTGCCGCTTTCGCTGGTGCCGAGCACGCATCTGTTCGAGAACATCGCGACCGTCTGGTCGCAAGGCAGCGGCAACGCGGCGGCGCCGTTCGGCCGCATGCTGTTCAACAGCCTCGTGATGGCGCTGGTGATTTCGATCGGCAAGATCGCCGTGTCGATGATCTCCGCGTACGCGATCGTGTTCTTCCGTTTCCCGTTTCGCAACCTCGCGTTCTGGCTGATCTTCATTACGCTGATGCTGCCGGTCGAAGTGCGGATCTTTCCGACCGTGCAAGTCGTGTCGTCGATGCATCTGAGCAATACGTATAGCGGTTTGACGTTGCCACTGATCGCCTCGGCCACCGCAACCTTCCTGTTCCGCCAGTTCTTCATGACGCTGCCGGACGAATTGATGGAAGCCGCGCGCATCGACGGCGCCGGCGCCATGCGGTTCTTCTGGGACGTCGTCTTGCCGCTGTCGAAGACGAACATGGCTGCCCTGTTCGTGATCACGTTCATCTACGGCTGGAATCAGTACCTGTGGCCGATTCTGATCACGAGCCAGCAATCGCTGACCACGGCCGTGGTCGGCATCAAAAGCATGATCGCGTCGGGCGACACCGCGACCGAATGGCATCTGGTAATGACCGCAACGCTGCTCGCCATGCTGCCGCCGCTCGCAGTCGTGCTGACGATGCAGCGCTGGTTCGTGCGCGGACTCGTGGACGCGGAGAAGTAAGCGGCGCCCGTTTGAGCGAGCTTCTTCCGGCATTGAAATCACAACACCGCGCGATCCGCGGCACGTAACGAAAGGCTAAAACGGCATGGCTGCACTGACTCTGCAAGGCGTGAAAAAAACCTACGACGGCAAACAGTTCGTGTTGCACGGCATCAACGTGGACGTCGCCGACGGCGAGTTCGTCGTGATGGTCGGCCCGTCCGGTTGCGGCAAATCGACCTTGCTGCGGATGGTGGCGGGACTCGAGCGCATCTCCGATGGCAATATTTCGATCGCCGGCAAAGTGGTCAATCAGCTTGAGCCGAAGGATCGCAACATCGCGATGGTGTTCCAGAACTATGCGCTGTATCCGCATATGAGCGTGGCCGAGAACATGGGCTATGCGCTGAAGATCGCGGGTGTCGAGCGTGCGCAGATCGAAAAGCGCGTGCAGGCCGCCGCGCAGATTCTCGAACTCGAAGCGCTGTTGCAGCGCAAGCCGCGCGAGCTATCCGGCGGGCAACGCCAACGTGTCGCGATGGGGCGCGCGATCGTGCGCGAGCCGGCCGTGTTCCTGTTCGACGAACCGTTGTCGAATCTCGACGCGCGCTTGCGCGTGCAGATGCGGCTCGAAATCCAGCGCCTGCATGCGCGGCTTGCAACGACGAGTCTGTACGTGACGCACGATCAGATCGAAGCGATGACGTTGGCCCAGCGTGTGATCGTGATGAACAAGGGCCACGCCGAGCAGATCGGTGCGCCGACCGATGTCTATGAACGGCCCGCCACGGTGTTCGTAGCGAGCTTCATCGGTTCGCCGGGGATGAATTTGCTGGAAGGCCGCGTGTCGGATGACGGCTCAGTTTTTGAAGTGGCTGGGAACGGTCCGAAGCTGCCGTTGGCCGACGTCGCATCGATCGGCCGGGAAGTCGCCAAAGGACGCGAGTGGACGCTCGGCATTCGTCCGGAACACATGAGCCCGGGCCAGGCGGATGCGCCGCACGCGACGCTCACCGTCGATTCCTGCGAATTGCTCGGCGCGGACAATCTCGCGCACGGCCGCTGGGGCAAGCACGACGTGACGGTGCGTTTGCCGCACGCGCATCGGCCCGCGGCAGGCGAGGCGCTGCAAGTGGCGCTGCCCGCGCGGCATCTGCATTTCTTCGATCCGGCGAGCGGACGGCGCGCGAATTGAAGTGCTCGCAAAGCGCGCGTGAGGTCAGAATAACAAGCACTCGAAAGACCATGACAGGCATGATTCGTAACACCTTGCGCGCCTGCACGGCAGCTGCCGCGGCGCTGTTGTTCACCGTGTCCTCCGCGTTCGCGTATGTCGCACCGGGCACCACGCCCGACGAAGCGAACCTCAGCAATCACAACACCTATACGAATCGCGACGGCAACACGGTGCACGCGCCAGCCCGCTCCTTATCCGGCAAGGCGCCGGAAGGCGCGACCGCGCGCTGCCGCGATGCCACGTACAGCTTCAGCCGGCATCGCAGCGGCACGTGTTCGCGGCATGACGGTGTCGCGGATTGGCTCTGATCATCCGAGCGGGCCCTGGCCGGACGGACACCCACTGCCGTCCGGCGCCCCTGCCGAAGTACAATGCCACCTGAAGAACCCGCCCGCGCGCGGGGCGCCGCGAAGTTCGACGCCATGCTTCACGCCGCGCCGGCCGGCGCCGGGCGCTCCGCCCGGCCATGACACCGATTACCCATCCACCCACGATCGCCCGCCCCTACGCGGCCGGCGTCGTCAACGTCTATTGCAAGCAAATGGCCCAATACGTCTTCACCATGAACCGGGTCGGCAAGATCGTGCCGCCCAAGCGTCAAATCCTGAAAGACATCTCGCTGTCGTTTTTCCCCGGCGCGAAGATCGGCCTGCTCGGCCTGAACGGCTCGGGCAAGTCGACGCTGATCCGCATCATGGCCGGTGTGGACAAGGACATCGAAGGCGAAGCCACGCCGATGCCGAACCTGAACATCGGCTATCTGCCGCAGGAACCGCAACTCGATCCGAACAAGACAGTGCGTGAAGCGGTCGAGGAAGGTCTCGGCGACGTGTTCAACGCGCAAAAGAAGCTCGACGAAATCTACGCGGCCTACGCCGAACCGGACGCCGACTTCGACGCGCTCGCCGCCGAACAGGCGAAGTACGAAGCGATCCTCGCCACCTCCGACGGCGGCAACGCCGAGCAGCAGATCGAAATCGCCGCCGACGCGCTGCGCCTGCCGGCCTGGGACGCGAAGATCGAACATCTGTCGGGCGGCGAAAAGCGTCGCGTCGCGCTGTGCAAGCTACTGCTCGAAAAGCCGGACATGCTGCTGCTCGACGAGCCGACCAACCACCTGGATGCGGAATCGGTCGACTGGCTCGAACAGTTCCTCACGCGCTTTCCGGGCACCGTGGTCGCCGTGACCCACGATCGCTACTTCCTCGATAACGCCGCCGAGTGGATTCTCGAACTCGACCGCGGCCACGGCATTCCGTGGAAGGGCAACTACAGCAGCTGGCTCGACCAGAAGGAAGAGCGCCTGAAGCAGGAAGAATCGTCGGAGTCGGCGCGTCAGAAGGCGATCAAGAAAGAACTGGAGTGGGTGCGCCAGAACCCGAAGGGCCGTCAGGCGAAGTCGAAGGCGCGTATCGCCCGCTTCGAGGAACTGAACAGCCAGGATTACCAGAAGCGCAACGAGACCTCGGAAATCTTCATCCCGGTCGGCGATCGTCTGGGCAATGAAGTGATCGAGTTCAAGAATGTCAGCAAGTCGTATGGCGACCGTCTGCTGCTCGACAACGTCAGCTTCAAGGTTCCGGCGGGCGCGATCGTCGGCATCATCGGGCCGAACGGCGCGGGTAAGTCGACACTGTTCCGCATGCTGACCGGGCGCGAACAGCCGGATTCGGGCGAGATCGTGCAAGGCCCGACCGTCAAGCTCGCGTACGTGGATCAAAGCCGCGACGCGCTGGACGGTTCGAAGACCGTGTTCGAGGAAATCTCCGGCGGCGCCGACGTGCTGACAGTCGGCAAGTACGAAACGCCGTCGCGTGCGTACATCGGCCGCTTCAACTTCAAGGGCGGCGACCAGCAGAAGGTGGTCGGCAACCTGTCGGGCGGTGAGCGCGGCCGGCTGCACCTGGCCAAGACGCTGATCGCGGGCGGCAACGTGCTGCTGCTCGACGAACCGTCGAACGATCTGGACGTCGAAACGCTGCGCGCGCTCGAAGACGCCTTGCTCGAGTTCGCCGGCTCGGTGATGGTCATCTCGCACGATCGCTGGTTCCTCGACCGGATCGCCACGCACATCCTCGCGTTCGAAGGCGATTCGCAAATCACGTTCTTCGACGGCAACTACCAGGAATACGAAGCGGACAAGCGCGCTCGTCTGGGTGAAGAAGCGGCGCGTCCGAAGCGTCTGCGTTACAAGCCGATCACACGATAAGCTGAGACCGGCTGGCCTGCGCGTTGGCTGGGCTGACGCGCAGGCCGCCTCGACGGCCGTTTTTCAAGGCACTCGAGCGTGGCGTGCGCCGCAAACACCTGGCGTCGACGGTATGAGCGGTAGGGCACACGCATTGCGTGTCATGGCGTGATACACGTCATCGCGGCGAGACGCGTGCATTCCTCGTTCCGCCCGGACGAACATCTCTAGGCGCGCCCACCCGATGAGCGCACAAGGCCGATCACTGCCACGCCGCGCGCCACGCGGTGACGAGGAGGCAAGCATGGCGATGTCGAAGGGCAAGCGCTGGGCCGTCGCCGTGGGCGGCGTGCTGCTGGTGCTGATCGTCGTCGTGGTTGGCGCCTTGCAGTTCGCGCAACGCGAGGTCAAGGAGCGCGTGATCGCGGCGCTCGGTCCCTTGGGCAGCGCCGAAACCATCGACGTCGGCCTCACCTCGGTTCATCTCACCAACGTTCTTCTCAAAGCGCCGCCCGGTTGGCCGGCCGGCGATCCGCTACGGGCGGACGAAATCACCGTCACGCCCGATATTCGCGATCTGATCGCGCGGCGCATGCATATCCGTAGCGTCGTGGTGCGCGGCTTCGATATCGCCGTGCTGCGCACCAAAGACGGCACGATTCGCTTGATGCCGAATCTGCGGGAATCGGTGAACCGATACGACATCGAAGCCAGCGGCGCGGCGGCGTCCACGCCCCGCGAAAAGCAGGTCGATCACATCAGCTTCGAGCAGGGCAACTTCCACTTCTACGACATGACGGTTGGGCCGCCGCCGTTCAAAGTGACGGTCAGCAATGCCAACGCGACCGTCGACAATCTGCACCTGCCCGCCCTCACTGAGCCGACCAACGTCAATGTCACGGGCTCGATCAAAGGCCCGGCGCATACGGGCACCGTGTCGTTCGCCGGCTGGATCAAGATCGCCAGCAAGGATTCGCAGACCACCAGCAAACTGCGCGGCGTCGACATCGTGATGCTCGACCCGTACCTGATCAAAAAGGCCGGCACCAAGGCGCAAGTGACCGGCGGCACGATTGACCTGACGGTCGACTCGACGGTACGCAACTATCAGTTGCACGCACCCGGCACGGTGACGGTCCACAATCTGCAGCTCGCCGACACCGGCAACCCGCTCGACACCTTCATGTCGATTCCGACCAAGGCTGCGGTCGCCGCGCTCAAGTCGCACAACGGCGACATCACGTTGCATTTCGTGCTGGATGGGAATTTGCGCGACCCGAAATTCTCGGTGCAGGAAGGCCTGATGAAGCGCATCGGCACCGGCTTTGCGAAGGCGCTCGGAGTGAGCGTCGAGGGCGTGGCAAAGGGCGCGGGGGAAACTGTGAAAGGCTTAGGGAACGCGTTGAAAAATCTGCTTGGGCAGTAGGCCGGGGCAAAACTGCGTCGATGCGGGCAGAGTTAAAGCAGCGCCGTTGGAGCGCGGCCGCGCCGCTTTGCTGCCAGAAACGCACGAGCTTCGAACTGCTGGCCCAAGCTCGCGCAGTCTCCCTTCAATTTGCGAGACGCGCTGAAACTGGAACGCAGCTGCCTCGCTATCTCTTCGGAACCGTCCCAGCCTTAAACCGGCAGCCCCAACTCGCGCAGTTTCGCTTCGGTTCGCGCGGCGCTGGTGTGATGCACGCCGTGCCAGCCGAGCGCGGTTGCGGCCTCCGCGTTCTTCAGGTTGTCGTCAATGAAGACGAGTTCGCCGGGCTCGATGCCCGGCATTTGCGCCTCGATCCGTTCGCGCATGGCCGCGAAAATGGCCGGATCTGGCTTCACCATCTTCACTCGCCCCGAGACGACGATGTCGCGAAACCGCCGCAGCACCGGGTAATGCTCCCACGCATACGGAAATGTCTCCGCCGACCAGTTGGTCAGCCCGAAGAGCGGCACCTCGGCCGCTTCGAGCTTTTCCATGATCGCCACACCCTCTTCCAGCACGCCGGCCACCATGTCGTGCCAGCGTTCGTAGAACGCGCGGATCAGCGCTTCGTGATCGGGAAACTTCGCAACCAGTTCCGCGGTGGCCTCGACGATCGGCTGGCCGCCGTCCTGACGGATCACCCAGTCCATCGAGCAGACGTGAGTCAGGAACCAGCGGCGCGCGGTCTCGTCAGGGATCAGTTCCCGATACAGATACTCCGGGCTCCAGTCGATCAGCACGCCGCCGAAATCGAACACCACTGCCTTGATGGCCATGCACTCTCCGTAAGCTGATTTCCGATCGCGATCAGATGGGTTGCGTGCGCAACTCCAACCACGCTTTGGCGTCGCCGGACACGTGCGGCGTCAGGCGAGTACGCACGGTCTCGTGATACGCGTTCAGCCACGCGCGTTCGTCCTCGCGCAGCAGCGACAGATCGAGGCAGCGCGTGTCGATCGGGCACAGCGTCAACGTCTCGAACTTGAGGAAATCGCCGAACTCGGTTTGACCGGCCGGCACGTTCAGCACGAGATTCTCGATCCGTACGCCCCATTTGCCCGGACGGTAAATGCCCGGTTCGACCGAGGTGATCATGCCTTCTTCCATCGCGGTCCACGGTTCGGCCGGCGCGTAGTGCGAAATCACCTGCGGGCCTTCGTGCACGTTCAGGAAATAGCCCACGCCGTGGCCGGTGCCGTGACCGTAATCGGCGCCGGCTTCCCAGATCGGCGCGCGGGCGATCGCGTCGAGCATCGGCGAACGGATGCCGCGCGGGAACTGCGCGCGCGACAACGCCATGGTGCCCTTCAGCACGATCGTGAAATCGCGTCGCTGCGCTTCGCTGACGGTGCCGATCGGCACCACGCGCGTGATGTCGGTCGTGCCGCTCAGATACTGCGCGCCGGAATCGATCAGCAACAGGCCGTTGCCTTCGATCACCGAATGCGATTCCTGGGTGGCGCGGTAGTGCGGCATCGCGCCGTTCGCGTTGAAGCCGGCGATCGTCGCAAAGCTCAGCGACACGAAACCCGGACGGCGCGCGCGAGCCGCCGTCAGACGCTCGTCGATGGTGAGTTCGGTGATCGTCTCGCGGCCCAGCGCCCCTTCGAACCACGCGAAAAATTCCGCCAGCGCCGCGCCGTCCTGTTCCATCGTCTCGCGCACATGCTCGGCTTCCGCCGCGGTCTTGCGCGATTTGAAGAAGGTGGACGGATTGACGGCTTCGACCACCGTAACCGTCGACGGCACGGATTGCAGCGAGCCGAACGTGATGCGGCGCGGGTCGATCAGCAGCGTGCTGCCGGCGGGCAGCGCGGCCAGCGCGTCCGCGGCCTTCGCATACGGCTCGACGCTGATATTGTCTTTCGCCAGCGCATCGGCCAACGCCTGCGGCACTTTGCCGTCGGCGACGAACAGCGACGCGTGGTCGACACCGATCAGCGCGTGGGCCACGAACACCGGGTTGTAGCTGACGTCGGCGCCGCGCAGATTCAGCAGCCACGCGAGGTCGTCGAGCGTGGAGATGAAGTGCCATTGCGCGCCTTTGTCCGCCATTGCGCGGCGAATTTGCGCGAGCTTGTCCGACCGGGCGACGCTCGCATGCGGCGCGGCGTGCTCGAACACGGCGGCCGCCGGCAGCGACGGACGCTGCGGCCAGATCGCGTCGAACAGATCGACGTCGGTGCGCAGTTGCACGCCGCGCGCGCTCAGCGCCTGGCTCAAGGCCCGCGCCGCCGCCACGCCGAGCACGGCGCCGTCCACGCCGACCGTGGCGCCTGCCGGCACGTTCTGAGCGAGCCATTCGAAATGCGGCACGGTCTGCTGGCCGCCGGTCATCTTCATCAACTGAACGCCGGTGCCGGCTAGTTGCGCATTGGCCTGTTCCCAATAACGGCTGTCTGTCCAGACGCCGGCGAAGTCCGCGGTCACGACCAGCGTGCCGGCCGAGCCGGTGAAGCCGGACAGCCACTGCCGGCCTTGCCAGCGCCCAGGCAGATACTCGGACAGATGCGGGTCGGCGGACGGCACCAGGTAGGCGGCGACGCCTTCGCGCGCCATTGCGTTGCGCAAGGTGGCAAGACGTTCGGGAATGGAGGAAGTTTCGGGGAGTCGGGCATTCATCGGAGTCACCTGCAAATATTCATCGACGGGAAAGCAAGCCGACCGTCACGGCGACGGCGATCAACGCGACGGCGGTGCAAACCGGCCATTCGAGCGTATCACCGTCATGGAAGAGACCAATCACATTGCCGGCCATGTGCGCGACGGTCGCGCCCAGCACGCCGGCCAGCAGCGCCACCCACCACCGGGCGCGGCTCGCGCGTCGCAGCGGATGCAACCACCAGCCCGCGAGGCCGATCGCCGCGCCCAACACTACAAGGCCGGGCCACCCCATTAACGGCTGGCCTCGCGCAGTTTCGGATTCGTCTCATGGGCGCAAGGGGCCAACACAGCTAGCATTTTTGTCTCATTAACTATAGAAGTTCAGCACGGCGCTTTCCGCATAGCGGTTGAGTTTAGGGGTCGGGGTGATGTTAGGCAAGCTGTGAGCCTTACGGAAAAGCCTGGTCCCCGGTCGTTGCCACGCTGAAAGTGCGTCATGCGAATCGCCCTTATCGAGCCGGACTTGCGGCATGCTGAACTGGTCGGCCGGCTGGTCTTCGCCGGCGGTCATCTGTGTCAGCACTTCATCGCAAGCGTGCCGTTTCTGACGCGCGCCAGCGAAGAATTCTTCGACCTTCTCATCACCGAAAGCTGGGCCGGCGACCACTCCGCCGAAGACGTCATCGCGCGCGCCCGCGCCATCCTGCCGGGTTTGCCGGTGATCGTGCTGATGTCGGCGCCACGCGAAAGCCAGATTGTCGCCGCGCTGCACGCCGGCGCCGACGACTGCCTGACCAAACCGGTCCGCGGTCCGGAGATGCTTGCCCGCGTGGACGCGCTGTTGCGCCGTGCCGGCTTGCGGCGGCTGCCCAACCGGCGGCGCGACGTCATCGGCGAATATGCGTTCGATGCGGCGCAATTTGCCGTCACATTCCGTAAGCAAACGGTCACGCTCACGCCAAAGGAATTCCACCTCGCGCTGCTGCTGTTCAGCAATCTCTCGCGGCCGGTGTCGCGAGCGCATATTCTTGAAAACGTCTGGACGCGCCGCCGCGACGTAAGGTCGCGCACGGTCGACACGCACGCGTCGCGCGTGCGCAGCAAATTGCAGCTTCATCCTGAACACGGCTATTGCCTGACGCCGCTGTATGGCTACGGCTATCAACTCGACGCGATCCCGCCGGAAGCCGTTGTAAACGCGGAATAAGACACGCACAATGTGAAAATCGTGGAAACGCTATAATATTGGGCTAGACCATAGCTCCCCCAAATGCAGCTTCTAACGATCGGAATCAATCACCACACTGCGCCTGTCGCCCTGCGCGAACGCGTGGCGTTTCCGCTCGAACAGATCAAGCCTGCATTGGACACCTTCAAGAGCGTCTGGCTGGGGCCGTCGGCCCGCACGGCGCCGGAAGCGGCAATTCTGTCCACGTGCAATCGCACCGAACTTTACTGCGCGACCGACGACCAGGCCGCGCGCGAAGCCGCGATCCAGTGGCTGTCCAAGTACCACAACCTGCCCATCGACCAACTCGCGCCGCACGTCTACGCGCTGCCGCAATCGGAAGCCGTGCGTCACGCGTTCCGCGTCGCGTCCGGGCTGGATTCGATGGTGCTGGGTGAGACGCAAATCGTCGGACAAATGAAGGATGCGGTGCGTACCGCGTCGGAAGCCGGCGCTCTCGGCACCTATTTGAACCAGCTGTTTCAGCGCACCTTCGCCGTGGCGAAGGAAGTGCGCAGCACGACTGAAATCGGCGCGCAGTCGGTTTCCATGGCAGCTGCCGCCGTGCGCCTCGCCCAACGGATTTTCGACAAGGTCTCGAACCAGCGCGTGCTGTTCATCGGCGCAGGCGAAATGATCGAGTTGTGCGCCACGCATTTCGCCGCGCAGCAGCCGAAGGAACTCGTAGTCGCCAACCGCACGGCCGAGCGCGGCACGCGTCTCGCCGAACGCTTCAACGGCCGGGCCATTCCGCTGTCGGAGCTGCCGTCGCGCATGCATGAGTTCGACATTATCGTGTCGTGCACGGCGTCCACCTTGCCGATCATCGGCTTGGGCGCGGTCGAGCGGGCTGTCAAAGCGCGCCGCCACCGGCCGATTTTCATGGTCGATCTGGCCGTTCCGCGCGATATCGAACCCGAAGTCGGCAAGCTCGAAGACGTGTTCCTGTACACCGTCGACGACCTCGGCGCGATCGTCCGCGAAGGCAATGCGTCGCGGCAAGCCGCGGTCGCGCAGGCCGAAGCGATCATCGAAACGCGCGTGCAGAATTTCATGCAATGGCTGGACGCGCGCAGCATCGTGCCGGTGATCCGCCATATGCACACGCAAGCCGACGTGCTGCGCCGTGCCGAAGTCGAACGCGCGCAGAAAATGCTCGCACGCGGCGACGATCCGGCCGCCGTGCTCGAAGCGCTGTCGCAATCGCTCACCAATAAACTGATCCACGGTCCCACGCACGCGCTCAATCGTGCGAGCAGCGAGAACCGTGACACGCTCATCGAACTCATGAGCGGTTTCTACAAACACTCCGGTTCCACGGAGCGTTAGCGGCGCAGCCACCGCCGCGCTGTCCGGGCTACTCGCAAGTGGCCCGCGACATGCTTCTGACCAGGGCATCCGCCCACTCCCCTAGTCGTCGTCCTTGCCGGAGCCCGCTCCGATACCCGTCCGATGAAAACGAGCATGCAACGCAAGCTCGACCAGCTCACTACCCGGCTGGCCGAACTGAATGATCTGTTGAGCCGCGAGGACATCACCTCGAATCTCGACCAATACCGCAAGCTCACGCGGGAACACGCCGAGCTCGGGCCGGTGGTCGACCACTACGCGCTGTGGCGCCAGGCCATGAACGACGCGGCCACCGCGCAGGAATTGCTGGCCGATGTGTCGATGCGCGACTTCGCCGAAGATGAAATTCGCGCGGCGCGCGAGCGCATGGAAAAACTCGGCGCCGAGTTGCAGAAAATGCTGCTGCCGAAAGACCCGAACGACGATCGCAACATCTTTCTCGAAATCCGTGCCGGAACGGGCGGCGACGAGTCCGCGCTGTTCGCGGGCGACCTGCTGCGCATGTACCTGCGCTTTGCCGAGCGCAACCGCTGGCAAGTCGAGATGATGTCGGCGAGCGAATCGGATCTGGGCGGCTACAAGGAAGTGATCGTGCGGATCGCGGGCGAAGCCGCCTATTCGAAGCTCAAGTTCGAGTCCGGCGGCCATCGCGTGCAGCGCGTGCCGGCGACTGAAACCCAAGGCCGCATTCATACGTCGGCGTGCACGGTCGCGGTCATGCCGGAAGCGGACGAAATCGGCGAAGTCGAGATCAATCCGGCCGATTTGCGGATCGACACGTTTCGCGCTTCCGGCGCGGGCGGGCAGCACATCAACAAGACCGATTCCGCAGTGCGCATCACGCACTTGCCGACGGGTATCGTCGTCGAATGTCAGGACGACCGTTCGCAGCACAAGAACAAGGACCGCGCGCTGAAGGTGCTGGCCGCGCGCATCAAGGACAAGCAATCGCACGAGCAGCAGGCGAAGGAAGCCGCCACGCGCAAGAGCCTGATCGGCTCGGGCGACCGCTCGGAGCGGATTCGCACGTACAACTTCCCGCAAGGGCGTCTGACGGATCACCGCATCAACCTGACGCTCTACCGCCTCGACGCAATCATGGACGGCGATCTCGACGAACTGATCGCGGCGCTCGTCAGCGAGCATCAGGCCGAGTTGCTGGCCTCGCTGGGCGACGCGGACTAAAGCGCGCATGAGTTCGACCACGCCCAACACGCCCGCCGCTTTGTTGCGCGCCTCGCCGCTGCCGCTGCTCGAAGCGCGCATCCTGCTCACGCATGTGCTCGACTGGCGGCCCACGCAGCTGATTACGCGCAGCGACGAAGCGCTCAGCGACGAGTTTGTCGAGCGTTACCAGGCGCTGGAAGCACGGCGCGTAGCGGGCGAGCCGGTAGCGCAACTGGTCGGCGCCCGGGAATTTTTCGGGCTGGATTTCGAAGTCACACCACACGTGCTGATTCCGCGCCCCGAAACCGAACTGCTGGTCGAAACTGCGCTGACGGCGCTGGAAAACCTCTCGCGGCCTCGCGTGCTCGATCTCGGCACGGGCACCGGCGCCATTGCCGTCGCGATCGCATCGATGCGGCCCGACGCGCAAGTCTGGGCGCTCGACCGTTCCGCCGAAGCGCTGGCGATCGCCACACGCAACGCCGCCCGGCTGCTCGACGCGAAACGGCCCGGCGGCGCCTTGGCATTAACGCAAAGCGACTGGTACGACTCGCTCGACGCCACCTTGCGCTTTGACCTGATCGTCAGCAATCCACCGTATATCGCGAGCGGCGATCCGCATCTGGACGAAGGCGATCTGCGCTTCGAACCGCGCGGCGCGCTCACCGACGAAGCCGACGGGCTCAGCGCGATCCGCGCCATCATCGCCGGTGCGCCCACACGGCTCGCCGCCGATAGCGTATTGTGGATCGAGCACGGCTACGATCAGGCCGAAGCCGTGCGCGCGCTGCTGACGGCGCAAGGTTTCGCGCAAGTCCGCTCGGAGCGGGACCTGGCCGGCATCGAGCGGATCAGCGGCGGGCGTTTGGACACCTGACGCGCATCGCCTAATATCCACAAACGCTGCACGGACAAAGCGGCGCTCGGCCGGCCGTATCGAAATCCGCTATCATTTCAGCCTATTCCCTACACATAACGGAACCGCAAGGTCAGTCATGGATACGCAACAACGCATCAAGCAAATCGTCGACGAGAACAACGTCGTCCTCTTCATGAAGGGCACTGCTCAGTTCCCGATGTGCGGCTTCTCGGGCCGCGCCATCCAGATCCTGAAGGCGTGCGGCGTCGGCGAGATCAAGACCGTCAACGTCCTGGAAGACGACGAAGTCCGCCAGGGCATCAAGCAGTTCTCGAACTGGCCGACTATTCCGCAGCTCTACGTGAAGGGCGAATTCGTCGGCGGCTCGGACATCATGATGGAAATGTACGAATCGGGCGAACTGCAGCAACTGTTCGCCGCGGCCTGAGCGGCCACGGTCCACACGCTTCTATCCCCAAGGCGCCGCGAGCCATGGAAACACGCGCTGCGGCTGCGGCGCCACGCCGGCTGATCGTCGCGATTACCGGCGCGACCGGTGCCATCTACGGCATCCGGATACTCGAAACGCTGCGCAGGCTGGGCGGCGTCGAGAGCCATCTGCTGATTTCGAGCGCGGGCTGGCTCAATATTCAGCACGAACTCCGGTTGAGCAAAGAAGACGTGCATCCGCTCGCGGATGTCGTTCATTCGGTGCGCGACGTCGGCGCGAGCATCGCGTCCGGTTCGTTTGCCACCGACGGCATGATCGTCGCCCCTTGCTCGATGAAGACGCTCGCCAGCGTCGCGCACGGTTTCTCGGACAACCTGATCACGCGCGCCGCCGACGTTACCCTCAAGGAGCGCCGCCGCCTCGTGCTGCTCGTGCGCGAGACGCCGTTCAATCTTGCGCATCTGCGCAATATGACGGCCGTCACCGAAATGGGCGGCGTGATCTTCCCGCCCTTGCCTGCTTTCTACAACCGACCCGCCTCCATCGACGAAATGGTCGATCACACCGTGGCGCGCGTGCTGGATCTATTCGCGCTCGGACCGGCTTTGTCGCCGGCGTGGGCCGGGCTGCGCGGCGTGCAGGAATAGCGCCTTAACCGCAGCGTATGATGACCGTGCATACACACGGATTCAAAACATCTGCGACACAATCAATTCTGTTTTCGCCCGTTTATCAAATCGCGGTTCAGCTCTATATTGGTAGCAACCCAATCTCTGCGCCGCCTTTCGCGGCTGCGCTGCTGCCATGAACCGCTTACCTTCGCTTTTCCTGTCCCACGGCGCGCCCACGCTGCCGATCGACCCGTCGCTGCCGTCCGCCGAATTCGGCGCGCTGAGCGCCCAGTTACCGCGTCCGCAAGCCGTGCTGATGCTGTCGGCCCATTGGGGCACGGCGCAGCCGGTGGCGAGCACGTCCACGGCGCCGGAGACAATCCACGATTTCTACGGCTTTCCGCGTCAGCTGTACGAAATTCAGTATCCGGCTCCTGGCGCGCCCGATGTGGCGCGCCGCGCGGCGGTGCTGCTTGGCGAAAACGGCATCCTCACGGGCGCGCAGCCGCACGGACTCGACCACGGCGCATGGGTGCCGATGCTGCTCATGTTTCCGGATGCAGACGTACCCGTCGCCCAGTTGTCGATCCAGCCGCACATGGACGCGGCGCATCACTTCCGCGTCGGCCGGGCGCTGCGGTCGTTGAAAGACGACGGCGTGATGGTGATCGGCTCCGGCCAGATCACGCACAACCTGCGCGCCGCCGACTTTTCCGCGCGCCCTGAAGACGCCGATCCGCGCGTCGCCGAATTCACTGACTGGTTCGAGGAAAAGCTCGCCGCGCACGATATCGACGCGCTGCTCGACTACCGCCGCCAGGCGCCGCACGCCGTGCTGATGCATCCCACCGACGAGCATCTGCTGCCGGTCTTCGCCGCATTGGGCGCGGCGGACGACGATTACTCGCTGGCCATCCAGTCGCTTGGGACCTACCAGCGCTCGCTGGCCATGACGAACTACGTGTTTGGCACCGCCTGACGCAGAGTCAATAAGCGCGGCAGAAAAGAAACCCCCCCCGCCTGAGCAACTCAGGCGGGGGTTTTTTACAGACTTCAGCGCAGCACCTTAATGCGCGCCCATGCCTTCGAGCACTTCGTCGTGCTCTGTGCGCTCGTCCAGATATTCCGAGCGATAACCGCTCGTCACGCCCCAGTAGTAGAACACCAGCGAAAACGCGATCACCACCACCATATCCCAGCCGTAAGGGATGAGGTCGTGACCGCCGAACTGCTTGCTGCCGATCAGCGACAGAATCGCCATCACCGGCAGATAGGCGACCAGCCACCACGCCGCCTTCAGATCACGCCCCCAGCCGGCAAAGCCCGACTTTGCCTGGAAGTAGAAGTACACCGGCAACGCGACGACCATCAGCAGAATGATTTCGCCGGTCAGCGGCCACTTCGCCCAGTACAGGATCAGCGACGCGCAGACGAACGCGAACGGCGCAATGATCTTCATGCCCGGGATATGCAGCGGACGATCGAGGTCCGTCGCCGCGCGGCGCAGGGCCATCAGGCTGATTGGGCCGGTCAGATACGAAATCACCGTTGCGACCGAGATCACCGCCGCGAGCGAACTCCAGCCGCGGAAGAAGAACAGGAAAATGAACGACACCAGCAGGTTGAACCACATCGCCTGACGCGGCACGCCGTAGAACGGGTGCACGTTGCCGAACATCTTCGGCATGGTGTTGTTGCGTTCCATTGCGTAGATCATGCGGCTCGTGGTCGCCATATAGGTCGTGCCGGTGCCGCTCGGGCTGACGAATGCGTCGACGTACAGCAGAATTGCCAGCCAGTTCAGGTTCAACGCGATCGCAAGTTCCGCGAACGGCGAAGCGAAGTTGAAGTGGCTCCAGCCCTTCATCACGTCGCTCGGGTTCACCGCGCCGATATACGCGACCTGCAACAGCACGTAGATCACCAGCGCGAGCAGGATCGAGCCGATCACCGCGAACGGCACGCTCTTGGCCGGATTGCGCGCTTCACCCGCGAGATTGATCGGGCTCTGGAAACCGTTGAACGCGAACACAATGCCGCTCGTCGACACGGCCGTCAGCACCGCTGACCAGCCGTACGGTGCGAAGGTGCTCGCTTCGCCGAAGTTTTCCTTGTGGAAGCCCGTCAGCATCAAGCCGAGGATCGTCGCGCCGGGAATCAGGAACTTGAAAATCGTAATCGCCGAGTTGGCGCGCGCGAACAGTTTCACGCCCCAGTAGTTCAGCATGAAGTAAATGATCACGAGCGCAGCGGATAGCAATAACCCATTCGTAGTTAATGAGCCATCCACGAATAGCGCATGCGCCCAGGGATAGGGCCACGTACTCATATATTGGATGGACGCTTCAGCCTCGATGGGAATCACCGAGACAATCGCGATCCAGTTGGCCCATGCGCTAATGAAACCGACCAGCGCACCGTGCGAATAGCGCGCGTAACGCACCATGCCGCCGGACTCCGGGAACATCGCGCCGAGTTCCGCGTAGGTCAATGCGATCGCGAGAATCACGACCGCGCCGATCACCCATGCACAAATGGCAGCGGGACCGGCAATTTTTGCGGCCTTCCACGCGCCGAACAGCCAGCCGGACCCGATGATCGAACCCAAGCCCGTCAGCATCAGCGCGAACGGCCCAATGTTCCGTTGTATAGAACTTTTCACGTCTTCTCCTGTGTCGGCCGGAGTGAGCGCCTCGGCACTCCCTCCACCCCATGCAAGTTTGCTGCAGAACCATGACGGCACCGCGTGACATCGCCTTGGGGCGTTGCAGACGGGTGACGCGCATTCGTACGCGACGGCCCCCGTTCCAGACAGGTGCAACCGACGCGAGGCGCGTAGTTTAACGGTTGCACCCAGCCTCTGCAGCGAAACCAAGGGTTCTCCCTAGCAAAAAATTCAGACGAATAGCAAGCTTTGTAAGCAACTTTTACGCCAGGCTGACAAAAGTTTGTAAAGTTGTGGGGAGACTGTTGACCTTCTCTCGAAATCGCCGTATAACGTTCGGGCAGGATTTCAAGCGGCGAGTGAATTGGTCTTTCGTAGTTCGCCCATCAACGGTACTCCGGTTGGTCCCATTACCCCCTTCCTTGATTTTCATGCACCCTCTGGGCTTCGGCCTTATTTACCATCTTTAGGAACAAGTAATATGGAAACCGGTACCGTCAAGTGGTTCAATGACGCAAAGGGCTTTGGCTTCATCACGCCGGACGGCGGCGGCGAAGATCTGTTCGCGCATTTCTCGGAAATCCGCACGGAAGGCTTCAAGACGCTGCAAGAAAACCAAAAGGTTACGTTTGAAGTGAAGACGGGCCCGAAGGGCAAGCAAGCTGCTAACATCAAGCCGGTGTAAGCAACACGCTTCCTTCTGGACGCAAAAAAACCCCGCCTCGGCGGGGTTTTTTTATATCCATCGCTATTGCGAATGGTGATTATCTTCGCAGTATGCGATTGGTGATTTCGGTTATCCGAATAGACGCCGCGCGTGAATACCGAGTCCAGTCGCGACACTCGCAAGTCGGTCGCCGAATACTGCTTTGGCATCCGGAAATGCCGCCGCCAATGCGCCCGATAAAAACGCCAATCCGGTCGAACCACCCGTAAAGTAAATCGCGTTGACGTCGCGTGTCGCGACGCCGGCCGCCTGCACCGTGTCGCGCGCCGCCTGCACGATGCGGACCGTTTCGTCGTGGCCGGCCTTGATGAGTTGCACCTCGTCGAACGCGAGGCGCAGGTCGTCTTCCACTTCATCGAGGTCGATCACGGTCTCTCCACCCGCCGCCACGCCGATCTTCGCCTCTTCCGCATGCGCCGCCAGCGCGTGGCCCAACCGGCGGTCCACGACGCGCATCAGCCGGTCATGGTGCTTGACCTCCGTGAACAGGTGCCGCATCAGCGCGAGTTCACTGACGCGCTTCGGGGCGTAGACGGTGTTGATCAAATGCCAGGTCGCCAGATCGAAATAGATCCGGTTCGGGATTTCGCGGCCTTCCGGGTCCAGCGTCTGATAGCCCAGTTCGCGCAGGATCGTCACCAGTTCCACGCGCCGGTCGAAATCCGTACCGGCGACGTGCACGCCGTGGTGCGCGAGCACGTCGTCCTTACGCTCGACGCGCTTCATCCGCTCCGGCCCGACCCGTACCAGCGAAAAGTCCGAGGTACCGCCGCCGATGTCGGCCACCAGCACGAGCCCTTCTTCCGTCAGATGCGATTCGTAGTCGAACGCGGCCGCGATCGGCTCATACTGAAAGTGAATTTCCCGCAGGCCGACCGAGCGCGCAGCGGCTTCGAGCTGTTGTTGCGCCATCTGATCGGCGCGCGGATCGTCGTCGACGAAAAACACCGGGCGGCCCAGCACGGCGCGATGAATCGCGCCGCCAGCGCTTGTTTCGGCCGAGCGCTTGAGGTGCTCGACGAAAATCGCGATCACATCCGTGTACTTGATCGCGGAACCGTCGCCGAGGTCGGTGGAGTTCTCGGCGAGCGGCGAGCCCAGAATGCTCTTCATCGAGCGCATCAGGCGGCCGTCGAAGCCGTCGATGTAGGCTGCTAGCGCCGCCCGCCCGAATTCGCGAGTGTTCTCGTCGGTGTTGAAAAAGACCGAAGTGGGCAACGTCGTGTAGGCGCCCTCGACCGGCGCGAGCTTGAGCGCGCCGCCGACAGGAACGGCCACAGCCGAGTTGGAAGTACCGAAGTCAATCGCGCAATAGTTCATGGCAGGAATCGCCGCTCACGGCTGGCGCGGACAGAAAGGGGAGCGGCTTTGTAACACGAAAGCCCAATAAGCATCAACTGACGCTTGGGCACGCTCCAGATAATGGAAGAACCCAGATCGACGGAACGAATATTGCTCATTTTGACAGGATACGCCGCCAATTTTCGGAATTGAGGGGACTTCAAGCAATGAGCGCGCCGCCTACTGCCACTGTTCACGAAAAAAACGCCACGGTCGTCGAAAGCGATCTGCCCTCGCGGCTCGACCGTCTGCCGTGGGGCCGCTTTCACTCGCTGCTCGTGGTGGCGCTTGGCGTGACGTGGCTGCTCGACGGTCTGGAAGTCACGCTGGCGGGCGCGGTTGCGAGTGCGTTGAAGTCTAGCCCATCGTTGCACTTTTCCAACGCCGACGTCGGCTTGGCCGGTAGCGCCTACATCGCCGGCGCGGTGCTCGGCGCACTGGGATTCGGCTGGCTGACCGACCGGCTGGGCCGCCGCAAGCTGTTTTTCATCACGCTCGCGCTGTATCTGGCAGCGACTGCGGCAACCGCGCTGTCGTGGAATCTAGCCAGCTTTCTGCTGTTTCGCTTCCTGACCGGCGCCGGGATCGGCGGTGAATACACGGCGATCAATTCGACGATCCAGGAATTCACCCCGGCGCGCGTGCGCGGCTGGACCGATCTCGGCATCAACGGCACGTTCTGGGTCGGCGCGGGGCTCGGCGCGGCCGGTTCGCTGGTGCTGCTCGATCCGCATCTGCTGCCGGCCGACTGGGGCTGGCGCGCCTGCTTCTTCATCGGCGCGGTGCTCGCGCTAGGGATTCTGCCGATGCGCATCTGGCTGCCCGAAAGCCCGCGCTGGCTGCTCACGCACGGCGACGAGCGCGACGCGCGCGCGATCGTCGAAGGCATCGAAACGCGCTTTCGCCACGAAGGTCACACGCTCTCCGGCGAAGGCCTCCTGCGCCTGCGGCTGCGTGCTCGCGGACATACGCCGCTGCGCGAGGTATTCCATACGCTCTTCAACGTGCATCGACGGCGCGCGCTGGTCGGCCTGTCGCTGATGACCGCGCAGGCGTTCTGCTACAACGCGATCTTTTTCACCTACGCGCTGGTGCTCACCGATTTCTACCACGTGCCGGGCGACCACATCGGCTGGTATCTGCTGCCCTTCGCGCTCGGCAATTTCCTCGGACCGCTGCTGCTCGGCAGGCTCTTCGATGTCATCGGGCGGCGCAAGATGATCGCGGCGACTTACGCGATCTCCGGCATTCTGCTGACGCTCAGCGGTTACCTCTTCGAGCAGCATATGCTCACCGTCGTGACGCAGACGATTGCGTGGATGGTGATTTTCTTCTTCGCGTCGGCAGCTGCGAGCTCGGCTTATCTGACCGTCAGCGAATCGTTTCCGCTGGAAATTCGCGCGCTGGCCATTGCGGTTTTCTACGCGTTCGGCACGGCGCTCGGCGGCATCGCCGGGCCGGCATTCTTCGGCCGGCTGATCGACACGCATCAGCGCAGCGAAGTGTTTTCGGGCTATCTCGTCGGCTCGGGGCTGATGCTCGCGGCGGCGGTGATCGCGGCGATCTGGGGCGTGGACGCGGAGCGCAAGTCGCTGGAGAGCGTAGCTACGCCGTTGTCGAGCGTCGCGGAGGATGTGGAATAAAAAACGCGCGGTTGTCGCCGCGCGTTCTACTTCAACTCACAAATCGCAGGCCGCTCAGAACGCCTTCTTCCAGCCGCCAGCATAGGCGATTTCCGCCAGCGGCAGACGCTGACGCACCGACTTCTCGCGCTCGCGCAACACCGGATCCAGCTTGTCGACGTCGCCGTAGTGGCCGAGCGAAATCATCGCGATCACGTCGACGTCGCTCGGCAGCTTGAATGCCGTGCGGAACGCGTTCGGGTCGAAGCCGCTCATCTGGTGCGCGGCAAGTCCGAGCGCGTGCGCCTGCAATACCAGCGCCATCGCCGCGGCGCCCGCGTCGTACGGCGCGCAGCGATTCACGTCGCCCTTGTTGGTGAGCGTGTGTGTGGTCACCGCGATCAGCACCGGCGCCGGCGCATTCCAGCCCTGGTTGAACGGCACCAGTGTGGCAAAAGCCTGCTTGAACGAGACTTCATCGACACTGCGGTCGAATACGAGAAAACGCCACGGCTGCGCGTTGTACGAAGACGGCGCCCAGCGTGCCGCTTCGAGCACGGCTTGCAGATGCTCGCGGCTCACCGGCTCGCTCGAATACGCGCGCGGGCTCCAGCGGCCTGCAATCAGCTCGTGAATGGCAATTGCGGTAGGGGCGGGTTTATGGGTCATGCGCTTCTCTCAGTCGAAATTCATGATCGACGGGCAACTGCCCGGGGTCACATAGCATAACCGGGCTTCAGCGCGCGTGCGCCAACAAGCGAGCAGTTTGTTTAGTGCCGGCTGCGATAGCGAAACGGCCCCTCGCGGGGCCGTGGTTCTCGCGATGCTCGGATCGCCGCGGCGGTTTTATGCCGCCTGCGGTTCCGGCACCTTGGCGGGCCGGTTGATCCGCAACACGATCACCGCAGCCACGAGGCACAAGCCGCCAGAAATCATCGACGCTACCGTATAGGTGCCGAGGCTCGCGCGCAGCATGCCCGCGCCGAGCGCCGCGAACGCCGCGCCGAGTTGATGGCCGGCGACGACCCAGCCGAACACCACCGGCGCTGATTCCTTGCCGTAGACGTCGGTGGCCAGACGCACTGTCGGCGGCACGGTTGCGATCCAGTCAAGGCCGTAGAACACGGCGAACAGCGGCAGACCGAAGAAGTCGATGCCGAACGCGTGCGGCAGAAACATCAGCGACAACCCGCGCAGACCGTAGTACCAGAACAGCAGCACGCGGCTATTGAAGCGGTCCGACAGCCAGCCCGAAAGAGTCGTGCCGAACAGATCGAAGATGCCCATTGCGGCGAGCAGCGAGGCGCCCTGCACTTCCGTCATGCCGTAGTCGCCGCACATCGCGATCAGATGGGTGCCGACGTAGCCGTTGGTGCTCGCGCCGCAGATAAAGAAGCTGAAAAACAGCAGCCAGAAGTCGCGGGTCTTGCTCGCCATAGCGAGTGTGCCGAAGGCGATTGCCAGCGGGTTCTGTTTGGTGACCGTGCTGTTGATGGGCGAATCGTGTGGCTCGCCATAAGGACGCAGCTTCATGTCGGCCGGGCGCTCCGGCAACAGAAACGCAACCAGCGGAATCACGATCGCGGCCGCAATGGCGACGACCCACACCACTTGCCGCCAGCCGTAGTGCTCGGCGATGGCCGCGAGCATCGGCAGGAACACCAGTTGGCCGGTTGCCGAGCTTGCCGTGAGAATGCCCATGACGAGGCCGCGGTGCGTGGTGAACCAGCGCGTGACCACCGTCGCCGACAACGACAGCGCCGCGACACCCGTCGAGCCGCCGACCATCACACCCCAGATCAATATCATCTGCCACGGGTGCGTCATCAGCGACGAGAGGCCCACACCGGCCGCCATCGTGCCGAGCGCGGCCAACAACGTGGGGCGCACACCGAAACGTTGCATTGCCGCCGCCGCGAACGGTCCCATCAGACCGTACAGGGCGATGTTCACGGAAATCGCCAACGAGATCGTTGCGCGGCTCCAGCCGAATTGATGCTCGAGCGGCACCATCATCACGCTCGGCGTGGCGCGCGTGCCGGCTGCCGCCAGCAGTACCAGAAACACCACGGCGACGGTCAACCAGCCGTAGTGGAAACGTCCGCCAATCAGTTTTGCTGCCCAGTTCATCGGTTCTCCAATCGACACCTGCCCCGCAGGCGTCGCCGCTTGTATTGTTACGCGTTCGGTAAAGGATTTGTGACAGATCAGTCACAATAGGTGTTGCGATCTTAGTTACTGGTCGGTAACATGTCAAGGCGTTAATTGATTTCAGGTGGTCTTCCATGTCCGACAGTGAATCCCTCAAACCGGCCGCGGCCCGTCGCTCGCGCGGCGCGCAGACCGCCGGGCCGCAGGCGCAACAGCACTTGCTCCGTGCCGCGGACGAGCTGTTCTATCGCGAGGGTGTGCGAGCCGTCGGGGTGGACGCGGTGGTCGAGCGCGCCGGCGTGAACAAGATGAGCCTGTACCGGCAGTTTTCGTCGAAGGACGAGTTGGTCATGGCTTATCTGGACCGCAAGGACGAGCAGTTTTTCGGCTACGTGGAGAGGAGCTTCGCCACACATCCGGGCGAGCCGGCCCGGCAGCTTCAGCAATATTTCGACGACCTCGCGGTGCGCGCGTCGATCGACGACTATCGCGGCTGTCCCTTCGTGAACGTGTCGGTGGAGTTTCCGGACACGGCGCATCCGGCGCGGCAGTTCGTGTTTCACAACAAAGCGCGCCTGATGGCGCGACTCACGGAACTGACGACGGCGGCGGGCGCCGATGATCCGGTCGCGCTCGCCAATGCGCTCGGTCTGATGATCGAAGGCGTGTATGCGGCCAGCCAGACGTACGGCCCCGGTTGCGGGCCCATTCTGGCCGCGCCGAAGGTCGCCGCGCAGTTGATCGCCGCGGCGTGCGGCGCGGCGTCGGCGTCGGCGTCGGCGTCGTCGACTGACTGAATTGTCTGCTTTGCGGTTCTGTTTGCGCGAGGCGCGAATCGTTTGCGCGAGGCGCGAATCGATGCCCATCCGCCCCGCTAAAATGGCGCTTTATCTCCCGCGCCACCCGCCATGCCGTTGCCCGCCGAATCCCACGATGCCGTTGTTGCCGCTACTCGTCACTGGCTGACCGAGGCCGTGATCGGGCTCAACTTGTGTCCGTTCGCGAAGGCAGTCCACGTAAAGGGGCAGATTCGCTACGCCGTCAGCGATGCCGTGGACATGGAAGGTGTGCTGGCCGACCTGGAAACCGAGCTTCAGACGCTGGTCGCCGCCAACCCGGATGCCGTGGATACGACGCTATTGATCGTGCCGCAGGCGCTCAGCGATTTTCTCGACTACAACGACTGCCTGTTTTTCGCCGAACGCATGCTCAAGCAGCTTCGGCTCGAAGGCATCGTTCAGATCGCGAGCTTCCATCCCTTTTACCAGTTCGAAGGCAGCGAGCCCGACGATATCGAGAACTACACGAATCGCGCGCCCTATCCGATCTTGCATCTGCTGCGCGAAGACAGCATTGAACGCGCGGTTCAGGCTTTTCCCGATGCGGAAGAGATTTACGAGCGGAATCAGGAAACGCTCCGGCGAATCGGCCTGGCCGGCTGGGCCGCGTTGATGAAGCCCTAGTTCACGCAGCGGCTCGCAACGAGCCAGCGCGCCACGCCGTCCGATCAGGCCGAAACAAAGAACCGTTCCTTCAGTTCCTCGATCCCAAGCGTTTCCATCACCTCGTTCAAGCGCTCGGTCGGCCGGCGTCTCGGCAGATCCTTGTATTGGGCGATGATCAGTTCATTCTTCATGGAATGCTCCCAGCCCACCAGTTCGGTCACGCTGACCTGATACCCGTGCGCTTCGAGCTGCAAACACCGCAGCACGTTCGTGATCTGGCTCCCGAACTCCCGCGTGTGCAACGGATGCCGCCAGATCTCCGTCAAGGCGTTGCCGAGCGATTTGCCCTTGTTCTGCCGCAACACCCCCGCCACCTCGGCCTGACAGCACGGCACGACCACGATGTACTTCGCCTTCTTTTCGAGCGCGAAGCGCAGCGCGTCGTCGGTCGCGGTATTGCAGGCGTGCAGCGCCGTGACGATGTCGATCTGGGCCGGCAAGCGGTCCGACGTGATCGAGTCCGCCACTGACAGATTCAGAAACGACATGCCCGTGAAACCCAGCCTTCCAGCCAGCTCTTCCGACTTCGCGACGAGCTCCTCGCGCGTCTCAATGCCGTATATATGTGACGCAACACCCGCATCTTCCTGAAACTCCTTGAAGAAAAGGTCATACAGGATAAAACCTAGATACGACTTGCCCGCGCCGTGATCGACGAGGGTAACGGCGCCTTGCTTGTCCTTGAGGTCTTTGAGCAGCGGCTCGATGAACTGGAACAGGTGATAGACCTGTTTCAGCTTGCGGCGGCTGTCCTGATTCATCTTGCCGTCGCGCGTGAGGATGTGAAGCTCCTTCAACAACTCGACGGACTGGTTCGGACGGATTTCGTGCGTTTTGCTGGACATCGGGGGAAACCGCCAAGAATTGCAACGTGAACGTGCGACAGGTGACGGAAAAAGGGAAAAGTTGCTGCCAGTTTACCCAAAGTGCGGCTTGCTGACCGAAGGAGCCGCGCGAAGCATGTGATAAAGGGCATCAACTGGAACACTTCCTGCGTAAAAAGTGTCACGCGGAAGGTTCCAGAAAGGCGCAAAAGCAGCTTGCGTGACGGCCGGGCCCGATGGTGCCGGCCGTGCCGCCTATAACAACGGGCTGCGGCCGTGGCTTTCACCACGCGAACCGAATGAATGTGGGGAGGACGGTCCCGGAACACGGGCCGAACGTTACGTAACCAGCAGCGCGCCGAGACGTCAAGCGGACGCGCGCTCGGAAAATAGAAGAGGCGGCAATGGATACGGTACCCAACGGAAACGTCGAACAGAAATTTCAGGAAATGCTGGCGAAACTCATCGCCACACCAGCGTGGTCCGAGAAGCAGCAACTTGAACTGGAAATGGCCCGCGACATCTCCACGGAGATGCTGCGGCTGGCCGAAGTCATGCGCGACGGCAGCGTGGACATGGAAACCTGCCTGACCATGCTCAAGTACGCCAAAGTGCTCGACTTCGTCATGACTACGCTCGCATCGCGGCGCGATATCAAACCGCAGACGCTGCGAGTCATTTTCAAGCTCGCCGGGCTAAAGGTGGACGAGGCGTACCCCGGCTAACACATAGTTCAACGATGCTGCGACCCGCGCGGGCGGCCAGACGCCGCTCGCGCGGGTCGCTCGTTCTGTAGCTCCCCAAATGACGGCAGCTCACCCGCGCGTCGCTTCGACCGGTGGCGTGCCGTCGTGAAACAGCGCCTTGAGTTGCGAGCGCAATTCCGGCGAATCCGTATGCTTGTGCACAGCAACCGCATGCTGCACGGCGGCGTCGAGCAATTCACTCTCGCTGTCGGCAGACAAGGCGACGGTGCAGTTCATTTCGCTCGGAAACTCACGGCAATCGATGTATTTGCGGGACATGGCAGTCTCCTTTGATCAAGATGACGTTCAGACATCCACGCAGGCAGCAGACGCGCGGACCACATCACCGGCCGTGACGCGGCGGCTCCGATAGCTCGGATAGCGCCGGGTGGCGGGGAAGACGGCGAGTTGGTATGACGCGAGGAAGACGCGCACGGCATCCGATGGAAGGTGTCTGAAAAGTATAGGTCGCGCCGGTCGATAACAAAGCCGTCGACGCAAACCAGGCTTACGCAGGAACGCCTGAACTCAGCCATTTTCGGCCTGCCGACCCCCCCGCGCGTTTGCCCTGCCCTGCTCGCAGTGTGAAAATAGCGCCCTTCGCACCGGCGGATCATCCGAATCGCCGGCGCGCCGCCTCTTCCGCTCATCCACAGGCCCGCATGTCATCCTCATTCGATTCCGCCCGCGTCGCCGTGATCGGCGGCGGCCCCGCCGGCTTGATGGCCGCCGAGGCGCTCGTCCAGCAAGGCGTGCAGGTCGACGTCTATGACGCCATGCCGTCGGTCGGCCGCAAATTTCTGATGGCGGGCAAAGGCGGCATGAACATCACGCATTCGGAGCCGCTCGAGCCGTTCCTCGGCCGCTACGGTGCGCGCCGCGAACAGATCGCGCCGCTCGTGCGAGCCTTCGATCCCGACGCCCTGCGCGCGTGGGTGCACGGCTTGGGTGTGGAGACGTTCGTCGGAAGCTCGGGACGCGTTTTTCCGACCGACATGAAAGCCGCGCCGATGCTGCGTGCGTGGCTGCATCGACTGCGCGAGGCGGGCGTGCGGTTTCACATGCGCCACAAGTGGATTGGCTGGGACACCGAAGCGGGCGATGCCGCGGCGCATACGCTCCACTTCGCGACACCCGACTGCGAACAGACTGTGACCTTCGATGCCGTCGTGTTCGCGGTGGGCGGCGCAAGCTGGCCGCGGCTCGGATCGGACGCCGCCTGGGTTCCGCTGATGGCCTCGCGCGACGTGCCCGTAACGCCGTTGCTGCCCGCAAACTGCGGCTTCGACGCGGACTGGAGCCCCTATCTGCGCGAGCATTTCGCGGGTCAACCGGTCAAGCCGGTGGCCATGGCGCTCACCGACGTAGACAATAAAGTCCACAATCGACAAGGTGAAATACTTCTGACCGAAACGGGCTTGGAAGGGAGTCTGATTTACGCCTTGTCGGCAGTAATCCGGGAGCGGATTCTGGCCGACGGCGATGTCACGGTCACGCTGGATCTGGCGCCGGGCTTGCCTTTGGAGCGGGTCGTCGCCGAAGTCACGCGACCGCGCGGCTCACGCTCGATGTCGAGCCATCTGCACGGCAGAATCGGAATTGGCGGGGTAAAGCTGGCTTTGTTGCACGAGATTTTGTCGAAAGAAGCCTTCACCGACGCCGACGGCCTCGCGCACGCCATCAAGGCGCTGCCCGTGCGCCTCACGCGCGCCCGGCCGATCGCGGAAGCGATCAGCACCGCCGGCGGCATTCCCTTCGAGGCGCTCGACGAGCACTTGATGATTGAGCGCCTGCCCGGCGCCTTCTGCGCCGGCGAGATGCTCGATTGGGAAGCGCCGACGGGCGGTTACCTGCTCACCGCCTGCTTCGCCAGCGGCCTCGCGGCAGGACGCGGCGCGGCGGCGTATGTCGGCAAACTCAAGGGGAGCGACGCGGCGGCGTGACGTGTTGCCCTCGCTCTTAAAGCGAGAGCAGCGCATCTCACCGCTTATCGCGCCTTCAGACGCCACAGCGACGTCACTTCGGCCATGCGCGCCGTGTGCAGCGCATCGGTTTCATCGGTCGACTTGGGGTGTCGCGGACGAATGTCCTCGCGACCCACCACGGTCAAGCCCGCCTTGTCGATGGCGGCCAGCAGCCAGTCGCGCGTGCGCAAACCGAGATGCTCGGCGAAATCCGACATGATCAGCCAGCCCTCGCCGCCCGGCGACAGATGCTCCGCGAGGCCGTTCAGGAAACCGAGCAGCATGCGGCTTTCCGGATCGTAGATGGCGTACTCGATCGGCGAAGCGGGTCTCGCCGGCACCCACGGCGGGTTGCATACGACGAGCGGCGCGCGGCCTTCCGGAAACAGATCGGCCTGCACGACCTCGACCTGCTGGTCATAGCCGAGACGCGTCAGGTTCTCACGCGCACAAGCGAGCGCGCGGGGATCCTGATCGGTAGCGATGATTCTCTTCACACCGCGTTTGGCGAGCAGCGCGGACAACACGCCCGTACCGGTGCCGATATCGAACGCCTTATTCAGCGAAGGCAGCGGCGTGCGCGCAACGAGATCCACATACTCGCCACGCACCGGCGAGAACACACCGTAGTGCGGATGAATCCGGTCACCCAGCGCGGGAATCTCGACGCCCTTCTTGCGCCATTCATGCGCGCCGATCATGCCGAGCAGTTCGCGCAGCGAGACGACGGACGGTTCGTCAGTGGACGGACCGTACGTCTCGATGCAAGCCTGTTGGACCTCCGGCGCGCGTCGCAGCGGAATACCGTACGCGGCGTCGAGCGGAATCAGGATCATGCCGAGCGTGCGCGCGCGTTGCGACTGCGCCTGCCGATGCAGATTGAACGCGTCGACCGGCGTTTCGCCGTGTTTGCGAGGCTTGCGCTCGAGCCGGCGCGTGACCGCTTGCAGCAGTTGACGAGCGTTCTGGAAGTCGCCGTTCCACAGTAGCGCCGTGCCTTCACACGCGAGTCGGTACGCGGAATCGGCGGTGGTGCGGTCGTCCGCGACGATGACGCGCTTGGGCGGCGGCACGGCCGCTTCGGAGCGCCAACGCGCGGAGCGGGGGCCGTCGGCTTCGGGCCAGGTGATGGTTGCAGGGCTGGTCATGGTGAGGTGGGGTCGGTGTTGCGGGAGCGACGCGCTGATAAGCCGCGTCATCGGGGGCGTTGCCCGCCGGAGTACTGGATAGCGTTGCCGACTGACGCCCGCATAGTACCTCTGTCATCCGGGTTCGCGGTGCGCTATTCGTCGGCGAGGACGGGTGAGGCGCGCTATCTGCAGGCCTCGACCGGCAACTCGTAGACTAAAAAGTCCACGATCGACAAGGTGAAAGAGATGTGGTGATTTTGGACCGTTTCGCAGCTCACCGATGCTTCACGAAGCCGGTTCTTTCTGCAGGTTGAATGGCCGTGCAGCGGCTCGGATACGTCACCTTTATCGATAAGCGCGGACAAATAAAAACGGGGTTTCTGAATGAACAGAAACCCCGTTTAGTACAACTGGTGCCGGCTGCAGGACTCGAACCCGCCACCTCATGATTACAAGTCAAGCGCTCTACCTGATGAGCTAAGCCGGCATGAGGCCGTGATTCTACTTCATTTTACGATCTTGAGGCGAGCCCTTCCGCCGCCTTTCGATCCATCGTCGTCAGGCTGCGGACCGTCCGTCTCGCTATCCGCTTTGGCGGTGGCGGCATCCGTTGCCGGCGCCGTTTCGACCACGCGTGGCGCGGGCGCCTCGGTCTCGTCCGCCACTTCCGCGTCGGCGCCCGAATCCTGTGCTTCACCGCCCGTCGACTCGACCGGGAACGCCATGCCCTGCCCGTTTTCGCGCGCGTAAATCGCGAGAATATTGGCGATCGGCACCTCGATCTTGTGCGACTTGCCGGAGAAACGCGCGCTGAACTCAATCCACTCGTTGCCCATCTGCAACTGGCTGGTCGCCTCGAAGCTGATGTTCAACACGATTTCGTTGTCGCGCACAAACTGACGCGGCACGCGCGTCTGATTGTCGACCCGGACCGCGATGTGCGGCGTATAGCCGTTATCCGTGCACCACTCGTAGAGCGCGCGCAGCAGGTAAGGCTTGGTGGAAATCTCTTGCATCAACAGTCCTCTTACCGGGCGCGGGCCCGCGCTCACTCCGCAGCGCGGCGCCCTCGCCCCAAAGCCAAACTCAACGACGCATCACCTTTTCCGAAGGCGTCAGCGCTTCGATATAAGCCGGGCGGCTGAAAATGCGCTCGGCATACTTCATCAGCGGTGCGGCGTTCTTCGACAGTTCGATGCCGTAATGATCCAGACGCCACAGCAACGGCGCGATCGCGACGTCGAGCATCGAGAACTCTTCGCCGAGCATGTACTTGTTCTTCAGGAAGATCGGTGCGAGTTGCGTCAGACGATCGCGAATCGCGAGACGGGCCTTCTCGTGATTCTTCTCGGCGGCCTTGCCCTTTTCGTTTTCGAGCGTGCCGACGTGAACGAACAGTTCCTTCTCGAAGTTCAGCAGGAACAGGCGCGCGCGCGCGCGCTGCACCGGATCGGCCGGCATCAGCTGCGGGTGCGGGAAGCGCTCGTCGATATACTCGTTGATGATGTTCGATTCGTACAGAATCAGGTCCCGTTCGACGAGAATCGGCACTTGACCATACGGATTCATCACGGCGATGTCTTCCGGCTTGTTAAACAGGTCGACGTCGCGGATCTCGAAGTCCATGCCCTTTTCGAACAACACCAGCCGGCAGCGCTGGGAGAACGGGCAAGTTGTGCCGGAATACAGAACCATCATGTTTACGTTTCCTCAAAAAGCTGAAAGGCCAGCGCGCGGAAAAACCGTTCAACAGGTTTTTCCTGGCGCCGGCCCCACGCCGGGTGACGGCGTGATTATTTGATATGTTTCCAGTACGCGGCGTTCAATCGCCAGGCGAAAAAGCTCAGGATACCGAGGAACAACAGCACCCACACGCCAAGCTGTTTGCGGGTTTTCTGGGTCGGTTCGGACATCCATGACAGGTACGACACAAGGTCGGCCACAGCAGAATCATAATCTACCGGCGACATCGTCCCCGGAGTGACCTGCTGGAAGCCGACAAATTTGTGTACCGTCTCGCCAGTTTTTTCGTCGGTTTCGTCACCGAACTTCGCGGTACGTTGCCCCTGAAGCTGCCACAGCACGTGAGGCATGCTCACGTTTTCATACACCAGATTGTTCCAGCCGGTCGGCCGCGTATTGTCGCGGTAAAAGCTGCGCAAATACGTGTACAGCCAATCCTTGCCGCGCGCTCGCGCTTCCACCGACAAATCCGGCGGACTCGCGCCGAACCACGCTTGCGCGTCGGCCGGATGCATCGCCACGGTCATGGTGTTGCCGACTTTATCCGTGGTGAAGAGCAGGTTCGCCTGAATTTCGTTCGGCGTAATGCCGATGTCGGTCAGGCGGTTGTAGCGCATCAGGTTCGCGCTGTGGCAATTCAGGCAGTAGTTTACAAACAATTGCGCGCCGTGCTGCAAAGAAGCGAAATTCTCCGCGTTATCCGGCGCGCGGTCGAGAGGGAAATTCTCGTCCGCGTAAGCCGGGGCGGCCAGCACCGCGAGCAGTGTCGCGCCGATCAGCGCGCACTTCGTAAGCAGTTTTTTCATTTCGTGTTCTCCTGGCTCGCGATTAGTGAGGCTTGAACCGCACCCGTTCGGGCGGCTGCTTGAACGTGCCAAGCCGCGTCCAGAACGGCATACCGAGGAAAAACGCGAAGTAGATCAGCGCGCAGATCTGGGCGATCAACGTGGCGGCCGGCGACGGCGGTTTAGTGCCGAGGAAAGCCAACGTCAGGAACGCGGCCACGAAGATGCCGTAGAACACCTTGTGAAAAAACGGCCGGTAACGGATCGACTTGACCGGCGAGCGGTCGAGCCACGGCAGGAAGAACAGCGACACCACCGCACTGCCCATCACCACCACGCCCCAGAACTTCGACTCCGTGAACGCCATGGCCAGAATCACCAGCACCGCGAGCACCGGCAGGCCGAGCTTCCATTTGCCGCGCGCGCGCACCAGCGCGAGCAGGCCGAGCAGCCCGATCACGACCATCAGCACGATCTTGAACGGATCCGTAGTGGCGCGCAGCATCGCGTAGAAGGCGGTGAAGTACCACACCGGGGCGATTTCAGGCGGCGTCTGCAGCGGGTTGGCCGGCACGAAGTTGTTCGCTTCGAGGAAGTAGCCGCCCATCTCCGGCGCGAAGAAGATGATCGCCGCGAAGATCAGCAGGAACACCGTCACGCCCATGAAATCGTGCACCGAGTAGTAGGGGTGGAACGGGATGCCGTCGAGCGGAATGCCGTCCGGGCCCTTCTTCGCCTTGATTTCGATGCCGTCCGGGTTGTTCGATCCCACTTCGTGCAGCGCGACCAGGTGGGCGACCACCAGACCGATCAGCACCAGCGGAATCGCGATCACGTGAAACGCGAAGAAGCGGTTCAGCGTGACGTCGGAGACCACATAGTCGCCGCGAATCCACAGCGACAGATCCGGCCCGATGAACGGAATCGCCGAGAACAGGTTCACGATCACCTGCGCGCCCCAGAACGACATTTGCCCCCACGGCAGCAGATAGCCGAAAAAGGCCTCGGCCATCAGGCACAGGAAAATCGCGCAGCCGAAGATCCACACCAGTTCGCGCGGCTTGCGGTACGAGCCGTACATCAGCCCGCGGAACATATGCAGATACACGACGACGAAAAACATCGACGCGCCCGTGGAGTGCATATAGCGGATCAGCCAGCCCCACGGCACCTCGCGCATGATGTACTCGACCGACGAGAACGCAAGCGTCGCGTCGGGCTTGTAGTTCATGGTGAGGAAGATGCCGGTGACGATCTGGTTGACCAGCACCAGGAGCGCAAGCGAACCGAAGAAGTACCAGAAGTTGAAGTTCTTCGGCGCGTAGTACTCGGAAACGTGCTTCTTCCAGGTGGAAGTCATCGGAAAGCGCCGGTCGATCCAGCCGACCAGCCCGGTCGTCTCTACTTCGTGTTCGATCGCCATTACGCTTCTCCTTTCTCGTCCTTGCCGATCACGAGGCCGGTGGCCGAGGTGAACATGTAAGGCGGGATGTCGAGGTTCTGCGGCGCAGGTTTGTTCTTGAAGACGCGGCCGGCCATGTCATAGGTCGAGCCGTGGCAAGGGCACAGGAAGCCGCCTGGCCAGTCGTCTGGAAGATTGGGCTGCGCGCCCTCCTGGAAGCGCGGCGTCGGCGTGCAACCCAGATGGGTGCACACGGCGACGGCGACGAAAAGGTTCTTGTGGTCAGTGCGTGAACGGAACTCGTTGTTGCAGTACTCCGGCAACGGCATCGAAAAAGGATTCTTGGTGTGGGGATCCGCTACTTCGTTATCGGCTTTCTGGACATCGGCGAGCATCCGGTCGGTGCGGTTGATGATCCACACCGGCTTACCGCGCCAGGCAACGGTCTTCATGTCGCCGGGCTTGAGATCGCTGATATCGACTTCGACCGGGGCACCTGCTGCCTTGGCCTTTTCAGATGGTGCAAACGAACTAACAAAGGGTACGACAGTGGCAACGCCTCCTATGCCACCTGCTACGGTCGTCGCTATCAGCCAGGTACGGCGGCTGCCGTCGACGCGTTCATCTTCCTTGTCTCGCATCACACGCCCCACTTCTGAGTTGGATTTTTCCTTCACGTCTCTTCTACCGCCGCTAGTTTGCGCGAATGGAGTCGCCATTTACAAGGGCCGATTGCCAAAAACCGTGCGAAGCCTTTGATAAATCAGGGTTTCTCCGTACGAATCGCAAACCTTTTTGCACCTCCTTTTAAGTGCCCCCTCCGTTATTCGTTCCTTTTTCTACGCTAATGCGTTTTACCTGATTCTTGCGATTCAAACGGGATTGGGGATATCGATAAAGAGGTGCTCGATATCGAACTGCTCGGACAGATGCTTGCCCACCGCCTGCACGCCGAAGCGCTCGGTGGCATGGTGGCCTGCCGCGAGAAAAGCCACACCGCTTTCCGCCGATGTGTGCATCACCGACTCCGACACTTCGCCGGTCAGATAAACGTCCGCACCAGCGTTGATGGCCGCGTCGAACATGCCTTGCGCGGCGCCCGTGCACCAGCCCACGCGGCGCAGTTCGCGGTCCGCGTCGCCGAACACGAGCGGCGTGCGGCCGAGCGTCTGTTCGACTTGCGCGGTGAAGTGCGCGAGCGTGATTGGCATGGGAAACGTGGCAAGCCAGCCGAGATCGTTCTCGCCGAAGCGCGCGTCGCTGATCCAGCCCATCTTCTGGCCGATCTGCGCGTTGTTGCCGAACTCGGGATGGTCGTCGAGCGGCAGGTGATAGGCGAACAGGTTCAGGTCGTTGGCGATCAGCAGCTTCAGCCGCGCGTGTTTGCGGCCGGTGATCTGCGGCGCTTCGTTGCGCCAGAAGTAGCCGTGATGGACCAGCACGGCGTCCGCACCCCAATCGAGCGCCGCCTCCAGGAAGGCCGCCGAAGCGGTCACGCCGGTCGCGAGCTTATTGATCTTGCGACGCCCTTCGACCTGCAGTCCATTGGGGCAATAGTCCTTGAAGCGCGCGGTTTCAAGGAGATTGTTCAAGTACAATTCAAGTTCGATCCGATCCATATAAACCTCTAGTCTTCAGATGCTTAGACGCTTTTGGCTGTTCTTTGCCCAAGCGGTGACCGTGCTGTTGGCGCTCATGTTCATCATTGCGACCCTCAAACCGCAGTGGCTCCAGCGTCAAGGGCAATTCGGCAAGCAACTCGCCGAACCGATCGTCGCCCTGCGGGAAGTAGCGCCAGGCATCGGCAGCGGCCCAGCTCAGGCGTCGTACGCGGACGCCGCGCAAAAGGCCATGCCCGCGGTCGTCAATGTGTTCTCCAGCAAGGATGGCTCACTGCCACCCGACCCGCGCGCAAAAGATCCGCTGTTCCGCTACTTCTTCGGCGACAAGAACCGCAAGCAGCAGGAACAGCCCGCGTCCAATCTGGGCTCCGGCGTGATAGTGAGTTCGGAAGGTTACATTCTAACGAACCAGCACGTCGTGGACGGCGCCGATCAGATCGAAATCGCGCTGGCCGACGGCCGCACCACGAATGCGAAGGTGATCGGCGTCGATCCGGAAACGGATCTGGCCGTGCTCAAGGTCAACATGACCAATCTGCCCACCATCACGCTCGGCCGCATGGATCAGACGCGCGTGGGCGACGTGGTGCTGGCGATCGGCAATCCGTTCGGCGTCGGCCAGACGGTGACCATGGGTATCGTCAGCGCGCTCGGGCGCAACCACCTCGGTATCAACACGTTCGAAAACTTCATTCAGACCGACGCGGCCATCAACCCGGGCAATTCGGGTGGTGCGCTCGTCGACGTGAACGGCAATCTGCTCGGCATCAACACCGCGATCTATTCGCGCTCCGGTGGCTCGCTCGGCATCGGCTTCGCGATTCCCGTCTCGACGGCGCGCAGCGTGCTCGAGAGCATCATCACCACGGGTTCGGTCACGCGCGGCTGGATCGGCGTCGAACCGCAGGATGTCACGCCGGAAATCGCCGAATCGTTTGGGCTGGATCAGAAGTCGGGCGCGATTGTCGCGGGCGTGCTGAAGAACGGTCCCGCGGACCGCGCGGGCATCAAGCCGGGCGACATTCTCATGAGCGTGAATGGCCAGGAAATCACCGACACCACTCGTCTCCTGAATGTGATCGCGCAGATCAAGCCGGGCACGGCCGCGAAGGTGCATCTCGTGCGCAAGAGCCGCGAGATGGATCTGGAAGTCACGATCGGCAAACGCCCGCCTCCGCCGAAGCAACCGGCCGAGGACAACGGCGGTGGCGGTGATCAAGACGATGACGGCGGCTGACGTATAGAGCGAAGAGCGCAATCGCGAGGGCAACGCCTCAGCGGCAGCTGCAAGCACAAGCAACGCGCCGCGCATCAGGCAAAAAGGGCAGTCCATAACGGACTGCCCTTTTGTCTTTGCGTGAGCGGCCGAAGCGCTACGTCATTGACTCGGCGGCGGGCTCGCGTCTTCGATCACCACCGGCTGCTTACCAACAATCAACCGCGCCGCGATGATCCCTGCCTCGTACAACACGATCAGCGGAATCGCCAGAATCAATTGCGAGAACACGTCCGGCGGCGTAACCACGGCCGAGATAACAAAGGCGCCGACGATCACATAGGGACGAATCTCCTTGAGCTTCTTGAGCGTCACCACGTTCATGCGCACCAACAGCACCACGACGATCGGCACTTCGAACGTCACGCCGAATGCGATGAACATGGTCAACACGAAGCTCAGGTAATTGTCGATGTCCGTGGTCATCTCCGCGCCGAGTGGCGCGTTGTAGTGCGCCATCACGCGGAAGATAGTTGGGAACACCACGAAATACGCGAACGCCATGCCGCACAGGAACAGCGTGTAGCTGCTACCCACCAGCGGCCCGACCAGTTTCTTCTCGTGCTGATAAAGACCCGGCGCGACGAATGCCCAGATCTGATACAGCACGATCGGCAGCGCGATCACGAAGGCCACCAGCATGGTCACCTTCATCGGCACGAAGAACGAGCCGGTGACGTCGGTGACGATCATCTTGCCGTCCTTCGGCAGGTTCTGCATCAAAGGCCGCGCCAGCAACCGGAAGATATCCGGCGCCCAGTACACGAGCCCGACGAACACCACGACGACGGCAAGGCCGGCGCGAATGATACGGTCGCGCAATTCAACGAGGTGGGAAATGAAGGTCTCTTCAGTGCCTTCGTCCTGGGTATGCTGGGGGTCGCTCACACCGGCCCTCGGTTAGAGATTGTCGTTCTGATCATCAGAAAAACCGCGTCGGGCGACGCATGCTGGCCGGCGTGTGCCGCGCCACACGCGCCGCACCCGACTGCACACGCGTGCGGCGCGTGGTCGCGCGCTTGTACCAGGTGGGCATAGCCGTCTGCTTGACGCGCCAGTTCTTGCGTTTGGGCCCCGCAGCCGGCGTGCTGCTCGGCCACGAGGTGTTACTTGCATTGCCGACGTCTTCAAGCGCGCCACCGGCAATGCTCGGCGACACCGACGTGCCGCTGTTCCACGCGTCGTTCAGTTCGGTCTCGTGCTTGCGCAGATTATCCTTAACGGAGGTTTCGACGTTGGTCGCGGCGGCTTCGAACTCGCTTTTCATGCGACGCAGTTCGTCGAGTTCGATTTCGCGCGTGACTTCGGCCTTCACGTCGTTGATATACCGCTGCGCGCGGCCGAACAACGCGCCGGCTGTACGGGCGACGCGTGGCAGGCGCTCAGGCCCGAGTACGACCAGCGCGACGACGCCGATCAGCGCCATCTTGGTTAGACCGAGGTCCAGCATGAAGTGGAATGTCCGTCAGTAACGCGGTTAAGCCGCGGCTTAGCGGTAATCGCCCGAACGCGGCGTCTTTTCCTTCGCTTCCACATCCACGGCGCCGTTGCGCGGCAGTTCGCGCTGCTGCGCTTCGCCGCCCGGCGTTTCGGCTTCCTTCATGCCTTCCTTGAAGCCCTTCACCGCGCCACCCAGATCGGTGCCGATATTGCGCAGCTTCTTCGTGCCGAACACGAGCGCCACGATCAACAACACGATCAACCAATGCCAAATACTCAACGAACCCATGACTACTCTCCTTAAACCCGACACCGCACCGTAATGCGGTGAACCTCGTACGCCTTGCGGCATGAATCGAAGCGCGTACGCTTCATCTGAACATTACCGCGAGCCCTTCCGACTCAACCCGCGACACGGTATGTCATTGTGACCAGACGATCGCGTCGGCGTCGTTACAATGCGGCAAAAACAACGGCCGCGGTATTGTGCGTGACCAAAACTCGCCGTGCAGCCGCGTCAGCCCATGCGCTGCCAGGGGCGCGGCCCCGCGAGAATGTGTGCGTGCAGGTGATACACCTCTTGCCCGCCGCCCGGCCCGGTATTGATTACCGTGCGAAAAACCCGTTTCGCCGCCGGTGTACGCCACGCCCAGCTGATCGGCCAGACGTGCCGCCAAAACTAGCATTCTACCAAGCAGCGGCGCATCGCCTTCGGTGCAATTCGACAGCGTGGCGATGTGCTTGCGCGGAATGACCAGCACATGCGTCTCGGCGGCCGGACGAATGTCGCGGAAGGCGACGAATTCGTCGTCTTCATGGACTTTGGTCGACGGGATCGCGCCGGCGGCGATTTTGCAGAAAAGGCAGTTCGGGTCGTGGCTCATCGTATTCCTGACACAGTATGGCTGAAGCGCGAACCGTACGCGGCGCGATTCGTGTCAGGCCCGGCAACCGTCGGACGAAACTCAGAACCAGGCACGCGGATTCGCGAGCGGCTTGTTATCGTACAGATACAGCCAGCCTTTGATAATACGGTACAACATCCAGATGCTCACGGCCCACAGGACCGGAATGCCGATCACCACGAACAGCAGCACGCCGCCGATCGCATAACCCAGCAAGGCCATCCAGAAGGAGCGGATCTGCCACTCGAAATGGGCTTCGTACGGCGTGCCCGCCACGTCGGGCCGCTTCACGTAGTTGATGATGATCGCGATCAGGATCGTCAGGCCGCCTGTCAGCCAGTGGACCGCATACAGCGCGTACAGAACGTGGGTGAGCGTGCGCAGGCTGCGTTCGCGCTCTGGCTCGATAGCATTGCGATAGACCGGCGGCGGATAGCTTTCGTGCGACTGTTCCATGCTTGCGTCCTCCCAAGGATGCGATCAGATGCGTTCAGTGCAATATGGGCGCCGGTGCTCCCCACTTCAAGACGCGAGCGGCCCAACGACGATCAGTCGCCGTTCTGCTCGCGGTCGCGGCTCTTGCGTAGCGCCTTCTCCTCGATGCCCGACATGCCTTCGCGGCGCTCCAGCTCGGCGAGCACGTCCGCCGGGCTCAGATCGAAGTGCGACAGCATCACGAGGCAGTGAAACCACAGGTCCGCGACTTCGCCGACCAGCGCCTTCGGCGCGCCGCCGTGGCGCGCATCCTTGGCGGCCAGCACGACCTCGGTGGCTTCTTCGCCGATCTTCTTCAGCACCGCGTCGTCGCCCTTGTGGAACAGGCGCGACACGTACGACACGTCCGGATCGCCGCCCTTGCGGCTGTCGATGATCGCCGCGAGGCGCAGCAGCGTGTCATTCGTGGTCGCGGGGTCGGACGACGTGGTTTGCGTGGATTGCGTCATTTGTAGATGTGTTCGGGGTCTTTCAGCACGGGATCGACGGCGACCCAGTCGCCATCGTCCACCGCGCCTTCGAATTTCTGGAAAAAGCACGAGTGGCGGCCGGTGTGACAGGCAATGCCCGACACCTGCTCCACTTTCAGCAGCACGACGTCTTCGTCGCAATCGAGCCGCACCTCGTGCACATGCTGCACATGGCCGGACTCTTCGCCCTTGAACCACAGACGCTGACGCGAGCGCGAGAAATACACCGCGCGGTTCGTTTCGATGGTCTTGGCCAAGGCTTCGCGGTTCATCCACGCGAACATCAGCACGTCGTTCGTCGACGCCTCCTGCGCGATCACCGGCACAAGGCCGTTCGCGTCCCACCTGACCTTGTCGAGCCAATTGACTGCCGAGGGATTCACCACGTCACAACCTCACCGAAATGCCCTGATCGGCCATGAAGCGCTTGGCCTCGCCCACGGTGTGTTCGCCGTAGTGGAAGATGCTCGCGGCGAGTACTGCGTCCGCGTGGCCGCTCTTGATGCCGTCGGCCAGATGCTGCAGATTGCCCACGCCGCCCGAAGCGATCACCGGAATCGGCACTGCGTCGGACACTGCGCGCGTGAGTGCAAGGTCGAAACCGCTCTTCGTGCCGTCGCGGTCCATGCTGGTGAGCAGGATTTCGCCAGCGCCGAGTTCGGCCATCTTGCGCGCCCATTCGACGGCTTCGAGGCCAGTGGCCTTGCGTCCGCCGTGCGTGAAGACTTCCCAGCGCGGCGGCTCGCCGTCCGCGGAGACGCGCTTTGCGTCGATCGCGACGACGATGCACTGCGAGCCGTACTTGTCCGTGGCGTCTTTCACGAGCTGCGGATTCGCCACCGCCGACGAGTTCATGCTGATCTTGTCCGCGCCCGCGTTCAGCAGGCGCCGCACGTCTTCGACGGCGCGCACGCCGCCGCCGACCGTCAGCGGGATAAACACTTGCGAGGCGACCGCTTCGATGATCGGCAGGATCAGATCGCGCTGATCCGAGGTCGCGGTGATATCGAGGAAGGTGAGTTCGTCGGCGCCCTGATCGTCGTAGCGGCGGGCGATTTCGACCGGGTCGCCCGCATCGCGTAGTTCGACGAAGTTGACGCCCTTGACCACGCGGCCAGCCGTGACGTCGAGACAGGGGATGATGCGTTTAGCTAGAGCCATGATCTTGCAATTCTGCCAATACCGCTGATGAGGCCGCTCGCTTTGAATTTCAGACGAACGGCACAGTGCCGGCGCGGCGAGCCGCGCGCGCCGGGCGCCCTGAGGCGCCTCTGCGCGAATGATGAGCCAAACGCGACGCCGCTTGAACGACCCTTAAGCGTCGTCCGATTCGCGCAGCCGGTCCGCGAGGGTTTGCGCCGCCGCGAAGTCGAGATCGCCCGAGTAAATCGCCCGGCCGCAGATCACGCCTTCGATGCCTTCGTCTTCGACTTCGCACAGCGATTCGATGTCGGCGAGGTTGGACAAGCCACCGCTCGCGATCACCGGAATCTTCACCGCGCGCGCAAGGCGCACCGTCGCTTCGATGTTGATGCCCTGAAGCATGCCGTCACGGCCGATATCGGTGTAGATGATCGACTCGCAGCCGTAGTCCTCGAACTTGCGCGCGAGATCGGCCACTTCGTGGCCGGTCAGCTTGCTCCAGCCGTCGGTCGCGACCTTGCCGTCTTTCGCATCCAGCCCGACGATGATATGGCCGCCGAACGCCGTGCAGGCATCCTGCAGGAAGCCGGGATTCTTCACCGCCGCCGTGCCGATGATCACGTACGACAAACCGTCGTCCAGATAGCGCTCGATCGTGTTCAGGTCGCGGATGCCGCCGCCCAGCTGCACGGGAATCTCGCCGCCCACTTCCTCGATGATCGCGCGAATCGCGTCTTCATTCTTCGGCTTGCCGGCGAACGCGCCATTCAGGTCGACGAGGTGCAGACGCCGGGCACCGCGATCGACCCAATGTCGGGCCATCGCCGCCGGTTCCTCGGAAAATATCGTCGCCTGGTCCATATCGCCCTGTTTGAGGCGTACACACTGACCGTCTTTCAGGTCGATGGCGGGAATCAGCAGCATAGCAATCGGGTGTTGTCTGGGAAGGGGTTGAAGGTCGGCGGCGGCGGCTGGTGGTCCAGCCCGCCGGGGCGCCGTTTCGCTAGTTTAGTACAACTCTTTCGACGCCCTTGCGCGGCGTCGTGGGTGAGCGAAATCGTGATGTTGCGATTGCGGCGCGCGGCACACGCTCCGCTTGTGGCGAAACGGCGCATGGCAACAGGATGAAGAAAGGCGCTCACGGGTTCCAGTGCACGAAGTTGCGATACACGCGCAGCCCCGCTTCGGCGCTCTTTTCCGGGTGGAATTGGGTCGCGAAGATGTTATCCCGCGCCACCGCCGAGGTAAAGGGCACACCGTACACCGTTTCGCCCGAGGTATGGGCGGCGTTGTCCGGCACCACGTAATAACTGTGCACGAAGTAGAAGAAGGCGTTGTCCGCGACGCCCTCCCACAGTGGGTGCGGCTGCGCCTGGCGCACGCGGTTCCAGCCCATTTGCGGGACTTTGAAGCGCGAACCGTCGTCCTGCAACTGGCCTTCCAGGTCGAAGCGCAGCACTTTGCCGGGCAAGAGGCCCAAGCCGGGCGTGCCGCCCTCCGCGCTCCAGTCGAACAGCATCTGCTCGCCGACGCATACGCCCATCAGCGGCTTGCTGCGCGACGCTTCAATCACCGCTTCCTGCAGGCCGGATTCGGCCAGGCTGCGCATGCAGTCGGGCATCGCGCCCTGGCCGGGCAGCACGACGCGGTCGGCCGCGCGAATCGCTTCAGGCTGGTCGACGATCGCCACGTCCGCTTCCGGCGCAGCTTTGCGCAGTGCCTGGGCCACCGAACGCAGGTTGCCCATTCCGTAATCCACAATCGCTATCGAAGTTTTCATTTCAAGTTAGGCAGCAATGCCTTCAGTCCATCGACGATGAATTCCACCGCCAGCGCCGATAACATCAAACCCATAAGCCGCGTGCCGATGTTGATACCCGTGCGACCGACCCAGCGGGCAATCGGTTCGGCGAGCCGCAGCGAAAAAAAGCAGATCGCCGCCAGCACCGCGCCGATCGCGACGAGGCTGATCCGGTCGTACCAATGCGCCGAGCCGGCCGCGTAGATGATCGTGGTGCTGATCGCGCCCGGACCGGTCAACAGCGGAATCGCCAGCGGCACGACCGCGATGTTGTCCTTCTGCTCGGCTTCATGGCGCTCTTCCGGCGTCGAACGGCTGTTGCCGATCTGCGCGTTCAGCATGTTGATCGCCATGAGCAGCATGATGATCCCGCCGCCCACTTCGAGCGAGCCGACCGAAATACCGAAGAAGCTGATGATCTGCTGCCCGAGCAGCGTGGTGATCGTGATCACGCAGAACACCGAAATCGCCGCAATGCGAATGGTTCTACGCCGCTCGGCATCGCTCTGATTCGCCGTCAGGCTCATGAAGAACGGGATCGCGCCGACCGGGTTGATCAGTGCCAGCAGCGAAATAAACGACTTCAGAATGTCCATCGCACACCGGGCGCGAGCGCATCGGCGCTGGTCCCGGTCCTGGTAAGTGAGTTGGCCAATGAGCCGGCCAACGAGCCGGCTAGTGAGCGCTTAAAGGCTGCCCTTGGTCGATGGAATCTGCCCCGCCGCGCGTTCGTCCAGTTCGGTGGCCATGCGCAACGCACGCCCGAACGCCTTGAATACCGTTTCCATCTGATGGTGGGCGTTCAGGCCGCGCAGGTTGTCGATATGCAGCGTGACGCCGGCATGATTCACGAAGCCGCGGAAAAACTCGATGGACAGATCGACGTCGAACGTGCCGATGCGCGCGCGCGTGAACGGCACATGGAATTCGAGGCCCGGACGGCCGGAAAAATCGATCACGACGCGCGACAGCGCTTCGTCGAGCGGCACGTAGGAATGACCGTAGCGGCGGATGCCCTTGCGGTCGCCGATCGCTTTCGCGACGGCCTGGCCGAGCGTGATCCCGGTGTCTTCGACCGTGTGATGGTCGTCGATATGCAGGTCGCCATGCGCTTCGATTTCGAGGTCGAACAATCCATGCCGCGCGATCTGGTCGAGCATGTGGTCCAGAAACGGCACACCGGTGGCCAGCTTTTGCTGACCGGTGCCGTCCAGATTGATCTTCACACGGATCTGCGTTTCGCTGGTGTTGCGAACGACTTCCGCAAGGCGCATGGTAATTCCTCGAATCTAGCTAGAAAGCGATAGGTAGGTGGGATGGGAAAACGGCGGGCCACGCGCGCTTTTCCGCAATATGGGAAAACGCTTGCGCGGCCGTTCGGCACGCCGTTCAGTTCAGCACGAGTTTCAGTGCAGCGATCAGTTGGGCGTTTTCTTCCGGCGAACCGACGGTCAAACGCACGCAATTGGCCAGCAATGCATGCATTTTACTCACGTTTTTGATCAGAACCCGCGCCGTCAGTAGCGTTTCGAACAGCACCGACGCGTCGGGTACGCGCACCAGCAGGAAATTACCGGCGCTCGGGAACACTTCGGCGCCCGGTAATTGGGACACCGCGTGCGCCAGTTTCGTACGTTCGTCGCGCAATTGCGCGGCTTGCGAGTCGAGCACGTCGACGTGGTCGAGCAGGAAATCGGCGGCGGCTTGCGTGAGCACGTTGGTGTTGTACGGCGGCCGCACTTTGTCGAATTCGGTCAGCCAGCCCGGTTTGCCGACCAGGTAGCCGAGACGGATCCCGGCGAGGCCGAGCTTGGACACCGTCCGCATCACGACGACGTTGTCGAACGCGTCGGCGCGCGGCAACCAGCTTTTCTGCGCGAACGGCTGGTAAGCCTCGTCGATCACCACGAGGCTCCTGGTTGCCGCAGCGATGATGCGTTCCATGTCGGCGTCGTCGTACAACGTGCCGGTCGGGTTGTTCGGGTAGGCAAGATAGATGATCGCCGGCTGGTGCTCGGCGATGGCGGCCAGCATCGCTTCGGTGTTGAGCGTGAAGTCCGCTTGCAGCGGCACGCCGATGAACTCGAGATTCGCCAGCTTCGCCGACATCTGATACATCACGAAGCCCGGCACCGGCGCGAGCACCTTGGCGCCCGGCTGCGCGCACGCGACCGACACCATGCTGATGATTTCATCCGAGCCGTTGCCGAGCAGCACGTCGCAGCCGGCCGGCACGCCCATCACACGCTTGATCTTCTCGATCAACGCATCCGGACGCGGCGCCGGATAGCGATTCAGCGCGATGCCGGCCAGGTGCTCGCCCAGATGCGCGGCCAGCACCGGCGGCAGCGTGAACGGATTTTCCATCGCGTCGAGCTTGATGTAGCCCGTGGCGTCGGGGACCGGATAGCTCGTCATCGCGAGCACGTCGCGGCGGATGATGTCTTGAGGTGTCGTCATAGGTCAGGTGAGCGGGCCGCGGGGGGAACGCCGGCCCGGCGTCGGCGGCATGCGGGCCGCCCCAGGTTGGTCTGTGTTGTCTTTATTAAACGGAGAACCGCGCGCAATCCGTCGCCGGCGTTCGCGGGCACCGGCTCGATGCCCGCGTGCCCGCGGTTTCAGCGTCGGATCAACCGCGCTCAGCCGGTTTGCCGCATCCGGTATTCGGCGCTGCGGGCATGCGCCTGCAGGCCTTCGCCGTAAGCGAGCTCGGCGGCGATCTCGCCGAGCGTCTGCGCGCCTTCCGCGCTGACCTCGATCACGCTTGAACGCTTAAAGAAATCATAGACGCCCAAAGGAGACGAGAACCGTGCGGTACGAGACGTAGGCAAAACGTGATTCGGCCCCGCGCAGTAGTCGCCGAGGCTTTCACTGGTGTAGCGGCCGAGGAAGATCGCGCCGGCATGGCGGATCAGTTGGCCCCACTGATGCGGCTCCAGCGCGGAGATTTCGAGGTGTTCCGGGGCGATGTCGTTGGCGATCGCGCAGGCTTGCTCCATATCGCGCACCTTGACCAGCGCGCCGCGGCCTTCCAGCGACGCGCGGATCACGTCGCGGCGCGGCATGGTGGGCAGCAGTTCGTCGATCGCGTCTTTCACGCGGCCGATGAACGCGTCGTCCGGGCACAGCAGAATGGACTGCGCGAGCTCGTCGTGCTCGGCTTGCGAGAACAGGTCCATCGCGACCCAGCGCGGGTCCGTGGTGCCGTCGCACAACACGAGGATTTCCGACGGCCCGGCGATCATGTCGATGCCGACCGTGCCGAACACCCGGCGTTTGGCCGATGCGACGTACGCGTTGCCGGGACCGCAGATCTTGTCGACCGCGGGAATGCTTGCCGTGCCGTAGGCCAGCGCGCCGACCGCCTGCGCGCCGCCGATCGTGAACACGCGGTCCACGCCGCCCAGCAGCGCGGCCGCGAGCACCAGCGGATTCTTCACACCGTCCGGCGTCGGCACGACCATGACGATTTCACGCACGCCGGCCACCCGCGCCGGAATCGCGTTCATCAGCACCGACGACGGATACGCCGCCTTGCCGCCCGGCACGTAGATACCCGCGCGATCCAGCGGCGTGACCTTCTGGCCGAGCACGGTGCCGTCGGCTTCCGTGTACTGCCAGCTATGGCTGCCGCATTCGATCTTCTGCTTCTCGTGGTAACCACGCACCCGCGCCGCCGCCGCTTCGAGCGCCGCACGGCGCTTCGGCTCGAGGCTTTCGAGCGCCGCTTCCAGTTCCGACATCGGCAGTTCGAGCGCGTCGACGCTCTTCGCCTCGACACGGTCGAAGCGCTTCGTGTACTCGAGCACCGCAGCGTCGCCGCGCGCCTTCACGTCGTTCAGAATCTGCGCGACCGAGCGCTCGATTGCTTCGTCTTCGCTCGCCTCGAACGCGAGCACCGCGTGCAGCGACTTCTGGAAGTCGGGAGCGGTGGAATCGAGTTTGCGAATCTTGATAGACATACGGGTATCCGTTTCGGTAAGGCGCGCTTTAGAACGTGGTCACACTGACACGATCAGGCCGTTGCGGCGCCGGCTTTCGACGCGCGTTCGAACGCGTCGAGAATCGGCCGCAACGCGGCGCGCTTGAGCTTCAGCGCCGCCTGATTCACAACGAGGCGCGACGAAATCTGCATGATCTCCTCCACCTCGACCAGATTGTTGGCGCGCAAGGTATTGCCCGAGCTCACCAGGTCGACGATCGCATCGGCGAGACCGACCAGCGGTGCCAGTTCCATCGAACCATACAGCTTGATCAGATCGACGTGCACGCCCTTGGCGGCAAAATGCTCACGGGCGGTTTCAACGTACTTGGTCGCCACCCGCAAACGGGCGCCCTGGCGCACCGCATTCGCATAATCGAAACCGGCGGCGACCGCGACCGACATGCGGCAACGCGCAATATCCAGGTCGACCGGCTGATACAGGCCGCTGCCGCCGTGTTCGAGCAGCACGTCCTTGCCCGCCACGCCGAAGTCGGCCGCGCCGTATTCGACATAGGTCGGCACGTCGGTGGCGCGCACGATGATCACGCGCAGGTTCGCGTCGGTAGTTGGCAGGATCAGCTTGCGCGAGGTTTCCGGGTCTTCGGCCACTTCGATGCCGGCTGCGGCGAGCAGCGGCAAGGTCTCCTCGAAGATACGCCCTTTCGACAACGCCAGCGTGAGCGGTGCGCTCACCGCCGGCGACGACGAAGTTTGCGCCATGGCGCTCATGCCTGGCTCCCCGAGACCCGGCGCACCTTCGCGCCGATGGCGGTGAGTTTGGTTTCCATCCGGTCGTAACCGCGGTCGAGGTGATAGATCCGGTCGATCAGCGTTTCACCGTCGGCGCGCAAGGCGGCGATCACGAGACTCGCGGACGCGCGCAGATCGGTCGCCATCACCTTCGCGCCGGACAGCTGGTCGACACCGGTCACGAGCGCGGTGTTGCCGTCGATCGTGATGTTGGCGCCGAGACGGTTCAGTTCCTGCACGTGCATGAAGCGGTTTTCGAAGATCGTTTCGACGACCTGCGAGGTGCCCGTCGCGATCGTGTTCAGCGCCATGAACTGCGCCTGCATGTCGGTCGGGAACGCCGGGTATTCGGAGGTGCGGAACGTGACCGCGCTCGGCCGCTTGTCCATTGCGCACGCGCATCCAGTCGTCGCCCTCTTCGATCGTGACGCCGGCTTCGCGCAGCTTTTCGGTGACCGCTTCGAGAATCAGCGGACGCACTTTGCGCAACGTGACATCGCCACCGGCTGCCGCCACCGCGCACAGGAACGTGCCGGCTTCGATCCGGTCCGGAATCACCGTGTGCTTCGCGCCATGCAGCTTGTCGACGCCCTGGATCACGAGACGGTCCGTGCCGATGCCTTCGATGTTCGCGCCCATCTCGACCAGCAGATGCGCAAGGTCGCCGACTTCCGGCTCACGCGCCGCGTTCTCGATGACGGTTTCGCCTTCGGCCAGCACGGCGGCCATCAGCAGGTTTTCGGTGCCGGTCACGGTGATCATGTCGGTGACGATGCGCGCCCCCTTCAGACGCTTCGCGCGCGCCTCGATGAAGCCGTGCTCGATCGTGATCTCGGCGCCCATGGCCTGCAGGCCTTTGATGTGCTGATCCACCGGACGCGCGCCGATCGCGCAGCCACCCGGCAGCGAAACACGCGCGTGACCGAAGCGCGCGACCAGCGGGCCGAGCACGAGGATCGACGCACGCATGGTCTTCACCATCTCGTACGGCGCGACGAGGTTATCGACCTTCGACGCGTTCAGCGACACACGCCCGTCCCCGCTCTCGATCTGCACGCCCATCTGGCCGAGCAGCTTGAGCATCGTGCGCACGTCCTGCAAGTCGGGCACGTTTTCCAGATGCACCGGCTCCGCGCTGAGCAGACTCGCGCACAGAATCGGCAACGCCGCATTCTTCGCACCCGAGACGACGACTTCACCCGACAGCGGGTAGCCACCTTCAATGACGAGTTTATCCATGCCTGTCAGTTCCTGATTGACCCGGACTTCGGCCGGGGCTGCTTTGACTGTGTTCGGCGCGCCGCTACCGGCCTCGGCGCCCTTCTTGAGTAATTCGCACTAAATTTCCAGATTACGCGTTCTGCCATTCGGCGGGCGTCAGCGTCTTCATGCTGAGCGCGTGGATTTCTTCGCGCATGCGGTCGCCGAGCGCCGCATACACGAGTTGATGTCGCTGGATCAGACGCTTGCCTTCGAAGCTCGGCGAAACGATGGTCGCAAAGAAATGCTGGCCGTCGCCTTCGACTTCGAGATGCTGGCAGGCGAGCCCAGCCGCGATGTATTGCTTGACCTGTTCGGGAGTCGGCAACATGAGAGAAGCTCCTGATCAGTGGCGCAGTTTGTAGCCGGAAGCGAGCATGCGCATCGCCACCACGGCCAGCACCACAAAGAAACCGGCAACGATCGCGAGGCTCGCGAGCGGATTGATATCCGACATCCCGAAGAAACCGTAGCGAAAGCCGTCGATCATGTAGAAAAAGGGATTCAGCCGCGACACTTCGCGCCACACCGGTGGCAGCGTGTGAGTGGAGTAGAACACGCCCGAGAGGAACGTGAGCGGCATGATCAGAAAATTTTGAAACGCGGCAAGCTGATCGAATTTGTCGGCCCAGATACCGGCGATCAAACCGAGCGTGCCGAGAATCGCCGCGCCGAAAATCGCGAAGAGAATGATGTAGAGCGGCGCGCTGAAACTGACCGGCACGAACCAGATCGTCACGATGAATACGCCGAAGCCGACCGCCAGCCCGCGCGCCACGGCCGCGAGCACATAGGCGCCGAACATCTCGTAATGCGACAGCGGCGGCAGCAACACGAACACCAGGTTGCCGGTGATCTTCGACTGGATCAGCGAAGACGAACTGTTTGCAAATGCATTTTGCAACACGCTCATCATCACGAGACCCGGAATCAGGAAACTCGTGTATTCGACACCCGGATAGACCTGCACATGGCCGCGCAACGCGTGGCCGAAAATCGTCAGATACAGGAGTGCGGTAATGACCGGCGCCAGCACGGTCTGGAACGCCACCTTCCAGAAACGCAGGAGCTCTTTGTAAAACAGCGTACGGAAACCGCTCATGCAAGCCCCTCGATCACTTCAGGACCGTTCATCACCTGAACGAACACATCTTCGAGGTCGGCTTTGCGAACCTCGATTTCTTCGAAGATGCAGCCCGCTGCGCGGCACTGCGCGAGAATTGTTTCGACGTCGTCGTAGCTCGCCAGACGCAGCAGATGCTGACGGCCATTGCCGTTGCCCGTGCCGCTTTCCACTTCGAGCGGACGCAGATCGACCGGCAAGACGCCTTGCGAGAAACGCAGGAACAGCTGCATGCCGGCGAAGCGTTGCAACAGCGCGCTGGTGCGCTCGAGCGCGACGACTTCGCCGCGCCGCAGCATCGCGATGCGGTCGCACAGCGATTCGGCTTCTTCCAGGTAATGCGTGGTCAGCACGATGGTGTGGCCTTCGCGGTTCAGACGCGAAATGAATTTCCACAGCGTTTGCCGCAATTCGACGTCGACGCCCGCGGTCGGCTCGTCGAGCACGATCACCGGCGGCCGATGCACCAGCGCCTGCGCGACCAGCACGCGGCGCTTCATGCCCCCCGACAGCGCGCGCATGTTGGCATCGGCTTTGTCGGTGAGGTCGAGATTGGCCATGATCTCGTCGATCCACGCGTCGTTGTTGCGCAGCCCGTAGTAGCCGGACTGGATGCGCAAGGTTTCGCGGACCGTGAAGAACGGATCGAACACCAGTTCTTGCGGCACCACGCCGAGCGCGCGGCGCGCGTCACGGAAATCGCTGACGACGTCGTGGCCGCGCACGGCAATGCTGCCTTCATCGGCGCGCGCGAGCCCGGCGAGGATGCTGATGAGCGTCGTCTTGCCCGCGCCGTTCGGACCGAGCAGTCCGAAGAACTCGCCTTCTTCAACTGTGAGGCTGACGCCCTTGAGCGCCTGCAAATCCTTGTAGCGCTTCTTGACGTTACGAATTTCTATGGCTGACATGACTGTGGGCCGCGTGCGTCGCGGCGCCTAAAGGAGCCCTGGGAGGGCGCACAAATGCTGGAAGGAACGGAATTGGGGCCGGTTATGTGCCCCAAAAAACGTTTGATTATAGGGCAAAAATCTGTAGCCCTATCTCAGCAGGAGGTGTTTGGATGTGACGCGTTAGAGCGTCAATGTCGCGCGGCGATGAGGGTATCGACGCCGTAGGCTTGCGCGAGACTGGCGAGACCAGCCGGCAGATTGACGATCTCGAACGCGGCACCGCGTGCCTGGGCGGCACGCTGCCACGCGAGGAGGACGGCCAGCGCGGACGAATCGAACTGCGCGAGCGGTGCGCAGTCCACGCCCGTCGCGCCCGCCGCGATACGTTGCAAACCCGCCGCGAGCGCGGCATTCGCGCTCGCGTGGGTCAGCGTCGCGCCGCTCTCGAAGCGGCTGACGACGGGGCTCAGCACTTCGCTCACGACTGCTTGCCCGCGGCGAGTTGCTGGTTGCGCTGCGTGAGGAACTGGATCAGTCCGTCCACGCCCTTCTGCTGGATCTGCTCGTTGAACTGCTGCTGGTACGCCTGGATCAGCCATGCGCCGAGCACGTTGATGTCATACACGCGCCAGCCTTGCGGCGTCTTGTACAGACGGTAGTCGAGTTCGATCGGCGAGCCGTTGTTCATCACAACCGAGCGCACCACCGTGTCGGTGTCGTCCGGGTTCATGCGGAACGGCTTGTACTGGATCTCCTGATCGCGCACCTGAGCCAACGCGCCCGAGTACGTACGGATCAGCAGCATCTTGAACTGCTCGACCACCGCGTTTTGCTGCTCCGGCGTAGCGGTGCGCCAGTTGCGGCCCATCGCCAGTTGCGTGGTGCGGCGGAAATCCGTGTACGGCAGGATCTTTTCGTTGACCAGCTTGGTGATGTGCGAGATGTCACCTTGCTGGATCGACTTGTCTGCACGAATTGCGTCGATCACCTGCTGGGTGACCGTCTTGACCATGCCGTCGGGCGAATTGGTGTCGACCGTTTGTGCCGATGCACCGGCACTAGCAAACGAGAACAACGCGGCGAACAGCGGAATCAGGAAGAATTTTTTCATTTGAAGCCTTGCCTTAAAAATAGTGCAACCGTTTGAACCGACATTAGCACGCGAGTTCAGCAGCAATCCATGCGCAAACTGCGAGAGTCGTATCGATCTGTTACGGCCGTACGATCAACGCAATTTGAATGACGGAAAGTTGAAACGCGTGGGCGGGACCAGTTGACCGGCCGGGATCTGCGTCGTCTCAGGGCCGCCGTTCAGGTCCAGCGGCGGTGATTCCGAGCTACCCGAAGCGGCCTCTGGCGCGGCAGCGGTGGCCGATGCGGCTTGCGGCGGCGTTGCCGCGGTCGCACCCGAAGCCGCCTTCGCGGCAGCAGCACCCTGCGTGCCCGCCGCACCAGCCGCCGCGCCGCTGTCGACGTCGTCGTACTTCGGCAGCGGCGCTTCGTCGCCGTAGTTGGGGAGCGCCGCAGACTGCTTGCCATCCGACAGCAGATACTGACGGCGTTGCAAATACGCGTTACGCACGAACGAATATTTGTCGAGCGCGGCGCCTTCCAGCACATCACTCGCATTCAACAGATTCGCGCGCGTGTTGACGATGTTCAAGCCGTACAGCGCCCAGCTCAGACCATCCGGATGAATGTAACTGAGCGGATTCACATAGTAGTTGCCGATCGAGCCGACCGCGTCGCGCACGGTGCTCGGCCCGAACAGCGGCAGCACGAGATACGGGCCCGCCGGCACGCCGTAGTGGCCCAGCGTGAGGCCGAGGTCGTTGTCGTGCTTGGGCAGCTTGGCGAGCGTCGCCACGTCGAACAGGCCGCCCACGCCGAACACGGTGTTGATCACGATCCGCATGATGTCTTCGACACCGTCGGTGATCTTCAACTGCAGCAGGTTGTTTGCCGCAATGTAGACGTCGCCGATGTTCGAGAAGAAGTTCGTCACGCTGTCGCGCACCGGCTGCGGCGTGATGAACACGTAGCCCTTCGCGACCGGCTTGAGCGCGTACTGATCGAGCTTGTCGTTGACCGTGAAGATGGTGCGGTTCAAACCTTCGAGCGGGTCGCCCTTGGTCGGCGTCTGCACCGTCGAACAGCCGGCGAGCAGCGCTGCGGCTACCGCCAGCTTACCGGCCTGGAAGGCGCGCGCGCCGCTGATGCGTGTGGTCTGCATTCTTGTTCTCCTTATTGAGCGGCCGCGCCGGAGGCGGGCAAGCTCGGCGCCGCCGGCGCCGCCGCAGGCGCGGGCGTGCCCGTCGCCGCGCCAGGTTTGGACGCACCCGAATCCGCGGCCTTGCTGTACAGAAATTGGCCGATGAGGTTTTCCAGCACGATCGCCGACTGCGTCATGGAGATGGTGTCGCCCGCCTTGAGCATTTCGGTGTCGCCGCCGGGTTCGAGCCCGATGTATTGCTCGCCGAGCAGACCCGAGGTCAGGATCTTCGCCGAGGTGTCTTTCGGAAACTGGTACTGCTTGTCGAGGTCGATCGTGACGACGGCCTGGTAGGCGTTGCTGTCGAAGCCGATCGAATCGACGCGGCCAACCGTCACGCCGGCGCTTTTCACGGGCGCGCGCGCCTTCAGTCCGCCGATATTGTCGAACTTGAGCTTGACCGGATACGTTGCCTGGAACGACAACGAGCTCATGTTGCCGGCCTTCAGCGCGAGAAACAGCAACGCCACGAAACCCAGCACCACGAACAGGCCGACCCAGAAGTCGAGAGCAGCAGTCTTTTTCATCGTCATCCCAAAGTGAATCCGCCACGCCGCCGATACTCCCCGCCGCGCGCGCCCAGTGACGCGTCGCCGGCGGAAAACGCGCAGCGCAGTCTTAGCTGAACATCAGTGCGGTCAGCAGAAAATCGAGGCCGAGCACCGCAAGCGACGCGTACACGACCGTCTTGGTCGTGGCGCGCGACACGCCTTCCGGCGTCGGCTTGGCTTCATAGCCTTGAAACAGCGCAACGAACGTCACCGCGAGCCCGAATACCACGCTCTTGACGACCCCGGCGCCGACATCGCGCCAGACATCGACGCCGCCTTGCATCTGCGACCAGAACGCGCCGGCATCGACGCCGATCAGCAGTACGCCCACCACATAACCACCGAACACGCCGACCGCGCTGAAGATCGCGGCGAGGATCGGCATCGAAATAATGCCCGCCCACAGGCGCGGCGCGACCACGACCTTGACCGGGTCGACCGCCATCATTTCCATCGCGGTCAGTTGCTCGCCGGCCTTCATCAAGCCGATCTCGGCGGTGAGCGACGTCCCGGCGCGCCCGGCGAACAGCAGCGCCGTGACCACCGGACCGAGTTCGCGCACCAGCGACAGCGCGACCAGCAGGCCGAGCGCCTGCTCGGAGCCGTACCGGTTCAGCGTGTAATAGCCCTGCAGGCCGAGCACGAAGCCGACGAACAGGCCCGACACGGCAATGATCACCAGCGAATAGTTACCTACGAAGTGGATCTGCTTCGTGACAAGACGCGGACGGCGCAACAACGGGAAAAATTCGAGCAGCAGCCTGAAGAAAAACCGCGTGGCGTAGCCGGCCGTGCCCAGCCCGTCGATCACCGAGCGGCCGATCGCACTGATCATGACTGACCTCCGCCGATGCCGAAGTCCGCCGCGAGCGGCGTCTTGCTGGGATAGTGAAATTTGAAGGGGCCGTCCGGCGCGCCGTCGATGAACTGACGCACGGTGGCATCGGTCGACGCGCGCAGTTCGGCGGGCGTGCCTTCGGCGTGAACCCCGCCGTTGGCGAGGAAGTAGACGTAATCGGCGATCGCGAACGATTCCGGCACGTCGTGCGTGACGAGAATCGAGGTGGCGCCGAGCGCCTGATTGAGCGCGCGAATCAGGTTCGCGGTGATGCCGAGTGAGATCGGATCGAGGCCGGCGAACGGCTCGTCGTACATCATCAGTTCGGGATCGAGCGCGATGGCGCGAGCCAGCGCGACACGCCGCGCCATGCCGCCCGAAATCTCCGAAGGCGCCAGATCGCGCGCGCCCCGCAGACCGACCGCGTTGAGCTTCATCAGCACGAGGTCGCGGATCAGTTCTTCGGGGAGGTCGGTGTGCTCACGCAGCGCGAAGGCGACGTTTTCGAACACGGACATGTCGGTGAACAGCGCGCCAAACTGGAACAGCATGCCCATCTTGCGGCGCAGCGCGTACAGGCCGTCGCGCGTTTGCCGGCCGACGTCCTGGCCCTGGAACAGGATCTGGCCGCGCTGCGCGCGCACCAGGCCGCCGATCAGGCGCAGCACCGTGGTCTTGCCGCAGCCCGACCCGCCCATGACCGCGACTACCTGGCCGCGCTTGAAGCGCAGATTCAGGTTCGACAGGACGAGCCGGTCGCCATAACCGAAGTCGACGTCGCGCAGCTCGAGTAAGGTCTCGGGAGAGGAAGACACGAAACGGACAGTCCTTTTACACGGAAGGCGAATTATAGGGCCATCGTGCAAAAGTTGCCCTGAGGCTGCCCCGTCCCTTGACTAAACGTGACGATTATTGCGCAAACGCTTGTTGCAGTGCAGAAACGGCGGCGGCAGGATCCGCTGCTTCCGTTACTGCCCGCACCACGGCCGCGCAACCGACGCCCGTCGCCAGCACGTCGGGCAGCACCTGCATATCGATCCCGCCGATCGCCACCAGCGGCACCACGCCGTCGAGCAGCCGCACGTAGCGGGCTAGACGCTTCAGGCCCTGCGGCGCGGTCGGCATGACCTTGGTGGTGGTCGGAAACACCGCGCCCAGTGCAATGTAGCTCGGCCGAAAATGCAGCGCTTTCAGAATCTCGTAGAAACCGTGGGTCGACAGGCCCAGGCGGACGCCTCCCGCCGCGAGCGCGGCGAGGTCAGCCGTATGCACGTCTTCCTGACCGAGATGGACGCCGTATGCGCCGGCCTCGAGCGCGGCCTGCCAGTGGTCGTTGATGAACACCTGGGCGTCGTGCTCACGGCCGGCGGCCACGCAGCGGGCGATTTCGCGCTTCAGTTCATCGACGGGTTCGGCCGATTTGCGGCGCAACTGCACGGTCTTCACGCCGAAGCCCACCACGCGTTCAACCCATTCCGCCGTCGGCAGCACCGGATAGAGGCCGAGCCGGTCCGGGCAGCGCGCGAACGCCTGGGCCGGCGCGTCGGGCAAGCCGGCCAGACGCGGGAAATGGCTGAGATCGGCGGGAAAGGCGTCGTCGGTGCGGGTTTCATCGCCGTCGCGCCAAGCCAGCGCCAACACCAGCGCGTCATGCGGGTCGAAGCCGCAGTCGAGGAAAGCCGCCAGCGCGGCAATCCAGTCTTCCGCCAGATGACCTTCGAGGCGGTATTTTTCGCCGCCCAGATGCAGCGTGGCCTTGTCTTCAGCGGCTTCGATCACGCCGGCGCCCCGCACCAGCCAGCGCGCCACCTGCTCGCCATGCTGCTGCGCGTCGGCGATGACGATCAGATCGCCGCCGTTCGGTTCGTCCGGCGCGGTCAGGCAGATGCGCCACGGCGCATGCGTCGGCGGCCAGTCGCCCAGCCGGGCGCGGATGCGCTCGGTGGCTTCGGTGAGTTCGTCGGCGGGCGGCCAGAACAGGTCGCGGTCTTTCAATGTCAACGTCTGTGTCATGCGGCGCTCCCGTCTTGATGCCAGAACGGCATGCCGACCACCGGCGTGCTCGCGTGCGCGCTTTCGCGCTCGGCCATCGGCCCCGCCAGAAAAGCCTGGCGGCCCGCTTCGACGCCCAGCGCGAAGGCGCGCGCCATCGCGTCGGGGTGCGTCGCCTGCGAAACCGCCGTGTTCAGCAACACACCGTCGAAACCCCATTCCATGACCTGCGCAGCATGCGACGGTACGCCGAGGCCAGCGTCGACGATCAGCGGCACGTCCGGCAGCCGCTCACGCAAGACGCGCAAGCCATACGGATTGATCACGCCCTTGCCGGTACCGATCGGCGCGCCCCACGGCATCAGCGCCTCACAACCGGCGTCCAGCAGACGGCGACCGATCACCAGGTCTTCGGTGCAATACGGCAGCACCTTGAAGCCGTCCTTGACCAGTTGTGCGGCCGCTTCGATCAGGCCGACCGGGTCGGGCTGCAGCGTGTAGTCGTCGCCGATCAGTTCGAGCTTGATCCACTCGGTCTCGAAGATTTCGCGCGCCATGTGCGCGGTCGTCACCGCCTCGCCGACCGTCAGGCAGCCGGCCGTGTTCGGCAGGAGCGGCACGCCGTGGCGCTTGAGCAGGTCGAAGAAGCCGGCTTCGGCGCCGCCTTCGTTCATCTGCCGGCGCAACGCGACGGTCACCATGCCGGGCCGCGCCGCGTCGATCGAATCGGACAGCGATTGCAGCGACGGATAGCGCGAAGTACCGAGCAGCACGCGGCTCGCGAAGGTCTGGCCGTAGAGCGTGAGCGCGTCGGCGGTTTGGGGGGAAGTCATTTGCATCATCCTGTTTGTCTCCGGCAATCGGCGTTCCGGCAATGCGTGGCGGGCGCTCAGCCGCCGGCCACGGGTTGCACGACATCGAGCTTGTCGCCCGTGCGCAGCGCGCGCGCCGCATGCTGGGTGCGCGCCACGAAGTCGCCGTTCAGCGCGACCGCGAACGGCGGACGCGCGCCGAACGCGGTGAGCGCGTCGGCGACAGTCGCGCCTTCGGGCAGCGACAACGGCTTCTGATTGATATGAATGTCCATGGTGTTCGAATACGTTTCAGTCGATGGCGAAAGCGGCGTGGCGTATAGCGCTCGATTGGGTAAAGACCATTCGCGCAACGCTCATGCCGGCTCCCGCGCGGAGTCCAGTTGAAAGAGTTCGCTCCAGCGCGCATCGCGCTGCCAGTCGGCGAAGGCATCGGCGTCGCCGATGTGACCGTCGAGCAGCGCCGCGGCGAAGCGCACGGCTTCGTCGGCGACTTCGGGCACGATCATGTAGCCGTGCCGGTACAGGCCGTTCACGCGCAGTGTCTGCGCGCCGTCCCACAGCAAGGCCGGACGGTGGTCCGGCAAAGTTGGGCGGCACTGCGAATTCAATTCGAGAATGCGTGCCTCGCCGAAGCCGGGATGCACGGAAAACGCCGCGCTCAGCAGTTCGAGCGCGGAACGCACGCTGACCGGCGACATGTCCTCGCCTTCCACTTCGGTCGCGCCGATCACGTAGAGATCGTTCTGCTTCGGCGCGATGTAGAGCGGATAGCGTGGATGCAGCAGCCGCACCGGCCGCGTCAGTTTGATACCGGGCGCATGCACGCGCGCCACTTCGCCGCGAATGCCGCGCAACGTAGGCAGCACGGGCTTCGCGCCGAGGCCGCGGCAGTCGATCGTGATGCGTGCGGGCGGCAGCGCGCGATCGTCGACGGGCGTATTCCAGTGCGTGTCGACACCACGTTGCGCGAGGCCCGCGGCCAGTGCGGTCAGCACCTGACGGTTATCCAGTTGACCTTCACGCGGCAACAGCCAGCCCTGATTGAAGCGTCCCGCCAAAGCAGGCTCGGCGGCGCCGAGCTGCGCGCCCGCGAGCGTGACGAAGCCACCGTCCAGCAACTCAGCCGGGGCATTCGAGCGCACCCGGCGCTCGAACAGCGGTGCTTCGGTACGGTCGGCGTGATGCCAGACGACCAGCGTGCCATTGCGTTGAAAGAACACTGGCTCAGGAAGTTCGGCCAGCACTTGCGGCCAGGTTTCGAGCGAACTCGCGCCTAAGCGCGTGATCAGCAACTCGGCGCTGGCGGCTTCCGCGAGCGGCGCCAGCATGGCCGCGGCGACCCACGCGGCCGATTGCGTACCAGCGGCGTCGCCACGCTCATAGAGCGCCACGCCATGCCCCTGCCCGGCGAGACGCCACGCCACCAGCCGCCCGCACAGGCCGCCGCCGAGCACCGCGAAATCGGGTTGTGCAGGACGCGTCATCGCGCACACTCCGTTTCAGGACGGCAAGCAAAGCTGAAGCACGGCGCGCCGACGGCGGCGTGACGAAGAGCAAAACACATATCTGAAGAATAGGCGGTCATCGAGTCCTTTCCGTACGGCAAAAAAACGCACGTACCCAGGACGAAACCGGCGGGTGAGGCCGGCCGGGCAATGCGCGTTCCAATGACGGACGCTGCCCGGCGGGGAATGGAAGACTGGCTGCTTCCGGAAACTTCCCGCGCCGGTATTACCCGGATCGGGTGCAAAGGGTGTCTCTCAGCCTCGCCGCTGCGCCATGAAAACCATGCCGCCTGTGCGCGAAGCACCCCTGTTTTCGTCGAAGGTCATTAGACCATAAAAGGCGCGGCGCCCGCAAACCAGCGGCTGGCCGCGTCGCGCGCGATTTGATCCGGCACCATCTTTCACGTTATCAATACGGCCGAAGGCGGCGCTCTGGCACAATGCCAGCACAGGATGCCGCACGAACGCGGCGCGGGCGGCACGCCGTCCCGCCATGTTCGCAGCGGCACCGGGCGCGGGGCCTCGCGGCGCAAATTAATTTTCGCTTAAGGGCTTCACGCCAGAATCTGACGCTCACCCAGGCGTGCGTTCGTCGAGCACGACGCCCGGGCATGTACCGCAAACCCGCCGCAGGGCAGCCCGCAGACGGGCCTGCCCCGATGGGTCAGCCCGAATGGGCCAGCACTACTTCAGGATGCTCATGACACCGAATACCTCTGCCACCCCCGTGCTGCCGCCGGACGAAAAAGTCTCCGCCTGGAGCCTGATCAAACCCTACTGGGTTTCCGAAGAACGAAAAACGGCATGGGGCCTGCTCATCGCGATCATCGTGATGAATCTGCTCGTGGTGTGGATCAACGTGCGCCTGAACCGCTGGAGCGCCGACTTCTACAACGCGCTGCAAACCAAGAACGTGCACGACTTCCCGCATCTGCTGATGGTGTTCTCGGCGCTCGCGTTCGGCTTCATCATCCTAGCGGTGTACGGCCGCTACCTGCGCCAGATGCTCGGCTTCCGCTGGCGCCAGTGGCTGACCACGCGCTATCTGAACGAGTGGCTGAAGGACAGCGCGTTCTACCGGATCGAACGCGATCGCCTCGCCGACAACCCCGACCAGCGGATCAGCGACGACCTGCAGTCATTCGCCACCAGCACCCTTTCGCTGACGCTCGACCTGCTGTCCACCGTCGTCACGCTGGTATCGTTCATCACGATCCTGTGGTCGCTCGCCGGCGCGCTGACCATTTCGCTCGGCGGCATGCCGATCGAGATTCCCGGCTACATGGTGTGGGCCGCGGCGCTTTACGCCGTGGTCGGTTCGCTGATCATCCAGAAGGTCGGCCATCCGCTCGTGCCGATCAACTACCAGGCGCAGAAAGTCGAGGCCGATTTCCGTTTCGGCCTGATCCGTCTGCGTGAAAACGCCGAACAGATCGCCTTCTACAACGGCATGGACACCGAGAAGACGAACGCGCACTCGCTGTTCGGCCGCATCCGCGACAACTGGTGGCAGGTGATGAAGTACACCAAGCGGCTCACGTTCGTGCTGAGCTTCTATGGTCAGATCGCGATCATCTTCCCGCTGGTGGTCGCCGCGCCGCGCTACTTCGCCGGCGCCTTCACGTTCGGCGTGCTGATGCAGATCTCCAGCGCATTCGGCACCGTCAGCGATTCGTTCTCGTGGTTCATCAACAGTTACGGCACGTTGGTCGAATGGCGCGCCACGGTGAACCGGCTGCGTGAATTCAAGCGGGTCGTGCACGCGCCGCGTCTGAAGGAATCGGTCTCGCCGGCTACCGCGCATGGCGGCATCAATCTGCATTTCGTCGACGAAGACAAGCTCTCCACCGACGGCCTCAAGCTCGCCCTGCCCAACGGCAACCCGTTGTCGCGCATTCGCGATGTCGCGATTCAGCCGGGCTCGCGCTGGCTGGTGCGCGGCCCGTCGGGCTCGGGCAAGAGCACGCTGATGCGCGCCCTCGCCGGCTTGTGGCCGTTCGGCGACGGCTCGATCGACGCCCCGGTCAACGCGCGCATGATGTTCATCCCGCAGGTGAGCTACATGCCGATCGGCACGCTCAAAGCCGCGCTCGCCTATCCGTCCGCCGTCGACACCTACACGGACGACGAATGCCGCGAAGCGCTCATCGTGTGCCATCTGTCGGAATACGCGGACCGTCTGCAGGAATCGGGACACTGGACCCGCATTCTCTCGCCGGGCGAGCAACAGCGCCTCGCCGCCGCGCGCGTGCTGCTGCACAAGCCGGACTATCTGTTCCTCGACGAAGCGACCAGCGCGCTCGACGCGGAAAACGAAGCGCGTCTGTATCGCCTGTTCACGGAGCGGCTGCCGAAGGCGGCGATTGTCAGCGTTGCGCATCGCGAGTCGCTGGCTGCATTCCATGACGAGACGCTCGAAGTCGAGCGCTCGGGTGAAGCGGTCGCGGCATGACCACCATGAGCCGCGTGAGTGACCTGAACGACGCCGGCAGCGCCGGTTTCGAACGCGTCGTGCTGATCACCGGTGCGGGTTCCGGCATCGGCGCGGCGTTGGCCCGGCGCATCGCCGCGCCACGCTCGGCCTTGATGTTGCACGCACGCGGCGCCGATCACGACGCGCGTGAACGGCTTGCGCAAGTCGCCGTCGATTGCAGCGCGAACGGCGCGCGCTGCGCGACGGTGTTTGGCGACCTCGCCGAACGCGGGGCCGCGGAACATGTGGTCCATCAAACGCTGGCGAGCTTCGGCGCACTCGATCAAGTCGTCGCCAACGCGGGACACGCCCAGCGCCAAACGCTGAATGCGCTCGATCCCGACGCGCTCGGCGCAGCCTTTGCGGCGATGCCCGCCGCCTTCGCGGCGCTCGTCAAACGCGCGACACCCGCACTTGAACCTCGAAGCGCGGCCGCGTGATCGCGCTCAGTTCGTTCGTTGCGCACCGCTATCGCGCGGACGCGCCGTTTGCCGCGACGGCCGCCGCCAAAGCAGCGCTCGAGTCGCTGGCGAAAACCGCAGCCGCCGAACTGGCACCGCACGGCGTGACGGTCAATTGCGTGGCGCCCGGCTATACCCGTAAAGATCGCGGGCCGAGTGCCGATAATGCATCGGTGTGGACTCGGGCTGCTGAAGCGACGCCGCTCGGGCATGTCGCCGAACCGGCGGATGTCGCCGCGTTGATCGCGTTCCTGCTCTCTGACGAAGCGCGTCATATCACCGGCCAGGTGATTCATGTAGACGGTGGTCTCACGCTTGGTTGAGTGACTGGCGAGTCAGGCTACGCCAACCACAAGTCCTCCGCCGCATCCCTTCGCGATCCCAGGCAATACCCGCAACATCCCGAAACACGCGAGAAGAGTTCGAAAGCATTTGCGAAGCGGGCAAGCTGTTCCGCGCTTTGGAAATGCCCCCCAGCGGCGACGATAGTCGTGCGGGCCGTACCACGTCCTGCCCCACGTCATTCATCGCTACTGGATTCTCCGCCCATGTCATTCGATCGCCGCTCCCATCCTTTGGCCCAGCGTCTCGCGCTGGCTCTCGGCGCCGCGCTGCTCGTCACGAGCGCCGCGCACGCAGCCCAGGCGACTCAGGCAAATCCGGCCAACAAGCCGGCCGACGTTTGCCCCGCGCTCAAGCACATCGTCGACGCCGCCGATTTCCGGCAGTTGCAAACCCAAGCCGCCGCGCAACTGCCGGGCACGTCGAGCGCCGACGACTGCCGCGCCAACACGCACGCCTACGATTGCCACTGGCGCGCGCACTGGCAAGCCGACGGCGTCGTCACCGATCCGCTTGAAGAGTTCGGCGCTGATATCGCCGCCTGCTTCCCGAACGTCGTGCACGACGTCAACACACCGACGCGCCAGCATTTCATCGTCACCACCGCCGAGCGGCGCATCAGCGTCACGGCAAGCGTGCAAGGTCAAAACGAACTGCGCCTGCGCGTCACGCGCTGACGCTCGATCCAGCGCGCAGCTATCCGCGGTGATTCGCCGCGATTCACCGCATCCACTGACCGCCACCAGGCACCGCCTCATGACCTTCATGCCGAGCATGCACGCTTATGCTTTCACGCGAGCCTCGCGCGCCGCGTGGGTCACGTTGCGGCGTCCCTGCGCGTGGCTCGCCGTTTCCGCCACACTGGCGGTCGGTCTGAACGGCTGCGCCTGGACGCTGATCCAGGCCGCCGATGCCACCGGCTCCGTGATTCAGGCGGGCTACGCGATCGCCGCGAACTATTCGTCGCCGACCTTCGTCAACGGCCGGCCGGCCGAGGTGAGTAACGTCTGCATCGAAGTGAATCAGAACGTGTCGGTCGGCGATTTCGTGCCGGCGCTGCAACTCGCGCTTGACCGGCGCGGGATTCGTTCGGACGTCTACAATCCGGGCACCTCGCCCGCCGGCTGCGAAGCGCGCCTCGTTTACAACGCCGCGATCGATTATGGCCGCCGCTCGTTCAGCGACGAAACGATCCAGTATCTGTCGATCATCGACCTGACGCTGATTCAGAACGGCCGCATTCTCGTCACGGCCCGTTATCAGACCGGCGGCCTGAACACCGATCGCTTCTCTTCGGCGTCAACCAAGCTCAACGGCCTGATCGAGCGAATGGTGGTCGATCGAACCGACTTCGCGCGGCAGCCGCTGCAGACCATTCAGACCTCCCAGGCGAACTAGGCACGCGGGCTCTTGCTTTCTCTTACACGGGAAAGGATTCGAAAGCGTTACGCGCTTTGCTCCGCCCGCGCCGTTCTCTAAGATGACCTGAATGAACCAATCCATTCTGGTCGTCGACGACGACCCCGTCGTACGTGAGCTCGTCAGCGGCTATCTGCAAGGGCGCGGCTTCAAAGTTGACACGCTCGAGCACGGCATGGCGCTGCAGCGTCGCTTGCAGGACGAGCGTCCCGCCTTGATCGTGCTCGACATCATGATGCCGGAGCTCGACGGCATCAGCGCGCTGCGCGCCTTGCGGGTGGCCGGCGACGACATTCCCGTGATTCTGCTGACCGCGCGCTCCGATCCGATCGATCGCGTGATCGGCCTCGAACTCGGCGCGGACGACTATCTCGGCAAGCCCTTCGAACCGAGCGAACTGGTCGCGCGGATTCGCACCGTGCTGCGCCGTCGCGGCGGTATTGCGCCGAGCGCGCCGGAGCAGCGCGCGCCGTACCGCTTCGGCCGTTTTGAAGTGAATTTCCCAGCGCGCGAATTACGCCGCGATGGCGAGCGCATCACGCTGCGCTCGAGCGAATTCGCCATGCTGAAGGTATTCGTCAGCCACGCGATGACCGTGCTCACGCGCGCGCAGTTGCTGGAGAAACTGCACGGCAATAGCGAGCTGCATCGCAACCGCAGCCTGGACGTCTCGATCTGGCGTTTGCGCCGGCTAATCGAAGTGGATCCGTCCGAGCCGCGCTATGTGCAAACCGTGTGGGGACGCGGCTACGTATTCGTGCCGGACGGTGAAATCGGCGCGGCCGAACGCAGCGCCTGACGCGTGCATGAAGTGCGACGAACATCCCACTTCATGCATCTCTTGCGTTTCAGGTATCCAACGCGTCGTCGCCGGCTCAGAACGTCAGCACGCTCATGAACATTCGCTGCAGCCACCCCATCGTCGTGGAGTCGGACACCATCCCCACGCCCGCCTGTTCGATGCGCGCGTTCGCAACCTTGCTCGACGCCACGTAGTTGCCCGCTTCGATATCCTTAGGATTGACGATGCCCGACAGGCGCAGCCGGTCGCGGTTGCCGCTCATCGCAATCACCTTCTCGCCCGACACCACGAGATTACCGGTCGACATCGTGCCGATCACAGTGACGGCGAGCGTGCCGCTCATGCCGCTGATGTCGGTGATATTGCCCTGCCCTTTGTATTCAGTGCTCGCCGAGCCGATGTTGAACAGGCGCGCGAGCCGCGCGGCGGCATTGGTGGACTGGTCGGCGGCGTCGGCGGTAATGCTGCTCGAACGGCTCGCCGCCGCGGTCGCGCTGTTGTTGCCGCTATACGATTCCGCGAGACGGATCGTCAGCACGTCGCCGATATGCTGGGCGCGCGGCGTTTCGTACAGCAGCAACGGCGTGCCCGCCTGATAGATCGCGCCTTGCGTGTTGACGTTCAGCGGCGCCGAGGCGAGCGGCGGCGCCATCGGCGTATCGACGATCGAGTTTTGCTGGTGGCTCGCGCAAGCCGCAAGGCAAGCCGCCGCGCCCAGCGCGACAGTCAGACGTAGCGCAGTCATGCATGCTCCTTGTTCGAAACGGGCCTGGTGGCCATACTCATTGGCCCACTCATTGGCCCACTCATTGGCCACACTCGTGCCGCGCATCAACCCGCCTCCGCGCCGCTCGCCTGCCATTGCCGCACGACCGACTTCACCCACGCGTCCGAGCCCTTCAGCAGATAAGTGAGCGTGCCGTTGCGCGTGCCCGGCAGAAAGCACAACGTGATCGAACTCACGGCGTTTTCCCAGACATAGGTGGGCATCGCGCCGGACGCCGACACGTTCTGCGTCGCGAGACGCGGCGGCCCGTAGTGGTCCGCGAGCGCGTCGCGCAAGTCCTCGGCGGTGATCTCGTCGATCACGAAAGAAATCTCGTACAGATGCAGCGCGCTTTGCCCGTCCACGCGCGCGAAGCGCAGCACGTGCTCTAACGCAGGTGCGCCATCGACCACCGCCTGCGACACCGCCCAGCCGTTGTCCGCGCGATGCGCCCAGCGGCATGCCACCGTGAGACTGTCGTGCGACTTGAGCCGCATGCCGAGCGCGCCCGCCTGCACGTCCGTCTCGCAGACCGGCACGCTGCCGAGCGGCGTCGCCCGCACGCTCGAGCCCGCGCGGAATTCGTCGAGCGTGATGCCGAGCGCGATGCCACGAAACGCGAACGGCGCGTCTTGCGGGCGCCGCCGTGCATCGACGGAAGGCTCTTTCGACGCGGTGCTCGCCGCACTCGCGTCGCGCGCGGGCGGTTGCGCTTCGGCGCTCGACGACAGCACGCCGCCCAGCAACGCCAGCGCGCAGACAATCCGTTTGAGTGTCATGATTCAGTCGATGGCGGATGAGCACATGTCGAACGGCGAGGCCGCGGCATGGCCGACGACCGGGATGATTTTCAGCGTGGCCGAAGTCAGCCGGCACGGCAGCGCGGCAACGGCGCAGCCACCCAGGGGCAGCAGCGCCGCGCCGAGCGTCAACCACGCAACGACACGCATGAAGCGGTGAAGAATTCTCGGGGTCGACACATGGGCCTCGGTACGTCAGGCTGTCGTATTGACGTGGTGCCCGACGAGCCCGGCGGGCAGCGACGGCTGCGGCTGGGTGGCGGACTCCTTGGCTTGCCCGGCGGCGCCCGAGTTGTTGGCGGCTGCGGGCCTTTCGGCCGGCGGCATCGGCGCCAAGGAAGAAAAGCGGGTTGAAGTGAGATTGCTTGGAACGGTCATGGTGAGCCTCGCGTGGCGCTAGGTTTCGATTTCACGCCGCTTGCCGTGGGCCCAAGGCGTTAGGCTGTTTTCAGCATGCGGCGCAACGTACTGCACGACGAATCATCTCGCCGACCACGCAGTGCCGATGCACGAAGGAAAGCGCGCTTTCCACCGGTTCTTACGACCTGTTCCTACCCGTTGCGACCTGTTTCGACCGGTTGCAGATACGCGCAAATTCTTTCTTCGGAGGGATGTTGGCGATGCGAAACGACTTCAGCACCACTGCGCGTATCGCCAGATATGGCGCCGCTGAAATATGCCGCGAGCCTTGCGTGGCGGGCCTGACAAGCGAGCCCCCCGAAGCGGCGCGGCATGCCGTAAGCATTGGTAAGAAAACAGTCGGCCGCGCGTCACGCGCGCCAGTCTAAAATTTCGCCATGAATCCACAGGTCCTCATCGTCGACGACGATCCGGTCGTACGCGATCTACTTTGCAAGTTTCTGCAATCGAACGGCTTCGACGCGTCCGTGCTCCACGACGGCACGCATCTCCAACGCCGGCTCGAACGCGAACGGCCGTCCGTCGTCGTGCTCGACATCATGATGCCGAACACCGACGGCTTGCGCGCGCTCACCGCGCTGCGCGCCGCCGGCGACGACATTCCGGTGATCTTCGTGACGGCGCGCGGCACCGTGGCCGACCGCATCGTCGGGCTTTCGCTGGGCGCGGACGACTACCTGACCAAGCCGTTCGATCCGCGCGAATTGCTGGCCCGCATCCACACGGTGCTGCGCCGGCGCGGGCCGTCCACCACGAGCGCGCCGGAAGCCCGCAAGCCGTACCGATTCGGCCCGTTCGAACTCGACTTCGCCACGCGTTCGCTGTGCCGCGACAACTCGAAGCTGGCGCTGCGCGACAGTGAGTTCGCGCTCCTGAAGATCTTCGTCAACAATCCGTACAAGGTGCTGTCGCGCGTGCTGATTCACGATCTCGTGCATCGCGACAATCTCGCCTTCCGCGACCGCAGCCTCGACGTGCCGATCTGGCGCCTGCGCCGCGTGATCGAAGACGACCCGTCGAATCCCTGCTACGTGCAGACGGTGCGCGGCAAAGGCTACGTCTTCGTGCCCGACGCCGACGGCACGCCCTTCGCCGACGAGGCCGCCGCAAGCGCATGAAAAACCCGCTGAACACGCTGTTCGGCAGAATGGCGTTACTCTCGGCGGCGGTGTTGTTCGCAATTCAGGCCGGCTGGTTCGTGCTGGTGGTGATGCAGCCGCCGCGCCATGAAATCGACGGCTTCGCGCGCGGCATCCTGTTGGTGCTGCAAGCCATCAACGGCGAGCCGATGAAAGGCGCCGCGCTCGCGCCCGCCATGCGCGTGCATCTCGTGCCCACCTGGAACATGCCGGCGAGCGTGCATCTGCACCAGCCGACCCAGCGTCCGCTGGAAGAACTGAGCCGGCATCTGCGCGAGAACCTGCCGCCCGGCACGCAGATCGCCGTCGACGACCTGCGCCCGCCGCAGTTATGGGTGCTGTTTCCCGGCAAGTCGAACTGGGTCGTGGTGCCGGTCGACGTGCCGCCGCGCCCGCGCTTCCTGATCGAGGCGATCTCGATGCTGCTCGCCGCGCTGATCCTCTCGCTGTTCGCGGTCTGGCAGATGCAGCGGCCGCTCTCGCGCGTCGCCGACGCCGCGCGCGCATTCGGCTCGGGCGGCCGTCCGGAACCCGTGACGGTGCAGGGCCCACGCGAATTGCGCGATCTGATCGGTTCGTTCAACGACATGATGCGGCGCCTGAACGAGGCGGGCGACGACCAGGCCGTGATGCTGGCCGGCGTCGCGCACGACCTTAAGGCGCCGCTCACCCGCCTGAAGTTGCGCGCGAGCGTGCTGGTCGCCGAAAGTGAACGCGCCGGTCTGATTCGCGATGTCGACTCGCTCACCAATATCGTCCAGCAGTTTCTCGAATTCGCGGGCCAGTCCGCCGACACCGGGCCGCCGGTCGAAGTCGACGACTTTTTGCAGGAACAGTTCTCCGCCAGCGACAGCACCGAAACGCCGCTCTTCACGCTCGATCTGCGCGCCGGTTCAGCTTTCACGCTGCCGCGCACGTTGCTGGACCGGCTGGTCACGAACCTCGTCGATAACGCGCTCGAACACGGTGCGCCGCCGGTGGATATCGTCACCGCCCGCACTGACGGCCATTGGGTGATCAGCGTGCGCGACCACGGTCCCGGCATCCCCGACGACCGCATCGCCGCCGCGATGAAGCCGTTCGTCCGGCTCGACGCCGCGCGTGGCGGCGAAGGCCATTGCGGCCTCGGCCTCGCGATCGTCGCGCGGCTCGCGCACGATCGCGGCGGACGGTGTCACGTGCGCAATCACGCGCAGGGCGGCCTGGAAGTGCGGATCGAATTGCCGGTGGTGCCGGCGTTGACGTGAGAGAGAGTTGGGCGGGCGCTTACGCGCCCTTACTGCATGAACCATCACAGGCGCGGCGGCTTTATAGTCGCCCCCGGCAACCTCGATGCCGCCCTTCTCTGTCCGCCCAGTCACTTGGGGCGGACTTTTTTTGCCTGCTTCGAGCGCGCGGCGTGGACGTCTCAGACCACCAAGCGGCTGTGCAAAGTGTCGATGGTCGTCTGCGCGACGCCGAGGCCTTGCGTCAGATAGCTCATCATCGTGCCGTAGCTCGCCTGCACCTGGTCGAACCCGGCCTGCAGATAATTTTCCTGAACATTCATCAAAGGCGCTTCGGCCGACGCGACGGCGTCGCCGTCCTGCGCGCGCAACCTGTCGGTTTGCGCCTTGATCGACGGCACCAGATAGACGTTGCTCAGCAAATAGTCCTGCATGATGACGTCGAGCGGAACGTTCGCGATGCTGAGCAGAAGCGCCGCGACCCAGCCAGCGCGGTCCTTGCCCGCGTTGGAGTGAAAGAGTTGCGCGCCGGGCCCGTCGGCGAGCCTCGTCAGCAGCGCACCGTAAGCGGCGCGCTGCGCGGCGCCGGTGACGTAGCCGCGCGCCTGCGCCTCCATGAACGCGACGGCGGCACCCGCCGTATCGAAGGGCTGCGCCACGAAGTCCGTGATGCCGAGCACGTTGAGCGTCTGGCTAGTCGCGCCACCCGGCAAGATATCAGCGGTGCGCGCGATTTCACCGGGCGTGCGCAGATCGTAGACCGAGGCAATGCCGAGCCGGTCTATCGTGGCCTGATCGGTGGCGTTGAGCGTCAATGCGTTCGCGCGATAGAACGCGCCTCGGCGCATCTGCTTGCCGTCGACGGTCGGATAACCCGCGGCCGCTCCCGCCAGATCGCGGAAGTTGTCGACCGACGCAAGGCGCGGCGTGGCCGGCTGATCGGCGTCGAGGTTGCCGCCGCCGCACGCGGACAGCAGCGAGCTGCCCATGCCGGAAACCAGCAGCACACTGGCTGAGCGCTTCAGAAAAGTGCGGCGCGAGGCCAGCGGCGCCTCGTCTGAGATCTGGCTTGCCCGCGGGAACGTGCTCGCGGAGCGACGGGATGGCGAGCAGGTTTTTGCGGTAGCGGGCATTCGGCGTGGCTGTCGCGGGCGTGAGTGGATTAGTCGCAGCATCGGCGCTGCGAGCGCAGTTTAACCACGGCAAATATTGTTTGGGTTACACGGTAGTAGTTGGTAAGGAAAAAGATCTTCGCGCGTATCGCCCGAACAGCGCGATCGCCAGCCTGGCTGTGGGTCTGGCCTTTCCTCGGCCTGATTTCGCCGGCATTTCATCTGTTATCGGTTTCTTACCGTTCCCTGCCATTTTTGACCACAACTGGCCCCACGACGCCCCATCCCCGTAGAATACAAACACCCCACATTCACGCCGACGGCAGGCCAACAAGCCCTGGAGACCACAACAAAACATGCCTTCTCTCCAATGGTTCACCGAACTGACACAACGAGAACGCCGCACTCTGTACGCCGGCTTCGGCGGTTATGCGGTCGACGCCTTCGACTTCATGATTTACTCCTTCCTCATTCCGACGCTGATCGCGACATGGGGCATGACCAAAAGCGAAGCCGGCATGATCGCCACCAGTTCGCTGATCTCGTCGGCGGTGGGCGGCTGGCTTGCCGGCATTCTCGCTGACCGCTACGGCCGTATCCGCGTGCTGCAGTGGACCATCGCCACCTTCGCGCTCTTCACCTTTCTGTCCGGCTTCACGCATTCGTTCTGGCAGTTGCTCACCACGCGCACGTTGCAAGGCATCGGCTTCGGCGGTGAATGGTCGGTCGTGACGATCATGATGGCCGAGACCATTCGCTCGCCTCAGCATCGCGCGAAAGCCGTGGGCACCGTGCAGAGCAGCTGGTCGTTCGGCTGGGCGGCTGCGGCCATCATTTACTGGGCGTTCTTCGCGCTGCTGCCGGAGCAATACGCATGGCGCGCCTGCTTCTGGATCGGCCTGCTGCCCGCCGCGTGGATCATCTACATTCGCCGCAACGTGAGCGATCCGGATATTTTTCTCGAAACGCGCCGCGCTCGTGAGAGCGGTTTCGACACCTCGCATTTCCTGCAGATCTTCTCGGGCGATCACCTCAAAACCACTTTGCTCGGCAGTGCGCTGTGCACTGGCATGCTCGGCGGCTATTACGCGATCACCACCTGGCTGCCGACCTATCTGAAAACCGTGCGCCATCTGTCGGTGTTCAACACCAGTGGCTACCTGATCGTGCTGATCGTCGGTTCGTTCACCGGGTATATCGTCGGCGCGATACTGTGCGACAAGATCGGCAGGCGCGCGTCGTTCGTGCTGTTTGCGATCGGCTCTTTCGTACTCGGCATGTTCTACACCATGCTGCCGATCACCGACGGCATGATGCTCGCGCTCGGCTTTCCGCTCGGCATTGTGGTGCAAGGGATTTTCGCGGGCGTGGGCGCTTACCTGTCGGAGCTTTATCCGAACGCGATACGCGGTTCGGGACAAGGGTTCTGCTACAACCTCGGGCGCGGACTCGGCTCGTTCTTTCCGATTCTGGTCGGTACACTGTCGCAAACCATGACGCTGGTGAAGGCAATGGGCATCGTGGCCGGCTCGGGCTATCTGCTCGTGATCGTCGCCGCGTTGTGTCTGCCTGAAACCAAGGGCAAGGTACTCGGCGCGACCCGCACCGCCGCCTGAATCCGCAGTACACACACATGAAAACGATTGTTCTGGGCGGCGGCGTCATCGGCGTCGCCACGGCTTTTTACCTGCGCCAGCAGGGCTGCGAAGTCACCGTGATCGAGCGCGAGCCGGACGTCGCGCTCTCCACCAGTTTCGGCAACGCCGGCGTGATCGCGCCGGGCTATGTGACGCCTTGGGCCGCGCCCGGCATGCCGACGAAGATTCTCAAATACCTGTTCAAACCGGCCTCGCCGCTGATCTTCCGTCCGACCTTCGATCCGGCTCAATGGCGCTGGATCGCGCGCTGGCTGCGCGAATGCGACCTCGAACGGTTTCGCGTCAACAAGCAGCGCATGCAGCGCATTGCTTACTACAGCCGCGACTGCCTGCACGAATTCCGCGCCTGCTATCCCTTCGACTACGGCCGCAGCCAGGGCTATCTGCAGTTGTTCCGCAGCGAGTACGACGTCGAACTCGCGCAGCCTGCGCTCGCCGTGTTGCGCGATGCGGGTATCGCGCATCGGGAAGTCAGCGCGGCGCAATGTGTCGAGATCGAGCCGGGTTTGAGCTGGGCACGTCAGGCGCCGCTCTCGGGCCTCTATCTACCCGAGGACGAAGCCGGCGATTGCGCCCGCTTCACGCGCGAGTTGCGCGCCATCTGTGAACGCAGCGACGTGCGCTTCCGTTTCGACACGCGCGTTACGTCGCTCGATGTGCAAGGCGGTGCGGTGCGCGCGGTGCGTATCGAGAGCGAACGCGGCGCGGAGATGCTGTACGCGGATGCCGTGGTGGTGGCGCTGGGCGTCGACAGTGCGGCGCTGCTCGCGCGGCTCGGCGTGAAGGTGCCGCTTTATCCGGTGAAAGGCTACTCGGCGACGCTGCCCGTCACCGATGAAGAAAAAGCCCCGCGCGGCGCGCTGATGGACGAATCGCTGAAAACGGCGATCACGCGCTTTGGCAACAATCTTCGGGTGGCCGGCACCGCGGAACTCGGCAATCGCCAGACCACCTTGCGCGAACAGGCCCTGCAAACGCTGATGAAAGTGCTGAGCGACTGGTTCCCGCACGCGGCCAATCCTACGTCCGCGCATTTCTGGGTGGGCCGCCGTCCAATGACACCCGATGGCGCGCCGCTGCTCGGTCCGTCCGGCGTGGAAAAACTGTGGCTGAACCTCGGACATGGATCGACGGGCTGGGCGATGTCAATGGGTTCGGGACGCGTGGTGGCGGATTTGATCACGCACCGCAAGCCGGAGATCGATCTCGACGGGCTGACGTTGGTGCGGTATGGCAAGTCTCGCGGGTAGGCACGCACATAGCGCCGCGTCGCGCAGACATTAAAAAGCCGGGTCACCCTCTCAGGTGCCCGGCTTCATTTTTTACCGCTCGATGTGCCGCTGACGGCGCACATTGTCGTCTCCACCTCTTCCTGCAAGCAGTAGCCGGTTTCCACGCCACAGTCAGAGCGTGAAAAACCGACGGAGACGTTTACCGCGGCAGTTCCGAATGCCCCATCAAAAACGCATCGACCGAACGCGCGCACTGACGGCCTTCACGAATCGCCCACACCACGAGCGACTGACCACGGCGCATGTCGCCCGCGGTGAACACCTTGTCAACCGACGTGTAATAGGCCTTGTCGCCTTCGGTCGAGGCACGCACGTTGCCGCGATTATCCTTGTCGACGCCGAACGCTTCGAGCACCGGCGAAACCGGCTGCGTGAAGCCCATGGCGAGCAGCACCAGATCGGCCTTCATTTCGAATTCGGAGCCCGGCACTTCCTGCATCTTGCCGTCCTTCCATTCGACGCGCGCCGCGATCAGCTTCTCGACCTTGCCGTTCTTGCCTTCGAGGCGCTTGGTCGCGACCGCCCAATCACGCGAGCAGCCTTCGTCATGTGACGACGACGTGCGCAGCTTGATCGGCCAGTACGGCCACACGAGCGGCTTGTTCTCTTCTTCCGGCGGTTGCGGCAGCAGTTCGAACTGCGTGACGCTCTTCGCGCCGTGACGATTCGACGTGCCCACGCAGTCCGAACCCGTATCGCCGCCGCCGATCACGACCACATGCTTGCCCTTCGCGAGCAGCTGGTTCGCGACCTTGTCGCCGGCATTGACCTTGTTCTGTTGCGGCAGGAATTCCATCGCGTAGTGGATGCCTTCCAGCTCGCGGCCCGGCACCGGCAGATCGCGCGGCGTTTCCGAACCGCCAGCGATCACCACGGCGTCGAATTCTTCCTTCAGCTGATCCGGCGTGACGGTTTCCTTCGCCGTGTTGCCGATGTGCGCCGGCAGCGAATCTGGCTTGCCGATGAACACGCCCGCGCGGAACGTCACGCCTTCGGCTTCCATCTGACGCATGCGGCGATCGATCAGCCACTTCTCCAGCTTGAAGTCGGGAATGCCATAACGCAGCAAGCCGCCGATGCGGTCGTTCTTTTCGAACACGGTGACATCGTGCCCCGCGCGCGCGAGTTGCTGCGCGACGGCCAAACCGGCGGGGCCGGAACCGACCACGGCGACCTTCTTGCCGGTCTTGTGCTTCGGCGGCTGCGGCGCAACCCAGCCTTCGGCCCATGCCTTGTCGATGATCGCGTGTTCGATCGACTTGATGCCGACCGGGTCGTCATTGATGCCGAGCGTGCACGCCGCCTCGCACGGCGCCGGGCAGATGCGGCCCGTGAACTCGGGGAAGTTGTTCGTCGAGTGCAGCACTTCGATCGCGTTCTTCCAGTCCTGATGGAACACCAGGTCGTTGAAGTCCGGGATGATGTTGTTCACCGGGCAGCCGTTGTTGCAGAACGGAATGCCGCAGTCCATGCAACGCGCGCCTTGAATCTTCGCTTCCTCGTCGGTCAGTGCTGCGACGAATTCCTTGTAGTGCTTCACACGCGTGAGCGGAGCTTCGTACGCCTCGTGGCGGCGTTCGAACTCGAGAAAACCGGTTGCCTTGCCCATGTGGTTCTCTTCTCTATCTGTATCTAGGGGTGATCTGGACCCGCCGCGTCGCACCGTTGAACGGTCGCGCGCGGCGGGTACGGCTAAAGGTGACGTTTTGCTGATGAACAACGTTGCGAATCAGGCGGCGAGCACTTCCTTGTTCGCCTTCTTCGCGGCCATTTCGCCCAGCGCGCGCTTGTATTCGGTCGGGAACACCTTCACGAATTGACGGCGCGACGCGTCCCAGTTTTCGAGCAGCGCCTTGGCGCGCGGCGAACCCGTGAACTGGAAGTGACGCTCGATGAGTCCCTTGAGCAGCGCTTCGTCGGTCGTGCCGGTGTGCCACAGGCCCTTGTCGACCGTGCGTTCCTGTTCGGCCGTTTGCAGGACCGGATCGAGCGCGACCATCGACTTGTTGCACTTGCCTGCGAACGTGCTGTCCGGGTCGTACACGTAGGCGACGCCGCCCGACATGCCGGCCGCGAAGTTACGGCCCGTTTCGCCGAGCACGACCACCGTGCCGCCCGTCATGTATTCGCAACCGTGGTCGCCCGTGCCTTCGACAACCGCCGTCGCGCCCGAGTTACGCACGCAGAAGCGCTCGCCCGCGACGCCGCGGAAGAACGATTCGCCTTCGATCGCGCCGTACATGACCGTGTTGCCGCAAATGATGTTCTCTTCCGACTTGCCGCGGAAATCGTTGGTCGGACGGATGATGATGCGGCCGCCCGACAGGCCCTTGCCGACGTAATCGTTGCCGTCGCCAACCAGGTCCAGCGTGATGCCCTTGGCGAGGAACGCGCCGAAGCTCTGGCCCGCGGTGCCCTTCAACTGGATGTGGATCGAGTCGTCGGGCAGGCCGTCGTGGCCGTACTTCTTGGCGATCGTGCCGGACAGCATCGCGCCGACCGTACGGTTCACGTTGCGCACCGGCTGGATGAACGAGACGTGCTCGCCCTTCTCGATCGCCGCCTTCGCCTTCTCGATCAGCGTGTGGTCAAGTGCCTTGTCCAGACCGTGGTCCTGCACGTCCACATGCTTGCGCGCCACTTCGGCCGACACTTGCGGCAGATAGAACACGCGCGAGAAGTCGAGACCCTTCGCCTTCCAGTGCTCGATGCCCTTCTTCATATCGAGCAGTTCGGCGTGGCCGATCAGGTCGTCGAACTTGCGGATGCCCAGTTGCGCCATGATTTCGCGCGCTTCTTCCGCAACGAAGAAGAAGAAGTTCACGACGTGTTCCGGCTGGCCCTGGAACTTCGCACGCAGCACCGGATCTTGCGTCGCGACGCCGACCGGGCAGGTGTTCAGGTGACACTTGCGCATCATGATGCAGCCTTCGACGACGAGCGGCGCCGTCGCGAAACCGAACTCGTCCGCGCCGAGCAGCGCGCCGATCACGACGTCGCGGCCGGTCTTCATCTGACCGTCGGCCTGCACGCGAATACGGCCGCGCAACTGGTTCAGCACCAGCGTTTGCTGCGTTTCGGCGAGACCGAGTTCCCACGGCGTGCCGGCATGCTTGACCGACGACAGCGGCGACGCGCCCGTGCCGCCATCATGGCCGGCGATCACGACGTGATCGGCCTTCGCCTTGGCGACACCTGCGGCAACCGTACCGACGCCCGATTCCGACACCAGCTTCACCGAGATGCTGGCCGCTGAGTTGGCGTTCTTCAGATCGTGGATCAGCTGCGCCAAGTCTTCAATCGAGTAGATGTCGTGGTGCGGCGGCGGCGAAATCAGGCCGACGCCCGGCACCGAATAACGCAGCTTGCCGATGTAGTCGGACACCTTGTGGCCCGGCAACTGGCCGCCTTCGCCCGGCTTCGCGCCCTGCGCCATCTTGATCTGGATCTGATCAGCGGACGCGAGGTATTCCGCGGTCACGCCGAAACGGCCCGACGCCACCTGCTTGATCTTCGAGCGCAGCGAATCGCCTTCCTTCAACGGAATGTCGACGATCACTTCGTCGCCGATCACCGACTTCATGGTGTCGCCGTTCTTGATCGGAATGCCGCGCAGTTCGTTGCGATAACGGTTCACGTCCTCGCCGCCTTCGCCGGTGTTCGACTTGCCGCCGATGCGGTTCATCGCGACTGCCAGCGTGGCGTGCGCTTCCGTGCTGATCGAACCCAGCGACATTGCACCGGTGGCGAAACGCTTGACGATGTCTTTCGCCGATTCGACTTCGTCGAGCGGGATGGCCTTGGTCGGGTCGAACTTGAACTCGAACAGGCCGCGGAACGTCATGTGACGCTTGGTCTGATCGTTGATCAGATGCGCGTATTCCTTGTACGTCTGATATGAGTTGCTGCGTGCCGAGTGTTGCAGCTTGGCGATCGCATCCGGCGTCCACATGTGTTCTTCGCCGCGCACGCGGTAAGCGTATTCGCCGCCCGCGTCGAGCATGTTCGCGAGCACCGGGTTGTCGCCGAACGCCTCGCGATGCAGACGGATCGCTTCTTCCGCGACGTCGAAGAGGCCAATGCCGCCGACCTTCGACGACGTGCCCTTGAAGTACTTCTGCACCAGATCTTCAGCGAGACCGACTGCTTCGAAAATCTGCGCACCGGTGTACGACATGTAGGTCGAAATGCCCATCTTGGACATGACCTTCTGCAGGCCCTTGCCGACTGCCTTGGTGAAGTTGTAGACCGCCTTCTCCGCCGACAGGTCGCCCTTCAGGCCGGCTGCGAGCTGGCCAAGCGTTTCCATCGCGAGGTACGGGTGCACGGCTTCGGCGCCGTAGCCCGCGAGCAATGCGAAGTGGTGCGTTTCACGCGCCGAGCCGGTTTCCACGACCAGGCCCGCGCTCGTGCGCAGACCATGCTGGACGAGGTGCGTGTGGATTGCGGCGGTAGCCAACAGCGCCGGAATCGCGACGTTGTCGCGGTCGGTCTTGCGGTCCGACACGATCAGCATGTTGTAGCCGGACTTGACCGCATCGACGGCTTCCGCGCACAGCGAGGCGAGGCGCGCTTCGATGCCTTCCTTGCCCCACGCCACCGGATAGCAGATGTTCAGTTCGTACGAGCTGAACTTGCCGCCCGTGTACTGATCGATCGCGCGGATCTTGGCGATGTCCTTGAAGTCGAGCACCGGCTGCGACACTTCGAGACGCATCGGCGGGTTGATGTTGTTCGTGTCCAGCAGGTTCGGCTTCGGACCGACGAACGACACCAGCGACATCACCATGTTTTCGCGGATCGGGTCGATCGGCGGGTTCGTCACTTGCGCGAACAGCTGCTTGAAGTAGTGGTAGAGCGTCTTGTTCTTGTTGGACATGACCGCCAGCGGCGAGTCGTTGCCCATCGAGCCGACGGCTTCTTCGCCGGCTTGCGCCATCGGCGCCATCAGGAACTTGAGGTCTTCCTGCGTGTAGCCGAACGCCTGCTGACGATCCAGCAAAGCAGCGGCTTCGCGGCGCTCCGTCACGACGTCTTCGGCCTTCGGCTCGATTTCGTCGAGCTTGATGCGCACGGCGTCGATCCAGCTCTTGTACGGCTTGGCGTTCGCGAGGTTGTCCTTCAGTTCCTTGTCGTCGATGATGCGGCCGTGTTCCATGTCGATCAGGAACATCTTGCCCGGCTGCAGACGCCACTTCTTGACGATCTTCGACTCGGGGATAGGCAGCGTGCCGGCTTCCGACGCCATGATGACGAGGTCGTCGTCCGTGACGATGTAGCGCGCCGGACGCAGGCCGTTACGGTCGAGCGTGGCGCCGATCTGGCGGCCGTCGGTGAAGGCGATCGCAGCGGGGCCGTCCCACGGCTCCATCATCGCGGCGTGGTATTCGTAGAACGCGCGGCGGTTGTCGTCCATCAGCGTGTGCTGTTCCCAGGCTTCCGGGATCATCATCATCATCGCGTGGACGAGCGGGTAGCCGGCCATCACCAGCAGCTCGAGACAGTTGTCGAACGAGGCGGTGTCCGATTGGCCCGGATAGATCAGCGGCCAGAGCTTCGGCAGATCGTCGCCGAGCACGTGCGACGCGATTGCGCCGGTACGCGCGTTCAGCCAGTTGACGTTGCCCTTCACCGTGTTGATTTCGCCGTTGTGGGCGATCATGCGGTACGGGTGAGCCAGTTCCCACGCCGGGAACGTGTTGGTCGAGAAGCGTTGGTGCACCAGCGCCAGCGCCGACACCGTGCGCTCGTCCTGCAGGTCGCGGTAATACACGCCGACCTGGCCGGCCAGCAACAGGCCCTTGTAGACGACCGTGCGCGCCGAGCACGACGGCACGAAGTATTCCTTGCCGTGCTTGAGCTTGAGCGCCTGGATGCGGTGGCTCGCGGTCTTGCGGATCACATACAGCTTCCGCTCGAGCGCGTCCGTCACCATGATGTCCTTGCCGCGGCCGATGAAGATCTGGCGGATCAGCGGCTCGCTCGCCTTGACGGTGGGCGAGATCGGCATGGTGTGGTCGACCGGCACGTCGCGCCAGCCCAGCACGACCTGGCCCTCGGCCTTCACCGTGCGTTCCAGTTCCTGTTCGCAAGCCAGACGCGACGCGTGTTCCTTCGGCAGGAAGACCATGCCGACGCCGTACTCGCCGTGCGGCGGCAGCACTACGCCCTGCTTGGCCATTTCCTCGCGATAGAAGCCGTCCGGAATCTGGATCAGGATGCCCGCGCCGTCGCCCATCAGCGGATCGGCGCCGACGGCGCCCCGGTGGTCGAGGTTCTCGAGAATCTTCAGGCCCTGCTCGATGATCTCGTGGCTTTTCTTGCCCTTGATGTGTGCGACAAAGCCGACGCCACAGGCGTCGTGCTCGTTTTGCGGGTCGTACAGACCTTGTGCGGCGGGAACCGGATGAGTCGGTTGCTGGTGGTCGTTCATGGGGACACCGTCTGTGAGGGGCCGGACAGGCCGTTAAACCATTTTTTCTATTGCCGCAGTGCGATTCACAACCGCGACGGCGCGCTCAACGCCCGATGCTACGCGCGTCAAAAAGCGCCGGAATTCGGAATATACGCGACGAATCAATGGAATAGCAAATAAAACGTGATCATCGAACCCCAATTATCAAGTTGGTGCATTGCACCTTATTTTTATTGGTGCCACATCAAAATCGTGCAAAAGAAAACGGCATGCGAAGATGCCGTTTCGATGCAGCCCTTTGATGCGAAACGCTTTATTGCTGCTGCGGCGTCTCGCGCACCTTGCGCGGCCGTCCGCGTGGCAGCGGCGACACACGCCGATTGGCGGCCCGCGCCGCCCATTCACGATACGTGTCGCTGCCCAAAACCCAGCCCTTCAGTGTGGCCTGTTGAAGCTGGCTGGCTTCGCGTTCGTCGAGCGGCTGTTCGCACAGTTCGCGGTACGCACGCTGTCGTTCGAACGGCGTATTGCCAAGCGACCAGTACAGCGGGTGGTCGGTAATCAGGCTATCGAGCGTGAGGCCGATGTGATGGCGGTAGCTCGACCAGCGGTAGTCTTCCGGCGCGCTCACGAGCCCCGCGCGCACCGGGCACATCTCGACGACGCGGCTCGCCAGCAGGAAGTAGCGCTCGCCTTCGATCACCGTGGCGCGGTAGCGGCCTTCCCACAAGGTGCCGCGGCGCGCGTAACGCCGGTTGAAGTGCGCCACGTAGCGGCGCCCAACCGCCTGCATCGCCTTGGGCAGACTCGACTCCTCGGTGGGCGTGACGAGCAGTTGCACCGCGCCCGGCATCAACGCATAGGCGTGGATGGATAAGTGATGGTCGCGAGAAGCCGCTTTCAAACAATCGATGAAGAGCTCGTAGTCCTGGTCGTCGACGAATGCGGGCTGCTGATCGAGCCCGCGGAGGATGACGTGCTGCGGCTGGTCAGGGACATAGAGACGTGCAAGCCGTGCCATGCTGGAGTATCCGATAGTCGCGTTGGTACATACCCGAAGGTCCGAAGAACCGCATGCGCCAAAGGTTCGGCGCGGCGCGGCAAAGCCAGAAACCGCGCGGAGCTTAGGGAGAAAGCTCTAACCGCCGCGTATGGTTTGTTTCAAACGTTGTAGTCATAATGAGCGGGCCTTTTTTGGAGGAGCACATATGAAATTAAAACAGGCCGTAACGGGGATCGCGGCGCTAGCCTGCATGACAACGGCAGCGCATGCGCAATCGGCCGGTAGCTTTTTTCGTCACATCAGGCTGGTTCCATCTAGCGCCTCAATCGAGCAGCGAACCGTTGAAGGTGACAAGCATCGGCGGCAGCCCGACCAACATCACCGAAGCCAACACCGGTGCAACACTCAGTTCCGCCGACACCATCGGCTTCACTGCCGGCTACTTCGTCACCGATCACATCGCAGCCGAGTTCGTGATTGGCGTCCCGCCTTCGTTCGACCTGGAAGGCTCGGGCAGCCTCGCCCAATTCGGCAAGCTGGGCCAGGCAAAACAGTGGAGCCCGACTCTGCTGTTCAAGTACTACTTCAACGCCCCGACTGCCGCTTTCCGCCCGTATCTCGGCGTTGGCGTGAGCCGCATCTGGTTCACCGACGAAAAGATCACCAACAGCGCATTCGAGGCAAACGTACTGCATGGTCCGACCAGCGTCACTACGGATAGTTCGTGGGAGCCGGTGTTTAATGCCGGCTTCACTTACGCCTTCAACCAGCACTGGTTCGCCGGCTTTTCCGTTTCCTACCTGCCGCTCAGCACGACTGCCAAGCTGAATACCGCGGCGAACACGCCGGTCGGCACGCTGAACGTGCAATCTGAAACCAAGATCAAGCTGAACCCGATCGTTACCTACGTCAACATCGGTTACCGTTTCTAACGCTTCGAGAAAATTAGGGGCCGTAGAGTTAGGGTAGTCGAATTTTCGTGGCTTGGACAACGCCGTCATACATCCAATGGCGGCGTTTTTATTTTTGTGGGCGCTTCATGGCTCCCAGTTCGGCGCCCGTGGAAGCCACGCGCCGACCGGCTGTCAGCGTTGTAAATTTGACCCGGATTCGCGTCAGCCAGTGCAATATGTGCTGACGAATCCGCGTCCAAACCACGACAGGTGGGGCCTCTCGGGTTTGGCATCGAAGTTGCGTTCGCATGGTGTTTCCCGCGTCGCGACGTGAATCTGCGTCTTCGTGACAACGCGCGGGACCCTTTTCACCTCATCGACGGAGCGACCATGACTGCACTTCCGAATACGCGAGACGCCCTCGGCGAATCCTGGACCAGCACCAGCCGCCGTGCGCGGCGTATCGCTCGCCACAGCCGCCACGCGGCCGAAGATATCGCAGGCGAACTGCGCACGCTAATGTCGGAACTCGAATCCACGCTGGCGGACGGCACCCAGGCCGACGCGGTGGCGTTGCGCAGCAAACTTCGCAAACAACTCGAGGTCGCGCGCGCCCGCTTGAACGACACGCGCGAAGCCGTGCGCGAACGCGCCGAAGTGGCGATCGCCGATGCCGACGATTACGTGCATGAGAATCCGTGGCAGACGATTGCGATCGTCGGCGGCGTCGCGTTGATTGCGGGCGCGTTGTTCGCGTCGCGGCTGCGTTAAGACGGCTACAGCGCGGGGCGCGCCCTCGGCCTGGCGGTTGTTGCAGGTGCGCTGAAACGGCGCCGTGCACTGGTGCCGGCCCGCGGGCCGTCCGTGCCGGCGCAGCCTCGCGCCGCGCTGCTCAGTTGTCGTCGATCACGAACAGCCGCTGGTATTCCTTGACCGCGTAGCGATCCGTCATGCCCGCGATGTAGTGGGCGATCAGGCGCGGTTGCTGCGTCGCGTCGGTCGACTGGTAGCTCGGCGGTAGTAGCCGCGGATCGTCCGTGAACGCGTCGAACAGACCCGCGACGACGCGGCGTGCCTTGTTGGCCATGCGCATCACGCGGTAATGGCGATACAGGTTCTTGAACAGAAAGCGCTTGAGCGCCGCGGCCTGCGCGGCAATCGTGTCGCTGTGCGCGACGAGCGCGGGCGACAAGCGCACGGCATCCAGCGAGGCCGGTGCGTGCCGGTCCAGATTCAGCTTGGTCGTGTCGATCAGATCGACGATCAACGTATTGATGATGCGGCGCACCGTTTCGTGAATGAGCCGGCGCCCTTCGATCTGCGGAAAATCGCGTCGCGCCGCCTCATAGTGCACTTGCCACAACTCCACTTCGGCGAGTTGCTCGACGGTGAGCAGGCCCGAGCGCAGGCCGTCGTCGACGTCGTGATTGTTGTACGCGATCTCATCGGCGACATTCGCGATCTGTGCCTCGATGGACGGCTGCCGCCCTTCCAGAAAGCGCTCGCCCAATGCACCGAGCCGCCGCGCGTTCTCGCGCGAACAGTGCTTGAGAATCCCCTCACGCGTTTCGAAGCAAAGGTTCAGGCCGTTGAACGCGCCGTAGTGCTCCTCCAGATCGTCGACCACCGCCAGGCTCTGCAGATTGTGCTCGAAGCCGCCGTGCTCGCGCATGCATTCGTTGAGCGCGTCCTGCCCGGCGTGGCCGAAAGGCGTATGGCCTAAATCATGGGCGAGCGAAATGGCTTCGACGAGATCTTCGTTCACCCGCAGATTGCGCGCGACCGACCGCGCGATCTGCGCGACTTCCAGGCTGTGCGTCAGACGCGTGCGAAACAGGTCGCCCTCGTGGTTCACGAACACCTGGGTTTTGTACTCGAGCCGGCGGAATGCCGTCGAATGGACGATGCGGTCGCGGTCCCGCTGGAATTCGGTACGCGCGCTGGGCGCGGCTTCCGGATAGCGGCGGCCGCGCGATTGCGCGGAGTGCGCCGCGTACGGCGCGAGGTGCGCTTCGAGTGCTTCCTGCGAAGGCACGCCGATCGTCGACGCGCCTGCCGCCGGGTCATGCTTTACATCGTCGCTGCGCCTGTCAGTCACCGGGTTCTCCGAAACATGGGCGGCGCCTCGTGACGCTAGTGCGTGTTGCGTTGCTGGATGCCCCGCGAGACTCAGACGGCGGCGGCCAGCGTGGCGTGCACCTCGGCGTCGGGCGCCTGGGTGATCAGCGTCTCACCGAAACGCTTCAGCAGAATGAATTTGATCGCGCCGGCTTCCGCCTTCTTGTCGACCCGCATGAGTTCGACATAGCGCGAGTCGCCAAGAGCGGGCGCCCGCGTCGGCAAATGCGCGGCGACGATTACGTCGACCAAGCGCTTGCGTGCGGCCTCGTCGAGATAGCCCAAGCGCACGGACAGATCCGCCGCCATCACCATTCCGCAGCCGACCGCCTCGCCGTGCAGCCACTCGCCGTAGCCGAGGCCAGCTTCGATCGCATGGCCGAAGGTGTGACCGAAATTGAGAATGGCGCGCAGTCCGCCTTCGCGTTCGTCCTGCGCGACCACCGACGCCTTGATTTCGCAAGACCGCTTGACCGCCTCAGCTAGCGCTTCGGGTTCGCAGCGGTTCAATGCTTCGATATTGGCTTCGATCCAGCTGAAGAAACCCGCGTCGGCGATGGCGCCCGTCTTGATCACTTCGGCGACGCCCGCCGCGAGTTCACGCGCCGGCAGTGTGCGCAGCGCGCCGATGTCGGCGATCACGGCCTGCGGCTGGTAGAACGCGCCGATCATGTTCTTGCCAAGCGGGTGATTGATGCCCGTCTTGCCGCCCACCGAAGAATCGACCTGCGACAGCAACGTGGTCGGCACCTGAATGAACGGCACGCCGCGCATGTAGCAGGCGGCCGCAAAACCCGTCATGTCGCCGATCACGCCGCCGCCCAATGCGATCAACGTGGTCTTGCGATCGGCGCGGCCGCCGAGCAGCGCGTCGAAAATCAGGTTCAGGGTTTCGAGGTTCTTGTACGCCTCGCCGTCCGGCAACACGACCGTGGATACCTGCTTGCCGAGCGGCGCCAGCGCGGCGCGCAGCTTGTCGCCATACAGCGGCTCGACGGTGGCGTTGGTGACGATGGTGACCGAGCTGCCGGCGATATGCGGCGCGAACAGCGCCGTCTGGCCAATCAGATCGGCACCGATATGGATGGGGTAGGCGCGTTCGCCCAGTTCGACGTTGACGGTAATCATACGGTCCATTATGACGCAGGATGTTTGGCGACGCCGGCCATCTCGAGCTGCATCAGAACCATGTTGACGAGTCCGTTGACCGAAGGCCGGCCGGTTTCGATCACGAAATGCGCGCATTCCCGGTACAACGGGTCGCGCACTTCATAGAGTGCTTCGAGACGCGCTTTGGGGTCTTCGGTCTGCAAAAGCGGGCGATTCTTGTCGCGCCGCGTGCGCAGCCAAAGGTCGTGCGGATTGGCGCGCAGGTAGATGACCACCCCGCGATTCTGCAGTGCTTCGCGATTTTCCGGCCGCAGTATCGCGCCGCCGCCGGTCGCGAGCACGATATTGTCGCGCCCGGTGAGGTCGGAAATCACGCTGGCTTCGCGCTCGCGGAAGCCCGCTTCGCCCTCCAGCTCGAAGATCACCGGGATGCGCGCGCCCGTGCGCGCCTCGATTTCATGGTCGGAATCGAAGAACGGGCGATCGAGACGGCGCGCAATGGCCCGGCCCACGGTGGTTTTCCCTGCCCCCATGAGCCCTACAAAAAATACATTGGCGTGTGCGTCCCGCGCTTGCAACGGTGTCCTCTGGCTAATCCGGTATGGTTCGTGCCGCAGCTTACTGGCAAAGCGGCTGCCTTGTCGAGCCTGCGCGCCCCCGCTCGCAAGCGGCGGCAGCATGCCCCTAATTTGTCTGAACGACGCGCGGCGTGATGAAAACAGCCAGTTCGCTGCGCTGGTCGCGATGAGCCCGATGGCGGAAAAGCGCACCTAAAACCGGTATTTTGCCCAGGACCGGGACCTGCGTCACATCGTCCCGGTCGTCGGTCGCATAAATTCCGCCGATCGACACCGTACCACCATCCTCGACCTCGACGCGCGTTTGCACGTGCTTGGTGTTGATCGCGGGCCCGGCGTCGGTCTGTTCGCCGACGCTGTCCTTGGCGACGTCGAGGTCCAGCACCACACGGCCGTCCGGCATGATCTGCGGCTCGACCTCCAGTTTGAGCGTGGCGCGGCGAAACTGCACGCCCGACACACCCTGCCCCACTTTCGCCTGATACGGCAGCTCGGTGCCCTGCTCGACCACCGCCTTCATCCGGTCGGCCGTGACCACGCGCGGACTCGAGACGATTTCGCCACGGCCCTGCGCTTCGAGCGCGCTCAGCTCGATGTTCAGCAGCCGCGTCGCGCCGGCGGCGAACAGGGTCAGGCCGGCGGTCGCGGCGTCGAAGCCGGAAATCGGGCGGGCCGACAGATCGTAGCCGGCGCCGGTCAAGCCTCTCGCGGTGCCATCAGCGTTCGTGGCCGCCATGGAGAGCTTCACGCCGAGATTGCGCGAAAAACCATGTTCGCCTTCGACGATACGCGCTTCGATCAACACCTGGCGCGTTGGCCGGTCGACGGAAGCGAGCAGCGCCGCAATCTGCGCGAGGCGCCCTTCGAGATCGGTCACGAACAGCAGATTGGTGCGCGGATCGGCAGTCGCGGAACCGCGCTTGGACAAGACGCGTTGCGCGCCCGAACCGGTCAACAGCCGTCTGACGTCTTCGGCATGCGCGTAGTGCAGCTCGAACGTGCGGCTCGCGAGCGGCTCCAGATCGGCGGCTCGGGCGTGCGCTTCGAAGCGCTGCCGCTCGCGCGCCGCCAGATCCGCAATCGGCGCGACCCAGATCACGTTGCCGTGGCGCTCCATCGCCAGGCCGTTGACGTCGAGCAAGGTGTCGAAGGCAGTGCGCCACGGCACTTTGTCGAGCTTCAGTGAGACCGCGCCGCGCACTCTTTCGCTCGCGACGATGTTCAGCCCGGTGAACTTGGCGAACGCATTGAGGACGGCGCCGAGTTCGGCACGCTGGAAATTCAGCGAGATCGGTTTGTCGTCGGGCGCGAGGGCTGCGTCGGCGGCGCTGCGTGGCGCGTTGCTCAGACGGGCGAGCGGTGGCAGCGGCACCGGCGGACCTTCGAGCGCGGCGGTGCCGGCGGCTTCGGCGCGAGCCGGAGCGGCGGATTGCCTTCGCAGCGGGACAGAGCCGTCGGCGTCGGCATCGCCGAGATCCGGAGCCGCGGATTGCGTTGCAGCGGCGTCGGCACGCTCGTCCGTGCCGGCGTTGGCCGCCGCAGTGCTCCCGCGCGATGCCTCTGGATCGTCTGTTGAATCTTGACGAAACGGGTTGCGCACTTCGGCCGAAACGTCGTGTGGCAGCGGCGGTATGCCGCTGTACGGAGCGTCGCGCGGCGATACCGCGTCGTCGAGCGGCATGTAGGCAGGCAACGGCGGCAGTGGTGGAGTCGACGCCTGCGTGACGCTGGCGCCCAGCGTCGCGCTGAGATACAGGCCGAGACACACCTTGAGGTGAGGCGACGCACGTGTATCGACGCTCGACAATGCAAAGGGAAAGGGCTTCACCAGTCTCATCAGGAAGCCTCCGTCATCGCCAGCATGCGTGTCGCACCATCCTTCGCGAGCGTGATGCCGGACGCGTCCAGCTTCGTGACTCGCTCGGCGCCGATCCGCTCTCCGGACTCGACGGTTGCCACGCCGTCCGGTGTATCGAGCAAGGCCAGCGCGCGCGTAAGATCGCTCAGCAATCCGACCAGACGTAGTTGCGAGACATCGGGCAGATCGGCGGCAGCCTGCATCTGCGGCTGCGAAAACGGATCGAAGAAAACGATGTCTTCATCGTCGTCGGAGTCGAGGCTGTCGTCGGCGAATGCGTCCGCGGAGGTTGTCGATGGCGCCGGCCGCAGCGCGTCGAACACTTGCAGCGTAGCGCTCACCGACAACGCCGCGGCATCACGCTTGACGGTCACATCGACCGGCACGATCAGCACCGGCAAATCGGACAGTCCGCGCAAAAATGCCATCAGGTGAACGAAGTCCGTACGCGCGGTCAGTTGCAGCGGGCGCATGCTTTCAACGCCCGCGCCGCTGACCGCGCCGGGTTCCACCGCCAGCAACGCGACGTTATTTTGCGCGGCCAGTTCGGAGACGATGCGCAGGTCGTCGGCGGAACTCCACGACGCGGATGTGCTCGTGGTCGAAGCAGCAACCGGCGCGGCGGCGGCATCACGGCGCAGCGCGGGCAATTGCGCAAGCGCGCGCCGCGCGTTGGCGAGATGCAAGCTACTGGCTTCCAACGCAGTGCGGCTCGCTTCGACACCACCGAGATCGGCCACGACCCAGCCATGCGCGCCAAGACCGAACACCAATGCCGCGATCAGCAACGCGACCACCCAACGACGGCGCCGGCTCCATGCATCGAGCGGCAAGCGCACGCGCTTCATCCAATGGGAAAGTGAAAGCCGCGCGTTTGCCGCGCCGCCGAACTCGACAAAGACCGTACTCATTTCGCACCTCTTGATTGTTCAGACTTCACAGGACGCTGCGTCGTGGACCCAGCCGGGCGAGCCGCTTTCTGCGCCGGCTCGTTCCACCGCAGATGCGCACCGAATTCGATCGGACCGGCAACGCTCACCTGCGCAGCAGCCGCACCTCCGCGTGAAACCGAACGATGCAGATCGCTCACCTCCGCCCCCTTCACGCCACGGATCGCACTCAGCCGCTTGAGCCACTCGGCCGAGGCGAGATGTCCACGCGATGACGCCAGCAACTCGGTCTCGTCCTCGCGGTGGCGCAACTGCTGCAGCACCACGCCGTCGCCCGGTTCGAAACTCAGCGCGTCGAGCAGGTCGCGCAGATGCGTGAGCGGCTCAGACGCGCTCTTTGCGCGTGCGACGTCGCGGCGCTGTTCGTCTCGCGCGCGCAGCAACGCCGCGTGCTCCGCGAGCGGTGCCGACAGTTGCGTGAGCGTGTGTTCGATCGACACGCGCTGCGCATCGAGCCGCGCTCTCTCGATTACCTGCCAACCGCCCAATGCGAAAACGGCAGCGCAACCGGCGCAGACCGCGGCAACCCATTCGATCACGCGCCGTCGGCGCGCGAGCCGCGCGTTGGTTTGCCGGTACGGGAGCAGATTGAAACCGCCGAGCCACGACCGCGCGAAGCGCGTGCCGCGTACCGCCGCTCGGGTGTTAGAGGCCGTTGCGTGCAACAGGCCGCCCGTCATTCGAGCACCCCGCGCAACGCAAGCCCGAACGCGACCGCGCCAGACGGCTCGTGCAACAGCGAATCGTCCAACGGCCGCACGAGACCGCCCAGCGCCGCGCATTCGAACGGCAGCACTGCGCAGCTCAATACGTCGGCGATATCCGCGCTCGAGAAACCCACACCGTCGAGCAGATCGACCTCGCCGCTCAATAACGCGCAGTCGAGTTCCGGGCCTTGGGCCAGGTCGCGCAACGCATCGGCGAGATCGGCGTGTTCCGGTGCGGGATAGCGCATTTCGCAGCAGATGACGTCGTCGACGATCCGCCAGCCATACACGCCGTCCGTACCGATCCACAACGCGACATACGGCTCGTGCGGATCGAGCTCGTAACTCGCCGCGTAGCGCATGGCGCGCAGCGCCGCATGCGGCTCGCCGTCGATGACGGTGAGCGAGATACCCGCAATCGCCGCGCATTCGATGCGCGCTTCGAGATGTTGCCGCGCGGTAGCGGCAATGGTCACGGAGCGGACCGGCGAATACGTTTCGTCGAGATACCAGTCGACGGCGAGAGCATGCCGCTCGAGGCCGGCAATGCGCTCGACCTCGCTCATCACCGCCGGCTCAAGTTCGGCCAGTTGATGCCCGCCGTCTTCGCCGCAACCGCTCTGCGCGGCAAGCCGCGTGAGCGGCACCGTGGTGGTCATGGTGGCCGACGCGGGCAGCGCCATCGCGCATCGCAAGGCATGTGTCGCGCACGCGTGCGGCAGACCGGCGAACGCCTCGCGCAACGCACGCGCCACCGCGTGCCGGTCGGCGATCTCACTGCCAGCCATAGCACCGGCGGCAAGCGGGACGGTGCTCACGTATTCGATATGCAACGCGCCGGGTGAGCGCACGCGCTGACTCAGCACGATCAGACGCACGGTCTGCGAGCCGATATCGATCCCCGCAGCAAAACGCTGCGCACCGGGTTGCACTGCCTGAAGCCAAGATCTTTTCAACGCCATGACGCCCTCCCTCTGACTCACGCGACGAACCATTCGAACGCGAGTGATGAGGAAGAATTGTGCGTAGCCGCGCCGCCGCGCGACACTCAGCCAAATGGCTAACGTTGAGCAACGCACGTCCTGTATGCCATCAAAGCGGCTACAGTGAAGTCATTCCCGCGCGGCGCGCAGACTTGCCAATAAGTGTCAGTAAGCATGCCGAAAGCTGAAAAGCGAGGCGGCTATAATCGCGGGACTGTTTTTTGGTGCCTATATGCAATCCACGTCTCCTACGTCCCCGCCGCCCGCGCCGCAGAAGCGCAAACGCCCGCTGTGGCTGAAGCTCATCCTGGGCTTCGTGGGTCTGATCGTCGCAGGCATTCTGTGCGTGCTGCTGGTGCTCGGCTATGCGCTTGTCGTCGCCACGCCCAATCTGCCGTCGCTCGATGCGTTGACCGACTACCGGCCGAAGGTGCCGCTGCGCATCTATACGGCCGACCACGTGCTGATCGGCGAATTCGGCGAAGAACGGCGCGACATCGTCCATATTCAGGACGTGCCCGATCATCTGAAGAAGGCGATTCTCGCCATCGAAGACGCGCGCTTCTACGATCACGGCGGCGTCGACCTCACGGGCATCGCGCGCGCGGGCTTCGTCGCGCTGACCAATGGCCACGCCACGCAGGGCGCAAGCACGATCACCATGCAGGTGGCGCGCAACTTCTTCCTTTCCAGCGAGAAGACCTACACGCGCAAGATCTACGAGATGCTGCTGGCGTACAAGATCGAGTCGAAGCTGTCCAAAGATCAGATTCTTGAGGTGTATATGAATCAGATCTATCTCGGCCAGCGCGCCTACGGTTTCGCGAGCGCGGCGCGGGTGTACTTCGGCAAGGATCTGAAGGATCTGACGCTGGCGGAATCGGCCATGCTGGCCGGCTTGCCGAAGGCGCCGTCCGCGTATAACCCGGTCGTCAATCCGAAGCGTGCGAAGGTGCGTCAGGAGTACATTCTGCAACGCATGTACGAGTTGCACTACATCACCCAGGAACAATACGACGAAGCGAGCAAACAGCCGCTCGTGGTCAAGGGCGCGGGCAAGGAATTCAGCGTGCACGCGGAATACGTCGCGGAAATGGTGCGTCAGATGATGTACGCGCAATACCGCGAAGAAGCCTATACGCGCGGTCTGAACGTGGTCACCACGATCGATTCGGCGGATCAGGACGTCGCGTACCGGGCGCTGCGCAAAGGTCTGATGGACTACGAACGACGCCACGGTTATCGCGGTCCGGAGGCGTTCATCGATCTGCCGTCCGACGCCGACGACCGCGAGCAGGCCATCGACGACGCGCTGCTCGAACACCCGGACAACGGCGAGATCATTGCCGCCGTGGTCACCTCGGCGAGTCCGAAGCAGGTGCAGGCCGCTTTCATCGACGGCAATGTCGCGACGATTCAGGGCGACGGCCTGCGCTTCGCGCAGTTTGCGCTCGGTCCGCGCGCGCAGCCGAATCAACGCGTGCGGCCCGGCGCGATCATCCGGCTCGTCAAGAACGACGACGGCAACTGGTCGATCACGCAATTGCCGCAAGTGGAAGGCGCGTTCGTTTCGGTCATCCCGCAAGATGGCGCGATTCGCGCACTGGTCGGCGGTTTCGACTTCAACAAGAACAAGTTCAATCACGTGACTCAGGCGTGGCGTCAGCCGGGATCGAGCTTCAAGCCGTTTATCTATTCGGCGTCGCTCGAAAAGGGGCTTGGGCCGGCAACCGTGATCAACGACGCGCCGCTCTTCTTCAGCGCGGCTGAGACAGGCGGCCAGGCGTGGGAACCGAAGAACTACGGCGGCGGCTTCGACGGCCCGATGACCATGCGCACCGCGTTGCAACGCTCGAAGAACCTGGTGTCGATTCGTATCCTGAACCAGATCGGCACGAAGTACGCGCAGCAGTACATCACGCGTTTTGGCTTCGACGCGGATCGCCATCCGGCCTATCTGCCGATGGCGCTGGGCGCCGGTCTCGTCACGCCGTTGCAGATGGCGGGCGCGTTCTCGGTATTCGCCAACGGCGGCTATCGGATCAATCCGTATCTGATCGCTGAAGTCACCGATCAGCGCGGCATGGTGGTCGCGCACGCACAACCGCTCGTGGCCGCGCAAAGCGCGCCGCACGCGATCGAGCCGCGCAATGCGTACGTGATGAACAGCCTGCTGCAAAGCGTGGCGCAACGCGGCACGGGCGCGAAGACCAACGTACTGAAACGCACTGACCTCGCCGGCAAGACGGGCACGACCAACGATTCGCGCGACGCGTGGTTCGCCGGTTATCAGCACACGCTCACGGCCATTGCGTGGATCGGCTACGACAACCCGCGCAGTCTCGGCGACAAGGAAACCGGCGGCGGCCTCGCGCTACCCGTGTGGGTCGAATACATGGGTCGTGCACTCAAGGGCGTGCCGGAGTACAAGATGCCGATGCCCGACGACGTGACTGAAGTCGGCTCGGAGCTTTATTTCGACGACTTCACGCCGGGGCATGGTTTCATCGCCACGGTCGGCATCAGTCAGGCGGCGCTGGACGCCGAGGCGAGCGGCGCGTCGGCCGCAGCGCCCGAGCAGGTCGGCGAGCAGGAGAAGCAGGACATCATGAATCTGTTCCGCGGACACTGACGCTCCGCCCGAAGTCCCGCAGAAAGCAAAACGGCCGCGCTGAATGCGCGGCCGTTTTTTGTGCGGTTCGGGTAATCAACTCGGCCGCGTCGGCGGCACTCACGCGACCAGCGGATTTTACGCTTCGAAGTGAACCGGCTCGCCCGCCTGCTGCGTGGCGTACTCCGACAGCGCGGCAAAAAACTCCGTGCCGCTGCGCGTGTCGCGCCATTCGCCGTCGACGAAACGGAAGTGGAAACCACCCGCTTTCGCGGCGATCCAGATCTCGCTCATAGGTGGCTGCAGGTTGACGATGATCTTTGAGCGATTCTCGAATTCGAGGGTCAGGACGTTGCCGCTGCGCTCCAGTTCGATGTCGGCATCCGTGTCGTCGAGCGCGCGTTCGATGGCGGCTAGCGCGGCTTCCGCGCGGGTCAGGTATTCACTATCGGACATGCTAAACTCCATCGATTATTTATTCAGGGACAGTCATGCGAGTCGTATCTCGGATGCGCGCGGCGGCGCCCGGCCGCGCGATTGTAGCGGGTTTAGCCATTCTCGCAGGTTGTGCACTTGCCGGCTGCGGACAACGCGGTTCGCTCTATTTGCCCACCGTGCCGCCGCTACCGGCCAAGCCGATCGATCGCACGCAAACGCCGCCGAACGTTGCGCAACCCGCCTCGGCAACATCCACCGACATGAGCACCGTCCCGGATACCTCCGGCACACCGCTTTCGTTGGCGCCGGAAAACGAACTCGCCACGCCGCCCGCCTCCGCTGCATCAGCTACGGCGGCTCCGCTGCCTGCTTCCGCCGCCACACCTGTTCAATAAGACTTTCGCATGACTCGATCCGCATTTGACTACGTCGACGGCGTGCTGCACGCCGAAGGCGTGTCCGCCGTCTCCCTCGCCGAGCAGTTCGGCACGCCGCTGTACGTGTATTCGCGCGCCGCGCTCACCGAGGCGTGGAACGCCTACGCGGGTGCGTGCGCCGGGCGTCGCGCGAGTGTGCATGTCGCCGTGAAGGCCAATAGCAACCTCGCCGTGCTGAACGTTTTCGCGCGCCTGGGCGCCGGCTTCGACATCGTGTCGGGCGGCGAGCTGGCGCGTGTGTTGGCTGCCGGCGGCAAAGCGGAAAACACTGTGTTTTCCGGCGTCGGCAAGAACGCGGATGAAATGCGCGACGCGCTCGTGGCCGGCGTGAAATGCTTCAACGTCGAATCGATTCCCGAGCTCGATCGCCTGAATGCGGTTGCCGCGGAAATGGGCAAGAAAGCGCCCGTTTCGCTGCGCGTGAATCCTGACGTCGACGCGAAGACGCATCCGTATATTTCCACCGGCCTGAAGTCGAACAAATTCGGCGTCGCATTCGAAGACGCGCGCGCCACGTATCAGGCGGCCGCGGCCATGGCGAATCTCGAAGTGGTCGGCATCGACTGCCATATCGGCTCGCAGATCACCGAAGTCGCGCCGTATCTCGACGCGGTCGACAAGGTTCTGGAGCTGGTCGAGCAGATCGAGCAGGACGGCGTGAAGATTCGTCACATCGACGTGGGCGGCGGTCTCGGCATCACGTACGACGATGAAACGCCGCCGGAAATCGGCGAGTTCGTGCGCATCGTGCTCGATCGCATCGAAGCGCGCGGTCACGGCCATCGCGAAGTGTATTTCGAGCCGGGCCGTTCGCTGGTCGGCAACGCGGGCGTGCTGCTCACGCGCGTCGAGTTTCTGAAGCCGGGCGCGGAAAAGAACTTCGCTATCGTCGACGCGGCCATGACCGATCTCGCGCGCCCCGCCATGTACGAGGCGTATCACGCGATCGACCCGGTCGCGGAGCGCGACGTGCCGGCCCACGTATACGATGTGGTCGGTCCGGTTTGCGAGAGCGGCGATTGGCTCGGACGTGAACGCCTGCTGGCGGTCGAACCGGGCGATCTGCTGGCGATCCGCTCGGCCGGCGCATACGGATTCGTGATGAGCTCGAACTACAACACACGTCCGCGCGCGGCGGAGGTGATGGTTGATGGTACACAGGTGCATGTGGTTCGCGCACGCGAAGAGGTGAAGCAGTTGTTTGCGGGCGAAACGGTTTTGCCGGCGTAACCTTCAACAACTGCCCCAACATCAAAAAGGCGATGCCACCGCGGCATCGCCTTTTTGTGTTTACGTCGCCGTTGTGCGCGATCTACGTCAGCGCAGCGCCGATCAACGCGTCTTCGACGTCCTGTCACGCGCCCAAACGATCAAGCGCCAGCCCAGCAAAGCCAACATGATCGCGCCGTAAATCTTCGGCAGGATCAGATCGTGTTTGCCGGCCTTCATCCACCAGAAGTGCAGGATCGCCAGCGCGCCGATTAGGTAGATCGACCGATGCAACATCTGCCAGCGACGCCCGAGCTTGCGCACCATCGCGCGCGGCGACGTCACGGCTAATGCGATCAGCAACACGAACGCCGCGAACCCCACCGTGATAAACGGTCGCTTGCCGATGTCCTTGATGATGTCAGCGACATCGAACCATTTATCGAACCACAGGTAAGTGGTGAAATGCAGCGTCGCGTAGAAAAACGCATAGAGTCCGAGCATCCGCCGAAAACGCACGAACGCGGCGACGCCGGTGAGTCGGCGCAACGGCGTCACGGCCAGCGTGATGCAGAGAAAGACGAGCGTCCAGAGACCCGTCGAGCGCGTGATGAACTCGATCGGATTCGCGCCGAGCCGGTCGGTCAAGCCAAATAGCACGATGCGCGCGAGCGGATACCATCCCGCGATAAACACCGCGATCTTGGCCGGCACGATCCAACGCGCGCCGGCTGCGGGGCGCTTCGCCGCCACCGACGCGGACGCTTGTGCGCGCGGCGTTTTTCGTTCGGCCTGGGTAGCGGATTGCGTATCGGAAGCCATGTTCGCGCCGCTCAAAAATTCTTCTTCAGGTCCATGCCCTGATAAAGCGACGCGACCTGATCGCCGTAGCCGTTGAACATCAATGTCTTGCGCTTGGGCGTGAAGAAACCGTCTTCGCCGATGCGTCGCTCGGTCGCCTGACTCCAGCGCGGATGATCGACGTTCGGATTCACGTTCGAATAAAACCCATACTCGTTCGATGCGTACGTATTCCAGCTGGTCGGCGGCTGCTTGTCGAGGAAGCGGATCTTCACCAGCGACTTCGCGCTCTTGAAGCCATACTTCCACGGCACCACGACCCGCACCGGCGCGCCGTTCTGATTGGGCAGCACCTGGCCGTAGAGGCCCATCGTCAGCAACGTCAGCGGATTCATCGCTTCGTCCATGCGCAGACCTTCGGAGTACGGCCAATCGAGCACGGGCGTCGACAGTCCGGGCATTTGCGACGGATCGGCCAGCGTGATGAACTGCACGTATTTGGCATTGCCCGTCGGTTGCACGCGCTTGATCAACTCCGAGAGCGGCACGCCGATCCACGGAATCACCATCGACCAGCCTTCGACGCAACGCAACCTGTACACGCGCTCCTCGAGCGGCGCGAGCTTGAGCAATTCGTCGATATCGTAGACCTTCGGATTCTTGATCTCACCCTCGACGCTCACCTTCCACGGGTGCGGCCGCAGCGTCCCGGCATTGTGCGCGGGATCGGCCTTGTCGGTGCCGAACTCGTAGAAGTTGTTGTACGTGGTGATGTCCTTGTACGGCGTGATCTTGTCGAGCGCGACGAATTTGGGGTTGGTCTTCGCCGCCAGCTTTTGCGCTTTCGGGTCCGGCGACGTATAAGCCGCCAGCGCCTCGCCGTTCACCCCGATCAGACTGCCGAGCGCCACCGCGCCGGCCGCCTGCAACACGCGCCGCCGGTTCTGGAAAACGCGCTGCGGCGTGATTTCGCTGCGCGCAATGTCGTCGCCAGTGAGTTGAATTCTGTCGCTACGCTTGATCCACATCGTGCTGCTCCTTGCCGGCCCATCGGTCTATGCATCTTAAGGGGCCATATTGATGATCGCTCGTCCGGGCGTCCGTCTTTCAGCCATCCATGGGTACTGTCAGGGCGAACACTCTGGAGGCAGCCAATATTCCATTGGCCGTAAAAAAACCGCCGGTGCGAAGCACACGGCGGTTTTGAGTCGGTTCAGAACGGCAGATCTTACAGCTTGCCGTAACTATGCAGGCCCGACAGGAACATATTGACGCCGAGGAAGGCGAAGGTCGTCACCAGCAGGCCGGTCAGCGCCCACCATGCCGCGACCGCGCCACGCAGCCCCTTCATCAGACGCATGTGCAGCCACGCCGCATAGTTCAGCCAGACGATCAGCGCCCACGTTTCCTTCGGGTCCCAGCTCCAGTAGCCGCCCCAGGCTTCAGCGGCCCACAGCGCGCCGAGAATCGTCGCGATCGTGAAGAAAGCGAAACCGACGGCGATCGACTTGTACATCACGTCGTCGAGCACTTCGAGCGCCGGCAGGCGATCGGCCAGCACGCCGCGCTCCTTCGACAGGTACGCGACAGCCACCATGGCCGACAACGCGAAGCTGCCATAGCCGATAAAGTTCGCCGGCACGTGAATCTTCATCCACCAGCTTTGCAGCGCCGGAACCAGCGGCTGGATCTGCTGCGCGTCACGCGCCACCGAGTACCACATCAGGAAACCGACCGCGGCGCTGATCACCAGCAGCACGAACGCGCCAAGCGCACGGGTGTTGTAGTGCTGCTCGTAGTACAGATAGAAAAGCGCGGTGATCAGGCTGAACAGCACGAACACTTCGTACAGGTTCGAGATAGGAATATGGCCGACGTCCGCGCCGATCAGGTACGACTCGTACCAGCGCACCATCAGGCCGACAAAGCCCATCACCACTGCCGCCCACGTCATTTTCGAGCCAATCGCGGCGCCGGTCGGCGAGCGCGACAGCAGGCCGATCCAGTAGAAGACGGTGGCGAACACGAAGAGCGCGCTCATCCACAGAATTGCGGACTGGCTCGACAGGAAATACTTGAGGAAGAAGGCGTTATCCGCGCGGCTGAGATCGCCGTGATAGATCTGGATGGCCAGCAGCGACAGCGCCGCGATGCCCACCATCAGCGGACGCACCGGTTTCCAGCGCCAGCCGAGCACCACGAAAACCGGCACCGCGCAGCAGAGCACCAGCTTGTCGTAGTAATTCATGAACGGGTGATAGCGCGACAGCGCGAACCCGGCGCCCGCGACCATCGCGAGGGCAAACAGCCAGTCGACGACGCCGAGCCGCTTCAGGAACGGCCGTTCGTCGTACTCGCCGATGTTGAGTGACTCGCCTGCCAGCGCCTTTTGGGGCCGCGAAGAGGGAGATTGGGAAACCTGAGTCAAGTCCATGATCTTACCGGGTCGAATCTTGTGAGCTTGCGGACGGCGCGCCGGCGTTGCCGGATTGAGCGGAGGCGCCGGCGGCGTCGGGTGCTTCAACGAGTTTGGCGCCCAACGCGGCGCCTACCGCGTCGCGCGTCTGGACGAACTCTTTCTCGAAGTCGAGCGTCTTGCGCGCGCTCGACATCGCCATCACGACGTTCGTGCCGTGCTCGGTGTCTTTAAGCCAGAACCAGAGGCGCCGTTCGCGGACGTAGAACATCGAAAAGATGCCCAACACGAGGAGCAGGCTGCCAAGATACACGACTTTTTTGCCCGGCGCGCGCGTCAACTGAAATACCGAAGCTTGCACCTGCTTGAATGAGTCAAGCTGTAAATAGACCGGCGATCCATACAAAAAGCTGTCGGAAATCGCGTTGATCGAGCTTTGGATGAAACGGCTGGCGTCCGGATTGGCCGGCGCCTCGGGCTCGCCGAGTTGCTGGCGGGACAGTTGATACAGGTCCCACGTCGCGCCTTCGAGCATGCGCAACAGCAGGCCGGCGGCCTTTTCCTGCTCGCCCTTCGGCACCGAATGGTCGATAAAACCGGCAATAGCCTGGAAGCCGCCGACCGTCTGGCCGTTCGGCATCTTGATGCCGTTGTCCGCACCCGCAAAAAGGGTCAGCACTCGCAGCGCGCTTTCTTCGAGATGCTGTTGCAATTCCGCGTTCGAACCGGGCACCGAGCGCAGCGCGAAACGGTGAGCCGCCGAGGCGCGCATGGCCGGATCCTCGAGCGTGGCGCGCAGGTTCATCCATTCCTTGACGGTGCCACCGTTGTCGGCGGGAATGCGCAGGTAGCGGAACGGATCGTCCGGATTGACGCGCATGCCGGCGAGGAACATCTTTTCGCCGGATACGTCGACCGGCAGCATGTAGTTGTTGTACTCGCGCGCCTGGCCGTCCTTGTCGCGCACCTTGTATTGCACCGACGGGCCGACGTTGTGCAGATCGAGCGGCTTCGAGGTCTTCGCGCCGGAGCCGAGGCGCTCGTCGAACGCTTCCTTCAGCGTGCGCTGCGCCGCGACGCCGCGGGCGTCGGTCTGGCCGCTGCCGTTCTGGATGTTTTCGACGTTGATCGCGCGGAAATCTGTGAATTCGACCGTCTGGCCGTCGGCGAGCGGCGTGGCCGTGCCCAACGGCGCATTGCCGCCGATCGTGCCGCCGAACGGTGCGGTCTTCGCGCTCGCGCCGCTCATCGGGTAGGCCGTCATCTGCATCTGCGAGCCGCCGTCCTGGAAGCTCGACTGATAAATCGATACGCCGTCGTAGGTGAACGGCTTGTTCACTTCGACGCGCGCAGGAACGCGCGCGCCGGTCTTGTGATCCACCACCACGATGTCGCTCGCGAACAGCTTCGGCATGCCCGTCGAGTAGTAATCGACGATGAACTTGTTCAGTTCGATCGAAAACGGCAGGTCCTGAATCAGCGAGCCGTCCGGCTGGTTGAGGATCGCCGTGGACACGTGCTGGCCTTCCGGCACCCACGCGTAGCCGCGGAACGTCGGATTGGACTGTGACAGGCGATGGTCCGGCGTGATGTCGTTGATCACCGTGTTGGCGCGGATCGGCGACTTGTCGAACAGCCACATTTGCAGCTTGATCGGCAGATTGCTGTCCAGCAGGCCGCCGAGACAAATCACCACGATCGCAATGTGAGCAGAGATGTAGCCGAACTTGGTCAAGGCGCCGCGCTTGGCGGCGATCAAGGTCGCGCCTTCGGACTCTCGCGTGACGAACTTGTAGCCGAGCTTCGCCGAGAGCTTGGCGAGCAACGTCGCGGTCTGCGCGCGGGAGGCATGCACCGCGAATTCGCCCTTGTGATGGAAGGCGCGCAGGCTGCCTTCGCGAACCCTGTCCTTCCAGCTCTTCGCGTCGGCGACCATTTTCGGCGCATTGCGGATCACGCACAGCGACACCGACACCATCAGGAAGCCGAGAATCAGCATGAACCACCACGAGCTGTACACCGTGTACAGGCTCAGCGAGCGGAAGATGTCTGCCCAGAAGGGGCCGAACTGATTGACGTAGTTGGGATACGGATCGTCCTGCGTGAGGACGGTGCCGATGATGCTGGCGATCGACAGAATCACGAGCAACGAAATGGCAAAACGCATCGAACTCAAGACTTCGACGACGCTGCGCATGACGCGATTGCCCGACTTCGACTGCAAACCCGACGTGGTGACGCTCATTCATACTCCGACTGAACAGCAAAAAAGGGTGAAGGGCTGTCGTAGGCACGACGCCCTCACCCTTTTCTTGTTTTGTACCGGCCTCGCCGGGCCGGTTGCACTTGCGTGCGGACTTCCTAGTGCAAGCCCGCGATGTAATCGGCTACAGCCTTGATCTCGTTGTCCGACAGACGCGTTGCAATAGCATGCATCGCCTCGTTGTTGTTACGTGCGCCAAGACCTTGCGTGAACGCGGTCAACTGCGCCACCGTGTATTCCGCCCACTGCCCCGACAGCCGTGGATACTGCGACGGAATCCCTTGCCCGGTCGGCCCGTGGCAGCTTGCGCACGCCGGCACGCCCTTGTCGGCAATGCCGCCGCGATAAATCTTCTGGCCGAGCGGCACGGTGTCCTTGTTGTGCGCGTAGCCCGGCTTCTGGGTCTGCGCCGCGAAATAAGCTGCGACGTTGACCATATCCTGATCGGACAGTGCCGCCGCCATGCCCGCCATGATCGCATTGTTGCGCGCTGGCTGCTTGGCACCCGACTGGGTCTTGAAGTCCTTGAGTTGCTTGACGAGATACTCAGGGTGCTGGCCCGCCAGCTTCGGATACGCGCCGCCGGCACTGTTGCCGTCTGCCCCGTGACATGACGCGCACACCTGCACCGCGATTGCCTGCCCCCGATTGACGTCCGGCTTTGCCGGTTCTGCTGCTCGTGCCTGAATTGCCAAACCTGAAAGACCTGCCGCTACATGAAGCACCATCAGAGTCTTGCTCAGTCGATTCATTCGCACACCCTGTCTCGTCTTGTGGGATTTTTAGAGCGCCCCCAAACCTGCCGCTTCGCGCCAGGCCCGGCGTTTTTCTTGAAGGTTTTGCAAAATACGACGGCGACCGAGTGACCGCCAGGAGCCGCCAAGGCACGTGGGCTGGCCCCCTCAGGTTTTCAGTAAACCATCGTATTGTACAATAACTCGCTAATCGCTAAGACGCCAGTCGGGCTTGACCCGTCCCCACTCCGGGTTCCCCGGCGTCTCGAATCCTGGCCTGATCATGTCCTTCCTGCTCCACCAATCCCGCTTTTTCACGACCGTCAATCACTTGCGTGATCTGCCGGCCACTTCGCAACCCGAGATCGCCTTTGCGGGACGCTCGAACGCAGGCAAGTCGACGGCCATTAATATTCTGTGCAATCAGAAGCGATTGGCGTTCGCCAGTAAGACGCCGGGACGCACGCAGCATATCAATTACTTTTCGGTGGGCAAGGCGGACGAGCCGACCGCGCACCTGGTCGACCTGCCGGGCTACGGCTACGCGGAAGTGCCGGGCGCGGCCAAGGCGCACTGGGAAGCGCTGCTGTCCACCTACCTGCAATCGCGCTCGCAATTGCGCGGCATGATCCTGATGATGGATTCACGCCGCCCGCTGACCGATCTGGACCGCCGCATGATCGAGTGGTTCGCGCCGACCGGCAAGCCGATCCACACGCTCCTGACCAAATGCGACAAATTGACGCGTCAGGAAAGCGTGAACGCGCTGCGCGCGACCCAGAAAGGTCTGGCTGAGTATCGCACCGCCGGCTACCAGGGCGAACTAACCGCCCAGCTGTTCTCGGCGCTCAAACGCGTCGGCATCGACGAAGCGCACGAGCTGATCGAAAGCTGGCTGATCCCCGAGGCGAAGGGCGAAACGGACGTCGCTCAGTAAGCGAGGCGAACATCGCCGGACAAGGCAAAAACGCCATTCCGGCCGCCCATAAAAAAACCCGCCGCTTTAACGGCGGGTCAAACAGCCTAATCGAAAAACGACAGGCACCCGCTCAGGGAGGAGAAGCGGGGAGGTCAGCGCAAGGCGCCTTGCTCGATCGGTATGATATACCATTGTCTCGAAAAGTTTCCGGCAGCGGAGGCAGGCGTTACTTGTCCACTCCACACATCCACGTTTCTTCGATTCGCTATGAGCTTCTATCCGCACTACCGTCCGCGCCGCATGCGCCGCGACGACTTCTCGCGCCGTCTGATGCGGGAAAACATCCTCACCACCAACGATCTGATTTATCCCGTCTTTATCGTCGAAGGCACCAACGTGCGGCAAGCCGTGCCGTCGATGCCGGGCGTCGAGCGCGTGTCGGTCGATCTGCTGATGGGCGTGGCTGAACAATGCGTCGAACTGGGCGTGCCCGTGCTGTCGCTGTTCCCGGCGATCGAGCCGTCGCTGAAAACGCCCGATGGCCGCGAAGCGACCAACCCGGCCGGTTTGATTCCGCGCGCGGTTCGCGAACTCAAAAAGAACTTCCCCGGGCTGGGCGTGCTCACCGACGTGGCGCTCGATCCCTACACGAGCCACGGTCAGGACGGCGTGCTCGACGAAACCGGCTATGTGATCAACGACGAGACCGTCGAGATTCTGGTCGAACAGGCGCGCGCGCAGGCTGAAGCCGGCGTCGACATCGTTGCGCCTTCGGACATGATGGACGGCCGCATTGGCGCGATCCGCGAAATGCTCGAGAGCGAAGACCATATCCATACGCGGATCATGGCTTATGCGGCCAAGTTCGCGTCGGCGTTTTACGGCCCGTTCCGCGACGCCGTCGGTTCCGCGACGAACCTCGGCAAGAGCAACAAGATGACTTACCAGATGGATCCGGCCAATTCGAATGAGGCGCTGCGCGAAGTGCAAGCGGACATCAACGAAGGCGCGGACATGGTGATGGTCAAGCCCGGCATGCCGTATCTCGATATCGTGCGTCGCGTGAAGGACGAGTTCCAGTTCCCGACCTATGTGTATCAGGTGAGTGGCGAGTACGCGATGCTGAAGGCGGCCGCGCAGAACGGCTGGCTCGATCACGACAAGGCGATGATGGAATCGCTGCTTGCCTTCAAGCGGGCGGGCGCGGACGGCGTGCTGACCTATTTCGCGTTGGATGCCGCGCGGATTTTGCGCTCGCAGAAGTAAGGCGACGCGCCGCCCGGCGCCGTGACGAACCGCCGGTTTGCGTTACGCACCCGGCGCGTTCACCCGATCCAGACTGCGCAAAAATTTATCCGCGGACTCGTAGCCGACGACGCGCAGCACCTCCTTGCCACTCTGATCGAAAAAGATGATCCCCGGTGGCCCGAACAAACTGAAGCGCTTGAGCAGCATCTGATCGTCGACATTGTTGGCGGTCACGTCGGCGCGCAACAGGTTCATCTGCTTCAATTTCGCTTGAACACGCGGATCGCTGAAGGTGAATTTCTCCATCTCTTTGCAGCTGACGCACCAGTCCGCGTAAAAATCGAGCATGGCGGGCTGTGCAGCCGTTTTGACGGCCTGGTCGAGTTCATTCGATGAACGGACCGGGGCGAACGTCAAATCGCTCTGCGGCTCGCTGTCCGGCTTATTCGAAGTGTTCGCGACGCCCGCTTCTCCGCCACGCGCCGCCAACACCGCAAGCGGGCGCAGCGGATCGGATGAGCCCGCCGCCAGCCCGACCAGCAGGACCGCCGCCCAGATGGCAAATGCTGCACCGATGCCTCGCCCGAGCCGGCGCCACACGGAAGCCTCCGCTGTGGGTGCCGAGAACAAGCCGAGGGAGGCCGCGGCGATCAGCAGCCAGAGCGCGCTCAGTAGCATCGTCGCAGTCGCGCCGAGCACCGGCCAGACGATCCACAGGGCGGCCGCAAGCAGCACGACGCCGAAGAACACCTTGACGCTGTCCATCCATGCGCCGGCGCGCGGCAGCAGTGTGCCCGCGCCTAGACCGAGGATCAGCAGCGGCGCGCCCAATCCCAATCCCATCGAAAACAGCGCCGCACCGCCGAGCACGGCGTCGCCTGTATGCGCGATGAACGCCAGCACCGCGAAGAGCGGTGCGGTCATGCAGGCGCCGACCACCAACGCGGACAGCGCGCCCATCACGGCAACGGCCGCAAACTTGCCCCCGGAGCGCCCGGTCGATGCACGCGAGACGCCGTCCTGCCAACGCTGCGGCAGCGCAATGTCGAAACCTGCAATCAGGGTCAGCGCGAAAATGGCCAACAGGACGCCAAAAGCGCCAAGCACCCAAGGGTTTTGCAGCCACGCGCCGAGACTCTGCCCGACCAGCGCGGCAGCGATGCCGAGCGCCGTGTACACAAGCGCCATGCCGATCACATAGGCCAGCGACAGTGCGAATCCACGTGCACGCGTCACGCGCGCACCTTCGCCGATGATGATCGCAGAGAGAATCGGAATCATTGGGTACGAACACGGGAGCAGACTGAGCACGGCGCCGGCGACGAAATAGAGTCCGACGATCGCGAAGAAACCACCGCCTTGCAGCAGCGACTGCGCGTAGTCTGCGCTGGTGGCGCGGTCGTACCACGAGGTGGCCGCGGCAGCGGATTTCTGCGCAACTTCGGCGCCGGCGTCAGCCGCGCTGCCGGCCGACTGCAGAGCCGCGCCGCTCACGTGATACACGCGCTCCATCGGCGGATAGCAGATGCCGGCATCAGCACAGCCCTGCGACGTCACCGCCAGGTCGAACGGTCCGGCCGCCTGTTTAACGGGAATCCGGATCGTCAGTTCGTTCCGATACGTCTCGACGTTCTTGTTAAAGGTCTGATCGAACTTGACGTGGCCAGCCGGCAATTGCGGCTCGCCGATCGTGGTCGTGCCGTTGCGCGTCGCGAAGGCGAAGCGCTCACGATACATGTAGTAGCCATCCGCGATTTTGTAGGTCACGTCGACTTCGCCGGGTTTCTCCGACGCGCTGAATTTGAACGCGACCGCAGGATCGAGAAAATCGTCCGCCGCGCGGGCGAGCGTGCCGAACTGCGCGAAGATCAGGCAACCAAGCAGGAAGAATACGGTGCGCAGTGCATTGCGCGCGCGCCGATCGAGGCCGTTAAACATGAAGAGGACGTTGGGTTTCAGCAGTGATCCACTGGCCGTACGCGGCCGATGCCGTCGCTTGCCATGAGAGGATTTCCGGCGTGTCGTAGGGATGGTGAGCCTGAATGTACTGCTCGAGTTCGAGCGCGCGTGCCGCGCTGGTCTTGAACAGCAACTGGATTTCCTGCGCTGTTTCGATCGCGCCCTGCCAGTGATAGCTGGACTGCACGGTGCCTAACTGCGTGGCACAGGCGCATAGCCGCGCGACCAAGGCATCTGCGGCAAGCTTCTGAGCCACGGCCGCATCCGGCACCGTTGTCAGAATCAAGGTCACATTCACGCTCACAGATGGCTCCGGCAAAGGCACGATTCAGGTGCCGATATCGTATCACCTAGCCTTGTCCGACCGCTGAGGGCTCTGCAGCGGCCACGCGGCAAATGGCCGCAACCATTGCGTTCTGGCGCTATAAACAAAAAAGCCAGGCTTGGCGCCTGGCTTTTTTTTGGATGCGAGGAAGCTTACTCAGCTTCTTGCACTTCAACTTCTTCAACTTCCGGACGATCGAGCAGTTCGACCAGTGCCATCGGAGCGTTGTCGCCGACGCGGAAGCCGAACTTCAGAACGCGCAGGTAGCCGCCCGGACGGGTAGCGTAACGCGGACCCAGAACTTCGAACAGCTTCGTGACCGAGTCACGATCGCGCAGGCGGTTAAACGCCAGACGACGATTTGCCAGCGACGGCTTCTTGCCGAGCGTGATCAGCGGCTCGACAACCTTACGGAGTTCTTTCGCCTTCGGCAGCGTGGTCTTGATGACTTCGTGCTCGATCAGCGAATTGGACATATTACGGAGCATTGCCAGACGGTGGCTGCTCGTGCGGTTCAGTTTCCGCAAACCATGACGGTGACGCATGTTAATTCCTTCGATTCAGAGTTTTGGTCCAGCTCTTCTATCGCGCTCGAACTACCTGCGGTTTCCCAATGGTAGCGAGTGCACGGGCCGGTAGTAAAAAAGACAAGACGCGGATTTTAAAGGAAAATCCGCGTCTTTGCCAGTGCAGCGACGGGTTCTGTCCCGGGATTACTTGTCGACTTACTTGTCCAACCCTGCCGGCGGCCAGTTTTCGAGTTTCATGCCGAGCGTCAAACCACGCGACGCCAGTACTTCCTTGATTTCGTTCAGCGACTTGCGACCCAGATTCGGCGTCTTCAGCAGCTCGTTTTCCGTGCGCTGGATCAGGTCGCCGATGTAGTAAATGTTCTCGGCCTTCAGGCAGTTCGCGGAACGAACCGTCAGTTCGAGATCATCGACCGGACGCAGCAGGATCGGATCGATCTGCGGCGCACGCGACGGCGCTTCAGCCGTTGCTTCGGTGCCTTCCAGTGCAGCGAAGACCGACAGTTGATCGACCAGAATGCGCGCCGATTGACGGATCGCTTCTTCCGGCGAAATCACACCGTTGGTTTCGATGTTCATCACGAGCTTGTCGAGGTCGGTACGCTGTTCGACGCGAGCGCTTTCAACGGCGTAGCTCACGCGGCGAACCGGCGAGAACGACGCGTCCAGCACGATACGGCCGATGATCTTGGCCGACTCTTCGCCGTAACGACGTACGTTGCCCGGCACATAGCCGCGGCCTTTCTCGACCTTGATCTGCACGTCGAGCTTGCCGCCCTTCGACAGATGCGCAATCACGTGATCCGGGTTGATCACTTCGCAATCGTGCGCGAGTTCGATGTCGCCAGCGGTGACAACGCCTTCGCCTTCCTTGCGCAGCGTAACCGTTACTTCATCACGGTTATGCAGCTTGAAGACCACGCCCTTCAGGTTCAACAACAGGTTGACCACATCCTCTTGCACACCGTCGAGCGTCGAATACTCATGTACGACGCCTGCGATCGTCACTTCGGTCGGCGCGTAGCCCACCATCGACGACAGCAGCACGCGCCGGAGCGCGTTACCCAAGGTGTGGCCGTAACCGCGTTCAAACGGTTCCATGACCACTTTCGCATGGCTCTCACCAAGCGATTCAACAGCGATGATCTTGGGCTTCAACAAACTGGTTTGCATAGGTTTTCCTTTTCAATACCCTCGGCTCGTTACACCGATAAGGCTGACCGGTAACAACCTGAAAATAAACAGCCGAGGCGCCCCCTTGCTCAGCGCAATCAGGGTGCCCCGGCCGTTAATCCGATTACCGCGAATACAATTCGACGATCAGGCTTTCGTTGATATCGCCAGCGATGTCGCTGCGTTCCGGCTTCTGCTTGAACGTGCCTTCGAACTTCTTCGAATCGACAGCGACCCAGCTCGGCAGACCGCCTTGCTCAGCCAGCGACAGTGCTTCGAGAATCCGCGCCTGCTTCTTCTTCGTTTCGCGCACCGCGACGACGTCGCCTGCCTTCACTTGCATCGACGGGATGTTCGACACCACGCCGTTCACGACGATCGCCTTGTGGCTCACGAGCTGACGTGCTTCAGCGCGCGTCGAGCCGAAGCCCATGCGATACACGACGTTATCCAGACGCGATTCGAGCAACTGCAGCAGGTTTTCACCCGTGTTGCCCTTCAGGCGGTCGGCTTCAGCGAAGTAACGACGGAATTGACGCTCGAGGACGCCGTAGATGCGCTTCACTTTTTGCTTTTCGCGCAGCTGCGTGCCGTAGTCGGACGTACGTGCGCCCGAGGTGCGGCCGTGTTGGCCGGGCTTGCTGTCAAGCTTGCACTTGTCAGCGAGCGAACGACGGGCGCTCTTCAGGAAAAGGTCAGTGCCTTCACGGCGGGACAGCTTGGCCTTAGGGCCGATATAACGTGCCACGTTGATTCCTTCAATGATTAATCACGCGAATGCGTGCACTCGCGCTAGTCCGAACCCTTTGGGCCGAACGGTGGGCTTAGTCAATTCAATAGCGCAAGCAGCCTGCCGCCGCGCAGGGCGGCAACAGGCGCAAGCAATACTAGCGTCTTAGATACGACGACGCTTCGGCGGACGGCAGCCGTTGTGCGGGACCGGGGTCACGTCGGAGATCGCGGTGATCTTGATGCCAAGACCATGCAACGCGCGCACCGCCGACTCACGGCCAGGACCGGGGCCCTTGATCCGCACTTCGAGGTTCTTCACGCCGTATTCCATCGCCACGCGGCCAGCCGATTCGGCTGCCACCTGGGCTGCAAACGGGGTCGATTTACGCGAACCCTTGAAGCCCTGACCACCCGACGTTGCCCAAGCAAGTGCATTGCCTTGACGATCGGTGATCGTGATGATGGTGTTGTTGAACGACGCGTGAACGTGAACCACGCCCTCGGCGACGTTCTTCTTGACCTTCTTGCGAACGCGTTGCGCCGCGGAGTTGTTCGAAGCCTTAGCCATTACGTTTTCCTGTAACTGTCAGTTCCGCTTACTTCTTCAGCGATTGCGCTGCACGACGCGGACCCTTGCGCGTACGGGCATTCGTACGCGTACGTTGGCCGCGCAGGGGCAAGCCCTTACGATGCCGAACGCCACGGTAGCAGCCGAGATCCATCAGGCGCTTGATGTTCATCGTCGTTTCACGGCGCAGATCGCCTTCAACGATGAACTTGCCGACTTCTTCACGCAGCTTTTCGAGGTCTGCGTCGTTCAGGTCTTTGACCTTCTTCGAAAATGCCACACCAGCAGCGACGCAAATGTCGCGCGAGCGCGTGCGGCCGATACCGTAAATAGCCGTCAGGCCGATTTCGGTATGCTGGTGATTCGGGATGTTAACCCCTGCGATACGAGCCATTGTTTTTCCTCAAACAAAAAGCGCAAGCAAAAGCGCGGCGTTCAGCCTTGACGCTGTTTGTGGCGCGGATCAGAGCTGCAAATCACGCGCACAACGCCTTTGCGCTTGATGATCTTGCAATTGCGGCAAATGCGCTTAACCGATGCCATCACTTTCATGATATTACCCTTTTTTCAAATCACTTCGCCCGGAACACGATCCGCGCACGCGACAGATCGTAAGGCGTCAATTCAACCGTCACCTTGTCGCCCGGCAAGATTCGGATGTAGTGCATCCGCATCTTCCCGGATATGTGTCCCAATACGACATGGCCGTTTTCCAGCTTCACCCTGAAGGTAGCGTTAGGCAGGTTTTCGATGACTTCACCCTGCATCTGGATAACATCGTCTTTGGCCATAAGTCCTTTCAACGCATCGGGACGCCGCCGCCTTTGAAATTAGCTTTCTTCAGCAGCGATTCATACTGTTGCGACATAACGTACGACTGCACCTGCGCCATGAAATCCATTGTGACGACGACAATGATCAGCAGCGACGTTCCACCAAAATAAAACGGCACGTTCCAGCGCAGCACCAAAAACTCGGGCAGCAGACAAACAAACACGATGTAGATCGCACCGGCCAGCGTCAGACGCGTGAGGATGCGGTCGATATATCGCGCCGTTTGATCGCCCGGGCGGATGCCTGGGACGAAAGCGCCACTCTTTTTCAGGTTGTCGGCCGTCTCTCTGCTGTTGAACACCAGTGCGGTGTAGAAGAAACAGAAGAAAACGATCGCCAACGCGTACAGCAACACGTACACGGGTTGACCGGGCTTGAGGGCTTCGGCCACGTTGTGCAACGTGTCTGCGAACCAGCCGGTACGCGACCCCGAACTAAACCAGTTCAGGATAGTTGCCGGGAAGAGAATGATCGACGATGCAAAGATCGGCGGAATCACGCCCGACATGTTCAGCTTCAACGGCAGATGCGAAGACTGTCCGCCGTAAATCTTGTTACCGACTTGCCGCTTTGCGTAGTTCACAAGAATCTTGCGCTGGCCGCGTTCGATGAACACCACCAGATACGTCACAGCAGCAATCAGCGCGACGACGATAATCGCGGATATCGGGCTCATCGAACCGGTTTGCACCAGCGAAACAAGACCACCGATCGCATTCGGGAAACCCGCTGCAATCCCACCGAAAATAATGATCGAGATACCGTTGCCAAGCCCGCGTTCCGTGATCTGCTCACCTAGCCACATCAGGAACATCGTGCCGGTCACCAGCGTCACGACCGTCGTCAAACGAAAAACCATCCCCGGGTCGATCACGAGACCAGGCTGATTTTCCAGCGCCACGGCAATGCCGAAGGCCTGGAACGTTGCCAGCAGGACCGTAAAGATACGCGTGTACTGCGTAATCTTCCGTTGACCTGCCTGCCCTTCTTTTTTCAGCGCTTCGAGCTGCGGCGAGACAATTGCCAGCAACTGCATGATGATCGACGCCGAAATATACGGCATGATCCCCAGCGCAAAAATCGTGAACCGCGAAAGTGCGCCACCCGAGAACATGTTGAACATGCCAAGGATGCCGCCCGACTGGCTTTGGAACAACTTTGCCAGCTGGTCCGGGTCAATACCCGGCACCGGAATATGCGCGCCGATACGGTAGACGATCAGCGCCAGCAGCAGGAACACTGCTCGCCGACGCAGATCGCCGAACTTCGCCGCGCCGCGACCGGGTTTTGCGAGACTCGGGCTGTTAGCCAAGTACCTTCTCCGATGCAAATGCTAGTGACGGCAAATAACTTGCACGTTACTCGGCAAAAGAGCCGCCGGCTGCTTCAATAGCAGCGCGCGCACCCTTCGTCGCACCCAGACCCTTCACAACGACCTTGCGCTTGAGCTCGCCCGTCGCGATGATCTTGGCGCTCTTGATCAGCTCGCCGACCAGGCCGGCTTGCTTCAGAGCCAGCAGATCGATTTCGTCGACCGGCAGCTTTTCCAGATCCGAGAGACGCACTTCACCGACGAATTCCTTCGTCAGCGAGGTGAAGCCACGCTTCGGCAGGCGACGTTGCAGCGGCATTTGACCGCCTTCGAAGCCAACCTTGTGAAAGCCGCCCGAACGCGACTTCTGACCCTTGTGACCACGGCCAGCGGTTTTGCCGAGGCCGGAGCCGATGCCGCGACCAACGCGACGCTTTGCGTGCTTCGCGCCTTCAGCCGGCTTCAGGTTATTCAATTCCATTATCAACTCCTTGAGTCCTGGTCAGCCGCTTAGCTGATGACCTTAACGAGGTACGAAACCTTGTTGATCATGCCGCGCACAGCCGGCGTGTCCTGCAACTCGCTAACCGAGTTGAGTCGGCGCAGGCCCAAGCCACGCACCGTTGCACGGTGCGTTTCACGGGTGCCGATCAGGCTCTTGACGAGCTGGACCTTGACAGTTTTATCAGACATGGTGTCCACCTTAGCCCAGAATATCTTCGACGGACTTGCCGCGCTTCGCCGCGATGTCGCCCGGCGTGGACTGCTTGCGCAGACCGTCGAGCGTTGCACGAACGAGGTTGTACGGGTTCGTCGAACCGTGGCTCTTGGCCACAACGTTCTGCACGCCCATCACGTCGAACACTGCGCGCATCGGGCCGCCAGCGATCACACCGGTACCGTCCTTGGCCGGGGCCAGGAGGACCATCGATGCGCCGTGCTTACCGTGCACTTCGTGTTGCAGGGTACCGTTCTTGAGCGGCACCTTGAACATGTTGCGGCGAGCCTGTTCCATCGCCTTCTGAACAGCGACCGGCACTTCCTTCGCCTTGCCCTTGCCCATACCGACGCGGCCATCACCGTCGCCAACCACGGTCAGTGCGGCGAAACCGAGAATCCGGCCACCCTTCACGACCTTGGTCACGCGGTTGACCGAAATCATTTTTTCACGAAGGCCGTCGTCGCGTTCGTCAGCCTGAACTTTCGCTTGCATCTTTGCCATGACGAATTCTTCCCTTAGAACTTGAGTCCGGCTTCGCGCGCCGCATCAGCCAGCGCTTTCACGCGGCCGTGGTAACGGAAACCCGAACGGTCGAAGGCGACGGATTCGATGCCGGCAGCCTTAGCCTTTTCTGCGATGCGCTTGCCGATCAGCGTAGCAGCGGCGACGTTGCCGCCCTTGCCCGTTTGATCAGCCAGTTGCGCACGCACTTCGGCCTCGAGCGTCGACGCGCTGGCGAGCACCTTGGTGCCGCACGGCGAGAACACTTGCGCATAGATGTGCGTGTTCGTGCGATGCACGGCGAGACGCGCGACCTGCAGCTCAGCGATCTTGATACGCGTCTGACGAGCGCGGCGCAGGCGAGATTGAGTCTTATCCATGATTGCGCACCCTTACTTCTTCTTCGTTTCTTTGAGGATCACAACCTCGTTGGCGTAACGCACACCCTTGCCCTTGTAGGGCTCCGGCGGGCGATAGCCGCGCACTTCTGCAGCGACCTGGCCAACTTGTTGCTTATTGATCCCCTTGATCACGATTTCGGTTTGCGTCGGGGTTTCAGCCTTGACGCCTTCCGGCATCTGGTGCACCACGGGGTGCGAGAAACCCAGCGACAGATTCAGCTTGTCGCCTTGCGCTTGTGCGCGGTAACCAACGCCAACCAGCGTCAGCTTGCGCTCGAAACCCTTCGTCACGCCGTTCACCATGTTCGCAACCAGTGCGCGCATCGTGCCCGACATCGCATTCGCTTCGCGGCTTTCGTCAACCGGCTCGAACTTCAGCGTGCCGTTGTCGTTCACCACCTTCACGAGGCTGTTAGCAGCCTGCGAAATCGTACCCAGCGGGCCCTTGACGGTAATGCGATCGTCGCTCAGGGCCACTTCGGCGCCTTGCAGCGCGACCGGGCTTTTACCTACTCGAGACATGTTTCTCTCCTTTCGGCCTTAAGCGACGTAGCAGATGACTTCGCCGCCAACGCCCGTTGCGCGCGCCTTGCGGTCCGTCATCACGCCCTTCGGCGTCGACACGATTGCCACGCCGAGGCCATTCATGACCACAGGGATGTCGTTACGGCCGCGGTACACACGCAGACCAGGCTTCGAAACGCGTTCAATGCGCTCGATGACCGGGCGGCCAGCGTAGTACTTCAACACGATGTTCAATTCAGACTTCGCACCTTCGGACTTCACTGCGAAATCATCGATATAGCCTTCGTCCTTCAGGACCTGCGCAATCGCAACCTTGACTTTCGACGAGGGCATAGTCACCGAGACTTTCTCAACCATCTGCGCATTGCGGATGCGAGTCAGCATATCGGCGATAGGATCACTCATGCTCATTTACGTTTCTCCTATTACCAGCTCGCCTTGGTCAGGCCAGGGATCTCGCCGCGGAACGCGATTTCGCGAATCTTGTTACGCGCCAGCCCGAATTTACGGAACGTGCCACGCGGGCGACCGGTAATTGCGCAGCGGTTGCGCTTACGGGTCGGGTTAGAGTTGCGCGGCAGTTGTTGCAGTTCCAGACGTGCTGCGTAATGCTCTTCGTCCGACTTGCTCATATCGCCGATAATCGCTTTCAGCTCAGCACGCTTGGGAGCGTACTTAGCGGCCAGGCGAGCACGCTTCTTTTCACGTTCGATCAGTGCCAGTTTAGCCACGGTAACCTCAGTTTCTGAACGGGAACTTGAAGCTGGCGAGCAGAGCCTTTGCTTCGTCGTCGGTCTTCGCAGTCGTCGTGATGCTGATGTTCAGCCCACGCAGTGCGTCGATCTTGTCGTAGTCGATTTCGGGGAAAATGATCTGCTCTTTCACACCGATGTTGTAGTTGCCGCGACCATCGAACGCACGACCCGACACGCCACGGAAGTCACGCACACGGGGGAGCGCGACCGTCACGAAACGGTCCAGAAATTCGTACATTGCCTGACCACGCAACGTGACCATTGCACCGATCGGATAGCCTTGACGGATCTTGAAGCCAGCGATTGCCTTGCGTGCCTTCGTGATCACCGGCTTCTGGCCTGCGATCTTCGTCAGGTCGCCAACGGCGTTTTCGATGATCTTCTTGTCAGCAACCGCTTCGCCAAGACCCATGTTCAGGGTGATCTTGGTGATGCGCGGCACTTCCATCACGGACTTGTAACCGAACTTCTCGATGAGGCCGGGTACAACCTTCTCTTTGTAAAACTCTTGCAAACGAGCCATTTTTTTACTCCGCAGCGTCAGGCGCTCAGCTCGGCACCGGTCGTCTTAAGGAAACGGACTTTCTTGTCTCCTTCGACCTTGATGCCTACACGCGACGCCTTGCCATTCGCGTCGACCAATGCGACGTTCGAAATTTGCAGCGGCATCGTCTTGGCTTCCACACCGCCCGTCGTACCCTTCATCGGGTTCGGCTTGACGTGTTTCTTGACGAGGTTGATACCCTCGACAATCACTTTGCCTTCGCCAACGGACAGCACGACGCCGCGCTTGCCTTTATCTTTGCCGGTGATGACGATAACTTCGTCACCCTTGCGAATCTTGTTCATCGCGACTCCTTACAGCACTTCAGGTGCCAACGAAACGATCTTCATGAATCGTTCGCTGCGCAACTCGCGCGTGACAGGCCCGAAAATACGGGTGCCAATAGGTTCGAGCTTGGCATTCAACAACACAGCGGCGTTGCCGTCGAACTTGATCAGCGAGCCGTCCTGACGGCGCACGCCCTTGGCGGTGCGAACCACCACGGCGTTGTAAATTTCGCCTTTCTTCACGCGCCCGCGCGGCGTTGCTTCTTTGACGGTCACCTTGATGATGTCGCCAATGCTGGCATAACGACGCTTCGAGCCGCCGAGCACCTTGATGCACATGACTTCACGCGCACCCGTGTTGTCGGCCACTTCAAGCCGAGTTTCGGTCTGGATCATGGTTTATCTTTCCCAACTTAATCCGGCCACACCACCATGGCGTACCCGGTCAGTCTTGGTCCCGTCAGCCAATCGGCTGCTTGGGTATGAACAGCAGCGACGGCAAACGAAACCCGCCATCGCAATCCGGTGAATCCTTCGGAACAGACTGGCGCCTGGACCGCTTCCCCCACCAACTTCGCCCGCGACGGGGCTCCCATAAAAGAGGGAAGACCGAGATTATAACAAATAATCCCGGCCTTGCAAGCGAAACTTACTGCGATTTCAATTACTTCTACAACTTTGCGGCGTCAGATGACGCGAGCAGCCTCGACCAAGCGAGCCACAACCCAAGCTTTCGTCTTCGAAATCGGACGTGTTTCCTGGATTTCAACGAGGTCACCCTCGTTGTACGTGTTCGCATCGTCGTGCGCATGGTACTTCTTCGAACGCACAACGTACTTGCCGTAGATCGGGTGCTTCACGCGGTGCTCAACCAGCACGGTGACCGTCTTGTCCATCTTGTTGCTGACGACCTTGCCGACCAGCGTCCGCTTGAGCGAGGTTTTTACGCTATCGTTCATTTCTGGTTCGCCTTCTCAGTCAGGACGGTCCGCACACGTGCGATGTCGCGACGAACCTTCTTCAGCTGGCTCGTGTTCGTGAGCTGCTGGGTCGCGAGTTGCATGCGCAGGCCGAATTGCGCCTTCAACAGGTCCGACAGCTCCTTGTTGAGCGCGGCCTGATCTTTCTGGTGAAGTTCGGAAGCCTTCATCATTTGCTCCTTAGGCGCCGAGCTGACGCACGATAAACGTCGTCTTGAGCGGCAGCTTAGCTGCAGCCAGACGGAACGCTTCGCGTGCCAGCTCTTCGGTTACGCCGTCCATTTCGTACAGCATCTTGCCCGGTTGAATCTCTGCGACGTAGTACTCAGGATTACCTTTACCGTTACCCATACGTACTTCAGCCGGCTTGTGCGAGATCGGCTTGTCCGGGAAGATGCGGATCCAGATGCGGCCACCACGCTTGATGTGACGCGTCATTGCACGACGTGCCGCTTCAATCTGGCGCGCGGTCAAGCGACCACGACCGATAGCCTTCAGGCCGAACTCACCGAACGACACCGCGTTGCCGCGGGTAGCGATACCGGTGTTACGACCCTTCTGCTCTTTGCGATACTTTCTGCGTTTCGGTTGCAGCATCGTTATTCTCCAGTCTTCCCGCCGTCGCCGGCACCGCCAGCACGACGAGGAGCGCCACGGCGTGCACCTGCCGGGCCACCACCTTCACCATCGCGACGCGGACGGCGATCGCCACCCGGACGTGCGTTGCGGCGCGGACGCTTTTCTTCGGCGACTTCTTCAACCACCGGTGCGTCGTTGCGGCCGAGCGTATCGCCCTTGTAGACCCACACCTTCACGCCGATGATGCCGTACGTCGTCTTCGCTTCCGAAGTTGCGTAGTCGATATCAGCACGCAGCGTATGAAGCGGCACGCGACCTTCGCGATACCATTCCGTACGAGCGATTTCGATACCGTTCAGGCGGCCAGCGCTCATGATCTTGATGCCTTGAGCACCCAGACGCATTGCGTTTTGCATCGCACGCTTCATCGCGCGGCGGAACATAATCCGGCGCTCGAGCTGTTGCGTGATCGAATCCGCGATCAGTTGCGCATCGGTTTCCGGCTTGCGGATTTCTTCGATGTTGACGTGGACCGGAACGCCCATGCGGCGTTGCAGTTCCGACTTCAGCAGCTCGATATCCTCACCCTTCTTACCGATGACCACACCCGGACGCGAGCTATAAATCGTGATGCGCGCGTTTTTTGCCGGACGCTCGATGACGACACGACCAACCGAAGCGTTCTTCAGCTTCTTCTTCAGGTATTCACGAACACCGATGTCTTCCTGCAACATCGCCGCGAAATTGTTGTTGTTCGCGTACCAACGCGACGCCCAATTGCGGCTGACGGCCAAACGGAAGCCAGTCGGATGAATTTTCTGTCCCATCGTATGACCCCTTAATTCCCGACCGTCACAGTGATGTGACAGGATTGCTTCTCGATGCGGTTACCGCGGCCTTTAGCGCGCGCGGTAAAACGCTTGAGCGATGCAGCCTTGTCGATGTAGATGCTCGTGATCTTGAGCTCATCGATATCGGCGCCTTCGTTATGCTCCGCATTCGCGATCGCCGACAGCACGACCTTTTTCACGATTCCCGCAGCCTTCTTCGGCGAAAACGTCAAAACGTTCAGCGCCTTGTCGACCGGCAAACCGCGGATCTGGTCAGCCACAAGGCGCGTTTTCTGCGCCGAGATGCGGGCACCGCGATGAATTGCTTTCACTTCCATCATGAGCCCCTTATTTCTTAGCCTTCTTGTCGGCTGCATGACCCTTGAACGTACGGGTCAGTGCGAACTCGCCAAGCTTGTGGCCGACCATGTTTTCCGAGATGTACACCGGAACGTGTTGACGGCCGTTGTGAACGGCGATCGTCAGACCGATGAAATCCGGGAGGATCGTCGAGCGACGCGACCAGGTTTTGATCGGCTTCTTATCCCGCGAAGCTGCTGCCGCCTCAACTTTCTTCAGCAAATGGGCGTCGCAGAACGGACCTTTTTTTACAGAACGTGCCATTGCCTACTCCTTAACGCTTGTGACGGCGCTGGACGATCATGCTCGTCGTGCGCTTGTTGCTGCGGGTGCGATAACCCTTAGCAGGCGTGCCCCACGGGCTCACCGGATCGCGACCTGCAGCCGTCTTGCCTTCACCACCACCGTGCGGGTGATCGACCGGGTTCATTGCAACGCCACGCACCGTCGGGCGGATACCGCGCCAGCGGTTCGCGCCAGCCTTACCGATTTGACGGAGGCTGTGCTCTTCGTTGCCAACTTCACCAATCGTCGCGCGGCATTCAACGTGAACGCGGCGGATTTCACCCGAGCGCAGGCGGACCTGTGCGTAGATGCCTTCACGAGCCAACAGCATCGCCGACGTGCCAGCCGAACGCGCCATTTGCGCGCCCTTGCCCGGCAGCATTTCGATGCAGTGAATCGTCGTACCGACCGGAATGTTGCGGATCGGCAGCGTGTTGCCTGCGCGGATCGGAGCTTCCGAACCCGACATCAGTTGCTGGCCAACCGTCACACCCTTCGGAGCGATGATGTACTTGCGCTCGCCGTCTGCGTACAGAACCAGCGCGATGTTCGCGCTACGGTTCGGATCGTATTCAAGACGTTCGACCTTTGCCGGAATGCCGTCCTTGTTGCGACGGAAGTCGACGACACGATAGTGATGCTTATGACCACCGCCCTTATGACGGGTGGTGATGTGACCGTTGTTGTTACGGCCGGCGGTCGTGGATTGCGAGTCGAGCAGCGGTGCGTACGGCTTGCCCTTATGCAGATCCTTGTTGACCACCTTGACCATCGCACGGCGGCCCGGCGAAGTCGGCTTAACTTTAACGATTGCCATGATTACTTGGCCTCCGCTTCAAAGTTGATTTCCTGGCCGGGCTTCAGGCAGACGTACGCCTTCTTCACGTCCTTGCGCTTGCCCATGAAGCGGCCAAAGCGCTTGGCTTTGCCCTTCGAGACCAGCACGTTGACGGAATTGACTTCCACCTTGAACAGCAGCTCGACTGCAGCTTTCACTTCCTGCTTCGTGGCATCGGGCGCGACTTCGAACACGACTTGCTCGTTCTTGTCGGCCACCAGCGTCGCCTTTTCGGAGATCACCGGCGCGAGCAGGACCTGCATCAAACGATGATCGTTCTTGCGAATCTCGCTCATGACAGCAACTCCTCGATCTGGGCGACCGCAGCCTTCGTGATCAGGATCTTCTTGAAGTAGATCAGCGACAGCGGGTCGGCGTAACGCGGCTCGACAACTGCCACATGGGCGAGGTTGCGCGACGCGAGGTACAGGTTTTCGTCAACCGTGTCGGTAATCACCAGCACGGAGTCGAGACCCATCGCCTTGAATTTTTCGGCCAGCAGCTTCGTCTTCGGCGCTTCGAGCGTCAGCTCGTCGACCACCGAGATGCGGCCCTCGCGGGCCAGCTGCGAGAAGATCGAGCAGAGACCTGCGCGATGCATCTTCTTGTTGACCTTGTGCGAAAAGTTTTCTTCGGGCGAATTCGGGAAGATCCGGCCACCGCCGCGCCACAACGGGCTCGACGACATACCGGCACGGGCGCGGCCCGTACCCTTCTGGCGCCACGGCTTCTTGGTCGTGTGCTTGACTTGCTCACGATCCTTCTGCGCACGGTTGCCGCTACGGGCATTCGCCTGGTACGCAACCACTACCTGGTGAATCAGGGCTTCGTTGTAATCGCGGCCGAACACGACGTCCGACGCGCTAACGCCTGCACCTTCCTGACCATTGGCATTCAGGAGCTTAAGTTCCATTATTTCGCTCCTTTCACGGCACGCGTCTTCACGGCCGGCGTAACGAATACCTTGCCACCCTTCGCACCCGGAACGGCGCCCTTGACCAGCAACAGCTTGCGGTCAGCGTCGATACGAGCGATTTCGAGGTTTTGCACGGTTACCGTATCGTCACCCATGTGACCGGTCATGCGCTTACCCGGGAAAACACGACCCGGATCCTGCGCCATACCGATCGAGCCCGGCACGTTGTGCGAGCGCGAGTTACCGTGCGATGCACGGCCAGATGCGAAGTTGTAACGCTTGATGGTACCGGCGTAGCCCTTACCAATCGACACGCCTTGCACGTCGACCTTCTGGCCTACTTCGAACAGGTCGGGGCCGACCACGGTGCCGTTCGACAACTCGGCAGCCTTGGCAGCATCGATCTGGAATTCTTTGAGGATTTCACCGGCTTGAACACCGGCTTTGGCGAGATGACCGGCCAACGGCTTCGTCACACGCGATGCACGGCGCGTACCGAATGCAACCTGCACGGCCGTGTAGCCGTCGGTTTCAACAGTCTTGATCTGCGTCACGCGGTTGTCGGACACGTCCAGCACGGTAACGGGAATCGAATCCCCTTCTGCCGTGAAGATACGGGTCATGCCAACCTTGCGACCTACGAGTCCAAGGCTCATCGTTTTCTCCATTCCCGACTGCGATTGGTCGGGGCTAATTTACAAAATGCCGGTGCCGTTTCGGGCATGAATTCATGCTGCAGCACACCGACTTTTTTGCGCCAATGCGCGAAAAGCCTTGCATTATAGCGAGGCTTTTCGTTTTCCGCAAGCAATCAATGACTTAGCGATGTCCGGCGGACCGGATAACCGCTGGAAGCCTTATTGCAGCTTGATTTCCACGTCCACGCCAGCCGGCAGATCGAGCTTCATCAGTGCGTCAACGGTCTTGTCCGTCGGATCGACGATGTCCATCAGACGTTGGTGCGTACGGATTTCGAGCTGATCGCGCGAGGTCTTGTTGACGTGCGGCGAACGCAGGATGTCGAAGCGTTGAATGCGGGTCGGCAGGGGCACCGGACCACGAACGATTGCGCCAGTCCGCTTTGCCGTGTCGACGATTTCAGCTGCCGATTGATCGATCAGACGATAGTCGAAAGCCTTCAGGCGAATGCGGATTTTCTGGTTCTGCATGACAATTCCTTGGAAAAGAGCGAGGCGGTGTTGCACCGCCAGACAATAAAAAGAACGTAGAGCCGGGCGCCCGCTGAGGGCCGGCGCCCGGCTCCGGGCACCACTTACAGCAAATACGTCGATCCGCGATTTTACTCGAGAATCTTGGCAACCACACCTGCGCCGACCGTGCGGCCGCCTTCGCGGATTGCGAAGCGCAGACCTTCTTCCATCGCGATCGGGTTGATCAGCTTCACCGTGATCGACACGTTGTCGCCCGGCATGACCATTTCCTTGTCCTTCGGCAACTCGATCGAGCCCGTCACGTCCGTCGTACGGAAGTAGAACTGCGGACGATAGTTGTTGAAGAACGGCGTGTGACGGCCACCTTCGTCCTTGCTCAGCACATACACTTCAGCCGTGAAGTGCGTGTGCGGGTTGATCGAACCCGGCTTCGCCAGCACCTGGCCACGCTCCACGTCTTCACGCTTCGTGCCGCGCAGCAGGATACCCACGTTGTCGCCCGCCTGACCCTGGTCCAGCAGCTTGCGGAACATTTCCACGCCCGTGCAGGTCGTCTTCACCGTCGGCTTGATACCGACAATTTCGATTTCCTCGCCGACCTTCACGACGCCGCGCTCAACGCGACCCGTCACCACCGTGCCGCGACCCGAGATCGAGAACACGTCTTCCACCGGCATCAGGAACGCACCGTCAACTGCGCGCTCCGGCGTCGGGATGTACGTGTCCAGCGCGTCGGCCAGATTCATGATCGCCACTTCGCCCAGCTCGCCCTTGTCGCCTTCCAGCGCCAGCTTGGCCGAACCCTTGATGATCGGCGTGTCGTCGCCCGGGAAGTCGTACTTCGACAGAAGTTCGCGAACTTCCATCTCGACCAGTTCCAGCAGCTCAGCGTCGTCCACCATGTCGCACTTGTTCAGGAACACGATGATGTACGGCACGCCAACCTGACGCGCCAGCAGGATGTGCTCACGCGTTTGCGGCATCGGGCCGTCAGCGGCCGAGCACACCAGGATCGCGCCGTCCATCTGCGCTGCGCCCGTGATCATGTTCTTCACATAGTCAGCGTGGCCCGGGCAGTCGACGTGTGCGTAGTGGCGGTTAGCCGTTTCGTACTCGACGTGTGCCGTGTTGATCGTGATACCACGTGCCTTTTCTTCCGGCGCCGCATCGATCTGGTCGTATGCCTTCGCCTCGCCGCCAAACTTCTGCGTCAGAACCGTCGTGATCGCTGCCGTCAGCGTGGTCTTGCCGTGGTCAACGTGACCGATCGTGCCGACGTTCACGTGCGGCTTGGTCCGTTCGAATTTACCTTTAGCCATGTTTCTCTTCTTTCAAAAAGTTAATCGTTGAATGACTTGCCGCGCGATTACTTCGACTTCGCGTTGATGATCGCTTCGGACACGTTACGCGGTGCTTCGGAGTAGTGCTTGAACTCCATCGTGTACGTTGCACGACCTTGGGTCAGCGAACGCAGCGACGTCGAGTAGCCGAACATTTCCGACAGCGGGACTTCGGCGCGAACGATCTTGCCGCCGCCAACCATGTCGTCCATGCCCTGAACGATACCGCGACGACCCGACAGGTCGCCCATCACGTTGCCCATGTAATCTTCAGGCGTTTCGACTTCCACAGCCATCATCGGCTCGAGGATGACCGGTTGAGCCTTGCGCATTGCTTCCTTGAACGCCATCGAACCGGCCATGCGGAACGCATTTTCGTTCGAGTCAACGTCGTGGTACGAACCGAACGTCAGGTGAACCTTGACGTCGACGACCGGGAAGCCTGCCAGCACGCCTGCCTTCAGCGTTTCCTGGATACCCTTGTCCACCGCCGGAATGTATTCGCGCGGAATCACGCCGCCCTTGATCTCGTCGAGGAACTCGTAGCCCTTGCCTTGCTCATTCGGCTCGAGCGTGATGACCGCGTGACCGTACTGGCCGCGACCACCCGACTGCTTGACGAACTTGCCGTCAACGTCTTCCGCCTTGCCGCGAATCGTTTCGCGGTAAGCAACCTGCGGCTTGCCGACGGTCGCTTCCACGCCGAATTCGCGCTTCATGCGGTCAACCAGAATTTCCAGGTGGAGCTCGCCCATGCCCGAAATAATGGTTTGGCCCGATTCTTCGTCCGTTTGAACGCGGAACGACGGATCTTCCTGTGCCAGACGGTTCAGCGCCAGACCCATCTTTTCCTGGTCAGGCTTCGTCTTCGGCTCAACAGCCTGCGAAATCACCGGCTCTGGGAAAATCATGCGTTCGAGCACGATCGGGCTTTGCGGATCGCACAGCGTGTCGCCGGTCGTTGCGTCTTTCAGGCCGACCGCAGCAGCGATGTCGCCTGCGCGGACTTCCTTGATTTCTTCGCGCTGGTTCGCGTGCATCTGCAGAATACGACCCAGACGTTCCTTCTTGTCCTTGGTCGCGTTCAGCACGGTGTCGCCGGAATTCACAACGCCCGAGTACACGCGGAAGAAGATCAGCTGGCCGACGAACGGGTCGGTCATGATCTTGAATGCCAGTGCCGAGAACTTTTCGTCGTCGGCAGCGCGGCGCTCACCCTTTTCACCGTTTTCCAGCTCGCCGGTAACCGGCGGGATGTCGATCGGCGACGGCAGGAAGTCGAGCACGGCGTCCAGCATACGTTGCACGCCCTTGTTCTTGAACGCGGTACCGCACAGCATCGGCTGGATTTCGCAAGCGATCGTACGGTCGCGCAGACCCTTAACGATTTCCGCTTCCGTCAGCTCGCCCTCTTCGAGGTACTTGTTCATCAGGTCTTCGCTCGACTCAGCAGCCGCTTCGACCATCTTTTCGCGCCACTCGTTGCACGAATCGAGCAATTCCGCCGGGATCTCTTCGTACGAGAACTTCGTGCCTTGCGACGCGTCGTCCCAAATGATCGCTTTCATCTTCAGCAGATCGACGACGCCCGTGAAGTTTTCTTCCGCACCGATAGGCACCACAACCGGAACCGGGTTCGCCTTCAGACGCAGCTTGAGCTGGTCGTAAACCTTGAAGAAGTTCGCGCCGGTACGGTCCATCTTGTTGATGAACGCGAGACGGGGAACCTTGTACTTGTTAGCCTGACGCCACACGGTTTCCGACTGGGGCTGAACGCCGCCCACAGCGCAGTAGACCATGCACGCGCCGTCGAGCACGCGCATCGAGCGCTCAACTTCAATCGTGAAGTCGACGTGGCCCGGGGTGTCGATGATGTTGATGCGGTGCTCAGCGCGGTCGCCGGCCATGCCTTTCCAGAACGCCGTGGTAGCAGCGGACGTGATCGTGATGCCGCGTTCCTGCTCCTGCTCCATCCAGTCCATGGTGGCAGCGCCGTCGTGAACTTCACCAATCTTGTGGTTCACGCCGGTGTAGAACAAGATGCGCTCGGTCGTCGTCGTTTTGCCGGCGTCGATGTGAGCGCTAATACCGATGTTACGGTAGCGCTCGATAGGTGTCTTGCGAGCCACTTTGATCCTCTATTGGGATGACGCGATGCGAGAAAATACCCATCGCGCTGTAACACAAACGGGCGAGGCGCTTTGTAAGCGCACCCGCCCGGAATTTCTTTCCGTTTTTTCTGCTAAACCCGGGTTCGGGAAGCTTAGAAACGGAAGTGCGAGAACGCCTTGTTGGCTTCTGCCATCCGGTGAACTTCGTCGCGCTTCTTCATTGCGCCGCCACGGCCTTCGGCCGCTTCGGAGAGTTCACCTGCCAGACGCAGGGCCATCGACTTCTCGCTGCGCTTCTTCGCGGCTTCACGCAGCCAACGCATCGCCAATGCCATACGACGCGACGGGCGCACTTCGACCGGAACCTGATAGTTCGCACCACCAACGCGGCGGCTCTTCACTTCGACCACCGGCTTGACGTTGTTGAGCGCTACCGTGAACACTTCCAGCGGGTCCTTGCCACCCTTGGTCTGGATCTGTTCGAAAGCGCCGTACACGATACGCTCGGCAACCGACTTCTTGCCAGAGAGCATCAGCACGTTCATGAACTTAGCTACATCAACGTTGCCGAACTTCGGATCCGGCAACACTTCCCGCTTGGGGACTTCGCGACGACGCGGCATGTTTCTTCCTTTAACTTTTCAGTTGGAGCTATTTTTAGCCCCGCGGCCACCAACTAACCCGATTCATCTCTAACGACTTACCAGCCTGGTCGGGTGACCACTTACTCGACAGCGCCGGCGATTCCGGCACCACCGCTATTACCGCCCTTGCAGGCGACCTGAAACTACTGACCGGCTAGTTACTTGCCAGCCTTGGCACGCTTCGCACCGTACTTCGAGCGAGCCTGCTTACGATCCTTGACGCCCTGGGTATCCAGCGAGCCGCGAACCATGTGGTAACGCACACCCGGCAAGTCCTTGACACGGCCGCCGCGAATCAGCACGACCGAGTGTTCCTGCAGGTTGTGGCCTTCACCACCGATGTACGAAATCACTTCGAAGCCGTTCGTCAGGCGCACCTTCGCAACCTTACGGAGTGCCGAGTTCGGCTTCTTCGGCGTCGTGGTGTACACACGGGTGCACACGCCGCGACGCTGGGGGCAGTCCTGCAAAGCCGGGCTCTTGCTCTTCGTCGTTTCCGACGCGCGGCCTTTGCGAACCAGTTGATTGATGGTTGGCATTGTTTATTCCTGAAATTGAACAAAATCGACGCATCTGTTTCCGGGCAAAGCAGAAACGATTGCGCATCGAACTTCCGGACCGGTAGTCGGCGTACGAATCGACTTCGCGCGCAGGCATTCCAAGAACTGGAACCTAGCATAATATTCCGAAAATACTAAGGGAGTCAACAGGTTGCGACGTTTCGCATCCCTGCCGACCCGCTCAGGCACTCGCTGAGCGCTCAGTCGGCGGCGACGACTCCCAGCAATTCGTCGCCGAAACGGTCGAGTTTGCGCGCGCCCATACCCGGAATGCCGCGCAAATCCTCAATCGAATCGGGGCCGTTGCGAGCAATTTCCGCCAAGGTCGCGTCGTGGAAAATCACATATGCCGGCACGCCGTCGCTCTTGGCCGTTTCCGTGCGCCACGCGCGCAGACGCTCCCAGCGCGCGCGTTCACGCGGGCCCATGCCGATCGTCGGGTCGGCGCGCTCACTGGTGCGGCCGGACGATTGACGCGTGCGCGTCGGCTTCACATAACGACGCATCGTGACGTTCTGCCCGCCCTTGAGGACCGGCTTGCTTGCCTCGGTCAGGACCAGTGAGCCGAAGCCTTCGTGGTCGACCGTTAGATAGCCGAATGCGACCAGTTGGCGAAATACCGCGCGCCACTCCGGCTCGCCCAGCGCCGAGCCGATGCCGAACGTAGTCAGTTTCTCGTGACCGCGCTGCAGGATTTTCTCGCTGCTGTTGCCGCGCAGAATGTCGATCAGATGGCCGGCACCGAAATGAAAGCCGCTCGCCCGCTGCGCGCGGAACACGCACGATAGCGCCATCTGCGCCTCACGCGTCGCATCCCATGTGTCCGGCGGTTCGAGACAGTTGTCGCAGTTGCCGCACGGCTTGCTCGATTCGCCGAAATACGCGAGCAACCGCACACGCCGGCAGGTCGCCGCTTCGCACAGTCCCAGCAGCGCATCCAGCTTGCCCGTTTGTACGCGTTTATGCGCGTCGTCGGCATCGGATTCGTCAATCATCTTGCGCTGCTGCACGACGTCGCCGAGACCGTACGCCATCCACGCGTTGGCCGGCATGCCGTCGCGGCCCGCGCGGCCCGTTTCCTGGTAATAGCCTTCGACGCTCTTCGGCAAGTCGAGGTGAGCGACGAAGCGCACGTCCGGTTTGTCGATGCCCATGCCGAACGCGATCGTCGCGCACATCACGATCCCTTCCTCGCGCTGAAACATCTCCTGATGCTTCTGGCGGATTTCGAACTCCATCCCGGCGTGGTACGGCAGCGCGCGCATGCCTTTTTCCTTCAGCCACTCCGCCGTCTCTTCGACCTTGCGACGCGACAAGCAATAGACCACGCCGGCGTCGGTCGTGCCGTCCGGCTTTGAATGCTCGGCGCGGATGAAGTCCAGCAATTGCGTACGCGCGTTGTCCTTTTCGACGATGCGATAGCGGATGTTCGGCCGGTCGAAGCTCGACACGAAAATGCGCGCGTCATCCAACGCGAGGCGGTGGATGATCTCATCGCGCGTGATGGCATCCGCGGTGGCCGTGAGCGCGATTCGCGGCACGTTCGGAAAACGCTCGTGCAGCACAGATAGCTGAATGTATTCCGGCCGGAAATCGTGCCCCCATTGCGACACGCAATGGGCCTCGTCGATGGCGAACAAGCCGATGCGCGTGCGCTCCAGCAGTTCCTGGAAACGGGGCGTCATCAACCTCTCCGGCGCCACGTAGAGCAGATCGATATCACCGTCGCGCAACGCGCGCTCCGTTGCCATCGCCTCGGCGCTCGACAGCGTCGAATTCAGATACGCCGCGCGTACGCCCACTTCAGTGAGCGCGGCCACCTGATCCTGCATCAACGCGATCAGCGGAGAGACGACGATGCCCGTGCCGAAACCGCCTTCGCGGCGCACCAGCGACGGAATCTGATAGCAGAGGGACTTGCCGCCGCCCGTCGGCATCAACACGAGGCAATCGCCGCCGCCGGCGACGTGCTCGACAATTTCACCCTGCTGCCCTCTGAACGCGGGGTAACCGAAGACTTCGTTGAGGATTTCGAGGGGACGGGACATGAATTTGAGAGAAGCAGCGTGATGCCGGTGACACGAATTTTACCAACGCATTCGTGCTGCGCCCGCGCTTTGATGCAGCGTTAGCCGTTTGGCCTACGAATCCGCAAAGAAACGCAAAAAAAAGAAAAGCGCATAAAAAAAGCCGCTCAGTCGAAACTGAGCGGCTTCGCTGGCTGGTCAGCCCCAAGCGGCTTGCGCCGCCAGGACTTACTCGCCTGAGTGCTGCTGTTCGGCGGCCGGGGTTTCCGGCGTACCGAATTCGAACGACTCTTCCGCTGCGATCTGATCGAAACGCTCGCGGTCGGACAGTTCCTTGCTCTTGCGTGCCTTGTGGAACGCGAGACCCGTACCGGCCGGAATCAGACGGCCGACGATCACGTTTTCCTTCAGACCACGCAGGTCGTCGCGCTTGCCCATGATCGCCGCTTCGGTCAGCACGCGGGTCGTTTCCTGGAACGACGCCGCCGAGATGAACGAATCGGTCGACAACGAGGCCTTCGTGATACCGAGCAAGACGTTTTCGTACGTTGCCGGACGCTTGTCTTCCGCGATCATACGGTCGTTCTCGTCGAGCATATCCGACCGCTCGACCTGTTCGCCCGGGATGAAACGCGTATCGCCGTTGTCCGTAATCTGCACGCGGCGCAGCATCTGACGAACAATCACTTCAATGTGCTTGTCGTTGATCTTCACGCCTTGCAGACGGTACACGTCCTGCACTTCGTCCACGATGTAACGCGACAGCGCTTCGACGCCCTGCAAACGCAGAATGTCGTGCGGATCCGCCGGCCCGTCGACGATCATTTCGCCCTTGTTGACGACTTGACCATCGTGCACCAGAACCTGCTTTTCCTTCGCGATCAGGAACTCGTGCTGGTTACCCTCGAGGTCCGTGATAACGAGACGCTGCTTGCCCTTCGTGTCCTTACCGAACGACGTCGTACCCGTGACTTCCGCCAGGATACCTGCGTCCTTCGGCGAACGTGCTTCGAACAGTTCCGCCACACGCGGCAGACCGCCGGTAATGTCACGCGTCTTCTGCGATTCAGTCGGGATACGTGCGAGCACTTCACCGACCTGCACTTGCTGACCGTCCTTCACGGTGATCAGAGCGCCGACCTGGAAGCCGATCTGCACCGAGTGCTCGGTGTTCGGGATCTTGACTTCTTCGCCGTTCGCATCGAGCAGCTTGACCTGCGGACGCACCGTCTTCGACGCTTGCGAGCCACGACGCTTCACGTCGATCACGACCAGCGTGGACAGACCCGTCACGTCGTCGATCTGCTTGGCAACCGTCACGCCTTCTTCGACGTTTTCGAACTTCACCGTACCACCGTACTCGGTGATGATCGGACGCGTCATCGGATCCCACGTCGCCAGCTGCGTGCCGGCCTTGATCTGCGCGCCGTCCAGTTGCAACAGCGTCGCGCCGTACGGCACCTTGTGACGTTCGCGCTCGCGACCGTGGTCGTCAGTGATCATCGCTTCGCCCGAACGCGAGATGACGATCTGCTCGCCCTTCGCGTTGGTGACGTAACGCATCGTTGCCGTGAAACGCACCGTGCCGTTCGACTTGGCTTCAACCGACGAAGCCACTGCCGCACGCGATGCCGCGCCACCGATGTGGAACGTACGCATCGTGAGCTGCGTGCCCGGTTCACCGATCGACTGCGCAGCGATCACGCCGACTGCTTCACCAACGTTGACCGACGAGCCGCGGCCCAGGTCGCGGCCGTAGCAGGCTGCGCACAGACCGTAACGCGTTTCGCAAGTCAGCGGCGTACGCACGCGCACTTCGTCGATGCCGAGGCGTTCGATTTCTTCGACCGCGTCTTCGTCGAGCAACGTGCCCGTTTCGTACAGCGTTTCCTGCGATTCCGGATTGACGACGTCAGCCACCGTCACGCGACCCAAAATACGGTCACGCAGCGCTTCGACGACTTCACCGCCTTCGACCAACGCCTTCATGGCGACGCCGTTGGACGTACCGCAATCGTCCTCGACCACCACCAGGTCTTGCGTCACGTCGACGAGACGACGCGTCAGGTAACCCGAGTTTGCCGTCTTCAGTGCCGTATCAGCCAGACCCTTACGTGCGCCGTGGGTCGAGATGAAGTACTGCAACACGTTCAGGCCTTCACGGAAGTTCGCCGTAATCGGCGTCTCGATGATCGAGCCGTCCGGCTTCGCCATCAGGCCACGCATACCGGCCAGCTGACGAATCTGAACCGCGGAACCACGAGCACCCGAGTCCGCCATCATGTAAATCGAGTTGAACGATTCCTGACGCGTTTCGTTGCCGTCGCGATCCGTGACCGGTTCCGTCGACAGCTGCTCCATCATCGCCTTGCCGACCGCTTCCGACGTTGCCGACCAGATGTCGACCACGTTGTTGTAGCGCTCTTGCGACGTGACGAGGCCCGACATGTACTGACGGTCGTATTCCTTCACCTTCTTTGCGGCGTCGCCGACGATGGTTTCCTTCTGCGGCGGCACGAGCATGTCGTCGACGCAGATCGAGATACCAGCGCGCGTTGCCAGACGGAAACCCGACTGCATCAACTGGTCGGCGAAAATCACCGTTTCACGCAGACCGCACTTGCGGAATGCGGTGTTGATGAGGCGCGAGATTTCCTTCTTCTTCAGCGGCTTGTTGAGCACCGAGAACGGCAGGCCCGGCGGAAGAATTTCCGACAGGATTGCGCGGCCGACGGTGGTCGGGTACAGCGTGATCTTCGGCACGAACGCCGGCGCACCTTCCGACTTGTCTTCGTTATGGACCATTTCGGTGATCCGCACGTTGACGCGCGAGGCGAGCTCGACTTCCTTGTTCTCGTAAGCACGCAGCGCTTCCGAGACGCCCGTGAACGTCAGGCCTTCGCCCTTGCCGTTCACTGCTTCACGAGTCGCGTAGTACAAACCGAGCACGATATCCTGCGACGGCACGATCGACGGATCGCCGTTGGCCGGGAACAGGACGTTGTTCGACGCCAGCATCAGCGTGCGCGCTTCCATCTGCGCTTCCAGCGACAGCGGCACGTGAACAGCCATCTGGTCACCGTCGAAGTCGGCGTTGAACGCCGCGCAAACGAGCGGGTGCAGCTGGATTGCCTTACCTTCGATCAGCACCGGCTCGAAAGCCTGAATGCCAAGACGGTGCAGCGTCGGCGCACGGTTCAGCATGACCGGATGTTCGCGGATCACCTCTTCCAGGATGTCCCACACCACCGGCGTCTGGTTCTCGACTTCCTTCTTCGCAGCCTTGATGGTGGTAGCGACACCCATCACTTCCAGCTTGTTGAAGATGAACGGCTTGAACAGTTCGAGCGCCATCAGCTTCGGCAGACCGCACTGATGCAGCTTGAGCGTCGGGCCGACCACGATCACTGAACGGCCCGAGTAGTCAACGCGCTTACCGAGCAAGTTCTGACGGAAACGACCGCCCTTACCCTTGATCATGTCAGCGAGCGACTTCAGCGGACGCTTGTTCGCGCCGGTCATGGCCTTACCGCGACGACCGTTGTCGAGCAGCGAATCGACGGCTTCCTGCAGCATCCGCTTTTCGTTGCGGACGATGATTTCAGGCGCCTTCAATTCGAGCAGACGCTTCAACCGGTTGTTACGGTTGATCACGCGGCGATACAGGTCGTTCAGGTCCGACGTCGCGAAACGGCCGCCGTCCAGCGGCACCAGCGGACGCAGTTCCGGCGGCAGCACCGGCAGCACTTCGAGCACCATCCAGTCAGGCTTGATGCCCGAACGCTGGAAAGCCTCGAGCACCTTCAGGCGCTTCGCGTACTTCTTGATCTTCGCTTCCGAACCCGTGTTCTTGAGTTCGGTGCGCAGCATCTCGACCTGTTCGTCGATGTTGATCGCGCGCAGCAGTTCGCGCACGCCTTCCGCGCCCATCTCGGCACGGAATTCGTCACCATACTCTTCGACCTTGTTGTAGTAATCCTCTTCGGTCATGATCTGCCGCGCTTTCAGCGGCGTCATGCCCGGATCGATCACCACGTATGCTTCGAAGTACAGCACGCGTTCGATGTCGCGCAGCGTCATGTCGAGCACCATGCCCAGACGCGACGGCAGCGACTTCAGGAACCAGATGTGCGCAACCGGCGAGGCCAGTTCGATGTGGCCCATGCGTTCGCGACGCACTTTCGCCAGCGTCACTTCGACGCCGCACTTCTCGCAGATCACGCCACGATGCTTCAGGCGCTTGTACTTGCCGCACAGGCATTCGTAGTCTTTGATCGGCCCGAAGATCTTCGCGCAGAACAAACCATCGCGTTCCGGCTTAAACGTCCGGTAGTTGATGGTTTCCGGCTTCTTCACTTCACCGAACGACCACGAACGAATCTTGTCCGGCGAAGCCAGACCGATCTTGATCGCGTCAAAAACTTCAGGCTGTTGGACTTGCTTGAATAGATCGAGCAGAGCTTTCATTGCTTTCTCTCCGTAGTCCGATTAGTTGCGGTCGAGGTCGATATCGATACCGAGCGAGCGGATTTCCTTCACCAACACGTTGAAGGATTCCGGCATGCCGGCGTCGATCACGTGATCGCCCTTGACCAGGTTTTCATAAACCTTGGTCCGGCCTGTCACGTCGTCCGACTTCACCGTCAGCATTTCCTGCAGCACGTACGATGCGCCGTACGCTTCGAGCGCCCACACTTCCATTTCACCGAAACGCTGGCCACCGAACTGCGCCTTACCGCCCAACGGCTGCTGCGTCACGAGCGAGTACGGGCCCGTGGAACGTGCGTGCATCTTGTCGTCGACCAAGTGGTGCAGCTTCAGGTAGTGCATGTAGCCGACCGTCACCGTACGTTCGAACATTTCGCCCGTGCGGCCGTCGTACAGACGCACCTGATTCTTCGACGGCGTCATGCCGAGGTTCTTCGCGATGTCGTCCGGGAATGCCAGATCCAGCGCGCGCGACATTTCTTCTTCCGTCGCACCGTCGAACACCGGCGTGGCAAACGGCACGCCTTCGCGCAGGTTCTTCGCCAGTTCGACGATTTCGTCGTCCGTGAAGCTGTCCAGCTCTTCAGCGCGGCCCGACTCGTTGTAGATCTTGGTCAGGAATTCGCGCAGTTCTTCGATCTTCGCCTGACGCTGCAGCATTTCGCCGATACGCCAGCCGAGACCCTTCGCGGCCCAACCCAGATGCACTTCGAGAACCTGACCCACGTTCATCCGCGACGGCACGCCGAGCGGGTTCAGAACGACGTCAGCCGGACGGCCGTCGGCCATGTACGGCATGTCTTCGATCGGAACGATCTTGGACACCACACCCTTGTTACCGTGACGGCCCGCCATCTTGTCGCCAGGCTGCAGGCGGCGCTTGACTGCCAGGTAAACCTTGACCATCTTCAACACGCCCGGCGGCAGTTCGTCGCCTTGCGTGAGCTTCTTGCGTTTTTCTTCGAACGCCAGATCGAACTGGTGACGCTTCTGTTCGATCGAGTCCTTGATAGCTTCGAGCTGGGCCGCTGCTTCTTCGTCCGCGAGGCGGATGTCGAACCAGTGGTAGTGATCCAGATCTTCCAGGTAAGCCTGTTCGATCTTCGTGCCCTTCGCGAGCTTCTTCGGACCGCCGTTCGCGACCTTGCCGGTCAGCATACGTGCGAGACGCTGGAACGCGTCGCCTTCCACGATACGCAGCTGGTCGTTCAGGTCGAGGCGATAGCGCTTCAGTTCATCGTCGATGATCTGTTGCGCACGCTTGTCGCGCTGAATGCCTTCACGCGTGAACACTTGAACGTCGATCACCGTGCCGCTCATGCCCGACGGCACGCGCAGCGACGTGTCTTTCACGTCCGAAGCCTTCTCGCCGAAGATCGCGCGCAGCAGCTTTTCTTCCGGCGTCAGCTGGGTTTCGCCCTTAGGCGTGACCTTGCCGACCAGCACGTCGCCTGCTTCGACTTCAGCGCCGATGTAGACGATGCCCGACTCGTCGAGACGGCCGAGTTGCACTTCAGCCAGGTTCGAGATGTCGCGCGTGATTTCTTCCGGTCCGAGCTTCGTATCGCGAGCAACGACGTTCAGTTCTTCGATGTGGATCGACGTGTAACGGTCGTCAGCAACCACCTTCTCCGAGATCAAAATCGAGTCTTCGAAGTTGTAGCCGTTCCACGGCATGAACGCGACCAGCATGTTCTGGCCGAGAGCCAGTTCGCCGAGGTCGGTCGATGCACCATCAGCCAGCACGTCGCCACGCGACACGATGTCGCCGACCTTCACGATCGGGCGCTGGTTGATGTTCGTGTTCTGGTTCGAACGCGTGTACTTGATCAGGTTGTAGATGTCCACGCCGACGTCGCCAGCAACGGCTTCATCGTCGTTCACGCGGATCACCATACGGCCTGCGTCGACGTAATCGACCACACCGCCGCGGAATGCCTGAACCGTCGTACCCGAGTCGACTGCCACCGTGCGCTCGATACCCGTACCGACCACGGCCTTTTCAGGACGCAGACACGGCACAGCCTGACGCTGCATGTTCGAACCCATCAATGCGCGGTTCGCGTCATCGTGCTCGAGGAACGGAATCAGCGATGCTGCCACCGAGACGATCTGCGACGGCGCCACGTCCATGTACTGGATGCGGTCCGGCGTGACCATCAGCGTTTCGCCTGCTTCACGCGACGACACCAGTTCGTCGGTCAGCGAGCCGTCAGCAGCAACCGCCGCGTTCGCCTGAGCGATCACGTAACGGCCTTCTTCGATCGCCGACAGGTAGTCGATCTGATCGGTCACCTTGCTGTCCACGACCTTGCGATACGGCGTTTCGAGGAAGCCGTATTCGTTCAGGTGCGCATACAGAGCGAGCGAGTTGATCAGGCCGATGTTCGGACCTTCCGGCGTTTCAATCGGGCACACGCGACCGTAGTGCGTCGGGTGCACGTCGCGGACTTCAAAGCCTGCGCGCTCACGCGTCAAACCGCCCGGGCCAAGAGCCGAAACACGGCGCTTGTGGGTGATTTCCGACAGCGGGTTCGTTTGGTCCATGAACTGCGACAGCTGCGACGAACCGAAGAACTCGCGAATCGCCGACGAAATCGGCTTCGAGTTGATCAGGTCGTGCGGCATCAGGTTTTCGCTTTCGGCCTGGCCGAGGCGTTCCTTCACAGCACGTTCGACACGCACGAGACCTGCGCGGAACTGGTTTTCCGCCAGTTCGCCGACGCATCGCACACGACGATTGCCCAAGTGGTCGATGTCGTCCACTTCGCCCTTGCCGTTACGCAGCTCGACCAGGATCTTGATCGTGGCGAGGATGTCGTCGTCTTGCAGCGTCATCGGGCCGACGATTTCGTCGCGGCCGACACGGCGATTGAACTTCATACGACCCACCTTCGAAAGGTCGTACGCGTCTTCGCTGTAGAACAGACGGTTGAACAGCGCCTCGACCGCTTCTTCGGTCGGCGGTTCACCCGGACGCATCATGCGGTAGATCGCGATGCGCGCGGCCATCTTGTCCGCGGTTTCGTCGATACGCAGCGTCGACGAGATGTACGGACCTTGATCCAGATCGTTCGTGTAGAGCGTCTGGATATCTTTGATCTTCGACTCGCGCAGCTTCTCGAGGACGGTTTCCGTGATTTCGTCATTCGCGTTGGCGATGACTTCACCGGTGTCGCCGTCGACGACGTTCTTCGCCAGCACGCGGCCGAGCAGATAGTCTTCCGGGACCGAGATGAACTTGGTCTTGGCGTTGTCGAGGTCGCGAATGTGCTTCGCGTTGATCCGCTTGTCCTTCTGGACGATCACGTTGCCATCACGGTCCGTGATGTCGAAACGCGCGACTTCGCCACGCAGACGCTCCGGCACGAATTCCATCTGTGCGCCTTCCGGCATCAGCGTGAAATTGTCGAACACGAAGAAGTTTGCGAGGATCTGTTCCGGCGTGAGGCCGATTGCCTTCAGCAGGATCGTGACCGGCATCTTGCGGCGACGGTCGACGCGGAAGTACAGCACGTCCTTCGGGTCGAACTCGAAATCGAGCCACGAGCCGCGGTAAGGAATGATACGTGCCGAGAACAGGAGCTTGCCCGAGCTGTGCGTCTTGCCCTTGTCGTGTTCGAAGAACACGCCCGGCGAACGGTGCAGCTGCGAAACGATCACACGTTCCGTGCCGTTGATGACGAACGAACCTGTCGGCGTCATGAGCGGAATTTCGCCCATGTACACTTCCTGTTCCTTCACTTCCTTGACGACCGGCTTGCTCGGCGATTCCTTGTCGAGCAGCACCAGACGCACTTTCGCGCGCAGGGCCGAGCAGTACGTCAAACCGCGCTGCTGACATTCCTTGATGTTGAATGCCGGCGGCGACAGCATGTAGCTGACGAACTCTAGACGAGCGAACCCGTTATGCGAAACAATCGGAAAAACGGAGGTAAACGCAGCTTGCAGGCCTTCCGGCTTGCGTTGCGTGGACGACGTGTCTGCTTGCAGAAACGTGCTGAATGATTCAAGCTGGGTAGCCAGCAGGAAAGGTACTTGGTGAACGATGGGGCGCTTCGCAAAACTCTTGCGAATACGCTTCTTCTCGGTGAAGGAATATTGCATACGATCTCCGAATCACGGCGGGCATTGTTGTCGAGGCAGGATACCTTGATGAGACAACCCGAGTGTTCACCGACTGAGACCCGATGGCCGTCCGATGGCTTGAACGAGCCTAGAAGCTTGGTGGTTGGCCGCTACCAACCGCTGGCTGACGGCAGCGGATGCCTATGTTGCCCGCTACCCGACCAAACTTGCCTTCTGCAGTCGCTTCAGAAGACAAAGAGAAACGCCGGTCAATGTTGCCGAAAGGCGGTTTTCTTTGGCTTCTGGGGCGTCTGTTCTTGCCGAAATTAGCTGGCAAAAACGTAGTCCCCACAAAGCACAAAAAGGCCGGCGGTGGAAAACCGCCAGCCTTCGCACAGCGCGCTGAAACTTACTTGATTTCAGCCTTCGCGCCGGCTTCTTCCAGCTTCTTCTTGGCTTCTTCAGCAGCAGCCTTAGGTACCGATTCCTTAACAGGCTTCGGTGCGCCGTCGACCAGGTCCTTCGCTTCCTTCAGGCCAAGACCCGTCAGTTCACGAACAGCCTTAATGACCGAAACCTTGTTCGCGCCGACTTCCGTCAGGTTGACCGTGAATTCGGTTTGCTCTTCAGCAGCAGCAGCAGCGCCGCCGCCTGCCGGGCCTGCCACTGCAACAGCAGCTGCCGACACGCCAAACTTTTCTTCGAACGCCTTGACCAGCTCGTTCAGTTCCAGAACCGACATCGAGCTTACTGCCTCGAGGATGTCTTCTTTTGCGATTGCCATTTGAAATACTCCTAAATTGAATTCGGATACAGCCAGCGATCAATCACGCTCGACTGAAGTGCATTACGCAGCGGTTTCTTCGCCTTGTTTCTTTTCTGCCAGCGCGGCCAGAGCGCGCGCAAAGCCGGAAACAGGTGCCTGCATAACGTACAACAGCTTGGAGAGCAGTTCTTCGCGGCTCGGGATGTTTGCCAGCGCTTGCACGCCAGCCTTGTCCATCACCTTGCCTTCGTAGGAACCAGCCTTGATGATCAACTTGTCATTGGTTTTGCCGAAGTCGTTGACGACCTTAGCAGCAGCAATTGCATCTTCCGAGATGCCGTAGATCAGGGGACCAGTCATCTGCTCTGCCAGCGGAGCAAACGGGGTACCTTCGACAGCGCGACGCGCCAACGTGTTTTTCAACACGCGAAGGTAAACCTGTTGCTCACGCGCTTTCGCGCGCAGCTTGGTCAGATCGCCAACCGCGATTCCACGATACTCAGCCAGAACCACGGTCTGGGCTTTCGCGACTTGCGCGGCAACCTCAGCGACGACGGCCTGCTTGCTTTCTTTGTTGAGTGGCACGGTTAACCTCCAGATTCGATACACGCGGCGTGCGCCTTGTGTACCGCGTTCAATAACGGCGTCCGACCAGTCAGGAGTATTTCGACCGCCCGACACCCGCGTTGCTGCGGAGATCGACCGGCTTCATCACTACAAAACCTTTTCGGGTTCGCCATCTGCGTTGGCTTTGCATTAAGGACTCGCCCACCTGCTGCGTGCCCGCCAACGGTCTTTGACAACCGGCTGTGCCATGCAAACTGCCATTTCACAACCGCCCAAAGCCCATAAAACCGCCCCGACTTTCGCCGAGGCGATGAATTTTCTTACTGTGCTGCCAGCGATGCCTGGTCGACGCGAACGCCGACACCCATCGTGCTCGACAGCGCAACCTTGCGCAGGTAGATACCCTTGCTCGTTGCCGGCTTCGCTTTTTGCAGCGCGTCGACGAGAGCGTTCAGGTTGCTACGCAGAGCCGTCGGCTCGAACGAAGCACGGCCAATGGTGGCGTGGATGATACCGGCTTTGTCGACACGGAATTGCACCTGACCAGCCTTGGCGTTCTTGACCGCGGTCGCGACGTCCGGCGTAACCGTACCGACCTTCGGGTTCGGCATCAAGCCGCGCGGGCCGAGGATCTGACCGAGCGTACCGACAACGCGCATCGTATCCGGCGAAGCGATCACGATGTCGAAGTCCAGCTTGCCAGCCTTGACTTGTTCAGCCAGGTCTTCCATACCGACGACTTCCGCGCCGGCTGCACGGGCCTGTTCAGCCTTTTCGCCTTGTGCGAATACGGCGACGCGAACCGACTTACCGGTACCTGCCGGCAGAACGACCGAGCCACGAACCACTTGGTCCGACTTCTTCGCGTCGATGCCGAGTTGCACTGCAACGTCGATCGACTCGTCGAACTTCGCGCTTGCGCATTCCTTCACGAGCGACAGAGCTTCGTCGATCGCGTACAGCTTTTGACGATCAACCTTGGCTGCAAATGCTTGCAGACGCTTTGAAAGCTTAGCCATTTACACGCCCTCCACGGTGATGCCCATCGAGCGGGCGCTACCAGCGATCGTACGAACCGCTGCGTCCAGATCAGCTGCCGTCAGATCGGGCATCTTGGTCTTGGCGATGTCTTCAGCTTGAGCGCGGGTGATCTTGCCGACCTTGTCGGTATGCGGCTTGCTCGAACCCTTGTCGATCTTCGCTGCCTTCTTGATCAGAACCGTAGCCGGCGGCGTCTTCAGAACAAACGTGAAGCTCTTGTCCGCAAACGCGGTGATCACGACCGGAATCGGCAGACCCGGTTCCAGCGCTTGAGTCTGCGCGTTGAACGCCTTGCAGAACTCCATGATGTTCAGGCCGCGTTGACCCAGTGCCGGACCAACCGGCGGCGACGGATTGGCTTTACCTGCAGGAATCTGCAGCTTGATAAAGCCGATGATTTTCTTTGCCATGTTGAAAACCTCTTTGGAACACCGCATGGGCACATGCGGGAGTTCAGTGAGTAGTAGCGCGCGTTCGCCGAAAATCTGGGTACTTACGCTCCTCAACGGCCATTACGCGGACCGTAAGCGCGAAATACGAAACGCACCGACTGGTGCGCTCCGTAGAATTTTGGATTACAGCTTTTCGACCTGGCCGAATTCCAGCTCGACCGGCGTTGCGCGGCCGAAAATCGTAACGGAAACACGGACGCGCGACTTTTCGTAGTTCACTTCTTCGACGCTGCCGTTGAAATCCGTGAACGGACCGTCCTTCACCCGCACCATCTCGCCGACTTCGAACAGGGTCTTCGGACGCGGCTTTTCCACGCCTTCCTGCATTTGCGACATGATCTTCTCGACCTCCCGTGGGGAAATCGGACTCGGACGATTACGCGCACCACCAACGAAACCCGTCACCTTTGCCGTATTTTTCACGAGGTGCCACGTCTCGTCAGTCATTTCCATCTCCACGAGCACATAGCCCGGGAAGAAACGACGCTCGGTCACCGATTTGTGACCGCCCTTCACCTCGACCACTTCTTCAGTCGGAACGAGGATTTGACCGAACTGGTCTTGCATGCCAGCACGTTCGATGCGCTCCTGAAGCGCTCGTTGCACGCTCTTCTCCATGCCGGAGTAGGCGTGCACGACGTACCAACGTTTGCCGCTCGGGGATGCCGGAGTATCGCTCATATCATTTCCAACCCAGAATCACCGAGAAAATCGCCCATTCGATGGATTTATCACTAATCCAAAGAAAGATCGCCATGACGAACACGAAGCCGAACACTACGAGCGTTGTCTGGGTAGCCTCTTTGCGAGTCGGCCAAACAACCTTGCGAACTTCCTTATACGAATCTTTGGCGAAAGCGATGAAACCCTTGCCAGGCGCGGAGAGAAGACCGACTGCAACACCCGCGATCGCACCAACAGCCAAGGCGGCTCCGCGGACGTACCATTCCTGGCCGCTAAGCCAGAAGAACCCCACGAACCCGGCCAAGACCAACAATACGCCCCCGACGAGCATCAGCTTGTCGCCGGATGTATTTACAGTTTCGACGGAAGGATTCGCCATAACACCTTAACGAAGCGCCACATACGGCGCGAGAGTTGGCAGGGGCAGAGGGAATCGAACCCCCAACCTTCGGTTTTGGAGACCGACGCTCTGCCAGTTGAGCTATACCCCTAAACCCATTTGGGGTTGACGACACCGCCAACCCCGAAACTACCGATCAACGAGAACTATCTGGCGTTACTCGAGAATCTTGGCAACCACACCTGCGCCGACCGTACGGCCGCCTTCGCGGATTGCGAAACGCAGACCTTCTTCCATCGCGATCGGGTTGATCAGCTTCACCGTGATCGACACGTTGTCGCCCGGCATGACCATTTCCTTGTCCTTCGGCAACTCGATCGAGCCCGTCACGTCCGTCGTACGGAAGTAGAACTGCGGACGATAGTTGTTGAAGAACGGCGTGTGACGGCCACCTTCGTCCTTGCTCAGCACATACACTTCAGCCGTGAAGTGCGTATGCGGGTTGATCGAACCCGGCTTCGCCAGCACCTGGCCACGCTCCACGTCTTCACGCTTCGTGCCGCGCAGCAGGATACCCACGTTGTCGCCCGCCTGACCCTGGTCCAGCAGCTTGCGGAACATTTCCACGCCCGTGCAGGTCGTCTTCACCGTCGGCTTGATACCGACAATTTCGATTTCCTCGCCGACCTTCACGACGCCGCGCTCAACGCGACCCGTCACCACCGTGCCGCGACCCGAGATCGAGAACACGTCTTCCACCGGCATCAGGAACGCACCGTCAACTGCGCGCTCCGGCGTCGGGATGTACGTGTCCAGCGCGTCGGCCAGATTCATGATCGCCACTTCGCCCAGCTCGCCCTTGTCGCCTTCCAGCGCCAGCTTGGCCGAACCCTTGATGATCGGCGTGTCGTCGCCCGGGAAGTCGTACTTCGACAGAAGTTCGCGAACTTCCATCTCGACCAGTTCCAGCAGCTCAGCGTCGTCCACCATGTCGCACTTGTTCAGGAACACGATGATGTACGGCACGCCAACCTGACGCGCCAGCAGGATGTGCTCACGCGTTTGCGGCATCGGGCCGTCTGCGGCCGAGCACACCAGGATCGCGCCGTCCATCTGCGCTGCGCCCGTGATCATGTTCTTCACATAGTCAGCGTGGCCCGGGCAGTCGACGTGTGCGTAGTGGCGGTTAGCCGTTTCGTACTCGACGTGTGCCGTGTTGATCGTGATACCACGTGCCTTTTCTTCCGGCGCCGCGTCGATCTGGTCGTATGCCTTCGCCTCGCCACCAAACTTCTGCGTCAGAACCGTCGTGATCGCTGCCGTCAGCGTGGTCTTGCCGTGGTCAACGTGACCGATCGTGCCGACGTTCACGTGCGGCTTGGTCCGCTCAAACTTACCCTTGGCCATTTTCGACTCCTAAGAGGATTTTTCCGTACGTTGCGCCGGGCGCAAACAATCACCGAGTACTTCTGGTGCCCATGGGCAGGATCGAACTGCCGACCTCTCCCTTACCAAGGGAGTGCTCTACCACTGAGCCACATGGGCGCTACGTCTGTGTTACTGGAGCGGGTGAAGGGAATCGAACCCTCGTCGTAAGCTTGGAAGGCTTCTGCTCTACCATTGAGCTACACCCGCAAGGATTCATGGATTCCCAACAACTGCTACAACTTGCATTCTGGTGGAGGAGGTTGGATTCGAACCAACGTAGGCGTAAGCCAACAGATTTACAGTCTGCCCCCTTTAGCCACTCGGGCACCCCTCCGCAGAGAACTGATGATTATGGGGGAACAACCGCTTGTTGTCAAGGCTTGCTTGACTGCTCCAAACCCAATGCTCTCACTTATATAGTGATTGCAGCCTCGCCGTAAACGCAGAAACCCCACCTTTTCGGGGTGGGGTTTCTGTTTGCTGCGGGGGAGCCTGACGATTACCTACTTTCACACGGGTAATCCGCACTATCATCGGCGTGGAGTCGTTTCACGGTCCTGTTCGGGATGGGAAGGGGTGGGACCGACTCGCTATGGTCATCAGGCATGACTGGTTGCCGCACTGCCCGTGGAGCAGTACAGCCAATCTGGAAGAAGTAGTTTCTGGTGATGCTCACCAGGGGTAAAGCGTTGGGCTGTGCTGTTTCTGGCACAACATCGATCTCAACCTGTGTGCGCCCCCCTTCGGGGGTGGGATGCGCGCAAGTGCTGAAGCACTGACGGTCATCGCAAAACACACCGGTTATAGGATCAAGCCTTACGGGCAATTAGTATCAGTTAGCTTAACGCATTACTGCGCTTCCACACCTGACCTATCAACGTCCTGGTCTTGAACGACCCTTCAAGGGGCTCGAAGCCCCGGGGATATCTCATCTTAAGGCGAGTTTCCCGCTTAGATGCTTTCAGCGGTTATCTCTTCCGAACATAGCTACCCGGCGATGCCACTGGCGTGACAACCGGTACACCAGAGGTTCGTCCACTCCGGTCCTCTCGTACTAGGAGCAGCCCCCTTCAAATATCCAGCGCCCACGGCAGATAGGGACCAAACTGTCTCACGACGTTTTAAACCCAGCTCACGTACCTCTTTAAATGGCGAACAGCCATACCCTTGGGACCGGCTACAGCCCCAGGATGAGATGAGCCGACATCGAGGTGCCAAACACCGCCGTCGATATGAACTCTTGGGCGGTATCAGCCTGTTATCCCCAGAGTACCTTTTATCCGTTGAGCGATGGCCCTTCCATACAGAACCACCGGATCACTATGACCTGCTTTCGCACCTGCTCGACTTGTCGGTCTCGCAGTTAAGCACGCTTATGCCATTGCACTATCAGCACGATTTCCGACCGTACCTAGCGTACCTTCGTACTCCTCCGTTACACTTTGGGAGGAGACCGCCCCAGTCAAACTGCCTACCATGCACTGTCCCCAGTCCGGATAACGGACCAAGGTTAGAACCTCAAACAAACCAGGGTGGTATTTCAAGGTCGGCTCCACGCAGACTGGCGTCCACGCTTCAAAGCCTCCCACCTATCCTACACAGATCGGTTCAAAGTCCAATGCAAAGCTACAGTAAAGGTTCATGGGGTCTTTCCGTCTAGCCGCGGGGAGATTGCATCATCACAAACACTTCAACTTCGCTGAGTCTCGGGAGGAGACAGTGTGGCCATCGTTACGCCATTCGTGCAGGTCGGAACTTACCCGACAAGGAATTTCGCTACCTTAGGACCGTTATAGTTACGGCCGCCGTTTACCGGGACTTCAATCAAGAGCTTGCACCCCATCATTTAATCTTCCGGCACCGGGCAGGCGTCACACCCTATACGTCCACTTTCGTGTTTGCAGAGTGCTGTGTTTTTATTAAACAGTCGCAGCCACCAGTTTATTGCAACCCCTTCACCCTTCTGGCGCAGGCCAGTCAAGCTACAGGGGCGTACCTTATCCCGAAGTTACGGTACCAATTTGCCGAGTTCCTTCTCCCGAGTTCTCTCAAGCGCCTTAGAATACTCATCTCGCCCACCTGTGTCGGTTTGCGGTACGGTCTTGTTAAACTGAAGCTTAGAGGCTTTTCTTGGAACCACTTCCAGTTGCTTCTTCACCGAAGTGAATGGCGCCACGCCCTTGAATTGCGCACCCGGATTTGCCTGAGTGCCTTCTCCAACGCAGCGACCGGGACTTCCAACACCCGGACAACCTTCCGCGATCCGTCCCCCCATCGCATTTAACAATGGTGCAGGAATATTAACCTGCTTCCCATCAGCTACGCATTTCTGCCTCGCCTTAGGGGCCGACTCACCCTACGCCGATGAACGTTGCGTAGGAAACCTTGGGCTTACGGCGAGGGGGCCTTTCACCCCCTTTATCGCTACTCATGTCAGCATTCGCACTTCCGATACCTCCAGCGCACTTTTCAATGCACCTTCGCAGGCTTACGGAACGCTCTCCTACCATGCATATAAATATGCATCCGCAGCTTCGGTATATTGCTTAGCCCCGTTACATCTTCCGCGCAGGACGACTCGATCAGTGAGCTATTACGCTTTCTTTAAAGGATGGCTGCTTCTAAGCCAACCTCCTGACTGTTTTAGCCTTCCCACTTCGTTTCCCACTTAGCAATATTTGGGGACCTTAGCTGGCGGTCTGGGTTGTTTCCCTCTTGACACCGGACGTTAGCACCCGATGTCTGTCTCCCGTGATTGCACTCTTCGGTATTCGGAGTTTGCTATGGCGTAGTAATCCGCAATGGACCCCACAACCATGACAGTGCTCTACCCCCGAAGGTGATACACGAGGCACTACCTAAATAGTTTTCGGAGAGAACCAGCTATTTCCAGGTTTGTTTAGCCTTTCACCCCTATCCACAGCTCATCCCCTAACTTTTCAACGTTAGTGGGTTCGGACCTCCAGTACGTGTTACCGCACCTTCATCCTGGCCATGGATAGATCACCTGGTTTCGGGTCTACACCCAGCGACTGAACGCCCTGTTCGGACTCGCTTTCGCTACGCCTGCCCTAATCGGTTAAGCTTGCCACTGAATGTAAGTCGCTGACCCATTATACAAAAGGTACGCCGTCACCCCCTTGCGAAGGCTCCGACTGTTTGTATGCATGCGGTTTCAGGATCTATTTCACTCCCCTCCCGGGGTTCTTTTCGCCTTTCCCTCACGGTACTGGTTCACTATCGGTCGATCACGAGTATTTAGCCTTGGAGGATGGTCCCCCCATCTTCAGACAGGATTTCACGTGTCCCGCCCTACTTGTCGTACACCCAGTTCTTCCATTCTGTTTTCGTCTACAGGGCTATCACCTGCTATGGCTGCACTTTCCAGAGCATTCGACTAACAGTACGGATAAAGAGTACAGGCTGGTCCCATTTCGCTCGCCACTACTCTGGGAATCTCGGTTGATTTCTTTTCCTGCGGTTACTTAGATGTTTCAGTTCACCGCGTTCGCTTCACATGACCTATGTATTCAGTCATGGATGACCCATACGGGCCGGGTTTCCCCATTCGGATATCGGTGGATCAAAGCTCGTTTGCCAGCTCCCCACCGCTTTTCGCAGGCTACCGCGTCCTTCATCGCCTGTGATCGCCAAGGCATCCACCACATGCACTTGTTCGCTTGACCCTATAACGGGTGTGTCTCGTGCATGATCCACGGGGAATCATGTGCTCGCCACAATCGCTACAGGTTGAGTATTCGTGTTGCGCCGTATTCCAAAGCGATCTTTCGATCACCTTTAAAATACATTGATACAATCACAACCCTGATTCACCTACTCAATCACCCATCTCTAAGTGATCTTTCGTGAATCTCTTTACTACTTCTTCCTGATTGTTAAAGAACGACAGCCGATATAAAGCTCTGCTTCATATCACTCTGACTGGCTCAATCGCCAATGCACAACACTCTGCTTCGTGCAGAACGCTACGCATTGAGGATTGGTGGAGGATGACGGGATCGAACCGACGACCCCCTGCTTGCAAAGCAGGTGCTCTCCCAGCTGAGCTAATCCCCCAGTCATACACAGATAAACTCTCTACCTGCATGGATACCCCGGGATCATCGATCAGCACACCAGACAAGACTTTGGTGGGTCTGGATGGATTCGAACCATCGACCCCCGCCTTATCAAGACGGTGCTCTAACCGACTGAGCTACAGACCCCTGAGTCTGTCCTAGATTTCACAGCCGATAAGCGTGAGCGCTCAACGCGATTGACACGTTAGCTCGAGAAAGGAGGTGATCCAGCCGCACCTTCCGATACGGCTACCTTGTTACGACTTCACCCCAGTCATGAATCCTACCGTGGTGACCGTCCTCCTTGCGGTTAGACTAGCCACTTCTGGTAAAACCCACTCCCATGGTGTGACGGGCGGTGTGTACAAGACCCGGGAACGTATTCACCGCGGCATGCTGATCCGCGATTACTAGCGATTCCAGCTTCACGCACTCGAGTTGCAGAGTGCGATCCGGACTACGATCGGTTTTCTGGGATTGGCTCCCCCTCGCGGGTTGGCGACCCTCTGTTCCGACCATTGTATGACGTGTGAAGCCCTACCCATAAGGGCCATGAGGACTTGACGTCATCCCCACCTTCCTCCGGTTTGTCACCGGCAGTCTCCCTAGAGTGCTCTTGCGTAGCAACTAGGGACAAGGGTTGCGCTCGTTGCGGGACTTAACCCAACATCTCACGACACGAGCTGACGACAGCCATGCAGCACCTGTGTTATGGCTCCCTTTCGGGCACCCCGGCCTCTCAGCCAGGTTCCATACATGTCAAGGGTAGGTAAGGTTTTTCGCGTTGCATCGAATTAATCCACATCATCCACCGCTTGTGCGGGTCCCCGTCAATTCCTTTGAGTTTTAATCTTGCGACCGTACTCCCCAGGCGGTCAACTTCACGCGTTAGCTACGTTACTAAGGAAATGAATCCCCAACAACTAGTTGACATCGTTTAGGGCGTGGACTACCAGGGTATCTAATCCTGTTTGCTCCCCACGCTTTCGTGCATGAGCGTCAGTATTGGCCCAGGGGGCTGCCTTCGCCATCGGTATTCCTCCACATCTCTACGCATTTCACTGCTACACGTGGAATTCTACCCCCCTCTGCCATACTCTAGCCCGCCAGTCACAAATGCAGTTCCCAGGTTAAGCCCGGGGATTTCACATCTGTCTTAGCGAACCGCCTGCGCACGCTTTACGCCCAGTAATTCCGATTAACGCTTGCACCCTACGTATTACCGCGGCTGCTGGCACGTAGTTAGCCGGTGCTTATTCTTCCGGTACCGTCATCCCCCACGGGTATTAACCACGAGGTTTTCTTTCCGGACAAAAGTGCTTTACAACCCGAAGGCCTTCTTCACACACGCGGCATTGCTGGATCAGGCTTTCGCCCATTGTCCAAAATTCCCCACTGCTGCCTCCCGTAGGAGTCTGGGCCGTGTCTCAGTCCCAGTGTGGCTGGTCGTCCTCTCAGACCAGCTACAGATCGTCGCCTTGGTAGGCCTTTACCCCACCAACTAGCTAATCTGCCATCGGCCGCCCCTGTAGCGCGAGGTCCGAAGATCCCCCGCTTTCATCCACAGATCGTATGCGGTATTAATCCGGCTTTCGCCGGGCTATCCCCCACTACAGGACACGTTCCGATGTATTACTCACCCGTTCGCCACTCGCCACCAGGATTGCTCCCGTGCTGCCGTTCGACTTGCATGTGTAAGGCATGCCGCCAGCGTTCAATCTGAGCCAGGATCAAACTCTTCAGTTCAAACCTGTTACTGTTTTCGGTCCAGTTACGGACCGGTCGCTCACTCAACGTACTGACGATGATTTGATTGCTCAAACCTTCCTCTAATACTGTGTGAGACTTGATACTTTCGCTTGGTCGGCAGATCCCGAAGGACCCACCTCGCGTCGCGCATCAAGCGCCCACACTTATCGGCTGTTAATTTTTAAAGATCGGTTACGCATTCACTACCGGACCGGCACCGCGCGTCGTCAACCTCACAACCACCCGGCACCGCTTCGTTCTGCGTCGCTGCATCAGCAGCAGAGAAACGAGATTATGAAGGCTCTTTTTCGTTTCGTCAACAACATTTTTTCGCTTTCGCTTAAAACCTTGCTGACGCTACGGCCGCTGGTTTCTGCCGCGGCCCTCGTTCGCAAACGAGGAGGCGAATCTTAGGCGAACATCAGCCATATGACAAGGGTTTGACCGAAATCTTTTTTTGCGAGTCACCTGCGGGTCGATTTCACCACTGCGTCCATCGGAACCGCCTCGGCCATAGCTGTGTAGCCGGCGTCGCTCGGATGGATGTGATCGCCGCTGTCAAAGCCACGCTGCAGGCGGTCCGGCTGCGCCGGATCGCGCAGCGCAGCGTCGAAATCTACGACGCCGTCGAAAGCATGGCTGGTCCGAATCCACTGATTGACGGCGAGCCGAATGCTTTCTCGCTGCGACGGAAGCGACGCCGGCGTCAGCGTCGCGCCGAACACCTTCACGCCGGCATGCCGTGCCGCGGCGATCAACCGCTGGTACCCGGCGATCAGATCGGCAGCCGTCACCGAGGTGTGCGGGAAGTCGCAGTCGAGGCCGTTACGCGGCGGCATCGCCGCAAAATTGATGTCATTGATACCGATCAAAAGAATCGCCGTCTTGACGCCCGGGCGCGTGAGCACGTCGTGCTCGAAGCGCGTCGCGAGCGCGTCGCCGTAGCAAGGGGAGTCGCTCAGCAAGCGGTTGCCGCTGATCCCCAGATTGACGATCGCGGTCGACCGGTCGCCGCTAGTGGCGAACCGGCGCGCCAACGCGTCCGGCCAGCGGCGATTCTGGTTCAGGCTCGAACGCATGCCGTCCGTGATCGAGTCGCCGATCGCGGCAACGGCGGCGGATGCAGGTGCCGCGTCCACCGACAATCCCGTCACCCATACATATTGCGTGAACCGGGCGCGAAACGCTTCCGCGGAAGCGTCCGCCGCGTGGTTACCCGGCGCCGAAACGTAGTTCACCTGGTTCGACACGCGGTGCCAAGCCACGATACGTTGCTCGGGACCCATAAACGCGCTGACCGCATAAGGCGCACCTTCAGCAATATCGACAGCGACGGGGTCGCTGTCCAACTCGCCACCCGCCGGAATCGAAACCGCGCTCTTGCCACCGAACGTCACGCGCGCCTCGCCGTTACCAGCCGCCGCCGCGCCGCCCGCCGAGCGTGCGATACGCAGATCTTCGATGACAAGCGGAGTCTTGCCGTACCGGTTGCTGAGGTGGACTCGCGCCGACTTTCCGGACAGTGTCGGATACACAATCTGACGAACCGTGCGCCCGGCTACTTCCGGCGCGCGATAGAGCGGCGGCAAGTCCGCCCGCTGTGGGATAGGTTGCAGCGCTGTCGCCCAGGCGGTGACCCAATGTGCCGGGGCGTCGGCGGCGAAAACGGTTGGGGAAACGGCAAATTGGACAAGCAGCGCCGCGCCGCATGCGGCAGCCAGGGTGCGAATGGTCATTCGGGTGGTCGGTTCGAGGCGAAACGTGCATTGTGCCCGATCGCACCAGCCGTCGCGTGTCCGCGCGACGGCACTCCAGCGCTTGCCGACTCAGGCCGTCTGTGCCCCGGCCATCTTCAACGCGAGCGCTTCAGCGACTTCGATTCCGTCGATGGCGGCCGAATAGATCCCACCGGCATACCCTGCGCCTTCGCCAGCCGGATACAGACCTTCGACGTTCATGCTTTGATAGTCGTCCCGCCGACGCACGCGAATCGGCGACGACGTTCTCGTCTCGACGCCCGTCAGCACCGCGTCGTGCATTGCAAAGCCGGCGATCTTCTTGTCCATCTGCGGTAGAGCTTCGCGAATGGCCTCGATCACATAGTCGGGAAGCGCGGTGCTGAGATCGGTTGGATGCACGCCGGGTTTGTACGACGGCACCACCGAACCCAGCGACGTGGACGGTCGGCCGGCGATAAAGTCGCCGACCAGTTGGCCCGGCGCCATATAGTTGCCGCCGCCGAGCTCGAAAGCCCGCTCTTCCCACTTGCGCTGAAAAGCGATGCCGGCGAGCGGGCCGCCCGGATAGTCGTCCGGCGTGATGCCGACGACGATCCCCGCGTTGGCGTTCCGCTCCGCCCGCGAGTACTGGCTCATGCCGTTGGTCACCACGCGACCAGGCTCGGACGTCGCCGCCACAACGGTGCCGCCAGGGCACATGCAAAAACTGTAGACAGCGCGGCCATTGCTGCAGTGATGCACCACCTTATAGTCGGCGGCGCCCAACTGTTTGTGACCGGCAAATTTGCCGAAACGGCTACGGTCGATCAAACCCTGCGGATGTTCGATGCGGAACCCGAGTGAAAACGGCTTCGCTTCAATATAGACGCCGCGGTCGTTGAGCATCTGGAAAGTGTCGCGCGCGCTATGACCGACCGCCAGCACCACATGGTCGCAGCGCAGCGTTTCGCCGGTCGACAGCTTCAGCCCGCGCACCTTGCCCTGATCGATCTCGATATCGTCGACGCGGCTTTCGAAGCGCACCTCGCCGCCCAGCTCGTGAATGGTCGCGCGCATTTTTTCGACCATGCTCACCAGCCGGAACGTGCCGATGTGCGGCCGGCTCAGAAACAGAATGTCTTCCGGCGCGCCGGCTCGCACGAATTCGTCGAGCACCTTGCGCCCGTAGTGTTTCGGATCCTTGATCTGGCTGTACAGCTTGCCGTCCGAGAAGGTGCCCGCGCCGCCTTCGCCGAACTGCACATTCGACTCGGGATTAAGCACCGACTTGCGCCACAGGCCAAAAGTGTCCTTGGTGCGCTCGCGCACGGCCTTGCCGCGCTCGAGGATGATCGGCCGGAAGCCCATTTGCGCCAAGATCAGGCCGGCGAACAGGCCGCACGGCCCCATGCCGATCACGACCGGGCGCAGCGCGGTCATCTGCGCCGGCGCTTTGGCAACGAACCGGTAGGCCATGTCAGGCGTGACGCCGCAGTGCGGCACATCGGCGAGTCGCTTGAGCGCGGCCGCTTCATCCGTGACCTCGACGTCGACGATGTACGTGAGTTTGATGTCGGCGCGCTTGCGCGCATCGTGCGCGCGGCGAAATACGGTGTATCGGATGAGCCCGTCCGCGGCCACGCCGAGTTCCGCGAGGCGCGCACGCACGGCGGCTTCGAGGGCGCTCTCGGGATGATCGAGCGGGAGTTTGATTTCGCTTAAACGTAACATGAGTACCGGGGGATGCAGGAAGGCCGCAAATCGTGGCCAATTCGCAATTTTATAGGTTTAGTGTGGGGGCGGGGCGCCGGCGCAGACGAAACGCTTGCCAAGGAAACCGCCCAAGCCCCTATCGGCCCAATCGACCCATCTCAAAAAATTTATTAACCGACCGGTCGGTTGGCTTATACTGTGCGCACACAGACAACTTCCGCAGAGAGCGTCCCCATGTACACGCAATCCCTGGATATTCCCGGCAATGTCGCCCCGCTGGATGCTGGCGCAGACTCGTCAGAGCAGACGCAGTTCGACGCGGTCATGGCCGCCGACGGCAAGATCGAAGCTCAGGACTGGATGCCGGAGGCCTACCGCAAGACGCTGGTCCGGCAAATCTCGCAACACGCGCATTCGGAAATCGTCGGCATGCTGCCGGAGGGTAACTGGATCACGCGCGCGCCCAGCCTGAAGCGCAAGGCGATTCTGCTTGCCAAAGTGCAGGACGAAGCCGGCCACGGCCTCTATCTATATAGCGCGGCGGAAACGCTCGGCGTGTCGCGCGACCAGTTGATCGCGGCGCTGCACTCGGGCAAAGCCAAATATTCAAGCATCTTCAATTACCCGACGCCCACATGGGCCGACGTCGGCGTGATCGGCTGGCTGGTGGACGGCGCGGCGATCATGAACCAGATTCCGCTGTGCCGTTGCACGTACGGCCCGTACGCGCGCGCCATGATCCGCATCTGCAAGGAAGAGTCGTTCCACCAACGCCAGGGTTTCGACGCGCTCATGTCGATGATGGCCGGCACCGAAGCGCAACGTGAACTGGTCCAGCAGGCGGTGAATCGCTGGTGGTGGCCGGTGCTGATGATGTTCGGCCCGAGCGACAAGGATTCGATCCACAGCAATCAGTCGTCGAAATGGGGCATCAAACGCATTTCGAACGACGACCTGCGTCAGAAATTCGTCGACGCGACCGTCGACCAGGCCAAGGTGCTCGGCGTCACGCTGCCCGATCCGGACCTGAAATGGAACGAAGCGCGCGGCCATCATGACTACGGCGACATCGACTGGGAAGAATTCTGGCGCGTGGTGAACGGCGACGGTCCGTGCAACCGCGAGCGTCTCGCCACCCGCGTCAAAGCCCACGACGACGGCGCCTGGGTTCGCGAAGCCGCCCTCGCCCACGCCGACAAGCAGCGCCAGCGCGCACAACAGCACGCCGCCTAAGCAGCGCGGCATGCCAGACAAAGCATCTCAGGAGATCTGCAATGAACAAGGAATGGCCGATTTGGGAAGTCTTCGTGCGCAGCAAGCAGGGACTCGACCACAAACACTGCGGTAGCCTGCACGCCGCCGACGCGCCGATGGCGCTGCGCATGGCGCGCGACGTCTACACGCGCCGCCAGGAAGGTGTGAGCATCTGGGTGGTGCCGTCGTCGGCGATTACGGCGTCCGCGCCGGAAGACAAGGCGGAGCTGTTCGAACCGGCTGGCGACAAGATTTACCGCCACCCGACGTTCTACACGCTCCCCGACGAAGTCAACCACATGTAAGCGCGGCCATGAACATCACGCCCCAACATCTCCAATACGTGCTGCGCCTCGCGGACACCGCGCTGATCCTCGGTCAGCGCAATACCGAATGGTGCGGCCACGGCCCGATCCTCGAAGAGGACATCGCGCTGTCGAACATGAGCCTCGACCTGATCGGCCAAGCGCGCCTGCTGTACACGCACGCCGCGTCGCTCGAGCAACAGCTCACCGGCAAAAGCCGCACGGAAGACGACTACGCGTACTTTCGCGCCGAGCGCGAATTCGCCAACTACACGCTCGCGGAGTTGCCGCATGTCGGCCCGCTGTCGGCCACCGCGCAAGCCGAGAAGGATTACGCGGTCACGATCGTCCGCAATTTCCTCTACTCGACGTTGATGGCGCATCTCTGGACGGCGCTCACGGCATCCACCGACGAGCAGCTGGCGGCGATCGCGTCGAAGTCGATCAAGGAAACCAGCTATCACGTGCATCACGCCCGCGAGTGGCTGATCCGTTTCGGCGATGGCACCGAGGAATCGCATCGCCGAGCGCAAGCCGCACTGGACTATCTGGTGCCGTACACGCGCGAATTCTTCAGCACGGACGCCGTTGAGGAAGTCGTTGCGGCAGCCGGCATCGGCCCGTTGACGTCGGACCTCGAAGCGGCGTGGCTCGACGACGTGCGCGCCACGCTCGACGAAGCCACCTTGACGCTGCCCGAGCCGGTCAAGCACATCACGACCGGCAAACACGGCGAGCATTCCGAGCACATGGGTTTCGTGCTGGCCGAAATGCAGAGCCTTGCACGCCAGCATCCCGGCGCCACCTGGTAATCCGACGATGACGACTTCGACTGCCCTTCGCACAAACGACATGACCGACACGACCGACGCCGCGCTCGCACGCGCATGGGCCGTGCTCGAAGCGGTGCCTGATCCGGAGATTCCGGTGGTGTCGATTCGCGAGCTCGGCATCCTGCGCGACGTGCGGCGCGCCGCCGACGGCACGCTCGAAGTCGTAATCACGCCGACCTACTCCGGTTGCCCGGCCATGTCGCAGATTGCCGAGGACGTCGCGCATGCCCTCGACGTGGCGGAGCTCAAGCCTTATCGGATCGCCACGGTGCTCGCGCCTGCCTGGACCACCGATTGGATGACCGCCGACGCACGCGAAAAACTGCGCGCCTACGGCATCGCGCCGCCCACGGGCAATTGCGGTTCGCCTGCGCCCGTGCAGGAAAAGGTGATGCGCTTCGTGCCCCGCGCGCTGCCCGCGCCGTCGTGCCCGCGCTGCGGCTCGGCGCACACAGAGCGTCTCGCGCAATTCGGCTCGACCGCCTGCAAAGCCTTGTACCGCTGCCTCGACTGCCGCGAACCCTTCGACTACTTCAAACCATACTGATATGGCCACCCCGCAATTTCACCCGCTGCGTATCCGCGAAGTACGGCCCGAAACCGCCGATTCGGTTTCGGTCGCCTTCGAAGTCCCCGCTGAACTGCGCGACCACTATCGCTTCACGCAAGGCCAGTTCGTCACGCTGAAGACGCATATCGACGGTGAGGAAACGCGCCGGTCGTATTCGATCTGCGTCGGCGTCACCGATTACGACCGCGACGGCGAACTGCGCATCGGCATCAAGCGCGTACGCGGTGGGCGTTTCTCGAACTTCGCCTTCGACACGCTGCAGCCCGGCCACACGATCGAGGTGATGACGCCGGACGGGCGCTTCTTCACCCATCTGAACGCCGATCAAGGCCAGCAATACCTGGCGTTCTCGGGCGGCTCGGGCATTACGCCGGTGCTGGCCATCATCAAGACCACGCTCGAAGTCGAACCGCGCAGCACCTTCACATTGGTGTACGGCAACCGCAGCGTCGATCAGATCATGTTCGCGGAAGAGCTCGAGGATCTGAAGAACCGCTTCATGAACCGCTTCGTGCTCTATCACGTGCTGTCCGACGATCTGCAGGACGTCGAGCTGTTCAACGGCGTGCTCGATCAGGAGAAGTGCGCGGCCTTCATCGAGAATCTGTTGCCGGCAGATGCGATCGACGAGGCCTTCATTTGCGGCCCCGGTCCGATGATGGACGCCGCCGAAGCCGCGCTGAAAGCCGCCGGCGTGCCGTCGGAAAAGGTGCACGTGGAGCGCTTCGGTTCGCCGCTGCCGCAAGCGGGCGTGCCGCCGGTCGAAATCACCGAAGACACGCCGGCTGCCGATCTCGAAATCGTGCTCGACGGCAAACGCCGCAAGCTGCGCCTGCCGTATCAGGGCGTGAGCGTGCTCGACGTCGGCCTGCGCGCCGGCCTCGCGCTGCCTTATGCGTGCAAGGGCGGCGTCTGCTGCACCTGCCGCGCGAAGGTGCTGGAAGGCGAAGTGAAGATGGAAAAGAACTACACGCTCGAAGAACACGAGATCCGCGACGGTTTCGTGCTGACGTGCCAATGTCATCCAATCAGCGACCGCGTGGTGGTGAGCTACGACGAACGTTGAGCCGCGTGCGGCGGGCGAGCTTGCTAGACGTCCGCCGCGCTTTCAGCAGTTCCGCGATCCGCTTACACTAGGGGCCGCTCGCGATCGGACACCTGTTCCGGTCGATGAGCGGCCCCTAGTGTTGTTAACCGCCCTACGCCACTGCCGATGAGCACGATCCACCTCACCAACGGCGATGTCGCCGCCGAGTCACTGCGCACCGCATTGCGGGATGCCGGCCGCGACGATCGCGTGCACGCCTTGCGCGACGATCTCGCGGTCGGCCCGCTACGTGGCGTCGACGACGCACCGGACGTGCGAGCGGACTTCTGGGATCGCGTGAGTGCGGACACCCGACGTGATTTCCTTCGGGAATTCCGCGAACAGGCCGCGGCGCTGGAGAGTGTCGCGCGCGGCGAAGCGAATCTGGTGGTGTGGCACGGCGAAAGCGCATCGGATCAATTGATGCTGCGCCGCGTCTGCTATCACCTGCGCAACAGCCCGCAGCGGCTGAACGAAGTGCGTCTGTCGATTCGCGATCTTACCGATCCGGGCGCGTGGGCGCACAGCCGCAAAGACCGCGCGACGTCGGTCGGCATGTTCGCGCCGGCAGTGCTGCAATCCCGGCTGCCGGACGCCGCGCCGATTTCCGTACTGCGCATCAGCCGGCTCGCGCTCGAATGGCAGGAAGTCAAACATGCAAACGGCGAAACGCGGCGCTGGCGCGACAATACGTTCACGAGCGGCAGTTTCGCGGAATTGGACGCGCTGATTTTCGAGCACGTCACTGAAGACTGGCAGCCCGCCGCGCGCGTTGCCGCCGAATTGATGACCGCCGAACTCGGATTCCTGGTCAGCGACAGCATTGTGCTGTGGCGCTTCCGCGAACTGGCCGCGACCCGGCGCATCAGGCTGCGCGGCGACGCGAGCGCATGGCGCACGCTCGAATTGTGCGCGGCGTTCGCCCCCTGTCCACACTAATACAACAGACGACTATGGCCCGCACCCGTGCCCCCGACCACGAAACCCAGCGCGAGCAGATTCTCGAACTCGCCGCGGCAAAATTCGCCCAGACCAGCTATCCGAGCACCTCGATGGCCGATCTCGCCGCCGCGAGCGGCACCTCGAAAGCGCGCCTCTACCACTACTACGCGAGCAAGGAAGCGATCCTGTTCGATCTGCTGGACCGTTACACCAAGCGGCTGATGCTGATCATCGCCGAGGTGGAAGGCGCGAGTCAGCGGCGCGGTTTGTCGGAGCGAGAAACCTTCGCCGAGCTGATCCGGGCGTTTTTGTCGGAGTACGAGACGTCGCACAGCCGGCACGTCGCGCTGTTGAACGACGTGAAATATCTGGTCGATACCCAGCGCGAAGTGATCCTGAACCGTCAGCGCGACGTGGTCGCCGCTTTTGCGCGACAGTTGGCCCGCGCGTATCCGGAGCGCGCCACGCGCGACAACCAGACCGCGCTCACCATGATGGTGTTCGGCATGATCAACTGGACATTCACCTGGCTGAAGCCGGATGGCCGGATGGGCTACCGTGAATTCGCCGAACAGGTGGTCGGTATGGTGGACCACGGATTGAGTTCGAACCCAGCCTGATCCCGCACTGCAACAATATTCAGACGAAATAATGGACCAAAGTGCCCGATGTGCGACACCGTGTCAAGAACGCCTGTTCCATTTATTTATTATTTAAAATCAATAACCTAAAATTAGGGCGCCACCTTTTTAGGCATCTCCTTCAAATATTGATACGGGTTTTCCCTAGTGATCGGTCTGGATCTCCGCTAAAATTGCTTTTGCGGTGCACCACGCCGCTCGACTAAAAGGAGAACCCGACCATGAACTTGATTACACCCCGCGCCGCTGAGCCGATCGTCGCGCACGATCGTTTGACGCAGCCAGCCGGTCGTGCGCCTGCTCTGGTCCGCGAGCTCACCGCTGTCGACCGCGAGCGTCTGCTGACCCACTTCCTCGCACTCGACGAAGACGACCGGCTCCTGCGCTTCGGCCAGATCGTGCCGGATCACGTCATCGAAAACTATGTTCGCGCGATCGACTTCAAGCGCGACACCGTCTTCGGCGTGTTCAACAATCAACTGCAGTTGACCGGCGTCGGCCACCTGGCCTATCTGCCTGCCGAAGGCGACAAGCGCACGGCGGAGTTCGGCGTGTCCGTGCTGGAAAGCGTCCGCGGCCAGGGTATCGGCACGAAGCTGTTCGAGCGCGCCGCCATTCGCAGCCGCAATACGCACGTCACCATGCTGTACATGCACTGCCTGTCGCGCAATTCGACCATGATGCACATCGCGAAGAAGGCCGGCATGAAGATCGAATACGCCTACGGCGAGGCCGACGCTTACCTCACGCTGCCGCCGGCGGATCAATCGAGCATCATCGCTGAAATGCTGCAGGAGCAGGCTGCAGTGTTCGACTACGCGCTCAAGCGGCAAGCGCGTCAGGCGTCGAAGCTGTTCGAGTCGTTCATGCCGACGGAAGTCGCAGCCTAAAACGCTTGCGCTTCGGCAAACAACAAAGGGCGGCCCCGTGGCTGCCCTTTTTGTTTGCTGGGCGGTCGCACGCCACGCCGTCGTGCTCACAAAATCGGCAGCGCCGTCGTCTCCTTGATCTTTTCCAGTGAGAAGCTCGTTTTCACGTCGATCACCGACGGATGGTGTAGCAACTGGTCCTGCACGAAGCGCGAAAAGTGCGCCATGTCCTCCACCTGGACGCGCAGCAAGTAGTCCATCTCGCCGGTCATCGCATGACACGCCACCACTTCCGGCCACGTCTGAACGGCCGCGCGAAACAGATCGGCATGCGTGGCGTCACCGCGCGGACTGAGCGCCGGACCGCCGCGCTTTTCCAGCCGCACATTCACGTACGCGAGCAAGTCGAGCCCAAGCCGCTGCGCATCGAGCAACGCGACATAGCCGCGGATCACACCGCTCTCTTCCAGCCGACGGATACGCCGTAGACACGGACTCGGCGAAAGATTGATGCGCTCGGCGATCTCCTGATTCGACAGCCGGCCATTCTCCTGAAGGATCGCCAGAATCCGCCTGTCGATGGCGTCTATCTCTATATTGGCCATTTTCTGCCGTCCATTCAAAACATTGAGCTATAAACTAGCGTCAGCGTATCGATGCACGATTAAGTTCGCAAGTTTTCGCCGCAGGCAGGCCTTTACACTTGCGTCATTCAGTCGCGCTCAATCGCACATCCGGAGACAGACATGCAGGTTTCAACTTGGGAAAATCCGCTCGGCACCGACGGCTTCGAGTTCATCGAATACACCGCACCGGATCCGAAGGCGCTCGGCAAGCTCTTCGAGCAGATGGGCTTCACCGCCGTCGCGCGGCATCGTCATAAAGACGTGACGCTGTATCGCCAGGGGGAAATCAACTTCATCGTCAACGGGGAGCCGGATTCGTTCGCACAACGCTTCACGCGTCTGCACGGCCCGTCGATCTGCGCAATCGCTTTCCGCGTTCAGGACGCCGCCAAGGCGTACAAACAGGCTCTGGAAAAAGGCGCCTGGGGCTTCGACAACAAAACCGGCCCGATGGAATTGAACATTCCGGCGATCAAAGGCATTGGCGACTCGCTGATCTATTTCGTCGACCGCTGGCGCGGCAAGAACGGCGCCGAGCCGAACAGCATCGGCAACATCGACATTTACGATGTCGACTTCGAACCCATTCCGGGCGCGAACCCGAATCCGGTCGGCCACGGCCTGACCTACATCGACCACCTGACGCACAACGTGCATCGCGGCCGGATGCAGGAATGGGCGGAGTTCTACGAGCGTCTGTTCAACTTCCGCGAAGTGCGTTACTTCGATATCGAAGGCAAGGTGACGGGCGTGAAGTCCAAGGCGATGACCTCGCCGTGCGGCAAGATCCGCATCCCGATCAACGAAGAAGGTTCGGAGACCGCCGGCCAGATTCAGGAATATCTCGACGCATACCACGGCGAAGGCATTCAGCACATTGCCCTCGGCAGCAACGACATCTACCGCACGGTGGACGGCTTGCGCGCATCGAACATCTCGCTGCTCGACACGATCGACACTTATTACGAGTTGGTCGATCGCCGCGTGCCGAATCACGGTGAGCCGCTGGACGAATTGCGCAAGCGCAAGATCCTGATCGACGGCGCGCCCGATGATTTGCTACTGCAGATCTTCACCGAAAACCAGATCGGCCCGATTTTCTTCGAGATCATTCAGCGCAAGGGCAATCAGGGCTTCGGTGAGGGCAACTTCAAGGCGCTGTTCGAATCGATCGAACTGGATCAGATTCGCCGTGGCGTGGTGCAGGACAAAGTCTGACGGCTTGCGCCGCTTCACGAGAGCGGACACATAGGTCCAAATGAAAAGGGCGAAGATCTCACGATCCTCGCCCTTTTCATTAGCGCCGTTGTCTCAGGTGAAACCTTGGTCGGAGAACGGCTGGTTACTCAATCGACACACCGCCTGCGCGGCGCATCACGAATTCTGGTCTTCCTCGTCGGACTTGGTGGATCGCGTGACGCGGTCCATGGCAATGCGTGCGGGCGCGACCTGCGCCGTACGGGTTACAGCGTTCGACAGCGCGCCTGCACTGCCCGAGTTCGAACGCACCGGTGCGCTCATGGCGAAAAAAGCGGCCGAAACCATCAGGAACGTCTGGATGTTTCTCGTGTTCATGCGTACTCCTTTTCTGACTGCCCTGTTGTCGTGAAGCTCCGCCGAATGCGGAGCGTTGCGCGGACATTACTCACAGGTTGGGGGTTAGACAGACATTTCAACTGCGGTTCCGCAGATTTGTAGTTTTTACAGCTTGTTACAGGCCGTCGCAGGAACAGCGGGCGCGCACACGCCGAGCGGGCGCACGCCTATATCGGCCATATCGCTGCGGTCCCGATTTTTTCGCGGCCTGCGGCGGGTTTTCACCAGTGCTACCATCACTTAAAACACGTCAAGATGACGGCCCCGGCCCTACGCATTCACAAGATGCCGCGGCCCAAAAAAGTTTTGGTGATCCCAAACTGGTTGGAGGAGTACACATAATGAACGCCCCGCTAGACGCAGGTCAGCGAGCCTCGCTCGAAGCCGCGTTGTCTTCCGTCACGCTCGACGACAAATACACCCTCGAACGCGGCCGCGCGTACATGAGCGGCATCCAGGCGCTGGTGCGTCTGCCGATGCTGCAACAGGAACGCGACCAGGCCGCCGGGCTCAATACCGCCGGCTTCATCTCCGGTTACCGCGGATCGCCACTCGGCGGACTCGACCAATCCCTGTGGAAGGCGAAACAGCATCTCGCCGCGCATCAGGTCGTGTTCCAGCCTGGCGTCAACGAAGACCTCGCGGCCACCGCCGTTTGGGGTTCGCAGCAAGTCAATCTGTACCCGAGCGCCAAATACGACGGCGTGTTCTCGATGTGGTACGGCAAAGGCCCGGGCGTCGACCGATCCGGCGACGTCTTCAAGCATGGCAACTCGGCCGGCTCGGCGCGCAACGGCGGCGTTCTCGTGCTCGCCGGCGATGACCACGCGGCGAAATCGTCCACACTCGCGCACCAATCCGAACACATTTTCAAGGCGTGCGGCCTGCCGGTTCTATTCCCGTCGAATGTGCAGGAATATCTCGACTTCGGTCTGCACGGCTGGGCGATGAGCCGCTATTCCGGCCTGTGGGTCGCGATGAAGTGCGTAACCGACGTGGTCGAATCGTCGGCATCGGTCGATATCGATCCGCACCGCACGAAGATCATCCTGCCGGAAGACTTCGCGATGCCCGAGGGCGGCCTGAATATCCGCTGGCCGGATCCGCCGCTGGTGCAGGAAGCGCGTCTGCTCGACTACAAGTGGTACGCGGCGCTCGCCTACGTGCGTGCCAACAAACTGGACCGCGTCGAAATCGATTCGCCGCATGCGCGCTTCGGCATCATGACCGGCGGCAAGGCGTATCTCGACGTGCGTCAGGCGCTGACCGACCTCGGTCTCGATGACGAAACGTGTTCGCGCATCGGCATCCGTCTGTATAAGGTCGGTTGCGTGTGGCCGCTCGAAGCGCAAGGCGCGCAGGCTTTCGCGCGCGGCCTCGACGAAATTCTGGTGGTCGAGGAAAAGCGCCAGATTCTCGAATACGCGATCAAGGAAGAACTGTACAACTGGCCCGACGCACAGCGTCCGCGCGTGTTCGGCAAGTTCGACGAGAAAGACGGCGCGGGCGGCGAATGGTCGGTGCCGATGGGCAACTGGCTGCTGCCGGCGCACTATGAACTCTCGCCGGCGATCATCGCCAAGGCTATCGCCACGCGGCTCGACAAATTCGACCTGCCGTCCGATGTGCGCGCTCGCATCGCCATGCGCATCGCGGTGATCGAAGCGAAGGAAAAGGCGCTGGCGCGGCCGCGCGTCGAAGCCGAACGCAAGCCGTGGTTCTGCTCGGGCTGCCCGCACAACACATCGACCAATGTGCCGGAAGGCTCGCGTGCGATGGCCGGCATCGGCTGCCATTACATGACGGTCTGGATGGACCGCAGCACCAGCACGTTCAGCCAGATGGGCGGCGAAGGCGTCGCGTGGATCGGCCAGGCGCCGTTCAGCAACGACAAGCACGTGTTCGCCAATCTCGGCGACGGCACGTACTTCCACTCAGGGCTGTTGGCAATTCGCGCGGCGATCGCGTCGAAGGCCAACATCACCTACAAGATTCTCTATAACGACGCGGTCGCCATGACCGGCGGCCAGCCGGTCGACGGCGTGCTGACCGTGCCGCAGATCACGCACCAACTCGCCGCGGAAGGCGCGACGAAAATCGTGATCGTCACCGACGAGCCGGAGAAGTACTCGGCGAACGTCGGCCTTGCGCCCGGCATCGACATCCACCATCGCGACAAGCTCGACGAAGTGCAGCGCCAACTGCGCGAAGTGTCCGGCACGACGATCCTGATCTACGACCAGACTTGCGCGACCGAAAAACGCCGCCGCAGGAAACGCGGCACGTATCCGGATCCGGCGCGCCGCGTCGTGATCAACGAAGCGGTGTGCGAAGGCTGCGGCGATTGCTCGGTGAAGTCGAACTGCCTGTCGGTCGAACCGCTCGATACCGAATACGGTACGAAGCGCCAGATCAATCAATCGACCTGCAACAAGGACTTCTCGTGCGTGAACGGTTTCTGCCCGAGCTTCGTCTCCGTTGAAGGCGGTCAGTTGCGCAAGCCGAAGGCCGCCTCCGGCGTCGCCGGCGACGCGATGCCGCCGGTGCCGGAACCGGAATTGCCGTCCATGGAGCGGCCGTACGGCGTGCTGGTGACGGGCGTCGGCGGCACGGGCGTCGTGACGATCGGCGCGTTGCTCGGCATGGCCGCGCATCTGGAGAACAAGGGCGTCACCGTGCTCGACGTCACCGGCCTCGCGCAAAAAGGCGGCGCCGTGATGAGTCACGTGCAGATCGCGAAAAATCCGGCCGACATCCACGCGACCCGCATCGCCATGGGCGAAGCAAGCCTCGTGATCGGCTGCGACGCGATCGTCACGGCCAGCGACGAATGCGTGTCGCGCATGCAGGCAGGCCGCACACGCGTCGTGTTGAACAGCGCGCATACGCCGACTGCCGAACTCATCAAGAACCCGAACTGGCGCTTCCCTGGCAGCAGCACGGAAGCGGACGTGCGCGCCGCCGCCGGCGACGACGGTGTCGATGCGGTCGACGCGAATCACTTCGCAGTCGCGCTGCTCGGCGATGCGATCTATACGAATCCGTTCGTGCTCGGCTATGCATGGCAACGCGGCTGGGTGCCGCTCATGTATGAGTCGCTGATGCGCGCTATCGAGCTGAACAACGTGCAGGTCGAGAAGAACCGCGCGGCGTTCGAGTGGGGCCGCCGTGCAGCGCACGATCTGGCCGGGGTTCGCAAGCTGGCGCAATCGCAAGGACGCGGCGCCGCGGCGGAAACGGCGAGCAGCAAGATCATCTCGCTGCACACGCCGAAGGCCCTCGACACGCTGATCGACAAACGCGCCGAGTACCTGACAGCTTGGCAGAACCGCGCGTATGCCGAGCGTTATCGCGCGGTGGTCTCGCAAGTGCGTGCGGCGGAGTCGGCGCTCGATTCGATCGACGGTCAGTTGCCGTTGACCGAGGCGGTCGCGAAGAACCTGCACAAGCTGATGGCCTACAAGGACGAGTACGAAGTCGCGCGCCTGTACAGCGATCCGGCGTTCATCGAAAAACTGAAGTCGAATTTCGAAGGCGATTGGAAGCTGCACATTCACCTCGCGCCGCCGACGTTCTCGAAGAAGGATGCCAAGGGTCATCTTGTGAAGAAGAAGTACGGCCCTTGGGTTTTCAGCGCGATGCACGTGCTGGCCCGCTTCAAGTTCCTGCGCGGCACCGCGCTCGATCTGTTCGGCAAGACGGAAGAGCGTCGCACCGAGCGCGCGTTGATCGGCGAGTATGAAGCGCTGGTGCGTGAACTGATCGCCGGCCTGACTGCGCAGAAGCGTGAGCTGGCCATCGAACTGGCGAATCTGCCCGACGGCATCCGCGGCTATGGTCACGTGAAGGAAAACAACCTGAAGGGCGTGCGCGTCAAGTGGAACGAGTTGCTCGCGCGGTGGCGTTCGCCGGAGGCTGGCAAGACGCAACACGCGGCGTGATCGGAATGGCTTGACCGGCTCGCCGGTCTGAAAACAAAAGGCGACTGTCCTTGCGGACAGTCGCCTTTTTTACGTGCTATGAGACGTGACGCGTAACGCCGGCGCAACTACTGCGCCAATAAAAAAGCCACGGGTTTAGCACCCGTGGCTTTTTTTGCAAACTCGTCGCGATCGCCTCGACGAGGCGCCGCTCCGGGTCTCAAAGCATCCGCATTACTTCGCGTTCACTGCCTTGCGTGCATTGGCCGACGCGACTGCCGTCATGTTGATGATCCGGCGCACGGTCGCAGCCGGCGTCAGAATGTGCACCGGCTTTTCCGCGCCCAGCAGGAACGGGCCGACCGTCACGCCTTCGCCGCCGATCATCTTCAGCAAGTTGTACGTGATGTTCGCCGCTTCCACGTTCGGCATGATCAGCAGGTTGGCTTCGCCCGTCAGCGTCGTGCCCGGGAACGCCGCCTTGCGCACCGCTTCCGACAATGCCGCATCGCCATGCATCTCACCGTCGATCTCGAGCGACGGCGCACGTTCGGTAATCAGCTTGCGAGCCGCAGCCATGCGTTGCGACGACGACGACGGCGCGCTGCCGAAGTTCGAGTTCGACAGCAACGCCACCTTCGGCGTGATACCGAACTTCTCCATCTCACCCGCAGCCAGCATCGTCATATCGGCGAGCTGCTCGGCGGTCGGCGTTTCGTTCACGTAGGTATCGCAGATGAACAGATTGCGGCCCGGCAGCATCAGCAGATTCATCGCGGCGAAGTTCTGCACGTTGTCCGCCTTGCCCAGCACCTGTTCGATGAACTTCAGATGCGCGTGGTACTGACCGATCATGCCGCAGATCATGCCGTCCGCTTCGCCGAGGCGCACAAGGATCGCGCCGATCAGCGTGTTGAACTTGCGCATTGCGGCCTTCGCCACGTCCGGCGTCACGCCTTCGCGCGCACCGAGTTCGTGGTACGCCTGCCAGGATTTCTGATAACGCGGATCGTCTTCCGGATCGACGATCTCGAAGTCGTCGCCGCACTTGAGCTTCGAGCCCATCTTCTTCAGACGCATCTCGATCACCGACGGACGGCCGACCAGGATCGGTTTGGCGATCTTTTCCAGCAGCACGAATTGCGCGGCGCGCAGCACGCGCTCGTCTTCACCTTCGGCGAACACGATACGTGCCGGCTCCGACTTGGCCGCGGCGAACACCGGACGCATCACCATGCCCGTGCGATACACGGTCGTGCCGAGTTCTTCGCGATACGCGTCCATGTCCTTGATCGGACGGGTCGCGACGCCCGAATCCATTGCCGCTTGCGCGACGGCCGGCGCGATCTTGATGATCAGGCGCGGATCGAACGGTTTCGGAATCAGATATTCGGGACCGAATTCCAGCGAGTGGCCTTCATAGGCCTTCGCAACTTCATCGCCCTGATCGGTTTCTTCGGCCAGTTCGGCGATTGCGCGCACGCAGGCGAGCTTCATTTCTTCCGTGATGGTGGTGGCGCCAACATCCAGTGCGCCACGGAAGATGAACGGGAAACACAGCACGTTGTTGACCTGGTTCGGATAGTCCGAACGGCCGGTCGCGATGATGCAGTCCGGACGCACTTTCTTCGCGTCTTCCGGGCGGATTTCCGGTTCCGGGTTCGCCAGCGCGAGAATCAGCGGCTGGGTGCCCATTTCGGCGACCATCTCCGGCTTCAGCACGCCTGCGCTCGAGCAGCCGAGGAACACGTCGGAACTACGGATCGCGTCAGCGAGCGTGCGTGCCTCGGTGTTCGCCGCGTAGCGTTCCTTCGACGGATCGAGGTTGCCGCGGCCTTCGTAGATCACGCCCTTGGAGTCGGTGACGAGAATGTTCTTCTTCGACAAGCCCAGGTTCACCAGCAGATCCAGACACGCGATTGCCGCGGCACCCGCGCCCGAACACACCAGCTTCACTTCGTCGAGCTTCTTGCCGACCACTTTCAGGCCGTTCAGGATAGCCGCCGACGCGATGATCGCGGTGCCGTGCTGATCGTCGTGGAAGACCGGAATCTTCATACGTTCGCGCAGCTTCTTCTCGATGTAGAAGCACTCGGGCGCCTTGATGTCTTCAAGGTTGATGCCGCCGAGCGTCGGCTCGAGCATCGCGATCGCTTCGACCAGCTTGTCCGGATCGGACTCGGAGAGCTCGATGTCGAACACGTCGATGCCCGCGAACTTCTTGAAGAGACAGCCCTTGCCTTCCATCACCGGCTTCGCGGCGAGCGGGCCGATGTTGCCGAGACCGAGCACGGCCGTGCCGTTCGTGATCACGCCGACCAGGTTGCCACGCGAGGTGTACTTCTGCGCGTCGAGCGGCTCCTCGTAGATCGCCATACAGGCCGCGGCGACGCCCGGCGAGTACGCCAGCGACAGATCGAGCTGATTCGATAGCGGCTTGGTGGGCGTGACCGAAATCTTGCCGGGTTTCGGATTCTGGTGGTATGCGAGAGCGCTTTGCTTAAGTTGTTCGTCCATTTTTTGGCCTGCGAGACGTAAGAAATTGGGCCCGGCACACCGCACGTCAGCGTCGCGTGCATCTATCGAATGGATAATCGACCGAGGCGGTTTGCGCATGCGCCGGTTGAGCGCGGCGTCGAACCTCGCCGGAGGACAGGACGATGCGGAGTGCTTCGCGGGTCGGTTAGTGTACACCCCGAATGAGTCGATGCACTGACTGGTTAACGCTGCTCGCCATCGGCGAAACAGCGCTCGCGCAATGCTGCAGCGCCGCATGCGGCGGCCCTTTCGCGCTTTGTCATGCGCAGGTCACGGACAGGCTATTCGCGCTCACTCGAGCTCGGCGCCGCGTCGTTCGGGAATCAGGAAGAGTGTCGCGAAGATGTCGAGCAGGTAGATCGACGCAAGCAAAGCCAGCGCCGCGCCGAACGAATAGCGCGCGGCCAGAGCGCCCACCACCACCGGCCCGAAACCGCCCACCGCCCGGCCGACGTTGAAGAGCACATTCTGCGCGGTGGCGCGCGCATCGGTTGGATAAAGCTCGGAGATCAGCGCACTGTATCCGCCGATCATGCCGTTGACGAACACGCCCATCGCCGCGCCGCCGATCAGGAGCGCCATCGGCGTGCTCAGGTGAGCGTAGACGAACACCATCACCACGGCGCCCGCCTGGTAGAACAGAAAGGTCGGCTTGCGGCCGAAGCGGTCGGCGGCGATGCCGAACAGCCAGATGCCGCACGCCATGCCCAGAATCGTCGCGGCGGTCCACAGTCCGGATTTGGTCAGCGAATAGCCGAAGGTTTTCGACAGATAGCTCGGCAGCCAGATCATCAGGCCGTAGTAGCCGAAGTTCTGCACTGAACAGAGAGTCGCCACGCCGATGCTGGCGCGCGTGGTGCGGCCATCGGCCACCAGCAATTTCAGCGGCAGCTTGCGCATGCCGCGCGCCACGCGCTCGGTGAAGAGCGCCGGTTCCTCGACCTGGCGCCGCACGAAAAACGACACCACCGCCGGCAACAGCCCGAGCGCGAACATGCCTCGCCAACCGATCACCGGCAATAGCAGCGGCGTCAGCAATGCCGCAGCCAACACGCCGAGCTGCCATCCCAAGCCGACGTACGACGAGACGCGCGCGCGCTGTGACGCCGGCCATGCCTCGGCCACGAGCGTCATGCCGATGCCGAATTCGCCGCCGAGCCCGATTCCGGCGATGGTCCGGTATGTCAGCAGATCGGCATAACCTTGCGCCAGCGCGCACAAGCCGGTGAACACCGCGAAGATCAGGATCGTCCACGTCAGCATGCGCACGCGGCCGAAATAGTCGCTCAGCACGCCGAAAATCAACCCGCCCGCCACTGCGCCGATCAGCGTCCACGTGACGAGCGAACCGGCCTGCGCGGAACTCAGATGCAGATCGGCGGCAATCACCGGCAGCATGAAGCCGAGGATCAGCAGATCGAAGCCGTCCATCGCGTAGCCGAGCACCGAGGCGATCAGCGCCCGGCCGGCGTAGCCATTTCTCACGGATGCGCGGGGGTCGGTAGCGGAGGGAGCGGTGTTCATTGAAAGCATTCCGTAGGTCGAATGGGCGGCAATGGCGGCAGGCGCCCGAGAAATTCGCGTGAGTGTAAAGGCGCCTCCGACGCCTCACAAGCGAACCAAAAAGCGCTCGTGGATGCGGGCGCCCGATGCGCCCTTCGATGCCCGCCCAAGCCTGCCCGGTGCGCCCGTTATGACCGTCATTCGTCGCGGCCACGCACGACGGGTTCCTCGGAAGGGCCCGTTTCGGGTAAAATGTCGGCCTACGCGCGCAGCAAAAACCGGCCTGCACTCCACTGACCGGCTGCGTATTCCGCCCGGCATGGCGCGGAATACCACGCTTGCTGCGCCACCGGGCCCCGCGCCCGCTTCTCCCCGCTCACACCCAAGGATCCGCCCATGACAGGCTTCGATCGCCAGACGATCTCCGACACGACCGCCAAAATGCTGCTGGAAGTGCAAGCAGTGCACTTCAACGCGGAGAAACCGTACATTTTCACGTCCGGCTGGGCGAGCCCGGTTTATATCGACTGCCGCAAGCTGATCTCGTATCCGCGCGTGCGCCGCGGCCTGATGGAAATGGCAGAGTCCACGATTCTGCGCGACGTCGGCTATGAGCAGATCGACGCGGTCGCCGGTGGCGAAACCGCCGGCATCCCGTTCGCGGCATGGCTCTCCGATCGCCTGATGGTGCCGATGCAATACGTGCGCAAGAAGCCGAAGGGTTTTGGCCGCAACGCGCAGATCGAAGGCCTGCTGACTGAAGGTCAACGCGTGCTGCTGGTCGAAGACCTGACCACGGACAGCCGCAGCAAGATCAACTTCATCAACGCGCTGCGCACTGCCGGCGCCACGGTGAACCACTGCTTCGTGCTGTTCCACTACAACATCTTCAAGGAAAGCGTGTCGGTGCTGAAAGACATCGACGTCGATCTGCACGCGCTCGCCACGTGGTGGGACGTGTTGCGCGTCGCGAAGGAAAACAAATACTTCGACACCAAGACGCTCGACGAAGTGGAAAAATTCCTGCACGCACCGGCTGAATGGTCGGCTGCGCACGGCGGCGCAACCTCGACGCCGCAGTAAGCCTCTCCGCCTCGCGCGGATCGAATAAAAAGGGCACCTGTCTTATCGACAGGCGCCCTTTTCTATTTTTGCCTTAAGCCTCGTATGCGACCTTAAGACGTTCCGCCTGTGTTTTCCGTTGAATGCGACGACAGGTTCAGCAAGCCATTGCTTTGCGCGTACTGGAACAACTCGGAATCGCGCTCGATGCCGAGCTTGCGCATAGCGGTGTTCTTCTGCGTGCTGATGGTCTTGATGCTGCGGTTCAGATGCTCCGAGATTTCCTTGATCGTCATGCCCGACACGAACAGACGCACCACTTCCAGTTCGCGTTTCGACAGCATCACTTCGTCGTTCTTGCCACCGGCATTCATGCGCAGTGTGTCGAGCGATGCCTTGACCGACGGGCTCATGTATTCGAGGTGGCGGCTGACGTGCTGCACCGCGAGCCCAATGTGGCTGAGATCGTCCGACTTGTTGACGACAGACGTCACGCCGAGTTCGCTCAGCCGCTTGAGCAACGCCGCGTTCTCGAGCATCGTCAGGACGACGATGGGAAGGTTGGGGAAATTTCGCCGCAGATAGCCGATCAGCGGCAAACCATCGCCGTACTGACCGCCTGGCATCGCCAGATCCGTGACGAGCACGTCGCAGGCAATGGTTTGCAGCACCTTGATCAATTCCGTTGACTGTCGCGCACGCGCGACGACCTGCAGACCGGGAAACTTGAGCAAAGCCTGTTCGGCGCCGAACAGAATAACCGGATGGTCATCAGCGACCACGACCCTGACTGGATCTTGCATTGCCCTCCCCTCGACAGATAAACCACTCTGCAAAACTTCCGACATGTCTTATGTATTCTAGCTACTGAAACGGGTGAGGACGCGGCCTATCTCCGCGGGCAATTCCTCTGACTATAGCCGATTCCGGTGCGCAAATTCCAGCGGACCACAACAATGATGTGTCGTAGAGCTAATGTTAGACTTGAATCGACCTTGAGGCACAAAATAGGGACAATAACCATCGCGAGGACAACCGCCTCGCGCCCTCACAGGAGAACCGGCACATGCGCTCGCGTTGCCTGGTTGTTTCGATTGCTTCGCCGTTCCGCCGTCTGCCGTCGTTCCCCTGCGCCATGCTGGGCCTCGCCCTCCTGGCCGCTCACGGACCACACGCCCTCGCCGAAGGCGCGTTCGCGCTGACCAGTGCCAGCTTCCGTGCGGGCGGCACCGTGGCGGACGCTCAGGTTTTCAATCAGGACGACTGCAAAGGCGGCAACCGCTCACCGCAACTTTCGTGGCACGACGCGCCGCCCGGCACGCGCAGCTTCGCGGTCACCATGTTCGATCAGGATGCGCCGGGCCGCGGCTGGTGGCACTGGTCGGTGGCGGGCATTCCGGCCACGGTCAGCAGCTTGCCGGAGAATGCGAGCTCTTCCGGCTTCCTCAGCAAACTCGGTGCGGTCGAAGCGCGCAACGACTTCGATACCGACGGCTATGGCGGCCCCTGTCCGCCGCCAGGCAAACCGCATCGCTACATCGTCACCGTTTATGCGCTCAGCACCGCGGACCTGCGCCTCGCGCAAGGCCGTCCCGCGCTGATGTTCGATCACGAGATCGGCACCGCCACGCTCGGCTTTGCGCGAATGGTGGTCAATTACGGGCGCTAGCGCGTATCGAAGCGCCTCACGTGCAAGCGGCACTGCCAAGGCCGCCGACGCAAGCCGAGGCTGGCGTACGGATTGCGTCGCCTTGCCGCCCACGCGGAAATTCTGTCATCCGCGCACGCTAATGTGCAGCCTGGCGGTGTGCGCCATGCTTGCCGCTGCCGCGCCGCCGCAGGTGCGCACCATTGCCGTGCCCGACCCATCGTCTTTTCACTTTGCTGGAGTTTGTCATGTCGAAGATCGTCATCGTTTATCACAGCGGCTACGGCCACACGAAGAAAGCCGCCGAGTCCGTGCTGGCGGGTGCCCTCGAAGCCGGCGCGGACGCCAAACTGATGCCGGTCGGCGAGGTCGACGACGCCGCCTGGGCCGAACTGGCCGCCGCCGACGCCATCATCTTCGGTGCGCCGACATACATGGGCGGCCCTTCCGCAGACTTCAAAAAATTCGCCGATGCGAGCTCGAAGCCGTGGCTCGAGCAGGCGTGGAAGGACAAGATCGCGGCCGGCTTCACCAACTCCGCGACCATGAACGGCGACAAGTTCTCGACGATCCAGTACTTCGTCACGCTGGCCATGCAGCACGGCATGATCTGGGCGGGCACCGGCATGATGCCGTCCAACACCAAGGCGGCGACCCGCAACGACCTGAACTACGTCGGTGGCTCTACCGGCGTGCTCACGCAGTCGCCGGCCGATGCCTCGCCGGAAGAAGCACCGCCCCCCGGCGATCTGGAAACAGCGCGGCTGTTCGGCGCACGCGTAGCCGCGGTCACGGCGCGCTGGACCGCCGCGGCCCGCTGACGCGCGGATTGCCGCGATCGGCCGGCATCGGCGTGCATCTGCCGCATAACGGGTCACGCCGATGTCATGTCCGGCGCGCATCGTCGTTTTTTCACCCCCTTTTGCACGTGCGGCGCCATCAGGTCTTAAAATGACGTTCCGGCGCGGCGTCGCGCCCCGTTTCCAGCAAGCCAGTGAGATCGAGATGAGCACGAAAGTTTTTGTCGACGGACAGGAAGGCACGACCGGCCTGAAGATTTTTGAATACCTGTCGCAGCGCGCCGACGTTGAGATCCTGCGTATCGAAGAAGCGAAGCGCAAAGACCTCGAAGAACGCCGTCGTCTCATCAACGCGTCGGACGTCACGTTCCTGTGTCTGCCCGATGTCGCCTCGCGCGAATCCGCTTCGCTGGTCGAAAACGATCACACCGTACTGATCGATGCCAGCACCGCGTTCCGCACGTCCGCCGACTGGGCCTACGGCCTGCCCGAACTGGCCCGCTCGCAACGCGAGCGTCTGCGCTCGGCGAAACGCATTGCCGTGCCGGGCTGCCATGCATCGGCCTTCGTGCTCGCCATGCGTCCGCTGGTCGAAGCAGGCGTGGTGGCGCCCGAGTTCGCGGCGCACGCTTACTCGATCACCGGCTATAGCGGCGGCGGCAAGAAAATGATTGCCGACTACGAAGCCGGCGGCAACGACAAGCTCAAGAGCCCGCGTCCGTACGCGCTCGGTCTCACGCACAAGCATCTGCCGGAAATGGCCGCGCATACGGGCCTGAAGTCGGCGCCGGTCTTTACGCCGATCGTCGGCGACTTCTACAAGGGTCTCGCGGTCACCACCTTCTTCTCGCCGAACCAGTTGGCGAAGAAGGCCACGCCGCAAGACGTGCAGGCGCTGTTCGCCGAGTACTACGCGGGCGAGGCGTTCGTGCATGTCGCACCGTTCGACGCGGAAGCGAACCTCGACAGCGGCTTCTTCGACGTGCAGGCAAACAACGACACGAACCGCGTCGACCTGTTCGTGTTCGGCAACGAAGAGCGCTTCGTGACCGTCGCGCGTCTGGACAACCTGGGCAAGGGCGCGTCGGGCGCGGCGATCCAGTGCATGAACCTCGCGATCGGTGCCGCTGAAGAAAGCGGCTTGAAACGTTAATCAAGTTCGAAATTACGGACGGTAATTCTCCGTCAATATATTGAAAGGCTGGTCTGCAAAGACCGGCCTTTTTGTTTTAAAAGTCCGCCATTCAAAATTCCCTCTCCGCGTTTAATCAGTAGTAGCCCGTATGTCCTAAAAAATAAAAATCGGACTGCTCAAAAACCCGCCGGTAATTCATTCCTGATATCGACGCATCGCGCATAGTTTTCCGCATAGGGAAATTCCTGATTTTTTCGCGAACGGTCGTTCGCAGATGATAGAGCCATTTTGCTCAAAGGCTTACCTGGCAATGGAGTGCGGCGAAGCAACGATGCCGCCTTCCAGGCAAAAAATCGTTTTTTGTTTAAAAGACCCGCAGATGTCCACGCGGCGCGCGCGCAGCAAAAAATGCGCTGTTTGAATCGGTCTTTTTAGACGGCTCATTCAATTGACAGTCATTATCCGCGCAGCGAAATTAGCTCGCACAATTACATGAAGGGAGACAGCTGCATGTCGCACGCCATTACTCGAAGCCTCGCGATGGCCATTGCCACGGCCCCATTCCTGATCGCTTGCGGCGGTGGCAAGGCCGACAATCCAGGCGCGATCAACGCACCGCAATGTTCCGGCGCGAGCTGCGGCGTGCAAGGCCCGCCCGCCTCGGGTGCCGGCGCGGCGGCGTTGTGCCCGGCAACTGCCGACATCGTCAAGAGCACCTTCCTCGGTGGCGCGGGCAGCGGCGAAGTGGTGCAACTGAACATCGACGCGACGGCGATGACCTACACGCTGAAGTGGCTCAAATCGCCGATCCCGCTGACCAGCGCCGACGTCACGATCACGCGCGAAGGCACGCAGATCACCGGTGCGGTGATTCATCCGCCGACCGGCACGCTGCCCACCGCCGAGCAAACACGTTGCGCGTTCATTCTCGGCAAAGGTACCGGCACCGCGCCTGCCAACGGCACGACCTACACGACACCCGACTTCGTCAACAACCCGAACCCGCCGATGATCCTGGTCGGCCAGGGCGTGGCCGGCGGTGGCATTCCGGGCGCGACCGTCGAGTACGACGGGCTGACCATCATTCCGGGCATCATCGATCACGTTGGCGCAGTGCCGAACCGGCATTTCGATTTCTATCCGTTCCTCGGCTTCGCCAGCACGACGAACGACGTCACCAAGCTGGCCGGCACCTACAACGGCCTCCTGTATCACCTGGTGCCGTCCGGCTCGTACGCAGCGACCGCTACCAACACGGTCGAAACCTTCGACGCGGCCGGCAACTGCACGGGCTCCAATCCAGCGAACGCGGCCTTTACGCCGAGTTCGAGCGGCTGCCTGACGACGGGCACGGCGTGGACCGCGAACAGCAGCGGCTACTTCGACAGCCAGAATGCGCCGCAGATCGGCATGCAGCTCAAACTGCCGCCGCTGAATCAGCCGAGCGGCGTGTCCGCGCAGGCGCACATGATTCTCGGCCAGGTCAACGGCGCAACGGTGCCGCTTGTGATCCGCACGGGCTCCGTGAATCTGGGCACGGCAGTGTTGCTCCACTCCGACGCCAAAGTCGACGACGAGTCCGGTATCGCGATGCTCGCCGCTGCCACACCGCTTGCCTCCGGCGGCTTCGACGGCGGCTACGTGGGCGCCGACTCCAACTTCAAGTACACCGCGGCGTTGATCCAGGGCGGCGTCGGCACCTTCATCAATCCGTCGACTTCCGCAGGAGAAGACGGCTTCGGCCTGGGCTACGCGTTGCCGAGCCCAGGACTGGTCGGTGTCCAGCAGGCCAACGGCCAGAAAGGCCTCGCGATCGCTTCGGGTGGCCTGTATGCGATCGAGATTCAAGGCACCGTCAACGGCGGCGTCGCGCCGACGTCGCAACTCAGCAGCACGGCTTCGAGCGCGCCGTACTTCGGCATTGGAGCGCAAATCAGCAAGTAAGGCATGCAAGTAAGCCAGACAGCCAAGCCACAGCGGACCGGCAGTGGGCAGTACGAGAGACAAATAGCAAAAGGTGGCGGGACTGGGAGCCGGCCACACACAACGAGAAAATTCTGGAGGCGGTATGAAATGGAGAATCCTTTCGGTGCTCACTCTTGCTGCACCGTTGCTGGGGGCGTGCGGTGGTGGCGGCGGAGGCGACGGGCCCGTGACGGAAGTGCGTCTGTGTCCGGCGTCGCTGGACTACAGCACGGTATTCACGGGCGGCGGCGGTGACGGCGAACTGGTCAAGCTGCAACTCGATACGACCAAGATGACCTGGCAGGTCAATTACATCGAGTCGCCGATCCCCGCGACCACCGGCACCGTCGTCCCGACGCGCGCCGGCCAGACCGCCAGCGGCACGCTGACTCAGGAAACCCAGCTGCCGACCAACAAGCTCAACCAGTGCGCGTTCCGCCTGAATGGCGCGAGCCTCGATCCGAATCGTCCGGCGCGGATTTTCGTCGGCGAAGGGGTGGCGGGCGGCACGATCCCCGGCGCGGAAATCTCGTTCGGCGGGATTCTCGGCGTGGGCGCCGTGCCGGATACCAAATTCCCGTACTACCCGTTCATCGGTTTTTCGTCGATTGAAACGAATCTCGCGAACGTGGCCGGCACGTACAACCAGCTCGGCTATCACCAGGTGCCGTCGCAAAACTTCGCGCCGGTCGCGGTCGATTCGAAGATCACGATCAACGCGGACGGCACGTGGACCGAGTGCGACAACTCCGGGGTCAACGCGGGCAAGTGTCAACAGCCGGGGAGCAACTTCGCGCAGTCGGCGGACGGCAGCGGCGCGTTCCAGACCAACAACTTCCTGGGCCAGGCCAAGCCGACGCTCGCCACGACCCCGGAAGCGCGCGGCTACATGATCGTCGGCAAGCTGCGTAACCAGCTGGTGCCGATCCTGGTGCGAACGGGCGCGGCGAACTCGTCGGTGACCGTGCCGCAAAACGGCGCGCTCGGACCCTACGCCGACGACGAATCCGGCATCTCGATTCTGGCGCCGCAGAGCGCGATCACGGTGAACTCGCAGAACGGTGAGTACATCGGCGTGGATAGCCAGTTCGACTACCGCACCACCGCGCTCGAAGGTGCCGAGGCCACGCTGCTGGATCCGTTCAATGCATCGCAGGCATCGCTGGCGACGGCGCTGAATCTGGACTTCACGCAAACCGTGCCGGGCGTGGTGACGACGACGCGAGTCGGTGCCTCCACCGGCACTACGCCGACCGGAAAGATGATCTTCACGGGTGGTGTGTTCGGCTATCTCGATCTGACCAACGCGGCCTCGCCGTACTTCACGATCGGCGCCTTCGTCCAGTAACGGACTCAGCACGCGCCGCCAATCCGCAACGTGGCGTTCGCGTCCCGGCTGCCGCGCAGCGCAACCGCGCGGCGGCCGGCGCCCAACGAATATGCAGCGCGCCGGCGCGGCCGCCAACCCGCCGCCGCTTGCCGCGCGCGATGAGTTTTAGCGCGCCTCAGGAGGAACAAAATGAAAAAAATCTATTTCGCGTTACTGGCCGTCTGCCTGTCAGCCGGTGCGCACGCCCAGCAAGCGGGCGACAACGTCGCAGCGCTCGGCTGGTTCCACGTGATGCCGCAGGATTCGAGCACGCCGCTCACCACCCATGTCGCGCCGACGCCGATCAACACACCGCTGCGTCTACCGAGTTCATTCACCTCGTCCGGCACGAGCTTGTCGACCAGTAACGCCGACACCGTCGGCCTGGTGTTCAGCCATTACCTCACCGATCACATCGCCGTGACGACGGTGGCAGGCGTGCCGCCGGTCTTCAAGATCTACGGGCACGGCACCATCAAGCCGCCGGGACCGGCCGGCGCGCTCGGCCAGCAGGATCTGGGCGATCCGCAAGCCAACCCGATCGTGAAAAGCGTGCGCCAGTGGAGCCCGGCGCTGCTGTTCCAGTACTACTTCAATGCGCCGACGGCGAAATTCCGGCCGTTTGTCGGCATTGGCGTGTCGTACAACTGGTTCTCCGACATTCAGTTGAGCCCGAATTTCGTGACATCGACGCAAAACAATCTCGGCGCCGTGCTGGCCGCCGGCGCGGGCAAGCCGGGGCAGACGCAGGTGTCGGCGAAAGCGTCCTCGTCGTGGGCGCCGGTGTTTAACGCGGGCCTCGTGTACAACATCACCGAGCACTGGGGCCTTCTGGCGTCGGTCACCTACATTCCGCTGAAGACGACCTCGTCGGTCATCATCAAGGCGGCCGACGGCACGGAGCTGGGTGTGTCGAAGGCGGACCTGAAGGCCGACCCGATCATTTCGTTCCTCGCCCTCTCGTACAAATTCTGAGTTCGGTTCTGACGCTACAAAGCCGGCTGCCCCGCGCAAGGGTCAGCCGGCTTTGTCTTGTATGGGACGCTGGAAATTCAAGGCAAAAAAAAGCCCGCCTATGTGGGCGGGCTGAATCCATATCAGAGGAGACATGGAGGAGACAAGACAAACTATAGCAAACGGCTTGGTGCGGCGCAACATGAAAATTAGGGTAGACCCTCTGCGTTGTAAATTCGCAACACTATGCAAGATGTCTTGCCGCCGCCATTGACCAGCGGCTGCGCCTTGCGTCTAGTGCCGCACCAGCGCCATCATCGCGCCGAAGCCGACGAATACGCCACCCGTCAGACGATTGAACATGCGGGCGACGCTGCGGCTCTTCAACTTCGCGCCGATGCGCGTGCCGAAACCCGCGTACACCAGATACCAGCTCACCTCGATCACGGCGAAAGTAGCGACGAGCACGCCGAACTGCGGCAACTTGGGCTGCGCGGCGTCGATGAATTGCGGCAGCAGCGCCGCGGCGAACAGAATCGCCTTCGGATTGCTCCCCGCGACGAGAAAGCCGTTGCGGAACAGCGCGAAGCGCGAGCGCGCGGGCTTGACGGCCAGTTCGTCGGCATCGCCGGCGGCGGCTTCGTCAGCCGGCGCGCGCCACGCCTTGATGCCGAGATACACGAGGTACGCCGCGCCGATCATCCGCAGCGCGTTGAACATGGCCGGCCACGCCTCGAGAAACACGCCGAGGCCCGCCGCCGACACCGCCAGCATCAGCACCAGCGCCGACAGGCAACCCGCCATGGTCGCGCTGGAGCGGCGCAAGCCGTGCTGGGCGCCGTGCGTCATCACGAGCAGCATGTTCGGACCGGGAATGGCGGAAACGACGAAGACAGTGGCGACGAACAGCCACCAGGTATGCAGACTCATGGGAATCAGGGCGGATAAAGGATCGGGCGGCTATTATGCCCGCCCGCGCCCGTCAGTGCCGTTCCTCAGTGGCTCTTCAGGGCCTGTCAATTGCTCTTAGCGCCCGGCTCGCCGCGCGGCGACCTGGCCCAGCACCGCGAAATCTTTCTCGCCGTCGCCGTGAGCCATGGCTTCAAGCAGGCTGTCGCGCACCACGCTGGCAATCGGCAGCGGTGTCGTGACGGCGTCGGCCGCGGCCAGCGCGAGCCGAATGTCTTTCAGGCCGAGACGCGCCTTGAACAGCGCCGGCTCGTAGCGCTGCTCCGCGATCAGCTTGCCGTAGCCGGAGTAGACCGGTCCCGGAAACAGGCCGCTCGTCATCACGTCGAGGAAATCCTGCATGGCGAGACCGTGTCCGGTCACCAGTGTGGCCGCTTCGCCGAGCGTCTCGACTGCCGCGCCGAGCATGAAGTTGGCGGCGAGCTTCATGACGTTCGCCTGCTGCGGGAGCGAACCGATGCGCCAGGTCTTCTGGCCGATCGCGTCGAAAATCGGCTGGACGCGGTCGATCGATTCGGCCGGGCCGCCCGCGACAATGGTGAGCTTGCCCGCCGCCGCGACATCGGGCCGACCCATCACCGGCGCGGCGACGTAGTTGACGCCGCGCGAGGCGTGCGCCGTCGCCAGTTCCTCGGCCAGCGCCACCGAGATCGTCGCCATGTTCACGTGGATCAGCCCGCGCGGAGCATGTTCCAGCAGCGAAGCGGTGATGACCTCGCGCAAAGCGCTATCGTCGGCGAGCATCGAGAACACGGCGTCGCCCGCAAACGCTTCGGCCGGCGTCGCGACGACCCGCGCGCCGGCGTCGGCGAGCGGCTGCGCGCGCTCCGGTGAGCGGTTCCACACGCGCACCTGATGCCCGGCTTTCAAAATGTTTGCAACCATCGCGGCACCCATCTCGCCGAGACCGATAAAACCGATGTCCATCTGTCGCTCCGTCTTCTAAAGAACTGGAAGTAAAACACACCCATGCGACACGTGCAGGACAGCGCGCAAAGAAACACGGTGCGATACTGCGGTGATGGTGACCGCGACATTCCGCTTCTACGAGGAGCTGAACGATTTTCTCGCCCGGCCGCTGCGCCGGCGCGCGTTCAGCTACGCCTGCGCGCCGGGCGCCACCGCGAAGCACATGATCGAAGCGCTCGGCGTGCCGCATACCGAGGTCGAGCTGATTCTGGTCAACGGCGAGTCGGTCGGTTTCAATCATCCCCTCGCGGACGGCGACCGCATCGCCATCTATCCGAAGTTTGAAGCGCTCGACATCCAGCCGCTCCTGCGCGTGCGCGAACGGCCGCTGCGCGTGGTGCGTTTCATCGCCGACGCGCATCTGGGCGGCCTCGCGCCACTTCTACGGCTAGCGGGCTTCGATACGCTGTACGACAACCACTTTCCCGATGCCGACATCGAAGCGCTCGCCGCCGAGCAGCAGCGCATCGTCCTGACACGCGACCGCGAGCTGTTGAAACGCCGCAGCATCACGCATGGCTGCTACGTCCGCACGCTCAGGCCGCGCGAACAATTGCGCGAAGTATTTGAACGGCTCGATCTGGCGGGCAGCGCGCAACCGTTCCGCTTGTGTCTGATGTGCAATGTGCCGCTGCGGCGCATCCCCAAAGAGGAAGTCGGCACGCGCGCGCCCGACGGTGTGCTGGAACGGCATGCCCAGTTCGTCACCTGCGACGTGTGCCGCCGCGTGTTCTGGGAAGGCACGCATTGGCAAAGAATGCGCGCACTGATGGACAGCGTGGCTGCCGCGCCGGGCCGGTCCGAGTGAGTTTCGATTCAGAGTCATCCCGGTTCGCATTGCACGTGGCAAACCACGTGCGCGGAAGCTGAACGCCATGCGTTCGCGCGACGCTCGGCGCGATGCGTACAATGCGGGATTACTTATCTGGCAGAGGCCTTCCGTATGGCGATGAAAAAAACCGACCTTGAAAAGAACAAGGCACTCAAGCTGAACAACGCAATGAAGCTGTCGACCGCCGACCGTTTCGGCAAAGCCGCCGCAGCCGAGCCGAAGCTCGATCGTCGCGAACAGCGCAAGCTCGACCAGGCGCAGGGCCTCGTCGCGTTTGCCTGCAAGCTGAACGGTGATCTGGTGACCGAACTGAAAGAGCGCGCCGCGACCCATCCCGAAGGGATGACCGGTTTGCTCAACGAAGTCATCAAGCGCGGCCTTGCCGGCTAATCGCCGCAAAAAACCCGCCTCGAATGCAAAAAGGCCAGAGCTCGTGCTCTGGCCTTTTTGCTTGCGACGCTTTCATCCGAATCGCGCTGCACTAGCCGGCTAGCGGCGCCGTGCAGTCGACCGGCGAAGCTGGCCCGAAGGATCGGGCGACAGCTTAGTTTTGCGTGCCCTTGTCGTTCGTGCCAGCTGCCGAAGCAGCTGCCGAAACCGGAGCGCGCTTACCGTGCGTCGTCAGCTTCTTGACGTGATGCTTCTTCGGCGCGCTTGCTGCAGCAGCCGGCGCTGCGTCCGACGCTTGTGCGAAAGCTTGAACAGAAACCAGCGCGATCGAAGCGGCTGCGAGCGAGACGATAACTTTTTTCATGTGTTGTTCCCCAAACCTGGACGACTGAGTCAATGTGAATGAATAAGCTGCACGGTGAAGCAGACAGGGCTTGAGGCGCCTTCCCGCTCCCCGCGGGAGAGTATTACCCAGTGTAGGCGGTTTGTCATGCCCAAAACTCGATATGTATTTTCCGGGAGACAGCTTTGCTTTCGACCCGCTTTCACTCGTTAAGCATCCCGTACCAGGGGATTCACCTAGACCGTGTCAAACGAGGTTGCGCAGCAGGCTGGCGTTCTCCAAAAGGGTCGGCAACACCCGGTGCAGCGCGGCATTGGCCGACTCCTGCCCGATCGGCATGCTGACGCTGATCGCCGCCACGACCGAACCATGCCGGTCGCGCAACGGCACCGCGACGCCGCGCACGCCCAACTCCAGTTGCTGATCCGTGACCACGTAGCCGTTGCGGCGAATTTCGCCCAGCACTTCGCGCAACTGTTCGATCGTCGAGTAGGTGTGGGGCGTGAACACCTTGATCGGATACGACGCCAGCCACTGCTCGATGTTCTCCGGCGCCTGGAACGCCAGCAGGACCAGTCCCGCCGACGACAACGGCGCGGGCGCGCGCGAGCCGAGCACGAAACCGACCGCCATTGCCCGGTTCACGCCGTTGCGCGCCACGTACACCACATCGTGTTCGTCGAGGATCGCGACCAACGCGGTTTCCTGCACGGTCGCGGTAATGCGCTGGAGGAACGGCTGCACGGTGCGCGGCAAGCGCGCCGAATCCAGATACGACTGGCCGAGCCGCAAGACACGCGGCGCCAGCCAGAACAGCTTGCCGTCGGTATCCACGTAGCCGAGTTCACGCAGCGTCAGCAGATAACGGCGCGCCGCCGTGCGCGACAGACCCGCGCGGCCGGCGACCATGGTGGGCGTCATGCGCGCGTGCTCTTCGTCGAATGCTTCGATGATCGCCAGCGCTTTCGCGGCGCCGGCGATCCAGTCTTTCTCGTCCATTGCGTTTGCCTGAAAATCGGCCGGTCGTTGGGTCAGTCGTGTCCGAGGTCCGTGGCCGACTGGCGCGATTATCGCGCGAGTCGGCTAGAGAACGAACCGCCATGAGCGGATTCAATCATTTGAGGTCTCAGCGCATCTGCTCGGCGACGCGGTGTGACTCGGCGCACTGCCGATATCAGGCTCTCCCGCCAGCCCTTGAACCGCAGTTTGTCATGCGGCGATCCCGAGTACCTTGAGAAGACGTCGAAGCGGCATGCCGACATTTCGGATTCCCGATCGACGTACCTCAATAGCGCGATCAATAGCGATAAGTCAGTGCCGTAATCGCGAAGTAGTTATTCTTCGACTGCGCGATCAGGCTGTTCGCCGAAGCGCCGAGAAGCCGCGTCATGCCGCCAACTCGCGCTGCGCAAAGACGTGCGCGAACTCGATGAACTGGTCACCGAATTGCTGACCTTGAGCCGTCTGGAACAAGGTGCGGGACATCTGGTGCTGATGCGCGTGTCGGTGGATGAACTGCTCGATAGCGTGGCCGCGAGCATGTGCAACGATGTCGTCGCCCGCTCGCTGACGCTTTCGGTTTCCACGGGCGGGCGGCGGTTGCGCAGGCGCCCACGTATCATGTCTGCGATCCCAAGCTGGTCGCGCGTGCGCTGCTGAATCTGATCCGCAACAGCACACGCTATGCAAAGCGGGCGATTTCGCTGGGCGCGGAAGTCGATGGGACGGGCGCGCTGGTGCTGACCGTCGACGATGACGGTCCTGGCATTCCGCTCGCCGATCATGACCGTGTGTTCGAGCCGTTTCATCGACCTGATTCGAGCCGTGACCGGCATACCGGCGGGTACGGCCTCGGCCTTGCGATCGTGCGGCGTGTGGCACTGGTCCATGACGGCGACGTGCGGCTCGAGTCGGCCGCCTCAGGCGGCGCACGCTTCGTGATGACGCTGCCGGCGTTGAGGTTGCCGGCCAACGCGACCGTTAGCTAACCAGCGCCGCGCCTCTGTCGGACCACCAGCAACTTGTCACACAACAACCGAATTAGACAGACCACCTTTGAAAAACGAAACCCGCCAACACCTGCGCGCCAATGTCCTGATGCTGATCGCCGCGATGATCTGGGGCTCCGCGTTCGTCGCGCAACGCTTGAGTCTCGACGCGATCGGACCGTTCCTGTTCACCGGCCTGCGCTTCCTGCTAGGCGCGCTGGTCGTGCTGACGCTGATCGTTTGCGTGCGGCGCTCCGCGCTGGCCGAACTGTCAAAGCGCGAACCCGGCGGCGCACGCGAGCTGCTCGGCGCCGGCGCGCTGCTCGGCGTGGTCCTGGCCGCCTCGATTTCATTGCAGCAGATCGGCCTGCAATACACGAAGGTCGCCAACGCGGGTTTCATCAGTTCGCTGTACGTAGTGATCGTGCCGCTGCTGGGCGTGCTATTCAAACATCGCACGGGGATCGGCACATGGCTCGGTGCGGCGCTCGCGGCCGTCGGCATGTATTTCCTGAGTGTCAACGAGCACTTTTCGATGCTGTATGGCGACTGGTATCAGCTCGCCGGCGCGCTCGTGATCTCCATTCAGATGATGCTGGTCGGGCGTTTCGCGCTGCGCCACGACACGCTGATGCTCGCGCTCGTGCAGTTCGTGACGTGCGGACTCGCCTGCCTTGTTGTCGGTCTCGCCGTCGAACCGTTCAGCCTCGCGGTGATTGCGCTCGCCGCGCCGACCATACTGTACGGCGGAGCGCTGTCAGTCGGTATCGCTTACACGATTCAGGTGGTCGCGCAAAAACACGCGGCGCCGTCGCACGCGGCGGTGATCTTCAGCATGGAAGGTGTGTTCGCCGCGCTTGCGGCCTGGCTCGTGCTAGGCGAAACGCTGACGGCGCGCGCGCTGTTCGGATGCGCGCTGATGCTCGCGGGTTTGATCGTGTGTCAGGTGATGCCGGCGTGGCAACGCGGACGTGAACGCGTGACTCGCGCGTCGTCTTGAGGATGCAGCCAGCCACCCCATTCGACGCCAAAGCGTGCGAGATATTTGCGCAGTCGTTCGGCGTCGTTGGGTTGCTTGCTGCCCTCAGGCCGCCCGCGGATGCGCAAACAAAGCGGGCGTATCGGCGGTTGGCGGAAACACGCACCAGCAGCCGTCGTCGTGACGAAAGAAGAACAACCCGCGCGAGCCCCTCTCGAGCGAAGTCTCGACGCGCACATAACGCCGCCCTCCGAGGCGAGTGCGGCTGAATTCGGTGACGTGAACCGGCGCCGAAGGCTCCGGAGCGAGCCATTTCTCAACCAGAAACCGCAGCGACTGTTCGCTTGCCGTTCTCATGATCCGCTCCGGGCCGGCTTGTTCTGATGCGCGTCGCGCGTGGCGTCGCTATTCTCGTCGCTGTCGGCGAGGTCCGCTTCGTGTTCAGCGGATGCGTGCGCGATGGCCCGGTTGGTGGCTGCCGCCCGCAGCGTGCTGCAACGGGTGGCATGTCGGATATCCGAGAGAAGACGGACAAGCTGTCGAGCTGTTCTGCGTTTCATTCCACACCCCCCGCACTGCACCAATAACCTCAGAAAACACTTTAACTCTATGCCTGGATCGGGCGTTGCCGAAATGGTTTTGACTAAATAGCAACAGTTGCGCTTGCAAAAAGAGAGACGCAATCTTTGTACCGTCCGTCTTCAATGTGCGCGTCTGGCAGGCAGCGGTCTGTACGGTGGCGAGCGCTTGGGTAACTTGAAAAACTTGCCCGGCAACGGTTGGAGAAACGACTGCGAACGCGAGTTATCCACAATTCCCTATGAATAACTTCGGGATAGCGCATGGAACAGCCTGTGTGCGGAATCTTGATAAGACGGCGCGTCAGGCAAGCCCCGTCAAAGTTATCCCGGTTTGGTAGTTTTTCTACAGACGTGTTCCGCAGGGTTATCGAGTTTGCATGGCGTTGATGTGACGGAACATTCGGGAGTTATCCACAGAAGGGGTTAACCCTTGTTAACTATTACTACATATATATACGTATGAAGTAAAAGACATTGGATAAGTAATGCGTCGCGATGAGATTGGAGGCTGATCAGGTCTTGACCAGCCTCGACACCGCGAACGCCCGCGGACGGGTCAGGGCGCTACGCCGACTCCGCTCGCCGGCTGCACGGACGCCGCCTTGCCGATGGCATCGGGCATCTCGGCAACGGGCACTGGAGCCGTCGCTTCGACTGGCACCGGCAGCAGGCGCGTCTCGATGCGGTTATTGGCGACCGGCTGCGTGCGCACCACCGTCTGCAGATAATGATCGACGAGCCCGAAGAAGCGGTCGTAGAACTTGCCCGACGGAATGGTCTCGCTCGAAATCTTGACCATTGCATCGCTGTTCGAACGGATCGGCAATGACAGCGACCCCAGCACGCTCAGTCCGACGCTTGCCGACGTGTCGCTTTTCTTCAGCGCAAAGCCGTTCTGCACCGCGTTGACATAGACCATGCTGGTATCGCTCGCTTCTTCTCCCGGCGTACAGACCACGTGAAATTCGACGACCACGTGCGTGTCGCCCGTCGGCTGGAAGTTCTTGGTGCCGTCGACGGTATCGTTGCGGGTCATCGTCGTCAGATAGCCCTGGCTCAAGAGCGCCCGGCGCGCGGCCTCACAGCTATCCGTGGTGCTCGAATTGAAATTGCGTGCGTACGGGCTCGCGCCGGTTTCGAACAATTCCTGCTGGAATTTCGGCTGCGGCGTGCTGCTACAGGCGGCTAGGGTCAGCAGGCCGGCAAACGCGGCGGCTGTGGATCTGGAAAACGAGGTCAACATGGTCGATCGGAAGAGACGCTGCGTCAGCGCGAATGGGAATGCATTGTAGAGCGGTTGCCCACTGTGCGTAAAAAGGGCGCAACGTGGCGTCGTACGGGACGTGACAATGCATGACCGCGGCTGCGACGCTGCGGCAGGAAAAGAGACGAATGGCGCTTAGTGTGACGTCGCGGGAAGTCCCGTCGCCGACGTCGCCGCGCCGTTCAATCCGGCGGCATTGACGGCCGGGACGGTGAACGCATCGGCCCAGTTGCCCGGTGCCGCGCAACGGTCAGACGCAGGCCGTGCCGCGCACATGCCGGCCCGCACGTCCGATTGCTGTGCAGCGTCTTGCGACGGCGCGACCGCTGCGAAGTCTCCGACGCGCAAGCTCACCTTCTGCGCGTAAGCTTGCGATCCGCCGTAGCTCTTGAGCGCGGCGTTCATGTCGCCGTTGGCCGAACGCATGTAGCCGTACAGAATCGCCGAGCCCACTTCGATATTCGCGGTTGGCTCGGTCAGGTCCTTGACGTTCCTCAGCAGTCCGCGATGGGCGCCGGGCACGACCTGCATCAGCCCGGTCGCGCCGTTGGCGCCCTTGGCCTTTTCCTTGAAGCGGGATTCGATCGAGATGATCGCCAGCAGGAGCGCCGGCGGGAGGGAATATTTCGAGGCGGCCGATTGCACCGCGTCGGAAATCTTTTGAGCCTTTTCCTTTGCCAGACCGAATTTTTGCGTCAGGTACGCGGACATTCGGTCGGTGTTTTCGTCGGCCGTCGCGGTCTGCATCAGGCCGAGCGAAAGCACCATCAGGCAAAGTAACCGGCTCATAGCGGAGGACGGGAAAGAAAAGGGAATCCGGCCATTATAGCTCTGCCCCCAAATTAGACCCAGAATGAGCCGAAATTCGTCTGAAGCATCGTGGCTGGTGGGCTTTTTTCGCATGTCAGTGTGACGGCTTCGGCTTCAGCACATAGTCGTCGTTCAACGTCACCAGGAAAACGGCGACGTCGTCGATATCGCGCTCCGACCAGACCGGATGCTCGCCGGCTTTGCGTGTGAGCGGTTCGTCGGTCGTGTCGACGTTGACGCGCAGCGCGGCCGGAAAATCGTTGGATTTGTCGACCTTGCGTCGCCCGCAAATCTGGATTGCGTGGCACGCTGAGCGCATGAAGTTGAAATCCGTGAATAGCGGATGAGAGCCGTCGACGCCCACCTGATCGATATGGCAGGTGGCGGAATTGCCGCCCGCCGGATTGTCGACCAGTTTTTTCCCTCTCAACTCTTGTGCCGTTAGTTGCAATTTATTGTCCAAGTAGTAGTCGGACTTGCTTCTGTGCGGATCAAATCTCGGATCTTCGAACTCGAACCGTTCGATCGCATACATGGCGCGCGTGAAGGCCTTGGCGCGGTCAACTAAGATGTTCTGACCGAACACTTTTTGAAGCGCGCCGCGTACGGCGTCCGCTCCAGTTTCGCGAGCACGGCCGCAGGATCCTTGTCGGCCCGTTCGGATTGAACAGCGAGAAACTCGCCTGATCGTGCGGACGGCTAAAAGCGGCCATCACAACCGACACCGCCCACCGGGCGCGTTTCCCGTTTCGCTCAGACGCTCGGTCATGCTCGCCGCCTGCGCGTGACTCCGCATCGGCGTGCGGTTCAGCACGTAGCGCAGGCCCGGCACGGCGCGCTTGCCTTGCGAACGCATGTGCCACCCTACCCAACTGTGCCGCGACGCCGTTGGGCGGCCCGTACACGTGCGACGGACACTCTCACGCCGTCATTCCGCGTAACGTCGATGCAACGCCGCCGCGACTTCCGACATGCGCGCGCGCAACTCAGGCGGCGCCAGCACCTCGGCCTCGGTGCCGAAGCGCAGCAATTCCGCGCACGCCTGTCTTACGGAACCGACCGGCAGCGTCACGGTGCGCCAGCCATCGATGGGATCCGGCTCGCCAATGATCGCCGCCGACCGTGCGAACGGCGACACGAAGATTTCGAGCATCCGCATGCCCCAAGGCGACAGACGCAGCGTCGCTTCGCTCGCATGCATTTCTTCGGAGAGACGCTGCGTGCTGTCCTGCCAGTAGGCGGCGAGATCGAATGCGGGCGGCCGCTCGAACGTCTCGTCCAGCAAGCTCAATTCGAGAATGCGTGAAATTCGGTAGATGCGCACGTCCGGCGCGACGCGCCCGACCACATACCACGCGCCGCTTTTCAGCACGATGCCGAGCGGTTCGATCCGGCGAAACTTCTCCGCTTTCCAGCTCTGATAGCGAATCTCCAGCGGATGCTGCTCCCACACCGCACGCGCGATCGACGGCAGATAAGCGGGCTCGTCCGCGTCCGAAAACCACGCTGGCGCATCGAGATGAAAACGCGAGCGCATGCGCTCCGCGGTCGAGCGCAATTCGACCGGCAGCGCGGCCAGCAACTTGGTCTGCGCGCCGGCCATCACCGCGCCCAGGCCGAGCGCCTGCATCGGTCCCGGCAGGCCACCGAGAAACAGCGACTCCGCTTCCTGCGAGGACAAGCCGTTCAGCCGCGTGCGGTAGCCGTCGAGCAGGCGATAGCCGCCTTCCGACCCGCGCTCGCTATGAACCGGGACGCCTGCAGCGCTAAGGGCGTCGATATCGCGATAGATCGTGCGCAGAGAAACCGCGCAGTCGTCGGCGAGCGACTGCGCTGTGACGCGGCCACGCGCCTGCAGCGTCATCAGGATGGAAAGAAGGCGGCTCGCTCTCATGCGGACAAGTGTAGTGATACCTGACACAAACTGACAGGTATGGACGCTTAGGATGAACGCATCCCCCCGGCGCTTCGTTGCTGCCTCAAAGCCGGTTTTTTCGTCCACCACGCACATTCGGGAAGGCTCAAGCCATGACCACAGACCGCACGATCACCCTGTTCCACTCGCCGCAATGCCGCTCCGTCAGCGCGCTCACGCTGCTGGAAGAGCTCGGCGCGCCGTACCAGTTGAAGGTGCTGAACATGAAAGCCGGCGAGCAGCGCAAAGCGCCCTATCTCGCCATCAATCCGCTCGGTAAAGTGCCGGCGATTCTCCACGGCGACGCGCTGGTCACCGAACAGGTCGCCATCTTCATCTATCTGGCGGACCTCTTTCCTGAAGCCGGTCTCGCGCCGGCGCTCGATGATCCGTCGCGCGGGCCGTATCTGCGCTGGCTGGTGTACTACGCAGCTTGCTACGAACCGGCGCTGGTCGACAAAGCAATGAAGCGTGAACCCGCTCCGCCCTCCACTTCGCCCTACGGCGATTTCGATTCGATGCTCGCAACGGTAACGAGTCAGTTGCAGGCCGCGCCTTATTTGCTCGGGGACACGATGTCGGCGGCGGATATTTTGTGGGGCATCGCCTTGCATTGGGGAATGATGTTCAAGCTGGTGCCCGACACGCCGGCCTTGCTTGAGTATGTCGAACGCATCTGCTCGCGGCCGAGCTTCGTGGGCGTGAACGAGCGGGACGTCGCGCTGGCGGCCGAGCACGCGGCGGCGGTCAAAGACGCTTGAAGATGGCGGCGAGCGGCCGTGTTGCCGGCCACCGCTCGGCGCGGCTGTTGGCTCGCCGGTTGAATCGGTCCGGATTTGAGACAATGAAGCCCGCCGGCGAATATCCTCCCCGGACAACCGGGTGTAGGCTTGGCATTCGTGCCGGTGCCGGCCCATCGAACAAGAGATGTTTTCAGGTATGAGCAAGACCGCATTCATTCCCAGCGTCCCCGCGACGTCGGAGGACGATTTTGAAATTTCGGCCACGTCGAAGCTGGCCGGCTATCGGCGTTTCTTCGGCGTGTTGAAAGTGGTTCGAACCACCGACGGACGCGTGCTGTTTCCGTTCGACGGCGCGCCCGAACTCGGGCCGTACGCGACCAAGCTCGAAGCGGTCGCGGCGGCGCAGGTGTACGGCGAACATATCGTCATCAGCGATCTGGCGCGGCCGGAGTTGTAAGCGCGAGTGCGTGGCCGGTTTTGCGTTGGCCGCCTGCGTTGACCGTTGGTGGCGATCACTTCGGGAGCTGCGAATGACCTGTGCGCGCAAAGTGGGATCATCGGCCGCTGTCATGTGGCGTGCGGCCTCTCTCGTGAGCGTGCTCGCTGCGACGCTCTGTCAATCGAGCTTCGCGCAGGATGCCGACGCCCCCGCCGGACAACAGGCGCTCGGACGCGCCGAAGTGATTCACGCGCAAGTCCGCGTGGTCGCAATCAATACCGTCACGAATAGCGTCACGCTGCGTGGTCCGCGCGGCAATCTCGCTGACGTGGACGTCAATCCTGCCCTCGCCGATGTCAGCCGGCTCAAGATCGGCGACAAGCTCAACGTTGCGTATCAGCAGGCGCTGCTGGTCAACATTGACAAGCTCGCGACCAAGGGTGTGCGAGAACGCGTGGAGACGACCGCGGCGATACCGGCTTCGGCGGGCTACGCGTCGTCGGCGCATAGCGTGAAAGTGGTCGCGACGGTGATGAAGATCGACCGCAGGACCCGCATGGTCACGCTGCGTGGCCCGAAGCATCAGCAGGTGCTCAGGGCCGCAAAGGGGATTTCGCTCGATCGGTTGAAAGTCGGCGATAGCGTGCGCGCGGAGTTTGTTTCGGCGGCGGCGGTGGAGTTGGTGAGGGAGTGAGGATGAGGTTCGTGGGACGCCGACCGTAGGCGCGAAAAAAAGCCACCTGTGAACGACAGGTGGCTTTTTTCCAGCAATAGAGCAAGCAACAGCTACCTCACTCCACTGTCACCGACTTCGCCAGATTCCGCGGCTTGTCCACATCCGTACCTCGCGCACACGCCGTGTGATACGCCAGCAACTGCAGCGGCACCACATGCAAGATCGGCGACAACAAACCGTAGTGCTCCGGCATCCGGATCACATGCAAACCTTCGTCGTTAACGATCTTCGTATCCGCATCGGCGAACACATACAGCTCACCGCCGCGCGCGCGCACTTCCTGAATATTCGACTTCAGCTTTTCCAGCAGCGCGTCGTTCGGCGCCACCGTCACCACCGGCATCGCCTCCGTCACGAGCGCGAGCGGCCCATGCTTCAACTCGCCAGCCGGATAAGCCTCGGCGTGAATATACGAAATCTCCTTGAGCTTCAGCGCGCCTTCGAGTGCGATCGGGTAGTGCAAGCCACGCCCGAGGAACAGCGCATGTTCCTTGCGCGAAAACTCTTCCGACCACGCGATGATCTGCGGCTCCAGCGCCAGCACGCTATTCAATGCCGCCGGCAAGTGGCGCAGTTGCTTCAGGTACACCGCTTCCTGCTGTTCACTCACACGGCCACGCATCTTGCCCAGCGTCGCCGCCAGCACGAATAGCGCAACCAGTTGCGTCGTGAATGCCTTGGTCGATGCCACGCCGATCTCGCGGCCCGCGTGCGTCAGGAACGAGAACTCCGTCTGGCGCACCATCGCGCTCGTACCGACGTTGCAGACCGCCAGCGTATGTTTGTGGCCGAGTTCCTGCGCGTGCTTGAGCGCCGCGAGCGTGTCCGCCGTTTCGCCCGACTGCGAGATCACCACCACCAGCGACTTCGGATTCGGCACCGACTCACGGTAGCGATACTCGCTGGCGATTTCCACCTGAGTCGGAATCTTGGCGATCGATTCGAGCCAGTACTTCGCGGTCAGCCCCGAGTAGTAGCTGGTGCCGCACGCAAGGATCAGCAGGCTGTCGATCTCCGCGAACACCTTCTCCGCACCCTCGCCGAACAGCGAGGCATCGAACGAATCGGCTTGCGGGATCGTGTCGGTGATCGCGCGCGGCTGCTCGAAGATTTCCTTCTGCATGAAGTGGCGATACGGGCCGAGTTCGACCGCGCCGCCATACGCCGCCACTTGGCGCACTTCGCGCTGCGCTTCATTGCCGTCGCGATCGGCAATGCGCACACCTTCGAGCGACAGTTCGCAGACATCGCCTTCTTCGAGGAAGATGAACCGCTCGGTGCTGCCCGCGAGCGCCAACGCGTCCGAAGCGAGGAAGTTCTCGCCGTTGCCGAGCCCGACCACCAGCGGCGAACCCTGCCGCGCGCCGACCACCGTATGCGGCTGATCCTTATGCAACACGGCGATCGCATACGCGCCGTGCAATTGCCCGACGGCTTCACGCACCGCCGCGAACAGATCGCCGTGGTACAGGCTGTGAATCAGATGCGCGATAACCTCTGTGTCGGTCTGCGAGACGAACGTGTAACCCTTGCCGCGCAACATTTCGCGCAGCGTTTCGTAGTTCTCGATGATGCCGTTGTGTACCAACGCAAGCGCATCTTTCGAGAAGATCGGGTGCGCGTTGTCCGTAACCGGCGCGCCGTGCGTCGCCCAACGCGTATGGGCGATACCCGTGATGCCTTCGAGATGACTCTCGCGCACCTGTTCGTCGAGATCGGCCACCCGCGCCACGCTGCGCGCGCGGCGCGGACCGTCTGCGCCAAGCACGGCCACGCCGCACGAATCGTAGCCGCGATACTCGAGGCGACGCAGTCCTTCGATGAGGACGGGAACGATATTACGTTGCGCTACCGCGCCGACAATGCCACACATGGCTCATTCCTTTTCAGTGCTAGTGCTGCGTTTCAGGGAGCGCGCGTTGAGCGCGCGTCATGACCATCAGCTCTTTTTCTTGGTCGGGCGCACGTAGCCCGTTTTGCTCGTTTGCGTCTTGTCGTTCAGGACCAGCGCGTCGGCTTCAACGTCCTTCCAGACCGTGGTGCCCGCCGCGATCGTCACGCCGCGCTTCACGCGCACCGGCGCAACCAGTTGCGTATCCGAACCGACGAAAACGTCGTCTTCGATGATCGTGCGGAATTTGTTCGCGCCGTCGTAGTTGCACGTGATGGTGCCCGCGCCGATGTTCACACGCGCGCCGATATCCGCGTCGCCGATATACGTGAGGTGATTCGCTTTCGAACCGTGGCCGAGCACCGCGTTCTTCACCTCGACGAAGTTGCCGACATGCGACTCGTCGTGCAGCGACGCGCCGGGACGCAACCGCGCATACGGTCCGAGCACGACATTCGCGCCGACTTCGGCGCCTTCGATGTGCGTGAACGCGTCGACGCGCGTACCGGCGCCGATGTTCGCATCGCGGATGACGCAGTTCGGCCCGATGGTGACGTTCTCAGCCAGCGTCACGCGGCCTTCGAACACGCAATTCACGTCGATCGACACATCGCGGCCGCATTCGAGCGTGCCACGCACATCCAGCCGCGCCGGATCGGCGAGCGTCACGCCCGCGACCAGCAGCGCATCCGCCACGTTGTGCTGATGAATCCGCTCGAGTTCGGCAAGCTGCTGCTTGCTGTTCACGCCGAGCGTTTCCCACTCGTCGTCCGGCTGCGTGGTGACGACTTCAAGGCCTGCTTCGATCGCCATCTCGACCGCGTCGGTCAGATAGAACTCGCCTTGTGCATTGTCGTTCTTCAGCGCGGCAAGCCAGCCGCCCAGACGCTCGGTCGGCGCGACGATGATGCCGGTGTTGATCTCGGCGATCTCGAGTTGCTCGGGCGTCGCGTCTTTCTGCTCGACGATGCGCGCCACTTTGCCTTGCGCATCACGCACGATGCGGCCATAGCCGCTCGGGTCCGCGAGCGTGACAGTGAGCACGCCGTAGCCGCCCTGCCCCGCACACTCGGTCAGCGCCTGCAGTGTGCTGGCGCGCGTGAGCGGCACGTCGCCGTATAGCACCAGCGTAGGCGCGGACGGATCGAGCAGCGGCAACGCCTGCTGCACCGCGTGGCCCGTGCCGAGCTGCTGTTCCTGCACGGCGAACTGCACGTCCGGCGCGGCGACGGCCTTGCGCACGGCTTCGGCGCCGTGGCCGATCACCACCACGAGATGCGTGGGTTTGAGCGTGCGAGCCGTGTCGATGACGTGAGCGAGGAGCGGCCGGCCAGCCAGGGGATGAAGCACCTTGGGAAGCGCGGACCGCATGCGCTTGCCGGTGCCTGCCGCCAAAATCACAATGTTCATGGCACGGCAAATAGACGAGTTTGGAGGCGTCGATTCTAACACGCACCCTCTAGCGAAAAAGGCCGCTGTGGCGGCCTTGATGCGTACTGCAGTGTGCGGAAACGCCCATACCACGGGCGTTTTTCGTCAAAGCTCGTCGAACTGGACGATGGAGATCGATTTTGTTGCGCTGGGCATTGCGCCGTCGCCGGCATCGGTCGAACACGGCTCCTCGTCGAAGGCGATATCGCCTTGCGGATCGGCCTCGCCGGTCGCACGCAGGCCCGCGAACGGGAACAGCTTGTGATCCATCAAATGCGAGGGCACGACGTTCGACAATGCATTGAACATGTTTTCGATGCGACCCGGGAAACGCTTCTCCCAATCGCGAACCAGCGCCTTCATTTCCGCGCGCTTCAGATTCGGCTGGCTGCCACACAAGTTGCACGGAATGATCGGAAATTCGCGCAGCTCGGCGTACTTCTCCAGATCGGTTTCCTTCACGTAGGCGAGCGGGCGGATCACGATATTCTTGCCGTCGTCGGATTGCAGCTTGGGTGGCATGCCCTTCAGCTTGCCGCCGTAGAACATGTTCAGCAGCAGCGTTTGCAGAATGTCGTCGCGATGATGGCCGAGCGCGATCTTGGTCGCGCCGAGCTCGCCGGCGACGCGGTAAAGAATGCCGCGCCGCAGCCGCGAGCACAGCGAACAGGTGGTCTTGCCTTCCGGTACCAGCCGCTTGACGATGCTGTACGTATCCTGATTCTCGATGTGAAACGGAATGTCGAGCTGCTTCAGATATTCGGGCAACACGTGCTCGGGAAAACCGGGCTGCTTCTGGTCCAGATTCACCGCGACGATATCGAAGTTGATCGGCGCGCGCTCGCGCAGCCGCATCAGAATTTCGAGCATCGCGTAGCTGTCCTTGCCGCCCGACAGACACACCATGACCTTGTCACCGTCCTCGATCATGTTGAAGTCGCCGATCGCCTGGCCGACCTGGCGCGCGAGCCGCTTGAACAGCTTGTTGTTCTCGTACGCTTCCTTCTGTTCGCGGCGCGTGAGCGGCGACTTGGCGCGCGAGGCGGCTTGCGTGGCCTCGGTTGCGGCAGCGGCTTCGGCGGTTGCGGCGCCGTTCAGGATCTCCGGAGCATTCATGGCTCAATCCTCTTTGATGCGGAAGACTTCGACGCCCACCGCGTCGCAGTCAGGATAAACGTCCGGCTTTTCCGTCGACACACGCGCGGCTCGCACTTGCGGATGCTCGAGCATGGTCTTGACGAGGTCGTCGCAGAGCGTTTCCTGCAAATGGATGTGGCCTTGCTCGACGCGTCGCGAAATGGTCGAGCGCATGAAGTCATAGTCGACGACTTCGTTCAGCTTGTCCTGAACCGGCGTGGACAGCGCGAGCGGCACGAACAGTTCGACGTTGATCACGACGCGCTGTTCGCCGCGCTTTTCGAAGTCGTGCACGCCGATGTTGATGTGCACTTCGTAATTGCGCAGAAAAAGCCGGCGGCAATCGGCGAGCCGGGGATGCGAAAGAGCGGCAAACATGTTCGTTCCAGTCGAAAAAAGCGTGCGGAGCACGCAAAGGGGCGCTTCACAGCGCGGCGGCCGCCGCTACAACGGCTGGCCGCGCGCGCTTCAGGCGCCCGTCAAAAACATAACGTCGCGCGGCAGCGGCACGAGGTGCTGCCCGCCGTCGACCACCAGCGTCGTTCCGGTGACGCCCGCTGCATCCGCGAGATACAGCGCGGCGGCGACAATATCCTCGGCCCGCGACGCGCGGCCCAAGGGCGTAGTACGGTGAGCGGCCGCGAAACCGTCCGTCGTTTGATCGCCGGACTGCATCGTCAGACCGGGTGCGAGCCCGACCACGCGCACTTTCGGCGCCAACGCCTGCGCCAGCGCGACCGTGGCTGTCTGCAACGCCGCCTTGGTCAGCGTGTACGACAGATAGTCCGGGTTCATGTTGTACAGCTTCTGATCCAGCACGTTGATGACGACGCTGCGCAGGCTTTCGTCCGTGCGCGCGGCTTCCGGCGTCGCCTCGAACAGCCTGCGCGCCAGCACCAGCGGCGCGCCGACGTTCATCGCGGTCAGTTTCAGCAGCAAGTCGTAACTGACGGTCTGCGCCGTGTCCTCTTCGAAGCGCGACGCATTGTTGACGATACACGACGGCCGGCCCAAGGCGTCGATACAAGCCGGCAAAAGCCGCTCGACCTGGGCCTCGTCGCCCAGTTCTGCCTGCAAAGCGACTGCCCGGCGGCCCAAGGCGGTGATTTCAGCGACCAGTTCGTCGGCCTGTTCCCGCGACGCGCCGTAGTGGACGGCCACGTCCCAGCCACGCGCGGCAAAGCCGAGCGCGAGCGCCCGCCCGATACGGCGGGCGGCGCCGGTAATCAGCACGACGCGCGGCGTTTCGGGCGCGCGGGCGGCGGCGGTGTCCAGAGAGGCGGTCATTTACAATGCGGGGATGAATCCGAAAGCTCACCAACCCGATAGTTTACCTGCTCCCGGCCCGAGCGCGCTTGCGCAGTCCGAAGCGCTGGTCGCGCAGATCCGAACGGAGCTCGACGCCGCCGGCGGCTGGCTGCCGTTTGACCGCTACATGGAACGTGCGCTGTATGCGCCAAGGCTCGGCTACTACAGCGGCGGGGCCCGCAAATTCGGGCTGCGCGGCGACGACGGCAGCGACTTCGTCACCGCTCCGGAACTGTCGCCGCTGTTTGCCGCGACGCTGGCCCGCCCGGTTGCGGAAGCCTTGCAGGCGAGCGGCACGCGCGACGTGATGGAATTCGGGGCCGGCACGGGCAAACTCGCCGCCGGCTTGCTCAACGCGCTCGACGCTTTGGATGCGGAATTCGACAGCTATTCGATCGTGGATCTGTCGGGCGAGCTCCGCGAGCGCCAACGCGAGACGATCGAGGCCGCTGCGCCCGCGCTCGCGGCCAAAGTGCGCTGGCTGGATGCTTTGCCGGAGCGCTTTGAAGGCGTGGTAATCGGTAACGAGGTGCTGGACGCGATGCCGGTGCGCTTGTTCGCCTTCACCGGCGGCGCGTGGCTCGAGCGCGGCGTGGTATGGCGCGACGACGCGTTCGCCTTCGACGATCGGCCTGTGTCCGCCGCTGCGGACCTCGCGCTGCTGTCGGAAATCGAAACCGCCGGCGAAGACTACGTGACCGAAACGCACGAAGCCGCGAGCGCCTTCACACGCACGATCTGCACGATGCTCGCACGCGGCGCGGCTTTCTTCATCGACTATGGCTTTCCGCGCCACGAGTATTACCATACGCAGCGTGCGCAAGGCACGTTGATGTGCCACTACCGGCACCGGGCGCACGGCGATCCTTTCCTCTATCCGGGCTTGCAGGACATCACGGCCCACGTGGAATTCACTGGCATCGCCGAAGCCGGCGTCGAGACGGGCGCGGACTTGCTGGGCTTTACGTCGCAAGCGCGGTTTCTGCTGAATGCCGGGATTACCGAGGCATTATCCGGAATCGATCCTACGGACACGGCGAGATATCTGCCTGCGGCGAATGCGGTGCAGAAGTTGTTGTCGGAGGCGGAGATGGGCGAGCTATTCAAGGTGATCGCGTTTTCGCGCGGACTGGATGACACGCTGCAAGCGTTTTCCAGTGGCGACCGGTCGCATACGCTATGAAGTTTTGCTTCAGGAATTGGCCATGATCCGCTGGCTGTTGACTACGTTTATCGCGGTGGCGGTGTTGTCGTCTTGCTGGCCGTGGCTTAGGAAGATTGGCATTGGGCGCCTGCCGGGCGATGTGACTTTGCGGATCTTTGGGCGGGAGTACCCGTTTCCGTTTATGTCGACGTTGGTGTTGTCGATGGTGCTTTCGCTTCTGGCCAGATTGCTCTAGTTTGCCGTTGACGGCAGCGGCAAAGAAGCAGGCTCCAAGCCGCCGCCCAAGACGTCAAAAAACAAACTTAGCCGATCGCCGCTTCCACAGCCCTGACCCGCTCCTGATGCACGGCATCCTTGATCCCAGCGGGCGCATCGACAAGCCGCTTAGCCACAGCACCGGCATCCACGCCACGCGCAGCGACCAGCGCGACTCTCAACCGCTCAGCCTGCGGATAATCCCGCATCTCAAACCCAAGCCGCCCGCGAGCATCCGCCTCGCACGCCTGCAAGGCTTCGGCGAAGCGCGCGGGTTTGCGGATCGCATCGCTACGTTCAAGCAGCCTCACCAGCGCCGCGGCCCCCATCTCCATCACACGATGAATATTGCCGTGCTCACGCGCAACCAGCACCGCGAGATCGCGGCAATCGTTCGGCACCCGCAGCCGCTCGCATAACGGCTTCAACAGATCCACGCTGCGGCCCTCGTGGCCGATATGCCGCGGCAGCACGTCTTCGGGCGTAGTCGCCTTGCCGAGGTCATGGGCCAGCGCGGCGAACCGAACCGGCAACGCATAGCCCTGCTGCGCGGCATGATCGATCACCATCATCACGTGCACGCCCGTGTCCACTTCCGGGTGATAGTCGGCGCGTTGCGGCACGCCGAACAGCGCGTCGATTTCCGGCAGAATCCGCGCCAACGCGCCGCAGTCCCGCAGCACCTCAAACATGCGCGACGGCTTCTTCTCCATCAAGCCGCGCGACACTTCCTGCCACACGCGTTCGGCCACCAGCGCGTCCACTTCGCCGTCGGCCACCATCTTGCGCATGAGCGTCAGCGTCTCCGGCGCGACCGTGAAATCCACAAAGCGCGCCGCAAACCGCGCGATCCGCAAAATCCGCACGGGGTCTTCGAGAAACGCATCGCTGACGTGGCGAAACAGACGCGCCTGCAAATCACCCTGGCCGTTGAACGGGTCGATCACCGGGCCGGTCAACTCGCCGTCCGGACGCACCTCGCGCGCCATGGCGTTAATGGTCAGATCGCGGCGCGCCAGGTCTTCTTCGAGCGTGACGTCCGGCGCATAGAAGAACTGGAAGCCGTGATAGCCGGCCGCCGTCTTGCGCTCCGTGCGCGCGAGCGCGTATTCCTCGTGCGTCTGCGGATGCAGGAACACCGGAAAATCTTTGCCCACCGGACGGTAGCCTTGCGCCACCATCTGCTCCGGCGTCGCGCCGACCACCACGTAATCACGGTCCTGCACCGGGACGCCCAGCAACTCGTCGCGGATCGCGCCGCCTACTGCGTAGATGTTCATGGGCAGTCGTCTTGATACGGAACCGTGTGCGTTTCGCTCAGCGAGTCGTCGATCCACGCTTTCACCGCCGGCAGTTCCGTCACGCGCCGCACATAAGCTTGGGATACTTCCGACAGCGCCGGCTGCCACGTGTTAAAGCGCATCACGACCGGCGCGTACATCGCGTCGGCAATGCTGAATTCACCGAACAAAAACGGGCCGCCGTAGGTGTCGAGACAGTCGCGCCAGATTGCCTCGATACGCGCGATATCAGCCAACGCGCCCGGTGTCGCGTTCTTGCCCGGGAACGACGCGCGAATGTTCATCCACATGTTCGAACGCAGTTCGCCGAAGCCCGAATGCATTTCCGCGCTCACGCTGCGCGCGCGGCTGCGCGCGGCCGCGTTGCGCGGCCAGAGCGCATGTTGAGGAAATCGCTCAGCCAGCGTTTCGGCGATCGCCAGCGAATCCCAGGTGGCCGAACCGTCGTCGTTGACCAGACATGGGATCTTGCCCGAACCCGACGGCGCAAGTGCCAGCACTCTCGCATTGGTGTCCGGCTGATTCAGGTGGATCAGCACTTCTTCGAACGGAATGCCGAAGTGTCTGAATAGCAGCCACGGCCGCATCGACCATGATGAGTAATTCTTGTCACCAATAAGCAGCTTCATGCTTTGTATAAGGAATGAGAGAAAATTTAACGTCCCGCGCTGGCGCGGAATGTGTCGAAGCGCGAACGCGTGGACGTGCCGGTCAGATAAATCGGCGCGATCGTTTCGATACTGGCCGGCTCGATGCCGAGTTCAGGCGCAAGCGGTCCGCTCAACACGTTGTCGACTTTCATCGAATCGAGATTGTCGCGCGAGATCACCGGTTCGCCGGGTGCCATTTCGAAGGTCAGCGCCTGCAGCCGCGCGAACGCTTCCGGCAAGCGGATGATGCGTGCATGCTTGCCGATCACATCGCCGCAATACTTGATGAGATCTTCGAGCGAGTAAACAGTCGGGCCGCCCAGTTCATAGGTGCGGCCGCCGGCGGCATCGAGGTCGAGCACGTTGACGATCGCCTTCGCGACGTCGCCGACGTACACCGGCTGGAATTTCGCATCCGGCATGGCGAGCGGAATCACCGGAAACATCCGTTGCAGGAAGGCGAATTTGTTGAGGAATTGATCTTCCGGGCCGAACACCACGGAGGGCCGGAAAATCGTCCACGCCAGATTCGCCGCGTGCACGGCCTTCTCGCCGTCGCCCTTCGAGCGCGTGTACATGCTCGGGCCGTTCGAGTCGGCGCCGAGCGCGCTGATATGAAGCAGCCGGTGCACGCCCTTGCCTTCGCACGCGGCGACGACTTTAGTCGGCAATTCCACATGCATCCGCGCGAACTCCGGGCCATACGGCGTGCCGCGTTTGCCGTGCAGCGTGGCCACGAGGTTGATCACGCAATCGGCGCCTTCGACGAAGCGCGCGAGCTGGACCGGATCGAACACGTCCGCTTCGATCACGTCGATGGGCAACAGGGTGAGATGACGGGCGTTGTAGCGCCGCCGGGTGGCGATGCGCACGTCCTTGCCCATTTCGACGAGGGCGTTGACAAGATGGCTGCCGATAAAACCTGAGCCGCCGATGATCGCAATGGCTTTATGTCGCATTTTCGACTCCCTGGTGGAAGCCGCGGCAACGGCTGGCGTGGCGCGCCGCCGCCTCGGAACGAGGCGGCGGCGGCACGGCGCTTACGGCGCGATATAACCCAGCCGCGCCTTCAGCGATTGCGGACGGCCTTCGAACAATGCCGCGTAGTAGACCGTGTTGGACAACACATTCTTAACGTAGTCGCGCGTTTCCTGGAACGGAATCGCCTCGGCGAAGATCGCGCCTTCCACCGGATGCTGCAAGGACTGCCGCCAGTTGCGCGGACGGCCCGGGCCCGCGTTATAGCCCGCGGTGGCGAGTACGGCCGACCCATCGAACTGATTGTAGATCATCGACAGGTAGTTCGTGCCGAGCAGGATGTTGGTGTTGATGTCGTTCATCTGCTCGCGCGAGATCGGCCCCAGGCCGATCTTCTTCGCGACCAGTTGCGCGGTGCCCGGCATCAACTGCATCAAACCGCTCGCGCCAACTTCCGAGCGCGCGTTCATGATGAAGCGCGACTCCTGGCGAATCAGGCCATAGGCCCACTCCACGTCGAGGCCATTCGACTGCGAATCGCGCTCGACGATATCCTTGAACGGCGACAGATAACGCAGCGAGAAATCGTGCTCGCTCTTCGTGCGATCCGCCGTGTTGACGGTGCGGTCATACAGCTCGATACGGCGCGCGTATTCGGCGGCCGCGATCAGTTGGCGGTCGCTCATGGTGCGCAGCGGCCAGTTCCATTCGCGATTGCCTTCGAGCCGCAGATTCAGCGCGTAGAAACGCTGCGCCAGATCGAAGCCGGGCGTGTTGCCGGCCTGTTGCACTTCGGCGTCGCTCACCGTGGTTTTCGGCGGAACCGTGATCTTCTGGCCCAGTTCTTCCGCGGCTAACTGGCCGTAGAAGTTGAAGCCCTGCGAAATCGACTCGAATTCCTGATTGGCCGCGGTCGTGTCGCCGGCCTGCTTGAGCGCACGGGCATGCCAATACACCCACGACGGCTGATTGCGCAGCGCAGCGGGCATCTGTTCGATCGACCAGCGCACCATCGTCCAGTCGCCCGCGAGCAAGGCGGTGCGGGTGCGCCATTCATACGCGGGGTTCGACAGCGGCGCATTCACCGACAGGCGATACCAGTCCACCGCGCTCGGCATCTGCTTGGCGGCGGCCTGATAGGCAATCGTGCCCCAGCCGATGGCGCGCTCGGGCGAGCTCAGCGACGGCGCCACCGAGGCAAACGTGGCCGCGGCCATGGCCGGATCGTTGCGCGCCATGCGCGTGATAGCCAGCAACGCCAGTTGATGCGACTGCGTATCCGGACCGACGCCGCGCGCCAGCAGCAGCGGCGGCGTAGTGGTGGCCTGATTGAACAGCACCGGATCGGGCGGCTCGTTGCTGAGCGCGTCGACGAGTTTCGCGCCCGTGTTGGTGTAGTTCTGTTCGTAGGCGAGGCGGATCTGTTGCCACACGTCGGCCGAATTGAACTGCTGGTTGATAGCCAGCGAGTTGATCAGATCGACGCAGCCGTCACCGTACCACTTCGGATCGACGAGCAGCGCGCGCGCCGCATCCGCGACGTTTTCGCCGCGCGAGGCGCGCGATTCGAGTGCGTAGCACTTCACCTGCGTGTCGTCGTTCAGCACGAAACGGGCGTATTGCTGATCGAAGTTGCGCCAGTCGTGACGCGCGCCGAGCACCGTGAGGTAGTCGTTGCGCATGCGGTCGGCGATCGCCTGGCCGTCGTACTTTTGCAGAAACGACAGCACCGGCGCGTCCGGCGCGTCGATCCGCGCGTGGCCGCTCGAATCGAACAATTGCGGCTTGATCTGGAAGTACTCCAGATACGAAGGCGCCGGATAGCTCGGGATCATGCTGGCCAGCTGCGCTGCGCGCGCCGCGTCGTTACTGCGGGCGGCCTCGCGCAGTTGGACGAAGATCTGGTCGTCGTTTGTGAGTTGCGAAAGGGGAAGGGGCTTGACGGCGGAGGCCGTGCTGCACGCGACGAGTGCCGCAGCGGCAAGCGCCAGACCGGCCGCGCGATATACTCGGTAAAGGCGTTTTGACATCGTTGTTTCTGGAGCGCGAATTGAACCCAAGCATAGCATGCAACCCTGCAGCGGAATCGAAAAAGGCGCTGCGTAAAATGCTATTGGAAGCAAGGCTACAAGCCGCTTCTGAGCCCGCGCACAATACCGCGCTCGCACGGCACCTGCTGGATGCGTTAAAGCAGTACGGTGTGAATAGCGTGGGATTCTACTGGCCGCTCGCCGGTGAATTCGACGCGCGCGCCGCCATCTCGGTCTGGCTAGCGGCAAGCGCGCAACGCGAGGCGAGTCTGCCGGTGGTCAAGGAGCGCGGCGTGCCCCTCGAATTTCATGCATGGACGCCCGCAATGCCGATGAAGATCGGCCATCATGAGATCGCCGAGCCGACGTCCGGGCGCGTTGTGATTCCCCAACTGCTGTTCGTGCCGTGCGTGGGTTTCGACGCTCACGGGTACCGGCTTGGTTACGGCGGCGGCTATTACGATCGCACGCTGGCTGCGTGGCCGAGTGCGGCCAAGCCGATCACCGTCGGCATCGCCTATGAAGCGTGCCGCGCACCGGCATTGATACGCGAAGCCCACGACATTCCGCTCGACCTGATCGTCACCGAGGCGGCGCTCTACCCGCGCCCGGCGGATTGAGCGTTTGGCGCGCGCCGCGCTTTTAGCCTCGGCGCGCCGCGCCGCCGCAAAACAAACAGTCCTGCGTTATAAAGACGCTGCCGCCCGCGCAGCCGTGTCGTAAAGACCTGACGCGTTGCGCATCAACTGGGCCGCTTCGCCGATCTGCTCGTTGGTCAGGCCGCTTTCCTTCAACGTCGAAATCAGACAGCTCTCGCGCACCTCGCGATATTTCAGACAGAGTTCGCGGCCCGAATCGGTCGCCGAGAAGAACACTTCCTTGCCGGTCTTTTCGCTTTTTACATACCCTCTAGCTACGAGCTTCTTCAACGCGTAGGTGGCGACGTGCGTGTCTTCGATGTTCAACACGAAGCAGATGTCCGCCAGCTTCTTGCGTCGCTCGCGATGGCTGACGTGATGCAGCAGCGAGACTTCGATGGCGGTCATGTCCTTTTCGCCTGCCGCTGACATGCAGCGCACCATCCATCGGTTGAATGCATTGCCCGCCATGATGAGCGCGTACTCGAGTTCGGACAGTTCCGCGCTGGTCTCGGACACGAGATGTTCCGAGGAGACGATCTTGGTGGGATGGCGCGACATGGTGACGATTCTCGACAGACAGGTTGGGAAGGTGTCGGGAGTGTACGACGCGCGTTCGATCCCAGGGAGCCTGGCACAAACGCTTATTGAGAAATTGTTGATATTTTATTGATAATGTACGCTTCAACCGTCGCCTGCCCGATGCCGTTAACCGTTCAAAGGGTGTGCTGTGCCCGAATCCATCGACTCGACCTGGGCTGTTAATCCATGAGCCAACCAAGAATTTTTCCGCTCGGCGATAGCGCGCTAGTCTGCGAAGCGCCGCCGCCGGCCACGCTGGAATGCCAGCAGCGCGTGTGGGCGGCCGCCGAGGCCGCGCGCGACTGGCCGCACGTGCTGGAGGTGGTGCCGGGCATGAACAACCTCACGCTCGTCTTCGATCCGCTCGAGGCCGACCGCGACGCGCTGGTGAGCCACCTGCAGACGGCTTGGAATGCGGTGAGCGATGCGCCCGCGCCCGGCCGTGAAGTCGAGATTCCGGTGCAGTACGGCGGCGAGTTCGGCCCCGATCTGCAAGCGGTCGCCAATCACACGGGCTTGAGCGTGCGCGAGGTCGTCGAACGTCATTCGCGGGGCGAGTATGTCGTGTTCTTTCTCGGCTTCCAGCCGGGCTTCGCCTATATGGGCGGGCTCGAAACCGCGCTGCACACGCCGCGCCGTTCATCGCCGCGGCTGGAAGTGCCGGCGGGGTCCGTCGGCATCGGCGGCGAACAGACCGGCATTTATCCGGCCACTTCGCCCGGCGGCTGGCAGTTGATCGGCCGCACCGAGCTGCCGCTGTTCGACCCGGCGCGCCGCCCGCCCACGCTGCTGCAGCCGGGCGACCGGGTGCGCTTCACCATCGCGGGGATACACGCATGATCGATGTGATTCGCGCGGGTCTCTTGACCACGATTCAGGATCTCGGCCGTCACGGCTACCGGCATCTCGGCGTCGCGATGGGTGGCGCGCTCGATCGTCTGTCGCTCGAAGTCGGCAACCGGCTGGTCGGCAACCGGCCCGACGCGGCGGGTCTGGAAATCACCTTCGGCCCGACCGTGCTGCGCTTTCTGCGCGCCACGCGGGTCGCCATTACGGGCACCGAATTCGGCGCGACGCTCGACGGCAAGCCGGTCTACTCGTGGTGGAGCCTGCCGGTGCGGGCCGGCCAGGAACTGGTGCTCAATGCGGCCAAGCGCGGCATGCGCGGCTACGTGTGCGTGGCGGGCGGCGTCGACGTCTTACCGATGCTCGGCTCGCGCAGCACCGATCTCGCCGGTCATTTCGGCGGACTCGGCGGCCGCGCGCTGCGCGACGGCGACCGTTTACCGGTCGGCGCGCCGCCGCAGCGCGGCCATCTCGGCTTTACGCCGGAGGCGCCGGAGTTCGGCGTGAAGGCGCCCGCCTGGTGCAAATTCGTGCTGGTTCACGAGCCGCTGCGGCGCGGCCGTCATCCGTCGGGCGTGCCGTGGGCCGTGCCGATCCGCGTGCTGCGCGGACCGGAATACGAGAGCTTCACCGATGAAGCCCACGAATCGTTCTGGTCCGATGAATGGCTCGTCACGCCGAACAGCAACCGCATGGGCTACCGCCTCGCGGGCAACGAGCTCAAGCGCACCCGGAAAACCGATCTGCTTTCGCACGCGGTGCTGCCCGGCACGATTCAGGTGCCGCCGAACGGCCAGCCAATCGTGCTGATGAGCGACGCGCAAACCACCGGTGGCTATCCGAAGATCGGCGCGGTGATCCAGGCCGATCTGTGGAAGCTCGCGCAGGTGCGCCTGAACGCCGCCGTCCGCTTCATCCCGACGACGCCTTACGAGGCGCGTCAGGCCTTATTGGAAGAACGTACGTATTTGCGGCAGATCGACGCCGCGATCGCGATGCACGAAGAACGCTGCGCGCGGCAAGCGGCCGTCGCAACACTGTAACGATGAGCGCCCCCAACCTGGCGCTTCGCGCCAGCCCCGCAAGGGGGCCCCAAGAAAACTTGGGGCGGCCCGGCGTTTTCTTGAAGAGCAGAGGAACACCATGGAAATCGATTTGAACGCCGATCTCGGCGAAGGTTGCGGGTCCGACGAGGCACTGCTCGACCTGGTCAGCTCGGCGAACATCGCGTGCGGCTGGCACGCGGGCGGCGCCAACGCGATGCGCGATTGTGTGCGCTGGGCGGTGCAGAAAGGCGTGTCGATCGGCGCGCATCCGAGCTTCAATGATCCGGAGAATTTCGGTCGCAAGGAAATGGATCTGCCGGCCAACGACATCTATGCGGGCGTCCTGTATCAACTCGGCGCGCTGTCGGCGATTGCCCAGGCCGAAGGCGGGCGCATCGCGCACGTCAAGCCGCACGGCGCGCTGTACAACCAGGCCGCGCGCGACACCAAGATCGCCGACGCGATCGTCTCGGCGGTGCACGACTTCGATCCGTCGGTGGCGGTGTTCGCGCTCGCCAACAGCGGTCTCGTGACGGCCGCGCGCAACGCGGGTCTGGTCGCCGTCGAAGAAGTCTTCGCCGATCGCGGCTATCGCGCAGACGGCTCGCTGGTGCCGCGCAAAGAACCCGGCGCGCTGCTCGACGACGAAGACGAAGTGCTGACGCGCACGCTCGCAATGGTTCGCGAGCAACGCGTGCAGGCTGTGGACGGTCAATGGGTGTCGCTGAACGCGCAGACCATCTGCCTGCATGGCGACGGTCCGCATGCGCTGGCGTTCGCGCGACGCATTCGCGGCGCGCTGCAGGAAGCGGGCATCGAAGTCCACGCGGCCGGCGCCGCCCGCGCCTGAAGCGCCGGCCGAACCGCGGGACGGACAGCGCGATTCAAACCTGGTGCTCCTTGCAACGCCCCGCTCCACGCGGGGCGTTTGCCAGGTACACGACGCATTGCAGTACCCGCAGTCGATCAGCGGGTGCAGGTGTAGTTCGAAGCAAACGCGGCCATCAAGAGCCGCGGCAGCAAGACGGCGTCTGGACCACCCGGCGCCGGCCCACGTTAGCCGTCACAAGCGGCGAGGTTGAAACCCTGTTTGGAGATCCAGATGCAGACAACAGTTAGTCTATGGCCGCTCATTGGCGTGGCCGTCATCATCGTCGGCTTTTTATTACGGTTCAATCCGATGCTGATCGTGGCGGTCGCCGCGATTATCACCGGCCTGGCCGCGCACTTCCCGCCTGAAAAGATTCTCGCCGAGATCGGCACCGGTTTCATCAAGACCCGCAATATCCCGTTGATCATTCTCCTGCCGCTCGCCGTGATCGGTTTGCTCGAACGGCATGGCCTGCGTGAGCGCGCGCAAACATGGATCGGCGGCATCAAGGCCGCCACCGCCGGGCGTCTCCTGATCGTCTATCTGCTGGTGCGCGAGCTGACCGCGGCGGTCGGTTTGACCGGACTCGGCGGCCATCCGCAGATGGTGCGTCCGCTGATCGCGCCGATGGCCGAAGGCGCGACCGAAACCCGCTTCGGCAAGATCAGCGACGCGGTGCGTTTCAAACTGCGCGCGTTCTCCGCGGCGACCGACAACGTGGGCCTCTTCTTCGGCGAGGACATCTTCGTCGCGTTCGGCGCGATCGTGCTGATGACCACCTTCCTGAAAGAAGCGGGGATCATCGTCGAGCCGATTCACGTGGCCGTGTGGGGCATTCCGACCGCCATCTGCGCGTTCATCATTCACGGTTTCCGTCTGTATCTGCTCGACCGCAAGCTCGAGCGCGAACTGCGCGGCAATGCCCCGGCGAGCAACGTCGCTGGTTCGTCGACGCAATCCGCCGCAGGAGACAAAGCATGACGCTCACGATTACCTATCTGTTCTGGCTGCTGGGCGTGGTGCTGCTGGTTGTCGGCGGCATGATCGTCACGGACAACGATCACCCGCGCCGTTTTACCGCCGGCGGTTTCTGGATTCTCTACGCGCTGATCTTCCTGATCGGCGACAAGCTGCCGCCCGCCGTGGTCGGTGTGCTCGTGATCGTGATGGCGCTGATTGCCGGCTTCGGCGGCGTGACCGCGGGCAAGCCGAAAGTGCTGTCGCTCGAAGCGCGTAAGGCTAGCGCCGCGCGTCTGCGTAACAAGCTGTTCGTGCCCGCGCTGACGATACCGGTCGTCACCGTGATCATCACGCTGTCGGCGAGCCATCTGGTGTTCGGCGGCATGCCGCTGATCGAGAAGGCCAACGTCACACTGATCGGTTTCGGCATCGGCTGCGTGATCGCGCTCGCGATTGCCTGCGTGATGACGCGCGACACCGTCGGCCAGTCGATGAAGGAAACGCGCCGGTTGGTCGACGCGCTGTCATGGGCCGCCGTGCTGCCGCAGATGCTCGGCATGCTCGGCCTCGTGTTCTCGGACGCAGGCGTCGGCAAGGCCGTCGCGCACGTGACGACGGCCTACATCAGCCTCGACTATCGCTTCATCGCGGTGGCCGTGTACTGCATCGGCATGGCGCTCTTCACCATGGTGATGGGCAACGGCTTCGCCGCGTTCCCGGTGATGACCGGCGGTGTCGGCGTGCCGATTCTGGTGGGCGTGTTTCACGGCAACCCGGCGGTGATGGTCGCGATCGGCATGTTCTCCGGCTACTGCGGCACGCTGATGACGCCGATGGCCGCGAACTTCAACATGGTGCCGGCCGCGCTGCTGGAATTGCCGGACAAGAACGCGGTGATCAAGGTGCAGATACCGACCGCGCTGACCTTGCTGATCGTGAATATCTTGCTGCTGAATTTCCTGATGTTTTTGTAGGACTCTTACCGTTGATGTGAAGGAACGCCGACGTATCGCAGGATATCTCCGCGATACGTCGGTGAAATGGACTCACTGCACGGCACGGACGCAACCGAATTAGGATGCGTCCGATCGTCGGGAAATGGGGGGCGACCATACGATGCTGGACGCTCTCCCATCCACACGCGCCGGTACGCGCAGCGCGCGCCACCGACGCTCTCCCGCAGATTCCATGGAACATCAATCCCAGTCTGATCGCGCGCGCAACGAACCGCCGCACGCCGCTTACCTCGCCTCATTGGTCGACGCCGCGCTCGAAGCGCATCAGGCCAACCGACCCGACGCCGCCGAATCCCTCTATCGCGAAGCCCTCGTGCTCGATCCCGTCCATACGGGAGCGCTGCACTACTTCGGCGTGCTGCAATACCAGCGTGGTAATCACGACGCCGCCGCCAGCCTGATGAGCCGCGCGCTCAAACTCGACCGTCACGATGCCGCCTGCTGGAGCAACCGAGGACTCGTGGCCGCCGCGCTCGGCCATCTCGACGAAGCGATGATCTGCTACGACCAGGCGCTGCAACTCCAACCTGATTTCGCCGACGCGCACAACAACTTCGGCGTCGCACTGCAAGCGCACGGAGACCTGGAGGAAGCGATCGAACAGTACCGGTTGGCGCTGGCCTCGAACCCCACGCTGCTCGACGCGCATTTGAATCTCGGCACGGCGCTCAGCAAACTCGCGCGTTTCGACGAAGCCTTGGCGTGCTATCGCGGGGTCTTGTCGCTCGATCCAACATCGGCGGAAGCGCACTTCAACGCAGGCAATGCACATAAAGCGCGTGGCGACCAAGGCGCGGCGATCGCCAGCTTCGAGCGGGCGCTGGCGCTGCGCGCGAATTATGCGGAGGCGCACGTCAATCTGGGCAGCCTGATCGGTAAGCTCGGCGACTACGCGGGCGCCGAAGCGCATTACCGGCATGCGGTCGCACTCAAACCGATTCCGACTCACCTCGTGTGTCTGGGCGGATCGCTCGGTGCGCAAGGCCGGCTGGACGAAGAGGAAGGCTTTTACCGCCGGGCGCTCGCACTCGATCCGCACTACGCCGACGCGCATCAGAATCTCGCGTGGCTGTTGCTCAAGCGCGGCGACTATCGGCAAGGCTGGGCTGAATTCGCGCTGCGCTGGCGCAAGAGCGACTATGACGCAATCGCGGTGCCGGGCGTGGCCGAATGGCATGGCGAGCCGCTCGAAGGACGTCGTCTGCTGCTGGTCGGCGAGCAGGGTTTCGGCGACCACTTCCAGTTCCTGCGCTTTGCAAGCGTGCTCGCCCAACGCGGCGCGACGGTCGACCTGTGCGTGCGCGAACCGCTGCTACCTTTGGTCGAACGGATCGCGGGCGTGCATCGCGCGTTCAGCGGCAAGCCCGGCGGCGAATACGATTTCTGGGTACCGATGATGAGCGTGCCGTCGTGCATCGGCATGGATCTCTCCGACATTCCCGCAGACATGCCCTACCTGTTCGCCGATAAAGCGAAGATCAAGGCATGGCGCAAACGGCTCGGCGCGACCGACAAATCGAAGCGCAAGGTGGGCCTCGTCTGGGCCGGCAGTCCTACATTCGGCAACGACCGCTATCGTTCGATGACGCTAACCGACCTGAGCGCGCTCGGCGAGTCGGACTACGTCGCCTGGTACGCGCTGCAGAAAGGCCCGGCGCATGCGCAACTGGCCGACGCGCCGCCCGCTTTGCGTGCCCACGATTTCACCGCCGAATTGAACAGTTTCGAAGACACGGCCGCGTTGATCATGAATCTCGACCTGGTGATCGCCGTGGACACTGGCGTCGCGCATCTGGCGGGCGCGTTGGGCAAACCGGTGTGGTTGATGTTGCCCGCCAATTCGGACTGGCGCTGGCTGGAAGCACGCCGCGACTCGCCGTGGTATCCGGGGATGAGGTTGTTCCGGCAGGCGGTGCTGGGGGATTGGGCGCCGGTGGTCAAGGAAGTGACCGAAGCGCTAAAGGCCGCTATGGCTGCGTGTGCCGCGAGCGGTTTGTGGCACACGTGAGCGTCGGACTGGGCGCTTCAGATGCCGGTTCCGTGATGGCCGAACGGCCGATACGGTTTAGGACGTTTGAGTCGCTGCGTAGATCTCGTGCCGGGCTGCGATGAAGCTCAACCCGCCTCCACCACAAACCCGTGCTGCCGCAAAATCTGCAGCACGCCTTTGCGGCCACCCAGATGCAACGCGCCGATCGCCACGAAAACCGGCTTGTTCGGCGCGGCGATCAGCAGCATCCGCGAAACGAAGCGGCGGTTGCGGTCATAGACGATCTTGTTGTCGATCGAATCGGAGATGCGTTTGTCGCGAGCCAGTTTTTCGGATTTCGCGGCCTGCCAGGCGGCGATCGCATCCGCATCGCCCACGCGCCACAGACGGTGCAAGGTCCGCACATCCGCGACGTTTTCCGCCGGCGTCTGCACCAGATCCTGCGCCAGCATCTCGCGCTGCTGCGCGAGCGACAGTCCCGTGAACGCGCGCATCTGCTGCGACAACGTCTCCAGACCGACGATCTTGCCGCGCGTGCGGAGATAGACATTTTGCAGTTGCGCTTCCGACCCGTACTCAGTCTGCAGGCCGGCACTCAGCGAATCGTAGGTTTCGACCAGCAGCGAAGCGAGCCACGGCCGCATCTTCTTGATGGCGTCGAGCGCCGCCGGGTTGCCGTGCAGCCGGAGGGCCAGCTTGTGCCACAAAGGCTCGGGCAGCAATCCCGGCAGACAGTCGCGCCGGCAGACGCCGTACTTCGAGACGTCGTCTTGCGAAACCAGCAGTTCGTCGGGTGACAGTTCGAGCGCCAGCGTCGGCGAGGCGGCGAGTGCGCCGAGGATCGGCGCGCGGAAAGGCTGATTGGCGGGGTAGTCGGCGGGATCGCCGACATGCAGCGTGCCCAGCACGTAGATGGTGGTCGTGCCGCGTGTCGCGACATAGAACGGCATGCGCGCCGGCTGCGCGCGCACCGGGCCGCTCGCCGTGGTGCCCGGCAAGGCAGGCGGCGCAACGGGCGGCGGATTGAGGCCCGGCAAACTGGTGCGTGGCGGCGCCGGCATGTTGGGCACCGGGAGCGCCGGACGCCCCGCCTGCGCGGGTGCATTGGCGGCCGCCCCGGCGGCATGCGCGACGCCGATCGGCCCGACGCCGGGATGAAATACGGAACAAACGCCGAAGAGCGCGGCACCGGTCAGTGCACGCGCCCTCCAGCGCCGCGTGAAAGCAGCATTCAGGCCGCCATCACGCAAGCGGCGCGTAAGACGACGCGCCGCCAACCCATCAGGCATCCACGTCCCCCACCTCCTCGGCGCGGTGACACGACACCTGGCGGCCATCCACTTCACGCAGCTTCGGTTCTTCGCTGCGGCAGCGGTCGATCACGTACGGGCAGCGCTGATGAAACGTGCAACCCGACGGCGGATTCAGCGGCGAGGGCATTTCACCTTGCAGCTTGATCTTGATCGTGCGATCCGCCTCGAAGATCGACGGCGTGGCCGACATCAGCGCGCGCGTGTACGGATGACGCGGGTTCGAGAAAATCCGCTTCTTGTCGCCGAGCTCCGCCACGCCGCCGAAGTACATCACCATCACGTCGTCGGCGATATGCTCCACCACCGAGAGGTTGTGCGAGATGAACACGTAGCTGGTCTTGAACTGCTCCTGCAGATCCATGAACAGATTCAGAATCTGCGCCTGGATCGACACGTCGAGCGCCGACACGGGTTCGTCGGCGACCACGATCTGCGGGTCGAGAATCATCGCGCGAGCAATCGCCACGCGCTGGCGCTGACCACCGGAGAACATATGCGGATAACGCTTCGCATGTTCCGGACGCAGACCGACGGTGCGCATCATCTGCGCGATCCGTTCGGCGCGCTCGGTCACGCTTAGTTGCGTATTGATCGCAAGCGGCTCGCCGAGCGTCTGCTCGACGGTCTTGCGTGGATTCAGCGAGGCAAACGGGTTCTGGAACACCATCTGCACGCGCCGACGCAGCGCCGCGATTTTCGCGTGATCGGCGCCGGCCACGTCTTCACCGTCGATCAACAGACGGCCCGCGGTGGGCGCTTCGATCATGGTCAATTGACGCGCGAGCGTCGATTTGCCGCAGCCGGATTCGCCGACCACCGCCAAGGTTTTGCCGCGGTCGAGCGCGAACGAGACACCGTTGAGCGCCTTCACCGTGCCCGACGCGAACATGCCGCGCTTGACCGTGTAGTAGCGCGCCAATTGCTCCGCGACCAACACGTGATCGCCCGCATGGTCCGACTGGCGCCGCGTTTCGAGTACTGCGTTCATCGTGCGCCTCCATGGGTGTGAACGTTGGCGTCGCCGCTCAGGTTCAGGGGTTTGATGCAGCGCACGCGCGCCACTTCAGCGTGACCTTGCATCGGCGCGAGCGCGGGCCGCGCTTTCATGCAGTCGTCGACCACATACTTGCAGCGCGGCGCGAACAGACATCCTTTGGGACGGTCGTCGCGACCCGGCACCATGCCCGGCAATGCAGCGAGCCGCACGGCGCCGACATTGTGCTCGGGAATCGCCGCCAGCAACGCTTCCGTGTACGGATGATGCGGCGCGGCGAAGATGTCGGGCACGCGGTTGGTCTCGATCACTTCGCCAGCGTACATGACCGCGACGCGTTGCGCGACCTCGGACACTACGGCCAGATCGTGCGAGATCAGCACGAGCGCCATGCCGCGTTCCTTCTGCAGCTTGATCAGCAGCTCCATGATCTGCGCCTGGATCGTCACGTCGAGCGCGGTGGTCGGCTCGTCGGCGATCAGCAGCTTCGGGTTGCAGGCAATCGCCATCGCGATCATCACGCGCTGGTTCATGCCGCCCGACATCTGATGCGGAAACGAACCAATGCGGCCTTTCGGGTCGGGAATGCCGACCTGATCGAGCAGTTCCAGCGCGCGCTTGTCCAACGCACTACCGCGCAAGCCTTCATGCAGCTTCAGCACTTCCTTGATCTGATAGCCGACGGTGTAGCTCGGATTCAGACTGGTGAGCGCGTCCTGGAACACCATCGCGATGTCTTTGCCGATGATCTTGCGGCGTTCCTTCGCTGACGCCTTCAGCAGGTTTTTGCCGTTGAAGGTGATTTCGTCGGCGGTCACGATGCCCGGTGCGTCGATCAGGCCCATCAGCGCCATCATCGTCACGCTCTTGCCCGAGCCCGATTCGCCGACTACGCCGACCACTTCGCCCGGCGCGACATCGAGGTTGATCCGGTCGACAGCGGGCAGTCCGTTGAAGTTCACCGCCAGATTGCGGATGGTCAATAAGGTACTCATGTCAGGCCATCCTTTTCAGTTTGGGATCGAGTGCGTCGCGCAGCCCGTCGCCGAGCAGATTGATCGCGAGCACCGAGATCAGGATGGACAGACCCGGCATGGTGACGATCCACCAGGCGCTGTCGATGTAATCGCGCGCCGAGGCCAGCATCGCGCCCCACTCCGCCGACGGCGGTTGCACGCCGAGGCCGAGAAAGCCGAGAGCCGCGGCGTCGAGAATCGCCGACGAAAAACCCAACGTGGCCTGCACGATCAGCGGCGCGGTGCAGTTCGGCAGCACTTGCGAGAACATCAGACGCAAGGTGCCGGCGCCCGCCACCCGCGAGGCCGTCACGTACTCCTTCTGCAACTCGCCCTGTGCCGATGCGCGCGTCAAACGCACATAGCCCGGCAGCGCGACGATCGCGATTGCTAGCATCGTGTTGACGAGACCCGGACCGATGATCGCCACCACCGCGACGGCGAGCAGCAGCGACGGCAACGCGAGCAGCACGTCCATGATGCGCATGATCGGCGTGTCGGCCCACTTCTCGAAGAATGCCGCGATCAGACCGAGCACGACGCCGGGAATCAACGCGAGCACCACCGAGACGAAGCCGATCCAGAACGACAGCCGCGCGCCGTACATCAGACGCGAGAGGATGTCGCGGCCCGCTTCGTCGGTGCCGAGAATGAACTTCCAGTTGCCGCCCTCGAGCCATGCGGGCGGAATCTTGACGAAGTCGCGGTATTGCTCGATCGGACTGTGCGGCGCGATCAACGGCGCGAAGATCGCGATGAAGATCAGCACGAGCACGATGACGCCGGCGCTGACCGCGCCACGGTTACGCGAGAAATTCGCCCAGAATTCCCGGGCGGCGATAGCGCGGCCACTCGGAGGAGTGACCGACTGGGGGACTGTATTTTGAATGTCTGCCATTTCGGTTCACCTCGTATGGCGGATGCGCGGATTCAGCACGCCGTACAACAAATCGACGACGAGGTTCACGACGATCACCAGCGTGGCGATCATCAGGATACCGCCCTGCACCACCGGATAGTCGCGCCGGCCGATCGCGTCGATCAACCACTTGCCGATACCCGGCCACGAAAACAGCGTCTCGGTCAGCACAGCGCCCGCGAGCAGCGTGCCGACCTGCAGACCGATCACCGTCACCACCGGAATCAGCGCATTGCGCAATGCATGCACGACGATCACGCGCCCCGGCGACAAGCCCTTCGCGCGCGCGGTACGGATGTAGTCCTCACGCAGCACCTCGAGCATCGACGAGCGCGTCATGCGCGCGACGACCGCCAGCGGAATCGTGCCGAGCACGATGGCCGGCAGGATCAGATGGCTCAGCGCGGATTTGAACGCGCCTTCGTCGGTGGACATCATCGCGTCGATCAGCATGAAGCCGGTCACGTGCGGAATGTCGTATTCGACCGCGATGCGGCCGGACACCGGCGTCCAGCCGAGCTTCACGGAGAACACCATGATGAGGATCAAGCCCCACCAGAAGATCGGCATCGAATAGCCGGTGAGGGCCGTGCCCATCACGCCGTGATCGACCACCGTGCCGCGCCGCAACGCCGCGAACACGCCCGCCGGCAAGCCGACGATCAGCGCGAACAGCATCGCGCAGATCGACAGTTCGACGGTAGCGGGAAAGCGTGCGAGGAATTCGCCCATCACGCTGGTGTTGGTGATGATCGAGGTGCCGAGGTCGCCGTGCAGCGCGCGCCCGATGTAGTGGACGTACTGCATCGGCAAGGATTCGTCGAGCCCGAGCCGGTGCATCGCCGCGGCGTGCATGGCGGGATCGACGCCGCGCTCGCCCATCATCACTTCGATGGGGTCGCCCGGTATCAGGTGAATCAGCGCAAACGCGAGGATCGTGATGCCGATGAAGGTCGGAATCACCATGCCGATGCGGCGCAAAACAAAGCGGAACATGGTTCGTCCCTATGGTCTTGGTGAAGAAAAAACGCAACCGGCGACGAGGGCTCGTGACCCCGGTCGCCGGACCATTTCGACCAGTTTTCTAACCGTGCGAAAAGCGTACTGCGCGAATTTTACGACTAGCTCGACGAATTACTTGATGCTGACGCCATCGAAACGCGCGTAGCCGAGCGGTTCGATGCGCATGTCCACCACCTTCTTGCTGACAGGCTGGTACACCGTGGAGTGAGCGATCGGCGAGAACGGCAGTTGTTGCGCGAAAATCTGCTGCGCCTGCATGTAAGCCGTCGTGCGCGCGCCCTGATCGGACGTGACGCGACCCTTCTGGATCAGGTCGTCGAACGGCTTATAGCACCACTTCGAGAAGTTGTTGCCGTTCACCGCTTCGCAGCCGAGCAGCGTGCCGAGCCAGTTGTCCGGATCGCCGTTGTCGCCGGTCCAGCCAATCAGCATCGTGTCGTCCTCACCTGCGTGAGCGCGCTTGATGTACTCGCCCCACTCATACGTGACGATCTTCGCCTTCACGCCGATCTTGGCCCAGTCGGCCTGGATCATTTCCGCCATCAGGCGGGCGTTCGGGTTGTACGCGCGTTGCACCGGCATCGCCCACAGCGTGATGTCGAAGCCGTTCGGGTAGCCAGCCTTCGCCAGCAGGGCCTTGGCCTTGTCGGTATCGTAAGACGCGCCCTTCAGGTTCTTGTCGTACGACCATTGGGTCGGCGGCATCGGATTCGTGGCTGCCTGGCCCGCGCCCTGGTACACCGAGTCGATGATCGCCTTCTTGTTGATCGCCATGTCGAGCGCCTGACGGACTTCGACCTTGTCGACCGGCTTGTGCGTCACGTTGTACGCGAGGTAGCCGAGGTTGAAGCCCGGTTGCGACGGCATCGCGATGTTCGCTTCAGCCTTCAGCGGCGCGATGTCGGCGGGACGCGGATAGCTCATCACCTGGCATTCGTCGCGCTTGATCTTCTGCACGCGCACGCCGGCGTCCGGCGTGATCGAGAAGATGAGCTTCGAGATCTTCACCGTGTTCGGCTTCCAGTAATCCGGATTGCCGTCGAAGCGGATCGTCGCGTCCTTCGTGTAGCTGCGGAAGATGAACGGGCCCGTGCCGACCGGGAACTGGTTGATGTCGGCGGCCTTGCCGGCTTTCATCAACTGGTCGCCGTATTCTCCCGAGAGAATCGACGCGTATTCCATTGCCAGATTCTGGATGAACGGCGCGTTGACTTCCTTCAGCGTGAACTTGACCGTGTACGGATCGACCTTTTCGACGCTGGTGATCAGCTTGTCGAGGCCCATGTCCGTGAAGTACGGGAACTGGACCGGGTAAGCCTTATGAAAGGCCGAGTTCGGGTCCAGCATGCGCTGGAACGTGAACACGACGTCGTCTGCATTGAATTCGCGCGTCGGCTTGAAGAACGACGTGGTCTGGAACTTCACGCCATGACGCAGATGGAACGTGTACGTCTTGCCGTCCGCGGACACGTCCCACTTTTCGGCGAGGCCCGGTTCGACCTTGGTGCCGCCGCGTTCGAATTCGACGAGACGGTTGTAGACCGTGAACGTATTAGCCGTGAAATCGGTGCCCGTGGTGTATTGGGCAGGATCGAAACCCGCAGGGCTGCCTTCTGAGCAGTAGACCAGGGTTTTGTTCGGAATCTCAGCGCGGGCGACACTTGCGCCCACCATCGATGCCGCTGCAGCTGCGACGAGCGTCGTAACACGCGCGGCGCGCAACAGATTGTTTTGCTTCATGTTTCCTCCAGGTTCGTGGCCGGCTCCCGCCGGCGTAGCGCGATATTACTTGAGCTTGGCTCACAGCACCAAGCGGAGGAAATTCCAGGTGTGTCGATCGGAGTTACCGCTTTGCCGGTTACTCCGATCCCACGCAGCGTGGACGATCGGAAACCATTCGGGCATAAGGGCCGCCGCACGCCGGCGCTGGCCGGAGCATGCGGCTTTAGAGGGTCGTCTTAGCAAAAAACGGCCCGCGGGCCTTATTTCAGACCCACATTCATGAATTGCGTCGGGCCGAACGGGTCGATCTTGAAGCCCGTGACGTTCTTGCTGATCGGCTGATAGACCGTGGAGTGGGCGATCGGCGTGAACGGAACCTGATCCTTGAAAATTTCCTGGGCTTCCGTATAAGCCTTGGTGCGCTCAGGCAGAGCGGTCGTGCCACGGCCCTTTCTGATCAAATCGTCATAAGGTTTGTAGCACCATTTGGAAAAGTTACTGCCGTTGACCGCGTCGCAGCCCAGCAATACGCCGAGCCAGTTATCCGGATCGCCATAATCGCCGGTCCAGCCGATCAGCATGGCTTCATGCTCGCCGGCATGGCCGCGGCGAATATATTCGCCCCATTCAAAGGTGGCGATCTTCACTTTGACGCCGATCTTCGCCCAATCGGATTGCAGCATTTCCGCCATCAGCCGCGCATTCGGGTTATAAGGCCGTTGAACCGGCATGGCCCACAGCGTCAAATCGAAGCCGTCCGGATAACCTGCCTGTTTCAGCAGCGCTTTGGCTTTTTCGGTGTCGTACGGGGCGTCCTTCAGATTCTTGTCGTAGCCCCACTGGGTCGGCGGCATGGGGTTGGTCGCCGCCTGGCCCGCGCCTTGATACACCGACTCGATAATCGCTTTCTTATTGATCGACATATCGAGCGCGCGGCGCACCAGCACGTTGTCGAGCGGCTTTTTGGTGGTGTTGTAGGCGATATAGCCGAGGTTGAAACCCACCTCGTTCGGCATGACGAGCGACACATCGGTTTTCACCGTCGGAATATCGGCGGGACGCGGATACGACATCACCTGGCATTCGCCGCGTTTCAGTTTCTGCAGACGCACGGCCGGATCGACGGTAATCGCGAATATCAGCTTGCCGACTTTGACGACGCCCGGCTTCCAGTAGTCGGGATTACCGTCGAAGCGAATCGTGTCGTCTTTCGTATAGCTGCGGAAAATAAATGGACCGGTGCCGACCGGATATTGATTGATATCCGACGCTTTACCCGCTTTCAATAACTGATCGCCGTATTCCGCCGAGAGAATCGAGGCGAACGGCATCGCGATCTGTTGTAAAAACGGTGCGTCGACTTCCTTCAGCGTGAAACGCACCGTGTACGGATCGACCGCTTCGACCTTCGTGATGTTCTTGGCGAGGCCCAGATCGGTGAAATACGGGAACGGCACCGAGTACGCCTTGCGGAACGGTTGCTCCGGATCGAGCATGCGCTGATAGGTGAAGACGACGTCGTCCGCGTTGAATTCGCGCGTCGGCTTGAAGAACGCCGTGGTCTGGAACTTCACGCCGTGGCGCAAATGAAACGTATAGGTCAGCCCGTCCGGCGACACGTCCCATTTCTCGGCGAGACCCGGCTCGATATCCGTGCTGCCGTGCGCGAACTCGATCAGGCGGTTGTAGACCGTGTACGACCCCGCGCTGAACTCCACGCTGGTGGTGTATTGCGCACTGTCGAAGCCCGCCGGACTGCCCTCGGAGCAGAACACGAGGGTCTTGTCAGGCAGCTTGGCCGCGTCGGCGACGGCGGGCGAAAACCCGGCGCTCAGAACCGCACAGACGCTCAACGCCGGAAGGCAGGTTTGGCGAACTGCAAACAGCAACTTGGATACCGTCATCACGTTCTCCGCACAGCAGCCACGTCAGCTGCGCTTTGATCATAGACAGCACAAAAATCGGGTTCAATGCGGGCTTACGCGCCGCAAGCTTGGGTCGGGCAGGCGTGTTTGTTGCGGCGCAGCGGCCGTTGCGACGATTGTGCCAGCGTCGGATTGGTCATTCCGGCTTCATTCGCCTGACACTCGCATGGCATTTGCGGCGCGAAAAAAAACCGCACGGCTGCGTCAGCCGCGCGGTTTCGTCTCGACAACGTGATAGGAGCTTAAACGCCCAACCGTTCGCAGATCGCTTTGGTCGCTGCGGCGCCGTTCAGCGTGTAGAAGTGCAGACCCGGCACTTTGGCGTCGATCAGACGCCCGCACAGGTCGGTCACCACATCCAGCCCGAACGCGCGAATCGACTCGCGATCGTCGCCGAAGCTTTCCAGCCGGCGCGCGATCCAGCGCGGCACTTCAGCGCCGCACATCTCCGAGAAACGCATCAGTTGCGAGAAGTTCGTGATCGGCATGATGCCCGGCACGATCGGCACATCCACGCCGAGTTTTTTTGCGTCGTCGACGAAACGGAAGTACGCGTCCGCGTTGAAGAAGTACTGCGTGATCGCCGAATTGGCGCCGGACTTCACCTTGCGGGCGAAGTTTTCCAGATCGTGACGCGGCGAGCGCGACTGCGGGTGGTATTCCGGGTAGCCGGCCACCTCGATCCAGAACCAGTCGCCGAACTCGGCGCGGATGAAGCTCACCAGTTCCGACGCATAGCGCAGCTCGCCGACTTCGCCCATGCCGGACGGCAGATCGCCGCGCAGCGCGACGATATGGCGAATGCCATGCGCGCGGTATTCGTTGAGAATAGCGCGCAGGCTCTCTTTCGACGAGCCGATGCACGACACGTGCGGCGCCGCTTCGAGCCCTTCCTTCGCCATATCGACGACGGTATCGAGCGTGCCCTGTTGCGTCGAGCCGCCGGCGCCGAACGTGACGGACACGAACTTGGGCTTGAGCGTGGCGAGCTGGGCGCGTGTGGCGCGCAGCTTGTCGACGCCTTCCTGCGTTTTAGGCGGGAAGAATTCGAATGAAAGTTCGATCGGGTTCATGATTCAGTGGGTCAACCGAGACTGCGGTTGCCAAAAATAAGCGCGGACAGCAGCCACGAAACGATGCTGTACAGGATCGAGCCGAAGAACGCCGACCAGAAACCCGACACTTCAAAGCCCTTCAGCAGCGACGCGCACAGCCAGAAGCACAGCGCATTGACCACCAGAATGAAGAGTCCGAGCGTGAGAATCGTGACGGGCAGCGTCAGCAGAATCAGCAACGGCCGCAGGATCGTGTTGATCAACCCGAGCACCACCGCGACGATCAATGCGGTGCCGAAACTGCGGATATGAATCGACGGCACGAGGTAGGTGATGATCAGTAGCGCAAGCGCGTTGATCAGCCAGGTCAGCAGCACGGTCATGTAGAGCTCCTTTGGCAGGATGTCCGATAACGGGAAAAAGCGCGCAACAGAGAGCGGCAGGCGGGCATGGCGAACAAAGCGGCGCATGATGCGCCGCCCTGTCGTCAAACTGTCATGCTGTCAAACCGCCTGCGGCGCGCTTAATAGCGGTAGTGGTTCGGCTTGAACGGACCGTTCTTGTCGACGCCGATGTAGCCGGCCTGATCGTCCGACAGCACGGTCAGGTTCGCGCCGATGCGCGCGAGATGCAGGCGTGCGACCTTCTCGTCCAGATGCTTCGGCAACACGTACACCTTGTTCTCGTACTTCTTGCCTTGCGTGAACAGTTCGATCTGCGCGAGCGTCTGGTTCGTGAACGAGTTCGACATCACGAACGACGGGTGACCGGTCGCGCAACCCAGGTTCACGAGGCGGCCTTCAGCCAGCAGGATCACGCGCTTGCCGTCCGGGAAAATGATGTGGTCGACTTGCGGCTTGATGTTGTCCCACTCGTACTGACGGGTCGACGCCACGTCGATTTCCGAGTCGAAGTGACCGATGTTGCAGACGATCGCGTTGTGACGCATCGCCTTCATGTGGTCGTGGCCGATCACGTGGTAGTTGCCGGTTGCCGTCACGAAGATGTCGGCCTTGTCCGCCGCGTATTCCATCGTCACGACACGGTAGCCTTCCATCGCCGCCTGCAGCGCGCAGATCGGATCGATTTCGGTAACCCACACGGTCGCGCCCAGACCGCGCAACGATTGCGCGCAGCCCTTGCCCACGTCGCCGTATCCGGCAACCACGGCGATCTTGCCCGCGATCATCACGTCGGTCGCGCGCTTGATACCGTCGACCAGCGACTCACGGCAGCCGTACAGGTTGTCGAACTTCGACTTGGTGACCGAGTCGTTGACGTTGATGGCCGGGAACGGCAGGCGGCCTTCTTTTTCCATCTGATACAGGCGGTGCACGCCGGTCGTGGTTTCTTCCGTCACGCCCTGGATGTGTGCGAGGCGCGTGGAGTACCACGTCGGGTCGGCGTCCAGATGACGCTCGATCGACTTGTACAGCGCGACTTCTTCCTCGTTGGTCGGCTTCGAGATCACCGAGCGGTCTTTTTCAGCCTTCGAGCCGAGGATCAGCAGCAACGTGGCGTCGCCGCCGTCGTCGAGGATCATGTTGGCGAATTCGCCGTTCGGCCATTCGAAAATGCGGTGCGAGAATTCCCAGTACTCGTCGAGCGATTCGCCCTTGAACGCGAACACCGGTGTGCCGGCCTTGGCGATTGCCGCGGCCGCATGATCCTGCGTCGAGAAGATATTGCACGATGCCCAGCGCACGTCCGCGCCGAGCGCGGTCAGCGTCTCGATCAGCACGCCGGTTTGAATCGTCATGTGCAGCGAACCTGCGATGCGCGCGCCCTTCAGCGGCTGCTGCGCCTTGTACTCTTCGCGCGTCTGCACGAGACCGGGCATTTCCGTCTCGGCGATGTTGAGTTCCTTGCGGCCCCAGTCGGCAAGCGACATGTCGGCAACAACGAAATCCTGGGAATTTTTGGAATCGATAACTGCGGCGTTCATCACGCCCTCCTTTCTAAGAAATTGACTAGAAATTTGACGTGAGCGCGGTTCGATGCGGTGGATGGGAAAGCGCTATGCGCATCCGAGCCCTCCGATTGAAGTCTCCGAGCCTGGCGGGCAGCCGGCGAATAGCCTGATTCGCGGTACCCGTCGCAACGCTCCTCGGCGACGAACGGCGATTGTAGCAAATCGAGATGGCTTCGGGGCGCGCGCGTTTTCTTGGGTTTCGTGTGTGCGCGAAGCCGACGCGATGGATGCCGCGTGACTTACGACGCGGCAGTCTCCGCCATCACGTTAGCCGCGCGCAATTGCGCGATGCCTGCGCGCGCGGTGTCGACGAACTGCCTGGAAACGCGGAACGCTTCAGCGACATCGGCTGGATCCGGAATCTGCAGTCCGAGTGCGATGCGGAAATAGCGTTCGGCGTGAATCCCCGCGTGGTAATGCATGCGCACGCGCTTCACGTCATTCAGCCGCGGGTTGCCGAATATATCGCGCAGCGCCCACGACAACGCGCCGTCTTCGCCGCCTATACGGCGAAACGCATCGTCCATTGGAAAGCCGCCGAGTGCGAGGTACACGGCGCGGCGAATGAACAGGCCGCTCGGCACCGTATTGCTGAGCGTCGCCGCGTGCGCGGCGAAGTCGGGATGGGCCGTGAGGTCGCGCGGAAAATCCGCGTACTCGACGTCGAGCCGCACGGACACGTCCTTCGGGTTTTGCGCGAGGAATGCACTCGCGGCGGAGAGTGCACCGGGAAGGTATTCGTCGTCGGCGTCGAGGAAGGCGATCAGGTCGTGCGACGCATGCATCGCGCCCCAGTTGCGCGCTCGCGCCGCGCCGCCGTTGTAAGGCATTCGTAGCAGATCCACGCGCGCGTCGACGCGGCCGATTTGGCCCACGATGTCCGCGGAGGCATCGGCCGAGCCGTCGTCCACCACGATGATCTGTGCGGCTTCAGGCTGAATCCGGCAACTTTGCAAAGCACGCGCGAGTGTCGCCGCGCCGTTATAGCAGGGAATGATGATCGAAACGGGCGTCATGATGAACGGGCGCGATGGGCGGGGCGGCGGTGGAGATCCACAGATGTTATGCCGTTCGCGCGCCGCTCCATCTTGAAATGGGTGCGACGTCTTCTCCTCGGCGCAGAGCCTGACTTCGGCCGAACACAACGACCGCGATTGTCGACCACGACGCCGGCGCGCAACCATACCGACCGCTCCGTACGACCTTTCTGCAATATAAACATATTGACTTACAATCACTGAGATCATTCCAATTTGGAATTCTGGAGCCTGAGATCGTGGAACTACGTGCGCTGCGGTATTTCGTCGAAGTGGTGCGTCAGCAAAGTTTCACCGTCGCCGCCGAGCAGATGTTCGTCACGCAGCCGACCATCAGCAAGATGGTCAAGTCGCTGGAGGATGAAATCGGCTCCCCGCTTTTGCTGCGCGACGGGCGCCAGATGGTGCTGACCGATGCCGGCCGGATCGTCTACCAGCGCGGTCAGGACGTGCTGGCGGCGCACGCGCAGTTGCAGGCTGAACTGAACGATCTCGACACGCTCGGCCGCGGTCAACTCACCATCGGCATTCCGCCGATGGGCGGCTCGCTCTTCACGCCGGCCATCGCCGCGTTTCGCCAGCGCTATCCGAAAATCGAACTGAAGCTGTTCGAGCAGGGTTCACGCGCCAACGAGACGGCGCTGATCAACGGCGAACTGGACTTGGGCGGCGTGTTGCAACCGGTCGACCCGGAAAATATCGACGTGCTGCCCATGACGCGTCAGTTGCTGTGGCTGGTCGCGCGCAACGGCTCTAGCTGGGACGATCTGCACGAGGTGCCGCTCGCGCAACTCGCCAACGAGCCGTTCGTATTTTACGGCGAAAGTCTCGCTCTCAATGATGTCGTGCTGAACGCGTGCCGTACCGCCGGCTTTGCGCCGACCATCGTCGGACGCAGTGGGCATTGGGATTTTATGGCGGCGCTGGTGCTTGCCGGTGTCGGCATCGCGCTGTTGCCGGCGCCGTATTGCCGGCGTCTCGACCCCGCGCAGTTCACTTGCCGGCCGGTGGTGGAACCGGAAATTCCGTGGGAAATGGCAATCGGCTGGCGCCGCAATGGTTATCTGTCGCACGCCGCGCGCGCGTGGCTCGAGGTCGCCCGTGAGGCGTTGCCCGGTCAGGCCGGCGACGATTTCATGCTTGGGCCGGGCATCGGCGTGACCGGCATCACGACGCCGTTTCCGACACCGCCCGCCAAATGACAAGACGATGCCGCCCGAAGTGAACTGGCGGCATGTCTCGCATGCTTGGTCCTGGCCGTGCTTACTATTGCGCAACGAACTCGATGCGGCGGTTGGCGAAGCGACCGCTCGCCGTGTCGTTGCTCGCGACCGGACGCGCTTGACCGTAGCCTTGCGCCATCAGCGATTTAGCCGGGACGCCCGTCTTGACGAGATAGGCGCGCACCGCTTCCGCACGTTGCTTCGACAATTGCAGATTCGCCTGTTCGCCGCCGACGTTGTCCGAATAGCCCGCCACTTCCAGCCGCGCCGTCTTGCCGTTGCGCGCGCAGGCGTTCAGCACGCGCGCCGACTGGTTCAGATCTTCCACCGCCGAAGCAGGCACATGCGCGCTGGCGCTCGCGAAGTTGATCACCTGCAGGTTCAGCACCTTGACCACGTCTGCTGTGACGCACGGGCTATCCGGCGTGAGCAGGCTCTTGATCGCGCCGCGGAAGTTCTCGTTGGCATCGGCGACGGCGTGCGCGACGTCGAACGAACCGATCTGATACGACGTGCCGAGCAGCGACTTCAGTTCGTCGAGCAAGCCGAGCTTCTTGTCCGCTGCGGTGCCGCTCAGTTCGATCTGCGTGCCAATCACTTTCACTTCCGCGCCGGGCAGCGACAGCAGCGGCAACAGGCCGTCGAAATGGACCAGCCAGTCGGCCGGCTTCGTGGCCGGATCGACCGTGATGTTCGGGACGAAATTGTATTGACCGAGGCGCTTGGTCAACTCATCCATGAATTGGGTCTTTTCGGCTTCGCTGCCGACGGTGGCCGTGAGCGTCGGTTTGCCGGCGGCGTCGACGGTGAAACTGAGCTGGCTGTCCTGGGTCGGCGCGGGTGCGGCGGCTGGTTGCTGCGCGTCGCTTGCGCCGCTCGCTGAACTCGCGGGCGTCGATGCGCTGGCTGCCGACGCCAGCACCGCCGCATCGCTGGCGGCTAGCACGGCAACTGAAGCCTGAACCGGCGCCGATGCCGGCTGTATGGTGACCGCCGCTTCGGAACTGCCGTGTCCGTCGGCGCGGCCGACGCTCTGCTGGCTTTGGCAGCCGCGCAGAAACAGAAAGGCCAGCACCGCCGCAGCGACCGCGGGCAGCCACCACAGCCACGTGTGCGAATGGCGTTCTTCGCGCACCACAGCGTCCACAGGCACGTGGATGTTCGACAACGCGTCGGCCACCGGCTTGGCCGCGGGCGTCGGATGATCGATATGCGACGAAACGGCCTTCAACTGCGCCAGAATGTTGCCGACAAACGCGCCAAGGCCGCTCAGGCCGAGCGTGGCCATCAACCGGTCGTTCAGATAAGGCGCAATGACCGGCAGTTGATGACCGAGCAGCGTGGGCAATTGCCCGGCATTGCCCTGACCTTCGAGACAATGCCGCTTCAGCAAGCCAAGCAGGGTTGCACCGACGATGCCCGTCATGGCATGTGTGGCGTGCGCCGGCACCCCGGTTTGCGAGGCGACCTCATCGCTCAGCGCGTCGACGGGGCGGTCCAGCGCCCGTTCGAGCAATTGCCGCCCGGCCATTTCCAGTTGGCTCACGCCGTTCGTGCTGCCAACCAGATGCGGCAACTGTTCGGCGATATGGCCGTTCACCTCCGGCGAGAGAATCGTAGCGAAAAGCGAACGCGCGCCGTCAAGCGTCGCGCCCTTTTGCATCAGGCCCGCGATGAGCGACGGCGCCGTGGTGGCCAGCACCTTTTGAGTCGCGTCCGGCGGCAGCCCGAAGCGCCCCGCTAGCTGCCGTACGACACCGTCCGTCATGGCGGACTGAATCAATTGAATTGCGTTGATGCTCATCGCTTCGCTTCCTGGAGTTCCCGAACGCGCCACCTGACGCGCTGCTTTTTGCGGCGCGATTATAAGTTTCAGGAAATCTCATAAACGAAACGGCACAATTTATGACGAATTGGCAGACGTTCACCCAATTTGTCTCATATTTAGCAGCAGGAAATGAAAACGTCGCCGAACGCTCAGGCGGTATTCGTCGCCACGCCAGCTCTGCCGAGCGACGCCATCTTCAGGTCCGCTTGCGACTCGCGACGTGCCGCCGCGATCAGATCGGCCGCGCGTTCACCGATCATCACCGTCGGCGAATTGGTATTGCCGCCGATCAGCGTGGGCATCACCGAGGCATCGACGATCCGCAGCCCCGTGACGCCTCGCACTCGCAATTGCGGATCCACCACCGAGCGCGCGTCGCCGCCCATCCGACAGGTCGCCACCGGGTGATAGATCGTGTCGGCGTGCTCGGCGATCGTGCGGCGCAACTCGGTGTCCGACTGGCCGGGATGGTGTACAACTCGCTGCCGCCATGGAGCGCGAGCGACGGTGCATCGAGAATGCGCCGCGCCATCCGCGCGCCGTCCACCAGCAGATCGAGATCGCGCGGATCGCTGAAAAAGCGTGGGTCGATCACCGGCGCGGTGCGCGCATCGGCGTTTGCCAGCGTCACCGTACCGCGACTATGCGGCCGCAATACGCACACGTGCAGCGAATAACCGTGGCCCCAATGCATATGACGGTTGTGATCGTCGACGATGGCCGCACAGAAATGCAGTTGCACATCCGGCCGGTCGAGCGTCGGATTGCTCTTTAGAAAGCCGCCCGCCTCGGCGACATTGCTCGACAGCATGCCGCGCCCGTGGCGCATGAACGTGACGAACTGCGGCAGCATCCGCGCGATGCCGCGAATCGAAAACCCGGTCGGTTCGATCGACGAAACCTGTTTGTTGATGGTGAAATCTATGTGGTCGATCAGGTTCTGGCCCACCTCCGGCGCGTCGTGCAGCACGGCAATGCCGAGCGATTGCAGATGCGCCGCCGGTCCGATACCCGAACACATCAGCAGCTGCGGCGAATTGAACGCGCCCGCGGCGAGCACCACCTCCGCGCGTGCTTCGAGCGTTTGCGTGCGGCCGCCGCGCACGATCTCCACGCCGCTCGCGCGCTTGCCGTTGAAGGCCACGCGCAGCACCGTCGCGTCGGCAATCGTGTGCAGGTTGGGACGCTCGCGGTCGTAGATATAGGCGCGCGCCACACTGCAGCGGCGTCCGTCGCGCTGCGTCACCTGGTAGAAGCCGATCCCTTCCTGATCCGCGCCATTGAAGTCGCCGTTCGGCTTGTATCCGGCTTCTATAGCCGCCTGCACGAAACGGCGCGAAAACGGATTCTGATAACGCAGATCGGAGACGGTAAGCGGGCCGCTGTCGCCATGCCATGCATCGGCGCCGCGCTGGTTGCCTTCGGCGCGGCGGAAATACGGCAGCACTTCCGCCCACGACCAGCCTTCGCAGCCCAGTGCCGCCCATTCGTCGTAATCGAGCGGATGACCGCGCGTATAGATCATCGCGTTGATCGCGCTCGATCCGCCGAAGCCGCGCCCGCGCGGCTGATACCCTTGCCGTCCGCCGAGCCCCGGCTGCGGCGTGGTCAGATAACCGTAGTTGGTCTTGAGTTTGTGCGGCACCACGGCCGCCACGCCGACCGGCATGTTGACGAACAGATTGCGGTCCGTGTGCGGGCCGGCTTCGATCAGGGCGATCGTCGCGTCCGGGCAGTTATCCGCGAGACGACTCGCCAGCGCGCAACCACCCGAGCCTGCACCGACGATGATGTAGTCGTATTGCATCCGCTCCTCCTGATGGGCGCGCATTGCTCGCGAACCCTGTCACGTGCACACTTGTCTACGTGCGCTTTACCGGCATTGTAGGGAGCCTTCGGATAGCGCGGCGGGTTCGCGTCAGAGCGATTCCTCTAAACGGAAGCGGCGCCGCGACTCTATGATGAAAGACGCGCTTGCGCCCGCCGGGCGGCCGCGCACGGCATTCAAACACGGCGTCGTACGCGCCGTCCTCTCGGCCCGCGGCACGACACGCGGCGATTAAACAGCGCACTGCCGACCGACGCCGGCGAGCATGCGTTGAACGGAGACAGCAGATGGAACGGCACAGCTTCGGCCAGACTCACGAGGTGACCAATCAGGTTCCACCGCTGGCGGACTACAACCTGTTTTCCAGCGACGCCGCGTTGTCGGCCGCCCTCGAACGCGACGGCGCCGGGTGGCATCGCGGCGCGTTGCTGCAGCACGGTGCGGCGCTCACCACGCCGGACACGCTGGCGCTCGCCGAACTCGCCAACCGCCATTCGCCTGAACTATTCACGCACAGTCCACGTGGCGAGCGCATCGACGCGCTGGAGTTTCATCCTTCGTGGCACACGCTGCTTTCGCTCCTGCGCCGCGAAGGTCTGCACGCGCTGCCGTTTTCCGATCCGCAACGCGGCGCAATGGTTGCACGCTGCGCCGGCTACTTCCTGCATGCGCAAATCGAATCCGGTTCGCTCTGCCCGCTGACGATGACCTTCGCGAGCATCCCCGTGTTGCAACGCGAACCCGCGCTATTCGCCACGTTGCGCGACAAGCTCTACGCGCGCGAGCACGATCCGCGCGACGTGCCGCTCAAGCAGAAAACCTCCGCGATGATCGGCATGGGTATGACCGAAAAACAGGGCGGCTCGGACGTGCGCAGCAATCAGACCCGCGCCTATTCCACCGCCGGCAGCGGCCGCGGCGCCGCCTACCGGCTCGTCGGCCACAAGTGGTTTTTCTCCGCGCCGCAGTGCGACGCGCATCTCGTGCTCGGCCGCACCGACGAACACGAGGGCCTCTCGTGCTTCTACGTGCCGCGCTTCGCGCCGGACGGGCGCAAGAACAACGTGCAGATCCAGCGCCTGAAAGACAAGCTCGGCAACCGCTCGAATGCGAGCAGCGAAGTCGAATTCCTCGACGCGTTCGGCATCATGATCGGCGACGAAGGACGCGGCGTGCCGACCATCATCGAAATGGCGAATTACACGCGGCTCGATTGCGTGATCGGCAGCGCGGCCTTGATGCGGGCGGCGCTCGTGCAGGCCATCCACCACGCGCGCCATCGCAGCGCGTTCGGCCGGCATCTCGCCGATCAGCCGCTGATGCGCAACGTGCTCGCCGACCTGGCTTTGGAATCGGAAGCGGCGACGGTGCTGTTCATGCGGCTCGCGCGCGCTTTCGAAGAGTCCACCGACGCCGCCTCCACCTCGCTTGCCGAGCGCGCGTGGCGCCGCATCGTCACGCCCGCGGCGAAATACTGGGTCTGCAAGCGCGCGCTGGAATTCACCGGCGAGGCGATGGAAGTCTGGGGCGGCAACGGCTACGTCGAAACCGGTCCGATGGCGCGCTTCTATCGTGAAGCGCCGGTGAATTCGATCTGGGAAGGTTCCGGCAACGTGATGTGCCTCGACGTGCTGCGCGCGATGGAGCGCGAACCGGAAGCGGCGCAGGCGTTGTTCGCCGCATGGCAAGCGGACGCGCAAGCGCATCCGGCGTTGAGCGCCGCGCTCGGCAAACTCGCCGCTACGCTCAACGGACCGGCCGAGCACCGCGAAGCCTCGGCGCGGCGGATCGCGCAGCAGGTCGTGCTGATCGCTCAGGCGACCTTGCTTCTCAAACATGCGCCTGGCGAAGTCGCAGAGGCATTCATTGCCACGCGTCTTGCCGACGGCTGCGGTGAGAGCGGCCGTGTGTACGGCACGCTGCCGGCCACGTTCGATCACGCGGCGATCATCGAACGGGCTTTTCCCGCCTGACGTTCGGCACGCCGCGAAGCTGCACGAGCACATCCAATAAAAGCGCGACTCGACGCGCAATGATATCCGTCAGGGAGTGGACACATGAAGAACGATCTACCAGAGGTCGTCGCGCTCGAAGCGCTGCTGCGCGATCAGCGCCACGCATATCTGCGTACGCCGTATCCGTCGTGGGAGACACGCGCCGCGCATCTGAAAGCGCTGCGCAAAGTCATGCTCGACAATCGCGACGCGCTCGCCGACGCGATGAACCTCGACTTCGGCAATCGCGCGAAGCAGGAAGTGCTGCTCGCCGAATTCCTGCTGGTGAAAGAAGAGATCAACGGCGCGCTGAGACACGGCAAGCGCTGGATGAAACCGCAGCGCCGCAGCACCAACAAATGGCTGCTGCCGGCGCGCGCGAAGGTCGTGCCGCAGCCGCTCGGTGTGGTCGGCATCATCGTGCCGTGGAATTATCCGGTGTTGCTCGCCGTCGGACCGCTCATCAGCGCGTTGACCGCCGGTAATCGCGCGATCATCAAAATGTCCGAACTGACGCCACGCACCTCGGCGCTGTTCGAGCAGTTGATCGGACAAACCTTCGCGCGCGATCACATCGCGGTCGTGAACGGCGACGCCGCGCTCGCCGCCGCGTTCAGCGCGCAGCCCTTCGACCACTTACTGTTCACCGGCTCGACCAAGGTCGGCCACGAAGTGATGCGCGCCGCCGCCGAGCATCTGACGCCGGTCACGCTCGAACTGGGCGGCAAGTCGCCGGCCATCATCGGCGCGCACGCGCGCTTCGACAACGCGGTGGACAACCTCATCGCCGGCAAGACACTCAACGCGGGACAAACCTGCGTCGCGCCGGATTACGTACTGGTGCCGCGCGGCAAGGAGCAGGCGTTCATCGAACGGGCGCGTGCGCGGATGACGAAGATGTACCCGAACTTCGGCAACAATCCGGATTACACCTCGATCATTTCAGAGCGCCACTTTGCGCGCCTCGAACGTCTTGCCGACGAAGCCCATGCCGCCGGGGCGCAACTGCACGCGCTCACCGACAGTTCACCCGATGCAACAAGCCGCCGCTTCCCGCTGATCGCCGTCACCCACGCGCCCGACGAATGCGCGCTGATGCAGGAGGAAATCTTCGGGCCGCTGCTGCCGGTCGTGCCCTACGACACGCTCGATGACGCGATCGCCTGGATCAACGCCCGGCCGCGCCCGCTCGCGCTGTATCTTTACGCCGACGACGACGCCACGATCGACCGCGTGACGCACGAAACCATCGCCGGCGGCATGGCGATCAACGAAACGCTGATGCATCTGGCGTGCGAAAGCCTGCCGTTCGGCGGCGTCGGCGCGAGTGGAATGGGCGCGTATCACGGCTACGAAGGCTTCGTGACTTTCTCGAAGATGAAGCCGGTACTGACGCAGGCGCGTCTGAACGCCCGTGGCTGGATTTCACCACCGTACGGCAAACGGGTGAACGCGCTGCTAAAATTGATGATGCGGTTCTAACGTTCAGCGCGCCGCCGGGCCGCCTTCGATCTCGGTGGCCTCCACGTCGATGACGTCTTGCGCGTCGACACTCGCGGCTTGCGGCGGCTCGTTCTCCGCGCCGCTTTCCAGCCGATGCAGCCACGCGAGCATTTCCGCCACCGCCTGGTAAAGCTGCGGCGGAATCCGCGCGTCGAGATCCACCTGCATCAGCAGGGAAACCATTTCAGGCGCCTCGTGCACATATAGGCCGGCCTCCTTGGCGCGCTGCACGATCATCTCGGCCAGCATGCCGTAGCCTTTGGCGATCACGCGCGGCGCGGGATCGCCGCCTTGGGCGTCGTAGACGAGCGCGGCCGCGCTGCGGCGATGTTTGCGACTCATCTCACATGTCCCAATCAAAATCGTCGAGCGGCGCGGATTCCGTGCGGCTGGTTCGCGCTGTGCGGCGCACGCCCGTGGTTCGGTTCGCTGCCGAACCGGCCGCACCGCCCGCCTCTGTCGAACTACCCGCCGAAGCCGACCGCGCATACGCCGACGCTGCCGCCTGAGCGGCCGCCGCACCCGCTGCATTCGCGGCGCTGGCGGGCGCGCCGCCGCCGATCTCGCGAATCGTCAACCCATTCAATTGGATGCCCGCCGCCGCGAGCCGCTGACGGAAACTTTCGCCCTGCATCGCAAGGCGCGCGGCGCCGTTGGGACTCGCCTGCACGCGCGCGACGAGCCGCGTGCCGGTCAGTGTCAGTTCCGCGTCGACGGTGCCGAGCGTCGGCAGCGACAGCGTCAGGCGGGTGCGCCACGGCTGGTCGTCCTCGCTCGCCGAGCCGCCGCCGCTGCGGTCCCATTCATCGCCGTCCTGTTCGATGGTCCAGTCGAGTTTGGCGCCCGGCCACGCTTCGCCAGTCCAGCGAAACTGGCCGGTCGCGAGCAGATCGAGCTGCTGGCGCACCAACGGCACGGTTGCGGGATGAACCGCGGCGGCCATCGACTGCGAATTCTGCGAGGCGCCGCCGTCGACGGTTTGTGCCGCCGCGCTATGCAGGCTCGCACGCGTGGGTTGGCCGTTCAGGTCGGACAGGGAACTGGCCAGCACCTCGCCGGCCACGAAACGTGCGGCTTGCGCGTTAGGAATCGAGGGCGCCCCGCGAGCGGCGGCGCCAGCGTCCGGCGCGCCGCTGTTCGATGAACCATTCGGCGCCGCACCCGTGCCTTGGCGGGCGGACGGATTGGCGGGGGCCGCTTCGCCGCCGTCGTTCGCCCAGTCGAGCGGCAGTTGGGCGGCAGCGGCCACGAGTTTGTTTTGCGCTTCGCCCGCGAGCGAAGCGGGCGAACGCTGGCCAGCCAGCCATTGCGCGAGATGCGCTTCGTAGAAGAGGCCACTGTCGCCGACGGTCTGTTCGAGCGCGGCCGCGAGCGCCGCGACCGGCACTTGGGCCGCCGCCACATTGGCGGTGGCCGCGGTACCAGCGGCATTGGGATTGGTGGTGGGAGCAGCGGAACCCGTCGCAGCCGCGGACGTGTCGAACAACGGCAACGCACCGACTTCGACGTCGAGCGCCGGCGCGGCCGGCCAGATCGGCGTCTGGCCGATCACGGCGGGCGTCGCCTCGCCGCCCGAGCGCACGATCGCATTGAGCGTCAGCGCGACAGCGGACAGCGCGGTCTGGGCGGAAGGCTGCGGCGCGGGCGTCTCAATGAGCGCCGGCATGGTCGGCGCGGTTTCGACGCCCGCCGTGCCGGCCTGCGAAGCGGCCGCACTGCCTGGCGCGATGTTGAGCAGACTGTCGATCCGGCTCGCGAGCACCGAAGCGACAGCCGTGTCGATTCCGTTCATGCCGATTCCTTGGTCACATTGGCGGCGTCGCGCTCAAATAAAGTCAGTCGGCCGGATGGATAGAGGCGCCGCTCAGCGCGCGCGGCAAATCTCAGCGCGCCCCGTACAGCTCCTTGAGCACGCGTGTCGGCCGTCCGGCGAACAGCGCGGACAGATTGGCCATGCGCGGATTCGCCAGATCGCGGATCGCAGCGTCGTCGGCGAGGATCTGGCGGATCAGCGCGTATTTGCGCAGACGCTCCGATTCGTCGAGCTTCACCCCTGTTTCGGCGTCTTTCAACCCGTCCACCAGATGGCGGTATTCGTCTTGCAAGTGGACCAGATCGTTCCACAGTGCGCGCCGGGCAGCCATCAGCATGCGGCAGGAAATCGCTGCAATCGCCTCATAACGGGCGAAGTATTCTGCGTTCGATGTCATCTCATGCTTTCCGCGGCGGGCTGGGCTGCCATCCGCGCGATCTCCGGGGCAATCCCGATCCATGCCTCTTCGAGTGTGGCCAGAAGACCATCCACCTCGACCAGCATCGCCTCGCTTTGTTTTATGTTGGCTTCGAGCAACCGGCGCGACATATAGCTATATAGCGCGTTCAACCGCTCCGCAATCTCACCGCCCGCCTCGAGGTTGAGCGACTGCTGCAGCCCGCTTTCGACGATCTGAATCGCCTTGCCGATCGCATCTCCGCGCGCCGGCACATTGCCCTGCTGCAGGTGCATGCGCGCTTGCGCGATCGCCTGCCGGGCGCCCTGATACAACATCACGATCAGACGATGCGGACTCGCGCCCATCACCCCTGTCTCGACGCCGACGCGTGCGTACGCATTGGCTCCAGAGTGTCCTGGGGAAAACATCGGCGCTCCTCCTCTCTTGCACTGCGGTTGGTCGTGGCACCCCATCCGGGCACGTTGCCGCACCCCGATTTCTGCCTGTACCTGGTTATCGGATAGGCAGCGGGAAAGCTTTAGGCCAGTGTAAGGAGGATTAAGGGGCCAGATGGCGCGGCCCTCGTGGGCCACACGGCGCGCACGCGTTCGGGCGGGCGGAACAGCCTTGCCGCCCGAGCCGCGTTCACACCGACATCTGCATGATGTCGTTATAGGCGGACACCAGCTTGTTGCGCACCTGCAGGCCGAACTGGAAGCCCACGTTGGCCTTTTGCATATCGACCATCACGTCGTTCAGCGACACGTTCGACGAGCCGAGTTCGAACGCCTGCGATTCGCCGACCGCCTTGGTCTGATCGCCGCTGATCTTGTCCAGCGAAGCTTTCAGCGCCGAGGCAAAACCGGTGGGCGTAGCCGCGCCGGACGTGTCGGCCGCGGCATTACTGCCGCCGGCCGCTTGCGCCGCCATCGACTGAATCTGTTGCAGCGCCGACGAAAGCGCGTTCACGGGGAAAGTCATGTTTTCTCCAGGGAAGGACGACCGGCATGCCAAACCGTACCGATCTGGACGAAAGCATAGCAGCGGGCCATACGGGAAAGCCCCGAAACTAGGGGGGAAACCCGGCTCTATTCAAGCAATCGGGTTGAGCCGCGCTGCGGATAATTTCGATGGTGAAAGTCTCTGTCCGTGCGCCCGCCGACCCTCGGTGCGGCAGCGGGCAGAACGCAAAAGGCATCCCGGAGAAACCCGACGCATGGATTCGTCAGCCAACTCTTTGATCAACCCCGACGCCCGCATGGGCCTCGCCGGCGCGCAGCCAGGCGTCGGTGCGGCCGGTGCCGGCCAGGCCGGTGGAGCAGCAGACCTCGGCGGCCTGGGGAGCAACCTCGGCGGCAACTTCGGTCAGCGCCTGTCCGGCCTCGCGCAAATGCGCGGCAACCCGCGCGCTCCGCTGATTTTCGCGGTGGCGCTGCTGGTCGCCGTGGTGGCGGGGCTGTTCCTGTGGTCGCGGGCGCCGGACTACAAGGTGCTCTACAGCAACCTGTCGGACCGCGACGGCGGCGCCATCATCACCGCGCTCCAGGCAGCCAACATTCCCTATAAATTCTCCGACGCCGGCGGCGCGATCCTCGTGCCGGCCGAACAGGTGCACGAAATGCGTCTGCGCCTCGCGTCGCAGGGCTTGCCCAAGAGCGGCTCGGTCGGCTTCGAGCTGATGGACAACCAGAAGTTCGGCATCAGCCAGTTCGCCGAACAGATCAACTATCAGCGTGCACTGGAAGGCGAACTGGAGCGCACGGTCGAGTCGATTTCGTCGGTGAAGTCGGCGCGCGTGCATCTGGCGATTCCGAAGCCGTCCGTATTCGTGCGCGACAAGGAAGCGCCGTCCGCCTCCGTGCTGGTCAACCTCTACCCGGGCCGCGCGCTCGACGAAGGCCAGGTGCTGGCGATCACCCATATGGTGTCGTCGGCGGTGCCGGATATGCCGGTGAAGGGCGTGACCATCCTCGACCAGGACGGCAATCTGCTGACGCAGCCGTCCACCGGCAGCGGACTCGACGCCTCGCAACTGAAGTATCGCCAGCAGATCGAGCGCAGCACCCAGCAGCGCATCGACGCCATCCTCGCGCCGCTGTTCGGCTCGGGCAACGCGCACTCGCAGGTCAGCGCCGATATCGACTTCTCGCATAGCGAGCAGACCTCGGAAAACTACGGCCCGAACGGCACCCCGCAACAGGCGGCGATCCGCAGCCAGCAATCGAGCAGCGCCACCGAAATGTCGCAAGGCGGCGCCTCGGGCGTGCCGGGCGCGCTGTCGAACCAGCCGCCGCAACCGGCTTCGGCGCCGATCAATGCGCCAAACGGCGCGAGCGGCGTGACGACCACGCCGGTCAGCGACCGCAAGGACTCGACCACCAACTACGAACTCGACAAGACGGTGCGCCATCTCGAACAGCCGATGGGCGGCATCAAGCGCTTGTCGGTGGCGGTGGTGGTGAACTACCTGCGCGTGGTCGACGGCAAGGGTCACGCCACGATGCAGCCGGTCACCGCCGACAAGCTCGCGCAGGTCAACCAGCTGGTGAAGGACGCGATGGGCTTCGACCAGGCGCGCGGCGACTCGGTCAACGTGGTCAACAGCCCGTTCACCACCGAAGTCGATCCGAACGCCGACCTGCCGTGGTGGCGCACACCGGACATGATCGCGCTCGCCAAGCAGATCGCTACTTACCTCGGCATCGGCGCGGTCGCCCTGTTCCTCTACTTCGTGATGGTGAAGCCGGCGCTGCGCCGCGCTTTCCCGCCGCCGGAGTCGGCCGCCGCCGCGGCGCTGCCCTCGCCGGACGAGCCGATCCTGCTGGACGGCATTCCCGCCGCCGAGCGCGCGGGCGCGAACACGGTCGCCGAACTGGAAACCGACAGCGAACTGCTCGCCCTCGAAAGCTCCAAGCACAAATACGAACGGAACCTGGAATTCGCGCGCAACATCGCGCGCCAGGATCCGAAGATCGTTGCAACCGTCGTGAAAAATTGGGTGTCCGATGAGCGCTGAAGGCGTAATGAAGAGCGCGCTCCTGCTGATGTCGATCGGCGAGGAAGAAGCCGCGCAGGTGTTCAAGTTCCTCGGGCCGCGCGAAGTCCAGAAGATCGGCGTCGCGATGGCCGCACTGAAGAGCGTGACCCGCGAGCAGGTCGATGAAGTCCTGCAGGAGTTCGTGCGCGAGGCCGAGCAGCACACCGGCATGTCGCTGGATTCGAACGAGTACATCCGTTCCGTGCTGACCAAGGCGCTCGGCGACGACAAGGCCGGCGCGATCATCGACCGGATTTTGCAGGGCAGCGATACGAGCGGTATCGAAGGCCTGAAGTGGATGGATTCCGCAGCGGTCGCCGAACTCATCAAGAACGAGCATCCGCAGATCATCGCGACCATCCTCGTTCACCTGGACCGCGATCAGGCGTCGGAAATCGTCGCCTGCTTCACGGAACGGCTGCGCAACGACGTGCTGCTGCGCATCGCGACGCTCGACGGCATCCAGCCGGCCGCGCTGCGCGAACTCGACGACGTGCTGACGGGCCTCCTGTCCGGCAGCGACAACCTCAAGCGCAGCCCCATGGGCGGCATCCGCACGGCGGCCGAAATTCTCAACTTCATGTCGAGCAACCATGAGGAAGGCGTCATCGAGAATGTTCGTCAGTACGATGCGGAACTTGCGCAGAAGATCATTGATCAGATGTTTGTGTTCGAGAACCTGCTCGATCTGGAAGACCGCGCGATCCAGCTGTTGCTGAAGGAAGTCGAGTCCGAGGCGTTGATCATCTCGCTGAAGGGCGCGCCGCCCGCGCTGCGCCAGAAGTTCCTGTCGAACATGTCGCAGCGTGCCGCCGAACTGCTCGCCGAAGACCTCGACGCGCGCGGTCCGGTGCGCGTCTCCGAAGTCGAGACGCAGCAGCGCCGCATTCTGCAGATCGTGCGCAACCTGGCCGAAGGCGGCCAGATCGTTCTAGGCGGCAAGGCCGAAGATGCATATGTCTGATCAGAACTCCGCGGCGAAGGAAAGCCTCTCGGCCTACCAGCGCTGGGAGATGGCCTCGTTCGATCCGGTGCCCCCGGCGCCGCCCGAACCCGAAGTCGACGACGGCGCTTTCGAAGCCGAACTCGAACGTCTGCGCGACGCCGCTCATGCACAGGGCATCGCGTCCGGCCACGTGGCCGGCCAGGCGCTCGGTTATCAGGCCGGTTACGACCAAGGCCATGCGCAGGGTTTCGAGCAAGGCCAGAGCGAAGCGCGCGAAGAAGCCGCGCGGCTCGCCGCGCTGGCTGAAACCTTCAAGGCTGCGCTCGACGGCGCGCAAGGCGCGATCTCCGAAACGCTGGTGGCGCTCGCGCTCGACATCGCGCAACAGGTGGTGCGCCAGCACGTGCAGCACGACCCGACTGCGCTGATCGCCGCCGCGCGCGAGGTGCTGGCCGCCGAGCCCACGCTGGTCGGCGCGCCGGCTTTGATCGTGAGTCCCGCCGATCTGCCGGTCGTCGAAGCCTATCTGATGGAAGAATTGCAGACGCGCGGCTGGACCGTGCGCACCGATCCGGCGGTGGAACGCGGCGGCTGCCGCGCGCAAGCCGGCACCGGCGAAGTGGACGCCGGCATCGACACGCGCTGGGAGCGGGTGGCTGCCGCACTCGGCAAGGTGAGCACATGGTGAAGCCGACGCTCGAAGAGATCCGCGCCAGCGACCTGACGCCGCTCGAACGCGAACTGGCGCTGGCGTCGTTCGGCGCCGAGGCGCTCGCGGAAGTACCGGCTGCGGTGACACCCGCCGCGGCCGCGGTCGCGGCGATCGAAGCCGCCTTGCGCGATCCGGCGCATGCCCATCCGGCGACGGGCGCCGCCGCGAGCCGCGTTGCAGCGCCTGCGAGCTCCGCTTCCGCCGCTGTTGCCCACGCGCCGTACGATCCCGCGCTCGACAGCAATCCGCACATGCAAGCCTGGCGCGGCCGCCTCGACGCACTGCGCGCGCGCAATGCCATCGCCAAGCCGATGCGCGCCTGCGGACGTCTCACGCGCGCCGCTGGTCTCGTGCTCGAAGCCGTGGGCCTGCGCCTCTCCGTAGGCGCCGAAGTGATGATCGAACTGCCGCAAGGCAGTTCGCTGCCGATGGCCGAAGCCGAAGTGGTCGGCTTCTCCGGCGACAAACTGTTTCTGATGCCGACCACCGAAGTGATCGGCCTCCTGCCCGGCGCGCGCGTCTTTCCGCTCGAAAGCGCGCCGATCGCCGACCCGATGGCGGGCGCGAAGCGCCTGCCGGTCGGCTGGGAATTGCTTGGCCGCGTGTTGGACGCCTCCGGCCGTCCGCTCGACGGACTCGGTCCGCTCGGCACGCATGCCGACGCCCCGCTGTCCTCGCCGGTGATCAATCCGCTGAACCGCGAGCCGATCCACAAGGTGCTCGACGTCGGCGTGCGCGCGATCAACGCGCTCTTGACCGTCGGCCGTGGCCAGCGCATGGGATTGTTCGCCGGTTCGGGCGTCGGTAAGTCGGTGCTGCTCGGCACGATGGCGCGCTACACCAGCGCCGAAGTGATCGTGATCGGCCTGATCGGCGAACGCGGCCGCGAAGTGAAGGAATTCATCGAGCAGATTCTCGGCGAGGAAGGCTTGGCGCGCTCCGTGGTGATCGCCGCGCCGGCCGACGTCTCGCCGCTGCTGCGTATGCAGGCCGCCTCGTATTCGACGTCGCTCGCTGAGTATTTCCGCGACCAGGGCAAGCACGTGCTGCTGCTGATGGACTCGCTGACCCGTTACGCGATGGCGCAGCGCGAGATCGCGCTGGCCGTGGGCGAGCCGCCCGCCACCAAGGGCTATCCGCCTTCGGTGTTCGCCAAGCTGCCGGCGCTCGTCGAGCGGACCGGCAACGGGCCGGCGGGCGGCGGCTCGATCACCGCGTTCTACACGGTGCTGACCGAGGGCGACGACCAGCAGGATCCGATCGCCGACTCGGCGCGGGCGATTCTGGACGGCCACATCGTGCTGTCGCGCTCGCTGGCTGAAGCCGGCCACTATCCCGCGATCGACATCGAAGCGTCGATTAGCCGGGCAATGACCGCGCTGATCGACGATAACCATCTGGACAAGACGCGTATGTTCAAGCAGATGCTGTCGCGCTATCAGCGCAACCGCGATCTGATCAACGTCGGCGCGTATTCGAGCGGGCGCGACGCGCTGCTCGACCGCGCGATTGCGCTGTATCCGCGAATGGAAGCATTTTTGCAGCAAGGTTTTCGCGAGTGCGCGAACTTTGAACCGAGTCTCGAGATGCTGGACACGCTGTTTGCCCAAGGAGGCTGACGATGGCGAAACACTTTCCGATCAAGACCCTCATCGGCCTCGCCCAGGACGATGTGGACGCCGCCGCGCAACGTCTGGGCCGCGCGCAGCGCGAGCGCAACGACGTGCAGTCGCAGCTCGACGCCCTCGTGCAGTACCGCGACGAATACCACGCACGCTTCACCGCGACGGCCCAGACGGGCATGCCCGCAGGGAACATGCGCAATTTCCAGGCATTCATCGACACGCTCGACTCCGCCATTGAACAGCAGCGCAACCTGCTGGTGACGGCCAACGCGCGCGTCGAGGCAGCCAAGCCCGATTGGCAGCGTCAGAAGCAGAAGCTCGGTTCGTACGAAGTGCTGCAGGCGCGCGGCGAGGCAGCCGAAGCCAAGACCACGGCGCGGCGCGATCAGCGCGACGCCGACGAACACGCCGCCCGGATTCTGAGGATGCGCGCAGAAGGCGCATGACGCGCATGAGCGCCACCTCGATTGACTGAACACCGTTTGACCGATTGACAGGATTCCCTATGTCGCTTCTTTCACAGATCGGCTCGCTGCTCGGCTCCGCCAGCAGCACGTCAACCAGCGCGGCCATCGCCGCTGCGGCGAACGCCAAACCGTTCTCGCAAACCCTGCAGCAGAGCATCGACCAGCAGAGCAGCGCGGCTGCGCTGAGCGCGAGCCAGCAGCAGGCTGCGGCTGCGGCGTCGTCAGGCTCATCGTCGTCTTCGTCGAGCGTGCACGACGCGCCGCCGCCGGCCGATCCCGCACCGAAAAGCGCCGACGACGCGAGCAACAGCAAGGACACCAGCAAGCCGACGAGCTCGGCTTCGTCCACGGCTTCGTCGGGCGATACGCAACAGGCTTCGACCGACAAGACGAACGCCACGCCGGCGAAAACCGGCAACACGGCGAACCAGACCGACGCGGGCACCGCGGCGGCAGCCGCTGCCGCTCAGGCCCAGGCACAAGCTCAGGCCGACGCGAACAGCGCCAATACGCCGACAACCGCCGACCCCGCAGCAGCCTTGACCGATGCCGCGACCACGCTACCGGGCACGGCCACGGACGCTACGACCGGCGGCACGCCGGGCAAGGAATCCACCGCCACCGATCCGAAGTCACTGCAAGACGCGCTGCAGGCAGCGTTGGCCGCATTGGCGAACGGCCAGGGCGTTCCCGCGCAAGCACTGGCGAGCGGCGCAGCCGCAAGCGCCGCGACCTCGGCAAACGGCTTGGCTGGTACGAACACTGGGCTGAATGGCGCCACCGACGGCAAGAGCCTGGCGGCTGGCCTGTTCGGCGACGGCAAGGGATCGACTGCATCGAAAGCCGCGATGACGACGGCGGCGACGACCGTGGCCGACCCATCGGCGGCCGCAAAAGCGGCGGCTGACGCAATGACGGCGACGGCAGCCGGAGGCACGCAAGCCGACGATCTCGCCTCTTTCAAGAGCGCGACGGATGCAGCAACAGCGGCGCTAGCCGCTTCGCAAGCCGCGGCGAGCGCAGCGAGCACGACGGCAGCCGTCCAGACCACTGGCAACGCCGGCGCGGCGGAAGCGGCGAACGCGCTGTCACCGCAGGTCGGCACGACTGACTGGGAAGACGCGTTGAGCCAGAAGGTGGTGTTCCTGTCGAACGCACATTCGCAGAGCGCCGAGCTCACCTTGAACCCGAAGGATCTGGGGCCGCTACAGGTTGTCTTGCAGGTTGCCGATAACCATGCACATGCGTTGTTCGTGTCGCAGCACCAGTCCGTGCGCGAAGCCGTCGAAGCCGCGCTGCCGAAGCTGCGCGAGGCGATGGAATCCAACGGCATCGGCTTGGGGAGCGCGAGCGTCAGCGACGGCTTTGCGCGCCAGAGCGGCCAACAGCAAAGCGCCGACTCCGGCCGTTCCGGCGGCCGCTCGAGCGGGAGCGGATCGTTTGGCGGCAGCAGCGGCACAGACGCGATCGACACGGCGGTCAACGTACCGGTGCGCCGCACGGTAGGCCTGGTCGACACATTCGCTTGAGATTGTGCCTTGAGCGCCGGCATTCGCCGTGCGCCAAAGCATTTGCCGAACATTGATTTTGCAGACAGTTGATCAGCGGCGCCCACCAAAGGGCGCCGATTTGCGTCGGGCGGTTAAGTGAAGTACCGCCACGGCGCGCGTAGCGTCGCCGGAAGAATGAGCGCCTTGTCACTCACGCGGAATGCGCGAGAACACTGATTCCAGATGCACCACTACTGCGACTGCGCGAGGGGCCCGCTTATGAGCTGGCGGTGTGAAGCGGCTTTCTTTGCCTACTTTCTTTGTTGCGGCAAAGAAAGTAGGTGCCGCCCCGCACAGGGGCAACGCCAATAGACCACAGCGACCTCAAGGAAAGGCCAACACCCCACAGCGGACCAAAAGAAAAGCCCAACAAAAAAGCAAAAACCAGAGATAACCCTCAATCCCCCTTCTTTTCGACCCATCGCGCCGCAGGAAAATCAACAACAATCACCATCACCAGCACTAAAGGCAAGCAAAGCAAACCTCATGGCAACCACAACCGCACCCCAGCAAGCCGCGCCCGCCTCTCCGGGCCCGATGAAGCGCATCATCCTGATCGTCCTCATAGCGATCATTGCCGCGGGCGCAGCCGGCGCGGGCGTGTGGTTCTTCATGTCGAAGCGCGCCCCCGCCGCCGCATCGGCTGAAACCGCCAGCGCGCCAGCGCCACTCGCCGCTCCGCTGTTCTTCCCGCTCGAATCCATGACCGTGAATCTGCAATCAGACGACGGCCAGCAGCATTTCCTGCGCATCGGCCTGACGCTAAAACTCACCGACGCCAAGACCCAGCAGGAGCTGACAGACCACATGCCCGAAGTGCGCAGCCACATCCTGCTCGCACTCTCGAACAAGCACCCTGACGAACTCGCGCCGCTCGAAGGCAAGCGCGCGCTCGCCACGGAATTGCGCACGCTGATCGAGCAGCCGACCGACAAGGGCGCCGCGCCGATCCATGTCCAGGACGTGCTGTTCACCGAATTCGTCGTGCAGTGACGCCGGTCGTGACGTTAATCAGCGCTGCCATCATCAACCGCCACGGGACGCACGAGGAATAAGGAATGGGCCACGAAGAGTTCATGTCCCAGGAGGAGGTCGATGCCCTCCTCAAGGGCGTAACCGGTGAAACCGACTCGGAAGCCGAGCAAAGCGACCGTGCGGGCGTACGGCCTTACAACATCGCGACGCAGGAACGCATCGTCCGCGGCCGGATGCCCGGCCTTGAAATCATCAACGACCGGTTCGCGCGTCTGTTGCGCGTCGGCATTTTCAACTTCATGCGGCGCTCGGCGGAAATCTCCGTCGGTCCGGTGAAGGTGCAGAAGTACAGCGAATTCACCCGCAATCTGCCGATCCCGACCAACCTGAACCTGGTCCACGTGAAGCCGCTGCGCGGCACATCGCTGTTCGTGTTCGATCCGAACCTCGTGTTCTTCGTGGTCGACAACCTGTTCGGCGGCGACGGGCGTTTCCATACCCGCGTCGAAGGCCGCGATTTCACGCAGACCGAGCAGCGCATCATCAACAAGCTGCTGAACCTGGTGTTCGACAACTACACGGCCTCGTGGAAGAGCGTGCGTCCGCTGCAGTTCGAATATGTGCGCTCGGAAATGCACACGCAATTCGCCAACGTGGCGACGCCTAACGAAATCGTCATCGTCACGCAGTTCTCGATCGAGTTCGGCACGACCGGCGGCACGCTGCACATCTGCATGCCGTACTCGATGATCGAACCGATCCGCGACATCCTCTCGTCGCCGATCCAGGGCGAGGCGCTCGAAGTCGACCGCCGCTGGGTCCGCGTGCTGTCGCAGCAGGTGCAGGCAGCGGAAGTGGAACTGACCGCCGACCTGGCTCAGGTGCCGGTCACGTTCGAACAGATCCTGAACATGCGCAAGGGCGATGTTTTGCCGATCAACATCCCCGAACACATCACGGCGAAAGTCGATGGCGTGCCGGTGATGGAATGCGGCTACGGAATTTTCAATGGTCAGTATGCGTTGCGGGTCCAGAAGATGATCAGCGCAGCCGAAACGATGAAGGAAGGTGGATATGAGTGACCTGAACGCAAAAACTGAGGCCGAACTGGCCGCTGGCGAGCCGCAATTTGCCGCCGACGCAGCCGCTGCCGAAGACGACGCGGCCATGGCGGACTGGGCCAGCGCGCTGGCCGAGCAGAACGACAATACGGAAGTCAGCGCAACGACGGCGGGCGTGTTCCAGCCGCTGTCGAAAGTCGAGCCGACCTCGACGCGCAACGACATCGACATGATCCTGGACATTCCTGTTCAGATGACCGTCGAGCTCGGCCGCACCAAGATCGCGATCCGCAATCTGCTGCAACTCGCGCAGGGTTCGGTGGTGGAACTGGACGGCATGGCCGGCGAACCGATGGACGTGCTGGTCAACGGCTGTCTGATCGCGCAGGGCGAAGTGGTGGTGGTGAACGACAAGTTCGGTATCCGTCTGACCGACATCATCACGCCGTCCGAACGTATCCGGAAGTTGAATCGATGAAACGCGTTGCCGGTCGCGCCGTGTTGCGCACTGTTCTGAATCGCGCTGCACAGGCCGCGAACGTCGTGGCGGCGCTATGCGCCCCGGCGTCGATCTTCGCGCTGCTCGCACCGTCGGCCGTTCACGCGGCGGACATGAACGCGGTCAACAACGCCGCGAAAATCGCCTCGGGCGTCGGCGCGGGCACGGCTGTTCCGGCGCTCGGCGTCGGCGCGGTATTGCAAACCATCGTCGGCCTGCTGGTCGTGATCGGTCTGGTGTTCGGTTGCGCATGGCTCGCTCGCCGCTTCGGCTTGCAGCCGGCAAACCGCGGCGGTCTCGTGAAGACGGTCGGCGGCGCCTCGCTCGGCGGCAAGGAACGGGTCGCGGTGGTCGAGATCGGCGATACGTGGCTCGTGCTCGGCACGGCGCCCGGCAACGTCCGTCTGCTTCACACGATGCCGGCTGGTTCGGCCGCCATCGATCCGCTCGGCGCCACGCAGCCCGGTCCGGCAAGCACGCGGGCGACGGGCACGGCACTCCCAGGCACCTTCGGCCAACGCTTTCGCGACGCTTTGAAAGGCGAAGTGGGCAAACGTTTCAACGGGCAAGGCGGCGGGGTTCGGTAATGCAGTTCAGTCTTACTTCGGCGCGTCACGCGCAATCCGCTCGCATGTCCAGCACCTCCTCGAAAGTGATTTCAGCCGTGCGCCGCGTTGCGCCTGTCGCGTTGCCGGCGCTGATGCTCGTGCTGCCGACATTGTCGTTCGCGCAAACCGCCGGCTTGCCGGCCTTCAACACGAGCCCCGGCCCGAACGGCGGCACGACCTACTCGCTGAGTGTGCAGACGATGCTGCTGCTCACGATGCTGTCGTTCCTGCCGGCGATGGTGCTAATGATGACGAGCTTCACGCGCATCATCATCGTGCTCTCGCTGCTGCGCCAGGCGCTCGGCACGACCACGACGCCGCCTAACCAGGTGCTCGTCGGACTCGCGCTGTTCCTCACGTTGTTCGTCATGTCTCCGGTGCTCGACAAGGCCTACACTGACGGTTACAAACCGTTCTCCGACGGCACGATTCCGATGGAGACCGCGGTGAACCGCGGCCTCGCCCCGTTCAAGACGTTCATGCTGCGCCAGACCCGCGAAAGCGACCTCGCGTTGTTCGCCCGCATCTCGCACGCCGCGCCGATGCAAGGTCCGGAAGACGTGCCGCTGTCGCTGCTGGTGCCCTCGTTCGTGACGAGTGAACTGAAAACCGGCTTCCAGATCGGCTTCACGATTTTCATTCCTTTCCTCATCATCGACATGGTGGTGGCGAGCGTGCTGATGTCGATGGGTATGATGATGGTGTCACCCGCGACCATTTCGCTGCCGTTCAAGCTGATGCTGTTCGTGCTGGTCGACGGCTGGCAATTGCTGCTCGGCTCGCTTGCACAGAGCTTTGTTTAACCGCGCTTTTTAACCGCGCCCGCGCCCTTCACGCTTCCGGTCCCATCGCCATGAATCAAGAATCCGTCATGACGCTCGCGCACCAGGCCATGTATGTCGGCCTGCTGCTCGCCGCGCCGCTGCTGCTGGTCGCGCTGGTGGTCGGTCTGGTGGTGAGCCTGTTCCAGGCCGCCACGCAGATCAACGAAAGCACGCTGTCGTTCATTCCGAAACTGCTCGCGATTGCCGTCACGATGGTGGTCGCCGGCCCGTGGATGCTCACGACCATGCTCGACTATCTGCGCCAGACGCTCACCAACATTCCGACGCTCGTCAACTGAGCGCGGCGCCGGCTCTCACCTTCCCTTCCGACCCGCGATGTTCTCCGTTACCTACGCGCAACTGAACGCCTGGCTCACCGCGTTCCTGTGGCCGTTCGTGCGTATTCTCGCGCTGGTCGCCACCGCACCGGTGCTCGGCAACCGCTCGCTGCCGATCCGCGTGAAGATCGGCCTCGCGGCATTCGTCACGATCATCGTCGCGCCCACGCTCGGCGCGCTGCCGCAAGTCACGGTGTTTTCCGCGGAAGGCGTGTGGATCATCGTCAACCAGTTCCTGATCGGCATCGCGCTCGGCATGACCATGCAGATCGTGTTTCAGGCGATCAGCGCGACGGGCGATTTCGTCGGTCTCGGCATGGGGCTCGGCTTCGCGACTTTCTTTGACTCGCAGGCAGCCAGTTCGAGCCAGGTGCTGTCGAGCTACATGAACACGATCGCCATGCTGGTGTTTCTGGTGATCGACGGCCATTTGCAGATGATCAGCGCGCTGCTCGCCACGTTTCAGTCGGTGCCGGTGTCGGCGAACATTCTCGGCGCGCCCGGCTGGCGCACGCTGGCGAACTTCGGCAGCACCGTGTTTTCGGCGGGCCTGCTGTTGTCGCTGCCGGTGGTCGCCGCGCTCCTCATCACCAATCTCTCGCTCGGCATACTGAACCGCGCCGCGCCGCAAATCGGCGTGTTCCAGATCGGCTTTCCGCTGACCATGCTGATCGGCATGCTGCTGCTTCAGTTGATGACCCCAAACATGATTCCGTTCTTCATACGGCTCTTCGACGTCGGCCTCGATCAGATGGGGCGCGTGGCGGCGGGGTTCAAATAGCACGCTTCGCTCGCCGCGCAGTGCAATGAAAAAAAGAAGGGCGGAACCGGCTCACACCGGCTTCCGCCCTTCCCCGTTTCAGACTGCTCGTGCTATCAGTTCAAGTACTGGAACAGCGAGATATTCTGAATTTTCGCGAACGCCTGCTGCGCCGCTTGCAGTGCGGCCTGCGTCATCGTGTACTTGCCGATCGTCTTGACCATGTCGGTCTGCGTCAGATCCGCGAGATTGCTCGACGTCTGCAGCGTGTTGGTCTGCGTGACCGTCTGCAATGCCTGCACTTCCTGCTCGCGGCCACCCACTGCTGCTTGCGCCGTCACGACGTTGTTCATCGTGTTCTCGAGCTGGGTCATGCTGGTGGTCAGCGCGCTCTGGAAGCTGGCCGTCGAAGCGCCGCCCGACACCGGCGTTTGCAACGTGGTGATCAACTGGCTCAGATTGGCGAACACGTCCATGCTGCCTTGCGTGGCCGGCGTCACCGTGAAGCTGTCGCCCGCGTTCGGCGCGCCGGTGATCGACACCGACTGGCCGCCGAGCGTGATCGCCGAACCGGCCGTGAACGCTTGCGGCGCGCTCGTGGTCACCGCGCCGGTCGCCGGATCGGTCTGGCTCACGGTATAGGTGGTCGCCGACGAGAAGTCGATCGAATACTTGTCCGCGTTGGTCGGATCGGTCGGGTTGTTCAGGCTCACCGTACTGATCACGCCCGTGCCGGTGTTGCCGGTTTTCGCGGCCGGCACGGAACTGGTGCCGATCGGCGCAACGCTGCCGAAGATCGCAATGCCGTTGTCGCCGGTCTGCACCACGTGCGAATCGGTGATCTGCACGCCGGGCGTGCCGGTGTCGCCGGAATAGGTCACGACGCCGGCCGAATTCGTGGTGTACGGCTGCGCGCTGCTTTGATAACCGGCGAACAGGTAGTTGCCTTGCGGGTCGGTCGAATTGGCGAGCGTCATCAACTGGCTGCGCAAGCTTTGCAGTTGCGTCGCGATTGAACCGCGGTCGCCATCGTTCAGCGAACCGTCGCCGGCGCGCAGCACCAGCGTATGGATGGTTTGCAGCACCGTGTTGACGCTGCCGAGCGTGGTGTCTTCCTGCTGCAGCGAAGCCAGCGCGGTGCCCTGATTGGTCGTGTATTGCGACAGGGTCGTCGCCGTCGAGCTCAACTGCACGGCCTGCGCCGCGCCGAGCGGATTGTCCGATGGCGTGGAGAGGCTCACGCCGCTCGAAATCTCGGCATACAACTGCGACAACTGAGCTTGCTGATCGCTCATCGTCGCGACGTTCATGTTGAAGTACTGCGTGCTGGAGATGCGCATTGTCAACGCCTCACTGGAAGATGCCGAGTATCGTCTGGAACAGGGTCTGCGCGGTCTGGATGACCTTGCTGTTCGCCTGATACAGCTGCTGATACTGAAGCAGGTTGGCTGCTTCTTCATTGATGTTCACGCCGGAAACCGACTGCTGCGCGGTGGTGATCTGCGTCACCAGCGAGCTTTGCGCGGTGCTCGACGTCTGAATCTGGTTGGTCTGGTTGCCGATATTGTTGACGTAGTTCGCATACGCGCCCGTCAGCGTGACCGTGCCGCCCGACAGCGATTTCGCGGTGGACAGATTCGACAGCGCCAGTGCGTTGCGGCCGTCGTTGTTCGCGCCGGTGTTCGGGCCGATGGTGAACTTGTCGCCGGCAGCCGGTGCGCCGCTGATCGTCACCGAGACGTTGTTCATCTGGCCGGCGGTCGTGTTATTGATCGTCAGCGAAGCGCCGGTGGCCGACGAATACGGCACCACGGTCGTCGCGCTGGTGATCGAATACGTGGTAGCGGGGGAACCGGCCACCGTCACCGTCGAACCGACCGGGAAACCGGACAGGCCCGTGCCGTCGTACGACAGCGTGGTGGTCGAGTTCGGCATGGTGTAGCCGGCCGTCACCGTGCCCTGCGTGATCGTGGCGGTGCCGGTGTTGCTCGAGGCGGCCGCGCCCAGAACTGGCGCGGCGGCGGCGATGGCCGATGCGTCGGTGGTGGCGGTCGCGAAGCTGTTCAGCGCGCCGCGGGTCGGCTCGACCGTGAACGAGTCGCCAGGATTCATCGTCCCGGTGGTCGAGAAATTCAGGCCGTTGATCGGCTGGCTCAGGTTGGTCGCCGAACCCACCACGCTGCCCGTCGAATTGTCGGTCAACGTGTAGGTGGTGCCGTTGTAGGCGAGCGTGTAGTCGCCGGTGGTCGGTTGCGTGGGATTCGCGAACGACACGTTCAGCGACGCATTGCCGGTGTTCTGCGTATTCGCATAGACCGTCGGGCCGCCCACTGAGAACAGCGCGCCACCCTTGGCGCCGGCGAGCGTAATGCCCAGCCCGTTTTGCGCGTTGACCTGCGCGGAGAAGCTCACGGCGATCGCGCCGAGTTGCGCCTCGCCCGGATCGAGCGTCTGGCTGCGGAACGCGAGCAGGCCGCCGAGCGTGCCGCCGTCGATCTTGCTGTCGGGCAGGTTCTGCGGCGCGGCTGCCGGGTTCGCACCCGCCTGGCCGAGATACTGAACGGACAATTCGCTGGTGTCGCCGGTCGAAGGCGCCGTACCCAGGTTGTAGCTGTTGTTGGAGGACACCAGCGGCTGGCCGTTGCTCATGAAGACGCTGTAGCTGCCGTTGCTGTTCACGACGTTCACGCCGATCAGTTGCGACAGGTTGGACACGGCGAGATCGCGCTGATCCATCAGCTGGTTCGGCGGCTGGCCTTGCGTGCTGGCCTGGGCGATCTGACCGTTCAACTGCGCGATCTGCTGCGTGAAGCTGTTGATCTGCGAAACGGTGTTGGTGAGCTGCGTGTTGACGCTCTGGCGCAGCGCGTCGTATTGCTGACCCGCGGCGTTGATCTGGTTCACCAGCGTCTGCGCGCCGCTCATCGCGGTCTGACGTGTAGCCAGGCTCGACGCGTTGTTCGAGACGTTCTGCAAGCCGGTGAAGTAGCCGGTGATCGCGCTCGCAATCCCGGCGGTCGGGCTGCCGATCAGATTGTTCAGTTGCGAGATCAGCGTGTTGTACGTCGACAGCGCGCTGCCCGAGCTCTGCGCATTGTTCAGCTCAGTGGTCAGATACTGGCTGTACTGGCGCGTCACGGTCGTGGTCGAGACGCCTTGCGGCAGATAGCCCGAGCCCGTGTACTGGCCACCGCTTTCCGCATACACCGGCCTTTCGATGGTGTAGCCGGGCGTCGACGCGTTGCTGATGTTCTGGCCGGTCGTCGTAAGTCCCCACTGGGCTGCGTTCAGTCCACTGAGGCCGAGATTGATGAGATTGGACATGCGTCATCCTGAAGGGCGACACCGTACACATGCCGCCGCGTTACTTGAACATCTTGTTTAACGGCCTCAACAAGGAAAAATTGAGGTCATTCCGATGCGTGTTCGACGTTTGTTTCAACGTTTGCGAGGCTTGCCTGCCGGGCTTGTCACTCATCGCGCAGAGACGCGCGCCGGTACGGAAAACAGGTGACAAGGAAGTGACGATGAACCGGCAAGCGGACACGGTGCGCAAGCCACCCCTCTCACGCACCGCGGATCCAACATTTCAATCAGCGCACCAGCGAACGGCGCTTCATCTCGAGCTGCGTGATCAGACGTTGCAGCGTGTTTTCCGCGCTGCCCGGCAGCGTCAGAAAGCGGAAGCCGAGCTGAAAACGCTGCGTGCCATTCGGCAACGCGGTGGAGCGATGCGACACGAGTTGCAGATCGAGCGAGAGCCGGCCGAGCGCGCCGAGCGCCAGCTCGCAATCGAGCAGGCGCGTGCCCATCGGCAATTCGGCCACGCGTTCGTCCGCGGTGCGCATGCCGACGCCGCCGAGCGACAGGTCGTGCACTTCAAAGCGGAACGAATCGCCTTCGGGCAAACGGCCGGAGCATACGTACGGATCGAGAATCGGCGCATCGACGCGGAAGTACTCGCGGCGCTGCACGTAAAACAGCACCTCGGGGAAATCGGCCTCGAATGCGGGCAGTCCTTCGAAACGGGTCTCGCGCGGCGTGCTGGTGGCGAATTCGACACGCACGCCGTCCGGCTGCGCGTGGAACTGGCAGCGCGGCGCACTCAGCAAGCCTTTGTTCTGATCGGACAACGCGCCCCAATCGAACGTGAAGCTGCGGCCGCGCACGTCGACGTCGAGTAGACGCGTGACGAGCTGTCCGCCTGCGTATTGAACGGTGAGGAAATCGCCGCGATTGACGAGATTGCGCAACTGGACGCCGATCTCCAGCGGATTGCGACGGCCAAAATCGTTGCCGCCTTCGTCGGTCGGAGCGTGCAGCTGGCCGTGTGTGTCGGTCTGGCCGTTCGACTGGGTAGTATCCATGGGCTTGCCGGTATGCATGTTCTTGCGGGCGCGTGCCAGGGCTCCTGCCGGGGCTTTCGCGCGGTCTTCATCGAAGCCGCAGCACGCGCATCCCAACCGGACATTACAACGCTTTCCGGTATTGGGTCTAACTGATTAGCGGCAGCATCCGGCCAAAATTTAGGGGCCTGTAATGAATTATTTGCCGCAAACGTTAAAACGCGCCATGCCTCTCGCGGGTGGACCGGCCGCCCGTGGGCGGCCGGCCTCGTCCGTCTTGCCATGCACCTGGCCCCGTCGCGTGCATGGTTTTGATTCGGTTAAGTGATCGGTTGATTCGAACTGCGGTAACTGCGGATCAGCCCATCTTCTGCATGATGGACATCAGTTTTTTCGCGTAGTGCGGATCAGTCGCGTAACCGGCGCGCTGCATGCCATTCGCGAAGCCGTTCACGTCATGCGCCGAATTGATCACCTGCGCGTAACGCGGATTGCCCTTGAGCAGGCTCGCGTAATCGGTCATGGCTTCCTGATACGAGTCGTACGCGCGGAATTTTTCGACAACGCGCTGCGGCTTGCCGTTCACATATTCGGTAGTGACCGTCGACACGGTCTTGCCGGTCCAGTCCTTGCTCGCCTTGATGCCGAACACGTTGTGGCTGGTCGAGCCGTCCGCCTTCTTGATCTCGCTCTTGCCCCAGCCCGATTCGAGCGCGGCCTGGCCGATGATGAAGCGCGCCGGAATGCCGGTCGCAGCGCTGGCGGCTTGCGCAGGTTGGGCGAGCTTGTCGACGAAAGCGTCGACCTTCGGCGAGCTGCCGTCGCCTTTCAGCGGCGGAGTGAGCGCGCTGTTGGCCGAGTAGCCCTTGCCCATCGCCAGTTGGCCGTTGGCCTGCGCATTGCCGTACGCCTTGGCGAGCGCGTTCAGCGCCGCGGTCTGGCCTTCGTCGCCGCCGCCGCTGCCGCCGCCCAATGAGTTAGCCATGCCGGTCAAACCACCCGCACCGCCGCCCACCTGCATGCCTTGATTGCGCATCAGTTGCTTGAGCATTGCGTCAGCCACGCCAATGCCCTTTTGCGACATCTGTTGCGACAACTGCTGATCCATCATCGACGTGAAGGTGGCGCTGTCGTGCGAATCGAACGGACCGTCTTGCGGGGTCGCGTCGCGCATGCTCTTCAACATCATCTGCGTGAACACCGCGTCGAACTGCTGCGCGGCCATCTTCATGCCGGCTTGCGGCGATGCCTTGGCTTGCGCGCTCAGCTTCGCGAAACCCTGCACGTCGAGCGCGAAGCGCTGGGTCAGGTCGTTCGCCGAAGCGGCGGAATTGGTCGTATCCGAATTCATCCTGTGTCTTCCTTAGATGATTTCCAGGTCGGCGCGCAGAGCGCCCGCCGCTTTCATCGCCTGCAGGATCGACATCAGATCCGCGGGCGTCGCACCCAATGCGTTGAGCGCCTTCACCACTTCGGCGAGATTGGCGCCGGCTGTCACCAGCTTCAGTGCGCCGTTGTCCTGCTTCATCTGAATTTGCGACTGCTTGGCCACCACCGTCTGGCCGTTCGAGAACGCGCCCGGCTGGCTCACCACCGGCTGCGTATTGATCACGACCGAGAGGTTGCCATGCGCCACCGCGCAGTTCTGCAGCGTGACCATCTGATTCATCACGATCGAGCCGGTGCGCGCGTTCAGGATCACCTTCGCGGCGGCTTGCGCCGGCTTGACGTCGAGGTTCTGCAACTGCGCCATGAAGGCGACCTGCTGCTCCGGATCGCTCGGCGCGCGCAGTTGAATCGTGCGGCCGTCGAGCGCGGTTGCCGTGCCGCCGCCGAACGCGTTGTTCACCGCGGCCACCACGCGCTGCGTGGTGTCGTAGTCCATTTCGTTCAGGTCGAGCTGCATCGTGCCCGCTTGCGACACCGAAGTCGGCACCGCGCGTTCGACAATCGCGCCGCCGGCGATGCGGCCCGCGGCCAGCGTATTCACCTGCACCTTGCTGCCGTTGGCGCTCGCGCCGGCACCGCCGACCGCGAGATTGCCCTGGCCGAGCGCATACACCTGGCCGTCGGCGCCCTTCAGCGGCGTAAGCAGCAGCGTGCCGCCGCGCAGGCTCTTCGCATTGCCGAGCGACGACACGGTCACGTCGATTGCTTCGCCGGGACGCGCGAACGGCGGCAGCACCGCCGTCACCATCACCGCGGCGACGTTCTTCAGCTGGATGTTCGACAGCGACGACTGCGAGTTGCTCGAACCCGCCGCCTGGTTGTTGATCGAGATGCCGAGGTTCGCCAGCATGTTGGCGAGCGTCTGCGTGGTGAACGGCGTTTGCGTGGTCTGGTCGCCCGTACCGTCGAGGCCGACGACGAGGCCATAGCCGATCAGCGGATTGTCGCGCACGCCCTGGATCTGCACGAGGTCCTTCAGCCGTTCGGCATGAGCAGGCGTGGCGGCCGGCAGCGCCGCGCAGGCAAGCGCGACGAAGGCCAGCGCACGGCCGAAACCGGCGAATCGTGCGAGGCGGATGCGGATGCGCATACGGAAGAGGACGGTACGCATGATCACCACGGCGACACGTTGAGGAAGAAGCGCTGCAGGAAGCCCATGTTCTCGGATTCGTCGATATAGCCCTTCGCGGAATATTCGATCTTCGCGTCGGCCACCTGGGTCGAGTACACGGCGTTCAGGTTGGAGATCGTGTTGGGATTCACCACGCCCGAAAAGCGCACGAATTCATTGCCCTGGTTGATCAGCATCTGCTTTTCGCCGCTGACCATCAGGTTGCCGTTCGGCAGCACGCCGGTCACCGTGACGGTGATCACGCCGCTGAACGTGTTCGACGCATTCGCGCCGCCCGTCGCGGCGAACTTGTTGGCGCCGTTCGCACTCAGGTTGACCTTGCCGAACAGGCCGCTGAGAAAGCCGGAGGTCGGCACGTCGAAGTTGGTGTTGCCGCTGCGGTTGACGCCCGCGCCCGAGGACTTGGTCGCGTTGACGTTTTCCTGGATCACGATCGTCAGGATGTCGCCGACATTGCGCGGCCGCTGGTCTTCGAACAGCGGCCGGCCCGCGTAACCCGGGTTGTAGATCGAGCCCGGCGACTGCGCCGACGGCGGCATCGGCGGCAGCGCAGTCATCGGTTGCTGCGTGATCGGCTGCTTCGGCACGAGGCCGCAGCCACCCAGGGCCGCGAGCAGCGTGAGCTGCACGAGCGCCTGAGCGGTGCGCGAATGAACCGGATTGCGAGTGAAGTGCGACATCATCATTACCGCCTGTTAATTCCCAGTCCCTCGAGCCTTAAACCTGCATCTGGCTCAGGGTCTGCAGCATCTGGTCGGAGGTCGTCACGGCCTTGCTGTTGATTTCGTAAGCGCGTTGCGTCTGGATCATGTTCACCAGTTCCTGCACCACGTTCACGTTCGATGCTTCCACGTACCCCTGATTCAGCGTGCCGGCGCCGTTCAGGCCCGGCTGCGCGACGTTCGGCGCGCCCGACGAAGCAGTTTCCGCAAACAGGTTTTCACCCTTCGCATCCAGACCGGCCGGGTTGATGAAAGTCGCGATCTGCATCGAGCCGAGCTGCTGGCTGTTGGTCGAGCCGGCCACGGTGATCGACACCACGCCGTCGCTGCCGATGGTGAGCGAGGTCGCGTTGTTCGGGATCGTGATCGCCGGGATCACCTGGTAACCACTCGATGTCACGAGCTGGCCTTGCGCGTTGGTCTGGAACGAACCGTCGCGGGTATAGGCGGTCGTGCCGTCGGGCATCTGCACCTGGAAAAAGCCCTGACCGTTGATGGCGACGTCTTTCGAGTTGCCGGTCTGTTGCAGATTGCCCTGCGTGTACAGACGTTCGGTAGCAACTTGCTGCACGCCCGTGCCGAGCTGGATGCCGGACGGCAGTTCGGTGTTCTGCGTCGAGTTCGCGCCCGGCTGGCGGACGGTCTGATACAGCAGATCCTCGAACACCGCGCGCGAGCCCTTGAAGCCGTTGGTGCTGACGTTCGCGAGGTTGTTCGAGATCACGTCCATCTGCGCCTGTTGCGCATTCATGCCGGTCGCGGCGATGTAGAGTGAGCGATTCATGGTTCTTCTCCGGTGTCGATCGGTGTTGGCGCTTTAGCGCCTGCTCCGATCTCATGCAACTTGTTTGCTGCGCCTACGCGCCCGTTAGCTAAAGCTGAGCAACTGGTTGGCGGACTGGTCGTTCTTGTCGGCGCTTTCCAGCAGCTTCGTCTGCATCTGGAACTGGCGCGCGTTGGTGATCATCGAGACCATCGCGCTGACCGGATTCACGTTGCTGCCCTCTAGCGAGGCCGGCGCGAGCGTGACAGCCGGATCGGCGTCGGCGGCATTGCCGTCGGCGGTGCGAAAGAGGCCATCGTCGCCGCGCGTCATGGTTTGCGGATCCGGATTCACCAGCTTCAACTGATCGACCGTCACCACGGCCGTCGGCGGATCGCCCGGCGTCAGCGCGGACACCGTGCCGTCCTTGCCGATGGTGATTTCCGCGCCCGGCGGCACCGACACCGGGCCGCCGTTGCCGAGCACCACCTGATTGGTGGCGTTCACAATTTGGCCGTTTTCGTCGACATGCAGATTGCCGGCGCGCGTGTAGGCCTCGCCGCCGTCGGCGGTTTGCACCGCCAGCCAGCCCGGTCCCTGAATCGCCACGTCGAGCGGGTTGCCCGTCTGCTGGATCGGCCCGGGCGTGTAGTCCGCACCCGGCGTCGACGACAGCACGAAGGTGCGCGTGGTGTTGTCGTTGATCGAACTGCCGTCGCCGAACGACATCGGCACGGCGCGGAAAGTCGCCAGTTGCGCGCGAAAACCGGTGGTCGATGCGTTGGCCAGGTTGTTCGCGACGATTGCCTGCTGTTCGAGCGCCTGCGTACTGCCCGACATCGCGGTGTAGATCAGCCGATCCATGATGGGTTAGTCCCGGTCGCTTACAGGTTGATCAGGGTCTGGTCGACGGTCTGCTGGGTCTTGATCGTCTGCGCGTTCGCTTGATAGTTGCGTTGCGCGGTGATCAGGTTCACCAGTTCGCTCGTCAGATCGACGTTGGAGTTTTCCACCGCGCCGCCTTGCAGCACGCCGTGGTTGGTCGAGCCCGGCGCCGAAATCTGCGCGACGCCCGAAGCCGAGGTTTGCTGGAACTCGTTGTTGCCGAGGTTCACGAGACCGTTCTGGTTCGAGAAGTTCGCCAGCACGATCTGGCCGAGAGCCGCGGTTTGCTGGTTCGAATAGTTGCCGGTCAGCGTGCCGTCGGCGCCGATCGTGAAGCTCGTCAGCGTGCCCGCGGCGAAGCCGTCGGGCTGCAGCGAGTTCACGCCGTCCTTGCCGCCGAACTGCGTCGTGCCGGCGATGTTCAGCGTCAGCTTCTGCGGCGTCGACGAACCGTCGGTAGTCGGGATCGAGAAGTTGTAGGCAAACGGCGTGGTGGTGGCGACACCCGACGCGTCCGTCGTGCCGAGCAGCGTGCCCGACGAGTTGAAGTTCGCGTGGCCGACCAGTTGCGCCGTGCCCGTCGAGGTGCCGGCGTACACGTTCCACGTACCGGCCGACGTCTTGGCGAAGTACATGTTGACCGTCTGCGAGCCGCCGAGCGTGTCGTAGACCGTCGTGCTGGTCGAGTAGTTGTACGTCGACGAGCTGTTCTGGTTGAACGCCACCGGGGTCGGCGCGATCGCAACGCTGTCGCCGGTCGCCGGCACGCCGTTGAACGTGATGGTCTGGCCGTTGCCGAGCGAGATCGCCGTGCCCGCCGTGTAGGTCGCGGCGGCGGACGTCGTGCCGAGCGTGGTGTCGGTGACCGTGTAGGTCGTCGGGCTCGTGAAGTTGACGGTGTAGCTGTCGTTGTTCGTGCCCGAAGCGGTGTTCGTGATGGTCGCGCCCGGCGTCGTCAGCGTGCTGCCCGTGACGAGCGTCGGCGTGACGGCCGGCGTGCCGAGCATCAAAGGATCCTGCGCGTTCAGGTTCAGGCCGGCCGTGATCTTGGTGGTCGCTTGCGGCGCGATGTTCGCGGTCGGCACGGTGAGCGGCACGGTCTGCGCGGTGTTGATGATGCCCGAGCTGTTCGCGGCATAGCCCATCAGCTGCAGGCCTTGCGCGTTGGTGATGAAGCCGTTCTTGTCGAGCTGGAACACGCCGTTGCGCGAGTACACCAGCGAGCCGTTATTCGACAACTGGAAGAAGCCGTTGCCGTTGATCGCGACGTCGAGCGCCTGGTTGGTGCTAGTGATCGTGCCTTGCGAGAACTGCTGCTGGACTTCGGCGAGCTTGGTGCCGATGCCGACCTGGTTGCCCACCGCGGTCGCCACGGAATTGGCGTACATGTCGGCGAATTGCGCAGCGCCGCTCTTGAAGCCAACCGTATTCGCGTTGGCAATGTTGTTGCCGATCACGTCGAGGTCGCTCGACGATGCTGACAAACCACTCAAACCTTGTTGGTAACCCATGACGGTCTCCGTATCTGGAAAGTCGTAACTGACAGAATCTGAATCAGAGGATGGCGGCGACGCTGGTCAAGCCGACCGTCGAGCCGTTCGACAGCACGAGGCCCGGCGTACCGTTGGGCTGCATGACGACGCTTTGCACCGTGGAGCCCGTGAGCGTGGTGGCCGTGGCCTGTTGACCGTTGATCGTGCCGACCGCGCTGATCGTGTAGGTGCCGTCCGGCAGCGCATTGCCGGCCGTGTCGGTGGGCGTCCAGCCCACCGGAATCGTGCCGGCCGACTGCTTGCCGAGGTCGATCGTGTTGACGATCTGACCTGCCGAGTTCTTCACGACGACCTGCAGATCGCCCACCGAGTTGGCGAGCTGCACGCCGAACGCGGCGGCCTTGCCGCTCGCGACCGCGACCGAGCTGCCCGGGGCGAGCACGGTCGAGCCGATCAGCAACGCGGCTTGCGACTGCTGTCCCGCCGACATTTGCGTGGCGAGCGAGCTGAGCGTGGTGTTCAACTGGCTGATGCCCGAGACCGTGTTGATCTGCGCCAGCTGTGAGGTCATCTGCGAGCTGTCCATCGGATTGGTCGGGTCCTGGTTCTTCAACTGCGCGACGAGCAGTTGCAGGAAGGTGTTCTGCAGATCGGTCGCCGAGGTGCCGGACGTGCTGCCCGTCGAACTCGAGGCACTGTTCGTGCCGTTCATCGTGTCGAGCAGCGTTTGCGACACAGTCGTGCCGCTGCCGCCAATGGTGGTGTTGGTGGTCAAGGAGCTCTCCTCAGGTTCCGATCGTGAGCGTTTTCAGCATCAGTGTCTTGGCGGTGTTCAGGGTCTCGACGTTGGCCTGGTACGAGCGCGAGGCCGAGATCATGTTGACCATCTCCTGCACCGGATCGACGTTCGGCAACGTGACGTAGCCGTCCGAATTCGCGGCCGGATTGCCGGGGTCGTAGGCGGTCTTCATCGGCGTCGGGTCGTCGACCACGCCGGTGACCTGCACGCCGCCGACCTGCTGGCCGGAAGCCGTGCGCGCGCCGCCGAGCGGGCTGACCGCGAACACGACCTGCTTGGCCTTGTACGGCTGGCCGTCCGGGCCGGTGGTGCTGTCCGCGTTGGCGAGATTCGACGCCGTCACGTTGAGCCGCTGCGACTGCGCCGACATCGCGGAGCCTGCAACACCAAAAATGTTCATCAGGGATGGCATGTTTCCTGACTTCTCCTGCCGGTTCGAACCGGCTCAAGTGTTAATCCCGTAGCGATTGTTCTTGCGTACTGCTGAGTCTGTCGCCGTGGCTTCTTACGAGCCCGACTGGATTGCCGACAGCATCGTTTTGATCTGGCCGGATAGCACCGTCATGCCCGATTCGAAGTGCAACGTGTTGTCCGCGAACTGCACCCGCTCGGTATCGATGTCGACCGTGTTGCCGTCGAGCGCGGGTTGCGTCGGCACGCGGTATTGCAGGTTGCCGTAGTCGTCGGACGTGCCGCCGGTCGGCGTCAGCGTCGACTTGCCGGCCATGTGGCCCGGCGCGGTCGACACCATCGACATGCCGCTCGTCACACCCGCGGGCTGCATCATCGCCAGCGTCGCGTTGTTCGACGCGGCGGTTCCAGTAGCGCCGCCGCTCTTCTTCAGCGCGCCGGCGAGCGACGAGGCGAAGTCGACGTCGCGCGCCTTGTACCCGGGGGTATCGGCGTTGGCGATATTCGACGACAGCAGCTCCTGCCGATAGGCGCGTACATCGAGCGCTTCACGGCCAAAGGCGAATTCGGCATCGAGTTTGTCCAGCATAAGAATCTCCGGAGAACGTTCCCGAGGCTTCCCGTGCATGCCTCGCGTGAGGACTGCACCAGGCGGGAAGACCTTTTTGCATGAGGTGCATCTTATGGGCCGAACGCAAGCGGCAATCGGACGAATAACCGGGAAAGGGGGCTTCTATTCAACGTTTGCGCAATGGGGGCGCTCACTAGAATGCAAGGCGTACCGATGTATTCGATGGAGAACCACGATGGACCAGCCCGCCTTCGATCCGACGCACCGCGCGAATTGCGCGGCGGCGCATCGCGTGGGTGCGGGCGCTGGCGTCACGCGGCGTGCCGCGCGCACGGCCTCGCGTCTCCTGATTCGCCTCGTGGTGAGCCTGACGGTGTGGGTCGCCGGCGGCATCGTGCTGCTGCCGGTCAACGCGCAGGCTCAGGAAGCCGGCGGCCCGATCGTGATTCCGGGTCCGGGAGAAAAGAATCCGGCTGCGCTCGCGGATCTGGCCGAGCACATGCAAGCCACGCCTGCAAAGCGCACTGGCTCAGCTGCAACGTTGGCCGCCGCCACCGCGCAGTCGCTGACGCCGAATTCCACGGCTCGCGACGCCGATTCATTCACGCGCGCCGCCAATGCGAGCGGCTCGATCGTCATTCCGGGCGCGGGCGAACCGCCGGCCGCGCCGCAAATGATTCGCACCAGCTTCAAGCCCGACGCCAGCGGTGTCGTGACGATTCCCGCGCCGGGCAGTGGCAATGCCAACGCCATGGATGGCGTCGCACGGGTCAACGTCGTGCCGGGTTCGCGTCAGGCGGTTCCGGTCGTGGTGACGCCTGCGCCGCAGGCGAATGGCGCACGGCAAGCCGCGGGCGTTCAGCCGGTGGCCGCCAATGCGCCGCTCAACGCAGCCGCTGGGGCCTCCGCGGCAGCAGGATTCGATAGCCTCGCTTCACGCGGAGAGCCGCCGCAGTTGGGCGCGAATGGCAAGCCCGTCGCGACCCGGGCGACTGTCGCGCCGGCTGCGACGACCGCGTCCGCACAGGCTGCTATCGCTCGCACACCGACGGTGCGGCAAGTCGCTCCCGCCGTCGCGCAACAGAATCTTCGCCCCGCGACGCTCGCGCCAGCTGCGCCGCTGCCCGGCCAGCAAGATCCAGAAGCGATCCGCAGCGCCGCGCTCGCGTTCCTGCAGCAGCAGTCCGCCGGTTTGCCCGGCAAGGTCGACATCACCGTGGCGCCGGCGTTTCCGCGCGGTCTCGCAGACTGCACGATGCTCGAACCGTTCATGCCGAGCGGCGCGCGCCTGTGGGGCCGCATGACCGTCGGCGTGCGCTGCGCGGGCGAGCGCCCGTGGACCATTTATCTGCAGGCGCGCATCTCGCTGCACGCCACCTACTATCTGGCCGCACGTGCCATGGCGCCGGGCGAAGTGCTCACCGCCGCCGACCTCGTCGCACGCGACGGCGACCTGACCGGCTTGCCCCAGGCCATTGTCACGGATCCGTCGCAGGCGGTCGGCTCGGTCACGCTGACGCGCGTCGCCGGCGGCATGCCGCTGCGCCGCGACATGCTGAAAAGCGCGTCGGCGGTATCGATCGGACAGACGGTGCGGGTCGTGGCGGCCGGCGATGGTTTCGCGATTTCGGCGGAAGGCAGCGCGATGAACAATGCGTCGCCGGGCCAGCAGGTGCGGGTCAAGACGGCCAACGGCCAGATCATTTCCGGCATCGTGAAAGACGGCGCGACCGTGGAGATTCAGCTGTGAACCGCCGGGCTGCGCACGTCCTGCCGGTTCATCGCTTAAGGCCCGTCCCGACTTGCGCCAGCGGCGCGGCGGGCAGCGCCGAAATCAGGCCGGTCAACGGGCCGGCCGGAGATGTAAGGAAAGGTAACGCCTTGATCGATTGCGCTAAAGTTTTGATCAGCGGTAGCCGTTATAAGGATCAAATCGTTCAGGAAGCCAATCGTGAAAGTCGATTCCACAACCAATTCGAATCTGCCGACGTTGAAAGACGCCCTGTCCCGTTCGCAACAAAGCGACGCGACGACCGCGAACAGCAACGCGCAGAATGCGGGCACGGCCTCGCAGACCACCACCAGCGGTTCGGGCGATGCCAGCGTCAGCCTGTCGGGTCTGTCGCAGCATCTGCGCAGCCTCGCGGCGTCCGGCTCGGCCGATATCGACACGGCGCACGTCGAGTCGATCAAGCAAGCCATCAAGGACGGCTCGCTGAAGATCGATTCCGGCAAGATCGCCGACGGCGTGCTGAACACCGCACGCGAACTGTTGCAAAGCAAAACCTCGTCGGCCGGCAACTGATCGACGCATCGAAGTACGGTGAAGTGCCGGGCGGCGTTCGACAAACCCGGCTCGCGGAGCATTCGCGAGCCGTCGTGTTCAGCGAGTTGTTGAGATGAAAGACGCCCTGCTTGCCACCCTCATCGAAGAATATTCGGCCGTCGAGGCATTTGCCTCGATTCTGACGCTCGAGACCAAGGCGCTGACTGCCTTGTCGCCGCTGGAATTGCTGCCGCCGATCGTCGAGAAGAAAACCGAACTGATCGGCGAGCTCGCCAAGCTCGAAGCCACGCGCGACGGGCTGCTCGCCGAGCTTGGCTTTCCGGCCGGCTGGCCCGGCATGGAGCTCGCGGCCAGTACCGACGCACGAATCGCCGAGCAATGGTCGCTGCTGCAGAAAGCCGCCGAACGCGCGCGGCGCTGCAATACCAGCAACGGTGAATTGATTCGCGTGCGCATGGACTACAACCAGCGGGCACTCACAGCGCTGCAGGTGGCTGTGCCGCAGAAGGTCGGTTTTTATGGTCCAGATGGCCGGATTCCGGCGCGTCCCACCGTGTAGAGACTGTCGTTGGACCCGCGTGGCCTGACGCGCGGGTCTGGCTGAAACAGCTGTATTAAAAGGGCTCGTCTTTTGACGAGCCCTTTTTGCTTTTCAGGCATTCCGTATCGGTCACGCCGCCCTCCTTCCCACCCACGTTAGCCATCCGGCCAGATGGCGCGGAATCGCCACCCGCGTTGAAATCACGGCTTCCCCCTTACTGAGTCACTCCGTCGTCCCGGGCTTTTTCAAAGTTATCCGGACGTGCATCAACGGAGTGCTAAGCACTAGCGAGGTTGTGTAATGGTGTGTATGATTCGAGGAGTGCAGTATGAAAAGTGCCGAGGTCGTGAAACTCATTCAAGCGGCGGGTTGGCAGCTGGTCCGCATATCGGGCAGCCACCATCATTTTCGTCACGCGGCAAGATCCGGTCTCGTGACCATCCCGCATCCGAAGAAAGACCTTCCGCCCGGCACGTTGAACAGCATCCTGAAACAGGCGGGCCTGAAATGAAAAACCTGACTTTCCCCATCGCGATTGAACCGGGTAGCGCGGATCACGCGTTCGGCGTCATCGTGCCCGACATTCCGGGCTGTTATGCGGCAGGCGACACGCTGGAGGAAGCCTACGCGAACGCCAAGGAGGCTATCGAGGCACATCTGGACCTGCTGCTCGACGAGGGCTTGCCGATTCCCGCGCGACGAACGCTGCAAGAGCATCGGCGCAATCCGGACTATGCGGATTTCACGTGGGGACTTGTCGCCACCCGGAATATTCCCGCCTTGAAGAAAGCGGTACGTATCAATATCTCGCTGCCCGAAGCGCTGGTCCAGGAGATCGACACTTATGCCCAGGCGCGCGGCATGTCGCGCTCGGCCTTTCTGGCACTGGCCGCGGAACATGAAATGGCCGAGGCATGAGGAAAAGCGGATGCGCGACGCCCCGCTCACCGCTCATTCATACCATCGAGTACTCGAACTTCAGGTCGCCTCGGCGTTCGCCCAGGCCATCTCGCGCAAGCGCGTGCGCAAACGGGCCACGGCCTGGCTGTGCAACTGGCACACCCGTGATTCGCTGACTTCCATCACCGCGCCGATTTCGCGCAGGTTCATGCCGCGTTCGTAGTACAGCGACATCAGCAGCTTCTCGCGATCCGGCAGGCGGTCGATCGCCTCCACCAGCGCCGAGCGCAGGCTGTCGTCGAGCAGCGCCGACAGCGGGTCCGAGTGATCGACACAGTAGCGGTCGAGGAACGGCTCGTCGTCCGCCGAACGGTCGAAGTCTTCGTAATAGATCAACTGGCTGCCGTGCAGATCCTGCAGCATCGACTGATACTCGTCGAGCGGCATTTGCAGGTGCTCGGCAATCTCCGTTTCGCTCGCCGAGCGGCCCAGGTTCTGCTCCACCTTGTGCACCGCCGTTTCCACTTCACGCGAGGTGCGCCGCAAGCTGCGCGGCAACCAGTCGTTGCTGCGCAACTCGTCGAGCATCGCGCCGCGAATCCGCTGGCTGGCGTAAGTCTCGAACTGCGCGCCCTGGTCTTCCTTGTAGCGGCTTGCCGCGTCCAGCAGTCCGATCATGCCGGCCTGGATCAGATCGTCGAGATCGACGCTCGCCGGCATCTTGGCGACGAGCTGCAAGCCGAGGCGACGCACGAGCGGTGCGTACTTCGTCAGAACTTCGGCTTGGGAAATCTTTCCCTGAGCGTTGTACATCGTGCTCCCCTTGTCCTTGTGCCGCCTCTAGGCGTGCTGCGCAGACGGTTGGTCGGCGTGTTGCGCCGCTGTAACTGTCGCAGGCGCCATCCACGGCGTTTGCGACGACATCGCTGGCCGCATCGGCCAGTACTGCAATTCGGCCGCGAGGTGCCGGAAGTCGCGCGCAGCCGGTGTCGATGGAAACGCATCGACGACACAACGCGACAACTCCAGGGCTCGCGCCATCCGCCCGTCGGCGGCAATACAACCGGCGTCTTCCAGCGCCACCGTCAGGTAGCGCCCGGCCACGCCGGCCAGGTTTGCAAACGCGGTATGGGCGTCGTTCACGCTCTGCACGTGGTTCACCAGCACGCGGAACTGCGCGATGGCGTGCCCGTAGTGCAGGCGCTTCATGCATGCGTACGCGTCGGTGATCGCCTGCGCGGCCATGCGCGTGACGATCATCACGTCGTGCGCCTGCATCGCGAGCGCCGACAGGTGGCCTTGCGGATCGAGTTGCGCGTCGATCAGCACGACATCGGCGGAGCCCCGCAACACCACACCGAACTCCGCAGCCGTATGGCCTTCCCGGTTAGGACGCGAGGCGGCCAGCACCGAGAAGCCGAGCGCGTGCCGCGCGGCGGCGTCGTCGAGCGTCATCTCGCCACGCATCACGGCGGCGAAATTGCCTGCGCCGCGCACGCCGCCGAGCATCGCGCTCACCGACTTCTCGCCGAGGCATTCGTCGATTACCAGCACGTCTTTACCTTGCTGCGCCAGCGCGGCGGCGAGGTTCACCACCGTCGTCGTCGAGCCGACACCGGCCGAGCCGCTCGTCACCGCAATCACGCGCGAGCCGCTGCGAGCCAACATCCGCCGCAGTCCTTCTGCCTGATCGGAGATGAGCTTATCCAAAGCGGACCTCGTGCAACTCGGACGTGGAACGCGCGGACAAAGCGGACAGCAAAGCCGGAATGTCGTCGTCGTGTGGCACGAATGGCGAGTTGTCGCGCGGTATGCAGAAGGCGCTCTTGATCAGGAATTTCCTCGTCGCGACGTACAGGTTCTCCGGCACCTTCTGACCGGTCGACACGTAGTGCACCGGCAGCTTGTAGCGGATCACCGTATCGAGCACGCCGCCTAGATTGGTGGCTTCGTCGAGCTTGGTCAGAATGCAGCCGGCGAGCGGCTGTTGATCGGGCGCGCGCTGATAGGCCTGCACGACTTCGTTGAGCGTGTCGCCGTGACTCGTTGCGTTGAGCAGCAACAGGCGCTGCACCGGCTGACCAGCGTGGCACAGCATTGCGATCTGGTCGGAGACGAGGCGGTCGCGCTGGCTCATGCCGATCGTGTCGATCAGCACGATGTGCTTGTTGCGCAGTTCGGAGAGCGCGAGTTGCAGGTCGGCACCGTCCTTCACTGCGTGCACCGAAACGCCGAGAATCTTGCCGAAGATGCGCAGTTGTTCGTGGCCGCCGATCCGGTAGCTGTCGGTGGTGAGCAACGCGACCTTGCTGGCGCCGAAGCGCATCACGCAGCGCGCGGCAAGCTTGGCGGTGGTCGTCGTCTTGCCGACGCCCGTCGGGCCCATTAGCGCGAACACACCGCCGCGCTCCATCAGCGCGTCTTCGTCTTCCATCACCGGCAGGTTCGAATCGAGCACCGAGCGGACCCAGTCCATGCCGCCTTCCATGTTCTCGACGTCGTCCGGCAGGTTGTCGACCATCATCTGCACGAGCTGCGCGGAGAAACCGGCGGCGAACAGATGCTTGGTGAGCGAGGCGCGCACCGGATTGCGGCGCTGGCGCTCGCCCCACAGCAAGCCGGCGAAGTGTTCTTCCATCATCCCGCGCATCGACGACAGTTCGCTCATCACGGTGTCGTTGACGACCTGTTCCATGCGCGCCTTGATAGCTTCGGCGACCGAAGCGGGCGTGCGGGCGTCATCGCTCGAGGACGGCGCGGGTGCGTTTTTTTGCGCGGCGCGGCGCGCGGCGGCTTGCGCGCCTTCGCGCGCCCAGTCGGGCGTGTCGACGGCTTGCGGCGCGGGGGTCTTGCCCGGCTCGACGGCGGCGCCGAGACCCTTGGCCATCGCGGCGGCCGGCGTCATCGCCGCGGGGCGCGCGCTGTATGCGCCTTGCGGCTGCTGTTCGGCGGCGATGCGGCGCGCGTGGTCGATCAACCATGGATTCGATTCGGCCATCGTGCGCGGCGTTTGCGCATTGGAGCTCGGCGCGCTCGGCGCGGCCGGTACGCCGGCCGCTTTGAGCAGATCGGCGCGGATGTCTTCGGTGAGACGTGACGCCGCGGCGCGGGCGCTCGGTTGTTCGAGGGCGATCGGTTGCGACGGCAACGCCGCTGCTGGCTTGACCGGTGCCGCTGCCTTCACCGGCGCGGCTGGCAGCGCTTTGGGCGTGCCCGCCGATGCGGCCTTCGGCGCGTTCGCGGCCGGCTTCATGATGGCGGCCGGTGCGTCGCTCGCGTCTTCATCGGCGTGGCTGGAATTGGCGTGGACCGAGCTGTTGCCCGCATTCTCCGCGCCCGCTTCCGGGCTTGCGCCGAACACCGACGAGAACACATCGGGCATGCCGCTCGCATACGGATTCGCCTGCATCGCCGATGTTGCCGGCATGGCGCGCGGTGCGGCGAGCGCCGGTTGTCCAGCCATGACATTCATCGATCCAGCCTGCGTTGCGCCGGCGCCGGCGCGCGGAACCTTCGGCGTGATGGCGGCGAGGTCGCTGTCGGCCAGTGCGACGATCTCGACGCTGCCGTCGTCCATCGTGCGATTGGACAGTACGACGGCATCCGCGCCCAACGCTTCGCGCACGAGACGCAGCGCATCACGACTGGTAGCACCGACAAATTTACGAATGTTCAAGCTGGACCCCCGATGAGGTAAACGGACTAACGGACCGGCAACATACCGCTTCCCATTGAGATCATTATTGCGAAACCCGTCGAGTCACGATCGATGGATAAAGACCGTTAAACGTGGGCAATTCGGGCGATGGAAACGCGCCGCAAGTCATGCGCACGGCGGTTTTAAACATGTCTTTCCCGCGCGCGCGGCGGCGCTTTCGCGAACGCGGCATGGACTCCGCCGTCCGCTCGCGGCATGAAAAGTCAGGCGCCGAAATGAAAACCGGCGCTCGATGAGCGCCGGCAAGAGACATTGGCCGGGAGCAGGCCGCGGTGAGCTGGCCGCGTCAGCCGTGCGCGCCGATCAGATTCACCACCTTGATATTGCGCGTGTCGGGCACTTCCGCATACGACAGCACCTTCAGCTGCGGCAGGCTGCGGCGCAGGAAACGCGCGAGCATCGGCCGCAACGCGTGCTGCACGAGCAGCACGGGCGCGAGCCCGAGGTTCTGCTGACGCGTCATCGCCTTCTGGGTTTCGTTCAGCAGCGTGTGCGCAAGGCCCGGCTCGAGACCCGGATTGGAGCCGGTCGAGAGCGCCTGCGAGAGCACCCGCTCGAGATTCGAATCGAGGCCCATCACCTGCATGTCGCCAATGCCCGGGAACCACTGCTGCGTGATCGCGCGACCTAGCGCGAGGCGCACGGCGGCGGTGAGATCGTGCGCGTCGGTGATCTTCGGCGTGTGTTCGGAGAGCGCTTCGAGGATCGTGCGCATGTCGCGAATCGGCACCCCTTCTTCCAGCAGGTTTTGCAGCACCTTTTGCAGCGTGGTGAGCGGCAGCGACTTCGGCACCAGATCGTCGACCAGCGACGGCGTGTCCTTCTGCATCCGCTCGAGCAGCGCCTGCACTTCCCGGCGGCCGAGCAGTTCCGACGCGTGCGTGACCACGAGGTGATTCAGGTGCGTCGCCACCACAGTGCTCGAATCGACCACCGTGTAGCCGTACACCTGCGCCTGTTCGCGCAGGTTCGTATCGATCCAGATGGCCGGCAAGCCGAAGGCGGGATCCTGCGTCGGCGTGCCCGGCAGAGCGGCGGAGACCTGGCCTGGATTGATCGCCAGCCACTGGCCCGGATACGCTTCACCGACGCCCACTTCGACGCCCTTGAGCGCGATGCGATAGCCGTTCGGCCGCAACTCCAGGTTGTCGCGGATATGAATGACCGGCGGCAGAAAGCCGATTTCCTGCGCGAACTTCTTGCGGATGCTCTTGATCCGCTTGAGCAGTTCGCCGTCCGAGTTCTTGTCGACGAGCGGAATCAGCCGGTAGCCGACTTCGAGGCCGAGCGTGTCGATCATCGTCACGTCGTCCCAGCTCGCTTCGGTGTTTTCGACCGGCGCCATCGCCGCCGGCGCGACATCGACGAGTGCCGTGGTGTTCTTGCGATCGTCGGCGCGCTTTTTCATCGTGCGGCCGAGCTGGATCAGACCGCCGCCGAGAATCAGAAACGCGAAGTGCGGCATGCCCGGAATCAGGCCCATCAGCACGAGAATGCAGCCGGTGATCACCAGCACGCGCGGATTCGTGAACAACTGGCCGGTAAGCTGCGTGCCGATGTCCTCGTTGGTCGCGACGCGCGAGACGATCACACCGGCCGCCGTCGAAATCACCAGCGACGGAATTTGCGCGACGAGGCCGTCACCGATCGTCAGCAGCGTGTAGTTCTTGCCCGCGGACGCGAAGTCCATGCCGTGCTGGACCATCCCGACGATCAAGCCGCCGACGATGTTGATCACCATGATCAGTAAACCGGCGATCGCATCGCCGCGCACGAACTTGCTCGCGCCGTCCATCGAGCCGTAGAACTCGGCTTCCTGCGAGACTTCGGCGCGGCGCTTCCTGGCCTGTTCTTCGTTGATGAGGCCGGCGTTCAGGTCGGCGTCGATCGCCATCTGCTTGCCGGGCATCGCATCGAGCGTGAAGCGCGCGGACACTTCCGCGATCCGCCCCGCGCCCTTGGTGATCACCATGAAGTTGATCACCATCAAAATGATAAAGACGACGATACCGACCGCGAAGTTGCCGCCCACGAGGAAGTGGCCGAACGACTCGATCACCTGGCCGGCCGCGTCGGGACCGGTGTGGCCTTCGAGCAGCACGACCCGCGTGGACGCCACGTTCAGCGAGAGGCGCAGCAAGGTCGAGAACAGCAGCACGCTCGGGAATGCGGCGAAGTCGAGCGGCTTCATCGTGTACATGCTGACGAGCAGCACCATCACGGACAGCGCGATGTTGAAGGTGAACAGCAGATCCAGCAGGAACGGCGGCAACGGCAAAATCATCATGCCGAGGATCATGCAGATCAGCACCGGCCCGGCGAGGGCGCGTAAATTGGTGCTGCTCAAGGCATCCGGCCGTCGGGCGAGGAAACCGGCGCGAGCGTTCATGCGGAGGCTCCTGAAGCGTCGTCGTTATCTGGGTTGACAGCGGGGTTGAGCGTGTCGGCGGCTTCCTGCTCGGCTTCGTCGTCCGATACGCCGCCCTTGTCGAGTTCCGCGGGCACGTCGAGTTCGGTCGGTGCGAGCGGCACGTCGCCGCCTTCGGTCTTGAAGCGCCGCAACTGGTACACCCACGCGAGCACTTCGGCGACCGCGCCATACAGCGGGCCCGGAATCTCGCGGTTCAGTTCGACGTTGTGATACAGCGCCCGCGCGAGCGGCGGCGCTTCCAGCAACGGCACGTTGTTTTCGGCGGCGATTTCGCGAATTCGCGCCGCCACGAGGTTCACGCCTTTGGCGACCACCTTCGGCGCGCGCATCTCGCCGTCGGTGTATTGCAGCGCCACGGCGAAGTGCGTCGGGTTGGTCACCACCACGTCGGCCTTCGGCACGTTGGTCATCATGCGGCGACGGGCAATCGCGCGCTGCTGCTGGCGAATCCGGCCTTTGACGTGCGGATCGCCTTCGCTTTCGCGGTGTTCGCGCTTCACTTCTTCCTTCGTCATGCGCAGCTTCTTGTGGAATTGCCACAGTTGATACGGCACATCCATCGCGGCGACGACGAACATGCCCGCCACCGTCATGCCGCAGCACACGGCGATCAGATGCACGGTGTTGGCAAGCGCGAGATGCAGCGGCTGGGTGGCCAGCGCGAGAATCTCCTCGCGGCGATTCCAGACCGCGGTGCCGCCGATCACGCCCACCACCAGCGTCTTCGCGAGCGACATGCCGAGCTGGATCGGTCCGTTGATCGAAAATATCTTGCCGAGGCCGGCGATCGGATTGAGGCGGTTGAACTTCGGTTCGAGGCCTTTCGCCGACAACTGCCAGCCGCCCAGCGCCATCGGTGCGAACAAGGCGGCCGCGCCGGTGAAACCGAGAATCGGCAACAGCGCGTAGAGCCCTTCGCGGCTCGCCACGCCCGCGCCGATCATCATGCGGCGGGTTTCGAACGCGCTGGCGTGATCGAACGTGAAGGCCGCGCGCAGCATGCTCTGCAAATGTTCGCCGATGCTGCCGGACATCCCCCACACGCCGAAGAAGCCCGCCGCCAGCAGGGCAAACGTGGACAGCTCCCGCGAACGCACGATCTGCCCTTCCTCGCGCGCCTTCTGCAGGCGCCGGGGAGTGGCTGATTCGGTTTTTTCGAGGTCGCTATCCTCTGCCACAAAAGCTCTCCAGTCGGCTGAGGCACGGCGCCTCTTTCCAGTGAGAGCGATTATTCCCGCTCGACGCAAGCACCGATCGGCGGATAAGGGCGGAGAAAGGGGGGTATTTCGAGGGATGGAACAGCCGGGAAGCCGGCCGGTCGGGCTTGCTGGCTGCGCCGCGACGAGACTGTGTGGTCGACGCGAGCGTGCCGGGACGGCGCGGCGTGCTCAGTGTAAGCGCGCCGGCGCGGGCAGGTTTTCGCGGCCGATCAGTGATCGATCCGCGCAAAGCCACCGCTCGCGGCCGGACCGGACGCTCGCGCAGGTCTCGCGCGAGCGTCGGTCCCGCCTCAGCCTTCAGTGCGGCGCTTCGATCAGAACGCCACGAAAGGCGCCTGACCGCCGTTCGCGGTTTGATCGATGCCGTAGTACACGTGGCGGCCGTAGAAGAACGGCAAGCCCAGATCGAAGCTGCTGTTGCCGCCGATCTGCCCTGCCAGGTCGTTGAACGCGTAGTTGCTGCCGTTGCCGAACAGCGTCGACGCACTCAGGATGCCGATGCTGGCGCTCGCCTGCGTGTTGTTCAGCCCGACCAGCGTCAGCGTCCGCGTTTGCGCCGACGACGGGCAGTAAAAGCCCGCGAAGTTGCTGCCGCACTGCGCGAGGGAGCTATCGCCGAAGAAGTAGGCGTTCGAGCCCGAATCGAGGAAGGCTTGCACCGTCGTGCCGTTGAACACGCTGTTGTCCAGGTCGCCGAAAGCGTCGGTGGTAAAGACCTGGACCCCGGTGAGCGCATTGTTCGACTGCGTGCCGACACCGAACACCAGTGTGCCGGTTGCCGACGGCGCGCCGGTATTCGACACCGGCGGCATCTGCACGATCACGCCGTTCTTGTCGACCGGGAAGAACGGGACCGGATTGGCCACCTGCTGCGCGAGCGGCACCGCCGTGCGGGCGCAAGACGCGCCGTTCGGACAGGCGAAGTAATTGCTGAAGTTGGCCGCCGTCCCAGCATCCACGCAGGTCACACCGCAATCGGTAGGCGACGTGCCAATGCCGAGAATGCCGTTCGCGCCGAGATCGCTGGCGGTGTTTTCGTCCGAGCCGTTGCCGCAACTGCTCGTGGGCACCGTGCTCGAATCCTTGTCGCCGATGATCTGCATCGGAATCGCCGCCGTCGTTCTCTCGCCGCCGATCGCGATGGTCGCGGTGCGCACCGTGCCCCACGTGAAGCCATCCGCGAACGTCGCGCACTCGGCAAGCTGCGCGCCGCCGACGGTGCTGACCGGCAACGCACTGAGCAGCGAGCCGTTGAAAGCCGAACTGACCACGCGCAGTCCGTACGAACCCGTATCGACCTGGATATTGTTAATAGTCTGACAATTCGAGGTCGAGCCGGGCGCGCAAACCGTCACACTGACCGTCGGGATATTGACGATGCCGGTCACGCCCCGGCCGACCGTGATGGGCACGGTGTTCGCCGCGTTCGCGGCGATTGGCTGCTGGGTCGGGCTCGGCGGCAGCGAGCCGCCGTTCAGCGCGTTCGACGAATTGTTATTGGAATCGCCACCGCCGCCGCATGCAACGAGCGCCGACACCAACGCCAAGGCCGCGACGGCCTGCATCCAGCCCTTGAGCTTCACAGCAATATGCTTGGTTCGCATGTTTCGTCCTCGCTATTACTGGATGTCTGAACCGCTGACGCCGGCGGGCAGCGCCGGGGGCAGCCACGCCTGGCCGTTGAACGAGCCCATATGGCCCCCGGAGCGCACGACGAGGCCGCTCTGGTCGACCGAGACAGGGCCGCGGCCGCCGCCGCGCGCCGCGCGCACCGCCTTCACGCCGGCCACGTACTGCGGGAAATAGCTGCCGAGCAGATCGTTCAGATCCGGCATTTGCGGGCCGCGCCATGCAATGCCGAAGACGGAGCCGTTCGCGGCGAGATATTCGCGGACCACGGTGCCGTTGCCGAGCGCCGTCTCACGCACGGTGTAGGACGGGGAAGTGGAAGTGGAAGACGCAGCGTTCGATGCTGAACGCATCACGCCCTGCGCCGCATTGGCGGCGCTGCTGCCGGGCTGGATGGTACGAGTTGAAACTGACGAGCCCGTGGGCGGCGTCATGGGGGCGCCGCCCAGTCCCGCATGAGCGGACTGCACGGCGATGAGCGAACATGGCAAGGCAAGCGCCGTAACGATCCCGGCGCGGCGTACACAACTCCACATGACGAGGCTCCTCCCGAGCTGCTGCTCGATTCGCACGTCGTGCAAACCGGCTGCATGTGTGCAGATCATACGGCACCGCTGCGGTTGCACTGCGGAGGGTTTTTCCCCATCGTGCTACCGACCGGTGTGTGTCGTCACCGGAGCGCCGTGCCGCTGCTTGAGCTCGTAGTATGCCTGTGGTTTGTGTCGGTAGACAGCAAGCCGGCGCGGGCGCGCGGCTTGCTATGCGTACTGGTTCGATCTGGCGCGCCCATGGCGGGCCGCCGCGACGTGCTATGACCCCGGCAGGTCAGAAGCCGAGGCTTGCCAGCAGATCGTCGACTTGCGACTGGTCCTGCACCACGTCCGTTTTACCTTCCGGATTCATCTGCGGACCGTTCAGCAGATGTTCGGGGCTGCCGGTCGGCGAGACTTCGGCCGCCAGCGCCGCCGCGTTCGCCGCGAACTGCTCGCGCCGTTCGAGCGCGATGTTCTCGACCAGCACGCCGAGCAACTGCTGCTCGATCAGGTACACGACATCCGTGATCTTTTTGATGACCTGGCCGGTCAGATCCTGGAAGTCCTGCGCCAGCATGATCTCCATCAGCTGCGAGTTGGTCGCGCTGGTCGCGTCGGGCACACCGCGCAGGAAGGTCCGCGTGTCGTTCATCAGCGCGCGCACTTCCTCGCGCTCGATCGGCGCCGCATACCACTGCTCCCAACGCGCGTCGAGTTCGCCCGCGTCTTTCCGCAGCTGCTCCTGGATCGGCTTGGCGACGTCAATTGCGGACAGGACGCGCTCGGCGGCCTGCTCCGTCATATTCGCGATGTATTTCAGACGGTCGCGGGCATCGGGCACGGCTTCGGCCGCACGCTCGACATGCTTGTCGAGCCCGAGCTCGCGCATCGAGTCACGCAGCGTGCGCGTCAGTTGTCCAATGCGGGCGAGGATGCGGTCGGACGCGAAGTCGCCGCTCTCGTTGACCGCGTCGGCGCCTTGCGCGTTGGTCGGCAGATTCACATCAGCTCCCGGTCTTGGCCATCTTCTCGAGAATCTTGTTGAGCTTCTCGTCGAGCGTCGCGGCCGTGAACGGCTTGACGACATAACCGCTCGCGCCGGCCTGCGCCGCCGCGATGATGTTTTCCTTCTTCGATTCAGCCGTCACCATCAGCACCGGCAGGTGCGTGAGGTTGGCGTCGGCGCGAATTTCCTTCAGCATGGCCAGACCGTCGAGGTTCGGCATGTTCCAGTCGGAGATCACGAAGTCATACGTACCTCCGCGCAAACGCGCGAGACCGGCCTGACCGTCTTCCGCCTCGTCGACGTTCGAGTAGCCGAGCTCTTTGAGAAGATTGCGAACGATCCGGCGCATCGTCGGAAAGTCGTCAACAACCAGAATCTTCATTCCCTTATCCATTTCATTCCCTTTGCTTGATCCATGGTGCGGCGCCTGTCCGCCTCAAACTAACGCCTCAAATCCTACCGGCGCGCATCATACCCGTTGAACGCGGTCGCCCATTGCCGAGAGACGCGCCATCACGCGCCGGCTCATTTCCGGCAACGCTGCGATCTCGTCCGCCGCGCCGAGCGCAATCGCTTCACGCGGCATGCCGAACACGATACAGCTCGCTTCGTCCTGCGCAAGGGTGTACGCCCCTGCTTTTTTCATGTCCAGCAGTCCGGCGGCGCCGTCGCGCCCCATCCCGGTCAGAATCACGCCGACCGCGTTCTTGCCCGCATGCTGCGCGGCCGAACGGAACAGCACGTCCACCGACGGACGATGCCGGTTCACCGGCGGCTCGTCCGACAGGTGAGCAATATAGTTCGCGCCACTACGGGCAAGCAACAGATGAGCGTGCCCAGGCGCGATATACGCATGTCCGGGCAGCACGCGTTCGCCGTGCTCTGCCTCTTTAACGGTAATCCGGCACAAACCATTGAGGCGTTGTGCAAAAGATTTTGTGAAGCCCGGCGGCATATGCTGCGCGATCAGCACCGCGGGTGCGTCCGGCGGCAGCGGCACCAGCACTTCGCGGATCGCTTCCGTGCCGCCCGTCGACGCGCCGACGATGATCAGCTTCTCGGTACTGAGCAGCGGATTGTTGAAGAGCGGCGCGGCGCCGACCGGCGCCTGCGCGGCCTGCGCCGCCGCGTGCTGCGCAGGCGCGGCCTGGCGCACGCGTGCGCGAGCGGCCGCGCGAATCTTGTCGGCGAGCTTTTCCGAGTAATCGAGCATGCCGTCGCGAATGCCAACCTTCGGCTTGGTGACGAAGTCGACCGCGCCGAGTTCCAGCGCGCGCAGCGTGATTTCGTTGCCGCGCTCGGTCAGCGACGAGACCATCACGACCGGCATCGGCCGCAGACGCATCAGCTTCTCGAGGAAGTCGAGGCCATCCATACGCGGCATTTCGACGTCGAGCGTCAGCACGTCCGGATTGTGCTGCTTGATGAGTTCGCGCGCGACCAGCGGGTCGGGTGCGGTCGCCACCACCGTCATATCCGGCTGGCCATTGATGATTTCCGTCATCAGGCTGCGGATCAGCGCCGAATCGTCGACGCACAGTACTTTGATCTTTTGCACAGCGCTCACGCCTCCTCTGTAGTTCTGGCGTTGTTTGAATTAAGCGGGCGCGGGCCTGCGCCGAACAGTTCGATGCGCGGCTTCGCTGCGCCCGGACTGCCCGCTGCGGTAGCCGCTGTTCCCGCTGCCGCGCCCGCAGACGAGCCGAACAGCTCGATCTTCGGGCGGGCGGTGGCGGGCGTCGAAAACAGTTCGACCTTGGCTCTCGACGCGGCCGGCGTCGAGAACAGTTCCACCCGCTTGCGCGCCGCGGCGAGCCGCTCGGCGCGCGCTTCGGCGCTTTGCCGCATCAGCGCCTGTTCGCGCTCGGCCACGCCCGCTTCCTGCTGCAGGCGCAACTTCTTCACCATCACCTGGCCCGTGCGCGGCATGAACGCCACCTTGCGCGGATGCGAGCCCTGCAAGTCCTCGGCGACAATGCGGATTTTTTCCAGCGCCAGATAGCGGCGCACGAACTCCGAGTTGCGGTCGCCAATGTTCATCGTCGTCATGCCGGCTAGCACCGCGCCGCCGCCGAACACCTTGGCTTCGAAGCGCTCGCGCCGGCCGCCGGCCTTGATCAATTCATTGATCAGCACTTCCATCGCGTAGGCGCCGTAGCGCATCGAATCCGATGCGGCCTGCGCGACGTCCGCGCCGTCGTCGGGCAACATGAAGTGATTCATGCCGCCGATACCGGCCGTGCGGTCCTGGATGCAGGCCGCGACGCACGAGCCCAACACGGTGACCAGCACCATGTCTTCGTGCGTGGTGTAAAACTCGTTCGGCAACAACTTCACGCCGGGGCGCTGGAAGTGGTTGTCGAAATACAGATTGGTGGCGATCGGCAGGGCGCTGCTCATACGGTCACCCCGTTCGTCGTGTGATGCGCCGCCGTTGCCGTCGCGCGCGCCGGCGTGCGCACGCCGGTCGCGTCACGCGTCAGCTCGTAGACGGTCTGGCCGCGCAGCTTGAACGCCTGCGTGACGTACGTGAAGTTCTCCGAGTGGCCGGCGAACAGCAGGCCGCCCGACTTCATCAGCGGTTCGAAGCGCGCGAGCACTTGCGCTTGCGTCGGCTTGTCGAAATAGATCATCACGTTGCGGCAGAAGATCGCGTCGAACTGCGAGCGCAACTGGTAATCGCGATCGGTGAGGTTCAGTTGCTCGAAGCGCACCAGCGCGCGCACTTCCGGGCGCACCTTGACCATGCCGGCATGCGCGCCGGTGCCCTTCAGGAAGAAGCGTTTCAGCCGCTCCGGCGAGAGATGCTTCACCTGATCGAACTGGTACGTGCCGGCTTCGGCCTTGGCCAGCACCTGGGTGTCGATGTCGGTGGCGAGCACCGAGGCCTGACGCGCGCCGCTGTCGCCGAGCGCTTCGATCAGCGTCATCGCAATCGAGTACGGCTCTTCACCGGTCGAAGCCGCCGAGCACCATACCGAAACCGGCTGCGGACGGCGCGGCACGAATTCGGCGAGGATCGGAAAGTGATGCGCCTCGCGGAAAAACGCCGTCAGGTTGGTGGTCAGCGCATTGGTGAAGGCTTCCCACTCGGCCGGATCGTTTTCCGCTTCGAGCAGATCGAGATACTGCTTGAAGGTGTCGAGCCCGCGGGCACGCAGACGGCGCGCCAGACGACTGTACGCCATGTCGCGCTTGTGATCCGACAGCGAAATGCCCGCGCTGCGGTGAATCAGTTCGCGAATGCGAGCGAAGTCCGCCGACGTGAATTCGAAGTCCCGTGCCTGCTCACCGGATCTAACCGGCTCTGCCCCAACGGGACGTTGCTGTGCGCGCGTTGCCATCATGAAAGTTCCTGCCTGCGATACGAGCCATCCCGCTTTCCTGCCAAGGCATCGCCTCGAAAAGAAGGGATTGTGTTCGCGGGGTCGCGCCCGCCCGCGAGCTTCTCCAACACGCAGTCGGCCCGCGACACGCTGATAAAGCGTGCTTCGATGATTCGCTCCTCATGGAGCGAGATGCCGAATGACCGCATGTCTTTGTGCCACGTCCTAGAATGTTTCCCAGTCCGCGTCCGAGCCCGCCGAGGCCGCGCTTGCCGCGACCGGACGTGCTGCGGATTCGGATCCCGCACGGGCCGTCTTCGGCTTCAGCGCCGGTTCGACGCGTGCGGCGCCGGCATCGTGACTGCCCGAAGCCGATGCTGTGTTTGCCGCCGGATGCGCCGTGCTAGCTGCCGGATGCGCTGCGCCGCCGTTCGCGGACGCATGCGGTGCGGCTTTGCCCGCCGGCTTGCTCTTGCTGCCGGTCACACGGGACGCCCCCGATTGCGAACGCGTTGCCGCCGCGCTCTTATTCACCGCGCCGCCGGCCACTTTCCAGCCGTTCACCACGGCCTGCAACTGACGCGTCTGATCTTCGAGCGAGGCCGCCGCGGCCGCCGCCTGTTCGACCAGCGCGGCGTTCTGCTGGGTGACTTCGTCCATCTGCACGACCGCGCGATTCACCTGTTCGATGCCGCCCGACTGCTCTTCGGACGCCGCGCTGATTTCGCCCATGATGTCGGTCACGCGGCGCACGGCCTGCACGATCTCGTCCATCGTCGTACCGGCGCGGCCGACCAGTGCCGAGCCGCTTTGCACCTTGTCGACGGAGTCGCCGATCAGTTCCTTGATTTCCTTCGCGGCACTCGCGCTGCGCTGCGCGAGGCTGCGCACTTCGCCCGCCACCACCGCGAAGCCGCGGCCCTGTTCGCCGGCGCGCGCGGCTTCGACCGCCGCGTTCAGCGCGAGAATATTGGTCTGGAAGGCAATGCCTTCGATCACGCCGATGATGTCGACGACCTTGTTCGAACTGCTCGCGATGTCCTGCATGGTCGTGACGACCTGGCTCACCACGTCGCCGCCGCGCGTGGCGATGTCGGAGGCATTGACGGCCAGCTGGCTCGCCTGACGCGCGTTCTCGGCGTTCTGCCGTACCGTGCCGGTCAACTGCTCCATGCTCGACGCGGTTTCCTGCAACGAGGCGGCCTGTTGTTCGGTGCGCTGCGACAGGTCGGTGTTGCCCATTGCGATTTCGCGCGCACCGGTGTCGATCGATTCCGTGCTGCTGTGAACCGCCCTCACCATCGTCGACATGCTGTCCTGCATGCGCTTGATGCCGGCGAACAGCCGCCCGATTTCATTGCGGCTGAAGACGTTGATCGATTCGGACAGATCGCCCGAGGCGATGCGCTCGAAGCACGCCGTCGCGTCGGCGAGCGGCTGCACGATCAGGCCGCGCAGCGCGAAGCGGATGCCCACCACCACCAGCAGCGCGAGCACGGTGACGGCGATGATCAGCGTCGTCATCAGCGAGATGTTCGATTGCGCGCTCGCCTGCTGATCCACAGCGTGCTGCTGCAAGCTCTTGACGACAGCGGACGCGGCGTTGTCGTAAGACACGAACCACGGGCTGATCTTCGTATCCGCGATCGCGTGGTAGGCGGCCAGATCGTTCGCGCGCAGCGCGGCGAACTCCGGCTCCAGGCCGTCACGCATCAGCGCCGTGCGACGCGCCAGCAGTTCGTCCAGCTGCGCTTGCTCGACGCCGTTCTTGGGCGCGTCGAGATACGCCTGCCAGCTTTGATTGCCCTTACCGTACAACTCCTGCGCACGATCGAGCACCTTCTTCGCCTGCTCCGTGTCGCCCGACGCGCTCAACGCGTTGAAGCGATCCAGCGACACGCGCGAGCGCAGCAGGTACGACGAAGCATCGTCGAGTGCATGGATGGCGGCCAGATCGCCGCGCGCAATGCGGTCGAGCGACTGGCTCGCGCGATTCAGCGCGGTCAGCCCAAGCACGCCGACCGCCACGGTCAGCGCGACCAGAATGATCCCCACCATCGTCAACGACGTGCGAATCGACCACCTGCTCAGCATTTAGATGCTCCCTGTCCCAATCGTTTCGTGAAGGCTGCCGCGTTAGACGCCGAGCGTTTCGATCAGCGCCATTTCGCGGCTGGTCATGAGCTTCTCGATGTCCATCAGGATCAGCATGCGGCCGTCGACGGTGCCCAGACCCGTGAGGTACTCGGTCGTCAGCGTGGCGCCGAATTCCGGCGCCGGCATGATCTGGTCGGTGGCGAGCGTGAGTACGTCCGAGACGCCGTCCACCACCATCCCGACCACGCGATGCGCGACGTTCAGGATGATCACCACCGTCTGGTGGTCGTACTCGACACGGCCCAGATGGAACTTGATGCGCATGTCGACGATCGGCACGATGATGCCGCGCAGATTGATCACGCCCTTGATGAACTCAGGCGCATTGGCGATCCGCGTCACGTTGTCGTAGCCGCGGATTTCCTGCACCTTGAGAATGTCGATGCCGTACTCTTCGGCGCCGAGCGTGAAGACGAGGAACTCCTGACCGCCGGCGTCTGCCTGCTGCGCGTCGCGGCGGCCATTCGTACCGCTCGCGTTCGCGACGCTCGAATTGATGGATTGGACTTCTGCCACGTTAGCCCCCAAACGGTTGGGATGAATTGAGTTGAGTAAGTGTTACGACGAGTGTGACGGACATCATGCGAGACTCATCGCGCCATGCGCGTGGCGCGTTTCGCGGTTCAGCGCCGCCACGTCGACGATCAGCGCGACGCTGCCGTCGCCGAGAATGGTCGCGGCGGAAATGCCGTGCACCTTGCGGTAGTTCGTTTCAAGGTTTTTCACGACCACCTGCTGCTGGCCCACCAGTTCGTCGATCAGCATTGCAAAGCGGCGCCCTTCCGTTTGCATGATGGTGACGATGCCTTGCGTCGGTTCCTGCTTCGCCCCTTCGACGTTGAACACTTCGTGCAACGCCACGAGCGGCAGATATTCACCGCGCACCCGCACCACGCGCTCGCCGTTGGCCACCGTGTAGATGTCCTCGGCTCGCGGCTGCAGCGACTCCATCACGAAGTTCAGCGGCAGAATGAAAATTTCGTTGCCGACCTTGACGGACATGCCGTCGAGAATTGCCAGCGTGAGCGGCAGCACGATGCGCGTGGTGCTGCCCTTGCCGGCGTGCGAAGTGATTTCCACGTGACCACCCATCGACTGGATGTTCCGCTTCACCACGTCCATGCCGACGCCACGGCCCGACACGTCCGTGACCTGCTCCGCCGTCGAGAAGCCCGGCAGGAAGATCAGGTTCCAGACTTCTTCGTCGGTCATGGTTTCGCTGACCTGCATGCCCTGCTTGGCCGCCTTCGCGAGAATCTTGTCGCGGCGCAGGCCCGCGCCGTCGTCGCTCACTTCAATGACGATGTTGCCGCCGTGATGCGCCGCCGACAGCACCAGTTGGCCGGTCGAATCCTTGCCCGCCGCGCGCCGCGCTTCCACGGTTTCGATGCCGTGGTCGAGACTGTTGCGCACGAGGTGAGTCAACGGATCGATGATCCGTTCGATGAGGCTCTTGTCGAGTTCGGTCGCCTGACCGAAGGTGACGAGTTCCACTTCCTTGCCGAGTTTCGCCGCCAGATCGCGCACCAGACGCGGGAAGCGGCTGAACACGTAATCCATCGGCATCATGCGGATCGACATCACCGCTTCCTGCAGATCGCGCGCGTTGCGCTCGAGCTGCGCCATGCCGTTGAACAGGCGGTCGTGCAGCGCCGGGTCGAACGTGCTGGTGGTTTCCGCGAGCATGGCTTGCGTGATCACCAGTTCGCCGACCAGGTTGATCAACTGATCGACCTTTTCGACGCCGACGCGAATCGAACTGCCTTCCGCGCCGCCCGCTGCCGCAGCCGGGCGTGCCGCCTTGCGGTCCTGCTCGGCGGGCGCGGCTGCGCTTGCCGCGCTGGCCTGAGCCGGCGCCGGTGCACTCGGCGCCGCCGCGGGTTGAGCCGCGGCATGCGCCGGCGCGGCCGGTGCGTCGAACAGGCCGTGCGCGGCGGTTAATGCGGGTGCAGCGGTGTCGGCCGCCGGTGCCGACGATGCTGCGTGGCCCGCGTGAGTTGCCTGTACTGCTTGCGCCGGAGACGAATCGGCAGCGTCGGGCGTTCCAGGTTCGCCTTGCTGCGCGTCGTCCGCCGGTGCGGTGCCGCGGCCGATCACGATCTGACTTTCGTCGATCACGAAACAGCACACGGCGATGATGTCGTCGGAGGTCACATCGGTCGCGAGCCACAGCGTCAGATCGCCGCCGCTCTTGACCTGCCCGACGATGTTGCCCAGGTTGCCGAGCTCTTCGGCCAGCAGTTCCTGGTCCTTCTCACCAACGCCCCGTAGCGTAATTTTCAGATGTGGGCCGGATTCTTCTCCGGCTCCCGTGGCTTGCCCGGTCTGTGCCGGTTCGCCGTCAATCCATTCACCCGCCGCCTGCACCGCCTGTTCGACGACGTGCTCCGGCGGGGTCCCGCCTTGTACTGCCTGTGCTGCAACTGGTGCCGCGCTCGCGACAACGGCCGCCGCAGCCGGCGCCGCGCCGTCGCGGCTCTCCGCGTTCAGGCGTTCGAGCTTCGCGCAGATTGCCTTCGCGGTGGCCGCGTCCGGCTCGGCGCTCGCGCGGTAATCGGCGAGCTGGCCGGACAACACGTCCTTGGTTTCGAGGAACGTGTCGATCATGTCCTTGCGCAGCACGAGTTCGTTATTGCGCGCGCGGTCGAGCAGCGATTCGAGAATGTGGGTCGTTTCCGTCAGCGCAGTAAAACCGAACGTTGCCGCGCCGCCCTTGATCGAGTGCGCCGCGCGGAAAATTGCCGCGAGGTCTTCAGGGTCCGGGTGGGCGATATCCAGATTGAGCAGCAACTGCTCCATCTGCGCGAGCAGTTCGTCCGCTTCGTCAAAGAACGTCTGATAGAACTGAGTGATGTCGAGTGTCATGCCTGGGTCACCGCGAGAGTTCCTGTCTTGGCTTGGGCTGCCGTGCCGCCGCGTCGAGAGCTTCTATAACTGGGTCTATGGGTAGTGCTTACGCGTGATCTGGCTCGGCTAGCGCCGCCACCAGTTCGGTCAGCATGTCCGGGTCGAGCGGCTTTTCGATCCAGCCGGTCGCGCCCGCAGCCCGCGCCGCTTCCTTGAACGGCTCGCCCGATTCCGTCGTGAGGACGAGGATGGGCGTGGCCTGGTAAGCCGGGTTGTTGCGCAGCGCGGCGATCAGATCGAGGCCGGTCTTGCCTGGCATGTACTGGTCGGTCAGCACGAGATCGAACGACATGGCGAGCGCGTTTTCGAGCCCTTCGTCGCCGTCCGCCGCGAGCGTCACCTCGTAGCCTGCCGTCGTCAGCGTGGCGGCGAGAATCTGCCGCATCGATGCCGAATCGTCGATTGCCAGGATGTGCCTGATCATGAAAACCTCGCTGCACGTACGCTATGGATCGCCCTTCCGTCCGCGCCGGCAGGGCGCATGAACGGGCGAGGCGATCGCTGTCTGTTACTGGGCCGCCGGCGCTGCCGCCGGCAACTTCGGTGCAACCGTTACCGGCTGCGCAAGCTTTTGCAGCAACGGCTTGGAGCCGGCTGCGTCGTCCGACAAGGTGGTCGTGGTGGAGTCGTCATGGTTCAGCGCCTCCTCCGACTTCTTGTTCAGCACGATGATGCTGATGCGGCGGTTCTCCGGATCCATCGGGTCCGCCTTGTTCAGGTTTTGCGTCGACGCGAGGCCGAGCACGCGCATGACCTTCGCTTCGTCCATGCCGCCGGCGATCAGCTCGCGGCGCGACGCGTTGGCGCGGTCCGCGGACAGTTCCCAGTTGCTGTAGCCCTTCTCGCCGCCGGCGTACTGCGCGGCGTCGGTGTGGCCCTGCACGATGATGCGGTTCGGCACGTCGTTCAGCGTGTGGCCGATTTCGCGCAGAATGTCGCGCATATATGGCTCGACCTGGTCTTTCGCAGTCGCGAACATGGGCCGCTTCTGCGAATCGACGATTTCGATGCGCAAGCCGGTCAGCGTGGAGTCGATGCGGATCTGCTGCTTGAACTGGCGCAGCACCGGATTCGCCTCGATCGCGGCCATCAGCTTGACCTGCAGATCGTGCAGGCGGACCTGCTCGCGACGTTCCAGCTCGCCCTGCAACTGCTTCATCGAATCTTCGTTGTTGTGCGAGACGCTGCGCTCGGAGCGGTTGTTCGAACCGTCGGTGGAGCGCGTCACGCCTTGCGCGTCGGTCGAGATATCGCGGCCGCCGCCCTTCAGAATGCTCGAGTCCTCGGCGCTGCGGTCGCCGCCCCACAGCGTGATCTTCAGCGGCTGGTTGAAGTAGTCGGCAATGCCCTTCAACTGCACCGTGGAGGCCGAGCTCAGCAGCCACATCAGCAGGAAGAACGCCATCATCGCGGTCATGAAGTCCGCATACGCGAGCTTCCAGGCGCCGCCGTGGTGACCTTTCTTGGCCGGCGCGGAGCGCTTGACGACAATGGCGCGGTCTTTGTCCTTGCTCATCGGTTCGGTTCCCGGCGCCCTTTACTTGGCCTTGACGCGGCGCACGTGCTCTTCCAGCTCGGCGAACGACGGGCGTTCGGTCGAGAAGAGCACCTTGCGGCCGAACTCAACGGCAATCGCCGGCGCGTAACCGTTCAGGCTGGCCAGAATCGTCACCTTGATGCACTGGAACATCTTGGTCGACTCGGTCACGCGCTGTTCGGCGACGCTCGCGAGCGGCCCGATCAGCCCGTACGAAAGCAGAATCCCGAGGAAGGTGCCGACCAGCGCCTGGGCGATCATCTCGCCGAGCACGGCGGGCGGCTTGTCGGCGGAGGCCATGGTGTGCACCACGCCCATCACCGCGGCCACGATCCCGAACGCCGGCATTGCGTCGCCGACCTTGGTCAGCGCGTGAGCGGGCGCTTCGCCTTCCTGGTGATGCGTCTCGATCTCCTCGTCCATCAGGCTTTCGATCTCGAACGCGTTCATGTTGCCGCCCACCATCAGACGCAGGTAGTCGGTCAGGAATTCGATGATGTGATGGTCGGCGAGAATCTTCGGGTACTGGGTGAAGATCGGACTCTTCGACGGATCGTCGATGTCCGCTTCCAGCGTCAGCGTGCCTTCCTTGCGCGCCTTGGCCAGCAGGACGTAGAGGAGCGCCATCAGCTCCATATAGACGTCCTTGTTGTACTTCGCGCCCTTGAACAGGGTTGGAATGACGCGCAGCGTGGCCTTGATCGTCTTCATTCCGTTACCCAGAATGAATGCGCCGACGCCGGCGCCGACGATCATCAGCACTTCAACGGGCTGCAGCAGCGCGCCGAGATGGCCGCCTTCCAGCGCGTAACCGCCGAAAACGGACAAAAGCGTCACGAGTGTTCCCACGAAAATCAGCACTGCCGAGCCCTCACAAAGAAGCGACGGTGACCGTCGTTAATCTGGTTTACGGCAACGAAGCGGAAAACTTTGGCGGAAAAGCGGCTCGTCGCTCCGGTGTAAACCAGAGGCGGATGCGGCCGGTCCGGCTGGACCGGGCGTCGCGCAGGCGGGCTGGAAGGCCCCCCGCATGGGAGATGGAAGGCGCACCGCGCACCGGCGGCCGCCTTCCGGGTCAAGCTTCGAGGGCGGCGAGGCTCTCGCGGGCTCGGGCGTCGGCAAACTTCTTTGTCTTACCGGCGCGCGAGGGCGGCTGGCACAGGCCGCAGACGAATGCGTGCTGCGGATCGTGCGCATGCGCGACAAAATGTCCGCCGCAGCGGCAGCAGGCGGTCATTTGCAGCATCCCGGAGTCGAAGAAGCGCACCAGCGTCCAGGCGCGCGTGAGACTGAGCACGGGCTCGTCGTCGTGCAACTGGACGTGTTCCAGGTACAGCCGGTAGCTCTTCACGATCGACTGGATCGTCAGGCAGCCGCCATGATCGGCCATGAACCGGTAGATGTTGTAGAACAGCGATGAGTGAAAGTTCGGCTGCCAGGTCATGAACCAGTCGGTCGAAAAGGGCAACATCCCCTTGGGCGGCGAGACCCCTTTCAGTTCTTTATATAGCTTGATGAGCCGGTCGCGCGACAGGCTGGTTTCCGCTTCCAGCAATTGCAAACGCGCGCCAAGCTCGATCAGTTCGATCGCCAGGGTAATTTCCCTGACTTCGAGCACAACACTTTTATAGGCCATCCGTTTGCGTTTTCCCCGTCCTGATCGCTTTGTTTGGAATGCAACGTGCCATCAGCCGAGTTGCTCGACTGGCTGGCTTGCCATCAGGATCGCGGAATGCGCCTGAGCCACGGCGCTGGATTTGCCTTTGTCCGCCAGAGCGGACAGCACGGCATGGTCGTCGAAACGGAAACGGCACAACACCTGATTGGACGCCGCCAGCTTGACGGTCTGCGCCAACGACAGATTGGCGAGCACATCGGCTAACTGGTCCGAAATCCCCATGCGAAACATGCCCATCGGCTTGTCTTCGCGCAGCAGTCGCTGGGCGAGCAGGAGATAAGACAGGTTAACTTCTCTGATCTCATTGAGCATATCGCTTGTCGCGCTCATGATTCCCCCGGGGTGTATCTGGCTGGTCAGGCCGTTACGGAAACGTTTGCTCGAACGCGCGCACTGAAACCGCACGAATCGGCTCGTTTCTGGTCTTGCGAGCATTGTGGCGAAAGGGGGAGCGGACGAAAATCGGACAGACACCCAGCCTTATTGACGGATTAATCCGTCATTCGTGTAGGAATTTTTCCTACAAAGGCGGGTCGGAGAGGGCTTGATGGAACCCCATAGGCGCAATTTAGAAACTTTCCGTGCGCATCGATGAGGTTGCTGGCAATGATGTGAACTAAATGGTGAGTCTGATTGACTCACGGTCCGCACCGTGCAGCGGTGAGGAGGAATTATAAGACGTTTTCACTTCTCTGCAACACGCCGCGTGTAGGAGCCGATCTCCACACCCCGGGCCCGCGCCTTGCTGATGGCTTTGCAGCGTCCGAATATACGACCGGTGATTTCTCCCGATTATCGGGATGGCCGTTCCGACGACCTGTAACGGGTCATGTTTCGCGCTGTAACAACATTAAGCGTTTGAAAAATAACTCGAATTAGCGCGGCCGATCCCGATAATGAAGCCAAGGGATTACCCGATGCAGGTTCGGAGCACCCCCGGGCGGCGGCTTACCGCGCCCAACCGTCCGTCAGGCATTCGCTCCTCGCTCTACTCGAGCGCCGCTGTGCGATGCCGTTCCGATTAGGAGAAAACGCATGCGAATCGCACAAATTGCGCCGTTGTATGAAGCTGTCCCGCCGAAACTTTATGGTGGCACCGAACGCGTCGTGTCGTATCTGACCGAGGCACTGGTCGACCTCGGCCATGACGTTACGCTGTTTGCGAGCGGCGACTCGGTCACTTCGGCCAACCTCGACGCCTGCTGGCCTCGTGCGCTGCGTCTCGATCCGACGATTCGCGATGCGCTGGCTCCGCACGTCCTGATGATGGAAAAGGTGCGCAAGGTGGCGCATGAGTTCGACGTGCTGCACTTTCACCTCGACTACATGCCGTTCCCGCTCTTCACCACGATGGACACGCCGTTCGTGACGACGCTGCACGGCCGCCTCGACTTGCCGGAACTGCAACCGGTGTTCGATGCGTTCTCCAACGTGCCGGTGGTCTCGATTTCCGATTCGCAACGCGCGCCGCTACCGCAAGCGAATTGGCTCAACACCGTTTACCACGGTTTGCCGGAGCAGCTGCTCACGCCGCAGACGCATAAGAAGCCGGAATACCTGGCGTTCCTCGGCCGTATTTGTCCCGAGAAGCGCGTCGATACAGCTATCAAGATCGCTGCACAAAGCGGTTTGCCGCTGAAGATCGCCGCCAAGGTGGACAAGGTCGACCAGGAATACTTCAAGCGTGAAATCGAGCCGCTGCTGTCGCAGGCGCATGTGGAGTTCGTCGGCGAGATCAATGAAGCGCAGAAGCCCGAGTTTCTTTCCGGCGCCAAGGCGCTGCTGTTCCCGATCGACTGGTCGGAGCCGTTCGGCCTCGTGATGATCGAGTCGATGGCGTGCGGTACGCCGGTGATCGCGTTCAACCGCGGTTCGGTGCCGGAAGTGATCGACCACGGCGTGACGGGTTACATCGTTGAGGACGTGCAGGGCGCGGTCGCGGCGCTGCAACGCCTGGACGAACTGTCGCGCACCGAAATCCGGGCCCAGTTCGAACGCCGCTTCAGCTCGAAGACGATGGCTCAGAATTACGTGGATGGCTATTCGGCACTGATCGAAGCCACGCGCCGCCCGGTGTTGCGTCAAGTCGCAGTGGGCTAAACGCCGAGCTAAGCGGCTGGGCACTTTCGCTCAGCCGCTTGAGTAACGAAATCCGCCGCGTACGACGTTTCCGATTTGTAGGTCAATAGTGAGTCAATTCGTCGTGTGAATCGTTTGCGCGAGCGGTAATTTCAGGTTATCCCGCTTCTTTGTCCAGAAAAGCCGCCCCTCGAGGGCGGCTTTTTTAATACGGGCATGGATGCGCTTCCATCGCCGATTAGCGCTCAGCGAATAAAGACCGAGTACCAATAAACCTTCAGTTGGCTTTCGTCTCGACCGGCAATCGGCTCAAGCAGCACCAATCAGAAAGCGCTCGCGATTCTTACCGACGATCCATTTGGGCGGTTTGCCGCGCCCGCTCCACGTATTGCCCGACTTCGGATCCTGGTATTTCGCCGGCAGCGGCGCCTTCTTGGGCGGGCGGCCGCGCTTGGCGGCGACGGCAAAACCGAGGTCCTGAGCCGTCAGACCGTATTCAGCGATCTTTTGGCGGATGTCGGCGACCACATTGTCGATTTCAGTACGGCGCGCTTCTTCTGCTTGTGCCTGCAATTTGGCGATCTGCGCCTTGAGGTCTGCATATTGAGACATTCCGGTTCTCCCCTTTTCTAGAACTCATTGGCTCGCAGACTAACTGCAATTATAAAAATTCGCAATGGACAAGAATACCGATTTAGCAAGATATCCTCTGATAATTATTAAGACCGGTGAATTGTAAAACGGTATCTTTATCTCGCAATAAAAAGGTAAAGGCGACACCACATTGACAATTCTTGACACCTGATTTGGCCACCTTTCCCTAAAATTGCGCGTTCAAGGCATGCAGACGGACATAGCCGCGCGTGCTAGCGGAAGCCTCCATCTTTTTAGGATTACCAACCATGCAGTTGTCAAAGCGCCTCGCTGCCGAGTTGTTCGGCACCTTCTGGCTCGTGCTCGGGGGCTGCGGCAGCGCCGTCCTCGCCGCTAACTTCGCCGGCCCGGTTCATGGTCTGGGCATCGGCTTCGTGGGCGTGTCGCTCGCGTTCGGCCTGACCGTGCTGACCATGGCTTTTGCAATTGGCCACATTTCCGGCTGCCATCTGAATCCGGCGGTGAGCGTCGGCCTGACCATCGCCGGCCGCTTTCCGGCGCGCGATCTGCTGCCGTACATCGTCGCGCAAGTGATCGGCGCGGTGCTGGGTGCGCTGGTGCTGTCGCTCATCGCATCGGGCAAACCCGGGTTCGATCTCGTCGCCAGCGGCTTCGCCAGCAACGGCTATGGCGAGCGCTCGCCCGGCCACTACTCGCTCGCCGCGGCATTCATTTGCGAAGTGGTGATGACCGGCTTCTTCCTCTTTGTCATTCTCGGCGCGACCGACAAGCGCGCGCCCGCCGGCTTCGCACCGATCGCCATTGGCCTGTGCCTCACGCTGATTCACCTGATCTCGATCCCGGTGACCAACACGTCGGTGAACCCGGCGCGTTCCACCGGCCCGGCGCTCTTCGTCGGCGGTGCGGCGATGGATCAGTTGTGGCTGTTCTGGGTTGCGCCGATCCTCGGCGCAGTGATTGCGGGCGTGTTGTACCCGGTCATCGCTGAAAGCCGCAGCGGCAGTTCGCAGAAGCTGGCGCTCGACTGATTGTCGCGCGCGGTCATTCGGGCAAACAAAGCGGGCGCTACGGCGCCCGCTTTGTTTTGTGGCGGAAGCGTAAGCACCTCGATATCGCGCCGATGGCTTATTCGTGCCCGCAGTAGAATCGTGCGACTTCCCAAGCTCGTACAGGTGCCACCTATGAAGCGTTTCCGCGGATTTCTGCATGGCGTCGCACTCTCCATCGGCGGCTTGTGCGCGGGTGTGCTGGCGCTAGCCACCGCGCATGCGGCCGACGGCCAGACGGAAACGCTCGTGTTCGTGCGACACGGTGAGAAGCCTGCCCAGGGCTACGGACAACTCAACTGTCAGGGACTCAACCGCGCGCTGGCCTTGCCGGCGGTGATCGCGGCCAAGTTCGGCAAACCGGATGCGATCTACGCACCCGATCCCGGCCAGCAAAAAGACGACGGCGGCAAGCCCTACTACTACATCCGGCCGCTTGCGACGATCGAGCCGACCGCCATCCAGTTCCAGATGCCGGTGCAAACGCCCTATGGTTTCGCTCAGATCGACCAGCTCGGCACCGCGCTCGTCGATCCGGCCAATCGCAACAAGCTGATTGTCGTGGCGTGGGAACACAAGCTGATCGTGAAGCTATTGCGCCAGATGCTGAGCGCGCATGGCGGCAATGCCGCCGATGTTCCGAACTGGAAGAGCGACGACTTCGACAGTATCTATGTTGTTCGCCTCGACTGGCAAAGCGGCACGGCGCGCGCCAGCTTCAAACATGATCGTCAGGGGCTGGATGGACGCGCGACCGACTGCCCTTGCGCGGCGCTGCCCGGCGCGTCGGCGGCTGCCGGATCGACGACTTCCTCGAATGCGGCAAATTAAACGGGTAATACAGATGTAAGCCGCAATTACGCAGGCGGCCATCAGATTTGGGTAAAGCGTGGTGCCGGGCGCGCTTCGCCACGGCGCAAAGGGCCGCGAATCCTTATGCACCAGTGCTTTGACCGAACGGCGTGCGGCGCGCGACGGACTCACGTACGCCCGCTCACAGCTTTCAAAGCCTGCGACGATGCTTGCAGTCCGTAACATCTGGTCGCAGTACCCATCGACGGGAATGCGTAGATTGATCCTGTGCGACAAACATACGTCGCCTCACAGGAGAACAAACATGAAACGCATCGTCACTCACTTGCTGGTTGCTGCAGGACTCGCGGCGGGCGCATGCGGTGTCGCGCAAGCGCATACGGATCTGAACATCGGCCTGTCGCTCGGCGCACCGGTTTATACGCGTCCGGCCCCGGTCTACGTGGCGCCGCAGCCGGTCTACTACCGCAACGGCGGCTGGGACCACCGCTACGATCGCGGTGACTATTATCGCGGCGACCATCGATATGATCGCAACTGGAACCACAATGACCGCGGCTGGGGCCACGATAACCGGGGCGACCATGGCGACCGCCGTGGCGGATGGCACGGGTAATTTTCCTGGTGCGACTGACGGCGGCAGATGAGGCGGCTTGCCGGCCTTGATAGACCTCGGCGGCGCAACGCCGTCGACAGCAGCCTGAGCCACCAGACGTGCCGCTCAAAGAAACGGCCCGCGTCCATGAAAATCGACGCGGGCCGTTTCCATTTCCACTCAGGACATCAGTTCGTCGTCGAGCGAGAAGAGCTTGCGCAAATGGTGTGCGACGCCCGCTTCAAAGTTGTTGCCAATGCGCGGCACGTTTGGCAGGCGCGTCATGAGGTCGGGATTGGCGTTGTTCATCATGAACGGATGGCCGGCCGTCTCCAGCAGATCGATGTCGTTCATGTTGTCGCCGAAAGCGACGCACTGCGAGGCATCGACGCCGAGGCGCTCGAGCACGATCTGCAACGCGCGGCCCTTCGATACGTTTGCCGTCATCACTTCCAGACAGTCCGGCAGCGAATAGGTCACGTACAGTGCGTCGCCGAATTCGCTTGCGAGATTCGCCGAGACCTGCGCGAGATCAGCAGGCTCGCCGATATAGAGGGCCTTCGCGATGTCGACGCCGTCGTGTTTCGGCAAATCGGTCACTTCGTAGGTGAAGCCCGAATCCTGGTGAAACTTCAGCAGATCCGGCGCGTCGCGGTCGATCAGCCACGCCTGATCGGCGAACAGGTTGACGATCACACGACCATGCGCGCCAGCGATTTCCGGCTGCACCAGTTTTTGCACAATGGCCGGAGGCAGGTCGTCCGCGTGGATCACCGTGTTGTCCGGCGCGTGGATGCGCGCGCCATTCGATGTAATCAGATACGGACTGATGCCCAGCACGTCGCGAATACCGGCGACATCGCAATAGTGGCGACCCGTTGCAATCACGAACCGCAGCCCGTCGCTTTCAAGTTTGCGCACGGTGGCGACCGTGAACGGGTCCACCTGGTGATCCGCGTTGAGCAGCGTGCCGTCGAGATCCGTGGCGATGACTTTGTACATAGTTTGAGCAGGCGGGCAGCGTCGAAGCTGCGTATTTTACCGTTGCCGACCGCGTTCGCCGGAACGCGCCGGCTATATCCATGATTTTCAGCCGCAATCGCGCGACTCGCACACGCCGCGACGCGCCGTTTTCAGCCGCCGGCGCGGAGCGCTTCACGCTGCGCCAATTGCAATCCGCCGTGCGCGGAGTCTGCCAGCGGCTCGCGTAAGCGCGCCTGATAGATCTGCGGCACGTACTCGCGCAACGGTGCGCCAAGGCCGCCGCACAACGCGACCGGCAGGCTCGCCGACGGGTCCAGTGCGGCGATCATCTTGCCCACTTCGACGCCTGCCTCGCCGAGCAAGCGCGCCGCGAACGGATGCGTGCGGTGGGCGATGACGATCGGCGCGAGCCTCGCATAAGCTGTCTGATTCGCTTCGCACAGCCAGACGACGAGACTGTCGCGGTCGTGCGCGCCGGTGTGGGCGACCAGCGCCTGGGCCAGATCGTCGTGAGTGCCGCGACCGTCGAGCGCCTGCTGTGCGTGCACGATGGCCCGCAGTCCGAGCCACGCGCCGCTCGCTTCGTCGCCCGATGGAAAGCCGTAGCCACTCACCTGGCGGCATTCGCCCTCGCCATCCAGCACGGCCGCGACGCTGCCGGTGCCGAGCGCGACAATCACACCATGCGCGCCGCCGTGCGCGCCCAGCAAAGTGGTGTAGGCGTCGCTTTCCACGGCGAGTCCCGCTAGCGCGGGCGCTTGCGCGCGAAACGCGGCCAACCAGTCGCGATTGTTGACGCCCGCCAATCCGCAGCCGAGCACGCAGCGCGACCAGTCCAGCGTCATGCCCGCACTTGCAAATGCTTCGCTGCAGCCGGCTGCGATGGCCTGCCATGCACGTTCGACGCCAAGTCCCAAACCCGACGGCCCGCTTGCCGCCTGCGCCAGTTCGCGGCCTTGCGCGTCGCCGAGCACGACCCGCGTGCCGCTGCCGCCGCCGTCAATGCCGATCAGAAAGAAGTCTTTGTTCATGGAATCGAGTGAGTTCCGTGGATGAATAACGCATAGCGTGGCAGGTCAGTTTCAATCCGGCAATTAGCCGAATGGCCAGCTTGCAGTGCGCACGGCTTCGGCTATGCTGGCGGGCGACATCACAACGCAGGAGCGCGACAGTGACACAGCGATGCAACTGGGTATGGAGCGAAGCGCTCGCACAGTATCACGACACCGAATGGGGCGTACCCTCGCGCGACGACCAGCATCTGTTCGAGATGCTCGTGCTGGAAGGCGCTCAGGCCGGCTTGTCGTGGTCGACGATTCTTAACAAACGGGCCGGCTATCGCCGCGCTTTTGCGGACTTCGACATCGCCAAGGTTGCGCGCTTTACGCCGAAGCACGTCGAAGCGCTGGTGAAGGACGAAAGTATCGTGCGCCATCGCGGCAAGATCGAAGCGGCCATTACCAACGCCCGCGCCGTCCAGCAGATTCAGGCCGAGCACGGCTCGCTCGCCAACTTTGTCTGGTCGTTCGTCGATCAGACGCCGATTCAGAACGACTGGGCGTCGTACAAGCAGGCACCTGCATCGACCGACATTTCGGACGCGCTGAGCAAGGGGCTGAAGCGCTACGGCTGCAAGTTCGTCGGCTCGACGATCTGTTATGCGTTCATGCAGGCGGTCGGCATGGTGAACGACCACGAGGCGAGTTGCATGTGCCGCGCGCGATGCGCGGCGCTTGGCAAGAAAGGACGTAATCGCAAAGCGGGCTGAGGCGACGCGGGTTCAGCAGCGCTTAGTGCCGCAGTTCTAACAAAGGACGGCGGCTCAGGGAAAGTCCCAAGCGCCGCAGCGGGTGTCCGGTCATTACCTCGCTAGGCAAGGCCTGGAGGACGAGAACACGACGTGCCACGACGCCGGATTCGTCGCCACGCTCCCATTCGGTAAAGCCCGGCTGCGCTTATGGGGCATCTCGGTCGTTATACGGTTATGAGCTGCGGCTGCGAAAAACAAGTCAAATTCGGGAATTGACGGCTTTTCGCCTTGCTAGTCCGGGCTTCGCCGAATGGAGCACGCCCGATACTGCTAGTCGTGCGCTCAAACAACGAATAACCGCTGCGTAACGCGTGGGAGACCAACCATGAAAACTCTTAACTTTGTGACGCATCAGGAGATTTTCGATCAGGCCGTGGGGCACTTGCTGGGCCAGAAGCGCGCCGCGCTGCTACCGCGCGGCGGCGGGGCTTATCGAGGCTATTGCGGCGGCTGCCCGGTCGGCAGCTTCATCAAGCCGCGCGACTACATGACCGCGATGGAAGGTATTCCGGTGCGCTTCATCGGCAAAACGCCGGCTGAGATGCCCGCATATATGGACGTCGGCGTGTCGGCGCTGAAGAAGGCGCTGCTGCGTTCCCGCATCAATGTGTACGACCCGGCCACCGTCGATCTGCTCAGTTGCCTGCAAAACGTGCACGACGTATTCGGCACTTGGGAATGGCTCGAGCGTCTGGGCTCGATCGCCCGCCAGTTCGGCCTGTCCGCTGATCGGCTGAAGAGCGCGGCGTAAGCCGGAGACAGCTGCGGTGCCGCACTACGGCGTCGCAGCGCCCACCGTCAATCCTCCGCGCAGCACACCCCAAGTCGCGCAGCCCGCATTGACCTGAGCGATCCACCTGACGCCCCAAAAGCAAAACGGCGATGTGGCTTCTTTCGAAGCTCACACCGCCGTTCGGCCGTGCGGAAAAAGCGTGCTTAGTGCAGCTTCTTCGGCAGCATCTGGCTGCGCAGGCGCTTGTGCAGGCGCTTCACAGCAGCAGCCTTCTTGCGCTTACGTGCCGTGGTCGGCTTTTCGTACGATTGGCGCTCACGCAGTTCAGCGATCAGGCCATTCTTTTCGATTGCGCGACGAAAGCGGCGAATCGCCACTTCGAACGGCTCGTTTTCTTTCAGAAGAATCGTCGTCATTTAATTCCTAACTCAATCACTTGATAGGGGTAAATTGCGTGGCGGCATACCGCTCACGCGCCGGCCCTCCGGTCGTCTCAGTTCATGGCCAGTAACAGGCAAACGCGGGCAGAACCCGGCCAAACCACGAATGGAACGAGAGGCAAAGCGGCCACGGAGGCCGGAAAAGAGAGGTGGGGAGTTCACCGCGGAACGCGGACAGACATAATGCAAAAGCCGCGTCTGCTGCCGTTTCGCCAACCTTTCATCAACGAAGAAACATTGACGAAACAGGCAAAGATCTCAATTCACTCCCGATGATATCAGGAAACTCTCCATCCTACCAGGGGTTTAGGGATTGCGCCAGGTCACCTTTCGCGCGCTCAGGCGCTCGCTTCGTCGAGTTCGCGGACATCGGCGCCCGTCAGCATCAGATGAACCGCCGCCGCGAGGCTCTTGAGCTGATCGATCGACGTCGCGCTGGCAATAGGGGCCGTAACGCTGGGCCGCGCGATCAACCATGCCAGCGCGACGGTGGCCGACGTGCTGCCATGCGCGTCGGCAACCCGATCTAGCGCGTCGAGAATCCGCAAACCGCGTTCATTCAGATATTTTTCGACCCGGCTGCCGCGCGCCTTATTGGCCAGATCGGCCTGCGAGCGGTATTTGCCGGACAGAAAGCCGCTCGCCAGGCTGTAGTACACCACCACGCCGAGCTGATTGGCGAGCGCCACTGGTTCGATGTCGCGCTCGTATGCCGCGCGGTCATACAGGTTGTACTCCGGTTGCAGCAACTGATATTCGGGCAGGCCATGCTGGCGCGACACGGCAAGCGCCTCCTCGACCCGCGCGCCGCTGTAGTTCGATGCACCGATCACGCGTACCTTGCCCGCCTCGATCAGCTTCTGATACGCGCCGAGTGTTTCGGCGAGCGGCGTTTCGGTGTCGTCGTCGTGAGAAAAGTAGACGTCGATGTAATCGGTTTGCAAGCGCCGCAGCGAATCCTCGACCGCTGCCTGAATGTTGGGCGCCGACAGTCCCTTGCGCAGCGGATGCTTCGAAACCTTGGTGGCGAGCACGATCTTGTCGCGCTTGCCGCTCCGACGGAACCACTTGCCGATGATGGTTTCCGATTCGCCGCCCTGGTTGCCGGGCACCCACGCGGAATAGACATCGGCGGTATCGATAAAGTCGAGACCGGCATCGACAAACGCATCCAGAATCGAAAACGAGGTGGCTTCATCGGCGGTCCAGCCGAAAACATTGCCGCCGAACATAAGCGGCGCGACCTGTAATTCCGAACGCCCAATCCTGCGCTTTTGCATGATTTCTCCACGGTTTGTCACAAGAGAAAAAGAGAATACGCCGTCTTTTCAATACCTGCAGTGCGTCCGCCGATCAAGGCTGCAAGCGGCTTTCAGCGGCATTGCAATAAACCAGCATGGAAAACGTTTGGCTTGCCACTGCACAAAGTTCCTCAAGTTTTTTTAAGGGACGCCGTCAACCTTCACTGAGGCGGCCAGCAATGAACGAGTGCTTCCGCCGATGCCAACGTGGCGTATTGGGCTCAAGGCTTATTTAGGAGATTTTCCATGCTCGGAATCAATAGCAACATCAACTCGCTGGTTGCACAGCAAAACCTTAATGGCTCGCAAAGCGCCCTTTCGCAAGCCATCACCCGCCTGTCGTCGGGCAAGCGCATCAACAGCGCGGCTGACGATGCAGCAGGTCTGGCAATCTCGACGCGTATGCAAACGCAGATCAACGGCCTGAACCAGGGCGTGTCGAATGCGAATGACGGCGTGTCGATGATTCAAACCGCATCGAGCGCACTGTCCTCGCTGACCTCCAGCCTGCAACGTATCCGTCAGCTGGCTGTGCAAGCATCGACCGGCTCGCTGTCGTCGAGCGACCAAGCCGCTCTGCAGAAGGAAGTTTCGGCGCAGATCGCTGAAGTGAACCGTATCGCGTCGCAAACGACGTACAACGGCACGAACATTCTGGACGGCTCGGCAGGCAGCGTGACGTTCCAGGTCGGCGCGAACGTCGGTCAGACGATCAGCCTGGATCTGAGCCAATCGATGTCGGCAGCGAAGATCGGTGGCGGTCTGGTGCAAACGGGTCAAACAGTCGGCACGATCGCGGTCAGCCTGAGCGCGACCGGCGCATACACGAGCACCGGCGCAACGATCACGTCGGTCAACGTTCTGTCGGACGGCAAGGGCGGCTATACCTTCACGGACCAGAACAACACCGCCATCACGTCGGGCGTTGCAAACGCAATCTTCAGCGCAGGCACGGGCGCGGGCTCCGGCACGGCCATCACCAGCCTCGCCATCAGCACGGCAGCTCTGCCGACGACCGGCGCAGCTTCCGGTGCCGCCATCGCCGCCGTCAATCAGATCAACGCGATCAACGCGCCGCCGACGGTTTCGGGCCTCGACATCAGCACGGTCACGGGCGCGAACGAAGCGATGGTCTCGATCGACAACGCACTGCAGACCGTGAATACGCTGCAAGCTGCACTGGGCGCCGCGCAAAACCGCTTCACCGCAATCTCGACGTCGCAGCAAGCTGAATCGACCGACCTGTCGTCGGCACAATCGCAAATCACGGACGCCAACTTCGCACAAGAAACGGCGAACCTGAGCAAGGCGCAAGTGCTGCAACAAGCTGGTATCTCGGTGTTGGCGCAAGCTAACTCGAACCCGCAGCAAGTTCTGAAGCTCCTGCAGTAAGAGCTGACGCGGTAACGGCGATGCGCTGCGCGCAAGCGGGGCGCATCGCCGGGTTTCAAGCAACGGGAGGCATGCCTCCCGCTGTGCATTTCCGTCACTTAGTGATGTAGCATCGCGCACCACCCAATACAGATTTCCAGACGCCCGGAGCCTCTGCATGTCCTCGATCTCAACCTCGTCTTCTACAGCTAGCGCCAACGCCGCGCTGCAGTCGGCTGCTCAATCGATCATCAGCGGCTCGACGGGCAATTCGTCGATGGACGTGTCGACGCTCGTCACGGCACTCGTGAACGCAAAGGTCGCCGGGCAAGCCTCGGCTCTGGCGGCACAGCAAACCAGCGACAGCACCACGCTGTCGGCGTATGGCGCACTGAGTTCCGCGCTCAGCGCATTGCAGTCGGGCATCACGAATCTCGCCAACGGCAACACGCTGGCGACGTTCGCGGCGACCGCAAGCGGCACCGGGCTGACCGCGACAGCCGGCGTAGGCGCCGTGGCCGGCAGCTATTCCATCGCCGTGACCCAGATCGCCAGCTCGCAAGCCCTGTCGTCGGCAGCCTTCGGCTCCACGACGCAACTGGGCACCGGCACGCTGTCGATCTCGATGAACGGCAAGTCGATGGATATCAACGTCGACAGCACCAACAACACGCTGTCGGGCATCGCGTCGGCGATCAATGCGAGCAGCAGCAACCCCGGCGTCACGGCAACGATCGTGACCGGCACGGACGGCGCTCACCTTGTGCTGCGCGCGGCGAACACCGGGGCGGCCAACGTCATCAACGTCTCGACCAGCAACATCACCAGCGACACCGGCCTGTCGAGCCTCGGCGTCACGTCGACCGCCAGCACCACGGGCGGCCAGTCGACCATTACGTCGGCCAATTCGGGCAGCGCCTGGACGCAGAGCGGCTTCGCACAGGACGCGGAGTACACGATCGGCGGGATTGCGGGCAGCAGTTCCAGCAACGCGGTGACCGGCGCTATTTCAGGCGTGACGATCAACCTGACGGCGGCGGCCGTGGGCACGCCCGCGGGCACCCCGCAGATGCTGACCATTGCGCAGGACACCACCGCGCAGAACACCGCGATCAACAATTTCGTGAGCCTGTACAACACCGTCGTGACGACCATGTCCACGCTCACGTCGTTCAGCTCCGGCTCGACGTCGCAAGGGCCGCTGTTGGGCGACTCCACGCTGCAGACGATCAAGAACACGCTGGCCAACATAATCGGAGGCTCGGTCGGCTCGGGCAGCACCGGCACCACGCTGGCGGCGATCGGCATCACGCTGAAGGACGATCCGGCCGACGGCACGATGGTGGTCGACAACAACGCGCTGAACACTGCGCTGACGAGCAGCCCGGCCACGGTCGCGTCGCTCTTCAACTCGACCAACGGCATTGCCGAGCAGTTGAACGCCAGCATCACCACGTTCACGCAAACCGGCGGCATCATCGACACGCGCAACACCGCGCTGAACGCCGACCTGAAGAGCATCACCACGCAACAAACCGCGCTCGCCGACTACACGACACAGTTGACGAATCAGTACCAGGCGCAGTTCACCGCCCTGAACACGTTGATGGCGACCATGAACAACAATTCGCAATACCTGACCGCGCTGTTCGGCGGCACCAACAGCGCGGGCGCGCTGGCCACGAACAAGAGCTAAGCCATGGACGCGCACAACATGAACCAGACGGAATTGGTCGAGCGCGTGCTCTCCATCACGTGCGAAATCGAGCAGGCGGCCTCGCTGGCGGATTGGCCGGAAGCCGCCCGCCTGACCGAAACGCGCTCGCCGCTGCTGATGTCGCTCAGCGCGGATCAGGAACCGGGCGCGCTGGGCATGATCCGCCAGATCCAGGCGATCGACGCGGCGCTCCTCGCGGACGCGGCAGTCACCCAGAACGAACTGCATTTCGAGTTCGAAGCGGCGATCGGACGCACCAAGGCCGCCGGCGAATATCAGCGGATGGCCCGCCTGTAAAAAACCCGGAGCGGAGCCGCGCAAGGCGACATCCGCTCCCCCAAAGCCGGTTCAGCCGGCCGACCGAATAATAAGAACTACGTGCCGAAGTGAGGCGCGCTCGTTCCCTCAGCCCGCCTCGTGCGGGCTTTTTTCTTGCCCTTCGGCTCTCCGGCCCCTTCCTCCATACGCTAAACAGGCGGCTTTTTTACCGTCATCTCCGCGCATCGGAAAGACCGGCCTCGTCGCACAATTTCTCCATAGAACATTTTGCGCCGAGACCATGACTCTCCTGTACGAGCAGCCGCCAGCCGAACCCCTGACGCCCGAACAACAACTCGAGCAGGACATTGCGCTCGTGTTGCAGACGGCGCTCGACCATCACCACAAGGGCGAATTCGACGACGCCGAGGCGCTCTACCGGGCGATCCTCGATGCAGAGCCGCAGCACGCGGATGCCCTGTATGACCTGGGTGTGTTGCTCGGTCAAACCGGCCGCCCCGAAAACGCCGTGCCTGTGTTCGAGTTAGCGCTGGGCCAACAGCCGCATAACGGCCAGTATTGGGCGGCATATATCAGTGCGTTGATCGACGCCGGTGAAAGCGCCGCTGCGTGGCTTGCACTGGAAATGGGCCAGAAACAGGGTCTGAAGGGTCCAGCGGTAGACGGCCTGATCGTACGAATGGCCAATCCCGGCAAGGTCATCGCGACGCTGCCTGTGGCAGTGCAGAACTCGCAGGCTGGCGGCAACGCCGCTGTCGAGACAGATACCGGCGCGGCAAATACAGCGGCGGAAACCGGCAAATCCACGATCGCGGCCGGACGGCGCGTGAGCCAACAGGAAACGACGCGATTCACGTCGCTGTACAACAAAGGCCAAATCGCCGACGCCGTCAAACTGGCACGAACGTTCACCCAGCGGTTTCCCGCTGACGGTAACGCGTGGCGCTGGCTCGGCATTGCACTGCATCGTCTGGGACGGTATGACGACGCGCTGATTCCGTTGCGCAAAGCTGCCGAACTCCTGCCGGAGGAACTGGAAAGCCGCACCGTCCTCGCGGATACGCTGCGCCTGAAAGGCCTGCACAAGGACGCCGAAGAAGTCTGCCGCGCGATCATCGCGATCAATCCGGGGTACGCCGAAGCGCAACGGATCTACGGCATGTCGCTGGTTCACCAGGGACGCGTGGCCGAGGGCTTGGCCGCGGCACGGCGCGCGATCGAACTGGCGCCGGACACGTCCGGCATGCACAACACGCTGGGCGTGCTGCTGCTCGATCTGGGCATGGTGAGCGAAGCAGAGGAAAGCTTTCGCGTCGCGCTGGAGAAAGACCCGAAAGATGCAATCGCAGCGGACAACTATCTGTTTTCGCTCACTCACAATCCTGAAGTCAAGCAGGACACGCTGTTCGCCGAACACGTCAAATTCGCTCAACAGCACGAAGCGCCGGTGCGCGCGCAATGGCCGCGTCATGTGAACAAGCGCACGCCGAACCGCAAGCTGAAAATCGGCCTCGTTTCCGGCGACCTGTTCCGTCACGCGGTCGCCTCCTATCTGCTGCCGATCATGGAACGCCTGGCGACCGATCCCGGTGTCTCACTGCATGTGTACAACAACCACATCGCGGTAGACGACTACACCCATCTGCTGCGCAAATGCGCCCATGAGTGGCATCAGGTCACCGGCATGCCGGACGCGCAGTTGGCGAACCGGATCCGCGACGACAGAATCGACATTCTGTTCGATCTGTCCGGCCATACGGGTCGCAATCGCCTTCTCACGTTCGCGCGCAAGCCCGCGCCGATCCAGGTCAGTTGGCTCGGCTACCCTGCCACGACCGGGCTAAGTGCGATGGACTACTACCTCGTGGACCGGTTCGGCGTCCCGTTCGGCCCTGCGGAGCAAATGTTCTCCGAAAAGATCGTGCATTTGCCCGCGAACGCGCCCTTCCTGCCGGAAGAAAGCGCGCCGCCGGTCAACATCCTGCCGGCCATGCACAACGGCTATGTGACGTTCGGGAGCTTCAACCGCCTCAACAAATTGCGTCCCGACGTGATCGCTCTCTGGGCGGAATTGCTGCACGCACAACCGTCGTCGCAAATGTTGCTGGGCGCGATTGCAACCGACGAGGATGAACAGCTTCTGATCGACTGGTTTGCCGACGCAGGCATCTCGCGCGAGCGCCTGATGTTCCGCCGCCGTTCGAGTATTCCGGTCTACCTGCAACAGCACTTTCACGTCGACATCTGCCTCGATACGTTCCCGTACACGGGCTCAACCACCGTGCTGAACTCATTGTGGATGGGCGTGCCGACCTTGACGATTGCAGGCAACACGTTGCCCAGCCGCGCTGGCACCACCTGGATGTCGCATGTCGGGCTGGAACAGTTTCTCGCTACAGACAAGGCGGATTTCGTCGCCAAGGGCGTTGCACTGTCCTCCGATATCTCCGCGCTCGCCGCGCTGCGCACGGGCTTGCGTGAACGCTGCATGGCGTCGGCGGCATTCCGGCCTGAAGTGGTCGCTGCAGGTTTGTCGCGCGCGTTGCGAATCATGTGGCAACGCTGGTGCGACGATCAGCCGCCCGTCGCATTCGAAGTCACGGCGGAAGAAGCCATTACCGCCACGGACGACACCACCGCGTCGCCCAAATCAGGGGAAAACAAATGAACGCTGCCTTACCGCTTGGGGCCATCGCGCCGCAGATCGACGAGCGCATTTACGTTACCCAGCCGCATCTCCCGCCGCTCGAAGAATTCATTCCCTATCTTCAACAGATCTGGGACAGCAAGATCCTGACCAATGCCGGTCCGTTTCACCAACAGTTCGAAGCGGCGCTGTGCAAGTACCTCGGCGTCAAGCATCTTGCGCTGTTCACCAACGGCACGCTGGCGCTGCTCACCGCGCTGCAGGCGCTGCGCGTGACCGGCGAGGTCATCACGACGCCCTATTCGTTCGTTGCCACCGCGCACTCACTGGTCTGGAACGGCATCAAGCCGGTATTCGCCGACGTCGATCCGCACACGCTGAATCTCGACCCCGCCAAGATCGAGGCAGCGATCACGCCGCAGACCACCGCGATCATGCCGGTGCATTGCTACGGCAAGCCGTGCGACGTCGAGGCGATCCAGAAGATCGCCGACAACTACAATCTGAAGGTGATCTACGACGCGGCCCATGCTTTCGGCGTGCAGACCGAAACCGGCAGCGTGCTCGAGCACGGCGACCTCGCCGTTCTGAGCTTCCACGCGACCAAGGTCTTCAACACGTTCGAAGGCGGCGCGATCATCTGTCAGGACGCCAAGACAAAGCAGCGTATCGACCATCTGAAGAACTTCGGTTTCGTCGATGAAGTGACCGTGGTTGCGTCCGGCATCAACGGCAAGATGAGCGAGATCAACGCGGCATTCGGGTTGCTTCAACTGCAGCACATCGATGAAGCGCTGGCACGGCGCGCGCGGATCGACGCGATCTACCGCGAACGGCTGCGCGACGTGCGCGGTATTAGCTGCGTGCCGAAAGCGGGCGAGAAAGTGGCGAACCATTCGTACTTTCCGATTCTCGTCGGCCCGGACTACCCGATCAGCCGCGACGCGCTGTATCAGAAGTTCCGCGACGAGAACATTTACGCGCGCCGCTATTTCTATCCGCTGATCTCGGACTTCCCGATCTATCGCGGCCTGCCTTCCGCGCGCCCCGAAAATCTGCCGGTTGCGCACGCCGCTTCGCAACAGATACTGTGCTTGCCGATTTTCCCGGCACTGACGGACGGCATGCTCGATCGCATCGTCGGGATCATCGCGGGTAGCTGAACGTCATGAAGCTCGCGATCATGCAGCCCTACCTGTTTCCGTACATCGGATATTTCCAACTGGCGGCGGCAGTCGACAAGTTCGTCTTTTACGACGATGTGAACTTCATCAAGAATGGCTGGATCAACCGCAACCGGATGTTGCTGGGCGACCAGGTGCGTTACCTCACAGTGCCGCTCAGCGGTGCGAGTCCTTCGTTGAAGATTAACGAGGTACTGGTCGAACCGCGCGAGCGCTGGTTACGCAGACTGCTCGAATCGATTCGGCATGCGTATGCCAAAGCCCCTCACTACCCGCAGGTCAGCGCGCTGATCGGACGGATTCTGGCCGAGCCTCTCGCACCTGTTTCGCTGCTCGCGTCGCACACCGTCATGGAAATTTGCAGGTACCTCGAAATCGATACCGAGTTCGTCCCGTCTTCGACGAAGTACGGCAATGCGCAACTCAAGGGCACCGAGCGGGTTATGGACATCTGCGCCAGAGAACAGGCGAGCACCTACGTGAATCTACCGGGTGGCCGCGAACTTTACGATAGTGCGGCATTCTCGGCGCGCGGCATCGAGCTCGCCTTCATCGAACCGAACCTGTGTCCTTACGCGCAGTTCGACGACACTTTTCACCCCGCCTTATCGATTCTCGACGTCCTGATGTTCAATAGCAAAAACAGCGTCAGAGATATGCTGTCCGTCGAGGTGGCAGCATGATTGCGCGCGGGTCGCGCGCAATAGGCGGATATTTCGAACTCGAACTGCCGCGGACCGAAACGACACTTCACGACGATGCGCTGCGTTTTCAGTCGTCGCGCGCGGCGTTTCTCGCGCTGCTTCGGGCGATGCGACCGACTGCCGTCTGGATGCCCTGGTACATTTGCGACGCGATGCTCGAGCCGCTGCGCATGACCGGCACGCCGGTCAACCGCTATCGGCTCGACGCCGAATTGCGCGCGCAGTCTGTCGATGTCGCGCACGGTGAGTGGTTCGTCTACGTCAACTATTTCGGCTTGTGCGCTCAACAGGTCGACGACGTGCTCAGCCGGTTCCCGCGTGAGCGCGTCGTAATCGACAATGCGCAGGCGTTGTTCGCGCAGTCCGCCGATTGCCTCGCCACGCTGTACTCGCCGCGCAAATTCCTTGGCGTGCCGGATGGCGGGTACCTCGTCACACAGCAGCCGATCGAGATGCCGGAAGCGACCGACGATGCCTCGTTGCTGCGCTGCGGGCATCTGCTGACGCGGCTCGCGAAAGACGCCGAAGCAGGTTATGCCGACTACGCAGCGGCCGAAGAAAGCCTGAAACACCAGGAGCCGTTACGCATGTCGGCACTGACTCAAAGGCTGCTCGCGGGCGTCGACTACGAAAGCGTCCGCGCGCGGCGACTCGAAAATTTCGCCTTTCTGCATGAGAAATTGCAGCGCTACAACCGCTTCACGTTTCGCTATGACGAACACGCGGTGCCGCTCTGCTACCCGTTTTTCGGCGTGCCCGCCGGCGTGCGCGAAGCGCTTCGGGCGCAACGCATCTATACGTCCACCTACTGGCCGGACGTTGCGACCGCTGAAGGCGCGCCGGACTTCGAACGCAGCCTTCCTGACTCGACCTTGTGCCTGCCATGCGATCAGCGGCTGACGCACAACGATCTGGCGCCGATGGTGCAACACTTACTGGACCGACTCGCATGAACGACAACACGATATTCCTGCGCGAGATCGAACGCGGCGACCTGTCGACCATCAACACATGGCGCGCCGACAAGGCGCTGGTCAGCCACTTGGGCGGCGCCTTCCGGTATGTGGGCACCGAGATCGACAGTAAATGGTTCGATAGCTATCTCGGCTCCCGGGCGAATAACGTGCGTCTCGCCGTGTGCCTCGCGTCTACCCAGGCAGTAGTCGGCGTGACGTATCTGTTAGGCATCGACTGGGTGAGCCGTTGTGCGGAGTTCTCGATTCAGATCGGCGCCGAGACGGAACGCGGCCGGGGCATCGGCGAGGCCGCCACGCGCCAGACACTCGAACACGCATTCGGCGACCTCAACCTCAACCGTATTTCGCTGACCGTGCTCGCGTCCAACACGCGCGCCATCGCGCTCTACGAGAAAGTGGGCTTTCGCGCCGAAGGTCTTTTACGCCAGGCGGCCTTCAAAGGCGGCCGTTATCTCGACGTCACACCGATGGCCATCCTCGCTGCCGATCGACACTGAGCCTTTTACTTTTGCCGTTGCCTCGCACCACTCATGAACACGATTGACGATCAACACAACACCGCGCTCGCCACGGCGGGCTGGACGGTGCTTCCCGGCCTAATTCGCCGCGAATTGCTCGATTCGCTGGTGAAGGCGCTCGGTCCTTCGCTCGCGTTGCGCGACCAGATCAGGCGACGCAACGGTGTGCAGGAAAACAGCGCAGGCACCTTGCATCACCTTCTGATGGATGACCCGTGCTACGTCGAATTGCTGGCGGAGCTCTCAACGCTGGAGCCGGTTTTCAAAGGATACTTTCAAGGCAACTTCGTTCTGAATTCGTACGGCGGCGTGATCAACGAGCGCGACTCGCGCTCTTACGTTCAAAACGTGCACCGCGATATCCGCTTCGGCTCCGACTCGCGGCGCTTCATGGTGAACGCGCTGGTGATGCTCGACGATTTCACGCTGGCCAACGGCGCAACGCATATTCTTTCGCACTCGCAAAACCTCCAGCAGCAGCCCACCGACGAGCATTTTTACGCGCAGGCTTCACGGGCTACCGGGGAGCGCGGTTCGGTTCTGCTGTTCGATTCGCGCATGTGGCACGCCACCGGCCGCAACACCACCGATGCGCCCCGCCGCGCACTGACACTGACGTTCACCAGCCCGTTCTTCAAGCCGCAACTCGACTACGCACGGCTGTTCGGATACAGCAACCTCGACCGCTGCAACGCCTGGATGCGCCAGGTGCTCGGCTTCAACGCCCGGGTGCCTGAGTCCCTCGATGAGTTTTACGTGCCGGTGGAGCAGCGGTTCTATCAACGCGGACAGGATTGACGACCATGAGCAGAGACTACGACGCAGAAGCGAAAGATCATCCCGAACATCGCTACGCTTATGACTTCGATTATCTGATGCATGAATACATGCTTCGGACATTTGCACCGTTCCACGTCAGCGGCAACGCGCTTGAACTGGGATGCTTCGAAGGTAACTTCACGCGACTTCTGACACAGCGCTTCCATTCACTGGAAGTGGTCGAGGCATCGGCGGACTGCATCGCCGTTGCGTCAGCCAAGACGAAAGGCGCCGTCAAATTCCATCACTCGACGTTCGAGACTTTCGAACCCGCGCGACGCTACGACAACATCTTTCTGATCCATACGCTCGAACACCTCGATCATCCGGTCGAAGTCCTGAGCCGGATCCGTGGCTGGTTATCGGAAGGTGGCCGCCTGTTCGTGGCTGCTCCGAACGCGCGCGCCGGATCGCGGCAAATCGCGGTCAATATGGGGCTGATCGACCATCACGCGGCCGTGACGGCGGCTGAAGCCGCACACGGTCATCGCGTAACTTATTCGATCGATACGCTGCGAGCCGATCTGCGTGCGGCAAAGCTTCGCCCGGTCACCGAAGGCGGGGTCTTTTTCAAGGGCCTTGCCAACTTCCAGATCGATGCCGCATTGAAGGCCGGCATCATATCCAGAGAATATCTGGATGGCTGTTTCGAGTTGGGGCGCGTTTATCCTGACTTGTGCTCCAGCGTGTACGCGATATGCGAGCGCAGCACGCGCGGTTGATCGGTTTCGGTCCGGATGCGAAGGATATCCGAGCCGCACTGAACCAGCGGCCGGACAGCAGCGGGTAATAACGGTTATCGCGCTGCTCGACAAAGAGCGCATGGCTCCAGGACGCAAGCGGCGCGCTGCATCTGAATGCCGCCGGCTACTGGTACGACGCGGCATCGCTCGACGGGTCGTGGCGTATCAACTCACCGCCGCCGCGTGGCGGGTCAACGCGGCGAAAAACGCGCAAACGAATCTGCAGTCCGACCCGATGCTGCCCGCCGACGGCAAGAAATCCGCACAGGCGCCGGACGTCGTGATCGCCGCGCAGCCGGCCGAACTCGTGGTGACGAACGGCAAGCCGGCACTGCAACCGGTGAAAGGCGTGAATCTGCTCTCTGTCCCCAACGCCGACCGTCCGGCACGGCGCCTGTCACGCATCGCATGCCGCGGTGTCACTGAAACGTCGCATTGACCGACAGTTGCACCGCATTACCCTTCGGCCGGTTGCTGGTGTTGAATTCGTTGACCCAACGCAGCGCAGCCGAAATGGGCGTTTTCTGGACCTTGCCCGACCAGGTGATCATCGGCCCGAGGCCGACTGAATGACCCTGACTGCCGCCGACGACGTCCGCAATCCCGCCGCTGTCATGGCCGATCTGCTGGATATAGCCGCCCACCACGCCGACGCCCCAGCCGCTGCTGAAGCGCTTGAGCGCAAGCAGATCGAGCACGCTGACCGGCGCGTTGTGATAGTGGGTGTCGTTATTGGGCGTGTAGAACTCGAGGCCGTAATTCAACGACAGCTCGATGTTCTCCTGCGGCAGCAATTTCGTATAGGCGATCGTCGGCGTGAAGGTCCACGTGTTCTGTCCGGCGTTGGCGAGCCGGTTCGGGTTGTACGCACCAGTTGGCGCGTAAATTTGCACGCTCAACGCGACGTGGTCAGTCTTGGTCAGGTGATAGCCGGCGACCACCGGCGCGAAGAAGATATCGGCGAACTGCGTGCCGTGGTCGTTCGGCAAGCGGCCGTGAAACGACGAGATGTCGGTGTACTGAAGCGGCACGCCAAACGACGACGCGAAATTCCAGCCGCCTACCGTAATGCCCCACGTCTTGACCGCGTTGAGAATGGTGTAGACGGCCGTCACGTCGACGCCGGCCGTCACCTGTCCGGCGATCGGAATCGACTTGCTCGCGCCGAGCGAGCCTTCGTAATAGATCGTGGCGGCCGACACGATCCAGTCGCTGGTCGGCGGGACGACGCCGCCGTAGGGCATCACCTGCTGGCCCGTGATCGGACGGCCGATGCCGCCTTCCGTCGCCGACGCCGTTTGGGAGAGACTCACGCCGACGGTGGTCAGAAGCGCGCCCTTGCACAATCCGGCAACGAGCCGCCTGGCTGCGAAGATACAGTTAGGTTGACTCATAATCGTCCTCATCGAATGGAAGTTCGGCATTCTCACTCCTACGGAACCGCATCCGGGCGGGCTGCGTCCGCAAGCCGCACTGCGCGCGTACGCGCAGGCGTCAGGCTTCGCGCACGATTGGCGGCGGCGTCCAGTTGCCATCCAGCAGCGCTTGCTGCGGCCAGTAGGCGCGCAAGTACAGCGAGAACACCTCGTTGGCCGGCGCCGGCAGCCAATTGGCGAGTTTGTCGTCGCTGGGTCTCGCGTGTTGTACGTGGAGCGTGAGCGAGCCGTCTGCGTCGAACTTCAGGTCTTTGTTCTTCGTACCGAGTGTGTAGCGGTTTTGCGGGTTGGGTGAAAGAAAATGGTGCGAGTCATATAGCGTCAGCGACCAGAAACCTTTGACAGGGGGCAACCGGTCTCTATGGAAGGTCACAGTGTAGCGCCCGCTGCCATCAAGACATCGGCCCGATGCATCGGTATCCGAATAAAAACACTTTATCTCGTTGGCCTTGTTGACAAAGACGTGCGACGTCGCTATCGCCGTTCGCGAGTAGTAGTCCGTACCAAAGGCCGCACCGTTGCTGAACGTGTTCCAGTTTCCCGCAAGCCGCTTGCCGAACAGATTGAACTTGGAGAGCGGTGCGATCAGATCCGCTTCGGCTCTCGCCGTTTCGTCGATGATGGCGCTTCTGAGTGCGCCGTCCCGGCGCGTGGCGGCGATCAGCGCACGTGCCTGCGCATAGAGCGCCTCTTCGCCATGTTGCGGCGGCGCTTCGTCGAGCACGGCGGTCAGTGTGTCCCAGAAACGGTTCGGATCGACCCGTTCGATCTCTTCCGCGCTTGCGTGCGTCGCACTGCGGGCCGCGCCGAAACCGGGCAGTGCCGACCAGTCCGTTTCCTTGAACTGGCCGTCGTAGTCCGCGAGTGGATACACGCCGATTTTGCTGATCAGCGACTGCACCAGCGCGCGATCTTCCGGCGTGTCGTCCATGAACACGCGCGGAATCAGCATGCCTATCGCGGTGGGCGAGCGAAACATCTGGCGGATGCCCTTCGGCGCCGGGCCATGCCAGTCCGGGCCCGCCAACAGATAGAAGCCCGGCCGCGAGCCATACATCTTGCCGAGGCTCGTGAAACTATCAGTGCGCAGATCGACGGCCTGATAGACCCAGAAGCGTCTGCCGAAATCCGGTACCTGGACGATCGCCGGCGTAGTGCGCAAATCGAGCATCGCGCAACCGTCGATCAGATCGCGATTTGGGCAGCCGACGTGCCGCGTTTGCGGCTGAGCATAATCGCGCAGCATCGCGAGACGGTTGGGCGGAGCGACCGGCGCGACGCCACCATTCAGCCCCGGCCGCGGCACCTGCTGCATCGCCAGCAATCGGCGGTAGACATTCACCAGCGGCCACGCCCAGAAATAGGTCTGGCGCGCCACCAACCGCGCGTACTCCTCCGACATCGTGTCGCCCGCCACCGGACCGGGCACGGACGCCGCGCCGGCCGTCGCGGCAGACCACGGACGCTGCTGCGTCTTCGCAAGGATCGGCGCGGCAACCGACGCCAGCACGGCCGCCGTCACCCATGTCGCCGCCTTCCTGTGCATGTCGATGTCCGGGTCGTCCATGCGCGCCTCAGCGCTTCTGCAGTGTCGGAAACGCCCAACTGCCGTCGAGCACGGTCTGGTCCAGCCCGTAGATTCGCATGACGAGGTCATACGCACCGACAGGCGCGGGCAGCCAGTTCGACATTTCGTTCGCGCCCGGCGGCGTGTTCTGCACGTAGATATCCAGCGAACCGTCCGCACCGTATTTCAGTCCCTGAGTACGATCACCGACCGAGTAACGGTGAATCGGATTCGCCACCAGATGGCGCGCCGGCAAATCGTAAAGCGTCATCGACCAGAAGAACTTCGCCGGCGGCAGATCTTTTTTGTCAAAGTGCAGGACGTAGGGCTGTGAACCGATCAATTGCTGATGCTCGGCATTCACGCGCGTCCCGACGTACACCGCTTCCTGCTTCGTGTTGCCGTAGATGCCCATCGCCGCGGCGACGGCGCGCGTCGTGTAATCGTCTTTCAGATCGGCGCGGCTGCCGAACAGGTCGAAGGAACTGGTGGTGCGCTTTTCCGCGTCGGCCAATGCGGCTTTGCCGTCGGCGACGCCCGCTTCGAGCGCCGCGCGTGTGTCGGCTGGCAACGCGGCCGGATCGAACGGTGCGCCAGGTGCAATGCCGATCTTCGCGAAGCGTGCCATCAGCTCGCGCTCCGACGGCGCGGGCGGCTGCGTGAACTGCAACAGGAAGTTCAGGTAGGCAATGAAGTCGACCGAGGTCGCCTTCGCTTCGTCCCATTTCGGAAAGCTCAGTTTCGCGGCGGGCGGTGGTGCGGCCGTGTGTTCGAAAGCGGATAACGGCGTGAGCTTGTACTGCTTCTGGATCGCTTGCACGTTCTTGACGTCGCTCGCGCCGTTGAGCGCCGTGCGGCCGAGCGTCAGAATCAGGTCGGTCTCCGAGCGGAACACCTTGTCGATGCCCTTGGGCGTGTCGCCGTGCCAGCTGGGTCCGGCGAACAGATAGTGGCCTGCGCCGTTACCCGTGGTGCGCGAACCGACGTACGCGAAGTTATAGGTAAACAGGTCGATCCACTGGAACACGTAGTAGCGCTCTTTCGGCACCGCCGGCACCGTCAGCACCCACGGTTCGCGGCGCAGATCGAGCCACGCCCACGAGTACGGCGTGTCGTTGTTCGGCGTGACGATTTCCTTGTTCTCGGGACCGTACGGCCGCGAGTAGTTGCGGAATTTGCCGAAGCCGCCCACGTACGAGTTCGAAGTGGGATCGACTGCCTGCTGATAGAGCGTCTTATAGTTGAACAGCATCGGATAGGCGTACAGGAAGGCATCGCGGGCGATGCCGCGCGCTTCGTCCGGGGAAGCGGTTACCGCGGCGGCCGGGGCGCTCGTTTGCGCCGTCGCCGGCACCTGCGGCAACACGGCCAATGCCAATCCGGCGACGCATGCCCGGACTCCCAGGCGCTTCAAAAACGTCATGGCTAAGCTCCCTCGAGTTCTCGTCTATTTGCCAAACGTCATGTTCAGGCCAGCAAAAATCGTGAACTGCGGCACGCCCGCACCGGAATGCGCGATCGAGTATTGCGGTTCGATGAACGCGTTGTAGATCGTCGAACCGCCCTTCCATGCCTTGCCCGCGCCGAGGCCGACGGGGATGTAGTAGCTGCCGTGCTGCAGATCGAACGTCCATATGCCGGTCGAACGGATGTACCAGCCGCCGGGCAGATTGAATATGCCAAAGGGCTGCGCGGTCAGCGATTGCGTGGTGGGCCGGCTGCTTTGTCCGGCGAACGAGTGCTGCCACTGCACGAGCCCGCCGATCAGCCGCGCCCGGGTGGCGCTCACGGCAACAGCGGCAAGACCCGCCTGCCACTTGCCGGTGCCGAGGCTCGGATCGGTCGCGGTCGGCATGGTGACGAGCGGGCCCACGCCGAGCTGCACGTCGCCTTCCGAGAGCAGAAAGATGTCGAACAGATTGAGGTCGCCGAGGCCGGTGTTGTAGCCGCCGCTCGGATCGGGCCGCGTACTGAGCGGCACCGTGCCGCGGAAGATTTGCGGCACGCCGATCAGGCTATTCGGGCCGACCGGCACGGTAGGGCGCAGCAGCAGGTCGTTGGTGTGCGCACTCGCGCCGAATACGCTCGGCGTGTAGTAATTCTGGATGTTGAATGAGGCGGCGAGATTGAGCGGGTTATTGCTTTTATTGGCGTCGTCGGCGGATGCCTGAGCGAAGACCGGCGACGATACGAACGCGGCAGCGCATAATGCCCCCGCCCCAAACACGCAGCTGTAACCCATTATCGAGCCTCGTTTTCTGGCCATTTCTTATAGGCGAGCACCTGCCTTTGCCTGACGCGAAATCATTTCAAAGGGATGGCGTTCGGGTGACTGATTTAAATCGAATTCATCTCGCGCGCGTGGTCGCGCGTCCGGGCAGCCATGCGCAGCCGGACGCGATGTCACGCAAATAACCCGCGTTATGTCGCTTGAACATCTGGAAAGACGGCGCAGCTGGATACACGGCTTGCATGAGCGCTCCTTGAAACGAGAGACGCCGCATCAAACGAAGCATGCGGAAAGAAGAAGATTCACCACGCTGGCATGGTTAGGAATACTAGCAACGATTCTGGAAATTACAGAGATAAATTTGTAACACGGCTGAAAGCCAGATCAATCGGGTCCGACTTCCCCGCTTATTCAATTGGCATTTTTTATAGCGGAACAGGCTCAACCGTGATGTCGAAAAAATCCCACAAGGGCTGCAATAGCCGCTTTGGCCCATTAGACTTGCGCTCGCTTGAATTCGACCCACCGCTTTCGATGAGGCTGTCATGATTCGCACGTTGCACCGGTACTGCATTGCCTTCACAGTTGTCCTGCTTTCCGCTTGCTCCGTGACGCCGCGCCAGGACGCCATGTCGCAGACCGGTGCAGCGACGGCCGCCGGGCTGGCGTCATGGAACGACACGAAGACCAAACGCTCTATCGTCGACTTCGTCACGCTGGTGACGACGCCCGAGTCCAAGGACTTCATCCCGCGCGCCGACCGGATCGCCGTGTTCGATAACGACGGCACGCTGTGGCCGGAGCAACCGGCCTCGGTGCAACTGGTGTTCGCGCTGCAACGTGTGAAGACGGTGGCCGCACGGCATCCGGAATGGAAGCGTCAGGAACCGTTCCGCTCGATCCTCAAAGGCAATCTCAGGAATGTGGCGGCAAGCGGCGACGCCGGTTCGATGCGGGTGTTGGCGGCGGCCCACGCCGGCCTGACGGGCGACCAGTTCGCCGCACTCGTGCACGAATGGTTCGATGCCGCGAGCGACCCGCGCTTCAACCGGCCTTACGCCGATCTCGCGTATCAGCCCATGCTCGAGTTGCTCGCCTATCTGCGCGCGAACGGCTTCAAGACCTATCTGGTGACGGGCGGCGACGTCGAGTTCGTCCGCGACGTGGCTCAGCGCATGTACGGCATTCCGCCCGAGCAGGTGATCGGCAGCACCGTGAAGTATCGCTACGGCCAGAGCAACGGCGCGGTCTCGCTGACGCGCCTCGCGCAAGTCGACACGCTGGTCGACGGCTCGGCCAAGCCGCTTGCCATCGATCGCGTGATCGGCCGGCGTCCGGTGATCGCGTTCGGTAACGCGGACGGCGACGCGCCGATGCTCGAATGGACCTCGGCAGGCGACGGCCCGCGCCTCGCCGCGCTCGTGCATCACACAGACGCGCAACGCGAATACGCGTACGACCGCGCGGCGAAGAGCGGCAAGCTCGACAAAGGTCTGGACGAGGCCGGCGCGAAAGGCTGGCTCGTCGTCGATATGAAAGATGATTGGAAGACCGTGTTCAAGCCTGAAGGCGCGACGACGGCAGCGGCGCCGGCGACGCCCCCGGCGAACTGAGCCTGAAACGCTGAAGGCCACTCGTAAGCAGCCTTCAGCGGTTGTTAGAGTTGTCGCGCAATGTATGGCTTTAGCGCCGCGTCTAGCGACTCAGCGTAATCGCCAGATACGTGGCATAGAGCGCGCCGCAAACCAGCAACGCCCACACCGGCACGCCGCGCTCGCGCACGTTGAGCCGCAGCCACGCCGCCGACGCGAGCGTGATCACGATGCCGGTCACCACTTCGATGCGCGGCACCCACGGCGTCAGCAGAATACCGATCGCTGGCAGCAAGGTGCCTTGGAACACCATCGCGCCGGTGATGTTGCCGAACGCCAGCGTGTCCTTGCCGCGGCGAATCCACAGAATGCTGTTGACCTTCTCGGGCAACTCGGTGGCGATCGGAATGATCAGCAGCGAGAGCAGCAGCGGCGACACCCCAAGCGCCTGCGACACGCCGCGCACACCATGGATGAAGCCTTCCGCGCCCCACACCAGCAGCGCGACGGCCAGCGCCAGTTGCACCACGATGGTCGCGAGATTGGTCGGCACGCCAAGGCGCGCGATCAGCATCTTGCCCGGCGCTTCGGTGCCGTGGCCGGCATCGACCAGATCATTCGATGCGCGGAAGGTCATCACCACATAAGTGACGTACACGCCGACCAGCGCCACGCTGAAGAACGCGCGCACCATCATCTGCTCGTGCGGCACGTACATCGCTGCGGCAGCCAGCACGAACGCGCACAGGAAATAGTTGAGGTCGCGCGTGAAACCCGTACGCTCTGGCGCGACCCAGCCGCGCGCGCCGCGTGAACCGAGAATCGCGAGCGTCATGAGGAAGGTGGAGAGGGTGGAGAGCATCAGCGGCGCGCCGAGAATCGCGCCGACGCCGATCTCCTGATTGACCGCGCTATCCGTCGTGCCGCCGGCGATCGCGAGCAGCGGCACTAGCGTCTCGGGCAACGCTGTGCCGACAGCGGCGAATAGCGAACCCGTTACGCCTTCGGAAATCTTGAGGCGTTCGCCCAGATGCTCGAGCGCATTGGTGAAGAGCTCGGCCGCCACCAGAATGACGACCAGCATGATGCCAAGTTCGAACAGGAGACCAGTCATGCGCGGCGCTCCGCATACACGCAGAAGCAGCGGCGCGGCGGACGGGCAGAAGGGGAGACTGGCAGGGTACGACGTTGTTTCACAGGGCAACTCCGCGGTCGGACGTTGATGACAAACCAATGACGCACCGCCGCCCGTCCGACCAGAACGAGGCAGTGCGACAATGGGCTCGCCAAACCGACCCGGTCGAACGCGCCATGACCCGCAGGCCAAGTATGTTGACGCGCTCTCCTTCAAAGGATGAAGGAAGTCGGGACACGACAAGGCCGCAAAAAAACAAAAGGGCTTAGCGCATTCTGCGTAAGCCCTTGAACGAGATCGACTCTCTATGGTGCGCCCGGCTGGGATCGAACCAGCAACCCCTGCCTTCGGAGGGCAGTACTCTATCCATTGAGCTACGGGCGCTTCAACACGAAAGCGCGGCAACCAGAACGGATGCGACGCCAAAGCGAGACCGAAAGGATACCCGGTTTCGGCCACACCGTCCACCGGACGGCCCCAATCACCGGGTCCGGCGGCTTTCCGACAACCCTCGCGATGCGGGTAAACGCCTGCTGAACACCCCGCCGCGCCCCTCGCCGCCGTCGAAATGTTCCGTCTATAATCGTCCGTGGCTGATTAAAGAACAAGAAGTTGCCGTCACGCTGTACCGCTCACATACCCACGGAGACGAGACAAGCATGAGCGAAGCACCACACGGAGCCCCGATCAAAACCCCCGGACAGCTCGTCGCCGCGATCATCGCCAGTTTTGCGGTACCGATCGTCATCATCGTTCTGCTAGTGATCTACGTCGACAATTCGACGCGCACCGGCGCCGGCACCGACTCTCTCTCCGAAGCCGAGGTCACCGCCCGCATCAAGCCGTTCGCCCAGGTCGACATTCGCGACGCCAACGCGCCGCGCGTCTACAAGAGTGGCGAGGAAGTCTACAAGGCCGTGTGCTCCGCGTGTCACGCGTCGGGTGCGGCAGGCGCGCCGAAATTTACCAATGCCGCCGACTGGGCGCCGCGCATCGCGCAAGGCTTCGACACGCTGCTGCACACTGCCCTCACCGGTAAAGGCGCGATGCCGCCGCGCGGCGGCACCAGCCCGGACGACTACAGCGATTTCGAGATCGCCCGCGCGGTCGCCTATATGGCCAACAATTCGGGCGGAAGCTTCCCTGAACCGGCTCAGCCGGCAGCAGGCGCCGCTGCGGCGTCCGGTGCAGCGGCCGCGGCGCCGGCCGGCGCTTCCGACGCGGGCGCGGCTCAGGCCGCCGCAGCGATGGCCGCCATGGCCAGCGTGCCGCAAGCGGCCGCGCCGGCAGCGGGCGGCACGCAAAGCGCGGACGCGTCGCAAGCCGGCAAGGCGTTGTATCAGCAGGTTTGCCAGGCCTGTCACGCGGCTGGCGTGCTGAACGCGCCGAAGTTCGGCGACAAGGACGCCTGGGCACCGCGTCTGAAAGAGCCAATGGACACGGTCTATAACTACGCGCTGCACGGCAAGGGCGCGATGCCTCCGAAGGGCGGCTCGACTGCCTCCGACGCAGACGTGAAGGCCGCCGTCGACTACATGGTCAGCGCGGTGAAGTAAGACGCACCGCTCGCGGCGTTTGCCGCGTGACAAAAAATCCCTGCACCGTGGCGACGCGGCGCAGGGATTTTTTATATCTCGGCCAACAGACAGGCCTACGAGATTCGCGTTATGCGCCAGGTTGGGCGCTGTCCGCGAGCGGCTGCGCACTCGACGTTTCGAAGCGCCCACTCAAGGCTTCTGCAACAGCGCCTTCAAACTCGCGAGCCGGTCTTTCGGCGACATCGGCGCTTCTTCGGGCGTCGGCGGCGGGGCATCGTCGAGCAGCATTTCGGGGATGAAGCGCGACGGCTCGCACACCACCGTTTCACGCGCACGCTTGCGCTTCTTGCACCAGTTCAGATGCAGGCTGCGTTGCGCACGCGTGATCGCCACGTACATCAGCCGGCGTTCTTCTTCGATGCGCGCGTCGTCGATCGGCTCGTCGTCCGGACCGCCGCGATGCGGCATGATGCCTTCCTCGACGCCCACCAGAAACACGTGCGGATACTCCAAACCCTTCGACGCATGCACCGTCGAGAGCCGCACCGCGTCGGGATCTTCCTCGCGGCCTTCGAGCATCGACATCAGCGCCACGGTCTGGATCAGGCCGAGCAGACTCTTGCCGGTGTCGCCGAGACCGTCGGCGGTGTCGTAGCCGGTGGCTTCGTCGTTCGCCGCGCCCGCGGGCTCGGCCTTGGTGCCTTTGCGCTTGAGCCACTCCATGAACTCCAGCACGTTTTGCCACTTGGCCTGCGCCTGGCGTTCGTCGAACGCATCGTACAGATAGGCTTCGTAGTGGATCGCATCCATTAGTTCGTCGAGGAGCGTGCCGGCGGCATCCTTCTCGGCGCGATCAGTGAGGCGCTGCATGAAGTCGCAGAACACGCGCATGGGTTCGATCTGCCGTGGCGACAGACGCGCCTCGATGCCGCCCATGTACACGGCCTCGAATAGCGACACCTTGGCCTGGCCCGCGAACGAGCCGAGCGCCTCGAGCGTCGTATTGCCGACGCCGCGCCGCGGTGTGGTGATCGCGCGGATGAACGCGGGGTCGTCGTTCGCGTTGGCGATCAAGCGCAGATAAGCGCAGATGTCCTTGATCTCGGTTTTGTCGAAGAACGATTGGCCGCCGGACAGCACATACGGAATCCGCTCGCGCCGCAACACCTGCTCGAAAATGCGCGCCTGGAAATTGCCACGGTACAGGATCGCGTAGTCGCGGAAATTCGCGCGCCGCTCGAACTTGTGTGCCGACAGGCGAAACACCACGGACTCGGCCTCGTGCTCTTCGTCGTTGCACGGCGTGACGGTGATCGTGTCGCCCATGCCGTGTTCGGACCACAGCTTCTTTTCGAACAACTTCGGATTGTTCGCGATCACGTTGTTCGCGGCGGTCAGAATGCGCACCGTCGACCGATAGTTCTGCTCCAGCTTGATCAGATGCAGCTTCGGAAAATCCTTGCTGAGCTGGCCGAGATTCTCTAGCGTCGCGCCGCGCCAGCCGTAGATCGCCTGATCGTCGTCGCCAACCGCCGTGAACGCCGCGCGCTTGCCGGCCAGCAGTTTCACCAGTTCGTACTGGCAGGCATTGGTGTCCTGATACTCGTCGATCAGCAGATAGCGCAATTTGTTCTGCCAGCGGTCGCGCACCTGCTCGTTCTTTTCGAAGAGTTCGGCGGGTAGACGGATCAGGTCGTCGAAATCGACCGCCTGATACGCATGCAGCGTCGCCACGTAATTGCGGTAGACGATCGCGGCCTGATGTTCGTCCTCGTTCGCGGCGATCGCGATCGCCTGCTCGGGCATGATCATGCCGTTCTTCCACAGCGAGATGATCGACTGGATCTTGCGGATAAAGCCCTTGTCCGTCGAGCCGACCTGCTCCTGGATCATGCCGAAGCAGTCGTCCGAATCCATGATCGAGAACTGCGGCTTCAGGCCGACGTGCTCCGCTTCCTGCCGCAGAATCTGCACGCCGAGCGAGTGGAAAGTGCAGACCGTCAACTGATTGACGGGTACTTTGCGGCCTTCCTTGCCGGGCGTGGTCAGCGTCTTGCCTTCGAGCAGCTTGCCCACGCGCTCGCGCATTTCCAATGCGGCCTTGTTCGTGAACGTGACAGCGGCGATGTGACGTGGCTCGAAGCCCTTGGCCTCGATCAGGTGCGCGATCTTCTGCGTGATCACACGCGTCTTGCCGCTGCCTGCGCCGGCGAGCACGAGACACGGACCGTCAAGATAACGGACCGCTTCATTTTGAGCGGGGTTCAGGCCTGCGGACATCGTCTGTGGATGGGTGATGCGGTTGAAAGCGGCGGTTGAGGGCGTAGCGGCGCGGCGACTGCCGGCCGAAGGCCCGGGGGCATGCTGCGCGGCCCCGGCGGCTGGAACGGGCGCCCTGCGCGGTGCGAGGGTGTTCCGGCCCGCTGCGGTTCGCGCGAGAGGAGCGATGTTAACACGGATGCATGCACCGGATGCCCGCCTCATAAAAGCAATATCCAATCAACATGCGCCGAGCCGACGACGCTGCCGGTCCACCTTCAGGACATGCCACAATTGCGGTGTTGCGCGCCGTCGCCGCGGTGGCAAAGCGGCGCGCCGATTTTGCAGGAAGACAAGCATGTCCGCATCGCTGAAGATTGGATTGATGGGTTACGGTTTCGCCGGCGCGACCTTCCATGCGCCGGTGATCGAGCACTGCGGCCGCGCGAGCGTCGCGGCCATTGCCACGAGCCAACCCGAGCGCGCGCTCGCCGACTATCCGCACACAAAGGTGGTGGCCGACCTCGACGCGCTGCTGGCGCTCGAAGAAATCGACTGCATCGTGATCGCCACGCCGAACGATACGCACTTCGACCTGGCGCGCCGCACGCTGGAAGCGGGCAAGCACGTGGTGGTCGACAAACCGGTCACGCTGAACGCCGCCGACGCCCACACGCTGGCCAACATCGCGCTCGCCCGGAGCAAACTCTTCATACCGTTTCACAACCGTCGCTGGGACGGCGATTTTCTGACCGTGCGCGACCTGCTCGCGAGCGGCGAATTGGGACGGATCACGCAATACGAATCGCATTTCGACCGTTTCCGGCCTGAGGTGCGGCAGCGTTGGCGCGAGGAAGCGTCGCGCGGCGGCGGCTTGCTGCTGGACCTCGGGCCGCATCTGATCGACCAGACGCTGGCCCTGTTCGGCGCGCCGCAAACCGTGTCGGCCACCGTGCGCACGCATCGCGACGACGCCGGCGCACCCGACTACGTGCATATCCAGCTCGGCTACGGTGAGTTCGAAGTGGTGCTGCACGCCAGCGCGTTGACGGCACTGGTCGCGCCGCGCTTCACCATCCACGGCACGCGCGGCAGCTATATGAAATACGGCCTCGATACGCAGGAAGATCAGTTGAAGGCGGGCCTGCGGCCGGGCGACGAGGGTTTCGGCGCCGGCAATGCCGCCGGTGTGCTGCGCGTGCAGGAAGGCGATCAGGAGGTCGAGCGCGAGTTGCCGACGCGCAATGGCGACTACACCGGGTTCTACATCGCGGTGGCCGACGCCATCCAGCACGGCGTGAAATTCCCCGTCAGCGCGCAGGACGCCGTCGACGTAATGACGGTTATCGAGCTTGCCGCCCGCAGTTCGGAAGAAGGCGTCCGGCTGCCGTTTGAGCGGATTCGCTGACGGTTTGGCCTGCGTGTCGAAACGGCTTGTGTACCTAAAGCAGCACTCGCCGCCCCGCCGCGCGGGCCAAACCCTGACAAGCTCGAAAGGAACATAACGTTACAAATAAGGCCGCGCTGCCGGTCAGCGCGGCCCGGCAGTCATCCGTTGCGACCGGGTAGCACCACACAACGACAATGACTTCCGGAGAGTCCATGCCCCGTACTATCCGCGCGCTCGCCGCGTGCGCCTTGCTCAGTTCCCTCGCCGCCTGTGTGGTGGCGCCTCAACCCCAGCCGGCGCCTCGTCCCAACCCGCAACAGATCGCGGATCAGCGCCTGCGTCAGGTCGACGGCCGCATCGACAATCTCAGCCGCCGGATCGACAACCGCGTGAATCAGGGCTATTACCCGCCGCCCCAAGGCGGCGCGCTGCACCATCGCCTCGACGTGATCCGTCAGGAAGCGCACGACATGGCCGCGCAACATGGCGGCGGCCTCTCCAGCGACGAACAGCGCGTGCTGAATCAGGAACTGGACAACGCGGCGCACGCCATCGGCGAATAGTCGCGCCACGCGTCAGGTCAGGCACCAAAAGCGGCACGAGCGCGGCATCACGTCCCGCGCTTTTTTTGACAGGCGCGAGAGCGGTGCGTCAACCGCCGCGCCGCTCGCGGGCCTTTATTTGACAAGCCCCCGGCCCTCGCGTACATTCGCCGCACGCGTCGGGAGAGCGCGCTGGCCGCTGAAAATCGCAGGCCGCGCCGCCGAAGGGGCACACCCGCAAACTCTCAGGCAAAAGGACCGACCGCGTCGAAAAACCCGCGTCCAGGCAACATCGAGGCACTCGTTTTTCGCACTCTGGAGAGCGGCAGTAGCCGTCTGCATCGTTTAATCGAGCAGATTCTGGCAAGCTGCCCACCGAAGGGGCGCGCGTTTCACCGTGGCACGTCAACGTGATCACGGTGGCGCAATCTCTCAGGTATCGAGGACAGAGGGGTCATGCAGGACCACGCTCGCAGCCAGAAGGCCGCGAGGCGTAGCGCCGCATGGCCTTTTTTGTTTCGCGAGATGCCCGAGGCCCCATGACCGAACTCAAACACACCCCGCTCCACGCCACCCACCGTGCGCTCAATGCCCGCATGGTCGATTTCGGCGGCTGGGACATGCCTGTCAATTACGGCTCGCAAATCGACGAACACCGCGCCGTGCGCACCGACGCCGGCATGTTCGACGTCTCGCACATGTGCGTCGTCGATTTCACCGGCGAGCGCGTGCGCGCCTTCTTCGAATACGCGCTGGCGAACAATGTCGCCAAACTGCAAACGCCCGGCCGCGCACTGTACTCCTGCCTGCTGAACGCGAATGGCGGCGTGATCGACGATCTGATCGTCTATTACTTCGGCGAAGATCACTTCCGCGTGGTCGTGAACGCTGGCACCGCTGATAAAGACATCGCCTGGTTCGGCCAGCTCAACGCCGAAGGCGGCTTCGGCCTGACCGTCACGCCGCGCCGCGACTACGCGATCGTCGCCGTGCAAGGCCCGAACGCCCGCGAAAAAGTCTGGCAAACCGTGCCGGCCGCGCGCGCCGCCACGGAAGCCTTGAAGCCCTTCAACGCCGCTCGCATCGAAAACACGCCGTTCGGCGAATTGACCGTCGCCCGCACCGGCTACACCGGCGAAGACGGCTTCGAAATCATCGTGCCGGCGGATCACGTCGAAGCGCTGTGGAACGCATTGCAAGCCCAAGGCGTGCGCCCGGCCGGTCTCGGCGCGCGCGACACGCTGCGCCTCGAAGCCGGCATGAACCTGTACGGCCAGGATATGGACGACAACGTCTCGCCGCTCGACGCCGGCCTCGCCTGGACGGTCGACCTCACCTCGCCGCGCGACTTCGTCGGCAAAGGCAAGCTGGAAGCGGACGGTTCGCAGGCCGCGTTCGTCGGCCTGATTCTGCTGAAGGACAACGGCAAGGCGGCAGGCGTGCTGCGTGCTCATCAGAAAGTCGTCACGCCGCAGGGCGAAGGCGAAATCACCAGCGGCACGTTTTCCCCGACCATGCAGGAATCGATCGCCTTCGCGCGCGTGCCGAAGGGCGTGCAGCCAGGCGACACCGTGCACGTTCAGATTCGTGACAAAAACGTTCCTGCAAGCGTGGTAAAACTGCCGTTCGTGCGCAATGGCAAAGTGCTCGCGGTTTAAGCAACCGGCGCGTTCGTCCACTTTTTTCAAGTCACTACCGAATCACACCGCATAGGAGCATCCGATGAGCATCCCGGCCGATCTGAAATACACCGAATCGCACGAATGGGTCCGCACCGAAGCGGACGGCACGCTGACGGTCGGCATTACCGACCACGCGCAGGAAGCGCTCGGCGACATCGTCTTCTTCGAAGTCCAGGAACTGGGCAAGACCGTCACGGCAGGCGACACCGTCGCCGTGATCGAATCGGTGAAAGCCGCTTCCGATATCTACGCGCCGGTTTCGGGCGAAATCATCGAAGCGAACACCGCCGTGGCCGACACGCCTGATTCGGTCAACAGCACGCCGTACGAAAGCTGGCTCTTCAAGATCAAGCCGGCTGCGGACGCCACGCAGGACCGTCTGATCGACGCCGACGCGTACACCAAGTCAATCGGCGCCTGATTCACCTTTACGTTTAACCCGACAGGTGCGGCGTCCTTTTCGAACGGACAGCCGCACCGCCAGGAACACCCATGAAGCTCGAACACCCGGATCGTCTGATGAACCGCACTCCTCTCTCGCTCGCCGCGCTCGAAGTGCATGACGCCTTCGCCGAACGGCACATCGGCCCGGACGCGGCCGACCAGCACGCGATGCTCGAAGCCCTCGGCTTCGCGTCGCGCGCCGCGCTGATCGACGCCGTCATTCCGAAGACGATCCGCCGCACCGAAACGCTGCCGCTCGGCCCCTTCGCGCAACCGAAGAGCGAAGCGGAAGCGCTCGCCGCGCTGCGCGAACTCGCGGACAAGAACCAGGTGTTCCGCTCGTACATCGGGCAGGGCTATTACAACGCGCACACGCCGACGGTGATTCTGCGCAACGTGCTGGAAAATCCGGCGTGGTACACCGCGTACACGCCGTACCAGCCGGAAATCTCGCAAGGCCGTCTGGAAGCGCTGTTGAACTTCCAGCAGATGATCGTCGACCTGACGGGTCTGGCGATCTCGAATGCGTCGCTGCTCGACGAAGCCACGGCCGCGGCTGAGGCGATGACGCTGCTGCAACGCATCGGCAAGCCGAAGTCGAACGTGTTCTACGTGGCCGACGACGTGCTGCCGCAAACCATCGAAGTGGTGAAGACGCGCGCCACGCCGGTCGGCATCGAAGTGAAAGTGGGCCCTGCTGCGCAAGCCGCGAATGTGAACGCGTTCGGCGTGCTGCTGCAATACCCGGGCGTGAACGGCGACGTGCGCGACTACCGCGCGCTCACCGAAGCAATCCATGCAGCGGGCGGCCACGTGGTGGTCGCCGCCGACCTGCTCGCGCTGACCGTCCTCACGCCGCCGGGCGAATGGGGCGCGGACGTGGCCGTCGGTAACACGCAACGCTTCGGCGTGCCGGTCGGCTTCGGCGGCCCGCATGCGGCATACCTCGCCGTGCGCGACGAATTCAAGCGTCAGATGCCGGGCCGTCTCGTCGGCGTGACCGTCGACGCGCAAGGCAACCCCGCATTGCGTCTCGCGCTGCAAACGCGCGAACAGCATATCCGCCGCGAAAAGGCCACCTCGAACGTGTGTACCGCGCAAGCGCTGCTCGCGATCATGGCCAGCATGTACGCCGTCTATCACGGCCCGCACGGTTTGAAGACCATCGCGCTGCGCGTGAACCGCATCGCCGCGTTGCTGGCGGAAGGCGCGAAGCAGCTCGGCTACACGCTCACCAACGAAACCTTCTTCGACACGCTCACGTTCGAATCCGGCGCGCGTACGCAAGCGCTGCACGACGCCGCGCAAGCGAAGCGCATCAATCTGCGCCGCGTGAGCGACACGCAAGTCGGCCTGTCGATCGACGAAACCACCACGCGCCGCGATCTGGCCGATCTGCTCGAAGTGTTCGCGCAAGCCGCGGGCGCGAAAGACGTGCCGCAAGTCGACACGCTCGACGAAAAGCTTGCCGCGTCGAACACGGCGTCGGTCCCCGCCGCGCTCGAACGCACCAGCGCGTACCTCACGCACCATGTGTTCAACCGTCATCATTCGGAAACGGAAATGCTGCGCTATCTGCGCAGCCTGTCGGACAAGGACCTCGCGCTCGACCGTTCGATGATCCCGCTCGGCTCGTGCACGATGAAGCTGAACGCGACCTCGGAAATGCTGCCGGTCACGTGGCCTGAATTCGGCCAGATCCATCCGTTCGCGCCGGCTGAGCAAACCGTCGGCTACCGCGAAATGATCGATCAGCTCGAAGAGATGCTGGTCGCGGCCACCGGTTACGCTGCCGTGTCACTGCAGCCGAACGCCGGCTCGCAAGGCGAATACGCCGGCCTGTTGATCATTCACGCGTATCACGCGTCGCGCGGCGAAGCGCATCGCAATGTCTGCCTGATTCCCGCTTCGGCGCACGGCACGAACCCGGCGTCGGCGCAGATGGCCGGCATGCAGGTGGTCGTGGTGGCGTGCGACGCGCAAGGCAACGTCGATATCGAAGACCTGCAGAAGAAGGCCGATCAGCACGCCGACAAACTCGCGGCGATCATGATCACGTATCCGTCCACGCATGGCGTGTTCGAGCAGAACGTGCGTGAAATCTGCGAGATCGTGCATGCGCACGGCGGCCAGGTGTATGTGGACGGCGCGAACATGAATGCGATGGTCGGCCTGACCGCGCCGGGCCAGTTCGGCGGCGACGTCTCGCACTTGAACCTGCACAAGACCTTCTGCATTCCGCACGGCGGCGGCGGACCGGGCGTCGGGCCGGTCGCGGTCGGCGCGCATCTCGCGCAGTTCCTGCCGAACCAGATTTCGTCGGGCTATGAACGCGCGCCGAACGGCATTGGCGCGGTGTCGGGCGCACCGTACGGTTCGGCGTCGATCCTGCCGATCTCGTGGATGTATATCGCGATGATGGGCGCGAAGAATCTCACCGCCGCGACCGAAACCGCGATCCTCAACGCGAACTACGTCGCGAAGAAACTCGCGCCGCATTATCCGGTGCTGTATTCGGGCCCGGGCGGACTGGTCGCGCACGAATGCATTCTCGATCTGCGTCCGATCAAGGAAACCAGCGGCATCACCGTGGACGACGTCGCCAAGCGTCTCGCCGACTACGGCTTCCACGCGCCGACGATGAGCTTCCCGGTGCCGGGCACGCTGATGGTCGAGCCGACCGAATCGGAATCGAAGGAAGAACTCGACCGTTTCATCGAAGCGATGATCGCGATCCGCGAGGAAATCCGCGCCGTCGAAGAAGGCCGCTCGGACCGCGAAGACAATCCGCTGAAGCACGCGCCGCACACGGCAGCGGTGGTCATCGCGAATGACTGGAAGCACGCGTATGCGCGCGAAACCGCGGCGTATCCGCTGCCCACGCTGATCGCGAAAAAGTACTGGCCACCGGTCGGCCGCGCGGACAACGTGTACGGCGACCGCAACCTGTTCTGCTCCTGCGTGCCGATCGCCGACTACGAGTAAGCTGGACAGTTATCGCGCATCGCCCGTTGCCTCGAAAAGAGGCGGCAGGGCGGTGCGTGGTTCTGCCCTCGGTTCTCTGTCGCTCCTGGCCGCAAACGGCTAACATCACACACCGAATCAGCCTAACGAGGAGTTTCGCATGGCGCGAAAGGTGCGATTGATGCAAAGCCGGACCGAAGCAACGCGAGCGCCGACATGGCGGCAAGCCTGCACGCTGCTGTTGGCTGGCGCAGCGGTGATGCTGCCGCTGCGGCAAGCACAGGCCGCGATGAATTTTTGTGCGGCGCCCGCCCTGCAAACTAGCGAACGCACGAACGCCGATCCCGGCGTGAAAGCGCTGGTGAGCAATGTGCAGGCGCATCTGAACGATCAGCCTCATGCGCTGGCGAAACTGCATACCGAAGGCACGCTGCCGCACGAGGGCATTTACGACCAGAGCGTCGAAGCGGAGAAAGATCTCGATCTGTTGCGCGACGCCGCACTCGCCTGGCGCGCCACCAGCGACGACCGCTATCTCAAGCTCGTCGACCGCTTGTTGTTTGCCTGGGTCACGACCTATCAACCGAGCTTCAATCCGATCGACGAAACCCGTTTTGAAGGACTGATTCTCGCGTACGACATGACCGCAAGTGCGTTGCCGGTGAAAACGCGCAATGCGTCGATGGCGTTCCTGACGAAACTCGCGAACGGCTACATCGGCCAAATCGACGCGCAACCTCGGCCGCTCAAAGGGACGTTCAAGAACAACTGGCAGAGTCATCGGATCAAACTGATTGCGATGGCCGCGTTCACGCTCGATAACCGCAAGATGATCAACGCGGCGCAGCGTCTGTTCGTCGAGCATATCGGCGACAACATCGAGCCAGATGGTTCGACAATCGATTTCAGCGAACGCGACGCGCTGCATTATGTCACCTACGATCTGCAACCGCTCGTGACAGCCGCGCTCGCCGCGCGCCGCCATAACCGTAACTGGCTGCCGGAAAAGGGCGCGGACGGCGCCTCGCTGCAAGCCGCGCTCAACTGGCTGGAGCCGTATGCGGCCGGCAGCAAGACGCATGAAGAATTCGTGCATTCGAGCGTTCCGTTCGATGCAAGACGTCGCGAGGCCGGCTTGCCCGGCTATTCGGGTCAGTGGGACCCGAAGAACGCGACGGAACTGTTTCACCTGGCGGCGCGCCTCGACGGGCGCTATACGCCGATCGCGCTGCAGCTCGCACCGACGCCGCCCGCGTGGCTCGCCGTGTGTTTGCCGCTGTCGGCGCGGTAAACCAACTCAATATCCGCAGGGAGCAGTAAATGGCAGTCAGCGTGTTCGACCTCTTCAAAATCGGCATTGGTCCGTCCAGTTCGCATACGGTCGGGCCGATGCGCGCGGCGCTGATGTTCGCACAAGGGCTCGAACGCGATGGGCTGCTCGCTGCGACCGCATCGGTGAAAGTGGATCTGTACGGCTCGCTCGGCGCGACGGGCAAGGGCCACGGCACCGATCGCGGCGTCATGCTCGGCCTGATGGGCGATGCGCCCGACACCGTGGACCCGGACACGATCGTTGAGCGGCTCGAAGCCGTGCGCCTGTCCCGCAAGCTGGCGCTGCTCGGCACGCACGAGGTGCCGTTCGTGCAGAAGGATCACATTTCGTTTTATCGTCAGGCGCTGCCCGAGCATCCGAATGGTCTGAAGTTGCGCGCGTTCGACGCGCAGGGCGAAACGTTGCGGGAATCGACCTATCTGTCGGTGGGCGGCGGCTTCGTGGTCACGGCTGGCGCGCCGAACACGAAGGTGCTGAGCGCCGTCGATCAACTGCCGCATTCGTTTCGCAGCGGCAACGAGTTGCTCGCGCTGTGCGAATCCACCGGCAAGAGCATTGCTCAACTGATGTGGGACAACGAGCGCGTCTGGCATACGGAAGAAGAGACGCGCGCGGGCTTGCTGAAGATCTGGGACGTGATGCAATCATGTGTATCGCGGGGTTGCGGCATCAACAATCCGGACGCCGACGGTAACTTGCCCGGTCCGTTCCAGGTGAAGCGTCGCGCGCCGCAGTTGTATCGCGCGCTGTCGGGCAATCCTGAAACTGGCGTTGCGCGATCCGCTGTCGATGATCGACTGGATCAATCTCTATGCGATCGCCGTCAACGAAGAAAACGCCGCCGGCGGACGCGTGGTGACAGCGCCGACCAACGGGGCGGCCGGCATCATCCCGGCCGTGCTGCACTACTACACGCGTTTCATGCCGGGCTCGAATCAGCAAGGCGTGATCGACTTCCTGATGACCGCCGCGGCGATCGGTATTCTGTACAAGCTGAACGCGTCGATTTCCGGCGCCGAAGTGGGTTGCCAGGGCGAAGTGGGCGTCGCGTGTTCGATGGCGGCAGGCGCGCTTGCTGCCGTCATGGGCGGCACGCCGCGCCAGGTCGAGAACGCCGCGGAAATCGGCATGGAGCACAACCTTGGGCTAACGTGCGATCCGGTCGGCGGCATGGTGCAGATTCCGTGCATCGAACGCAATGCGATGGCTTCGGTAAAGGCGGTCAATGCGGCGCGCATGGCTTTGCGCGGCGACGGCAGCCATTACGTGTCGCTCGATTCGGTGATCAAGACCATGCGCGAAACCGGCGCGGATATGAAGACCAAGTACAAGGAAACGTCGCGCGGCGGGTTGGCGGTGAATATCGTCGAGTGTTGAGTTGCGCGCTTTCCGGGCTTTACGATGAATGACGACGCGGGCTATAAGGCCCGCGTTTTTATTTGCGCGGCACGTAATGCGCGAGCACCAAGGTTGCGCTGCGCCGTGACAGCGCAGCCGCGCCCGGCGTAAGCTGTCGAAGCGCCGCATCGGCTAGCGTCCCGCCGATGCGGCATCCTCACACCGCACTCTTGCACTGCCTGGAGGCTTCACCGCAATGTCGCAGCCGAATGCTCCTGTTTCCGGTTCCCCCGCCGCTCAAACCACTGGCGCGCGTCTCGTCGTCGATGCTTTGCTCACGCACGGTGTCGAGCGTGTTTTCTGTGTGCCTGGCGAGAGTTTTCTTGCCGTGCTGGATTCGCTGCACGACGAGACCGAACGCATCCAGACCATTGTTTGCCGTCACGAAGCGGCTGCCGCGAATATGGCGGAGGCCGTCGGCAAATTGACCGGCCGGCCAGGCGTCGCACTCGTCACTCGCGGACCGGGCGCCACGCATGCGTCGATCGGCGTGCACACCGCGTTTCAGGATTCCACGCCGATGATTCTGCTGATCGGCCAATGCGCGCGCGAGCATCTCGACCGCGAGGCATTCCAGGAGATCGACTATCGGCGCATGTTCGGTCAGATGGCGAAGTGGGTCGCACAAATCGACGATCCGAAGCGCATTCCCGAATATCTGAGCCATGCGTTTCACACGGCGACTTCCGGGCGTCCAGGGCCCGTGGTGTTGTCGTTGCCGGAAGACGTGTTGAGCGATGCATGCGAAGCCGTGGCCGGCGCGCCGGCGTATCAGCGCGTCGCGGCGTCACCGTCGGCGGCGCAGATCGAGAAGTTGCGTGTATTGCTCGAAGGCTCGCAACGGCCGATGGTGATTGCGGGCGGCAGCGGCTGGACGCCTGCTGCGTGCGCGGACTTTCGACGCTTCGTCGAAAACTGGCAACTGCCGGTTGGCCTCGCGTTCCGCTTTCAGGACACACTCGACAACGAGCATCCGAACTATGCCGGCGACGTCGGCTTGGGTATCAATCCGGCGCTGGCGCAACGTATCCGCGACGCCGACGTGCTGCTCGCAATCGGACCGCGTTTGGGCGAAGCGACGACCAACGGCTACACGCTGCTCGACATTCCGAAGACCAAACAAACGCTCGTGCATGTGCATCAAGGTGCGGAGGAATTGGGCCGCGTGTATGCGGCGGATCTGCCGATCGTTTCCGGCATGCCGGAGCTGGCAGCGCTGCTTGCGGAGTTGAAGCCTTCGTCCGATAAACTCGCCTGGTCGGGCGCGACGGACGAGGCGCATCGAGCGTATCTCGACTGGCGCAAACCGCGTCAGATTCCCGGCGACGTGCAGATGGGCGAAGTGATCCAGCAGTTGCGCGCGCATCTACCGGACGACGCGATTCTCACTAACGGTGCGGGCAATTACGCGACGTGGCTGCATCGGCACTTTTCGTATCGCCACTACCGTTCGCAGCTTGCGCCGACGAGTGGTGCAATGGGCTACGGAGTGCCGGCGGCGATCGCGGCGAAGTCGATGTATCCGCAACGCGCTGTCGTTGCGCTGGCCGGCGACGGCTGCTTCATGATGGCCGCGCAAGAACTCGCGACGGCGATGCAATATGACCTGCATGTGCTGTTCATTGTGGTGAATAACGGCCACTTCGGCACGATCCGCATGCATCAGGAGCGGCATTATCCGAACCGCGTGCATGGCACCGGGCTCACTAATCCGGATTTCGCGGCGTTCGCGCGTTCGTTCGGCGCGCATGGTGAGACGGTGGAGCGGACTGAGGATTTTCTGCCTGCGCTAAAGCGTTCGATGGAGGCGAACTGCGCGGCGGTGATCGAGATTCGTATGCCGCAGGAAGCGAGCACGCCGGGTGCGACGTTGGAGCAGATTCGGGAGCAGGGGAGGAAGATGCGAGGGGAGTAGTTGCGTTGTCGTGCCATTCGGCAGGCGACGTCGCCAAGCACCAAACAAAAAGCCCTGCGTTCGAAAACCGCAGGGCCTTTTTTTGCATCGGCTGCCGCGTCAAATCATCACGCGGCAGCCGAGTGCTCTAGCAGGTAGAGCAGCTTACTTCCCACCCACGCTTTGCAGCGTCGTCCACTTGCCGTCGACAACCTTGTACAGCGTGATGCCGCCGTTCTTCAGGTCGCCCTTGCTGTCGTACGCGAGGTTCGACGCCGTCACGGCCGGCATCGAGGTCTTCGCGAGCACCGGCAGGTACTTGGCCGGATCGGTCGAGTTCGCCTTCTTCATTGCGTCGAACATGGCCATTGCGCCGTCGTAAGCGTACGGCGAGTACGTTTGCACGTCTTCGTTGAAACGCTTCTTGTACTTCGCGACGTAGTCCTTGCCGCCCGGCATTTCTTCCAGCGGCAGGCCGGCGAGCGATGCCACCGTGCCGTTCGCCGCGTCACCCGCGATCTGGATGAACGTCGGCGTGTGGACCATTTCACCGCCCATCAGCGGCGCCTTGATGCCCAGTGCCTTCATCTGCTTGACCATCGGTGCCGCTTGCGAATCCGCGCCGCCGTAGTAGATCAGATCCGGTTGCACCGACTTCAGCTTGGTCAGGATCGACTTGAAGTCGACGGCCTTGTCGTTGGTGTATTCACGATCGACGATCTGGCCGCCCGCTGCCTTCGCTGCCTTTTCGAACTGATCCGCCAGACCTTGGCCGTAGGCCGTGCGGTCGTCGACGATCACGATCTTCTTCATGCCCAAAGTCTTCACGGCGAACGTGCCGGCGACCGAACCTTGCTGCGTGTCGGACGTCATCATGCGGAACGTGGTCTTGAAGCCTTGTTGCGTGTATTCCGGCGCCGTCGCCATTGCGATTTCGGGGATGCCCGCGTTCGCGTAAATGCGCGAAGCCGGGATCGTGGTGCCCGAGTTGAAGTGGCCGAGCATGCCCTTGATGCCGTCATCCACCAGCTTCTGTGCAACCGTCGTGCCGGTGCGCGGGTCAGCCTGGTCGTCGGCCGAATCCAGCACGAAGCGGACTTGCTTGCCGCCGATCACCGGCTTGGTCGCGTTCATGTCTTCCACTGCCAGCGTGATGCCGTTCTGGAAGTCCTTGCCGTAGTGCGCCTGCGCGCCCGTCATCGGGCCGGCGAAGCCGACCTTCACATCTTCCGTCGATTGAGCATTGGCCGTCCCCGCCAGTGACATCGCTGCAACCAGTGCAGCGCCTGCCAGCTGTTTCATCTTGTGTTGCATAGCTTCTCCTTGGTACCAGGTGTGGATGGAGCGGTTTCGGGGTCGCCGTACCGCTTCCTTCTTTTTTGAAAAGATCGTTAAGGTTCGCTCAACCGATCGTCATCAAATTCGCATTACCGCCGGCTGCTGCCGTATTCACGCTGACCGAGCGTTCCGTCAACAGACGCTCGAGCGCGTAATCCTCATCGCCGCTTTCCAACGCGCGTGCCGCGACGCCCTGCACCGAAACGATCGGGCCCGGACGCTTCGCGACTTCCTTCACCAGCGCCAGCAGTTCGTCGCTATCGCCTTCGAACAGCACGGCGTCGAACGGCGTGTCGGCGCTCTTCTTCACGCTCGCATGCGACTTGAGCGTGGCGGGCAACTGCGCCACCAATTGTTCACCAGCGGCGCCTTCGAACAACGCGCGATTTCCCGTAGCCAGCGCCGCGGCGAACTGCACGCGCGCACCGCTCGCCGTCGATGCAACACACAGCACCGTGCCGCGCGCGCCGAGCGTGTACGTGTTGCGCTCGCCAGTCGGTCCCGACAGTACCGCGGTGGCGCCCGCCGGCACATGCGACAGATAGCCGTCGCAGCGTGCGGCCAGCACCGGCTGTTGTTCCGCGATCAGCCAGTCGCGATACGCCGTCAACGCAGCGGACGGATTGTCGCTGTTTTCTGCTGCGTGCGGTACATCCGCGACCAATGCCTGTGCGAGCGACTTCGGCAAACCGGCCGGACGCGTCGCCAGCAAACGCTGCAGATACAGCGCGCCGCCCGCTTTCGGGCCCGTGCCCGACAAACCTTCACCGCCGAATGGCTGCACACCCACCACAGCACCGATCACATTGCGGTTCACATAAATGTTGCCGACGTGCGCGCGGCTGATCACGTGAGCAATGGTTTCATCGATCCGCGTATGGATGCCGAGCGTCAGGCCGTAGCCGGTCGTGCGGATCTGTTCCAGCAGCTTGTCGAGCTGGCTGCGGCGATAACGCACCACGTGCAGCACCGGGCCGAACACTTCGCGCTTCAATTCGTCGATGCTGTCGAGTTCGATCAGCGTCGGCGGAACGAAGGTGCCTTGTGCGCAACCGTCAGGCATCGGCAGTTGCTCGACCTTGCGGCCTTTCTCGCGCATCGCCGCGACGTGCGAGTCGATGCCGCGTTTCGCGTCGAGGTCGATCACCGGACCGACGTCGATCGACAGACGATCCGGATTGCCCACGGCGAGTTCGCGCATCGCGCCGGTCAGCATCTCCAGCGTGCGGTCCGCAACATCGTCCTGCAGACAAAGAACGCGCAGCGCGGAACACCGTTGACCGGCGGAGTCGAAAGACGATTGCAGCACGTCCGCGACCACCTGTTCAGCCAGCGCCGACGAGTCGACGATCATCGCGTTCTGGCCGCCCGTTTCGGCGATCAGCGGAATCGGCTTACCGTCCGGATCGAGGCGGCTCGACAGCGTTTTGTTGATGAGGCGCGCGACTTCCGTCGAACCGGTGAACATCACCGCGCGGGTGCGCGGATCGGCCACCAACGCAGCGCCCACCGTTTCACCATTGCCCGGCAGCAGTTGCACCGCGCCCGCCGGCACGCCGGCTTCGCGCAGAATGCGCACGGCTTGCGCGGCGATCAGCGGCGTTTGTTCAGCCGGCTTCGCGAGCACGGTGTTGCCGGCAGCAAGCGCCGCGGCCACCTGGCCCATGAAAATCGCCAGCGGGAAATTCCACGGGCTGATACAGACCACCGGACCGAGCGGGCGATGCGTGTCGTTGGAGAACTCGTCGCGGATCTGCGTGGAGTAATAGCGCAGGAAGTCGATTGCTTCGCGGATTTCCGCGACCGCGTTGGCCAGCGACTTGCCGGCTTCACGCACCACCAGACCCATCAGCGTATGCATCTGCGCTTCGAGCAGATCGGCGGCACGCGCGAGGCAATCGGCACGCGCTTCGACCGGCGTGGCTTGCCAGATCGGAGCAGCGGCGACGGCATGCGCCAGCGCGGCGCTCACATGCTCCGGCGTCGCTTCCACGACCGTGCCGACGAGGTCGCGATGATCCGCCGGATTGCGCACGTCGCGCGCGACGCCGACGGCGATCTCGTTGTCTTCGAGCATCGGCGCGGCACGCCACGGATGATGCGCGCTCGCCAGCAACGCCGACGACAGCGACGCCAGCCGATGCTCGTTCGACAGATCGAGGCCCATCGAATTGAGACGCTCGGCGCCGTACAGGTTGCGCGGCAGCGGAATCTTCGCGTGCGGCGCGCCGAGCGGCACGATCTTCGAGGCTTCGTCGACCGGGTCGGCGATCAGGTCCTTGATCGCGACGCTTTCGTCGGCGATACGATTCACGAACGACGTGTTCGCGCCGTTTTCCAGCAAGCGGCGCACGAGGTACGCGAGCAGCGTTTCATGCGTGCCGACCGGCGCATACACGCGACACGGACGATTCAGCTTGTCGCGGCCGGTGACTTCCTCGTACAGCGGCTCGCCCATGCCGTGCAGGCACTGGAACTCGTACTGGCCGGGATAGTAGTTATTGCCCGCGAGGTGATAGATCGCGGAGAGCGTGTGCGCGTTGTGCGTGGCGAACTGCGGATAGACCGCGTCGGGCGCGCTCAGCAGTTTTTTCGCGCACGCCAGGTACGACACGTCCGTGTAGATCTTGCGCGTGTAGACCGGATAGCCTTCGAGGCCGTCCACTTGCGCGCGCTTGATTTCGGTATCCCAGTACGCGCCCTTCACGAGGCGCACCATGATGCGGTGACGGCTACGGCGCGCCAGATCGATGATGTAGTCGATCACGAACGGGCAGCGCTTCTGATACGCCTGCACCACGAAGCCGATGCCGTTCCAGCCGGCCAGTTCCGGATCGAAGCACAACGCTTCGAGCAGGTCGAGCGAGATTTCCAGGCGGTCGGCTTCTTCGGCGTCGATGTTCAGGCCGATGTCGTAGCGGCGCGCGAGGATCGCGAGCGAGCGCACGCGCGGCAGCAGTTCGCTCATCGTGCGTTCCTGCTGCGAACGCGAGTAGCGTGCGTGCAGCGCGGAGAGCTTGATCGAGATGCCCGGGCCTTCGTAGATGCCACGGCCGCCGGCAGCCTTGCCGATCGCGTGGATCGCCTGTTCGTACGACGCGTAGTAACGCTGCGCGTCAGCTTCGGTGGTGGCCGCTTCGCCCAGCATGTCGTATGAGTAGCGGAAGCCGCGCGCTTCGTACTTGCGGCTATTGGCCAGGGCTTCGGAGATATTCTCACCCGTGACGAACTGCTCGCCCATCAGTCGCATCGCCATGTCGACGCCCTTGCGGATCAGCGGCTCGCCGCCCTTGCCGATCAAACGCGTGAGCGCCGACGAGAGACTCGTTTCGCTATTGGTCGTCACCAGCTTGCCGGTAATCATCAAGCCCCAGGTCGCGGCGTTGACGAACAGCGACGGCGCCTGGCCGACGTGCGATTTCCAGTCGCCCTTGCTGATCTTGTCGCGGATCAGCGCGTCGCGCGTGGCGCGGTCGGGAATGCGCAGCAGCGCTTCGGCGAGGCACATCAGCGCCACGCCTTCCTGGCTCGACAGCGAGAACTCGTGGATCAGCCCTTCGACGCCACCGCCCTTGCTCTTCGTACGCAGCGTCTCGACGAGCTTGCCGGCCATGGTCTGCACATCGCCCGCGAGGTTCGCCGGCAAGCGCGCCTGACCAAGCAGGAACGGCAAGCATTCCGGCTCCGGACGACGGTAAGCGGCCGTGATCGCCGCGCGCAGCACCGACTGCGGTTGCACGTTTTGCGCGAACTCGAGGAACGGGTGTGACGCGCCGTCTTCTTCCTGCTCGACCGTGGCGCCGTCGGCGAGATCCGCCGAGCCCGTCACGCCCGACAGCTCGGGCGGCAACTGACCGTGCTCGATCTTTTCGAGGTACGCGAAGATGGCCTGCTTGATGAGCCAGTGCGGAGTGCGTTCGAGACGGGTGGCGGCATCTTTCAGCCGGGAACGCAGGAGGTCGTCGACCTTGACGCCAAGGGTGGTGCTAGCCATGTTTCCTTCTTCGGATACCAGACGAATGTGCTGGAAAAAGACTAAAAGTTGGGCGAATCGTACGCCTCCCAATAAAAAGGTGCAACCATGTTAAGCGCATGGTTGCACCCTGATGGGAGCCTTGTGCGGCGGGGGTTTGCGCTAGATGGCGCTGAGCGCGGGTACGGCGGTTGCGCTTAGTACTTTCCCTGGCGTGATTCTTTTTGCATTTACCCTTATCAGAACAGGTCGGCGCGCCGTTATACGGAACATAGCGGCACGCGGCCTCCGGGCACGCACAAAAAACGGTACGGGGTTTTAGAGGACAGGCGAAATGGAAAAGTGGCTGGTGATATTGGGCATCTGGGCGATGTGCGCGACTTGCGCGGTGCTGTTCATCCGCGGCGCGACGCGTGGGCCGGGAAGGCGCGATGCCGAGGGACACACGCCCGCGGCATCGCGCGCATCGGCGAGCGACGCGCGGACCGCATTAAACGAGTGAATGGTCGCGTCCGGCGTTCCGTGCCGGACAGAGCGACGCCGATCTCCGGCTGGCCCAGCGGCAGGACGCATGCACCGCCCGGCTCGACGCCGGGGCGTGGCTTAGGCGCGTGTCAATGTTGATGAAGCGGTTCGAACTGCGCGCAGCTGTCGCCGGGCGAAACGAGTTGATCGTGCAGCCGGCAAAGCCGGCTGTCCGCCACGCTCGCGCCGAACGCGGAACCGAACACCGCGAGACCCGGAATGCCCTGCTCTAACGAATCCCGATTCTCAGCGCGATACCGGCAGCCCGCGCAGCACGGCGCGCGCGTTTCTTCGCGCGCCTGTGCCGTGCTGTCGATGCGGGCCGCGTTGCGCATCACGAGCCCTGCCCCAAGCTATTCCAGTACGGCGCGAACACGTGCGCGGACAGCGCGTAGCCGATGGCGATATTGACCACCACGCCCACCGTAAAGGCGAGGAACGGCTTCAGGCCGGTGGCGGTGAGCGAGCGTAAGCGCGTGGTCAGCCCGATGCTCAGGAAGCAGAAAGTGAACGCCCACGTGCGCAACGCCGTAATCGGCGCGACGAATTCCGGCGTCACCACCTTGCGGTAATCTGCCAGTGAATAGTGGCTGGCAATCCACGTCACCAGCGCCGACGCGATCACGAAGCCGATCACGAACTTCGGAAAGCGCGCCCAGATCTCGCCGGCATTGGCCTTCGCTTTGACGCCGCTGTCTTGGGACTCCCAGCGCGTCGTCGCGACGATCGCCAGCACGAACGCCCAGATCCCGATCCAGATATCGCGGCCGACTACTTTCATCAGCGTGAACGCCTGCAATGACGCCTCCGGCGCGCCCGCAATCGCGCCGCCCGCATGCTTCGCGAAATCGCCATACGCTTGCGCGGCCGCGATGCCGGCGGCGTCGGCGAATTCGGACGTGCCTATCCAGGCGCCGGCGACCGCGGTCGACAGTCCGAGCGAGCGGGACGCGAACGGCAACACGAAGATCATCACGATCGCCCACAGCACCACCAGCGTAATCGCCACCGAAGCCTGTTCGCGCTTGGCCCGCACCGCGCCGGCAATCGCGATCGCCGCCGAGACGCCGCACACCGCGCCGCCGACGCCGAGCACGGCGGCAAAACGCCGGTCGAGGCCGAATGCCTTCGCGGCAAAGAAAATCACGAAGAAGGTGACAAGCGAGACGATGGTCGCCTGCCCGACCGCCACCGGTCCCGCCCACACCAGCAATGTGAACGGCAACGTCGCGCCGAGCAGCACGATACCGACCTTGATATAAAACTCGACGCGCAAGCCGGCAGAAAACCATTCGGGCAGCGTGAACACGTTCGAGATCAGCAGGCCCAGCGCCAGCGCGACGAGCGGCGGCTCGAGGTTGTACTTCGACGCGTTGACCCACGCGCCGAGCGTGAAAATCAGCGCCGACGCGATGAACAGAATCAGGAACGACGCCAGGAACGCGCCGACCCGCTGCTTCAGCGCTGCCAGGCTCACGCCGAATAGCAGGGCGAACGTGATAAACAGTGCGGCATAGTTGGGCAAACGCTTGCCGATATCCTGCGCGGCCTGCGCCACGCTCGACCATTTGGCCGGCGCCACCGCCAGCCACTTGATGCTGCTGCCCGACGCGAACAGCGCCCAGGCGACCACGATCACCAGCAGGCCGACCCACACTGCCCACCAGTCTTCAGTCGAAAAAAGTCCGCCACCGTGCGTGCTGTGCCGATTCGTCGGCGCCGCGCCGGGTTGCAGCGTCGGATTGGTATCCCTCATCGCCATGCCCCGAGGAAGTTGAGATGCATCGGCGCGGGAATGTTGGAGTTTTGCCTGAAGGTGCGCCGATCCGGCGAAATATAGGCGAGCGGCGTCGCAAAACGAAACGACCATTCGCTCTAAGAATATGACCGAAAGGAGTAACGACGGCGCCGGCCCGGCGACGCGCCTTAGATGGCGAGCGGATCGACTTCGAGATTCCACCGCAGCACGCCTTTCAGACCGCGCAGCAGCGGCTGCCAGGCACGCAAGGTCGCCTGCAAAGCGGCCCGCGACGCGCTCTCGATCAGCAACTGCGCGCGATGCACGTGCATCACCTTGACGATGGTGAGCGGCACGGCATCGTAGACAGTCACGCGTTCGGCGGCCGGAATACCGGTGAGTTCGGCCGCCGCCTGCTGCAGGAAGGCGAGCGCGGCTTCGAGCGTACGGCCTTCGGCGCGCAACAAAGCCTGATAGACGAATGGCGGCAAGTGCGCGTCACGCCGCTCGGCCAGCGTGGAGTTGGCAAAGCCGACGTAGTCATGGCGGCCTAGCGCGTGGTAGAGCGCGTGGCGCGGATAACGTGTCTGCACCAGCACTTCGCCGGGCAGACCCGCGCGGCCTGCCCGGCCGCTCACCTGCATCAGTTGAGCGAAGAGTCGCTCGCTCGCGCGGAAGTCGTGGGAAAACAGCGCGGTGTCGGCGTTCAGCACGCCGACCAGCGACACGCGCTGGAAGTCGTGACCCTTGGCGATCATCTGCGTGCCGACGAGGATGTCGACCTCGCCCGCATGGACGTCGGAAAACAGCGCTTGGGCGCTGCCTTTGCGGCGCGTGCTGTCGGCGTCGATTCGCAATATTCGGGCGCCGGGCACCGCGCTCGCCAGTGTTTCTTCAACGCGCTGCGTGCCTCGGCCCATCGGCGCGATGTCGACGTTGCCGCACTCCGGGCACGAGCGCGGAATGCGCGCTTCCCAGCCGCAATGGTGGCAGCGCAGTGCGCGCTCGGGCTTGTGGAGCACGACATAGGCGCTGCATCGCGGACAACCGGCGACCCAGCCGCAGGCATCGCAGGCAAGCTGCGGAGCGTAACCGCGGCGGTTCAGGAACACGAGGCTTTGCTCGCCGCGTTCGAGTCGCGCCTTCAGCGCGGCGATCAGCGGCCCCGACAAGCCTTCCACCGATGCCCGTCCACGCCGTCGCTCCTCTTCCAGATCGATCAGTTTGACCGTGGGCAGCACGGCCTCGGCGACGGCACGGCGCGACAACGTGAGCCGTTTGTAACGCCCCTGGTCAGCCTGCCACCAGCTCTCCAGCGACGGCGTGGCCGAGCCGAGCACGACCGGCAAGTCGAGTTGCTTGGCGCGATAGATCGCCAGATCGCGCGCCGAATAACGCAAGCCTTCCTGCTGCTTGTAGGCCGGATCGTGCTCCTCGTCGACGACGATGATCGCGAGCTCGGGCAGCGACGCCAGCACCGCCAGTCGCGTGCCGAGCACGATGCGCGCGCGGCCGGTGTGCGCGGCGAACCAGTTGCGGGCGCGCTCGCCTTCCGCGAGACCGCTATGCAGCGTGACGATCGACGTGCCTTCGAGCGCGGCGAAGCGTGCGCGGAAGGCCGCCTCGAACTGCGGTGTCAGATTGATTTCGGGCACGAGGACGAGCGCCTGAGCGTCGGGCTTCGCGGCCAGAATCTCGGCGAGCGCACGCAGATAGACCTCGGTCTTGCCGCTACCCGTCACGCCGTGCAGCAGGAACGGCGCAAAGCCTTCGGCGTCGCGGATTGCTTCGACGGCGGCCGCCTGCTCGTCGGTGAGCGTGGGCAGCGTGGGCGCGGGCGCGTCAGGCGAAGCGGCGGCGGCAAGGACGGCGGCGGCTTCAATGATGTCCAGCGCAACCCAGCCTTCCGCTCGCCACGCGTCGAGCGTTGCGATCGCTTTCGGGTGCAGTGCGCGGGCGTCGGCGGCAAGGAGGAATTCTGCCTCCGCCAAGGCCTGCGCCAGCTTGCGCAATGCGCTTGCCCGAGCCGGCAGGGCATCGGGCAACGCCGTGCGGCCTTCAGGCGTCAGGCTGTAGCGCTCTTCCGGCGCGAACAGGCGCGACCAGCGGGACGCATCGCGCAGCGCCTGCGGCAACGCGGGCAACGCGACTTCCCCGAGACCACGCTGGTAATAGTCGGCAGCGAAGGCAGCCAGCTTCAGCCATTCCGACGATATCGGCGGACAAGCTGTGCATACGCTACTGACCGAGCGAAGACGGTCGGATGGTACGTCGCTGTGAGCGGTCACTTCGCAGACGAGCCCGACGACATGGCGCTTGCCGAACGGCACGCTCACCAGGATGCCCGGCGCGACGGGTTCGGGCGTGTCGCACCGGTAGTCGAACAGGGTCGGCAGCGGATGATCCAGCGCAACACGGACGAATACCTCACTCACGCGCGAGTGGAGATCAGAAGAATGGGCGCGACACGACGCCGCATCTTGGTGCCCATTACGCAGACGGTGAACCCGTCGAAGTTAAAGTAAAACTTCAATTTCGGCGCTAAGTTTTGGATTCCGCTGAACAATTGCAATCGGTCCGCGTGCCTGTGGATAACTTTGTTGAGAACTTTGCCCGGACAGCCCGGGAACCGCGCCGCAGCGGCCTTCTGTGGGATTCCGCACATTCTGTACTGATGCCGTGAAACCCTTGCCAGACAAGGCTTAGATCAAATGCGCCTGCAATGTGCAAGGGCCAGGACACGACTAAAGCTTCTACCGCGCCGCAGCGTGATGAATGTGCATAAGTCAAGTCTTGACTTTCTCAGGACCGCCATCTGACGGCCCGCTAGCTGCAAATATTCCCTTAGGCCGAGAGCCCACTTCGCTGCGTTGCAACAAAAATTGGTAACGATTACGGCTTCATACCGGTGCATGAGCGCCACTGCGAATCGCCCGGCTGTGACGATGCACCTCGTCCACGAGTTCGGCGACGTTCTCCGGCGGCGTGAACTGTGAAATGCCGTGGCCGAGATTGAACACGTGGCCCGGGTGATTCCCGAAACTGTCGAGCACTGCGCGCGCTTCCATGCGGATCGCAGCCGGCGGCGCGAACAGCACCGAGGGATCGATGTTGCCTTGTAGCGCCACCTTCCCGCCCACGCGCTCGCGCGCCTTGCTCAGGTTCACTGTCCAGTCGAGGCCGACCGCATCCACGCCGATCTCGGCGATCTCGTCGAGCCACAGGCCGCCGCCCTTCGTGAAGGTGATCACCGGCACTTTTTCGCCGTCGTGATCGCGCTTCAGCTGGCTCACCACCTGCTGGATGTAGTGCAGCGAAAAGCGTTGATAGACGCCGTCCGCCAGCGCCCCGCCCCACGTGTCGAAAATCATCACGGCTTGCGCGCCTGCTTCGATTTGCGCGTTCAAGTAAGCCGCGACCGAGCGCGCGTTGACGTCGAGAATGCGATGCATCAGATCCGGCCGCGCATAGAGCATCGACTTGACCGTGCGGAAATCCGCCGAACCGCCGCCTTCGACCATATAGCACGCGAGCGTCCACGGGCTGCCTGAAAAGCCGATGAGCGGCACGCGTTGACGGCCTTGGGCGTCGGTGAGCGCGGTGCGAATTTCGCGCACGGCGTCGGTCACGTAGCGCAGCGTCGCGTCGATGTCCGGCACCGCGAGGCGCGCGACGTCATCTTCCGTGCGTACCGGGCGAACAAATTTGGGACCCTCGCCGGTCACGAACTCGAGGCCGAGCCCCATGGCGTCGGGCACGGTCAGGATGTCGGAGAACAGGATCGCGGCGTCGAGCGGGTAACGCTCGAGCGGCTGCAAGGTAACTTCCGTCGCGAACGCCGGGCTCTTTGCCAGACCGAGGAAACTGCCCGCTCGACCACGCGTGGCGTTGTATTCCGGCAGGTAGCGGCCAGCTTGCCGCATCAGCCAGATCGGCGTGTAGTCGGTCGGCTGGCGCAGCAGCGCGCGCAGGAAAGTGTCGTTCAGGAGTTTATGGGCCACGTTGCGTACGACTGAGGGCAAAGGGGCATTTTACCGGACCCGGCTCACAGCATCGTGCTTGATCCGGCCAATAACTGTTGTGCGCGTCGCTCGCGGCCGGTTTTCCGCAGGCTGGCAGTGGCGGCGCGACCTGGCTGAACGGCCAATGTTCAAGCGCGAATTGCCGGGCTATTATCCAACGGACTTACCAAACAATTACATACAACCAAGGAGACTCGATGAACAAGGCAGCATTCGCACTGCTCGGCGCGCTGGCCGGCGTTTTGATGCACGCAGGCGTGGCCGGGGCACAGACCAGCCCCACCGCCGCCGCGCCCTCGCGGCTCGACGACATCCTCGCGCGCGGCACGCTGCGCGCCTGCACGACTGGCGACTACAAACCGTACTCGTTCTATAAGACAGACGGCCAGTTCGAAGGCATCGATATCGACATGACGGAGTCGCTCGCTAAATCGCTCGGCGTCAAGACGGAGTACGTCAAGACGTCGTGGTCGAACCTGATGAACGACTTTGTGGCCAAATGCGACGTCGGCGTGGGCGGCGTGTCGCCGACCCTCGAACGGCAGAAGCGCGCGTTTTTCACGGAGGCCTACATGGTCGACGGCAAGACGCCGATCGTTCGGTGTGACGACGGCAACAAATATCAGACCGTGGCGCAGATCGACCAGCCGGCGACGCGCGTGATCGTCAATCCGGGCGGCACCAACGAGCGCTTCGCGAAACAGTACTTTCCGCATGCGAATCTGACCGTCTATCCGGACAACGTGACGATCTTCAAGCAGATCCTCGCCGGCAAGGCAGACGTGATGGTGACGGACGCGTCGGAGACCCTGTTGCAGCAGAAGCTGAATCCGGGACTTTGCTCGGTGCATCCAGACAAGCCGTTCCAGTATGGAGAAAAGGCCTGGCTGCTGCCGCGTGGCGATGTGGCGTTCCAGCAGTACGTCGATCAGTGGTTGCACCTTGCGCGCGCCACCGGCGAATACCAAGCTATTTCAGACAAATGGCTGAAGTAGCGTAATGCGTTTTTCGGCCGCCTTACTTTTCGGTCTCCACTGTAAGGCGGCGTCGGTCGGGATACGCCAAAAGGACCTGCCTCACGCGCCAATCATGTAACGGTGCAGGGCGCTGTTAAGTAAAAACCGAACAATAACGTCAAATCGATTAATTAGCGAACCGGCCCTTGTGCCCCGATTGCGTGTAGGAGGGATGTTGCAACGCAGCCAGGCGACATTATTTGGATTCCGGAAATCGGTCCGGGCGGGCAAGCACCTGTAACACGGGCGATTCCTGTTCCAAAAGATGAACGTGCAACCATTTCATGCGGAATCGACTTAACGGATTACGCGGCATTATGCATCGCGAATAGCATCAATCATGCGTACGAAATTGCGAGCGAGTCATCGGTAAAAATTGCGTTTTAAACGTTTCCTTTTGGCAATTTATCCTGCAGCGCCTTATCTGGCGGGCGTTACAACCTGAAACACTTTGTTACCGCGCTCGTAGGTTAATTCGCCCACAATGCCCTCAACGGTTTCAACACGGATGTGGCTGGGTGCGTGGTGTGAGCGGATACGATGCACTTGCCGGTCGGCGTATGCCGAAGCCCTGTGAAGGGGCATCCCTGCTGGGGCCGTGTCGACGCAGGGTCGTCGTCTCAGTCGGTTCCTTCTTTGGTCTCCTCGCGCTAACCCCGTAGCGTGTGGTTTTTAGCGGGCTCCAGGCCCGCTTTTTTTTCGTCTGGCCAAACGTTTGCGCAGCGCTGTAAAGCGCTGTTTCGGGCATATTCGCGGTACTTGAGCGACCTTGCGCGGCAAACGCTTTGCCCCTCCGGTCTTATCTTTTGTACCTCAGTGGCTGATCCGCTTCGTGCAATGATGTGCCGCGCGCGGACCAGCCGTTGAGCGTTACGCCGTCTTGTCTTCCCGCAGCTTCAATTCACTGATCATCTGCTCGCGCATAATGAACTTCTGCACCTTGCCGGTCACCGTCATCGGCAGTTCGTCGACGAAGCGGATGTACTTCGGCACCTTGTAGTGCGCAATCTGCCCCTGGCAGAACTGCTGGATCTCTTCAGCCGTCGCTTGCTCGCCCGAGCGCAATACGACCCACGCACAGACCTCCTCGCCGTACTTCGCGTCGGGCACGCCGAACACCTGCACGCTCTGGATCTTCGGGTGGCGGAACAAAAACTCTTCGATCTCGCGCGGATAGATGTTTTCGCCGCCGCGAATCAGCATGTCCTTCAGCCGGCCGACGATGTTGCAGTAGCCTTCGGCATCGAGCGTCGCCAGATCGCCGGTATGCATCCAGCCGTCGACAATGCTTTCGCGTGTCTTCGCCTCGTCACCCCAATAGCCCTGCATCACCGAATAGCCGCGCGTGCACAGTTCGCCGGTTTCGCCCACCGGCACGATCTCGCCGAGCGGGTCGACGATTTTCACTTCGAGGTGCGGCTGGATGCGGCCGACCGTCGTCGTGCGCTTGTCGAGCGGATCGGTCGTCGAGCTCTGGAAAGAGACCGGGCTGGTTTCCGTCATGCCGTAGGCGATAGTGATTTCGCCCAGATGCATTCGAGAGACGACCTTCTTCATGGTCTCGATCGGGCAAGGCGAGCCCGCCATGATGCCGGTGCGCAAGCGCGAAAAGTCGTAGGTGGCGAAGTTCGGATGGTCGAGTTCGGCGATGAACATGGTCGGCACGCCGTGCAACGCGGTGCACTGCTCTTCCGCGACCGCGGCCAGTGTTGCAGCCGGCTCGAAGCCCTCGCCCGGAAATACCATATTCGCTCCGACCGACACGCACGCCAGCACCGCCAGCACCATGCCGAAGCAGTGATACAGCGGCACGGGGATGCACAAGCCGTCCTGTTCGGTCAACCGCATCGCCATCGCGATGTAGCGCGCGTTGTTCACCACGTTGCTGTGGGTCAGCGTCGCGCCCTTCGGATTGCCTGTTGTGCCGCTGGTGAACTGGATATTGATCGGCTCATGGCACGAGAGCGTGGCGCCAATGGCGTCGAGCTTCGCCACGTCGAGCGACACGCGCCCCTGCTCGATCACGTCGGAAAAGCTCAACATACCCGGCGTTTCCGTGTCGCACATGCGAATCACGTAGCGCAATTCCGGCAACTTAGCCGCGTGCAGTTCACCAGGCGCTTGCGTGGCCAACTCGGGCGCGAGTTCCTGCAGCATTTCCAGGTACATAGACGTCTTGAAACGCTCGGCAGCGATGATCGCCTTGCAGCCGACCTTGTTCAGCGCGTACTCAAGCTCCGCAAGCCGATACGCCGGATTGATGTTGACCAGCACGGCGCCGATGCGCGCGGTCGCAAACTGAGTCAGCAACCATTCCACACGATTGGGCGACCAGATGCCGACGCGGTCCCCCTTCTCGATACCGAGCGTGAGCAGCCCTGCCGCCAAAATGTCGACTTCTTCGGCGAACTCCTTCCATGTCCAGCGAATGCGCTGCTCGCGAAACACCACCGCCGGACGGTCCGGAAAGCGTGCGGCCGTATCGCGCAGAAACTGGCCGACTGTTGCTTCGCTCAGCGGGATATCGGTCGACCCACGGACATACGACAGTCCGTCTTTGGGTTCGATGAGTGCACCTTTGCCTGACACGTGCGTTGCCATGGTGTTGTCTCCGTGAGCTGAGCAGAAGCTCGCCTATTGAAATGAATTTGAAATCGATTGTGCCACCGGCGCGTGTCTGTCCGGCATCAAGTCTTACCCGCAGCGCATTCCAGACTGCCAAGGCGTGGCGCCAATCGATTCGAAAACCCGATTTTGCTGACCTTTCCGTAAACGTCAAGTCATGGTCAAAAAAAAGCAGCCCCGAAGGCTGCTTTCTCTCTGATGCGAATTGCTTTAGTTCTGACCGCGCAGCTTGCGCAGACGCTGAATCGCAGCGAGCTGAGCCGTCGCGTACGCGAGTTCCGCTTGCGCGGTTGCGTATTCGAGGTTCGAACCCGTGTTCTGCAGCGCTTCTTCCGCACGCTTGCGTGCATCTTCAGCCTTGGCTTCGTCGAGGTCCTTGCCGCGGATAGCCGTGTCGGCGAGAACCGTCACAGCGCCCGGCTGGATTTCGAGGATGCCACCGGCGACGAAGACAAACTCTTCTTCACCGTTTTCAGCTTCGATGCGCACCGCACCCGGACGAATCCGCGTGATGAGCGGCGTGTGGCCCGGCAAAATGCCGAGTTCACCTGCTTCGCCCGGCAGCGCGACGAACTTCGCCTGGCCCGAGAAGATTTGCTCTTCCGCGCTAACGACGTCTACTTTAATGGTTGCCATATCGACTCCTGGTGAGCGTAATTCGAGGGCACCGACATGGGCCGGCGCCCGCTTCTATACACCCGACCTTTACTGGATCTTCTTGGCCTTTTCGAAGGCTTCGTCGATCGTGCCGACCATGTAGAACGCTTGTTCCGGCAGGTGGTCGCACTCGCCGTCAACGATCATCTTGAAGCCACGGATCGTTTCCTTAAGCGGCACGTACTTGCCCGGCGAGCCCGTGAACACTTCAGCGACGTGGAACGGCTGCGACAGGAAACGCTGGATCTTACGAGCGCGCGCCACGGCGAGCTTGTCTTCCGGCGCCAGTTCGTCCATGCCCAGAATCGCGATAATGTCGCGCAGTTCCTTGTAGCGCTGCAGCGTTTGCTGCACGCCGCGTGTGATCGAGTAGTGCTCTTCACCGATCACGTGCGGGTCGATCTGACGCGAGGTCGAATCGAGCGGGTCGACTGCCGGGTAGATCCCCAGCGAAGCGATGTCACGCGACAACACAACCGTTGCGTCCAAGTGGCCGAAAGTCGTAGCCGGAGACGGGTCGGTCAAGTCATCCGCAGGGACGTACACGGCCTGAACCGACGTGATCGAGCCGGTCTTGGTCGACGTAATACGCTCTTGCAGCTTACCCATTTCTTCAGCCAGCGTCGGCTGATAGCCCACTGCCGACGGCATACGGCCGAGCAGTGCCGACACTTCCGTGCCTGCCAGCGTGAAACGGTAGATGTTGTCGACGAAGAACAGCACGTCGAGACCTTCGTCACGGAAGTGCTCAGCCATCGTCAGACCGGTCAGCGCGACGCGCAGACGGTTGCCCGGCGGCTCGTTCATCTGGCCGTACACCAGCGCGACCTTGTCCAGAACGTTCGAGTCCTTCATTTCGTGATAGAAGTCGTTCCCTTCACGGGTACGCTCGCCAACACCGGCGAACACGGAGTAACCACCATGTTCCTTAGCGATGTTGTTGATCAGTTCCATCATGTTCACGGTCTTGCCCACGCCGGCGCCACCGAACAGGCCAACCTTACCGCCCTTGGCGAACGGGCAGATCAGATCGATAACCTTGATGCCGGTTTCGAGCAGTTCCGTCGACGGCGACAGGTCCTCGAAAGCCGGAGCCTTCTGGTGAATACCGCGAACCACGTCCGAGTTGATCGGGCCGGCTTCGTCGATCGGGCGACCCAGCACGTCCATGATCCGGCCGAGGGTCGGCTTGCCGACCGGCACGCTGATCGGCTTGCCGGTGTTCTTCACCGTCGTACCACGGCGCAGACCGTCCGATGCACCCAGACAGATGGTACGGACGACGCCGTCACCCAGCTGCTGCTGGACTTCGAGGGTCAGTTCCGAACCTTCGAGAATGAGCGCGTCGTAAACCTTCGGCATGTGGTCACGCGGGAATTCCACGTCGATCACCGCGCCGATGCACTGTACGATCTTGCCTTCTACCAAAGCAGTAGTACTCATCGCTTTTCCTTTAGATACTCAATTCTTCACTTGCGCAAAGGCGCAGTTTCGGTGGGTGCGCCACGAAGGCGCACACGAAGCGGCATGCCTGACCGTCAAGGTCAGACTGCCGCCGCGCCACCGACGATTTCCGACAGTTCTTTCGTGATCGCGGCCTGACGGCTCTTGTTGTACACGAGCTGCAGTTCGCTGATGACCGTCTTCGCGTTGTCCGAAGCGGCCTTCATCGCGACCATCCGTGCCGACTGCTCCGATGCCATGTTTTCCGCGACGGCCTGATAGACCAGCGCTTCGACATAACGCACCAGCAGTTCGTCCACTACTGCCTGCGCGTCCGGCTCGTAGATGTAGTCCCACTGCGTGCTCGGCGTCGTGCCGTCTTCTTCCTGGCGCTCGAACTGATCTGCCGACAGCGGCAGCAGTTGCTCGATCACCGGCTCCTGCTTCATCGTATTGACGAAGCGCGTGTACGCCAGGTACACCGCCGAAACCTTGCCTTCCGAGTACAGGTCGAGCTGCACCTTCACCGCGCCAATCAGCTTTTCCAGATGCGGGGTGTCGCCCAACTGCACGACATTCGACACCACATGGGCGCGCAGACGATTCAGGAAACCCAGCCCCCTGGTGCCGATCGCAGTTGCTTCGATCGTCTTGCCCTGGTCTTCCAAGTCCTTGAACTTCTGCAGCGACGCACGCAGCACGTTGGTGTTCATGCCGCCGCACAGACCCTTGTCGGTCGTGACGAGGATGATGCCGGCCGCCTTCGCGCCTTCGTTCGACACCATGAACGGGTGACGATACTCCGGGTTCGCACGGCTCATGTGCGCAGCGATATCGCGGACCTTGTCAGCATACGGGCGAGCAGCGCGCATGCGCTCCTGGGCGCGGCGCATCTTCGATGCGGCCACCATCTCCATCGCTTTCGTGATCTTGCGCGTGTTTTGCACGCTCTTGATCTTGCCGCGAATTTCCTTCATTCCAGCCATTGCTTGCTCCTTGTCGGCCCGAGTTAGCGCTTTAGCGGTTACTCGGGTCCCATGCAAAGCGATCGAAGTAGCGCGGGTTCAGTTTCCTGCGACCCGCGCCGCTTCAAGGTCCGTTATGCCTTGCGGATCACTCGCGGATCAATAAGCGCCGGACTTCTTGAAGTCTTTGAGAGCCGCATGCAGCAGGGCTTCGTCGTCCTTCGAGAGTTCCTTGGTATCTTCGATGCGCTTGACCAGGTCAGCGTGGCTCGACTTCAGGTGTTCGCGCAAACCCTTTTCGAACGGCAGCACTTGCGAAATTTCCAGATCGTCGAGGTAGCCGTTGTTCGCAGCGAACAGCGCAACCGCCAGTTCCCACACTTGCAGCGGCTGATATTGCGGCTGCTTCAGCAATTCCGTCACGCGGCGGCCGCGCTCCAGCTGCTTGCGGGTGGCTTCGTCGAGGTCCGAGGCGAACTGCGCAAACGCAGCCAATTCACGGTACTGCGCGAGGTCGGTACGGATACCGCCCGACAGTTTCTTCACGACTTTCGTCTGAGCCGCGCCACCGACGCGCGACACCGACACGCCGGCGTTAATTGCCGGGCGGATACCTGCGTTGAAGAGGTCGGTTTCCAGGAAGATCTGGCCGTCGGTAATCGAGATCACGTTCGTCGGAACGAATGCGGTCACGTCGCCTGCTTGCGTTTCAATGACAGGCAGTGCCGTCAGCGAACCGCTCTTGCCCTTCACTTCGCCGTTCGTGAACTTCTCGACGTACGCTTCCGAGACGCGAGCGGCACGTTCCAGCAAACGCGAGTGCAGATAGAACACGTCACCCGGGTAAGCTTCGCGGCCCGGCGGGCGGCGCAGCAGCAACGAGATCTGGCGGTATGCCCAAGCTTGCTTGGTCAAATCGTCATACACAATCAGTGCGTCTTGACCGCGGTCGCGGAAGTATTCGCCCATCGTGCAGCCGGCGTACGGAGCGAGGTATTGCATCGCAGCCGATTCCGAAGCCGAAGCGGCCACGACGATCGTGTACTCCAGCGCGCCGGTTTCTTCCAGCTTGCGCACCACGTTCATGATCGACGAAGCCTTCTGGCCGATCGCGACGTAGATACAGAAGAGGTTCTTGCCCTTCTGGTTGATGATCGCGTCGACTGCGACAGCGGTCTTGCCGCACTGGCGGTCGCCAATGATCAGCTCACGCTGGCCACGGCCAATTGGCACCATCGCGTCGATCGACTTCAGACCGGTTTGGACCGGTTCCGAAACCGACTTACGCCAGATCACGCCCGGAGCAATCTTTTCGATTGCGTCGGCTTTCTTCGCATTGATCGGGCCCTTGCCGTCGATCGGGTTGCCCAGTGTGTCGACCACACGGCCGAGCAGTTCCGGGCCCACCGGCACTTCCAGAATGCGGCCGGTCGTCTTGACCACGTCGCCTTCCGAAATGTGTTCGTACTCACCCAGAATCACGGCGCCGACCGAGTCGCGCTCGAGGTTCAGTGCGAGACCGAAGGTGTTGCCCGGGAATTCGAGCATTTCGCCCTGCATCACTTCCGACAGGCCGTGAATACGCACGATACCGTCGGTCACGGAGATCACAGTGCCCTGGTTGCGAACGTCTGCGCTCGCTTCAAGGCCCTGGATCCGGCTCTTGATCAGCTCGCTGATCTCAGAGGGATTGAGTTGCATTATTCGCTCCTGATAGTCAATTCTGTTGCGTGCCAGCCGCTTCAGCGCTTTAGGCGCTTCAGGCCGTCAGAGCCGTCTGCATGCTGACAAGCCGCGCGCGGACCGAGGTATCGAGCACTTCGTCGCCAACCGTCACGCGCACGCCGCCGATCAACGACGAGTCGATCTCGACCGTCGGCTTCAGCTTGCGTTTGAACTTGCGTTCGAGACTTGCGATGAGGTCGTTCAACTGCGCGCCTTCGAGCGGGAATGCGCTGACGATCAGCACATCTGCCGCCCCTTCGCGGGCGTTCTTCAACTCTTCGAACTGCACAGCGATTTCCGGCAGCAATTGCAGACGATGGTTGTCCACCAGCATTTGCACCAGATTCTTCGCTTGCGCATTGTCCTTGAGCGGCGACTTGACCGCGGCCAGCAGCAGTTCGCTGACCTGGGCGCGGCTTACTTTCGGGCTCGAGGCGATCGACAGCACTTCGGGCAGACGCGCAACCTGTGCCAGCTCCTGCACGAGCGTGGACCAGGCGGCGATGTCACCAGCTTCGGCCACGCCAAACAGCGCTTCTGCGTACGGACGGGCGATGGTTGCAAGTTCGGCCATGATCAGAGCTCGGCTTTCAGTTGATTCAGCAGGTCAGCGTGAGCTGCCTGGTCGACTTCGCGCTTCAGGATCTGTTCAGCGCCCTTCACAGCGAGTGCAGCGACTTCGCCGCGCAGCGTTTCGCGCGCTTTCACGACTTGCTGTTCCGCGTCGGCTTTCGCTTGCGCGATGATGCGAGCGGCTTCAGCCTGTGCTTGAGCCTTGATTTCGTCAGCGACTGCCACAGCGCGCTTTTCTGCGTCTGCAATACGTTGCTGACCGTCGTTGCGTGCCTGAGCGAGTTCCTGGTCGACGCGCTTGTGAGCGGCTTCGAGTTCTGCCTTGCCCTTTTCAGCAGCCGACAAACCGTCAGCGATCTTCTTCGAGCGCTCGTCGAGGGCGTTGATCAGCGGCGGCCACACGAACTTCATCGTGAACCACGCGAGGATCAGGAACACGACCATTTGCGCAAACAGGGTTGCGTTGAGATTCACGGTGTTTCCTTAAACGTTGCTAGTTCGGAAAGTGAAACGGCAAGGCGCTCATCGATTCTGTATTCGATCAGCGCCCAAGTGCCCGTTCCGCCCTGCGCCTTTACCAGTTATAGCTCAGGCGCAAACTTCCGAGGAACCTCAGCCTGCCAGCTTCGACAGCAGCGGGTTCGCGAACGCAAACAGCATTGCCACACCAACGCCAATCAGGAACGCAGCATCGATCAGACCAGCCAGCAGGAACATCTTGGTTTGCAGCGGGTTCATCAGTTCAGGCTGACGTGCACATGCTTCGATGTACTTGCCGCCCATCAGGCCGATACCGATACAGGCGCCGATTGCACCCAGGCCGATGATGATGCCGATACCGATGGCGGTCAGACCCTGGATGTTGGCGATGAAAGCTTGCATGATCACTCCTTTGTGAAAAGTCTTTTAGAACTGGTTGGAACTTGGATTTAATAAAACAAAACTAAAAACAATTCGTCGTTCGACACGCCGTGATTAGTGGCTGTCGTGTGCCTGTCCGATGTACACCAGCGTCAGCATCATGAAAATGAACGCTTGCAGCAGAACGATCAGGATGTGGAAGATTGCCCAAACCGTGCCTGCGATGACATGGCCGATAAAGCCGAGCACTGACGCGTCCGCGCCGAAACCCCACATGCTGCCGAGCAGGGCAATCAGCAGGAACAACAGCTCGCCCGCGTACATGTTGCCGAACAGCCGCATGCCGAGCGAAACCGTCTTTGCGACGAACTCGATGATGTTCAATGCAAGGTTCGGGATCCACAGCAGCGGATGCGCGCCGAACGGAGCCGACAGCAGCTCATGCACGAAGCCGCCGGCGCCCTTGATCTTGAAGTTGTAGTAAATCATCAGCGCGAACACGCCGAGCGCGATGCCGAGCGTGCCGTTCAGGTCGGCGGTCGGCACGATGCGGTGATGGGGGATCACTCCCGAGAGGCCCAGCCAGCCGATCACACGGCCCGGCAGGTCGACGGGGATAAAGTCGAGCGAGTTCATCAATGCGACCCAGACGAACACGGTCAACGCGAGCGGCGCGATGAACGTGCGGGTGCCGTGGATCATCGATTTCGACTGATCTTCGACCATCTCGACCAGCATTTCGATCGCGCACTGGAAACGACCCGGCACACCGGACGTCGCCTTGCGGGCTGCCAGATGCAGGATGGCGATCGTGGCCAGACCGCAGACGATCGACCAGAAAAGGGTGTCCAGATTCCAGACGTGAATGTCGAAAATCGACGTCTGGTGCGCGGTGGAAAAGTTCTGCAAGTGGTGCGCGATGTACTCGGACGGATCCAGAGCGCGCGTGCCTTCGCTAGCTGCCATATCGTTAATGCCACCCAAATTGTCGAAAATCGTCTTAGCCCGAGCCCACAGCAATTCTGTGTTGCGGGAACGCGCCGGGTGCGGATCGTGTCATATCCGCACTCCTTACGCCAGCGCTGCGCGCCAGCCTGAATTTTTTGCTGCTACTTTTGTTGCTGCTACCTTAGCGCCAGGCTAAGGCGATCCAGTACGTCTTGAGCGCGACGAGGTAAGTCACGAGCAGCGGAACCCAGCGTACGTCGTGATACCAGAAGGCGATGGCTACAAACATCGCGATCGTTGTCCCCATCTTGAGCGCTTCGCCGATCATCCAGCTCATCACTGTTTCAGCGCCGCTCAGCGTTCTAAGTCGTGCCGCGAACAACGCGCCTGGCACCCAGCAGATCGCCCCCCCCAGGAACGCGGATAGCGCAGCAGCGCCCGGCGGCTTGTAAAACAGCCACCACACCAGCGTAGCACCCAGGGACAAAACCATTTGCGCCGCCACGACCTTGAAAGGCGTAACGCGCGATGGACGACTCACGTTGGGACCAAATAGCTTTTCAGCTTCAGCCCGCGTGAGCGGAACGATATTGTTATCTTGCTGCTCGACATCCCACGCTTCGTCAGGTGTCGCTTGCTGACCGGTGGACGCAACGGAAGCTTTGCGTTCATCGCGGTGTTCGTCGTGCCCATTCTTCGGCGCTTGATTCGACGTTTTGACCGCCATCGCAGTGTTCCGAAAGTCTTATTCCAGCCCGCGAGCTTACGCTGCGCTTACGGGGTTCCCGTGCAATTAAATCCGGGCGATTGTAAGCGATAGTTGCAGGCAATTCAAGACTTTAGGCCGTTCAATAACCAGCGTGAAAAGCCTCTCCACCATGCGGGAACGACCGCTTCGCGGGGTGAAAGACGTCAAATGTAAGGCTGTCGGGGGGTGCCAAAACATGCGGTTTGACTCGGGTGAGTTTGCACGCGTCGAGAGGCCGTTTAAACGTCGCAGCAGACGTCTCGAAAATGCAACAAACGTCGATTTTTGCCTATGCAGGTGGACATGGCGGACGGCGCCGGGTAGGCGTGAAGTGGTGCGCTCTTATTCGTGAACTAACTGGTGCGTGACGATCCACGAGAAAGGCTTTCGCGAAGTATCTCGCTCGCTCGCGTCCAATGAGTGCGCTAGTGGGTTGGCGGGCAGCTTTCAGCTTTCGCGTCGGGCACGCCCTCCTCCATGAGATTTATTCGCGCGGAGATTGCAACATAACAACTATGCGCGTGCCCGCCGTAATCCTCGCGGCCAATGAGTCCCATTGGACGTCTCGATATATGAGCAATCCTGATTATCTAGCGCCGCTTTTATTTAGGAATCCATCGAACGTTGATATGGATCACCGATCGGTCGCAAGGTCCGATCAGTGCTCCATGCGTTTGTTTTGCAAGCCCGCCGCCCCAAAGCACTCATGACGTACCCAACAGCTTGCGATCGGCATTCAGGCCCATCGCAAGCCTATCAGGCTCCCTTCCCATTCGACTCGCCGATCAGGCGGTGGCGTTGCCACGCAACCGGACCAGAATGCCTTCCAGCGCGTCCAGATCACCGAAGTCCACCAGCACCTGCCCGCGCCCGCGTCGGCCGAGCTTGATCTTGACCGTCGCCGCCAGCAAGTCCGACAGTTCTTCTTCGAGCCGTCGCGTATCGCGGCCACCATCGGGATTCGCACGCGCCTTCACCGCTGGCGCAGTCTTTGTGGTCGCCGTCACCAGCTTTTCGGTTTCGCGCACCGACATGCGCTTGTTGACGACCTGGTTGGCCAGCGTGATCTGGGTCGCGGCGTCGACGGCCAGTAGCGCACGAGCATGCCCCATGTCCAGATCACCAGCCAGCAGCATCGTCTGTACGGGCGACGCGAGGTTGAGCAAACGCAGCAGATTCGATACCGCACTACGCGAGCGCCCGACCGACTCCGCAGCCTGTTCGTGCGTGAAATTAAACTCGTCGAGCAAGCGCTGGATGCCTTGCGCCTCTTCCAGCGGATTCAGGTCTTCACGCTGAATGTTCTCGATCAGCGCCATCGCGGCGGCGGCCTGATCCGGCACGTTCCTCACCAGCACCGGCACTTCGTCGAGGCCCGCGAGACGCGCCGCGCGAAACCGCCGCTCGCCGGCGATGATCTCGTACTTGTCCGCCGACACAGGACGCACGAGGATCGGCTGCATCACCCCCTGAGCGCGGATGCTGGCCGCCAGTTCCTGCAATGCGCCCTCGTCCATACGCGTACGCGGCTGATACTTGCCCGCTTGCATCTTGCTGAGCGGCAGCACGTTGGGCGCGCCTTCGATCGCCACCGCCTCGGTAATGTCAGCTGTGCCACCCAGCAACGCTTCCAGGCCGCGACCCAATCCCTTTTTTCTCGCTACTGCATTCATCGTGCTTCCTCGATCCGCTTAGGATGCCTGGGGCGCGTCATTCAATGCGCGCACCCGCTCAATCATTTCCGCGCCGAACTGCACATACGCCTGCGCACCGCGCGATGCCCTGTCGAACACCACGCCCGGCAAACCATAGCTGGGTGCCTCGGCAAGACGCACGTTGCGCGGGATCACCACGTCGAACACCTTGTCGCCGAAATGTTCTTTCAGCTGATCTGAAACTTGCTGTTGCAACGTGATGCGCGGATCGAACATCACGCGCAGCAGACCGATCACCTTCAGGTCGCGGTTCAGGTTCGCGTGCACCTGTTTGATCGTGTTGACCAGATCGGACAAGCCTTCGAGTGCAAAGTACTCGCATTGCATCGGAATCACGACGCCGTGCGCGGCGCACAGGCCGTTAAGCGTCAGCAGCGACAAAGCCGGCGGGCAGTCGATCAACACGAACTCGTATTCGTTTTCGACCGCCGCGAGCGCGGCCTTCAATTGACGCTCACGGTTCTGCACGCTGACCAACTCGACCTCGGCCCCCGCGAGTTCGCGGTTCGCGGGCAGCACGTCGTAACCGACTGCTTCCGGCCGCACTCGCGCATCGGCCACAGCGACGCCGTCGACCAGCACTTCGTAGACGGTGTTGGCGCACGCTGCTTTATCGATGCCACTGCCCATCGTGGCGTTGCCCTGCGGGTCCAGGTCGATGAGTAGGACTCGCTGTCCCTGCGCTGCCAAGCTCGCGGCCAGATTGACTGTGGTCGTCGTCTTACCGACGCCGCCTTTCTGGTTCGCAACGCAGAAGATTTTTGCCATCGTTGATGTGTCCCTTTTGCAGCTTGGATGAAGTAAAAATCGTGGGTGATACTGATGCGACGTTGCGGCTGGCCGGCGCCAGCCTCCAGCCCGCTAGGCGCCCGCGTCTACCGAAACCTTGACCAGGTGCCGCTCGGCGTCGAGCGAAGGCACGTTCAGCCGAATAATCTGTTCCACGTGGGCGCCCGCCGGCAAGCGTTCGACCTCGCCGTCCGGCCGCACCCCTTTCATGGCCCAGATCGCGCCCTGCTCCGCAACCAGATGACGGGCCAGTGTAACGAAATCCGCGAGCTCTGCGAATGCGCGCGAGACAATTACGTCGAACTTTGCCGGTACTTCGGCGCCCGGCTGCAAAGTCTCGACCCGGCCGGTCACTACCGAGAGGTTCGCGAGGCCTAGTTCGGCCTTGGCCTGTGCCTGAAAAGCCGTCTTTTTTTGAACGATGTCGTTCACAGTGACGGTCCATTCCGGCAAAACGATCGCCAGCACGATGCCTGGCAGGCCGCCGCCGGAGCCGACATCGAGTACAGAGGACGGGCCGAGCGGAGCCAGATGCGGCACGATCGAAAGCGAATCCAGAATGTGCTGAATCAGCATCTGCCGCGGATCGCGGATCGCCGTGAGGTTGTAGACGGCATTCCACTTCGACAGCAACGCGACGTAGTCGAGCAGCTTGCCCAGTTGCGCGCTGCTCAAGTCAAGGCCAAGTTCCCGAACACCGTCCTCTAGCAACGGCGCCAGCGCGTCCCTACCACCTCCCTTCTGGCTCACCGTCATTGCGTCACCGGCGTACTGTCGGTGCCGGGCTCGGTGGGTTTCGTCGGACGACGACCCAAGCCGCGCTTCAGATGGACCATGAGCAAGGAGATCGCTGCCGGCGTAATGCCCGAAATGCGCGACGCCTGGCCAATGGTCTCGGGGCGGAATTGCGTCAGCTTCTGGCGCGCTTCGAACGACAGCCCTCGGACTTCCGCGTAGTCCAGTCCCTCGGGCAGACGCGTGCTTTCGTGCGCCTCGTTTCGTTCGATTTCGCCTGCCTGGCGGTCGATATAGCCCTGATATTTGATGCCGATCTCAATCTGTTCCTTGATCTGGGCGAGCAGCACGTCGTCTTCTGCCAAGGTCTCAGGCGCGGCACATGCGCCGGCGCGCAATCCGCAAACCCCGTCGTACGACACGCCCGGGCGACGCAGCAGATCCGCCAGGCTGTACTCGTGGTCAATCGGCTTGCCGAGCAACGCCGTCGCTTCGTCAGCCGGTAATGTCTTAGGATTCACCCAGGTCGTACGAAGACGCTCTGTTTCACGTGAAACAGCGTCGCGTTTGCGGCCGAAAGCGTCCCAACGCACGTCATCAACCACGCCCAACTCACGGCCAACCTCGGTTAGACGCATATCCGCGTTGTCTTCACGCAGGCTCAGACGGTATTCAGCACGGCTCGTGAACATGCGATACGGCTCGGACACGCCACGCGTCACCAGATCGTCGACCAGCACACCGAGGTAGGCCTGATCGCGGCGCGGGCACCAGGCTTCCTTGCCTTGCACAAACAGACCCGCATTGATCCCCGCCAGTAGACCCTGTGCAGCCGCCTCTTCATAGCCGGTCGTGCCGTTGATCTGACCCGCGAAGAACAACCCATTGATCACCTTGGTTTCCAGCGACGCCTTCAGCCCACGCGGATCGAAGTAGTCGTACTCGATTGCATAGCCCGGCCGCAGGATATGTGCGTGCTCCAAGCCGCGCATCGAGCGTACAAGCTCCAGTTGCACATCGAACGGCAAGCTCGTGGAAATTCCGTTGGGGTAGAACTCGTTGGTCGTCAGCCCTTCCGGCTCGAGAAAGATCTGATGCGATTCCTTCGACGCGAATCGGTGAATCTTGTCCTCGATCGACGGGCAATAGCGCGGCCCCACTCCTTCGATCACGCCGGTGTACATCGGCGAACGGTCGAGACCGCCGCGGATGATGTCGTGCGTACGCTCGTTGGTATGCGTTACCCAGCACGGCACTTGTCGTGGATGTTGCTCGACGCGACCGAGAAACGAGAACACCGGTACCGGATCCAGATCGCCCGGCTGCTCTTCGAGTTGCGAGAAATCGATCGTGCGACCGTCGATACGAGGCGGCGTCCCCGTCTTCAGGCGACCTTGCGGCAGCTTCAATTCCTTGAGGCGAGCAGACAGCGACACCGCCGCCGGATCGCCGGCGCGGCCACCGGTGTAGTTGTTCAATCCCACGTGAATCTTGCCGTCGAGGAATGTCCCCGCCGTCAAAACCACCGCACGTGCGCGGAAACGAATGCCCACCTGCGTGACAGCGCCGACGACGCGATCGCCCTCCACCATCAGATCGTCGACTGCCTGCTGAAACAGCCACAGGTTCGGCTGGTTCTCGAGCCGATGCCGGATAGCCTGCTTGTACAGCAGACGGTCAGCCTGAGCGCGCGTCGCGCGAACGGCCGGGCCCTTCGACGAATTCAGGATGCGGAACTGAATGCCGCCCTCGTCCGTCGCGGCCGCCATCGCACCGCCGAGCGCGTCGACTTCCTTCACAAGATGACCCTTGCCAATACCGCCAATCGACGGATTGCAGCTCATCTGGCCGAGGGTTTCGATGTTGTGGGTCAGCAGGAGCGTCGTATTGCCCATGCGTGCCGAAGCTAAAGCAGCTTCGGTACCGGCATGACCGCCGCCGACGACTATTACGTCAAATTCTGTGGGAAAGAGCATCGCGGATCTCACGCCAGATCGTCGCGTGAGCCTTTCAAAGGAAAATGTATGGGCGAATTATAACGGGTTCGGTTTAGGCCCGAATTTCGTCCGAATGGCCAACCAATAAAAAAGCGGTGTGTTTCACGTGAAACACACCGCTTTGATCAACGGGAAACAGCAACCAATCTAAGCGCTAAGCCACTTTTTTGGCCAGCCCAAGGTACGTTTCGATCACGCGCGGATTCTGCGCCAAATCCGCCGCCGGTCCTTCCAGCGCCAACTCGCCGGTCTCCAACACGTAGCCGTAGTCAGAGATTTGCAACGCGGCACGCGCGTTCTGCTCGATCAGTAATGTGGCAACGCCGGTCTGCCGCAGAGCGCTAATAATGTGGAAAATTTCTTTCACGATCAACGGCGCAAGACCGAGACTCGGCTCGTCCAGCATCAGTAGGTCCGGCTTGCCCATCAGTGCCCGGCCCACTGCGAGCATCTGCCGCTCGCCACCGGATAAGGTACCGGCAGCCTGCTTGCGTCGTTCCTTTAACCGCGGAAACAACGTAAAGACAGGCTCGAGCTGGTCGAGGAAGTTGCGCTCCCCTGCCCGCTTGCGCCGATAGGCACCGAGGACCAGGTTGTCTTCCACCGTCATCGACGCAAACAGCTCGCGCTTTTCCGGCACCAGGCACATCCCGCGCGCGACGCGCTTTTCGACTGGCACCGCGCTGACGTCTTCGCCCTGATACAGAACGGCGCCCTTCGCGTGGCCCGTGGTCGGCAACGCGCCCATGATTGCGTTCAGCAGCGTGGACTTGCCCGCGCCGTTCGGGCCGATCACCGAGACGATCTGCCCGGGCCGCACCTTGATCGCCGCGCCGTGCAGCGCCTCGACCTTGCCATAGCGGACCGACAACCCGTCCACGTCGAGAATCGGACCAGCAGCATTCATCGTGTTCTCCATCACTCCACCCCGCCGAGATACGCTTCCAGCACAGCCGGGTCTTGTTGTACCTCTTGCGGCAAGCCTTCCGCGATCCGGGTTCCAAACTCCATGACTACGAGCCGATCGGTGAGATTCATCACGAAATCCATATCGTGCTCCACCAGCAGCACGCTCATACCTTCTGCCTTGAGGCGGCGTAGCAGGTCGGCCAATTGCAGCTTTTCCTGATAGCGCAGACCAGCGGCCGGTTCATCCAGCAGCAGCAGCGTCGGGTCACAGCACAACGCGCGAGCGATTTCGAGAATTCGCTGCTGCCCCAACGCGAGGCTGCCGGCTTCGTCGTACATGTGCTGTTCCAGGCCGACGCGACGAATCTGACGAGCCGCCTCCGCCATCAGCCGCGCTTCTTCGGCGCTATTCAGGCGCACGACGCTTCGCCACACGCCGGCCTGCCCGCGCAGATGCGCGCCGATCGCAACGTTCTCGAGCACCGTCATCCCCGGCAGCAACTTGACGTGCTGAAAAGTGCGACCGATTCCGCGTTTGACGATTTCACGTGAATTCAGCGAATCGATGCGCTCGCCGCGGAACGTGATCTCACCGCTGGTCGCCTGCAACACGCCCGTCACCAGATTGAAGGTGGTCGACTTGCCAGCGCCGTTCGGGCCGATCAGACCGATGATTTGCCCTGCTTTCACCTCGAAGCTGACATCGTTCACCGCAACCAGACCGCCGAATTGTTTGCGCGCCTTGTTCACCGTCAGCAGGTCCTCACCGGCAGCTGGTTTGCTGCGCTGCGGCAACGGTTCAGCGTGATCCGCCAGATGAGCGCGCGGACCCTTCGGGAAAAACCGCGCGACGAACGGCCATACGCCTTGGCGAGCGTACTGCAGCAACAGCACCATCAGGATGCCGAACACGATCACTTCGAAGTTGCCGTTCTCGCCGAGCAGCTTGGGCAGCAACGTCTGCAGATAATCCTGCAGCACCGTCAGGATCGCCGCGCCGAGCACCGCGCCCCAGACGTGGGAGACGCCGCCAACCACGGCCATGAACAGAAACTCGATGCCGTGGTTCAGACCGAACGGCGTCGGGTTCACCGCGCGCTGCAGATGCGCGTAAAGGAAGCCCGACACCGACGCCAGCACTGCCGCGTACACAAAGATCACCACGCGCATCCAACCAGTGTTCACGCCCATCGCTTCGGCCATCATGCCGCCGCCGCGCAACGCGCGGATCGCCCGCCCCGGCCGACTATTAAGCAGGTTCTGAACTGAAATTACCGCGCCGAGCACGACCAGCCAGATCAGGTAGTAGATGTGACGGCCCGACTCCAGGTTGATGCCGAACACATTCAGCACCGGAATCCCGTTGATGCCGTCGTATTTGCCGAGCATCTCAAGATTGCCGAACAGATAGAACAGCGCGAGTCCCCACGCAATCGTCCCGAGCGGCAAAAAGTGCCCAGACAGGCGCATCGTCACCAGCCCGAGCATCAGCGCGATCAACGCCGTCACCACCACACCGGCGATCAGCGCGAGCCACGGCGAGACGCCGTACCGTGTCGTCAGATACGCGGTCGCATACGCGCCGATCCCGACAAATGCGGCCTGCCCAAAGCTCGTCATTCCGCCGATACCGGTCAGCAGCACGAGGCCGATCGCCACGATCGAATACAGGCCAATGTAGTTGAGCAGCGTCACCCAGTACTCAGGCACGTGAATCGGTTGCGGCAACACCGGCAGCGCGAACAGCACCACGAGGAACAACCAGAAGAACTTGTTTTGCATAATCCGTTTCATCGCGTCACTCCTCTTCCTCTTCGGCGTGCGGGCTGGCAAGACTTCTCCAGAGCAACACGGGGATGATCAGCGTGAACACGATCACTTCCTTATAGGCGCTCGCCCAGAACGACGAATACGATTCCAGCAGGCCGACCAGGATCGAGCCCGCAGCCGCCAGCGGATAGCTGACGAGGCCACCGATAATCGCCCCCACGAAGCCCTTCAAACCGATCAGGAAGCCCGAGTCGTAGTAGATGGTGGTCAAGGGCGCGACGAGGATGCCGCACAGCGCGCCGAGCCCCGCCGCCAGCGTGAATGCGAGGCGCCCTGCTTGCGTCGTGCCGATGCCGACGAGCCGTGCGCCGAGCCGGTTCACCGACGTCGCGCGCAAGGCCTTGCCCGAGATCGAGCGGTCGAAGTACAGATACAGCGCGCCGATCAGCACAACCGCGGTGCCAACCACCCACAAGCTCTGCCCGGAAATCGTCAGCGTACCGACGTTGAAGGTCGCATCGGAAAACGCAGTGGTGCGCGAACCTTCCGCACCGAACATCACGAGACCCAGGCCGACCATGGCGAAGTGCACCGCCACCGCCACGATCAACAGCAGCAACGTGGTCGCCTCTGCGATCGGCTCATACGCGAGCCGGTAGACGAACGGTCCCATCGGAATCACGATCAGCAGCGTCAACGCGATCTGCGCGATCATCGGCAACTGATGCATGAAAACGCCTTGCGTGAGCGCGTAGACCGCGATCGGAAACAGCAGGTATTTGCCGACCAACATGACCAGCGTGCGAGCCGCATGCCGGCGCCGTTCGGGATGCCGCACCAGCCCCGCTATCTCGACGACGAAGCAGGCTGCGCCCATCGCCATCAGCAACCAGCACGTGGCCGGAAATTTTTGTGTCTGTAGTGCGGCGAGCGTCAACGCGCCGTACGAAACAAACTCCCCCTGCGGGATGAAGATCACCCGCGTCACGGAGAACACCAGCACCAGCGCGAGCGCGAGCAGCGCGTAGATCGCGCCGGTGGTGATGCCGTCCTGCGCGAGGATCGCCGCAATTGATAGATCCATACTTCCTCGTCCTGAAGCGTCGATATCGAAACTGGGAAACAGTCGTGGCGGCAGAACTCGCGGCCGTCCACCGACCCGCAATGCCTGAAAAGGCGACCGCCGCGCCGGAACACGGCGCGGCGGTCGATGCCATTGTCATCGAACAGAATGGCAATGCGGCGTCACATGCCGCACGTTGCGCGAGAGGCGCGTACCGCTCTTGTCGTTAGTCGTTCTGCAGCTTCCACTTGCCGTCGACGATCTGCACGATCACGCGTGCGCGCTTGTCGAGGCCGTTGTGATCGGTCGTCGTGGTGTTCATGATGCCGTGCGAGACCGGCAGTTCCTTGATGTTCTCAAGTGCGCCGCGAAGTGCCACGCGAAACGCTTCGGTGCCCGGCTGAGCACTTTTCAGCGCGACCGGAATCGCCGCTTGCAGCATCTGACCGGCGTCCCACGCGTGACCGCCGAAGGTCGCCACCGAGCCCGCGCCATACGCCTTCTCGTACGCCGACTTATAGGCCAGCGACGACTTCTTCACCGGGTTCGAGTCAGGCAACTGATCCGCCACGAGGATCGGGCCGGCCGGCAGGAATTCGCCTTCGCAATCCTTGCCGCACACACGCAGGAAGTCGTTGTTCGCGACGCCGTGCGTCTGGTAGACCTTGCCCTTGTAGCCGCGCTCCTTGAGCGTCTTGGCCGGCAGCGCCGACGGCGTACCCGCGCCCGCGATTAGCACCGCGTCGGGATTCGCGCCCATCGTCTTCAGCACTTGGCCCGTCACCGATGCGTCGGTACGGTTGAAGCGCTCGTTGGAAACGATCTTCAGATTGTGTGCCGCGGCCGCTGCGGTGAAGACGTTGTTCCAGCCGTCGCCGTAGGCGTCCGCGAAGCCAATGAAGCCCACCGTCTTCACGCCGTGATGCTCCATATAGTCGGCGATCGCGTCGGCCATCAGGCTGTCGTTTTGCGGCGGTTTGAAGGCCCATGCGCGCTTCGCATCCATCGGCGAAATGATCGCCGCCGATGCCGCCAGCGAGATCACCGGCGTCTTGCCTTCGGCAGCGGCGTCGAGCATCGCGAGCGAATTCGGCGTGACGGTCGAACCGATGATCGCGTCGACGTGGTCTTCGTCGATCAGCTTGCGCGTGTTCTGCACGGCTTTGCCGGTATCGGATCCGTCGTCGAGAATGATGTATTGCACGGTCTTGCCGCCGATCTCTTTCGGCAGCAGCGCAATCGTGTTCTTTTCAGGAATCCCGAGCGATGCAGCCGGCCCCGTCGTGGAAAGCGTCACGCCGATTTTCACCTGGGCGAACGCCGCGCCCGCGCCGCACATCAACGCCATGGCGATGCCGGTGCGTACCCATTGCTTTGTCTTTGTCATTGCAAGTCTCCAAACGCTTTGAAGCGCGTATCTGTAATCCGACTCACGGGCCGGGTGTCTGAATCTAGTTATAGGGTTCAGGTGTGCCAAGCATGGTTTTCCCTGCTCAGCGCGAATACCTTTGCCGCTTTGGTGCCACTCCCTGCTGCGTACCACGACTGCAAACTGCTGCGAAATCCTGTGAACAAAACACTAACATGTTAGTAGTATTGCGTTCTGCATGAACGACGGTCAATAGACCGCAACCCAAATGCGGGTTTGTCCTGAAGCCGCGGAACCACACTTTTTCACGCGATGCGGACAATAAAAAAGACGCGTCAACTGCACGCGTCTTTTTTTAGTGAAGGTCCATATCGCTTAGCCTTCGCTCAGTCGCCGGACAACTTCCACTTGCCGCCGACAATCTCCACCATCACGCGCGCCCGCTGGTCGAGACCAGCGTGATCGTTCGCGCTCATGTTGAAGATGCCGTGCGACGCGGGCATGTCTTTGGTGCTTTCCAGCGCGGCACGCAGTGCTTCGCGGAACGCAGGCGTGCCCGGCTGACCCTTCTTCAGCGCCAGAGGAATCGCGCGTTGCAGCAGCAGGCCCGCGTCCCACGCGTGGCCGCCGAAAGTCGACACCGAGCCGGAGCCGTAAGCACTTTCGTACGCGCGCTTATAGGCGAGCGAACTCTTCTTCACCGGATTCGAATCGGGCAGTTGCTCAGCGACGAGCAACGGACCCGCCGGCAGATACGTGCCTTCGCAATCCTTGCCGCACACGCGCAGGAAGTCGTTATTGGCGACGCCGTGCGTTTGATAATACTTGCCCTTGTAGCCGCGCTCCTTGAGCGTTTTCTGCGGCAGCGCGGCCGGTGTCCCGGCGCCCGCGATCAAGACCGCATCCGGATTCTGCGACATGATCTTCAGCACCTGGCCGGTCACCGATGCGTCGTTGCGCGCGAAGCGTTCGTTCGCGACGACCTTGATCTTCGCGAGGTCTGCGGCCTTGCCGAACTCTTTGAACCAGCTCTCGCCATAAGCGTCAGAGAAGCCGATGAACGCGACCGTCTTCACGCCGTGATTCGACATGTGCTGCGCGATCGCGGTGGCCATGAGAATGTCGTTCTGCGGCGTCTTGAAGACCCACGCGCGCTTCGCATCCATCGGTTCGACGATGCTCGCCGCGGCGGCCATGGAGATCATGGGTGTGGAGGTTTCGGCGGCGACGTCGATCATGGCCAGCGAATTCGGCACGACGGTCGAGCCGATCAGCGCATCCACGTGATCTTCGCTCGTGAGCTTGCGCGTGTTCTTGACGGCCTGGGTGGAATCCGTGGCGTCGTCGAGCACGATGTAATCGATCTTCTGGCCTGCCACCTCTTTAGGCAGCAGCGCGATCGTGTTTTTTTCCGGAATGCCCAGCGACGCGGCCGGGCCCGTTGCCGACACGGTCACGCCGATTTTTACGTCCGCGAATGCATGGCCGCTCCATGCCGCGCTCACTCCGGTGGCGACCAATGCCGCACTGATCCAACGCAATGCCGACTTCATTCCGCTCCTCTATCTACCCCGTCATTCATTCGAATTTAAATCCGTGGATTTAAATCCCGACCAGGCGGTCGGTGAATAGCGAGTTTAGCGGACGAAAGCCACGTGCCGCAAGCGTTTTGCGGGGTTGAGCCGTGTGAAATAGAGACATGTTCGGTGAATAAAAAAGGGTCACCGAATTAGCGGGGGATTTGAATGGCGAATAAGCAGAAACACAAATAAAAAGCGCTGTTGGATATCAATCCAACAGCGCTTTCGTCTGGGCACTGAGTGCCTCATTGTCTCCTCGTTCTCCACCTGCAAATTTCGTGGTGCATCAGAACTGCATGAAGATTAAACGAGCACCCTGCGTACTACAACTAGCAATTACCCTAGTGGTGCACTGCGGCACTGAATTGGGGCACGTTTGCGCGAGCCTTGCCGGGTGTGCATTTCGACTCGATTATCGATCCAAACTCGCCGCATCAAAACGGCCGGATTATATCGGATGCCGAAGCAATTGCGTGTTTCACTGTGCATCACGCTCGCAGCGGCCGTACCCGCGCGATGATTTCGCCGACGATGCCGCGACGGAACGCCAGCACGCACGCAATGAAAATCACGCCGGTCACAATGGTCACCGATTCGCCCAGTGAGCGGAACCACTCGACGCCCGTGGTCGTCGCCAACGCTCCGCCGATATCGCCGAGCCGGTCCTCGAGCGCCACAATCAGCGCCGCGCCGAGTAACGGCCCGAACAAGGTGCCCATGCCGCCGACGAGCGTCATCAGGATCACGAGGCCGGACATGGTCCAGTACGCGTCGCTCAACGTCTCGAAGCCCTGCACCAATACCTTGAGCGAACCCGCGAGACCCGCAATCCCCGCCGACAGAATGAACGCGAGCAGCTTGAAGCGATCCGTATCGTAGCCGAGCGACACCGCACGCGGCTCGTTTTCCTTGATGGCCACCAGCACCTGCCCGAACGGCGAATGCACGATCCGCACGATCAGCAGGAACGCCAGCACCATCACGGCGAGCACGACAAAGTACAACGCCACGTCGGACGACAGATCCAGCAGGCCGAACAGCTTGCCGCGCGGCACGCCTTGCAGGCCATCCTCGCCATGCGTGAACGGCGCCTGCAGAAACACGAAGTAGACCATCTGCGCGAGCGCCAGCGTGACCATCGCGAAGTAGATGCCTTGGCGGCGAATCGCGAAGATACCCACGATCAGGCCGAGCAAGGTCGCCGCCGCGGTGCCGACGAGCACACCGAGCTCCGGCGAGAAGCCGAGCGTCTGGATCGCATAGCCCGTGACATAGCCGGCCGAAGCGAGAAACATCGCGTGGCCGAACGACAGCAAGCCGGTGTAGCCGATCAGCAGATTGAACGCCGCCGCGAACAGTGCAAAACACAGCACCTTCATCACGAAGAGCGGATAGATGCCGAGCACGGGCACCGCGAGAAGCACGATCAGCAGCAGACCGTAGAGCACTTTTCTCTGCATCATTTTTCCTTGCCGAAGAGACCCGCCGGGCGCACCAGCAACACCAGCGCCATGATCACGAAGACGACGGTCGCCGACGCTTCCGGGTAGTACACGCGCGTCAGCCCTTCGATCACGCCGAGTAGCAAGCCGGTGAGAATCGAGCCCATGATCGAACCCATGCCGCCGATCACGACCACCGCGAACACGGTGATGATCATCGGCTGCCCCATCAGCGGCGAGACCTGAATCACCGGTGCGGCGAGCACGCCGGCAAACGCCGCGAGCGCGACGCCGAAGCCGTAGGTGAGCGTGATCATCAGCGGCACATTGATGCCGAACGCTTCGACCAGTTTCGGGTTTTCAGTGCCGGCCCGCAGATAGGCGCCAAGGCGCGTCTTCTCGATCACGAACCATGTCGCGAAGCACACCGCCAGCGAGGCCACCACGACCCACGCGCGATAGTTCGGCAGGAACATGAAGCCGAGATTGGTTGCGCCGGAAAGCGCCGACGGCACGTCGTACGGCTGGCCGGAGGAACCGTAGATGGAACGGAACACGCCCTCCACCACCAGCGTGAGCCCGAAGGTCAGCAAGAGCCCATATAGATGGTCGAGCTTGTAGAGCCAGCGCAGCATCGAGCGCTCGATCGCGATGCCGAACAGTCCGACGATCAGCGGTGCCAGCACCAGCATGACCCAGTAAGGCAGGCCGAAATACGAAAAGCCCATCCACGCGAGCATCGCGCCCAGCATGAACAACGCGCCGTGCGCGAAATTGATCACGTTGAGCAAGCCGAAGATCACCGCCAGCCCGAGGCTCAGAATTGCGTAGAACGAGCCGTTCACGAGCCCCAGCAGCAGCTGGCTCAGCATCGCCGGTAGCGGAACGCCAAAGATTTCCATTGAAGCCTTAACCCATCGCCAAGGTGAGATCGGTCACGCACGATCCGGCCGGCGCGCGATCAGCGGCAAAGACGCCGATCGCGCGCGGCATGTGAAACGGTTCTCCGTCAGCCTGTGTACCATCGTGACATTACACATCGCCCGACAGGAGCAGCAGGCAGACGGCCATCTGGTTACGAACCAGCGTTTATTTCCACAACGCGCAGCGCGTTTCCGCCTTGGTTGTGAACGCCTGCTCGCCGGGGATCGTCGCTGTGATCTTGTAGTAGTCCCACGGCTCTTTGGATTCAGCCGGCGTCTTGACCTGCATCAGGTACATGTCGTGAATCATGCTGCCGTCCTGACGGATGTAGCCCTTCGCATAGAAATCGTCGATCTTGGTCTTCTTCAGTTGCGCCATCACCTTGTCGGAGTCGGTCGAACCCACCGCCTTCACTGCATTCAGATAGGTCATGGTCGCCGAGTAGTCAGCGGCCTGCAGGCTCGACGGCATCTTCTTCATCTTTTCGAAGTAGCGCTGCGCCCACTTGCGCGTGGTGGCGTCCTTGTTCCAGTACCAGCTGTCCGTCAGCACGAGGCCTTGCGTGGTTTCCAGACCCAGGCTGTGAACATCGTCGATGAACATCAGCAGCGCGGCGAGTTTCATCGTCTTGGTAATGCCGAATTCCTTGGCCGCCTTGATCGAGTTGATCGTGTCGCCGCCCGCGTTGGCGAGGCCGAGAATCTGCGCCTTCGACGCCTGCGCCTGCAACAGGAACGACGAGAAATCCGAAGCCGACAGCGGATGGCGCACCGCGCCCAGCACCTGGCCGCCGCTCGCTTTCACCACGTCCGACGTATTCTTTTCCAGCGCCTTGCCGAATGCGTAGTCGGCGGTCAGGAAGTACCAGGTCTTGCCGCCCTGCTTCGTCACCGCCGAGCCCGTGCCCTTGGCCAGCGCCGTGGTGTCGTACGCGTAGTGGATCGTGTACGGCGTGCATTGCTCATTGGTCAGCGTGTCCGCGCCCGCGCCGATGCTGATGTAGACCTTCTTCTTTTCTCCGGCCACGGTGTTCATCGACAGACCGGTCGCCGAGTTCGTGCCGCCGATCAGCAGATCGACGCCGTCGCGGTCGAACCATTCACGTGCGCGCGACGCTGCGATGTCCGCCTTGTTCTGGTGGTCCGCATACACCACCGTGATCGGCTTGCCGTTCACCTTGCCGCCGAAATCCGCCACCGCCATACGGATCGCTTCGAGTCCACCCTGCCCGTCGATATCCGCATACAGACCGGACATATCGGTAATGAAACCGATCTTGACCGCGTCGTCAGCCGCTTGCGCGCTGCCCATCGTCAAAGCGGCGCCGGCGGCGACCGCGAAACAAAGTGTGGCAAGCCGCGCGAGTGGGTTCTTTTTCATTCCTGTCTCCTGGTTTCTTCGCTTGTGGTTATCAGAGGCAATCGGGCGTTTTTATACGCCCAGTAGATCGTGCAGGACCGGCATCTTGCTTTCGAGTTCACTCGCCCCGAAGTGCTCGACAATCGCGCCGTGCTCCATCACGTAGAAGCGATCTGCAAGCGGCGCGGCAAAACGGAAGTTCTGTTCGACCATCACAACGGTATAGCCCCGCGCCTTGAGTGTCATGATCATGCGCGCCAGCGCCTGCACGATAACAGGCGCGAGCCCTTCCGAGATCTCGTCGAGCAGCAGCAAGCTCGCGCCGGTGCGCAGAATGCGCGCCACCGCCAGCATCTGCTGTTCGCCGCCCGACAGCCGCGTACCCTGGCTCATGCGGCGCTCTTGCAGATTCGGAAACATCGAATAGATTTCTTCGAGCGACATCATGTGTGCCTTGTCGCCGACCGGCGGCGGCAACAGCAGGTTTTCCTCGCACGAGAGGCTCGAAAAGATACCCCGTTCTTCCGGGCAATAACCCACGGCGCAATGCGCGATGCGATGCGTGGGCAGGTTGATGGTTTCGCGTCCGCCGATGCGGATCGAACCGGTGCGCCGTCCGGTCAGGCCCATGATGGCGCGCAGCGTGGTGGTCCGGCCCGCACCGTTGCGACCCAGCAGCGTGACGACTTCGCCGCGGTTCACCGTCAGATCGACGCCGTGCAGAATATGGGACTCCCCGTACCACGCCTGCAAACCCTTGATGTCCAGCGCGGGAGCAGCGTTCTCCGTCCCGCTTACGTCGAGGCTTTCACGCTCGGCAATCGTATTCATGCGTGGGCTCCGGCGAGCGCCGCGTCGGCGCTGCCCATATAGGCTTGCATCACGAGCGGATTCTTCGACACTTCGGCGTAGCTGCCTTCTGCGAGCACTTCGCCACGTTGCAGCACGGTAATCGTGTCGGAGATACCGGCGATCACATTCATGTTGTGCTCGACCATGAGGATGGTGCGGCCGCTCGATACTTTTTTGATCAACGCCGTCACGCGGTCGACGTCTTCATGGCCCATGCCTTGCGTGGGTTCGTCGAGCAGCATGAGCTCGGGTTCCATGGAAAGCGTGGTGGCAATTTCCAGCGCGCGCTTGCGGCCGTAGGAAAGTTCGACCGTCAACACATCGGCAAAATCGGTCAGTCCGACCTGGGTGAGCAGATCCATTGCGCGGTCATCGAGTTGGCGCAGCGTACGCTCACTCTTCCAGAAATGAAATGCCGTGCCGAGCTGGCGCTGCAAACCGATGCGCACATTCTGCAATGCTGTCAGATGCGGAAACACAGCAGAAATCTGGAACGAGCGGATAATGCCGCGCCGCGCGATTTGCGCCGGGCGTTCGCTCGTGATGTCGATGCCGTTAAAAACGATCTGACCCGCGGTGGGTTCCAGAAATTTGGTGAGCAGATTGAAGCAGGTGGTCTTGCCTGCCCCATTCGGGCCGATCAGCGCATGGATCGAGCCACGGCGCACGCGCAGGTTCACACCGTTCACGGCGATGAAGCCTTTGAACTCACGAGTGAGGCCGCGCGTTTCGAGAATCGTATCGCCGAGAATCATGTTCCCTTCCATACGGAGTAAGGCGAAGCATTACGATCTTACGCGCGAACCGCTGCGCGACTTTTTATGACGGCGGCACCCCGTGCCGCTCGTTGGCGTGCTGCACCAATCCGGACGGTGATCCATGGGGCGGCACGCAGCATGGCTGCCATTGTCGCGCCAATGATGCAGCGCATTCATTGGGATTTGCACTTAGTGGATGATGCCCGCCCGAGCGGGACCCATACGTGCGAGATGCCCGCCGCGCATGACGGACGGGCATCTCATGCGGCTCGTACGCTAGCTGTCACACGGCGGACATGGAAGGCGTCGAGCTCGTTTGCGCCGCGAAACTGCCGGCCACGCGCGCACGGCGATCTTCGCGGATCATCTCGCTGGCGCGTTCGGCGATCATCAGCGTGGGCGAATTGGTGTTGCCCGAGGTGATGTTCGGCATGACAGACGCATCAACCACGCGCAGTCCGTCAACACCGATAACCCGTAGCCGGTTGTCGACCACGGCGCCGGGGTCGTCTGTCGTGCCCATGCGGCAGGTGCCGACCGGATGGAAAATGGTCGTACCGACCGCGCCGGCGGCCTGCTGCAACTCTTCCTCGGTCTGGTACTGAACGCCCGGCAAAATTTCCTGCGGTCGATAGCGAGCCAGCGCGGGCGCTCCAGCAATGCGGCGCGTAAGACGCAGCGCATTGGCGGCAACGTGCCGGTCGTAATCGGTGGAGAGATAGTTCGGCGCGATCAACGGCGGCGCCGAAGGGTCGGCGGATTCGATGTGAATGCTGCCACGCGAAGTGGGCCGCAACTGACACACCGACGCCGTGAACGCATTGAACCGATGCAGCGGTTCGCCAAAGCGGTCGAGAGAAAGCGGCTGGACGTGGTATTCGAGGTCGGGCCGCGTAAGCGAGCGATCGTCCGGATCGGATTTGGCAAACGCGCCAAGTTGGGACGGCGACATCGACATGGGCCCGCTTTGAAAAAACGCGTACTGCATGCCGATCAGCAGCTTGCCCCACCAATGCGCGGACGCAGTGTTGAGCGTGCGTACGCCGTCGACTTTGTAGGCCATGCGCAATTGCAAATGGTCCTGCAGATTTTCACCCACACCACGCAGATCGTTGACGACCTCGATGCCGAGATTCTGCAGACGCGCGCCATTGCCTATGCCGGACAGTTCGAGCAATTGCGGTGAGTTGACCGCACCTGAACTAAGGATCACTTCGCAGCGGGCCTTGGCCAGATAGTCCGTGTCGTTGCCGCGATATTCGACGCCTGTGCAACGGCGTCCTTCGAAGACGACGCGCTGCGTGTGCGCACCGGTGATCACGGTGAGATTCGGCCGCTTGAGTGCGGGACGCAAAAACGCCTTCGATGCATTCCAGCGAATGCCGCGCTTCTGATTGACGTCGAAGTAGCCGACACCGGTGTTGTCACCGCGATTGAAGTCGTCGGTGGCGGGAATGCCGGTCTCTTGCGCGGCGCGTGAAAACTCTTCGAGAATTTTCCATTTCAACCGCTGTTTTTCGACGCGCCACGGTCCACCTGCGCCATGCGATTCGGTCGCGCCGGCATGGTGGTCTTCGCTGCGTTTGAAGACAGGCAACACCGAGTTCCAGGACCAGGACGGGTCGTTGGTGACACGCGCCCATTCATCGTAGTCTTCGCGCTGACCACGCATGTAGATCATGCCGTTGATGGAGGAACTGCCGCCTAAAACGCGTCCGCGCGGATATGAGAGCGAGCGGCCATTGAGGCCCGCTTCCGCCTGCGTTTTATAAAGCCAGTCCGTGCGCGGATTGCCGATGCAATAGAGATAACCGACCGGCACGTGAATCCAGTGGTAATCGTCCTTACCGCCGGCTTCGAGCAGCAATACCTGCACGTCGGGATCCTGGGTCAGGCGATTGGCCAGCACACAACCCGCCGTCCCCGCGCCCACGATGATGTAGTCGAACTCGCCTTCGAGGCGGCGGGCCGCGGGCGTCGTATCGGTATGGCTCATTGTCCAGTCTCCTAAGCTTTTTTGTCGGCGAGTCGCATGATTGTCATGCGACTGCGGCGTCGGGCTCTATTTGTGTGTTACGCCTTTCTTCTGCCCGTTTAGCACTCGTTTCTGCCACGGCCTTCGGCAAGCCACCACAAGCCTTGCCGAAAGCAAATGCCTCACACTACTTCGCTACCGGCATCGTAAACTCAGCGCCCTTGGCAATACTGTCGGGCCAGCGCTGCATGATGCTCTTGTAGCGCGTGTAGAACCGCACGCCTTCTTCACCGTACGCGTGATGATCGCCGAAGAGCGACTTCTTCCAGCCACCAAACGAGTGCCATGCCATCGGCACCGGAATCGGCACGTTGATCCCTACCATGCCGATCTGAATCTGACGCGAAAACGCGCGTGCGACGCCGCCATCGGACGTAAACAGAGACACGCCGTTAGCAAACTCGTTGGCGTTGATCAGTTCCACCGCGGAAGCAAAATCCGGCACGCGCACCACACACAGTACGGGTCCGAAAATCTCTTCGCGATAAATCTTCATATCGGTCGAAACATTGTCGAACAGAGTGCCGCCGAGAAAGAAGCCCTTCTCATGACCGCTGACCTGATGGCCTCGTCCGTCGACAACCAGCTTCGCGCCCGACGCGACACCCGAGTCGATATAGCCGACCACTTTCTCGCGATGCACCGCCGTCACCAACGGACCCATCTCGGCATCCGATTCCATGCCGTTGAGAATCTTCAAACTCTTCACGCGCGGTGTGAGCCGTTCGATCAACTCATCGGCGATATGCCCTACGGCGACGGCCACCGAAATCGCCATGCAGCGCTCGCCCGCCGAACCGTACGCCGCGCCGATCAAGGCATCGACGGCCTGGTCGAGGTCCGCGTCCGGCATCACCACCAGATGATTCTTCGCTCCGCCCAAAGCCTGCACACGCTTGCCGTGCTTCGTGCCTTCCGTGTAGATGTATTCGGCAATCGGCGTCGAACCGACAAACGACAACGCGCTGACTTCCGGATGCACGAGCAGCGCATCGACAGCAACCTTGTCGCCGTGCACGACGTTGAACACGCCGTCCGGCAAGCCGGCTTCCTTCAACAATTCCGCGAGGCGGTTCGAACAGGACGGATCGCGCTCCGACGGCTTCAGCACGAACGTGTTGCCGCACGCAATCGCGACGGGGAACATCCAGCACGGCACCATCATCGGGAAATTGAACGGCGTAATGCCGGCGACCACGCCGAGCGGCTGACGCAGATTCCAGTTGTCGATGCCGCCGCCGATCTGATCGGTGAAGTCGCTCTTCAACAGATTCGGAATGCCGCACGCGAACTCGACGATCTCGATGCCACGCATCACCTCGCCCTTCGCATCCGAAAACACCTTGCCGTGTTCACGCGTGATCAGTTCCGCGAGTTCGTCGTGGTGACGGTCGAGCAGTTCCTTGAACTTGAACAGGACACGCGCCCGCTTGATCGGCGCGGTTTCACTCCACGCGGGAAAGGCGGCACGGGCGGCGGCGACGGCGGCATCGACTTCGGCGACGCTCGCGAGCGGCACGCGCGCGCTCACGCTGCCTTGCGCGGGATTGAAGACGTCGCCGAAGCGGCCACTCGTGCCATCGAGCGTCTTGCCGTTGATGAAATGGGTCAGCGCGCGGGCGCTGGTCGCGCTGCGCTGGGTTTCGTCCTGATATGTCTCGCTCATGGTGTCCTCTTTCCTGTGAAGTCTTCCGCCCCGGCGCCCGCGGCGTGATAAAGGCATGCTGAAGCTGAAGCGTACGGCGCTTCGGGTCGACAAATCCAATGAGTAATGCTCAACTGCGCTATAAGGCGAGCTAATATCACGATATGGATCTGACTCTACTTCGGGCGTTCGTCACCGTGGCACGCGAGGGCAATCTCACGCGTGCCGCGGTGCATCTTCACCTGACCCAACCCGCCGTCAGCCTGCAAATCAAGCATTTGCAAGAGACGCTCGGGGTGACGCTGTTCACGCGAACCTCGCACGGGCTCTCGCTCACGCGCGACGGCCAGGCGCTGCTGCCCCACGCCGAACGGGCGCTCGCCGCGGCGAACGACGTGCAGCGGGCGGCGCAATCGCTGCGCCACGAAGTGCGCGGGCGACTGCGGATCGGCACGATCCTCGATCCGGCGTTTCTGCGCCTGGGCGGCTTTCTCAAGCAGCTCGTGGAGACCTGGCCGCACATCGAGACGGCCTTGCGCCACGGCATGTCAGGCTGGGTATTGGACCAGGTTCGCGCGGGTGAACTGGATGTCGGCTACTACATCGGCCTGCCGTCCGAAGACGAACCGCGCGACGGCCCCGCATTTCATGCGGTCACGTTGACTCATTTCCAGTACCGTGTGCTCGCGCCGGCCGGCTGGAAAGACCGCGTGAAAGGCGCGCGCGACTGGCGTTCGCTCGCGGCGCTGCCGTGGATCTGGACGCCGCCGGCGTCGGCGCATAACCGGTTGTTGTCGCGCTGTTTCGACGAGGCCGGCGTGAAGCCGGTCAAGGTGGCGGAAGTGGACCAGGAGCCGTCGATGCTCGACCTGGTCAAATCGGGCGTCGGTCTCACGCTGGCACGCGACGCCACCGCCATCGCCGAAGCGCATGCGCACGCGTTGACCATCGTCGAAGGTGTCACCGTGCCGACTCAGCTCACCTTTATCACGCTCGTGCAGCGCAAGGAGGAACCGGCGATTGCCGCGGCGTTGAAGCTGATCGAGCAGCAATGGACGACTTGAGGCGCAGGTGAACCGAGTTTGCGTGTAGGACACAAGGACGCCAGGGGCGAGCGATATGAGCCCCTCTCATGACACGCCCATCAAATCGTGCGGCCCTCCTGGCGATCTCCTTGCGCGGCACCTTCGCCAGCGCCGATCGCGGAACACGATCGCCCGCCCGGCATCTGAAACCACACCGTCACGCAGTTTTTGTTAGATTGAGGTTTCGCGCTCACGCGCCGGCTCCGCATCCTTTTCCGTTCCACTTGACTTTGTCCTTCCCGGCAGCTTCGCCCCGGCAACACCGGAAGCCGCCGACCACTCCATCCTTCGACAGGAGCCTGACATGGCACGCAACATTGAAATCAAAGCCCGCGCCCAGCATTTCGAGCAACTCCGCGAACGCGCGGCGCAGCTCGCGCCGGACGCGCCGCTGATCTTCCGCCAGCAGGACTTTTTCTACGACGTGCCGCGCGGCCGCCTGAAGCTGCGCCAGTTCGACGACGGCACGCCGGCCGAGCTGATCTTCTATCAGCGCGACGACCGTGACGGTCCGAAGGCGTCGTATTACACGCGTAGCCCGGTGACCAACCCGGAAGCCATGCACGCGCTGCTCGCCACCGCGCTGACGACGCGCGGCATCGTTACCAAGGAACGGCATGTGTATCTGACCGGACGGACGCGGATCCATCTGGACCGTGTCGACGGTCTGGGCGACTTCGTGGAACTCGAAGTGCTGCTCGCTCAGGACGACGACGAAGAAGGCGGCCACGCCGAAGCGCATGCGATGTTCGCCACGCTCGGCGTGCCGGAATCGGATCTGGTGGCGGTGGCTTATGTCGATCTGCTGAGTCCGGACAGCGAGCCGAAGCAAGCGGCATAAGATTGAGGCAATACGGGGCGCAGTGCGAAGTCAGCTCGCCAGGCGCCGCACCCATACTGCCGCCGCATCAAGCGGCGGCTGTCCCCGGCGACAGATGGCCCAGCGGCAACGGACCATTGCGTTTGAAGGTGGTGAGCACGATATTCGAGCGCACGCTATCGACGCCGGGCACGCGCATCAGCTTCTTCATCACGAACGTCGACAGATAGTTGAGATCAGGCGCGACGATGCGCAACAGATAGTCGGCGTCGCCCACCACGGCATGGCACTCCAGCACTTCAGGCAGCACGTCGATTTGCTGCTGGAATTGCTCGATGATCGAATCGCCGTGGTGCTTCAACTTCAAACTGGTGAACGCGGTGACGCCGAGCCCGAGCTTCTCCGGCCGCAGCACGACGCGATAGCCGTCCACCACGCCCACCTGCTCCAGACGCTGCAAACGCCGTCCGATCTGCGACGGTGACAGCGGCACTTGCTCGGCCAGTTGCTGATGCGTCGCCCGGCCGAAACGCTGAAGCACGTCCAGCAGCGCAAGATCGAAGTGATCCAAGTCGAACATGTCGAATATCCGCATTAAATAATCGGTTGATGCACGATTATTGCATATTCACATTGTAAACCGCCATCATTGCGCCCTTTCCGCACTCACGCCGCTCTACACTTGCATCACCTATTTATATCAGCCGTCACCGTAGAGCGCAGCATCATGTCCACCGCCAATACCGCCAAACTGAAAGAACAATTCGACGCCGGCCTCGAAACCCGCGCCGATTTCACCATCGATCAACCGACCGAACGCTACGGCGCGGTCGATCACGCGGTATGGCAACAGCTTTACGCGCGCCAGACGGCGCTGCTCAAAGGGCGTGTGTGCGACGAATTTCTGGCGGGCGTCGAAACCATCGGCATGCCGGCCGACCGCGTGCCTTCGTTCAAGGAGATCAACGCGAAGCTCACGCCCGCCACCGGATGGCAGATTGTCGCCGTGCCAGGCCTCGTGCCGGACCAGGTATTCTTCGAGCATCTGGCGAATCGCCGTTTTCCCGTGACGTGGTGGATGCGCCGCCCGGATCAGCTCGATTATCTGCAGGAACCGGACTGTTTTCACGATCTGTTCGGTCACGTGCCGCTGCTGATCAACCCGGTATTCGCGGACTACATGCATGCATATGGCCGCGCCGCGCTCGCCGCCCATGACGCCGGCGCCCTGCCACTGCTCGCACGCCTCTATTGGTACACAGTGGAGTTTGGACTGATCCGCGACGCGGCGAGTCCGAACGGCGTGAAGATCTATGGCGCGGGCATCGTGTCGAGCAAGGGCGAAACGCTCTACAGCCAGCAAAGCGCCGCGCCGAACCGCCTCGGCTTCGACCTCGAACGCGTAATGCGCACGCGCTACCGCATCGACACGTTCCAGAAGACCTACTTCGTGATCGACGACTTCGCGCAGCTCTTCAACGTCGCGCAAACCGATTTCGCGCCGCTGCTGGCCAGGCTCGCAGCCGAACCGGCGTTCGCGGCCGGCGACGTCCTCGAGCACGATCGCGTCATCACGCGCGGCTCGCAGGAAGGCTGGCTGGCCGACGGCGATATCTGAAAAGCAAGCCTGACGGGGCCGTCTGCGGGCGGACGGCATCCGTGAAAAAATAGCGGATGCGCACGTCCACCGGCGTGCCTGTTCAGATCAAATGAGGTGGCACCATGATTCACAAACTGACATCCGAAGAACGCGCCACGCAGATCGCCGGCTTGCATGGCTGGCAAGCCACAGCGGGCCGCGATGCGATTCAGCGCCAGTTCAAATTCGCCGACTTCAACGAAGCATTCGGCTTCATGACGCGCGTGGCGATCAAGGCGCAGGAAATGGATCACCACCCGGAATGGTTCAACGTGTACAACAAGGTAGAGATCACGCTGTCCACGCATGAAGCCGGCGGCTTGACAGAGCGCGACATCAAATTGGCTAAGTTTATCGATAGTATTACCGCGTAATACAAACGTACTAGTACGATCAGCGGGTTTAAACGCCGTAATTTGAGTATTTCTGCGGAAATGAAAGGGCTTTGCAGGTAATCCCTTGTCCAAACCTTCAGTTCTACAGGCTATTCTTAAGGTGCACGTAAGAATCCCACGCAAGCCTCGCAACCGTGTCCAAACGATCCGGTGATAGCGTGTGCTGACGCTGTACAATCATCAGCGCATACGGCTTGGAGAGCGCGCTTGCCTCCTTGCACAGAACGAGTTCGTCGCCGCTCGAAGGTGAGCGGGCGCGCCAGAAGTTGATTGCGGCTTCCAGTTCGTGAATGCTTATCTCGGACATGACTTCGTGATCGCTCTCAAGAAAACGCCGGGCCGTCCCAGGTTTTCTTGCCCCTGCGAGGGACTGGCGCGATGCGACAGGTCTGGGGGCGCCAGGTAGGCGCTTCAAGGCCGCTCGATGCCTGCTTCGTGGCCGCTTCGTGCCAGTTCGGTACGGCCACGTCGCACGCTGCCTGTGCAGCAGGCGCCCCGGCGAACCGCTTGCCCAAACGCCTAACCCATTGTACTTGAGCGAAATCCATGCGACTCCTTCTGATCGAAGATGACCGCCCCATCGCACGCGGCATCCAAAGCAGTCTCGAACAAGCCGGCTTCACCGTCGACATGGTCCACGACGGCATTTTCGCCGAACAGGCCCTCACGCAAAATCGCCATGAGCTGGTGATCCTCGATCTGGGTCTGCCCGGCATCGACGGCATGACGCTGCTCTCGCGCTTCCGTCAGAGCAATCGTCACACGCCGGTGATCATCCTCACCGCGCGCGACGAGCTCAACGACCGCGTGCAAGGCCTGAATTCCGGCGCCGACGACTACATGCTGAAGCCGTTCGAACCCACCGAACTCGAAGCGCGCATCCGCGCGGTCATGCGCCGCAGCGGTCCGCACGGTGATATGCCGCGTCCGGAAGTGTCGCTCGGCGGTGTGCGCCTGTCGGGCGTCGATCGCCGCATTTTCAACGACGACAAGCCGCTCGAACTCTCGCCGCGTGAATTCGCGGTGCTCGAAATGCTGCTGTTGCGTCATGGCCGCGTGGTCAGCAAGGCACAGCTGCAAGACCATCTGACGCATTTCGGCGGCGATCTCGGCGACACCGCGATCGAGGTCTACGTGCACCGGGTGCGTAAAAAGCTCGAAAACTGCCGTGTCGAGATCGTCACGGTGCGCGGCTTCGGTTATCTGTTGCAGGAAATCCGTCAGGCCGCATAATCGTCGTGAGGGCCGCACGTTGCATTGCGGCCTGACGGCGCCGGGCCGGCGCCGCGCACTCGGTGCGCATTTCGCCGGCATCCGGCGAAATTTCACGGTGCTTGCGCCGTTGCTACTTTCCCGCGCGTTCGATCATGCCCCAGCCGGCCGCCAATAGTCTGCGCCGCACGCTGCTGCGGCGCCTCGCTGCTCCCCTTTCGCTGCTCGCGCTCATGAGCGGCCTGATCGCTTACTGGCTAGCTTGGCAGTACACGCAGCACGTGGTCGACCGTTCGCTCGCCGATCTCGCCACCGCGATCTCCAAACAGATCCAGATTGCCGGCCCGAATGCGCGCATCACGGTGCCGCCGCTCGCGCAGGCCATGTTTTCGGACCCGGTCGAGCACCTCGTCTACCGGATCAGCACCGGCGAAACGGAAATCGCCGGCGATCACAATCTCCCGCTGCAAGGCACGAGCGTGCGGCGCATGCATTACGCGTACGTATTCGAAACGCAGCATCAAGGCGTGACGGTGCGGGTGGCGCAGGTGCGGGTCGATCAGCCGACGGGCAATCCGATCGTCGTCGAAGTCGGTCAGCCGGTGCATCACCGGTTTCGCATCGCCGCCGAGTTTCTGGTCGCGATCATGATGCCGCTGTTGCTGCTGCTGCTGGCGGGCTGGGTGATCGTGTGGCGGGTGGTCAATCAGCAGCTCAATCCGCTCACCGATCTCGCGGACTCGCTGAACCGGCAAACGCACACGTCGCTGGAACCGGTCGACGAAACCTATGTGCCGGTCGAAATTCGCCCGCTGACCGGCGCGTTGAACGCGCTACTCGGTCGCCTGAAAACGGCACTCGACGGCCAGCGCAAATTCATTGCCGACGCCGCGCATCAACTGCGCACGCCGCTCACCGCCGTCAAGCTGCATGCCGAGCAGGCGGCCATCGCGCGCGACCCGCAGCAAACGCTAACCGCTGTGCGTGAACTGCGCGCCGCAGCTGACCGCGCAGTGCGGCTGTCGAATCAACTGCTCTCGCTCGCGCGGGCCGAGCCGGGCGAACAGGCGGCTCGCTTCGTCAACGTGGACATGGCCGCGCTCGCGTTCGATACGGGCGCCGAATGGGTGCCGCGTGCGCTGACGTTCCACGTCGACCTGGGCTTCCAGCGTCTGGACGACCCCAGCAACGGCCATCCGTTGATGGCGCGCGGCAATCCCGTGCTGCTGCACGAAGTGATCGCCAATCTGCTGGATAACGCACTCAAGTACGTGCCGCCGTCGCGTTTCGATGGCGGCCGCATCACGGTGACGGTGTCGCAAACGGTCATCGACGAACTGCGCATGGCGGAGATCATCGTCGAAGACAACGGGCCGGGCGTGCCGCGCAACCAGCAAGCCGATCTCTTCAAACGGTTCTTCCGCGGGGACGGTCAGAGCGACGCCGGCGTGGATGGCGGCGCCGGTCTCGGCCTCGCGATCGTCCACGACATCATGGTGCTGCATCACGGCAGCGTGCATTACGAGGACGCACCGGAAGGCGGCGCACGTTTCATCGTGCGCATTCCGCTCGTGCCGATCAGCGTGCAGAGCATCGTGGAACCCGAACCACGGCGGCCGGCAAAAAAATCGGCGCACTCGGCGCCGGTGGATAGCTAACGGTTCAGATGCTCGACGGGCTGCCTGGCGATCACACACATGATCGACTCAGGCAGCCCGGATTTCATTTCATCTTCGCTTTCTTCGCCGACGTTTTGGCCTTCTTGGCCGACTTCTCGGACTTGCCGTCGCCCTTCTCCTTCTCGGGCGGCGCCAGCATCGTGCCGCGGCACTTACGCGCGCCGCAACGGCATTCATATTCCTTCTTGAGCTTCTTGGTCTGACGCGCGTCGATCACGAGGCCGTAGTCGTAAAAGACTTCCTCGCCTTCAGCGATATCGCGCAACGCATGCACGTACACGTGACCGTCGATTTCTTCGGCTTCGCAGTTCGGCGCGCAGGAATGATTGATCCAGCGCGCGCTATTGCCGTTCACTTTACCGTCAATGACCTTGCCGCTATCGAGTGCAAAATAGAACGTGTGATTCGGTTCGGCCGGATTGTGCGGATGACGGCGCAACGCTTCTTTCCAAGAGATCCGCTCGCCCTTGTATTCGATTAGGCGCTCGCCGGCCGCAATCGGTTCGAGGGCAAACACGCCTTTGCCGTGCACACCCGAACGGCGCACGGCGATCCTGCGTGAACTCATTGAATGAATCCTTGTGAAGAACTGGGGGTGAAGTTCGGCAGCCGTCAGAAATGCCCGCGTCTGACGCGCTGCTTTTTTCTGACGCGGATAGCAAACGCGGCGCCTTGCGAGCGCCGCGTCGGACTTGCGACGCTCGCGCGCCACAACCGGCATCCTACACGCTGAATACGGCTTCGTTCAACCGTCAAAAAGACGCGCACGTATGACGGGTTGCCAACTTCACCGTTGTCCGAACGAAATGTCGCCGAACAGTGCCTTTTGCTCGCGCGGTTGCGAACGCCAGTACTGCGGCGGCGCTTCGACCGTCGCGCCGAGTTGTGCCGCAGCGTGCCACGGCCAACGCGGGTTGTACAGTAACGCGCGCGCCAGGGCGATCAGATCGGCGTCGCCGTCTTCGATCAGTTGTTCGGCATGCAACGGGTCGGTGATCAAGCCTACGCCGATGGTCGTGAGGTCGGTGGCTTCCTTGACCGCCTTGGCAAAGGGAATCTGATAACCCGGTTCAAGCGGAATCCTCTGCAACGGCGAAACACCGCCGGACGATACGTCGATCCAGTCGCAGCCGCGCTTTTTCAGTTCCTGCGCGAACGCGATCGTGTCCTCGAGCGTCCAGCCGCCTTCGACCCAGTCAGTTGCGGAGACGCGCGCGCCGACCGGTTTGTCGGCGGGAAATGCAGCGCGCACGATATCGAAGATTTCAAGCGGAAAGCGCATGCGGTTTTCAAGCGAACCGCCGTAGTCGTCGTCGCGCTGATTGGCGATCGGCGAGAGGAACTGGTGCAGCAGATAGCCGTGCGCCGCGTGGACTTCCAGTGCGTCGACGCCGAGCCGCGCGGCGCGGCGCGCCGAGGCGGCGAAGGCTTCGCGGATGCGGTTCAGCCCAGGCGTGTCGAGCGCCAGCGGCGGCTCTTCGCCGGCCTTGTGCGGCAACGCGGACGGCGCGTGCGGCAGCCATCCACCTTGCGATACCGGAATCAGCTGACCGCCTTCCCACGGCGCGTGACTCGACGCCTTGCGCCCGGCGTGCGACAACTGCATCGTGACCTTGATGTGCGAATGCTTGCGGATCGCGGCCAGCACGGGCACGAGCGCGGCTTCGGTGACGTCGTCCCACAAACCGAGATCGCCGGGTGTAATGCGGCCGTCCGGCTCGACCGAGGTCGCTTCGATACAGAGCATGCCGGCACCGGATAACGCCATGCTGCCAAGATGGATCATGTGCCACGCCGTTGCCTCGCCACGGTCGGCGGAATACTGGCACATCGGGGACACGACGATACGATTGGGAAGCGTCACGCTACGCAGCGTGAGCGGAGAAAAAAGCGCGCTCATGGATTACGCCCAGTAGAAACCCGAGAGCGATCGAGCATAGCACCGCAAGTGATTTAGTGCTGGCCCGCGGACTTAGGATTTCAGGGTTTCGCCTCGACCTGGTCGAGCCACTCGCCAAACATGCGGCACGCGGCGGCTTCGAGCGCGGGACCGAACTTGGCGGTCTCGGCCCGCAACTGGCGCGCGTCGATGCCGTGGCCGACCAGCTCACCGGCGTTACCGATCAGCCAGGGCTCGAAGCGATCGGTACGAATCTCCGGATGACACTGCAGACCCAGCACATGATTGCCCCAGGCGAACGCCTGGTTTTCGCAGGCCGGCGTCGACGCAAGACGCGTTGCGTTGTCGGGAAGATCGAAGGTATCGCCATGCCAATGCAGCATGGAGGTCTGCGCGCCATCCAGATGACGGACGGGCGAAGCGCGGCCGGCGTCGGTCAGCGTGAGCGGTGTCCAGCCGAGTTCGGTATGGCCTGCGGGATAGACACGGGCGCCAAGGGCACGCGCGATCAATTGAGCGCCGAGGCAGATGCCGAGCGTCGGCAAACCGGCCGCGATGCGTTTCTCGATCATGGACAGCAGCGGCACGAGCGTCGGGTAAAGCGCGTCGTCGGTTGCGCTGATCGGGCCGCCCAGCACCACCATCAGCGATGCGGCGACCGGGTTCGGCGCCTCGATGCGAGCAAAGCCGACATCGAGATAACGGACCGGGCGCCCGCGCTCGCCGAGCACCAGCTCGAGACTGCCCAGATCCTCGAAGTGCACGTGGCGAATGGCCAGAACTTCGCGATTCATCGGCCTGCCCCACCTTCAGGTTGACTAAAGACTTGCCGCCACGCGGCACCAGTCGGCTGACAGGCGGCATAGGCCGCCTGCCGAAGCCGGCTTGGCAGTGTAGCGGATTGTCCCGGAAGAAGCCGCCTTATTGGGCGAAGATCTTCCAGGTCTTCTTCTGGGTGGCGACGTCGGCCGTCTCGTACACCGAGCAATCGAGGCGCAGATCCGTATCCGACATATTCAGATCGAGCAACGCGCAATGATGCGGCGTCTTCTTCGGGTTCTTGCTCGGCTCGAAGTGCGTGCAGCTCAGGCACATGCGGTGCGGCGGAATCGTGCCCTGCGCTTCCAGCTGATGCACGGTCTTGAGCAGCGTGCGATAGAACACCGCCTGCTCGTCGTCACGCAGCGTGCCGACCGCCTTGGCCAGGAAGTCCGGCCATTGCGCGGCGCGCTTCGCCGCCGTACGGCCACGCGCCGTCAGGCGAACCGCGAGGGCGCGGCCGTCGTCGAGGGCACGGCGCTTTTCGACCAGCCCTTTGGTTTCGAGCGTGCTGACTGCATCACTGGTCGTCGCGGCGGTGAGCGCCGTTTCACGGGCAATTTCGCCGAGACGCATCGGGCCTTTGCGCTGCATCAGCAAGACCAGAATTTCGCCTTGAGTTGGTGTCAGGCCAGCGCCCTCCGCCCATTCCCAAGCCTGGCTCCGCATTGCCGTGCTCAATCGCAATAGGCTGTGGGTCACCCGCCCGGTCGCCTGTTCTCCGTATACGCCTTCGCTCATAATCTTCGATTGGTTTATTTACAGCTTTCGTACGATGCCGGCGAACTGCTTGCCGACCGCGCCCGTAGCCTGTGTGGGGTAGCCTTGCCCAACTGCGACAAGACGGTTTTCTACTATCTCAAAAATTTACCGCCTTGCAAGGCAAAGCAGCGAAAACGACATTCTATGCGAGAGCGGCGAATCGTACAGCTAACTTATCCAACACAAGCTGTGGATAACCATGGGAAAACTTAGGGATAGCTTGTGCGCTGATTCTTGATAAGCACCCAGGCCCGCTCTACCCGTCCCAAAGTTGTCCTCGTATACCGGCGCCGATGCGCCTTCGATCAGCTCAGTTATGGTTTACGCAGCGCATTGACTTTGCAGGGAATTATTCAGTTGTCCACAGGCAGATGCAATGCTTGTTAACTACTACTACGTTTGTATACGTTAACTCTATAAAAACCAAAGGCACGCCGAGCTGGAAAATTAATTTACTGAAAAAAACCCGCTCGAGGCGGGTTTCCTTACGATTTGACGTAAGCAATCCTGTCTTTGCCTACGCCCGCCACTGCAAACACTGTTGCCTGACCGCTTCATGCAGAGACTTTTCCCGTTCGACCACACCGCGTAACCAGGTTGCATCATTGACCTGACCGCGAGCGATCGCGCCGATTTCAGCAAGCGCATTACCCGAACCCAACGCTTCGGCGTGCGGAGCGATCAGATCCAGCGTTTCGAGGATGTCTTCGGAAATCGTCTTGCGCTCACCCGTCTGCGGATTGATGCAGGTGCCGGCAAGACCAAAGCGGCACGCTTCGAAACGATTGAACGTATAGACGAGGTAATCGTCTTCCTGCGGCGTGATCGGTTTGTCGAGTAGCAGATGCCGGGCAAGCGTCTGGATATAGCAGGCAATCGCCGCCGCGCGATCGACCGACAACGGCGTATCCATCACACGAACTTCGATCGTGCCGAAACCCGGCTTCGGCCGGATGTCCCAGTAGAAATCTTTCATGCTGTTGACGACGCCGGTGTGGACCATCTTCGAGAAATATTCCTCGAAGCTGTCCCACGTCAGCACGAACGGCGCGCGGCCCGACAGCGGGAACGCGAACACGGAATTCAGTCGTGCCGAATGAAAACCGGTATCGACACCCTGCACGAACGGCGACGATGCGGACAACGCGATGAAATGCGGAATGAAGCGTGACAACGAATGCAGCAGATAGAGCGCGCTGTTCGGATCCGGGCAGCCGATGTGCACGTGCTGGCCGAACACGGTGAATTGCTTGGCAAGATAGCCGTACAACTCGGAGATGTACTGAAAACGTGGCGTATCGACGATCTGCCGCTCGCTCCATTGCTGGAACGCATGCGTGCCGCCGCCGCACAAGCCGACGTTCAGACGGTCGGCCGCGGACACCAGCGTGTCGCGAATCTTGCGCAAGTCGGTGACGGCCTGCTCATGCGTCGTGCAGATGCCCGTCGACAACTCGATCATGCTTTCGGTGATTTCCGGCGTGATGTTGCCGGGGATCTTTTCGTCCTTGATGAGGCGCATCAGATCCGAGCCGGCTTTGGTCAGATCATAGTCGTGCGTATTGACGATCTGCATCTCGAGTTCGACACCGAATGTAAACGGTTTCGAATCGATGAAGGGTTCGAGTGACATGGCGTCCCCTGAGTCAGGTCGGCCGGGTGTGAGCCACATACCCGGCCGTTTTTGAATCAAATATAAGTTGGATAAAGCGTGTCAAACATCGCGCCTTGAGTAGCGCAGCGCGCTCATTGACTTGCGCTTACACTTCACGCCGTTCAGCCACCAGCGCCAGGCTGCGATAGACGAGCCACGGCCCGAGAATCTGCAGCACGAAAATGGAACACATCACGATAGCCCGCAGTTGCGGATCGAAGTTCGGATACAGGTTGTAGGTGTCGTCGACCAGCAGATACGCAAGCGCCGACATCGGCGATAACGACAGACCGAGCGCCATCCCCTGCTTCCAGTTCAAGCCGCTCGGCTTGGCGAACGCCAGCACGCCGACCAGCTTAGCCACCAGGCGCGCAACAATCAGACCCAGTGCCGCGACGCCGCCAAGCGCGATGTCTTTCCATTCAAACGAAGTCAGCGTCAGCACGAACAAAATCACCGTCAGCAACCAGCCGGCCGTGCCGAAATGCTCCGGCCACAACTGCGGACGCGCCTCATGATTCTTCACAATGATGCCGGCGGCCAGCAACGCAAGAATGGTCGACAGCTTGAACAGATGCGCGACCGCAATGGCCAGCAGCACAAGACCGAACAGCGCGACGAACGAGTGCTCGTCCTGCATGTTCAAACGTCGATAGAAGAACGTGCAGGTGCGCGCGAGCAGATACGCGAGCACGAGCGAGCCGACCAGCAGATAAAGCGGCTGCAGGATGGTCGCAAATACGTTGCCGTAAATTTCCTGATGCAGCCAGCTCGACACGAGCTTTTCGATCACCACAGCATACATGCTGTTCAGCGCGGTCAAGGTCAACAAACGCTGGGTGACCTGGCCTTCCGCACGCAATTCTGTTTTCAGCTGAATCACCATGGCCGGCGATGTCGCCATGGCGATCGCGGCGAGCACCGTTGCCACCATCAGCGGCACGTTCAGGAACAGCAAAACCGGCAATACGAGCGCGAATGTCAGCGTGGCTTCGGCGACGCTCGACAGAATCAGCCAGGGATTGCGACGGATCCAGCGCAAATCGAGCCGGCTGCCGAGTTCGAACAACAGCAAACCGAGCGCGACATCGAGCAGCGGCCGCGCGGCGCTCGCGGAATCCGCATCGATCACGCCCGAACCGGCCGCGCCGGCAATCAGACCAATGACCGCATACCCGGAAATGCGCGGTAAACGCCACGCGCGATAGCAAAGCTCACCGCACAGACCGGCGGCGAGCAATGCGAGACCAGCCCAAAAAATGGCGTCGGGTGAAAGCGGCCAGGCTGGAAAAAATGAAAACGCCGAATTCATCGTGATGGGTTCTCCTTTGCAGCAACGGCAGACGACACGAACCGGCGCAAACACCGGCGAGCGAGTGGGCACATGACGCGCTCACTGTCGCGATCGCTTCGCGTGGCCAGCGTTGCGAGTTTTCAACGATCGGAATGATCTGAATGCGCGGCAACAGCAAGGAAGCTGGCGCATTCGGGGTGCGGCCGTAGCAACCGGCACGGTGAAAGAACGCCGTCGACTTTGAATCAGATTCTGATTGAGCGGCACCGTTCCGTTTGCTGCGTGTGCCGCTGTAAAGACAAGGCACGACGCGGAAAAGAACGGCGATTGTGCCATAGCTTTTTCAGCCTCGACCGAAAAGGCGCGAACATGCTGGCAAAACGGTAAAAACGTACGGTATCTCGCCGACATGAGGAAAAACCGACCGTTTTGGCTGCGAATCCGGCCGTGCTACCGGCTAGTTTGAACGCGGCAGATGTGCTTTTCGGGACATCGCCGCGGATGTTCTGCACGGGTTTAGGAGCGCTCGAGACCCGCCGACCGGCTCTCGTCCAGCCACGGTCTTTCTGTTTACAGGTTTACCGTATGTATACGTAGTAATAGTTAACAAGGTGCCTCGGTTTCTGTGGATAACTCCTGTTTACCGAAATGAATCATCGGTTTGCCGACGGCATAACAGGATGCACAGCATGTGCGGGAGCGGCGCGTATACAAGGGTAACTTTTTGCGCTTTTGGGCAGCGGCAAAGTTACCCCGTTTACGTCCACAACGGTTCCACACCAGTTGCACCGGTAAACGGCGTGGTTATCCACAACTCTCAGTGGATAACTTATCCGGCGAGCATGCTGGTTGGAGTCCGGAGTTAACCCACCGTCCCCTGACGCAGTGCGCGCAACAGGAAGCGCGCCGGGTCGATGTCTTCAGCCAGATCCCGTTCGAGCGGCCACGGTTCGCCTTCCAGTTGCGAGGCGATCAGTTCCGCGCCGAGCGCCGCCCATACGAGCCCGCGCGAACCGTACGCGAAAGCGCCGTACAGGCCGTCCGTGCGCGGCAGGTCGAGCGGCCATGCGCCACGCAGGCGCTGGGCATCGTGCGTTGCCTGCACTTCGTCGGCGAGTTGGCCGATCATCGGCATGCGATCGCTGGTGACGCAGCGGAACGCGACACGCCCCATCAACGCCGCCGACTGAGCCCGAGCGACGACGCCAGCAAATGCCGGCAGCATCTGCGCGACGCGCTCCAGGTTCTCCAGATGGCCGGCCGCGCGCAGCAATGTGTCGGGGTCGTCGAGCTCGTAGGTGGCGCCGGTTAACGTGACGCCGTCTGCGAGCGGCACCGCGTAGCCTTCGCCGATCACCGGCATCTGAAGCGGTGGCTGCACCGTGCCGGCCGGCAGCAAAGTAAGTTGGCCGCGAATGCTGCGAGTCGGCGCATGCCGCAAACCGGCGATGCGCGCGGCATCGTGAGCGCTGGCGACGATCACCACCGGAGCTTGAGCGATGGCCTCGCCCGAGTTGTCGAACACGGTCCATTGACCGTCGGACCGTTCGATCCGTGCGACGTCCACACCGAAGCGGCGCTCGAGTAGATGACCCGCCGCGGCGCACTGCGCAGCGCACAGCGACGCCGGGTCGATCCAGCCGCCGTGTGGAAAGATCCATCCGCCGCGCGCGAGCGGCATGCCGACGAGCCGCTGAGCTTCGTCCGGCGAGACAGGCGTCACGTAGTCGGACGGATAGCCGAATGTGGAGATCGCTTCGCTGATCGAGCGGGCTTCATCGTCGTCCGCGGCGATCTGCAGCAAGCCTTGGCCGCCGCGCAGCGGCGTGTGACCGAGCCGCTCGAGCGCGGCCCAACGCCTGAGCGTATACAGAAAGCCGGCACGCGTGACGCGGGACGCGACGCTGTCGTCGCGCGAAATCATGGGATGGAACACGCCCGCCGGATTGCCCGATGCGTCCTGCGCCACCGAAGCGTGCCGCTCCAGCGACGTGACGCGCCAGCCGCGCGCGGCGAGCCGTTCGATCACCGCGCAGCCCGCAAGCCCCGCGCCGATCACTACCGCATGTCGTTCATCGACCGCGAGCGGCGCGGGCGGTTCATGACGCCGCACGCGCCAGCGCGGCGCGAAGTGGCCGACCAGCATCGCCCGCTTCCAGCCGAAGCCGTCCACCTTGCGGTATTCGAAGCCGCATTGCGTCAGCGCGCGTTTGATGTCGCCGGCGCTGCTGTAGGTGGCGAACGTGGCGCCCTCGCCTGCCAGCCGCGCGAGCGCCTTGAAGATCGCCGGCGTCCACAGGTCGGGATTCTTGGCCGGCGCGAAGCCGTCGAGGTAAAACGCATCGGCGCACAGCCTCAAGGCCGGCAAGCTCTCCTGCGCGTCGCCGAACACCAGCGTGAGCACGACGCGCCCTTCATCGAATTCAAGCCTGTGCGTGCCGGGAACGAGCATCGGCCAGGCGTTCGCGAGGGCTTTCGCGAGGCCGGCAATCACCGGATCGGAAATCGTCGCCGCGACCACCTTGCGTAAATCGGCGACGGTAAAGGGATGCTTCTCAGTCGACACGAAATGCAGCCGCTCGCAACGCGACGAATCTGCGCGCCATGCGGCCCAGGTCATCAGAAAGTTGATGCCCATGCCGAAGCCTGTTTCCAGCACCGTGAACACGCGGCGGCCCTGCCACCGGTCGGGCAGCGAATTGCCGCGCAGGAAAACGTAATGAGCCTGTTCGAGACCGCCTACGGCGCTGTGATAGATGTCGTCGTAAAGCGGCGAAAAAGGCGTGCCGTTGTCGCGAAAAGCGAGGACGGCGGGGATCAGCGGATCGGTCATGCGCGACGGAAAATGACGCTCGGAAAAATGCCCCCAGAACCCGTCGCTTCGCGCCGGAGCCCCCGAGGGGTGAGGAAACCTGGAGCAGCCCGGCGTCGTCTCACACGCGGGTCGAACGTTACCGCCCGCGCGCGCAGCTCGCCGGAGGGCGAAAAAGACGCGCCGAACGTTGGCAAAAACCAACGTCAGGCCCCGTCCATACTGGGTTTCAGCCCTCGGTTGGGGGTCGTGGAGCGCAAAATTTGCGGTTTCCTTGCGATATCGGCCCCGGAACCGCGTAATTCTTCGAAACCCTTATCCTGATTGGGTTTGCGCTGCGCTATCATAGCAAGCGCCGCGAAGGGAGCGGCAGCACGGCCGCCGGACAGTCATCTGTGCGGCGCCATTGGTCCGGAGGGGATCCGGAGCCGGCGCTGCTCGACGGCGCGGCCCGCGCACGTATAATCGGCGCGTTCGCGCTGTTCGTGTCAACCTAAACTCAGAAAGGAACCTTAATGAACAAACAGGAACTGATCGACGCCGTCGCAGGACAGACGGGCGCCAGCAAGGCTCAAACCGGTGAAACGCTGGACACGTTGCTTGAAGTGATCAAGAAGTCTGTGTCGAAGGGTGATGCGGTCCAGTTGATCGGCTTCGGCAGCTTCGGTTCGGGCAAGCGCGCAGCGCGTACGGGTCGTAACCCCAAGACCGGCGAAACTATCAAGATTCCGGCCGCCAAGACCGTCAAGTTCACGGCTGGTAAGGCGTTCAAAGACGCAGTCAACAAGCGCTAAGCAGACTACTGCCAGGCAGTTGACACCCGCCGATGGCGGGTTTTTTTTCGCCTGGGCATTGTGCAGAGGATGGCCGCAACGGGCGTCGCGGCTCGATTCCGCCGAGCGGCGAAAGCCGCTCACTCGTGACGATGCACGATTTCACCGTGGCCATGACCATCGTGATCGTGGTCATGATGGTCGTGATCATCTTCGTCGAAGTCCCAGGCCGGGAATGGATCGACGAACTGTTCCCATGCTTGCGGTCCCTGCGCGTATTCCTCGTCGGTCAGCAGACACGCGTCGAACTTCGCTTTCCAGACAGTGGGATCGATGCCGACGCCGATCATCACCAGCTCCTGGCGACGGTCGCCGATGCTCAGATCGTCCGGATCGCCGTACCAGTCCGCGGCAATTTCGGCGGCCAGCTCGTCGTCACCGTCGGGCCACTCGCTGCGATCCTGAGCCGCCCACCACATGCCCGCCGGACCGTGCCGGCAAGCACCGCCCGCTTGCGAGAGCGAACCGGCGATATCGTTACGCGTGGCAAGCCAGAAGAAACCTTTGCTGCGCAGCACGCCCTTCCACTCCTGATGCAGAAGCGCCCACAGGCGTTCCGGGTGAAACGGCCGGCGCGCCCGGTAAATGAAGTTGCCGATGCCGAACTCATCCGCTTCGCCCTGATGAGCATGGCCGTGCTCGTGATCATGCTCATGATTGAGCGATGCCAGCCAGCCTGGCGCGCTTGCCGCCTCGTCGAAATCGAAGCGGCCGGTGTTCAGCACTTGCGCGAGCGGCACCTCGCCGAAACGGGCGACCACCTGCAGGGCGCGCGGATTGATCCGGGCGAGAATGCGTTGCAGGCGCGTGAGTTCGTCCGCGCTCACCAGATCGGCCTTGTTCACCACCAGCACATCGCAGAATTCGATCTGCTCGATCAGCAGTTCGACGAGCGTGCGATCGTCTTCCTCGGTCGCGGCGATGCCACGCTCGGCAAGCGCGTCGGCCGAACCGTAGTCGCGCAGGAAGTTGAACGCATCGACCACGGTCACCATCGTGTCGAGCCGGGCGACGTCGGAGAGCGACGCACCTTCATCGTCGACGAAGCTGAAGGTCTCGGCGATCGGCATCGGCTCGGCCACGCCGGTCGATTCGATCAGGATCGCGTCGAAACGCCGCTCTCCGGCCAGACGCTTGATCTCGACCCGCAGATCGTCGCGCAGCGTGCAGCAGATGCAACCGTTCGACAACTCGACGAGTTGTTCCTCGACGTGAGAAAGCGCGGCGGCATCGCGCACGAGGGTCGCGTCGATATTGACGGCGGCCAGATCGTTGACGATCACGGCCACGCGTAAGCCGACGCGATTCGCGAGGATGTGATTCAGGAGCGTGGTCTTGCCGGCGCCCAGAAAACCGGAGAGCACGGTGACGGGCAATAGCGGCTGGTTCATTGCAGTACGGGAAAACTAGAGGTTTGGAAGGCGTGCCTGGCTGAGGGCGTATAATGCTGATCGCAACCGGGCCGAGCCTCGAAGGCTGCACGAAGCCGCATTGTGCATCAAAACGGACGGAGGCCGCGTGACAGGCGGGATCAGCGCGCAGCCGGCATCAGATTCCACTTGCGCAGGATCGCGGCGATCTGCTGCGAGTACTTGTCCCGCAGCGCCGGCGTCTCGGAGTGATAGGCGCCGATTGCCTGCCAGGTGTTGCCGTACTTGTTCATCTGGCGGCGCAGATGCCATGCCGCTATGTAGACGTTCTTGCACGGTTCCATCAACGTGCCCTGCGAGATGCCGTACTGTGCGAGCGTGGGCAGATGGATCGAATTGATCTGCATCACCCCGTAGTCGGTCGAGCCGTTCGCATTTTTATGCGTTGCGTCGGGGCGATTATGCGACTCCTGCCACGCGATGGCGCGCAGAATCAAGGGGTTGACCTTCTGGTATTTCGCTGCTTCATCAAAGCAATCGGCGCGTGCGGACCCTGCTGCTACCAGCACGGCAAGTCCTACGGCGACGGTGACGAAGCTTCGTTTCATCAGTCAAGACCACTAAGCAAAGGGCAAGAGTAAGGTTCGGTAAGGCGTCGCATCGGCCATACTTCAGCCACTGACAGCCGCCGAGCCGCGCTGGCCGGGCGTTGGTCTGACACTGGGGTAAACCCGCGTCGGCAACTCGCAACCAGGGACTCGAACGGCTCGTATGATACCGGCAGGCGGACCCCCGTCAAGTTGGCTAACCGACATAAGAGAGCAGAAAACGAAGCGTTTTCGAGCTCATTCGTACGACTTTCCATTAACTTTCAATTGTTTGACAACAGGTGGCGGCCTCTAGAGAAATCGCACGAGGCAGTTCGTTTTGTGACAAATCCGACATGAAAAACTGTTACTGTTCATTTTTTTCGGACATCGGACGGCGGGCAACGAGGACGATGATCGTCAGCGAGGCCGGCCGGCAGATCGACAGGGCGGCGGCCTGCTCCCGTGTCCGCACTGCATGACCGTCGGCGGCTACGGCTGTTGGCATCGATACCCTATTCCATGAGAAGAAATCGTATGGCTTTGCGTCGCGTTGCAACGGCGCTGCTGGTGGCTGGCTTGATCACCGCGCAGACAGCACAGGCACAGGTGACACTCAACTTCGTCAACGCGGACATCGATCAGGTGGCCAAGGCGATTGGCGCGGCAACCGGCAAAACAATCATCGTCGATCCGCGCGTGAAAGGTCAGTTGAATCTCGTGTCGGAAAACGCGGTGCCTGAAGATCAGGCGCTGAAAACCTTGCAGTCCGCGTTGCGGATGCAGGGCTTCGCGCTCGTGCAGGACCACGGCGTACTGAAAGTCGTGCCCGAGGCCGACGCGAAGCTGCAAGGCGTGCCGACCTATGTCGGCAATACGCCTACGGCGCGCGGCGATCAGGTGGTCACGCAAGTGTTCGTGCTGAAGAACGAATCGGCCAACAATCTGTTGCCCGTGCTGCGTCCGCTCATCTCGCCGAACAATACCGTGGCGGCCTACCCAGCCAACAACACGATTGTAGTCACCGATTACGCCGACAACGTGCGGCGTATTGCCCAGATCATCCAGGGTGTGGATTCGGCGGCGGGCCAATCGGTATCGGTGGTGCAGCTGAAGAACGCCAACGCGATCGACATCGCCACGCAGCTGAACAAGATGCTCGACCCCGGCTCGATCGGCAGTACCGACGCGACGCTGAAGGTGTCGGTCACCGCCGACCCGCGCACCAACTCGCTGCTGATCCGCGCGTCGAACGGCGCGCGTCTCGCGGCGGCGAAGCAACTGGCGAAGGAACTCGACACGCCGACCACCATGCCCGGCAACATCCACGTCGTGCCGCTGCGTAACGCGGACGCGACGAAGCTCGCCAAGACCTTGCGCGGCATGTTCGGCAAAGGCGGCGGCGACAACTCGTCGGGCAACGCGAACGACGCGAATTCGTTCAACCAGAATAGCGGCGGCGGCCTGGGCGGCAATAATTCGACGGGCTCGTCGGGTACGCCACCGCTGCCGTCGGGCGGACTCGGCAACAGCTCGCTGTCTTCGCCGATGGGCGGCGGCAGCGGAGGCGGGTACGGTGCGGGCGGCAGCAACAATGCCGGCGGCCTGCTCGGCAGCGACAAGGACAAGAGCGACGACAATCAGCAAGGCGGGATGATCCAGGCGGACTCCGCGACGAACTCGCTGATCATCACGGCGGCCGAGCCGGTGTATCGCAATCTGCGCGCGGTGATCGACCAGCTCGACGCACGGCGCGCGCAGGTTTATCTCGAGGCGTTAATTGTCGAATTGAACTCGAACACGGCCGGCAATCTCGGCATTCAGTGGCAGGTTGCGAACAACTCGATATTCGCCGGCACCAATCTGGCGACCGGCAGCGGCAACAGCATCATCAATCTGACGGCGGGGGCCGCAGCGGCCGGGGCCACCGGCGGTCTTGCTAGCGCGCTCGCCGCCCAACAGTTGCAGCAAGGGCTGAACGTCGGCTGGATTCACAACATCTTCGGTGTGCAGGGACTCGGCGCGCTGCTGCAAGCGCTGTCGCAGACCGCCGACGCGAACGTGCTGTCCACGCCTAATCTCATCACGCTCGACAACGAGGAAGCGAAGATCGTCGTCGGTACCAACGTGCCGATCCAGACGGGTTCGTATTCGAACCTCACGAGCGCCACCGCGACGTCGGCGTTCAATACTTTCGACCGCGTCGACGTCGGCCTGACGCTGCACGTCAAGCCGCAGATCACCGACGGCGGCATTCTCAAGCTGCAGCTCTACACCGAAGACTCGGCGATCGTGACCGGCACGACCAACGCGACGACCAACCCGGCCGGCCCGGAATTCACCAAGCGTTCGATCCAGTCGACGGTGCTCGCCGATAACGGCGAGATCATCGTGCTGGGCGGCCTGATGCAGGACAACTACCAGGTGAGCAACAGCAAGGTGCCGCTGCTCGGCGATATTCCATGGATCGGGCAGTTGTTCCGCTCGGAACAGAAGACTCGCAACAAGACCAACCTGATGGTGTTCCTGCGCCCCGTGATCATCAACGATCGCGGTACCGCTCAGGCCGTGACGTCGAACCGCTACGACTACATTCAGGGCGTGCAGGGCGCGTACAAACAGGACAACAACCTGATGAAGGACAACGACGATCCGGTGGTTCCGCCGATGCCGATCGGTCCGAGCCAAGGCGGTTCGCCCGCGATGAATCTGTTCGATCTCGACAAGATGCGCCGTCAGCAGATGGCGCCGCCGCCGGCCAACGCCGGCCCGGCCACCGCCGGCCCAGCGCCGGCCACGAACGGCACCGTGCAGACCAATCCGGTCACCGTGGCGCCTTCCACCGCGTCGCCTGGAGTGCGGCCGTGAGCACGCCGTCCACGCCGCCGTCAGCGTCTGCGTCGCCCGCAGCGGTGCGAGCCGGTGCCGCGACACAAGCCGCGGCGATGTCGCCCGCGGGCGTAACCGAGCATGCCGTGCGCGAGGCGCCTTCGGCCATCGCCGCGCGGCTCGTTCCCTACGGTTTTGCCCGTGCCGGCCAGATTCTGGTCGCGCATCAGCACGCGGACAGCCTCGAAGTCTGGATCAGCGAACGTACGAGCGACGCCGCGCTTTCCGAAGTGGCGCGCAACTTCGGCGCAGTGTCGATCGTACGTCTGCCCGCCGACGAGCTCACGCAGGCGATCAACCAGGCGTATGCGCGCCAGGACGGCAGCGCTGCGCAGGTGGTCGGCGAAGTGGAAGGCGAAGTCGATCTCTCGCGCCTCATGCAGGACATCCCCGAGGTCGAGGATCTGCTGGAGTCGGAAGACGACGCGCCGATCATCCGCATGATCAACGCGTTGCTCACGCAAGCGGCGCGCGAGCAGGCATCGGATATTCACATCGAGCCGTTCGAGACTTCTTCTGTGGTGCGCTTTCGCGTCGATGGCACGTTGCGCGACGTGGTGCGGCCGAAGAAAGCGCTGCACGGCGCGCTGATCTCGCGGATCAAGATCATGGCGCAGCTCGACATCGCCGAGAAGCGTTTGCCGCAGGACGGCCGTATCACGCTGCGCGTGGGCGGCCGTCCGGTCGACGTGCGCGTGTCGACGCTGCCGACCGGTCACGGCGAACGCGCGGTGCTGCGTCTGCTGGAAAAAGATGCGTCACGCCTGAACCTCGAAGCGCTCGGCATGGGACCGGATACGCTCGGCAAGTTCGACAAGCTGATCGGCCGGCCGCACGGGATCGTGCTGGTGACCGGGCCGACCGGCTCCGGTAAAACGACCACGCTGTATGCGGCGATGTCGCGGCTCGAAACCGCGACCACCAACATCATGACGGTCGAAGATCCGATCGAATACGACCTGTCCGGCATCGGCCAGACGCAGGTCAACGAACGGATCGGCATGACCTTCGCGCGGGCGCTGCGCTCGATTCTGCGGCAGGACCCGGACGTCATCATGATCGGTGAAATTCGTGACCTGGAGACCGCGCAGATCGCGGTGCAGGCATCGCTGACGGGCCACCTCGTGCTGGCTACGCTGCACACCAACGACGCGGCATCCGCCGTGACCCGTTTGACCGACATGGGCGTGGAGCCGTATCTGCTGGCGTCGTCGCTGCTCGGCGTGCTGGCGCAGCGACTCGTGCGGCGACTGTGCCCGGTGTGCCGCGAAGAGCGTGTCGAAGAAGACGGCAGCGTGCGCTGGCATCCGGTCGGTTGCGACCGGTGCGGCCACTCTGGTTATGCGGGACGGCGCGGCGTCTACGAACTGCTGCTGATCGACGACAACATCCGTACGCTGGTTCACCGCAACGCAGCCGATGCGGAAATTCTCGCGGCCGGTCGTGCGCAAGGCATGCGCACGCTGCGTGAGGATGCGGACCGCTGGCTCGCTTCCGGGCTGACATCGCTCGAAGAAGTGATCCGCGTGACGGGCGGAGCATAAGCGCATGCCGGCATTTCGTTTCGAAGCGATCGACGCGGCGGGCAAGGCGCAAAAAGGCGTACTCGACGCGGACAGCGCGCGCGGCGCACGGACCAATCTGCGTTCGCAGGGACTGACGCCGCTCGTCGTCGAACCGGCGGCCACGCGCACGCGCGGCGAGCGCAATCAACGGCTGTCGCTGGGGCGGCGTTTGTCGCAACGCGAGCAGGCGATCCTGACGCGCCAACTCGCCAGCCTGCTGATTGCCGGCCTGCCGCTCGACGAAGCGCTCGCCGTGCTGACCGAGCAATCCGAGCGCGACTACATTCGCGAACTGATGGCGTCGATTCGCGCGGAAGTGCTCGGCGGCCATTCCCTTGCGAACGCGCTGACGCAGCATCCGAAAGACTTCCCCGAGATTTACCGCGCGCTGGTCGCCGCCGGTGAACATACCGGCAAGCTCGGTCTGGTGCTGTCGCGGCTTGCCGACTATATCGAGCAACGCAACGCGCTGAAGCAGAAGATCGTGCTCGCGTTCACCTACCCCGCCATCGTCACGCTGATCGCTTTCGGTATCGTCACGTTTCTGCTGAGCTACGTGGTGCCGCAAGTGGTGAACGTGTTCGCCAGCACCAAGCAGCAACTGCCCTTCCTCACCATCATGATGATGGCGCTCTCGGGCTTCGTGCGGAACTGGTGGTGGGCAATGTTGATCGGCGTGGTCGTGCTGGTGTATCTGGTGCGCTCGATTCTCAAGCAGCCCGGCCCGCGCCTCGCGTTCGACCGTTGGCTGCTTACTGCCCCGCTGCTCGGCAAACTCGTGCGCGGCTATAACACCGTGCGCTTTGCCAGCACGCTCGGCATTCTCACCGCGGCGGGCGTGCCGATTCTGCGCGCGCTGCAAGCCGCCGCCGAAACGCTCAGCAACAACGCGATGCGCGAGAACATCGACGACGCGATCGTGCGTGTGCGCGAAGGCACGTCGCTGTCACGCGCGCTCGGCAACACGAAAACGTTTCCGCCAGTGCTGGTTCACCTGATCCGTTCGGGCGAAGCGACCGGCGACGTGACCACCATGCTCGACCGCGCGGCCGACGGCGAAGCGCGCGAACTGGAACGTCGCACGATGTTCCTGACGAGTCTGCTGGAGCCGTTGCTGATTCTGGCGATGGGGGGCGTGGTGCTGGTGATCGTGCTGGCGGTGATGCTGCCGATCATCGAATTGAACAACCTGGTGCAGTAAGGCTGGGAAAGGGACGGGATTGCGCGATGACCGGTACGGTCACCGCGCAATCAGTTGAAATGAAGCGGTTGTGCGCCTGGCTTTAGCGCACGTAGATCGTCGGACCTGCGGGGTTGGCCGGCAGGAACACTTCGGAATGCGCGCCGTTGCGGTCGATGATGATCGAGCGGGCGCGGACTTCGGAGAGTTTGGTGCCTTGCATCAGCGCGCTGCCGAGCGACACGGCATGCGGCGGTTCGCCGCCCACGCTGACGATGGCCGCGGCGCCTTCCCGCAACGCGAGGATGCCGAACAGTCGCACGTCCTGGTTGGCGTTGCGCGTGAGTTGGCCGCCGAACAGCGTGGCAGCCTGCTCGGTCGAGATCTGCGCGTGCGCGGCGGCTGCGGGCAACGGCGCACCGGACATCGTGCTGAGCGTGATGACCCAGTAGGTCAACGTCGCGCAGAACACGGCGAACAGCGCGAGCGACAGAAGGCGGATTTGGATGGCGTTCATGCGCATCATTGTACGGACTATTGTGAAAATTGCGTGGGGTTGAAAGCGCCCCCAACCTGGCGCATCGCGCCGGGCTCCCCGAGGGGTGAGCAAACTTGAGGCGGCCCGGCGTTTTCTCAGGGCCGTTCAACTGCATGACATTAAAATGACCGGCCGGGCGTGTTCAATGGCACCCTGATTGCCAAAACGCGAATCCCGCCCAGTCAAAATTTCACCTGAAAAGAGGTAGCAAGCTATGCAACTGTCGACCACTCGCCGTCATGACATCGCGGGTCCGCGCAGCCGTCGTCAACGTGGTTTCACGCTGATCGAAATCATGGTCGTGATCGCGATTCTGGGCATTCTGGCCGCGTTGATCGTGCCGAAGATCATGAGCCGTCCCGACGAGGCGCGCCGTGTCGCCGCCAAGCAGGACATCGGCACGGTCATGCAGGCGCTGAAGCTCTACCGTCTCGACAATGGCCGTTATCCGACGCAGGAGCAAGGCCTGCGCTCGCTGATCGAAAAGCCGAGCACGGACCCCGTGCCGACCAACTGGAAGGACGGTGGCTACCTCGAGCGTCTGCCGAACGATCCGTGGGGTAACGGTTACCAGTATCTGAATCCGGGTGTGCACGGCGAGATCGACGTGTTCAGCTACGGCGCGGACGGCAAGGCGGGCGGCGAAGGCAATGATGCCGACGTCGGCTCGTGGCAGTAGGCGCTTAGTCGGTGATTTTCATGCGCGCGGCGGGATTGAACCTCGCGCGTTCCTGTCGATGCATCGTCGTTTGATTTTGAGTTGATCGTTCGTGGCCGGCACTATGCGATTGTCCCCTTGCAAGTCCCGTGTGGACACGCCCTGTACGGCTTCATTGCCTGGCGTGGCGTGTGCCGGCGCGCGCCGTCGTGGCGTGCGCCGCTCGGGTGACGCGGGCACGCCCGGCGGCAAACGCGCGGCGGGTTTTACGCTGCTGGAAATGCTGGTGGTGCTGGTGATTGCGGGCTTGCTGGTGTCCTTGACCGCGTTGACGATGACACGCAATCCGCGCACCGATCTGAACGAGGAAGCGCAGCGTCTCGCGCTGCTGTTCGAATCGGCCGGCGACGAAGCGCAGGTGCGCGCGCGGCCGATCGCCTGGCAACCGCTCGATGGCGGCTTTCGTTTCGACCTGCGCACCGAAGATGGCTGGCGTCCGCTGCGTGACGATCTGCTTGGGCCGCGTCGCTGGGAAGGCGGCGTGACCGGCGTGGCCATTAGCTATCCCGGTTCGGATGCGCAGCCCAGCCGTATCGTATTCGGCACCGAGGCGATCGACGTGCCCGTGCAGATCACGCTGTTTTCGGCAGCCGGGAGCGCGACGATCGTCGGCACCGGCAATGGCCGTTACGAGGTGCACTGAGATGCGTCGTTGCAGGAGCATGACCGCTCGCGAGATGAGCCACGGCGCGCAGCGCGGTTTCACGATGATCGAAGTGCTGGTGGCGCTGGCGATCATCGCGGTGGCGTTGGCCGCTTCGTTGCGTGCGGTGGGCAGTCTCGCGAGCGGCGAGGCCGATCTGCACCGCCGTTTGCTGGCGTCATGGAGCGCGGACAATACGTTGGCGCAATTGCATTTGGCGCATGCCTGGCCGAACGTGGGTTCCACGAGTTTCGATTGTTCGCAAGGCAACTTGCAGTTGATCTGTACAGAGCATGTGACGGCCACGCCGAATCCGGTGTTTCGTCGAGTGGAAGTGATGGTGACGATGCCGGGCGGGTCCGGCAATCTGGCTCAGATGGTGACGGTGGTCGCGAATGAAAACAACCGTTCGCTCTGAGCGCCGCCGCCCATTGGGCGTGAGGGGCGCGCGTGGTTTCACGCTGATCGAATTGCTGGTGGCGATTGCGATTCTGGCGGTGATTGCCGTGCTGTCGTGGCGCGGGCTCGACCAGATCATCCGCGGCCGGCAGACGATTACGAACGCGATGGAAGACGAGCGCGTCTTTGCGCAGTTGTTCGATCAGATGAGGATCGATGCCCGGCAGGCGGCGTCGGATGATGAGGCTGGGCAGGCGGCTGTGTCAGTGTCGGGCAGCGTGTTGCAGATCGTGCGGCAGATGAACTTGCCGGGAGCGGCGCCGCGGTTGCAGGTGGTGCGGTATCGGGTGTCCGATGGGCGTGTGATTCGGTATGCGTCGCCGCCGTTGGGGAATATGGGCGAGTTGCGACGGGCGCTGCGCGGCAGCGAAGGCGAGGGATGGAGTGGCGTGCCGTTGATGGGCGGTGTGGGTTCTATTTCTGCTCAGGTCTACGTGCCGAAGGTGGGGTGGACGACGCAGATGGGCGATGTGCAGAGCGCCATTACGGAGGCGGACAATAATCTTAAGGTGCCCCAGCTTGGGAGTGCGCCGCTGCCGCGGTCTGTGACGGGGCTTCAGGTGAGTGTCGGGGCTAAGTCTTTGGCGCGGCCTGTTACTCGCGTTTTTCTCGTCGGAGAGTGAAATGAAGTTCTCTTTTTTGTCTTTCCGACGAGTTGGGGTGTGTTCCTTTGGCGCCAACAAAAAGAGCCAAAAAACCCAAAACGGCGTAGCAATCATCAGCGCCCTGCTGGTAGTAGCGCTATCAGCGATTCTGGTCTCGGGCATGCTCTGGCGCCAGCAAGTCCAAATCCGAAGGATAGAAAACCAGCGCCTGCTCTCCCAGGCACAATGGGTATCGCGCGGCGCCTTGGACTGGACGCGCCTGATTCTCCGCTCAGAAGGCGACACCTCCGCGGGCATCACCTACTTAGGTGGCTTATGGGGCGTCCCCATCGCCAAAACCCGCCTCTCGGATTTCCTAGGCCAGATCGGCGAAGTAAGAGCGCAACAAGGCGCAGAAACGTACCTATCCGGTTCAATCGAAGACGCCCAGGCAAAATTCAACCTGAGAAATTTGGTCGAGAGCCCGGCCCCAGGCGTCATGCAACTAGACATGGACCAAATCGGCGCCTACCAGCGCCTACTGGTATCGCTCGGCGCTAACAGCCAGCTGGCAAAAACCACAGCACTCCAGGTCCGCGCGAGCCTCGCGCAATCGGCAACCCGTTTCCAGACGGTCACGTCCACGAACGGCACAACCGCGACCCCGCCGCCGATCCAGGGCGGAGCCACCGGCGGCAGCTTCACCGACAAACCTGGCATCGAAGACAGCGACGACAGCTCCGCGAACGCACCGATCCAGATGACCAGCGTCGACTCGCTGCTCGATATCCCCGGCTACACGCCGGAGATGGTCGCTCGCTTGCGCCCCTTCGTCACCGTGCTGCCGACAGTATCGGCAGTCAACGTGAACACGGCTTCGGCCGAAGTGATCGCGGCGGTCATCCCGGGCATGAGCGTGTCGACGGCGCAAGCGTTCGTCGCGCGCCGGCAGACGGTATTTTTCCGTAACGTCGGCGACATCCAGCTCGCGTTGCAAGGCGCCGGCGTGCAGTCGACCTCGATCGATCCGAGCGAACTCGACGTCAACTCGAATTACTTCCTGATCCACGGCCGCGTGCTGCACGAACGCGCCGAGGTGGACCGCACGACCCTCGTCTATCGCGACGCATTGACTCACACTACGCGTATCGTGCGAGTAGAAGACCAACTATGAATAACGCCTTTCCCAGAGAGAGTGGCCTTTGAGCACGCTGATCGTTCTATTGCCGCCGCGTGATCCGGCGGTGCCATCGCAGGAATGGCAACTGCCGGAGCTGCCGTTCGTGCTGCTCGACAAATCGGGCCGCGCCCAGCGCGCCGGCCGGTCGGCGCTCGCGCTGCTGCCGCGCGCCTCCACCACGGTGCTGATGGTCGCCGCGCGCGACCTGCTGATGATGCCCGCCACACTGCCGCCGTTGCGCGGCCCGAGGCTGCGTCAGGCATTGCCCAATATCGTCGAGGATCAACTGATCCAGGACCCGCAGACCTGTCACATCGCCGTCGATCCGAAACCGCTCGCGGGCGGTCGGCAGCTGCTGGCGATCATCGACCGCGGCTGGTTCCGGTTTATCTGCGAATCGTTCTCCAATGCCGGCCACCGCAGCTTGCGCGCGGTGCCGGTCACGCGCTGCCTGCCGCAGGCGGCCGCGCTCGATGCCGATGTGCTGGCCGAAGTCGCGGAAACGGTGAACGCCGGTGAGCCGGCCCTGGCGGGCGCCGCGGGTGTGGCGACGCCGCTGGCGGATGTCGCGCCGGCGGTGGCGCCCGGCGCAGCGGTCGCCGTCCCGATGGTGGCCGCCGTGCTCGGCGCGGTCGTGCAGACCGCGCCCGCCATGCTGCTCGAAGGCGTCGTGGACAGCGCGGGCGACAGAAGCGTGCCGCGCGTCGAACTGGCGATCGCACGCGGCGTGCAAGGTGAAGGCTTGGCAGTGCCGGCCAACGCCGTGAACACGACGCTCGGCGCGCTCGCCGGGGCGGCGAAGGTCTCGCTGCATATGCTCACCGAAGTGCCCGGCAACGAGCCGAGTCTCGCCCCGAATAGCCCGGCGCGGCTGGCTGCGCACATCCACGGCGCCAGTCCGCTGCCGTTCGAGCAACTCGCGCGGCGTGCGCTCGAGTGCCGCTTCGACCTGTGCCAGTTCGAGTTCGCTTCGCAGCCGTGGCGACTCGACCGCGCGACGCTGCGGCGTCTGCGTCTGCCGGTTTTGCTCGCGGTCGGCGCGCTGCTGATTGCGATCATCGGCGCGAACGTGCAGTGGCTGATGCTCGCGCGCCAACGCGATGCAATCAACACACAGATGACCGAACTGCTGCTCAATACGTTCCCCAAAACCACGGTCGTGCTCGATGCGCCCGATCAGATGGCGCGCCAGTTGCAGCAGTTGCGTGTCGCCGCGGGCGAGCTGTCGCCGGACGATTTCCTGCCGCTCGCCGACGGACTCGCGCGCTCGCTGGCGCCGGTGCCGGTCAACGGCATCGCCGCGCTCGACTATCACGACCGGCGGCTCGACGTGAACTTCAAGCCGGAGGTCAAGCTCGATCCCGATTTCGCGAAGCGCCTCGCCCGCAACGGCCTGAGCGGCGCGATCGATAGCAATACCGGCAAATGGACCATCAGGAACGGACAATGAAAGCTGAAATCGCTCAAACATGGGCCGGATTCTGGGAGCAGCGCACCGAGCGCGAAAAAGCCATCCTAACGTGGGGCGGCGGGATTCTCGCCGTGGTGATCGCGTGGTCGGTGCTGTGGGCGCCGGCGCAGGAGGGCCGCTCGCATCTGCGTGAGACGCTGCCCGCCATGCAGCGGCAGTTGGCGCAGATGACCGCGCAAGCGAACGAAGCGCGCCAATTGTCGGCGGCGGCTCAAGGCGTCGCGCCGACCGGCGCCGCGCTGAAGGACGCCCTCACCGCTTCACTCAGCGATCACGGCCTCGCGGCGACGCAGGTCCAGGTGATCGGCAACGCGGTCCAGATCCAGTTGAAGAACGCGTCGTTCCCGGCGTGGACGAACTGGGTCGACGACGTGCGCAAGCAGTTCAAGGTGCAAGTCTCGGAGGCGCACGCCACGGCGCTCAAGGAAGACGGTCAGGTGGACCTGACGGCGTCGTTGCAGCCGTCCACCGCGAAATGAAAATAACCGCGACCGCGCCGTCACAGGATCTCGCATGAATTACTGGATGCGGCGCTCGCGCGTCGCCCTGCCCTGGCTGGTGATCGCGGTGCTGTCCGCCGCGATCGTGATGCTGGCGATGCTGCCGGCCGCCTGGATCACGCCGCAGTTCGCCAAACAGACGAGTGGCCACGTCAATCTGGTCAATCCGGCCGGCTCGCTGTGGCACGGTTCGGCCACGCTGATGCTGGCCGCCGGTTCGGACATGAGCGCGGCAACGCTGCTGCCTGGCCGGATCGAATGGCACACGGCGTTCTGGCCGCTGTTTACCGGCCGCGTGCGCATGATCATGCGGCACAGCGAAGCGATGCCGGAGCCGATCACCGTCGATGCCACGCCGCGCACGGCGACCGTCACGCCGGGCGCGATTGCCGTGCCGGCTTCGCTGCTGAGCGGCCTTGGCGCGCCTTTTAACACACTCGATCTGCAAGGCAACGTGCAACTGTCCTGGTCGGACTGGCGCAGCTTCAATCGGGAAGCGTTCGGGCAATTGACCGTCACGCTGACCGACGTCAGTTCGCGGGTGTCGATGGTCAAGCCGCTCGGCTCATACCGCGTGCTGTTTCAGGCGCAGGGCGAGTCCTCCACGCTCGATCTGACCACCACCAAGGGCCCGTTGATGCTGACCGGCAATGGTACGGTGTCGGCTGGGTCAACGTCGTTTCAGGGGACGGCCAGCGCCGCGCCTGAGGCGCGCGATAACCTCGCGGGATTGCTGAACCTGTTGGGGCGGCCGAGCGGGCCGGACACGGTGACGTTGACATTCGTGCACTGAGGCGCGCAATAACCTCGCGAGGCTGCTGAACCTATGGGTGGCCGAGCGTCGACGCCATAGAAAAAGAGGCATGGCCGTGAAATGCGGCATGCCTCTTTTGCTTTGCCTCGACGGCCAGCGCTTCTACTCGGTGTGCATCCGCGACGGCGATGTCGTTCCGTTTTGCGCGACAGGCGCCGCCGATGACGCCGGCAGCGGCGCCGGCGCCGCCACATCGCCTGTTTCGCGATTCATCTGCGACACGTCCCAGCCGCCGCCCAGCGCCTTCACCAGACCCACCGACGACACCATCCGCTGTCCGGCGATGGTCTCCAGCTTCTGCTGGGCCGTGAAAGCGGTGGTCTGCGCCGTCAGCACGTTGACGTAGCCGACCGTGCCCGCCTTGTACTCGTTCGTGACGATGGCGAGCGCCTGAAGCGCCGAATCCACGGCTTGCTGCTGGACGACGATTTCCTGTGCAAGGATGCGCTGCGACGCGAGGTTGTCCTCGACGTCCTGGAACGCGGCCAGTACCGTTTGACGGTAGGTCGCGACATTGCCGTCGTAGGCAGCGCGCGCGGCGTCGGTCTGGGCCTGGCGCAGACCGGCGTCGAACAGCGTCGCGGCGAGTTGCGGGCCGAGCGTCCAGAAGCGCGACGGCGCGGTCAGCAATTGCGAGAACACCGAGTTTTCGAAGCCACCGGAAGCCGACAGCGTCAGCGACGGGAAGAATGCGGCGATGGCGACGCCGATCTGTTCGTTCGCCGCTGCTGCCTTGCGCTCCGCCGAAGCGATGTCTGGACGCCGTTCGAGCAATGCGGACGGCATCTGCGCCGGCACGGCGGGCGGCGTGGCGGTGAGCGGTATCGGCGGAATCGAGAAGGTCGAGGCCGGTTCGCCGACCAGAACGGCGATCGCGTGCTCGTCCTGAGCGCGCTGCACGCCGTTGTCGATCGCGGCAGCCTGCGCCGATTGCAATTGCGTTTGCGCCTGAATCACGTCGGAGCGTGCGGCAACGCCGGCTGCGTACTGGTTCTGCGTGAGTTGCAGCGAGCGCTGGTAGGCCGCGACGGTGTCGTCGAGCAGCTTCTGGGTCGAATCGAGCGAGCGCAGCGCGAAGTAGGTCTGGGCGAGTGTGGCCTGAGCCGACAGGCGTGCGTTGGCGAGGTCCGCCGCAGCGCTTTGCTGGCCGGCCTTCTGCGCGTTGACCGAGCGGCTGACCGAACCCCACAGATCCGGCTCCCAGCTTGCGTCGAGCTGCACGTTGAAACTGTTGCCGACGCCGGATCGGCTCGTCGCAGTGGTCGAGTTGCCGCCGGACGATGTCCCGTTGCCGGAGCGCGTTGCACCCGCCGACGCACCGATGGTCGGGAAATACGCCGCCCGCGCCTCGCCGACCAGCGCGCGCGCTTGCCGGTAGGCGGCGGCGAATTGAGCGACGGTCTGGTTTGCGGTGTTCAGCCGCTCTTCGAGCGCGTTGAGCTGCGGATCTTCGTAAATGGTCCACCAGTCGCCGCGATCCTGCTGATCGGCCGGTTGAGCGACTTTCCAGCCGGGCGCGGCTTCCTTGTACGACGCCGGGATTTCGGCGGCGGGCCGCTTGTAGTCGGGGCCGACTGCGCAGGCCGCCAGCAGACTGGCGAGGGCTGCGGCTACAGCAATAGTCAGGGCGCGAGGCGCAAGTGTCCGCGCGCGCGAGATTCGATCAGACTGCATGCAATGAATTCCTTCTGGACGCCGCGGCGCGGCCGATGGCGACACCGCCGGCCGGGCGAGATCTTGGTCTGCCGGAATGTTAACGTATGAGCCCGCTGGGCGCGGGAAACTGAAAGGGTAATGCGAGGAAGGAGGCAGGTGTGTTACTGAGGGTGTCGCGAAGGTTACGCGCTGTTACCGGCCAGGCCGTTACACCCGTGATTCCGTAGACTTGGCCTGGCGGGCCAGCCTACCGGCGGCGGCCCGGCACGGCGCATCGCCACGCGCCTGGCAGGCGCCGGCGGGGCCTACGTGCTTTTCCGCGCCGGCAGGAACAACAGCCGCGTTCACCGTAGGCACCGACGCGGCGACCAATTCCACTTTCGCCATCTTGACGCCCTTTTGTCCCCGCCGATGCTCGAACCACGCCAGCACCGCCACGCCGACCGATCCGCCAGGCAATACGAACAGCACGGCGAACAGCGCGAGTTTCCACCAGCGGTGCGGCCCTTGAAAGGTGCTGAGTGCGGAATCGGTCAGGGAGCGGCTCAGGCCGCCAAGCGTGTTTTTGAGGTACAGCATCGGGGAAATCCTTTTCGCACGGCGCGCTCGCGGCGTGCAGACAATCGGTCAGAACATGGTCTCGGGTGGCGCGGGTCGCGCGTAACTCGTTGCCTATAATAATATTGACTATGCAATTAAATTTCAAGATACTTCCTCCCACGCACGTCGGACGTGTTGTTTTTCTGCCGCTCGCACTACGCGAAATCAAGTTTGGCTTGTCTGCTTAGGCAGCTAAAATCCGTTCTGCCTGAGACGTTTCCGGATACACGATGACTGACGGCCCCTACAAGGCGGACGAGATTCACCTTGAATCGAGTCTTGGCTACTACCTGACGAAAGCTCGAAATGTGCTGGTCGAGCGGACGGACCGTGCGGTCAAACCATTGGGACTGACCACGCAGCAGATCGGCGTGATCCTGATGTTGTCGTCGCGGCGCGCGAGCACGCCGTTTGAGTTGTCGCGCGCCATGTCGTACGACAGCGGATCGATGACGCGACTGCTCGATCGCCTTGAAAAGAAAGGCTTTATCGTGCGCTCGCGCAGCGAGACCGATCGCCGGATGGTGAAACTCGAGTTGACGCCGCAGGGTCACGACGCCGCGCGGCAACTACCTGGTCTGGGCGCAACGGTGCTGAACGAGCAGTTGCGCGGGTTTTCGGCCGCCGACCACGCCACGTTGATCGACCTGCTCGGCCGTTTCATCGCGAACGGCATCGACGCGGGAGCAAGCGCGGGATGCGGATTGGGGCCGCAACAGGAATCGCTGGACGAATCACCCGAAGAGTCGCCGCGGGAACACGGCGAGGACTAACCAAGACGCTCTTTACAAGAGCGTCACTGTTTGAAGATATCTGTCTGGGCAGAGAGTGATCCGGCATGTAAGCACGCCATTTGGACCAGGCGATAAAGCTGTCGCGACAAGCTTTCCAGGTTGAGGAGAAGAAATATGGACGCCACGGCTTCCGCCGCTGCCCTACCCGCCGCCGAACCCGCTCCGCTCAAAGGCGGAGCCTTGGCCCTGCTCACGGTCGGGCTCGCACTCGGCACCTTCATGGAGGTGCTCGACACGTCGATTGCGAACGTCGCGGTGCCGACCATTTCCGGCAGCCTCGGCGTGGCGACCAGCCAGGGCACTTGGGTGATCTCGTCGTATTCGGTCGCCTCCGCGATCGCGGTGCCGCTGACGGGCTGGCTCGCGCGGCGGGTCGGCGAAGTGAAGCTGTTTACGCTGTCCGTGCTGCTCTTTACGATCGCCTCGGCGCTGTGCGGTTTCGCCCACAACTTCGAGTCGTTGATCGCGTTCCGGCTGGTGCAGGGGCTCGTTTCCGGGCCGATGGTCCCGCTCTCGCAGACCATTCTGATGCGCTCGTATCCGCCGGAAAAGCGCGGACTCGCGCTGGGCCTGTGGGCGATGACGGTGATTTGCGCGCCCATCTTCGGGCCCGTGATGGGCGGCTACATCACCGACAACTACACGTGGCCGTGGATCTTCTACATCAACGTGCCGATCGGACTGTTCTCGGCGGTGTGCGCGTTCCTGCTGCTGCGCGGCCGTGAGACGAAGACCACGAAACAGCGCATCGACGCGGTCGGCCTCACGCTGCTCGTGATCGGCGTGTCGTGCCTGCAGATGGTGCTCGACCTCGGCAAGGATCGCGACTGGTTCAATTCGACGTTTATCGTCACGCTGGCGGTGATCGCGGTGGTGTCGCTCGCCTTCATGCTGGTGTGGGAGATGACCGAGAAAGAGCCGGTGGTCGATCTCTCGCTGTTCAAGGATCGCAACTTCGCGCTTGGCGTGGTGATCGTCTCGTTCGGCTTCATGGCCTTCTTCGGCTCGGTGGTGATCTTTCCGCTGTGGCTGCAAACCGTGATGGGTTACACCGCCGGGCTGGCTGGTCTGGCGACCGCGCCGGTCGGTCTGCTAGCGCTGTTCTTGTCGCCGTTGATCGGCAAAAACATGCACCGGCTGAACCTGCGCGTGGTGGCGAGTTTTGCGTTCATCGTATTCGCGTTCGTCTCGTTCTGGAACTCCACCTTCACGCTCGACGTGCCGTTCAATCACGTGATCTGGCCACGGCTCGTGCAAGGCATTGGCGTCGCCTGCTTCTTTGTGCCGATGACCACCATTACGCTGTCCAGCGTGCCGGATGAGCGGCTGGCGAGTGCTTCCGGCCTGTCCAATTTTTTCCGGACCTTGTCAGGCGCGATCGGCACAGCGGTCAGTACGACATACTGGGAGAACGACACGATCTACCATCACGCGATGCTGACCGATTCGGTCAACGTTTACGCCGCGAACACGAATGCTTATACCAATGCGCTGGCCGGTATCGGCCTCTCCGGCGACGGCATCACCGCGCAGTTGAATCAGGTGGTGACCACGCAGGCTTACATGATGGCCACCAACGATTTCTTCCGCATTTCCTGCGCGGCGTTTCTCGTGCTCGCGGTGCTGGTCTGGATTACCAAGCCACGCAAGGGCGTTGGCCCTTCAATGGGGCATTGAAGTTCGACGATGCCTTTCAGCGGACGCGCGCCGACACGGTATTTTCCTTCGACTCTTCGCGCACGTCTTCAGCCGTTATTGCGTGACGGCTTCGCCATTCGTCGCCGGGATCGATTGACCCTGCATGGCATCTGGATGCGGGGTCGTGGGCGCGGCTTGCGGGGGTTTCGCGCCGCTTTGCGGCATGCCGGGCGCAGTGCCTCGCACGTATTGTTTGAAGTCGGCGCCGGCTTCCCATGGGTTCGGCTTGCAGCCCATCGAGCCGTCGCAATGCGCGGCAAAACCGATCGTTGCCGTGCCGTCCGGATTCGCGGCGCGCGTGATCTGATACGCCAACGCGCGCTTGCCGCCATCCGGGCCGACTGTCTGGATCAACGTGTCGGTCGAGGCATCGATCTTATACGTCGAATGGCCCGCCACCCACGCTTGCGCCCGTTGCCACCAGACATCGCATTGCGACTTGTTCGAGCACGTCAACGGCGTGGTCGCGATCTGCATGACGTCCGGATCGACCTGCCCTTGCGTCGAACATCCAGCCGCCGCTACGCACAGCATGGCCAACAGATTTTTTTTCATCACGTTGAATCCTCCCTCTGTGGTGCGCGTCATGTAAGTTTGGACCGTGGCGTCGGTACGGTGTTTCATCTGGATCAGAGAATCGTCAGAACGCGCGGAGAATTTGCCGATAGCGTTCGCGAGGCGGTCGCACATTGCGTAGACGTTACCGGCGCGAAATAAAAAAGCGGCCACGCTGGCCGCTCTTTCTTCACCTTGCCCGCAAGCGTTATTCAGACGCTAAACCGGTTCAGCGTGTACGCTCGATAGGCCGCAACGAACGCGTCGAACGAACCGACTTCTTCCTGTTCGAGTTTGGCCTGCTCAGCGAGCGATTGCGCAGCGAGATCGGTGAATGCCTTGGTCTGCTCCGCATCCAGCGGACGCGTGCGGAAATGCGCGGCGTGCGCTTCGCTTTGTTCGAGGCCGAAGGCGAGGAAGCTCTGCTGCTTCTCGCGCATGGTCTGCAGCACGCGCGCCGACGGCGTCAGCGATGCATCCGCCAGCTTCGTGCGTTGAACCGCGACGGCGCGTGCATGCGCGTCGCCGCCATGCAATGCGTCGAGCGTAGCCGCAGCCGCGTCGATCTTGACGAGCAGTTCGTTCGCCCATTCCGTCATCGCAACCGGACGGCCGTCGCGTGTCAGTTCGAGGCCCGGCTTGCGTCCTTCCATCGTGACACGGCCGAAATTCTGGTTGGCTTCGGCGTAAGCGTCGGGCGGCAACGGCGCGCTGTCGTCGAGCGCGCAGACCAGCAGGTAGGCGTCGAGAAAGCGCGACGTCTCGAGCGAAATACCAGTCGGCTCGAACGGATCGATGTCCATGCAACGCACTTCCACGTATTGCACACCGCGCGCGGCCAGCGCGTGCAGCGGACGTTCGCCGGGATACGTGACGCGCTTCGGACGGATCGTCGAGTAGAACTCGTTTTCGATCTGCAGCACGTTCGTGTTGATCTGCACCCACTCGCCGTCGCGCTGCGTGCCGATTGCCTCGTACGCGGGATACGGCTGGCTCACGGCCTTCGCAAGCGCGTCGAGGTAGCCCGGCAGCGTGTCGTAGTCGGCGTGCAGCGCGGCTTGCGCGGTGGTGTTCGAATAGCCGAGGTCGCTCATGCGCAGACTGGTCGCGTACGGACGATAGAGCGTGTCGGCGTCGAACGTGTCGAGCGTGTGTTTGCGATCGCGGAGGAAACGACGATCCAGCGCCGGCGAAGCGCCGAACAGATACATCAGCAGCCAGTTGGTGCGGCGGAAATTGCGGATCAGCGCGAGATAGCGATCGGACTGGAAGTCGACGGCATTCGCGGTGGATTGCTGGTCCGCGTGCAACAGCCGCCACACTTCTTCGTTCAGCGAATAGTTGTAGTGAATGCCCGCGATGCACTGCATCGTGCGGCCGTACCGAAGCGCGAGGCCGATGCGGTACACGTACTTCAGCTTGCCGATGTTCGAGCTGCCGTAGTTCGCGATCGGAATGCCGTCGTCCGTGTCGGGCAGCAGGCCCGGCATGGAGTTGTTCCACAGGATCTCGTCGCCGAGTTCCGCGTAGACAAAACGGTGGAGCGTGTCGAGCTTCTCGAGCGTGAGCGCGACGTCCTGCTCAGCCGGCGTGATCAGTTCGAGCAACGCTTCGGAATAATCCGTGGTGAGCGATGGATGCGTAAGCGCCGAACCGAGTGCGCGCGGATGCGGCGTCAAGGCGAGCTTGCCCTCGTGCGTCACGCGCAGGCTTTCCTTTTCGATGCCGCGCAGGCCGCGTATCAGCGCGTCGCGCTGCGGGCCTGAGGTCAGCACGGACAGGCGGTGCGAGAACGCGTCGGTCGTGCGGGAAGGTGTCGTGTTTGGCATTGATGCGAGTCGGGCGTTGTCGGCCGCCATGTGCCGCAGCACTGCGGTTGACAACGTTCGGCGGAATTTTCAGTAGCGGGCACTTTAACATCTCGCCAGAACGGCTGCTTGAGGCCGCCTCGGCGGCTCATCGGAGCACTCCGGGCCGCCTCTTTCCTGGGCCAATCCGCCTGCCTTTTGCGCCAATTCGTCGGCCGCGCGCCACATCACTCTGCCCGTCACGCGGCTCGCGCGCGAAACGCTTTTCTTCCCAGGAGGCGCCTGCCTTCAGCCGCCACGCGCGGCGCCCACGCGGTCCGCTACTTCATTCCACAGATGCATCGCGGCGTACGCGCGCCACGGCCGCCATGCGTCGGTGCGGGTGCGTTGCTGCGTGGGCCGCACGAGCGACGGATCGCGCGCGCAGATCGACTGCATCAGCACGAGATCCCATGCGGGCCACGCGTCGGCATCGCGCCACGCGCGCATGGCGACATACTCGACGGTCCACGGACCGATGCCGGGCAGCGCGAGCAGCGCGGCGCGCAGGCTGTCGGCGTCGGCCGTGTTGCTGTCGAGCGGCACGTCGCCGGTAGCGACCGCGTGCGCGAAGCCCTGCAACGCCGCTACACGTTTACCCGGCATGCCGATTTGCGCGAGATCCACGGCGGCCAACGCGGCGGGCGTCGGAAAGCGCCAAGCGGTGTTCTCATGCGGATGCCCCTCGATGCGCTCCCCGGCGCGCTGCACGAGTCTGCCGATGATAGTGGTCGCCGCCTTCACGCTGACCTGCTGCCCGACGATCGCGCGGACCACCAACTCGAAGCCCGACCACGCGCCCGGCACACGCAGGCCGGGCACGGCTTCGACCAGCGGCGCGAGCCACGGGTCCGTGGCGAGTTCGGGGCCGATCTTCTTTGGATCGGCCTGCAGGTCGAACATCTTGGCAATCGGCGCGACGAGCGCGTCGGCGTAAGTGCTCACGGGCCCTTCGATGCTGGCGACGAGGCAGCGCTTGCGCGGATGCAGACGCACGCTCAGCGTGCCGCTGTCGCCGGCCCAATCGATCGCGCGACGGTACGCGCCGTCTTCCACCGCTTCGACGCCGGGCGTCGCGCGTCCGCCGAAGAAACGCAGCAGGCGCGGCCAGTCGAAGGGTGGTTTGAACGGCAATTCAAGGGTAGCAACTTCGTCAAGCGTACTCACGCGGCGTGGTCCAGTTTGGTGGTGGTTTCGGTGTCGTTGCCGACGTCTGTATGGGCGCGCTGGTTGCGTTCGCCTTTGCCGCGCGAAAAGTCGCCGGCGTGCTGCGCCTCGTTGTCCAGCAGCGCGGCTTTGCGCGGCAAACCCCAACGATAGCCTGCCAGCGCTCCGCCCTTGGCCACCACTCGATGACAAGGAATCGCCAACGCGACCGGATTGGTCGCGCATGCGCTGGCCACCGCGCGTACGGCGCGTGGCGAGCCGACTGTTTCGGCGATCTCCGAATAGCTGCGCGTCTCGCCGTACGGGATGCGCCGTAACGCGTCCCACACACGCTGCCGGAATGCCGTCGCGGCGATATCCAGCGGTAGATCGAAGTCCTGACGGGTGCCGCGCAGATAGGCGTCGATCTGCGCGATGAACGGCGCCAGGTGTTCGGTATCTTCCAACAGGTCGGCGTTGGCGAATTCGCCGCGCAGGTCGTCGGCGAGCATGGCTTTGTCGTCGCCGAAACCGATCTTGCAGATGCCCTTCTCCGTCGCCGCGACCAGCACGTAGCCGAGCGGCGTCGGCGCGCTGGCATAGCGCACGGTGAGTCCGGCGCCCTTGCGGCGGTACGCGGACGGCGCCATGCCGAGTTCGGCCGAGGCGCTGTCGTACATGCGCGACGGCGAGCCGAAGCCGGCGTCGAGCGTGGCACGGGTGACGTCCGAGCCACTCTGGAGTGCGTCGCGCAACGCGGCGCCCCGTTGCGCGGCCTGATATTGGCGCGGCGACACACCCACCACCCGCTTGAACAGACGTTGCAGATGGAACGGGCTGACGTGCACGGCGTCACTCAATTGCGCGAGCGTGAGGCGCTCTTGCGGGTCGGCGTCCAGCGCGGCACACGCACGATTGACGATTTCCAGCACGCGCGGCAGGCCGCCGGGCTGGCAGCGCTTGCAATCGCGAAAGCCCGCAGCGCGCGCGGCAGCGGCATCGGTGAAAAAAGCGACGTTCTCGCGGCGCGGCAGGCGCGAGGCGCACGACGGGCGGCAGAACACGCCGGTCGTTTTGACGCCGTAGAAGAACGCGCCGTCGGCTTGCGATTCGCGATGCGTGACGGCTTCCCAGCGCGCATCGTCGGAAGTCCAGTCGGTGGCGCCGGAGGCGGTATCGGTAGGTTTGCGGTTCATGATGGTCCCGAAGAGACGGTGTCGATGCTCACCAATGTAGGCCGCATGCCGACACACTACGCCCCGGTTCTTGCTCTGTCATTGCGCTTCTTCGTAGGCTCGAAGCCCCGCCAGGCATCCGTTTTGAGGAAAACTGCGACAATTTGGCACGATATCGGGTTTTCCCTTAAAAAGTTATTGCGTCGCACCAGGTGCATGTGTATATTAGTACTTGTCTCCTCCATGTCTCCTCCTGATATGGATTCAGCCCGCTCCACATAGAGCGGGCTTTTTTTCGTCCATACGGGTCTGATCCGTCCCTCAAGACCGGTTTCACGACGCCGCACTCGCAGCGCCGCCCTTTCTTCTACACTGGCATTTCACCCGTTCTGCGAGCGAGCCAAGGGGCGTTCCACATGAAAATCCATATTCGCGAGATCGATCACGTTGTCATTCGGGCGACCAACGTCGAGGCCATGGCGCGTTTCTACTGCGACGTGCTCGGCTGCAGTGTCGAGAAAGAGCAACGCGATCTGGGCCTGACACAGTTGCGCGCGGGGCGCTCGCTGATCGACCTGTTGCAGGTCGGCGGCCGGCTCGACCATGCCGAAAACGGCGCGCCGGGCACGGGGCGGAATATGGATCACGTGTGTTTGCGCATCGATCCGTTCGACGCTGAAGCGCTCAAGGCGCATCTGGCCGAACACGGCGCGCGGCTGGGTGAACTCGGTCTGCGCTACGGCGCGGACGGCTACGGACAGTCGCTGTATCTGTTCGACCCGGAAGGCAACATGGTCGAACTCAAGGGGCCACCGGAAGCGGCTCGCGTGACGTCGCTCTAAGCGTTTGAAGCGGCAGGCGTCAGGCGTTGGCGGGCGCCTTCAACACCGTCCATTCGATTTTCACCGCATCGGCTTCGGCGCTGCCGAGCCATGCTTCGCCGTCCTGCACGGTGCATTGCAGCCGCATGGTCCGCTCGGCCAGCGAGCCGAGGGCGGTGGCGACGTCTTCGCCGAGCGTCCACACCGTCACGTTGCGCATGCGTTCCACCTTGTTGCGCACGCCCTGCCACCAGATATCCGACGTGCGGCCGCCGTAGGCGATCACGATCACCTCGTTCGAGCGACCGCTCGCCTTGGCGATGCGCCGTTCATCCGGCTGGCCGACTTCGATCCACGTTTCGATCGCGCCGGTCAGATCCTTTTGCCAGAGGTCCGGTTCGTCCACGTCCGACAAACCTTTGCAGAATTCAAGGCGTTCCTGCGCGAACAGCGCGAACGCGGCGACGCGGACCATCATCCGTTCGTCGGTTTCAGAGGGATGGCGGGCGATCGTCAGCGAATGGTCGGCATAGTAGTGCCGGTCCATGTTGGCGATCTGCAGTTCCGCCTTGTAAATCGTCGATTTGAGAGCCATGCCGTTGCTAAACCAGGCGCTCGCTCCACCGGAGCGAACTGAAAAAGAGTCGTCGACGGCGCGTTGCCGTTTTCCGTGTTTGTTGTACATCTTCTGTTCCTCCCGCGCCGCCAGCCGGCTGTCATGACTACGGGAGAAGCATTTATCGCGCCACTGTCGGTTCGAAAGCGGTGCCGTAGACCTCGCCAGCGGCTTCCCGCAAGGCTTCGAGCACGACCGAGGCCGCCGGCGAAAGCAGGTGCGACTGGCGCGTGATGATACCGAATGTATCCATCCTGCACGGCAAATCGATCGGTAATCGCTTCAGAACGCCATACTGTTGGTATTGACGCGCCACTTCGTCGGGTAAAACCGCCAACATGTCGCTTTGGAGCAGCAAGCTCGAAATCGCCAGAAAATTGTTGGTGTTGACCACGTTTTGCGGCGGATTCAGCCCGATTTGCGAAAACATCAGATCGAAGCGATGGCGCAAAACGCTGCCCGGCGGATGCAAAACCCAGCTGGCGTTGACAATTGCACGCAATGTCAAGCCTGTCTCATTTTCGAGATGATGGCCGGGACGCGCCACCACGCACAGCGGTTCGTCGGCGAGCGGTTCGTAGCGGACTTCGGTCTTGAACTGGTTTTGCCGCTCCAACACGCGGCCGATCATGATGTCCCAACTCGCCTTCCGCCAGCCGCGGCAGCATCACATCGGAGGTTTCGACCTCTGCCCAGATTTGCAGTTGCGGATAGCGTTCTTTCACGCTGGCGATCGCGCGCGGCACCATGGTCGCCGCGGCCGCCGCGATCACGCCGATCCGCACCTGCCCCGCCAGACCGGCGCGCAATGCCGAAATCTCGTCGTGTGCATGACTCAGATTCGACAGCACCATGCGCGCATGACGGATCATGACCTCGCCGTACAACGTGGCGTGCATGCCGTGCGGCGTGCGGTCGAACAGGCTCACTTCCAGCATGTCCTCGAGCTCTTTGAGCAGACGCGACGCGGCGGGCTGGGTCATGCCGAGCACGTCGGCGGCCCGCCGGACGTTGCCCTCCTCTTCCATGGCTGCGAGCAGCAGCAACTGCCGCGTCTTGAGCCGCGCCCGCACGAACCAGTTCGAGTAGCTACGCGTCATGGCTTGTCTCCAACCTGTTTTCTGTCGACCAGAGCGGGCGCTTTAGCGCCTTACTCTGGTCCCACGCAAGATGCTTGCTGATGAGGCGGCTCGAAGCCACGAACCGCGCACTCTGCCAAGGCGAGGCTCCATCATGCCATATCGAAATTGATATCGGGATAGCCTAAAAAGGGATTGGAAAGTTATTGGGGCGGCTCATACCATTCGTGGACTTTCTGAGCTTCCCCACGTGGCGCCTTTCCGTCGATGAACCGCGATCCGCTCGTCCCACTCGTTGCAAGTCCGTTCCGCCACTACATCAATGGCGGATGGGAGACGGGCGCGACCACGGGCGTCTCGCTCAATCCGTCGGACCTGGACGACCCGGTCGGCGACTATGTGCGAGCCGACGTGCGGCAGACGGACATGGCGATCGAAGCGGCGCACGCGGCTTTCCGCGAGTGGTCGCTGGGTTCGGCGCAGCGTCGCGCGGATGCACTCGACGCCATCGGCAGCGAGATACTCGCGCGCCGCGACGAACTCGGCCGGCTGCTGGCGCGTGAAGTCGGCAACACGCTGCCTGAGGCCTTGGTCGAGGCGACGCGTGCCGGACAGATCTTCAAGTTGTTCGCGGCCGAAGCCTTGCATGCTTTCGCCGAACCCGTCGCGTCGGCGCGTGCCGGCGTCGAGATCGACGTGACGCGCGAACCGCTCGGCGTGGTCGGCATCATCGCGCCGTGGAGCGCGCCGCTGGCGATTGCCGCGGCGAAGATCGGCGCCGCGCTCGCACACGGCAACTGCGTCGTGTTCAAGCCGGCAGAATCGGTGCCGGCTTGCGCGGCGGCGCTGGCCTCGATCATCAGCCGCGCCGGTTTGCCCGCGGGCGTGTTCAATCTCGTGATGGGCAGCGGCCGGCAAGTTGGTGCGCGGATCGTCGCGCATCCGTTGACGGCGGCGATCAGCTTCACCGGCTCGGCGAAAACCGGCACACGCGTGCTGCAAGCCGCTGCCGCCCGCCAGGCGCGAGTGCAGCTAGAGATGGGCGGCAAGAATCCGTTCGTGGTTCTGGCCGACGCCGATCTCGACGGCGCCGTCGAGGCCGCCTTGATCGGCGCCTATGGCTCGACGGGCCAACGCAGCACCGCGGCTGCGCGGCTGATCGTCGAACGCGCGGTGTTCGAGCCGTTCGTGGAAGCATTGCAGGCGAAGCTCGCCAAGCTCTCGATCGATCACGCCTTGAAGCACGGCACGGACATGGGTCCCGTGGCCAACGCCGCGCAGTTGGAGCGCAATCTCGACTACGTGCGCATCGGTCAACAGGAAGGCGCGCAACTGCTGCACGGCGGCCGGCAACTGGAGCGCGCGACGCGCGGCTACTTTTTCGAACCGGCGCTCTTCATCGGCGAATCCGAACATCGTGTCGCGCGGGAGGAAATTTTCGGCCCGCTCGCCGTCGTGCTGCGCGCGGACGACTACGACCACGCGCTGCATCTCGCGAACGACACCGCATACGGTCTGTGCGCCGGCGTCTGCACGCGCTCGCTCAATCGCGCGCGGCATTTTCGCCGTCATGTGCACAGCGGCCTGGTGACGATCAATCTGCCGACCACTGCCGTCGAGCATCACGCGCCCGGCGGCGGCCGTAAGGCGTCGGCCTACGGCGCCGCGGACGCCGCCTTCTGGACCGCCGTGAAAACGGCGTACGTGGCGGGCTGATGGTGATGAAACCGCTTCACTTTACCGCGCACCTTAACGCTCATCCGCGTCCCGGCTGACGCCGCCGTGCATCACCCGCTGCAACTAAACGAAATCAATGCAGCCTTTCAACTTCAGGAGACAGATATGACCAGCAAGCTTCGCCGTTTGACGCTATCCGCGATGGCGGCCGCCGCCCTCGCCGCGCCCTTTGCCGCGCAACTTTCCGCGCACGCGGATCAGCCGCTCAAAGTCGGCTTCCTCGTGAAGATGCCGGAACAGGCATGGTTCATCAACGAACAGAAAGCCGCGAGCGCGCTCGGCCAGAAGGACGGCTTTGCGGTGGTGAACATCGGCACGCCGGACGGTGAAAAAGTGCTGGCCGCGATCGACAATCTCGGTGCACAAGGTGCCAAAGGCTTTGTGATCTGCGCACCGGACGTGCGTCTCGGACCGGCGATCCAGGCGCGGGCGAAGCGCTACAACATGAAGTTCGTCACCGTCGATGATCAACTGGTCGACTCCACCGGCAAGCCGCTGCCGAACGTGCCGCATCTGGGCATGTCCGCGTTCAAGATCGGCAATCAGGTCGGCACCGCGATCGCTGAAGAGATGAAACGCCGCGGCTGGAAGCCGGAAGAAGTCGGCGCGCTGCGCATTACGAATTACGAATTGCCGACCGCGAAACTGCGCACCGATGGCGCGACGCAATCGCTCATTGCCGGTGGCTTCAAGAAGGAAAACATTTTCGACGCCCCGCAAAAGACGACGGATGACGAAGGCGGTTTCAACGCGTCGTCGCCGGTACTCGCGCAGCATCCGAACATCAAGAAGTGGGTGATCTTCGCGCTGAACGAGGAAAGCGTGCTGGGCGGCGTACGCGCGACCGAGCAATTACATATTCCGGCCGCGGACGTGATCGGTGTCGGCATCAACGGCGCGGGCGAAGCGTTCGCCGAATTCCAGAAGAAAGAACCGACGGGCTTCTACGGCACGATCGCCGTGAGCTCGACGATGCACGGCAAGGAAAGCACGGAGAACCTCGTCGAGTGGATCAAGGACGGCAAGCAGCCGCCCGCCGATACGCAGACCACCGGCAAGCTGATGGTGCGCGGCAACTGGCAGGACGTGCGTAAAGAACTCGGTATTTAAGCGCGATTCGAGTTTGCACGTTGCGGGCTGTCTCTCGCTCACGCGGGAGCGGCCCGCACAGGTTGTTCACCAGCTTGAGGTTTTTCGATGACGTCTTCACACACCGAGTCCCCCACCGCTGAAGCGGCGCCCTCGCCTGCGCTCGCGTCCACCGAGCCGTATCTGCGGCTCGACGGCATCACCGTGCGCTTTCCCGGCGTGCTCGCGCTCGACCAGGTGTCGCTCGAAGTGCGGCGCGGTGAAGTGCACGGCTTGATGGGCGAAAACGGCGCCGGCAAATCGACGCTGCTCAAGGTGTTGTCCGGCGTGAATCAACCCGCGGCGGGCACCTTGTCGCTCGATGGCGTCGAACAGCAGTTCACCACGACGAAGGCCGCGATCGCCGCCGGCGTGGCGATCATCTATCAGGAATTGCATCTGGTGCCGGAACTGACGGTCGCGGAAAACCTGATGCTCGGCGCCCTGCCGAATCGTTTCGGCATACTGGACGAAAAAGCGCTGGTAGCGCGCGCCGTGCGCGAGCTGGAACGGCTCGGCGAAAAGATCGATCCGTCGCAGCAAGTGAAGAATCTTTCGATCGGCCAGCGGCAAATGATCGAAATCGGCAAGGCGCTGATGCGCGATGCACGCGTGATCGCGTTTGACGAACCGACCAGCTCACTGTCGTCGCGTGAGACGACGCAACTGTTCCGGATCATTCGCGCGTTGAAGGCCGAGGGTCGCGCGATCATCTACGTCACGCATCGAATGGATGAAGTCTACGAGCTGTGCGATCGCGTGACCGTGTTTCGCGACGGCCGCCGCATCGATACGTTCGAAGCAGGTGAAGGACTCGATCGCGATCGCTTGATCAGTTGCATGGTGGGCCGTTCGATCGCCGACGTGTACGGCTATCGCTCGCGCGATCTCGGCGACGTGCAACTCGACGTCAAGGAATTGATGGGGCGCGGCCTGCGCGAACCGGCTTCATTCGCGGCGCGCAAAGGCGAGATCGTCGGCTTCTTTGGACTCGTCGGCGCGGGTCGCTCCGAGTTGATGAAGCTCATCTACGGCGCGGTCAAACCGGCTTCCGGCGAGATCACGCTCAAAGGCGAGCGCGTGCACTTTGCCACACCGCGCGACGCCGTGCGCGCGGGCGTGGCGCTGTGTCCCGAAGATCGCAAGCAGGAAGGCATTGTCTCGATCGCCTCCGTATCGGACAACCTCAACATCAGTTGCCGCCGCCATTTCAGCCGCTTCAATGTGCTCAACGGCCGCAAGGAAGCGCAGACCGCCAAAGAGTTCATCGGCAAGCTCGCGATCAAGACGCGCAATGGCGAAACGCCGATCGGCACACTCTCCGGCGGCAATCAGCAGAAGGTGATTCTGTCGCGCTGGCTTGCCGAAGACATCGACGTGTTCCTGATGGACGAACCCACGCGCGGCATCGACGTCGGCGCGCGCAGCGAGATTTATGGGTTGCTGTACGGGCTCGCCGAAGCGGGCCGCACGGTGATCGTCGTGTCGAGCGATCTGGCCGAAGTGATCGGCGTGGCGGATCGCGTGATCGTGATGAAGGAAGGCCGCATCGTCGGCGATCTGCCCAAGGCGCAGGCCACGCCGGATGCGCTGATCAAGCTCGCCCTGCCCCGCTGACGCCGCCGCACATCCTCGACACCACGAAGGCAATTGAATCGAATCGCGCCATTGAAACGGAATACAAACCATGCATACACCCTCAACCGATTCCTCGACCCCAGCCGTCGCCTCAGCGGGCCTGAGCGCGCGTGCCGCGCGTACCTGGGACCTGATCAACAAGTCCGGCATCGTGATGGTGTTCGTGATTCTGTTCGCGGTTTTGTCGTTCACCGTGCCGGATTTTTTAAGCTCGCGAAACATCCAGGGCTTGCTGCTCTCCGTCACGCTGATCGGTTCGATCTCGGTGACGATGATGTTCGTTCTCGCGCTCGGCGAAGTGGATTTGTCGGTGGCGTCGATCGTCGCGTTCGCGGGTGTGGTGGCGTCCACGCTGATCACTGCGACGCATAGCGTGATGCTCGGCGTCGCGGCCGGCGTGCTCGCGGGTGGCGCGGTCGGACTCGTCAACGGCGTGCTGGTCGCGCGCTACAAGATCAACTCGCTGATCGTCACGCTCGCCATGATGGAAGTCGTGCGCGGCCTCGCCTACATCACGTCGAACGGCGACGCCGTGATGATCTCCGAAGAGCGTTTCTTCGACCTCGGCGGCGGCGCGTTCCTCGGCATTTCGTATCCGATCTGGAGCAACATCGTCGGCTTCGTGCTGTTCGGATTTCTGCTGAAGAAAACGGTGTTCGGCAAGAACGTGCTGGCCGTCGGCGGCAATAGCGAGGCGGCGTTGCTGGCCGGCTTGCCGGTGACGCGCATCAAGATCACAGTGTTCGTATTGCAGGGCCTCGTCACCGGGTTTGCAGGCGTGATGCTTGCGTCACGTATGAGCCTGGGTGACCCGAAGACTTCTGTCGGCCTCGAACTCGGTGTGATCTCGGCGTGCGTGCTCGGCGGCGTCTCGCTTACGGGCGGCGTCGCGACGATTTCCGGCGTGCTGGTCGGCGTGCTGATCATGGGCTCGGTGCAGGACGCCATGAGCCTGCTGAACGTGCCGACCTTCTACCAATACCTCATTCGCGGCGGGATCCTGCTGCTGGCGGTGCTGTTCGATCAGTTCCGCCGCAGCAAACGCGTGCACTGACGCGCGCCCCCGCCCCATGTTTGCCAACAGGAGATTTCATGGCTGATTCGAATCAGACTAAAAAGCCGCTGCGCAGCCAGGCGTGGTTCGGCCTCAAGGACCGCGACGGTTTTCTGCATCGCTCGTGGATGAAAAACCAGGGTATTCCGCACGACGAATTCGACGGACGTCCGGTGATCGGCATCTGCAATACGTGGTCAGAATTGACGCCGTGCAACGCGCATTTTCGCGAGCTGGCGGAATACGTGAAGAAAGGCGTGCATGAAGCGGGCGGCTTGCCGCTCGAGTTTCCGGTGATGTCGTTGGGCGAGACCAATTTGCGGCCTACGGCGATGCTGTTTCGCAACCTGGCCTCGATGGATGTCGAAGAGTCGATTCGCGGCAATCCGATGGACGGCGTGATTCTGCTTGTGGGTTGCGACAAGACCACGCCCGCGCTGCTGATGGGCGCGGCGTCGTGCAATCTGCCGGCGCTGGCCGTGTCCGGCGGACCGATGCTCAATGGCCGGTTTCGCGGCAAGAACATCGGCTCGGGAACAGGTGTCTGGCAGATGTCCGAGGAGGTGCGCGCCGGCACGATGACGCAGGAAGAGTTCACCGAAGCCGAGTCGTGCATGAACCGCTCGCGCGGTCACTGCATGACGATGGGCACGGCGTCGACGATGGCCTCGATGGTCGAATCGCTCGGCATGGGCTTGCCGCACAACGCGGCGATTCCCGCGGTCGATGCGCGCCGTCAGGTGCTCGCGCATCTCGCGGGCCGGCGCATCGTCGATATGGTTCGCGAGGATCTGACGATGGACAAGATCCTGACGCGCCAGGCATTCGAAAACGCGATTCGCACGAATGCGGCGATCGGCGGGTCGACCAATGCGGTCGTTCATCTGATCGCGCTGGCCAAGCGGATTGGCGTGGAGTTGTCGCTAGAAGATTGGGAACTGGGTTCGAACGTGCCGTGTCTCGTGAACCTGCAACCGTCCGGTGAATATCTGATGGAGGACTTTTACTACGCGGGCGGTTTGCCGGCGGTGTTGAAGCAACTCGGCGAACAGGGGCTCTTGCATAAAGAAGCGCTGACCGTGAACGGTAAGACCCTCTGGGACAATGTGCGCAACGCGCCGAATCACGACGAGAAAGTCATCACCACGTTCGCCGAGCCGTTCAAGCCGAAGGCCGGCATCGCGGTGCTCAAGGGCAACCTGGCGCCGAATGGCGCAGTGATCAAGCCGTCGGCGGCCACCGCGGCGTTGCTCAAACATCGCGGTCGAGCGGTAGTGTTCGAGAACATCGAGGAACTGCACGCGAAGATCGACGACGAGTCGCTCGATATCGACGAGCATTGCATCATGGTGCTCAAGGGCGCGGGGCCGAAGGGTTATCCGGGCTTCGCGGAAGTCGGCAATATGCCGCTGCCGAAAAAAGTGCTGCAAAAGGGCATTACGGACATGGTCCGCATTTCCGACGGCCGCATGAGCGGGACGGCGTACGGCGCGGTGGTGCTGCACGTGTCGCCGGAAGCGGCAGCAGGCGGGCCGCTCGCGTTCGTGCAGACCGGCGACATGATCGAACTCGATGTCGAAGCGCGCCGCCTGCATCTCGACGTCACCGACGAGGAACTCGCGCGCCGGCGCGCCGCATGGCAGGCGCCCGAGGCGCCCAAACGCGGCTACTACAAGCTCTATGTCGAACATGTGCTGCAAGCGGATCAGGGCGCGGATCTGGACTTCCTGGTTGGATCGAGCGGCGCTCCGGTGCCGCGCGATTCGCATTGATCGGCTCGTAGTGAGCTAACGGTTGTTCCCTGCGCTTTGCGAGAAGGCGTACTGCCGATGCGGATTCAGACAATCCGCATCGGCTTTTTTCTGTCCGTGTCAAAGCGAAGCTAACGCGCGCAAATAAAAACGGCCAAGCATTTTCATGCCCAGCCGATTTTTAACCCACAGGTTCACCCCCTCCGACTTATTAAGTCAGAGGACGGGGCGCACAGGCGCGCAAAATCACATTCCGGCGTTTTCGCCGGAATGTCAGGGTCCAGCTTATTGCTTGATGAATCGATCGTTTGCCCAAAGGCCTTGCGTATCGCTATTACCCGAATTCACGAATTCGACGTCGTGACCGACCACGCGGACGACGCGGAAACTCGAGTTTTCCGGTGTCGAAACGCATTGATATCCGGAGAAGAACTCCTGCATCTTTTGCTGTTCACCGGCTTGCGCATGCTGGTCGGCGGCGTCGAGTTTATCCTTCGACAGGCAACCATAGGCATTAGCCTTGAACTGGATGGTTTGCTGCGGCTTGATCATGACGTCTTGCGCCTGAACAGTGGCGGCAGCCAATCCCGCAATGGCGAAAACAAGGGCGACTCGCATTTTCATATTTTCCTCCGGTGCGGGTGGATACTCAGGTTAGCTATGTATTTAACTTTAAGATTGAACCCGCATCTTGCACTTTAGGAGAATGCGAGAGAACGACAAGCACATCTTGTGTGCGGTCGCAACAGCGGCGAATTGTCGCACCGTCCATCGCACCTGCTTAATCGTTGAGCAATGGGTTAATTAGTCGTGATTGAAACGGATAACTAAAAGACGAGCAGGGCACGCCGCTTTAACCAGCAAAGCTTTGCGACGCGTGTTCGCGTAAACGAGGGGCGACAATTAAGTGATTTGCTACATTTAATCGACATACTTGGTGCATTGCACACAAAGTCATTCAACCGACTAAACCGAAATCACGAAATAACGGTGTGTTTGCAGAAGATAAATGGTGCCAGGTGTGAGGAGCGCTGCACACAGGGTCTGCCAAACGGCAGTCCTATGCGCATTCGCGGGGGTCAATCGACGTGTCGATTGGCCTCGAAGAACTCGGACTGGAACATGCACATCCGCAAGGCGTTGTGATAGCTGCCATTGCCGAAAAATTCCTCGATCAGCTCGGCCTCGTGCCTGAAGCCGCACTTTTCGTAGACGTGGATTGCCGCCGTATTCGACTTGTCGACGATCAGATAGACCTTGCGCAGGTTCAGCACTGAAAACGCATAGTCCGTCGCGAGCTGGGTGGCGAGGGTTGCGTAGCCGCGGCCTTGCGCATGCGGCGCGATGATGATCTGAAACTCACCCCGTCGATGGATATAGTCCAGTTCGATCAGTTCGACCACGCCGACGGTCTGCCCCTCGTTGTCGATCGCCACGAAGCGCCGCTCGCGCAGGTCGTGCACGTGCTGGTCGTAAAGCTGGGTGAGTTCCGAGAAGGTTTCGTACGGCTCCTCGAACCAGTAACGCATGATTTTCGCGTTGTTGTTCACTTCATGGACGAAGCGCAGATCGGTGCGCTCGAGCGGGCGCAGGGTGAGTTCGCTGCTACGTTCGGTCGTCATTGGATTCCCCTTGAGAATTATTGGTTTGGATGCGCGCGTTCGCTGCAGGCTCACGCGCTTTCCAGTTAGTCAGGGCGCGGTGCGGGGAGTTCTTGCAAGCTCTCGCGCCCGCACGGCGCTTTCTTGCGATAAACCAGGCGGCAGGCGGGTCCGGCGAGTAAAGGGCGTCGCGTTGTCGCAGGCCTGTGTTCGGCTCGATCGTGGCGATTGTGAGGCGCGCGGCACGGTACGGGTACGCGCGGTGCTCTACAATGAAATCATGCTCCTGCAATCGGAGGCCACCGTGATCGAGAACTTGATATTGGGCGTCTTTCTGGTCATTCCGCTGCTGATCGTCGCATTTCTTTTCTCCGACGAATTGTGGCAGGAACACCGGCACCTGCACGACATGCGTCCGATGCCCGTGAAACCGCGCCGCATCGACTGGCGGCATCCGCTGCGCCGCTCGCGGCATCGTCTGTGACACGTTTACGTTTGCCAGCGGATTGCCTCTCCTGCGTGCTGCACTGCACGAATCGACCAACATGGCGGCCGATTGAGCAGGGGATTCGTGTGCAAGGGTGTTTGGTGGTCGTCTGCTAAAAGCATTGCCGCCGTGTGCCGACGCCGCATCACGGCCGACACCGTACCATCGCCAGGAAATGAAACCCGCCGCGTGCGGGCTTTTTACCGCGCGCCGTAAGCGCAGCGGTCAGGCCACGCGCAAGCGCGCCAATAAAAAAGCCTGCCGTTTCGGGCAGGCCAAAAGAGATCCACACTCAATGCCTTGTAGGTACAAGGCAAGTACCAGTCTAGCCGCGCGGCACGCACCGCTGGTTTCAGCGGCTTTTACACTTATTACGGCGCATGACGGAGCACAGAACCGCGCCACGCGCCGCGTCAGTCGGCACGCCAATGCGAGCGAATGCGTTTGGCGAGCGCTTCGAGCGTGTCCGCGTCGGCGACATCGCGCGCATGCATGCGCAGCGGCTGGCCTTCCCAGCGCGGGATCACGTGAAAATGCACATGCGGCACCGTTTGTCCCGCAGCGGCGCCATTGAATTGGCCAATGAACACGCCGTCCGGCCGCAACGCGGCGCGCACCGCAATCGCGAGCTTCTGGGTCATGCGCATGCACGCCACCGTCGAAGCATCCGACAATTCAAAAATCTCCGCGGCGGCTTCCTTCGGCACCACCAGCAGATGGCCGTCCGCTTGCGGCATGAGGTCCATGAAGGCGAGGGCGGCATCGGTTTCGGCCACCTTGATGCAGGGTAGTTCGCCACGCAGAATCCTTGCGAAGGGATTGCTGTCGTCGTAGTTCATCGCGTTCCTCTCATGGTGGAAGGTCATATCGGGTAAAGCGCTGTTGCCGATATTGTCCATCACATGTGTTACATCACGCGCGCCGCGCGTTTGATCGCTTGCGGCGGCTGACCGTACGCGCGCAGAAAGGCGCGCCGCATCCGTTCGGTATCGACGAAACCGGTTTCCGCGGCCACCGCCTCCATGGAATGGCGGCCCGCTTCCAGCATGGCGCGCGCGGCTTCGACGCGCAATGCCTCGATGGCTTTGGCCGGCGATTGACGGGTTTCGTCGCGAAACGCGCGGCTGAACTGGCGCGGGCTGAGATGCGCGACGTCGGCGAGCTGTTCGACCGTCAACGGCTCGCGCAGATGACTCTTGGCGTAAGAGAGCGCGTTCTGGATGCGGTCGGATTTCGGCTCCAGGTCCAGCATGGCCGAGAACTGCGACTGGCCGCCGGTGCGGCGGTGATACACCACGAGCTTCTTGGCGATCGCGCGCGACACCTCCACGCCGAGATCGTTTTCAACGAGCGCCAGACACAGATCGATGCACGCCGTCATGCCGGCCGACGTCCACACCGACCCGTCGATGATAAAGATGCGGTCCTCGTCCACGCGCGTTTGCGGAAAGCGCCGCTGCAGATCGCGAGCGTGAATCCAATGGGTCGTGGCGTGGCGGCCGTCGAGAATCCCGGCCTCGGCCAGCACGAACGCGCCGGTGCAGATGCTGGCGGTGCGTCGCGACGCGGCGAGCGCCTCGTTCAGAAACGCCAGCAATCCCGGCGACGACGGCGCGATCTGCATCGCGCCAGTGACCACCACAGTGTCATACGCCGGATCGTCGAACGGGCGGGTGGCGATCTCCACGCCCGCCGAGCTGCGCACCATGCCGCCATGCTCGGAAATTACCTCCACGTCGTACTCAGGCTGGCCGGCCTCCAGGTTGGCCAGCTCGAAGATCGAGACCGCGACCATATCGAGGATCTGGAAGCCGGGAAAAACCACCACGCCGACGTGTCTCATTGCGATGTCCTAAAACGAGGTAAATACGACATTTGAGACAACAGGCTACGCGCCTAGACTTGCCTCGTCAACACCGCAATACCGCAAACAACGGCGCGGTGGCGGAGGTTTTCCGGTTTTCCCATTCATTCATCGGACAGGGCACAGGCGCGAGGCGCCACGCCCGCAAGGAGAGATTCAAATGGCAACGCAAGCAGGCAAAGGAACGGCATTGGTGACGGGCGCATCGTCGGGGATCGGCGCAGTGTATGCGGACCGCCTTGCGCGGCGCGGCTACGACCTGATTCTGGTGGCGCGCGACGTCGAGCGGCTGAACAGTCTGGCCGATCGTCTGAAGACGGAAACCGGCCGCCATGTCGAGACGATCGGCGCGGACCTCACCGTCAAAGCCGACGTGCGCCGCATCGAAGAACGGCTGCGCGCGGACCGTGGCATCACGATGCTGGTCAACAACGCGGGCGTCGGCGCGACCGCCTCGCTGATCGACTCGAACGTGGACGAGCTCGAAAAAATGATCGCCCTGAACGTGACCGCGCTCACGCGTCTGACGGCAGCGGTCGTGCCGGGCCTGGTGGAGCGGGGCAACGGCATCGTGATCAATATTTCGTCGATCGTGGCGCTGTCGCCGGAAACGTTGAACGGCACTTACAGCGGCACCAAGGCCTACGTGCTCAACCTGACGCAGTCGCTGCATCACGAAGTGGGCGGCAAGGGTGTGCAGTTGCAGGCGGTTTTGCCGGGCGCGACCAGCACCGCATTCTGGGACCGCGCGGGCCTCGCGGTCGAACATCTGCCGCAACAGATCGTGATGACCGCCGAAGACATGGTGGACGCCGCGCTCGCCGGCCTCGACCACGGCGAACTGGTGACGATTCCGTCGTTGCCGGACGCGGCGGACTGGGAGCGCTTCAACAGCGCACGTCAGCAGCTGCAGCCGAACCTGTCGCACAAGCTGCCGGCCGCACGCTACACGAGCGGCGCCGCCACGGCATAAAGCTGAGCGGGCGGAAAGCCTTAGCGCCAGTCAGTCGACACGTCGTCGGGATCGACCAGCGTCAATCCCGACGACGGCAGCGGCAGCGCCGTCTTGTAACGCACCTGCTTGAGCGCAAAGCTCGAGCGAATATTGGAGATGCCCGGAATCTTCGTCAGATGATCGACGATGAAGCGCTCCAGCGTCTGCATATCCGGCATCACCACGCGCAGCAGATAGTCGGCGTCGCCCGTCATCAGGTAGCACTCCATCACCTCGGGACGCTCCGAGATCGCCTGTTCGAAGCGCAGCAGCGCGTCTTCCACCTGCTTTTCCAGACTCACCTGAATGAACACGTTGATGCGCAGCCCGAGCGGCTCCGGGTTCAGCAACGTGACCTGCTGCTTGAACAGACCGAGCTTTTCGAGCGCCCGCACGCGGTTGAAGCACGGCGTGGGCGACAGGTTCACCGAGCGCGCCAGATCCGCATTGGTGATGCGCGCGTTCTGCTGCAACTGGCTCAGGATGCCGATGTCGATGCGGTCGAGCCGCCTGGGTGGCGTGGTCATAGATGAAATATTCCATCGTAATGGCGAAATTCGGAATAAATAGCCTATCGCAGCGCGGGATCACAAGCAAATGAGACGCTCATTTTGTGGGCACATGGTTACCATTGACTCACTCGATCTTGAACCGAACACGTCGAAGCGGGAGTGGTGCCATGACGGATTTGTCCAGCGGTAGCGAGCAGTTGAAGTCGTTGAATGCGCAGCGTGTTGAAAGCGCGGAGCAGGCGGACGCCGATCCGCAGGAAACCGCCGAGTGGCTGGAAGCGCTCGACGCGGTCGTCGCGCATGTCGGCCGCGACCGCGCGCAGTTTCTGTTCGACAAACTTGCGAGCCATGCGCTTTCGCTGGGTGTTGAATCGGCGCGCACCAACGTCACGCCGTACCAGAACACGATCCCGTTCGAGCAACAGCCGCGCTATCCGGGCAATCTCGAACTCGAAGAACGGCTCGCCGCCGCGCTGCGCTGGAATGCGCTCGCGATGGTGGTGCGCGCGAACCAGGCCTACGGCGAACTCGGCGGGCATATTGCGAGTTACGCGTCGGCGGCGGATCTGTTCGAGGTCGGCTTCAACCATTTTTTTCGCGCGGCCGCACCTGGCGGGGAAGAGGGCACGGGCGACCTCGTGTACTTCCAGCCGCATTCGTCGCCGGGTGTTTATGCGCGGGCTTACCTCGAAGGCTTTCTCTCGGAGGAAAACCTCCAGCACTACCGTCGCGAGATCGGCGGACCGGGCTTGTGCTCGTATCCGCATCCGTGGCTGATGCCGGACTTCTGGCAGTTCCCGACTGGCTCGATGGGCATCGGCCCGATCAACGCGATTTATCAAGCGCGTTTCATGCGCTACCTGGCCAATCGCGGCCTCGTGCAAACAGAAGGCCGCAAGGTGTGGGGCTTTTTCGGCGACGGCGAAATGGACGAGCCGGAATCGACCGGCGCGCTTTCGCTGGCCGCGCGCGAGGGGCTCGACAACCTCGTGTTCGTGATCAACTGCAATCTGCAGCGGCTCGACGGTCCGGTGCGCAGCAACGGCCGCATCATCGATGAACTGGAAGCGCACTTCATCGGCGCCGGCTGGAATGTGATCAAAGTAGTGTGGGGCTCGGACTGGGACGCGCTGTTTTCGCGCGATCGCACCGGCGCCTTGCTGCGCGCGTTCGCGCATACCGTGGACGGTCAGTTCCAGACCTTCTCGGCGAACGACGGCGCCTATAACCGCGAACGCTTCTTCGGCCAGAATCCGGAGCTTGCCGCGCTCGCCGCCCAATTGAGCGATGACGACATCGACCGCCTGCGCCGCGGCGGCCACGACGTGCGCAAACTGCACGCGGCCTACGCGAAGGCGCTCGACCATCGCGGCCAGCCGACGGTGATTCTCGCGAAGACGATGAAGGGCTTCGGCATGGGCACCTCGGGCCAGGGCCGCATGACCACGCATCAGCAAAAGAAACTTGGCTTCGACGACCTCAAGGCGTTTCGCGATCGCTTCCGCTTGCCGCTCACGGACGAGGACGTCGAACAGGTGAAGTTCTACAAACCCGCGGAAGAGAGCCCGGAAATGCAATACCTGCATGCACGCCGGGCGGCTCTCGGAGGCTATCTGCCCAGAAGGCGGAGAGTTGCATCGAAGGGGCTGACCGTCCCGCCGGTGTCCTCCTGGGGCCAATTCGCGCTGGACGCGAATGGCCGCGACATGTCCACGACAATGGCGCTGGTCCGCATGCTGACCGCGTTGCTCAAGGACGGGGAAGTGGGCCCGCGCGTGGTGCCGATCGTCGCCGACGAGGCGCGCACCTTCGGCATGGCGAACATGTTCCGCCAGGTCGGTATCTATTCGCCGCTCGGGCAGTTGTACGAGCCGGAAGATCTCGGCTCGATGCTTTACTACCGTGAGGATACGAAAGGCCAGATTCTGGAAGAGGGCATTTCGGAAGCCGGCGCGGTGTCGTCATGGATCGCGGCGGCGACGTCGTACAGCGTGCACGATCTGCCGATGCTGCCGTTCTACATCTACTACTCGATGTTCGGCTTCCAGCGCATCGGTGATCTGATCTGGGCTGCGGCGGATCAACGTGCGCGCGGCTTCCTGATCGGCGCGACGTCGGGCAAGACGACGCTCGGCGGCGAGGGGTTGCAGCATCAGGACGGCTCGAGCCATCTGGCGGCATCGACGATTCCGAACTGCCGCGCTTACGACCCGGCGTTCGCGTACGAGGTTGCCGCGATCGTCGACGAGGGTATGCGGGAGATGGTCGAGCAGCAGCGCGACGTGTTCTATTACGTCACGGTGATGAACGAGAACTACGCGCAGCCTTCGGTGCCGGGCGGCGACTTGCCGGCGTTGCGCGAAGGCATTCTGAAGGGCATTTATCCGCTGGCGGCGCAAGCTCAGGGGCAGGAGAGCACGCAAGCTCGGGTGCAATTGCTCGGCGCGGGTGCGATTCTCGGTGAAGTCATTGCGGCTCAGCAGATGTTGAAGGACGACTGGCGCATCGACGCTGCAGTGTGGAGCGTGACGAGCTTCACCGAGTTGCAGCGCGACGGCATGGCGGCAGAACGGCTCGCGCGTCTTGGCGAAGCGACTTCGGCGCCGTACGTCACGCACGCGCTCGAAGCGTCGCAAGGCCCGGTCATCGCCGCCACGGATTATGTTCGTGCCGTGCCCGAACTGATTCGCGCATACGTGCCACGCCGTTATGTGACGCTCGGTACCGACGGTTTCGGACGCAGTGACACGCGTCAGGCGCTGCGTGAATTCTTCGAAGTGGACCGCAAGGCGATCGTGATCGCCGCGCTGAAGGCGCTGGCCGACGAGGGCGCCATCGACGCAAGCGTGCTTGTTGAAGCACGCAGCAAGTACCTCGGCGACGCAGCGGTCGGCGCGGCGTCCTGGCAATGCTAGAAAGCGCATGCGTTAGAAACCGACTAACGCACTGCTACGGCTATCGCTGCAAGTGAAAACGCGCCCTGCAAAGGGCGCGCTTTCATTGCACGGTAGTAGAACCGCATCCGCAACGATCAATCGCTGACCGCCACCTGATTCTTCCCATCCCGCTTCGCTCGATACAAGCCGACGTCAGCCGCTTCGATCAGCTTCGTCACCGGCTCGGCGGCCGAAGGCACGAGCGTCGCCGCGCCGATGCTGATCGTCACGCCGCCGGTCGCGGAGCCCGCATGCGGAATCGCCAGCCCTTCGATTGCAATGCGGATCTTTTCCGCGAGCAGACGCAAGCCGCCCGCCGACGTGCCCGGCACCACCACCGCGAACTCTTCGCCACCGAAGCGCGCCGCGAGATCGGCCGAGCGCCCGAGGCACGACTCGACGGTTTGCGCGACCCGCTTGAGCACTTCGTCGCCGGCGACGTGCCCGTAGGTATCGTTGTACGCCTTGAAGTTATCCACATCGATCATCAGAAAGCCGAGGCCGGTCTTGTCGCGCGTGCTGCGACGCCATTCGGCGGCCAGATATTGATCGAGGTAGCGGCGATTCGACAGGCCCGTCAGGCCGTCCGAATGCGTGAGTCGCTGCAACTCCAGATTCGTCGCGAGCAATTGCTGCTGCGATTGACGCAGCGCCTTATAGGCCTCGTCGCGTTGAATCAGGTTCAGATACGAGCGCGAGTGATAGCGGATGCGCGCGATCAACTCGATGCGGTCCGGCAGCTTCACCAGATAATCGTTGGCACCGGCGGCGAAGGCCGCGCTTTTCACGAGCGGCTCTTCCTTGGTCGACAGCACGATGATCGGAATGTCGCGCGTCGCCGGATTCTGCCTATATTGGCGCACGAGGGTGAGACCGTCCGTGCCCGGCATCACGAGGTCTTGAAGGATCACCGTCGCACGCGTTTCCGCAGCGCAGCGCAGTGCGTCTTCAGGCGACGCGCAGTAGTGAAAGTCGACGCTCGCTTCGTCGGCCAGCGCCTGGCGAATCGCCTCGGCGATGATCGCCTGGTCGTCGACCAGCAACACCATGATCGGGCACTCCGCCGCGGGCGGATTGCCGAGGATGCGCGCCAAAGCGTCATCGATCGCGAGATTGGGAGCGTCCGCCGCGTCCGACGCGAAGTCCTGCGCGGCGGTGTCCTGATGCGGTTTAGGAGTGTCCATGTTGTTCAGCCAGAATGAATGTGAGTGAATCGAAGCGGCTCATAGGCGGCGAGTGAGCGGCTAGCGCGAGTTGACCGCCGTCGCAAGTGCGGCGGCGATGCGCGGCAATGGCAGGATCGCGGCGGCGGCGTCGAGCGCCGCGGCCGCTTTCGGCATGCCATACACGGCGCTGGTCGCCTCGTCCTGCGCGATCGTGTGATAGCCCTTAGTGCGCATCGCCTTGAGGCCGATCGCGCCGTCGCGGCCCATGCCGGTGAGCAGCACGCCGACCGCGCGCGCCGGCCAGCGCGCCACCACGCTGTGAAAAAACACGTCGACGGAAGGCCGGTAAGGCGTCTCTTCCGGCACGGGCGTGTAGCCGAGCACGTTGGGCAATTTCAGATGCAGATGATCGTCGGTGGCGGCGAGCAACGCGACGCCCGCTTGCGGCCGGTCGCCTTCGCGGGCGATTCGCACGGGCAACGCCGATTGCTGGTTCAGCCAGTCCGCCATGCCGGCGGCGAACGCCGCATCGACGTGCTGCACGATGACGATGGCCGCCGCAAAATCCTTCGGCAAACCGGCGAGCAGCGTGGCAAGTGCCGCCGGTCCGCCCGCCGATGCGCCGATCGCCACTAGCGGCGTGTCGCGGTTCGTCAAGCAGGCGGGCGTTGCCGCGGCCGCCGTGCCGGGCGCATTGCGTTCCTTGACGAGCGCCGCGATGCGGTCGATCTTCGTGATCAGCGTGCCGATACTCTTGTGCGCATCGGGACCGTTCAGCGAGGGCGTATCGACGGCGTCGAGCGCGCCCGCCCCCATCGCTTCGTAAACGCGCCACGCGTTCGCGCCCACATCGACGGTAACGATCAGGATCGCGCAGGGCGCGCGCGCCATGATGCGGCGCGTGGCCTCGATCCCGTCGACGTTCGGCATCACCAGATCCATCAGCACGATGTCGGGCCGTTGCGCGGTGCAGAAATCGACCGCCTGCTGGCCGTCCTGCGCGATCCACAGCACCTCGAAGTCGTGGCGCGCCGCGAGCGCTCGACGCAGCGCCTCCACGGCGAGCGGCATGTCGTTGACGATTCCGATTTTCATCCGTTTTACCCGTAGGTTTAACCGTAAGCTTCGCCGATCAGATCGCGCACCGCATCGAGCAGTGCTTCGTCATGAAAACCGCCTTTCGCCAGATAGTAGTCCGCGCCCGCGTTTAGCCCGGCGCGGCGGTCCTCTTCACGATCCTTGTACGACACGATCATCACCGGCAGCGACTGCAACTGCGGATCGCGTTTGATGAGCGTGACCAGCTCGATACCGTCCATGCGCGGCATGTCGATATCGGTGATGACGAGGTCGAAGCGCTCGCCGCGCACGGCGTTCCAGCCGTCCATGCCGTCGACGGCGATCGTCACGTCATAACCGCGCGTGGCCAGCAGCTTGCGTTCGAGTTCGCGCACGGTGAGCGAATCGTCGACCACCAGCACGCGGCGCGTGGCGCGCTGAGCCGCGTGCGCGACGCCATGTTGCGTATGCTTGAGATCGCCGCCCGCAACGAGCCTTTCGACGGAGCGCAGCCAGTCGTCGACGTCGGCGATCAGCACCGGATCGCCGTTCTCCATCAGCGCGCCGGCGGTGATGTTGCGGATTTTGCCGAGACGAGGATCGAGCGGTTGCACCACCAGCATCCGCTCGCCGAGAAAACGGTCGACCACCACGCCGTAGGTTTGCGGGCCGTCGCCGATCACGATCATGCTGACGGTGCCGCTTTCATCCGCGGGCGGCGCGGTGTCGAGAATCTGATGCGCAGTGACCACGCCGATGCGCCGGCCGGAAAACGCGATGTGCTGATGACCTTCGAGCAATTCGATCTCGGCGCGGCTCACGTGCAGCGTGCGGTTCACATGCGCGAGCGGCACCGCGTATGGCTCGCCCGCGACTTCGACCAACAGACTGCGGATCACCGAGAGCGTCAGCGGCAACTGCAATTGCACGCGCGTGCCGAGGCCGGGTTCGTGCGTGATTCGCACCGTGCCGCGCACGCGTTTGACGACGTCGTGCACCGCGTCGAGTCCGACGCCGCGGCCCGAGACCTCGGTCACCTGATCGCGTAGCGAGAAGCCCGGCAGGAACAGGAATTCGAGCAGCTCGCCTTCGGACAGACGCGCGGCCGTTTCGTCGCTCGCGAGTTTCTTGCGGACGATCGACGCGCGCAAGGCGTCGAGGTCGACGCCCGCGCCGTCGTCGGAAACGGTGATGAGCAGCGCGCCGGCTGTGTGACGGGCGTCGAGCGTGAGCGTGCCTTCTTCCGGCTTGCCGTGCGCGAGGCGCACGGCGGGTGTTTCGATGCCGTGGTCGAGCGCGTTGCGCAGCATATGGCCAAGCGGCGCTTCGAGCAGATCGAGAATGTCGCGGTCCACCTGAGTCGATTCGCCGACCAACTGCCAACGCACCTTCTTGCCGAGCGAACGCGCGACGTCGCGCACCATTCGCGCGAGTCCGCCGGTGCCGTCGCCGAATGGGCGCATGCGGCATTGCAGGGCGGCGTCGTAGAGTTGCTGCGACAGATGGGTCGAGCGACGGTCGAAGCTTTCCAGATCGGCGAGACGTTCGGCCAGCAGATGCTGCGATTCGGCGGTGAGGCGGCGAACTTCTTCAAGCGCGGCTTGCGCGCGCGGATCGAGCTTGAGGTCGGCGAGCGTTTCGTGCAGTTGATCCAGCGCGCGAGTGCTGTCGCGTTGGACGCGCTTGACGCGCAGCATCGATTGCGCGAAAGGTTTTAGCCAGCGCGATTCGACCAACGATTCGCCGGATAGCGACAGCAGGCGGTCGAGGTTGTCGGCGCGCACGCGCAGCATGCGGCCGGGTTCGGTGGTTGTGGTGCTTGTGCCTCGCGCGCTGTTCGACGCGGGTGTCGTGGCAGGCGTACCGTCCGGTGTGGGCGGTGGCGCGGTGGAGGCCGGTGTCGCTTCGGCGCGCAGCGCATCGGCTAGCAGATTGAATGCGGCGTCCGGGTCTGCGTCTGCGTCCGAACTTGAGCCCGAAGGTATCGTGGCGACTGAGGCTGTTGGCGGTTCGGCGGCAGTGCTGCGCGCGGGTTCAAGCGGCGCGGCTGCCGGCGGCGCCACATCCCGCCGCACCGCCACGCTATGCGGCACCACGCCCGCCATACGCGCCTGCAACGACGCGACACATGTGCCGACCGCGTCACGCGCCGACTCGTCTTCATCATTGCCGATGCGCGCGACGATATCCACCCCGCGCAGCAACTCGTCGATCCATGCGGCGTCGAGCAACGCACGCTCTTCCTGCGCGGCGACGAAGCAATCTTCCATGGCATGCGCGAGTTCGACACCGACCTGCACGCCGACAATACGCGCCGCGCCCTTCAACGAATGCGCGGCCCGCATGCAGGCCTCGAGCGCGCCGGCATCGCGCGGTGCACGGTCGAGCGCGAGCAGGCCGTCATTGAGCACGCGCGCCTGGGTCCGCGCTTCTTCGCGGAACAGATCGATCAGCGACGGGCGGCGTGGATCGTCCGTCATCCGAGACTCCGGTTCAAGGTATCGAAGAGTGCGTCGGCGTCGAGCAGGCCGACGCTCATGCCGCGCCACGGCGCGACTGCGCGCGTATGCGCGGCCGCCGCTTGCGAAAGCGTGGCGGGCGGCAAGCAAAAACTTGCCGTCGCAATCCGGTGCACGCCGTCGACCTGATCCACCGGGAACACCGCGTGTTCTTCAGCGCGCGAGACCACCAGCAAACGCGGCAGATCGTGACGCGCGCGATCGTCGCGTGCGGCGGCGTCGGCTTCGAAACCGAGTAGGTGCGCGAGCGACAGACACACCAGCAACTCGCCTTGCACATTCACCACGCCCAGCACCGCGCGATGCTGCCGATGCGGCAACGTATGAATCGGCCGCGTCTGCACGATGCGTTTGAAGATCGGCGTGGGCAGCGCCAGCCATTCGTCGCCGATGCGAAAGACGAGGAACGATTCGCTCGCGCCTTGCACATTCTGCTGCGATTGCACCGGCGCGCGCAGGTCGTGCTGCGAGAGATCCACCGACGGGATCGGCCGTTCGAGCAGTTTGGCCGCGGCCGTTTCGAACACCGGACAATTCAGGCAGCGCACGTATTCGACAAGACGCTCGCATGACGAATCGCCGCGCACGCCGATGCGGTTCCAGCAATCGTCGAAGGTCACCGTCTGCGCTTCAGCCACGTTGCGCCCCTTGCGCGCGCGACACGCGTTGCATTAGCAGGCGTGCGCCGTCGCGATCGCCTTCGAGTTCGAGCAACGTCGCGAGATGCGCGAGCGCTTCCGCATGCTGAGGGTCGAGATACAGCGCCTTGCGATACTGGCTGCGTGCGAGGTTCGCATCACCGTTGGCATCGGCCAGGACGCCGAGCAGATAAAACGCATCGGCGTGCGGGGCGTGGTGTTCCAGATAGGCGTTGATCGCCGTGGCGGCTTCCGCGAGACGGCCGGCGTCGGCTAGCGCGTGCGCGGCCTTCAATGTGTCGCGTGCTGCGTTGACCGCCGGCGACAGCGGGTTGTGTGCCGGCGGCGGAGCGGGCGTCGACGTCTCGCGCATGTACGGCGCGACGCTGTAACGCGGCGTGAACGGCGTCACACCATTGAACGGCGTGCGCGCAACCGGATCGGGCCACGCAAAAGGCTGCGCGGAAAACACGTGTGGCGGAGCAAGCGCCGGCACCTGTGAACGCGTCATCGCGAGCGCGGCAGCAGTGGCGAGCGGCGCAGTGTGCCAGCTATTCAACTGCGCTTGCTCGGGCGCGCCGCGATGAAACGCGAACGCCAGTGGGATCTTCGCGGACTGCATGCCGTAACGCATCAGCAGCCCGGTTTCCGCGGGGCCGACGAACAGCGTGCCGTTTTCGGCGAGCACGCTATTGAGCGCCTGCAAGGCTTTTTGCTGCGCCTCGCGGTCGAAGTAAATCAGCACGTTGCGGCAGAACACGAAGTCGTAGACGCCAAGCGACGATGCATCGAGCTGCATCAGATTGGCGCGCGAAAAACGCACTGCGTCGACGACGCGCGGCGCGAGACGCCAGCCGTCTTCGGTGCGCGTGAAGTGCGCGTCGCGAAACGGAAACGCATTGCCGCGAAACGAATTGCGTCCGTAGACAGCGCGTTGCGCGACGGCGAGCGAACGGTCGCTGATATCCATTGCGTCGATGCGCAACTGCGCGGCGTCGATGCCTGAGTCGAGCAGCGTCATCGCGATCGTGTACGGTTCTTCGCCGGTCGAGCAGGGCAGGCTCAGGACGCGTAGCGGCAATGCGTTACCGCGCTCGGCGAGACGCGCATGCGCGAGCCGCGCGAGTGTCTTGAACGCGTCGGCGTCGCGGTAGAACCAGGTTTCCGGCACGACGACCGTTTCGATCAGCGCCTGCACCATCGAAGGCGAACATTGCGCGGCTTCCCAATAGTCGGCGAGCGTGGCCTCGGCGTGACCGTCCGCACACCACGCCGCCACGCGCTGGTCGACCGCGCGCTCGATCGCACTATGGCCGAGCGATGCCGCATCGAGCCCGATGGTCCGATGCAACAGTTCCGCAAAGCGTCGGTAGAGCGGCGCGTTGTCGTGCTGCGCGTTCATGCGTGCGCCTCGGGAAAGAGGAGCGCTTTGACGTCGTCGGGCAGCAGATGCTCGACGCGGATCCACTGCACGAGGCCACCCGCTTCACTCGCGACCGGGCCGAGATAACGCGCGTGCGGCATGTCGAGACCGGCATCCTGAAACGCCGCCGCGTCCAGACGAATGGTGCGCGTTGCGCCTTCGAGCAGCAGCGCGAGCAAGCGCGTCGTACCCGCATGCAGATAGCGCACCAGCACGATGCGCGTCGACATCAGTTGCGCGGCGGGACGGCCGAGCGCGAGCGCCGGCAGATCGATCAGCGGCAGCGGCGCGCCTTCGTGATCGAGCACGCCCGCCACCCACGACGGCGCGCCGGGGATCGTCTTCGGCGGCGACTGCGGCGTGAGCGGCATCAGACGCTCCACCTGCGTCGCGTCGATCACATACCGTTCGCTATCGAGCGTGAAGAGGATGAAGAGCATCGACGTGTGCGTGGGCGGTGGAAGGGTGTGCGAGTGTCGGCTTCGATCAGCGCGCCGTGGCGCGTCAGGCCGTCACCTTGAAGCGCGACACGCCCGTGCGCAGACTGTTGGCGACGTGCGTCAGATCGTCGATCGCCTGGGTCGACTGACGCAGCGATTCCGCCGTCTGCTGGGCGGCCTCCGAGAGCTGCGTCAGCGCCTGGGTGATCTGCTCGGCGCCGGTGGCCTGCGTCTGCATGCCTTCGTTGACCATCGAGAAGCGCGGCGCGAGTTGCTGCACCTGCTGGATGATCTGCGTGAGATGACCGCCGACGTTCTGCACGTCGAGCATGCCACGCCGCACTTCTTCGGAGAACTTGTCCATGCCCATCACGCCGGCGGCCACTGCGGACTGGATCTCCTTGACCATCTGTTCGATGTCGTAAGTCGCCACGGCGGTCTGATCGGCGAGGCGGCGGATCTCCGTTGCCACGACCGCGAAGCCGCGGCCGTATTCGCCGGCTTTCTCCGCTTCGATCGCCGCGTTCAGCGAGAGCAGGTTGGTCTGGTCCGCGACCTTGGTGATGGTGGCGACGACCTGGTTGATGTTGCTGGCCTTCTCGTTGAGGATTGCGAGCTTCGCGTTGACCGAGCCGGCCGCTTCCATTACGAGACGCATGGTTTCTTCCATGCGTGCGAGACCGGCGTGGCCGGTGCCCGCGAGCGCCGCCGACTGGCCGGCCACTTCCGAGACTTCGTTCATGGTGCGCAGCAGGTCGCGCGAGGTCGCGAAGATTTCACGCGAGGTCGCGCCGATCTCGGTGGTGGTGGCGGCGGTTTCGTTCGCGGTGGCTTGCTGCTCGCGTGAGGTCGCGGCGATTTCCGTCACCGATGTCGTCACCTGTACCGCCGATTTTTGCGCCTGGCCGACCAGCGCGGTGAGTTCATCGGTCATACGGTTAAAGCCCGCTTCGAGCGCGCCGATTTCGTCGGCGCGATTCAGTTGCAGGCGCTGGGTCAGGTCGCCCGTGCGCATCACGTCGACGACTTGCAGCACTTTGGCCATCGGCGTGGTGACGGCGCGCAACAGCCAGTAGCCGGCTAGCACGGCGACGACGACGGCGATCAGCAGCATCACCAGCATCACGATGCCGGTCGTCTCGACCGAGTTGCGGATGCTTTCAGCGGCCTGGTCGGCATAGCTCTTGTTGTCGTCGACCAGCTTGCGCACGGAGAGGCGGCCGGTTTCCCAGAGCGGCGTAAGTTGCGTGTTGAAGATGCGCTCGGCGTTGTCTTTCGATGCCGGCAGGTTGTCCAGCACCGAAGCCTGGATCGGCAGGTACTGCGCCTGTTGCTGGCGGAAATCGTTGAAGACCTCACGATCGACGTCGCGGACGATGGTCACGCCGTAGTCGTTGATAAGCTTCTGAAGCGTTTGCTGGGTTTCCTGCAAACGTGCGGTGTCGCGCTTGACGGAATTGGCGTCCGCGTCGACGTAGATGAGGCGTTGCGTGACGCTGTAATTCTCGAACCAGGCCGCGCGCATCGCGGTCGCGTAGTAGAGGCCGGGCATCGAGTCCTGCTGCTGGCTCTTCGCGTCGCGATCGATGCCGCCAAGCTGCTGGAAGGTGACGATTGCCATTGCCAGCATCACGATCAGCACGATCCCGAAGCTGCACAGAATCCGTTGCCGGATGGTCCATTGTTTCACGCGCACGCCCCTTACTTTTTTCGCTTGTCTCGACCCGTGTTGTCGACGTGGTCCGATCCTGCGATCGACGGGCCGGAGAGCTTGGCGAGTTGCCGGATTTATCCGACAGGTTATGCGGCGGATTTTACATTGATCGGTGGAATGGGGTAGCGGGTATCAGGCTGGATTCGGTGGAGGTGCCAGTGGTAGCGCTTGCGCGCGCATTGCCCTGCAACGCCGCGTGCCGCGTTACATGGGTAATGTCCGGTTACCACTTGCAGCATCTATTTCTGCGCGCGCCAGCCACAATCTGTTCCATGCCTGAACGGCGGGGAGTCAAACATGAAAAAGATCGCAGTGGCGTTGGTGATGGTGGGAAGTCTGAGCGTGGCGGGTCAAGCGTCGGCGCACGGTAATGGCGGAGATGTCGTCGGTGCGCTGATCGGCGGCGCCGTGCTCGGGGCGGTGGTGACCTCGGCGCTGAATCCAGCGCCGGTGGTGGCTTACCAGCAGCCTGTGTACGCGCAGCCGGCGTATCAGCCCGCGCCGGTCTATGCGCAAGCGCCGCCGGGATACTGCTATGACCAATACCAACGTGCCTATGTGGCGTGCGGTGCGCCGCCGCAGCAGCAATACGGGTATCCGCAACCGCAGCCGGGTTGGTAATCAATCGTGGAGCGCGCGCATCTTTGCGCGCGCCACAGGCAAAAAGGCCGTCGTGTTACGCGACGGCCTTTTCATTTCAAATGCGCGACTCAGTGCCTGTGATGCAGCCACTCCGCATAGTGCGTGTCGAGCCAGCGCTCGAGTCTTTGCGGCTTTGTCTTCTGGTGGTAGTGGGACGCGGCCCAGATAGCGACGCCGACCAGCAGCATGACAGCAGGCCCCAGCAGATAAGCGATCAACGATTCAGACATGGGAGCCTCCGTATCGAGTTGCGTCCACCCTACAGTTTAGGCGATGAAACGCGGGAGAAAAGGACCATGTGATGCGATTTTGGCGGATGCTCATCCGTCCGTTATTCCTCACCTTTGAAACCTAGTGAGAAATTGAATTTACTATTTTGAACAATTAGTTGAGTTTGGAGTGAGGGGTTTTGTGTACCATCATAGTCTCTTGTTTCAAGGGCTAGGCACCCGACGCGGCCCGTTCAGGGCGTGCTGGTCGCCGCTCTACGTGCGCCTTCGATCTGCGCGTCCACAAAATCCGCCCATTGCTGCATGCCCCGACGCTCATTCGCGTCATTTTCCGCGCTCGCGTCTTGCTTAATACGCTCGGGCATCTCAGCCGCACCCCGGTCTATTTCGCTCGAAGGCTGCGCGATCTCGCGCAGGTGCGCCGTTGCCGTGCGCCGGAAGTCATGCAGGACGAAATGCTCCACGTCGAGGCCGAGCGCCTTGACTGCCTGATTCAGCGTACTTTTGGCGATCGGCCGATCGTCGCCCCTGACGCTCGGGAATACGAACTTTCGGCTGGCCCGCGCTTGGTAAAGCTCGCGCAGCATGGAGACCGCCTGCTGCGAAAGCGGCACTCGCTGATCACGGTCTTTTTTCAGACGCACAGCGGGAATCGTCCATAGCGCTTTCTCCAGATCGAATTCGGCCCACGTCGATTCGACCAGGTCCGATTTGCGAACCATCGTCAGCACGAGCAAGTGCAGCGCCAATTTCAGAGGCCGACGAATGCTCGATGCGTCGATCGAGCGAAACATGGTGCCGATCTCGTCGCCCGAGAGCACGCGGGTGCGGCTGTCGAACGTGGCGATGGAGCGCGCCGGCACGACCTCGGCCGGGTTGCCGGCCGCGAGTTGCCGGGCGATCAGATACTCGTAGAGACGCTTGACGACATTGCGTGTATGCAGCGCCATTTTCGGCGAACCGCGGCTTTTGATTCTGTCGCATATCGCGACGATGTCGTCGGCGGTGACGGCTTTGATCGGCAGGTGCCCGATGGCGGGTAGAACATCCTTGTCGAGCGCGCGACGCGTAGTGCGCCGGTATTCCTCCGACTTGCCCGCCATTTCCGTTGCGAGATAAAGTTCGGCGGCTTCGCGCAGGACATCGGCTTTGCTTTCCGCGCCGCGGTCGCGCCGCGCCGTGGCGACCGGCGAGATGCCTTGCGCGACCATCTCCGCATATTTCTGTGCTTTGGCCCGCGCGACGCGCAGCGAGATCATCCGGTAGTCGCCGATGGTGGCGAGCGGCTGACGCTTGCCGTTCAACGTGTAGCGGAAGCGCCAGACCTTGGTGCCGGTCGTCATGACTTCGATGACGAGGCCGCTGCCGTCAGCGACGCAATAACGGGTGGCGCGTGGTTCGAGCGCGCGGATCTGGGCTTCGGTGAGGGGGACGGCTAAGCGGGGCATGCTCGGATCGCTGATTGGCGGATAGCGGCGATTTTAAACCCCATGTTGGATGTGTACCAAAGATTTAGCGAATTTTGGGTCAACGCAGCGGGATTCTTTGCTCGCAAATCCGTGCTTTGAATTCCTCAGAAAACCTTTATGGATATGACCTCAGAGCCAATTCCCCAATCCCCGCTCACTTCCCAATACAGAACCTGCTAAAAATCACTCCGAGCAGGTCATCCGAACTAAATTCACCGGTAATCGAATTCAACTGATCCTGCGCGAGCCGCAGTTCCTCGGCGAACAAATCAAGCGCCTGCGAGTTCTGATCGGCGTGCGCTGCCGCAGTCGCCAGATGCTCCTCGGCGGCGCGCAGTGCAATCAGATGCCGCTCGCGCGCCAGATACACGCTTTCCGCGCCCGCTTGCCAGCCGGCGATCCGCAGCAACTCGTCGCGCAACAGCGCAACACCATCGCCCTGTTTCGCCGACAGCCGCACTTCGCTCAGATCGAGATCCGCGTCGAGCGCCTGCGTCGTCGGCGCGAGGCCGGTCAGGTCCGTCTTGTTCAACACGCGCACCACCGGCACACCGCCCGGAAAACGCCCGGCGATCGCCTCGTCTTCAGCCGTCATGCCGGTGCGCGCATCGAGCAGATGCAGCACCACATCCGCGCGCTCGATTTCGCTCCACGTGCGCGCAATGCCGATCTTTTCGACTTCGTCCTCGGTATCGCGCAGGCCGGCTGTGTCGATCACGTGCAGCGGAATGCCTTCTATCTGAATCGTCTGCGCAACCTTATCGCGCGTTGTGCCGGCGATCGGCGTGACGATGGCCAACTCCGCGCCGGCCAGCGCGTTTAGCAGCGACGACTTTCCGACGTTCGGCTGCCCGGCCAGCACCACCGAGAGTCCTTCGCGCAACAACGCGCCTTGCCGTGCCTCGCTCAGCACGTGCGCGAGACGCTCGCGTATGCGCGTGAGCTTGCCGCGAGCGTCGGCGGCTTCGAGGAAGTCGATTTCTTCTTCGGGGAAGTCGAGCGTCGCTTCGACCAGCATGCGCAGCGTGATCACGTCTTCGACCAGCGCGTGAATGTCGCGCGAGAACGCGCCGTCGAGCGAGCGGCCCGCCGAACGCGCGGCGGCCTCGGTGCTGGCCTCGATCAGATCGGCGACCGCTTCGGCTTGCGCCAGATCCAGCTTGTCGTTGAGGAACGCGCGGCGCGTGAATTCGCCCGGTTCGGCTAGCCGCAAACCGAACGCGCGGCCGGCATCGATGCAACGCTGCAGCACGAGTTGCAGCACCACCGGACCGCCGTGGCCTTGCAGTTCGAGTACGTGTTCGCCGGTGTAGGAATGCGGCGCCGGAAAGTACAGCGCGATGCCGCGATCGAGCGCATTGCCGCTGGCGTCGAGAAACGGGACGTAGCTCGCATGGCGCGGCGCGAGTATCTGGCCGGTGAGCGCCTGAATCAGCGGCTGGGCGGCCGCCTCGCCCGCGCGGCCGAACGAAATCCGCACGACACCGATCCCTCCACGGCCGGGCGCGGTGGCAATGGCGACGATAGGATCGGAATCGGTGGTGAGCATAAAAAGCGTGGCAAACACGGAGAGGAGGGCAGGGCGGCGCCGGCAGCGTGGCGCGAGGCATTGTAACGCGGGCGCATCCGGCGACCGTGTCGCGAGGTTCTGATTGATGGCGGAAGCTGCATTATCCAAGCAGTTGGGATTTATCTCAAACAAGCTAGGATTACTACTGCGCTTCTTCAGAATAAATAGGACGCTGTAGGACGGTGAAATCGCGAACAGGCGCACCAGATAAGGAAAAAACACCAAAAAATACAAATTCCGCCGACGCTTTACCCAAAGCGCACTACAAGCTAAAAGTATCTCAAATACGCTAAAACTAAACTTGCCCGGTTGTCAACTGGTTGGACGTTGAATTGCACAATCCGGCTCATGCCGACCAACAAAGAAAAAGCCGCCTTCGCCAAACGGTTGAAGGACCTGCTGGAGCCGCTCAAGATTCGCGGCGGGACCAAGCTCGCCGAGCAATTCAATCTGCGCTACCGAGGCGAGCGCGAAGTGACGCCGCAAACCGCTCACAAGTGGCTATCCGGTACGACGATCCCCAAGCCCGACAAGTTGCGTACGTTAGCCGAATGGCTGAACGTCAAGGAGCATTGGCTGCACTACGGACCGTCGCCGGGCGTGAACGCGAGGCCGCTGGCGCGTGGCGAGAAATATCCGCCGTCGGCTGAAACGATCGAGCTCGCTTCCAAGATCGAGTCGCTCACGCCGAAAGACCGCTTTCTGGTCGAAGAGATGATCGTGCGTTTTTACGGCGAAGACGCGGAAGAAGAGTAACGGCGGCATCGCGTGAAGCGTTTACCCGCGAGCATGAAAAAAGCCGCCCGGTGTAAACCGGGCGGCTTTTCTTTTGCCGCTGTACCAGCCAGCTTTGGCTGGAATCAGAGCCTGAAGAGAGCGGGCGTTGCCGCCCACCTCTGGCAAAACATCATCAGGCCGCTTTGGCCTTCGCCTGACCCATCATCCGCGTGATGTAGTACTGCTGGGCGATCGACAACACGTTGTTTACGACGTAGTACAGCACCAGACCGGCCGGGAAGAAGAAGAACATGACCGAGAACGCGATCGGCATGAACATCATCATCTTGGCTTGAACCGGGTCCGGCGGCGTCGGGTTCAGCTTGGTCTGCAGGAACATCGAGACGGCCATCAGCACCGGCAGAATGAAGAACGGATCCTGTTGCGACAGATCGTGAATCCACAGAATCCACGGCGCGCCGCGCATTTCCACCGACGACAGCAGCACCCAGTACAGCGAGATGAACACCGGAATCTGGATCACGACCGGCAGACAGCCGCCGAACGGATTGACCTTCTCGGTCTTATACAGCTCCATCAGCGCCGAGTTCATCTTCTGCGGATCGCCCTTGAAGCGTTCGCGCAGCGCCTGCATGCGCGGCGTGATCGCCTTCATGCGCGCCATCGACTTGTAGCTTGCAGCCGACAGCGGGAAGAACACCGCCTTGATCAGCAGCGTGAGGAGCACGATCGACCAGCCCCAGTTGCCGACATAGCTGTGGATCTTCTCGAGCAGCCAGAACAGCGGCTTCGCGATGATCGTCACCCAGCCATAGTCCTTCACCAGTTCCAGACCCGGCGCGATGCCTTCGAGCATGCGCTCTTCTTCCGGACCGGCGAACAGGCGTGCGGACACGTCGACGGTTTGGCCCGGAGCGATGGTCGCCACCGGCTCCTTCACGCCGACGCGATACAGCGTCGGATCGATCTTCTCGACGTAGATGTCGCGCTTCGCCCCTTGCTGCGGAATCCAGGCCGACGCGAAGTAATGCTGGACCATCGCGATCCAGCCGTTATCGGCCGAAGTCGCGTAGTCCTGCTTGTTCTTGTCGATGTCGCCGAACGTCATCTTCTGGAAGTGATGCTGGTCGGTATAGACAGCCGGCCCGATGAACGTGTGCGAGAAGCGCGGCGTTTCCACCGGCTGGTCGTCACGCACCAGTTCCATATAGACCGACGGGCTCACCGGCGTGGTGCCGACGTTCTGGATCTTCGTGTCGACGCCGATCACATAGCTGCCACGCGTGAACGTATAGGTCTTGATGACCTTCACGCCACCCTTCACCGGCGACTCGAAGCTGAGCTGGAACGATTTTTCGTTGCCCGTCAGGTCGTGTTGCTGGTTCGGCAACGGCGTGTAGATGTCGTTGTGGTTCGGAAAATCGCCGCCGAGCAGGCCCGTGCGCGCCAGATACGTGTGGTTCGCGGTGCGGTCGAACAGTGTGATGACGAGATCCGGCTGCTTGCCGTCGCCTTGCTTCACGAGCGACAGCTTCGACAGCGTGCCGCCGCGGGTGTCGATCTCGCCGCTATAGACGTCGGTGCTGAACTTGATCAGTTGCGCTTGCGTCGCCGCCGGCGCGTTGCCCGGTGCGGCTGCGTTCGTTGCCGGCAAATCGGCGGGCTGGGTTCCCGGCGTCGTGGTTCCCGGTGCGGCGCTACCGACGGTCTTGGTCGGCGTGGCGCTCGGGAAGAACATCGACGGGCGTCCGTGGTCGCGTTGCCAGTTGTCGAACAGCATGACCGCTGACATGAAAAAGATGACCCATAGGACGGTGCGTTTGATATCCATGCGTTGTCTCAGTGTCGATGGAACGGCGCGTCAGCGCTTTTCAGAAGTGGGAGGCGGGACGAGATCGATGCCGCCCGCGGAAAACGGGTGGCAGCGGCAAATACGCCTGGCGGCGAGATAAGTCCCGTGCGCGGCGCCATGATACTGGATTGCTTCGCGCGCGTAATCAGAGCAGGAAGGGTAAAAACGGCACCGGTTGCCGAGCATTGGGCTCACGGCAACTTTGTAAAAACGCAGTAAAGCGAAGAGTACCGTTTGCATGGCTGGTGCGGCCGGACGGCGCCGCGCAACGTGGAATACCGGGCGACGCCCGCGCAGCACGGCTGCCAAAGCTGCTTGGGCGGCCTGAACTGCAAAGCGGGCGGTCACTTGAGCGTCATTCCGTCTTGGGCGCTTCCGCGGGCGGCGCCTCACGACGGGTAATTTCGCGCGCTGCCTTGTCGAGCAGCGCCTCGATTTCGCTGCGGCACAGCGCCTTTAACGGCGGCGACGAGGCGCTCGGCAAAGCCTTCTTGTCGAAGCGCGTGTGCAAACGCAGCAGCACATCCCAACCGCCGAATTCCGCGCGACGCAGCCGGAAGGCCTCACGCGCGATTCGACGTACCAGATTACGCGTGGCCGCGCGCGGCGCATACTTCTTGCCGATCACGAGGCCTAAGCGAGCTTCGTTGCCGGTAGGCCGGCCGTACACCACGAAGTGCGCGGTGCGGCGCCACGGGCGCAAACGAAAAACGGATGAAAATTCATCCGTTTTCAGTAGCCTTGCGGCTTTGGGGAAGGCGGCTTGCGCTCGCAACGGAACTGAACCCTGTTGCAGCGCCCCAGCCGTTCCCGCTTCACCGCGGGCGTCGCTACCTGGCACAAACGGAGCGCGCAATCCGCTCGCCTGCCTTAGATGGCGAGGCGCTTGCGGCCCTTCGCGCGACGTGCGTTGATGACCTTGCGGCCACCTGCGGTCTTCATGCGAACGCGGAAGCCGTGGGTGCGCTTGCGACGGGTAACGGAAGGTTGGTAAGTACGTTTCATGTTGCTCTCACTTGATCGACTGATCGAAAATTAACCGCACGATCATCGCTGAAGCGGCAATGGCCGGGCGTTTACAGAATTGGTTTTCGCGGAACCCGCTATTTAAACCGGTTTTTCGTTGACCGTCAATAGTTTAGCCTGGTTGGACCGCGGCCCGCGAGGAGTTCGCCCGATGATCCGTCCCTGTGGATAACTCCCTTGCGGGTCCGTTTTGGCGTTAGAATCTCGCCTTACTTCCCAAAAATCCTGCACGCGGCTCCGGCTCGCTTGTCCCGCAAACCCTTGTGGCACAAGCGCCTGGAGCCATTGCGCCTGGTTAGCCTGGCTGCTCAGGGCCTTGTTGCGCGCGCGCGACAGGGGCAGCGGCGACCGCCGTGCACACCATAACGACAGCAACTCGATGAACGATTTCTGGCAACACTGTTCCGCATTGCTGGAGCGCGAGCTTACGCCCCAGCAGTACGTGACGTGGATCAAACCGTTGGCCCCGGTCGCCTTCGACGCCGCTGCGAACACGCTTAGCATCGCTGCGCCGAACCGTTTCAAGCTCGACTGGGTCAAGAGCCAGTTCTCCGGCCGCATCGCGGATATGGCCCGCGATTTCTGGCAAGCCCCGGTCGATGTCCAATTCGTGCTCGACCCGAAAGCCGGCATGCGCGCTCCCGCAGCAGCCGCGCCGGCACCGGCGCGCCCGGCTTCCGCAGCTGGTTCGATGGGCGGTAGCGCTGGCAGTGGCGCTGCGGTGGACGCGGCTGTCGGCGCCGTGCAAGCGGCGCACGCCGCGCGCGCTGGTGGCGCAAACAGCGCGATGGCCAACCTCAACGCGAACGCACGCGCGGCAGCCGAACACAACGCAAACGCGCGCGCGGCGGCTGAAGATGCCGCCGACCTCGATCTGCCCAGCCTCGACGCGAACGAAGCCGCGGCCGCCCGCCGCACTTGGCGTCCGGGCCAAAGCGCGGGTTCGAACGCGAACAGTGGCGAAAACGACTCGATGTACGAGCGTTCCAAGTTGAACCCCGTTCTGACGTTCGACAATTTCGTGACAGGTAAGGCCAACCAGTTGGCGCGCGCCGCGGCGATTCAGGTCGCCGACAACCCCGGCATCTCATACAACCCGCTGTTCCTGTATGGCGGCGTGGGCCTGGGCAAGACCCACCTGATCCACGCAATCGGCAACCAGCTCCTGATGGACAAGGCCGGCGCGCGGATCCGCTACATCCACGCGGAACAGTACGTGTCCGACGTGGTGAAGGCGTACCAGCGCAAGGCGTTCGACGACTTCAAGCGCTACTACCACTCGCTCGACCTGCTGCTGATCGACGATATTCAATTTTTCTCAGGCAAGTCGCGCACACAAGAGGAATTCTTCTACGCGTTCGAGGCGCTGGTCGCGAACAAGGCGCAGGTGATCATCACCAGCGACACGTATCCGAAGGAAATTTCGGGTATCGACGACCGCCTGATCTCGCGCTTCGACTCTGGCCTGACCGTGGCGATCGAGCCGCCCGAGCTGGAGATGCGCGTCGCGATTCTGATGCGCAAGGCGCAATCCGAGTTCGTGAGCCTGAACGAGGACGTCGCGTTCTTCGTCGCCAAGCACTTGCGTTCGAACGTGCGTGAACTCGAAGGCGCGTTGCGCAAGATCCTCGCGTACTCCAAGTTCCACGGTCGCGAGATCACGATCGAAGTGACGAAAGAAGCGCTGAAAGACCTGCTGACGGTGCAGAACCGGCAGATCTCGGTGGAAAACATCCAGAAGACCACGGCTGACTTCTACAGCATCAAGGTCGCGGACATGTATTCGAAGAAGCGTCCCGCGAACATCGCGCGGCCGCGGCAGATCGCCATGTATCTGGCGAAGGAGCTGACCCAGAAGAGCTTGCCGGAGATTGGCGAGCTGTTCGGCGGGCGCGACCACACCACCGTGCTGCACGCAGTGCGCAAAATTGCCGACGAGCGCAGCAAGGACGCGCAACTGAACCACGAACTGCACGTACTGGAGCAGACGCTGAAGGGCTGAGCGGTCTGTCTGGAAAAAACGACCTGTTTATTTCCAAACTCGCCCCCATTTTAGTGAGGCGGTTCCGTTTTCAGGCACAATACAGGTTTAACCGCCCGGCGGCCGCGGGCGGATTTCACGCCTTGACAGGCGCTGCGTGGCGCCGGCGGGGAGTCGTGGCTGCGCGCGGAAAAGCTTACCTGGCAAGGCGCGCAGGCCGTTATATCAACGAAGGAACTCTATGCAACTGGTCAAGACCGAACGCGATAACCTCCTCAGGCCGCTGCAAACCGTGAGCGGCATCGTCGAACGCCGCCATACGTTGCCGATCCTCGCCAATTTGCTGATTACCAAGAACGGCCCTGATGTGTCGTTCCTGTCGACCGACCTCGAGTTGCAGATCACCACGCGTGCCGATTTCGGCGTGGGCGGCGATTCGGTGGCGACCACGGTGGCAGCAAGAAAGCTCCTCGACATTCTGCGCGCCATGCCCGACGGGCAGGTCACGCTCACGCTGAACGACAAGCGTCTGACCGTGCAATCCGGCAAGAGCCGCTTTGCGCTGCAAACGCTCGCCGCGGACGAATTCCCGACGGTCGCGCAAGCTAAAGACTACGGCGCGAACCTCGTGGTTCCCCAAAAGACGTTCCGCCAGTTGCTCGGCATGGTCCATTTTTCGATGGCCCAGCAGGACATCCGCTATTACCTGAACGGCATGCTGCTGGTCGTGGACGGCGACCAGCTGATGGCGGTCGCAACGGACGGCCACCGTCTGGCGTTCTCGTCCATGAAGATCGAAGGCTCGTTCCAGCGTCAGGAAGTGATCATTCCGCGCAAGACGATTCTGGAACTCCAGCGTTTGCTGGAAGACATCGACGACACGCTGAAGATCGACATCGCGCAGACGCAGGTCAAGTTCACGTTCGGCCAGGTCGAACTGGTGTCGAAGCTGGTGGAAGGCAAATTCCCCGACTTCCAGCGCGTGATTCCGAAGTCGCACAAGAATCAGTTCGTGATCGGCCGTGAAGAACTGCAGCGCTCGCTGCAACGCGCCGCGATTCTGACCTCGGACAAATTCAAGGGCGTGCGCTGCATTATCGAGCCGGGCCAGTTGAAGATCATGTCGACCAATGCCGATCAGGAAGAGGCGCAGGAAGAACTGGAAATCGCATACGACGGCGACAGCGTCGATATCGGGTTCAACGTCACGTATCTGCTCGACGTGCTCGCGAACCTGAAGGTCGACACGTTGCAAGTGAGCCTGGGTGACGCCAGCTCCAGCGCGTTGATCACGATTCCCGAGAACGACGAATTCAAATACGTCGTGATGCCGATGCGCATCTAACGCGTCCAGAAACCAAGAACACACCAAGGGGCGCAGCGCCCCTTTGGCGTTTTTATGGTGTTTTGAAAAGTCCCGAGCAGCAACCTTGCAGCAACGCAGAACCGGAAAAAATCCATGACTGAAACGAACAATTCGCAACCCGACAACAGCTACGGCGCATCCTCGATTCAGATCCTCGAAGGTCTGGAGGCGGTGCGCAAGCGGCCCGGGATGTACATCGGGGATACATCGGACGGGACCGGTCTGCATCACCTCGTATTCGAAGTGCTGGACAACTCCATCGACGAAGCGTTGGCGGGGCATTGCAACGACATCCAGGTGATCATTCACGCGGACAACTCCATTTCCATCACCGACAACGGCCGCGGCGTGCCGACCGGTCTGAAGATGGACGACAAGCACGATCCGAAGCGCAGCGCCGCTGAAATCGTGATGACCGAGCTGCACGCCGGCGGCAAGTTCGACCAGAACAGCTACAAGGTGTCCGGCGGCCTGCACGGCGTGGGCGTGTCGTGCGTGAACGCATTGTCCGCTTGGCTGCGTTTGACCATTCGCCGCGACGGCAAGAAGCACTTCATGGAATTCCACCGTGGCGTGCCGCAGAACCGCATTATCGAAGAGATCGACGGCGTGGCTGTTTCGCCGATTCAGGTCACCGGCGACACCGAAAACCGCGGCACTGAAGTGCACTTCCTCGCGGACGAGACGATTTTCGGCAACATCGAATATCACTACGACATTCTGGCCAAGCGGATTCGCGAACTGTCGTTCCTGAATAACGGCGTGCGGATCAAGCTGACCGACCAGCGCACCGGCAAGGAAGAAGACTTCGCGTTCGTGGGCGGCGTGAAGGGCTTTGTCGAGTACATCAACAAGAACAAGTCCGTGCTGCACCCGAACATTTTCCACATCAGCGGCGAGAAAGACGGCGTGGGCGTGGAAGTGGCGATGCAGTGGAACGACAGCTACAACGAAAACGTGCTGTGCTTCACGAACAACATTCCGCAGCGTGATGGTGGGACGCACTTGACCGGGTTGCGTGCGGCGATGACGCGCGTGTTGAACAAGTACATCAACGATCACGAGGTCGCTAAGAAGGCGAAGGTTGAGACTTCGGGTGACGATATGCGTGAGGGGTTATCTTGCGTGCTGTCGGTGAAGGTGCCGGAGCCGAAGTTCAGCGCGCAGACGAAGGACAAGCTGGTGTCGTCGGAAGTGCGCGCGCCGGTGGAGGATGTGGTCGCGAAGGCGCTCGAAGAGTTTCTGCTTGAGACGCCGAATGACGCGAAGATTATTTGCGGCAAGATTGTCGATGCCGCGCGTGCGCGGGATGCGGCTCGGAAGGCGCGGGAAATGACGCGTCGCAAGGGTGTGCTCGACGGTGTTGGGTTGCCTGGGAAACTGGCGGATTGTCAGGAGAAGGATCCGGCCAAGTCTGAGATTTATATCGTCGAGGGCGACTCGGCAGGCGGGTCGGCGAAGCAGGGTCGGGATCGGAAGTTTCAGGCGATTTTGCCGCTGCGCGGCAAGGTGCTGAATGTGGAGAAGGCAAGGTATGACAAGCTGCTTTCTTCGGAGCAGATTGTTACGCTGATTACGGCGCTGGGTTGCGGGATTGGTAAGGAAGACTACAACCTCGATAAGCTGCGTTATCACCGCATCATCATCATGACCGATGCTGACGTTGACGGTGCGCACATTCGGACGCTGTTGTTGACGTTCTTCTATCGGCAGATGCCGGAGATGATCGAGCGTGGGTATATCTATATCGCGCAGCCGCCGCTGTTCAAGATCAAGGCGGGTAAGGACGAACGGTATCTGAAGGATGAGGCTGAGGTTAATGCTCACATTCTGAAGCTGGCTTTGCAGGGGTCGGAGTTGCTGGCTTCTGAAGGGGCTACGCCGATTACTGGGGATGCGTTGGGTGAGTTGGCTCGGGCTTATTTGCTGGCTCAGGCTGTGGTGAATCGTCTGAGCCGGTTGTATGACGCTGGGGCCCTTGAGGCTGTGATGGATGGGATCGCGATCGATCTGTCCAGCGAGGAAGCGGCTGATGCATCGGCTAAGGCTCTGGAAGCGAAGCTAAGGGATGATCCGTTGAAGCCCGAAGTTAAGGTTACGACGATGTATGACCCGGTGAGGGAGCTGCGCTCGCTGCGGGTTGCGCGGACGCATCACGGGAATCAGAAGATTTCTGTGTTGGATCAGGATTTTCAACTCACGGCTGATTACCAGCAGTTGATCAATACCGCTAATACGTTTAAGGGGTTGATTGGGGTTGGCGCCGTAATTAAGCGTGGTGAGCGGAGCATGGCTGTTACTGACTTCAAGAGTGCGATGAAGTGGTTGCTGGCTGATGCTGAGCGCAATATCTCGAAGCAGCGCTATAAGGGCCTCGGTGAGATGAACCCTGGGCAGCTTTGGGAGACGACGATGGATCCGACTGTGCGTCGCTTGCTTCGTGTGCAGATTGAGGATGCTATTGCGGCTGATGGCATTTTCACTACGCTCATGGGGGATGATGTGGAGCCGCGGAGAGCTTTCATTGAGTCGAATGCGTTGAGGGCGGGGAATATTGATGTTTGAGGACCTCCCTCCTCTGCTGAGATAAATGCATGACGCAAGAACACAGGACCCGTAAGTTGAGAAACTTACGGGTCTTTTTTATGGTTCAGACTGTCCGCGTCCCGCGGCATCCCAGGATGCGTGCACAGATAATGGTGGAGAACCTAGCTGACGAGACAGTTTGGAAGTCGCTGGAAATTGGTCGCACTTGCGTCGTTGGTGTGTGCGATGCAATCTGTGTCGTCTCGTGCCATGGCGGAAGCACGTCAGGAATGCGTCGGCCGCTATGAATTGGCGATTCCTGGCGATGTCGACGTTGCTTTGACCATTCCCACCGCGTTTTCCAAGCCGCAAGAAAATCCAATTCGGTTTTCCGACGATCAGCCGGCAATGCACTCCGTTTTTATTTATAACGGTACTTTCCGGATAACCGGATCCATGTCGCATGCTGACTTCGGTTCGATCCTGGATGGATTAAAACGCGGCTGGTTTCGAGCTCAGCGTCGACCGATGAGAACGGCCGGTTGAATCCGCAGGTGATACCGGCGGGACGGCCGGACGCATTTGCCTGGGCCGGGCATCGCGCGACTGGGTTCTACATTTATGAGAATGGGCGGGCAATCAGCTTTCGCGAGTCATCGTTGGATCCTTCTGTGGCGAAGCAACGTACTAAAGCGGTTCTAAAGGGTCTTTCCGCGCGCAATGCCTACGAAATTCCCAAAGGCGATGGCGTATGTCTGCCGGACATGTTCGTTGCCGATAACCGGAAAGACTCGGCGCGCCAGGTGGGCGTATCGTTTCATTTGAAGAACCATCCCGACGTCACAATTTTTTTCTCGATGAGAAAGCGTTGGCAGTTGACCCCAAGCTGACGTCTAAACAAAGAGCGAGTTCGTGTGGGGTTATGAATACGGAATCGGCAAGCGGATCGAGCTTGTTGGTGCGGCGCCTTACCGGACGCTCAAGCTCGATGGCCGGGAGGGCGTTGAAACATCGGCGATCATCACACGCGATGACGGCTCGACGGATTATGGGTATCTGGCTACGGTGCAAGGGGATTCTAATGCACCGGTTGATACGCCTAATCTGCTTCTCCTGGTTGAGAGAAACGCGAAGGATGCAAAGGGGAATGCGCCTGTGTCGGCGGAGGAACTTGATCTGATGGCGAAGGGGATTGCGGCGTCGATAAGGCGGCGGGCGGCTCAATAGTGGGGGACGTTGGTAGGCCGGTGCATACAGCGATGATGATCGTGGGGTGCATCGGACTGACGTTGGTGATACATCGGGCGCCGCAATTAACTTATCGACGCTTCACTAATTTCAATACCGCGTTTTTACAGAGTATGAAACATTCAGCTTCGGCCGTGTACACCACTTAGATGGTGGACGATTCGCTTCACCTCTTCACCCGAGTCACGAATGGAGCAGGATCGCGCCGAGCTACGAGATTTGAAGTCAGCCGACCAGTTTCTGGCGCGCCTCGCCGCTGCGGAGGCTGTAACGCTGACCGACGACTACTGGACAAAGACTCTGCCCACGGAGCTCGCTATATCGGCAGGCTGCAAATGCGTTCGGTATTTGTTTTGACATCAGCTACCCTCAATGCCGAATACGAGCCGACAAGTTATTTTTACCGGCAAAAACAAAATCAAGACCCACTCAGAAACAATTTCCGATTTAACATTTGCCTTTAATAATACGATTGCGAAATCCTCGTAATCTTTTGTATTATCGCGCGGTAGCGCGGGGGCGCAAATTGCATAAAAAGAGGCGGTATGGGTGCGCAGGAGATTATTGCGGCGATAAAAGGCGGATTGTTGCAAAGCGAGCGCCTGCTGAAACTCGACACGCCGCTGGGTTCGGACGTCCTATTGCCGCAAAGGGTGGTAGGGCATTCCCGTATCGGCCGTAATTACGAATTCACGCTGGATACGGTTTCCACCACCGACAATATCGAACTCAAGAAGCTGATCGCCCAGCCCGTCACGCTGTGGATCCAGCAAACCGACCAGTCGTACGCCCCGCACCATGGTTATGTCCATACCGCCCGTCGTTTAGGCTCCGACAGCGCGATTACCAGCTATCAGATCGGCTTTGTCTCATGGATGCATTTTCTGCGCTTCAGAAAAGATGCACGCATCTGGCAGGATAAAACCGTCGATGAAATTCTCACCGATGTATTCAATATGCATCCGCAGGCGCAGGGTGCTTTCCGCTTCAGCTTGAGAAACCCATTGCCGCAGCGTTCATTCTGCGTGCAATTCGAGGATGACTGGAATTTCTGTCAAAGGCTGATGGAAACGGAAGGCCTGTTCGGCTATTTCGAACAGGCTACCGACGGCAAATCGCACACGCTGGTCGTTACCGACGATATCAGTACCCTGCAACCGCTTTCGCCACAAACGGTGGATTTCTACCGCTCGGGCACCAACAGTGAAACGGATGCCTTCGTGCAATGGAGCGGCACCCGCACGTTGCAGAGCACGTCGCTGATCACCCGCACCTTCGACTACAAGGCGCCGTCCCCAGCCGCGAATCCGAAAGGCACGGCGACGCCGACCTTGAGCACACAAGGTGATCTGCCGCAGCAGGCCGAAGTGTACGAGTACACCGGCGCGTATTCTTACGCCAAACAGAACCGCGGCGACCAGCTCTCGAAGGTGCGGATGGAAGAATGGGAGTCGCGCGCCAAGCGCTTCAGCGGTGTGGGCGCGGTACGCCGTGTCGATGCCGGCCGCTGGTTCGAACTCACCAATCATCCGGACCACGGCGCGGGCAGTGCACAGGAGCGGCAGTTCGCGGTGATCGCGGTCGAGTGGGTGATCGAGAACAACCTGCCCGTCTCGAGCGGCACGACGGACTTTCCGCACAGCCTGAAGCAAAAAATCGCCGCGGCCCGCGCGCAGCACGCGAACAATCCGACGCTGGTGGTCAAAGCCACGGACGGCAGCGAAGGCTTCTTCATGGCCACCGTCGAAGCCCAACGCAAGGCCATCCCTTTCCGCAGCCCGTTCGAGCATGAAAAACCCGAGATGCACATGCAAACCGCGACCGTGGTCGGTCCGGCGAACGAAGAGGTGTACACCGATCAACTGAACCGCATCAAAGTTCAGATGCATTGGGATCGCCTGAATCCGGGCGACGAGAATGCGTCGTGCTGGATCCGCGTCGCGCAGTCGGACGCTGGCGGTAGTTATGGCGGTGTTCACGTCCCGCGCATCGGCGAGGAAGTGATCGTTTCTTTCCTCGACGGCGATTGCGACCGGCCCATTGTCACCGGTCGCGTCTACAACGGCGCGAAAACGCCGGACTGGCATTCGAACGGTATTCTCTCCGGCTACAAGTCGAAGGAATATCAGGGCAGCGGCTACAACCAGATGGTGATGGACGATGCCACCGGTCAGAACCGCATGCAGCTCTACAGCTCGAGCACCAACGCGCAACTGCACCTCGGTTATCTGATCGCCCAGAACGGCAACTCGCGTGGTGCGTATCTCGGCAGCGGTTTCGATCTCAAGTCTGATGCCTATGGCGCAGTTCGCGCGGCGCAAGGTCTTTACGTCACGACGCATCCGGCCAACGGCACGTCGAGCCAGCCGCTCGATGTGCGCGACGCCAACAGCCAGCTGACCAATTCCGAAAGCGTGATCGAAGCGCTCTCACGGGCGAGCGAGACACACCAGGCCGAAAGTCTGAACGAAGGCCACGACGCACTGAAGTCTTTCACGGATGCCACGCAGAACAGCGTGTCCGGCGCTACAGGCAGCGGAGGCAACACAGCCGGCGGCGGCACAGGCAGCGCCAACGCCTTCAAGGAGCCGATCATGCTGTTCGCCACGCCGGCGGGCATCGCAATCTCGACGCAGAAGTCGGCGCACATCACCGCGACAGAGCATGTCAATCTGGTCAGCGGGCAGAGCACACACATCGCCACGGGAAAATCGCTTCTCGCCAGCGTCGGCGAAAAGATCAGCCTGTTCGTGCAGAACGCGGGCATGAAGTTGTTCGCGGCGAAGGGCAAAGTCGAAATCCAGTCACAGTCGGACAACGTCGAACTCACCGCGCAGAAAACCTTCAGGTTGCTCTCGGCAACCGAAAAAATCGAAGCAGCCGCCGATCAGGAGATCCTGTTGACGAGCGGCGGCGCGTACATCCGTATCGCGGGCGGCAACATCGATATTCACGCGCCGGGCATGGTCGATGTCAAAGGTGCGCAGCATAGCTTCAACGGCCCGACGAGTCAGGGCTATCCACTGCCGTCGGCCCGTCCCGATCAACCGGGACAGCTCGAGTTGCTCCATCAATACGCGAATGGCGAGCCGGTCAAAGGCGGGCAGTTTTCAGTACTGGACGCTAACGGCGGAGTTCTGCGTCAAGGCGCGCTGGATGCAAACGGTCGCATGACGGTCAGCGGTTTGCCGCCAGGCGTGGCGCAAGTGCAATTCGGCGCCGATCCTCGCGATCCCTCGCAGCCGGCCAATTACTTCAAGAGCATGAACTGGCCAGCCGAGCCGTTGAACGCGTCCGGCGACGCCGCAGCCGCATCGCAGATGGCTTCGTTCCTGCCTGCCGCGGCTAGCAGCACGTCGGGCGCAGCCGCCGCGGCCGGAAGCTCCGGCGTTGCAGCGAGTGCAGCGAGCGCGTTGGCCAGTACGGCGAAGGGCGCGGTGGGCTCGGCCGTCGGCGGTGCGTCGCAACTCGCGAGCCTCGCCAACATCGCCTCACAAGGCAGCGGCGGCCTAACGTCGATGGCGAAAAGCCAGGCCACCGGATACGCCCAAAACGCGCTCACCAAGGCGTTACCTTCAGGCGCCAGCGCCGCGGTCTCACAAGCCAGTCAGGCCGCAAGCACGGCCAAGGAAATCAGCAGCATCGCGCAATCGGCACGGAGCGCATTGCCGGCAATCAACGGCATTGTCTGACGCGATGACGATCATTCGACACCAAGCAACGTTCAGTCCAATCATGAAGAAAACGGCCTTTCTCGCATTCGCCTTTGCAGTCACCTCGCTGGCTTTCGGGGCAACCGAACTGAGGATTTCCGCCGCCGCGATGGCGTCGCAATACGACAGCGACGTCGACGCCGCGACGAAATTCACCGATAAGCCGCTCGCTCTGACCGGCAAGCTGCTGTCCCTCGATTCCGGCCTGACCGATGACGTCATCGGCAAGCTTGGCGACGACTCGGACTCCGCGGTACGCGTGACCTTTGCGGACAAAAAAAGCATCGACAAGATCCGCTCGCGCGTCGGCCAAAAGATCACGCTTCATTGTGTGGGCGCATTCTCGACCACGTTCCCGGCCGCGACCGATTGCAAGGTCAAGTAAGTCGAAGATGAAATTCCCTCACACGATAATGGCGATGGTGTGCGGCGTGGCGATTGCCACAAGCGCGCACGCCCAGTCGACAGCCGACCTCCGGACGATCGCCCGCTTCGTCGAGTGCAAGCTCGACGCGCGTCAGATCGACCGCTTCATCGGCAGAGTCGACAACGCCACCGTGCCGGGTTTCGCAAGTCAGCCCTCGCACGAGAAGGCCGTCGATCTCGCCTGGAAAACGCAGAAACCGATCGAGGCTTGGGGTACATCGTCGAATCTGGTGTCGCTCGTGTCGCCGCGGCAAATGCTGCTCGCGATTCCCGCAGCCCAAGGCGACGAAATCAACGTTGCCAGGCAATGGGCCGAACGCATCGGCGGCATGAGCGAAGGAGCCGGCACGATTTCACTGCGCGAAAACGCGCATTGGCGAGGCGTCGACTATCGCAAGCCGGTCGGCGAGAAGGAAATCAGATTGCTTGTCGATCAGCAGGAAAGCCCGGGCTGGATTCTGCTCGGATGCGCCTACGACAAACTCTTTTCCCATAGCAACTAAACCGACCTGATCCAGCATGAGCGCAGCCGCTGCCCAGACTACCGCCATTGTCCGAACCGAAGTCGCCATCGCGCCGCTCGTCACCATCGCCAAGGAGGATGTCGGCTCCGCGCTCGAGCAATTCGATGCGTGGCTCAAGAGCGTCAGTGACGGCTACATCACGCTGGAGCGCGTCGAGCAACTGGCCAATTACATTCCAGTCGTTTCGAACATTCTGTCGGCGATCGATGTCGTGATGGATATCAAACGGCTGATCGAAGCGGAGTCGAAAGACTTCTTCGATTATCTGAATCTGGGTATCGACCTCATCGGCGTGATCCCGCTGCCGCCCGTAATGGGCGAATTCCGTATGGGCGCGCGGCCCCTGATGAAGCTCGCTCGCGAGGAACTCGCGAAGAGCGCCAAGGCCGTGGCGGAGGGTGGCGCGCAGATGATCGCCGATACGATCATCTCGGTGCTGGTGGCGCACATCAGCGCGAAGTTCGCTGGCGATATCGAGAAATTCATTCAGGAAGTGCAGGCGAAGCTCGCACAGATGCTCGACGATTGCGCGGATCATGCAAAGAAGCTGCTCGAAGGTCTTGCGCAGGTCTTCGAAGGCGCGGCATCGGGCAAGCTCTTCGACACGTCGGGCAACTATCGCGCGGCCGACAAACATCTCGCACAAGTCGGCGACGGCTTTGCGGCCCATGACGCGAGCAAGGTCGCCGAGAACCTGTGGTCGTATCTGAAAGACGGCACCAAGGTGCTGGTGAAGGACGCGGCGAATCTCGCGTCACGTGCAGCGAATGAAATCTCGCCGTCCACGAACCAACGGCTCAGACAGATGGCCGCGGAAGCGCGCCATGCGATTCCGATGGTGATGGAGAAGATCAAGGGCTTGAATAGCGCGGATGTCGGCGGCCTGATCTGGATGCTCGACGCGCTGATGCAGGCCGTGGCGAAGTGGAAGGAAAAGCAGAAACACAAGCAGACCGTCGGCATCAAGGCAGCCGGCAAGGTTGAAGCCGAGTTGAAGAAAACCGAAGGCGAACTGGAGACGATCGCGACGCAGGCGAAGGCCAAGCATCCCGGAGCGAGCGACTGCAAGAGCTGTGGCTTGGGACGCAGCGGCGGCTCAATCGGCTATGCACTCGGCGACGAACGCTTCGATCACCAGGACTTCGTTTTGCCCGGCGCAATGCCGGTGGTCTGGCGACGCACGTACCGTTCATTTCTCTCCGCCTACGACGAAAGCAATCTGGGCGCGCGCTGGATCACGCCCTACACCACGCGCTTCGATATCCACGCGGCGAAGCTTGTCTATCACGATTCGAGCGGACGCAGTCTCGACTACCCGCTGCTCAAGGCGGGTGAGACGCACGATGATCTCGCCGAAGATCTCACGCTCGCGCAGCTCGATAATCAATGGCTCACGCTCACGCGCGGCCATGAACTGCTCGAAGCGTACGAGAAACGCGGTGGTGCTTTCCGGCTCGCTTTCCTGAAGGACCGCAACGGCAGTCAAATCACGCTGGATTACGACGACGCGCATCGGCTCACGCGGCTGATCACCTCGCAAAGCATCGTCGTGTTTTCGCACGACGCGAGCGGCCGTCTGAGCGAAGCGGTGGAGATCGACCAGGAAGGCGAACGAGTCGGCACGCTGGTGCGTTACGCCTACGACCAGCATGGCGACCTGATTGCGGCAACCGACCGCCACGGCAATCGTCGCGAGTACGCCTATACACATCACCTCGTCACGCGATACACGGATCGTACTGGTCGTGGCATGAATCTCGAATGGGATGGCACGGGACCCAAGGCGAAGTGCGTGCGCGAATACGCGGACGACGGTAGCTTCGACACGCGTCTCGCGTGGCATCCGGATATCCGTCTCGTCGACGTGACGGACGGGCTCGGCAACGTCACCCGCTACTACTTCGATATCGACGGCTACACGTATCGGACCATTTACGCGGACGGCCTCGATGAGTGGTTCTACCGCGACGCCCAGCACAACCTGACGCAGCATATTTACCCCGACGGCAGCGTCGAGCGCTTTACGTACGACGAGCGCGGCAACCTGGTCGAACAGGCGCGCCCGGATGGCAGCGTGGTACGCATGGAGTACGACGCCAAGGATCAGATGACGGTCATCATCGATCCGCACGCGTATCGCTGGGCCCGCGAGTATGACGATGCAGGCAATGTCACCACGCAGATCGATCCACTGGGCCACAAGACGCAATACAGCTACAACGCTCAGGGACAGCCGACCGAGATCGTCGACGCAAAGGGCGGCGCGAAGGCACTCGCCTATGATGCCGCGGGCCGCCTTGTCAGCTATACCGATTGTTCGGGCAAGACGACGCAGTGGACCTACGATGGAGAAGGCCGCCTGCTCGGGAGCAAAGACGCGGGCGGGCGGAGTGTCGCCTATCGCTATGGCGGCAACGGCCAACTGGCTCAAGTCCAATCTGCCGCGGGAATCGAGAAGCTGGAGTACGACGCCGAAGGCCGGCTCCTCGTGCATACGGATCCGCTGAACCAGGTCACCCGCTATGGATACGATGCCGCCGGGCGAATCGCGCATCGTCGTGATGCAACGGGCGAACTGCTGAGCTATCGCTACGACCGCGCCGGACGGCTGAGCGCACTCACCGATTCGAACCACGCGACTTACCAGTTTCACTACGATCCGGTTGGGCGCCTCCTCGAGGAAATCGGCTTCGACGGGATGACGACCCGGTACGGCTACGACGCGGCGACTGGCCAGTTACAAACCGTCGATGAAGCGGGACAAAAGACTCAGCTCGAATACGACAGCGGTGGACGCCTCGCGCGGCGCGTCGCCGGCGCGGGCGACGAGCGTTTCATGTACGACGGAACTGGCCGTCTCATCGATGCACAAAACGCCGTCAGCCGGGTGCAGCACTTCTTCGATCCAGTCGGCAATCTGGTACGCGAACATCACGCGCAAGCGTTATTCGGCGAGCGCCGCAGCTATGTGTGGCGGCATGAGTACGATGAGCTCGGCACGCGCATCAAAACCGTGCGGCCCGATGGTCATGCCGTCGACTGGCTGGTGTATGGCACGGGCCACGTGCACGGCATGCAGCTCGACGGACAGGAATTGATTCAGTTCGAGCGCGACGACCTGCATCGTGAAACACAACGCACGCTGTCGAACCGGATTGCGCAGAACACGCGCTATGACCCGGTCGGACGGATGGAGTCCCAGGCGCTCAAACGCACCGGCGCACCCGCTGCGATCGTGGCACGGCGGTATCAGTACGATGCCGTGGGGCAACTGAAAGAGATCGACGACAGCCGGGACGGCGTGACGCGTTATCAGTACGATCCCGTCGGACGGCTGATCGAAGCAATGAGCCCTTTTGCGACCGAACGTTTCGCATTCGATCCGGCGAGCAATATTGTCGATCCGGGCAGTCCGGCCCAGGCACGCACTAGCGGCGGTGTGCAATCGAGTACCTTGCCGGCGCAGACACCGAGAGTGCTGGGCAATCTTTTGAAGGACTACGCCGGCACACACTTTACCTACGATGCCCGCGGCAACCTGATTTCCAAACGCTCGGCGGGCGCCGAGCAGCGCTACGAGTGGGACGAATTCAACCGGATGACGGCGGCCAGTGTTGCTGAGCCGGCGCGCCATCACGAGGCGCGTTATTTCTACGACGCGTTCGGGCGCCGTATCGGTAAAGAGGTCGACGGCAAACGCACGACGTTCGGCTGGGACGGCGATACGCTGGCGTACGAAAGCGCCGATGAAGGCAGCACGCATTATGTATATGAAGCGGGGTCGTTCGTGCCGCTGGCGCAGTTCGTCTCCGGCGCGATCGCGGGTATCGCTACGCCCGATTGGAAGCAGACCGATCGCTATGCGCCGGAAGACGATCCGCTGCTGAAGCCTGTCGTTCTTCCGCCCCCCGCGCATATCTTTTACTACCACTGCGATCAGCTCGGCACGCCGCAACTGCTTACCGATGAATTCGGTGAAGTCGTCTGGGAAGCCAAATACAAGGCTTGGGGTGAGGCGCTCAATGTAATCACGCGCGTGTCGAAAGCGACGGCCAGCGCTGTGCGGAATCCAATTCGCTTCCAGGGTCAACACTACGACGACGAAACCGGCCTCGCGTACAACCGTCACCGATACTACGATCCGGGCACCGGACGTTTTACGTCCAAAGATCCGATCGGACTGCTGGCCGGCGGGAATGTGTACCAGTACGCGCCGAATCCCACGGGCTGGATCGACCCGTTGGGGCTCAAGAAGAAAGCGCAAACACCGAACAAGGATTGCTGCCAGAAGGATCCCTGTGCCGGCAAAGACCCGGCTGCGCAGGCGCGAAGCTGGCAAGGCAAAGACCCTTATCCCGGAGTCGACTCCTACACGAACACGGTCTTGAAGCGCGGTACAGTGTTGTACACGTTGTACCCGTATGCGCCGCCCGACAAGATCGCGACCGCTTTGCCTGGTAATTATTTCTCCGACGCTCGCACGATTCTCAACACAGGCGGGTCAGCGCGCGAGTACAACGATATGACGCAGATTTCGCACGCAGGCAATACAGTCGACGCCCGCCCGATGAGAAGCCAATTAAGGGCATTCGTTGTCACCAAGGACATTTGCGTGGCGAAGGGACAGTCGCTCGCCAATCCCAACCTGGGCAAAGGCGGAGGCACTCAGTATTTCGTATCGAGCGCCGACAAGGGCAGCCTCGTCGGCGGCAATGTTTTGAAGTTTGGGAGTTAATGAAAGATGGCTACGTTCGATTTTTCCACTGGCACGCTGGCTATCGATGCGTCAACGAACCTGTTTCGGGGTAGGCCGTCGCCTGACGAATCGCCTTTGACAGGAGCAACGGAACTGGCGAAGTACGGCGAGTGGGAAAACTACGGCATCAAGAGCGTGAAAGTTTGGGGCAAGACGTTCGGCGTGACGGCTCGCTTTTGCGACAAAAAGCTCGCAATGCTCGACTTCGTCTGGACCGATGGCGTGGCCAAAAAGCTCGACTGGTCGGCGACCGAGGAAGATCTCGTCAAGGAGAAGAAGACGCTGTCGAAAATAATCGCCACAGAAGCACAATCGCCTTGTGTATCGTCCACGACAGGCGCGGATACCTTTGTCTTTAGCTGGGGGACGCTTACGGTGCACGCCGACCTACGCTCGATGGGTGTGACGACAAGCGTCGCATACACAGGCAGAGAGTAAGCGGATTACATGACAGGCCGAAAACTCGGCTGAGCGCCCACAAACTCCAGCTCCCAGAGATAACATGAAACGATATCTGATTCTGAACGGCGACAAGACGACCGCCAATGGCGTTGTTCAAGCCGTTCCCACCTCCATTCAATTGAGCGACAAAGACGTCGCCCACGAAGGAGATCCGGTTGCATGTCCCGCTTGCAATACAACGGGGAAGATACAGTGCGATGGACCGCGCCAGATCATGACCGCACCGGATGGAAGGCATGCAGCCTTGAGCGACGATCTCTGTATATGCGGTTGCCATCCGCCACCGCGACTGGTGTCGTCGCAGCAGATGATGTCCGTCGATGCCTAGCGAATCACCGGTGTATCCGTGGTCAACCTAATCCGCAACGAGACTCAGTAAAAAGGAGCGAAAGAATATCGCTGCCGGGCCATTTACGGGCATGCACGCTATTTTTACCGAATTCGTGTGCGCATCGAATTGGCGCGGAACAAATTCCGATTTAACATTTGTTTCCATTGAATCGATTGCGGTAAACGTCTGATCTTTTGTATTATCGCGCGATAGCGCGGGGGCGCGAATTGCATAAAAAGAGGCGGTATGGGCGCGCAGGACATTATCGCGGCAATTAAAGGCGGGTTGTTGCAGAGTGACCGTCTGCTTAAACTCGATACACCACTGGGCGCGAACGTCCTTCTGCCACAGAGGCTGGTGGGCTATTCCCGTATCGGCCGTAATTACGAATTCACGCTGGATACGGTTTCAACTACCGACAATATCGAACTCAAGAAGCTGATCGCCCAGCCCGTCACGCTGTGGATCCAGCAAACCGACCAGTCGTACGCCCCGCACCATGGTTATGTCCATACCGCCCGTCGTTTAGGCTCCGACAGCGCGATTACCAGCTATCAGATCGGCTTTGTCTCATGGATGCATTTTCTGCGCTTCAGAAAAGATGCACGCATCTGGCAGGATAAAACCGTCGATGAAATTCTCACCGATGTATTCAATATGCATCCGCAGGCGCAAGGTGCTTTCCGCTTCAGCTTGAGAAACCCGTTGCCGCAGCGTTCATTCTGCGTGCAATTCGAGGATGACTGGAATTTCTGTCAAAGGCTGATGGAAACGGAAGGCCTGTTCGGCTATTTCGAACAGGCTACCGACGGCAAATCGCACACGCTGGTCATTACCGACGATATCGCTACCCTGCAACCGCTTTCGCCGCAAACGGTGGATTTCTACCGCTCGGGCACCAACAGCGAAACCGATGCCTTCGTGCAATGGAGCGGCACGCGCACGCTGCAAAGTACTTCACTCACTACGCGCACGTTCGACTACAAGTCGCCGTCCACTGGGTCGAATCCGAAAGGCACCACGATCCCGACGCTGGGTACCCAGGGTGACCTGCCGCAGCAGGCCGAAGTGTACGAATACACAGGCGCCTACACGTACGGCAAGCAGGACCGTGGTGATCAGCTCTCGAAAGTGAGAATGGAAGAGTGGGAATCGCGCGCGAAGCGTTTCCACGGCGTGGGTGCGGTGCGTCGTGTCGACGCCGGCCGCTGGTTCGAACTGCAGGACCATCCGGAGCACAGTACGGGTAGCCAGCAGGATCGGCAGTTTGCGGTGATCGCCGTCGACTGGATCGTGGAGAACAACCTGCCGGTCTCGAGCGGCACGACGGATTTCCCACATAGCCTGAAGCAAACGATCTCTACGGTCCGTGCGCAGCATGCGAGCGATCCAGCGCTGATCGTCAAAGCGACGGACGGCAGCGAAGGCTTCTTCATGGCAACGGTTGAAGCCCAACGCAAGGCCATCCCGTTCCGCAGTCCGCTCGAACATCACAAGCCGAAAATGCACATGCAGACGGCGACCGTGGTGGGACCGCAAAACGAAGAGGTTTTCACCGACTCCCTGAACCGCGTCAAAGTCCAGATGCACTGGGACCGGCTGAATCCCGGCGACGAAAACGCCTCCTGCTGGGTACGTGTTTCCCAATCGAATGCCGGCGGAGGGCACGGTGGAGTGCACGTCCCGCGCATCGGCGAGGAAGTGATCATTTCGTTCCTCGACGGCGACTGCGATCGACCGATCATCACCGGTCGCGTCTACAACGGCGCGAAAACGCCGGACTGGCATTCGAACGGTATTCTCTCCGGCTACAAGTCCAAGGAATACCAGGGCAGCGGCTACAACCAGATGGTGATGGACGATGCCACCGGCCAGAACCGCATGCAGCTCTACAGCTCGAGCACCAACGCGCAACTGCACCTCGGTTATCTGATCGCCCAGAACGGCAACTCGCGTGGTGCGTATCTCGGCAGCGGTTTCGATCTCAAGTCTGATGCCTATGGCGCAGTTCGCGCGGCGCAAGGTCTTTACGTCACGGCGCATCCGGCCAACGGCACGTCGAGCCAGCCGCTCGATGTGCGCGACGCCAACAGCCAGCTGACCAATTCCGAAAGCGTGATCGAAGCGCTCTCACGGGCGAGCGAGACACATCAGGCCGAGAGCCTGAAAGATGGCTACGACTCGCTGAAGTCCTTCACCGACGCCACGCAGAACAGCGTCTCGGGGGCGACAGGCAGCGGAGGCAATACAGCCGGTGGCGGCACCGGCAGCGCGAACGCATTCAAGGAACCGATCATGCTGTTCGCAACGCCTGCAGGCATCGCGATGTCAACGCAGACGTCGGTTCATATAGCGGCAAACGAGCACGTCAATCTGGTCAGTGGTCAGAGCACACACATCGCAACCGGCAAATCACTGCTGGCAAGCGTCAGCGAAAAAATCAGTCTGTTCGTTCAGAACGCGGGCATGAAGCTGTTCGCGGCGAAGGGCAAAGTCGAAATCCAGGCCCAGTCCGACAACATCGAAATCACCGCGCAAAAGAGCCTGAAGCTGCTATCGGCGACGGAAAAAATCGAGGTCGTTGCCAAGCAGGACATCTTGTTGACGAGTGGCGGCGCGTACATCCGCCTGAAAGACGGAAACATCGAAATCCACGCGCCGGGAAAAATCGATATCAAAGGCAGCAGCCATTCCTTCGCCGGGCCCACGAGCCTGTCGAGCAAGCCGCCCGCGCTCCCCTCCGGCGAAGGCCCGTACAACGAGCAGTTCAAGATTCACGACAAGCACACAGGCGAGGCCGCTCCCTACGTGCGCTACCGCGTCGAGACTGCGGAAGGCAAGGTGTTCGAAGGCATGACCGATGAACAGGGTCTCACCTCGCGCATCATGACGAGCACGCCGAGTGCCCTGAAAGTTTTCCTCGATACCTGATTCCGGCCGACGAGTGCGCGCGCCTCCTTTAGACGCGCAGATTCTTTCGCCCATTCAAGCAGACCGACATCCATGAACGCTCCGAGTACAAGTCACGCGCCAGACGGCAACGGCACAACTAACACGACACCCGACAGTCTCGTGCACGTGCCGCACGATCCGGCGCCCATGCTCTACTTCCGGCCCGAGACGGGAGAATTCATTCTCGTGCCGGCGGAGGACGTCAGCGGTCTGCAAAGCGAATGCAATCTGCTGCATGACCGCGTCGACAAATTTCACAAGGCGAATGAGAAGCTCGACGTGGTGCTGAAGGCCTATGCCGAGGACGTACAGAACCATATGTCCGATCCGCGCGCCGGTGAGGCGCACAAGGCCGCCGTCGACGATGCCCTCAAGGAACGCGAGACCGCGCACAAGGCGTTAAAAAAGGAACTGGAGCCGCTCAGCAAGCTGGATAGCAAAGACCTCACCATGGTCGAGTTGATCCCGATTCATATCGACGGCGATGGAAAAAAATCCGTCAAGTTCGCCAAGTACAAACTCCACTATGTACGCTCGAACAAGATCAAGGCGGGCTGGCATAAATTCGGGCCCGCTGCTTTCGAAGACATGAAGGGCCGCAAGGAAGAAAAAGAAACCGGTGCGAAAAGCTTCATCAAGAAAAATGCGAACGGCAAGTACAAGATCGACGTCGATAAGCTGAAAGAAGGCGTGCTCATTAATCGCGAGAGCAAGATCAAGTCGCAGTTGTACGAAAAGACCAAAGTGTCCTCGGAGATCGTCGAGAAGCATGTGACGGGGACGCTTTTCGCTTGGGCGGAAGAGTGGAACAAGGATCTCAGTTACAGCGCTGGCGCGGAAGAACCGGCGGAACGTGGCGAGGGCGAGAAGAAAGAGACGGAGAAACCCAAGCAGACCGCATTCGGCAACAACGTCAGCATCGAGGCCAAAGCGCAGTTGATGCGATATCTGGCTGGCGCGGGATTGGACACGGAGTGGCAACCGCAAAAGGGCCGCGTGGCCATCAAGGCGTCGGCGCAGGCCGAATTCGCTATCGCCGAAGGTAAGGTTTCCGGCGCGTTCTACTATCCGGACATCGCCGGCTGGATGTGGAGTCTGGACGGCGATGACGGCAAGACTTATCCGCTTGGTGCGGTTCGATTCAAGTGTGAACTCGGCTTGTCGGGGATGGTGGGCGCAAGTATGGTCGCGCAGTTGGGCGTCGTCGTCGACTATCGCGACGAAAAGCGCAAGGACCTGGGTCTGTACGGCGCAGCGGTCGACAACCCCACTACGAAGCAACGCGAAATCAAGGTAGGTGGCAAGCCAGTCGATCCAAGCGCGAATGCCGACCTCGACGTATTCGCCGGTGCGCGCGCGGATCTGTCGCTCGAAGGCGCGCTCGAGTGGATGGAGCCGGCGAAGCAAGGACCGAGTGGCAAGTACAAACCATTCGCCAAGGTCGGCGACACCATCACCGCAATGGCGGGCGCCGGGCTTACCTGCATGCTCGACGTGAGCTACGCGGCGGGCCGTTTCAGAATCAAGGCGAAGGCCGGACTATGCCTGGGCGTTGGAGCGAAAGGCGACATCGAGGTGTCGGTCGACGCGCTGCGCATTGCTGAATTCGTCAAATGGTTCTTCTACCAGCTTTATCACGCGAACTTCCAAAAGTTGAAGTTCGTCGAAACGACCGCCTTTAACGCCTTCTCACATATTCAGGTGATGGTCATTCAAGGCATTCAGGATCTGGCCTCGACCGTCGGTCAGGAAGTCGATGAAATAAACAGGCTTTTCACGGACCTCATCGAGGAATACGAGAAAGAGGCCGCCCGCGTGCAATTGATGAACCGCGTGCTCAGCAATCCATGGATGCTCCAGTATGCGACCCCCGAAGCGAAGGGCATCATGATCTATCAGTTGACTCGCCATTGGTACGCGACGGATGGCATCGACATGGCTAATCACAAGTACGGTCGGTGGTACGGGAATCGCAAGGATGCTGTGAAGCAGATCCTCAAGTGGTCGCACACCAAACACGATCTGAACAACGTCGTCCAGCACATCCATCCGCAGGGGCGCACCGGCGACGTTACTGTGCGGCGACAACAGCTGAAGGAATTTCTCGAGATGTCGCTGACGAGCGCTCCTGCGGGAGACGGGAAAGAAATTGACGATTACTACGACAGCCTGCAAGCGATGCTGAAAGTCGACCCCACGCCTGGCTATGCCGTCGCGCAGGTCGACTCGACCGATTACCAGTTCCAGGCTGCCGTGGGCAGACACCCGTTTTACGACAACATGCCGGACGTGCGGGTGGTCTGACGGCGCGCCGCGAAATTCACAGAGGGCTGGTCTTTTGCACCGCGCAGCGGAAGGTCAGCGTGACAGCCGTGGGTCCTAACGTGCGCCCGTCCTTGGTTTTGATGACGTAACCGGCAGGCGGCGCCTTGTAGCGATAAACCGTCATGGCGGTTTCGGAGTTGTCGCCTTCCGCGCCACGAATCACTTTCATGGTCCCGTTCGCCGGTCCCGTGGGATTCTTCGCCGGTGAGTGTTCATAGTAGTCCGGGGCGAACCAGTCGTTGACCCAGTCTCGACCGTCGACACCGATGTCGTAAAGACCCAAGGCGTTCGGCGGATATTTGCCGACGGGATAAACATATTGTGAAACGGCGGTATCAGGCGTGTACTTCTGCTCGACCGTATCGGCGGATGGCAGGTTGTGATCCGCTTCGTACTTGCCGTTGTTCGTTCCGAAAATGACCGGCTTGCCACCCGAACGGGCGGCATATTCCCATTGCGCTTCAGTAGGCAGATCGACCGGCGCGCCGCTTTGCTTGCCAAGCCACTCGCAATAGTCTTTGGCCATCTGCCACGGAACGCCGGCCGGGTGGTCGGCGGCCCTGTATTGCCGATCCGCTTTGTCTTGCGGCCACGATGATTTGCCCGTCGCAGCGGTATAGATATCGAGGTCTGCGTACGTGACCTTGTACTTGCTGATCGAAAAACTATCCAGCGTCACCGAATGAGCAGGTTTGTTTTCCTGCTGCGACGTAAATGGAAGTTTTTCCGGTGTCACTTGCGGACCGAAATCTCCCATCGTGAAGGTCCCGCCCTTCACGAAAATCATATCCGCGAGCGATTTTTTGACGAGTGCTGTGACTTCAGGAGATTGGCCAGTCTGGCTGCATGCCGGGAAAGAAAATGCGAATACCGTCAGCGGGACAACTGTAAGCTTAACGAACTTTGGCAATGGCAAATGCATGCGTTCAATCTCCGGGCGGATGGCTAATGGATTATAAGTTCGATCCGGAGCTTTCGACATTTTCAATTGCAACAAGTCGGGTCGAGTTTCGATACAAGATGCATCGATCAACCAAGGATTCGGATGCGCCCGTTCGAAGCAAGTCCGCAGATAGTAGTGCAATGAAAACAGTGTGACTTGCCGAGTGGATTTCAACTGAGAGGCGTGCTTGACCAGCCGTCCCGCGTGGCGACAATAAGCGAGCCGCCCGGAGCTTGTCAACGCATTGGCAGTACGAAGCGACTTTTCGCCATAGACGGATGGCGACAATCTGACGGTCGCGTCGTCGAACGGACGGGCGCAGCGCAGTTCACGCCGGACCAACGCGGTGCGGTTGCGCGACGCCACGCCCCTCGAGTTATCCACAGCCCCCTCTGGACAACTTTTGTACAAGCCGTCTAACACGTTGTGGGTGGAACCTTGATAAAAACGCGACGTCGCCAGGTCGCACAAAAGTTTTCCCTGGCTCCGTGTTCCTGTCCGCGCACCCTCCGCAGGGTTATCGATTCCGCAGTGCGTTGATCCGTAAACGAAGTTTCAAGTTATCCACAGAAAGATACGAGGCTTGTTAACTATTACTACGTATACATATACAAAGACTATAAAAACCAGAGAAGCATCCGCGCAGCACGCTGCACAAGCGAGCACCGGGCAGGCAAACCCTCAAACCAGCGGTAAACAGATCTCCGTGATGAGATCGGCTGGCGCCGTATCCTTCGGGCTATTCAGATACTCCTCGAACACCGGCGCGTCGGCCGCTTCTCGCACGGACTGCACGAGCCACGTCCCGTACAACCACTCATATGCGGCACGCATATCGCTATACGGTCCTTGATGTCGCAACACCGCATACTCACCGCCCTTCACATGCGCCACGGAAACCGGCGGACTCACCGTCACGGACGCCTGAACCGGATGCGGCAACAACACCCCAGCCTTCGACCGCAACTCACTCTCCGCAACAACGCCAGGGTCGTCGTAGTAAATGCCGATCATGCGCATCTCAGCCGCGAGTAAATTGTGTTTTGCGAGCCAGCCGAACAGCGCGTCGAACGCCTTGCCGATCTGCATATACGGTCCAACGTGATCCACCGACAAAACCGCCATCGGCTCCACGTGACGAATCACCACTTCACGCATCGTCATTTGATCGTCTCCTGATAGCGCCGGCCGAAACCGGCTATGGGTGCCTTGCTTGCGATACTGCGCAGGCGGCATGCCGAACGCCGCGCGAAAAGTGCGGGAAAAAGATTGCAGACTGCTGTAGCCGGAGCGCTCGGCAATTTCCGCAATCGGCATGGAATCGTTCGCCAGATAGCCGGCCGCGCGATGCAGCCGTAAACGCCGCACGGTGGTGGCCACCGTCTCGCCATACATCGCCTGATAAATCCGGTGCCAGTGGTACGGCGACAGACAGGCAATTTCCGCCAGACGACCGATGTCGAGCGGCTCGTCGAGATGATCGTAAATATGGTCGAGCACGCGGCCGAGCCGGGTTTCATAGCGAGCTCGATTACCTGATTCGGTCATGGCTGCTGAACACGAAATGAGCACAAAAATTGTCGAACGGATGCGAACGAAAGTACCACGTCCCCATTTACCAAATCCTGCGAACTTCACCGTTGACGCGACGCGCAATTAAGCACCCACTGACACTACGCCGCCAGAACTTTGCCGAATTTCGATAACACTTCGAATAATGGCTCACTACTATCGGCTGAAGCCTGTCCGCCCAATGCACCGCAAAGCCTTGCGGCGTCGAGCCGGCGGCACCATCAGGGAGCTCCCGATGAAATCAGAGTCCAAAAATCAGCACGTCGGCAAAGTCACGCATCACGAGTTGAAGCAGACGCTCGGCACGTGGCAACTGTGGGGCATCGCGGTCGGTCTCGTCATTTCCGGCGAGTATTTCGGCTGGAGTTATGGGTGGGCGAGCGCCGGCACGCTCGGCTTCGTCATCACGGCGATCTTCATTGCCGCGATGTATACGACGTTCATTTTCAGTTTCACGGAACTCACCACCTCGATTCCGCACGCGGGCGGCCCGTTCGCTTACGCCCGCCACGCGTTCGGCCCAACCGGCGGTTATCTGGCAGGCGCGGCGACGCTTGTCGAATTCGTGTTTGCACCGCCGGCCATTGCGCTCGCGATCGGCGCGTACCTGCACGTGCAGTTTCCGGGTCTCGAACCGAAACACGCGGCGATGGGCGCGTATCTCATCTTTATGGCGCTGAATATCGTCGGTGTGCAGATTGCCGCGGCGTTCGAGTTGTGCGTGACGCTGCTCGCGATCTTCGAACTGCTGGTTTTCATGGGCGTCGTGTCGCCGGGTTTTCAGTGGTCGAACTTCACCAAAGGCGGCTGGTCCGGCGCCGACACCTTCAGCATGGGCTCGTTTCACGGGATGTTCGCGGCAATTCCGTTCGCAATCTGGTTTTTCCTCGCGATCGAAGGCGTGGCCATGGCTGCCGAAGAAGCCAAAAACCCGAAACGTTCGATTCCGATTGCCTACGTCGCCGGCATTCTGACGCTGGTGGTGCTCGCCATCGGCGTGATGGTGTTTGCCGGCGCGGCGGGCGACTGGACCAAGCTGTCGAACATCAACGATCCGCTGCCGCAGGCGATGAAATTCATCGTCGGCGAACATAGCGGCTGGATGCATATGCTGGTGTGGCTGGGTCTCTTCGGACTCGTCGCGTCGTTTCACGGCATCATCCTCGGCTATTCGCGGCAAATCTTCGCGCTGGCTCGCGCCGGCTATCTGCCGGAGTGGCTCTCGAAGGTGCACCCGCGCTTCAAGACGCCGCATCGCGCGATCATTGCGGGCGGCGTGGTCGGCATTGCGGCGATCTATAGCGACGAGCTGATCCAGTTCGGCGGTCAGACGCTGACGGCGAACATCGTGACGATGTCCGTATTTGGGGCTATCGTGATGTATATCATCAGCATGTTGTCGCTGTTCAAGCTGCGCCGCACCGAGCCGAACATGGAGCGACCGTTCCGCGCGCCGCTGTTTCCGGTCTTTCCGGCGTTCGCGCTGGTGGCCGCGGTCATCTGTCTGGCGACGATGGTCTACTTCAATTTTCTGGTGGCGATCGTGTTCGCAATCTTTCTCGCGCTGGGCTACGTCTACTTCCTGATGACGCGCCATCAACGCGAAGCCGCGCCGGCGGACGCCTTGCTCGAGGAATGACGGATCGAGCCGCTGCGCGAGCAGCGGCGATGGAGTCGTAAAGATGAGCTACACCGAGACGATCGGCAGCCGCACGTATCGCTTTGCCGATCTGAAAACCCTGATGGCGAAGGCCAGCCCGCAACGCTCCGGCGACCAGCTCGCGGGCGTGGCGGCAGCGAGCGAGGAAGAACGCGTCGCGGCCAAGATGGCGCTCGCGCAAGTGCCGCTGCGCACCTTCCTCAACGAAGCGCTGATTCCCTATGAAAGCGACGAAGTCACGCGTCTCGTGATCGACGATCATTCGCCGCAGGCATTCGCTGAGATATCTCACCTCACAGTCGGTGACTTTCGCAACTGGCTGTTGAGCAGCACGACCGATGCCGACGCGCTCACGCGTATCACCGCGGGCCTCACGCCGGAGATGGTCGCCGCGGTGTCCAAACTGATGCGCAATCAGGATTTGATCGCGGCGGCGCGCAAACGTCCGGTGATCACGCGCTTTCGCAACACGGTCGGTTTACCGGGGCACATGTCGGTGCGTTTGCAACCGAATCATCCGACCGACGACGTCAAAGGCATCGCCGCCTCGATGCTCGACGGCCTGATGTACGGTTGCGGCGACGCGATGATCGGCATCAACCCGGCCAGCGACAATCTCGCCGCGATCACCAAGTTGTTGCTGATGATCGACGACTTCCGCCAACGCTATCAGGTGCCGACGCAATCGTGCGTGCTGACTCACGTCACCAATACGATTGCCGCAATTGAAAAAGGTGCGCCGGTCGATCTGGTGTTTCAGTCGATTGCGGGCACGGAGAAAGCGAACGCGGGCTTCGGCATTTCGCTCGCGCTGCTGCAGGAAGCGTATGAAGCGGGACTCTCGCTAAAGCGTGGTACGGTCGGCAATAACTTGATGTACTTCGAAACCGGCCAGGGCAGCGCGTTGTCGGCGGATGCGCATTTCGGCGTGGACCAGCAAACGTGCGAAGTGCGCGCCTACGCAGTTGCACGCAAGTTCAATCCGTTCCTGGTGAACACGGTGGTCGGCTTCATCGGGCCGGAGTATCTGTACGACGGTAAGCAGATCACACGCGCCGGTCTCGAAGATCACTTCTGCGGCAAACTGCTCGGTGTGCCGATGGGTTGCGACATCTGCTACACGAACCATGCCGAAGCCGATCAGGACGACATGGACAACCTGCTCACGCTGCTCGGCGTGGCAGGCATCAACTTCATCATGGGCATTCCCGGCGCCGACGACGTCATGCTCAATTATCAAAGCACGTCCTTCCATGACGCGCTTTACGTACGGGATGTACTCGGTTTGCGCCGCGCGCCGGAATTCGAAGAATGGCTGGAGTCGATGCAGATCACCGACGCCCGCGGCGCGTTGCTCAGCGCATCGACACAACAACCCTTGCTGGAAGGGGCGCGCGACTGGATGGGCATCGCATGAGCGACTTCCTCGAAAAGAATCCGTGGAACGCGCTGCGGCAGTTCACCAACGCGCGCATCGCGTTGGGCCGCGCGGGCAATAGCTTGCCGACCGCGCCGCTGCTCGCGTTCAACCTGTCGCACGCGCAGGCGCGCGACGCTGTGCATCATCCGCTGGACACGGACGTGTTGCACGAGCAATTGCGCGCGCAAAACTTCAAGACGCTCGACGTGCATAGCGCCGCGCCGGATCGCGAGCACTATTTGCGGCGTCCCGATCTTGGGCGGCGTTTATCGGAAGAGAGTCGCGTGGCGCTGGCAGCGGTGCCGAACGATTCGCCCGAAGTGGTCTTCGTGATCGGCGATGGTCTTTCGGCGTTCGCCGCATCGAAGCAATCGATCCCACTGCTGCAAGCCGTCCTTCCCCGTCTCGCGGATTGGAAGATCGGCCCGATCGTGGTCGCACGCCAGGCGCGCGTCGCGTTGGGTGACGAGATCGGCGAATTGCTGAATGCGAAACTGGTGGTGATGCTGATCGGTGAGCGGCCGGGTTTGAGTTCGCCCGATAGCCTGGGAATTTATCTTACGTACGCGCCGAAAGTGGGCTGTAGCGACGCGCAACGCAACTGTATTTCGAATGTGCGTCCCGAAGGACTCGACTATCCGTTAGCCGCGCACAAGCTGCACTATCTGCTGACGCATGCAAGGCGTTTGGGTCTGACCGGCGTCGGCCTGAAAGACGACAGCGATGCGCTGCTGGCAGGTACACCATCGGCACCCGCCGTCAGCGACGATTCAAACTCGAGCGGAACGTAAACGATCAGGCATCGACACGCTCGACCGGATGCGTTTCCAGCCACGCATTCTCTTCATCCTCGAAAAGACGGGAGCGCGTCAAGAACCGCAATCCGCTGGGCCGCTCCAAAGAAAACATTCCGCCATTTCCCGGCACAGCGTCGATGATCAACTGCGTGTGTTGCCAGTACTCGAACTGCGATTCGCTCATATAGAACGGCACGCCCGCAATCGTGCCGAGTTTGACATCGGACGAGCCGACCATGAACTCACCCTGAGGAAACATCATTGGTGCGCTGCCGTCGCAGCATCCACCGGATTGATGGAACAGCACCTCGCCATGCTCGGCGCGCAACTTGTCGATCAATTCGACAGCGGCAGGCGTTGCGATCACGCGGGCGACTTCTTTCTCATCGGCCATCACATGCCCTCGCAGAAAAAAGAGCGAGCCGCGCAATGCGGCCCGCTCGAACAGGAACGCGACGCTTAGAAGAAACCGAGCGGCTTGTCGCTATAGCTGACCAGCAGGTTCTTGGTCTGCTGATAGTGGTCGAGCATCATCTTGTGATTTTCACGGCCGATGCCCGACTGCTTGTAGCCGCCGAACGCCGCATGTGCCGGATAAGCGTGATAGCAGTTGGTCCACACGCGGCCTGCCTGAATCTGCCGGCCGAAGCGATAGGCGCGCGTGCCGTCGCGTGTCCACACGCCGGCGCCGAGACCGTAGAGCGTGTCGTTGGCGATTTCGAGCGCTTCTTCTTCGGTCTTGAACGTCGTGACGGATACCACCGGTCCGAAGATCTCTTCCTGGAAGATGCGCATCTTGTTGTGGCCGCGGAAGACGGTCGGCTTCACGTAATAGCCTTTGCTCAACTCACCGTCGAGCGCATTGCGTTCGCCGCCGATCAGACATTCGGCGCCTTCCTGCTTGCCGAGGTCGACATACGAGAGGATTTTTTCCAGCTGTTCCTGCGAGGCCTGCGCGCCGATCATCGTTTTGGTGTCGAGCGGATGCCCTTGCGTAATCGCCGCGACCCGTTTTAGCGCACGTTCCATGAAGCGGTCGTAGATCTTTTCATCGATCAATACACGCGACGGACACGTGCACACTTCGCCCTGATTCAGCGCAAACATCGTGAAGCCTTCGAGCGCCTTGTCGAAATAGCTGTCGTCGGCGTTCATCACGTCGTCGAAGAAAATGTTCGGGCTCTTGCCGCCGAGTTCGAGCGTGACAGGAATGATGTTCTGGCTCGCGTACTGCATGATCAGACGACCGGTCGTGGTCTCGCCGGTAAACGCGATCTTGGCGATGCGCTTGCTGGAAGCGAGCGGCTTGCCGGCTTCGAGGCCGAAACCGTTCACCACGTTCAGCACGCCTGCGGGCAGCAAGTCCTGAATCAGTTCGGCGAGCACGAGAATCGAAGCGGGCGTTTGCTCGGCCGGCTTGAGCACGACACAGTTGCCGGCGGCGAGTGCGGGCGCGAGCTTCCACACGGCCATCAGGATCGGGAAATTCCACGGAATGATCTGGCCGACCACGCCGAGCGGTTCATGAAAGTGATACGCAACGGTGTCGTGATCGATCTCGGAGATCGAGCCTTCCTGCGCGCGCACGGCGCCGGCAAAATAACGGAAGTGATCGATGGCGAGCGGAATGTCGGCGGCCATGGTTTCGCGCAACGGCTTGCCGTTGTCGATCGTCTCGGCCACGGCGAGACGTTGCAGGTTCGCTTCCATCCGGTCGGCAATGCGGTTCAGGATGTTCGCGCGATCGCCGACTGAGGTTTTTCCCCACGCTGCTTTCGCACGATGCGCGGCGTCGAGTGCGAGTTCGATGTCGGCTTCGCGCGAACGCGGAATCGACGTAAACGCTTCGCCGGTGATCGGCGACACGTTATCGAAGTACTCGCCGCCCGCAGGCTTCACCCATTCGCCGCCGATAAAATTCGCATACTGCTTCTTGTACGGGAATTCGGTGGTCAGAAATTGCATCTCTGCGTGATTCATCTGTGTGCTCCTCACATGTTTGAATGGGCTATATTCGGCTCGATATATCGCTTGGCCGCGTGAGGCTAGAGCCAGAAGTGTGCCAATGCACCGCGCTGGTGACCCTTGCACGCGTAGAAGGCACTCGCGCACGGCATGGGGCGTCGCGCTGTTCAACCGGCGTAAGCTGAGCGTTTCGTTTCTGAGCAGTGTGTGCAGCGCTGTTCACCAATTGAACAGAGGGTTTGATGTCTGCCGATGCAAAGGCGTGAGCAGGTGTCCAATCCGTTCGGCATGGGAATTGCCTTCTCCTTGCCTTCGATCCTCCTCGATATTCCGTTTGGGCAGATCCGGTATGACGATTGACACTCTCAGCGACACCCTGTCCAGTCCGACGCTCACGCCGCAGCCGAGCTTCCGCGTGCAGACCTGCGTCGCGCACGATGCCGACGAGCAGGCGCGCAATCTCCACGGCTGGAGCCAGACCTATGACCAGCTGACGGCGGGGAGTTTTGTCGGCGGCTTGACAGAGTTGTGCCTCGACCACATGCAGGTGTTCGTCGAAACGACCAGCCACACGTTGCGGCAAACCTGCGAAGTGCAGAAGGACGCGTACTGGTTCGGCATTCCGACGTGCCCGGCGGGTTCGGGGCGCATCGACGCGCAGGTGATTGCCGGCGATGCGCTCGCGTTTTCGTCCGGGCGGCATCGAATTTGAACTGCTGACGTCGGCGGGTTATGAGATTTTTGGCGTAGTGGTCAAAGGAGAAGTGCTGCGCCGTTACGCGGCGGAAGTGGAGCGCGTCGGTCTGGCCGATCACGTGCCGAACACGCAAGTCGTGCCGATCGGCATGGCTCGCAAGCAGCAGTTGTGTGCCACGCTGCGCCAATTGCTCGACGATGGCGCGGCGCGCGGCACGCCGCTGTCTTCGGTCGCGCGCAACAATCTGCAGGCGTCGGTGCTGGCTTTGCTCTTCGACGTCGGCGCGTTGCCTGCCTCGGAGCCGGTTGCGATGCCGGCGCGTCCGCGCCGTCAGTCGATCGTGTCGGAAGCGCGCGACTATGTGCTGGCCAATCGCGAGCGGGCGGTGAGCGTGCCGGAGTTGTGCGAGCAACTGCATGTGAGCCGGCGCACGCTGCAATACTGCTTTCAAGACGTGCTGGGCATGGCGCCCGCCACGTATCTGCGCGCAATTCGCCTGAATGGGGCGCGGCGCGATCTGTCGAACGCGTCGCGTGAATCACGATCGGTGCAGGATGTTGCGGCGGCGTGGGGCTTCTGGCATTTGAGCCAGTTCGCAACCGATTACCGGAAGCTGTTCGGCATGCGGCCTTCGGATACGTTGAAGGCGGCAATCGGCGCTCGCGTGGACATGGGCAGCGCGGTTAACGCCGCTGCGTTGGCACACTAGTCTGACCGGACTTTCTCAGCCACAGGCGCGGGTCATCGTCCCTGCTTCAAACCTGTGTTGCGGTTCCGCACTGTCGGCAGAACTTCGCGTCTCCCTTTGTCAAACCACAACACCTACCACGCCCTTACCTGCGCAACAATCGCAGCCCGTTCGCGACCACCAGCAGACTCGCGCCCACATCGGCGAACACGGCCATCCACATCGTGCCCAGACCGGTCACGGCCAGCACGAGGAAGACGCTCTTGATGCCGAGCGCGAGCGTGATGTTCTGCACCAGCACCGAATGCGTCGCCTTCGAAAGACGAATGAACGACGGAATCTTGCGCAGGTCGTCGTCCATCAACGCGACGTCCGCGGTTTCGATTGCCGTGTCGGTGCCCATCGCGCCCATCGCGAAGCCGATGTCGGCGCGCGCCAGCGCGGGCGCGTCGTTGATGCCGTCGCCGACCATGCCGACCGTCGCGCCGTCGTTCGACCACTGCGCGACCGCGTTCAGCTTGTCTTCCGGCAGCTGATTGCCACGCGCTTCGTCGATACCGACCTGCTGCGCAATTGCGGCGGCGGTGTGCGGGTTGTCGCCGGTGAGCATGGCCGTGCCCACGCCGAGCCGCTGCAATTCGGCGATGGCGGCGCGGCTCGTCTCCTTCACCGTATCGGCGACCGCGAAGAGGGCGAGCACGCGTTCGGCGTCCACCAGCATCACGACGCTCTTGCCCTGGCTTTCGAGCGCGTCCAGCCGCACCTCGAGCGGCGCGGAACAGCGCCCGAGTTCTTCGACCAGCCGGTGATTGCCGAGCCAGTACGGCGCGCCGTCGATCTCGCCGCGCACGCCGCGTCCCGTGAGCGCCTCGAAGGCGTCGACGGTGACGTTGGCCAGGCCGTCGGCCTTTGCCGCCGCCGCGAGTGCCATCGATACGGGATGATCGGAACGCCCCGCGAGGCTCGCCGCCAGCGTGCGGCAACGCACGGCGTCGATCTCGGCGAGTATTTCGAACTCGGTTTGCACGGGCTTGCCGTGAGTGATCGTGCCGGTTTTGTCGAGCGCGAGCCGGGTCAGTTTGCGGCCCTGCTCGAGATAAGCGCCGCCCTTGATCAGAATGCCTTTGCGGGCCGCCGCGGCAAGACCGCTGACGATGGTCACCGGCGTCGAGATGACGAGCGCGCACGGGCACGCGATCACCAGCATCACCAGCGCCTTGTAGACCCACGCCTGCCACGACCCGTCGAACAGCAGCGGAGGCACGACGGCCACGGCGAGCGCGACGGCGAACACGATCGGCGTATACACGCGCGCGAACTGATCGACGAAACGCTGCGTCGGCGCTTTGGTGCCCTGCGCTTCCTCGACTGCGTGGATGATGCGCGCGAGTGTCGTGTTGCTGGCCGCGGCGGTGACGCGATAGTCGAACGAGCCGGTCTGGTTGATCGTGCCGGCGAACACCGCGTCGCCGACCGCCTTGTCGACCGGCAGGCTTTCGCCGGTGATCGGCGCTTGGTCCACACTCGAGCGGCCCGTTACGATCTCGCCGTCGAGCGCGATCCGCTCGCCCGGTTTCACGCGAACCACGGCGCCGAGCGCGATCGCCTTGAGTTCCATTGACCGCCAGCTGCCGTCGGGTTGCTGCACGCTCGCCTGTTCGGGCGTGAGTTGCATCAAACCCTGGATCGCATTGCGGGCGCGGTCGAGCGATTTCGCCTCGATCAGTTCGGCGATGGTGAAGAGCACCATCACCATCGCGGCTTCCGGCCATTGGCGCAGGATTAGCGCGCCGGTCACGGCGATGCTCATCAGCGCGTTGATGTTCAGGTTGCCGTTGCGGATGGCGAGCCAGCCCTTCTTGTACGTCGTGAGGCCGCAGGAGAGGATGGCGAGGATCGCCAGACCCGCTGGCAGCCAGGCAGGCGCGCCGAGCCAGCCAGCGGCCTCTGAGCCTGCCGCCGCCACACCGGCGAGCGCCAGCGGCCACCACGGCTTGGGCGGCGCGTGCGGCGTGGGCGTGGGCGCGGCGTCCGGGCCGGCGTCCGCGAGTTCGGGCGTGAAGTCGAGCGAACGCAGCGCGGCGAGGATCGGGTCGAGCGCCTCCGGCGCGTGGACGATCGTCAAGACGCGCTGCATCAGGTTGAAGTCCATGCTGCGCACGTGCGGCATGCGGCTGAATTTCTTACGGATCAGCGCTTCTTCGGTCGGGCAATCCATCTGCATGATGCGGATGGGGGTGCGCACGTTGCTGCCGATGGCTTCGGAAGGCGCCAGCGGGATCGACGCAGCTACGGCTGCGGCTGTGCCTGTTCCGCAGCACGCCGAGCCTGCATCACCGTGGGCGTGCGCGTGGCTGTGGCCGTGGCCGTCATGAGCATGGTCGTGATCATGCGCATCGTGACTATGACCGCAGCTCGCGTCGTGGGCATGGGCATGCCCTTCGTGCCCGTCCGCATGGACTTTCACCCGTTCGAGGCGGTCGGCATCGGCGTGGTCGGTTTGAGGCATGGTGGCTTCCTGGTTCGATTTGTGGTCTAGTAAACACCCTGAAGCCACTACAAGGTCAAGGCCGCCATCCGGAGGGTCCATGAAAATCGGCGAATTGGCGAAAATCGCCCATTGCACGACCGAAACCATCCGTTTCTACGAAAAAGAGGGCTTGTTGCCCGAAGCGGAGCGCACCGAGGCCAATTATCGCAGTTACACGGCGAAGCACGTCGAACGGCTGCGTTTCATCCGTAATTGCCGCGCGCTCGACATGACCCACGACGAAATCCGTGCGCTGCTGCGTCTAACCGACGCACCGGCGGACGGCTGCGGCGGCATCAATGCCTTGATCGACGAGCACATTGCGCACGTCGACACGCGCATCGACGAACTGAAGCAGTTGAAAGCGCAATTGACCACCTTGCGCGAGCAATGCCACGGCGAACAGGCCGTGGAAGACTGCGGCATCGTGCAGGGTCTCACCGACATGGATGTGAGCGCGCCGCGTGCGCGGCATACGCATCTGGGTTGACGTGCTCTAGCCGTCGCCAGTTTGGCAGCAACCGTCCCATTCACGGCCGGGCCGTTCGTGCGGCTCGCCGGATAAGCAATCGAATCCAGTTGGAGAATCAACGTGTTTACCTGTAGAAACCAGTCCTGCCAGGCGCAGTGGGAGCAATCGGACGTCGTCATCAAGAACGAAGGACAGGGCCTCCTGTTCCGTTGTCCGATGTGCGGCGCGCGCAATTACGTCGAGCGTTTTGACGGCGACGATGGCTCGGTGCTGTACGAGCAGATGGAAGGCCGTCCTGACACCGGCCCCATAGCCGAATAAGTCTCTTGCCCTTTGCCGCCTTAGCCGCTTTATCCGATTGCGAGCCATCACCCTTATGAACAGTCCCACTACCGCCGGCGCGCCGTTCAGCCAGCTAGCGCTGCCGCCCGCGACGCTCGCCAACCTGACGCAGCTCGGCTACGTCGAGATGACGCCGATTCAGGCCGCGAGCCTGCCGATCGCGCTCGCCGGCCACGATCTGATCGCCCAGGCGAAAACCGGCAGCGGCAAGACCGCGGCGTTTTCGCTCGCGCTGCTGGCGCGCCTCGACGTGCGCAACTTCGCCGTGCAGGCGATGGTGCTCTGCCCCACGCGCGAACTGGCCGACCAGGTCACGCAGGAAATCCGCCGTCTCGCGCGCGCCGAAGAAAACATCAAGGTGCTGACGCTGTGCGGCGGCACGCCGATGCGTCCGCAAACTGCGAGTCTCGAACACGGTGCGCACATCGTGGTCGGCACGCCGGGCCGCATCATGGATCACCTCGAGCGCGGCAGCCTGCCGCTGCAGTCGCTCAATACGCTGGTGCTCGACGAAGCGGACCGCATGCTCGATATGGGTTTCTTCGACGATATCGCGACCGTCGTGAAGCAATGCCCGAAAGAACGTCAGACGCTGCTGTTTTCGGCGACGTATCCCGAAGGCATCGTCAAACTGAGCCAGCAGTTCCTGCGCAATCCGAAGGAAGTGAAGCTCGCCGAGCGGCACGACAACACCAAGATTCGTCAGCGCTTCTATGAAGTGACCGAAGACGGACGGCTGCATGCCGTCGGTCTGCTGCTGAATCACTATCGTCCGGTGAGTACGCTGGCGTTCTGCAACACCAAGCAGCAATGCCGCGATCTGCTCGACGTGCTGCGCGCACAGGGTTTCCATGCGCTCGCGCTGCATGGCGAACTCGACCAGCGTGAACGCGATCAGGTGCTGATCCAATTCGCCAACCGCAGCTGCTCGGTGCTGGTGGCCACCGACGTCGCCGCGCGCGGTCTCGACATCGCGCAACTCGAAGCCGTGATCAACGTCGACGTGACGCCGGATCCGGAAGTGCACGTCCACCGGATCGGCCGCACGGGCCGCGCCGATCAGGACGGCTGGGCGCTGAGTCTGGCAAGCATGAACGAGATGGGCCGTGTCGGCAGTCTCGAACAGGCGCAAAAGCGCGAGGTCGAATGGCACAAGCTGTCCGAACTCACGGCGGCGAGCAATGAGCGACTGTTGCCGCCCATGGAAACGCTGCAGATTCTCGGCGGCCGCAAGGAAAAGATCCGTCCCGGTGACGTGCTCGGCGCGCTGACCGGCGAGGCGGGTTTCGCCGGCTCGCAGATCGGCAAGATCAACGTGACGGAAATGTCCACTTATGTGGCGGTGGAGCGCAGTGTCGCGCGTGAAGCGTTGCGCAAGCTCAGCGCCGGCAAGGTGAAGGGCAAGAAGGTCAAAGTTCGCCTGATGGACGAGGCCTGATAGACGGCGAGGCCGGTCGCGAGCGCCCGCTCGAGTCCGGCCGCATCACATTACGTCATACCTCACAGTTTTCCGCGTTCCTTACGCAGCCTCGTTTCTTCCCCGAAAGTGCCGATCTGACCGGCTTTGCCCGTGGCGGCGCGCCTTCGCGTGAGCCATGACGTAAATGCATGCCGCGCATGACAAAGTTTCGATTGTGACGGTTCTTTGGCTGATGCCTAATCACCAAACCGGAAGGGACCGCCGCGCAGCTGGCCGTTCCATGAATTCGCTACCGGATGGAGAAAGGGAGAAAGCCTTATGCAGAGCGCCACGCAAGCCCGCTCGAAGTTGCCTGACGTAGGCACGACGATTTTTACCGTGATCGGCCAGCTGGCCGCTCAGCACGATGCGCTGAATCTGTCGCAAGGCGCGCCGAATTTCGCGCCGGACGCCAAACTGATCGATGGCGTCGCTCAAGCCATGCGCGCCGGTCATAACCAGTACGCGCCGATGGCCGGCATCGCCGCCTTGCGCGAAGCGCTCGCCGACAAGGTCGCCACGCTGTACGGCGTGCGCTACGACCCGGCCAGCGAAGTCACCGTGATCGCCAGCGCGAGCGAAGGGCTGTATTCGACGATCAGCGCACTGGTGCATCCCGGCGATGAAGTGATCTACTTCGAGCCCTCATTCGACAGCTACGGTCCGATCGTGCGGCTGCAAGGCGCCACGCCGGTTGCGATCAAGCTGTCCTTGAGCGACTTCCGCGTGAACTGGGACGAGGTCGCTGCCGCGATCACGCCGAAGACCCGCATGATCATCATCAACACCCCGCACAATCCGACTGCGACCGTTTTCAGCGAAGCCGACGTCGAGCGCCTGAAGGCCATTACGCGCAACACCGATATCGTGATTCTCGCCGATGAGGTGTACGAGCACGTGGTGTTCGACGGCGCAAAGCATCAAAGCATGGCGTGTCATTCCGAACTCGCGGAACGCAGCGTGATCGTCTCGTCGTTCGGCAAGTCGTATCACGTAACCGGCTGGCGCGTCGGCTATTGCCTCGCGCCCGCGGCGTTGATGGACGAGATTCGCAAAGTCCATCAGTTCATGGTGTTTTCCGCCGATACGCCGATGCAATACGCGTTTGTCGACGCATTGGCCAATCGCGAGAGCTATCTCGGCTTGTCCGCGTTCTATCAGAAGAAGCGCGATCTGCTCACCGAGGCACTGCGCGATTCGCGCTTCGAGTTGTTGCCGAGCGAAGGCAGCTTCTTCATGCTCGCGCGTTTTCGTGGTTTCTCCGAGGAAAGCGACAGCGATTTCGTGCTGCGGCTGATTCGCGACGCACGTGTCGCGACCATTCCGCTGTCGGCGTTTTATACCGACGGTACGGACTCCGGCTTGATCCGCCTGAGCTTCTCGAAGGACGATGCGACCTTGATCGAAGGCGCGCGGCGTCTCTGCGAGATCTGATCGGATAGGCAGCGGCAACACGCGACGGCTGCATTTTTGAACGCAGTATGATCGTCGCGCGGGCACGCATCAGCGCGCCGCGGGACGGCGTGACAACAAATTCGAAGGGACAGGGATCTGCTATGAAATTGCTCAAGCCTCTTTTGGCGCTGGCCTGTGTGTTCGCATCGTTCGCGGCGTCGTCGGGTGCAAGCGCTGCCGATACGTTGCGTTTCGGCCTCGAAGCGCAATATCCGCCATTCGAATCGAAAGGCCCGAACGGTGAGTTGCAGGGTCTGGATATCGATGTCGGCAACGCGGTTTGCGTCGCCGCGAAGATGACGTGCAAATGGGTCGAGACCTCGTTCGACGGGCTGATTCCCGCGCTGCAAGGCCGCAAGTTCGACGCGATCAATTCGGCGATGAACGCGACCGAACAACGCCGTCAGGCGATCGATTTCACCACCGTCGTGTATCGCGTGCCGACGCAGTTGATCGCCAAACGCGACAGCGGTCTGCTGCCGACGCCGGCCTCGCTGAAGGGCAAGCGCGTGGGTGTATTGCAGGCGTCGATTCAGGAAACCTTCGCGAAGACGCATTGGGAATCGGCGGGCGTGAGCGTCGTGCCGTATCAGGACCAGAACCAGGTTTATACAGATCTCGTGGCGGGCCGTCTCGACGCGACGCTCGTGCTGGCGCCGGCCGGCCAGACAGGTTTTCTATCGAAGCCGAGCGGCAGTGGTTACGCCTTCGTGGGTGAACCGGTGCGCGACGACAAGATTCTCGGCAGCGGCATTGCATACGGGATTCGCAAGGGCGATACGGCGCTGCGTGACCGCCTGAATGCGGCGATCGCGAAGGTGCAGGCCGATGGCACGGTGAAGACGCTGGCCACGAAATATCTTGGCAACATCGACGTGACGGCGAAGTAATTTGTCGCGCGTGTCCGCACGCGCCGCGATATCCAGGTTGCTCGTAAGTCCGCTTGTTGATGGTGCGTTTGACAGCTACGATACGTAGGCCTTGCTGCGGCGAGGTCGACGCAACCATCGGAGAACGCGCGGATGAACGAGATCACGGAGGCGGCACTTCGAGCGAAAAGCGCTTCCGCGCCGCAGTTCTGGCGCGATGATACGTTGCCGTTTATCGAGGTGCGCTCCATTGAAGACGGTCGCGACGTCTGCTACGCCAAACACTCGCACGAAACGTTTTCGATCGGCGCCGTCACGGGTGGACGTAGCGAGTATCTGAACCGCCACGCGCGTGAATGGATCGGCGCAGGCGCAGTCGTCATGATGAACCCCGACGACGTGCATGCGTGCAATCCCGTTGCTGACGAGCGCTGGTCATATCGCATGATGCATGTCGACGTGGCATGGCTCACGGGCCTGCAACACGAGTTGGGTTTCGGCGAGAACCACGCGTTTCGCGCGTTCTCGCAGACCATGTCCACGGACGCGGAATTGTTCGACGGATTAAACCGGCTGCATGCGATTCTCGTCGACGATGACACCGACACATTGCGCAAGCAAAGCGCGGCCATCACCTTTTTCTCCGAAGTACAAAACAAGCTGAATCCGGCGGTCTTGCCGGATCACGACGCGAGCCGCCAGCTCACGCGCGCAGCCGAATTCATCGCTGAAAACTGCACGCGGTCGCTGAAGCTGGAGGATATTTGCGAGGCGGCTGATCTGTCCGCGTCGCATCTGATTCGCGCTTTCAAGCAACGCTACGGCATGACGCCGCACGCTTACCTGATCAACCGGCGTATTCAGTACAGCCGCGCGCAACTCAGGCGCGGGCGCGTGATCGCGGATGTTGCGCTCGACGCCGGTTTTGCCGACCAGGCGCATTTGCAGAGGATCTTCAAGCGGCTGGTCGCGGCGACGCCGGGGCAGTATCGCAGTTGAATCCGTGGGCTGCGCGGCGTCCTCACGCTACAAGCAGATAAAGCGCACTCGCCGCGAGCAATGCTGCCATCACACGATTGAAAAACCTCACGCGCCGCGCTTGCTGCAAGTATTTGCGCAGGAACGTGCCGGCATACGCCCAACTGGCGATCGACACGTAACAGATCGCGAAGTACACGACGGTGAATTGCCAGACGAGCCTGCCGTCGCCGTCGGCTGCATAGGCGCCCATGCCGGCCAGCGACGCGAGCCAGGCTTTCGGATTGAGCCATTGCATCGCCGCGCCATAAGCGAACGACGGTCCACGAGCCGGTTTGTCGGCGCCGAGTTGGCCGTCGTCGACGGCGAGTTTGTAGGCCATATAGAGCAGGAAGCCCACGCCCGCCCATTTGACGACGATGATCAGGTTGGGGAAGTGGGCGAGCAGTTCATGCAGTCCCAGGCCGATCAGCAGAAGCAGGACGGTGAAACCGACGGTCGCGCCGGTGACATGTCGCATGCTCGCGACAAGCCCGTGCTGGGCGCCGGCGCTGAGCGCGACGATGTTCACCGGGCCCGGAGAAATCGAGCTGGCCAGCGCAAAGGCGGCCATGGAGAGTAAAGCGGTCATCGGATGCCTCGATACGGATGCGCGCAGGATTTGCGACGGTCAACGGTATCGGGCGAAGGGGCGTGGTGTATTGAAGGAAATTGCTATGGCGGGCCCGTATCGTTGCGATTCCGGGCCTCGTCGCCTTAGCGATGGGTGATGCGGCACCACTGATAAGGGAAGACGCCTTGGCCGACATAGGCTCTGTAAGTGGTGCAGGAGCCGGCGTCGATGGCGAAACCATGCCGCTCTAACGCGGGTCGCGCCTGTTCGATCAATTGGGCATTCTCGCCGGCCACATCGCGCACATCATCCTGCCGGATGTCGAGCCGGCACACGCGCTTGTCGGTAGCGTTGGGCGTCCATCGCAGGCTCGCGTGAAGGTGCAGGCGATCAAGCGCAGCTTGCATCGCGTTGCAGCCCTTCACGCCTTCCGTTAGGCCGAGAGCGTCTGCGATCTGATCCATCTTCGCTACGTTGTCGACGCGCCAGTTGTAGCGGCCTTCGATGATCGCGTATGTAGGACCACCGCGAGAACGCACGATGTCCGCTATGTGCTGATCGAACTGAGGAGAGAACGGAAAGCTGCCGTCGATCTGCGTGAACGCGACCGACGCGGGAAAGAACTGCACGATCCAACCCCAAGGCGGATTCCCGCCGACGATAACCGCCGTCGTGTTCTGCGGACTGTCGAGCGCGGGCACGTCGGCACGGTAGCCCGCCCTTGCCCAGTGCTCGTGCCCCCATGTCTCGACACCGCCGGCCACGACAGCCAACGTCGTGACACTAAGCAACCATGCGGCCACCCGCCGCGCGGTCAGATACGGCAAGAGCCGATTGAGCAGCAGATACGCGACGAGCGGAGTCAGCGTTTCGATCGGAACGACGTAGCGGTAGATGCTGAAAACGATCATCCACAGGAAGTAGCCCAACGCCACGAAGGTGATGACGTAGACCGCTCGCAGATTCAATCGGCGCGATGGGACCCGTCTGCGCACCAGTTCCGCGAACCGGGTAGCGGCAAGCATCCAGAACAGCACGTACACGATCGGCCAGATGATCTGATGCAGGCGCGCTTGTCCGACGCGCTTCGAATCGAGCGCAAATATGAACGGCCAAAGAACGTATTCGAGCGCGCTTTTCGGCAGCCACGATTGGTCTGCGACGCCGCTTGGCGGAGTGAGCGGATTGGGGAAGATCGAGCTGAACTGCGGAAAGAACGGGTTGCCGAACGTGTGCCACATCACGGCCATCCAGTAACCGCTCGCAGCAAGCAAGCCGGCGAGCGCGCCAACACCGAACAGGAACGCGGCGCGCACGCGTGCGAACGGACTTTCCGGTAACAGCAGCAGCCCTGCGCACAGGGCGAGAGCAAACGGCGCATTGGTCAGCTTGAGTCCCATGCCCAGGCCGACGATGAGCCCCGCGCCGACCAGAGCCGCGGCGGCCGCAGCCGACCACGTCGTCAACCTGTCCCACAGATGCAGGATGAGCAACAGTGAGGCGAGCACGAATAGCGTGGTCGTGTCGTCGCCCATGGAATTGCCCAAACCGGAGAGAAAGTTCGCCGTCAGGATGCCCGCCGCGGCAAGCAGCAAAGGCGTGCGGTTCGCATCTTCGGGCGCGAGCTCCGGCAGCGTTCGCCGGATGATCGACAGCAGCAGCACGAAATTGAGGCCGTGCAGCGCGCCCATGATGAAGCCCGCCAGCAGCGCGGGAAAAGCCCGATTCAACGCGTAGTAGAAGACATCGAGCATCGGATTGAAGTAGGTCTGCATACCGGCCGCCGCGAAGTCGGTATGCAGCTTGTCATACAGGAACGCGAAGCCGTTGTACTGGTGGTAGTTGAAGCCGTCCCAATTGCGGTCCTGGCCGAGAAAAAGCGACCACAAGCCGAATAGGATCGGCACCCACACGCGCGCGGCGGCTGTCAGGCGAGGGTCGTTGAGATCCCATGACAAAGCCCGCCGCCAGAGTGAGCGGGAGCGGGCAGGACGGTCGGTTGTGTTCATGTTTTTATCGTTGCTTGAGAAGCCAAAGCTTTGCGCCGATCGAGTTGATGGCGATGCCAGCCGACACGATATCGGAAGCCGGCTGCGCAAGGGGCGGCCTAAACAGTGCTGCTTGGCGCCCAGAACGCAAAAAGCCCGGTCACAAGGACCGGGCTTTTTGCTTTGAATCTTTGGTGGGGCGTGAGTGACTCGAACACTCGACCTACGGATTAAGAGTCCGCTGCTCTACCAACTGAGCTAACGCCCCCAACAGAAGCGAAATTATGCAGTAACTTTTTTGGCTTGCCAAGTCCCCTTAGCAGATTTCTTAAAAATATTTGCATCCGCGGCCCCGAGGCATTCCCCGACGGACGCGTTGTCGTGAAAAAGGCGCTGCCTGCATCGTCCCGGTATCATGTCGCGGACACCTTGCCGCACGAAGCCTCGCGCGGCTTTCGACCGGGGATTGCCATGGATGACAAAGAGATTATCGAGTTGCTCGACCGCATCCTCGCGCCATGGGTCCGTGCGCTCACGCTGACGCCGGTCAAGGTCGATGACGAGGGCGCCACGCTGCGTCTGCCGTTCTCGGGCGGGCTGCGTCATGCGGGTGGCGTGATCTGCGGCCAGGTCTTCATGGCCGCGGCGGACACGGCCATGATCGTCGCCATTTCAGCCGCGCTCGGCGGTTTCAAACCGATGACCACCGTCTCGCTCAACATCAATTTCATGCGCGCGGTGCGCAAGGGCGACGTGCTGATCACCGCCCGCGTGTTGCGCATGGGCCGCAATCTGGTGTTCGGCGAAGTCGAATTATTCGACGAATCCGGCAACATGGCCGTCCACGCCACCACCACCTACGCACTGCTCGACTAAAACCGGCCAGAGAGCCGCATTAGAGGGAAAACCAGGATGTTCGATCAGGTCGTATTCGCCGGCGGTGGCAATCGCTGCTGGTGGCAGGCGGGTTTCTGGAACGTGATCCAGCCGGAATTGCGCATCCGGCCGCGCGTCATCACCGGCATTTCGGCCGGCGCCGCCACCGCGTGCATGCTCTACACGCGCGATTCCGACTGGGTCATGCGCTATTACGAAGACGCGCTGCGCCACAACACCCGCAACGCCTACTGGGGCAATTTGCTGCGCGGCGAGTCGGTGTTTCCGCATTACCGCATCTACCGTCAGGCGCTGCTCGACATCTACGGCGAGAAGTTTTCGACGCTCGCCGACGCGCCGGAAATCCGCATCGGCGTATCGCATCTGCCGCGCTGGCTCGGCGCGCGTAGCGCGGTTGCCGCTGGCTTGATCGCGTACAACATCGAAAAATACGTGCGCAAGACGCTGCATCCGACGCTCGGTCAGACGCTCGGCTTTCACCCGGAATTCGTGCGCGCGCAGGATTGCGCGAGCGTTGAGGATCTGGCGGATCTGATCCTGCAATCGTCGAGTACGCCGCCTTTCACGCCGGTTCTGCGGCGCAACGGCCGGCCGGTGCTGGATGGCGGAATGGTCGATAACGTGCCGGTCGGCGCGCTCGATGCCGAGGCGCCGGGCAACGTGCTGGTGATGGTCACGCGCCTCTATCCGCGGCCGCAGATGTTCGTCGTGCCGCACGGTGTACAGCAACGGCTTTATGTGCAGCCGTCGCGCAAAGTGCCGATTTCGAGTTGGGATTACACGAGCCCTTCGCAGATGGTGCACGCGTACAACCTCGGCCGCGTCGACGGTGAGACTTTCCTGGAACGCATGCCCGATCTGCTGGAAGCCGGTGCGCACGAAGCCGCGCGATGAGTTGAGTGGCGGCGGCGCGGATCCAAACGGCGACAACTGCGCCGCACGAATCCGCTCGGCGCTCCGCGCGCCGCGAAGCCCTGGCGTTTTTAACGCCGGCGGCCGCCCTGCAAAGCTTCCGGATTTGCCACGCTGGCCGTTTCGCCAGCGTCGAAGGCCAGAATATTCTTGAATGCCGCGGTGAAATATTGCTCGTAGCTTTCGCGTTCCACATAGCCGATGTGCGGCGTGCAGATCACGTTTTCCATGCGCAACAAGCTGTAGCCCTGCAGAATCGGCTCGCTTTCGTAGACGTCGATCGCGACCATGCCCGGACGGTTGTGCGAAAGCGCGTTCACCAGCGCGTTTTCGTCGAGCAGTTCGGCCCGGCTCGTGTTCACGAGCAGCGCGGTCGGCTTCATCCGCATCAGGTCTTCCTGTTTGACGATGCCGCGCGTGTCGTCGTGCATGCGCAAGTGCAGCGACAGCACGTCGCTTTGCTCGAACAGTGCCTCGCGGCTCTCCGCCACGCCGAAACCATCAGCGCGAGCGGCTTCGCGCGAATGCTCGCGGCCCCAGATCAGCACGTTCATGCCGAACGCCTTGCCATAACCGGCCACCAGCCGGCCGATCTTGCCGTAACCCCAGATCCCCAGCGTCTGGCCTCGCAATACCTGGCCCAAACCGAAGTTCGGCGGCAGCGCCGATGTCTTCAAGCCGGACTGCTGCCAGGCTCCTTGCTTAAGGTTTGCTACGTATTGCGGAATCCGCCGTTGGGCCGCCATGATGAGAGCCCACGTCAACTCGGCAGGCGCGAACGGTGAGCCGGTGCCTTCCAGCACCGCAATGCCACGCTCGGTACACGCGTTCAGATCGATGTGGCTCGAGACCTTGCCGGTCTGGCTGATCATGCGCAAACGCGGCAATTTATCGAGGAGTTGTGAGCTGATGCGGGTGCGTTCGCGAATCAGGACGAGGGCGTCGACTTCGGAAAGACGGCTTGCCAACTGGCCGAGACCGCGGACGGTGTTGTTGAAAACCTTGACCTCATGGTCGGCCAGCAATTGAAAGCAGTCGAGCTTGCGAACGGCGTCCTGGTAATCGTCGAGGATGGCAATCTTCATGGTATGTGTCTTGCGACGCACCTTGCTGGTGCGGAACGGAGTGTTATGCTGACTGTCCCACCATGTGACCTAGGTCACATGCCGGTCTGGCTGAATGCCTTACCGTAGTAGCTACCGCACAGAATGGCAGCGCCACGGCAAGGCGGATTGACATCGTTTTTAACAGTTTGTTGCGTGTTGAGGCAAGCCGCTTTACAGACGGTTGCAGAAGCCCGTCGGCTGGCGTCTCCGCTCAACAGGCTGTGTAGCCCGGAACGACCTGCACAATTGTGCGTCGGGTAGCAGGAACCTGGCGTGAAGAATTGAATGCCTCTCGCATGCAGCGTCTCTGGGCTTGTACCGTTTTTCTATTGCTTTTTCAAAACGGAGACAAGTCGATGAACCACCCCTCATTCGAAGGACAGCCCAATATCGAGGCGCCCGCGTGGGTCAAACACCGAAAGCTGCTCGACTGGGTCCAGCGCGTTGCCGCGAAGACCAAGCCGGACAGGATCGTCTGGTGCGACGGTTCGCAGGAGGAATACGACCGGCTTTGCGCGCAGATGGTCGAAGCAGGCACGCTCAAGAAACTCAATCCCGCCAAACGTCCCAATTCTTATCTCGCATGGTCCGATCCGTCCGATGTGGCGCGCGTCGAAGACCGCACCTTCATCTGCTCGCAGCGCCGCGAAGACGCGGGTCCCACCAATAACTGGATCGCGCCGGCCGAAATGCGCTCGACGCTCGACGGCCTGTTCGAAGGCGCGATGCGCGGCCGCACCATGTACGTGGTGCCGTTTTCGATGGGCCCTCTCGGTTCGCCGATCGCGCATATCGGCGTCGAATTGAGCGACAGCCCGTACGTGGTCACCAACATGCGCATCATGACGCGCATGGGCCGCAAGGTTTACGACGTGCTCGGCGAAGACGGCGAGTTCGTGCCGTGCGTCCATTCGGTCGGCGCGCCGCTCGCGGCCGGCGCGAAAGACGTGCCGTGGCCATGCAACGAAACCAAATACATCGTCCACTTCCCTGAATCGCGGGAAATCTGGAGCTACGGCTCGGGGTACGGCGGCAATGCGCTGCTGGGCAAGAAGTGCTTCGCGCTGCGCATCGCCTCGACCATGGGCCGCGACGAAGGCTGGCTCGCCGAGCACATGCTGATTCTCGGCGTGACCTCGCCGGAAGGGCGCAAGCATCATGTCGCGGCGGCGTTTCCGTCGGCGTGCGGCAAGACCAACTTCGCGATGCTGATCCCGCCGGAAGGCCTGAACGGCTGGAAAATCTCCACGATCGGCGACGATATCGCGTGGATCAAACCGGGCAAGGACGGGCGCCTGTACGCGATCAACCCGGAAGCCGGCTACTTCGGCGTGGCGCCGGGCACGAGCGAAAAAACCAACTTCAACGCGATGGCCACGTTGAAGGAAAACGTGATCTTCACGAACGTCGCGCTCACCGACGACGGCGACGTCTGGTGGGAAGGCATGACCGACGAAGCGCCCGCGCATCTGATCGACTGGCAAGGCAAGGACTGGACGCCGGCCGGCGCGAAGGAAAGCGGTCGCAAGGCGGCGCACCCGAACGCGCGCTTTACGGCGCCGGCCTCGCAATGTCCGTCCATCGACCCCGACTGGGAAAATCCGGCGGGCGTCGCGATCGACGCGTTCATCTTCGGCGGGCGCCGCTCCACCACCGTGCCGCTCGTCACCGAGGCGCGCAACTGGGTGGAAGGCGTCTACATGGCGGCGACCATGGGTTCCGAAACGACTGCCGCCGCGGCCGGCCAGCAGGGCGTGGTGCGCCGCGATCCGTTCGCGATGCTGCCGTTCTGCGGCTACAACATGAGCGACTATTTCGGTCACTGGCTGAAGACCGGCGAGCGTCTGGAGGAACTGAACGCGAAGCTGCCGAAAATCTTCTGCGTCAACTGGTTCCGCAAGGGCGCGGACGGCAAATTCGTCTGGCCGGGCTTCGGCGAGAACATGCGGGTGTTGAGCTGGATGGTCGGCCGGATCGAAGGCTCGGCTCAAGGTGAGGAACATGCTTTCGGCGTGTCGCCGCACTACGAGGACATCGACTGGAGCGGGCTGAATTTCAGCCGCGAACAGTTCGAGCAGGTCATTTCCGTCGACGACGCAGCCTGGCGCGCGGAACTCGCGCTGCACGCCGAGCTGTTTGACACATTGCAGCAAGGCCTGCCGCCGGCGCTAACGGAGGCCAAACGCGCGCTCGAAGGGAAACTTGCCGCGTGATCAGGTGAGTATTCACTTCGCACGAAAACCGCCTTCGGGCGGTTTTTTCTTTGCGGTCCACTGTCGCACTGCGATTTTTTCTGATTTCGCAATGCCGGAGCGGCCGTTGCGTCTGTTCGAACAAAAATGACAGTTCAAGCTGCACTGCAGCAGATTGTTTCCGTTCAAGGAACAATCGATGATCACGCCCCACATTGGTGAACACAGTCGCACAAATATCGACAATATTTCCGCTTTCGCGGGCAACTTCTGCACGATTTCGCGAGTCGTAGGAGAATTCCAAGTTCGCTTCACTGGTTTTCACTAATTGTCAGGAAGCAGTAACACGGCAGGAGTTGTCTTATGGATCATTTGCAGTCGATGCGAGTTTTCGTCAGAGTGGCGGATCTCGGCAGTTTTGCCCGCGCTGCGAGCGCGATGGATATTTCCAACGCAGTTGCCACCCGTCACGTTGCCGACCTCGAAGGCCGTCTAGGTACGCGACTGCTCAATCGCACCACCCGCAGCCTGTCTCTGACCGAATCAGGCCAGGTTTATCTCGAGCGCGCGCGCCAGATTCTCGACGAACTGGAAGACGTCGAGCAGATGGTGGTCGCGCGCAATCACGAGCCCGTCGGCACGTTGCGGATCGTCGCACCGGTCGTGTTCGGGCTGCACAATCTGGCACCCGTGCTCCAGACGTACGCGGAGCGCTATCCGAAAGTCATCCCCGACGTCACGCTGGTCGACCGCCAGGTCGATCTTGTCGAAGAAGGCTTCGATGTGGGCGTGGTGATCGCGCGGCAAATGCGCAGCGCGAGCATTGTCACGCGGCGTCTCACCACGGGTTGCATGACGGTGTGCGCCACGCCGGCGTATCTGGAAAAGCACGGCATGCCCACGCGTCCGGAGCATTTGCTCGAGCATCCGTGCCTGAGCCTGCCCTCCGAATATTGGGGCGACGAGCGTGTGTTCACCGGGCCGGAAGGCGAAGTGCGCGTGCGTCCGTCGAACGTGATCGTTGCGAACAACACGGAAATGCTGCGTCAGTTTGCGCTGCTCGGCATGGGCATCGCGATTCTGCCGAGCTATCTGATCGGCCGTGACATGACGCGCGGCAGGCTCGTACGCCTGCTCGGCGATTACCGGTTGCCGCAGGTCGAGATCAACATCGCGTATCCGAGCCGCCGTCACTTGCCGGCAAAAGTGCGCACGTTCATCGACCATCTGGTCGAGCATTTCAGCCAGACGCCGAACAGCCTGCTGGGTGAACAGTGGATCAAGGAGGACGGCCTCGGCCGGGCCGCCACGACGACGGCGCTCGATTCCGCGGATTCGATGCCGCCGGAAGCATTCGACGGCGCTGAGCCGCTCTCACGCCTGCTGGACAGCGAGTTATCGCCGCTGCCGAAGACGCTGGCCAAGACGACGCCTCGTACTCGGCCTACGGCCTTGTCGCCGCTGTAAGTATTGGATCGATCAAGCCGGGAAGGCCGCCGGTAGGCGCTTGCCGGCGGACAAACAAAAAGGCGCGGTCACGTGATGTGACCGCGCCTTTTTTCATGGCAAGTCCAGATGAAGCGAGCCGGAAGAGAATCTTCTTCCGGCCGCCGGTTCGAATTACGAGCCGGTTTTACGCGCCACCGCCTTCTTGGCGGGGGCTTTCTTGGCCGCCGGTGCTTTTTTCGCTGCGGCCTTCTTGGCTGCCGGCGCGGCCTTTACCGCCACCGGCGTTTCACCGTCCTCGGACTCCGATTCCGACGCTGTGTTGGCCGCCGCCTTGGCCGCCGCGGTCTTCGCGGCAGTCTTTGCCGACGGCTCCTTCTTCTCGAACTCGAAGCCGATCTTGCCGTCGTTCTGCTTGACGAGGAACGCCTTGAAGTTACGGCCGGTACGCGACGACTTGAAGTTCGTCAGCAGATCCGTGCGGCCTTCTTCGAGCAGCTTGGCCATCTGTTCACGGGCGATTTCCTGCTGCAGGATCACCTTGCCCGAACGGAAATCGCAAGTCTTCGGATTGGCGACCGAGTTCTCGCAGACGTAGCTCATGCCGTGCTCGAACACGCGGCCCTTGCACTTCGGGCACGCGCCCACCGGTTGCTGATCGGAGAAGTCAGGCGGTTCGCCGTCTTCGCCGCCCGCATCCTGGCCGAAGTCGAATTCGAGTTTGTAGTTCTTGATTTCGTCGTCGAGTGAGAGCTTCAGGATTGCCGAGAACGGCCGGCCCATCTTGCTGCGGAAGCCCGACAGCGGCCCGATCGTCTTGTTCTGCAGCAGCTCTTCGACTTCCGGGATTTCGAACTGACGTCCACCCGGAATTTTCGAGATCGAGAACTCGCATTTCGAGCAGGCAAAGCGCCGGTAGTTTTCCTTCACCTGACCGCCGCAATTCGGACATGGCGTCTGCAACGTCGCGTAATCACCCGGGATCGTGTCGGAATCGTACTCTTTCGCGCGCTTGACGATGGTCTGCGTCATGCGGGCGATTTCCTGCATGAACGCGTCACGCGGCAGATTGCCGCGTTCCATTTGCGACAGCTTGTACTCCCACTCACCGGTCAATTCCGGCGCCGTCAGTTCCTTCACACCGAGGCCGCGCAACAGCGTCATGAGCTGGAAAGCCTTGGCGGTCGGAATCAGATCGCGGCCTTCGCGAATCAGATACTTTTCACCCAGCAAACCTTCGATGATCGCCGCACGCGTGGCCGGCGTGCCGAGCCCCTTCGCCGCCATGGCTTCGCGCAGTTCGTCGTCTTCGACGAGCTTGCCCGCGCCTTCCATGGCCGACAGCAAGGTGGCTTCGTTGTAGCGTGCGGGCGGTTTCGTCACCAGTTGCTGGGCGGCGATCTTGTCCGTCTTGACCTTCTCGTCTTTTTGCACCGGCACGAGGTTGGCGTCTTCGCCGCTGATCTCGCGGCCATAAACCTGCAACCAGCCCGGTTCGACCAGCACCTTGCCTTCGGTCTTGAAGTGATGCCCGACCACTTCCGTGATGCGTGTCGTCACCTTGAATTCGGCAGCCGGGAAAAACACCGCGAGGAAGCGCTTCACGACGAGGTCGTAGAGCTTCTGTTCCGGTTCGGACAGATTCTTCGGTGCTTGCAGCGTCGGGATGATTGCGAAGTGGTCGCTGATCTTCGAGTTATCGAAGATGCGCTTGTTCGGCTTCACCCAGCCCTTGTCGAGCACCTGCTTGGCGAACGGCAGATAGTTGTTGCTCTCCTTGAGCATGCCGAGCGTCTCTTTGACCGTATCCATATAGTCTTCCGGCAGCGCGCGCGCGTCGGTACGGGGATAGGTCAGCACCTTGTGCTTTTCGTACAGCGCCTGGGCGAGGCCCAAAGTGTTCTTCGCCGAGAAGCCGAAGCGGCCGTTGGCCTCGCGCTGCAAGCTGGTCAGGTCGAACAGGGCCGGCGAGAGTTGCGTGGACGGCTTCGATTCCTCGGTCACCGTGCCGATCTGGCCACGGCAGGCGGCGACGATCGTCTCAGCCGCGGGCAGCGCCCACAGACGCGAATCGCGTTTTTCCGGATCGAACTCGTCGCGCTTGAATTTCGGATCGAACCAGCGGCCTTCGTAGAAGCCGGCCGAGCAGACGAACTCCGCTTTCACTTCCCAATAATCGCGCGGCACGAAGCGGCGAATCTTCTCTTCGCGCTCGACCACGATCGACAGCGTCGGCGTTTGCACCCGCCCGACCGTAGTCAGGAAGAAGCCGCCGCCCTTGCTGTTGAACGCGGTCATGGCACGCGTGCCGTTGATGCCGACCAGCCAGTCCGCTTCCGAGCGGCAGCGTGCCGCATCCGCGAGCGGCTGCATCTCTTCGTCGCTGCGCAGACGGGCGAAGCCGTCGCGGATTGCGCCCGCCGTCATGGATTGCAGCCACAGGCGCTGCACCGGCTGCTTGGCTTTCGCGTGCTGCGCGATCAGTCGGAAAATCAGTTCGCCCTCGCGCCCCGCGTCACATGCGTTGATCAGGCGGTCGACATCTTTGCGTTTGAGCAGCTTGGTCAGCACCTTCAGGCGCGACTCGCTTTTGGCGATCGGGTTGAGATCGAAGTGCGGCGGAATGACGGGCAGATTGGCGAAACTCCACTTGCCGCGTTTGACTTCATAGTCTTCGGGCGCGGCAATTTCCAGCAGATGGCCGACTGCCGAGGAAAGGACGTAGTCGTCGCTCTCGTAGTATTCGTCATGCTTGGTAAAGCCGCCCAAAGCGCGCGCGATGTCGTTCGCGACGGAAGGCTTTTCGGCGATGATCAGTGCTTTGGACATGACTCGATGTGAGGTTGGTAGATCAGGGTTGATGGCCGTGAGTGCGCTTCTGTTAGCGCGACCCTCGTTTGCGACCTTTGCGACCCATTAACGACCGCTTTATAGCACACGGCGCGAGACCGGCGTGTCAAGTGCGATAAAAGCGCGAAATCATAATTGCGTGCTCAGGCATCAGGCAAGCTGCGGCAAACACCTTGTGCACCGCTCGCAACGCCCGGGCCGCTGGGCTCGCAAACCGGCGAGCCTGAATCAGGCGACAGCCAGCGCGGGCCGCAGTTTCGGCGCGCCGCTGACGCCGGGCACGGCCGTCAAATCAGACAACATCCGTTCCACAATCGCCGCCTGCGGCAAAACGGTGCCGAAGAATCGTGTCGTTACCGAGTCTTCGATCAGGATGGTCGGAAAATTCTCCACATCCAGATCCTCGAAACGGTCCGCATGGGTCTCTATATCGATCCATGCGAAACAGATTTCCGGGTGCCGGTCGGCCAGCTTGTCGAAAGCGTCCCGATACTCACGGCAGGTTCCGCACCATTCCGCGCACAGGCAGGCAACGAACAGCGTCTCGGATTCGTTGACGCGCTCGGCGATCCGGTCTTGGTCGGTGTCGAGGTTTAGCGCGGGCATGGTGGTTCCTTGCGTACTTTTGTCAGGTGCTTTGGCGCGAATGTAGCATGGCCGATCCCGAATGGTGGTCAACTCTGATCAATGCGAGGTCAGCCGTGGCTCGTCCGCATGAAGCGGCCGCCGGGCAGCACGCTCACCTGGCCGGCGAGTTCGAGTTGCAGCAAGGTGGTTTGCAGTGCCGCGTCCTCCATCTCGGTGCGGGTGGCGAGAATTTCAAGCGTGGTGGGCGAATGACCGAGCGCGGCGAGGAGGCGCTGTGCTTCCGGGGCGACCGGTGGGCAAGGCGGCGCGGCGACCGGCGTCGCAGCACCTGCCGCTGCTGCTTCGGTCGGAGATGGTTCTGCCGTCTGTGCTCCAGCCGACTTGGGCTCGCCTGCTACCGTCCCGCTGACCGCTGATGTATTCGTTGAATCGACACCGCCCCAAAGAACGGCATGCGCCGACCCCGACGCCACCCGCGGCGCTGCCCGCCGCGCAAAGCCCAGCTCCTCCAGCACTTCATCCGGCGTTTCCACCAGCTTCGCGCCTTGCTTGATGATCCGATGACACCCGCGCGACAGCGGTGCGTGAATCGAGCCGGGCAGCGCGAAGATATCGCGTCCCATCTCATTGGCGAGCCGCGCCGTGATCAGCGAACCGGAGCGCATCGCTGCTTCGACGATCACCACGCCGCTGACGAGCCCGGCGATCAGACGGTTACGCTGCGGGAAATTGGCCGCGCGCGCGGGCGTGCCGAGCGGCCACTCGGAGAGAATCGCGCCCTGTACCGCGATCTGGCGCGCCAGCGCGTGATGCGCCGCCGGATACACGAGGTCCGCGCCGGTACCGATCACGGCGACGGTGCCGCCGACGCCCTCCAACCCGCCCCGATGCGCGGCGCCGTCGATGCCGAGCGCGAGCCCTGAGACGACGGTGACACCGGCCACCGACAGCTCGCGCGCGAACCGCTCCGCGTCTTCGACGCCTTGCGGTGTAGCGCTGCGGCTTCCCACGAGGGCGACTGCTCGTGTATGCAACAGTTTCAACCGGCCCTTTATATATAGCAGCGGTGGCGGATCGGGCATGGTCAGCAGCGCCGGCGGGTAAGCGGGGTCGTCGAGCGTCACGACCTGATTGCCGGGTTGCTCGCGCCACGCGATCACCGCGTCCAGCTGGGCCTCGAATTCGGGGCCCGTCGGCGCCAGCGCCGCGCGTGCCGCGGCTTCACCGGCAATCTCGGCGAGCGCCTCGGGCGTTTGATCGAAAATCGCTTTCGGCAATCCAAACGCGCCCAGCAGTAGGCGCAGCGCAGCCGGTTTCAGCCCCGGCGCGAGCGCAAGCCGCAGCCATGCGGCGAGTTCAATTTCGGTTGCGGGCAAGGTGTGCATTACGTGTCGATCCTCCTGCAGGGCCAGCGGGCAGGCGGGCGCCATGCTAAAATTTTCATCATCCGAAATAACTGCGGCGCCGCGCCCACCCGCGCGGGCTCGTCGTTTGGCGCACGAGGCGCGTTGAATCGAACCGGTTCGACACCATCTATCCTGTGCGTAACGCGACGGGCTCACAACCTGGCCGAAAGGCCAACGCGGGCCTTCCCACGGTCAGCGGCGCCCGAAAATCACACTCGAGATCATGGCTTTACTGAATATCCTCAACTACCCGGACAAACGGCTGCACAAGATCGCGAAGCCGGTCGCGGAGGTCAACGACCGCATCCGCCGCCTCGTCAAGGACATGGCCGAAACCATGTACGGCGCGCCCGGCGTCGGCCTGGCCGCGACCCAGGTGGACGTGCACGAGCGCGTGATCGTGATCGACGTGTCGGACGACCACAACGAACTGCTCGCCTTCATCAACCCCGAAATCATCTGGTCGAGCGACGAAAGGAAGCTGTCGGAAGAGGGCTGTCTCTCGGTGCCGGGCATTTACGACAATGTCGAGCGCGCCGAGAAAGTGCGCGTGCGGGCGCTCAACGAGAAGGGCGAAACCTTCGAGATGGACTGTGAAGGCCTGCTCGCGGTGTGCATCCAGCACGAAATGGATCACCTGATGGGCCGCGTGTTCGTCGAGTACCTGTCGTCGCTGAAGCAGACGCGCATCAAGAGCAAGATGAAGAAGCTCGCCCACGCAATGTAATGCGCGTTCACCTCGCCTACCGCTCCCGTTCATGAGTCATTCGTTGCGCGTCATCTTTGCCGGTACGCCGGAGTTCGCCGCGGCCGCGCTGGCCGCGATCCACAGCGCCGGTTTCCCGGTGCCGCTCGTGCTGACCCAGCCGGATCGGCCCGCCGGTCGCGGAATGAAATTGCAGGCGAGTCCGGTCAAGCGCTATGCGCAGGAGCATGGTTTGACCGTCGCCCAGCCGCCTTCGCTGCGCCGCGCCGGCAAATATCCAGCCGAAGCCGCCGCCGCGATCGATCAATTGCGCGCCACGCCGCACGACGTCATGGTGGTGGCCGCTTACGGCCTGATCCTGCCGCAGGAAGTGCTCGATATTGCGCCGCTTGGCTGCATCAACATTCACGCGTCGTTGTTGCCGCGCTGGCGCGGCGCAGCGCCGATTCATCGCGCGATCGAAGCGGGCGACGCCGAAACCGGCATTACGCTGATGCAGATGGATGTCGGCCTCGACACCGGCGCGATGATCTCCGAAGCGCGCACCGCGATTTCCGTCGACGACACGACGGCCACCTTGCACGACCGTCTCGCGCAAGACGGCGCGAAGCTGATCGTCGAGGCGCTGATCGAACTCGAGCGCACAGGCAAACTGGCGGCGACCCCGCAACCCGCGGACGGCGTGACCTACGCGGAAAAGATCGGCAAACAGGAAGCCGCGCTCGACTGGCGCCGCCCGGCGGCGGTGCTCGCGCGCCAGGTGCGCGCGTTCGACCCGTTCCCTGGCGGTGTCGGCACGCTTGAAGACGGCACGTCGATCAAGCTCTGGGCTGCGGTTCCCACCGATGTGCAAGCCAGGAGCGCGCCGGGCACGATCACCGACATCTCTCCCGACGGCGTGGTCGTAGCCTGCGGCGAAGGCGCGCTGCGTCTCACGCAATTGCAGAAACCCGGCGGCAAACGCCTGCCGGTGCGCGAATTCCTGGCCGGCTCGACGCTGGCTGTGGGGCAGCGCTTTCAACTTCCCGAAGCAAAGTAACACCGTCGCGCACGACCTGAACATCGTCCATTCGGACGATGTTCAAGACCCCGCTGGACAGGCCGGCCGCGCGTTAGAATCCTCCATGCAATAGCCCGGATTTCGAGGATTTCCATGTTCGGCATCACCCATTTCGAGTTTTTCGTCGTCGCGGTCTTTCTCCTGAACGTGACGCCCGGTCCCGATACGGCTTATATCGTCGGGCGCAGTGTCGCTCAAGGCCGTGGCGCGGGTCTCATGTCGGCGCTTGGCATTTCCGCCGGCTGCTGCGTTCACTCGCTCGCCTGCGCGTTCGGCTTGACCGCGCTGCTGGCCGCGTCGGCCACCGCATTCACGGTCATCAAGTTCGTCGGCGCTATTTATCTGATGTATCTCGGCGTGCGCCTGCTCTTTGCCAAGCCGGCCGCCAACCAGGCTGCGGGCGAAGCGCGCGCGGCCGGCGCGCCCAAATCGCTGCGCCAGCTTTTCCTGCAAGGCTTCTGGACCAACGTGCTGAACCCCAAGGTGGTACTGTTTTTCGTGTCGTTCTTCCCGCAGTTCGTGACGACCGGCAGCGACCACAAAGCGCTTGCCTTCCTCACGCTCGGAGCGGTGTTCGTCGTGATGAGCATGCTCTGGAACAGTTTTGTCGCGTGGATCGCGGGCAGTGTGACGCGGCGCTTTTCGGGCCAGCCGTCGGTGAAGAAGTGGCTGGATCGGAGTGTCGGCAGCGCTTTCGTCGGCTTGGGCCTCAAGCTCGCCACCGCATCAAGATGATTGAATTTTCCCTGCGCGCCCATATCTAACATTTCGCTTACAACCGAGCGCCGCGACCACGCGGTGCAGATATGAACCCCGCGTTAGGGCAAGGAGTTGCAGACATGTTCAATTGGGTCAAAACCGCGATGTTGATGGCCGCGATCACGGCCCTTTTCATCGTGATCGGCGGGATGATCGGCGGGTCGCGCGGCATGACGATCGCGCTCGTGATCGCCCTTGGGATGAATTTCTTTTCGTACTGGTTCTCGGACAAGATGGTCCTGCGCATGTACAACGCGCAGGAAGTCGACGAAACCAGTGCGCCGCAGTTCTATCGCATGGTGCGCGAGCTCTCCACGCGCGCCGGCCTGCCCATGCCGCGCGTCTACCTGATCAATGAAGACGCGCCGAACGCGTTCGCCACCGGCCGCAATCCGGAGCATGCGGCGGTCGCTGCCACAACCGGCATTCTGCGCGTGCTGTCCGAGCGCGAAATGCGCGGGGTCATGGCGCACGAACTCGCGCACGTGAAGCATCGCGACATTCTGATCTCGACCGTTTCGGCCACCATGGCCGGCGCCATTTCCGCGCTGGCGAACTTTGCGATGTTCTTCGGCAGCCGCGACGAAAACGGCCGTTCCACGAACCCGATCGCGGGCATCGCCGTAGCGCTGCTGGCGCCGATTGCCGGTGCGTTGATCCAGATGGCGATTTCACGGGCACGTGAATTCGAAGCGGATCGTGCCGGCGCGCAGATTTCCGGCGACCCGCAAGCGCTCGCTTCGGCGCTCGACAAGATCCATCGTTACGCGAGCGGGATTCCGTTCCCCACGGCCGAGCAGCATCCGGCCACCGCGCAAATGATGATCATGAATCCGCTCTCGGGCGGCGGCATCGCGAATCTGTTCTCCACGCACCCGGCCACCGAAGAGCGCATCGCGCGTTTGATGGAAATGGCGCGTACGGGGCGCTTCGAATAACGCCGCGCGGCACTTTGCGCGGTGTGAGGAAGGGCGAGTCGGCTGATTCGCCTTTTTTATTTCAGCGCGATGGAGCGTGAGCTAACGATAGCGACATCATTCTCTTCACCAGCGTCCGAAGGTCCGCACCGGATCTTTGACCCTGCGCTTCAAATGCCGGTCTTCCCGCCCGCCGTGGATTTGCAATCGCTACGCTTATAGACTGCCCGCGGGCCGGTGCGCTGCGCCATGTCAGGTTCGCACCGAATCGCTGAACGCCCTCCAGCCCCACACTTTCCCGTTCGGCGCAGATCCGCAGTCGGCTCGCTCACGGACCGCCCGCCGGCCCGCGCGCCGCGCCACGCTACAATGTGTGCTGATTGTGTCGCGCGCTCCCGCGCGGCCCGCTTTAGCCTTCTTCATGACCACAAAGCCTTCTTCGCGTACTGCTTCCTCATCGGCTCGTCCGCGCGAATCACGTTTGTCGATGCTGCATCTCGCGCCCGAATCGCTCGGTTTCGCGCTCGACTGCGCGGGCCAGGCGGTCGGCGCCGTGCGTCTCGGCGCAGCCTTGCCGGCCGCGCTGCAATCCGTCTTCGTGTCCGCGCCCGAGGGCAGCGCCGCCGCCGCGCGTGGCGCGGTGCAGGACATCGCGTACCGCACCATGCGGCGTCTCGCGACCGCCGAGTGGCTGATCGCGAAGCTGGTGAAAAAGGCGCCTGCGCCGCACGTCGGCCATGTGCTCGCCTGCTCGCTGGCCCTGCTCGTCGACGACGAAGCGAACGCTGCCTACGCGCCGTTCACGGTGGTCGATCAGGCGGTGAACGCGATCGGCGCACGTCGTGAATTCGCCTTTGCGAAGGGCCTCGTCAACGCCGTCCTGCGCAATTTTCTGCGCGAGCGCGAAACGCTGTTGAACGCCGCACAGGCCGATGAAGTGGCGTGCTGGAACTACCCGGCATGGTGGATCGACGCGGTCAAACGCGCGTGGCCCGACGCATGGCAGTCGGTGCTCGCCGCCGGCAACACGCAAGGCCCGCTGACGCTGCGGGTGAACGCGCGTCACTCGACAGTCGACGCCTATCTGCAAGTGCTGCAAAACCATCATATTGCCGCGAGCAAGGCCGGCGACTACGCCGTCAAGCTCGTCACGCCGATGCCGGTCGACCGCATTCCGGGTTTCAACGACGGCGTCGTCTCGGTGCAGGACGCCGGCGCGCAACTCGCCGCACAACTGCTCGGCGTGCGCGACGGCATGCGCGTGCTCGACGCCTGCGCGGCGCCCGGCGGCAAGACCGGACATCTGCTCGAACTCGCCAAACTCCAGCTCGTCGCGCTCGAAAGCGATGCGTCGCGCGCGCGCCGTATCGGTGAAAATCTGCAGCGCCTCAAGCTCGAAGCGGAAGTGCGGATCGGCGACGCGGGCGCGCCGGCGAAATGGCACGACGACATCGACCAGCCGTTCGACCGCATTCTGGCCGACGTGCCGTGCTCGGCGTCGGGCATCGTGCGGCGCCATCCGGATATCCGCTGGCTGCGCCGCGCGTCGGACATTCCCGCGCTGGTCGCCGAGCAGCGCCGCATTCTCGACGCCCTGTGGCCGCTCGTGAAGCCAGGCGGCGAGTTGCTCTACGTTACGTGTTCGATCTTTCCGGAAGAAGGCGAGTTGCAGGCGCAGTGGTTTGGAAACAAGTATCAGGATGCGGTACGATTGGACGCGCCGGGGCAACTGTTGCCTTCAGTCGCTCGCGCGCCCGCCGACACATCGGCCGGTTCTCATGCCGGACAGCCCGCTGAAGACAGCGCCGGCGCGAACTCAGACCACGACGGATTTTTCTACGCGCGCTTTCAGAAACGGTGACCATCAAACGCTTCTTCCCGCTTCGGCTCGCTGCCGTGCTCTGGATCGCGCTGGCCGTATGGCTGGCGGTGCCGGGCGTGGCGCACGCTGACTCGATCGCGGTCCAGCGTGCGTCGCTGCAATCCGACAACACCGGCTGGAATCTCGACGCGCGTTTCGACTTCGATCTGAACAGCAACCTCGAAGACGCGGTCAATAAAGGTATTCCGCTTTATTTCACGACCGACTTCGAACTGAGCCGGCCGCGCTGGTACTGGTTCGACGAGCAGCCGGTGAGCGTGTCGCAAAGCATTCGCCTGTCGTTCCAGCCGCTCACGCGCGAATATCGCGTGTCGAGCGTGTCGTCCGGCGGTTTGCAACTCGGCTTCACTACGCTCAAGGATGCGCTCGCAGTGATCAAGCACATCACGTCGTGGCACGTGATCGACCGGAGTGAAGTGCGTGTCGGCGAGACTTATAACGCGTCGGTGCGTATGCAACTCGACATCGCGCTGATGCCCAAGCCGTTCCAGATCGACGCGGTGAACAACCGCGACTGGAACCTCGCGTCCGAATGGAAGCGCTTTACCTTCACGGTGACCGAACGTGCTAAATAAAGTGCGCTCCGCTACCAGTGTCAGCAGCATCGTCGTGCGCGTGCTGGTGTCGACGGTCGCCGTCACGGCCGTGTTGCTGCTCGTGCTGCTGGCCGCGGCCAGCGCGAACACCGAATTCTTCGACCGCTATTACCAGTGGCTCTACGCGGCCAACCTCGTGGTCGCGATGATCTTTTTGCTGGTGGTGGCGACGCTCGTCATCATCATCATCGCGCGGCTGAGGAAGGGTAAGTTCGGCACGCGGTTATTGGCCAAACTTGCGTTCTTCATGGCGCTGGTCGGCGTGGTGCCAGGCGGGATCATCTACGTCGTGTCGTATCAGTTCGTGTCGCGCAGTATCGAGTCGTGGTTCGATGTGAACGTCGAAACAGCGCTCACGTCCGGCTTGAATCTCGGGCGCGGCATGCTGGACGCGTCACTGTCCGATCTGCAGACCAAGGGCCGGTTGATGTCGGAACAGTTGGCGAGCGCGGATGCCGCCGGCACCACGCTCACGCTGCTGCGTCTGCGCGATCAGTTCGGCGTGCAGGATGCGACGATCGTCGAACCCACGCGCAGCATGTCCGGTGCGACGCCCGAAATGCACGTGGTCGCGCAGGCATCGGGCAACTACGCGACGCTTGTGCCGAACGATTTGCCCACGCCGTTGATGATCGATCAGGCGCGCGGCCGCGGCTATGCGGCGATCGAAGGCGAAGTGGACGGCGATCCTCACGCGCATGGCAGCAAGGGCGTGTTGCGGCTGCGCGTGGTGCAACGCATCCCCGATTCGAACGCCTCGCTGCTGCAGCCCACCGAACGCTTCCTGCAACTCACGCAGCCGGTGTCGCCCACGCTCGCACGTAATGCCGACGCGGTGCAGCGCGCCTATCGCGAGTACCAGGAGAAGGCGCTCGGCCGCACGGGTCTGCGCAAGATGTATATCGGCACGCTGACGCTCGCGCTGTTCCTCGCCACCTTCATCGCAATGATGCTGGCGCTCGCGCTCGGCAACCAGCTCGCGCGGCCGTTGTTCCTGCTGGCGCAAGGCACCAAGGAAATCACGGAAGGCGATTACACGCCGAAGCGCGAAATCAAATCGCGCGACGAACTGGGCTTTCTCACGCAGTCGTTCAACGCGATGACGCGGCAGTTGTCCGAAGCGCGCGCGGCGGTCGAGAACAATCGCATTGCGCTCGAACATTCGAAGGCGTATCTGGAAAGCATTCTCGCGAACCTGACCGCCGGGGTGTTCGTGTTCGACCGGCAGTTCAGGCTGACCACCGCGAATCGCGGCGCCGAGCGGATTTTCCGTCAGCCGTTCCAGGCGGTGATGGGTTCGGCGCTGGATCAGATCGGCGTGCTGAGCGAATTCGGCGGTATGGTCCGTAAAGCGTTTGCCGATCGCGAAGCCGCGAGCGGCGATGGTCACGACGATCGCGGCCACTGGCAGCAGCAGTTCTCGGTGCAGGTGCCGGGCGAAACCGAGCCGCTCACCTTGCTCGTGCGCGGCGCGCGGCTCGTCTCCGCGACGGACCGCGATGCGGAAGACATGCAGACCTCCGGCTACGTCGTGGTGTTCGACGATATCTCGGACGTGATCTCCGCGCAGCGTTCGATCGCGTGGGGTGAAGTCGCGCGGCGGCTCGCACACGAGATCAAGAATCCGCTCACGCCGATCCAGCTCTCGGCCGAACGTTTGCAGATGAAGCTCGCCGACAAGCTGTCGCCATCCGATGCCGACGTGTTGAAGCGCGGCGCGACCACGATCGTGAACCAGGTCGCCGCGATGAAGCAGATGGTCGACAACTTCCGCGACTACGCGCGTACGCCGCCAGCGGTGCTCGCGCATTTGCAACTGAACGATCTGGTCAGCGAAGTGCTCACGCTGTACGGTATCGAAGAGGGCAAGGGCGCTATTCAAGTGGAGCTCGCTGCGTTGCCGGCGATCCGTGGCGACGCGACGCAATTGCGTCAGGTGATTCACAACCTGCTGCAGAACGCGCAGGATGCGGTTGCGGACCTCGAGCATCCACATGTGTTGCTCGAGACGAGGACAGTAGAATACGGAGACCCCGACGCGGAAGGCAAAGTACACGTCGCGGTGCGTCTGACGGTGTCGGATAACGGAGCGGGCTTTCCCGCGCGTATCCTCACACGTGCATTCGAGCCTTACGTGACGACCAAGGCCAAAGGTACGGGCCTGGGTCTTGCGATGGTCAAGAAGATCGTCGATGAACACGGCGCGCGCATCGACATCCGCAATCGTATGAAAGCGGGCGATGTCATCGAAGGCGCGCAGATTTCGATTCTCTTCCTTCAACTGGCAGACGATGCCGCGGCACCCGGAACAGGGCCGCGTCCGGCGCACGGCGGTGCGTCGCAGGGAAAGACAAAAGCAACAGTGCAGACAAAGGCAGCGTAAATGGCAACCATCCTGGTGGTAGATGATGAAATGGGCATCCGGGAATTGCTCTCGGAGATCCTGAGCGACGAAGGGCATGTCGTGGAGGCCGCGGAAAACGCGCAGGAAGCGCGCGAGTTCCGTTTGCGCCAGGCGCCTGACCTGGTGCTGCTCGACATCTGGATGCCCGACACCGACGGCGTGACCTTGCTCAAGGAATGGGCCGCGCAAGGGCAGCTGACCATGCCGGTAATCATGATGTCCGGGCACGCGACCATCGACACGGCGGTCGAAGCAACCAAGATCGGCGCACTCAATTTCCTCGAGAAGCCGATTGCGTTGCAGAAGCTGCTGAAGGCCGTCGAGCAGGGGCTCGCGCGCGGAACTGCGGTGGGTGCGCCCGGCGGCGCGGCAGCCAAGCCGGTGTTGCCGGTGAGTGCCTCGGCCGTGGCTTCGGCGGCGGCCTTGCCGATGCTTTCGACCGATGGCATGGGCAGCGGCGCGCTGGCTGCGCAAACGGCCTCGATCTCGTTCGATATTCCGCTGCGCGACGCACGCGATGCGTTCGAGCGCGCGTACTTCGAATATCACCTCGCGCGTGAGAACGGCAGCATGACGCGCGTGGCGGAGAAGACCGGGTTGGAGCGCACGCACTTGTATCGCAAGCTCAAGCAGCTCGGCGTCGATCTCGGCAAAAACAAGGGCGAGTGAAGGTGAGTACCAAGCAGAAGTGAAGCCGGCGTTCCGCACGCGGTTGTCACTTCCGCAGATTTTTTCGACGAGGGGCTTGCCCTGCTGCTGACCCTTTGATATTATTTCGTTCTTCGTTGGCCCGGTAGCTCAGTTGGTAGAGCAGCGGATTGAAAATCCGCGTGTCGATGGTTCGATTCCGTCCCAGGCCACCAGGATTCAGCCCCAGGAAATCGCAAGATTCCTGGGGCTTTTCCTTTTTGTGCCCCTATTGTGACGGGCGTGACGGGCATCCGTTGCTTCGGTTTTCGCGCGCCACGCGGCAGGTCGCGCTCGGCGGCATTCGGCGTCGCGTGATAAAATCGCGCCAGTTCAAGGACTTGCACGTGAGTGCGTCGCCTGAGTGCCGCGTGGCAACGCCGCCACCAGCACTGAACCCTTCGCCCGACGATTAACGGTATAAGCGCCCAGCGACTCTGCATGCGGAAGGCGCGGCCTATACTGCTTTGGGCCGGCAGCAGTGCCGGCACGCGTCGCGCCGCGTTGCTTGCATGGCGCACCTCGCGCAGCGCGACGTGGCACTCTTCATTCACGGAGTTTCACGGTGATCCGCAACGACGCTAAACGTAGCGCTCTGGTGCTGTTTTCCGGCGGCCAGGATTCCGCCACGTGCCTCGCCTGGGCGCTCGAACGTTATGAAACGGTTGAGACGCTGGGCTTCGATTACGGTCAGCGGCACCGCGTCGAACTGGAATGCCGCGAGGGGTTTCGCAACGCCGTCGCGCGCGCATTTCCCGCGTGGGCCGACCGCCTCGGCGACGACCATATGATCGATCTGTCGGTGCTCGGCGCGATCAGCGATACCGCCATGACGCGCGAGATCGAGATCGAAGCCACGGCCAACGGTTTGCCGAATACGTTCGTGCCGGGCCGCAATCTGATGTTCATGACCATCGCGGCGGCGATTGCATATCGGCGTGGTTTGCAGGTGCTGGTCGGCGGCATGTGCGAGACGGATTTCTCGGGCTATCCCGATTGCCGCGACGACACGATGAAGGCGTTGCAGGTCGCGCTGAACCTCGGCATGGACACGCGCATCCTGCTCGAGACACCGTTGATGTGGCTCGATAAAGCCGATACGTGGCGCCTTGCGCACGAGCTCGGCGGCGACGAACTGGTCGAGCTGGTGCGTGTCGAGACGCATACTTGCTATGTCGGCGAACGCGCCGAATTGCATGCATGGGGCTTCGGTTGTGGCGAGTGCCCGGCGTGCCGCTTGCGCAAGCGCGGCTACGAAGCGTATCTCTCGGGTGAGAAGGTCACCGAGGCGCCGGTCTGATGACGCTCGGCGCAGCAGCGCAACTCAGGCAATAATTTTCAGGAACACAGGGCAGAAAGCAGCATGACTTACGCGGTCAAGGAAATCTTCTACACGTTGCAGGGCGAGGGCGCGAATGCCGGGCGTCCGGCTGTCTTCTGCCGGTTCGCCGGCTGCAATCTGTGGTCGGGCCGCGAAGAAGATCGTGCCGAGGCGGTGTGCCGCTTCTGCGATACCGATTTCGTCGGCACCGACGGCGAGAACGGCGGCAAGTACCGCACGGCTGACGATCTGGTGCAGATGATCGCGTCGCAATGGCCGGCAGGCGAGGGCGAGCGTTTCGTGGTGTGCACGGGCGGCGAGCCGATGCTGCAGATCGACCCGCCGTTGGTCGACGCGCTGCATGCCGCCGGCTTCGAAATCGCCATCGAAACCAACGGCTCGCTGCCGGTGCTCGAGACGATCGACTGGATCTGCGTGAGCCCGAAGGCCGACGCGCCGCTCGTCGTGACCAAGGGCAACGAATTGAAGGTCGTGATTCCGCAGGACAACCAGCGTTTGTCCGAGTATGCGAAGCTCGACTTCGAGTATTTCCTCGTCCAGCCCATGGACGGTCCGTCGCGCGACATCAACACCAAGCTCGCGATCGACTGGTGCAAACGCCATCCGCAATGGCGCCTGTCGATGCAGACCCACAAGTATCTGAACATTCCCTGATTTGCCGTGCTGACGATTACACGAAAACTCGAATTCGACGCGGGTCACCGCATTCCTGATCACCGCAGCCAGTGCCGTAATCTGCACGGTCATCGCTATGTGCTCGAAATCACGCTGCAAGGCGATCTGGTCGACACCGAAGGCGCGCCCGATCGCGGCATGGTGATGGACTTCGCCGATGTGAAGTCGCTCGCCGTCGAGCATCTCGTCGACAAGTGGGACCATGCGTTTCTCGTCTATGAAGGCGACACGCAGGTGCGCGGTTTCCTGGAAACGATGGCCGGCCACAAGACAGTCGTGCTCGATCGCATTCCTACCGTCGAAAATCTTGCCGCTGTCGCGTTCGACATTCTCGCGAATGTCTACGACGCGCACTACGGCGTAAATCTGCGTCTGCACAAGCTGCGCCTGTACGAGACGCCGAATTGTTGGGCCGACGTGGTCCGCGACTAAATCCGGCGCCGCCTCGTCCCCCGAAGGAAGACTCCGCGGGGGAACGCCAACCCCCGCGTTATTGTCACGGTATGATCGCTCCGACAACCACACGGAGCGAGACATGCCGGTCACCGCATTGCGTCGCAGCAAGCAGCCGGGCCGCCACGGCCCGCGCGCTCATCTGGCCCACGAGGCCAGCATGCTTACCCGCAGTTCAGGCCAAGCGCCGCTTCATCGTCACGGAGCGCGGCGATGAGCACCTTCACCAATCCCCTCAAGTTACGCCTTAAAGAAACCGATCCGCTGTTCGGACTATGGCTCTCGCTCGGCAGCGACGCCGCCGCCGAAGCGCTCGCGCACGCCGGTTACGACTGGCTGCTGATCGACATGGAGCACTCGCCGAACGATAGCGGCGACGTCGCCTCGCAATTGCGCGCGATCGCTGCCGCGCATCTGCCGAGCGAGCCGGTGGTGCGCGTGCCGTCCAGCGAGGCGTGGCTCGTCAAGCGCGTGCTGGATGCCGGCGCGCGCACGCTGATGTTCCCGAATATCGAATCCGCGGACGAGGCGGCACGTGCCGTGCGTCTCACGCAATATCCGACCGCCGGAGCGCTCGATGGTGAGCGCGGCGTCGCCGGCGCGGTGCGAGCCGCGGGGTACGGCATGCGGCGCGACTACGTGCAGACGGCCAACGCGCAGATCGCGATCATCGTGCAGATCGAGTCGGCGCGCGGCTTGCAGGAGGTGGAAAAGATCGCGGCGACGCCGGGCGTCGATTGCCTGTTCGTCGGACCGGCCGACCTCGCCGCGAGCCTCGGTCATCTCGGCGATTCGAAGCACGCCGACGTGCAGGCCGCGATGGCGCGCATCGTCAGCGCCGCGGACAAGGCGGGCATTGCCGCCGGTATTTTTGCCATGGACGTCGCGGGTGCCAAGCAGCATCGCGATGCCGGTTTTCGTTTCATCGCTCTGGCCGCGGACGTCATGTGGATGTTGCGCGCGACTCGCCAGGCGCTGCAGGAGGTGAGGTCATGAAGGGGATGGTGCAGTGCGTCGTGGTGCGTCTGGCAGTCACAGCGGCATTGATGGCGAATGTGGCGGCCTATGCGCAAGACAGCCGCGTCGCGAAGTCGAACGACCCGGAGACGCAAACCGCGGTCGCCGACTACAACGCCGGCAATCTGGGCGCAGCGCTTGCCGAGTTCCGCAAGGCCGCCGAGCGCGGCAGCCGGCTCGCCGAGTTCAACTACGCGATGATGCTGCTCAACGGCGAAGGCGCGCCCGCGAATATCGATGAAGGCAAGAAATGGCTGCGTAAGGCCGCCGACGCCAACATGTCGCATGCGCAGTACGTGTACGGCAAGATGTACGACGATGGCGAGTTCGTCGGGCGCGATCCGGTCGAGGCGCACCGCTGGTTCCTGAAGGCGGCGCAGCAAGGGCACGTGCAGGCGGAGTTGGCGCTGGCCAATCAGTTCCTCGATGGACGCGGCACCGAGCGCGACAACAAGCAGGCGTTCGTCTGGTACAAGAAAGCGGCGGAGGGCGGCGACATGACCGCGCAGTACGTAGCGGGTTCGTTCTACGAGCGAGGCGGCGACGGCGTGGAGAAGAATCTCAACGTGGCGCGCGCTTATTACGCGGCCGCGGCGGCGCAGGGCGATCCGGCGGCGCGGCTCAAGTATCAGCAACTCAGCGCGCAGTTGCGGGATCAGAAGGAAGTGAAGCCGCAGTAAACCCGAGGCGGCTGATTACGCCGCTGAATACAAAAAGGGGCGCTCCGTGTGTGAAGAGCGCCCCTTTTGCTTGTGGTGTTGTCGGTGCCGTGCGCGGCTTCGCGGCGCTAACTCTGCATCAACCGTTTCTGCCGCGCGACGCTCATGATCAGGCCGATGGCCACCCCCAACGTCGTCAGTGCAGTACCGCCGTAACTCATGAACGGCAACGGTACGCCGACCACCGGCAAGATGCCGCTCACCATGCCGATATTCACGAACGCGTAGGTGAAGAACGCCATCGTCAACGAGCCGGCCAGCAAGCGTCCAAACAGCGTCGCGCCATTCGCCGCGATATACAGCCCGCGCGCGATCAGCAGCATGTATAGCGTGAGCAATACGATGCCGCCCGCCAGCCCGAACTCTTCGGAGAACACCGCGAAAATGAAGTCGGTGTGCTTCTCGGGGATGAACTCCAGATGCGCCTGCGTGCCCTTCAGCCAGCCTTTGCCAAGCGGACCACCGGAGCCGATCGCGATGACCGCCTGAATCGTGTGGAAGCCTTTTCCGAGCGGATCGGAGGTCGGATCGAGCAGCGTGCAGATGCGGTGCTTCTGGTAGTCGTGCATCAACGGCCATTGCACTTGCGGCTGACAGATCTTGTCCTGAAACGCCGCGATCGAAGCGACCGCGATCACGCCTGCAATCAGCACCGGCACGATCAACTTGAAACTCAGGCCCGCGAAGTAAATCACGAAGAGGCCGGCCGCGAACACCAGCACGGCGGTACCGAGGTCGGGCTGCTTGGCGATCAGGCCGACCGGCACGGCGAGGATCAACAGACCGACCAGGAAGTCGTACCAGCGCATCACGCCTTCGCGCCGCTGGTAGTACCACGCGAGCATCAGCGGAGTGGCGATCTTCAGGATTTCCGACGGCTGGATCACCACGCCGACATTGATCCAACGCTTCGCGCCCTTGCGCGTGAGGCCGAATAGCGCCACCGCGACCAGCAGCGCGATCCCGAATGTATAGAGTGGAACCGCGAAGCGCATCAGCGTGGTGGGTGGCACATTGGCGAGCGCCCACATCAGCACGAACGTCAGCATGATGTTGCGCAACTGGTCTTCCACGCGGCCGGGAACATCGAGACTCGCGCTGTACAGCGTGACGATGCCGACGCACAACAGCAGGAACACGATAAGTGCGAGCGGACGGTCGAAGCCCGCGAACATCCGCTTGATGCGGTCGAGCCAGGCGCGCTTGTCGAATTGCATGCCTTTCTCCTTACTCGTCGATGCCGCCGGAAACCGGCTGGCGTGGCGACGTGGCCTGAATGCCGTCATCGCGCGACGGAGCGGCGGCAGTCGGCGCCGGCGCGCTGGCCGGACGGGGTTTGTGCGGGACGCCGGATTTACGCGACGCTGGATTCTTTGCGGCGGTGGACGTCGATGCGGCCACCGGCGCCGACGCAGCAGCCGGCGCGGAGGCAAGCGCTGCCGCGGATGCGGCTTTCGCGGCCGCCGCAGCGGAGGCCGCTGCTGCCGCCGAAGCCGCGCCGGGAATCGGCAGGGCCGTGAAGCCCGCCGCGACCTTGACCGGCTGAACTCCGTCTTGCGGCGGCAACGGTGCGCCGCCGACTTCGGGCGCGGACGCATCCTCGGTCGCCGACGCCGCTGCCTCGATGGCCGCCGCCTGAGCGCCCGGCTTGTTCTTGCCGACGAGATAGTAATCGAGCACCTTGCGCGCGATCGGGCCCGCCGATTCCGCACCCCAGCCGCCGTTTTCGACGATCAGCGCGAGCGCGATTTTCGGTTGCTCGGCCGGTGCGAACGCGATGAAGAGCGCGTGGTCGCGCAAATGCTCAGCGATGGCGTGGCCCTTGTAGTTCGCGCCTTGCAGCGAGTAGACCTGCGCCGTCCCCGTCTTGCCGGCGGCCTGGTATTGCGCGCCGATGAACAGCTTCGACGCCGTGCCGTTGGTCACGACGCCTTCCATCGCGCGCTTGATGATGTCGATGTCCGATTGCTTCACAGCGATCTTGTCGCTTGGGTCGCGCACGACCGGGCGCGTGTCTTTCGTAATCGGATTTTCGATGTCGCGCACGAGGTGCGGCTTCATCACGACGCCGTTGTTCGCGAGCGTGGCCGTAGCGTGAGCGAGCTGGAGAATGGTGAACGAGTTGTAGCCCTGGCCGATGCCCAGACTGATCGTTTCGCCTTCATACCAGCGCTGCTGTTCGGGTTTTCGGTACGCCTTGCGCTTCCATTCCGTGGAAGGCAGGATGCCGCGCGCCTCGCCCGAAATGTCGATGCCGGTGATCTGGCCGAAGCCCCACGGCTTCATGAAGTTGGCGATATTGTTGACGCCGAGGTCGTGCGCGAGCATGTAGAAATACGTGTCGTTCGACACCACGATCGCGCGGTTCATGTCGACCCAGCCCTGGCCCGAACGCACGTCGTTGCGGAACGTGTGGCCGCCGAAGGTGTACGAACCCGGATCCTGAAAGCCCCAGCCCGGCGTGCGCTTATGCAGCGTGAGCGCGGCGAGCGCCATGAACGGTTTGTAGGTCGAGCCCGGCGGATAGGTGCCGTGCAGCGGCCGGTTGAGCAGCGGGTGATCGGGCGAGTTGTTGAGATCGTCCCAGGTCTGCTGGTCGATGCCGTCGACGAACGAATTCGGATCGAAGCTCGGCGCGGACACGAACGCGAGCACGTCGCCCGTGGATGGTTCGATTGCAACCAGCGCGCCGCGACGGCCCGCGAATGCCTGCTCGGCGACCTGCTGCAGCCCGATATCCAATGACAGCACGAGGTTGTTCCCAGGCGTTGCCTGAGTGCGCGACAACGTGCGCACCGGACGGCCGCCGGCGGTCACTTCCACTTCCTCGAAACCGGTCTGGCCGTGCAACTCGGTCTCATAGCTCTGCTCGACGCCGATCTTGCCGATGTAATCGGTGCCCTTGTAGTTGTTCGCGTCCAGACGCGGATCATAGTGGTCCGGATCGCTGTCGTTCTGGTCGCTGGCGTCGTCGATACGATCCTGGTCGCGCTGCGAAATCCGGCCGATGTAGCCGATCACGTGCGCCGCGGTCGGGCCGAGCGGATATTGGCGGAACAGGCGCGCGCGCACTTCCACGCCGGGAAAACGGAAACGCTGCGCGGTGAAACGCGCGACTTCGTCGTCGGTCAGGCGGGTGCGGATCGGCAGGCTCTCGAAGTTCTTCGAATCTTCCTGCAGTTTCTTGAAGCGGCGGCGGTCGCGCGCGTCGATCGAGACGACCGTGGCCAGGTTGTCGATTACGTTTTCGAGCGAGTCGTTCAGTTTCGAGGGCGTCAGTTCAAGCGTGTAGGCCGAGTAGTTCTTGGCCAGCACGACGCCGTTACGATCGGTGATGATGCCGCGGTTCGGCACGATCGGCGCGACGGAGATGCGGTTTTCATCGGCTTGCAGCGAGTATTTGCTGTAGTGCCAGACCTGCAGGAACAGGAAGCGGAAGCCGATCAGCCCGAAGCAGACGAACACGAACAGGCCCGCCGCCGCGACGCGCAGGCGGAACTTCGAGAGCTGTTGCTGAGTGTCCTTGAATTCGGTCATGCGATTCTGCAAAAGGCCGGGTGACGGCCATCATGAGTGTGCGCCTTTTCCGGCCGGAACCGGAAGGCATGAACAGCGATGCGCGTCGAGCGGGCCGGCAAAGTGGGTTCCATCAGAACAGCCGGCGGGCTCGATGCGGGATCAAATTGGCCGGGTATCGTCCGGATCGGCCGGGCGGCGCTGCGGCATCAGCAGCAGCACGCTGGTGACCGGCCACAGCGCGGCTTCGACGAAGCCGTCGATCAGATAACCCCAACCCGGAAACGCCGCGCCCGTCAACAGACGGATCACGAACGGCACCAGTTGCGCGACGACTAGCAGCGGCATGACCGCGAAGGTCTGCACGCCGAGCGACATCCACAGCACGCGGCGGTGGATCGTGATCGCGCCGTACGACAACAATGTGTACGCCAGCGCGTGTTCTCCGAGCAGGCTGGCGTTATGCACGTCCATCAGCAAACCGAGCGAAAACGCGATGCCCATGCCGACTTTGCGCGGCTGGTGCACGTTCCAGAACAGCAGCACGAGCGCGACGAAGTCCGGCACGCCGAGGAGGCGTCCCCACGGCATCAGGTTCAGCAGGAACGCCGCGGCGAGGCTGAACGAGATGAAGTAGGGATTGACCGGCTGCAGAATGTATTGCGGACGGTTCATGGCTGGGCCCCTGGCTTGGCTGGCGGCTTCGCGTTCTTCTCAGCGGCCGGTTTCTTTTCCGGGGCGGACTTTTTCTCCGCGGCGGCCGGTTTGGCCGGCGCTTTTTCGACGGGCTTGGCGGCTGCAGGTTTCTCGGCGGCGGCGGGTTTTTCACCTGCTTTTGCCGGAGACTTGTCCACCGCAGCTTTGCCGTCTGCCGGTTTGCCGCCCTTTTTCGCTTTGGCGTCTTTCGCGGCCGTGGCTGCGTCGGGCTCTTCGGCCGGACGCGGCGGCACATTGTTCACGTAATGCAGCACCAGCAACTGGCGTGCGCCGCGCACCGGCGCGATCGGCAGGCAGATCACGCGCGCGAACGCCGTGTCGGCTTGTTTGTCGACGCGCACCACCTTGGCGACCGGCAGACCCGGCGGATACACGCCGTCGAGTCCGCTGGTGACGAGTTCATCGCCGGTTTGAATGTCGGCGCTGATCGGCACAAAGCGCAGATCGAGCGTGTCGCCCTTCGGCGTGCCATAAATCACGCTGCGCAGGCCGGTGCGCACGATCTGTACAGGCACCGCCTGATCCTTGTCCGTGAGCAGCGTCACCTCGGCTTGCAGCGGGAACACGCGCGTCACTTGCCCGATCACGCCGTCTTCATTGACGACCGGCGAACCGTTCTGGATGCCTTGCTGCGCACCGCGGCCGATCACGACCTTCTGCGTAAACGGATCGCGCGTGTCGTACTGGATCTCGGCGGGCAGCGATTCCGTGGTGGAGCGCTGCGACAGTTGCAGCAGCGCGCGTAAATGCGCGTTCTCGGCAGCCAGTTCCGCGGCCGTATTGGCTTGCTGCGAAAGCTGCAGATCTTTGGTGCGCAGTTTGTCGTTTTCGCTGCGCAGCGTGGCGCTGGTCACGGCCAGGTCGGCGGCGCCCACGAACATGTCGCGCGGCACGAGCGCCGCGCGTTGCAACGGATAAAGACCCGCGCCGAGCACGCCACGCACGATTTCGAGCGTTTTGAAGCGTGCGTCGGAGATCAGCAGGGCGAGCGCCAGCACGACGAAAAACACGAGTCGTGCGAGAGCGGACGGTCCTTGCTTGAACAGGGGCGGCGGACTGTATTCCATGGTCGGCGCCGGGGGCGTGAGCGGTTGGGTGAGACGGCGGCGCGCGAGGGACGCGCGTTCAGCACGCGGAGGCTGGTAGGCCCAGCCAACGGCAAACCGGCCCGCAAGGGGCCGTTTGCCTGATCCGCGCTACTGACATGGAGACGGGCTCGCTTACTCGTACGAGAAGATGCTGCCCAGCTTGTCCATGCGTTCGAGCGCCATGCCCGAGCCGCGCACAACGCAGGTCAGCGGGTCTTCGGCGACGAGCACCGGCAGGCCGGTTTCTTCGGCGAGCAGGCGGTCCAGATCGCGCAGCAGTGCGCCACCGCCTGTGAGCATCATGCCGCGCTCGGCGATGTCCGCACCCAGTTCCGGCGGAGTCTGTTCAAGCGCGATCTTCACCGACGACACGATCTGGTTCAGCGGATCGGTGAGGGCTTCGAGAATTTCGTTGCTGGAGATGGTGAAGCTGCGCGGAATGCCTTCCGACAGATTGCGGCCCTTCACTTCCATTTCCTTGACTTCGGAACCCGGGAAGGCGGAACCGATTTCTTTCTTGATGGCTTCGGCGGTTTGCTCGCCGATCAGCATGCCGTAGTTGCGGCGGATGTAGTTGACGATGGCTTCGTCGAACTTGTCACCGCCCACGCGCACGGAGCCCTTGTACACGATGCCGCCGAGCGAGATCACGCCGACTTCGGTCGTGCCGCCGCCGATGTCGACGACCATCGAGCCGGTGGCTTCCGACACCGGCAGGCCGGCGCCGATCGCAGCGGCCATGGGTTCTTCAATGAGGTACACCTGCGAAGCGCCCGCACCGTGCGCGGCTTCCTTGATGGCGCGACGCTCGACCTGGGTCGAACCGCACGGCACGCAAATGATGATGCGCGGCGACGGCGAGAACATGCGCGATTCGTGAGCAGTTTTGATGAACTGCTTGATCATCTGCTCGGTGACGGTGAAGTCGGCGATCACGCCGTCTTTCATGGGGCGGATCGCCTCGATGTTGCCCGGCACCTTGCCGAGCATCTGCTTGGCTTCCTTGCCGACTGCCTGGATGGTTTTCTTACCGTTGGGACCGCCTTCCTGGCGGATCGAGACCACCGACGGTTCATCAAGTACGATGCCCTTGCCACGCATGTAAATGAGCGTGTTGGCCGTACCGAGGTCAATGGCCAGATCGTTGGAGAAGTAGCTGCGCAAAAAACCGAACATTCAAAATCCTGTCTCGCTGGAAGCCGGGCCTCGCAATGGTTGCGCAGGGCGGCAGCGGAAAAAATAACAGCTTCAACCGGGCGGAAGCGGCGCCACAGGAACTTGAAGCTGCGAGGGAGTCTACCGGAGGCCGGTGCAAAGCCAAGTCAGAAAAATCCGAACTATCTTTGGGAATTGTTCAGAAAGGCCTTGGTAAGTCGGTCCGGGTTTGGGTCGAACGCGTAATGATACCTTATAATTTTGGATGTTTTGAAGGAAACGGACGGCACTTTTTGCCTCCGCTGGCCCCTTTTTCGAGGTCTTCCTCCAGCGTCGTAACCCGCTGTCGCAGCGTTGTTTTTCCGTGCTGCGGCAGTCCACCACATTTTCCGGTGACTGCATGGCTCTGACCCTGACCGATGTAAAACGCATCGCGCATCTTGCGCGGCTCGAACTGGCCGACGCCGATGCTGAGCACACGCTTGTCCAGCTCAACGATTTTTTCGGCCTCGTCGAGCAGATGCAGGCGGTCGATACCACCGGCATCGCCCCGCTTGCCCATCCCATCGAGCAGATCGAAGACGTCGCGCTGCGTCTGCGTGACGACGCGGTGACCGAAACGGTCGAACGCGAAGCTTTCCAGCGCCCGGCGCCGGCTGTGCAGGAAGGCTTGTACCTCGTGCCGAAGGTGATCGAGTAAAACCCGCGCATCGAGCCGGGCGCGGCGCGCGAGCCGGCCTTCCGGCGATGTGCCACCAGCGGCATCTCGCCTCGTGGCTCCGGCGCTTGCATGACCGTTGTCTCCGGCTTCCTCGGCTCGGCTTGCCGGCGGGCAGCCGAACGCCTCCACGGCAGCGTGACTACGCTGCCGCGCTCTTCAGGATAAAACGCAATGCATGAAAAAAGTTTGACCGAACTGCGCGCCGCATTGACGGCCAAGGAATGCTCCGCAGTCGAACTGGCGCAGCTCTATCTGAAGCGGATCGACGCGGCCAACAGCCTGAATGCATTCATCCAGGTCGATCCCGAACTGACGCTCGCGCAGGCGAAAGCCGCGGACGCGCTGCTCCATACCGGCCACGCCGGCCCGCTGGTCGGCGTGCCGATCGCGCATAAGGACGTGTTCGTCACCAAGGGTTGGCGCTCCACCGCCGGCTCGAAAATGCTGTCGAACTACGAGAGCCCGTTCGACGCGACCGTGGTCGCGCGTCTGCAGAAGGCCGGCATGGTGTGCGTGGGCAAGACCAATATGGACGAGTTCGCGATGGGCTCGTCCAACGAGAATTCGTACTTTGGTCCCGTGCAGAATCCGTGGGATGTTAAGGCTGTGCCGGGCGGTTCGTCGGGCGGGTCGGCGGCGGCCGTGGCCGCGCGCCTCGCGCCTGCCGCTACCGGCACGGATACCGGCGGCTCGATCCGTCAGCCGGCGTCGTTCTCCGGCATCACCGGCATCAAGCCGACGTACGGCCGCGTGTCGCGTTACGGCATGATCGCGTTTGCCTCGTCGCTGGATCAGGGCGGTCCGATGGCGCAAAGCGCCGCCGATTGCGCGACGCTGCTCAACGCCATGGCCGGTTTCGACGAACGCGATTCGACCAGCCTCGTGCGCGACGACGAGGACTACACGCGCTACCTCGGCAAGCCGTGGAAAGAAGATAGCGCCGGCAAGCCGCTCGCCGGCTTGCGCATCGGCCTGCCGAAAGAGTATTTCGGCGCTGGTCTTGCCGACGACGTGCGCGCCTCGATCGACGCCGCGCTGAAGCAATACGAAGCGCTCGGCGCCACGCTGGTCGAAGTCTCGCTGCCGAAAACGGAGTTGTCGATTCCGGTGTACTACGTGATTGCGCCGGCTGAGGCTTCGTCGAACCTGTCGCGTTTCGATGGCGTGCGCTTCGGTCATCGCGCCGCGGAGTATCGCGATCTGCTCGACATGTACAAGAAGTCGCGCGCCGAAGGTTTCGGCCCGGAAGTGAAGCGCCGCATTCTGGTCGGCGCGTACGTGCTGTCGCACGGCTATTACGACGCGTACTACCTGCAGGCGCAGAAGATCCGCCGGATCATCGCGCAGGACTTCCAGGAAGCGTTCAAGCAGTGCGACGTGATCATGGGCCCGGTCGCGCCAACGGTTGCGTGGGACCTCGGCGCGAAGGGCGACGATCCGGTGCAGATGTATCTGGCCGACATCTACACGTTGTCGGTGAGCCTCGCCGGTTTGCCGGGCATGAGCGTGCCGTGCGGTTTCGGCGCGGGCGCGAATGCGCAGCGTCCGGTGGGTTTGCAGATCATCGGCAACTATTTCAATGAAGCCCGGATGCTGCAGGTGGCCGACGCGTTCCAGCGTGCGACCGACTGGCACCGCAAAGCACCGGCAGGAGTGTGAGCACCATGGCCAAGCAATGGGAAGTCGTGATCGGTCTGGAGACCCACACGCAACTGTCGACGCAATCGAAGATTTTTTCCGGTACCGCCACGCAATTCGGCGCCGCGCCGAACACGCAAGCCAGCCCGGTCGATCTGGCCTTGCCGGGCACGTTGCCGGTGATGAACCGCGGCGCTGTGGAGCGCGCGATCCAGTTCGGCCTCGCGATCGGCGCGACGGTAGCGCCGCGCAGCATCTTCGCGCGCAAGAATTATTTCTACCCTGATCTGCCGAAGGGCTATCAGATCAGCCAGTACGAAATCCCCGTCGTTCAGGGCGGCCAGGTGACGATTCAGGTTCCGGCCAACGAAAAGGCGGGCAAGGATGCGTACGAGAAGGTCGTCAACCTCACGCGCGCCCACCTCGAAGAAGACGCGGGCAAGTCGCTGCACGAAGACTTCGCGGGCATGACAGGCATCGATCTGAATCGCGCCGGCACGCCGTTGCTCGAAATCGTCACCGAGCCGGAAATGCGCAGCGCGGCAGAAGCGGTCGCCTACGCCAAGACGCTGCACACGCTCGTGACGTGGCTCGGCATCTGCGACGGCAACATGCAAGAAGGCTCGTTCCGTTGCGACGCCAACGTGTCGGTGCGTCCGGTCGGTCAGGCCGAATTCGGCACGCGCGCCGAGATCAAGAACCTGAACTCGTTCCGCTTCCTCGAAGAAGCGATCCAGTACGAAGTGCGCCGTCAGATCGAACTGATCGAAGACGGCGGCACGGTGGTGCAGGAAACGCGTCTGTACGATCCGGACAAGCGCGAAACGCGTTCTATGCGCAGCAAGGAAGACGCGCACGATTACCGCTATTTCCCCGATCCCGATCTGATGCCGCTCGTGATCGACGCGGCGTGGGTCGAGCGCGTGAAGAGCGAGATGCCGGAACTGCCGGTGGCGATTCAACAGCGCTTCGTGTCGCAATACGGTTTGACGCCGTACGACGCCAACGTGCTGACATCGAGCAAAGCCATGGCCGCGTACTACGAAGCGGTGGTGAGCAAAGTCGGGCCGGCCAACGCCAAGGCCGCGGCTAACTGGTTGATGGGCGAAGTGTCGTCGCAACTGAATCGCGAAGGTCTCGACTTTGCTGAGAGCCCGGTGTCGTCCGCACAACTCGCGTTGCTGCTGCAGCGTATCGCCGACGGCACGATCTCCAACAAGATCGCCAAGGAAATTTTCCTCTCGATCTGGGAAGAGAAGGCCACCGACGAAGCCGCCGCCGATCGCATCATCGAAGCGAAGGGGCTGAAGCAGATTTCGGATACCGGCGCACTCGAAGCGATCATCGACGAAGTGCTTGCCGCGAACCAGAAGTCGGTCGAAGAATTCCGCGCCGGCAAGGAAAAGGCGTTCAACGCGCTGATCGGCCAGGCAATGAAAGCGACCAAGGGCAAGGCCAATCCGGCGCAGGTGAACGAACTGCTGAAGAAGAAGCTGTCCAGTTGAAGCTGAACTAGAGAAGCACGGCTGAGGCGTCACGCTTCAGCCACCGCGGGCTGTTGCCGGAAACGAAAGTGGGGCAACGGCCCGTTTCATTTGCGGGTCTTTTTAAACGCAGATCACGGAGTGTGTGGATGGCCAAGCAACCCGAACTCGACGATTTCCGCGTGCCGTATTTCGACGACGGCAAGAAAAAAAGCAAATTCTCGCTGAGCGACTTCGACCCGGCCGCCAAGCCATTTTCGAGCGGTTCGAAAGACACCGACAGGGCGCGTCTGTCGGAGATCGGCGCGAAGCTCGACACCTTGCAGGAATGCTTGCACGCGCAGCAGACGCGCCGCGTATTGCTGGTGCTGCAGGGTATGGACACGAGCGGCAAGGACGGCACGATCCGCGCGGTGTTTCACGAAGTCGATCCGCTCGGCTTGCGCATCGTGCCGTTCAAGGCGCCGACGCCCGTCGAACTCGCGCACGACTTTCTTTGGCGCGTGCATTCGCAAGCGCCGGCCGCCGGCGAACTGACGATCTTCAACCGCAGTCACTACGAAGATCTGCTGGTGCCCACCGTGCTCGGCACTCTGGACGCGCAAGCGTTCGTGCAACGCTGCTGCCACATCCGCCAGTTCGAAGAGTTGCTGGCGTATAGCGGCACGGCCATCGTCAAATGCATGCTGCACATTTCGAAAGACGAGCAGCGTACGCGGCTGCAGGCGCGCATCGACGATCCGAGCAAACACTGGAAATTCGACGTCGCCGATCTCGAAGCGCGCAAGCAGTGGGACAAATATCAGGCGGTATATCAGGACGCGCTGGCCGCGACTTCGACGGAGTACGCGCCGTGGTATGTGATCCCGGCCGACTCGAAGACGCATCGTAATGTAATGGTCGCGGAGTTGCTGTTGCGCACGTTCGAAGCGCTCAAGCTCGAATATCCGCCCGCCAAAGAATCGCTGAAGGGCATCAAGGTCGAGTGACCGTGCCCTTTCGCTTCATCAACGAATCGAACATAAAAGGAACGACATGTTGCGTGTGATTACCGCGAACCTGAACGGCATCCGCTCAGCGGCGAAGAAAGGCTTTTTCGACTGGTTCGGCGAACAGAAGGCCGATGTGCTGTGCGTGCAGGAAATCAAATGCTCGCAGGACGACATGACGCCGGAATTCATGGCCCCGCACAATTTCACCGGCTATTTCCAGCACGCCGTGAAGAAGGGTTACAGCGGCGCGGGCGTGTACACGCGTCACGAACCGGACGAAGTGGTGATCGGTTTCGGCAGCGAGGAGTTCGACCCGGAAGGACGCTATGTCGAACTGCGTTTCGGCAAGCTGTCGGTGATTTCGGTGTATGTGCCGTCGGGTTCGAGCGGCGACGAACGCCAGCAGGCCAAATACCGTTTCATGGACGAGTTCATGCCGCATCTCGCGGAACTGTCTCAGGAGCGTGAAGTGATCGTGTGCGGCGACGTCAACATCGTCCACAAGGAAATCGACATCAAGAACTGGAAGAGCAACCAGAAGAACTCAGGTTGCCTGCCGGAAGAGCGTGCATGGCTCACCAAACTGTTCGATGAAGTGGGTTACGTCGACGTGTTCCGCACGCTCGACCAGCGGCCCGAACAGTACACGTGGTGGAGCAATCGCGGTCAGGCGTATGCGAAGAACGTCGGGTGGCGGATCGATTATCAGATCGCGACGCCGGGTATCGCGAGCAAGGCGAAACGCACCGACGTGTTCCGCGATATCAAGTTCAGCGACCACGCGCCGCTGACGGTGGATTACGACCACAAGGTCAAGAAGTAAGCACAACTCGCGGCGTGGCAGGCGAGGCTAAATTCAACGCAGAATTTGTCTCGTCAGAAAAGAGCCGCGGGCGCATTCGGCCCGCGCAATTCAATCGCGGACCAGTTTGCGGCGCGGAAGGCCCATGCCGGCGTAGTCCGGCAGCGCGTCCACCGTTTTGCCGATCGCCTTCGCGTACAACGGCAGCATGTCGGGCAAGCGCTTGATGATGTCCTGGCGGCGCGCCGGCGTGTAGGGATGCACGTAGATGAAGCCCTGATCGCGGTTGCTGCGCGTGGCCTGCGCCAGCTTGTCCCAGAGCGTGACCGCCGCGCGCGGATCGAAGCCGGCGCGCGACGCAATATCGCTGCCGATCACGTCGGCTTCGGTCTCGTCGGTATTCTCGTACTTCATTTCCAGCAGGCGCGAACCGATGCCGAGCGGGGCCGCGCCCAGATCGGCGAGCCCGAACAGCTGCGGGATCGTGCCGGACGAGTCGAGCTGGCTCGCCTGCAGTTGGCCGAGCCGCTCGCGCGCATGCTCCCGCAGCGCGTGCGCGATCTCATGGCCGATCAGCATGCCGAGCTCGTTGTCGTTCAGACGCGCGCGATCCAGCAGGCCGCCGTAGACGACGATCTTGCCGCCCGGCAGACAGTACATGCGGATATCGGGCGAGCGCACCACTGCCACATCCCACTTCCAGTTCTTGGCCCGCTCGTTCCATTTCAGCGAGTACGGAATCATCTTGTCGACGGTCGACCGCACGCGCGTGACGTGCGCGTCCGTGTCGCCGTACAGACGGTTCGCGTGCTCGGCGCCGTAGGCGATCTGTTCGAACTCTTCGGCGGCTTGCGCCTCGAGCATCGGCGATGGGATCAGGTTGCGGAACACCAGGTAGCCGCCGTAACGTAGCTGCGTGTTCGGGCTGTACGATGCGGACGCCGGCGCGGGCATCGACGGGAGGGCAGGCGCCTTGGCGGCCGCGGGAGGCGAAGCTGTCGCAGCGGGCGTTCTGGCCGTGACCGGGGCCGGCGGCGGCTGCGTCGATTGAGGTGACGAGGGCGATGCAGGCGGCGAGGGCGGCGTCGCAGCAGCGGGCGCGCTGCCGGCACCCGGCGCGCTGGTGGCGCTATTCGCGCCTTGTGCCGCCGACGTCGCGCTTTCCGGGCTCGCGGCAGTCGCTGCGGACTTCGCCGTCGGCGCGGCCGTCGTGGCCGGTGCGGCCGCCGGAGCCGCTGCGGGTGCGCTGGTAGCGGCTGCCGGGGCGGCCGCCGCGTAGGCGCTCGATGGCGCGGTCAACGCCAGGCTCACACAGCCGAGCGCCCATACTGCGTGCGGTACCACGCGGCTGGCTTTGAGCGCAGGACGCCGGGATGTAGTCGAGCGCAGCGCGCCCTTCGAAAGAAGCGCCTTCACGACCGCGTCCTCCACGGCGCGATGCGCAGCAGAAGCAACATGCCGGGCAACCCCAGCGCGGTGCAGACGATGAAGTAATCGAACCAGCCGATCTGCGCGACCACGTAGCCGCTCGCCGCCGAAGCCAGCGTGCGCGGCACCGAAGCGAGGCTCGTGAAGAGTGCGAACTGAGTGGCCGTATAGCGCGGATCGGTGGTGCTGGCGATATAGGCGGTGAACGCCGCCATCGTCAGACCGGTGGCAAAGGTTTCCAAGCCGTAGACGAGCGCCAGCGCGACTGAACGCGGCTCGAGCTGCACGGCCCAATCGACGCCCACCAGTGCGAGCAGCTTCGTCGTGCCCTCGCTCAGCCAGACGGCGATGTCGTAGATCGCCACGAGACCGGGCGAAGCCGGTCCGAGATGCGCGAGCCACGCGAAGCCGAGCGTCGACACCATCTGCAGGACGCCGAAGATCCACAGCCCGCGGCCGATGCCGATTTTCATCAGCCAGATCCCACCGACGATCCCGCCCGCCAGACTCGCGCCGAACGCGGTGGTCTTCGCGATCACGCCGATCTGCGTGCGCGAAAAGCCGATGTCGAGAAAGAACGAGGTGGACAGCGTGGTCGCCATCGTGTCGCCGAGCTTGTACAGAAAGATAAAACCGAGCACGAACAGCGCACCGCGCCAGCCGTCGCGCTGAATGAATTCCTTGAACGGCTGCACGATCGCATCGCGCAGGTTCTTGGGCGGCGTGCCGTGGACCGCGGGTTCGCGCACCACCAGTGTCATCACCATGCCGGGCAACATGAACGCGGCCGTCACGATGAAAACGGTGGTCCACGGCAAATGATCGGACAGAATCAACGCGAGCGAGCCCGGCACCAATGCCGCGATCTTGTACGCGTTCACATGCACCGCGTTGCCGAGCCCTTGCTGCGTGTCGCTCAGCAGCTCGCGCCGGTAGGCGTCGATCACGATGTCCTGACTTGCGCCAAAAAACGCGACCAGCGCCGTCAATGCCGCCACCGTCCAGATCGAATCTTTAGGTGACACGAATCCCAAGGTGGCGATGGCGCCGGCCACCAGAATCTGCGTGACCAGCATCCAGCCGCGCCGTCTGCCCGGACGCCAGCCCGGAAAACGCGGGACGTAGCGGTCCATCAGCGGCGCCCAGATGAATTTCCAGGTGTACGGGAACTGGATCAGCGCAAAGAGGCCGATTTCCTTCAGATTGACGCCTTCGGAGCGTAACCACGCCTGCACCAGATAGACGAGCGTGAACAGCGGCAATCCCGACGTGAAGCCGAGAAAGACGCAGATCAGCATGCGCGTATTCAGGAACGCGCGCCAGCCGGGATGTTCTTCGTGAGCGGTAAGTGCAGGCGCCTCGTGCGGCGGGTTCGACATGTGGATAACTTGCGTTAGCTTTTCTTGACGCGATAGACCGCAAGACTACCACGCCAGTTCACGCCCCACCGCACCACCTGCCCGTCGTGCAGCACCACGCGGTCGAGAATCTCGATGCCGACTTCCGGCGCCAGCGCCTCGAAATCCTCGATCGTGAGCACCCGCACGTTCGGCGTGTTGTGCCACTGATAAGGCAGCGACTTCGACACCGGCATGCGGCCCTGCAGCACCGAGAGCCGATGCGCCCAGTAGCCGAAGTTCGGGAACGACACAATGCATTCCTTGCCGACCCGCACGGTCTCGCGCAGGATCGCGGCCGTCTGATGAATGGTTTGCAGCGTCTGCGACAGAATCGCAAAATCGAAGCTGGCGTCTTCGAACAGGCGCAGGCCGTCTTCCAGATTCTGCTGGATCACGTTGACGCCGTTTTGCGTCGACGCCAGCACGCCGGCGTCGTTGATTTCGATGCCGTAGCCCTGCACGTCCAGTTCCTCGGTCAGGAGCGAGAGCAGCGAGCCGTCGCCGCAGCCCAGATCCAGCACCGTGGCGCGCGGTTCGACCCAGCGGGCGATCGCGCGGAAGTCCGGGCGCAGCGCCAGGTAATCGAGTGCTCGCTGGTTCATGCGTTCACCTCGTTCGCAATACGTTCGTAGTAGGCGCGCATCAGATTGTGGTAGCGCGCGTCGTCGAGCAGGAAGGCGTCGTGGCCGTGCGGTGCGTCGATTTCCGCGTAGGTGACCGTGCGCTTGTGGTCGAGCAGCGCCTTTACCAGTTCGCGCGAGCGGGCCGGCGCGAAACGCCAGTCGGTCGAGAAGCTGGCGATCAGGTATTTCGCCGTCGTGTGCGCGACCGCGGCCGTCAGATCGCCTTCGAAGGCCTTGGCCGGATCGAAGTAATCGAGCGCGCGGGTGATCAGCAGGTACGTGTTCGCATCGAAGTAGTCGGCGAATTTGTCGCCCTGGTAGCGCAGGTACGACTCCACCTCGAATTCCACGTCGAAGTTGAAGTTGTACGCATCCAGCGCGCCTTCCGCGCGGCGCAGCGAGCGGCCGAATTTCTCGGCCATGTCGTCGTCCGACAGATACGTGATGTGGCCGATCATGCGCGCGACGCGCAAGCCGCGCTTCGGCTTCACGTTGTGCGCGTAGTAGTTGCCGCCGTGGAAGTCGGGGTCCGACAGGATCGCCGAGCGCGCGACCTCGTTGAACGCGATATTCTGCGCCGACAGCTTGGGCGTGGACGCAACCACGATGCAATGACCGACGCGCTCCGGATACATCATGCTCCACGCGAGCGCCTGCATGCCGCCGAGGCTGCCGCCCATCACCGCGGCGAAGCGCGTGATGCCGAACTGATCGGCGACGCGCGCCTGGGCGTTGACCCAGTCTTCGACCGTCACGACGGGGAACGTCGCGCCGTACGGATGGCCGGTGGCCGGGTCGATACTCATCGGCCCGGTCGAGCCGAAGCACGATCCCAGGTTGTTCACGCCGATCACGAAGAACTTGTCGGTGTCGAGCGGTTTGCCCGGTCCGACCATGTTGTCCCACCAGCCGATGTCCTTGGGATTGTCGGCGTATACGCCTGCCACATGGTGCGAGGCGTTGAGCGCGTGGCACACCAGCACCGCGTTGCTACGCGCGGCGTTGAGCGTGCCGTAGGTCTCGACCATCAGGTCGTAACCGGCGAGCGAGCTGCCGTTCTGCAACTGCAGCGGCTCGGTGAAATGCATTTTTTGGGGAGCGACGATACCGATCGATTCCATTCATTCCGCCATTTATCAAAACAGGGCGGCTAAACGGCGTCGGCAAAGGCACGGAGGAACGACTGTGTGCGCGGCTGACGACCTCTTTAGCCGCATTTATAGTGAACCGCGGGAAAACGTTCCCGGCAGTTCGCGCGCCCGCAATCGAGTCAGCAAATCGGCGCGTATATGGTTTTCAAGCAGGTGTTCAGGGTGTTGCGGACAGCGGTCCCGCATGCATCGGGGTGCCGCAGTCAGGCGCAAAGTATAGCGGAAATTTTCATGCGGCAACGTCGCGGGCGCAGAGCAAGGCGCGGCGCATGCCACGCGGACTACTGAAGAATCAGGAGCAGTTGCGCGTCGGCGTGTTCGGCGGGCGGCCGCGCAAAGCCGCTGCGCACATAGCGGTGCCAGCGGCCGATGATGTAGCTCAGCAGCAGGCTCGCCCGGATTGCGGGATCGTAGCCGGCAGGCAGTGGGACGGCGCTTTCAGCCGTGTTCGCCTCCATCTGCGCGAGGCGCAGACATTGTTTCAACGAAGCCTCGACGCGCTCCAGCATCTGATTGACGCGCTCGGTGAGCCGTTCATGCTCGCCGACCAGCGCCTCGCACGTCAGCACGCGCGTCATGCCGGGATTCTTCGCGGGGAAGTTGAGCAGCATCAGCGCGATCGAGCGCGCCTGCAGCACGCCGTTGCTTTCCTTGTCGGCGATCTGGTTGATCAGCCCGAAGATAGTCTGCTCGATGAACTCGATGAGCCCTTCGAACATTTGCGCCTTGCTGGCGAAATGACGGTACAGCGCGGCTTCCGATACGCCCAGCCGCGCGGCGAGCGCCGCGGTGGTGATCTTTTCGCTCTTGGGCGCCTCCAGCATCGCGGCGAGCGTCTGGAGGATGTGCACGCGGCGCTCGCCCGGCTTCAGGCGCTGCGCGCGCGGCGCGGCGAGCGTGCTGGTCGGTTCGTGTTCGGTTAAGACTTCGTCAGGCTTGTCGATCGGCTGCATGGCTGTCGTCCCGTCTGCTGTCTTTTCAATCGAACCGAGCGGGTGCTCAGTCGTAGCGATTTTAACGAACGAATGCTCCGGTCGACATAGTGCGGCCGGCCGGTGCCCGGCAGGCGCGTCGGCACGCCGTCCGCGTGTGGCTTGCGTGGCAGATGGCCGGTGATCCACACCGTGCGGATGCCGAGCCGCCGATAGTTCTTCAGATGCGAGCGCGTGTCTTCGACGAGGATCGCGTCCTTCAGCGAAACGTGCGCGTCGCGCATGGCCTTGCGCAGCATCGCGTGGTCGGGCTTGGCGCGCCAGCGGCGGCGATCGCGCATGTGCTCGATGGCGATTACCTGTTCGAACAGACGCTCGATCCGCAGTTCGGCGAGCACCGCGCGCGCATAGGCTTCGGGCGCGTTGGTCAGCACGATCTTGCGACCCGGCAGGGCAGCCACGAGGCGTGCGACGCCGCGTTCATGGCGAATCATCGAGCCGAGATCCGGGAAGGTGTGCACGACCTTCAGGAAGTCGTTCGGATCGAGCGGATGGTGGCGCGTCAGGCCCAGCAGCGTTGCGCCATAGCGTTGCGTGTAGCCGGTGCGCAGCCGGTTGGCTTCGTCGATGTCCACTTGCAGCGCGTCGATGATGTACTGCGTCATCCCTTGATTGATTGCCGGAAAGATCGCGTGCGATGCGTGATGCAGCGTGTTATCGAGATCGAACAGCCAGACCGGACGGCCTCCTGCGATGTGCGGTCGGCGGCGTCGGGAAGTGGGAGTGCGCATGATGGAGGGCGCCGTTCAGGCGCGGACAGTTGCCTCACGCGGCGAACGCGAACGGTTCACGGTGCGGCTGATGAAAAAAGAGGGGAGAGCGGGTAGGCGCGCCATGGCGGCGCGTTGTGAGCCGCCGAAGACGCTGTGCGCGCCGTACGACTGGCCGACGCAAAGGCACGGCACACAGGGCGCGCCGAGTTGACGTGCCGCGTGTGCCGGGTTTGAGGCAGGAATCAATGCGAACGGATCATCGTGCCGAACGGCTGTTCGGTGAGAATTTCCAGCAGCACCGAGTGCTCGATGCGGCCGTCGATGATGTGCACCGAACGCACACCGCTCTTGGCCGCGTCCAGCGCCGACGAGATTTTCGGCAGCATGCCGCCGGAGATCGTGCCGTCGGCGAACAGGCCGTCGATTTCGCGCGCCGACAGATCGGTCAGCAGATTGCCTTCCTTATCCATCACGCCGGGGATGTTGGTCATCATCACGAGCTTTTCGGCGTTCAGCACGACCGCCAGCTTGCCCGCGACCAGATCCGCGTTGATGTTGTACGACAGGCCGTCTTCGCCGAAGCCGATCGGCGAGATCACCGGAATGAACGCGTCGTCTTGCAGCGCCTTCACGACCGCCGGGTTGATCGCCTCGACTTCGCCCACCTGGCCGATATCGACGTACTGGCCCGGATTGTCGCGATCCGGCATCAGCATCTTGCGCGCGTGGATCAGGCCGCCGTCCTTGCCCGTCAGGCCGACCGCGTGGCCGCCGAAATGGTTGATCAGCGTGACGATGTCCTGCTGCACTTCACCGCCGAGCACCCATTCGACGACTTCCATCGTCTCTTCATCGGTGACGCGCATGCCCTGGATGAACGTGCCCTGTTTGCCGATCTTCTTCAGCGCCTGGTCGATTTGCGGACCGCCGCCGTGCACGATGACCGGATTGATGCCGACCAGCTTGAGCAGGATCACGTCGCGCGCGAAGCCTTGCTTGAGCCGCTCTTCGGTCATGGCGTTGCCGCCGTATTTGATCACCACGGTCTTACCGTGATACTGACGAATGTAGGGAAGCGCCTCGGCCAGGATTTCAGCCTTCAGGGTGGGCGCGATCTGCGAAAGGTCGGGAAGCTCGGACATGGCGGCAGGCTCAGGCACGGGACAGTTAAAACAGGGCGAATTGTACAGGACTGGCGCGCTGCAACAGGGTTTTCGATAGTTGCGCGGGCGGCGGGCATTACCGGGTTTGCGCGCCGCGCAATGACATGCCACGGACGCCAATCGGACGAGGAAGCGTACCGCGCTTTGGATGCACCCGTGAACTAGCCGAACGGACGACTCACGACGGTTCGCCAGTCGTGGCATCATTTCCTGATCCAGGCTGAAGCGAGGGTATCCGGCCCGTCATGAAACCGTCCGTTTCCCGCTCTGAAAGCAGTGCGCGCTGCCCGCGCTGCGGCAACGCGTTCGATTGCGCAATGCATGGGCAACCCTTTGACTGCTGGTGCCGTGAGATGCCGCCGTTGCCGGCGGACCGGCTCGATTCGAGCGGGCGCTGTCTGTGTCCGGAGTGTCTTGCGGCGGAGATTGCGCGGGTGGCTCAGGGGCGGCCGGGCGGTGCGTGATCGGCGTTGAGGCCGACGGAAGCCGCGCTGTTTGAGAGCAGTATCAGGCGCTTATGGGGACTCCGCCGGCTCACGGAGGCGTCGCGGTGGCTCTGCCGGCCTACTCGGTCAGCATCGGCTTACGGTAGCGCCATAGGCCTACGCGAGCATCGCCGGCTTGGCGAGCGCCTTAGACCCGCGCGGACGCCCCACCGGCCATGAAAGCGCCGGCCACGAGCGCCACCAGCCACGAGAGCGTCACTGGCTCAAGCCGCACGGCGGTGCTGGGCCGCAAGCGCGCTCAAATCACGCGCGACGGCTTCCAGCGCCGGCTCCCACCGACCGAATTGCGGCTGCCGATACAACGTGGCGCTTGGATACCACGGGCTGTCGCCGCGGTCGAGCAACCAGACCCAGTGCGGGTTGACGTCGAGCAATACCCAGGTGCGCTGGCCGATTGCACCGCTAAGATGCGCCGCAGAAGTGCAAACCGTAATGACAAGATCGAGCGCGCCCACAAACGCGGCGGTGTCGTCGAAGGTGGCGAATTCGGCGGTGTAGTCGGCCATCGGCAAGCCGGCCGTGCGCGCTACCGCCACGTCCGCACCGGCGTCCGGCTGCAATGAATAGAACGCCACGTCCTGCATGCCGCCGAAGTAAGCCGCATAGCGTTCCCAGCCGACACGCCGGAACGGATTGCGTTGATGGCCGTGGCTGCCCGTCCATGTCAGTCCGACTTTGAGCCGCGATTCGCCGGCAAGCCGCTTTTGCCACGACTTGGCGGCTGCCGGGTCCGCGCGCAAATAGGGTGCCGCCGGAATCGTTTCCTCGTGCGTGTCGACTATTAGCGGCAGGCTCAGCAACGGAATCTCGTAGTCGAACGCGGGTAGCGATTCGACGCCGCCGCCGGCCGAAAACTCGTCTGCATGACCGCCGAGGCTGCGCGAAAGCAGCGCGCCCATCTGCGGAAACGAATTCCAGATGAGACGGCCGCCTTCGCGATGGACGCGCTCGGCCAGCATCGGGATATAGCGGCAGAACTGCAGGAGGTCGCCCATGCCTTGTTCGCCCCACGCAAGCAGCGTCTTGCCCGCGAGCGGTTCGCCACGCCAAAGCGGCGCCGGCATCACAGGACGGTTGCCGCCCAATTCCGAAGAGCCGTCCCAGCGTGCCTCGTGCGATGCCCAGCCGTGCGCGTAGTCGCCACGCACGAGTTGCAGCATGGAGAGATTGGAGCGCATGGAGGCATCGTTGGGGGCCAGCGCGCAAGCGGTTTGGGCGGCTTGCATCGCGTCGTCCCAGCGTTGCGCCTCACGCAGCGTCAGCGCATAGTTGTTGTGCGCCAGCGGGCTATGCGGCGCGCATTGCACGGCCTTTGCGCCGGCTTCGAGCGCGCGCGGCAGATCCATATTCGTGCGGTAAGCGTGCGTGAGATTGGTCCAGCCGTTGCCATCGTCAGGCTCATCGCGGACGGCGCTTTCCAGAAGCGCGATCTGTTCGTTCAGGTCGCCGCCGGTGAACGTCAGTGCGGCGGCGAGATTGTTGCGTAGGCGCGGCAATCGCGGATCGATTGCGAGTGCATGACGGTACGGGGCGATGGCCTCGTGATGCCGATTCGCCATCTGCAGCGTGTGGCCGAGACGAAAGTGCGCAAGCGCGTTGTGCGGATCGAGTTGGGCAATAATGGCGGCGAGTTCGACTGCGTCGCCGGAACGGTGTCGTTCGAGTAGCCTGGCGATGAGCGAATCGAGCGACGCATAGTCGAGCGGATGAATTCGCGCCGCGGCGTCGAGGCATTCAGCTTCGGCCTGTGCCGTGCCGTATTGCCTAGCTGCGGCGGCTTGTCGCAGAACAGTCAGGAAAGCTGAGGAGGCATCGGCCTCGTTGTCGGAAGTAGGTAGCATGGATGGGTTGCACGATGGTGGAATCGAAGAAAAGATCGTCCCCATTAGGCGCTGTCGCAAGAATTCCATGTTACCGGCGCGAAGCCGCGAGGTAAGTCGGACTAGTCCGAACAGGTAAATTAAAGTCATGCATCGAATAACCAACACCGGCCGCGTCAATCTCGGACATCTGTTCTGGCTACGCTGTCTCGCGATCATTGGCCAGTTGATGACGATCGCGTTCGTGCAGATCTTCATCGGCGTGCACCTGCCGTTGCCTGCCATGCTGCTGGTGATCGCGCTCGAAGTGATCTTCAACGCAATCACATGGTGGCGCGTCTCGCAGCAGCGCCCGGAATCCAACATGGAGTTGTTCGGCCAGATCTGGGTCGATCTGGGCGCGTTGTCGGCATTGTTGTTTCTCTCCGGCGGCACCACCAATCCCTTCGTTTCGCTCTACCTGCCATCGCTCGCGATTGCCGCGGCCGTGCTGCCGTGGCATCTGATGGCATGGCTCGCGGCGTTCGCCGTGGCCTGCTACGCGGTCCTCGGTTTCGATTCCGTGCCGCTGAATCTCGACAATCCCGCGAACCTGTTCGACTACTACCGCGCGGGCATGTGGGTGAACTTCATGGTCAGTGTCGGCCTCATTGCATGGTTCGTTGCGCGCATGTCGCGAGCATTGCGGCTACGTGACGCAGCGCTCGGAGACGCGCAGCAGCGCTTGCTTCACGACGAACGCGCGGTCGCTCTGGGTGTGCAGGCCGCTACCGTTGCGCACGAAATCGGTACGCCGTTGTCTACAATTGCCATGTTGTCCGAAGAATTGCGAGATGCAGCGCGTTCCGATAAGGGACTTGCGCCTTATAGCGCCGATCTCGAACTGCTCGAACAACAAATGACATTGTGTACGTCGGCGCTTGCGCGCTTGCGCAGCCGGGCGTCGACAACCACCAACCGGCAGCAGGTTGGCGAGTGGCTCGAATCGTTCGGCGAGCAGTGGCGCTTGCGTCATCCGCATGTGAAATTCGAGCGGATCGGCGTGCCGCCGGAAGATGTCAGTCTTGACGATACGGTGGCCGTGAGCCAGATTCTCACGATTTTGCTCGACAACGCCGCGCGTGCAAGCCGCGATCACGTGACGCTGTCCTGCACGCTGGCGTCACGCGGCGACCAGATCGTATTCGAAGTATGTGATGCGGGCCCGGGCATTCCGGCCACGTTGCGTGGCTCGCTCGGCGCGGTGCCGGTCGAGAGTACGCAAGGTGGACACGGCGTGGGCCTCTATCTGGCTTTTTCGGCGGCGGCGCGTCTGAAGGGATCGATCGAACTGACCGATGTCAGCACGATCAAGCCGCGTGGCACGCGCGCGGTCCTGAAACTGCCGCTCGCCGGGCGCAAAATTTCTGGCAAAGGCCGTCAAGGCGCTGCGCCATCCAACACGGAGAAACAGGCATGAGCGATATGAATTTTCTGGTGATCGACGACGATGAGGTGTTCTCCGGCATCCTCGCCCGCGGTCTCACCCGGCGCGGTTACACGGTGAGCGAAGCGCACAACGCTGACGAGGCGATCAAGCTGGCGAATCAGCAGAAGTTCAGCCAGATCACGGTGGATCTGCATCTCGGCAACGACTCCGGTCTGACGCTCGTCGCGCCCTTGCGCGATTTGCAGCCCGACGCGCGCATGCTGGTGCTGACCGGCTATGCGAGCATCGCCACCGCGGTGCAGGCAGTGAAAGACGGTGCCGATAACTACCTGGCCAAGCCTGCCAACGTCGAGACGATTCTGTCGGCGCTGCAAAGTGAGGCGAGCGCACTGCAAGCAGAAGAGGCGATCGAGCATCCCACGCCGTTGTCGGTGGCGCGGCTGGAGTGGGAGCATATTCAACGCGTGCTCGCCGAGCACGGCGGCAATATTTCCGCTACCGCGCGCGCGTTGAACATGCATCGACGCACGCTGCAGCGCAAGCTGGCGAAGCGGCCGGTCAAGCAGTAAGAGACGGTGTCTTGGCACCGCTTGCCGTAAGCGAAAAAAAAGCTGCCTTGTCAAAAGGCAGCCCGTTTTTATGTGCGTCGCATCCGATCCGCCTCAAGCTGTGAACACGGCAACAGCCTGAGCAGATCGCGGCTTCGGCATCACAGCACGTAGCGCGACAGATCCTCGTCTTCCGCCACTTCGTTCAACGCGCGATCGACATAGGCCGCGTCGATCTGCACCGTCCGGCCCGAGTGATTGCCGGCCGCGAACGAGACTTCTTCGAGCAGCTTTTCGATCACCGTGTAGAGACGCCGTGCACCGATGTTCTCGGTCTTCTCGTTCACCGAGTACGCGATCTCGGCGAGGCGGCGAATGCCATCGTCGGCGAATTCGAGGTGCACGTCTTCGGTGGCGAGCAGTGCCTGATATTGCTTGACGAGGCTCGCGTCCGTGGACACCAGGATCGATTCGAAGTCGTTCACCGAGAGCGAGTCCAGTTCGACGCGAATCGGAAAGCGGCCTTGCAGTTCGGGAATCAGATCGCTCGGCTTGGCCAGGTGGAATGCACCGCTCGCGATGAACAGAATGTGATCGGTCTTCACCATGCCGTACTTGGTGTTGATCGTGGTGCCTTCGACCAGCGGCAACAGATCGCGCTGCACGCCCTGCCGCGAAACTTCGCCGCCGCCGGCTTCGTTGCGCGAGGCGATCTTGTCGATCTCGTCGAGAAACACAATGCCGTTCTGCTCGACGTTCTGTACCGCCTTGGTTTTCACCTCTTCGTCGTTCAACATCTTGCCGGCTTCTTCGTCGGTGAGGACTTTCAGCGCTTCCTTCACCTTCATCTTGCGGCGCGTTTTCTTGCCGCCGCCGATGTTCGCGAACATCGAACGGATCTGCTCGGTCATGTCTTCCATGCCCGGCGGCCCCATGATGTCCATGCCGACTTGCGGCTGTTCCACGTCGAGCTCGATTTCCTTGTCGTCGAGCAGGCCTTCGCGCAGGCGCTTGCGGAATGTCTGGCGCGTGGTGCTGCCTTCGTCGACGGTATCAGCCGCGCTCGAGCTTGCGCCGAAGCCGACCGGGCGCGCGCTCGGCAGCAGAATGTCGAGAATGCGGTCTTCGGCCTGATCTTCGGCCTTGGTCCGCACTTTGCGCATTTCCGTTTCGCGCGTCTGCTTGACCGAGATTTCGATCAGGTCGCGCACGATGCTGTCCACGTCACGGCCCACATAGCCGACTTCAGTGAACTTGGTCGCTTCGATCTTGATGAACGGCGCGTCGGCCAGTTTCGCCAGACGCCGCGCGATTTCGGTCTTGCCGACGCCGGTCGGTCCGATCATCAGAATGTTCTTCGGCGTGATTTCCTGACGCAGCGGATCTTCAACCTGCTGACGCCGCCAGCGATTGCGCAGCGCCACGGCCACCGCTTTTTTCGCGCGGCCTTGGCCAATGATGTGTTTGTCGAGTTCCGAGACGATCTCGGCAGGGGTCATGGTGCTCATCGTGGGTCCTTACTCGATCGTCTCGATAACGCGGTTATGGTTCGTGTAGATGCACATGTCGCCGGCAATCTCCAGCGACTTCTCCACGATTTCACGGGGCGACAGGTCAGTGTTGTCGGAGAGCGCTTTCGCGGCGGCTTGCGCATAGGCGCCGCCCGAGCCGATCGCGCAGATGCCGCCTTCCGGATCGAGCACGTCGCCGTTGCCGGTGATGACCAGCGTGGTGGTGGCGTCCGCGGCGATCAGCATGGCCTCGAGACGGCGCAGCATGCGGTCGGTGCGCCAGTCTTTGGCGAGTTCGACGGCGGCGCGCGTGAGGTTTCCTTGATGTTTTTCCAGCTTCGCTTCGAAGCGGTCGAGCAGCGAGAAGGCGTCGGCTGTGCCGCCGGCGAAGCCGACCAGCACCTTGCCGTTATAGATGCGCCGGACTTTCTTCGCACCGCCTTTCATGACGATGTTGCCTAGCGTCACCTGGCCGTCGCCGCCGAGCGCGACCTTGTCGCCGCGGCGCACGGAGACGATCGTCGTGCCGTGAAATTGCTCCATATGCGTTCCTCTTTGCAAAACGGGTAGGACGCGGCAGCGCACTGCGCTACCGCATGAATCCTGAAAGCGGACGGCACGCGACGCTAACAAACGAACCGGCCGGCGCGCGCTCGTGCAGCGCATGTCCGATTTATTTTAGGGCGTGCGCGGTCATATCAAGAGCCGGCAAATGGCATAAGACAAAAAACACGCGAATTGGTGCGGGAGCGGACGACGCGCGCAAGAGTGGGCACCGCGTGCAAGGGAAGAGACAGAAGGACAGCGGCAGCGGACGTTCGCCGGGAATCCGCGTAACGCCAGCGTCAAGGCAGCGCTAAAGAAAGCATCACACAAAAGAAAAAGGCGCACGGCTCACCGTGCGCCTCTCGACGAAGCAGCGTTTCAGGGCGCGGAGCCGAAGCCGCGCCGCAAGCCTTCAGTCGCCGAACAGCTTCTGGCGCAGTTCGCGGCGCTCCTGCGCTTCGAGCGACAGGGTGGCCGTGGGCCGTGCGAGCAAACGCGGGATGCCGATCGGCTCACCGGTTTCTTCGCACCAGCCGTAGTCGCCCGAATCGATGCGCGCGATCGACTGCTGCACCTTCTTCAGCAGCTTGCGCTCGCGGTCGCGCGTGCGCAGTTCGAGCGCATGCTCTTCCTCGATCGTTGCGCGGTCGGCCGGGTCCGGCACGATTACCGTTTCGCGCAGGTTTTCGGTCGTCTGGCCGGCATTGCGGAGAATGTCCGCCTGCAGCTGTTCGAGCTTGTTCTTGAAGAAGGCGAGCTGATCCTCATTCATGTAATCCTTGTCGCTCATCTTCAGGATTTCGGCTTCGGTCAAGAGTCGTTTCGTCGTCATCTGGCTTACTTCTTCAATGTGAGGCAAAACTCTTACGTAGTGCCCGCACTTTCGTATTGCCCGCAAATGCGCCTCGAGGACGCGGAGCGCCAAGGCGGGCACGGACGATGGACTGTCGTGACGCCGAAGCGCCTGGCGCCCACACGCCGGGCGTCGCAACGCTAATGCGGGGCCGAACTCCTCTGGAAACCGATTCTCAGATGCTCCTGAGGCATTGCTTGCCGACAGCGCGCCTTTTCAGGCGCTGCCAGCCGGCATTGTCGGCGTATCGTCCGGATAAGATTTTCCGGCGCCTTTCAGGCCCGGCGCGGAATACGCGCTGACCGGGCAATTCGTTGTCATTCTCCAGTGGGCACGTATTGTAACTGAATCACAATCTAGCACCGCAAGTGGTGAAAATCCCCGTGCGGCACCCCGATATCCCGAAAATATAACGCGCGCACGACCAAAAAGCGATGGTCGTGCACGCTTTAATACAGCAGGGTTTTCACGTGCTTTTCCCACGCGCGACTTTTCAGTCAGCTTTCGGCTGCCGGCGGGCGGATTCAGCAGATGATTTGGCGGCCGCGCGCTTTACGAATACACCCATTTTGGGCATGGCAGCACGGCGCATGCCGCGCCGCGCCGCGCCGAGCGGGCTGTCGCTCCGACTGAATGACAAGCCCCGGACAAGCCAGGACGCCCGCGCATATCACGCGAGGCAGGCGTCCAGACCGTCGGTGATCAGGTCTTGCGGCAGTTCGATGCCGATAAACACCATCTTGTTGGTCTTTTTCTCGATCGGCTGCCATTTCGCGGCCAGATCGCTGCCCATCATCTGATGCACGCCCTGAAATACCACCTTGCGGTCGACGCCCTTCATATACAGCACACCCTTGTAACGCAGCAGGCGCTCGCCGTAAATCTGCAGAATGCCGCCGAGAAAGTCTTCCAGCTTGTTCGGATCGAACGGCCGGTCGTTGCGGTAGACGAACGACTTGATCTTGTCGTCGTGGTGCGCATGGTGGTGATGCGCGTGATCGTGGCCTTCGTGATCGCACTGCCCGTGGTCGTGATCGCAGTCGGCGTGATCGTCGTGAGTGTGGCCGTGCTCGTCATGCGCGTGAGCGTGGCTGTGCGCATGTTCGTCTTCGACGAGGAAGTCCGGATCGATCTCGAGCTTCGAATTCAGGTTGAAGCCGCGCAGGTCGAAGATTTCCTTGATGTCCGCTTCGCCGAAATTGACGACCTTGATCGCAGCCCTCGGGTTCATGTGCAGCAAGCGGTGGCGCAGATCGGCCAGTTGCTTTTCATCGACCAGATCGGACTTGGTAATGAACAGGCGGTCGGCGAAACCGACCTGGCGCTGCACGACTTCGTGCTCGTCCAGCTGGTGGTTCGCGTGCTTGGCGTCGACCAGCGTGATGATCGCGTCCAGCAGGAATTCGTTGGCGATCTGGTCATCCATGAAGAACGTCTGCGCAACGGGGCCCGGATTGGCGAGGCCCGTGGTTTCGATCACGACGCGGTCGAAATCCAGTTTGCCGGACTGTTTCTGCGCCGCCAGATCGCCCAGCACGCGCGACAGGTCGCCGCGAATCGTGCAGCAGATGCAGCCGTTGCTCATCTGGATGATCTGCTCGCCCGTGTCTTGTACGAGGATTTCGTTGTCGATGTTCTCTTCGCCGAACTCGTTCTCGATCACGGCGATCTTCATGCCGTGCTTTTCATTCAGGATGCGCTTGAGCAGGGTGGTTTTGCCGCTGCCGAGAAAGCCGGTCAGGATGGTGACTGGAATCATATTGGTCGCCTGTATTGTCGTGAAACGGTGCGTAATCGGGTGAATAGCGAATGCGTAGGCCGGGCGCGCAGCCAGGTGGCGCGCTGCCCTGTCCAGGCGGTTATTGAAACATATCTGCCGAGCCGGCGTTGGCGAGCTCCGGTTCGAGCCCGCTTTCACCGATGCCGGTGGCGCCGGAAATATCCCCTAAAACTATGGGCGATCAGGCGATTTGCAACAGCAGGCCCTTCAGGTATTCGCCTTCCGGGAACGCGGTGAGCAACGGGTGATCCACGCCGGCCCCCAGTCGCTTGAGAATCCGGGCGTCCACGCGCGCGTCGGCGGCCGCGCCGGAGACGATTTTCTGGAACAGTTCGGCGTCGATCGCGCCGGAGCACGAATAGGTGAAGAGCAGGCCGCCCGGGCGCAGCAGCTTCAGCCCGGTCAGGTTGATGTCCTTGTAAGCGCGCGACGCGCGGTCCACATGTTCACGCGACGGCGCGAATTTCGGCGGATCGAGCGCGATCAGGTCGAAGCGCTCGCCGTCGTCGTAAAGGCGGCGCAGCGTTTTGAACGCGTCGGCGTCGAGCCAGGTGGCGCGTTCGGCGTCGAAACCATTGGCCGCCACGTTTTGCTGGGCGATCGCCAGCGCGTCGCCCGACGAATCGATCGACACCACCCGTTTGGCGCCGCCTTTCAACGCTGCGAGCGAGAATCCGCCGGTGTAGCAGAAGCAGTTCAGCACCTCGCGATCCTGCGCGAGCTGTTGCACCAGCAGGCGGTTGTCGCGCTGGTCGACATAAAAGCCGGTCTTGTGGCCGTTGCGCACGTCGACGTGATAACGCACGCCGTTTTCGCTCGCGATCAACGCTTCCGACGGCGCTTCGCCCGCCAGCACGCCCGTGACCTGTTCAAGTCCTTCCTTCTGACGAATCGACACGTCCGAGCGTTCGTAGACATTCGGACAGCCGGTCGCGCCCGTCAGCGCCGCAACGATCGCTTCCTTCCACGCCTCGACGCCCGCCGCCATGAACTGGCAGACCAACTGGCTGCGCTGGCCTTCGTCCTCGGCAACGTAGTGATCGACGATCAAGCCCGGCAGGCCGTCCGCCTCGCCGAAAATCAGCCGGACCGCGCCGGTGTCGTGGACCATCGTCTGACGATGGGCGAGCGCGCGCTGCACGCGCCGCTTGAAGAACGCGTGATCGATCGGCTCGGATTCGTCGAAACTCCACACGCGGGCGCGGATCTGCGAGTGCGGGCTGTAGGCCGCGCGCGCGAGAAAACGGCCGTCGTGCGCGCGCACCAGCACGGTGGCGCCGGGCGCGGGATTGCCGTCGATCCGGTCGATCGCGTTGGCATAGACCCACGGATGGCGGCGCAGCAGCGACTTTTCTTTCGACGGTTTGAGCGTAACGGTATTCATCAGGGTGTCAGAGAGAGCAATGGGCCGCGCGGCTTAGCGCACGCGGCAGGTGAAGCGAAGGCGGAGACTGCACGCCGCGAGTCGCGGAGTCAGTCGCGTTTTTTGGCGCGCGGATGAGCCTGATCGTAGACGTGCGCGAGATGCTGGAAATCGAGCGCGGTGTAGACCTGCGTCGCGGTGATGCTGGCGTGGCCAAGCAGTTCCTGCACGGCGCGCAGATCGCCGCTCGACTGCAGCACGTGCGTGGCGAACGAATGCCGCAGCACGTGCGGATGCACATTGGCGGGAATGCCGGCGACCAGTGCCGCGCGCTTCACGCGCTCACGCACGACGTTCGGCGACAGTCGGTTGCCGCGCACCGACAGAAACAGTGGATGCGGATCGTGCTTCACCATCTGGTCACGGACGGCGAGCCAGGCGCTCAAGGCTTCCAGCGCCTTGCTGCCGACCGGCACGACGCGGCGCCGATTGCCCTTGCCGAGCACTTCGACTTCGGCGGAATCGAGCTTGAGCCAGCCGGCCGAGCGGTAGCCGTCGGCATCGGCGAAACGGGCGTCGAGACCGACTAGTTCCGCGAGCCGCAGCCCCGACGAGTAGAACAGTTCGAGCATGGCGTGATCGCGCAAACCTTCGGGCGATGCAGCGGGCGGACTTTCCATCAGGCGCGTAGCGTCGTCGACGGAAAGCGCTTTGGGCAGCGTTTTAGGCTGCTTCGGCGCGCGCACGGTCGCGACCGGATTGGCCGGCAGATCGACCCGGCCGGCGAGCCAGCGGTAAAACGCGCGCCACGCCGACAGCCGGTGACTGATTGAGCGCGCCGTCAGGCCGCCGGCGTGCGCTCGCGAAACGGCGCCGCGAATGTCCACGGCGGTCAGGCTTTCGAGCGGCCTGCCTTTGGCCAACTGCTTGAGTTCTTCGAGTTCGTGGGTGTAGCCGCGCAGCGTATGTGCCGACAGCCGCCGCTCGTGTTCGAGATTCAACAGATAGGCGGCGATCGGGTCGGCGGCGGTCACGATGGGCTTGTTGAGCGGCTGGCGCGGAGCTAGACGCGGCTCAACGCGGCAACAGACGGCTCAGCGCGGCGCTGGCCAGCGCGCCGATCTGCGTCAGGAAATCGGTGGCCATGCCGTCGTGGAAGCGGCGCGCGTCGGCCGAGCCCATCACCAGCAGGCCGAAGGTCGGCGCTTCTTCCTTGCCTTCGGGATCGCGCAGCGCGAGCAGGGCGATCGATTCGGTGGCGTGCGCCGACTCGGACGCCGCGTGGCCGGCCGCGCCCTCGTCGCTCACAGCGGCCACGGACGGCGCCAGCCACTGCGCCGCCTCGAAGCCGGTATTCGCGCCGCAATACGGCGTGGTCAGGCTATTAGCGAAGATGCGCACTTCCTCGCCGACATGGCGTGCGAAGTCGGCCTGAGCATACGGCTCGGCCACATCCCACACGCGCAGCGCGGCTTGCGGCACGTCGAAGATGTCGCGCAAACCGGTGGCGATCGTGCGCGGCAGCGCATACGGATCGCGCTCAGCCATCACGCGAATGGTCCAGCGGTTGAATTTCGACGCGATGCTGTCGTTCTCGTGGCCGTAGCGCAGGAGTTCGGCGAGACGTCGTTCGAGATGCTTGTTCTTGTCGCGCAGCATCTCCATCTGCCGTTCCTGCAGAGACACCGCGGCTTTGCCGTGTGGATTCGCGAGGCGGATCGTCGCGAGCATTTCCGCGTGTTCGGCGAAAAATTCAGGATTGGCGAGCAGATATTCGGCGACTTCGCGATCGTTCATGGTTTGGGCTAAAGGACTACGGGGCGACGCCTTGAGGCGAAGCATCGGTCAATGAGTTTATGCGGCCTGTGAATCGGCTAATGAGTCGGGCAGTTCGATTTCGCCTTCGAAGACCGTCGCGGCAGGCCCGGCCATCAGCAGCGGCTCGTCTGCTTGCGTGCTGTCCCACGTGATGGTGAGTGTGCCGCCGTGCGTGTGCACGAGCACCGGTGCGTCCAGCAGCCCGCGCCGGATGCCGGCCGCGACGGCCGCGCAGGCGCCCGTTCCGCACGCCAGCGTTTCGCCCGCGCCGCGTTCGTACACGCGCAGCTTGATCTCGCTGCGGCCGACGATCTGCATGAAGCCCGCGTTCACCCGCTGCGGAAAACGCGCATGACGTTCGATCACCGGGCCTTCGACCAGCACGGGGAATGCTTCGACGTCGTCGATCACTTGCACGGCGTGCGGGTTGCCCATCGATACCACCGAAATCCAGCGCGTCGTGCCGCTCACGTCGAGCGGCCAGAGCGTGTCCGCGCCTTCGCGGCGGCCTTCCAGACCTTTGGTGGCGAACGGTACGCGCTCCGGGTCGAACACGGGCGAGCCCATGTCGACCAGCACTTCGCCGTTTTCCTGCATGGTCAGCGTGATGGTGCCCTTTTGCACCTGCACGCGTACGCTGCGTTGATCGGTGAGGCCGCTGTCGCGCACGAACTTGACGAAGCAGCGTGCGCCGTTGCCGCAATGCTCGACCTCGCCGCCGTCGCAATTGAAGATGCGATATCTGAAATCGACGCCGGCCACCGTGGGCTTTTCGACCAGCAGCAACTGGTCGGCGCCGACGCCGAAATGCCGGTCCGCGAGCGCGCGCACCTGCACCGGCGTCAGGTTGACCGGTTGGGTGTAGCCGTCGAGCACGACGAAGTCATTGCCCGCGCCGTGCATTTTGGTGAATTTCAGTTTCATCACGCTATTGTAAGTGACGCGCCCTTGGGTGCGCCCGAACGCCGCGTTATTTCCGCGTCCGGGCGCTTTCTTCGCACACCGCGAAGGCGGCCCGTTCAATACACGCTCGGTTCGCCCGGCGGCCGGGTTTTGAAGCGCTTATGCACCCAGTAGTACTGCTCGGGCATCAACGGAATCTGCTCTTCCAGGAAAGCATTCATGCGACGGGCGTCCGCATCGTCGTCACCGGTCGGGTAGTTTTCCCACGGCTTGAACACCTTGAGGCGGTAGCCTTTGTAATTCGGCAGCACTTCGCCGATGAACGGCACGACCTGCGCGTGGCCGACCTTGGCCAGACGCCCCACCGCGGTCAGCGTGCAGGTCGGCACGCCGAAGAACGGCACGAAGGTGGAGTTGCGAGCGCCGTAGTCCATATCGGCGCCGAGCATCACCGGCTTGCCGTCGCGGAGCCAGCGCAGCACGATGCGCGCGCTGTCGGCGCGGCTCGCCATGTCCGCGCCGAAGCGCGCGCGCGCCGCTTTGGCGACTTCTTCCAGTTCCGGGTTCGACATCGGCTGATAGAGCGAGCCGCATTGGCGCTTGAGCGAATAGTTCAGGAAGATCGACCCGGCCTCGATACCGACGAAGTGTAAGCCGAGAAACAGCGTGGGCGGCAAATTCGGGTCCGTCAGATCGATCGCGCTGTCGAGCTGGATCAGCTTTTCGAGCTTCTTCGCCGAGCCGAACCACTGCACGCTGCGCTCGAGGTAGCTGCGGATCGCGTGGCGGAAATGCTTCTGCGCGACGTCTTCACGGCGTTCGTCGCTCCATTCGGGGAAGCACAGCTTCAGATTGATATGGACGATGCGTTTGCGCCGGCTCGGGATCTGATACAGCAGCCAGCCGAGTCCGTCACCGAGACGGGCGATGACACCATAAGGTAACAGTGCAAACAGTTTCAGCAGCCCGATCGCGAGTTTGGCGCCATAGCGGCTCAGCATGCCACCCCCTGAAAAGAGGCGCGGGGCAAGGCAGGCTTCAGGAAAGCGGAAAAGTTGACGTAATACCGCACTCTTGGACACTCTGTGACAATCATAAGAAGTCGCTATAATAAGGGCTTCGCCGAGTTAATAGACAACTTGCGGGGCGAAGCCGGTGGCTGCAAACCATGTGATTTGCGCCTCCCGGTAAGGTAATCCGCTAAAGCGTCGCCGCTTCAAGGCTCCCGAAGCTGGCTACGTGAAACTCAACCGTAACCACAAAACAGGAGTCTGCAACGTGGCAAACGACTATCTCTTCACTTCCGAATCCGTCTCCGAAGGCCATCCCGACAAAGTCGCGGATCAGATTTCGGATGCCATTCTCGACGCCATCCTCGCTCAGGACAAATACTCGCGTGTCGCCGCGGAAACGCTGTGCAACACGGGTCTCGTCGTGCTGGCCGGTGAAATCACCACGACCGCGAACGTCGATTACATCCAGGTTGCGCGCAACACGATCAAGCGCATCGGTTACGACAACACCGACTACGGCATCGATTACCGCGGCTGCGCGGTGCTCGTCGCATACGACAAGCAATCGCCGGACATCGCCCAGGGCGTGGACCGCGCGCACGACAACAACCTCGATCAAGGCGCCGGCGACCAGGGCCTGATGTTCGGTTACGCGTGCGAAGAAACGCCTGAACTGATGCCGCTGCCGATCCACCTGTCGCACCGTCTGGTGGAGCGTCAGGCAAATCTGCGCCGTGACGGCCGTTTGCCCTGGCTGCGTCCGGACGCGAAGTCGCAAGTCACCGTGCGTTATGTCGACGGCAAGCCGCATTCGATCGACACCGTGGTGCTGTCCACACAGCATTCGCCGGACATCGATCTGGGCACGCTGCGCGAAGCCGTGATCGAAGAAGTGATCAAGCCGACGCTGCCGGCCGAACTCATCAAGGGCGACATCAAGTTCCTGGTGAACCCGACGGGTCGTTTCGTGATCGGTGGTCCGCAAGGCGATTGCGGTTTGACCGGCCGCAAGATCATCGTCGATACGTACGGCGGTGCCGCACCGCACGGCGGCGGCGCGTTCTCGGGCAAGGATCCGTCGAAGGTCGACCGTTCGGCGGCCTACGCCGGCCGTTATGTCGCGAAGAACATCGTGGCCGCGGGCCTCGCTTCGCGCTGCCTGATTCAGGTGTCGTACGCCATCGGCGTCGCCCAGCCGACGTCGGTCATGGTGAACACGTTCGGCACGGGCCGCGTGTCGGATGCGACTATCACGCGTCTGGTGCAGGAGCATTTCGACCTGCGTCCGAAGGGCATCATCCAGATGCTCGATCTGCTGCGTCCGATCTACGAGAAGAGCGCGGCCTACGGTCACTTTGGCCGCGAAGAGCCGGAATTCACGTGGGAATCCACGGACAAGGCATTGGCGCTCGCCGAAGCCGCTGGCACGGAACCGGTTGCCGCGCTGGCCGAATAAGCGCGAGTTGTCCGTTTCAACAAAAAACCCTGCTGGCGTGAGCCAGCAGGGTTTTTTTAGTTTGCGGCGGTCGCTTTGCTGCGCAATCGACCCGCGGCTTCACCGGCCGCGATGGGCTTTCGCATCGTCAGCGCGTAGTGCGTGGAACCGCGCGGGTCGAGCAGCGTGTTCTGTACTCGCCTTAACGGCTCGCAAACGCGAACGCGAACCAGCCGGTGCTGCCATTCGTCGACATCCGACGCGGGCGCCGGCTCGTGTTCTGCGGCACGGCAACGGGTGCGCGTTGCGCGGTGAGGCGCAGCGGCGTCGGTTTGCGCAGCAGCGTGCGCAGCGAAAAACGGCGCGAGCTGCCTTGCAGACGCAAGGCGGAGAAGAACGTGTTGAACCAGGTGCGAATGCCGTCGACGGCTTTGGCATCGCGCCATTGTTCGCCCAACGCGCGGGTGCGGGTGGCGTGATGGCGCAGCGCGCGCACGACATGGCGGCGCGCGGGACGCGCCGCTTTCAGTGCGGCGCGGGTAAGACGGGTGCTCAGGAGAGTATGCATGGCTTCACAAGTAGGCAACGTGTCGCGCGACGGAATGTGCGCCATGAAGAGCACCAAATGTGCCAATGGCGGTGTCGCGATGGACGGCGCGAAAGCCCGGAATTCGACTGAAAAATGCACGGAGTACAGCGGAGTCGGCCTTGGTGGCCTGTGCGCGGCGCGAAAGTGCGGGAATGACGATCAACATGCAGCGCAGGTTACACGCGATTCGTGACGTCATAAAGTCCGTTTTTACCCTGCAAATACGGGTTTTTACGGGGTAGATCGCGATTTGCGACTGCGGGGTCGCGCCCTTTGCGGTCGATTTTTGTGCGTGCTTGCCCGTTTGAAGTGCCATGAAATCGAGCTTGACGCATGAAAGCAGTGCGTAAGCTGCGGTTTTGCGGCGGTGAAACAGCACACTGTGCGATCGCGCCCGTTTTACAATCGGGCATCAGCTTGTCGACAGTAACGGAACACCATGTCACTTCATTCCAAGAAAGAGCAGATTCAGACGTTGCGGGAGCAGGGTTTTGTCGTGGTGCCCGGATTGGTGTCGCCCGAGCGTTGCGATGAATTGAAGCAGATTGCGCAGCGTCAGTTGCAGGAAGCAGCCGCGCCGATCGAGTTCGAAGCGGATCTGCAGTATCCCGGCGCACCGAGCTCCAAACAGGCGCCCGGCGGCCATACGGTGCGGCGGCTGCTGGATGCGTATGGACGTCATGCGAGTTTCGCGCAGTGGGCGACCGCGCCGGAAATTCGCGGCTGGATGGAACTGTATTTCGGTGAGGAGCCGCGGCTGTCACGCGCACACCATAACTGCATGATGACCAAGCATCCGGCGTACGGCAGCTTGACCGGCTGGCATCGCGACGTGCGGTATTGGTCGTTCGAGCGGGACGATCTGGTTTCGGTGTGGCTTGCAGTCGGCGCGGAGACGGTGGATAACGGCGCGCTGTGGCTGGTGCCGAAGTCGCACAGCGCCGCGTTCACCTCCGACCGGTTCGATCAGTCCAAATTCTTCCGCTCCGATCTGGAAGAAAATCAGGAATGGATTCGCACGGCGGTGTCGCCTGAACTGAAGGCCGGCGACGTGGTGTTCTTTCACTGCAATACGCTGCATTCGGCGGGCAAGAACATCAGCGATCAGGTGAAGTTTTCTCTGGTGTACACCTATCACGGCGCGAGCAACGTGCCGTTGCCCGGCACCCGTTCGGCTGCGAAGCCCGAAGTGGCGTTCTAGGTTTTTCGATCTCTCGCGGCGGCGCATCGGCTTCATACGCTGAAAATCCGAGGCGCCGCACTCTCGCGCAGGCTGTTAACGCTTGCGTCCCGACAAAGCCATTCCCGTCAATCCGGCGATCGTGGCCACGACGCCGCCCACGATCAGCATGATCGCCTTGTTGGTCGGTGAACCGGTAAAGACGCGCGAGACGTCGCTACTCACCGAATTGAACGCCTGGCCGCCGAAATACAGCAGCACGACACCGCCGACAATCAACGCGATGGAAATCGCCTTCGTCATCTACCTCTCCCATGAGCTTGAATCGGGCAAAGTGTAGGGGAGCTGCAAGCGATCGTCCATCCCGCATACTGGGTGTCTGCATGCATCACGTCGATTCGCTACCATAGCGGTCTGGCCGCATCCCCTCCTACAAAAACATAGCAGCACGCCTCCCGCAGCATGCAATTGCCCATGCCCGCATACTGGTCGGGCGCCTTCACCATCAAGGACACTAGCAATGGCTTACGAAGCAGCTTCAGAACGCTATTCGGATATGCAGTACCGCGTCTGCGGCAAGTCGGGTCTCAAACTGCCGGCGCTGTCGCTCGGACTGTGGCACAACTTCGGCGACACCACGCCGATCTCCACGCAGCGCGACATCTTGCGCACGGCCTTCGACCTGGGTATCACGCACTTCGACCTCGCCAACAACTACGGGCCGCCGTACGGCAGCGCCGAAACCAATTTCGGCCGGCTCTTCAAGGACGACTTCAAGCCGTATCGCGATGAGCTGCTGATTTCGTCGAAGGCCGGTTGGGACATGTGGCCGGGTCCGTACGGTCAAGGCGGCGGTTCGCGCAAATACGTGCTCGCGAGTCTCGATCAGAGCCTGCAACGCATGGGCCTCGACTACGTCGATATTTTCTATTCGCATCGTTTCGATGCCGATACGCCGCTCGAAGAAACCGCGGGCGCGTTGGCGAGTGCCGTGCAGCAGGGCAAGGCGCTGTACATCGGGATTTCGTCGTACTCGGCAACCAAAACGCTCGAAATGGCGAAGCTGCTCGCCGAGTACAAGGTGCCGCTGCTGATTCATCAGCCCGCGTACAACATGCTCAATCGCTGGATCGAACACGAGTTGCTGGATACGCTCGAGAAGGTCGGTGCCGGCGCCATCGCGTTCACGCCGCTGGCCCAGGGTCTGCTCACCGGCAAATACCTGAACGGCGTGCCGGAAGACGCGCGCGTCAACAAGCCGGGCGGCGGTTCGTTGAAGCAGGAGCATTTGAGCGCGCAGAACATCGAGCACGTGCGCAAGCTCAACGACATCGCGCAACGTCGCGGCCAGAGCCTGGCGCAGATGGCGCTCGCCTGGGCGCTGCGCGATGCGCGCGTGACGTCCGTGCTGATCGGCGCAAGCCGTGCGGAGCAGGTGCGCGAGAACGTCGGCGCGCTGAAGAATCTCGCGTTCTCGAAGGACGAACTGGCCGAGATCGACCGCTACGCGACCGAAGGCGGCATCAACCTGTGGGAAAAGCCGTCTACGGATCAGGCGATCTGATCCCCGCGCCTTGGCCCTTCACGCCGCAGCAATAGAAAAGCCGCCCACGGGGCGGCTTTTTCTTTTAGACGAGCGCCGGCAAACCTTCGACCAGCACGACCGCGAACACTACGCCGATCAGCGCGCCAAGCACGCGCAACGCGTTGTGCCGGAATTCCGTCTTGCAGGGAAGCGCACCGACAAACAAAGCCCCGGCCAACGCCATCGGAATGACCAGGATGAAATCGCCGATCGTGAAGTAGGTCGTCATTCTCGTCTCCATATGTATTCCGGCGAAGGCGGCGGCTCGATTTATGGAGTCATGCACCGCCCACGCTCGATTTGAGTATAGGAGACAAGTGAAGTCGATATAACGGCGCTTTGCGGCGCTGCAGCGGCTATTCGCAAGCCGCTGAACCCGGTGCGGCAAGGGCCGCCGCGATTGCCGCGACGCAGCAAATGCGCCGCAAAAAATGTCGCGTTCGTTTACGTCGGCCTTACGTTTTAGCGTCATTCAATGCGCGTTGGGTCGTCGCGCGAGCATCAGATGCGAGGTTGCTCACGTCCGCGCAAGCGCATCGTTGCAACCAGTCCGATGATGAGCAGCACGCCCACCAGCCCCGCGACACCGTTCCATCCGAAACCGGCCCACACGTGACCGCCATACGAGCCGACCACGCTCGAGCCGATGTAATACGCGAGCAGATACAGGGCGGCGGCCTGACCTTTGGCATCCTTGGCGAGGCGTCCGACCCAACTGCTCGCCACCGAATGTCCGGCGAAGAAGCCGAACGTCACGCACGCGATGCCGGCCGCGATCGCCGCCAACGGCTGCAACATGGTGAGCGCGAGACCGAGCACCATCAACAGCAAGCTGGCGGTGAGCACGCGAGCGCGGCCAAAGTTATCGGCCATGCGCCCCGACCACGGCGAGGCGATTACGCCTGTCAGATACACGACGAAGATCGCGCCGATCTCCGTCTGATTCAATTGATAAGGCGGCGCGAGCAAGCGGTAGCCGATGTAGTTGTACAGCGTGACGAAGCTGCCCATCAGCACGAAGCCGAGCAGAAACAGCAGCGACAGTCCGGGTCGCGTGAATTGCTTGAGCAGGGCAGTGCGGCGATGCGTAAAGCCGAGTCCGCGCCGCGGTACGAAATGGCGTGACGGTGGCAGTAGCGCGCGAAACGCGAGCATCGACAGAATGCCGAGCACGCCGATCGTGCCGATCGCGACACGCCACGAAAACAGATCCGCGACGACGCCGGTGATCACGCGTCCGGCCATCCCGCCGATCGCCGTGCCGCCGACATAGAGTCCCATCGCGAGGCCGAGGCCGTCGGGATGCACTTCTTCCGCGAGATAGGCCATCGCGACGGCGGGCACGCCGCCGAGCGCGAGACCTTCGAGCGTGCGCAGCACGAGCAGTTGGTGCCACTGCGGCGCGATCGACACACCGATGGTCAGCAGCGCGGAAAGGGTGAGCGACAGCGTCATCAGCTTGTGACGGCTCCAGCCTTCCGAAACGAAGCCGGCGACGAACACCGCAAGCGCGAGCGCGGCCGTGGTCAACGAGAGCGACAGGCTGCTTTGTGCCGGCGTCACGTTGAACGCCGTCGAAAAAGACGGCAGCAAGGGCTGCACGCAATAGAGCAGCGAGAACGTCGCGTAACCGGCGAACAGCAACGCAATGCTGGCGCGCCAGTACGCGCGCGTGCCGCGTTCGAGGTATGGGATGTCGGGCACGGCGGAAGCGGTCGAAGAAGCGGTCGAAGCAGGAGCAGCCGAAGTAGCAGTCCGGTGGGAGTCCGGCGGCGGGGTCACGAAAAAATCTCCTCAGGGATGCAAAGGACACAAAGGAGTTAAGGATACGCTGAAAAGAGCGCGCGAGTCAGTGCAGAGCGCGGTTAACCGCCACGACGACGCGATCTGCCGGCACGTCCTGCGCCCTCTTCGCGGCATCCAAGACCGATGACTACCCGCGCGTCGCGGCATCGCTGGCGGGCGCGGAAGGATGCGCGATCTGCTCATCCGTCGGCAGCGCGGACGCGTCCCAGCCACCGCCCAGCGCCTTGATCAACGCCACGCTCGCGGCCATCCGCCGACGCGCGATCGACACGGCGTCGCGCTCGTTGGTGAGCGCAGTGGTTTGCGCGACCACCACGTCGAGATACGTGATCGCGCCGTTCTTATAGCGATTCGATACGACTGCCAGCGCACGTTGCGCGGCGGTCACCGCATCGTCCTGCGCGGTCGCTTCCTGTTCGAGCACGCGCAGGGCGGCGAGATTGTCCTCGACCTGGCCGAAGGCGCTCAGCACGGTCTGCCGGTATTGCGCGACGCTTTCGTCGTAGTGCGCGCGGGCCTGTTCCTTCACGGAAGCGCGTCCGCCGAAGTCGAGCAGCGTGCCCGCCAGCGTCGGCCCCAGCGACCACAGCCGGCTCGGCGCCAGCAACCATTGACTGTAGTTGGTGGCTTCGAGGCCACCCGTCACCGACAAGATGAGGTTCGGAAAAAACGCCGCCGTCGCCACGCCGATCTGCGCATTCATATCGGCGACGTGCCGTTCCGCCGCCGCTATGTCTGGGCGGCGTTCGAGCAACGCGGACGGCACGCCCGCCGCCGCCACGACCGGCACCGCGGCGAGCGGTGCAACCGGCAGCGAAAACGTGGAGGGCGGCTGGCCGATCAGGATCGCGATCGCGTGTTCGAGTTGCGCGCGCTGCACGCCGAGGTCGAGTGCTTGCGCCTGGGTGGTCTTCAGTTGCGTCTGCGCCTGCGCGACATCGGCGTCCGTGGCGATGCCGCCGGCGTAGCGGTGCTGCGTCAGGTCGAGCGCCTGCTTGTAGGCTTCGATCGTGTCGTCGAGCAGTTGGCGCTCCTGATCGAGCCCGCGCAGCTCGAAGTAGTCGGTGGCGAGTTCGGCCTGCATCGACAGGAGTACGGCTTGTGCATCGGCGGCGCTGGCCTGCGCTTCGGCTTTCGCGCCTTCGACACTGCGCGACACGCGGCCCCACAGATCGGGTTCCCACGACGCGTCGGCTTGCACGAGGTAGTCGTTCAGCGTTAGGCCGGCGGTCGATTTGTGCAGCACGTTCTCCGACGAACGCGCGCGTGAATAGGCGCCGGTCGCGGTGACGACCGGGAAGAAGCTCGAGCGATATTGCGCCACGGTTGCGCGGGCGGCGCGAAAGCGTGCTTCGGCGGCCTGCACGTTCTGGTTCGCGTTCGCGACCTGTTGTTCGAGCGCATCGAGCGACGGGTCTGCGTAGACGCTCCACCACGCGCCGCGGGTGAGCGTGTCGGCGGGTTGCGCGGGTTTCCAGCCGGTGCCTTCGAGTTCCTTGTAGGTTGCGGCGGTGGTGGCGGACGGCTTCACATAGTCGGGGCCGACGGTGCATGCGGTGAGTGCGCATACGCTTGCTAGCGCCAAAGCGGACGCGCGCAGCGGCGGGGCGACGAAACGGCGACGAGATGCCGGCGCGTTCATGAGGATGTCCTCGCGAACAGCAATGAGGCGACGTGCGCAGTCTCGGAGCTTGAGGCTATCGCGCTGGAGGAACCTGCCGCTCCGTCACCGCTCGGCACTGCGCCGGACGCGCTCCCTGCCGCGCCACCGCTCGCGACCGCGGCGGATGCGCCCGCCGCCGCTTTGCCGTTTGCCGCTGCGCCAGACGCGCCCGTTCCCCGTTCACCGCTCGCCGCTGCGCCAGACGCGCCCGCTGCGCCAGACGCGCCCGCTGCCCCCGACGCGCCCGCTGCGCCAGACGCGCCCGCTGCCCCTTCACCACCAGCCGCCGCGCCAGAAGCAGCCGTTGCCTCACCCGCTTTCGCCGCCACGATCCGCACCGGTGCGCCATCGACGATCGAGTCCTGTGGATTCAGGATCACCTGCTCATCGCCTTGCAAGCCGGACACGATCGCTACGCGCGTGCCGAAGTCCGTTCCCAACGACACCGGCACGAGCTTCACTTTATGTTGCGCGTCGACGGTCGCGACTTTCACACCGTCCGGACGGAACAGCAGCGCATTGCCCGGCAGCGTGAACGGCGCCGCGCCCGTGCCCAGCGCGAAGTGCACTTGCGCATACGCACCCGGTAGCAAATCGCCGTTGCGGTTATCGACATCGACTTCGACCAGCATCGTGCGTTGTTGCGGATCGACGGCGCCCGCAGTGCGCGCTACGGTGCCCGGATAATGTTTCGCCGGCGTCTCGGTCAGCGTGAGAAACGCGTTCTGCTGCGCACGAACCTGCTGCGCGTAAGCCTGCGGCACATTCACATAAACGCGCAGCCGATCCGCCTGCGCGACATGAAACAGCTCCTTCGCTGGGCCGCCGGAACTGCCCGCGTCGATCAGCGCACCGACATCGACATTGCGCGCCGTCACGATGCCGTCGAACGGCGCATACACCTTCTGGAACGACTGCGTCTTCTCGAGCCGCGCCACGTTGAAACGCGCGGCGTCGAGCGTGGCTTTCTTCGCGAGCATGTCGCCGACCTTCTCGTCGGTTTCCTGCTTCGAGACGGATTTGCTTTTCAGCATGTCGGTCCAGCGGTCGGCGGTGCTTTTCGCGAGCGCATAGTTGGCGTTGGCGTTCGCGAGATCGGCACGGGCGGCGCGCAGTTGATCGTCGACTTCCGGCGTGTCGATCTCCGCGAGCAACTGGCCGTTTTTCACATGCGCGCCGATGTCGGCGTACCACTTCCTCAGATAGCCGTTCGTGCGCGCGTAAATCGGCGTATCGAGAAAAGCCTGCACATTGCCGGGCAGCACGAGATCGAGTCCGACCGTCGACTTCTGCGGCCGCACGACTTCGACGCTCGTCTGGCTCGCATGCTCGGCATCGCGTTCGAGCGCCGCGTGTGCATCGTGGCGCGACCAGATACCTTGCGCCGCCAGCGCGATGACGGCTACGGCAACCGCAATGCCGATCCAGCGTGCGCGCTTTGCCTTTGCCGGATCGCGCGCAGTGCCGGAACCGTCTGGACGTTGTCCTTCCATCAAACTTCCCCTGTCAAGATGCATGGGCAGTCGAAGCTGCCTCTTGTGCTGCCTGCTGTTTCCGGCACGATAACCAAAGCGCTCTGCATCACGGCTTGCCCACCACGTGTTCAGCCGCGCGCAAGCGACGTGCCGCGAGTCGCCGGTAGATCATCGAAAACACCACCGGCACGAAAATCAACGTGGCCAGCGTGCCGATCGTCAGGCCGCCGATCACCGCGCGCCCGAGCGGCGCATTCTGCTCGCCGCCTTCGCCGAGACCGATCGCCATCGGCACCATGCCGATCACCATCGCGAGCGCCGTCATCAGCACCGGACGAAAACGCGTGAAGCCCGCTTCGATCGCCGCGCGCGTGGCGTCGCCGTGTTCGAGCAGCTGCTCGCGCGCAAAGCTGATCACGAGAATCGAGTTGGCGGTGGCGATGCCGATACACATGATCGCGCCGGTGAGCGCGGGAATTGACAGCGTGGTGTGCGTGAGAAACAGCATCCACACGATGCCTGCGAGCGCGCCGGGCAGTGCGGTGATGATAATGAACGGATCGAGCCACGACTGGAAATTCACCACGATCAGCAGATACACCAGCAGAATCGCGAACACCAAACCCGCGAACAGGCCCGAGAACGAATCGTTCATGGTCTGCACCTGGCCGCGCACTTCGATGGTCGAGCTTTTGGGCAGATCGGCCTTGGCGTCGTCGATGATCTTGCGGATGTCGTCGGACACGCCGCCGAGATCGCGACCGTCGGCGGTGCCGAAAATATCGATGGTGGTCTGCGCGTTGTAGTGCGTGAGCGTCGCGTTGCCCGCTTCGCGCCTCATGCTGGCGAGCGAGCCGAGAATATTGCTGCGGCCGTTCGCGTTCAGCGGAATGTTGGCGAGCGATTGCAACGAGTCGATCGTGTATTGCGGCGCTTCCGTGATCACGTTGTAGCTCACGCCGTTGCGCGGATTGAGCCAGAACGTCGGCGTGGTTTGCTGGCTGCCGGACAGCGTGATCAGCAGATTGCTCGCGATGTCGCGTTGCGAGAAGCCGGCTTGCTGCGCACGCGTGCGATCCACGTCGATAAAGATGCGCGGCAAATCCGCGGGCTGCTGGATGCGTGCATCGACGAGACCGGGTACCGTGCGCAGACGGTTCAGCAAGTTCGCGGCGAACACGCGATTGCCGGCCACGTCACGGCCGACGATCTGAATATCGATCGGCGACGGCATGCCGAAGTTGAGCGTTTGACTGACGATATCCGCGGGCAGGAAGGCGAACTGTACGCCTGGAAATTCGTCGGTGAGCGTGCGCCGCAGCGTGCGCACGTAGTCGGCGCTCGGATGGTGATCGGGATTGAGCGTGATCAGCACGTCCGCATCCGAGGTGCCGATCGTCCCGGTGTTGCTGTACGAGAGGTTGATGCCCGAGACCGGCAAGCCGATGTTGTCGATAATCGAATGCAGCTCACCGGGCGGTATCAACTGACGGATCCGCGTATCCACACGATCGGTCACTACCGCCGTTTCCTCCACTCGCATACCGGTTTTCGCGCGCAGATGCAGCGCGATCGTGCCGGCGTCGACTGCTGGGAAAAAATCGCGGCCGAGAAACGGCATCAGCAGCATCGACGCGCCACAGCAGACCAGAAACAGCGTCACGAACAAACCGGGCCGCGCGACGCGCGCTTCGAGAAACACGCGATAGCGGTCGCGCAAACGCGAGAAGCCGCCTTCGAACGCGTAGTGCACGCGCATGAACGGATTGCGCGTTTGCGCCGGCGCGTGATGCAGATCCGCCGGCTTATGGTGATAACGCAGCAGGTATTTTGCGAGCGTCGGCACGAGCGTTCGCGAGAAGAAGTAGGACGCCAGCATCGCGAACACCACCGCTTCGGCGAGCGGGATGAACAGATAGTGCGCGACGCCCGTCAGCAGAAACATCGGCACGAAGACGATGCAGATGGACAAGGTCGACACCAGCGTCGGAATGGCAATCTGATGCGCGCCGTCGAGAATCGCCTGCTCGAGCGTCTTGCCCTGTTCGAGTTGATGGCTGATGTTTTCGATCGCCACGGTCGCGTCGTCCACCAGAATGCCGACCGCGAGCGCGAGCCCGCCGAGCGTCATGATGTTGATGGTTTCGCCGAGCAGGGAGAGCGCGATGATCGACGTGATCATCGACAGCGGAATCGACACAGCGATGATCAGCGTGGCGCGCCAGTTGCCGAGAAACAGCAGAATCATCAGACCGGTCAGGCATGCCGCGATCAGCGCCTCGCGCAGCACGCCTTGCACGGACGCACGCACGAACAGCGACTGGTCGGCGACGGGGTCGATATTCAGCGAGGCAGGCACGAGATTGCGCAGCGTCGGCATCATCTTCTTGATGCGGTCGACGATTTCCAGCGTGGACGTATTGCCGCTCTTGTTGATCGTGAGGAGCGCCGCGCGCTGGCCGTTCACGCGCACGATATTGGTCTGCGGCTGGAAACCGTCGCGCACATGAGCGACGTCGCGGATATAGACGGTGCCGTTGGCGGTGGATTTGATCGGAATATTGTTCAGGCCTGCCAGCGAATCCGGACTGCCGTTCATTTGCACCGAGTATTCGGTCGAACCGATTTTCGCGGTACCCGAGGGTAGGATCAGATTTTGTGCGGTGACCGCATTGACCACGTCCATCGGCGAAAGATTGCGCTCCTGCAGTTTGCGCGAATCGATATCGACCATGATCTGCCGCTGCTTGCCGCCGTACGGCAGCGGCGCGGACGCGCCGGGCACGGTGGCGAGCTGCGTCTTCAGGAAGTTGTTGCCGAAGTCGAATAGCTCCTGCTCGGTGAGCGAGGCGGACGACAGCGCGAGCCGCAGGATCGGCACCGTCGAGGCGTTGTAGCGCAGGATATTCGGCGGCGTGATGCCGGGCGGCAGCGAGCGCAATTGCGTTTGTGACAGCGCGGTGACCTCGGCGAGCGCTTCATCGATATTGGCGTGCGGCTGGAAAAAAATCTTGACCACCGCGATGCCGTTCAGCGAGGTCGACTCGGTGTGCTCGATATCGTTGACCGCAGTCGAGAGCCCGCGCTCGTAGTTGAGCACGATGCGTTTTTCCATCTCGTCGGCAGGCAGGCCGTTATACGACCAGATCACCGAGAGCACTGGAATGTCGATATTGGGGAAGATGTCGGTGGGCGTGCGCAGGATCGTCAAAGGTCCGACGATCAGCAATAGCAGGGCCAGGACGACGAACGTATACGGGCGCCGCAGCGCGAGACGAACGATCCACATGACTAGTTCTGCCGCTCAAAGCCGCGCGGTGCGGCGCCATCTGCGTGGTGGACGCGGCGGGCGGGACGCGCGCCGCAGCGGTGCGGGCAGGCCGGCGCGGCGGACGGATCGAGCAAATGGTCTAGTTGGTGCACGTTTTTGATATCTCACCCCAGCAGGGTTTATGATGGTCTCGTTGCGACGCGTTACGCCCCGAATCATCGGTCCAGCGCGCCGTAATGGGAATAGGGCGAAACAAGGGGTAAAGAGCCTTGAGTTCGCGCTTTCCTCGGCCCCGCAAAACGGGAACAATGACTCGAACCTCTCACGCGTATCACGCGCAGCAGATTGGGTGCGTACGCAACGTTATCGGCGGAGCGACGCTTTTATCATCACCTTGACCGGCATGAAATCATAAAGCCGGCTATGGGAGAAACGGGGAAACATCATGCAAATCGGTTCCATTGTCCGATCGGTGCATATCGCCGTGCCGCAAGGCGCGCGCGGGATCGTCATGCGCATTCTCGGCGACATGGCCATGGTGGCGTGGTATGCCGGGGAGCCCGGCGCATCGCCGCACCTGAATACTGAACCCTTTTTCCTTGAAGACCTGATCGATACTGGCGAGCAAGTGCGACCGTCAAGCGCGCAGATCCATTGAAGGCAGTTTGAGTCCAAGCCGTGTGTAAGTTGTAAGCCGCGGGTGGTTCCGCGTTGTGAGCCTTCGCCCTCGTCTTTGACGGCGGCGCGGCGCACAATGCGGGCATGAACGACGACATCCTCGATCCACAGGACAGCGCAAACAGCGCTGTGCCTTTCGCCCGGCTCAAGCCGGAAATCGTGCTCGACGCGCTCGACAGCGCGCTCAGCACAGTCGGCGTGCGCACCGACGGCCGCATGCTGCCGCTCAACAGCTACGAGAACCGCGTGTACCAGGTGGGCGTGGAAGACGGCCCACCCGTGGTCGCGAAGTTCTACCGTCCTGAGCGCTGGAGCGACGCCGCCATCCTTGAAGAACATGCTTTCGTTGCCGATCTCGCCGCGCGCGAGATTCCGGCGGTGCCCGCGCGCGAGCTCGATGGCCGCACGCTGCATACCTTCGATGGCTTCCGCTTTTCCATCTTCGAACGTCGCGGCGGCCGCGCGCCGGATCTCGACCGGCGCGACACGCTCGAATGGCTCGGGCGTTTCATCGGCCGAATTCATGCGGTTGGCCAGACGCAGAACTACGCCGAACGTCCCACGCTCGACATCCACACCTTCGGCTACGAGCCGCGCGATTTTCTGCTCGCGCATCGTTTCGTGCCGGACGACTTGCGCACCGCGTGGGAAACCGTGGTGAACCTCGCGCTCGAAGGCGTGGAGCGTGCGTTCGAACGGGCCGGCGACATCCGTATGCTGCGCATGCATGGCGATTGCCATCCGAGCAATGTGTTGTGGACCGACGCGGGGCCGCATTTCGTCGACTTCGACGACAGCCGCATGGGACCGGCCGTGCAGGATTTGTGGCTGCTGCTGCCGGGCGAACGCGTCGAAGCGTCGCGCGCGTTGGCGGATCTGCTCGCCGGCTACGAAGACTTCTGCGACTTCGAGCCGCGCGAACTCTATCTGGTCGAAGCGCTGCGCACGCTGCGGTTGATTCACTATCAGGCGTGGCTTGCGCGCCGCTGGGACGATCCGGCCTTCCCCGCGGCGTTTCCGTGGTTCAACACGCAGCGTTATTGGGAAGACCGCATCCTCGAGCTGCGCGAGCAGCTCGGCGCGATGCAGGAGGGGCCGCTCTGGCCCGTTTGAGTGCATCCCGGTTGATGAAGGCATGCACTCTCTATCTGACGCGGGCGCTCACGGCGCCTGCGAAGCAACGCTCGACGACTCCACTAGCGTCGATTTGACGATCACTTCCGCACGGACGTCGCGCCCGATTGCTTCGATCGCGGGACGCATCTGCGCGAAGTCGTCGGGCGTGCAGACGTCGCTATCGAAATGCGTGGCGCCGTCGCGCGTCATCGTGACGACGTTGCCGAGCGGATCGAACGCGTACTGCGACTGGAAATCGACGAAGCGATCCTGGGTTCGTTTCGCCTCCGGCATGTCGAGCACGCGGAAATTGGCGGGCAACTCGATACGCGCGCGTTCGTGCAACGCCAGGTTGTGGCAGACGAACGGCTGCGTGCGCTGGCGCTCGCCGAGCCAGTAACGCGTATCCGCTTCGAAGCCGCCGGCCAGACTCGTCAACGCCGGAATCGAGGCCGCCGCGCCTGGCACCACCAGACTTTCCAGTGTCCCTTTCATGTTGATGACGAGCGGGCCGTCGGCGACGTTGAGGTCGTTGGTGGTGAGCATAGCGGTGCCACGCAGGTTGGCGCTGCGCAACTCGGCCTGAATCGACTCCTCGCGTTGCGCGGGCGTCTGCGTGCGCAACATCGCGCGCGCCTGTTCGGCCGAGGCGCCGACCGCTTCCAGCCGATACGTGAAACTCGCCGAGCCGTCCGGTTCGACCTTGATCGACAGATCGGTGTTACGCGTCATGAACGCTGTGGCCGGCGTGCGCGAGAGCACACCCTCGCCGACGAGCACGGTCGGCCGGTTCATATCGGACGATGGCAGAAAACCGAATTCGACATTCGACGCGGTCGAGTCCGCGTATTGCTGCAAATCCGGCAGCCACGTGATGATGTGATTGATCACGCCGTAGCCCGGCACGCTCGGCAGCGTGTAGATCGTGCCGCTGCTGATCAACGCCGGCTCGTTGCGCACGCCGGCCGCGTCGAGTAGCGCGCCGTAAAGCGCGACGTGATCCTTGCAATCGCCGTAGCGGTTCGCGAGCACCGCGCTCGCGCTGTGCGGCACCACCGCGCCGCGTCCGACATTGATCGCCACGTAACGCACATTGCGGCGTACCCAGTCGTACAGCGTCTTGGCCTTGTCGCGCGGCGTGCGGTCGTGCGCGGTGAGCTGTTGTGCAAGACGCGTGATGGCGGCGTCACGCGCGCTCGGGTCCGCTGCGGATTCGCGGTAGGTCGCGGCGAACGCGGCGTAGTCGGGGAAGGTCGAGACCATCAACCGGTCGCCATACGACACGTAGGCGACGGAACCACGTTCGAGGCGACTGAAATGAGACTTGTCGTAGCGATATTCGTAACGCGTGCGGCCGTCGCGCGTCACGGGTTGCAGAGCGGTGAAGCCGCGCGCGTCGGCATAAAGCGGCTTGTCGGCGGGCAGATCGTAGATCAGGCGGAAGTTGTGCGTCGGCGCGAGATCGGGCGGCGTGAAGTCGCTGAATTCGCCCGGCACGATCGGCTGCTTCTGCGTCTTGCGATAGGTGAGGTGCACGCGCGCGCCCGGCTCCACGGCGGGGAACACGATCACCTTTTCCTGGATGTCCTGGAACATCGGCGCGTCGAACGAACGGGCTTCCTGGACGTCGCGGATCTGCTCCGGCTGCACGTCGTGACGCACGCCGTCGGCGGTGGTCGTGTAGGCCTCGAGAATCTGCACGTCCGCCATGTTGCGGTTGAACCAGACGTATTGCTGCGCGACCCGCGCGACGCCGGCTTCGTTGTTCACGTGCAGCGTCATCGAATCGAGCTTCGAGAAGGAGCCGTCGGCGCTGACGGTGAAGGTCTGGGTCTCGCCTTCGTTCGTATAGGGATCGTCCAGTCTGGCAGGGACGCCCGCCACCGCACTGTGGATGCCGGCAAGCCAGCCGAAAGAGGCAAGACAGACCAGGAAAGAGAGGCGCATGGCAGGCTGGTATCCGAACGTAACGTTGACGGGATCGTCAGTTAGAGTCGGTTTGCGCCGCGTAGATGTCAAGCGGCTGCCGCGCGTTCGGATTGAGCAAACCGCTTAATTGTGTAATGATAGCCATTCTCATTTGAAAGGCATCGCCAGCTCTCTGTCACATTCTCCTCCTCTGTGACTGCCAGCCAGCCTCTCAGCCGGATGGCCTGGACCGCAAGCCGGGTCGTCCGGCACCTCCCTTTCGAACCCTTCCTTGATCAATGGCGGGTGAACGCGCGCTTTGTCGTCGTGTGCCCGCGACGGATCATCTTGCTGCGCCTGGAGCCCGGATTTGAACGCGCCTGACTCGATCGATATGAAACCCGCCGCTGGTCACGGCACGCAATACGTCGCCCATAAACTGGAGCGCGGCCATCATCTGATGGACGACGCTGAGCAGGCGGCGCGGCGTCGGCGTTCGCGGCGTGCGAACTTCATCAAGTGGCTGCGCAAGGTGCACGGGTGGGTCGGCCTGTGGGGCGCGGTGCTCGGCCTGATGTTCGGCGCGACCGGTTTCCTGCTGAATCACCGCGCCGGTCCGTTGAAGGTGTCGTCGGGCGAGCCGCAGGTCGAGGAAATGCAGATCCCCGTGCCGCAACAGCAGCTGCATTCGCCGATGGACATGGCGAAGTGGCTCAAGAGCGAATTGAAGATCGACGGCAAGCCGGGCAGGATGAAGCGCGAGCCGGCGCATCCGGTGGCGTGGGGCGATCGCAGCACGATGCAGCCGGAGTTCTGGCAAGTCGACATCACGGGGCCGTCGCAGAACGTGCAGGCTGAGTATTGGGTGGGCAACGGTTTCGTCGCGGTGAAACGCACGCACAACTCGTTTCTCGCGACCATGAACAACCTGCACAAAGGCGTGGGCCTGAGCGTCGGCTGGGTGTTGCTGATCGATACGATCGCCGGCAGCATGATTCTGCTTTCGCTGACCGGCGTCCTGTTGTGGACCGAGTTGAACAAGCGCCGCGTGGTGGGCGCTGTGCTCGTGGGCGGATCGGTGATCGCCGCGGTGGTGTGCGGTTTGATGTAAGCCGCGCTGCGCTATTGTGCGCAGCGGCGGTTAGGAAAAGCGCCGTGCGCCGGCAAGATTCGCTTCAAACGCTGCAAGCCGCCCCGCCGGAAGCCGCGATCTCCCGCGCGGCCTTGGCGCCTTCGACCTGAAGCAAGGTCGGCAGCGAAACGCCGTTCTTGGCCGCCGTCACCTCGGCGAGAATCGACACCGCGATTTCAGGCGGCGTGCGGCTGCCGATGTAAATTCCAACCGGTCCATGCAAGCGGGCCAACTCGGTATCGTTCAGATCGAACTCCTTAAGACGTTCGCGCCGCGCCTGATTATTCCTTCGCGAACCCAACGCGCCGACATAAAACGCCGGCGTCTTCAACGCTTCCATCAGTGCGAGATCGTCGAGCTTCGGGTCGTGCGTCAGCGCGATCACCGCGCAGCGCTCGTCGAGTTTCATCTCGATCACGGTGTCGTCGGGCATGGTCCGCACGATCTTCGTGCCGGGAATATTCCATTCCTCGGTGTACTCCTCGCGCGGATCGCACACGGTGACCTGATAATCGAGCCCCACCGCGATATGGCACAGATAGCGCGACAACTGCCCCGCGCCGATCACCAGCATGCGGTAACGCGGACCATGAATCGTCAGCAGACGTTCGCCGTCGAAATGCACGCCGTCGGTTGCCTGCGCGTCTTCGAGCTGCGTCGCGCCCGTCGACATATTCACTTCGCGAGCCACGAGGCGTCCGTTCTCCACCGCGTTGCACAGTTCGGCAATGCCGCTTTGCGGCGTCAGCGGTTCGAGCACCAACTGGATCGTGCCGCCGCACGGCAGCCCGAAGCGATGCGCTTCCTCCGCCGTGATGCCGTACTTGACCGCTTCCGGCCGTGTTTGCTCGATACCGCGTTGCCGCACGCGGTCGATCAGATCGTCTTCGATGCAGCCGCCCGATACCGAGCCCACCACGAGTCCATCGTCGCGCACCGCGAGCATCGCGCCCTCGGGACGCGGCGACGAGCCCCACGTCTTCACCACCGTCACCAGTAGCGCGCGATGTCCTTCTTCCAGCCAGCGTGCGCTGGACTTCAGGACTTCGAGATCCACGCTGTCCATGATTTCTTCCTTTTCGTTGCGTCGCCGCCGGACTCGCCGTCCGCGGCCTCATTCGATGCTGTATTGTGCGGCACCGCGTCATCGGCTGCATTCTCACCGGCGTCCGGGGCTGCCGCGCCCTCGCTGTCGCCGCCTACTTGGGCGCCGAAGCGCTTGAAGAATTCGCCTGCGATTTTACGCGCCGCGCCGTCGACGAGCCGCGAGCCGATCTGCGCGAGCTTGCCGCCGACCTGTGCGCTCGCCGTGTAGCTGAGCTTCGTGGCGGCCTCTCCGTCGGCTTCGAGCGAGACGTGCGCGTTGCCTTTGGCGAAACCCGCGGCGCCGCCCTGGCCTTCGAATACGATGCTGTACGAGTTCGGCGCGTCGATGTCGGTGAGTTGCATGCGGCCCTTGAAGCGCGCCTTGACCGGGCCGACTGCGGCGCTCAGCGCCACTACGTAGGCGTTTTCGCCGTCCGGGTCGATGCTTTCGCAGCCCGGAATGCAGGCGCGCAAAACCTCAGTGTCGTTCAGCGCGTCCCATGTGCGCTGCTGCGAAACGGGCAGCGTATGGGTTTCAGTCAATTCCATGATGTCGCTCCTGCGGTACCTGTGACGCCGGCACTGCGACGAGGCGCGCGCGAGAGTTGCGCGAGGTCGCGGCCGAACGCCGTCAGGCTGTCTAGATTATGAACTGGACGATGCGCGTCGACATACGGCAGGATCGCCTGCACGCCGCGCGCTTTCGGAGAAAAGCCGCTGAAACGCAGCAGCGGGTTGAGCCAGATGATGCGGTGTGCGAAGCGGTGCAGGCGGGCCATCTCGGTATCGAGCACATCGATCGCCTCATGATCGAGGCCGTCCGTGACGAGCAGCACCGTGGCCCGCCCGGTCAGCACGCGCCGCGCCCACCGGCGGTTGAATTCGGCGAGCGCGGCGCCGATCCGCGTGCCGCCCGACCAGTCCACCACCTGCTCGGTGAGCGTCGCGATCGCCACATCGGGATCGCGCTCGCGTAGCGCGCGCGTCGCGTTGGTGAGCCGCGTGCCGAACAGAAACACTTGCAAGCGTTCACGCGATTGCAACAGCGCGTGGCAGAAATACAGCACCGCGCGCGAATAGCTGCTCATCGAACCGGAGATGTCGAGCAGCAATACCAGCGGCGGCTTGCGTTCGACTACCGCGCGATACTTCCACACCGTCCAGTCGCCGCCCGCGCGCACCGCGTGCCGGGCGCTCGCGCGCAAGTCCGCATGCGTGCCGTGCGAGGCGGCTTTCAGACGACGCGTCGGTTCGGTGGCGAGCGGCAGACGCTGGCCGCGAATCAGATGACGCAGGGTGCGCCATTCATCGGCGGAAAGGGTGTCGAAATCGCGGTGACGTAACCGCTCTTCCGCACTGAAGGTGACGTGCGCATGCAGTTCGTGTTGCTCGGTTTCCTGCGGCGCTTTGCCATGCGGTGATTTCGGCGCGCGCACGGCCAGTGCATCGGCGAGACGGTTGTTGCGTTTGGGTGGCGGCAGGCCGTCGCGGACTTTCGGCAGAAGCAGCGCGCGCAGCTTGCCTTCCCAATCGGGATCGCGCCAGAACAAATCGAACGCGGCGTTGAACAGATCGCGCTCGTCGGGCGCCGACACCAGCGACGCGGCGAGGGCGGCGCGCACGTCGTCGCGGCGGCTCAGATCGATCCAGTGCAGCGCGGCGAGCGCATCGACGGCTTGCGCGGGCGACATCGGCAAACCGGCGCCGCGCAGCACGCGCACGAAATGCACGACGTTGCGGGCGAGCGTGGGCGTGTCGTCGAGCGGTGAGGCGGGCTCGCCGGACGCGCTGCCGGGCAAGCCAATGCGATGGCCTGAAGCGTCGCCGTTGCCCGTGTCGATTGAATTCGTCATGCTGGCTATCCAGGCGCGGCGAGACACTGTGCGATTTGCGCGGCATCGATGCGCGCCAGATCGTCCTGATACTTGAGCAGCACGCCAAGCGTGTTGTGCACCGATTGCGGATCGAGCTCCGTCACCGACAACGCCTCCAACGCGCGGCACCAATCGATCGTTTCGGCGATGCCGGGCGCCTTGAACAGATCCATGCCGCGCAGCCGGTGCACGAAATCGACCGCACGCCGCTGCAATTCCGCTGACGTTTGTGGTGCGCGAGCGGCGACGATCTCCAACTCGCGATCGCGCTCCGGATAGCCGATCCATTGATACAGGCACCGGCGCTTCAAGGCGTCGTGCACTTCGCGCGTCCGGTTCGAGGTCATCACGACGAGCGGCGGTTGCACTGCGCGGACCGTGCCGTATTCGGGAATCGATACCTGGAAGTCCGAAAGCAGTTCCAGCAGAAAGGCTTCGAACGGTTCATCGGCGCGGTCGATTTCGTCGATCAGCAACACGCGCCGCGCGCCGGGATGATTTTCGTCCGGCATCAGCGCTTGCAGCAACGGACGCTTCAGCAGGAATTCGCCGCGATACAAGGTGTCGTTATCGGGACGTTCGCCCGCGGCTTCGGCAAGCCGCAGCGCCATGATCTGCCGCGGATAGTCCCATTCGTAGAGCGCGCTGGCCGTGTCGAGACCTTCATAGCATTGCAGGCGCAACATCGAGGTGCCGAGCATGCCCGCTGCGGCCTTGGCGAGTTCCGTCTTGCCGACGCCCGGCTCGCCTTCGACGAACAACGGCCGCTCCATGCGCAGCGCGAGATACAGCGCGGTCGCCAGCTCGCGGCTGGCGAAATAGCTTTGGGCGGCGAGTTGAGCGAGGGTGTCGTCGATTGAAGCGGGCTGCATGGTGTTCCTGAATCTGCGCAATGGAGCGACGCCAATGAAGCAAAGCGGCCTTAACGCACATGAGCAAATGCGGCTGGTGTGTCCTGTGCCGAGGCACAAGGCACACCAGCCACGAACGGCAAGGAAAAGCTAAGTGTTCGCCTTCGTCACCGCGCGCGCGGCCAGCACCGGAATCAGATGCGCGCGGTATTCGGCGCTCGCGTGCATGTCGGTGTTCAGGTCGGCAGCCGACACCGTCACCCCGCGTGCTGCCTCGGGCGTGAAGTTAGCCGACAACGCGCTTTCCAGTTCCGGCACACGAAACACCGACGACGCCGCGCCCGTCACCGCGACGCGCACACCGCCCGCGAACTTCGCGACGAACACGCCGACCAACGCAAAGTGCGAAGCGGGATTGCGGAATTTCTCGTACGCCGCGCGTTCGGGCACGGGAAACTCCACGGCGACGATTAGCTCATCGGGCGCCAACGCCGTCTCATACATGCCGACGAAGAAGTCGCTCGACGCAATGCGCCGCCGGTCCGTGACGATAGTCGCGTCCAACCCCACGGCCGCCGCCGGATAACACGCGGCCGGGTCGTTGTTGGCGAGCGAGCCGCCTATCGTGCCGAGCGCTCGCACCTGACGATCGCCGATGTGCGCGGCGAGATCCGCGAGCCCTGGCGAAACGCGCCGAAGTTCCGCGTGATCCGCCACGTCGGCATGGCACACGGCGGCGCCGATCGTCACCGTTTTTGCGTCGACGGTGATCGCCTTGAGCGCGGGAATGCGCGTCACGTCGATCAGTTGCGACGGCTGGGCGAGCCGCAACCGCATGGTGGGCAATAGGCTTTGGCCGCCGGCCAGAAACTTGGCGTCGCTGTCGGCCGTGAGAATGGCGGCGGCGGCTTTAGGATCCGTCGCGCGTTGATACTCGAATGAATACATGTCGAATGCTCCGCTCAGGATCTCAATGGGGTTGCTTGGCAGCGTGAATCGCGGACCACACGCGATGCGGCGTTGCCGGCATTTGCAGGTCGGTCACACCGAGCGGCGCGAGCGCGTCGAGGATTGCGTTGATCACCGCTGGCGGCGAGCCGATCGCGCCCGCTTCGCCGCAGCCTTTCACGCCGAGCGGATTGTGCGTGCACGGCGTGCCCTTCGCGGTTTCGACGGTGAAGTTCGGCAGATCGGACGCATGCGGCATCGCGTAGTCCATGTACGAGCCGGACAGAAGTTGGCCGCTCTCGTTGTCGTACACGCAGCGCTCCAGCATCGCCTGGCCGATGCCCTGCGCGAGCCCGCCATGCACCTGTCCTTCGACGATCATCGGATTGATCACGTTGCCGAAATCGTCGACCGCGGTGAACTGCTGGATCCGGCACACGCCTGTCTCGGGATCGACTTCGATTTCGCAGATGTACGCGCCGGACGGATAGGTGAAGTTGGTCGGATCGTAGAACGCGCTTTCTTCGAGGCCCGGTTCGAGCACGTCGAGCGGGTAGTTGTGCGGCACGTAGGCGGCGAGCGAGATGTCGGCGAACGCTTTGGTGCGATCGGTGCCCGCGACGCGGAACACGCCGTCCTTGAACTCGATGTCTTCCGCCGCGGCTTCGAGCAGGTGCGCGGCGATCTTTTTCGCCTTGGTTTCGATCTTGTCGAGCGCCTTCATGATCGCCGAGCCGCCGACCGCGATCGAGCGCGACCCATACGTCCCCATGCCGAATGGAATGCGGCCGGTGTCGCCGTGGACGATCTCGACGCTTTCCAGTGCGATGCCGAGCCGGTCGGCCACCACTTGCGCGAAGGTTGTCTCATGTCCCTGGCCGTGACTATGCGAGCCCGTGAACACAGTGACCGATCCGGTGGGGTGCACGCGAATCTGGCCGACTTCGAACAGGCCGGCTCGCGCGCCCAACGCGCCCGCGATATTCGACGGCGCGAGACCGCACGCCTCGATGTAGCACGAGTAGCCAAGCCCGCGCAGTTTGCCGTTCTTTTCGGATTCCTGTTTGCGCGCCGCGAAGCCTTTGACGTCCGCGAGTTCGAGCGAGCGGGCGAGGATGGTCTCGTAATCACCGGTGTCGTAGGTGAGGCCGACCGGCGTCGCGTACGGAAACTCGCGGATGAAATTGCGCCGGCGAATCTCCGCCGGATCGAGCTTCATATCACGCGCGGCGGTTTCCACCAGCCGCTCCACCACGTACGTCGCTTCGGGGCGGCCCGCGCCGCGATAGGCATCGACGGGAACGGTGTTGGTGAAGACCGCTTTCACTTCCGCATAGATCGCGGGTGTAGCGTACTGACCGGCGAGCAGCGTGGCGTACAGAATGGTCGGCACGCTCGACGCGAACGTGGACAGATACGCGCCCATGTTGGCGGTCGTGTGGATGCGCATGCCGAGGAACTTGCCGTTCGCGTCCATGGCCAGTTCGGCCTTGGTCACGTGATCGCGGCCGTGCGCGTCCGAGACGAACGCTTCCGAGCGCTCGGCCGTCCACTTGACCGGACGGCGGATTTTCTTCGACGCCCAGGTCAGCGCGACGTCTTCCGCATATAGGAAGATCTTCGATCCGAAGCCGCCGCCGACGTCCGGCGCGATCACGCGCAGTTTCGATTCCGGCAGCGACAGCACGAACGCGGCCATCAGCAGGCGCTCCACGTGCGGATTCTGATTCGCGACGTAGAGCGTGTAGCTCTCGTCCTGCGCGGAGTAGCTCGCGTTGACCGCGCGCGGTTCGATTGCGTTCGGGATCAGGCGGTTATTGACGATGTCGAGCGTGGTGACGTGCGCGGCTTTGGCGAAGGCGGCGTCGGTGGCGGCTTTGTCGCCGTGGCCCCAGTTGTAGCAGATGTTGTCCGGCACTTCGTCGTGCACGGCGGGCTGGCCGGCGTCGGCTGCATGCGCGGTGTCGACCACCGCCGGCAGCACGTCGTAATCGACTTCGATCAATTCGGCGGCGTCTTTGGCGGCCTTGATCGAATCGGCGATGACGAGCGCGACCTGATCGCCGACGTGACGCACTTTCGTATGCGCGATGATCGGATGCGGCGGCTCGTTCATCGGCTTGCCGTCGGTGCTGTGAATCAGCCAGCCGCACGGCAGGCCGCCGACGTTGTCAGCGGCCATGTCCGCGCCGGTGAAGATCGCGACCACGCCGGGCGACTGTTTGGCCGCGGCGGTGTCGATGCTGTTGATCTTCGCGTGCGCGTGGGGCGAGCGCAGGAACACCGCGTAGGTTTGCTGGGGCAGGACGATGTCGTCCGTGTACTGGCCGTTGCCGGTCAGGAACCGATAGTCTTCCTTGCGTTCGACGGAAGCGCCAATCAGGTGAGTGTCGGGTGCGTTCATCGTCGGCTCCTCAGGCGGTGGCCGGTGCGTTGGCATTCTTGGCGGCGTTGGCCGTGCCGGCGGACTTCATGCCTTCGGCGCCTTCGAGCACTGCTTTGACGATGTTGTGATAGCCCGTACAGCGGCACAGATTGCCGTCGAACTGGGCGCGCACGTCTTCGCCGGTGAGATCCGGTTGGCGCTGGACCAGCGAGACCGCGCTCATCACCATGCCGGGGGTGCAGAAGCCGCACTGCAGGCCGTGGCAGTGTTTGAAGGCCGTCTGCATGGGATGTAATGCGCCGTCTGTCGCGAGCCCTTCGATGGTGGTGATGTCCGCGCCTTCCGCTTGCACCGCGAGGATGTTGCAGGATTTGATCGCGCGTCCGTTCAGGTGGACCGTGCATGCGCCGCATTGGGCTGTGTCGCAGCCGACGTGTGTGCCGGTGAGGCGCAGTTGATCTCGAAGGAACTGGACAAGCAGAGTGCCAGGGTCGATTGAGGCGCTGATGGGCGCGCCGTTCACCGTCAGACTGATGCTGATCGCCATGAAGTTGTCTCCTTATGGGGTGAGACCGGACCTTTTTGCTTGGTCTTTCTTCTGTTGCCTGTTTCGTGGGGTCCGATGCGGGTGCTGCGGGGTTTTTCTTTCTTTATACGGCTGCTGAAAAGTAAAGCACAAATTGGGCTGGGGCGCTATGAGGGGTTTTTTTGCGCGGGGCGCTTTTGGGGTGTTGGCCTTTCCTTGAATTCGTTGTGGTCTATTGGCGTTGCCCCTGTGCGGGGCGGCACCTACTTTCTTTGCCGCGGCAAAGAAAGTAGGCAAAGAAAGCCGCTTCACACCGCCAGCTTATAAGCGGCTCCCCTGGCTCGGAGGAGGCAGTGGTGCATCTGGAATCCGTGCCCTCGCACATTCGACGTGAGTGACAAGGCAGTCATGCTTCCCGCCTCGCACTGCGTGCTCGCCGGAACGGTCCGCCGGAACCGGCGGTTCGTTTGTGCGCTGCGGGAGCCGTCGGCTTTGCCTCGGCGAGGCGGCCGAAATGGACGCGGTTAAAGAAGCGCTCGGGCGCAAGGGGAGGGCCCGTGATTTCAGACGTGCCGCTGGCGAGACGGCCGGTGGTTTGAGAAGTGCCACCGGCGCAAGAGACGGCCGTGATTCGACGAGAGCTTCTGGCGCGAGAGACGGGTAGCGATTCGACGAGTGTTGCTGGCGCGAAAGACGGGCAGCGTTTTGAGAAGTATCGACCCGCGAGACAACCGCCGTTGGATGAACTACCGCGACGGCGCGCGGAGCGCCGCCGGAAGAATGAGCGCTTTGTCACTGACGGGTAATGTGCGAGGGGACGGATTCCAGATGCACCACTACCGCGACTGTGCGGGGGACCCGCTTAAGAATTAGCGGTGTGAAGCCGCTTTCTTTGCCTACTTTCTTTGCGGCGGCAAAGAAAGTAGGTGCCGCCCCGCACAGGGGCAACGCTAATGGACCACTATGAATTCAAGGAAAGGCCAACACCCCAAAGACCACGGGCAAAAAAACAGCCAATAAGCAGGCAAAAAAAAATCACTTGCTCAACTTGGAATGCCGCCGAGAATAGCCGAAATAGATAACCATCCCAATGAGCAACCAAACCACAAACGCCACCCAGGTAATCGCCTGAAGATTAACCATCAAAAACAGACAAGAAGCGACCGCCAAAACCGGCACAACCGGCACCCCAGGACACCGAAACGCCCTCGGCAAATCCGGATGCGTCTTCCGCAAAACCAGCACCGCAATCGACACCATCGAAAACGCGGCCAACGTACCGATATTGATCAGCTCAGCCAACACATTCAACGGCACGAGCGCCCCGATCAACCCAAAGAAAATCCCAACGAGCCAGGTCGTAAAAAACGGCGTAGCAAACCGCGGATGCACCTTCGAAAGCCGAGCAGGCAACAACCCATCCCGCGACATCGCAAAAATCACCCGCGTCTGCCCATAAGCCATCACCAGAATCACCGTCAGCATGCCCAGCACGGCGCCGAGGTCGATAAAACCCGCCACCCACTTTTGCCCCGCCACCTGCAACGCATACGACACCGGGTGCGAAATATTCGCGAACTGCGCCGACGGCACGATGCCGGTGACCACGGCAGCCACTGCCACGTACAACACCGCGCAAACGCCCAGCGACGCAATGATCCCGATCGGCAGATCGCGCTTTGGATCCTTCACCTCTTCCGCCGCGGACGACACCGAATCGAAGCCGATGAACGCGAAGAACATCACCGCCGCCGCACCGAACACGCCATTCCAGCCGTTCGGCATGAACGGATGCCAGTTGGCCGGCGTCACGTGAAACACGCCCACGCCGATCACGAGCAACACCACGACGACCTTGATCGCGACCATGATGTTGTTGATCCGCGCCGACTCGCGCACGCCGACCGACAACAGCGCGGTGATCGCCATCATCACGAGGAAGGCGGGCAGGTTGAAGAGCGTGTCATGGCCGGGCAACGCGCCCGGCGCGGCCGTCAGCGCGACCGGCAAGGACACGCCGAAGCCCGACAGCAAGGATTGCAGATAACCCGACCAGCCCACCGACACCGCCGAGGTGGCCAGCCCATACTCGAGCATCAAGTCCCAGCCGATAATCCACGCGGCCAGTTCGCCAAGCGTCGCATACGAGTAGGTGTAGATCGACCCGGCCACCGGAATCGTCGAGGCGAATTCGGCGTAGGCGAGCGCAGCGAAGCCGCAGGCGACAGCGGCGATCAGGAACGAGATCATCAGCGCCGGGCCGGCCTGCACGGCGCCCGTACCGGTCAGCACAAAAATGCCGGTGCCGATAATGGCGCCTACACCCAGGAAGGTCAGATCGAGCGCACCGAGCGCTTTCTTCAAGCCGGCGTTCTGAGCACTCGCGGCGATCATGTGCTCGACGCTCTTTTTGCGAAACAGGGACATTGGCGGGGTCTCCAGTAGTGCACGCGTGTTGCGCGCCGAATGTCGGGAAACCCGCGATTTTAGCGGATGCATGACCTTGCACCATTTTGGGACGTGCTTTTCAGGGCCGATGCGCCGGGCTGAAAATCCCCGGCAGAGACGATTCCAGCGGCACCCTCGTCCGCCGGACAGGCAATGGCCGCAAGGCTTTAGCTTGATGCGTGGCCAACCGGACGGGAATCGCTCTCTTGCAAATGAGTCGCGGCAAGGCCGAGCTATGCAGCGACACAGAGTCGCGCTGGCGTCGAAGGGAGGTCAGCCCGCCATCGCCGGATTCAGATCGATGAGCCGGTTGCTCATCACATAGAACGTCAGCTCGGCGTTATTGCGCAGTTTCATTTTCTCGAGCAGCCGAGTGCGGTAGACGCTGACCGTCTTCACCGACAGCGAGAGCGCCACGGCGATATCCGTCAGCCGCTTGCCCGACGCGAGCATGCACAACGTCTGATACTCGCGGTCGGAAAGTTTTTCGTGCGGCAACTGTTCGCCGTCGAAGGAAACGTAGTCGGCGAGCGCTTCGGCCATCGCCGGGCTCACGTATTTGCGGCCCGCCGCGACCTGCTTGATCGCGCCGATCATCTGCGCGGCGTCGACAGTCTTTGACAGGTAGCCGGCGGCGCCGGCCTTCAATGCGCGCACGGCGTACTGGTCCTCGCGGTACATCGAGAACATCAGCACGGCCACGCGCGGCGCCTTGCGCTTCAGACGTTTGAGCACTTCCACGCCGTTCATGTCGGGCAGCGAAATGTCCAGCAGCACCACGTCGTAGCTGTGGCGGGCGGCGGCGTCGAGCGCTTCCGCGCCGCTTTGCGCTTCGGTGACTTCGCGCGCCACGCCGCGGTCGAGCAGCAATTGGCGGACGCCCTGGCGAACCACCGCGTGGTCGTCGGCGAGCAGAATGCGCAGACTCATGATGGTGTACTCACGATTGCAGCGCGTGCCGAGCAGCGCGCGGCGCGTGCGCCAGCATCGCGTCCCAGGCAAAGCGCGCGCGCACGAGGGTTCCGCGCGACGCGTTGCCGCTCTCGCCGCGCTCCTGACCGGCGCGCCGTGCGCTCACGCGCAGCGTGCCGTCGAACGCCGCGCAGCGCGCCTGCATGCCGCTCAGGCCGAAATGGCCAAGGCGGCTGCGGGCGTTGCGCGTGACGCCGACACCGTCGTCGCTGATGATCAGCGTGAGGTGACGGCGGCTGGTTTCGATGCGCACGTCCGCCGATTCGGCGCGCGCGTGCTTGGCAATATTGTTCAGCGCTTCCTGCGCGACGCGGAATACGGCCAGCGCGGCGTCGGCGGGCAGGCGCGTCAGACGCACGTCGGCGGCGCACACGAAGCTCGTGCGCAGTTGCGTGCGCGCGGCGAAGTCGCCGGTCCAGTGGGCCAGCGCGCCGACAATGCCGGCCTCGAGCGACGGCGCATGCAGTTCCGCGACAGCCTGACGGCTGGCCTCGCACACGGCGTCGAGCGACCGGTTCGCCACGGCGAGCGCGGCGGCGCACTGCGGCGGCGCACCGGCGGGCAGCCAGGTTTCGACGCCGGCGAGCGCGAAACGCGTCGCCGTCAGTTCGGCACCCACGCCATCGTGCAACTCACGCGCCACATGGCGGCACGCGGCTTCCTGCGCCTGAACCAGTTCGGCCGAGAGTTCGCGCACCCGGGCGCGCAGCCGCGCGAGTTCCCGTTCGGCCGACGAAGCGAGCGCAACGGGCTCGCCCGCGACGGACGCGTCGAATCCGTCACGTGCCGGTGACGATGGAAGCGGGGCGGTGAACGGGACGACAGTCGACGTATCCATGACTTTCCCTCTCAGGAAGCGCTGTGGACAGCGAAGCGGATGCGCATCGGCGGCGCGAAGACGAAAGAACGCATGTGGGTCTCTGGCCTCCAGGTGCAGGCCGTCGCGCTTAGGACGCAACGGCCGAATCGCTACGGTGTGAAGTAACGAAATTTACATTCAGTAACATGGCGGGTGTGCCACGACAGGCGTGTCAATTCGACTGATGATGCGCCGCGATGATATCTCATTAAAAGAAAAAATGCAGTTCCACCAAGGGTTAGCGCCTACAATTCACGCAATGGTTGATGATTTGCAACGCCCGGTTTGTAGGAAGAATACCGACGCACAATGTCACTCTGGCGACGCCAAATTGTAACTGCGAAAAAAAAAGGAGCCCGAAGGCTCCTTTTGCTGATTTCGCGGCACGGGCCGCGAATTTCGGACCGTGACTTAGCCGACGAAGGCCTTTTCGACCACGTAGTGGCCCGGCGCGTTGTTGCTGCCTTCCTGGAAGCCCGCTTCGTCGAGCAGCTTGCGCGTGTCGCGCAGCATGTGCGGGCTGCCGCAGAGCATGATGCGGTCGTTTTCGAGCGAGAAACCCGGCACGCCGAGGTCGGCGAACAGCTTTTCGGTTTCGATCAGCTCGGTGATACGGCCGCGGTTCTGGAACGCTTCACGCGTGACCGTCGGGTAGTACAGCAGCTTTTCCTGAACCAGCTCGCCCAGATGCTCGTGCGCCGGCAGGTGATCCGTGATGTATTCCTTGTACGCCAGCTCGTCGACGAAACGGCAGGTGTGCGTGAGCACGACGCGCTCGTAGCGGTCGTAGATATCCGGATCTTTGATGATCGACATGAACGGCGCGAGCCCCGTGCCGGTGGACAACAGCCACAGGGTCTTGCCCGGCAGCAGGTTGTCGGCCATCAGCGTGCCGACCGGCTTTTTGCCGATCAGGACTTCGTCGCCGACCTTCAGATGCTGCAAACGCGACGTGAGCGGGCCGTCCTGCACCTTGATGCTCAGGAATTCGAGATGCTCTTCGTAGTTCGCACTTGCGAGGCTGTAGGCGCGGATCAGCGGCTTGCCGTCGACTTCGAGGCCCACCATCGTGAATTGGCCGTTTTCGAAACGGAACGACGGATCGCGCGTGCAGGTGAAGCTGAAAAGCGTATCGGTCCAGTGATGGACGCTCAGGACGGTTTGTGAATTCAGGTTGCTCATGGCTTCTTGGATAGTGCGAAAACAAAGGCGGCCAGTCGTTTTGAGCCGGCCGGCACGGCAAGGGCGATGCTGCGCTAACCCATACGGGAATCACGCGCAATCCGCTATTTTACCGCGCCCGCTGCCTGAGGGGCTGCGACGCGGCGGTTGAGCGTGGTGAAGCGGGTTACCGGACCTGGAAGCGTCGGCGCCGGCTGTCTTTGCGATCGGCGCCGCGGAATACGTTGGCGTGGTGCGGCTACGCGCTTCAGCAGGGGTGCGGCGATGGGCGAATGCCGCGCAGGGCGGCTGCCATCGGTTATCCGGGATGCGCCGGGTAGGCGCGCCGCGCGGGCAACATTTTCAGGATGATACCGAAACCCGCCATGCGCTGCAGCATTGACCCTGCTGATAAAACTGGCAAAAGCGTAATGGATGGTGAGGAAGCGGAACGCGGCGAGGTGCGCGGCGTGCGTGCGAGGGCGTTTCTATCGGGCCCGTTCTGACCGTGATAGGTTGGTACACAAAGGCGTGTGGGTGATTGATAAAAACGCCGGAATCCCATTTGTAGTAAGGATTCTGGCGTTTTCCGCTTTGATTACCTCGATGCTCATGAACGTGAGCACAAGACCGCCGCGAGCTCTCGCCGCATCGATCGACCGTTTGAGCGTGAATCAGCCAGTCACGCCGCAGCCACGACCCGCTTTTTCCCGCGCTGCTTCAGCACGCGAGCCTGCAACACGATCACCAGCAGCAGGAACACGCCTCGAATCACCGACTGCCAATACGCCGACAAGCTGATAAACCCCAGCCCGTTCTCGAAGTTCAGCAGATTGAACACCAGCCCGAGCAACAACACGCCGGCAATCGTCATCGCGATCGAGCCTTCGCCGCCCGTGAGCAGCGTGCCGCCGAGCACCACCGCCGAGATCGCGAACAGCTCCCAGCCGACGCCTTCGTTCGGTTGTCCCGCGCCGAACTGCGCGGCGAGGATCACGCCCGCCATGCCGGCGAGCAGGCCGCTCACCGCATAGGCCATCACGAGCGTGCGGTCGACGTTCAGGCCCATCAGCCGCGCGGCTTCCTCGCTGCCGCCGATCGCCAGCGAATGCCGGCCGAAGCGGGTACTGCGCAGCGCGAGCCAGCCGGCTAACGCCGCCACGACGGCGACGAGGCCCGGAATCGGCAGTCCGAACAGATCGCCCTGGCCGAAGTTGCCGAAGTTCGAGTCGGCGGCAATCGACACCGCATCGTTCTTGCCGAGCAGCAGCGCGACGCCGTGCGCGCCGAGACTCGTCGCGAGCGTGACGATGAACGGCAGGATTTTCAGGCGCGTGATGATCAGGCCGTTCAGCACGCCGACCGCGAGTCCCGCGGCGCATCCTGCCAGCACGGCAACCCAGCCGCCGTAGACGCTGGTCAGCGCGGCGACGACACTCGCCAGCGCGGCCACCGTGCCCACCGAGAGGTCGATGCCGCCCGTGATGATCACGAACGCCATGCCGACCGAGATGAGCGCGAACATCGAGTTGTAGCGCCAGAACGACGTGATGTTGTACGCCGAGCCGAAATGCTCGTAGCGCACGAGGCCGAATACGACGAGCGCGGCTAGTGCGAGCAAGATAGGGAGATTCTTTTTCATCGCTTCGAGTCCGGAATTTTCTCTGAGGCGCGTGATTTAGCGAGACTTAGCGCGAGCGCCGCTGCATATAAACCGCCGCGACGATGATGCCGGCCTTCACCACCAGCGCCGCCGCGTCGGGAATGCCGTGCGCGAGCAGCGTGTAGCGCAGCAACTGGATGATCAGCGCGCCGATCAGCGTGCCGCCGATATACGCCTTGCCGCCGGTGAGCGCCGTGCCGCCGACGGCGACCGCCGCGATCGCATCGAGCTCGACGCCGAGCCCGACCACGTTCGCATCCGAGGACGAATTCACGGAGATCGAGATCAGCCCCGCCAGCCCCGCGAGCGCAGCGCACAGCGTGTAGGCGATCAGCTTCACCGTGGCCGTCGGCACCCCGCATAGATAGGCGGCCTTTTCGTTGCCGCCGGTGATCAGCAGATACTGGCCGAACAGTGTCTTGCGCACGACCCACACGAATGCGGCGACCAGCGCCAGCATCAGCAGCACCTGGAAGGGCACGCCTGCAACCTTGCCCAGCGCGATCCACTGGAACGCGGGCGTGTTGAACGCCTGCAGGCTGCCGTCGGTGACCACTTGCGCGATGCCGCGTCCGGCGATGAACAGCACCAGCGTCGCGACAATCGGCTGCACGGATAACCTCGTCACCAGCAAGCCGTTGAAGACGCCACACAGCGCGGCGGCGAGCACCGGCAGCACGAACGCGAGCGCAATGCCGCCGGGTCCGGCAATGTTCAGGAACAGCATCGGCGCGAGCGCACCGGAGATCGCCATCGACGCACCCACCGACAGATCGATGCCGCCGGTCGCCACCACCAGCGTCATGCCGATGCCGACGATCACGATCGTCACCACCTGCGTCATGTTGACGTTGAAGGTTTGCAGCGACCAGAAATGCGGCGTGAAGATCAGATTGAAGAGCACCATCGCGAGCAGGACGATGACTTCCCGCTGCATCGCGAGATGGCGCCATTTACGCACCGTCGTTGCCGGGGCGGCGGGCGGCGCGGCCGTCATCTGCTGGGCGGTTTCGCCGAGCCGCGGCTCGGTATGCAACGATTCCGTGTGCAACTTAAGCGCCATGACGGTCGCCCTCCAACGCGTCTTCGATGTGTGCGGCGTTTGCCGTTTGCGCGGCTTCGGCCAGTTGCGAATGGCCGTCGCTGCCGTAGGCGATGGCGTCCATGATCGCGCTCTCGCTCATGTCGGCGCCGTTCAGTTCGGCGACAGTGCGGCCGTCGCGGATCACCACCGCGCGATCGGCCACGGCGGTCAGCTCCTCCAGTTCGGACGCGGACAGCAGCACGGCGAGGCCCGCGTCGCGCAACTCGCGCACGATCTTCGCCACATCCGCTTTGGCGCCGACGTCGATGCCGCGCGTCGGTTCGTCGAGCAGCAAGAGCGAAGGCTCGGCTGCGAGCCAGCGCGCCAGCAGAACCTTCTGCTGATTGCCACCCGACAGTTCGCGGATCGGCTGATCGGCGGAACGCAGCTTGATGCCGAGCGACGCGATGAAACGATCGACGATCGCCTGCTGCTTCTTCACGTCGACCACGCCGTTCTTTGCCAGCGTGCGCAGACAGACGAGCGTGAGGTTGTCACGCACCGAGAGTTCGGGGACGATGCCCTCGGCCTTGCGGTCTTCGGTGAGATAGGCGAGGCCGCGCGCAATTGCGTCCTGTGGCGACTTCAGCGCCACCGTTTCGCCGCCGATCGAGAGCGAGCCTTGCTCCAGCGGATCGGCGCCGAACATCAGCCGCATGGTTTCCGTGCGGCCCGAGCCGAGCAGGCCCGCGAGACCGACTGCTTCGCCCGCATGCACTTCGAGCGAGACGTCGCTCACCTTCGGATGCGCGCTCAGTTGTGTCGCCGCAATCATCTGCTTGCCGCGCCGCGCGAGGTTCGCTTCGCGCGCGTCGGCGTCGTCCTGCACGACGGCGGCGAGCGTGCGGCCGAGCATCGTCGTGACGAGCTGCAGTTTGTCCATGTCCGCCATCGTGCTTTGCGCGACGGTCTGGCCGTCGCGCATCACGGTGACGCGGTCGCACAGCGCATAGAGCTCGTCGAGCCGATGCGACACGAAGATCACGGCGCGGCCGTCGTCGCGCAGCTTGCGCACCACGGTGAAAAGCAACTCCACCTCGCGTTCGTCGAGCGATGAAGTGGACTCGTCCATGATCACCATCTTCGCATCCGACGACACCGCGCGCGCAAGCGCGACCATCTGCTGGATCGCGGTCGAATAGCGGCCGACCGGCTTCTTCACATCGATCTGCAAACCGAATGATTCGAGCAGTGCGGCGGCGCGTTGCTGCACCGCGCGCCAGTCGATCAAGCCGAAGCGGCGCGGCTCGCGGCCGAGGAAAATGTTCTCCGCCACCGAGCGGAACGGCACCAGATTGATCTCCTGATAGATCGTGCTGATGCCGGCTTCGCGCGCCTGCTTGGGCGTGCGGAAATCAACTTCGCGGCCTTCGAAGCGCACGCTTCCCGAGCCGCGCCGATACGCGCCGGTCAGGATCTTGATCATGGTCGATTTGCCCGCGCCGTTCTGCCCGATCAGCGCATGCACTTCGCCGGCGGCGACGCTCAGATTGGCGCTGCGCAACGCGGGTACGCCGCCGAAGCTGATGCCAATGTCCTGCATCTCGAGCAGCGGCGAACGGGTAAGGGGAGAGTGTGGCGTCTCTTTGCCGGATTCCGTCACGGGTGTCCTCCTGATGCGTGTGCTGCCTGATTTGCGGCGTGCGCGCCATGCATTGCACGTGCGAGCCGGTGCGGCCTTTCGTTCGGGCTCAGATGCGGGCGGTGTCGCCGAACCATGTTACGCCGCATAAAAGCGAAGCGACGGCTCGTGCTGCCACGAACGCGTCGCTCCGAACCCTTCCCGCCACCCGCCCCCCGAGGAGACAGATTCGGGGCGGGGACGTCCTGCAAAGCAATCCCCGGACCCCCGATGTTTCAAACAGAACTTACTTCGGGCGGGGCGACTTCCTTCTTCGGGGCGCCGCCGGAGCGCGTGGACGCTCTGCTACAGCGCAGCGCTCAAACTTCAAGACCGCGCATACAGCGGCGCTTAGCCATCAATAGCCGTACTGCATGTTCTGCTGCACGTTGCTCTTGTCGTAGAACTTGTCGGACACCTTGACCCACGTCGGGATCTTTTCGCCCTTCGCGTAACGCTGTGCGACGTCGCAGGCGAGCGGGCCGAAGAACGGGCTCGACTGCACGCTCGCGCCGAGTTCGCCGGCCGCGATCGCGTCCATGCCGCCCTTGGTGCCGTCGATCGTGACGATCTGGATGTCCTTGCCCGGCTGCTTGCCGGCAGCCTTGATCGCGGCGATCGCGCCGAGCGCCATTTCGTCGTTGTGCGCGTAGACGGCGGTCACGTCCGGATGCGCCTGCAGCAGCGTTTCCATGACCTGGCGGCCCTTGTCGCGCGCGAAGTCGCCGCTTTGCGACGCGATGATCGTCATGCCCGGATTCTTCGCGATGATCTCGTCGAAGCCCTTCTTGCGATCGTTCGCGGCGGACGCGCCGGTGGTGCCTTCGAGTTCGATGATCTTCGCCTTGCCCCCAGTCGCCTTGACGAGCCAGTCAGCGGCGCGATGGCCCTGATCAATGAAGTCCGAACCGATGAAGGTGATGTAGTCGCGGCCCGCCTTGGCGACCGATTGATCGACGTCGCGGTCGACCAGGATGACCGGAATGCCGGCCTTCTTGGCTTGCAGCACGACCGGTGCAAGCGGTTTTTCTTCGCGCGGCGGGAACACCAGCAGATCGACGTGCTGCGCGATCATGTTCTGGATGTCCGATACCTGCTTGGAGTTCGAACTGTTGGCGTCGGTCATGACCAACTGCCAGCCGCACTTCGCGGCGATGTCCTTGAAGCTCTTGGTTTCCGCCAGACGCCACGGATTGTTGCTTTCGGTCTGCGCGAAGCCGACCTTCAGCGGAGTCTTGCTGGATAACTTCGGCAGCGCGTCGTCGGCGTGCGCGGCGGCGACACCGAAACCGATTGCCAGAGCCAGCAGCGAACCCGCCAGCGGACGAATCTGCTGCTTGCGCACGTGACTGCGCGACTGCGTGTTGAGCGACGCCATGTCTTCCTCCAGTACCTGGTGAGGTAGGTGTATTTGCTTTTAATTTCTCCTGCCGGCCGGCGTTGATCCGCCCCACCGGACGTGCCGATTATTCCATCCTGAATTATTATCGGTCAATCACTAATAATATTAATTATTGGTTTTTTTGCCTCGGTAATTACCCTGACCGAACCGCGTTCGACGAGCGGACCGTCGAGCTTGACCATGCGATGCCGAACCGGCGCGCCGGCGGCACGGTTGTGTTCTTCCTGCAGCAAGGTCTCAACGGCCCAGCGCCCCAATTCGTAGTTCGGCAGCACGACCGTCGAGAGTGGCGGATGCGTGTGGCGGGCAATTTCCTGGTCGTCGTAGCCGAGCACCGAGACGTCTTCGGGCACGCGCAGGCCGAGTTGCTTCAGCGCTTCGATCGCGCCGATGGCGGTGAGGTCGTTGGCGCAGAAAATCGCGGTCGGCGGATTGGGTTCGCGCATCAGCGAGAGCGTCAGTTCGAAGCCGAGACCCGAGCTCCAGTCGCCGTCGCGCACCATTTCCGGCGCGTAGGGCAGGTCGGCGGTCGCGAGCGCGGTGCGGTAGCCTTTGAGGCGATCCTTCGAGGCATCCTGCCAGGGCTCGCCGTTGATATAGCCGATCCGCCGATGTCCGGCTTGCAGCAGATAGTCGGTCGCCAGATGGCCGCCGGCCACTTCGGCGGGCACCACCGAAGAAAACCCGCCTTCGCCCGTATAGCAGTTCAGCAGCACGGTCGGCACCTGTGACAGCGCCGTCGGCGGCGTCACCTTGCGCGTATAGACGGTCGCGTAAATCACGCCGAACACATGCGGATTCGACAGCGTGGTGTCCAGCACCTGCTTCTCGATGTCGGCGTTGCCGTGCGTCGAATAGACCGCCAGCATCTTGCCGCTTGCGTAGGCCGCATCGCGTGCGCCGTCGATGTTGACGACCGGATGCGGACTGGTGGAAATTTCGTCGGCGAGATAGACGATCAGATTGCGTTCATCGGCCGAAGCCGACACCGGCTCGCGCAGCGACAGCCGGTAGCCGAGGTCGTGCGCGGCCTTCAGCACCTTGTTGCGGGTAGTCTCCGAGAACTTCGCGCCGGTCGCGTTGTTCAGCACCAGCGAGACAGTCGATTGCGACACGCCAGTGAGCTTGGCGATGTCGGTCATGGTCGGACGGCGTTGAGTCGATTTTTTCATTGTGCGGGCCGCAGGAGCGGCGCTAAAGCTGGGGCATGCCGTGGGCATCTCGGTGCTTGACGGTACCACTAATAATATGCGCGCGGCAACGCGCGCTAACCCGTCATTTGGGAGAGCTTCATCGCCGTTTGCACGACCTCAGGCCTGCAATTTATTACTAATAATATTGACGACTGCGCTTTGGCGTGCGATTCTCGGTCGCGCGGATTCTGACAGTCCGCCGGCCGCGCGTTGTGCGCGGCACGTCATAGGAGACACCGATGCGCGTTCATGCCGCCATCCGCCTGAGGCCCCGACTTTTCTGACCATGCGCGACGTTTCCTTGAATTCGATCCGCCCGCTCGCGACCGGGCTCATGTGGCTCGATGATCCCGCGGTCGTGGCCACGGTCGTCACGCTCTCGGACGGCGCGCTGCGTGCCGTGATTGCGCCCGAAGTGGGCGGCGCGCTGGCGGCGTTCTACGAGACGACGCCCGACGGCCCGCTGCATTGGCTGCGGCCGGCAGCGCCGGCGGCCTTCGCTGAACGCGATCCGCTGCGCATGGCGAGCTTTCCGCTCTTTCCCTACTGCAACCGGATTCGCGACGCGCGTTTCGACTTCGACGGCCGCACGATCGATCTCGCCGGCAACGACACGCGTTTCGGCCATGCGCTGCATGGGAATGCGTGGCGGCATCCCTGGCAAGTCGGAGCGCGTACTGAAAGCTCGGTCGAACTGCGCTTCGAACATGAACCGGATTCGCGCGTACCCGGCGACTGGCCGTTTCGCTATTGCGCGCGGCAGCGTATCGAGTTGAGCGGCGGCGCATTGCACATTACGCTATCGGCGCAAAACCTGGCCGGGCAGCCGATGCCGTTCGGCATGGGGCATCACCCGTACTATCCGCGTACTGCGCAGACTCGCGTGTACGCCGACGTGGCAGCCATGTGGCACGCCGACGCCGACGTATTGCCGACGCATCTCGGCCCGCATCCCGCTGTGACCGCGTTGCGCGAAGGCATGTCGCCGGACGCCTTCGATCTCGACAACAACTTTGCGAACTGGTCGCGCGAGGCGACCATTGCGTGGCCCGACGAACACCGTCGACTGACGATGACCGCCGACGCGCCGTTCGATCACATGGTGATATTCGCGCCGGCCAATGATGCACAACTGTGCGTGGAACCGGTGACGAACACCACCGATTGTTTCAACGCGGTCGGCATGCGTGAGCACGTGGGCGGCTGCGTGTTGCAGCCGGGCGAGGAGATCGCCGCGACGCTGAAATGGACGCCGCACAAGGACTAATATGCGGCGCCTGTGGTTTGGTCTGTGTCTATTCGACCCGCAAGCGAGCCATATACGGCAAGTGATCCGAGAGCCACGCGGTTTCTTGCGTCGGCTGGATCCATTCGATCGGCTTCATGCCGCGCACGAACATCTTGTCGAGCGCGAGTGCGGGTGAGAAAGCCGGAAAGGTGCGGCCGGACTCGCCGAGCAGCGTGGCCACTTCTTGCAAACCATGCTCGCCGAACAGCGGCACGGAATCGTTGCGCCAGTCGTTGAAGTCGCCGGCCAGCACCAGCGGACCTTCAGGCGCTTCCTTTGCGATCCAGTGCGCGATCCAGTTCATCTGACGCAAGCGGGCCGAGCGCGTGAGCGCAAGATGCGCGCACAGCAGCGTGACCGAGTGACCGCCGAAGGTGGCTCGCGCCACCAGCAGACCGCGCTTTTCGAAGCGATGCGCGGAGATGTCCCAGCGTCCGCCGAGATCGAGCGGATGCGGCGACAGGATCGCATTGCCATGCCGCCACGACGGTTTGAAAACATTCGGTCCGAGCGCGATTTCGAGTTCGAGCGCGCGCGCGATTTCGGTGGCCTGACAATGCCAGACGTCGCTCAACGGATCGGAGAGCGGCGCGCCGAAACTGCTCGCCAGCACCGGCGACGGCATGCGCCGCGCCATCGCTTCCTGTAAAAAATAGGCGTCCGCGTGGGTCGATTGCACCCAGCGTTGCATGGCTTGCCATGCCTGAAAGCCGAGCGGTGTACGGCCTTTATGCAGGTTCCAGCTCACCGCAATGAAATCCTTGGGCGCTACGCTCTCGCGGATCAATTCTTCGGGGTTTCGCATGCCGCGTTGTCCACGTGTTCTGGTTGGGGGCGTCGGTTAGTCGCGTGCTGTTTGCGCATTCTCTTGCGTGTTCTTTGCATCGGTTCGATCAGTTTGCCGTGTTTGCGCTGTCCGCGAGACTCGCACGCACGCGGTAGACCAGGTTCGGGTCCTTGTCGACGATGGTCCAACTGGCCCATTGCCCCGTCGCCACCTTCAGACCCGGATGGCTCGCGCTCACCTGGCGCGGTTGCGGCGGCAATTTGCAGCCGGTGTCGGTTTGCCGCGCGGCGTTTTCCTCGAACGTTTCCTGCGCTTCGATCGACAGTGTGACGCCGCTTGCATCCGCCTGCAGCGGCGAGACGGTCAGCGTGCGCGCCAGATCGATACTGCCGGCGGGCTGATCCTTGCAGCCGACGTTATGTTGCACGATCTTGTGATGCGTGTCCGTGCGCGCCTGGCCGACGGTAGTGGTGCCGTCGAACGCGTCGATTTGCTGGCCGTCGCGCATGACTTGCAACTGCCATTGCACGACCTGCTGCGCGGGCCGTTGTTGCGCGCTTTGTTGCGCGCTTTGTTGTGCATTCGCAAGCAACGAGGTGCCGAGCAATACGGCCGCGATACTGGTTTTCCACATAGAAGAAGTCTCCGGTCACGAGATCCGGCAGCGTAGCCAGAGGGCCATCTTACCCCTGATGGGCGCAACGCCTTTCTGACACTTCAAACGGGGCCGGGTTCAGCAACAATCCATTTCAGATAAGGCTGGGAATCCCCAAAAACAACCCGCTGTTAGCAGCAGAGCGGCACGACTGCTGGCTTGCACGCGAATATGGCCTCGTTACACTGGACCTGAAACGGTGCCCACCAGGCGCCGCAGCAGCAAGACCAGCCAGACGGGGTGAGCGATGACAACAGCAATGGTCAAACAGGAAATCGCCGTGGCGTCTTTCAGCAGGGTGTACGACCTCGATCAGGTCGAGACCGCGCTGAACGATCTCGGTGAAGGCGCGAACGAGGCACTGCGCGCGACATACGAAAAGATGCTGAAAACCGGCAATATGCGCTTTTGCGTGAAGCCGAACCGCATGCCGTCGATCGACGATCTGATCGACGCGCTGCCCAACTTTTCCGCGCCGCTCGACGACATCCGCAAGCAGGTCGCGTTGTGTCTCGAAACAGAAGACCGGCTCGAACTGATGCCGATCCTCCTGCTCGGCGACCCCGGCATCGGCAAAACTCACTTCGCCAAGCAGTTGGCGCGCCTGCTCGGCACCGCGTATCAATACGTGGCGATGAGTTCGTTGACGGCGGGCTGGATTCTCTCGGGCGCCTCGTCGCAGTGGAAGAACGCAAAACCGGGCAAGGTGTTCGATGCGCTCGTGAACGGCAGCTACGCGAACCCGGTGATCGCCGTCGACGAAATCGACAAGGCCACGGGCGATTCGCAATACGATCCGCTCGGCGCGCTGTATGCGCTGCTCGAGCACGACACGGCGCAGACTTTCATCGACGAGTTCGCCGAGATTCCGATCAATGCCGGCCACGTGATCTGGATTGCGACCGCGAACGACGAACGCTCGATTCCCGAGCCGATCCTGAACCGGATGAACGTGTACGAGATCCCGCCGCCGGATCACGACGGCGCGCGCCGTATCGCGCAGGCGATCTACGACGAGATCCGCTGCGCGCACAACTGGGGACTGCGCTTTCCCGACGTGCTCGGCGACGCCGCACTCGATGCGCTGATGCGGGCATCGCCGCGTGAAATGCGCCGCGCGATTCTCAACGGCTTCGGCGCGGCGCGAATCGATGGACGGGATCATGTCGAAGCTGGCGACATTCGCCTCGACCACGGAAACCGGCGAAAACCTATTGGTTTTTGAGCATTTTTGCCACTTTTTCGTAGAAAAGCCGTCGCCGGGCGGCTTTTTTATGGCCGAAGCCGGGAATCCGTGCCCGAAACGCGGTGAATGCCGTGGCAATTGTTGCTATTAATGAGATGCTAAGTTGTAGTCAATCAATCTAGCTTTTCGATAGTCAGGGAATAAACTGAGCCCCCAACGAGATGACATCCGCGCGACACGCCAGACGTCACTCCGCAACGCACAGAACCCCAATTCAACGACTATTGGAAACCACCATCATGCGAACGGCTTCCCTCGCTTTGCTTTTTTCCTCCACTATCGCCGCACCGGCCTTCGCGAGCGGCTACGGACCGGCTGCGTCGTACCGTCCCGAAGTCGCCACGTACACGCAACCGAGCGGCGTGACCCGCGCGCAAGTGCACGCGGACGTCGCGCAAGCTCGCGCAGCCGGCGAGTTGAACCAGAATCCGTACGCGCCGATTTCAGCCGATAGCGTGAGCGCGACGCCCGACAACGGTCCGAAGACCCGTGCCCAGGTGAAGGCTGAGTTGGCCGAAGCTCGCGCCAACGGTCAATTGAGCCTGAATCCGAACGCGCCGGCTTATCAGCAGGAACTCGCGGTCGGCGGCTACACCGTGCCGCGCGCGCAAAAGACCCATGTGGCGGAAGCTGCGCATCGAGGCGTCAGCACGCAGGACTAAGCGCCGGCCGTCCCGCAAGCACCGCGGCCCCGACCGGGCCGCGTGTCACATTCACCGGCCACGCGAAGAAGCGAGCGCGGCGACCCTCGACGGCGTACACTAATTAGTCCGGCCGCTACGTTTGAGACCCGCTCAAGACCGCATGCCCGCAGTCATTGCCGACTGCGGGCATTTGTGTCTGTACGGCGTCGTACAATTTTACGTAGCGGTTGCGAATGGACAGGAGCGTTCGGCAGCGAGCGGTGGACGGCACGCGACAGCCGCACCCTGTCTTCATCTTGATCGGGTGAACGAGGTAGCGCGCGGCGAAGTTGGCCGCGTCAAGGGACATGGACCAAATCGAATGTGTAGTGATCGGCGCCGGCGTGATCGGTCTCGCGGTGGCGCGCGCACTGGCGGCTCGAGGCCGCGACGTCATCGTGCTGGAGGCGGCCGAAGCAATCGGCGTGGGCACCAGCTCGCGCAACAGCGAGGTGATTCACGCGGGCATCTACTATCCGCGTGGCTCGCTCAAAGCCGGGCTTTGCGTGCGCGGCCGCGAGATGCTCTACGACTACTGTGTCGAGCGTAACGTGCCGCATTCACGCTGCGGCAAATTGCTGGTGGCCACTTCGCGCAACCAGATTCCTCAGCTCGAAAGCATCATGGCCAAAGGCCGCGACAACGGTGTGCTCGACCTGATGCGGATCACCGGCGACCAGGCGCAAGCGCTCGAACCCGCGCTCGAATGTGTCGAAGCGGTGTTCTCGCCGCAGACGGGCATCGTCGATAGTCATCAGTTCATGCTGGCGCTGCAGGGCGACGCCGAACGAGACGGCGCGGTGTGCGCGTTTCACTCGCCGGTCCAGGCGATCGAAGCGAGCAATGGCCGCTTCATCATCAAGGTGGGCGGCGATGCGCCGACCACGATCAGCGCAGCGTGCGTGATCAACAGCGCCGGTTTGCAGGCGAACGCATTGGCGCGCAAGATCCGCGGACTCGACGCGCGGCACGTGCCGCCCCTCTATCTCGCGCGCGGCAACTACTTCAGCATCTCGGGGCGCGCGCCATTCAGCCGCCTGATTTATCCGATGCCGAACGAAGCGGGCCTCGGCGTGCATCTGACCATCGACCTCGGCGGCCAGGCGCGTTTCGGTCCCGATGTCGAATGGGTCGATGCGATCAATTACGACGTCGATCCGCGTCGCGCGGAATCGTTTTACGCGGCGATTCGCGCCTATTGGCCGGCGCTTCCGGACGATGCATTGCAGCCCGCGTATGCGGGGATTCGTCCGAAGCTTTCCGGTCCCGGCGAACCCGCTGCCGACTTCGTGATTCAAGGTCCGGCCGCGCATGGTGTGCGTGGACTCGTCAATCTGTTCGGTATCGAGTCGCCGGGATTGACGGCGTCGCTTGCGATCGCGCAGCGAGTGTGCGAGTTGAGCGGACGCGCGTGATTCACGCGGTTCGCGCCAACGGTTTCACTGCGAGCGCCTCGACTCGCGCGCGGTTTGCGCATCGCGTGTTTCCCCGCAAAGTGTCACCTCGCATGCGATCGATTCGCATTCCGCGCGACATTCAGCCGCGCGGTCGTACCAATTCGGTTATCTCTATCATTTGGACCGTCACGCGCGACAGCTTCATTGCTATCCTTGAGAACCGCTGTCACTAGAACGGCGATCAGTTCAATAGAAATGGAGTGAGTCCCCATGAAACCTTCCCGTCGTACGTTTTTGATCACCAGCATTGGTGTGGCGTCCACCTTTGCGTTGTCGCGCCAGGCATTCGCCGACGCACCGAAAGTCGCCGAATCCGATCCGACCGCGCAAGCACTCGGCTACAAGGAAGACGCCACGAAAGTCGACAAGGCGAAATTCGCCAAGTACGCACCGGGCCAGGACTGCGGCAACTGCAGCTTCTACCAGGCCAAGCCGACCGACCCCTACGGCGGCTGTCCGATGTTCGCCGGCAAGCAGGTGGCGAGCAAGGGTTGGTGCAGCGCATATAACAAGAAGGCCTGATTAGCCATCAGCCGCACACGCACTCAGTGTTGCGCGAAATGCGCCGCAACATGGCGGTGCGCATTCGAGGCCCAGTCATTCAGGCGTCTGCCACCCCGCGCGGCAGACGCCTTTTTGCTGCTTGAAAACCGCTTGTGCGCTCTTTACACTCCAAGGCGACCTCAACGGCTCGCGCTCTTTTTTCTCGCTCGCGCTAATACGGCATTGCACTAAAACGACGCACCACAGGATACTTTTGGCAGGCTGGAGATTCGAATGAAACCAGCGTCAAGGAGCCTTCATACGCGAGCCGTCGTCGCGGCTGTGATCGGCAATGCACTCGAGTGGTACGACTTCACCGTGTTCGGTTTTCTGACGGTGGTGATCGCGCAGTTGTTCTTCCCGGCCGGCAACGACTATGCGCCGCTGCTCCTCGCCACCGCGACGTTCGGCGTCGCTTTCGTCATGCGGCCGATCGGCGGCATCGTACTCGGACTCTACGCGGATCGCGCGGGACGTAAAGCGGCGTTGTCGCTCGTCATCGCGCTGATGACGCTCGGCATTCTGCTGCTGGCGATCGCACCGCCGTACTCGGCGATCGGCATCGGCGCGCCGTTGATGATCGTAGTCGGACGCTCGCTGCAAGGCTTTTCCGCCGGCGGGGAGTTCGGCAGTTCGACGGCGTTGCTGATCGAAGCGGCGCCGTTTTCGAAGCGCGGCTTCTACGGCAGTTGGCAGATGGCGAGCCAGGCGGCGGCGCTGCTGCTCGGCGCACTGGTGGGCGCATTGATCACGCGCGGACTGTCGCCCGAGGCGCTGCAATCCTGGGGCTGGCGCGTGCCCTTCATTCTGGGTTTGATCATCGGGCCGATCGGCTTTTATATCCGCCGGCATCTCGCGGATTCCGAAGCGTTTCTACTCGCGCAAAAAACCGCGCGGCGCGCGACGCTCGGCGAAGTTTTCAGAACTCATACCCGTGACGTGCTCTGCGGCCTCGGCTCGGTAATCGCGCTCACGGTGACGATCTACGTGCTGATCAGCTATCTGCCGACCTTCGCGGTCAATCAACTCAAGCTGCCTTACGCGCAATCCTTTTACGCGGTGATCGTCGGCAATCTGCTGTTGACGGTGCTGTCGCCATTGACCGGCGCATGGTCGGACAGGATCGGGCGCAAGGGGCTGTCGCTGTGGTCGCTGGTGGTTACGCTCGTGATCATCTATCCGCTGTTCGCGTGGCTCGCGGCGGAGCCGAGCGTGTCGAAACTGATTCTCGTGCAGGCGTTGCTGTCGATCACGCTCTCCGGTTATTACGGACCGTTCGGCGCGCTGATCGCAGAGTTGTTTCCGGCGAACGTGCGCTCGACCGGCTTATCGCTCGCCTACAACATTGCGGTGATGGTGTTTGGCGGCTTCGGGCCATTCGTCGTGACATGGCTCATCAACACCACCGGCTCGCCGCTCGCGCCGATTTACTACGTGATGGGCGGACTGGCGCTGTCGATCGTCGCGGTGGCCTGCATTCCGGGTAAGCGCCACGCGGATCTCGACGCGCATCGCAAGCCGGCCTGACCGGGCGGCTGAATTTCAGTCAGGCTTTGCTGCCGGCAGCGGACCATTGCCGCTACTTCGCTGCGACACCTTCTCCTAAACCTCTCGTCTAGTTGCGTGCCTGTATCAAAGGCGGCCGCTTGTCGAACCACGGCCTTGCCGTTTCGAGCTGCGCGGCCAGACGCAGAAGCGTCGCCTCGCCGCCGTCGCGCGCGGCAAATTGCACGCCGATCGGCAGCCCGCGCGCATTCCAGTAGAGCGGCACCGACATCGCCGGCTGGCCGCTCAGGTTGAACAGTTCCGTGCAACCGGCCCACGTGAACGCCTTGTTCGACGCTTCCATCAGCACCTTCTTCATCAACGCCTCGAGAGGCATGGTGGTGACGGCGCGCATCTGCATGCGTTCCGCCGACGTGGGCCGCATCTCGCCGATCTTGATCGGCGGCGCGGCGAGCGTGGCGCACAGAATCACGTCGTAGCGATTCAGCAGATCGGTGAGCAGCCCGGTGATGCGGCGTTGTTCTTCGAGCGCGGCGGGCAGGCCGCGTTCGCCGAGTTTGCGGCCCACATGCGCCATCGCCCATGTCGAGATTTCGAATTCGGCGCGCAGCGGTTTGCGGCCGCTGATCCGTTCGGCGTTCAGCACCAGATCTTCCGCCGTCACGGACCAGAGCGTGAGGAACGCGTGGCGAACCGTCGCGAAGTCGATGCCGAGCGACACCGGTTCGATGTTATGGCCGAGCGAGCTGGCAAGTTGCGCGGCGTCTTCGAGCGCGGCGCGCGCGTCGGCGGAAAGCGACGGTGCGAGCATCGGCTCGGTGACGTACGCGATATTCAGCGGTTTGCACGGCTCGCGGCTCGCGCTCAGAAACGTGCCCGGCGCGCCGAGCGGCCGGTCGGCATTGCCGCCAAGCAGATCGAGCAGCAGCGCACTGTCGCGCACACTGCGCGACACCGCATGATCGACGCCGAGTTCACCGGCCTCAGCCTCCGCGGTCGCACGCGGCACACGTCCGCGTGAAGGTTTGAGGCCGAAGAGTCCACAGCATGACGCCGGAATGCGGATCGAGCCGCCGCCGTCCGATGCATGCGCGAGCGGCACGATGCCGGCGGCAACCGCCGCCGCCGCACCGCCGCTCGAGCCGCCCGGCGTATGGTCGAGATTCCACGGATTGCGGCACGCGCCGAACAGTTCGGGCTCCGTATAAGGCATCTGGCCGAGCTCGGACGTGCTGGTCTTGGCGAAGATATTGAGGCCGGCCGCTTTCGCCAGCGCGACCACCGGGGCGTCTTCGGTGGGAATGAAGTGGCGGTAGTGGCGGCTGCCCATGGCCATGCGCAGTCCGGCGACCGGCGCGCCGAGGTCCTTGATCAGATAGGGCACGCCGGCCAGCGCTGTTTGCGCGCTGACGCCATCGGCGTTGTTTGCGCCGTTCGCACGGCTCGCGTCGTCGCGTGAAGCGCGTTGACGGGCTGCGTCGTAGTCCTTCAGGACAATCGCATTGATCGCGGGATTGACGGCTTCGGTGCGTGAAATCGCAATGTCGAGCAACTCGCGCGCACTTGCTTCGCGCTTGCGTATCAATTCGGCGAGGCCGGTGGCGTCATGAGCGAGATAGTCTGAATGCACGACGGATGAGCCCTCGCTATCGAGTGTTGAACCGGCCGGCGGTCCATGCGCGCGCTGAACCGCGCCGCGAGGTTTCGTCGCCCGGATTGATTGCCGCACATGGAAAAGACGGCGTGCCACAGACACGCCGTCTTTGAGAGAGTAACTGAGTTATGTGCGCGAGTTACTGACGCACATGAAAAGCGCCAACAAAAAAGCGCAATTGACGCGCGCTGATAAGCGTCGCGAACAGCGGCAGCAATCAGCGCACCAATTAGAACCGCGCGTTACAGACGTTCGCCGAGGAACGTCAGCGTGCGGCCATGTGCCAACGCGGCGGCGCGCTGGTTGTACGACGCGCGGTCCGAACAGTTGAAGCCGTGATCGGCGTTCGGATAGATGTGGAATTCGGCGTCGGTGCGGCCGGCGAAGCGTTCCTGAATCTGACCGACGGCCGACAGCGGGATATGCGCGTCGAGTTCGCCGTAGTGAAATTGCATCGGCACTTTGACCTTTGCGGCTTCGTCGAGCTGGTTCTGGATGCCGCCGCCGTAGTAGGCGACCGCGCCGTCGAGCGTGCCTTGCGCCGCGGCCAGATACGCGAGCCGGCCGCCGAAGCAAAAGCCGATTGCCGCCACCTTGCCGGTCACTTCCGGCATGGCGCGCAGTGCGGCTGCGGCTGCGCCGATATCGGCCACGGCTTCATCGACCTTGAGTTTCTGCATCAGTTCGATGCCCTTCTCGCGATCGGCGCCGTCGTACGTCAATTCCACGCGCGGTTGCACGCGCCAGAACACGTCCGGTGCGAGCGCGACGTAGCCGTCTTGCGCGTACTGATCCGCGACCGAACGGATATGGCTGTTCACGCCGAAGATTTCCTGAATGATGATGACCGCCGGTCCCTTGCCGCCTTTGGGCAACGCCAGGTAGCCGCCGAAACTGTCGTTGCCGGCGGGAATGTCGATCCATCGGGAAGTGGTGCTCATGTTGCTCTCCATTGACTCGCGCGCGGCTGCGCGAGGTCGGTCTGAATGAATACCAGAGGCTTCAATACCTGAAGCGGGGCGGTCAGTTTGCCACCAAAAGAAACGCCCTGCAGCGCGGCCCCGCGAAGCGGAAATCTCGTAAGGCGATTGAAACGTTCTCGATAATTCATTTTTCCCGTGCGGGCCGCCTCGGTACATTGAAGCGTATCGGCTCGCTCATGTCGCGAGCGCATTGACGGGAAAGGAAATCATCATGAGTGAAGGCAGTTTTGTGACGCCGTTTGCGGAGCGTTTCGGGTTGCGCGTGCCGGTCGTGCAGGCGCCGATGGCGGGCGGCGCAACGACGCCGGCGATGGTCGCCGCGGTATCGAACGCGGGCGGTCTCGGTTTTCTGGCGGGTGCGGCGCTCTCGCCCGAGAAGATCGCAAGCGAAGTCGCGGCGATTCGCGCGCTGACGGATCGTCCGTTCGGCGTGAATCTGTTCGTGCTCGAGCCGGCCACGCCGGACGATGCGACGGTGCGTAGCGCGCTCGAAGCCATCGATCCGTTGCGCCACGACCTCGGTTTGCCGCCGGGCGCTCCGCTCGCACGCTACGCGCCGGACTTCCGCGCGCAACTGGACATGTTGATCGAATTGCGCGTGCCGTTGGCGAGCTTCACATTCGGATTGCTGCCGGCCGACGACGTCGCCCGGTTGCACGCCAACGGTCTATATGTAATAGGCACGGCGACGCATGCCGCCGAAGGTGTGGCCTGGCGCGACGCGGGCGCCGATGCGATTGCCGCGCAAGGCGCGGAGGCCGGCGCGCATCGCGGCACATTCATCGGCGCATTCGAAGACGCGCTGGTCGGCACGATGGCGCTCGTGCCGCAGCTCGTCGACGCAACCGGGCTGCCGGTGCTCGCCGCCGGCGGCATCATGGACGGACGCGGCATCGTCGCCGCGCTCGCGCTCGGCGCGCAAGCCGCGGTGATGGGCACCGCGTTTCTCACCTGTCACGAGAGCGCGATCCCGCAGGCATGGAAAACCCGAGTGCGCTCCACGTCCGACACGTCGACTTCGGTCACGCGCGCGATTACCGGCCGCCATGCGCGCGGCATACGCAATCCGCTGATGCAGCGGTTGAGCGAAGCGGCGCAGAAGATCGCGCCGTATCCAGTGCAAAACGCGTTGACGCAAGAGCTGCGGCAAACCGCGAGCCGTGCGGAAAACGGCGACTATCTCTCGCTCTGGTCAGGCCAGGGCGCGCCTATGGGCCGCGCCCGCCGCGAAGGTCTCGGCGCCGCCGAACTGATGGGCCAACTCGAACACGAATGGCGCGAGGCGACGGCGCGCATCGCCGCGTTCAAACGCTGATTCAGCACGAACCGGACGGGGTCCGGACGTGCCTCCTTTTCAAGCACGAAGCCTATTCGGATGATTAACGGTTTAACACGCTAAAAGCTTTAGGCCGTGCTGTTAGACGAAAGCCTCACATAGCGGAAACCCGCATGGGCTGGTGCTTTCCAGTCTCTCTTTCCAGCCGGAATCAGCGCCTGTTGGATAAACGCTATTAGTGTTCATCCCACTTCCTCAAAAAAGCCCCACAAATTAATTTGATGGCCTACACTTGCGCGCAAGTACGGTTTGCCGCCTGCCACAAACAGTCCGGCGAGCGTGCTGGCCAAGTGCATGAACGATGCAACCGGCGTGGTCGTCCACGGGACTGAGCGACACGTGTTGGGGAAGCGGGGGCACAGGGCGATTACGTTGTTTTTGGGACCGAAACTGGAGACTTACATGAACATCAAGATTCAAAAGCTGTTGCCGATCAGCGCTGCGGCGATGCTGTTCGCGACGTTGGCAACTTCGGCTGCAGCCGACACGGTCGTCAAGATCGGTCACGTTGCACCGCTGACCGGCGGTATCGCTCACCTGGGTAAAGACAACGAAAACGGCGCGCGCCTGGCAGTTGAAGAAATCAACGCCAAGGGCCTGACGATCGGTGGCCAGAAAATCACGCTGCAACTCGATCCGCAAGACGACGCAGCCGACCCGCGTACGGCAACTCAAGTCGCACAGAAACTGGTCGACGATAAGGTCGTCGCGGTGGTTGGCCACTTGAATTCGGGCACGTCGATCCCGGCTTCGAAGATCTATAGCGATGCTGGCATCGTGCAGATCTCGCCGTCGGCAACGAACCCGGCCTACACGCAACAAGGTTTCAAGACGACGTACCGCGTCGTGGCGACCGACGCGCAACAAGGTCCGGCACTGGCTAACTACGCAGCGAAGGGTCTGAAAGTGAAGAGCGTCGCGATCGTCGACGACTCGACCGCTTACGGCCAGGGTCTCGCAAACGAATTCGAAAAGACCGCCAAGTCGCTGGGCCTGAACGTGATGTCGCACGACGCGACGAACGACAAGGCTGTCGACTTCCGCGCGATTCTGACGAAGATCAAGGGCGAAAACCCGGACGCGATCATGTACGGCGGCATGGACGCCACCGGCGGCCCGTTCGCCAAGCAAGCCAAGCAACTCGGCTTGCGCGCGAAGGTGCTGGCAGGCGACGGCGTGTGTACCGACAAGCTGTCGGACCTGGCCGGCGACGCAACCGACAACATCGTCTGCTCGGAAGCCGGTATGGCGCTCGAAAAGATGGCTGGCGGCTCGGCGTTCCTCGCCAAGTATCAGAAGCGTTTCGGTCAGCCGATCCAGATCTACGCTCCGTTCACGTATGACGCTGTGTACATCATCGTCGACGCTATGAAGCGTTCTAACTCGACCGATCCGGCGAAGATCCTGGCAGCGATGCCGAGCACGGATTACAAGGGTGTGATCGGTGAAACCACGTTCGACTCGAAGGGCGACCTTCAACACGGCGTGATCTCGCTGTACAACTACAAGGCAGGCAAGAAGACGCTGCTCGACGTAGTGAAGATGTAAAAATCGCGTGACCGAAGGCAGCGTGTTGTCTGTCTTCGGTTGCATGAGAAAAGAGGCACGCGCGCCGCGAGGTTCGCGTGCCTTTTGTTTTGCGGATTCTTTTTGCCGATCCGCATTGCTCGGAGAGACTGCCGTGACCACCGTGACCCGTTCGTTCGACGATGCGTGGCGCCGCTGGATCGCCGAGAATCTGCTGCTCGACGCACCATCGTCCGCGTTGCATGGCGCGCTGGTCGGCCATGGTTTCGACGCGGCGGATGCCACGCGAGAAATCGATGCGGCGCTCGCGAGTCCTTATTTTCACGGTGCAGCGCGTTTGCGCAATCGTTTGCGTAAGCGCGAATGGATTTTGTCGGTGTATGGCGAGCTCAATCGCATGCGAGCGGCGAGCGGTGTAATCGAACGGCGCGAACGTTTATCGCGCGACGCGTTCTTCGAGCAGTACTACTTTCAGAACCGGCCGGTGATCATCACCGGCGCATTCGATTTCTGGCCTGCGCGTTCGCGATGGAACTGGGATTACCTTCGCGAACGGTGCGGCGATTGTGAAGTGGAAGTGCAGTTCGGCCGCGAAACGGACGCGAATTACGAAATCAATCAGCTCAGGCTCAGGCGCATGATGCGCTTTGCCGATTATGTCGATCTCGTCGAGCGGAGCGGGCGGACTAACGATTTCTACATGACCGCCAATAACACCTCGCGCAATCGCGCGGCACTCGCGGCGTTATGGTCCGATGTACCGCCAATCGACGAATATCTCGACGGCGCGTCTCCCGACACCGGTTTCTTCTGGATGGGACCGGCCGGAACAAAGACGCCGTTTCACCACGACCTGACCAATAACTTCATGGCGCAGGTGATCGGCCGCAAACAGATCAAACTCGTGCCGCTGTCCGACACGCCGTATATGGCAAACCATCTGCATTGCTATTCGCAAGTGGACGGTGGCGCGATCGACTACGACAGTTTCCCGTCGATGCGGCAAGCGCAGTTGATCGAATGCTCGCTCGCGCCCGGTGAATTACTTTTTCTGCCGATCGGCTGGTGGCATTACGTGGAAGGACTGGATGCGTCGGTGACGATGACGTTCACCAATTTTCTCCGCAGTAACGACTTCTCGCGTCACTACGATACGTATCACGAACTGTGACACGCAGATAAAAAGGTGCTGCTTTCAAGCGGCGCCGGCGGAATGTGATGCTGGCGGCGATTGCGCGGAAAAAAAACAGCGAGCCGGTTGCCGGGCTCACCGCCCCCTTCGACGCTTGTTTTTCCGCGCCGTTACGGTCAGAGATGCGCCGAGACCGGTTGTGTCGCCCGCGGTTTGGGGCGTCTGCGCGAGCGTGCTGGTGATCGGCGTGATCGCGGTGTCGACGTAACGTAAAGCGAGCGCGTTTCGCTTGGCGCCGCACGCACCGAAGCAGCAGCGGCGCGCTTTCGCATCAGATCTTCAAACGCCGCAGCACCTTCGGACCGACGAGCGCGATCAACGCGGAACAGATGGCCACCACCGACAACCCGATCGGCAAACTGGTCACCTGCGTCACCGCGCCGATGATCACCGGCCCGAGCAGCAGTCCGAAGTACGCCAACCCGGCAACATGCGCGAGTCCTTCCGCCGCATGAATGCCTTTGACGTTCGCCGCCGCCGCGAACAGCACGGGCATCATGTTCGCCAGACCGAGGCCCATCAGCGTAAAGCCGATCAGCGCGACAACCGCATTCGGTAGCAATAGCGCGCCGACCATCCCGACGCAGGCGAGCGTCGCGCTTGCCATCACCAGTTGCGGCGCGCCGAAGCGGGCGCGCACCGCGTCGCCGGCAAAGCGCGCGGCCGCCATGCCGCCCGAGAATGCCGCGTAGGCCGCGCTCGCGAGCGCGGGCGTGGCCAGCACGACGTCGCGCATATAGACGGTGGCCCAGTCGTACATCGCGCCTTCCGCGATCAGCGCGACCAACGCCATCGCGCCGAGCGCCCACAACGCCGGCGAGCGCCAGCGGTTGGCGCGCGGCGTGGCGGAGTCGGGGTGATCGGCGTGCGGCACGTGCGGCAGCACGGAAGGACAGGCGGCGATCAGCACGAGCGCACTGACCGCGGCAGCCAGCATGAGATGCACCGCCGGCGCCATGCCGCGCGACAGCAGCGCGCCGCCGACCGCCGCACCGAACATCCCGCCGACGCTGAACATGCCGTGCAACGACGACATGATCGGCTTGCCGAGCGCTTTCTCGACGGCGCTGGCCTCGGCGTTCATTGCGACATCGAGCGTGGCCATGCCCGCGCCGAAAGTGGCCAGCACGACCAGCAGCAGCCAGTAAGTGGGCACGACCAGAATCAGCGCCGCGCATACCGCCATCACGAGCCCGCCGGTGAGGCAGGCGCGGCGCGTGCCGACCCGCGCGATCCACGAGGCATTGGCCGCCATCGCGCCGATCGAACCGCCCGCCACGGCCAGCAGCGCAACGGAGAGCAGCGCCGCGTTCAGATGGAAACGGTCGCGCACCGTCGGTACGTGCACCCCCCACGACGCGTACATCATGCCGGCGATGAAGAACACCGCCATCGTGGCGATACGGGCTCGCTGCCGGGCGGTATCGGACAGGGCGCGGTGAGCGGCGGGAAGGGCGGCGAATTCGGAGGAGCGGTCTGACACGGAAATCTCGAGGAGCGCTGACGCGCGGAAAGCGCGTTGAAAGCGAATTTCCGATTCTAACGAAGCGTGCTGTCTTATGCTTGGAAGGCGGAATCCCCATTTTTGCGATTGTTTGGCCCGGACGTGACAGGCGTTGGGCGTGCGTTGGGCATTGTGGTCCGCTGGCCGGTCTTTTTGTGGTTCGCCGCACATCTATCGAGGAACGCGCACTTGAATATTCCCGCTCACGCTCCGCTGCATCTGCTGCACACGGCCGCTGTCGGCACGCTCGCCACTCACGCGCGCCAGCCGGAAGGTTTTCCTTATCCGTCCGTGCTGCCGTTCGCACCGGACCCACAACACCGTCCGACGATCCTCGTGAGTCGGCTGGCCGAGCACACGCATAACCTGCACGCCGACCCGCGCGCCGGTTTTCTGGCCGTCGACGCTCCCGACGGCGACGTGCTGAGCGGCCAGCGTGTCACCTTGCTAGGCACCTTCGAGCCGGTCGACTCGACGCCCGAAGTGGTGCAGCGCTATCTGCGCTATCACCCGGACGCGGAGCGCTACCTCGTGCTTGGCGATTTCACGTTCTGGGCGATGAGGCTCGAGCGGCTGCGTTATATCGGTGGCTTCGGCGCGATGGGATGGCTCGCCGGGGCCGAACTCGATCCTTTGCCGCCGCTCGGTTTCGATGAAGAGAACGCGCTGATCGCGCAATTCGCTAGCCATTCCGGCAGCAAGGGCGAATTTCAACTGCTCGGTGTCGATCGATATGGCGCCGATGTGAAACTGAACGGTGCGCGCAGCCGTTTTGTCTTTGACGACGCGAAACTCAAAATCGAAACCTTGCACGCGGCGCTCGAAGATTGCATGCAGCGCTACATGAATTAGATTTTTTTTACCGACGTTTGGGGAAAACACTCATGCGAATACCAGCGCAGAACGGCTGTCGCAATATGTTACGAAGTTTCATGTTAAAGCTCTCATGGCGTGAAATGTTGGTGCCAAATAACCATCTTAATTTTCATCTTTTGATAGTTAATCCCATAATTACTCATGCCAACTGCGTTTTCAGCAAAATGCGAAATCAGCTATTTGAAAGGGAGCGGTGTAACGCGGTGGCGGACGGAAATTTTTTGAAACGAATTGGGATTAATTTAACGCGCGCGCTTTTGTAATCTTTCTATTTTGTGTTAATCTCGCCGTCAAATTCCGAGGCATGATCCAACTTCAAAGGGCAAGCTGGCTTAAGACTGGCAGTCATTTATCCAAACCACAAAGGGAACCTATGTCTTCCTACAAGGAACTACTCGCTCAGCGCGAGAAGCTCGAAAAGCAGATCGAAGAAGCGAAGTCGCGCGAATACGCGGAAGTGTTGAATGAGATCAAGCAGAAAATGACCGACTACGGCATTTCTCTGACAGAACTCGGTGGTGGTCGTGCCGCCAAGGGGGCTAAAGCCGCGCGTCCGCGCGCAGGTGTCGCACCGAAGTATCGCGACCCGGATAGCGGCAGCACGTGGTCTGGCCGTGGCAAGCCGCCCCGCTGGATCGCAGGTCTGGATCGCGAGAAGTTTCTGATCCAGAAGTAATGCTTCTGGCCAGCCGCTTTTGCCGGCCGCTTTGCCAGCAACTAATGCCTCTGGCCGTTAAGTAATACGAATAGCTTCAATCAGACGCACCTATCGCGTCTGCCGTTGCAAGAGAGAACCGCGTACCGTCGAGGGCGCGGTTTTTTATTGCCGTGTCCAATGCCGTCGGTTTTTATCGCGTGAACTCCATCCAACTTGAACGCGAATGCTTTTCGTTTAGATAAGCGGTTGATTTAAAAGGAATTTTTTAGGTATCTCCAGCGCGTTTCGAGATGCGCCGAGTAGAATGTAGGGATTGAACTTTTCATTCCGCTTCAGAGATGCCTGCCGCCGCCGCTGCCCAATCCGCCGAAAAACATCGCGTTGCGCGCAAAAGTACCTTTGTCAGTATTGCGCTCAATACAGTGTTGATGACGCTGCAAATCGTCATCGGCGTGTTTGCTCACTCGCAGGCATTGGTCGCCGACGGTGTCCATTCCCTCGCCGATCTGATTTCCGATTTTGTCGTGCTGTTTGCCAATCGGCACAGTGGCGCAAAGCCCGACGCGGATCACAATTACGGGCATAGCCGCTACGAAACCGTGGCGTCGTTATTTCTGGGCGCGCTTCTGATCGCGGTAGGTGTCGGCATGTTATGGCGGGCCGGAACGCGTCTCGCCGATTTGCAAAACATCCCCGCCGTGCATATGAGCGCGCTTGCGGTCGCGGTGCTAGTTCTGTTTTCCAAAGAAGGTCTGTTTCGCTACATGCTGCGCGAAGCGCAACGCGTGCGATCCGCCATGTTGATCGCTAATGCGTGGCACGCGCGCTCGGATGCGGCGTCGTCGCTGGTGGTCGCGATCGGTATTGTCGGCAGCCTTGCTGGCGTGCGGCTGCTCGATCCGATTGCCGCGGCGATCGTCGGCTTCATGGTGGCGCGCATGGGCTGGATGTTCGGCTGGGACGCGCTGCAGGATCTCTCCGACCGCGCGCTCGACAACGCCGCCGCCGCCGACATGCGCGCGCTGCTGCTCTCGACGCCCGGCGTACGCGACGTGCACGAAATGCGCACGCGCAAGATGGGCGACTTCGCGCTCGTCGACGCGCATATTCTGGTCGATCCGCTGATCTCGGTATCGGAGGGGCATTACATCGCCGAGTCGGCGCGTTTGCGCGTGCTGACGGACAACCGCGTGCTCGACGCTTTGATTCATGTCGATCCCGAGAACGATGCGCTTGCGCGTCCGCCCTTCGATCTGCCTACGCGCGAGCGGGTCATCGCTGAAGTGAACGCCGCCTTGGCGCCTCACGGCGTAAAAGCGGCCGCGGTGAATATCCACTACCTGAGCACGGGACTGGATGTCGAAGTGGCGCTGCCGGCCGCGTTGTCGTCGCGCGCGCTGGACAGCGAAACGCAACGCGCTGGGCGAGTGGATCTGGCGGCGCTGAAGGCGCGCCTGGGCGCGCGCAAAGTGGACCTGCTACTGGAATTGGACGCGCTGTCCGGGGACGCCGATCCGGCGACGCTCGACCCAAAGGCCGGCGGGGCTCTTGAGGAACGCGCGAAGGCGACGGAACCGCACAGCGCCACCTGACGCCCGCGGCGCCGCGCGAGATGCTGCGGCGTGGTGCGGTTAAGCCATCAACGGATCACAGCGGCAATTGCGTGTCGAACTTGATTTCGCGCAGCACGACGCTCGTACGAACCTGGGCGACGGCGGGAATCTTGAAGATGCGTTCGTGCAGGAAGCTGTCGTATGCCTTGATATCCGGTGCGACGATCTTGAGAATGTAGTCGGATTCGCCGGTCGTGCTGTAGCACTCGGTGACTTCCGGGCAGGTGGCGATTTCCCGCTCGAACTGTTCCACGCCGCCTTCGGTGTGCCGCGTGAGGTGAATATGCGCGAGGGCGCACACGTGCAGCCCGAGCTTTTCCCGATCCAGTAGCGCCGTGTAGCGCTGGATGACCCCCGACTGTTCCATGTCCTTAATGCGCCGCCAGCATGGCGTGCTCGACAGGCCGACCTGGTCGGAAATTTCTTGCACCGAGCGGCGTGCGTCGAGCTGCAATAGGCGCAGGATTTTTTGAGAGAACGTATCGAGTGTCAACTGCGCCTCCGTTTGCGTCGCCGTATCAACGCATGGTAGAGGGCGCGAAAACGAAACGCAATGTAAAACGGGTTCGACGAGGGAGATTACCTAATTTGCCGGTTCCTCAGCGGCGTTTTGTCCTGTGCCGTCCCCATCTCTACCCGCTGCGAGCGTGATCGCCTGACTTGCGCGCAGATCCTTCAACATGTTGCAGAAAAGCGCGCCTTGTTCGATCGCGTCGTCCAGCGCGACATGCGTGTGCGGATGTTCGTCGAACCAGTGCTTGGGAAAGCGCGGCTTGATGTTCTTGCGGTACGGCAGCCCGGTCATGGCGAAGGCCAGCGTCTTGATGTCGAGCGCCGACCACGAAAACGGACAGCGGCCGACAAACCGCATCATGTACCAGAACATATAAGTGAAGTCGAAGCCGGCCGGCATTGCCACGAACACCGGTTTTCCCGGTAAGGCTTCGACCCAGTCGACATACGCCGTCAATGCGGCCAACGGTGTCTGCAAGTCCTTGCGGCAGGCTTCCCACGCTTCGGGCTGCGTCTTCCACCACGCTTCCTGCACGGGATGCGCCTTGGCTCCCTCGAGCAACTCGAGATTCGCCGAGAAGGTGGCGATCAGTTGCTTGTCTTCGGTATAAGCGGCGGAGGCGAAACTGAGCATGGAATGCGGACCGGGAATCGGGCCGTCCGCTTCGACATCGGTGCTCACGTAGATTTCGCTGCTCATGCCTCGACTCCGTCGGCGACGTACGGATTGGTGCGGCGCTCAGCGCCGAACGTCGAAGTGGGACCGTGGCCCGGAACGAAGGTGATGTCGTCGCCGAGCGGCCAAAGCTTTTCGCGGATCGAGCGCACCAGATCCGCATGATTGCCACGCGGAAAATCCGTGCGCCCGATCGAGCCGGCGAACAGCACGTCGCCCACCAGCGCGAGCCGATGCGCCCGGCTGACGAACACCACGTGGCCCGGCGTATGGCCCGGGCAGTGATAGACCTCGAGCGTTTCGTCGCCGAACTGCACGGTCTCGCCATTCTGCAACCAGCGATCCGGTTCGAACGCCTCGGCGGCCGGAAAGCCGAAGCGTGTGCTTTGATCCGGCAGCTTGTCGAGCCAGAAGCGTTCGTCGGGATGCGGGCCTTCGATCGGCACGCCGTAGTGCGTGGCCAGCGTCTTCGCGCCCGCGCAGTGATCGATGTGGCCGTGCGTCAGGAAAACTTTTTCGACCGTCACGTTCTGCCGCGCGATTTCGCCCTGGATGATGTCGAGGTCGCCGCCCGGATCGACGACGGCCGCGCGTCCGGTAGCCTCGCAAACGAGCAGCGAACTGTTCTGCTGGAACGGCGTGACGGGGATCAAGGTGACTTTCATGGATGACGGCGCCGCTGGAAAAACGTTGATTGTACCGGCCTCTCGCCCACGTTCGCCGAGGCCGCCGAAGCCCCGGCCCAGCGGGCTTTGCGCTGCTCATTTTTGCAGCAGGAGTGAAAATTCATCAAGGTTTTCAGTCGCTTGTCATCCCGAAATTCTGTTTTAGGTATAATGCACTCCATGCACAGGGAATTGTGCTGCCACAGGGCGATGCGTCCCCATCAAAAATGGGCGCGCGGATTGCCACTCAAGTATGGGCTGTCGCACTTTTGGACGGCCATCAAGTATCGATGCATTCGATGCACACGTCTTGCCCAGCCAGGCGCCGCGCGCCTGCTACGGACTTAACTGCCGTGACGCTGGGTGGGGCCTACGCCGCCGTTCCTGCACGCTGAGTTTCGCGCGCAAGAACGTGTTTGCCACGTTCGATGGCGGCATGTGGGGTCTGGTCAGGCTGCCGGGGACAGGTTGCGCCAGACGTGAAAATTAACCGTGCGGTAGCGGCTGAGTGAGCCGCATCCGGGCTTTGACGTTCTGCGCTCGTCTGCGCGGCGCGTTGTCGTCCATTGCCGCCGGAGTCGCAGGCAACACGCTCAACTTTGCGTGATGCGGCTCGACAATGTGATTGCACGTCTTATGAAAACTCGGTTATCCCGTGGTCTGGGGACTCTTTTTGCCTTTTTTGTGCTGGCGGGTTGCGCCACGCCTCCGGGCGCTAGCAACACGTCGGAAAGCGGCGCGCCGCAGAGCACGAAATTGACGCAAGCGGGCTCCTTCGGACCGCAAGCTTACGGTAGCGCGCCGGCCTCCGACGCGACCGCCAAGGGCTCCTCGCTGGCCGACGCAAAGCCTCTTACGGATGATGGTTCCGGCATTTCGGACTTTCATCAGACCGGCCGCGCTTCGTGGTACGGCCGCGGCTTCCATGGCCGCCGTACCGCCAACGGCGAACGCTACGACATGCACGCGCTGACCGCGGCGCATCGTACGTTGCCGCTCGGCTCCTATGTGCGTGTGACCAATCCGGCCACGTCGCGCTCGGTCGTCGTGCGTATCAACGACCGTGGTCCGTATGCGCGTGGCCGCGTGATCGATCTGTCCATGGCCGCTGCCTCCGCGCTCGACATGCGCCACGCCGGTACGGCGCGGGTGCAGATCGAAGGGCTCACGCAGCAGGAAGCACGCGACGCGCGTAATGAGATGCTGGCATCGAACTCGGATTCGAGCGCCCAGAAGTGATGTAACGGCGGCGAGCGCGGTCAGGCGCGCTCCTCGTAGCGCCGCGCAGCACGGCGGCCGCTTGGGTTGTGTCCGCAGAAAAACGAAGGGCCGCATTGCGCGGCCCTTTTCATTTGTCCGTCAGCTTTACTCTTCGTCTTTCTTCAACGCCAAGGCGCGCGTGTACAGCGCGTTGCGCGACGCTCCGGTGATGGCTGCCGCTACTTTGGCCGCGCTGCTCACCGTCAACTCCTCCAGCAGAATGCCCAGCAGCGCGTCGTGATCGTGTTCGCCGGCGGCTTCCGGCTGCGCGCCTTCCACCACCAGCACGAATTCGCCGCGTTGCCGGTTCGGATCGGCGGCGAGCCACGTTGGCCCTTCGGCCAGGGTGCCGCGGTGCAGCGCTTCATGTAACTTCGTCAATTCCCGTGCGATGAGCAGCTTGCGCTCGCCGCCGAATGCGTCGGCCAGTGCCTGCACCGTTTCGACGATCCGATGCGGTGCTTCGTAGAACACCATCGCGTGAGGATGGGTCGCGAGCGGCTGTAGCGTCGCGGCGCGGGCTTTTGCTTTCGGCGGCAGGAAGCCGAGGAACGAGAACGTTGCGACCCAGTCGCCGGCCGCGCTCAACGCGGTCGCGAGCGCGCTTGCGCCGGGTAGCGGAATAACTGGAAATCCGGCTTCACGGACCGCGTCGACGAGTTTCGCGCCGGGGTCCGAGATGCCCGGCGTACCCGCGTCGGACACATAGGCCACGCGTTCGCCTGCCTGTAGATGCTCGATCAGGCGCAGCGCCGCGGCCCGTTCATTGTGCTGATGCACGGCGACGAGCGGCTTCGAGATGCCGTAGCGCGCGAGCAGCTGACCGGTGTTGCGGGTGTCTTCGGCGGCGATACGGTCCACCAGTCCGAGCACGTGCAACGCGCGCAGCGTGACGTCGGCGATGTTGCCGATCGGCGTGGCCACCACATACAGCGCGGAGGTGGGGTACTGCTGCCCTTGCGCGAGTTCGGAGAGAGGAGTCATGAGGCAGAAGACGCAAACAGACGAAACGAGGCCGCCATTGTGCCACGCAGTGTCACGCGGCCTGCGAGGCCCGCGCGGCGGACCGGCCATGAGCGCGACGGCGCCGATCGGTGCCTTCGCCACGCCGCACAACTTTTCGGGACGCGCCGGGTCCAAACTCGTCGGTGCGGCTTTCGAGTCGCGTGCGCAGGAATTTTTGCAGCGCCAGCGTTTGCGGTTCGTCGCGCGCAATGTGTCGTGCCGCGGCGGCGAGATTGATCTGGTGATGCGCGAGCGTGACGGCGCGCTGGTGTTCGTCGAAGTCCGCGCGCGTGCGCAGCGCCGATATGGTGGCGCTGCGGCGAGTATCGGGTGGCAGAAGAAGCAGCGCATCGTACGCGCCGCGCAGCATTTTCTGGTGACCCGTGTCTCGCACTTGCGGGATCAACCCGCGTGCCGGTTCGACGTGATTGCGTTCGAAGCCGGCCGGCTCGTGTGGTTGCGCGATGCGTTCCGTGCCGACGAAGTCTGACGCCATGCGCGGAGAACGCGCGTGAGTGCGATAAACTTGCGCTCGCGTGCAGGCCACGGGGCAGCGTCGACAACGCAGGAAGCAGCGCAATAAGCGATGGTTTGCGCGCTTGCATCGCGTTGCTGGCCAGGTTCATCGGAGCGGCACGACTTCACATACGACTTCACAACACGACCGCGCAGTGCGGTCCATTCGCGGTAGAAGATAGAGACTCGATGTCAGTCGAACGCATTCAACAACACTTCCGCGACAGCGCGGCAGTCAAACTCGAAGCCCTCGAAACCCTGTCGATGCCGATCGCCGCCGCGATCGACACGATGTTCGCCGCGCTGGCCAACGGCAATCGCATTCTCTCGTGCGGCAACGGCGGCTCGGCGGCCGACGCGCAACACTTCGCCGCCGAGCTGATCGGCCGCTTCGAGCGTGAGCGGCCGGGCTTGCCGGCGATCGCGCTGACCACCGACACGTCGGTGTTGACCGCCATCGCCAACGACTATTCGTTCGAGCAGATTTTCTCGAAGCAGGTCTGGGCACTCGGCCAGCCTGGCGACGTTCTGCTGGCGATCACTACGTCCGGCAATTCCGCCAACGTGCTCTCCGCGATCGAGGCCGCGCACGAGCGCGAAATGATCGTGGTCGCGCTGACCGGCAAGGGCGGCGGACGCATGCAGGAAGTATTGAGTGATACCGATATCCATGTATGCGTGCCGTCGGATCGCACCGCGCGTATTCAGGAAGTGCATTTGCTGACCATCCATTGTCTGTGCGACGGCATCGATGCCATGTTGCTGGGCGAAGACTGAGATTGATTCCGAAGGAGAGCTAGTTGATGAGCGTATTCCGCGTCAAGAAGACACTGGTGAGAACCGTGCTGGTGGTTGGGTTCGCGGCGGGGCTGTCCGCAACGTTGCAGGGTTGCTTTCTCGCCGTTGCCGGCGCGGCGGGCGGCAGCGCGCTGGTGGCGACCGACCGGCGCACGCTCGGCGCGCAGACGGAGGATCGCGAGTTGCAAGTGAAGGCGCTCTCGCAGATCAGCCAGAACTTGCCCGACAACGCGCACGTCAACGTGGCCGTGTTCAACCGCCGCGTGCTGCTGACGGGCGAAGTGGCGGGAGACGTGTCGAAGCAACGCGCGGAGACCATCGTGCGTGGCTTGAACAACGTCAGCACGATCGTCAACGAACTGACGATCATGCCGGCCAGCTCGTTCTCGTCGCGCACCAATGACACTTACCTCGAGACGCGTGTGAAGACCGCGCTGATCGCCGAGAAGAACATTTCGGCGAACAACTTCAAGGTGGTGGCCGAGCGTGGCTCGGTGTATCTGATGGGCCTCGTCACCATGGACGAAGGCAATCGCGGCGCCGACGTCGCGAGCCGTGTGCCGGGCGTGGTGCAGGTCGTGAAGGTGTTCCAGTACATCCAGCCGGCGGAAGCCACGGCGGCAGCCGCCGCAGCGGGGACGGCGCCCGTGGCGGCTTCGCAACCGGACGCGAACGCGGCGACCGTCGGCGCGATTCCTGATTCGTCGGTGAGTTCGCGGCCGCTCGAACAGCAGGCCCCCGCGCCGGTCACTAATTCGAACGCCGTGCATCCAGGTAATCCGAAGGCGACGACGCCATGATGCGCGGTGTTGCCGTTGCAGTCAGCGCTGTGATGCTTGGCGCGCTGGCGGGAGTTGTCGCGCCGGCCGCGCGTGCCGCCGATGCGCCGAGTGGTCAACGGGTCGCCAACGCGAATGCCTGCATGGGATGTCACGCGGTGGATCGCAAACTCGTCGGGCCGTCGTTTCAGCAGATCGCCTCGAAGTACAAGGGCGATGCGCAAGCGTCGGCGAAATTGTCACGCAAGGTGAAGGACGGCGGCTCCGGCGTGTGGGGCATGATTCCGATGCCCGCGCATCAATCGATGAGCGATGCGGATATTCGTACGGTGGTGGATTGGGTGCTTGCGGGTGCGCCTTCCAAGTGATGGTTTTTCGTCGGGGGGCCAAGGGTTGGAGGCTTGGCAAAACGGAAAATGCTTGTGCTAGAATTGTTTGCACGTCGGGGGGGTAGCTCAGCTGGGAGAGCGTCGCGTTCGCAATGCGAAGGTCGGGAGTTCGATCCTCCTCCTCTCCACCAGTAAAAATCAAAGGGTTACAGGTGTTTTGCCTGTAACCCTTTCTGCTTTTTACGGCCCCTGTAACCGCAGTGTAACCAGATTTGCTCCTACTCGATCCATCTCAATCCAAGTGCCTGATGGGGGCGTGCGTCGGTCGTCGTGCGATATTTGCTGGTCCCCGCGCGGCATGGAATGGGATGCTGCCGGTGAGCGCGGCTACCGAGCTTCGCGGTCCATATCGGAACATCGCGTTTGTACTTTCCGTGGTGCGCATCGCGTCGATTCGATTACAGGGCGCTGAGGTTGTAACGTGAGGCCCGAGTCCGAGTCTGTGTGTCTCCATTGTTCCGGCACATGCGCGCGCGTGTTCGAGGGCTGTCGCCCGCGGCGACGCGATAGAATCGCGCGATCACGGCAGCAGACGGCTGTCGAAGAAAAATCGACGTAGCGCTATGGGGTTATGACGAACACAAAATCACCACAACAACGCATCGCTGCCGCAAGGCAGCTTTATGCCGTATTGAGGGAGTATCTCGATCGGCCAACCTGGACGCCGATCGAAGGGGCGCTCATTCTGTCGGGCTTGCACGGACCGGCAGGATGTACAGAATTCCCTCGTGAGGCAACGGGCCTTGACGGCAGGCCGTTTGAAGGCGATGTCATCGATCGTTGGATCAAGGCTCGCGAAATCATGCGGCTATGGGAATGGCGCTGCCGGGATGATGAGGAATGCGGTGCCATTACGCCGACTCAGCTTGAGCCCTACGAGTTCATCGAATGGTGTCAGGATCTCGATGTCGAGACAGATTGGATGCGCCTGATTTTTGACGTCATCAGTCGCGGCAAGGTGCAAGCAGATCAACCGGATTTGATTCCACTTGCTGTTGCCGAATATGCTGCCCAAGCAGTAGAGACGATCGGCGCCATCCACGCCCTTGCCGGACAGGTGCCGAGCGAATCAACAATGAGCGCGCCGGTACCGATGAGGGTAGATAAGAGCGCCGCGCGCGTTCCGATGCCGATTCCGACAAACCGCGATCACGTGTCCACCGATGAATTAGCGGCCATTCTGGCTATTGCGCCTCAATCGATCCGAAAGCGATATTCCTCGGACGGCAGCTACCTCGGCATCAGGCCGACGAAGCTTCCAAACCGCCGATTGCTTTGGCCGGTGGCAGATATCAAGAGGCTATTGAGCGGCGGTGGCCTTCTGTAGGGTAATCGTACGGCTTCTTCATCGTGCTTGTGAATGGGGCTTCACACGGGAGCGATTGCCGAGGCACACACCGCCAAGAGCCTGAGGACGATTGGATGCAATCGGTTCAAGTTACGAATCTACTTTTTGCTGGGAACGTATAAGTGCAAGTCCGCGTCAAGCTGTCATCCGGCCCTCTGATCGGCTATTGGCAATTTTGCCAGGAAATCGCCAGGGCTGTTTGCCCGATCGATAGGAATCCGAAGGGCATCGACTGTGTATGGGCCAAGCGCTACCCCTCCGGCGTTTCGAGTCCGTACGCTGGTACAGATGTACCTCTCCCTCTGGACGTCGCTGATCGGGAGGCGCTTGCAAAGGTATTGCAGAAGCTGCCTCCTCTGAAATATCCAATGTCCGAAAAAGACATCGCTTCTTTCATAGAGGCGTATGTCAAGCTGCCGAGCCGCCCCATGTGGATGCCGGTCCTTGTGACAGAAGAGACAGTCCTCGGGGCTAAAATCAAACGCAACCAAATCGTGGATCGTCATTTGGCGGCGATACGAGAAGAGCGCAAGGCTGGGCGGCTTGTTCCGGTCGATATCAATCACGTTCCGCTTGAGGCTGTGCAGATCGGAGCGCATTTGTCTCGTAAAGATGCCATTGCGTACCTAGAACGACATGGCTTGGCGTATGACGACGAGGAAACAGCAAAGAGCCTTGAGCAGGGTAGCTTGTCGGGCGAAGCCGGACATCCGGCTCTAGATGTCGATCCGCTGGCGTTGAGCGAGGGAGCCAGCGTTGTGGGACGTCAGAGATTTAGCGCCGCAAAGAAAGCGGAGGCTGTCAAACGCAGCAACGAATTGCAAGCTGCGGGGGAAAAGAACTTTAGGAAGCGGGTGGCGGAGGAGTACGGCACGACTGAACGATCCATTTACGACTGGGTCAGGGAGGACGAGGCAATGAAGGAAACAAAGCCAACCTTGGCCATCTTTCTCCACGGAAGGAAGAAGAAATGATTCCGACCATCTTCCGACGTACTTCCGACTGACGACAGAAGGCCTTGTCAGACGGGGCCGGACGAGGATCGACAAATTGCGCTTGCTCGGAACTGCAGTTCCGAGTGGAAGATTTCTCACATACGGCACCCGCCGGACCCCACGGTCGGAATAGATTTTTCCCGGTCGTCCTAACTTGTGAGAAAGAATCCATGACTACGCGAGCCCATGCCGTCATGCGGCAGCCTGATCCCTTAAGCAGTGGCGCCTCGTTGGAGGCGAACTCGATCGCTCATCCAATCGAGAAGGTACTGCGCATCCTTCGTATGAAGCAACTGATCGAGCGCACGCGACTGTCGCGTGCAACGTTGTACGTGCTCATGGCGAGTGATCCGACCTTCCCGCGCAGAATCAAGTTAACGGCACGCACCGTGTGCTGGCTCGAATCCGAGGTGGATGCCTGGATCACGTCGCGCGCCAACTCGCGCGTTGCCGCATAAATCGGAGGAAAGGATGTTCATTTCCGAACCGATGTCGGATCGCACGCAGACGTACTCGATTGTGCGAGCAAAGGGCGGCGCATTGAGGAACCCTCTTGCGCCGAGTCGCCCCTCGTACCCCATTGGCAGCTTCCCAGGGCTCCTGGGGATGCTTGCGCGCGATCTCAGTGCCAGCGGCGGCGTTGCCGCTGAAATTGTGGGGACCGAGTTGATTGCGTTTGCGTCATTGCTCACCCAAGGTATCGCCGACACGACGTGGCCGAACGGGCAGCCGATCTCGATCGGCGCCAACGGGCTTCTGGCATCGCCTTCGGGCAGCGGCAAGTCGCTCATTTTCAAACGGCTCATTCACCCGATCGAAAAATACCTGGCCACGGACAACCAGCGGCGCGAACGCTGTCACCTTCTGCTGGAGGATGCGACACGCGAGGCGATTGTGAAAGACCTTCATGAATGGCCGGTGGCCGGGCTCCTCACTGATGAAGCGGGAATGCTCAAAAGCCTCCTCAGGGACGCGCCTACGCTGGTCAAGCTGCTAGATGGCTCGCCTCTGCGGAGCGCACGCATTTCCACAGGCCGTATTGCTCTTCTGGGGCAGCGTTTTTCCATGCTGCTGATGGAGCAGCCTGAGATCTTCGAGGAAACAAAGCTGCTGTTGGGCGCGAGCAAGGGCGGTGTCGGTCTGGTCAACCGCTTTTTCGTCGTAGCATCGACGGATTTTTGTGCCGAAAATTCGCCCCATTCCGTCACGTTGTCGGGTGACGTGGCACAGATGTATGACACCAGAGTTCAAGAGCTCCTTGGCATGCTTTTCGAGCACGTCGAGCAAGGAAATCCGGTGCGCCCGACGGTCAAGCTCAGTGTCGAAGCGAGCCGATGCCTTGTTGACGTCGACCACGAGGCGCGGAGGAAATCCATGCCGGGTTCTCCGTGGTCTTTCATCGCCGAATACATCTTGCGCCATGCCGAACGTGTTCTGCGCCTGGCCGGCGTGTTCCACGTCTTCGAACATGGGTCGCGTGGTGAGATCGCACTGGATACGCTTCAGCGCGCGGAAAGTTTTGGGAATTGGTACGTCGAGTCATTCGCTCAGATCTTTCACGAGGAACCCAAGCCAACGAAAGCGGAGGTCGATGCGGACGAACTCGGGAATGCGTTCGTTCAAATGTGGCTGTCGAAGGGCATCTGGATGCTCCGTCAGTCCGAGTTGCGTACCTGGGCATTGAATTTGGGCCTGACATCGACGCGCTTTACGCGAGCTCTGGCGGTGCTTTGCAAGCAGGGGCGGGTTGGCGTGTTTCCGTATCGCAATGTGCCTTGGGTTGAGCTGAACCGCTCTCTTTTGCCTTTGTACCGGTGACGTAGACCTCATCACGGATGCACGAGGTGCATCCGTGGTGCTTGTATGTCGTCAATAAATCGGAATAACTACGCATATCGCAGCAGCTATGGAATTCACCATGGCTGATTGAGAGTGTGATTCCCAAATGCGCGTATCCACTGTGCTTTTTCCGTGCTGTGGTTCTGGTTATTAGTGGGATATAGTTTCTTTACTTAAAGAGTAAAGATTATCTATAGATTCGCTCAATGCGCTAATGGCTGAATCATACGCGAATGAAAATTGATTGAGAAGATATATTTCCACTCAATGCCAATGGCTAATTGAGTGAATTTCGATGACCGAGAGGTGTAATGATTAACTCTGATATCAACCTGTATGTGATCAAGTCGAATGGCAGGGATTACATCATGCCATATTTCATGGATGGCATTGCTGATCTAATGAAATTCATGAAACTTGTAATCTACAAGGATATGCTATTCCATTGGGACGTCATGGGGGCGCGTGGTGTTACAGTGAGGGAGGTTTCCCCACTGGGAAACCATATCGAGAGCTTGCAGGGTTACAGTCAGCTCTATTCGAGCGCACACACGTTCTCACCTATGCTCTCCTTCTTCTTCGAGCAATATCGAAAGCATCCAATCAAGGGTTACGCCTTGGTGCTCGACAAGTTTGACCCCAGTGGATTTAGCTCTGACCTGTTTAATGACTTTGTCTCGACGATGCGAAGTGAGGCTGTGGTCACGAAGCTGAAAAAGAAGGTTTCTGATTGGAACGGAAAATTTCGGGATGGCAGTGACCGGCTTGTTAAGTTTGAAGCTGATCTGTTCAGTCGTTATTCTCGGTTGATGGTCATCCGCCTGGATTTCGATTATCACAAGGCGATTCTCACTGCTGAGGAAGTGGAAAAGGTGTATGCCGAGGCAGTGACGCGGAAAGAGCGCGATCTGATTGATTACCTGTCTGGAGCCGACATTTCTGTTCCGAAGGCCATTGAGGGTCGTATTTCATTGGAAGAGGTGCAAAAGGATCGAAAGCGCTTTTTCTCGAATATGAAAGGCAAGCCCTCGCTCTTCAAACACCTGGTTGGTTATGTCTGGCGTATCGAGTGTGGTCGTGAAGCAGGTTATCACTTGCACGTTATGTTGTTTTTCGATGGCACGTACGTTCAGAGTCACCAGTACTATGCGCAGGCGATAGGTTGCTACTGGAGGGATGTGATTACTGAAGGACGGGGATATTTTGAAAACTGTAATCGAAAGAAATCAAGATATGGAGATGATTGGGCGCTTGGACAGATTGACCATGGGGACCAGGTGAAGCGAGGCAAGTTGCGCAAGGCAATGCAATATTTTTGCAAGACCAGCCAGGTTGTCCAGGTCGTGCCCTATCCGAAATGCCGTCTCTTCCAATGCGTTAACGCGCGCCGACCGCGCAAGGCGGCGGGGGGACGCCCGCGCACGAGGGCTGTGCCACGACTGCCAACCAGCGTGCTGCTTCTTGAACATGCATATCCGTTTTTTGTCCCTTTCTAAGTAATCAAAGACTTATGAAAGATCGTGTTCACCGGGTGCGATGGTGGTTGCCACGGTTCGCACCTGGTTTGGAAGGGGCTGATGGCTTGTCTATGGCCGTGAGTGCGTCAGGTCGAATTGTCTTGCGCGGCGATTTTTTCAGGTGGTAAACAGCAACCATTAATCGATCGCAGTTAGAGCAGGGTGAAGGCACGGGGGCTGCACCTGCCCATCATCCTTTTGTGTTCAGCGGAGCACAACCACGACGAGTTCATCGCGAAGCAGATCGGTGAATACTGGGGCGATGTCGTGACGGAGGGCACGGGCGACTACTGGAACAGCAATAAGACCGAGCTGAGGCCAGGATATGAGAAGCGTGGTCAAGGTATCGGCGTAGGCCAGATCAACCGGGACGATACTGAGAAGCGAAAGGCGCTACGGACGAATCTGCTGTATCTCGCCAAGGCCGAACAGTACCTGATGATCAAGGCGGCGGAGCGCATCCGTACGTTCGGCACGGTGCACGTGCCGCATAAGGTGAAATCAGGGCGGCCCCGTGTTGATTCTGGTATGCGATCGTCGGAACCCTGTCGAGACGTCAGGCCTCTTCGAATTCAACCTCCCGAATTGCAAGCTCAAGTCCATACTGGCGGCTCAGGGCATGCAACATTTTTTGCCTGCGGTTCTCAATGAACTCAGGCGGATTCTGCCACGTGAGCGAATCTGGCCCGGGGATGAAATCATAGGATGCCCAGTACTTGCTGCCGTCAGCGCTGTTGAAAAATTCGCAGGGATTCCGCGCCCGTTTGTAGTTGTTTACTTCGGCCGGCATTGGCTGGAAGTTCCAGAGAACGTCCACGGTTTCCTTATAGCCCTCCTGCTGGTTTGGCAGGCTGATAGGAAAGATGTGATCGACCTGTGGCTTGCTGTCGTGAAAGATATAGCTGCGGCTCGGCATGAGCACTTTGGTCGCCAGCCAAGGCTGGCTTATCAATTGATACTCATGTAAGTCGCCCGTACGGTTTTTCTCAATGGCGATTTGACGAATCCGCTCCAACGGAAAGGATTTGCCGGCTTCGCCGTTTGCAAACGCCTCGCGTGCGAACGCGTTCACCATAGTCTGCGTATTCCAGTCGCAGAATTGAGACAGCAGGAAGTACTGATGGATCTGCTGGATATCGGTTGCCCCCAAGGAGCGAATACGCCACTCGTGCCCCTTGCGCTTGCGAGCTACCAAATAGGCGGCAATCGGCAATACGGCAAGCCAGCGTGGCACAATGGAGGCATGATTGATATTGAACAGGCCAGCGAGATACCGAGCGAACAGTTCAACGAGCGGCTCGGTGTCGTTCCGCAGTACATCCTGAAAGGCTTGGATGTCTCGGCTCGCTAGCCGGTCTTCGTCGATACGAATAGTGTTCTTAACGAGCAAATGAAAAAACTGCACGATTGCCGTTGATGAAAATCTAATACCGCCGCTTTCCTTGCGAATCCTGTCAGAGAGCTCCCAGAGCTTTTCCTCGTAGTCCGACTCGACGGCCTTGATCTTTCCGAGCACGAGTTCCAATTGGGTCAGCGCGATTCCGCCTGTATTCAATCGGCGGAATACCTCATTTACCTCTTTTGGCGTTTCCGCCTTTACTGAGAAATAGGCAATAGACTTGACGTTGGAGTCCACGAAAATTTCCCACAGTGCGCTCAGGTTTCTGCGTACCCGAATTTTCAAGTCTTTATCGTCACTCGCCGCAACCACTGCCCGGTCCTCAAGGTCGACCTTTTCTTTCTCGTCGCACCGCATACAAGCCAGTTCGGTCATGCGGAGATACCGCGGTTGCGAAGCGGACGAAGCGTCACGGAAAAGAAAACCTGTGTCATCGGCCTCTGAGTCTGACGGATCGAACAAAAGGTCATAGTGAAGCACGCGTCCGTTAAAGCGGTGCCTGAGTACTGAATACAGCGTCTGCAAACGCTGCTGGCCATCGTAGACGAGCGCTTTTGATGCACCCCATAAGCCTTCGTCAACTTGGCGCGCGAATTTGCCCGGTGCATAGTCTCCAACGAAGAAGCGATAGGGGACCTTCTGTTCAGTTTCCCAAAGTACCACCCCGCCGATCGGATAACGCTTCAGCAGCGAGTCGAGCAGCAGGCAGACATAATCTTCCGACTCATGGCGTGCGCCCCAAACATATTGCCTTTGTACTTGTGGCAGGAACCACCCGTTGTTCGGCGAGTTCAGCTTATCCAGTGCTTCTCGCACGGAAATACCTGCATATGACATCCGTTTTCTTCCCCGATAATGTTGCTTGTCCAGTCTCAATGAATTCGTACCGTTGGTGCTTAGAATGCAGCTTTCATTCAAGCTTCCATCTCGCGTGGAGCGCCGCTGTCCCGGGATGCCAAGTTGTTGCTGCTTCATGAAGCAGCAAACCGGGCCGACAGAGCATTGAGCGAACGTCAATACTATTGCCTTGGCGAGTGTCAGAGCCAGTTCGAATCCGCTCGCAGAGGTAGGTTTGGACAGCGATTCGGCATCCACCCGTTGAATCCGCCAGCCTTAAGTGGACGTGAACGTGGTCCCTTCGATATTGTAAGTCACCGCCTGTGCTGCCGGCATGTGACGCCGCGCTGGGAGATAGAGGCACAGGCAATCGATGCAGCCGCTCGGCGTCGCGGGTCGCTCTCCCGCGACGTCTGCGCGCGGAGGCAGCAACGACGAGCCTGGGAAACATAGACTGCCTTGCGATGCGAGGCAATGATTTCAGCCCTCATAACAGTCAGCTTCGTGGGTTTCAGTTCGGAAGCGAACACAAGACGACATCAAAATGTCTTCGAGGCGCTCCTACTCTTCCTATACTTCGCATCAACTTGCTTTCAAAACGCTAAACGTATCCTGCTGTTATGCACTTGACTTCAATCGCTATTTTTATCCAGCGAGAGTGCAACTGTGTTGTGCGTATCTGCGAAGTATGACTGTTTGTCTGGTACATCGCCGCCGAATTCCGATGTCGTATCTTTCTAATTCGGCGCCAATGAGGAACGCTATGCCGTCTACAACCCGCCCGGCAGTTCCGCCGGACGGTGCAAATCCACTTGCTGATCCTATATGTCATTCGCATGGAATGCGAACAGAGGAAATTTTTCACATATAAACACGACACAGTGTTTGGGTTTGCCTTGACTAGGCCGGTTCGCCCGCACGCACAGTTGACTGGCAGCAGGGAGCACACGTCGTAAATTCTGTCGGACGAACAGTTCAGGAGAGTGGGATGAACGACTTCGTGCAGGCTGCGAATGCAGGCCCTCCGGACACCGTCGATCTGAAGCGACGACTCTGGTGGCGAGGCTTCCGGTGCTTTCGCGAAGTCGAGCACATTTCGCCGTCAAGCCCTAACGCAGACCAGCAACTTAAAGAAGAGTTGTCCCCCGCGAAAGACGCAGCGCTCGTCTACGCAATTCTGGAGTTTCAGGTTTACAGCCTGTACTCGCCGTTTCTCGCCAAGATAGAGGCAGATGGAAAACTGGCTCGCAGCGACGGCACGATCCGCGCAAGCCTGACGCAAAAGCTCCTCGATCCACCACCTGTCGCGGACGGAACGTGGAACGATGGGCGGTGGACCGAATGTCTTGAGCTATGGGAGGATAAGAGCGCGGGACCGCGGGGCTACGTATGTCCGCTGGTGATCGAGCGACTTGTCCAGACTTTTGCCAATGGTGACGAAAACACTGACCTGTCGCACGCCGAGACCGATCGCACCGAAGTGTGGTGGACGGACTCGAATGATGAAGGCCGTTACTTCTGCGCGCGCGATTTTTCCGGCATGTTTCCCATTGACCCGAACGATCCGGCTTGGCGGAACGCAGGAGAAGAGCCGCCCCCTCAAGCTGATCCGGAGTGGCTTCAGTCACGCCGGCTGTTCGCATGGCACGGCAACCACCTGGAGAAGGGATTCATCGGCGTGCCCTGGCGTGTCACGGAGTTGCGGCCAAAGATTCTCGCCGACAAGGACGCGATTTACGATTCCCGCGCATGGACCTCGATCTTCCGCATCGTGCGCGCGGTCAGTGAACGCGAATGCGCCGGCTACTTCGATAAATTCCAGTCCTACGACAACGCTTTCTTCTCACTGCCTTTATTCCATTTCGCGGTCCCCGGAATTAGGAAGGCGCTCACTGCGATGCCCGCGTCGCCCCTAGGAGGTGCGACGTTCTGGGTCGACTGGCGACAGCGCACCGGCAAACAAGGCTCGCCGCCATCGCTCTCGCAGGCCGGTTTGCGCGTCAGAGGAGCGCTCGGGACCGATGACCTCGGATCCGGACATGAATACGATACAGGGTCTGCCGAATCGCTCTACTCTGCCTATGGCATGCAGGCGAAGCTCGCCCGCTGGGATGAAGCGTCGCTGAATCTGCACGAGTCGCTAGAACTGCTGCGGTGTCCTTCCCTTAACTACCGCATTGCGATGGCGTTTCGTACGCGTCCGGATGTCCGCGATGCGCTATGGTCGCTCGCGCATCAGCGCGTCCGCTTCGTCGCGCATTTGCCGCTCATCGGCGACGACCTGCCCGAGATCTGGCGAGGCAAGCGCTTGGGCGATGTAGTGACGAGCGAAGTGACGTTGGCCATGGCTGTCAGAATGATCGTGTTCAATCCCGCGTTCGTGGTGCGTGAGCCGGGCGACGAAGCGTGCGGCGGACGCACGCCGGTCAAGGTCGCCAGGGGAACGGCCGAGAAGCCGGCGCTGCTCAACTTGATGCTGGCGGCATGGAAGGCCGCCACCGGCGATGTCTCCCGGTTCGAGACGAAACTGGCCGACCTGCTCATCGCCAAATCAGGGAAGGGCAACGATCTAAAGCAAATCCGCGACTGGGGCGCTTCACTCGGCGCAGGGCATTATCGACTCGAAGCCGCAGAGCTTCAGGACCAAACGCTGTCGCTGTCGAATGAACCATATACGTCGCCTTTCTTCGCCAAAGGCGAGCAGCGCTTTGCAGACCCGTTTCCGCTGGACACGACGGACCATCATCCTGCACCAGCCGACGTACCGGCGCTTCTTCACAAAGCGAGCTTTGACTCATTGGCCGGCCAAGCCGGTTTGCGGCCCGGTCTTCCTGCGGCGCCGACGAAGAACTCCTGGCAGAAGAAAACACTGGACGACGCACGTCGCAAAGCGCAGGCGCGCGAGGTCCAGAATGCTGCGGCCTGTGGTCGTGCGCTGTTGCTCGATGGCGCCTATGCTGCGTTCGACGCTTCGCAAAAGCGCACGCATCCTTTGTTCAACCAGCGCTGGGCGCGGTTACAGCTGGAACACTTCAAGGATGGACGGCGATCCGCGCTCCTGTGCGGACCTTCTGGCGGTCCGCCGAAGGGTGTCGATGCCTGTTTCATCCTCGATGCGACCAGCGCGCCAATCTTCGCGTACGACGGCCGCATCGAAGGCGCGGTCAGGGCGCTGCCACTCGGACAATGGAAGGCCGGCGACGGCGCCATATCGAACGATGACCAGATTCAGCCGGATGCGGGATCGTTCGGCCTGAGCAGCGAGCCGGTTCCGGAGCGCACCTTGACGATCTTTCGCGGCGCACTCGACAAGTCGGGCGGCGCGCCCGTGTTCGTCGACAGCTTCCGAGTCACGGTGGACGAAACGGGCCTGCACGCCCGGCTCGGCGCTTGCCGGATGGACTTCGATCTTCGGAGCGAGACGTCTCGGGTGGCCGCGAGCGACTTCGGCTTCTTTGTCGAATTCCTCGCCTGGCGGCTAAGCTCGCAGAAAGATGCTGCTGCGAGCGCGTGGCTCGACGGACTGGGCTTCATCTTGGCAGCGCGCTTGAAGTCCGAGACAGCCCTGTTTTGCCAGCAACTCCCGATGAGCGCGTGGGACGCCGGTGTTTCGGTTTCCCTCTGGGACGGCCTGCTACGAAGTCCCCGAAGGCCCGCGGACACCGGCGAACTCGCGCATGTGGTGCTGAGCTGGCCGGCTATGCACCGTTGGCGAACCGTTCTGCGCCAAAGCCCGCTCGCGCGCCGGGCACTCTACGACGCATGGCGTGTCCGCCTGCGGGACGTGCTTGCCGCGCCCGTCCCCGGATGGTCACAGCCGACGCAAATCGGATGGTTTCAGCTCTTTACCAGTGTCGAGACGATGACCGCCATCGCACGGTGGCAGATGCTCGACGCGGCGAGCATGAAGCGCGTGCTGACCGAGCGCGCGACGACGCAGGCCATCCAGAAATGGATGAAGCAACAGCAGAAGGGCGACATATCGACATGGACGAAAGACGACGAGATCCAGGTCTTTCGCGAAGTCGTGCTGGCGCGTCTGCCCGCGGGCGATCTGTCGGCGGAACTCAAGGCACTGCCTGCCGCCACTTTGCGCAGCTACACGAATCAGTTCGAAACGCTGTTCGACTGCTCCGCTCTGCAGGGCACGGAACGTTCGTCGGCCGGCGTCCATCACGGCGTCGTCATTTCCCGTCCGGCCGGTAATGCCGCCGGCGTCGCCCTCGGCCTGCTGACCTCCGCTTCCCCGGTCAGCGCCCTCGCGCAGACAGCAGGCGGCGCATCTGCGATCTGCACGGTCACGGGCATCGTGCCGATCCTGTCTAACGGCCGCACAGGAAAGGGCGCCGCGCTGATGTTGCCGGCTCCCGTTCAGCTCACACTTGTCACCGATGCAACTCAGTCCCTAAGCGTCGCCGTAAAGGATGCGCCCGACGCCACGGCACAGCCGGTCGATCTGAGCTTCGCCGAGATCGGCGAAGCGTTCGAGATCGAGACGGACGTCGCGGCGTGGCTCGGCGGATTGGGCGAGGGCGTTGCGCTGATGCTGCGGGTGACCGGGAAGAAGGTCGATGGCGCGCCATCGACCTGGATGGTGGAGGCAGAAGCGCGCCTCCGTGTTCCCTGGCTGGTGGCCGACGTGGTGTTTGCCCGTCAGGAGATTAGCGGCATTCAGGCCACGGCGACCGGCGACGGCAGCATTATCTGGACGATTCCGGTCCTTACGGGCGCGTCGCTCGCCGGCGTGCTTCCAGCGGGCCTGAATGCGAAGGCCGAGATGCAACTCGTCATCGGCATCGATCCGCAAACCGCGCACGTCGTCGCGCGACTCGAGATGGAGGCGATGTCGCTCGACATTCCACTCGGGTCGCCCATCGCGACACTTCATCTCGTCTCGGCTGCTCAGAACGGTGCGTCCCTCGCCAAGGCGATCGTCGACCTAGTTGCGGGGGAGGTCAGCGTCACGGCAACTCAAGACCTGAGCGTTTCGCTCGATCTTCAGTTGGCTCCTGTCACGATTTCGAACGTGACGCATGATGAGGAAGCAGGCAAGCTGGATGCGACGTCAAAGACGGCTCGCGTGATCCCGATGACGGGTCCGGCCAACTCTCCGTTCGGGATGGATTTCCAGACGGTGTCGCATCCCGCAACCCCATTCCTGCGCTTTGACGGCAAACATCTGCGGCTTCACAGGTCCCTCTTGGACAATGTCCCCAAGTGGCTCAAGCCGGACGCAGAATTCTGTCTCACGGACGCCGTGGGCGAGATGTTCGGCCGCACGCTTGCCGTGCTGAGATGTCAAGTCGATAGTGGGAAACCGCCCGCGCGCGCAGACGGTGAAAATACGCTGGTATGGGCATTCCGTCTGACATTGAGCCTCACCGACAAGGATGGCGGAACGGTTCTAGGTGGGAGTGCCGCGACCGACGTGACAGTGTCTTGCCAGCTCGACAAAAGCGAGCTGGTTCTCGGCGCGGAGGCTTTCGCGGCGGAGGTCACGAGCCTGACGTTCGACTTCGATATGGGCAGTGGGCGCAAAGTCGAGTTCGGCTCGTTTGGAGTGCTCGCGTTTCCCCCGATCCTCAAGGCCAAACTCGACCCGCGCGGCGGTGATCACGCACTGGAGTTTCAGCTCGACGCTGCGCCCATCGAATTGCGTTTCCTGTCTGATGGCGGCGTGATCTTCGACATCGCGAAACTTGCTTTCGGTGCGGGCGGCGTGTCGCTCGAGGGCGTCGTCCGGCCCGGCTCAGCCGACATGCCCGGTCTGACCGTGTTCGGCCAGCGCCTGCGAGTGCGCCCCGCAGCGAACGGCGTAGGGCGCTTCAAAGTCGTGAAGGGGCGCCTGACGGATGCCAGTCTCGAAGCCGAAGCTCAACTGACTTTCTTCGACGACGCGACAGGAGTCGTCAGCATGCGGCTATTTGAAGAACCCGGACAGCAGGGATTGTCCGCGATAGCCCGGTTCGACGTGGGATGTGGACGGCGCTTTCATGTGGAAGCGCTCTGTCTCGTCGTCGAGGTCGACAGCATCCACTTGTCGCTGCGTTGGCAAAATCAAACGTGGACGACGGAGGGCGGCATCACGGGCAGTCTCTCGTTCGAGCCGAGCCGTGCGCTGGATGGCATGCTCAAGGAATTCTCCGAACTGTTCGACGGCACCCGTGTGCATTTCGAAAACCTGAATCTTGCCAATCTGGGTGATCTCGAAGTGCGCGTCGAATTCACGCCGCGCGTGTTCAAAATTGCGCAGTTGTTCGTGGTGACCTTGCGCGGACTGATAATTCGACCGCGCAACTTCGGAAACGCCGCCCGCTGGCTGAGTCTACTCGGCGACATCGAGTTCATCTGGCGCATGCCGACACTCAATTTCGGCCTCACGCTCGGTGAGATTGCACTCGTTCAGCGCGATGTGTCGGACCTTATTCCGCATATTGGAATTCAGCGCCTCGGGCTGTCGGGCGGTCTGCCCGGAGGATTCCAGTTGAAGGGAACACTCCAGCAGATCGACAACGAGCAAGAGGTGGGATTCGCCGGCGATGCCTACGTCAAGACCAGTAGCCTTCCCGGTATGAACGCCGCTATCAAGCTGACACGGCTCAAGCCGTCCAATCGTCCAGCATTGGTCGTCTATGTCGGCGTGGAGCGCAACGACCATCTCGCCTATGGGTTCTTCCTGCGCATGGTGGGGTTGGGCGTAGCCGTCAATCAAGGGCTGAAGTATTTTTCCGACCAAGACGCCCGCCGCACGCCGCTTGCCCAGCGTGTCGAGACGGCCGTGCAGAAGGGCATTCCGAATCCGGCCGATCCGAATAGCTGGGTCCCGGTCAGCGAGGACGGCGCGCTGGTGGTGTCCATCGTCGCCTATGCCGAGGTGTCGTTCGGATGCCTGGGCCGCGACGTAGAGCACCTCGTCATGACCAACATGGTGCTCTCGGTCGATGAACACCTCGACGTCATCGCCGGCATAAACGGCTGGTTCTACACGTCGCCGAACCAGTCGCACGACCCGAGATTCATCGAGCGTCCCGCAATGCGCGGGGCGATTGGCCTCTCGGTGCGCGACCAGGTGCTCTACGGGCGCTTCGTCACTTTGCCGAAGCCGATGACAGGGGGCGATGGCGTCGTCGGTGAAGTCGCGCAACTGCTGAGCGGAGCGCTTTCGACGTTCCCGCAGTCCGTCTCCATTTACAGCGATCCGCGCGGGGCGCTCGTCGAGGTCGCGTATCCGCGTCAGGCGCGCTACGGCATCTCGCTCGGCCCGGTGCGCGGAGAAGCCGAGTTGGGCTTCCGTTTCGGCTTTTATCGTGAAACCCAGGTAATCGGACTGAACCTCGCCGCGCGCGCGGAGATATCCGCAGATTTCTCTGGCGACTTGGGATTCGCCAATGTGGAGCTGAGCGCGCGGGCGGAATTCGCGATGCAAGGCGCCTTCGCAGGCGCTTACTCGACCGACGGGCGTGCTTACGTACTGGCGGATCTGCAGGTTGCGGCCATGTTCGAGATCGCGGCGCACGTCTACAAGCGTATCCATGTCGAGACTTTTTTCTGCTCCTTTACCGTAACGCTGTTCGACATCACCGCGAGCGTGCGGCTCGGCGCAACCGCGTCACTGGCCGTCGCGATCGTGCCCTCGGGCATCGGGTTCGCAGGCTCGGTCGCCGTGCAGTTGAACGTCGCGGGATTCGGCCTCAGCGCAAGCTTGCGCATTGCCATGGACGAGGGGCGGATCGCCGAAGCGCGGGATGTCATCAACCGGCTCGTCCCCCCCATCGACCAATTGATTCAAGCGTCCTCACATGCCAGCGCAATGACGTGGACATTGCCCGCGCCCAGCGAAACTCCGCCCGAAATGCATGCGGCAAGCGAAGTCGCGGCACCCGCTTCGGCACCGGCCGTGGTCACATGGCGTCACCACGTGCGGGCGGTGAGTGCGCCGGATGACTCGGGCAAGATGGTGTACCGTACCCGTCTTGTGCTGTTTCCAGATGCGCGTCGAGACGGAAGCTTTACGCCCGTGCAACCGGCGTCGGGCCCGGATCCAAAGTACGGCGCGCGGACGCATCGGCTCGTTTTGAAGCCGATGCTCGCCAAACTCATCAAGGATCAGGAAGATCGCAAGACCTTCCTGATGCTCGGCGGCGGGAAGTACACGTTCGATAAATCCGCTAGCACGCTCGATCTCGTCGAGCAAGACGACCGTATACTGATCACGGCAGACATGCTCAAAGCGCGTGACCCGTCCATCGAACGCCCGCTCTTCGTGGGCGACCTGCTGGTTCGCCCGAGAGATCAGGTGCTCGCCGTGACCGAGAAACGAGAGGTTGTCGACGAGCGCACACGGCATCCCGAGCCTGGCAATTTCGACGACCCCGCAGTGCAGCTCGATCCACATCGGCGCTCCACGCGCTTTCGCATTCAGAATGGCGACGGCGTGACGCTTAGTTATGACGAATATCTGCTGCTCGCGCGGCAGTCGCATGAATCCGCCGTGCGGCAGGACGATGGCGACGGACACTGGAACGCGGAGCTTCTCACTCATTTGCTGCGACTCGCGGAGGTGCCCCCCAAGCCAGGCGGTGCACATGTTTTCGCGAACCCGGCGGGCGCGGATGACTTCGATCCGCTCCTTTTCGCGGGCGCTTTGAGTCTCGTACTTGATTTCGAGGACGACGAAAACCAAACGCAATTCAAGGCATTGTCGAGCGGTGGTTTGGCCGATCTGGTCGAGAGCGCGCAAATGTTCGGCGCTGCAGCGAACCTCGCCAGCGCGTCGACGCGTGTGCATCGGATCGATCCGGACTGGTGCCAGTGGTTTCAGGGCAACGGCGAAGTCGGCCTCGCCTGGCAGTTGTCCTGCAGCGACGACAGGCAAACCTGGCGCAGCGACGGACCTCACAGTCACGACGAAATCCATCATTACGTCGTGCGCCGCAAGCCGCAGAGCAGTTCATCGGCCGTGTCAGGGCAGGAATTCGAATTCATCCCGCATTGGCCACACTGGGACAAGGTAAGCGGACCGAACGCCGTGGAGCGGACATTCATCCGTCCACGCTTCGGCTTCGTCGACACGGGGCTTCCGGCAGATACCGCAGTGCTGCTGACTTATGAGGTCGAGGCATTCGGTGGTATGGATGGCAAGACGTCTCTCGTCAAGCACGTTTTCGATGGCGTCTGGTATCGGCCGTTGCGGCTCCCGCTCGAGATTCTCAATGCGCAGGCAACGTTGGAGCGCCCCGTGGCAAACCCTTGGGCGCCGGCGACGAGCGCCGGTGTCGCCGGCGCGCCTTTGCGCGCCCGTTTGCGGGTGCTGGTCATGGTGAGCGGCAAGGATCTGCCTGACGAGAAAACGCTAAAAGACCTTCTCGACAAGCGCTTGAAATTGTGGGCGCGACCGGTGAGCGCGGGCACCGTCGGACGATACGGCGCCGGCGACGAAACCGACATGGCGCTCGCCTGGTCGCCACAGTTGCAAAGCACGGACCTGAAATTGCCGGTTCCCGCTGCTTCGCGAGGGCGTGACCTCGATCTGCTCAACGCAGCTCGTCCTGTCGAATTGTCGGTATGGAATCTGACCAAGGTCGATCCGAAAGCACAAGCGCCTAACCACCAGCGGCTTGCGTGGGCCGACATCAAACTTCCAGTGGGCGGCAACGAGGCCGATTTCTGGCAGGCGGTGGGCATGCAAGACGATGCCGCCATTGAACTGTTCGTTGGTCTCCTTCTTGGCGATGCCAAATCCGGTTCCAACATTCCCCCAGCGGGCACCGCAGTGCTGCGATGCCGGTTGGCGTTATCAGATGGTCCGTTTGCCGGTCGGGCAAGCGCCCCAACCGATGCGGATTTTGGTGCAGGACGCCCCGTGGCCGCACTCGAACGAATGCCGTTCGACGCGCAGTATCGAGCGGAATGGCTTGATGCGGCGGCGGTCGTCGCATCGCCGCGAGTCGAACGCATCGCAGATGACGTGAAGGCTTCGGTCAATATCATCTGGCCCCATGTGATGACGTCGAACGACGATCGCGGCGTGCCGGTCGAATATCAGGTGTGGTGGTACGACGAACCCACCGCGGCAGGACGCGCCGATCCGATCGGCGCGGTCGCATCGCGCATCGTTGCGGTTCAGCCGGAGCGCGTATTTCGCGGGCAGCAGAACGCCGTCTATCCGACCTTGAGGAAAACCAGGGATGTCTCTCCGGTCCAGCCAAAAACGCAGACTGCGCAAGATCAGACGCCCACGCAGTTGGACTGGAGGCTAACGGGAGCGTGTATCGAAATCAGCTCGCCACAGCAGCACCGTGATGCGTCGAGCGGTGTCGAGCGCGGACTGCTCCACGAGTTGTTTGCCAAGGCGACCAGTGCTTCGGGCGGGGACGTCATTCTGTGCCGGTCGCTCGCGAACCTGTACAGCGGTGTGTTTACGAAATTCCAGTTTCCCGCCGGTTCGCGCGTGTCGTTCGATGTCGCCGAAGCGCTGCTTCCCCCCGCGCAGCAAGGCGACGCAAAAGACCGCGCTGCGGAATTGCTGCAACGTCACTCGCCGGATACCGACGCGCTGTGCTGGAAGCTACTGGAAGCGCTGGGCGCCAGTGCGACGTTCTGGATCGAGAACGACGACGAGTGTATCGGATTCGAGTCGGTGGAAGGGCACTTGCGCAACGACGTCGTCGCGATCGTTTTCGATCGTCTGCCCGCGCAGCTTCGGCCGCCGATCGGCCATTCCACGCTCTACGCCTTCCGCGTGTTCGATGTCGGCATCCTGCAGGAACTCCTGCTGCTCGCCAAGCTGGAAGGCACGGACCGGCAGAACAAAATCCGAGATCTGGTCGGACATCGCCCGGCTGACGGCCAGTCCGTCCCAGACGCCAGCCCACTTCAGTACGCGCTTTCCTGGCTCGCGCCCAAATCGGTCGCGAAATCGGACGACTCGTGCGAGAAGCTGCTCGCGACCTTGATAGACGAGGGGCTGAACAGGTTCAGGTTCGTCGAGCTGACGAGCCAGCCACAGCAACGAGTGGCCCGGTTTACACGGAATGATCTGGGTCCGCTACGTGCGTCCACACCGGCCGACCCGGCAGGCGGCGACGGACATGCATCGGTGACCGAAGGTTCGGTCGTGTTGCCTGCGGTCAAGGGCTGGGTCTGGTTCAACGCGCCGCTGACGGGAGGCTACGGCAGGCGGCTGCGAATCGCGATCGAATGCGCAAGGCGTCGTGACCCGCCTTGGCCTTGCGGCGACGATGTCGCGTGCGCCCTCCGGGATCCGAGCGTGCCGTATGCCGTCGTCAGGGTTCCCCGCACGCTCTCGCTTCAGCCCGATATCGCCGGTTTGCGTATCAACGCACTCAATGCTATCGAAGCGGAGGTCAGTGTGCATCCCGCACAGCAGTTGACCATGCAACGGGAGGATCTGGTGCGGCATATCGGACGCGTGCGTCAGAGTGTGGCGCTCGTGCGTGCACTCGATCCGCGCTTCACCGAAGCCGCAACAGGAATGCATACCAACTTGCCGAGCGATTTCGACTGGGAGGCGTACGGAGAAAGCTGGCATGCGCCGGGCGTTGCGGCCTCAATCGAACGATGGCGGAGCTTCCGGGCCGGCGTGGTGGGGCTGCAGCGCGGCGCCGAGCGTTTCGCGTTTCCCGCGCTGCCCGCCGGGTATCGCTGGAGCGTTTCCGTGCGCACGACCGCGGGCGTGCGCGCGTCCGCCGAGGGTCCGCCGCAGAGAGGGCGCGTCCAGCCCGACAAGGGCACCATCGTCCCCGTCTATGCCGAGCGCGGGAAGGAGCTGGTGCTCGCCTACGAGAGTGGGTCGTTCGCATGGTCGTTGAGCGAGAGCGCGCTGCACTTGCGCATGCCGTTTCCTCGCCCGATCGATGCGCTCCCTTCCGAAGTGCGCAATTACTGGACCGCCCGTGACATCGCCTGGACTGCGCCAGACACGGACTTGCCGCCCGTCCCCGTCCTTTGCCTCGCAGATCCGTCCGCCAGCTGGATCATCAGCGCGCGTACGCCGGACGGCGGCACGCGGGTCGATCTGTTGCGCATAGCGCTGGAGGCAGGCGGCAAACCGGTGCCCACCTTTCTCTGGCGCGGACTGGACAAGCCGAACGGAAACGGCCCGGACGCCAAGGCGCGGACCGTGCAGTTCGTCTCGGATGCGGAGCCGGCTGCGTGGTTTGGTCGCCTGGGTGTCGAGGTATCGATCGGAACCGGCGCGGCGCAGTCGCTCGACTGGCTTTGGGCTGCATTGGGGGCAACGGACCCCGGCTGGTCGCTCAATGTGTCGATCGAGCGCGACGGGGTGCGATTCGCATGCGAGGAAATCAGATGAGCAACGCGATCATTGGTACCTTTGATGTCATGGGCCTCGTGGACGGCGGGAATTACGGCGCCCCCAAGGTCCGCGTCATATGCCTGTCGATCACGCTGGAAGTCCACGATTTTCAGCCTGTTACCGAAATCGGCCTGATGCACGGCGCCAGTCAATGCGTTCAGTGGCACGCTGCTAACGCGCCTGCCATGTTCCGGATCACGCGGCCGTTAAGTGATGCGAATCCGGGCGACAACATTGCGTGCGATGTCAGTGGCGACGCCGTGCTCGAAGAGACGGGCGGCATATGGCGGGTGCGACTCGGCGTGCTTGCGTGTCGCGTGAGGCGTACGACTGATCCTTCCGGGCTGGCGGGGCTGCTGTGGCCTCGCTCCATCGGCGACGGCGCCGCTCCTCGCACGTTTTTGTTCATTCCGGACGGACTGGCCGCGACCCACCATTTCGCGACGGATGTGAGGACGCGCGCCCGGAACGATGTGGTGACCTTGCTGCTGCCCAAAGCGCCGAAAAAAAAGTCTGTCGAGGTTTCGCTCCGGGCGCCGCCCGAGATCGACGCGGATGACGTCGACTGGGCCGCCGAGGGAGTCGTCACGAGCCCGAGCGGATTCATGAGTCCGAGAGGCATACTGGGCGCCGAGCTTGCGCCCGATTCACCCAATGGCGACTGGCCGGGAGACAAGGCCTGGCTCGTCAGGCGATGGCAGGTGCTAAGCCGTGCCGACGAAGCGACCAGTGATCTGCTCGACGCGTGGTCCGCGCCCTTCGTCGACGACAAGATCGTTTCTCTCGTTGATGATCGCCGCGATCCGACTCCCGACGGCGACCATTTCGTCGCAACGCTGTACGAGCTTCTTGAAGTTCGCGTCCACGCTTTCGAAGCGAAGCTGATACCGAGCGGCGTGGTGCTGGACTGGAACCGCCGCGTGCTGGACGCAGACTTCGACTGGGCCGACGATCGCCGTTCCCGTCTCTTCACTGATTGCATGCGCGCGAGCGCCTCCGTCTCCGGCTCGGGCGGTGCGAAGCGCACGCATTTGACGCTGCGGGCCGCGAAGGCATCTGGGCTGAAGGCAGACATTTTTCTCGAATGGCAGGAAGGCCGCAAAGTCACGAAATTCGAACTGGAGTCCTCGGCCATGGCCCACGCGGGCATCGCGACCGCGCAAGCGAACGGTGATGCGGCAGCCCCACGCGCCGTCGCCCCGACTCACCTGTGGCTCAAGGAGGGTACGCTCGATGTCCGGGATGCGTTGCCTTCCGAGGCGGCCGGCAAGTCGGTCGACGAGATTCTCGATCAGATCGCCGGTTCGGGCGAACGATTGAGAGGCGGTTTGCCGGTGTCCGCAGCGTTCCTGAAGATGCAGGGTCGGGATGTCGCGCTCGTGCCCGGTGATCTCGTGGCGTGGCCCGTGGATTCCGAGACGGCCAGCGGCGTTCAATTGCGCTTCAGTTCGAACCGGACGGTCAGCGTGTCATTGTGGAAGCCGGTGCTCCTGTGGCGCACACCGTCGTGGTGGATCAGCGACGGGCTTGGCGCGGGGATGGACGCGGTCGGCCGCGCGCTCGACGACGCGGCCCCCAACGGCGACTCCGACTACACCGTTCCAGCAAGAACACTCGCGCGGCGGCTGGAGAAGGCGTTATGCGCGACGCTTTGGGTCGGCCGAAGCGGCAGCCACGGCACTTGGGAGCTGGAAATGCCGAGCGCGAAGCGCCTAGCTTCATCCCCGCTCACGTGGCGTATCAAGGCGAAAGGTCTGTCGGTCTGGACAAGCCCGCAAGGCCGTGGACTTCTCACGACCCTTGCGCCCGCCGTCGCCATTCCTGACGCCGCGTTGTTGGATCCGGCCCGGGTCTGGGTTGGTGGCAAGATCGTTCGCGACCAGACCTTGGTCTTATGCGTGGGCGACGGCGCGCTTCCGTGGTTCGAGACGCACCCGTGGCCGGCTGGGGGCATTCCGGTGGGCGACGTGCCGACCACCGAGCTGTTCCATCCGCGCGTCCCGGGTCTGACTGCCACCTACGATGCACGCGCGCAATCGCTACTGTACATCTACAGGCACGGCTTGCCGATACTGACCGATGCACGTGCACGGATGCGGCCCGATGGAACGCTAGCCATCGACCCTGATGCGCCACCGCAGGTCGACGCCACCCGACCATACGACGATATCGCGCTCGTCAACAGCAAGGATGGCAGCCCGGCCGCGCTAAGCGTTTCAGAGGCGAAAGAGCTGACGTTAGGGGCGTCGGGCGACTATGCCATCCAGGGCTGGGTACCGGGCGTCCTGCTGCCGCTGACGAGCATCAGGCTGACAGTTGGCTTCGACTTTGAAGCCGCCACGGCGCCCGCTCTCAAGCTGGACTTTGCCACGACGGATGGCAAAACCGCGCAAGCCAGCATCGACGAAACGGCGGCCGACTTCACGCCCCTGCTTCGTCTGTCCGTCGACAGCCACGGCGTTCCGGTCGGACTTGAGTCCTCTTCCGACGCCAATGATCCTCGCGCGCTCGTGCGCTTCGGTCAACCGCTGCTGTTCACAGACCAAAACGCCATGCCGTTCGTCGATGGAGAGGGCAGGGGCTGGGCGCGAGCTGTCGACGGTCTTCGACCGTTCACTCGCCTGGTTTCGAGCGCCCCGGATCCGAGGACCGAAGTGACGGATACGGCTTGGGTATCGCTTAAGGTGTCCCAGGCGAGCACCTCGTCGCGGTTGGGCCTGTCCGTCTTCGGGGTGACTCCGGGCGAAGCGGTAGGCGAGCGCTGGGATCTCGTCGGAGATGATGGGCAAAGGTTCGTCGCGCCCCGGATTCAATTGCACGCCCTGTTACCTCTGGACCTAAGCGTCGCGACGGTCGACAGCCGGGCGATGCGCGTCCGGATCGGACCGCCGTTCATGTCGACCTACGAGGCTGAGCGTCAGAGCGGCGGCCAATGCACGATGCTATGGAGCCGGCAGCTCGGAACATGGACAGTCGCACTCAAAGGCGCAGCCGGTGACAACCGCTTCGACTGGCGGCCGACCCAGACCACCGCGACCGGACTCGGCGTCCGCAGACTCCAGGGATCGATTTCGATCGTCGACGGCGCGCTCATCTTTACGCTGGAGCGCGTCACGATTGCTTCGGCTCTGGGCGATCTTTCGTTCAATGTCGAGCCGAACGACTTCGAGTTCGACGAGTCGTCGATGTGTGGCTTGTTCCAGGCACAGGTCAAGGACCCTAAAAGTTTGTTCGAGTGCAAACTCGTGCTTTGTGTGGACTCGAAGGGCTGGTCCATTCTGGAAGGAGGGAAGTACGATCCGCCGAACTGGTCCACGAACAGTAATCCGCCGCTGATTATCCGGACGGGCTGGGATGGCTCGGTTTCAGTACATAACCTGAGACTGCATCCTGCCGACGAGGCGCAGGCCGATGGCAGGGTCGATCTGAATCAGGTGGAGAGCAACGCGTGGATCTTCTCGTGGTCCGCTGCGTATCCGGGGCAAGGGCAGGCCGGGCGCGCGCTCGCCGGCGTCATCCGGGTCATGAACAATGAAAGTGGTGACACAGCTCCGACGCTCTCACTCGACCTGCGAGGCACTGCGGTGCTCAATGTGAGCAAGCTATTCGCGGCGGCTCAGGGCGGTCACGTGCGCGGCGACTTGTCCCGATCGATTCGTTTCGGCGCGGCCGATCCGCCGTTCGGCGACTCGACGATAACCGGCCATGTGGTGCTCCTCAATGACTACAGGTTTCAGGTCGACTCGGCCGATGGGAAAAGCAAGTCGGTGGTGGAACTCGAAGCAGTCGTTTATATGGTGGACATTCCACTGGATCCCGTCACCGGCGGAATCGGCGAAGACCTGGTCGCCGCGGTGACGTATCGCAAGAAAACGGTCCTCCCCGCTTTCAGTTTCCAGATCGTGCAGCGGCTGAAGACCACCCGGCCCGACTCAAAATCAATAGCCGTCGCTGTGGAGTCGCATGCGGTGGTCGTCGTGCGGACCGAGCGTTTTGAAGGCAACGTACTCGTCGCGCCGCAAATCGTGTGCGCTGGCGATCCGACACTGAGTGTGTCGCGCGAAACGCTGACAGATGTGCCCGGCGCCGCCGATGCGCGCCTGTTGCGAATCCCGTTTCGGACGCTCGGCGGCAAGCTTCTCGCGGTGCCGGCCGACAAGCCCGCTGTGGCGGAGATGCCGTGGCGTCCTGATCGCAGCATCGACGAGGAGGACACTGCCAGAATCCCGTCGTCCGACTTGTGGCATTGGCACGGACCGCTCGCGGACCAGATCATGCCAGCGCGGTTGGCGTCATATGTCCGCGCGCCATGCGACGCGACATATCGTGGTCAAGCTCGACCGCAATCCAACGAGCCGATGCCGGAGTGGCGATACTGGCTCGATCGAACCGATACGGGTCGCCATATGGCTGGCTTGCTCAGCGAGAGCGGCGGAGTGCTGGCTATGCAATATCACGTCATGGCCGTGCAACCATCGCCGCCGAACTTGCCCGTTGTGGCGCCAGACGACATCGCGCCTGTCTTTCCGGCTTGCTTGCTGGTCGTATCGAAACTTCCGCTTCCACCGACAGCCCGAGTCAGGCTGAAACTGGAAGCGACGGCTGCCGTCAGCGGCGTGGACGCCGGGACAGCAGTTGGATCATGGGCGCGCGATGAATTGCGCCGACGCAACCTGCGCCATGGTGGCGTCGCCACGATCCGAGGTCGTGCGGACGCCATCCAGGTCGTGCGCCGAAGCGAACAGATCGCTTCCCTCGATGACACGGTGGTTCCCTTGCCGGTCGTCCGGCTTCCCGGAGCGCGATCGGGCAGCGAACTTCTCGACCTGATGCCACACAATCAATTACGGCAATGGGGATCCCGCCGCATCGCTGACAGCCGCGCAGCCGCGGCGCCCGAACTGCTCATCAGCACACCGCGGTTAGACGGAGCCGAAGCAGGGCGCCGGGATCGGATCGTGTGTGCCGAAGTCTTGAATGCGTCGGCCGACGCCGCGCTGGGCATCGAACCGCTCGCGCTGACGGTATCGCAAAGCGTGCCCTTCGTGGATCCGCGCGTCGTTCCTACATCAGGCGACCAGTCTTTGGACCGTGAGCGGTGGGCCGTCGTCCGCCCACAGGATTCGGACAACCCTGACGTCACGATCGTGCTGCCGCCATGCATTGACGTGATGCATTGGGCCATTCGTAGCGCCGACATGTGTCAGACGACCTACGCCTTCACGAGTCAGACCGACGAAGGGCCGGCCGTGTACGCGTCTTTGCGCGAGGCACGGGCCGGCGGGCCTCTGTCCCAAAAGGAGGCGCCGAGCGTCTCACTGAAGCTCGAACAATCGCTGCCTTCGCGGGTTGGCGGTATTCCCTGGACCCTTCACCGTTTTGCGATGACCCAGCGGATCGGGACGCCGTCGACGCAAGCCGTGCAGGGCGATCTACGGGTCGCGCTCGTCTTCCCCCGTGGCTCGCTCCAAGTCGACATGATGGTGAATCCCCCAAAACCAGACCCTACCGAATATGTCTTCCTCGAACTCGCGCCTGTTGCGCAATCGTTCCGATTGCTCGATCCCCTGCTCGTCGGATTGTTTCGGAATGCTTCGAGCCCGCTCGTAACGGGCCGACTGGCCGTGGCGGCGAACGCACTTACCGGCGAACTGCCGTCCGACAAGCTTCAGGATGCGCGCGTATTGCTGAGTTCCCCGCAAGCCCTGGCGGCGTGGAACGCTGACCCGAATGGAACGCAGGCCATTTCGTTGCGCACGGTTTCGACGATGGCCGATCTGCCTTCCGGCGATCAGGGAGACAAACCGGAGAAGTATTCCCGGATGGAAGGCGACTTGTTACGTCAACTCGTCGCTGCGCTGCAGACGGGCAACTCTGTTCCATGGCTGCTGGCCCGGGAGCAGAACGGTCCCTGGTTGATCTGGCTCACGCCCATGCCCGGGCGAGGAACGAGCTTCAAGGTCACACGGATCGCCCAGATTTCTTTCCAGCGCTCGAACGCGGCCGTCGATCTTCCACGTCAACTTCTCGTGTCCTCGAAAGATGCGCATCTGGGCTTTGGTGCAGTGACGGCGAAGCCTTCCCTGGGGGTGGGAACTGCCGACGGCGTACCATTTTTTGAACTTCGCCGGTCTACTTCCGCCCTTGAGCAGGCCAGCAATCCAACAGCGCTTGACCTGCACGCGTGGCTTTTTGGCGAGAACGGCGCTTTGATTGCACGATGGGGATCATCGTAATCTCGATTCAAGTGCATCGTTTGCGGAGTACTTCTCTTCGCGGATTGCATAGAGACGCGATTGACAATAATGGCGGATGCATTCTTCCTGGTTCGATGCTCACGACAGACTCGACTGATTGGACGGACGTATAGCATCAAGCACGACGGTCGTAGAAGAAGATCATTATCGTAGCTCGAATTTATATGGGTTCTTTATGGAGGCCACAATGGCTACAGCTGCAAACGTGCTTATGACGTTCGTCACTGATGGAAAAAAGGAAGTTGCGGTTACGGTCACCGACGATGAGCGTTGGACTATTACGGGAGATCCCAAGAGTATCCTTCCTGTAGGAGACAATACTTGGGTGAGAACGCCAGATTCAGGCACGGAGCTTAAAGTCGGCACCGAGACGGTTGTCATCCTCGTTGCGCTGAAGCTTCATGACGCGGCCGCCGGGGATTCTGAAATCGCGTACCTCTTCCCATCGACAGCGAACGAGGTGGGTCGATACCAAGTCACGGACGTAATTTGATGTCGCTACACGCTTGCGTTGGCAGAATTGCGACCATTCAATTGACAACGTAGATCCGAGGCGTAAATGAACCCCGCGTTTGCGATCACCGACTTTGTTGCACCATATTTTCCCGCAATGCGCGAAGCACGCGTCCGCGCTGACGTTGAATCTGTTCGCCAAATGGCACAAAGCCATTGTCGGGAGCGTAGGCGTCTCTCAGGGAGTCTCTGGCTGAGGTTCGCCTAGGTCGCTAATCCGCTGGGTCTCGATGTCGGAGTCCGCGACCGTTGACCTCGAGAGACCGGTGATTGGCTTGAAGTTGCGGCAAACGACAGCGATGGGTCCGGCTTGCGCCGCTCGAAGCAACCAGAGATCAAAAAAAATTTGATTCTCGGATCTGGCCAGGCGCACCATCTGGTGCACCTGGCCTCATTGGAGAACCGTGGGAACGGGACCGGTCGCAGCCAAGCCACGCTGGCGTTCAGTAGCCTTCAGGAAGCAGAATCGTCGTGGTCGAGCGATCGGCCTCGGTGATGACCCAGACTTTTTCGCCACTCGGCAGTGCGTAATTCGACAAAATGCGCCTACCGGCCATCAAGGCAAGGTTGTTTGCCGCAAGATCCTCGATCGGCAGTTCGCCCCAATCGCAGTTTACGTCGCGCGAGCAGCCGTACTGCTGGAATAGTCGCCGCGTCGAGGGCGGCTTGAGCCGCAGGCGTGATGGCCGGCTTGCCAAACGGAAGCATGGTCCGTTTCCGTTTGGCCCGTTCATGCGCGTGTTCCCGTCACGTGGCTGACGGCGAGTCACACAGGACGTTCGCGATCGGGCGTTGATGATGAGGGTGCGTCACCGCTGGTCGCGATTTCACCGAGCTTCTCGAGGGTCGTGCTGGAACGGTCCCATTCCGTGATCACGATGATCCGGGTGCCGTCGGGCAGATGATAGAGGGAGATCAGGCGCAGGCCCGTTCCGATTGATAGATCATTCTGCTTTTTGTCGTCGTCGGAAATTACGCCCCAGTCACCAGCAATGTGACGCAGCATGACGCTAATGACGGGAACGCCGTTTGTGTGCAGTGCTGCCAATGCAGGGAGCGTGACGAGTAGTCGTCCGGGATGAAAGAGCGGTCTGAGGCGCGTGGCCTGATTCATGATGGGAATCTCCTGACAATGGATGAGCACGCCCCCTCCGGCGGGAGCCGGATGGGAGGCGTTGATAGGCGTGGAGAGCCGGCGGCGCACGCAGGCGCACCGGTCGTCGGGGGATAGAAGCCCGGGTTAATTCGTTGGGGCGAGTTCGACGAGCTGACGGCGCAGGGCGGAGGCTCGTGCCTGCGAGCAGCCGAGATAACGGCGGATGTCGGCGACGGTCGCGCGTACGCGACCTGCCGCGATGTCGTCAACGAGTCGCGACACATCGCCATCCGACGACACGTCCGGCAGCGGCGTGACTGGATCGTCGCGCGGAGGGTTACCGCCGGTTACCGCTGCATGACGACCCATGACCGCTTCGCGACTAACGATCTCCTCTGCGTGACTCGCCGTTACTGGCTGTTGAGGCATGACAGAAACGTTCGCGACTGGCGGGGCCTCGGTTGGCATGGCTTCCGACACCACGGGCACTGAAGCCGGTAGCGACGTCGACCGAAGCGCGACTGTCCAAAACAGGCACGCGACGCCTTCCAGAACGGCCGCGAAAGCCAGCCCTGATAGCATATCGACGCGTGCCGTACTGACGCCGAATAATGTCGCCAGCCGTGACGTGACCGGATCGGCCCGTAGTGCGTCACGCACTGCCATGACGCGGTCATGCCCGGCTTGCTGTCGCCGGATTTCATCGGCTTCGGCATTCAGTGCATCGACTTTCGCGGCGAGCGTGACGCGACGTGCCTCCAGTCCGGCGCAGTCACGCGAACAGTGCCGCACTTTCGCGAGCGCGAGTTCACGCGTGACCGTCGCCCGTTCCTCCATGACGGGCGTGAGGGCGCGTGTCGGACGTGCCGCGATGTCCGTCACGTCGTCAGTCACGGCGGACGCACGAACATCGCCGGCATGCTGCTGCGCGAGCGTGAAAAAGGTTGCGTGACCGTAGCAGGCGGTGACCATGCAGGCTCCCCATAACAGGTAACCCATGAGCCGGACCTTCACCGGCGTGCGGCGTAACAGCGTGGGTAGCAGGTGCGCGCTGACGACGAGCACCACACCGATCGCGACCCACACGACCCGCTCAGGTAATGTCCCGCCTCGCTGCCAGCCCGCCAGAACTGACAGGCAGACCGCCGTACCCGTCGCCGTAACGGCGAGAAGCTTGGCAGGGCGTAACGCGGTCATGCTGCGTTCCCCCCAAGTAACGCCGCCCGTTGATCCAGCCGGGCCTTCAGGCCGGAAGCCGTTGGTGCTCCGGTCTCGACATTACCTTTGTCGTCGCCACTCGGAACCTCGGCCGGATAGAACTCGTCGACGACCGCAGCACCATCTTCCGCATTCTCCTCGAACGCGCCGTTGCCAAACCCGGCACGTGCGGCCGCGTCAAGTGCCGTCTGATCGAATCCAGCCGACTTACGCCGGGCGTCAAGTTCCCGCGCCTGTATGATCGCCTCTTCGAGCGTGCTGCCGGTCCGCACGCCGAGGTCAACGTAATAGATCGCCGACCGGTAGCTTTGCGTCGTCGACTTCCCACGCAACTTCAGCTCTAGCGGCAGGCAGGCCAGCAGGTTGCCGGATACAGCACTGAAATAGTGCAGGCGCGCGGCGAGCGTCCGGATCGAGTTGAACGACGTCGTCCGGAAGATGAAACTGCCCGTCTCGTCTTCATCTCCGAGCAGCACATTGAGGCGGCCATATGGCTTGCAGCTACCTTTCTGGCCGAATGCGCAGCCGTCCGGCGATGGGCACGGCAGGGTTTCGATGCCGTCGTTGCCAACGCGCCGGCATGACTCACCGTTGCCGACGCACACCGGCCGGCCGGTTTCTCGCTCGAACAGCGAATACTCGGCACGCAGGTTGAGATCTGGGTCAGCAAACAGAAACCGCACGGGTATCGACCTCAGCTTGCCGGTGCAGAGCTTCCGCAATTCCGAGTCCAAGGGGTGCAATAGCCATCCGTCCCGCCCGTGGATTTGAGTCGTAATCGTGAACTGGTCATCCTTCTCGGGAAGCCTTTTGCCGTTCTTCTCGACGACACGGCCGATGGAAATCCGCCCGACCACGGGCGGCGTGATTGCCAAACCTTTGAGCATGGCTTTCTCCTGAATGCAAACAGAACAGCATGGGAACGAAGGGGGGCAGTACAGCGAGCCGCCAGATCAGACGGAGATCAGAAACCGGCGTGAACCCGGCTTCGTGAGTGAGTACCGCGCGGCAAGTTGCGGCTGATCGGCGAGCAGCCGTTTGAGATCGATGGCGGAGCCGTCTTTGCTGCGTTTGTACGAAACGGAGCCTGTCTCGAACAGTGCCTGGTCGGCCTCGCCCATCACCTGCTGAATGGTCTGCTTCAACTGCGCCTCGACCTGCTGGCGCGTTTCGATCTCGGCCCGTACGGCGACCAGATCGGCAAACGCTGCCGACAGCTTGCGGTCGTTTGTGAAATCGACCGTGCCGCCGGCACCGGGAAACAAACAGCGCAGCGCACGATCCGCCGAATCCGAGCCGTCCGCTGGCGGCGGCGTATCGGTTTCCACGAAATGCCAGAACGCGGCCTCGAGTTCGATCAGACGGGCAATGAGCCCGTCGTCGCGCTCAATGCGATGCACCTCTAATCGCTGCCCGCAAAGCAACACCGCGACATCGGCCGCCTGCTTTCCAGTCACGGCCAGTTGATGCTGCACCTGAAGCTGAACGTATTCCGGCACCCCATCGCGCCACAACCGAGCCCCAAACTCGCCCGCCGTCTTGCATTCGAGTAGCTGCACATCGCAATTGCCAACGACTTCACGGTCTATATTGGCGAGCATGAACGGGATCGTCGGATGCTGGAGCACGGCGTTGATCCGCCGGACCTTGTTGCCGGTCTGCTTCGTGTATGACGCGGCAACGATGGGTTCCAGCAGCGTGCCCCAGTACACGGGTTCGGTCGTGTCGTCCGAATTGGGGCGTGGCAGGTTCGCATCGCGCCCGGTCTTGATGAGCCACAGTTCGAGCGGGCTCATATACGGATTCAGGCCCACAGCTGCGGCAGCGTCCGATCCGCCGATCCCGTTTTTCCTCACATCAAGCCATTCGTTACGTGAGAGGTTTCTCGTTTCCACGAGACGTAATGCCGGACGGTTCCTGCCACGTCCAGCCTTTTCGGGTTGAGACATGAACACCTCCAGAATGAAAAATGCCCGGCGGGGAAGATCCCGGCCGGGCTGTATGCCGCAATGGAAAATCTCACGCGACAAGTTTCATGGCTTCGTCCCATGCCTTTTGTTTAAGGGTGGCTCCGGCGCCGAACCATGCGGCGTCGCGCCGATGATCGTGGCTGCGCGCACGGCGCTGATGATCGACGAACTCCGTGACTGAGTTAACGAGGCCCCATGCCGTACCAGACGCCGAGGGCAGGGTGGCGCCCCGGCCGCGACCGGCATACAGCGCGTGGGCAGCCTTGATCGCGCTGTCGTTGGTGGTCGGCGCAGGCGTGTTCTGACCGCTTGCCGGATAGGTGAGCACGCGCTGGAAGAATGTTTCGGCGACGGTGTCGCTGACTTTGCATTCAGCCAGTGCCTTCATGCGGGCCATGAAGCCGTCCCACGACGAGATCGCGATGCCGAGCTGGCACTTCACGGCCTGCGCATCGAACTGGCTGCGGTGCGGTACCTTGACGGCGCCGGTGTTGTCGCCGATCGCAATTGCCAGAGTGTTGTTGCAGACGACACGAACCGACGTGAACTGCGCTGTAGTCGCGAGCGTGCCGTCGCAGGCAGTAGCGAGCAGCAGGTAACCGTTCACCTCGTCGCGGCCCTTGAGTGAAACCGACTGGCCGGTGCGGGCGAGCGCCCACAGTTTCCTGCCGCCCTTGAGCACGCCGGCCGTCTCCAGCTCAAAGCCGCCGACTTCCGTGAGGTCACGATAGAACTCAAGTATTTCGCTTGGCTGAACGATCTGATATCTCGACGACACGACTGACAGCGGTTCCTTGGTGTCCGAGCGGTACAGCACACGTTGCTCGGGAAAGGCGTGGATAGAACCGAGACTGCCGGTAGCGCTGGTGACACCGGCCACGAAGCGGACCTCGGCCGATTCGATGTTCCAGTCCATGCCGGCCTGCTTTGCCCAGACTTCGATTGGCTGTTTCGGCGAAAGCTGGTTGCCGAGACCGTGCCACGGGGTTTCGCCGACGTAAGCCATCGATTGAACGAGATGCATGGAGACTCCTTTTGCAAAAACAGAGTGCATAAAGCCCGACCGAAGCCGGGTGATGGGAATGAAGGGAGGCGGTGAAGTGGTTAGTGTGGCTGAACGCTGAAGGTGCGTCCGCAAGCAAGGCACCGCCAGTTGTCGAAGACCTTTTGGTCCAAGGCTTCGCCAAACGCCGCGCCGGTCGCGCAACCGGCGGCGCCGGCGATCAGCCCGGCGAGGATAGCGCCAGCCACCCCGCCGCATGCCGCACCGATCGGGCCTGCGATCAGGCCCGCCATGGCGCCGGCTTCCGCGCCAGACAACGCAATGGCGACGGCGCTTGTCGCACCAGCCGCCGCGCCAACTGCACCACCGATGCGCCGTGCGACGTGACGTTGTTCCGTAAGCAGCGACTGGCAACGCGGGCACGGATAAACAAGGCCCGCGCCCGGACGGCAGTGCGGGAATTCACTTGAGTCAGGTCGGGGCGGGCCAGAGTGCGACAGTTCCTCTTCTTCGTCGAACGGACCAAACGGATGGTGATCATTCATGGGCCGCGGCTTCCGTCCGGATTTTGTTGGCATATTGACGCATGCCAACCGACGTGAGCACGCCGGCGACGAAGATAACGGCGAAGGTGATCAGAAATTCAAAAGGAGAAGGGTAGCTAGGCATCACGGCTCCCAGAGATGTTCGTTCGCCCACACGGAATTGCGAGGGCGGAGCGGGCAGCCTACGGCCGTGCTCAGAGCGGTGATATGTGTTTGAAAGAATTTTGAGTCGTGGGAAGTTGCTGGCTCATTTATTTAGCCGACCATCAGCAAATGCTGATCACGCGACGGGACCGTCGGACGGAGAGCCGTCACGTGCATAAGACCGACGCTGAGCAAGGAGCCCGATGTCCAGGCCCGCCAGTTGTTCGTGCGTGAGTGCGTACTGTTTGGACTCGTCGCTGCTCGTCCATGCGAACCGCCTCTGACGCAATCGGCGCGCGGCAAGCCAGATACCGATGTCGCCGTGAACCAATACTTTCACGCGGTTGGCACCGCGATTAATGAACGAGTGCGCGTGGCGCGGATGCGCTACGCCGAACAGCTTGATTACATTGACCAGCGCGGTTTCGAAACCGGCGCGCATGTCCCATAGATCAACAGCCAACCACACTTTCCCGATGCAAATCATCGTAGCCACCCAACAGTTCTGCGAACAACGGGCCCTCCATTAATCGCGCCTTGGTTGCCTTTGATGAGGTCGTAAAACGGATCGAGACCTGCCGCAATCGAGAAGCAAGCGGCTTGTCTATCATTCAAGCGCTGGGAGCGCAATGGCGATGAGAATACCGGCACCGTATGTGACCCGCGGGTCCCCTAAGAGCATGGTTTCTGTCAGCCTTTTCGTCTCAAGATGATGATCTATTCGGTCTTCTAACTAACAAACGAAAACTGTTTTGTGGATATTTGGTGCACTGGAAGCACTGATTCTGGCCCTTTTTTTGAGTCGTACATCGACCGCTGATCCATCCAGAGGGATGTCCGTCATTTGAGCAGTCCACGACTAGGGGGCAGCGAGCAAGAGGCGGCGTTGGCACGATAGCACGGTCTCAGCGCCAGGCTATGCTCACAGCGTAAAACCAAGTGGTGCACCTGCCGGTATCGAAGCCAGCGTTGGCGCACCGAAGTGTTCCAGCATGGCCACAGATCCCAGCGCTTTCTGGATCTCATTGGTTCGATCACTCATTGCGGTCTCCTTTCCGACCTTTTCCGTCACCCACCGTTGCGCCGGAGCTACACATCTCCATCACTAAAACCCCTGTATCTCACTGAAAATATGGAATTTTCCTCCGAAAAATGCGACACTATCGAGCAATTCGGTGTGCAGTTTTGATGGGGATTTTTTTGACTATGGGTGCAGTTATGGCGCACAAAGCGATTGTTGTTACCAACTGCACCAACAGAAAGCGTCAGAGTGGCGTAGGTGTCGCCCTAGCCGCAGTCGAAACGAGCGGTCCGCTTGCCACTGTTGCAGCCCGTTGGGCCAAAGCTGTTCGGAAGGCAAGGCCGTCGAGTGAGGCTCGGGACGTTTACATGGGGCGAGCCTTTACGGAGGCGCAGCGCGTAACTGCGACTCTAAAAGGCACGTTACACATCATCTCCGCGGGACTCGGCGTGGTTGATGCCGCAGATCGTATCCCGTCGTACGACCTGACGGTCTCCGAGGGTACGAATTCATTAAAACCCTTGCTCATCCAGTTGGGTAAAGAGCCGAGTGACTGGTGGGCAGCATTGACGGCAGAGTTGGGAGGCCAGCATTCTGTTCCAGCATTGCTTGACCGACATCCGGACGCCCTGGCGCTCTTCGCGTTGCCGGGAAGTTACGTCGCCCTGATCGCTCAGGATCTGGCTTCCCTGACCAAAACCCAAATCAGCCGGATTCGCATTGTCACCTCGGGTCATGGTCGGACGTTCTTGCCTGACAATGTTCGCCACGTCGCTCTGCCGTACGACGAGCGCCTGGAGGGTTCGGCCTACGCGGGTACGCGAACTGATTTCGCGCAGCGGGCGTTGCGCCACTTCATCGAAGTGCTGGGCGGTCATCGACTCTCCACTGAAGAGGCTAGGGCAACTGTGGCGAATGCAATGCGGAATTTGAAGAAGCCCGTTGTTCCCGTACGGGAAAAGAAAACCGATGCAGAAATTCTGGCGCTTCTACGAAAGAACTGGCGCCGGTTTGATGGAGCATCAACACGATTGCTGCGTTACCTGCGCGATGAAGAGTTGGTTGCGTGTGAACAAGGGCGATTTCGCGGTCTTTGGTGTGAACTCCAGCAAGAACTCGACACAAAGGGCTAACGTCGGCATGGCTAGGAATGAGATCGTGGTGCGAGCACTGCGTACGACCCAGGGTGAAGGCCTGGATGTTTATGCTTTCTTCATTCATGGGTCAGACATCGTAAAGGTGGCGGACATATCGAGGGTAGACCGCGACGAATCGGATGTCCTGAAAGGCTTTCAGCGACCGGAGATTCGAACCCACGTCAAAGGTATCGTTGACTATTTGAATCAGGGCAATGTCCTATTTCCGAACGCGATCATCCTTGCGATGTCGCCGGCAGTTCATTTCGCCGCCGCTCGCGGTACAAAGCCCACAGGAGATCAGGGAATTGCGCAGGCTGGTACTTTGACGATCCCTGTCTATGACGAGGGGCGACGGGTTGCATGGATTGTCGATGGTCAGCAGCGTTCGCTAGCCTTGGCACAAGCGGGAAGGAGGAGCATTCCGGTACCAGTCGTCGGTTTTGTCTCGGATAACTTGGAAGTTCAGCGTGAGCAGTTCATTCTAGTTAATAAGGCGCGTCCCTTGCCGACGCGTTTGATCAACGAACTACTACCTGAAACACGTAGCATTCTTTTGCCGCGAGAACTGAGCGCGCGGAAGGTACCGTCGGAGATTTGTAGTCTGCTTAATCGTGATCCGGAGTCACCATTTCACAAGCTTATTAAGCGCATCTCGGAGAAAAGTAGCAATGTCAGCGTAATTACGGATACCGCGATCATTACCATGATACGCAATAGCATGAACAATCCGCTTGGTGCGTTGGCGCCCTACAAGGGATTGGGACGGGAAGGCGTAGATGTCGGCGGCATGTATAAGATCCTCATCACATACTGGTCAGCTGTACGCGATGTCTTTCCTGATGCTTGGGGAGTTGACCCGAAACGCAGCAGGCTTATGCACTCAGCGGGTATCGAAGCCATGGGCGTATTGATGGATAGAATCTACGCCCGCTTGGCTGGACAGAGCGAAGACTATAAAACAGTCCGCAAAGAACTTGAGAAAGTCGCGCCCGCTTGCCGCTGGACCAATGGAACTTGGGAGGCGCTCGGCGTGTCGTGGAATGAGATCCAGAGCGTCCCGCGCGATATTAGAAGACTCCAAGACACACTGGTGCAGATTTACACCAGTTCGATGAAACAATGAAATTCCTTTACTCCGACACTCAGGATTACGTCGATCCCGAGTACGACTTTATTAACGATCGCAACGCACCCGGTCGTCGCCGCTACTGGGATGACATGTACGCGCACGAGTTGATGACTCCGGCTCCGTACGATGGCCTCCTTGTAGCGATGAGCGCGGTCCGCCAAGCGGCTGGCGTTCCAAAATCGAAGGTTCGTTATTCGACTGCTGAAGAGCAACGCATGTTGCGCGATGGCGTGCGTAAGTTCCTTCGCTATGGTGGAGCGCCATTCAAGGATGCAATGGTGATGGGCGACTGTGGCGCGTTTGCGTACGCTGACAACCAGACTCCTGCGTACCCTCCAAATGAAGTAGTCGAGTTCTATCTCGACGCAGGCTTTACACACGGGGTTTCCCCCGACCACATCATCTTTGACTGCCTGACCGATAATCCGCCCGCGAGCGACATTGACGGGAGCATTGTCGAGCGGTACGAAATCACGCTTGCCAACGCGCAGGAGTTCATCAAACTCACAGCGTCCGAAGGGCATGCGTTCGAACCGCTTGGTGCGGTCCAAGGGTGGTCACCCCGAAGCATGGCCGCGGCGGCGGTGGAGTTGGAGAGGATGGGCTACCGCTATCTTGGCATCGGAGGTCTCGTTCCGCTTAAGGTAGATGTCATCAAACAGGTGCTGCATGCCTTACGAAGCGCGATCAAGCCAGAAACCAAGATTCATCTTCTCGGGTTCGCCAAGGCAGACACAATTCACGAGTTTACGAACTTCGGGATCACCAGTTTCGATTCGACTTCGCCGCTCATTCGTGCGTTCAAGGACGCAAAGGCCAATTACTACATCGACTCGCCGAAAGGCGGCTTGGATTACTACGCCGCCATTCGCATTCCACAGGCTATTGAAAACGCTAGACTGATGCAAGGCATTAAGCGTGGCGTACTCAGTTCGGAAGACTTGCAGCGTCGCGAGGAAAAGGCGCTCACCACGCTACGTCGGTTCGACAGCGGTGGAGTTAAGGTGAAAGAAGCGCTCGACGCGGTAATGGACTATCAACAGTTCCTCACGCTCGCGGACAGTGTGTCGCCCGAGGCTCACTACAAAGATCTGATGAAGATGCGGGCGTTGGTTGAACGCACGTTGGAAGACGCGCCGTGGAAGCGTTGCAACTGTTCCATTTGCAACAAGGCTGGCGTCGAGGTCATTATTTTCCGTTCGAGCAATCGAAACAAGCGTCGTGGATTTCACAATCTGGGCGTTTACCACAAGCACGTACAACGTACCCTGGAGAAGCACCGGTGAGTGTCTATCGATTCAAGGCCATTCGCGCGTCGCAAGCCGCGGAACATGATGTTTTCACTTTTGCCGCCACGCCCGAGCAGATATTGGCTTTCTCGGAAATCGAGCGAGTCGGGCGCGAGGAGAGTGGGGAACTGCGTGGCTTTCAGAGACATCAGATAGCCTCGCACATTAAGGAGATTCGAGACTATCTTCGACGCGAAGATGCACTACTGCCTAACGCGCTGATTGTCGCGTTTATCGGTGGCGTCAAGGTCAAGGACAGAAGCGATGGCGTGGTGGATATCGAGATCAAAGCGGCCGACAGTAAGCCGGGCTTCGTGGTGGACGGTCAGCAGCGGCTGAGCGCGCTGGCGGGCATCACGAAGCCGGGATTTCAGGTTTTCGTGTCGGCGCTGATCTGCAAGGACTACAACGAACTGCGTCAGCAATTCGTGTTAGTCAACAACACGCGACCTTTGCCCAAGACGCTGATCTACGAACTGCTGCCGAACGTCGAAGGTCTGCCGGAAAGATTCACGGCTCGCAAATTTGCTGCACGCATCGTCGACAGACTGAATTTCTCGCGTAACTCGGCGCTTCGAGGAGAGATACGTCAGCACACCAATCCCAAGGGGGTTCTGAGCGATACGGCCATGCAGAAGGTCGTTATGAACTCGGCGTCGGACGGCGCTATTCGCGAGTTCATCAAAGATGGCGACTTCGAGAATCGCGCATACGACTTCGTGAATGCGTTTTTTGGGGCAGTTACCGAGGTATTCGGCAGCGAATGGATCGGTATGAGTCCGAAGACCTCGCGTTTGCGACACGGAGCCGGGCTAGTGGCGATGGGCTTCGTGATGGAGTTTCTTTACTCCAGCGAAGGAGCAACCACGCAGGCGGAGTTCGAACATGGCCTTGTGCTACTAAAGGAATACACATCGTGGACTAGCGGCCAGTGGCGTCTCGCACCAAATGATGAGCGTCCCTGGAACGGCATTCAGAACACCCCAAGCGATATTGACCTGCTCACCAACTATCTTGTCCGGTCGATGAAGCGAGCGCTTCGTCAACACCGTCTAGTTGCGAACTCCTAGCCATTTAAGGTTCATCATGAAAACGCGCGCAATCGTTCTTTTCTCCGGCGGGCAAGACTCGACAACGTGCCTGGCATGGGCGCTCGACCGCTATGAGCATGTCGAGACGGTGGGGTTCGACTATGGGCAACGACACTCGGTGGAATTGGAGTGCCGCGTGAAAGTGCTGCGACAGTTGCGTGAGCAATTTCCAGCATGGCGGGCAAAACTCGGTGACGATCACATGCTTGATCTTTCGATCCTCGGGCAGATTAGCGACACGGCCCTGACGAAAAGCAAGGCCATTGAATTTGCATCGGACGGTCTGCCGAATACCTTCGTGCCTGGCCGCAACTTGCTGTTTTTCACACTGGCAGGCGCGCTGGCTTATCGTCGCGGATTGCAGGTGCTGGTGGGCGGAATGTGCGAGACGGACTATTCGGGCTATCCGGACTGTCGCGATAGCACGTTGAAGGCACTTCAAGTCGCGCTCGCACTCGGCATGGATCAACCGCTCGTCATCGAAACGCCACTGATGTGGATCGACAAGGCGGATACTTGGCGCATGGCGGATCGTCTGGGCGGCGAGACGCTCGTTGATCTGATTCGTACCGAGACGCATACCTGTTACGTCGGAAATCGTACCGCTCAGCACGATTGGGGCTACGGTTGTGGCGAATGTCCCGCATGCGAACTGCGGCAAAAGGGTTTCGAGTCGTTTCAGCAAGCAGTGGTCTGATAAGTGCGTTGTCGATCGACGCTAGCTTCTGAACGATGGGGGAATATGAAGTGGCACCGGAACAGATGAACTACGAACTCAGCCAGAAGTTCTACTTCGAGGCTGCGCATACGCTACATCGGGAGGTCGACGCCGAGGGCAGTCGCCGCGTTCACGGGCACACGTATCATGCGCAAATCTTCGTGCGCGGCCGTCCGGATCCGACTACACGAATGGTGGTCGACCTAGGCTTGCTGCGCAGGGAGATCGAACACGTACGCGACCAACTCGATCATCGCTTTCTCGATGAGGTACCTGGGCTCGGCGCCGCGACACTTGAGGGCTTATGCGCGTTCATCTACCGGAGTTTGTCGCGTGCGTTACCCAATATTTCGAAGGTGCGGGTGGAGCGGCCCGCGAGCGGGGACTGCTGCGATTTGGATTCAGCGACGGCGATTATGGACTAACGAAGGGTACTCGGCCAAACGTAGGGCTCGATGCCGAATTAGTGATAATAAAAATGCTGCGTGCAGTTACGTGTCCGCCACTCGCGATGACTTGAAATAGGGCACAACGCGATTAATGATCCAAATCATGGCATCTTCAAAATTCTCAGCCTGATAAGATGCGTGCTGTGAACCTTTGCTAAGGTTCCAAGATGGTGTGAATCGACCCGGCACATACACCGTTGTACATCCTGCCGCACGTGCGGGGTCGATGTCGCGATCCAACTGGTCACCAAGTACCACAACCTCTGCTGGAAGAAATCTGCTGCGGAGACGTTCGTATTGTTGCAGCGATTTGGTCATCTCTAGTACTGCCCTGAAATTCTCGGACAATTTGTGGCTTTCGATGATTCGCTTTTGTTTGTCGATTCGACCTTCGGTAAGCATGTAGATCGGAACGTCCTTTTGCAGTGCGAGCCTCAAGCCGTCTCGCACCCCGGGCAGTAACCTGGGAATCACCTTCAGGCGCTCTTGAAAAAGCGACCCGAGTTCTTCAGCTGCCTCCAGCGAGATGGGACCGGCTTGAGATATTCCTGAGACGATCTGAATCGCCGCTGTCTCTGGCGATTTTCCATTAAGACCTTCGGTTAACGCCAACACCAAAAGGTGCGGAGGATATCGCAGGTGCAGATGATGTATTAGGGCCAATGCCTGGTCGTATTGTCTGACAAAATCAAGGCGATCCGGGCGGTCGCATTGCGCACCGATCATTGACTCAATATTTTCCAAGAGCGCCCGTTGAGCGTCAGCAAAAACCGCGTCAGTGTCCCACAGCGTGTTGTCGGCGTCGCATAGAACAACTGGCATGATCATGAGTACATCCTCTTCCTGATTGCTTGATCGTTCTCACTGTATCACTTGCGGCGGGGCTCGATTCAGCAGCAGCGGGCAGGGTAGACCCGCTTACATGTCTTTTCATATCACCAGAATCGTTGACATCCGTTGCCGGAGCGACGGCCCCCAGCGCAGCAAATGGGGGCGCGCACGGATAGCAAAGCGGCACAACAGATACCTGTGTAACCGGACTATTTGTCACCTTGGGGATCCAGAGGGCCACGACGAACAGCAGCAGAAGCCAAATCACCAACAATTTGATGGCCAATCGGAGCAATTTCTGTCCCGGTTGGAGATATCTCAACTTGTCTCCGAGCTTCGCCGCGACGAGGTAGGCTTCCGAAACGTAATTCTTGTAGTAACTCGAGGTTAGTCTATTGCCATCCTCCTTCTTTGAAGTGCTGTCTACAAACGACCGCGCCCAGCCAACGGGGTCTGTCCGCAGGATGCTCCGATAGAAAAGGAACGAATTAGCGGAGTCGTAGGTAGCCTCTTCCGATTTTTCTTTTGGCCATACAAATCTTGTCTGCGTCGCGTGGAAAATGATCAAAGCACCACACGCAACGCACAAAAGAAATAGTCCAAAAAGCGAATAAACACCACCGAGAAAAGCCCCTTTGATTGGGGACAATAGGAAAGTTTGATGAAGCGGATAAGCATCCAATAGCTTGGAGAATAATGCTCCCGCTGCAGCAGTAAGGAAGGCGACGATGGTCAACAGTCTTGCAGCTTTCTGGTCCTGATATTCCGTAAGATCCTTGACCTCCTTGAGAGAGTCCTTTGCCCGATCCAAATAACTCCCATCGATTACTCCGAGATCGTCGAGCCGTTGTAATTCACTCGCTATCTTTGGAAGGTACGTATCCGGTGAAACGGTCTCACCCTGCTGCCGCGGATAGTAATCGATTTCCTTGCCGATGAAGGCGTTAAAAACGGCGGGCAGAATCCAAAGATTTCTGTTTGAAGGCATGCGCGTGAGTTTGAATTGTTTAAGTCTGCAATGACAATCTGAATGCAACGCCGACAGCATAACCAAGTGGAAAGGGTGCGAACCAGCTGGTCAAGATACGGAAATCAGTAGATCAGGCGCGCTTCTTTAAGAGGGCTCCGTTCTGCTATTGTTGTTACCTTGCCGCCTGAATCTGCTTCATCACCGTTTCCACGATGCGCGTCGTTCCCGTGCCCTGAACATGACACAGCGCATCGGGCGTACGCAGTGCGTCCTTGATGCAAAAGAACGCTTGATGGGTGGCCACGCTCGATACGAAGAACACGAAGTCGGCATGCCGTGAGCTTTGACGCAGGCGCTGCGTGCATTCCGTGTCGCAGTTCGTCGTGATCTTGAGTTTCGGACTCAGCGCTTTCAGCATATCCATTGCGCGTCGGGTCGCCTGGCTGTCGAGGCTGTAGATCATGACCCGCGCCTCCGAATCGGTCCCTTCTGGCTGGTCGACATTCATCACCTCATGCGTTGGCAGCGTGATGGGAATCGGCATTTCGCTCGCCAGCAACCGCAAAAGAGCTTTCTGTGTATCGGCGAGACGGGAAAAGAACTCGCTACCTGCACTTAGAATGGCGACCAGCAACTGATTGCGCGCCTGCTCGTCGCGGGATGGAGCGATCACCAGCGCATCGGCGAGATCGAGCGCCCAAGACATGGATTGAGGTGAGCGCACGGCATCGAATATGCGCTGCAGTCGCTCCATCAACTGATTGTACTGTTCGGGCGTCGGGCCTGCCCGTACGACATGCAGTGCCGCCTGTTTGATGAGGTCGAGTTCACTCTCTCCGTAACTGTCGCGCACCCACATGGTGTCGAGCAACTGTTCGTACAGCGGCATGAACGGAGCGTGCGGCTTGGCGCGCTCGATGATCCAGCCAAACCAGACTGGGAGAAGCGCGTCAAAGGTTCCGGAGTTGCTCAGCACCTCATCTTCCATGCTTTGCACCAGACGCTGTTGCATGGCGTCATCGATCTTGACCAGCGCGTCGGTGTTCGCGAGTTCGCGCCAGAACTCGACAACGTTGTTAGCCGCAGTCCGTTCGCCCTCGGGTTCCACCAGTAACTGAGCCCTCAGGTCTTCGGGCGGCCTGCTTGCGGCAAGACGTGTGACGTCGCTCAGCAGACGCGTGCGGGTCTGCTGGACCGCCGCGAGTATCGATGAATCGCTCGCCTGCACTCGCCCGACGGTTTGCCCAGCGCGCTCGGGATCGTCGATTTCCTTCGCGCAACGAAGCAAGGCAATCAACACATCCGTGCCGTCATCGAGTGACCACAGCAGATCGTAGGCCTGTTCGTAGCGCTCGAGGTTCATGTCCTCGCACGCTGCGTCGAACCCGTGCTTTGGGGTGAGCGCGTCGATCAGCCCGCCGATAGCTGCCGTGGTGGGGCCAAATGCATCGTCACCGAGTTCGGCCAACCATTGAGCGCAGAGATCGACGGCGGGCCGGGTCTGCGACAGTTCATGCAGCACGAACGACTTCAGCGCGGCGGGGCGACGCGAGCGTCCCAGCGAACGCAGCAGATGGCCGGCGGCCGGGCGAACCTGCGTTTCGAAGACCTTCTTGAGCCGCTCAGGATCACCGGACGCCTCCTGCGGACGAATCCAGGTTTCGTACAGCGCTTCCCAAATGTCGCCGAAGGTTTCCGGAGGCAGCCGCAACTTGAGCAGATGCGAAAAGTTTTCGTGGTCGAGGATCTCGTCCCATCGGCCGAACGACGCCGCGATGCGAATGTCCAGGAATGCACGGTTCTCGGCGCTCAGACCGTGCTGTTCGCGCAAAGCCGAGACGGCGGCGCTGGCTTCGGCCTCGTTCTTTGCAAGCAAGGCCCAGTCGAGCGCCGCGCGCAACTGCGCGAACGTCCGATGCTCCAGCTTCCGGCGCTTCGGTTTGCGCTGCAACAGCGCCCAATACACACACCACTGCTCGACGATCTGCTTGTCGAACGTCGGTCGGTTCGCGGTGAAGCGCACCGCATGAAAACCGTGCTTCGTGAACAGACCGTCGGCATCCGTAGGGGGGACTGTCGAAACGTCGAAATCTGCGAAGCCTGGGCCGACGAATGCATCGAGATCGGCGCGGACTGCGCGCTCGCCCGGCTTGTCGCGCGCGCACGCGTACCAGGTCACACGTTCGTCCGCCGCGCGGCGGAATGGCAGCAGCATGGGCAGATCGGCTTCGCCCTTGCGTGTACGCTGGATCGCAGTGACCAGCGCTTCGGGGACTTCATTGGCGTTTTGGTCGCCGGTATTATCGTGTCCCGCGGCCGGAAGCACGAACAGATTGGGCGCGGCGAAGAACGCATCGAGACACGCGGCCGCACTTTGCGCCAACTGTAACTGATGCTCAGATGCCATGGTCTTGGAACTCCATCTTGGCCTGCGCTATACGCTCTCCATCGAATTCCAGCGTCACGTGTTCCTCGTTGAGCGAGATGCCGCGCTCCGTGAAGTTCATCGATCCAGCGATCAACACGTGGTCAGTAAGCAGGCTCTTGGTATGCAAGGTATTGCTTTCCTTCCAGTCGCACTTGTCCTGCAGTCCGGAATCCGCCAGCGCGCCAAAGAGGCGTTTTTCGAATGGCTTGTTGTGATTCTCTGCGCGGACCCGGATCACGAGCCGCGTGTCATTGGAAGCAATTGCCACCAAAACGTCGACCAGGCGAATCTCGCGCCGGCTCCATTCGGGATTGAGCCCGCTGAAACTGCCTATGCTGTTATCAAAGATGACAATATTGCTGATCCACGGTGCAAGCAGATGTACCGTTTTGCTCGGCGCCAGCAACTCCTTGGCGAAGACCGCCGCCAAGGCGTTGCGCACGGCTTCCGGTGCGGACGTGGCCGACTTGAAAATGCTTCGGGAGGTACTCATGCGGATTCCGGAATCGAGAAGTGGAGCTCGATCGTGTCTTCACGTCGCCTGACCGAAGACAGCGTCGCGAAAACGTTCAGATAATCGAAGTGGATCGGCTCGACGGTCAGTGTGCGGATGATCGTCGGGACGAGTTCATGCGCTTGGGCAGCCGCCACCGCAAATACTGCCTCAGAGCGAGCGATCAGTTGCTCGCGCGCGCTTTCCAGCCAACCCGGCTGGCTCGGATCGATCGGTGCTTGGCGTTGCGTAAGCCATTGTCCGAGCAGCAGACGCTCAGTCGCGATATTTGGCACGAATCGATTCGAGAGCGGCAGATTTACCGCGCGCAGTGCGTGGCCCTGTGGCCACAACAGACCCATCAGCACACCGAAGCGCCAGCTTTCGCGGTCGCTAGCGGGCAAAACGAGGCCAGAGGACATAAAGGCGGTGTCCAAGCGCGTGTCGCTGCTGTAGACCGCGCACATCACCCGAACATCGATCTCGATGCCGTGCAGGTGTTCGAGTTGCGTCCAGTGACCATGAATCTCGGCAATCAGTCGATCGATTTCCTCGGGGGTTCCGGGCCTCAGCATGCGCAGACTCAGGGCCACGGCGTAGCCGTGGAATACCGCTTGCCCGCGTCGCACCAAGTCCGCGCGCAGACGGGCGAATTCTGCCTGCGCCGTGGTTGGACTAGCGGCATTACGCACGCGCATGACCGCATCGACGATTTCGGCTTTGCGATCGTTGCCGCCGAGCCATTCCACCAGCTGTTTTAACTGCGTGTTGGTCGACTCGAGATCACTGGCTTCTAGCGCGGCCTCGACGTGCCGGTAAAAACTGTCGGGACGCGAAGCGAGCAGTTCGACCACCTGTTCGATCATGCCGTTTCCGCCGGGGCTGGTCTCCGAGATCCAGATCTCCGCTCGCTGTGGCGCAGTGCCGTCGAGGCGTATGCCGGGATCGATATCGACGATCAGTCCTTCCGGATCGACCTGTGGGCAGGCCTGCTGAATGGCCTCCAAGCAGGCGGCTCCGAGAGTGGCGCGCAGGGTGCGGGACAGCCACGTTTCCCATTCTGCGTCGATCGGCGCGACGAGTACGCGTGCCGCGTCCCGCACGGCGAGCCGCACGCTTTCGAGACCGAGCGCTTCAGTGAGCGCTTGCCTGAGGCGATCGGGGCTTTCATCGCCAGGCTCTGTCTCGGGCATCTGGAATACCGTGGAGAGCACGCCCTGCAGCATTTCCATGCGTGCGCCGTTGGCGACCTCGTTCAACGCGACCGTCAGTGACAGTTTCTCCGTGGTGGCCACCAGAATAGCCGCAATCTGGAAAATCTGTGCAATCCAGCCGCGCAGAAACGGATTGGCTACGGTCTCAACGAAGCTCGGGCAATGCTGCGCTTCCCAGTTGTAGCGTGCGGCACGGGCGGCGCGCACGCGTGCCTCATCCGACCAGTCGATGCTCTTGTGCAACTCGGCCGGTAGATTCAGCACGATCAGAAGCGCGTCCGCATCGATCTCGAAGCCGACGCCGGAGGGTTTGCCCTCTTGTGTGAAGCGCCAGTCGACGGTCAGGCGGTGCGACGTGTTGCCGATCCGCATGCGCATATCGGCTCGCGATGCGATTGCGTACCGCCGCATCAGCGCCGCAGACTGCCCCGCGTGCGTATGTGCGACGATTGAGCTGACAAGGCGACTCACGCCGATATGCTCGGGCGGTCGGAATTCCGTACCGTCGCGCGGCCCTTCGAGATGCGAGCTCCATTTGAGCTGCGCATTTGTGGTGTCGTTTATCTCGGGCAAGCCGGCGCTGCGTGCGGGGGCTGCCTGCAGGCGCGCGGTGCGGGGACGAAAGGCTTGATACTCGACCACCTTGCCGCCTTCCATGCGATGGAACGGCCGCTCGCCCTGCATTTGATACCAGTCTCCGATATCCGCATCTTGCTCGACGATCTCCTGATTCATGTCGAGGTAGCTTTTGAGCGTTTGCGCTGAAACACCCAGCCAGAGCGCAAGGTCGTAACGACGCGAGACCTTGCCGGGCGCAAACTCGCCCAGCGCCTGCTGGACCGGCAGATAGTGGTCGTCCGCTGCCTCGCCGGGCAGAGCAAGGCGCATTTCGGGCAGGCTCAGATCATCGAACAGATTGGCTGGAATGTAGTCGGGCAGGGGATGGCCCGCGCTGTAGTCGGGATGCGCCGCGTCCTTGCCCAGCCAGTTCATCTGCAGACGGCGCATGGCGGTAGGCACCGCGCCGAGCAGTAGCGGGCGCGGCTGGTTCCACAGCAGCACATCCAGGTCTTCGCGCGGGATCGCAAGGCGTTTCTGCAACGAAGCAGCGAGGCGCTCGGCCGCATCCTGGCGGATTAGGACGTGTCTGAGTAGATCGTGAAGACGCTTGTGAGCGAGGCGCGTCTTCAACCAGTACCAGCCCGATGTTTCCAGGTTCTCGCCCCTATGCCAGCCTTTCGGCGCGAGTTGCTTCGCCTTGGTCCGCAATGCGTTGTACTGGGCGGAAATTTTCTCGGGCTGGGTGCTTTTGAGGAGTTCCTTGAGCTCGCGATGGTTATGCGGCTCCCAGTGTTTCAGCAGTGCTTCATCGGGCGGCCCTTTCATATCACGCCAGACGTAGATTCCGAGCGGGTCCGTGTGCGTCATATCACCAAGTTCATCGAGCAGCGCATAGACCGACTGCATGCGTTGCACGTAGCGATTCGAAAGCGGTAACTGACGCGCCGGAAGCTCGGGATCGAATAGCGTATCGTAGGCCTGATAGGCGAGACGGTCCCGGCCGTAGTCGGTCAGGACGATCATCGTCCACGGGCGCATGTGACGCGTGCGGCCCGCCCGTCCCTTGCGCTGCAGGAACGAGGCGATGTCGCGCGGCGCTTTATGTTGCACGACCACGCCGACGGCCGGATCGTCGAAGCCGACCTCAAGCGCAGCGGTAGCCACCACGACTTCGCTGGCAGAGCTGACGCCAGAGTCGAGTGCCGTGGTGCGCGCGATTTCGAGCCGCGCTTCTAACTTGTGACCGATGTGCTCTGGCACACGCCAATCCTGGCCGCCATCGTAGCGGCGATTCTGCTCCATTCTTGAGCGTAGCCGGGCAAGACCGCCCTCGGGATGACGCGATGTATTCGGGTGGCCAGAGAAATGGCGGCCTTCCGCATCCAGAAGATTGCGGAACAGGCGGTTGGCTGCATCCAGCTGATCGGTGAAGGCGAACGCACGCCAGCCGAAGAACGGGTTGCTGGTCTTGTCGAAGCGATCGCGTGGGTCGAGCAGACGCGCTGCGAGCATCAGCGTCTGGATGGTGGTTGACAGAAGCGCGGCCTGAGACACTGGATCACCGCGAAGAGCGAGCAGATACTCCGCGCCTTCATCGATGATGTCATTCTCCAGCGGCTTGATCTCCTGCACCACGGAATCGTCCAGCCCGGTGAGACTGGCGAAGAAGCGCCTGCCTTCGGAGATGGTCGCGGAGAGGCCGACGAAACTCGAGCGTCTGCCGCTCGCGCTCCACCATCGGCGCATCAGATACGCGACCTGTGCGCCGTAGGTGCCGGAGTAGAGATGCACTTCGTCCATGAGCACGAGGCCAGGTGCTTCGAGGGCCTTCGGACCGATGCCGAACAGATGACGCAACTGCGGGTTGGATAAATGGCGGTTGAGCATCTCCACCGACGTGAACAGCACATCGGGCGGCTCTTTTGCCATGGCTTCACGTGTAAATGCGAGCCGGTCCGATTCGACACAATGTCCGCACGACTTGCAGACCAGCCGGTCACGCGCCAGTTCCTTGTCTTCGGCGCGCACGACCATCTCTCCGCCGCAACCGGGCTTGGGGCAGGCGAAGAACGGGCAGACGGATTCGCGTCCATTGGATCGCCAGCCGCTTTGCTTGAGCGCGCTTTGACGCGTTCCGGGCGTTTCGCCGTACAGGACGCCGACTCGCAGCGGCGCGCCGCCGCGGCTCGAGATCCAGTCATCGAACTTGCCGCACTGTTCGTAGACCTCTGCTAGTTGATCCTTGAGCAATTCGTTACGTGGATACAGTGCGAGGACACGAACCGACGACTTTGACGACTCCACCCGCTGCCGGGCGATCCACGCGAGCGCGGGCAGATAGAAGGCGAGCGTCTTGCCGCTGCCGGTGCCCGCCGAAACTAGCGTGCCCGCTCGCACACGATGGTTCAGGCCATCCAGAATGCGCGCGGCGGCATCGACCTGAAAGCGCGACATGCCTGCATTCGGCGGCAGCTGATCGAGCCAGTGCGCGACGGCCGAGCGCAACAGGGGATCGGTCACGGCCGTGTCGATGACGCTCATCACCGCATCGCGCCGCTGATCACGTTTTGGGTAACGGCGGGCGCGGCGCAGGAAGCGGTAGTCCGCAACCAGCGTCGGCGCGGAGGTCCATTGAGTGGGCCCCGCGTGTTGCGGAAACATCTGGCGCAGCCGCGCGATAAGGCGTACGCCTTCGGCCATACGCGTGCGCCAGCGCGGGCTATGGTCACCCGAGCCGGTTTGCGAATTCGGTACTTCGAATATCATGCGGAGCGCGACGAGCTGGTTCCGCAAGTCACGCGCGGTGGCGATATTGCAGGCCACGTCGTAGCGCAGTTCAGCGTTCCGTTTGTCGTTGAGGACACGGTTCAGTGCCTCGTACACTTCGTCATCGCCGAGGGCGTTGTCGACCAGACCCCAGACGAGCGCGCGTGCCTCAATCTGCTCCAGTTCGTCGAGTGCGCGTTCTGCCAACGTGAGATCGGGAGTCAGCGCCATGTGCCCACCGTGCGGGTACGGATGACGAAGCGAGAGGTGTCGTCGTATTGTCGGAGCCAGATGAGAACTTCCTCGGTGAGGAGATCGAGCGCGGCGCCGTCTGCCTCCATTGCCTTGAAGAACAATTTGACGGACTGAGGCGTAGGCGTCAGCGTCGAGACAATCTTGCGCAATTCTTCGACGTGTTGGCGCAGCGCGTCCGCCGACCGGGTATCGGGAGGCATGGCAGCGCTCTTAAGCGAAGCGTACAGCGTGTATACCTCGCGATATCGGGCGAGCGCCTGTTTGTTGCCGGGAGTCTCCGGTTCACGTGCAAGCAGTGCCGAGGAGGCTTCCGGTTCACCGAGATCGCGGATCAACGCGCGCCAGCTTGCGCGGATGGCATCGCTGCTGAGGCTGTTGGCTTTGTCGGCCTGGGCCAGTAGTCGTATCCAGAACTCATCGCGCGACAACGCTTCGACACCGTCGCTTTTACTGAGCCGTTCGCGCGCTTCCGCGCATAGTGCTCGCGTGGCCTCGTCCGCGCTTGCAAGCTCGGCCAGTTTGGATGCGGGTGGCATAAGGTAGCCGGACTTTACTTGCAGTTCGGCGCGCTTTTCCTTGCGGCGGGACCATTCGGACGAACGGTTTTGAATGGCTGACAAGTGATAACGTAGTTGGTTGGTACGGAGGACTTGATCGAGTCCGGTTCGTGTCAGTTGAGCCTGTTCGAGCAGTGTTGGCATCATTCCTCCCAAACCAGATCTTGGAAGAGCGCGTCATGCGCCTGGACGGCTGCCTGATCGTCGATCGAACTGGTCTGTGCTTTGATGGACTTGTCTAGTTCAATGAAGAAGCGCCGAAGCAGGGCAACTTCCTTGTGGATTGTGATGAGTTGCGGCAACGGGACGAGCGAGAGGGCCGCCAGTTTCTGATGCGTTTCCCAGTTCACGTCAACGGGCTGCACTTTTCGCAGGCGCTGGATCGCCTGGTCGAGCGCCTCGGCCGCCAGACGATCCACTGCACCGCGTACTTCGCTCAGCGCGACGGAGTTGGTCGGCCAAGCGGGCGTCTGACTCGCCTGATCCACGATTGCGCGCATTTCGTCTCGCCATGCGACGCGTGCATGGTCGTCGGCGAACGCTGCGGCAGCTTCCGGCAAATATAGGTCGACTGCCGTTGCGAGGTCTCGCACGATCATATCGACGGCTTGCGGCTCAAGTCGGTCGAGCATATCCTGCACTTCGTTGCCAGCCTCGCCATGGCCGTTGAGCACGAACACCCAACGGTCCTGAACTTCCTGCTTAATGGACAAGCGGAAGCGCTCGTTGTCGATGGCCAGCACCTTGCCGCCGTCACCCTGATAGCACGATAAGTAGCGGCGCAGGCGCTCCTGCAGTCGGGGGCGCGTGTCAGTCGCCAGTTTCCGGGTCGTCATCGCTCTGCGCACTTGCTGCGAAAGATCATCGACTGCGACGGCGATTTCCTTGGGTGCATCGGCAAGCAAGTCCCGCAGGCTCGGGTTGTCCGCACGCGTGGTCAGGCCGAGCAGCAAATCCTGTCGATGCAGTGCGAGCACGGCAATACCGGTGTCGCGCACGGCCTCATCGAGCACCATGTCGAGTATCTGATGTTCAAGCCGTTCTAATAAGGTGTTGGCTGCGGCATAGTCGGTCTCCCCGTTGGGATAGGACCAGGATTTGCCATTGCTGTCCCAACGGTCGAGCGCTTTCAGACCGGCGATGACAGTCGGTGAAATAGGCACGTCCGGCGGCGAAACTTCAATCTTCAAGCCCTTGGTGGGATTGCTGATCGTGCTGGCGGGCGGTAGCCAGAACCAGTCCCGGTTGACTTCCTGCCCGCTCAGGCAGTAGTCGCCGAAGTTCATCCGCTTATTCAGAGCATCGGCGAGCAGGGTGCGCGTTCTGACCGGATATGTTCTGATCAGGCGCGTGTTCTGGTCCCACAACTCGAGCGCCTGTGCATATGGGCTTTCCGCTGGTTCGGGCGGTGGTGGCGGTGGCGGAGGTGGTGCCACTTTGTCGCCTCCATGCGGTTGCGGCTCGACCGGTTCGGGTTTGGGCGTCACGATCGCATCGAAAGGCCATGGCAGCGAGAACGCGTCGAACACGTTGCGTGTGGCTGGTGGGGCCGTATCGAGCGAGTTGGGATTGCCACCCCAGTGTGCGAGCCCCGATGTCACTCGACCGAGTTTTTCGGGTGTCAGACCTTGATAAGTCAAACCGACGCTCACTGCGGACAATAGCTTCGGATTGCGGAAGTTGGCGGGCGGGAAGCCGGCAGCCTGGAAGGCAAAGCGCTGTCTGAGCGTGCTGCTCAACACCTCGTTGATGTAGGCGCGTGGATTGAATGTCCAGGCGTCGCCGATTTTGAGGACGCTCGAAGCTAGCGATTTGATCGCGGCGACATTGAACGGAAAGAGGCTATAACCCGATTCACTGCTGCCGAACGACGCCAGTTTTTCGGACCAGGCCGCGTCCAGCGTGGGATCGAATTTGGGCACCCACGAATAGAGATCGTCCCGGTTCGGTGCCACTGTGTTGAAACGCTGCTTCAAATGAGCGATGCCGTGGCGGGCTGCGTTGAGGTAGCGTCCCGTGAACTCGACCAGCAGACGCGTGACGGTTTCTTCGTCGATGCCTTCGCTCGGCACGACCCATTGCTCCCGCGCGCGCGTCAGCACGGTCTGCCGGCCGGCAAGGAAACCATCCGTTACAGCCACTGCCGTGCGGATCGGGGCGCGCACGCGCACGCCTTTCTCGTCGCTCTCGGCGATCATGATGTCCAGCAAGGGTTGCTGAATGCCTGAGAGGGCCGCCAGATCCTCGATGAGCAGCACCAGTTCCTTGCCGTCTGCGAGTAGTTCCCGTCGAATCTCGTCGACGACGTCCTGAATAGTGCGTTGATTCAGCGCTTCTGTGAATCGGAAAATGGTGCGTAGAGCCGCATCCAGCACTTCCTGCAGCACTTCTGCGGCGATGCCGCGGGCGGCGCCGTTCGAACTGGCCAGGAACGCCAGCGCTTGGCCCACGGTCCGCCGCAGTTCCATGCTCGCGATGGCTGCAGGTGGTTCGAAGTCCGCGACCTGGAATTGCCGGCGCGCGGGGTCGGACGTGCCGCTCAGGCTTGCATCGACGATTCTCAACAGAACGTTCCGGAACCACTGATCGCGAATCTCGGGGTCGCGGATCAGATCGCGCACCCGGTTTGCAGCGACGATGCGAGGTCCGAGCGATCGGTCGCCGTTCGCGCGGATTTGCTCCTCCACTTGTGCAGCGTAGGGGCCAAGTTCCTCGGCGAGCGCGGTCGCGAGCAGTTCGGCCGCGCGTGGCGGGTCGAGCGACTCCACCGCGCGGCTCAGATCCGCCCTCAGCGCGTCGTACCGGGCGCCGCTCAGTGGGGCGAGAATCCGTTCGACTACTTCGCGAAGACTCGCCGTCTTCGGAATCGGAACCACGACTAGGTCTTTGCGGCGCGGATGGCGATCGAGTTGCGCGCCGAGCCAGCGGATCATGTGCGATTTGCCGACGCCGGACGCGCCGGTAATCGCAATGATGACCGAGCTGCCGTCGTTGACGGGGCGCATGAGCGAGTCGAGCAGGTCGACTTCAGACGCGTCTACTTCGTTGCCGGCCTGAGCGGAGCGTCGCTTCAGCGTGATGGGTAGATGTACTGCGAGCAACAGGGCCTGATCCACCGTTTCGGCTTCGGTGCGCAGACATTCCTCCACATGTTCGCCGGAGGGCCAGAATTCGATCAAAGGGTTCATCACATGGCTCCTGCGCTGGGTCTTGCGATCCACTGAAAACTCAGGTCTGCGCGCATGCCGTTTACACCGGTAAGAACGATAGAACTGCCGACGTCTGCGCGACGCTGCAACAGCAGGTCTCCTGATCCGCGCAAATTGAGCAAAGCCCTGGACAATGCGGTGCTGAGCTGACCCGCCTGTAACGGCGCGAGTGCGTTGCCGTCTACGGAGGAGAGGACTTCTTGCCTCCACATGCCACGGTCGAGCACGGGCAGGGCCTGCGCGATTTTGTCGACAAACTGGGTAGCGTCGATGTCTTCGCCTTCCTTCAGGATCTTGGGCAAGACATCACGTATCGCGACGGTGGGATCGATGTCCGCAAACGGTTGCTGGCTGAAGCCGAGGAAGCGCGCCCAGTATTGCAAACCAGTGCGTCGAGTCGGGTTGCGGAACAGCAATCGGTCGGACTCTCCCATTTGCTGCACTTCCATCGCCTCGAACTGGCTGAAGCCGGTTCGATACACGTCCTGAGCGAGCATCCATGCAAGGGAACGAGTTAGGTCCGCCGCGGCCGCGCCTTCGGACATCCAAAACTCTCCATTGTTTTCTGCAGCCATGACGCGCGCGCAGGCAGTCCGGCGTGTGAACGCGAGCAGGTCCTTTGCGCTGTCGCGGCGGCTGGCAGGACGCTCAGTTACCGTGATCGCACCGTCGACTTCCTGAAATAGTCCCAGCGCCGTCCAGCGCAACAGCGTGCCGCGCGCCAGTTTTCCAGCATCGGAAACCAGAGCGGGGGGCGCGACGGCATCGAGCAAGGTTTCGCGGGGAATGGGTTTGATCGCACGCAGGACCGTGGCGTGTAGCTGGACGAGGATGTTCGGCAGCCCGTCGTTGGTGAGATTCAGTAGGCTCATAGGGTCAATGCCCGGATCAGGGACTGTTCATCGGTATGCGGAAGTACGCTCGACCACAGACGGTCGGATCGATCCGGATCTCGAGCAGAATTGGGAAGAAGCACGACAGTCATCGCACAGGGCGACGTTTTCAAAGCCAAACTTAGGGAGTGACCGATTGATTCGGAAGTCAAAATGACGATCCGTACTTCATGTTCGGCGCCATCCAGGCCGCCGTCGGGCCGGGCCGGATCGAACAAGTCGATGAATGCATCGGAGCGCAGGCGTCGCAAGCGCGCCCGCATCGCGTTCAGCGCGACATCCTGCGTCTCACGCTCGAGCGCGATCGTGTGTGGCTTCAAAGTGCTGACGAGCGCGTCGAGGACGTTTGTGGTCGACTGTTGCAGAACACGAGAAACGTCATCCACCACGATGAATGACAGATTGCCATACACGCGAGGTACGCCCCGCAATGCGTTCGGAACATCCGGTCTCCGCGAAAAGATGTCCAGTCGAGCAACGAACGGTGACGGCGCCACCGGCTTGCGCGGTCGCTCGGACCAGTGATGGTTGCAACCTCCGCAATAAGGACGAACCGGAGCGAAAACCGCATGCAGCGCGACCCGATAGAGTTCACTCAGGGCGTCCTCTACCTTCCGCTCATTGCGGGCGATTGACAGCATCAGTTCCATGCCCTTGTTGTTGGCCGACCGCGCGTCACTTCGAGCGCGCTGCATCTGCTGATCGAAAGTCGCTCTCGCGAGATGGCCTGCATTGGAGAGGCGTACCGCTGCATACGTAACGGTCGTTTCGGATTCTTCGAGGTCACTATCAGGTTTGCCGAATCTGTCCGGCGGAACCGTGGACAGCGCCGTTATATCGATTAAGCCAGCGCACGCCATGAGATTGAGCGTGCGGAGATTCCATTCGAGATTGGTTGAACCTTGCACATTTAGCGCCGGACGGAGCCGGCGCAGATCCACCCAAATCTGGTCGCCTTCGGCGTCACGCGCAACCGGACGCTCGATCATCATGCTCCAGCGCTCGAAGGCTATTTCGTTGCCAATGTAGCGTGGCGCTGCGAGCCCTTGCGCCTGCTGGATATCCTCCTGTGTGTAGAGCAGCAGACTGGCGGACGCGATGCCGTCACGCCCGCCGCGCCCGACCTCCTGATAGAAGCGGTCCAGCGATTCTGGCAGCGTCGCGTGGACGATGGTGCGGACATCACTCTTGTCGACGCCGACGCCGAACGCGGAAGTGGCGATCATGCCGTCCAACTCATCTCGTTTCCATTGCGCGAGCAGCGTTTTTCGCGCGCCTGCACCCGTTTCGCCAGTGAACTGCGCGATGCGTTCGAAGCCATCTTCGAGGAGTATTCGTAGCCAATCCTCTGCCTCGTCGGGCCGTGTGACATAAAGGATGAACGGGCGCGGCGCGAACCTGAGCGCCTCGACGACACGTTGCTTCCGTTCGGCGAGCGTTGCACAGAAATGAGTTGCGTAACGCGGCTCTGGCCGGAGATAGACGGCAGAAATGAGCTTGGTCTTCTCGAGCGGTCCAAACTGGCGTTGCAGCACTTCGATAGTGTGCGAGGTGAGCGTCGCAGACGCGAGCACGACCCGGATCGAGCGCGGCGCCATGCTGCGCAGGCGTGAAATCAGCGCGGGGAGAAGTTGAAACGCTGGCCGGAAGCCACTGCCCCAGGTAACGACGAGATGCGCTTCATCCACGACGACGTGGGTAAGACGCCCCGCTTTCGCACAGTCTTCTAGCAAGCCTCGCAGCGAGCCGGTTGCTGCCTCGGGCGAGGTGAACAGCACACGCTGAGTGCCATTGTTCATCGCACGAAACACTGCGGTGCGCTCTTCCGGGCTGAGGCCGCCGTGATACGCGAGCGGCTTCTCCTGCCAGTTGAGGTCTTCTCTGCGGAAGAACTCGGCCATGCGCTCGCCCTGATCGATTGCCAGCGCGACCGTGGGCACAATTGCTAGCGTGACATGGCCTTCACCGCTCAGAAGTGGCGGCAGTTGGGCCAGCAGTGATTTGCCGCTCCCCGTCGGCAGCGCGGCGATCAGCGTGATGTCGGATGGCATGTGAAGGAGGCTGCGCACTGCCTCGCGCTGACCAGCGCCGGTGAAGAACGGCAACCCCAGCGCGTCGCCGACGACGGGCTCCGCTGCGATCCATTTGCGGTCGAGCGCCTGAGTCTCGACTAGCACGTCGTCGAACAGATCGCTCTGCTTGCCCAACCAGCTTAGCCGGGGACTTTGTGCGCGAATCTCGAAACGGCGCTCGAAAGCGATCACCTGGAACTGAGCTGCTTCCCACGCGTGGCGATCAGGCCATATCGGTCCGCTCGGAACGCTCAGCCATTGCGCGCCGCCGCGGTTGGTATGCAGCAGCAACCACTGCCGCAGTAAGGCCGCCAATTCGACGTGCGAGCGGTGCGCATGACCATCGACGTATCGCAGCAGTACTTGCCGGAGGCGCTCGAGCAAACCTGTGGCCTGATGCGTCGTCAGAATCTGATCGGCTCGCCCCCAATCCGCCAGACACTCCTTGAGTTCGGCGTCACCAAAGAATTCGCGCTTCATTGCTCGAACGGGTCTTCAGAGGCCAAGAAAACCGCGCCCGCGACATCGAGATCGATATCGGGTTCGGCGAGTGAATTGCGGATCGCGGCGCAAAGCGCGTCGTCGTTGGAGCGCTCTTCGAGTTCGCATCGCCGCTGCGCTCCCGTCAGCCGCGCTAGCCGCGATTCCGTCTGGGCGCGACGCAGCCGCTCTTCGCCGTCCAGCGCGGCCAGCGCCTGTCTGACGTGCGCACGGCACGCGTCGGACTGAAGCGCGGCGGCTTCGGCAGTCTGGCGCGCTTCTGCGCACAGGGCCGGCCAGTCTCGTAGCCAGCTGGTTTGGATCGGCGACGGAAGGTCGCGCCACCGGCGAGGATTTAGGTTGAAGTCGTGGCGCGTGCCTTGCCAGAAATCGACATACGACGCTTCCATCAGTTCCGATGGGGCCGATACGACCGCGCCAGAACCATCTACCCAGATGCGAAGGAACATCGGCGCGAGCAGCGCCTGCGACTTGCGGGTGAGTGACTGTTCGAGAATCGACTGTCCGTCGGCACCGCGTCCGTCCAGCTTCGCGACGAGTGCGGCCGGCCGGATGATGAAATCGAACCGGAAGAACAGATCGGCGCCGCTCGGATCGTGCACCTCGTATTCACGGTCGACACGCCACATGGCGAAGGCGCGTCCGCGGTCGTCCTGCTCGCAGAACGCTTCGAGCGATGCCACCAGCGGATCGCCCACGCGCAGTACGCGCACGCCCTGCGACCGCGCAGCGCGCGTCAGCGCATTCTGCCGGCGAAACACGTAGCGATAGGTCAGCGGCGAGCGCGAGCGATCGCTCGGCGCATCGACGTCGATGCTCTGCAGGAACGTGCGCAGATAACCGCCCATCGGGATGAGCGTTCTGGGCACACCATGTTCCATCACATAGGCTAGCCTGAACGCCTCGTCCGAATCTTGGTTAATGGGACGTGAGCCGTCGTAGCGAACTTGGAACTTGAGGGCTTCGCCAGCAAACCGGATCAGCGCGGCGCGCCAGTCGCGCCATGACTGATCACATTCGTCTACTTGTTCCATGGCGTCCAATTCTTGCTCACCGAGTGCATCGAGCCCGTCTTGATGATCGATCTGCTTGCGTTCACGCTCGACCAAGCCCATTGGCCCGCTGAGCGTGGTTGCGTGTTCACGAATAGCCGGTGTACCTTGCGCGAACCACTCTTCCTCGAGCGTCTGCAAGGCTGATTCGATCAGGTACTGCAGGCTCGCAACCGAGCGGTTGAAAACCTGCCAGCCAGTATCAAGCGTGTCGATCCACGCGCCTTCATCGGGGTTTGATTCGTCATGCAGCGCATAGGACACGATGGGATCACCCTTACCGAAACGGTCGAGCCGTCCGAGACGTTGCTCGCAGCGGTTCGGCGAACCCGGCATGTCGAAGTGAACGGCGATCTTTTTGCCTCCGTGGAGATTTACGCCTTCTTCCGCGCGCGCGTCGCACACGAGCACGCGAACCTTGTCGGTCGTCGACAGGAATTTCTGCCAGGGCAGTGGGGTGTCTTCGTCCTCACAGTTCGCACGAACTTCGTGACGAACGACCTGCGCGCCAAAGGAGCGCTGCAGGTGTTGAGCGGCGCGGTCGGCATCGGCGCGATCGCTGCAAAAGACCACCACCTGCGCGTTGGGTGTCGCCAATGTGCCTTCGAGCGTGGCAGTGAGGGCATCTAGGCGCTCCTGACCGTCGCGCATGCGTTTCGCGCTGTCGTCTAGTGCGTCGGCAATTTCGAGCGCCTTGTCGTCGCGGATGTTGTGTTGCTCGAGCAGCTTGCGCACCGGGGTGCGGTCGCGCGAATTGAGCACATGACCGAGCACGGCAGCTCGCAGCGTTGCGGGAAGCGTGTCGAGGCCGTTCAGATGCAACCGCAACTCCTCCAGTTGACGCCTCCAACGCTCAGCCCCGGCGCTCCTGAACGGGACTCGCTTGAGGCCAGCACGTCTAGGCGTGGCCCATTGCAGCGACTTGCGGCGATTCCGCAGAATACGTCGATGCAAACGATAACTTTCCACCAGATGCGTTTTCAGATCCGCAAGTGCGTTGACGTATGCCTCGTCTTCCTCATCCGGAAAAGCGTTAAGAATCGCGCGCAAGGCATCGACTTTTTCCATCAGCGTGATGTCTTCACCGTAGGCATCTTGCAGGCGGTCCAACTCGCCGGTGAGACTCCAAAGATTCTCAGGAGTCAGCATTGCGACTACTTCTGCGACGACCTGGCGCGTTGCGATTCGGCGTTTGAATCCATCGAGATCGTCGAGCGGGAATGCCACCGGATCGAGCAGATGCAGTACGCGCAGAAAGCCCTTAGGGTCAGATAGCACGGGCGTTGCTGACAGAAGCAATAAGCGGGGAATGCGGTGCGCGTGGGCCTTCAGTCGCCGGTACAGCGTGATCTCGTGCTCGCTGCTAAAACGTGAAAGGTGATGCGCCTCGTCGACTACGAGCAGTCCGGCGTTAGCGAGTTCGTCTTCAACATCCGCGACATCTTCGTGGCTGACAACATGAAGAAAGTCATCGAGGTTGTTACCGAGACCGAATCTCGTGGTTAGTTCCTCTCGCCATTGCGCGACGAGAGCGGGAGGCGCAAGAACGACGGCATGTGAACTTCCCGGCGGAGTGTCAAGAAAGAACTGGCGAATGATCACGCCGGCTTCGATGGTCTTGCCCAAGCCCACTTCGTCGGCGAGCAGGTAGCGCTGCACCGGGTCGGTCAATACGCGCCGGACGACCTCAAATTGATAATCGACCAGTTCGATAGATGACGAGAGAGCGGCTGTGATGCCCGAAGCCGCTCTGTACTGAAGCGCGACCTGACGCGTGAAGGCGCTGCGTGCATCAGCGAGAAAGGGTGTTTCAGTGGCTTCGCTGGTGAGCAGTGGCAGAGGGTCGCGCAGGGGGCGGTTCCAACGGACCTGAAGATCGGCGGCCTCGACATTAGCCGATTCACCGTTTGGGAATTGCACGAAAATGACAGCGCCATTTCCGTCGGTCACGCGTCCCACCTGCCAGCGGCCAGTCGATTGCCGCCTAAATACGCGTGTCTGGGTAGGCAGGCAAATCGACTTGATGTTCGTCAGGGATGATTCAACAACTTGCGGTTCAGCCCCAGGTGTATCGAAATATTGAACACGGGCGATTCCGTTCGTTGCACCGGCGAACTTTCCGATTCCCCAGGCAGAGTACGGCGCGGCGGTGATCTGGACGAATGCGCCGACTTCAGGTCGAGCGGCCGGCATTACCGCGCCCCCGACAGAATGGACCCAGATTCGCTCGATGTCGGGATTTTCCGATACACGTCGGGATAGCATTCCCGAGCACGACGCTCACAAGTGAAACGACAAAAGTAAAGTTGCGGCATCTCTGCTGGCGCCTTGCGCTTCTAGTCTTTCTGTTTATCGCTCACGTGAGCAGTTAATGGTCGCTTCGCTCGACCCCTCTCTCATGAGGTCCCCGGTGTGCCTTACAACGTCGCAATCTTAAGCTTTTTTTGACGATTGGCGCGACGGTGAATGTTACCTATGTCTCAAAGTAACAACTAAGGAGGCTACAGAGCAGTAAACGGCACCGTAAATTCTTTCTTGAACGCTAAATAGCTGTTGAGACCTGCGACAAGTCGCAAATATGAGCGATTTGCCGCTGCTACCTATTCAGGCAATCGAACCCCATTTTTTAATCGATTCAGCGTCGCGAGTGTGCTTAAGTGCGTGTCGGCACAAACGACCCAGTAGTGAATGTGGCGGCAATTCAGCGCTTCCATCCGAAGTGCGATGTATCAATTTGAAATTTGATTTGCGCGATACTATTCGTCACCTTGGCAGGGTATGGAGTGATCAGTGCAGACAACGGAGTCCGAAGCGCGGCGAGACTAACAACTGCTACGCGAGAACGTGCAAGGCGCAAAAAGAGCAAACCTACGCTCGTACCTGTCGCGTTTCCCCGCTTTAAGCGATACGGACCTTGCGCAACAACACCCAAGACCAGATAGCGCCCCCTGTAACCTTCGCAAGAAATTGCAGTCCTGCGATTGTCGGGAATATCGTGCCGAATGCGATCAGCGGGAATATGAGCGAGTCAATCGCTGCGCTGGCTACGTTTGCGCCATTCGCACGCGTGAGAACGGGATAGCGTCGCACCGCTTGGAACACGACCGCGCTCGTAATGGCCGCCGCGCTAAATGCGACGAGCGACGCCAAGGATATAACGCCTGAAGCCGGATTGAGCATATAGCTGACGACACCGGCGCCGGTGATCAGGCAGAACATACGAGCCCACAGCGAGCGCCCATGCCAGTCCAAGTGAAGACGATCTCGGATAGCAAGGTCGAGGCCGATCAGCAAGAAGGCGTTGATCGGAGTGGACGCCGGGCCGAAGTGCGCGACGCTCAGGTTTGCTACGGCAACCGCTGCAATGTAGATCAAAATGTACACAGAAAATGACAAGGAGAAGTTGGATGTGCAATCGATGCCTTCGATAACTAGCGAAGGTGACATGGACCGTTTGCGTTCTATGGTTTTTTGTCTTCTGCTCTATAGTTTGCTGGCGATCTTAGGAAGGCCTCGATGTCGGCAACTCGCCAGCCAATCGATCTTGGCCCGATCTTCAACTGGGGAGGAAAGGTCCCCTCTTTGACCCGCTGATAGATCGTAGAGCGAGAAAGCCCAGTTTCCCTCTCGACCTCTACGCGCCTCATAATTGCGGCAGGTGGCCGCGGATTCGCTGCCTTCATCGGGGTGGTCTCCGCTTGCGATTCGGGACCTTGAGGACCGTTATGTTCTTCCTCTACTTGTCGGACGGATTTTGCTCCGAACTCTATCAGCATTTTTGCGAGTTCGTCACCCACTGCGTGCCACCGTGCGAATGCCTCGCAGTAAGAGACGACGGAACGCGCATCAACGCTGCTGAGCACTCCAGCATCGGAGAGTTGTTTGGCTACGGTAGGCCAGTGCGCGATTGCTGCGGGAGAAAGCTGCCACAACACATCTGTATCAGCACCGTGTTTAGGACGGTTTCGCCGATTTGCCTCATTCGATTGATCCGATGCACTAGCTTCTCCGGTTTGGCCTGATTTCCGCGGGCGCATATCTCGGTCCTTTCAGTTGCCTGTGAACTTGATCCCCGCTTGATTGAGCACCCAGGCTTCGATCTTGTCATGCCACATCCGCAGCAGGTCGAGTGGCCGACGTCGATAGTGCTTCTCGGCAAGTGCCGACGGTTTGTGTCCTTGGATCTGGGCGACGACGCCAACGGGAACCTCGACCCACTCTGACAGGGTTCCGAACGATCGACGTAGGCCGTGCAGCGAGACATGCGGCAAACCTGTCGGTGCCAATGCTCGGTTATGCGCATGACGTGGTTCGGCGATCTTTCCATCGGCCGCCGTCTTGCTGGCGAAGACCCACTCGGACGGTTCCCATTCTTCTCGTCTTTCGGCAAGTCGCTTCGTTTGACGTTTGTTCGGCGGGGTCTCGTTCAGTCGCCGAAGATTCAACAATAGGCTCGCCAAATACGGGGTGAGCGGTATCGTGCGTCCACCAGTACCCTCGACTTTGTCGTTCATAGTGAGACTGCGCCAGCGGAAGTCCACGTCTTCCCAACGCAATGCAGCTAGCTCTTCCCGCCGGGCGCCCGTGATCAGCAGGCCTTGGAGATATGCGCTAATGACTGGGTTCTCGATGCCGCGCACCGCGCTAAACCAAGCCGACAACTGCTCCCGTTGCAAGCAGTCGTCTTTCGCGGCGCTTCGCGGAAGGATACCTTTGACCTTAGGGGATGTGTAAGCGTCGTGCGGAATGATGCCCGCATATGCCTCGTCACTGTCACACCATCGAATGAACGCTTTGAACAGACCGAAAGCATGGCCCGCATTTGTCGGTCCCCGGGGTATCTCAGCCTCTAGCCATTCCGACATGGACGTCGCCGTGATCTCGGTCAACCTCCGCGGCATGAGCGGGGCCAATGGCCCCCGCACCTTTTCTTTGCCGCCGCGTTTCGCAATACCGCCGCCGGGCGAGGAAAGGTTGATGTGATCGATGATGTATCGCTCGGACCGCGGCTTCTTTGTTTTGGGGGAGATCTTCGTTCGCAGATGCTCTAGATAATGCTCCCATGCTTCACCGACAGTCACGTCCTGACGGCGCTTCGCTGCCTGACGGGCTTCGTGTTCGGCCTTCTGCTCAGCCTCTCGCTCGCGCGGATCAACTCCGCTGTCAATAATCGTCTGGAGACTGCGAGCGCGCTCTTGAGCCTTGTCGATCGTCCAGCTCCTCGGATCGCCGATCGTCATCCGGATCGTCGAGCCATGGATCTTCCCTTGGTAGATATAAGCCTTGGCTCCACTAGGCGTGGCTCGCAAGCCGAGGCCGGGGGTCTTGCTGTCCCAAAGAAATGACTGCGACTTACCCTCTTCGCAGCGATGCGCCTCTACACGAGCCGCAGTGAAGTTGACCTTCGCCACCCAACCCCCTTGCCCATAAGCCGACGATTTCATGTAACCGCCATGTAACCGAATTATGCGCCAATGAGGGAATCTCGATCAACAATATTGAGAGGTGGGGGCAGTAAAATTTGTTTAAATTCATTAAATTACTGATTTCAATAAGCCCTAATCCACCTAGGTCAACGTCGACTTGTTCGCATTCGCAATGCGAAGGTCGGGAGTTCGATCCTCCTCCTCCCAATAGAATTTGTTGTCACGCGAAAATCGGCTACACGCCGGTTTTCGCTCTTCCGGACCAGGCTTTTCACTTAAGCCGCTTTGCTCCCCCAGCCAAGCCATGTCCTGCGAGAGCGCCACCCGCACACAACCACGGCGCTCAAGCAGAAAAACACGTTCAAAACTTATCCCACCCATCATCCGCCCCGACCGCCGTCGCCAATACGGCAACCGGCGCCGCAACCGGCGCAGCTGTCGCCCGCACAACCCGCCGCACAGGCGCACCAGCCACCTCCCGTCGCACCGTCCCCTCACGCAAAGGCGCAGCAGAAACAAAGCCCGCCCCACCACCCACAATCTGAAAAAACGCCACAGCCTCATTCAACTGCTGCCCCTGATCCTCCATCGACCGCGAAGCCGCCGCCGCTTCTTCCACCAACGCAGCATTCTGTTGCGTGACGTTATCCATTTGCGTGATGGCAAGATTGACCTGCTCAATGCCACGGCTTTGTTCACTCGATGCCGCCGCGATCTCCGACATGATGTCCGTCACCCGCGCCACCGCCTGGGTGACTTCGGCCATCGTCTTGCCCGCTTCGCCAGCGAGCGCCGAGCCGTCGCGGATCTTGTCCACGGAGGTGGCAATCAGATCCTTGATCTCCTTCGCCGCGCTCGATGAGCGCTGCGCCAGGCTTCTGACTTCGCTCGCCACCACCGCGAAACCGCGGCCCTGTTCACCGGCGCGCGCGGCTTCGACGGCCGCGTTGAGCGCGAGAATGTTCGTCTGAAACGCAATGCCTTCGATGATGCCCGTGATATCCGCGATCTTGGTCGAGCTGTCGCTGATGTCGTGCATCGTGTTCACCACTTGGCCGACTACCTCGCTGCCTTTCTGCGCAACCGACGAAGCATTCGCGGCCAGCATGCTGCCTTGCTGCGCATTGTCGGCGTTCTGCTTCACCGTCGAGGTGAGTTGTTCCATGCTCGACGCCGTTTCCTGCAGCGAGGCTGCCTGCTGTTCGGTGCGCTGGCTCAGATCCATATTGCCCGCGGCAATCTCGCGCGCGGCGCCGGCGATGCTCGTGCTGCTGTCGCGCACGCGTCCGACGATGGTCGTGAGCCGCTCGTTCATTTCGCGCAGGGCGCCCAGCAGCTTGCTGGTTTCATCGTTCCCATCGACGGTGATGCGCGTGCGCAGATCGCCTTCCGATACGGTGCGCGCGACGTCGATCGCCTGGCGCAGCGGTCCGGTCACCGCGCGTGTGATCAGCACGCATGCGCCGATCGCTAGCGCCACTGCGATCAGGCTGATCGCGATCAGCAGATTGCGTTGGTTCTCATAGTGCGCCGCGTACTCGTTGATCATCTGTTCCTGGCGCGTATGCGTGTAGTCGGCATACGCGTTGGTCGCGCGAATCAGCGCGGCGAGCAACGGCCGGCATTGATCGTCCATCTTGACGATCGCTTCGTCGCGTTTATTGGTCAGCGCGAGATTGACGATGTCGGTGGCGACCGGTCCATACGACGCCTCGACCCGGTTGATCTCGGCGACGAGACTGCGCGCTTTTTCCGACGTGTCGGTAGCGGTCGCGATCATGGCATTGAGCTTCTTCAGATCGGTCTGCACATCTTCGTGCGCGCGCAGCACATCGGCTTTCTCTATGTCGAGATCCTGAGGTTTGGTCACGAGCACGAGGTTACGCGCGGCGATTGCCCGGCGATCGACCGCGGTTCGCACCTGCACCGCCATGTCCGCGCGTGCGTTGATGCCGTGCACGAAGCTGGAAAATCCATCGGTCGAGTCGCTGAGCGCTTTCAGGGAGAGCCCGGAAACCGCGACGACGATAAGAGACAGCATGCCAAAACCGGCAGTGAGTTTTGCTTTGATGGTGAGGTGGTTCAGTGTCACGATTTTTTTCTCCAATAACGAAACGTGGATGCGTTCGCAATGGACTCTCAGGTCCGGGTATGGGAGCGTCTAGATCGCCGCCGCGTACCGCGGCGGGTTTGCGCGGTCTATCCCTTCGCTGTCTCACGTCGATACATCAGTGAAAGCGCATCGCCGTGAGACACAAAATGGGTATCCCATCTACCGGATATCGGTTCGCATACTCGAGGACTGAAGGCGGATCGGGTATATCTCTAAAAGGCTTGCACGCGATGACCGACGAAAATGAGATTTCGTGCCAAATGAATATATTTGGGCATGTGATGAAAGCATCCCGTTGAGCAAAATGTCGAAAACCGCTTGAACGATTTGCCGTTCGTGTATATGATTGAGCAATCACTCATTTATCGACTGCAGCAAAACCGAATCCGCATGGCCCGTCCCAAGAGCGAAGACAAACGTAACGCCATCCTTGCTGCTGCGGCCGAGGTCATTGCCGAGCAAGGGCTGGGCGCGCCCACGTCGCGCATCGCCAAAGTGGCGGGTGTGGCGGAAGGCACGCTGTTCACGTACTTCGACAACAAAGACGACCTGCTGAACGTCCTGTATCTCGACATCAAGGCCGAACTGCGCGAAGTGATGGTGGCCGGTTATCCGAAGCACGCCACCGTGCGCGAGCGGGCGCAACACGTGTGGAACAAGTTCGTCGACTGGGGTGTCGCGCAACCGAACAAGCGCCGCGCCGTGGCGCAACTGGCCGTGTCGGAGCGCTTGACCGACCACACGCGGGCGAAGGGCATGCAGTCGTTCGCCGACATCAACGACATGATTCAGGCAAGCGTGGCGAGTGGCGCGTTGCGGGATCATCCGCCGGCTTTTCTGTCGGCGATCATGGGCGCTTTGGCGGAAACGACCATGGACTTCATCGCTCGGGAACCGGCTGAGGCCGAGCGTTATCGCCGCGCTGGCTTCGACGCGTTCTGGAACGCGATCGCCCGCCACTAAGTTTTTTTGTCGTATTAATGAGTGATTACTTGCTCAATTAATTTCAAGGAGTGCAATATGGCTAAGGTCTGGTTGGTTACCGGTAGCGCCCGTGGACTTGGGCGCGAAATTGTCGAAGCAGCTTTGCAGGCAGGCGAACAGGTTGTCGCGACCGCGCGTGACCCGCGTCAGTTGGCTGATCTGTCGGCGCGTTATGGCGAACGGGTCCGCGCGGTCGCGCTCGACGTCACGGATCCGCAGGCGGCGCGCCAAGCCGTGCAAGCCGCCGTCGACGCGTTCGGCCGGCTGGACGTGGTGGTCAACAATGCCGGCTTCGGTCACCTGGTTCCGTTCGAGCAAAGCTCCGAGGACGACTTCCGCGCGCAGATCGACACCAATTTCTATGGCGTCGTCAACGTGACGCGCGCGGCCTTGCCGGTGCTGCGACAGCAGCGCGCCGGGCACATCATCCAGATTTCGTCGGTGGGCGGGCGCGTGGGGATTGCCGGCTTGAGCGCCTATCAGGCTGCCAAGTGGGCCGTGGGCGGCTTCACTGAAGTGATTCGCCAGGAACTCGCGCCGTTCGGCGTTCACGTCACCGCGCTCGAACCGGGCGGCATGAAAACGGAATGGGGCAACGAGGCGGCCGGCGCCACGCCGGAATTGTGGCCGGATTACGTGCCGTCGGTGGGCGCCGTCATCGATATGCTGTCTCAGTACATCGGCCACGAAGCCAGCGATCCGGCGAAGGTCGCGCAAGTGGTGCTCAAGCTGGCTTATCACGATGCTTTGCCTGCGCATCTTTTGCTGGGCACCGACGCATTGCACTACTGTGGAGAAGGCGAGAAGGCACGCGCGGCCGACGCGCAAGCGTGGCGTGCCGTCAGTGAGTCGACGGATTTCTCCGCGCCGTCGCCGCTGCCGGCATTTCCGGCCGCAGCGGCGAAAGCTTGAGCGCCGAGCCGAGCCTGGCAAGCAGGTCAAGGGCCGAAACCGACCGAAGGCAACCATGAGAACCATGAACATGGCGAACTGGACCACCGCGGACATTCCGCCTCGGAGCGGCCGCCTCGCGGTGATCACCGGCGCGACCGGAGGGCTGGGTTTCGAGACTGCGCTTGCGCTGGCCGGCGCGGTCGCGGGCGCGGACGTCGTGCTCACCGGACGCAACGAGCAGAAAGCGCAAGCCGCGGTCGCCGCCCGTTTGTGGGCGATTTCCGAAGCACTGACTAACGCGCGCTGGCCCAGCGCGACCATGGAGCATGCATCATGAAGGTTCTCATTTTTGGCGCGACCGGCATGGTCGGGCAGGGCGTGTTGCGCGAGTGTTTGCGCGCGCCGGACGTCGAAGTGGTGCAGACAGTCGGCCGCACTCGCACCGGCCAGCTCGATCCACGGCTCATCGAAGTGGTTCAGCCGGACCTGATGGACTATCGCGCGGCGGAAGCGTCGCTCATGGGTTTCGACGCATGTTTCTTCTGCCTGGGCGTGTCGTCGGTGGGGATGCAGGAGGCGGAGTATGCGCGCCTCACCTACGACCTCACGTTGGCGGCGGCGCGGACGCTCGCCCGTCTCAATCCGCAGATGACCTTTGTCTACGTGTCCGGTGCGAGCACCGACAGCACGGAGCAAGGTCGCAGCATGTGGGCGCGCGTCAAGGGCAAGACCGAGAACGCGTTGCAGCGGCTGCCGTTCAAGGGCGTCTACCTGTTCCGTCCGGGCGTGATTCAACCGCTGAACGGCGCGCGCTCCAAGACCCGCTCGTACCAGTTGTTCTACACGCTGGCCCGGCCTTTCCTGTCGACGCTGCGTGCGCTTTTCCCCAACCAGATTCTGAGCACCGAAGACATCGGTCTCGCCATGCTGGCGGTTGCCCGTCACGGCGCCGACAAGGCGGTGCTCGAGACCGCCGACATCCGCGCGTTGAGCCGGTCGGCATCCGGGCCCATGCTCGATCTGCATACCGGCTGAGCACGGGCGAGCAACGTCAAGCTCGCCCGACCCGGCAAAAACCGGTCTTTTCGATGATTCGGCGGGGCACGTCGTCTGGTACGCTACCGGTTCACGGTACGCGCCGGTCCGGACGCGGCCCTCTTCTTCACGCGCGTAGGTCAGCGCATGTTCGAAAGAAACGCCCATGGTGACGCGCCGACCGAACATCGTGATTGCTATCAGTATCGTGCTGGCCAGTGCGATTCTTGCGATCGCCGTGTGGGTGCTGGCGCAGATGCGCGACGACGCTTTGCGGCGCGCCCAGGACTCGGTCTTCAACGTGTCGCTGCTGGTCGAGCGCGACGTGTCGCGCAATCTGGAGATTTACGATCTCTCGCTGCGCGCGGTGATCGACGGCCTGAAACAGCCCGGCGTGCTGGACCTGAAGCCGGCCATCCGCCAGATGGTGTTGTTCGACGGCTCGGCGAGCGCCAAAGACATGGGTTCGATCCTCGTGACCGACGAGACCGGCAACGTCAAGTTCGACTCGCAAGCCTCTCCGCCGCGCCACGTCAATCTCGCCGACCGCGACTACTTCAAGGTGCAGCGAGACTCGCCCAATGTCGGCCTGTACATCAGCCATCCGTTCATGCCGAAGATCAGCGGCAAGGAAGTCAGCATCGCGCTGAGCCGGCGCATCACGCGACCGGACGGCAGTTTCGGCGGTGTGGTGGCCGGCACCATGCGCCTGACCTATTTCCGCAGCCTGTTCGCCGGCATGAATCTCGGCGCCGGCGGCTCAATGGCGCTGATGCTGAGCGACGGCACGATGCTGATGCGGCGTCCTTATGATCCGAAAATCATCGGTATCAATCTGACAGGCACCGCCAATTACTCGCGTTTCACCCAGCAGCCGAGCGGGGACTTCTTCGGCACGGCGGCGATCGACGGCGTCGAGCGCTGGTATGCGTTCCGCCATATCGACATGTATCCGCTGATCCTCGACGTCGCGCTTTCCACGCACGATATCTACGTGGAGTGGCGGCGGCGCGCGTGGATCATCGGTTCGCTGATCGCCGCGCTCGACGTCACGATCATCGCGCTGGCGGTGCTGTTCTCGCATCAGTTGCGGCATCGCCGCGCGGCCGAAGAAGAGTTGCGCGTGCTGGCGCGCACCGACGGGCTGACCGGCCTGAACAATCGCCGCACTTTCGAGGAACACGCGGAAGAAGAATGGCGCCGCGCGCAGCGCAACGCGTGGCCGCTGTCGATGCTGCTGATCGACGTCGACAGTTTCAAGGGCTTCAACGATCTGTACGGCCATTCCGCGGGCGACGACGCGCTCACCGGCGTGGCCCGCTGCATCGCGCAGAGCGTGCGGCGTCCGGGCGACACGGCGGCGCGCTACGGCGGCGAAGAGTTCGCTGTGCTGCTGCCGGACACCGACGAAACCGGCGCCACCTTCATCGCCGAGAAGATTCGCACCGCGGTTCAGGCGCTCCAGCTTCGCCACGTGGCGAGTTCGCATCATGTGCTGACGGTCAGCATCGGCATCGCCACCACGCGAGGCCAGGCATTCGCAACGAGCCGCGCCCTCCTGAATGCCGCCGACGACGCCCTATACGAAGCCAAGGATGCGGGCCGCAATCGCGTGCTGTGCTATCGGACCGTGACGCACGCGTCGCACGGCGGCGCCGCCACGGTGGCGCCTGGAACCGAAGCGCGGAACTCTGTCTGAGAGACGCAGTATAAATTTACCCGGGTAATATGTTGCACTTTAATTTAACCCGGATATAATTCGACAAATTCTTTTCTTGGAGTTTGTCATGACCGCCCGTTCCCAAACCTGCACCGCGTTCGAAGGCCATCGCCGCATCGCGTCAGGCGCTTTGCCCGACGTAGCGCTCGCGGTAAGAGAAGTGCTCGCGCGCGGCCAACAGGCGCCGGTGCTGGTCTTCGACGACATCACCAGCCGGCCGGTCGAATTCGATCTACGCGGCACGCCCGAGCAGATCGTCGCGCGACTCGCAAGCCAGAATGACGAAGCCGAAACCGCTCACGCCGCCGTCGACGCAGCGGAGGACGCTCCGCGTGGTCGTGGCCGGCCCAAGCTCGGCGTGGTGGCGAGAGAAGTCACGTTGTTGCCGCGTCATTGGGATTGGCTGAACGGGCAGTCGGGCGGCGCGTCGGTCGCGCTACGCAAACTGGTCGATGCGGCGCGCGCTGCCGGCGAGGACAAGGACCGCCGGCGCGCGGCGCAGGAAGCCGTGTATCGCTTCATGACCGCGCTCGCGGGCAATCTGCCGCGCTATGAAGATGCCACCCGCGCGCTGTACGCGGACGATCGCCCGCGTTTCGAAGAGATCGTCGCGACATGGCCGGACGACGTGCGCGACTACAGCTTGCAACTCGCAGACGCCGCTTTCGCGACGCACGCGTAAAGCAGTCGCATCGCAGCATCTTCGCGAGCGCAAACAACGAATCGCGCGGACGAAAAAAACCGCTCACGCCGGGGAAGCGTGAGCGGGAAAGTCGGAGAGTTACAACAACATCGCGTGCGTTTACTCATGGGGTCAACGCAGCAGAAACAAGTCTAAGAGCTTGCCTCGCCCCTATACATCAGACGAATCCCAAACATATCGCCAATACGCCGCCCGCAATGGCTTCTCGCGACCCGGCCTCGTGCGCTAAGCATTGCTTACAACATCCTGTCCCGGTTATTCCTGACATTTCCCTTATCAAGTCTCGGTGATGGCCGCCGTAAATGAGGTGAGAGCGCCGCCACGTATCCGATAGATCGCGAAGGTTTCGCGATGGCGTGGTGGCGCCGACGTCCCGTCGTGACTCATGAAGGATGCTGAAATGAAGTGGTTCGACCGCATGCCCGTGTTCAGGAAACTGCTGCTGGCGTTTGCCGTGGTGATTGGTTTTTGCGTCGTGATCGGCGCGACGTCGCTGAGTACGCTGTCGGCGATGCACGGCATTACCGACGCGATCGGCGATAAACACATGGACGGCCTGTACTGGATGGAAGAGGCGAACCGGCACAAGATCGATTCGGATCTGGCCGCCGCGAATCTCGGCTATGCCGCCGACGACGCCGGCCGTCAAAAGTTGAAGAACAACATTGTCGGCTCACTCAAGGAGATGCACGCTGCCTACGATCAGTATCGCGCGACGATCGAGACGAGCCAGGGCCAGGAAATATTCGACGACGTGCTGCGCAAGTCTGCGGTGTGGGAAGGCATCGTGCATCAGCAGATCGGTCTCGAACCGATTCCGGCAGGTGTCGATAACAACGAACTCGTGCGCCGGGCGATCGCGTCGAGCGAGGCGCTGCGCGATCGCATCACGGCGCTGATCGACTATCGCCGCCAACAAGCCAACGACGCGCAACTGGAAGCGTCCACCGGCTATCAGCACATGCGCATCGTCATGAGCGCGCTGGTGCTGGGTGCGATCGTCGCGGGCATGCTGCTCGCCACCGTGATCGCGCGTCGTCTGTCCGGGCAGCTCGGCGGCGAACCGGATTACGCGATGCAGATCGCCAACCGCATCGCTGGCGGCGACCTTAGCGTGCGCGTCGAAACCCGCGCGGGTGACTCTCACAGCTTGCTGTTCGCGTTGCGCAACATGCGCGAGCGGCTAGCGGGCATCGTGTCGGGCATCAGCGAATCGAGCGAATCGATCCTGATGGCGTCGGGCGAAATCGCGCAAGGCAATACCGATCTGTCGCAACGCACGGAAGAGCAAGCCGCCGCGTTGCAGGAAACCGCGTCGAGCATGCAGGAACTGACGTCGACGGTGAAGATGAACGCGGAGAACGCGCAGCAGGCGGGCGGCGTGGCGCACGGCGCGTCGGAAGTCGCGGCGCGCGGCAGCCATCTCGTCGGCGACGTGGTCGAAACGATGCGTGAGCTGGCGGCAGGCTCGAAGCGCATGACGGACATCATCGCGGTGATCGACGGGATCGCGTTCCAGACCAACATCCTCGCGCTGAACGCGGCGGTCGAAGCGGCGCGCGCCGGCGAACAAGGTCGCGGCTTCGCGGTGGTGGCAGGCGAAGTGCGCTCGCTCGCGCAGCGCAGCGCTGTGTCGGCGAAGGAGATCAAGGAACTGATCGAAAGCTCGACGGCGCGCGTGGGCAGCGGCGCTGAACTCGCCGAGCGGGCCGGGCAGACGATGGCCGAAGTCACCCACGCGGTGAAACGCGTGACCGACATCATGGGCGAGATTTCGTCGGCGTCGCAGGAACAAAGCACCGGCATCGAAGAAGTCAATCGCGCGGTCGCGCAGATGGACGACGTGACCCAGCAGAACGCGGCGTTGGTCGAGCAGGCGGCTGCCGCGGCGGCGTCGATGGCGGATCAGGCGAGGCAGTTGCAGGCGGCTGTCACGGTGTTTTCGCTGGAAGCGCGGCACGGCTGAGCGCCGCGCATTTCCCCGAGCTTGCCAGGCCCAATGGCACTCCGTACACTCGCGCCTAATTCCTGGGCGGCGCCTTGTGCCGGCGCCGCGCCACCATAAATAGCGCCGAACAGAGGAGAACCCCCGCCATGGCCGATTCCTACTTCCCCCGCTGGCGCGCCCAGTCCGCGGCTGCCGAGGGCCGCATCGTCGGCACCGACGAGCGGCTCGCGTGGCCGCAGATGTTCGCGATGGGCGTGCAACACGTCGTCGCGATGTTCGGCTCGACGGTGCTCGCGCCGTTGCTGATGGGCTTCGATCCGAACCTGTGCATCTTCATGTCGGGCATCGGCACGCTGTTGTTCTTCGTGCTGGTGGGCGGCCGCGTGCCGAGCTATCTCGGCTCGAGCTTCGCGTTCATCGGTCTCGTGATCGCGGTCACGGGGTACGGCGGCCACGGCCCGAACATGAACATTCCGGTCGCGCTGGGCGGGATCATCGCGTGCGGGGTGGTGTACGCGCTCATCGGCCTGATCGTGTCGGCGGTCGGCACCACATGGATCGAGACGTTGATGCCGCCGGTGGTGACGGGCGCGATTGTCTGCGTGATCGGTTTGAATCTGGCGCCGATCGCGGTGCATGGCGTGAGCGGCAGCAACTTCGATTCGTGGATGGCGCTCGTCACCGTGTTGTGCGTGGGCGCGGTCGCGGTGTTCGCGCGCGGCATGCTGCAGCGTCTGCTGATTCTGGTTGGCCTGCTGATGGCGTACGTGATTTACGCGATCGTCACCAACGGTCTCGGCATGGGCAAGCCGATCGATTTCGCCATCGTCGCGAATGCCGCATGGTTCGGCATGCCGCATTTCACGGCGCCGGTGTTCAACATGCAGGCGATGACCTTGCTCGCGCCGATCGCGGTGATTCTGGTGGCGGAGAACCTCGGGCATATCAAGGCGGTGAGCGCGATGACGGGCCAGAATCTGGACCGCTACGTCGGCCGTGCATTTCTCGGTGACGGACTCGCGACGATCGTGTCGGGCTTCGCCGGCGGCACCGGTGTCACGACGTATGCCGAGAACATCGGCGTGATGGCCGTCACCAAGATCTATTCGACGCTGGTGTTCGTGATCGCCGCGTTGATCGCGCTGGTGCTGGGTTTTTCGCCGAAGTTCGGCGCGGTGATCCAGACCATTCCGGGGCCGGTGCTGGGCGGCGTGTCGATCGTCGTGTTCGGCCTGATCGCCGTGACCGGCGCGCGGATCTGGGTCGTCAACAAGGTGGACTTCTCCGACAACCGCAATCTCATCGTGGCCGCGGTCACGCTCGTACTCGGCGCCGGCGATTTCTCGCTGAAGCTCGGCGGCTTCGGTCTGGGCGGTATCGGCACCGCGACCTTCGGCGCGATCATTCTCTACGCTCTCCTGAGAAGGAAACCGGCGCATGGTCCGGTGGCGTGATTTTTCTCGCGCTGAACTAGTCGTTTCCACAGGTTCGCCGGCGGCGCAGGCTTTTCTCTTACGCACGTTGTTTCGATCGAAGAAAAAGCCCTCGCCGCTAGAATCGCAACTACTCAGTGCGAGTGCCCGTTACTTCCTTCGCGCCGTCAGCGCAGTCTCCGACAAATCCACTTCGCGCATCAGCTTGTTCAACGTCTCGTCGTTGATCTCCTGACTGCTGCGCAGTTCAAGCAGCGTCTTGCGCTCGGCTCTCATGGCCGCGAGTTTCATTCTGAACTCCAGCGCGTCGGCACGGCGCGCCAGTTCGCGCGGTTCACGTTCTTCATCGAGCGTGGCGAGGCGGCGCTGATAGAGGTCCATCACTCGTGCGGTGACATCCGCCGCATACGCCGAAGCCGACTCATCGAGATTCGCGCACTCCCTGTCGTGCACCTCGTCGACAGCGCGAATCGCGGCTTGCGCGGCCATGGTCCGTGCGAGCGCCTCCTCGGCCGCATGCGGATCCTTGCCGCGGCGCCAGCCGCTCAGCAACAGCGGCAACGCCACCACCGCCACGATCAGCGAGACCAGGATCACGCCGGATGCGATGAAGATCGCGAGATCGCGGCCCGGCAACGCGGCGCCTCCCGGCAACAGCTCTGGCAACGACAGCACGCCCGCGAGCGTCACGGCCCCGCGCACACCGGCCACCGTCGTCACTGCGGCGGTGCGCAAGCCCGGAACGGCATTCGCCACGCCTTGCTTCGCGGCGCTGCGGCTCGCGAAATAGCGCAGTAGCCACACCCACACGAAGCGCATTGCGTACAGGGCACCCGCCACTGCGGCGACGTAGCCGACCAGCCGCCAGACCTGCGCGTTACTGGTCTCGTGCGCGTCGAGCAGTGCCCGGCCGAGAATGTGCGGAAACTGCAGCCCCAGCAGAATGAACACCATGCCGTTGAAGACGAACTCGATCATCGTCCACGTGCTGCTGGCGCGCACTCGCGACGACGCCGGCCCGGCGGTCACAATGGTCGTGTAGTTCATCATCATGCCGGCGGCGACCGCGGCCAGAATGCCCGACAACTCGAAACGCTCGGCGACCAGATAAGCGGCGAATGGAATCAGCAGAGTCATCACGACGCCGGGCGCCGGGTCGCCTTCTTCGGTGAGATTCAGAAAGTGGGCCGACACAAAGCCGAACACCCAGCTCACTGCAGCGCCCGTCGCGAGGCCGCCCACGGCGATGATCACGAAACTGATCGACGCGTCGCGCAACGAAAACACGCCGGTCAGCGCCGCGGCAATCGCGAACTTCAACGCGACCAGTCCCGACGCGTCGTTCATCAACGCCTCGCCTTCGAGGATATGCATGAGCCGCCCCGGAATCTTGCCCTTGCCGGCGATGCCGGACAGCGCCACCGCATCCGTCGGCGACAACACTGCAGCGAGCGCGAATGCAACTGGCAGCGAGATCGACGGCACCAGCGCATGCACGAAATAACCGACCACCAGCACCGTTATGAAGACGAGGCCGAGCGCGAGCATCAGGATCGAGCGTCGCGCCATGAAGAACTCGCGCTTGGGAATGCGCCATCCGTCCGCGAACAGCAGCGGCGGAATGAACAGCATCATGAAAATGTCCGGATCGAACGTGACGTGCAGCCCGAGCCTGGGCCATGCGAGCAACGCGCCGATCACGATCTGCACGAGCGGCAGCGGCAGCGCGATCGGCAGGATGCGGATGACGACGCCCGACGCGGCGACGGCGAGCAAAAGAATCAATACGGTAAAGACAATGTCCATCGGTCTATTTCTGGGGATATAACGGTGTTAGTTCGGTGATCTTCGACGATGCGGCCACGCGATGCTGACGAAGCGTAAGGCCGAAGTTTAGCCCGACGACGTGTAGCGCCACGCCCAGGCCGACATGGAGCGCCGCCGACCCGGCGCGAGCGCGTCTTCGCGACCCGGCGCACCTTAACGGTGCGAGTCACGCCCACACGCGGCGCATGCTCCCTTACACGGGTGCAATCTTTCGGACAAATTTCATCGGAATGTGCGTCAGCGTGCGCATGGAGCTTGCTTAAGGTATATCGATGACGCACATTTGAGAAACGGCGCCGAAGTTGTTCGCTTCCGCGTTCCGACCGGCCCGGCTCTCGCGTGAGAGGACTGCATGACGATTGCGCAACAGGAAAGGACGGCCAGCGCGCCACATGGCTTCGGTGTCGAGATGACGTCGGGGCTCGAACGTTTCACGGTGCAGCATGGCGAACTCACGCTGAGCAGCGTGTTTCAACCGATTTTCAGCCTGTCGCATATGCGGGCGGTCGGTTACGAAGGGCTGCTGCGCGCGCACGATGCGCTCGACCGGCCCGTGTCGCCGCTCGACGTATTCGGCGAGGCCGCGCGCCTCGGCGATGTGCTGCAGGTCGACAAACTGGCCCAGACCCTGCATCTGGAAAATTTCAAGGTGCTCGGCGCCGAGCGCGAGTGGCTGTTCCTGAACGTGCATCCCGGTGCGCTCACCGATCCGTATCTCGCCGCTGCCTTGCTGGCCACGCTGAAGCGGCTCGATTTGCCGCCGCGGCGCATCGTGCTCGAAGTGCTCGAGCATCGCGCCGAAGATCTGGAACGTCTCGCCGACGCCGTGCGTCAGTTCCGCGAGCGTGGCTTCCTGATCGCGCTCGACGATTTCGGCGCGGGACACTCGAACGTCGAACGGATCTGGCAATTGAATCCCGACATCGTGAAGCTCGATCGCATCATGCTGTCGCACGCCGCGCATCGCGCCGACATGGCGACGATTCTGCCGGGCCTCGTGGCGCTGCTGCACGAAGCGGGCAAGCTGGTGCTGGTCGAAGGCGTGGAAACCGAGCATGAGGCGCAGATGGCGCTCGCCTGCAATGCGGACTTCGTGCAGGGCTTTTTTTTCGGCCGTCCGAACCCGGGCGCGGCCGATGCGTTGCACGCGACGACGTGTATCAGCGAACTCACCGAGCGTTATCGCGATCAGGCCGACGCGCGCGAGCGCCGCAATGCCAGCCGGATCGCGCCGTACTTGCGGGCTTTCGAGCGGGCGGCGGAACGGCTCGCGGCCGGCGAACCGCTCGAGGAAGTGTGCTGGAATTTTCTCGCGCTCGACCATGCCGCGCGCTGCTTCCTGCTCGACGCGAAGGGCAAGCAGGCGGGCCGCAACGTCGTGCTGCGCGCCGATCGCGCGGCGCATGAAACGCGCTTTCTGCCGCTCGCTGATGCGCAAGGGGCGAACTGGCTGCGTCGTCCGTATTTCCGCGATGCGATCAATGCGCCGGAGCGTGTGCATGTGACGCGGCCGTATCTGTCGATCAACGAGGCGTTGCCGTGCGTGACGCTTTCGGTGGCGACCCGTGTCGGCGAGCAGACCTGCGTGCTGTGCGGCGATATCGACTGGGTGGACGAAGAGCAGTTCTGAGATCATGTCGTTTTCAACGATATTTAACGACACTCTCCCGCGCTTATGTCCGTGCTCCTCGAAGTCATTGCCACAACTGTTGCCGACGCGCGCCTCGCCGCGCAAGCCGGTGCTGACCGTCTGGAACTTGTCACCGCGATGGGCGAGGGCGGCCTGACGCCGAGCCTCGGCTTGATCGAAGCGGTGGTGGCGGCGGTCGGGATTCCCGTGAACGTGATCGTGCGGCCTCACAGCCGTTCGTTCGTGTACGACGCCGACGACTATGCGGTGATGCTGCGCGACGTGCGGGCCGTGAAAGCGGCGGGCGCGAATGGCGTGGTGATCGGCATGCTGAACGCCGCTGGCGAGATCGACCGCGAAGGCCTCGCGCGTGCGATCGATGCGGCGGATGGACTGGCTGTCACCTTCCATCGTGCGTTCGATGAAGCGCGTGATTTGCGCCAATCGCTCGATGTACTGCTCGGTTTCGAGGCCGTGACGAATGTGCTGACCTCGGGTGGACAAGCTTCAGTGCTGCACGCGGAAGCCACGATTCGAGAGCTGGTGCAGCAGGCGGCCGGTTCGCGGTGCACAGTGCTGGCTGGCGCGGGTCTGACAGTCGACGCCATCGCCGGTTTTGTGAGCAGGACACGAGTTGACGCGGTGCATTTTGGTTCAGGCGTTCGCGTGAACAGCAACGGTCTCGCGCCGGTCGATGCAGACAAAGTTGCCAAGGTCAGAGCACTGCTGAACGCATGACCAAATAATTAAACCGGCGAAGCAAAGAAAAATGCCGCATCGAGATCGCTCTCGAAACGGCATTTCTTCTTCTGCGTCTACGTGCCCAAGAAAAACTACTTCGCTACGACCACCGGAATCCCGCGCAACTGCCCCGCGCCCTTCACCTCTTCCAGCGATTTCCGCACCGACTCACCCGTCGCCGCGTCGATCTGCAAACGTGCGGCCAAGTCGCGCTCGCCGCGCTTCACGCCCGCCAGATTCGCGAGTTTCACGTGACCATAACCGCGCACACGAGCGTGCAGGTCGGCCAGCTTCGCCACGTCTTCCAGATTGCCGGCATCGAGCTTGGCGAGCGCACGCTTCAAGGTGGTTTCGTAATCGCCAGCGAGTTCGCGTTCCATCTTGCGTTCCAGCGTGCGGCCAAACGGATCGAGCATCGTGCCGCGCAGACTGCTGAATTTTGCCAGCGTGCCGAGCACCGGCCACATCCACTGACCGAAGGTTTTCTTGGTCGGATTCTTGCCGGGTTCAGGACGCGTGAGCGTCGGCGGCGCGAGATTGAACTTGATGCCGAAATCCTTGCCGGCCACGCCTTCGAATTGCGCTTCCAGCGCCTCACGGAATGCAGCATCCGTGTGCAGGCGCGCCACTTCGTATTCGTCCTTCACCGCGAGCAGACGATAGAACGTGGTCGCCACCGCGCGCGTCAAGCGTTCGCTTTTCGCGTCCACTGCGAATTCCGCGCGGCGTGCGGCGTCGACCAGCGCGCGATAACGCTTCACATAGCTCGCGCCGCCGTAAGTCTGCAGACGGCCTTCCCGATGCGCGATCAGTTCATCGAGCGTATCGACGCGCACGCTTTGCTTCGCCAGATGCCGCGCTTGCCACAGCGATTCGAGCGCGGCTGGATCTTCGGCGGCGAGGCGCCCGATCGAAAACGCCAACTGATTCATCTGCACCGCGACGTTGTTCAATTCGATCGCGCGCATCATCGCGCCGAACGACACGGGCACGAGACCCAGTTGCCAGGCATAACCGAGCATCAGAATGTTCGCGCCGATGGTGTCGCCGAGAAACCGCGTGGCGAGCGCCTGCGCGTCGCACGTCGACATACGCTCCGGGCCGGCCGCGTGACGCATCTTGTCGAGCAGCGCGTCGGCGTGCAGCGTCGCGTCCGGATTCGTCACGAACGTGGCGTTTGGAATCGCATGCGTATTCACGACAATGCGCGTGCGGCCATGACGCACCGTTTGCAGCGCATCGGCGCTTGCGCCCACCACCATATCGCAGGCGAGTAGCACGTCGGCCTGTTGCGTGTCGATGCGTACCTGATTGAGCCACTCGTCGCGCGCGGCGAAGCGCACGAACGACAGCACCGAGCCGCCCTTTTGCGCGAAGCCCATGAAGTCGAGCACCGACGCGCTCTTGCCTTCCAGATGCGCGGCCATGCTGATCAATGCGCCGACCGTCACGACGCCCGTGCCGCCGACACCCGTGACCAGAATGTCGTACGGGGCGGCATCGAGATGCGTTGCGGGAATCGGCAACGCGTCGACGCGCGCAGCTAGCGCTTGCGGATCGAATGCGGCGCCCGCGGCTTTCTTCAGCTTGCCGCCTTCCACCGTGACGAAGCTCGGGCAGAAGCCGTTCACGCACGAGTAGTCTTTGTTGCACGACGATTGATCGATGCGACGCTTGCGGCCCAATGCCGTTTCAACCGGTTCCACGGATAGGCAATTCGACTGCACGCCGCAATCGCCGCAACCTTCGCAGACTTCCTCGTTGATGAAGAGGCGCTTGTCCGGATCGGGGAATTCGCCCTTTTTCCGGCGCCGGCGTTTTTCCGCCGCGCAGGTCTGGTCGTAGATCAGCACGGTCACGCCGTCGGTGTCGCGCAATTGACGCTGCACGGTGTCCATCTCGCTGCGATGGTGAAACGTGGTGCCCTTCGGAAACTGATCGTGATGGCCGTCGTATTTCTCCGGCTCGTCGCTGACCACGACGAAGCGCGACACGCCTTCGGCTTCCACCTGACGCGCGATCTGCGGCACCGAGATGCTGCCGTCCACTGGCTGGCCGCCCGTCATCGCGACGGCGTCGTTATAGAGAATCTTGTACGTGATGGTGGCTTTTGCCGCCACGGCCTGGCGGATCGCCAGAATGCCCGAGTGGAAGTAGGTGCCGTCGCCGAGATTCTGGAACACGTGGCGCGTTTTCGTGAACATCGAATGCGACGCCCAGTCGACGCCTTCACCGCCCATCTGGATGAGACCGGTCGTGTCTCGTTCCATCCACGACGCCATGAAGTGGCAGCCGATCCCCGCATGCGCGATCGATCCTTCCGGCACTTTGGTCGAGGTGTTGTGCGGGCAACCCGAGCAGAAGTACGGTGTGCGTTTCACGCTGTCCGCGGCGTTCGAGAGAATTTGCGGCGCGACCAGATCGACCACGCGTTCGCGGCGATCGAGTGCGGGCTTGTGCTTCGCGAGCCAGTTGGCGAACACCGGCAGAATGCGCGACGGCCGCAATTCGCCGAGCGACGACAGCAGCAGCGTGCCGTCTTCGGCGTTCTTGCCGACGACGATCGGCCGCGTGCCTTGCGTGCGGTTGTACAGATAGTCCTTGATCTGCTGTTCGATGACCGGGCCTTTCTCTTCGATCACCAGCACTTCGGACAAGCCGGAGACGAACGCGTCGATACGCGTCATCTCCAGCGGAAACGACAGGCCGACCTTGTAGATCCGCACGCCGGCCGCTTCCAGATCGGTGACCGTCAGATCGAGGCGGCGCAGCGTTTCCATCAGGTCCAGATGCGCCTTGCCGCAGGTCACAATCCCCACGTTCGCATGCGGGCTCGGCGCGATCCATTTGTCGATGCTGTTCACGCGCGCGAAGTGCCGCACCGCGTCGAGCTTCGCGTGCATCCGCGATTCGATCGTCAGGCTGGGCAGATCGGGCCAGCGATTGTGCAGGCCGCCTGCCGGTGCTTCGAAATCCTGCGGCGCGGCCCAGTCTGTGCGCAGCGCGTCGAGATCGACCGTCGAGCCCGATTCGACCGTTTCGGAGATCGCCTTGTAGCCGACCCACGCGCCCGAAAAGCGCGACAACTCCCAGCCGTACAAGCCGAACTCGAGCATGTCGGCGATGTTCGACGGATTCACGACCGGCATGTGCCACGCCATCATCGCGAAGTCGCTCTGATGCGGCATCGACGACGACACACAGCCGTGGTCGTCGCCCGCCACCACCAGCACGCCGCCGTGCGGCGACGAACCGTAGGCGTTGCCGTGCTTGAGCGCGTCGCCGGCGCGGTCCACGCCCGGGCCTTTGCCGTACCACATCGCGAACACGCCTTCGACGGTGCGCTCCGGGTCCGATTCCACCCGCTGCGTGCCGAGCACGGCGGTGCCGCCGAGTTCTTCGTTGATGGCGGGCAAGAAGCGAATATCACTCGCCGTGAGCAGTTTTTGCGCTTTCCACAACTGCTGGTCGACCATGCCGAGCGGCGAACCGCGATAGCCGCTGATGAAGCCGGCGGTGTTCATGCCGCGCGCCTTATCGGCGGCGCGCTGCATGAGCGCGAGGCGCACCAGCGCCTGCGTGCCGGTCAGGAAGATTCGGCCGCGCGTCGCGGTGAGGTTGTCGGAAAGCTTGTAATCGGCCAGTGCGGGCGTGCCGTCGATGGGCAGGCGAGCGGTCATGGGTGAGTCTCCTGTTTTGCATCCGCGCGCAGTGGTGGGGACCACGAAGGTGGCGCAGCGAAAGAGACTCTATTTTTTAGCGCCAATGGGAGAGAATTTTTCCTACTTTGACCGGCCGCTCGCGAATAGGCGCGACGAGCCACGCGTTTTAGTGGCGTTTTGAGATGGATCTCCCACGCAACGGCCGGATGCGGGTATGCCCTGGTGCGTTTTTCGAACGGCTTACGGTGCCGGCGCCGTTGCCTTGGCGGCCGCGACGGGCGTATCGTCGAGCGGCACGATTTCGTCGAACAGCGCGTAATCGATATGACTCACGCCGTCTCGCTCGCTCATGATGTCCACGAAACGGTGATGCCAGTAGATCTGATCGCACGACCACATGTGGCGCGCCTGCATGGTTTGCGAAGTCGATTCGTCGACGCCTTCCAGGGTGAGAATCAATGAGGTGTCGAGGCGCTTGAGCGTTTCGGCGGTTTCGCCGAACAGCGGGCTGTTTTCGTCGACGATGTGCATCACCGTCCAGCCCAGTTTGAACACCGGGTGTTGATCGCGCACCAGCGTGAGGTCGTACAGTTTGCGCAGCGTATAACCTTCGGCCGTGGTTTCCTGGCGCAGAATGCGCAGCCTTGCGCGGGCCTCGGCGATCACGTTCTGACGCGCGTTGGCCGAGCGCACCATCAGCGTCATGCGGCCGTCGAGCGGCCGGATCACCGCGTAACGCGTGAACATGATCTTGGCGTGCGGGCGCGAAAAGCGCGCGAAGATCAACCCCGTCGCCAACGCGATGCCGGACATGCCGACGAAAATTTCCAGCGTGGCGATCCAGTGCGCGTAGACGGTTTGCGGATGCATGTCGCCGTATCCGACCGTCGCGAGCGTTTCGACGCTGAAGAAAAACGCGCCGCCGAAACCGGCTGGAAACTGGTTGGCGATCGGCGCATTGCCGAGCATATAGAGCTCGGCGAACGTCGTGTTGAGCAACACGAACAGGACTGCGAGCGAGACGAAAAACGTCGGCCACCGAACCACCAGAGCGCGGTGATAGAGATCCTGCCAGAGCGGCGCCGGCATGCCGTGCGCGATGATCACGCGATCGTCCAGACGCAACTCGCGGCTGCCGCGCGAGCGGCGCGCCGGTGCGCGTGCTTCGGCGTCGCCGAAGCCGGAAGGACGGTCTGACGGTTCAGTCGCCATCGCGGGCTCGTGGAAATGAAAACGGCCAAAGCGTAGCACGCCGCTTCGTCCGCGGAAGGTGATTTTCGGCGTGGTGCGCGGGCGCGTGAAAGCGTGCCGCTGCCGTGTGCTCGCCGTGCATGCACGGCGTTTCAGCGAGGCATATCAACACGGCCTTACGGTGCGCTTGTACCGCGCACTGAAGCAATCACGCAATCAAGCACGCGCGCCACAGCGTGCGCGCGCTTCGGACTTACGGGAAGGCTCGCGGCTTGGGAATGCCAGCGCCGTGTTCGATATCATCGACGGCTTGCTGATGAGCTGCCGCGACAGCTTCGGTTTCGTCGCCGTAGCCGTTGTCGCCGCCCACCGTCGTCCACGATTTGACGGCTTTCTCGCGATGGCGGATTTCGTATTCCGCGTCCCAGCGCGCACCGTTGAGTTCGAGTGGGCGGACGTGAATCGAATACACGCCGTAGAGGAAGAGCTGTTCAGCCATGACCGCCTCCGGCCGGTTGGTTCAGGGTGGCGCAACGCGAACACAAACGCTCGGCGCCGGTTTTCTACCTAGAGTTCGATTTCCCCAAGGATGCGGTGAGCGAGCGCTTTGGCTTCCTCGAGCGCTTCTTCCGGCGTCGACGAAGTGGCTTCGACTTCGTAGAGCGTGGTTTCCTGATCTTCCGTGGCGTCGCCTTCGTCGCGCGAGAGGGTGACTACGCCTTGCCAGGTATCTTTTTCTATTTCTCTGGTCGAGGCCGTAGCCGTGTAGATGCCTTTGGTGTAGGTGATGTCGTCCATGGCGTCTCTCCGTCTTCCAAAGGTTTCGGTTTTTTCATCCTAGCACGATGACGGAGCTTCGGTTCTCCGCCCTGGCGGCGCACCACGCCGGTGACAATGCGCGCCGCACAAGGCAACAGAATTACAGCAGCGCGACCACTTCATCGAGCGACGGCGCGTGCGCGCCGGCATGGCGGCAAGCGGCCGCGCCGGCGGCCAGCGCGAACGCCAGGTGCTCCGGCCACGCCCGCTGCGGCGCAGTCATCAGGCTGAATAGCAGGCCGCCGATCGACGCGTCGCCCGCACCGACCGTATCGACCACCTCGACGCGCGGCGGCCGCGCTTCGCTCACCATAGCGCCGTCGATCAGCACGGCGGTCTCCGGTCCGCGCGTCACCAGCACGGTGGCGGCCGGATTCATGGCTCGCAACTGCGCAAGTGCGCCGGCCTCGTCGTCGGTCTTGAACAGCAGGCGCAAGTCCTCGTCCGACACCTTGATCAGATCGGCGAGTGCGGCCATTTTTCGCAGCGTGGGTTCGTAGCCGTGCTCCATCAGATTCCGATAGTTCGGATCGAAGCTGATCTTCACGCCTTGCGAACGCAACTCGGCCGCCAAAGTGGCGAGCGTGTTGCCGATGGGTTGGCGAACGAGGCTGATGCAGCCGAAGTGCGCCCACTTCACCTGACCGATCCAACCCGCCGGCAGGCGGGCCGGATCGAAGGCCAGATCGGCGCTGTTCTCGCCCATGAAGAAGTACGCGGGCGGATGCGTCTGATGCACGATCGCCAGCAAGGGCGGCTGCTCGACGCGCTGCATGAAGCGCATGTCGAGCCCGGCCGCGACACTCGCGTTCCACAACTCATCGGAGAAGTTATCGACGCCCAGCGAGCCGGCGCACGCGGTCGGCAGACCGAGCCGCGCCACGCAGCGCGCCACGTTCCAGCCGGCGCCGCCGGGGCGCGAGAGCCATTGCGAAGTGCCGGTGCGCACGAGATCGGTGAGGATGTCGCCGGCTGAGACGAAGAAGGGAAATTCGTGGTTCGCGCTGGGATTGCTCATTTTGTTTGCTCCGCGGATTCGGGCGCAGCGGCCGCCCCGTCGGGCAGCGCGTGGGCCAGTACTTCGTAGCACGCGCCCATGGTGTGATAGTCGGTCTTGCCGGCCGGACTCTTTTCGTCGCTGTACTTGCGGTTGTCGCACGTGAGGATGCGGTACCACGCGCCATACTTGTGATCGACGAAATGCGCCCAGCTATAGCGCCAGATCTCGTCGTACCAGTCCCAGAAGCGTTCGTTGCCGGTGCGCTTGCCGAGCAGCGCTGCCGTGGCGAAGGTTTCCGCCTGGACCCAGAAATACTTGTCATGGTCGCACACGGTGCCGTCGGGGCCGAAGCCGTAGTAGAGGCCGCCGTGGTCTTCGTCCCACGCGTGCGTCATGGCGGCGTCGAACAGTTCGATCGCTCGCGGCAGCAGCCACGGCAACGGACGGAAGCGCTCGAGAATCAGCAGCAGCTTCGCCCATTCCGTCTGGTGTCCCGGCTGGAAGCCCCACGGGCGGAAGATGTTCGAGCTGTCCTCCTCGTTATAGTGCCAGTCGACCGACCAGTCCGCGTGAAAGTGCTCCCACACCAGACCCTGCGACAGCTTCGCCTGACGCAGCGTGATATTCGACGCCACCCGTTCCGCGCGATCAAGATAGACGAGATGGCCGGTCGCTTCATGCGCGGCGAGCAGGGCCTCCGTGGTGTGCATGTTCGCGTTTTGCCCACGGTACGAGCTGACCCGCCACTCGGGCGACGCTTCGTCGGCATAGAGGCCCGCGGCGGCGTCCCAGAAGCGATGTTCCATCAGTTCGAAGGTCGCGCCGATCATCGGCTTCGCTTCCTCGATGCCGGCCATCGCCGCATGCGAATAGGCGAGCAGCACGAACGCGAGGCCGTAGCAGTGGCGCGTCGCGTCGAGCGTGCGCTTCTTGCCGTCGTGCCATTCGAGCTCCCAGTCGTAGCCTTCGTGCTGGGCGTCCCAATGCGCTTCGCGCAGGAACTGCAAGCCGTGGCGCGCGTATTCGAGATGCTGCGGGTCGCCGAACTGGCGATACGCCATCGCGTAGTTGAACACGTAGCGGCAACTGCTCACCAGATGCCGCGTGGTTTTGTCGTAGACCGAACCGTCGTCGCGAAAGAAATGGAAAAAGCCGCCGCTCGGATCGAACACGTTCGGTGCGTAAAAGCGCAACGTGTCCTGCACATGCGCGAGCAGAAAGTCGCGTGTGCGGAAGCTGTCGACGGGCGGCGCCGGAGTGGCACCGTTGGCAGGGTGAAGCGGATCGGATTGCGTCATGGCATTTTTACCAAAGTACTGGCACGGGCAATGAGATGGACGGGCAAACGGACTTCCAGTTCAGCAGGGGCGTCTTCGAGCAGAAGCTCGACGCCGCGCCGGCCGAGCGCTTCCTTGTCGACCGAAATGGTCGACAGCGGCGGCGTGGCATGGGCGGCGGCGGGAATGTCGTCGAAACCGATGATGGCAATGTCCTCGGGCACGCGCAGTCCGCGTGCGAGGCACGCGCGCAGCGCAGCGAGCGCGGCGGCGTCGTTATAGGCAAACACGGCGTCGGGGCGCGGGCCGGGTGCATCGAGCAACTGATGCATCGCACGCGCGGCGCCGCTGTCGGGGTCGAGGCCGGCGTCGATCGTCACTTCCAGCGACGGGTCGAACAGCAAGCCCGCTTCGAAGAATGCGCGCCGGTAGCCGAGCGCGCGCTGCGCGATGCTGAAGTGCGCGAGCGAGCCGCCGATGAACGCGACGCGCTTGCGCTGCTGCTCGAACAGATGCCGCATGGCGAGCGTTGCGCCCGCGGCGTTGTCGAGATTCACCGAGCGCATGCCGGGTGCCCACAGGTCGATCAGCACGAGCGGGCGCTGCATCGCCACCAGCGTGGTTAGCGTTTCCGGTTCGACGAAACCGGCAATTGCCACCGCGTCGGGCGCGTGCAGGCGCATCTGCTGGTTCACGTCTTCGGTGGGGCCGGCGGTCAGCACGGACGGCACGATGCCGCGTTCGCGGCAGGCGTCTTCCACACCGTGCAGCACGTGCGAAAAGAACGGGCTGACGGCGAAATTGTTGTGCTGACGGTGCAGCAGAAACGTGAGACGGCGGATGCGCGGGCGCAGTTGGGCGGCGTCATAGCCGAGCTTGCGTGCCGCTTCGACGACGCGCTCGCGGGTGGCCTCGGAAAGGCCCGGCTGGTTCTTCAATGCGCGTGAGACGGTGCCGATCGACACGCTGGCCGCGCGGGCGACGTCGCGGATGGTTGTGGCCATCGAATGAAGCGGACGCGCAAGGGCGGCCGCACGGTGTTTGGGTTCGGGCGATTGTATAGTAAAACCGCGCTAAAACCGCCCGAAAAACACCCGCTCGACACAGGGAAATACCCGTAGGCGTTGGAGTTGGCCCGGAATATGCTGTTTAGTAAAATTAGCTAAACAATGTCCGATGCTTAGTCTCGACGACGCGCGTTCACTCCAGCGAAACGTGAGCGGCTTCGGCCTGTCCGCGCAGCAACGCCACGCTTTCGTCGGCGCCGATCAGCACGAAACCGCTTGTCTCATGCTTCGCGCGCCGCTTGGCCAGCGCCGCGACGGACGCAATTTCCTCGCTGCTATAGAGCGACGGGCCATCGGCGGGCTCGACGCGCACGCAGCCGATCGCCATCGTCACGAAACCGAAGAAGGTCGGATTGCCGCGCCGGTCCTCACCGTGGATGCCGCCGGCGAGCCGATCGGTCGGCGCATAAAACCGCTGTGCGCCCTCGTTGAACACGTGGATCGCGCGCAGCACGCGATCGCGCCAGTCGTCGCTCTGGAACAGGATCAGGAAGTCGTCGCCGCCCACGTGGCCGAGGAAGTCACGGGTTGGGTCGCACACGTCGGCGAGTACGACGGCGGCGAATTTCAGTACTTCGTCACCTTGCCAGTAGCCGTACTGGTCGTTGAACGGCTTGAAATGGTTCAGGTCGACGTAGCACGCGTAGAAACCGGCGTCGTTGCCGAGCAGCCGGGCAATGTGCGAACTGATCGGAATGTTGCCCGGCAGGAAGGTCAGCGGGTTCGCGTAGCGCGCGGCTTCGATGCGCACCTCGGTCACCGCGCGCACGAGCTTCTCGCCGGTGCCGAGGCCGACATACTTGCCGTTGTCGGTGATGACGAAGCCGTCGGCGAGATAACGCTGGTCGTCGCTCGCGAGGAGCTTGGCCATCTGCTCGACCGTCATCGATTTCTCGATGATGACCGGCGACGCATTGGCGAACAGCAGGCAAGGGCGCTTGCCGAACAGCTCGCGGTGATACGGCAGTGCGTAGCGGTCCATGAAGCTGCGGCGGTTGATCAGCGCGACCGGCTCGTCCTGCTCGACCACTGCGACCGCATGCAGGTCGGGCAAGCGGTTGAACAGTTCGAGCACGTCGTTGTTGGTCGCGTGGCGCGGCAGCGCGGGCGCGTGTACCAGCATCTTTTCTGAGGCCATGCCGCCCGAAGGCGACGCACTGCTCACCGCGCGCGTGGTCTCCGGGAACACAGCGATGTGGCCGGCGCGCAGTGCGTCGCGGGCGTCGTCGGTCACCTGGCGAGCCGGCTGCGCGTGCGGACGGCCGAAGAAAAAACCCTGTCCGCAGCCGATCCCCATGTCGCGGACCACGATCAGATCGGCTTCGTTTTCGATGCCCTCTGCGACCAGCCGCGCGCCGCTTGCGCTGGCGAAGTGCTGCATCGCGCGCACGGCCTCGAACTTGAGCGGATCGCAGGCAATGTCGTGAATGAAAAAGCGGTCGATCTTCACGACGTCCGGTTGCAGCCGCACCCACAAGTTCATGCTGGCGTTCGCGGTGCCGTAATCGTCGAGCGCGAATTGCGCGCCGGCCGTGCGCAGAGTCGAGATCACCGGCAGGAAACTGCCGACATCCAGAATCGTGCTTTGCTCGGTCAACTCGATCACGATCCGCTGCGGATCGACGCCGCGATGGCGCAGCAGCGCGAGTGTGTCGTCGCGCGCCTCGGCCAACTGGCGCATCGCGCCCGCGCTGAAATTGAGGAACAGCTTGCCGTCGAAGTCGAGCTGCGCGAACGCTTCGATGCAAGTGCGCGCGGCGGCGCGTTCGAGCTCGATCGTGCAGCCCTCGGCGAGCGCTTGCGAAAACAGGGCGAACGGCGCTTCGAGCGACGTGCCGGCCGGGCCGCGGATCAGACCTTCGTAGCCGAGAATCGCGCCGTCTTCGAAATCGATGATCGGCTGGAACACAGCGGACAGATCACGCCGGGCGATCAACTCCTCGATGCGCGGCGCGGCGGATCGGGAGGGCGAGCGAGGGTGCATGGCAGGTAGGCGTAGCGATCGACCTTCGGCTTATCGGCCCGGGTTGCCTGGAATTAAGTGAACTTTTAGTGAACCGTTGCACTGGGATGGTGCGCTCGCTTGTATTCGATCGAATCATTCTGAAGGCGGGTTCCGCGTTGCCTGGAATTGGCCTATGCCATCTGGCCGAGGCGACAGGGGCGGCGTTTGCGCGTGAAATAACAAAAAAGCCGCGCGAGGCGGCTTTCTTCAAATGACGCTCAGGGAGGGCGCTTATGAATGTCCTGTTTGCATTGCGCGCGTATTCACCGGCGCGCGACGGCGGCGGTGGTCCGCTCGCGCGAGGCGGCGTGAGTCTCGCCACTCATGTCGCGCGCGCCCCAGCGCTGCGCGAGCGCGGCGCACACCATCAGCTGGATCTGGTGGAACAGCATCAGCGGCAAGACTACGGCGCCCACCGCATGCGAGGCGAAAATCACCTTGGCCATCGGCACGCCGGCGGCAAGGCTCTTCTTCGAACCGCAAAAGATGATGGTGATTTGATCCGCACGGCTAAAGCCGAGCCGCTTGCTGACGAACATCGTCACCGCCAGGGCCAGGGCGAGCAGCACGACGCACAGCAGCAGCAGGCCGCCGAGCGCGGAGAGCGGGATCTGGTGCCACAGCCCTTCATTGACGGCCTCGCTGAACGCGCCGTACACCACCAGCAGGATCGAGCCTTGGTCGACGAACTTGAGCACGCCGCGATTGCGCTCGATCCATTTGCCGATGAGCGGCCGCAGCAACTGGCCGGCCACGAACGGCACCAGCAGTTGCAGCACAATGTTGCCCACCGTATGCCACGGCGAAGCGCCGCCGCCAGCCGCCTGATTGGTGACGACGAAGCTGACGAGCGCGGGCGTGATGAAGATGCCGAGCAGGCTCGAGGCGGACGCGCTGCACACCGCAGCCGGCACATTGCCTTTGGCGATGGACGTAAACGCGATCGACGACTGAACCGTAGACGGCAGCGTGCAGAGGAAGAGGACCCCCGCATAGAGCGCCGGCGTGACAAGTGGCGAAAGGAGCGGTTTAAGCGCGAGGCCGAGCAGCGGAAAGAGCGCGAACGTGCTGAGAAGCACCACCAGATGCAGGCGCCAATGCGTCGCGCCCGCAATGATCGCTTCGCGTGAGAGCTTGGCGCCGTGCAGGAAAAACAGCAGGCCGACCGCCACGTTGGTCACCCAGTTGAACCCGACAGCGGCCTGCCCATGAACCGGCAGCAAGCTGGCAAGGATCACGGTGCTGACGAGGCATAAGGTGAAGTTGTCGGGAAGCAGTTTCGGGCGAGCCATGTTGGAATCTCGAATCGGTAACGCGGAAAAGCGCGCGGGACGCGCGCCTGAAGGCGCCGTCCCAGCCTATGGGAAAGAGCTATTGTTGATGATTTTCGATTAAATATGCAAATTCATTTACCGAATCGATTAATGAGGGCTGCGCATCGAAAGACGCGCCCCGGAAAATTTGGACGGCGCGGCGACCCAGGTTTTCAGTATTGGCGACGTGATCTGTTTGGTCCATGCAGTTTTGACATTTGAGGTGAAAATGCGGCTGCGTTTCGTCATACGCAAGAGCTCGTAAGTTGTCTCTCCAAGTCCTTGAAAGCAAGCGGTTTCAGGGTTTTCGCGCAAGGACTCTGTCGTAGAAAAACGTCGCAGTAACAAGGTGTTACATCCGCGTCCGAGGCCTAACACTTTTTGGCTCGACACCCTTTGCCGGCACCCATAAATTACGGTTCAAAGGCCATCGGGATGCCCCGCGCCGCGATATCGTCGCAGCCGCTCGTGCCAGTCCCAAAACAAGTCCACCGCAGCTCGAACGGTGGTCTTCAGGCAAGTCTTCGGGCATGTGAGTCACTGGGTGGACGGGTTGTCGAGAACGAGGCACTGGGCGTTGGGCGCGGTCATCGCTGCGCTGTGCTCGTTCGCCTATGCGAAAGCGCCAGGCATGCCGCACGGCGGTGGTGGCGGCTATTCGCATGCCGGAGCGAATCACGCTGTGCGTGGCGAATTGCATAACGGTGACCGCTCCTACGGCGCAGCAGCACCGGCCCGCAATACGATGGTCGATCGCAGCGCGCGCCCGGCGCGTGGCGGAGCGAATTTCGCAGGCGGAAGTTACGCCGACGGCTATGACGTCTACAAGCCGGGCATGCGTCGTGTCACCGGACCGGCTGGATACGCTGGCGACGGCCGCGGCGGCATGCAATACGCCGGCGCTATTACGCCGGTCAGTGCCGAGTCGCGCACGGTGCCTCGGCCACCGGCCAATGCGCCGGTTCGCGCCGGCTCGATTCGCGCCGACGTCGCCCGCTACAACGAGGAGCGTGGTTCATCGCGCGGCATACAGCGTCAGTCCGATGATCCACGTCAGTCGGAGGGCTCGCCTTACCGGAACTAGGCGTTCGTGCTTCGCGGACTGACTATGCGTTACGTTCGTTGCGTGAGCAACCAGTGTTTGCCGTTTAGTCTGTGCCTAGACAGCGCACGCACACATCTACTTCTGTTTCCCTTCGCTGACTTCCCCATGCCGCTTCGACATTGTTCGAGTGCCGGCCATTCGGGTATCTGACTCCGCCTTCACGCCTGCATCATCCCGAAGGGGGCCGCGGCATCTCTGCCATTTCGTCCTCCCAAATTCTCATCGCTGCGGTTCCGCTCGATCGCTGCTCCTGCCTTTCAAACTGCTTGACAGCAGCCTTCCGCCATAACGTCGTCCCAAGGCCCGCTATCAATGTGACGTTTCGACGCCACACTTTTTTGAAAACACTCGGCAGCAGACCCTCTCCCATCGTCAAATTTGGTCGTTTCTGCGGCGGTGCGTCATCCGCGTGTCATTTAAGGCGTTATCAACCCGTCCGCCGCAATGTGAGTAACGCTTTGCGCGGTGCCGCAAAATTTGCGGCGGCACGGCGAGCGCGCTGTCTGCCAAGGGTTTATCAGGCCGATAAGCGACAAAACTAATCAGACCGATATACCCGCAATAACCCACGATATTTTTGTTTATAAAAATGGTCCGCAAAGATGGTCCCGCCCAGATTGGCTCGATGATCGAACGGACAACAACAATGATTCGCGCGAGCTCCCCCATTCGCACAGCCACACCTTTTTTGACAAAGACAGGAGAACCCATGAAAACAAGCATCAGCAGTGCGCTGAAGACCACCCTCAAGGCAACCGCGTGTGCCGCTTTGCTGGCCAGTGCATCGTCTGCTTTTGCGCAATCGAGCGTGCAACTCTACGGTCAGGTCGACGAATGGGTCGGTGCGCAGAAATTCCCGGGCGGCAAGACTGCGGTGCAGGTCGCGGGCGGCGGCATGTCGACTTCGTACTGGGGCTTGAAAGGGGCGGAGGATCTGGGCAACGGCTACAGGGCGATCTTCGCGCTGGAAGGGTTCTTCCTGGCGCAAAACGGCCAGTACGGCCGCTTCACGGGCGACACGATGTTTTCGCGTAACGCGTACGTCGGTATCGAATCGCCCTACGGCACGGTGACGGCAGGCCGTCTGACGACGCCGCTGTTCGTGTCGACGATTCTGTTCAACCCGTTCGTCGACTCGTACCAGTTCTCGCCGATGGTCTGGCACACGTACCTCGGCCTCGGCACGTTCCCGACCTACTCGACGGATCAGGGTGTGACGGGCGACTCCGGTTGGAGCAACGCGGTGTCGTACTCGTCGCCGAACTTCAACGGCCTGTCGGCGACGGCCATGTACGCGCTCGGCAACACGACCGAGAACGGCGCGAAGAAGTGGAGCGGCCAGGTGCTGTACTTCCACGGCCCGTTCGCGGCCACGGCGGTGTATCAGTACGTGAACTTCAACAACGTGCCGAGCGACCTCGGCAGCTTCAGCACGTCGGGCGTGCCCGGCCTGAAGAGCCAGAGCGTCGCGCAACTCGGCGTGTCGTACGACCTGAAGTTCGTGAAGTTCTTCGGCCAGTACATGTACACGTACAACGACCAGCAGGTCACGAGCTGGCACGTGAACACGGCGCAAGGCGGCGCGACGGTGCCGTTCGGCCCCGGCTTGGTGATGGCGTCGTACGCCTACTCGCGCGACGGCGGCGGGTTCGACCAAACCCGTCAGACGGCCTCGATCGGCTACGACTATCCGCTGTCCAAGCGCACGGACATTTACGCGGCCTACATGTACGACCACATCTCCAGCATGTCGAGCGGCAACACCTACGGCGTCGGCCTGCGCGCCAAGTTCTAAGCGTCCCGGCCCGCGCGACGCCTGCCCGCAGGCTTCGCGCACTGGCCGCATCAGCTTGATCTCCAAGCCCGCTTTCTTCGGAAGGCGGGTTTTTTTGCTTTTGCGCCGCTGTATTCATTCGTTGGGAAGCGTTTTGCCGACCAGTCTTTGATAAACACGGCAAAATGACGCCGATTGATTCCTGAAGCGAGCGATTGAGATGGATACCCTCGTCAGCATGAAAGTGTTCCGCCACGTGGTCGAAGTCGGCAGCTTTGTCGGCGCGGCCGAACGGATGGAGATGTCGGCGGCCATGGCGAGCAAGCACGTGATGCACCTCGAACAGCAACTCGGCGCGCGTCTCTTGAACCGCACCACGCGGCGGGTCGCGCCGACCGAGGCGGGCCGCGAGTACTACGAGCGTCTGAGCCAGGTGCTCACCGAACTCGAGGAGGCCGAGCAGGTGGTCGGCGCAGCGAGCGTCGTGCCGCAGGGACGCTTGCGGGTCTCGTCGCTGTCGGCGTTCGGCCTGAGCCACGTGATGGCCGCGGTGGCCGACTACGCCGCGCAATATCCGCAGGTCATCGTCGATATGACCTTGTCGGACCGCGTGGTCGAACTGATCGACGAGGGTTTCGATGTCGCGATCCGCGCTTCACCGAGCGGGCTGAAGTCTTCTTCATTAATCGCGCGGCAGATCGCGACCGCGCACCTCGTGCTGTGCGCGTCGCCGGCGTATTTGAAGCGGCACGGCACGCCGAAGACAGTCGCCGATCTGGCGCGCCACAACTATCTGCAATACGCGGGCGTGTCGGCGCTCGAAATCGCGCCCGCGACCGGCGACGCCTCGCCGCGCGTGCGTCTGACGGGCAATCTGATCGTCAATCATCTGGAAGCGCAGCGCGTGATCGTGCTGCAAGGCGCGGGCATCGCGATGCTCGGCACCGAGGTGATCGGCGACGATCTGGCCGCGGGGCGTCTCGTGCCGCTGCTGGTGGACGACGTGCCGCCGCGCGAACTGCCCATTCACGTGGTCTATGCGAGCCGCCGGCATCTGTCGGCCAAGGTGCGCTCGTTTGTCGACTTTCTCGCCGAGCGGTTCGCGAACGAGTCGCTGTGGCCGTCGCTCGAACAGATCAAGGCGTTGGCGGTGCGCTAGGCCGCCCAGGCCGCCGAGGCGTCTCGACCCGTTTCGCTATACTGGTTGGCAACACCCATACGCGAACGATCTGGGGGAGACATGACCGATCTGTCCACGCCGCAGCGCGCCGGCAGCCACAAGCTGCCCGCGGGCCGGCGCCTGCGCTTTGTCACGGCGGCCGCTTTGTTCGATGGCCACGATGCGTCGATCAACATCATGCGGCGCATTCTGCAGGCGAGCGGGGTCGAGGTGATTCACCTCGGCCACAACCGCTCCGTCGATGAAGTCGCCACCGCCGCGCTGCACGAGGACGCCGATGGCGTCGCCGTGTCCAGCTACCAGGGCGGCCATAACGAATACTTCCGCTATCTGGTCGACTTGCTGCGAACGCGCGGCGGCGAGCGCATGAAGGTGTTCGGTGGAGGCGGTGGGGTGATCGTCCCTGAGGAAATTGCAGAACTCGAGCGTTACGGCGTCGAGAAGATCTATTCGCCGCAGGACGGGCAGCGGCTTGGTCTGCAAGGCATGATCGACGATATGATCGCGCGCTGCGCCGAAGGCGCGCGCGTCAGCGCCGCCGACATCGCCAACGCGCCCAGCATTGCCGGCACGGCTAACGCGGCCGACCCCGCATCCCACACCTTCCGCCGCCTCGCGCAACTCATCAGCGCATTCGAAGCAGGCGCTATCGACGCATCCGCCCGCGAAAAACTGTCCGCGCAGGCGAAGGCAACCACGACCCCCATCCTTGGCATCACCGGAACCGGCGGCGCCGGCAAATCCTCGCTCACCGACGAACTGATCCGGCGCTTTCGCCTCGACTACGGCGACGCTCTCACCATCGCCGTGCTCGCCATTGACCCATCGCGCCGCAAGTCCGGCGGCGCGCTGCTGGGCGACCGCATCCGCATGAACGCCATCGGCGACTGGGGCGGCGGCGCGCGCGTGTATATGCGTTCGATGGCGACGCGCGAGGCATCGAGCGAAATCTCCGACTCGCTGCCCGACGCGCTGATGCTGTGCAAGGCGGCGGGCTTCGACCTGATCGTCGTCGAAACATCCGGGATTGGCCAGGGCAATGCGGCGATCGTGCCGTTCGTCGACGAATCGCTGTATGTGATGACGCCCGAGTTTGGCGCAGCGAGCCAGTTGGAGAAGATCGACATGCTCGACTTCGCCGGCTTCGTCGCGATCAACAAGTTCGATCGCAAGGGCGCGCCGGACGCGTTGCGCGACGTCGGCAAGCAGGTGCAGCGCAATCGCGGCGACTTCGCGAAGGCGCCGGAAGCGATGCCGGTGTTCGGCACGATCGCCTCGCGCTTTAACGACGACGGCGTGACCGCGCTCTACCGGCACGTCGCCGAGGCGCTGCGCAAGCACGGCTTGCGCGCTGGCGGCGACCGGCTGGCCGCGCCCGAAGGTCTGCGCTTTTCGAGCGACCGCAACGCCATCGTGCCGCCGGCGCGAGTGCGCTATCTGGCGGACATCGCGCAGACGGTCCACGCATATCGCGAGCGAGCCGACGCGCAAGCGCGCGTGGCGCGCGAGCGCTGGCAACTTGTCGAGGCGCGTCGGATGCTGGCTGAAGCGGGTGCGGCTGCAAGGGCGGTTGCGAACCCGGACGCCGGCGCAAACACGTCGGCGAACTCAATTGCAGGTTCAGCGGCGAACACAGAAGGTGCTGGCGCCAATCCGTCGCTTCAGCAACTCGACGCTCTCATCACCCAACGCACCACCTCTCTCGGCGAACGCGAGCGCGCCCTGCTGGACACCTGGCCGCAAACCGTCGCCGCTTACTCAGGCGACGAACACATCGTCCGAATCCGCGACCGTGAGATCCACACCGCGCTCACCGTCACGACGCTGTCGGGCTCCGAGGTCCGCAAAGTCTCCCTGCCGAAGTTCGTCGACCACGGCGAGATTCTGCGCTGGCTGATGCTCGACAATCTGCCCGGTTACTTTCCCTTCACCGCGGGCGTGTTCCCATTCCGCCGCGAAAACGAAGACCCGACGCGGATGTTCGCCGGCGAAGGCGATCCGCAACGCACCAACCGCCGCTTCAAGCTGCTCTCAGAAGGCATGCCGGCCAAACGTCTGTCGACCGCCTTCGACTCGGTCACGCTCTACGGCGAAGAACCGGACGAGCGCCCCGACATCTACGGCAAGGTGGGCAATTCGGGCGTCTCGGTGGCGACGCTCGACGACATGAAGACGCTTTACGACGGCTTCGACCTCTGCGCGCCGGAAACCTCGGTCTCGATGACGATCAACGGGCCCGCGCCGACCATCCTCGCGATGTTCTTCAACGTCGCGATCGATCAGCAGATTGCGCGCATGACGCAGCAGCAAGGCCGCCCGCTCACGGACGACGAACTCGCCGCGACGCGCCGCACGGCGCTGGAAAACGTGCGCGGCACCGTGCAGGCCGACATCCTCAAGGAAGACCAAGGCCAGAACACGTGCATCTTCTCGACCGAATTCAGCCTGAAAGTGATGGGCGATATTCAGGCGTACTTCGTCGAGCACGGCGTGCGCAATTTCTATTCGGTGTCGATCTCCGGCTATCACATTGCCGAAGCCGGCGCGAACCCGATCTCGCAACTTGCCTACACGCTCGCGAATGGCTTCACCTATGTCGAGGCCTATCTGGCCCGCGGCATGTCGATCGACGACTTCGCACCGAATCTGTCGTTCTTCTTTTCGAACGGCATGGACCCGGAGTACACGGTGCTGGGCCGCGTCGCGCGACGCATCTGGGCCGTTGCCATGCGCGAGCGCTACGGCGCGAACGAACGCAGCCAGAAGCTCAAGTATCACGTGCAGACTTCGGGCCGCAGCCTGCACGCGCAGGAGATCGACTTCAACGATATCCGCACCACGTTGCAGGCGCTGATTGCAATCTACGACAACTGCAACTCGCTGCACACGAACGCCTTCGACGAAGCGATCACCACGCCCACCGAGGATTCGGTGCGCCGCGCGGTGGCGATCCAGTTGATCATTAACCGTGAATGGGGGCTTGCGAAGAATCAGAATCCGAACCAGGGCAGCTTCGTGATCGAGGAACTGACCGATTTGGTGGAAGCGGCGGTGCTCGCCGAATTCGACCGGCTGACCGAGCGCGGCGGCGTGCTCGGCGCGATGGAAACCGGCTATCAGCGCGGGCGCATCCAGGACGAGTCGATGCTGTACGAGCATCGCAAGCATGACGGCTCGTATCCGATCGTCGGCGTGAATACGTTTTTGAGCGCGCATCCGCACGAGGCGCCGCAGCCGATCGCGCTGGCCCGTTCCACCGACGATGAAAAGCAAGGTCAGTTGCAACGTCTGCGCGCGTTCCAGGCGCAGCATCGCGACGCGGCGCCCGCCGCGCTCGAACGCCTGAAGCGCGCGGTGATCGACGATGAAAACGTCTTCGCGGTGCTGATGGACGTCGTGCGTGTCTGCTCGCTCGGGCAGATCACGCATGCGTTGTTTGAAGTGGGCGGACAGTACCGCCGCAATATGTAAGCCCTGCTGCGTGGCGATCGCTGCTGCGGCCTGGCGTGGAGCCAAGCCGCAGCATACGAAACCGCTTAACCCAGGCACCTCACCCGAGGCGCTCCAACATGATGCTCAGCGCGCGATGCCCAGCCGCGCCTTCGCATCGTCATATTCCTTCGTCAAACGCCGCACCAGCTCGCTCACGCTCGGCACGTCGTCCATCAGGCCGACGCCCTGGCCTGCGCCCCAGATGTCTTTCCACGCCTTCGCCTTGTCGCTGCCGAAGTTCATCTTGGTCTTGTCCGATTCCGGCAGCGCGTCCGGGTCCAGCCCCGCGTTCAGGATACTTTCGCGAATGTAGTTGCCATGCACGCCGGTGAACAGGTTCGTGTAGATGATGTCCGACGCCGTGGAGTTGACGATCGCCTGTTTGTAGCTGTCGACAGCGTGAGCTTCCTTGGTCGCGATGAAGCGCGTGCCCATATAGGCGAGGTCCGCGCCCATGGCCTGCGCCGCGAGAATCGAGCCGCCGTTGGCGATCGAGCCCGACAGCACGATCGGGCCGTCGAACATGCGCCGCACTTCGCCGACCAGCGCGAAGGGCGAGGTCGTGCCGGCATGGCCGCCCGCGCCGGACGCCACCAGGATCAGTCCGTCGACGCCTGCTTCCAGCGCCTTTTGCGCATGACGCAAGTTGATCACGTCATGCAGCACGATGCCGCCGTAGCTATGCACCGCATCGACGATTTCCCGCGCCGGCGCCCGCAGGCTCGTGATGAAAATCGGCACCTTGTGTTCGACGCACACGCGCACGTCGTGTTCGAGCCGCGTATTCGACTGATGGACGATCTGGTTGACGGCGATCGGCCCGATGACCGCCTCGGGGTTGGCCGCCTTGTGCTCCGCGAGCTGCGCCTGAATCTGCGTGAGCCATTCATCGAGCAGTTCGGCCGGGCGGGCATTCAGCGCGGGGAACGAGCCGACGATCCCGGCCTTACATTGAGCCAACACAAGTTCGGGGTAGCTGACGATGAACATCGGCGAAGCGACGACGGGCAGCGCAAGTTTTTGCAGGACGGCGGGCAATGCCATAGTGCGAGTCTCCTGATTTAAGCGAGCCGGTGCGTCGTTGCGCGCCGGCGATGACTGAGTTTAGCGGCACATGGCTTGCAGCGCTTTTGCCAGCCGCAGCCATCCGAAAATTTAAGAACGGTCGTTCGATTATAGGCGAAGCGCGGCGTACGCGTTCGATTGGGTCGTTTGGAACAGTTGGAAGGAGTGTTCAGGTTCTATGTTTGCGTGGGCTATCCCACCTCGCGTGGACACATTGGGCTTTTACAATGCAGGGACTCCAAAATCACGAGAGAGACGTCATGGCCTTCGAGGATTTCACGCCCTTTCGCGTCGCCGTGGGCGATGTCGATATTTTCGGAGTGAAGGGCGGGGCGGGGCCGCCTCTTCTGTTGCTGCACGGTCATCCGCAGTCGCATCTGATCTGGCAAAAGTGCGCCGCGCAACTGGCGCAGCATTTCACGGTGATCGCCACTGACTTGCGCGGCTACGGCGCATCGGGCAAGTCGCCGAGCGACGCCGCGCACACGCCGTATTCCAAGCGCGTGATGGCGGCCGATCAGGTCGCCGTGATGCGCCATTTCGGCTTCGAACGTTTTCTCGTGTGCGCGCACGATCGCGGCGCGCGCGTCGCGCATCGCATGGCGCTCGATCATGCTGATGCCGTCGAGCGTCTGATGCTGCTCGACATCGCGCCGACGCTCGCCATGTACGAGGCCACCGACCGCACCTTTGCGACGCACTACTTCCACTGGTTCTTCCTGATCCAGCCGGAGCCGCTGCCCGAAACGCTGATCGGCGCGAATCCGGCGGCATATGTCGATGCGGTGATGGGCAGCCGTCACGCGGGCCTGGCGCCGTTCGAGCCCGCCGCGCTCGACGCCTATCGCTCGGCCCTCGCGCAACCGGGCGCGGTGCACGCGATGTGCGAGGACTACCGCGCGTCGGCGAGCATCGACCTGGAACACGATCGTGCCGACATCGAGCGCGGCCACAAGATCGGCTGTCCGCTGCGCGTGCTGTGGGGCGACAAGGGCGTGATCGAGAAGTGCTTCGACGCGCTGTCGGAATGGCGTCATGTGGCGCGTGACGTGAGTGGCCGCGCGCTGTCTTGCGGCCACTACATACCTGAAGAAGCGTCGGACGAACTGGTCGCCGAAATGCTGTCTTTCTTCGAAGCGGTCGAACAGTAGGCCTTTCCGTCCGTTCCGGTTTGCTCATACGCGAAGCCGCGCCCGCGCGTAGCTCAACCGAGCGGCGGCAAGCGGCGCGCGACCGGCGTCGACTTGACGATCGCGGTGCTGGTTTCCGCGCGCTCGGTGACTTTCGACAGAATTTCGTCGAGCTGTTCGATCGAATGGAGATACAGGCGGCAGATGAAGCAATCGTCGCCCGTTACCTTGTCGCATTCGACGAACTCCGGAATCCGCCGGATCACCTCTTCCACGAGATGCAACTGACCGGGCAACGGCTTCACGCGCACGACGGCCTGCAGCGTGTAGCCGAGCGCGCGCGGATCGATCTGCACCGTGAAGCGCTCGATCACGCCTTGCGCTTCGAGCCTGCGCACGCGCTCCGCCGTGCTCGGCGCCGACAGGCCGACCTGACGCGCCAGTTCGCTGACTGGCTGACGCGCGTCTTCCGCGAGCGCGGCGAGAAGCGCCCGGTCCGTATCGTCGAGCAGGGCGGGCGTTGGAGGAGTAAGGCGTTTGGTCATGACGGCCTTCGATTATTAGGCTGCATCGCGTGAATACTTAAGTTTAGCCATGTATTCGCACGATCGGATTAATTACACTGCTCGTCATGCAGGGATCAATCGAGGATCGAATCATGGCGTCAAATGAAATCCGCCGCGGAGCCGCGGAAATGACCATGGCGATGCTGATGTCCGGCACCATCGGCTGGCTGGTGGTGTCGTCGCAGCAAAGCCCGTTCAATGTGGTGTTCTTCCGCTGCATTTTCGGCGGAGCGACGCTCGCGCTCGTGTGCGCCGTGCTGGGGCTGTTCCGGCGCCGGCTCTTCTCGTGGAAGATGCTCGGCCTCGCGTTGCTCGGCGGCGCGGCGATCGTCATCAACTGGGTGTTGCTGTTCGCCGCATATTCGCGCGCGTCGATCTCGATGGCGACGGCCGTCTACAACACACAGCCGTTCATGCTGGTGGCGCTGGGCGCGTTGGTGTTCCGCGAGCGCATCAGCGCGTCGACGGTGGCCTGGCTGGTGGTCGCGTTCATCGGCCTCGTGTTCGTCGTGAAGGTCGAGCCGGCGGTGTTGGCGGTGCCGGGGCAATATCTGGTCGGCGTCGCGTACGCGGTGGGCGCGGCGGCGATGTATGCGGTGTCGTCGATCATTACGAAGCGGCTCAAGGGCACGCCGCCGCATCTGATCGCGTTGATCCAGGTGTCGCTCGGCGTGCTGATGCTCGCGCCGTTCGTGCGCTTCGACGCGTTGCCCACAACCGGCGTGCAATGGCTCGAATTGATCGTGCTCGGCGTCGTCAATACGGGCCTCATGTACGTGCTGCTGTACGGCGCGATCCAGAAGCTGCCGACTTCGATGACTGGCGCGCTCTCGTTCATCTATCCGGTGGTGGCGATCATTGTCGACCGGGTTGCGTTCGGACAAACGCTCGCGTGGATTCAGGTGCTCGGCGCAGTGCTGATTCTGGTGGCCGCGGCCGGCGTCAATCTCGGCTGGCGGATCGTGCCGCAAAAGCGCCTGTCGTCGACCTGACGGGCGTCGCGCCGTTGCGATCAATCACAATGCTACGGATTCCAGAGTAATCGGATGCGCAGATTGTTCATATCCGCGGACTAATGATTCGAAAGATACGCGACTGCGGGGCCTCGTCACGTGACGTGTATGCGGCTTTAAAAGCAGACGTCAAACTTCTGTAGGGAAATCACCGATGCGGTCAAAAAACAGGCACGCGTATCATGCGTCTTGACGCTGATCACGTCCGACAGAATTTCCGCCGCTCGCCTGTAATGGTCGAGCGGCTTTCTTTTTGTAGCGACGGTATCTAGCGTGCCTGTGTCAGCGGCGGCGCGTCAGGCCGCACGCGCGACGATGCGCGCTCCATCCACTTCCAGCGGTCCATTCTTCCCCTCCAGCTCTTCGACGATCCCTCGCACCAGCGCGGGCCATTCGTCGCGCGGCTTGAGCATCGACGCGGCGGCGCGCATCACACTGGCGTCGTCGAGCATTTGCAGTAACGTGTCGAAGCCCATTGCACGGACTTCGAGCAGCTTGAACACGATCAGCACCTTCAGCGCGTTCTTTGCGTTGCGTGCCGGATCGGCGCGCAGCCACGCAACACGCGAAAACGCGCGTTCAAGCGCCTGTTCGACATTCGTGAAGGGTGAGCCATGGCCGGGGATCACGAGGCGCACGTCGAGCCTCGCAATGGCTTCCAGCACGGCTTGCTCCTCGGCGAAACCGCTTTCGCCTTCCAGCTCGGGAAAGATCACACCGAAACCGTTTTCCCAGAGCGCGTCCGCGCTGATCAGGATGCGTTCGCTCGCGCAGTACAGCATCAGCGAATGCGGATCGTGGCCGGGTGCGCCGAGCACGTCCCAGTCGAGCGCGCCGAGCCGCAACTGCGCGCCGGGCGCGATCGTCCCGGTGAAGGTGAAGCGCTCGCAGGTCTGGCCGGTGGCGCGAAACGTCAGGCGCGCTTCGTCCCACTCCTGCACAGCGCCGGCTTCCGAGGCCGGAATGACGGTGCGGCACGGCCACGTCGCCTGCAAAAACGCGTTGCCGCCGCAGTGATCCGAATGCAGATGCGTGTTGACGATCAGATCGAGCGGCCGCGCGCCGAGTGCTTGCCGCACCAAGGCGAGCGTTTGCGGCGCGTGCGTGGCATAGCCGGTATCGACGAGCGCGGCGCAGGCGTCGTCCACCAGCAGCACGTTGTTCGACGAGAGCCAGCCGCGCTCGAAAACCCGAATCGATTCCGGCAGCGCGATCATGGCGAGTTGGGCGCTGCGTTAGCCTCAGCATCCGCATTCGCGGACGCTTCGGGTTTCGGCATCACGAGAATCGTCGACGAGCCGACCAGCATGGTCTCGCCACGCTGATTCACGACCGAGCCTTCGAGATGCGTCAGATCGCCGTTCAGGCTCGGCTTCCAGTAAGCATGCTTCACGCGCCAGGTGATCGTGAGCGTGTCGTTCGCATGGACGGCTTTCTTCAGCTTGATATCGAACTCCAGACCGAGCGGTTGCGCGTAGGTCGAGTAATGCGTCGCGAGCAGCGCCATGAAATGCGCGGTCGGTTGCGTGCCGGACGCGATCAGGCCGCCGAAGCGGCTTTGCGCGGCATACGCTTCATCGTGATGCAGCGGGTTGTAGTCGTTGACGAGCGCAGCGAACGATTTCACCGACTCCGCCGATAGCGCCAACGTCGAACTAAACGTCTCTCCAACCGTGACGATGCGTGGCGCGGCGTTCATCGCCGCACCTTCGGCTGGCTCGCGACGAACTCCGCGTGGCGCGCCTCGATCGCGTCCCAGACCGCGCGCTTCGCGTCGTTGTCGAACAACGACCAGCCGGCGATTTCGTCGATGGTGCGCAGGCATCCTTCGCACCAGCCGGTCGACGCGTCCATCCTGCATACGTTGATGCATGGCGACGGCACGGCGTGGTGGTCTTCGTTATCGGGACCTGCTGTCATCATCGTCATCGCGTCACGCCGTCTCGCGCAGCGCCACGTCGATCACCGGCGCGCCCGTCAGCGCGATCAGTTCCTGCGCCGTCAGATTGAACACCGCATGCGGATGACCCGCGGCAGCCCACAGACTGTCTAGTTCGAGCAGATCCGCGTCGATCAGCGTGACCGGCTCGGTCGCATGACCGATCGGGCAAACGCCGCCGATCGCATAGCCGGTTTTTTCGCGGACGAACTTCGCGTCCGCCCGGCCGATGTCGCCGACCTGCGCGGCGACCTTCTTTTCGTCGACGCGATTCGCGCCGCTCGCGATCACCAATACCGGCACGTCGTCTTCCCGGCGGCGAAACAGGATCGACTTGGCGATCTGCGCGACCGAGCAGCCGAGGCCTGCCGCGGCTTCGGCGGAGGTCTTGCCGGTTTCCGGCAGCATCACGATCCGGCCCGCGTGACCGCGTTCGCGCAGCAGCAGCGCGACGCGGCGTGCCGAGTCGGGCAGCGCGGTGAGATCGTCGGATTCGAGAGAAGCGTGGTCCGTCATCGTTTCAGGTCCTGATTGATTGCATGAGTGTTCAGCCAACGCGTCGAACCAACGTCAGACGCAGTTGGCCGCTTCGCTGCGCGCTTTGGCGAGCAGCGCTTTACCGGCGCGCGAGACATTGGGCTTACCGATGGACGTCGAGATGAAATCGCCGATCGCCACGACTTGCGCGAGGTCGATGCCGGTCTCGATGCCGACGCCGTTCATCAGATACAGCACGTCTTCGGTCGCGACGTTGCCGGTCGCGCCCTTCGCATACGGACAGCCGCCGAGGCCCGCCACCGACGCGTGATAAATCTCGATGCCTTCCTGCAACGCCGCGTAGATGTTGGCGAGCGCCTGACCATAAGTGTCGTGGAAGTGGCCGGATAGACGCTCGCGCGGAAATACCTGGGTGACGGCCTCGAACACTTCACGTGTGCGCTTCGGCGTGCCGACGCCGATCGTGTCGGCGATATCGATCTCGTCGCAGCCGAGCGCCGCGAAACGCTGGACCACATCCACTACCGACGCGACCGGCACTTCGCCCTGATACGGACAGCCCAACGCGCACGATACGCTGCCGCGAATCCGCAGGCCGTGTTCCTTCGCCGCCTGCGCGACAGGCGCGAACCGGTCGATGCTTTCCGCGATGCTGCAGTTGATGTTCTTCTGCGAAAACGCTTCGCTGGCCGCGCCGAAGATCACGATCTCGTCGGCACGCGCGGCGAGCGCGCCCTCGAAACCGCGAAGGTTCGGTGTCAGCACCGAGTAGATCGTGCCGGGACGCCGTTCGATGCCGGCCATCACGTCGGCGCCGTCGGCCATCTGCGGCACCCATTTCGGCGACACGAACGAAGCCGCCTCGACGTTGCGGAAGCCCGCGGCCGACAAACGGTTGATCAACTCGATCTTGGTCGCGGTAGGGACGAACTCTTTTTCGTTCTGCAATCCGTCACGCGGACCGACTTCGACGATTTTCACTTGCTGGGGCAGGGCCATGATGTGTCTCCTATGTCGACGCCGCGCGTGGCGGCGCTCCTTCAATGGGATTCGATGGGTTCAGTATCCACGTTCGATATTCACCACGCCGCTGACCGTGTCGCCGCGCACGAGCGCGGTGATCTTCCGCGCGACCTGGGCGACGCTTTCTTCGCGCAACGTCAGCGCGGACACGTGCGGCGTGATCGTGATGCGCGGCTCTTGCCAGAACAGATGATCCGGTGGCAATGGTTCCTCGCGGAACACGTCGAGCGTGGCGGCGGTGAGCTGCCCGCTCGCGAGCGCGTCGAGCAAATCCTGTTCGACCAGATGGCCGCCGCGCGCCACGTTGATCAGATACGCGCCGTGCGCGAGCTTCGCGAAGGTGCGCGCGTTCAGCACATCGCTCGTCTCCGGAGTATGCGGCAGCAGATTGACCAGCACTTTCACGCCGTCGAGAAACACGTCGAATTGGGCTTCGCCGGCGAACGTCGTGATGCCGTCGATCTGCCGCGGGCTGCGGCTGTAGCCGCGCACCGGCATACCGAACGCCGCGAGCGCTTGTGCGACATGCGCGCCGAGCACGCCGAGTCCCAGCACGCCGACCGTGAAAATGTCGCGCGAATGCGGTTCGAGCACTTCCCAACGGCGCTCGTTCTGCAGCGTCTGATACTCGTCGAAACGGCGCAGGTAGCGCAGCACCGCGTGCGTCACATACTCGGCCATTTGCAGCGCCATGCCGGTGTCTTCGAGACGGATCAACTGCGCGTTGCGCGGCAACGTGCCGGGCTGTTCGTGTTCGAGCGCGAGGATCGCGTCGACGCCCGCGCCGAGATTGAAGATCGCGCGCAGATCGTCGCGGCCGGCCAGCATCTCACGTGGCGGACGCCACACGACCGCGAAGTCGGCCGGCGCGCTGTCGCCCGGCTGCCATTCACGCAGATCGGCGTCCGGCAGGGCGCGGGCGAAGTCGTGCAGCCACACTGCGGCGTCGGCATGCGGCATGTAGAAGAGGATTTTCATACGGTGCGGAAGGCGCCTGCGAGTTCGGGTCGAGTGACGAAGAAGCCACGGCATGGCCGGCGCGACGGCTGCGGCGTTGCGGACGACGCTTGCGGCATGAGGCCTCCTCCTTTTATGGGTAGGCTTCATTCTACTTTTTCGACGCGAATCGCGCGCGTTTGCGTACGGGCGTGCGGTTCGGCGATGAGTTTTCCGCCGCGCGGCCCATATCTGGCGGCGCATTTGCCTGTGCATTTGCCTGTGCATTTGTCCGCGCATTTGCTCGCTCATTTGCCCGATAACCAAAGCACAAAAACTTGGTTCGTCCGCGCGGCGCCCGGCGGGACAATCATTACCCCGATTCCCGCAGCGAGGCACACACATGCTTTCATGCACCAAATCGACATGGCCGCCGCGGCTCGTCACCGTTCCCGGTTTGCACGGCAGCGAGGGCGCGCACTGGCAGAGCTGGCTGGAGCGGCAGTTCGCGCGCTCGCTGCGCGTCGAGCAAGCCGACTGGGACGCGCCGGACCTCGCGCTGTGGTCGAAATCGCTGCGCGATCTGCTGGCGCGCGAACGCGGGCCATTCGTGCTTGCCGCGCATAGCTTCGGTTGCCTCGCGACTGCGCATGCGTTGCAGCAGGCCTCATATGCGAACGACGTGGTCGGCGTACTGTTCGTCGCGCCCGCGAGTCCGCAGAAATTCGCCTTCGCGGGACCGTTCGACGCGCGGCGTCTCGGCGTGCCTTCGATCCTGATCGGCAGCGAAACCGATCCATGGATGCCGCTCGCCGGTTCGCGCGATCTCGCGCAGCGTTTCGGCAGCGCGTTCGTCAACCTCGGCGACGCGGGGCATATCAACACCGCGGCCGGATTCGGTCCGTGGCCGCGCGCCAAGTATTTCGTCGATACGCTGGTGCATTGCGCGGCGCCGCTGCGTTTTCGCGAGGAGCCGTTCGAGGCCGCACAGCACGCGTTCGTGTGAGCGATTGGGCCGCGGCGTTCGCGCATCGAGTGACGCGCGAACGGGTCACTGGCCAAGTAAGCGATCCGTTAGAATCCCGCTTCACGCTGCACGTTCGTGCGGCCACTGGTTTTTCATCATCGATAGGCGGGGACAAGATGGCAGGCAAGACGGGGACATCGCGCTGGCGGGCAGCCGGCATGACGGCAATCACGCTCGCGCTGGCGGGCATGTCGACGGCGCACGCGGATACATCGCTGCTCAACGTGTCGTACGACGTGACGCGCGAGCTGTACAAGGACATCAACGCCGGCTTCATCGCGGCGTATAAGCAGAAGAGCGGCGAGAACGTGTCAATCCGCCAGTCGCACGGCGCGTCGAGCGCTCAGGCGCTGTCGGTGCTGCAAGGCCTGCAGGCCGACGTGGTGACGATGAACCAGCCGAACGACATCGACCTGCTCGCGGAGAAAGGTCAACTGGTACCGGCCAACTGGCGCGCGCGTCTGCCGGACGACAGCGCGCCGTACACCACGACGATGGTGTTCCTGGTACGCAAGGGCAATCCGAAGCACATCAAGGACTGGGACGATCTCGCCAAGCCGGGCGTGCAGGTGATCATCGCGAATCCGAAGACATCGGGCAACGGACGCTACTCGTATCTCGCCGCATGGGGTTATCGCAAGCAGCACGGCGGCACCGACGCGCAGGCGCTCGATTTCGAAAAAGAGATCTTCAAGAATGTGCCGGTGCTCGACACGGGCGGCCGCGGCGCGACGACCACGTTCACGCAACGCGGCATCGGCGACGTGCTGGTGACTTTCGAAAACGAAGTGGCGCTGATGGACACGGGCGTGGGCGGGGGCAATTTCGAGGCGGTGTATCCGTCGGTGAGCTTGCTGGCGGCGCCGCCGGTGTCGATCGTCGACAAGGTGGTCGACAAGCGCGGAACGCGCAAGGAAGCGCAGGCGTATCTCGACTATCTGTGGTCGCCGGCCGCGCAGGACATCATCGCGCAGCATCATCTGCGTCCGCGTGACAAGACCGTGCTCGCGAAGCATGCTGCGGAGTTCAAGCCGATCAAGACGTTCACGGTGGAAGAGATGTTCGGTAGCTGGCAGAAAGCGCAGCAAACGCATTTCTCCGATGGCGGGACGTTTGATCAGATCATCGTCGACAAGAAGTAAAGCTCCAGTCGTGTAGTAAGTAAAAAGGCTGCCTCAAAAACGAGGCAGCCTTTTTTATTGCTCGTGCTTTATCTCACGCGATACAAACGCTCAGTTCGGCGCAGCGTGTTTATCGCAGCCATGCTCGCAGCCGCTTTGATCGAGTGGCATCTGTTGCGCGGCCTCGGCGCGAATGCCGAGGCGTTCGAGCAGCTTGCGGTCCGCTTCTGCTTGCGGGTTGCTGGTGGTCAGCAACTGATCGCCGTAAAAAATCGAATTCGCGCCAGCGAGGAAGCACAATGCCTGCAGCGCTTCGTCCATCTGCTCGCGTCCGGCCGACAAACGCACCATCGCGCGCGGCATGGTGATGCGCGCAACCGCGATCGTACGCACGAATTCGAACGGGTCGATCGCTTCGGTGCCGGTCAGCGGCGTGCCTTCCACCTGCACCAGATTGTTGATAGGCACCGATTCCGGATACGGCTCCATGTTCGCCAGTTGCGCGATCAGGCCGGCGCGCTCACGGCGCGATTCACCCAGGCCGACAATCCCGCCGCAGCACACGTTGATGCCTGCATCGCGCACGCGTTCGAGCGTGTCGAGGCGATCCTGATACGTGCGCGTCGAAATGATCTGCCCGTAGAATTCCGGCGACGTATCGAGGTTGTGGTTGTAGTAGTCGAGGCCCGCTTCGCGCAGTCCTTGCGCCTGATGCGTTTCGAGCATGCCGAGCGTCACGCAGGTTTCCAGACCCATGGCCTTTACGCCGCGAATCATGTCCTTGATCGGTTCGAGGTGACGGTCTTTCGGATTGCGCCACGCGGCGCCCATGCAGAAGCGCGTCGCGCCGTTTTCCTTGGCGACTTTTGCGGCGGCGAGCACTTCGTCGACCGGCATCAGCTTATCGGCTTGCAGGCCCGTGTCGTGATGCACCGACTGCGGACAGTACGCGCAATCTTCTTCGCAGCCGCCGGTCTTGATCGACAGCAGCGTCGACAGTTGCACGGTGTTCGCATCGAAATGCTCGCGATGGGTTTGCTGTGCCTTGAACATCAGATCGTTGAACGGCAGTTCGTACAACGCGACGATGTCGGCGACGCGCCAGCGCGCGACCTGCTTGGTTGCCGCGGCGTTGGCATTGTTGTTTGCCACTGCCGTGTCGGCGGGCGTCGGAGCGATGTTCAGTTGCGTCATGTCGTCAATCCTCATGGATGGATGTGTGAGTTTTTCAGCGCTGCGTGTGCCGCAGCGTCTGCAAAAGCCGGTTGATGTCGAGTTGCGCCGCTGCGAGTTCGGGCGAAGCCGGACTCAGATGCGGCACGATGCCGAGCAGCGGCGCGTCGTATTCGCGGGCGAGATGCTCGCGGATCGACGCGATGTTTTCATCGGGGAACGTCATGTCCGGATCGATGCGGTTCGCAACCCAGCCGGCGAGCGTGAGCCCGCGTGCGGCGATTGCTTCGGCGGTGAGCAGCGCATGGCTGATGCAGCCGAGCCGCATGCCGACCACCAGCACGACCGGCAGCCTCAACGCGACGGCTAGATCGGCGGTGTCCTGAGTGGCCGTCAACGGCACACGAAAGCCGCCGACGCCTTCCACCACGACGATCTCCGCGCGCTTGAGAGCTTGCGCATGACAGTCGACGATATGGTCGAGATCGAATGTCACGTTTTCCAGCGCGGCCGCGATATGCGGCGCGGCCGGTTCTTTCAGCAGATAGGGCGTGCGCATTTCGGGCGGCAGCAGGACGTTCGACGCGGCATCGAGTTGATCCGCGTCTTCGTTGTGCAGCACGCCGTTCAGTTCGAATGCGCCGGCGGCGATCGGCTTCATCGCGGCGGCTTGCAGGCCTTCGCGGACGAAGCCGCGCAACAACGCCGACGAGACGAACGTCTTGCCGATTTCCGTATCGGTGCCAGTGACGAATAAGGACAGTGCGTTTTGACTCGAGCCACTCATGCCGCTTTCGCTCCGAGTTGCTGCAAGCCTGCTTCGAGCCGGTCGAGGTCCGCTTGCGAGTGCGCGGCCGATAGCGAGATACGCAAACGCGACGTGCCGCTGGGCACGGTCGGCGGACGGATCGCCGGCACCCACAGACCCGCGCGATCGAGCGTGGCCGCGATGTCGAGCGTGGCTTCGTTCGCGCCGATGATGAGCGGTTGCACGGCCGTATGCGAGTCGACCGGCAGCCACGGCGTCGCCTTCAGCATGGCGCGCGTGCGTTCGATCAATTGCTGAAGATGCGCGCGCCGCGCGTCGCCTTCCTCGCCACCGATGATGCGCAGGCTCGCCGACACCGCGTGCGCCGCGGCCGGCACCGATGCCGTGGTGAAGATGTACGGACGCGCGCGCTGCACGAGCCACTCGATCACCGTCTCATGCGCCGTGACGAACGCGCCGGAGACGCCGGCCGCCTTGCCGAGCGTGCCGATCGAAATGAGGTTCGGCGAGCGTAGCGCGGCTTGCGCGATCGCGCCGCGGCCTTGCGGGCCGAGCACGCCGAAACCGTGAGCGTCGTCGACGATCAGCCACGCGCCGTGTTGCTCCGCGAGTTCGAGCAGGCGCGGCAGTGGCGCGATATCGCCGTCCATGCTGAAGACGGTATCGGAGACGATCACCTTGACGTCGGCGTCCGAGGCTTCGAGCATCGCACTCAGCGCTTCTGTATCGCAGTGCGGGTAGATCTGCACGTCGGCGCGTGACAGACGCGCGCCGTCGATCAGCGACGCGTGATTCAGAGCATCGGAGAAGAGCGCCGTGCCGCGGCCCGCGAGCGCGGTGAGCGTGGCGAGATTCGCCATATAGCCGGTGCTGAAGTAGAGCGCGCGCGCATTGTCGACGAAGCCGCCCGCAAATTCCGCGAGATCGTCTTCGAGTTGCGCATGCGCGCGCGAGTGGCCGCCGAGCAGATGCGAACCGCCGCTACCCGCGCCATAACGTTGCGCGCCTTCCGCGATCGCCGCGATGAGCTGCGGATGCGCGGCGAGGCCGAGATAGTCGTTGCTGGCGAAGCCGATGATTTCGCGGCCGTCCACTGTCATGTGCGCCGCGCACGGTGTGTCGGCGGTGCGGCGGCGACGGCGCAGGCCGCGCGCGTCGATTTCCTTCAGGCCTTCGGTGAGCGTGTCGAGCAGGTGCATCAGCGGGTCTCCGCGAGCGTGGCTTCGAAGGTTTCGCGCGTGCGCGAGGCGAGCAGCGCGAGTTCTTCGTCGTCGAGGATATAAGGAGGCATCAGATACACCGTGGTCGAAATCGGGCGCAGAAGCAGTTCGCGCTGCAACGCGTTTTCGAAGAAGCGGCGCGAGAATGTTTTGGCTTGCTGAGCATCGTCGATCACGGCGTCGAACGCGAAGATCGTGCCGCATTGGCGCAGATTGCGGACTTGCTTGTGCTCCGCGAGCGGCGCGAGCGCGGCCTTCAGCTTCGCGGATTTTTGCGCGTTGACGGCGAGCACGTTGTCGCTCGCGAACAGATCGAGCGTGGCGAGCGCGGCGCGGCACGCGAGCGGATTGCCGGTGTACGAATGCGAGTGCAGGAAGCCGCGCGCGGTGTCGTCGTGATAGAAGGCTTCGAAAATTTCATCACGGGACAGCACGATCGAGAGCGGCAGATAGCCGCCACTGATGCCTTTCGACAGACAGAGAAAGTCCGGCCAGATGCCGGCCTGTTCGCATGCGAAGAAGGTGCCGGTGCGTCCGCAGCCGACGGCGATTTCATCGGCGATCAGATGCACGCCGTATTGATCGCACAAGGCGCGCAATCCCGCGATATACGACGCGTCGTGCATGGCCATGCCGGCGGCGCATTGCACCAGCGGCTCGACGATCAGCGCGGCAATTTTCGTGGCGCGTGCGTCGAACAGCGAGCGAACGTGATCGAGCGCACGGCGTGCGACATCGGCGGCGGTTTCGTCGGCTTGGGCGAGGCGCGCGTCGGGCGATGCCACGACGTGCGCGTGGCGGATCAACGGATCGTAGGCGTCCTTGAAGAGCGCGACATCGGTGACCCCGAGCGCGCCGATGGTTTCGCCGTGATAGCTGTTGGCGACGCAGACGAATTCCTGCTTGTCGGCGAAACCGCGATTGCGCCACGAGTGGAAGCTCATCTTCAGGGCGATTTCGACGGCGGACGCACCATCCGACGCGAAGAACGCGTGGCCCAGCGTGTTGTTCGTGAGCGCGCTGAGCCGCTCCGCGAGTTCGATGGCCGGTTCGTGCGTGCAGCCGGCGAGCATGGCGTGTTCGAGCGTGTCGAGTTGGTCTTTCAGTGCCGCGTTGATGCGCGGATTGGCGTGACCGAACAGGTTGACCCACCAGGAGCTGATGGCATCCAGATAACGATGACCGGCGCGATCGTAGAGCCACGCGCCTTGACCGCGCGCGACGGGCACCAGCGGCAGGCGTTCGTGGTGCTTCATCTGCGTGCAGGGGTGCCAGACGGCTCGGAGGCTGCGGGCGATCCAGTCTTCGGGGGCTGCTGATGGTGGTACTGGGTTTTCCAAAGGGGTACTCCACGGGGTGCTTTTTTGCCGCTGCGCGGCGTGGCTTTTTTAGGGCCTTTTCGAGCCTCATGCGCACTTTTTTCTGCGCTGCGCGCGGCCCTTGGCGGGCTTGCGGGGTCGAGATTAGCGGTTTATTTCGTGCTCTGCACTAGGGGTGTGAGCGCGGTTTTTGCCCGCGGGGCTGGGGTTTGGCGATGTTCGGAGCAGGTGGTTTCTGTTTGTGCGTGAAGGTCGCTGATCGGCGGAGTTGACGACGGCAAAGTAGTTGCAACTTACTGGCGGGGATTTGGGGTTTGTGCCTGCTCGGCGGGTGTTTTTTGTCTGTGTTCTCTGAGGTGTTGGCCTTTCCTTGAATTCACGGTGGTCTATTGGCGTTGCCCCTGTGCGGGGCGGCACCTACTTTCTTTGCATGCCGCAAAGAAAGTAGGCAAAGAAAGCGGCTTCACACCGCCAGCTTATAAGCGGGTCCCCTGGCTTTGAGGAGGCAGTGGTGCATCTGGAATTCGTGCCCCCGCACATTCGATGTGAGTGACAAGGCAGTCATACTTCCCGCCTCGCACTACGTGCTCGCCGGAACGGCCTGCCTGAAACCAGTGGCTTTGTTTGTGCGCGGTGGGGGCCGTCGGCTTCGCCTCGGCGTGGCGCCGAAGGGCGCAGCTACATGGAAGGCTGTGATGCGAAGATCGCTGGTGGAAAAATGGGCGGCCAGTCAGTAAATACTGCTGGCGCGCGAGCAACCCGATGGTTCGCTGAATTACCGCGACGGCGCGCGTAGCGCTGCCGGAAGAATGATGGCTTTGTCACTGGGGGTGAATGTGCGGGGGCACGGATTCCAGATGCACCACTACCGCGACTGCGCGAGGGACCCGCTTAAGAGTTAGCGGTGTGAAGCCGCTTTCTTTGCCTACTTTCTTTGCGGCATGCAAAGAAAGTAGGTGCCGCCCCGCACAGGGGCAACGCCAATAGACCACCATGAATTCAAGGAAAGGCCAACGCCTCAGAGAACACAGACAAAAAACAAGACCCGAGCAGGCACAAACCCTCAACCCTTATTCCCGACTAGCAATAGCCCGCCGCGCATCGGCGCCACCAGCAGCAACCCCACCATCAGCCGTCTGAGAAGACCGATCCCCCCAAACAACCGCATTATTCACCGCATACAACCGGCAAGGCGCGGAAGACTGCTTCTGACAATTCGCGACCGCGACAGACATCGGATCATCACCACCTTCAGCCCAGGACCAGGCCCCTGAATCAGAAACAGCAAACGCCCGACTAGGAAACTGATGCAAGAAATTCCGATACCCATTACGCCCGGCTTCATCGACAAACGGCACGGCGTCGACCGCATCGACAGCAGCAAACCCGCTCGCCTTAGGCATGGACGGATCCGACACCCGATACTGCACACCAGTCGGCATCCCCACTTGCGCAAGGAACGCCTCGACAGCCGGCCACCACACGTGCACACCATCGCGATCACCGACCAGACGATGCGCGTCGTTCTTGTAGTTGCCGAAATCCACCATCTTCGCGCTCGCGCCATGCGCGCCATAAGCGGCGTACATGCCCGCCACCAACGGCGCGTTCCAGACCGAATCGTTATCGCCGTACATCCACAGCGACGGCACCTTGGTCTTCTCGCCATACGCGCCGAACGCACGCGTCAGATTGCCTTGCCAGTCATTGCACGCATCCTGCCGCAAGCCGCCCGAGAAATTGATCAGCGCCCGCACGCCCGACGCGGCTTCCGTGCCGTACGCCATCGTTGCAAGACCGCCGTGCGAGGTGCCGGCCACGACGATATGCGTGGCGTCCACGTAAGGCTGCTTCGACATGAAGTCGACCGTCGCGGCGACGTCGCCGGCCTGGCCGATGCCGTTCTTTTCAACGTCGCAGCCATCCTGCTGATATACGCCGTCCGAGTGGCCGAAACCCTGGCGGTTCGGCGCCACCACCACGTAGCCGCGCCGCACGAATTCGCGCGCGAACGGCAGCGGGTCGCTGCGTTCCTGCGTGTGCGGATCGCCGGGGATCTTGCCGTGGTTGAAAACGATCATCGGAAACGGGCCAGCGCCGTCCGGTTTGTAGATCGTCGTTTCAAGGGTGACGGTGCCGGCTGCGTCAACCGGTACGCGGATGATCTGTTCGTTCAGACCTGCGGTGGGCAGATAGACGTCGTCGTCGAGCGCGATGCGCGGCACGTGCGCGCGGGTCAACGGCCCCGCCTGGGTGTCCGCGAGCGGATCGGCGTGTGCGAGTGCGACAGCGCACGTAGCCGCTGCACAGATCACCGCACACTTCGTCAGAACCTTGCTGAACACCATTCACGCACCTGCCTCAAAAACCTGCCCTGAACACCGTGATGCCTGTTCGTCGAAAGTCATTGCTGACATTTGCCTTTCGGGCAGGTTTTCGACAAACAAAAACACACTCGCGTACGGAGTGCGCCAGAGGCGCACGCACGCTAATCGAGATCGCACGGGATGAACCCAAACGGCCGACGCGACCCCACGCGCCGATGATGAGCGTCACGGCTGCTGCCTGAAACCGCCGCCGGAACCACACTGTCTGGTGTCCGCCAGGGCTTCCTGCGCATTTTGCGGAGTTGGTATGGACCGGCTCTCGCAACGTGACGTCATGAAGCTACAGCCTCATCCTGGCACGACAATTTTGTTTTGTGCAATCAAGGAGAACCCGCGAACCATCCATTGCGGCGTGCTGATTTGCCGCCTCAGGCCGCTCGATACAGGCCTCGCCGGTGTTTGGCGCAACGAAACAATCAGGCGCGGCGCGGGTCTTGTGGCATCGAGCCAACAAAAAAATGGCCCTGCTATCAGGGCCATATGTGAGCGCGGCGTAAGGACGTTGTGGCGTCTTGTAAGGGGCAGAAAGGGACTTTATTCGCTGACGTCGCCGTCGACATAGCGCCAGCGGCCATCGTCGCCGCGAACGAAGCGGCTCAGTTCGTGCAGCCGGTGTGCGCGGCCGCCCACCTTGTAACGTGCGACGAATTCGACCGTGGCGTGATCGGCGCCGGTTTCAGCGAACGCCTTGATTTGCAGTCCGAGCCAACGCGGCGCGTCGGGTGCGGCCAGGTCGACGTCGAGATCGGCGGGGCAGGTGTGAGGCGCCCACGTGGCGCGCAGATAATCCGTTGCACCGACAACATACGCGCTATAGCGCGAACGCATCAGTTCAAGGGCGCGTGGCGCCGCTTCGCCGCCGTCGATATAGCGCCCGCAGCACTGCGCGAAGCGCGGCGCCCTGGCGCCGCTGCGCTGGTCGGGCGCGGCACCGCCGCAGGGACAGTCGGATGGTCGTTGCATTGCCAACAGTTGCTTATTCATCAGACTTTCAGCCAAGGCCGCGCGCGATCAAAATTTTCTGGATGTCGCTGGTGCCTTCGTAGATCTGGCACACGCGCACATCGCGGTAAATGCGCTCGACCGGGAAGTCGCTCAGGTAGCCGTAGCCGCCATGAATCTGTAAGGCGGCCGAACAGATCCGCTCTGCGGCTTCGGAAGCGAATAGCTTGGCCATCGCGGCTTCGGTCAGACACGGTTGGCCGGCGTCCTTCAACGACGCGGCGTGCCAGATCAACTGGCGCGCGGCTTCGAGTTGCGTCGCCATGTCGGCGAGGCGGAATTGCACGGCCTGGTGCGAAAAGAGCGGCGCGCCGAAGCTTTCGCGCTCCTTCGCATAACTCAACGCCGCTTCGAACGCGGCGCGCGCCATGCCGACGCTTTGCGCGGCAATACCGATACGGCCACCTTCGAGCCCCGACAGTGCGATCCGGTAGCCTTCGCCTTCCGCGCCGATCAGGTTCGCGGCTGGCACGCGGCAGTCCTCGAAGATGATCTGCGCCGTATCCGACGAATGCTGCCCGAGCTTGTCTTCCACCCGTGCGACGACGTAGCCCTTTGTATCGGTGGGCACGATAAACGCGCTGATGCCGCGCTTGCCCGCGGCTTTGTCGGTCACAGCCATCACGATCGCGACGTTGCCGTTCTTGCCGCTCGTGATGAACTGTTTGACGCCGTTCAGCACATACGCGTCGCCGTCGCGTGTCGCAGTGGTTCGGAGCGCGGAAGCATCGGAACCGGCTTGCGGTTCGGTCAGGCAAAACGCGCCGAGCATTTCGCCGCGTGCGAGCGGCGTCAGCCAGTCGCGTTTCTGCGCATCGTTGCCATAGGTGAGCAGAATGCTGCACACCGGGCAGTTGTTGACGGAGATGGCCGTCGAGGTGCCGCCGTCGCCGGCAGCGATCTCTTCGAGAATCAAGGCGAGCGCCAGCGCGTCCATGCCGGCGCCGCCGTACGTTTCGGGCACCAGCACGCCGTATGCGCCGAGTCCGGCGAGTTGCCGATGCACGTCCTTTGGAAAAGTGCGCTCGCGATCCCACGCCGCCGCATGCGGCGTGATCGCTTCGCGCACGAAGGTGCGCAGCGCGTCGCGGACCATCAAGTGATCCTGATCAAGCACCATGAGTCTGTCTCCTGTCGACCAGAGTTGGCGCTTTAGCGCTTACTCTGGTCCCATGCACCGCAGTCGACCAGAGTTGGCGCTTTAGCGCTTACTCTGGTCCCATGCACCGCAGTCGACCAGAGTTGGCGCTTTAGCGCTTACCCCGGTCCCATGCAAGCTCGTTGCTCACCAGTCGAGCAGCGTGCCGTCGTATTGATAGAAGCGGCCGTTGAACTCGTCGTGCGCGGCCGCTGCTTGCGCCAGCACTTCACGCATGCCGGTGACGCTGCGCGCTGGATCGATCGCCGCCTGGGCGCCGCCCATGTCGGTGCGCACCCAGCCCGGATGCAACGAAACGCACGCGGCACGCATTGCTTCCAGCGACGCGAGTTTCAGCGCGTCGTTCAACGCCGCCTTGCTCGCCCGATACAGCCAGCCGGTCGTGCCGCTCGCGTCGCCAATGCTGCCCATCTTGCTCGAAATCACCGCGAACACGCCTGCTGCCTCTTCGACGAGCGGCAGCAGGATCGGCATCAATTGCATCGGTCCGCGCACGTTGGTGTGCATGACGTGGTCGAAGTCTTCTGCGGTAATCGTCTCGATGCCTTCCGTGCGCGGGCCGTACACGCCCGACACCAGGATCGCCGCATCGAGCCGTTCACCGTCGAGCTTCCAGCCGAGCGCGGCGATCTCCTCGGGCGCGCTCACATCGAGCGAAAACGTTTCGGCGCCGAGTTCGTTCAACGCGTCGAGCGCGGCGCCGTCGCGCGCGGTGGCGAGCACGCGCCAGCCGCTCTTTTTGTACTGCCGTACAAACTCCTGGCCGATGCCGCGCGACGCACCGACGATCAACACTGTCTTCATCGAATACCCCAGGCCGTCAAAATAAAGCGCTGTGAAAACGCGCGCTACACCAGTTCGATACCCATTGCCGTCGCTTCGCCGCCGCCGATGCACAGCGTCGCGACGCCACGCTTCAGCCCGCGCTTCTTCAGCGCGCCGATCAGCGTGACGAGAATCCGCGCACCCGACGCGCCGATCGGATGGCCGAGCGCACAGGCGCCGCCGTTCACGTTGACCTTCTCGTGCGGCAGATGGTGTTCCTTCATGGCCGCCATCGTCACGACGGCGAACGCCTCGTTGACCTCATACAGATCGACCTCGTCGGCGCGCCAGCCGTTCTTCTCGAACAGTTTGCGAATCGCCCCGACCGGCGCGGTGGTGAACTTCGCCGGTTCCTGCGCGAAGGTCGAGTGACCGACCACGCGCGCGATCGGCTCGACGCCGAGACGCTTCGCCGTCGACTCGCGCATCATGACGAGTGCGGCCGCGCCGTCGGAAATCGACGATGAGTTCGCCGCCGTCACCGTGCCGGTTTTGCTGAACGCGGGTTTGAGCGTCGGAATCTTTTCGAGGTTCGCTTTGAACGGCTGTTCGTCGCGATCGATGGTGACATCGCCTTTGCGGCTCTCCACTTTCACCGGCGCGATTTCCCAGGCGAACGAGCCGTCTTCGTTCGCGCGCTTCGCACGATTGAGCGACTCGACGGCAAACGCGTCCTGCGCCTCGCGCGTGAAGTCGAACGACGCCGCGCATTCTTCGGCGAAGGTACCCATCAGACGGCCTTTTTCGTAGGCGTCTTCGAGGCCGTCGTAGAACATGTGGTCGATCACCTGGCCGTGGCCCATGCGCATGCCGCCGCGCGCTTTGGGCAGGAGGTACGGCGCATTCGACATGCTTTCCATGCCGCCCGCGACGATCACGTCGACGGAACCCGCAGCGAGCATGTCGTGTGCGAACATCGCCGCGCGCATGCCGGAGCCGCACATCTTGTTCACCGTGGTGCTGCCGGTGGCGAGCGGCAAGCCGGCGCCGAGCGCGGCCTGACGCGCGGGCGCCTGGCCGAGGCCGGCGGGCAGCACGCAGCCCATCACCACTTCGTCGATCTGTTCGGGCTTCAGGCCCGCGCGCTGCACGGCAGCCTGGATCGCCACCGAGCCCAACTGCGGTGCGGTCAGCGCGGCGAAGTCACCCTGGAATGCTGCCATCGGCGTGCGGGCCAAGCCCACGATGACGATCCGATCAATCTTTGTCTCACTCATGTTTAAGCTCCTTGATTACGCCTTCGACGATAGCCGGCACATCGCCGAGCTGCGCCGCATCGGCGGCGACTACGTCGTTCTCTGCCTTGTGCGCGCCGCTCGCCGACACCGCCGCGACGCACTTCTGATAGGTTGCATCGAGCGCGGCCGGCTCGCTGATCGTCATGCCGAGGTTGCGCACCTTGCCGTCATGCACGCCGTACGCCCAGCCGTGCACCGTCAACTCCTGGCCACGCGCCCACGCATCGTTGACGATGGTGGTGCGGCACACGTTCATCACCTGTTCGATCGCGTTCAGTTCGACCAGCCGCCGGTGCCGAACCTCGCCGAGCGGCCATTCCTCGATCAGCGCCGCATGCTTGGTGCGCACGTCCTGCACGTGATGCAGCCAGTTGTCCGCGAGACCCACGCGACGGCCATGCAGCGCCGCGCCGACACCCGAGCAGCCGTAGTGGCCGACCACCATGATGTGCTTGACCTTCAGCAGATCGACGGCGAACTGGATCACCGAGAGACAGTTCAGATCGGTATGCACCACTACGTTGGCGATGTTTCTGTGCACGAACACTTCGCCCGGCGGCAAGCCGATGATCTGGTTCGCCGGCACGCGCGAATCGGAGCAGCCGATCCACAGATACTCGGGCGTCTGCTGATGCGCGAGACGCGAGAAATACTCGGGGTCTTCGGACAACTTGCGGGCGACCCACGCTTCGTTGTTGTCGAACAGATGTGAGAGCGGATTGTCAGGGGTGGAATCGTTCGTGTTCATGTTGCGTCTTGGCGGTTGCTCGACCGATTGACCGGTCGATGTCGTTACATAAGGTTCGGACGAGGCAGTCAGCGCTGCCGGGTGCGTATGAGCTTCACGCCACCCGCACGCTGCGCTCGTCGGCTGGCGCGTCCGGCGCGGGCGATGCGCGGCCGGCGGCATCGGCAAAGCGTTCCGGATAGCGGTTGCAGAAGCGCACGCTGTCGTCGTACGGGAAAAAGTCGGGCAGTTCGCCTTTCAATAGATGATCCTTGTGCCGTTGCCATAGCGCAGGATCGAAGAAGTCCGCGTGATGCTGCATGAAGGAACGGCGCACGCGTGGGTCGCCGAGCAAAAATGTGCCGTACGTTTCCGGGAAGATGTCGTGCGGGCCGACGGAGTACCACGGCTCGCCTGACATTTCGTCCTCCTCGTTACGCGGCGCCGGCACCGCGCGCACGTTGCAGTCGGTCAGATATTCGATTTCGTCGTAGTCGTAGAACACGACGCGGCCATGACGCGTCACGCCGAAGTTCTTGTACAGCATGTCGCCAGGGAAGATGTTCGCCTGCATCAGTTCCTTCACCGCGTTGCCGTATTCCTTGATGCCGTGCTCGACGTCCTCGTCGTTGCCGTTCTGCAGGAACAGGTTGAGCGGCACCATGCGGCGCTCGATATACATATGTCGAATCACCAGGTTGTCGCCGTCGTATTCGATCAGCGACGGCACTTCCCTTTCGAGCTCGCGCACCAGCGCGTCGTCGAGGCGAGAGCGGGGCAACGCGACGCTCGAATATTCGAGCGTATCGGCCATGCGGCCCAAACGGTCGTGCCGTTTGACGAGCTGATACTTGCCCTGGATTTGCGCACGCGTGGTTTCCTTAGGCGGCGGGAAGTTGTCCTTGATCAGCTTGAACACGTACGGAAACGACGGCAGCGTGAACACCAGCATCACGAGCCCCTTGATGCCGGGCGCGACGATGAACTGATCGCTCGAATGCGACAGATGGTGCAGCAGGTCGCGATAGAACAGATTCTTGCCCTGCTTCTGCAAACCCACCGACGTATAGATTTCCGCCTTCGGCTTGCCCTGCATGATCGTGCCGAGAAATTCGACGTACGCGGACGGTACTTCCATGTCCACCAGAAAGTACGAATGCGAGAAGCTGAAAATGATCAGCAACTGGTCGCGCTTGAGCAGCACCGTGTCGAGCGCGAGCACGCCCGGCGTTACGTGACGCAAGGGCACGGCGAACGGCAGCAGCAGATCGCCGTTGATGATCCGTCCGACGATATATGCCGACTTGTTCCGGTAAAACAGCGACGAGAGCACGTGAATCTGGAAGTTGGCCGCTTCGTCGAACACGCCGAACGCGTCGTGGATCGCCTGCATCACGCAGCCGGCGTCGCGCGTCAGGTCTTCGAACGGCGGCTCCAGCTGGAAGTTCGTGACGATGCGTTCGAGCGTCGCCGCGAGCCCGTCCTTGCCGGGATAGTAAGCACGGTAAGTCGGCTTCGCGGCCGGCTCGTCGTTCTCGATGTATTCGGTCGAGATGGCCGGGCGCACGAAAATGAAGTCGTTGTTGAAGTACGAGCGGTGCAGGATCTTGCAGCACACCGAATTGAAAAACGTTTCCGCGCACTCCGGCTGGCGGTGCGTGGTCAAAAGGCCGATGTAATGCAGCTTGATCTGCTGCCACACTTCGCTGTCGATTTTTTCCGCGTCGTATTCGTCTTCGAGCAATTCGACGCATTCGTCGACGCGCTCGTCGTATGAGGTAATGCGATCGCGCGCGAGCTTCTGCAGACCGTGCCAGTCGGCCTTTTCAAAGAGCGTTTTGGCATGGATCGCGGCGTCGCGAAAGATCCGGTAATGCCGGTCGAATCCATCGAGCATGGTCTGCGCGAGGTCAAAGCCGATTTGCGACGACAACAGTTTGGGGAAGTGATTCATGTCGACCGTGCATTCGTCTCATGTCGTGAAGACACCCGTGATTGTATCGTTCGGGTGGACCCGCGACGCATCGCGCCGCTCGACTCGTGCCCTGGCGCCTTCGCGCGTTATCAGGCGTTCGCCGACTTTCAGACTATCTCCGCTCAATGCCTCAGTTTGGCATGCCTTAACAGACGTAACTTTCGACAAAAAATATTTCGCCGAGCGCCGTTCATGCCGGTTTGGCTTCGCGCGTGCCGCTTTCCAGCAACGCGCGCGCCTGGGTTTCGTATTGTGCGAGGTCTTCGAGCGTCGCGTTCAGGTCCTCCAGTTGGCGCTCCAGCACTTCGCGATGACGCGCCACCGTGGCGAGGAACGCATGCAACTGCGGCACCGTGTCGGTGGGCGACTCGTACGCGTCCAGCAGATCGCGAATCTCCGACAACGTGAAGCCGAGCCGTTTGCCGCGCAACGTGAGTTTCAGACGCGTTCGATCGCGGCCCGAATAAACGCGCCGCAAGCCGCTCGATCCTTCGCGGCTCGGTGAGAGTAAACCCTGATCTTCGTAGAAGCGGATGGCTCGCGGCGTGACGTCGAATTCCCGCGCGAGCTCGGTGATCGTGTATTGCGTGTTCATCGGGGCATTCCGTGGCCGGGCAGAAAATCGGATTGAACGATAGAATCGACGTTTACGTTATCGTCAACTTGAGTTGAACGCAACCAGGCGCAGTACGGCGGCGGTACGTCACTCGCACGCCGCAACCACGCCGCCCGGCATCGCACACCTCGCCATGCCGGACGGCCGACGGAGTAAGACACCCACAATGAATGCACTCGAACATCAACTCGACTACCCGTTCAGCGACACCTTGCCGGACGCGGGCCACGCGATGGAAGTCGCGCCAGGCGTGTTCTGGCTGCGCATGCCGCTGCCTTTCGCTCTGGATCACATCAACCTCTGGCTGCTACGCGACGAGATCGACGGCCAGCAGGGCTGGACGGTGGTCGATTGCGGCATCACCTCGGATACGATCAAGGAGAACTGGGAGAAAGTGTTCGACTCGGTGCTCGACGGCCTGCCGGTACTGCGCGTGATCGTCACGCATTGCCACCCCGATCACATCGGCCTCGCGCACTGGATCTGCGCGGGTGGCGACAAGAAGCGCTGGGACGTGCGGCTATGGATGACGCTCGGCGAATACATGCAGGCGCGCGTAATGGGCGCCTGCGACGGCTCGAATGCGGGCGGCGAGGGCGCGGCGCGGCACTTCGCGCGGCACGGCGTGACCGACGAGGAATCGCTCGAGAAACTGCGCAATCGCAAGAGCTATTACGCGAGCCTCGTGCCGGCGATTCCGGGGCAGTATCGCCGCTTGCGCGAAGCCGATGGCGTGAAGATCGGCGGCAAAACGTGGCACGTGGTGACCGGTTTTGGCCATTCGCCGGAACACTGCGCGCTGTTCTGCGAAGAGACCGGTGTGCTGATTTCGGGCGACATGGTTCTACCGCGTATCTCGACTAACGTGTCGGTGTTCGATATGGAGCCGGAAGGCTCGCCGCTGGCGCTGTATCTGGAGTCGCTCGGCCGTTACGAGACGATGCCGGAAGATACGCTAGTGCTGCCGTCGCATGGCAAGCCGTTTCGCGGCGTGCGCACCCGCATCCGGCAATTGCGCGAGCATCACGACGCGCGTCTGGCCGAAGTGCGCGAGGCGTGTGCAGAGAAACCGCAGAGCGCCGCGGATATCGTGCCGCTCATGTTCAAGCGCCAACTCGATATCCATCAGATGACGTTTGCGATGGGGGAAGCGCTGGCGCACTTGCATCTGCTGTGGCTTGCGGGTGAGTTGAAGCGTAAGCAGGATGCGGATGGTGTGATTCGGTTTTCGCCGGCGTGAATGCGGTGGTGTATCGATAAAAAAAGCCCGGTGCTTTCGCAACCGGGCTTTTTTCACGTTCAAACGCGGACGCGATTACTGCACCGACACCGCCCCAAAGTTCTGCCGTCCAAACGGACTCACGTGATAACCGCTCACGTTCGTGCGCGTGATCGCCGCCGCAGTCGGATACCCGAGCGGAATCCACAGCGCCTGATCGTGGATGATCTGCTGCGCCTGTTCATATGCCTTCGCGCGCTTGGCCTGATCCGGCGTCGCCTTGCCGTCGGCGATCAGCTTGTCCAGATCCTGGTCGCAGAAGCGCGCGAAGTTGATCCCCGACTTCACCGCGTTGCAACTGAAGAGCGGCGACAGGTAGTTGTCCGGGTCGCCGTTGTCGCCGGCCCAGCCCATGAAGAGTGAATCATGCTGGCCTTGCTTGGCCTGCTTGATCAACTCGCCCCATTCGATCACCTTCACGTCGGCCTTCACGCCGATCTTCGCGAAGTCGGCTTGCAGCAGTTCGGCCCCGGCCTTCGGATTCGGATTCAGCACGCTGCCGTTCGGCCGCACCCAGATCGTCGTTTCGAAGCCGTTGGGATAGCCCGCGTCGGCAAGCAGCTTCTTCGCCTTCGCCGGGTCGTATGGCCAGGCCTTCACGGCCTTGTCGTAGCTCCACGTGTTCGGCGGATACGGGTTCACGGCCGGTGTCGCCGTGTTGTCGAACACGGTCTTCAGATACGTGGTGCGGTCGAACGCCATGTTCAGTGCGGCGCGCACCTTCTGGTTGTCGAGCGGCTTCTTCTGCGTGTTCAACGCGACGAACGCCGTCATGAACGCGGGCGTCTGCACGATGGCGAGCGACTTGTCGCCCTTCGCATCGGCGAGATCCTGGGGCTTCGGCGACAAAGCGATCTGGCATTCACCGGCCTTCACTTTTTGCGCCCGTACCGTGGCGTCCGGCGTGATCGCGTAGATCAGACGGTCGATCTTCGGCTTCGGGCCCCAGTAGGTCGGGTTCACGTCGTAGCGGATGACCGCGTCTTTCGTATAGCTCTTCAGTTCGAACGGACCGGTGCCGATCGGCTTCGAATTCAGATCGACCTGCTTGCCGGCCTTCAGCAACTGGTCGGCATATTCGGCCGAATAGATCGAGGCGAAACCCATCGTCAGGATCGACACGAAGGTCGCGTCGGGCGCGTTCAGCTCGAACTTGACGGTGTTGTCGTCGACCTTGCTGATCGACTTGATGAGCTTCGGCAGGCCCATCGACTGCGCATGCGGGAAACCGCTCGCGCCCGTCACCTTGTGCCACGGATTGCTGTCGTTGAGCATGCGGTCGAACGTGAAGACGACGTCGTCGGCGGTAAGCGGCCGGGTGGGCTTGAAGTAGTCGGTGGTCTGGAACTGCACGTTCGGGCGCAAATGGAACGTGTAGGTGAGGCCGTCGGCGCTCACGTCCCACTTGTCGGCCAGCGCCGGCACCACTTTCTTCGTGGCCTCGTCGTACGAGACCAGCGAGTTTAAGATCACGTCAGCCGACGCATTGGTCGTGACGAGCGAATTGAACTGCACGACATCGAAGCCGTCGGGGCTCGACTCGGTACAGACGGTCAGCGGTTTGGCGAGCACGAGCGCGGGCGCCGTGAACAGTACGGCGGCTGCGAGCAGTTTGAAGCGCATAGGATCTCCCATAACAAGCGCAGTCAGGCAGTGCGTCTGGTTGTGTGGTTATGTTCCGTTGACGAGGGACGGGCGGCCTTGCGGCGTAGCCGTCGTCTTTATTGTGATACGTTTCCGGCGCTGGCGCATGGGTCGGGTAATGCCGCCTACGCGCGCGTGGGCCTTCGCGAAAGCTTATCGAAGGGTGGTTGCGGCGACAACAACATAATCCGCATATTCATATGGAGCGGGCAGCGGGCTTGCGCTCATGCCGTCGCGGCGCGTCGCAGCAGATAGGTGACGCCTTCGATCGCGCGCACGCCGTACCACGACACCATTTCCCCATCGATCAACTCGATGCGCTTGCCGGCCAGTCGCGGATCGCGTTTCAGCGCGTCGCAATGGACCTGCGTGAAGCGATACGGCTCGCTGGAGAGCAGGATGCGGTCGACCTGGGCGAGCCACGGCGCGGCGTCGAAGTCGAGTGTCGGGTAACGCGCGGCGCCTGCCGCACCGCCTTGCACGTCCGGCAGCGTGTGCCAGTTCACGAGCCGCAGCATCGTCGAGATATAGGTGTCGCGCGCCACGGTCATCCACGGCTCGCGCCAGATCAGATACAGCACGTTTTGCGGAGTGAACGCGCGCGCCGTCGCTTCGCTCAGACGGGCTTCGAGCGCATCGCTCAGGCGCCGCGCTTCCTGGGCGCGATCGAAGATCGCGCCCAGCAGCGTATACAGCGCCAGGTTGTCCCGCGGTGTTTGCGGATGTGTCACGACGATATGCGGCACGAACGCGCGCAATCGCTCGACGGTATCGCGCTCGTTTTCGTCGATATTGACGATCAGATGGGTGGGGCGCAACGCACGAATGGCGTCGAGATTCACGGCCTTGGTGCCGCCGACCTTGCGTACCTGCCGCACCTTGTCGTGAGGATGCACGCAAAAGCCGGTGCGGCCGACAATCTGGCTGTCGAGTCCGAGCGCGAACAGCAGTTCGGTGATGCTCGGCACCAGCGAAACGATGCGCGCTGCGGTGCCTGCTGGTTCATGCGCGACGCCGGCTGCATCGACCGCACGGGGTTGCATGAGTTACTCGGCTTCGGCGGTGGCGCGCGGCTTGCGCGGCGCGCGTTCGAACGCGCGGTCGTAGAGCCAGCGCGGCAGCACATGCAGCAGCATGGCCACTACGCGCATCTGCCAGGGGAACACCGCGAATGCCGTTTGACGCTCGATCGCCTGCGCCACCTTCACCGCGAAACGATCGGCGTCCATCAGGAACGGCATGGTGTACGGATTGTGCTCGGTCATGGGCGTGCGGATATAGCCGGGCGCGATAGTGACCACGCCGACATCATACGGTCGCATTTCAACGCGCAACGCTTCCAGATACTTGAGCGCCGCCGATTTCGACGCGCTATACGCGCCGGAGCCCGGCAAGCCGCGCACGCTCGCGACGCTGGCGATACCGACCAGCGTGCCGCGTTTTGCCGCGCCCATCGCGGCGGCGAACGGCTCGAAGGTGGCGACCATGCCGAAGTAATTGATGTCCATCACTTCGCGGAAGGTGCGCAGATCGCCGTGACCAGTGACCGCGCCGCGGCTGATGCCGGCATTGGCGATCACGACATCGGGCAAGCCGTGCCGCGCGATGAACTGCGCGGCCGCATCGGCGAGCGCTTCGGCGTCGCGAACGTCGACGGAATAGATGGAGACGGTGTTCTGCGGATGGGACTGCTGGAAGGCGGCGAGAGCGTCGCCGCGGCGGGCAACGAGGCCGAGAATCGCGCCGCGCCGCGCATATTCGGCGGCGAGCGCGAGGCCTATGCCACTCGAGGCGCCGGTAATGAAAACCTTCAGAGGTGAACTCATTCCGGCGCCTCGGCTTTACATCTTCTTGGCGCGGACCTGCGCGACCAGGTAGTCCAGCACCTGAATCGTGCCCGGCAGGCTGTTGGTCGCAGCTGGGCCGGTTTCATACTTGCCCTGCACGGCCAGCGTCGGCACGCCGTCGATCTTGTAGTCGTCCAGCAGCTTCTTGTCCTTCTGCAGCGCGCTTTGCGTCGAGAACGAGTTGTACGCGTCCATGTACTTCTTCGGATCGACGCCGTTCTTCGCGAGGAATTTGGCCTGATCTTCCGGCGTCAGCAGGTAGTCCTTGTTGACGTGGATTTCATTGAAGACCTTCGGCGTGAGCTGCGCAGCCAGGCCGAGCGCGTCGAGCGCGTGATACATCTTGGAATGTGGAATGAAGTCGTCACGGAAGGCGACCGGCACGCGCTTGAACACCACGTCCGGACCTTGCTTCTTCACCCACGCTTCGAGGTACGGGTCGAATTCATTGCAGTGCGGGCAGCCGTACCAGAAGAATTCGGTGACTTCGATCTTGCCGGCCGGCACGTCGGTGGGCTGCGCGGTGGGCAGCACGGTGAAATCCTTGCCCGACACCGGCGCGGCCGGCGATGCCTGTGCCGAGGCTGCAACGAGGCCCAGCGAGAGGAACAGAATGCTCAGCAGTTTCTTCATGTTGTGTTGACCCAAGTAGGCGTAAAACGGTGGCGCCACGCAAATGCCCGTCACCGTCTTCAAGATTCGGCGTTGGACGGTTTGAACCGTCCGTCGTGTTTGTGACACGCGCCGCACGCCGATAGTTCGGCGGCGGCGCGTTCCGGCAAATCACCGTAGGTTTATTGTTGGCTTATTGCTTCGTGAAGCGGATCACTGCGGTATCCACGCCCGCGTCCGACAAACGCTGACGGCTCGAATTCATATCTTCGAACTTCGAGAACGGCCCGATACGCACGCGGTAATACGTGACGCCGCCGGCATCGCGCTGCGTGACTTTCGATTCGAACCCCTGGAAGGCGAGACGCGCGCGCTGCTGTTCGGCATCCGCCGAGGTCTTGTACGCGCCCACTTGCAGGAAGTAGCCGGTGTTGGCATCGCCCGGCGCCGGCGCCGCGCCCGAACCGGGCTTGGCGTTGGCGGCCGTGGCGGACGAACCGCTCTTCGGCGCCGAACCTGCCGCGGTGGCGGCCGGTGCGCTGGAGGCTTGCGGCTTCTTCGCCGGCGTGGTGGCCGTGCCGTTGCCGTTATCCTGCGCGGGCTTCGGCGCTACCGCCGTGCCGTTCGCGTTGCCGTTGGCGGGCGGCACTTCGACGATCTGCGGTTCTTCCAGCATGCCCGACTGCGTCTGCGAGTTGGTCTGGCCCGGCGCGGTGTTCGGCGGCGCCGGCTGCGCGGCTTGCGGCACCGGCTGGCCCGGCGTCTTGCCTTGCAGCGGACGGTTCGGGTCGTACTGCGGCTGGCTCGCGCCCGAATCGGGTGCCGCTGGCGGCGCCACCTTCGAGACGAATGGCGTGGGCGCGCGGGTGATATACAGCGCCACCACTACCGCGATCGCAAGGCCGACGATCAGGCCCAGCACGATGCCGAGAAAAGTCCCCCCGGTTTGTTTCGATTGCTTTGTTGTGCGGCGTGGTTTTGCCATCGTATGAATCACCTGCAAAAAGAATCCTGGAACGGCCGTCGATTATAACGACGGCCGCATGCATGTTGCGCCGGAGGACTTACATCTTGACGGGAGCGGAGACGCCGATCGTCGCGAGACCGTTGGCCAGCACTTGACGCGTGGCCGCGAGCAGCGCGACGCGTGCATTGCGCTCGGCCGCATCGTCGACCAGCACGCGCTCGGCTCTGTCATTGTAGAACGAGTGGAATTCCCCGGCGAGGTCGCGCAGATAGAACGCGACCGCGTGCGGGGCGAGTTCGTCGGCGGCATGTTGCAGCATGTCCGGGAATTCGGCGAGCTTGTTCAGCAGGGCCATCGCGCGTTCGCTGGTGAGCGGCGCGACGTCCACGTCAGCCAGCGTGCTTTCGTCCGTGCTGTAGCGCGCCTTGCACTCGGCGATGACCGAGCAGATCCGCGCGTGCGCATACTGCACGTAGTGCACCGGATTCTCGTCGTTCTGCTTCAGCGCGAGGTCGATGTCGAACACGAATTCCGTATCGGCCTTGCGCGAGATCAGGAAAAAGCGCACCGCGTCGCGGCCACGGCGAATCGTTTCCTCGTCGATCAGATCGACGGCGGCTTCCGAGCCCGGCGTCGCGCCGCCCGACCATTCGATCAGGTCGCGCACCGTCACGTAGCTGCCGGCGCGCTTGGAGATTTTCACCTCTTCGCCGTTGCGCATGACCGTGACCATCTTGTGCAGGATGTAGTCGGGATAGCCCTTCGGAATGCCGATGCCGAGACCCTGCAGGCCGGCGCGCACCCGCGCGATCGTGCCGTGGTGGTCCGAACCCTGAATGTTGATGACCTTGGTGAAGCCGCGTTCCCACTTGGCGACGTGATAGGCGACGTCCGGCACGAAGTACGTGTAGGTGCCGTCGCTCTTGCGCATCACGCGGTCTTTGTCGTCGCCGTCGTCGGTGGTGCGCAGCCACAGCGCGCCTTCCTGCTCGTAGGTCTTGCCGGCGGCGATCAATGCGTCGACGGTTTTCTCGACGCGGCCTTCCTTGTACAGCGACGACTCCAGGTAGTACTGGTCGAACTTCACGCCGAACGCCTGCAAGTCCATGTCCTGCTCGCGGCGCAGGTACGCCACGGCGAAACGGCGGATCGCTTCGAGGTCTTCGACGTCGCGCGCGCCGGTGACCGGCTCGCCGTCGCTCGCGGCCACGGTGGCGCCGCTCAGATAGTCTTGCGCGATCTCGGCGATGTACTCGCCGTTGTACGCCGAAGCCGGCCAGCCTTCGTCGCCGGGCGCGAGGCCGCGGGCGCGTGCCTGAGTCGACAGCGCGAGCGTCTGGATCTGCACGCCGGCGTCGTTGTAGTAGAACTCGCGATGCACGTCCCAGCCTTGCGAGGCCAGCACGTTCGAGAGCGCGTCGCCGAGCGCGGCCTGACGGCCGTGGCCGACGTGCAGCGGGCCGGTCGGGTTGGCCGAGACGAATTCGATCAGCACATGCTTGCCGGCGTCGCGTTGCGAGCGGCCGAAAGCCTCTTTCTCAGCGAACACGGCGGCGATCACCGCCTGTTTGGCAGCGGACGCGAGGCGCAGGTTGATGAAGCCGGGGCCGGCCACTTCGGCGGCTTCGATGAGGCCCTTGGCCTGCGGTTGCGCGAGCAGCGCGTCGACGATCTGTTGCGCCAGCTGGCGCGGATTGGCGCGCAGCGGCTTGGCGAGTTGCATCGCCACGTTGCATGCGACGTCGCCGTGCGCGGCGACCTTGGGGCGTTCCAGCGTGATGGTGGGCGACACGAACGCGGCTTCGGCCGCGCCTTGCGAGGCGGTCGCGGCTTGCTTCACCGTGTCGGCGAGCAGTGTTTCGAGGGTATGTTTATGTGCAGGCAGCATGCTTGTTGCGAGTCCAGTGAGGCAATCCGGTGATGCGGGAGAGGCGCCGGCCGCGCGGCAGGCGCGGCCGGTTCGTCAGAAGCGTGGAAAGCGGCATGCATCTGCCGAAGCGCAGCGGTCGCAATGGGTGCGGTATCAGGCACGTTGCCTGCAACGCATCGAGTGCGGTGCGCGGCGGCTTGCCATGGCGTTGGCTGGCGCGGCATGCGGGTTGCGCACAACCGGCCGAGCCACGCTACCTGCGCTTCGCCGCGCGCGCGGCGCATTGCGGCACGCTTTTCCGTCCAGACGGATTTTAGCAGGTGCTAATATGTTCAATGAGATGCCCAACAAGGGCCGTGGCCGCCGCGCCTGATCGGCGAGCCAACGTAACGCGCGCCGGCAGCCGCCTTTGAGCCGCTCGCGCGCCAATCCAACATAACGAAAAAGGGAACAGTCATGTTGATTACTTTCAAATGCCGAGCCTGCCCGGACGTGATGATGCTGGAAAACCTTGCCCAGTACCTGGTCGGCATCGTCGGCAAGCGGCTGGGTCAACGCGGCGTCATCACTCACGACGAACTGGCCCCCGCCATCGAGAAACTCGAGGCAGCGATTTCCGTCGACAAGCAGGAACGTGCCGAGCACGACGGCCATTTCCACGAAGGCGAAGACGGCCACGAGCATCACGAGATTCCGCCGGGACTCGCGCAGCGTGCGTATCCGTTCCTCGACATGCTGCGCGCGGCGCAGAAGGAAAACGCGGATATCGTCTGGGGTATCTGATCCGGCGCTGAACCGCTGTGCGCGGCGCTTTCGATAAAGCCGCGGCGCCCGGCGGCGCGAACCTTGCGCACCAATGAAAAGAGCCCGCTCGATGCGGGCTCTTTTTTGTTCAGAGATTCAGACCGGCCGGCGCTGCCGTACTGTGCTTACTGGCTGGCGGCGTCCGCCGGCGCGGCCGCGGGAGCCGACGCACCCTTCTTCGCTTTCTGTTTCTTCGGTTTCTTGACGTGTTTCACCGTGGGCGGCGAATACGAACTGACCGAGCTGGAACCGCCAGGCGCGGCGGGCTGGGCCAGCGCCGCCGTGGCGCCCAAGGCAAGCGAAACAGCGGTCAACAACAGCGTCAGCTTCTTCATACGATTTTCTCCGTTGACGATTGCAATTAGTAAGCCGACGCGTTTTGGCCGCGTCTGGCGGGGTCAAGCCGCCTCAGTCTACAAAGCCGAAAATTACGTTGCCGCAAATATTCAGTCTTTCAAGGCCGATATAGTGGGCTTCCCGCCACGCCCGAAGGCTTACAGCAAAGGCGCCAAGGCCCGTTCCGCATCCGTTTTCGACAGCGACATGCGCTTTGCGTAGTCTTCCAACTGGTCCTGACCGATCTTGCCGACCGAGAAGTAAGTGCTGTCTGGATGCGCCAGATAGAAGCCGGAGACGCTCGCCGCCGGCAGCATGGCCAGCGATTCGGTCACGCTCATGCCGATATCGGTGGCTTGCAGCATGTCGAACATGTCGCGCTTCACCAAGTGATCCGGGCAGGCCGGATAGCCGGGCGCGGGACGGATGCCGTGGTACTTTTCCGCGATCAGGTCGTCGTTGGAGAGGGTTTCGGCGTTCGCGTAGCCCCACAGGTCGCGCCGCACGCGCGCATGCAGCGCTTCGGCGAAGGCTTCGGCGAAACGGTCGGCGAGTGCCTTCAGCATGATCGCGCTGTAGTCGTCGTGGTCCTTTTCGAACTGTTTTTCCTTCACGTCGACACCCAGACCCGCCGTCACCGCGAACATGCCGATGTAGTCGGCCACGCCCGAATCCTTCGGCGCGATGAAGTCGGCAAGCGAGCGGTTCGGCCGCATCACGCCGTCCACCACCGGACGCACGCTCTGCTGGCGCAGATTGCGCCACGTGAGCGCGACTTCCGAGCGCGATTCGTCCGTGTAGATTTCGATGTCGTCGTCGTTCACCGTGTTGGCCGGCAGCAGCGCGATCACGCCGTTCGCTTGCAGCCAGCGACCCTGGATCAGACGCGCGAGCATCGACTTGCCGTCCGAGAATACACGCCGCGCCGATTCGCCGACGATCTCATCGTTCAGGATGGCCGGATACGGGCCGGCCAGGTCCCACGTCTGGAAGAACGGACCCCAGTCGATATAGTTCGCCAGGTCGCTCAGATCGAAGTTCTTGAACACGCGGCGGCCGATGAATTTCGGCTTGACCGGCTGGTAGCTCGCCCAATCGACCTTGGTTTTGTTGGCGCGGGCTTCGGCCAGTGTCACCATCGGCAGCGCTTTCTTGTTGGCGTGCTGATCGCGGATCCGGTCGTAATCGGACTTGAGTTCGTCGAGGTACTTCGCCGCGCCTTCGTCGGACAGCAGGCTCGATGCCACCGAGACCGAGCGCGACGCGTCCGGCACGTAGACCACCGGCCCTTCGTAATGCGGCGCAATCTTCACGGCGGTGTGCACGCGCGAGGTGGTCGCGCCGCCGATCAAAAGCGGAATCTTCTTGATGCGGAAGTAGTCGTCGCGCTGCATTTCCGAGGCAACATACGCCATCTCTTCGAGGCTCGGCGTGATCAGGCCGGAGAGCCCGATGATGTCCGCGCCTTCGACCTTCGCCTTGGCGAGAATGTCGTTGCAGGAAACCATCACGCCCATGTTGACCACTTCGAAGTTATTGCACTGAAGCACCACCGAGACGATGTTCTTGCCGATGTCGTGCACGTCGCCCTTCACCGTGGCGATGACGATCTTGCCCTTAGCGCGCACGTCGGCGCCCGCTTCGGCCATCAGCTTCTTTTCTTCTTCGATGTACGGAATCAGATGCGCGACGGCCTGCTTCATCACGCGCGCCGACTTCACCACTTGCGGCAAGAACATCTTGCCCTGGCCGAACAGGTCGCCGACGATGTTCATGCCGTCCATCAACGGGCCTTCGATCACGTTGATCGGGCGGCCGCCGTCCGCGGCGATCTTCGCGCGGACTTCTTCGGTGTCTTCGACGATGAAGTTGGTGATGCCATGCACGAGCGCATGCGACAGACGCTTCTCGACCGGCTGGTTGCGCCACTCGAGGTTTTCTTCCTTCTTCGCCGCGCCGGTCTTGAACTTGTCGGCGATTTCGAGCAGCCGGTCGGTGCCGTCTTCACGGCGGTTCAACACGACGTCTTCAACGCGTTCGCGCAACTCCGGATCGAGGTCGGCATACACGCCGAGCTGGCCCGCGTTGACGATGCCCATGTCCATGCCCGCCTGGATCGCGTGATAGAGGAACACGGTGTGGATCGCTTCGCGCACCGGATCATTGCCGCGGAACGAGAACGACACGTTCGACACGCCGCCGCTCACCTTTGCGTATGGCAGATTCTCTTTGATCCAGCGCGTGGCGTTGATGAAGTCGACGGCGTAGTTGTTGTGCTCTTCGATGCCGGTTGCGATCGCGAAGATGTTCGGATCGAAGACGATGTCTTCCGGCGGAAAACCGACTTCGTTCACCAGGAAATCATACGAGCGCTTGCAGATCTGCGTCTTGCGCTCGAAGGTATCGGCCTGGCCCTTTTCGTCGAAGGCCATCACCACCGCGGCCGCGCCGTAGCGGCGAATCAGGTTCGCGTGGTGGCGGAACGCTTCTTCGCCTTCCTTCAGCGAGATCGAGTTGACGATCGCCTTGCCTTGCACGCACTTCAGGCCCGCTTCGATCACTTCCCACTTCGACGAGTCGATCATGATCGGCACACGCGCGATATCCGGTTCCGATGCGATCAGATTCATGAAGCGCACCATCGCCGCTTTTGAATCGAGCATCGCCTCGTCCATGTTGACGTCGATGACCTGCGCGCCGTTTTCGACCTGCTGCCGCGCCACCGCGATCGCGTCGTCGAACTGGTCGTTCAGGATCATTCGCGCGAACGCCTTCGAGCCGGTCACGTTGGTGCGTTCGCCGACGTTGATGAAAAGCGTCCCGGACGTGACGTTGAACGGCTCGAGGCCGGAAAGGCGCATGGTGTGATCGGTCATGGCGTATGTGCTCGATTGCTGCGATTAAGTGCGTCGTGTTCGATAGCGGAAGTGCGGCGGCGCCAGCTCGGCGAGGCGCCGCTGGGCTCAGGCTGCGTCGCGGTATTGCGTGGGCCACGCGCGCGGCTTCACTTCGGCCAGCGCCTGGGCAATCGCCGCGATATGCTCCGGCGTCGTGCCACAGCAACCGCCGGCGATATTCACAAGCCCGGCCTGCGCGAATTCCTTCAGTAGACCCGACGTATCCGCGGGCAGTTCGTCGAAGCCCGTATCGCTCATCGGATTCGGCAAGCCGGCGTTCGGATAGCACGACACGTACGTGTCGCAAAGCTTGGCCAATTCGGCGATATACGGACGCATCAAAGCCGCGCCCAACGCGCAATTCAAACCGAACGTGAGCGGCTTCGCATGACGCAGCGAGTTCCAGAACGCTTCAACCGTTTGACCCGACAGAATGCGGCCCGACGCATCGGTGACGGTGCCGGAGATCATGATCGGCAAACGCTCGCCAGTGTCTTCGAACAGTTCGTCGAGAGCAAACAGCGCAGCCTTCGCGTTGAGCGTGTCGAAAATGGTCTCGACGAGGAACAGATCCGCGCCGCCGTCGAGCAAAGCCTTGGCCTGGTCGTAGTAGGCTGCGCGTAGTTCGTCGAACGTCACATTGCGCGCGCCCGGATCGTTCACGTCAGGGGAAATGCTCGCGGTCTTCGGCGTCGGTCCGATCGCGCCGGCGACGAAACGCGGCTTGTCGGGCGTCGAAAATTTGTCGCAGGCGGCACGCGCCAGTTTCGCCGATTCGAGATTCATCTCGACGGCGAGCGCTTCCATGCCGTAGTCCGCCTGGGCAACCGTGGTCGCACCGAACGTGTTGGTTTCGATGATGTCCGCGCCCGCCGCCAGATACTGCTCGTGGATCTCGCTGATGATTTGCGGCTGCGTGATCGACAGCAGTTCGTTGTTGCCTTTGATGTCGCGCCCGTAGTCCTTGAAGCGCTCGCCGCGATAGCGGGCTTCGTCGAGCTTGTAGCGCTGGATCATCGTGCCCATTGCGCCGTCCAGGATCAGGATGCGCGACTTGAGCAGCGCGGGCAGCCCCGTGCCGCGCGTGTAGGCGGCGTCGGGACGGACTGGCGTGGCGGTTTGAGCGGGCTGGTTCATGGCGGACGAGGGCTTGCGCCGGCTTTTTCGGGAAACCTGTCATTGTAGCCGCTGCCGGGCAGATCCGCCCGGCGCGGGCGAGGCGCAGTCACCCGGGCTGTCGAGGGTGCACTGCATGGAAAAGAACGTAAAAGCGAACGTTAAAGCAAACGTTAAACCGGCATGGCAAAGAAAACGGCCCAGCGAGACAAAAGCCTGCTGGGCCGCTTCATATTTGCCGACCGACTTGTAAAAGCCGCCGGGTTACCCGGTTACGGGGCCGGACGGCGCGGTCGATGTATGTCGCCAAAAACGTTAAATCGAACCCTGCCGTTAGTGAAGAATCACCGGTTGATGCATCAGGCTGTCGAACTGACCGAGGAATTCGTCTACTTCATCCAGCGACGGCTCCTCTTCGATCAGCTTCTGCACGTGCTCGCGAAAACGCGCCGCCATTGCTCCGTCGATATAGATCTCACGCTGCATGTTTTTGTCGACGATCTCGTAGCCGCCCGACTTCATGGCCAGCGGGCCTTCCTGCGGCGGAAACTCGACGACACAATAGTTGGGGCTGTTGTAGATCATTTGCATGGCGACACTCCTTATTTCCGTTGGCTCCTGGCCATTCCTGCGCCATAGGTGGAGCGTATGGTTTGGAATTCAAGGGGTGGGTCCGGATTGACGCTTGTAAAGTTCCGAACCTACCGGTTAGACCGGCCTTTCAAGAAACGTTTCAAGCAGTGCAGCAAAACGGTGAGATTGCTCGATGGGCGCGAGATGAGCGGCATCCAGCAGTTCGAAACGTGCGCCTTCGATGGCCTCTGCTATTGCCTGTGTAGAAGCAGGCGGCGTGCCCGTGTCGTGGCGGCCCGCCACGGTCAATGTTGGGCATCGGATTGCTCCCAGCTTACTGCGTACGTCGAAATCGCGCAGGGCTTCGCACGCCATGGCGTAGCCTTCTGACAACGTGTGGGTCAACACGTCGCGGATCTGCTCGACCGCTTCGGGATGCGCGGCCTGAAAATCGGCTGTCAGCCAGCGGCTCAATGTCGCGGGCACGAGCGACGCCATCCCGTCGCGGCGGGCCGCCGCGGCGCGCTGATCCCACGTGGCGCGGGCTTCCGGCGGCATGCCGGCGCTGCTGTCGGCGATCGTCAAGGAGTCGACGCGCGCGGGATGATCGAGTGTGAATTGCTGGGCGATCATGCCGCCCATCGACATGCCGACCAGATGCGTACTGGGTGCGTCGAGTGCATCGAGCAGCGTGACGAGATCGTGCGACAGATCGGCGATGCTGAAGGGCGCGCCGGATGCGGCGGTCTTGCCGTGGCCGCGCACGTCGTAGCGCAGCACGGTGTAGTCGTCGCGGAAATAGCCTGCGAGCTGGTCCCACACGGACAAATCACCACCGAGCTGATGGATGAACGTCAGCCACGGGCCGCCGCCCTCGTTGCTCAGCACATAGCGCGTCTCGATACCGTTGATGTTCACTTGCATGCGGGCTCCTTTGAAGGGGAACGCAGTGGAAGGGTCCATTCGCGCGCGCTGTGTCCCATCTGTGATGGGCTAATTACCGCTGATCCATATACGCAGCATAGGCGCGAACAGTTGCAGCAGTTGGTGCGAGTCAACCTTAATGCGGAAGTTTCGCCGATCTGATGGAGACCTAGTTCGGATTCGTCGCTTAGGGTTTGATGATGCCGGGTGTATTGGCGGGATCGGTCGGATCGACCGGAGATGAGGGCACGGCCTCGGGCGTAACTGCCGATGCGGCCGGCGCTGGCGGGCTGGTCGAAATGTCAGGGGAAGGCGTGCTTGCGTCGCCATTGCTGTTGGGCGGGCTGCCGGCCGTGTCGGCATTGAGCTTGCCGCGCCATACCAGTTCGAATTGCGTGCCGTTAGGTTCCGTCTGAACGATACGCGCGGCCAGCCAGCCGAGCGACGGCGCAAGCCACACGTCGATGCGGCGCAAATCGCCATCGCGGCGGGGCAGGCGCTTGAAATGGCGCGTGTCGAGGAAACCTTGGGCCGTGCGGATGGTTTCGTCGCCGATCGTCTCGACCGGCCAGTTTTCGCCGCTATCGTTATCCACCACGAAGAACTGCCGCGTCACGCCCGGCTTGTAGGCGGCCGGGTCGCCGCGCACGAGGCTGGCGAGTTGCATCACCATGCTGAAACGGTCCTGCGCGCCGTCGGGTAACGGCAGCGTGGTTGGGGTGCGAGTAAAGGCGATTTTCTTGTCAGTGCGGTTGAAGATCGCGATGTCTTCCGGCCGGCGTCCGCGCTTTTCGACGTACTGATCCGGCGCGAGGCCGAATGCGTCGATGCGGCCGTGGCTCGAATACACGAATGTACCGACGAAAGGCAGTGGCACGGAGACGACCATTTCGTAGCTTTGCGCGTTGCTGGTCCAGTGGATCGTGCCGGGCTGGTTGCGCACGCCGTTGTAGAACGTGTCGTATTGCAATTCGCCCGACGGCGGGACGGAGAACTTCACGCCGGGCGACGCTTGCGGCGCGCTCGCGGCAGCGGGAGCGCTGGCTGTGCCGGCGGCGCTGGCGGTGGCATTGGGTGCCGCGGTGGGGCCTGCTGCGGCCGGGGCGCTTGCCATGACGTCAGATGCCGCGGCAGGTGCTGCTGGCGCGGCCTGCTTTGCCGGTTGCAAGGCGGTGAGCACATGTTCGCGCGGCTTGCTCGCCGCGGCGTGGCGCGCCGGTGCCGGTTCAGGCGCGGGTGACGCGGCGGCCGGTTTGCGTTCGATGCGTTCGGGCGTCAGCAACGCGACCTGCACGGGAACATGCTCATTGTCCGAGGGGTTGAGCGTCGCGCGATTGCGCTCGACCCATTGCGCGGCGATCCAGTGCAACACGGCCACGACCAGCAGCACCACGATCCAGCGCCACACGCGCAAACCGGTGCGCGGCCCGCTGGGCGGCGTGTGATCGGAACGGCGGGTCACGGGAGCGGAGGACATCGGTCAGTGAATGTGTGCGGGCGGAAAACTTCGGAATCGACGAGCGGCGCGTGTGAGCGGCGAATATTTCGAAAAAGACGCCAGGCCTGATGCCTGATGCGTACGAGGCAGGCAGCGAACCGATTCGACCGCACAGCCGCGAGCGATGTTCCGCGCCGATGAAAACACGCGTACGTTCAGTACGCAGAACCACGCATGCAACGCCGTATTGCCGCGTTGCCGACTGAGTTCGCTTCAAGTCTTGCGACCAACAAGCGTCCAACGCGCAACATCACGCCTATTCGTCGCGTGGCGACGCACTATACCCCAGCTCATACGAGAGCTTTTGCGCGCACTCGCGCAACGCCATATCGATCTCGCCGCCCCAGCGAATATCGAACGCGCCTTCATGACCGAGCGCGACGAGGCCGAGCGCGAGTTCGCCGGTCGAATCGAACACCGGCATGCAGAACGCGTGAATGGTCGGCAGCAACATGCCTTCCACGCGCGCCGCCTGATGCTCCCGCACTTGCGCGAGGATCTGCTCGACTTCGTCGCGCGTGCGCGGGCCGCCCATATGCGTCGAACGGCGCGAGTCGGCCAGTTCGCGTTCGAGCATCGCAGCGGTCTTGCTCGCTGGCAGGTACGCGGCGAACAGCAGCCCGGTGGCGGAACTGAGCAGCGGCATCACATCGCCGAGTTTCAGCGACGCCTTGGCCGGATAGCTCGACTCCATCCAGTGCACCATGGTCGGCCCCTGATTGCCCCATACCGCGATGCCCACGGTGAGATCGAGCCGGTCGCGCAGTTCCGACAGCGCGACGCGCGCGAGCTTGACGCCGTCGACCCGAGCCAGCCGCGCGAGTCCCAATTGCAGCGCGAACCCGCCAAGTTCATAGCGGCCCGACAGCGGGTCTTGCGACACCACACCGAGGCGCAGAAAACTCACGAGATAACGATGCGCCTTCGCCGGGCTCATGCCCGCACGCTGGGCGAGATCGCGCAGCATCATGGCGCGCGGCTCGTGGGTCAGCACGTCGAGCAACTTGAAGCCGACTTCGATCGACTGGATGCCCGAGCGCAGCTTTTCCTCGCCGCTCTCGACGCTGTCGTCGTCGGGTTCGGTCGGGTCGAGCGGTGGAGCGGAGTCGGCGTCGGTACGGATCGCGCCGGAGCGGGCATTTGGAGGCATGAGCGAGGCGCACGCAGCGCATTCAAAAAGTGACACACGGACGACGCAGACTGCGGGCACTTGGGCCGCGCCGATTCACCATCGTAGAATAGATTCCTTCTATCGTCACTAACACGGTTCATTCCTCTATGAAACTTGCCACGCTGAAGGACGGCACGCGCGACGGCCAGCTGATCGTCGTGTCCCGCGACCTGCACACCGCGGCTATCGCCGACGCGATCGCGCCCACGTTGCAGCGCGTGCTCGACGACTGGGCCTTCTACGCGCCGCAATTGCACGATCTGTACGACGCGCTCAATCAGGGCCGCGCGCGCAACACGTTCCCGTTCGACGCCAAGGAATGCATGGCGCCGCTGCCGCGCGCGTTTCAATGGGCCGACGGCTCGTCGTATGTGAATCATGTCGAACTGGTGCGGCGCGCGCGCGGCGCGGAAATGCCGCCGGAATTCTGGACCGATCCGCTGATGTACCAAGGCGGCAGCGACGACTTCATCGGGCCGAAAGACGACGTGCTGTGCGCGTCCGAAGCATTCGGTATCGACTTCGAGGCGGAAGTCGCCGTGATCACCTCCGACGTGCCGATGGGCGCCACGCCCGACCAGGCGCTCAGAAGCGTGCGTCTGATCACGCTCGTCAACGACGTCTCGCTGCGCAATCTGATTCCCGCCGAACTCGCGAAGGGCTTCGGCTTTTTCCAGAGCAAGCCGGCCACCTCGTTCGCACCGGTCGCGGTGACGCCCGACGAACTCGGCGAACACTGGCGCGAAGGCCGCGTGCATCGGCCGATGATCGTCCACTGGAACAACAGGAAGGTCGGCCAGCCGGACGCCGGCACCGACATGGTGTTTCACTTCGGCCAGTTGATCGCGCACGCGGCGAAGACGCGCAATCTGCGCGCGGGCGCGATCGTCGGCTCGGGCACGGTGTCGAACAAGGACGCCAAGCGCGGCTACTGCTGTATCGCCGAGAAGCGCTGCCTCGAAACCATCGAGCACGGCGCGCCGCAGACCGAGTTCATGAAGTACGGCGATACGGTGAAGATCGAAATGTTCGACGAAGCGGGCAAGTCGATTTTCGGTTCGATCGACCAGGGCATCGCGCCGCTGGATTGAAGCGCTGCTTTTGTGCGGAGTGCGGCGTCCGGGCCGCGTTCCGCAGCGCGCCGCGCCCGATTCGAAAGGGTTTCGCCCGATGCCGCGGCGAGTGCGCGCGGCTACACTGACTGGCGCGACGGCGTGGCCGGGGTGGCCGACTGCGAGTTCATCGCAGGACCGTCGCGAAGCCGCGTGTGAACGGCACGTGAGCAGGGCATGAGCCGGGACATCGGCAGCACATCAAAAACGAAAAACCAACGTGAGGAGACAGCATGCCGCGAATCGAATCTCTTGAACCTGGAACCCGGCGCGCTCGCGCATCCAACCACTTGCGCTTGACGCCCTCGCGCAATCGGCTCGCGCGCCGCGCCGTTGCGTTGTGCGCGACGCTTGCCGGCGTGTTGCCCGGCATCGCGCTGGCGCAAGTGAAAATCGGCCTCGTGTTGTCGCTCACCGGGCCGGCCGCGTCGCTCGGCATTCCCGCGCGCGATACGGTCGCGCTGCTGCCCAAACAGATTGGCGGTCAGAGCGTCGAATACATCGTGCTCGACGACGCGTCCGACACGACCCAGGCCGTACAGGACACCAAGAAACTGATCTCCGAAAATCACGTCGACGCGATCATCGGTTCGTCGATCACGCCGAATTCGCTGGCGATGATCGACGTGGTCGCCGAAGCTCAAACGCCGATGATCTCGCTGGCGTCGTCGGCGAAGATCATCGAGCCGGTGGATGCAAAACGCCACTGGGTCTTCAAGACGCCGCAAACCGACGCAATGATGGCGTCGGCGATTGCCGAACATGCGAGCCTGCACGGCGTCAAAACCATCGCCTTCATCGGCCAGGCCGACGCGCTTGGCGAGACCTTCTACGCCGAGGTCGCGAAGTTCGCGCAACTGCATCACATCGAGATGGTGGCGAGCGAGCGCTTCAATCGCACTGATCCGAGCGTGACTGGCCAGGTCCTCAAGATTCTCGCGACGCACCCCGACGCGGTAGTGGTCGGCGCGGCCGGCACGCCCGCCGCGTTGCCGCCGAAGACGCTCAGGGAGCGCGGCTACAAAGGGATGATCTATCACAATCACGGAGTCGGAAATAACGATTTCCTGCGCGTGTGCGGCGCCGACTGCAACGGCACGTTCCTGCCCGCGAGTCCGGTACTGGTCGCCGCGCAATTGCCGGCGGATCATCCGGCCAAGCGCCTCGCGCTCGACTACATCGCGCGCTTCGAAGCGGTGCGTGGCGCGGGCAGCGTGTCGGCGTTCGGCTCGTACACATGGGACGCCGGCATGCTGCTCAGCAACGCTGTGCCGATCGCGCTGAAAAGCGGCGCGCCGGGCACGCCGGAATTTCGTCGCGCGCTGCGCGATGCGCTCGAGGCGACGCGCGGTCTCGCGGATACCAACGGCGTCGTCAACATGAGCGCCACGGATCACCTCGGGCTCGATCAACGGGCGCGTGTGATGGTCGAAATCAAGAATGCAAAGTGGGTTTATCAGCCGCGTTGAATGAACGCGGCACGGTTCAACCGACACACGATACACGGACTGCTCATCATGTCTCAGGCACCACACCGTAACGACGCGTTTTACGCGCGCTACCAGTCGCTCCAGTTGCATCGCCATCCGCACGGCGTGCTCGAAGTCGTGATGAGCGGCGAGGGCGCCAACAAGAGCGCGCTCGCCACCGCCAACGCGCGCATGCACTTCGAACTCGCGGAGATCTGGCGCGACATCGACCGCGATCCCGATACGCGTGTGGCAGTCATTCGCGGTGAAGGCAAGGGCTTTTCGGCGGGCGGCGACCTGCAGCTCGTCGAAGACATGGCGACCGATTTCGACGTGCGCGCGCGGGTGTGGCGCGAGGCACGCGATCTCGTCTACAACGTGATCAATTGCAGCAAGCCGGTTGTGTCGGCCATGCACGGACCGGCGGTGGGTGCCGGGCTTGTCGCGGGCCTCCTCGCCGACATCTCGATCGCGACGAAGACGGCGCGCATCATCGACGGGCATACGCGTCTGGGCGTGGCCGCGGGCGATCATGCGGCGATCGTCTGGCCGCTCCTGTGCGGCATGGCGAAAGCCAAGTACTACCTGATGCTGTGCGAGCCGGTGAGCGGCGAGGAGGCGGAGCGCATTGGGCTCGTCTCGCTCGCCGTCGACGAGAACGATTTGTTGCCCAAAGCATTCGAGGTCGCGCAGAAGCTGGCCAACGGCTCGCAAACGGCGATTCGCTGGACCAAGTACGCGTTGAACAACTGGCTGCGCTCGGCGGGACCGGCGTTCGATACGTCGCTCGCGCTGGAATTCATGGGCTTTGCCGGGCCGGACGTGCGCGAAGGCGTGAACTCGCTGCGCGAGCGGCGCGCGCCGGATTTCGGCGGCGCCGACCCGTGGCGCGCACCGCCGTCGGACGGCGGCGCAACAGGCGGCGAGGGCTCCTGAGGCCGCCTGCCGCACGGTATGATCGAAACAGACGCGCGCGGGACGGCGCCCCTTCTTTACTTTACGCAGCGAGGCGACAAGCATGACCGATACTCCTGGCTCCACGCCGCCCTTTCCCGGCTTTCCCGGTTTCCCGCCCGCTGAAATGCTCGAACGCATGTGGGGCATGATGCGGCTGTCGCCGTTCGGCTCGGCTTTTTCCGGCGCGCAGCCGGCCGGCGGCGGCCTCGGACCGTCGCTCTCGATGATGTCCGACATGATGGCGCCGCTCACCAACGTCGAGGAACTCGACAAGCGCATCACCGACATGCGCGCGGTCGAGCAATGGCTCAAGCTGAACCTGAGCATGTTGCAATCCGCGATTCAGGCGCTCGAAGTGCAGCGCGCGACGCTCGCGACACTACGCGCGTTCGGCGCTTTCGCGCAGTCGTCGATGGCGCAACCCGCAGAGTCGGCCGCGCCGAGTCCCGCACCGGCGACGGGCTGGCCGCATCCGGCGGCGCCTGCCCCGGCGCCAGCGCCGGCTGCTTCGGCGAGCGCCGCTTCGTCGGCTGAGGAGCCGGCCGGCGGGGAAGAGGAGGCGCCCGGCACGCCGCCCTTCGACGCATCCGCGTGGTGGAATCTGCTGCAATCCCAATTCAACCAGATCGCCCAGTTCGCGATGACGCAACCGCCGAACGCCGGTGCGGGTGCCGAGGCATCTGATTTTGTGCCCGACGATGCGGAGGCTTCGGCAGCCGGCGGCGGGCCAGCGGCCGACGCGCCGCAGGCGCCGGCACAGGACGCGGAATCCGCGGGCAGGCGACCGGCGGCGAAGCGGACGCCGGTGGCCGCGAAGCGCACAAGCGGCGCGAGCGCCAGCCCGAAAGCCACGAAAAAGTCTGTCTAAAGGCGGGAATGAAACGCGGTGGCGTGACGCGGGTGTCGACGCAGCACAGAAAAGGCGAGTTCGCCGTCTGTCATGGTTTTGACCCCGATCGTCCGCCACACTCCGCGAATCGCGCGTTTTCTTGCGCAAGGTCAGCCAGGCACCGGAATTGCGGCTGTTACGGCGCGGGTTCGGCCAGGTCAGCGTGCTATCATTGTGTAAGCTTTATTTTTGGCTTTTGGGCGTGCGCTGAAAACTACCAATCCAGCCGCCCTTGCTCCATTCACCGCCGGCAACACCGGCGCAGGGCTGGACGGTGCGGTTTTCATCGCAAACTGGCTCGACCTCAGGCACAGGGTATCCCTCACCCACGGTTGGCCGCGCAGCGCGTAACGTAGGGGTAGGCGCGCGGGCGCAAATGCCTGGACTTCTTTGCCGTCAGGTGCATCTAGGCGGCCGATTACCGCGTAAAATTGAATGCTTGGCCGGCAAACGGTGCACATCCGTTCGTCGTGAGCAAAAGTACTACACGTAGTAGTGACAGACACACACAGTATGCGCAGAACAGGGGTGGGACTATGAACACCATGCTTTATCCGGAACTTTATAAATCGCTCGAATCCGTTCGATGGGACATGGAGAAAGACATTCCCTGGGACAAATTCGATGCATCGCTATTGACCGACGAGCAGGCAGCGACGATCAAGATGAACGCGATCACCGAATGGTCGGCGTTGCCCGCCACGGAAATGTTTCTGCGTGACAACCATCACGACAGCGATTTCTCCGCGTTCATGAGCGTGTGGTTCTTCGAAGAACAGAAGCATTCGCTGGTGCTGATGGAATATCTGCGCCGCTTCAAGCCGGAAATGTGTCCGACCGAAGAGGAGCTGCACGCCGTGCGCTTCGAATTCGATCCGGCGCCGCCGCTGGAAACGCTGATGCTCCACTTCTGCGGCGAAATCCGCCTGAATCACTGGTATCGCCGTGCCGCCGAATGGCACACCGAGCCGGTCATCAAGCACATCTACGAGACCATTTCGCGCGACGAAGCGCGTCATGGCGGCGCGTACCTGCGCTACATGAAGAAGGCGATGGCGCAAACCGGCGACATCGCGCGTGCCGCGTTTGCGAAGATCGGTGTCCTGATGGCATCGGCTCGGCGCACGGAAAAACCGCTGCACCCCACCAACCTGCACGTGAACCAGGCGCTGTTCCCGCGCGACACGATTCAATCGCGTTTGCCGGATCCGGAATGGCTCGAACGCTGGCTCGACGAACAGATCCGTTTCGACGACGGCTGGGAAAAGAAGGTGGTCGAGCGCATTCTGCACAACCTGTCCATTCTGTTCGAGCGCACGTTCAACACGGCGCAGGAACTGAATCGCTACCGCAAGGAAGTCGTCGCGCGTCTGCAGGCGGATCAGAAGTCGGCTGAACAGCCGGCCTGATGGTCGCGAGCAGGTGACTCGGCTTCGCGGCGCCACGCGCTGCGAACTGGTTTGAAAAAAAGAACGGCCTGGCGCACTTATGTGCGCCAGGCCGTTTTGTTTCATGCGGCCCATCGTGTATGGTGACGGCACCTTCCTGTCCTTTCCGATTCCTCCATGGCTGCCATTTTTGAACGCAAGATTCTGACGCGCGACGCACTGGTGACGCTGCGTCCTTCGCTGAACGCGCCGGTGGTGTTTACCAACGGCGTGTTCGATATCCTGCATCGCGGGCATGTGACTTACCTCGCGGATGCGAAGGCTTTGGGCGCTTGCCTGATCGTCGGCGTCAATAGCGATGCGTCGGTTCGTATGCTCGGCAAAGGCGACGATCGGCCTATCAATAACGAGGCTGATCGGATGGCGTTGCTGGCGGCGCTAGAGAGTGTCGACTACGTGGTGTGCTTCGGCGAAAAGACGCCCGTCGAGTTGATTTCGGCGGTGCGGCCAGACGTGCTCGTCAAGGGCGGCGACTACGACATGGATGTGCTGCCCGAGTCGGCCATTGTGCGAAGCTGGGGCGGTAAGGCGCTAGCGATTCCCTTCGAACACGACCGCTCGACTACCGCACTGCTGAAAAAAGTTCGTACGCAGGGCTAAAGGCCAACTGCCGCGCGAACAACGCACCGACTTCGCGTCTCGCGTCGCCCGCCGCGAAGTCTGTCCGCTCGTTGCGTGACTGCTTGCGTTACTGCGACAGCGCGGACGCCGCGATCGGCGCCACCGGCGCTGGGCCGCCGACAACAGCCTGATCGGCAGCGTCCGACGCCGTGACCGGCTGCACCTTCAACCATTCCTGATGAACCTGGCGATTCAGATGGTTGGGCTCGCGTCCGCCGGCTGTAGGCGTCGGGCCGAATACGCCGCGCACCGCGACGAATGCCAGCATGTTGGCAAGAAACAATATGGCGATCAGCCAGCGCAGCATTGTTGGTTTTCCCCGTCCAGAAGTTGAGCCGCCGTTATCCCTATGGCCGCGATTCAGTTGCCGCGTTCCATGACGCGCTCGGCAGCAATCAGCGCAAGACCGGAGAGCACGAGCGAATCGTGGCGAGTATGCGGCACTTTCAGCGCGCTCGCCACTTCGTCCACGGCGCCGCCGCTGACCAGGAGGCGCACCGGAACCTGCCATTCATCCTGCAGATCGCGCCACATGCGCTCGATCAAGCCCGCTTGCGCCAACGTGCAACCGGCGGATAGCGAGCGCGGCGTGTCCGTCGCGAAGAACGGGCCGCGGCGCGTCGTATCGGGCATGCTGCCGTCGAGCAGGCCGCGCGCGGCTTGGGCGTCGAGCGTCGGCAGTTGCGCCGTGTGCTCGCCGAGCGAGCGCATCATCAAGCTCCACCCCGGCGCGATCAGGCCGCCGACAAAGCAGCCGTCCGCGCGCAATGCTTCGAGCGTGGTCGCCGTGCCGAAAGTCGCTATCAGCAGATGTTCACCGGGAAACGCCGCGTGCGCGCCGATCATGCCGGCCCAGCGGTCGCTGCCGAGTGCATCCGGCGTGGTGTAGCTGTTGGTCACGCCGCATTGCCGCGCGCAGGCGCGAATCGTCGTAAGCGGCAGTTGCGGCCAGCGCGCGTCGAGCAATGCGGCAATCCGTGCGGCGACGTTTTCGCCCGCCACATTCGACATCCATGCGCCGCCGGGCGCCGGCAAATCCGACCAGTCCGGCTGATCCGCGCCGCCATGCGTCAGCGCGCCGGCCGCGATCTGGGAGCCGTCCGCCTGCACCAGCGCCCACTTGATGCGGCTATTGCCCGCGTCGATCAACAACCAGGGCGCGCCGCTCGTCATGCGGCACCGTCGGCCAGACGCAGCGAGACGTCGCCGGTCGCCACGGTCTCGCGGCCGGTCGGCGTGTCGAGCAGCAACTGGCCGCGCTCGTCGACGCCCGCCGCCACGCCGCGCATCTGTTCTTCGCCCTGTTCCAGCAACACCACTTCGCGGCCCGCGTAGGCGTGCACCGCGTTCCAGCGCGCCTGGAACGGCGCGAAGCCTTCAGCGCCGAAGCGCTGCAAGGCCGGTTCGAGCGCGTTCAGCTCGGCGGCGAGCGTGTCGGTGAGGTTGGCGTTGGGCAGCGCGCGCTGCAGCGCGGTCGGCGCGGTGCCGCGCGCCTGCGGCGGCACGCCGGCGTTCAGCGCGCCGACCTTGGCCGCGAGTTCGTCCGCGCCCTTGACGTTGGTGCCGATGCCGATCACCACCGCGCTGGCGTCGTCGGTGCTCCACGCGGTCTCGATCAGGATGCCTGCCAGCTTGTCGCCTTCGAGCAGGACGTCGTTCGGCCACTTCAGCGCGATCTGGCCGGGGCCGGCGACGGGCAGCGAGCGCAGCCCGTCGACCAGCGCGACGCCCACCGCGAGACTCAGGCCCGCGAGCCCCTCGAGTGGACACGGCAGCACGCACGCCACCGAAAACAGCAGCGCATTGCCCGGCTCCGCATACCACGGACGGCCACGGCGGCCACGCCCGGCGGTTTGCAGATACGCGACCCGCACGATCGGCCGCGGCAGCGCGCCAGCCTTGCGCGGCAGCGCTTTGACGCGTGCCATCAGGTCGGCGTTGGTCGAGCCGGTTTCCTCGACGATTTCGATCGGCCAGTCATGCGCGTGCGGGCCAAACAGGGCGACTGCGCGCTCGCGATCGATGCGCCAGTCTGCTTGAGGGGGAGTCTTGGAAGCGTTCATGGTTCATATTGTAGCGACAGCGAACCCGGTAAGCCCGCGCGCACGGTTCCTGCGCCGCGCCTTCGTTACAATGGCCGCTAATCCGATAACCAGATTCAACGATCCTTGAACTACGACACTCCGCCCGGCCTCGAAGTCGCGGCAGGCAGCCAAGGCAAGATCGTCCGGCTCTCGGGCCAGTGGACGGCGCTCGCGCTCGCGCGCGACAAGGCCACCGGGCACGTGATCCCTCTATTGCGGTCGCTGGTCGGCGCCGAAGGCATCGGTCAATGGGACCTGTCGCGTATCGACCGGATGGACCACGTCGGCGGCCAGGCGCTGTGGCGCGTGTGGGGCCACAAGATGCCGCCGGACACCACGCTCACCGACACGCAACGCGACATTTTCGAGCGCATCGCCCTGCTGGACACCGTGCGCGAAACCGCCGAGCCGGTGATCAAGTTCGATCCGTTCACGCGGCTGGGACTCGCGATCTTCTCGTTCTTCGAGCATCTGTATGGCGGCGTGGCCATGCTCGGGCGCGTCGTGCTCGATCTGTTGGCGATCGCGCGCAAACCGAAAATCACGCCGTGGACCGAGATCTCCGCGAACATCTATAACGCCGGCACCAAAGCCATGCCGATCACCGCGCTGGTCGCGTTTCTGATCGGCATCGTGCTCAGCTATCTGTCGGCGCAGCAACTGCGGCTGTTTGGCGCGAACCAGTACATCGTCAATATTCTTGGCCTTTCGGTGATCCGCGAACTCGGGCCCGTGCTCGCGGCGATTCTGGTGGCAGGCCGCTCGGGCTCGGCGATCACCGCGCAGATCGGCGTGATGCGCGTGACCGAGGAACTCGACGCGATGCGCGTGATGGGCATCCCGCACGGCCTGCGGCTGATCCTCCCGCGCGTGGTCGCGCTCGGCGTGGCCATGCCGCTGCTCGTGATGTGGACTAACATCATTGCGCTGGCGGGCGGCGCGCTCGCCGCCAAGATCGCGCTCGGCATCGACATGAACTACTTCGCGCGGGCCTTGCCGAGCGTGGTGCCGGTCGCGAATCTGTGGATCGGCTTGGGTAAGGGCGTCGCGTTCGGTATGCTGATCGCGATCGTCGGCTGTCATTTCGGTTTCCGTATCAAGGCCAATTCGCAGAGTCTTGGCGAAGGCACGACGACCTCGGTGGTGACCTCGATTACCATCGTGATTCTCGCGGACGCCGTGTTCGCGATTCTCTTCCAGAACGTGGGGCTCGGATGATCGCGCCACTCACTCAGGCCGTGCGCGGCCAGCCGATGCCCTCGATCGCCGAGCCGGTGATCGAAGTGATCGACGTGACCAAGCGCTACGGCCGCAACATCGTGCACCAGCATCTGAACCTGGACGTGCGGCGCGGCGAGATCGTGTCGATCGTCGGCGGCTCGGGTTCCGGCAAGACCACGCTGGTGCGGCAGATTCTCGGTCTCGAGCGTCCTTCGTCGGGCACCATCAAGCTGTTCGGCGAGAATCTCGCGACCATTTCGCCGGAAACCGCACTGCTGATGCGCAGCCGCTCCGGCATGCTGTTTCAGCGCGGCGCGCTGTTCTCGTCGCTGTCGGTGTTCGACAACATCGCGCAGCCGGTGCGCGAACTCGGCAAGGTGCCCGAAGATCTGTTGCGCGACATTGTGATGCTCAAGCTCGAGATGGTCGGTCTGCCGTGCAAGCACGCGTCGAAAATGCCGTCGGCGCTGTCGGGCGGCATGATCAAACGCGTGGGCATTGCGCGGGCGATCGCGCTCGAACCCGAGTTGCTGTTTCTCGACGAACCGACCGCCGGGCTCGATCCGCAGGCGTCGGATGAATTCGTCGAGCTGATCTCCGCGCTGCATCGCGCGCTCGGCCTGACGGTGGTGATGGTCACGCACGATCTCGACACGATGATCGCGCTGTCCACACGCGTCGCCGTGCTGGCCGATCGCAAGGTGCTGGTCGCCGCGCCGGTGGAGGAGGCCGCGGGGGTCGATCATCCTTTCATCCGCGAATATTTCCTCGGCCTGCGCGGACGCCGCGCGTTGCAGGCGCTGCCGCCGGAGCGCCGCGCGAGGCTGCCGCGGGCGGCGCTCGAGCCGGCATCGTCCGAATTGCCGCTGTGAACCAGGGAACCTGACAATGGAAAACAAATCACATGCCTTCTGGGCCGGGCTCTTCACGATCGTTCTGCTGGTGGCCATTGCGCTGGCGGCATTTTTGTTCAACGTCGACCGTGCCGTGCGGGTGCCGTACGATCTGATTGCGCGCACCAACGTGACGGGCCTGTTTACCGACGCGGCGGTGCGTTATCGCGGGCTCGACGTCGGCAAGGTGCAGTCGATCAAATTCGACCCGGCTCATCCGGGGCAGATTCTGATCCGCATCCTTGTCGATACGCACGCGCCGATTACCCATTCGACGTTCGGCAGCCTGGGTTTCCAGGGCGTGACGGGTATTGCCTTCATCCAGCTGGATGACAATGGGCGCGACCCGTCGCCGTTGCCGTCGTCGGCCAAACAGGTGGCGCAGTTGCCGATGCGCCCTGGCTTGCTCGATCAACTGCAGCAACGCGGCGACGTGTTGCTGCGCAAACTCGAAAAAGTCGCGGACGACGTCGACAATTTGCTGTCGCCGGAAATGGCCGACCAGTTGCAAGGCACGGCCGCAAGCCTGCAGAAAGCCGCCGACGGCGTGGCCACGCTGAGCCAGAAAATGACGCCGGCCGCCGGCATGCTGCCCGACACGATCAAACAGTTGGATCGCACGCTGGTGTCGACCAATCAGCTGATCACCGGCCTGAACCAGCCGAACGGCCCGTTCGAGACCAACCTGAACAAGGTCGGCACGGCCGCGCAGCAGGCCGGCGACGCGCTGGTGTCGATCAATGGCGTCGTGCAGGAACTGTCGGCGCGAGTTGGCTACGACACCTTGCCGCGCGTCAACTCGCTCGCGGAAGACGTGCGCTCCGCGGCCCGCTCGGTGGACCGCGCCGCCGATACGTTCAGCACCAGCCCGCGCAGCGTCCTGTTCGGCGCGCCGGGTGCGGCGCCCGGCCCCGGTGAAGCAGGCTTCAAGTGGCCCGCTGCCCGCGCTGCTCAATGATTTTGAAGGTTTGAAGAAAGGAAGATTGTCATGTCACGTTCGATTCACCGATTCTTGTCCTCGCGCGCCGCGTTCGCGGTGCTGCTCGCATTCGGCGTGCTCGCCGCGGGCTGCGCCGGTACGCCCGCAGCGCTCTCGGACATCCGCTACGACTTCGGGCCGCCGAGTCCGGCAGCGTCAGCGGGCACGTCGCCGGCTGTGAAGGTGCTCGATGTGAGCGCGCCCGACGTGCTCGAGTCGGACAAGCTGATTTACCGCCTGAGCTACGCCGACGCACAGCAGACGGCCGCGTACGCGAACAGCCATTGGACCATGACGCCTTCGCAGTTGCTGACCCAGCGTCTGCGTGGCGCGCTCAGTTCGCGCGGCACCGTGCTGACGGGCGCCGACGGCGTCGCCGCGCCGGTGCTGAAGGTCGATCTGAGCGAGTTCGAACAGGTCTTCGACAGCCAGTCCCAAAGTCACGCCGCGGTCACCGCGCGCGCCACCCTGACGCAGAACGGCAAGGTGCTCAGCCAGCGCACGTTCATCGCGCGCGCGCCGTCCAGTTCGGCGGACGCCGCCGGCGGCGCGCAAGCGCTCGCCACCGCCAGCGACGATCTGGTCGCGCAAATCGGCGCATGGCTCGGCGTGCAGGCGCTGGTCGCCGCGCAATGACCGGCTTGCAGCGCACACAGAGGAGCGCTGCATGAGCGTAAAACCCTGGGCGCGCCGTCCGTCGGTGCTCGCCCGGCAGGCGCTGGTGCTGTATACCGCGTTGATCGTCTACGGTTCGTGGTATCCGTTTACGGGCTGGCGTTCGCTCGGCCTCGGCCCGTTTGCCTACCTGTCCGATCCCATGCCGCAGTACCTGACGGCGTTCGACGTCGTCACCAACGTGCTCGGCTATATGCCGTTCGGCGCGTTAGTGGTGCTCGCGGTCTATCCGCGCTGGCGCGGCACGCTGGCGGTCGCGTTTGCCTTCGTGCTCGGCGGGCTGCTGTCCGGCGTGATGGAAGCCGTGCAAACCTATCTGCCCACGCGTGTCGCCTCCAATCTCGATCTCGCCGCCAATGCGCTCGGCGCGTTGCTCGGCGCGGCGATCATGTCGCCGGCGACGGGCGCGCTGCTCGATCGCGGCTTGCTGCGGCGCGTGCGGCTTCTGTGGTTCGAGCGCGACCGAGCGGCGCTCGCGTGCCTGGTGCTGGCCTGGCCGTTCGCGACGATGTATCCGGCGCCGCGCCTGTTCGGTCTCGGCAACTGGCCGCGCGCGCTCTGGCTGCGTTTCGATTCGACGACGCAAGATGCCTTGCTCGCGTGGACGCCACCGGGCTGGCACGTCGGTACATGGCCGGCGCTCGCCGCCGCCTGGATGCCTGACGACGTGTGGGAAGCCGTGATCACCACGCTCAACCTGTTCGCCGCGCTCGCGCTGGCGTCGTTGCCGGTGCGCCGCCATGCGCCGCGCGTGCGCCTGTTGCTGCTGTTTATCGTGATGACCTTGTGCGTAAAGGTGGGCGCGACCTTTCTACAGTCGCAGTCCGGTCTCGCGTTCGACTGGGCGACGCCCGGCGCGTTGGCGGGCCTTGTGTGCGGTACCGGCGCGGCACTCTTCACGTTGCGTCTGCGGCGCAGATCGCGCGCGGCGCTGGCGGGCGCCGCGCTGACCGTCGCACTGGTGTTCGTCAATCTGCTGCCGGTGAATCCGTATTTCGATGCCGTGCTGGCCGACTGGCGGCAAGGGCGTTATCTGCACTTCAACGGTCTGGCGCACTGGCTCGCGTGGATCTGGCCATATGCCGCACTCGTGTGGCTCGCCTATATCGTCGAGCAGGCATGGCTCAAACGGCGCATGAAGCACACGTGAAGCGCGCTCGGAGCGTGGGGCAAGCGTGGACAGCATCAGCGACCGCCAGCCCCGCTCGTTATAATCGTTCGCACAACAGGCGCGCCGCCGTGCATCCAGCGCCGTTCCTCACATTGACAGCCTCGCCCCCGGACATCATGGACTCCTTCTACAAGTACCACGTCTTCTTCTGTCTCAATCAGCGCGAGCCCGGCGCCGAGCGCCCAAGCTGCGCGAACTGCAACGCGCAGGAGATGCAGGAGTACGCAAAAAAACGCGTGAAGAAACTCGGTCTCGCAGGTCCGGGCCAGGTGCGCATCAACAAGGCCGGTTGCCTGGACCGCTGTGAACTCGGTCCGACGGTCGTCGTGTATCCGGAAGGCATCTGGTACACGTACGTCGACGAGAGCGACATCGACGAAATCGTCGACTCCCACCTCGCGAACGGCAAGATTGTCGAGCGTCTGAAAATCGATCAATAAAGCGTCGCCATGAACGTACATACCAGGAAGTATCTGATCGACGGCCCGGTCGGCAAGATCGAGGTCGCGCTGGATCTGCCCGACGAGACGCGCGAGAACGGCGCCGCGCCGCGCGGCATCGCGCTGGTCGCGCATCCGCATCCGCTGTTCGGCGGCACCATGGACAACAAGGTCGCGCAGACGCTCGCGCGCACGCTCGTGCAGTTGAACTACGTGACGTATCGCTCGAATTTTCGCGGTGTCGGCGAAACGCAAGGTGAGCATGACGCGGGCATCGGCGAGCGCGACGACCTGCGCGCCGTGCTCGATCACATGCGCGCCGAACCGGGCCAAGGCGATCTGCCCCTCGTGCTGGCGGGTTTTTCGTTCGGCACCTTCGTGTTGTCGCACGTGGCCGCGCAGTTGCGCGAAGAAGGTCAGGAGATCGAGCGAATGGTGCTGGTCGGCACCGCGGCGAGCCGCTGGGACGTCGCGCCCGTGCCGGAAAACACGCTCGTGATTCACGGTGAAACCGACGAGACGGTTCCCATTCAATCCGTTTACGACTGGGCGCGGCCGCAGGAATTGCCGGTCGTCGTGATTCCGGGGGCGGAGCATTTTCTGCATCGCAAGCTGCACGTGCTGAAGCGGATCATCGTCGACGCGTGGCGGTAATCGGCAGGCGATGTGTGTTTTCCGGGGTACAGGTACGCACAAACGCAAATTAATCGCCGACCTTGGAGCAAAGTAACCGGGATAGCGCGCGTATAATGGCGACTCTTTTTTGGGCGCAGCGCCGCCCATCCGGCAGTTCGCGCGACGCGTAGCGTCTTTTCGCGCGCAGCGGTGCCGGATGCAAGGCGTGCTGCGCGAACCGATCGCGTGGCCGGAAGTCCAATGGGCGCCGCGCCGTTTTTACGGCCAGACGCTCGCCGACCGGCTCTTCCAAACTTTGCGCCCTGCGCGCGATGTATTTTTCTGCACCAATCGACCCTATGCGTTTCTCCACCTCCGGCCGCACGTCATTCCCTTCAGTTGCTTCCTTCGTTCCTTCCGCGCTTAGCCGTGCCGTGACCCTCGGTGTCGTGCTGCCGGCCACGCTCGTCGCCAGCACCGCATTTGCGCAGGTGCCGCCGCCGGCCGTGAACGCGCGCTCATGGGTGCTCGTCGACGCGACCAGCAACCAGGTGCTCGCCTCGGGCAACCCCGACGAGCGCGTGGAACCGGCGTCGCTGACCAAGCTGATGACGGCGTACCTCGTCTTCGAAGCACTGCAGACGAAGAAGATCAACATGGACCAGACGGTCATGCCGAGCGAAGCGGTGCGCCGCGTGCGCACCGACGAATCGCGCATGTTCATCGAAGCGAACAAGCCGGTGACCGTGCACGATCTGGTGTACGGCATGATCGTCCAGTCGGGTAACGACGCGGCGATCGCGCTGGCCGAACTGGTCGGCGGCAGCGAGTCGCAGTTCGTCAACATGATGAACACGGAAGCGCAGCGCCTCGGCATGAAGAACACGCATTTCGCCGATGTGAACGGCATGCCCGATCCGCAGCACTACACCACGGCGGGCGACCTCGCGGTGCTGTCGGCGCGTCTGATTCGCGACTTCCCTGACTACTACAACATCTTCTCGGTCAGGGATTTCACGTACAACAAGATCAAGCAGCCGAACCGCAACCGCCTGCTGTGGATCGACCCGACGGTCGACGGTCTGAAGACCGGTCACACGCAAGCCGCCGGTTACTGCCTGATCGCGAGCGCGAAGCGTTCGCTGCCGGGCGCGACCGACGCGTCGCGCCGTCTCGTCTCGGTCATGATGGGCGAGACCAAGGAACACGACCGCGTGCAGGACAGCCTGAAGATGCTGAATTACGGCTACAGCGCGTACGACACGGTGCGTCTGTACAAGGCGAATCAGGTGGTGGGCACGCCGCGCGTCTACAAGGGTGCGCAGGACACCGTGCAGATCGGCGTGAAGAGCGATCAGTACATCACCGTGCCGAAGGGCATGGGCGACAAGGTGAAGCCGCAGATCGAGCAGGTCGATCCGCTGATCGCACCGATCGCGAACGGTCAGCAGGTCGGTACGGCGAAGCTGGTTGCCGACGGCAAGGTGTTGGCGCAGTTCCCGATCGTGGCGTTGCAGGCTGTGCCGCAAGCCGGCGTGGTGGGCCGCGTGTGGGATTCCCTGATGCTCATGTTCAACAAGAAGAAGTAAGAGCCCGATTGCGATGACCGCTGTTTCCGATGTGTCGCCTGATCCGATTGTCTATCTGAACGGCGAGTTGGTGCCGTTGTCCGAAGCGCGCGTGCCGGTTCTCGACCGCGGCTTCATTTTCGGCGACGGCATTTACGAAGTCGCGCCGTTGTATGCGCAAACCGGGGCCGCGCGCGGCCGTACGCCGTTTCGCTTCCAGCAGCACCTGGCGCGGCTCGCGCGTTCCGTCGACAAGATCGGCATCGTCAATCCGTTCGACGACGCCGGCTGGCGCGCGCTGATCGAGCGCGTGGTCGCGGCGAACGAGGCGGACGGCGGTCTGCGTGCCGATCAGGACGCAATTGCCTATATTCAGGTCACGCGTGGTGTCGCCAAACGCGGTCACGCGTTTCCAGCCGGCATCCGGCCGACCGTGTTCGTGATGGTCACGCCGCTGAACCTACCGAACGCGGCGCAGCGCGCGCAAGGCGTGCGTTGCGTGAGCGCGGAAGATCGTCGCTGGCTCAATTGCGACATCAAGTCCGTGTCGCTGCTCGGCAATGTGCTGATGGCGCAATATGCCGCCGAGAACGACGCGTTCGAGACGATCCAGTTTCGCGACGGCATGCTGACCGAGGGATCGTCGTCGAATGTGTGGATGGTGAAGGACGGCGTGTTGTCCGCGCCGCCGCGCAGCCACAAGATCCTCGAAGGGATCCGCTACGGTCTGATTGAGGAACTGACGGGCGAGTGCGGCATCCGTTTCGAAGCGCGTGAGATTAGCGAAGCCGAACTGCGCGCGGCTGACGAGATCATCGTCAGTTCCGCAACCAAGGAAGTGCTGCCGGTCACGCAACTCGACGGCCAAGCGATCGGCGAGGGCAAGCCGGGCGCGGTCTTTGCGGCGCTATACGCTGCTTATCAGCGAGCCAAGACCCAGGAAGCGCGCGAGGCGCAGCAAGGAGTAGAGAATGAGTCCCGTGAACGAGTCACTGTTTGAGTTTCCTTGCGATTTCCCGATCAAGATCATGGGCAAATCGCATCCCGAGTTCGCCGAGACGATCGTCACGGTTGTGCGGCAGTTCGACAATGAAGTCGATGCCTCGCGCATCGAAACGCGGCCGTCCAGCGGCGGCAACTATACGGGCCTGACGGTCACGGTGCGCGCCACGAGCCGTGAGCAGCTCGACGATATCTATCGCGCGCTCACCGGCCATCCGATGGTCAAAGTGGTGCTTTAAGCCCCGCTCGCCGCCTCGTTCGTATTACGGCGTGACGCGCAATGCGTCCGCGGACAGATCGGTGCTTGCGGCGGGTCTCAACTCGCAAGCCCGGTCGAAAAGCTGCTTGAAGCGTCCCACCTCCTCAAACACCCAGTCGCGAAACGCTTTCACGCGGGCGGTCTCGAGCATCTGCGGCGGGCAGATGAGGTAGTACTGCCACGGGCTCGGCCCATCCACATCGAATAGCCGCACGAGGCGGCCCGCCGCGATCTCGTGCATGGCCAGCGAGCGTCGCGTGAGCGCGACGCCTTGGCCGTCGATGGCCGCCTGCAACAGGTTCGACGAATCCTGATACAGCACGCCGCGCTTCGGCTCGGGCCAGTCGGTGAGGCCGGCGGCGTCGAACCAGGGGCGCCAGAGTTCGTCATCGGAGCGCAGGAGCGGGACTTTCGCTAGATCGGCCGGCGTTTTCGGCAGCTTGCCGCCGTTGAAGTTCGGCGCGCAGGCGGGAAAGAAAATCTCCTCCAGCAGCAACTCCGAATGCAAACCCGAATATTTGCCGAAGCCGAAACGGATTGCCACGTCGACGTCGTCGCGCGCAAAGTCCGTGAGCGCGTTGGTGGACAGCAGTTCGAGATCCCACTGCGGATGCGCCTCGATAAAGCTGCCCACGCGCGGCGTCACCCAGCGCGCCGCAAACGACGACAGCATGGACACCACCAGCCGCCGCTCGCGGTCGCCGGCGCGGATTTCGCGAGTGGCATCGGCGAGCGCCATCAGCGCCGAGCGCACGTGCGTAGCGTAGCGCCGGCCGGTCTCGGTGAGCCGCACGCGCTTGCCGTCACGAGCGAACAGCGAGACGCCCAGTTCGGCCTCGAGCGCGCGAATCTGGTGGCTGACGGCGCCGTGGGTGACGAACAGTTCGTCGGCGGCGCGCGAAAAGCTTTCGTGGCGGGCGGCGGCCTCGAATGCCTTGATCGCGTTCAGTGGCGGTAATTGCCGAAGGTCCATGGCAATATTTCTCACATAGAGGTGAAAATAGATCGTTTTGCGTAAACCCTTGTTACGCCTAGGATTGTAGTCATGAAACGATTTTTGGCGAGGGCATCATGCGAGAAATTTCCTCTAGCATCGCGTTTGAAATCCGCAGTGGCGAAACAGTTCCCCTGAAGGTGGCGCGCAGCACCAAGCTGGTCGTTCGTGGCGGGGCGGTGTGGGTCACGCGCAGCGACGATACGGAAGACTACTGGCTGCAGCCCGGCCATACGCTGAGACTGCGGCGCGGCGAACGGTTGTGGTTGAGCGCCGAGGGCAACGGACAGGCGAGAGTGGCGTTTTCCGTGCCGACGCGCTGCGACGAGCGTGCGCTGAACTGGTTTGCGCGCATCGGCGAACGGTTGGCGGCGCGTATGCGAGGCGGCTGGCGCACGGTTTGATCGAAGGACGTGGCGCGCGCCGCGCCGGTTCGGCGGAATGGCGCGCCGCGCGATTGATTCTGGCGGCGGCCCGGCTCGACCACGCCGCCGCGATTTGACACTTCCTAATGTAGCCGCCTCCGGCGGGAATTCCCAGATTTCGGTAAACTGCCGGGATCATGTGCGCCACCCCGGTTTCCCCGACTCCCTTGCCCCTCGCGGTGCCGCTCACGCTGCGCTGGCGTGGCCGCGAACCCTATCAAGCCAGTTTCGAAGCCATGCGCGCGTTCACAGACGGGCGCACGGCCGACACTCTCGACGAAATCTGGCTGGTCGAACACCCACCCGTCTTCACGCTAGGCCAGGCGGGCGATCCCGCCCATCTGCTCGCCGCCGACAGCGGCATTCCTCTGGTCAAAGTCGACCGGGGAGGGCAGATCACGTATCACGGGCCCGGCCAGGTGGTGGCCTACCTGCTGCTCGATCTGCGCCGCCGCAAGTTGATGGTGCGCGAGTTGGTCACGCGGATCGAGCAAGCCGTGATCGACACCCTTGCGGCGTATAATCTCGCCGGAGAACGAAAGGCGGGCGCTCCCGGTATCTACGTGGCGCCCGGGCCGGACGCCGGGCTGCACGCCGGCGCCAAGATTGCGGCGCTGGGTTTGAAGATCCGCAACGGCTGCAGCTATCACGGCGTGAGCCTGAACGTGAACATGGATTTGCGGCCGTTTCTGGCCATCAATCCATGTGGCTACGCAGGGCTCGAAACAGTCGATATGGCCACGCTCGGCGTGGCCGCCGGCTGGGACGACGTGGCCCGTACCTTTGCAGAACGCCTCACCGCAAACCTCGACGGCAGTCCCGCGGCCGTCGCCCAACCACAGGCCGGTGCCCTCACCGCCTGACTGGACCGAACGAATGACTGACGTTACCGCGAACCTCGCAGCTTCCCCCACTCCTGACGCCGTGCCGGCCGCCGCCTACGACGCCACCGCGAAGCAGAAGGCGCAAGCCAAGACCGCCCGTATTCCGATCAAGATCATCCCGATCGAAAAGCTGAAGAAACCCGACTGGATCCGCGTCAAAGCGGCGACCGGCAATTCTCGCTTCTACGAAATCAAGCAGATTCTGCGCGAGCACAATCTTCATACGGTGTGTGAAGAGGCGAGCTGCCCGAACATTGGCGAATGCTTCGGCAAGGGCACGGCGACCTTCATGATCATGGGCGACAAGTGCACGCGCCGCTGCCCATTCTGCGACGTCGGCCACGGCCGCCCGGATCCACTCGATGTGGACGAGCCGGGTAACCTCGCGCGCACCATCGCCGCGCTGAAGCTGAAGTATGTGGTGATCACCAGCGTCGACCGCGACGATTTGCGCGACGGCGGTGCGGCCCACTTCGTGGAATGTATCCGTCAGACGCGCGAGCTTTCGCCCGAGACGCGCATCGAAATTCTGACGCCGGACTTCCGCGGCCGTCTGGATCGCGCGCTCGGTATTCTGAACGCCGCTCCGCCCGATGTGATGAATCACAACCTCGAAACGGTGCCGCGTCTGTACAAGGAAGCGCGCCCGGGTTCCGACTACGCGCATTCGCTGAAGCTGCTGAAGGACTTCAAGGCGCTGCACCCTGACGTCGCCACCAAGTCCGGTCTGATGGTCGGCCTCGGCGAAACCGAAGAAGAGATTCTGCAAGTGATGCGCGACCTGCGCGAACACGACGTGGACATGCTGACGATCGGCCAGTACCTGCAACCGTCGGAACACCATCTGCCGGTGCGCTCGTACGTGCATCCGGACACGTTCAAGATGTACGAGGAAGAAGCGTACAAGATGGGTTTCACACACGCAGCCGTGGGCGCGATGGTCCGTTCGAGCTACCACGCCGATTTGCAGGCGCATGGAGCTGGCGTGGTCTGAATGTCTTAGCTAGAGCTGTCAGTTTGAGAAAAGCCTGCGCGTGTTGCAGGCTTTTTCTTTTGGACGGTCAGACTTTGACTGCCGGCACTGCGCATCTTTGCGCTTCTCTGCGAAGCGTTACCGGTAATGCCGTGCGAGCAGCATGCAGATCGAGGCAATCGTGCTACCGATGATTGAAAAAGGAGCGGCAAGTTCGATCAGGCGATTGCGCAGTTCGCGATTTTCCATGACGTAGTCGATCAGATTGGGCATTTAAGTTCTCCCTGTTAGATATGCTTGAAAGTATAGCTCTGACGATTGCCAATTAGTTAGTTTAACGAATAATGAGATAGGGCAAATGAGGCAACCACCGCTGCAGTCATGATCGCCGATGTCCACATCAACCTTCGTTCGCGTGCCTCGTCGCCGCGATGATAATCAAGATGCGGTGCCGAGTCAGCCGCGCCGAACGTGACGAGGATGGACGCCACGACGAGAAACAGAACATGCCAGAGCAATCCGGCCAGCATGAAGGCCAGCGTGCTATTTGTCGAAGCCTCGCCCAGCGCGCTGCCGATCTCGTAGCACGCGCTGGCGCACATCGAAATGACGACCCAGAGAAGTTGTCCGTTCTGCACGGAACGTATCGCAATCCCTTTCGACGACTCCCGATAGAAGCGCGAGAAGCTCAACAGAGGCAGCAGCGCAAAGGGCGCGCACACTGGCACGCCGACGTTGAAAAGCAACCAGCAAATGCGCCCAATAAAATCGATCATAGGAATGCGAAGCTTTGGCGACGCAAAGATGATCCCGCTCCGGTCAATTGCAGGTCAATCTGCCGAACGGCCAGCTTGCGCAAAAGCGCCACGATCCGCATCATTCGCTGGAACCGTCCGCCCCCCGCAACAGCAGTCGCCGCTAACCAACCGAACGTGAAAAGCAATGCTCGAACAGCGTGATTAGCAATCGCGGATTAATTAGAACCGGCCGCGAACAAACTGCCTATAGTCGAAAGCCTCCCGAACAACACCTGCTCAAGGGGCATTCCGATGAACCGCTTCCGCCGTCCGCTTGCCGCGTTCGCTACGCTGCTTGCACTGTCCGCATCGTTTGTTTCCACGGCGCACGCCGACACCAAAGAAGTCGTGATCGCGTATCAGGACATGGTGGTGCCGTGGCGCTACGCGCAGGCCACCGGCGAAGTGGAGAAAGCCACCGGCTACAAGGTCACCTATCGCAAACTCGGCAGCGGCGCCGACGTGATCCGCGCGCTTGCGTCCGGCTCGGTGCAACTCGGTGAAGCCGGTTCGAGCCCGATCGCAGCGGGTTTGTCGCAAGGCGTGGATATTTCGCTGTTCTGGATTCTCGACAGTATCAACGACGCCGAAGCGCTAGTCGCACGCGACGGCTCCAATGTAACGAGCGTCGCCGGTCTCAAAGGCAAGAAAATCGGCGTGCCGTTCGTGTCGACGTCGCACTTTCACACGCTGGTCGCGTTGCAGAGCGCGGGCGTGAATACGTCCGATGTCAAGATCGTCAACTTGCGTCCGCCTGAAGTCGCGGCGGCGTGGGAGCGCGGCGACATCGACGCGACGTATATCTGGGACCCGGTGCTCGCCAAGGTCAAGAAGAACGGCAAGGTGCTCATCACCTCGGGTCAGGTTGCGCAGCAGACCGGCAAGGCGACCTTCGACGGTTTCGTCGTCGATCGCAAGTTCGCCAGTCAGAACGCCGAGTTCGTCGCGCGCTTCGTGAAGGTGCTGGCCGCGACGGACGCGAATTACCGCGATCACACGTCGGCATGGACGGCAGCGTCGCCGCAGGTCGAGGCGGTCGCCAAAGAGTCCGGCGCGAACGCGCAGGAAGTGCCGGCGAGCCTCGCGTTGTACGCGTTCCCGACGCCGGCCCAACAGGCTTCGAATGCATGGCTTGGCGGCGGCGCGCAATCGGGTGCGGCGAAGTCGCTGGCCGCCACCGCGGCGTTTCTTAAGACCCAAGGCACGATCCAGAACGTGCTGGCCGACTATTCGACCGGCGTCGATCCGCAGTTCGTGCAACGCGCGGCGCATTGATCGTCGCGCGCTGTCTCCTATCGACATCATGAGGTGCGGCGATGAGCGGTCTTGAAATCCGGCGACTGCACGTCGCCTACGAAGGCGCGCGCGGCGCGGCGCCGCACGTCGCGCTGGCCGATGTCGATCTGCGTATCGAACCCGGCGAGTTCGTGGTCGCGCTGGGCGCGTCGGGTTGCGGCAAGACGACCTTGCTCAATTGCATTGCCGGCTTCATCCCGCCGACGGAAGGCGAGGTGCGGCTGAACGGCGAGCCCGTGCTCGGGCCGGGCGCGGACCGTGGCGTCGTGTTCCAGAAGTACGCGTTGATGCCGTGGCTCGACGTGCTCGACAACGTCGCGCTCGGTTTGCGCTTTCAGCGCGTGCCGAAGGCGGAGCGCGAGCGCATTGCGTTCGAGATGCTGACGCTCGTCGGGCTTGAGAAGCATGCGCGCTCGCGGGTCTATGAGTTGTCGGGCGGCATGCAGCAGCGTGTGGGTATCGCCCGTGCACTCGCAAGCGATCCGCACGTGCTGCTGATGGACGAACCGATGGGCGCGCTCGACGCCATGACGCGCGAGTCGATGCAGGAACTCGTACTCGATGTCTGGGGCCGCACGCGCAAAACGGTGTTCTTCATCACGCACAGCGTCGAGGAGGCGCTTTTTCTCGCGACCCGTCTCGTCGTCATGACGCCGGGCCCGGGCCGCATCGCCGATAGCTACGACTTGCCGTTCGCGCGGCGTTTTCTACAGACACGCGACGCACGTGCGGTGAAGTCGTCGGCGGATTTCATCGAATGGCGCGAGCGGCTGGTGCATCGGCTGCATGAGCGCAATCAGGAAGAGGTGCTGTCGTGACGGCTTCGCGGGAATCTTTGGGCAAGGTGCCGCTCGCCCAGGCCGGCAAGCGGCCGCAGCGGGCCGTGCGGCCCGTGCGCGGCTGGCGTTTGCCGGGCGAAGGTCCGAGCGCGGCGCTTAGCGCGGTCTCGGTCTCGACGCTCGCGGCGTTGTGGTGGCTTGCCACGCATCTGCACTGGTTGCCGCCGCTATTTCTGCCCACACCCGAAGCGGTGTGGAGCGCATTTCTCGACGCGTGGCACGGCCGCATTCAAGGCGGCTTGCCCCTCTCCGAGCATCTCGCGTGGAGCGCCTTGCGTGTGTTCGGCGCGTTTGCGCTGGCTGCGGTCACGGCCGTGCCGGTCGGCATTCTGATGGGAGTGAGCCGGGTCGCGCGCGGCCTTCTCGATCCGCCGCTCGAGTTCTATCGACCGCTGCCGCCGCTCGCTTATCTACCGCTCGTGGTGATCTGGTTCGGCATCGACGAAACGGCGAAGATCGTCGTGATCTATCTGGCCTGCTTCGCACCTATTGCCATGGCCGCGCGGGCCGGCGTGCGCAGCGCGACCATCGAGCAGATTCATGCGGCGTATTCGCTGGGCGGCCGCTTCTCGCAGATCGTGCGGCACGTGGTTTTGCCTGCGGCGTTGCCGGAGATTCTGACCGGCCTGCGCATCGCGATCGGCTTCGGCTGGACTACGCTGGTCGCCGCCGAAATGGTTGCGGCCACTGCGGGGCTGGGTCAGATGGTGTTGAACGCATCGAGCTTTCTACGCACCGACGTGGTGGTGATGGGCATCGTGTTGATCGGGCTGATCGCGTGGCTCTTCGATCTCGGTATGCGTGCACTGGAACGGCGGCTCGTGCCGTGGAAAGGGCGCGCGTAGCGCGGCGGCTCAGGCTCAGGTCAAGACTCAGGCAAACAGTTCAATCACCGGCCAGCCGCGTTCCGTGGCGATCGCCCGCAGCCGCGCGTCAGGATTGGTCGCAACCGGATTCGTAACGCGCTCCAGCAACGGGACGTCGTTGATCGAATCGCTATAGAACCAGCTCTGCGGGAAATCCTGCAGACGATGCCCGAGCGAGGCCAGCCAACTCTCGGTGCGCGTGATCTTGCCTTCGCGAAAGGTCGGTGTGCCGACAGCCATTCCCGTAAAGCGCGCCAACGGATCGCCCCCTTCGGTGCCAAGCTCGATTCCCAGCAGATGCTCGAAGCCGAGCGCCTTGCCGATGGGCTCCGTGATGAACACATTAGTGGCGGTAACGATGCAACACAGGTCGCCCGCATCCAGATGGCGTTGTACGAGCGCACGCGCTGCCGGCAGGATCGCAGGCGCAATCACCTGCTGCATGAACTGCGTATGCCACGTGTCGAGCTGCTCGCGCGAGTGGCGGGCAAGCGGCGCGAGCGTGTAGTTCAGGTAAGCAGCCATGTCGAGCGTGCCGGCCACATATTGACGGTAGTAATCGTCGATTTCCTGCGCGTGCCGCGCGGCGCCTTCTATACCCAATCCCGCAATGAAGTGGGCCCACGCCTGATCGCTATCCAGCGGCAGTAACGTGTGATCCAGGTCGAACAACGCAAGGTTGCGGCTCATCCAGAGTCCTCGTGATTAAGTGGGCGAGCGGTCGAGTGGTCGAACTCCCCGTATGACTGACCAAGAGCCGGCACACAGCCATCCACAGCTTGACACGAGCCTATATTTAAAAGCACAAAATTACAATAAGGCAAAAATGTGCAACACTACTGTCATACGCCCCGGGTGCCGGTTCGCGCGGCATGCGGTTCGGGTCATGGCAGCAGGAACGGATGCGCAGTGCCTTATGTTGATTCTCCTAAACCTTCTGGCCGGTGTGGCGCTCCTCGTGTGGGGTTCGCACATTGTGCGCACCGGCATCCTGCGAGTCCTCGGCGCCGACCTGCGCAGCGTGTTGGGGCGCAGCACCAGTAGTCGCTGGCGAGCTTTCCTCTCGGGTGTTGGCGTCACGAGTCTCGTGCAAAGCAGTAATGCCACTGCGGTGATCGTCACGTCGTTCGCGGCGCAGGGACTATTGCCGCTCACCAGTGGTCTCGCGATCATGCTCGGCGCCGACGTCGGCACCGCGTTGATGGCGCGGATCCTCACACTCGATCTGTCCTGGTTGTCGCCGATCCTGATTCTGCTCGGCGTGCCGCTGTTCCTTTCGCGAAAGCAAACCCGTCTCGGCCAGGCCGGCCGAACGTTGATCGGCCTCGGCTTGATTCTGCTGGCGCTGCGTCTGATCGTCGAAGCTGCTCAGCCGATGATGCAAGGCGCCGGCGTGCGCGTGATGTTCGGTGCACTGACTGGCGACACCATGCTCGACGCATTGGTCGGCGCCGCGTTCGCCATGCTGTCCTATTCGAGCCTTGCCGCGGTGTTGCTGACCGCGACGCTCGCCTCGTCCGGTGTGATTTCGCTGAAGGTCGCCCTGTGCCTCGTGATCGGCGCTAATCTTGGCAGCGGCTTGCTCGCGCTCCTCGGCACCGTCGCACAAAACGCGGCGGCGCGGCGTCTCGCGTTGGGCAGCTTTGCGTTCAAGCTGGCCGGCGCGTTGCTGATCCTGCCGTTCACTTCGCTGCTCGCGCGCGGTCTGCCGGTGCTGATCGCGAATCCGCGTGAAGCCACGGTCGGCTTCCATCTGATCTACAACACGCTGCGTTGCTGCGCCTGCCTCTCGCTGATCGATCCGGTGGCGCGCGTCTGTGTGCGTATCTTGCCCGACCGGCCGATGCCGAATGGCGAGCTGCGGCCGCTCCATCTGGATACCGCGGCGCTGTCCACGCCGACGCTTGCACTCGCGCATGCCGCACGCGAGGTGCTGCGGATCGGCGACATTGTGCGCACTATGCTCGACAACGTCGCGGACCTGATCCATAACAACAATCTGGACAAAGCGCGCGAAACGGCGCGCATGGACGACGACGTGGACGAGCTCTACGCCGCCGTCAAAACCTATCTGACGCTGATCTCGCGCGAGCAACTCGACGAAGCCGACAGCCGCCGCTGGACCGACATCATTTCATTGACGATCAACCTGGAGCATGCGGGCGACATCATCGAGCGGATCGTGCGCGACATCGAGGAAAAGAAGATCGCCCACCGTCTGTCGTTTTCGGAGGAAGGGCTGGGTGAACTGGACGACTTGCAGGCGCGGCTCGTCAGCAATTTGCAGCTTGGCTTGTCGGTCTTTCTGAACAACGATCTGCGTTGCGCCGAGCGCCTGCTCGCGGAGAAGGAGCGCTTTCGTGATCTGGAGCGCGCGTATTCATACCGCCATCTGGACCGGCTCACCGGACAGACCTTGCGAAGCATCGAAACCAGTGCGCTGCATCTCGATCTGATCAGCGACATGAAGCGGCTCAACTCGTTGTTCTGCTCGACCGCCTATCCGGTACTCGACGCAGCCGGTGCGTTGCACGACACCCGCTTGCGCAAGCGTTCGCTCGACACGATGCATGTGAAGGAATAGACCTCGAGTCTTCTGACCTAAGGCCCAAGCCCTAAGCGAGCACGATCTCTTCGAGCTTCTTTTTCAGCGATGCAAACTCGGCGGCTTCGGCCGCCTTTTTGTTGGTGACGAGCACGTCGATCCGCTCGACCGGGCAGTACGAGATACGACTGCGCTGGCCGATCTTGCTGTAGTCGGCGAGGATCACCACGCGGTCCGCGTTGGCGACCATGGCGCGCGCGACTTCGGTTTCGGCGTGATCGTAGTTGGTCGCGCCATGCCGGTGATCGATGCCGACCGGCGACAGCAGCGCGAGGTCCGCGCGATAGCGCTGGATGTCGAGCACGGTGGTGGCGCCGGTGGTCGCCATGGCGCGGTCGCTGATCGATCCGCCCAGCAGAATGACTTCGTTGGCGGCTTCGGTTTGATCGACTGCGCCGCGCATCTTCAACGCGACATCGATCGAATTGGTGACGATGGTGAGGTTCGCGAGTTTCGCCAGTTCTTCGGCTAGCGCGGCGGTGGTGGTGCCGGCGTCGATGAAAAGCGTCTGGCCGCTCGTGATCAAACGCGTAGCCGCCTTCGCAATCGCCGTTTTGGATTTGACACGCATATGCGCGCGTTCGGCGATCGGCGCTTCGTCGGCGGGCTTGATCGCGCCGCCGTGCACGCGCCGCAGTTCACCTAGCGCTTCGAGATCGAGCAGGTCGCGCCGCACGGTTTCGCGCGACACCCCGAGATCCGCCATGATCCGTTCCGTGGACACACGTTGCAGCGTGGACAGCAACGCGCGAATTCTTTGATGCCGGTCTTCCTGCCACATGCATTTTTCCCTGGATGCGTACGCGCGTTGATTCAGCTTGTATTTAACTGCGACATCGTGGTCACGAATGTGTGTCCGGAGGATGTCAAGCGTACTACTTTAGCCGGATTGTGTTGTATTTTTTTGGCAGCTTGCAAGTTTGTGTATTTCAACTTAGCCTTCGCAGATCGAAGCGCTGAGTCTATTTCGAACATCAAATGTTCGAAAAGGAATTGAAATGTCCGGTTCCGAGCATTTCGCGGCGTTTTTGGCAATTTGATTGACCTGTGCCGTCGCCATAATGGCTCTTGGGGTTTGCCGTCCGGGCGATAGGCCGGTGATGTTTCGCGCTGCGGGATGACTCCACGCTTCGTCATCCTGACAATGACATTGCAGTGTGCGGCGCGATGAGAACATGCAGCGTACGCCCGGGTATCGCCGCGCTCGCCTTAGCGCGATACTACGCACGGGCTCGCGCGTGGAGACAGCATGAGGCCGCGCTGGATCATGATGGCCGAGGCAGCAGTGATGGCCGGGAACGTGTCGAGAGCATAGTCAACCCGCTCTATCTGAAAGGTAACGAGACGTGGGAAACGGGATTAATCGCACCTTATCCGCAGACTGGCCTTATCCGCGACTGGCTGCGCATCGCTGCGGCGGCACGCTGGCGCCGGAAAACACGCTAGCCGGTTTCGACGCCTGCGTGCGCTATGGCTACCGCATGGTCGAATTCGACGCCAAGCTATCCGCCGACAACCAACTCTTCCTGCTGCACGACGACACGCTCGAGCGGACCACCAACGGCCACGGCGCCGCCGCCGAACACACATGGCAGCAACTGGCAACGCTCGACGCCGGCGCCTGGTACGGACCGCAGTTCGCCGGCACGCGTTTGCCGACGCTCGCCGAGGCGGCCGAGCGTTGCGCGCGCGACGGCATTGCCGCCAACATCGAAATCAAACCGTGTCCGGGCCGCGACGAGATCACCGGCACTTTGGTGGCAAGCGGCGCGCTGACGTTATGGCAAGGCCAGACGCCGCCGTTGCTGTCGTCGTTTTCGTTCGAGGCGCTGGCCGCGGCGCGCGACGCCGCGCCGTCGGTGCAACGCGGCATGCTGTTCGACGAGGTGCCTGACGACTGGCTGCGCATCGTGCGTGAACTGGACTGCGTGTCCTTTCACGCGAACCAACGCTATCTCACGGAGCGGCTGGTTGCGGAGATTCACTGCGCCGGCCTGCGCGTGCTCGCCTACACGGTCAACGACACGGCGCGCGCGCAACTGCTCGCGCAATGGGGCGTCGACATGATTTGTACAGATCGCATCGATACACTGCGACCCCACATGTTCTCGGCGCCGGCCAACCCGGCCTGAACATGGCGCGGGCGCGCAAGTGCAGGAGTGCACGACGCGCCCCGAAGCTCGAATTAGAAATTTTCCAAACGTAGCAATTTCGGCAGAGGATGGGGAAAGACTATGAACCGCACCGCGTTAGCTCGCATACTTTCGATGTCGGCCGTTGCGGGTGTCACCGCCGCCGGCGTCAGCAGCAGCGCTTCGGCCGCGCCGCTCGACGCACTGATCGCCGCCGCCAAGCAGGAAGGCCAACTCACCGTGATCGCGCTGCCGCACGACTGGTGCAATTACGGTGAACTGGTGGCCGGTTTTCAGAAGAAGTACGGCATCAAGATCAACGAATTGAATCCGGATGCGGGTTCGGGCGATGAAATCGAAGCCATCAAGGCGAACAAGGGCAACAAGGGTCCGCAGGCGCCCGACGTGATCGACGTGGGTCTGTCGTTCGGTCCGTCGGCGAAGGCGGAAGGTCTGCTGCAGCCGTACAAGGTCGCCACGTGGAACTCGATTCCGAAAGAGTCGAAGGATGCCGACGGCTATTGGTATGGCGATTACTACGGCGTGCTCGCGTTCGAAGTCAACGCCGACATGATCGACAAGGCGCCGTCGGACTGGAGCGACCTGCTCAAGCCGGACTATAAGAACGCTGTCTCGCTGGCCGGCGACCCGCGCTCGGCCAACCAGGCGATTCAAGCCGTGTACGCCGCCGGTCTGTCGCAAAGCAAAGGCGATGCGAGCAAAGCCGGACAGGCCGGCCTCACGTATTTCGCCAACCTGAACAAGAGCGGCAACTTCGTGCCGGTGATCGGCAAGGCCGCATCGCTCGCGCAAGGTACTACGCCGATCATCGTGCGTTGGGACTACAACGCGCTGGCCGACCGCGACACACTGAAGGGCAATCCGAAGGTGGAAGTGGTGGTACCGAAAACGGGCGTGGTCGCCGGCGTGTATGTTCAGGCGATCAGCGCCTACGCCCCGCATCCGAACGCAGCCAAGCTGTGGATGGAGTATCTGTACTCCGACGAAGGCCAGATCGGCTGGCTGAAGGGTTACTGCCATCCGATGCGCTACAACGAACTGGTGAGCGGCAAGAAAGTGCCGCAAGCGCTGCTCGACAAGCTGCCGCCGCCGTCGGCTTACAAGAACGTGGTGTTCCCGACGCTCTCGCAACAGGACGCGTACAAGGACACCATCACGAAGCACTGGGACGAAGCGGTCGGCGCGAACGTCAAGTAAGCGGCATAGCGTGAGTCGCGGCGGCAACGCAGCACGCGCGCCGCGACGCCGAACCGAAGCCTGAAGTTTTGTCGCCCCGGCGCGCCGCCGCTCGTGATGAGCGCTGCGCGCCGGGTGCGTTTGCCAGATTGCCCCAAGGGTGAGCTATGAGCGCTTCATCGGATGCTGGATCGGTGCAGCCGGAATTGCTGGTTCCGCCTGTGCCCACCCCAACGCCTCGCGTCAACGGTCCAAGCCGCGCGTCGTCGTTGCTCGCCTGGATCGGCGTGGTGCCGTTTTTCACGTTCGCGCTGCTGTTCCTGATTCTGCCGACCGGCTTTCTGATGGTCGGCGCGTTCCAGGATTCGCAAGGCCATTTCACGCTCGCCAATTTCCGCGACCTGCTCCAGCCGACCGTGATGGACGCGTACTGGATCAGCTTCAAGGTGAGCGCCGCCTCCTCGATCGGCGGCGCGGTGATCGGCTCGCTGCTCGCATGGGCGGCGGTGCAGGGCAAATTGCCCGGGTGGATTCGTCCGACCTTGATGACGTTTTCGGGCGTCGCGTCGAACTTTGCCGGCGTGCCGCTCGCGTTCGCTTTCATCTGCACGTTGGGGCGGGTCGGGCTCGTCACTGTGCTGCTGAAGAAATACCTCGGCTTCAATCTGTACTCGACCGGCTTCAGCATCCTGAGCTTTTCCGGTCTGACGCTGACCTATCTGTATTTCCAGATTCCGTTGATGGTGCTGATCGTCACGCCCGCGCTCGACGGCCTGAAGCGCGAATGGCGCGAGGCCTGCGATTGCCTCGGCGGCACCGCATATCAATACTGGCGCTACGTCGCGCTGCCGGTGCTGTGGCCGAGCGTGCTCGGCGCCGCGCTGCTGCTGTTCGCCAATTCGTTCGGCGCGGTCGCCACGGCCTATGCGCTGACCGGCAGTTCGCTGAACATCGTGACGATCCTGTTGTACGCGCAGATTCGCGGCGACGTGATGCACAACCAGAATCTCGGCTATGCACTCGCGCTCGGCATGGTGCTTGTCACCGGCCTTTCGAATGGCGGCTACATCTGGCTGCGCTCGCGTGCTGAAAGGGGACGTCGATGAAAAGCCAATCGCGTGTGGGTGCGTGGACCGCGATGATCGTCGGTTCGCTGTACTTTCTCATTCCGTTGATCGCGACATTCGAGTTCAGCCTGCGCATGAAGCGCGGCACCTATAGCTTCGAAGCGTACAGCGTCGTGCTCGGCGATCCGCGCTTTCAGGCCTCGTTCGGCTACTCGATTCTGATGGCGCTGCTGACGATCGTCGTCGGCGTGTTGCTGGTCGTGCCGACCGCGTACTGGGTGCAGTTGCGCTTGCCGAAGCTGCGGCCGCTGGTCGAATTCATCACGCTGTTGCCGCTGGTGGTGCCGGCGATTGTGATCGTGTTCGGTTATCTGCGCATCTATAACAGCAGTTCGATTCTGCCGCTCACCGGCAACGAGCGCGCCACCGATCTGCTGCTGGTGTTCGGCTATGTGACGCTCTCGCTGCCGTACATGTACCGCGCCGTCGATGCCGGTCTGCGCGCGGTCGACGTGCGCTCGCTCACCGAAGCCGCCGAATGTCTCGGCGCGAACTGGCCGACGATTCTCTTCAAGGTGATCTTCCCGAACATCCGCTCGGGCATTCTGTCCGGCGCCTTTCTCACCTTTGCGGTGGTGATCGGCGAGTTCACGCTGGCGAGCCTGCTCGACCGTCCCGCGTTCGGTCCGTACCTGCAATTGATCGGTGCGAACCGCGCGTACGAGCCGTCGGCGCTCGCGATCATCGCGTTCGTGATCACGTGGGCGTCGATGGGATTGATTCAGGTATTCGGCTCGGCCCGCGCGATGAGCGGCCAGAAAGTGTGACCAATGAGTTTGACGGACTGAGGCAGCGAATCATGGCATTTCTTGAAATCGAAAATCTGCATAAGTCCTTCGGGGCGAACATTGCGCTGCATCACTTCGACATGCAGATCGAACGCGGCGAATTCACTACTTTCCTCGGACCGTCCGGCTGCGGCAAGACGACGGTGCTGCGCATGATCGCCGGCTTCGAAACGCCGACGCGCGGCATCATCCGGCTCGACAACAAGGACGTCACGCACCTTCGCACGCGGCAACGCAAGGTCGGTATGGTGTTCCAGTCGTATGCGCTGTTTCCGAACATGACGGTGGCCGCGAACATCGGCTTCGGACTGAAGATCACGCATCGGCCGCAGGCGGAGATCAGTCAGCGCGTGGAGGAGATGCTGCAACTGATCAAGCTGCCGCATCTCGGCGGGCGTTATCCGTGGCAATTGTCCGGCGGCCAGCAGCAGCGCGTGGCGCTCGCGCGCGCGCTCGCCGGCAAGCCGCAGGTGTTGCTGCTCGACGAACCGCTCTCCGCACTCGACGCCAAGATTCGCATCTCGTTGCGCCAGGACATTCGCGCGTTGCAGCGCGAACTGGGCATCACGTCGATTTTTGTCACGCACGATCAGGAAGAGGCGCTGTCGATTTCCGACCGCATCGTCGTGATGAACGAGGGCCGCGTCGAACAGATCGGCACGCCCTCGGAGATCTACAACTTTCCGCGCACACGCTTCGTTGCATCGTTCGTCGGCACGCTGAATATCCTGGCTGGACATGTGGTCGATCCGGCGACCGGCAAGATGATCGTGGACGGCCAGGAGCTGACCACCACGCAGGAGTTGCCGTCGAACGATGCGGGCAAGAAACGCCTGCTCGCGCTGCGGCCCGAAGCTATCGTGCTGGAGCCGGCCGCGCCCGGCCGCAACACGTTGAACGCCACCGTCGAAGAAGTGAATTTCCTCGGCGCCGTAGTGCGCATCCGAACCCGCGTGAAAGACGCCGTGATTTCGCTCGACATATTCAACGACCCGAATCGCGGTTTGCCCGAACGCGGGCAGCCGGTGTCGCTCGGTTTCTCGCACGAGAATCTGCTGGTGCTGGAAGAGGGCAGCGTTTAAACGAGACGAGTCAGGCGGCGCTTGCTTCCGGCAACGCACGCCGTAAAAAGCCCTACGGGTTATCCCGAGGCTGCCGCCACAATGGATTCCGGATTCCCCGACAGCCCTTGTCCGGATTTCCGGAATCCCAGACGGCACATAGGATGAAGCGCCGGAAAACCCATAAGAATCAAGGCGTCGAGCCCGGCATCAAGCTGGCATCGACCTTGCGAAATAGAAGCCGCGGCCGCAACGGTCCGACAACTAAAGCAAGGAGACAACGATGTCCGATTTCCCTTCCCGGTATTTCTGAATTCGTCGTCTTGTCGCGGCCTAATGCCGTGCACAGGCGTGACGACTATTCGTTCGCATGATGCGCAGCGTGGCAGGCCATTGAGCTCATCCACATCGCAGGAACCATCGTGAAGAAACCTATCCACAAAGTGCTGTACGTCCAGGTGATCGTGGCGATCATCATCGGCATCGCGCTCGGGCATTTCTACCCGAATTTAGCCGTCGACATGAAGCCGCTCGGCGACGGCTTCATCAAGCTGATCAAGATGGTGATCGGGCCGATCATCTTCTGTACGGTGGTGACGGGCATCGCCGGCATGGAAGACATGAAGAAGGTCGGGCGCGTCGGTGGCAAGGCGCTGCTGTACTTCGAAATCGTCTCGACCTTCGCGCTGGTGCTCGGCCTGATCGCCACGCACGTGCTGAAGCCGGGCGTCGGCTTCAACATCGACCCGGCGACTCTCGACGGCAAGTCGGTCGCGTCGTACGCCGCCAAGGCGCACGGCCAGACCACGGTCGACTTCCTGATGCACATCATTCCGGACACGCTCTCGTCGGCATTCGCGCAGGGTGAAATCTTGCAGATTCTGCTGATCGCGCTGCTGTTCGGTGCGGTGCTCGCGACGGCCGGTGAGAAGGGCAAGGTCGTGACGAACTTCATCGACGGGCTCTCGCATATCCTGTTCGGCATCGTGCGGATCATTACGAAGCTGGCGCCGATCGGCGCGTTCGGCGCGATGGCCTTCACGATCGGCAAGTACGGTATCGGCTCGCTGCTGCCGATGCTGAAACTGATCGGCACGTTCTATCTGACCTCGATCGTGTTCGTGGTGGTGGTGCTCGGCATCATCGCGCGTGCGGTGGGCTTCAACATCCTGCGCTTCGTGGCGTATATCAAGGAAGAGATGCTGATCGTGCTCGGCACGAGCTCGTCCGAAGCCGCGCTGCCGCAACTGATGCTGAAGCTCGAAAAACTCGGCTGCTCGCGTTCGGTGGTGGGCCTCGTGGTACCGACCGGTTATTCGTTCAACCTCGACGGCACCAACATCTACATGACGATGGCCGTGCTGTTCATCGCGCAAGCCACCAACACCGACCTCACGTGGACGCAGCAGCTCACGCTGCTGGCGGTGACGATGCTGACCTCGAAGGGCGCGAGCGGCGTGACCGGCGCGGGCTTCATCACGCTGGCCGCGACGCTGGCCGTGGTGCCGACCATTCCGCTGTCGGGCATGGTGCTGATTCTCGGTATCGACCGCTTCATGAGCGAATGCCGCGCGCTGACGAACATCGTTGGCAACGGCGTGGCGACGGTGGTGGTGTCGGCATGGGAAAAGGAACTGGACCGCAACAAGCTGAACGCCGCCTTGCGTGGCGACGTGACGGTCAAAGAGCCGGCCGGCGTTTAAGCCGCGCATCGGCAACGTCTTGTAACGCAACCCTCCCGGCCGCGGACACCAGCGTATGAATCCGGTGCCCGCCGGCCAGACTCCCGCGCCGTCGGCCGACGAGGCTAGCGCCGACGACGCGTCGCCTTATGCCACAATAAACGATCCTCATCGATCGGATATTGCCAACGTGACGCGACGCCTGCTGATCTTCTTCGCGCTCGTCGCCGGGCTCGTGGTGGCGTGCGGGCTCACGTACAGCATCGCGTGGCAAAGCGGCATCGACCATTTGCGGCGCAACGCCTCGGTACGGGTCGACCGTACGACCAGCGCGCTGAAGAGCACGCTCGAACGCTACGAATCGCTGCCTTATCTGCTGGCCGAACATCCCATCGTGCAGGACGTGCTGGTTAGTCCCACTCCGGCCAATGTCGCGCGCGCCAATGTCTATCTTGAAGATCTGAACCGCCACGCGCGCGCCACGGTCACCTATATCATTCCGCTCGACGGCTTCTGCGTCGCGGCGAGCAACTGGCGCGGGCCGGGCAGCTTCGTCGGCGCGGGCTATCAATTCCGGCCGTATTTTCTCGATGCGGTCAAAGGCAGCGTGGGCCGCTTCTTCGGCATCGGCACGATCTCGCAGGCGCCGGGCTACTACATCTCGCAGCCGGTGCGGCGCGAGGGCAAGATCGTCGGCGTGGCGGTCGTCAAACTCGACCTTGAATGGTTTCAGGGCGCGGATGCGTCTGAGCCGCTCGTCGTGACCGACGACCACGGCGTGATCTTTCTGTCGTCGGTGCCGGCATGGAAATACCATACGATCCGGCCGCTGTCGGGGCCCATCGCCGATTCGATCTACCAGGCGCGTCAATACGCGCAGCAACCGATCGCGGCGCTGCCGGTGTCGATCGAACGCACACTCGAAGGCAACGCGCAGATCGTGCGCATTGGCGGCGGCCGCTACGCTCCGCGTTATCTGGCGTCGCGGCGTGGCATGGGCGAGCCGGACTGGCATCTGATCACCCTGTCACCCGTCGATCCGGTCGACGCCGACGCGCGCAAGGCGACCATCGTCACCGCCTTCGGCTACGTGTCGCTGGTGTTGCTCGCGTTCTACTGGAGAATGCGCCGGGCGCGCGTGCGCGAGGTGATGCGCAGCCGCGCGCTTCTGCAAAAAGCCTACGCCGAACTGAACCGGCGAGTGGCCGAGCGCACCGCGGATCTCTCGCAGGCGAACGAACAGTTGCAGAAGGAAGTGGCCGAACGCACGCGCGCCGAGCAGGAGTTGCGCGCCGCGCACGACGAGCTCATCCAGGCGAGCAAGCTCGCCGCGCTCGGTCAGATGGCCGCCGGTATCACGCACGAACTGAATCAGCCGCTCGCCGCGCTGCGCGGTTTCTCGGACAACACGCGTGTGCTACTCGAGCGCGGCGACCAGGCGTCGGCGCGCGAAAATCTCGAAGCGATCGCCGCGCTCACGGAGCGCATGGGCAAGATCACCAATCAGTTGAAACTGTTCGTCGGACGCGCGCGGCCACGCAGTGCGCGCGCGCCGATCGTGCGGGCGTTGCGCAATGTCGTCGCGCTGTTGCAAAAGCGCTTGCAGGGCGTCGAGGTCGAATTTGCTTTGCTCGATGCGCACAGTGGCATGCGCACGCCGCTGAATCTCGCCGACGATCATCCCGAACTGATCGCGCATTGCGACGATCTGCGGCTCGAACAGGTGTTGATCAACCTGCTCGGCAACGCGCTCGATGCAACCGCCGACGTGCACCCGCCGCGCATTTCGATTGAGATCGAAGTCGCCGATGCGAATCTGTCGTTCGCCGTGAGCGATAACGGCCCCGGCATTCCCGACGAGGTCCTGCCGCATCTGTTCGAACCGTTCTTCACCACCAAGGAAATGGGCCACGGGCTGGGGCTCGGCCTCGCGATCTCGTCGTCGATCGCGCGCGATTGCGGCGGCACGCTGGTGGCGCGCAACGCGCAGGACGGCGGTGCATTATTCGTGTTGACGCTGCGCCGTGCGCGCGTGCAGACGAACCACACATCGGACCCGCTGACCGCGGGCTCCTGAATCACACGGAAGACGCCATGCTGAACCACGGCCTGCAAGTGCTGTATATCGAAGACGACGAACTGGTGCGGCGCGCCAGCGTGCAGAGTTTGCAACTGGCGGGCTTCGACGTGATCGGCCATGCCTCGGTGGAGTCCGCGGCGAAGACGATCAGCGCGGACTTCTCCGGCGTGATCGTCAGCGACATTCGCTTGCCGGGCGCAAGCGGCCTCGATTTGCTCGCGCAATGCCACGAGCGCGCGCCCGACGTGCCGGTGATTCTGGTGACGGGCCATGGCGATATTTCAATGGCCGTTCAGGCGATGCGCGACGGCGCGTACGACTTCATCGAAAAGCCTTTCGCGTCCGAACGTCTGATCGAAACCGTGCGGCGAGCGTTGGAGCGTCGCAAGCTGGTGCTGGAGAACCTCGCGCTGCGCCGTGAGTTGGCGGAACAGAACTCGGTGGCGCCGCGCATCATCGGCAGGAGTCCGGCCATCGAACAGGTGCGGCGGCTGATCGCCAATGTCGCGCCGACCGACGCCTCGGTGCTGATCAACGGCGACACGGGCGCGGGCAAGGAATTGATCGCGCGCAGCCTGCACGAACTGTCCCCGCGCCGTGACAAACCGTTTATCGCGGTGAACTGCGGCGCGTTGCCGGAGCCGATGTTCGAGTCGGAAATGTTCGGCTACGAGCCGGGCGCTTTCACCGGTGCGGCGAAACGCCGCATCGGCAAGCTCGAACATGCGTCGGGCGGCACGCTGTTTCTGGATGAAATCGAAAGCATGCCGCTCGCCTTGCAGGTCAAGCTGCTGCGCGTGCTTCAGGACGGCGTGCTGGAGCGGCTCGGCTCGAATCAGCCGATTCGCGTGAATTGCCGCGTGGTCGCCGCCGCCAAGGGCGACATGGCCGAGCATGTCGCGGACGGCTCGTTCCGGCGCGATCTGTTGTACCGGCTGAACGTGGTGACGATCGCCCTGCCGCCGTTGGGCGAGCGTCGCGAGGACATCGTGCCGCTCTTCGAGCACTTCCTGCTGGACGCGGCCGTGCGTTATCAACGCCCCGCGCCGATCCTCACCGATCGTCAGCGCGCGAGCCTGATGCAGCGCGACTGGCCGGGCAACGTGCGGGAGTTGCGCAACGCCGCCGACCGCTTTGTGCTCGGCATCGCCGACGATCCGGTCATGTCTTTCGGCGACGACGGCACGGACACGCAGCCCTTGAAGGAGCGCGTCGAGCAATTCGAGCGGGCGGTGATCGCGGAGGCGTTGGAGCAGACCGGCGGCGTGGTCGCGGTCGCGGCAGACAAGCTGCAACTCGGCAAGGCGACGCTCTACGAAAAGATCAAGCGATATGGCCTCGCGGCCAAAGGGGAAGGGGAACGGTGAGGATATGAAAACGCCGGCCTTGAGATGCGAGGCCGGCGGTTTTTTGAATCAACTGAATCCCGTCAAGCCGCTTTGAGCGCCTTTTCCAGCAACTGGTCGAGTTCCGCGAATTGCGGTTCGCCGACATAGCGCTTCAGAATCTTGCCGTCCTTGTCGATGAGGAACGTGGTCGGCGTGAGCTGGACGTTGCCGAACTGCTTGGCGGCCGAGCCGTCGTCCATTGCCACCTTGAACGGCAACTGGCGAGTTTGCGTGTAGTTGGCCACGTACATCGGCGCGTCGTAGTTCATGGCCACGGCGACGAATTCGAGACCTTGACCCTTGAAGCGGTTATAGGTCTGGACCATCTGCGGCATTTCCTTCATGCAGGTATCGCAGCTCGTTGCCCAGAAGTTGACGAGGTAGACCTTGCCTTTCAGGTCGGCGGTCGAGACTTTCTGGCCGGACAGCAACGTGAAGGTCGCGTCAGGCACGCGCTGCTGGCCGGCAAACGCGAAATAACCGGCGATGGCGATCGCAACGGCCACGGCGGCGATGATGATGTAGCGAAGCGGACTCGCGCGCCGGGCGGCGGTGGACGGGGTGGAGCTCATGAACGGAACCTCGAGAGTCGCGCGGAACGCGCGGGACAGTGCGTCGGTTTGGGCTTTCGGCCCGTGCTGAACAGCGTCGCTATTGTAGCCCCATTCCGGCGGCGCGGCAGGACGTCGGCAGGGAGCGGATAATAGGGTTTTACGTTCTCGTCAGTCCGATCTTCTGTCCCCATGTTCCGAACTGTTTTTCGCGTCAGTCGCGTTGGCCGCGTCAGTCACTTCCTCGCTCGAATTCCGTCCCGTCTTACTTCTGCCAGCCGCTCAACGGAGCGCTCTTCGCGTTGTGTGGCGGCCGACTCCACGTCTCGGCTGTCGAGCGCGCGTGCAATCCTCGGCACGCTGGCTTGCACGGTGGTTTTGGGTGCCGCGCTGAGCGCCTGCTCGCCGACCTTCGACTGGCGGACGATCATGAATAACGACAACGGTTATACCGTCGACTTGCCCGCCAAGCCGGGCAACGATCAGCGGGCTGTGCAGATCAACGGCACGCCGATGCAGATGGCGATGCAGACGGCCGAAGCCGGCGACGCCGTCTTCGCGGTCGGCACCGTGATGCTGCCCAACGACGACGCGGCCACGCAACGCGCCGCACTCGATTTCCTGCGCAACGGTCTCGCCCGCAACGTGGGCGCCGCGCCCGAAGCGCGTGCCGTGCAGATCCCGCTGGCGGCCGGCGGCCAGGTGCTTGGCCTGGAAATGAAGCTGAGCGGCGAGGCGGGTTCGCAACACGAAGCGCGCACCGTCTACGCACGACTCGTCGCGCGCGGCCGACACGTCTATCAGGCGGCGATCATTGCATCCAAGCCGATGCAGCAGGAACAGATCGACCAATTTTTTTCGTCGTTCCAACTGTATTGAGAGCGGTATTTTTGTCCGATTCGGCGCGTGATGGGGCTCAACTGAGGCGCTGCGCACAGTGAAAGTTCCTTCGCAGCATCGCGCGCTAATTCCCGGTTTACGTTGAAGTTTTCCTGTTACTCACCGCGCCTGTGGATAACTCTGTTGAGAACTCGGGCAAATTGGCCGGAGATGCCCATTCTATGGGCACTCTGTCAGATTCGTCTCGCACAAGGTCGTTAAAAAAAGTCAATCAAATCAATGCTTTTCGGATGCTGCCCGCGACGTACCTTTCAGTTGTTTCAAAATCTATCTGGAACGTGCGCGTGTGCATAAGTCAAGTCTTGACAGCAGATTTTTCACCTCATAGGGAGCCAAAAGCCCGGCGATATTGGATCGCTTCGCCGATCTGCGCGGCGCTCGGCATGGGCGCGCCGGTGAGGTCGGCGATGGTGCGCGCCACCTTCAGAACCCGGTAGTACGCGCGCGCCGACCAGCCGAAGCGCTCACCTGCTTCGCGCAGCAAGGCTTCGCCCGCTGAGTCGGGGCGGCAGACCTCGTCCACTTCTCGTCCTCCCAGTTCGCGATTGGTTTTGCCCTGACGACTCAATTGCCGCTCGCGGGCGCGGCTGACGCGTGCCGCAATGGCCGCGCTTGTCTCGCCGGCCGCCGTTGAACGGGCGGACAGTTCCGCCGGCGTGAGCGCTGGTATCTCAAGTTGGATGTCGATCCGGTCGAGCAGCGGCCCGGAAAGCTTGCGCAAATACCGCGCAGCAATCTCGGGTGTGCAGCGGCAGCGGCCGTTGGGATCGCCGCGCCAGCCGCATGGGCAAGGATTCATGGCGGCGATTAACTGGCAGGCTGCCGGAAAATCCGCCTGCAAGGCGGCGCGTGAGATTGTGATGCGCCCGGCCTCAAGCGGCTCACGCAGCGTTTCGAGGACTTGGCGATCGAATTCAGGAAGTTCGTCGAGAAAGAGCACGCCTAGATGCGCCAACGTGATTTCACCGGGCTGCGGCGGGTTGCGCCCGCCGACCAGCGCCGCGGCGCTCGACGAATGATGCGGGGCGCGAAACGGTCGTCGACGCCATTGCGAGGGCATGAAACCGGCCCGGCTGGCGGACAACAACGCAGCGGAGGCGAGCGCTTCGTCGTCGGTCATGGGCGGCAGCAGGCCCGGCAGGCGGGCGGCGAGCATCGATTTGCCCGCGCCGGGCGGCCCGACCAGCAAGACATGATGGCCGCCGGCCGCGGCGACTTCAAGCGCCCGGCGCGCGCCGCGTTGACCGATGACATCGCCCATATCCGGTACGACGGCTGCTGGGCTTTCGGCGAGGTCCGGCACGGCGATTGGATAGAGCCGCGCGTCTGGCGCTCCCGCGAGATGGGCGCACAGCGAAGGCAGATCGGCTGCGCCGTAGACATCGACGCCGGGTACGAGCGCCGCTTCCGCCGCGCTCGCAGCGGGCAGATAGAGCTGCGGCGTGGAATGAGCGGGCGACTCGCATGCGGCAAGCGCGCTCGCAATCCCGACGGACTGCGCCGCACCGCCGCCTTGAGCCACGGCGCTGCGCGCCGTTCCGCACGCCATGGCGAAAGCGCCGCGCATCGGCCTGAGCGCGCCGGTCAACGACAGTTCGCCCGCGAATTCACGATGCAGCAAGGACTCGGCGGGAATCTGGCCGCTCGCGGCGAGGATGCCCAACGCGATTGGCAGATCGAAGCGGCCGGATTCCTTGGGCAGATCGGCGGGCGCGAGATTGACGGTGAGAATCTCTGTAGTATTCTCCATACGCTCTAGGTGACTAACCCAACAACGACCGATGAATCAAAGACAATGCCTACTTATATCGCACTGACTAACCGCTCAGTCCCGGACGTGTTGGTCTTCAACATGGCGAGACGGGTCAAAGGCCGTGACTATCTGCGGCCGGTAAGCGTTGATGCCGGTGAACTGGGGATGACGATGGCAGGCACATGGGTCGCGGCGGTGCTGCTTGCTTTGCACGGGAGGAGCGTAACGGAGGGAGCGATAAGTGGCGATTTGCTTGTCTTTTCAAAAGTTCTGACCCTTGCCGGCGGAGACGATGTAGCCAAAGCAATTTTGTGCAAACCCATCCGTACGATAGGCAGAGCTGACGTTATTAGGCTTTTTGACAAGGTCGAAGCCTTGATTTCTTTGGTCCCGAGTTGGGCTGGACCAACGCGAGCAGCCAATTCAAGCGTCTTCCGCCGTTTTATGGCTGAGGAGGTTCCCAAAGCCTTATTTGCGGAAGATGTATCGAGCCATCGCCGATATTTTCAAACGGTTCTAAGAGAAAGGCACAAACCCCGAGCCACTTTGAGCGAGCTGCCTTCAGTAGACTCCGATATTGTGGACCCGATTGGGGCCATTCCTCATGAGCGTATTGAAGACTTGCGCGAAACCTCCCTTAAGCGATTGATGGATGACATAGAGGCGGTTAAAGATGCGTGCACATATGACTTGGAGTTTTGGTCAAAAGTACGGAATACGATGCGCACCTATGCCCGTAAAGCTATCCCCCGAGCCGACTACAGGCATATCGTCAATTTTGTGAACGACCGGGTAGTTGCTCAAAAAAATATGTTGACCATTTGGGACTTTCCTATCGAAACTGTTATCGGCGCTTTGGGAAGATTTGAGCGCAATAAGCGCATCAGTCGAAATTTATTAAGCCTCTGCTTTGATAGGCTCCTTCAAGCGAAGATAACCTCTAAGCTCGAGATTGCAGAAGAGGAATGCGGCGCTGTAAGTATTCGCCAAATTGCAGGCCTGACCATCTGTGTGAACTCTCGCGAGATGGTAGCTTCATTTCATATCCTACTTATCCACACCGGCTGGAATGCGGATGCATTGTTGAATATGAGAATCAACAATCTAATCCCTTCCGAAAATGGATACTTGATTCAAGGTTTAAAAGGTAAAGTCGACAAACGCACGCAGCAGGTATTTGTTGGTCCGGGTGACCGCGGCGCGTGGATTGCCATCAATTTACTCATTTGGAACTATCATCAATTACATGGGCGAGGACTGATTGACGCCGATGACGAGCGCTTGTGGTTTTGCTGGTCGCGGCCATCAAAGAAAGTGATGACGCAGTTGACCAACATGGAACGTCCAAAAAGAATGATGTTGGCGCGCCACAGAATAGAATGGTTCAGCGACGAGCAAATCAGAAACCATATGCTTTTGCTTATCAGCATGCGACGTCGCAATGGATTGCTCGACGCTCAGATGGTTGCCGACCACTCCTATATTGGAACAACGGCACATTACGCGGACCAACTCATTACAAAACTACTATCCAGCTCTATAAACCTGGAGTTTCAACGCAGACTTGATTCGACTTTGAAAATTTCCTTGTGGGGCGAACATTCAGAATTCGTCAAAAGACTACGCTTTCAGAAATTTGACCCTAATCTCGCAATACCAATTGGTGATGGAACATTATGCGTCGCGCCTGAAAATCCGCCGAATGTGGATTGGCTAATGGACGGAATATGTGATGCAAAGCGATGTCATTCCGGGCGTGGATGTGCAAACAACCGCATTTCCGTTAGCGCATCAAGTGTGGAAGAGTTATCACGTTTTGTTCAGTATTACAAGAAAAACTGGCGGCGACTGCTTGCCGACAACGATGCTGCGTTCCGAGAATTCCACGGTCCAGCGATGCTGTTCGCCCTGGCATTCATGCAGTTCATACAAACCGGTCCCTACTGGGAAAAATTGAAGCGATACGTGGCAATTGAGGAAGTTTGATGAATATACCGAATAAAGTTGAAGATTCCGCGATAGCTCCAACGCCAATTTCGCCGAGTTGGATTAACGAACGCATTATTTGTTCGGAACTGCATCTCGGTGAAGATTGGGTTCTACGTCTTGATAAACTCGATGTTGAAGGCGGTGGAGTGTGGGAGGCAGACATTCGGGAATTGCTCTTGCCACCCAATCAAATCACTCAGCAGGTAATAAGTTTCGCGGAGCATGTCGAGTACGCTGCGATACTTGTCGCAACAGTCGACCATTATTTGTCGCATTCTTCCCGAGATACGCATTCCCGTGCGCGACAGGCTACGTTGATTGTCAGAGAAATAGTTCTATTTCTCGAATTTCTTTGGCTTCGCAACTGTCTGAGTTTGAGAACTGCAACGGAAAAGGTGTTTGAAGAATTCGCTTCGACACTTGCCAGCGGTGGTCACATAGATGCACTAAGAATTGAAGAAAGAATCGCATCTTTGGAAGATGGTGCGTCCATGGAAAACGGTCTCGTCGCCAAACGTTTAGGTACTAATTTGGTACATTTCAACGGTCAGTTGAAAGCGAAAAGCGACGCCAGCAAGAAAAAGACAAGTTCAAGTGCTTTGAAAATAACCTTTTTGCACATTAATAGGTTCTGCGAAATCATACCTGAGTTAAAAATATCATTCCGTCCGTACCCACGTCCTTCGATACTAGCCGACAGACTCGGGAAGCCCCGGCAAAGCACAAGAAATTTGCCGCAGCAGGTTGTCGGACGACTTCTACGCGTGTCATTTCTTTGGCTTTACGAGCGCGGCCCATTATTGCATTCTCTACTAGAGGAGATAATCGATTTATACGAAAAAAATGCTGAGTCTGGATATAAATGGGTAGGGCACAATGTGCGCGAGGTGCTTTTTGCATCGCGCAATCTGGCGGTACTCAATAAATTGCTTCCTCGCCCGATTAATAGACTAAGTCATTCGCAGCATCATACCGATTCTTCGAGCATTTCATTAAGAGATGCTATAGATTGCTTTATGGCATCGTGTGCAATTCTTATCAGTCTTTTTAATGCAAGGCGGCCGGGTGAAATTACGCATCCTATTGTTGGTCTTCAAACCGGAAATCTACGCGTAGTTGACATATCATTGGAGTTGGCTGTAGTGTCTTTTTATTTGGAAAAGGGAGCAAAGAAAAGGGTTCCGTTTTTCGTCAACGCAACTACGAAAGACGCAATTGCTTCTCTTGAAGATTTGCAGCTTCAGTTGGAACGCTTGGATAGTCAAGGTCAAAACGATAGTTCGATTTTTTGTACTCGAACATTCAATCGTAAAAATGGACTGAATTCCAAGACAAGATTTAGCTTTCGTGAATCTACGCGCGGAAGACGAGACGTAGATTTTTCGGTCGTGGTTGAAGCCCTCGGCGCTAACGTAGAATTCGGCGGCTTGAGAACGTTTCGGCGAATGCACGCAGTTATGCATTTTTATCGCTACGAGAACGGGGATATTCAAGCGCTCAGTTTTCAGATGGGGCATGATGCTTTGACGACAACTGTCGGCTATGTGGGCGATTCACTCAGCCGTCCAGATTTTCAAAGTATATTTGACATATCTCCCGACGAAGTGGAGGAGCTTAAGCGTGCGGCACTAGCCGATTTAGACGATAGGCATAAAGACCTCGAAGAGGTCGGCTACGGAAAACTCATGGAAGAGATACTTATTGTACTCAACAACGGCAGAGTGTCTGGGGGTTATAAAAAAATTATTAAACGTTTGGCTCTTAAAGTCGCCGGGTCAGCCAAGTTCCACGGAGGGACGGACGAGAAAGCACAGGCTGTGTTTCAGGCGGTCAAGGCTCGAGGTCACTTTCCAAAACCAATGAAACATGGCGAATGTATGATTGGTGGTGCCGTGAAGATTAAGTCTGCGCGGTGCTATTCACGTAGCGAAGGGAGACTTTGTCCGGAGAATGCGTCTCCAATGATTTGCGATAACTGCAACTTTCACCAGGCGAAGCCGGCCTATATACGTAATCTGACTGATGACCGCGTGCGAATGGAGAGGCGACTGGCGGATGATTGTTTGACGGCTTTTGAACGTAAAAGACTCGAGACCGAATTGAAAAACTTGACTCAAGGAATCGAGCTCATGCGTGCACGGTTTGAGATAAATCTATGAGTAAAAGTTCATCGGCAACTCGACCAAAGCCGGAAGACAAAAAGCAGCTTAAGCCTTCTATTGCTTATTCTTCAGAGGAACTTGCGTTAAAAAATATAAAGAATAAACTAGAAGCGTTGCGATGCTTGCTTGAAGCTTGCAAAAAAGATGCCGCAGTTGCCCGTTTGATTTGGAACGAAATCAACAAAAATGCCGAAAGAATTTTGGTACCTTTTTCACAAAGGCAGTTTTTGATATGGACAAATGAGGGGGCGCTCAAGATTATAGGTGTCGAGGCGGTGACATTTTCAAAAATAGGAAATGGCACTTTAGGAAGGTATCCAGAGCTTCACAAAGAAGTGGGTACTATAACGAAGGATTTATTTGGCCGGTTAAAGTCAGCAAACGAGATAACTGAGCTGACTGAAAATCAGACGAAAAGGGCGTTGAAAAAGGAGCGTAATCGAACGAAAATTCTTGAGGCAGAACTGGTACGGTTGCGACGTGAACTTAGAGATGCAAAGATTGATGTCGAAGCCAGAGAGTCTGAAATCAGGGACTTGTGTAGACAGCACGGATTGTTTAGAAAGCCTGCAATCGTCAAGAACTGACAATAAGGAATCATGGCATGGATGCGGAACGTAAGCGTGTTTCATTAAAACCGGTGCGCGAACAAGGGCGTCTATACTACGTTGCTTATTCTCACGATGATGAACTGGTAATTCCACTGATAGATTATTCAATGTATCTGTCAGATAGACGAGCACTAGACGAAAAATCGGTGGATAAAATAATTCGTAGCGTCGGCTCTTTTTTTGATTTCATGTACAACGTCCCTAACGTTGAGTCGCATTGGCAGTTTTTGACGCATGTGCATGACCGATTGTTAGAAAAGTATCGTGATACCGAATTCAAGAGGGTTAAAGAAAACAAGTTGGGTAGCGGCGATTCCTTGGCTGCCCAAAAAACTGTCAATGGAAAGTTAATCGAAATTTACAATTTTCTACTTTGGTATCAACACACCAACAAATTGAAAGAACTGATAGGCCCATTTGAATGCCGAGTTAGCTGTCGGAAAATATTTGGTGAGACATCAAAGGACAGATTTGGTGGACAAAATTATTTTCCGTTGCTTTATAAAAGAACGGGGGCTTGTACAGGTGGCGTGGCTAGTTATATACCTAGCGAGACCGACGTCTCGGCGCTGTCGCAATACATGGAGGGTTTCACGGAGTTCGTCACTTTTCGGAATTTGCTCATGTTGAGGCTGGCGAAGGAGATGGGGTGGCGTCGGGCTTCGCTCGCAGCCCTGCGTTGTTCGCAGTTTTCTGAAGAGCGTTTAGCGGAGATGTCGGACCGGGGCTTAGTATGCGTACCGCCGTCCCAGAAGTTTGGTTATCAGAACGGGTTCGTGGTGCCTCCTGTTTTAGCGATGAACGTTTTCAATTTCATTCATGACTGTCGCGCAACCTTTCTGGCAGAATTGGGATGGGATGAGACTCGAGGGGACGACCACATTTTCATCTCTGCGAGCACGGGGCGGCCGCTCCGAGGCAATTCCCTTTCCGCCATTGTTGGAAAGGGGATGAAATCAATCGGTGCACCACGCCGTGCCGGTCTTCATAGCTTTAGGGGTTTATTTGCCGAAGACAAGGTGGGGGACGAAACGGTCGCGCGAGTCGCATTGGGGCTGGACACGAGCACGGCCTCAGTGAGCGCAGCGGTCGCGCTTGAAATGGGGCAGCGCAATCCCGATTCGCTGCGAGCGTACGTCAATCAAAAGCAGTCAGAGTTGGTCAGGCGAGCGGTAAGACGACTTAACGATGACGATACTCAATTGGGTACCCGTGACCTGACGCCAGTTGAGCGTGCGCGCTTGCTAAAGAAGTGAGCAGCGTCTAGCCTGCTTCGCCGCGCTTCAGATAACTTCCTATGTAGCCCTTCGCAGCACGAGGCGACATTTCAGGATAAGTGTCGCGGAATGCTCGTTCGGCCTGCGGTAGTTGCAGGCTGCTAGCAACAATCGCCCGCGCCAAGTCGCGCGCAAGTTGCAATGCTGTTGGTGGAACAAGGTATCGAGGCATGTCCGGATTCTCAAAAGGCAGTGAGGATTAAGTCATTCCAGCGCCGCGACTGCGCTCCGCAGGTAGTCATGCGCCGCGTCAATCTTGTCGGGGTGTGTTCCCTTGTCTAGGTCAGCGCGGTCCTTCTCGCCCAAGAAATACGCCGTGCGGTCAGGTTCCTCTTTACGTGGATGGGGGAGGCCATGAAGCACTCGTTCCTTGTTCAAGAAGCCTTCCTTGGTCAGCCACTCGACGCCTCTCGACGCGGCCGCTCCCACGGGGATGAAGACCGCTTCTGGCATGGCTTTTACCATCTTCCCGAAGTGGTTTTTCATCTGGAGGCGCAGCATCGGGTCTCTTTCGGGATGCCACCCCGCCCTGAAGTTCTCGCCATTTTTGAACACGGGAAACTGAAGCACGGACGACACCTGCAACAAGTCGCCCGCTTTGCCGAATAGGTCTGCGCTCGAGCCCAGGCCCAACCACTGATGCACGCCAATATGGTCGAGGAGCGCAACGACACGTTGGCGCGTCACCCCGGCAAACGCAGCCGCGAGACTGGCACGACGTAGCACCTCGGGCACAGGAGCACCCTCAAGCAGTGCGCGGTGCGCCTCGGTCAACGCAATGTCGGCCTGTGCCTTCCAGGGAGTGGCGTCAACGAGAACGAGCTTCGCCGTGGGACTCACCCACTCGAGCGGCGCGTAATACACCACAAGTTCGCCATTGCGGTGCATGCGGAGGGATGCAGATTGTGGGTCGCCCTGGGGGCCTCGGTAGTCCCGGATTGCAGATTGGTACTTCTCGAAGAGCTCGAAGTTCACTTGCATTGCCTCCCTGAGGTTCTTCGTCTCATCGCGCTTTCGCGGCCGACCCAGCATGGCGGAACGATGTGGGCTCGGGCGAAACTGACGTTGCTGGAGCAGCCGCCGTCGGAGTCGACGCCGCCTGGGGGACGACAGCCGGCGCCACTTGAACTGTGGTTGTTAATGCCAGCATCTTTGGATTAAAAATTAGAAGAATCGTAAGAACTATGGTTGCGGCCGCCGCGACTATGAGCGCCTGCTGTGACCGATGGACCCAACCTGCTTTGTTGGCTGCCACCGTCGCAACCGAGTGGTTGGCCACCTTCAGCTTCTCAATGACGAAGTCCAGCAGTTCGAATTCCGCAGTCGCATATGTATCTACCGAGGTCTGCGACACCAATTTCCGGTAGCCAGGCCCGCATTCTTCACCCGTCGCTGGAAGTTCCGAATCTCGCGCAAACAGCGCCCATAGGGCTGCGAGGACGCTGCAGCCGAGAGCGCCGGTTATCACAAGCAGAACGACGATTGCCAGTAGGCTCGGCGTGTCCGTGAGTTTCGAGACAAAGCCAAGGTCTGCTGCTAGTAACGCACCGGCAATAGTCGTCGCCCCCTGCGCTTTACGGTCAGCAGAATCAAAAACATCGCACTGGAGCTTGTACTCCTTCTCCGCTCTCTCGATAGCGCCGCGCCGCGCGGTGACCAGCAGCGCTGCCAAGTCGTTACTCATTGAAATTAACCCGGTTAGTTGAAGCGAGACCGTTTTTTACACTGATGTCATGCGTTACGTCGAGTATGCCTACTGCCTCATTGTCGAAGAAGTCAACCCAAGAATTACCGCGACGGACACGCTTTCTGACGAACTCTCGATGCGCGCGGGACGCTGACGCGTTCGGCGACGCCCAGTTTTACATACCATCTTGTCTAGTGTCCTGTTCGTCTTCCAGCCAGAACGTCGGAACGAGCTTGTCCCCGTTCCGCCACTCCTGGACGAAGTGAACTCCTTTCTGTCCGTCCCAAAACTGATGCCCTGCATGGTCGAGCACGATAATCTGGAGGTGGCCTTTGTATGTCGACGCCGCGGCGCCAAAGGTTTTGAAGAATCGCTTCACGGCCTCCGAGTCCTCGTCCCGTACCTTGTAGTTCTCTTCGATACTGCCGTCCGTGAGCCGCCGCGGGAAATACACCTGACTTGGCTGGTCAAAAACTAGCACTCCCGGAACAGGCGAGTGCTTTTCTCGCGAGAACAGAAGATGGAGCGCCAGGAGGGCCGCAACGTGGTACGTGAGCCAATTCGCACCGCTTCCGAGCTGCCAGAGGTAGTCGGCTCCGCCATTTTCGTTACTCACCTTGACGGTCAGCTCTTTCATGTCGAGCTGCACAGCGGCCTTTTCGTCTTCGGCATCCAGGTTCTCGGCAATCCGGCCCATCCACCGCGTCAGTCGTTTTTGAACCCGCTCAAGCCTTACCTGGTAGGAGTGGCCCGACAGCTCCCCTTTCAACTTTTCAATGCGCGCCAACATTTTGTCGAGTTCATCCTGTGACCCGCCGCGCTCTCTGCCTTTATATACTTCGAGAGCTTGCTCAAGCGCACCGATGAAACGGGCCGCCTGCGTGACCAGAAACTTCTGCTGCCTCGCCCTCTGATTCCGCGCTTCAATTCCTTTCCTGGTAGCGGCGACTGCGCCGAGTTCATCGACGAGCTCACGCAGCTTTTTTTCCAACGCAACCCAGTCGCGGTCGTACACGGACGGCGCACGCGCAACTCGTCGCGCTTCGGACTCGACGACCACGAGCGCATCGACAAGTGTCTCGACTTTCTCAGCGTGACCATCAAGAGACTGGCTGCACACGGGGCATGCTGCGTCGACAGTCTCTTCAGTATGAGCGCGCAGCCACCTCGAAAGCCCAAGACGTTCCTGCCTCGTACCGAGCGATAGTTCGAACTGGTTGACCGAAGACCGAAGGTCAGAAAGTCGACTCATGCGATGCCGAACTTCCGCTATTTCAGCATTCAGTTTCGCCTCCTGCTTTGTCAACTGCCCGTACGCATCGGCAGCCTTAGCGATGCCTTCGGCATCCGGTGTCGGCTCGGGCAAGTTAGCAGTGGTCAATCCTGAAAGAGCGTCCAATATGGCCGGTTCCTCAGCATCTTTCAGCGAATCCACCGGTAGGAATCCAAGCTCATAAGCCTCGGACACCCAGTTTCCAAGGTTGGCTCGCCAAGTCGCGGATGCGCGCTCGTAAGCGGCGAGTTCCTTTTCCAGAACGCGCGCCGCTTTGCGAAGGCTTTCATACTCCCATTGCTTCTCGAGGATTTCTGGCGTCGTTACGCCTAGAACGTAGGGAAATATCGCCCGCAGTTTCTCTCGGTGCTCCGTTGTGTCCGCACGGTAGAAGAGGACGTCGGGGTTGGCCACCAGGTTCTGCGGCTGGAAACAGAACGCCATCAGGTCCCGAAAGCTGGGACGGCCCGCGTAGCCACTCGTCGTGTTTTGGGCATCCGTACCGAGGCGCGTCAGCCTTGCCAGCCGGTCCATCGTCAGCTTAACCCGGTCGACGTTGGTATTGGCGATGGGAACATCCAGAGGAGTCTTACCTTCCTGCACAGCCTTGACGTACATATCGGTCGAGGTTGGCTGCCTTCCCGGTTCAGGCCGGGCAAGCAGCATTAGCCCTTCGTCCGTGTCCACCACCATGCCGAACCAGGCCACTGCTTTACGGATGACGCCAACCGGGATTGCGCAGCGCTCAGACCCGAGACAGTAGTCGATGATTGGGATAATCGATGACTTTCCGGTTTTCGATGCCCCGGTAATGATGTTCGCTTTGTTTCGCTCGAACGGAACTACCTGAGGGGCAAGACCTGCGTTTCTCGGCCACAAGATAAGTTCAATAATTTGCAGCTTCAATCTAAAGCTCCAGACGAAAAACGAAGCAGAATTCCCGCAACGAAGCCCCTGCGGCCCAGCGTCCCAACTTCTCAGCTGCCTTCATCAGTTCCTTGGGCATCTTCCCTTCCAACACCGGGTGCGCTGTTGCACGGGAACGGAATGTAGCGTCTTCAGCGTCGACGGCGAGCAGGCCGGCCCGTAAAGCGATACCCAGACTTTCACTTGACAGGTCACGCATGCTCAAGACGTTCATTTGTGCCGTCGTCGCGATGGTCTCATCGTTGTTTAGCTTTTCATCAATTTTGCGCAGGCCCTTTTTGGTCCTAACAACGACCTCAAGAGTCGACTTGTTGTACAAGAGTGGGATAACGAGAAACGCATATGGAAGAGGCACTGCCTCCTCCGATTGAGACGCGAACGCACGTCCGAATTGCCATATCAGTGCGGCACCGAGTCCGGGATTCTGGACCTGCCACATCTCTTTGTTGAGCATAAGAGACCTATTTCGCGAGTGCCGAGACGAGCGCCTTCCAATCAGGATGCCACCCAATTTTTAGTTCGTTGGCAATCTCGTGGAAGCTGCCCCGGGAAAAGTAGGACGGAACGTCCACTTTCTGAATGCGCGTCTCTTTCTTCATGCAGAGAAGGAGAAGCTTCACGCCTCGCTGGATTGGCGTTTTGTCCGTATCGAGGGTCTTTACTTCCAGTGAGCTCTGCTTCCAATGGTCTTGGAGCTCTTCAACGAACGGCCCGATACTACGCGGGTTCAGATACCCAAGGGCCGCCCACGACGTCCGCGCAGACGAGGCCCGCATATAGTCTTTGATGTAGGCTTCAATTGCTTCTTCCTCCAGCTCAAGAACGTTTAGCTGACGGACAAAATTCGAGCCGTCGAGGTGCTCCTCGATTTCGCTTCGCTGGGGTGTGAGCGTGTGCTCCGGGAATTCCTTCAGCTTGCCCAGAACTCGCTCGTAGACGACGAGGCGATACTCCCTGAAGTCATCGAAGGGGATGCCGACAACTCGGCGCGCTTCAATCTGCGCCATCACCTGGGTCTTCGTCCAGCCGAGAAGGGATTCAGTCACTTCCTCGACGTGCTCATCGCGAACATGCGCAGAAATTTCGCTCCGCACCTCGTTCACTGGGGAGGCAGTCCCTTTCTCGATAGAGAAATACGTAACAACGGATGCGATAACTTCGTCGTCGTTGGCGAACACTCTACGAAGCTGCTTAACAAGCGCTGTAGGGCTCTCGTCGGCAAGCTCTGACTCGTCGCCCGAGGTGGCACTGTTAGTCTTCTTCACGGCGCTCTTGCCTGCTGTTATTGTTTCTTTGGTTTGGAGTTCCCCAGCGAAGTGCTTACGAAGCCTGCCGACGAGTTCAATGGCGTCGTCGGTCTTGGTACAACGGTGCAATTCATCCGCAATCGGGCCCTCGTAAGGTTGTGCCACGTACAACACGTAGACAGCCGCGGCCGGCAGGGAACCGTCACGGCGCGCATCAATCCAGTTGGCTAGAGTTTTCCAAAGCGATACGGCTCTATCCGCAATCGGATTGTGGGCCAGCCCACTCTTGTCCTCTTCGGAGACCACTCGACCATCTGCGGTCCGGGTGGAAACGTCGCCAACATGCTCGAATGCCACTACATCGCCTGGCCTCGCACGCATGAGATGCCACAGGACTCGAACTTCCTGGACCAGGATGCCGTACGCTTGACCCGGAACAGACGAACTCCGCTTCACACGGGGCTTCTTCCTAACCTTTTCTGTGGTAGACATGGCAGCATCTTTACAATGGCATCATTTCCCCGATGACGCCGAGGTGGTCTTTTCTTTCTATACCTGCTGATACACCGCAAGCCCGTGAGGCGTGACGAACCCCGCCAACCATGCGCCCTCGGTTATGCGTTATAGCAGGACACCAAATACAAGCTACGTCAGTCATGCACTGGAGCAATCAAGGCAGACAAACAGGTTTCATCCTCGAAGAATGCCGTTACCAGAGCTTGCGCGTCGTAGGATTGTGCATGCAATCACACGGCAAATCCATCGAAGAATGAATGGTTAGTTGCTTCCGCGACGGGGACATGCAGAGGAATTTTGAAGTCCCCGATGGATTATCGAAAATGCATACACAACTACGACATCCGCCGCATCGCCGACTGTCCACATCCAGAACAAATTATGCCAAAGCGATTCGAAAACGAAACTTTTAGGAACTCAGCTCCATCATGGGCAAATGCCTGCGTTGGCAACAACGGCTCCCCAGGAATTGTCGACTATGCCGAAGGATTCGCGAATGCCGCGAACGTTCTCCTGGAGCAGGTTCTGGAACATAGGGGTTTGAAGCATTCAACAGATACGTTTGTGTATCCCATCTGCTTCAATATGCGTCACGCTATCGAACTTTATCTAAAGGCGGCGATTGGATTGATGCCAGCTCTCCTCCATCACGACATCCGTTTGACGGATGTAGATGTCGATACCTCGCATAACATTGGTCGACTTTGGGACTACATCAAGGAGCATGCAACCAACATTGACCGTCGGTACTGGGACCTGATAACGCAGTTAGACAGGGGTATCGCAGACTTCGCTGAGGTGGATGCAACTGGACAAGTATTTCGATACCCGTTCGACCGCGACAACCAGAAACATCTGACGCAACTAGCGATTATCAACCTCGGCGTTCTTTGGACAAATTTCAAGGTGCTGATTGAGAGGTTGAAGAGCCTGAGCCGTCTGGGAGAGCAACTGGTAGAGGAATACCGCTACAAGACCTACACATCACACTTGTCGCGGTTTGACCTTATTTGTGTGGCTTACCGGCTACCACCTCGGGGGGATTGGCCAACGGCCGCTTTTGCTGATGCGAAAGATGACATTCGCGCGCGATTTAAGCTGAGCGGAAAAGAGTTTTCCAAAGCTGTAGAGATTATAGAAGGTAACCTAGAGATGGCCGCGCTTATTGATAAGCCACAGCCGTTTCGACACCTGACGGAGACCCAGCTTCAGATGTTTTTTGATTCGTGGCGCGACTATCACGACCTTGACAAGATGAGGAGACGATTCAATGGCATACCCAATGACGTCGATGCTGCAATCAAGGAAGCGGAGACTTTTGAAGCGTTTGACCTGAGGGATATATTGGACGACAAACGCGACGTCCGAATGACGGCGTGGCCGCATTTGTCGAAAGAAGTAACTCCAGAAGCTTTCGGTGAGCTCAGCGCAATGTTTTACTTCGCCCGGGATAGATTGCGCTACAGTGAGGCCTTTGAGCGGCAACGGGAATTTTCAATCCGTGACTTCGTGGCGAAGCGCGCAGCAGGCGAAGATGAGTTCAGGCATTCGGTATTTCATCTCCTCGAGAAGACCTCTGCTCTGGAGCACGTATCAAACACCCTGCGTTTTTTTGGAAGACTGGACATCGCGGCAAGCTTGCTAAAGCGTTGTGAATTGGCCGAATACTCCGAGCAGATTTTGGAAGAAAGTTCGATACGGATGCGAGCGCGACATGAGGAAGCGTCAGCTAGCATGGGTGTGGCTGTAAGGCACCCGTCATGCGAGCGGCTTTAGTGTTTTACTTCGGCTGGGCGATGGCGTCAGCCGCAGATGCAGTAGTGGGCTTTGCGTAATGGTGACGACTACCGCAAATTCGGTCGCAAAATCGATGGCGCGAGCCTATGAAATCGACATCAAGAGAGGCGTCACGCCGCGAGACGGTGCTCGTAGTACGGCCGGTGGCGGTCATCCAAAATTGCGTAAAGCGACTCGAGGTCTCTGGGGTCTGGATTCAACCAGGCGTCAACGTTTTCGGGCTTGATGGGAATGATGCACCGGTCGTGGCCGGCCGCTTCAATCTCCGGTGGCGGGTCATCCGTGATGGCGGCGAACGACAGCAGGTCTGGCTGGCCCGGGGCGCTCCATCGTGACCACAGACAGGCAACGTGCATCAGTTCACCGTTGCTCGGGCGGAACTCGAGAACGACATTCTCATCGCGCTCGTGAGTCTCAAGTAATGTGTTCTCGAACTTCGCCTTGCTCACATTCTCGTAGAAAACTTCAACGAGAAGGACAGCATGCGTGTGCCCAAAGCATGGTGCCCAGAAACCTTCAAGGCTATCCCGGCGCGCGTTGTAGGTGCCGGGAAACTTGATGTCGTAAGACGCGGGCTTTCCAGCAATGCGGCACTGATAGCGCATTGGTTTGACCACGCGGTTGCCGTTCTCCATAACCATGACAGGCGCGTAGTGACCCGGGAATATGCGCGAGTCGCGTGCTTTCGGCACAATTCGCTGCATGTCTTCAAGCTTGCCCAGGGTCCAGGCGATTTTGTCTGTTGCGATTCGCTGACTTTCTGTGGCCGCCTTCGTGACCTTCGTTTGAAGCGTGCGTTCCGCGTCTGCCAGTCTCTTACGTTGCTTGAACAAGTCCTGCTCAAGCTTCGAAGACTGAGCTGAATTGAACTTGTCGATGGCCGCTTTAATCTCGCGCTCGGCGTCAGTTTGCGGTTCGGCAAAGGCATCCTCCATCGCTTTGGGCACCTTCGTTTTGCTGACACCTTCGGCGCGCTCGAAGAACAGCCGAGCGAACTCGCCGATGTCCATGATGGCGCCGAACGTGCGCACGAACTTCCGGTAATCAGCTTGAATCTGGGCCGAGTAGCACATGAATGCCTCCGTTTCGTCTTCCCATGATACGCATTCTCCGAGGCGACACAGGCCGGGCGCCCGGTGGACACGTTGAATTCGAACCCTGGTTGCTAGTAAAGGAAGCCACGAGTTCGGTCACAGCATCGGTTCAACAAAAATTCCGACTCGCGGTAGTCAATCCGCCGAGCAGATGAGACATGTCGACCAGCCGCTGAGCAACGAGATGTCGGACCTCACCTTCACATTGCCATGTGCCATAGACCGCCAGTAGCGATGCGCCCAAAGCTTCCTTCCGTTGTCGTTCGAACAGGGATGGCCAGACAATTACATTGACGTTGCCAGTTTCGTCTTCGAGCGTCACGAACAGCACACCCTTCGCGGTGCCGGGGCGCTGTCTAACGGTGACGAGCCCACATCCGCGTGCCAGCCGGCCGTGGCGATAAGTACGCAGCGTCGATGCCGGCATCAATCGGTTTTCGAGCAATTGCGGCCGCAGTAGCTCAAGAGGGTGACGTCCTAGCGTCAGGCCAACGGAACGATAGTCTGCGACGATGTCGTGCTCTTCTGACGGTGCGCCCAACTCAGGTGTCTCATCCTGTGTCGAGGCGATGGCAAGCATGTCTTTGTCCGGCACGGCCGCGACCGACTGCCAAAGAGCTTCCCGCCTGTTTCCGGCAAGCGATGCCAACGCGTTTGCGTCAGCAAGGACATGCAGGTCCTTTCGGTCGAGCTGCGCTCTGCGGGCAAGGTCGCTAACGCTTTCGAACGGCCGAACCGCTCGCGCATTGTCGATTCTTTCCGCGGCACCATCCTTCATGCCGCGAAGCAGCGACAGACCGAGACGGACAGCCGGTCGGGTCGCGCCAGCACCGTGCTCAAGTGACGAATCCCATCCACTGATGGCCACGTCAACTGGCAATACCCTGACATCATGGCGTTGCGCGTCCTGCACCAACTGCGAAGGCGAGTAAAAGCCCATTGGCTGCGAGTTCAGCATCGCGGCGAGGAACGCTTCCGGTTCGTGGCACTTTAACCAACTGCTCGCATACACGAGCAGCGCGAAGCTGGCCGCATGGCTCTCCGGAAAGCCATACTCACCGAAGCCTTTAATCTGCTCAAAAATCGACTCGGCGAAGGCAAGGTCGTACCCGCGTTCCTGCATGCCGACCACGATGCGGTTGTAGTATTTTTCGAGGCCGCCCTTGCGCTTCCACGCGGCCATGGCTCGCCGCAAGCCATCAGCCTCGCCAGGAGTGAAACCGGCTGCCAGGATGGCAACCTGCATCACTTGCTCCTGGAAAATCGGCACGCCCAGCGTGCGGCCAAGCGCGGTCTTCAGCGCGTCGCTCGGATAGGTCACAGGCTCGAAACCTTGCCGCCGCTGCAGATACGGGTGAACAGCTCCGCCCTGAATTGGGCCTGGCCGAACGATGGCGACCTCGATAACCAAATCGTAGAACGTACGAGGTTGCATGCGCGGCAGCATCGACATCTGGGCTCGAGATTCAATCTGGAAGACGCCAACGGTGTCCGCCGCAGAAATCATCTCGTACGTCGCGGGGTCCTCAGGCGGGATGTCCTGCATTTCGAAACGTTCACCGCGCTGCTCCGACACAATGTCGAGCGTGCGGCGAATCGCGGACAGCATCCCGAGCGCAAGCACATCAATTTTCAAAAGTCCGAGCGATTCTAAATCGTCCTTGTCCCATTCAATTACGCTGCGGTCTGCCATTGCAGCGTTTTCCACCGGGACGAGGCGCGTGAGCTTGCCGCGACTGATGACGAATCCACCTGAGTGCTGTGACAGATGCCGCGGAAAGCCGAGCAGTTGCGATGCAAGCTTCGCCCATGCCTGAATCAGCGGCTTCTCCGGGTCAAGGCCGGATTCAGCAAAGCGCTTAAGCAGGTCCTGACTCGTGTCGAACCAGTGATGGCTCTTCGCGACCACATCGACAATCTGCGGGTCGACGCCTAGCGCCTTGCCGGTCTCACGCAGCGCCCCGCGTGGCCGATATGTCGACACTGCGGCTGCAATCGCTGCGCGGTCGCGTCCGTATTTCCGGTAGATGTATTGGATGACCTCTTCGCGTCGCTGGTGCTCGAAGTCCACATCAATGTCCGGCGGCTCCCCGCGCTCCTTGCTGATAAAACGCTCGAACAACATGTTCCCGCGCGCGGGGTCCACCTCGGTGACCCCAAGGCAGTAACAGACTGCGGAATTGGCAGCCGACCCGCGCCCCTGACAGAGGATGTGCTGGCTCCGCGCGAAACGCACGATGTCATAGACAGTGAGAAAGTACGGTTCGTATTGCAGGTCGGCAATCAGTTCCAGCTCGTGTTCAATCTGCTCCTGCACTTTGTGCGGAATGCCAGATGGAAAGCGTCGCTGCGCGCCGATGTATGTCTCCTGACGAAGATACGCCGCCGACGTGATGCCAGCAGGCACAAGTTCGTCGGGATATTCGTAGCGCAGTTCATCGAGCGAAAAAGTGCAGCGATTCGCAATGTCTACAGTCGCAGCGAGCGCGTCATCTGGATACAAATTGGCCAGCCGCAACCGCGAGCGCAGATGCTGTTCTGCGTTGGGCGCGAGGTCATAGCCACATTCGTGAACGGGCTTGCCGACGCGGATGGCAGTCATCGTGTCCTGCAGAGGTTTCCTGGAGCGCACATGCATGACGACGTCGCCGAGCGCAACGACGGGGACATCGAAGTTGCGAGCAACAAATTCGACCGCGCCACGATGGATGTCGTCCATTGCCCGCTGATGGAGGACGAGTCCAACCCACGCGCGACCAGTGAATGTGGCATCGAGCCACTCGACCTGCGCTTCCAGCACGTCCTCCTTTGCGGGGAAGTCGGGGACGAGAATCGCAAGACAATCCGGCGCTCCCAGCAGATGGCGATATTCCTTGTCTGGTCGCGACAGGTCCTGAGGCGTGAGTCGATATTCGCCCTTCGGCGCGCGTGTCCGGGCGAGAGTGATGAGTTCGGACAGGTTGCCGTATCCCTCGCGATTCTTCGCGAGCAGGATAAGTCCGAATGCTGGCGACCCGTCGGCGTTGACCAGCTTGAAGTGAGCGCCGACGATAAACGGGAGCTTCGCTTCCTTGGCCGCAACGTGCGCGCGGACCACGCCGGCAAGTGAACATTCGTCAGTTATTGCGAGTGCCGAATAGCCCAGTTGTGCCGCGCGTTCGGCAAGCTCCTCTGCGTGCGAGGCGCCTCTCAGGAAAGAAAAGTTCGACCGGCAGAAAAGCTCGGCGTAAGCCGGAAGGATATTGAAGGTCGTATCCACAGCACATCATCCAAATAGGCCATGGAGGAACCAGCGCTGCTCTTCTTCCGCATCGCGGCTGCTGACGCGTTCCCGGTAAATCCAGTAACAGCTCGTGTCTTCTCCCTGCGCGACAAAATAATCACGCGTCACGAGCTCACCATCAAACCAACCGGCCTCAATGCGCTCACCGGGCGACACCATGCGCAACGGCGAACCATAAAACGGCCGGTGCTGACGCATCAGCAATCGCACCGGTGTATCAAGCATCCATGTGGGCCTCGGCAGACCTTCAGGGAGCGTGTCTGGCTTTTTCTTTTGCGAGACTGGAATCCAGTGGTTCGCAATTTCGGGGCGATGGTCGGCTGTGGGCGCCGGCCGCAGGACGTTCTCCTCGCCCAGCCGTGCGACAAGTAGTTCGAGCAGCTTCTGATGGTCCTCTTGCGAGCCACCCGGTTCAGGGAAAAGCGTGTCGGACGCTGGCGCTGCAGTCTCCACGTTCGTCGCATCAAGCCGCAAAGCAATCATCGGCGCGGCCAGTTCAATACGATGCAACCGCTCCTTCAGCAGTCTGACCAGGTGTTCTTCGCGCCATGTCGGTTCTCCCAATGCGATGTCGACAATGGTTGGCTCAATGGCATCGCGTCCGCGCTCGTGCTCGAGCGAGAGACGGACGCCTGTGACTGCGAGTTGTTTGGCGCAAAGCCATCCGCATAACTGCACAATCAGACGGTGCGCGGCAAACACCGCTCCATCCGCATGTTCGAGCCGGTCTGGCATCTCGATGCGCGCCGAGAAGGTTGGCGGCAATTCGAGCCAGTCAAAGAGTTCGGGCGCCGTGCCAAAGGCTCCGTCAAGAGAATCCAGAAGGTGCTCGCCACATCGGCGTTGCAGTCCTGCGCGAGGTAAGCGCCGTATGTCAGCGATGGTCTCGCAGCCCAAGCCGTCGAACCAGTCGAAAAACGGACGGACCTCGGGGACCGCGACCATCGGCAGTGCGGAGAGGTGATGTTCAAGCGATGCAAGTTTCAACACTCGCCGGTTCCCATGCTTCGAGAGCAGCCAGGCACCCTGGCCAGTCGGCGCTGCGCTGATGCGCGCGGTGAAGCCGAGCGCACCGAGGACGGCCTTCGCCTCGCGACACAGTGCAAGCAGGCCGCCAAAGAGGCGCAAACTCGCGCCGACCTCGACGACGACCGTCGCTTCATCGAGCAGTGCGACTTCGGGCGAGAAGCGCATCAGGGCGATGCCAACCTCGCGCTGCGCCGCGCCTTCGCGACTTATGTCGCGCTCATGCATTTCCGTTTCGGGCGACAGCGTCAGCACACCGCCGCGCTTCATCCCAAGGCGCACTCCTGCCGTGCGGGCGGTGGCATCCGCAATGACAACCTTGTCTTTCTCGAGCACGGCGCTGCCGTGAGCAGGCTCAGGTGACCACTTCGGTCTGAAGACCTCGAGCGGCAACTTCGGCAGATGAACGGCGAGAAAGACGCGCATGTCGTGAAAGCAGAACAGGGGTTGGTTGAAGGGGAATCGACAAGGGCTCTGCGCGAGAGGGTCCTCGTCGTTTCACAATGTCCACAGTCAGACCGTCAGCCGATGGTCTGAGCGCCAGCCGCAGCAGCGCGGGTGATGCATCCTGCGCAGAGGCCAGCGGCCGGACCATGATGAACAGCGTTTCCGATGACTGGGCAGCAAGGTGCAGACGTCGAAGCGATGAAGCCTGCGCGTACTGCGTCCAGAAAATCAGCGCACCACAACTGCCGGCACGAAGAATCTGCTCCGCCGACCACAGCGCATCCGCAGTTTTTTGCGTGTTCACCCGAAGCACCTGGTCCAAAGACAGCCCGATGTAGCTGAGCCCCAGTCCGTCAGGGGTATGCGGAGGCTGCACGAATGCAACCGGCCGATTTCCCGCGGCACTGAGCGCCGGACGTAGCAGTCGCAGTTCGCCGACGCCGGCTTGCTGGACCAGCAGGTCGACTAGCGCTCCGACAGGCCATCCGCCCCCCGGCAACTCCGCCGACAGCGCCGGATACCCAGTCTCGACAACCCGTCCGCGACTGCGCGCAAGCTGCGACGCCCGCCACAGGGACGGGTGTATCTCCTCAGCAAGGACGGTAGCAGTGGACATGGGCGGGTCAAAAGCCTGTATATTTATACAGTATCGTACACGCAAATCCGCGAGAGTGAACTGACACTTTTTAACGAGGGCTGAATCATGGATGCACGCGTTCGGCGGCTCGACCATCCGATGCCGGAGATGGCTACGTTCGTCGCAAAACTGCGTTCAGCCTTCGGAGACGAGGCGATTGACGATGCGGTCAGGCGCGGAAAAGCTGGTGAGCCGGTCTTTTACGCATGCGAAAATGGCCGCACCGTTGGGACAGCAGGTCCGGTGAGCGAAAACGTCTGGCGTGCTAACGCTGACATACGGGACCGGCAATATTGTCCCGGCTGTGACGGCGAATGCGTCGGACAGGGTATTGGTTGCAAGGAGTGGCTGAAACGAGCAGCCGGTAGGGAGAAATTGTGAAAAAAATTGGACTGGCGTTATTGATGGCTACGCTCGCGCCCACTGCGTTCGCAGCTGGCACATACTCAGAAGTATGGAATCCGCCAGAGGCACGTGGGACCATGCCGAAACACGTCAGGGCTACGCGGAAGGTTGCATCTCATCGACGTGCAGCGCCGCATTCGGTGAAAGTGCATGCGCGGCGTGCCCTCACACCGTCGCCCAATCTCATGGCAAAGCAGCGCAACTTGCAAAAAGCCGTTCCTGCGAGCGAACCAGACATGTCGGATATTCCGCGCCAGATAACCCCCGAGGGCAACGTGCTTCGCGTGACGGCTCACGGAGCATCGGCTGAGGTGGCCCGCTGATGGAGTCGCAGTCCTACCATAGTTACAGCGTGTGGGGGCATGCCTGTTGCCGCCGACGCCAGTTTGCCCCGGATGCTGACATTCGGCTGGACCTCCAGAGCCAGTCGCGACATTGCTGCTGGAACCCCTTTCCGATTGGCAGGGATGGTCAGTCCGCCGTCGGCATGCGGGTAAGGTTGATGTCAGCCTCAACTTTCATATAGAAGCAAAGGAGCCCTTCAAATACAATAAAATTCGCTTGTGTATTTTGTTGTAGCACGCTACGATTAATTTTATTGAGCGGAGGAACAATATTGTGAGCTACAGCAATGAAGGGTTCGAGTCTGGACGCTATCGTCGCGCATCGACCATGTCTCATCATGCGGACAAGCGTGCGAAGCAGCGCGGCATTGACAAGGTCGCCCTTCCGTTGCTGTTGGCATACGGACAACGCGAGTTCGACGGAAAGGGTGGCATTCGTTACTTGATGACTTCTGACTCGCTTGACACCCTCAGTCGTGCGGTTGGCCGCACCAAGCAAGTGGAGGCGCTGGCTGGGGTCTATGCCGTGGTCAGCGCCGCGGACCAGACCGTCATCACAATGGGCCACCGCCACCACAATTAAGAAAAGACGAATAGCACCATGGCACGAATCGAAACACCTGCTACGAGGGCCTGTTGGCAACTGGCAAATCTTGCGCGAGCTGATGGTACCGTTGATGCGCAGATGTTCGTCCTGACCTGGCTGGCCGCAGGTCGCATGGTCATCAAGGGGAAAGCAGGGCGTGTTTCCACGATTGACCAACTTACCGACCTTCACGCCTGGAGTGAGCTTTTGGAGGCGGGACTGCCACCGGAAGCGTACGACCGCATTGTTCCCAAGCGGTCCTCTGCGGCCGCTCATGATGTTGGGCAGCGCGCAGCTGCGGCAGCCATCGTTTCCGCGCTAGAAGCGGAACTGGGGCAGCACCGTTGGGATGTTTTGCCATCCATGACCGAGTTGGAGGGGCGACGCGGCAACACCGAAGGCATCGTGGTACCCGAGCTGGCTGCGTTACTGATGGACATGGTCGATGCGCCGCTAGATAGTGAGGTCTGGATTCCGTTCGACTTTAAAGGACAGTTGACCGTCGAAGCCCTGCGCCGTGGATGGCGTGTTCTTACCGCGTCGCCGTTGGGGTTTTCGCAACTGGAGAGGCAGCTTCTGTTGACGATTGAAACGGGCCAGTCTCAACCGCCAACGGTGAGAGCCGAGGTGGAGCGCGACGCTGCTGGCCGTCCGATAGGGCGAGCGGATTTCGCGCTGGTGATGCCCCCCTTCGCTATGCACATCAAGGACAGCCCCATGTCGATGTGGGACATCACCGGAACTCGGGCCTATGAGCAGTTCGCTCGTAGCGAGTCCTGGGCCTTCTTCGAATTCGCAAATCGCATCGACAAGCGGGCAGTATTCGTGACGCCTCAAGGTGTTTTGTTTTCGAAGGGGCAAGAACAGCGTCTGCGAGAATACCTGCTGAACCGGGGTGATGAAGGCACTAGGGTTCAGGCCGTTGTCACGCTCCCCCCTGGTGTGTTCCCGACCATGGGCATCGCGGGCGCCATCACGGTACTAGACGCGACAAGTGGGTCAGACGCTATCTACATGGCCGACCTGGGCAGTGGCCGTCGTTCGCTGCAAGAGGCTGGAGACATTGTTTCGGCAGGCCGGGAGGTGGCGCTTCGACGCGCTCAGTCGGACAAGGCCCGACTTGTGAGCCGCGACGAGATTGAGGCAAACGAATTCAGCTTCGCCCCCTCGCGCTACCTGCGGCGCGTTGCTGACCTGGGTGATAACGCGGTCAAGCTTGGCGACATCTGCGCGGCCGTGAGACCGCCTGTGTCCTCGAAAGAGGTTACCCCTATCGAAGTCGCAGAGGTAGGGCTGGCAGACCTGCACCAGTGGCAACCCATCAACCGTGACATCGAGAAAACCGTCTACCTGAAATCAGCACCGAAAGACTCGACGCTGGTGCAGCCGGGGGACATCGTGATTTCCATCAAGGGCTCAGTCGGGCGGGTTGCGCTGATGGGAACTGCTGCGCAGCAACGCCCAACCGTTGTGTCTCAGAGTTGCCTTGTACTGCGCTTGGACCCGAAGTGGCAAGACAAACACCTGTCACCCGAGGTCCTCGTCATGTACCTGCGTTCCCCGCATGGCCAGGCACAGCTTGAAGGTCTCCAGGTCGGAGCTGGCGTGCAGCACATCAGCCCCGGGACACTGCTGAGCGCGGTCATGGTGCCGCTGCCATCCGAACGGACCTATATAGAAATCCGACAAGACTACGACCGGCTATGCCACCTTGAAAACCAGGTCGCCAGTCTGGAGGGAGAAATTGCTGACATCTCGCAACGACGTTGGCCGGACACGCTTCAATAGGCCATCCACCTGTTTTCACAGGTCATCCCAATACATCGCGTTAAGAATCGAACAACCTCTATGGCTACCTACGGAAGCAACGGAATGAATCAACAAAATCTCGCGGCTGACATCTGGAATATTGCGGATACGCTGCGTGGTCCCTTCAGGCAATCGGAATTTGGTCGCGTCATCCTACCGTTTGCGGTACTGCGCCGTCTCGAGTGCGTGCTGGAGCCGACAAAAAAGGACGTATTGGCACAGCACGAGACCGTCAAGAGCTCAAGCATCGACCTCGACTTGCTGCTTCCGGCCACGGCCAAGGCGACCTTCTACAACACGTCACCGTTCAGTTTGGCGACGCTCGGCTCGACCAGCACCCGTGCCAACCTTGAGGACTACGTCTCCAGATTCTCGGCGAATGCTCGACAGGTGTTCGAGCATTTCGAGTTCGGCAAGTGGCTGGAGAAGCTGGAGAAGGCGAACCGCCTATTTCTGGTTGCTCAGAAATTTTCAACATTCGACCTGCATCCGGCAACCATCAGCAACCATGAAATGGGTCTGGCGTTCGAGCACCTCATTCGGAAGTTCGCTGAATCAGCGAACGACACGGCCGGGGAATTCTTTACGCCGCGCGACGTCGTGCGGCTTGTCACGACGCTTATTTTTGCCACCGACCATGATGCTTTGACTGGCGACGGCGTGATTCGCACCGTGTACGACTGCGCTGCCGGCACCGGCGGCTTTCTATCCACGGGCATCGAGCAGGTGGGTGAGTGGAATCCGAATGCCCGGCTCGTTCCATACGCTCAAGAACTCAACGCAGAGACCTACGCCATCTGCGTGGCCGACAAGTTGATTCAGGGCTACGACACCAAAAACATCAAGCTTGGCGACACACTCCGAGATGACCAACTGCGCAACGAGCGCTTTGACTACTGCTTGGCGAACCCGCCCTTTGGTGTGAAGTGGGAGGCGGTTCAAAAAGAGGTGCAGGCCGAACATGTCAACGAAGGCTATGGCGGCCGCTTTGGCCCAGGCCTGCCACGCGTTGGCGACGGCTCGCTGCTGTTTCTCATGCATCTGCTATCCAAACGCAAGCCCGTCAATGCCAAAAGCAAAGGCACGCGTATCGGTATCGTGCTCTCTGGTAGCCCCCTGTTCAACGGCGGCGCCGGCTCCGGTGAGAGCGAGATTCGCCGCTGGATTCTGGAGAACGACTGGTTAGAAGCCATCGTCGCGCTGCCGACGGACCTGTTTTACAACACGGGCATCGGCACCTATATCTGGGTGCTCAGCAACAACAAGGCTCCCGAGCGCAAGAATCTGGTGCAACTGATTGACGCGACCGGAATGCACTCACCGATGCCAAAATCTCTGGGCAGCAAACGAAAGCGCCTGTCTGATGAGCAGATTGCCGAAGTGGCACGCATGCAGGCGGCCTTAGTGGACAAGGGCGTGAGCAAGCTTTTTAAAACTACGGAGTTCGGCTATCGCCGCATTACGGTCGAGCGCCCGCTGCGTATCCGCTTTGAAGCAACCGATGCGAGTGTTGCTAGCTTCAACGTTGCTACGAGCGACGTACATGCTGCTGCTATGGAAAGCGTACGAGGAGCCTTCGATAGTATCGACGCGGTTCTGAAGGCCGCCGGCATCAAGAAGTTGACCAAGGCACATTTGAAGGAGCTCATAGTCAACATGGGAAGCAAGGACCCGGATGCCCAGCCCATGCGTGATGAAAAGGGTAACGTGATGGCCGACCCGGACTTTCGGCAGTTCGAAAACGTGCCGTTGGACCAAGACATCCACGAATATTTCACCAAGGATGTCTTGTCACACGTGCCGGATGCATGGATTGACGAGTCAAAGAAGGATGATAAAGACGGCCACGTCGGCGTCGTTGGTTATGAAATCAATTTTAATCGCTACTTTTTTCGGTACCAGCCGCCCCGAGCATTGGTTGCCATTGATGCGGACTTGAAGGCCATCGAGGACGAGATTGCGGGCTTGCTTGGCGAGGTGACCGAATGAGTCACTACAAACCGTACCCCACGTATAAGGACACCGGCATCGAGTGGCTGGGACAGGTGCCTGAGGATTGGGCTGTGCTGCGGTTGAAACAAGTCATAACGGAACAACTATCCTACGGTGCTAACGCAGCTGCGGAAGATGATGACCGCAGCAATCCGAGGTTCATACGCATCACTGACTTGAATGAAGATGGTACGTTGAGAGACGATACCTTTAAGTCATTGCCACCTTCCACGGCGGCGCCGTATATGCTGCGAAGTGGCGACATCTTGTTAGCACGCAGTGGTGCAACAGTTGGGAAAAGTTTCATTTACAAGCAAGAAATGGGTCCTGCGTGTTATGCAGGATACTTGATTCGGGCACGGCTTGATAAGAAGGCGTGTCTGCCAAAATACTGTTGGTTCATTACACAGTCCCAATACTACTGGGGATTTATCGGCGAGACATCTATCCAGGCAACCATTCAGAACGTCAGCGGAGAAAGATATGCCAATCTTTGGTTAGCGTTGCCTAGTGTCGAAGAACAACAGGCAATCGTTGACTTTTTGGAGGTTGAATCGGCTCGATTCGACTCCCTCATCCGGAAGAAGACCCGCTTCATCGAACTTCTGCGTGAGAAGCGCCTGGCTCTCATCACGCATGCGGTGACGAAGGGGCTGGACCCCAGTGCGCCTACGAAGGATTCAGGGGTGGAGTGGCTGGGACAAGTACCCAAGCACTGGAGAGTATTGAGCTTTCAGCGTTGCGTGTATATTGCGGAAGGACAAGTCAACCCGCTAGAGCCACCTTACTCAGACATGGTGCTGATTGCACCAAATCATATCGAGTCCAGCACAGGAAGGCTTCTTTACACAGAAACTTCAGCGGAGCAAATGGCCGAGAGCGGGAAGTATCTATGCCTTGGGGGCGATGTCATTTACAGCAAGATTCGCCCGGCGTTGCGAAAAGCATGCATTGCCCCTGTTGATTGCTTGTGCAGCGCAGACATGTATCCATTGAGAGGTGATGAATCTGTCAATAACCAGTACCTTTTGTGGTTTCTGTTGTCAGAACCTTTTTCCGCGTTCGCGGTGCTCGAAGCTGATAGAGTTGCGATGCCAAAAATCAACAGAGAATCTCTCAATGCGTTGAAGCTGGCTCTTCCGCCTATTGAGGAGCAAGAGATAATCTCGAGAAGACTGACACAAGCAGCGACTCGGATTGATGCGATTATTGAGAAAACGGAGCGCAGCATCGAACTGATTAGAGAACGTCGCTCGGCGCTTGTCACTGCTGCCGTGACTGGGCAGATAGACCTCCGGGACACTTCCGGGGCTGAGAGCCAGATAGGCCTGAGGAAGACCGCATGAGCCTCATCCACCACGAGTGCGAACTCGAACGGCATATCGTCGAACAACTAGAAATCATTGGCTGGAAGGTGGGGAATCCGTCGGCGTACGACAAGGCTCGAGCCCTCTACCCGGAAGACGTCGTCTCGTGGCTTAAGTCGAGCCAGGAAGCTGCGTGGAAAAAGCTAGAAAGCCTGAACGGCGTAAACACCGAGAAGACTCTGCTCGACCGGCTCGTGAAAGGGTTGGAGGCCAAGGACGGCGGCACCGTGGTGGTGTTGCGCGATGGCTTCCAATTGGCCGGTGCCGGCACGCTGAAGATGAGCGAAAGCCTGCCCGAAGATGACCGTAACGAGACCGTTGCTCAGCGCTACGCCTGCAATATCTTTCGGGTGGTTCCACAGGTGCGGTATTCGCTCGATAACGAGAACGCCATCGACCTGGTGTTCTGTGTCAACGGGTTGCCAGTGGCCACGGCCGAGCTCAAAACCGATTTCACCCAGTCGGTTTTCGCCGCCATCAGGCAATACAAGGAGGACCGCACGCCCAAGAGCAAGTCCACCGGCCGTGCCGAACCGCTGCTAACTTTCAAGCGTGGTGCGGTCGTCCACTTTGCGATGAGCGACAGCCTCATCTACATGACCACAAAGCTGGCGGGCGATTCCACGTTCTTCCTGCCGTTTAACCGTGGCAACGACGGCGCGGCTGGCAACCCACCGGGCGAGCCGGGGCCGGATGGTCAACCGACCTATCCGGTGAGCTACTTTTGGACGCGGGTTCTCCAGAAGGACAATTGGCTGCGTATCTTTCATCGCTTTGTCCTGCTGGAGAAGAAAGAAGACAAGGACGCCAAGGGCAACACCTTCATCAAGGAGAACCTCATCTTCCCTCGGTTTCACCAATGGGAAGCGGTTACGAAGATGCTGGGTGCCGTACGCGCCGAAGGAATCGGCCAGCCATACTGCATCCAGCATAGCGCGGGCTCCGGTAAAACAAACACTATCGCCTGGACGGCGCATTCGTTGATTCGCGTGCGCCATTCTGATGGCGAGCCGTACTTCCATAGTGTCATTGTCGTGACGGACCGTACGGTGCTGGATAAACAGCTCCAGGACGCCATCACCCAGATTGAACACCAGTCGGGTGTCGTCAAGGCAGTTGACCGCGAGACGTCGAATCTGTCGAAGAGTCAGCAGCTCGCTCAAGCGATGCTCGGCGGCACACCGATTATTGTCTGTACGCTGCAAACCTTCCCGTACGCACAAAAAGTGATTCTGGAAGAGAAAAGCCTGCGCGACCGGCGCTTTGCAGTGGTCATCGACGAAGCGCACAGCAGCACCGGCGGCAGTACGGCCGATGACCTACGTTATGTGTTGACCGGTCAGAGCGAAGAGGAGTGGGAAAACCTCTCCAAGGACGAGAAGCTCTCGGTGTGGCAGTCGTCCCGCCAGCGCCCGGGCAATGCAAGTTACTTCGCGTTCACGGCTACGCCCAAGCACAGCACGTTGATGCTGTTTGGGCGCCCGAAGAACCCTGCCTTGCCGGTCTCGAACGAAAATCCGCCTGTCCCGTTTCACCTGTACACGATGCAGCAGGCTATCGACGAGGGGTTCATTCTTGATGTGCTCAAGAACTATACCTCGTACAAGGTCGCTTACCGTCTCGGCTCCGAACTGGCCAGCGCGACTCACGAACGAATCGACGAAAAATCGGGGCGACGCTCGCTGGCCAAATGGATGTCACTACATCCGACGAACGTCGGTCAGAAAGTGCGGCTCATCACGGAGCACTTCCGCACAAACGTGGCCAAACTTCTGAATGGACAGGCAAAGGCGATGGTCGTGACCAGTTCGCGCGCGTCGGCGGTAGCCTACAAACGGTCGTTCAGGGCGTACTGCGAGTCGCAGGGTTACACGAACCTGCATGCGATAGTGGCGTTCAGCAATGATGTCCAGAATCTCGACAAGCAGACCGGCGTGCTGATTGACGACTCGCTGGACGCGGACCACCAGTTTAATGAAGTCAACATGAACCCGGACCTGCGGGGCCGGGACATGCGTAAGGCGTTCGACACATCGGAATTTCAGGTGATGATTGTCGCCAACAAATTCCAGACGGGCTTTGACCAGCCCAAGCTGGTCGCAATGTATGTCGACAAGAAGATTTCAAACGTGGAGGCGGTGCAAACGCTCTCCCGGCTGAACCGGACCTACCCGGGGAAAGACACGACTTACGTTATCGACTTCGTCAACGAGCCGGAGGAGATTCTTGCGGCGTTCAAGACCTACTACCGCGATGCCAAGGTGTCCGACGTGCAGGACTTCAATGTCGTCTATGACCTGAAGCAGAAACTTGACGCGATGCACCTCTACGAACATCAAGAGGTGGAAAGCTTTGCTCACGCTATCGTCGACAGGAACGTCACACACGAGAAACTGTTCACGCTGACCCAGCCGGCGACGGACCGCTTCAACAAGAAACTGGATGAGCTGACCAAGGCTATCGACCACTGGGACAAGGTATGGGAGCAGGCCGAAGCCGACGGTAATGAGGTTGGTAAGAAGGAGGCGGATGCTCACCGTTCCGAAGCCTCGAAGGAACGCGACGAGCTCCTGGTTTTCAGTTCCAGCTTGTCCAAGTTTGTGCGTAACTACGAGTACATCGCCCAGCTTATTGACTTTGGTGACCCGGACCTCGAGGCCTTCGCCGGATTTGCTCGTCTACTGCGCAAACGCTTGGGAGGCGTAGGAGCTGACCAAATCGACCTGGAAGGGCTGAAGCTCACCCATTACCGGCTCAAGAAGGACAAGGCGTTAGCGGGTGTCGGGCCAGAAGGCGAGACGCCGACTTTGGACCCCATCACCGACAATGGGATGCGTGAGGGTCGCGACAGGCAGAAAGCCTACCTCGAAGAGCTCATCGAGAAGTTGAACAACGCCTTTGGCAAGGACATGAGCGACAAGGACAAGGTGGCTCTTGCAGTGCACGTCTCGGAGAAGCTCCGCGATGACAAGCAGGTCATGGCTCAGGTGGAGAACAACACCAAGGAACAGGCTATGAAGGCCAATCTTCCGCAGGCGGCCGTCCAAATCATCGTACAGGCGATGCAGAGCCATCAAGCCTTGGCGACCAGGCTGCTGAGTGATGAGACCAGTCGAGGGCTGTTCCTGGATGTCGTGTATGACCTGCTCAAGAAGGACAGCGGGGACGATTTGATGCGGGCTGTTCGGTAGTAAGCTGGATAAGTATGCTTCGATGCTGGATTCATGAAGTAGAAAAGCAAGCAGTAGCTCGCTCTCAAACATACGAACCGTTTTGCCTTGAGCGCGATTTGTCCCTACGGATGGTCGGAAGCAGCAATACCGAATCGTTTTGTTGAGCTTGAGCTTCCCGTTCGGAGCACGCATGCACTGAGGTGCCGGCCGACTCGGCATGGGTGGGTCGGCACTGAAAGTCATGCGAACTTCGCGTCATCTAATCGACGAAGCAAAACGTTGTACAGTCGATTGCGTGGGGCCTATCGTTTGAGCTCGACAACAAAGGCGTAATAGTCGTTTATGAGGACGTCCTGGTGAGCTCGACCGCCGTGTCCGCATTGGTGTACCCGACTCTCAATACTGGCAACAACTCCCCGACCTCAGGCAACTCGACCGGTGCAACGTAACAGCTCGTCGCGGTATTCACGCCAAACTGAAGGCCCGCCACTAGGACGCGCTGCACGAATTCTCACTGAACTTGAGAATTCTCAAACGTCGCGAGAAGTCTTGAGAAGTGGGGAGCCAGGGAGCAATGACGGCGGCCGGTGTGTGGTCGGGAAGCCTTGGTTCGGCAGCGTGCGCGTTGGATACGTGAGAAGCTCGCTCTGGTCAATAAGCCGATGGCCGAAGATGCGGTCGTGACGGGCAGTCGTCTGAGGTACTGCGGCCGTAGCTACTTCACGGAAATCCGGCAATTGCCCGCACTGACGACGCCCAGGCTGGCATTTTCAGCCTCCCGCTTCGTGGTCGAGTGTCCATGGGGAAACTCTACTACTCCTGAGGTCGTGGCACCATTGTTTGAAGGCTTCTTCCGCGAACGCGCCGAAGAGAAGCTGCTGCCACGCGTTCGTCATTGGGAAAGGGAAACAGGGCTGAAATCTGCAGGTGCACGCTTCCGTCACTTTCAAAGCCGGTAACGGACAGACGGCCGCGGCAGCATTCTCCGCGCGCGCACGGCAAGGTGACCGGATAGCAAATACTGTTGTCATTAACGAATACCTTGTTTCATCTTAGACTAGCAACCCGTCACATCTTGATTCCCTATGGTGAAGCACCCCCGTTCTTTTACTGGCCTATAGGAAAGCAAACCAGCTCTCCGACGTTCACTTGCACGTTGCTCGCTGGTTTCGCACCTCTTCAAATTCCGTAGAGCTTTCCTCCATCGCCTGCTCGCCGCGAGTCCGCCTGAATTTTTTTTCAGCCAAATCTCTAATGCTCGCGGCCACAATTCCGAGTGCGTCCTTCCCATGCGAAATCATCACCCCTGTTGCGCGGTATACATACTGCTGCCTGCTCCGCGGTGCAGCCGCGCGACTGGTCGGACATCAACGGCAGCGGTCGCGGGACAACCGGTACTGTGGGATAGCCTTGAGACACCGGACAGGGTGGCGAAGTTAGCGCCCTGAGGCGAACGGCTGACGGGCGACGCTGGCTCCGAGGGGCATCTCATGATGCTTTGGAACGTGTCTGAAGGCCTCACTCAGGATAAGGCGGGGCTCAACTTCACCAAGGGGCATTCACAAAAACAAGAGATGTACGCTAGAGAGAATTCTGCAACTCGACCGAGAGGCGGGGAGTGATAACGCTGGCGGATATGAACAGCACACCGGAGGTGAGTGAAGCTTGGTCCTCCTTCTGGCGCAACGAGCGATGGTTTGCTCTCGCTGCGCCAGCATCGGACGGAAACATCAGGCTGGAAGTGAGCACAGAAACGCTTGTGGACATGCTGCGAGAAGTCGAAGCCAATGACCCGATTGACTAGCGGACCTTCCGTTTGGAGAGCAAGAACTTCGACGCCTCGGTATGACCTCTCTCGTCGAGCGTCATCGCCAGGTCGAAGCTGGCAACCCCGTCGATGAATTCACGGAGTTCGAATTTGGTGATTTCTTCAGCCGAGAAAAGGTCATCAAAATATCGCTGCACCTCTGCTCGCGTGCGACATGTCGTGGCATACGGGAGACTGGCCGGCCCCACCACTCGCCAGTCGATAGTGGCTGCAATGAGTGCCAGCAGGGCGTGAACCTCGCCCCGGCCAAATGCGGTGTATGCGTCTTTGACGACCTTCATCGCGTTGCACATGTCAATCTCCCGGGCGGCAATCAACGAGAGAAAATAGGGGAGTACGCAGATGTGGACAGACGCTTTACTCCGCTAGCGATAGTTACTGCGTCCCTATCATAGAACCGGTCAAGTCAAGATTCCCGCTGCAGCGCGGTTGCCTCCGCGCCGCACTACCAAGCCGGCAAGTTGATGGCAATCGTGCAAGCCGACGCCAGGGAGACGGGTATGTTCCCTCCAGTTGCCATCAATCGCCAACCGCTCAATTACACGCTCAATTCGACCGAGGCTTCCGGCACCGCGGTGACATCGGCATTTGCAGCAGGCGCCTTGACCGCCGCAATCCTCTTGGCAGCCGCCTTCTTCGCGCCCGGACGCTTCGCTGGCGAGGCAACGACCTTCTGCGCTATAACCTTCTTGCTGGCGGCAGGAGGTTTCGTGGTGACAGTCTTCTTGGGAGCTACTGCCGTCTTGGCTGCCGCAGCTTTCCTGGTCACCACCTTCTTCGCTGCGGTTTTCTCGGCAGCGGCCGTCTTCGCCACCGGAGCAACGGCTTCCGTACCGGCAATCAGGAACTTCGCCCTATCCTTGGCGCCAGACATCCACGCCGGAGCCGGACCGCGTCCGCTCCAGGTCGCGCCGGACTTCGGGTCGCGATACTTAGCCGGCTGCGGACCTTTCGGCTGACCCGTGCCAGCAGCGGCACTGACCGACGACAAAGCCTTCTTGCCCGCAGTCTTGGCCTTCTTCGCACTTGCCACGCCTGCAGCGACAACTGAATCGGCACTACCCTCAATCAGGAATCTGCTGCGGTCTTTCGCGTTCGCAATCCAACCCGGAGCGCGTCCGTGTCCGGACCATGTAGCCCCTGTCTTCGGGTCCTGATATTTCGCTGCGGAGGGCTTGGCAACGACCGCAGATTTAGCTGCGGCTTTCGGTCCGCGTTTCTTGTCGCCAACATGCGCGTCAAGGTCAGCTGTCGTCAGGCCGTGCGTTGACATCAACTCGCGAATCTATTCGATAACAGCGCTCGACTTCTTCGCGATGAGTGCGTCTGCTTGGTTCTGCAGTTTTTGGATTTTTGCTTGCAAGGATTCCAAGGGCGTCATTCGCACCTCCGTAGTTGAGATGCCGGCACTATGCCATGCACAAGATGCAGTGCGCTACTTCTAGCTGGATGGCCGAATAGATAGCTGCCACATGCTCATCCACCCTCGATAGGACCCAGTCTATCGGTACGGTCGAGCGGCGTTCGGATAGCCCGTTCGCCTGCGGCATCGCAGCGACTCGCATCCAGCCGGTTACGCCACCAACCTTCATCACGTCGGGCATCAGGTCGTCCGGCGCACAGCGACCATTGCGGTGGCGAAGCGGCCGAAGCAATCGAAGGCGCCGCTGGCAGTATGGTGTGGGACGGGCATGGGAAGCCGGACAGCCCGAACGTTTATACCGTGATTTCGTCCGTCGGCGTCGTTTTCCATCTCCATCGTGTCTGCCGCGTTGGCGGGCGGCCAACAGAGCCACGCTATTTCAAGGATAAAAGCCGTGTCGAAACGTCAAGCTAAAGCGCGTCGCAGGTGACGTCTAACTGCCAGAGAGCAGGTCGGTTCGATGGTTCGGCCATCACTAAGGTCCCCACTCGAAGCCACGGTCCGTAGGATTTCACTGGCCGAATGTCCCTCAGGCAGAGTACAGGTCACCGCTTTATTAACTTCTACGCCGAAAATTCCTTGGTTTAAGGCCCCAGACGTTGCGTCTTCATGCCGGTGTTGTTACGCTGGCGCCCAACCCGAGGATTTGTACCTTTGCGTTAGTCGGTGACGGTGCAAAGGCAAAGGTCTTGGGCAAACTTTGACTAGAAGCGAGGAACTCATGGCAACCACCACCCCGAAAAAAACTGCGGCTCCGGCCACGAAGAAAACTGCGGCTCCGGCCACGAAGAAAGCGGCAGCTCCGGCTACGAAAAAGGTGACGGCCGCCAGCAAGAAGGCTCCGCCTGTCGCCAGGAAAGCTGCTGTGCCCGCAGCAAAAAAAGCCGTTGTGGCCGCTCCGTTGAAACCCATCAAGGATTCGTTTACGAAGGCATCGCTGACCGTTCATCTGGCAGAGCGCTCAGGCGTCGAACCCAAGGCGGCAAAGGCGTTGATGGCGGCGCTTGAAGAAACGGTGCTCGCATCGATTCACAAGAAGGGCGCGAAAGAGTTCACGCTCCCCGGCCTGCTGAAGGTTGTCGCGCAAGACGTACCCGCCAAGAAAAAGCGCTTCGGCAAGGACCCGTTCACGGGTGAAGACAAGTGGTTCGCGGCGAAGCCCGCTTCAGTGCGCCTTAAGGTGCGCCCGCTGAAGAAGCTGAAGGACGCCGCACTGTAAGCGAAAGTGTTCTGACGTGATAACGCCCCTCGCGACCAAAATCCGCGGGGCGTTTTCATTTGCGGCGCACGTCGTCGGCGTAGCAATTGGAAGACGCGTCGTTTTGTGAGTGAACCGGTTCTGGTTCGCCATTTCCTTCTCAAGGACAGGCTCGCGCGTGAGTATGACGCACGACACTTCTCGTCCGGGCCGAAAGCCTCACTACGGTGCGACGGCATTCGACGGCGGCAAGCCTGGCAATGAAAAACCTTCAGGCCAGCTCTTTAACCTGTCGCGTCGCCCGCTCCGAACCAAGGAGACCCTCGAGCATCCGAGCCTCAGCTTTCGCGATGTCGTTGAGGGAGGCAGCGCTGAGTTGCTCACTGAATACAGCAAGAGCGGTAGATAAAGGCAAGTAATCTGCATCACAGACACGCCACCCGCCGCCCGCGCGCTCCTCTGCGTGAATATGCATAAGTGCGGCTCGTGCCGATTCAATGTCGCCCGCCGCGCTTGCCCGATGACCGAGCCGTCCGAGTCCTTCCGCAATCAGAAGGGTTCGACCAAGCGCTGAAAACAGGTCGTGTGAGCCGTGGCCCCGTCGGAAAGCATCCAGGGCGATGTAGCACTGCAGAAGCATCGCCTGCGTCACGGGCTCGAGCGAAGCGTGGCTGTAAGTCAGCGCGCGCAGTAAAGGTGACATAGCCGGGCGGCTTTGTTTTCGAGAGCGAATTTTGCGGTTCACGTCAGTTGTCTGGTAGCGCGGTAACCGGCCAATATGTTGAGTTAGATGGACGAAAAGCAAGATGGCTGCACGACCGTTTTTTGCCGAGCCTCTAAGGCTACAGCGAGGTCGGCCCGTTAGCACGCTGCTGCCCATGACACCGGCTCAAACCGGATATGCCTTTCGATTCACCCTTATGCTCAGGGCTATCGCCGCGCACGTTGCGAGGACTCACGTTAACAACTGTTTCGAGGACCAGGGACAGCGGAACGCCCAGACACGAATGGACATCCTGGGGCGATGCCAGCAATGATTTCAACGTGGTCGGCTGAAAACGAAAATCCTCGCCGCATGCCACCATGCAGACACCCGCTAATACTTCGGCCACACAAAAGACAGAGAGAAATATGAGCCCGGAAGCTGGCGGCGGGGCCTGGCATTCGTGTTCCAGATTGACCTTACCGGTTCTCCCGCAATCCGCCATACGCGTCGTTGACGCTGCTGTAGGTAGGTATTGGCATTCTCATCAACAGTGGTCGGGTACTGGCCCTTGTGATTCCGGTAATTCTCTTGATAGTTTCGGTTCGTTTTTTTCTACGCCCGAGAGGGTGCTACAAATTACGCGGGCCGACATCAAGATGAGTTGACGCACACGGATTATGGCTGCGCCGATGTCGCGCGATTCTTCAGCGGCGGGTTACCGTTGGCCTGCTTCGACTCCCATTGCACCAAGTCATGTCTGACATCCCGAGCCGAGGTCATTTCCGCAACTCGATGGTGTATATCGTCGCAGACCTGGCTGCCGATGGTGCTGAGCGACGCACTGACCTGGCAATAGAGGGGCTCGAGCGAGAGTGCTATCGCGAACGCGGAAGCTTCGCGTCGACCCTCGGCTCCCCAAAATTCAAGTCTCCCATCCGGTCTGACCACAATCACCTCCCTGGCGCCGCCTTCCAGGTACGACGCGACCCGACGGTCCATCTCGCGCTGCCGGTCGCTATCGAGAAGTACCTCAACGCAAAGGTCGGGCACAAACGGCACGGGCGTGTCACCTTCAAGACCTTCCCATTTTTCGGGCGCCATCCATACCACGTCCGGGACCCTGATACCAAACGATGGCGTCACCACGGGCACTGACATGGCGGCAAGGTGCCCCATCTGCTCTGCCAGCTGACAGTAGATGTCTGTGAAGGCCAGCTGGCGCGTACCCGATGGGCAACCATTCGCCGCCACCTCGCCGAACTCGTTCAACTCGTACCGGTCGCGCGCAGCATGTTCCGCGGTCGCGACAAGGCGATGCCATGCGGCAAGCAGGCCGTTGCGGTCCAGCAGGATGGGCGTGTCCATGGATGTCTCGCAGGGCATTTATCTAAGCGTATACCCTTTCTCTTTGGTTTAACAACATGTAACACTTCTTTCGTGCGGTGCAGCGCACAATTACAGCTCGGGCAGTAGCCGTTATCAAGTGTCGGCAGCCGCACACTGCAGGCTGTCAGTTTCCTTGCTCCTAGAGGCCTTGCAGTCTAGTATTCAAGTAGTTTCTCAGGTTGACTGTGCACTGCAGGAGGACACCGATGAGAGCCAGGACACGACATGCTGAAAGGACATTGGGTGGCGTCAACCGCGCCCGCACCTGTGCGGTGCTGAGGGCGGTCGCGCCCCGGAAGGCAATGCGATTGGCAGCAACGGAAGACACCACCGAGGCCGCTTTGCCACACGACGTCCAGCACCGCGAGTCACATGAGCCGCCATCGGAGATTCGTGTCCGTCGGAGGCCGAAGCGGGTACTTAACTGAACTGGGGACGCCCGCAAGTTGGCGGGACCGGGCAGCGCCTTGGAGCAGTCAGCCCAGGGTGCGCTCTGCCCGCTAAGGAGTTCCGATATGAAACTTGACGCCGCCGCTTTCCGGCAACTGCGTCGCCTGGCTCCCGTCCTCGACGACATCCTTAACGCAGGCGAGGTCGAGTATGCAGACCAGGCTGTGAATCTCACTGCATTGGCAACCCTGTGCTCACAATTGTTCGACGCATACCGCCGCCTGCATCCGGACGATACGGAGCAGGCATGCCTCGAGGCCCTCGAGTCGCGGTAACACACTTCCTCTGGGCTGGCTCGCGGCTTCAGGTATCGCCCGTACAATCAAAGGACCTATCGCTTTGACCCAGAACATGACCGCACGCCCATGCGTACAGGACGATTTTCTGCAGACGCTCGCAAACGACAAGACCACCGTAAACGTGTTCCTCGTGAACGGCATCAGACTGAGTGGTCAACTGGCCGGCTTTGACCAGTTTGCAGTGCTGCTGGAGTCTGGCTCGGGCGTGCAACTTGTTTTCAAACATGCCATATCGACCGTGCTACCGGCCAATGGCAGAGCCCCGGCACGCGGTTCCGGCGTGGCGGTGAATCGGGACAAGCCGAACAACTTGTGAGTTCGCGTCCGATGAGAACTGTCATGACATGCTGTGGTCTACGCTTGACCTGCGCATAGCCGAAGCCGCAATCGCATTTCCGCAACAAGGTTTTTCACTCGCCAACACCAGCTGCTAAAACGTGTAAAAAGCCACGAAGCAGGCAGTCGATGTCGCGCAAGGTACTTTGAGCGCCGCAACGAACGCGGCATCGGAGGTAGCCGAAGCGGCTGAACAGGCAGTTGAGAAAGCCGCGAAGCCGGCAAAGCCGGCAAAGCAGAAATTTGAAAAACCAGTACCGATGGTGGCGACGACTCGGATGGAAGTACTCGCCTCGATGGAGACCAGCCAGGCAGTGAAATCCGCTGGTAGAGGCAGAAAAAGCAAGAGCCCTTACACACCGCAAAATGTCGATATTGCAATCGACCATCTTGAACGGGTTGTGCTCGAAAAACAGTCAGAGTCGTTATTCCCCCGAGCCTGTTTGCTTGAGCGAATCATTCAGGCGTTCCCGACGCCCGGGCTCAATCCAGTCCAACAGCAGCGACTGGAACGACTGCTTGAGCGCATCAGCGCTTCTGTGCCTTGAACCGCCGCCCCGTGGCGTCACCGCCTGTCCAATTGATGCCCCCACATTTCGACAATCAGACTGCTGCGGCGGCTGCGTTTCCTGCTCGGGTCTTAACTACCCGATGCGTCGCGCTCAAGCTGTGCTTGCGATACATGGCGGACATCGGCACCCTTGACAGCGTAGACCACAAATTCGGCGATGTTCTTCGCGTGGTCGCCGATACGTTCGATGGCCTTCGCTACGAACAGGTAGTCCAGCCCAATCGAAATCATCCGAGGGTCTTCCGTCATATACGTCACGAGCTTGCGCACGAATGCATGGAACTCGTTATCGATGGCCTCATCGTCCCGGACAATCTGTGCAGCGGCAACCGCATCCATCCGCGCAAATGCATCCAGCGCTCTGCGCAGGACGTGTAAGGCCATTTCGCCGGAGACCCTGATTTCAGCGATGTTGAGCACTCGTGCAGCGCCGTCCCGGTGGATTCGGCGCATACGCTTTACCAGCTTTCGCGCCTCGTCGCCCGCGCGCTCGAGGTTCGTAATGCACTTCGAAGTGGCCATCAGGAATCGCAGGTCACGAGCGGCGGGCTGTCGACGCGCAATGATTTGACTGACTTCTTCGTCGATTGCGATTTCCATCGCATTGAGGCGACGTTCACCCTCGAGGACGTCGTCCACGAGCGCCGAGTCGAATTCGTTCAGAACCGCGAGCGCGTGTGCCGTCTGTGCTTCCACGAGTCCACCCATTTCGAGCAGCTTCGATGAAAGGAGGTCAAGGTCCGCCTCGAACCTGCTGGAAACGGCTCACAGCAAGCATGACTAAGGCAGCGCAGATGCTGGACTTGAACCAGCTTGGGGGAGCATCAATGGCAGCTTTGAAGACACAGGGAATTGAACTCCCACGCGTCGGATTTGGCACATTCCGCATGCCACGTGATGGCTGCCAGCCGGTAGTCGAGAGTGCGCTCGAGCTTGGATATCGACACATCGACACTGCCGAGATGTATCAGAACGAGGAAGCCGTAGGCGCCGCGTTTGCCGCCTTGGGTCTCGGACGCAAGCAACTACATCTGACGTTTAAGGTATGGCACGAGAAGCTCGAGTCGGAGTCGCTCCATCTCGCACTGGACGTCGGCCTCGGCAAGCTTGGTGTCGACTAGGTTGACCTGTACATGGCGCATTGGCCGTCGCGTGATATGGACCTCGGCGCCGTCATGAAGACAATGCAAGGCTTTCTGCAGAAGGGCACAGTTCGCTCATGTGCTCAATTTCAACGTGACGATGCTGCGAAAGCTGTCGAGGAAATCGGCGCACCCATCTGGGTCATTTACTTCATGGGGCTCGTGCTCGTCTACATGCTGACCGGCTGGCTGCCGACGCCGATGAAGGAAGCGGGAATCCCGATGGCATAGGCCGCAGTCGTGACGGGCATGTTCATGTTTGGCAGCGCCTTCGGCACCATTCTGATGGGCTGGCTGATGGACCGCATGAACATCCACGTCGTGTTGGGTGACCGTAAAGGTCCCGCCGGTTTTGGAGGCTGATTACGACGCGCTCAGGGAGTCGCCCGAGACATGAACGCGCTCACCGACCAGGACCGGCGGCTGCTTCGTGTAGTGAAGTTCCGGTAGCTGCCGTCGTGCATCCTGACCTGCACCAGGTAGCTCGTCGCCTTGCGCACAGCGTGCTCAGTGCCGGACGACGGAAGCATCTTGGGAAAAACATGCGGCGCGTTATAACTGGCACCGGCACATCAGTTCGGGGCGGCCGTCGAGCAGGGTGTGCACCTCGGCCTAGTGCCCGGATGCGCGAACGCTTCACCAGCAGGACCGTCAGCCGTGCCTTGAGCCACGTTCTGTAAGCAACCAGCCAGGCGCGTCTCCCTGTCGGTTCCGGTAGCCTTCAGTTTGCGTTGTACTTTCTATCTCGATGGCTTTGACCGCCTCAATCACAACGGCGCAAGCGCGCCAGGGGTTCATGAAATGGAGACGCCAAGCGCGTGGCCGACGCCGAAGGTGAACCCCGCCGCCAGAAGACCAATGATGACCTGCCGGAATGACGAAAACAGTGCGCTACGGCCGTTAAAAAGCGATGTGAAGACGCCGATGGAGGCCAAAGCCAAAGCGCTCAGGACGATGCACTGAACGATTGCACTGAAGCCGTGGGACCACAAGAATGGCATTGTCGGGAAGATGGCACCGACCGAGAAAAGGCAGAAAGACACGGCCGCCGCCGACCACGGATTGCCGCCCAGCTCCGCCGGGTCCAGTCCGAGTTCCTCACGCGTCAGGGTATCGAGCGCCTTGTCCTTGTCCCGCATCATTTGCGATGCCACGCGCTTCGCTTCGGCCGCATCGAGGCCTTTGGCCCGGTAAATGAGCGCGAGTTCGTGCTCTTCAGCTTCGGGTGATGTCTCCAGTTCGTCAGCCTCCTTCGCAATCTGGGTGCTAGCCAGTTCGCGTGCGTTGGTCACCGACAGCCATTCACCAAGCGCCATCGAACATGCCCCGGCTATCAATCCCGCCAGCCCTGTCAGCAGAATGGCCTTGTTGCCGGTTCCCGCACCCGCCACGCCCATAATCAGGCAGAAATTGGAAACCAGTCCGTCATTCGCCCCCAGCACTGCGGCGCGCAGGTCGTTGCCCGACGATACACCCTTGTGCCATGACTCTGCCGCGGCGATGCGCGCGCCTTGCGACATTTCCGGGTCGCCAGCGCCACCGGCGAGTGCCTGAACGACCGCCGCATGGTGGTGCTCGTCGGCCGACATGCGCCCCGCATCCGGTTGACCCTGGTACTTGTTCCGGTCGGCGTGTTCGGCGGCGGCCAGTGTCGGCAAGACAAAACCCGGACCGAAAATCCGCACCAGCGCCTTCATCAGGCGTGTTTTCACAGCGGGGGCTCCGCCGCGATGCCGGATGCCATTGGCGTTCAGCTTGTCGGCCCAAACCTGCGCATGCTCGCGTTCTGATTTGGCCAGGTCGCTATAGATTTCCTTGCGCGTGTTATCACGCTCAACCTTCGCGAGCGTTTCGTACAACGCAGCGCTATGGAGTTCGTCGGACAGATTCGCCCGATATCGTTGTACTTCGTGTTTCGATGCCATCGTGATGTCCTTGCGCGTCGTCTGTTCCGTCGCGCAGCGTAACCCTTTTTGCATGGCAATCCGGAAAGTCCCTAATCCCCGCGTTAAGCGAGAACGCCAACGGTTCTCATGCCGATTTGACTCCCCCCGGCGTTGCCGGCATTGAGCCGAATCCCGCGACACCGACCAGGACGCTACGTCATCGACACATAAAGTGTTGCCGGGACAACGCTCAAACCAGCTGTGGCGTTGGTTCCGTCAGCGAACTCTACCGCTCATACACACGGCCTGCGGAATTCGAACGACTAAAAAGGTTCTGCCGCTCCTGAATGAGGGAGAGGATGGTATGGCGATGGTGGGCCGAAGTGCGAATCAAGGTTTCCCTTGGCGACGCAGACCGATGCGTCACACGCCCGCCGGTCGCTTTGCTTCAATCAAAGGTAGCGCACCGACCTTGTGCGTTGCGCAGCAACATCTTCGCTACAGCAGCTTCGACGCTGCCTTGATTCGGCGTTTCTGTTTTTTCTTTAGAGCACGGAGGGCCGCTTTCGCGTCGGCGCCATCGGGCAGCGACACACGGTGTGCGTTGAGAAGGTCGCGGCTCGCGACGACATCGTTTAGCGCGCCAAAACGCTTTTGCAACTGCTTCGGATTTTTCAGACTTTGGCGCTGCTTCTTCTTTAGCAAGGGCTCGAAGAACTCAATGAGGTACCGCACTTTTTTTCCGGCTTTGCGTACGTCGTGGTATGAACTGTAGTCGGCGCTGCTCGCTTTCGACGCGCGATGCATTCGCTTCTTTAGTTGGTCTTGTGCCGCCGTTGTTCTTTTCTGCGCGAACTTCGTGAGCGGCGTTCGCCCGCAGGAGGTTCTCAACTCCCGGTTGGCCTCGCTTACTGCGTTGCGCAGGGTCTCGTCGAGATGGGAGTTTCTTAGCGTCTCGGCGCTTTTCTCGGCCGTTTCATTCCGGGTTTTTCTGAATGAGCTCAACAAAGTCTTGTTGGTGTTATTTTCGACAAGCGCAATCAGTATGTCCCAATCGCGTGTGTTGCCCGCGGCACTCGCAAGAGATTTGAAGAGTTCACGCTGCTCATTGTCAAATTTCGCATCCAGTATCGGCCGATAGGCCCAAAGCAGAGTTCGCAGACGACGCAGTGCTACGCGAAGCCTGTGTAGCTTCTCGGCGTTGACATCGTTCCGAAGAGCGGCTGCCTCTTCGATGGCTTTAGTGACCAACGGGTTGGCATAGGTGGCGAAATTCGCCTCCGCCACCGCGTGGGGGCCGCGCGCATGGGTGCCAGCGCCTGTAGTCATGGTCGTTTCCTCGCCTTGCAGCTAGGCGAGCTGCGGCAAGAACCGTACCCCGCCCTGGATGGCTTGCCGGCCGCCAGGCGCGGCGCTTGCTCGTCAGGATTTGCGGCGCTTGTGGCGTGTCCGGTCCATGTGTCGTCACTTTCGGAGCCGCATATGGACGAGCAATCGGATTCGGGAAACGGCACAGCTCCTGACGACAATGGCTCGGCACGCTGGGTTCCGTGGGCCGTGCTGCGACCCACGCAGGGGGCAATCGGCTACGTCCAGGTACTGGCGAAGGCGGCGAGCTATCTTGAGCTTAGACCTGAAGCAAGACGAGCGTTCGCCGAAGAACAGGCCATCGCGGTCGTTCATGGGCCGTCAGGGTCGCTCCACGTCATTGACCATCATCATTGGGCGCGCGCATGGTTTGACATGGGCCTGCCCGAAGCGCCGGTTCGCATCAGGGAAGATTTTCGCGGCCTCACGGAAGAGCAATTTGTGAAGACCATGTCAGAGCGAGGCTGGCTGCACCCCTTCGATGAACACGGGCGGAAATATCCGCTCCCTGACTTGCCTGAGTCTGTTGAAGCAATACCCGACGACCTCTTTCAGAGCCTCGCTGCATTTGTAAGAACAGCAGGCGTTTTTGAAAATCCCGGTGAGTTCAACGCCAAATTCGCGTGGGCAGACTTCTTGAGAGGACATGTTGCCCAGCGCCCTGCGACAGTGGATGGATTTGCACTCATGCTTGCGGAAGCGTTCGCAGCCTCGCGGTTGCCCGAGGCGGGGCAGCTTCCCGGGTTCATACCAAACCGGGAGTCACGAGCATGACTAAACGTTATATTGTGGAGGTCTGTTTTGAGGACGAAGGCTTGCTCGAGCTCCCCGTTGATGCAACCTACACGTTAGCGGCGTTCACTGGCGAAACCGACATGCAGGTCAGCGTGTTTGAGACACTCGATGAGAATCTCGCCGCCCAATGGACGCAGATACTTGACGCCAAAGACCGGGCTTACGTCGCGCGGGTGATGGATGGAAATAAGCTCGTTTCCCAGCAATGTACGCGGAATCCCGGTTGGCGCGCAACTTAGAAGCGCCCGAAAGGTGTGCTCAGATTGAAACGCGGTTTTGCGGCGAGTATGTGACTGTCCCGGTCTGACCATGGTGTCGATGCGATTTTTCGTGTGGCTGACTAGCGCTTCACATGTTGGTCGCGGTCCCATATCCCAGCAAGTCGAACACCGTTACCAGAACGAGAGAACGCGTGCCGGTCAGCACGCATCCGAGCTGTGCCTACGACTATACCAGCGGTTGGCCGCGGCGCGCGCTCACGCCCGTTGCCGTGTCAACGTCTGTGCTCAAATCGACGGCGCGTCTAGTCCGAGGCGTTAATCCATCAGCAGCGATTCGCTCTCGGTTGCGCCAGGCGGTGCGGTGTTAAAGAACAGCCGGCGACTCGGTATATGTTCGTCTCATCGGAACAGCTTGCTGACATATGTACATGGCTGAGCGAAGGCATGCCAGCAGCGCTGATTGACGAGCTTGAAGTGATAGAGCTGCGACCGCCGTTTGCCCGGTCTGACCACTTTTGAGCGATTGTCCACGCTGCAAAGGCAAGCGATTCGCTATAACGGAAAACGTGACGCCATCCACCCAAAGAGCTGCCGGGCAGTGTCATCGCTGACGACAACGGAATAGTTATTCGCTGAAGACTTCCCGTTCAAGTTGCTCGCGCGAAACGTGGCGCACGTCCTTGCCCTTGACGACGTAGATAATGATTTCCGCTATGTTCGTCGCATGGTCGCCAATGCGTTCAATGGCCTTCGCGATGAAAAGGTGGTCCAGCCCAATGGCGACCATTCGCGGGTCGTCCATCATGGTAGTCACCAACTTCTGTATGACTGCACGAAATTGTTCATCGATGGCGTCATCGTCGCGGACGATTTGTGCGGCGGAACCTGTATCTAGGCGCGCGAACGCATCAAGCGTACGGCGGAGAAGAGTTATGGCCATCTCACCGGATAGTGCGATTTCCGTGATATTGATGGCCATTGCATTGCGGTCTTCTGCAATTCGTCGAGTCCGCTTCGCGACCTTCCGCGCTTCATCCCCAGCACGCTCGAGGTTCGTGACGGTCTTGGAGATGGCCATCAGCAGACGCAGGTCGCGTGCAGCCGGCTGGTACCGTGCGATGATTTTGATGCACTCTTCATCGACTTCCGCTTCGAGGGCATTGAGTCGACACTCGTCCGTGTTGATTCTGTCGACCAGGTCCAAATCGAGGTGGTTCAGCGCCTGCATCGCATTGATGAGTTGCGATTCAACGATGCCGCCCATCTCGAAAACCGTGGACAATATCCCGTTGATGTCAGCGTCGAATCGACTGGAAAGGTGGTTATCGGGCATCGGAACTCCTGTCAGCCGACCATCTGGTTTTTAGTTGCCCCCCGGTTTCATAACCACTGCAGCACGAAGGAACGGTGGCAGAAGCTCCGCGAAAAGTGCGTAGGCATCGGGCGCAGCGGTGAAACCCGGGCTCCAGGGGCGGCCCGCTCGGAGCGTGGTAAAGCTACGATTTTGCTGGTCGACCGGTCTTGACGGTTTCGACCGCGGAAACAGCTGCCAGCAGACTCTCTGCGGTGGGAGCCGAGTCCAGTAAAAGCAGCCCAGCGCGAAGAAGCTCACTCTTGCTCACCGAGACGCCTGCGTTGAGACACTTCCGTTTCAGCGCTGCGATTTTCTCGTAGTCGGGCTTCGGCATGGTGAAGCTGTCGCGCACGACCTTCTCCTTCTTCGCGCGTTTTGCTTTCACTTCTGCCGGACTGACCTGTGCGGTTTCAGCGGGTTTGGCACGCTTCTGTTTGTCGGCCTTCGTCGGGGCCGGCTGGGCATCTCGTGCTGCAGCCGCGCTCCTCTCATCCGCCGGCTTCTCATCGGCTTTTGCATGGCCGTTGGCATTCTTCGGAAAGTGAAAGGCCTTCTTCGTCGGTTTCCTCACGCTGGGTTGACTCATGACTATCTCCAGACTGGTAAACGGTATAAACAGTATATACCGTTATCTTCTGACTGCCAGACTGCATTGGACCTACCATCCCGATGCCCGGACCACCAAGTTATCCACACAATCTGTTCGCAAGGCTGTGGACAACTCCCGGGCAAGCGGAATAAGTAGCTGAAAAGAATGAATTTGTGCAGTGCGCGCCGAACATGCGCATCTCGCAGTTCATCTGTGTCGGGCACCAGGCAGTGGAGTAAGCGCATCCGTGGTCTGCAGCACGCAAAGTATCCCTAAAGACAAAACGAAGCGATAGGTCTATTCAATTTGCGCACGAACGGGCAGCGTCGCCTAATCGACCTCTCTGAAGCTGCCCTTCGTACTCAATGCCAGGAGAGCGCCATGGCCCAGCCCAACGCTGAAGATGTCATCAAGGCGATTGCCGCTGACACCAATACCCCCACAGAGACCGTGTCGAAACTGTATGAGGACACATGGGCGGAATACAGTGACGGCGCGCGGGTGATGGATTACATGACAGTTCTCGTGGCCAAGCGTGTTCGCGAGAATTTGCGACATCGGCACTAGGGCCGAATTGTCATCGATACCATCGCGGTGCCATGCAACTCCACATTCTGCCGCATTAAGGGAAAGTGCACTTAAAGGCTCCTGGTCCTGTGTCGTTGACGTACCTCATGTGATTGGGTAAGTTCGACTGGTCATAGTTACTGCAGGACCGGTATTGATGGCCGAAGATTACGAATTCACCAGGGAAATCGAAGTCGAGTTGGATGGCACCCGCTATCGGGGCCACTACCGCGTCATGAGCGGCACGGTTATCGTCTACTTCGAGGACGAAATCAAGTTCGCCAGCCACGACATGAACGAACCTGGCGTAGTTGCCAGATGGCTCCTGACAGACTTGTCGCGACGGGTCGAGTCGAGGAAGCGGAAAGCATCTGGAAGCTAGAATGATTCAGGAATGGTTGTATTCACCGGCTCAAAAAACAGTCTGCACGCAGCATTCGAGCGCTCCCCGTCCATGGAGCTGGTGGTCATCCATATATTTGAGTGCCCCTCGATGCCGCTCGACCGGCTCAATAAGAGATTTAAAAGAGTCCTTCATCGGCCGGTTCACTGACAGCAATGCCCGCAACGCATCCCAATCCCTTGTTTCGCGCAGATTCAGCCAGCGACCTGAATGTATGTGTCACCATGAAATTTTGCGTCCTGCATATCGAGGGGGTCGCATACTCCCATCCGGCGAGGCTCTTCCCTGCGACACCTGAAGAATTGCGATAAAGGTTTCCGGCTTACTTGTTCTTCAGAAAGTCGGCCGCGCTCACATACTCTCAACGGACATTCAAGCTAGGGTTCGCTCAACTCACCTTCCAGAACCCATTGGCGCTCGCTTTCCGATAAGCGGTTAATCCGGAGCGTGCCCGCTCCCTTCAGTCCATTGAATTTACCTGTCGCGCCGCTGACTTCCCACAGGCCATTGAAAGCAGAATGAGGCGTCCCGGGTTTGCCGGCCAAGGTTATCTGCCGCAGTTGCGTCTTCAGATACAGTATGTCGCTGGAGCCCTTAGTGATGACGAGATAGCCGGTTCCTAGACCATTGGTTTCAGGCCCCAAAGTCACTTCGTGGAATCCCCACTCCTGGACCGTCGCGCCGCGAAGCATGCCCTCACTTACCACCTTGCCCGAGCGACGCACCAGCGCGACATAGCGATTGCTGCCGTCTGCAAAAACCAGTTTCGTGTATTCATTGGGCAACCCCGGCTCGCCGTTCTTGATGTCAAACCGGAGTTCGAGAGTGAACGGCTTTGCCTGAGTCAATTGGCCGGCCTGCGACTGATTGTGCTGTTGTTCTCCGGGAACTGCCTCCGCACAGGCAGTGAACACGGCCATCAAGCTCAGGATGCCAGCGAGGACGATTCGATGCTGCATGTTGCCTCCCTTATGCTCGCGCATTCCAGCAATGCAAGTGCTTCTCTCGCGTACACCGAATCTTCAGACACGCCGCACCCTTGTGAGAACGAGAAGCGTAGGTCCTTGTTGCTCTGAACCGAACTACTTATGGACGTTGCCTCCAGTGACGGCGCATCGCTTGTTGTCCAGGACAGTATCAACGACCCATTAGCCATTGCTCAGCATCCAGCTCAACGTGGTATCAACGCCAACGCTGGTCTATCGAACCAGGAACCCATAAGTCAAGGGGTCACGCTCGTCCACAATCCAATTTGCAAAGCCGAAAAGGTATGCGTTGCCTTCCACCTCCGTGATGACTGCCTTGAAGTTGCCGACGGTCGTTTCGCTGAGCACGCGGCCTTTGAAAACAGTTCCGATGATAGACTCATTTACAAGCGTCTCGTCTTTGCCCAATTCGCCGCGTAGGTAAAGTTGAGCGACGCGACCGCCTGTTCCGGAATGTCGGGATGCTGAACCGGGAATGCCTGATTTGCAGCGTCCTTCACTTCGGCACCGAACTTGATGAGCTCTTCGACAGAAGACCCGCGCACTTCAAGACCGTGCGGCGCGCCGTCCGTGTAGAAGTAAAATGCGCCACCGAAGGCAATGTCGCCCTTGACCGTGCCAAACGACGCGGTCTCGACAGTGACATCTCGCTTCCAGATAAAGGACGGCACATTAACGAAACGGACATTGCCCGCGTGCTCGCCGTCCCACTGCACGAATGCCTCGATGAATCCGCACGGCGCATCGATACCGACGCGGGTTTCGGGCACCTGACGTTGCACCCACCCAAGCTCCACCGCCGCCGTCGACAGTGCGATGACACCGTGCCCGCAATGGTCGCTGTAGCCTTCGTTGTGAAGGAAGATGATGCCGAAATCAGCGTTCCGGCTAACCGGCTCCGTCAGATAATTGCCGTACATGTCTGCATGACCGCGAGGTTCGAACATCAGGGCCTTGCGGATTTCGTCGGCGTTCTCCTTCAACCACGCGCGTCGCTTGACGATAGTGTCGCCAGGCAAGCGCGGAAGACCGCTGGTGACAATGCGGAATGCTTCGTCGCCTAACTGGTTGTCTGAGATGCCTCCCGCGTCGTTCACCTCACGCGGCAGGGCTCGCCATCAACGGCCATGGCGGCTCATCGGTAGTGCTACATCGCAAATTTGATTGATGCGACTTCGTTGCGTCCGGGCAGAGGAGCACCTATAACATAAGGAAGGCGACGCCTGCGGTTACGGTCGGCAGGAGCGCGGCGCCGAGTAATTTCAGCGGACTCACCGCTCCTCCAGAAAACCGATTACCAAGTATCGCCAAGCCCGCGGGGTTCGGCGCGTTTGCAATCACGGTCAGTCCGCCGCCGGTCACCGCTCCGGCCACGAGCAGGTACTTTGCGCTGTCAGATAACCCAGGTATGAGCGACCCCAGATAGGTGATGGCGGCGTTGTCCATCACTGCAGTCAGACCTGTGGCGCCAAAGTACAGCGTCAATGCATCCATGGAACTCACAATCGGCTGAAGCCACCATTGTTGCAATCCGCCAAGCACAACGAGGCCGCCGAGGAAGAACGCCACCAGAAGACTTTCGCGAAGCATGAGAGGCGATTGATGGCGCTCGTAAGCGTGAGTGAAGCCCAGAAAAAAGAGGAATGCGCCCACGAACACGACGGCGTGATGCGAATTGATGACGACCAGAGCGAGGAACGCGATATGAACAAGCGTGACGCCAACTGGGACTCGCTGCGATTGGGAGACACCCGCGTCTTCGCTCCCTTGTGACGTCGGCACGCTCTTGGCAATCAGAGCGATGAAGGCCGTAGCATTGAAAAGAACGGCGAGCGCCGCCTTCCATCCAAAAGTCGCCGCCATGAATCCGGTGTTCCACCCCCAGGCGCTTGCGACCATCAACACCGGTGGCGCCGCGTACGCCGTCATGACGCCGCCGATTGATACGTTCACGAAAAGTAGCGCCAGGCCGAAATACTTCACACGCTCCGAGATTCGCGCGGAGAACAGTGTGTCGCGCAGCAATAGCGCGGCGAGCGTCATCGCTGCCGGTTCAGTGATGACGGAGCCCAGAAGCGGCACAGCGGACAGGGAGAACCAGATAACGGCCACTTCAGTGCGTACTGGCAAGAACCGCGAGAGATGCATCACGACGCTCGTTACCAAGACGAGAATCGGTCGACTCGCGGCAACCACCATGATGACAAAGACGAACAGCGCCTCCGTAAACTCACGATGCTCCAGGTACTCGATGGTCGCGTGCGACCCGACGAGCGCCCACATCAGGAGACACAGAATCAGCGCCCAGAATCCGAAGACGACCTCCACCTCCGCGAGGAAGTGGAAGACGCCGGCATGCCGCGGGAAACGGTGCGAGAGCTTCTCAATGCGTGCTACGGCGAACGTATGAATGAGAGCAAGGGCAAAGATAACGGCGGCAGAAATTTCAACAGAATTGGGCATTGAACAGGGTGCTGGAGACGCTTTCGTGTTGACGACCCGTCATAATATTACAAACACCCTACGCGCCAAATGTTTCTGCGGCGGCGACGTTGCATTCGCGGCACTTGCTCAGGCTAAGATGAAACGCTGGACGAAGGCCAACTGACTGATGCTGCAATCGCCTGGAGAATCCGACCTTGCCATGCGCTACCCCACCTATTCCCAGCGCGCCCGTGCCTTGTTCATTGATTCGCTTTGGTGGACCGTCATCGTGCTTTTTGTGCCTCGGACCGTCAACCCACGACCTGCTGCTGGCGCCTGACGCCTTTGCTTCGACCCTTGTCTTATGGCTGCTGGTAGGCCAGTGTGTCCCGATTCTCGTGACCGGCATTCTTTGGGCCGTATGGGGCACGTCTCCCGGTAAGCGCGTCTTGCGGTTGCGAATCGTGGATGCGGATACAGGTCTGCCAATGACGGTCAGGCAAGCTTTCTTGCGCACAGCGGGCTACATGCTCACCTTCGCGACGTGCGGAGGCGACTTTTGACAACATCACGAGCACGATTAAGGCGCGCAAGCACGGATTCCATGACTGCATCGATTCGGAAGAAATGTACATCGAAATGCTGACCGACCTTCGGGAGCAACGCTACATTCCCTGATGTTAGTCGCGCGGGCCGTACGTATTCCCACCACGCCAATACCTTGAAATGAGACCGTCTGGTGGAATCGCTGGTGACAGTAAGATAGTGGTCGCGCAGCCATCCGGTGTTCGCAATTTGGGCGCTTCCTGCCAAGCATCCCTTCGTTGCCTTCAGCTTTGAACTGAGCAACGAGGGTGTCCATGTCGGGCCGCGGCCCCGAATTCTCACTAGCCTTGCTGGCCGAGAAGCCGAGATAGAGCAACGGATGCGCGCTTAAGCAACTCTGCAAACTGCTCGACCCGCTGCTCGGTGACCCGGACGCTCGGACCAAAGATGCATAGCGAGCCTGCGACCTGATTGGCCCCGTTGAAGAAGGGTGCCGCAACGGCGACGGCGCCATCAATCAATTCGTGTTGGCTCGTACCAAAGCCTTTCAAACGAATTTGTTCGATGTCGTGAATCAACGCCGACACATCTTGGGCAGGGTCGGCGAGATAACGCGTTAATTCGTCTGGTGTGAGTCGCATTTGCGAAAGAATGGTGCGGCCGCTGGCGCCGCGCACCAGTTTTTCGCGGTATCCGACACCGCGTCGAAAACTAAGTGGCTGATGACTCTCCAGTTCCGCCACGCAAAGTCGATACGTGTCGTCTGGAACAAACAGAGCGACCGTTTCGGATGTCGCCTCCCAAAGGTTGCGGAGCACCGGCTGCGCCAGTTCGGCGATTTTGTGTTCGCTCAGCCAGACGTGGGCTAACTGCGCCACCGAGCTTCCTAGGTGGAACCGCTGCGGTTCGCCTGACGATGCGACGAACCCCGCCCGCTCCAATGTGCTTAGCAACCGATACAACGTCGGACGGCTGAGGTTCACTCGCCCAAGCAACTCAGCGACGGTTAAAGATTCATCTCCCGGTCTGAATGCCAACAGTATGTCCAAAGCTCGCTCCACCGCACGAACGCTCTCGTGCGCCTTTTTTTCTTCCATGTTCCGCTGTCCCCTTGGGCAATACCGTCTGCGCCATTGTAGAGAAACTACCTACCCGCAGATGCTTGACTTCAAATTCCATGTCCGTAGAATGAGAACACAATCTCACCAGACGGACAACGTCGTTACGAATGGAGTTTGAGCATGGACAAGAACATGTCGGAAACGCTCGTGCGCACTGGCCCGGGCACCGCGATGGGCAATCTGATGCGGCGTTACTGGGTGCCGACCCTGCTGGCAAGCGAAATCGCCGAGCCGGACTGCCCGCCGGTGCGCGTGCAAATTCTCGGAGAAAAGTTGCTTGCGTTCCGGGACTCGGACGGCAATGCCGCGCTGATTAACGAGTTCTGCTCGCATCGCGGTGTGTCGCTTTATTTCGGGCGCAACGAGGAAAACGGCATCCGCTGCTCGTATCACGGCCTCAAATTCGACCGAAACGGCGACTGCGTCGAGGTACCGTCCGCGCCGCAGGCGTGCAAGCACATGAGCATCACTGCGTACCCGTGTATCGAGCGCGCAGGCATTGTGTGGGCTTACATGGGTCCGAAGGACAAGCAACCGGCACCGCCGGACCTCGAGTGGTGCAACTTGCCGCCGGACCATGTGTTCGTATCAAAGCGGCTGCAGGAGTCCAACTATTTGCAGGCGATGGAAGGCGGCATCGACACGAGCCACGTGTCGTACGTTCACCGCTACGAGGTCGACGAAGACCCGATGCACCAGGGCACCAAAGCGCTCGAATACATCAAGGCGGACGGCAACGTTATCTTCGAAATCGAGAAACAGCCGTTCGGTCTCACGCTCTTCGGGCGCCGAAATGGCGAGCCGGATTCTTACTACTGGCGAATCACACAGTACCTGTTCCCGTGGTACACGCTTATTCCTCCGTTTGGCGACCACTCGCTGGCGGGCCATGTCTGGGTGCCAATTGACGACCATACCTGCTGGGCGTGGAGTATCAACTTCCGTCCGGACCGTCCATTGTCCGAGGACGAGATGAACGACCTGAATGCAGGCAAGGGCATTCACTGCGAATACGAGCCGGGCACCTTCCGTCCGAAGGCGAACAAGGACAATGACTACCTGATTGACCGTCAGGCCCAAAAGGACAAGCGCGCTTACTCAGGCGTCTTCGGCTTCGCGATGCAGGACGCGTCACTGCAGGAAAGCATGGGTCCCATTCAGGACCACAGCAAAGAGAAGCTGCTGCCGACGGACCGCGCCATCGTAATGGCTCGACGCATGCTCTATGAGGCAGCGACTGCCTTGCAGCTTGACACTGACCCGCCCGCAATCGATGCAAACCAGCAGCGCGTGCGCGCGGCCGGCGCCTTGCTCCCGCGTGACCAGAAACCGCAAGAGTGGGCTGTCATCCATCTCTCGGATGGCAAGGGCCAGCCGATTTACTCCATCTGAGCGCGCTCAACGCTCACCATTCTTCTCTGTATAAGGAGGCCGGCACCATGCCGGCGTGAGATGCAAGGTTCAAGACTAAGAGACAAAGTCGCGCTGATTACTGGCGGCGGAGGCGGCATTGGGGCCGCAACCGCGCGCGTGTTTTGCGACGAAGGTGCGGCAGTCATCCTCGTCGATGCAAATTCACAAGCCTTGGCGAACGTCGCCGACGACTTGCTCAGCCGTGACCCCGCGGCGAAGGTTCAAACCTATGTGGCCGACGTTGCGAACGCGGACCAGGCGGCGGCGGCAGTCGAGCTTGCAGTACGTGCGTTTGGGCAGCTTCACGTTCTCGTCAACAATGCCGCAATGCGCAACTACAGCGCACTCGCCGACGCGACGCCGGAAGAGTGGCAAAGCATGGTGTCGGTGAACCTGGTGGGCACCTCGAACTACTGCAAGGCGGCGTTGCCGTTATTGCGCAAAGCGAAATCGGCGAGCATCGTCAACGTATCGTCCTGCTTCGCGGTCACGGGCCGCAAAGGCATGGGCCTCTACGACGCGACTAAGGCCGGCATCCTTGCCATGACTCGCACGCTTGCGTTTGAGGAGGCGGTGCATGGCGTGCGCGCCAACGCAATATGTCCCGGCTCGACGTTGACTGATTTTCACGTCAACCGCGCGCAGGCAGCGGGAAAGAGCGTAGAGGTGCTCAAGACACAAAGGCAGGACACGTCGTTAATAGGACGATGGGCGTCTCCCGAGGAAGTCGCCTGGCCGATTCTATGGCTTGCAAGCGACGAGGCATCGTTTATCACCGGCACAACGCTGATGGTCGACGGCGGCATGTCGATTATGTGACGGTGGTGGCCATGAACGATTCCACACTGACCGTGCGGGTTGCGCGGCGCAATATTGAGGCTGACGGCATCGTCAGTTTCGAACTCACCGGTTTGGACGGTCGTGATTTGCCGGCGTTCGATGCTGGTTCACACATCGATGTTCACTTGCCAACGGGGCATGTGCGGCAGTATTCGATTTGCAGCGCGCCGCACGAGCGGGCACGCTATCAGATTGCCGTGTTACGGGAAGCGCAATCGCGCGGTGGTTCGGCAGGTATGCACGACGCCGTCAAAGAAGGAGATGAACTGCGGGTTAGCATGCCTCGCAATCATTTCTCTCTCGCGTCCGGTCCTGCGAAGCACCTGTTGCTGGCCGGAGGCATCGGACTGACTCCGCTGCTGTGCATGGCACAACACCTTGACCGTGCCGGCGAAGAATTCCAGCTGCACTACTGTGTACGCTCGCGTTCGCGTGCGGCCTTCCTCGAGCGACTTGCGGACGCATCCTGGGCTGGACGCGTCCAGTATCACTTCGACGACGAGGATGAGCAACAACGCCTTCGTCTTGATGCGCTGCTACAGGAGGCAACCCCGGATACTCATCTCTATGTCTGCGGGCCGCAAGGCTTCATGAATGCGGTGCTTGATGCGGCGCGTTTGAGCGGGTGGCCAGAGAGTCGACTGCATTACGAGTTCTTCTTGGCACCTGCCGTCGATACGTCGTCCGATGGCGCCTTTGAAGTATGCCTCGCGCGCACCGGCAAGACTGTAACCGTCCCCGCAGACCGCACGGTGGCGCAAACGCTCGCGGACGCTGGAGTCGAAGTGCCCGTTTCGTGCGAGCAGGGCATTTGCGGAACCTGCCTCACCCGCGTGCTCGACGGCGAGCCGGAACATCGCGACCTGTTTCTATCTCGGGAAGAGCAGTCGCGTAACGACCAGTTTCTGCCGTGCTGCTCGCGCTCGAAATCGAGGAGACTTGTGCTGGACCTGTAACGCCGCAATCCTGCAATACACGCCCGGCGCACACTGCGTGCCGGATGTCGAAACCGAAGAAGAATAAGGGCGGCGTAAGCGCGCCATACATGGAGGAGTCGTGGAAAAAAACCTGACGTCACCGGGTGATGCGCCGGGCGCGGACTGGGCCGCGTCAAGCGCGGGTGAGACGGAGGCTAGCCCCTACCGCTGGGTTGCTCTGTTCATCGTGTGGGCAGCATTTCTGCTCAGCTACGTAGACCGCGTCGCATGGAGCACGGTCGCAGCGCCCGTCGGCGCCTCGCTTGGTATCAAGGTGTCGCTCCTGGGTGCCTTCGTCACGGCGTTCTATGCGGGATACGTCGTCGCGAACATCATCGGAGGCATGCTGACCGACTTTCTTGGCGGTCGGGCCATGATGGCGCTCGCCTTGCTTCCACTCGGTGTCTTCACGTTCTTCTTTGGCGAGACGACCTCGCTGACAGTGGGCATTCTGATTCAGCTGGCAATGGGCTTTGCCGCCGGAGCTGATTATTCCGCCGGAATGAAGGTGATTCCCGCATGGTTCACGCGAGACCGCGGTCGAGCGATGGGCATTTACACTACAGCGACATCGCTCGCGGTGGTGCTCGCCAATGCAATCGTGCCCACCGTTTCTGCCCAGTACGGCTGGGCGAGCGCGTTTCGCATGCTCGGTGTCGCCACGTTCGCCTGGGGTATCGTCTCCGTTCTGTTTCTCAAGAATCGCCCGGGTGGCGAACGGGCTCCGGCTCGCAACAGTGCAAAGGAGATGCTTGGCCTCTTGCGCAATCGCAATCTGATATTCCTTTCCATTGCAGGTTGCGGCGGTCTATGGGCGACTGTTGGCTTCGGCGCATGGGGAAATGCGCTGATGACGCGCCAATACGGCATCACTCCTGTCGTGGCTGGGTCGATTATCGCGTCCTTCGGAATCGGCGCGGTCATTGCGAAACCCACGCTCGGCTGGATTTCCGACCTGCCCGGAATCTCGCGTCGGCTCATGTCCATTCTGATTCTGGTTGCGTTTGCCATCACTCTGGTGGTGTTCGGCATGTGCTCGACGGTCACGCAGTTCTACATCGTCGCACCGGTTCTGGGCGCATTCGCCTATGGCTACCTACCGGTTCTGATGGCACAGGTGAGCGATGCATCCGGAAAACGTCTGGCGGGAGCGAGCGCTGGTTGGACGAACGCCATCTGGCAGATGGGTAGCGCTGTGTCCCCGCTCGCGGTCGGACACGTATATGGCGGGACACATTCCATCGTGCTTGCCGCTCTTACGCTCGCCATAGGGCCGGTCATCGGACTTGTAGCGATGTTGTTCGTGAGCAAGCGCATCGCTCAGGTTTAATTCACGCCGAAAGCTCGGGCGCAAGTCGAAAATCGACTTGCGCCGCTGCAACACTAAGTTAGTACAACTACCAACATAAGGTAAGGAGACAGGCTTGAAATCGAACCACGCCACGCGACTGGTGAGGACTGTGTTCGCCGCTACGTTGTGCTCATCGGCAACTGTTGCAGCTCACGCTCAGTCCTCGGTGACGCTCTACGGCATCCTTGACTCTGGCGTCGAGTATGTCACCCATGCAGCCAAGCAAGGCTCCGGCACCTTGTTTCGTGTGAACACCGGCAATCGCATCAATTCGCGTTGGGGTTTCACAGGCAAGGAAGACCTCGGGGGAGGCCTGCGCTCCATATTCACGCTCGAATCGGGCTTCGCGACGAACAACGGCACCTTGCAGCAAGGTGGACGGTTATTCGGCCGCCAGGCGTTCGTTGGCCTGGAGAGCGACAGGTTGGGTGCGGTGATGGCTGGCCGGCAGATGACGCCGATGTATCGCTTTTTCCCTGGCGTTGGACCCTCTCAACTACTCCAGCTATGGCTTGTCCGCCCAGGATGCGCAGTTTGTTGGACGGGCCGATAACGCGCTCTCGTATCTGGGTCATGCCGGTCCGTTCGAGTTGAACGCGCTCTACAGCTTTGGCTACGATTCGACGATTGCCAATGGTGCCCAGGTGCCGGGAGAGTTCCGAGTTGGTAAGCAATTTGATATGGGCGGCCGGTATCGCCAGGGTCCATTTAACCTGACATTGGTTTATGAGCAACGGCAAGGTACGAGTGTTGCCTCGTCTGGCGACAGCGAGCGGCGCTATCTGGCGGGCGGCTCGTGGGCCATCGGCAATGCGACCCTGTACGCTGGTTACGAGGTCCTTCTAAACGACATTGCCGCTACGCTCGCGGCGTCACCGCCGCAGACCATGGCATTCGGAGGCCTTCGCTACAAGATAACGCCAGCGTTTCACGTTTCGGCGGCTTCGTACTATCACGCGTTCCGGAAGGTTTCGGCGCATGCCATAAGCTCAGGCGTCAATGCTGACTACCTGTTATCCAAGCGCACCACTCTGTACACGGATGTCACGTACGTCATCAACAGCGCGAAGTCTGCTTTGAGTGCGACAGGGTCGACAACCTCAGTCGCGACCGGCGCCAACCAGCTCGCGGTAGTGGTCGGCATCGTGCATGCGTTCTGAGTCGTAAGAGTCAGCAGGGCGGGACGGGTTGCGCGGAAATTGCCAGCATTGCTGCCGCGCGTCCGCGTCTCAGGATAGGCCTAACGCTGTGAATCTGTCCCGGAGAAGCAATCGCATGCACTAACGCATCGAGGCTATATTCAGACGGCTCGTGCTCGCGATGATTGAGTGCGTCGCCGCCGGCTAACGGACAGCTTCGACGTGGTTTGATGTTGCTGGGCGTCCCAAGACGCGCAACCTCAGCTCGAACGGGCGAGAACGCAACTTCATGGGCTTGGCCCGCGCTCGTCGGACGTCCACTTTGACAGGTATGCCACCGGCACAACCGGAGTAAGCCATACGCCGTTATCCGAGCGGGAGAAGGTGTATCCGTCCGCGTACATTTGCGCGGCAGCCACAACGAGGACCAATGGCGGACCGTGGCGAGCACCTACGCGCGTTGCCATGTCAACGTCTGTGCTCAGATGGACAGCGTGCCGGCTCCGAGGCGTCAATCCATCCGCAGCAATACTCTCCCAGTTGCTCCAAGCGGTGCCGTGATAAAGAACAGCCGGCGGCTCCATATCGGCATATCCGAGGTCCACGCCTATCGAGTGACCCTGTGCCGCTCGTATCCGCAGGCCGTCCGGAGATAGCGAAAAGCGCTTTTTGTCGTTTGTGGTCACGACCGCGAGGATGACGTCTCGCGTGATTGCCGGCAATGTCCTCAGTCGCTTTGACGCACCCGCCTTACGTGCGGTACGTTCTATTGCGCGTATCAGCTCATCAATAGATACCCAGCCTTGGCCGTCGAGACGGATACCGACTATCTCGGGTTCGTGGCGCAGAATCTTCGAGAGAAGTCTGCTCACGGCGACGTAGTTTTCCGGTGACCGCGAATCGTTGTCCATGTTCATAGAGGTTACAAGCCTGCGGGGGCATCCAGAATGTACAGTGAAGCCAGCTCGCAGTCGCCGCGGCGTTGCGTTCGTTTCAATCGGGTATCGGCCGCGTGGCGCGCAACTGCTCCAGTTCCTTGCTGAGTGCGTCTATTTGTGCTTGCATGCCGGCCGCTCGTTTCAATAGCTGTCCGACTGCATGCCAGTAGGCATATCCTAAGTCCCCGTCCTCTAGGCCCAATTCGTGAAGCTTGCGAAGCGCAATCTCAAGGTCAATATGGTTGTCCGAGTTCATCTCTTTTTCCGCTGATTTTGAGGCGTCGTGGTCGCGCTCTGTCGCAGGCTTGCGCCTGAACAAAATCCCTTCGTTCACGTATCTCCTTTTGATGCGCACCACGAACAGGCTGAGTACGAACCCGACTGCTGGCACGACCAGAAGTGCGGGGTTATTAAGCGCGAAGGTCAGGAGTTCTTTCATGGCGAGCAGACGTAAGAAACTGCGGTCTAGTGCCTACGTGAACAGCCGCGCGTATTGCTCTGCAAAGGTCGCGGCTTCCTCAACAACCGGCTCAACATTTTGGAGCCGATGCAGTAGCGGTAAGTTTCGGAAAACGAATTCCAGAATTTCTTCCACGGCCTCGAAAGGAGCTGTGCTCAGCGCTTCGTAAATTCTTCAGCGGCTTTCAGCACAGGCTTGACCTTTTTTATCGCGAGAAATTGGAGCGGCGTGGCGCCACCAAGAGCCTCTGTCGGAGTTGTGAAAAAATCCCATCTGCTCCAACCGGATGTATCGCCCAAGCTACGTAAGACCTTCGCGAAGTCGTTGTGATGAATCATGGGGGAGAGAAAAAATCCAGGGATGTACACCTCTCCTTCGAGCTCAACGCTAAAGACTTTCCCTGAAGCGAGAGATTTGCTCAGTTTCTTCTCTGTGACTCCTGCCGCTCCAATGTAGTCTTCCATACGTAGCAACTTTCCATGGTCCACGAGAGCGTGGCGCTCGGCATTTGCCGACTCACTCTGTATCGCATCCTCGTGTGTACGCAGTTTCGATTGCCGACGAATGCGCTTGCGTAAATTCTCGCCCTCTTGATGCAACGCGGGGAGGTCTAGGTTGAGTATCGTAGACACGCCGATGACTCTCCAGAGCTGATTCTTAAACATACGCCCGAGCTCCTCATCGGGGAGCTCGAGAAGTGCGTTCCAGCCTATGGGGTCACATAGGAGGGCAGCGACAACTGCACGATGAATCGCATGGTCTATCAGTGCCAGCCGTGCTTCTTCAGGCGAAAGAGCTTCTCGTTTTTGACGAGAGTGCCGCAGTACTCCATTGGTTGCAATTGGATTCATGGCGGTAGGTGTTAGTCGGAGACCGGCGTCGTTCTTGTGATACTAGAAAACGTCGCACTTAGTGCTTTGAAATCTGAAGCTGCGGCTAGTGCTCGCTCCACTTCCTCGCCCATTAGAAGCCTCAGTGGCGTGAGCCCTCCTAGAGACTCTGATGGCGTCGTAAAGAATTTCCATTTGCCCCAACCGGTTGAGTCACCCAAGCGCCGTACGACCCTCGCGAAATCCTTAGGGCTAACTAAATTCGATAAGGCGAACGTTGGGTAATACTGCGTGAACTCGAATTCCACAGCAAACACTCTGCACGACGCAACTTCTTCGCTTAGCTTCTGCTCAGTGATGCCTGCGGCTTTGCAAAAGTCCTCAGCGGGAAGCAGCCTTCCTTGTAGAACAAGGGAGTACCGCTCTATGTTCGCCGCAGAGACATTGGTCAACCCCGGAAGTTCTGAAGCTCGGCGGTTGGTCAGCCGCCCTTGCTTCTCGTCTTCCTCACGAGTTGAACTTAAATCCAAGTTCGACAACGTAGCGGTGCCGATGACTTGGATGAGGTGTGCTTTGAAGAGGCGCCCGACTTCCGCATCGGATAGGAAAAGACTTGCTTCAGCGCCTGTTGGGTCCGACAGCATCGCCGCAACGGCTGCATTTCGCATGACTTGTCGCACATCAGTGCTCGTATTACTTCCGGACCGCGGCATATCCATCCCTTTGTATTGCTACTTCAAACCTGCCGGTGCAGGACAAAGTCGAACGTCCGCGCCTAACGAATGGCGGGCCTTCTCGGACGACCTCGTTCTGGTGCTCGACGCAGATTTCGAGTCTCGCTCGTACTCAGCCGTTTTCGAAGCTCAATACTTTCACTAACCGCGGGCTCTTAACACGCCTACCGGATGCCGCAGGCGAACACCGTCTTGTCTCTCCGTCGGTGGTCGAATACCAGTAGTGCACGACGTCCGAATCTTCGGCTTGAACCTCTTGCCACAATCCGCTTACTCGACACAGCGTGACGGAAGCGTCAGCTTCATTGCGAGCCAACAGGTGAACCGAAAACGTTACATCGCCAAGATGCAATACCAGTTCAATCAGCGCCTCGGCACCGTCCACCAGCCAACCGTCCGGGCTCGCGCAGTCCGCACCGCCAGAGGAGGCTACGACAAAAAAGTTCAGCGTGAGGTCCGACCATCCAACGCAGCGCCACGGAAGAAGTGGCTGCATGAGCCTCTTCTTTATGGGATGTGGCTCTTCCCAGCTGCTGTCGGTAAATAGCATCACATGGGACCAACGAAATGAGGCTGAGCGTTACACCGGGTCTCCATCAGTTCCTCGTATAAGGTAAAACGGCAAGTTAACGTCGCCACAATCGCTAGCAAGCAGCGCGACAAGTCCTACGTGTCGGCAACATCCACGCGCCACGTCCATAGATGAGCAAAGTCTACGAAACTAAATATGAATAGTAAAGACTGTCAGTTTATAAACTGGATATTTACAAACTGTAGATTCAAGCGCTGCAATGATTGATGCTCCTGCCCCATATGGCAGACGAAGCAATTGCACGTCAGGAAGCGGTCCGAGACCGACTGTCGACGAATCTAAAATTATTTCGCGGCAAGCTGAGCATGTCCCAGGAAGTCCTGGCAGACCGTGCTGGTTTGCATCGCACTCATGTAAGCCAAATCGAACGGGGAAATGCCAACGTCGCGCTCGACACATTGGTCGCATTGGCGATGGCGCTAGGAGTCAGCGAGGCACAGTTGCTAACCGAGCAGGATGAACTGCCAATTCCGATGAAATCTGGGCGAAAGAAGGCTTTGGCGGACTCAGCGGTAAAGCTGCCACGGGCGAAGAACTGATTCCCTGTCGAGCGACCATTCCCAGTCCCTAATTTCATCGGGCTCTCGAATGTCCGAACCGCTAATACAGGGAAGTTAAAGCCGTGCCGCTTCCCCGTGTGCACAACTTCGCTGCCCACACCACGAGGGTGTGGACAGCCGCCTGACGGCGGTTCCGAAGTTGCACACACTTGAGCGTCTGACGCGCCCCTCGCGGGGCTTGCCCTAATTGAGAGAGTGAAAACCTTACCTAGAGCAAAAAGTCGCAAAACGCGGTTGACAACAGAAGATGCGTCGGACGGGAAAGTCGAAATTGCAGTTCTGCAGCGCCGCGCGCACGCGCTCGCGGCTTTCGCGCACTTCCAGATCAGGCAGCCCGACGATCGAGAAAGAGGGTAATCCGTTCGCGAGGTGGACCTCGACGGTTACTTCGGGCGCGCGGCCAGAGGCCGGCGCGCGACTGCGCACCACGGCAAGCGACATGTTTTCTCCCGTCGGACGGCGCGCCGAAGGCGCGCGCAAGTCCCCTAAAACGCTGATGACGTCACGGCTCGCTTGCCTGTGATGTGCAGCACTGCGCGGCGACTTCGCCGCGAGCAAAGCGTTACGGCGTTTGCGTGACCGGCAGCTTCTGTTCGAGCTCGGCGACGCGGCGTTCCAGCTCTTCCAGGCGAGCGCGCGTGCGCACCAGCACCTGGGTCTGGGTATCGAATTCCTCACGCGTGACCAGATCGAGCTTCGAGAAACCCTGCGACAGCATGGCTTTGACGTTGCGTTCGACATCTTTGGCCGGCGAGTTCTTGAACAGCTCGCTCATGCGGGCCTGAAAGTCGTTAAAAACATCGTTCGGTTGTTTCATGGTGTTCCCCTAGGTGCACAAAAACTGTGCATGTTTCGTTACGCCTGTGCTTTGTGACGGCGAATGGGCGGTGTTGGTGCATGGCCCGTTGCGTGCCGTTGCCGCATGAGCCCCTTTGGTGCGCGCCCGTGCGTTCAAAACCTTCGAACACTCTAGCAACGATCCATACGCCGCGCCAGCGTGCCCCCGCCAACGTTGGCCGTCCGGCCAGGGCGGCTTGCGCCCCTTTTGCCACGGCCACGGTGCGCAGTCTGACACAACATGGCATGCGAGTTGCTGTTACTGCCCCGCGCGCACTGCCGGCGCCTTTTTACCGGCAGCGGAACGAGACCACGCGAACGTGTTACGGGAACGCACGAGAGTTACGCAACGAAAGTCAGGCAACACGGGTTACGCAAACGGGTTACGCAACTAAGCGAGGGATTTCATGAAACTCATTACCGCAATCATCAAGCCGTTCAAGCTCGATGAGGCGCGCGAAGCCTTGTCGGCCATCGGCGTCTCGGGCATCACGGTGACGGAAGTCAAAGGCTTCGGTCGCCAGAAGGGCCATACGGAGCTGTATCGCGGCGCTGAATACGTCGTCGATTTTCTGCCGAAGGTGAAGATCGAGGCCGCTGTCTCGGACGACATCGTCGACCAGGCGATCGAGGCGCTCGAACGCGCGGCACGCACCGGCAAGATCGGCGACGGCAAGATCTTCGTCACGCCGATCGAACAAGTGATTCGGATCCGTACCGGGGAGACCGGCGCGGACGCTCTGTAATACCAAAAGATAGCGACACAGATAGCGACAAGAGGAAACGAAAGATGCGCAAATTAATGATGTCCTTGCTGATGGCCGGTTCGCTGCTCGCGGGCGGTATCGGCGCCGCCCTCGCGGACGACGCTTCCGCCCCCGCAGCCGCCTCGGCCGCTGCTTCCGATACGACGGCGAGCGCGCCGGCGCCGGACGCTTCGGCAGCACCTGCTGCCGCCGCGGCTTCGGCACCGGCCGCTGACGCGTCCGCCGCACCGGCTGCCAGCGCGGCTGCCGCCGCACCCGCAGCATCGGACGCTGCGCCGGCTGCCCCGACCGCGCCGTTCTCGGTCGATTCGTCGAAGATCAATTCGGGCGACACCGCCTGGATGCTGACCTCCACCGCACTCGTGCTGTTCATGACGATTCCGGGTCTGGCGCTGTTTTACGGCGGCATGGTCCGCAAGAAGAGCGTGCTCGCGATCCTGATGCAAAGTTTCGCGATCACCTGCCTCGTGTCGATCATCTGGGTCGTGGTGGGCTACAGTCTCGCCTTCACGCCTGGCGGATCGTTCATTGGCGGCTTCTCGCGCTTCTTCATGTCGGGCATGAACTACATCAAGGGCGACAAGGCTACGACGCTGACCGTCAGCCACCTCGCGCCGACGATCCCGGAAACGGTCTACGTCGTCTATCAGATGACGTTCGCGATCATTACCCCGGCGCTGATCACGGGCGCGTTTGCCGACCGTATGAAGTTCTCGGCCATGCTGGTGTTCATGACGCTGTGGTCGATCATCGTCTACTCGCCGATCGCTCACATGGTTTGGGAACCGACCGGCTGGCTGGCTAGCGCGGGCATCCTCGACTTCGCAGGCGGCACGGTGGTGCACATCAACGCCGGTATCGCGGCGCTGGTCTGCGCTCTGGTGCTCGGCAAGCGTGTCGGCTACGGCAAGGAAGCGATGGCGCCGCACAACCTGACGCTCACGCTGATCGGTGGCGCCATGCTGTGGGTAGGCTGGTTCGGCTTCAACGCGGGTTCGGCAGTGGCGGCTGACGGCCGTGCCGGTTTCGCGATGTTCGCCACGCAAGTGGCAACGGCGGCAGCAGCACTCGCATGGATGTTCGCCGAATGGGCAGCCAAGGGTAAGCCGTCGGTGCTCGGTATCGTGTCAGGCGCAGTGGCGGGTCTCGTGGCGATCACGCCGGCTTCGGGCTTCGTCGGTATGGCGGGTTCGCTGGTGATCGGTATCGTGGCAGGCGTGGTCTGCTTCTGGTCGGCAACGTGGCTCAAGCACAAGCTCGGTTACGACGACTCGCTCGACGCGTTCGGCGTGCACTGCATCGGCGGTATCGTGGGTGCGCTGCTGACCGGTGTGTTCGCGGTGAAGGACATCGGCGGCGCGGACGGCAGCGTGATCCTGCAAGCCAAGGGCGTGCTGACGACGCTGATCTACAGCGGTGTGGTGAGCTACATCCTGCTGAAGGGGATCGACATGGTGATGGGCCTGCGTGTAACAGAAGAACAGGAACGCGAAGGTCTGGACGTGACGCTGCACGGCGAACACGTCGAATAAGCAACGCACGGCGAGCCCGCGCTCCCGGGCTCGCTGGATCACGAATAAGCGCAGCGATTTTGGCCCGCCTTCATGGCGGGCTTTTTTCTTGCGGGCTATCTTGTAAACGGTAGTTTTCCCCGCCTATCATGGCGATAGCGAGAATGCATTCGCGTCCGCTTGCGAATGGAGAAACCGTCCCCAAATGGACAAAGCATTTGCTCTACAATCTTTTTTCTCCAGTCTGCGAGTGATCAATGGTTCCGCACCTAGTTACGGCGTTAAACGGCCCGCTGCTCGATCTTGAGCGGAAGATCCTCGACGCTACCCCCGCCATCGAACGCTGGTTCCGGCTCGAATGGCAGGAGCACACGCCGCCGTTCTACTGTTCCGTCGATCTGCGCAACGCGGGCTTCAAGCTCGCGCCGGTCGACACCAATCTGTTTCCCGGCGCGTTCAACAATCTGCCGCAGGAGGTGTTGCCGCTCGCCGTGCAGGCCGCGATGGCATCGATCGAGAAGATCTGCCCGGACGCCAAGAACCTGCTGGTGATTCCCGAACGCCACACGCGCAACGCGTTTTATCTCGAGAATGTCGCCCGTCTGGCCGCGATCATGCGCCAGGCCGGCTTGAACGTGCGTTTCGGCACGCTCGACGAAACCATCAACGGGCCGGTCACGATCGCGCTCTCCGACGGCCAGAAGCTCGTGCTCGAACCGCTCGAGCGCTCGCAGCGGCGCCTCGGCCTGAAGAATTTCGACCCGTGCTCGATTCTGCTGAATAACGATCTGTCGGGCGGCATTCCGCCTGTGCTCGAAAATCTGCACGAGCAGTATCTGCTGCCGCCGCTGCATGCGGGCTGGGCCGTGCGCCGTAAATCGACGCATTTTTCCTGCTACGACGACGTCGCGAAAAAGTTCGCGAAGATGGTCGAGATCGATCCGTGGATGATCAATCCGTACTTCGCGCACGTGGAAGGCGTCGACTTCCAGGAACGCACCGGCGAGGAAGCGCTGACGGACGCGATCGACGGGGTGCTGAAGAAGATCGCCAAGAAGTATCGCGAGTACGGCATCTCCGAAAAACCGTATGTTGTCATCAAGTCGGATGCGGGCACGTACGGCATGGGTGTGATGACCGTGCACGACGCGTCGGAAGTCGCCGCGCTTACCAAGCGCGAACGCGCCAAGATGGCCGCGACCAAAGACGGCCTCGAAGTGCATGACGTGATCGTGCAGGAAGGCGTGTACACCTTCGAGCGCATCGGGGAAGAAGTGGCCGAGCCGGTCGTGTACATGATCGACCGCTATGTGGTGGGCGGCTTCTATCGCGTGCACGGCAGCCGCGAGCGCGATCAGAATCTGAACGCGCCGGGCATGCACTTCGTGCCGCTCGGCTTCGAGCATACGGCGCTGCCCGACGCGCACGCCAAGCCCGGCGCGGCGCCGCCGAACCGCTTCTATATGTACGGCGTGGTGGCGCGGCTCGGACTGCTGGCCGCATCGGTGGAACTGGAAAAGACCGATCCGGAAGCGATTCAGGTCTAAGCCCCCTTGGGTGGTCGATGGCGGCATGCGTGCCGCCATCGCCATTTTCAACGACTATATTTACGATCAATGCCAAGCCCGTCAGGGCGCACCGGGACCTTCATGGACATTCTTTTCATCGCCGATCCGCTCACGCAATTCAAGATCTACAAAGACTCGACCTACGCGATGATGGCCGAAGCGGCGCGCCGCGGTCACGTGGTGTACACGTGTGAGCCGAAGCATCTGGCGTGGACGGGTGGCGACGTCGAGGCGAACGTGCAGCGCTTTGCGATTGTCGGCGACGTCACCGATCTGCATCGCGAAGTCTGGTACGACGCCGAACCGGCCGCGCCACGCACGCTCAAGAGCTTCAGCGCCGTGGTGATGCGCAAAGACCCGCCGTTCGACATGGAATACGTCACGTCGACTTGGCTGCTCGAAATGGCCGAACGCGGCGGCGCGCGCATCTTCAACAAACCGCAGGCGATTCGCGATCACTCGGAAAAGCTCGCGATCGGCGAGTTCGCGGAGTTCGTCGCGCCCACGCTGGTTACGCGCGACGCAACCCGCTTGCGCGCCTTCCATGAGGAGCACGGCGACGTGATCCTGAAGCCGCTCGACGGCATGGGCGGCATGGGCGTGTTTCGCGTGAAGGCCGACGGCATGAACCTCGGTTCGATCATCGAAATGCTGAGTCACGATGGCGCGCGTTCGGTGATGGCGCAAAAATTCATCCCCGAGATCAAGGAGGGCGACAAGCGCATCCTGCTGATCGGTGGCGAAGCCGTGCCGTATTCGCTCGCACGTATTCCTCAGGGCAATGAAGTGCGCGGCAATCTCGCGGCAGGTGGCCTCGGCGTGGCGCGTCCGCTGACCGAGCATGACCGCAAGATCGCCGATACGCTGGCGCCGGTGCTGGCCGCGCGCGGTTTGGTGCTGGTGGGGCTGGACGCGATCGGCGACTGGCTGACCGAAGTGAACGTGACGAGCCCGACGTGTTTCCGCGAGATCATGGATCAAACCGGCTTCGACGTCGCCGCCATGTTCATCGACGCCTTGGAGCGCGCGGCGGCTTGATGGCGCGGCCGATTGGCGGCACTTGAATGCCCGCCATGTCCCCCAAACTGTGTAGTAAATCCGCATCACGCAGCACGCCCGATTTGGCGCGAAAATGAGCCTGATACAATGCCCGCTCCTCCGCGCCAGGCGCAATCGCTGGCACTTGTTGGGTGTCACAGGCATGGTTGCGGACTGTAGGCGAGCGGTGTTTCGCCGGCGCAGGCACGAGGCCATGCGCGGCGGCCCGCTCGTCAAACGATGCGTTCCGGCCCTGATGGCCCACGGCCGGCAGAGGGCGCTGACGAACCGGGCTTTGGCCCGGTCCACGGTTCGGGGCCGTTCTTTTGCAGTAAGGCTGACATGGCAGGCATTCTGATCATTGCGCACGCTCCGTTCGCCACCGCGTTGCGCGATTGTATTTCGCACATCTATGGTGGCTTGCCGGCTCGCATCGGCGTAATCGACGTATCGCCGGATTGCGATCCCGTACAGCAGGTTGCGTTTGCGAACTCGGAAATCGAGCGCCTCAAGGAAGAAAACGGCGCGCTCGTCCTCACGGATATGTTCGGCGCCACGCCGGCGAATATCGCCGGCCGGCTCGCGTCGCTGCCGGACGTGCGCGTACTGTGCGGCGTCAACTTGCCGATGCTGGTGCGCGCGGTCTGTTATCGCGCCACGCCGCTCGACACGCTGGTCGACAAGGCACTCGCCGGCGCCACCAAGGGCGTGCATGCAATCGGACCGGCGACCCCGGCGCCCGTCGCGCCGACTGCGGAGTCCGGCGACTGTTTGCCGGCTCTGCCGCCCGATGCGGCGTGCGGTGGCGCGTGCTTGCCGGCCTTGCCGGCCGACGCGGACCTGACGCAGAAAGCCGACTCGGCTGGCTTGTAGATAGATCGGCCGACTCGTCAGGGTGTCAAACGCATTGCAACCGCTTAGCAGTTTCACTTTTCACAACACTTACCCGCGCTTCGGACCATCACATGCTGCAACAGGAAACGACTATTGTGAACAAGCTGGGGCTGCACGCGCGTGCGTCGGCCAAGTTGACGCAACTCGCGGGCAACTACCAGGCGGAAATCTGGATGAGCCGCAATGGCCGCCGCATCAATGCCAAGAGCATCATGGGTGTGATGATGTTGGCCGCGGGCATCGGCAGCACGGTGCTGATCGAAACGGAAGGCTCGGACGAAAAAGAAGCGATGGACGCATTGTTGAAACTGATTGCCGATAAATTCGGCGAAGGGCAGTGAGCTAACGCGTCCACGTTGCGATGAGCAAAAACGCCGCGGTTGTCCGCGGCGTTTTTTTTAGCGCGTGACAATGGCTAGACGGAACGCGCGTGAGGGCGCGCGCGTCGAGACGCACATGCAGGATTCGCATTGCCGAAACGCGAGACGGATGAAGGCGCATCAATACGGCTGCTTACGGTATTTCGTGCTGCACTGCACACAGCCCCAGCGCACCTGCAAAGGGCGCGGAATTTATAATGACGACCAGTGTCTGAGAGCATTGCAGCGGTTTGCCGCGGCATTACACAACTAGAGGAGGTGCGCGTGTCCTTCACGCTGCATGGAATTCCCGTGTCACGCGGTATCGCCATCGGGCGGGCTTATCTGATCGCCCCGGCTGCACTTGACGTAGACCACTATCTGATCGAACCCGCCCAGATCGAGAGCGAGATCGAACGCTTTCGCGCGGCCCAGCAACACGTGCATCAAGAGCTCGACACGCTGCGCGCCGATCTCGCCGCGGACGCGCCCAGTGAAATGGGCGCGTTCATCACCGTTCATTCAATGATCCTGAACGATGCGATGCTCGTGCAGGAAACCTTCGACCTGATCCGCACGCGCCGCTACAACGTGGAGTGGGCGCTGACCGAACAACTCGAGCGCCTGTCGCGTCATTTCGACGATATCGAAGACGAGTACCTGCGCGAGCGCAAAGCCGACATCGAACAGGTGGTGGAGCGCGTGCTGAAGGCGCTTGCCGGTGCGTCGGTGGCGCTGGGCGCTGGCGTGCACGGCGCCTGCGACGAGATGATCGTGGTCGCCCACGACATCGCGCCGGCCGACATGATGCAGTTCAAGACCCAGACGTTTCAGGGTTTCGTCACGGACCTCGGTGGCCGCACGTCGCATACGGCGATCGTCGCGCGCAGCCTGGGCATTCCGGCCGCGGTCGGCGTGCAGCACGCGAGCGCGCTGATTCGTCAGGACGACCTGATCATCGTTGACGGCGATCACGGCATTGTGATCGTCGACCCCGCGCCGATCGTGCTGGAAGAGTACTCATATCGGCAGAGCGAGAAAGCGCTCGAACAGCGCAAGCTGCAGCGGCTGAAGTTTTCGCCCACGCAGACGCTGTGCGGCACCCGCATCGAACTGTGCGCGAACATCGAGTTGCCGGACGACGCGCTCGCCGCGATCGACGCGGGTGCGACGGGCGTCGGCCTGTTCCGCACCGAGTTCCTGTTCATGAATCACAAGGACCGTTTGCCGGAAGAGGAAGAGCAGTTCGGCGCGTACCGTCGCGCGGTCGAGTTGATGAACGGCCTGCCGGTCACCATCCGCACGATCGACGTGGGCGCCGACAAGCCGCTCGATTCGATGAGCGGGGGCGACGGCTACGAAACCGCAGCGAACCCGGCCTTGGGGCTGAGAGCGATTCGCTGGAGCCTCTCCGAGCCGCAGATGTTCCTCACGCAGTTGCGCGCGATTCTGCGCGCGTCGGCGTTCGGCTCGGTGAAGATTCTGATTCCGATGCTCGCGCATGCGCAGGAAATCGACCAGACGCTCGATCTGATTCGCGAAGCCAAGCGCCAGCTCGACGACGCGGGCATGGCCTACGATCCGAACGTGCAAGTCGGCGCGATGATCGAGATCCCGGCCGCCGCGATCGCGTTGCCGCTGTTCCTGAAGCGGCTCGATTTTCTGTCGATCGGCACCAACGATCTGATCCAGTACACGCTCGCAATCGATCGCGCGGACAACTCGGTCGCGCATCTGTACGACCCGCTGCATCCGGCCGTGCTGCATCTGATCGCGTTCACGCTGCGCGAAGCGAAGCGGGCCGGCGTGCCGGTTTCGGTGTGTGGTGAGATGGCGGGGGATCCGGCGTTGACGCGTCTATTGCTCGGCATGGGCCTCACCGAGTTTTCGATGCATCCGAGCCAGTTGCTGGTGGTCAAGCAGGAAGTGCTGCGCTCGCATCTGAAGACGCTGGAGAAGCCGGTGGCGGATGTGCTGGCTTCGTTCGAACCGGAAGAAGTGCAGGCTGCGCTCAAGCGCGTGATGCTGGCCTGAGTCGCCGCGCTCGCTCCGTCAGATAAAGAAACGCCGCACGTTGTGCGGCGTTTCTTTATCAGCGTGCGGTTGAGGCGCTGGCGTCAAGCCGTGTGCGTTTGCCCGCATACCGGGCAATCCGGCTGGCGCGCGACGCGCATCGTGGTCCACTCCATCCGCAGCGAATCGAGCATCATCAGGCGGCCGAGCAACGGCGTGCCGATTGCGCCGATCACCTTGAGCGCTTCGGCGGCCTGCATCGAACCGACGATGCCGACCGTCGGCGCGAACACGCCCATGGTCGAGCACGCGACTTCCTCGAACGGCTGGTCCTCGGGAAATACGCAGGCATAGCAGGGCGAAGCTTGGTCGCGGAAATCGAAGGTGCTGATCTGGCCGTCGAAGCGCAACGCCGCGCCCGACACCAGCGGCACGCCGTGCTTAACACAGGCGCGGTTGATCGCATGGCGCGTCGCGAAGTTGTCGGTGCAATCGAGCACGACGGTCGCATTCGGCACGTGCGCGTCGAGCCACGCGTCGTCGACGCGCTCGGCCACTGCGTTCACCACGACCTCGGGATTGATCCGTGCGATCGCGTCGCGCCCGGACTCCACCTTCTTGCGTCCGACGGACGCCGTCACGTGCAGGATCTGCCGCTGCAGGTTGGTCAGGTCGACCGTATCGGCATCGACGAGTGTCAAGCGGCCGACGCCGGCCGCCGCCAGATACATCGCAGCGGGCGAACCCAGGCCGCCAGCGCCGACGATGATCGCGTGCGCGTCGATAAAGCGCTGCTGCGCCTCGATACCGATTTCATCGACGAGGATGTGGCGGGAATAGCGAAGGAGTTGATCGTCGTTCATGGCGGGGCGCGTGAATGTGTCGCGCGCTGAGATGCAGGACCGATGGGCCTGCCGTGCGCGTTTTCGATATTTTAATCGCGCCGGGAGCGGGTGTTCTTGCTGGTGCCGGGTATGACAGCGTGTCTTCGCAGCATGTTCCGCTGCGAAGACACGTCAGGTTTTGCTGCTTAGTTGCTTTGCGAAGCAGGCGCCGGTACCGGGCCCGATGCGCCCGGCACCGGTTGCGTCGGCTTCACCGCGACCGGCGCGGACGCCGACGTGGCCGGCTTGTTCTGCGCGAGACGGCGCTCGGTCAGCGACTTCGATTCCTGCACCTGCTTGCCCTCCAGCTTGTTCAGAGCCTGTTGCAGCATGAAGTCGTCGGTCGAACCGAATTCCACCGGCTTGCGCTCACGATCCTTCTGACGCTGTTCCGGCGTCTTCTTATCGTTCTGCTCTTCGAGCTGGCGCAACTGGTCCATGCGTTCCTGTTCGCGCTGTTCCGCTTCCTTCTTCTCGTTCGGGTCTTGCGTGTTCGCAAGGTGATTCGAGTAGTCGACTTCGCGGGTGACGAGTGCGTCGTCCGGATCGCCTTCTGCGTATTGATCGACCGCGATGTCAGGACGGATGCCCTTGTTCTGGATCGAGCGGCCGCTCGGCGTGTAGTAGTACGCCGTGGTCAGACGCAGCGCGGTGTCGGCCGTCATGGGGCGCACGGTCTGCACCGAACCCTTGCCGAACGTAGTCTTGCCGACGATCAGCGCACGATGCTGATCCTGCAGCGCGCCCGCGACGATTTCCGACGCCGACGCGGAGTACGCGTTGGTCAGTACGATCATCGGCACGGTCTTGAAGATCGGCGCTTCGTCTTTCAGCGGATCGCTGTCGAAGGATTGCAAGCGGTAGTTGTCGTAGGTGTCGCGATAGACCTGTTTCGAATCCGGAATCTGGCCGTTGGTGGACACCACAACCGAATTCGGCGGCAGGAACGCGCCGGCCACGCCGACCGCGCTTTGCAGCAGACCGCCGCCGTTGTTGCGCAGGTCGAGCACGAGGCCCTTCAGATTCGGCTGCTGACGCGCGATGTCTTGCAGTTTCGCGGCCAGATCAGGCGTGGTGCGCTCCTGGAAGCTGGTTACCCGCACATAGGCGTAGCCCGGCGCGAGGATCTTCATCTTGACCGACTGGACCTTGATGATTGCGCGCGTGACGGTGAGCGGGAACGTGCGGTCGTCGGTCTTGCGGAAGATCGTGAGCGTGACCTTGGTGCCCGGGTCGCCGCGCATCTGCTTGACCGCCTGGTCGAGCGTCATGCCGCGCACGGGTTTGTCGTTGATACGCGTGATCAGGTCGCCCGGACGGATGCCGGCGCGGAACGCGGGCGTATCCTCGATTGGCGAAATCACCTTGATCAATCCGTCTTCCGACGAAATTTCGATGCCGAGACCGGCGAAGCGACCCTTGGTCTGCTCCTGCAGTTCTTCGTAATCGGTCTTGTCGAGATACGACGAGTGCGGGTCGAGGCTCGACACCATGCCCTTGATGGCGGCGGTGAGAAGCTTTTTATCGTCGACCGGTTCGACGTACTCGTGCTTGATTTGCCCGAAGACTTCGGCAAAGAGCCTGAGTTGGTCCAGCGGCAGCGGTGCAACAGCGTTCGACGCTGCGCTGGCGGGTTGCTGGGCCGAAGCCGAGAGTTGCAGGGTGGCAAATACACCGGTAGCAAGGCCCGCGGCAATCAGGCCGATATTTTTCAGGTTCTTTCGCATAGAGTCTGTTGCGGTCGGAAGCGCGTGGCAGCGTCGATAGAGATGGGGACGGACAAGTATAACTGCACACCCGCCAACTCAGGGCGCGGCGCAGCCAATCGTGATTCGACAGCACGCGCCGGGCCCGGTTCGTGGGATTGCGCGCACAACGATGAAGTAATGTGCCGTAACGGACTGATGGCGGCCAGAAGGGCGCTCGCAAATGACGTGAGCCGCGCTGACCGGTGCGTCTTGCCGGGCGGCGCGGCCCTTTTGCCGCCATTGCGCTGCATTTCTGACAGCAGCATGGCGGCAAGATGGCAGATCAGCCCGCCGCCTTACCCTGCTTGGCGACGGCGGCCTGCGCTTTGGCGATCGCTTCCTGGTCGCCCAGATAGTAGTGCTTGATAGGCTTCAGGTTTTCGTCGAGTTCATAGACGAGCGGCACGCCGTTCGGAATATTCAGGCCGACGATGTCGTCGTCCGAAATATTGTCCAGGTATTTCACCAGTGCGCGGATCGAGTTGCCGTGGGCCGCGATCACGAGCTTGCGGCCCGACTTGATGGCCGGCGCAATCGACTCGTTCCACAGGGGCAGAACGCGCGCGACCGTGTCTTTCAGGCATTCGGTGAGCGGCAGTTGCTCGCGCGGCACCTTGGCGTAGCGCGGATCGTCGTACGGTGCGCGCTCGTCCGTCGGTTCGAGCGCCGGCGGCGGCGTGTCGTAGCTGCGGCGCCAGACCAGCACCTGCTCGTCGCCGAACTTGGCGGCCGTTTCCGCCTTGTTCAGCCCCGACAGCGCGCCGTAGTGGCGTTCATTCAGACGCCACGAATGCACCACCGGCAGGTACATCAGATCCATTTTGTCCTGCACGTGCCACAAGGTGCGGATCGCGCGCTTGAGCACCGACGTGTAGGCGATGTCGAACGTGTAGCCCGATTCCTTCAGCAGCACGCCCGCTTGCTGCGCCTCATTGTTGCCCTGCTCGGTAAGGTCGACGTCGACCCAGCCCGTGAAGCGGTTTTCCTTGTTCCACGTCGATTCGCCGTGGCGGATGAGAACGAGTTTGTACATGAGATTGCCGGTCGGTAGTGAAGAAGCCGTCAAGCGCCGCGGAGGTCCTCTAGAGGAGCGCCGCCATCGCGTCAGATGGTTATTTTATAATGGCTGGATTGCCCTTTCCGATTTCTCCCTTTTTCGGCGGATTTTCCGTGAAGTTTTTCACTGATTACACAAACCTTGTACTGATCGCGATCGTCCTCATCTCCGGTGGGTTGCTGCTGTGGCCGACGATCAGCCGGCGCGGCCGTGGCGGCCTGTCGGCCGCTGAAGCCACGCAACTGATCAACCGGCGCAATGCGGCGGTCATCGATCTGCGTCCGTCCGCCGACTACGCCAAAGGGCATTTGCCCGCGGCACGGCACCTTGAATTTGCAGAGTTGCAGGCAAAAGTCGCGCAACTCGTGAAAAACAAGAGCAACCCGGTGCTGCTGGTATGCCAGACCGGCCAGCAGTCGAACAAGGCAGCGCGTATCGTGCAGGATGCAGGTTATGCGGAAGTGCATGTTCTCGAAGGCGGTGTCGACGCCTGGCAGAAAGCCGGCATGCCGGTTGTGAAACAAGGAGCAGCGAAGTGAACAAAGTGATCATGTACAGCACCCAGGTGTGCCCGTATTGCCAGATGGCCGAACGTCTTTTAAAGTCGCGCGGCGTCGAGCACGTTGAAAAGGTACTGATCGACAAAGACCCGGCCCGTCGTGAGGAAATGATGACCCGGACCGGTCGCCGCACGGTGCCGCAGGTATTCATCGGCGAGACGCATGTGGGCGGGTACGATGACCTCTCAGCGCTCGATCGCGCGGGCGGTTTGATGCCGCTGCTCGAAGCAACCGCCTGAATTCGCGCGCCCGCGGGCGCGCGAGCAGGGCGGATGAACACCAAGCCGGCGCGGCCTCGCCTCTTCAGGGCGGGCGGCGCGCCGCAACGATCTGGCGGCCCATGCAAGCATGGGCCGCCGCCATGCATACCTATCAGGGAATCACTTCATCATGTCCGACGAGAATAACCAGCCGTTCTTCAACATCCAGCGCATCTACCTGAAGGACATGTCGCTCGAGCAGCCGAATTCGCCGGGCATCTTCCTCGAGCAGGAAATGCCCTCGGTCGAAGTCGAAGTCGACGTGAAGGCCGAGCGCCTCGCCGACACCGTGTTCGAAATCCTCGTCACGGGCACGGTCACGGCCAAGGTGTCGGACAAGGTTGCGTTCCTGATCGAAGCCAAGCAAGCCGGCATTTTCGACATCCGCAACATTCCGGCTGAGCAGATCGATCCGCTGGTCGGCATTGCCTGCCCGACCATACTGTTCCCGTACCTGCGCTCGAACATCGCCGACGCGATCACTCGCGCCGGTTTCCCGCCGATCCACCTCGCCGAGATCAACTTCCAGGCGCTGTACGAGCAACGCCTCGCGCAGATGGGTGGCCAGGACGGCGCGGCGCAAAACGGCGTCACGCACTAAAGTGCCGCAGGCAGTGCCGGCTATGAAGGTTGCTGTCCTTGGCGCCGGCGCGTGGGGCACAGCCCTCGCCGGCCATCTGGCCGTACGGCACGACACGGTGTTGTGGGCGCGCGAGCCTGCGCTCATTGCCGATCTCTCCGCTTCGCACGAAAACGCCCGCTATCTGGCGGGCGTTGCTTTGCCGCCGGCGCTTCGCTATGAAGCCGATCTGAACGCGGCGCTCGACCACGCGCTCGCCGACGATGCGTTATGCGTCGTGGCGACGCCCGTCGCCGGACTGCGCGGTTTGTTTCAGGCCATGCGCGATGCGGGTAAAGTGCCGGCGCATGTGGTGTGGTTGTGCAAAGGTTTTGAAGCCGATTCGCAGTTGATGCCGCACCAGGTGGTCGCGGCCGAATTGCCGGAGCACGGCAGTAACGGCGTGTTGTCCGGTCCGAGCTTTGCGCGCGAAGTCGGGCAGGGCTTGCCGGTCGCGCTGACCATCGCGAGCGCGTCGGCGGCGTGCCGCGAGCGTACGGTCGCCGCGTTTCATCATGGCGCCATGCGCATCTATACCGGCGACGACGTCGTCGGCGTGGAAGTGGGCGGCGCGGTGAAAAACGTGCTGGCCATTGCAACGGGCATCGCCGACGGCCTCGGCCTCGGTCTGAACGCACGCGCGGCCCTGATCACGCGCGGCCTCGCTGAAATGTCGCGCCTCGGCGTGACGCTCGGCGGACGGGCGGAAACGTTCACCGGTTTGACCGGCCTGGGCGATCTGATCCTGACCGCAACCGGCGATCTGTCGCGCAATCGCACGGTCGGCCTGCAACTCGCCGCGGGCCGCACGCTCGACGATATTCTCGGCGCCCTCGGTCACGTGGCCGAAGGCGTGCGTTGCGCGCAAGCGGTCCTCGCGATCGCCCGCGCTCATTCAATCGAGATGCCGATCACGCAGGCGGTCTGCGCCGTGCTGTTCGACGGCGTGGCGCCGCGCGACGCCGTCAGCGCCTTGCTGCGGCGCGACTCCAAAGCTGAATAAGCCTTGTCTTTCAGCCGTTTAGCGCGCAAAAGCGTTGAACGGCTGCCCGCTATCGCTGTCCACGTTTTTATCGACGCTTCGGATCAGCGAGGTTCCTATGCTCAGACTCAACCGTTGCACGCTGGAAGCACGCGTGGTCGACATCACGACGCTCGCCGTGGATGCGATTGTCAACGCCGCGAATACGTCGCTATTGGGCGGAGGCGGCGTGGACGGCGCGATTCATCGCGCGGCCGGCAAGGATTTGCTGCGCGAATGTGAAACGTTGGGCGGTTGCGCGACCGGCGACGCGAAGCTGACCGGCGCCTACCGTCTGCCGGCTAAACATGTGATTCATGCCGTCGGCCCGGTCTGGCGTGGCGGGACGCATGGTGAGGCCGACTTGCTCGCGTCCTGCTATCAGCGCTCGCTCGAGGTGGCGCGCGAGGCGCAGTGCAACAGCATCGCGTTCCCCGCGATTAGTTGCGGCATCTACCATTTTCCCGCTGACGAGGCCGTGCGAATTGCGGTCGGCACGGTGCTCGACACGTTGCCGCGCACGCCGCAGATCGAGCAAGTAGTGTTCGCCTGTTTCGACGACACCATGTTCGCGCGCTACGAGGCCGAATTGAAACGCCGTCAGGCGCCGCCTTCGAAGCCGGTCTGACGCCACGCTTCGAACACCACGACCGCGACGGTATTCGATAGATTCAGGCTGCGGTTGCCCGGACGCATGGGCAGGCGCACGCGTTGCTCGTTGGCGAACTGGTCGAGCACCGAGTCGGGCAGGCCGCGCGTTTCGGCGCCGAACACGAACCAGTCGCCGGATTGAAACGCGTGCTCGTGAAAGCGGCCCGAGCCGCGCGTGGTGAAGGCGAACATGCGCGCCGGGTCCGGCGATTCCTTGGCGATGAACGCCGCCCAGTCAGCGTGCACGTTCATCTGCGCGTACTCGTGATAGTCGAGGCCGGCGCGGCGCAACTTGGCGTCGTCGAGCGGAAAGCCGAGCGGCTCGATCAGATGCAGCCGGGCGCCGGTGTTGGCGCACAGGCGGATCACGTTGCCGGTGTTCGGCGGGATTTCCGGTTCTACGAGAACGACATTGAACATGGTGAACTCAGGTGGAGACTAGTTTTTCGGTGTGCGCAACGCGACGAAGTTGGTGACCCGCCGCGCACCGGCTGCCTTGAGCGTGCGCGCCAGCGCTTCGAGCGTGGCGCCGGTCGTCATCACATCGTCGACGATGCCGACGTGCAGCCTTTGCACGGACCCGGCGACCTTGAAAGCGCGGCCCACGTTCAGGCGGCGGGCGTCGAGATCGAGCCGCGACTGCGGCGCGGTGTGAATCACGCGATTCAGCAAGGTCGCGTCGCTGCGTACATGCAGCGCGCGGGCCAGCGGCCCCGCGATTTGCCAGGCCTGGTTGTAGCCGCGCTCGGTGAGACGTTTGCTTGCAAGCGGCACGGGCGCGATCACATCCGGCCATTCAGCAAGGTCTTGCCAGGAGTCCTGTGCAAGACGTGCGAGCCGTTGTGCGAACTCGCGCGCCAGCATCAGCCGGGCGCGGAATTTCAGGCCGACCGCCAACGTGTCGAGCGGCGCCCGATAGTCGGCGAGGGCGAAGGTCGCGTCGAACGGCGGCGGCTCGCCGATGCAATCCGCACAGCGATATTGCGTGCGCGCTGCCAATCGCGAACTGGATAAGGGCACCGCGCAGACGGTGCAGCGCAACCGGCTTTCGTTCCAGTAGGCTTCGTCGCAACCGGCGCACAGCGTGGTATGCGACAAATTGCCGCATAACGCGCAGAGGTTCGGCAACGCGGCGTGCATCACGCGCGGCCAGGCCGATTGCAAGGTGCGCGCGAAACGCGCGAATCTGCCGCCGGAAAATGACGAATTGGGTCGGAATGGCATGATTGGACCGCCCGCGAAGGCCTCTCACGCTGAATGGACGGAAGCGAGCGAGTATACTTCCTGCTCCACGCCAGCACGACACTCATGTCCCCAACTCCCGCTCAATCAGGCCGTCCGGCCTATGATTCCCGGCGCCTCCGGCGGATCTTCGACCGCCGCGCAGCGACTTTCAGCGACGTCGCGTTCCTGCCTCGTGAAATCGCGCAACGCATGCGCGAGCGGCTCGACTACATCAAGGTCACGCCGGCGAGCGTGCTCGACGCCGGCTGCGGTGCGGGCGAAGACATCCCCGCTTTGCGCGAGCGCTTTCCCGAAGCGCCGGTGTTCGGCTCCGACCTGTCGCACGGCATGCTCACGCGCGCGCTGCAACACGATTCCGGCGACACGAGCTGGCGGCGCTTCCTGCCGGCCTCGCTCGGCAAAGCGCTCGGCGCCCGCGGTCCGCGTTTCGCGCAAGCCGACTTTTCGGCGCTGCCCTTCGCGGCCGGCGCCTTCGAATTCATCTGGTCCAACCTGGCGCTCCATTGGCACTCGCGGCCCGATCTGGTGTTCCCCGAGTGGCAGCGCGTGCTCAAAGTCAACGGCCTGCTGATGTTCAGCACGCTCGGTCCAGACTCGCTCAAGGAATTGCGTGGCGCTTACGCCGAAGTCGAGGCCGCGCACGGCGTTGCCTCGCGCAAGCACGTGATCGACTTCGTCGACATGCACGATCTCGGCGACATGCTGGCCGAAAGCGGCTTCGAGATTCCTGTGATGGACCAGGAAGTGCTCACCATTACTTATAAGTCGCCGCAGTCGCTGCTCGCCGACGTGCGCCGCTGGGGCGCCTATCCGTTCGAGCGCGAAGCGTCGTCGAGCGCCGCCGCGCGCCGGCTGCACAAGGCTTTGCTGGCGGCCCTCGAAGCCCGTCGGCGTGCCGACGGCACGATCGCGCTGACCTTCGAAGTGATCTACGGACACGCATGGAAAGCCGTGCCGCGCACCACGGCGGAAGGTCATGGCATCGTCCGAATCGAGGACATCGGGCGCGGTTCGTCAAGGAATCGTTGAGGAATCGACGAGGCGGTAAAGAGGACATCTGTTATGTCTGAAATTACCGCTTCAAAAGACGCGCAAAAGGTGCGTCAAAACGGCGCGGAGGCTTGTCGCGCCTGGCTTGTGGGCCAATAGAGGCTTGCTTGTGGATGCTATGGATCGCGCCTATAATGCGTCAGTTTGTCGCCCGGAGTTCCCACATTTGGGGCGGCAGGCCCGAGGCACAGGGCAGCAAGATAAGATGGCGCAGCGGTGATCGAGCGGCCGGAATAATGGTCGCCAGCAATGGCCGCGGGCGGCGATTGGAGACAATCGGCGGGAGGCAGCGATGGGAGCATCAGATCTGCTGGCGGATTCAGAACCAGTTCTCAAAGACTGGACGATGAAACGCAACTGTTCGATATCGCCGCGGCAGTTCGTATGTTTCTACGTGTCGCTTGCGTTGTTCTCGTTGGCAATTGCTTTCATGCTGGTTCTGGTCGGCGCCTGGCTGGTGTTGCCGTTCACCGGTGTCGAATTGCTGGCGGTGGGCATCGCGTTTGCCATATATGCGCGTCATGCTGTGGATTACGAGCGTATCCGGTTGTTTCAGAACCGGCTCGTCATCGAGCAGGTCAGCGCCGAGCAGCTTACGCAGTTCGAGTTCAATCCGCGCTGGGTGCGGATCGAGGCGGGCGCAACACCGCGTGACCGGATCAAACTGGTCTCGCGCGGGCAGACGATCATGATCGGGCAACATCTCGCGCAGTATCGGCGCGCGCAGTTCGCAGGCGAATTGCGTATGTGGCTCACGCGTTGTTAGGGGCCCCCAAACCTGGCGCTTGGCGCCGGGCCCTCCAAGGGGGAAGAAAACCTGGGGCGACCCAGACGTTTTCTTAGACGCGTGGAGTCGCGCGGCGTTCACGGGGAGCGCGAGGCAACCTGCCAGCGGGGTCGAGGGTTTGAATGGAAATTTTGGGTAAGGAAGCTATGAAAACAATCAAGCGAGCCCTCATGGGCGTGCTGGCGATGAGCGGACTGCTTTTCGCCGGCGCGGCCCTGGCAGTGGGCGATGTTCCGGGCGGCCCTGCCGTCAACGAGATCAATCTCCAGCCGCCTGCGACGAAAATCGCTGAGGAGCTTTTCAGCCTCCACATGTTCATGCTGGTTCTTTGCCTGGTTATCTTCGTCGGCGTGTTCGGCGTGATGTTCTATTCGATCTTTGCGCACCGCAAATCGAAAGGCCACAAAGCTTCCAACTTCCACGAAAGCACCACCGTCGAAATCATCTGGACGATCGTGCCGTTCATCATCGTCGTGCTGATGGCCCTGCCCGCCACCAAGACGGTGGTCGCGATGAAAGACACCACCAACGCCGACGTCACCATCAAGGTCACCGGCTATCAGTGGAAATGGGGCTACGACTACGTGAAGGGCCCGGGCGAAGGCATCAACTTCCTGTCCACGCTGGCCACGCCGCGTGCGGAAACCGATGGCCGCGAGCCGATTTCCACCACGTATCTGCAGGAAGTCGACAATCCGCTGGTCGTCCCGGTCGACAAGAAAATCCGCATCATCACCACCGCGAACGACGTGGTCCACTCCTGGTACGTGCCGGCTTTCGGCGTGAAGCAGGACGCGATTCCGGGCTTCGTGCGCGACACGTGGTTCAAGGCTGACAAGGTCGGCACGTTCCGCGGCTTCTGTACCGAACTGTGCGGCAAGGAACACGCGTTCATGCCGGTGGTGGTCGAAGTGCTGTCCGCCGACGACTACGCGAAGTGGGTCGACACGCAGAAGAAGAAAATGGCCGCCGGCCAGGACGATCCGAACAAGACCTACACCATGGCCGAGCTGATGGAGCGCGGCGGCAAGGTCTACGCGGCGAACTGCGCGGTCTGCCACCAGCCGACCGGCAAGGGCGCGGGCGCATTCCCGGCGCTCGACGGCAGCAAGATCGCCAACGGCGCGATCGCCGAGCACGTCAGCCTGGTGCTGAAGGGCAAGAACGCGATGCCGTCGTGGGCGCCTACGCTGAACGACGTCGAAATCGCTTCGGTGGTCACGTACGAACGTAACTCGTGGGGCAACCACACCGGCGACATTCTCCAACCGAAGCAGGTTGCGGACGCCCGTAACGGCAAGCTGCCGGAAGGCGGCAACCATCTGGCCGATGCAGGCGCAGCGGCGAGCGGCGCAGAAGCGGCTTCGGGGGCGGCGGCAGCATCCGGCGCCTCGGGCGCGGCAGCGGCGGCACCGGCAGCTTCGGACAGCGCGGCAACGCAAGCAGCATTGCCGGCGAGCATCTACTTCGAAACCGGCAAGAGCACGTTGCCGGCCGACGCGAAAGCGGCAGTCGACGCAGCCGCGGCCTACGCGAAGGCGCATCCGGACGCGAAATTCACGCTGTCGGGCTTCACCGACGCCACCGGCTCCGCCGACCTCAACGCGAAGCTCGCGAAGAGCCGCGCCGAAGCCGTGCGCGACGCGTTGAAAGCAGCCGGCATTGCCGAAGACCATATTATTTTGAAGAAGCCGGAAACGATCACGGGCGGCAGCGACGCGAAAGAAGCCCGGCGTGTTCAGATCAGCCCGGCTGCCTGACGTGTTCATGGTCAGCACCGCAGTATTCGCTTTAGGAGATTGTCATGTCTAGCATCGGACACGATGTAGTCGCAGGCCACGAACACGTGCACGGCGACCATGCTCACGAAACGCCGCATGGCTGGCGTCGTTGGCTGTTCGCAACCAATCACAAGGACATCGGTACGCTGTACCTGATCTTCTCGTTCACCATGTTCCTCTCCGGGGGAGTGATGGCGCTGATGATCCGTGCCGAACTGTTCGAACCGGGCCTGCAGATCATGCGTCCCGAGTTCTTCAACCAGTTGACCACCATGCACGGCCTGATCATGGTGTTCGGCGCGATCATGCCGGCTTTCGTCGGCTTCGCGAACTGGATGGTGCCGCTGCAGATCGGCGCATCGGACATGGCTTTTGCGCGCATGAACAACTTCAGCTTCTGGCTTCTGCCGGTGGCGGCTGTCCTGCTGGTCGGCTCGTTCTTCTCGCCGGGCGGCGCGACCGCCGCTGGCTGGACGCTCTACGCGCCGCTTTCCACGCAGATGGGCCCGGGCATGGACTTCGCGATTTTCGCGGTCCACTTGATGGGTGCTTCGTCGATCATGGGCGGGATCAACATCGTCGTGACGATCCTGAACATGCGCGCACCCGGCCTCACGCTGATGAAGATGCCGATGTTCGTGTGGACGTGGCTGATCACCGCCTACCTGCTGATCGCCGTGATGCCGGTTCTGGCAGGCGCGATCACCATGGTGCTGTTCGACCGCCACTTCGGCACGTCGTTCTTCAACGCGGCAGGCGGCGGCGACCCGGTCATGTACCAGCACATCTTCTGGTTCTTCGGGCACCCCGAGGTGTACATCATGATCTTGCCGGCGTTCGGGATCGTGTCACAGGTGATTCCGGCGTTCTCGCGCAAGCCGCTGTTCGGCTATAGCTCGATGGTGTACGCAACCTCGTCGATCGCGATTCTGTCGTTCATGGTGTGGGCGCACCACATGTTCGCGACCGGCATGCCGGTGACGGGCCAGCTGTTCTTCATGTACGCGACCATGCTGATCGCCGTGCCGACGGGCGTGAAGGTGTTCAACTGGGTCGCGACGATGTGGCGCGGTTCGCTGAGCTTCGAAACGCCGATGTTGTTCGCGGTCGGCTTCCTGATCGTGTTCACGTTCGGCGGTCTGTCGGGTCTCATGCTGGCAATGGCCCCGCTCGACATCCAGTATCACGGTACTTATTTCGTCGTCGCGCACTTCCACTACGTGCTGGTGGCGGGCTCGCTCTTCGCGCTGTTCTCCGGCTGGTACTACTGGGCGCCGAAGTGGACCGGCTGGATGTACAACGAAACGCGCGGCAAGATCCACTTCTGGGCATCGCTGTTCTTCTTCAACCTCGCGTTCCTGCCGATGCACTTCGTTGGCCTCGCAGGTATGCCGCGTCGTTATGCTGACTACCCGGCACAGTTCACGGACTGGAACCAGGTCATCTCGATCGGCGCGTTCGGCTTCGGTCTGGCGCAGGTCTACTTCCTGTTCGCGGTTGCACTGCCGGCCTACCGTGGCGGCGGCGAACTCGAAAAGGCTGGAGACAAGCCGTGGGACGGCGCAACGGGCCTCGAATGGACCGTGCCGAGCCCGGCTCCGTTCCACACGTTCGAAAACCCGCCGACCGTCGAATAATCGGTAGTTGGTGAGGTAGCGGGTTCTGGTGCCGCAAGTTATATCGCCACCAGAACCTGACAGCCGCCTAAGGGGTGGCTGTCGACCGGTAGTCACGAAAGCAGGTATTCAGAAAGTCGAGCATGACGCGCAATTCACTGGAAAGACGTACGCCGGAACAGATTCGCGCAGGCAACCGGCGTATCGGTTTTGTGATGTTCGTGATCGCCGCGGTCTTTTTCGCGAGCGTCATCATCCATCAGAAGTGGTTTTCCTGACGGACTGATCCAAGTCTGTGTGCAGGTTTGTTGAGGATTGAGATGTCGACGCAACCGCCGGCTCAGGCCGACCGCTCTTTTAACCGTTCGATGCTGATCAAGCTGTTCATCGTCGCGTTGATGATGTTCGGTTTCGGTTTCGCGCTGGTGCCGATGTACCGCGCAATCTGCCAGATCACCGGCATCAACAACCTCGTACAGCGTGACGCCACGGTGCGCGAGGCGAAGAATACGCAGGTCGACATGAGCCGCACGATTTCGATCGAATTCGATGCGAACGCGCGCGGCCCGCTCGGTTTCAAGCCGGAGCAGCGCAGTCTCGACGTGCATCCGGGCGAAGTGACGACGGTGATGTACGAGGTGAGCAACGAACAGGCGCGCACGATTCAGGCGCAAGCCATTCCAAGCTACGCGCCGAAGCAGGCCACCGAGTACTTCAAGAAGATCGAGTGTTTTTGCTTTACGCAGCAGACGTTGACGGCCAATCAGACGAAGCGCCTGCCGGTGGTGTTCGTGGTCGATCCGAAGTTGCCGAAAGACGTGAAAACGATCACGTTGTCGTACACGTTCTTTGAATTGAGTACGCCGGCAGCGGCCACGGCCGGAAGCGCAGCACCCACGGCCAATACGGATACACGCGCGGCGGCCACCGCCGCCAATCCCGCCTGACGGCTCGCGCCGCAGGCGAAGGAAGAAGAAAAGAGATGAGCGATAACGGCGGCAGCCCGCGCAAGAGCAGTTTTGGTCAGTCGATGCGTGCGGTGCTCTGGTCGTTTTTCGGGGTGCGCAAGCGTCGCGATCTGGAGGCGGACGCCACGCAGTTGAACCCGCTGCACGTGATCGCGGCAGCGTTGATCTGCGCGGCAATTTTTATCGTGGTGCTGATTCTGATCGTACGGGCCGTAGTAGGGTGAAGTGCCCGGCGCACACGTAGAATCGGGCGAACAGCGCCCACGAATTAGAGCGAAGCGGTGCGGTATCGACGCGCCGCCGAAGATACAGCCGGAGATTCCGGAACAACTGGACTGAAGTGGAGAATCAAGAATGAGCGGTCAAAACGAGAGCCCGTACTATTTCGTACCGCATCCGTCGCGGCATCCGATTAGCGCCGCCGTTGGGTTGCTGGTCATGCTCGGATCGCTTGCGGCCTGGATCAACGAACATGACTGGGCGCCGATCGGCGTCGTCGCCGGTTTGTTGTGGCTGCTCTTTACGCTGTGGCACTGGTTCGGCGACGCGATCGCCGAGTCGGAAGGCGGCATGTACGGCAAGAATGTCGACAAGTCGTACCGCTGGAGCATGAGCTGGTTCATCTTCTCCGAAGTGATGTTCTTCGGTGCGTTCTTCGGCGCGCTGTTCTATGCGCGTGAGATCGCGCTGCATCAATTGGGTAGCCTCGATTACAAGCTGATCTGGCCGGATTTCTCGGCGGTGTGGCCGAACAACGGTCCGGCAGCGCTGGTTTCGACCTTCAAGTCGATGCAGCCGTGGCCGGTGCCGACCATCAACACGGCGCTGCTGCTTTCCTCGGGCGCGACGCTGACGGTCTCGCACCACGCGCTGCGTGAAGATCATCGCAAGAAAGCGATCATCTGGCTGGCTGCAACGCTCGTGCTCGGCGTCTGCTTCCTGTTCCTGCAAGGCTTCGAATATTTCCACGCGTACAACGAACTGAATCTGACGCTGTCGTCGGGCGTGTATGGTTCGACGTTCTTCCTGCTGACCGGCTTCCACGGCTTCCACGTGTTCCTCGGCGGCACGATGCTGGCGGTCGTGCTGGCGCGTATGATTCGCGGTCACTTCACGGCGGAGCATCACTTCGCGTTCGAAGGCGCGGCCTGGTATTGGCACTTTGTGGACGTCGTGTGGCTCGGGCTGTACGTCGTCGTGTACTGGCTGTAACGCAGTCCCGCCTGCGCCGACCGGCAAGCCGGAATGTGTGCAGGCCATGTGCGCCACGCCCTTCGGGGCGCGGCGCGCGAGCAGTATGCAAGACCTATGCAGCGCCGCCCTCGACCCTGTCAGGGCGGCGTTTTGTTTGGCGGCGTGGAGATTGTTCCGCCGGGCTCAGCGCCCGTAAGGAATACCGGTCGACTGAATCCAACCCATCCAGTGAGCGAACAGGATGAACAGGAACAGCGAGATCGACAGGCCCACCCGCGTGGCGAGCGACCAGACCATCCGCTTGGTTTTGCCCTTGTCATGCATCATGAAGTACAGCGCCGACACCATGCTGGCGATGATCAGGACGAAGGCGATGGGAACGAGAATGTGCATGGAACCGGCTGAAACCAGGAAGCGCAGAGGCAAGACGTTTATTATCGCACCGCGAGCCTGCGTTTGCCGTGCGTTCCCCGTGACGTCGCAGGCGACGTTGGAGCGTGCGCGATGAAGTTCCGCCTCGTTCCCGCGCTGTTGATTCTGCTGGTGATCGTGGTGACGGTGCGGCTAGGTTTCTGGCAGCGCGACCGCGCGCATCAGAAGGAAGCGCTCGAAGCGCACATCACGCAGTTCGAGAACGCGCCCGCGCAAGCGGTGAGCGCCGCGCCGGTTCAGTTGAAGGACATCGAGTTTCATCGCGTGAAAGCGCGTGGCAGTTTCGTCGCGGACAAGGTCGTCTACCTCGATAATCGTCCATATAACGATCAGCCGGGCTTTTACGTCGTGATGCCTTTTAAACTGGCCGACGGCGGTTACGTGCTGGTCAATCGCGGCTGGTTGCCGCGCAATATGAACAACCGCGAGACCATCGCGCCGTACACCACGCCGCAAGGCGACATCGAAATCGAAGGCATTGCGCGGGCCGACGCGTCGCGCGCTTACGAGTTGGGGCAGGGCGGTTCGGCCGAGCATCAACTGATCCGTCAGAATCTGGATGTCGCCGCGTACGCCGCGGAAACCGGCTTGCCGCTGCAATCGTTCGTGATTCAGCAATTGAGCGACGACGGCGACAAGCTGGTGCGCGATTGGCCCGCGCCGACTAGCGGCGTCGAACGCAACTATGGCTACATGTTCCAGTGGTGGGGCATGGCGGCCGCGGCGCTGGTCTTCGGCCTGTATGCCGCGCGCCGCGCCGCGAAGAAAGAGCACGCGCCGGGCGTGTAACGCAGCACATGCGGTCTGTGGCCAGAGTTCGAGTCACAAGCCGCGCAAATCATTGATAGAGGTCCAGTAGTGTCGACGCAATCTCCCCGTTCGCCGCAAGCCGGCAAACCCTCAACGTCTCAAGCCACGCCCGGCCAACCCAACGGCAAAGGCTCGTGGCAACGCGGCCGCTGGATGCTGCTGCTGGTGGCGATCATCTGCGCCGCACCGATCGCCGTGTCGTATTTCACGTACTACGTGATCCGGCCGGCCGGCGGCACCACGAGCTACGGCACGCTGGTCGAACCGCAACGCCCGATTCCCGATTCGCTCACGGTCACCGGCGAGGATGGCAAGCCCGTCAAGTTCGCCACGCTGCGCGGCCACTGGCTGATGATTTCCGTCGACAACAGCGCGTGTGACAAAGCGTGCGTCACCAAGCTCTACTTCATGCGACAAATCCGCGCAGCTCAGGGCCCGGAACGCGAGCGCGTCGTGGAAGTATGGCTGCGCACCGATGCAGGCAACGTCGCGGACGTGATACAAAAGGCCTACCCCGACACCGACATGATGATCGCCGATCCGGCGCAGGTGTCCGCGTGGCTGCCAACGGATAGCGGCACCAAAGTCACTGACCACATTTACCTGGTCGATCCGAACGGCAATCTGATGATGCGTTTCCCGAAAGATCCGAACCCCGGCAAGATCAAAGGCGACCTGACCAAGCTGCTCAAATGGTCGCGCATCGGCTGACGCCGCAATATAGGTAAGAGAGATGTTCGTACTGCAACTGGCTCTGATCGGCTTGTGTATCGCGTTGTTGCCGCTGTCCTACGTGTGGGTCAAGGCCGACGACAACAAATTCCGCAAGCTGGTCTGGCTCACCACCTTCCTCACGCTCGATCTGGTGATGTTCGGCGGCTTTACACGGCTCACCGATTCCGGGCTTGGCTGTCCGGACTGGCCGGGCTGTTACGGCACATCATCGCCGTTCATCGCGCATGCGGCGATCGCGGCCGCACATCAGGCGATGCCCACCGGACCGGTCAGCATGACGAAGGCCTGGATCGAAATGATCCACCGTTACTTCGCGATGGCGATCGGCGTGCTGATCATCGCGCAGACCCTCATCGCGTGGACGGCGCGTATCAAGCGACGCCCGCTGCATGTATCGCCGTGGTGGCCGACCTCGCTGTTGCTGCTGATTCTGGTGCAAGGCGCGTTCGGCGCCTGGACCGTGACGATGAAGCTGCAACCGATCATCGTGACAACGCACTTGCTGCTCGGACTCGCGCTACTGGGCACACTCGGCTGGCTGGCCGCGCGGCAAACGCCGTTGCCCGCTTACGAGCCCGAGGCCGCGCGCTGGCGTGCGGCGGCGATCACGGGTCTCGTGCTGCTGATCGCGCAGATCGCGCTGGGCGGCTGGGTCAGCACGAACTACGCGGTGCTCGCGTGCACGGATTTCCCGACCTGCAACGGCCAATGGGTCCCGCCGATGGATTTCGCGCACGGCTTCCATCTGTGGCGCGCGCTCGGCATGACCGGCGACGGCGACATGATCACGCAGGATGCGCTGGTGGCGATCCACTGGACGCACCGCACGTTCGCCATCGTGGTGGTCGCGTATCTGGTGTGGTTCGCGCTCAAACTGCGCCGCTTCGAGTCGCTGCGGCGGCCCGCAAACGGCGTGCTGCTGGTCGTGCTGATCCAGTTCATCACCGGGCTGTCGAACATCGTTCTGCAATGGCCGTTGCCCATTGCGGTCGCGCATAACGGGGGGGCCGCGATCCTGCTGCTTCTGCTCGTTATGTTAAACTTTCGGATCGCTTATAGCCGTCCCGGCCGCGCCGTGCTCCCTGCGCGCGATGCCGCGCCAGCGTGACTCCACATGGACAGCACAACACTCTCCCAAACGCCCGGTAGCCGGGTCTCCCAGTACATCGCCCTGACGAAGCCGCGCGTCACGCAACTCGCCGTGTTCTGCGCCGTCATCGGCATGTTTCTGTCGACGCCTGGCATGGTGCCGTGGACTCCCCTGATCGGCGGCACCGTCGGCATCTGGTTGCTGGCCGGCGCGGCGTTCGCCATCAATTGCCTCGTCGAGCAGAAAATCGACGCCAAGATGCGCCGCACCTCGTGGCGCCCGTCCGCGCGCGGCGAAATCACCACCACGCAGATTCTGCTGTTCTCGGCCGTGCTCGGCGGCCTCGGCATGTGGACGCTCTACACGTTCGCCAATCCGCTCACCATGTGGCTCACGCTGGCCACGTTCGTCGGCTATGCCGTTATCTATACGCTGCTGCTCAAGCCTGCCACGCCGCAGAACATCGTGATCGGCGGCGCCTCGGGCGCCATGCCGCCCGCGCTCGGCTGGGCCGCGGTCACCGGCCACGTGCCCGGCGACGCCTGGATCCTGGTGCTGATCATCTTCGTGTGGACGCCGCCGCATTTCTGGGCGCTCGCGCTGTATCGCCGCAAAGACTACGAAAACGCCGGCCTGCCGATGCTGCCGAACACGCACGGCGAGAAGTACACACGTCTGCATATTCTGTTGTACACGGTGATCCTGTTCGCGGTCACCATGATGCCCTTCATCTCCGGCATGAGCGGCGTGGTGTACCTCGCGTCGGCCGTGCTGCTGGGCGCCGTATTCCTTGCCTATGCGTGGAAGATCTATCGCGAGTATTCGGACGATCTGGCGCGCAAGACCTTTCGTTATTCGATCGTCTATCTCTCGCTGCTATTCGCCGCGCTGCTGATCGACCACTATGCGCGCGTCCTGATCGGCGCGTAATACCATGCTCAATAACCGCTTCGCGCGCATGGCGCGTGCTGCCGTGATCGCTTGCGCGCTCGGTGGCGCCTTGCTGGTCGCAGGCTGCGGCAAGCAGCCGCCGGCGTTCCAGAATCTCGACATCACGGGCAATACCCAGTTCGGCAGCAACTTCTCGCTGCCCGACACGGCCGGCCACCTCCGCAGCATGGCGGACTACAAAGGCAAGGTGGTGGTGCTGTTCTTCGGCTACACGCATTGCCCGGACGTTTGCCCGACCACCATGGCCGAGCTCTCGCAAGCGTTGCAGCAACTCGGCCCGGAAGACGCGAAGCGCGTGCAGGTGCTGTTCGTCACCGTCGATCCGGATCGTGATACGCCGGCTTTGCTCGCGCAATACGTGCCGGCGTTCAACCCGACGTTCGTCGGCTTGCGTCCGGCCGATCAGGCGCAGCTCACCAAGATCACGAAGGACTTCCGCGTCTACTACGCGAAGGTGCCGGGCAAGACGCCTGACAGCTACACGATGGATCACACGGCCGCGAGCTATGTGTTCGATACGGACGGCAAGCTGCGTCTGTTCGCGCGCGACGGCCAAGGCGCAACGCCGTGGGTGCACGACATCAAGCTGCTGCTCGACTGACACGCGCAGCCGTAAGGGCGCGTGTCGTATCACGCGCCCGTTTTCAAATTTCCTTGCGCTTCAAGACTTAAGCCGGCATCGGCAAATTCAATCCGGGCGCTAGCCGCGTCGCCTTGAACTCCGTCACCTCGTAACGCGCAAGGTTCTGCTGCGCGAACGGGTCGCTGGCGAGAATCTCATCCAGCTTATCGCGCTCGATGCGCACCGCCAGAATGATGCCGCCGTCGCGCGGCACTTTCGGCCCGGCGGCGACGAACACGCCTGCTTCGAACTGCTGCGTCAGAAATGCGCGATGGGCTTCCAGCGCGTCGTCGACGCGTTCGAGCGGTGCGGTGTAGGTAAGGTCGATGACGTACATGGGCGTTCTCTCCGCAATGGAATGTGCCGCTAAAAGGTGCGGCCGCAGCCTCGGATTATCGGTCAGAGAATGATTCAGCGCGTGTGATCTGGCTGCACGCACGCCATCCTCGCCAGGCGGTTGGTTTCCTTGCAGCGTCTCTCAAGTTGCCCGTTTGTCTTGCCGTTATATCTATAGCAATCGTTTGCGCGCGATACGCAGTCGCGTGCCTGCGACTGCGAACGGAACACGAATCACACGAGAGAGACCACAACAATGAGCAGGATGAGTTTGAATCGCAAACTATGGCTGTCGCTCGCGCTCGTCTGGCTGGGGCTGCTGGGCGTCGGGCTGTGGAGCGCGGTCGAAACGCGCAGCACGATGCTGGCCGAGCGCAAGGCGGGCATGGTGAATCTGGTCGATGCCGCGCAGGGCATCGTGAACGGATATTACGCGCTTTCGCAAAGCGGCAAGCTGAGCGAGGCCGATGCGCAGCGCGAAGCGCTCGCCCGTCTCTCGACCATGCGCTACGGCGAATCCGGCTACCTGTTCGTGATGGATTCGAAGCCCGTCGTGCTGATGCATCCCACATTGCCGCAAATGACCGGCAAGCCGGTCGGCGACTTCAAGGACCCGGACGGCAAGCTCCTGTACGTGGCGATCGTCGACGCGGCCAAGGCGAGCGGCCGTGGTTTCGCGGAGTATCGCGGACGCCTGCCGCACAGCGAAACGGCCGTGCCGAAGATCAGCTACGTGGTGCGTTTCGCGCCGTGGGACTGGAACATCACGAGCGGCGTGTTCATCAAGGACATCGACACGGTGTACTACGAGACGCTGCTCGGCCACCTGGCTGTAGTGCTGGTCATCGGCGCGATCATCTCGCTGGCGATGGTGCTGATTATCCGCAACGTGCGTGCGAGCCTCGGCGGCGAACCTGACCAGGCGGCGCGGCTCGCGGCGAGTATCGCGCAAGGCGATCTGACGCAGGTGGTCGACGTTCGTCCGCAGGACAAGACCAGCATGATGGCGGCCATGCATGAAATGCAGAACCGTTTGCAGCGGACCATCGGCGAGATTCGTCGCTCGGCCGAATCCATTGCGTCGGCGACGCAGCAGATCGCCGCCGGCAATGGCGATCTGTCGCAGCGCACCGAGCAGCAGGCGGCTTCGTTGCAGGAGACCGCGGCGAGCATGGAAGAACTCACCGCGACGGTCAAGCAGAACGCCGACAACGCGCGGCAGGCGAGCGGACTCGCACATAACGCGTCCGAAATCGCGACGCGCGGCAACGACGTGGTGAGCCGCGTGATCGGCACGATGGGCGAGATCAACGACAGCTCGCGGCAGATCGCGGACATCATCGGCGTGATCGAAGGCATTGCTTTTCAGACCAACATTCTTGCGTTGAACGCGGCCGTGGAAGCGGCGCGCGCCGGTGAGCAGGGCCGCGGTTTCGCGGTCGTCGCGGGCGAGGTGCGCAGCCTCGCGCAGCGCTCGGGAACGGCGGCGAAGGAGATCAAGCAGTTGATCAGCGCGTCGGTGGAACGCGTGCATAACGGCTCGACGCTGGTGCAGCAGGCCGGCACGACGATGGGCGAAATTCTGCAAGCCGTGCAGCGTGTCACCGACATCATGGGCGAGATCGCGGCGGCATCCGAAGAGCAGAGCAGCGGCATTTCGCAAGTCGGGCGCGCCGTCACGCAAATGGATGAGGTGACGCAGCAGAACGCGGCGCTGGTCGAGCAGGCGGCCGCCGCGGCGGCTTCGTTGCAGGATCAGGCGGGGCGTCTGCGTGACACAGTGAGCGCGTTTCGCGTGAATAGTGCGGACGTTGCCGTGCAGAATTCGGCTGCGGTGGCGGCGCGGAGAGTGACGGCTACGGCGACGGCTGCGGCGCCGCAAGCAGCCGCAACGGCGGCGGCAATGCGCGAAATCGGCACGGCACTGCACTCTGCGTCGGCATCGTCGCGCGCGGAGCCGAAGCTGTCGGCTCCCGCCAGAGCGTCCGCCGCGCCGACCTCGGCATCACCCGCGCATGTAACGAGCGCCAAGCCTGCCGCCTCGACCGCGCCACGCGCATCAACCGTGGCAATGAAAGCCACCCCGCCCGGCGACGACTGGACCACCTTCTGATTCTCCGCTGCAGCGACCGCGTGCCTCTCATGAGCACGCGGTCCCGCGCCGTTCAACGCGCATAACCATATGCGATCGTGATATTTCCCATCTCGCCGGGACTATGAGACCATTTCAGGTCCAGTCGGCGGCGCATTGTCAAAAGCAATGTCCGCCGTCGGCTTCCACCCGAATCTGACACCGATCAGAAGTCGATGAGCCATCGATCACGTCACCGATCAAGCCGTCGATTAGAAACAAGCGAGAATCACATGCAGCGCAGAAACATCCTCAAAGCCCTCTCGGCAGTCGTCGCCAGCACGGCGATCTTCACCAGCTTCGGCGCGCACGCCGACGACAAAGTCATCAAGGTCGGTACCATCGGCGGCCCTGACGCGCAGATCTGGGAAGTCGTCACGAAAGTGGCGAAGCGCGAAGGCCTGAACGTGAAGGTCGTCGAATTCAACGACTACGTGCAGCCGAACGCCGCGCTCGACGCCGGCGACCTCGACGCAAACAGCTTCCAGCATCAGCCGTACCTCGATAGCCAGATCAAGCAGCGCGGCTACAAGATCGTCAATGCCGGTCTCACGTACATCTCGCCGCTCGGCATCTACTCGAAGAAGCTGAAGTCGCTGAAGGATCTGCCGCAAGGTGCGAAGGTCGCGGTGCCGAACGATCCGTCGAACGAAAACCGCGCGCTGCTGTTGCTGCAAGCGCAAGGCGTGCTCAAGCTGAAGACCGGCGCGGGCACGAACGGCAATAACGCGACGCCGCTCGACGTCGCCGACAATCCGAAGAAAATCAAACTGGTCGAACTCGACGCCGCGCAATTGCCGCGCTCGCTGTCGGACGTCGACGCCGCCGCGATCAACACGAACTTCGCGTTGGCCGCCGGCCTGCAGCCGACCAAAGATGCGATCGCGCTCGAAGACGTGCATAGCCCGTACGCGAACCTGATCGCCGTGCGCACGCAGGACAAGGACAAGCCGTGGGTCAAGAAGCTGGTGGCCGCTTACCAGTCGGAAGACGTGCGCCAGTTCATCAAGACGCAGTTCAAGGGTTCGGTGGTGCCGTCGTTCTAAGCGGCGACGCTTGCTACAAGCCTAATTCCCATCGCTCGATCATCAGGTCCTTGCCGAAACGGCGCTCAGCCGCCGTGCCGGCGAGCCTGAACCCGGTGCGCTCGCACAGGCGCCGTGGTTGTTCGAGCGAGGCGGCCGTTGTCAGCGTGAGCTTCGTATAGCCCGCGCGCCTCGCAAAGCGCACGCATTCGCTCACCAACTGCGTGCCGATCCCCAGCCGCTGCACATCTGGCTCGACCCACAGCAGCCGCACGCCGGCCACTGTCGTCGACAGGCCGACGATGCAGACCGAGCCGACCACCATGCCTTCCTGATCGGCGACCCAGCACATCTCCCGCACCGGATCGTTGCGTTGCGTGTAATCGGCGACGACCCGCGCGAGCAATCCCTCGAACGATGGATCCCAGTCGTATTGCGCGGCGAACCATTGCGCCTGCCGATGCACGAGCCAGCCGCATTCACCTGGGCGCGGCTGGCGGAGCACCACGAGTTCGTGCCTCGGCTTGTCGCCGAGCAGCCGTTCGATGGTCTTCATCGCGGTGATCAACTGATCCTGAGAGAGGGCCGTGAGGCCGGAAAGCAGTATCGACACTTCTTCGATCGCCGCGTTATCGAGCGGTGCGTACGCGGCGTGGCCGCTGTCCGTGAGGGCGATCAGCGACTGGCGCGCGTCCGTCTCGGACGGGCGGCGCGTGATCAGATCGCGTCGTTCGAAGCTGGTCAGCAGACGGCTGAGATAACCGCTGTCGAGACCGAGGGAACGCCCGAGCACCGAGGCCGTTTGAGGACGTCCGCGGGAGAGCTCGTGCAGTACGCGCACCTCGGTCAATGAGAACGCGCTCTTTGCCAAATGCTCATGCAGTGCGCCAATGTGTCGGGTATAGAAGCGGTTGAAATGGCGGACGGCCTGAGCGCGCCTCAGCGCCTCGGAATCTGTCAAATGCTGCTCCCAGGGGATTGTTATAGCTTGCTACTCAGCACTATATTGGAACGCACCCCATTACAAAAGCCACGCCGGCAAAGGCTTGGTCGGCACTGGTATTAAAAAGGTATCGATCGCGGCAGAGTGTCAGCGTACTGAAACCCTGCTTAAAGCCGGCCAGATGCGTTCCCGAAGCCCAATACGGGTAAATCCTGGGCTCCAAAAAACCTTCTCCAGCGCCTGCGAATGCCCCTCTAAGCCTTATTCAGCAAGGCTTTGCGCCAAATCATACCAGCATGGAACCAGTTGATTGACTGGTATTATGTTGGTTATATAATGGGCTCTCATTTTTCGTAGGCCTACCTTTTCGCGAAGGCCGCCGGAGCCCCATGGAAACTCGCTGGTCCGCACTGATGCCTGACGCCCGCAACGTCACGCCGCTCTATTTGCAGCTCGCGCGCAATCTTGCGACAGCGATCCACTGCGGCGTGTGGTCGGCCGGTGAGGCGCTGCCCTCGGAGCGCACGCTCTCGGACGCGATCGGCGTGTCGCGCATCACGGCGCGCAAGGCGATCGAGTTGCTGGTCGAGCAAGGGTTGATCCGGCGCGCTCGCGGCGCAGGCAGCTTCATTACGCCGCGCGTCGAAGACCCGCTTTCGCGGCTCACCGGCTTCACGAAGAAGATGCAGCAGCGCGGTTTCCGGCCGGATTCGGTGTGGCTCGAGCGCGATATCCGCGCCGCCAACCGTGACGAACTGGTGCACCTCGGCCTGTCGCCCGGCGCGGCGGTGACGAGTCTGCGGCGCCTGCGGCGCGCGGACGGCATCGTCATGGCGGTCGAGCATTCGGCCTTGCCGGCGGCGATCGTGCCCGATCCGCACGCCATCGGCGACTCGCTTTACAGCTATCTCGAACGCCGTGGCGCCGCCGTCGTGCGCGCCTTGCAACACTTCCGCGCGGTCAACGCTTCGAGCGAGATCGCTTCGTTGATGGACATCGAACCGCGCTCGGCGCTGCTGGTCATTACCCGTATCGGCTATAGCGCCGACCAGCGCGCAATCGAACTGACCGACACCTATTGCCGCGACGATTACTACGACTTTGTCGCTGAATTACGCACCTGAACTGCTCGACCGGGCAGAGCGCGAAGCCCGCAAGTTCAGGTGCGGCGCCGCCGTCAGGCGCCATTCAGTCACGCCCCGTATCACGCCTCACCAGAGAGACTCATGCTGACCGGAAACATACTCACCACCGATGGGTGGATTCACGGCACGCTCGAATACGAAAACGGCCGCATCACGGCGCTCACCGGCGAACGCGTCGATCCGTCGACGAACGACGCGCCGTACATCCTGCCCGGCTTCATCGATCTGCACGTGCATGGCGGCGGCGGGTCCGACGTGATGGAAGGCGGCAACGCGATCGAAACCATCACGCGCACGCATGCGCGTTACGGCACGACCAGCCTGCTTGCCACCACCATGACCGCGCCGCGCGACGAACTGATGAGCGTCGTCGCTGAGTTGGGCAACAACGCGCGGATTCGAACGCCCGGCGGCGCGCGCGTGCTCGGCGTGCATCTGGAAGGGCCGTACATCAACCCCGGCAAGCTCGGCGCGCAACCAGACGCGGCGGTCTCGGCGGTGATGGACGAAGTGCTGAAGTATCTGTCCATCGCGCCGATTCGCGTGGTCACGCTGGCGCCGGAAATTGCCGGCCATATGGAGATCATCTCCGAGATGGCGGCGCGCGGCGTGCGCGTGCAACTGGGCCATTCGCTCGGCACTTACGACGATGCCGTCGCCGCGCTCAAGCACGGCGCCTGCGGCTTCACGCATCTGTTCAACGCCATGTCGCCGCTGCACCATCGCAATCCAGGCCTCGTCGGCGCGGCGCTCGCGCACGCCGAGTTCGCCGAAATCATTCCCGATCTGCTGCACGTCCATCCTGGGGCGATCCGCGCGGCCTTGCGCGCGATTCCGCGTCTCTATGTGGTCACGGACAGCACCTCGGCCACCGGCATGCCCGACGGCGAATACCGCCTCGGCAGCCAGCATGTGACGAAGTGCCTCGGCGGCGTGCGTCTCGCCGACGGCACGCTCGCCGGCAGCACCCTGACCATGGATCAGGCGCTGCGCAATCTCGTATCGATCGGCTTGCCGATCGCCGATGTATCGAACCGTTTGTCGCGCTACGCCGCCGACTACCTGGGCATTGAAGACCGCGGTCGCATCGCGCGCGGTGCATGGGCCGATGTGGTCGTGTTCGATCGTGAACTGGCGTTGACCGCGACTTACGTCGAAGGAGAAGCAATTGTCGAATATGCTTAAAGAGGCGCTGGCGTCCGCTGAAACGGTCGCCGCGCAACTTACGGACACCTCGCGCGTCGAGGCGCTGGCAGCGAAGCTCGCCCAGCAGCCGCGCCATGTCGCGCTGACGGTCGCGCGCGGCAGCTCCGACCACGCCGCGAGCTACTTCGCCAGCCTGACGATGAGCCGCCTCGGCGTGCCGGTCGCCTCGCTGCCGATGTCGGTCGCCACGCTGCAACAGGCGCCGCTGCAGGTGCGCGATCAACTCGCGCTGGCGTTCTCGCAATCGGGTAAGAGCCCTGACCTGGTCGGCACCATGGAAGCGCTGCGCCAAGCCGGCGCGCTGACCGTTGCCGCCGTGAACGTGTCGGGCTCACCCTTGGCCGACGCGTGCGAATTCGAGTTGCCGCTCGAAGCCGGTCCGGAACTGAGCGTCGCGGCCACCAAGAGCTATATCGCGATGCTGTCGATTTCCGCGCAGCTCGTCGCGCATTGGCAGCAGGACGCCGAATTGCTCGCCGCGTTGAAGACGCTGCCCGAAGCACTGCGTGCCGCGGGTGAACTCGACTGGTCGGCAGCCGTGGAGGAATTGCGCGGCGTCGAGCGCATGATCGTGATCGGCCGCGGTCTGGGTCTTGCCATCGCGCAGGAAGCCGCGCTGAAACTGAAGGAAACCTCCGGCATTCAGGCCGAAGCGTTTTCGAGCGCGGAAGTGCGTCACGGTCCGATGGAATTGATCGATCGCGACTATCCGCTGCTGGTCTTCGCACCGCGCGGCCCCGAGCAGGCCGGCTTGCTGCAACTCGCGCGCGATATGAAGGCGCGCGGCGCCCGCGTTCTGCTCGCAGCGCCGGCCGACGTGCCGGAAGCCACGCTGCCGCTTGCCCCCACCGCTCATGCGGCGCTCGATCCGATCGCCGCAATCCTGTCCTTTTACGTGATGGCCGCCGGCCTTGCCGCCGCGCGCGGGCGCAATCCCGATGCGCCGCGCCATCTCAACAAAGTCACCGAAACTCACTGACGAGAAATCAGATGCGACGTGTCGAGGAGTCCCGCTTGATGAGCCATTCTGAAGGCCATATTGTTTTACTCGCGCCCATGACCGGTCCGGTCGTGCCGCTCGCGAACGTGCCCGACCCTGTGTTTTCGGGCGGCATGTTCGGCGACGGCATCGGCATCGATCCGCTCGAGGGCCGACTCGTCGCGCCGTGCGACGGTACCGTCACCCATCTCGCGCGCACCGGTCATGCCGTGACGCTGGCCACGGCCGAAGGCGCCGAAATTCTGCTGCATATCGGTATCGATACGGTCGAACTGAACGGCAAGGGCTTTGCGCCGATGGTCGCTCAAGGCGCTCACGTGCGCGCTGGCGACGTGCTGATCGAGTTCGATCAGGATCAGGTCGCGCTGAATGCGCCGAGCCTCGTGTCGGTGATCGCGATCGCCAATTCGGATGCGTTCGAGATCGTCGAACGTGTGCAAGGCGGCTTGCTGAAGGCGGGTGAAACGCCGCTGCTGGTGCTGCGTGCGCGCGGCGGCGCGGCGGCCGAAGCCTCGCGCGAGGCGAGTGCAACGAACGTGACGGAGGAAGCGCGTCAGCAGGTCACGCTGGTTCACGCAGGCGGTCTGCATGCACGCCCGGCGGCGCGTGCACGTGAAGCGGCACGCGGCTTCGACGCACGCGTCGAAGTGCGTTACGAAGGACGCAAGGCGGCGATCGAAAGCGTGGTCGGTTTGCTGGGCCTTGGCGCAGGTGAAGGCGCGACCATCGAACTGCTCGGCGTTGGCCCGCAAGCAAAGGCCGCAATCGAGGCGATCGCGCATGAACTGACGCGCGAAGCGCACGGCGAAGTCGAAGAAAAACCGGCGCGCCAAAGCTCGCCGGCGCCGCAGGCCGTCGCGCGTCCGGCGGGCGAACCGCTCGCGCCGAATACACTCGCCGGCGTCTGCGCGGCGCCGGGCGTCGCGGTCGGCAAGCTGGTGCGCTGGGACGACGCGGACATCGATCCGCCCGAAAAAGCGAACGGCACGTCGGCTGCGGAGAGCCGTCTGCTCGACAAGGCGATTGCCACGGTCGATGCGGACCTCGGCACGACCGTACGCGACGCCTCGCAACGCGGCGCGGTTGGCGAAGCGGGCATTTTCGCGGTGCATCGCGTGCTGCTCGAAGATCCGACGCTGCTCGACGCCGCGCGCGATCTGATCAGCCTCGGCAAGAGCGCAGGCTTTGCGTGGCGCGAAGCGATCCGCGCACAGATCGCAATCCTGACGAATATCGAAGACGCGTTGCTCGCGGAACGCGCCGCCGATCTGCGGGACATTGAAAAGCGCGTGCTGCGCGCGCTGGGTTACACGAACGCCGCGGCGCGCACGTTGCCGGAAGAGGCCGTGCTCGCGGCTGAAGAGTTCACGCCGTCGGATCTGTCCACGCTGGATCGCTCACGTGTCACCGCCTTGGTGATGGCGCGCGGTGGCGCGACCTCGCATGCGGCGATTCTCGCGCGTCAGGCCGGCATTCCCGCGCTGGTGGCAGTCGGCGACGCGTTGCATGCGATTCCCGAAGGCACGCAAGTGGTAGTGAACGCCACGACCGGCCGCCTCGAATTCGCGCCGACCGAACTCGATGTCGAACGCGCACGCACCGAGCGCACTCGCCTCGCCGATGTGCGCGAAGCGAATCGCCGCACCTCGCAGCAAGCGGCGGCCACGTCCGATGGCCGCGCGATCGAAGTGGCGGCGAACATCGCCACGCTCGACGACGCGAAGACCGCCGTCGAAAACGGCGCCGATTCCGTCGGCCTGTTGCGCACCGAACTGCTGTTCATTCACCGCGCCGCTGCGCCGACCACGGACGAACATCGTCAGAGCTACCAGGGAATCGTCGACGCATTGAGCGGCCGCACCGCGATCATCCGCACGCTGGATGTCGGCGCGGACAAGGAAGTCGACTATCTGACGCTGCCGCCCGAACCGAATCCCGCGCTCGGCTTGCGCGGCATCCGACTCGCGCAAGTGCGCCCGGATCTGCTCGACGATCAGTTGCGCGGCCTGTTGGCGGTGCAGCCGCTCGGCGCCGTGCGCATCCTGCTGCCGATGGTGACCGACGTCGGCGAATTGATCCGTATCCGCAAGCGTATCGACGAATTCGCGCGCGAGTCGGGCCGCACGGAGCCGATCGAAGTCGGCGTGATGATCGAAGTGCCGTCGGCGGCGCTGCTTGCCGATCAACTGTCGCAACACGCGGATTTCCTCTCGATCGGCACCAACGATCTGACGCAATACACGCTCGCCATGGACCGTTGCCAGGCCGACCTCGCCGCCCAGGCGGACGGCTTGCATCCGGCTGTGCTGCGGTTGATCGCGGCCACCGTGCAAGGCGCGAACAAGCACGGCAAATGGGTCGGCGTGTGCGGCGCGCTGGCGGGCGACCCGCTCGCCGTGCCGCTGCTGGTTGGCCTTGGCGTGACCGAGCTCTCGGTGGATCCGGTGTCGGTGCCGGGCATCAAGGCGCGGGTGCGCAACCTCGATTATCAGCTGTGCCGTCAACGCGCCCAGGATGCCCTGGCGCTCGAATCGGCGCAGGCGGTAAGAGCAGCAAGCCGCGAAACCTGGCCTTTGGACTGAACCCCATACGGTCCGCAGCCAGCTTCGCTCAGTCATTACTCATAGCTACAAAACTCAACGACGCCGTTTAATCACGGCGTTCAACAAAGAGACAAGGATTGGAGGTATCAATGGATGGGAATCCGTTTCTGAAGATTCAGCGCCTGGGACGCGCGCTGATGCTGCCGATTGCGGTGCTGCCGGTTGCCGGCCTGCTGCTGCGCCTCGGTCAACCCGATGTGTTCAACATCAAGATGATCGCCGACGCCGGCGGCGCGATCTTCGACAACCTGCCGCTGCTGTTCGCGATCGGCGTGGCGGTCGGCTTCGCGAAAGACAATAACGGCGTGGCGGGTCTGGCCGGCGCGATCGGTTATCTGGTCGAAGTCGCGGTGATGAAGGACATCAACGACAAGCTCAACATGGGCGTGTTGTCCGGGATCGTGGCGGGTATCGTCGCGGGCTTGCTGTACAACAGATACAAAGACATCAAGCTGCCCGATTACCTCGCGTTCTTCGGAGGGAAACGCTTCGTGCCGATTGTCACAGGGGTGGTCTGCCTCGTGCTCGGCATAGCGTTCGGCTACGTGTGGCAACCGGTGCAAGCCGTGATCGATACGGCCGGCCACTGGCTGACCACCGCGGGCGCGCTCGGCGCGTTCGTGTTCGGCGTGCTGAACCGCTTGCTGCTCGTCACGGGTTTGCATCACATCCTCAATTCGCTGACGTGGTTCGTGTTCGGCACGTTCACGCCGCCGGGTGGCGCCGCCGTGACGGGCGACCTGCATCGCTTCTTCGCGGGCGATCCGACTGCCGGCACTTTCATGACGGGCTTCTTCCCGGTCATGATGTTCGGCTTGCCGGCTGCCTGTTTGGCAATGTTCCATGAAGCACCGAAGGAGCGCCGCGCGCTGGTCGGCGGCCTGCTGTTCTCGATGGCGCTCACGTCGTTCCTGACGGGCGTGACCGAGCCGATCGAATTCAGCTTCATGTTCCTCGCACCGGTGCTGTACGTGATCCACGCGCTGTTGACGGGCCTCTCGCTCGCCATCTGTTCGGCGCTCGGCATTCACCTCGGCTTCACGTTCTCCGCTGGCGCGATCGATTACGTGCTGAACTACGGCCTGTCGACTCGTGGCTGGTGGGCGATTCCGATCGGTCTCGTCTACATGGTGGTGTACTACGGGTTGTTCCGCTTCTTCATCCGCAAATTCAACATGGCGACGCCGGGCCGTGAACCCGCTGCAGCCGATGAACAAGTCGACTCGTTTGCTGCTGGTGGTTTCGTTTCACCGGTCGCCGGTGCGGCTGTGCCGCGTGCGCAGCGTTATATCGCTGCTCTCGGTGGTGCGTCGAATCTGTCGGTGGTGGATGCCTGCACGACGCGACTGCGTTTGTCGGTGGTCGATTCGAACAAGGTCTCTGAAAACGAACTGAAGACGATCGGTGCGCGTGGTGTGCTCAAGCGCGGCTCGACCAACGTGCAGGTGATCATCGGACCGGAAGCGGACATCATCGCGGACGAAATCCGCACGGTGATCGCGCAGGGTGGTGGTGAGGTGGTGAAGCCGGTGGTTGCCGCTGCGGTTCCGGCAGTGGCGGCTGCGCCGGTTGCAGCTTCGGGTGCTCAAGGTAGCGGTCCGCTCGATCCCGATCCGCTGCGCTGGCTGGCCGTGTTCGGCGGCGCGGGCAACGTGGTGTCGCTTGATGCGGTGGCGGCCACGCGTCTGCGTATCGTCGTGCGGGATCCGTCGGCGGTTGATCGTCAACGTCTGGCGACGCTCGATACGGCGTGGATTTCTGCGGACACGTTCCATATCGTCGTCGGCGATGCGGCGCAGCGCTACGCTGAAAAGCTGACAACGCGCACGACGCAAAGCGGCGGTGCAACGCCTTTGCCGGCATGACGCAGTGCTGAAGCAGGAGCGGCTCGCGCTGCTTCGCCTCCAGTAGTCATGCAGCAATAAAAAAGCGGCACCTTGAATCATTCAAGGTGCCGCTTTTCCGTTTACCGGCCCGTGGCCGGCACATGCTGTTTTAGCGTCTCTTCTGTGCGCCGGCTTCCGACGGCCGATGCGATTCCAGCCACATCACATTGATGATGCCGAACGCCAACGCCACGCCGATCCCGAGAATCCAACTGAAATACCACATCGCAAACTCCTGTTAAGCGTGTTGCGGATCAATACATCGTATGGTGATTTTCTTCGAGCGCGGCGGCGGTCACCTTGCCGCGCATCACGCGATACACCCAGCTCGTATAGATCAGGATGATCGGCAGGAAAATGATCACGGCGATCAGCATGATCTGCAGCGTCATGCGGCTCGAGGTCGAATCCCACACGGTGAGACTGCTGCGGCCGTCGAGCGAGGAGGGCATGATGAACGGGAACATCGAGAAGCCCGCCGTCAGAATCACGCCGATGATCATCAGCGAGGTCGACAGGAAGGCGCTCTTTTCGAAGCGCGAGCGCGCGAGCAACGTGGCCAGCACGCCGCCTGCGAGACCGGCCACCGGCGCGCTCACCATCCACGGATAATTCGCGTAGTTGGTGAGCCACAGGCCGGGTGCGCCGATCACGTTCTTCATCAACGGATTGGCGACCGTGTCGAGCGGCGGGGCGTCGATCACCTGATAGCCGCCGATCATCGTGGAGATCAGCGCGCCGGCGATCAGGAACAGCGCCACGCAAGAGAGCGCAGCGATCCGCAGCGCCAGCGAAGCGCGCTCGGCGACGATGTCGTCCGCTTTCATCTTGACGAAGGCGGCGCCGTGCGCGGTCAGCATCGAGACGCTGACGAGGCCGCACAACACGGCGAACGGGTTGAGCAGCGCGAAGAAGCCGCCGTGATAGGTGACGCGCAGGTCGGTATCGAACGAGAACGGCACGCCTTGCAGCAGGTTGCCGAACGCGACGCCGAACACCAGCGCCGGCACGAAGCCGCCGACGAACAGCGCCCAGTCCCACGCCGTGCGCCAGCGCGGGTCTTCGCGTTTGCTGCGGTAGTCGAAGCCGACCGGCCGGAAGAACAGCGAGAACAACACCAGCAGCATCGCGAAATAGAAGCCGGAGAACGATGCCGCGTACACCAGCGGCCACGCGGCGAACATCGCGCCGCCCGCCGTGATGAGCCAGACCTGATTGCCTTCCCACGTCGCGCCCACCGTGTTCACGACGATGCGCCGCTCGGCGTCGGTCTTGCCGATGAACGGCAGCAGAATCGCCGCGCCCATGTCGAAGCCGTCGGTGAGCGCGAAGCCGATCAGCAGCACGCCGATCAGCACCCACCAGATCAGTTTGAGGGTTGCGTAATCCATGATGATCTTTTCCCTTGAAGCTCAGTGGCGGCGAATCAGGCGGCCGTGTTGGTCGGCAGCGGCTGATTCAGCGGCTGTTGTTCGTGGTGATAGCGGCCCGTATGCAGCGACGAGGGCCCGAGCCGCGCGTACTTGAACATCAGCATGATTTCGATGATGAACAGCACCGTGTAGAACACCACGAAGCCCGCGATACTCAGATACAGGTCATTCGGTGTCAGGCTCGAGGCCGACAGGTTGGTCGGCAGAATGCCCGCGATGGTCCACGGTTGACGGCCCACTTCAGCGACAATCCAGCCGAACTCCGCCGCGAGCCAAGGCAGCGGAATCGCCCACACGGCCCAGCGCAGGAACCAGCGGCGCTTCTCCAGCAACAACGAGCGCTGCGCGCAGAACCAGAACGCCAGCACGAAAGTGGCGAGGAACAGAATGCCGAGGCCCACCATCAAGCGGAACGAGAAGAACACGGGTGCCACAGGCGGGATCGTTTTCTTCGCGGCCTGGGCGATCTGATCCGGCGTGGCGTCGGTGACGTTCGCGGTGAACTGCTTGAGCATCAGGCCGTAGCCGAGATCCTGCTTGTGCGCGTCGAAGTCGGCTTTGGCTTCGTCGGTGATGTCGCCTTGCTTCAGCTTCTGTAGCGCGGCGTAGGCGAGCATGCCGTTTTTGATGCGCTCTTGGTTGCGCGCCATCAAATCTTTCAGGCCGACCACGGGTTCATCGAGCGAACGCGTGGCGATCAGGCCGAGCGCGTAGGGAATCCGGATAGCGTAGTCAGTGCGCTCTTCCTTCTGATTCGGAATCCCGATGATCGTGAACGGAGCCGGCGCGGGCGCGGTTTCCCATTCGGATTCGATCGCGGCCAGTTTGACCTGTTGGACTTCGCCGGTGCGGTAGCCGGATTCGTCGCCGAGCACGATCACGCATAACGTAGACGCCAAACCGAAGCCGGCGGCAATCGCGAACGAGCGCAATGCGAATTCAGTGTCGCGGCGCTTCAGCAGATACCACGACGACACGCCAAGCACGAACATCGACGCCGTCACATAACCGGCCGACACGGTATGCACGAACTTGACTTGCGCGACCGGATTGAACAGCACGGAGAAGATGCTGTCGAGCTCCATGCGCATGGTCTGATAGTTGAAGGTAGCGCCGACCGGATTGTTCATCCAGCCATTGGCCACCAGAATCCACAGCGCCGACAGGTTCGAGCCGAGCGCCACGAGGAACGTGACGAACACATGCTGGGTCTTCGACAGCCGGTTCCAGCCGAAGAAGAACAGGCCGACGAAGGTCGACTCGAGGAAGAACGCCATCAACCCTTCAACCGCGAGCGGCACGCCGAAAATATCGCCGACATAGTGCGAGTAATACGACCAGTTTGTGCCGAACTGAAATTCGAGCGTGAGGCCGGTGGTGACACCCATCGCAAAGTTGATGCCGAACAGCTTGCCCCAGAACTGGGTCATGTCCTTGTAGATCTGCTTGCCGGTCATCACATAGACCGACTCCATGATGACGAGCAACCAGGACAGGCCGAGCGTGAGCGGGACGAACAGGAAGTGGTAAAGCGCGGTGATGGCGAACTGGAGGCGCGACAGTTCTACGACTTCGCTAACGGGCATGTTGATCACCTTGGGACGGATGCGAGGCAGACACGGACAACAGCGCCTGCGCGACTTGCTCAGGCGGCAGCGACATGTGCTCCGCCTGTGGATGATTGAAGAACGCGTACTTGAGCGCCATCAGCAGTACGAATTTGATGGCGAGGACGATGGCGATATCCCGCGCCAGCGTCGGACCGCGCACCCAGCCGTGGAACCGTTTGCGCAGGCTCGGGCGGCGGGTGGTGCTGCGATTGAGGGCTGTGGTCATGATCGGTAGAAGGCAACTTCACACCGGTGAATCCGGCTGGCGCCAGGCCGCTTGGGCGGTTTGGCGAGTGCATCCCGATTCTAGGAGTAGAACCTCGCGCGCAACAGTTCGGCGCTGCGGCATTGGGTCGCGAGACTTGCCCCATTCAAGCAGTATTGCTATCTGGTTTGTGATACGTCAAGAAACGCGTGTTGCTCGCTGATGTTCTTGCGTCAGTGTGCGCGTGCGCGAAACCACCGCGGCGTGGGCGAAAAAAAGCCCCGCCGTCTTGCGAGGGCGGGGCTTGGCGGCTGGATACCGCGCGCCGGGCGAACCGGCGTGCTGACAATCTTCAAGCTTTACGCGTATTCGGTCAGTGCACCGCGCATCTTCTTCATAGCGCTTGCCTCGATCTGGCGAATACGTTCGGCGGACACACCGAATTCGTCGGCCAGTTCGTGCAGCGTCGAACCGCCCGAACCGTCGTCTTCCACTTTCAGCCAGCGTGCCTCGATGATGCGGCGGCTGCGGGCGTCCAGTGCGTCCAGCGCGCTCGCGATACCGTCGCTCTGCAGCTTGTCGCGCTGACGCGAAGCCAGCACGGCGGTCGGCTCGCTATGCGAGTCAGCCAGATAGGCGATCGGCGCGTACGACTCTTCGCCGTCCTCGACCTGCCCTTCCAGCGCGATATCGCCGCCTGAGAGGCGCGTTTCCATTTCGGACACTTCTTCGCGCTTCACATTCAGCTCTTTGGCGAGACCTTCGATCTCGTCCGGCGTGAACGCGCCCAGCCCTTGCTTGTGGCTGCGCAGGTTGAAGAACAGCTTGCGCTGCGCCTTGGTAGTGGCGACTTTCACCATCCGCCAGTTGCGCAGAATGTATTCGTGGATCTCAGCCTTGATCCAGTGCATGGCGTACGACACGAGGCGCACGTTCTGCTCCGGGTCGAAGCGCTTCACGGCCTTCATCAGGCCGATATTGCCTTCCTGGATCAGGTCGGCGTGCGGCAGTCCATAGCCCAGATAGTTGCGCGCGATCGATACGACCAGCCGCAGGTGCGACAGGACGAGACGGCGCGCGGACTCTAGGTTGTCCTGCTCGCGAAATTCGGTGGCGAACTGGCGTTCTTCCGCCGGCGTCAGCATCGGAATCCGATTTACGGCCTGGATGTAGGCGTCGATATTGCCCAGTTGACCGGGCAGCAGCGAGGAATGCGAGAGCGCCAGTGCACCTGCCGAAGCGGCCTTAGCCGACGACGGGCTCAAAGTACTCGGAAGGGTCATTGCATGGCTCACGTAGGAAACTCCTTTGGAATCAGACAAAAGCTTATTCAGGTAACGACTCCAGCGTTGGATGTTAGCACTCTGAATTGCCGAGTGCTAATACTTAGAGGCTGTAGGGGCATCCAAGTTCCGTAAATTCCTATTGAAATTCACGATTCAATAGCCATAGTACGCCTCCTTCGGCTTCTTTGCTCGGAGCGTAGAACTTACCTAACAGATCGCCTTCATTGTTATAAGTGACCGACTTTTGCTAGTTTTGACGTGACTAATTGCGGAAAGTCGGGTTTCTTCATACGATCCACTGAATTGAGATTGTCTTTACAATACGCAAAACGGTTAAGGATTGTTCAACGTTCGGCGGAGCTCGGGTGTTAGATGAACAACAAAAAGAATGCTTTGCGTGGTCTGGCTCTAAATATCACGGCTGGCGCCGTGCTGGTGGGAACTTCAGGATGGGCTTCGGCGGACCAGTTTGGCGTGCAGGTGGCCGGCGGCCTCGGCGATCGCCACGTCAAGAAATTCGACCTCGGTTTCGTCTGGGACCCGGATCTGACCTGGTGGCAGATCGGTGATTGGCATTTCTCGCTGATCGGCGAAGCGCACGTGGCCTGGTGGCACACCAACGAAGGCAATGTGCACGACAACATCGGCGAAATCGGCGTGACGCCGATCATCCGCTTCATCAAGGGATCGGGCTCGATCCGCCCGTACGCCGAACTGGGCGCGGGCATCCGGCTGCTGTCGAGTCCCCGGATTTCTTCGACCTTCACATTGGGCACTGCGTTCCAGTTCGCCGACATGGCCGGCGTGGGCATGCAGTTCGGCAGCCACCAGCAGTACCAGGCAGGCTATCGCTTCCAGCATATTTCCAACGGCGGTATCAAAGAGCCGAATCCTGGTATAAATTTCCACCAGCTATATCTGCAATATAACTTCTGACGACCGTGGCCACGTTCGGCTCACCGGTGCGAGGGGCTGAGCGATGGCGGCAAAGATAATCGAAGCGGTTCGCGAACTCGAGCGAGAGCGTTTTCGCGCGATGGTCGACGGCGACGGGCAATCGCTCGACACGCTGCTCGCGGACAACGTGAGCTACGTTCACACGAACGGCAAGCGGGAAACGAAACGGCAGTTCATCGACGGGATTACCGCGGGCCGCCGCCGCTATCGGCAGATCGAGATTCAGTCGCAAGAGGTGCTGCCGGTCGGGCGCGAGACCTGCGTCGTGACCGGCCGGGCGCTGATCGAAATGGAAGCCAATAACGGAGCGCTGTTGTTTCCGATCGCCTACACGGCGATCCATACGCAGGAAGACGGGCGATGGCGCCTGATTGCCTGGCAGGCAACGCGTTGCGCAATCGAGTGAGCCTTTTGAGCTCACTGTTTCCGGGCTGGCCGCGCCTTGTAAGCGGGTTGCTCCGGCTGACGCGGGCACGCGGGTAGCGCGCTTGTGCGTCGGTTCTTGCGTCACTCGCCCTGATTCTCAGGCAGCGACGCTTTCCTCATCCACACCGCTCCACTCGCGACGATCGGCCGCACCGGCTTCGGCCACTTCCGGCTCATGCGCCGCGACGCCTTGTCGCTCCCCGCTTTTCGCTCGTATGACCGCATCGCCCGCATACGGATGCCGCGGATGCACCGGCAACTGATTGCAGCGCTCCACGACGCGCCGGACCGCCTCGATATCCGAGAAATCGAGCCCGGTATCGACGCCTTGCGCAGCCAGATTCATCGCCAGCGTCACGAGATCGACGTTGCCGGTCCGCTCGCCATTGCCGAACAGACAGCCCTCGACGCGGTCCGCGCCCGCCAGCAGCGCCAGTTCCGCGGCGGCCACCGCGGTGCCGCGATCGTTATGCGGATGCACCGACAGCACGATGCTGTCGCGATAGCCGAGATTGCGGTGCATCCATTCGATCTGGTCGGCGAATACGTTCGGTGTCGCCGCTTCCACGCTCGCGGGCAGGTTGACGATCATTTTGTGATCGCGCGTGGGTCGCCACGTCTGCGCCACTGCGTCGCACACCTCGCGTGCAAATGGCAGTTCGGCCGCGTTGAACGTTTCCGGCGAGTACTGGAAGGTCCAATGCGTGTCCGGCCGCGCCTGCGCATGCTCCTTGATGATCTGCGTGCCTGCCACGGCCAGCGCTTTGATTTCGGCCTTCGACTGGTTGAACACGATCCGGCGAAACGACGGGCAGATCGCGTTGTACAAGTGCACGATGGCGCGCGGCGCGCCTTCCAGCGCCTCGAACGTGCGCGCGATCAGTTCCGCGCGCGACGGCATGAATACCTCGATGGTCACGTCGTCGGGAATGCGCCTTTCTTCGATCAGCTTGCGGACGAAATCGAAATCCGTTTGCGACGCCGACGGATAGCCGACCTCGATTTCCTTGAAGCCGATCGCGACCAGCATCTCGAAGAACTCGAGCTTTTGCGCCGCGTTCATCGGCTCGATCAGCGCCTGATTGCCGTCGCGCAGATCGGTGCTCATCCAGACCGGCGCCTGGTCGATCGCGCGGCTCGGCCATTTGCGGCCGGTCAGCCGCACGGTGGGGAAGGGGCGATATTTTTCAGCGGGATTTTGCAACATGGTGAGCCTCGTTCGTTGTGTCGCATGCGAAAGGATGTGGCGTCGAGCGGTTGGCGGACTGCCACGGGTGCACGGGCCGCCAGCCGGGGGCTAGCGGCAACAACGAACGGGCGCGAACGAACAGCGTCATCGTGACGGCGAAAACGGACGTGGATAAAGCCCATGCGGCGTGCATTTGATCCTCGCGCTTCGTCCGCGCGGTAAACGGACGAATGCAAACGACTACAGGTTGTGAAGAACTACGCTTAGGGGGTGAAACGGAACAACGGAACTGCTGGAGAGACCGCGCTTCGAGCAACCTGAGCTGCCAACGCGCGGCGCTACGCCTGACTTACGCTAGGCGTAGCGATAGGGGCCGCGCTAGGCGGCCGGATGTAATTCGGAGGGTGTTCGGAAGGGAACGCATGGGTCTAATGTATGACGGCGCGTCGCGGCGTGTCAACCCGCGCAGGTCGCAGCGGGCGACGGCAAGCGCGCCGCAGCGCTTACGCGGAGGCGGTTACACCGGCATTCTTGCGACGTCCACGATCAGTTCGACCTGCCGTTCGATCGCGCTCGGCACGGGCGCCTCGCCGCGCAATACGGCGCTGATCCAGGCCGCTGTCGTCGGCGCGTCTTTAGCCTCGGGCAAGTCCACTTCCGGCGCATCCGGCGACGAGCGTTCATGCGGCACGCGCGTTTCGCAGACGCCGTCGTGCAACCAGTCGACTTGCACCTGGCGCCGCGTATCGGCCACCGCTTCGCCTTCCGTGCCGCGCGCAAGCAGCGCGCCGCCGGCGGCCGCGTCCGGATGCGTGTTGAACAGTTGCGTGAGGCTGTCGCGATACGGCGGGTGGGTGTAGTTGACGAGGCGCAAACCCGCGGGCGCGAACGGCTGCAGGATTTTCACCAGCGTGTGCGTCGAGTTACGCACGCCCATGCGCCGGCGCAGCGCAAGCAGGCGCGCGAGCTTCGGCGCGAGCACGCCGATCGGCGCAAACGCAAGGCGGTGCTCAGCGAGACCGTCTTCGATATCGGCGTGCGATCGCGCGTGCGGAATTTGCAGATGCGTGAAGATCTCCGCGCTCGTCACGCGGCCCGGATCTTCGGTGACGCCATGCACCAGCACCGGCACGCCTTCGCGCGCCAGCAGCAGGGCGAGCAGCGGCACCAGATTCGGCTGCTTGCGCGCGCCGTTGTAGCTGGGTATCGAGACGGGTCGGAACGTGCCGTGCGGCAGATGAACCGGCTCGAACGACGCATGCGCGCCGGCCAGCATTGCGGCGAGTTCGTCGGCGGTTTCGCCCTTCACGCGGTACGCGAGCAGCACCGCGCCGAGTTCGAGCTCGGCCACACGGCCGTCGAGCATTGCGGTGTAGAGCGTGCGTGTATCGTCGGCGGTCAGCGCGCGGGCGCCGTTCGGGCCGCGGCCGATTTCCTTGATGAAGCGGGCGCAGGGGAAGGGATTGACGGTGTCGGCGGAGTCGGTCATCGGGCGCAGTGGGACGTGTTGGCGTGCCGCCTCGGAGCGGTCGGCCGCAGTATTCAGGAGACGCTATTGAGTGTGAGTATCGCATCTATGGCGATCCCGCGAGACAGCACGCCCGCGGTGCGGGCCTTGCCGGTCCATGCCGAACTGGCGCGCGCGGCGCTTTGTCGCGCGTTACACTCGATGTTTTATTGTCGCGCTGGCGGCACACATCAAGAAACGGAGAACGGGATGAGTTACGTATTTGCACCCGCACCGGTGGTCGCGGTGCCGGTTGTGGGGTCCAGCGAGCAGTTCGCGGTGCGTCGCATCTACTGTGTGGGCCGCAACTACGAGGCGCATGCGCGCGAGATGGGACACGATCCCGACCGCGAACCGCCGTTCTTCTTCGCCAAGCCGGCCGATGCCGTGTTGTACGTCGCGCCCGGCGCCACCGGCGAGTTTCCCTATCCGTCGCAGTCGAAAAACGTCCACTTCGAGATGGAAATGGTCGCGGCGATCGGCAAGGGCGGCAAGAACATTCCGGCGAGAGCGCGCTCGACCACGTCTACGGTTACGCGCTCGGTCTCGACATGACGCGCCGCGATCTGCAGGCCGAAGCGAAGAAGCTGGGCCGTCCCTGGGATACCGCGAAGGGCTTCGATCACTCGGCGCCGCTTGGTCCGATTCATCCGGTCACGACCGTCGGCCATGTCGACAAGGGCGCGATCTGGTTGTCGGTGAACGGCGACGAAAAGCAGAACTCGGACGTGTCGCAACTGATCTGGTCGGTGGCCGAGACGATCGCTTATCTGTCGACGCTGTTCGAACTGCAACCCGGCGATCTGATTTTCACCGGCACGCCGGAAGGCGTCGGCGCAGTGGTGCAGGGCGATCTGATGAAGGGTGGCGTGGACGGGCTCGGCGAGCTCAGCGTGCGCGTCGTCTGACGGCCAGTTGGGGGAGACAGACAACATGAAGCTCTACAGCTATTTCCGTAGCTCGGCGTCCTATCGCGTGCGCATCGCGCTGAACGTGAAGAATCTGCCGTACGACTACGTGCCGGTGCACCTTGTGCGCGACGGCGGCGAGCAGTTGAAGCCCGAATACCGCAAGGTGAATGCGGACGGGATCGTGCCGACCTTCGTCGACGGCAATGACGTGATGCCGCAGTCGCTCGCGATCATCGAGTATCTGGAAGAGACGCATCCCGAGCCGCCGCTCCTGCCCGCGACGCCGGCCGATCGCGCATATGTGCGTGCGCTGGCGTTGCAGGTGGCGTGCGAGATCCATCCGCTGAACAATCTGCGCGTGCTGAAGTATCTGAAGCACACCTTGTGTCTCGACGACGATGCCAAGGACGCCTGGTACCGTCACTGGGTGGAAGCGGGTTTCGCGACGTTCGAAACGCATCTGGCGGGCGATTCGCGCACCGGCAAGCTGTGCTTCGGCGATACGCCGACCGTCGCCGATACCTGTCTGATTCCGCAGGTGTTCAACGCGCAGCGCTTCAAGGTCGACACGGCGAAGTTTCCGACCATTCAGCGCATCTACGATCACGCGATGCAACTCGACGCGTTTGCCCGCGCGGCGCCCGGCGCCCAGCCGGACGCTGAGTGACCTGTCCTGATCCGGCAGGCAGGATGAAAAAAAGGCACTCCTCGGAGTGCCCTTTTTGCTGCTTTAGCCGCGGCCGCTGTTTGGCGTTCAGCCGCCCAGCAGTGCGTCGGAAAACTCTTCCGCGCTGAACGGCTGCAAGTCCTCGACCTTCTCACCGACACCGATGAAATACACGGGAATCGGACGCTGCCGCGCGATCGCGGCCAGAATGCCGCCCTTCGCCGTGCCGTCGAGTTTGGTGACGATCAGGCCGGTGAGGCCGAGCGCGTCGTCGAAAGCCTTCACTTGTGCGAGCGCGTTCTGGCCGGTGTTAGCGTCGATCACCAGCAGCAGTTCGTGCGGCGCGCCGTCTTGCGCCTTGCCGATCACGCGCTTCACCTTGCGCAGTTCTTCCATCAGATGCAGTTGGGTCGGCAGGCGGCCGGCCGTGTCCGCCATCATCACGTCGATCTTGCGCGCGCGCGCGGCGCCGACCGCGTCGAAGATCACCGCCGCCGGGTCGCCGCTTTCCTGCGACACCACGGTCACGTTGTTGCGCTGACCCCAGATGGCCAGTTGCTCGCGCGCGGCGGCGCGGAACGTGTCGCCCGCGGCCAGCAGCACCGACTGGTCGAAACTCTGCAGATGCTTGGCGAGCTTGCCGATGCTGGTGGTTTTGCCCGCGCCGTTGACGCCGGCGATCATCATCACGAGCGGCTGCGCGCGGCCGAGCATGAGCGATTTTTCCAGCGGCTTGAGCAGGTCGACCAGCAGCGTGCGCAGCGCCGCTTTGACCTGCTGGGGATCGGCGAGGCGCTCGGTGCGCACTTTTTCGCGCAGCGCTTCGAGCAGGAATTCGGTGGCGTCGACGCCCGCGTCCGACATCAGCAGCGCGGTTTCGAGTTCTTCGTACAGGTCTTCGTCGATCTTCGTGCCGACGAAAATGCCGGTCAGATTCGAACTCGTCTTCGACAAGCCGGTCTTCAGACGCGTCAGCCAGGAGCGTTTCGCGCCTGCGTCCGGCAGCGGCGGCGGCACGATTTCGACGGTTTCCTCGAAGGCGAATGCTTCCGGCTCGGGTTCGGGTTCGGGCTCGATCGCGGACGGAGCGGCTACGGGTGGCGTCTCGACGCGAACCGGCGCAGCGGCTGGGCGCGGGGCAGCCGGCGCGACGGGCGCAGGCGCCTCCACGGCGGCGTCAAGCGTCGAGCCTTCTGGCGCTGTTTGCGACTCTTCTGGCGCGTTATCGGACTCTTTCGAACCCTTGAATCGTTTGAAAAAGCTGAACATGATCTGGCGTGGTGAGAGCGCGCGCCGATGCGCGCAGCCGGCATAAGACCGGCGGGAGCGGCAGGCAGCGTTGCGATGCGGGATGCAAGGCGCTGGAAGCCGCACATTTTATCAGGCGCGCCGCCGCCCGTCGTATCGGCCGAACGGCCAGGCTGGACGTGGGGCGTCGCTGTGGTAACGTTGGCGCTCCGGCCCGCACGTGTCGACGTTGCGGGCGCCTTCATCACGTAATCGAAACTGCATGCCCCGTTCAGCACCTTCACGCGCCCATGGCGCTTCGTCCAAAGGCGGCAAGCCGCACGCCATCCGTATCATCGGCGGTGACTGGAAGCGCACGCCGTTGCCCGTGCTCGACCTCGACGGCCTGCGCCCCACGCCCGATCGCGTGCGCGAGACGCTGTTCAACTGGCTCGGCCAGAATCTGGACGGCCAGCGCTGCCTCGATCTGTTCGCCGGCAGCGGCGCGCTGGGCTTCGAGGCGGCGTCGCGCGGCGCGGCACGAGTCTTGATGGTGGAGCGCAATGCGCGGGCCGCCAGCCAGTTGCGCGCGAATCAGGAACGCCTGTCGGCGCGCACGATCGAAATCGCTGAAGCTGACGGTTTGCGCCTCGCCGCGAGTCTCGCGCCCGGTTCGTTCGACGTCGTATTTCTCGACCCGCCGTTCGGCGACGATCTGCTCGGCAAAGCGCTCGCGCTGGCGGTGCCGCTCGTGAGCGCGGACGGATTTCTGTACGTGGAAGCGGGCGAGGCGCTCGAACTCGATGAGAACGAGACGCTCGCCGGGTGGGAAATCGTGCGGCAAGGTAAAGCGGGCGCTGTCCACTTTCATTTGCTGCAGCGCGAAAATAAGGAATAATGCGCGTTCCAAAACAAGCGCCGGGCGGTTTGCCGTCACGGGCGCGGTCGGTGCCAAATGCGTCGCGTGGACGCTTTGACGTGCCCCTTTGTCTGAAGAGAGGAGAAGTCTCATGGTAGTCGCCGTGTACCCGGGCACGTTCGACCCGCTGACGCGCGGTCACGAAGACCTCGTTCGGCGCGCGTCGAGCATTTTCGACACGCTGGTGGTCGGCGTTGCCGACAGCCGCAACAAGAAGCCGTTTTTCACCCTCGAAGAGCGCCTCGACATCGCTCACGAAGTGCTCGGGCACTACCCGAACGTTCAGGTGATGAGCTTCAAGGGGCTGCTGAAGGATTTCGTGCGCACCAATAACGCGCGGGTGATCGTGCGCGGGCTGCGCGCCGTATCGGACTTCGAATATGAGTTCCAGATGGCCGGCATGAATCGCTATTTGCTGCCCGACGTCGAAACCATGTTCATGACGCCGTCCGATCAATACCAGTTCATCTCCGGCACGATCGTGCGTGAAATCGCGCAACTCGGCGGCGATGTCAGCAAGTTCGTGTTCCCGTCGGTCGAAAAATGGTTGACCGAAAAGGTCGCCGCGATGGATCCGGCTAGCGGCGCGTCGGCGGGACAGCCGTAACCGGCGTAAACTGTCGGTTTGACGGATCAAAGCTGGCTGCGGCCGGCGTGAAGTGAGAGAAGTATGGCCTTGATGATTACCGACGAGTGCATCAATTGCGACGTGTGCGAGCCCGAGTGCCCGAACGACGCAATTTCGATGGGCCCGGAAATCTACGTGATCGACCCGAAGAAATGTACCGAGTGTGTCGGGCATTTCGACGAGCCGCAGTGTATTCAGGTGTGTCCGGTCGAGTGCATTCCGCGCGACCCGGACCATCTGGAGACGCCCGATGGCTTGATGGCAAAGTACCACGCGCTGCAGGCTGCGAAGGGCGCGTGAAGTACAGAGTCTAAAAAAACGGCGAGGCTTTTGGCCTCGCCGTTTTTTTTGCGGCAAGGCTTTGCGCCGTGCTATCCGACGTATGCGCTGAAGATCTCGCGCAATGCGTCCAGCAGAATGTCGCATTCGGCGTCGGTGCCGACCGAGATGCGCAGATGCTGGTCGATGCGCGGCGCCTTGAAATGGCGCACGAAAATCTCCTTTTCCCTCAGTCGCAGCACGAGCGTTGCGGCGTCGTAGCCTTCGTGACGAGCGAACAGCAGATTCGCCGCCGAAGGCACCACCTCGAAGCCCAGCGCCGTCAACCCCGCGGCCAGTCGCTCGCGGCTTGCAATGACCTTGGCGCGGGTGTCGCGAAACCACGCGTCGTCTTCGTATGCCGCCGTGGCCGCGACTTGCGCCAGGCGGTCCAGCGGGTACGAGTTGAAACTGTCCTTCACTCGGTTCAGCGCACCGATCAATTCCGGGTTGCCGAACGCAAAGCCAATGCGCATTCCCGCCAGCGAACGCGATTTCGACACAGTCTGAACGACCAGCAGATTCGGATAGCGGTCGATCAGACTGATAGCCGATTCGGCGCCGAAATCCACGTAGGCCTCGTCGATCACCACCACGGAATCGGGGTTGCTCGCCACCAGGCGCTCGATATCGGCGAGCGGCAGCGGACGTCCGGTCGGCGCGTTCGGGTTCGGAAACAGGATGCCGCCATTCGGCGACGCGTAATCGTCGACGTTGATCGCAAAGCTGTCGTCGAGCGGGATGGTCCGGTAGTCGACTTCAAAAAGTCGCGCATACGTCGGGTAGAAGCTGTAGGTGATGTCCGGGAACAGCAACGGTTTGTCGTGCTTGAGCAATGCCTGGAACGTGAGCGCGAGCACTTCGTCCGAGCCGTTGCCCGCGAACACCTGTTCAGCGCGGATGCCGTGATACGCGGCAACCGTTTCGCGGAGCTTTTGCGCGGTCGGATCAGGATAACGCCGCAGCGATTCGGCGGCGTCGCCCAGTTCCTGCCGGATCGCCTCGAGTACGCGCGGCGACGGCGGATACGGATTCTCGTTGGTATTCAGCTTCACCGGATGCGCGACCGCGGGCTGTTCGCCCGGCACATATGGCGTCAGACGGTGAACGATGTCACTCCAATAGCGGCTCAAGCGATTCTCCTGTGTCGACCGGAGTTAGCGCTTTAGCGCTTAGTCCGGTCCCATGCAAGGCGGTCGACCGGAGTTAGCGCTTTAGCGCTTAGTCCGGTCCCATGCAAGGCGGTCGACCAGAGTTAGCGCTTTAGCGCTTAGTCCGGTCCCATGCAAGGCGGTCGACCAGAGTTAGCGCTTTAGCGCTTGGTCCGGTCCCATGCAAGGCGGTCGACCAGAGTTAGCGCTTTAGCGCTTAGTCCGGTCCCATGCAACATACTTGCGCGAAGAGGGTACAGCGAATACCGATTCCAGCGGGCATTCTACGGATTGCGATGCAGTTGCATCATCGCGCGTTCCAACTCGCCCTTGATGATTTGCGGCATGACGGCGAGCCCGCGCTCGATCGACGCATCGATCACGTCCTGCTCTTCGCGCCGCGGCGGCTTCAGCACGTAATTGGCGACGTCGGGCTTGGCGCCGGCGCGCGCACTCTCGGGAATCAGGTCTCGCGGATGGCCAATGCCAATCCGCAGCCGCCAATACTGTTGCGACGACAAATGCGCGGTGATGTCCTTGAGCCCGTTGTGGCCGCCGCTGCCGCCACCGAGCTTCAGCTTGACGCTGCCGGGCGGCATGTCGAGTTCGTCGTGCGCGACCAGGATTTCGTCGGGGAGAATCTTGAAGAACTGCGCAACTGCCACGACCGATTGGCCCGAACGGTTCATATACGTCTGCGGTTCCAGCAGATGCACTTCTTCGCCGTGAAGCCGTGCTTTGGCATAGAAACCGTGGAAACGCCGCTCGTCGCGCAGCGTCGCGCCTGCTTCGCGCGCCAGTTGATCGACCAGCCAGAAGCCGGCGTTGTGGCGCGTCGCGGTGTATTCGGCGCCCGGATTGCCGAGGCCGACGATCAGCTTGATCATGATTGCGTAGGTCCATCTGGCTCAGCAGCCGAACGCAGCCGAGCCGAAAAAAACCGAAAAAAAACCCGCCGGGCGAACCTCGGCGGGTCACGTCGACCGTTTCATTGAAACGGATCGAGAGGATTTCTTGCTCTTCGCGTGAGGCGCCCTTAAGCAGCCGGCGTTTCGCCTTCGCCTTCAGCAGCGGCGGCTTCGCCTTCAGCGATTGCGCCAGCCGGGATCGTTGCAGCTGCGACCACCGGGTTTTCTGCTTCAACGTGAGCAACCAGCGACACACCTGCCGGCAGCTTGATGTCCTTGGCGTGAACCGAGTGACCCGCTTCGATCGTCGCCAGATCAACTTCGAGGAATTCCGGCAGTGCCGACGGCAGGCACTCGATTTCGATTTCGTTGATAACGTGCGAGATCACCGCGCTCGACAGCTTCACTGCCGGGTTCGATTCCTGGTTCATGAAGTGCAGCGGCACCTTGGTGTGCAGCTTCTTCTTCGCGTCGACACGTTGGAAGTCCACGTGCAGCACGAGCTGACGGAACGGGTGGTATTGCACGTCGCGCAGCAGAACCTGTTGCGACTTGCCTGCCACTTCCAGATCGAGGATCGACGAGTGGAAAACTTCTTTCTTCAGCGCGTGCCACAGCGCGTTGTGGTCCAGTTCGACCAATTGCGTTTCAGCACCAGCGCCATATACGATGCCCGGGGTCTTGCCCGAGTTACGCAGGCGGCGGCTCGCACCCGTACCTTGCAAAGAACGCTCGAAAGCGACTACTTTCATTTTGAATCTCCAATGCACTGCCCGCGACCAGGCAGTAAAAACGGGGCCTCCAAGCCAGATGGCTGAGGCCCCAGAGCTGCGGCACGAACCTTCGTTCGTTCATGCCGATTGTGCAAAAGCGCAGCGTACCGCATGGTGCGGCGCGCTGCGCCTTCGCAAATCCTTAACTTTCAGCGAACAGCGACATCACCGAATCGCCGCGGCGAATCCGCGAGAACGTTTCGGCAAGCAGGCCGGCGCTGGTCAAAGAACGGATCTTCGCGCACGAGCGGGCTTCGTCGCCGAGCGGGATCGTGTCCGTCACAACGAGTTCGTCGAGTGCGGAAGCGGCGATACGCTCGCCTGCGCCACCTGACAGAACCGGGTGCGTAGCGTAAGCGAACACCTGCTTCGCGCCGCGTTCCTTCAAAACTTGTGCTGCCTTGCAGAGCGTGCCGGCGGTGTCGACCATGTCGTCCATGATCACGCAGGTACGGCCTTCGACTTCACCGATGATGTTCATCACTTCGGCAACGTTCGCCTTCGGGCGGCGTTTGTCGATGATCGCGAGATCGCAATTCAGTTGCTTGGCCAATGCCCGGGCGCGCACCACGCCGCCGACGTCCGGCGAAACGACCAGCAGGTTCTCGTAGTTCTGCTTGCGCAGATCGCCGAGCAGCACGGGCGTCGCGTAGATGTTGTCGACCGGAATGTCGAAGAAGCCTTGAATCTGGTCGGCGTGCAGATCCATCGTAATGATCCGCTCGACGCCGGCGATTTCCAGCATGTTCGCCACGATCTTCGCCGAGATGGCGACGCGCGCGGAACGCGGGCGACGATCTTGACGGGCATAACCGAAGTAGGGGATGGCTGCTGTGATCCGGCCGGCGGATGCGCGCTTGAGCGCATCGACCATGATCATCAGTTCCATCAGATTGTCGTTCGCCGGTGCGCACGTGGACTGCAGGACGAAGACATCCTTGCCACGCACGTTTTCCTGAATCTCGACCTGGATTTCACCGTCCGAGAAACGGCTAACCATTGCTTTGCCGAGGGGAATACCGAGGATTTTGACGACTTCCTGTGCAAGCGCGGGATTTGCGTTGCCAGTAAAAACCATCAGGCCGTCATGGCTGCTCATCGTGCACCTACTTCAGGCTGGGGGCGAGGGAAATGCGAGAAATTTTGGCAGGGGAGAAAGGATTCGAACCTTTGCATGCCGGAATCAAAATCCGGTGCCTTAACCAGCTTGGCGACTCCCCTACACTAACTCTGAGCTTCGTCGAACGTGGAGTTTCGTTCGACGAAGCAAAACTTATGACGCGAAAGTAAAGAGTGGATGCTGATCGAGACTTGCGGCCACTGCGCTGTTCCATTCGGCTGGCAGTTTGGCTTGCACCGCTTCTGCTTCAGCTTTACTACGGAACGCTGCAAAAACACTTGCACCTGATCCAGACATCCGCGCTGGCGCGATGTTTTCAAACCATCGCAACACTTGCGCTACTTCCGCGTATTTCCCTACGACAACCTGCTGCATGTCATTCCGGCCGAAACTTTCTGGCCATTCAGTGTTGCAGCTAAGTTCTGCAGGAAAGTCCGTAATTGTGAGGGGTTTTGAATCTCTTGTCAACGCTTTTTCAGAAAAAATCGCTGCAGTCGGAACATGAACCCTCGGCGTCACTACTAGGAAATGGCGCGGCGGCAATTGTACAACGTCTAGTGCTTCTCCGACACCCTGCGCGAACGCATTTTTTCCAAACACAAAAAATGGCACATCCGCGCCGAGTTTCAATGCCAGCGCCTGCAATTCGAGGCGCGGCAAGTTGAGCTTCCACAGACGGTTCAGTGCGAGCAGTGTCGTCGCTGCATCGGAGCTGCCGCCGCCGAGGCCCGCGCCCATCGGCAGACGCTTGTCGATTTCGATATCGACGCCTTCAGGCGAGCCCGTATGCGTTTTGAGCAGCGTCGCGGCGCGCACGGTCAGGTCATGTTCCGGCGGCACGTCGGCGATCTCGGTGCTGCGCGTGATGAGGCCGTCGTTGCGTCGCGTGAAGTGCAGCGTGTCGCCCCAGTCGAGCAACTGGAAGACCGTTTGCAGCGTGTGATAGCCATCCGGCCGACGGCCGGTAATGTGCAGGAAGAGGTTGAGTTTCGCTGGCGCGAGGCAATCACGCAGCGAATCGGTCGTTTCAATCATGAGTCGAGGCTACATGCGCCACATAGCGCAGAAGAAGCGGCAAGGTCGCGCGCGAAAAAGTGCGTGAAGCGGCGCGGGTTACTGGTCCAGCACGAGCTTGATGTCGAGCGGTGGATCCGAGCGGGTCAGGTTGATGCGCTTCACGCCGGTGGCCGGCGCGTCGGCATAAGCCAGATAGTCGATCGTCCAGCCGTCCTGCGTGATTTGCTTCAGCCGCGACGGTTGCTCCGGATCCTTCTCGGTCTTGGCGCGCGAGGTGGGCGCCGGCGACGGTTGCAGCCAATAGCGCAGCCCTTCGACCGGCAGCGCGAAGCCGAGCGCATTCTGCATTAACGTGGAGACGTTATCCGCGGTGAGCGGCTGGCGATTCGGCAGTTCCAGCGTGGCCGAAGCCGGTGACGAAGTCACCACCGCCAGCGTCTGGCCGAGCGGATTGCGCAACTGCAGGGTCACGGTATCGCCGGTTTCCTGCCACGTGAAGTTGCCGTAAGCGTTGCGCTGCTGGCCGTTCTGATCGTTGTACTGGACCGCGAAGCGGCCCTGGTAAGCACGGCTCGTTTGCGCGGTGACGGAAGTCGCGGCATTCGACGTGGACGGACCCTGCGGTTTGACTGACGCACAACCGGCCAATACGACGACCGCTGCCGCTGCGAACCCGAGCGCCGCGCCACGCGGCGCCCGGGGAAAGAAAATCAGACGGGAAAGACGCATCAAAGATCGTTCACCTGAAGACGTTGGAGCGTTTTGACAAGCGTGTCGTTGTCCGGTTCGAGCTTGCGCGCATCGCGGAAAGCAGCGCGTGCCTGATCCTGATTGCCGGTTTTCCACAGCACTTCGCCGAGGTGCGCGCCGATTTCGGCGTTCGGCTGCATGTCGTACGCTTTGCGCAGCAGCTTGATCGCGTCCGATGTATCCCCCATCCGGTATTTGACCCAGCCGACGCTGTCCATGATGAACGCGTCGTTCGGCGCCAACGAGGATGCCTTCTCGACCAGCTTGTCCGCTTCGGCGAGGCGCTGATTGCGATCAGCCAGCGAGTAGCCTAGCGCGTTGTACGCTTGCGGATTGTCGGGCTGCGTCTGGATCAGCTTGCGCAACTGCGCTTCCATGACGTCGTAATGGCCGGTTTTTTCAGCGGACATCGCGTAGTCGTAGGTCAGATCGGGGTCGTCGGGGAATTGCGCGGTGGCTTGCTGCAGACGTGTTTCCGCCTCCGGGTAGCGCTTCGCGTCGAACAGGATCGCCGCGTCGGTGCGGGCGATCAGCGCCTGGTCGCGCGGGTCCGACGCGGGCAGGTTAGCCAGCAGCTTGCGCGCGTCATCGGTCTTGCCCTGCTTGGCGAGCAATTGCGCACGCGTGATCTGCGCCGGCACATATTGCTGGCTCGACGGCGAGATCTTGTTCAGCCAATCGCTCGCAGCCGCTTCGTTCTTCTGTTCGAGCGACAACTGCGCAAGGTAGATATACGCCTGGCCCGGATCGGCGCCCGGCGTTTTTTCCGCTTGCTGGGCGTACTGAGTCAGGTACGTTTGCGCGTCGTTGAAATTCTTCTGCTGGATCTTGATCAACGCGAGCGCCATGAGCGGCGTCAGTTCGTTCGCGTTGTTCTTATGCATGATCTCGAACTGCTTCTGCGCGTCGTCCAGACGGTCGCTCGCGAGATACATCTGCGCGAGCGCGAGACGCGCGTCATGCGATTTCGGATTCTGCTGCACGTACTTTTCGAGCGAGGCGATGCCTTCCTTGCGCTCTTCAGGGCCCATTTGCGACAGCATCAGCGCCGCCGGCAAATAGTCGGGCTTGAGCGTGAGCGCCTGTTCGAGCGACTTGCGCGCGCCCGGCGCGTCGTCCGACACGAGCTGCTGGCGTGCGATCGCCAGTTGCGCTTCGGGCCGGTTCATGTCGTTCTTGAGCAGATCCTGCAGCACGTGCAGGCCGCCGATCCGGTTCGGGCCGCGCGACAGCAGCAGTTGCAGTGCCAGAATCGCGCTGCCGCGATTGTCGGCGGGCACCCGTGCGAGTTCGCGGGCGAGGATCGGCGAAGCTTCGTCAGGTTTGCCGGACAGCACGAGCAACGACGCGTCGAGTTGCGCGGCGCGTTCCGAGTTGGGCGCATACTGCTGCCACAATTGCGCGGCGGTCAAAGCGTCCGACGGGCTCTGCGCGGCCAGCGCGATCTCGGTGGCGCGCTGCGCCATGCGGGGATCATGCGTGTCGCGCGCGAGGGCGAGGTAGGTCTGATAGGCGGGCGCCGGCTGGTCGCGCTGCAGCGCGACTTCGGCGGCGAGCACCTGGAATACGATCTGGCTCGTCAGCGGCACGCCGGGCAGCGACTTCTGGTCTTCCGCCGAGGCCGGGCCGAGCGGATCCGGCAGGGTGACCGAAGTGTCATCCGAGTCCGGCGATGGGTCCTGCGCGTGGGCGGGCACGGCAGCCAGCGCCCAGACGGCGAGCGCCGCCGCACCGAGCATCCGGCGAGCGGACACGGCGTGAGGTACGCGGAATGCGCTAGCCGGGCGCTTCAAAAACAGCTTCACGAAGGACAAGTTCATGGAAATCCGTTCAATGTTTCGGACGATTGTAACGCGCTCGCTACAATACGCGCACAACCACTCACGCAAGTTGCAGACCAGTTAGACATGCCAGAGTTGCCAGAAGTTGAGGTTACCCGACGGGGAATCGAACCGTATGTGTCCGGGCGCAAGGTTGAACGCGTCGATGTGCGCACGCCCGCATTGCGCTGGCCGATTCCGGCCGACCTTGCGAAAACCTTGCGCGGGCACGTCGTGCGCAAGGTCGAGCGGCGCGGCAAATATCTATTGTTCGAGATCGACGCGGGCTGGTTCATCGTGCATCTTGGCATGACTGGGACGCTACGGGTGCTGCGCCATGTGCCGCATCCGCCGGCCGCGGCGAAACACGATCACATCGACTGGATTTTCGACGAGTTCATTTTGCGCTATCGCGACCCGCGGCGCTTCGGCGCGGTGCTGTGGCACCCGCGCGAAGCCGGCGACGTGCTCGAGCACCCCTTGCTCGCGAGCCTCGGCGTCGAACCGTTTTCGCCCGCGTTCTCCGGCGCGCTGATGCACCGGCTCACGCGCGGGCGCAAAGTCTCGGTGAAGCAGGCGCTGCTGGCCGGTGAAATCGTGGTCGGCGTGGGCAATATCTACGCGTCGGAGAGCCTGTTTCGCGCCGGCATCCGGCCGACCACCGCGGCGGGGCGCGTCTCGCTCGTGCGCTACGAGTTGCTGGCGGACGCCGTGCGCGTGACGCTCGCCGCCGCCATCGAGAAGGGCGGCAGCACGTTGCGCGATTTCGTCGGCAGCAATGGCGAAAGCGGTTACTTCCAGCTCGACTATTTCGTCTATGATCGCGCCGGGCTGCCATGCCGTGTGTGTGGAACGCCGATCAAACAGATCGTGCAGGGGCAGCGTTCAACGTATTTCTGTCCCACCTGTCAGCGCTAAATCCCCAATGCCTTCTCGCTTAACTCCCCGTTCAACCCCGTCCGCCGCGCCTCGAGCGCCTGCTTTTCCGGTCATGTCTGATTTTTCCACGCGTCTGATCGCGTGGCAGCGTCAGCATGGCCGGCATGATTTGCCGTGGCAGAACACGCGCGATCCGTACCGCATCTGGTTGTCGGAAATCATGCTGCAGCAGACGCAGGTGTCGACGGTGATTCCGTATTACGCGAAATTTCTCGCGCGTTTTCCGACTGTTGCCGCGCTCGCCGCCGCGCCGTCTGACGACGTGATGGCGTTGTGGGCCGGCCTTGGCTACTACACGCGTGCCCGCAATCTGCATCGCTGCGCGCAAGTCGTGGTCGAGCAGCATGGCGGCGCGTTCCCGGCATCGGTCGAGGAGCTGGCGGAGCTGCCGGGCATCGGCCGTTCGACGGCGGCGGCGATCGCGTCTTTCGCGTTCGGCGCGCGCGCGACGATTCTCGACGGCAACGTAAAGCGCGTGCTGGCGCGCGTGTTCGGCGTGGAAGGTTTCCCGGGCGAAAAGAAAGTCGAAAACGCGATGTGGACGCTGGCGGAGTCGCTGCTTCCGTCGAACGCATCGGACGCCGAAGTCAGCGCGTACACACAAGGCTTGATGGATCTCGGCGCGACGCTGTGCGTGCGCGGCAAGCCCGACTGCCTGCGCTGCCCGTTCGCCGCCGACTGCGTCGCCAACGTGACCGGACGCCAGCGGTTGCTTCCCACGGCGCGTCCGAAGAAGACCGTGCCGACGCGCCGTACGTGGATGCTGGTGCTGCGCGACGGCAACGCGGTGATGCTGGAGAAGCGCCCGCCGTCCGGTATCTGGGGCGGCTTGTGGAGCTTGCCCGAAGCCGCCGATGAAGCCGCGCTCGCCGACCGCGCGCGCGCCTTCGGTGGCGACGGTGCGGTCTCGCCGCTTGCGCCGCTCACGCATGTGTTCACGCATTTCAAACTGGACATCGAGCCGCGGCTCGCGGAGCTGGATCGAGGCGTGGGCGCCTTGGCTGCGCTGGGCGACGCCGACACGGCGTGGGTCGCGCTCAGCGATCTCGATTCGTTCGGTGTGCCCGCGCCGGTGCGCAAGCTGCTGGAGAGTTTGCAGGGCTCGCTGATCTGATCAATCCGGCGGCCACGCGGCCGCCGTCACAGCAGCTGATGCTGCTGCATGTAGCGATGAACCACGTCGATCCGCGCGCCGGCGTCCAGCAACTCCATCAGTTTCTGGCGAGCACGCAGCGCAATCGGCAGCACTTCGGCAAGACGGTTCGACACCCATGACGGATCTTCGAGCCTGAACGGTTCCGCGAACGGCAGGCTTTCCGGATCGCGCTCGCGGATCGTCGCGATGATCCGTTCGAGCACCTCCGCGCATGCGCCGAACTTGGCCAGTTGCTCGTTGCCTTCGAGCGGCATATCCTCGCCGAGCGGCTCCGCCATGCCGACCAGCAAACCACTCGACTCGACGCGATGCGACAGCAGACGAAAACGCCGCGTGCCGCGTGCGCGAATCAGCAGCATGCCGAAGGCTTCGACATCGCACTCGTCGATTTCAGCGAGACAGCCGATTGCTTCGGGCACCGAAGGCTCTTCCTCGCGCGCCACTTCCGCACCGCTTTTCAGCAGGCACACGCCGAACGGCGTTTTTTCGCGCAGACAGTCGCGCGCCATGTCGAGGTAGCGCGCTTCGAAAATCTTCAGCGGCAGCAGTCCATCGGGAAACAGCACCGTATGCAGCGGAAACAGCGGCACATCGGCAAGCACAGTAGAAGAAGACATGGCGCAACGCTTCGAGTTGAGGCCGCGCGATGCGGCCGGTTAAGCCACTAACTTCGATGATTCGCCGGCTTCGACCGGCGCATCGCGGTGCCGCACAATGACATTCGCCGACGATGCGAGACGCGCGGCGAGCGTCTCCGCAATGAACACTGAACGGTGCTGGCCTCCCGTGCAACCGATCGCGACGGTCAGATAACTGCGGTTGTCGTCGCGGAAATGCGGGAGCCACTTGGCGAGAAAGTTCTCGATGTCGTCGATCATTTCATGTACGACCGGCAGTGCATCGAGAAAATCGATCACCGGTTTGTCGAGGCCCGTGAGCGGCCGCAATTCATGATCGTAGTACGGGTTCGGCAAGGTGCGGACGTCGAACACGAAATCCGCGTCGAGCGGCACACCGCGCTTGAAACCGAACGACTCGAACATCAGCACGAGTCCCGAATCTTTCTGCTCGATGAAACGTTTGACCCATGCGCGCAGCACGTTCGCGCGCAGATTGCTCGTGTCGATCTGATGGCCGAATTCGGCCAGACCCGCCACGAGTTCACGTTCGCGTTCGATCGCTTCGGCGAGCGAGGTGAGCAGGCCGACGTCGGCGTCGTGCGAAGTGGAACCGGAGAGCGGATGGCGGCGGCGCGTTTCGGAGAAGCGTTGAATCAGCGACTGCGTGCTCGCGTTCAGGAACAGCACACGCACGTCGTGGGCGCGCGACAGGTCGCGGATCATGGCGGGCATTTCGTCGAGCGAGGCGCTCGAGCGCGCGTCGATAGCGACCGCGAGACGGTCTTGCCCGTCCTCGGCGAGATAGGAGGCCAGTTGCGGCAGGAAACGCGGCGGCAGATTGTCGACGCAGTAATAGCCTGCGTCTTCAAGCGCGTTCAGGGCAACTGATTTGCCGGAGCCGGATATACCGGTGATCAGGATTATGCGCATGGAGTCGTCAAAACCGTACATTTCATCATAGCATCTGGTCTCCGTGCGTGTACCCGCGGCCTGCCGCCGGCTGCGGGCACCGCATTGTCTTGCGGCTCAGATCAGCTTGCCGGGGAACTGGCTGTCGGGGTCTTGCATCGCCAGGCGCTGGCGATCCATGAAGTCGCGCAGCGTGTCGATGCCGCGCAGTTGCAGGATCGTATTGCGCACGGCGGCTTCGACCAGCACGGCGAGATTTCGGCCGGCAGCCACCTGAATCGTGACCTTACTGATCGGCAGGCCGAGCACGTCGACGGTCTGGCTTTCCAGCGGCAGCCGCTGGAATTCGCCATCGGGACGGCGGACCAGTTGCACGATCAGCTTGAGCTTCATTTTCCGGCGCACCGCGGTTTCACCGAAAATCGTCTTGATATCGAGCAGGCCGAGGCCGCGCACTTCCAGCAGGTTTTGCAGCAGCGGCGGACAACGCCCTTCGACGAAGTCAGGACCGAGGCGCACGAAATCCACCGCGTCGTCGGCGACTAGGCCGTGGCCGCGGCTGATCAGTTCCAGCCCGAGTTCACTCTTGCCGAGGCCCGAGTCGCCGGTGAGCAGCACGCCCATGCCGAGGATGTCGAGAAACACGCCGTGCAGCGTGGCGCGCGGCGCCAGAATGCGCGACATGTAGAGGCGCAGGCTGTCGATCACCGCGGCGGCGGACATCGGCGTGGTGAATAGCGGTGTGGACGAGCGCGTGCAGCGCAGGACCAGTTCCGGCGGCGCGGCGACGCCGCCCGCCACCACCAGAAACGGCGGTTCCAACGCGATCAGCTCGGCCATGTGGCGCGAGCGGTCTTCGTCGGTTTGGCGTTTGTAGTAGTCGATTTCGGCGTCGCCGAGCACCTGGATCCGGTTCGGGTGGATCAGGTTCAAGTGGCCGACGAGGTCGGCGCTCGACGTGGCATTGGCGACCGATTCCGAAGAAAAGCCGCGCTCCCAGCCTTCATGCCCCGTCAGCCAGCTGAGCTTCAGCATGGCGGCGTTGTCGTCGAAAATGCTTTGGGCGTTGATGCTGGACGTATCCATGAGTCAGTGACTCCAGTGTGGGCCGCTTGCCGGGCAAAGCAACGGCCGCGCTAGCGCGGGCCGCTTACCTTGCCAGACTGTATCCGCACGTGGGCGGATCACCGGCGTGCGGATAACCGCCGATGCATCAAGGTTGCCACTGAGTGAGCAGGCGATGCAATGATTCGCGGTCTTCTTCCGTATGCAGGCGCTCGCGGGCTTCGCGATCGGACAGCAACTGGGCGATTTCCGAAAGGATTTCGAGGTGCTGTTGAGTGGCCTGTTCGGGCACGAGCAGGAAGATGAGCAGCGAGACCGGCTGACCGTCGGGCGATTCGAAGGGGATGGGTTCGGCAAGACGGACGAACGCGGCGAGCGGTTGCTTCAAGCCTTTGATCCGGCCATGCGGAATCGCCACGCCTTCACCAAGGCCAGTCGATCCGAGGCGCTCGCGCGCGAACAGATTGTCAGTGACCGTGCTACGGGCGATGCCGTTCTGGTTCTCGAAGATCAGGCCCGCTTGCTCGAACACGCGTTTCTTGCTGGTGACCGATAGTCCGACGACGACGTTCTCGAGGGGAAGAAATTTGGCTAAACGATTCATGTTGACAGGCGGAAACGTGGCCTGGGTTCTCCTCGCTGGGGCGTTTGAGTGGCGTTCCATTCGTTTGATGCTCGCGGCGACGTGCGTTGGAGTCCGAAAGCGCAGGACTCCGGTCGACCGATTTCCGCTTGAGCTTACCTGACCCCGATGGTAACCGGAACATTATAGAACAGGGTAGCCACGGATGGTGCGGCGCGCCATCAATGCGTATTGAGTTCATTTGAAGCGCCGGCACTTGCTGCGACGCCGCGCGAAAACCAGCGACCGGAAACAAAAAACCGCCCGGGTCCGGGCGGTTTCGCTGGTAAGAGAAAACGAAGGTCTATCGAAGAAAACCCTCTAATTTCCCCTATTGCGGCGGCACATCTAGTTGCGGCGCCGGTTGATACTTGATCGCCTCATGCGCATGGCCTTGCAGGCGGTCCTTATGGCGGATGACTTGCCGGTCAAGCTTGTCGATCATCAGATCGATCGCAGCGTACAGGTCGCTGTCACAGCTCTCGACAAAGATGTCCTTGCCCTTGAGATGCAGGTTGATTTCAACCTTTTGACGCTTTTCCTTTTCCTTGTGGTTGTCGACCGAGAGGACCACACTGCCGTCGATTACCTGATCGAAATGTCTTAGCACCCTATCCAGTTTGGTGATCACGTATTCGCGCAACGCAGGCGTTACTTCGAGGTGGTGTCCACTGATCTGCAGATTCATAGTGCTTCTCCAAGCTAATGGCCGCTTGGTCCGCACGATGACGAAGGTCCGGTCGATCTGTCGGCTTGCCTGAGTCGCCCCCCGGTGACTGACTTCTGGCAGGTCGCATCGGCCGGCCTTTCCGCCAACTGCGGAGCGGCCGGTAAATGCCCGCCACGGAAGGCGACGGGCTACAGAGACTTGCGCAGGTTGACTGCCGGGATCTTGAGCGCTTCGCGATACTTCGCAACGGTACGCCGTGCGACCACGAAGCCCTGTTCCGCCAGCAGTTCGGCTATGCGGCTGTCTGAAAGAGGAGATTTCGGGTTTTCCGCTCCTATCAGTTGCTTGATGAGCGCACGGATCGCCGTTGAAGACGCCGCGCCGCCCGTGTCAGTCGAAACGTGTGATCCGAAGAAGTACTTAAATTCAAGCGTCCCGAATGGGGTCAGCATGTATTTACCGGTTGTCACACGCGAGACAGTTGACTCGTGTAGGCCCAGCGTATCAGCAATTTCCCGCAAAACCAAGGGGCGCATGGCAATTTCGCCGTGGACAAAAAAGCTCTTCTGGCGTTCCACAATTGCCTGCGCCACGCGCAGAATCGTCTCGAAGCGTTGCTGGATATTTTTGATCAGCCAGCGCGCTTCCTGCAGTTGCTGGCGCAACGAACCACTGCCCGGATCGCCCCGGTTATTGCGCAGAATATTCGCGTACAGATGGTTAATCCGTAGCTTCGGCACCACTTCCGGGTTCAGTTCGGCCTGCCAGCCCTGTGCCGTTTTGCGCACCATGATGTCCGGCACGACGTAGTCCGCTTCGGCCTTGCCGTAGGCGGCGCCCGGAAACGGTTCGAGCGAGCGGATCAGCACATGCGCATCGCGCAGATCGTCGTCGTTGGCCTTCAGATGCTTGCGCAGACGCGTGAAATCGCGCGCTGCGAGCAGTTCCAGATGGTGGGCGACGATGTCGAGGGCGAGCGTGCGCGTAGGCGATCCGTCGAGCCGCAACAATTGCAGCTTGAGACATTCCGACGCGGAGCGCGCGCCGACCCCGGCCGGGTCGAAGCTATGCAGCAGCGCCAGCGCGGCGTTCATTTCGTCGAGGTCGACTTCGAGCTCTTCGGGCAGATCGGCCAGCACTTCTTCGAGCGTGGCGGCCAGGTAGCCGTCGTCGTCGAGCGATTCGATCAGGAAGGTGATCAGCGCCCGGTCGCGCTGGCCCGCCTGGGTAACGCGCAATTGCGCCATCAGGTGGTCGCGCAGCGAGGTGCTCGATTCGTGGATTTGCAGCGGCGGCAGGTCGTCGTCGTCGGAGGCGTTGCCCGAGCGGCCGTAATCGTCGAGATTCCATTGCGACGCGTCGCCGTTACCGTCGCCGGCCATGCCGTTGTATTCGTCCACGCCCTGCGGCTCGCCGTTCTCGGCGCGCTCGTTGCTGCTGCTGGACGAGGACGACGTATTGCCGCCCATCTGGTCGGGCGGCGCGGAAGAATTGGGCGCCTGGGCGATCAGCGAGCCGTCGGCCGCCACGCGCAACGGGCTCGCGATCCAGTCGTCCTCGTTTTCGAGGAGCGGATTTTGCGAGATCGCCATTGCGACTTCCTGCTGCAATTCGAGCGTAGACAACTGAAGCAGCCGGATGGACTGCTGCAGTTGCGGCGTCAGCGCAAGATGCTGCGATAGGCGGAGTTGGAGGCTGGCTTTCATGGCAAGTTGAGATTCATTGTAGAGAGTTTGCCACGACCGCGATACCTTGCGACATTCGCAATTACGCGTGCGCCTGTTTTAGGCGGCGATGGGCGCGAGACGGCCCAGGTCAAAAAACCGGGTGTGCGCTTGCCGCATAGGGGCCGGCGGGTGCGCGCTCGCACTGCCGGTAATCCCTCATGCGCTTACATGCGGAAATGCTCGCCCAGATAGACGCGCCGCACGCTTTCGTTTTCGATGATTTCGCTCGGCGCGCCGGCGGCCAGCACGCTGCCGTCGCTGATGATGTAGGCGTGATCGCAGATGCCGAGCGTTTCACGCACGTTGTGATCGGTGATCAGCACGCCGATATTGCGCTGCTTCAGAAATTTAACGATCTTCTGAATTTCCAGCACGGCGATCGGATCGACGCCGGCGAACGGTTCGTCGAGCAGAATAAAGCTCGGATTAGTGGCCAACGCCCGGGCGATTTCAACCCGGCGGCGCTCGCCGCCCGACAGCGACAGCGCCGGGTTTTCGCGCAAATGCGCAATCTGCAGTTCGTCGAGCAGGGCTTCCGTGCGGCTCGTGATGGTGTCCTTGCTGAGCCGCTTGCCGTTGTCTTCGTGCTGCAATTCCAGTACCGCACGAATGTTTTCTTCGACGCTGAGCTTGCGGAACACCGAAGCTTCCTGTGGCAGATACGACAAACCCAGTGAAGCGCGCTTGTGGATCGGCAGCAGGCTGATCGACTTGCCGTCCAGGTCGATTTCACCCGCGTCGAGCGGCACGAGGCCGACGATCATATAGAACGAGGTGGTCTTGCCCGCGCCGTTGGGGCCGAGCAGACCGACCACTTCGCCGCTCTTCACGTCGAGCGACACGTCTTTGACGACCGTGCGCGAACCGTAACGCTTTTTCAGGTTGCGCACCGCCAGCGAACTGCTGGTGCCGGCCGGCTTGCGATTGGGGAGGGACGCTGAGGTGCTCACTGGTTCGGCGCTCCGGGAATCGTCGTGGACGGCGCGAGCGTGGCCGATGCGCCGTTCAGCGGCGCGGCGCCGCCGTTGCGCGGCGACAGCATGGCGCGCACGCGGCCAGTCGGGTTGCCCGGGCCGGCGACGTCCTTGCCTGCCTTCGCGGTGTAGAAGTCGTTCTGGCCGTCATACGTAATGACGCTGCCGTGCACCTGGTCCATCACCGTGGAGAGGCCTTGCAGGCGCTTCACGGTGGCGTTGGTGGTGAGCGTGGTCAGATCCTGCTTGCCGTCGTAGTCGATCCGGATGGCCGTGCCTTCGATGTATTCGTCGAGCCCTTCGCGTTTCTGGCGGAAATACGACAGATTGCCGCCGCTCGAGGTGCCGGTGGCGTACTGATAGCCTTGGGGGTCTTGCGTCACTTCGACACGGTCGGCCTTGATCACGATCGTGCCTTTGGTGGCGACCACATGGCCGGTAAAGATGTTGACCTGCTTGAGGTCGTCGTAAGTCATGTTGTCCGCTTCGATGTTCAGCGGCTTGTCCTTGTCGGCACGATCGGCGTGCGCAAGCGGCGCGAAGCCGGCGAGCGGCAACGCGACGATCAGCGCAGCGAGTCCGGCGCGGCACGCGGACAGGGTGCGCGTGCGGCCGGTATCAAAACGGGGGAACGATTCGTTCATGCAGTCACGCCTGGAATGGATTACCCGGGTTGCTTGGGCGAGCTGCCGCCTGCTTCGGACGGGGCGATGTTGCCTTTCACGTTGCCGAACAGCTGCATCACCCGGGTGACGTTGTTGTAGTTCATGCCGCTGGCAGTCATCACCGACATGCCGCGCTGAAGTTTAACCGGCTTTTCTGTCTCGATCACATCGTCGTTGACCAGCACCCTAAAATGCTGCGAATCCGCCTGCATCTGCGGATCTCCGTAGCCGGGCGCCCGCACGATGCGCGCGTTGTCGTACAGATCGACGATCGACGCGTCGCCGTTCACCTTGCCGGTGTCGCCGGTTGCGGTGACGATCGGCTTGCCGGGCTGGAACGCGCGCATGGCCGGTTTGACCAGGTCGCTCAGTTCGTCGTCTTCGTAATGGATCAGCGACTGGGCGGTCAGCCGGTATTGCGTGGAGCCCGACTGATCGAGTTCGGAAACCGAGAAGTTGTCGGCGAAGTAGTCCGGCGTGTGCTCCTTGGGACGCACCACGCCTTCGTTCTGCCGGGGCAGGGTGGCTTGCAGCAGCCACCATGTGATACCGGCGAGCGCCGCCATGGCGACCAACGGAATCAGTGAAGTCAGGCGAAACTGATTCATCCGACGAGGCCCCGCTGTTCGCCGCTACAGGCGGCCGCGAGCAGCGCCTCGTACTTGTGCTGCGCGCGCAGCAGGGTGTCGCAGACTTCGCGCGCCGCGCCGTGGCCGCCGCGCGCCTCGCTGACCCAGTGGGCCCGCGCAATCACTTCAGGATGTGAATTGGCCGGCGCCGCCGCGAAGCCGACTTTCAGCATCACGCCGAGATCGACCCAGTCGTCGCCCATGTAGCCGCACTCTTCGGCCGTCATGCCGGTTTGCTGCAACAGGTCCGCGAACGCCTGAGGTTTGTCCTGCACGCCCTGATAGACGTGCGTGATGTTCATTTCCTTCGCCCGCGCCGCCACGATGCCCGACTTGCGCCCGGTGATGATCGCCGTTTCGATGCCGGCCTGGCGCAGCAGCTTCATGCCGTGGCCGTCCATCGAATTGAAGCCCTTCATCGTGTCGCCTTCCGCCGTGAACAGCAGACCGCCGTCGGTCAACACGCCGTCGACGTCGAAAATCATCAGCTTGACGCGGCTTGCGCGTTCGGTCGCGGTGGGAGGAGCGATTGCCATCAGATCACCTTCTTCGAGAACAGGTCGTGCATGTTGAGTGCGCCGATCAGCTTGCCTGCTTCGTCGACGACCAGCATCTGATTGATGCGGTAGCGCTCCATCAGTTCCACGGCTTCGACCGCGAGTTGATCCGGACCGATGGTGCGCGGGCCGGCGGTCATGACCGAGGCGATCGACAGTTCGCGGAAATCGCCGTCGCGTTCGAGCACGCGGCGCAGGTCGCCGTCGGTGAAGATGCCGGTCACGCGGTCGTCGTGATCGACGATTGCGGTCATGCCCATGCGCTTGGCGGTCAACTGGAACAGCGCGTCGCGCACGGTGGCGTCGGGCGTGACCTTCGGAACCTGGTCGCCGGTGCGCATCACGTCGCGTACATAAGTGAGCAGGCGCCGGCCGAGCGCGCCGCCCGGATGCGAGCGCGCGAAGTCGTCGCGGCCGAAGCCACGCGCGTCGAGCACCGCGACCGCGAGCGCGTCGCCGAGCGCGAGCGCGGCGGTGGTGCTGGCGGTCGGCGCAAGATTCATCGGGCAGGCTTCTTTCGACACACCGGAATTCAGGTGCACGTCGGCCAGTTGTGCGAGACTCGAAGACGGACGGCCCGTCATGGCGATCAGCTTCGCGCCGAGCCGCTTGATGAGCGGCAGGATCGCCACGAGTTCTTCGGTTTCACCGGAATTGGACAGCGCGAGGAACACGTCGTCGGCGGTGACCATGCCGAGGTCGCCATGACTGGCTTCCGCGGGATGCACGAAGAACGCCGGCGTGCCGGTGCTGGCGAGCGTGGCCGCGAGCTTGCGAGCCACATGGCCGGATTTGCCGATGCCGGAAACGACCACGCGCCCACGGCAACCCAGGATGAAGTCGACCGCCCCGACGAAACCATCGTCGAGTTGATCGCGAAGCGCGCGCACGGCGTCCGCTTCGATGTCGAGCACGTCGCGAGCGAGCGCGAGTGCCCGGTCGCCATTGATTTTCGCTATCATTCGCGAAGTATAGCAAAGGCGCTTGTTCGCCGCGCCGGGCCTGCTGTGCCAAGCCGCTGCCTCTATCGCTGCCTTTACCGGCCCCTCAACCTTGTCGCACGGCGTTTCGCGTGCGCGGTTCCGCTGACGAACGAGGACGCTTTGCCGATGCGTTTTTGCCGATGATTTCCCCCCTCGAAATGACGCTGTTCCTGCTGCTGGCATCGGTAGCGGGCGTGGTGGTCTTTCGCTTTCTGAATCTTCCGCCGATGCTCGGCTATCTGACGGTGGGCATCGTCGTCGGTCCGCATGCGTTCGGTCTGATTCCCGACTCGGCGGGCGCGCAGAACCTCGCCGAGTTCGGCGTAGTGTTCCTGATGTTTTCGATCGGGCTGGAGTTTTCGCTCGCCAAGCTGCGCTCCATGCGCCGGCTCGTGTTCGGCCTCGGCCTGTTGCAGGTGATCGGCACCATCGCAGTGGCGGTCACGCTCGGCTTCGTGCTGGAGCGCTGGGTGCACATCAGGTGGCAAGCGAGCGTGGCGCTGGGCGGCGCGCTCGCCATGTCGTCGACGGCGATCGTCAGCAAGATGCTGGCGGAGCGGCTCGAGATCGAGACCGAGCATGGCCGCAATATCTTCGGCGTGCTGCTGTTTCAGGATCTGGCGGTGGTGCCGCTGCTCATCGTCATCGCTGCGCTGGGCGGCAACTCCGAAGATCTCGTCAGCGCGCTCGGCGTGGCGGCCATCAAGATCGTCGTGGCTCTGTCGCTGCTCCTGATCGTGGGCCAGCGCTTCATGACACGCTGGTTCAACGTGGTGGCACGCCGCCGCTCGCAGGAACTGTTCATTCTCAATCTGTTGCTGGTGACGCTGGGTTGCGCGTTCATCACGGACAAGTTCGGTTTGTCGCTCGCGCTCGGCGCGTTCATCGCCGGTATGTTGATCGCCGAGACGCCGTACCGGCATCAGGTGGAAGAGGACATCAAGCCGTTTCGCGACGTGCTGCTCGGGCTCTTCTTCATCACCACCGGCATGCTGCTCAATCCGCGGGTGATCTGGGAGCATCCGCTGATCGTGCTCGGCTTTCTGATCGGGCCGATTCTGCTGAAGGCGGTCATGGTGACGGGCCTTTCGCGGCTGTTCGGTGCGTCGCCGGGCGTCGCGATGCGCACCGGTATCGGCCTCGCGCAAGCGGGCGAGTTTGGCTTCGTGCTGCTGAATCTGATTCTCGACAAGCATCTCGTCGACGCCACCATGCTGCAGGCGATTCTCGCGGCCATGCTGCTGTCGATGCTGGCCGCGCCGTTCATGATCCAGAACGCGGACCGGATCGTGCTGCGGCTGTCCTCGACTGAATGGATGATGCAGTCGTTGCAGATGACGCGTATCGCCACGCAGAGTCTCAAGCAAAGCGGCCACGTGATCATTTGCGGTTACGGTCGTGCAGGACAGAACCTGGCGCGCATGCTGGAGCACGAGGGCTTGTCGTATGTCGCGCTCGACCTGGATCCCGATCGTGTCGCGGCAGCTGCGGCGGCGGGCGAATCGGTCGTGTTCGGCGATGCAGGGCGGCGCGAATCGCTGCTCGCCGCCGGTATCCATCGCGCGGCCACGATTGCGATCACGTATGCGAATACGCCGTCGGCATTGCGCGTGCTGCACAACATTCACGAACTGGAACCGACGCTGCCGGTGATCGTTCGTACCGTCGACGACGCCGATCTGGAAAAGCTGCTGGCCGCGGGCGCGACCGAGGTGATTCCGGAAATCGTCGAAGGCAGTCTGATGCTCGCCTCGCACACGCTCGTGGTGATGGGCGTGCCGATGCGGCGTGTGGTGCGCCGGGTCGAGGAAATGCGCGATGAACGCTACGCCCTTCTACGCGGCTATTTCCACGGCGCCGACGACGTGGATGACGACGACGGCCACGAACAGGTGCGGCTACAATCGGTGCCGGTCGACGAAAGCGCGGACGCGGTGGGCCGTACCCTCGCGGAACTCGGTCTGTTCGATCTGGGTGTCGAAGTGACGGCGATTCGCCGGCACGGCATTCGCGGCGTGGAGCCGGACCCGTCCACCAAGCTGCGCGCGAGCGACATCGTAGTGCTGCGCGGTCTGCCCGAACAGTTGGCGGAGGCCGAGGAACGGCTCTCGAAGCACCGGCGCGCCGGCGCCGCCGCGGCCTGACGCCTGCTCGTGGCAAGCTTCGCCTGCCGGGGCGCCGCTAGTTGAGTTTTTCATCGGACCTGTCGAGGTCCATCCGGAGACATCATGTCCAACGCGCTTGCGAGCGCGCCGCTCGATGCGGCCGATTACATCAAAAACCACATTCGCACGGTACCCGACTGGCCGCAGCCGGGCGTGCAGTTCCGCGACATCACGCCGCTCCTGCAGGAGCCGAAGTCGCTGCGCGTGCTGATCGATCTGTTCGTGCAACGGTATATCGACGCCAAGCTCGACTACATTGCCGGGCTGGACGCGCGCGGTTTCATCATCGGGCCGATTCTCGCGTACGAGCTGAACCTCGGCTTCATTCCGATCCGCAAGGCGGGCAAGCTGCCCTACAAGCGGGTCTCGCAATCGTATGAGCTCGAATACGGCACCGCGACCGTCGAAATTCATGAGGATGCCTGCAAGCCGGGTGACCGCGTCGTGATCATCGACGATCTGATTGCGACGGGCGGCACGATGATGGCGGGCAAGATTCTGCTCGAGCGCCTCGGCGCGGTCGTGGTGGAAGGCGCGGCGATCATCGATCTGCCCGAACTAGGCGGCTCGAAGCTGCTGCGCGAGGGCGGCCTCGCACTCTATACGGTGACGGGATTCGACGGTCACTGATCAGTCGCAGCCAAGCCGCTATGAACTACTTTCCGGTCACAAGAAGGTAAGAACGATGCCCAACTTCCTGCTGTTTCTCGCCACCTCGATTGCTATCACCATGGCGCCCGGCCCGGACAATCTGCAAGTGCTCGCGCGCGGTATCTCGCAGGGCCGCGCGGCGGGGCTCGTCGCTGCGCTCGGTTTTGCAGCCGGCATCACGTTTCACACGACGTTGGCCGCGCTCGGCGTGGCCGCGTTGCTGCGCTCCTCGCCGGTTGCCTTTGAAGTCATCAAACTTGCCGGCGCCGCGTATCTGATCTGGATCGGCATCAAGGCACTGCGCAGCCAGGGTCTCGCGACCGCGCACGAACGCGCGCCGCAGCCGTTGATGGCGGTGTTTCGCCAGAGCGTGCTCGGCAATCTGCTGAATCCGAAGGTGACGTTGTTCTTCGTCGTATTCCTGCCGCAGTTCGTGCAGCCGCACGGCACGCAAGGCGTCACGCTGCAAATGCTCGAACTCGGCGTGCTGTTCATGCTGCAGACGGTGGTGGTGTTTTCGCTGTTCGGCGTGTGCGCGGGGATGATCGGCGGTTGGCTGAAGCGCCGGCCGCGCGTGGGCGTGTGGCTTGATCGCCTGGCCGGTGCCACGTTCATCGCAATCGGGATTCGCGTCGCGTTGCGTGATTGATTGGATTGGGTCGATAAGACGCTCGGCGCTCATCGGCAGCGACCGCAGACAGTTAGCTTGGAGCTTTAAATGACTTTGCCTTGCATCACCGCCGCGCGCCGCTTCGACGTGCAGGCGCATGTGCCGTTCTGGATCGATGCCGAACAAGTCGGCTGGATCCGGACGAGCGATGTGCCGCTGCTCGCGCGCTGGCCCGATGTGTTCGCGATCGACCGCGCCCGTGTGACGCTCGCGTCCACGTTCAATACCGTGGATTTACGCAGCGCGGCGCTCGGTTCCGTGATCGGCGCACTTGCCGCCGATGGCCGCATTCCGGGCTGGCGCAACGAGACCTACGCGATCCGTAATGCGTTCGACGCGCCGCCGCTTGCGTATATCGAACGCGCGGCGTCGCGCTTCTTCGGCACGATGACCTACGCGGTGCATCTGAACGGCGTCGTAGAATACGAGGATAGCGCCCCGCAATTGTGGATCGCGCGCCGCAGCGACACCAAGGCGACCGACCCGGGCATGCTCGACAATGTCGTGGCGGGCGGCATCGGCTGGGGCTTCGGCGTCGAGGCAACGATCATCAAGGAATGCTGGGAAGAAGCCGGCATTCCCGAGGAGATCGCCGCGCGCTCTGTGGCGGGCCGCACCGCGCATGTGCTGCAATCGTTGCCGGAAGGCACGCAGGCCGAACAGATTTTCATCTACGACCTCGCGCTGCCGGCCGATTTCGCGCCGCGCAATCAGGACGGCGAAGTGGGTGAACACCGGCTCGCGCGCATCGACGAAGCGGCGCGCTGGATCGAGGAGGGCGCGATGACCGTCGACGCGAGCCTGGCCACGCTGGATTGCCTGCTGCGCCGCCGCTGGATCGATGAAGACGCGTGCGCCGGCATCGAGGCCTTGTTCGTGCCGCCGGTATTCGCCTGAGCGCCGCATCGGTGCGCGCGCAACGACCATGCCGAAACACGCTTCACCGAACCAGACACACCGAACAAACCACGCATTGAAGAAGGGAGTCACCCAGGTCATGTCGACCGATCACAGCTTTATCCTCAAACTGTCGTGCGCCGACCGGCCCGGCATCGTTCACGCCGTGTCGGGCTTTCTATTCGAGCGTGGCAGCAACATTCTCGACTCCGCGCAGTTCGGCGACAGCCGCACCGGCGAGTTCTTCATGCGCGTGCATTTCCAGCAGGTGGGCGGCGATCCGGGTCTGGAGGCGCTGCGCACGTCGTTCTCGGCGCTCGCCGAGCAGTTCGGCATGCGCTGGGAGTTGCACGATGCGTCGGTGAAGCCGCGCGTGGTGATCATGGTGTCGAAGATCGGCCATTGCCTGAACGATCTGCTGTTCCGCTACCGCACCGGCCAGCTGGGTATCGAGATTCCGGCGATCATCTCGAACCACAAGGAGTTCTACCAACTCGCCGCCAGCTACGACATTCCGTTCCATCATTTCCCGCTGATGGGCGCCACGCCCGACGCGAAAGCCGCGCAGGAAGCGCGCGTGCTCGAAGTGATCGACGAACATCAGGCCGACCTGGTGGTGCTCGCGCGCTACATGCAGATTCTGTCGCCGAAGCTGTGCGAAGCGCTGGCTGGCCGCGCGATCAACATTCACCACTCGTTCCTGCCGAGCTTCAAGGGCGCGAAGCCGTATTACCAGGCGTTCGACCGCGGCGTGAAGCTGATCGGCGCGACCGCCCATTACGTGACGACGGATCTCGACGAAGGTCCGATCATCGAACAGGAAGTGGAGCGCGTGGACCACAGCATGACGCCGGAGCAGCTCACGGCGATCGGCCGCGATGTCGAGTGCGTGACGCTGGCGCGTGCGGTGAAGTGGCACGTGGAGCATCGCGTCGTGTTGAACGGCAGCAAGACGGTGGTGTTTCGCTAAGAGCCGTTGCTAGCAGGCTTGCGCAGTAGAGGGCGGTGGCCGGACGATCCCGGCGCCGCCTTTTTTTTGAGTCTATGAGCGCGCTGCGGACTGGCCCGCGTCGCGCGCCACATTGGCGTTTTGCGCCGAACGGCGGCGCGCGTTCAGCTTCTTCAGCCAGATCAGCAGCCCCGTGGCGCTCAGCACGGCGACCGCGACGCCGACTGCGGTGATCAGAATCCGTCCGCCGAGACCTAGGATGCGTCCCGAGTGCAGAGGGAATTGCACCTGCACGAAGATGTCGCCCGCCGTGCCCTTGCCGGGAATCTGCGCGCCGAGTTGCTTGCCGGTGGCCGCGTCCCAATACATCCACGGATTGCCGAGGCCGAGATCGCCGTGATCATTGCCGGTCGCGTAGAAACCGACGCCGTACGCATGCAGGAATTCCGCGTAGTAGATGCCGCCTGGCGCGACGTCGAGGTTTTGCGCCTTGCCGGCCTGCTCGGCCAGTTGCACGATGCGCTCGCGGCTCAATACTTTGTCGCCGGGTTGCGCGGCGCGCAGGATTTCAGGGTTGTTGATCGGATCCGGCGTGAGCTTCGAGAACAGCGACACGATTGGGCGCACCACTGGCGCTGACAGATTCATCGACACCGACGTCAGCGCGACGATCATCAGCAAGCCCCAGATCCACACGCCGCCCGAGCGGTGCAAATCGAAAGTGAGCGCATAGCCGCCCCGCCCGAGGCGGAACGCGAACGACTTGCGCCACGCCTTGACGCTCGGAAACGAGAGCCACAGCGCGATCACGCTGTCGAACAGCCAGATGATGCCGACGATCCCCATCAACCACGTGCCGATATCGACGCCGCCCGTAAACGGCAGTTGCAGCGTGTAGTGGAGCTTGTAGATGAACGGGATCAGATTGAGCCGCGCGAGCGAGACGACGCCCCATTCGCGGCGTCCCTGGATCTCGCCGGTGGCGGGATCGACGGCGATCTGATTGAAATCGAGCGGGTAGGGCTTCTGCGTGGCCGGGTTGGTCCGCGGCAGCACCATCATTTGCAGCGTATGGCCAGGCTCGGCCGCCAGCGGCAGATACGTCACCTGGAGACGCGGATCGGCGGCTTCCACGCGGCGCGCCAACTCGAGGCCCGACAGTGCCGGGCCGGCGGTGCGGGCTTTGAAGAAAGATGGATTCAGCGCCGCATCGAGTTCATGGTCCCACGCGATGATCGCGCCAGTCAGACCGGCGACGAACAGAAACAGCGCCGTGGCGACACCGAACCAGCGGTGCAGACGGACGAACTGGCGCCTCATGGGCGAGCCGTCGCGACGGAGCAGGACTTCGAAAGGGGTGTCACGACAGAGGCTTAGTGCAAATGGGAATTGTTCGCATCTTAAGGAATCATGCCACGCGCTGCAAGTTTGTCGTAAATGTGGCGTGGCTCGACAACAGCCGCCTGCTTGCGCGCGGCCCTGAGAGCACCATTCAGCAAGGGTTTCAGCCAACATGGCTGCAGCCTGTGCGACAAAATGTCGCATATCGAAGCTTACAATTAGCATAAATCTTCGGCATCATCGCGACCTTGTCGAATGGGAATCATTCTCATTTGGTGGGGAAAAACAAAAACTGCGGAATCAGGCGATGAGCGTAAGAAACGGGGTAGAAGAGCCGAAGAAAAAACTGACGATGCGGCCGCTGCATTTGACAGTGTGTCTGGCGCTGGCAACCAGCCACGCGGCATGGGCACAGCAGGCGTCGGCCACGGCAGCGTCCACGGATAACGGCGAAAAAGCGCTGCCGGCCGTCAAGGTCACAGCGGCGCAAGACACCGAGCAGCATCTGAAGGAAGACGTGAGCAGCGGCGCGCTCGGCACACGATCGCAACTCGACACGCCGTTCTCGACCACCGTGGTCACGAGTGAAGAGCTGCAGGATCGCCAGCCAACCAAGCTCGGCGATGTATTCGCCACCGATGCCTCCGTGTCCGACAACGGCAACGCCTACAACGCATGGGCCACGTATCTGACGGTGCGCGGCATGCAGCTCGACTGGCAGTCGGGCTTCAAGATCGACGGCATGCCGTTTAACAGCTACGGCGTCACGATGCCGTACGAGCAACTCGAGAAAGTGGAATTGCTCAAGGGGCTGACCGGTTTCATGTACGGCTTCGGCGCGCCGGGCGGCGTGGTCAACTACGTGACGAAAAAGCCGCCGGTCTCGACGACGCCCGTGCGCAGCGTCGACATCGGCTATTACACCGACGGCGTATGGACCGAGCATGCGGATCTCGGCGGCCGGGTCGGTCCTAACGGCATGTTCGGCTATCGCCTAAACGCCACGCACGAGGAAGGCAAGACTTATAACGACGGCAACGTGCGGCGCGACTCGGTGTCGGTCGCACTCGATGCACGCATCACGCGCGACCTCAAGGCCACGTTCGGCGCGCTGTATCAGGAGCGCCATTCGAGCGGTATCACCGGCGCGATCTCGACGGCGGAATATCCGGGCACCGTCTTGCCGCATACGATGAGCGGCGGCACCAGCAACCTTTCCGGTCCCGACCAGCATCTGAACACGAACGTCCAGCTCTATACCGCGGGCGTGCAGTACAACCTGAGCCCGGACTGGACGCTGAACGCGACCTACAGCTACAGCAAAAGCTCGCGCGATCGCAACGAAAGCACCTACTACCTGCAGAACAGCGCCGGCGATTACACCGACAGCCGCTTCGCCGGCAAGGAAGGGCATCAGTTGAGTTTGTGGCAGGTGTCGGCGGAAGGCAGCGTGAAGACGGGGCCGTTGCAGCACCAGCTCGTGATCGGCGCGGCGTATCAGCGTCAAACGAACGACTACGGCGCGAACAGCTTCTTCGGCCAGATCGGCACCGGCAACCTCTACCAGCCGAACACCAATACGTTCTACAGCGCGTCGAACTACTACACCTACCGCGACAGCGACATTACGCAAAAAGCGTTGTTTGCGAACGATACGATCCAGTTGACGCAGCGCTGGTCGGTACTCGGCGGCGTGCGCTACACGAATTACGAGCAGCACGGCTACTCGACCACCGGCGCGACCACGTCGACCTATAGCCAGAACGGCGTCGTGACGCCGACGGTGGCGCTGATGTTCAAGCTCGCGCCGACCACGACGCTCTACACGAGCTACGTTGAGTCGCTGGAAGCGGGCACCGTGGTCGGCGACACCTACGCGAACCGCGGCGAACTCCTCAAGCCGTTGCGCAGCAAGCAATACGAAGTCGGGATCAAGAGCGAGCATGAGCGCTGGAGCGCGACGGCCGCGCTGTTCCGGATCGAGCGCGGCTCGGCCTACGCGAATAGCGCTAACGTCTACACGCAGGACGGCGAGTCGATCTTCCAGGGCGTGGAGTTCGGCGGCGATGTGCGCCTCGGCACGAGCTGGGACGTCGGTGGCGATCTCATGTGGATCAACACGAAGTACGAGAAGGGCTCGGCCAATAACGGCAATCGCGTGGCCGGCGCGCCGCAGTTCGTGGTAGCGGGCCATGCGACGTACTCGGTGCCGTATGTGCCGGGGCTGCGCATTGGCGCGGACGCGAAGTTCACGGGCAACACCAACGTGCGCCCGTCCGGCAATCTGGATACGCCGGGCTACATGCTGGTCAATCTCGGCGCGAGCTATGCGACGCGCATAGGCGGCTACGATGTGACGTTCCGCGCGGCGATCGACAACCTGCTCAATCGCCGCTACTGGGAGTACCAATACGCGGACTATGTGACACCGGGCGACCCGCGCACGTTGTCACTGAACGCGCGCATCGACTTCTGAGCATGAAAAAAGCGGCACCGAAAGTGCCGCTTTTTCTTATCCGCCGACCCGCGTCCAGACCGCTCGCCGCAGCCTCAAACCAACCGCAAGTAAATCAGTTCGCGCTTGATGTACGCATAAAAAATCGGCGCCGCGATCACGCCGGGAAGACCGAACGCGGCTTCCATGATGAGCATGGCGATCAGCAATTCCCACGCGCGCGCCTCGATCTGTCCGCCGACGATACGCGCGTTCAGGAAGTACTCGAGCTTGTGAATCAGGATCAGGAACACGAGCGACATGACGGCCGCCGGAAAGCTCACCGAGAGCGCCACCGCCACGATGATCGTGTTCGAGATCAGATTGCCGATCACCGGCAGCAAGCCGACGATAAACGTGACCAGCACCAGCGTCTTCGACAACGGCAGTGTGTCGTGGAAGATCGGCAGGATCACCAGCAGGAAGATACCGGTAAAGACCGCATTGATCGCCGAAATCTTCACCTGAGCAAACACGATGCGGCGAAACGCATCGGCGAAACGTGTCACGCGTGTGACGAACGCCGTGGACAGCGGCAGCCGTTGCATATGCTTCTGCGCGCCGACCGCGATGATCGCGCCGATGATCATGCCGATCAGGATATGCGTGAACGCGCGCGCCGCGGTCTTGCCGCTTTGCTGAAGCATGTTGGCGTGCGTCTGCATCAGCTCCGCCGCCTTGGTCTTCATCTGTTCGGTATCGACCGGCAGATAGTTGGCGACAAATTGAGGAATCCGGCCGCGCGCCTGGTCGATCAGCTGCATGGCCTGGTCGAGCAGCTTCTGCACGCTCGGCACGTCGTTCTCGAAATGCTCGATGATGCCGAGCGTGAGCCCCGTCAGCGCGCCCACGATCACCGTGGCCAGGATCACCACCGCGAGCCAGCGCGCCCGCTTGCTCGACATGTGGCGCTCTATGCGCGGCGCGATCGTGTGGACCAGTTGGAACACCAGCAGCCCGGCGAGCAACGCGCCGAGCAGACGAAGTTCGATGACCGCCCACATGCCGAACAGCATCACAATATAACTGCCGATTTCGACCGCCGACAGCTTCGGCAGGCTCATGTCGCTCGTCAGCCTGACCGGGCGTGGGCGTAGGTCCTGCACTTGCCCGTCGTCGCGCGCCTGATTCCGCTTGGCCATGGCTTATTCCGTCTCCAACCTGAGTTGTGCAGCGTTACTTTTTACTGGCCGCGCGTTTCAGCAGAGGCGCCAGGTACTTACCGGTAAAACTTGCCTTTGACTTCGCCACCTGCTCCGGCGTGCCCTGGGCAATGATCTGCCCGCCGCCGGCCCCGCCCTCGGGACCCAGGTCGATGACCCAGTCCGCAGTCTTAATTACATCGAGATTATGCTCGATGATCACGACGGTATTACCCTGGTCGCGTAATCGATGAATCACTTCGAGCAACAAAGCGATGTCATGAAAATGTAGGCCGGTGGTCGGCTCGTCAAGTATGTATAGCGTGCGACCCGTGTCACGCTTGCTCAGTTCCAAAGATAGTTTGACGCGCTGTGCCTCGCCGCCCGACAGCGTGGTGGCCGACTGACCCAGGCGGATATAGCCTAGACCCACGTCCAGCAAGGTTTTCAGCTTGCGCGCGACGACCGGCACCGGTTTGAAGAACTCGTAGGCGTTCTCCACCGTCATGTCGAGCACTTCGCTGATGTTCTTGCCTTTGTACTGCACGTCGAGCGTTTCGCGGTTGTAGCGCTTGCCGTGACAGACGTCGCACGGCACGTACACGTCCGGCAAGAAGTGCATCTCGACCTTCAGTACGCCGTCGCCCTGGCAGGATTCGCAGCGGCCGCCTTTCACGTTGAACGAGAAGCGGCCGGCTTCGTAGCCGCGCTCTTTGGCCGCGGGCACGCCCGCGAACAGTTCGCGGATCGGCGTGAAGAGGCCCGTGTAGGTGGCCGGGTTCGAGCGCGGCGTGCGGCCGATCGGCGACTGGTCGACGTTGATGACCTTGTCGAAGTGCTCGAGGCCCTCGATCGATTCGTACGGCGCCGGCTCCGTAGCCGAGCCATACAGGTGATGCGCGACCGCGTGGTACAGCGTGTCGTTGATGAGCGTGGACTTGCCCGAGCCGGACACGCCGGTCACGCAGGTGAGCAAGCCAACCGGCAAGTCCAGCGACACGTGCTGCAGATTGTTGCCGTACGCCTCGACGATACGCAGGCGCTTATCGTCGGGCTCCTTGCGTTCGTCCGGGAACTCGATGTTGCGCGCGCCGGACATGTATTGCCCGGTCATCGACGCCGCGTTCGCCTGCACCTGCTTGGGCGTGCCCTCGGCGATCACCATGCCGCCGTGTTCGCCCGCGCCCGGGCCCATGTCGACCACGTAGTCGGCCATGCGGATCATGTCTTCGTCGTGTTCGACGACGATCACCGAGTTGCCGAGGTCGCGCAGATGCTTGAGCGTGGCGATCAGCCGGTCGTTGTCGCGCTGATGCAGGCCGATGGACGGCTCATCGAGCACGTACATCACGCCGGTCAGGCCCGAGCCGATCTGCGACGCGAGGCGAATCCGCTGCGCCTCACCGCCTGACAGCGTCTCCGCGCTGCGTTCGAGCGACAGGTAATCCAGCCCGACGTTATTCAGGAACATCAGCCGGGCGACGATTTCCTTGACCACCTTGTCGGCGATCTCGCGCTTCGAGCCTTCCAGGCGCAGCGTCTGGAAATAGCCGAGCGCGTCGCGCAGCGGCCAGCCGCTGATTTCGAAGATGCCGCGCGCGTCGCCGTCCGCGCCGATCCGCACGAAGCGCGCTTCGCGGCGCAGCCGCGTGCCGGCGCAGGCCGGGCAAGGCTGGTTGTTCTGATACTTGGCGAGCTCTTCGCGCACCGCGACCGAATCGGTCTCGCGGTAACGCCGCTCCAGATTCGGAATGATCCCTTCGAATACATGCTCGCGCACCGAAGTGCGGCCACGTTCGTTGATGTACGAGAACGGGATCTCCTGCTTGCCCGAACCGAACAGCAGGATCTTGCGCACTTTCTCCGGCAAATCTTCGACCGCTGTGTCGATGTCGAACTCATAGAACGCGGCGAGACTCTGCAGCATCTGGAAGTAGAACTGGTTGCGCCGGTCCCAGCCCTTCACCGCGCCCGCCGCGAGCGACAGCGAAGGATGCGCGACCACCCGCTTCGGATCGAAGAAAGTGATCTGGCCGAGGCCATCGCATTCCGGGCATGCGCCCATCGGATTGTTGAACGAGAAAAGACGCGGCTCCAGTTCCTGCAGCGAGTACGAGCAGATCGGGCAGGCGAACTTCGAGCTGAACAGATGCTCCTTGTCCGTGTCCATTTCGAGCGCGATCGCGCGGCCGTCGGCGAGACGCAGTGCCGTTTCGAACGATTCCGCGAGACGCTGCTTCATGTCGGGGCGCACTTTCAGGCGGTCCACGACCACGTCGATGGTGTGCTTGTCGTTCTTCTTCAGTTTCGGCAGCGAGTCGACTTCATAAATCTTCGCCACGCCTTCATTGGCGGTGCCGCCGCCCGAGCGCACGCGGAAACGGATAAAGCCTTGCGCCTGCATTTCCTCGAACAGTTCGACGTGTTCGCCTTTGCGGTTCGCCACGACGGGCGCGAGGATCATCAGCCTGGTTTCTTCCGGCAGCGCGAGCGCCGCGTCGACCATCTGCGAGACGCTTTGCGCTTCCAGCGGAATTTCGTGATCCGGACAGTAAGGCGTGCCGACCCGTGCGAACAATAGCCGCAGGTAGTCGTGAATCTCGGTGACGGTGCCAACCGTGGAGCGCGGATTGTGCGAGGTCGCTTTCTGTTCGATCGAGATTGCCGGCGACAGCCCTTCAATCAGATCGACGTCCGGCTTTTCCATCAATTGCAGGAACTGGCGTGCGTAGGCGGAGAGACTTTCGACGTAGCGCCGTTGTCCTTCCGCATAGAGCGTGTCGAACGCCAGCGACGATTTGCCCGAGCCTGAAAGGCCCGTGATAACGACGAGCTTGTGACGGGGTAGGTCGAGATTGACGTTCTTCAGGTTGTGGGTGCGAGCCCCACGAATACGGATTTGTTCCACGGATTTATTCCATGAACTGGCGGAAAGAGGAAGAGGCTAAACCTGCTACTATAACGACTTTTCAAGACCGCCGTTACGGCTTCCTGACAGCCTGAAGAGGCGTTGAGGCGAGCTGTAAGGCAGCGGTCCAGCGCCGCGGGGAAGAGGTCTAACTGGGGCCGTTTTCCGCGAGTACAAGGCAACCGCAAGACACCGCGAGGCGCCAGCGGGCATGCAGCAAGGCCGTCGGCTCGAACGCCGCGCCGCTGCCAGCCCGCCGTCTTGCGGTAAGCCGCGCGGTCGTGGCCGCTCCGCCGCTGTGCCTGCCCGCGGTGTGCCGCCCAGCTCAATCAACGAACGCTCCCGATGTCCAATCCGTCTGCCACCTCCTCACGCATGAGCGCGCCTGAACTGCGCGCGACCGTGTCGCTTGCCGCGATCTTCGCGCTGCGCATGCTCGGTCTCTTCATGATCATGCCGGTATTCTCGATCTACGCGAAGACCATCCCCGGCGGCGATAACGTGCTGCTGGTGGGGATCGCGCTCGGCGCGTACGGCGTGACGCAATCCATGCTGTACATCTTTTATGGCTGGGTCTCCGACAAGGTCGGACGCAAACCGGTCATTGCGACCGGTCTGCTGATTTTCGCGCTAGGCAGCTTCGTGGCGGCGGGCGCGCACGACATGACGTGGATCATCGTCGGGCGGGTGATTCAGGGCATGGGCGCGGTGTCGTCGGCGGTGATCGCGTTTATCGCCGACCTGACCGCCGAGGAACATCGCACCAAGGCGATGGCGATGGTGGGCGGCAGCATCGGCGTGTCGTTCGCGGTGGCGATTGTCGGTGCGCCTATCGTGTTCCAGTGGGTCGGCATGAGCGGGCTGTTTACGCTCGTCGGCATCTTCTCGATTCTGGCGATCGGCGTGGTGCTGTGGATCGTGCCCGATGCGCCGAAGCCGGTGCACGTACGCGCGCCGTTCGCCGAAGTGCTGCACAACGTCGAGTTGCTGCGTCTGAACTTCGGCGTGCTGGTGCTGCATGCCACGCAAACCGCGCTGTTTCTCGTCGTGCCGCGCATTCTCGAAGCCGGCGGCCTGCCGGTCGCGTCGCACTGGAAAGTGTATTTGCCGGTCATGGGCCTCTCGTTCGTGATGATGGTGCCCGCGATCATCGCCGCCGAAAAGCGCGGCAAAATGAAGATCGTGCTGCTGTCCGCGATTGGTCTTATCCTGATCGGACAGTTGTTATTGGGCGTCGCTCCGCATACGATTCTGAGTGTGGCGGCGATTCTTTTTGTGTACTTTTTGGGCTTCAATATTCTTGAGGCTTCGCAGCCTTCGCTGGTGTCGAAACTGGCGCCCGGCACCCGCAAGGGCGCGGCCGCAGGCGTGTACAACACCACGCAGTCGATCGGTCTTGCGCTGGGCGGAGTGGTCGGCGGTTGGCTGCTGAAAGTGGATGGTCAGAGCGCTGTCTTTTTTACGTGTTCGGGGCTCGTCTTGTGCTGGCTTATAATCGCCGCACAGATGAAACAGCCGCCGCGCAAAGCGTAATACGGCGCATCCCGAACACACCCAGAACTCACCCGGCGGCGGGCAGAGGCGCAGTTCCGGTCTCGGGCCTGCCGGCCCTGAAACGCGAAAACGTGTATTGCCGCGCCGCCCGTAACGGAATCAACAGGAGAAACTCATGGCATCCGTGAACAAGGTCATTCTCGTCGGCAATCTCGGAGCCGATCCGGAAGTCCGTTATCTTCCGAGCGGCGACGCAGTGGCGAACATCCGCCTTGCAACGACGGATCGGTACAAAGACAAGGCGTCCGGCGAAATGAAGGAAGCGACCGAATGGCACCGCGTGTCGTTCTTCGGCCGCCTCGCGGAAATCGTGTCCGAATATCTGAAGAAGGGCTCGTCGGTCTACCTGGAAGGGCGCATCCGCACCCGTAAGTGGCAGGCGCAAGACGGCACCGACCGTTACTCGACGGAAATCGTCGCCGAGCAGATGCAGATGCTGGGTGGCCGTGGCGGTTCGATGGGCGGCGGTGGCGACGAAGGCGGCTACAGCCGTGGCGAACCGTCGGAGCGCAGCGGCGGTGGCGGTGGTGGCGGCCGCGCGGTGTCGGGCGGTGGTGCGCGTGGTGGCAGCGGTGGCGGCGGTGGTGGTGCAAGCCGTCCGAGCGCGCCGGCCGGCGGTGGGTTCGATGAGATGGATGACGATATTCCGTTTTAATCATCCGCACTCGCACCGAATCGATGCAAAAAACCCCGCTCAACCAGCGGGGTTTTTTATTGGCGCATCCATAAGACAGTTCAGCCGACAACACGTCGCTCCCCACCCATGACCACAGGCCAGGGATAAACCTGGTCATGAGTCCTGGCGTGCCTCAGCGGCGCATTTGCCGCCAATCATCGGCCTTTCCAGGAATGTCGCCTTGACATTCACCCGTCCGCCGACAATACTCGAATCACACTTTGTACGGACAAAGTAACAAAGACCGATAAGTCACTCGGAAACCGCAATCAAGTTGCATGGGACCAGAGTAAGGCGCGAAAGCGCCAACTCTGGTCGACAGGAGACAGGCATGGAGTCCGACGTCGCAGTCAAAACGCGCATTCGCGCCAGCTACGGCCGCTACCTCGAAGATTTTCAGGTGGGCGATATCTACGAACACCGGCCAGGGCGCACTATTACCGAAGCCGACAACATCCACTTCTCGCTGCTGACGATGAATTTCCATCCGATGCACTGCGACGCCGCCTACGCGGCCAAAAGCGAGTTCGGCCGCCTGCTCGTCAATAGCGGTCTGACGGTTGCCGTGGTGCTGGGTCTGTCGGTGAACGACGTCAGCGGCAAGGCCATCGCCAATCTCGGCTGGAAAGAGATTCGTCTGACCGGCCCGGTGTTTTGCGGCGATACGATCTATGCGGAATCCGAAGTGCTCGAAAAGCGCGAATCGAAGTCGCGTCCGGGGCAGGGCATCGTCACCGTGCAAACCCGCGCGTTCAAGCAGGACGGCACGCCGATCATGGATTTCGTGCGCAGCGCGCTGGTGCCGGCACGTGGGCACGGTGTCGGCGATTGATTGACGCGTCGTCCGGCGCACACCGCCGCGTGTTCGGGTCGAAGACCCGCAGTCTGAGAACGACAAGCAGCAAAACAGCGCCCACCTGCCGTCAAGAGCAGCCAGCGCGCGGATTCCGGCGACGCCCGAACAGGCGTCACGATGCGGCGAGCGTTAGCGCGGCCGCATGCACACCAAGGAGACAAAGGTGGCTATCGGTATCGTCAACTCGGGCGCGCGACTCGATCGCCTGCCCATCGCGTCCTTTCACTGGAAGGTTCTCGGGCTCATCAGCGCGGGCGCCTTTCTCGACGCCTTCGACATCTATCTCGCCGCCGGCGCGCTCGGCGCGATGGTGAAAGCGGGCTTCTCGGATCTGAAGCTGAACGCGCTATTCATCTCGGTGACGTTTCTCGGCATGCTGATCGGCGCAGGGTTTGCCGGCTATCTCGGCGACCGCTTCGGCCGCCGCTCGTCGTACCAGACCAACCTGCTGATCTTCGGCCTCGCGTCGATTGCCGCGTGCTTCGTGCCGAACATGATGTGGCTGATCGTGCTGCGGCTGATCATGGGCGTCGGCCTCGGCGCCGAACTGGTGGTCGCGGCGGGCACCCTGTGCGAGTTCATCCCGCCCGCATCGCGCGGACGCTGGACCGCTCTGCTCGCGCTCATCATCAATTCCGGTTTGCTGGTCTCGACGGCGGTGGGCTACGTCGTGATTCCGCATCTGGGCTGGCGCTATATGTTCGCGATTGCCGGCGTCGGCGCGATCATCGTGTGGGTGCTGCGGCACCGGATGCCGGAGTCGCCGCGCTGGCTCGAATCGGTCGGACGCAGCGAAGAGGCCGAGGCCACTGTCGCCGCCATCGAGCAGGAGGTCCAGCGTCAGAAAGGTCCGTTGCCGCCGGTCGAACGCACCGAAAGTCTCGAAGTGCCGAAAGCGCCGTTCTCCGCCCTGTTTTCACAGGCCATGCTCGGCCGCACGCTGGTCGCCATTCTCACGGCGGTCGCCGTGAATATCTCGGTGTACGGTTTTGTTGCGTGGCTGCCGACCTTCTTCGTCAAGGAAGGCCTCACCATCGTGCAATCGCTAGGCTTCACCACGCTGATGGCGTTCGGCGCGCCGGGCGGCGCATTGGTCGGCTTCTTCTGTGCGGACCGCATCGGCCGGGCGCGTGGTCTCGTGATTTTCGCGATCGCCACGATCGTGGTCGGCTTCATCTATCCGAACATGCATGCGGGCTGGGCGATCAGCAGCGTCGGGTTCGTGTTGATCACCTGCATCTACACCGTGACCACGCTCGGTCTGTTTGCCTACATCCCCGAACTCTTTCCGACCGAACTACGTCTGCGCGGCACCGGCACGGCAGGTGTATGTGGCCGTGCCGCCTCGATGACCACGCCGTATCTCGCGGTGCTGCTCTACAACTCGTTCGGCGTGTCCGGCGTGCTGGCCATGGTGAGCGGCATCCTCGCATTGCTGGTGTTCGGCATTCTGCTGCTGCGTGTGGAAACCAATCAGCATGCGCTCGAGCAGATCTCGCCGAGCCTCGACCCCAACTCTGATTCGCTACCCGCTACCCAGCAAGGTTAAAACCCATGACTTCACTCGATTCCTCCGTCACGCTGTCCGATCAGTACGCGCGCTTCGGCTTGGGCCTGCAATTGCGCGACGTGCCGCGCGCCGTGCAGACGCGCGCCAAGCATCTGATTCTCGACGCTGTCGGCATTGCGTTCGCGTCGCGTGGTTATCCGTATGCGGATGTCTCGCTCGCTGCTTTCTCCGAACTCGGCAGCGGTGCCTCGCCGGTGATCGGTTACGGCCGGCGGCTCGCCTTGCGCGACTCGGCGATGATGAACGGCGTGCTGATTCACGGACTCGACTTCGACGACACGCATTCACGCGGCGTCATTCACTCGACCACCAGCGCATTGCCGTGCGTGCTCGCGCTCGCCGACCGCGACGGGCTGAGCGGCGCGGACTTGCTGGCAGCGTACATCGTCGCAATGGAAGTGTCGACGCGCGTGGCATCGGCGGCCAAGGGCGGATTCCACGACGCCGGGTTTCATCCGACGGGTCTAGTCGGCGCGTTCGGTTGCGCGGTTGCCGCGTCGCGTTTGCTGCAACTCGACGAAGCCCGCATGGCGCACGCGCAAGGCATCGTTCTGTCGATGGCGGCCGGCAGCCTCGAATTCCTCGAAGACGGCGCGTGGACCAAGCGCGCCCATCCCGGTTTCGCGGCGGCCTCGGGCATCACCGCCGCGACGCTCGCGAAGCACGGGTTCACTGGGCCGCGTTTGGCTTACGAAGGGCGCTTCGGTTTATACGCTAGCCACCTCGGCAAGCCGCTCGACGCGGCTGATCGTCAGCTCGCCACCGAAGGCCTCGGCAGTACGTGGCAGATCGACGAAGTCGCAATCAAACCGCTGCCGGCGTGTCACTTCACGCATGCAGTCGCCGATGCGGCGATCGCGCTGCATCGCGAGCATCGCTTCTCGGCAGAAAAGCTCGACTCGATCAAACGTGTGATCGCCAAAGTGCCGCGCGGCACGGTCGAAATCGTGTGCGAACCGGTCGACGCGAAGCGCAAACCGGTAACTGCCTACGACGCGCAATTCAGCGTGCCGTACATCGTCGCCACCGCGTTGCTCAAGGGCCGCTTCACGCTCGACGAACTCGAACCTGCCGCGCTTGCCGATCCGGCGGTCTTGGCACTCGCCGAAAAAGTCGATTACGAAATCGATCCCGACACGACATTCCCGCGCCACTACACCGGCGAGGTCGTGGTGGAACGCAGCGACGGCTCGCGCGTCGCGCATCGGGAGGCGATCAATCGTGGCTGCGCGGATCGGCCCGTCAGCAACGACGACATCGTCGCCAAGTTCTACGCGAACGCGCAGCGCAGCGTCTCGCGCAGTGCCGCCGAACAGATTGCCCAAGCCGTATTGCAACTCGACGAACGGCCGGCCCGCGCGTTCGCGGACACGCTTGCCGGACACACCGCATCCTAAGGACGTCATCATGACCGCAACCGAACTCGACACGCTGGAAAACGATCAACTGATTCTCGACATGCTGGACCGCTTTCTCGAAACCGAGGTGCGTCCTTACGTCCACAAGTTCGATCACGACGATATCTACCCGGCGGAGATCGTCGAGAAGATGAAGGAGATGGGCCTATTCGGCTGCATCATCGATCCCGAGTATGGCGGGTTGGGTCTGTCGACCCGGACCTACGCGCAGATCGTTGCGCGCATCTCGCGGGTGTGGATGTCGGTGAGCGGCATCATCAATTCGCATCTGATTCTCGCGATGCTGGTGCAACGCAACGGCACGCCCGAGCAGAAAAGCAAATATCTGCCGAAGTTCGCCACCGGCGAATGGCGCGGCGGCATCGGTCTCACCGAGCCCGATTGCGGCACCGATCTGCAGGCCATTCGCACGACCGCCAAACGCGTCGGCGACGAGTACGTCGTGAACGGCAACAAGACGTGGATCACCAACAGCAAGCACGGCAACACGCTGGCGCTGCTGGTGAAGACGGATACGACCGCGCAGCCGCGTCATCGTGGGATGAGTTTGTTGCTGGTGCAGAAAGGGCCGGGGTTCGAGGTCAGCCGGCAACTCGAAAAGCTCGGCTACAAAGGCATCGATACCTGTGAGTTGTCGTTCAACGACTATCACGTATCGACCGATGCATTGATTGGCGGCGTGGAAGGAAAGGGCCTGCAGCAGATACTCGGCGGGCTCGAACTCGGCCGCATCAATGTCGCGGCGCGCGGCGTCGGCGTCGCCCAAGCCGCGCTCGATGAATCGGTCAGCTACTCGCAGCAGCGCAAAACCTTCGGCAAGCCGATCTGTGAGCACCAGGCGATCCAGTTGAAGCTCGGCGAGATGGCGACGCGTGTCGAAGCGGGCCGCCTGCTGGTCGACGCCGCCGCGAAGAAGTACGACCGCGGCGAACGCTGCGACATGGAGGCGGGCATGGCGAAATACTTCGCGACCGAAGCCGCGTTGGAAAACAGCATCGAGGCCATGCGCATTCACGGCGCGTACGGCTACTCGAAGGAATACAACGTCGAGCGCCTGTATCGCGACGCACCGCTTCTCACGATTGGCGAAGGCACCAACGAGATGCAACGGATCATCATCGCCAAACAGTTGATCGAAAGGAGTCCGGTATGAGTTTGCCCCTTTCCGGTGTGCGCGTGCTCGCCATCGAACAATATGGCGCCGGGCCTTTCGCCACCCAGCATCTCGCGGACCTCGGCGCGGAGATCATCAAGATCGAGCATCCGAGCAATGGCGGCGACGTCGGCCGCGCGGTCGGCCCATATTTCTTCGGCGAAGGCGATAGTCACTTCTTCGAAGCCTTCAATCGCAACAAGTGCAGTCTGACGCTCGACCTGAAGAAGCCCGAAGCGCGCGCGGTGCTGCTGGACCTCGTCGCGAAGAGCGACGCCGTGTTCAACAATCTGCGCGGCGATCTGCCAGCGAAACTCGGGCTCACTTACGCGCAGCTTTGCGAGGCGAATCCGAAGATCGTGTGCGGGCATCTGTCCGCGTACGGACGCAGCGGCAGCCGCGCGGCATGGCCGGGCTACGACTATCTGATGCAAGCCGAGGCCGGCTATCTGTCGGTCACGGGCGAGCCTGATAGCCCGCCGGCGCGCTTCGGCTTGTCGATCATCGACTTGATGACCGGCACGACCGCGGCGATGGCGCTGCTCGCCGGTCTCGTGGATGCGAAGACCTCGGGCAAAGGACGCGATATCGACGTGAGTCTCTTCGACGTCGCGCTGCATAACCTCGCCTATGTCGCGACGTGGTATCTGAACGGCGGCGTGGTGACGGGGCGCGAGAACCGCTCGTCGCATCCGTCGCTCACGCCGAGTCAGTTGTACAAGACGCAGGACGGCTGGATCTTCCTGATGTGCAACAAGGAGAAGTTCTGGGGCGTGCTCGCCGAAGTGATCGACAAACCATCGTGGGTAACCGATCCGCGCTTTTGCAACTTCCAGGCGCGCCTCGCGAATCGCGAGCTGGTGCAGACCGAACTCGACGCAGTACTCTCGACCGCCACCACGGCGCAATGGCTCGAACGCTTCGGCGGCCGCGTGCCGGCCGCGCCGGTGTTCAACGTCAAGGAGGCGCTGGAGAATCCCTTCGTCGCCGAACGCGAATGCGTGGTGGACGCCGAGCACCCGCGCTTCGGCAAGGTACGCGGCGTGGCCGCGCCGGTGCGGATCGACGAGCCCCTGCCGACGCGCGCCGCGCCGGATCTCGGGCAGGACACGCAGCGTTTGCTCGACGAACTGGGCTACGGCGCGGAAAGGATCGCTTTGCTGAGGGAGGCGGGTGTGGTGCAATAAGGCCGGGCGGGCAACCGTCCGCCCTTTCACTTTTTTTGCACATCCAGATGGCCACGACAGTCCTCGGGCAACAGCCGCGCTACATGCAACTGGCACAGACGCTCCTGAACGAGATTCAGGGCGGGCAGTTTCCCATCGGTACGTTGCTGCCGACCGAGTTCGAGCTCTGCGAGCAGTTCGGCGCGAGCCGCTTCACGGTGCGGCAGGCGATCAAGCAACTCGAGCAGCGTGGTCTGGTGGACCGGCGGCCCGGCATCGGCACCCGCGTGAAAGCCACGCAAAGCGAGACCGCGTACCGTCAGGTGATGGAGCGCCTGAGCGATCTGCACCGTTATACGACCGACACGGAATTGGAAATCGCGTCGACGCAGACTGTCGAGATCGACGACCCGGATCTGATCGAGCGCCTCGGCGCAAAGCCGGGCGAAACCTGGCTGCTGGCCGAGGGCATTCGCCTGTCGCCGGAGAGTGTCGAACCGATCTGCCACACCGAGGTGTATATCCACCCCGCGTTTCGCTCGTTGACGGGCCTGAGCGGCCGGACGCACGTGCCGATCTATACGATGATCGAAAAGCAGTTCGGTGAGCAGATCGCCGAAGTGCAGCAGGAAATCCGCGCGGTCGCGTTGCCGGCGAAGCTGGCGCAGCGTTTGAACGCGAAGCCGCGCTCGCCCGCGCTGTGGTTGTGCCGCCGCTATCTGAACCGGCGCGCGCAGGTGGTCGAGCTGACCATCAGCGTGCATCCGGCGGATCGCTACAGCTATTCCGAAACGTTTCAACGCGACTGGCACGCGAACTAGCATCATCGCGAAGCGTGCCGTTCAGGAGAACAGGATGGACGCACGCAGTTATCTGTTCGTGCCGGGCGACCGCCCCGAGCGCTTCACGAAGGCGCTCGACAGCGGCGCCGACGCGGTGGTGATCGATCTCGAAGACGCGGTCGCGCCGGCGGCCAAGCAAGCCGCGCGCGAGGGCCTGCAACGCTGGCTGTCGACCGCGGACCCTGCGCGGCTGATGGTCCGCGTGAATGCGGTGGGCACGCCGTGGCATGTCGACGACGTCGACATGGTGCGCGCGTCCGGCGTTTGCTCGATGATGCTGCCGAAGTCGGACAGCGCGCAGCAACTCGCCGATGTCGCCGCGCGGCTGCCGTCGCGGATCCGAATCGTGGCGCTCATCGAAACCGTGGCGGGCGTGGTGGCGATGCGGGAGATTGCCGGCGCGCCGTCGGTCATGCGGCTCGCCTTCGGCACGGTGGATTTTTGCGGCGATGCCGGCATCGAAGGACTCGGCGTCGAACTGGACTACGTGCGCTCGCAGATGGTGATCGAATCGCGCTATGCGGGCCTGCCCGCGCCGATCGACGGGGTGACGCTGGAACTCGACGATCTTGCGCGCCTGGCCGGGCATGTGGCCACCGCGCGGCGCTTCGGCTTTGGCGGCAAGCTGTGCATTCATCCGAGACAGGTGGAACCGGTCAACCGCGGCTTCGCACCCAGCGAGGACGAGCGCCGGTGGGCGGCGCGCGTTTTGGCGGCTTCTCGCGAGCATCCGGAAGGGGCGTTCGCGGTGGATGGCAAACTGGTCGACCGGCCGGTCATCGAGCGGGCGAAGCGGATTGCGGAGTTCGACGCGCGCATCCGGTGATGCTGTGTGGTGCTCACCGTCTCAAATGGTCCAGAGCATCCCGCATAGGCGCGCTGGAGATGACAATCGGGCCCGTAAACGGCGTATCCAGATCGACGATCACATAGATCGCTGAAGCAATCGACACCGCGCCCAGCGAAATCGTGACCAGCGCCAGCGCGTTGCGCGGCGCTATCAAGCCGAAACTCAGAAAGATCACACCCAGCCAGAACGTCAGCGTTTTGAAGAACGGCTGGGAGATCGAGCTGTGCGCTTCCTCGATGATCTTCCACCGTGCGTCCACGACGCGCCGGTATTGCTTCAATCCGTCATCGAGCGCGCGTTGCTGTAACGGATCGTGCGCCCGCAGTGTCCGCAATTCCCGGCCCACGGCGGTCAGCATGTCGCCGAGCCGCACGTTCTCCAGTTTCTGCGAGTTGTCCTGCGTTCCGATGTCTTTCGGATATGCGCCGGTGGGCGGCGTTTCGGCGGGCCACGTCGATGCAATCGCCGCCGCGGTGTACTGGCTCAACAGGTGTCGGGCTGAATCGGTGTCCGTACCGTATTCCCGCAGGGTCGTGTCGAACTCGATCAGATCGGCCGCGTAGGTGCGCAAATCGTTCGAGACCGTGTCGAAGCTGGACTTCGCGGACGCCGTCATCAAGCCGAGTACCAACGCCGCGAACGTCACCAGCATGCCGATCACCAGCTGGATCAACTGCACCGTCTCATGCGCCTTGTGCTCTTCAGGCAGCAGCGGGCGCACCCACACGCCGACTCCGGTCGCGGCGAGCAATAGAACGAATACCAGCAGAGCCGAGCCCACTTCCGACATCGCAATGCTCCGTAGACACATCCCCGACACTTTCCATCAACGGCAGCCCGCCGAGAACCCGGGTAGTCCCGCAACGCCCGGCGCTAATCACCCTTCATATGCGCTCGTATGTTGATGTATCGCAAGCACATGCGCCATCAACCATAAAGTTTTTCGTTATTAAGCCGTAGTCCTTATATGTGGCGTTCGCTTAAATTTATACAAGAGTTGCGGACCTGGCCGAACGGGCTTGGGCGCAGCACGCGTGGCCGAGGCTTTCACTGAACATTCGGTCAGGCAGCCCAACGGAGACAAGCCCGATGTTGAAAAATCTGTCGATTCGCACCTGCCTTACCCTGATGATCCTGTTCTTCGGTGTCGTGCTGCTGTTCGGCGCCGCCGCCGGCTTGCTGTCGCTGCGCTCGAGCAACGCTTCGCTGCAACAGATGTACACCGTCGATACGCCGGCTGTCGCCGACCTCGAAGGCAGCGCCGGACAGTTGCTGCGCCTGCGCCTTGCGCTGGCGACGTACGCATCGCTCGTCGATCTGAACGACCAGGACGGCGCGAATGCCGTGCTCAAGCGTTTTGATCAGTACCAGAAAGCTTCCAATGACCGTCTTGCCCACTATGTGAGCCGCGCGAGCGCGGACGCCGACGAACAGCGTCTCATCAAGGACATGCAGGACAAGCGCGACACCTTCCTGCACGAAGGCGTCGATCCGGCTCTCGCCGCGCTCAAGTCCGGCGACAAGACGACCTTCCAGCAATTGCAGGCTCACAAGCTGCCGTCGCTCTACAGCGCGTACGAAAAGGCGATGCTCGCGCTCGAACAGTTGCAGCTCGATCACGGCGCGCAACGCTATCAGGACGCGCAGGATCTGTTCTATGCGATCTGCATCGCGGTGGCGATCGGCATTGTCGCGTCGCTGCTGGGAGCGTGGATCGGCCGCGCGGTGCTGGTGCGCGCGATCGTCCGTCCGGTCGACGCCACCATCGCGCAGTTTCAGCGCATCGCCAACGGCGACCTGACCGGCCAGATCGTCGTGGCCAGCAATAACGAAATGGGCCGTCTCGCGGCCGCGTTGCGCAAGATGCAGGAATCGCTGATTACGACGGTGAACTCGGTGCGTCAAGGCACGGAATCCATCGACACCGGCGTGAGCGAGATCGCCGCAGGCAACACCGATCTGTCGCAACGTACCGAGGAACAGGCCGCGTCGCTCGAAGAAACGGCGGCGAGCATCGAACAGCTCACCTCGACGGTCAAGCAAACGGCGGACAACGCGAAACAGGCCAGCTCGCTCGCGCAGGGCGCATCCACCCTTGCGGCACAAGGCGGCGATCTGACGGAGCAGGTGGTGGGCACGATGCATGGCATCGTCGACGATTCGCGGCGGATTGCCGACATTGTCGGCGTGATCGAAGGCATCGCGTTTCAGACCAATATTCTGGCGCTGAACGCGGCAGTCGAAGCCGCGCGCGCCGGTGAGCAGGGCCGCGGTTTCGCAGTGGTGGCGAGCGAAGTGCGCTCGCTCGCGCAACGCAGCGCGGCAGCGGCCAAGGAGATCAAGGGCTTGATCGACGAGTCGACCGCGCGGGTGCAGGCCGGCTCGCAACTGGTTCAACGCTCGGGCTCGACAATGACCGAGATCGTGGACGCGATTGCGCGTGTGAGTGCGATCATGGGTGAAATCGCGGCGGCCGCGCTCGAGCAGAGTACGGGCATCGATCAGGTCAATCTCGCGGTCGCGCAGATGGACGAGGTGACGCAGCAGAACGCCGCGCTGGTGGAGCAGGCCGCGGCGGCCGCGAGTTCGCTGGAAGAGCAGGCGCGGCGGCTGACGTCCGCGGTGTCGGTGTTCCAGACTGGGAGCGGTGCGGCGTCTTCGTCTTCGTTTGCCGGGCGGCGTAGCGGTTCGATCGCCGCACCGAAGACGGCCGATGCCAACGGGTTTGCAACGGCTTGATATCGGCGGATGTCTCGCACGGTGGCGCGCTGACTCTTCGGGACAAACGGCGCCGCGCTGACAAAGCGGCCGTTACTGCATGGCCGCATAGTATTTGGCGACGCTGTCGATCTCGGCCGGCGTCATTTGCCGCGCCACGTTGCGCATCTGTTCATTGATGTCGTTATGCCGCGCGCCGGAAGCAAAGGCGCGCATCTGCGCCGCGAGATAAATCGACGACTGTCCGCCCAGCCACGGCGCCGCGCCCTTGCGATCGAGCTGCCCGTGACAGGCGGCGCAAGGCGCAATATTGCGCTGCGGATCGCCCTGCATGGCAAGCTTCACCGCATTCGCGTCCGGTCCCACGCCGGTGGGCAGCGTCTCCGCCGCGGGCGCTCTCGGCAGCGACGCGTAGTAAGCCGCCAGATCGTGCAGATCCTGATCGCTGCGCGCGGCGATGATCGGTTGCATGATCGCGTTCTGACGCACGCCGTTCTGGTAGTCGCGCAACTCTTTATAGATCACGTCGGCATATTGCCCGGCCAACGCGGGCGCCGTCACCTGCACCGTGCCGAGTACGCCGTGACACATCGAGCAATTTTGCGTCGCGATCGTCGCGCCGCGGCCGATCGAATTCGCGTCGGCCCGCGCGCGCCGTAACGGCGGCAAGACCACCACGTCGCTAGGCGCCGGACCAGTGAGATTGGCGCCGCCGTACCAGCTCGACGGCGCACCGGCGGCGCTGCAGATCGTCGCCCACAAGCCGCGTCCGGCGAACGCGCTGTTCGCCGAAGGCAGCCAGATGAAGCCGATCAGTATCGATACAACGGCAATCGCAATGATGCCGCCCACGCTCACCGTGAACCAAGGGTTGCGCAAGCTGAAGACGCGTTCCTGATTCATCGCTGCGCTCCGACGACGACTGCCGGCACGGACGTCTGCGGCAATCTGAGCAACTGCACGATCGGCACACTGTAGTTGACGACCGTGAGTCCGATCATCAGCGCCACCCATAACCCGAAGCTATTGAGCGCGGCCGGCACGCGCACCACCGGCTGCGCCGCGCTCGCAAAGCGGAAGCTTTGTTGCTCAACCACCGGGCCGAATTGCGACTTCGCCAGGATGTAGATGAACAGCACGCCGGACACCACGAGGATCAATCCGCCGACCGCCGACATGCCGACCCAGAACGCCTGCGACTGCAAGCCGAGAGCGTTGTAATCGTAATAGGCCATGCGGCGCGGCGCACCGAGCAGGCCGACGTAGTGCCACGGCAGCGTCACCACCATCATGCCGATGAACCACAGCCACAGTTGCCAGCGCACCAGCTTCACCGATGCAATCGCACGGCCGGTCAGTTGCGGCCACAGTTCGTAGGCGATCGCGAAGTACATGATGACGATCGCGCCACCGAAGATCAGATGGAAGTGGCCCGTTACCCACTGGGTGTTGTGCACGGTCGAGTTCAACTGGTAACTCATGTTGATCAATCCACCCGCGCCGCCGAGACCGAGCATCACGAACGAAAACGCGATCACGAGCATCATCGGGTTCTGCCAGGGCAGTGCGGTGAGCCAGCCGAACGCGCCCTTGCCGCCGCGCAATCTGCCGGCGATTTCGACCGACGCGCAAATCGTGAACACCGTCAGCAGCGTTGGCACCGACACCATGCCGGTGAACACCGCATGCAGGAACTTGAAGCCGGAGCCGACCTGCGGATCGGCGAACAGATGGTGGATGCCGATCGGCATCGCGAAGACGAGGAACAGGATGAACGACACGCGCGCCATCGAATCGCTATAGAGCCGTCCGCCGATCGCGCGCGGCACCAGCGTGTAGTAGGCGATATAAGCGGGAATCAGCCAGAAATAGACGATCGCGTGCAGCGTCCACGAGAACAGGATGCGCGAGAGGCCGGCGTCGATCGTGTTGGTGAGGCCGAACGCGACCGGAAGGATCTGGAACAGGATCTCCAGCGCCGCGCCGACGGCGGTCCATGCCCACAGATACGCGCCCGCCACGTTGGCGAACATCGCGAGCGGCACCGGCTTGCCGGGATTGGCGCGCTTCCAGATGCGCAGGTTCACGTGCATCAGCGCGACCCAGATCCACGAGCCGACCACCACCAGCACCACGCCGAGGTAATAGAACGGACTACCGATCATCGGCGGATAGAAGGTGTAGAGCACCGATGCCTGGCCGAGCGCCACCGGCACCATCGCCATCACCGCGCCGACCGCCAGCATGATGAACGCGGCCCATGCCCATTTGAGACCGACGAGGCGCTGCGCGAGCGCGAGTTCGACGATCGCGTAGCCGAAGCCCATCGACACCAGCGTGGGCAGTACGTACGCCATCACCGAGCCGTGCGCGGTCACCGAACGATAGTAGAGCTCGGGGTCGCCGACCCATGGCACGAGCGGGCTGCGCACCAGCATCTGCCAGGCGCCGAGCAGCAGCGCGATCAGAAACGCAATGAAGGCGAGCCAGAAATGCGCGAGAACGAGTCGCTTAGCGTGAAACACAGCTCAGCCTCCGTGATTGTCGGGCTTGCTCGAAGAAGGTGGCTTTGTCGATGACTTTCACGTGCGCCCACATGGTCTGGTGGCCGAAGCCGCAGAACTCGTGGCACGGCATGGTGTGATCGGCGGGCGCGTCGAAACGCGTATTGAGCGTGGCGACATAGCCGGGCACGACCATCGTGTTGATGTTGGTGTCGGTGACGAGCAGGCCGTGCACGACATCGGCGCTGGTGGTGCGGATCGTGATCGGCGTGTCGGCGGGCACCAGCAGACATTGCGGCGTGAACGAGTACTGCTGCGCGATGAAGCGCACCACCACCGAGCCGTCCGGTTCGACCGCGCTGCCGAGATTGTCTTCGACGAATTCGCCTGACAGTTGCAGGCGCGACGGATCGATCGTCTCGACGCGCGAGGGCGGCATCATCGCCCAATGCAGCCCGGAGAACACGATGACCGCCAGCATCAGCACGATCAGCGCGACGGCGAAGATGGCCCAGCGTCGCTCGGCGCGTAGCGCGACCGCGTGGCCGCCGCCCGGTTGATGATTGGAATCGGTCGACATGATCAGTGAACGACGCCGCGCGGCAGAAACACGACGAAGTAGAAGCCGAACCAGATCGCCATCACGATCAGCGTGGCGACACCGGCCACGGCGATCGCGCCGTGCGGGCCGGCCGCGACGACGCGTTCCACTTCGTCATCCGTAGGCGGGGTCGCGCTGCGGGTATCGTTCGCTTCCATCTAGAAGTTCTCCAGTGCGGCGCTTCAGTGCAGCGGCGCCTTGCGCAACTCGTTGACCTCGCGGGATGTCACGGGCTGGCCGTGATTGCCCCACGCAGTGCGGATATAGGTAACCACGGCAGCGGCGTCGGTGTCGTTCAGTTCCTGGCCGAAAGGCGGCATGCCGTACGGTTCCGGATTGCGCATGGTGCCCGGCGGGAATCCGCCGTTGAGCACGATGCGGATCGGGTTGACCGCGGAGTCCATTTCGATCGACTGGTTGCCCGCGAGCGGCGGGTAATGCTGCAACTTTCCTTCGCCCTTCGCGCCGTGGCAGAGCGCGCACTTGTCGGCGTAGATTTTTTCGCCGAGCGCGAACACGTTGGTGTTGGTCGGCGCAGACGGCCCGGACTTGCGACCGCTCTTGTCCGGCAAGGTCTTCAGATAGACGGCCATTGCCTTGACGTCTTCTTCCGTCATGTACTGGAGGCTGTGATACGTGACTTCGGCCATCGGACCGTACACTGCACCGCGATCGGAAATGCCCGCTTGCAGCAGATCGACGATGTCCTTGATGCTCCAGTCGCCGAGGCCGCCGTCCTTATCCGAGGTCAGCGACGGCGCGTACCAGTTCTGCACCGGAATCAGGCCGCCCGCGAACTGCTCGCTCTGCGACGAGCCGCCGAGCATGTTGATCTTGGTGTGGCACATGGTGCAGTGCCCGAGCCCTTCGACCAGATATGCGCCGCGGTTCCATTCGACCGATTTGGTCGGATCGGGCTGGAACTCGCCCTCGCGGAAATACAGCGTGCGCCAGCCGTACAGCAGCTTGCGCTGGTTGAACGGGAAGCGCAGCGTGTGTTTGTGATTCGGCTCACGTACCGGTGCGACCGTCTTCAGATAGGCGAAGATCGCATCCGAGTCTTCGCGCGTGACCTTCGTGTATTGCGCGATCGGCATCGCAGGGTAGATCAGTGTGCCGTCCGGCGTGCGGCCGGTGCGCATCATGTTGAAGAACGCCTCCTGACTCCAGGTGCCGATGCCGTACTGGGCGTCCGGTGTGATGTTCGGCGAATACAGCGTGCCGAACGGCGTTTCCATCGCGAGGCCGCCGGCGAACAGTTTGCCGCGCGGCGCCGTGTGGCAGGCGACGCAGTCGCCGGCGCGCGCCAGATACTCGCCGCGTTTGACGATGTCGGGACGCGTGTCGGCGCCCGGCGCGGATGCCGTGGTGGTTTCAGCGGCGCGTGCTTCGGCGATCAGCAGGGGCGTGGGCGATGCGTGCAGAAGCGCCGCGCTGCCGGCCACGATCAGGCCGCCAATCAGCAGACTGGATACGAGCGACGCCGGCACGCGACGGCGCTTCATCGTGAGGATCAAAGCGGCGCGCACTGCGCGGAAGTAGCCCAAAGTGCGAAGTGTCGGCTTCATTGCGGTTGGCTCCCGCAGGCGAGAGGCAGCCGCTCCGTGGACGCCGGCGCGGGCCGCGGATCGGCCGGACGCGGTTGGCGCGCGAGCCAGCTCGATACCGCGGTGATGTCCTTGTCGGTCAGCTTGACCGCGATCGAGTGCATGCAGTCCGGCGCGAGCGCGTGCCGCGTGCCCGAACGCCAGGTGCCCATCTGCCCGGCGATATAACTCGCGTGCAGACCGAGCAGGCCGGGAATGCCCGGCTGCGTGCCGGTCATCCGCGCACCGTGGCACGCGATGCACGCCGGTATCTTGCGGGCCGGGTCGCCCTGTGTGACGAGGCGCTGTCCGGCGGCGAGCACGGCGGGTGCGACGTTGCTTTGATCGGCGTTGGGGTAGGGCGGTTGCAGATCGGCGAAATACTGGCTGATCTTGCGCAGATAGTCGTCGGGCAGGAAGGCGAGGAGGTAACCCATCGGCGGATAGGTGCGGCCGCCGTCGCGGAACGCGGTCAACTGATTGAACAGGTAGTCGGCCGGTTTGCCGGCAATCCGCGGAAAGTAATCGTTGTTCAGGCCCTGGCCCTGCACGCCATGACATGAGGTGCAGGCGCGCACGCGCTCGTCCATGGCCGAGGGCATGGCGCCGGACGCCTCGGTGGCGGCGAGCGCCGCACCGCTCCACATGACGTAAAGCACAAACAGAACCGACGATCCGATAGTTCGACGATGCACGCCAGGCCTCGATTGGGAACGTTCTTTGTTCTCGATTATCTCTCGCGCATTCTCACGTGGATTCGCTTATGAAGCCGACGGATGACGCATGTCAACTCTGCCGGCTTTTCTTGTGTAACGACTGCAAGAACAGCAAATCGAAACGGACTTATTCTGGATGGCGAGTGATGATTCGCTACGGCGATGCGATTGCTTTGCTAAAACAATGATCGGCCTGAATGCGCCTGCGGGTGGCGGTTTCGGGCTGCGGGAATTGACGCTTGAAACGTTCAGCAGCGTGTACGAGGTTGCAGGAAATTAGTCGACGCGTCAATAGCAAACAAAAGCTCATTCGACGGGACACCTGATCATGATAGGCGTCGACCAGGGGGCTTTCAACATTTCCATTGCGAATCGTCTCGTGTGTCGACGCTATCGCGCGAATGTGATCTTTTGATGATCAGCCGCGGGCTTCCATGAGACGGCGTGAGCCCATCTTCCATGAGTCAACTGAAGAGCCGCATCAAGGCCGTGCGAGCGTTGCTGACCAGTTCGCTTTCGCCGATTCGCCCAGGCAAGAGATGAAATTCCACGGCGGGCAACGCGGGCAAACCGACACTTGCCGGACAGGCCACGACACCGCCGCCAATCGACGATTCGTTCAGGCAGGAAATACCCAGCCCGGCCTTCAGCGCGAGTTGCAGGCCGGCTACGCCGGAAGCGGAATGCGACACCACATACGGTACCTTGTGCTCGTCCAGCAGCTTCACGACGAAACGCTGCAACTGGCAGCTCGACGGCAGCAATACGAGTGGATAGGGCGTGGCCGGCCGTGGACTTGAATCGGCCGCGCTGACCCACAGCAGTTTTTCGCGGCGCACAACCGTGCTTTGCGCGCCGGTGCGCCGGCTCGCGGCGCGCGTGTTGTCCGTGACGAGCCGCAGCGAGAGACCGATGTCGAACGACGCATCGTCGCCCGCATTGCTGTCGATCACCGCGCTCGGCAGCACGGTGACGTGCAGCTTCAGACGTGGGTGCTGTTCCGAGAACGTCTTGAGAATGCGCGCGATGTCGTGCGGGCGGTAGTAGTCCGTGATGGCGATGCGCAACTCGCCGTCGAGCGAGCGGCCTTGCAGGTCTTCGAACGCGGCTTCGCTCATCGCGATGATGCGCCGCGCGTGCTCGAGCAGCCGGCTGCCGGCGGGCGTGGCGCTCACGCCCTGCTTGCTGCGCACGAAAAGCGGCTGGCCGGCGCGCTCCTCCAGTTTCTTCAACTGTTCGCTGACCGAGGACTGCGACAGGAACACGCGCTCGGCGCCCGCCGAGACGCTGCCCGATTCGGCGACGGCGACGAAGGTCCGCAACTGCGTCAGGTCAAATCCGCGTTGGCTCATGATTCGGTATATCCGGTGGAAGTCATCTATTTTTCCGGCTTTTCCGATGGAAGCCTCAGCCGTAGGATACCCCCAGATTCTTTGCGGAGGGTGTCATGGGAAGCGAATCAATTGCGGGCTTAGGGTTATCCGGCGGCCGAACGGCAAGTCATCGGTGGAAGGTGCTTGGCGTCGGCTTCGCCGCCAATGCGAGTTTTTCGGCGGCGTTCTCCGGGATTCCGACGACGGCGGTGTTCTTGCGCTCCGGCTATCACCTGGGCAATGACGGACTAGGCCTCGTGCTCGGCATGCTCGGCCTCGGCATCGCGGTCAGCGAATTGCCGTGGGGGCTGCTGACCGACCGCTGGGGCGACCGGCGCGTCTTGCTGCTCGGACTGCTTTCGACCGCGGCCGCGCTGGCCGGTCTGGCGCTGTTCGTCGTGCCGTCCGGTGCGCATGTCCCGAGCGTGACGATGCTCGCGCTCGGCCTGTTGCTGGTGGGGTTGCTCGGCGGCAGCGTCAACGGATCGAGCGGCCGTGCGGTGATGGCCTGGTTTCGCGAGGGTGAGCGCGGTCTGGCCATGAGTATTCGCCAGACCGCGGTGCCCGCGGGCGGCGGCCTTGGCGCATTGCTGCTGCCGGTGCTCGCGTCGCGTTTCGGCTTTGCGAGCGCCTATACCGTGCTGGCGCTAGCATGCGCGATCACCGCGGTGTTCGCGTGGCGCTGGTTGCACGAACCTTCCCATACCGAGGCGGACGGGGCGCGTGAGGTGCGCGACACGGCGGCGGTGAACGGCGTGCCCGCCAGGGTCTCGCCGTTGCGTGACATCGGCATCTGGCGCGTGGCGCTCGGCGCCGGCGCGCTGTGCGTGCCGCAACTTGCCGTTGTGACGTTCGGCACGGTGTTTCTTCACGATTTCAGCCGCGCCGGCGTGCTGGCGATCAGCGTGACCATGGCCGCGGTGCAAACGGGTGCCGCGATCGCGCGGGTCTGGAGCGGCGGTTGGACTGACCGGCGCGGCAATCGCCGGGCCTACATGCGCGCCTGTAGTCTGCTGACGGCGGTACTGTTCGCATCGCTCGCGTTGCTGACGGGTCTCGCCGGCATGCATCACGCGGCGATGACCGCGGTATTCGCACTAATGGTCGTGGTGGGCGGCGTGAGCGCGTCGGCCTGGCACGGCGTGGCCTTCACGGAACTCGCCACGCTGGCAGGGACGAGCCGCGCGGGCACTGCGCTGGCGATCGGCAACACCTGTGTGTTTCTTACGCTGTTCCTGACGCCGCTGGCGATTCCGCCGCTGTTGTCGGTCGGTTCGTGGCCGATGGTGTGGGCCGTGGCCAGCGTGTGCGCATTGATCGCATTGCCGGTGTTTCCGCGCGCGGCGCGTGAAGGCAAGGTGAGCGCCGCGCGCGCTTGCGATGCAACTTGATATGGATCACGGTGCCCGTTGTTGACGATGCTGCGGCCGATACGGCGCACCGTGCCGAAACTTCTGCGATGAATGGTCGAGTCGTTGAGTTTCCGCCGAAAATGCGCCGCTCGAGAAACTCGACAATATCCATTCCGCGTAATTATGTTTTCTATTTCTAATCAATCCGCAATGGACTATTAGTTTCTCTGCAGGATTCGGAGCGCTCCGATTTTCGTGAAGTTGTGGCGGTGATTTTATGGGCGCCTTGGCACATTGAGCGTTGCCGAGGGGCCGTTAAAGCATGCGCAGAGTGGCTCAGATTTTTCTGCGTATGCGCATTCACTCCTACAACAAACGAGAGACAATCCCAGTGAATCTTCGAATTATCCTGGCGGACGATCATCCATTCGTTATCCTTGGCATCCGCGCCGCACTTGAAATGCATGCCGGCGTGACTGTCGTCGACGAGGCGACGAATCCCCTTACGCTAATCGAACGCCTGCGGAGCACGCCCTGCGATGTGCTCGTCACCGACCTGGCGATGCCGGAACACTCATTCGCCATCGACGATGGCCTGAATCTCGTGCGACGAATCCGAACCGGCTGGCCGCAATTGCGCGTCGTGGTGATGACAACTCTGGCAAACGCCGCGATTCTTCGCGCGATAGTGTCGGACGGCGCCGTGAGCATGGTCGGCAAGGCGGAGTCGATGGACGAGCTCTGGCAAGCCATTCTCGCAGCTCGGCACGGAGAAACCTACCTCGGCCGTTCCATCATCGAAGCGCTGGCGCAACCACAAGATCCCGAGTGCGAACAACCGCCGGCGCCACGTTTGACGTGCAAACAGGCCGCAGTCGTCAGGCTGCTGGTAAGTGGCCAGTCGATATCGGACATTGCTGCGGTGCTCGGCTGCGATCGTCGCACGGTCACGCGGCAAAAACGCGAAGCGATGGCCAAACTCGGTGTCACCAACGATCCCGGTCTTTTCTCTTATGTGCGCGCTTATGGAATTCTTAATTTTGAATCGCATATCTAAGCAATTTACTTTTTGAATTGACTGAGGTTGTTTCGGACCGATCTTATGTTTATTCTCGCGAGAATATTTAATCATCGTGACAGGAGCAGGGTTGACGAAAGAGGGCGGCAATCATTCAAGGTACGGAGGAGAAGTAGAAGATGCGCGACACCGCTGCGGTAAGCACACCCGTTCGCGCGATCATCGCGGACGATCATCCACTGGTGCTGCTGGCAATCGAAAACCTGATAAGCGGCTATCCGAATATGGAGATCGTCGGCCGTGCAGCCGACGCCACCGAACTCTTCGCAGAAGTCGATCGCGGTTCATGCGACCTCGTGCTCATGGACCTCTACATGCCGGGCGGTTCGGATGGCAGCGGACTGGAAGTCGTCAGGCAGTTCAAGACGCGCTACCCCGACATCGCGCTCGTCGTGCTCACCATGGAAACCGAGGCGGCCGAACTTCAAAAGGTCATTTCGCTCGGCGTCGAGGGACTGGTGAGCAAGCGGGACCGGATCGACCTGATCCATGTGGCCGTCATCACGGCGCTGGCACGCGAGTGCTATGTCGGGCCGGCGGTGCGCGCATTGATCGCCGACGCATCGGCGACCCAGCGGCTCGATTACGTCCGGAAGATTCTCTCGCGCCGCGAACTCGAAGTGTTCACCCAATATGCGTCAGGGTATGGCGTCACCGAGATCGCCGCGCGTCTGGAACGCAGCGTCAAAACGATCAGCGCGCAGAAGTGCACGGCTATGCGCAAGCTGGCCCTGCACAGCGATGCGGAACTGTTTCGCTTCGCCGTCGAATACGGTGTGATTCCTGAGGAGCGCGTGCCGAAGCGGCAATGAGCCGGCGATAAGTCGGCCACGTGTCGCGCCGTCGCGCGACGAATAGAAGATGTATTGGCATCGCCCGGGGAAGCACATCGTGTGCAGGGCATACCAATCGATAAGACAATAGAAAATGAGACAGAAGATCCGCGTCATCATCGCAGACGATCACGACTGCGTTCGCGTCGGCGTCAAGCGCGTGTTGCAAGCCGCGCCGCACATCGAATGTGTCGGCGAGGCGGCCGACACTCACGGACTGGCGGAATTAATCGACGCCTGCGCGTGCGACGTCGTCGTTTCCGATATCAACATGCCCGGCATTCATGGCGGCAGCAACGCGGTGTCGTTTCTGCGCCGTCTGTTGCGGGGCCAGTCGCGTCCTTGCGTCGTCGTCCTCACCATGATCTGCCACGCTCACATGCTGTCCGGTCTTCTGCATATCGGCGTGGGCGGCATCGTCGATAAACGCGAGACCGTCACGGCGTTGATCGATGCGATCGAGGCAGCGTTTGCCGGGCGCGTCTACCTGTCGCAACACGCGCGTGTTGCGATGGAGGCGGCCGACACGCCGCTGCAGTTGCGCGCCGGCATGCTGAGCGCGCGCGAGTGGGAAGTCTTTCAGCTTTACGTGCAAGGCCTTGCCGTCCATGAAATCGCGGTACGTTTGCAGCGCAGCGGCAAGACCATCAGTACCCAGAAACGTAGTGCGATGCGCAAGCTCGGGCTGGAAACGGAAGCTGACCTGATCGGCTATGCGCGGCAGATCGGATTGGCCTGACAGCTGGCGAGCAATATTGCATTGCGCCGTCGGCGGATGATTTTGGCGAACCAGAAATTTAGGAGTCTTCTGATTGGTTGCGGGACGTTGGCGTCTCATAGTTCTGAATTCACTACGGCTTATTCCGTACTCTCCTGACGAAATCGATCATTTCGTCAAGCTGAGCGATTCCCGGGCCGAGAGAATTCAGGCAGATGTCTGATGGCAATCGTGCGATGCCGTCTGCCTGGGAGCAGATTCAGGAGGCGGCATGGATGCGTTAGGTAAGCGGTTGTTGGTCGAGGGTGTTGGAACGGCGTGGCTGGTGTTCGTCGGCTGCGGCAGCATTGTGTTGAACGTCGGTGCCGTCCAGCAGGCAGGTGGCGTGCTGGAGGTGGCGTTGGCGTTCGGTCTCGCGCTCGTCACGGCCACTTACTGTTTCGGCGGCGTGTCCGGCGGTCATTTCAATCCCGCTGTCACAGTGGGCTTCACTGTCGCGCAACGTTTTCCGGTCAGGGATCTGCTTCCCTACATTGCCTCGCAGATTCTCGGCGCGATCGTGGCCGCCGCGCTACTCCTTTACGTGGCGGGCGGCCGTCCCGGGTTCGATCTTGGCGCGAGCGAGTTCGCGGCAAATGGCTTCGGCGACCATTCTCCCGCCGACTATCAGATGCATTCAGCGCTGGCCATCGAGTTCGTGCTGTCCTTCGGGTTCGTCACGGCCAGCCTGCTGATCGCCCGCCGGCAAGACATGGCGTCGATCGCGCCGCTGGTAGTCGGTGCCTGTCTGGTGCTGGTCTATCTCGTGTCGATCCCGGTTACCAATGGTTCGGTGAATCCCGCCCGCTCCACGGCCCAGGCATTGCTCGTCGGCGATTGGGCGCTGGACCAGCTGTGGCTGTTCTGGGCTGCGCCTCTGTCAGGCGGGGTCATGGCCGGTGTGCTGTTCTCGTTTCTGCACGGCAAGGCCGACCGCGCTGCCGCGACGCTCGCCGGCGGGCGTGGCGAAGTTGCCTGAGCGTCGCCGGGTGCCATTACCGTGTCTGCCGTCAATTTCATGCCAGGCGTTGCAATGAGGCGTGCGCTTGAACGCCTCTCGCTGGGTCTGCTCGCAGGGCTCTTATTTTTCGCCGCACAAACATTAGCGTTTGCTCAATCGTTCGACAATCGCTCGAACACTGAGGTTGTTGCCAGTTTCCCCGCGAAACTGACCGTCGGCGTGCTCGCCAACAGTTGGCTGCCGTTCGACGCTCTGCAAGACGGACAGCTCACCGGCATGAGTGTCGACTATCTGCGCGCCCTCGTCGGGCCGAACGTCGTCATCGAAGCCAAAGCGTTCCCGGACCTGCCGCAACTGCTTGCCGCAGCATGCGCCGGAAATGTCGATCTGCTGATGAGCTTTGCCCGCACGCCCGAGCGCGAGCGGTGCTTGAGTTTCACCGCGCCTTATTTCCGCTCTTCCACGTCTGTCGTGGTACGCCGGGACAGTAACAGTTATGGAAGTCCCGCCCAGTTGGCTGGAGCGCGTATCGCGCTGGAGAAAGGTTTTGCGCTCGAGCGTGTGACACGCGAACGCTTCCCACACGCCCAGATCACCACGTTCACCGCGACGCACGCCGCACTCGCCGCAGTGATCCAGGGCGACGCAGATGTTTATCTCGGCTCCACTGCTGTCGTGCAATATGCATTGTCCACCGACGAGTTTCGCGGCTTGCGAGTGGCCTTCGAGGAGAACAGCAAAACCTCCAATTTGCGCTTCGCGGTGCCCCGCAAACAGACTGCATTGCGGGACCAGCTCGACCAGGCGCTCGCGTCGATGAACCCGGCCGACGAAGTGGCGATTCGCATGCGCTGGCTATCCGGCAACTTCGACGCGAAGCCTGTGCCCGCCGCGCCGAGTCTCGCGCTGACGCCGCAAGAGCAGGCCTGGCTTCGTACGCTGCCACCATTGCAGGTTGGTTTCGATAATCGCTGGCCGCCCTTCAGCTACGTCGACAACTCCGGCCGACCGGCGGGCATCGCCGCCGACTATCTTACGTATCTGAGCCGCACTCTAGGCGTCGTCTTCAACCGCGCCCAAACCGCCGATTGGCCTGCCACGATCGAAGCTTTCCAGCGCGGCGAACTGGCAATTCTCGCCACAGCTTCCAGTCACGATCCACGCCTCACGAAGGCGCGGCATACCAGCGCATACGAGAGCTATCCGCTGGTGATCGTCGGACGTGAGGACGAACCGGCCGCTCGCTCGCTGAATGATTTCGCGTCGCGCCGCATCGTCGTTTCGTCGCATGTCGCCGGTTCGGTCACGCTCGCATTCCAGCGAATTCCGGCGGACCACGTCGCGGTCGCGCCCAGTCTCGACGACGCGCTCAAGATGGTGGAGTCCGGCGAGGCGGACGTTCTGGTGGGCAACGTGGCCGCCGTGGATATCCTGCTCAAGCAACGGTACGACGGCGTCCTCAAGATCCTCGGCACGGTGGGCGACTCCGACGCGCTCGACTTCGCTGTACGCCCGGACCTGAGCCCGCTCGCTGGGCTGATCGACCGTGCGCTGCTGGCTATGCCGCCCGCGGAAAAGCAGCGCATCCGGCAGAAATGGGTCACCGGCAACGCGCCGGAGTCGGGCATGTGGAGCGTGACCGCGGTACGTCTGCTGCCGGTGCTGATCGGCATCGGCGTCGCGCTGCTGATTACCCTGCGCGCCTATCTGTTGCTGCAGCGGGAAGTCAGGTTGCGCAAGAAAACCGAGCGTGAACTGGAGCTGCAACTGAACTTCCAGGAAACCTTGATGAAGACGGTGCCCTATCCGCTCGTCGCCAAGGACCTCGATGGCCGGTATATCGCCGTCAACGAGGCCTATGAGCAAGCCTGCGGATTGGGCCGCGAGGCGATCATCGGACGAAGCACCATCGAAGTGCGGACATGGGGCGAGGCCAATAGCCGCATCCTGGACGAGATCACACGCGAGATGCTGAACGGCGGCGAGACCGCGGAGGTGGAGTTGCAGTTCGAGCGCGGCGCGGGCAATGTGCGGCATGGCCTTTTCTGGACCCGCATCTGCCGCGGCAGTGACGGTCAGCCCGTTTGCGTGCTCGGCACGGTAGTCGATATCACCGATATCCGGCGCGCCGAAATGCTCGCGCGCGAAACCGAGCGACGCCTCTTCGACGTGACGCGATCGCTGCCGGCGGTGGTGTTTCAACTGCGCCGCACTGCGGATGGCGTGTATTCGTTTCCGTATATCGGCGGCGACACGCGTCATCTGCTGGGCGTGCGAGACGGTTCGCAGAGCAGCAGCGATCACGTCGATTTCCAGCGCGTGTGCGAAGAGGATAGGGCGTTCGTGCTGGCTGAACTCGAGCGCTCGGCGCACTGCGAAACGCCGGTGGACATGGAGTTCCGTTTCGCAGGCGATGAGGACATCAAGTGGGCGCGTGCCGAATTGGTACCGCATCGCGAATCGGATGGCAGCGTCGTCTGGAGCGGTTACTGGGTGGACGCCAGCGTGGAGCACGCGCGCTCCGACGAGCTTGCGCGCGCGCGTGACCTGGCCGAAGCGGCCTCGCGCGCCAAAGATGACTTCTTCGCCATGATGAGCCATGAAATCCGCACGCCAATGAATGGCGTGCTCGGTCTCGTGGAAGTGTTGGAGCGCACGCCGCTCAACGCGGACCAAGGCGAAATGCTGGGCATGATCCACGAGTCGGCCGGCGCGTTGCTGCAGATTCTCGACGACTTGCTCGATTATTCGAAAATCGAAGCGGGACGGCTGACCATCGAGGCCGAATCCATCGACATACGTGACCTGGTGGACAACGCTGTCGGCCTGTTGGCCGGCCGCGCCCATGAAAAGGGTCTCAAAGTGCGCGTGGATATCGGCTCGGACGTTGCCGCCACGCTGCGCGGCGATAGCGTCCGATTGCGGCAGATTCTCTTTAATCTGCTCGGCAATGCCATCAAGTTCACACCGCAAGGCAAGGTCGACGTGTGCGTGTCGGTCGTCGCGCAGAGCGACGGCATTCAGACGCTCGAAATGATCGTCGAGGACACTGGCATCGGCATCGCGCCGGAGGTGCAAGTCAAGCTCTTCGAGCCGTTCGTGCAGGCGGAATCGTCCACCACGCGCCGGTTCGGCGGCACGGGCCTTGGCTTGACGATCTGCCGCAAGCTGATTGACCTCATGAACGGCTCGCTCACGTTGCACAGCGAACCGGGTAGCGGCACGCGCATGACCGTGCGGCTTGCCATGCCGTTCGAGACTCAGCACTATTCCGTGAACGGCTTGCGTGGCAAGCGCGGAATCGTGGCAACCGGCGACGCGCGTATCGCCCAGGCGCTGATGCACTTCGGCGAAGCGCTCGGCCTCGAATTGCGCCGCGTTTCACCTGGCGCACCCGAACTGCACGATCGCGCCGCACTGGCCGACGTGGATTTGCTGTTCGTGAATGAAGAGGTGGACTTGCCCGCGGACATCAGGCCGCGCACGCGTGTCATCTGTCTGACCGAAAAGCCGAAGCCGACGGGCTACCGCATTCTCGACGACAACGTGCGCGTCAGCATCAATCCCATTTCGTGGCGCGGCCTCGGCGCCGCGTGCGCCGCCGCGATGACCGGGCTGCCGTCGGTGACGCCGCGATCGGCAGGTATCTCGCGTACGCCCGAGGGCGCCACTCCGCCTCCGGACCGCGAGCGGGCCATCGCCAGTGGCCGGCTGATCCTCGTCGCTGAAGATCATCCGGTCAATCAGGAGTTGATCCGTCACCAGCTCGCGTTGCTCGGCTTCGCGTGCGACGTCACGAACGATGGCGCCGAGGCGCTGGCCGCGCTGGAACATACGAGCTACGGGTGTCTGATCACGGATTGCCACATGCCAAAGGTGTCCGGTTACGAACTCACGCGGCGCATTCGTGAAAGTGAGCAGGGCGGCGCTTATCGCCTGCCCATTCTGGGTATCACGGCGAACACCGCGCCCGAAGACCTGAATCTGTGCCGCGACGCCGGCATGGACGACAGCCTCGTGAAGCCCACACGGCTCGCCACGCTGCGTGATTATCTGAGCCGTTGGTTCGGCACCGACAGCGCGTGGCAAGCCGCGCCTTCGGAGGCCGTCAACACGCCGGCAGTCGCCGTGCCGGATGTTCATGGCGGCGCCGAGCCGTTCGTCCCGGTCGATCTCGGGCACATGACACAACTGTGGGGTAGTGAATCGACTGTCAAGGCGTTGCTCGACTCGTTCGTGTCGTCCGTTCGCGAGGACGTGCAGTCGTTGTCGCCGTTGCTCGAGCGCGTCGAGACGGAGCGGATCGAGGTGGACCGCGTGCGCGAGTGGCTTCATCGCGTGGCGGGGGCGGCGAGCGTCTTGCAATATCCACCGCTGCTCAAGGCACTTGAAGACTATCGCCGCGAAATCACGGTCAAGCCGCCGGAACGGGTGCGCGACGATGGGATGGTTTTAATCGACAAGTGCAATGCCATGCTGGACGGAATCGAACAGCAGGCCGCGTTGCTCGTATAAAAAACCGCTTTCGCAGATGCGACCGCATCAAAGCGCTACAGCGCCTGTGTGAGCGGGGGCGCGACAAAGACGAAAAAAAACGCGGCCGAAGCCGCGTTAAAGATTTGGAGACTTCCCTCGATGAAGGAGTCACTTCTCGCAAGAAGAAGCATAACCGGGATATTGCCGGTCATTCATTACAAAATGCGCAATTAACTGTTTGAGGAAATCGATTAAAACGCCGTCGAGGCGCCTTCGGATCGATATCGCAAGCCCGTTTGTGCGTCGGAAAAAAGCCCGGGATCACTTTGGACAACTACAAAGTGCCACGCGGTTCGGTTGCCGCCAACGCGGTGCAGTGCGCGAAAGTGACGGACTAAAAAGGCGCGATGGCCTCGCGCTCCCCAGCAAAAACAGGTTCGGCGGATTTGCACTAGTATGTGGTGGCTTCGCGCGCGGCCGAGTGTCGGTGCGGCGGTGCATCAAGTCCGGAGAAGACCATGATTGCGCTTCGAAAACTGAATCTTGCCGTGGTGCTGTGGGCGTTGGCGTCGGGCGTTGCCTTCGCGGACACGGTGGCGTTGAAGGCGGATCTCGAGCCTTCGAGCGAAGTGCCGCCTCGCGTGAGCCACGGGCACGGCATGTTGGACGCCACGTTCGACACGTCGACAAAATCCCTGCAATGGACAGTCAGCTACGAAGGCTTGAGCGGCCCGGCAACCGCCGCGCATTTCCACGGCCCCGCGCCGGTGGGCCAGAACGCCAAGATTCAGGTGCCGATCGACAAGGGCGCGCTCGCCAGCCCGATCAAAGGTTCGGCGGCGCTGACCGAACAGCAGGTGACGGATCTGATGGCGGGGCAGTGGTACTTCAACGTCCATACCGCACAGAACCCGATGGGTGAAATTCGCGGGCAGGTTTTGCCGGCGAACTAGGCGACCGGAAAGCCTTACCGCGGCGACGCAGGCGTTTTTGAGATTAGAAGCGGCCATCCACCGGCGTAGTAGCGAACGCACGTAACATGACAGGACACAATCGAAGGAGCGTGTCCCGATGAGTTGGCAAAGTGCACTCGCGTGCTGGTATCTGCGTAGACAGTTTCGACCGGAGACCCTCAAGCCACGCATCGATGTCGAAAGAGCGCGCGCGCTGACCGCCAAGCGCGTCTGGTCGCCGCGGGTCCCGGGCGGGTGGCGTCTGCGTGAGCTGTACGGCGCGGACGATACGCCCTTGCGCGGCGAGTGGATCGAGCGCGCCGACGGTGCGCCAGCCGCAAACGCCGGACCGACCGTGCTGTATTGCCACGGCGGCGGCTACTACTTCTGTTCGCCGCGTACCCATCGTTCGATCGTGTTCGGTCTCGCGACGCGCGCCGATGCGCCGGTTTTTTCCCTCGACTACCGTCTCGCGCCAGAGCATCGCTTCCCGGCGGCGCTCGACGACGCGACAGCGGCGTACCGTCAGTTAATCGCCGGGGGCATCGCGCCCGAGTCGATCGTGATCTCGGGCGATTCAGCGGGCGGCGGTCTTGCGCTCGCCACGCTGGTGGCGTTGCGCGACGCCGGCGATCCCATGCCGGCAGGCGGGCTGCTATTTTCGCCGTGGACCGATCTGGCCGCGACCGGCGCCAGCATCCGCACCAACGACGGTCTCGATCCGATGTTCAGCGGCTCGGCGATTGCCCTAGCGGGAAAGGTCTACCTCGGCGACACGCCGGCAACGCATCCCTACGCTTCTCCGGTTTATGCCGATCTGCGCGGCTTGCCGCCGCTTCTCATCATGGCGGGCAGCACCGAGGTGTTGCTCGACGATTCGCGGCGCGTGGCCGACAACGCGCGGGCGGCGGGTGTCGACTGCGAACTCGAAGTGTGGAACAAGATGCCGCACGTCTGGCCGATCTTCGCGCCGTTCATCCCCGAAGGAAATCGTGCGCTCGACCGCGCCGCGGCCTTCGTGCGACGCGTGACGAGCCGCGCGGCTCAGCCGTCGAGCGCAATGTCGATCGCCTGATAGGCGGCTTCGACCGTTTCCTGGCCGTACTGCCGTTCCAGTCGACGCACGGTGAAGTGACCGTGCGCGACCTGCTGGAAGTGGTCGATGAAAACCGTATTGACCATCGCGCCGAGCACCGCGCCGATCGCCGGGATGGATTTGGCGGCGATCTGTTCGCTCACCTGCACGGAGAAGCGCGCGGCGATCGTGTTGAGCAGGCGCAGCAAGGCCGCGGAGCCGTGCGCGGTGAAGCCTTTGGTCGCGATTTCAGACGAAGCTTTCGACACCGCCTGCGCGAGCGCGCCGCGCATGATGAAGTAGCCGAAGTCGGCGTCGTCGTCGGAGCTCGACGTGCCGCCCATGCCGAGCACCGTCAGACATTGCAGCTGCGTGTCGATCGACGTCAGATCCTCGCCCTCGCTGCGCGCAATGTCGCAGATCGAACGGAACATCAGCGTGGTCGTGACCGGCAACTCGACGGGTAGCGCGAACAGCCCGAATGCGCCGCCGGCCGCGCCGGTAGTCGCCACGGCGAACTTGTGCAGCAAGTTGCTCGGCTTGTCGGGCACCACCAGCGGCGTCGCGCCGTCCTGCCGCCCCAGTGTGCGCAGCGCGATCGACAGGCACTTGCGCAAGGCCAGCTCCGTCGCGTCGGTGACTTTTTCGTTGGCGAACGCCGGCATGCGCGAGAGCAGTTTCTCCAGCGGCGCGCCGACGATGCTCGCCAGCTTCATCGCCAGAGCGGGGCTCTCCAGTTCATGTTTCGCGCGGCGCAGCGCTTTCAGGTCGTCGTCCGATAACGATTGTGTTGCGAGCGAACTCGGCTCCATGTGCCTCCCTGGCGTCATGTGATATCCATTCTTCAGTCGACTGCCGATGCGGCGAACCACGACGGCTTGTCCCGCTTAGAGCGTCGCAGCGTGGTATGATTCCCAATCGTTTGACGTGTCAACTGTTGCTCCATCAAAAATGGCTGTCCATACCGCGGCCCACCACTCGAGTGGGCAAGTTTTACCGTTCCGTGAATCGCTACTGGCGATGCTCGGCATCTCCTTCGTTACGATGCTGGTCGCGCTCGACCAGACCGTCGTCGGCACCGCGTTGCCCACGATCGTCGCCGAACTCAAGGGTTTCGAGCTGTACGCGTGGGTCGCCACGTCGTATCTGCTGACCTCGGTGATCACCGTGCCGATTTTCGGCCGGCTTGGCGATTACTACGGGCGCAAGCCGTTCGTCATCGCGTCGATCGTCGTGTTCACGGGCGCGTCGGTGCTGTGCGGCGCGGCCAACAACATGCTCTTCCTCGTGCTCGCGCGCGGCCTACAAGGCATCGGCGGCGGCATGCTGGTCGGCACCGCATTCGCCTGCATTCCTGATCTGTTTCCCGACTCGGTCGTGCGTCTGCGCTGGCAAGTGCTGATGAGCTCGGCGTTCGGTATCGCGAACGCGGTGGGACCGTCGCTCGGTGGTTTCCTCACGCAGTATTACGGCTGGCGCTCGGTTTTCTATGTGAATCTGCCTGTCGGCCTGCTGTCGCTGTTCTTTGTCTGGCGCTTCCTGCCGCATCTGCGTCATGTCGAACACGAAGGCAAGATGCGGCTCGATTGGCCCGGCGCCGTGTTGATCGCCGTGGCGCTCGGCTCGCTGCAACTGTTCGTCGAATTGCTGCCGAAGCATGGCGTGACCTTGAGCGCGTTGGCGTTGCTCATCTTGAGCGTCGCGTCGGCTTACGCGTTGTGGCAATGGGAAAAGCGCTGCCCGACGGCGATCCTGCCGGTCGACATGTTCCGCAACCGCAGTCTCGCCGCGCTCTTCACGCTGGCCGTGCTGGGCGGCTTTTCGATGTTCTCGCTGCTGTTCTACGCGCCGTTGCTGTTCCAGGGCGGCTTCGGCATGTCGCCGAAAGAAGCGGGCCTCGTCATTACGCCGCTGGTCGTGTTCATCACGATCGGCAGTATCGCCAATGGGCGCATCGTCTCGCGCGTGCGCAATCCGAATCTGATGCTGTATATCGGCTTTACGCTGCTCGCGCTGGCGTGCCTCGGCGTGGTCGTCGCGACGCGCGCCATGCCGCAATGGCTGTTGATGTCGTTCATGATCGTCGGCGGTTTGGGGCTCGGTTTCGTCATGCCGAACCTGACGATCTTCGCGCAGCAAACGGCCGGCCGCGAACACCTCGGTATCGCGACGGCGCTGCTGCAGTCGCTGCGGATGATCGGCGGCATGATCGGCACGGCGCTGACCGGCACGTTGGTCAGCCATATGTATGCGAGCGGCGTGCGCAGCGCGTTGGACAACGATCACGCGTCGCACTGGTTCGCGGATCTCGGCGACCCGCAAATTCTCATCAATCGCGATGCGCAAACCACTTTGCTCAGCCAGTTGACGCATGCTGGCCACAACGGCGCGATGCTGCTCGAGAGCGCGCGAGAAGCGCTCGTGTCAGCGATTCATCTGGGTCTCGCCATGGCGGCGATCATCGCCGTGGTGTCGGTCTGGCAAAGCCGCCGTGTGCCGCCGATCAAACTCCAGCGCAAGCTCGAACCCGTGATTCACGCGGACTGATTTTTCGACTCACCGTTTTACAGACAGATCATGGAAGAACAGGACCGCGTCGCCGTCATGCAGCAATTCGGCCGCACATATCGGGCGTTCATGTCGGCTTTCGAGGCGCACGTCGGCCATCCGTTGCCGCGTTGGCGCATTCTGCTCGCGCTGCACGAGCAGGCTGGCGAGTCGTCGCAGAAGCGGCTGGTGGAGCGCTTGCGCGTCGATCCGGGCGCGTTGACACGGCAACTGAAAACGCTGGAAGGTATGGGCTGGATCGCTCGCAGCATGGATACGCGCGATAACCGCGTGACCAACGTGCGCCTGACCGAAGCGGGCCAGTCGGCGACGGAAGCCAGCTTGCCGCGTCGCAACGCGTTTATGCATGACACGATAGCCGTGTTGCCGGACGACGCGCTGAACGCGCTGTCGGGTGCGCTGAAAATGCTCGAGGCGAGGATCAGCGAAGTGGCGGCGACGGCCAGCGCAGTTGAGGCTGTCGCTCAAACATCCGAGACAGTGGGCAGTGAAGCGCCACGCCAGCCTTGATTTGCCGGACGGGCACGGTTAAACAAAATCACCTCGCCGGAGCGGCGCGAAAAACCCGCCCTTCCGCAACGCCACGAAAGGCGCGCCTCGTTGCCCGAGAACGCGCCGTTCGCAAAACCCATCAGAAGAACGTTTCAATCACTTCCGTGACGCGATACGCCGGATCGACCACCAGCACCTGACGCCATTTGTCGAACGTCAGACACGGATGCGAGATGTCGAACGCGATCATGTCGCCCACTTTCAGGTCAGCGCCTGCGGGAATCCGCAGATACGCGTGCTGGTCCATCAAGCCGAAAATCTCCCAGCCTTCGTTTGCCGCGATGTCACGCGGAGCTTCGTTGCCGGGACGATAGTGGCGCGCCGGTTCCGGCATGCCGGCGTCGAACGCGGAATCGCGCTTGCCGAGACCGATGATCGCGCGATCCGGTTCCGGAATCGACTGTACATACGCCCACAATTGCAGCGCGGGAAGCAGCCCTTCGCCCATTTTCTTCGCGACTGGATTGCGCGCGAAAATTTCCGTCTGCGCCTTGCGATAGATGCCGACGTCGTGCGTCAGATAGCAGCCGGGACGCAATACGACCTCGACCTTGCCGGTCTCCGACGCCTTCACGAATTCTTCCGCGACCACGTCGTACCAGGCCGAACCCGCGCCCGACAGCACCGCCGGCGTGCGCGCAAAACGGCCTTGCTCGACGAGTTCGCGCGTGACCGCGACCGCGCTTTGCAGAAACTCGCGCACTTCGTGTTCTTCCTTGAGCACGCCTTCATACAACTCGACGCCAGCGAGCTTCAGCGTGTCGGGATAACGTGCAATCGCCTCGAGCACTGCGTTGCGCTGCGCCGCGTCGCGCACGCCCGTGCGGCCACCCGGCACGCCGAGTTCGAGCAGCACTTGCAACTGCTTGTTGACCGACTTGAAAAACTCGCCCAACTGCTCGACGCCTTCAACCGAATCGACGAGACAGAAGAATTCGAAATCCGAATCGCTCAGCAACTCGGCAACCATCATCATGTTGTGACGGCCGACCAGCTGGTTGGCCATGAGAACACGCGAAACGCCGCCGTGATAAGCCGCGCGCACCTGATGCGCGGTGGCGAGCGTGATGCCCCACGCGCCGTTTTCGAGCTGACGGCGAAACAGCTGCGGCGCCATGGTGGTCTTGCCGTGCGGCGCGAGCTTGACACCGTATTCCGCGACGAATGCCTGCATCCACTTGAGGTTGTGCTCCACGCGGTCCGCGTACAGCACGGCGGCCGGCAGGCTCACGTCTTCGTTCAGCAGGTTCCACTCGAGGCGCGCGGCATCCGTGAGTTGGATACTGGTGCCCGGAACCATGCCCAAGCCCTTGCTATGAGGATCAATCGTTGCGCCCTGATAGTTTGTAACTTTCATGTCTCCCTGCTCCATCGTCCAGTTAAATTGAATCAAAGTTGACTTTACCATGTTACCGAAAGTACGATGGATGAAGAAATGTTATTTAGTACCACGGTCGGGCGGAAGCGGGTTATAAGCCTTCGCGCGGCCTCCCACAGTCTGCAATGAACTTAACCGCCGAACCGCTGGCTTTCGACATCGTCGCGCGCATTGCCGAATGCGCGCCGGAACTGCGCTCGGCCGAACGCAAGGTCGCCGCGCTGATTCTCGACGATCTGACGGGCGCCTCGCGCGCCAGCATCGGCGCGCTCGCGCAGCAGGCGGAGGTGAGCGTCGCGACGGTGACGCGCTTTGCCAAGGCGGTCGGCTGCCGCGACGTGCGCGAGCTCAAACTGCGGCTCGCGCAGGCGGCCGCCGTCGGGCAGCGTTTCCTGAAGGCCGGCGGTCCGAACGACGCGCCCGAGCCGATCGCGACCCGCGTGTTCGACGAATTGCAAACCGCGCTGGCGCACAACCATCAGTTGCTGCGCCAGGCGCCGCTCGGCGACGCGGCCGCCGCCTTGCGCGGCGCGCGCATGATCTACGTGTTCGGCATGGGCGGCGGCTCGACCGCGCTCGCCGACGAGATGCGCTTCCGGCTCGTGCGTCTCGGGCGGCCCGTGGCGACCTATCAGGACGGCTTGCTGCAACGCATGGTGGCGAGCACCGTGTCGCGCGAATGCGTGGTGATCGCGCTCTCCACCACCGGGCGCGTGCCCGAGATGGTCGAGAACTGCAAGATCGCGCGCAGCTACGGCGCAACCGTGATCGCGCTGACCGCGCCGGCTTCGCCATTGGCGCGACTCGCCGATTGGGTGATTCCGATCGTGGCCTTTGAAACTGATTTCATTTACAAGCCGTCGTCGTCGCGCTACGCGATGATGATGGCGCTCGATGTGCTCGTCACCGAACTTGCCGTCAGTCAGGGTGACGAGAGCCGCGAATTGCTGCGCCGCATGAAACATGCACTCGACACGCACCGCGGCGGCGGCGATCGACAACCGTTAGGAGACTGATCCATGCACTCGCATCCCGAAGCCGCCGACACGCTGATCGTCGGCGCGCAACTGTATGACGGCACGGGCGCGCCGCCTGTCGAACGCGACGTCGCGGTTCGTGACGGCCGCATCGTCGCGATCGGCAATCTGTCGAACTGGCTCGCCGAAGAAGTGATCGAGGCCGAAGGCCGCGCGCTGGCGCCGGGCTTCATCGACGTTCACACGCACGACGACACGCACGTGATCCGCTCGCCACAAATGCTGCCGAAGATCACGCAAGGCGTGACGACGGTGATCGTCGGCAATTGCGGCATCAGCGCGTCGCCGGTTGCGCTGAAGGGCGATCCGCCCGATCCGATGAACCTGCTCGGCGAGCGCGACGCATTCCAGTATCCGACCTTCGCCGCGTATGTCGAAGCGGTGAACGCGGCGCAGCCGGCGGTGAACGTCGGCGCGTTGATCGGGCACACGGCGTTGCGCAGCAACCAGATGGACCGGCTCGACCGCGCGGCCACGCCGCAGGAAATCGACGGCATGCGCGCGCAGCTCGAAGAAGCGTTGGCCAATGGCGCGCTGGGTCTGAGTTCAGGGCTCGCATACGGCTCGGCGTTTTCGGCGCCGACTGAAGAAGTGATGGCCTTGGCCGAACCGCTCGCCGCGGCCGGCGCGTTGTACACCACGCACATGCGCACCGAATTCGACGCGATTCTCGACGCCATGGACGAGGCGTATCGCGTGGGCCGTCACGCGCACGTGCCGGTGGTGATTTCGCATCTGAAGTGCGCGGGTCCGTCGAACTGGGGACGCAGCGAGGAAGTGCTGAATTCGCTCGAAGGCGCGCGCCGTCTGCAGCCGATCGGTTGCGATTGCTATCCGTACAACCGTAGTTCGTCGACGCTCGACGTGAAGCAGGTGACGGGCGACATCGACATCACGATTACGTGGTCCGAGCCGCATCCGGAGATGGCGGGCAAGCTCGTGAAGGAGATCGCGGCAGAGTGGGGCGTCTCGCAGCAGGAAGCTGGCAAGCGTCTGCAACCGGCGGGCGCGGTGTATCACAACATGTCCGAAGAGGACGTGCGGCGCATCCTCTCCCATCCCGCGACCATGGTCGGCTCAGACGGGCTGCCGAACGATCCGCTGCCGCATCCGCGCTTGTGGGGCGCGTTTCCGCGCGTGCTCGGCCACTACGCGCGCGACGCGGGCTTGCTGCCGCTCGAAGAGGCGGTGCGCAAGATGACCAGCTTGTCGGCGCGTCGCTTTGGTCTCGCGCAGCGCGGCGAGGTGCACATCGGCTATCACGCCGACCTGGTGCTGTTCGACCCGGCCAAGGTGCGCGACGCGGCGACGTTCGAGAACCCGCAGCAGGCCGCCGACGGCATCGACGCGGTGTGGGTGAACGGCGTCTTGACGTATCGCAATGGCGAAGTGACGGGCGAGCGCGCCGGGCACTTCGTGGCGCGCGGCGCGGCATCGAAGGGTGACGCGCACGGCGCGTTCTGATTATTTGCCCGATTGCATGATTAATTGATTGATTGCGGCGCGCGCGGCGATTCTGCCGGACGCGTGCCGGACTTTTTGAGGAGTGTGATGATGAAGCGATATGGTGTTGAAGGCGGGAAGGGAACGGGCGGTCAGCATATGCCGTTTGCGCGTGCAGTCGAAGCGGACGGCTGGCTGTTCGTGTCTGGACAGACGCCGATGGAAAACGGCGAAGTGATCAATGGCGGCATCGTCGAGCAATCGCACAAGGCGATTCAGAACGTGTTCGCGATCCTGAAGGAAGCCGGCTATGGCGCGGAGCATGTGGTCCGCTGCGGCGTGTGGCTGGATGACCCGCGCGACTTCGCGTCGTTCAACAAGGTGTTCCGCGAGTATTTCGGCGAGAACCCGCCGGCGCGCGCCTGTGTCGTTTCTTCGATGGTGATCGACTGTCGCGTTGAGGTGGACTGTGTGGCTTATAAGAAGCCCACGGCCTAACTCTGAATACTTAGCCAGTTTCATTCGCCGCGGAATCGCATCGGATTCCGCGGCGAACAAGCTGCTATTTACTGCCGCGCCAGCCGCATATTGTCAGGCATCGGCAAGTTGTAATTCGTGCGGAACGGATTGATATCCAACCCGCCGCGCCGCGTATAACGCGCATACACCGCGAGCTTCACCGGCTTGCAGGCCTTCAGCACATCGATAAAAATCCGCTCGACACACTGCTCGTGAAAACCAGTGTGATTCCGATACGAGATGATGTAGCGCAGCAAGCCCGCGTGATCGATCTGCGGGCCCACGTAATGAATCTGCACGCTGCCCCAATCGGGCTGCCCGGTCACCGGGCAATTCGATTTCAGCAAGTTGGAGAACAGTGTTTCTTCGACCGGTGCCTCATCCAGCGCCGCTTTCAGCAAGGACGCGTCCGGCTGATAAACGTCGGTATCGAGATCCAGCCGATCCAGCGACAAACCCTCGAATTCTTCCATCTGCAATTTGCCGAACTCATACGGCGCGGCCAGATGAACGGACACGCTCGCACCGCACGACGCGGACACATCGCGCTTGATCGTGTCGCGCACCGCCTCCATCGACCCGAACGCGGTCTGCGCGAATGAGCCGAGGTAGAGCTTGAACGATTTCGACTCGACGATATTCGGCGAATCCGCCGGCACGAAGAACGTCGCCACCGCGATTTGAGGTTTGCCGCGCGCATTCAGCCACGACAACTCGTACGCATTCCAGATGTCCGTGCCGAAGAACGGCAACTGCGCGCCGATGCCGATCGCCTCGCGCGCATTTTTTCGCGCGATCGGAAACAGCAAAGAAGCGTCGTATTGTTCGGTGTAAGTGGAGGCCTTACCCAGCGGTGATTGTTCGGGTGTCATGATGCGTTCACGATGCCACTCAGCACGTGCCCCGTCGCCGTCACGACGCGGGCCGATTCGCAGTGGCCAATTTGGTCGTCGAAGAAAAAGTCCGGCTCGAACTCGCGCAGGAATGCGCTCTTGTCGAGGCCGCCGAGGAACATCGCTTCGTCGATTTCGATGTTCCACGCCATCAAGGTGCGGATCGCGCGCTCGTGCGCGGGCGCTGAGCGCGCCGTCACCAATGCCGTACGAATATGCATCGGCGCGGCTTCATCCGCGAGTTTTTGCAGCCGGTGCAGCGCTTCGAGCAACGGCTTCAAGGGGCCATCCGCGAGCGGCAGATCCTTGTTGTGAATCTCGTGGCCGACAAAAGCGCGCAAGCCGTCCTTCTGGAATACGCGCTCGGCTTCGTCGGAAAACAGCACCGCGTCGCCGTCGAAGGCAATGCGGATTTCGTCCGGATACTTGCTCGCCATTCTCGCCGATTCGGGCAAGACTCGCGCGGCGGGAAATCCGGCGGCCAGCGCGTCGCGCACGTCCTGCTGATTCGCGGACAGAAACAGCGACGCGTTCAACGGCTTCAGATAGCCGAACGGCGCGCGTCCGCGCGTAAACACTCCGCGCTCGATGGCGAGCCCATGCTCGCGGCACGAGTGGAACGCGCGCAGTCCGCTGATCGGATCGCTGCGCGAAAGAATCACCACTTCGACGCGATGACCGCTGGTGTTCAAGGCCAGCAGCTTGCGGATCAGCGGAAACGCCACACCCGGTTTGGCGGGCACGGTCAGGCGGTCGCGCTGCAACGCTTCATAGGCCTGCAGGTTGCCTTCCTCGTACACGCGGTTCTCTTCCTCGAAGTCGAACAGCGCGCGCGACGAGATTGCCACCACCAGTTTGTCGACAAGCGAAAGAGCCATCTGCGCGTTTCAGTCCTAAGTAATCAAGCGAGGAACAGGCGATACACCGGATTCTGCGTCTCTTCCCAGTTCGGATAGCCGAGCGTGGCGAGAAACTTGTTGAACGCTTCATTCTCGCTGTCCGGCACCTGGATGCCGACCAGAATCGAACTATAGTCCGCGCCCTGGTTGCGATAGTGGAACAGGCTGATGTTCCAGTTCGGCGCCATCGACGAGAGGAATTTCATCAGCGCACCCGGACGCTCGGGAAACTCGAAGCGGAACAGACGTTCGTCGTGTGCCAAAGGCGAGCGCCCGCCGACCATGTAGCGGATGTGCTGCTTGGAGAGTTCATCGAACGTCAGGTCGACGGTGGCGAAGCCGTGCGCTTCAAACGCGCCCGCGATCTGCGCCGACTCGCTGCGATTCCTGATCTGCACGCCCACGAAGATATGGGCGGAGTTCGCGTCCGCAATGCGGTAATTGAATTCGGTGACGCTGCGCGTGCCCACCAGTTCGCAAAAACGGCGGAAACTGCCACGCTCCTCGGGAATCGTCACGGCGAACACCGCTTCGCGCGCTTCACCGACTTCGGCGCGCTCGGCCACGAAGCGCATGCGGTCGAAGTTCATGTTCGCGCCCGACGTGATCGCGATCAGCGTCTGGTTCTCGATGCCTTCGCGTTCCGCATACTGTTTCGCGCCAGCCACTGCGAGCGAGCCGGCGGGTTCCAGCACGCTGCGGGTGTCCTGGAAGACGTCCTTGATCGCGGCGCATAACGCGTCGGTATTCACGAGCAGCACGTCGTCGAGATATTCGCTGCACAGGCGGAAGGTTTCTTCACCGACCAGTTTCACCGCCGTGCCGTCCGAGAACAGACCCACTTCGTTCAGCGTGACCCGCTCACCGGCTTTCAGCGACGCCGCCATCGCGCACGAATCATCGGTCTGCACGCCGATCACCTTGATCTCCGGGCGCACCGACTTCACGTACGCGGCGACGCCCGCGGCCAGTCCACCGCCGCCGATCGGCACGAAGATCGCGTGAATCGGGCCCTGATGCTGGCTGAGAATCTCCATCGCGACGGTGCCCTGGCCGGCGATCACGTACGGATCGTCGAACGGATGCACGAAGGTCAGGCCGCGCTCTTCCTGCAGTTTCACTGCGTGTCCGTAGGCGTCGCTATACGATTCGCCGAACTGCACGACTTCGACAGTGGGACCGCCGTGCGCGCGCACCGCATCGACCTTCACCTGCGGAGTCGTGACAGGCACGACGATGATCGCCTTCACGCCCATACGGGCCGCCGACAGCGCCACGCCCTGCGCATGATTGCCCGCCGACGCCGTAATCACCCCACGCTCCAGCGCTTCGGCCGGAATATGCGCCATCTTGTTGTACGCGCCGCGCACCTTGAACGAGAACACCGGCTGGTTGTCCTCGCGCTTCAGATAAACCGGATTGCGCAGACGTGCCGACAGATTCGGCGCGCGTTCGAGTTCGGTCTCGCGGGCCACGTCGTAGACGCGCGCGGTCAGGGTTTTTTTCAGGTAGTCGTGGGAAGCCATGCGGGTGGCGCGGAGCGCTTGGTGAGACGGGAAAGGGTCAATGATAGCGCCAACGGTGTACGCTCAGGCCCTCGGCTGATGCACTGGCGCCGCGCCGTACAGCGCCGCCCGACCGTTCGGTTGGTCAATCCGGCAGGTGGGCGCCACCTTACGATTCGCCACGAAAGTGCCCAAACCCCCGCCGCTGTTCCGATTTCAGCCGTCAACGCGTGGCGGGATCATGCGGTAGAATTCCATTTTGGAATAAGGATCGGAAGATGCACTGGCAGCCTCGGATCGCCCACTTGATGCCCGCCCCGCGTGAGTCTTGCCCCGCGGCGGAGCGTCACGTCCGCCACGCACGATCGTGTAGTTATATCTGAGCGCCGCGAAGCGACCGGTGTGGGTTTGGCCGTCGGTCGTGCTTCGCTCCCCAAGAAGATTTCCAGCATTGCGCGCCACGCGCACCGTCAGCCGACGCCTCATCGATGAGCGCGCCGGGTTGACCTACCGAGTCGTCCGAACATGAACGCACCTCAAGTTTTCGATCCGCACGGGGCCGCCGCCGCGGTGGCCACCGATCCCGAAGCGCGTCTGCGCGAAATTCCCTACAACTACACGTCGTTTTCCGATCGCGAAATCGTCATCCGTCTGCTCGGCGACGAAGCCTGGGCCGTGCTTGCCGAATTGCGTGCGGAACGCCGCACCGGCCGCTCGGCACGCATGCTGTACGAAGTGCTCGGCGACATCTGGGTAGTGCGCCGCAATCCTTACCTGCAAGACGACCTGCTCGACAATCCGAAGCGCCGCGCGATGCTGATCGAAGCGCTGCATCACCGTTTGAGCGAGATCGAAAAGCGCCGCCGCGCCGATCTGACCGAACACGGCGATGAAGCGGGCATCGATCGCGCCGCTCGCGTGGAAACGCTGGTGCAGGCCGCGCGCCGCGCCGTCGACGAATTCGCCAGCGAATTCCAGAAGACCTACGATCTGCGCAAGCGTGCGACCAAGGTTCTGGGCAAGGTCACGGAAAAGGACAACATCAAGTTCGACGGCCTATCGCGCGTCTCGCACGTGACCGACGCGACCGACTGGCGCGTCGAATACCCGTTCGTTGTGCTCACGCCGGATACCGAAGCCGAGATCGCCGGCATGATCAAGGCGTGTTTCGAACTCGGTCTGACCGTGATTCCACGCGGAGGCGGCACGGGCTACACAGGCGGCGCGGTGCCGCTCACGCCGTTCTCGGCCGTCATCAATACGGAAAAGCTCGAACAACTCGGCGCGGTCGAAATGACCGAATTGCCAGGCGTCGACCGTAAAGTCGCGACAATTTTCTCCGGCGCGGGCGTGGTTACGCGCCGCGTGACCGAAGCGGCCGAGCAGGCCGGCTTCGTGTTCGCCGTCGATCCGACCTCGCTGGATGCATCCTGCGTGGGCGGCAACGTCGCGATGAACGCGGGCGGCAAGAAGGCGGTGTTGTGGGGCACGGCGCTCGACAATCTCGCCTGGTGGCGCATGGTCGACCCGGAAGGGAACTGGCTCGAAGTCACGCGCCTCGAGCACAACATGGGCAAGATTCACGACATTGAAGTCGCGCGTTTCGAGCTCAAATGGTTCGACGGCAACTACGCGCCGGGCGAAAAACTGCTGCGCACGGAAGCGCTCGACATCAAGGGCCGCGTGTTCCGTAAGGAAGGTCTCGGCAAGGACGTCACGGACAAGTTCCTCGCCGGTCTGCCGGGCGTGCAGAAGGAAGGCTGCGACGGGCTCATCACCTCCGCGCGCTGGGTGCTGCACAAGATGCCGGCGCACACGCGCACTGTCTGCCTCGAATTCTTCGGCCAGGCACGCGACGCGATTCCGAGCATCGTCGAAATCAAGGACTACCTCTTCGAAACGTCGAAGCAGGGCGGCGCGATTCTCGCCGGCCTCGAGCATCTGGACGAGCGCTATTTGCGCGCGGTCGGCTACGCGACCAAGAGCAAGCGCAACGCGTTTCCGAAGATGGTGCTGATCGGCGACATCGTGGGCAACGACGCGGACGCGGTCGCGCAAGCCACCTCGGAAGTCGTGCGCATGGCCAACGGCAAGAGCGGCGAAGGCTTCGTCGCGGTCAACGCCGAGGCGCGCAAGCGTTTCTGGCTCGACCGCAGCCGCACGGCCGCGATCGCCAAGCACACCAACGCGTTCAAGATCAACGAAGACGTGGTGATCCCGCTCGATCGCATGGGCGAGTACACGGACGGTATCGAGCGCATCAACATCGAGTTGTCGATCAAGAACAAGCTGCAACTGGTCGACGCGCTCGAAGCGTTCTTCCAGGCCGGCAAGCTGCCGCTCGGCAAGAGCGACGACGCCAACGAAATTCCGAGCGCCGAACTGCTCGAAGACCGCGTGCAGCAGGCGCTCGATCTGCTCAAGCGCGTGCGCACGCGCTGGGAATTCCTGCGTGACAAGCTCGACCTGTCGCTGCGTGAGGCGCAGCACTATCTGGTCGGTCTCGGCTACGAAGCGCTGGCGGAGAAGTTCGCCGACCGCGCGGATGCGCAGCCCGACGCCACCGTGTTCCATGTCACGCAGGACCGTACGATCCGCGTGTCGTGGAAGCAGGAGATCCGTGCCGAACTGCGGCAGATCTTCAACGGCGGCGAGTTCAAGCCGATCCTCGACGAAGCCCAGGCGATCCACAAGCAGGTGCTGCGTGGCCGCGTGTTCGTCGCGCTGCATATGCACGCGGGCGACGGCAACGTCCACACGAACCTGCCGGTCAACTCCGACAACTACGAGATGCTGCAGGACGCCCACACGGCGGTCGCGCGCATCATGAAGCTGGCGCGTTCGCTCGACGGCGTGATCTCCGGCGAGCACGGCATCGGCATCACCAAGCTCGAATTCCTCACCGACGAGGAGATCAGCGAATTCCGCGCTTACAAGCAGCGCGTCGATCCGCATGGCCGCTTCAATGCGGGCAAGCTGCTCGAAGGCGCCGACCTGCGCAACGCCTACACGCCGAGCTTCGGCCTGATGGGCTATGAATCGCTGATCATGCAGCAGTCCGATATCGGCGCGATTTCCGAGTCGATCAAGGACTGCTTGCGCTGCGGCAAGTGCAAGCCGGTGTGCGCGACCCACGTGCCGCGCGCGAACCTGCTGTACAGCCCGCGCAACAAGATTCTCGCCACTTCGCTGCTGGTTGAGGCGTTCCTGTACGAAGAGCAGACCCGCCGCGGCGTGTCGATCAAGCACTGGGACGAGTTCAACGACGTCGCCGATCACTGCACTGTCTGTCACAAATGCGTGACGCCGTGTCCGGTGAAGATCGACTTCGGCGACGTGACCATGAACATGCGCAACCTGCTGCGCAAGATGGGCAAGAAGAAGTTCAACGCGGGCAACGCGGCCGGCATGTTCTTCCTCAACGCGACCAACCCGCAGACCATCAACCTCGCGCGCACCGCGATGATGGGCATCGGCTACAAGGCGCAGCGCCTCGGCAACGACGTGCTGAAGAAGTTCGCGAAGAAGCAGACGGCGCACCCGCCGGCAACCGTCGGCAAGCCGCCGGTCACGCAGCAGGTGATCCATTTCATGAACAAGAAGATGCCGGGCAACCTGCCGAAGAAGACCGCGCGCGCGTTGCTCGACATCGAGGACAACAAGATCGTCCCGATCATCCGCAATCCGAAGACGACCACCGCCGACACGGAAGCGGTGTTCTACTTCCCGGGCTGCGGCTCGGAGCGGCTGTTCTCGCAGGTCGGTCTCGCCACCCAGGCCATGCTGTGGGAAGCGGGCGTGCAAACCGTGCTGCCGCCGGGTTACCTGTGCTGCGGCTATCCGCAACGCGGTTCGGGCCAGTACGACAAGGCCGAGCAGATCGTCACGGACAACCGCGTGCTGTTCCACCGCGTCGCCAATACGCTGAACTACCTCGACATCAAGACGGTGGTGGTGTCGTGCGGCACGTGCTACGACCAGCTCGCCGGGTACGAATTCGAGAAGATCTTCCCGGGTTGCCGGATCATCGACATTCACGAGTTTCTGCTGGAGAAAGGCATGAAGCTCGACGGCGTGAACGGCGTGCGCTACATGTACCACGACCCGTGCCACACGCCGATCAAGACGATGGACCCGGTCAAGCTCGTCAATCAGCTGATGGGCTCGGAGAAGGACGGCTACCAGATCGAGAAGAACGATCGCTGCTGTGGCGAATCCGGCACACTCGCGGTCACGCGTCCGGATATTTCGACGCAGGTCCGCTTCCGTAAGGAAGAGGAGATCCGCAAGGGCGCGGCGAAGCTGCGCGGCATTCCGCTCGTCGCTGAAGCGGGCGCGAACGGGATCAATCCGGCCAATGCATCGGCCGGCTCGGCGGGTGCGCCGAACGGCTCCGTGCTCAAGGCCGGCGACGGCCCGCAGCCGAAGGGCGCCACCGACGTGAAGATCCTCACGAGCTGCCCGTCTTGCCTGCAAGGTCTGTCGCGTTACAACGAAGATGCGGGCATCGAGGCGGATTACATCGTCGTCGAGATGGCACGTCACGTGCTCGGTGAAGACTGGATGGTCGACTACGTGCAGCGTGCGAACAATGGCGGAATCGAGCGCGTGCTGGTTTAATGGCACGACCGACGATTTTTGCCTGAGGACGACGATGGATTGCGTTTTTTGCCGTGAAGATGGCGGCGATGTGCTGTGGCACGACGACACCTTGCGTGTCGTCCTCGCCGACGAACACGATTACCCGGGCTTTTGCCGGGTCATCTGGAACGAGCATGTGGCCGAGTTTTCCGACCTCGACGGAAACGACCGCGATCGCGTGATGAAGGCCGTGTATGCGGTCGAGCGCGCGATCCGGCGCATCCTGCAGCCGGTCAAGGTCAACCTGGCGAGCCTTGGCAACCAGGTTCCGCACGTGCACTGGCACGTGATTCCGCGTTTTTCGAACGACGCCCATTTTCCGCTGCCCATCTGGGCGCCGCGCCAGCGCACGGTGTCCGAAGCCATGCTGTCGTCGCGCCGCGCGCAAGCCACCTTGCTGCGCGAAGCGGTGCGGCAGGAAATCGAACAGGCGCTGGGTTGAGCGACCGCGCACCTATCGTGTCGTGCGTTTGCGGCCGAGGGAGCAGGGAAACTTGAGACGGCGTTTTCTATGAGGTCAATATGAGTGGACTGACTCCCGATACTCCGGTGCCGACCGGCGTGGTCGTGCATTCCAAATCGCGTGTGCTCGAATTGCAGTACGCAAACGGCGAATCGTATCGCCTGCCGTTCGAACTGCTGCGCGTGTATTCGCCGTCGGCGGAAGTGATGGGCCACGGGCCCGGCCAGGAAACCCTGCAGACCGGCAAGCGCGACGTGACGATCACGATGATCGAGGGCGTCGGCAACTATGCCCTGCAGCCGACTTTCTCGGACGGACACGCCACCGGCATCTATTCGTGGGACCTGCTGTACGACATGGCCGTGCGCCAGGATGAACTCTGGCGCGACTATCTCGCCAAACTTCAGGCGGCCGGCGTCGACCGCGATACGCCTATGGTTCAAGCCGGCGCTGCGCACGGGCACTGTCACTGATACGATTCGCCCCGATCGCCGCACTGATGCGGCGCAACATTCAGAATACGCGAAAGGACAAGCGCGATGAGCAAAACCCACTTCGGCTTTCAATCGGTCGACGAACAGGACAAGGCGCAGAAGGTGGCGGGCGTGTTCCACTCGGTTGCCGCCAACTACGACTTGATGAACGACCTGATGTCGGGCGGGTTGCACCGGGCGTGGAAGATGTTCACGATCGCCCAGGCCAACGTGCGGCCGGGCTACAAGGTGCTCGATATCGCGGGCGGCACGGGCGATCTGTCGAAGGCCTTCGCGAAGCAGGCGGGCGAAACCGGCGAAGTCTGGCATACCGACATCAATGAATCGATGCTGCGCGTGGGGCGCGACCGCTTGCTGGACAAGGGCGTAATCACGCCGGCGCTGCTTTGCGACGCCGAGAAAATCCCCTTTCCGGACAATTACTTCGATGTGGTCACGGTGGCATTCGGCCTGCGCAACATGACGCACAAGGACGTCGCGCTGGCGGAAATGCGGCGCGTGCTGAAACCGGCGGGGCGTCTGCTGGTGCTGGAATTTTCGAAGGTATGGGATCCGCTCAAAAAGGTCTACGACGTCTATTCTTTTAAGGTGTTGCCGTGGTTGGGCGAACGCTTTGCGAAAGATGCCGAGAGCTACCAATACCTCGCGGAATCGATCCGGATGCATCCGGACCAGGAAACTTTGAAAACAATGATGGAACAAGCAGGCCTGGACGGCGTCAAATATTACAATTTGTCAGCTGGCGTGGTAGCTTTACATGTGGGGACCAAATACTAGGGTTCCTAACCCATCGATTTTTAAAGGAAAGTACGAAAATGTCCGATTCAGGTGTGTTATCTCCCCGTAAGGTTGGGCGGTCGCTGGTGAGAAGAATCGGACTGATCGCGATGGTCGGCCTGATCATGGCCGGCTCCCTCGCTTCGCTCGATGCGGAAGCTCGCCGCATGGGCGGTGGCCGTAGCATCGGCCGTCAGTCGAATAGCGTGACGCAGCAGTCCGCGCCGTCGCAACCTTCCCAAGGCAATCAGGCCATGCAGCAGCGTGCGCAGCCGGCACCGGCGCCCGCGCCGACACCTGCCGCGCAACCTAACCGTTCGCGCTGGCTCGGGCCGATCGCCGGTTTGGCGGCCGGTCTCGGCATCGCCGCGTTGCTGTCGCACTTTGGCCTGGGCGGCGCGTTCGCCGGCGCCATGGCCAATATCATCGTGATTGCGATTATCGCGATGATCGGTATCTGGCTGATCCGCCGCTTCATGGGCCGCAAGCGCGACTCGGCGCAGCCGGCGTACGCGGGCAGTTCGCCGTCGCTCAACTCGGTTGGTACGGGCTACTCGCAGGAACCGCGCTATAACGCGCCGCCCACCGGCTCGTATCTCGAACCGCAAGGCAATCCGCTGAGCACGCCGACCATCAACGCCGTGCCTGTGGTACCGGCCGGCTTCGACTCGGAAGCGTTCCTGCGTAACGCCAAGGTCTACTTCGTGCGTCTGCAAGCCGCATGGGACGTCGGCAACATGGACGACATCCGCGAATTCACCACGCCGGAAATGTTCGCCGAGGTGAAGGTCGATCTGTCGTCGCGCGGTGCGCAGACGAATCAGACGGACGTGGTGCAACTGAATGCCGAGTTGCTCGGCGTGGAAGAGCGCGCGAACGAATACTTCGCCAGCGTCCGCTTCTCCGGCCTGATTCGCGAAGCGCCGGGCGCGGCGGCCGAGCCGTTCGTCGAAGTCTGGAACCTGTCCAAGGCGAACCGTGCCGGCGAAGGCTGGCTGCTGGCCGGCATCCAGCAGGTCACGCAGCACTGAAACAGGCGGTGCGATAGAGGCCGCGCGACGGATCAGCGCGTTCTTGAATCGCACCTGGCGTTGGCCGTTCGGCATAGCAAGCCGCAAAGCGAACGGACGTTACAATAGGAACCCGCGCGGGCACCTCGCTCGCGCGGGTTTTTTCTTGCCACTTTCAATGACCCTCGCCGCCAAGCCCTTCGCTGCTGCTGTCAATCATCTGCTCGCCCGCGAATCGTGGGCTCGTGAGCGCCTCGCCCCCTACGCGGGCAAGACCGCGAGACTGTCATGTCCGCCGGTCGTGTTGATGCTGCTGGTGCAACCGGACGGCTATCTGAGCGCGGTTGCCGCCACCGAGGCGCAGCAGTTCGACGTGACCATCTCGGTGCCCTCCGACGCGTTGCCCGCTTTCGTGCAAGGCGGCCAGGCGGCGGTGATGAAGCACGTGAAGATCGAAGGCGACGCCGAATTCGCCACCGTGATCGCCAAGCTCGCCGAACATCTGCGCTGGGAGCCGGAAGAAGATCTGGCCAAGCTCATCGGCGACGGCCCGGCGTGGCGGGTGGCGTCGGTCGTGCGCACGGTCGGCGAACATGTGCAGCGCACCGGGCGCAATCTGCTCGACACCGCCGCCGAGTATCTGCTCGACGAGAATCCGCAACTGGTGCGCCGCGCCGCGCTGGAGGATTTCAACGTTGAACTGGCCCGCGCGCGCGACGCACTGGCGCGCGTGGAAAAACGCCTCGAGCGTCTTGAACAGAAGGTCGAAGCCCGCGGCGCCGATGCGCCGGGCGGCGCCGCCACGTCGCGCGGCACGCGCTAGTCACCGGGCACAACTATGCGTTTTCTGCGTTTCCTCAAGATTTTTTTCACGGTCATCCGCTTCGGTCTCGATGAGATGATGCTCAGCCGCATCAACGACCGGCGCGTGCGTCTGCTGCTGCGTATCACCACCATCGGGCGCAAGTTCGATGCGCCGCCGGGCGTGCGTTTGCGGCTCGCGCTCGAAAGCCTCGGGCCGATCTTCGTCAAGTTCGGGCAGGTGTTGTCCACGCGGCGCGACCTGCTGCCGGTGGATATCGCCAACGAGTTGGCGAAGCTCCAGGATCAGGTGCCGCCTTTCGATTCGGCGGTGGCGATCGGGCTGGTCGAGAAGTCGCTCGGCGCGCCGGTCGACGTGCTGTTCGACGACTTCGAGCGAGTGCCGGTGGCGAGCGCCTCGATCGCGCAGGTGCACTTCGCCACGGTGAAGGCGGGGCAGCACGCCGGCAAGGCCGTCGCCGTGAAGGTGCTGCGCCCGAACATGCTGCCGGTGATCGATTCCGACCTTGCCTTGCTGCGTGACATCGCCGTGTGGGCCGAGCGGCTGTGGGCCGACGGCAAGCGCCTGAAGCCGCGTGAGGTGGTCGCCGAATTCGACAAATATCTGCACGACGAACTCGACCTGATGCGCGAGGCGGCCAACGGCAGCCAGTTGCGGCGCAACTTCGCCGGGCTCGACCTGCTGCTGGTGCCGGAGATGTACTGGGAGTTTTGCACGCCCACGGTGCTGGTCATGGAGCGTATGGTCGGCGTGCCGATCAGCCAGGTCGAGACGCTGCGCGCGGCCGGCGTCGATATTCCGAAGCTGGCGCGCGAAGGCGTCGAGATTTTCTTCACCCAGGTGTTCCGCGACGGCTTTTTCCACGCCGACATGCACCCGGGCAACATCCAGGTGAGTCTCGATCCGGCCCACTTCGGCCGCTATATCGCGCTCGATTTCGGCATCATCGGCGCGCTGTCGGACTTCGATAAGAACTACCTCGCGCAGAACTTCCTCGCGTTCTTCAAGCGCGACTACCATCGCGTCGCCACGCTGCATCTGGAGTCGGGCTGGGTGCCGCCGACTACCCGCGTCGAAGAACTCGAGAGCGCGATCCGTGCCGTGTGCGAGCCGTACTTCGACCGCGCGCTGAAAGATATTTCGCTCGGCCAGGTTCTGATGCGCCTGTTCTCGACCTCGCGCCGCTTCAACGTCGAAATCCAGCCGCAACTGGTGCTGCTGCAAAAAACCATGCTGAACGTGGAAGGCCTCGGCCGCTCGCTCGATCCCGAACTGGATCTGTGGAAGACGGCCAAGCCTTATCTCGAACGCTGGATGAACGAACAGATCGGCGTGCGCGGCTGGTACGAGCGCCTGAAGATCGAGGCGCCGCAGTGGAGCAAGACGCTGCCGCAGTTGCCGCGCCTGATTCATCACGTGCTGGCCGAGCGCCACGACAACAAGCGCGGCACGAACGACGACATGATTCTCCAGATTCTGCTGGAGCAGAAACGCACCAACCGGCTGTTGCAAAGCTTGCTGCTGTTCGGCGTGGCGGTCGGTGTCGGCGCGGTGCTGGCGCGGGCGTTTCTGGTGCTCGCTTACGGCGGTTGATTGCGATCCCTGCGAGGTAACCAATGAGCGACCCGACCCAACCCTCCGCGCCCGACTTCGAGAGCCGCGACCCCAACTCGCCCGAGTTCTGGAACGAGCGTTTCGAGCGCGGGTTCATGCCGTGGGATCAGGCGGGCGTGCCGTCCGCGTTTCAGTCGTTTGCAGCTCGCCACAGCGGCGCGGCCGTGCTGATTCCAGGTTGCGGCAGCGCGTACGAAGCGGTCTGGCTGGCCGGACAGGGCAACCCGGTCCGGGCGATCGACTTTTCACCGGCCGCCGTCGCGGCGGCGCATGAGCAGTTGGGCGCGCAGCACGCGCAACTGGTGGAACAGGCGGATTTCTTCACGTATGAGCCGCCTTTCACGCCGGCCTGGATTTACGAGCGCGCGTTCTTCTGCGCGCTGCCGCTCGCGCGCCGCGCGGACTATGCACGACGGATGGCCGAGCTGCTGCCCGACGGCGCGTTGCTCGCGGGCCTCTTTTTCATCGGCGCGACGCCGAAAGGGCCGCCGTTCGGCATCGAGCGCGCGGATCTCGACGCGCTGCTCACGCCGTATTTCGAGCTGATTGAAGACGAAGCGGTGCATGATTCGATTGCCATTTTCGCGGGACGTGAGCGCTGGCTAACCTGGCGCCGCCGCGCCTGACGATGCGGCTGCGGCGCTCCACGGCAACGCGCGCCGTACTTGATTCGGCCGCGGCCGCCCCCACTTAAGCGAGCGGCGGCTGCGTCGAGCGCTTGTCCCCAAAATCCGGGGGAGGGGAATCGTTTGCGGCTATAATTCAAGGCTTTGCAAGCGTTTACTAGATTTCAGTAGGGAAAAGATCATGCCGATCTACGCTTATCGTTGCGAATCGTGCGGCTTCGGGAAGGACGTGCTTCAGAAGATCAGCGACCCCCAGTTGACGCAGTGTCCCGAGTGCGGGAAAGACACATATCGCAAGCAGGTCACGGCTGCAGGCTTCCAGTTGAAGGGCTCCGGCTGGTACGTGACCGATTTTCGCGGCGGCAATGGCGGCAAGAGCGCGCCTGCCAAGCCCGACGCCAACGGCGCCTCGAATGGCGCTTCGGGCGAGAACGCGGGCGCCAATAACGGCGCCGCGCAATCCGACGCGGCGCCGGCCAGCAGCACGGCTGCAACGCCGTCCGCGCCTGCTGCCGCACCGGCCGCTTCGGCGAGTTCGAGCGATTCCGGCAGCGCCTAGCAGGACTGCCGCCCTTCGGGGCGGCGCACACGCCGCACGTTGGGCTTCGGCCCGCGCGGCTTTCTGGCGGTACACATGACGACGAAAAAAACGACGCTCAAATCGGTGTTCCTGACTGGCCTGCTGGTGCTGGTGCCTTTGGCCATCACACTGTGGGTGCTCGGTCTGATCATCGGCACGATGGACCAGACGCTGTTGCTGCTGCCGCGCGCGTGGCAGCCGGAGCGCCTGTTCGGCTTTCGCCTGCCCGGCCTCGGCGCAGTGCTCACGCTCGCCTTCATCTTTGTCGTTGGACTGTTGACGCAGAACTTCATTGGGCAGAAGCTCGTGAAGTGGTGGGAAGTCGTGGTCGCTCACATTCCGGTGGTCGGCCCGATCTACACCAGTGTCAAGCAGGTGTCCGATACCCTGCTGTCGAGCAGCGGCAACGCGTTTCGCAAGGCGCTCCTGATCGAGTACCCGCGCCGCGGCTCCTATACGATTGCGTTTCTGACCGGCATTCCGGGCGGCGACGTCATCAACCACCTGAAAGAAGATCACGTCAGCGTGTATGTGCCGACTACGCCGAATCCAACTTCCGGCTTCTTCCTGATGGTGCCCAAGAGCGAAGTGATCGAACTCGACATGACGGTCGACGCCGCGCTCAAGTACATCGTCTCGATGGGCGTCGTGGCGCCGTCCGCGCCGCCGGCGCCGGTGCGCCGCACGACAGTCGAGCCTCCGCTGTAACGCGGCACGTAGCGTTTTAATGCCACGCGCCGTTCAACCAATGCAAAACGAAAGACAAACATCATGTCGATGAGATCTCAATACTGCGGTCTGGTGACCGAAGAACTGCTGGGCCAATCCGTCTCGCTGTGCGGCTGGGTGAGTCGCCGCCGCGACCATGGCGGCGTCATCTTCATCGACCTGCGCGATCGCGAAGGCCTCGTTCAGGTCGTCTGCGACCCGGACCGCGCGGAGATGTTCAAGGCGGCCGAAGGCGTGCGCAACGAGTTCTGCCTGCAGATCAAGGGCGTGGTTCGTGCCCGTCCGGAAGGCACCACGAACGCGGCGCTCAAGAGCGGCAAGATCGAAGTGCTGTGCCACGAGCTGATCGTGCTGAACCCGTCGATCACGCCGCCGTTCCAGCTCGACGACGACAACCTGTCGGAAACCACGCGTCTCACGCACCGCGTGCTGGACCTGCGCCGTCCGCAGATGCAGCACAACCTGCGTCTGCGTTACCGCGTCGCGATCGAGGCGCGCAAGTACCTCGACTCGCTGGGCTTCATCGACATCGAAACGCCGATGCTGACCAAGAGCACGCCGGAAGGCGCGCGCGACTACCTCGTGCCGTCGCGCACGAACCCGGGCCAGTTCTTCGCGCTGCCGCAGTCGCCGCAACTCTTCAAGCAACTGTTGATGGTGGCGAACTTCGATCGCTACTATCAGATCGTCAAGTGCTTCCGCGACGAAGACCTGCGCGCCGACCGTCAGCCGGAATTCACGCAGATCGACTGCGAAACCTCGTTCCTGTCGGAACAGGAAATTCGCGATCTGTTCGAAGACATGATCCGTCATGTGTTCAAAGAAACGATCGGCGTCGCGCTGGACGAGAAGTTCCCGGTCATGCTGTATTCGGAAGCCATGCGCCGCTTCGGTTCGGACAAGCCGGACCTGCGCGTGAAGCTCGAATTCACAGACCTCACGGATGCGGTCCGCGACGTCGACTTCAAGGTGTTCAGCACGCCGGCCAACACGAAAGACGGCCGTGTCGCGGCAATTCGCGTGCCGAAGGGCGGCGAGCTCTCGCGTGGCGACATCGACAGCTATACGGAATTCGTGCGCATCTACGGCGCGAAGGGCCTCGCGTGGATCAAGGTCAACGAAGTGGCGAAGGGCCGTGACGGTCTGCAAAGCCCGATCGTCAAGAACCTGCACGACGAAGCGGTCAAGGCGATCATCGAGCGCACCGGCGCGCAAGACGGCGACATCATCTTCTTCGCGGCGGATCGCGCGAAGGTGGTGAACGACAGTCTCGGCGCACTGCGTCTGAAGATCGGCCATTCGGAATTCGGCAAGGCCAATGGTCTGGTCGAGTCCGGCTGGAAGCCGCTGTGGGTGGTCGACTTCCCGATGTTCGAATACGACGAGGAAGATAACCGCTACGTCGCCGCGCATCACCCGTTCACTAGCCCGAAGGACGAGCACCTCGAGTATCTGGAAACGGATCCGGCGCGCTGCCTCGCGAAGGCCTACGACATGGTGTTGAACGGCTGGGAAATCGGCGGCGGCTCGGTGCGTATTCACCGTGAAGAAGTGCAGAGCAAGGTGTTCCGCGCGCTGAAAATCAACGCGGAAGAAGCGCAAGCCAAGTTCGGCTTCCTGCTCGACGCGCTGCAATACGGCGCGCCGCCGCACGGCGGTATCGCGTTCGGTCTGGACCGCATAGTCACGATGATGGCCGGCGCCGATTCGATCCGCGACGTGATCGCGTTCCCGAAGACGCAACGCGCACAGTGTCTGCTCACGCAGGCACCGAGCGAAGTGGACGAGCGCCAGTTGCGCGAGTTGCACATCCGTCTGCGTCAGCCGGAACCGAAGGTGTAATGGCTTGAGGCCAGTCAGTGCTGTCTGAAAAACGACAGCGGAAGCAATCGAAAAAGGCGCGTCATGCGCCTTTTTCGTTTTTTGCGTTACAGTCGATGCAACTGCGTTCGACCGTTTCCTGGACCAATCTCCGACATGTACCGCGCAAGCGTTGCGCCCAGTTTTCACGCCATGCCGAAACCGCCGAAGATTCCGCAATCCGTACTCGTCATCATCCATACGCCCGCGCTTGACGTGCTGCTGATCGAGCGCGCCGATCACGCCGGTTTCTGGCAGTCGGTCACGGGTTCCAAAGACCGGCTCGATGAGCCGCTCGCCGAGACGGCGACGCGCGAGGTCGGCGAAGAGACCGGCATCGTGGTGGGCAGCGCGCAAGTGCCGCATAGCGCGTTGTTCGATTGGCAATATTCGATCGAATACGAGATCTACCCGGAGTTCCGCTATCGCTATGCCGAAGGCGTGATCCACAACACCGAGCACTGGTTCAGCCTGCAAGTGCCGGAGCAACTCGAGGTCACGCTGGCGCCGCGCGAGCACACCGCATTTCTGTGGCTGCCGTATGACGAGGCGGCGTGGCGCTGCTTTTCGTCGTCGAATGCCGATGCGATCCTGCAGTTGCCTAAAAGGCTGCATGGGCGGTTCAGTGGGCGTCCCGACGTTGGGCATCCCACGGAGCGTGGCCGGTGAGCGTCGGCGGCGCGCGCCGCTTCGCCCGACTGCGGCAATCGCTGCTCGGCCGCCGCTATTGGCAGCGTTACCGCTTCACCAGCGGCAACGACGTCAAGCTGCTGCGTTCCGGCGATGAGTTCTTCAGCGCGCTGATCGCGCGTGTGGATGCCGCGCAGAGCGACGTGGTGCTCGAAACGTATATCTTCTGCTACGACAACGCCGGGCAGGCGGTCAGCGCCGCGTTGCTGCGCGCCGCCGCGCGCGGCGTCAAGGTGCGCGTGATCACCGACGGCATCGGCACCGAGCGTTTGCCGATGTTTAACGAGTGGCCCGTCGCCGGCATCGACCATCGCATCTACAACCCGCACCTGTTCGGCCGCTTCGGCTTCTCGCGCACGCATCGCAAACTGGCGGTGATCGACGATCAGTTCGCGTACTGCGGCGGCATCAATATCGTCGACGATTACGAGAACAATGGCGAGAAGCTGCCGTACCGGCGCTGGGACTTCGCGGTCGAATTGCACGGGCCGGTGGTCGCCGATATCCGCCAGGCGTTCGAGGTGCAGTGGCGGCGGATTCGACTTGGGCATCGGCCGATCGAGTCCATGGAGCCGGACCTCGGGCCGAAGACCACGGCCTCGCTCGGCAGCCTGCGGCGCAGGCGCCGGCGTCGTAACGAGGAATTGTGGGCGGGCGGTCAGCCCTGTGTAGCGTTCGTCGCGCGCGACAACCTGATCAACCGGCGCGCTATCGAGAAAGCGTATCTGGCGGCGATCGGCCAGGCGCGCACCGAAGTGCTGCTCGCCAATCCGTATTTCATGCCGGGGCGCAAGCTGCGGCGCGCGCTGGTGTTCGCGGCGCGACGCGGTGTGGTGGTGAAGCTCATCATCGGGCGCAAGGAATTCAAGGCGCTCGATTACGCGGTGCCGTTTCTCTATCGCGCGTTGCTCAAGGCCGGCGTGCAGATCGCCGAGTACGAGAAAACGCTGCTGCACGGCAAGGTCGCGGTGGTGGATTCGAACTGGGCGACGGTCGGCTCGTCGAACCTCGACGCGCTGAGCCTGATGCTCAACAACGAAGCCAATGTGGTGCTGGTGAACGACCCGTCGATCGACGCGTTGCGTGAAGCGATCCTCGTCGCCTTCAAGGACTCGCGCCGTATCGACGAAGCGCGCTACGACGCCCGGCCGGCCGGTGAGCGCGCGCTCAACTGGCTCGCCTACACGACCTACCGGGCCGTGATGAAGTTGCTGACGGTGGGTGGCTACGACTGACTCGCGGAAATGCGTTTGCGACCAACGCCTAGTAGGCACGAAGCGGCTCGAGCGCAATGCTTGGGCCGCTTTGCTTTGCATCGAAGGACGGCGGGCCGCAGTGATCGCCGTCGATACTTCGGCAGCCCATCTTGCCGCGGCGATGGGTAAAGCCCCGGTCTAGCTGCTCAACCGTTTCGCGGGAAGCTGGCGCTGGCTGTATGGCGGGGACGACAGCCCGTGGTATCCCGGATTGCGTCTTTTCACCCAGATGCGGCGTGGTGACCGCAACGATGTGCTGACGCGAGCTGCCGCGGCGCTTACGCAAACTTTCCCAGCGCACGACAACGCGTCCTGACGCGATCTTCTTTCATCCTCCATGTTCCGATCGAGCAAGCCTGACACGGCGGCAACGCCACGTCAGGCCTGCGTCTAACGAAACTATCGACGGCCATTCCACCCGGCAATCCCAGCACCGCGTCGTCCTTCCAATACCCGCGATACGTCAAACGCTTCTGCATTCGCACCGACTTGCTGCATCATGTCGGCCGGCTGCGTTAATCAGAAGAAAGCGTGCACTTAGGCGGGCAACCCCTGTCTCAAGGCAAACTTCAGGCAAACGCCTCTAAAAAATCTCATTCCTCTGATTGACGGATGCCGCAGAATTGAAACCAGGTTAGAAACCGGTTTCTAATAAAGTCCTTGTTTCGCGGACGGCGGCACTCAATAATAGTACGGCCGTTCGATTTTTCTTTCGGTCACATTAGAACGGTAAAAAGCTATGCGAAAAGGCGAACAGACGCGAGCCGCAATTCTCGACGCAGCACTTGACCTGGCAAGCCGCGACGGACTGGAAGGTCTGACGATCGGGCTGCTGGCTGAGCGCATGCAGATGAGCAAAAGCGGGGTGTTCGCGCATTTCGGGTCGCGCGAGGACTTGCAGGTCGAAGTCGTGCGCGAATATCACCGTCGTTTCGAAGACGAGGTGTTTTTCCCGAGTTTGCGCGAGCCTCGTGGATTGCCGCGCTTGCGCGCGATGATTTCCCGCTGGATCGAGAAGCGCATTCAGGAAGTCACCACCGGTTGCATCTACATCAGCGGCGCCGTCGAGTACGACGACCGCGCGGATAACCCGGTGCGTGAGCAACTGGTGTCGAGCGTGACGGTCTGGCGTGCGGCGCTCACGCGCGCGATTTCGCAGGCAATGGAAGAAGGGCATCTGCGTGCCGACACCGATCCGCAACTGATGCTGTTCGAACTGTACAGCTTCACGCTCGGTCTGCATCACGACGCGCGCTTCCTGCACTTGCCGGATGCGGTGCGTCTCACGTGGGCCGCGCTGGAAAAATTGATTGTTTCGTATCAAAGCGAAAGCCGTTAGCAGCGCCGCCGCCAATCAGGCGGATTCAGCGGCGCAGAAAGCTCCGATCCACGGACTCGGCTAACGGCCTGGCTTCTTGTCAAACTTGGGAGAGAGTCATGGGACAGTACGCCGCGCCGCTGCGCGACATGCAATTCGTGTTGCACGAACTGCTTAACGTCGAAGCCGAAATCAAGCAGATGCCGAAGCACGCGGATCTCGATGCCGACACCATCAATGCGGTGCTCGAGGAAGCCGGCAAGTTCTGCTCGGAAGTACTGTTCCCGCTCAACCACAGCGGCGATCAGGAAGGCTGCACGTACGCCGGCGACGGCGTCGTGACCACGCCGAAGGGCTTCAAGGAAGCCTACAAACAATACGTCGAAGCCGGTTGGCCCGCACTGGGTTGCGATCCGGAATATGGCGGCCAGGGCCTGCCCGCGTTCGTCAACAACGCGCTGTATGAAATGCTGAACTCGGCGAATCAGGCGTGGACCATGTACCCGGGCCTCTCGCACGGCGCGTACGAATGTCTGCACGCGCACGGCACGCCGGAGCTGCAACAGCGCTATTTGCCGAAGCTGGTCGCGGGCGTCTGGACCGGCACGATGTGTCTGACCGAGCCGCATTGCGGCACCGACCTCGGCATTCTGCGCACCAAGGCCGAGCCGAACAGCGACGGCTCCTACGCGATCAGCGGCACGAAGATCTTCATCTCCAGCGGCGAACACGATCTCGCGGAGAACATCGTTCACCTGGTGCTCGCGCGTCTGCCGGATGCGCCCAAGGGCACCAAGGGCATTTCGCTTTTCATCGTGCCGAAGTTCGTGCCCAACGATGCGGGCGAACCGGGTGAGCGCAACGGCGTGAAGTGCGGCTCCATCGAACACAAGATGGGCATTCACGGCAACGCCACCTGCGTGATCAATCTCGACAACGCCAAGGGTTGGCTCGTCGGCGAGCCGAACAAGGGCTTGAACGCGATGTTCGTGATGATGAACGCGGCGCGCCTGGGCGTCGGCATGCAGAGCCTCGGCCTGACCGAAATCGGTTACCAGAACTCGCTGACGTACGCGAAAGAGCGTCTGCAAATGCGTTCGCTGACCGGCCCGAAGGCGCCCGAAAAGGCGGCCGACCCGATCATCGTGCACCCGGACGTGCGCCGCATGCTGCTCACGCAGAAGGCCTACGCCGAAGCCGCGCGCGCCTTCTCGTACTGGTCCGCGCTGCATATCGACAAGGAACTGTCGCACGCTGACGAATCGGTGCGCAAGGAAGCCGCCGACCTCGTCGCGCTGCTGACGCCGATCCTGAAGGCGTTCCTGTCGGACAACGCGTTCGAGAGCACCAATCACGCCATGCAGATCTACGGCGGCCACGGCTTTATCGCCGAGTGGGGCATGGAGCAGTACGTGCGCGACGCGCGCATCAACATGATCTACGAAGGCACCAACGCGATCCAGGCGCTCGACCTGCTCGGCCGCAAGATCCTCGGCGACATGGGCGCGAAGATGAAGAAGTTCGGCAAGCTGGTGTCGGATTTCGTCGAAGCGGAAGGCGTGAAGCCGGAGATGCAGGAGTTCATCAACCCGCTCGCCGACATCGGCGAAAAGGTGCAGAAGCTGACGATGGAAATCGGCATGAAGGCCATGCAGAACCCGGACGAAGTGGGCGCCGCCGCCGTGCCGTATCTGCGCACCGTCGGCCATCTGGTGTTCTCGTATTTCTGGGCCCGCATGGCACGCGTCGCGCTCGACAAGGAAGCCTCGGGCGATCCGTTCTACAAGGCGAAGCTCGCCACGGCTCGCTTCTACTTCGCCAAGCTGCTGCCGGAAACGGCGATGACGATTCGTCAGGCACGCGCCGGCTCGAAGTCGATGATGGACCTCGAAGAAGCGCTGTTCTAAGCCGCTGTTTTCAAGCGCCAGGCAAACACATCAAGGCAGGCGCCGCGCGTGTCGAACCCGCGGCGCCTGCCGTCAGCCACACATCGCGAAGCGTCCCATGAAGCTTCGCGACATCGCATAACTCCCCGGAGGAACGACGTGAGCAATCTGATCATTCGCAAGGTAGCCGTGCTCGGCGCCGGCGTGATGGGCGCGCAGATCGCCGCGCACCTGATCAACGCCAAGGTGCCCGTGCTGCTGTTCGATCTGCCTGCAAAAGAAGGCCCGAAGAACGCGATCGCGCTGAAGGCGATCGAGAACCTGAAGAAGCTGTCGCCGGCGCCCTTCGGCGTGAAGGACGACGCGCAATACATCCAGCCCGCGAACTACGACGACGACATCGAAAAGCTCGCCGAATGCGACCTCGTGATCGAAGCGATCGCCGAACGCATGGACTGGAAGCACGACCTGTACAAGAAGGTCGCGCCGCATCTAGCGCCGAACGCGATTTTCGCCACCAACACGTCGGGTCTGTCGATCACCGCGCTCTCCGATGGTTTCTCGGATGAACTGAAGGCGCGCTTCTGCGGCGTGCACTTCTTCAATCCGCCGCGCTACATGCACCTGGTCGAACTGATCCCGACCGCGACCACGCGCCCGGAAATCCTCGATCAACTCGAGTCGTTCCTGACCAGCGTGGTCGGCAAGGGCGTCGTGCGCGCGAAAGACACGCCGAACTTCATCGCCAATCGCGTCGGGATTTTCTCGATCCTCGCCGTCGTGACCGAAGCCGCCAAATTCGGCCTGCGTTTCGACGAAGTGGACGACCTGACGGGAGCGCGTCTGGGCCGCGCGAAGTCGGCCACGTTCCGTACCGCCGACGTGGTCGGTCTGGACACGATGGCGCACGTCATCAAGACGATGCAGGACACGCTGAAGGACGACCCGTTCTTCCCGGTCTACGAAACGCCGGCCGTGCTGGCCGAACTCGTGAAGAAGGGCGCGCTGGGTCAGAAGACCGGCGGCGGCTTCTACAAGAAGGAAGGCAAGGCGATCAAGGTGCTCGACCCGAAGACGGGTGAGTACGTCGACGGCGGCGCCAAGGCGGACGAACTGGTCGGCCGCATTCTGAAGCGCCCGCCGGCGGAACGTCTGAAGCTGCTGCGCGAATCGCAGCATCCGCAGGCTCAGTTCCTGTGGGCGATTTTCCGCGATGTGTATCACTACATCGGCGTGCATCTGGAATCGATCGCCGACAACGCGCGCGACGTCGATCTGGCGATCCGTTGGGGCTTTGGCTGGAACGAAGGTCCCTTCGAAGGCTGGCAGACGGCCGGCTGGAAGCAGGTCGCCGAATGGGTGCAGGAAGATATCGCGGCCGGCAAGGCGCTCTCGAACGTGCCGCTGCCGTCGTGGGTGCTGGAAGGTCCAGTGGCCGAGCAGGGCGGTGTGCATACGAACGAAGGTTCGTGGTCGCCGGCTTCGAAGACCTTCGTGCCGCGCTCGTCGCTGTCGGTCTACGACAAGCAGGTGTTCCGTGCACCGCTGGTCGGCGAAACCGCTGATCCGAAGACCTACGGCAAGACGCTGTTCGAAACCGACGCTGTGCGCGCCTGGGTCGACGATCGCGCCGGCGAGAACGACGTGCTGATCGTGTCGTTCAAGAGCAAGATGAATACGATCGGACCGTCGGTGATCGACGGTCTGACGCAGGCGATCGAACTGGCCGAAAAAGACTACAAGGGTCTCGTGGTGTGGCAGCCGACGTCGCTGAAACTCGGCACGCCGGGCGGCCCGTTCTCCGCGGGCGCCAACCTCGAAGAGGCAATGCCGGCGTTCATGATGGGCGGCGCGAAGGGCATCGAGCCGTTCGTGAAGAAATTCCAGCAAGGCATGCTGCGCGTGAAGTACGCGAGCGTGCCGGTAATCTCGGCCGTGTCGGGCATCGCGCTCGGTGGCGGCTGCGAGCTGGCGCTGCATAGCGCGAAGCGGGTCGCGCACATCGAAAGCTATCTCGGTCTGGTGGAAGTCGGCGTGGGTCTCGTGCCCGCGGGCGGCGGCCTGAAGGAAGCGGCATTGCGCGCGGCTGAAGCCGCGACGCAAGTGGGCGCGACCAACGACCTGCTCAAGTTCGTGCAGAAGTCGTTCGAAAACGCGGCGATGGCGAAGGTCTCGGCCTCCGCGCTCGACGCCCGCGCGATGGGCTATCTGAAGCCGTCCGACACGATCGTCTTCAACGTGTTCGAACTGCTCGACGTCGCGAAGAAGGAAGCGCGCGCGTTGTCGGCGTCGGGTTATCGTCCGCCGCTGCGTGTGACGCAGGTGCCGGTGGCCGGCCGTTCGGCGATCGCGACCATCAAGGCGTCGCTCGTCAATATGCGCGATGGCCGGTTCATCAGCGAGCACGATTTCCTGATCGCGAGCCGTATCGCGGAAGCGGTGTGCGGCGGCGACGTGGAGGCGGGCAGTCTGGTCGATGAAGAATGGCTGCTACAACTCGAGCGTCGTGCGTTCGTTGATCTGCTCGGCACGCAAAAGACGCAGGAACGGATCATGGGCATGCTGCAAACCGGCAAGCCGGTGCGTAACTAAGCGACCAACGCGATAAGACTGCATGGGACCAGAGTAAGCGCTAAAGCGCTAACTCTGGTCGACCGCGATGAGACTGCATGGGACCAGAGTAAGCGCTAAAGCGCTAACTCTGGTCGACAAAGGAGCTTCAAATGGCAAAGCAATTGCAAGACGCATACATCGTCGCCGCGAGCCGTACGCCGATCGGCAAGGCGCCGCGCGGGATGTTCAAGAACACGCGCCCGGACGAACTGCTAGTGCACGCGATCAAGTCAGCCGTGGCGCAAGTGCCCGGCCTCGACACGAAGGTGATCGAAGACGCGATCATCGGCTGTGCGATTCCGGAAGCGGAACAAGGGCTGAACGTCGCGCGCATGGGCGCGCTGCTGGCCGGTCTGCCGAATAGCGTCGGCGGCGTGACGGTGAACCGCTTCTGCGCATCGGGCCTGACCGCGCTCGCCATGGCCGCCGACCGCATCCGCGTCGGCGAGTCGGACGCAATGATCGCGGGCGGCTGCGAGTCGATGAGCATGGTGCCGATGATGGGCAACAAGCCGTCCATGTCGCCGCATATCTTCGATCGCAATGAAGACATCGGCATTGCCTACGGCATGGGCCTGACAGCGGAGAAAGTCGCCGAGCGCTGGAAGATCAGCCGCGAGGCGCAAGACGCGTTCTCGGTCGAATCGCACCGCCGTGCGATCGCCGCGCAGCAAGCCGGCGAGTTCAACGACGAAATCGCCGCCTACACGATCACGGAGCGCTTCCCGGATCTCGCCACCGGCGAAGTCCGCGTGAAGACCCGCGAAGTGTCGCTCGACGAAGGTCCGCGCGCGGAAACCTCGCTCGAAGGTCTGGCCAAGCTGCGCGCGGTGTTCGCCAACAAGGGTTCGGTGACGGCGGGCAACAGCTCGCAGACGTCGGACGGCGCGGGCGCGTTGATCGTGGTGTCGGAAAAAATGCTGAAGGAATTCAACCTGACGCCGCTCGCGCGTTTCGTCAGCTTCGCCGTGCGCGGCGTGCCGCCGGAAATCATGGGCATCGGTCCGAAGGAAGCGATTCCGGCCGCACTGAAGGCCGCCGGCCTGAAGATCGACGACCTCGACTGGATCGAGCTGAACGAGGCATTCGCCGCGCAATCGCTAGCGGTGATTCAGGACCTCGGTCTCGATCCGGCGAAAATCAACCCGCTCGGCGGCGCGATCGCCCTCGGCCATCCGCTGGGTGCGACGGGCGCGATTCGTGCGTCGACCGTGGTGCATGGCTTGCGCCGCCGTAACTACAAGTACGGCATGGTGACGATGTGCGTCGGCACGGGCATGGGCGCGGCGGGCATCATCGAGCGCCTGTAAGCATGTTCACCCCGGCGTTCACTCCGGTGGTCGCTTCGGTTCCAGAGGGAAGCCCAAGGGCGACCCGCTAAGAACCGCGGAACGGTTCGCAGGCCACCCAGCTTGCGAACCGTTTTTACATTTTCAGCAGGAGGACGAGGAGATGACGATGGATATCCTGGTCGAGCGCGCCGACGGCGTGCTGACGATTGCCTTCAACCGGCCCGACAGGAAAAACGCGATTACGGCCGCGATGTACCAGACGATGGCGGACGCGCTGGTCGAAGCGCAAGGCGACGCGTCCGTGCGCGCCATCCTGATTCGCGGCAGCGCGGGTATTTTCAGCGCCGGCAACGATCTCGAAGATTTCATGAAGACGCCGCCGATGGGCGAAAACGCGCCGGTGTTCCAGTTCCTGCGCGCGATCAGCTCGGCGGAGCAGCCGGTGGTGGCGTCGGTGGCGGGGCCGGCGGTCGGCATCGGCACGACCTTGTTGCTGCATTGCGACCTGGTCTACGCGGCCGACACCGCGAGCTTCTCGCTGCCGTTCACGCAACTCGGCCTCTGTCCGGAAGCGGCGTCGAGCCTGCTGTTGCAGCGCGTGGCCGGCTACCAGGCGGCGGCGGAGAAACTGCTGCTCGGCGAAGCATTCGACGCCGCCGAAGCGCTGCGCATGGGTTTCGTGAATCGCCTGCTGCCCGCGGTCGAAGTCGACGCGTTCGCTGTTTCGCAAGTCGCGAAGCTGGCTGCGTTGCCGGCTTCGTCGCTGCGCGTGACGAAAAGTTTGATGAAGCGCGCGAGCCATCAGGAATTGCGAACGCAGATGTCCGAAGAAGCCGTGCATTTCGGCAAGATGCTGCTCGCGCCCGAAGCACGCGAGGCGTTCAAGGCGTTCTTCGAGAAGCGCAAGCCGGACTTCCGGCAATTCGACTGAGTGCCGTGCCTGAGCGCGTCGGGCGCTTAGGTATGCAGCCGCTTCAACCGCTCAAGGCTGCGCCGGCTGCAACGTATCGTAGTCGACGTAGCTTTTCTCGCGGCAGAAGCTCACCAGCCGCACGCCCGCCTTGCGGGCAATCGCAATCGCCAGCGACGACGGCGCCGAGATCGTGGCGACCATCGGCACGTCGACGCGCGCGGCCTTGCGCACCAGCTCGTAGCTGGCGCGGCTCGACAGAAACACAAAGCCTTCCCTGGTATCGACGCGATCGAGCACGAGCTGGCCGATCAGCTTATCGAGCGCATTGTGGCGGCCGACGTCTTCGAACGCATAGCGGATCGCGCCCGCCGCGTCGCACCACGCGGCGGCGTGCAGGCCGCCGGTCAGCCGCGTCAGCGCCTGATGCTCGGGCAATTCGCGGGCGGCGCGCGCGATCGCGTCCGGCGCGAGCCGTTGCAGAAAACCGGTGTCCGGCACACGCTCCGGTTCCAGATCCAGCAGATCGATGCTTTCGATGCCGCACACGCCGCAACCGGTGCGCCCGGCGAGCGCGCGACGCTTTTCCTTCAACGCGACGAACGCCTGCTGCACCACCTGTAACTGCACTTCGGCATGCGGCAATTCGCCGTCATCATGCAGCTCGACCTCGATGTCCTGAATGTCGCTGCCGCGCCCCACGATCCCTTCTGAAATCGCGAATCCGACCGCGAACGCCTCCAGATCGCGCGGCGTGCACATCATCACCGCGTGCGAAATGCCGTTGAAGACGAGCGCGACCGGCCACTCCTGACCGACGTGGTCGGTGACGGTTTCGACCGCCGCGCCGCGGTGCCGGCGCACCTGGCGCTCCACGGCGCCCGGCTGCCCGGCTGTTTCCAGTTCGTTCAAGCTAGTTCACTCCTTTGCCATGCTGCGCGCGTGTGGGCGGTTGGCGGCCCGGTATGTTGCCGCCGGCCATGCCGCCGTCGCGCGAATAAGGTTCTAAAATACCCCAAGCTGGGCTTGCGTGTTGCCCGCCATCCACGAGGGACATTGTCATGGGACTCAACGAAGCACCGCTTCTGTTCAACTTCGAGGTCGAGTCTTCGGAGAATTTCACCTACATCCCGATGTCGGTACGCTTCAATCTCGACCGGTTCGGGCTGCGCATCTCGCTCGATCAATGGCAAACGCTGCCGCTCGAAGACCGCAAGCTGCTGGCGCGTTTCCCGGTCGAGGAAGACGCGGAGATCGAGCCGAATTTCGATCATGCCCTGTTCGAAATGCTGCGTACCCACGCGAACATCGAGCCGGAGTGGTTCACGCCCGAGGACGCGCCCGCCTGGCGCCGCACGGACAGTGTGCCGGACGGCATCGCGCATCAGGCGCAACTGGCCGGTCTCGCCGCGCCGGGCGTCGCCCAGTGGGCCGAACTGGAGCCTTTCAAGCGCTACGTGCTCGCCAAGCTGTCGCGCAAGCCGGAGGCCAATCACGACTTCGTCCCGGCCATGAAGGAATTCGGCGCGGCCGGCTAGGCGCGGCCGGCTAGGCGCGGCCGGCTAGGCGCGACCCGCCAGTTTTTTTCACTCGTTACCCTCAATCTGTTCCGAACTCTGCCGTTATCCATGGGTTGGCGCGTAAAGAGTCTCGGTATCGATGCGGCCCGACGCATCGAAAGCGACCGCGCGCTCCCGCCCGTAGAACGATTGACGTTCGGAACCCATGACTCCTTTTTTATCGAAGCGGCTGCTGATCAACCTGGCGGTCGTTGCCGCGGCGATCGGCGCGAACGCGTTCGTCGCTTATACGCAGATTTGCGGCCAACGCGACGCTGATGCGCGCATGCTGCGTTCGACGAGCGTGCGCGAGGATCTCGACGCCTACCGGGCGGTGCTTGACGGCGGCCTTGCCGCGCTCGGCCGCTTCGAGGCGTCGGGCGAGGCGGCGCCGGCTGGCGCGGCCACCGCCATGGCGACCACGCTCGCGGGTCTGGAGCGCGATCTGCGCCGTGAACTGGCCGGCGAGCCCGCCATGCTCGACGCACTCGCGAAGCTGAGCGCGGACAGCCACGCGTTGCAACACGACATTGACGACGCGCTGCTCCAGAGCGGCAATGCCGTGCCGGACGCCTCGCGTGCGTGGGCGGCCTCGACTTACACCCATCTCGGGCTCGGCCTGGATCGCGTCGAAGACGGCCTCGCGGCACTGCGCGGCGCGGAGAGCCGCGCCTTGCAGGCGTCGCTCGCGGCCTCGGCGAGCGAAACGCAGCGGGCCATGTTCCTGCTGATCGTGACCATGCTGGGCGGCAGCGTGCTGCTGATCTTCACGTTCGGCGCCCGCGAAAACAGCGCGCGCGAGAAGCTGCGCACCGTGCGCGCGCTCGGCCGCCACGACGAACGCTTTCGCGGCCTGTTCGACGACCATCCGGTGCCGATGTACATCTTCGATCGCGAGACGCTGCGTTTTCTCGCCGTCAACGCGGCCGCGATCCAGCAATACGGCTACACCGAAAGCGAATTTCTCGGCATGACGATTCGCACGATCCGGCCGAACGGCGAAATCTCGCGTCTCGAATCGCATATGCAGCGCAGCGACGCGGGCCAGCACGGCCGCACCATGGCGGGCATCTGGCATCACCGGCGCAAGGACGGCTCGACGATCAGCGCCGACATTTCGTATCACGCGCTGAACTTCATGGGCCGCGCCGCGTTTTTCGTGCTGGCCGACGACGTCACCGACCAGATCAACGCCGAAGCCGAAGCGCACCGTTCGAACCAGATGCTCGAAGCGGTGATCGACAATATTCCGCAGCGCATTTTCTGGAAGGACATGGAGTCGCGCTATCTCGGCTGCAACATGGCGTTCGCGCGCGATGCAGGGCTCGCATATCCCGAGCAGGTGGTGGGCAAGAGCGACGCCGACATGCCGTGGCGCGACTTCTCGACGCTGCTGAACGACCACGACAAGGAAGTGGTGAGCACCGGCGTGCCGAAGATGAACTTCGAAGTCGATCTGGTGATCGACGGCGTGCACCGCACCACGGTCACGAGCAAGCTGCCGTTCACCGACGGCGACGGCCGCGTGATCGGCGTGCTCGGTTCCTACACGGACATCACCGAGCGCAAGCGCGCCGATCTTGCCTTGCGTCTGCAAAGCCGCGCGCTCGATGCCAGCGTCAACGCGATTCTGATCACCGCGCCGTCGCCGACCGGCAATCTGATCGAGTACGTGAACCCGGCGTTCATGCGCATTACCGGCTATGACCCCGCCGAGGTGATCGGCCACGATTGCCGCGTTCTGCAGCGCGACGACCGCGAGCAGGAAGGCGTCGCGCTGATCCGTCAGGCGCTCGCGGCGAACCGCGAAGTCAGCGCGGTGGTGCGCAACTATCGCAAGGACGGCGCCCTGTTCTGGAATCAGCTTTTCATCGCGCCGGTGCCGAATCAGGAGGGGGTGATCACGCATCACATCGGCGTGATCAACGACGTGACCGATCTGATGCGCTATCAGGAACAGCTCGAATACCAGGCCAACTACGACAGCCTCACGCGCCTGCCGAACCGCAATCTGCTGCGCGACCGCTTGCAGCATGCGTTGATCGTCGCGCAACGGCATCACAAGGGCGTCGCGGTCGTGTTCATCGATCTGGACGGCTTCAAGAACGTCAACGACAGCCTCGGCCACAGTGTCGGCGATCGTCTGCTGAGCGTGGTCGCCGAGCGTCTCGCGCGCTGCACGCGTACCAGCGACACGGTGGCGCGGCACGGCGGCGACGAGTTCGTGATCGTGATGACCGACACCGTCGACGAACAGTCGCTGATCGCGTGGATGGAGCGGGTGCGCGCGTCGATCTCCGAGCCGGTGTGGCTCGACGGCACCGAGCTGTATGTTGGATGCAGCATGGGTGCGAGCCTGTTCCCGCAAGACGGCGAGGACGCCGAAACGCTGATGAAGAAGGCCGACCTCGCGATGTATCGCGCGAAGGACATGGGCCGCAACACGTTCCAGTTCTATCAGCCGGAGATGAACGCGAGTGCGGGCGCGCGCCTGAATCTGGAGCGGCGTTTGCGCCGTGCTTTGCGCGACAACGAATTCCTGTTGCACTACCAGCCGCAAGTGGATATCGAGAGCGGACAGATTGTCGGCACCGAGGCGCTGGTGCGCTGGCGCGATCCGGAAGTCGGACTGGTGCCGCCGTCGTCGTTCATTCCGGTCGCGGAAGAAAGCGGGCTGATCGGGCCGCTCTCGGAGTGGGTGCTGCGCGAGGCGTGCCGCCAGAACAAGGCCTGGCAGGACGAGGGTTTGCCGCCGGCGCGGGTTTCGGTGAATCTGTCGGCGCGGGTGTTCCAGCAACGCGATATCGCCAAGCTGGTCATGCAGGTGCTGGCCGAGACCGGCCTCGAGCCGCAGTACCTCGAACTCGAATTGACCGAAAGCACCATCATGCGCAATGCCGAAGAAGCGGTGTCGATGCTCAACGAACTGCATGCGCTCGGCATCGGCCTTGCCATCGACGACTTCGGCACCGGCTATTCGAGCCTCAGCTATCTGAAGCGCTTCCCGGTGGATCGGCTGAAGATCGACCGCTCGTTCGTCTCCGACATCGGCGTGTCGGGCGACGACGAGACGATCACCTCGGCGATCATCGCGCTCGCGCATTCGCTGAAGTTGCAGGTGATCGCCGAAGGCGTGGAGACGTCCGCGCAACTCGACTTCCTGAAAGAGCGCGCGTGCGACGAGATGCAAGGGTTCTACTTCGCGAAGCCGTTGTCGACGGACGCAATTTCCGAGTTGCTGCAAGGCGCCGTGGGGCGCGAGCTCGCGACGGTTTGAGCGCTCGCGCGGCGGCGCTTACTCTGCCGGTGTGTCCAGGAAAACCGGCAGACCTTCCGCCAGTTCGGAGAACGACTGCAGGAAGGGATGCTCCGTCTTGCTGACCATCCCCGGCAGCATCATCTGCGTGAAGTGCCAGGCGACCGCCACGGTGACGTCGGCTGCGTCGAACTGGCTGGCTTCGATCGGCAGCGCCGCCGCCGCGAGCTCGCGTTCGAGTTCGGCGTAAGCGGCGAACAACTGCGTGCTCACGCGATCCACCCACGGCTCATGCTGCTTCTCCGCCGGCCGCAGATTGCGTTCGTAGACGATCTGCACGCTCTTCTCGCACGCGGCGAGCGCGAGGCCCGTGAGGCGGGCGGCGCGCAAGGCGGCGTCGGGCCGCGTCGGCAACAGCCGCTGGTTCGGCCCGGCGAGCGTGGCGAGGTACTGGAGAATCACCGTCGAGTCCATCACGGTCTGCCCGTTGTCGGCGATCAGCGTGGGCGCCTTGACGACAGGGTTGATTCTCGCGAACTGGTCGTAGGTGCTGAACACCGAGATCGACTCGTGCTCGAAGTCGAGCTTCAGCAACTTGAGGCAGATAGCGACCCGGCGTACGTAGGGCGAATCCAGCATTCCGATCAGTTTCATCTCATTCCCGTTAGAACATCTATCATGGCGCGCCCGAGCCTCGTGGCCGCGTGGTTCCCCTGCCTACATGGGGCAGGGCGCATCGAACCGATAGATTAAGCATCTCCGCACTGCAAAAAAAGCGACAATTAACGACGATTTACGTCAGAATTTCTTACATGAAGCCGATCCCGCCGTTGACCGCGCTGCGCTGTTTCGAGGCCGTCGCTCGCCTGGGCGGCGTCACGCAGGCCGCGCGCGAGTTGCATGTCACGCACTCGGCGGTGAGCCAGCAGATCAAGGTGCTGGAAGATTCGATGGGCGTCGCGCTCTTCATGCGTGCGGCGCGCGGGCTGCGGCTGACCGAGGAAGGACGGCTCTACGCGCTCGACATCCGCATGGCGCTGCGCGACATCACCCATGCGACACGCCGCGCACAGGCGCGCCCACATGAGAGCGAACTGGTGATCACCACCTTGCCTTCGTTCGCTCAGCATTGGCTCGTGCCGCGCCTCGCCAGTTTTCGCGACGCGCATCCGTACTACCGGATCCGCTTGCAAACGAGCTTGCAGGTCGAGGATTTTCGCCAGGGCGCGAGCGACATCGGCATCCGCATGGGGCAGGGGCATTGGCCCGACGTCGCGCAACAGAAACTGTTCGACGACGAGATGGTGGTGGTCGCCGCTCCGCATTTCGCACTGGCGCCGCATGGCCGCTTGCCCGTCACCGCCGAGGACGTGTTGGCCTGTCCGCTGCTCTCGAGTCCCGATACGCCGTGGCATGACTGGTGTCAGGCAGCTCAGGTGGCGGAGCCGGCCGAGGGAGCCGTGGTGCTGTCGGCGAACGACTCGAATATCGTGATCGGCGCCGTGCTGCAAGGCCAGGGCGTCGCGCTCGAAAGGCGCAGCCTGGTCGCGTATGCGCTGGCGCGTGGCGAGCTGGTGCAGATCACCGATATCCGCGTGCCGTACCGTTATCCCTACTGGCTGGTCTGGCAGCAACGCGAAATGCTCAATGCCTCGCAGGCGCATTTCGCGCAGTGGATCGAAGGGCAGGTCGACGCTTATCTGCGCAGCAACGGCGCGCCTGCGGTCTCGAGTCGTGCGGGTTAGCGCGGAATCGTGCGCGTAATCGATTTGCGCGGGCGTTTCGGTCGGATATATTCGTAATTCCCGACTCAGACTGCGCTGGGAACCACGAAGCACCGATTCACGCGGCGTTGCGCCCGATTTTCGCTGCTCGCACCAGGTCATGGGCGGAGCCAGTGACCTTATACCAAGCCTGAAGAAACCGAGGCGCCGCGGCGCCTCGTTTTTTTACCGCGACCCGCTCAATCCAGCAGCGGCAACGCGCGCGGGCGCCGGTCGCTATCGGTGGCGACGTAGGTCAGCGTGGCTTCGGTGACCTTCACGAGATCTTCGGTGAGGCTCATGCGCTGCGCGTAGACCTCGACCGCCACCGTGACTGACGTATTGCCCGTCTTGACGATGTCCGCGTAAAAGCTCAGCAGATCGCCGACGAACACCGGCTGCTTGAACACGAACGAATTGACCGCGATGGTCGCTACCCGCCCGTTGGCGCGGCGGCTTGCCGGAATCGAGCCGGCAATGTCCACTTGCGCCATGATCCAGCCGCCGAACACGTCGCCGTGGACGTTCGCGTCCGAAGGCTGCGGCACCACGCGCAGCGCGCAGTGCTTTTGCGGGAGTTGAAGAATATCGGTCATCGGGGCACCCTTGAGAAACGTGTTGGCTCGGTCGGCTCGACCGGCAGGCGGGGCATTTCACGACAACGGTACGGCACGCACCGCGCGGCCAACGTGCCACCCACGGCGGGCCAACCCATGAAAAGCGGCGCCAGCCGGCTTCTGCGACAATAGAAAGATCAGGAATTGTACGGGAAAGCGCCCAGCCGGGTCGCGCGACCAAAAGCAGTATGCCGAGCCGGCATGCCGCGGTCGCCGCGCCGCTGCGAACTCCGGCATCTCCACACTCTCCCCAGCCGATCTCCATGCGCCGCACGCCCTCGTCCGAACCCTCGCCGATCTCCACCCAGCCGCGCAACGACTGGCAGACGATCCTGTCGCTGCTGCCGTATCTCGCCACGTATAAATGGCGGGTCGGTTTTGCGCTGAGCTGCCTGATCGGCGCGAAGGTCGCCAACCTCGGCGTGCCGATCGTGATGAAGCGGATCGTCGACAGCCTCGCCTCGGTGCAGCATCTCACCGCGCTCGGCCGTGCTCACGATTCGCCGGCCATCGTATTGCTGGGCGGCGTCGGCCTGCTGGTGGTCGCGTATGCGGTGGTGCGGCTGTCCACGTCGCTGTTCACCGAACTGCGTGAGATTCTGTTTTCGAAGGTGACCGAAAGCGCGGTGCGCCAACTCGCGCTGAAAGTGTTCCGCCATCTGCATGCGCTGTCGTTGCGCTTTCACCTCGAACGGCAGACGGGCGGCATGTCGCGCGACATCGAGCGCGGCACGCGCGGCATCACGCAACTGATCTCGTACTCGCTTTACAGCATTCTGCCGACGCTCGTCGAAGTCGGGCTCGTGCTCGGCTTTTTCGTCGTCAAGTACGAGGCGTATTACGCAGTGGTCACGTTCATTGCGCTCGCCGTCTACATCGTCTTCACGGTGAAGGTCACGGAGTGGCGCACGCATTTTCGCCGCACAATGAACGATCTCGATTCGAAGGCGAACTCACGCGCGATCGATTCGCTGCTGAACTACGAGACAGTCAAATACTTCGGCAACGAAGAGTGGGAAGCGAGCCGTTACGACGAAAACCTCAAACGCTATCGCACGGCGGCGATCAAGTCGCAGCGCTCGCTGTCGGCGCTGAACTTCGGGCAGCAGGCGATTATCGGCACGGGGCTCGTGTTCATTCTGTGGCGCGCCACGCAAGGCGTGATGGCCGGGCGTCTCACGCTCGGCGATCTGGTGCTGATCAACACTTTCATGCTGCAGCTTTATATTCCGCTGAATTTTCTCGGCGTGGTGTATCGCGAGTTGAAGCAAAGCCTCACCGACATGGACCGCATGTTCACGCTGCTCGGCGCCGCGCGGGAAGTGCCCGACCTGGAAGGCGCGCCCGCGCTGCGCGTGAACGGCGCGCAGGTGCGCTTCGAGCGCGTGAACTTCGCGTACGAACCGGCGCGCCAGATTCTGCACGACGTGAGCTTCACGATTCCGGCGGGCACCACCACCGCAGTGGTCGGCCATAGCGGTTCGGGCAAATCGACCCTCGCGCGGCTGATGTTCCGCTTCTACGATCTTGACCGCGCGACGGGCGGCGCGATCACCATCGACGGTCAGGATATTCGTGACGTCACGCAGGATTCGTTGCGCGCGTCGATCGGCATCGTGCCGCAGGATACGGTGCTGTTCAACGATTCGATCTACTACAACATCGCCTACGGCCGTCCCTCGGCAACGCGCGAGGAAGTGATCGCGGCGGCGCGCGCGGCGCATATTCACGAGTTCATCGAAGGGCTGCCGAAAGGCTATGAAACGCCGGTCGGCGAACGTGGCCTGAAGTTGTCCGGCGGCGAAAAGCAACGCGTGGCGATTGCGCGGACCATCCTCAAGAATCCGCCAATCCTGTTGTTCGACGAAGCGACCTCCGCGCTCGATTCACGTTCCGAGCGCGCGATTCAGCATGAGCTCGATCAGATCGCCCGCGAGCGCACGACGCTGATCATCGCGCACCGGCTTTCGACGGTGGTGCACGCGCAGCAGATCATCGTGATGGACAAAGGGCGGATCATCGAGCGCGGCACGCATGCGGAACTGCTGCGCGCGAACGGCCTGTTCGCGCAGATGTGGGCGTTGCAGCAGCAGCGCGCGGCCGAGGCGCCGGAGGCGGTGGAAGCAGTGGGTGCGGGAGAGGGTGGGCAATAAAACTTGTGCGGTGGTTTTTTGCGTTGTCGCTCGGCAATGCAGCGTGATGCGAAATTCTGGCGCCGAACGCGTCGCGCTCAACGCGTGCGCAAACGCTGATCGAGCTCGCCCAACTGCGCCGGCGTGCCGACGTTCTCCCACAAGCCCTCATACAACTCGCCGCTCGCGAGACCGCGTCCGATCGTGTCGCGGTAATACGGCGTGAGCGCGCGCCGCGTGCCGCGCGGCAGATCGCGGAACATGCGCGTGTCGTACAGCCCGATGTTGCCGAACGTGAACCGTGGTCGGGCGTCGAGCGAGAGCGCGCCGCCAACCAGACCGAAGTCGCCATTCGGATGAAACGCCGGGTTCGGCACCATCACCAGATGCATGCCCGGCTCGCGCAAGGCCCGCAATCTTTCGGCGTGTACATTCAGCGTGGCGTAATCGAAGTCGGCGTACACGTCGCCGCTGACCGCGACGAACACTTCGCTCGCGCCGTCATCCTCCAGCAGCGGCAACGCCTGCACGATGCCGCCCGCGGTCTCCAGCGCCTCGTTCTCGGCCGAGTAGCGCAACTGGACTTGCCAGCGCGAGCCGTCGCCGAGCGTGGCTTCGATCTGCTCGCCGAGCCACGCGTGGTTGATCACAATGGTTCGAAAGCCCGCAAGCGCGAGCCGTTCGATCTGCCACACGATCAGCGGCTTGCCGCCCACGTCGAGTAAAGGCTTGGGGCATGTGTCGGTCAACGGACGCATGCGCTCGCCGCGGCCCGCGGCGAAAATCATCGCTTTCTTCAGGGACATCGTCATCGGTCAGAAGGTGTAGCCGACTTCGTTCGCGCGGCCCTCGAGATCGTCGAGGAGCTTCGCGAACGGACGCAGCGGTGCATAGCGCTCGGCAACCTTGCGCGCATAGCCGATGAAACGCGGCAGATCCTTCATGTAGTGCGGTTTGCCGTCGCGATAGTTGATCCGGCAAAAGAGCCCCAGCACCTTGATGTGCCGTTGCAGACCCATCCATTCGATCTGGCGGTAGAACTCGCCGAAATCAGGATCGACCGGCAGGCCGGCTTTTTTCGCCCGCTCCCAGTAGTACACGAAGCAATCCAGCTCGAACTCTTCGTCCCAGCTCAGGAACGCATCGCGCAACAGCGAGGCGACGTCGTAGGTGATCGGACCGTACACCGCGTCCTGGAAGTCCAGCACGCCCGGGTTCACCGGATTCGGCTCGGCGGCGAGCATCAGATTGCGCGGCATGAAGTCCCGCAGCATGAACACCTGCGGCTGCGCGCGGGCGCTCGCGATCAGCAGCGCGAACGTGCGATCGAGCACGCCGCGTACCTTTTCGTCCGCTTTTTCGTCCGTCCCGCGGCCCAGATGCCGGCCGAGGAACCACTCCGGCATCAACTCCATCTCGCGGCGCAGGAAGGCTTCGTCGAACGGCGGCAGCACGTCTTCGCGCGAGGTGAGTTGCCAGCGGATCAGCGCGTCGAGCGCGTCGCGCATCAGCGCACGGGCACGGCGCGGGTCGTCCGCGTTTTGCGCTTCGGTCAGCGCGCCGAGGTACGAAGCCGTGCCCAGATCGGTGACGAGCATGAAGCCGGCCTCGAAATCGACCTCCAGCACGCGCGGCACGTGCACGTCGGCGGCCGCGAGCAACTGCGCGACCTGCACGAATTCGCGGCACTTTTCGGGCGGCGGGGCATCGACGGCGATCAGCGTGCCGTTGCTTTCGCCTTCCGCCGCCTTACCGGCCAGGCGGAAATAGCGGCGAAAACTGGCGTCGGACGAAGCCGGGACAAGTGTGTCGAGCTCGAGCGCATAGCGCGCCACGTGGCCTTTCAGCCAGGCTTTGAGCAGTTCGAGACGGGTATCGGTGGAGTCTTGTGATGAGGGCAGCGTCATGAAAACCGGCGGCAAATTCAGAGGGGCAACGTCTTGCCATATAATACCCCACGACTTTTTTGACGCGGCTCACGCCAGCTTTCGCGTATTCCGCTTTACCGCCCGCCTCATCGTTCGACAGATTGTAAATATTGATGTGCAGCCGACTGTCACGGTCGGGGTGTGCAGGCGGTGGACCGTGACTGCAGATGCTGACGGACGAGCCGATTCGCCAAACGATACATGCCGCCTAGACAGCTTTCCCAAACGACTCCCTCTTGTGCCGTTGTGCCGCGCAAAAGGCGGCTCGTCGCGGCGTTGATCGCCGTTCCGGGCCTGATGCCCGCGCTTGCGCACGCCCAGTTGGTGGGGGAAGCCGCGCAGCCGCAACCTATCGACGCGCCCTGGGGCATGCAGCTTGCCCCGCAGCTGGAAGAACGTCCGTTGCAGCAGGGCCAGAAACCGGCCACGTTCGTGCTCGGCGACACGACCACCGGCACCACCGACCAGGACATGGCCGCCAAGGGCTCGGCCGAGGTGCGGCGCAATACGGTCGTGATCAAGGCCGACGCGCTGCATTACGACCAGGATACGGATATGGCCGACGCGTACGGCCAGGTCCACGTAGTCAACAACGGCAATTCGTTCGTCGGCCCGGAAGCGCACATGCGCGTGGATTCGAGCGAAGGCTTCATGACCGCGCCGAAGTACCACTTCAACGTGACCGGTGGCTCGGGCAGCGCGGAGCGCGTCGACCTGCTCGACAACGAGCGCTCGGTCTTCACGAAGGGCACCTACACGGCCTGCGCGTGCGCGGACGATCCGGCCTGGTACATCAAGGGCAGCGAGTTCGATTTCGACACCGGCGCGGACGAAGGTGTCGCCTACAACGGCGTGCTGTTCTTCCAGGGCGTGCCGGTGTTCGCCTCGCCCTGGCTGTCGTTCCCGCTCTCGGGCGAGCGGCGCAGCGGGATTCTGCCGCCCACGTTCTCGCTGAGTTCGTCGAACGGCTTCGAACTGTCGGTGCCGTATTACTTCAACATCGCGCCGAATCGCGATCTGACGCTCACGCCGCGTCTGATCTCGAAACGCGGTGTGCAGACGCAGGCGTCGTTCCGTTACCTGTCGCCCACGTATTCCGGCTCGATCACCGGCGAGTTCCTGCCGGACGACCATCTGACCAAGACCAACCGCTACGCGCTGTACATCCAGCACAACCAGAACTTCGGCAACGGGTTCGGCGGCTACATCTACTACAACAAGGTTTCGGACAACACGTATCCGGAAGATTTGTCGTCGTCGGTCAATCAGTTCATGAACGGCACCCAGCTCCTGTATCAACAGGAAGCCGGGTTGACCTACAACAATGGCCCGTGGTCGGTGCTCGCGCGCGAGCAGCACTGGCAGACGCTGACGCCGTCGGTCGCGCCGTACGGCCGCGAGCCGCAGTTGAACGTGAAGTACGCGAAGTACAACGTCGGCGGCTTCGACTTCGGCGCGGAAGCCGACTACACGAATTTCCGCATCACCACCGCGGACATGACCGAAGGTCAGCGGGTGATGTTCAACCCGTACATTTCGTATTCGGTAGTCGGGCCGGGTTACTTCGTCACGCCGAAGGTGCAGTGGCACTTTGCGTCGTACAACCTGCGCAATATCGGCGACGACGTGCCGGTCGGCACGCCGAAGAATTTCACCGAATCGATCCCGACGCTGTCGTTCGACACGGGCCTGATCTTCGACCGTTCGGTGCGGATCTTCGGCGAGGATTACATCCAGACGCTCGAGCCGCGCCTGTACTACGTGTACACGCCGTTCCGCAATCAGGAATCCGCGCCGCTGTTCGACACCGCCGACTCCGACTTCGGGCTGGCGGAAATCTTCACGCCGAACACCTTCGTCGGCAACGACCGGATCGCCGACGCGAACCGTCTGACGGCTGCTCTCACCACGCGCTTCATCAACGCGGCAACGGGCGACGAACGGGCGCGATTCGTGATCGCGCAGCAGTATTACTTCCAGGACCAGCGCGTCACGCTGCAGCCTACCCAGACCAGCGCGCAGGCCACGCACTCGGACCTGATCGCCGGGGCGTCGTTCAAGCTCGGCGCCGGTTTCGCTTCGGAAACGGCGTTCCAATATAATGCCGACAACAACCAGTTGGTGAAGACGAGCGTCGGCTTCGGGTTCAGTCCGGCCACCGGCAAGGTGATCAACGTCGCGTACCGCTACACGCGCGCGAACACCACGCTGGACAACCAGCCGATCAATCAGGTGCTGATTTCGGGCCAGTGGCCGCTCACGCACCGGGTGTACGGCGTGGGCCGGTTCAATTACGACCTGGGCGGCCACCGGATCGTCGACGGTCTGGTCGGCCTGCAGTACGACGCCGACTGCTGGACGCTCGGGGCCGGGATCCAGCGCTACGCGAACGGTCTGAACACCTCGGGGCAGAATCAGTCGAGCACGCGGTTCCTCGCGCAGTTGACGTTCAAGGGCTTGTCGAGCGTCGACAACGGGCTGATGACCGCATTCCGCGCCAGCGTGGCGGGCTATACGCCGTTGCCGCCGCCGCCGCCGCCGGAGTCGCGGTTCACCAACTACGAATGACGCATCGTTTGACGAATGGCGCATCATTTATAAAGTGCGAAAAGACGGGCCAGGCGCGCCCGACATCATTGGAGTATCTGTGGCAATCATGAAAAAGCTTCGCTTGGCAACGCTTGCGGCCGGTATTGCCGCCGCGGCGTCTTTCCTGTCGGTTGCGCCGGTGCAGGCGCAGGCGCTGGGCGGCAGTAGCGGCCAGACGGTCGACACCATTGCCGCAGTGGTCAACAACGGTGTCATCACGCGGCGCGAGCTCGACGAACGCATGAGCCTGATCACCCGCCGCCTGAACCAGCAGAACGCGCCGGTCCCGCCGATGGACCAGTTGCGCCAGCAGGTGCTCAACCAGATGGTGCTGGAACGCATCCAGTTGCAAAAGGCCAAGGAAGACGGCATCAACATCGACGACGCCACCGTGCAAAAAACGCTCGAACGGCTTGCCGCGGCGAACAACCTGTCGCTCGACGTGTATCGCTCGCGCATCGAGGCGCAAGGCGTGCCCTGGAGCACGTTCACCAGCGACGCGCGTACCGAACTGACGCTCTCGCGTCTGCGCGAGAAGGAAGTGGACAGCAAGGTCACGGTGTCGGACGCCGAAGTCGCGAACTACATCGCCAGTCAGCGTGGCCCGAACGCCGGCCTGACGAGCGATCTGCATCTGCAGCACATTTTCATCAAGGCGCCGCTGAACGCGTCGGAGACGGATATCGAAGCGGCGCAGCAGAAGGCGCAAGCATTGCTCGCCGAAGCCAAGGGCGGCGCCAACTTCGAAAAGCTGGCGAAGTCCAATTCGCAGGCGCCGGATGCATCGAAAGGCGGCGACACGGGTTTCGCTTCACCGTCCAAGCTGCCGCCTGAATTCGTCAAGGCCGCTTCGACAATGCGTCCCGGCGAAGTCAATCCGGATCTGATCCGCACCAACGACGGTTTCGAAATCGTGCGTCTGGTCGATCGCCGCGCGGGTCAGGGCGCCAGCTCGGATGCGCCGAAGCTCGTGCAAACGCACGTGCGTCACATTTTGCTGCGCGTCGGCGACGGCATGTCGGAACCGCAAGCGCGTCAGAAGCTGCTCGAAATCAAGAGCGAAATCGCTTCGGGCGGCGACTTCTCGAAATTCGCACACACTTACTCGCAAGACGGTTCGTCGTCGCAAGGCGGTGACCTCGGCTGGATCAGCCCGGGCGAGACGGTGCCGGAATTCGAGCGCGCCATGAACAGCCTGCAGGACGGCCAGATCAGCGACCCGGTTCGCAGCGAATACGGCTACCACCTGATTCAGGTGCTGGGCCGCCGCGAATCCGAAGGTTCGGTCTCGCAGCAGATGGATCTGGCGCGCCAGGCCATCGGTCAGCGCAAGGCGGAACAGGCTTACGCCGACTGGTTACGCGAACTGCGCGATACCGCGTACGTGGAAGTGAAGCCCACTCAGTCGAGCATGCAATAACTGTCATGACAAGCGCCGCCCAGTCCGCCCGCCCACCATTGCAGATCGCGATCACGACCGGCGAGCCCGCCGGCGTGGGCCCCGAATTGACGGCGCAGGCACTGGCGGGCGCGGCGGCGCATTGGCCCCACGCGCAGTTCACCGTGTTGGGCGACGCGGACCTGCTCGCCGAACGCGCGCGTGCCGTCGGTGTCGATTGGAGCGCACTGGTGGCGGATGGCAAGCGCGTGCGCTTGCAACACCGGCCGCTCGGGGCGCCTGCCGTCGCGGGCAAGCTCAACGCGGCCAACGGCCGCTACGTGCTCGATCTGCTCGACAGCGCGATCGATGGCGCGCTAGCCGGCACGTTCGACGCGATCGTCACCGCGCCGCTGCAAAAGAGCACCATCAACGATGCCGGCGTGCCCTTCACCGGCCACACCGAATATCTCGCCGAGCGCACGCACACACCGCGCGTGGTGATGATGCTGGCCGGCACCGGCAAGCGTCCGTTGCGCGTCGCACTGGCGACCACGCATCTGCCGCTCAAGGATGTCTCCGCCGCGCTTTCGATCGAAGGCATTGTCGAAACGCTGCGCATCATCGATCACGATTTGCGGCACCACTTCGGTTTGCCCGCGCCGCGCATCCTCGTGACGGGGCTGAACCCGCATGCGGGCGAAAACGGTTATCTGGGCCGCGAGGAAATCGAAGTCATCACGCCGGCGCTGAACCTCGCGGACGCTCAAGGCATCGACGCGCGCGGTCCGTATCCGGCCGACACGCTGTTCCAGCCGCGCTATCTGGATGAGGCCGACTGCGTGCTGGCCATGTTCCACGACCAGGGCCTGCCGGTGTTGAAGTACGCCACGTTCGGGGAAGGCATCAATGTCACGCTCGGTTTGCCGATCATCCGCACCTCGGTCGATCACGGCACCGCGCTCGATCTGGCCGGCACGGGCCGCGCCGACGCGGGCAGTCTGATCGCCGCGATCGAGACGGCGGTGTCGATGGCGCAGCACCGCCGCGCGGGCTGATTCGGCGCTGTCGCGCGGCCTGTGCGCGGCGTCTCGCTGGTATCCTGCCGCTAGCTATGTATGCGGCATGGCGAGCACATGTCGAGCAAGCGCGCGCCGCTCAGCAGGTTCCTTTTCTTAAGCAGTTCTCTTTCTTAGCGTTTCTTCGATGTCCACCAGCAGACAGCAACAGGGCCGGCACCAGGGTCATATCGCGCGCAAGCGTTTCGGTCAGAATTTTCTGGTCGACATGGGCGTGATCGATTCGATCGTCGATGTCATCCGGCCGCAACGCGGCGAGCGTATGGTCGAGATCGGGCCGGGCCTCGGCGCGCTCACCGAACCGCTGATCGAGCGTCTGGCGACGCCGGAAGCGCCCTTGCACGCCGTCGAACTGGATCGCGATCTGATCGGCCGTCTGAAGACGAAATTCGGCGGCCTGCTCGAACTGCATGCGGGCGACGCGCTCGCGTTCGACTTCGGCTCTTTGGCCGCGCCCGGCGACAAGGCGTCGCTGCGCATTGTCGGCAATCTGCCGTACAACATTTCGAGCCCGCTGCTGTTTCATCTGACGTCGTTCGCGCATCGCGTGATCGATCAGCACTTCATGTTGCAGAACGAAGTGGTCGAGCGGATGGTGGCGGAGCCGGGCACCAAGGCGTTCAGCCGTCTTTCGGTGATGCTGCAATATCGCTATGTGATCGACAAGCAACTCGACGTGCCGCCCGAAGCGTTCAACCCGCCGCCGAAAGTCGATTCGGCGATCGTGCGGATGATTCCGTACGAGCTGCATGAACTGGCGCCGGTGGACGAGCGCGTGCTCGGCGAAGTGGTGACGGCCGCGTTCTCGCAGCGTCGCAAGATGTTGCGCAACACGCTCGCTGCGTATCGCGATTCGGTGGATTTCGAGGCGCTCGGCTTCGACCTGCAACGTCGCGCCGAAGATGTGCCGGTGGCCGAGTACGTGCGCGTGGCGCAGATCGTGGCGGCCAAAGCCTAAGTCTTGCGGCTTGGGCTCTGACGGGCCGAGGCTCTAGATCGTCACCCGCTTCGCAGGTGCGTTGACCAGCGCGATGCCGGTCAACACCAGCACCGCGGCCATCAGAAAGCGCAGGCTGAACGATTCGCCGAGCAGCAGCACGCCGAAGGTCACGCCGAACAGCGGCGTGAGGAACGAGAACACTGACAGGCGCGACGCGATATAGCGTGTCAGCAGCCAGAACCACACCAGATAGCTGACGAACGCCACGATCACCGCCTGATACGCGAGGCTCACCACTGCCAGCGGCGTGACGGTGGCCACATGCGCCTGGCCGAGCCCGAGCGCAAGCGCGAGGAGTACCACGGCCGAGACCGTCAGTTGATAGAACAACGTCTTGCTGGCGCTCGATTGAGCGAGGCGCGTGGCGCGCACCACCACGGTGGTCGCGGCCCACGCGACGCCGGCCAACACACCGAGCGCGTCGCCCACAACACCCGTGAGCAGCGAACCGCGCGCGGCGTGGCCGTGCAGGAAGCCGTCCGCGAAGGCGAGCGACATGCCCGCGAACGCCACGACGATACCGAGCCACTGAATCCGCCGCATGCGCTCGCCGTCGACGAACCAGTGCAGCCCGAGCGCCGTGAAGCATGGCGCGGTGTACAGAAAGACCGCCATGCGCGACGCGCTGGTCAGCGTCAGGCCGAGAAAAATGCACACGAACTCGCCCGCGAACAGCACGCCCGCGAGCAGGCCGGCGCCCAGGGTGCCGTCGTCGCGAAAGAGCGGCGTGCCGCGTGAGCGCGCCCAGCCCCATACCAGTACCGCCGCAATCGCCGAACGCACGCCCGCCTGAAAGACCGGCGGCAGCGTCGCGTTGGTGCTCTTGATCGCCACTTGCTGGAGACCCCAGATCGCGCACAGGCCGATCATCAACAGGATGGCGAAGCTATCCGGGGAGCGGCGTGCGGGCAGGGCGGAGGTGCTCATGGGGTGGGTCGAGTCGGGAACAGCCCGTACGATATCAAACCTGCCCGAGCCGCCCGCCGATGACCCCACCGCCTACGCGTGCTTCTTACGGGCCGAAAGCAAGCCGGCAAGCGTTTTTGCTGACTTAACAACACCTGCTTCAGACTAATTTCGCACGGGTGCCGTTTCGCGATAAGGTTCAGCCACAAACGTTTCGTCAGGACATTCAAGGCACGAACTATCCGCGCGATGCGCAGCCTGTACGAGGAGAAGGCATGAAGAACGTAGGCAGGTGGGCAGCGGCCGCGGTGCCCGCGGCATTGGCGTCGTTGGGGTGTCAGATGGCGCACGCGCAATCCAGCGTGACGCTGTACGGCGTGGTCGACGAAAGCGTGCGCTATCTGACTCACGTCAACAAGGCGGGCGATTCGTCGATCGGACTCGGCACCGGCGGCATGACGCAAAGCCGCTGGGGGCTGAAGGGCGTCGAGGATCTCGGCGGCGGCTGGTCTACCTTCTTCAAACTCGAAAACCGCATCTATATCAACACCGGACAAAGCGATCCCACGCTGCCGTTTTTCAATGAAGCGCAGGTCGGCGTGCGTTCGGATTCGTACGGCCAGATCATTCTCGGCCGTCAATACAACGTCGTGATCGAAGGCGTTACGGTGGCTGGCTACGGCAGCAATTCCTGGATCCCGTACGACTTCAGTTTTCAACCTGAAATCACAATGACGGGCGGCATCTGGACCAGCAACCAGGTGCAATATCAGGCGAGATACAACGGCTTCACGTTCGCGGCCGGCTACGCGTTCGGTGGCAACGCGGGCAATTCCTATGGCAGTCAGATCGGCGCGGCCGCGGCTTATAAGCCGGTAGGCGGTCCGTTCAGCGTCGGCGGCGCGTACGAAGTGTCGAAAGATTCGGTCAACGGCGCGGCCGCGAAGACGTGGACGTTCGGCGGCTCGTATACGTGGAACCTCACGCGCTTTTCCGCCGGCTACATCGTCAATCAGAACGACCCGGGCTTTTCGAATTTCGCCAACGGGCCGTTCACCGCGCCCGTGCTGGCGGCGCTCAAGTACACGGACTTTGCGCGGCGCCGCATGATCATGGGCGGCATCACGCAACAGGTCAGCAACAAGTGGCATTTCGCCGCGAACGTCTGGCGCACGCTGCAGGACGGCAAAACCGCCGCGCAGGACGGCTCCGCGTGGCAGTACCAACTGGTCGCCGACTACAACCTGTCCCGCCGCACGGACGTCTATCTGGAAGGCGATTATTCGCTGTACCGCGGCGACCTGATCGGCGCGCAACTGCAGGGCGTCAACAGCGTCGGGCTCGCGCAGAAGGGTTCGCAGATCGGCTTGATGGCAGGCGTGCGGCATCAATTCTGAGTACTGATTCACCGAGGGCACTCTCTGCAGCGTCGCGGGATTCCGGGTACATTGACGGTCTCGTTACCACGCAACAGGGAGTGCATAATGCGCCTTCTTCACACTATGCTCCGGGTCGGCGACCTGGACCGTTCGATCGCCTTCTACACCGAACTGCTCGGCATGAAACTGCTGCGCCGCGATGATTATCCGGACGGCAAATTCACGCTGGCATTCGTCGGTTACGAAGATGAACGCAACGGCACCGTGCTCGAACTCACCCACAACTGGGACACGCCCACCTACGACCTCGGCACCGGCTTCGGCCACCTCGCTGTCGAAGTGGAAGATGCATACGCCGCATGTGACAAAATCAAGGCACAAGGCGGTACGGTCGTGCGCGAAGCCGGCCCGATGAAACACGGCACGACCGTGATTGCTTTCGTCACGGACCCGGACGGCTACAAGATCGAGTTCATCCAGAAGAAGAAATAAGGCAGGCGGCAGGGCGAGGTCGAACAATGAATAACATCAATCCCTACTTCAAAGAACTCGACGAGATCCACGTCGAAATCGAAGCCCTGTTCGACGGTTCCGCGGACGAAGGCGCGCTGCAGCGAATCATGGCGCGCTTCGCGCCGCAGTTCACGCTGGTCATGACATCGGGCATCGCGCTGGATCACGCCGGCCTGCGCGAGATTTTCTCGAAGCTGCACGGCGCGCGTCCGGGCTCGCAAATCGCGATCCGCGACAAGGAGATCGTCGCTGAGTACCCGTCAGGCGCGGTGGTGAAATATCGCGAGTATCAGCGCGACAACGCCGGCAACGCAAACGTGCGGCGCTCCACGGCGGTGATGGATCTCGACGCGCATGGCAAGGTGACGTGGCGTCATCTGCAGGAAACCTTCTGCTCCGAATGAGCGGCAGTGCGTGACAAACCGGCGCTTCAGGCTGAAGCGCCGGTTTCATTCAAAGCGTGAGGAAGGCCTCAAAGCGTTGGCAGCAATTCCGGCGGATGCGACTTCAACGTCTGGCGCGCTTCGCGGAATTCCGGAAAGATCGATTCGACTGTTTGCCAGAAGCGTGGGCTGTGATTCATTTCACGCAGGTGCGCGAGCTCGTGCGCGACCACGTAATCGATGATGGAAAGCGGGAAGTGAATCAGCCGCCAGTTCAGGCGAATCTTGCCGTCACTCGAACAACTGCCCCAACGCGTCGCCGCTGACGAGAGCGCGTATGCGCGATAGTTCACGCCCAGTTTCTCCGCGTAAATCGCGAGGCGCTCGCCGAACAAGCGCTTCGCTTCACCCTGCAGCCAGCCTTGCACGCGATCCTTGATCTGCTGCGGATCCGCCTGCAAGGGCAGCGGCACTTGCAACGCCGCATCTTCCGCGCTGAATGCGAGCGTGCCTTGCGGCGCGCCGAGTTTCACGCGCACCGGCTGACCGAGATACGGCACCTCGGCGCCGTCTTTCCAGTCGACCTTCGGCAACGCGCGCTGCTCGACACGCGTCTGCCACTCGATCAGCTTCGTGAAAATCCAGCGCTGCTTTTCGGTGATCGCGGTTTCGATATCGGCGAGCGTGACCCAGCGCGGCGCGGTGATCGTCAGACCGGTGCTGTCGATCGCAAAGCCGATCGAGCGGCGCGCCGAACGCTTGAGCGCGTAATGGAGCGTGCGTGAGCCGATCGCGAGGCTGCGCAACTTGCTGCCATCCGGCGCAAGCGGCACGGCCGGCTGCTGGCCGCCTGGCGAACTCTGCGAAGCACCGGGCGTTGGTGCGGAAGGTGAAGGGGACGACGACGTCGACCCCGGCTCGGCGAAGAGCGGGAGATCAAGTTGCCGGTTATCGAGCGCCGCAGCGGGCTGTGGCGTGGGAGACTTCTGCATCGGATTCGGCTTCGCGCAAATACGCCTTCGAGGGCGTGGGCGCGTCAGATTGGTGCGGCGGCGGAACTGCTTTCCGCCGCGCGGTACGCGGTAGGATCGATGCGACGCATTTCAGCTTCGATCCACTGTTCGACGCGCGTGTTCACTTCATCGGGCGTGAGCCCCGTCGTGTCGATCGGCTTGCCGATCGACACTGTGACTATACCCGCATATTTGAGAAACGAGTTGCGAGGCCACACACGTCCTGCGTTGTGCGCGATCGGCACGACCGGCGCGCCGGTGGCCGTCGCGAAACGCGCGCCGCCGGTTTTGTACTTGCCTTGCTTGCCGGTCGGCGTGCGCGTGCCTTCCGGAAACATGATGACCCAGGCGCCTTCCGCCATGCGTGCCTTGCCTTGCTTGATGACCGATTCGAACGCGTACTTGCCTTCCTTGCGATCGATATGAACCATCTTCAGCATGCCGAGCGCCCAGCCGAAGAACGGCACGTACAGCAGTTCGCGCTTGAACACGTAGCACAGCGGCCGCGGCATCAGCGCCGGAAACGCCAGCGTTTCCCATGCCGATTGATGCTTGGAGAGCAGCACGGCGGGACCGTTGGGCAGGTTCTCGAAGCCTTCGATGTTGTAGCGGATACCGTTGAGCCAACGCACCGTATGCAGCGTCGCGCGACACCAGCCGGCGGCCATCCAGTAGCGATTGTCGGCGCGCATGAACGGGAATGCGATGAAGCATGCAGTCGCGTACGGCACCGTGAACAGAACGAAGTAGATCAGCAGAAGCAAAGAACGGATGAAGCGCATCGGCGTGGTCAGTGAGGGATGGGGACGCGCGTGGCGCGCGTCACTCTTGAGCGTCGGCGAGGAAGTCGAGTGCGAATGCGCGCAGGTCGTCGTGCACGATCGTGCCTTCGGGCAAGCCGCCGGCCGCAAGTGTTTTGCGGCCCTTGCCGGTCAGCACCAGATGAGTCGGATGGCCGAGCGACGCGCCTGCTTGCAGATCGCGCATGGCGTCGCCGACCACCGGCGTATGTTCCGGGTCGACCTCGAAGCGCTCGGCGATCATCTTCAACATGCCGGGCTTAGGCTTGCGGCACTCGCAATGATCTTCCGCCGTGTGCGGGCAGAAGAACACCGCGTCGATGCGCCCGCCGACCGCTGCCGCCATGCGATGCATTTTCAGATGCATCGCGTTGAGCGCGTTCATGTCGAACAGGCCGCGGCCGATGCCCGACTGGTTGGTCGCAATCGCCACGCGATAGCCGGCCTGGTTCAGACGCGCGATGGCTTCGAGCGAACCGGGCAGTGCGACCCATTCGTCCGGCGACTTGATGAACGCGTCGGAGTCGACGTTGATCACGCCGTCGCGGTCGAGGATCACCACTTTTTTGGTTGGCATGGCGCGGGGCTCAGGCGGCGAGTCGGGAAATATCGGCGACGCAGTTCATCTGCTGATGCAGTGCGCCGAGCAAGGCCAAACGGTTGGCGCGCAATGCCGGATCTTCGGCGTTGACCATCACGTCGTTGAAGAACGTGTCGACCGGTTCGCGCAACGCGGCGAGCGCGGTCAACGCGCCCGTGTAGTCGCGTGCGGCCAGTTGCGATTGCACGCGCGGCGCGACCTGTTCGAGTTGCGCATGCAAGGCTCTTTCCGCCGCTTCGATGAGCAGCGTGGCCTGCACGCCGCCGGTCGCCGCGCCTTCCGACTTCTTCAGGATGTTCGAGATGCGCTTGTTGGCCGCCGCGAGCGAGGCCGCTTCCGCCAGCGACGTGAATTCACGCACGGCATCCAGACGCGCGACGATGTCGTCCAGACGCGTGGGGTTCAGCGCCAGCACCGCGTCGATTTCGCCCGGCGCATAGCCGCGCTCGCGCAGCAGACCGCGCAGGCGGTCCATGCTGAACTCGTAAATGGCTTGCGTGGAATCGGCGACGTTCGGCACCGCGGCGAATTGCGCGTAAGCGGTACGCAGCAGTTCGACCAGATCGATCGGCAGTTGCTTCTCGACGAGAATGCGCAACACGCCGAGCGCGTGACGGCGCAACGCGAACGGGTCTTTCTCGCCCGTGGGTTGCAGGCCGATGCCCCAGATGCCGACCAGCGTTTCCAGCTTGTCGGCCAGTGCGACGACAGTGCCGGTTGCCGTGGAGGGCAACGCGTCGCCGGAGAAACGCGGTTGATAGTGCTCCGAGCACGCGAGCGCGACTTCTTCCGGCTCGCCGTCGTGGCGCGCGTAGTACGTGCCCATCGTGCCTTGCAACTCGGGGAATTCGCCGACCATGTCGGTGATCAGGTCGGCCTTGGCCAGACGCGCGGCGCGCTTCGCGAGCACCACGTCGGCGCCGATCAATCCGGCGATCGCGCCGGCCAGCGCTTCGACGCGTTCCACGCGTTGCAGCGCCGAACCCAGCTTGTTGTGATACACGACGTTCGCGAGCAACGGCACGCGGTCCGCGAGCGGCTTCTTCTTGTCCTGCTCGAAGAAGAACTTCGCGTCCGCCAGACGCGGACGCACCACGCGTTCGTTGCCTTCGACGATATCGCCCGGCGTGGACGTCTCGATGTTCGACACGATCAGGAAGCGCGAGCGCAGCTTGCCGTTCGCATCGGTCAGCGCGAAATATTTCTGGTTGGTCTGCATGGTGAGGATCAGGCATTCCTGCGGCACTTGCAGGAATTCGTCCTCGAAACGGCACGCGTAGACCACCGGCCATTCGACCAGCGACGTCACTTCGTCCAGCAGCGATTCCGGCATCACCACCTGGTCGCCGTCGGCTTGCGCGAGCAGATGCGTGCGGATGGTTGCCTTGCGGTCGGCGAAGTTCGCCACCACGTGGGCTTTGTGCAGCAGCGTCTCGGCGTACGAGTCCGCGTGCTGGATCTGCACGAAGCCTTCGGAGAGGAAACGATGGCCGAGCGTGGTGTCGTCGGCGTCGATGCCGAGCGCGCTCACCGGCACGATCTGTTCGCCATGCAACGCGGTCAGTCGATGCGCCGGACGCACGAACTGAACGTTGGTGCCGTCCGGGCGCTGATACGTCATGACCTTCGGGATCGGCAGCTTGCCGAGCGTTTCGTCGAGCGCGTTTTGCAGGCCGTCGGCGAGCGTGGCGCCGGGCGCGGCGTAGCGCAGAAAGAAGGCTTCGGCCTTGCCGTCCTGCGCGCGCTCCAGGTCGTTCACCGAAAAATCGGGGAAGCCGAGCGCGGCGAGTTTCTTGGCGAGCGGCGCGGTGGGCTGGCCGTCTTTATCCAGCGCGACGGAAACCGGCAGCACCTTTTCGCGCACGTGTCTTTCCGGCGCAACCGCGCGCACGTTCTTGATCGTGACGGCGAGGCGGCGCGGCGTGGCATAACGTTCGAACGACAGTTCGCCTTCGACCAGGTCGCGCGCCGCGAGGCGCTGCGCAATGCCTTCGGCGAAGGCGTCGCCGAGACGCGCGAGCGCCTTCGGCGGCAGTTCTTCGGTCAGCAGCTCGACGAGCAGGGTAGCTTGATGGGGTTGAGTCATGTGTTGATGTTCTCGTCAGTCCTGGTCGATCTTGCGTTCGACTTTCAGCGGCGGCGCCCAGGCGGGCATCGCGGCGTCCTGTTCGTCGGTCGTGAGGCCGGGCACGCTGTGCACCGGATTGCCGAGCATCGGGAAGCCGAGCTTTTCGCGCGAATCGTAGTAGGCCTGCGCGACCAGCTTCGACAGCGCACGAATGCGGCCGATATACGCCGCGCGTTCCGTGACCGAAATGGCGCCGCGTGCGTCGAGCAGGTTGAACGTGTGACCGGCCTTCAGCACCAGCTCGTAGGCGGGCAGCGCGATCTGCGCTTCGATCATGCGCTTCGCTTCGGCTTCGTAGCTATTGAAGATCGAGAACAGCAACTCGACGTTCGCATACTCGAAGTTGTAGGTGGACTGTTCGACTTCGTTCTGGTGGTACACGTCGCCATAAGTCAGGCGACGCAGTTCCGGGCCGTTCGGGCCTTGTTCTTCCCATTCGGTCCAGACGAGGTCGTAGACGTTCTCGACCTTCTGCAGATACATGGCGAGGCGTTCGAGCCCGTACGTGATTTCGCCGAGCACGGGTTTGCAATCCAGGCCGCCGACCTGCTGGAAGTACGTGAACTGGGTCACTTCCATGCCGTTCAGCCACACTTCCCAGCCCAGACCCCAGGCGCCGAGCGTGGGGTTTTCCCAGTCGTCTTCAACGAAGCGCACGTCGTTCTGCTTCAGGTCGAAGCCGAGGGCTTCGAGCGAGCCGAGGTACAGATCGAGGATGTTTTCCGGCGCAGGCTTGAGCACCACCTGGTACTGGTAGTAGTGCTGCAGACGGTTCGGGTTCTCGCCGTAGCGGCCGTCTTTCGGGCGGCGCGACGGTTGCACATACGCCGCGCGCCACGGCTCGGGGCCGACCGCGCGCAGGAAGGTATGGACGTGGGACGTGCCCGCGCCGACTTCCATGTCGATCGGCTGGAGCAACGCGCAACCCTGCTTGTCCCAGTAGGACTGCAAGGTCAGGATGATTTGCTGAAACGTGAGCATGAAGTGCCTTTCGGGCATGGGGCCGCGCCGTGAGCGCCGAAGCGCGCCGGGCGGCCGTGGAGCGAAGTGCTAAACCGTAGATTTTAACGGAAAGGGAGGGGGGTGTCCGTTTTGCGGGGTCGGACGGGAGTTCGAGTGTGCTTTAGACGACAAAGGGCCGCGTGTGGCGGCCCTGCGTCGTACCGGGCGCGTCGGCGGGCGGATCAGGTCGCCGCCAGCTCCATCTTCGGCGAGAACGAATCGCTTTGCGCCACCGGCCAATACTTCTCGAACAGCGAGTAGCGGTAGTGACCGTTGAGCAGATCGTTCGGTTCGAGATACTTCAGCAGCTCCGACATCAAACGCACCTCATGCGACGACACGCGCCGCACGATGTGATGCGCGCGCAGTTCCGCCGGATGCTTCAGTCCCGCGGCCTGAATGATTTCCTTCAGCGCATGCAGCGTGTTGTGATGGAAGTTGAACACGCGGTCGGCCTTGTCCGGAACCACCAACGCGCGCTGGCGCACCGGGTCCTGGGTCGCCACGCCGGTCGGGCAGCGCCCCGTGTGGCAGGTCTGCGCCTGGATGCAGCCCATTGTTATGGACCCTAAAAAGCAACTAATGCCTTCGATGTGACTGAGTAAAGGCATCCATAATAGTTAAGCAACTATTTTCAGCCGAAGGACGCCGCTTTGGTCTACATGGCCATGGGCACTAACTGCCGCACCCATGGCCATGCGACAGCGTGCTCAAAGTCTGCTGCGTCAAGGGTTCGCTACGCCGGGCTTACGCCCGCCCTTGACCCAGCAAGACGCTAGGCGATGACCGCCTCTTCAGCGAGCTGACGCCGCAACAACGAACCGAGCGCGGTGCTCCGATGATTTGCGCGCGGCAGAGCCTGCACCGCCCGGCGAGCAGCTCCTTCGTCACCCACGAGAATCACCTGGCTCTGTGCTCGGGTAATGGCTGTATAGATAAGTGTCCGGTCGAGAAGCCGATTGCCAGTTATTGGCACGATGATTCGTGGCCATTCTGACCCTTGGGCCTTATGCACCGTGAGGGCGTAGGCCAACTCCAGGTCATCGAGGAGCGCCTCGGTGACCGGCCGACGCCCTCCATCGTCCCATGCAATCCAGGCGATTGCGTGACCGGCGGCGTCGCCGTTGTCGTCGAACAGCGCGCGCGGCTCGTGCTCAATCTGCACGAGTCGACCAAGCGAGCCATTTTGAAGGCCGATGTCCCAGAGATTGCGTGTGCAAACGACAGGGTCACCCAAGCGGAATCCCGTATCCACCCGACAGTCGAACTCATCGCTCCACAGTGTGAGCTTTTCGGTATCTCCCGTGAGCGCGGCTTGGCAGAGCTTGTTGAGTGCCTTCACTCCTTCCGGGCCGTTTTTACGGGGAGCAAGAATCTGGGTTTGCTCGGGTGCCTCTCGGTACAAGTCGAGAACCGTTGACGCTATAGGGAACGTCGGCTCACCGTCGTCGATGACCAGGCGGGGCTTGCGATGCAGGAACGCTATCGGTGCCGATTTGACATCAGGAAGTTCGGGCCAGATTCCATCGCGAATGCACGTCGCCGCTTGCGCGATAGCGCCTCCGTATCGCTTGGCGACCTTCAGTTCGACGGAGGGGATGCCCGGCTGATTCACGAGCGCGTGCAGTACCAGACCTGGACCAACGGGCATCAACTGGAACGGGTCGCCGGCGAGCAGCAGGCGAACATGTGCCGGCAGCATCGAACAGAGCCGGTACATGGAAATGATATCCACCATACTGGCCTCGTCCACAACCACCACGCAGGGACCCTCGAGGTCCTCTTCCTTCGTGTTCTTCAGCAGGCCAGCGAGCGTTCTTGCTGGCCGGTTGCTGGCCTCCTGCATGCGTTTCGCCGCTCGGCCCGCGAGCGCTGCTTGAAACACGTGCACGCCTGCTTCGTCGTAGACACGGTAGAGTGCCTTCAGGACGGTTGTCTTGCCCACTCCCGCACCGCCCGTGATGAGCACCAGACGACCCGCAGCTGCGGCGTGGACGGCGGCGCGCTGCTCATTGTTCAGGGTCAGTTTTTCTTCGGCCTCGTACGAAACAATGATGGCATCGACGCGAGGCACGTCAAGCAGGCGTAGTCCGTCTTTGTCGTCAGCCAGCCGGCTCGCAAGAGCGCCGGCGACCGACGTTTCCATGACATAGGCGCCGAGCTGATGAAGTTGACCGTCCGCGCCGACGACATAGCTTCCATTTTGCCGCCCCGAGACCAACGCCGCAGACGCGAGCCCGCGCCACGAGAACTCCTCAGACTGCGCCCCAAGGACGGCCGCCAGGCGTACCATCACCATCTGCTGGCTGACAGCGGTGTGGCCGTCAGCGAACAGGCGGTAGAGAACTTCTTCGATGGCGCCCTGTAGACGTCGAGGGTCATCCTCGGCAACCTCGAAGTGTTCGCGCGCGAACCTGTCCGTGGTGTTCCAGTTTGCCGAGAATGACAGCAATCGATACGGGTCTTCCTCGATAGCGTTGCGAGTCTCGGCGCCGAAGTGTGCAAGCAGCTTCCTGCCTAGCGAAACGCTGAATCCGCGCTTGTGTAGCCACTGAAGCGTTCGTGCATCACCGTAGAGCCGCCACGCCGCAACAAGCCGCTGCGCTATCTCCTGGCTCACGCTCTTCACCGTAGCAATCGTTGCAACGTCGCCGGCATCGAGTACATCATAAAGACGCTCTCCAAAGGCTTCCCACAGCCGCCGCGCCTTCGCTGTACCAATGCCGATGAAGCCTTCGCCCTCTGAGAGCAGCGTAATGAGATGCTCGCCAGAAGGCAAAGCTAGCTCAAGGTCTTCAGCCTCAATCTGTTGCTCGAGTATCCGGAAACCATTGACCGTTCGCGGGCGAGGCGATGCGTCACCCTTTACGCGCCACCACTGCCCAATCTGCACTGATGCGTTGGCGAGCAGGCGATTAGGAGCGACGATGACGAAGCTCTCACGCGCATCAAGGACGCTCCCGGACTCGTCAACCGCAATTCCATAAAAGATGCACCCTCCGCGTCCCAGCGGATTGTCGCTGCGGATTGAGGTGACCCGTAATAGGCGTGTGTCAGTCATCGAGGCAAACGACCGGTGAGGACTAGCGCCTCGTGCAATGCTTCATATTTCGCAAGACGCTGCCGCAGGTCTGCGATTTCGGCCTTCTGGCTGGCGTTTTCGGATTGAAGTCGCCGCAGGCTCTCCGCGTCTCGCACGGCTTGATGATGGCTAGGCTCGCGCATGGGTATAACTTCGTGGGGCTCATCAGCCGGATTTGCCGCTTCCGGTAGCACGCCTCGCGAACGAAGCTCGTCCTCAAGCACCCGTAGGGTATCTTTGATGCGCGGATTCTGGCTCAATACCGATTTTGCGAAACCGCATTCTCGAGCTATCTCGGTTCGCGAGAGCACGCCACGGATGACGATTTGTCGGAAGTCTGCGTCGCTCTTGCTCGCAACCCACACGCTGAACACACCAACGTACTGCTCAGCTAGTTGTTTTCCGCTTGCCATGTATCCCTTGTACCGGTGGTCAGGAATTGCGCCAATCGACGACTGTTACCGTCCATCTACGAGGCAGGCTCATCTGACGTCCCAGCTGACAGTGAGCGTAGCGCGATGATATGGTGTTTCTCGAGCAATACATTCCCGGTAACGACTTGCCTGACACGCTCCTTGTGTAATTGAAGGCCGCAATTCGCGAGATGGTTCGGCTCGAACAACTTATTGAGCGCCTCCCTGGCTGCCGACGATAGACGCGCTGGTTCGTCGGCGTTAGTAGGCAACGCCGCCGTACCGCCGAACCCCACGCGAATCAGGTCATCAACCGGGATTCCGGGGATTGACCGGAGGCCTGCTTCGATGCGATTGCGTGCGGCTATCGCTTGGTCGCGCTCTTCCTTCAACAACTGTACGTATGCGCGAATCGTCTCGTCGGCAATCAAGGGTTCCGACGTTACTCTGTCACCGCGAGCGGCAAGCTTCTGCCCCGACTGCCTGAGTTCCACATATCGATGGAGAGTCTCCTTCGAGTTGCGAATGGACTGCGCTTTCGGCCCGGACCAGTCCCGGTCGAGGCAATAGCGTTCAATCGCAGAAGGAGATATCTGGAGTCCCTGCTCCTCCAGATAGTCGCAAGCTCTTTTGATTCGTTCCAGTGATTCGCGCTGACGTGGGTTCGACGACATCGCGACTAATTCGCTGTAGACGGTGTCAATCGTAGCGAGCTTGTTCATCCGAATAACTCCTCGCCTTCGTCATCAAACGCATGGTGGTCCTGCCCGCCAACGTCCGCTACCAACGTTGCCAGACGACTTGCGCCGTGACGGTCCGCGAGGGCCTCGGGAGTAGCATGTTCCTCAAGCACTTTGAACGCGTTGGCCAGTCCGGGATACGAGTTGAGCTGTCTCTTTCCGTTCAGAACCTCGTCAAGTTCATGTCCGCGCACTTGCTGGAGCAGCAAGGCGGAGAGAAGGTTCCCGGCCTCGTGCGCTTGTTGTTCGTTGAGTCCCAGAAGGAACGGCTTGATGCCGTTGGCGACCATCATCTTGGACAGAATAGCGTTTTTCTCGAGTTCGGCTTCGCGATTCTTGAAGCCGGTGGTGAATTCGCTCATCTGGGTTATCTGGTCAAGCAGCGCGAACTCATGTGCCTCCTCGAGCGTCACTTTCAGTTCCAGCGGACTGCTAGCTGTCAGAATCGGAACCGGGACGGCTTTGTCAGTTCCCTCTACGCGCTCTTTGGTTGCGAGGTACTCATCCATCAATGCGACAGATTTCTCCGCGTATCGATACCTGGCCGCCCACTCGTTGATATCGATTTCGAGCTCGCGATTCAGGATGTCAACGCGGTCGCGCAGTTCTCGAGCCTTCCGTTGGTTTCCTTCGTCTTCCGCGTCGATGCGTTGGTCATTGAGGCTGGCAACTTCAAGACCCTTCTTACGAATTGTGTACGCGAGGTTGTTCACTGCTGCGACTTGGCCCAGCAAATGTGCTGGCCCCGTGAGCCAGAAGCGGCAGAGGCCGCATCTTTTCCCGCCCGGGACCGCAGCATATCGATTCTGTGCGACGCTTTCCACGGGGCCGCCTTCGCTGCAGGATGTCCCCGGGCAGATGCCTTCTGACGTGATGGTCATGATGCCGGTTTTGTCCTGCAACGCCTGGAAGCCGGCGCCCACACCCGTGCCTTCCTGTCCGAGCATGAAGGGTGCGAATTCGTCAAGATAATCGGCAAATAGCTCCGAGCCAACAAAGTCTTCATCATTCAGCATGCGCTCGTGGGCAAGCTCAAGAAACCGACGCAGCTTCGCCGGGGAATACTTTAGGTAGTGCAGCGTCATTACGAGCGTCGCGTGTCCGGCAACGAATTGCGACACGACCTCGAGCGGCACTCCAGCCTCGATGAGATTTGTGATACCACTGACGCGCAGGGAATGAAGGTCGACGGTCCACGTGAGACCCCCCTTGCCATTATCGGTTACGAGCTTCAGCTTGTGACCATATTTCCGCTCTATGCGCTTCTGTGCTTCTGCCAGTACCTGGATATAGAAGCGTTTCAGCTTGGGATAGCTAACCGGCTGAATCTGGTCGGGGTTACGAGGGTCGCGAAACAGCGGAGCGATTTGCGGGCCGACGACGTCGTTTGGTCGAGGCGCCTCTCGAACTTCCTTTTGATACGCAATGTAGGGGACCGGTGCTTTCAGTGCAGGTAAGTAGCGTTTCTGCCAGTCGATGGACAATTGAAGAAGCCCGGCAAGCTGTTCCGACACGTAGGGAATAACATAACCAATCTGCTTGGTGTTGTATTCGGCTGTCTTGTTCGTGTTAATCCACAACGTGAGCCACGCGTTTGCTCGCAATCCGTCGCGCTCCAGTCGTAGGACGCCCTCGCGTCGGCCAGGGATGGCATCCTTCGATGGATTGGGCACGGACGCGTTCGTTGATGGGTCGTAGACGAACTCATCAAAGACTCCGATGTCCAGCCACCGCGCCTGATGGCTACGAATCGGCGTGTCGAACAACGTATAAAGGCATACGGCGGGGCCCGGATAGAAGACCCATTTATAGTCACCGTTGGCGCTATCCAGCACGTGGACTGACGATATCTTGTTACGTCTCGGGAACTCGAAGTCATTGTCGAGAATGACCTCCTTCAACTCCTTGATGACGTAAGGCGGAAGGGAGTCCCGCTCCGTCTTGCTAGGGGAATCGTCTTTGCCGGTCGAGTCCGATGTGAAGATAGGGTTTTTGAATGTATGGCTGTCAGAACTTCCGGTTGCTACAAGGAAATCATTGAACCAGTCGAAGAAGCGTCTCACCGACGACAGCGTATCGTTTCTGAATTTTGCGGATTCGTAATTCGCCCGCAAATGTTCGAGAAACGTGTTGCTGTTACGCAGGGATGCATCGTAAATGTGCTTGCTGCGCACTATGCTCAACGGGCCAGTGGGCGGCTCAAACAGGGTACAAATGAAGTCGCCAAATATGTTGAGCCGGTTCACCTTCGACGATATTCTGGCGGTGTTAAGCGAGTCTATGTATCCGCGAAACGCGTCTGCCCACGCAGTTAGTTCTGGGCGGTCTGTTGCGAGCCACCGGAACTTACCATCGACTCGACGCTTTTCCGGGGCGACATTGTTGCGGGGTCGTCGCTTGATTTCGACGGCATGTTCGGGGTTGGCGACGTTGAACCGCTGCAAAAGAGCCGTCGTGACGAAGCGTAGTCGCCCTCGGGCCTTGCTACTCTTCTTGTCCTCCTCGGTCGGAAACCTGTCGCACAGTACCTCATAGTAGTCGTCGATATGCGAGGGCGATAGGTCTTCGTGACGCGAGATATCCGAGACGGCGAAGAACGTGCACGTGTGCGACCATGCAAAGTCAGCCGACGTATTCGGGGGAAGCATGTAGACCGTTTTGATGAGCGCAGCTCGCGGACCGGCATATCTGGCGTCAGTCAACGTAAGCCATTTGGCGGGCGTGGGCCACGTCGAGACGAGGAACGGAAATAGATAGAGACCCTTCGCCCATAGCATCGTCAAGAGTTCAAGATACCTGTACGGGTATTCAGCCGCTGTCGTGCTCAGCGGTCCCGTGATGCTTTCAATGAAGGGCCTTACGCTCCCACACTGCTCAAGCATCTCATGGAAGGCGGGGCCGATGACGTTCCTCGGTTGCAGTAACACGGCCTTTAACTCCAACAGGGAATTGGGCTTGTGCGTTGCAACGAGCGAGCGTTGTTCCTCTATCGGAAGCGCGCGGATGTGTTGCATCAGCGGCTTACCACGCAGTTCGGAGCCGGCCATGGTTTGCAAATACATGGCCTTAAAGTATTGAGTGTTGTTTGTACGAGTGCTTTCGAATACGCGTAGGTGGTTCCCGTCCTTCGACCGGGACAGCATGGTCTCGTCCCAATAAATGTCAATTCTAGTGCGCTCATACTCAGCGATGAACTCGTGCATCTCGTCCATTGAGATTTCGTCCAAGAGCGCCCACTCGGTGTCGTTCGTATTGAACGCGACCAGCTTCCCTGACCCAGGTGCTTTGTGGAATCGGACCGTCATTGGAGTCTCATTTGGAAAGTAACAGGCGTTGAGCGTCAAGGAACGACGGCAATTCAGAGGCGAGCCTCGCCTGACCCTTGCGCAACTCATCCCGGGCTACATCACCTGTTAAGTTGTAGTAGACCTTCGTGGATAAAAGACTGTCGTGGTGCATAAGCATCTGCGTTGTCTCGATAGGTAGACGCAGTTGCGAAGCACAGAAGTAACCATAAAAGTGCCGTCCACCGTGAAGATGGACGCCTTCATCTGTCGTCGATAAGCCAATCCTGCGCGCCGCGCGTTCGAACGCTTTTGTCATGTTTGACAGCTTCGCGGGCATTCCGAAGTGACGACCACTTCGCTCGTTGACGAAGTAATAGGGATGGTCGTCTCGAACATGTCGACGAATCGATGTCATGTACTCAGCATGCAGCTTGGCAAAGTACCGTCCCATCTCTGGTAACAACCATTGGACCTCCGATTGTTGCCGGCTGCCGTCATCGAGAGACATACCTTTCCAGCCAGCATGTAACGGATGCCGCTGAGCAAGCACGTTGCGCGGACCTGAGAAGTAGCGCTCCTTCAGGAAGGTCGCCCGGTTTCCTGTCCGGTGGCCGCGAAGGGCGTCGGCCCATTCGTAGGTACTGGTTTCTGGATGCCCTAACGTGACTTGCGCCGTGCCGTCTGGCCGAATTTTGACGTCCGTCACAAAGAGATGAAGAGGCTCCGACGCTCGAACGCCGCCGAAGAAGAGAAGAAGAAAGTAGAGCCGGTCACGGACAGATGGTGTCGCGCGGATAAGCGGAAGTACCTTGTCAGGCGGGAAGTATTTTTGACGGTAGTCGGGCTTCGGGCGTTTTGCCTTAACGCGGAACGTGGGTTGATTTACGATGCCTTTCCCTGCATCGGTCGCTGGCACTAAGTGCGCCAGAGAATCCCAGTCTTTTCGATGTCGCAGCGCCGCGTAAAACTCACGCTGCTCTTGCACATTAAGGTCGGAGACCAACTTTCGTTCACGGGGATTCGCCGGAACGTGTCCGAAGTTATTGGCACACCACTCAGAGAAAGCGCTGATATTTCGGACATCGTCGACAGCAGTCTTCTTGCGGACAGCGTCCCATCCCAGATGCTTGTGCCCGTGTTGACGAGCCTCATAGAACTTCGAAAGCATGAAACCCAGTCCCTCCGGGGACAGCGGTTTCCCACCCTCTACAAGTTGATAGTAGTCGTAGAAGCGACCAATCGCGGAGATACCTTTCAGCAGTCCCGCTGGACTCGCCTCATCCATCAGTAATCGGTTACGCGCCCACGCCAACGCGTACAGACTGATTTCCCCATCCACCAAAAACAAGAAAGGGATGCTCATCCCGATGGCGCCTTCCGCAATCGGGATATCGACCACAGAATGGAGGGTGCGTTGAACGATGGCAGCCTCTTAAAAGTATAATAGTAAAAGGTAGATAACAAATTATCACGACAAACTAAGACCTGCAACAAATTTGTGCAGCTTCAGGAGAAAGCAAGCGGGCTGGGGCGATGTCGGGAACCCGCTGGAGACAAGTCGATGCTTCGACTGCCAAATAGTTGAACAAGTACAGGGGTGATAACCACCGCGAACATGAAGCCGCGCGCCGCGTTGACCCAGTCCGCGCCGATCGCGAGTGTCTTGGTGATGTCGAACGCGGTGATCATCTTGCCGCTCGCGCCGATGCGGATACGCTGCCGCAAGCCGATGCCCACCAGCGTGTTGTGCACCAGCAGCAGACCTTCCTGCAAGGGCACGCCGACGTGGTCGGTGAATTCGAGCGGCGCCGCGCCCGTGCCGCCTTCCGCGCCGTCCACGACGATGAAGTCCGGCAGGATGCCCGTCTCCAGCATCGCCTTGGCAATGCCGAAGAATTCCCACGGATGCCCGATGCACAGCTTGAAGCCGGTTGGCTTGCCACCCGACAGCGTGCGCAGACGGTCGACGAATTCGAGCAGGCCGCGCGGCGTCGAGAACTCGGAGTGCGTGGCCGGCGAGATGCAGTCGCGGCCCATCGGCACGCCGCGCGTCTCCGCGATTTCCGGCGTGATCTTGGCGGCCGGCAGCACGCCGCCGTGGCCCGGCTTCGCGCCTTGCGAGAGCTTCACCTCGATCATCTTCACTTGCGGCTCGGCGGCTTGTTTCGCGAACTTCTCCGCGCTAAAGCTGCCGTCGTCGTTGCGGCAACCGAAGTAGCCCGAGGCGATTTCCCAGATGATGTCGCCGCCGTGCTCGCGGTGATATTTCGACATCGAGCCTTCGCCGGTGTCGTGCGCGAAGTTGCCTTTCTTCGCGCCGAGGTTCAGCGCCATGATCGCGTTCGCTGACAGCGAGCCGAAGCTCATCGCCGAGACGTTGAAGATCGACATCGAATAAGGCTGCGCGCGATCCGGTCCGACGACGATGCGAAAGTCGTGATTCTCGAGCGTGGTAGGTGCGAGCGAGTGGCTGATCCATTCGTGCGCGATCGCTTTGACGTCGAGTTCGGTGCCGTACGGACGGCTGTCGACGTCGTTCTTCGCGCGCTGATAGACGATGCTGCGCTGGGCGCGCGAGAACGGTTTTTCGTCCGTGTCGCCTTCGACGAAATACTGGCGGATCTCCGGGCGGATGAATTCGAACAGAAAACGGAAGTGGCCCCACAGCGGATAGTTGCGCAGGATCGCGTGGCGCTGCTGCGTCAGGTCGAACAGGCCGAGCGCGACCAGTGCGAGCGGCACGATGATCCAGAACCACGAAATGTGCTGCGTGGCGGCCAACGCCGCGCAGACGGCGAACAGCGCGGCGGCGCACCACATGGCCAGATAACGTCGAGAAAACATGGGGACTCCAGTGCAGTGAGGATCGTCACGGCGGGATCGCCAGCGCTGCCGGCGCAGACGGAATCCGCCGCAAAGGAAAACGAGCGACTGCTTGTTATGGTGAAGCTAGCTGCGGTTTGAAGAGCGAACGCGTGGATGCCACGCGCAGCGCAGATTGAAACGTGAAAGCGAAGCGTGCGGCGCCAGGCCGGGTTGCCGCACGATTGGACGTCTGGATCAACGGGCGGTCAGCAGCGCCGCTTTTTGCGGCTCACGCGCGACCGGCCGCCCGGTGACCGCATGTTCGATGATGCCGCCGCCGAGGCACACGTCGCCATCGTAGAGCACCGCAGATTGCCCCGGTGTGACAGCCCATTGCGCCGCGTCGAAATTCAGCTCGAAGAGGCCTTCGCCGCTGCCCGCTCTGCTAAACGTGCATGGCGCATCCGCTTGCCGGTAACGGGTCTTCGCGCCGCACGCAAAGCCGTCCGCCGGCGGCTCGCCCACCACCCAGCTGGTATTGCCCGCGGACAGCGTATGGCTGAGCAGCCACGAGTGATCATGGCCTTGGGCGACATACAGCGTGTTCGACGGAATGTCCTTGCCGGCGACGAACCACGGCTTGCCGCTGCCGTCCTTGCTGCCGCCGAGGCCGATGCCCTTGCGCTGGCCGAACGTGTAGAACGCGAGGCCGATATGTTCACCGACCACTTTGCCGTCGGTGGTTTTCATCGGGCCGGGCTTGGTCGGCAGATAGCGGTTCAGGAAGTCGCGGAACGGCCGTTCGCCGATAAAGCAGATGCCGGTCGAGTCTTTCTTCTTCGCATTGGGCAGCGCGATCTGCTCGGCGATTTCGCGGACTTTGGTTTTCGGAATCTCGCCGAGCGGAAACAGCGTCTTCGACAACTGCGCCTGATTCAGCCGATGCAGGAAGTACGACTGGTCTTTCGTATGGTCGAACGCCTTCAGCAGTTCGAAGCGGCCGTCGTTCTCGCGCACGCGCGCATAGTGGCCGGTCGCGATGGTTTCCGCGCCGAGCGACATGGCGTGGTCGAGGAAAGCCTTGAACTTGATTTCGGCGTTGCAGAGCACGTCCGGATTCGGCGTGCGGCCGGCCGAGTATTCGCGCAGGAATTCGGCGAACACGCGGTCTTTGTATTCGGAGGCGAAGTTGACCGCTTCGACGTCGATGCCGATCAGGTCCGCCACCGAGACCACGTCGATCCAGTCCTGCCGCGTCGAGCAGTATTCGCTGTCGTCGTCGTCTTCCCAGTTTTTCATGAACAGGCCGACCACGTCGTAGCCCTGTTCCTTCAGCAGCCATGCGGTAACCGACGAATCGACGCCGCCCGACATGCCTACTACGACTTTCTGCTTGCTCATAAGATGCTCACTGGGTGCTGCGTGACTTCATGGATCGTGGGTTGGCCGCTCGTTGCGGCTATCTTTTTTGCCCGACCGAATGCGTGTGCACGAAGTCGAGCGGGAAACGCCGGCCCGCGAGGTAATCGTCGAGACATTGCATGACGAGCGGCGTGCGGTGCCGTTCGGGACAGCCGCGCAATTCGTCGGCGCTCATCCACAACGTGCGGACGATGTCGGGGTCGAGGGCGCGCTGCGGATCGGCTGCGCCGCCGGTGCCGCAATAGGTGAAGCGCAGGTAGGTCACGCCCTCACTGCCGGGCCGCTCGAAATGGGTCATGTACATGCCCACCAGCGCCTCGGGCGCAAACGGGTGGGCGGTTTCCTCGAGCGTTTCGCGGATCACCGCTTCCACCAGCGTCTCGCCGGCTTCCAGATGGCCCGCGGGCTGGTTCAGGCGCAGGCCGTCGACGGTATGCTCCTCGACCACGAGAAAACGCCCGTCACGCTCGACGATGGCCGCGACGGTGACGTGCGGCAGCCAGGTTTCCGGTTTCATGGGTGCGCATTTTACCGTTTATGGGCCTCGCCTGCCGGGAAGCGGCCGGCCGGCGACGGGCGGCCGGTTGCGGGTGACAGGCACGACCGGCGGGCCGGCCGCTCGCCGTCCGCGACGTCGGGCCGGTCCGCCGGGCACCCCCGGATTGTCCCCGATTTCTGCGCACCCCCCTGTTTCGGTTAAAGTGAGGCGTTAGCCGTTGCACTCGCAAGCCGGCGGGCCTCGTCGGCCGATCTGTCGTAAAACAGGAAGTCGAGGAGGAACAAGATGCACATCGGAGTGCCAGCCGAGACGCGCGCGCACGAAACCCGCGTCGCCGCGACGCCCGAAACGGTCAAGAAGTATGTGACCCAGGGCCACCGGGTCACGATCCAGAGCGGCGCCGGGACCGGCGCCAGCTTTCCAGACGATGCCTTTACGGCCGCCGGCGCGGAGATCGTCGATGCGGCGACCGCTTTTGGCGCTGAACTCGTCCTGAAGGTTCAGTCGCCCACCGATGCCGAGTTGCCGTTGCTTAAACGCGGCGCGACGCTGGTCGGCATGCTCGATCCGTTTAATACCGAAAACTCATTAAAGCTGGCGACAGCGGGCGTGACCGCGTTCGCGCTCGAAGCCGCGCCGAGAACCACGCGCGCGCAGAGTCTGGACGTGCTGTCGTCGCAGGCGAACATCGCGGGCTACAAGGCGGTTTTATTGGCCGCTACGCTCTATCCGCGCTTCATGCCGATGCTGATGACCGCAGCGGGCACCGTGAAAGCGGCGCGCGTGCTGATTCTCGGCGCGGGCGTGGCCGGTTTGCAGGCGATCGCGACCGCCAAGCGCCTGGGCGCCGTGATCGAAGCCTCCGACGTACGTCCAGCGGTGAAAGAGCAGATCGAATCGCTCGGCGCGAAGTTTCTCGACGTGCCCTACGAAACCGACGAGGAGCGCGAAGCCGCGCAGGGCGTCGGCGGCTATGCGCGGCCGATGCCGCCTTCGTGGCTCACGCGCCAGTCCGCGCTGGTCCACGAACGGGCCAAACAGGCCGACGTGGTGATTTCCACCGCGCTGATCCCTGGCCGCGCCGCGCCGACGCTGATCTCGGTCGAAACCGTGCAGGCGATGAAACCCGGCTCCGTGCTGATCGACCTCGCCGCGGGCCGCGGTGCCGAGTACGAAGGCCAGCGCGGTGGCAACTGCCCGCTCACTGAAGCGGACAAGGTCGTCATCAAACACGGCGTGACCATCGTCGGCTATACGAATCTCGCTTCGATGGTGCCCGCCGACGCGTCCTCGCTCTACGCACGTAACCTGCTCGACTTCCTGAAGCTGATCATCACGAAGGAAGGCGCCCTGAATATCGATCTCGCGGACGATATCGTCGCGGCCACGCTGCTGGCCCGTGACGGCGAAGTCACGCGCAAGGCTTAAGGAGAGCGGCGATGGAAGTCATCAACCACACCGTCATCAACCTGATCATCTTCGTGCTGGCGATCTACGTCGGCTACCACGTGGTCTGGAACGTCACGCCCGCGCTGCACACGCCGCTGATGGCCGTGACCAACGCGATTTCGGCGATCGTGATCGTCGGCGCAATGCTCGCCGCGGGCCTGACCTTGGGCACCCCCGGCAAGTTCTTCGGCACGCTCGCGGTCGCACTGGCGGCAGTGAACGTGTTCGGCGGCTTTCTCGTCACACGACGAATGCTGGAGATGTTCCGCAAGAAAGAACCGAAGAAGCTCCCCGCCGCTGCCAAGGAGAACGCGTAATGAGTCTGAACGTCGTCACGCTGCTTTATCTGGTCGCGTCGGTCTGCTTCATTCAGGCGCTCAAGGGGCTGTCGAATCCGAAGACGGCGCGCATTGGCAACACCTTCGGCATGGTCGGGATGGCGATTGCGATCGTTACGACCATCGCGCTCATCGTCAAACAGGCTAACGGGCTCGGTTCGAATCTTGGGCTGGGGCTTGGTTTGCTGCTGGTCGCGCTGGTGATCGGCGGCGCGATCGGTGCGTTCGTCGCCGCGCGCGTCGAGATGACCAAGATGCCGGAACTGGTCGCGGCAATGCACTCGCTGATCGGTCTCGCTGCCGTGTGTATCGCGTATGCGGTGGTGTCGGAGCCGTCGGCGTTCGGGCTCGTCGATCCGGAGAACACGACGCCGGGCTTCCTGCCTTACGGTAATCGGGTCGAACTGTTCATCGGAACGTTCGTCGGCGCGATTACGTTCTCCGGTTCGGTGATCGCGTTCGGCAAGCTCTCGGGCAAGTACAAGTTCCGGCTGTTCCAGGGCGCGCCGGTGGTGTACGGCGGCCAGCATCTGATCAACCTGCTGCTCGCGCTCGCGATGCTCGGCTTCGGCGTGATCTTCTTCCTCACGCAATCGTGGCTGCCGTTCATCATCATGACGGTGATCGCGTTCGTGCTGGGGGTGCTGATCATCATCCCGATCGGCGGCGCGGATATGCCGGTGGTGGTGTCGATGCTGAACTCGTACTCGGGCTGGGCGGCGGCGGGCATCGGCTTCTCGCTGAACAATCCGATGCTGATCATCGCAGGCTCGCTGGTGGGTTCGTCCGGTGCGATCCTCTCGTACATCATGTGCCGCGCGATGAACCGCTCGTTCTTCAACGTGATTCTCGGCGGCTTCGGCAATGAACCGGGTGCGGCTGCGGCAGGTGGGTCGGCGGAGCAGCGTCCGGTGAAATCCGGTTCGGCTGACGATGCCTCGTTTATGCTCGGCAATGCTGAAACCGTGGTGATCGTGCCGGGTTATGGTCTGGCGGTCGCGCGGGCGCAGCATGCGTTGAAGGAGCTGACCGACAAGCTGGTCGAGAAGGGCATCGAGGTGAAGTACGCGATTCACCCGGTGGCCGGACGGATGCCGGGGCACATGAACGTGCTGCTCGCCGAAGCCGAAGTGCCGTACGACATGGTCTATGAAATGGACGACATCAACGGCGAGTTCGGTCAGGTCGACGTGGTGCTGGTGCTCGGTGCAAACGACGTGGTGAATCCGGCCGCGAAGAACGATCCGAAGTCGCCGATCGCGGGCATGCCGATCATCGAGGCGTACAAGGCGCGTACGGTCATCGTGAACAAGCGCTCGATGGCAGCGGGCTACGCCGGGCTCGACAACGACCTGTTCTACATGGACAAGACGATGATGGTGTTCGGCGATGCGAAGAAGGTGATCGAAGACATGGTGAAGGCGGTGGAATAAGCCTGCGCGCAAGGAACGAGATCGCGGTTTGCCTCGCAGCGGCGAACCGCGATCCTCACTTCGGCTTCGCATTCACATGCCGCAACAGGTCCGCGAGTCGCCTGCCTTCCTGATCTGGATATTGTTCGAGCACCTGAAGATTCTGAATCTTCTCCAGCCCGAAATTGCGGAAATCGCTCCGTAATTCACACCACGCACCGAGCGTCCAGCGCGCGCCCCAATAGGCGAGGGCGAGCGGCCAGACACGACGCTCGGTCGCCGCGCCATTCACATCGACATAGGCAAAGCTCACCACATGCCGCGTGTCGATCGCGCGATGCAGCGCGTCCAATTGCGCGGAAAAATCCCCTTTGATGTGAAACGATGGCGCGAAGACCGCGAGCCTTTCCAGCGTCGCGCGCTTGTCGGCGGGCATGGCCGAGGCGATCTTGGCGAGCGCTCCGCGCGCGCCGCCCGCGAATCCGGCGCCGCCCCACGACTCGAGCATGCGCGCGCCCGCGGCGAGCGCGGCCAGTTCATCGGCGGTGAAGGTGAGCGGGGGCAAACTTGCCGCGCGGCTCAGACGGTAGCCGATACCGGCTTCGCCTTCGATCGGCACCCCTGACAGTTGCAGATCGCGCACGTCGCGATAGACCGTGCGCAGCGAGATATGCAGCCAGTCGGCGAGTTGTTGCGCAGTGGTCAGACGCCGTCCGCGCAGCAGTTCGGCGATCTGGAACAGGCGGTCGGCGCGGCGCGTCATCGTGGGCGTCTTGTAGAAGAGGACGGGGACAGTCCCGCGATGATAGCGCCGCATGCCGCGCTCCGGTCGGCGTTCGTGCGCGGTGCTCGCCGGCCGCCGCGCACGAGCGTTGTGTTGCGTTTAGCCGTTGGTCCGCGAGTGCAGGCCGAGGCGGTTGCCTTCCGTATCGGTGAAGAACGCGATATAGCCGATGTCCTGCGGCAGTTTGATCACCGGACCGTCGGTCTTGCCGCCGGCTTGCTCGACTCGCGCGAGGGTAGCGTCGACGGTCGGTTGCGCGTTCAGATAGACGAGCACGCCGTCTTCGGTCGGGGTCATCGACGGGCTGTGGACGATCGCGCCGCCGGTCGCCGGCTCCTCGTAGCCGAACACGGCGATCGGCTGGCCGCCGACTTCCTGGACATTCAGTTTGACGTCGAGCGCCGCTTCATAGAAACGGACGGCGCGATCGAAATCGACGGATGGAATCTCGAACCATGCAACAACTTTGGATGATGCGGACATGTCACTCTCCTGTGGATTGCGGGTAAGCCGTGTAAGGCGCCGGATGGCGTGAGAAGGAGTGTGCGGGGGTGCTACTGACAGCGTGGTGTCAGTAGGAGGTGGCAGGAGCGATGAATGAGGCGCTGCAAAAAACGGACGGCACGCAAGCCACAGGCGAAAAAAAACCGCGGAGCCAGTCCGCGGTTTTCGTCGTCATACTCCCTGTCAGACGCAGCGCACCTCACGCCGCCGGCGTGTCGCTCTGCGGACGCTGCCGCACGCTGCCCGCGATCAGATCGAAGCGGAACAGACGGCATTCGAGCGCGCCGTTAAAGAGCGGCGTCTTGGTCGATTCACGCAGACGCAACTGGCCCGGCAGCTTGCGATCCGATGTCAGGATGAATGCGTGCCAGCCGGTGAAGCGCTGCTTGAGCGCATCGCCGAGCGACTGGAAAAATTCGCTGTCCGGCGTTTCTTCCTGCGCGCGACGAAAACCCTCGTCTTCGCGGCTCTCACGATTGCCGCGGCCTTCGCGAAGCTCGCCGCGGGCATTGCGCCCGCGCACTTCGATCCGTTCGCCATACGGCGGATTGGCGACGAGTATGCCTGCGGCGGACGTCGGCGGCGTCATGCCGCGCGCGTCGACCTGTTTGAGGGGAATCGACGGCAAGCCGGCGCGCTGGAAGTTGGCGCGCGCCTTGTCGAGCATGTCGCCGGAAATATCGCTGCCGAAGATTTGCAGATCGGCGCGCGAACTGCGCGCGGCGTGCTTCGCGTCGAGCGCGGCGGCCTTGAGTGTTTGCCAGGTTTTGGCTTCGTATTGCTTGAGCTTCTCGAAGCCGAAGCGCCGTTCCGCGCCCGGCGCAATATTCAGCGCCACCTGCGCGGCTTCCGCGAGGAATGTGCCGCTGCCGCACATCGGGTCGTACAGAGGAGTGCCGGCGGTCCAGCCGGTCAAACGCAGAATGCCTGCGGCCAGATTCTCGCGCAGCGGCGCTGCGCCCTTGTCGAGGCGCCAGCCGCGCTTGAAGAGCGGATCACCCGAGGTGTCGAGATACAGCGTGCAGTCGGTGGCGGTGAGAAAGGCGAACACGCGCACGTCGGGCATGGCGGTGTCGATGCTTGGACGCGCGCCGCTGACTTCGCGCAGACGATCGCAGATGGCGTCCTTGACGCGCAGCGTCGTGAATTCCAGGCTGCGCAGCGGCGATTTGATCGCCGTGACGTCCACGCGCAGCGTTTCGTTCGCCGAAAACCATTGTTCCCAACGCTGTTCGACTGCGAGCGCATAAATGTCCTGCTCGCTGCGATACGGGCGATGCGCGATTTTCAGCAGCACGCGGCTCGCGAGACGCGAATACAGGTTGGCGGCCATGCCGGCGGCCCAGCCTCCGCGGAAATGCACGCCGCCCGGCACTTGTGCGCCGGCCGTGAACGGGGCGCCGTTCAGGTGTTGGGCGGCAATTTCGGCGAGTTCAGCCGCAAGCGAGGCTTCAAGGCCGCGCGGGCAAGGGAGGAAGAAATCGAAGGACATTGAGGTTGCCGGAAGGCGTTGGATAAGGCGCTATTGTACGCGGTCGGGGTGTTGTGCTTTTGCATGGGTGCCTGCGTGGCGGTTTTTGTGGTGTTGGCCTTTCCTCGAATTCACGGTGGTCTATTGGCGTTGCCCCTGTGCGGGGCGGCACCTACTTTCTTTGCCGCGGCAAAGAAAGTAGGCAAAGAAAGCCGCTTCACACCGCCAGCTCATAAGCGGGTGTCTCGCGCAGTCGCGGGAGTGGTACATCTGGAATCTGTGTTCTCGCGCATTCCGCGTGAGTGACAAGGCGCTCATTCTTCCGGCGGCGCTGCGCGCGCTGCGCGGTAATCATCAGCCAGCGGCTGCGTTTGCTCGGCGGCGTTCTCACCTCACGCGGTGTCGTGGCATACCATCGCGCCACGCAATCTCACGTATTTTCGGCATTTCACCGAGGCGAAGCCGATGGCCCCGTCGCGCCCAAACGAAGGCCCTGTTTTCAAGCAGACCGTTCCGGCGAGCGCGCAGCGCGAGGCGGGAAGTATGAGTGCCTTGTCACTTACGCCGAATGTGCGAGCCGACAGATTCCAGATGGACCACTATTCCCTCCAAGCCAGGGGACCCGCTTAAGAGTTAGCGGTTCAAGCCGCTTTCTCTTGCCTACTTCTCTTTGCGGCCGGCAAAGAGAAGTAGGTGCCGCCCCGCACAGGGGCAACGCCAATAGACCACCATGAATTCAAGGAAAGGCCAACACCGCGAAGACCACAGCCAAATCAAATCGCTGCGGCGAACGAAAAACCTTCAACTGCCGGCGACAGCCGCTCCACCCGCAGAAGGACAAGGCGGCGTAGCTACAGCCGCAACTTTGCCAGCGGACGCACCCTTACCCTGCGGAGCCGAAGCCGCCATAGCCTGCACAGCCGAAGCAACTTGCGCGGAGATTTCCTGCAACGCCCGCCGATGCCCCTCAACCAGCGCGTCATACCCACCGCTAACCGGCTCACTCACCACACTCCGGCAAGTCATCACCGCAGTACTGCGCACAGCCCGCACGCTCCACACCGCATCGATCAACGCATGCGAACCGGGCCATGACTCGAACCGCTGCACATTCATGCTGACCCGATACACCGGCGTCCCATCCGGATAAGCGGTCCCATACACATCGATCGTGTTGAGCTGCTGCGTCAGACTCGTCGACAAAGCCCGGCGGATCTCGTCGCCCGGCAGCGAGGCCCAGCGCTCTTCTTCGAGCACTTTGACCTGCGTCGGTCCCGTCTGCACGACCAGCTGATTCTTCGACACCTGCGGCGGCACGTCGATCGGCGCAACTTCGATCAGCCACGCCGGCGCGGCCGAGGTCCGGGCACTGACCGGCGCGACGGAGCCGGAAGTACTGTCGGCACCCAGCGTATAAAAGCGGCTCGAAGGCGACGAGCACGCCGCCAGCGCCACGAGTCCGGCCAGAGCGCCGGCAACAAAAGCGCCGCGCACGAGCCCGCGCGGCGGGCGGGGGAGCCGGGCAAACATCATGGTTTATCTCCTGATTTACCGCGCAACAGCGATTCGGGGTGACGTTCCAGATAATCCGACAGCGCATTCAGCGACTGCAATGTGTGCGTCAATTCCTGCAATGCCTGATGAACATCCGACTGCAACGGCGAATCCTGCTGCAACGTCGCCTCGGCCGAACCGAAGGTCTGCTTCGCCGCGGCGAGGGTGTCGCGGGCCTGCGGCACGACTTCCTTGTCGAGTCGCGTGAAGAGTTGATCGGCGTTCTTCAGCGCGCTGTTGAGGTTGTTGCCTATCTGATCGAACGGCACCTTGTCGAGCTTCTTCGCAATGTCGGCGACCTGAAGCTGCAACTCGTCGAGCGTGTTCGGAATCGTCGGCAGTTCGAGCGGATCGCTCGCCACGTCGACGGTCGCCGGCGGCGCCTTCGGGAAGATATCCAGCGCGACATACAACTGGCTCGTGATCAGATTGCCGGTGCGCAACTGGCCGCGCAAACCGTGCTTGACGAGCTGTTGCAGGAGCGTTTGACCGGCGAGCGTGCCCGGCACCGGCGCGGTCTCGCGGAAGCGCTTGCCGAGACGGTCGGGGTACAGGTTCATGGTCACCGGCATCGTGAAGCTGCGCGTTTTCGGATCGTAGTCGATGCTGATGTTGGTCACCTGGCCCAGCACGATGCCGCGGAAATCGACCGGCGCGCCGACCGACAGCCCACGCAGCGACTGGTTGAAATTCATCACTACGCGCAACGGCACGCCGTCCGGTTCGCGCATCGCATCCGCTTCGTCGGAGCCGAGCCGGAACGTCATGTTGTTCGGCGCCTGCGCGCCCACGCCCTGGCCCGGCGGCGACTGGAACGACAAGCCGCCCACGATCACCGTGGCCAGCGACTGCGTGTTCAGCTTGAAGCCGCTGGAATCAAGCCGCAGATCGACGCCGCTTGCATGCCACCAGCGCGAATTGGTGCCGACGTACTGGTCGAACGGCGCGGACACGAAGACCTGCATGGTCACGCCGGTGCCGTCCTTGTCGAGCGAGAAGCCGACCACCTGGCCGACCTGCACGCGCCGGTAGAAGATCGGCGAGCCGATGTCGATCGAGCCGAGCGAGTCGCCGTGCAGGACGAACTGGTGGCCCTTCTGGTCGCCGGTGATCGGCGGCGGCGTTTCGAGGCCGACGAAATTCTTCTCGCTATCGGGCGAGTGCCCGGCGTCCGCACCGATGTACGCGCCCGAGAGCAGCGTAGTGAGACCCGACACGCCGCTCGCGCCGACGCGCGGCCGCACCACCCAGAAACGTGAATCCTTGACCGCGAAATCTTCGCCTTCCTTGGTCAATTGCACCTGCACCAGCACGTGGGACAGATCTTTCGACAGCGTGATGGTCTTCACCGAGCCGACATCGACGTCCTTGTACTTCACCTTGGTCTTGCCAGGTTCGAGGCCTTCGGCGCTGATGAAGCTGATCGTGATGGTCGGGCCTCTTTGGGTCACCGATTTGATCACGAGCGCGATGCCGATCAGCGCGGCGATCAGCGGAATCACCCAGACGAGGGAAGGCAGCCAGCGGCTGCGCGGCTCAATTTCAGGGTCTGGGAGTTGGGGCGGAAGCTTCGGTCCGTTCGAATCGTTGCGCGGCGCATCGGAGGCGGGCGTCGGTTCTTGCGGGCTAGTCATGTTTGAGATCCTGAGGTTTTTGGGTACTGCCGTTCACGCCGCCTTCCACGTCATCCCAGATGAGTCGGGGATCGAATTGCATGGAGGCCATCATGGTCAGAATCACCACTGAGCCGAAGGCGATCGCCCCGGGGCCGGCCGTAATGACGGCAAGCGATTTGAAGCGCACCAGCGCGACGGTCAGCGTGACGACGAACACGTCGAGCATCGACCAGCGCCCGATCCGCTCGACCATCCGGTAAAGCGTGGTGCGCTGGTCGGGCCGCCAGCGCGAATGGCGCTGCGCCGTGACGGTGAGCAGCACGAGCACGCTCAGCTTGAGCATCGGTACCATGATGCTGGCGATGAACACGATCACCGCCAGCGGCCAGTCGCCCGAGGTCCAGAAATAGACGACGCCGCTCATGATGGTGTCGTCTTCGGAACCGAGCAGCGACGAGGTGTGCATCACCGGCAGCAGATTCGCGGGAATATACAGGAGCGCGGCGGCGATCAGCAGCGCCCAGGTGCGCATGAGGCTGTCGGGGTTGCGCGAGTGCAGGCGCGAGCCGCAGCGTCCGCAATGCTGCGGCGTGACGGAGCGGATGCGCGGTTCGACGCGTCCGCACGCATGACAACTGAGCAGGCCCGCGCGTTTCGCGGTGACGTATTTCATGGCGTGCTCATCCTCGGCGTCGCACCGATGGCGCCGGCGGCGCGGCCGAGGGCAAGGCGGACGGTGCAGTCTGCACGTCGGGCGCTGCCGCGGCGTGCACCTCGGGCGGCGCGGGCGGTCCGGCGACCGAACTGACGGCGGCCGCCGCGCTATCGGCGGAGGTGCGCGGCAGCGGCCGCTGGTTGCGGGCGCCGAGTTCGTCGGCGAGGTCCCACAGAATGCGCGGATCGAACGTGACCACCACCGCGAACATCAGCGTGAGCACGCCGAACGCGAACAGCGCCGCTTCCGGAATCACGCGCGCGAGGCTGACCATCTTCACGATCGTGATCAGCACGCCGAGCATGAACACTTCGATCATGCCCCACGGGCGCACGAACTGAATGGCGCGCAGCACCTGGTTGAAGGCGGGCGGCACATAGCCTGCGCGCAGCGGGATCAGCACATAGAGCAGCGCGACGAGCTCGGTCAGCGGAAACAGAATGGTCGAGCAGAACACCATGATCGCGACAATCTGCATCTCCTCGCCCCACAGCGCGACGAGCGCGCCGAACAGCGTGGTCTGCGAGGTAATGCCGTTGGCTTCGAGTTCGACGATCGGGAAGCCCTGCGCGATCAGGAAAGTGATCAGCGCGCCGAGCGTCATCGCGCTGATGGCGTCGAGCTTGCGGGACACGCCGCGATAGAGCGTCGCTCCGCAACGCGGACAGCGCGCGACCGTGCGCCCGACAAGCCGCGGCTTGCGGAACAGCGTATCGCATTCATGGCACGCGATCAGATTGTCATGGTCCATAGGGCAAAGGGCCGACGGTGTGAGGGGAAGCGTGCAATGCCCGTTCTACGGCAGGTCTGATAAAAGGGTGGGGTAATAGTACCAAAACGCGCCCGGCCGTCGCACAGACCGTCGCACGGGCTGCGGACCGTGGGCCGCGACGGTCTTTTCGGCGGACCGTTGATCCTACATGGATTCGGTATAACTCTGACACCCTCCGTCCCCAATTGTTCAATACGGGGGGCATGTCGCTGGAGTGGCCGGTCCGCGGCATATCAGCGGGCCGCAGCCAGTTTTTTCCGGTTGGGGTAGCATGGCCGCCTTGGCGCGTGCCGCAGCAGGCATGGTCCGATCGTACGCGCCGATGCGCTGCGCATCGGTACCTGGAATAGCAGTGCGGGCTGCGCCGTTAACCTCACTTAGCTTGCGTTGACCTGTCATGGCACTCAATCCTTCATTCAGCAGCCGGGAGTCGTACACGCGGACTGCCATCGCCTTGCATTGGCTGATCGCGTTGCTGATCGTGTGCGGCTTCGCGCTCGGCTGGGTGATGACCGATATCCCGGGCTTCACGCCCACCAAGCTGAAGTACTTCTCGTGGCACAAATGGATCGGTGTGACGGTGTTCGCGCTCGCCGTCCTGCGCATTCTGTGGCGCGCCACGCACGCGGCCCCCGTGATGCCGCGCCGCATGCCGGTCTGGCAGCGCGGCGCCGCGCATCTCGTGCACCTGCTGCTGTACGTGCTGATGATCGCGATTCCCGCCTCGGGCTATCTGTATAGCTCGGCGGCCAACATACCGGTGGTGTACCTCGGGCTGATTCCGCTGCCGCGCCTGATTGCGCCGGACCCGCATCTCAAGGAACTCCTGAAGAACGTGCACATCACGCTGAATTACACCTTGCTCGTGCTGGTCGCGTTGCACGTCGCGGCCGCGCTCAAGCATCAATGGCTGGATCGCGACGGCCTGCTCTCGCGCATGCTCCCTTTCCTCAAATAAGGACAACCATGAAGGTCTCGTTTTATCGCTACATGCTCGCCGCTTTCGCCGCGACCTCGCTGACGGTGGCCGGCAGCGCTCTCGCGCAAGTCGACGTCGCAAAGAGTTCGGTGACGGCCACGTCGAAGCAGATGAACGTGCCGGTGGAAGGCAAGTTCGGCAAGTTCAACGCGCAGCTCAAGTTCGATCCGGCCAAACCGGCCGACGGCACCGCGCAGCTCAGCATCGACGTGGCCAGCTACGACCTCGGCGACGAAAGCTACAACGACCAGGTGCGCGGCAAGGACTGGTTCGACGCGAAGACCTATCCGAGCGCCACCTTCGTCTCGAGCGCGATCGCGCCGGCCGGCGGCAACCAGTTCAAGGTGACCGGCAAGCTGACCATCAAGGGTAAATCGCAGACGGTGGTGGTGCCGGTCACGGTGTCCCAGCAGGGCGCCGTGCAAACCTTCGACGGGTCGCTGCCGATCAAGCGCTCGCAATTCGACATCGGCACCGGCGAATGGAAGGACACCTCCGTGGTCGCTGACGAGGTCGTCATCAAGTTTCATATCGTTGCAGCACACAAGTGATGTGTGCCGCGCCGTTCGGGCGCGGCAGCCTTTTTTCCAGAACCCAGGAGCTTGAATTGAAAACATCCATGTTGATCGCCGTCGGCGCGCTGGCTTCTTCTTTCTCGTTCGGCGCGTTCGCGGCCGCGGATACCTATCAGCTCGACCCGACCCACACGTATCCGAGCTTCGAGGCGGATCACTTCGGCGGCCTCTCGGTGTGGCGCGGCAAGTTCACCAAGAGTTCCGGCACGGTCACGCTCGACCGCGCGGCGAAAACCGGCACGGTCGACGTGACGGTCGATCCGGCGTCGATCGAAACGGGCAACGGCAAGCTCGACGAGCATCTGAAGTCGAACGAGTTCTTCGACGTCGCCAAGTATCCGTCGGCGACTTATAAGGGCACCGACATCAAGTTCGACGGCGACAAGCCGGTCGAAGTGATCGGCAACCTGACGATGCACGGCGTCACCAAGCCGCTGAATCTGAAGATCGATTCGTTCAAGTGCATGCCGCATCCGATGCTCAAGCGCGAAGTGTGCGGCGTGGAAGCGAGCGCGCATTTCAGCCGCGCCGACTACGGCATGGATTTCGGCACCAAATACGGCTTCAGCATGGATACCAAGCTGCACATTCAATCCGAAGGCATCAAGCAATAAGGGCCTAACGCGTCTTTTGAGTTGGGCTATTGAGTTGCGCGGCGCATTGCGCCGCAACAAAAAAACCGCTTCGTTCGCTTTTGCGATGAAGCGGTTTTTTCTTGGCCGTCTGACACGCTGGAAGCCTTATGCGGCGGCATAGCGCAATTTCGCACTCGCGTCGTATTAATTTTTCGGGTACATAGAGCGCAGGCACCGTATTGGTTGTGCGCGCATCCAGTCGGGCGTTTCAGGCGTCAGCCAACATGAATAATATTTCGCGCGACTTGGAGATCTGCATGAATGCAACGACGGCAGCAAGCCTGGCGGGGAGCCGGCAGAATTCGTGGCGCGCGGTGATCGCGGCCTCTATCGGTAACGCGCTGGAATGGTTCGATCTGGTGGTGTACGGGTTTTTCGCGGTGATCATCGCGAAGCTGTTTTTCCCGGCCGGTAACGACACGGTCTCGCTGCTCCTCACGCTCGGCACATTCGGCGTGTCGTTCTTCATGCGGCCGCTCGGCGCGATCGTGATCGGCGCATACGCTGACCGCGCCGGCCGCAAGGCGGCGCTCACGCTCTCGATCCTGCTGATGATGGCCGGCACGCTGATCATCGCGATCCTGCCGACCTATCAAAGTATCGGCCTCGCCGCGCCGGTGATTCTCGTGTTGGCGCGTTTGATGCAAGGTTTTTCGGCCGGCGGCGAGTTCGGCAGCGCCACCGCGTTTCTCGCGGAGCATGTGCCGGGGCGGCGCGGCTTCTTCGCGAGCTGGCAGGTGGCGAGCCAGGGGCTCACTACGTTGCTCGCCGCCGGCTTCGGTGTGTTGCTCACCGGCAAACTCTCGCCGGAGCAGATGGGTTCCTGGGGCTGGCGCGTGCCGTTCATTTTTGGTCTGCTGATCGGGCCGGTCGCGTGGTACATCCGCACGAAGCTCGACGAGACGCCCGAGTTTCTCGCGGCCGAAACGACCGAGACGCCGCTGCGCGACACCTTCACCAGCCAGAAATTGCGCCTCCTGATCGCGATCGGCGTGGTGGTGCTCGGCACGGTCTCGACCTATCTGGTGCTGTTCATGCCGACATTCGGCGTGAAGCAATTGGGATTGGCGCCGTCCGTCGCGTTCGCGGCGATCGCGCTGACCGGTTTGATCCAGATGGTGTTCTCGCCGCTGATCGGCCATCTGTCGGACCGGCACGGACGCACCACGATCATGCTGACGTCGGCGCTGCTGCTGCTTGTCCTCATCTACCCGGCCTTCGTGTATCTGGTCGCGCATCCGACCTTCGGCACCTTGATCACCATGCAGATCGTGTTCGGCTTTCTGATGACCGGCTATTTCGCGGCGCTGCCAGGACTGCTCTCGGAGATGTTCCCGGTGCAAACGCGCACGACCGGCATGTCGCTGGCTTATAACATCGCAGTGACGATCTTCGGCGGCTTCGGGCCGTTCATCATCGCGTGGCTGATCAGCTTTACGGGCTCGAAGGCCGCGCCGAGTTACTACCTGATTTTCGCCGCGATCGTGAGCCTCGTCGCGCTGATGGCGGCGCGGCGTAAGCTAGGCTTTCGCTGAAGCGGACGCCTTCTGACGCTGCTGCGGGATAGAGCAGTGTGATGGCGGAGCAAGGGCGGCGGTAAACGCAAAAGGCCGGTTCGCGATGAACCGGCCTTTTGCATTGCGAGGTCTGAAACTACGCCAGAATCAGACTTGCGCGCCTGCGTTCGGATCGTCGGAATCGGTGCGATCCTTCTTGTCCTTGATCAGATCTTCGCGCTTCACGCCGAACCACATGGCGAGCGCCGCGGCGACGAACACCGACGAGTAGATACCGAACAGAATACCGACCGTCAGCGCCAAGGCGAAGTAGTGCAGCGTCGGGCCGCCGAACAGGAACATCGACAGCACCATCATCTGCGTACAGCCGTGGGTGATGATGGTTCGCGACATCGTGCTGGTGATCGCGTGGTTGATCACCTCGATCACGGTCAGCTTGCGCTCGCGGCGGAAGGTCTCCCGAATCCGGTCGAAGATAACCACCGATTCGTTCACCGAGTAGCCGAGCACTGCCAGCACCGCGGCCAGCACCGACAGCGAGAACTCCCACTGGAAGAACGCGAAGAAGCCGAGAATGATGATCACGTCGTGCAAGTTCGCGATCACGCCGGCCACCGCGTACTTCCATTCGAAGCGGAACGACAGGTAGATCACGATGCCGACCACCACACAGGCCAGCGCGAGCAGGCCGTCGGTGGCGAGCTCCTTGCCGACCTGCGGGCCGACGAACTCGACACGCTGCAGTTGTACCTGCGGAGTCTCGGCCTTCAGCGCGGTCATCACCTGATCGCTCTGTTGCGCGGACGTATAGCCCTGCTTGAGCGGCAGACGGATCAGCACGTCGCGCGAGGTGCCGAAGTTCTGCACCTGGGCGTCGGCATAACCGAGTTTGCCCAGCGTGCCGCGCACCGGCTCCAGCGGCGCGGCGCCCGGATACTGCACTTCGATGACGGTACCGCCGGTGAACTCCACCGACAGATGCAGCCCGCGATGCACTAGGAAGAACACAGCAGCAAGGAACGTCAGCAGCGAGATCGCGTTGAAAATCAACGCACGCTGCATGAACGGAATGTCTTTGCGAAAACGGAAAAATTCCATGGTCTTGTTCTCCGGGACTCAGCGGGATGAACCCGGTTTCTGCGGCGTGCTCGAGGAACCCGGCGACGAACCTGTCGACGAACCCGGCGCGTTGCGGCGGCGCACGGTCGGCTTGCCGGCACGTGCTTGCGCGACCGCTGCCTTGGCCTTCGACGGCTTGGCGGTGACCGCGGCGACGGCTTGCGCGGTGTCGGTCGCGGCGTCTTCGCTGCCGAGGTAAGCGGCCGAGCCCGCGGGCACCGTATCCGGACGCCACACCTGGCCGATGGCCAGCGACTTCAGCTTCTTCTTGCCGCCGTACCAGAGGTTGACGATGCCGCGCGAGAAGAACACGGCCGAGAACATCGACGTCAGAATGCCGATACAGTGCACGATCGCAAAGCCGCGCACCGGCCCTGAGCCGAACGCGAGCAGTGCGATACCGGCGATCAGCGTGGTGACGTTCGAGTCGAGAATCGTCGCCCAGGCGTGCGCGTAGCCGTTCTGGATGGCCAGTTGCGGCGGCGCGCCGTGGCGCAGTTCTTCACGCACGCGTTCGTTGATCAGCACGTTCGCGTCGATCGCCATACCGAGCGCGAGCGCGATAGCCGCGATACCCGGCAAGGTGAGCGTGGCCTGCAGCATGGACAGCACGGCGATCAGCAGCAGCAGGTTGACCGACAGGCCGATCATCGAGATCACGCCGAACAGCATGTAGTACGCGATCATGAAGACGGCGATCGCCGCGAAGCCCCACACCACCGAGTGGAAGCCCTTCTTGATGTTGTCCGCGCCGAGGCTCGGGCCGATCGTGCGTTCTTCGATGATGTCCATCGGCGCGGCCAGCGAACCGGCGCGCAGCAGCAGCGCGAGGTCGGCGGCGCCTTGCGGCGTGGCCTGGCCGGTGATCTGGAAGCGGTCGCCCAGTTCCGACTGGATCGTCGCCACCGTCAGCACTTCGCCCTTGCCCTTTTCGAACAGCACCATGGCCATCGGCTTGCCGATGTTGTCGCGCGAGATGCTGGCCACCGCGCGGCCGCCGGCCGAATCCAGACGGATGTTGACGGAAGGACGTTGATGTTCGTCGAAGCCCGCCGACGCGTCGATAATCCGGTCGCCCGTGAAGATGATCTGCTTGCGCAGCAGCACCGGCGTCTGATTGCCTTGCGTGAACAGCTCGTCGCCCGGCGGCACCGGATCGTTCGGATTCGGATGCGTGTTGACCGGATCGGCGAGGCGCGCTTCGAGCGTGGCCGTGCGGCCGATGATGTCCTTCGCCTTCGCCGTGTCCTGCACGCCCGGCAGTTCGACCACGATGCGGTCCGAGCCTTGCTGCTGGATCACCGGCTCGGCCACGCCGAGTTCGTTCACGCGGTTATGCAGCGTGGTGATGTTCTGCTTGAGCGCGGCGTCCTGCACGGCTTTCTGCACCGCCGGCGTGAACGTGCCGACCAGTTGCACGCCGCCGTCCGGGCCGGGCTGCGAGGCCCACTGGAGTTCGCTGATGCCGCGGCCCAGTTGCTTGGTTGCGTTGTCCGCCGTCGCCTGGTCGGCGAAATTGATCACCACCGACTGGTTGACGCGGTTCACACCGCCGTCGCGGATGTTCTTGTCACGCAGCAGCGTGCGCGCGTCCGAAGCGTCCGAATCGAGCTTCTTGTTCAGCGCGCCGGCCATGTCGACCTGCAGCAGGAAGTGGACGCCGCCGCGCAGATCGAGACCGAGGTACATCGGCAGCGCGTGCAAAGCGGTCAGCCAGCGCGGCGACGCGCTTTGCAGGTTCAGCGCCACGACGAACTGCGGGTCGGTCGGGTCGCTGTTCAGCGACTTCTGCAGCAGGTCCTTCACGCGCAATTGCGTGTCGGTGTCCGGCAGACGCACGCGGATGTTCGCGTTGGTCGCCGAGTTGTCGAAGGTGACGTCGTCCGGCTTGATCTGATTCGCGGCGAGCGCAGCTTCGACCGCCGACAGCGTGGTCGAGTCTAGCTTGACCGTGGCCTTGCCGCTCGACACCTGCACCGCCGGCGCTTCGCCGAACAGATTGGGCAGCGTGTACACGAGGCCGATGACCAGAGCCACCAGCATCACGGCGTATTTCCAGAGGGGGTAGCGATTCATGAGTGGTCCAACGGGAAGGTTGGCTTGGAAGCGATGCGTCCGGCGATGAGCGCGGGCGATTCAGCGTAGTTCTGCGAGAACCGCCGGCGAGGCCGCGCCGGACGCGAGAGAGCAGGCCTTACAGCGACTTGATCGTGCCCTTCGGGAGAATCGTCGTGACCGACGCTTTTTGCACGGTGATTTCCGTGCCTTCCGAGATTTCGACGCCGACGTAAGCTTCGCCCACCTTGGTCACCTTGCCGACGATGCCGCCATTCGTCACCACTTCATCGCCCTTGGCCATGGCGGCGAGCATGTTGCGATGTTCCTTCTGGCGCTTCATTTGCGGGCGAATCATGATGAAGTACAGCACGCCGAACATCAGGATCAGCGGCAGGAAGCTCATCAGGTTCGATTCAATGCCACCTGTTGCTGTGCCTTGGGCGAAGGCATTGGAAATGAACGACACGTTGGTCTCTCCGTTATAAGTCAAAACGATCAAAAAAATCAGCCGGTTATTCTACCACCGGCCTGACGCGCCTCGGCGCGGCGAATCAGCTTTGCGATCAACCGTTTAAAGCCTTTTTCGCTGTCCGCGAAAGTTGATTGTAAGGTTTTCCTTGCGAGGCGGACGGATTCTTCGGCTGAATCCGTTGCCCCGCGCCGTCATGGCGCCTCGGCGGTGCCGCGCGCGCGGTTCTCGTGAAAGCGTTTGCGGAAGGGCTCGAACATTTTCGCGTCGATGGCGTCGCGGATTTCCTGCAGCAGTTCGAGGTAGTAATGCAGGTTGTGAATCGTGTTCAACTGCGCGCCGAGGATTTCTCCTACACGATGCAGATGGTGCAGGTAGCCGCGAGTGAAATTTCGGCAGGTGTAGCAGCCGCATTGCTCGTCGAGCGGGCGCAGCGAATTCTTGTGCGCGGCATTGCGGATCTTGACGTCGCCGAAACGCGTGAAGAGCCAGCCGTTGCGCGCATTGCGGGTCGGCATCACGCAATCGAACATGTCGATGCCGGCGGCGACGCCCGCCACCAGATCTTCCGGCGTGCCGACGCCCATCAGGTAGTGCGGCTTGTTGGCGGGCAGCTTCGGGCCGATGTGGTTCAGCACGCGCATCATGTCTTCCTTCGGTTCGCCGACCGACAGGCCGCCGATCGCCAGGCCGTGGAAATCTTTCTCCGCGAGCCCCGCCAGCGACTCGTCGCGCAAGTCTTCGAACATGCCGCCCTGAACGATGCCGAACAGCGCGTTCGGATTGCCCAGCTTGCGGAATTCGTCGATGGAGCGCTGCGCCCAGCGCATCGACATACGCATCGAATCGGCCGCTTCCTTGTGCGAGGTCGGCACGTTATTGGTCGCGTACGGCGTGCATTCGTCGAACTGCATGACGATGTCGGAGTTCAGCACTTTCTGGATCTGCATGGACACTTCAGGCGACAGGAAGAGCTTGTCGCCGTTGATCGGCGACGCGAACGTGACGCCATCTTCGGTGATCTTGCGCAGTTCGCCCAGCGAAAAGACTTGAAAGCCGCCCGAATCGGTGAGAATCGGTTTCTTCCAGCCCATGAAGCCGTGCAGGCCGCCGTGCGCCTCGATCGTTTCCAGACCCGGGCGCAGCCACAGGTGGAAAGTGTTGCCGAGGATGATCTGCGCGTGCATTTCCTCCAGCTCGCGTGGCTGCACGGCCTTCACGGTGCCGTAGGTGCCGACCGGCATGAAGATCGGCGTTTCCACCGCGCCGTGATTCAGCGTGACTCGGCCGCGGCGGGCCAGCCCGTCGACGCCGAGTAGTTCGAAATTGAGGCCCTTGTCAGGGCGCTCGAAAGTCGCGTCGTGCGACTGATGACCGTCGGTCATGAAATAACTCCTGTGCTACCGGAGAACAGTCCGGCGCAATGTTGAAACGCCGCCGGAAGGGCTCGCGGCGGCTTGAGGAACTGCAAAAACTGAAGGCGTCTCTGACTTCAAGCGTCGCGCCGCGTGAGCAGCATCGCGTCGCCGTAACTGAAGAAGCGGTAACGCTGCTCGATTGCATGGCGATACGTCTCGCGAATCGTTTCGACGCCCGCGAACGCCGACACGAGCATCAGCAGCGTCGACTTCGGCAGATGGAAATTGGTGACGAGCCGGTCGACCACGCGGAATTTATAGCCCGGTGTGATGAAAATGTCGGTTTCCGTGCTGGCGGCGGCAAGCGGTCGGCCCGCGGTTTCGGCGTCGCGCGCGGCGGCTTCGAGTGCGCGCATCGAGGTCGTGCCCACCGCGATCACGCGGTTGCCGCGCGCGCGGGTCGCCGCGATCTTGTCGGCGAGCGATTGCGGCAGGTGATACCACTCGCTGTGCATCTTGTGTTCGGCGAGATTCTCGACCCGCACGGGCTGGAACGTGCCCGCGCCGACGTGCAGGGTCAGCGTCGCGCGTTCCACGCCTTTGGCGTCTAGGCGGGCCAGCAGCGCGTCGTCGAAATGCAGGCCGGCCGTGGGCGCGGCGACCGCGCCTGGATTCTGCGCGAACACCGTCTGATAGCGGGTTTCGTCGGTCGAGTCGGGATCGTGCTCGATGTACGGCGGCAGCGGCAGGCGGCCGAACTGCTCGATCAGTGTCAGACAGTCGCCGGGAAAATGCAGCGTGTAGAACGGCTCGACGCGCTCGCCGACCGTGACGTCGAAAGCATCGGCCAGGCGGATCGTGGTGCCCGGCTGCGGGCTCTTGCTTGCACGAATCTGCGCGAGCGCGGTGCGCTCGCCGGTGAGGCGCTCTACCAGCACTTCGATCTTGCCGCCACTGGCCTTCTGGCCGAGGAAGCGCGCCTTCAGGACTTTGGTATCGTTGAAGACCAGCAGGTCGCCGGCTGCGATGCAGTCGGGCAACTCGGCAAAGCGGCGGTCGATCAGGCGTGCCGGGCCGGTGGCGTCGGCTGGATGATCCACCTCGAGCAGACGGCTGGCGCTGCGCTCGGGCAGCGCGACTTGCGCGATCAGCTCGGGAGGCAGATCGAAATCGAAATCGGAAAGCGTCAACATGCGAACGACTGGAAGCGAAAAGAAACTGAATTGAGCCGAAGCCGGAGCCGGGCGGCTATGATTGCGGGACGCCAGAGTGGCCCGCGAGCCCGCGCGCTGTATGGCGCCGAACCCTTTGACAGCCGATATTGTACTTGCGAAGCAGCCCATGCCTTTGTCCGACCGCCGATTGCCCTCCGCTACCGATGAAGTGAGCGCCGAGCCCAAGCGCCGCGTCTCGCGCGGCAAGGCGGTGGCGGCGTCAAGCGAAGCAGGCGCGGGCGTGGCGCTGGACCGCGAAACTACGGTTCCTGACAGCGGCGCACCGGGTGACGAGCTCGCTGATACATCTGGCGACCAGCGCGCCGGCAAGCCTGCCGACATATTCGGCGACAAACCCGCCGGCAAGGCCACGCCCAAGGCCTCCGCGAAATCGTCCGCGAAGCCCGCGGCCAAGGCCGCCGAAAAAACCGCCGACAAGCTCGCCAAACTCGGCCTCACACGCGACATCGACCTCGTGCTGCATCTGCCCATGCGTTACGAGGACGAAACCTCGCTGACGCCGATCGGGCATCTGCTGCCGGGCGGCATTTCGCAAACCGAAGGCGTGGTGTTCGACAACGAGATTGCCTATCGTCCGCGCCGTCAGTTGCTGGTGAAACTGCGCGACGACGCCGGTGACGAACTCGTGCTGCGCTTTCTGAATTTCTACGGCTCGCAGGTCAAGCAGATGGCGATCGGCGCGCGGCTGCGGGTGCGTGGTGATGTGCGCGGCGGTTTCTTCGGCATGGAGATGGTGCATCCGGCCGTGCGCGTGGTCGACGAAGACACGCCGCTGCCGCAGGCGCTGACGCCGGTCTATCCGAGCACCGCGGGGGTGACGCAGGCATATTTGCGCAAATCGATCGACAACGCGCTATCGCGCACTTCGCTGCCGGAGTTGTTGCCCGAGGCGGTCGCGCGGACGTTTATGGAGCCGCTCGGCGTGCCGTCGCTGATGGACGCCGTGCGCACGCTGCATCATCCGGGCGCGCAGTCCGATGAGACCGCATTGATCGACGGCACGCATCCGGCCTGGGTGCGCATCAAGTTCGAGGAATTGCTTGCGCAGCAGATGTCGCTCAAGCGCGCGCACGACGAGCGCCGCACGCGCGCCGCGCCGGCCATGCCGCGCCGCAAGCTGGGCGACGAATCCGCGCTGGTGGCGCGCTTGCTGAAGGCGCTGCCGTTTTCGCTGACGGCGGCGCAGGAGCGCGTCGGCGGCGAGATCGCGCTCGATCTGACCCAGCCTCATCCGATGCAGCGGCTCCTGCAGGGCGACGTCGGCAGCGGCAAGACGATCGTCGCCGCGCTGGCCGCGGCACAAGCCATCGACGCCGGCTACCAGGCCGCGCTCATGGCGCCGACCGAAATCCTCGCCGAACAGCACGCGCGCAAATTGCGCGGCTGGCTGGAGCCGCTCGGCGTGAGCGTCGCGTGGCTGGCCGGCAGTCTGAAGACCAGGGAAAAGCGCGCCGCGATCGAAGCCGCCGCGCTCGGCACGGCGCAACTCGTGATCGGCACGCACGCGATTATCCAGGACGCGGTCGAGTTTGCGCGCCTCGGGCTCGTGATCGTGGACGAACAGCATCGCTTCGGCGTGGCGCAGCGGCTCGCGCTGCGGGCCAAGGCGCAGAACGCGGCCGATGGCGCAAGCGACTTCCAGCCGCATCAATTGATGATGTCCGCGACGCCGATTCCGCGCACGCTCGCAATGACCTATTACGCCGACCTCGACGTCTCGACCATTGACGAATTGCCACCGGGACGCACGCCGATCCTGACGAAGCTCGTGTCCGACGCGCGGCGCGAGGAGGTGATCGGGCGCGTGCGCGAGGCCGCGCTGACGGGGCGGCAGGTGTACTGGGTGTGTCCGCTGATCGAGGAAAGCGAGACCTTGCAGTTGCAGACCGCGGTCGAGACGTATGAGACGCTGGTGGCCGCGTTGCCCGAGTTGAATGTCGGTCTGGTGCATGGGCGTCTGGCGCCGGCTGAAAAGGCGGCCGTGATGGATGCGTTTACTCGCAATGAGGTGCAGTTGCTGGTGGCGACGACGGTGATCGAGGTGGGTGTCGATGTGCCGAATGCGTCATTGATGGTGATCGAGCATGCTGAGCGGTTTGGGCTTGCGCAGTTGCATCAGTTGCGGGGACGGGTGGGGCGTGGGAGCGCGGCTTCGGTTTGCGTGCTGCTTTACACCGGGCCTTTGTCGATGACCGCGCGGGCGCGGCTGCAGACTATGCGGGAAACGACTGATGGTTTTGAGATCGCGAGGCGGGATCTTGAGATTCGTGGACCGGGGGAGTTTTTGGGGGCGCGGCAGTCGGGGGCGGCGATGTTGAGGTTTGCTGATCTTCAGAATGATCAGTGGTTGATTGAGCCTGCGCGGGAGGCTGCGGCGGTTTTGCTGGAGAAGTTTCCTGAGATTGTGATGCAGCATTTGGCGCGGTGGTTGGGGGCGCGGGAGCAGTATTTGAAAGCGTGAAGGTGGGTGTTTTGCCTGCGCGGCGCTTTGGTGGTGGTTTTTGTGGTGTTGGCCTTTCCTTGAATTCACGGTGGTTTATTGGCGTTGCCCCTGTGCGGGGCGGCACCTACTTTCTTTGCCGCGGCAAAGAAAGTAGGCAAAGAAAGCCGCTTCAAACCGCCAACTCATAAGCGGGTGTCTCGCGCAGTCGCGGTAGTGGCGCATCTGGAATCTGTCGTCTCGCGCATTCCGCCCTGGTGACAAGGCAGTCATTCTTCCGGCGGCGCTGCGCGCGCCGTCGCGGTACTTCATCAACCAGCGGCTGCGCTTGCTCGAGCCGTCCACTCTCCACCGCGTATCGCGTCATATCGCCGCAGCACCCCGGACCCGTATGCTTTTGGCATTTCGCCGAGGCGAAGCCGACGGCCCCCTCCGCACTCAACCGAAGCCACAGTTTTCAAGCAGACCGCTCCGGCGGGCATAGTGCGAGGCGGGAAGTATGACTGCCTTGTCACTCACGCGGAATGCGCGAGAACACAGATTCCAGATGTGCCACTACCGCGACTGCGCGAGACACCCGCTTATGAGCTGGCGGTTTGAAGCCGCTTTCTTTGCCTACTTTCTTTGCGGCAAGCAAAGAAAGTAGGTGCCGCCCCGCACAGGGGCAACGCTAATAGACCACCGCGAATTCAAGGAAAGGCCAAAGCCCAAAGCCAGCGCCCCGCGCAAAAAAACCAAATGGTTGGCGAACCGACCCTATAGGTGTATAACTAGAACCTATCGAATTCACCGCACTGATTGGTCCCCTAATGACGCTCACCGAATTGAAATACATCGTCGCGGTCGCCCGCGAGCGGCACTTCGGCCGGGCCGCCGAAGCGTGTTTCGTCAGCCAGCCGACACTGTCGGTGGCGATCAAAAAGCTCGAAGACGAGCTCAACGTCCAGATCTTCGAGCGCGGCACCAGCGAAGTGAGTGTCACGCCGATCGGCGAACAGATCGTCACGCAAGCTCAACGCGTTCTCGAGCAGACGCTCGCCATCAAGGAAATCGCCAAACAAGGCAAAGACCCGCTGGTCGGGCCGCTGCGCCTGGGCGTCATCTATACGATCGGGCCGTACCTGCTGCCCACGCTCGTCAAACAGATGATCAAGCGCGTCCCGCAAATGCCCTTGATGCTGCAGGAGAATTACACGCTCAAGCTGATCGAACTGCTCAAGCAAGGCGAAATCGACGTCGCCATTATGGCGCTGCCGTTTCCGGAAACGGGCCTGATGCTGCGCCCGCTGTACGACGAGCCTTTTGTGGTCGCCTTGCCGTCCGGTCACGCTTGGGAAAACCGCCTGAAAATCGATGCCGACGATCTGAAGCAGGAAACCATGCTGCTGCTCGGCAGCGGTCACTGCTTCCGCGACCACGTGCTGGGCGTTTGCCCGGAACTGATGCGCTTTTCGCAAAACGCGGACGGTATCCAGAAGACCTTCGAAGGGTCGTCGCTGGAAACCATCCGTCACATGGTGGCGAGCGGTGTCGGCATTACCGTGCTGCCGCGCATGTCGGTTCATGAAGTCAAACCGCACGCCGGCGGCATCGATTCGGGGCTGCTCAGCTACGTCGCTTTCGACGAACCCGTGCCGGATCGCCGCGTCGTGCTGGCCTGGCGCAAGAGCTTCACGCGCATGCCCGCCATCGAGGCCATTTGCGACGCCATCAGCTCCTGCGATCTGGCGGGTGTCAAGAAGCTCGATTTGCCGGTCGCCGTCAACTAACCAGCGCACCGAGAAGCCGGCTCGCTGCGCACACGTCCAGCGACCGGCCTTGGCGCCCGCCCGAGGCGCCGATAGCCACAAGTCCTATCGAATAGATAAAATTAATCGAAAGCAGTATTTCGATAGTATTGTTATAGTTTCCTCCATGGATCGCCCGATCCCATAAGACCCGGAGGAAGCCATGACGCATTCCAAGCCGCAACAAATCCACGCCTTCATCGCTCAATCGGCCGTCGTGCCGCGCGGTTTTGTCGCGTCGATGCTCAGCGTGCGTACCGTCGCGTTGTCCCTGCTGGTCGATCGGGCCTTGTCCGCATAACGCATGAGCCTCTGGCATCTGTGTGCCGCGCCGCTCCCCACAATCAGTTTCGATAAAAGCCAACCAGGAGTCACGCATGACCGAACGTAAGCTCACCAGTGCCGCCGGCGCACCCGTCGCCGACAACCAGAATTCGATGACCGCCGGCTCACGCGGTCCGGTTGTTCTGCAAGACGTCTGGCTGCTCGAAAAACTCGCTCACTTCGATCGCGAAGTGATTCCGGAACGCCGTGTCCACGCAAAAGGTTCGGGCGCATTCGGCACGCTGAAGGTCACGCACGATATCTCGCGCTACACGAAGGCGAAGGTGTTCGCGCAAGTCGGCAAGGAAACGCCGCTCTTCATGCGCTTTTCGACGGTGGCCGGCGAGCGCGGCGCAGCCGACGCCGAACGCGACGTGCGTGGCTTCTCGATCAAGTTCTACACGGAAGAAGGCAATTGGGACGTGGTCGGCAACAACACACCGGTGTTCTTTATCCGCGATCCGCTGAAGTTTCCGGACTTCATCCACACGCAAAAGCGCGACCCGTACACCAACATGCGCAGCAATGTCGCGGCGTGGGATTTCTGGTCGCGTCATCCGGAGTCGCTGCATCAGGTGACGATTCTGATGAGCGACCGCGGCATTCCGCAGAATTACCGGCAGATGCACGGCTTCGGCTCGCACACGTATTCGTTCATCAACGCCGACAACGAGCGTTTCTGGGTGAAGTTCCATTTCAAGTCGATGCAAGGCATGGAGAACTTCACCGATGCCGAAGCGGCACAAGTGGTGGCGCAAGACCGCGAAAGCGCGCAACGCGATCTGGTCGGCAACATTGACGCGGGCAACTTCCCGAAGTGGCGTTTCGCGATTCAGGTGATGCCGGAAGCGCAAGCCGCGACGTATCGCTTCAATCCGTTCGACATCACGAAAGTGTGGTCGCAGAAGGACTATCCGTTGATCGACGTCGGCACGATCGAGCTGAATCGCAACGCACGGAACTATTTCGCGGACGTGGAGCAGGCGGCGTTCACGCCGGCCAACGTGGTGCCGGGTATCGGCTTCTCGCCGGATCGTCTGTTGCAGGGCCGTCTGTTCTCGTACGGCGACACGCAGCGCTATCGCCTCGGCATCAATCATCACCAGATTCCGGTGAATGCAGCGCGCGTGCCGAGCCCGCATTCGTTCCATCGCGACGGCGCGATGCGCACGGACGGCAACCTCGGCGGCAACGTGAATTACGAGCCGAACCGCTTCGGCGATTTCGCGCAGGACGCCAACGCGTCCGAGCCGCCGCTCGCGGCGGGCGCTGTGGATCGCTACGATCATCGCCTGGACGACGACTACTACACGCAGCCAGGTATGTTGTTTGCGCTCTTCGATGCAACTCAGCGCGAGCGCCTGTTCGGCAACATCGCACGCCATATCGACGGAGTGCCGCAGGAGATCGTTGCACGCCAGATCGAGCACTTCCGTCGCGCCGACCCGGCTTACGCGGAAGGCGTGATCGCGGCGATGGCCAACCTCGCGGAACGCAATAAGAAGTAAGCAGCAATCGCGCAGTAGAAGTCATGCAGCAAAGCGGGCGCATCTGCGTCCCGCTGGTACCGATACGAACCGAAGGAGCACGATCATGACGCAGATGATGATAGCCGCGCTGGGCGGCGCGTCAGCCGCAAACAGCGCGCAACGGCACGCATTGTTGGCGCGCAGGGCGGTGGGCTTTGCGATCTTCGCGAGCGGAGTCGCAGTGATCGTCGCGCAGGCGCTGCAACACGCGCTCGGCGGCTGATCCAAGCCGCCGCCGTGATGCGGCAAGTGGCCACGCGTCATACGAACGCAGCGGTTTTCAGGCTAAACTGTCGAGCGTTCGAGCTGTCGAGTTTGCTATCCGCAGACCGTCACTTTGCCGACCGGTTCGTATCACTCTTCAAAGGAGTCATCATGGCCAAAAAAGAAGCCGCAGCAGCCGTACAGCACGTCAATATCGGGATCAGCGACAAGGATCGCAAGAAGATTGCAGAAGGTCTGTCGCGCCTGCTCGCCGACACCTATACGCTGTACCTGAAGACCCACAACTTCCACTGGAACGTGACGGGTCCGATGTTCAATACGCTGCACCTCATGTTCGAAACGCAGTACAACGAGCTCGCGCTGGCGGTCGATTCGATCGCTGAACGGATTCGCGCGCTGGGCGTGCATGCACCGGGCAGCTACAAGGATTTCGCCAAGCTGTCGTCGATTCCGGAAGCGGACGGCGTGCCGGCCGCGGAAGAAATGATCCGCCAACTGGTGGAAGGTCAGGAAGCCGTCGTGCGTACCGCACGCGCGATTTTCCCGTCGACGGAAGCCGCCAACGACGAGCCGACCGCCGACCTGCTGACACAACGCATGCAAACGCACGAAAAGACCGCGTGGATGCTGCGCTCGATGCTGGCTTAAGCATTAGCGCGCAAGGCCTCTCGTTTCGACGTAGGCGTCTGCGTCTTCGGTAAAGTGCGACACCAACAAAGCCTCCCTGCACGGGAGGCTTTGTTTTTTGCAGCGCGGGCTCGGTCGGTCCTGCCCGCCCGGGAGCGACCCGTCGTCCGCTTCCCGTAAAATAGCCGCACCGTCTTCGCACTTTCACCGACTCCGCCCATGTTTGCCCGACTTCCCCTGTATTTGCGCCTCGTGCGCATGGACAAGCCGATCGGCAGCCTGCTGCTGCTGTGGCCGACGCTCAACGCGCTGTGGATCGCCTCCGACGGTCATCCGACGTGGCCGCTGCTGGTGATTTTCATCGTGGGCACGGTGCTGATGCGCTCGGCGGGCTGCGCGATCAACGATTACGCGGATCGCGACTTCGATCGCTACGTGAAGCGCACGGAGAATCGTCCGATCACGTCGGGCAAGATCAAGGCGTGGGAAGCGGTGGCGCTGGCGGCCGCGTTGTCGTTGCTGGCGTTTCTGCTGATCCTGCCGCTGAATACGCTGACCAAGGAACTCTCGGTGGCGGCGCTTTTCGTCGCCGGTTCGTATCCGTTCACCAAGCGGTTCTTCGCGATTCCGCAGGCGTATCTGGGGATCGCGTTCGGCTTCGGCATTCCGATGGCGTTCGCCGCGATACAGGACCACGTGCCGTTGCTCGCGTGGGTGATGCTGCTGGCCAATGTGTTCTGGTCCGTGGCGTACGACACCGAATACGCGATGGTCGACCGTGACGACGACATCAAGATCGGTATCCGCACGTCGGCGCTGACGTTCGGCCGCTTCGATGTGGCGGCGATCATGATCTGTTACGCGGCGACGCTAGGGATTTACGTCGGCATCGGCGTGCTGCTCGGCTTCGGCGTGCTGTACTGGCTGGGATGGGCGGCGGCCGCGGGCTGCGCGATCTATCACTACATGCTGATCCGCGACCGTGAACGGATGGCGTGCTTCGCCGCGTTCCGGCATAACAACTGGCTGGGCGGCGCGCTGTTCGTCGGCATCGCCGCGCATTACGCGGCGGGGTCGTTTTAGTTTTGTTGCGCGATTTTACGCTGGCCTTTGCGTTTTCTATCGGCGGGTGCCGCCGCGGATTGAATGGAAGTGCTACCGCGGTCAGTTCTGCCGCGCTGCTTACTTCGCGTCCGGCGCCGTAGACGCCGCGCCGGTTCGAATCGGCGCGCGGCGTGCCACAACGTGCTTCCCTTCCTGAAGTTTCCCGACTGCCTCGCACCGCGCGAGCGCGCTCACTGCTTGCCGAACTCGTCCCCCATTTCCTTGGCGCGCGCATCGGCGGCGAGCACGCCGCGCACGATCGCATCCTTGATGCCGCTCGCGTCGAACGACGCCAGCGCCGCCGCCGTCGTGCCGCCTTTGGACGTCACACGTTCGCGCAGCACGCTCGGCGGCTCGTCGGAATTCGCCGCCAGTTGCGCCGCGCCGGTGAAGGTCGCCACGGCCAGCGCGCGACCCTGCGCTTCATCCATGCCGAGCTGGCGGGCGGCTTCCTGCAACGCCTCGATGAAATAGAACACGTAGGCCGGTCCGCTGCCCGAGATCGCGGTGACGGCGTCGATCTTCGCTTCGTCGTCGAACCAGACCGTTTCGCCGACCGCCCCTAACACTTGCGACGCGAGCGCGCGGCCCGCTTCGTCGACGCTGCCGGTCGCCACCAGTCCCGTCACGCCCATGCCGATCAGCGCCGGCGTATTCGGCATGACGCGCACGATACGGTTGTGGCCATTCAGCCAGCGCGACATGTCGCTCATGCGGATACCCGCGACGATACTTACCGCCAGTTGCGATGCATTCAGATGCGGCGCCACCGCCTCGGCCACGCTCTTCAGAATCTGCGGCTTCACCGCCAGCACGACGGCGTCGTACGCGGCGAGCGCGGCATCCGCGGCGGCGCCGGTCTTGATGCCGAATTGCTGCTCGTTGCGCTTGCGCGCGTCTTCGTTGGGATCGATTGCGTAGAGGTCAGCGGGTGCGACGCCACGCTTGATGAGGCCGCCGAGCAACGCGGCAGCCATGTTGCCACCGCCGATAAAAGCAATTTTCATGATGTTCCGAAGGAAGTGCCGTGAAGAGCCCAAAGAGCCTGAAAAGGCCCGCAAGGGTCAGTTAGAGTAGTCTCGCGCGCCGAAGATCGCAGTGCCGACGCGCACGATCGTCGCGCCTTCCAGCACGGCGGCCTCGAGGTCGCTCGACATGCCCATGGACAGCGTGTCGAGTTCGAGTCCGTCGTTGCACAGACGCTCGAACAACTCACGCAAGTGCCGATGCGGCACACGTTGTTCGTCGATGCCGCCGGCCGGCTCGGGAATCGCCATCAGGCCGCGCAAATTCAGCTTCGGCAGGGCGGCGATCGCCTGCGCGACTTCCACCGCCTCGGGAACGCTCACGCCGCTCTTCGACGCCTCGCCGCTGATGTTGACCTGCAGGCACACGTTGAGCGGCGGCAAATTATCGGGACGCTGCTCCGAGAGCCGCTGCGCGATCTTCAACCGATCGACCGAATGCACCCAATCGAACTGCTCGGCGACCGGCCGCGTCTTGTTCGATTGCAACGGACCGATGAAGTGCCATTCGAGCGTAGCGCGCAGATCGGCGAGCGTCTCGATCTTGGTGAGGGCTTCCTGCACGTAGTTTTCACCGAACGCGCGCTGGCCGCCGTTGTAGGCGGCGCGTACGTCTTCGGCGGGGAAGGTCTTGGAGACCGCGAGCAGATGGACCGAACGCGTATCGCGTCCGGCCACATGCGCGGCCATGGCGATGCGCTGCTGCACCGCCTCGAGGTTGTGAATCAGATCGGGCATGTCGGAACCGGAAGTCCAGCGAGAGTCGATTACCCGATTATACGGACAGCATGTGCTCGATCAGTTCGATCCAGTGCGCGACCGGCGTCGACGTGCCGCTTTGCAGATGCGCAATGCAGCCGACGTTCGCCGACACGATCACCTGCGGCTCCTGCGCCTGCAGCCGCTCGAGCTTCTGATCGCGCAGCGCATACGAGAGCTTGGGCTGCGTCAGCGAGTAGGTGCCGGCCGAGCCGCAGCACAGATGATTGTCGGCGGGCAGGCGCACTTCGACACCCAGCGCGGTCAGCAAATGCTCGACCTTGCCGCGTATCTGCTGACCATGCTGCAACGTGCAAGGCGGATGAAACGCCACGGTGTGCACCGAGCGGCGGCGCGTGACCGAGATCAGCGCTTCTTCGAACTCCGGCAGGATCTCCGCGACGTCGCGCGTCAATTCCACCACGCGGCGCGCCTTCTCCGCATACGCCGGATCATGCCGCAACAGGTGCGCGTATTCCTTGACCGTCGCGCCGCAGCCGGACGCGTTCATGACGATCGCCTCCACGCCCTGTTCGACGTAGGGCCACCATGCGTCGATGTTGGCGCGCAAATCGTCGAGCGCTTCGTCGTTGTAGCCCAGATGCAGACGGATCGCGCCGCAGCAGCCCGCATCCGGCGCGATCAGCATTTCGACACCGAGCGCGTCGAACACGCGCGCGGTGGCGATGTTGACGTTCGGCATCATCGACGGTTGCACGCAACCCGCCAGCATCAGCATCTTGCGCGGATGTTTGGCGGTCGGCCATTCGAGCGGACGCTGCCGCGCCGGCACTTTGTCGCGCAGCTTCTTGGGCAGCAACGGGCGAAAATGCTGGCCGATCCGCATGGTCGGCGTGAACAGTGCGCTGTTCGGCACGAAGCTCGCGAGCATGCGGCGCACCAGCCGTTGACTGAACGGGCGCGTGACTTTTTCTTCGGTGATCTTGCGGCCGATTTCCACCAGTCGGCCATATTGCACGCCGGACGGGCAGGTCGTTTCGCAGTTTCGGCAGGTCAGGCACCGGTCGAGATGGACCTGGGTGCTGCGCGTGACCGGCGCGCCTTCGACCATTTGCTTGATCAGATAGATCCGTCCGCGTGGGCCGTCGAGTTCGTCGCCGAGTATCTGATACGTCGGACAGGTGGCCGTGCAGAAACCGCAGTGCACGCAATTGCGCAGGATGCCGTCGGCTTCGTCGCCGTCGGGCGTGTTGCGAATGAAGTCCGCGAGGTTGGTTTGCATCGCGTCGCTCAGAAGTCGGGGTAGAGACGGCCGCGATTGAAGATGCGGGCCGGGTCGAAAGCGGTTTTCAGGCCGCGATGGATTTTCATCAGCGGCGCGGGCAGCGGGGTGAACACGCCGGCGCCGCGGTCGTAGCCGTGGCCGGTGCGGAAGATCGTGGCGTGGCCGCCGGCCTGCTTGGCGCTGATGCGCACGGTCTGCGCGTCGGTGTCGGTGATCCACCAGCGCTGGCCGCCGCCCCATTCCATGAGTTGCGCGCCGGGCAGTTGCAGCGGCTCCGTGATCGAAGGCAGCGCGAGGCGCCACAGTGCGGCCCGCGGCGGAATGGCGGCGAAGAACGAGTCGGTCTGTTCGCGCAGGCCCGCCCAGAAGCGTTCGGCTTCGACCGCATCGACGACTTCGCCGCCGAGCGCCATCTTCGCCGACTTGACCGCGGCCTCGGCGCCGGCGAGGCGCACGGCCAGCGTGCCATGGCGCCAGGCACTCGCGGTAATCGGCAGCGGGCGGCCGCCCCATTCGTTGAGCTTACGGACCGCGTCGGTGCCGTTCATGTCGAATTTGAGCGTGGCTTCGGCCTGCGGCAACGGCAGTACCTTGATCGACAGTTCGAGAATCAATCCCAAGGTGCCGAGCGAGCCGGCCATCAGGCGCGAGACGTCATAGCCCGCGACGTTCTTCACCACCTGGCCGCCGAAATGCAGCTTCTGCCCCTGGCCGTTCATGATGACGGCGCCGAGCACGAAGTCGCGCGCCGCGCCGGCCGATGGGCGGCGCGGACCGGCGATGCCCGCCGCGATGCAGCCGCCGAAGGTGGCCTGCGGCCCGAAATGCGGCGGCTCGAAGGCGAGCATCTGATGATGGTCGGCGAGCGCGGCCTCGATCTCCAGCAGGGGCGTACCCGCGCGCGCGGTAATGACCAGCTCCGCGGGATCGTACGCGATGATGCCGCGATAAGCGCGCGTGTCGAGGATGTCACCTTCCAGCGTCTGACCGTACCAGTCTTTGGTGCCGCCGCCACGGATGCGCAACGCGCGCCCCTCGGCGCTGGCCGAACGCACACGTTCCGACCACACGGCGACGATGTCGTCCTCTTCCATGGTGTCCTGCTTCGTTGTGTTTCGTTTGATTGTACCGGGCGGGGGCCCGCTGGCAACCAGGAGCGGACCCGCATCGGGTAATCAGGGTGAGAGCAGGAAAACCGGCGCTCACGCGAGCTATGCGTGATGCGTCGGCGGGCACGGCACAGCGTTAAAACCGCGGCAGCTCCGGATGCGGCAGCAAGCCACCGCGCACGTGCATCTTGCCGTATTCGGCGCAGCGTGCCCGCGTGGGAATGCCTTTATCGGGGTTGAGCAGGCCGGGCGCGTCGAAAGCCCGCTTGACCGCGTGGAACGTGTCGCGCTCTTCGGGCGAAAACTGCACGCACATCGAATTGATCTTCTCGATGCCTACGCCGTGCTCGCCGGTCACCGTGCCGCCCAGTTCGACGCACGTTTCGAGGATGTCGGAACCGAACGCTTCGGCCCGGTGCCACTCGTCCTGGTCGTTGCCGTTGAACAGGATCAGCGGATGCATGTTGCCGTCGCCCGCATGGAACACGTTGATACAGCGCAGGTTGTAGGTCTTCTCCATCGCCTCGATGCGCGCCAGCAGCGGCCCGATACTGCGGCGCGGCACCGTGCCGTCCATGCAGTAATAGTCGGGTGAAATGCGCCCGGCGGCCGGGAACGCATTCTTGCGGCCGGACCAGAAGCGCAAGCGCTCGTTCTCCGAGCGGGAAATCTGGATGCGGGTGGCGCCCTGTTCGCGCAGCACCGCGGTCATGCGCACGATTTCATCGGCGACTTCTTCGGGCGTGCCGTCCGATTCGCACAGCAGGATGGCCGCCGCTTCGAGATCGTAGCCCGCGTTGACGAATTCCTCGACGGCGCGCGTGGCCGGCTTGTCCATCATCTCCAGCCCCGCCGGAATGATGCCCGCCGCAATGATGCCGGCGACCGCGTCGCCCCCTTTCACGACGTCGTCGAAACTGGCCATGATGACCTGCGCCGTTTGCGGTTTCGGGATCAGCTTGACGGTGACTTCGGTGACGATCGCAAACATGCCCTCGCTGCCGATCAGCACGGCCAGCAGATCGAGACCGGGCGCGTCGGGGGCGAGCGAGCCGAACTCGACGATTTCGCCTTCCATGGTCACGGCGCGCACGCGCATCACGTTATGCACCGTGAGGCCGTATTTGAGGCAGTGGACGCCGCCCGAATTCTCCGAGACATTGCCGCCGATCGTGCAGGCAATCTGCGATGACGGGTCCGGCGCGTAATACAAACCGTAAGGTGCGGCGGCTTCCGAGATGGACAGGTTGCGCACACCCGGCTGCACCGTGGCGGTCCGCGCGTACGAGTCGACCTCGACGATCTTGCGGAAGCGCGCAAGCGATACCACCACGCCGTGCCGGATCGGCATGGCGCCGCCGGACAGACCGGTGCCCGCGCCGCGCGGCACGATCGGCACGTCGAGGCGATGGCAGATCTGCACGATGCGCTGCACCTGCGATTCCGTCTCCGGCAACGCGACCGCGAGCGGTAGACGCCGGTAGGCCGCGAGACCGTCGCATTCGTAGGCGACGGTGTCTTCTTCGCGATACAGCAAACAATGGGTCGGCAATACGGCCATCAGCGCCTGCACGACTTCGCGCTGGCGCTGGGCGAGTACTTCGGCCGTCAGTTCAGCGGGTGCGTTCATGTGACTTGTCTCCTCGTGCCTTTCAAGTCCAACGCGGCTGGTTCTCTCATGCAGCCGCGCCTGAATACGCGTCATGCTGCCCAGGTGAAGATCTTGCCCGGGTTCATCAGATTGTGCGGATCGAGCGCGTGCTTGATCGAGCGCATGGTATCCACCGCGACTTCACCGTGCTCTTCGAGCAGGAAACCCATTTTGTGCAGGCCGACGCCATGCTCGCCCGTGCAGGTGCCGTCCATACGCAGCGCGCGTTGCACGATGCGATGGTTCAGACGTTCGGCTTCGACGAGTTCTTCCGGCTTGTTGGGATCGATCAGGATCGCGACGTGAAAGTTGCCGTCGCCGACATGGCCGACGATCGGGCAGGGCAGCGGCGACGCTTTCAGATCCTGTTCCGTTTCCTCCACGCATTCCGCGAGACGCGAGATCGGCACGCAGACGTCGGTTGTGACCGCGCGGCAGCCGGGTTTCAGCTGCAGCATGGCGAAATAGGCGTTGTGGCGCGCATTCCACAGACGGCTGCGGTCCTCCGGACGCGTCGCCCATTCGAAGCCTTCGCCGGCATTCTGCGCGGCGATCTCCTGGACCAGTTCGGCCTGCTCTTTCACGCTCGCCTCGGTGCCGTGGAATTCGAAGAATAGCGTGGGCGCTTCACGCAGCGTCAGATTCGAGTGGCGATTGATCGAGCGGATGGCGAGCGAGTCGACAAATTCGACGCGCGCAATCGGCACGCCCATCTGAATCGTTTCGATGACCGCGCGCACCGCATTGCCCATGGACGGGAACGCGCACACGGCTGCGGACACCGCTTCTGGTTGCGGGTACAGGCGCACGGTGATTTCCGTGATCACGCCGAGCGTGCCTTCCGAGCCGACGAACATGCGTGTGAGGTCGTAACCCGCGGACGACTTGCGAGCCCGCGTGCCGGTTTTGATCACGCGGCCGTCGGCCAGAACCACGGACAGCCCGAGCACGTTCTCGCGCATCGTGCCGTAGCGCACGGCGTTGGTGCCCGACGCGCGCGTGGCCGACATGCCGCCAATGCTCGCGTCCGCGCCCGGGTCGATCGGAAAGAACAGACCGGTGTCGCGCAAGGCCTCGTTCAGCTGCTTGCGCGAGATGCCGGGTTCGACCGTGACCGTCAGGTCTTCGGCGTTGATCGACAACACCCGGTTCATTTCCGACAGATCGATCGACACGCCGCCTTGCACGGCGAGCAGATGTCCTTCGAGCGACGAGCCGTTGCCGTAGGGGATGATCGGTACGTTGTACTGGCCGCACAGTTTGACGACGGTTTGCACGTCTTCAGTCGTGCGCGCGAAGACGACGGCATCGGGCAGTTGCGGGTCGAATGGCGATTCGTCACGGCCATGATGGGTGCGCACGGCTTCGGACACGGACACGCGATCGGCGAAGACGGCTTTGAGCGCGCTCAGCAACTCGGCGGGAAACGGCCGGCGCAGCGGGGCCGGCGGCACGGGATGATTCACGCATGTCTCCTGGTATTTGGGGCGGTGCTGGTTTGCAGCATGTGTTTCATTTTACGCCGATCACCCGTGGGCCGGCGTTGCAGCCGGCCAGCGCTTCTATAATGGCGGCGACTTCACGATGCGCGCAATATGGATAAACGCGGTGCCCGATGTGCCGCTGCGGATCTATGTCGGGCCATGGCGCGGCGCATCGTCATTGAATGCATGGGAGACTTTATGGGCAACCGTTTGAGCAAGATCGCCACCCGCACGGGCGACGACGGCACCACCGGTCTCGGTGACGGCAGCCGTGTGCGCAAAGACAGCGCGCGCATCGCCGCGATCGGCGACGTGGACGAACTCAACTCGAACCTCGGCGTGCTGCTGTGTGAAACCTTGCCGGACAAGGTGCGGACAGCGCTCGTGACGATCCAGCATGATCTGTTCGACCTCGGCGGCGAGTTGTGCATTCCCGGCCACACGATGATTACCGACCGGCAACTCGCGCAACTCGACGACTGGCTTGCCGACTACAACGCGGCTTTGCCGCCGCTGAAGGAGTTCATTCTGCCCGCTGGCTCGCGTGCGGCCTCGCTTGCGCATGTGTGCCGCACCGTGTGCCGCCGTGCCGAACGGGCGATTGTTGCGTTGGGTGAGCACGAGACTATCAACGCCGCGCCGCGCCAGTACGTGAACCGGCTTTCCGATCTGCTGTTCGTGCTCGCGCGCGTGCTCAATCGCGTGGACGGCGGCACCGATGTGCTGTGGCAACACGAACGCAGCGCAGGCTAAAGCCTGGTAGCCGCTGCAATAGGCGTAAGACCGCGCCACGACGCATGCAGCGTCAGCCGCATTGACGACCCCCTGCGTTAGCCAACCGCCAGCGTGACCGGCTTGCCGATCCGGCTCATCATTTCCACCAAAGTGTCGATGGTGAACTTGGTGGTCTTCTTGTTGACCACGTCGGACACGCGCGGGCGAGACACCATCAGAATCTCGGCCGCCTCGGCCTGCTTCAAATGATGCTGTTCGATCCAGGTGGACAGTTCCGTCATGAGCTGCTCCTTGAGCAGCCGCGTGTCGTTGATCTGTTTTTGCGATGCGGCGTGCAGGCGTTTCGCCTCTTCAGCGGAAAAGCCGAGTTCGAGGAACAGATTGGCGCCCGGCTTGGTTACGTGACGAATTTTGGTGTCGATCGTCATTTGTTAAGTGTTCCTATTGTTAACGATGGCGCGATACCGCGTTTTGGCAGTCTTCCTGTCGTGCGGACCGAGCACCATTCGTCCGTTCGGCCAACAAAAAGCCCGGCTCATCGAGCCGGGCTTCTCCGTGCATCCACTGCTGCAGTCAGCGTGGGTTCAGTTGCCGCTGCCGCGTGCCACACGGCGTTGCTTGACCGCGTCGGCGAGGCCTTCGAGCACGGCGACGCTTTCATCCCAGCCGATGCACGCGTCCGTGATGCTCTGGCCGTACGTCAGCGCGCAGCCTTCCTGCAGATCCTGGCGGCCCGCCACCAGATGCGATTCCACCATGACGCCGACAATCCGTTCGTCGCCCGAAGCAATCTGACGGCCGATATCCGCGCACACTGGAATCTGGTTCTCATGCTTCTTCGAGCTGTTCGCGTGGCTTGCATCGATCATCAGACGCGCGGCGAGGCCGGCCTTGCCGATGTCCGCGCACGCGGCGTTGACGCTGTCCGCGTCGTAGTTCGGCGTCTTGCCGCCACGCAGGATGATGTGGCAGTCCTCATTGCCCGCGGTCGAGACGATCGCCGAGTGGCCGCCCTTGGTGACCGACAGGAAATGGTGCGGCTGCGAGGCGGCCTTGATCGCGTCGACGGCGATCTTGACGTTGCCGTCCGTGCCGTTCTTGAAGCCGACCGGGCACGACAGGCCCGAAGCCAGTTCGCGGTGCACTTGGGATTCGGTGGTCCGCGCGCCGATCGCACCCCACGAGATCAGGTCGGCGATGTATTGCGGGCTGATCATGTCGAGGTATTCGGTGCCGGCCGGCAGGCCCAGTTCGTTGATGCGCAACAGCAGTTCGCGCGCGGTGCGCAGGCCGTCGTTGATCTTGAAGCTGTTGTCCATGTGCGGGTCGTTGATGAGACCCTTCCAGCCCACCGTCGTGCGCGGCTTTTCGAAGTACACGCGCATCACGATTTCGAGTTCGCCGGCGAAGCGTTTGCGCTGCTCGATCAGACGCCCCGCGTATTCCATCGCTGCCTTGGTATCGTGAATCGAACACGGTCCGATGATCACGATCAAGCGATCTTCCATGCCGTGCAGAATGCGATGCATCGCGGTGCGCGAGTTGTAGATCACGTCGGACACCGTTTCGTCGCAAGCGAATTCGCGGATCAGGTGAGCGGGCGGTGTGAGTTCTTTCAATTCGCGGATGCGGACATCGTCGGTGTTGTGCGGGGGCATCTTGTTCTCCAATCGGTTCGTAGCGTGTTCGCGCGGGCAATCAGGGTTGCGATGAAGCAGCGATGCCAGAGCGGACGACCATCAAAATTAAAGTTTTAAAGGCATGAGGCGAAAAAAAACCGCCAGGCTAGCTGGCGGTTTTTCGGGAATTCTCGGTGTCCTGCGTGCACTAACACCCCTCTCGATCCGCCAGCGGTCTGAGATGCCAAAAAAAGTAAAAATAAAACTTGGCGGACATGACGAATGAGGTCGCAGGTCAAAAAGGGTGAGTGACTTTATAACCCGGGCAGGCGGCACTTGCAAGCTGCGGGGCGTAAAAATGCGGAAAATCCGCATACTTCGCGCAATACGTGCACGAAGTATGCGCTTGCTGCCGAATCAGGCCGTGCCGCCGACCGTCATTCTGTCGATCCGCAGCGTGGGTTGGCCGACGCCCACCGGCACGCTCTGGCCTTCCTTGCCGCACACGCCGACGCCCGAATCGAGCTTCATGTCGTTGCCAATCATGCTGACGTACTTGAGCGATTCCGGGCCGCTGCCGATCAGCGTCGCGCCCTTCACCGGGTACGTGACCTTACCGTTTTCGATCATGTACGCCTCGGACGCGGAGAACACGAATTTGCCGTTGGTGATGTCGACCTGGCCGCCGCCGAAGTTCACCGCATACAGCCCGTTCTTCACGGAAGCGATGATTTCCTGCGGATCCTTGTCGCCGTTGAGCATGTATGTGTTGGTCATGCGCGGCATGGGCAGCGCCGCATACGACTCACGGCGCGCGTTGCCCGTGACCGGCATCTTCATCAGACGCGCGTTCAGCGTGTCCTGGATGTAGCCCTTCAGAATGCCGTCTTCGATCAGCGTGGTGCACTGGGTCGGATTGCCTTCGTCGTCGATATTGAGCGAGCCGCGGCGGTTCGGCAGCGTGCCGTCATCCACCACGGTGACGCCCTTGGCGGCAACCTGCTCGCCGATCCGCCCCGCGAATGCCGACGAACCCTTGCGGTTGAAGTCGCCTTCCAGGCCGTGGCCGATCGCTTCGTGCAGCAGCACGCCGGGCCAGCCCGGTCCGAGCACAACGGTCATCGCGCCGGCCGGAGCGGGGCGCGCGTCGAGGTTCACCAGCGCCGCATGGACGGCGTCGTCGACATAGCCCGACAGCACTTCGTCCGTGAAATAGGCGTAATCGAAGCGGCCACCGCCGCCGCCGCTGCCGATTTCGCGCCGGCCGTTCTGCTCGGCGATCACCGTGACCGAGACACGCACCAGCGGACGAATATCCGCCGCGAAACCGCCGTCGCTGCGCGCGACCAGCACCACGTCGTATTCGCCGGCGAGGCCGGCCATGACCTGCTGGATGCGCGGATCGCGGCCGCGCGCCATCTGTTCGATACGTTCGAGCAGCTTGACCTTGGCCGTCGCGTCGAGCGAATGCAGCGGATCGGCCGGCAGGTACAGATCGCGCCCGGCGATGCCGGTCAGCGACGACGCCACCTTGATCTTCTGCTTGCCGCCGCCCGCCTTGGCGATCGAGCGGGTGGCGAGCGCCGCCTGGCGGATCGCTTCGGGCGACAGGTCGTCCGAATAGGCGAAAGCCGTGCGGTCGCCCGATACGGCGCGCACGCCGACACCCTGGTCGATGCTGAAGCTGCCGGACTTCACGATGCCTTCTTCGAGACTCCACGCTTCGCTGCGCGTGTACTGGAAATACAGGTCCGCGTAGTCGATCTTGTGCGTGAAGATTTCGGCGAGCGTGCGGGTGAGCAGGGATTCGTCGAGACCGTAGGGCGTCAGGAGGATGTCCTTGGCGGTGGCGAGATTACGGATACCGGGTTCGATGATGTTCATGCGAAGTATGTTCTGCTCGATACGAAGGATTCGGTTAGCGCCTCTGTCACACACTATGTGAGTAGGAGACGCCGCAGTTTCAATGTCACGCGGATGGATTTATCAACTGGGTCAGAGGAGTCAACTGAGCACACGATGACGCCAGGCGGGCAGACTCTGTCGCACTTCGTCGATGCGCGCACGCTCGAGATTGCCGGCGACCACGCCTGCGCCTTCGTCGCGCACCGCGACGATTTCGCCCCACGGGTCGATCAGCATGCTGTGGCCCCACGTACGGCGGCCGTTTTCATGTTTGCCGCCTTGCGCCGCGGCCAGCACGTAACACTGGTTTTCGACCGCCCGGGCGCGCAGCAGCATCTCCCAATGCGCGCGGCCGGTCGTGTAAGTGAACGCCGACGGCACCACGATCAGCGCGCAGTCGCCCATGCGCCGGTACAGCTCCGGAAAGCGCAGATCGTAGCAGACCGACAGGCCGACGCGGCCGAACGGCGCCTCGAAGGTGCGGACTTCGCCGCCGGGGCAGATGGTGCGTGCCTCGTCGAACGATTCCTCGCCCTTTTCGAAGTTGAACAGGTGGATCTTGTCGTAGCGCGCGGCCTCGTTGCCTTGCGGGTCGAACACCAGCGTGGTGTTCAGCACGCGCGAGGCTTCGGGCGACATCAACGGCAGCGTGCCGCCGATCACCCAGATCTGGTGGCGGCGCGCGGCGTCGGCGAGAAAGCGCTGGATCGGACCGTCCTGATAGGGTTCGCGCACGACAAGTTTGTCCGTATCCTTGAAGCCCATGAAGCAGAAGTATTCAGGCAGCAGGACGAGTTGCGCGCCGTCGGCGGCGGCTTCGGCAATCAGGCGCCCGGCTTCGGCGAGATTGCGCTCGCGATCCGGTGTGCTCACCATTTGCAGCGCGGCGACACGGAATGCGCTTTCCAGGGAACCGCTGGAGACGGTTGACGAGACGTGTGTTTCGCTCATGAGCGTTTCGAAAAACTCCCGGCAAGACGGCGGCGCGAATGGCTTGCGCCGCATACGTCGTTCTAGGCTGGCTCGGGCCGCCGCTGCGGCACAGTGCCTGTCTGACCAAACAAAGGGCCGGATGCAGGCTCAGTGCGCGTCCACGGTCGAAGCCGGAGCGTCCATCTTACCGCGATCGCTCTTCACCCGCTCAACGTGCGGTTTCGACCACGAACCGGTGATCGCGTAATCGCGCGCGAACGCGTGCGAGACCGTCTGGCTGAAGGCCACATCGGCCACCAGCGCGCCCAGCCCGAGCAGCGGATTGATGACCGCCGCGGCAATCACACCGGCACCGGCGCTGACCGTTGGCACGATCCGCACGTGCAGGTCCTGGGTTTCTTGAGCGAGATCGACCGAGCCTTTCATCTCGGCGCGCGCGGGTGCGGTCACCATCTCGAAGTTCTCGGTGCGGCCAATGCCGTTGTGAACCTGCGCGGTGCCGGTGACATGATCGAACGGCAGGCCTTCGCCGATCACGTCGTGGAAATTCATGGTGGCGAAGCGCGCGAGGCTTTGCAGGCTGAGCACTCCCAGCAGCTTCGCGACGCCCGGATCGACCTTGAGAATCTCGCCGTGACGCAGATCGACGGCCAGATTGCCGTTAAAGGTCGGATAGTCGATCTTGGTCGGGCCGCCTTGCCACACCACCTTGCCCGAGAGCGAACCGCTGCCCGCCTTGAGCGTGCGCGGCTGGCCGAAGCGCTCCAGCAGCGCGCCGGCGTCCTTGATATCGAGCTTGAAATCGAACACGGTGCGGCGCGGCGTGGCTTCGTCGGCGCTGTTGCCGAGGCCGGTCGAGGTGCGCCAGTTCGCGGTGGCGGTCAGCGTAGCCGCGGGGTTGGTGATGTCGAGCTTGTCGAGTTGCCAGACCGGCACGCCGTCTTCGTCGAAGTTGTGCGCGTCGACTTCGAGGCGGCCAATGTTGCGGTCGCGCACGATCAACTCGTTGACCACCAGATCGATGGTCGGCATGTTCTGCGCCGGCGCCGAGATCGCCTGGCCGAGCACGTCCTTGTCGGTCGCCGACGGAATCACCACGCGGGCAAAGCGCGCCTGTAGCGTGCCCGGCGACTCTTTCGTCGCGCCCGGCAGCCATGACACATGGCCCGACACCTGGTTCGAGGCGATGTTCGCCTGCCATGTGCGGTCCGTATGCGATGCGCCGACGATCACGCTGTCCCAGTGCCGTTTGAGCAGCGTCAGCGTGTCGATGTGCAACGCGAAGCGGCTCGGCAGGAATTGCGCGACGGTCGGGTTCTGCACAGCCGGCGTCACGGCGGCGGCCGCTTCTTTACTGCGTATTTGCGTGATCAGCGCGCGCCACGCGTCCGCGTCGAATTCGTCCAGGTCGACGGCGGCGATCACCCCTTCGGACGGCAGGTCGGCGGGCTTGTTCACGCCGATTGCGCCGCGCACGACCGTCGGCGTCGTTTTCGGCTGATAGCGCAGCAGATAGGTGGCGGCGACCGGGCCGAAGGTGAGATCGGCGCGCTCGATTCCCGCTTCGCCCGGTGCGGCGGACGGGCTGACGGCGAAACGCAGCGGCATCGGCGTGCCGACCGGCTTGTTGAAAGGCGCGGGGAAGTCGAGCGCGAGGCCGGTCAGATCGGAGTGCGCCGTCACTTCGGGCAGCTGTCCTTTGGCGCCGCGCACGTTGAGCGCGTAGGGCGCGCTGCCGCTCATGCGCGTCAGCACCTGCGCGCCCGGCCCATGCAGATTGAGGCCGCGTGCGGCGTCGACGGCGATATGGCCGCCGAGGTCGAGCGCATAGGTGCCGTCCTTCTTCAACCCGCCGTTCGCATGCACGTCGCCGCCGAGGAATTGCCCGGAGAGCCGGTCCACCTGCGCCGTGTGCTCGGTGAAATGCACCTTGCCCTTCAGTTGCGACAGCGGCGGCACGTTCTCGACGCTCAGGCGATTGTTCTGGAAGCCAACCGCGCCTTCCACGGCGATGTGCGGCTTCGGCGTACGCGGCACCGTCAGCTGGAGCGCGAGCGACGCCGGCCCTTCGGCGCGCACCTTCTCGGTTTCATGCTTCGCCATGATGCCGAGCGAGCTGGCGTTCACATAGTCGAGCATGTCGGCGAGCGGCCCGTGGCCATCGCCCTTGATGACAAGGCTCGACGCCTTGGTGCCGAGGTCCTCGATCCTGCCGTTGACGCCGATCAGCGCGACCTGCTTGTAATGCGCCCGGTCGATGTCGAAGCGCAGCACGTTCTGCTTGAGCTCGAACACGCCGTCGATGCCGTCGAGCGCGGGCCACACGTTCGGCGTGCCGTTCTTCATCTTGCGCGGCGGGAAGGGTGTCGGATCGAACTTGCCGCCCTTGAACGGCGCAACGATATGGAACTGCCCGGCGCTCGGATCGCGCGAGTAGGGAAATTTGGTGAGATCGCCGTGAATCTCGATGGTCGCGCCGTGCGACATGCCGGCCTGCAAGCCGTGGCCGAGATAGATGCGCAGCTTTTCGCTGATGCTGGTCGGCAGATAGCGGACGATGCGCGACACCTGCGCGCGCTGGAAGTCGGCTTTCAGATCGAGCGAGCCGCGTCCGTGGCCGGGGTTGCTGTAGTCGGCGGAGGCGGTGGCCGCGGCGTCGGCGTTCGAGACGCCGAAATCGGCCAGCTTCACGGTGAAGGCCGGGCGGTTCTCGCCCGGCGCTTTCGGCGCAATGGTCCAATCGGCGCGGCCATGCAGATGGTCGAGCTTCAGGCGCGGGTCGTCGAACACGCCCGGCAGCGTAATGGCAACGTTGGAGGTGTTGAGCAGGGCGGTGCCGTGGGTCTCGTCGGCATCCACGTTGCCCCACAGATTCTCGATGCCGGGAATGCCAGCGCGCGGGTGATTCAGTGGCGTAAGCCCCGGCGGCGGTTCCTGAGCGGCGATGCTGATACCCTGCAGGTCGCCCTTGAAGCGATAGCGTTCGATCGGCTCGGCGCCGCTCGGGCGGCGGTCGCTGCCTGCTTCGCCGGACTCGGGTTTGCCGCGCTCGACTTCGATCACATAATTGGCCACCAGACCGCGCGGATTGAAGCGCACCAGACTGTTCAGGAGGCGCCGCGGCAGCGGCAACGCGCGGCTGAATTCGGCGAGGATGCCGAGGTCGACACGATCGCCGCTCACGCCGACGAGCTGCCCGTGTTGCTGCGAGGCGGTCCGGTAGCGGCCATTGAGCGTGGTGAACGCGAGTGTGCGGGTGAGCGGCGTGCCGTCGTCGAGCGGCGGCTGGCCGAGCTCGGCGTGCAGATTGGTCAGTTGCAGTCTGTAGTCGCCCTGGTCGGCTTCGAGGCGCCACGAGAAATTGGCGACCGGCACCAGCAGCTTCGGCTGGGTCGGACGCACCCGCATGGCGACGTCGGTGCCGGCGAGCTGCCCGCCCGCCGACTTCATGCGCCCGTCGGCGAAGTCGATCCAGATGGCGTTGTCGATTCGGCCGGCAAACGTCTCGATCGGGAAATTGACGTAGCGCGCGAGCGTCGGCAGATCGACCGGGCCGGTCGAGACGTACACCTGGCCGGTCCAGTTGATCGGCTTGCCGATCGCGGAGAGCCGCGCGTGTTTGAAGTGCGTGCGGAAATCGATCGGGCCGTGCAGGACCTGGCCGTCGGCGGGCGCCTGCAGTGCAAGGCGGTGATCGTAGCCGTCGTTCAGAATCGCGATGCGGATGTCGCGCAGCGCCAACTCCGGCGCGTCATGCTGCGCATCGCGCCAGCGCAGCGCGCCGCCGCGCACCACGATCGCCTGCTGACGCAGTAGCCAGGTGGACAAGGTGTCGTTGCCGCTGTGGCGAGTCGGCACCGGCACGCCCGCCACCGAAAGCACGCCGTCGCTGCTGCGCGACACCAGCACGTCCGGTTGATCGACGATCAGGCTGGACAGCGCGGGATGAAACTGCCAGAGCGATTTCCACGAGAGCGCGGCGGTGGCGTGCGGGATGGTCAGCGCGGCTTTGCCGTCGTGGTCGCGGATCACGAGATCGGTGACGTCGAGGCCCGGCTGGAAGCCGCTCCAATGCGGCGCGAGCTTGCCGATGGTGAACTGCGTGTGCAGCTTTTCGGAGATGGCGGCTTCGATGCGCGGCCGGAACGAATCGATCCGCGGCAGGACCACGTAGCGCAAGCCGAGAAACAGACCCGTCGCAATGAAGTACAGGACGAGCGCGAGCGCGAGGACCACGTGCAAGGTCCGACGCAGCACGATGTGGTCGCGTCCGCTCACAGGCCGGACCTGCGCAGTTTCGTGCGGGGCGGCGGATTCGTTTCGCTCGGACATGCTGCGGCGGGTGGGCGTATGGTAGTTTTGCGAATTAACGACGAAATGTAACACACGGGAAAGCGTAGGCGGACCTCCTGCAAACCCTGTCTGCATGCCGTCTCGCGACTTGCGCGAGGCTGCCGCGACCACCGCTACCGTGTACTACGACGAACTGAACCACGCTGATCAAGCAACGAGCGAGCCAGACCCTTGATGACTGACGCCACTCTCCTGAGTTCCAACTATTCACACTACGCGGCGCGCGCTGCGGCGGCCCGTCCGCAACTCGTGGCGCACGTGGCGGCGCTGGCGTCCGGGCCGCTCACGCGCGAGCGTATCGACGCGCGTTTCGACGCCTTGTGCGCCGAGTCGGCCGGCGCGGCCGATGCGCCATTGAGTGAAGATGCACTTAAACGGGCCTTGCGCCAACTGCGCACCGAGGTTTTTTGCGCCGTGATGGAGCGTGATCTGGCGGGTGAGGCGGATGTTGCCGAAGTCACCGGCGCGATGACGGACCTGGCGGAGACGACGATCCAGCGCGCGCTTGCGGTCCTGTCCGCCGAACTCGAAGCGCTATACGGCGAGCCGCGCAATCCGCAAGGCGAACGGCTCTCGCTTGGCGTGGTGGGGATGGGCAAGCTTGGCGGGCGCGAGCTGAACGTGTCGTCCGATATCGACTTGATCTTCATTTATGAAGAGGACGGTGAGACCGCCGGCGGCCAGCGGTCGCCGATTGCCACGCAGGACTTTTTCACGCGCCTCGGCAAGCGCCTGATCGGCGCCCTCGCCGAAGTGACCGGCGACGGCTACGTGTTCCGCGTCGATATGCGGCTGCGGCCGAACGGCGACTCGGGGCCGCTCGTGTGCAGTCTCGGCATGCTCGAAGAGTATTTCTACGTGCAAGGCCGCGAGTGGGAACGCTATGCGTGGATCAAGGGGCGTCTCGTGTCCGAAGCCGCGAGCGATGCCGCGCAACGGCTGCAGAAGCAGCTCGATGCGATCGTCACGCCGTTCGTCTATCGCCGCTATCTCGACTTCGGCGTGATCAGCGCGATTCGCGCACTGCATCTGCAGATTCGCCAGGAGGCGCAGCGGCGCGCGTCGATGCGTCCCGACAAGGCGGACGACATCAAGCTCGGGCGGGGCGGCATCCGCGAAATCGAATTCAGCGCGCAGGTGTTCCAGTTGATCCGTGGCGGCCAGGATGCGGGCTTCCGTGTGCGGCCGACGCTTGCCGTGCTGCGTCACGCGGCCACGCATGGGCTGATCGACACGTCGGTTTGCGTGAAGCTGTCGCAGGCGTATCGCTTCCTGCGCGAACTCGAGCATCGGCTGCAATACCGCAACGATGCGCAGACCCATGCGATGCCGGTCGATCGCGAGGAACGCGCGGCGCTCGCTCATGCGATGGGTTGCGACGACTACGCCGCGCTGATGGCCAAGCTCGACGCGCATCGCGAATTCGTCGAACAGCAGTTCGATCAGATTTTCGCCGACAAGGTGAGCGGCCGCGACGGCTGTGGCGCCCCCGAAGACGGCGCCGGCGTGTGGGTGTGGAGCAGCGCGCTCGCCGACGACAGCGCCGACGAAGCCCTGCAGGCGCGCCTGATCGAACTCGGCGTGGCCGAAGCGGGCGAACTGCTCGCGCGGCTGCGCGCGGTGTGGCAGTCGTCGCGTTATGCGGGGCTGGCCGAGCGCAGCCGGCAACGTTTCGACATCGTCGCGCAACGGGCGCTCGAAGCCGCGCGCACGCTGGAGCCCGCCGAGCGGCGCGGCGATACGGTGGCGCGCTTCTTCGACCTGCTTGAAGCAGTGAGCCGGCGCGGCGCGTATCTCGCGCTGCTGACCGAATACCCGCAGGCGCTGCATCGCGTGCTGTCGGTGCTCGGCGGTTCGCGCTGGGCGGCCGGCTATCTGATCCGCCATCCGCAATTGCTCGACGAATTGCTGGACGACGAAGCGATCAACAGTCCGTTCGACTGGCCCGAATTCAAGCGCACGCTGCGCCTGCGCCTTGCCGCGGCAGACGGCGTCGAGCAGCAGATGGATCTGTTGCGCCATGCCCACCAGGCCGAGGTGTTTCGCATTCTGCTAATCGATCTGGCCGGCAAGCTGAGCGTCGAACATGTGAGCGACCGGCTGTCCGAACTCGCCGATGCCGTGCTCGACGTCACGCTCGAGGCCGTCTGGAACCAGTTGCCGAAACGCCACCGCGACGTGCCGCGTTTCGCGGTGATCGCGTACGGCAAGCTGGGCGGCAAGGAACTGGGCTACGCGTCCGATCTCGACGTGATCTTCCTCTACGACGACCCCGACGACGCCGCAGCCGACGTCTACTCCACCTACACCCGCCGCCTGATCACCTGGCTCACGACGGCAACCGGCGCCGGCACCCTGTTCGACGTCGACTTGCGTCTGCGGCCGAACGGCGAATCGGGCCTGCTCGTCACCGATCTGGACGCGTTCCGCCGTTACCAGTTGCGCGAGGGCGACGCAGCGAATACGGCGTGGGTGTGGGAACACCAGGCATTGAGCCGCGCGCGTTACTGCGCGGGCGACGCTGAGATCGGCGCGAAGTTCGAAGCCATCCGCGAACAGGTGCTGACCACGCCGCGCGAAGCGGCGCCGCTGATGAAGGAAATTGTGGAGATGCGTGCGCGCGTCGAAGCGGGGCATCCGAACCATACGGCGCTGTTCGACCTGAAGCACGATAGCGGCGGGATGGTGGATATCGAATTCACCGTGCAGTACTGGGTGTTGTTGCACGCGGCGAGCGATCCCGAGTTGATCCGCAATACCGGCAACATCGCGTTGCTGCGGGAAGTGTCGCGCTTCGGCCTGATGAGCGAGGCGGAAGCGGAGACGGTCGGCGCGGCGTATCGCACGTACCGCAAGTTGCAGCACCAGTTGCGGTTGGATGGGATGGAGAAGGCGCGGGTCGAGCCGGCGCTGGTGGCTAGGGAGCGTGAAGCGGTGCTGGGGCTGTGGAAGCGTGTGTTTGGTTGAACGCGCGCGAGGGTTTCTCAAGCGGGATCTGCCTGGCGGCGCTTCGAGCGGCGGCGTGAGCGACGTCGCGGCCATCACTCTGCCAAGCGGGCGACGCGCCCAGCGATTCACCCTTAGCCGCCGTTCGTCGCCGCCAGTGCTCCGATCGCGAGTCGCGGATGGCGAGGGCATCCCCAGCCGACGAACAACTACGCCGCCAGCATTTCCTTCGCGTGCTTGCGCGTGGTCGGCGTGATCTCCAAACCGCCGAGCATGCGCGCGACTTCCTCGACGCGGCTCGCCTTGTCGAGCGAGGTCACGCTGCTGACCGTGCCGCCTTTGCCATTGCCCGCTTTCGCCACCTGGAAATGATGGTCGCCGCGCGCGGCAACTTGCGGCAAGTGCGTCACGCACAGCACCTGGCGCTGTTGGCCAAGCTGATGCAATAGCCGCCCGACCACTTCGGCGACGCCGCCGCCGATGCCCGTGTCCACTTCGTCGAAGATCAGCGTGGGTGTCGGGCTGGCGGCGCTGGCGATCACGGCGAGCGCGAGGCTGATCCGCGCCAGTTCGCCGCCTGAGGCGACCTTGGCAAGCGGCCGCAGCGGCACGCCGGCATGACCGGCGACGCGGAACTCGACCTGTTCGAGCCCATGCGCGCCGCCTTCGGGCAGCGGCACCAGCGCGACTTCGAAGTTGCCGCCTTTCATCGACAGTTCCTGCATGCCCGTGGTCACCGCCGCGCCCAGCGCCTTGCCGGCCTTGGCGCGCGCCTTCGAAAGTTTCTTCGCCTCGGTCAGGAAGTCTTCCCTGGCTTTGGCTTCGGCGGCGTGCAGGCTGGCGAGGTCGGCGGCCGCGTCGAGCGCGGCCAGTTGCGCGCGACGCGCCTCGTGTTCCTCCGGCAGCGTTTCCGGCTGCAGACGGAACTTGCGCGCGGCCGAATGCAACGCGTCGAGACGCTTCTCGACCTGCGCCAGCCGGTCCGGATCGAGTTCGAGCTTTTGCGCGTAATGACTCAGCGAATAAGCCGCTTCCTGCAGCTGGATTTCGGCCGGCTCGAGCGCGGCCAGCACGTCGTTCAAGGCCGGATCGATCTCCGCCAGATCGCGCACCTTCGAGACGATCGAGGAAAGATGCGTGATCATGGCCTCGTCCGATTCGGACAGCGCGCCGAGCGCGCCTTGCACGCCGTCGATCAGATTGGCGGAGTGCGACAGCCGCCGATGCTCGGCGTTCACTTCTTCCCACTCACCGGGTTGCGGCGCGAGCTTGTCCAGTTCGGTGAGCTGCCAGGCGAGGCGCTCGCGTTCCAGTTGCAGTTCACGGTCACGCGTTTGCGCGTGCTCGACCGCCTGAACCTTCTCGCGCCACATGCGCCATGCTCGCGTAACGGTTGCGGCAGTGTCGGACAGGCCGGCGTGTGTGTCGAACAGTTCGCGTTGCGCGTCGGGGCGCATCAGCAACTGGTGCGCATGCTGGCCATGAATATCCACCAGCATTTCGCCGACCTCGCGCAACTGCGCGAGCGTCGCCGCGGTGCCGTTGATGAAGGCCCGCGAGCGGCCGTTGGCATCCACCACGCGCCGCAGCATCACCGTGCCGTCGTGATGGCCGTCGTCGCCGGTCGTGCCGAGCGCCTGCTCGTCGAGCCATTGCTCGACCTGCGCATGCGTCTCGAACTCCGCAGTGATGTCGGCGCGGCCTTCGCCGGTGCGCACGACGTTCGCATCGGCGCGGGCGCCGAGCGCTAGCGCCAGCGCGTCGATCAGGATCGACTTGCCGGCGCCGGTTTCGCCGGAGAAAACAGTAAAGCCGCTGTCGAATTCGAGATCGAGCGCGGCGACGATGACGAAGTCGCGTATCGAGAGGTGGCGAAGCATGGAGATGGTCTGGTGAGCGTGATAGTCGGGTTTCGGCAGCGGCGGCGTTCGCGTTCCGGTGTCCTTGCCGCTCAGGGCTTGGAGTCTTCTTCGTGCGACGGGTATTCGTTCCAGTGCAGCTTCTTGCGCAGCGTGGCGAAGTAGCTGTAGCCGACGGGATGCAGCATCGGCACCGTATGACGCGAGCGGCGCACTTCGATCGTGTCGCTCAGTTCGAGCGAGGTGAACGACTGCATGTCGAAATTGACGTTCACCTCACGCCCCGAGACGATCTGGATGCTCACCTTGGAGTCGTCCGGCAGCACGATCGGCCGGTTCGAGAGCGCGTGCGGCGCGATCGGCACCAGCACGATGCCCTGCAATTGCGGATGCAGAATCGGCCCTTGCGACGACAGCGCGTAAGCGGTCGAGCCGGTGGGCGTGGCCACGATCAGGCCGTCCGAGCGCTGGTTGTACATGAAGCGGCCGTCCACCGAGACATGCAGTTCCGCCATGCCCGAGAAGCCGCTGCGGTTGACCACCACGTCGTTGAAGGCCAGCGCGTGATAGATCGGATTGCCGCCGCGCATGATGCGCGCTTCGAGCAGCACACGTTCTTCGCGCTCGAAGTTGCCCGAGAGCATTTGCGGCACGATCTCGCGCATGTCGGAGATCGGAATGTCGGTAATGAAGCCGAGCCGCCCGTGGTTGATGCCGATCAGCGGCGTGCGGTACGGCGCAAGCTGGCGGCCGATGCCGAGCATGGTGCCGTCGCCGCCTAGCACCACCGCAACGTCGGCGCGCGCGCCGATCTCGGCGGGACGCAGCGCCGGATAGTCGGTGACGCCGATCTCGGCGGCGGTGTCGGCTTCGAACACGACCTCGAAGCCGCGCTTCGCGATGCACGAGGCGAGCGTGGTCAAGGGCTCGGCGATGCCCGGCGTATTGTTGCGCCCGACGAGCGCGACGGTCTTGAACTGGCTGGTCACTTGCATGCCGGCATTACACCATAGGTAGGGCCTGAAAAGAACCGCAGACAGACCCGGTAGCCGGCCGGCACGCGCGGGCCGTCAGCGCATCTCGCGATTATCGTTAGAATGGTGAAGCCTTGATGACATGTGCGCCGGTTAAAGTGCGGCGGGTGCCGGCAGCGGGGCCGCCCAGAAGGTGGCCCGCAAGGTGGTCCGCAAAGCGTCGGGCGGAACGCCGGCTAGCAGGCCGGACCGAAGGCAATGCGCTGCGCTGGCAACAGGCGGCGCGTTCGTCAGGGATGGGCGCCCCTAGCGCTCGCGGTTGTCGTGCCATTGAGCTAAAATTTTCCGTCATGCTAGATCCTCGCGCACAAACCCTCCTCAAAACGCTGATCGAGCGCTACATCGCCGAAGGTCAGCCGGTCGGCTCGCGCACATTGTCGCGCTATTCGGGCCTCGAACTGAGTCCCGCAACGATCCGCAACGTGATGTCCGACCTCGAGGACCTGGGGCTCGTGATCAGTCCGCATACTTCGGCGGGCCGCATTCCTACGCCTCGCGGCTACCGCCTGTTTGTGGACACCATGCTGACGGTGGAGTCCGCCGCGGACGAAGAGGCCGTGACGCGTACCGTCAAGACTACGCTGCAGGCGGGCGAACCGCAGAAAATCGTTGCGGCGGCGGCCAGCGTGCTCTCCAATTTGTCGCAGTTCGCCGGCGTGGTGCTCACGCCGCGGCGCAGCCATGTGTTCAAGCAGATCGAGTTCATGCGTTTGTCCGACAAGCGCATTCTGCTGATCATCGTCACGCCGGAAGGGGACGTGCAGAACCGCATCATGGCGACCCAGCGCGATTTCTCGCCGTCGCAACTGGTCGAGGCTTCCAACTACATCAACGCGCACTTCGCGGGCCTTTCGTTCGACGACGTGCGCCGCCGCCTGCGCGAAGAAATCGACGAACTGCGCGGTGACATGACTACGCTGATGCACGCCGCCGTCACCGCCAGCACGGACGAATCCGACACGGGCGAGACCGTGCTGATTTCCGGCGAGCGCAACCTGCTCGAAGTAGCCGACCTTTCGTCGGACATGGCGCGCTTGCGCAAGCTGTTCGATGTGTTCGACCAAAAGACCAGTCTCCTTCAATTGCTCGACGTGTCGAGTCACGCGGCGGGTGTGCAGATTTTCATCGGCGGTGAGTCGAATCTCGTACCGATCGAGGAAATGAGCGTGGTCACCGCGCCGTACGAGGTGAACGGCAAGATCGTCGGCACGCTCGGCGTGATCGGGCCGACCCGCATGGCCTACAACCGCGTGATTCCGATTGTGGACATCACCGCACGCCTGCTTTCCCTGACTCTCAGCCAGCAATAAATAGCTTCGACTCCTGGCCGCGGCGGCACCTGCTGCAAATAATGCGTGACCGCGCGCGGCTTGCCAATTGGCCGAATGGCCAGGGGTGTCCGGCGGACCGGTGCATGAACCGCGCCGCTATAATGAATCCCACCTGAACCGACTCTCCGCCAAAACCGGTTACTTCTGCTGCCTATGCGCTTCGACCTCGAGCGGCCCTCACAGAACGCCACGTCACACCGTGTCGCCGTGCTGCTGATCAATCTCGGCACGCCCGACGCGCCGACGCCGCGTGCGGTCCGCCGCTATCTCGCGCAGTTTCTGTCCGATCCGCGCGTGGTCGAAATTCCGGCGCTGCTCTGGCAGATCATTCTGCGGCTGCTGATTTTGCCGGTCCGGGGCCGCGCGTCCGCCAAGAAGTACGCCGCGGTGTGGATGCCCGAAGGCTCGCCACTGCGCGTTCACACAGAGAAGCAGGTGGAGGGCTTGCGCCATCTGTTGCAATTGAACGACTACACTGTGCTGGTCGATTACGCGATGCGCTACGGCACGCCGGGCATTCCGGCCATGCTGAACCAGCTCAAGCTGGCGGGCGCCGAGCGCGTGCTGCTGATGCCCATGTATCCGCAGTATTCGTCGTCGACCACCGCCACCGCTTTCGACGACGCCTTTTCGGCGCTCAAGCGTATGCGCAATCAGCCGGAGATCCGCACGGTGCGGCAGTACGCCGACCATCCGGCGTACATTGCGGCGCTTGCCGCGCAGGTGCATCACTATTGGCATCAGCACGGCCGGCCGGACTTTGCCGCGGGCGACAAGCTGGTACTGAGTTTCCACGGCGTGCCCAAGCGCACGCTGGATCTCGGCGACCCATACCACGAGCAATGCCAGCAAACCGGCGCACTGTTGATGCAGGCGCTCGAACTGACACAGGTGGAATGCCGCATCACGTTCCAGTCGCGGTTTGGCAAGGCCGAATGGCTGCAGCCGTACACGGCGCCCACGCTGAAGGAACTGGGTGCGGCGGGTGTGCGTCGCGCCGACGTGTTCTGTCCGGGCTTTACAGCCGATTGCCTTGAAACGATCGAGGAAATCGGCATGGAAGTGCGCGACGAATTCCTCCACGCGGGCGGCAAGGATTTCCATCGGATTCCCTGCTTGAACGCCTCGCAGGCATGGATTGCCGCGCTGGGCGAGATCGTCGCGCAGAACCTCCAGGGATGGCCGGTGCAGGCGTTGCCGGTGCCGCATACGACAGGAGCTTGAACAGGCTCATGAATTACACGATTTCAACTGAAGCGGGCGCGAAGCTGCGCATCGACAAATGGCTTTGGGCGGCGCGCTTCTTCAAGACGCGTTCGCTCGCGGCCGACGCCGTCGAAAAAGGCCACGTGCGGATTGGCGGCGCCAGCGTTAAGCCGGCCAAAGACGTGCGGGTCGGCGACCTGGTGGAGATCGAGATCGAACGGATTGTGTGGCAGGTGGAAGTGCTGGGCGTGTGCGACGTGCGCGGCCCGGCGAGCGTCGCGCAAACGCTTTATGCGGAAACCGAAGCGAGCAAGGTGAAGCGGCAGGTCGAACAGGAGCGGCGCAAGACGTATCGCGAGCCGGCGGCCGCGTTGCACGGCCGGCCGACCAAACGCGACAGGCGCACTATCGACAAACTTTCAGGTGGGGGTTGAACAGTTGTTCCATGGTCGCATGCACACCGCCGTATTCGGTAGTGTGGTCGTTGACAGCCCCGGACATGCAGATGGTCGTGGTGCCCGCAATCAGAACCAATGCGACCACCGAGATTGCAAAGGTCAGTTTCACGGTACTCCCCTCGGGAAGGTTCAGGATAAAGACGGGCGAATCGGGTGGAAATTGCAATATGTCGGAAAGGTTGACGTCAGATTAGGGTTAACGCGTCTTTTCCGATGCTTAAGTGGAGCATAGGCCACTTGTCGATAGCACTCAATCTCAATCTGATTGCGCAGCAATAATCGTTGTAACCGGGCATTTCCGCCGCGCGTTCGTGGTGCGAAAAGATCCGGGAGAACCGCTTGAAATGGTTGTTCCCGGCCTCATCTGCCGTTTTGATTTGCGGTGACTCGCGCAGTTGTCTGTCGCGATTTTGCAACGCACAAACCGCGCCAGGTTTGATGCGTTGCCTGCCACCGTTGGCTTTTACCTCGCTTTCACATTTAACGACTTTCAGCGACATGGAAAACACGCAAGAGAACCCGACGAGCCAGAATCCCACGCCCGCCGACGAAACCGCGCGCCAGGCCGCCGAGGCCGCGGCACCTCAGCAGGAAGCGGCTGCCAACGCCGCGACCGACTCGCCGGTCAACGCCGAGCAAGCGGCCTTGGCCGAAGCTGAAGCGAAGATCGCCGAGTTGCAGGAAAGCTTCCTGCGGGCCAAGGCTGAGACCGAAAACGTCCGCCGCCGCGCTCAGGAAGACGTCGCCAAGGCACACAAGTTTGCAATCGAGAGCTTCGCCGAGCATCTGCTGCCGGTAATCGACAGCCTCGAGGCAGCCGTCGCCCACTCATCCGACGATCTGCAGAAGGTGCGCGAAGGCGTCGAACTCACGCTGCGCCAGCTCACCGGCGCGTTGGAGAAGGGCCGCGTCGTCGCCCTGAATCCGATTGGCGAGAAGTTCGACCCGCACCGCCATCAGGCCATTTCCATGGTGCCGGCCGAGCAGGAGCCGAACACCGTGGTGGCCGTGCTGCAAAAGGGCTTCGTGATCGCCGATCGCGTGCTGCGTCCAGCACTCGTGACCGTCGCGGCACCGAAGTAAGCGCCGGAAGGCTCGGTAAGCCGTTTCGGCCGGCAGCAGGCAGCGCCGCGGCCAGTGTTCTCGTCGGCGCCTCGGTGCTTCGCGTCTTCGCGATGCGCGAGCTCGGCGCCGAGTCATTCGGAGCAGACGATGAATTGGCGTGGTGTTTGCCAGAATCTCGACCGCTTCAACTGTGAGATCTTCAGGAAAGCCGTGCCCGTGAGCCGGGCGCGATTCACGCGCTCGGTCTCGAATGGTTTCACAGCAACGTTGGCGAGCATAGCGAACTGGGCCGGCGCTTCATGCTGCACGGCGTGGCCACGTGGTTTCACTTCCACGTCGGCAGGCAGGCGGCTCGGTTAATGGAACAAATTTGGGCAAAAGTTCGCCCGATTGAAAAAAATTAAAGACCGCATCGCAAAAGAGGTCTTGAAAACGATGCGGACGCACTTATGTTGAGTGCAGGTAGGAATTGAGAGCGGATCGCCTTACCGCCAGCTGGGCAAACAAGGCGCTTCCCGCAGCGATCAAAGTTAGGAGATTAGTAAAAATGGGCAAAATCATCGGCATCGACCTCGGCACGACCAACTCGTGCGTGGCGATCATGGAAGGCAATTCGGTCAAGGTGATCGAGAACTCGGAAGGTGCGCGCACCACGCCGTCGATCATCGCTTACATGGAAGACGGCGAGATCCTCGTCGGCGCGCCTGCGAAGCGTCAGTCGGTCACCAACCCGAAGAACACGCTGTACGCAGTCAAGCGCCTGATCGGCCGCCGCTTCGAAGAAAAAGAAGTGCAGAAAGACATCGGCCTGATGCCGTACAAGATCATGAAAGCCGATAACGGCGACGCATGGGTCGAAGTGCGCGATCAGAAGCTCGCTCCGCCGCAAATCTCCGCGGAAGTGCTGCGCAAGATGAAGAAGACCGCTGAAGACTATCTCGGCGAGCCGGTCACGGAAGCTGTGATCACGGTTCCCGCGTACTTCAACGACAGCCAGCGCCAGGCAACCAAAGATGCAGGCCGCATCGCCGGTCTGGAAGTGAAGCGGATTATCAACGAGCCGACGGCAGCCGCTCTGGCGTTCGGTCTGGACAAGGCCGAAAAGGGCGACCGCAAGATCGCGGTGTATGACCTGGGCGGCGGTACGTTCGACGTGTCGATCATCGAAATCGCGGACGTCGACGGTGAAATGCAGTTTGAAGTGCTCTCCACGAACGGCGATACGTTCCTGGGCGGTGAAGACTTCGACCAGCGCATCATCGATTACATCATTGCCGAGTTCAAGAAAGAACAGGGCGTGGATCTGTCGAAAGATGTGCTCGCGCTGCAACGCCTGAAGGAATCGGCTGAAAAGGCGAAGATCGAACTGTCGTCGAGCCAGCAAACCGAAATCAACCTGCCGTACATCACGGCCGACGCGTCGGGTCCGAAGCACTTGAACCTGAAAATTACGCGTGCGAAGCTGGAAGCGCTGGTTGAAGAGCTGATCGAACGCACCATCGAACCGTGCCGCGTGGCGATCAAGGACGCAGGCGTGAAGGTCGGCGAAATCGACGACGTGATTCTCGTCGGCGGTATGACCCGCATGCCGAAGGTGCAGGAAAAGGTCAAGGAGTTCTTCGGCAAGGATCCGCGCCGTGACGTGAACCCGGACGAAGCCGTCGCCGTGGGCGCCGCGATTCAAGGCCAGGTTCTGTCGGGCGACCGCAAGGACGTTCTGCTGCTCGACGTGACCCCGCTGTCGCTCGGCATCGAAACGCTCGGCGGCGTGATGACGAAGATGATCAACAAGAACACCACGATCCCGACCAAGCACGCCCAGGTCTATTCGACGGCCGACGACAATCAGGGCGCCGTGACGATCAAGGTGTTCCAGGGCGAACGCGAAATGGCAGCGGGCAACAAGCTGCTGGGCGAGTTCAATCTGGAAGGCATTCCGCCGGCACCGCGCGGCACGCCGCAGATCGAGGTGAGCTTCGACATCGACGCGAACGGCATTCTGCACGTCGGCGCGAAAGACAAGGCGACCGGCAAGGAAAACCGCATCACGATCAAGGCAAACTCGGGTCTGTCCGAAGCCGAAATCGAGAAGATGGTGAAGGACGCCGAAGCGAACGCGGAAGAAGATCACAAGCTGCGTGAACTGGCCGATGCGCGCAACCAGGGCGACGCGCTGGTCCACAGCACGAAGAAGGCGCTCACCGAATACGGCGACAAGCTGGAAGCTTCTGAGAAGGAAAAGATCGAAGCCGCGCTGAAGGACCTCGAAGAAACGCTGAAGAGCGGTTCGAGCGACAAGGCCGCGATCGAAGCCAAGATCGAAGTGGTGGCCACCGCCTCGCAGAAGATGGGCGAGAAGATGTACGCCGACATGCAGGCTGCGCAAGGTGCCGAAGCAGCGGCAGCGGGCGCGGCAAGCCCGGGTGCAACGGCCGGTGGCGCGAGCCACCAGCAGGACGACGTGGTCGACGCCGAGTTCAAGGAAGTCAAGAAAGACTAAAGCCAGGTCGCCTTTCGACCGTAAAGCCGCACACAGCCTTGTGTGCGGCCCGGCTGCACCGGAGACTGCGCCAGCTTTGTCGAACAGCAGGACAGCAGAAACGTGCAAGAGCGGTTATCACGCCTGGCGAGCCTTTTAGGCTCTCCGGGCACATTTGTTTTATGGAGGGCGTTGTTTTGAGCCGCATTCAGGCGGCATGAAACGACGGCCGGACGAGTCGTGAGACTCCAGCATTCAAGAGGAGCCACCGTGCGCATTGCGCGAGTGGCGTTGAACCGATATGGCGAAACGGGATTACTACGAGGTTCTGGGCGTCGCAAAGAACGCGAGCGACGACGAAATCAAGAAGGCTTATCGCAAGCTGGCGATGAAGCACCACCCCGACCGCAATCCGGGCAACAAGGATGCGGAAGAGCATTTCAAAGAGGTGAAGGAAGCCTATGAAATGCTCTCGGACTCGCAAAAGCGTGCCGCGTACGATCAGTACGGCCACGCGGGCGTCGATCCGAACATGGGCGGTGCCGGGGCGCAAGGCTTCGGCGGGTTTGCCGACGCATTCGGCGATATCTTCGGCGACATCTTCGGCCAGGCGGCCGGTGGTGCCGCACGCGGCGGCGGCCGCGCCGGCCCGCAGGTGTATCGCGGCGCCGATCTGCGCTACAGCATGGAAATCACGCTGGAACAGGCCGCACACGGCTATGACACGCAGATTCGCGTGCCGAGCTGGGTCTCGTGCGAAGTCTGTCACGGTTCGGGCGCCAAGCCCGGCACCAAGCCGGAAACCTGCCCGACCTGTAGCGGTTCGGGTTCGGTGCGTATGTCGCAAGGCTTTTTCAGCATTCAGCAAACCTGCCCGAAGTGCCACGGCACCGGCACCTACATTCCTGAACCGTGCGGCCACTGCCACGGCGCGGGCAAGGTGAAGGAAACCAAGACGCTGGAAGTGAAGATCCCGGCAGGTATCGACGACGGCATGCGTATCCGTTCCGCCGGCAATGGCGAGCCGGGTATCAACGGCGGCCCGTCGGGCGATCTGTACGTCGAGATTCACATCAAGCAGCACTCGGTTTTCGAGCGCGACGGCGACGATCTGCATTGCCAGATGCCGATTCCGTTCACCACCGCAGCGCTCGGCGGCGAAATCGAAGTGCCGACCCTCGCGGGCCGCGCCAGCTTCACCGTGCCGGAAGGCACGCAGTCGGGCAAGACGTTCCGTCTGCGTGGCAAGGGCATCAAGGGGCTGCGTTCGAGCATTGCCGGCGATCTGTACGTGCACGTGCAAGTCGAAACGCCGGTCAAGCTCACCGAGCCGCAACGCGATCTGCTCAAGCAGTTCGAGAAGGCATTGGTCGAGGGTGGCTCGCGGCATAGTCCGCAAAGCAAGAGCTGGTTCGATCGGGTGAAGAGTTTCTTCGATTAATGGCAGTTTGAAGTTGGCGGTAGGTATGACGGCAGATGAGCGCGACGCGGTGTTCGCGTTGCTCGACGATTGCGACGCGACGGCGGCGCGCCGTTCGAGTCGTCTGTACACGGGTTTTGTGCATGAACGGGTGTGTGCGGATGCCGCGCAGCTCGAAGCCGTGTGCGAGACCGTGGTCGCTGAGACGCAGCGAGGTTTGCATGCTGTCGTGCTCGCCGACTATGAGTTCGGCCGGAATCTACTCGACGGAGAAGTACACCAGTCTCTGAAAACGCAGCGTGGCGATGCCACGCTGCGTTTTTTATTGTTCGAACATTGCGAGAAGCTTGCTCGCGAAGAGGTCGACACATGGCTCATGGCGCGCGACGAAGGCACGGCCGAGCCATCAGTGGCGGGTACGGCCAACGTGCGCGCGAGCGTCGACACGGCGCAATTCAATGCGTCGATCGATGCCATTCACTCGGCCCTGCGCGCGGGGGATTCGTATCAGGTCAACTACACGTATCGGCTCGGTTTCGACGTATTCGGCTCGCCGACCGCGCTGTATCGGCGGTTGAGGGCGCGTCAGCCGGTGCCGTATGGCGCGCTGATCGCGTTGCCGGGCGGACAGTGGGTGCTGTCCTGCTCACCGGAGCTCTTCATCGAGAAGCAGGGCGCGATGTTGCGTGCGCGGCCGATGAAAGGCACGGCGCCGCGCTCGGACGACCCGGCGGCGGACCGGCGCGCTGCCGAATTCCTCGGCAACGATCCGAAAAACCGCGCCGAAAACGTGATGATCGTCGACCTGTTGCGCAATGATCTGTCGCGGGTCGCGCAAACAGGCTCGGTCAAAGTGCCGGCGTTGTTTTCGGTCGAGCCGTATGCGTCGGTGTGGCAGATGACCTCGACGGTGCATGCGACGTTGCGGCCCGGCACGTCGTTCGCCGGAATATTGCGCGCGTTGTTTCCTTGCGGCTCGATCACCGGCGCGCCGAAGCATCGCACGATGCAGTTGATCGATGAACTCGAGAGCACGCCACGCGGGCTCTATACCGGCGCGATTGGTTGGCTGGATGCGCCTTCATCGGCTGCTGATCCCACAGACACAACCACGCTCGAAGCAAACCAGACCGCCTGTGGCGACTTCTGCTTATCCGTCGCGATCCGCACGCTGACGTTGAGCCGGTCGACACAAACTGGCCAACTAGAAGGCAAGATGGGCGTCGGCGCGGGCATCGTGCTCGACAGCATCGCCACAGACGAATATGCGGAGTGCCAATTGAAGGCCAGCTTTCTGACCGGCGCCGAGCCGGGTTTCGAGCTATTCGAAACGATGTATGCGACACGCGAAGAGGGCGTGCGGCATCTATCACGCCATCTCGCACGGCTCTCGTCGAGCGCCGCGACGCTCGGCTTCAAACTTGACGACGCAAACGCCATTAGCGCAGAGATCGCGGCGAAGTGTGCGTCGCTGCCTGCGCACACGCCGCATCGCATGCGGCTTGCGTTGAGCAAAAACGGCACGATACAGATCACTGCCGCGGTATTGACGCCGCTAGCCGAATCGACAGTCGGCGTGCTGCTTGGACCCGATCACGCTTTCCCGGCAACCGACGCCGCCGACCCGCTGCTACGCCACAAAACGACGCGCCGCGCCGAATACGATCGCGGCTGGCGCGAAGCCGAAGCGAAGGGCGCATTCGATACGTTGTTCTTCAACGCGCAAGGCGAGTTGACCGAAGGCGGCCGTTCGAATGTGTTGGTGAAGTTGGGTGGGCGCTGGTGGACACCGCCGCTTGTGTCGGGCGTACTACCCGGCGTGATGCGCGGCGTTCTACTCGAGGACGTGTCGGATTTGCAGGTGGCCGAACGTGTGCTGAGCCGGACGGATTTGCAAAACGCCGAAGCGCTAATGGTGTGCAATGCGCTGCGAGGCGCGGTACCGGCGCGGATTGTGGACTGAGAGAGGCGAGAGAGCAAGCCGCTGACCGCAGTAGGCAACGCGGTGCAGGCCGGCCGCTGGAGCTTCAGCCGTGAAGAACATGCCGTAGCCGAGCCATCCAGCCGGTCAGGCGCGCATGCCAGGCGGATTCCCGCACGTCATGAGGTACGGTGGCGTGGTCGCGGATTCCCGCTACATCGATCAGGCAAAATGGGCTCATGGTGGTCTCTCCCCGGCTCGCGGCCAAGCCGCATTAACAGGAAGACGAAGACAGACAACCAGCTTTGCATACGATATCGGATCGGTCTCAAAACGGGCGCGAAGACGCCCGTTCCGCCGCATTCTCTATCGCTTGAAACTCAGAACGTGTGCTCCGGCCCAGGAAACGAACCGTCCTTCACCGCAGACACGTACGCTTCCACGGCCGCCAGAATACTCGGCTGCCCTTGCATGAAATCCTTCACAAAGCGCGGCCGTTTGCCGGGGAAAATGCCCAGCATGTCGTGCAGCACCAGCACCTGACCCGAACAATCCACGCCCGCGCCGATGCCGATCGTCGGAATGCGCAACTGTTTCGTCACGTCGCTTGCGAGCAGCGTCGGAATCGCTTCCATCACGATCAACTGCGCGCCGGCCTGCTGGACGGCGAGCGAGTCGCGCATCAACTGCGTCGCGCCCGCCTCGGTTTTGCCTTGCACCTTGAAGCCGCCGAACGCATGCACGGATTGCGGCGTCAGACCGACGTGCGCGCATACGGGAATCGAACGTTCCACCAGGAAGCGCACCGTGTCCGCGAGCCATTCGCCGCCTTCGAGCTTCACCATCTGCGCGCCGGCGCGCATCAACTCCACCGAGCTTCTGAAGGCGTCTTCCGGCGTGCCGTAGGTGCCGAACGGCAAGTCGGCCACGATTAGCGCCGCGGGCCGCGCACGCGCCACGCTAGCCGTGTGATACGCGATGTCGGCGAGCGCCACGGGCAGGGTGGTCGTCTGGCCTTGCAGCACGTTGCCGAGCGAGTCGCCGATCAACAGCACGTCGACGCCCGCGCGATCCAGCAGCGCGGCAAAGCTCGCGTCGTAGCAGGTGAGCATGGCGATTTTTTCGCCGGCATCGCGCATTGCCTGCAGTTTCGGCACGGTGATGGCGTTCCGGCTCGCTTCCTGCAAATAGGTCATGGGTCAATCCGTTGAGAAAAGAGAGGTGGCGGCGCCGCTTACAGCGACGTGCCTTTGACAAAGAACTCCTTGCGGCCGCGCATGGTTTCGATGCGTTCGGCGAGCAGCGCAAGGTCCGCGTCCGAGTCGAGCGGATTGAGGTGTTCGGCGTTGACCGTCAGCACGGGCGTGCGGTCGTAGTGATAGAAAAACTCGTTGTACGCGTCGCACAGCGCGTGCAAATACGCGTCGGAAATCTGCAGTTCCATTGGCACCGCGCGCTTCTGGATGCGCGCGAACAGCACCTCGGGACTCGCCTGCAGATAGACCACGAAGTCGGGCGCCGGCGCGTTGACGTCGATCCGCGCGGCAAGCGCGCGATACAACTGCCACTCGTCTTCCTGTAGCGTCAGACGCGCGAAGATGTCGTTCTTCTGCGTCATGAAATCGGCGATCAGCGGCGTGCCCGACAAGTGCGCCGTGCTCACGTCCTGCGCCTGCTGCGCGCGCTGCAAGGCAAAGTGCAGTTGCGTGGGCAACGCGTAACGCGCGGTGTCGCGATAAAAGCGTTCGAGGAAAGGATTGTCCTGCGGCCGTTCGAACAGTTCGTGCATCGACCAGCGCTGCGCGAGGCGGCGTGCGAGCGACGTCTTGCCGACGCCGATCGGCCCTTCGATCGCGAGATAGCCGAACGGAGGCCGCAGTTGCGGCGCCGTGACGGTGAGCGGCGTTGAATTCATTCGCAGCGGCCTTTGGGTGGCGTGCTCTCGGCGGCCAATGCATTGAGCATAGGACACTGGCAAGGCCCCTTCACCTTCTCGATGCGCTGATCGCTCACGCCGCTGAGCAGCGCTTCGGCGCGGCCATGTTGCGGGATGACCAGCGTGGGGTCGATCTCGATGAGCGGCACCAGCGCGAAAGCGCGTTCGATCAAACGTGGATGCGGCACGATCAGATCGGCTTCGTCGATCGATTGATCGCCGAACAGCAGAATGTCCAGATCGAGCGTGCGCGGGGCATTGCGAAACGGCCGCTCGCGGCCGAACTGATGCTCGATCTTGTGGCACAGCGCAAGCAGATGCCGCACGGGGAGCGTCGTATCGATCTTCACGACGCAGTTGAAATAATCGTCACCGCCCGCGTCGATCGGGGCAGTGCGATACAGGCTCGACTTGGCGAGCACGGTGATGGTGTGCTGTTGTGCGAGGCACACCACCGCGTCTTTCAGGGTCTGGCGCGCGTCCCCGAGATTCGCGCCGAGGCCGAGATAAGCAACCGTCATGGCATAACTTCCTGCAACTTTCGTTCGACGGCAACAGCGAACGCTAGGTCAGTCTTCGTGCGGGCCGTCATGGCTCGCGTCGTCGGCTGTGCGTTCGGCTGGCGTACCGCCCTCCAATCCGTCACCCGGCTTGCGGTTTCTGGCGCCACTGCTGCGCCGCCGTCGTTTTCTGGGGCTTCGGTCCTTCCCGCCTTGCGTGAGCAATGCCTCACGTGCGGCGATGTCTCCTTCAATGAACTCCGTCCACCACGCACCGACCGACTCATCGAGTTCGCCCGATTCGCAGCGCAACAGGAGGAAATCATACCCCGCTCTAAATCTTTGGTGTTCCAGCAGCTTCAGCGCACTTCTTCCGGAGCGTTTTTCGAGGCGCAACTGCAGGCCCCAGATCTCGCGCATATCCGACGAGAAGCGCTTGTGGATCGCGAGTTTCTCCGTTTGCATGTCGAGGACGTCGTCCATCGCGCGATGCAGTGCGGGTACCGGATATTCGCCGTTCGCTTCAAATTTTTGCCAGCGCTGCTGCACGTCGTGCCACAACAACGTGGCGAACAGGAAGCCCGGCGACACCGGCTTGCCGGCGCGCACGCGGGCATCTGTGTTGTTCAGGGCCAACGTGATGAACTTCTCGCCGATAGGTTGCTCGAGCACCACGTCGAGCAAGGGCAGCAGGCCATGATGCAGGCCTTCCTGGCGCAGGCGTTTCAAACACGCGAGCGCATGGCCCGACAGCATCAGCTTGAGCATCTCGTCGAAGAGACGCGCGGCGGGCACGTTGTTGATCAGATCGGCCATGTTGGCGATCGGCTCACGCGTGCTGTCCTCGATCTCGAAGTCGAGCTTCGCCGCGAAACGCACCACGCGCAGCATGCGCACCGGATCTTCGCGATACCGCGTGGCCGGATCGCCGATCATGCGCAACAGACGCGCGCGCATGTCGGCCATGCCGTTGTGATAGTCCAGCACGGTTTGCGTGGCCGGATCGTAGTACATCGCGTTGATCGTGAAGTCGCGGCGCGTGGCGTCTTCGTGCTGCTCGCCCCACACGTTGTCGCGCAACACGCGGCCGCTTGCATCCACCGCGTGCGTGCGGCGGTCGAGCTCGTCGCGTTTCAGGCGACGGGCCGGAGGCGCGTCTGCCGCGGGCGGATCGACCAGTGCGCGAAACGTCGAGGTCTCGATGATTTCCTGGCCGAACTGCACATGCACGATCTGAAACCGGCGGCCGATGATGCGCGCGCGGCGGAACAGCTTCTGCACTTGTTCGGGCGTGGCGTCGGTGGCGACGTCGAAGTCTTTCGGCTTGATGCCGAGCAGCAGATCGCGCACCGCGCCGCCGACGATGAACGCGCGGTGCCCCGCCTGTTGCAGACCTTCGGTGACGCGAATCGCGTTCCTCGAGATCAGCGCCTGGTCGATGCCGTGCACGTCGTGAGGAATGATGACCGGCACGTCCGGGTCACGCACGGTCTTGACGGGTGCGCGGGCGGGTTTGCGGCGCGCCTTGCTGGCACTTGACGATGCGCGCGCCGGTGCGTTGCCGGTTTCGTCTGCTTCGGCTTCGGCGGGCAGGCTGTCGTCAGCGGGCGCCGAGTCCTGGCCGAATAGCTTGCGGATAAGTTTTTTGATCACGAGGGTTGAAAGAGTTCGAGGATGCGCCAGCCTTTGGCCTGCGCATGGGCGCGCAATGTGTCGTCCGGATTGGTCGCGATCGGGTCCGTGACTTTTTCGAGCAGCGGAATGTCGTTGTGCGAATCGCTATAGAAATAGCTGCGCTCGAAGTCGCTCCACGTCTTGCCGAGCGAGGCGAGCCATGCTTCGGTGCGCACGATCTTGCCTTCCTTGTAGCTCGGCGTGCCGGTGGGGCGGCCGGTGTACGGCGAATGCGGCTCGCCGTCGACGGTTTCCGCTTCGCAGGCGATCAGCGTGTCGACGCCGAATGCCTGAGCGATCGGGCGGGTGATGAATTCGTTGGTGGCGGTGACCACGCAACACAGGTCGCCCGCTTCGCGGTGCTGCTTCACCAGTTCGAGAGCGACGGGGAAAATCGCCGGCTTGATGACTTCGTGCATGTACTGCGCGTGGAAGTCGGCCAGCTGCGCGCGCGTGTACTTCGAAAGCGGCGTGAGCATGGCGATCAGATAGGCGTGAATGTCGAGCCTGCCGGCTTTGTAGTCGGCGAAAAAGCGGTCGTTTTCACGGGCGAAATTTTCGGCGTCGACCATGCCGTGTTTCACCATGAAGCGGCCCCATTCGTGGTCGCTGTCGGTGGGGATGAGCGTGTGGTCGAGGTCGAAGAGTGCGAGGTTAGCCATGGGGGCCTATTTTACTTGAAGCGGCGGATGACGCGGATGAGGCCGCTGAGGTCGGCACAGCGCGCCGCTCTTCGGCGTCCGGCGAAGCCAGCATGGTACGCAACAGCGGCAGCGTGACCGCGCGTTTCTGTTCGAGCGAGAAGCGGTCGAGCGCGTCGAGCAGCGCCATCAGACTCGGCATGTCGCGGCGAAAATGCGTGAGCAGGTAGGCCGGCACGTCGTCGGCGAGCATGATGCCGCGCTCGCGCGCCGCGTGTTTCAGCACTGCGGCCTTGCCTTCGTCCGGCAGCGGCGCGAGATGGAACACGAGTCCCCAGCCGAGGCGCGTGCGCAGATCCTCGCGCACCGTCATGCCGATGGGCGGCGCGTTGCCCGCGGCGACCAGCGCGCTGGTGGGATGCGCGCGCACTTCGTTGAACAGGTTGAAGACGGCGATCTGCTGCGCGGCCGACAGGCCGTCGCAATCGTCGATTGCATAGAGCGCGACGCGCGGGTCGAAGCTGAAGGCGGCGAGACTGCTCTGCGGGCCGGCGAAACGCGCGTGCCCCGGCGACGCTTCGTGCACGAGCGCCTGCAACAGGTGCGTGCGGCCGCTGCCGGACTCACCCCAGATGTAGAACGTGCGATCGGCGACCGGCCCGGCGGCGAGCGCGTTCTCGAGCTCGCGCAAGCGCGTGACCAGCTCCGCGTTGGCACCGGCGAAGAAATTGTCGAATGTCGATGGCGGCGGGGTGCCGAGATCGAGCGTCAGTTGACGAAGCACAGTAGGTGAATGCCGAAAATGAGGCTTGGGCCGCAAATGGCCCGCAGAACGGGCCGAAATAGTCAAAGAGCAATCAGTTGTTATAAAGCGTGCTCGTCAGATAGCTTTGCCGCAACTCGCGCAGGGCGACCGACAGAATCGCGCTGACCGGCAACGCCAGCAATACGCCGAAAAAGCCGAACAACTGCCCGAACGCGAGCAACGCGAAAATCACCGCGAGCGGGTGCAGGCCGATCCGTTCACCGACCAGGCGCGGCGTGAGAAAAAAGCTTTCCAGGATCTGGCCGACACCGTAAATCACTGCCACCGCGCCGAAGCCGTACCAGTCGCCGAATTGCAGCAGCGCCGCGAGCAGCGCCAGCGCGAGGCCGGTGGCAAAACCAATGTACGGGATGAACACCGCGAGTCCCGTGAAAATACCGACCGGCAACGCGATCTCGAAGCGCGCGAGGCTCAGCGCAATCGCATAGTACGCGGCGAGCACGCCCATCACGAGCAACTGGCCGCGCAGGTATTGCGACAGCATCTGGTCCATGTCGTGCGCGAGCTGCAGCGTCTTGTCGAGCCAGCGGCGCGGCACCACGATCTGCACGCGGGCGAGCATGCGGTTCCAGTCGTACAGCAGGTAGAACAGCACGAGCGGCACCATCACCACGTTGCCGACCAGCGTCATCATTACATTGCCGCTCGTGCGGATGGAGGTCCACGCATACATCGCCACGGTCTGCGCGCTGCCTTCCAGTTGCCCCATCATGAGATCGCGGATGCTGGCGAAATCGAGTGAATCGGCGAGTCCCAGCATGGCGAGCTTGGGTTGCAGCCAGGCGTTCACGTGCGTGAATAGCACGGGGACCTGCTGCCGCAACTGCGGCCCTTCTTTCTGGATGACGGCGAGCACCAGCAGCACCAGCAGCGTCATCAGCAGCGTGAAGAGCAGCATCATCAGCAAGGCGGCGAGACCGCGCGGCACGCGCCGGCGCACCATCCACGCGACGCCCGGTTGCAGAATGTACGCGAGAATCGCGCCGAGCAGAAACGGCGTGAGGACCGGACTCAGCAGCCAGAGCAGAATGCCGACGCCCAGCGCGATAGCCAGCCAGATGAAGGCGCGCCGCTGAACCGGCGTCAGATTCGAGGAGTTCTCGTGCAAGGTTGTTTCCCAGGTGTCGTCGCGACCGGATCATTAAGGATGATGCAAATTCCAGCCAGTCGGCCGGCATCGGGTAAAATCGCATTTTACCGACCTTCGAGCTCTTCCCCATGAATCAACCGAAATCCGCCCCGAATTCAACTGATTCGGCCCAAGGTCTGTCGTATCGCGACGCCGGCGTGGACATCGACGCGGGCGACGCCCTTGTCGACGCGATCAAGCCCTTTGCCAAAAAGACGATGCGCGACGGCGTGCTGGGTGGCATCGGCGGGTTCGGCGCGCTGTTCGAAGTGCCGAAGAAGTACAAGGAGCCGGTGCTGGTGTCCGGCACGGACGGCGTCGGCACCAAGCTGCGTCTCGCTTTTCAGCTGAACAAACACGACACCGTCGGCCAGGATCTGGTCGCGATGAGCGTGAACGACATTCTCGTGCAGGGCGCCGAGCCTCTGTTCTTCCTCGACTATTTCGCCTGCGGCAAGCTGGATGTGGGCACGGCGGCAACGGTTGTCAAGGGTATTGCGCATGGCTGCGAACTGTCGGGCTGCGCGCTGATCGGCGGCGAGACGGCGGAAATGCCGGGCATGTACCCGGACGGCGAGTACGATCTGGCCGGTTTCGCGGTCGGTGCGGTGGAAAAGAGCAAGATTATCGACGGCAGCACCATCGCCCCGGGCGACATCGTGCTGGGTCTGGCTTCGAGCGGCATCCATTCGAACGGGTTTTCGCTGGTGCGCAAAATCATCGAGCGCGCGCAGCCTGATCTGAACGCGGATTTCGACGGCCGGTCGCTCGCCGACGCGCTGATGGCGCCCACGCACATTTACGTGAAGCCGCTGCTGGCGCTGATGCAGCAGATCGCTGTCAAGGGCATGGCGCACATCACCGGTGGCGGCCTCGTCGAGAATATTCCGCGCGTGCTGCGTGAAGGCCTGACGGCTGAGTTGGATCATCGCGGCTGGCCGTTGCCGCCGCTGTTCTCGTGGCTGCAAAAGCACGGCGGCGTGGCGGATGCGGAAATGCATCGGGTGTTCAACTGCGGTATCGGCATGGCCGTGATCGTGTCCGCTGCGGATGCTGAGGCGGCGATCGGTCTGCTGTCGGCTGCCGGTGAGCAAGTCTGGAAGATCGGCGTGATTCGCGAAAGCGCGGCCGGTGAAGCTCAGACGGTAGTGGTCTAAAGGCTGTTGGGACCCGCGCGGTGTGCGATAGTTGGCGCCGCGCGAGTTCAAAGCTTCACAATTTCAAAGCAACGCTTCAATCGCTTCAAGCACCCGCGCCGTCGCGTGCGGATCGCAGCAATCCACCACCAAGCGCTCTGTCATGCTGCGCAGCCATGTGAGCTGCCGCTTGCATAACTGCCGCGTTGCGAAGACGCCTTTGTCGCGCATGGTCGAATAATCGACGGCGCCATCCAGATACTCCCAGACCTGCCGGTAGCCCACGCAACGCATGGACGGCATCTCGGGCGATAAATCGCCGCGTTCGCGCAATTTCACCACTTCATCGACGAAACCGCCGGCCAGCATCGCATCGAAGCGCTTCTCGATGCGCGCATGGAGCACGCCGCGCTCGGACGGCTCCAGCGTAATCGGCACGAAGCGCCACGCGGCCGCAGCGTCGTCCTGTCGGGCGGGCTCGGCCAGCAAAGCGGACATGGCCCGTCCGGTCAGCATGAAAACTTCGAGCGCCCGCTGAATCCGCTGCGAATCGTTCGGCGCGAGGCGCGCGGCCGTCACGGGATCGACCGAGGCAAGCCGCGCGTGCAGGGCAGGCCAGCCTTCGCGTGCGGCGTCGGCATCTAGCGTGGCGCGCACGTCTGCGTCGGCGGCGGGCAAATCGTTGAGCCCTTGCGTGAGCGCCTTGTAGTACAGCATGGTGCCGCCGACCAGCAGCGGCAGACGCCCGCGCGCATGGATCTCGCCGGTCAGCCGCAAGGTGTCGGCGCGAAATTGCGCGGCGGAATAGGCGTCGGTCGGATCGACGATATCGATCAGATGATGCGGCGCCACCGCGCGTTCTTCAGCGGTCGGTTTGGCCGTGCCGATATCCATCTCGCGATAGACCAGCGCCGAATCGACACTGATGATTTCCACCGGGCGCCGCGCGGCGAGCGCCAGTGCGGCAGCGGTTTTGCCGGATGCGGTCGGGCCGAGCAGGCACGGAATAACCGTGGTTATGCGTGAAGTCATGGGCAAGCGGGCGCCCGTCGAAACAGCGTCACGTCACTGACCACGCATGAACAACCGATCGAGATCGGACAGCGTCAACTGGTACCACGTGGGACGCCCGTGATTGCATTGATCGGCGCGCTCGGTGGCTTCCATCTGACGCAGCAGCGCGTTCATTTCATCGAGCGTCAGACGCCGGTTCGCGCGCACCGCGTGATGGCAGGCGAGCGTGCCGAGCAGTTCGTGCTGACGTTCGGTCAACACGCGCGAGCCGCCGAACGCATGCAGGTCGGAGAGGACCGCGCGCGCCAGCACCTGCAGATCGGCGTCTTTCAGCAGCGCCGGCACCGCGCGGATCGCAAGCGTGGTCGGCGACAGTACGGCGAGGTCGAAGCCGAGCGCATCGAGCGTGTCGCGCTCTTCTTCCACCGTGCCGATTTCGACCGGGTCGGCCTGCATCGATTGCGGGATCAGCAGCGGTTGCACGGCAATCGTGCGATCGGCCAACGCGTTTTTGAACTGCTCGTACAGAATGCGCTCGTGTGCCGCGTGCATGTCGACGATCACCAGACCGTGCGCGTTCTGCGCCAGCACATAGATGCCGTGGATCTGGCCGAGTGCGAAGCCGAGAGGCTGTTCGTCGGCGGCATGAAAAGCGGGGGCCGGGTAGGGCGCGGACGTGTTGTACGGCGATGGCGATTCGGCGGCCGAATCGCGCGCCTCGAAGAGCGTGGCGCCTTCCGCTGTGCCGGCGTTGGTGTCTTTGCGGCCGAAGAGCGCGTCGTAAAACGCGAGCGGTTGCGCGACCGGCAGCGTACCTTGAGTCATGCGCGCCTGGCGCATCCAGGTATTGCCGGGCTGTGACGACGCTCCGAAGCTGCCGCCTGATGCACCACCAAAACCGCCGCCGATGCGGCTTGCACCGCTGCCCGCACCAAAGCTGGTACCGCCGACGCCCGCTCCACCCAGCGCACCCAGCGGCGTTGCGCCAAACGAAGCGGGCCCACCAACGGACGGCTCCAGATGCGCCGCATGCCCGCCCGCCGTCGTTTCCGGCGATGCGCCCGCATGCCGCGCCAGCGCGCGCTGCACGGCGTGGAACACGAACTGGTGGATCGAGCGCGAATCGCGGAACCGCACTTCGATCTTCGATGGATGCACGTTCACATCGACCGCTTCAGGCGGCAGATCGAGGAACAGCACGTAGGACGGATAGCGCTCGCCATGCAAGACATCTTCATACGCGGCGCGCACGGCGTGCGTGAGCAGCTTGTCGCGCACAAAGCGGCCGTTGACGAAAAAATACTGCTGATCGGCACGTCCGCGGCTCGCGGTCGGCAGGCCCGCGCAACCGTAGACGGCAAGCGGTCCGGCGGATTCGTCGAGCGGCAGATGGGCCATTGCGAACGTCTCGCCGAGAATCTTCGCAACCCGCACCGGCGGCTCGCTGGCGTTCCAGTGTTCGACCGCCTTGCCGTTATGCAGCACCGAAATCGCGACATCCGGCCGCGCCAGCGCCGCGCGGCGAATCTGTTCGAGACAATGGCCGAGTTCGGTCTGCTCGCTCTTCAGAAACTTGCGGCGCGCCGGCGTGTTGAAGTACAACTCGCGGACTTCGATCGTGGTGCCCTGAGTGCCGGCCGCGGGACTGAGCACGCCGGTTTCCGCGTCCACGCGCACCGCGTGCGCCGCGTCGGACGTGCGGCTCGTGATGGTCATCTGCGCGACCGAGGCGATCGAGGCCAGCGCCTCGCCGCGGAAACCCAGCGTAGCAACCGCTTCCAGTTCGGCAAGCGAGCGGATTTTGCTGGTGGCATGGCGCATCAGCGCCAGCACGAGTTCGTTCTCGGGGATGCCGCAGCCGTCGTCGGTGATCGAGATGCGCTTGACGCCGCCTTCGTCGAGCAGGATGCGCAGCGACTGCGCGCCCGCATCGAGTGCATTTTCCAGCAGTTCCTTGACGACCGAGGCCGGCCGCTCGACCACTTCGCCGGCGGCGATCTGGCTGATCAACTGATCGGGAAGGGGCTGGATCGCGCGTAACGGGCGTGGGGCGGGCGCGGCGGCGGAAATCGCGGCCGCGGCGTCGAGGCCGGCAGGCGTTTCGGAGAATTCGGACATGGCGAAATTATAGCGATTCGGCGCGCCAAGCCTGCAGCGCGGGCAAGCGCACCCCAACGCGGGAGTTTTTTAATTGTAGCGGGGCACTTTCTGTATCATGACGCGGTCAATTTCCGGCGGCGAGGGAGCGCTTGCCGCCATCGCTGACAGGCCTGTTGATACGGCCGTTTCCGCCACCGTCACATTCGCTTAATAAAGGATTCTCTTTGGACACGTTGCTACATTTCGTCAACCTTGTCTTGCACATCGACAAGTTCCTCGGAGATTTTATTCACGTGTACGGCGCCTGGGTCTACGCGGTGCTGTTTCTGATCGTGTTCTGCGAAACCGGGCTCGTCATTCTGCCGTTTCTGCCAGGCGATTCGCTTCTGTTCATCGGCGGTGCTTTTTGCGCGACCGGCGAGATGAATATTGGTTTGCTGATCGTGCTGCTGCTCGTGGCGGCCATCGGCGGCAATACCGTGAACTATATGATCGGGCGAGCCATCGGGCCGCGGGTGTTCAATTCGCACATTCCTTTCCTCGAACGCTTTCTCGATCGCAGCGCGCTGCAGAAGACGCACAACTTCTATGAGAAGCATGGCGGCAAAACCATCGTGCTCGCGCGTTTCATTCCGGTGGTGCGGACCTTCGCCCCGTTCGTTGCGGGTGCATCGGAAATGACGGTGAGCCGGTTTCAGTTGTTCAACTTTGCCGGCGCGTTTTTCTGGGTGTTGCTGCTGACGCTGCTCGGCTACTTCTTCGGCAACATTCCGTTTATCCGTCAGTATCTGAATGTGATCGTGCTGGTGGGTATCGGCGCGGCGATCGTGCCCGTCGTGCTTGGCGCGGTGTGGAAGATGATGCGTAAGAACGCGTCAAATCCGGGTAGCCACTGACGTTTTTATCGCACTGCTAGCCAGATGAAAAAAACGGCGTCGCGAATCTCGCGACGCCGTTTTCGTTTGGTACTTCTGAATCTCGTGGATTTAACAATCGACGACGCGAGCAATCCGCGTCGCACGACGATGCTCAGGTCACCGCACGCGGCGCCAGCGGCGTTTCCGGCGTCGGGTAGCCGGCTTCCTTGAACGTCTGGATGATCGCGCGATTGGTGTCGAAATAGACCTGCCAGTAGTGCTCATTGTGCGCGTAAGGCCGCACGCAAAGCAGGGGGCCTTCCGGCGTGAAGCTCAGCACTTCGATGTCCGGCGCGGGACTCTCTGCCACATTCGGAATCTGCGTGACGGCGGCCTTCAACCGGTTCATCGCATCCGTTGGATCGACGCCGTTGGCGATTTTCGCAGTCAGCTCGACACGCCGCACCGGGAGGATGCTGTAGTTCGAGATCGTGTCGGAAAAGATCTTGTTGTTGCCGACGATGGTCGTCACGTTGTCCGGCGTCACGATGGTCGTGCCAAACAGACCCAACTCCGAAACCGTGCCGGTGACGCCGCCCGCGGTGACGAAATCGCCGACCTTGAACGGTCGCAACACCTGCATGAATACGCCCGCCGCGAAGTGGCCAAGCAGGCCGCCCCAAGCGGTGCCGATGGCGAGGCCGAAGCCGGCGAGCAGTGCGGCGAACGACGTCGTCTGGACACCGAACACCTGCAGGATCGCGAGTATCAGCAGCAGGTTCAGCAGTGCGCCGAGAATCGAGCCGAGATAATGCGCTAGCGTGGGATCGACCCGGCCGTTACGCGCCAGCACCTTGCGCAGTAAGCCGGTGATCAGGCCGATGAGCCAACGGCCGACGATCCACAGAACGATCGCCCCGACGACCTTGGTGCCGAGGTCGATGCCTCGGGTCATGATGAAGACGCGTACGGTTTCGAGATCCAAGATGTTCCTCGTTGGGTGAGTTGCCTTCGACTGATTGAACAGCGGTGGTGCAATACAGCGGCAAGTGCCCGGCGACGGGCGCAAGCGGTAACTCGGGGTAACACTCGGTCTTCGGAAGTTATAGGCGACGGCGCGGGCATTCGCAAGGACCGTTCCCGTTGCTCATGTGGCTTGTCTGGCGGGAAAAGCAGGCGATTCGGCGGACGCGTTCGACGCGATGGCGCTTGCCGTGCCTTACATCGGCAGGTTCGATTTCGAATACGGAGACGTGTGGACGACGAGCGCCTTGCCGGCCCCGACTTTCGCGCCCCGCGCGACACGGCGCCACGTGAAAGCGGCGATGATTGCAAGCAGGTACGCGCAGCCGCGCTCGAAGAACGCAGTTGATGTGCTGAACTGGCCGTAGCGGTTTTGCGAGTCGGCGAACACCAGAAAGGTGAGCGCGGCATCGAGCAGGAGTGCAACCGATGCCAATGCGGCGAATATGTGCGAGCCGTTGAGCGAAGCGCCGGGGATGAGGCGGTTGCACAGGTGACATGCGGCCAGCACCATGGCAAGCAAAGCCAGGTTCGAGAACAGGTCGAACAGAAAATTGGTCATATCGGTGGAATGAAAGCGCAGGGGGCTGCGGCGTTGCCAAAGCGTCTGCTCACGCAGAGTCGCAGCGGGTTTCGCTGAATCGGCGGCGATCATTGCACGTCTTTATGTCTCAATAAATGTTCTGTTCGGTGTCCGTTGTTTCCTGTTTGTGCCGGTCAGATTGGACGCTGGAAAATGCTGATCGCGTTGTGTGAAATGGTGGCGAGTGTTGTGGGAAAAGTCTGCGGTCATCAAAAAAGATGTCGGCGTACGCGAAGATTTCCGCAGGAAAGCGGGCAGCCGCTGATCGGCAATTATATGCGGCTGTGATATAAATTTTCGCGGGCGTTCTTGCGCGAGTTTGGGTGCAAATGCGCGCGAGAAGGGGAAGTGCAGAAGGGAGCCGGCGTGAAAAGCCACCTCATTTGCCGGTGACGGCGGCGGCGTCACGCGCGGACGCGTCAGGCAACCCGAACCGCAAAAAGAAAAGGGCTCGCACGCAAACGCGTGCAAGCCCTTGAATCTTTTGGTAGGCCGTACGGGATTCGAACCTGTGACCAACGGATTAAAAGTCCGCTGCTCTACCAGCTGAGCTAACGACCCAAAAGAGAAGCGAAATTATAGCGATAGCCGCGGCGCGCTGTCAACCCATGACGGCCATCCGAGCTATCAGCACTTCAGATAGTGAAAAGCCCAGGCATCACTACCCGGGCTTTCCAGCGAGAGGCGCGCGTGGCTATGACGTCGGACACTGCGCGTTACTGCCAGCTACTCAACCAGTATGAACTACTTGATCTGCGACAGCTTGCTCTGGGCCGACTGCGCGACGTCCGAGCCGCCGTATTGCGCGACGATCTGCTCCAGCGTCTTCTTGGCCGCAGCCTTCTGACCTTGCTCGAGCTGATTGTTCGCAATTGCCAGCAGCGCTTCCGGCGCCCGCGGATGCTGCGGATATTTCTGCACCACACCCTGCCAGGTCGCCGTCGAACCCTTGTAGTCGCGCAGTGCATACAGCGCGTTGCCGAGCCAGTACTGCGCGGTCGGCTGGTAAGGGCTGTTCGGGAACTTGGAGATGAAGGTGCGGAACGACGCCGCCGCATTCTTGAAGTCGCCGTTGCGGAACTGCTGCGAAGCCGCGTTGAACGAATCGGTCTCACCCGGCTGCACCTCGCCCTGGACGCCGTCCACCGTCTGCTGCTGCGGCTCGAATTTCTTCAGACGCGTGTCCAGATCGGTGTAGTAGTCCTTTTGCTGCTTTTGCACCGTGGCGAGCTGGTTGGCCATGTCCTCATTCTGCCCACGCAGCGTAGCGACCTGCTGGTTCAACTGGTCGAGACGGTTGGACTGATCGAGGATCGTGCGCTGCGCGGCCGACAACTGACTCGACAGGCTATCGGTCTTCGAACGCAGATCGAGAATGGCCTGACGGGCCTGATCGTCGTCGAAGATGCCCGCATGTGCGGGCACAGCCGCGAAGGCCGTGCCTGCGACGCAGGCCGCTGCGGCAAACCGCAGCCAGGAGAAACGATGCGTCATTCGGCTCATCACCCGTTACTTACTGTTGGTACACGAGGTCGGCGCGGCGGTTCTGTGCCCACGACGATTCGTCATGACCGGTAGCTTGCGGCTTTTCCTTGCCGAGGCTCACGGCTTCCATTTGCGAGTCCGTCACGCCCATCAGCGACAGCGAACGGCGCACAGCTTCGGCACGCTTCTGGCCGAGTGCCAGGTTGTACTCGCTGGTGCCGCGTTCGTCGGTGTTGCCCTGGATCAGGACGTGGCGTTGCGGATGGCTCTTCAGGTACTGCGCGTGTTGTTGCAGCAGCGACTGATAGTCGTCCTTGACCGAGTAGCTGTCGAAGTCGAAGTAAATGCTGCGCTTGGCGAGCGGGCTGTTCGGATCGTTCAGCGGGTCGACGTTGACCTGTGCGACATCGGTCGGGTTCGGCTGCGTCGAGACTGCGCCACCCTTGTTTGCGTTTTCGTCGAGCTTGACGCCCGAGTGACATGCGGCCAGCGCACCAACCATCAATACGGCGAAAGCGAAGCGAAGTTTTGACATCATTTGAGTACTCTCCTTGTGTTATTGCATCAACGTTATTGCATAAACGGGCCCCAGGACGGCTCGCGTACGCTGCCACCCTGAACGGACAGGACCTGCCGAGTGCGACCGTCGGTCGATACTGCGGCCAACACGCCACGGCCGTTCACCTGTGTGGCGTAAAGAATGTACTGACCGTTCGCCGCGAAGCTCGGCGATTCGTCATGTGTCGTGTCCGTCAGGCCTGTGGCGGTGTTGCCCTGCAGGTCCTGGATATAAAGCTTGAACCCGCCGCCGACGCGCGAGATGTAAGCGAGCTGTTTGCCGTCCGGGCTCACGCGCGGACTGGTGTTGTAGCTGCCCGTGAACGTGACGCGCTGAGCGGCGCCGGCGCTTTCGCCCTGCGCTGACATCTTGTAAATCTGCGGCTGGCCGCCACGGTCGCTGGTGAAATAGATCGACTGGCCGTCAGGCGAGAAGCACGGTTCGGTGTCGATCGAGCTGCCTTGCGTGAGACGGCGCAGGCCGCTGCCGTCCGCATTGACGGCGAAAATCTGAGTGTTGCCGGTGCGCGAAAGCGCGACGGCCAGCGTGCGTCCATCCGGCGACCACGCCGGCGCACTGTTATTGCCCTTCTGGTCCGAAACGACCACGCGACGGCCCGTAGGCAGATCGTGGATGTAGACGATCGGCTTCTTCTTTTCGAACGAAACGTAAGCGACCTTGGTGCCGTCAGGCGACCATGCCGGCGAGATGATCGGCTCGGGGCTCGACAGCGCGATATGCGCGTCCTGGCCGTCCGAATCGGAGATCTGCAATTGATAACGGCCGCCCGTCTTGATGACGTACGACAGCCGCGTGGCGAACACGCCGCGGCCGCCCATCAGCTTCGCGTAGATGTAGTCCGCGACCTTGTGCGCGCTCATGCGCAAGCCGCTTTCCGGGCTCACCAGCACGAGGCCGCCGAGGCTTTCGCCCTTGACGGTGTCGTACAGCTTGAAGCGCACTTCGTACTGGCCGTTCGGCAGGCGGTTCACGCTGCCCGACACGAATGCGTTGGCGCCCTTGGCCTTCCAGCTGCCGAGGTCGACGGAATCGGTTTCGGAAATCGGCGTGGAGCCCGCGTCGATGTTAGTGAATTTGCCGCTGCGTTGCAGGTCCTGGCGCACGATCGTGCTGACCTGTTGCGGCGAGTTCGCTTCATTGGCGAAATTCGCCGTTGCGATCGGAAACTGGGTGGACCCGACGCCTGTCACGAGGACGTTGAGTTGTGCGTGGGCGGCGCCGCCGACGGCGATCAGGCACGACGCTACAAGTGTCCGCAGGCCTAGCTTGGTCATCAAACTCATGCTGTATGGATTCCCCAAAAACGGTTTTACTAACGCTTCAAGACAGCAGACAGACCCGAAAAGAACTGATTCGTTCCCGAGCACGCCCCGGTGGGCGGGGCGCGGCGTCTGCTGTCAACTGACTGTCAAACTACTGGACTCAACCGGCCGGGCGCAACGTAATCAGGAAGTTGGTCGGTGTCTTGCCATTGATGTCCTGTGGCATCGGATCGGTACGTTGGACGGCCCGCAGTGCGGCGTCGTCCCATGCGGGGTTGCCGCTGCTGCGCGAAATCGTTGCGCCCAGCAAGGTGCCCGTTGGTGAACAGCGCACGGAGACCACCGTCTCCAGACCGCTCGTTTCGCCGCCCCACGAGATATTCGGGCGTACCGCACGACGCACCTTGTCCGAGTACCCCGGCGATGTCGCCGTGCCACCCGAGCCGCTGCCCGTGCCGCTCTTGCCGAGACCATCGCTGGTCGTCGAGCCGGTGCCGCCGGTCGCGAGGCCCTGCATCTGCGCGAGGCGTGCGCGACGTTCCGCATCCACTTTCTTCGCCTGCGCCGCGGCGTCGGCTTGCGCCTTGGCCTTCGCCGCTTTCTGCGCATCGGCCTTCTTCTGCGCTTCAGCCTCGGCTTGCTTCTGCTGTTCCTGCTGCTGTTCCTTCAACTGCTGCTGCTTTTGCTGGTCGGCCAATTGCTGCTGCTTCAGCTTGTCGGCCTGCTGCTGTTGCTGCTGCTTCTGCTTGGCTGCCGCAGCCTTCTGCGCGGCGAGCTGCGCCGCCTGGTCGGCCGCGAGTTGCTGCTGGCGCTTCGCTTCGGCTTCCTGTTGCGCCTGCAGCTTCTGCTGACGTTGCTGTTCAGCCAACTGGGCCTGGTGAGCCGCCTCCTGTTGCTGGCGCTTCTTTTCCTGCAGCGCGATGTCGGCCTGTTCATCTCGCACCGGCGGAGGAGGGGCCACCGGCACGGGCGGCGGCGGAACGGGACGCGGGATCGCCGTATCCGGCACTTCGGTCCACAGCTCCGCTTCCGCGCCTTCGGGCGTACTGTTTTGCCACTGAATGCCGTGATACAGGAAGAACCCGAGCAGCGCGTGCATCACCAGCGCGAACACAAAGGCTCGCCCGGTGCCGCGTTCACGCGGTGGCTGGAGCGGGTATTCGGAATTCTTGCGGATCATTGCGATTTGACGAGCAATCCAACGCGTTTGACGCCGCGAGCTTTCAGTTCGGACATCACATTCATCACGACTTCGTACTTGACGGTCTTGTCGGCGGCGATCACGACGGGCTGATCAGGATGCGACTGTGCACGGTCGGCGATGAAGCCGTTCAGATCGGCTTTCGTCATGTTCTCCTGCTGCTGCGCACCCGAATCGTCCTTGTACTTGACGCTCATGTTGCCGTCCGCGCGAATGTTCACGATCACGGGCGGCGTTTGCTGCTGAGGCGCCGCGCCGCCGACGGTCGGCAGATTGACGATCGACGGGGCCACGAGCGGCGCGGTCACCATGAAGATCACGAGCAGCACGAGCATCACGTCGATATACGGCACGACGTTGATGTCGGCCATCGCGCGGCGCGAGCGGCTGCCGCGCATGCTGGAGGAGCGAGAGCCTGCCATCGTGGACTCCTTACTGTGCCTGACGCTGCAGGATATTCGAGAACTCTTCGATGAAAGTCTCGAAGCGGATTGCCAGACGGTCGATATCGTGCGCGTAGCGGTTGTAGGCAACCACGGCCGGAATCGCGGCGAACAGGCCGATCGCGGTGGCGGTCAGCGCTTCGGCGATGCCCGGCGCGACGTTGGCGAGCGTGGCCTGCTGCACGTTGGCGAGGCCGCGGAACGCATTCATGATCCCCCACACCGTGCCGAACAGACCGATATACGGGCTGACCGAGCCGACCGACGCGAGAAACGCGAGGTTGGCTTCGAGCACGTCCATTTCACGCTGGAACGCGGCACGCATGGCCCGCCGTGCGCCGTCGAGAATCGCGCCCGAATCGTTCAGGCGCTTTTCCTTGCCTTTCAGGAATTCGCGCATGCCGGACTCGAAAATCCGTTCCAGCGCGCCGATCGTGTGACGGTTGTTCGCCGCACTTTGATAAAGCGCCTGCAGGTCGCCGCCCGACCAGAAATCGCGTTCGAAACGCTCAGTTTGCGCGCGCGCCCGGCGGATCGCAAACCACTTGCGGAAGATGAAAGTCCAGGACAGCAGCGACAGCAACAGCAGCAGAGCCATGACAGCCTGCGCCAGCAAGCTCGCGTTGAGTACGAGTGAAACGATCGACAGATCTTGTGTAGTGTTCATAAAGGTTCGTTTTAACGTCCCGGAAGGGGGCGTCCGGCTGCAAGGCCGCTCGAAGCTTGCCGTGAGCAAAACGGAAGCATCGGCGATATTGCAAGCCGAACCATGCTTTGTGTTGCTTGATCGTTACGAGTTCACTGGCCCCGTAACAACGGGGTTCAGTCATTGTCCGTTGACACGCCGGGCTCGCTCATGCCTGGCCCGCGCCGCAAGGCGGCGAGAACCGGCGGAGGAATCGCGGCCGGCCGCAGCGCAATGCGGTCCACGCAGCCGACCCGGATGGACCCGGTAGCAAGCAGCGTGCCGTCCCGCCACGCTTCCTGCGCGAAATCGACTGACGCTCTGCCAAGCCGCTCGATCCGGCTGACCACGTTGACCACGTCGTCGAGCCGGGCCGGCGCCCGATAATCGACCGCGGTGCTGCGGACGATGAAAATCGCGCCCGTTTCGTCCGCGAGCCGATTCTGGTCGACGCCGCACGCGCGCAGCCATTCGGTGCGCGCCCGTTCGAAAAACTTCAGGTAGTTCGCGTAAAACACGATGCCGCCGGCGTCGGTATCTTCGTAGTACACGCGAATTGGCCACGTGTAGCCGATTTCCGCGCCGGGCTGGCTGGTCGACATATTCATGCGGCGCATTTTACCGGAACGCACACCCCCAGGTCTGTTTCAAGATGTGTGCCCCGTCCGGCGGCCCTCAGCCGCGCATTTCAGCCGCGATGAACGGACAAAGCGGAGAACGATTGAGCCACCGGCATCAGTTCGATCGTATTGATGTTGACGTGCGCCGGGCGTGTGGCGATCCAGTAGATCGAGTCGGCGATGTCTTCAGGTGTCAGCGGCTGCACGTTTTCGTACATTTTGCCGGCCTTTTCATCGTCGCCGCGAAAGCGCACGTTCGAGAACTCGGTACCGCCGCACAGGCCCGGTTCGACGTTCGTCACCCGCAGCGCGGTGCCGGCGACATCGGCGCGCAAATTCAGGCTGAACTGATGCACGAACGCTTTGGTGGCGCCGTACACGTTGCCGCCCGCGTAGGGCCAGCTGCCGGCCGCCGAGCCGAGATTGAAAATGTGGCCGCGATTGCGCTCCACCATGCCGGGCAGGAGCGCGTGGGTGACTTGAACGAGTCCGGTGCAGTTGGTCTCGATCATGGTGTTCCATTCGTCGAGACTCGCTTTTTGCGCCGGTTCGATGCCGAGTGCGAGGCCGGCATTGTTGACCAGCACGTCGACTGCGGCGAAATCGGCCGGCAGCGAGGCCGGTACGGCTTCGACGGCGGCGCGGTCGCGGACGTCGAGTTCGTACGGCAGAAGTGCGTCGCCGAGTTCGTCGGCGAGTTCTTGCAGGCGGTCCTTGCGGCGTGCGGTGGCGACGACGCGATGGCCGCCTTTGACGAAGGCGCGAGCGATGGCGGCGCCGAATCCCGCGGACGCTCCGGTGACGAACACGATCATTACAGTGGTTCCCAGGCTGGTAAGAGAGAAAGGCCCCAAGCCTACTTCCATTGCGGCGCTGCGGCAAGGATGAACCAACCGTACGAGTGGCCGTGGCAGGGACGCGCCGCGGGTTTCCGCAAGACTTTCCTCAGATGTTTGCGCGCCGCGCAAGAGGGCGCTGCGGGCCGCCCGGCGAGCGCCTGCGGCAGCGGCCGGAAGCTGGTTGCCTATTCGATCCTCTTCCAATAAACTAACGCGCTCATCCCTGCGTGACTGGCGATAGAACCGGTTCAAGCAACCGGGTTCAAGGTGGAACAACCCACCGTGAAGCGCAGGGTGCCGTTTTGCCGTTCGCCTGGGCAGCCGTGATCCGCGCGCATTGATCTGCGCTGACGGTGGCTGTCCTGCCTCGCGTGTGCGGCGACTCTCCATCCGCCACGTCAGGGCTGGCCCAGCCGCCAGCAGCGCTGCGTACCCTCTACGCAAGATTCGGCGCACTATCCGGTTAACCTGAACACATTCAACGGAATCCGTATGTTTGACAGAGCCCAAAGCACCATCGCCAACGTCGATCCTGAACTCTGGAAGGTCATCGAGCAGGAAAACCGCCGTCAGGAAGAGCATATCGAGCTGATCGCATCGGAAAACTACACGAGCCCGGCTGTCATGGCTGCGCAAGGCTCGCAACTCACGAACAAGTACGCTGAAGGGTATCCGGGCAAGCGCTACTACGGCGGCTGCGAGTACGTCGACGTCGCCGAGCAGCTGGCGATCGACCGCGTGAAGCAACTGTTCGGCGCCGAAGCCGCCAACGTGCAGCCGAACTCCGGCTCGCAAGCCAACCAGGGCGTGTTCTTCGCCATGCTCAAGCCGGGTGACACGATCATGGGCATGAGCCTCGCGCACGGTGGCCACCTCACGCACGGTTCGCCGGTCAACATGTCGGGCAAGTGGTTCAACGTGGTCAGCTACGGCCTGAACGAAGCCGAAGACATCGACTACGACGCCGCGGAGAAGCTCGCTCAGGAACACAAGCCGAAGCTGATCGTGGCGGGCGCCTCCGCGTTCGCGCTGCGTATCGATTTCGAACGCCTGTCGAAGATCGCCAAGTCGATCGGCGCGTACTTCATGGTCGACATGGCGCATTACGCCGGCCTGATCGCCGCGGGCGTCTATCCGAATCCGGTGCCGCACGCCGACTTCGTCACCACCACCACGCACAAGAGCCTGCGCGGCCCGCGCGGCGGCGTGATCCTGATGAAGGCCGAGTTCGAAAAGCAGATCAACTCTGCAATCTTCCCGGGCATTCAAGGCGGTCCGTTGATGCACGTGATCGCCGGCAAGGCTGTCGCGTTCAAGGAAGCGCTGTCGCCGGAGTTCAAGGCCTATCAGCAGCAAGTCGTCGAAAACGCGCGCGTGCTGGCTGAGACGCTGGTCAAGCGCGGTCTGCGCATCGTGTCGGGCCGCACTGAAAGCCACGTGATGCTCGTTGACCTGCGTGCGAAGAAGATCACCGGCAAGGTTGCTGAAGCCGCGCTGGGCGCCGCTCACATCACCGTCAACAAGAACGCGATCCCGAACGATCCGGAAAAGCCGTTCGTGACGAGCGGCGTGCGTCTCGGCTCGCCGGCCATGACCACGCGCGGCTTTGGCGTGAAGGAAGCGGAGCAGGTGGGTAACCTGATCGCCGACGTGCTGGATAACCCGGAAGACGCGGCCACGATCGAACGTGTGCGCGGACAAGTCGCTGAGCTGACCCAGCGCTTCCCGGTTTACCGCTAAGCCGCCATGCATTGCCCCTTCTGCCGTCACGCCGATACGCAAGTGGTCGACTCGCGCGTATCCGAAGACGGCGCGACGATTCGCCGGCGCCGCCGCTGCCCGGCCTGCGACAAACGTTTTACGACGTATGAGCGGGTCGAGCTGGCGTTGCCGTCGGTCGTCAAGAAGGATGGCAGCCGCACCGAATTCGACCGTCGCAAGATCGTCGCGAGCATGCAACTGGCGCTGCGCAAGCGCCCGGTGGCAGCGGACGCGATCGACGCGGCGGTCGCCCGCATCGAGTATCTGTTGCTCGGCAGCGGCGAGCGCGAAGTGCGCAGCGAGCGCCTCGGCGAACTCGTGATGAACGAGTTGCGTGCGCTCGATACCATTGCCTACGTTCGTTTCGCTTCCGTCTACCGGCGTTTCGAAGACGTCTCCGAATTCGAAGACGTGATCGAAGAATTTCGCCGCGCCTCTTCTCCTCCCAAGCCCCCCCGCAAACGCTGAACGTAGTCGCATCTCGCGTCGCGTTTGAGTCGCCGTTTTCTCCCGCGTTGTTTCGCGCATCTGTATCCCCCGCTGCCGTTATGGTTCGTCGCGTGCATTCTTGCGCGGGAAAGCGTCTGAGTGCCACCTGGCCATTCGGCCGATTGTTGGGCGATTTGCAAATCGCTAGATTGACTGCATTCTTCGAATCGATCAGGGATGCAGATGAATCGAAATGCAGTCCGTCCGCCGCGATACCGCGGCTTTACGCTTGTCGAAACGCTGGCCGTGGTCGCGCTGCTGGCTGTCATCGCTGTGATGGCCACGCCGTCGTTCGTAGCGTGGTACGTACGCGACCAGGTCGACGCCCGCGCAAAGGCGCTTGCATCGACGCTCGCTTATGCGCGCAGTGAGGCGTTACGCCGAGGCGCACGCGTCACCGTGTGCCGGATCGACGCCGCGCGGCATTGTCTTGCCGCGGGGCAGCCGTGCGGCAATGGCGTCGCTGACTGGTCGTGCGGCTGGGCCGTCCTGGCCGAACGAGGCGGCACGCTATCGCTATTGCGTGCGCAACCGCTGCTTGCGGCCGTGAGCATCGTCGGCACGCAGACGAATCTCACGTTCACGCCGCCGGCGGGGCAATTGATCGGCACCTTTCGCAGTTTTGATATCGCGCCGCGTGCGCCGTCCAGGGCGACGCAAGGGGACAAGTGGCGACGTTGCATTCGTATCGCGGCGGGCGGCCGCGCGCGCATTGTCGAAGGTGCATGCGGAGCGGCGTCATGAGCCGATATTCGCAGAGCCGGCACTCGCGCCGCAGCGAGTCGAAGTGTCGCGGCAGTTCATTGATCGAGGTCATGCTGGCGGTCGCGTTGATGGCAGTCACCGCACTAGGTTTGATCGCCGGTCAGTTGTGGACCGCACGCGAAGCCCGCGCGATGTCCATGCGCGAACATGCTGCCTGGATCGCGGATTCCGTCGCGGAAGCGATGAGCGCACCCTCCGCTGGCGACTCCGCAATCAGGCAATGGGACGCACGGGCCACGGTACTTTTGCCGCATGGCGAAGCCTCGGTGGGAGACAACGGTGGTGTGTCGGCTGCTCGCGTGACATGGACATCACTGCGCGACATGCCGCATTCCGACGATGTCATCGACAAGCCCGCGTCCTGCGGCGGAGCGGATCTTCCGGCGGGCTCTTCATGCGTGGCGCTGGCGTTTGCAAAATGATGCGGCGTTCGAATCCTGCTTCCGGCCACACCCTGATCGAATTCGTGATCGCTATGGCGCTGGGGCTACTGGTGACCGCGGGTGCAGTCTCGCTCTATACGACGCAGCGGAGCGCGTTCGAGCACGCGAGCGATGCGATGCGGATTCGCGAGGCCGGTCTGACAGCGCTGACGCTGATTGGCCAGCAACTGCAAATGGCAGGCTTCGTGCCCGCGGACGTCGCACGATACAACAGTCCCGCGCCGATGTTCGGATGCTCGGGCGGCCGCCCGACCGGCGCGGACGATAGCCTCGCTTGCGAGACCTTGCCCAGCCACTCGGACGGTGTCGCGGTCCGCTACGTGGGCGACAACATCTCCACATGGCCATCGACCAGCGGACAAACGACCGACTGCCTCGGCCAGGCGGTGACTGGCGGCAACGCGGCACTCGGCGACCAGGGCGTGCTGGTCGTCAACCGGTACTTCGCGAGAACAAGCGGTTCGACCGGCGAGCCGGAGCTTTACTGCGAGGGCAACGGCAAGACGGGGTCCGCTCAACCGCTGGTCGAAGGCGTCGAACGCTTGCGGATCAAGTACTGGTTGGCCGGCGGGTTGGCCGCAATCGACGCGTCGGCCGTGATGGCTGATCAATGGGCGAAGATCGTCGCCGTCGATCTCTGTGTGCTCGTGCGCGGCGCGCCGCAGGGACAACAGCGTGCGCGCTATGTCGACTGCGACGGCGTGAGCGCTCTCGCCGCCGACTCGCGGCGGCGACAGGCGTTCTCGCGGCGTGTGGCGATACGCAACCACGTGGAGGATTCGCTGTGACAAAACGACGAAGGGAAATGCAGCCGAGCTGCACGGACGGGAAGTGCGTTAGATGCCACGATGACCTGGCAATCTTGTCAGGCCCAAGCCGAACGGGTCGCAACGTGTCACGCGCTCGCGAACGCGGCATGGTGCTGCCGATCGTCCTGCTGATTTCAACAATGATGTTGGTCACTTCCGCCGCCTGGTTCGAAACCTCACTCGCAGCAGCGCGCGGCACGACCAACGTCCGCGACTACTTGCAGGCCTTTCACGCGGCGGATTCAGCGTTGACCTTATGCGCACGCAGTGTCATCGCGGCTGCAAGCGCGCAGTCCGGAGCACCGCCGCCGGTCGCAGCCGGTGAGCCGACACATTGGAAACTCGCAGCCGCATTCGATGCAGGCGCCGTTACGCCGGTGGCGCAATGGCCCGGCTCGCTGCGCGCACCGCAATGTCTGATCGAGGCCTGGCGTCTAGCCACTCGTGCCGATGCTCGGGCGTATTTATTGACTTCACGCGGCTTCGGCCGCGTCAGCGAGTCACAGGTATGGCTGCAAATGGAACTGGTGATCGACGGACAAAAAATCGAACGTCATTGGCGCCGCGTTGCCGCCAGACCTTTTTGACGGAGGCGACATGAAGCCGCATGCATCCGCGTTCACGCTGCTCGAGTTGATGATTACGCTAGCGATCGCCGCTACGCTGGCCGTCTTTGCCGTGCCTTCGTATCGCAGCCATATTGCTCGCACTCATCGAATCGACGCGGCGTCCGCGCTCTATCGCGCGGCCCAATTTGTCCAAGGAGCGGCAAGCGACAGCGCGCCGACATTGCCCCCCGGCCTCGATCAGGCGCCGCAATTCGGCACGCCTGTCTATCGCCTGCACGTACTGCCCGCGGACGATACGAACGGGGGCTATGCGATCGAGGCAACGCCAAGCGAATCCGGCCCGATGCGCGACGACACATGCGGCATTTTCACGCTCGATTCGACAGGGTTACGCGGCAACAAAAACGGGGCAAGCGGTTCGACGTCCATTAGCGACGACTGCTGGAATACACGCTAGCGAGCCAAGCCGAGGCGACACGGCCCGCAGCGTTTGCCCTCAGTAACCGCTGTCCGTGGATTCAGCCTTGTTGCCAGACGAGGCCGCCGAATCTCGCTTCATCTGCTGCCAGATCCGATAGCCTTCCCACCCGGCAAGCGCAAGACTGCCCCACTTCAAAACGGGTTTGGCGCCGGCCACGACCGTCGTACGCAGTGGCTTGGCGAGGAGGATCGAAACGATCGAGCTGATGAGCGGATACTGTTTGAGAAGGGCGCCGATGCTCCCCGCGTTGATAAAGCTCGCCTTCGAGCCCTTGCCGACGCGCATGCCACCGAAGCCCGGCAGGATAAATTTGAGCCAGCTGAAGTGCGTGACCGCCTGTCGCAACTCGATGGTCGCTTGAGCGAGTTCCATACGCTCGACATCCGCACGCACCAGCAGCAGCTCCTTGCGCAGTGCTCGCAAATGCGGTGCGCTCAGATCTTTGGCCTGGTGGCGCTTGTTACGGAATGCGGTGTCGGAATGGATCTGGCTCATGGCGTGTCGGCGGCAGTGAATGGTGGGGCGGTGGAACGGCGCTGCATTTCGCGCGAGCTTCTCAAGCAAGACGCAAGGCGCGAAGGGCACGCCGTTGCGCCTTCAAGGTCACGGTTTGCGGAACACGTCGCGGTCTTTTTCGAACTCGGCGAGGGTCGCTTCGAACACCATTGGAGCATTGCGCAAACCGCTGCGCGCTTTCAGCGCACAAGCTAGTCCCGCAATCGCATAGACCGCGGTGATGCCGGCGAGCGCCTGCCAGCGGTAGGTGTCCCAGAAGGCGATAGCGATCAGCGCGGTCAGCGCGATCAGCGCCATGGTGGCGAGCATCATGGCGGCAAGGCCGAGGAACAGCACGCCGAGCAAACGGTCCTTTTCTTCGGCGAGTTCGATGCCGACCAATTCCAGCCGCGTTTGCAGAATGGCAAACACGGAACCGATTATGCGGCGTAACGGACTATGTTCTCCGCGCTGCGATTGTGTTTCGATCGTCATGGCTGTGGGCGTTGCGCGTGAAGGCCTAACCGGCGCGCGCGCGCGCCAGAAGAAGCGGACCGGCCAGGCGTGCGCCGGTCAACTCGATTCGCTGGTGCGCCGGACGAGCTACGCCCGGCGGCATCGGCAGTGTTACTTGCGGTTGATCAACAGCCCAAGCAGCACACCGGCGCCTGCGGCGATGCCGATGGATGCCCACGGATGCTCGTGCACGTAGTCGTCGGTGGCGCGGGCTGCCTTCTTGCCTTTTTCGACCACCACGACCTGAACGTCGGCCGCCTTTTCCTTGGCTTGCTTCAGGCGCGTGAGCGCCGTTTCACGAAGTTCCGAAGCACGCTCGCCGGTGGCGCTCGCGGCCTGTTTCAGCAGATCTTCAGCGTCCGCGAGGACGGTTTTGATATCCGACATCAATCTCTCCTTGTTGATTTCCGACATTGACAGCTCCCCTTCGTCTCACGCCACGCGTGAATCGTAACCAAAGAAACGGCCGCTGGCGAGCGCAGGGCTCGGTTGGTTCCAACTTCGCACGAACCGTTCCCGGTTGAAGCATAGCCACAAACAACGCCACCGCCTGCACGACGTGCAGACAAGTTTGCCTAAGATGGAGTTGATCTGTCCCGCAAAGTTTCCACTAAATCGGTGAAAATTACAAAAACGCATAAAGTAGTGAAGCGATGTTCGTTCGTCATACACCGTCCCTCCCGTATGCTTTATCGTTGCGGAGCGCCGCGGGTAAATGGTCGCGCGGCAATGTCCAAACCCCTATAGGAGTTGCACAATGAGTCTACGTCTTGGCGATATCGCGCCGGATTTCGAACAGCAGTCGAGTGTCGGCCCGATCAAATTCCATGAATGGCTGGGCGATAGTTGGGGCGTGCTGTTTTCGCACCCCGCCGACTTCACGCCGGTCTGCACGACCGAACTCGGCTTGACCGCCAAGCTGGCCGACGAATTCGACAAGCGCAACGTGAAGACCATCGCGTTGTCGGTCGACAGTGCCGAGTCGCACAAAGAGTGGATCAAAGACATTAACGAGACTCAAGCCGCCAATGTCGGCTTCCCGATTCTCGCGGATGGCGATCGCAAGGTCGCCGAGTTGTACGACATGATCCACCCGAACGCGAACGAGACGCTCACGGTGCGCTCGCTGTTCGTGATCGACCCGAAGAAGAAGGTGCGCCTGATCATCACCTATCCGGCCAGCACCGGCCGCAACTTCGACGAAGTGCTGCGCGTGATCGATTCGCTGCAACTCACCGACAGCCACTCGGTTGCTACGCCCGGCAACTGGAAGCAGGGCGATGATGTGGTGATCGTCCCGTCGCTGAAGGACGAGGAAGTCATCAAGCAGAAATTCCCGAAGGGCTACAAGGCGCTGCGTCCGTATCTGCGCATGACGCCGCAGCCGAACAAGTAAGCGGCTGATGCGCCACGAAGCGGGCCGTTAGCGACGGCGCGCTGCGTCGAACGAAAAAAGCCGGTTCACATTGAACCGACTTTTTTTATCGAGCCGCGCGGGCTCCGACACAATCGCTATATCGCAAATGGTTGTAATCCGCGCTTCAGAAAACCTTCAGAAAAAAGCCTGAATGCCCGTTTGCGCGCGCCCGAGAATCAGCGCGTGAATGTCATGCGTGCCTTCGTAGGTGTTCACCACTTCCAGATTCACCAGATGCCGCGCGATGCCGAACTCGTCCGAGATGCCATTGCCGCCGAGCATGTCGCGTGCGAGCCGCGCAATGTCCAGCGCCTTGCCGCATGAGTTGCGCTTCATGATCGAGGTGATTTCGACGGCCGCGGTGCCTTCGTCCTTCATGCGGCCGAGGCGCAGCACGCCTTGCAGGCCGAGCGTGATCTCGGTTTGCATGTCGGCGAGCTTCTTCTGGATCAGCTGGTTCGCGGCGAGCGGCCGGCCGAACTGCTTGCGGTCCAGCACGTACTGACGCGCCGTGTGCCAGCACGCTTCGGCCGCGCCGAGCGCGCCCCAGGCGATGCCGTAGCGCGCGGAGTTCAGGCACGTGAACGGACCGCGCAAGCCGCTGACTTCCGGGAAGCGGTTCTCTTCCGGCACGAACACTTCGTCGAGCACGATCTCGCCGGTGATCGACGCGCGCAGGCCCACTTTGCTATGGATGGTCGGCGCCGACAGTCCTTTCCAGCCCTTCTCGAGAATGAAGCCGCGGATCGCGTCCTTGCCGTCTTCTTCGAGCTTCGCCCACACGACGAACACGTCGGCGATCGGCGAATTGGTGATCCACATTTTCGAGCCCGACAGCGAATAGCCGCCCTCGACCTTCTTGGCGCGCGTGACCATGCTGCCCGGATCGGAGCCGTGATTCGGTTCGGTCAGGCCGAAGCAGCCGATCCATTCGCCGGTGACGAGCTTCGGCAGGTATTTCTGCTTCTGCGCTTCCGAGCCGAATTCGTAGATCGGCACCATGACCAGCGACGACTGCACCGACATCATTGACCGGTAGCCGGAATCCACGCGCTCCACTTCACGCGCGATCAAACCGTACGCCACGTAGTTCAGACCGGGACCGCCGTATTGCTCAGGAATCGTCGGGCCGAGCAGGCCGAGTTCGCCCATCTCGCGAAAGATCTCGATGTCCGTCTTCTCGTGACGGAACGCTTCGAGCACGCGCGGCTGCAGCTTGTCCTGCGCGTAGGCCGCGGCGGCGTCGCGCACCATGCGTTCGTCTTCGGTGAGCTGCTGATCCAGCAGCAACGGGTCTTCCCAGTGAAACTGCGCGGCCTCGGCCATGGCTTATCTCCTGATTCCTTGCTTGACGGAAACGTGTTTGCGCTTGACTTAAGTTCCGCTATGCGAAACAATGTTTTGCAAACCACGTCCGAGTGTATCATCCCATGACGCCGACATCTACTCCCTCCGAACCGCTCGACGAGCGCAAATTCGTGGTCGCCCTCGCACGCGGACTGGATTTGCTGCGCGCGTTCAAGCCGGGCGAAACGATGCTCGGCAACCGCGATTTCGTCGAACGCACGGGTTTGCCGAAGGCGACCGTCAACCGTCTCGCCTACACGCTGACCGTGCTCGGCTATCTGCGGCTCGACGAAACCCTGGGTAAATACGCACTCGACGCCGGTGTGCTGTCGCTCGGTTTCGCGCTGCTCTCGGGCACGGACACGCTCGAACTCGCGCGCCCGCACATGCGCACCTTCGCGCGCGAGGTGGGCGCGGCGGTCTCGCTCGGTTGCCGCGACGGGCTCGACATGATTTATCTGGAGACGATCCGCAGCGAAACGGCGTTGACGCTTGGGCTGGCGTCGGGTTCGAAACTATCGATGCTGACAAGTTCGATGGGCCGCGCCTATCTCGCCGTGCAGCCGCTTGACGTGCGCGCCGCGTTACTGGCGGAATTGAGGAAGGCGGCGGGCAAGGACGGCGCCGAACTGGTCGCCGACGCCGAGCAGGAAATCGCCGCCTTTACCGCGCAGCGCTGCTGCTATTCGTTCCGTGCGTGGCATGACGATGTCAATGCGGTCGCGGTGCCGTTTCGCGAGCCGCGCGAAGGGCGCTGGCTGGTGCTGAGTTGCAGCGGGCCGGCATCGTCGATGGGAGAGGATGTGTTTCGTGACAACGTCGCGCCGCGGCTGAAAGCGCTTGCGCGGCGTTTGGGCGATACGGTTTGAAGCGGGTGGCGCGTGTGCAACGCGTCAATCCAACTACTCAAACCGCCCGGTCGTGATAATGCGCATTGAACAACGGGCCTTGCACGAAGCGCACGTCGTACTGCTGCAACGCCTCGAACTGCGTTTCATCCATCACGCGGTTGAAGATCAGCGGAATCCGCAAGCGGCCCGCATAACCCACTAGCGGTTTAACCGTGGCATCGCGCAAAGCGGTCCCCGCATCCATCTTGATGAAGTCGAGGCGCGCAGTCTCCGACACCGACAGAATCTGCCCGGCATTGGACAGATTGCCCGCCACCTTGAAGCCATAGTGCTGGTAGCTCTTGGTCAGATAGCCTAGAAACGTCTTGTGCGCTACCGCCGCGGCCGGCAACTCGATCACCACCCGCGACGGGTTCAATCCGAACGACAACAGCACGCTCGAAAAATGACGCCCGTGGTCGTACTTCACACTCTTGAGCAGCCGCTCGTGCACGCGCAAAAAGAGCAACCCATGCCGCTGCGCGCCGAAGAAATTGATGGCGTGCAGCGCGCGTGACATGCGGTCGAGCGCGACCAGTTCCTGATCGTCGGCGATACGGTCGAACGGATCGAACACGTCGAATGGCGCCGCCTCGACCCGGTGCGTGACGGCCTGAAAGCCGAGTTCATCGCCGAAACGGTCCACCCCCTCGACCCCCGAAGACAGTGACTGCGCCAACGCATGCACGCTGATATCGAAGATCGGCTCATAGGCGCTGGCGAGTTCGACCCCGTCGAATTGCGCCAGCGCGACGTCGTGATGCAGGCCTTGACCCATTACCAGATGCTCGCCGAGAAACGGATGATCGGCGGCGCGGGCAATGAGGTTGGGGATGGTCGGCGGAATCATGTAGACGTATGGATGGCGATAGTGAGGCGCTCGGCGCGCAGCAACGCGACTCGATTGCCGCATGCACTGATGGTAGCAGTCTGCACCGCCGTCACATGAACAAATTGCTCATAACGTTATCCGTCGAACGCTTGTGCCGACTGGCTGTCCGGGTTTCTTGGATGGTTTTTCAGGGTTTACGTTAATTTCACTAATCATAATTCATTTTACTATACGTAAATTGCAGTGCGACTGCGATGGCGGGATGACTTGTGCCGTGCGCGCGGCGCATGCGCCGCCCACTGGCGCCGTCCGGCCGTTTCAGCCGCGCCTCCACCATCGAATAATTCAGTCAGCATCAGGAGACGAACCAATGAGCGCAAAACCGGCCGCGGCCGCCGCCAATGTGATCGAAGTCGAGCGCGTGCTCGGCGAAACGCATCACCCGGCATTCCAGTTGCTGCTGCTCGCGCTATGCGGGCTGTGCCTCGTGATCGACGGGTTCGACGCGCAAGCGATGGGCTACGTCGCGCCGAGCGTGATCGGCGAATGGCATGTCTCGAAGGCGGCGCTCGGTCCGGTGTTCAGCGCCAGCCTGTTCGGCATGCTGCTCGGCGCGCTCGGGCTGTCGGTGCTGGCTGACCGCATCGGCCGCCGTCCGGTGCTGATCGGTTCGACCTTCTTCTTCGCGCTGTCGATGCTGGCCACGCCCTTCGTCACCACGATCCCCGCGTTGATCGCACTGCGCTTCATCACCGGTCTCGGCCTCGGCTGCATCATGCCGAACGCGATGGCGCTGGTCGGCGAATTCTCGACCCCCGCGCATCGCGTCAAGCGCATGATGCTGGTGTCGTGCGGCTTCACGCTGGGCGCGGCGCTCGGCGGCTTCATCAGCGCCGCGCTGATTCCGGCTTATGGCTGGCGCGCGGTATTCTGGGTGGGCGGCGCGGTGCCGCTGCTGCTCGCGCTGGCGATGCTCGCCGCATTGCCGGAGTCGCTGCAATTTTTGGTTCTCAAGGGCCGCAGCGAGCGCGCGTTGCGCTGGCTCGCGAAGTTCGACCCGGCGCTGCCGATCGACGCGAACACGCGGCTCGTTGTGCGTGAGAAGGGCAACGGCGGCGCGCCGGTCGCCGAATTGTTCCGGGCCGGCCGCGGCCCGGTAACCTTGATTCTGTGGGCGATCAGCTTCATGAACCTGATCGATCTGTACTTTCTGTCGAACTGGCTGCCTACCGTGATGCGCGACGCCGGCTATTCGCCGGGCACGGCCGTGATCGTCGGCACGGTGCTGCAAACAGGCGGCGTGGTCGGCACCTTGCTGCTAGGCTGGTTCATTGAACGGTTTGGTTTTGTGCGCGTGCTGTTCGTGTGTTTCGCGGGCGCGGCGCTGGCGGTCGGCACGATCGGCACGGTGGCGCACGCATTGCCATGGCTGTTGCTCGTGGTGTTCGCGGGCGGCTTCTGCGTGGTCGGCGGACAACCGGCGGTCAATGCACTGGCCGGTCATTTCTATCCGACCACGCTGCGCTCGACCGGGATCGGCTGGAGCCTCGGCATTGGCCGGATCGGTTCGGTGATCGGACCGCTGATCGGCGGTCAACTGATCGCGCTGAACTGGTCGAACGCCGCGCTGTTTCATGCGGCGGCCCTGCCGGTGCTGTGCTCCGCGCTGCTGGTAATCGCGCTGGCCGCCGCGACGCGCCAACGCGGCCAGCCGTCCGAGCCGCGCACCGCATGAGATGACGAGATCGAGTATCAACGGAGAACCTTGCATGGACACCCAAACACGCACGCCGAACACTGCCAGTTCGCGGCTCGAAATCGAGCCGGGCTATCAGTCGGGCTTCGCGAACGAATTCGCGACGGAGGCCTTGCCGGGCGCCTTGCCGGAAGGCCGCAATTCGCCGCAGCGCGCGGCGTATGGTCTGTACGCCGAACAACTGTCGGGCACGGCGTTCACCGCGCCGCGCGGCCACAATCGCCGCTCGTGGCTGTACCGGATCCATCCGGCGGCGGTGCACAAGCCGTTCACGCCGCTGCCTTCGGAGCGGCTCGTCGCCAACTTCGCGGAGGTGCCGCCGACGCCGCCCAACCAGTTGCGCTGGGACGCGTTGCCGATGCCGGCCGAGCCGACCGATTTCATCGACGGCTGGGTGACGATGGCGGGCAACGGCGCGGCCGAATCGATGAGCGGCTGTGCGATTCACCTGTACGCGGCAAACCGCTCGATGCAGGACCGTTTCTTCTATACCGCGGACGGCGAACTGCTGATCGTGCCGCAGGAAGGGCGCCTGCACATTGCAACCGAGCTCGGCAAGCTCGACGTCGAGCCGTTCGAGATCGCGGTGATTCCGCGCGGCGTGCGCTTCGCGGTGAGCCTGCCGGACGGCACGGCGCGCGGCTATATCTGCGAGAACTTCGGGGCGTTGCTGCGTCTGCCGGACCTCGGTCCGATCGGCTCGAACGGCCTCGCCAATCCGCGCGACTTCCTCACGCCGCACGCGGCCTATGAAGACCGTGAAGGCGACTTCGAACTCGTCGCCAAGATGAACGGCAATCTGTGGCGCGCGGATATCGGCCATTCGCCGCTCGACGTGGTGGCGTGGCACGGCAACTACGCGCCGTACAAGTACGATCTGCGCCGCTTCAACACCATCGGCTCGATCAGCTTCGATCATCCGGACCCTTCGATCTTCCTGGTGCTGCAATCGCAAAGCGACACGCCGGGCGTCGATTCGATCGACTTCGTGATCTTCCCGCCGCGCTGGCTCGCCGCCGAAGATACGTTCCGCCCGCCCTGGTTCCATCGCAACGTGGCGAGCGAGTTCATGGGCCTCGTGCACGGCGTGTATGACGCCAAGGCCGAGGGTTTCGTGCCGGGCGGCGCGAGTCTGCATAACTGCATGTCGGGTCATGGCCCGGACGCGGAAACGTTCGAGAAAGCCTCGCACGGCGATACGTCGACGCCGAAGAAAGTCGCCGACACGATGGCCTTCATGTTCGAAACGCGCACGCTGATCAAGCCCACGCGCTTCGCGCTCGAAACCGCGCAATTGCAGGCGCATTACTACGAGTGCTGGCAAGGTCTCAGGAAACACTTCAATCCGGAGCAACGATGAACGCACCGAGCGATCTTCAGGCGACGCTCGATCCGTCGCGCAAAAGCTGGGTCGAGTCGGCCAACGATTCGAGCAACGATTTTTCGATTCAGAATCTGCCGTTCGGCGTCTTTAGCGACGCTCTGAATGCGACGCGCCGCGTGGGCGTCGCGATCGGCGACAGCATCGTCGACCTGGCCGCGCTCGAAAGCGCGGGTCTGCTGACGCTGCCTACGTCGGGTGCGGGCGACAGTGTATTCGTGCGCGACGCGTTGAACGATTTCATCGCGCTCGGCCGTGACGCGTGGCGCGGCGTGCGTATTCAGTTAAGCAAGCTGCTCTCGCGTGATAACGCGACGCTGCGTGAGGACGCCGAACTGCGCAGCCGCGCGCTGATCCGTCAGGCCGACGCGCAATTGCATCTGCCGGTGCAGATTCCCGGCTACACCGATTTCTATTCGTCGAAGGAGCATGCGACGAATGTCGGCTCCATGTTCCGCGATCCGAAGAATGCGCTGCTGCCGAACTGGTCGGAGATGCCGATCGGCTATAACGGACGCGCGTCGTCGGTGTTGGTGAGCGGCACGTCCGTGCGTCGGCCTAACGGGCAGTTGAAGCTGCCGGATCAGGAGCGTCCGGTGTTCGGCGCGTGCCGCAAGCTGGATATCGAACTGGAAACGGGCTTCGTGATCGGCGCGGGCAATGCCTTGGGTGAGCCGGTTGCGTGCGCGGATGCCGAAGCGCATATCTTCGGCATGGTGCTGCTGAACGACTGGAGCGCACGCGATATTCAGCAATGGGAATACGTGCCGCTCGGACCGTTCAACGCGAAGACCTTCGCGACGACGATCTCGCCGTGGATCGTGACGCTCGACGCGCTCGAACCGTTCCGCGTCGCGCAGCCGGCGCAGGAGCCCCAACCGCTCGCATACCTGCGGCACGACGGCGAGCATGCGTTCGATATCACGTTGGAAGTGAAGCTGCGTCCGCAGCAGGCGAAGCAGGCGAGCACGATTGCGCGAACCAACTTCAGGCATATGTACTGGACGATGGCGCAGCAACTCGCCCATCACACGGTATCGGGCTGCAATACGCGCGTGGGCGACCTGATGGGCTCGGGCACGATCAGCGGCCCGACCGAAGATTCGTTCGGCAGCCTGCTGGAGTTGACGTGGAACGGCAAGAAGCCGCTGGAGTTGCAGGAAGGCGGCACACGCAGTTTCATCGAAGACGGCGACGAATTGACGCTGGCCGGCTGGTGTCAGGGTGAGGGTTATCGTGTGGGTTTCGGCGCATGCGTCGGGCAGATTTTGCCGGCGTTGAAGTAACGCTGTAATAGCGGACGAGCCGCACGCAACGTGCACGACGAAAAACGGGGACGCCATTTATCGTGGCTTCCCCGTTTTGCTATTCATGGGTCATCATCATGCAGGGCGCCGCGCCCAAGCGCCGAAACGCTTAAACCAATGTCCGGCGATCAACCAACGACTCGTACCGGCGCACGCCGTCTCTCCCACCAGACCGCCGCCAGAAACGCCAACGCCGCAACAAGCAGCACCCCGACCATCGCGTCATTCCCGACGCCCTTCATCAGCGCGCCAGCCACCAGCGGGCCGCCGAAACTCGCCGCGCTCCAGGATGCGCCCACCAGCGAACTCGCCGACACCAGCGCGACGCCGCGAAAGCGCTCGCCGCAGGCAACCAGCGACAGCGTGTAAATCGCGCCTGCCGCCGCGCCGAGCACATACAGCAGAGGCCAACAGAGCCACGGCGAAGTCATCGCCCACGGCAGCAACGGCAGCAGCGCCACGACGATCACACCGCAACCGATATGCACGCGTTCGCGTCCAAGCTGGTCAGCCAGCCAGCCGATCGGGAATTGCATCGTCGTATCGCCGAGCAGCAGCGCCGACGCGAACAGCACAGCCACCTCGCTCGTAATGCCGTGCGACATGGCGAAGAGCGGCAGCAGCGAGAGCGCGATCGTGTCGAACAACGCGAAGAAACCGGTGCCGATCACGAGCGCCGGCATCTGCGGCAAAACATGGCGCCAACTGCCGTGCGCCGCGTGCTCATCCTCGGACGCTTGCGGCGTCTTGCGGATCGTGGCGAGCATCGGCAGCGCCAGCAGAAAGATCGCCCCGCAAATCAGGAAGCGCCACTGCGTGAAGCCGGCGATCTGACTCACCAGCACAGGACCGGCCATCTGGAACAGCGTGAAGTTGGTCGCGTAAATCGCGATCACGCGGCCGCGCGTGGCGTCGTCGGCCAATTGGTTGACCCACGCTTCGCCGATCGTGAAGAGGAGCATCAGCGCCGCGCCGCATAGAACACGCAACACGGCCCACAGCCACAGGTTCGAGGTGAGTTGCATCAGCGCCGTGGCGAACGCCACTACCAGCACGGCGCTCACGATCACCTGGCGGCCACCGAAACGCGCCGCGATCCATCCCGCGAGCGGCACGATGACGAGCCCGCCCCCCGCTTGCGCGGCAGTCAGCAGGCCGACCACGTCGGTGCCGTAACCGGCTTGCGTGAGTGCGAGGGCAGTGAGGGGAAGCGTTGCGCCGCTGCCGAGTCCGACGACGGCGACGCTGAGGATCAAAGCGAGGAAATCGCGGGTGAAGATGACTTTCATCGGCCGAGATGCTACTACGGCCGCGAGTCATCCGCACCTGCGCGGGGTTTGACGCGCGCGAGCAGAAGGGCGGTTAGCCCGCCATCGCCATGCGTTGCGCGCGCCGGTCGATCGACACCGACCACAGTGTCAGCACCAGCGCGCCGATCGAGGTCGCCACGCCGACCCAGGGCAGCGTCGTGAGCGGTGCGCCCGCGCCGATCGCTATGCCACCGAGCCAGGCGCCGGTCGCATTGCCGAGGTTGAAGGCGCCCTGGTTCAAGGTCGAAGCCAGATTCGGCGCATGACTCGCGCGGTCGACGATCAGCATTTGCAGCGGCGGCACGATCGCGAAGGCCAGAATGCCCCACACGAAGATCGTGATCATCGCCGGGATCTCCGAATGCATCGTGCCGGCGAAGATGGTCAGAATCACGACGATGGCCAGCAGAAACGCCACCAGCGACGGCATCAGCCGCCAATCGGCGAGCTTGCCGCCGAGCGTGCTGCCCACCGTCAGGCCGAGGCCGAACAGCAGCAAGACGAGTGTGACCGCGTGCGGTGTGAAGCCGGTCACGTCCTCGAGAATCGGCGTGATGTACGTGAAGGTGGAAAAGAGGCTCGCCGACGCGAGCACGCTGATGCCGAGCACCATCAGCACTTGCGGGTTCTTCAGCACGCTGAATTCGTGGACGAGGCTGGCCTTCTGCATTTCGATCTTCGCGGGCAGGCACACGGCGAGCGCGGCCGCCGCGACGACGCCGATGCCCGTCACCGCCCAGAACGTGGCGCGCCAGCCCACCGCCTGGCCGAGCGCGGTGCCGAGCGGCACGCCTAGCACGTTGGCGAGCGTGAGGCCCGTGAACATCAACGCGATCGCTTGCGCGCGACGGTTCGGCGCGACGAGGCCCGCGGCGACCACCGAGCCGATGCCAAAAAAAGCGCCATGGCAGAACGCGGTCACGATGCGCGCGGCCATCAGCACCGCGTAGCCCGGCGCAACCGCGCACAGCAGATTGCCGACGATGAACACGCCGATCAGGCTCATCAGCGCCTTCTTGCGCGGCATGTTGGCGACCGCGATTGCGACGATCGGCGCGCCGATGGTGACGCCGAGCGCGTACGCCGACACCAGCATGCCGGCCGCCGGAATCGACACGGACAGGTCGCGCGCGACATCGGGTAGCAGCCCCATGATCACGAATTCGGTGGTACCGATTCCAAACGCGGCAACGGCAAGGGCAAGCAGGGGCAAAGGCATGGTGAAGGAGCGTGAATCGGCGCGACGGGAAGCGTCGCGCGGCCGGCGCGCGTTTTCGGGGCGAGAACGCGTGCGCCGTACAGGGGTAAAACAGTAGGGGATTCTACCTAAGTCAAAACGGGCTTGCTGATCGTCGACACGTATGTTGTTTTTTGCTGAAAGTCGCTGTCTAACGCGAGCCTTGCTGCGTTTCTAGCGGCTGCCACCGTCGGGGCCGAGCGTTTTGCCGTGGCGGCCGGCACCACTGGCGAAATGCGCCGCGCCGGCCACACCTTCGTCGAAAACCGCTTGATAACCGCCGGCGCCTTCACGGCGCAATGCTTCTGCGACATCGTCGAGCATGCTGTTTTCCAACACCGAACGGCGGTCGGCGAGCAACGCAGCCTGCGGAAAGGCGGCCAGTTCGGCGGCCAGCTGTTCCGCCGCGGCGCGTGCCGTGCCTTTTGGGACGACGCGATTGGCGAGACCGAAGCCGAGCGCTTCCTGCGCGCTCACCGCGCGGCCGGTCAGAATCAGGTCGAGCGCACGTGACAGGCCGATCAAGCGCGGCAAGCGGATCGTGCCGCCGTCGATCAGCGGAATCCCGACGCGCCGGCAGAACACGCCGAGCACCGCGTCGTCTTCGACGACTCTCAGGTCGCACAGGGCCGCCAGTTCCAGGCCACCCGCCACCGCATAACCGGCAATCGCGGCGACCACGGGCTTGCTGAAGCTCATGCGCGTCGGTCCCATCGGGCCGGGACCGCTGCCGTCGGCATGCAATTCGTTGCGACGGGTGTCGTCAGCGAGGGCGGTCAGGTCCGCGCCGGCGCAGAAAGTGCCGCCCGCGCCGAACAGCACCGCCGCGCGCCAGGCCGGCTCCGCTTCGAAGCGGGCGAACGCGGCGCTGAGCGCGTCAGCGACAGGACGGTCGACGGCATTTCGACGCGCAGGGCGCTCAAGGATGATCGTCGCCACGCCGATATCCTGATTAGCTTCGATGCGCACGTGGTCATTGAAATTTTGCGTGGTTATCATCGTTGTCACCGTAGAAGTCATCAGCGTCTGCCCGCTGGGTGCGGGTTGTGAGCAGTGTGCTCATGCAGAGTAATTAATACCGTGGTCTGTCATGCTTCTTACACAATCGGCTCGTAGCGTAAGCGCTCTTTTAATGCGCTGGCGTCTTTTCGCCGGCTTAACGAGCCTGCCTTTGCCCTTGTCCAATTCATCGTCAGCCGCCGCGCCGGCTTGTGCCGAGACGGTCTGGACCGTGCCTCTGCAAGAGCATCCATGGTACGACCACGTGCGCCTGAAACGCGTCTTCGTCACGGACGGCACGCGGCATCAGGTCGTCCTCGTCGACGTGCGCAAGCTGCTCGCCTGCGCCAATCGCGACAATACCGATTACGTGCTGAAGCCGGTCGCCGAATGGCATTCGGGCAAGGTGCGCGGCATTCGCGAGTTTCTCGATCCAGAGAACCCGCGCGTTCCGCAGATGCCGTACGTGACCATCTCGACGCGTCGCGCGCCGGGTCTGCTGGGCTGGTTCGGATTGGAGCGCGAAGGCGTGGTGGCGTTTCGCAACGGCCAGCATCGCGCGCGCTATCTGGCCGATGCGGGCGCGCGCTGGTTTCCGGTGGAAGTGCACGAGCGTGAGGCGACGTTGCTGCGCGAACTCTGCGGCGCCGCGGACGACGCGCGCACTGTGGTTCGCGCGACGCCGCTGAACACCGGCGGCGGCACCTAAGCGGGCGCGCGCACCACGTTGCGCGGCGTGCCGGCCTGCCACGCCACGACGTTATCGAGCGTGGTCTGGGCGATCTCGTTCATCGCCTCGCGCGTGAAGAACGCCTGATGCGCGGTGACGATCACGTTCGGGAACATCAACAGACGCGCGAGCACATCGTCCTGCAAGGGCAGGTTCGAGTGATCCTCGAAGAACAGGCCGCCTTCTTCCTCGTACACGTCGAGCCCGAGGTGGCCGAGCTGGCCATCTTTCAGGGCGCCGATCAGCGCATTGCTTTCGACGAGGCCGCCACGGCCCGTGTTGATCAGCATCGCGCCGCGCTTCATCTTGGCGAGCGCGGGGCCGTCGATCAAATGGTACGTGTCCGGCACCAGCGGACAATGCAGACTGACCACGTCGGATTCGGCGAGCAAAGTGTCGAGCGGCACGTAGCGGGCGCCGAGCGCGAGCAGATCGTGGGCGGGCTTGCCGGGATCGTACGCGAGCACCTGCATGCCGAAGCCCGCCATGATGCGGCCGAATACGCGGCCGATCATGCCCGTGCCGACCACGCCCACGGTCTTGCCATGCAGATCGAAGCCGAGCAGTCCGTGCAGCGAAAAGTCGCCTTCACGAGTACGTGCGGCGGCGCGCGGCAGGCGCCGGTTCAGCGCCAGAATCAAGCCGACCGCATGTTCGGCGACCGCGTGCGGCGAGTAAGCCGGCACCCGCGCGACCGTGATGCCGAGACGCTCGGCCGTGGCCAGATCGACATGATTGAAGCCCGCCGAGCGCAACGCGATCATGCGCGTGCCGCCGGCATGAAGCCGCTCCAATACCGCTGCGTGAACGTTGTCGTTGACGAACGGGCATACCACTTCGTAGCCCTGAGCGAGAATGGCCGTCTCGCTGTCGAGGTGCGACTCCTGGAAGTGCAGTTCATAGCGATGCGTGGCATTGGCTTCGGTGAACGTGTCGCTGTCGTATTGGCGGCTGCTGAACAGGATCATGCGCATGTCGGGCTCCGAAGAATACGTGCCGGCGCTAACGAAGCGGCCTGATGGCGCGGCAGGCGAACGGTCCAGTATAGGGTAAGCCTCACGGACCAGGTACTTGCAATCCATTCGCCTTTGCTAAAGATCATTTTTTGCGAAGACAGGCGGACGCGAGTTAAAAATAATATTGACAGCCCTGCGGAATTACAATATCAATTAAAAAAGGCAGTTCGAAAAGGCGTGTTTCACTCATGCTGTAATAATTGGCCATCAGCAGACGATATCTTTTCAAGGCGTCAGGTAACTTCGCGAGGAAAGAGTGAGAATCGAGCTATCGAATGGCTATTTCAATACCCGCCGCCGCAGTGCGGCAAATCATCCCGGGCGCAACTCGCGTCATCCCCTTACCATAAATTGAGTTTTCACTCATTCGCTATGCCGATTGAGTAATGCGTGCGTAATACTGGGGACCGAATAAATCTATTCGAGTTTCTCGAACGATTTTTCGGTTTCCTGCCAATAAACCCGTTAATCGGCGAGCCAACATGATCGGTGAATTGCTGAGGTCTCAACCGGAGATCGCGCTGTTCGCAAGCCTTGCAATCGGATATTTCATTGGTTCGTTCCGCGTCGGGCCCATTCAGCTCGGCGGCGTGTGCGGCACGTTGATCGTTGCGTTGTTGTTGGGCCAGACGGGCGCGCGCATCGCCCCCGATCTGAAGAACATCGCGTTCGCGCTGTTCATCTTCGCGCTGGGCTTTACCGGCGGGCCGCAGTTCTTCGCCAACATCGGCCGCGGCTGGCGCTACGGGTTGCTGTCAGTGGTCGAGATCGTGTCGGTGCTGGTGCTGATCGTGATCGCGGTGGCCGTCATGCGGCTCGATGCCGGTACCGCGGCCGGTCTGCTGGCCGGCGCGGCGACGGAGTCGGCCGTGATCGGCACGGCGTCCGAGGCGATTGCCAAGCTCGGCTTCGGCGACGCGGAAACAGTCCGCTTGCAGGCCAATATCGTGACCGCGTACAGCGTGAGCTACCTGTTCGGCCTGATCACCATCGTGCTCTTTACGAGCCAGTTCGCACCGCTGCTATTGCGCGTCAATCTGCGCGACGAAGCCGAGCGCGTGTGGCGCAAGCTCGGCGGCGACGGCGCATTCGGCGAGGGACAGCACGCGGCCGCGCCGGCGCTGGTGGGCCGCGCGTTTCTCGCCGGTACGGCGGCTGGCGCGACGATTCGGGCGTTCGAACAGCAGTACGGCTTCAATTTGACGGTCGAGCGCGTGCGGCGCAACGGCCTGGACGTACCGGCCGAACCGCAACTGACGCTCGCACCTGCCGATGTCATTCTCGTGGCGGGGCGACGTGAAGCCATAGTGGCGGCCGCTACCGCGCTTGGTGACGAAGTGAGCGGCACCGACTTCGGCCTCGTGATCGCCGAGAAGCTCGACGTGGTGCTGACGCGCCGCGACCTGCACGGCCGGACCATCGCGCAGGTGCGCGAACAGGCGACGCCGGAAAACGGACGCGGCGTCTACATCGCGGCGGTCACGCGGCTCGAGAGCAGAGTGCCGGCGCTGCCAGGCACCGAACTGAATCGCGGCGACGTGCTGACGCTGGTAGGCACGAAAATCGATGTGGAGCGCGGCGCGAAGCGGCTGGGCTACGCGCTCGTCGCGACGCAGAAGACCGACTTCGTCTATCTGGGTCTGGGCGTGCTGGTCGGCATGGCGATCGGCCATCTCGGCGGACGGGTGGGCGGCGTGTCGGTTGCGCTCGGTACGGGCGGCGGTTGTTTGCTGTCGGGGCTGCTATTCGGCTGGATCCGTTCGCGTTATCCGCTGGTCGGTTCGCTGCCTTCGGCGGCCGCGCAAATCCTCAAGGACTTTGGTCTTGCCACTTTCATCGCGGCAGTGGGTTTGTCGGCGGGACCGGACGCCATCAAGCTGGTGCGCGAATACGGTCTCGCGTTGCCAGTGGCCGGGATTCTGATGGTGCTCGTGCCGGGTCTGCTGTCGCTATGGATCGGCCGCATGTTCCTCAAGCTCGAGACGCCCATGCTGCTTGGCGCGATTGCCGGCCAGCAATGCAGCACTCCCGCGATCAGCGCACTGGTGGGCGTCACCGGCAACTCCACTCCCGTGATCGGCTACACGATCACTTATGCACTCTCGAACATTCTGTTGCCGCTGATGGGGCCGGTGGTTGTCGGCCTCGCCGGGAAATTCCATTAGGCGGCAGATGTGCCGGACGTGGCACGCCATGCCACGTTCGGTCGATGCGGCAGGCGGCAGGCGGCATGTGGCGCGCGACACGATTGCGCCTCGCATGCGCGGGCCGCACCCAGTACTCAGTATCGCAAACTATCCAGCGAGGGCACGATGGACTGGCTACATCACATCTTTCAGAAATCACCCGAGATCGCGCTGTTTCTGTCGCTCGCAGCCGGCTACTTCATCGGGCAGATCAACTTCGGCAAGTTCCAGTTGGGCGGTGTGGGCGGGTCGCTGCTGGCCGCGGTCGTCATCAGCCAGGCGGGCGTGACCATCGACAACGGTGTGAAGTCGGTGATGTTCGCCGTCTTCATCTACGCCGTCGGCTACGACTCCGGTCCGGGCTTCTTCAATTCGCTGAACCGCAAGACGCTGCGTGAGATTGCGATGGCCGTCTTCCTGGCGGTCACCGCGCTGATCACCGTGGTGGTGTGCGCGAAGCTGTTCCACCTGAACAAGGGCCTCGCCGCCGGGCTCGCGGGCGGCGCGCTGACGCAGTCGGCGATTATCGGCACGGCGGGCGACGCGATCGCGCGTCTCGGCCTGCCTGCCGATCAGGTCAAGTCGCTGCAATCAGACGTGGCGATTGCCTACGCGGTGACCTACGTGTTCGGCTCGCTGGGCGCGATCATCGTGTGCGTGAACATTCTGCCCAAGTTCATGGGGCAGAGTTTGCGCGACGCCTCGATCCAGGCGGAACGGGAGTTGTCCTCCGGTGCGCCGTCCATCGCGCCGGGACAGCTTTCCGCGTTGCCCGAGATGGTCGGCCGAGCGTACAAGATCGATGTCAGCGCTGGGAAAACGGTGAAGGCCGTCGAGACGCAACATCAGGACATGCTGACGATCGAGCGGATCAAGCGTGACGGGCAGCAACTCGATCCAACGCCCGATCTGGTGTTGAAGCCCGATGACGTGGTGCTGGTTGTTGGCCGCCGCGAGGCTGTGGTCGCATTCGGTGCGAGCGGCGGCGAAGTTGCCGCGGTCGAAGACATCGGCGTGGTCATGCAGACACGCGAAGCCGTGTTCACACGCAAAGGCATGAACCACACAACGATCGCCGCCGCGCGGGAAGTGCTGGATCGTGATATGCGCCACGGCGTCTACATCCAGGGCATATCGCGCGCCGGCCAGCCGCTGCCGATTCTGCCGGAGACCAAGCTGGAACACGGCGACGTGATCACCTTCTACGGTTCGCCGAAAGACACCAAGCGCGCCGTCGACGCAGCCGGCTACGAGCTGCCGTACAGCATCAAGACCGACTTCATCTATATGGGCGTCGGCATCGTGCTGGGCTTGCTGATCGGACTGATCGTCATCGACGTGGGCGGCATTCCGCTCACGCTCGGTTCGGGCGGCGGCTGTCTGCTGGCTGGGCTGCTGTTCGGCTGGATGCGCGGCAAGCACCCGATGTACGGCGTGATGCCGACGGCGGCCTCGCAGTTGCTGAAGGACTTCGGCCTCGCGGCTTTCGTCGCGGTGGTCGGGCTGAACTCCGGCTTGCAGGCCGTGGTCACCGTCAAGCAGAGCGGCATGACGATCTTCCTGCTCGGCGTGTTCGTCACGTTGTTTCCGCTGCTGCTCACCATGCTGTTCGGCCGCTACGTGCTGAAGTACAACAACGCGGCCATCCTGGCCGGCGCGCTGACCGGCTCACGCAGCGCGAATCCGGCATTCGGCGGCGTGCTCGACAAGGCGGAAAGCGCCGTGCCGACCGTGCCGTTCGCGATCACGTATGCCATCGCGAACGTCGCGTTGACGCTGCTCGGCCCGCTCGTGGTCGGGCTCGTCTAGCGCGGGCGTCTATCGATCTCTCACGCCGGCGCTTATCGGGCGATCATCCGCCACGCCGGCGTCTTTCACTTGGCTCAGGAGAACGCATCATGGCAAAAGAGAAGGGCGACAAGAAACACTCGGATATGGCACAAGCAGGTATGGCTGCGCTCAGCCCGTTCGAGCTGAAGGACGAATTGATCAAGGCCGCCGGCGGCGGCGCCGTGGAGCGGCCCGCCAACGCATCGATGCTCAACGCCGGCCGCGGCAATCCGAATTTTCTCGCGACGATTCCGCGCCACGGCTTCTGGCAACTCGGCCTCTTTGCGATGCGCGAATCGGAGCGCTCGTTCGCCTACATGCCGGAAGGCGTGGGCGGTTTTCCGCGACGCGACGGCCTCGAAGAGCGCTTCGATCTGTTCCTGCGCGAAAACAAGGGCGTGGCGGGCATCGACTTCCTGCGCGGCGCGGTGTCTTACGTGCGCGACCAGTTGGGATATTCGGCCGGCGACTTCCTGTATGAAATGTGCGAGGGCATTCTCGCTTCGAACTACCCGGTGCCCGACCGCATGCTCAAACTGTCCGAACTGATCGTCGGCCAGTATCTGCGGCGCGAGATGATCGGCGACCATCCGTTCGTCGGCGAATTCGACGTGTTCGCGGTGGAAGGCGGCACGGCGGCAATGACGTACATCTTCAACACGATGCGCGAGAACCACCTGATCAAGACCGGCGACACGATCGCGCTCGGCATGCCAATCTTCACGCCGTACATCGAGATTCCGCGCCTGAACGACTACCAGTTGAACGTCGTGAATCTCGAAGCCGACGTGGCCAACGGCTGGCAGTATTCGAAGAAGGAACTCGACAAGCTGCGCGATCCGAAGGTGAAGGCGTTCTTCCTGGTGAACCCTAGCAATCCGCCTTCGGTGAAGATCGACGACGCGAGCCTTCAGTACATTGCCGACATTGTCAAGGAACGGCCCGATCTGATCCTGCTGACCGATGACGTGTACGGCACCTTTGCCGATAACTTTGTGTCGCTGTTCGCGCTCGCGCCCAAGAACACCATTCTCGTGTACTCGTATTCGAAGTACTTCGGCGCGACCGGCTGGCGTCTCGGCACGATCGCGACGCATCGTGACAACGTGCTCGACAGGTTGATCGCCGAACTGCCGAAGGACGCGAAGAAGCAGTTGCACGAGCGCTACGAGTCGATCACGACGGAGCCGGACAAGCTCAAGTTCATCGACCGCCTGGTGGCCGACAGCCGCACCGTCGCGCTGAATCACACCGCAGGCCTGTCGACGCCGCAGCAGGTGCAGATGGTGCTGTTTTCGCTGTTCTCGCTGATGGACACGCCGGACGCGTACAAGAACGCGTTGAAGCGGCTGATTCGCAAGCGCAAGCAGGCGCTCTATGAAGAGGTCGGCATTTCGTTCGAGGACGACGATCCGAATCAGGTCGACTACTACACCATTCTCGACATCGAATTCCTCGGCGAGCGGATGTTCGGGCGCGAGTTCGTCGAGTGGCTACTGAAGAACACGCAGCCTTCCGAACTGCTGTTCCGTCTCGCGCGCGAAGCGCGGGTGGTGCTGCTGCCGGGCCGCGGCTTCGGCACTCAGCATCCGTCGGGGCGCGTCTCGCTGGCCAATCTGAACGAGTCCGACTACCGGCAGATCGGCCGCGCCCTGCGCAAGCTGATCGAAGATTATGTCGAGCGTTTCAATGCGTCCACGGGCAAGAAGCTTGATAAGACCAAGGTGAAGTGACGGGATTGTCCGCCGTGCTGTGCGGTCAAGCATAGTCAAAAAACTTGCGCAATCGCGCGGATCGGTGAATGATCGAACAGGCGGCCTCGCCAGCGTCAATGCTGGCGGGGCCGTTTGCTCCTTTGCGTCCTGACATTCACGTACCGATCATCATGCCGACTTCATCATTCACATCCGCATCTTCCGCAGTGCCCTGTCCGGTTGTCGAGTCGCTCGACGCCATTCTTCCCGAAGAGCCGCTCCTGATGATGGGCGCCGGCCCCGTGCCGATTCCCGCGGCGGTGGCCAAGGCCAACGCGATCGTGATCAATCATCTGGGTGGCACGATGGTGAAGGTGATTGGGCAAGTGAAGTCGATGGCGCGCTATGTGTTCCAGACGAATTCGAAATGGGTGCTGGGCGTGGCCGGGCCTGGATCGGCCGCGATGGAGATGGCGATCTCGAACCTCGCGTGGGAAGGCACGCGTGTGCTGTCCATCAGGAACGGTTTCTTCAGCGAACGGATGGCGGAGATGGGCCGGCGCGTCGGCGCGCGGGTGAGCACGCTCGATGTTGCCGACCGCTCGGTGGCGAGTCTCGAAGAGATTGCCGAGGCGATTCGACGCGAGCGTCCGGAGATCGTGACGGTGGTGCAGGGCGAGACGTCGAATACGGTGTGGAATTATCACCTGAAGGAGATTGCCGCGTTGGCGAAAGCCGCGGGCGCGTTGGTGATCGTCGATGCGGTTTGTACCTTGAGTACGATGCCTTTGGAGATGGATGCCTGGGGGATCGATGCCGTTATTACGGGTGGGCAGAAGGGGTTGTCGTCGATTCCCGGTGTTTCGTTGATCGCGTTTTCGGATGCGGCGTGGGAGCGCGTGAAAGGGCGCACGGCGCCGAATGCGCATTGGTGCCTGGATGCGACGCTTGCGGAGAATTTTTGGCACAACGCGGGGTATCACTATACGGCGCCGGTTTCTGGCGTTTTGGCTTTACACGAAGCTTTGCGGCTTGTTTGTGCCGAGACGCTGGAGAAACGGTTTGCGCGGCATTTGAAGTGTTCGTTGGCGCTGCAGGATGGGGTCGCGGCGATGGGGCTGCGGTTGTATACGCCTGACGCTTGTCGGTTGAATTCTGTTGTTGGCATCGAGGTGCCCGAAGGGTTCAGTCCGGCAGATGTGTGCTCGCATATTTCGCGGATGCATCAGGTGGAGATTTCGGGGTCTTTTGGATTGCCTATCGTTCGCGTGGGACAGATGGGAGAGCAGTGTCGGGAACATAACCTCTTTCGCACTGTGCACGCGCTTGGGAGGACTATGGTGGATCTGGGGGTTAAGGTTGATTTGCCGGCGGGGGTCGCGGCTTTGGAGAGGGGGTTGTCGGGGGGGAGGTAGGTTCTTCTTTGCCTGCTCGGCGCGCTCAAGCCCATCCTCGGCGCGTGCCTTCTGCGTATCCGGCGCTATCTGGACAACCTCAATCGGGTGCTTGCAGTGATCCGCCACCGAGAAAAATGCGAAGCCCCATTTCCATCTTGCGCACAAACTCGCTTGATGGGATGGGGCTTAAGTTGAGAGCATTGCCCCGCAGGGGGCAACGCTAATAGACCACCGTGAACCCAAGGAAAGGCCAAAACTCCCGTACCACAACGCATCCAGACTCAAAGCGCCGCAGGCAAATTATTCACCTTGGCATTGCGCAAATAGAGCAAAGTAGAAAGCCCCACACCTGCGGCAGCGGCAACAGCCGCAAAAAGAAACACCGACCCATACCCAAACTCGCCGGCAATATACCCAGCCAACGGCCCGGTAATCCCGAGAGAAAGATCCAGAAACACGGAATAAGCCGACAAAGCTGCCCCCCGACTGGCCGGCGGCACGAGCCCAACAGCCTCGACCCCGAGAGCCGGAAACACCAAAGCAAACCCAAATCCGGTTAAAGCTGCACCAGCCAGCGCAATATGCGGTTCAGGCGCCAACCACAACATCAACAACCCGGCACATTCAAACGAAAACGAAGCAATCGCGACCCGAAATCCACCGTAGGTCTTGATCGTATTGGCAAACAACAACCGGGCCCCGATGAACAGCGTCCCGAACACCGTCAACGACAACGCCGCATTGGGCCAATGCTTAGCCGCATAAAACAGCGTGATGAAAGTAGCAATCGACCCAAACCCGGCCGAGCCAAGCGCCAACCCGATCCCATGCGGCAGCACCCGCGTGAACACGCTGCGATACGACATGCGCTCGCCGTGCACGATCGGCACCGGCGCCATCGGACGAGCCAGATAAAAACCAAGCGCAGCCAGCAAAATGACCAGAATTCCCAACGCGGCAAACCCGACCGTATGCTCGATCGCCACGCCCAGCGGCGCGCCGACTGCCAGCGCGCCGTAAGTGGCGATGCCATTCCAAGAAATCACTCGCGCATTGTTGCTCGTGCCCACCCGGCCGATACCCCACAGAATCGCCCCCGTGCCGCACAGGCTCTCACCGAACCCCAGCACGAGACGGCTGCAGACCAGGAGGCCGAGGCTCAGCACCGGCCAGCGTCCGCACAGCACAGCCAGCAACAACAGAACCCCGCTTGCGCCACAACCCAGCAAACCGATCGACACGGTCCGCTTCGGCCCCAACGTGTCCGCAGAACGTCCGGCCAGCGGCCGCGACGCCAACGTCGCCAGGTATTGCACGCTGATCGCCGCACCCGCCAGCACGGCGCTGTAACCCAGATCGTCGTGGACGTAGCCCGGCAGTACCGCCAGCGGAATTCCGATCGTCAGATAGCAAAGAAACGTGAAAAAGACGACCGGAATGATCTGCATGGTCGTCGCAAATTCGCTGCGAGGTGTCGCTGAGTCGGTGGACATGGGGAAAACGAGACTTGAAATCGGCGGGAAGGCGTGATTTTCCCATGGAACCGATTCTCTTGCAGGACTTGCTTAATAATTCGTCTAACAAAAACCCGGTGCCGGGACCATATAGTGGTCCGTTTTAGCCTCGTCAGAGGTCACTTTTTCGGTGGGTACATCAAAACTGTCCTCCTCAAATTGGCAAATAATCAACAAAAACAGAAAAAATGCGGTCAAATAACACAACCACCATAAGCCAACCGTCCCCCAAACCCATCTCGATATCTTTTCGCGGATATGTCCCGCATGCGACCCGAGCTATGGGTTGTATTTATTGACGGTGATAGTTTTCGAACCATCACTGCTGCACGTCCCCACGGACACAGAACATTCGAGAGTAACGAGACATGACTGAGCCGATTCGCTTCTACCACCGCAACGCGATCCGCGAGATCAAGGACGCGCCCGTCACCCGCACCGTCCTGCAATATCTGCGCGAAGACGCGCATTGCACGGGCACCAAGGAAGGCTGCGCCGAAGGCGATTGCGGCGCGTGCACGGTCGTGATCGGCGAGCGCAACGAGGCGGGCGGCGTCGACTTCAAGGCGGTCAACGCCTGCATCCAGTTCGTGCCGACGCTCGACGGCAAAGCGCTCTACACCGTCGAAGACCTGCGCCAACCGGACGGCTCGCTGCATCCCGTGCAGGAAGCGATGGTGGAGTGCCACGGCTCGCAGTGCGGTTTCTGCACGCCGGGCTTCGTCATGTCGATGTGGTCGCTGTACGAAAAGCACGGCCACGAACATAGCTGCGCGAACAAGAGCGTGCCGTCGCGTGACGCGATCAGCAACGCGCTGACCGGCAATCTGTGCCGCTGCACGGGCTATCGTCCGATCATCGACGCGGCAGTGCGCATGTTCGAAGCGCCCGCGCCGAAAGCGCCGGTCAACATCGAAGCATTGTCGAAAACGCTCGCCACGCTCGAACGCAAGGACACTTTCCACTACCAGCACGCCGGCCAGCAGTTCGCTGCGCCGCGCACGGTCGAAGCGCTCGCAAAGATCAAGGAAGCCGAACCGGCCACGCGTATCCTCGCCGGCAGCACGGACATCGGCTTGTGGGTCACCAAGATGATGCGCGACCTCGGCAACATCGTGTATGTCGGGCAGATCGCCGAATTGCAGAAGCTCGAGACCAACGACGAATGGATCGAGATCGGCGCGGGCGTGAGCGTCGAAAAGGCTTACGCGGAAATCGCGAAGCAATACCCCGAACTGAACGAGATGTGGCAGCGTTTCGCGTCGCTGCCGATTCGTAACGCCGGCACGCTCGGCGGCAATATCGCCAACGGTTCGCCGATCGGCGATTCGATGCCGGGCCTGATCGCCCTCGGCGCGCGCGTGATCGTGCGCGGCGGCGAGATCGAGCGCGAAATGCCGCTCGAAGACTTGTACCTCGCGTATCAGAAGAAGGACATGGCGGAGCACGAGTTCGTCGTCGGACTGAAAGTGCCGACGCGCACCGGCGTGCGTCAGAACCTGCAGTTCCGCACTTACAAACTCTCGAAGCGCTTCGATTCGGACATCTCGGCGGTGTGCGCCGCGTTCGCCTTCATCGCCGACGGCAACCTGATCCGCGAGCCGCGCATTGCGTTCGGCGGCATGGCTGCCACGTCCAAGCGCGCGACGCATGCGGAAGCCGTGTTGCGCGACGCCGAATGGCACGAAGCCACCGCGCAGGCCGCGATGCTCGCGCTCGGCAACGACTACGCGCCGCTGTCGGACATGCGCGCCACCAGCAACTACCGCCTCGAATCGGCGAAGAACACGCTGTACCGCTTCTGGCTCGAAACGCGTCCGAACAATCCGCTGCCCAAGAGCGCGCTGGATGTGCGCGCGGTCGCCGCGGCCTGCGCGCCGGCCGCCGTCTAAGCAGAAGCCCAAAGGATACGGAGAACACAACAATGAATCAGCAAGCCGAACCGTTCCTGAAAGACCTTCAGGATCTCGACGACTTCACCCAGGTGCACATCTCGCGTCCGCACGAGTCCGCGCATCTGCACGTGAGCGGCCGCGCCACGTACACCGACGACATCCCGACGCTCGCCGGCACGCTGCACGCCGCGCTCGGCCTGTCCTCGAAAGCGCATGCGAAGATCGTCTCGATGTCGCTCGACAAGGTGCGCGCCACGCCGGGCGTGGTCGCGATCTTCACCGCCGACGATATTCCGGGCGTCAACGACGTCGGCCCGATCATCCACGGCGACGATCCGATTCTCGCCGACGGTCTCGTGCAATACATCGGCCAGCCGATCTTCATCGTGGTCGCGACGTCGCATGAAACCGCGCGTCTCGCCGCGCGCCGCGCCGAAGTCGTCTACGAGGAACTGCCGGCGATTCTGACCGCGCAGCAGGCGCGCGCCGCGAACCAGCACGTGCTGCCGCCGATGAAACTCGCGCGCGGCGAGGCGGACACCAAGATCGCCCGCGCCGCGCGTCGCGAAGCCGGCGAAATGTTGCTCGGCGGTCAGGAACAGTTCTATCTGGAAGGTCAGATTTCGTATGCGGTGCCGAAGGACGACGACGGCATGCACGTCTACTGTTCGACGCAGCATCCGACCGAAATGCAGCACATGGTCGCGCATGCATTGGGCGTGGCGTCGCACAACGTGTTGATCGAATGCCGCCGCATGGGTGGCGGTTTCGGCGGCAAGGAATCGCAATCGGGTCTGTTCGCGTGCTGCGCGGCGCTCGCCGCATGGAAGCTGCTGTGCCCGGTGAAACTGCGTCCGGACCGCGACGACGACATGATGGTCACTGGCAAGCGCCACGACTTCCACTATACGTATGAAGTCGGCTACGACGACAAGGGCGTGATCGACGGCGTGACGGTCGACATGACCTCGCGTTGCGGCTTCTCCGCCGACCTGTCCGGTCCGGTGATGACGCGCGCGCTGTGCCACTTCGACAACGCGTACTGGCTCTCCGACGTCACGATCGACGGCTTCTGCGGCAAGACCAACACGCAGTCGAATACGGCGTTCCGCGGTTTCGGCGGTCCGCAAGGCGCGTTCGCGATCGAATACATCATGGACAACGTCGCGCGCTCGGTCGGTGAAGATTCGCTCGACGTGCGCCGCCGCAATCTGTATGGCAAGACGGAGCGTAACCAGACGCCGTACGGTCAGATCGTCGAAGACAACGTGATTCACGAGTTGATCGACGAACTCGAAGCGACCAGCGAATACCGCGCGCGTCGCGCGGCGATCAACGAGTTCAACGCGAATAACGAAATACTGAAGAAGGGCATGGCGCTCACGCCGGTCAAGTTCGGCATCGCGTTCAACGTGACTCACTTCAACCAGGCCGGCGCGCTGGTTCACATCTACACCGACGGTTCGGTGCTGGTGAACCACGGTGGCACCGAAATGGGCCAGGGCTTGAACACGAAGGTCGCGCAGGTCGTCGCGCATGAACTGGGCATTGGTTTCAACCGCATTCGCGTCACGGCCACCGACACCAGCAAGATCGCCAATACGTCGGCGACGGCGGCCTCGACGGGTTCCGATCTGAACGGCAAGGCTGCGCAGGACGCCGCGCGTCAGTTGCGCGAACGTCTGTCGGCGTTTGCCGCCGAGCGTTTCGGCGCGGGGCAGGTGAGCGCGTCGGAAGTGCGCTTCGTGCATGACCGCGTGGTGGTGGGCGACGCGATTGTGCCGTTCGAAGAAGTGATCGCGAAGGCTTACGTCGCGCGTATTCAGCTCTGGTCGGACGGTTTCTACGCGACGCCGAAGCTTTACTGGGATCAATCGAAGCTGCAAGGCCGGCCGTTCTACTACTACTCGTACGGCGCGGCCGTATCGGAAGTGGTGATCGACACGCTGACCGGCGAAATGCGCGTGCTGCGCGCGGACGCGTTGCACGACGTGGGCGCTTCGTTGAATCCGGCGCTCGATGTCGGCCAGGTGGAAGGCGCGTTCATTCAGGGCATGGGCTGGCTCACGACCGAAGAACTGTGGTGGAACGCCGGCGGCAAGTTGATGACGCATGCGCCGTCCACCTACAAGATTCCGACCGTCAACGATACGCCGCCCGACTTCCGCGTGCGTCTCTTCAAAAACCGCAACGCGGAAGACAGCATCCATCGCTCGAAGGCGACCGGCGAGCCACCGCTGCTGCTGCCGTTCTCGGTGTTCTTCGCCGTGCGCGATGCAGTGTCGGCCGTGGGCGACCACAAGGTCAATCCGCCGCTGAATGCGCCCGCGACCAGCGAGGAAATCCTCAAGGCGGTCGGCGCGGTGCGGGCCGCAACCGCAACGCCGCGGCAACCAGCGTAGCAATGAGCCGGGAAAGAAGCGCGTGAACAACACACTCACTGGAATGATCGCCATGAACGATTTTTCATCCGTTCAGATCGGCCGACGCAGCGCCGTGCAGACGCCGCGTCCGGCGCCGATGCATATCGTGCTGTTCGGCGCGGGGCACGTCGGACACGCGCTCATCAAGCTGCTCGGCAGCTTGCCGTGCGTCGTCCAGTGGGTCGACGAGCGCGACGAACTGTTCCCCGACGAAACGCCCGCCAACGTGCAGATCGAAGCGACCGACACGCCGGACGCGATCGTCGATACGGCGCCGCCCGGCGCGTACTTTCTCGTGATGACGCACAATCACGCGCTCGATTTCTCGCTCGCCGCACGCATCATGCGGCGGCGCGATTTCACCTACTTCGGCATGATCGGTTCAAAGACGAAGCGCGTGAAATTCGAGCGTCGCTTGCTCGATCGTGGCGTGGATCTGGACCGGCTGGTGGAGATGACGTGTCCGATCGGCGTGGCCGGTATCGTCGATAAGGCGCCTTCGGCGATCGCCGTGGCGGTGTGCGCGGAGTTGCTGCAGATTCGTACGCGGCCGGTCGTGGCGCAGCTCGCAACGCAGCAGCTCTGCGCGAGTGTCTGATAGCTAGAAGTCGATCAAGACGAAGGCGTTCAACCGCCGCCGATCGCACTGCAAACCCAAACGTCAGCCCATCGCGGCTGACGTTTCCTTTTTGGGCGCCCGTTTCGCGCGCCGCACCTTCTGCGCGACCAGCGTATCCGACACCTCGGACATCAGCGTACGCAGCCAGCCGACATCGCTCGGCCGGTCCGGCTGCGGATGCCACAACTGATAGCACTTGATGCGCGGAAACGGAATCGGCACATCGACCACCGCGAGCGGCAGCATGTCCGCGTAGTGCATCGCAAAGCGGCGCGTGGTCGTGAAGATCAGATCGGATTGCAGCAGCGTTTGCGGGACCAGTCCGAAGTAGGGCAGCGTGGCGACGATACGGCGCTCGGCGCGCGCCCGCGCGAAACCAATGTCGATGGCGCCGCTGCTCGCGCCGCTATAGGCCGTCGGCGCCAGATGCGGCGCGGCGAGATACGCCTCGCGCGTCAACGGCATGCGCGTCAGCGGATGATCGGCGCGCATCATGCACACGACCGTGTCGGAGAACAGATCGCTGCGCTCGAAGCGCGGCTCGGGCTTCGGCCAGTTGCCGATCACCAGATCGAGTTCGCCGGCATCGAGCGCGGCCGAATGATCGAGCATCGGGCTCAACGAATCGATCTCAAGCCGCGCGTGCGGCGCCGCCTCGCGAAACTGCGCGATCACTGTCGGCATGAAGAAGTCGTTCAGATAATCCGGCGCGGCCACGCGAAACGTACGGCGCGAGCGGCCGGGATCGAAGTCGCCATGCGGTGTCGCGACGAAATCGACTTCGCGCAGCACGCGCTGCGCGGAAGCCAGCAACGATTCGCCGTATTCGGTCGGCACCATGCCCGACTTGCCGCGCACGAGGATCGGGTCGTTCAGCGTCTCGCGCAGTTTGCGCAGCGCGGTGCTGATGGCAGGCTGGGTCTGATTCAGACGCAACGCGGTCTGCGTGACGCTGCGCTCGACCAGCAGCGTGCGCAGCACGCGCACGAGCCAGATATCGAGGGAGGCGGCGGTGTCGTCCATGATTTAAGCGAGGCGGGGCAAACGGATCATTCGATAAGGCGTCGTACGGAGCCGCCCGCGAGAGTCTCGTGAGAGCGCAACGCCAACGCGCACGGCGCGAAGGTCATAACCTTAGGCCCGCTTTACGCTTACGTATCGCCTACGGTTGAATGTCCGCAAGCCCCGACGGCAGCGAACTGATCCGTTTGACTTCTCTCGATTCGAGCCAGTTCGGCGTGCGCGCGCAATACAGCACCATGGGCAACGCGTCCTCCCCCCAGAACAATTGATCGTTCAGAAAGAAGGTCGGCACGCCGTACACGCCGAGGCCGATCGCATCCGCCGTGTTGCGCTGCAATTGCGCCAGCACGGCTGCGCTTCTGATGATCTCCGGACCGTCGGGCATACCGACGCGGTCGCACAACTCGGCAAAGGCTTCGTCAGTGGACGGATCGCGGCCTTCACGCCAGATGAATCGGAAAATCTCGCGCACGAAGTTGATGTCGCCATTCGCCGCGGTGGCGAGCAGCAACGGCTTCATGGAATCGAACGGATGCGCCGGCGGCATCTTGTACGGAATGCCGAGTTGCTCCGCGCGAAACAGCGCGTGCCGGTACAGGAAGGTGCGTTTCGAGGGCACGCCGTAAGCCGGCCGCTGTCCCCAGTGACGATACAGATCATTCAGTACGACCGGCGTGAACACGAAGTCGAAGCCCGGCCATTTGTCGTGTTGCTCCAGCAACAGGTAGGTAAACGGCGAGACAAAGTCGTAGAACCACAGCGGTTGCCTGGCGTCGATGCCAACGGTCATAAATGTCTCCCGAATTGCCGGTTCCGCACGGCGCGTCTGCTGCACCGTCGGATTTGTAATGATCTTACGCGGTGCAGCCGCGGCTTGCACCCGTCAATATGGTTTCGCGTCGTGGTCGTCGCGCGTTTCGCCGATTTCAGCCGCTTCGTTCGCGGCGGGCGGCGTGGGTCCGGCGCCTGCTTCGTCCGATCCGTTCTCCGCGCCTTCCGCTTCGTTGGCGGCGTCGTCGCGCTGGGCGTCTCGGGCCTGCATGAGCCGCTGGCGCACGAAGCCGATATGCTCGCGCAGCACGTAGAACTGATCCGCATAGGCGAGCGGCATCTTCAGACCGTTGACCGACTCCTCGATCGCGTCGAGCCGCTCGATCAGCGACGCGCGCTCGGCGGGCGAATGGTCGCTGAGCGCGCTGCGTTCGATCGCGATCAGCGCGCCGTACCAGCGATAAATGCGCGATTTCACCCGCCACGCATACAGCGACGGCACCAGACGCAACGCCGGCACCAGCAACACGATCAGCGGCACCACGACCACCAGCAGGCGGTCAGCGAGACTCGCGAGCCAGAACGGCAGGATGCGGTAGAGGAAGCTCTTGCCGGACTTGTAGTAGCGCGCGGCGTCGTCGCTGACCGGGAAATCGTGGGCGAGCGGCGCGGGGAATTCGCCGGCGCGCTGCATGATGTTCGCCTTGCCGTGCACCTCGCGCGCGGCTTCGATCAGCAGGTCGGAAAGCGCGGGATGCAGCGAATCGCGCGCCACCAGCTCGGCGGTCGGCGCCACCATATGAATCGGCGCGGACGGCAGGTTCTTGCCGAGGTCGAACGCGCCCATCGGCATTTCGAGTTGCGTGAGGTAGGGAAAGCGCCGCGTGTAGGCGTCGGCCTGCGAGAAATCGTAGAACTGCACGTTCGGCGTGCGGTAGAGCTTGCCCATCACCGCGGGTTGCGCCGAATCGCCGGCGAGGAACGCCGCGTCGACCTTGCCGGAGACGAGTGCTTCGGCGGCGTCGTCGCCCGAAAGCGGCAGGAGTTTGGTTGCGCCGCCCGGCACGATGCCGTTCGCCTTGAGCAGCGCGAGCGCCAGTTCGCGCGTGCCGCTACCTTCGGCGCCGACTGCGAGCCGCTGGCCCTTGAACTCGGAGAGCCGCGTGACGGTCGGCCCGTGATAGAAGATCGCGAGCGGCACATAGGCCACGCTGCCGAGCGACATCAGCCCGTCGGCCGCCGCGCCGGGCGCGACGCCGTCCTGCACGAAGGCGACATCGACGCCGGACTTCGGATCAGACAGCCGCTTGAGATTCTGCAGCGAACCTTCCGACGACAGCACGTTCAGCGTGATGCGGTTGCGCGCCAGAATCGCTTTGTACTTTTGCGCTGCGGTCCAGAAGGTGCTGCCTTCGGGGCCGGCGCTGATGGTCAGCGTGCTGGGCGGCGCGGGCTGGATCAGCCGCACGGCGAACCAGATCGCGACGGCGGCGATCAGCAGGATCGGCCCGAACGAAACCGCGAGATCGCGCCAGGAGATCGCGACGAAACGGGCGACGAGACGGGGAGGGGTTTTGCGGCCGGAGGCTGGCTTCATCGGATGACGTGACGGGCTACGGTCGAAAGTGAACAGGAACGGCGCTCCGCCGCGCGCAAAGCGGTGCGAAGCACGCGCGGCTTGTGGCCAGGCTGCCGCGAAGGGCACGCAAGCCGCGCGGCAGCTTGCGTCGCGCCGATGGTACCTGAGATTCACCGCACGGCGGAACGCGCGGCGGCTGCCAGCGCCGACAAACCCGTAACAAATCGTGAACGTGGCGTGACAGCCCGCGCGTCTGACGCGATTCGCATCTCGAGTGTGACTAAACCCGACTAAACCCTTTGCGCTTCTGGCCCGGCTAGATTAAATTGTGCATCGCTGCCGCGAACAGATGTTTGCGCGGCGCGACCCGGCACGACACACAAGAACCGGGCGCGTCGGCGGACTTCGCGGCTTGCCGGTTTCGTACCGCACTGCATGCCCGTCATCGGTCATCGCAGGCGGCAACGGCAACCGGCCTCTCTCGCCTCTCGCACATCGTGTTACAGCCCTAGTCGGCCGTTGCTCGGCCGCGCCTTGTCGTGCGCGCCCAGCATGGCTGCCGGTAGTCGTAACGAAGCCGCTTGTATATGCGGTCCAATGTGAAGCTAAGGAGAAGAAAAGCTATGAAATCGGTCGGTTTTCTGAAAACGCTGGGCTCGGTTGTGGCAATGGTGGTGGCGTGCAATGTGTACGCTCAGGCAAGCGACGCAACGGCAACCGGCACGACCGCCGCGCCGGCTGCCAGCGCCAAGTCGACCAAGAAGGCGAACAGCCAGCTGGGCCGCAAGGTGCGTAGCGCGCTGGCCAAGACACAGGGCGTCGACGTGTCGAACATCGCCGTGCGTGCTCGTGGCGGCGCGGTGACCCTCACGGGTTCGGTGCCTGACCAAGGCCAGATCGACGCTGCCGGCCAGGCGGCCAAGGGCGTCGCCGGCGTGACGTCGGTGTCGAACAAGCTGACCGTTGTGCAGCAGTAAGCAGGCTGCGGCACCTGGCGCGGACGGCTCACGCCGTCATGCGCCATCGTGATGCAGGCGTGCACCAGGGTTCCGGCAAAAAACCGGAGCCTTTTTTTATTTATTTGGCGATTATTGAAGCGGCGATGATGGGGCTTCGCCGTTTCGAATGGGACGGCGGCGCGGCCACGGTCCGTCTGTGCGCTGTGACACACTGCTGACGCGTTGCAAAGCGTACTGTGATGCGTAAGGAACCGGAGTCAACGTCATGGACACCTCGCTTTTGCGCTATACCGATCTGCCCATCGGCGATCGGGCGGCTTTCGAACTGGTGTGCGCGCGGCACGGTTTTGCACCGGTCCATTTCGACATCAGTGCCTGCGCGGATCCGAGCGATGAAGCGCACGAGCGCCTCGTCACCGTGCGGCGCGGCGGCTGGGCGCAGTCCTATCACGATCGTCACGGTCAATGGATCCGGCAGTTCGAAGCCGATCTGACCTGCCGGTTCTTCAAGTAGCCGCTGGACGTTCGCGCCGCCGTGCGTCGATATCCTTAGGGCGTTTCAGGCCAGCACGAGGCGTACGCCGACCAGTGTGAGCGTGGCGGCGAGCAGGTTGCGCAGCAGCGCGTCCGGCGCGCGCGAGGACAGATAGCTGCCGATCGCGATGCCCGGCAGCGATCCCACCAGCAACGACAGCAGCATCGACCAGTCGATCGAGCCCAGCAGCCAATGGCCGGCGCCCGCCAGCAGGGTGAGCGGCACCGCGTGCGCGATGTCCGATCCGACAATGCGCGTGGTCGGTAAAAGCGGATACAGCAGCAACAGCACCGTCACGCCGATCGCGCCCGCCCCGACCGAAGTCAGCGACACCAGCACGCCGAGCACCGCGCCGGTCAGCATGGTCAGCGCGAGCGTGCGTCCCTGACGCGGCGTGCGCTGTTTGCGCGCGCCGAGCGCCGCGAGTTGCGGACGAAACACCAGCGCCACCGCCGTCACCAGCAACGCCGCGCCGAGCACGACCTGGATCAGCCGGCTCGCGCCCGGCGTGTCCATGCCATAACGATGCAGCAGGATCAGCGTGATCGTGGCGGCCGGCACGCTGCCGGCGGCGAGGCGCAGGGTGATCTGCCAGTCGACGGAGCCCTTCAGGCCGTGCACGAGCGTGCCGGTGGCCTTGGTGGCCGCCGCGTACAGCAGGTCGGTGCCGACCGCGGTGGCCGGGTGCACATTGAACAGCAGGACCAGGATCGGCGTCATCAGCGAGCCGCCGCCGACGCCCGTCAGTCCGACCAGAAAGCCGACGAACAGGCCGGAGACGGAGTACAGCAGATCGATGTGGGGAAGTGCCATTGAGCGGACCGCTGGCGGTCGGGTGGATTGGACGGGTTAGAGGCGGCAAGGCCGGCGCGCCGGCCTTCGACAGTCGATGGAGGGCGGCGCAAAGGCCGCCGCGGCGCGGCGAAAGCCGCTATTGTCGCAAAACTGCCGCGTTTGCGTATGAAGCGGTGCGCTGCGCGGCCTGCATACGATCGATCAGCGCGAGGACTTCGGGCCGGTTTTCGCCTTTCGCATGCACGAAGTAGTAGGTCAGCGGCGAGGCGACTTCATGGCGGCTCACGCGTACGAGGCCGCTGCGCTGCAGATAGGCGTCGGCGAGCGGCACGCGTGCCAGCGCCACGCCGAGTCCCGCTTCCGCGGCGGCCAGCACCAGCGTGTAGTCTTCGAAGCGCCGGTCCTGCGCGCGAGGTTTCAACGGCATGTCCAGCGCATCGAACCATGCGCGCCAGCCTGTCACGTCCGAGTCGTGCAGCAGCGGCATGTCGAGCAGCGCCGCGTCGCCGCGCTTATGCCGCTGCTTCGCCAGTTGCGCGGCCAGTGCGGGATGCGCCACCGGATAGAGCTTCTCCGGCAGGAACGGCTTGACCTCCAGATGACGCCAGTTGCCGCGCCCGTAGCGAATGGCCAGATCCGCGTCGCCGCTGACGATGTCCGCGTTGCGATGGTCGATGTCGAGTTGAATGCGCAGCGCCGGCGCCTCGGTTTCGAACGCCGCCTGGCGCTCGAAGAACCACAGCTTGGCGAACGCGGGCACCACGCTCAGCTTGACCAGTTGCGGGCTGCGCGGCGAACGCCACTGGTCCGCAGCGCTGTCGATAATGCCGAAAGCCTGCTCGATCCGCCCAACAAAACGCTGCCCGTCCGGTGTCAGCCGCACGCCGCGGGCATGGCGTTCGAACAATGTCATGCCGAGCCAGTTTTCTACCGCCGCGACTCGCCGGCTGATCGCGCCGTGCGTGAGTCCGGCGGCTTCCGCAGCGGCGAGGAACGAGCCTTCGCGGGCCACGTGGCAGACGGTTTCGAGGCTGGCGAGCGGCGGCCGCGCGGCCGCGGCGTGTGGCGAGGTGTGAGCCATATTCACATCACGGTGTTCATTTGTGTTCTAGCTTAGCAGCTCATACCGAGGCACGATCGCGGCATGAACACACTCACTTCGCCTCGTCCCTCGCGCTTTGCGCGTCAGCCGCTGTTGGCGGCAGGTGCGGTCGCTTTCACGATTGTGTCGTGGGCATCCGCTTTTCCATTCATTCGGATCGGATTGCAGGGCTTGCCGCCTTTGCAACTGGCGTCCGCGCGATTCGCTACTGCGGCGCTGCTGGTGCTCGCGTGGCTCGCCTACCGGCGCCCGCGTCTGCCGACATGGCCCGATGGCCTGCGCTTCGCGTTGTGCGGTTTTCTCGGCATCGCGCTCTACAACGCGCTGCTCAATACCGGTGAAAAGACCGTGGCCGCGGGCGCGGCGAGTTTCATCGTCAATACGCTGCCGATTTTTACGGCGCTGCTGGCGGCCGTCGTACTCGGCGAGCGTTTCAACCGCTGGGGATGGCTCGGGTCGCTGATAAGCCTGGCGGGTATCGCAGTGATTGCGCGCGGCCAGCCGGGCGGGCTGACGCTCGGCGCGGGCAGCACTCTGATTCTCGGCGCCGCGCTGTGTTCCGCGAGTTACTTCGTGCTGCAGCGGCGTCTGATTCCGGTCTACGGCGCGTTGACCTGCACCGCCTACACATTGCTGGCCGGCGCGCTGCTGCTGACGCCCTGGTTGCCGGGCGCGGTGCATTCACTCGACGGTGCGCCGCGCGGGACGCTGCAGGCGGTGCTGGTGCTCGGCGTGTTTCCCGCGACGCTCGGTTATGCGACGTGGACCTTCGCGCTCGGTCATTTCGGCGCGGCGCGCGCGGCCAATTTTCTCTATCTGACGCCGGCCGTGGCGACAGTCTTGTCCGCGCTGCTGACCGGAGAACGCCCGGGGCTCGCGACGCTATGCGGTGGTTTGCTGGCGATCTGCGGTGTGGTGCTCGTGGCGTTGCGCGGGCGCTCGTGAGGCAGAGGCTGAGGCCTCAGCTCAACCGTAGCCGCCGACCCAGCCGCAGCGCTAACACGTGGTGCTGTGCGCGGACACTTGCTCAAAGCGCCCGGCGAATTTCCACGACGCCGAACGCCGCCAGCGTGAACCCGACGATCCGGTCGATGGCAACGCGCAGTTTGCTGCCGATCGCATGACGCGCGAGCGACACCACCGTCACGAGGAAACACCACCACGCGATCGAGCCGCAAAACACGCCGCCTACCGTGGTCAGCGCGATGCTCGATGAAAACGCGCCGCGCGGGGCGAGCGTCGTGAACAGTGCCGCGAACATGATGACCGTTTGCGGATTGGTCAGCGTGAGCAGCAATGAACTCGCATAGGCGCGCAGCGCACCGGCGCGGCCCACTTGCGCGAGCTTGCCGTTGCCGTTGCTGTCGCCGTTCGACGCGTCGGCGGGTGCTTTCTGCAGTAGCGTGCGCACGCCCAGATACAACAGGAACAATCCGGCGAGCAGATGCAAGGGCCGGTCGTACGCAAGCATGAACTGCGAGATGCTGACGAGGCCGAGTGCCGCGATCAGACCGTAAGCGGCGTCGCCGGTTGCGATCCCGAAACCGATGGCTAGCCCGGCACGCGGACCGCCGGTCAGCGTGCGGCGGATGCACAGCATGCCCATCGGGCCGACCGGCGCGGCAATCGCGAGGCCGACGCCTGCGGCGGTGAGGAAGAGACTGGTGGTGGACATGGCTATCTCTGGTTCTGGTCGATTGTTCTGGTTCGTGCCGCGATTCGCGTGCTGCGCAGAGGCTCGCGGCCGGCAAGGCCCTCAGCATAGCCAGACCGGAAAAGCCGGGCAAGTGCGGGAATGATCGCGGGTTAAAGCGGCTCAATCAGCCCAAGCAACGCAAGCAAGCCAAGCAACCTCCGCGGTGGATACCCTGAGATGGCCTCGGCCGCCGTCATCGTCGGGCATAATTTTCCCACTTCAGACCTTGGGAGCACGCCCGCTCATGTGGCAGATCGATCAGGTGACCTTGCGCTTGTTCATTGCCGTGTGCGAGGAAGGCACGATCGCGCGCGCGGCCGAACGCGAGTTCATCGCGCCGTCGGCGGTCAGCAAGCGGCTCGCGGATCTCGAGGCGCTGGTCGATGTCGCGTTGCTCTCGCGCAGCCAGCGCGGCGTGCGCGCGACCGCCGCCGGCGAGGCGCTGCTGCGGCATGCGCGGCTCATCATGCGCGGCCACGAACGCCTGCAAGCCGAACTCAGTGAATACGCGGCCGGCGCGCGCGGCCATGTGCGGGTGCTGGCAAACGTTTCGTCGATGGTGGAGTTTCTGCCTGAGGCGCTCTCGGCGTTTCTAAAGGCGAACCCGCGAATTCGCGTGGACGTCGAAGAGCGCGTGAGCGCGGAAATCGTTCGAGGGCTGGAAGAAGGCGTCGCCGATCTCGGCATTTGCCGCGATGTCGTGCCGATGGGCAGTCTCGACGCGCTGCCCTATCGCGCCGATCATCTCGCGCTGATCGTGCCGCGCGACCATCCGCTCGCGGGCGAGGGCGCGGTCAGCTTCGAGCAGACGCTGGCGTTCGACCACCTCGGACTCTCGTCGAACGCCTCGGTGAATGCACTGATGCAGCGCATCGCGGTAGAGAAGGGCCGTGAACTCAACTATCGCACCTACGTATCGACGTTCGACGCCGCCTATCGTTTCATTCAGGCCGGCCTCGCCGTCGCGATCCTGCCGCGCGAAGCGCTGCCGCGTCACGCCGCCGACGAATACGGCATCATGGCCGTGCCCTTGAGCGAAGCCTGGGCCGAACGGCGCTTCGTGATTTGCATGCGCGACCGTCAGGCGCTCACGCTCGCGGCGTCACATCTGCTCGATCATCTGCTGAACGCGGGCTGAGTGTCTGAGCTGAAACCCGGCCGCGATCTGCCTGCTCTCCTCCCTCTGAAAAGCCCTTAAGGGTTTCCCCTTTGCGACGGCTCACGCCCGTCCGGCCTGCCTGAGCCGCCATCGCGAGCGGCGATGGAGTACGTCGCCAACGCAGACTTTGCCGCGCGTCGATGCGCGGGCACGCTGTCACTCAGTTGCTTCATTCCCCTCATTCTCCACCGCATTCAAGACCGGGATTCAAGACCATGAGTGACACCCAGGAGCGCGTCGTCGTGACCGAAGTCGGTATGCGAGACGGTCTGCAAAGCATCGCCCGCACGATGCCCACCGCGTTCAAACGGCGCTGGATCGACGCCGCGTATGCCGCTGGCGTGCGCCATATGGAAGTCGCGTCCTTCGTGCCGGCGAAGCTGCTGCCGCAGATGGCCGACGCCGACGAAGTCATCGCCCACGCGCTCACCTACGACGATCTGGTCGTCACGGCGCTGGTGCCGAATCTGAAGGGAGCGCAACGAGCGCTCGAATGCGGCGTGCATCGGATCGTCGCGCCGATTTCGGTGAGCGCCGCGCATAGCCTCGCGAACGTGCGCAAGACGCCGGTGGAAATGATCGATGCGTTCGCGGCGATGCGCGAGTTGATCGACGGCGCGGCACACGCGGGCGGGCGGCGCGTCGAACTGATCGCCGGGTTGTCGACGGTGTTCGGCTGCACGCTGCAAGGCGCGGTGCCGTACGCGGATATCTCCGCGATCGCCGGCGCCGCGGTGCAAGCAGGCGCCGATGTGATCGCACTCGGCGACACCACCGGCGAAGCGACGCCGCGCCAGGTCGGCGAGATCATCGAACTGGTGCGCAACGTCGCGGGCGGCAGGCTGCGCTCGCTGCATTTCCACGACACGCTTGGCCTCGGTCTCGCCAACACACTGGTCGCGCTGCAACACGGCATCCGCGAATTCGACGCGTCGCTGGCCGGACTCGGCGGCTGTCCGCATGCGCCGGGCGCGACCGGCAACGTCAACACCGAAGACCTCGTGTTCATGCTCGACAGCATGGGCTACACGACCGGCATCGACCTCGACCTTCTGCTCGCGTCGCGCGCCGTGCTCGCCGACGCTTTGCCCGGCGAACCGCTGTACGGCTATCTGGCGCGCGCCGGCTTGCCGAAGCAGTTCAGCGCCGCCCGTCAAACTTTCGAATCCTCCGACTCGCAGGTACTGCAATGAATCCGCTTTCCTCTACTTCCACTTCTTTGCCGCAGCCAGGCGCGCTGCCGCTCGCGGGCATTCGTGTGATCGAGTTGTCGCATATGGTGATGGGCCCGACCTGCGGGATGATTCTCGGCGATCTCGGCGCTGAAGTGATCAAGGTCGAACCGCCGCGCGGCGACGGTACGCGCCGTTTGCTCGGCACCGGCGCGGGCTTTTTCCGTACCTTCAATCGCAACAAGAAGAGCGTGGCGCTCGACCTCGATAGCGAAGCGGGATTGGCCGCGTTGCACAAGCTGGTCGAAACCGCGGACGTGTTCGTCGAGAACTTCAAACCGGGCCGCATGGCGAGCCTCGGTCTCGACTACGCGACGTTGCGCGAGCGCAATCCGAAGCTCATCTACGTCTCGCACAAGGGCTTCCTGAACGGTCCGTACGAACATCGTCTCGCGCTCGACGAAGTCGTGCAGATGATGGCCGGCCTCGCCTACATGACCGGGCCGGTGGGCCGTCCGCTGCGCGCGGGCAGTTCGGTCAACGACATCATGGGCGGCATGTTCGGCGCGATCGGCGTGCTCGCCGCCCTGCACGAACGGCATGCGAGCGGACGCGGCAAGGAAGTGCAGAGCGCGCTGTTCGAGAACTGCGTGCTGCTGTCCGCGCAGCACATGCAGCAGTTCGCCGCGACCGGCGTGCCCGCGGCGCCGATGCCCGAGCGCATCAGCGCATGGGCCGTGTACGACGTGTTCACGCTCGCCAACAACGAGCAGATGTTCATCGCCGCGACCGGCGACGGACAGTGGCGCGCGCTGTGCGCGGTTCTCGGCCGCGCGGATCTGCTGGCCGACCCGCGCCTCACCAGCAACAACGATCGCGTGCTGGCGCGCGAATGGCTGTTGAAGACACTCGGCGAAACGCTGAGCCAGTTCGAAGGCGCGGCGCTCGCGCCCCAGTTCGAGCGCGACCACATTCCGTTCGCGTCGATCACGAAACCCGAAGAGCTGTTCGACGATCCGCATCTGAACCAGAGCGGTGGTCTTGCTCGGCTCACGCTCGATGACGGCAGCGAAACCGGCATGCCTTTACTGCCGATTTCACTGGATGGCGCGCGTCTACAGCCACGTCAACCGATCGCGAAGATCGGCGAGCACACCGCACAAGTGCTGCGCGATCTGGGCTACGACGAGGCGCAGATCGTGGCGCTGGGCGGTGGGTCGAAGCAGGCGCCGCAGGAAGCCGCGTGAGGCCGTTGCATGAGCGCGGCGTTCGATGCATGGAACGCAATCAAATCAATCTCATCCGGCGCAAGACCGGACAAAGGAGACAGACGATGAAGTCGTCGAATCATGCGGTGTATGCAACAGCGGTCGGCGATGCCGGCGCGCTCGGCGGTTTGCCCTCTGGCGCGGGTGCGTCGGCGGACGGCCGCGCGGACGAAATCGCGCTCGATGGCGCGCGTATTTCCGCGCGGCTCGACCGCCTGCCGGCCACGCGTTCGATCTGGAAGCTGGTGATGCTGCTGAGCCTCGGGCTCTTCTTCGAACTGTACGACCTGATGTTCTCCGGCTACATCGCGCCGGGACTCGTGCGCAGCGGCATTCTCACCGCGACCACGCACGGTCTGTTCGGCACCAGCGGCGTGGCGAGTTTCATCGCGGCGTTGTTCGCGGGCCTGTTCATCGGCACGGCGGCGTGCGGCTTTCTCGCCGACCGTTTTGGCCGGCGCGCGATCTTCACGTGGTCGCTGCTTTGGTACACGGCGGCCAATATCATCATGGCGTTCCAGGACACGGCGCTCGGGCTCAACCTGTGGCGCTTCATTGCGGGGATCGGCATTGGCGTGGAGATCGTCACGATCGGCACGTACATTTCCGAACTCGTGCCGAAGCATGTGCGCGGACGCGCGTCGGCGTGTTCACAGGCGGTGGGATTTTGCGCGGTGCCGATCGTCGCGTTTCTCTCGTATCTGCTGGTGCCGCATCGCTACTTCGGCCTGGATGGCTGGCGTCTGGTCGTGCTGACCGGCGTGGTCGGCGCGATCGTGGTGTGGTGGATCCGTCTGCGTTTGCCGGAGAGCCCGCGCTGGCTCGCGCAGAAAGGCCGCATCGACGAAGCGGACGCGATCATGACGCGGCTCGAAGCACGCGTGGCGCGCGAATACGGACGGCCGTTGCCGGAGCCGGCCTCGCCCGAACCGGTGCGCGCACGGGCGGCGTTTCGAGATCTGCTGGTGCCGCCGTATCGCAAGCGCACGCTGATGCTGATCATCTTTCACGTGTTCCAGACAATGGGCTATTACGGCTTCGCAAACTGGATTCCGACCTTGCTGATCAAGCAGGGTATTACGGTGACGACGAGTCTGATGTATGCGAGCATCATCGCGATTGCCGCACCGCTCGGGCCATTGCTGGGATTGCTGATCGCCGACCGCTTCGAGCGCAAGACGGTGATCATCTGCATGGCGGCGGTCAACGTGGTGTGCGGGCTGGCGTTCAGCCAGGCGCGCGAGACGGTGTTGCTGGTGAGCCTGGGCGTGTGTCTCGTGCTAGCGGGAAATATTATTTCGTATAGCTACCACGCGTATCAGGCCGAGTTGTTTCCGACTAGCATTCGGGCGCGGGCCGTGGGATTCGTTTATTCGTGGAGCCGGATTTCGGCGATGTTCTCCGCGTTCGTGATCGCGGGATGTTTGAGCCGCTTCGGCGTGGACGGCGTGTTCGTGTTTATCTCCGGCGCGATGGCGGTAGTGATGCTGGCCATTGGGACGCTTGGGCCGAAGACGCGGGACGTGGCGTTGGAGGATATTTCGAAGTAGTTTGTCGACGAGGATGCCCGCCTGTATGGGGCGGGCTTGCTCGCTTTAGTGCTTCTTCTGGGTCGCTGACACGCTCGGTGCTATGCGAATCGGCGGCGCGCCTGATGGCGAAGTGGCGGGTTGGGGTTTCTTCGCCTGTTTCGGTTTCTTGACTTCGCGGTTACTGCGCATTTGACCTTTTGCCATGATGGACTCCCAAATTGGCGGTTTTTGCTCCGCAGGGGAGCAATAAGGTAGTGTGCGCCTGTTTTGTGCTTTATGTTGGGGTTTCTGGTTTTTAAGGCGCTTGCCTGGCTGTGGTCCGGGCGAAGCTCACATCAGGCCCAGCAGTTTGGCCGGGGCACAAGTCATGCAAGAAATCTGACCGGTTCTTGCCAGCGCGTGAAAGCAATCGCCAGCGCCACGAGAACATCGTGACTCGATCTCGACGCCGAACATGCCTTGCCTGTTTCGAGCGTCCAAAAAAATAACGTCAGCCGGCCCACGAGCCGGCTGACGTTTTTCATGTCCGCCGCGTACCCGAATTCGGGTCCATCAAACGCGCAACTTACATGGCGACGTATCCCACCGGCGTCGTCGCGTTGGCCTTGGCGACCGACGCATTGTTCGACACCACATACACCGGCGATTCGGTCAGGTTGAGCGTCACCACACCGTTGCTGTAATTCGCATTGGTCGCGTTGCCCATCATGTCGACCACCTTCACGGTGCCGCTCGTGCCCGGCGCATCGACGTTGAGGCTGTACGAGACGCTATAGGTCGAGCTGAAGCCCGTGCTCGCGCTCCACACGTTGTTGTTGTGCGCCCACAAAGCGGTGACCACCGCGCCGTTGCCCACCTGCTGGAACGCGTAGGCGTACACGCCGGTCGGCGTGCCGTTCACCGGACCGAGCGTCGTGGTGCCGTCGAGCGTGTGCGTCATCGCGCTGATCGCCATGGCAACCGGCTTCGGGCTGATGTTGGACGCGCCGAACGCACCTTGCGGATCGCTCAGGTCGAAGAAGGTGCCGTAGCCGACTTCATCCGGATAGTCCGCGCCGTAGAACACGTAGGTCTGATCCGCGCCTTCGCCCAGCGTGATGATGTGCATGCGCGCCGCGACCGCCGCTTGTGCGTACAGCACGTTCGCGGTCGGATAGTTCGGGCCGTACGAGCTGCCAAGGTCGTAGCTGATGCCCGCTTCCGTCGAGAACAGATGCATGCCGGTGCGATAGTCGGTGGCCATCTCCGTGCGCAGGTTGCGCATCTGGCCGCGCAACGAACCATCCGCGGTGGACGGGTCGCTGTCGTAACGCTCAGGCGGGTGCGACGGCGAGGTGCCCGCGTCGTAGTAACCGTGCGTGGCGACCGCGTCGATGTATTGGCCGAAGCCGAGCGGCGCGAGGCGTTTCAGGTGCGTCGTGGTCAGGCTCGGGAAAGCATCGGCCGGGCCCATCACCATCGCGTGCGGATCGGTTGAATGAATGCCCTGGTAGACCGCTTTGTACAACGCGACGAAGTTGGCGTCGGTATCGGTCCACATCTGGTTCGGTTCCCACGTCACCTGATAGTAGTTCGCCGACTGGGTCGGGAAGTACGCGGCGCGAATCGCGTTCGATTCCGTGCCGACACGGCTCATATAGCTCTGGTAGTACGAAATATCGGTCGGCAGCGTGGTGTCGTCCTGGAAGGCGCCGGTGCTGCTCGCCCAGGCGGGAATGCCGTCGAGGCGGATCAGGCGCATCACGTTGCCGCTCTTGTAGAACGAATCGAGATTGCTGGCCGACGGGTTGAAGGTGTTCGGTCCGTTCGGTTCCATGGTGGAGAGCTGGCGGTCGTCGATCGTCGACGAAATGCCCAGCGCGGCAAGCAGCGGACCGTTGTCGTTCGCGCCCTGCATGCCGAAGCGATGCTGTTCCTGGCGCGCGTAGGTGACGGCCGGAACGACGCCGGACAGGTTCGGCGTCACGCCGAAGCTCGCGATGCCGACCGGACGCGTGCCGGCTTGCGGCAACTGGCCGCCGTTCTTGGCGAGCGTGCCCGTCGCCGCAAAATAACCGGCGAGCGTCGAGGTGCAATTGAACGTGATGGTCTTCGCGCCGCTCGGCACGGCGGTGCTGCCGCTCGCGGCGACGCGGCCGAGCGTGTCGGTGACGGCCCAGTTCAGCGTGTCCGCGCTCGGCGCGTTGGTGTTGAAGGCGAGCTGGAAGGTGCTGCCGGCCGCGAAGATGCGCGTGCCGTCGGCGCTGGGCGTATCGGCGGAGATCGTCGCGCTGCCCGAGCCGGCCGACGTGGAGGGCGAGGCGCAGCTCATGGCCGCGGTGCCGCCCGTGGCGTTCAGCGCAGTGGTGCCGGTGCTGGGGTTGTTAGCGGCAGGCGTGCTGGCCGAACTGTTCGAACTGCTGCTGTTGCCGTTGGACTGGCTTGCCGCGGTGCCGGTGGTGCTGCCGCCGCCACCGCCGCCGCATGCGGCGAGTGCAAGGGAGAGTGTCGAGAGTGCGAGTAGGTGCGATTTCATCAATCTGTAAGCAATGCGTTAGCTGATGCTTCGTCCGTGTCCTCGCGCAAAGCGCGTCGGGAGGTGGAGCGAACATCGGGGTTCATTTGCAAGCCAGCCGATGACCGAGGCTTCGACACTGGCGTCCTGTGTGCGCGGCTTTGCGGCTGCGCGAAGGTGATGCCTTCCCGGGATGTCGGCCCCGAACGCATTTCTCTGCAGAGAAACTCATGTCATACGAAACCGAACCGCTGACAGAAGCGGATTTGGCGGAATCGGACGACCGGGGAAGGTACGACGAAAACGGCCAGCGAGTTGAGGAACAGCGCGATTCAGATCGCAGTACATGAATTCACGGCGCGAGCCGATGAATTTTTTACTGTCCTGTAAGCTAGAAAAGCTCAATTTGGGAAGAATCGACCGCAACAATACGCATTAGTGTGTTTAAAAGAAGTAACGAGTCGTTACGTATGAACATTAATGCAGTACTAATTGCTTTGATCACACTAAAAGATCCGTCAGGCGAAACCAGTATTTTTTCGCCATAACGAATTGGGGTCGCAATAATTTGAAACGGATGCCTAACTATCTGGCTCGGCTAATCGACTGAGAAATGGGCGCTAGCGCTCATTGACCCGCCGAAATGCTCTTGGGGTTGGCGTAAAAGTGCTGGGCCTTGGGTGTAACGTTTCCTCGCGACATGGACTTCGCAGCGGAACGGTCGCTGTTTTACTGAGCCATTGACGCGCTCCGCGAAAGGGAACGCGCGATACACGATGATGGATGCCGACGTTATTTGGGGTCTGCAATAACGGGGGCGGCATCCCTCCGCTGCGCAAAAAAGGCGGTTATCCAGAGAGATAAATCGTGAGGATTCTTCAACTGGTTCATGCACCGCGCTTGTCCGGAGCAGAAGTACTCGTAAAAGGATTGGCCATTCATCATCAGCGCGGTGGCCATGATGTCTGCATGACGTCGCTGCTCCCGGAGCAGGACGATTTCGCCGCCATTCACGCGGAACTTCAGGCGGCAGGCGTCACGTGTCTGTTTCCCGAGGTTCGCTACGGCAGGGTGGGGAAAGCTGTTGCACCTGTATCGCGTGGTACGGCGGTTCCGGCCCGACTTCATCGTGGCTCACGCCACGCTTGCCGCGCTGTATGTGCGCCTCCTGCCGGTCCACACGCCAATTGCGTGGGTGATGCATTCCGGCGTCAACGACTTCGAGAACGGCGCGCTCAAGCGGGCCGAACGCCTCCTCTCGCGACGGGCGAGAGCGATCATCGGCGTGTCGCAGCAGAATATCGACGACTACCTTCGTGAGATTGGCCGGCATCCGTCCATGGTCGTGATTCCGAATGGCGTGGACGCGCAATTGTTCGCGCAAGCCAACGACGCTGTCGCGCCGGATATCGGCATGCACCCGAAGCAGATCGTCCAGCTCGGCCGCTATATCGAAGGCAAGAGCCAATTGGACACGATCCGCGCGTTCGAGCGCGTGCTGCAATCGGAGCCGGAAGCGCATCTGCTGTTCTGCGGCGTTGTCGAAGATCTCGACTATCACAGGGCGGTGCTGTCGCTCGTTCGTCAGCTCGGCCTGGAAAGCAAGGTGACGGTGAGTGGGCCGCGTTCCGACGTCGCCGCGATTCTGCGCGCCTCGCGTGTCTTCGCGATGCCGTCGCGTTTCGAAGCGCAGAGCATTGGTTTTCTCGAGGCGCTTGCGTCGGGTATTCCAGTTGTGGCGAGCCGGATTCCCTCGTTCGGTTTTGCGAGCGCTTTCGCCGGCGTCAACCTGGTCGATACGACCGACCCGGAAGCCTACGGCCGCGCGCTGCTGCACGCGCTCGACACGCCGCGCGCGAACCGGCAACTGGCCGGCTACACGCTGCACGACACCGCGGATCGTTACATGACGATCGCGCGCAAGTTCGTTCAGCTACAGGTTTCGGCCTGACGTCTTTCGGACCGGCCGGTCCGCGCTACTGCGCGAGCCGGTCGATTCGCACTGTCTCCGAGAAAAGCCCCGGCAGTTTGCCGAGTCCCTGAGCTTCGCCCAGTGTCAGGCCGTTTCCGGATGGATAGCGCGTGAGCGCGGGCGCGCCGCCGGTGAAATAGAAATCGCCGAGAGTCGCGTCCGTCCGTCGAAACAGCACGAGTGCGGCACCCTGTCTGTCGCGCACGAATTGCGGAAACACATCCGACCACGTCATGCCGTGCAATATCGCCGCCTGGGCCGGCGCGCTCGCCGCGCCGCTCAGGTCGAGGGTGGCGACGTCGACCATCGCTTCTTCGCTCGACTCGTCGAGATGCGGGCTCAGCAGAATCAGCGTGTTGCTGTCGCGGCCATGCACGGCGCCCATTGTCACCTTCACGAAGTCGGGGGCGAAACTTGCCGGCAAGACGTTGCGCTCGCCGACGCTCATGCGCGAGCCTTCGTTGGTGATGGGCGTGAGTGCGAGGCGGCCGTTCGCGCCGTCGACCGCGAGCAGCGAGGCGCGCGCGCCCGCCGTTTCGCGCACCAGCAGATTGACGTTCTGCGGCAGGTTTTTGGCCTGCGCCCAGAGCGCCGGAGCCGCTCCCGTTGAGACGCCCGATCCTTGCGAAGACGCGATCCACAGATCGAGCCCGCTGTCGGGCCGCTTCTGCGCGATCAGCACGCTGGCCCGTCCCGTTCCCGTGAAGTCCGCCGCCACATATTGCTGCGTCAGTTCCGGCTTGAACGCATTGCTGGTCTGCAGCCAGAGGCGCGGCGCCTCGAACCGGTCGCCGGCACTGCGGAGCAACCAGAATGCGGTCCCGCCCTGGCGCGCCGCGACGATCATCAGATCCGCCTTGCCGTCGCCGTCGAAATCGCCGAGCAGGAAGCGCACGCTGTCGAAGCACAGTTTGTCGCCGGCACAGCTCGGTGCGGTAGCCAGAGGATCGAATGGGACGGCGCCCGCATACCAGAGCGCGGGCGGCGACGCTTTCGCGAGCGACGCGGCATACACGTCGAATCCCGGCCCGTCGTGTTGCCGCTGAACGTACACGGCGGACTGCTCGCCCGAGCCGGCGATGTCGCCGACCATCGCCGTGGCGAGCCTCAGGTCGTTCGCCTGGGTACGTTGCGTGGTGGCCCAACGGTAGCGGGTGGTGAGCGCGGTGCAGCCGCGCATGGTCAGCTTGCCATCGTTTTCGCCGAGGCAATGCCGCATCGGTGTATAGACGAGGCCGAAGTCCCACGGCGTCCAGCGCTGCGCCAGGTCCCATTGATCGCAAGTCTCGGCGACCAGATAGCCGTCGCGTTCGGCGATGCATTGCGACGTCGCGACGCTCACGAGCGCGGCGTTGCGCGTATTGCCGGGATACACGGTCAGCGGGTCCCATCGCCATTGCTGCGTGGACGAATCCGTGCACGCGGCGAGTGTCGGCGCGCGGCCCGGACCCGCGGAGGTCAGGCAGCGGCTCGCCGCCGCATTGAAGAGCTGAATCGGATGAGACACGAAATCGGGCACGCGGCGATCGGAGCGATCGGCAAACGCATAGCGGCGCGAAATCCAGTTGCCGTCCCATTGAAACTCGCCGAATACATGCGACGACTCACTGCCGTCGATCGAAAAATAGCTGGCGACGATGTCGCGCTTACGCTGCGCTTCGGCGGCGGGAAGATTGCCGGGCCAGCCGCCGGTCGGATAGGTGACGTGATAGACGATCGGCACGCCTTTGCCGAGCGTCTGCGCGACGTGGCGGGTAATGCGCGCGGAATAGATGTGATCGGGATGCTCGATAAACGGAACGGTGTCCGGATTGAGCGTGTAGATCAGCGTCGCTTGCGCGAGTATCACTTTCAACGTGGCCGACAACGCGTCGCGATCGTATTTCACGCGCACGGAGCCGTCCGCGTTCATCGGATAAGTGGAGATCGTGGCGTGCTGCTCCCACAGCAGGCCGAGCGGCACGCGGCCGCCGCGCACGGCGCCGCCGGGCAGGCGCAATTCGAGCAGGCGCACCTGCGGCCGGGCCTTCAGCACCATTTGATGCACGAGCTTGCCGGCGATCGTCACGTTGGATTCGAGCCACTCGTCAGGCACGCCTGCCATGCGCGCATAGGCGAGCCGCGAGGCCCGCTCGCGCGTTTGAACATAAGCGAAGTCCCCGCCGTTGGCGCCGCCGATCAGATGCACCGTGGTGATACACCAGCCCGCGTCGAGACGCTCGCTGATGGCTGGGTCCACGAAGAGCAGATCGTCGTCGAGGTGCGCGACCACAGTGACCAGCGTGCCGGCGCCGCAATCGGCCGCGCGCGCCGTGCCTGGCAGAAAGGTGAGGAAGAAGACCGCGAGTAAAGCAGTGAAAGAATCGCGAACGAGCCTGATTGCCGGTAATCGCATAGTGATTCGAGCTCTGACGGTGAGCTCGCATCATACTGTAGCGACCGTGGCCGGCACGTTACCGAACTCACAGTCAGCGCCAGATTGCGATGCGGCGCGGGTTCAGGCCCGCGTGACGGCTTGCTCCCGTATCAGCGGAAATAGGCCTTGGTGTTTTCGTGGACGTCCGCGCGCGCGAGCAGTTCCGAAGGCGCAAGCCACACATATTCGCTGTGCTGCTCGGGCCGTCCGAGCGGCGCGGTGCCCGTGAGCGTCAGCGAATAGGCGAGCACGATGTAATGCGTCGACACGTCCGGCTCGCCCGCGAAGTTGTCGCTGTAGTGATGTTCGAATACGCCTTCGAAGCGTGCCGTCGAGCGCGCCAGTTGCGCGATGCCCAACTCGGCGTCGGCGATGCGCGTGAACGCGGCGTCGAGTGTTTCGTCTTTATGAATGCGGCCACCGGGAACGAACCATGTGCCACGGGCAGGGCGGTTGCGGCGTCGGCCGATCAGCACGCGCCCTTGAGCATCGCTGACGATCAGATCGAATGCGACCAGGGGCGTGAGGCGGACCACGTCCAGGAAATCGATCTCGGTCAGCAGCATGTCATCTCCCCCGCTTCTCGCGCCGGTTGAGCGCCAGGTCAGCTAGTAGTCACGATGGTGATCATCGTCTCGCGTGAGCCGGCTTGAAACGCTCGTCAGAAGAAGCGCGAGCACAATCGCGCCGATCGTCGCGAAGAGAAACGCACCGATCATCGCGGCCAGTATCAGCATCATCCATGCAAGGCCGCTCATGTTTCGGCTCCGGCGTGTTGATAGGCATGCTAACGTGCCTCCGCCTGCATACTATGTGCGCCAAGGGCCACAGAACCTGTCACATCACGCCGAACTATCGTCACATCGCGCCGTTAATGCGCCATGTAACCCTCGGGCGTGGTGACTGCGTTCCTGAAGACTTCGGCATTGCCGGAGACGACATAGACCGGCGCGGGCGAGAGTTTCAGGCTAGCCATTCCGTCGCGGTACGGCACGCTCGTCGCGTTGCCCATCATGTCGAACGCCGTCACTTCGCCGGTCGTGCCGGGCGCGTCGACCCGCAGCCGGAAGTCCACGCTGCGGCTCGCGTCGAAGCCGCTTTTGGCGTTCCACTTGTCGTTGTCATGCGTCCATAACGCGGTCACGATCTTGCCGCCGCCGAGCCGGCGGAACGCGTAGGCGTAGACGCCTTGGGGCAGATCCTTGAGCGGGCCGAGCGTGTCGGTGCCGTCGATGATTCGCGTCATCGCCGCCACCGCGAGCGCCGCGGGTTTCGGGCTGATGCGGGAAGGACCGTAGGCGCCCTTTGGATGATCGAGCTCGAAGAAAATGCCGTAGCCCGGCGCGGCGTCCGGCATATCCGCCAGATAGAACACGTAGGTCATGTCGGCGCCTTCGCCGAGCAGAATCAGATGCGTGCGCGCCGTCACGGCAGCCTGTGCATACAGCACGTTCGCGCCCGGATAGTTCTTGCCATACGACTGCCCGATGTCGTAGCTGATGCCGGTTTCAGTCACGAAGAGCGGCGCGCCGGGCTTCAGGTAAAGACGCATTTCGTGGCGCAGCGCCCGCATCGCGGCGGGCAACGCGCCTGACACCGTGCCCTGATTGCCGGTATCCGCGACGCGCTCGGGCGGATGCGAAGGCGTCGTGCCGATGTCGTAGTAACCGTGAATCGTCATGCCGTCCATATAGCGGCCGATGCCAAGCGGACCGAGCTTGCGCATCCACGTGACGTTGCCTTGCACCGACGAATAGGTCAGACCCATTACCACCGCATGCGGATCCGTCTGATGGATGCCCTCCCAGACCGCCTTGTACATGGCGATGAAATTCGCGTCCGTGTCGCGCCACGGCAGACCGCCGTCGGCGTCCGGTTCCCACGTCACCTGATAGTAGTTGTCGCGCTGTCTGGGAAAGTAAGTCATGCGAACGCGATTCGACTCGGCGCCCACCTTGGCCATGTAGTCCTTCATTTGTGCGAGCGAGGTCGGCGCATAGCTGTGGGTCTCCTTGTTCGTCGGACTTGCCCACTGCGGAATGCCGTCGAGCTGGATCAGCCGCAGCAGGTCGCCGCGCCGGAAGAAGGGCGTGAGCTGTTTGCTCGCGGGGTCGAACGTGCCGGTTTTTTTCGGCTCCTCCATATACCAGTTGCGATTGTCGTTGACCCACGTGAGGCCGAGAGCGGTATAGACCGGCCGATAGCCGTCGCCGTCGCAGCAGTGCTGTCCCGGCGCGAGATAAGCGGCCCCCTGTCCGCCGAACCGATGCAGATCTTCATACGGAAAACGCACGACGGGTAGCGCAGCGGACGGATCCGGCAGCACGCCGAACGTGACGATGCCCGCGGGACGCGTGCCGCGCGATTCGAACTGCCCGTGTCCGCGTTCCAGCGATGCGGACACCGCGAAGTAGCCCGCCACGCTCGACGCGCAGCTCAACGTGGACAGCGTCGCGCCAGCTGCAACGGGAAAGCGTCCGCTGGCGCGCACGGCATTCCACGTGTCGCGTATCTGCCAGTTGAGCGTGTCGGCTTGCGCTGGGCGCGTGGCGAAAACCAGCGCGAACGGTTTGTTCATGGCGAAGAGACGCGTGCCGTCGCTGGGCGTGTCGGCTTCGAGCAGATCGCCGCTCGCGGCCGTGGGGACCTGTGACGAAGGCGCTGAGCAACGCAGCCCTTGTCCGGGTGGCGCCTTCAGGTCCGTGGGTGTGGCGGATTGCATCGCTGCATTCGGCGCCGGGTCCTGCTTCGCAATAGGCGCGGCTGCATTGCTCGCCACCGTTGGCGCCATCGCGCAGCGCTTCTCCACGCCTGGCGCCGGATCGCCGAATACGCCGTTGTTGCACTCCGCGCTATTCGAGAACGTTTTGACGACGTGCTGTTGTGCAGTGCCATACAGCACGTCGCGCGTGCCGTTGAAACGGCAGGTGCCGTATTCCGCCGCACACGGCGTCCACTTTCTGCCGTCCGCGGGGAATTCGCCATTGCCCCCACCATTTGCCTGCGGCGCAGTATCGGCCGCAGCGCATCGACCGGCCGCGAGGCCGAGCAGGACGACGGCAGCCACCGAGGCGGCAATGCCGCTCCTCAGCCCTCGACTGCCGCCGGAAAAGCCGTCGACGCGCTTTCGCGGCGCGCGCTGTTCGCGTACATTCGACATGTGTTCCCCGTGTCGTTCGCTGTCCTTCCAAAGGCAACAGACGCGTCGCCGAACTACTAGTTCACCAGGTCAAAGCCGCCTCGACCCACCTCTCGAAGCAATGTGTTGCGGAAACCGCATAGTGTATTTCCGCAAACCGCTGGCGGAAATAGCCCGGTTGCCACTCGACACATTCCGCCACTGGCCCGTCTATTGCCGTGCCGCCTAAAGTGGTCTTATTCCCGTGTTTCACGTTTGAAACATTAATCGTCACGTTTATATCCGTGAGATCCAATAACAACCAACTAAATAATTTTGTCGCACTCTCAAGTGCTTATATTGGATGTTCGTTTTACTTATTGCCATCCCCGCGGATATATCGTCAGAAGAAACCCAAGTAGACAAGGGGCGCGGCGGGCGCTGGAATAGCGAAGCAGGTTGCGCTCATTCTGGCGTCCCGATGGGAAAAAGTCACTTCAAATCGGCATGGCGATGGATTGATCAAATTGTAACTGCGCCGTTTTCGAGTAGTCGTGGTGTGTGCGGTGGCGTACGAAATGGCGCTTTTATTTGCATTAACATTCGCAGAATGCCAATTCATTCCTATGTGGAATCGGCAATTAATTCGTTGAAAAGACGGCGGTAGTGGGGGTGTTCCGAAAATCCCTGGTTGGTCACCCTGTCCATACGCCAACATGTCTGCGCTTTCGGTCATGGCGGCTAAATGCTTGAGTGGCGGTGACTATGATGCGCTGCACAGAGGCCGGCCTCTCTGCGGCCGTCCAAGGTGAAAAGTAGATCCGTTTTCTGGTGAGAGGATGACTATGACCTGCGCGAGTCTCGAGTCCGCAATGCTGCGCTGGGTGCACGCTCCAAACAAGGGTATGCGTCGCATCGCGATACTGATGTTCAACGACTGCTCGCTGCAGGGAGCCGGGGTCGTTGCCGAGGTGTTCCAGGCAGCGAACGAAATGGCTTCGTCTGGCTCGGGCGGCTGGTTATACGACGTGTCCTTCCTGTCGGCCGATGGCGGCATGGTGACTTCGTCGTCCGCGCTGCGGGTCTGGACAGACGGCCTCGACGCGCGGCATTACGGTGGTTTCGACGCGTTGTATGTGGCGGGCGGCAAAGGCGCATTCGCCGCCGCCGGCGATGAACGCCTGATCGCGTGGCTGCGCCGTGTGCGCCGCAACACCGGCATGATCCGGCCGATCGCGGAGGGCCGCGCGCTGCTCGAAGCGGCGTATGTGCCCGACAGCAAGGAAGGTGGCGACTCACAGGCGCAGCCGGTGTCGGCGCGCCAGCCGGAACAGACGGCCGATGCGGGCGATCGCCTCGAATCGATGCGAAGCGCGCTCGCCATGATCAAGCGCGATCTCGGCGGCGCGACGGCGCGTACGGTTGCCGAGCGCCTGCTGGCGGACTCGTGCTCGAATCTCGCGCCGCTGCTCGGCGAAGACGGCGGCCTGAGTCCCGGCGACAAGGTGCGCGCGGCAGCTCGCTGGCTGCAAGAGAACTGCCAGCAGGCGATTTCGATCGCCGACGCGGCGCAGTTCGCCGCGATGAGCGAGCGCAACTTTCTGCGCCGCTTCAAGATGGAAATGGGCATTACGCCCTCGAGTTTTCTGTTGCACGAACGCCTTGCGGTGACTTGCAGCCTGCTGACCGAATCGGAATTGCCGGTCGACAAGATTGCCCGCCGCACGGGTATGGGTAACGGCGACCGCCTCGCGAAAGTGTTTCGCAAGCGGATGAGAATTTCGCCGACCGAATTTCGGATTCAAAGTCGCCGACTAGTCGGCGAATAGCGCGACGGGGCCAGCCGGATCGCCGTGGCAACACGGCATCCGGTCCGTACTTCCGTTGATCTTTGGAAATTATAAGGAATGCGAATATGTCGAATCAGGGAGCTGTAGGCGCCGCGTCGGTCGCCCCGACCGGTGCGGATGGCGCGACGGCAGGCGCGCGTTGCGCGCGCATCGTCCCGGTGATCCTGGCGGGCGGTTCGGGCACGCGTCTGTGGCCGGTGTCGCGGGAAAACTATCCGAAGCAACTGATCGACGTAGTCGGTTCCGACTCGCTGCTGCAAGCCACCGCGCGGCGCATGGAAGGCTTTCCGGCCGGCTGGAGCGTGGACGCATCGCCGATCATCGTATGCGGCGAAGAACATCGCTTCGTGATCGCAGAACAACTTCATGAAAATGGCGTCGACGCTCGTCTTATTGTCGAGCCGGCGCGACGCGATACGGCGCCTGCGCTGACGCTGGCGGCGTCGCTGGCGTGCGCGGACGGTAGCGACGCGATTCTGGTCGTCATGCCCGCGGATCATTCGATCGCCGACGTGCCCGCCTTGCAGGCGGCGCTGGAACTGGCGGCACGCTATGCGGAGCAGGGCTCGATCGCGACGCTGGGCGTGCCGCCCACGCGCCCCGACACGGGCTTTGGTTATATCCGCATCGGTGCCGAGCTGGCGGGCGGCGGCCATGCGATCGACGGTTTCGTCGAAAAGCCCGCGGAAGAACTCGCGGCGAAGTACGTCGCGGCGGGCATGTACTGGTGGAACAGCGGCATCTTCATCGTCCGCGCCAGCGTGTGGCTCGATACGTTGAAGCGTCTGCAACCGGAAATGCACGCGGCTTGCGAACGCGCATTCACCGGCGGCCGTGTCGACGGTGCGTATTTCCGGCCGTTGGTCGATGCGTTCCTCAGTACGCCGGCGAATTCGATCGACTACGCGGTGATGGAGCGCCTGACCGAGACGGCCGAGCCGCAAACGACGGATGGCGCGGCCGCGAGCGCGCCGGCGACACCCGCCGGCGTGGTGGTCGGACTGAATGCCGGCTGGTCGGACCTGGGTTCCTGGGACGCCGTCTGGGCCGCGATGGAGAAGGACGCCAACGGTAACGCAGGCCGCGGCCGGGTGACGTTCGAAGGCGCGGTATCGAGCTACGCGCATTCGGAAGGGCGGCTGGTCGCCTGCGTCGGCACCACCAATGTCGTGGTGGTCGAAACCGCCGACGCGGTGCTGGTGGTCGACCGCTCGCACGTGCAGGACGTGAAGGGTCTGGTGTCGCGCATCAAGGCGCAGCACGCGCCGGAGGCCGACGCGCATCGCAAGGTGCGCCGCCCGTGGGGTTTCTACGATTCGATCGACCATGGCGAGCGTTTCCAGGTCAAGCGGATCGTCGTGACGCCGGGCGCGCAACTGTCGTTGCAATTGCATCACCACCGCGCGGAACACTGGGTCGTCGTGCGCGGCACGGCGCTCGTCACTCGCGGTGAAGAGCAGTTTCTGTTGAGTGAAAACGAATCGACTTACATTCCGCTCGGCACCCGCCACCGGCTCGAAAACCCGGGCAAGGTGCCGCTCGAAATCATTGAAATCCAGTCAGGCACCTATCTCGGTGAAGACGACATTGTGAGGTTTAACGATAACTACGGCCGCTGCTCCTAAACAGCACGCCGGACTCAACTGCGGACAAGAACGGCAAGAACGAGGTGACCAAAATGCGCAAGTTTCAGGATTTGCTCGCGCGGGTTTTCGATGTTGCATTGGTGTTGGCGGGAGCGGCGGTGGCGTCGCAAATCCGCTTTGATTACCTCGCTCAATCCGGGTTCTATTGGGCGCTCGTGATGTTTTCCGCGGCCTTCGCGCTGGCCATCTTTCCGGCGTTCGGCGTCTACGAATCATGGCGCGGCCGCTCCAAGCTGGTGCTGGCCGGCCAGGTGTCGCTCGCGTGGCTGATGGTGCAGGGCAGCGCGCTCGTGTTGATGTATTCGCTGCATCGGATCGACTTCGTGTCGCGGCTGTGGTTCTCGTACTGGACGGCGGTGACCGGCGGCCTGCTGATCGCGTACCGGCTGATGACGCACGCCGTGCTGGCGAGTGCGCGCAGCGCCGGGATGAATCTGCACCAGGTCGCCATTGTCGGCAGCGGCTCGCAGTGCGACGCGATCATTCGCCGGATCAACGCCGCGCCGACCACCGGTTTTCGCGCCACGGCCGTGTACAACGCGCGTCCGGACGTGTCGTCGGTCGCGAGCCCGGGCGTGCCGGTGTTCGATACCGTCGATGCTTTGGCCGGCTACATGCGGACCAACGACGTGCACGAACTGTGGCTGATGCTGTCGCTTTCCGAAGAGCCGTTGATCTGTTCGCTGGTCGGCGAATTCCGCGACGATCTGGTGAACATCCGTTTCATGCCGGACGTGCGCAGCCTCGCGCTCTTCGAGGGCAGCGGCGTGATCGATCTGCTCGGCGTGCCGGCGATCAATCTCGTGGCTTCGCCGCTGTCCGCCAGTTCGATGCTGAAGAAGGAAATTTTCGACCGTCTGTTCGCGTTGACCGCGCTGATCGCTCTTGCACCGGTCATGCTCGCCATTGCGATCGCGGTGAAGCTGTCGTCGCGCGGTCCGGTTCTGTTCAAGCAGAAACGCAAAGGCGCAGACGGTCACGTATTCACGATTTACAAGTTTCGCTCGATGCGTTTGCATATCGAGCCAAAAAGGCACGTCAGGCAGGCCACGCGCAACGATCCGCGCGTGACCAAAGTGGGCGCTTTCCTGCGCCGCACGAGCCTCGACGAACTGCCGCAATTCTACAACGTGTTGCGTGGCGACATGTCGGTCGTAGGACCGCGTCCCCATGCACTCGAGCACGACGACCTCTATCAGAAAGTGGTCGCGGGCTATATCAATCGCTACCGCATAAAACCGGGGATTACGGGGTGGGCACAGATCAACGGTTTTCGTGGCGAAACCGACCGCATCGAAAAGATGGAACGTCGTGTCGAACATGACCTGTATTACCTGGGCCATTGGTCGTTCGCACTCGACATGCGGATTATCGGCGCGACGATAGTCGCCGGACTGGTGCATCGAAACGCTTATTAGTTGTTAAAAACGCTACGCGCTTTCTACTTTGAGGAAAAACGCCGTGGCACAAGGAGGAAACATCATGAGCTCGCTTGGTCTACGCACGGGAAGTCTCCTGGTTTTCGCTACTGCAACGTTGATTTCCGGATGCGGCATCGCTCCGGGTCAGCGGATGGTCACGCCTGCGGCAATTCAGGACACGGGTGGTGATTACAGTACTGAAGCGGCATCGCAACAGCAGATCCCGATTACCGATATCAACCTCGCGCTGCTGCGCAAGATGAACCAGGCTCAGACGAGCTCGGCGCTGCCGCCGGCAACGGTCGCGTTGTTCGGCAAGCCGACCGTTTACAAGGTCGGCCCCGGCGACGTGCTGCAGATCGTCGTATGGGATCACCCGGAACTGGCTGCCGCACTCGGTCAGCCGGCACAGAACACGAAGACGACGGATGCCGCACCTGGCTTCCTGATCGACGAAAACGGCGATGTGCAGTTTCCGTACGCAGGCAACGTGCATGTGGCGGGCAGGGACGTCGCCTCGATCCAGAAGGACCTGGCGAAGCGTCTGAGCAAGGTGTACCAGAAGCCGGAAGTGACGGTGCGGGTGGCCTCGTTCCGCGCGCAGCAGGTTTATGTCGACGGTGAAGTGCGCACGCCTGGCTCTCAGGCTGTCAACGACATTCCGATGTCGCTGACGACGGCGATCAGCTTGAGCGGCGGCCTTAGCCCGAATGCGGACCGTAGCCGCGTGGTGTTGATCCGCAACGGCGTCCCGTATCAGCTCAACCTCGACGATCTGATCAAGCGTGGCAAAAATCCGTCGGACATCTATCTGCAACCGGGCGACATGCTGCGGGTGGCGTCGCGCGAAGACAGCGGTGTCTACGTGATGGGCGAGGTCAACAAGCCAGCGACCATCCTGCCGATGCGCAACGGCTCGTTGACGCTTTCGCAGGCGATCTCCGACAGCGGCAGCTTCGACTCGAACACGGCCGCGGCCCGGCAACTGTTCGTGATCCGCAATTCGACGAGCGAAGCGCCTGAGGTGTACCACCTCGACGCGACCTCGCCGGTGTCGATGGTGCTCGCCAATCAGTTCGAACTGCAGCCGAAGGACGTGGTGTATGTCGGTCAAGGCGGGCTGGTCCGCTTCAACCGTGTGTTGAACCTGCTGCTGCCGGCAATCAATGCGGCTGTGACGGGCGCCGTCCTCGCGAAATAGTAACCGTACAACGTGATCTTGAACCGCCGGGCTTTGTTGGGTGAAGAAAATGGCAATCAACTTTGAAAACCGTTACACCGACGTGTCCGGTCCGGACGAGCTTCACTTGTCGGACTATCTGCGGACGATCGTGCGAGGTTGGCGCACGATCGTGATGGTGACGCTGATCGCGCTCGCGCTGGGGTGCGCGTACGCTTTCCTCGCGCCGCCGACGTACCGCGCGGATGTGCTGTTTCACGTCGAGGACAAGACGGCGAATGCCAATGCGAACGGCAAGGATTCCTTGCCGCCGCTCACCGGCATGTTCGACACCAAGCCTTCGACGGCGGCCGAGATCGAGTTGCTGAAGTCGCGACTCGTCACGGAAGAAACCGTCAAGAAACTGCACCTCGATATCACGGCTACGCCGCGCTATTTTCCGCTCATCGGCGGAATGATTGCGGGCTTGGTGAACGGGCAATGGGGCTTCAAGTTGCCGCAGTTCATCAACCTGTCCGGCTATGCATGGGGTGATGAGAGCATTTCGGTGTCGCGGTTCGACACCTCGAAGGAAATGTACGACGCGACTTTCACGCTGATTTCCGGCAATGACGGGTCGTACGTGCTGCGGGACAAGAACGGTATTGCGATTCTGTCGGGGAAAGTCGGCGAAACCGTGGAAACGGATACCGCCGACGGCCCGATCACGTTGCGCGTCGACAAGCTGGTCGGCGCCGCGGGCTCGCGTTTCGAATTGCAGCGCGCGTCGACGCTGAGCACCGTGGACCGTTTGCAAAAAGCTTTGTTGGTGCAGGAAACTACGCTGCAATCCGGCGTGATCCGCGCGAGCCTTGAAGGCGGCGACGCCGGCCTGACGGCCGCGATCGTCAACAGCATGGCGCGCGAGTTCGTGCGTCAGGATGTGGAGAGCCGGTCGACCGAGGCCGAGCACATGCTGGCCTTTCTCGATCAACAACTGCCGGGCTTGCGCAAGGAACTCGACGACGCCGAGCAACGCTACAACAAGTTCCGCAACACGCACGGCACGGTCGATCTGGGTGAAGAAAGCCGCCTGCTGCTGCAACAGATCGTCGATAACAAGACCAAGCTGATGGATCTGCAGCAGCAACGCGCGGAGATGTCGCAACGCTTCACGGCGAATCACCCGGCGGTGGCCTCGCTCGACGCGCAGATCGCCGCGTTGCAAGGCGCGGCAGCCAACATGAATCGCAGCGTGGCGGTGATGCCGGATACGGAGCAAACCGCATTGCGGCTGCTACGCGACGTGCACGTCGATACGGAGCTGTACACGAATCTGCTGAATAGCGCGCAGCAACTGCGCGTGGCGAAAGCGGGACAAGTCGGCAACGTGCGCGTGGTCGACTTCGCCGAAGCACCTGATGAACCGGTGCGTCCGAAGCGCGTGATCGCGATCCTGATCGCGCTCGGAGGCGGCCTCGTGCTCGGCATTCTGCTGACCTTCTTCAAGCGCGCGATGTACGGCGGCGTGGAACGTCCGGACGAACTCGAAGGCATGCTCGGCGTGCCGGTGTTCGCGGTGGTGCCGCGCAGCCAGACCCAGTTGAAGCTGCAGGAAAACGTCATGCTGCGCCGTCGCGGGCTGCATGTGCTGGCGCAGCAGGCGCCGGAAGACATCGCCGTGGAGGGCGTGCGCAATCTGCGCACCTCGTTGCAGCTCTCGCTCGATCACGCCGAGAACAACGTGGTGATGATCACCGGCTCGCGGCCCGATTCCGGCAAGTCGTTCCTGTCGGTGAATCTGGCGGCACTGGTGGCGTCGGCGAACAAGCGTGTGCTGATCATCGACGGCGATATGCGGCGCGGCGACGTGCACTCGCATTTCGGTGTCGCGCATCAGCCGGGTCTGTCCGACGTGCTGAGCGGCGGCGATCTGAGCTCGATGATCCAGCGCGACGTGTTGCCGGGTCTCGACGTGCTCGCCAAGGGCACGCTGCCCTCGCATCCGGCCGAACTGCTGATGAGCAAGCGTTTCGAAACGATGCTCGAAGAACTGAAGTCGCACTACGACCTCGTGATCGTCGACACGCCGCCGGTTCTGGCAGTGACCGACTCGACGGTGATCGGCAAGTACGCGGGCACGACGCTGCTGGTGGTGCGCCACGGCCGCCACCCGCTCAACGAGGTCATGGAGACGGCCAAGCGGCTGCGCAATGGCGGCGTGGGGCTCAGAGGCGTGCTGCTGACCGATGTGCCGCAGGAAGGCGCGTTCCTCGGCTCGGGCTATCAGGGCGGCTACTACGGCTACGACAGCATCGCCGGCTGAGACAGCGGCCGACTGCCGGCCGCGCAGCAAAGCTTGTGGCACTCGCATTGCAAAGGTTAACGAGGAGAAGGCTCCATGAAACGTAAGGTCGCGCTGATCACCGGCATCACTGGACAGGACGGGTCGTATCTGGCGGAGCTGCTGCTCGCCAAAGACTACGACGTACACGGCATCAAACGCAGGTCATCCCTGTTCAACACAGACCGGATCGATCACCTTTACCGCGATCCTCACGATCCGGACCAGCGCCTCTTTCTGCACCACGCGGATCTGACCGACTCGACCAGCATTCTGCGCGTGATCCAGCGCGTCGAGCCGGACGAGATCTACAACCTCGCCGCGCAGAGCCACGTCGCGGTGTCGTTCGAGGAGCCGGAATACACGGCCAATGCGGACGGACTCGGCGCCTTGCGGATTCTCGAAGCGATCCGGATTCTCGGCTTGCAGGAGAAGACGCGCTTCTACCAGGCTTCGACCTCGGAACTGTACGGCCTCGTGCAACAGGTGCCGCAGTCGGAGACTACGCCGTTCTATCCGCGCAGCCCGTATGCCGTCGCCAAGCTGTTCGCGTACTGGACCACGGTCAATTATCGCGAGGCTTATGGCCTCTATGCCTGCAACGGGATTCTGTTCAACCACGAATCGCCGGTGCGCGGCGAGACCTTCGTGACGCGCAAGATTACGCGCGCCGTTGCGCGTATCGCGGTGGGCATGCAGAAGACCTTGTATCTCGGCAATCTGTCGGCGCTGCGCGATTGGGGCCATGCGCGCGACTATGTGGAAATGCAATGGCGCATGCTCCAGCAGGAACAGCCGGAGGATTACGTGATCGCCACCGGCGTGCAGTACAGCGTACGTCAGTTCGTGCAGCACGCTGCCGCTGAACTGGGCGTCACCGTGCGTTTCGAAGGCACTGGCGTGGATGAAGTCGGCATCGTCGAGAAGGTGGAAGGGCGCGAGATCAGGATGTCGCCGGGCGACGTGATCGTGCGTGTCGATCCGCGCTACTTCCGGCCCGCCGAGGTCGAGACGCTGCTCGGTGATCCGTCGAAGGCGCATGCGAAGCTCGGCTGGCGGCCGACCACCTCGTTCGAGTCGCTCGTCAAGGAAATGGTGCGCTCGGATTATCAGATTGCACGACGTGACGCGCTCGTCACACTGGCCGGATTCACGGCGCTGGAACATCACGAGTAACTTGCGATGAACAAACAAGCACGCATCTTCGTCGCGGGCCACCGTGGCATGGTCGGCTCCGCGCTGGTCAGGCGTCTCGCCGCCGAGGGGTATCAGAGCGTGATCACCCGCTCGCGCAAGGAGCTCGACCTCACGGATCAGGCGGCCGTGAATCGCTTCTTCGAAAGCGAAAAGATCGACGTGGTGCTGCTCGCGGCCGCGCGCGTGGGCGGGATTCTCGCGAACGCGACGCAGCCGGGCGAGTTCATCTATGAAAACCTGGTGATCGAAACCAACGTGATCCATGCCGCGTACCGCGCCAAAGTCGAGCGGCTGGTGTTCTTCGGTTCGTCGTGCATCTATCCGAAGCAATGTCCGCAGCCGATCCGCGAAGAGTACCTGCTGACCTCGCCGCTGGAGCCGACCAACGACGCCTATGCGATCGCGAAGATCGCCGGCCTCAAACTGTGCGAAGCGTACAACCGCGAGTACAACACGCAGTACGTCGCGTTGATGCCGACCAATCTGTACGGCCCGAACGACAACTACGATCTGAAGAGCAGTCACGTGTTGCCAGCGCTGGTGCGCAAGGCGCACGAGGCGAAGCTGAATGGCGACGCCGCTTTGACGGTGTGGGGATCGGGCACGCCGCGCCGCGAGTTCCTGCACGTCGACGATCTTGCCGCGGCCACGCTATTCGTTCTCGAACACAACGTGACGGAGGGCCTCTTCAACGCCGGAGTGGGCGAGGACCTGTCGATTCGTGAGCTCGCCGAATGCATCTGCAAGGTCGTCGGTTTTGAAGGCGAGCTCGTATTCGACGCCTCGAAACCCGACGGCACACCGCGCAAGCTGCTCGACGTCTCGCGCCTCGCGCAAATGGGCTGGCAGGCCACGATCGGTCTGGAGGACGGAATCGCATCCACGTATCGGGACTTCGTCGAATCACACGCTGGTTCGACACCGGCTGCCGCCATCGAGGCCTAAGCGCGCGGCTTTGGAGTAAAGGACCGCTTGGGACGCTGTGCATGCGCAGGACGCGCAAGGCACGCGGGTCGATTTTTCGAGGAGTGGCATAAAAATGACAGCGTCAGTCACGATCTTCCACAACGTCGTGTGGTCGCGCCACAAGGGTGTCGTGTTTTCCGCCTTGCATAACATTTCGGCTTCCGGAGCGATTCGCTATTCGATGGTGCAGATCGCGGATACGGAGCACGACCGCGTCGGCTTTTCCGACGTCGACTACTCGTTTCATCGCTATCCGATGCAAAAGCTGTTCGACGGCTGCTACGAAGACGTGCCCACCATGAAACTGATCGCACGGCTCACGTGGGAAGTCTTGCGCACCAAATCGGATTTGATCGTGCTGCCGGGCTATCACCGCCCGGAATACTGGGCGATGCTCGCGGCGTGCATCGTGACCGGCAAACGGCGTGCGGTTTTCTGCGACTCGACCGCGCGTGACCGGCCCAAAAAGCTGCTGACGTCGATTCCGAAGCGCGTGTTTTTCTCGCTGTGCGATGGTTACTTCGGCTTCGGCGAGCGCAGCCGCGAGTATCTGCTGTCGCTTGGCGCGAAGCGCGACAAGATTTTCGTGCCATGTCAGGCCGCGGCGATGCCGGGTTCGTTTTCGCCGGAACGTGCGCTGGTCGAGCGGGTCGCCGCTCGTGCGGGTAATCCGCCGGTGTTTCTGTTCGTGGGGCGTTTGTCCGAAGAGAAAGGTATCGGCACGCTGATCGAGGCGCTCGCCGGATTGCGGCGGCGTATTCCGGCGGCCAAGCTGCGCATTGTCGGCACCGGCCCGATGTGCGAAGCGTTGCATGTCAAGGTGGCTGAGCTCGAACTCGGCGACGCGGTGACGTTCGTCGGCAGTCTGCAGGACGAGCCGCTTACTCGGGAATACTACGGCGCCACCTGCATGGTGCTGCCAAGTTACAGCGAACCTTGGGGACTGGTGGTCAACGAGGCGCTCGCGCATGGTTGCCCGGCGGTGGTCAGCGAAAGTTGCGGCTGCGTGCCGGAACTGGTGATCGACGGGGTGAGCGGCTATGCGTTTACAGCGGGCGATGTCGCCGGCCTGCAACGCACCATGCTCAAGGCAATGGAGGCCTTCGCCGACGCGGGCGGCACCGCGCGCCGGTGCATGGATGTGATTCGCCGTTTCGATCCGCCTTCCGCGGCTGCCAACATCGCCCGCGGCTGTGCACTGATGTTGAGCGACTGAGTCGCTCCGCCCAGCCACGTCGCGCGCATCACGCCCTAACTTGTTCTGGCAGCCACGATGAAGATATTGATTTACGGCATCAACTATGCGCCTGAGCTGACGGGAGTGGGCAAGTACACGGCGGAAATGGCCGTGCTGCTGGCGAGCCGCGGACATGAGGTGCGCGTGGTGTGCGCGCCGCCGTACTACCCCGAGTGGCGTATTGGGGAGGGCTACGTTTCGTGGCGGTATCAGCACGAGACGCGCGACGGCGTGGCGATCTGGCGCGCGCCGCTATGGGTGCCGGCGCGTCCGAGCGGCCTGAAGCGGATGCTGCATCTCGCGACCTTTGCGGCGACCTCGCTGCCGCTGCTCGTGCGGCACGTGCTGTGGCGCCCCCACGCGGTCATGCTGATCGCACCGACCTTGATGTGCGCGCCGGGTTCGCTGATGCTCGCACGCATCACGCGCGCGCGCGCGTGGCTGCATATTCAGGACTACGAGGTCGATGCGGCATTCGATCTGGGATTGCTGAAAAGCTCGTTCGCAGCCCGCACCGCACGCTGGGTGGAAAGCGCATTGCTGCGGCGCTTCGATGCGGTGTCGTCGATCACGCGGCAGATGAGCGCGCGCGCGACGACCAAGGGCGTCGACGCGTCACGGGTTGTCTGCCTGCCCAATTGGGTGGACGTGTCGACCATCTTTCCGCTTGCGCGGCCGAGCGAATTCCGGCGTTTGCTCGGGATTCCTGCCGAGCAGAAAGTGATTCTTTATTCCGGCAACATGGGCGCGAAGCAGGGCATCGAAACGCTTGCGGATGCAGCGGTCGCGCTGGCCGCACGCACGGACCTCACCTTCGTGTTCTGCGGCAGCGGCGCCGCGAAAGAGAGTCTGGTCGAGCGCTGCTCAGGATTGACGAATTGCGTGTTCCTGCCGCTGCAACCGGTGGACCGCCTGAACGAACTGCTCAACCTCGCCGACATTCACGTGCTGCCGCAACGCGGCGACGCGGCGGATCTCGTCATGCCGTCCAAGCTTACGGGCATGTTTGCGAGCGGACGCGCGACCGTGGCGATGGCGCGTCGCGGCACGGCGCTCTACGAAGCCGTGGCGCCGCGCGGCGTGGTCGTGCCGCCGGACAACGTGAAAGCGCTGGCGGCGGCGATCACGGTGCTGGCGAGCGACGCGGAACGGCGCACGGCACTCGGCAAGGCGGCGCGCAATTATGCGGAGCGCGCGCTCTCGCCGGAGTCGACGATTCGCGCCTTCGAGGAACGGCTCGCGATGCTGTTGCTTGAGGTGGACGGTAAGCGCGGCAAAGGCGAAGCGCCGTCTTTCGGCGCGCGGCCTTCAGGTGTTGCAGCGAGGCGCCGGCGAAAACCGGCTACTGCGGAGGAAGCCGCGCCGGATTGATCCGGCGCACGGCCCCTGTCATGAAGGCGATCTCACCACGGAGAACGGTAGACACCCTGCTTGGTGGCGTAGGGGTCGGTATAGGTGGCTCTTGCGGCGCCTTCGGGCGTCAGACCGTCGGCCGCATTCGGCCGTCCCGGCTGGCCGGCTACACGGACTTGGCCGTTGGCCGCAGCCGGCGCTTTGCGCTGGCCTTTGCCCTTGCCCACCGCCGGTTGCGCAGCCTGATCACCGCCCAGCACCGTCATGCGTTGCGAGTCGAGCAGCGCGGCGCGTTGGGCGTCGTTGGTATTGCCTTGCGCGCCGTCGGTGCCGTATGGGTTCGGGGCACCGAGCAGGCCTTGCTCGCTGCTGCGGTGCGCGGCGCGCCGGTCGGCGGGAAGCTGTGCGTTCAGACCGTAGCCGTTGGCCGCCGTCGCGGCGGGAGGGCGGGCGGCCGTGGCGGGATTGGGTGCGGCGTTCTGTGCGAACGCCGGCGTCGCGCACGATGCGATCGCGAGAAACGTCCAGGTAGCGGTGTGTCGAAGCGAGGTCATCATCTCATTCCCCAGGGAAATGCTGTCGGGATAAAGCTATCGTGCGCCAACCGGTACGCGTGTAGCCGCCAAAACGCTTGCCCTCACAGCCACCGCGCGAAGTCGAGCCAGGCGCGGCAACATAATGTGAGAGGTTTGCCTGGCATGCCTGCGTATGTTTACCACTGTTCGTGGTTCGGAGAAAGCTGATGGGTAACGTAGCCGACGATCCACACGTCGGGCGCATGCCGCAAGCCGAGGGCGCGCGCGAAGACGGCCGCGTCATCGATCTGTCGCAGGCCGGAAAAGGAAACTATCAGGCCAAGCGCGGCGCGCTGATCGAGCTCATCTGGTTCGTGCTGGAAGCCTGTGTGATCAACAACAAACTGCTGCCGTTCTCAGGTGTGCGCGTTGCGTTGCTGCGGCTGTTCGGCGCAAAGATCGGTACAGGTTGCCGATTCGTGCATCCGGTGCGCGTGAAGGCGCCGTGGAATCTCGAGGTGGGCGACAACTGCTGGTTCGGCGTCGATGTGTGGATTTACAACCAGACGCTGATTCGCATCGGCTCGAACGTGTGCATTTCACAGGGCACGTTCCTCACTGCGGGCTCTCACGACATGAGTACGACGATGGATCTGCATGTCGCGCCGATCATCATCGAGGACGGCGTCTGGATCACTTCGAAGTGCGTCGTGCAAATGGGCGTGACCATCGGCCGCTCGGCGGTCGTGACACCTTTGTCGGTCGTGCATCGTTCGCTGGAAGCGGAGGGCGTGTACGGCGGAAATCCTTGCCGCTTTATCAGGAACCGGTTCGATTCCGTGACCTGAACCACAGACATAGAACCACAGCGTTTTGTACGCTGGGAGGCCGAGGTCGTTTTGCCGGAATGTCGACTGCCACAATGGGATTGCCGCGCTGCATGGTGAGCGGCGTTCGTGGCAGCACCAATGCGAGTTCCGGCCGCGACGTTTGCGTGGCCTGGTTGCCAGCTCCGCTTGGCGAACCGTGACGCGCTCAGGAAATGCGTGAAGCAGATGGGGAGTAGCGGATGTTCATCGATACGCGTACTGTTGAACAAAACACGGTCATTGAAACGACCGTCTGCATCATCGGCGGAGGCGTGGCGGGAATTACGCTCGCGCTCGAAATGTCGAGGGCGGGTATCGACGCCTGCATGCTGGAAAGCGGTGGTTTTGGTCCTGACGACGCAACCCGCGACCTCTATCGCGGCGAGAACATCGGGCTGCCCTACACGTTCGCGGACGGCTCGCGCAGCCGCTATTTCGGCGGCAGCAGCAACTGCTGGGGCGGCTGGTGCCGCCCGCTCGATCCCTGGGACTTCGAAAAGCGCGACTGGATTGCGCACAGCGGCTGGCCGTTCGGCCTCGACGAACTGGAGCCTTACTATGCGCGCACGCATGAACTGCTGAAGCTCGGTCCGCAGAATTTCGACCCTGCTTACTGGGAGCAGGAGATCGGGCGTCAGGACGTGCGCCGTCTGCCGCTCGCCACCGGCGACATGCGCGATACCGTCGCGCAGTTCAGTCCGCCGGTGCGTTTCGGCAAGGTGTATCGCGAGGAACTGTCGCGCTCGACACGGGTGCGCGTGTTCCTTCATGCGAACGTGCTCAATATCGACGCCGATGCGCAAGGCACGACGATTTCCAGAGTGAAGGTGGCCACCATCAGCGGCCGCGCGATGTCGGTGAGCGCGCGGATTTTCGTGCTGGCCACGGGCGGCATCGAAAACGCGCGCCTGCTGCTTGCGTCGAACAACGTGCAGGCTGCCGGGCTCGGCAATGCCAACGATCTGGTCGGCCGCTACTTCATGGACCATCCACGCATGATGTCGGGCAAGGTGCGCTTTCGTCCGGGCATCGCGCGCAACAAGCTGTACGACATCAAGTATCACTACCAGAATGTGGCGGTCTCCGCGCACGGCACGAAGATCTCGTCCCAGTTCGCGCCGAAGCAGGAGTGGATGGAACGCGAGAAGCTGCTCAATTCACGCGTGTGGCTCTACTCGAAATGGTACGGCGAAGGCAGTGCGGGTTCCGAGGCGTTGATCCGTTTCAAGGAAGCGCTGATGGGCAAGGACCAGCCCGGCCGCAGCGTGAAGCGCGACATCGAGACCATGATCGCGCACCCGCTGCACACTGTCGGTTTCGGTTTGACGCGGCTGTTGCAATGGCCCGCGCTGATCACCGACGTGACGCTGCAGGCCATCGTCGAAGCGGAGCCCAATCCGGATAGCCGCGTCACGTTGTCGGCCGACAAGCGCGACCACTTCGGCATGCCGCGCGTGCGGGTGGAGTGGCGACTGGGCGACCAGGTGCAGCGCACTTTCGATAAAACGTTCCAGTTGCTCGCGCAGGAATTGCAGATGGCGAACGTCGCGGACGTCACGCTCGATGCGCCGCTCGAAGGCCGGACGTGGCCGGTGAAGCTGGAAGGCACATGGCACCACATGGGCACGACGCGCATGCATGATTCACCGCGCGAGGGCGTGGTCGATCGCGATTGCAAGGTGCACGGGATCAGCAATCTGTACATTGGCGGCAGTTCGGTGTTTCCGACTGTCGGCGCCAACTTCCCGACCATCACGATTGCCGCGCTGTCGCTGCGTCTCGCCGGTCATCTGATGCGGCAGCTTGATGTGCCGGACGCCGTAGGCAGTACGCGAACCGAAGCCGCGAACAGCGCGACCATGTCGCTCCAGACGCCGCCTCAAGTCGAGACGTTGCCGATCGCAGCCTCGACTTTGACGCCGGTGATGAAAGAGCAGTGAGCGTTTGATGAAGACGAACGAAGATGGCGCGCACGAGGCGCGCCATCTTCGTTTTGAGTGTGAGGCCTTCAGGCCGTGGAATGCCGCCGGCGATCAGCGGCTTTGCTGGGTTGCTTCGCGCAGCGTGGTGAGGGTGTTGTCGTTTTCACGCACGTCGTCGTGGCCGCCCTTGGTCTCGAGCAGCGCAGTCAGCGCGCTGACCATGGTCTCGACACGGAAGCGCGCATTGAATGTGCAGGCCGCCTGCGCGCGCATCGCCTCGCGAGCCGAGTCGTCGAGTTCGAGCCAGCGCACGAGATTCTTTTCCGTACCGTCGACGGTATCCGCGGCCACCAGCCCCGCGCCGTCCGCTTCGATTTCGCGCCACACGTTGACCTTGTCGGAGATCAGCGCCGGCAGTCCGCAGCCGAGGGCCTCTGCTACCGCCACGCCGAAATTCTCCTGATGCGACGGCAGAACGAATACGTCGCTCGCATGAAAAGCGCCCCACTTGAGTTCGCCTTGCAGCATGCCCGGCAGGCTCACGCGATGCGCGATGCCGGCCGCCTGCGCCTGGGTGCGCAGCGTCGAGGCCCAGCCGGTTTCGTCTGGACCGGCGATCACGAGATGCAGCGCCGGATCGCGGCTGGCAACGCGTGCGAAGGCCTCGATCAGCAGATCGCAACCTTTCTTCGCATGCACGCGGCCGAGGAACAGCACGATGCGTTTGCCGCGCAGGCTCGGTATGGATTTGAGGAAGGTTTCGCGCAGCGGCGCGGCTTCGAGTTGCGGCACCGTCGTGCCGAACGGCACGATCCGTTCATGCGCGCGGTACAACCAGAACGACTGGCGCGCCCGCGTGCGTTCTTCCTCGGTCGTGAAGATGACGGCGCGCGCGTCGCGCAACACGCGATATTCGGCCCACGGCCAGTACAGCCACTTCTTCAGATGCTTGAGCGGATAGGCCTCTTTGAACCACGGGTCCAGCATGCCGTGCACATACACGTAATACGGCACCTCGCTCTTGTGCAGCGCTTTCCATGCCGCGAAGCCGTGGTATTGCCACAAGCCGTGGACGATCACCGCGTCGAAGCGCTTCGCGTTGGCGGCGAGCCACGGCGCGAGGCGTTCGCTGAAGCTGTAGCGGCCTTTGGTCGGGCCGAAGACGTGGAGCGGAAAGGGAAAGGCCGCAAGGTAGGCGTCGTTGGGGGCATCGCAGGTCGCCACTTCGATCTCGTGTCCGGCCTCCCGCATCGCCATGCCGCTGCGGCGGACGCCTTCAACGGGACCGCCGGCGCGTGGGTCGACGCTTGCAAGCAGGTGGAGGATTTTCATCGGGCGATATTCGGTCGGTTGGAGCGATGCCTGGGCGGCGTATGCGGGACGAGCGCGCCGAACTGGCCGGCGTCGGACGAGGTGGCGGCCGTGCGCGACACGCCGAGCGTGGACGTGAGGTCCGCGCGGCCCATGCCCGGCTGGATCCGGCCGGGCAACTCCGGCATTGCTTCCGGGCGCACGTAAGGCGGCCTGCGCAAGCGCCGCGCGCGCGCCGGCAACGCGCGCTGCAAACGCGCGTGGGTGGCGATCATCAAGCCGAGCGCGACGCCGAATATGAGGCCCGAAAAACGCGGCCCAAGCGGATTGCCGCCGATCGACGTGGCCGGCAGCGCGGCAAACAGCATGATGGCGCGCCCGAGCACCGGCAGCATGGGTGCGTCGGGCACGACGGAGCGCCAGTAGCGATACGAGAAGAAACAGATCGCCAGTGCGGCGAGCGTGGCCAACGGCATGCCGATGCCGAACAGCAGGCCGCCCGCGAAGAACTGATAGACCCAGAAGTTGTGGCCCGCGGCCCATTCGTTGATCGCGTAAAAGTCCTTCTCGCTGATCTGGCCGGCGAGGTCCGGCAGATAGACCGGCGAGTAGCGATAGTAGTGGCCGTAACCTTCGCCGAACAACAAGGTCTCCGGCTGCGCGGTGACCTGATCGTACTGGTCGCGCATTTCCGCGAGACGCGTGATCGTGGTCGGATCCTTGCCGGAGCGGGTTTCCTCGGAGAAGAAAATGCGCTGCGTCCAGTGCTCGGCGACGGTCGGGAAAGTCAGGGCCGCGACGCCGGCCATGCCGGCGAGCACGGCGCCGATGATCATGGTGCGGCTCATTGCGCGCCAGATATGCCGGATCGACGGCGCGCTCAGTCCCATGGCGATCAGGAACAGCAGCACCGTGCCGACCATCACGCTGCGGGTCACGCTCAGCAATTCGATCACGACGCTCAGCGCGAAGATCGACACGGTAAAGAGCGAAAAACGCTTTGCCACGATGAATTCGTGGAGCAATACGCCTTGCAAACCCAGCAGCGTCACGGAGAGGATACGGAAGCGCACGTCGTCGAGGCCGCCGCCCGTCGCCATGCCGTAGACCATGGTGAACACGAGGCTGATGACGTTGGCGACGAACAGGGCTTTTTCGAACTGGGCGATGCGGAATTCGCTCCACGGGCGGCACGCCACGAGGTAACCCAGCATGAAGAGAGTGAACGGCAGCAGCGTTCGTAAATAGTTGCCGGTGTCGTTATCCTGAACCAGTTGGGCGACGATGCTGCCGAACACGCACAGGATCAAGCTCCAAGTGACGACCGAGCGCAGCCGCGAGCGCTCGTGAAAACGCGGCGCGATGAGAAGAAGGGCAATCCCTGCGGCGATCGCCGGCAGGACGAAGATGAACTGCGCGAAGTGACCCGTATTCGCGTCGGTCGCCTTATAGTCGAACGCAAGCGGCAGCAGAAAAAACCATATCCAGGGCGTTGCATACTGGTGGCGCATTACCGAGTTCCTCCCCGTCACCGTCGTTTCGCCGTCGGTCTACAGTGGACGGTCTCGCATCGGGTTATTTTGAAGGAATCTGCACGCCTGTTAGTGGGCTGGACCGCATTCGTCGACCATTGCCTGGGTTCTGGCGGTCGCGGAAAGCGTAAGCTCTGCAAGACGCGCGCACACTTGCGTATGTTGTCGGTCAATGCCTTGAAGTTGGCGCGCACGCACGCTTGCCGACACCGAAGATGCAAAAAGGGACATGGAGCCCGCGAGAGACGATCGCAATCTTGCATGACCGCATTTGCATGGGACCGGAGCACAACATGAAGTTATTCGGCGGGGCGGGACCCACAAAAGCCGGACGGGCGATCGAACTCGACTTCGTCCGCGGCATCGCGATCATCATGGTGATGGGCTTTCACTTTCATGCTGTACATACCGGCAATTACCTCATCCAGATTATTGAGTACCCACTGAAGAGTTTCGGCCGTGAAGGCGTGAACCTGTTTTTCACGTTGAGCGGTTTTCTGGTGGGCGGTCTGCTGCTTCGACAGTACGCCGAAACAGGACAGGTCGATGCACGGCGCTTTATCATCCGCCGGGTTTTCCGCATCTGGCCCGCGTATTACGTGCTGATCGTCTTCCATGTGCTGGCCGGCCGCCACCCGTGGAATACCTTCCTGTTCCAGAACCTGACCCACCTGCAAAACTATCTGGGCACGTCGATTACGCAGACGTGGAGTCTGGCGGTCGAAGAACACTTTTATCTGGTACTGCCGGCGCTTCTGCTGGTGTTTGCGCGTTGGCGTCTCGGCGCGTGGACGATCGTCAGCGTGCTTACCGGCATCTGCGCGGTGGTGCTCACGGCGCGTTGCTTCGCAGTGGCGGGCGGTAATCTCGATGGGGCGTTTGCTTACACGCAATACCGTATCGACAGCTTGCTGGTGGGCGTGATTCTTTCCGCGATCTACTGGATGAAACCCGGCGTCTACCATCAGCTCGCCAAGCGCAAGTGGCTGCTGATCTTCAGCGTCGTCCTGCTCTGCGCATGGCTCGCTTTCGCCACCAAGAACCTCGCACTGGATGAAAGCATCGGCTACACGATTCAAGCGCTTGGCTTTGCTGCGCTGATCGTGCTGGTGCTCGAATACTCCGGATCGCTGCGTAAGTCGTGGATCTATCGCGGCGTGGCGTGGATCGGCCTCTATTCGTACGGTATTTACTTGTGGCATTCGCTCGCGCTCGCGCCGGGCGACATGCTGATTCGTAAAGCGACCGCGCTGGGTTTTGCGCCGAGCCTCATTTGGGTCGTCGCGCTTACGGCGCAGTTTGCGATCGCGATTGCGATCGGCTATGTGACCACGCGTGCTATCGAGTATCCGTTCCTGTTGATGCGCAATGCACTGTTCCCAGAAAAGCGCAGCAGTTCGGTGCGCGAGGAAGTGCCCGCCGCTGCTGCGGGCGGGCAGTTATCCTGAGCGTGCATGCTGCCCCCAGGCGTGGCGTTCCTGCGCACTGGCGTGTACTGACGCTACCGTCGGTCTGGCATAAGGTAACGGGGAATCGGACCCACTCGCCACTGGAATTTCTGCGCGGTAATCGTGACCGGTGTGTCGACGCCTTGCCAGTCGCGCAGAATATATTTTCCAGGCGGCAGGCTGACTGATGCAACGCGCTGCTTGCCGTCGACAGTCCAGCCGACGATAACTGGATCATCGGTTCCGTATTGATACGCCTTGAGGTTCTCCTCGTCGACGAGCGCTCTTGCCCAGTTACGCTTGCCGAGCGTGCTGCTCAATACGGACGCCGCGACGAATGCGGGTTTGGGTGTCAGGTCGTGATGCAGCAAGCCAAAATTATGTTCGATGTTGTTGAGGTCGGTGCCGTCGTCGACAAAGTCATACCAGAACATGACGCGAACTGTGCCATAGCGTCGCGATAGCAAATAGCTGCGCACCAGATTGGCCGCCTGCGTGGCCTCATCCTGCCCCGGCTCTTTAGGATTCACAGGCCAGCCGAACTCCGTTACCCAAACTTGCAGAGGTCGGCCGTCTGCTTTGACACGGTCGGCAGTGAAGTTTTTCAGGTAGGGCCACACCGTCGGAATGCTCACGGAGTCGATTGGAGCGCCTTCGGTTTTGTAACCCCTTTCTGGCGTATTCGGCGACATATAGGGGTGTACGCTAAATCCGGTCTGATCGTTCAGTCCTCCTTCCTTGAGTAAACCGACAACACAGTCGCCGCCGGGGCCGCCGCCCGAGCCGCCACCGCCGCAGGAAATGACCGATGCATCGGCGTTGACATCCTTAACGGCGCCGAACGTTTCCCATAGTAGGGAAAGGTAAGCGGCGTAGCTTATCTTGTTGAAGTCCGGCTCATTCCACACCTCCCAATGTTTAACTGTTCCGCCGTAGGGAGCAGTCACAGCATCGTCACCGTAGCGGGAGACCACCGCGTCGACGTAATCCGCGAAGCGCGCGCGAGCGTCGGCTGACAGCGGGAAATTCGACTTTGGGAAGAGTGTCGGATAGGCGCCCTCATTACCCTCGCCGAGAACGACTAACGGCGAAATGCCGAGCTGCTTACACAAGGCAAGATAGTCGTCGTAGCTCTTGGGAAATTTGAACACACCGGGTTTTTTCTCGATTGCCGCCCAATAGAGGTCATCCCGAATCCACGAGAATCCAGCCTGCTTGACGAGCGGCAACAGCACCGACGCTGGTGGTGTGACGTGTTGAGCGAAGTGCGTGCCGACCCCGAAGTCGGAAGGCCCTACCTCGTCGCGTTTCGTGACGACAGCCAGCGTGCTCGTTGTCTTGCCGAGCGTTTCCCCATGCGCCGATTCCACGGTTGCGTCGAGGCGGAATAGACCCGCACGCGGGATTTCTACGTCGATGTCGATCGCCTTACCACCCTGCATGCTGCTGATGGTTTTCTCGTACGAGGCGAGTGGAGTGGGCGCCGGCTTGCCGTCGCTGTCATAGGAATAAACGCCGACCGTTATTTTCGCCGCGCGCAGATGGTCCGGCGGCACGACTTTGAACTGGAGTGTCTTCTTTCCGTTTGTCAGCATGACTTGCGAGCCCGCCGGGTTGGCCAGTTGCAGCTTCACCTGCGCGTACGAGCCGCTTGAGAAAGCCAGCAACAGGAGAGCAGACAGCGTAGCGCGCCCGAATATGCGTGATCTGAATAGGCTGCGGCGGCGATGAATCGTCGGCATCGGATCAATCCTCGTTGAATCGCTTATGAAAATGGCTCAGTCGGTTCGATGAGCAAGAGGCAGGTGGTCTGCAGGCACCTGAAGGCAACGCGGAACTCCGCGTTCTTTAGCGGCAAGCAGAACCAAATTACGGTGCGCCGGACCACTCGTCAGTACGAAATCGAACTTTCAGAGCATTCGCCGCCGCGCTTGCGCTCGAGTATGTAGCGTCACGCCGGCGCACAGGCACTCCGCGCGACAGACAGGCGCACTCGCATTTTGTTGATTGCCCACGGCTACGGGCATCCAAAGGGGTGCTCGACGTTTCGTATGGAGAATAAATTAAATGAGTTATGAAAACTTAAACTCGTTCAAGCCAGTGACGTAATCGACTTCGAAGAAGTGCGCGCGTAAAGAGTTTCTATGGTGAACATGCGGTCGGCCCTCTAACGATCTAAGGGTCGGCCTTTTTTTGTGCCGTTAGTCTTTACCCTTATTCATCAGACAAAATAGAAGAAGGAATTACTATTTGTATGAATAAATCCGCGCGATACTTAATCTTTTATCGGGGACGGGTTGTCCGGAGACAAGCGAGAACTCGCTTGGAGCCGGGCTGAAGCACAAAAATTAAGTGCTGAAAACCCCTAATTAATAGGTAAATAATTGTTTTACTGCTGCGCGGACACAACAGTTCGTATGTGCGGCGGCGCACATATGTTCTCTTTTTAGATACGCGTAATGCGGATATTTGCTTCTTCGCATAAGTCTGGAGATAGTTCGCCTTATTGCTGCGCTTTTACATCCAGTTACAACATACGAAAAAGGCGGGCACATATACTGCGATCCCCAACCGAACTGCGTAAGTTGTACTCATGACCTTACCTACCCGACCGAAAAATCAGCAACATCTTCCACTTTCCGTCCCTTCTTTGGTTGCTGCTGAATCAGTACCTCGAAGGAAGTTCCTCGCCGGTCTCGTCGCAGGTGCCGGGTCGATTGCACTGTCCGCATGCGGCGGCGGTGGCAGCGGCGACTCACCCGCGGCGGTAGCCAACGACGCAAGTGTGGCCAACAGGGCCGGCTCAAGCGGTTTCACCGTGACGACCCCTGCGGCCAACGCGACTATCTCCGGTACCATCACAGTGACCGGCACGGCCGGCACCAACTGGCGCAACGTGGCCGTTTACGACCACGCGACCGTCGCCAAGATCGGCGCCGACACGACGCCGAGCAGCGGCAAATTTTCCATCCAGGTTGATACGACTAAATTGACCGTGGGCTCGCATCAGATCGATGTGGTCGCATTTTCCGTTGCGGCGGGACAGGCGGGCGGCACCAAGACCACGCAGACCATCACGGTCAACGTCACCCGGGCGACTTCCCCTTCGACTTCGGGCTCGCTGTTCTACGGCATGAATGGCCACCTTGCGTGGCCCGACGGTATCTACCACACCATGTCGGCAGCTGCCCAACTGGCGTTGCTCAAGGATCTCGGCGTTACGACCTATCGCGTCGACGTAGCAGACGCAGGCATGGCTCAGACGGTCGCCAACGCATTGACCGGTGCGTTTGCCGGCAGCGGCGTGTCCATCATGCCCTGTATTAATGTCTGGTCGACGGCGTATAACCAGAACGGTTCCGAATCGGCCGCATACACGTTGGGCTACAACTTGGGATCGTCCATCGCCAAGCCGCTGAAGGGCCTCGTCAAGTACATCGAGTGCGGTAACGAGCTCGACTCGAACGGCCTGATTACGAACGGTGACGGTAGCAACACGAACAACTATAGTCCCGCGATCTGGCCGGCATTCCGCGGCGTGATTCGCGGCATGATCGACGGCGTGAAGGCGATCGACCCGACGATCCAATGCGGCGTCAACGTCGGTGTCCCGCTTGCTTATCGCGCCTTGCAGATGCTGTGGAGCGGCATCACGCCCAATGGCTCGGCTAACGGCGTTTCAGGCGCAGCGCAGGTTCGCTGGGACTACACGACTTACCACTGGTACCAGAGTTCAGGCGATATCATTTGTGGCTGGCGAAACAACGCTTGCCTGAATGTACTGCAAGTTCTGAAAGACTCCTTTAACCTGCCGATCTGGTTGACGGAATGGGGCTGGCAAGGTAGCCAGGTGACCCCGGCGCAACAGGCTAGCTATGTAACCGAGGCGCTGACGGAGTATCGATCGCTCAAGGATCAATACAACATTCAATCCGTCCAGATGTACTGCCTGATCGATCCGGACTTCGGCCTCATACAGGCAAACGGCGTCACGAAGAATCCGTCTTATGCGGCCTTCAAGAATTTCGTTGCCGCCAATCCGGTCTAACCCGATCCGTCGCGCCGGCGTCCCGGCGCAGCAAGCCTTCTACCTCCGCAGCCCGCGCTTTCTATAAGCCGCGGGCTGTTTCTTTTGGTCCGTCCCTCTGTGTGGCGCGATCTTTAAGTCGTGTGCGTTACAGCACAGACGATGTCGCTGCGGCGCCGCAATCTGTCAGGCGAGACCGGACCGCTCCACCCCTGCCACCAACGACCCCTTGATCCTCACGCGAGCGTGACGGATCCCCTGATCCAATCTGATGCGCCTGTCGAAATGCGAGGCGCGTTCGGGAAGAGGGATTTCCCGGCCAGTGGTTCACTCTGGTTCTAACAAACAAGGAGTTCGTCGTATGAATTCGAGTGTTTCCCGTACTGCGCCGGTTGGGCTACGGAACAACGCCGATGCGTTTTCCGCCGGCGAACTAGCACGCCTGATTGTGGACAATGTGTGGTTGATCGTCGGCATTGTCGCGGTGGTCACGGGACTGGCCGCGCTATATGCATTCGCGGCAACTCCCGTCTATTCCGCGGATGCGTTGGTCAAAGTTGATTTCCCTCAGCCCAATGCGCTCGGTCAAGCGTCGAAGACGCCGGAGCAGGTCGTTCCGCCCACGTTGCCGACCGAAGCGGAGATTCAGATCATCCAAAGCCGGAGCGTGATTGCGCCGGTGATCACGAAATTCAAGCAGGACACCTCAATCACGCCGAACCGCGTCCCCGTTATCGGAGCGATCACCAGCCAATTTGCCACGCCGGGTGAGCCAATGCCGGCGCCCATCGGTTTGGGCTCCTTTGCATGGGGCGGAGAGGAAGCGTCGGTCGGTTCGCTGACCGTTCCGGCCTGGCTCGAAGACGAATCACTGACGTTGACCGCTCTCGCTGGCGGTCACTACCGTCTCGCCGATCCGAAAGGCCGGACCCTGCTCACGGGCGCACCCGGCGTACCCTCCCAGGCCAACGGCGTGGCGCTGACGATGGATCGGCTCGTCGCGCGCCCCGGAACCGAATTCACGCTCGTGCGCTTTAGCGACGTCAAGGCAATCGAACGTTTCCAGCATCAGTTGAAAGTCAGCGAGTCGGGTAAGGACACCGGCGTCGTGCAGATCATCTATGAAAACACCGATCCGGAACTGGCTCGCGCAATTGCCAACGGCATCGCCCAGGGCTATATCGCCTCTCATATAGCGCAGCACCGCACCGAGGCCCTCACGACCCGTGAGTTTATCGTTGGAGAACTGCCGAAGCTTCACGCCAACCTGACGCAAGCGGAGGCCGAACTGAGCCAGTACAGAACCGCATCGAGCTCGATGCAGGCGGGTACAGAAGCCGCGTCCTACCTCCAGGGCAGCATTGAGTTCGACCGCCAGATCGCGATGCTCAAGGTACAAAAAGCGGCACTGGAAAGTCACTTTGCAGCAAACTCGCGTGACGTGCAGACCGTCAATAGCCAACTCGCACTTCTGCAGAATGCCAAGAGCGCGTTCGAAGCGCGCTTCGACCAGTTGCCCGCCTCCGAGCGCCGGTCAGCCGACCTCACGCGCAACGTCAAGGTCGCCGAGGATATCTATGTTGCTATGGTTAACAAATCCAACGAACTGGCGGTGACGCAGGCTGGGACGCTTGGGAACGTACACATCATCGACACCGCGCTGTTGCCCGTGGACCCTGTGAAACCCAAGCGCCCGCTGGTGATCGGCGTGGGCGCCGCCGGCGGTCTGATCGCGGCGTTCCTGTACGTCTTTGTGCGGCGCCTATGGTCGTCGGCGCTCGAGAACTCGCTGGCGGCCGAGCGCCATCTGAACCTGCCTGTCTTTGGTCACGTGTTGTTCAGTGACGAGCAGGCCCGGTTGGACCGTGCGCAGAGTCTGAACTTGCAGCCGGCGAAGAAAGGCCTTTCGGGGAGAGCACAGCAAACAGGGGCCGAAAGGATAACCGGATCGCCGCCCAGATTGGCCTATAGCGGCTCTGCTCCGCAAGATCCCGTGTTGGCCGGCGGCCGCTTCCTGCTCGCCACCGACGGGTACGATGACATGCCGCTTGAAGCTTTGCGGGGCATACGCGCGTCGTTGCAACGGCAGATTCAGGACGCGCCGAATAACGTGCTTGTCGTGACAGGCGCGACGCCCGGCACGGGAAAGAGTTTTATCTCTTCGAATCTGGCCGTCCTCAGCGCGGAGGCCGGAAAACGGGTATTGCTGATCGACGGCGACATGCGCCGCGGGCAATTGGCCGCCATCATGAAGCAGACCGGTGCGGGTGGCCTCGCCGAAGTTCTGGCTGGCCAGGTCGACGTCAATCACGTGATTCGAAACACAGGTGTTCATGGACTTTCGTTTATCGCTGCAGGGCGGTACCCGTCCAATCCGTCCCGGCTGCTCTCGACTCCCCGCATGCAACAACTACTCGACCGTCTTGGCGAATTGTATGACGTGATCATCGTTGATACACCGCCGGTGCTCGCGGTGAGCGATGCAAACCTGATCGCCTCCCTCGGCGGATCGACGGTGCTCGTAGTACGTCCGAGCGCCCAGAGCGAACGGGAACTCGAGGACACCGCGCAAAGTCTTGATCGCGCCGGCGCGCGTCTGATCGGCATGATATTCAACGCGATGCCGCGACGGCGCAGCGAGAAACGCAGCTACGGCTATGCAGCGGCCTATGCCGCGGCGAGTGCTCCGCCACCGCAACAGCACGGCGCATCGTGATCGCCGCCGGCCGGTCGGCCGCCGGTTGTCGCGCGTTCCTGCATTGAGAAAACAATGTACTCCAGACTAGTATCCGTGCTGTTCTACATGTTTTTTACCTGCGTGATTCTCAATCCGCAGGTGAACGGGATCACCCTTTATTTCTATCTCGTGATCCCGTTCCTCGATCTGGATTTTTCCCGCTTCCTCGCCGGTACGGCGCGTCGCTGGGCCGGCCCATTGCTGATCGCGGTTATGGCAAGCGCGTTGACTTCTCCCTCCGCGGCGGTGCGGGTCCTGTCGATCGGCATCTGCATCGGCTATCTGATGTACACGACAGAGCGCCGCATCAGCTACCTTCATCCGTGGATGGTCATCAATATCCTGTTCGCAACCGTGCAATTCGCGATGTACTACGTCGATCGTGATTTCTCGCTCCTGCTCGGGCCAACGAATCTGTCGAAACTGATTTGGGGCGACTACGCGACAATGACCAACACGAACTTCTACGAGGTGTTCTACTTCACCCGGGTCTCGGGATTTTCGCGCGAAGCGGGGTTTTTCTCGTCGTTGCTGGTGGCGTCTCTTATCCTGCATCTCTTCAGCGATTCACCCAATAAAAAACTCATTGCTCTCTATCTTTTCGGCCTTTTCATCAGCTTCTCGAAGTCGTCGATGGTGCTTTTCCTTTTCGCTGCGCTGTATCCCTTCCGTTACAGATTGCGCTCCCTCCATCCAGTGGTGGTCATGGTTGGCTACTATGCGGTGGTTTCAGCGATCTCGGTGTACCTTGCGTCCAACAATTTCTTCGGCTCGGACACCTTTGCCCACCGGTTGGCCGGCTATGCGTTCGTGTTCGATGCGCGGCTGGAGGATCTCGTCAAGGGCATCAGCGCACCCGACATGATGGCGCACTACAAGTACCTTCCCTATATCCGTTTGATCCAGGACGACATGGCGCTCGGTGCGCTGTTTGGTGGTCTTCCCGGCACGATAGCGGAAATGGGGCTCTTCAGCGCATTGGTCGTTTTCGCCGTCATTGCATTTACCGCGAGCGACGGCTTCGTCATGATGATATTTCTGTTTATCAGCGCCACCGTCAGCGTCACTACCGTCACCTCTTTTATTCCGCTCGCCTATCTGATTTGCTACTGGCCTCGATTCGCGGCATACAGCGCGTACCGTTTGGAGCCTTCGCGTCAATTTCAGCCACTTCCGCGGTACTTCAAGACATGAGTTCGCCGTTTCAGTGACGAAACCGACGCCACATGTGACGAGGCGTCCATCGCAATGATGGACGCCTCGTGTTTTATTGAAGAACCTGCCGTGTAATCAAGCCATCTGCTGCAGCAAGGTCTGCTTGAATTGCCCGAGCGTATGCCGTGACAGCAGGTCTTCACGCGCGGACGGCGTGGCTTGAGGCGCATGCGGCCATGAGGTCATGGTCTCGGTGATCGCGCGGCCGATCGACGCGGAACTCAGGTCGCTCAGAATCGGCCCCAGTTCGCAACGCCGGCTGAACCAGCCGATCAAACCGTCTTCCGTCGCGATTACGGGCTTGCCGAAACGGTACGCCTGCACCAGCACGCCGCTCATGCCGTAGTGCCCCTTATAGCCGAGCCAGACGGCGTCGCACGCGGAGAACAGATCGCGTTCCATATCGTTGGAAATGAAGGCGTCGAGCACCAGCGGCGCGGGCTTGAGGCTGCGCACATGATTGCGCATGAAATGACGCGTGCCCGCATCCTGCTCGCCGGCGACGATCAGCGTGGGCGCATGCTCGAGACGCGTCAGCGCATGCACCAGTTCGTAGATGCCCTTGCGTTCCGTGATCGAGCCGTACACCAGGAGATAGCGCTGCTCGGGATCGAGTCCCAGACGCTCGCGGGCCAGTACGGGGTTTTCCGCGTGTTCATCGGGAAAAGGGTCGGCCACGTAGGCAATGGCCGCGCTGTGCTTCGATGCACTGCGCGCTGACCATTCCGGCAAGGTGGGATCGATCGTCAGCAGTGTGCGCAGGCCGGTGGTCCGGATCGCGCGCTTGAAGAGCAGCGCCTTGATCGCATTCACGACCGGACGATCCGGCGCCTTGATGCCGACCTTGTGATGATGGAACGTCGAGCGCATCGTGATGCCGATCCAAGGCGTCTTGCCGAACGGCGAGCCGAGAAACGGCAGAGAATAGAAGAAATAATCGACATAGGGCACGACCACGAGGCGGATCGACTGCATCCGGCTGATGATCGTGTGCACGCGCTTGAAATAGCGGTGGAAGCGCCAGTATTCGTTGGGATCGCGCATGAGGCCGCGCGGTTGCTCCTCGGGATCGACAAACGCGATCTGCTGGTCCGGGCGGTTGGCGGCGGTGATCTGTCTCGGGAGCCGGTGGTCTTCGTTTGCGCACTCGGTCACGAGCATGCACGGATAGCCGGCTTCAGCGCAGGCCTGCATGGTCCACTCGACATATCGCCAGCGGTGACCGGTGAGATTCGGTTCCACAATCAGGACGTAGTCTTGTTCCATCGCTTCGGTAGCCATTTGCGTTGCGAAAAAAAGTACCCGTGCGCCCGTTCCCGCATGGCGCTAGCTGAGCAACGTTAGCACCGCCGGAATCCGTGTAACCACTAATTTGTCCGGCTTTGTGGTTCAGCGTACTAGGGGGTGTCGGCTTAGGCCGAACCGGCCTAGCTGATGGCGGTTGTAGGCGATTCTCTCGCGGTATGGTCGTGCATAGAGTTCGATGAAAAAACCTCGCCAGCTTGCTGGTGCAACCTAACAAATTATGCGCTGGCGGCGTCCGCAGAGCGATGCTTGAAATCGCTCTGCGCGGCCGATTCAACGGCGCTCCGATTCGACGGAGAAATAGCTTGCGGGCGATCAGGCTTCCGGCGTTCTCGGTGGCGGGCAGCTTCGGCGCGAGTGCGGCGACGTGGGTCCTGCTACAGCAGTTCGCCGTGCGTGGACTTGTAGCGATCAAATTTCTTGCGATTGGCCGGATGCTAGGGCCGGCGGCGATCGGCAGCGTGAGCGTGGCTCTGCTCGCGGTGGCGATTGCCGAGGCGCTGTCCGATACCGGCCTCGCGCAAGCGGTCATTCAAGGCGAACATCCGCCGTCGCGCTCGCAGCTCGGCGCGGTGTGGACGACATTGACGGCGCGAGGTGTGCTCATTTCGCTGCTGCTGGTCGCGCTCGCCCCATTGCTGAGCAGCCAGTTCCATCTGGACGGCTCGCTGATCCTGATCCAACTCGCGGCGCTGCTGCCGTTGCTGCGCGGTCTGGCGTCGCCCGCTTATTACGTGGTGCAGCGCGAGCGGCGCTTCCAGCATATCGCCGGTGTGGAGGTGGCGGCGTCATTCGTCGACTGCACGGTGGGGCTCGCGCTCGCGTATTTCGGCGCCGGCGCGTCTTCGGTGCTGATCGGCCTCGTGGCCGGCGAGAGCCTGAAAAGCGCGCTCACCTGGGCGACCATGAAACCGCGTCCGCCGATCCGCGCGGTGTGGTCGGGCATCGGCCACTACGTCGGGTTCAGCCGCTGGATCTGGGCCAGCAGCGTGATCAATCTACTGCTCAATCAGTTCGACAAGGTCGTGGTCGGCAAACTGCTCGGGCCGGCACAACTGGGCAGCTATCAGATGTCGTCGCGGCTCGCGCAGATGCTGCTCGCCGACGCCGCGATCGCCATGTCGCAATACCTCTTTCCGACCTTCGCGGCGCATCATCGCCGCAGTCCGGAGTCGGCGTCGCGCATCATCAAGATTTATCTGCTGGTGATCGCGATCGGGCTCGCGGCGTTCGTCTCGCTGCTGCGGCTGATCGCCGAGCCGCTCTTCTCGCTGATTCTCGGCGCGGCATGGCTGCCGGCAGTGCCGCTCTTCAGGATCCTGGTGATCAATATGGCAATCGGCGCTTTGATCGCAGTGCTCGTGGCCTATCTGCGCGCGGTGGGCGACGCGAAGGCGACCGTGCATGCGTCGGCGATCCAGGTCGTGGTGCTGGTGTTGAGCGCGCCTCCCGCCGTGCATTATTGGGGCGTGACGGGCATTGCCTGGTCCATGACGCTCGGCCTTGGCTGCGCCGCCGGGTGGATGCTGTTCAGGACGTTGACGGCAAGGACACCATGATGCGTGTCTTTCACCTGGTCCTTGCGCCGCGTCTGTCGGGAGCTGAAGTCCTGGCCAAGGACCTCGCGCTCGATCAGTGTGCCGAGGGCATGGCGGTGTGCGTGGCTTCGCTGTTGCCGGCGCATGCCGATTTCGCGCCCTTGCAGAACGACCTCGAAAGCCACGGCGTGCAGTGCTTCTTTCCAGAGCGGCGGCATCGTGCGTTCATCAAGTTGTGCCATCTGTTCGGCGCCGTGCGGCGTTTTCATCCGGATGTGATCTTTGCGCACGCGACCATTCCGTCGTTTTACGCGCGCGCATTGCCGCTGCGCGTGCCGGTGGTCTACGTCATGCATTCGGCGACCAACGACTTCGAGCGCCCGCTGTTCAGACGCGTCGAACATGTCCTGTCGGGACGCGCCCGGATGGTGATCGGCGTGTCGGAGCAGGGGGTGACGGACTATGTGCAGGCCATCGGGCCGCATCCGTCGATGACCGTCGTGCCGAACGGCGTGGACATCGCGCGCTTCGCGTTCACCGACGGCGTGGAGCGCGACGGCCGCACGCCGCAGGTGGTGCAGATCGGCCGGTACGCGGCGGTCAAAAATCAACTGCTGACGGTGCGGGCTTTCAACGAAGTCCTCAAGCACGAGAAAGACGCACGGCTCGTGTTGTACGGCGTGATTGAAGACCCCGACTATCACCGCGCGGTCGTCGCGCTGGCGAAGACGCTGGGCATCGCGGAGCGCGTCGCGGTGGCAGGTCCGCGCACCGATGTCGCTACCGTGCTGTCGGAGTCGAACGTGTTCGTCATGCCGTCGCAATCCGAGGCGCACAGTGTGGCTTTTCTCGAAGCGCTGGCTTCCGGCGTGCCGATCGTGGCGAGCAAGATTCCGGCCTTCGCTTTCGCGAGCGGATTTCCCGGCGTCCAATTGGTCGATACCGGCAATGTGCAGTGCTATGCCGAGGCGGTGATCGTTGCGCTAGGGCAGGCGCGGGCGGAACGCTCGCTGGCCGGCTTGACGCTCAGGGATACCGCTGACCGCTATCGCGCGATCGCGCGTCAGGTGAGTCTGGCCGTGCCGGCCCGCTAGGGCGCAGCGCGCACCTGTTCCTGTTCCATTCCTGCATGACTGATCGAAGCGGCCTCTTGTGTCAATGATGGATGGCCACGTCGCGTGTGTCGGGCGGCGGCTCGGGTGCGGGTTCCGCGGGCGGCGGCATCTGCAGTTCGGTTTCGCGCTGTGCAAGCGTCACGAGACGCTGTGCTTCCTTGCTGCTCGAATCGATCTGCAGTGCCGTGCCGGCGTTGTGCGAGACGCACGTCCATCGAGCGATATATCCGCAGCCTCGCGCAAGGCTCAGTAGCGCGTCGCGCTGCTGTTCGCGTTGGCTCACTGTCGAGCGCAAGTTCAACGCGTCGCGATTATCCGGCTGCGCGGCGATGGCTGCTGCGAGGCGCACTCGGGTCGCCGAAAGATTGTTCTGCTGCAGATTGGCACGGGCAGCTCTGAGATGCCGCGACACATCCGCGCGCGGTTGATCCGGCGGGTTGCCTGACTGGCCGCCCGGATTTCGCTTCGTCTCGGGTCCAACGGATGCGACTCGGCGCGAAAGCGGTGGCGTCGCGGCCGGTGGCGGAACCGGCGGCGAACGCACGGGCGCGGACCGCGCGGCGGCGACGGTGGCCGCGGGCTTTGGTGCGACGACAGGGGGCGCGGCCGCGGGCTTCTGGGTGGCGATGGTGGCGGGTTTCTGGATGGCGACGGCTGCAGGCTTCTGGGCGACGATGGTCGCGGGTTTCGGCGGGGTGGCAGGCGCGGACCGCTGCGCGACAGCGGCCGTGGGTTTCTGCGGAATGACGACGAGCGGCGGGACGTTTTGCGTGCGCACCTTGCCGGAAACCGCGATAGGCGTGCCGACATCCGAGTCGTTGCTATGGATGAACCCCAGATACACCGCGGACGTCACCACCAGCACCGATGCGCCCAGCACGAGGGGCTGGCGCAGTCGCTGATAGGCGGACACGGCGACCACGGGCTCCTCGATGAACTCGTAGGGATTGACCAGCGCGCGCGAGGACGGGTTCCAGATCTTGCGTGTCGGCAGACGGCTGTCGACGAGCGGCTGTGGATCGTCCAATGGATTCTTCAGCGGGACTTTGAGCGAGGGAGGCGGCGCCGGACGCGCGCCGAACGAATCGACCGGCCGCCGATGGCACGAAGGACAGGGCGTGAAGCGACCGGCTAGCGGGACACCGCAGTGCCCGCATCGGAGGGGATCGTGCTGATCGGAAGTAAAGTCGCTAAGCATCGCCGTGTCGCAAAGGGGCGTCGAATGCCGGCGCCACAATCAGAAAAAAACAAGGCACCGTAACGAGGCTTGCAAGCAGGGTTACTGTGCGACGACGTAACCCCGCGCTTGCATGCACGCGCCATACGCGGCCCAATACTGTGTCATTGGCGGCTCGGGCGCCGGCAGAGGTGGCAGCTTCACACTGGATGCCGCAGCCATCTGCGCCTCGCTCGCAGCCGCGGTTTCCGAGGCGCTGTTACCCGCGCTCGTCGCCGATGCCGCCGTGGCGGCCGTGGTCGTGGTGCCCGCCGAAGTCGCGCTCGCCGCCGTAGGCGCCGAGGCACCCTTCGTCGCCGTCGCCGCCGTAGTCTCTGCGGGCGCACTCGCGCCCGGCGCGGCGGCGGCCGGCATGCTCGCGCCGATCGGCGCGGACGAGAAGGTGCTGGGCGGCAATGGCGGCCGCGACGGCACGCCGGTCGACGACGTCTTGGTGGCAGCCGGCTTGCGCGGTGGAATCTGCGGCTCGCGGACGATGTTGACCTTGGTCTGCTTGTTCGCCGTCGCGTAACACATCGCGGTATCGATGCTGCGCTGATAAGGGCTTTGACTTCGAATTGGATACGTGAGTGGCTGCCATGCGAAAGCAGCACTGCTAAACACCAATAGCGTCAGTCCGGTATATGTTTTGATTTGCATCGCAGTCGCTCCCGCAGCGATGTTTCGCCTCTCGTAGGCATTCGCGCTTCGCGGTATGTTCTATGGCTGCTGTTCTGCCGCTGAACGGCGGCTCACTGCCGCGAAGGCTGCTTTCTTGAGCGTAACACCGTGTATTGTCAACGCAATACACTGGCATAGCGCGCGAAACCGCCATCCTGCAGTCGAATCAAGACAGATCGGCGTGAAATGGCGGAAAACGTAGGGAGTATCCCTGGGCGATGCGGCCGTGCGGGGCTGATTGGACGGATGCGCCGCCGTGGACGGTAAGGAGTCGGACATGAGGAAATGGCAGTACTGCTATCGAATGCTATTGCCGGTGACGTCCGTGTTGTTGCTGTCGGTGGCATGGCCGCTGCCGGGCGTGGCGAACGAGGAAACCGCGAACGCCAATGCGCAAGCCGCGGGTGAGCGGGCTCATTTCGCCCAGGAATTCTGCGGGACCTCGCCCGAACGTATTGGCGCGTACAAGGAGCGCCTGCGCAAGGTGCTGCATGACGCCAGCAACTTCGACCTGCAATGGCAGACCGGCTGGCGCCGCGGCGAGAAGGAAGGCATTCAGATGAACGCCATGCGGTTGCACGATCCGGCGGAATTCAAATCGAGAGTCAAGGCTGACTGCGAGCGGCTCAGGTGGATGGCGCAGAACGCCCTGCGGGTCCGTCCGCAGAAGTGAGGCGGTTATTTGCCCGCGCCGGTCTCTTCGACGCAACTCAGCACGAGTGTGCTGCCCGGCTCTGCTTGAGCGCTGAGCGCGGCGGTATGGAATTCGGTGCCGGTGCAAGACCATTCGGCGCGGAAGTCCGTGCGGCAGCGCACGGATGGAGTGCCTGCGGGTGCCTTGTGCAGCACGTACCGGCAGGTCTGCAGACCGTTGCACTGGCGGGCGAGGTCTGCGGTCGCGTTGCCTCGTGACGCGCCGCAGTTCTTGCCATAGGTTCCCGACACGACTTTGATCTCGCGCGCCTCGGCGCTCGAGCTTGCCACCGCGGCGAGCAGGGCCAGGATCGCCCAGACACTGCGAATGGCGTCGGCGAAAACGGCCGATTTGTATCGACGGCGCATAGGCGACTCTCTCCATCTGCCAACAGCGTGCAAACAAATCTCAACCACAGGTGAACGGCTGATTATCCTCATCGGCTAGCCGGTTTAGTACGTTGGCGACCACCCGGTCGCAATGCGCACCACCGAATTCGAAGACGTCGCGCTCGGCGAGATCGATCTCGTGCGCCAATGATTCGCGCAGCAGGCTCTTGGCGCGGAAGTGCCGGCTGCGCACCGTCGCTTCCGGGATTGCGAGACATTGCGCGGTCTCCTCGACGCTCATTTCCTCGACTGAACGCAGCACGAACACAACGCGAAAGGCTTCCGGCAATTCGTCCAGCTTGCGCTCGAGCAATGTCCGCAACTCGGCGCGCGCGGCCGCCTTTTCTGGGGAATCGGAATCTTGCGCGATCATGGCATCGATATCGACGTGAGTGTTGGCGTCCATCATCGGAATCACGTTCTGACGGCGAGCTTCCCGGCGCAGGCGTCCATAGCATTCATTGAGCACCAGACGGGACAGCCAGGTGAGAAGCGTGGCATCGCCACGAAACCGGGCGATCGATCTGTAGGCCGATAGGTACGCCGCCTGCAGCGCGTCCTCGGCTTCCGCCGCGTCACGCAGCGTGGCGCGCGCGAGACGATACAAGCGCCGGTTGTGCCGGCGCATCAGCAGTTCGAACGCCGAGCGATCTCCCGCGACGATGCGGTGGACTGTCTCACGTTCGTCGTCCGCGGCAAAGCTTGAATGTGCTTCAGCGATGTCCGTCATGACTGCCTCGCCAGGTTGCCTCCACGCATTGTGCGTCCGTCATTGCACGATCACTGTGCCACGCATCGTGACGTGGAGGGTGCACAGATACGGATAGCTGCCGGTCTCCCGAGCCACATACGTCCACGATGCATTCGGCGCGATTTCGCGTGAATCGAACGCTTTCGACATGGCGCTCGCCGTGTGGGAAAACAGATCCTTATTGACCCACATCACACGATCTCCGCGGTGCACGGTGAGCACCGGCGGATTGAAACGCATCTGCTCGATCACGATCAGATAGGTTTTCGCCACAGCGTTGGAAACGCCGGCCAGTGACGTCACAACGATCGCAAGGAGCGCGCAGGCGCGAACGAAAGCACTCGTACGTCTCTTGTTTCGGCGCTTTCCGGCCGCGCGAACCGTCGGATTACTCACCACTCTTGCCCAGCGCAGCCTGCAAATGCCTGGCGTGCTCGAGATGCGCGACAAAGGCTGGGCGCACCTTGACGAGCAGCGCCTTCAGTTCCGCGTTCTGCGCGTCCGGAATCAACGTCTTGTCCAGCGCGTCGAGAACGTTCTCGTGATAGGTGACCTCGTGATCGATATACGCCTCGTCGAATGGCGCGGCCTTGAGCGACTTCAGATTGGCGAGGTTTGCATCGCCGCCTTGCTTGAGACTCTGGCTCGTCGGATTGTCTTCCGGCGTCACGCCCAGTTTGTGCACAAGGTCGGCGGCGATTCCCAGTTGTGGCTTGCGACGCGCGTATCTTTGGAACGCTTGCGAATAGCGATGAAGCGCGCGACGTGGCTTCGCGGCGTCGGGACGATGTCGTGCGGGAGAGAGTGCTGTGGAACAGCCGGGAAAAGGAGGCAAGCGTGCCCCCGAAGGGGCACGGAAGAATCGCTGACAGCTCTGGCGGTTTACGGAACCGGCGGGAAGTGCCGCTTGCCGGTGTCCATTCGCAAGCGCCGGAACCGCTCTTTCTTGTGCTCTTCGTCGAAGTGCGCGAGAGACGGCTTGATCAGATCGCTGCGCGACACGATGCCGATCAGTTGCAGCGTTGCGGAATCCGCAACCACCGGCAACCGTTCGAGACCATGCACCGCAAGCCGCGTTGCGACGAGCCGGCAGGTTTCACCGGGTAATGCAAAAGCGGGCGAACGGTGGCGCAATACGTCGGCAAGTCGCGAGTCGAGCGCATTTTGCGCGTCGCCATCGCGAATGGATTCGAGCACCGCGCGATCGACGACGCCCACCAGCGCGCCCTGACGCACCACCGGATAGGCGCGATGTGTCTGCGTCGCGCCGAAGTACGTTGCCAGCGCTTCGGCCACGGACATGTCGGCATCGATTGTCTTGACCGTTCGCGACATCACCTCGTCGACATGGTGACGCTCGAGTGGATCGACACCGTATTCCCGGTAAATGTGATAACCACGCCGGGCAATTTTCTCTGTCATGATGGAACGCTTCATGACGACTGTTGCGAACCCGTGCGCGATCAGCGTCGCGGCGAGCAGCGGCAGCAGTGCGTTACTGTCGTGCGTCAGGCCGAATGCGAACACGATGGCGGTCAACGGCGCGCCCAAAGTCGCGCCGAGCGTGGCCGCCATGCAGACGAGCGGCCACAGGGCGGGTTCGCCGCCTGGCAGCACATGGCCGAGCAAGACGCCGAGTCCCGCGCCCAGCATGAGCAATGGAGCAAGGACGCCGCCCGAAGTACCCGAGCCCAGCGCCACGACCCAGATGACAGCCTTCACGATGAGAATCGCCAGCGCGATCTGGATTGCAATGTGCTGATGCAACAGGTCGCCGATCACGTCGTAGCCGACGCCGAGCGCACGCGGTTCGAGAAAGCCGCCGATGCCGACGACGAGTCCGCCGAGCGCGGGCCACCACATCCAGTGGATGGGCAGCTTGCCGAACAGGTCCTCGACTTTATAAAGCGCGACCGACAAACCCGAGGCGAGCGCACCGGAGAGCAGACCCGCGATGACGCAGGAGAGCAGCGACAGCGCGCCGGGCGGCGCGGTTTCGAGCGGAAACAGCGGCCCGGTGCCGAAGAATGCCGCGCGCGCAAATCCCGCGACGGCACACGCGAGGGCGACCGGCAGAAAACTGCGCGGGCGCCATTCGAACAGCAGCAGTTCGACCGCCAGCAGGACGGCCGCCACCGGCGTGCCGAATACCGCCGTCATGCCCGCCGCCGCGCCGGCTACCAGTAGCGTCTTGCGTTCCGCGGACGTGACCTTCACGCACTGCGCGATCAGCGAGCCCAGTGCGCCGCCTGTCATGATGATCGGGCCTTCCGCGCCGAACGGGCCGCCGCTGCCGATCACGATGCCGGACGACAGCGGCTTGAGAATCGCCACCTTCGGCGACATGCGGCTTTTGCCGAACAGGATGGCCTCGATCGCTTCGGGAATGCCATGCCCGCGAATCTTCTCCGAGCCGTAACGCGCCATTAGACCGACGATCAGACCGCCGATCACAGGGATGACCACCACCCAGACACCCAACGTGTTGACGGCGGGTGAGCGGTCCGAAAACGAAAATTGCTGGAAGAAAAACAGATTGGTGAAAAGATGAATCAGGCTCAACAGCACGAACGCCGCGAGCGTGCTGAGAGCGCCGATCCCCGCGGCGAGCGCGGAAATGCCAGGAAGCCGCGCATTGATGGAAAAATCGCGCTTATGGGTATCGAGACTCATGGTGACTCAAATATCGATCTGGGGGACGTTAAACGCGCCTTTGAGCGACTTCAGCTCGGCACGGTGCATCTCGGCGAGACGGGCGAGCACCTGCTCGCCCGCCTTCAACAGATGAACCTCGACCTGGCGGCGGTCCGTCTCACTGACCTTTCTGCGGACCAGATCGAGCGCCTCGCAGCGGGACACGAGCGCGACCACGCCGTGATGCTGCGCCTGCAGCCGTTCCGCAAGCTCGCCGACGGTCGCCCAGTCGCGCTCCGGATAACCCTTGATATGCAGGAGCAGCAGATACTGCAACGGCGTGATGCCTTCGCCCTGGGCGGCCTGTTCAGAAAAACGCTCGAAGCGCCGCATCTGGTAGCGAAACTCGGACAGTTGCTCGAAGTTCGCCTTGGTCAAGCCGCGCGTGAGTGTTTTCATCGGAGTGCCGTGGAGAAAGAAGTGAAACGCGAATTATATCATGACGTGATATGTATGTCCGTGTTCGACCTCGGTGGGTATGACGGTGGCTATGCCGTGGTTCGCTGCTTGGCGTAAGCCTGGCGATACAGTCCCGCGATGAGATCGGCCTGCGTGATCATTCCGGCAAGCCGCTGTCTCGAGTCCAGAACCGGGATATGGTGATGCCCGTAGTTCGCGAACACGGGCACCAGTTCGACGATGGGCGTCGTTGCGTCGACGGTACGGACGTCGACATTCATCAGGGCGCCGACCAGCGGCGCCGGCGTGACGCTGCGCCTGAACCAGCGCTGCATGGGAGACGACAGACCGGGCGCTTTGCCGAACGCGCGTTTGTCGACGAGGTCGGCGCGGGTCACGATGCCGATCACGTGCTGCTTTTCGTCGGTGACCGGAAGTGCCTTGATCTGGCGCTGCTTCAGCAGACTCCACGCGGCGGAAGCTCGCGTGGTGGCCGACACGGCGACGAGCGACCGCGACATGATGTCCGCGCAGGTCAGTTCATTAAACGTACGGGCGTAGGCCTGCAACTGAACATCGCGCAACAGGGATTCCAGATCGTCCGTGTCGATATCGAGCAATTCGCCGCGCCGGTTCAACACTGCTTCGAGGTCCGCGCGCGTAAAACCTTCATTCGACGCCGAAGCCGATGCGCCCGCGCCTTTGACCGAACTCGCCTGGGCGACGTGCGGGTATCGATGCCCGGTAGCAGCGTGATAGATGATGGCACCGCACAGCAGCGTCACCGACTGGATCGCAATCGGCTCGGCCACGAAGCGGTAGCCCAACGCGTGCACCGCCGGACCGCCGAGGACCGCGGTCAGCGCGACCGCGCCCGACGGCGGGTGAACGCAGCGCAGCGCAAACATCGCACAGATCGCCAGCGCGACGGCCAAGGCAGCCGCGCCCACTGGATCGGCGATCCAGTTTGCACAGGCCACGCCGACTGTCGCGGAGACGATATTGCCGCCGATAATCGACCACGGTTGCGCAAGCGGACTGGCGGGAACCGCGAACAGCAGCACGGCCGAAGCGCCCATTGGCGCGACGAGAAGCGGAATGTTCGCCGCCGGTCCGAGAAGGACGTGCATGGTCCCGCCGGTGAACGCAATCCCGAGCAAGGCGCCGAGACCCGATCTCAGGCGCTCCGGCCACCGGACGGCAATGGGGTGGGGGGCGAAGCTGGCGAGCCAGCGGATGAGAGCGTAGCGGGACAAGGATCGAATAGGAATTTGAGAGGGCGATATCACATGGGGCGAGGCCACACTCCGGATTCCGCCGCGGGCCTTCGATCCGATTATATATCACTCCATGATATATGCGGTCATGCAAAGCGGCCTTTCGCCCTTACGGCGCGCTTCCTAACGTCAAGTCAGCCTCGCTGCTACCCAGCGACTGAAACAGCGCGGCCGTGTCACTTAGCCGGGCTGCCTGCGCATGCGTCTGGTCGAGAGCGGTCTGCAGCGCTTGACGTTGCGTGTCGAGCAGGCTGAACTGGCTGACGCCACCCGCTGAATACTGCGCGCGCGCAATCTCGAGGTTCGCTCGAGCCTGTCGCGCGGCGTCGTCGCGTGCATGCAACTCGTGCGCATCGTTATGTAATGCCGTCAGCGCATCTGCGACCTGTTGCAGCGCCTGAAGTACCGTTTGCTGATAGCTCGCAAACGCAGCGTCATAGGCGGCCTGGGCGGCACGTTTCTTCGCATGCAGTTCGCCGCCGTGAAAAATGGGCTGCGTCAGATTCAGGCCGACATTCCAGATGTTCAGGCCATTCACAATGTCCTGAATACTCGTGCGTTCAGAGCCGATTCCCGCCGATAGCGAAAACTGCGGATACAGATTCGCCGTTGCAACGCCCACGTTTGCGCTGGCCTGGTGCAATAGCGCTTCAGAGGCGCGGATGTCAGGACGTTGCCGTGCAAGTGTCGATGGCAGCGTGACGGGTATCTCAACCGGAAGGTGAAGCGAGTCCAGCGTGAGTTGATCGAAATCTGCTTTAGACGGCGCGTCGCCCACCAGGATCGCAAGCTGGTGATCCGCCTGCGCGAGTTGCGTAGCGAGTGGCGGCAGCGACGCACGCGTCTGCGCGAGCAACGTGCGCTGGCTGTTCACGTCGAGCTGCGACACACCACCGGCGGCAAAGCGTGCCTCCACGATACCGAGTTGCTGCGCCTGTGCATCTGCAAGACGCTGCGTCAGCAAGACCTGTTGTTGCAGCGAAGCGCGCTGCACGGCCGTCGACACGACATTGCCCGCAATGGACAAGCGCGCTGCATCCAGTTGGAACGCCTCATAGTCGACCTGCGCCAACGTGGCTTCGAGCGCCCGGCGATTGCCGCCGAAAACGTCGAATGTGTAGGACACCATCACCGACGCATTGAATAGCGAAAACGGCCCGGGGTTCTCGACATTCGGAATGCCGAAAGCCGCGAGATCGACTTGTTGACGCGTTGCCGAAATCTTCGCGTCGACGCTCGGAAATCGTGTCGCACCCGACTGGGCGTTGTAGTTTTCGCGCGCCTCGATCAGCTTTGCGCGGGCTTGCGCCAGGGTAGGGCTTTGGCTGAGCGCCTTCTCGACAAGACGGTCAAGCTGCGCCGAGTGAAACTGGCGCCACCACATCGGTAGTGGCGTGTCCGCCGCCGTGAAGGTTTGCGAGGAACCCTCTGTGCCGCCGGCCGATACCGTACGAGATGACTCGGCCTTGTGCGTGTAGGTTTGCGTGTCCGGCGCCGCGGGCGCGTGAAAGTCCGGTCCCACTGCGCAGCCGCACAGCACGAGTGAGCACAGGAAAACGAGTTGCTTCATGATCGTGTCCCCCTAGTCGAGCGTGCGCCGGTAGAAGCGCAATGCAATGGCCATGACGATTGCCGTGAAGAGCGCCATCGGCCACACCGACGGCCACAGGTCGGCCCAGCCATTGCCCTTGAGCAAAATGCCGCGAATCAGTCGGTTGAAATAGGTCAGCGGCAAGAGGTTGCCGATAAACCGCGCCCATGCCGGCATGCCCGCGAAAGGGAACATGAAACCCGAAAGGAGGATGTTCGGCAGGAAGTAGAAGACGGTGAGTTGCATCGCCTGCAACTGGTTTTGTGCGAGCGAAGAAAGCGTGATGCCCACCGTCAGATTCGCCGCGATGAAAAGCAGCGCCGAGAGATAGATGGCCAGCGCGCTGCCGACAAACGGAACGTGGAAAACGTAGCGCGTCGCGGCAAGAATGATCGACGCCTGAATCAGCCCGATGACGACATAGGGCACGATCTTGCCGGTCATCACCTCGATTGGCAGAACAGGAGTGGCGAGCAGGTTTTCCATCGTGCCGCGCTCGCGCTCGCGAGTCACGGCGAGGCCGGTCATCATGACGAGCGTCATAGTCAGGATCACGCCCATCAGTCCGGGCACGACGTTGTATTGCGTCAGGCCTTCGGGGTTGTAGAGATTGTGAACCTGCACGTCGAATGCATTTTGCGTGCCGTTCAGGTGCGCGAGCGGCCCCGTGAGATCTTTGTTCGCGACCGGCTGGACGAGTTTCGGCAGCGCGCTGACGGCGGTATTCGTTGCGGTGGGATCGGTCGCGTCGGCTTCGACCAGTAGTGACGGATGCTCGCCACGCAGCAGTTTGCGCGAGAAATCCACCGGCACGTTGAGCACGAATTGCACCTTGCCCTGAGCGAGCGCGCGGCGCCCGGCCTCTTCGTCAGGCAAGATTTCGACGATGTCGAAATAAGCGGAGTTCGTCATCGCAGCAACGAAGCTGCGGGAAAACTCGCTCTGGTCGTGGATGATGACGGCTGTCGGCAGATGCTTCGGGTCGGTATTGATCGCGAAGCCGAACAGTGCCAGCTGGATGATCGGCAACCCGACGATCATGCCGAACGTGACGCGGTCACGCCTCAGCTGAAGAAACTCCTTGAGAACGATGCTCCACCAGCGCGTCAAGGAGAAGACGGTGCGATTCCTCATGACGGCGCTCCGAAATTGTCTTTCGAATGGCTCATCAGATAGATGAACACATCCTCGAGCCCCGTGCCGATCGGTTCGATGCGCAGCGAGGTTCCGGCCACCGCTTGCCGCACCGCAGCTTCGATCGCTTCATGATCGCGCCCGCTGACGTGCAGCGCGGAACCGAACACGACAGTCTGGTCGACGCCGGGCGTCGTGCGAAGCTGCTCGGATAGCTTGCTCAGGTGTTCGCCATGGATCGACCACGTCGAAAGGCCTTGTGATTCGATCACTTCGCTCGCGGTGCCGCGCGCGAGCATCTTCCCGTAAGCGATATAAGCGAGCTTGTGACAGCGCTCGGCTTCATCCATGTAGTGAGTACTGACGAGCACTGATATGCCGGTGGCGGCGAGGCGGTGCAGTTCTTCCCAGAAGTCGCGCCGTGCGGTGGGATCCACGCCGGCGGTGGGCTCGTCGAGCAGCAGCAGTTTCGGCTCGTGCAACATGCAGGCGGCCAGCGCGAGCCGCTGCTTCCAACCGCCCGACAGCGAGCCGGTCAACTGGTTCGCGCGCGTTTGCAGGCCGAGCGATTCCAGCGAGCGATCCACCGCCTCACGCCGGTTGCGCATCTGGTAGATGCGCGCGACGAAGTCGAGATTCTCGCGGATGGTCAGATCTTCCCAATAGGAAAAGCGCTGGGTCATGTACCCGACATTGCGCTTGATCTGCTCGCTCTCGCGCACGATGTCGTAGCCGAGGCAGGTGCCGCTGCCCGAATCCGGCGTAAGCAAGCCACACATGAGACGGATGGACGTCGTCTTGCCGCTGCCGTTTGGCCCGAGAAAGCCGAAGATTTCGCCGCGGCCGACCTGCAACGAAACGTTGTTGACAACGTGCTTGTTGCCGAAGCGCTTGTTCAGGTCATGCACGTCGATCACGTACTGTTGGGTGTCGTCGTTCATTGCAGCACCACCGAGACAGGTTGGCCCGGATGAAGCTTCGTCGCGTCCGCAATCGACGGGTGGGCTTCGACCATGAACACGAGTTTGGCGCGGCTTTCGTTGCTATAGATGACGGGCGGCGTGTATTCAGCCTGATTCGACACGTAAGTGATCTTCGCTGGCACGTCAGCCGCGCAGCCGTCGCAATGCAGCGTCACGCCGCGATTGAGTGCCAACTGCCCGACGATCGTCTCCGGAACGAAGAAACGCACCTTGACGTTCTGCGGCGGCAGCATCTGAACGATCGGACTGCCGGCGGACACCCATTCACCCTGGCGATAGAGCGTGTCATAGACAAGGCCTTCTGATGGCGCGCTGACGCGTTTCTGATCGAGCTTCCATTGCGCCTGCGCAACCACGGCATCGGCAGCGGCTACTTGCGCCTCCTGTTCGACGATCTGTTGTGAACGGGCCGGCAGGCGAGCCACGTCGACCTGATGGGTGAGCTCCCGAACCTGTGCGGCGGTGGAGTCGGCATTCGCGCGCGAATCGTCGAGTTGAGCTTTTGCGATGCCGCCCGCGCGGAATTGGGCTTCGTCTCGCGTCAGCTGCAGCGCGGCCTTGCGGGCGTTGGCTACGGCCTCGGCCAGTTGCGCACGGTTGACGTCGACTTCGGGCACGCGCTTGCCGGTCCGGATGTCGGCGAGTTGAGCGCGGGCCGCCGCGAGTTGTTGCTGCGCCTGGACGAGCGCGTGGGTTTCATCGTCGGCTTCAAGGGAAAATAGCGAGGCGTTCGCCTTGACCGTTTGTCCGCGAGAGACCGACAACGCCGTGAGCTTGCCGGCTTGCGAGGAGCCGAGGTAGACGAATTCACCTTCGACGTAGCCTTGGTAAGTCGCCGTTTCGTGCCGCGAGCAGGCCGATAGCAGCGCGACGAGCAGCACGGAAAGTGCGGCGCCGGCAAATCGTTGCGCTCGCGTGGGGTTAGACAAAACGCCCACCGAGAGATTTTTATTTAATAAGTCATCCATAATTAAAACCCTGTGGTGTCCCGATCGGGACACTGGGCGGATCGACTCAACACGACGGAACGCGCGCGATGAGTTCAATCTGCGGTCTCCGCGAGGGCGATCCGGCTGCCGTGCTGACTCAGCATTTCATGTCGGCGCGTCCGTTCGCGGACCGGACGCAGATCAAGTAGAATGGATACTATGCGAATTTGAATTCAAATTCAAACTATTTCTGGAATGTAAGTCTTCGACCATGCCGACCACCCCGAAAAAGACAGCCGCGACCCAGCCTAGACGGGCCTCGCGCCCTGACGGCGCGGCGACTCGTCAGCACCTGCTCGAGACTGCAGGCCGGGTGTTCGCCGAACGTGGTTTCGCGGATGCCACCAGCAAGGAAATTTGCGAACGCGCGGGCACACCGATGGCGTCGGTGAACTATCACTTTGGAAGCAGGGAAGCGCTTTACGAAGCAGCGCTGGTCGAGGCGCACCGGCAAGTCGTGGGTCTTGACGAGCTGGCCGCGCTTGCTGCGGGCCTCGACGATCCCAAGGATCAGTTGCGCGCGGTCCTTTCGCGTTTCGTCGGTCTTTCAACGAACGCGGGCACGCCTTGGGGCTTTATGCTGATGCTGCGCGAAGTGCTGTCACCGTCGAAAGCTATCCCGGCGCTCATCGAGAAAGCGGTGCGTCCGAAGGCCGCATTCCTGCTCAAGGTGATCGGCGGCGTGCTGGGGCTGGACCCGACCACGCCCGTGGTTCAGCGGGCTTTGATGTTTTCAGTGTTGCCCTGCATCGCCATGATGATCGCGCCAAAGCAGATGCAGTCCGCTCTATTGCCCGCTATCGCCCGGGACAAGGATGCGCTTGCAGAGGATTTTGTGCGATTCGTGCTGGCGGGTCTCGATGCGATCGCACTCGCTCATCGTTCGGAAGCCAAGTGAACCACGACTATATTTCGACCCGGCTTAACCAAAGACAATGCGCGCCGCACATCCGCAAGGGTGGCCAGTAGACAGGAATGAGAGACACCCGCTTATGCGAGGTTAGCGAGGACCTCGATGGTTTTCAATGGCTCGGTGAGCATACAGTGATGGCTGGTATCAATGACGGCTGTCTGAACGCGCGGATCGGTTTTGAATTTTTCATAGAACTGTGTGAATGGACTCGCATTGCACCCCGAGCAGTACACGTATCCTACGGAAATGTCCTGGCGTAGAGGCCGGGCCTGGTTGATTGGCGAGGCGCAATCGAGCCTCAAATCATTGAACACTTGGACAAGTGCCAATATTCCTTTGTAAGCAGCGTTCAAGCATAAATAGTTACTTTGGCTCTGGTGACGGCCGTGATTACGCTGTAGAAGATGGTGTATCTGGAACAACCGGCGCTATGCGCCGCGGCCGATGAGGCCAAACAATAAGCCTACAGCTTCATACGTGGTGGTGACACTACATAATCATGTAATGCACGACATGGCTCCTCATGCTTCCGGACGACGATTCCGATGACTATAATTTCTCATCGGCACGCCCTTTGAGCAGCACATTTTCGGGCCTGCTGCAGATCGACTGTACCGAAGTTAGGAGAGGTTTTTACCTGATCGCAGAGGGGTTCTATGGAATCCGAAAACGAACTGGTCTATCTGGCTGACGACGACAGTCGGGTGCGAGAAGCACGCTCTGCACTATTGCGCACAAACGGAACGAACGTCCAGGCATTCAACTACGGTCTTGCCATAAAGGACGGGGCAGTTGATTTCCCCACAAAGCCTTTCGATTTGGTATCACCGAATACACCGTGCAAATGCATCGCGGCCACATCATGAAAAAAAATGCAGGCGGATCATTTGCGACTCTTGTCAGGCAGGCAAGCAAACTCCAACTCAAAGCCTCGTCGATAACCACGTTCGATGCCTGACGCCAACGCCAAACCTTTGTGAGACTCCATGGCCCGGAGGAAAGAAATGCTCGCGCCTCCGGTTCGAACCGTTGCCGTGATTGATGACGATCGGCGGGTTCTGACCTCTCTTGCAAACCTGTTGGCCTCAGGCGGGTATGGAACACGGCTCTACGAATCGGCACAGGATTTCTTTTCAGACGGCTATCTGGAGCTGTTATGCGTTATAACGGATTTGGGAATGCGGCCCATCGACGGCTTGCAAGTACTCCAGCGTGTGGTTCTTTCTGGCGCAGCAATGCCCGTCATCATTATTACCGGCAAACCGGGCGAGCATGCTGAAAACTACTATCAGCAGAGAGGCGCACTAGGCTTCTTCAGAAAGCCTGTCGATGGGGACGCGTTGCTGGACCTGCTCGACAGCATCGCCTGAAGGCGTCGGTGGTCGGTCCACCTCTGCCTTAGGACAAGCTCTGCCAGATTTGCTGGCTTGGCAAGTTGTTTTGAGCGGGACGTGTCGCGCCAGGCGAGTTGCGCGCTCGAAGAGAAAAAACTACTGCGCACCCCGCCTTGAGTCAGTACATTCGACGAAAATCGAGGCGGCATGCGGTAGCTGAACCGGTCTCAACAGACGATAGCCGCGGCCAGGTACGGATACCAGCAACTTACGATCCTCGCCCATCATTTTACGAATCCCGCAGATGTGCACGTGAAGATTGTTGTCCACGACTATGGTGGTCGGCCACACCTGATCTATCAGCTTCTCCTTTGTCACCAGTGCGCCGTTTGCTTCGATAAGGACGAGCAAAACATCCATCGCTCTGCAGCCAAGCTCGACAGGCGAGCCGTCGACGAATATCTCTCGCCGGTCCGGGAAGACAGTCAGATTTCCAATGCGAATCATTGCTTAAATATCCATTCGTTTGAGGCCGCTGTATTGGGACAGTAACCGGCGCAGACCGGCGACTGCGATAGCAGCGTTGAAGTCATCGAGCCGTGGTCGCTCCAGTGTTCTACCTGGTTTCGATGGTAATTGGCCGTATGTCTGACGGCTATTACATGAATCTGGAGTCAAGTCTGTTTTTGTCGACGAGGCTCTGTGGTTGAAGCGACGGAGGGCATTGGAGCAGGCGGCGGACGCATGGCGAAAGTCGCCCGGTTGCACTATCTCGCGCCCACCTCCGGTGGGGAAATCTGGACAGGCAAGACGGGGAGGACGACGCCGAAGGTCGCTCCGTAGCCCTCGTTATTGAAGGCGGTAAGCCGACCCTCATGAGCCTCGATAATGGAACGGGACACCGCAAGTCCGATGCCCATCCCCTTGCACTTGGTCGTGACGAATGCGTCGAATATGCTGTCGTCGTCGACGATGCCCGAGCCGTTATCGATGACTTCGAGCAGTATGGACCGGTCGTCAACCGGGCTTGCGGCAATTAGAATCCTGGGTGTGCGTCCCGAGTTCTCCGTGGCCTCTATGCCGTTCGTGATGAGGTTAAGAAGAACCTGCTGAATCTGTATCTGATCGACGAACACTGGAGGCAGGCCATCGGGCAAGTCGAACTCGATGTCGGCGCTACGTCTGGTTTCGTCTTCCCGTAGCAGACGGACGGCTTCGAGGACCATGTCTTTCACATTCCGTTCCCGTTTCTGGAATGTTTGCCGCTTGAACAGTGCGCGGATGCTTTGCATCGTCTCGTCCGCGGAACGGGCATCTCGAACGACGCTCTCCACGGAAACCCTGGCTTCGCCCAAATTGGGCGGAGACGCCGCGAGCCACCGTTTGCAAGCCTGCGCATTGGCGATAACGGACGTGAGAGGCTGATTGAGTTCATGTGCGATCGACGCCGAGAGTTCTGCGACCGTGGCAATCTGGGTTGCACGCGCGAGTTCAGCCTGAGTCTGTCTGAGCCGGTCCTCCGCGCGCTTGCGCTCGTCGATATCAAGACTGAGCCCATACCATTGAACAATGTTGCCGTCGGCGTCTCTCATTGCTTCGGCAGTGTTCTGGTACCAGCGATAGACGCCGTCTTTTCGGCGAAGCCGCGCAACATGGCAGTACGGTTCGCCAGTCTCGATTGAGTGTGTCCACGCCTGAAGCAGGCTGTCCAGATCGTCGGGATGGAAGGTCTTCTGATAGCCGAGGTTCTCGAGTTGTGAAATATCCAGGCCAACAAATTCGGAGGTCTTCCGATTGACGTAAGTGAGCCTGCCTTGTGGGTCATTGCACCAGAGCATGGCCGGGATGGTCTCGATAAGCTCGTGTAGTTGGTGCTCCCGCTGTTCGAGTACTGCTTCCGTTTGCTTGAGATCGTTGATGTCCGTACATACGCCGTACCAGTGCAGGATCTGTCCGCTCTCGTCGCGAAACGGTTCGCCGCGAGCGAGATACCAGCGCAGTTTCCCATCGGCGCCCGTCACCTGGTACGTGTCCTGATAGGACGCACCTTCCTGGACAGCTTGCCTCCAGCGCGAACGGACGCGAAGGCGGTCAGCTTCGGGGATGAGGTTAAGTAACATTTCTCTGTCGAATTCTTCCTCGCCCTTGCCCATGAACTTCAGCATTTGTCGATTCCACCGGTCGACATCTCCTTGCGGTGTGGCGCGCCAGATCATCACGGGCAATGCGTCCACGAGCCTTCGCAAATTAAGCTCTTCCGAGCGAAGAGCCTCCTCGGCTAACTGCCGGTCGTGGATATCCGTCGAAAGCCCATACCAATTCAAAATGTCACCGTTCGCACCCCGCATAGGTGCGCCTTTGCATTGAAACCATCGATACGTGTCGTCGGCCGCGCGGAGCCGATAGACCCAGTCAAAAGGCCTCCCGCTATCGATGGAATTCTGCCAGGCTTCAACGGTCGACGCGGAGTCATCCGGATGCACCAGGTGAAGCCAGCCGTTCGCCACCAAATCATCGAGCTGTAGCCCGGTGTAGTCTTCAGTGCGCTTGTTGGCGTATTGCAGGCGGCCATGGCAGTCCGTACGCCAGAGCAGGCCAGGAACGGTTTCCGCCAGCCAGTTCAGTTGAACCTCATTTTCGCGGATGACCTCTTTAGACCTGTAAAGATCGTCAATGTCGACAGTCACGGCATACCACTTGTAGACGCTTCCGTCCTCGTTGAAGTAAGGAACGGAGCGCGCGTGGTGCCATCGATAGTTACCGTCGCGGTCTGCCCATCGATAGGTCGTATCGTGCGCGCTCTTTTCCTGAAGAGAGCGACGATGGCCCGCCTCTATCCGGTCGCGGTCATCGCGGTGAATGAAACTCAGAAAGCCGAGATTCTGTATGCCCTCAAGCGTCGTACCCGTTTCCTCGAGAATCTGCTGACTCACGTAGTCGAACTCGTGTTCTGTCCGGGTAGCGAAGCGGCCGGGTAATCGATCGAGGAGTTCTCGGGCTTCTTTCTCACTGGCCGCCAACGCCTGTTGAGCCTTAATGGTTTCCTCCATTTCTATTCCGACGAGGTACCAGTTGATGACGTCCCCGCTCGACGAGCGTGATGGCTCGGCGAGAAGACGCTGCCAGCGGTATATGCCGTCGCGCCGCAGCATCCTCACGGCAATGTCGACCGGTTCACGCGCGGCAATGCACGCATTCCATCGCTGTCGTGCGGCGGCCAGGTCATCGGGATGAATGTAAGCCATCCATCGGTCGCCGACTATTTCCTCCATCGGTCGTCCCAACGCGGCGACGCCGACTTTATTCACGTAGACAAGCTCGCCGGTGGGTCCACCGACACATACGCATGCCGGCACACTATCGACAATGCGCCGATAGGTTTCCTCTTCGATTCGAAGCAGGGATTCGGCGGTCTTGCGGTCGTGTATGTCCCAGCTCACACCGATCCATCGCAGTAGCCGTCCACTTTCGTTTCTTATCGTTTTGACATGGCAGAGAAACCACCGGTACTCGCCGTCAGTACGTCGGAGTCGAAGCTCGAGCTCTCCCATGTCGTTTCCGGCCAGAAGCGTCCCCCAGTATCGGTCGTTTGTCTCCAGGTCGTCAGGGTGGATTGCGGCTCGGAAAGAGTCACAGTGGTGTGCTTCCTTTATGCCGGTGTATTCGCACAGGCTGGGGCTCAGGTATTCGATGTGACCAGTGGGCAGCGCGGTCCACACATGGCCGGGAAAGAGACTACTAATACTTTGAAGTGTCTGGTTCAGTTGGCGGAGTTGCTCATCGAACTGTCCATCCTTCGATCCGGCCGTTGAGTCAGGCTGCCGGGGGCGCCGGGAGGCCAGCTCGGCACAAAGCCATGCCGCTGCGATTGCGACGGCGGAATGGGCGATAGAGCCGGAGGCAAGCGGAGGGTGACCGGCGGTGAACGCCATTCCGGCTATCCCAAGCGAGGCGAACCCAGCGGCCAGACGCCCGAAGCTCCTGCCGAAAAAGTGCGCGATCAGGACAACAAAGAGGAGGCTGATGATGCCCGAAACCGGTTCTAGCAATCCTGCCATGCTCGACGCACCGGATACGGCGACGCTGAGGGCAACATCCCGAGACGAACGTGGTATCAACACGGTAAGCATGTCAACCTCCGAGTTCGTCGGCACATTGGACAGTGGTACTTTGCATGTCTCCCCCAATGGCAGGATCTTCCAGCGCAATGGTGCCTTGCGCAAATTGAGCGGGGGTGTCGTCGGATGTTTTATGTAGTACGTGCGAGGCCTAGTCGCGCGCAGTGCAGCGCGCACGAAACGGATACGAGGAGACAGCGATCCGTCACACCATAGCGAATCGCTGCTTGAATTTGGTGATCAAAGCTTTTCGAAGACGCGGTTTGGAAGAGCATAGTGGGCTGATAGCAATGACGTGTTTCCGAGTGCGCCGCATCGGGATTTCCAATCAAGCGGACAAGGCGGAACGCTCAGCCTACAATTTCATATACGGCGCTGACATTACATAATCATGTAATGCACGATGCGGCTCCCTACGCTTCCGGGCAACGATTCCCACGGCTATAATTTCTCGTCGGCACGCCCGCCTGAGAGGCACATTCTGCGCGTCTATCGCAGATCGACTGTACCGACGTTAGGGGAGGTTTGCCTGACTACAGGGGGTTCCATGGAATCCGCAAACGAACTGGTCTATGTGGTGGACGACGACAGCCGGGTGCGAGAAGCACTCTCTGCGCTGCTGCGCGCAAACGGAAGAGACGTCCAGGCATTCAGCTCCGGTAAAGAGTTTCTGGACACACCGCATCGAAATGTCGTGGCATGTCTGATCCTGGATATGAGAATGCCAGGCATGAATGGCCTGGAAGTCCAGAAGCTTCTTCGCATGGACTCTCCCATTCCGGTCATTTTCATTACCGGAATGGGAGATGTGCCGTCCGTAGTTCTTGCCATGAAAGGCGGGGCTGTCGACTTCCTCACCAAGCCTGTCGATGAAGATGCATTGATGCGCGCGGTCGACGCGGCTCTCGCGAGAGCATACGTTCTTCGCGAGGAAGCGCGGAATGCAGCGACGCTTCAAGCGCTCTATCAATCGCTGACACCTCGTGAGCAGGAGCTGTTGCCGCTACTCGCAAGCGGTTTGCTCAACAAGCAGGCGGCGGCAATCCTTGGCATCACTGAATACACCGTGCAGGTGCATCGCGGCCACATCATGAAAAAAATGCAGGCGGATTCGTTTGCCACTCTCGTCCGGCAGGCTGGCAAACTGCAACTCGAAACGTCGTCGACAACCACGTTCGATGCCTGACGCCTGATGCGTGTTAGCACCGACCCGATACGGAAATCTTGCGGCCACCAAACGCCCGAACGTCGTGGCGTCGGCGGCCCATCCTTCGGATAGGATCACAAAACGCTAGCCTGGCCGTACAGTCTCACGCGTTCGCACGTCCGCGTGGTCCGGTCTCGCGCATGAACATCGCAAGCACCATTGCGAGCACGATGCCACCGAGCAGCCACGAGCCGGCTGCGCGGAACACCGGCAGGTCCATTGCGCCGCCGCTCGCGACGTGGGCAAGCAGCTTGCCATATGCGGGCGTGAGCAAGGCGCTGAACGTGAACACCAGGAAATTGATCGCGCCGCTGGCACTGCCTTTCACGTTGTCCGGATTGACTTCCTTGATGACCGTGTAGGGCAGCATTGCCGCACCGGAGCCGATGCCGAGCAGCAGCCCGAGCACATATGGCGGCGCCACACCGGCTGGCAGATAGAAAATGCCCGCGCCCGACACAAGCATCAGGAGTGCGCCGGCAATCAACACCGGCTTGCGACGCCCCAGACGGTCAGACAGGTAACCTAACAGCGGGCAGCCGATCACCCAGCCGAGCGGCACCATGCTCGCACGATTGACAGCCTCCGCATAGCTGACGTCGAGACCGTTGTGCAGGAACGGAATACCCCAGATCATGTCGCCGATCGTCGTCGGAAGGAACAGCAAGCCGGCGCAGAAGCCGCAGAGATACGACTGCGGATTGGACAGCACTTCCTTGTATGGCGCGAACATCTTCATCCATGAGCCCTGGTTGGCTGGGCTGTCGTCATGGACTGCGGGCGTCGCGAAGAACACCAGCACGGCGATCAAGAGGATGACAAGGCCGGACAGCCACCAGAACTTCTGCCACGTGATGAGGCCGTGAATCAGCGGGGCAACGGCGAACTGCCCTGCGGAGCCGCCCAGCATGCCGAAGCATTGAGTGAATCCCACCGCCGTCGCAAGAGAACGCGGGGGAAAGCCGTGCGTGGCGAGATACACCGCGCCGATGAACCCACACGCCGAACCCGCGCCTTGCAGCAGGCGGCCGACCTGCGCCGCCTCCACGCTGCCCAGACCGAACAGCGCCGCGCCGAGGGCAACGAGGACGATGCCGGCCGGAATGACCGCCTTGCCGCCGAGCCGATCGAGCAACGCACCGCAAACGATCGAGAACAGCGCATAGGTGTAGTAGTACAGGCCGACTAACGCGCCCACGCCCAGCGCATCCCGGGCGAACGCCGCACTCAGCTCGGGTATCATCACGCCCGGCGCCGAACGCAGCATGTACTGCATGAAGTAGAAGGCGGCACAGAAAAGCCAGGCGATGACGAAACCCATGTGGATGGGCTGGCGGTCTGATGCAACATTGACGGTGCTGGCGACCTTGCTGGACATGGTTCGATTTCCGTTGAGTTTTGCGGACCGCGTTACCGGAACAGGTTGACCTTTGCGAGATCGATGAGCTGCTGGCCTCGACCGTCCATGACGGCACGAAGCATGAACAGCCCAAAGTGGTAGGCCTGATCAGTGGTGGTCGCAGGAGGCATCACGAGTTCCTGACGCGCGCTCACTACGTCGACGAGAGCCGGGCCCGGATGGGCGAATGCTTCGGCCAGGGCGCCTTCCAGCTCCGCAGGATGCTCGACGCGCACGCCTTTGATTCCTATCGCGTTGGCCATCGCGGCGAAGTTCGGATTTTTCAGGTCACATCCCGTATCGATGAACCCACTGGCCTTCATCTCCATTTCCACGAAGCCGAGTGTTCCGTTGTTGAGCACGACGACTTTGACCGGCAAACCGGTTTGAATCAGAGTCAGGAACTCGCCCATCATCATGGTGAAGCCGCCGTCACCCGACATCGAGATCACCTGTCGGTCCCTGAAAGCGGCCTGCGCGCCGATCGAGTGCAACAACGAATTGGCCATCGAACCGTGGTTGAACGAACCGACCAGTCGTCGTTTGCCGTTCATCTTCAGATATCGCGCGGTCCATGCGATGGGCGTGCCGACGTCGCAGGAGAAGATCGCATCTTCGTCCGCGAGTTCGCTGACGAGCCGCGTCACATACTGCGGATGGATCGTGCTGCTGCCCGCTTCCGGCTCCGCCAGCGCATCCAGACTCTGGCGAGCCTTGCGATAGTCGTCGAGTGCGCGATTCAGAAAGCTGCTGTCCGTTTTCTGCTGAATCTTGGGAAGAAGTTCATTGAGCGTATCCTTGACGGTTCCCAATACGCCAAGCTCTATCGGGCATCGATTGCCGAGCGCTTCCGCCCTTGTATCGACCTGCGCGATAGTCACCTTCTCCGGGTAGAACTGTCGATAAGGGAAGTCGGTGCCCAACATCAAGAGCATGTCGCAACTCTTCATCGCGGAATAACCAGAAGCGAAACCGACAAGGCCCGTCATGCCCACATCGAACGGGTTGTCGTATTCGATGTATTCCTTGCCTCGCAGCGAGTGCACGATCGGTGCTTGTAGTTTGCGGGCGAGTTCTACGACTTCCGCATGGGAATCCTTGCAGCCGGCCCCACACAGCAACGTCACTCGCGACGAACGGTTCAGCAGGCCTGCGAGTTCCGTCACATCGTCATTTGATGGGTGAATCACCGGAGCGGAAGGCGCGCTCCAGGTCGGCACAGGTTTGGTGAGAGGTCCGAGCGCCACATTTCCAGGTATGACGACAACAGCGACGCCTTTACGCGCAACCGCTGTCCGGATGGCGCGGCCCAGAATCTGCGGCAGTTGGTCCGGGCTGGTGACGAGTTCGACGTAGTGGCTACATTCCTTGAACAGGATTTCGGGGTGAGTCGCCTGAAAATAGTCGATGCCGATTTCCGTGCTTGGGACATGCGCGGCGATAGCAAGAACGGGAACGCCGCTGCGTTGGCAGTCGAACAAGCCGTTGATGAGGTGTAGATTCCCTGGACCGCAACTTCCGCAGCAGACTGCGAGCTGTCCCGTGAGATGAGCCTCGGCGCCAGCGGCGAAAGCCGCGCTTTCCTCATGCCGCATGTGAACCCATTCAATCGAACCATCCCGGCGCAGCGAGTCCGTGAAACCATTGAGCGAATCCCCCACGACACCGAACACGCGCTTCACGCCCGCGTTGACTAGTGCACCAACCATGTAGTCGGCAGCTATCGTCGCCATTTCACATCTCCATAGGTGAATGAATTACTACGAGTGCGATGCTTTCGCAGAGAGACCAAAGAGACACGTCCGCATGAGCGCGGTGCAATCACCCAGCCGTAGTGGCTGATCTGAACGGTCCGCAATGTCAGGTTCTTGATGTTAGTGAGCGTGGCGAAGCGCGGCTATTACATGAATCTGGAATCAGCCTGGACAGGCGATTGGCGCTAGACACTGATTGAGTTACGGCAGGACACCGGAACAAGATTCGGATTACGTAGATATGAAATACGTCGGCCGAGCATGACGTCATCGTTGTTGACGCAGAGCCGGATTTGACCTGTCAGACTGTTTCCTCCACGGGGGTAGCGTCCATGACGGTAGCCAGAATCATCGCTTCGACGTTTCGTGGGGCAGGTCGGCCACGCCTGGGTCGATACACGGCATCGCCTGTTGCAATGGTCTGGCCGCTCAGTGCGCAAACCCCGGCTTTCCTCGCGATGCAGCGCCGCCATGTCTGTTCGCCGTAGCAGCAGGAGGTCGCGTCGCTCCACGCAATGGTTGCCGAGATCTGTCCATTGCGCTCCAGAATCCGGATCGCGCATTTCGAAAACTTGCCTTTGCCGCACATCGGGCGGACGCGACTGGACACAATGGGCCGTTGCGTTTCGCTTTCGTTCGAGAGGCGCGCCGTCGCGGACTGCCACGTTCTGTCTTCTCCAAACGGCGTTTGCATGATGCGGTTCCTCGATTCTCATTAGACAAAAAGATGCCGTGCACAATCAATGTGACGTGCCGGATTCTCGAGCCGATTTTCGACCCCGGCTTGATGATAGTCAGCGCATTTGCGGGCCGCTACTACATGAATGTGGAGTGCGTCAGGGTTTGACCAGGAAGAGGAGCCATGGCGGCGGCATTACATATTCATGTAATGCGGAATACCTTTTTCGGCGTTATTGTGACGGCTTGGTGCGCCTGCCATCTGTCGACGGGCGGCCCACAGGCTACGATCTTGAAAGGTGCGCTGTCAGTTTCTTCAGAAGGCCTTTGGATGAAGGCGCTTTGTTGGAAATGCAAAGCAAGCGTCACATCTCCGGTGCGCACGAAGCCGTTTCCCTCACTGCCCAAAACCCGAAATCCGAGGTGAGACGCATCGGCGTATCTGCAAGGCGTAACATTGATTTCAACCATAGAGACGACTTTGAAACGACACATGCCACTAGCCAGAGGCAGATGTTCAAAGCGTGCAATCGGCGCGGCCGCGATTGCCGCGGTTCCGATGTCAGGGTGCGCAAATTCGCCATCCATTGGCGTGCTGGGCGCGTACTTTCCCGACTGGCTGTTCTGTATCGTCGCGGGCGTCGTGCTCACGGTCGTCATCTATCTGATCCTCAAGCGCTTACAGGCCGACAATCTGATGGGACCTTCCGCCGTGGTGTATCCCACGCTTGTCGCATTCCTCGCGCTCGCTGTGTGGTTGATGTTCTTCCAACATTGAATTTTTGTCGGGTGGATGAATGGCGACCCCAGCCAACAGGACATCGAAGAGAAAATGGCCGGCCATCGTGATGGTCGTGGTGACGCTGTTGCTGCTCGTCTACGTCATCCGCGTGTGGGACCGGGCGCCTCGCACCGACGACGCTTATGTCTACGCGGATACGATCGACGTCGTGCCCGAAGTCAGCGGCCGCATCGTCGAGTTGGCCGTGCGCGACAATCAGGCGGTGAAGCAGGGCGATCTGCTGTTCCGTATCGATCCGCGCCCGTACCAGGATGCGCTCGCGCGGGGCCAGGCGTCCCTCGTCGCGCTCGACCGCCAGATCGAGCTGACCCAGCGCACGGTCAATGCGCAGCAGTACAACGCGCAGTCGGTGCGTGCGGCCGTCGAGCGCGCGCGAGCCGCAGCCGGCCAGGCGTCCGACACGCTGCACCGCATGGAGCCGTTGTTGTCACACGGTTATGTGTCGGCGGAAGACGTCGACCGTGCGCGCACCGCGCAACGCTCCACCCAGGCCGAACTCAGCGCCGCGCAATTGCAGGCGCAGCAGGCGGCGGCGGCTGTGAGCGGCGTCGATGCGCTGGTCGCGCAACGCGCCGTCGTCATGGCGGAGATCGCGACGGCCGAACTGAACCTGGAGTATGCGACGGTACGAGCGCCGTTCGACGGACGCATCGTGTCATTGAAGACATCGACCGGGCAGTTTGCCACGGCGCTCAAACCGGTCTTCACCTTGATCGATACGCGCCACTGGTACGTGGTCGCGAATTTTCGCGAGACCGAACTCAAGGGCGTCAGGGCGGGGACGCCTGCCACGGTCTACCTGATGAGCGATACGGGCCAGCGTTTCCAGGGCAGCGTCGACTCGATCAGCTATGGTATCGCGCCCGATGAAGCCGGCCTTGCATTGCCCGGCGGATTGCCGCGCATTCAACGCACGCTTAACTGGGTGCATGTATCGCAGCGCTTCCCGGTGAAGATCCGCATCGACAAGCCGAACCCGGAACTGTTTCGCGTCGGTACGTCGGCGGTGGCCGTGCTGGAACCCGGGCGCGGCGACGGCGGCGAGCACCATTGAGGAACCCATGACCGCCGCCGACTATCTGCCCGTCACGCTGCGCGATGCAGGCGCTTTCCTGAGCCGCGAGCTTGCACCGTTTCCAGGGCGTCTGAACGTCATGTTGCGTTCCATGCTGACGAGCGCCATCGTGATCGTCGTGTCGATGGCGCTCGAGGTGCCCGAACTCGCATTGTCGCTACTCGTGGTGTTCTATGTCACGCAGTCGAACGTGGTGGTGACGCGGCTGGTCGGCGTGATGTTCATGGTCGGCTCGACGCTCGCCATCGGCCTGTCGATCCTGCTGTTGAAGTTTACATTCGACTATCCGTTGCTGCGCATCGTCATCGCGAGTCTGATGTTCTTTGGCAGCGTGTACCTGCTCCGGGTGCTCAAGATCGGCGTGGTGTTTTTCATCGTCGCGATCGTCGTGATCTACGTGCAAAGTTTCGTGGACCAGACCGATCAGGCCGACCTGCTGATCCGCGCGGTGTTGTGGGTGTGGATCGCCGTCAACTATCCAATCGCCCTGACGCTCGTGGTCAATACCTTGCTGCTGCCTGCCGAACCGCAATTGCAACTCAAGGCGGAAATCCATCGGCAACTCGTGACGCTGGACGCGCGCCTGACGCAGCTGATCGACGGCACCGCGAGCGCCGCGCCGATCACGCTGGCGGCCGTCCAGCAAGGCGCGCTCACGCTGCAGAAGCTGCTGCGGTTCACGACGATGCGTGATGCAAACTATCGCGAGCATCAGGCATCACAGCTTGCGTGCATTGCGACCGTGTCACGGCTTTATCGCGGAGCGAGTGAACTGCCGCTCAGTTGGCCTGGCGTGTCGGCGGCGCAACTGGCGATGTTGCGCGAGTTGCGTGCGAACGGCCGCGCGCTCGATGACTCGGTCATGACTGGCGAGCCCTATCGCTACGTGAGCACGGCGACACCTGAAGAGCGCAATGCCGCCGACGCGATTCCTGCTGCTGCCGAATCGCAGCGAGCGCTGCGCGCGTACGCCGATCTTGTTACAAGCGGTGCCGCTGCGGCCGGCAAGCCGCCCGCCAGCGAACCGATGGTCGCGCCCGACGCATGGACCAATCCTGCGTACACGCGCTTTTCGCTGAAGACGCTGCTCGCTGTTCTTGTCTGCTATGTGTTCTACAACGCCGTGGACTGGCAGGGCGTCCACACGGTCATGCTGACCTGCCTGATCGTCGCGCTGCCGAGCCTCGGCGCATCGACGCAGCGTGCGTTGCTGCGGCTCTCCGGGGCCGCCGTCGGCAGCGCGCTGGCGTTGTTCACGGTCGTGTTCATCGTTCCGCATTTCGACGACATCGTTGGCCTGCTGTTGATCGTGTTGCCTGTCGTTGCCGTAGGGGCGTGGATAACGGCGGGTTCGGAGAGGATCAGCTATGCCGGCCTCCAGGTGATGTTTACGTTCTCGCTTGCGTTGCTCGGAGAGTTCGGCCCAAGCACGAACCTCACTGAAATCCGCGACCGGATGGTCGGCATTCTGCTGGGTGTTTGCGTGGCGACTTTCGTGCAGATGTCGTTCTGGCGCGAGGGCGAGGGCGATGTGCTGCGACAGAAGCTCGCAACCCTGTTGCGCGCGATTGCAGCACAGTTGCGCCCATCGCAGGTTGGCGCCGGGAAAGGGGATGATCTGCCGTATGCACAGCGGCAGTTGCAGGCGTGGGCCGTGCTGGCCGATTGCGAGACGACGCTCTCGCGTGTTGCGCTCGAGCCCGCCTGGCAGGAAGGCGAGCAGTCGCAACTGACACTGCGCGCGCAAACGGTGCTCGCGCAGGGACGCGAGATCATGCTGGCGGGTGATGCGTTGCGCAGCGCGCTCGTGGCGCAAGCGGGATCGTCGAGCCCACACACCATCGACGCAGTGCAGGCGGCCCAGCAACAGGCCAGCGCCGAACTCAACCGGTACGCGGAGGAACTCGCGGCCAACCCACCCGATGCACGCGCGCCGCGGCGCATCGAGGTCGCTGCGCAAGCGGTCGAACCGGCTCAACTGGCCGATCGGCCGCTCATCGCCGCAGCGGACGAACTGTCGCGGCAGATCGCGGGGCTGCCGGACTGGCGCGTCGACGCACCGGTCGCGGCGTCGGCATCACCGGCGGTGCGAGCATGAACGCGCGATCGCGTTTGTGCGATTGGCGATGGCGTCGGTGCCTTCTATGCATCGCGTGGATATCGTCCGTGCTGTCGGGGTGCGCGCTGATCCATCACAACGGCACGCCCTACACCGAGATCGCGCCGGAGCAAATCAATCTCGCGGACGACATCCACCTCGCACGCGACGGCTGGCCCGCCGCGCGTTGGTGGACGCGCTATCGCGATGCCCAGCTCGACGCGCTGATCGATCAGGCGCTCGCCGATGCGCCGACCATGGTGATCGCGCGCACGCGCGTCGCGCAAGCAAAGTCGGATGTGGAGCTTGCCAGAGCGGGTTCCAACCTTCAGGTGGCGGCGCTGGCGTCGCTGGATCGCGAGCATATTTCGGCGAACGGCTTTCTCGGCCCGTTCGCAAGGAACGAACCGGCTGCGGGGTTGACGGGGCCGTGGTACACGGAAGGTGTCGTCGGGCTTGGCGCGAGCCTGGACGTGGACATCTGGGGCAAGCAACGCGCGGAGGTCGCCGCGTCGCTCGGCGTGAGCAATGCGCGGCTCGCCGAGACGTCCGCTGTCGAAATCGAAATCTCGACGGATGTCGCCCAGCTTTACTACGGCATTCAAACGACTTATCAGCTCATCGATCTGCTGAACGAATCGCATGAAATCGCGGAGTTCGCGGTGCAAGCACACGAAGGGCGAGCGGCGCGAGGCCTCGAAGCCCGTACCCAGTTCGAAGAGGCACGCGCGCAGCAACTGGCCATTGAAGGGCAGATCGTGTCGGCGCAAGGGCAGATCAAGCAGTTGCGCGAATCGCTGCGCGCGCTGGTCGGCGCGGGGCCCGCCGGACTGCCCGCCATCGAACCCGTTGCGCTGCCGCGCTCGCAGGCGGCGTTGCCGACGACGCTCTCGTACGAACTGCTGGCCCGGCGGCCCGATCTGCAGGCGATGCGATGGTATGTCGAGGCGTCATTCGACCGGATCGACGCGGCGAAGGCGGCGTTTTATCCGAGCTTCGATATCAAGGCATTTTTCGGCTTCAACGCCTTGCACCTCGCAGACCTCTTCACGCATGCAAGCCAGCAGATCAACCTGATTCCGGGCCTGACCTTGCCGATTTTCGACGGCGGCAGGCTCAACGCGAACCTGAACGGCGCACGCGAGGGCAGCAACCTGTTGATCGAGCAGTACAACCAGGCCGTTCTCAACGCCGTACGCGATGTCGCCCAGACGGGCAGCCGTCTGCAGTCCCTCGACGCGGAGACTGCGTTGCAGAAACAACGGATCGAATCAGTCGCGTTCACGAGGGACAGTGTCGAAGCCTACTATCAACGCGGGCTGACGAGCCGGCTCGCGGCGCTCGAAGCGCGCCAGCCCGTGGTCGCGGAACAGGTCGCCCTGCTCACGCTCAAGGGTCAAGTGCTCAGTCAGGAGATTGTGTTGACGAAGGCGCTCGGCGGCGGCTATCTCGCCGATCCGCCTGTCGAACTGAAGCCGCGTTGAACGGCGCACGTATTCTGTTCAGAACTGCTGCGCGCGCAGCGATTCGAATTCCGCGCGGCACACGTCGCCGAACTTGCCGAGAATGTCGATCGAGCCAGCCGCGAGCATCTCGCGAATCTCGATGAAGGACTTGTCTGGCGCGAGATAAGTGTCCACGATCTTGCGTCCGATCACGTCGGCTTCGTCCGCGACTTCGCGCGACGACTGGACGCGCATGCGGCTGATCTTCGCGTAGAGGTTGCCGAGCCCGGCGAGATCGGGCTGGTTGTGTTGCAGCGCGTCGACATAGCACTTCGTCGCTTCCTCGATGAACGCCTTGTACAGATCCTGCCGCCAGGTGAGGTCATGCGCTAGCCACTCCGCGCGAACCTGGGTGCGTTGGGTCAGCCAGGAGGCAAGAACCGAAGTCATGCCGCCGATGGCGGCGCCGACTAGTGCAGCCAGGGCAGAGATAACCGATGCATTCATAGACTACTCTCACGTTGTCATTCAGCTATCCATATTAACTCGGAGCGCGCAATTCTGGATTTGGAGATTTGGGCTCGGAGTGCAGGGGAGGCGCAAGCGGAAGTGATGTCTGAGGCTGCGCTAACGAAGGTCAGCATGCGTGGGCGGATGCCTCTTTGTGCTGGGTTAGTGGCGATCACCCACTGCACTGGTACTGCTGGTCTGTGGTTCGGCTTTGGTCACACGGGCTTACATAACGGAGGTAGCGTCTGCGGATTCGCAGCCGTTGGAGGCGAGTCGCCGCGTGAATGGCCGTTTGACTTTGCAACCGGCTGCAGCAATGCTGGGCCTCTCAGCGCTGAGCGATGACCACGTGCGCCTGGATCTTTCCGTCCACCGGTCCCGTGCCGAATCGCTCGGCGATCGCAGTGGCGCACGCGGAGGTAGCGTCGTCCACACCGCCGCCAGAACGGGCCTCGATCTCACTGCGCAGAGGCGTTCCCTGGCAAAGGCCGACGGCTGGCGCGCGGGCCGATGTCGCGCGGCTACGCGCCGCAATCGTCTCGAAGTGCGGCGCCGCGCTGAAGCCCGCATCCGCGAGGTCGCGTGAGATCAGTTCCGTGTCGAAATAGCCGTGCGGCGTGCGCCTCATGAAAAGTGGAGGATCCGCGGGGAAGAGACCGGCAAGCGTTGCCGTGACGGTATTGGCAAAGTCGTTCTCCTCGATGCGATCCCAGACGTTGAACAACAGCACGCCGCCGTTCCGAAGTACGCGCCGAGCTTCGGAAAACGCACGCGCTTTATCCGGAAAGAACATGACCCCGAATTGGCAGACGACGACGTCGAAACTCGCGTCGTCGAACGGCAGCCGGGTCGCGTCTGCCTGTTGCCACTTGATCGGCCTTAGGGTGCCGATGGCCGCCGCACGATCCAGCATCGGCTGATTCAGGTCGGTCGCAACCAGATCGACATTCAGGGGTAATGCATGCGCCATCGCGCGGGTCACTGCGCCAGTGCCGGCGGCGGTCTCAAGCACGCGTGACGGATGACGCCCGGCAACCCTGTTCGCGAGATCTGCGGCGTAAGGTTCGAAGAGCAGCGGAACAAGGTGGCTCTCATAGAGCTCGGGGATCGAGCCCGTAAAGCGAGTATCGGTACCGAAGCTGTCCATACGCCTCCCTACTGCTATTACCGTAATGGTAGGCGCAGCCGGACATATTGAACAGTCGTGATGCATCGCCTTCGCATCGCTCGCCTGTGTGTCCGCTCATACCCGGTCTGTTCCTGTACTTTCCTGGCAATCGCCATATTCCCGCAGGGCTGCGGGCATTGATCGCTTTGTTGAAGGAGTCGACGGGAGGCACTTCCAAGGAGAAGCCTGCAATCGGATTACGCTAACAAATCGGCTAATCAGCTCGGTCGGGAGATCACATGAAAGCGCGAAATCTGACAGCGTAAGTGCAGACCAAAGGAAGCTGGGATAATGAAGGCCTCACAGCGCAACTTTCGGGGCTAGTCTCCAAGATGTCGGCGGCGAACCGGAGGTGAGTCATGCCCGAAGAAGTCCAATACAGTCACTCAGCCGACATCCCCGGTTTGATCCTCAGCACGGCTCGGTTTGCCGAGTTTCGCTTTGAGCCGCACTATCATCTTGACAGCCATATCGCACTCGTTGCCAGCGGCGTGCAACGTCAATCGTTCCGTGGGGAATCGCTGTTGCTCACGCGTGGCACCATTCAGCTCATGCCTCCGGGCGAGGTTCACGACGGAGTCGCCGATGCGGACGAGTCGTACACGCTTCAGACATTTCGACTATCGCCTGCGCTGCTGAATGGCTTCGGCGAGGAAATCACGGGCAAGCACTATTTCCCCTCGCAGGCCGCAGTGGTGCTGCAAGATGGCCGCCTCGCAGACCAGTTGCTCAAGATGCATTCAACCCTTCGGCACGGGATAAACGATCCGATCATGAACGAGACCTACGTTCTGGAATTGCTGGAGTCGCTGTTCGCCCGTTTGAAGCAACCGTCCCCCCAAACTATCGCCGGTGCTCTGTCGTCTGAACAACTGCGACTTGTTCGGGAATTTGTCGAGGCGCATCTTGCCGACAAAATCGTTCTGGAAGATCTGTCTCTTCTTGTTGGCCTCGCTCGATTCCGGTTCTTGAAACTGTTTAAACGCACTGTCGGCATGACGCCCCACGCCTGGTTACTGCGCATGCGGCTGGAAAAGGCGATGGCGTTGATCAACGCGAATAGGAACATGCCAATCACCGAAATCGCGCACGCCGTTGGTTTCTTTGATCAAAGCCATTTCACGCGGGCGTTTCGCGAGGCGTACGGCGTGACTCCCGCTCGCTTCTGACGGCGGGGCAGCAATTTTTTACAAGGCGTTTCGCTGACGGATCGGTAGTCTTCGGTTTTTGGCCTCGCGCCCATCCTGGGCGGCCTCCATCCAAGGCAGAAACACCGAATGAATACTTTCAGCTTTCTTGACGACTACAGCGAAGGCGCACATCCCGACATTCTCCGTGCCCTGACTGACTCCAACTACATCCAACAGGCACCTTACGGGGAAGACTCGTACTCTGCCGAGGCGACGACCCGGATCAGGGCTCGCCTGGGGGACACGTTCGACGGAGCGATCCACTACGTCGCGAGCGGCACCATGGCCAACATCGTTTCGATATCCAGCTGCCTGCGTCCGCACGAAGCCGTCATTGCAGTGAGCTCGGGACATATCGTAGTCAGGGAGGCCGGTGCCATTGAGGCAACTGGCCACAAGCTCATCGTCGTTCCCGCTATAGACGGGAAGCTCACGCCCGCCAATATCGAGGCCGCGCTTGCCAGCAATGCTCATTTTCCGCACATGGCAAAGCCTCGACTTATCTATCTGTCGAATGCAACCGAAACAGGCACCGTCTACTCCCTCGAGGAACTGCGGCAGATCTCGGCGCTAGCAAAGCAGCGAGGCCTCATTCTATTTCTCGATGGCGCGCGCTTGGGCGCGGCGTTGGCGTCAAGCAAGAGCGACGCGACTTTGGCCGATATTGCTTCGCTCGTCGACATTTTCTGGATCGGTGGAACCAAGGTAGGGGCGCTTTTGGGTGAAGCCATTGTTGTTTGCAATCCGGCGTTGACGGAGGATTTTGCTTTCCACCTCAAGCAGCGCGGCGGCATGTTAGCCAAAGGGCGGCTATTAGGTATCCAGTTTCAGGAGTTATTTGGCGTCAAGAATCTCTTCTTCGAAAATGCAAAACACGCCAATGCCATGGCGGCCAAGCTCGCCTCCGGGATCGTGTCCGGCGGTTACGCGCTCGAGGCGGAAACGGCTACGAATCAAGTGTTTGCAATCTTGCCCGATTCTGTCATTTCGGCTTTGACGCAGCACTTTGCTTTCTACGTTTGGAGAAAGTCGGATAACGATCATTCGGTGATTCGCCTGGTAACGTCCTGGGCCACGCAAGAACACCAGATCGACGCCTTTTTGGCTCGGCTCGCCCAGCATTGAAGGCACACTCAGCCTGCGTCACTCAGTGAGGTAGGTATCTACCAGAGCGATGGGTTTCATCTAGAAATATAGGCTATTCAGATTGGAGGTCAGAGCCTATCGTGCGGGTTTCCGGCATACGCATCGTCTGCCACTTCGGAGATATCGCATGAAACTGCTACACGTAGACTCCAGCATCCTCGGGCAAGGCTCGGTCAGTCGTGATCTGTCGGCGGAGGTTGCCGCAACTTTCCGGGCCCGCCATGCCGACCTTGCTGTCACTCATCTCGACCTGGCCGTCACACCGATCGGCCATCTGACGGCCGCACACCTCGCGGCCGCGCAAGGCGCCCCGGTCGACGACGCATTGAAGTCCGACGTCGCCGCGGGCCAGCTCGCGCTCGAGGAGTTCCTGGCCGCCGACATCGTGGTCATCGGCGCACCGATGTACAACCTTGGCGTGCCTTCTCAACTGAAGGCCTGGATCGATCGCATCTCTGTCGCCGGGAAGACGTTCAGCTACGGGGAGCACGGCCCGGTCGGACTATGCGGCGGCAAGAAGCTGATCATCGCCTCGTCGCGCGGCGGCGTTTACAGCGAAGGCTCGCCTGCAGCCTTCTTCGATCACCAGGAAACCTATCTGAAGGCGGCCTTCGGTTTTCTGGGCATCACGGATATCATTTTCATTCGCGCGGAAGGCGTGGCGATGGGTGAGGAGGCACGCAATGGGGCCATTGCCTCGGCGAAGAAAGATACCGCCGCACTCGCTGCATGACGTAGCACCGCCATGTCCGTTCCACACTTGCGTACCTGCTTCCTGGGTCACGGCGCGGGTTCGTGGTCGTACATGGCGGACGCGTTGCGCCAGCAGTTTGCGATGCTCAGCAAGCGTTGATCGATACCGGAAGGGAACCGGTCATGCCGTTGCCTTCTGGTGGTATCGGCATGGCCGGCATCCGCTTGCAGTTGTTTGACCAAGGCTAAGGAGCCTCTGCATGACCCATTCCATCCACGGCAATAAACGCTGGCTAGCGCTGAACGTTCTGTGCCTCGGCGTGCTCATGATCGTGCTCGATACGACGATCGTGAACGTTGCATTGCCGTCGATCGCCGCGGACCTCGGCTTTACCGAAACCTCGCTGGTGTGGGTGGTCAACGCGTACATGCTGACCTTCGGCGGCTGCCTGCTGCTTGGCGGACGGCTGGGCGATCTTTACGGCCACCGCAAGCTGTTCCTCGGCGGCATTACGCTGTTCACGCTGGCGTCGCTCGCATGCGGCATGGCTAATTCGCAACTCCTGCTGGTATGCGCGCGTGCCGTGCAGGGGTTGGGCGGCGCGGTCGTCTCCGCTGTTTCGCTGTCGCTGATCATGAATCTGTTCACTGAACCCGGCGAGCGTGCTAAAGCGATGGGCGTGTATGGCTTTGTTTGCGCGGGAGGCGGCAGCATCGGCGTACTGCTCGGCGGTCTGTTGACCAACCTGCTGAGCTGGCACTGGATCTTTCTCGTCAACTTGCCCATTGGCATCGCCGTTTATGCACTGTGCGTCGCGCTCTTGCCCGCGGCACGCGGTCATGCGCATGGCGAACGGCTAGACGTGGCCGGCGCGGTGACGGTAACTGCTTCGCTGATGCTCGCCGTGTACGCAGTCGTGAACGGTAATGAAGCGGGTTGGACCTCGGCGCAGACGCTGGGCCTGCTATTTGCCGCGCTGGCGCTGTTTGCCGTGTTTCTCGTTATCGAGGCGCGCGTGCAGCATCCGTTGATGCCGCTCGGCCTGTTCCGGTTGCGCAATCTCGCGACTGCCAATGTGGTCGGCGTACTCTGGGCGGCTGCGATGTTCGCGTGGTTCTTCATCTCCGCCTTGTATCTGCAGCGCGTGCTTGGCTACCGGCCCATGCAGGTCGGGCTCGCGTTTTTGCCGGCCAGTCTGATCATGGCGTTCTTTTCGCTGGGGCTGTCGGCGCGCGTGGTGATGCGCTTCGGTCTGCGCCTTCCGCTTGCCGTTGGGCTGCTCGTCGCGGCGTGTGGCCTCGCGCTGTTCGCACGGGCACCGATGACCGGCAGCTTCGTGCTCGACGTGTTGCCCGGCATGATCCTGTTCGGCTTCGGTGCGGGCATCGCGTTCAATGCCGTGCTGCTGGCGGCCATGAGCGACGTCGATCCGAGCGATTCGGGCCTCGCGTCCGGTATCGTCAATACATCGTTGATGATGGGGGGCGCACTCGGCCTCGCGGTGCTCGCAAGTCTCGCCGCCGCGCGCAGCGACGCGATGCAGTCTTCCGAAAGCGCCACGGCGGCGCTCAACAGCGGCTATCACGTGGCGTTTCTGGTCGGTGCGATCTTCGCGGCGGCGGCCGGTGTGCTGGGCGGTTTGTTGTTGCGTCCTGGGCAGCCGGGCGGCGCCGGCGCGCGACCGGTTGCTGACAGTCACGGCGTAACGACAGCGGGCCCCGCACCCACAACCGGCAACGCGGCAGCGACAGAGCACTACTGATCGAACACGAGCCGTGTCGGCAGTCGATCACGCCGGATCGCGAAACCGCAGGCGCGATCGAAGGCGCCGGATCGCGGCTGGCGATGCATGGCTTCATGCAGGCGTCACTACCCGGACGTCTATATCGCTAGTCCCAAACCGTTTGTCTGAAGCAAGTCGACTGATGAGATACTGGTCAGCCTCGAACGGTTTTGTGTGCGGGTCCGGAATGCTACGATCACAGGCGGTCCGAACGCGTCGCACCTGTTCATCGATCTCATCGATGCCGCGCGTTGAACGCACGGACTTGCTCGAATAATTGACAATCGTGCCGACCGATTCGCTCTAGCCGCAGACCGATGAAAGAATCGAGGGGTTCCGGAATCATTCTCCGATGTGCTGCCCTTGCAGCCAAGGATGCCGACCAATGATCATGGCCGAATTCAATCAGCCGCCTGCCTCGTCGCCAGCGTCGGCCGTCGTCGACCCGTTGCAGGATCCGGCCCTGCTGCGCCGCCTGCTACGCGCCAAAGACCGAATGGATGCCGCCTCGCACGAGGCCTGGCCCGTCGAACGCCTGGCCGCGGTCAGTGGCGTCTCCGAGGCCCATTTCGCTCGCTCCTTCAAGCGGGCCTTCGGCATCCCGCCGCATCGCTACCTGCTGACGCGGCGCATCGAGCAGGCCAATACCCTGCTGCGCGACACTGGGCTCAGCATCACGGAAATAGCGTTCGCCACCGGTTGGGAGAGCCTGGGTACCTTTGGCCGCATCTTCCGCGACATCACGGGGCGAAGCCCCAGTGCCATGCGCCGTGAGGCGCAGGCCGCCATGCAGCAGCTCGACCGCGTGCCCGCCTGCGTTCTGAAGGCCGCGCAGCGTCCCGATCTCACCATCGCAGTTTTGGAGAAGCGCCGCCGTGTGGCCAAAGGTACATTCCGGCCATCAACCAAGGAGGTGTCATGAACCAGGGTATTAGTGTGGTCGGCTTGTACGTCGACGATCAGGACGAAGCGCTCAAGTTCTACGTCGACAAACTCGGATTCCGCGTGCATACGGACGTGGTCAACGGTCCCTACCGGTGGCTCACAGTCCAGCATCCGGACCAACCCTCGTTCCAGCTCGGACTGTTCAAACCCGGTCCGCCCATTCACGACGATGCCACCGCGCAGACCCTGCGCGCGATGGTCGCGAAGGGGGCCATGCCGCCGCTCGTCCTCGTGGTGTCCGATTGCCGCGCCAGCTACGCCCGGCTAAAGGCAAGTGGCGTGGAATTCACCCAGGAGCCGGTCGATCGTTTCGGCAGCGTCGACGCCGGTTTCCGCGACCCCGCCGGCAACGGCTGGAAGATGATTCAGGAGCCGCGAAGCACGACGTGAGTAGTCACTCAAATGTCGTTACGGCGCGGATAGCGGTCATCCGCCTCATTGGTCAACGGCACTGGTTTCCCGGTGAGCGGTTGGAGTGATATTGCGCTCCGCCTCGATATTTTCGAGGGCTTTTTGCGCCGCCAGTACGGCGTTGTACACGGAGAGGCAGCGTGCGTATAGCCGCTCGCCCGCGGGCGTGACATCGACGCGCCGGCTCGTTCTCGTGAGAAGTGATGCTCGAAGCGCATTCACCCGTGCCGCCGACTCGTTCGAGATGCCACTCGCCACGGTGAGCAAACTCGTGCGTTCACTGGAGCAGCATCTCGGCGTCAAACTGCTTCAACGAACGACGCGACGCGTCACCGTCACGGCCGAGGGTGCCGCGTACTACGAGCGCACCTCGCGCGTGTTGAAGGAACTCGAGGACATCGACTCGGGTTTCGCCAGCGCACATCAGCGTCCGCGCGGACGGTTGCGCATCGACATCGGCTCGGCGAACGCAAGCGGCGTGTTGATCCCGGCACTGCCCGACTTTATTGCGCGATATCCCGACATTCATGTCGATCTCGGCGTGAGCGACCGGCAGATCGATCTCATTGGCGAGAACGTAGATTGTGTCGTCCGCGGCGGCAGCGTAGACGAGCCCTCACTAGTCGCACGTCCGCTTGGCCGTGCATCGTGGGTGACATGCGCGACGCCCGATTATCTGAAGCAGCACGGCAGGCCGATGCATCCCGACCAGCTTAAAAGCGGCCATCGGATCGTGAGCTACGTTTCTGCACGGACGGGACGCGTGTTGCCGATGCGTTTTCAGAAGGGCCGCGAGCGAATCGAAATCGGCAGCTTACAAGGCATGGGGGTGAACGAGAGCAACGCCCATGTCGCGGCTGCGCTGGCCGGTCTCGGCGTGATTCAAACCTTCTCGTTTGCCGCGAGGGACGCGATCGCGCGTGGCGAACTCCTGCCTGTTCTGTCGACGTGGCAACCGGATCCATACCCCTTCTTCCTCGTGTATCCGCCAGACAGGCATATGAGCCAGCGGTTGCGCGTCTTTATCGAATGGGCAACGGAGCGGTTTGCACACAAGTTCGATCGGGCAACGTAGCCGTCGTCGCGAACGCGGCCGGCCAGGTGTGGGCTAAGCGAACTTCTGTGCTAATCGGCCGGCATGAACTCGCTTGACAATGGTCTTATATGCCCATAATATTTTCTCCAAGATCTTAACGTTTGATCCAACATGACTGCGTCTCGGCTGGCAATCAATCCTGGTGTATGTAACAACACCGCTCTGCGTAAAGCCGCGCGGCGCTTGACCCGCTTCTATGATGCCTGCATGGCGCAAACCGGTTTGCGGGCCACGCAATACACGATCTTGAGTCTCCTTGCCAGCCGCGGGCCGACGACAATGGCCGCGCTTGCCGACGTGTTGTCGATGGATCGGGCAACGATGGGACACAACGTTCGCCCGCTCGAGCGCGACGGGCTGATCACGATTCAGGTCGGGCGCGAAGATCGCCGGGAGCGAGAACTAGTGTTGTCTACCTTGGGCGCCAAGATTGAGGCGCAAAGCAAACCGTCGTGGCAGAAGGCGCAAGCACGCTTCGAAAAGGAATTTGGAACGGAGGACGCGTTGGCGATGCGGCGATTCATGGCTCGAATCGTGCAACTGGACCTGACCATGGATCAAGAGACTTTCTGAGGTCAAGGGCGCCACATCTGCATTGAGATCCCCGCGACATGCGGCGAGAGTATCCCGTTCTCTCGCCGCAAAAAAATTCCATATACGGGCATATGAGACTATGTATCGTGGATATTCGATCGTTGGGTGTGCGCCGCAACCTCCTCTTTGCACTTTCCTTTTCGTTGATGACTGCCGTGAGTTCCGCGCACGCTGCCGAAGTTACCGCACGCGATACGCAGGAGATTCATGACTTGTTCCTGCGTCAGGCCGCCGCCGAAACGGCCCATGACATCGACACGCTCGACGGCACGCTGGCGCATGCCGTTCCAGGCCAGCCAGACCCTGTCTCGTTCGTGGCTCGCGCGTACCGGTTCTGGGGCAGGGATGCCGTCATGGAGCACTTCCGCAAGGCTTTCACGGGTACGTGGCGCGTTGAACCGGATCAGAGCGCTATAAGCATCATTCCGTTGAACGGCGACACGGTGCAGATCTATGCACCGACTCGCGTCACACTCGGAGCAGCCGGCCAACCCGCCAGAACTGCGACATTTCTGATCAACGAGTTTGCGATCCGGACGCCATCCGGTTGGAAGATCTCGGCGGTAATTCCCGTTCCTGCCGAGTGAATGGGAGATGCACATGCGCATACAGAAAACACTCGCTTCATTCCTCGCGGTTGTGGTCCTTGCGGCCGCTAATGCGACTGCATACGCCGCCGCCACGCATCGTTTCACGGAGAAAGACAGGCAAGAGGTCAAAGACGTCTTTCTCCGACAGGCAGCGGCTGCTACGGCGCATGACATTGCCGCGTTTGAGCGCGTACTGGCATCCGCGCCAGCTGGCCAACCCGACCCGATCGCATTCGTGGCTCGCGCCTACCAGTTCTGGGGGAAGCCCGCGCTCATCGAGCATTTCAAGGAAACCTTCAAAGGGGTGTGGAAGTTCGAGCCGAACGTCGAGAGCATCAAGATTGTTCCCCTGACCGCAGACGTCGCCCAGTTGTACGCCCCCACGCAGATTACCCTTGGCGCTTCGGAAGCGTCAGCGAGGAGCGCTCCGTTCCTCGTCTATGAAGTCGCTGTCCGAACCCCGGAAGGTTGGCGGATTGCATCGATCGTGCCTGTGCCGGCGCCTGCGCAGTAGATCCGATTTTCTCTGTCAACGAGAGCAAGAGAAACGGAAGCCGTCGTCTGCTCTCGGAATAGAGGACCGCAGATCTTTCGTTATGAAGATGTCGCCGGCGCGGTCTGCGGGGCTGACGAAGTCCTGATACGCGTCGATACGATCTCAATCGAGGGCGTGATCCCGTCAATCGCAAAATCGGCCCGCTTGCCCGCGTACGGATTCTCCATTACGAACTCACGAGCCAATCAGGACTTTTGACGATTCGGCCATCAAGCCGTTGCTCGACGATGCTGTCGCGAACGGCGCTGTTCACGGCATTGCGGCAATGGTGTTTGACCGCAGCGGCGCGCTGTTCCATCGCGCCGCCGGCGAGGCAGGTCAACACACGATGTTCCGCAATGCCTCGAATCTATCGCGGCTTGGAATCAGCGGAACGAATTAGAACTGACCGGCTTCGATGAGAACCATCATCTCGACGGCCGCGATCCTCGCGCACGATGCAATTTCTTCCTCGCTTGCGCTCTTCACGCCAAACAGCGCCTCGTCGAAAAGCGTGGCCTTAAGGAGTGCCGCGAAGGTTGCCGCGGCACCATACTTGTCTTTGACTTTCCAGCCTGTGACAGGTAACCATCGGTCAAGATAGCTCGCGAATAGCGCGTGGCGTGCACCCGCAACCTGTTCGCGATAGCGGCGCGCGAGTTCGGGGAAGCGAGGGGCATCGCGGGTCACGACGCGATACAACGCCAACTGTTCTTCCGAAAGCGCGTGCCGAAGATATTCGCCCCCCCGCGATCGGCAACGCGGCGGGCGGCGGTTCGCTAAACCAATCAGGCTCGCCAAGCTCGGCGACTCCCTCTGCCGAACCGGACTGCGTGCCGGTCGTCGAGCAGGCCGCTTCCATCACCGCACTGAACAGATCGTCCTTGCTCTCGAAGTGCCGGTAGAGCGTCTTGATCGATACGCCGGCTTCCGCGGCGATCCGGTTCACCGAGCTTTCCGCATAGCCATTCTCAAGGAACGCCCGCAGCGCATGACGCCGGCGACATTCGGCAGCATGCTGCGGATGGATCTGTCGATTCAAAGTGTTTCGCAGCAGGAAATGGCACTTCAGGATGTTGCGCTCAATCTGGGCTTTGACTCGCCTGGGACTTCACGCGCTTGTTTGCTCGTCAGCAAGGGGTGACACCGAGCCAATACAGACACAACGTACAATTTGTCTCTGGGGCAGGGCGGTGATAGCCGCGCGTTTGCCCGAACGTCACTGACGATTGCACTCGGGGGCGGGGTTTTCCCTGGATTTAGCATGAGCCACCCGGACGCGCGGACAGATGCGGTCAGAAAAAGCCGCGCGGTCGCACTGCGCTCGCGGCATTGTGGAACAGCTGGTTTAACAATAACCCGTTGTTTCAAAATGATATTTCCTTTCATGATCGCGGCCGGGCGCCGCTCGGGCGCTCAGACTTAAGTGAACAAAGTCCAAAGTTGAGTGAATCTCACCCAACAGCAGCATCCCTTCTTGAATTTGTCACCACCCGTCCATATAATTAGCACTCGCTGCACGAGAGTGCTAACAACATCGCCGGTTGGCTCAGCCAGCCGGGTTTTCTCAGCGTTCTTCAGTCTCAATCAAGAGAGGAGTATGTATGAACCTTCGTCCTTTGCATGATCGCGTGATCGTCAAACGTCTGGATCAAGAAACCAAGACTGCGTCGGGCATCGTGATCCCCGAAGCCGCAGCAGAAAAGCCGGATCAAGGCGAAATTCTGGCAGTCGGCCCGGGCAAGCGTGACGACAAGGGCGCTCAAATCGCGCTCGACGTGAAGGTTGGTGACCGCGTCCTGTTCGGCAAGTACGCAGGCCAGACCGTTAAGGTCGACGGCAACGAACTGCTCGTGATGCGCGAAGAAGACATCATGGCCGTGGTGCAAAAGTAAGCGCTGGTCGCTACTTTTCCCGGTCATATCTTAAAGAATTCAAGGAGTTAGAAGATGGCAGCTAAAGACGTCGTATTCGGTGATTCCGCCCGTGCCAAGATGGTTGAAGGCGTGAACATCCTCGCGAACGCTGTGAAGGTCACGCTGGGCCCGAAGGGTCGCAACGTTGTCCTGGAACGCAGCTTCGGCGGCCCGACGGTCACGAAGGACGGTGTGTCGGTCGCGAAAGAGATCGAACTGAAAGACAAGCTCCAGAACATGGGCGCGCAAATGGTCAAGGAAGTTGCTTCCAAGACCAGCGACAACGCAGGTGACGGCACCACGACCGCAACGGTTCTGGCTCAGTCGATCGTCCGCGAAGGCATGAAGTACGTCGCGTCGGGCATGAACCCGATGGACCTGAAGCGCGGTATCGACAAGGCTGTGTTCGCAGCGATCGAAGAACTGCGCAAGATCAGCAAGCCGTGCACGACCAATAAGGAAATCGCCCAAGTCGGCGCGATTTCGGCAAACAGCGACTCGTCGATCGGCGATCGTATCGCTGAAGCCATGGACAAGGTCGGCAAGGAAGGCGTCATCACCGTTGAAGATGGCAAGTCGCTGCAAGACGAGCTGGACGTGGTCGAAGGTATGCAATTCGACCGCGGCTACCTGTCGCCGTACTTCATCAACAACCCGGACAAGCAAGTTGCCGTGTTGGACAACCCGTTCGTGCTGCTGCACGACAAGAAGGTGTCGAACATCCGTGATCTGCTGCCGGTACTGGAGCAAGTCGCCAAGGCTGGCCGTCCGCTGCTGATCATCGCAGAAGACGTCGAAGGCGAAGCACTGGCAACGCTGGTGGTGAACAACATCCGCGGCATCCTGAAGACCGTTGCTGTCAAGGCTCCGGGCTTCGGCGATCGTCGTAAGGCCATGCTGGAAGACATCGCGATCCTGACCGGCGGTCAAGTCATCGCTGAAGAAACCGGCCTGACGCTCGAAAAGGCAACGCTGGCTGAACTGGGTCAAGCGAAGCGCATCGAAGTGGGCAAGGAAAACACGACGATCATCGACGGCGCTGGCGAAGGTGCGAACATCGAAGCACGTGTGAAGCAAGTTCGCACGCAAATCGAAGAAGCAACGTCGGACTACGACCGTGAAAAGCTGCAAGAACGCGTTGCCAAGCTGGCAGGCGGCGTTGCAGTGATCAAGGTCGGCGCTGCGACCGAAGTCGAAATGAAGGAAAAGAAGGCACGTGTCGAAGACGCACTGCACGCAACGCGCGCAGCTGTGGAAGAAGGCATCGTTGCTGGCGGCGGCGTCGCGCTGATCCGCGCACGTACGGCAATCGCCGGCCTGAAGGGCTTGAACGCCGATCAGGACGCAGGTATCAAGATCGTGCTGCGCGCGATGGAAGAGCCGCTGCGCCAGATCGTCACGAACGGTGGCGAAGAAGCCAGCGTCGTGGTGGCAGCTGTTGCTGCTGGCAAGGGCAACTACGGCTACAACGCAGCAACCGGCGAGTACGTCGACCTGGTTGACGCAGGTGTCGTGGATCCGACGAAGGTGACGCGCACGGCGCTGCAAAACGCAGCTTCGGTTGCGGGTCTCCTGCTGACGACCGATGCAGCTGTCTGCGAACTGCCGAAGGAAGATGCTCCGATGGGCGGCGGTATGCCCGGCGGCATGGGCGGCATGGGCATGGACATGTAATTTCAGTTGGGCCTCGTTACGAGGTCCAGTTGGAAGCACATGGGGGAGTGCGCCGCGAGGCGTGCTTCCCAAAAGAAAAAACCCGCAGAAATGCGGGTTTTTTTATGGGCGCTTGCTGCGGGCTGAAGCGCCGGGAAAGCGGCCGGCGCTTCGCGCCAGCTATCAGTGCCGCGCTTCGCCCGGCGCCGCATCCTTGCCGGCTGTCGGCGGCGTATCGTCGTCGCTGCTGCGCGCCCAGAAGAACCGGTCCGGCATATACGCGCCCATGCCCGGCCGGAAAGCGTTGCGCAGGGCCTGGTACAAATATTCCTGCGCCTCGCGCACCGCTTCAGCGGGCTCCTGACCGTTGGCCAGCAACGCGGCGATCGCCGAGCCCAACGTATCCGTCAAGCCCATGATCCGATGGCTGCCGCGGTCCCACATGTCCTGACGCAACTGGCCGTCTTCGCTGAACAGCGTGTTGACGTGCCGGTGTGTGCCGGTTTCCGTCGACAGAATGTATTCGCAGCCTTGCGACAGCAGATGCGAGATGGCGGCGTCGAGGCTCGGCGCTTCGGCGTCGCCGTCCGGTTGCGCGAGCGCGAGCAGCGTGGCGGAATCGGCGACCAGCAACGTGGTTTGCGGCGCGAGCAGATCGGCGATCGCTTCGCGCAGTTCGTCGGCGGACAGCACGTGCTCGTCGTCGAGCGTGAAATCGGGGGCGAGAATCAGTGGAATGTCGTCGTAATCGGCGACGACTTCGGCAATCGCGCTCACTACTTCCGCGCGGGTGCAGGCGCCGACCTTGAACGCGGCGATCGGCATGTCTTCGAGCAGCATCCGCGCCTGGGTCGCGACCACTTCAGGGTCGAGCCCGGTGACTTCGTCGCAGCTCGCCGAGTCGCGCACGGTGTAGCCCGTGAGCACGGAGACGCCATGACAGCCCATGCTGGCAAGGGTCATCAGGTCGGCTTGCAGGCCTGAGCCGCCAGTGGGATCGGAAAGGCCGAAGGTGAGGACGATCGGAGGCGTGTCGCTGGGCATGAAGATTGACAGAAAGGAGCTAAATTTAGGCGCAGAGAGTGCGCAATCGACTCAATTATGCGGCCTAAACCGTCGCGAGGGCGTTTTTTCGCATCTCGCGATGCATTGCAGCAAGCCAGCCGCGGCCGGCGCGCGGCATGGCGCCGCAACCACCGTGCCGGCCGACGCAAACTGCATAGCCAAAGGCCGTAGCACGCTACGATTGCGCGTTTCTGATTGCTAGGCATTGGGGCGGCAACACGGTACCATCATGGCTCCCGTTTCCACGGACTCTACGACGCGACACAAGAATGGAATATCAAAGCTGGATGTGCCTGATTTGCGGCTGGATTTACGACGAAGAAGCCGGTTTGCCGGACGAAGGCATTGCGCCGGGCACCCGCTGGGAAGACGTCCCCATTAACTGGACCTGCCCGGAGTGCGGCGCGCGTAAGGAAGACTTCGAGATGGTCCAGATCTGAAGTCCGGGAGCAGCCGGCATGCCGGCTGCGGGCCGTGCCGCATGCCTGCGGCGCGGCATTGGCATGGTGTTTCGCAGCCGGCGTGGCGCGCCGGATCGAACGCACCCGGTGCGCTCTGAAGTTTGCCCCAACGCGTCGACGCGGAACGTCCTCGGCCGTGCCGTGTCGCAACGTTAGTCTGTCATTGTCCTGTCGCCGGTTCGCGCGTTAGCCGATCAGTCTGCGTGCGGCGCGAGGCGACGGCCCGTCAGCTTCGTGTCGCCTGCCCATGACTCTTCGATCCGCTGCACCCGTTTCCTTCGATGCCTTGCCGAACCCGCGCGGCGGCGCCGTGCGTCCGGCCGAACTGGCGCTGGCCGAGGCGCTGCTGGCATTCGAGCAGCACAGCGAGAGCACCTCGGCGTTGCTGCGTGCGTCGCACGCTTTGCGCGGAGCCGGTTGGCTGAGCGCGCAGCGCTTTGCTGACGCGCTGGTGCGGCTGTCGCCGCTCCTGGAGGGCGACCCGGCCGACGCGGTCAACGCGCGGCCTGTGTTCGGCGCGGCCTTGCGCGACTTCCGCGCCGCGCTCGAACGCCACAATCTGCGCGAGCTGTCCTGCTCGCCCGTGCTGTTCAGTCATTACCGGGCGCTCTGCACGCATCTGTCGGAGCACACGCCCGGTTCCACCGTCGCGTTCGAAGATCTCGCGTTGACCGCGCGGCCGGTGCCACCGGTCTCGCTACACGCGCAGTCCGCCGATCAATTGGCTCATCTGCGAGCCCGCTATGAGCGCGCGCTGCTGCCGGTGCTGCGCTCGCAGGCCGATTCCGGCAGTGCGGCGGCGCTGGCCGTGACCAATGCGGCGCTCGACGAACTGGACGCCGTTTTCAGTGAACTCGCCGGCCCGGACCCCTACGATTTCTGGCGCCTCGCCAAGGCCTGCGCCAAGGCTCTGCGGGTCAGCGGCCGGGCCACCGGGGAAACCGACGCGCGGCGTTTCTACGCCCGTTGTAACCTCGCGCTCGCCGATCATGCGCGCGGCATCGAACTTGCGCCGCGCTCCCTCGTGCGCGCGACGCTTGCGCTGCTGTGGCGCGACTACGCGTTGTTCGGCGCCGCAGCGGAAGACGCCGACCAGGTGGAAGTGCTGCACGACTACGGCTTGACCGTCGACTGGCACGTCGCGGGCACCCAGGCATCCGAAATGCTCTGGGAAGCGGGCGCAGTGCAGGCGCAGGCGATCAGCGCCACGCGCAGTGCATTGACGCGCGAGTTGGGCGTGCTGGCGGTTAACGCCAACGCGTACGAAGATTTTCTGCAAACCGCGGACGCCTCGATTTCCGCATTGACCGAGCACGCCCGCGCCGCAGACCAGCCGGAGAAAGCCGATCCGAGCGAAGCGCTGCAAGCGGGCGATGCCGCCTACCGGCTCGGCTCCGCCGCGTGCGCGCTGGGCCTCGGCCACGTGGCGCTGCTGGCCGATGCGCTGGGGCTCGCGTGGCGCCGTCGCGCGCATGCCGGCGTGTCGACGCCCGCGGTGCGTGCGCATGTGATTGTCGGCGCGCCGGCGGCGAGCACGCTCGAAGAGGCCGCCGAGGCCTTGCGTGCCACGTTGCACAAGGTTGCAGCGGGCGTCGCGCCGCCCGGCGGCAACACCGCGCTTGCCGCCTTGACGCGCTCGATCGAGCAGGGCGGCGCGTGAACAGTACGCGTGGCGGATTCGGCCCGCCGGACCCTCTGTCGGCCGGACGCAACGGGCCGCAATGACATATCCCGGCGGCACGCAATACGCGTGCCGCGAAACCCTGCGAACCTGCACCGTGGCGCGCGCCCGCGTGCGTGATAGAGTGCAACTTGAATGGCCGTCGATGGCTCGCGGCACGCTCCATGGCACACATCGCGGTTCCACGCTCAAAGCCCGCCATCCTGCATCGTCTTTGCTAAAATCCGAACTATGTCCAAGAGTACCGATCGCATCAATCTGACCAACCAGTTCCTGATCGCCATGCCGAACATGGCGGATCCGACGTTTTCAGGAACGGTGGTCTACCTTTGCGATCACAGTGAGCGCGGTGCGCTCGGCCTCGTGATCAACCGGCCGACCGATATCGACCTGCAAGCGCTCTTCAGTCGCATCGATCTCAAGCTCGAGATCGAACCCCTTCTCCATGTGCCCGTTTATTTCGGCGGCCCGGTGCAAACCGAGCGCGGCTTCGTGCTGCACGATCCGAAAGACGGCAACGCGTACACCTCGTCCATGTCGGTGCCGGGCGGTCTCGAGATGACCACCTCGAAAGACGTGCTCGAAGCGGTGGCGAGCGGCACGGGTCCCGAGCGTTTCCTGCTCACGCTCGGCCATGCCGGCTGGGGCGCGGGCCAGCTCGAAGAAGAGATTTCGAAGAATGGCTGGCTGACGGTCGAAGCCGACCCGAAAATCGTCTTCGACGTACCCGCCGAAGAGCGTCTCGAAGCCGCGCTGGCCTTGCTCGGCATCAACCTGTCCATGCTGTCGGGCGAGGCGGGTCACGCATGAGCCTGCCGGGCGGATGTGAGGCGACGCTGCTTGCGTTCGACTACGGCGAAAAACGCATCGGCGTGGCGGTCGGCAATTCGCTGACGCGTCGCGCGCGGGCGCTCGTGATCGTGCAGAACCGCAGCCGCGAATACCGTTTCGAGGCGGTCGGCAAACTGATCGCCGAATGGAAGCCGGACGCGCTCGTGGTCGGCTTGCCGATGCATCCGGACGGCACGCCGCACGAAATGACGCAGCTCGCGAAGCGCTTCGGCAATCAGCTGAACGGCCGCTTCAATCTGCCGGTCACGTGGATCGACGAACGCTATTCGTCGGTCGAGGCGAAGGCGGAAATCCGCGCCGGCAACGGCCGCGCCGACATGCTCGACGCCGAAGCCGCCAGCATCATCCTCCAGCAATATCTAGACGGACTATCCGACGATCATGAGTTCCATTGACGCCGAAGCGCTTTATCGCGCGTTGCTCGACCAGATTCGCGCGGTGTATGGCGACCAGCTCGGCGCCGGGCAAGACGGCGCCGAGGGCGCAGTGCTGGCCGGCATATACAGCGGCGGCGCGTGGCTTGCCGAACGGCTTGCGCTCGACCTGAACCTGCCGAGCTTCGGCGTGGTGAACGTCGCGCTGCATCGCGACGACTACGCAAAAAAAGGTTTGCACTCGCAGGCGAGCCCGACCTCGCTGCCGTTTTCGGTCGACGGCCGCCGCATCGTGCTGGTCGATGACGTTCTCTACACCGGCCGCACGATTCGCGCGGCGCTGAACGAACTGTACGACTATGGCCGGCCCGCATCGGTCGAACTGGCGGTTCTCGCCGATCGCGGCGGGCGTGAGTTGCCGGTGGCGGCGCGGTTTGTCGGCGGTGTGGTGGATACTCCCGCCGACGCCACGCTCGTGCTGGCCCGCACGCAAAGTGGTGCAACGAGCGGTGCACCCGGTCAGCCGCGTTTCACTTTTCACACGGAAGCACGCGTCGATTGAACGCAGCTTTGCTCGTTGCGCAACACCGTATCCGGCGCGTCATGTTTCGCGCGAAGGGTCTGCGTTGGCCAAAACGATCGCACGCAGGCCGCATCGACACCGATTATGTTGAAGCTTGTATTTGAAGCAGGTACACCGTCAATCACCCCGGCCCAAGGCCGAGGCTTGTGGGGTAGTAATTCGCAAGTCTGAGGTTGACCAGACCATCCGTCGCAAGACGCGCCGTTGTGCAGGAGACAGCAGACCCACCGCCAGATGCTTCCTGAGTCTGGCGCTCTGGAAGTCGCAGCAGCAGACAAGCCCCGGGTAGGCACGAAACGGGCTGCGACCGGCGGGTTTTCTCGCCCCCTGCCGCACAACATGGTCGAGGGGAGCGGCGCCGCAAGGCGCCCGTCACCAGGTCCGTAAGGGCAACGCGCCGGACGTTTTCCGGTTGAACACCAGGAGCTGCAGTTGGCGGTATTCGTTCTAGACAGGTCGGGCAAAGCGTTGATGCCGTGCAGCGAGAAGCGCGCGAGGTTGTTGCTCGCGCGCGGGCGTGCGCGCGTTCATCGCCTCATGCCCTTCGCTATCCGGCTCGTCGACCGCGAGCTTCGCAGCAGTGCAGCACAACCCCTGCGCATCAAGCTGGACCCGGGCAGCGAGACGACTGGGCTGGCACTGGTCCGCGACATTGAACAGCTCGACGCCTCGACGGGAGAAATCCGTCGCGGAGCCGTTGTACTCAACCTGTTCGAACTGGTCCATCGCGGCCGGCAAATCAGCGAGGCGCTCACCGCGCGGCGCGCCATGCGTCGCCGTCGGCGCGGCACCCTGCGCTACCGCGCACCGCGCTTTCTGAACCGTACCCGGCCTGCAGGATGGCTCGCGCCATCTCCGCAACATCGAGTGGATACGACGCTCGCCTGGGTCAAGCGGCTCCAGCGTTGGGCTCCGATAACGGCGGCGAGCACTGAACTCGTGCGCTTCGACATGCAGGCGCTCGATAATCCAGAAGTCACCGGTGTCGAGTACCAGCAGGGAATCCTGCTCGGGTATGAGCTGCGTGAATACCTGCTGGAGAAGTGGATGCGCATGTGCTGCTACTGTGATGTGCAAAACGTGCCGCTCAACATCGAGCACCTGGTGCCGCGTGCGCGGGGCGGCTCGAACCGGGTTTCGAACCTGGTGATTGCTTGCGTACCCTGCAACATCCGCAAGGCCGCGCAGCCGCTCGACGTCTTCGTGAAGGACAAGGCACGCCTCGCGCGCATCACGGCCCAAGCACGGCGCCCGCTCAAGGATGCCTCGGCCGTCAATGCGACCCGCTGGGCGCTGGTCAATGCCTTGCGCGCCACCGGTCTTCCGGTCGAAACCGCTTCAGGCGGACGAACGAAATACAACCGTAGCCAGCTCGGCATCCCGAAGACGCATGCGCTGGATGCGGTGTGCGTGGGCGAGGTTTCGGCCGTCTTGGCGTGGCGCAAGCCGACCCTGCAGGTCAAGTGCACCGGGCGCGGCAGCTATCAGCGCACGCGACAGGACAGGTACGGTTTTCCGCGAGGCTATCTGATGCGCGCCAAGCGCGTGCACGGGTTCGGCACGGGAGACCATGTGCAGGCCGACGTGCCCTCGGGCAGAAAAGCGGGCACGCACCGTGGCCGTGTGGCCGTGCGTGCCACCGGCAGTTTCAACATTCAAACTCACGGTCAGGTCGTACAGGGCGTTGCTCACCGCTATTGCCGAGTGCTGCAGCGCGCGGACGGCTACGGCTACTCAAGGATGGCAACTGAAAAAGGAGAAGCGGGAGCAGGGGCTGCTGCGCAGCCTGTGCCATCCCTCCCCGGCCTAAAGGCCGAGGTTTCCCGCGCAGAAGGATGAACACCGCTACCCAGGCTCACAAGGATTCCGCCGATAGCGCCACCGAGCGCTTCCGTTACGGCTTCCTCAAGGGCAACCCGCAGCTCACGAAAAACGGCGAGCTCAAACATCTATTGTCGATCGAGGGCTTGCCGAAGGCGATCGTCAATCACGTTCTCGACACCGCCGACCAGTTCGTCAGCGTGACCGATCGCGAAGTGAAGAAGGTGCCGCTGTTGCGCGGCAAGTCGGTGTTCAACCTGTTCTTCGAGAACTCGACGCGCACCCGCACCACCTTCGAGATCGCCGCGACGCGTCTGTCGGCGGACGTGCTGAATCTGAACATCAATGCGTCGTCGACCAGCAAGGGCGAGTCGCTGCTCGACACGATCAACAACCTCTCGGCGATGCATGCCGACATGTTCGTCGTGCGCCATGCATCGAGCGGCGCGCCTTATCTGATCGCCCAGCATTGCGCGCCGCATGTGCACGTGATCAATGCCGGCGACGGCCGTCATGCACACCCCACGCAGGGGCTGCTCGACATGTACACGATCCGCCACTACAAGAAGGACTTCACGAAGCTGCGCGTGGCGATCGTCGGCGACATTCTGCATTCGCGGGTCGCCCGCTCGGACATTCATGCGCTGACCACGCTCGGTGTGCCGGAAGTGCGCGCGATCGGTCCGCGCACGCTGTTGCCGGGCGGCCTCGAACAGATGGGCGTGCGCGTGTTTCACAACCTCGACGAAGGTCTGAAGGACGTCGACGTGATCATCATGCTGCGTCTGCAGAACGAGCGGATGAGCGGCGCATTGCTGCCGTCGGCGCAGGAGTATTTCAAGAGTTGGGGCTTGACGCCGGAGCGTCTCGCGCTCGCCGCGCCCGACGCGATCGTGATGCACCCGGGCCCGATGAACCGCGGCGTCGAAATCGATTCGCAAGTGGCCGATGGCCCGCAATCGGTGATTCTGAACCAGGTGACCTTCGGGATCGCGGTGCGCATGGCGGTGATGGGGATCGTCGCGGGCAACCACGATTAATCTTGCAGACGTCGAGCGCCACGGCGCCACGTCACTCACGCACACGAACCCGCGACACACGACGCGGAACCTAGCTGAACTCAGCTGAACATAAGGCAGCGCATGAAGATTCATATTCAAGGCGGCACGCTGATCGATCCGGCAGCGGGCACCGAACAGCAGCAGGATATTTTTATCGAAGCGGGCAAGATCGTCGCCATCGGCAACGCGCCCGCGGAGTTCAACGCGGCGAAGACGATCGACGCCAAAGGCCTGTGTGTCGTGCCGGGTCTGGTCGATCTCTCGGCGCGTTTGCGCGAGCCGGGCTACGAACACAAGGCGACGCTCGAATCCGAAATGGCCGCGGCGCTCGCGGGTGGCGTGACGAGCCTCGTGTGTCCGCCGGACACCGATCCGACGCTCGATGAACCGGGCCTCGTCGAGATGCTCAAGTTCCGCGCGCGCAATCTGGATCAGGCGCACGTGTATCCGCTCGGTGCGCTGACGGTCGGCCTCAAGGGGCAGGTCATCACCGAGATGGTCGAGTTGACCGAAGCGGGCTGCATCGGCTTTTCGCAGGCCGACGTGCCGGTGGTCGACACTCAGGTGCTGATGCGCGCGCTGCAATACGCGAAGACCTACGGTTACACCGTGTGGCTGCGTCCCGTGGACGCTTATCTCGGCAAGGGCGGCGTGGCCGCGAGCGGCGCGCTGGCGTCGCGGTTGGGGCTCTCGGGCGTGCCGGTGTCAGCGGAAACCATCGCGCTGCACACCATCTTCGAACTGGTGCGCGTGACCGGTGCACGGGTGCATCTGTCGCACGTGTCGTCGGCGGCGGGCATTGCGCTGATGCGCGCGGCGAAGGCCGAGGGCCTGCCGGTGTCGTGCGACGTCACCGTGAATCACGTGCATCTGATCGACCTCGACATCGGCTACTTCGACGCGCAGTTCCGGCTCGACCCGCCGTTGCGTCAACAGCGCGATCGCGAAGCGATTCGCGCCGGTCTGGTCGACGGCACGATCGACGCGATCTGCTCCGACCACACGCCCGTCGACGACGACGAAAAGCTGCTGCCGTTCGCCGAGGCCACGCCCGGTGCGACCGGGCTGGAGCTGTTCCTGTCGCTGACGGTAAAGTGGGCCGACGAAGCAGGCGTGCCGCTCGCCAAGGCGCTGAACCGAATTACCACGGCGCCGGCCGATGTGCTCAATCTGGACGCGGCCGGTCGTATCGCCGTGGGCGGCGTGGCCGATCTTTGCGTGTTCGACCGAAATGCTTACTGGCGCGTCGAGCCGCGCGCGTTGAAGAGCCAGGGGCACAATACGCCGTTCCTCGGCTACGAATTGCCGGCGCGCGTGCGTGCGACCATCGTGTCCGGGCGCGTCGCGTTCGAACAGCGTTGATCGCCGCAGTGTTGCTACTCTCGTCGTCCCGCTCATAAGCCAGTTCGTGGCCCAATCAGGAACGCTCCGACCATGAAGCTCGCGTTACGCAAGGCCCGTCTCGTCGCCCATCTGCTGCACGGCATGTGGATCGTGGCGACGCGCTTTCCCAAAGCCAGCGCCCATGTGCGTCACACGCTCAATCGCGAATGGTCGCTGAAGATGTTGCGCCTGTGCGGCATGCGGCTCGTCGTGCATAACGACAGCGCACGGCTCGATCGCGGTGCGCTGGTGGTCGCCAACCACATCTCGTGGATCGACATCTACGTGATCAATGCGTGGCGGCCCACGCCGTTCGTCTCGAAGGCCGAGATCCGGCAATGGCCGGTGGTCGGCTGGCTCGCGCAGCAACTGGACACAGTGTTCATTCAGCGCGAAAAGCGCAGCGACGCGAAGCGGATCATGCATGAACTGTCCGACCGCCTGGGCGCGGGCGACTTGATGTGCGTGTTTCCCGAGGGCACCACATCCAACGGTCTCGCGCTGCTGCCGTTTCACGCGAACATGTTTCAGGCGGCCGTGTCGGCGTCGGCGGCGGTGCAGCCGCTGTGCATCATGTATGAGGACGCGCAGGGCCGGCAATCCACCGCGCCTGCCTATATCGACGATCTGTCGCTCGCGGATTCTCTGAATCTGCTGCTGAGCGGCGGACCGCTCACCGCGCATATCTATGTCTGCGCACCGCTCGCGCCAGGCGCGGACCGGCGCACGCTGGCGGCAGAAGCGGAAGGTGTGATTGCGGCCGCATTGCAGGCGATGCAAAGCGGCACCGCGACAACCGGCGCGGTGATGGCTGAGCGGGCCGCCACATCCGCCGCCGTGGCAACGCTGATCGAAGAACCAGTCGATCAGGTCGACCAGTCAGGGCGTTCGGCCTGACATTTGGGCTGACCTCGGGCCTTTCATCCGGCCGCGTCACCGCGGCGAGTTAGTTGCCGCCGCCCGGCGCGCGGCAGTTTTCGCAATCGACCTGCGTCAGCGTGCGTTCCGCGGGCTTTTGCGCGAGACGCACGGCGGACAGTTGTTCGCCCCACACGCAGCCTGAGTCGAGACCGATCAGGTTGTCACGCAAAATCAGGCCGAGCGCGGCCCAATGACCGAACACCACCGTCACATCGGAGGTCTTGCGCGACGGGACATCGAACCACGGCATGCAACCCGGCGGCGCCGCGTTCAGGCCGCCGCTGCTGCTGAAATCCATCACGCCTTCGGCGTTGCAAAAGCGGATGCGCGTCAAACGCGCTGCACGTCAAACGCAGCCGCTCGATGCCCTTCAGTCCCGGTTTCCAGCGGTTCGGCTCGTTGCCGTACAAACCGGCGAGCGTCTCTTTCCAGTTCGGCGCACGCAGGGCGCGCTGCAATTCGTCGGCGAGTTCGAGCGTCAGATTCACATCCCACTGCGGCAGCACGCCCGCATGGACCATCAGCATGCCGTTGTCGAAGTGCGCGATCGGACGGTGGCGGATCCATTCGAGCAGGTCGGCGGCATCCGGCGCGGCGAGAATCTCGTCGATCGTGTCGCCTTTCTTCGACTTGCGAATCCCCGCCGACACCGACAGCAGATGCAGATCGTGATTGCCCAGCACCGGCACCGCCTGCTTGCCGAGCGCGATGACATCGCGCAACGTGGCCAGCGACTCGGTGCCGCGGTTGATCAGGTCGCCCGCGAACCACAGCGGCGTACCGGTCGGCGGCGCGGCCTTGGCCAGCAGCTGCTGGAACGGCGTGCGGCAACCTTGCAGATCGCCGAAAGCGAGCGGGAGTGGGGACGGATCGGAAACAGCGGAAGACGTGGTGGACGGTGTCATCAAGGAAATGGGTGCGGTTTGATACACGCTGTTACGCACGAGGCGTGCCGCGTTGGGCAATGCAACATATTAGCGTGACATAATAGCCCGTTTGAAGGATTGATATCGCGTCAGGCGCGGCTGGCAAGCGGCCTGGGGCAGGACCCCGCGATATTGCGACACAACAGGATGACTTTCATGAACGGAGAAAGCATGTCGTCTTTTCATGCAGAGCAACCTATCCGTACGCTCGTCACCGGGGCGAGCGGCTTTACTGGCCGCTATCTGGTCGATAACCTGCTCGGTCGTGGCCACACGGTGATCGAAACGGTCGCCGGGCGCGACGAGCCAGAAACGCCGACGCGCCTGAGGCTCGACATCACGTCGCCGGATGCCTGCCGGCGCGTGATCGAAACCGCGCGCCCCGACTACATTGTCCATCTGGCCGCGATCAGCTTCGTAGGCCATAACGATCCGCTCGACTTTTACCGCGTCAACGTGATCGGCACGCTGAATCTGCTGGAGGCGTGCGCCGCAGTCGGCCATACGCCCCGCAAGCTGCTGATCGCGAGCAGCGCGAACGTCTACGGCAACGTGACGAGCGACGCCATCGACGAGAGCTTTCCGGTCACGCCGGTCAATCACTATGCGGCCAGCAAGGCGGCGATGGAAACCATGGTGCGGACCTGGTTCGACCGCCTGCCGATCCTGATCGTGCGGCCGTTCAACTATACCGGCCGCGGCCAGGCGTCCAACTTCCTCGTGCCGAAGATCGTCGAGCACTTCGCGCGCCGCGAACCGTCGATCGAACTCGGCAATATCGACGTTGCGCGCGATTTCTCCGACGTGCGCTACGTGGCGAACGCCTATGAAGCGTTGCTCGACTCCGAGGCCGCTTCGGAAACGGTCAATGTCTGCACCGGCACGCCTTTCACGTTGCGCGAAATTCTCTCGGCGGCGAGCGATCTGACGGGGCATGAGCTCGAGATTCAGATCAATCCCGCCTTCGTGCGACAAACAGATGTGAAGATGCTGGCCGGTTCGCCCGCCAAGCTGCGCACGCTCGTGCCGAAAGTCGAGGCCATTCCGTTCATGGATACGCTGCGCTGGATGCTGGCGGCATAATCGGCCGCACCTGCGCGGCAATCCGCCATCTTTTTGGGTCATGGTGACGCGCGACTTTCGATCGCGTATAAACAATCATAATGCTTCGCATTGCACGCTGATTTGGTCAGATGTGTGCGGCGTTTGCCTCCCGTTTTGGCGGTGCGTCGCGTTGAATAAGGCCGCTAGCCGTTCCATCGGCGCGGCGCTCCATCATGCCTGCGGCCGTTCACAGCGACATTTATCGTGAAAGTGACGGCCGGATTAAGTGATGGAAACCAGACTTGTCAAGCTGTTTCAAGTTGTTAGGGTTCTAGTTTTTGCCTTAGGCGGCTTTATAATCGGGGCTTCATAAGATTGGCGTTTGAGCGCCCGCCCGCAGTGCCAGGGGCGGCGGCGGGCGTCGACAAGATTCCGACACCACAACGCGTGGGAGCAGGTCAGTCAGCCTAATTCGACCTGCTACCAAACATCTAGAAGGGAATTTCATGATTCTGGTAACGGGCGGCGCCGGTTTTATCGGCGCCAATTTCGTGCTCGACTGGCTCAATGCGTCGGACGAAGCGGTACTGAACGTGGACAAGCTGACGTACGCCGGCAATCTGGGTACGCTCAAGTCGCAACAAAACAATCCGAAGCACATTTTCGTGCGCGCGGATATCTGCGATCGCGCCGCGCTCGACGCGCTCTTTGCCGAGCATAAGCCGCGTGCCGTGCTGCATTTTGCCGCCGAGAGCCATGTGGATCGCTCGATCCATGGCCCGGCTGATTTCGTGCAAACGAACGTGGTCGGCACCTTCACGCTGCTCGAGGCGGCCCGCAATTACTGGAATGCGCTCGGCGAGGCCGACAAGGCCGCGTTCCGCTTCCTGCACGTGTCGACCGACGAAGTGTTCGGCTCGCTCTCCGCTACCGATCCGCAATTCTCCGAGACCACGCCGTACGCGCCGAATAGCCCTTACTCGGCCACCAAGGCGGGTTCCGACCATCTGGTGCGCGCCTACCATCATACGTATGGCCTGCCGGTGCTCACCACGAACTGCTCGAACAACTACGGCCCGTACCAGTTCCCCGAGAAACTGATTCCGCTGATGATCGCCAATGCGCTCGGCGGCAAGCCGCTGCCGGTCTATGGCGACGGTCAGAACGTGCGCGACTGGCTGTATGTCGGCGACCATTGCAGCGCGATCCGCGAAGTGCTCGCGCGCGGCACGCCGGGCGAGACATACAACGTCGGCGGCTGGAACGAGAAGAAGAATCTCGAGGTCGTGCATACGCTGTGCGACCTGCTCGATCAGTTGCGTCCGAAGGCGGGCGCGTCGTACCGCGATCAGATCAGCTATGTGAAGGATCGTCCGGGCCACGACCGCCGTTATGCGATCGACGCGCGCAAGCTCGAACGCGAACTCGGCTGGAAGCCTGCGGAAACGTTCGAAACGGGCCTCGCGAAGACGGTGCAGTGGTATCTGGACAATCAGGAGTGGTCGGACGAAGTCGCCTCCGGCGACTATCGCAAGTGGGTTGAGACCAACTACGCGCAGCGCGCGTAAAGGCACGGCAATGGCGCGCAAAGGCATTATTCTCGCGGGCGGCTCGGGCACACGCCTGTATCCGATCACGCATGTGGTCTCCAAGCAGTTGCTGCCCGTGTACGACAAGCCGATGATCTACTATCCGCTCTCCACGCTGATGGTGGCGGGCATTCGCGACGTGCTGATCATTTCGACGCCGCAGGACACGCCGCGCTTCGAAGCGATGCTGGGCGACGGCAGCCAGTGGGGCATGAACATCCAGTACGCGGTTCAGCCGTCGCCGGATGGGCTCGCGCAGGCGTTCATCATCGGCCGGGATTTTGTGGGTAACGATCCGTCGGCGCTGATTCTTGGCGACAACATTTTCTATGGTCACGATCTCGCGAAACAGCTCGAGCGCGCCAACGAGAAAACGGAAGGTGCCACGGTCTTTGCGTACCACGTGCACGATCCTGAACGTTACGGCGTGGTCGAATTCGACAAGCAGTTCCGCGCGCTGTCGATCGAAGAGAAGCCGGCCAAGCCGCGTTCGAACTACGCGGTCACGGGTCTGTACTTCTACGACAAGCAGGTATGCGACATCGCCGCGGACATCAAGCCGTCGCCGCGTGGCGAACTTGAAATCACCGACGTCAACTCGCGTTATCTCGCCAACGCCGCACTCGAAGTGGAAATCATGGGTCGTGGTTACGCGTGGCTCGATACCGGCACGCATGATTCGCTGATCGAAGCGGCCACGTTCATTGCTACGCTGCAGAAGCGTCAGGGCCTCGTGGTCGCGTGTCCGGAAGAGATCGCTTACCGGCAACAGTGGATCGACGGCGAGCAGTTGCAGGCACTCGCCAAACCGCTCGCCAAAAACGCCTACGGGCAATATCTGCAAAACATTCTTACGGATCAAGTGGCATGGCCATCCAAGTAACCGCTACCGCGTTGCCTGAAGTCAAGATCATCGAGCCGAAGGTGTTCGGCGATGCGAGAGGTTTTTTCTTCGAGAGCTTCAACGCGAAGGAGTTCGCCGAGCAGGTCGAGCCGGGCGTCGAGTTCGTGCAGGACAACCATTCGCGCTCCGCGAAGGGCGTGCTGCGCGGATTGCATTACCAGGTCCAGAATGCGCAGGGCAAGCTCGTGCGCGTCGTCGAAGGTGAAGTGTTCGACGTCGCTGTCGACATCCGCAAGAGTTCGCCGAATTTCGGCAAATGGGCCGGCGTGGTTTTGTCGGTCGATAACCACCGGCAGTTGTGGGTGCCGCCCGGTTTCGCGCATGGGTTCGTGGTGCTGTCCGAATCCGCGCAGTTCCTCTACAAGACCACCGACTACTGGTATCCCGAGCACGAGCGCAGCATCGTCTGGAACGATCCGGAGATCGGCATCGAATGGCCGATCGACGCCGAGCCGCTGCTGGCTGCGAAAGACGCGGCGGCCAAGCGCCTTGCCGATGCTGACGTGTTCGAGTAAGGGGCTGGAGCATGAGCGCACATGATGCCAAGCGAACGATCCTCGTCACCGGCGTAAATGGCCAGGTGGGCTTCGAGCTCGCGCGTACGCTGCAAGGGCTCGGCACGGTGGTCGCGGTGGACCGCGCCGCGATGGATCTGTCCGATCCGGATCAGGTGCGTGCCGTGGTGCGCAACATCCGGCCGACGCTGATCGTCAATCCCGCAGCTTATACCGCGGTCGACAAGGCGGAAGAGGAACTCGATCTCGCCATGCGCATCAACGGCGAAGTGCCCGGCGTCCTCGCTGAAGAAGCGAAGAAGCTGGGCGCGGCGCTGGTCCATTATTCGACCGACTACGTGTTCAATGGCGAGAAAGACGGCGCCTACGTCGAAGACGATCCCACCGATCCGCAAAACGCGTATGGACGCACCAAGCTGGCCGGCGAGCAGGCCATCGCCGCGAGCGGTTGCGCGCACCTCATTTTCCGCACGAGCTGGGTGTACGGCACGCGCGGCAAGAACTTCCTGTTGACGATGCTGCGCCTCGGCGCGGACCGTGACGAGCTGAGCGTGGTCGCCGACCAGGTCGGCGCGCCGACCTGGTCGAAAACGATTGCGGCGCTCACTGCGAACGTACTCGCGCAGGCAGCGGCGCCGGGCCAGAGCGACTGGTGGCAGCAGCATTCGGGCGTTTATCACCTGACCGCGACGGGTTCGGCATCGTGGCACGGTTTTGCCGAGGCCATTTTCGAACTGTCGGGTCTGGCGAAAACGCCGACCGTCAAACCGATCCCGGCTGCTTCCTATCCGACGCCGGCGAAGCGGCCCGCAAACTCGCGCATGTCGAATGACAAGCTTGCACGGACGTTCGGCGTGCAGGCGCCGGACTGGCGCGACGCCTTGCAACTTTGCCTGGCCGAGCGTTGAGCAGCACGCCGCTGACATCGCGTACGGGGGCCGTCGTTGTTTTCTACAACCCCGATGCGGCCTGTATCGAGCGGGCCAACCGGCTCGCCGCAAGGATGCACTGCGTGGTGGTCGACAACACGCCGGACGTGCGCCCAGCGAGCGAGCTGGGACTAGCCGGCGCGATCGAGTACCTGCCCAACGGTGAGAATGCGGGCATCGCGACAGCGATCAATCAGGGCGTCGAAGCGCTGATGCGCGGTGGCTTCGAAATGGCGATCATCTTCGATCAGGACAGCGAGCCGCCCGCGTCGCTGTTCACGGAGTTGCCGAAGGTCATCGACGCGGCCAACGCTTCAGGAGAGCGTGTCGCGCTGGCGGGTCCGGCCTACGAAGATGCGCGCCTGCGTGGCCTCGCGCCGTTCGTGCGCTTCAAGTGGGGCACGCTGGAGCGGATCGTACCGCAGGGCGATCAGCCCATCGAGGTCGATTTCCTGATTTCGTCGGGGTCGTGCATCAATTTGCGCTGGTGGTCGAGCATCGGTCCGATGGACGACGCGCTTTTCATCGATTTTGTCGACCTGGAATGGTGTGTGCGTGCCAAGCAGAAGGGCTATCGGGTGCTGGGCGTGCCATGGGTGCACATGAGCCATGAACTCGGCGGCGAGCCGGTCCGCGTACTGGGCCGCGCGTATCCCATGCATAGCCCGTTGCGCCACTACTACCTGTTCCGCAATGCCGTTGTGCTGATTGGCCGTTCCTATGTGCCCTGGACGTGGAAGTCGTCCGAACTGGTCAAATTTCCCGTGCGGCTCGTCATCTATTCATTGATGCCTTCGCAGCGGATGGCCCATTTGAAAATGGCGTTGCTTGGAATGTGGGACGGCATTCGCGGGCGGTTGGGCAGGCTTTAGAACGCGGTGCGGCGGTAGTCAGTGCCATTGGTCAGGAAACCGACGAGCAGCAGTCAGCTCGTCGGATGAGCAGGAAGGAAATGCATGAACACAAAATTTGGTGAGCATCAGCAGGATGTAGTCAGTCAGGACGTCTCCCAAGATGAGCCGTTGTCGCATGGCGCGGAGGATATGCGCCATCTTCAGGGGCGTGTGGCACTGCTCGAAAAACTGCTTGATGATGCGCTGCACGATGGCGAGTCGATCGCGAAGCTGAACAATCGGATTCTGAAACTGGAAGTTGAGAATGCCGCTTTAATCAATTCGACCTCGTGGCGGGTGACGGCGCCGCTGCGCTCGCTTGCCCGCGTCGTGAAGGCGGTGCGTCTCGCGTTCAGCACCATTAGCCGCCAGGCCGAGGTCAGGGGCGGGCTGGGTAGCGCGTTGGGCTACTACGCGTCGACGATCCGGCGCGAAGGTCTGCCGGGCGTCGTGGCGCGCGTGCGCCGGCTCAAAAGCGGCCGCGGGTTCGCCGACGGTCCGCCGCGTGACGAGGTTTATCACGAGTGGATCGGCCTGTACGACACGGTCACGCCGACCAGGAAACTCGAAATCGAAGCGGATATCGGCCGGCTGACGCGCAAGCCGCTGATCTCCGTCGTCGTGCCGACGTTCAATAGCGACGAACGTCTGCTGCGCGAAATGGTTGCCTCGGTTCAGGCGCAAATCTATCCGCATTGGGAGTTGTGCATCGCGGACGATGCGTCGACCCAGCCGCACGTCAAGGTCGTCCTGCAGGAACTGGCCGCTGCCGACAGCCGCATCAAGGTCGTCTTCCGCGAGACGAACGGCCACATTTCCGAAGCGAGCAATAGTGCGCTCGCGCTCGCGACCGGCGAATACGTCGCCTTGCTGGATCACGACGACCTGCTGCCGCCGCACGCGCTGTACATGGTGGCGCGCTACATCAATCAGCATCCGCAAGGCCGGATGTTCTATAGCGACGAAGACAAGCTCACCACCGAGGGCAAGCGCACCACGCCTTACTTCAAATGCGACTGGAACCCTCAAATGTTTCTGACGCAGAACATGTTTTCCCATCTGGGCGTGTTCGAGACGAAGCTGGTTCGGGAAGCGGGCGGCTTCATGAAGGGCTTCGAAGGCAGCCAGGACTACGACCTGGCGTTGCGCTGCGTGGAGCTTGCCGGCGACGACAGCGTGATCCACATTCCACATGTGCTGTATCACTGGCGCATCGTGCCCGGCAGCACGGCGGGCAGCGGCAGCGAGAAGCCTTATGCGTTGATCGCCGCGATTCGCGCGTTGGAAGATCATCTGAAGCGGGCCAACATCAGCGCAACGGTCGAGCACCCGATCGAAACACTCGGCGTGCTGCGCGTGCGTTATACGTTGCCGAGTCCGCAGCCCAAAGTGTCGATCATCATTCCGACACGGGATGGCCTTGACCTGCTCAAGCAATGTCTCGACAGTATTTTCGCGCGCACGCTTTATCAGAATTTCGAAATCATCATCGTCGACAACGGCAGCGTGAAGCCGGAAACGCTGAGATATTTCGACGAAGTGTCGCAGCGTCCCAATGTGCGTGTTTTGCGCGATGAATCGCCGTTCAATTTCTCGGCGCTGAATAATCACGCGGCGCGCGTGGCGACCGGCGAATTCCTGTGTCTGTTGAATAACGATATCGAAGTGATCTCGCCGGACTGGTTGAATGAAATGGTCAGTCTGGCCAATCTGCCGCGCGCCGGCGCGGTGGGCGCCTGTCTGTGGTATCCGACTGATGCATTGCAGCACGGCGGCGTGGTGCTCGGTCTCGGCGGCATTGCCGGCCACATGCATCACATGATGAAGCGTGGGCATTACGGGTACTTCGGCCGCGCGGTGGCGACGCAGAATCTGTCGGCGGTGACCGCCGCCTGCCTCGTCGTCAGGAAGTCGGTCTACGACGAAGTGGGCGGCCTGGAAGAAGAACTGGCGGTCGCCTTCAACGACGTGGACTTCTGCATGAAACTGCTGAAGGCGGGCTACCGCAATATCTGGACGCCGTATGCCGAGTTGTACCACCACGAATCGGCCACCCGCGGCTCGGACCATGATCCGGTGAAGTACGAGCGCTTCGTCAGCGAGATTCGCCGCATGGAGGCACGTTGGGAGGGCTGGTTCGAACGGGACCCGGCATACAACCCCAATCTGTCGCTCAACTGCGAGGTTCTGCCGTTTACGCTGGCGTCGCCGCCGCGCATCGGTCAATTCGAATAGCGGCGCGGCTCAGGCGGCCTGACGCCTGCACGAAGGGTCCTGCGGCGCGCAGGGCCTGATTTGACTGGGTTCCGTCCGCTACGGCAGAATGCCGGGTTAAGATGGCGGCGGCTGTATCCAGAAATATTCATTACGTTCCGGCGCGCCTGTCAAGTAAGCATTCGACCTGCACCGTCGCGGATTACTTTGACGCGCGAGAGGATCGGCTGCTAGCGAACGGGATCGATGTGTGAGGCGGCGGGGAGCAATGGAGCGACGTTCCAGGCGGCAGCCCCGATTGAGAAGTGGCTCACCGACATTACGGAGTTCCAGATCCCGGCTGGCAAGGTATATCTGCGGCCCGTCATCGACTGCTTCGATGGGCTGGTCATCAACTGGTCGATCGGCACGCGTCCGGGCGCCGAGCTTGTGAATACCATGACGGATGTAGCTATTGAGAAGGTGGCCAACTACAACGACCGGCCGGTCGTCCATTCTGATCGCGGTGCCCACTATCGCTGGCCGTGTTGGCTCTCACGTATAAGCGATGCGAAGCTGATTCGCTCGATGTCGCGTAAAGGATGCTCGCCCGACAATGCGGCCTGCTACGGCTTCTTCGGGCGGCTGAAAATGGAGCTGTTCTATCCTCGGGACCGGCAGGCAACAACCATTGACCAATTCATTGAGGCAGTTGATTGCTACATCCGCTGGTATAACGAAAGCGGATCAAAATCTCGCTTGGCTCACTCAGTTCCCTCGAATACCGGGAGAGCCTTGCGCTTGCAGTATAAACATAAACAAGTCCAGGATTTCTGCCACACCCCCGGTGGGTCAATTCTGGGTGGACATCAACAGTGGTCCTTCAGATGGCTGTGTTTCCGGCTGAGGCAACCGAGGCAGGGACCGCTCAGGCCAAGGCGTGGGTGGAGTTTCTCGGGCGTTGAACGCTGTCGATCTCACCTAGGTGACGCCGACGTGGCCGTCTGCCCCATCTGTTTAAGGGCTTGTTCCAGGTTGTCGGATGGCGGGATTAGTATGGCTCGCTCAACGTATTCATCGATTACGATGTCCGGCTTCAGTTGATCGACCATGCGCGCGAACAGGAAGTCGTCTCGACTGCCCCTGACATAAGTCACCTCGCGGAACTGCGACGAGATATATGGCTCCATAGCGCTCATGAACGAATCATGAAATATTAGAACGGTACCGTGACCAGTGGCGCAATGGGTAGTCGCAAACTTTTGCAACTTGCTCGAATCGACGGCCTGTGGTGCGACGGCCGGTGATTCTTTCACGCAGCTTTCATCTGCGGGGAGGTTAGACGCTACTTCGTCCATATCGATGGTCGGTATGCGTGCCATGCGTGATAGGTCAGACTCGCCGAGCGGCCTAGACGTAAATGACTGTGCTTGTAAAGGCTTATGTCGCATGTCATCGCCCAGCGAGCTTATGATTTGCTTGTAGCCAACGTAGGCGCCGAGGTGGGTCCAATGTGTGTCGGTGTGGAGGTAAAGGCGGTCAGCGTATATCGTCCTGGCATTGAGCAGCGGACCGCGGCCATCGATCAGATATGGTTTGGGGCCAAGCTTTGACAACAAACCGTCAAAGCGAGACGGGCCAGAGGCCGCTACGCCCGTCGGCAAAAGATCGGCGTATATCGAGTGCTTATCCGGCGCAAAATACACGCGATAGACAATCCCTTTTGCTTTCAGCCATCTCGCCCGAGACTCGGTACTTCGTCTCCACAGATCAGCGAGGTCTGGCGGCATCAGATCGATTCTCTGTATGTCTTCAACTGAGCGCTCGGCTGCGTAGAACATCCACTTCTGCTTACCGATCATCACTTTCGGTGATGCCGATTTCCCGAACACATGGTAGGCGATCCGGCTTTGCAGGTTAAGCAGGGCGTCGCGGGCTCCAAACCGGTCGGTCGCATAAGCGGTGAGATCTACTGGCAGTCTGCTCATGCCATTCCAAGAGAGGTCATCGATCGGAAACTGCGCCAACGTTCTCATTTCAGCTAGGTCGCTAGATTTTACCCACAGCCCTGCAAAGGGGATGAATATAGCCCCCACAAATGTCGCGGTAAGCACGATGTCGAAAAGGCGGGATAGTCTGGCTTGGTCTGCCATCAAAATCGGAAGTAGATGAATGGGTTATAGGTTGTTGCAGATAGCGCTGCAGCGCTCAGAACCAGCGTGCAAACGACCATGCAAAAGCGCACGAACAAGAACGCGAGGCTATTGCCATCAAAGCTCAGCCCCGCTGGGGCGGCCATAATCGGCTCGGCGGTGCCCATAGGAAAACGACGATTCCGCCAATCTCGGGATAGGGACGTCGCAACTGGCGTCACCAATGCAATGGCGACCAGCAACGTTGCATAGAGCTGGTTATCGAGAAGCATAAACATTTGAGGGGTAGCACCCGTCGCGGGAGAAGCTCCAAGCATGCATTTAAAGTACGACATGGCATGGGATAAATCCGACGCACGAAAGAGCACCCAACCGAACACAACAGAAGTCATCGTGTAGAGGCTTCCTATGGGTTGACCCGCACGATCAAGCCATCGTCCAAATGGACCACGTTCAGCCGCCAGCAGCGCTCCGTGGAACAAGCCCCACACAGCAAAATTCCAACTGGCACCATGCCATAACCCGCACAAGAGGAAGACAATGAATAGGTTCATCGTGACACGGAGGGAAGAGACTCGGTTGCCTCCGAGTGGGATGTATAGATAGTCTCGAAACCAGGTTGACAGGGAGATGTGCCATCTTCGCCAGAACTCTCGGATTGAACGTGAAATGTACGGGTAGTTGAAATTTTCGGTCAGCTCGAATCCAAACATTCTGGCTAGCCCTATAGCCATGTCTGAGTATCCAGAGAAGTCGAAGTAAATCTGCAGTGTGTAGCAGACGATTCCGAGCCATGCATTTGATGCGGAAAGCTGTAAAGCTGGTGTAGAGAATGCTTGATCGGCTACTATGCCAAGAGTGTTTGCGATCAGGACCTTCTTTCCCATCCCGAATACGAATCGCTCAATCCCGGAGCTGAAGCGCTCCAGCGAGTTAGAGCGGTGAAGGATTTGCGCTGCGACGTCGTGGTAGCGAATGATCGGCCCCGCGATCAGCTGCGGGAATAGAGATATGTAGACGCCCATGTTCAGCGGACTACGCAACGCGTCAGCTTCTCGTCGATAAATATCAACGATGTATGAGATCGCGTGAAAAGTGAAGAATGAGATTCCCAGAGGCAGCGCCACGCGTGGCACGGATACTTGTCGACCAAACAACGGGTGTAACAGGTCATTAAGGTTTGACACTGCGAACGCCGCATATTTGAAGTAGGCGAGTAGGAGTATGTCTGTAGCTACGCCGAGCGACAGGACCCAAATGCCCACCCGCATATCGCGTGTGCGATCCACAGCTAGCCCGACGATCCAATTGAAGATAATCGATGCCATCATCAACAGGACATACACCGGTTCGCCCCACGCATAGAAAATAAGGCTTGCAAGCAATAACAGAACGTTCCGGAGCCGGCGCGCCGAAACGTAATAAAGAGCCAGCACTGTTGGAAGGAATGCGTATAGGAAAATCGCCGAACTGAAAACCACTTTGTGCCTCGGGATCGGGCCCACGGTTCCGTAGGCGGGTCTGGATGTTTGCCTGCATTATACGGAACCGGGCAGCGGGTCATAGTCAGAAACGATACGTCGCCTTCACTACGTGCGCGCCGGTCGCGAGGCTGGGCGAACCATTCTTGGCCCAGCCCAGCTTGATCTGATAGGTGGGTTCCCGGTGAACATCGGCGCAAAACTGTACTTCAACGATAGCTGGTTTCGCAGTCGCTGAGCCTCCGAAACCAGTTTGCGCTGCAAAATCATCCATTCGTAAAATGCGTCTCACACCGATTTGGCCCGACGCTGTCGAAGCTCCCGGCGTTCTTTGGCAATCAGCACTGCGGCGTCGCGCTCGATGTCATAATGCGTAGCGAAGCACGGCAGCGCCCGTCCTACGATCTGGCTGCTGCGATTGGCGTGCGGATCGAAGAAGTTGCTCGCGTGCGCTCCATATCCAATTTCAGTAATGCCTTGCTGATATGCGGCCTTGTACCTGCTGTAATCGTCGCATACCAGGTTACCTTGGCAGTCAGCGGGGAAGACGCGGGCATGTCCGCCTGCACGCCTGCCGATGAAATCGTAGACCACGGCGCGCAACTCACCGAACTGCGTGAGCGTATATGCCCACAGGGACGCCCGAGGCGTTTTGCCTTTACCAAGACCGAGCATCTGCACGGGCGCTTCACCCGCGTGCAGCACACGCTACAGCAGGATTTCCTGATGGAGTGGGGCAAGCAGCGGGCGCAACTGCTCGCCGCACGCGCGATCCAAGCCACCAGTATTGATCGCGGTATTGCCAGACCCACGCGCGCAAAGATCGACTCCTGCCGATACAGCGGCAAAATGGTCGGCGTATTTGGGAACTACAGAGGCGAGTAGTCCTGTAGTCGGGATACCCTAATTGATGACGTGTGCGGGCTGGGGCGCTTGAAGCAGCGTTTCGCAGCTCCGACCCACCCGCTTGCCACGGACGTGGCTCTCTACGTGAACAAACTTGGCGTATAGTCCAGCTTCTCGCTGACGTCCTCGCCGATGCGCATACGCTCGCAGCCACACTCGCACACAGTACTGTCCGTCTCGTGATCGATCTTCGCGCGCGGCGGATGTGCTGACAACAATTTGCGTTACGCTGCGCGCGCGACTGGTCGGCAGGGGTTTGTGTTCGACGGTGCTCGAGTTCCAGTTTGATAGCGGCGAAATCCGCATCGATCGCTTCGTCCAGCAGGCTCATCTGCACGGCTGAGCTGTTCGCTGCGCCGGCCGAACTGTTTGCGCCTGAGTATCGAGATTTCGTGAGTCAATTTGTCGAATGGGTCTGCCGGTAAAGCAGTTCCCGTTCCTTCTCGCCGACCTCTCGGGTCTTTTCCCGTTAAACTCCGGTCTTTGTCCTCGACCTTGGGGCAAACAGTTGCATGGTGAGCGTACGCAACTGTTCCGGGCTGAGGAGGCCTGACCGCCACCTGTTGGATCGAGTGCGATTCAACTTGCCGATGCCGATCCTGTTTTCTATCAGATGGTCATACGATGAGGCCGTGTTTCAAGCGCCGTTAGCTCGGCTTCGCTTGGCGCCCGTTCATCTTCGGAGTCTAATCAATAGTCGTCGCGATTTCACTGCTTGCGTAGCCAGATGTTTCCACCTGGTCGACTGGCGCATACGGGTAGATGGGCTGCAAGAAATTCCTTATGCATCTTCACCAAATAGTCGCTGAAAGCAACGATCTCGAAGTTGGGATTGTACTGAAGGAAGGCACGCAGAAGATACAATTCGTTCCAAGCGCGCCTTTCCTCGACCCATACCCGGGGGTATTCGAATGGGTAAAAGATGTCATGGATATGAATGTAGACTCCATGTTTGAGGGCAGGCAGGATTTCGAAGAAGAGGTAGTTGACGTCGCTCCCGATTCTGCTGACGTGGGTTGAGTCGATGAAAAGCACGTCGTTCTTATCCAGCTTCTGGAAGATCGACAGATCAACATCCTGTAGGCGCGTGGGATACACCGTAATACGTGCACGGTCTTCATCGCTGATGAGCCGGTTCAGGAGCGCCGGGTACGGTTCAATGAAGGTGCAGTCGATGGAATTTTCAAGCCAGCGCTCGTTCGTATCGAGGAGCATGCATGACGAATACCCAGAGCCCACCTCGACCACGCGCTTCGGCCTGGCATATCGAAGTATGCCGTTCAGGAAGACGCCATCCGAATAGTTGAAAGCGTCATTGTTGTAATAGTAGCGAAAGCCTTCCTGTTTGTCCGCTGGGAATGACAGATCTTTGTAGTACTGGCTGATATCGCGGACAAGCTGAAGCTGGCCCTCCACGTTCAGATCAACACCCGGAATCTCTGAAGGCGGCGCGGCGAACAACTTTTCCTGGTCGCGGTGGATTTCTGCCATCGAAGGAATCGGCGAATAGAAGTGGCCATTTGGTACAAATGGTACTTCTCCGAACCAAGCAACTTCCGCCCTTGATGCATCTAACGCGACCTGCATCTGCTCAGCTTGAACACGTTGCGCATCTATCTCACTGTGGAGGCGGTTCGTCTCTTCCAGCAGTCCTCTGATTTGTGCAAGGAGATCGGCGCGCTCGTTGATCAAACCGTCGCGTTGATCGACAAGCCGCTTGATCGGTGCAGCCTTTTTAATTTGCGTTTTCAACAGTGAGATCGGAGATTCCATGATCGAGCATCTGCCTTTGGTTGGAGCGCGCCGGCCGAGAATATGGCATCAACGCCGTTGATATAATCGTTGCCGCCGTAGAGGCAGCATTTCTGCCCAGTGCCGGACTATGCAGTGGTTTGCTTTCCCCGAAAGAAGGCCGATTTTTTAAGTCTCAGCGCCCTCTTTTCGATCAGGTACCAAGACGCATACCCGGCAATGAGCGACAGAATAGAGGCCAGCAGTAGAAATTCCCATATCGAAATGGATGGCAGCCAGTGCATGATCGATTGCTGGATCATGAAGGCGTAGATGTACACCCCATATGATGGGTCCCCGAATCGACCAGCGAGGTGTACGTAAGGCAGCGGGTGAAGCGCGAAGGATAGGGCGCCATAGGGAATCAGGAAAAGGAGCGCCCAGAATTGGATCTCGGTATGGTGCGACAGGACGAGGAACGCACCGATCGGTATCCATGCCCAACTGACGAGAATGCGGCGGTCGCTAAGCGCATGGATGATCATCCCGCTGACGAAGCAAAACGCGCTGCGCATCAGCGCACTGGTGTCCATCGTCAAGAATGAGCCTTCCGGGCTATGCAGCAGGATTGCATAGATGCAGGCGAGTAGCGTCACCAGAACGGGTAGTACGAGGTTGCGCCTCAGTAGTGCGGCCCCTCCCAGAATGCCCACGCCAATGTACATGGCAAACTCCATGGCCAGCGTATAGATCGCGCTATTCACGTCGCTCTTGAACGGGTTGTCGGTGAACACGCCCGGTAGCGCGAAGCTCATTGGGTACAGCAGGACGGTGCGCAGGTAGGCTGGAATCATCGGGCTGCTGAAATACGCTGAGAGCGACGCCGTTGTCGCGAGCGGCCCGACGATGAAGGCGCCGACTAGCGTCACAACGATGAGCGCTGGAAAAATCCTCAGGATGCGCTTCATGATGAAGCTGATCAAGTTCGGTTCTCGGTCCCAACTCGCGAAGACAAGATAGCCGCTGATTGAAAAGAACGTATATACGGCTGCGGCGCCAAGATCACCCAGCGGGTAAGTGTGATCATGTAGCGGCCAATTATGACTGACGATTACGGACCATGCGGCCAGCATACGCAGGAAATCGAAGTTATTCTTGCCGTGATCCATGTCTTTTTAAACCATCTAGTTACCAGGCCTCCAACAGAACGGGCCGAGAAGATTATTCGAGCATTCTACGACAGTCGCGCGAAGCCAGAGATTTCTGGCTTAGACGAGCACTTCCAGCCGCCTCTGAGCGAGTCTTGAATTTCTCGGAGTATCTAGATGAATGAAGGAGAGCCGCTCCGGATCTCGCAGCAAAAGGTCACGTATCTTACAACCGACGACAAGTGTGGGAAGAACATGGTCAACCAGATCGCGGCCGTGAATCTCGAGCTGAGCGACCAGGATGTTGTCATCGACAGCGCCGCGAGCGCGGTGAAGCAGATCGCGGAAGACACGAAGGCGAGCGTAACGCGTGGAACGTCGGTTTTGCCGCAAGACGGTTCTTCTGTCGGCTTGCCGAGGCGTGGAAGCTTATGCTGAAGCAGGACTTTACTGTCATTCGGTCTACCAGGGCTGTCGCTGTAAGGCGTGATGCTGACGCAGGGCGGTGCCGCGGTCAACAGGTTGCAGTCGCTCAAAATTCGTGTGCGGCCCGCAACGGCGGTCGGCGCCGTCCAGTCCATCGTCTGGTCCTGACACGCCTTTGCGGCGGCTCGTCAACCGCTGATAAGCCATCGCTAGACTTGCTCAGGTGCAGGGCCGCACGGGCATTGCCAAGCTGAACTCCACGCAGGCTTTTTGCCGGCATGCCATCCGCAAAAAGCTCCCTCTCACGTCGCAACTTTTTGTGCAATCTTCGATCCATGCAAGGAAGTGCGCGACCCGATTGCACAACTCGAAAAGTGGTCTGTGACGCAATGGTTCGCCATTGATGGCGTTGTTGCTGGTGCGGTAAAGAGTGAAGGGGACGCGGGCATTCTGGAAACTATCTAGTCGGACCTGCATAATCTGCAGAGCACTTCTACAGTGCTGCTTTGAGTCCGAAATGGTGTTGTGGGAATTGCAGGAACCTGGCACATTAACGCGAGAATCCTGCAATTCCTGGTGAGTGCAGATGGGTCCGAAGACGCCTGTAACTGAGCGAGATTTCTTCCGGCAACCGCTGCGCAAGCAGATCAACCTGAAGCATCCTCTGGTGCGACTGGCAGACCTGGTTAACTGGGATCGGTTGGGCGTGTCGATGAGCGAGAGCTTCGCTTCGGATAAGGGGCGACCGGCAACGTCACCGCGCCTGGTTGCCGGGCTGCTGTATTTGCAGCACGCGTTCGACCTGTCGGACGAAGAGGTCGTCTGGCAATGGGTGGAGAACCCGTATTGGCAAGTGTTCACGGGCGAAAGCTATTTGCAGACCGAGCCGCCAATCGACCCATCGAGCCTGACACGCTGGCGCAAGCGGCTGGGCGAAGCCGGTGTTGAAGAGTTGCTGGCCGAGACGATCGAAGCAGCCAAACGTGCCGGCGTGATCAAGGCCTCGAGCGTGAAGCGTGTGATTGTAGACACGACGGTCATCGCGAAGGCGATTGCCCATCCAACCGATTCGCGATTGCTGGAGCGGTGTCGCGAACATCTGGTGAAGGCGGCGGCCCGCAACGGCCTGAAGCTGCGGCAGAACTACAACCGCGAGGCACCGCGTCTGGGGCTGCAGATTGGCCGGTACACTCATGCGAAGCAGTACAAGCGCATGAGGAAGGCACTGCGCACCCTGCGCTCGTGGGTCGGGCGGGTCATGCGCGATGTGGAGCGACAGGTTGCCCAGGTGGCAGACTCAGGCCGTGCTACGCTGCTGGAGCTGGTCGCCAGCGCGAAGCGGATCCTGTCGCAAAAGCCGAAGGACAGGAACAAGCTCTATGCGCTACACGTGCCGAAAGTCGAGTGTCTGGCCAAAGGCAAGGCGCGCATGCCGTACGAATTCGGTGTGAAAGTGTCGATCACAACGACGCACAAGGAAGGACTGGTAGTTGGCATGCGCTTGATGCCGGGCAATCCGTACGATGGTCACACGCTGGCCGAAGCACTGGAGCAAGCGGCGATTCTGAGCGACGTGACGCCGGAAGTCGCCGTCGTGGATCGCGGCTACAAGGGTGTTGCCATCCACGGCGTGAAGACCGACCACCCGGGTTTGCGGCGCGGCATTACACGGACTACGCGCAATGATCAGGCGGCGAAGTGCAATCGCGCCAGCCATCGGTCACATGAAAACAGATGGGAAGCTCGATCGAAATTGGCTCAAAGGCGCGCTCGGTGACGCAATGCACGCGGTGCTGTGCGGCGCCGGCCACAACCAGCGGATGATCCTCCGGAAGCTGCGGCTTCTTTGCGTCTTCGTTCTCGCTGCCTTGCTCAACCGCAGCGTTGCCGCGGCCCCCTCGTCGTAACACCGGTGGTCGGTAAAATGCATTGTTCAGGACGGACTATCTACCCTTTCTGGCAACGCAGATTCTCGCGATGCAATGCGGCCATGATGTCTATCAGCCGATCGTCATTGAGTTTCTATTGTTGGCCTCGATCTGGCCGATCGTTGCTGGCTATTCATCGTGGTGTTTGATCGAGAAGAGGGTCTCCGCCTCAAGAAGTCTCACCACCTCAAAGTCCAACTAGTGCGATCACGTGAGGCGACCAATAAACAAAGCACTATATTGTTTCCAGATACCGCCAACTTCACGAACGAGCGATTCTACGCTTGGTTACGCGCTATAGCTCTTGGACCTTCTGGAAGTTCAGGGCGCGATCTGCCACCGACCGGCGGGTGGTTAACCCGCTTGCTCGCGCGACCCGTCTTGATGTCCAATCTTCGCCAACCACGCGCACGTCCCCGATTGCTAAAGCTCTTCCAACGCAAACGGCACGCCGCATGCCGCGTACGAATCACGAGGGAAACTTAACTGCACCGTCAAGTTCGCATCGCCGACGAGCGTGATCGGTCTGGTACACTACTATCGAAGACAATCGGCGCCCCTCCGTTCTCAGGTGTGGGGCTGTCCGCTTTTGCCAGTTGCCTAAATTCACCCGTTCAGGAATCTCTGAGGATTAATTTGAGTACGCCGCCGATACACATTCAATGCGTCTACGGAAGCTCGCATGTCAAGCATTTAATGGAATGCTTTATACCAGCATTGAAACGGAGCACTGAGCGGCCAGTCCGGCTTTTTACAATCAATTTTGACCCGGCTAATGCTTTACGGCTAGAAAGATCGATTGTAGACGAAGTCGAGATTGTTGATGTTGACAATACTGCAACTCAAAAAACCGGGTTTGCAGAAAATCACAACCTTCTCTTCGCGACCAGCAAGCCCCCTGAACATTTCGTCATTATCAACCCGGACTGCATTCCTCAGCCCGGTTCAATTGACGCCTTGATTCGGAGGAAGCAGGTTAGCGGCGATCGTGTCGGCATCGTCGAAGGACGCCAATGGCCGTTCGAACACCCGAAAGAATTTGACCCACTGTCGCTAGAGACGCCTTGGGCAAGCGGTGCGTTCTCCCTTATTGATTCTTCGTTTTATGATCGTGTGAAAGGGATGGCGGAACTATATTTCCTATATCTCGAGGATGTCGATCTCTCTTGGCAGGCTTGGCTGAATGGATATTCGGTACTTTACGAGCCGTCCGCTACAGTGACGCATTTTAGCGGCGGACGGTTTTATCGCGGCGACCTTGTTTCCGCGGAACAATATCTCGGCCTCAGGAATTTCCTGATCATTTCAAAGAGATTTTTCGGAAGCGACGGCGAGCGGCAGGCCATCGAGATGCTACGTGCATTTCCGGACCGGAATCTCGCCGAAGTCGCGATTGGAGAGTATTTTGATACCTACAAGGATCGCGTGCCCACAGACTATGTGGGGCGCAGCCACAAACAGGTGAAAATCCTCGGCCTGAACCGTTTCCACGCATTGAGGAAGGAATGATTCACGTAGTCGCACGATCAGAAAAGCACGGTCAAGCATTTCTCGAAAGCCATTCAGGTCTCCGCTCGCGGATCGTTGTCAAAACAGGGCAGCGCTCGTATTTCCGCCTTCTTCAGGAGCTGATCGACACGTGCCCGGAAGACTACGTTTGCGTAGTCCACGACGACGTGTTCCTTTGCGGTGATTTTGGTGTTCGACTCGATGAGCTGATTGCACAACTCAACGCCAACTGGCCCAACTGGGGACTCGTTGGTAACGCTGCAGTATTGTCCGTGAAGGTCGGTTATGCAGGGACAAACGTAGTTCGCTACCTGAGCGATCCGCATGGCGGACCGAATTTAGCATCGGAGATCCTGCCAGCACAGTCCGTCGACGGAAACGTCATGCTGCTAAACCTGAAAGCTATGCGCACGCGCCAGCTGCGCTTGCCGACCTTCGACGGCTTTCAGCTCTATGACATTATTCTCAGCATCGAAACTGTGAGTGCTGGCTTGGGCGTATATGTTGCACCGCAGCTTGCTTGCTGGCATGGAAGCCGAGGCAACCAAGGCGAATTCGATCGCGCGAAGGACTCTGAAGCGTTCAAATACTACCTCGCAAATGCAGTACAGAATCGGAGTATACAGACGCTCAATGGCACGACCGAAGCATGCTTTGATCTTGCAAGCCGAAGAATACGTGGACGTGTAGAACTTGAAATGGACAGTCTTAGGCAGGCCGTCACCGGGCGCCCGGTGAAGACCGTTGCCGTCGTCACACGGACGCAATTTTCTCGACCGGAACTCCTCGGTCGCACGCTCGACACTGTAGGCTCCTTCATTGCATCGGCAGGCACTTCAACCCGCTTCCGAAGCTACATTATCACGGATCGTAAAGACGCGGCGCCCGAGGACATCAAGCGCCGCGCGTTAGTTCTGGAAGCAGACCTGCCGCACGACACCGATACGCGCTACCAGCTGGTGCGATTCGCGGCAGAGAACATCGACGCCGATTATTTTTGGTTTGTCGACGATGACGACTGGGTTTTTCCGAACGAAGCGGAGCGCCTCGGCCTTGCTATCAATGCGGCGCCACGCGGCGCGATCGTGTTTCTCGACTGTCAGCATTTCGACGAAAGGCCTGTCGCGCCAGGCTCGGACAATGATGTCCATTTGTATCGATCGGTCGAAGGGCATTTTTTCTCTTCGCAACGTTTCCTTTCGTCGTTGTCTGGGCAGAATCATTCACCGTTCTGCGGGGTGATTTTTGAGCGGGGAGCTTTGCTTGCCATTCCACCGCGCGTGTACGAGACCGTCACTTATTACGAAGACTTCATGACGATCCTCAACACGTTGCTTTCGCTCAAATGCTTCCCCATAGTTGTTGATAAGCTCTACGTCGGTATCTCGCTGCGCAATTCGGGTAACACCGTAACAGAAACGGATCGCACTAAATGGGATCGCTCGATGAGTGAGATGGTTTCACATCTGTTGAACTCACCCGGCACTTCGCAGATGTTATCACTGCCATCTCATGCCATAAGCATCGCACCCCAGCACCAGCAACTCTTATCCGAGAAACTGCATCTCGAACAGGAGTTAGCTCAGGTCCGGCATGAGCTTTCGGAGCGCGCAAAACTAATCGACCGCATCGCCAGCTCGAAATCATGGCAGCTTACACGGCCCCTACGAGTAGCGGCGCGTCTGTTTCGTGGACAAGTGACACTCCGCGCCATCCTGAACCGGCTGCGGTAATGGGCGGACAGCTTTCGCTCTCGCGGCACCGACGAGCACAGCAGCTTTCGCTTCACGGAGAACGAGTAGTTTGAAGATACTTTTTTACGTCGATCCCATTGTCGAAGGAGCCCTACCTGATTGGAAGGCCGGTTGGCTGTGGTCAGTGCGCAGCATGATGCTCGCCATAATTGAATCTCAGGGTGGCCTCAGTGATGACCTCCAATTTGTTTGCATCTGTTCCGATATTGTTGAACCGATTGCCGTCAGCTTACTTCCCAATTGCACGATCCACGCAATAAACGCCGCGAAACTGGTGCCGGCACTCGCGTCGAGTAGCCTTGAACTTGCGATGGCATGGAGCGCGAAAGCGTGTGACATCGAGCGGTCGCAAAAGATGGCTAACGTGATCGAGCACGCGTGCGGAGACTTTGTCCCGGACGCCTGTATTACATTTTCGCCGGCCCCATTTCTCCGCGTAGCATTCCCCGAAAGCGCGCTTTTACATCGTGAAAACGGAATGTTTTCCATCCCGCCGTTTGCTAGCACGATCTATCTCGACTCTGCGGGCATGCAGACCAATAGCACGGTCTATGCGCGCTCGGAGGAGATTCTGAGCTATCAGCCGACGGACATGGAACACAAGTTCCTCGCGACACTTCGCGACCATTATGCGCAGCGTCTCTTCGGCGATGCAAATCCGCTTAAGCATTGGGCTCAACGAAGATTACGCGATTACCCAAGAGCAGTATTGTTAGCTTTGCAAGCAGAGGGCTTCTACAGCTACGCCGCGTACGCGAGTTTTCCCAGCCAGTTCGATTTATTGGTGCACCTACTTGATTCGGTGCCGACGAACGTGGCGGTGATCTGCACAGAGCATCCGCGCTTTCCAGCGGTGCCCGAGTCGGCCATCCGTTCGTTGCAAAGCAAGTATCCCAATCTGCTTTGGGATCCGGTTCTGCGCAATGTCGATGGCGCCTCACAATATCTGATGGAGTATGTCGACACGGTGATTACCGTCAGTTCCTCCATCGGGTTTCAAGCTCTTTTGTGGCACAAGCAACTCATTGTCGCCGGATCAAGCCAGCTTGATTTCGTCGCTTCCAGCCATGACGTGCGAGATGCCGCGCACAAAGGGAAGATCGAAAATATGACTGCAGATCGCGTTCTCTCGTGGCTACTAACCCGATATTTCCTGCCCACGACCCTTCTCGACGATGGGTCGTTTCTGATGGCGCGTCTCGCACACGAGATAGCAATTAGTAAGTTACCGGCAGGTCAGCGGACCGAACCACCGGTGCCAGAACTCTCAGTGTTAACGTCCGCGTACTTGATACAGGACGTCAAAAACGAGGAAAGCTATCTCGGCGAACCAGGAGCGTCTGCACCGACGCAAATCGCCGTGTTCACCGCCGAAGAAGAAGAGGAATTTAGCGACTCAACCTGTTTCACATATCGCGCATCGATCCTTCAACAACCGCAACTCTTGCGATTGGTGTTTCCAGTTCAGGGGCGAAGAATCAGTCGGCTTCGCATTGATCCGTCCACACTGGCTGAAGTGTTCGAAACGCGCGAGATATCTGTCATTGGCGACGACAGCGAGATGCTCTGGACGTGGAGAACGGGGCAAGCCTTCCCCACGGAAGTTTCTGGTCTCATCGTCACACAACTTAAGACGAGCACGTTGTTGGTCTGCACAGACAACGATCCTCACTTCAGCATCGACTGGAACGCGTCGCGGTCACCGCGGCGGACTATTTCTGTCGAAATAGACATCAGTCGGCCCGACTCGGTCCGTCGTCTTGCCGAGAGCGAGGCGGCGACAGTCGCTTTGACGCAGGAACTTTCTCACAAAGAAAGCGAACTGCGCAGGCAGGAGCGACTTTTGGAGCGCGAGATCGGTCTAGCTCAAGCACATCTTCTGGACTTCGCGCGCGAGCGCGCTAACGTCGCCGCACACGAACAACAGTTGCAGGCCGACCTCGCGGCGCTGCGCAGCAAGCTCCACACCGCACAGCTCGAGTCCGCCGTCTTGCGTAATAGCCTAAGTTGGCGAGTCACTGCGCCGCTGAGGCAAATTCGACGGCTGTTGAGCTGAAATACCGGTAAGCGTCCGGTCATCCCGTCTTGAGTTGGGCTGAGGGTCTTGGGAGCATCGTATCCACTTAAAATAGGTGGACACGTGAACACTATCGAAGAAGCGCCAATTGGAAGGCGGCGGCGTCGCCGCTACAGCGTGGAGTTTAAGGCTCAGGTTGTTGCGGCTTGTCAGGGCCCGGGAGTGTCGCTCGCGGCCATCGCCCTGCACCACAAGTTGAACGCAAATCTGCTCCGACGTTGGGTGGAACAGGCCGAAGGGAGCGCCCGGGTGGCGGTCGCGTCCAGCGAAGTGGCTGTGCAGTCCGCAGAGGCGCCGGCATTCGTGCCGGTACCGCTCGACACGATGAACGTTCGCCCGGCCGAGATCCGCGTCGAGGTGCGTCGCGCGCACCAGTCGATTACGGTTAGCTGGCCGACATCAGAGGCAGCGCAATGCGCCGCCTGGCTGCGTGAGTGGCTCGCGTGATCCGCATTGATCAGGTGTGGCTGGCGGTCGAGCCGCTGGACATGCGGGCCGGCTTTGATACGGCACTGGGCCGGGTGATAACCGTATTCGGCGCCGCGCATCCACATCATGCTTATCTGTTCGCCAACCGGCGGGCCAACCCTCTGAAGGTGCTGGTTCACGACGGGATTGGAATCTGGCTGGCAGCGCGACGGCTGAACGAGGGACAGTTTGTCTGGCCTTACCCTGGTAGCGAGCCGAAGCATCACGCGCTGACGCAGGAGCAACTCGCCGGTCTGGTGGTGGGTTTGCCGTGGCAACGCATCGGTCCTGACGGCGTGATCCGTGTCGTATGACGCCCACAATGACGTAAACGGTTGCGCTTTCGCGCTCTCCGAGGTTCTGGCAGACTCGTCCGCATGGACCTGCCCGCCGATCTCAACGCCCTCAGCCCGGAACAGTTGCGCGCGCTCGCCGCGCAGCTGATTGCCCAGGTCGAGGACAGAGACCGGGAGATTGATGAGAAGACCCGGGAAGGCGGCGAGAAGGAACGGGAACTGCGTTACCGGCAGACCCGTATCGACCAGTTGACCCACGAGATATCGATCCTCAGGCGCCAGCAGTTCGGCCGACGCAGCGAACAGCTCAGCAGCGATCAAATGAACCTGCTGGATGAAGCGATCGACACGGATCTGGCCGCCATTGAAGTGGAGCTCGAGCAGCTTCAACCACAAGCCACAGTCGAGCTGTCACCCCAGCAACCGAAGCGCGCAGCGCTGCCGGCGCAACTGCTGCGCACAGAGATCCACCACGAGCCGGACTGCACCGTGTGTCAGTGTGGCTGCGAGCGCGTGCGCATCGGCGAGGACATCAGCGAGAAGCTGGACTACACACCAGGCGTGTTCACGGTAGAGCGGCATATCCGTGGCAAGTGGGTGTGCAGAAACTGCGAAACACTGATTCAGGCGGCGGTGCCCGCGCACGTCATCGACAAGGGTATCCCGACCACGGGACTGCTGGCGTCGGTGCTGGTTGCCAAATACGCTGACCACCTTCCCCTGTATCGTCAGGAACAGATCTTTGCGCGGGCGGGTCTGGCGATACCGCGATCGACATTGGGTGCGTGGGTCGGTACGTGCGGCGTGCAACTACAGCCGCTGGTCGACGCACTGCATCAGGAAATCCTGCAGCAGAGTGTGCTGCATGCGGATGAGACGCCGGTACAGATGCTCAGCCCCGGCAAAGGCAAAACACATCGCGCGTACCTGTGGGCGTATACGCCCACGTACTACAGTGAGTTGCGCGCTGTGGTCTACGACTTCGCCGACAGCCGTGCAGGCGAACATGCCCGCGCGTTCCTCGCTGGCTGGCAGGGCAAACTGGTGTGCGACGACTACAGTGGGTACAAGGCCGGTTTCCAGCAGGGCATCACTGAAATCGGATGTGCGGCGCACGCGAGACGCAAGTTCTTCGATCTGCATGTCAACCACAGCAGCCAGATCGCCGTACAGGCGCTGCCGTTCTTCGCTGCGCTTTACGACATTGAGCGCGACGCTGCAGTGCTGGATGCCCGAAGAGCGACGTAAGCTTCGACAGAACCGGGCCAAACCGGTCTGCGACGCACTTCACGAATGGATGGTGGCGCGTATCCGTCAGCGCATCCCGTCTTGAACGCGCGTAAGCACGGTGCGAAGGTGATGGCATCGTAACGACGGAGCAAGGCAATGGACGACGCAACGGGCGAGGCCGTCCCGACGGGCGCACGGCGCCCCCGGCAAGGCGAAGCATTCTGGCGCGAGATGGTCATGGCATGGACCACAAGCGGACTGGGCCTTCGACGTTTCTGTCGTGAGCAGGGGCTCGCCGTCAGTACCTTCGGCCTGTGGCGCAAGAAGCTCTCTGGCGAGGCACGAGCAGGCGTGCGCCCGCTCGCGGTCACCCCGGACGCTGCATTTATCGTTTCCCATCCGGACACCGCACCAGCCACTCCTGCGCCACCGTCGACGGCGGACGCTTTGTCATCTTCGCGTGATCGGGTGACGTTGTCGCTCGCCGGTGTTCGCATAGAGCTGACCGGTGTTCATGCCGAGCGCATCGTGCGTTTCGTGCTCGGACAGCTCGGAGGTAGCCGGTGCTGATCGCAGCCGATGTTCGTGCGTATATCTGCCGTGAGCCGGTCGACATGCGCAAATCGATCGACGGCCTGTCGTATCTGGTCGAGCCACTGCTTGCCCAGAACCCTGTCTCCGGCAATCTGTTCGTGTTCGTCGGGCGCGACCGCTCGAAAGTCAAATGCCTTTACTGGGATCGCACCGGCTTCGCGCTCTGGTACAAGCGCCTTGAACGGGGCCGCTTTCCATCACCGTTAGCGCTCGCGCAACGCGGCTTCACGCTCGCCGAACTCAACGCCTGGCTGGAAGGTATTGAGATCCCGGCACGCGAGCCACATCGCGCCGTCGCGGTGACGCGCGTGAGCTGAACTCGCTGTCGCCTGCGCAGATACAACGCTCCCCCGATCTTGTAAACGTAGCGCGAGTTGGGCATCATGATAGCCATGCCGCCCACCGCCATCACTGTCGCGGAATTGCCGGTCGAGCCCGACGCGCTGCAAGCCTTCGCGCTCGAACAGAACCGGCTGGCATGCGTGCTGTGGGAGCAACTGGAAGCGCTGCAGCACCAGATTGCCCAGGCGAACCGTGCGCGTTTCGGCGTCAGTTCCGAGCGGCTGGCGGGTCAGGCGGAACTGTTCGACGCCGCCACGGAGTTGCCCATTCCTCCTGAGCCGGCGCAGGTTCCGGTCGCGGGCCACACCCGCAAGGGCCGTCCGGCGCTGCCGAAGGACCTGCCGCGCGAGCGCGTTGAATACGATTTGAAGGACGAACAGAAAGCCGCATTCGATTCGCTCGAGCGTATCGGCGAGGAGCGCAGCGAGACGCTGCACTACGAGCCGTCGAGGCTCACCGTCATTGAACATATCCGCTTCAAGTACGCGGCGAAGAAGGATGGCGAGTCGACCATCGTGACCGCAAGTGCCCAGCCTTCGCCGCTGCCGAAGAGCAATGCGAGCGCGAGCCTGCTGGCTAACATCCTGGTCAACACCTACGTCGATCACCTGCCTTTGAACCGGCAGGAGATGCGCTATGCACGACGTGGTGTGCACCTGCCCCGGGCAACGCTGTGCGAATGGAAGCTGGCGGCAGCCGAACTGCTCGAAGTGCTGCTGCCACCGCTACGGGCTCACCAGTTGCAGGCACCCCGCATGCACGTCGACGACACGACGCTGCCATTACTCGAGAAGGGTCGCACGGCGACGCGCACAGCACGATTATGGGGATACCTGGGCGCGGGCCAGCGCGAGGAGAACGGCGTCTGGGTTGACCACCCGCCAGCGGTCGTGTTCGAGTTCGCCGAATCGCGCTCCGGTTCGCATCCGCTGCGGTACCTGCAGAAGTACAAAGGTTATCTGCAGGCGGACGCGTACAGTGGACATGGCGCACTCTACGAAACCGGAGACATTGTCGAGGTCGGATGTTGGGCGCATTGCCGTCGACGCTTCTTCGAAATCGCGAAGGCGCAGAGCAAACCGGGACTTGCGGCGCAGGCGCTGCAGTGGATTGCCAGCCTGTATGCGATCGAGTCGCGGATCCGGGACCAAACACCTGATCTCAAATATGCGGCGCGGCAAATCGATGCGCTGCCGGTGCTCGCACAGTTCCGGCAATGGCTGGAAGGCAACGTCATCGGTTTGCCGGCTCAGGCGCCGCTCGCGAAAGCCTTCGGCTATGCGCTACGCCATTGGCCGGCGCTCGTTCGTTACACCGAGAGCGGTATCCTGCTGCCTGATAACAATGCTCTCGAGCGTCAAATTCGCCCTATCGCCCTGGGGAGAGCCAATTGGACATTCGCGGGCTCGCCGCGTGGCGCCAGGGCCGCCGCCACGATGTACTCGCTGCTCGGCACGGCTCGGCTGAACGCATTCGAGCCCTATGCATGGCTCAAGGACACACTTCAGAAGTTGCCGTCGTATCCTGTCAATCGCGTGCACGAACTGTTGCCGCTCGCCCGTTAAACGCCTAGACATCCATGGACATTCTCGACTCGCTTCGGCAGGCGCCCAGCGCCGAGTTGTATCGCCTCTATCTCGCCATCGGCAAAATGCTGGACGACCCGCGACGTATTCTCGAAGTACGTCAACACTTGCACCTGGGAATGGAGGTCAGTTATATCGGGGGCGATCCGCTCGCACCACCTTCGCACGGAACGGTGGTGGAGCTGCGGCAAACCCAGGCGGTAATTCAGGACAACCAGAGCCGTCAGCGTTGGTCGGTGCTCTACGCGGCGGTTATCCCTGACACTGTGAGCGGCCCAACCCACGCGCCTGCGTCGCCGCCACCGCGAGCTCAGCGAGAGGAATTCTTCATCGGCGACACCGTCGGCTTCACCGACAAACATCTGAGCGAGCGGGTCGGTATCATCGTCCGCCTCAACGCAAAAACCGCGTCCATCGCTGTTAATGATTCGGAAGGTCATTGGCGGGTCTCTTACGCTCTGTTGCGGAAGATCGTCGACATCTAACCGCGCGACACCGTCAACACGGGTTCCGCTGACGGATACACTTCACGAATGGATGGTGGCGCAGCGCAAGCTGGTTTCGGAAGGTTCTGCGATTGCGAAAGCGCTGGAATACAGTCTTAAACGCTGGGAAGCGCTTACGCGCTATCTCGATGACGGCCACGTGCCCATAGACAACAACTGGGTCGAAAACCAGATACGGCCATGGGCTATCGGCAGGTCCAACGGGTTGTTTGCCGGTTCGCTGCGAGCAGGCCAACGCGCTGCCGCCATCATGAGCCTGTTGCGTTCAGCGCAACTCAATGGCCACGAACCGCACGCCTATCTGAAGGACGTTCTCACCCGACTGCCGACCCATAGGGCCAGCGACATTGCAACATTGCTGCCTCACCGCTGGCAGCCGACGGTTGCGCTCGGTTAGTTCAATCCCTCAAGACGGGTTGGCTGGCCGCGTACAAATACCGTGCCTGGGGCTCCCGACGCACGCTAGGAATGGGGCAACGGCGCGAATTGGCCCCGTAGAGTTCTTCCGTAGTTGGCCGTTCGCGCCGAATTGATCCCGCAATATTCGGCGCTAGACATTAACGCGCGGCATACACGCTACGAACCTGGTCAGATTTTTGTCGTAGCTTCATAGGCCGCAACCACCTCTTCCACGTCGCCAAACGCACGGACTCGGCCGTGGTCCATCCAGAGTGCCTTGTTGCAAACGCGGCGAATTTCGGAGTTTGCATGCATCGCGAGCACCACAATCTCGGCCCTACTGTGCAGATCTTGGAGGCGCTCCTTCGCTTTGTGCATGAACGCTGCATCGCCAACACCCATCACTTCGTCAAGCAGTAGGATGTCGGCGTCAACGGCTGTGGAGACTGCGAATGCTAGACGCACGCGCATCCCGCTCGAGTAAGTACGGAGCGGCAAGTCGAGGTAATCTCCTAGTTCGCAAAACTCTGCAATCGCCCGCTGTTTAGCCTTGATCTCCGCATCGCTCATGCCAAGGAGCAGACCTCGCAGCCGGATGTTCTGCATGCCCGTCGAGTTGTCGTCCATGCCGAGGCTGATATCAAGCAAGGGAACCGTCTTTCCGCTGGTGGTCACTATGCCTTGGGTCGGCGAGTAGATCCCAGCCATCGTACGCAGTAGTGTGGACTTCCCAGCTCCGTTATGGCCGATCAGCCCGACGCGGTCGCCCGCTTCGAAGCGAAGCGTCACGTTGTCCAGCGCGCGAACAACAATCACGCCGTCGTTGTCTTCTGCGATGGCGTTCCGACGGCCCATCCGCAGGACCTTCTTTTTCAAGGAACGTCCCTGAACGTCGTAGATAGGTAAGTCGAGCGTTGTGTCTTTCAATTCTATAAAGGTCATGCTTATCTCTTAGATCCAGTACGGAATGCGTTTCAGGTAACGACCGGTGAGCACAAGGGCCAACGTCCACCCGGCGAGTCCCATTCCGATGCAAACCCCCCAGGTCAGGGCGCTAGGCATCTGACCAATCAACGGCTCGCGCACCAGTTCGATCAGGTATGCGAACGGATTGAAATCTACGATGAACGAGAAGCGGCTCATTGCCTTAGGCCGATAGATGATTGGCGTCACATAAAAAGCGATCTGCATGAGTGCGGCGATGATCTGTGGCAAGTCACGGAATCGCGCAGACAAAAGCCCTGCGACCATGGCGATCCAAAGCGCATTCAGCATGTAAATAAGGAATGCCGGCACAAAGAGAGGTAATGTGGCCCAATCCTTTACGCCAAATGCGATCAAGAGAATCAGCACGATGACAAAGTTGTGCGCAAGGATGACCAGATTGCGCCAAATGACTTGCAGAACAAAGATCAGCTTCGGAGTAGAGGCTTGTCGGATATATTGACCGCTGCTGATATAAGCTGTGCTACCTTCGACGACGGTCTGCGAAAATGTGCCCCACATCACGAGACTGACCGCAATAAACGGCAGATACTCCTCCATACTTTGGCCGAAAAGCGTCCCGTAGACGATCCCGATGGAGGCAATCATCACGCCCATGCTGATCGTAAGCCAGAAGGGACCAACCCGCGAGCGGGCGTAACGCTGCCTGACCTCGAGCCAACCCAAGAGTGTCCACAGCCTCCAAGATCGGAGGCTAGAAATTAAATCTGTAAGTATCGGTGTCAGCATTGATATGTCTGTTTATCCGCAATTGATGAATGAAAAGTTGCATATGGTAAGCGTGTGATTCGATAGGCATTTCTATGCCCGGCGCTAAATGCACGCTTGCTACATTGCCTTAGGCCAAGCCAGAGACCAAGCCGGATCGACCGCGATGGCGCCATCGTCGTCCAAGCCAAGGATAACCGCTGGCGCGTGATGGGCGCTGAGCTGCCGAACCGGAGATCACAGGAACCATATTTGTCGGGTTGGCCCGTCAAAGATGAGCAACTGAGACGCTGCCACGGTCTATAGGTGCGGTGGTGAATGTGCGAACAACGATCACCCGCCGCAGGCCGATCGCCCCGTCGAGTCGCTTACAACGGAGTGCGCCGCAGCCCCGAAGCGCCTGGTACCGCGCTCAAGAGGCCGCCTGCCAGAACCAAAAAAGCGCATTAGGCCGACCGTCGATCGAATGATGGGCAGCGCGCGGGGTAGGGTGTATTGTACTTCATCACCTCTTATAACCCGATCTGGCTGACTTCATGCAACGCAATGCTTCACGTTTCCTGCGAATCGTCTAATTTCCTGCGCATGTTTGAAGAAAGGAGCATTGTTTATGTTTTTAAGCCTGTTCGGAACCATCCGACCTTTGCAGTTCACTGTGCCTAAAACGCTCATACCGCCTTTGCAGGCAACGTCACCGGCCCGGCATCCGCAGGCCGACAATTATGTGATGAAAAAGTGCCACCCTGCAAAGATGAAGCTCCTCCCATGCGTCTTTCCGTGTTCTCTGAGCGAACATTGTCGGCGTCTTCGTCGCTCGCGAACACTTGGGAGGCTCTCGACTTGACGGCCTACCGCGCGAGCACGAGACGTACTTGGAGACTTGGTTTACTTTTGTTTCCAGTTTCGGCTGATAAGATAGCGATCTTCCGGATTTACCCTCTTTTTCGTATGCGCCCTGAAAAAAATAACGACATCCAATGCCTTAGAGCCGTGGCGATACTTTTGGTCCTTATTCAACATTACCGCAATCGCCTCCCCACGCTGCCCGGCTACGGAAGACTTTTTGATCATTTCGCCTTTTGGCCTGGGGTGGACATTTTTTTTGCCATCTCTGGACTTCTGATCTGCCATTCATTCTTGCGGGACAAGCGGTTAGCAACCTCACGGCGAGAAGCTTTGGCAACGTTTTGGACGCGACGCTGGGGGCGTCTCTTTCCAACCGTCTTATTCTGGAGTATCGCGTCGGTCTGCATCTCTTTCTTCATCGTATCAAGCCCTGACGTCGAACCCACCAAGATTGCTGTCGGTGCTGCGACTGCAGTTGCCGGAGTTTCAAACGCGTACTGGGTGTATTGTGCACAACACCTCGGCGCGAATTGCGGAAATGCCGACTTTAATAGCGTGACATGGTCACTGTCACTTGAATGGCAACTTTATGCCGTGTTGACTGCTCTCATTTGCATGGTGGGTCGACGATGGGCCGTAGCAGCCATGTTGATCTTTGCCGCTATCATGTCGACATTCTCGGCTGCAAGCTTTTCGACGATGTGGGCATTTCGCATGCAGGCGTTCTCGCTAGGTGCGCTGACATTTCTACTGCTCCAAAAAAATGGGGCGTTACCTGTAATATCAATGCCGCGTGCGCTTGCCATCGCGCTGTTGCTCGCCGGAATATTTGTCTGCATATCAGCTCCAATCCATGTTCCGCAACCGTTCGTACTTCCCACGATCGCTGTCGGTGCAATTATGTGCCTGCTTTCCTCGCTAACTGGGACAGCGTTCTCTCAATGGTCACTAGGAGCGCCGATAATCTGGCTTGGACAACGGTCTTATTCCGTTTATCTCTGCCACCTACCAATGATTATTGTTACCAAGGAAATCGTGGCGCATACAATCGGACCTGCCCTAAACGCTCAAAACGTCATTATTGCTGCAACTATCGCCGGATGTCTCGTTTTTGTCTCCGCAGAATTATCTTATCGATTTATCGAGCTGCCCTTTCAACGGATCGTTGGAAAAAAAATTGTCAATAGCCGTTTTAAGCGACAACGCGATACTGGGACACCGCCAACGTGACCAGCAGTTCGTTCCAGGCGACTGTTCGTCATTCACAACGTAAGCGGCAAATCGACGGAGGTCTTTTCCAGCATACTTCCGCTTTGATGAGACGACCTCTAATCGTGTGACTTCGTTGCGGCGTGCCAACCTCGATAATGGGTGCATACGCGCCGCGCATGGCAAGTTGACAAGGTGATCGAATATCTGGCGACGCCAACTTGCTCCCTCGTTCAACATATCTTTTTGCCGACGAGATTTGACGGCTTGGATTCGCTCGGCATTGGAGCGGTGATGGCCTAATCTTGCAATGCCGGCCTGATCAGGACTGCGGCGACGCCTGAACGTAACCGTACGACCCTGCTTGCAATTACCCACTTTGGAGCGGCCCCCTGAATCGCCGGACACAGTCTCCCACTTAAAATAGCGGGTAGGCATACGACTGGGTTTTGACTAACAACAAGCAAGAAATGATGGAAGTGACGGGGCCGGAGCGCCGGCGGCGGTGGTCAGCGGAAGAGAAGCTGGCGATGGTGCGGGAGAGTTTTGAGCCGGGCAAGTCGGTCTCGATGGTTGCACGCAAGCACGGCGTGAATCCGAATCAGCTGTTTCACTGGCGCAAGCTGCATCAGGATGGCGGCCTGTCGGCGGTCAGTGCCGGCGAAGAAGTCGTGCCAGCTTCCGAACTGAGCGATGCACTCAAGCAAATCAGGGAGCTTCAGCGATTGCTCGGGAAAAAGACCATGGAGAACGAGATTCTTCGTGAGGCGGTGGAGGTAGCGAAGTCGCGAAAATGGATTGCGCGCTCACCCTCATTGCCAGGGGACGACCAGTGAAGCGGGTCTGTGACGTTCTCGGTGTAGCGCGCTCGAATGTGGCGGACAAGCTGGCGCGGCCGGCTGACTGGCGGGACGGGCGTACGGCTCGAAAGACTGACGACGCCGGTCTGGTGGAAGAGATTCGAGTGGCCGTGGCTGATTTGCCTAGCTATGGCTACCGTCGTGTGTGGGGCCTGTTGCGTCGGCAGCGAGAGAACCATCGCGCGGCGACCGTCAATGCCAAACGGGTGTACCGGGTGATGCGCGTCCACGGTTTGCTGCTGGAGCGCCGCCCGGCACCGCCGCGCCCCCAGCGCCCACACGATGGCAAGGTCGCGGTGGCGAAGAGCAATCAGCGTTGGTGTTCAGATGGCTTTGAATTTCGATGCGACAACGGCGAACCGCTGCGTGTCACGTTTGCTCTGGATTGCTGCGACCGCGAAGCGATGAGCTGGGCGGCGACGACCGGTGGCCACAGTGGCGACGTGGTGCGCGACGTCATGCTGGCTGCCGTTGAAAACCGGTTCGGTGATGTCCTGAAGGCGCCGTCGGAAATTGAATGGCTGACGGACAATGGCTCGGGCTACACGGCGGAGAAAACAAGGGCCTTTGCTTCTGACATCGGTCTGAAGCCATTGACCACACCGGTATGCAGCCCGCAAAGTAACGGTATGGCGGAAAGCTTCGTGAAGACGATGAAGCGCGACTATGTTGCCTTCATGCCGAAACCAGATGCAGCAACTGCAGCGCGCAATCTCGCCGTCGCGTTCGAGCATTACAACGAGCAGCACCCTCATAGCGCGCTGAAGTACCGCTCGCCACGCGAGTTTAGGCGCAGGTCCGATTCGTCAACTCAAGTGTGAGGCGGTGTCCGGAAGTACAGGGGCAAATCCACACTTCGGTTCAGCGCGAGTTCGTATCCCAGTTGAATGTCGGTGAGACGCTGCATGCCACGCCACATGACGGTGTTGCCGGGAGGTGCATCGCTGGCTCGGGCAAGGTAGCCACCAAGTCGTGCGACCTTGATTAGATTTCGCAAGAGCGGCGGTGCTTGCGCCGCAGCCGGCAAGTCCGGGACCAGGCGCTCGAGCAGATCCATTTCGGTTGCGTGAAGGCTGCCTCGGCCGGAGCTTGTGGCGCGCATCGGCTAATCATCGTCAGCCAAAATATTCGCCAACTCAGGATGCACAATACGGAGATAAGGTTCGCAAGTCGATCGGCGGTGCGCAGCTTCGAGTCCTCGGCCTTACATCCGGATTTGAGGATCTTGTGGAAAGTTTCGATCTTCCAACGCATGGCATACCAGTCGAGCTTCTCGATTGCTTCTGCACGCGATTGGACCGGGAGATTGGTCAGCAGCTTCCACTCGATGCCGGGACGCCCGGGCGGCACATTGCGCTCTTGCGCATGGATCACCGTCAGTTGCGGAGCCAGGTAACGGCTTTGCTTGCCAATGGGCGGCAACACTGTCATGCGCTGGTAACGAAGCTCAAGGGTTACAGTCATCGGATGTCCCTTCGCGTCGCGGACCTCGACACGGTGTAGCCCTTTAACTTTAACCTGTTCCATTTCGTCTGCGATGGTGTGCTGGCCATCTCCGGCGAGCCGGTCAACGCAGGTCCGCACAAGAAAGAAGGTGCTCAGGTCGTGCGCCGTGCAAAACAGTTCATAAATGTCGCTTTTCCGATCGCCGACGTGAATGCAACGGACTGGGTCGCCGAGCAGTGTATCTGTTTGGCGCATGTTCTCGCGCCAGCGATAACTTTCCTTTTCCTCAATTGGTACGCTCGTCGGATTGACGTGGCGCTTGAGCGCCGTAGTACCCTTGAACCTACTTCGGGTCCAGAACTTCACTGCGGACAGACCCAACGGCAACCCTTCGGCAGTAACAACCAGACTCGAATGCATCAGAATGCCGCATTGTGTTAGCGGCTTTAGCGAACCATTCTTTTGACACTTGATGATCATCTTGCCTGTATAGCCGATCAGCTCTGGGCGCTCCCGCTGATACGAGAATGTCGTCGTATCCTGGAGGATCAGAATGGGCCCTCGCGTCGACCGGAAGCGATCCGCACTCGCCTGGAAATGACCGCTCAGAATATCCTGCTCGCTGACCCGATCATTGGACAGAAATCGGTAAGCCGCCTTCGTCGAAGCCCAATCCTGACATGCAAAAGGAATCGTTTCGCCCATGCCTGACCACAATCGCTCCAGCACCACGCCAAAGCGCTTGCGCAATCTGACATCCTGAAATTTGCTCGCCTCGATCTCCTTCTCAATCCAGGCTCGCTCGTCCGCTCGCTTTTTTTCAGCCATCTCGCTCGCGCAATGACTATATAACGCGTGCCAGGTTACCAGATTTCGCGGCTGAAATGTGGGTAATCACAAGGCTGGCGCCACGCTTACGTCCGTTCGTAAAGGGCGACAACAATGATTTTGTCGACGCGGAAGCGATCTGTGAGGCCGCGTCACGTCCTTCGATGCGCTTCATCACGCCGAAGACCGAATCGCAACAAACACTGTCAGCCTTGCATCGTGTGCGCGAGTCGTTGACTCGTAATCGCACGATGACCATCAATCAGATTCACGGCTTTCTGTTCGAATTCGGTCAGCTTGCCGATCGGTCTAACAGGCATCGCGCACCTGCCGGCCGTGCTTGCAGCACACTCCCTGCCCCCCGTCTGGTTTCTATCCTTGAACGCTTACACGTTCATTCCAAATACTTCAGCAAACAGATTGTCGAAATCGACAAGGATATAAAGATGCAGCTTGCCGACGACGACCTCGGCCAACGTCTGCTGAGCATTCCTAGCGTAGGGCCTATCACAGCTAGCGTGCTCGCCTCCGAGATACGTCGTATTGAGCGTGTCGCTAGTGATTCTCTATCCGCGCTTCGGCGCCGTGCCAGTCTGGTTCGCGACTGTGTTCGGCGCGCTTATCCTCGGTTACGCGATGAATAAGCTGGTCGAAGTTCCTTCGCAGAATGGCGCGCGAGCTTTGCGCCGTAAGTTCTCGCCGAAAACGGCAGCTTATTCGGTGAATGGCGTAAATGTGCGTCCGTGAGCCAGCAGGGCGCTGATCAGCCGCGGAACGGCAGATGCATCCGCGTGCTGAATTAGCAAGCTCCCAGCATGCAATAACACGCCGTTAATGACTGACAGCTTGCGGCGCTGTCGTTCAATGCTGGGCGCGAAAGACCCACCACTTCGCGAATGCGAAGTTGACGAACATGCCGACGATCGAGCCCACCCCCAGCGCGATGAGCGGCGCAACGGTCACCTTGGGCAGGAACAGCAGCATGACCACATAGGTCCCGTAGTTGCATGCGCCTCCCACCGACATGGCGGCCAGATAACGCACCCATTCGGTCCAGAGCGACTCCGTCCGCTTCACCACGAAGGTCATGCGGCGGTTGATCTGCCACGTTGCGAAAGCTGCGCAGAGAAAGGAGACGACGCGGCCGAGATATGGCCCGAGGCCGATTGCCAGCGCCACATACAGCACGCCGGCATCCACCAGAAAGCCGATGGCGCCGGCAATGGCGAACCTGAAAAACTGGGTGCGCATTTACTGGCTTTGCTCCTGCTTGCGCGACGCAGGGATGGCGAGGTACACCAGCCGCTTGACCTCGATCCGGCCGCGCGTCACGGTATCCAGAACGATGCCGCAGATCAGCAGAATCGCGCCGAGCAGCATCAGCGCGGTACTGAGCAACGCGGTGGGCAGGCGCGGCACGAGCCCGGTCTCGACGTAGGTTTCGAAGACCGGAATTGCCAGCAGAATGGACAGCAGCGCGCAGATCGCGAAGCCGACCGTGAAGAACGCGAAAGGCTTCTCGCTTTTGACCAGTTTGAAAATGGTCATCAGGATACGGAAGCCGTCGCGATAGGTGTTCAGCTTGCTCTCGGAGCCTTCCGGGCGCGAGATGTAGCGCGTGGGCAGTTCGGCCACGGGCATGCGCATGCCGAGCGCGTGCACCGTCAATTCCGTTTCGGTTTCGAAGCCCGATGCATGGGCCGGGAACGACTTCGCATAGCGGCGCGAAAAGATCCGGTAACCCGACAGCATGTCCTTGAACGTGCGGCCGAAAATCGATGCCACGCATTGCGTCAGCATGATATTGCCGAAGCGGTGGCCCAATCGGTAAGCGGCCTGTTCGTCGGTGACGCGGGAGCCGACCACCATGTCCAGCCGCTCCTCGGTCAGCTTGCTGATCAGTGCAGGCGCAACGGATGCGTCGTACGTCGCGTCGCCATCCACCATCACGTACACGTCGGCTTCGACGTCCGCGAACATGCGGCGCACGACATTGCCCTTGCCCTGCAGCGGAACCTTGATGACGTCCGCGCCCGCTTCGCGAGCGACACGTGCGGTGTCGTCCGTCGAGTTGTTGTCGAAAGCGATGATGGAAGCCTCGGGGAGCGCGCGTCGAAAATCGCGAATCACCGTGGCGATCGTAGCTGCCTCGTTGTAGCAGGGAATCACGACGGCGACGGTGCCTGGGTTGAAGTCTTGCATTGGCGATTGTGTTCTGGGTTTGACGGTCTAAAGTGCGGCGAGCTGCTTTTGCGCTGGCTGCGGAGCATGTTATGCAGGCCAGACCCAAATTCGGCGAGTGGCGTAATGGTAGCGCATACGAAAGCCGGCTCTTTCCGGTTGGTCTGTCAGACGGGCATGGCGGCGCGTCTCGATGTGGTTGACATGCCGAGTTCCACCAGCATCATCAGCAGGCCGATTGCGAAAGCAACGAACGCCCATTCGATATGCGGAGGCCGGAATACGAATTGAACCTTGGATGTGCCCGCGGGGACGTCGATTTGCTGGAAAATTTCGTCAACCTGACGAAGCGCGGTTTCCTGTCCGTTGACGAAGGCTCGCCAGCCCGGCATGTAGAGCTCCAGACGCGTGAGCGTCGTGCGTCGCGTACAGTTGGCGCGAAGTTCGCCGCGCGTTGCCGCTGCCAGCGAGCACGCCGGTGCGTCGAAGTATGGACGCGGGTTGTTCAGTTCGTAGATGCGCATGTTGGTGTCGGCGGCGACTTGCTTGATGCCGATCGCTTTTGTTTGTTCCGGCAGCGGGGCATTGATGCTGGTCAATACGTATCGCGTGCCGATGGAAAGATAGTTCGGCAAATTCTTCAGCAAGCTGTCTTGCGAGGACGGGCCGGCCGCATCCACGCGCGACGAACCCGTGAATAGAATAGGCGGAGCATTGGCGTCTAGCTTGCTGGTGACGAAGTCCGTCCAGATGCGGGGAATCGGCAAATCGTTATGGTTGATCGACGCGATTCCGAAGTAGGAACCGTAATTCGGTTGCACCGGACCGAGCGTGACGAAGCGCTGCATGCCGAGATTGGCCTGCAGGAATCGCACGCCCGCCAGATCGACTTTGCCATGCGACGGATTGCTCATGACCGGCGCGATGAAATACAGCGCGCTTTCGACGGCGAGAAGCATCGACAGCGTGAGCGCGAAGCGCTGCGAACCGGCGTTGCGACGTCCGGCGAAAACGACGAGAGCAAGCGCGGCCAGCAGCAGTCCAGTAAAGATCACCGCTCCCAGTACATATCGTCCATGTGGCCTGAGGCCCGCACCATGGGCAATCGCGCATCCCGCGACGAGCAGGACGAGTACCGCGACGTAGGCATATTTGAGCTGTCGTTGCAGAAGCCCGCTCGCGGCGTCGTTGAGCGCGAGCGCCGCGAGGACGCACAGACTGAATTCCCAGGAAGGCGGCAGATACCGGAAGAACGCCGCCAGTTTGAGGCCGGGGATGATCCACACCAGCGCGCTCGCGCCGGGCAAACCGTACGACATTGACACGGTCACGACGACCCACAGGGCGAGCATGACCCGCAGGCCACGGTATCGCTGACCGACGATGCCGCACAGCGCGAGCATCACGAGGACAATGCCTGCGTATCCGCCAACGCTTCCCCAGAAACCGCCCGCGGCGGGATCCTGAAAGATGCCGCCAAAAATGTACGGAACGAGCGTGGCGATCAACACCGACGCGGGCAAGTGCATGGATGCAAAACCATCGCCCTCGTGGCCGCCAGTAAAGCTCAACGGCAGATAGTCGAAAAATGCGATCAGGATGGGCGCCGACAGCATTAGCGCGACCACGCCACCAAAACAGACGCGCCGTAGAAAACGCAGGCGCAGCGCCGAAGGCAGCGCTGCCGTTCGCACCAGCGTCCAGCAAAGAATAAGCAGTCCGTCGAGATAGGCCATCTCCGGGAAGCCGGCATACAACGCTGCGACGAGCCCGATCGTGATCCAGAAGGCGCCGCCGCGACGGCCATTGGCGACGCGCTCGATGGCGATTTCGACGCCAATCAGCGTGAGCGGCAGGAACGCAATCGGATTGATGACCGCGTTGGCGAGCCACGCAAACGTCCCGTTGAACTGGAAGGCGAGCGCGGCGGCGACCGAGCCGACTTGCGCGATCCGCATTCTGCGCAACAGCACGTAAGTCGACACGCCGGCGATGATCTGTAGCGCAAGGTGCATGTACAGCTGGCCATTCTCGAAGTACAGCAGCCATGTCAGTGGGAACAGCGCCGCGGACTGCATTTCGCCGGCAAGCGGCGTGCCGACGCCTTCGTAGTAGTTCCACCATGGCCACTGCCCATGCAAGATGTCCAGAATCGCGCGATGTCCCAGCGTGTGACTGGTGAACGCGATGTTGGGGTCGATGGTGGGGTAAGGCGGGAAGCCGCCGAATGGACCGTGCTGCAAGCCTTGTTGCAGACCCGCGTAGAGCAAGGTCGGATCAGCGTTCAGCAGGCCGAGTAATAGCGGCGCTTTGACTAGCAGCGGAGCAAGGCATAACAGAATGACAGCGGTGATGGCAATGCGGTGCGTTGAATCGCCCGCATCTTTTATGTCTGGCATATCGCGGCATCTCATTATGGTTCTGGCGTGCGAACCGTGTCGTTCATCGTCACGATGAAGGTGTCGTGGACTTCGGAAAAGGCGACATTCTACAGGGCGGTGTATTCCGAGCCTGAGGGCGGATCGTGCGAGCACGGCCTTCACGAAGCGAATATCGGACCGGTCCTGTCCCATTTTTTTGGGTAAGCGGCCGGCGGCCGGTTTGCGCGCAGCACGCACGATGCCGCAGGGGACCGAGAGTCGGCCCGGCCAGACGAATCCAGCATAAAATAGCGCCGGTTCACGGCTAGCGGCCGGTTGTGCAGTGAGGGCTGCGCCGCCGAGTCCCGCGGGGCGGCAGCGCCGCGCGAATAGTCCCCTTTTTCAGGCTCGACGGTAACCGTAGCCGGCGAGCCGTAACAAAAGGAAAAGCCAGTTGCCGAAGGCGGCGGATTTGCGCAAACTGCGGCCTTGTTGCGGCCATACAACGAATTGTCGTTCCCAAGTGTCGTCCATAAGGCACGCAGTCCAACTTACATGAATGCTACTAGCGCGCCGCGTCCTGAACTTGAGGGCTTGTCTGTTTCCGTGGTCGTCTATCGGCCGGATCAGGCACAACTGGCCACCACGTTCGCCAGCCTCGGTCATGCCTGCGCGGCACTTCGCGCCACGCGGCCGGGCCTGCCGGTTCACCTTTATCTCGTCGACAACGGCGGCCTGCCGGACGAACGTGCCGCGTTGGACGCATTGAGCGCCCAAGGCGTCACCAGCACGATCCTCAGCGGTCACGGCAATGTCGGCTACGGTCGTGGCCACAATCTGGCCTTCGAGCGCGCCGTCGGCCGTTACCACCTCGTGCTCAATCCGGATATCGACCTGGACCGCCACGCGCTACTGCGCGCGCTCGAATTTTTCGAGGCCAATCCGGCCGCGGGCTTGTTGACGCCGTGGATCGGCGACGAAGCAGGGCATCAGCAGTTCCTCTGCCGCCGCTATCCGACGTTGCTGGACCTGTTCGTGCGCGGCTTTCTGCCGGCAGGATTGCGACGGCTGTTCCAGCGCCGCATTGCCCGCTACGAGATGCGCGACGTGATCAACGACCGGGACATCTGCTGGGATCCGCCCATTGTCAGCGGTTGTTTCATGCTGTTTCGAACGAACGTGCTGGAAAAGCTTCGAGGCTTCGACACACGCTATTTTCTGTACTTCGAGGACTACGATTTGAGCTTGCGCGCACATGACGTTACCCGTGTCGCCTACGCGCCCGCGGTGCGCGTGCTGCATCACGGCGGCGGTGCCGCGCGCAAAGGCTCCGCGCACGTCCGGATGTTCCTGGCGTCTGCGTACAAGTTCTTCAACCGCTTCGGCTGGAAGTGGCTATGAGCCGCGTGCTGGTGACGGGCGCCAATGGGTTCGTCGGCGAGGCGTTGTGCCGCGTCTTGATGCAGTCCGGCCATACGGTCTGCGGACTCGTGCGTCAGGCCGGGCAGCTCGAGCGGGGCGTAAGCGAGTGGGTCGAGGTTCAGGCGGATTTTGCCGGCGTCGACGCCGGCTGGCCCGCCGCGTTTCAGGTCGATTGTGTCGTGCATCTGGCGGCACGCGTGCATGTGATGCATGATACCGCGGCCGATCCCGACGCCGCGTTTCACGCCACCAATGTCGAGGCCGCCTTGCGCGTCGCGAAGGCGGCGTGGCGTTATGGCGCGCGGCGTTTCGTCTTCGCCAGCAGCGTCAAGGCGCTGGCCGAGGGGGACGCGGGTCGTCCGTTGCGGGAAGATGACCCGCCGGCGCCGCAGGACGCCTACGGGCGCTCGAAGCTCGCGGCCGAACAGGCGCTGGTGCGCTACGGCGAGGAAACCGGCCTGGAGGTGGTGATCGTGCGTTTGCCGCTCGTCTATGGCCCGCGAGTGCGCGCCAATTTCTTGCGGCTGATGGACGCGATCTGGAAAGGCGTACCGCTGCCGCTCGGCGCGATTGACGCGCGCCGCAGCCTCGTCTACGTCGACAACCTAGCGGACGCGCTGATGCATTGCGCGACCGACCCGCGCGCCGCGGGTCAAACGTTCCATGTCGCCGACAGCGATGCGCTCACCGTGGCGGAGCTCGCACGTTCGCTCGGGCGGCATCTGCACAAGCGCGCCCGCTTGCTGCCGGTGCCCGCGAGCTGGCTGAGGCTGGCGGGCCGCTTGACGGGGCGCACAGCGGCCGTCGACCGGCTGGTGGGATCCTTGCAGCTGGATACAGGCCGGATCCGCACGGTGCTGGGCTGGCGGGCGCCGCATTCCACCGATGAAGGGCTGGCCGCGACAGCCCGTTGGTACCGATCCACGCATTGAGGCGCGCATGCTGATGTCCCATTCCACGTTGCCGGGCTGGACGAGCGTGATTCTGATCGCGCTCGGCTGCGCTTGCGCTTGCGCGGCGATTCTGTGGGCGCTGCTCAGAACCGGCCTCGCCTGGCGTCTGGCCACCGACATTCCGAACGACCGCTCGCTGCACACACGGCCCCACGCCGCGCGTGGGCGGCTGGGGCATCGTTCCGGTGGTGGTCGTGGCGACGCTGATCGTCGCGCCACACCTATGGCTTGCCGCGCTGTGCGCTGCCGTGCTGGCGGCGGTCTCGCAGATCGACGACCGGCGCGGACTGCCCGCGCGGGTCAGGTTCGCGGCGCACCTGGCCGCGGTGGCGATCTTCGTCTGGGCACATCCGGCGCCGGTGCCGGTCTGGCTGCTGGCGGCCCTGTCGTTTTTACTGCTCTGGCTGGTCAATCTTTACAATTTTATGGACGGCGCGGACGGTCTGGCAGGTGGCATGACGCTGTTCGGCTTCGCAGGCTACGCCGTTGGGGCCGCGCTCACCGCGCATCCATCACCAGAGCTCAGCTTGGCTTCGGCCGCCGTGGCAGGCGCTGCCGCGGGTTTTCTGCTCTTTAACTTCCACCCCGCGAAAATCTTCCTCGGCGACGCCGGATCGATTCCGCTCGGCTTTCTGGCGGGCGCTTTCGGCTATTGGGGCTGGAGCGACGGCGTCTGGCCGATCTGGTTTCCTGCACTGGTTTTTTCGCCGTTCATCGGCGACGCTTCGGTCACGCTGCTGCGACGGTTGTTGCGCGGCGAGAAAATCTGGCAGGCGCATCGCGAGCACTACTATCAACGCATGGTCCAGTACGGACTTGGGCATTCGAAGACGGCCATCCTATGGTATGCAGTAATGGCGGCTGGTATAGTACTTGCTGTCGTGTTGCTTGGCTGGTCTTCGGCCCTTCAATGGTGTAGCGTGGGCGCATGGGTGATCGTGCTGGTATTGCTTGGTATCGGAGTCGATTCACGCTGGCGTCGATTCCGGATAGCAGATTCCGAACAACCTGAGGTGTGACGCCGATGTTTCGACACAAAGCCTCATGGCTATCATTTAGCGCTTTCGCCTTCGACCTATGCGCAGTCGCAGGCGCCTGGCTCGCGGCATACCTGATTCGCTTCAATGGCTACGTTCCAGTCGAGTTCTGGTCCGGCGCCGTCCGAACCCTGCTCTGGGCCCTCCCTGTCTACGGTGTGATGTTCCGCATCTTCGGCCTGTACCGGGGCATGTGGGTGTTTGCGAGCCTGCCGGACCTGATGCGCATCGCGAAAGCGGTGCTGGCCGGCGCATTCCTGATGATGATGGTGGCCGTCATGGCGCAGCCGCATCCCATCATTCCGCGCTCCGTCCTCGCTGTTTCTCCACTTCTGCTGTTCCTCGCCATGGGTGGCTCGCGCGCGCTCTATCGCGCTTCCAAGGAGTTCTATCTATACGGCGGCCTCGTCGGACAGGGCAAGCCGGTGGTGGTGCTCGGCGCGGGCAATGCGGGGGCGAGCCTGGCGCGCGAACTGTCGCGTTCGAGCGAATGGCGGCTGGTGGGCCTGCTCGACGACGATCCGGCCAAGCAGGGCCGCGAAATCTACGGCTACAAGGTGTGGGGGCCGATCAGCGACCTGCAGCACTGGGCTTCGGACATGAAGGTCGAGCACGCGATCATCGCGATTCCGTCGGCGTCGGTGGATGCGCAGCGGCGCGTGGCAACGCTGTGCGTGCGCGCCGGCGTGCGGGCCATGGTGCTGCCCGCGTTGACCACGCTCACGCAAGGCGAAGCGTTCCTGTCGCGCGTGCGCCAGATCGATCTCGAAGACCTGCTCGGGCGCGAACCGGTACGTATCGACATGCCGCACGTCGAAGCGCTGTTGAGCGGCCGCGTGGTGATGGTGACGGGCGCGGGCGGCTCGATCGGCTCGGAACTGTGCCGCCAGATTCTGCGCTTCGAACCCGCGCAGTTGATTGCGTTCGATCTGTCCGAATACGCGATGTACCGTCTCACGGAAGAACTGCATGACCGCTTTCCGAAGCTCTCAGTGGTGCCGGTGATTGGCGACGCCAAAGATTCCCTGCTGCTCGATCAGGTGCTGTCGCGCTACACGCCGCACATTCTTTTTCACGCCGCGGCCTACAAGCATGTGCCGCTGATGGAGGAGTTGAACGCATGGCAGGCGGTGCGCAACAACGTGCTGGGTACATACCGTGTCGCACGCGCGGCGATTCGTCACGACGTGAAGCATTTCGTGCTGATCTCCACCGACAAGGCAGTGAACCCGACCAACGTGATGGGTGCGAGCAAGCGCCTCGCGGAAATGGCTTGCCAGGCGTTGCAGCAGACCAGCACGCGCACGCAGTTCGAGACGGTGCGCTTTGGCAATGTGCTCGGCAGCGCGGGCAGCGTCATTCCCAAGTTTCAGCAACAGATCGCAAAGGGTGGGCCGGTCACGGTCACGCACCCGGAGATCACGCGTTTTTTCATGACGATCCCCGAGGCGTCACAACTCGTGCTGCAAGCGTCCAGCATGGGGCACGGCGGCGAGATCTTCATTCTCGACATGGGCGAGCCGGTCAAGATCGTCGATCTGGCGCGCGACCTGATTCGCCTGTACGGCTTCAGCGAGGAGCACATCCGTATCGTCTTCACGGGCCTGCGGCCCGGCGAGAAGCTCTACGAGGAGCTGCTGGCCGACGACGAAGCGACCACGCGCACGCCGCATCCGAAACTCCGCATCGCGCAGGCGCGTGAAGCGCCCGACAATCTGCTCGACGAATTGCTGCCCTGGTTGATGCAGCATCGTGTGCCGAGCGACCAGGAAGTCCGGCGCGATCTGCGGCGCTGGGTGCCGGAATATCAGCCAGCGACCACGCCTGCATTGCACAGCGTGCCGCCGGCAACACGGGCTTTGTGAATGATAAAGAAAAAAATTGTGGTGTTTGCTGGCACCAGGCCGGAAGCAATCAAGGTTATTTCAGTCGTGCGGGCGTTGCGCGCGGCGCACAAACACTTTGACGTTTGCCTGTGTTCGGTCGGGCAACATCGTGAGATGTTGATGCAGGCCTTCGCAGACTTTGGCGTGACGCCGGACGCGAGCCTCGACGTGATGTCGCAGAATCAGACGCTGGCGGGTTTAAGTGCCAGGCTGTTCACCGCGATCGACGAGTTTCTCGCTACGCAGTCCCCGGATATCGTTCTCGTCCAGGGCGACACGATGACGGTTCAGGTCGCAGCCTTGGCGGCGTTCTACCGACGCATTCGCGTTGGGCACATCGAGGCCGGACTGCGCAGCCATGACATGGCCGCACCCTTCCCGGAGGAGCTGAATCGACGTGTGGCCTGGCTTGTAACCGATGTGCACTTCGCCGCCCACGGAATTGTCCAAAAGCAATCTGCTCGCCGAGCAGGTGCCCGCGGAGCGTATTTTCGTCACTGGCAATACGGTCGTCGACGCGCTGTACCTGATGCTCGAACGCCTGAAACGGGAACATGTCGCGCTGCCGGACCGGGTCGAAGCAGCGCTCGCGGAAGGTCGGCGAATCGTGCTGGTGACCGGGCATCGCCGCGAGAGCTTCGGGCCGGGCTTTGAGAACATCTGCACCGCGCTGCGGAAAATCGCCGAGACGCATCCGGATGCGCGCATCATTTATCCGGTGCACATGAATCCCAAGGTTCGGGAAGTGGTGAACCGCGTGTTGAGCAATCAGGCGAGCATTTATCTGGAGGAGCCGCTGACCTACAAGCCGTTTCTCCGGCTCATGGCGGCAAGTCACATCATCCTGACCGACCCGGGTGGTATTCAGGAAGAAGGGCCGGCGCTGGGCAAGCCGGTTCTGGTGATGCGTGACGTGACCGAACGGCCGGAAGGTGTCATGTCGGGCGTCAATAAGCTTGTCGGGACGGATGTCAATGCGATCGTCGGCGAGACCACGCGTCTGCTCAATGACAAGGGCGCCTATCAGGCCATGTCGGCGGGAAAAAATCCTTTCGGCGACGGGACGGCGGGCGAACAGATCGTTGGCATCCTGAAGTGCATGTTTGGGCTGGACCGAAACGCGCCAGCGAAAACGCGGCCCGCGGCCGCCATTCGGCCGCTTAGATACTATGAGGGCAGTAGAAGCGAAGCCTGAGGAGTAAAACGGAATATGCAAACCGTTTTCTTCATGGGAGCACGCAAATGGACACGCCCGGCATGACCCGTAGTGGGCAGGATGTAAAGGTGGTCGGCTCGTTGTATGTCGCTTTCGAGTTGGGCGACAGGAGCTGGAAGCTTTGTCTTGGCGATGGCATTCGCTCGCCGAGCCGGTGTACGGTGGCTGCCGGCGATACCGCGGCAGTCCTGAAGGCGATTGCGAGAGCGAAGGTGCGTTGCCGCCTGCCCGACGACGCTCCGGTTCGCAGCTGCTACGAAGCCGGACGTGATGGTTTCTGGCTGCACCGCTGGGCGAGCGCGCAGCGGATCTCCAACCTGGTAGTGGACCCTGCCAGCATCGAGGTAAGCCGGCGGGCACGCCGCGCGAAGACCGACCGGCTCGACGCCGACCGACTGCTCTCGATGCTGATGCGCTACCACGCAGGCGAGCGGCGGCTATGGGCGATCGCACGTATCCCGAGCCCTGAGCAGGAAGATCAACGGCGTGTGCATCGGGAACTCGGCCGCCTTCGGCAGGAGCGCACGGCGCACAGCAACCGTGTCCGCTCGCTGCTGGTGCTGCACAACCTGCGCACTGAACACATCGGTGGGCGCACCTGGGGACGCTGGTGGGCGGAACACGCTGCGCAGCTCCTGCCGGACCTGCGTGCCGAGATTGACCGTGAGCTCGAGCGGCTCGCTCTTGTCGCCCGGCAGATCAGGACGCTTGAGACAATGCAGGCTCATCAGGTGCGCAACGGCGAGCAACCGGCCATTGCCGGGCTGGCACGGCTGGCGGGCATTGGCACCGGCAGTGCATGGACACTCGTGAAGGAACTGTTCGGATGGCGGCGGTTTGGTAATCGCCGCGAGCTCGCCGGCTGTCTGGGCCTGGCGCCAACGCCATATGCAAGCGGCACCAGTGAAGTCGAACAGGGCATCAGCAAGGCGGGCAACAAGCGGGTGCGATGGCTGATGGTGGAGCTTGCATGGAGCTGGCTGCGCTTCCAGCCGGCCAGCGAGCTGAGCAAATGGTTCAACCAGCGCTTCGGCGCTGCGGGCAAGCGTTCGCGACGCATCGGCATTGTCGCGCTTGCGCGCCGTCTTGCAATCGCAATATGGCGCTATCTCGAACATGGCGAATTTCCGGCAGGGGCAAAGCTCAAACCGGTGACAGCGGCGGAGCTGTAACCTGAGCAGCGACCCTCATTCAACGCAGGTCAGGCAGGTTTGCGCACCCGGACAGTAAGAGGGTTGCCCGGCGGGTAACCGTAGTTTTAGATGGGGTGCCTCGGTAACGGAGTGGTCCCAGCGCTCTGCGCATGCGGTATGTGGTGACCGGCCTGGTGCCGGCACGGATAGAAGTTACACCGGGCAGACCGCCCGGATATCAGACACTCCGGCCTCTAACTTCCTGCTGAACAGTCACAAAGGATTCCAAACAGAAATAGATATCACACCACCTCAAATGGAGGCCGCTGACTTGAGGAAAGCAAATCGCTAAAGGGCTTGACTTCCCATGCCCCATAGAAATCTTACTGTGTCACAAATGGGGGTGTTCGATACCGAAAACCCTGATCGTCAAATACAATAAGGATATCCAGGCATAAGGCGAGGATCAATGAACGCGCAAACCCGGTTTGAGCAGTACATTGAGCATCTGGCTGGAGGCCTGGGTCATGCGGACCGGCACGCGGGCCTGAAGGCCTATTGCACCGGCCTGATGCTGCCATTGACGCGCAAGAGCGTCGAACCGATGGCCGCCAGTGTTGACCCGCTTCACGCCAGCGCGCGGCATCAGGCCTTGCACCACTTCGTTGCGAAGGCCGACTGGTCGGACGATGAACTGCTGCGTCGGGTCTGTCAGTGGGTCGTGCCGCGAATGGACTTTTCCGCCGGCGGCTTTTGGATAGTGGACGACACGGGCTTCCCGAAGAAGGGCCGTCATTCGGTAGGCGTGGCGCGCCAGTACTGCGGCGTGCTCGGGAAACAGGATTATTGCCAGATCGCGGTGAGTGTCTCCCTAGCCTGCGAGCAGGCCAGCATTCCGGTGGCGTGGCAACTCTATGTGCCGCAAGAGTGGGCAGAGGATGACGCGCGGCGCGCGAGAGCCGGCATTCCTGCGCATATCGGGTTTGAGACCAAGGCGGAGATTGCACTGCGGCAGATCGAGACCTTACTGGCTGCCGGGGCACCGCGGCACTGCGTGCTCGCGGATGCAGGTTACGGCATCGATAACGCATTCCGGCAACGTCTGGACGATCTGGGCCTGGCTTACGTGGTCGGTATCACGTCGGCGCTGGTGGTCTGGCCACCGGGCGTCGAACCATTGCCGCCGAAACCATATGGCGGCATGGGGCGCCCGCCTGCGGTGCCCCGCCGTACGCCCTCCCGGCAACCGGTGAACGTGAAAAAACTGGCCCATTCACTGCCTGCTACTGCCTTCACGACGCTCAGTTGGCGCGAGGGTTCGAACGAAACACTCAGCGGGCGTTTCGCAGCGGTTCGTGTGCGCCACGCGGGTGGCAATACCGGCAAGGCGCGGTTACGCCCCGAGCAGTGGCTGCTCATCGAGTGGCCCGCTGACGACGCAGACCCGCTGAAATACTACCTCTCCAATCTGCCGGCCGACACCGGCCTGGCGCAACTCGTGGCGTCCGCACATATGCGCTGGCGCATTGAACGGGACTACCAGGATCTGAAGCAGGAACTGGGGCTGGGGCACTACGAATGTCGAGGGTGGCGCGGATTTCATCACCATGCAGCCCTGGCCATTGCGGCCTACGGGTTTCTGCTCGCTGAACGTCTCGCTACCGGCACCCCAGTGAGCGCCAAAAAAAACTTCGCAGCACGCCAGACACCTGCTGTTCCCGAAGATTACATTGCGAGGGGAAGTTCGCCGCGCGCAACGCCACACGGCTGATTCGCTCGCTACCATTCGCTATCAACTCACCGTGCGGCTTGTCGCCAGTCTCGACGTATGCCCATGCTGCCGAAGTCCGGTGAGACGCGGTGACTTTATGACACAGTAAGATTTCTATGGGGCATGGGAAGTCAAGCCCTTTAGCGATTTGCTTTCCTCAAGTCAGCGGCCTCCATTTGAGGTGGTGTGATATCTATTTCTGTTTGGAATCCTTTGTGACTGTTCAGCAGGAAGTTAGAGGCCGGAGTGTCTGATATCCGGGCGGTCTGCCCGGTGTAACTTCTATCCGTGCCGGCACCAGGCCGGTCACCACATACCGCATGCGCAGAGCGCTGGGACCACTCCGTTACCGAGGCACCCCATCTAAAACTACGGTTACCCGCCGGGCAACCCTCTTACTGTCCGGGTGCGCAAACCTGCCTGACCTGCGTTGAATGAGGGTCGCTGCTCAGGTTACAGCTCCGCCGCTGTCACCGGTTTGAGCTTTGCCCCTGCCGGAAATTCGCCATGTTCGAGATAGCGCCATATTGCGATTGCAAGACGGCGCGCAAGCGCGACAATGCCGATGCGTCGCGAACGCTTGCCCGCAGCGCCGAAACGCTGGTTGAACCATTTGCTCAGCTCGCTGGCCGGCTGGAAGCGCAGCCAGCTCCATGCAAGCTCCACCATCAGCCATCGCACCCGCTTGTTGCCCGCCTTGCTGATGCCCTGTTCGACTTCACTGGTGCCGCTTGCATATGGCGTTGGCGCCAGGCCCAGACAGCCGGCGAGCTCGCGGCGATTACCAAACCGCCGCCATCCGAACAGTTCCTTCACGAGTGTCCATGCACTGCCGGTGCCAATGCCCGCCAGCCGTGCCAGCCCGGCAATGGCCGGTTGCTCGCCGTTGCGCACCTGATGAGCCTGCATTGTCTCAAGCGTCCTGATCTGCCGGGCGACAAGAGCGAGCCGCTCGAGCTCACGGTCAATCTCGGCACGCAGGTCCGGCAGGAGCTGCGCAGCGTGTTCCGCCCACCAGCGTCCCCAGGTGCGCCCACCGATGTGTTCAGTGCGCAGGTTGTGCAGCACCAGCAGCGAGCGGACACGGTTGCTGTGCGCCGTGCGCTCCTGCCGAAGGCGGCCGAGTTCCCGATGCACACGCCGTTGATCTTCCTGCTCAGGGCTCGGGATACGTGCGATCGCCCATAGCCGCCGCTCGCCTGCGTGGTAGCGCATCAGCATCGAGAGCAGTCGGTCGGCGTCGAGCCGGTCGGTCTTCGCGCGGCGTGCCCGCCGGCTTACCTCGATGCTGGCAGGGTCCACTACCAGGTTGGAGATCCGCTGCGCGCTCGCCCAGCGGTGCAGCCAGAAACCATCACGTCCGGCTTCGTAGCAGCTGCGAACCGGAGCGTCGTCGGGCAGGCGGCAACGCACCTTCGCTCTCGCAATCGCCTTCAGGACTGCCGCGGTATCGCCGGCAGCCACCGTACACCGGCTCGGCGAGCGAATGCCATCGCCAAGACAAAGCTTCCAGCTCCTGTCGCCCAACTCGAAAGCGACATACAACGAGCCGACCACCTTTACATCCTGCCCACTACGGGTCATGCCGGGCGTGTCCATTTGCGTGCTCCCATGAAGAAAACGGTTTGCATATTCCGTTTTACTCCTCAGGCTTCGCTTCTACTGCCCTCATAGTATCTAAGCGGCCGAATGGCATTCCGTTTTTGGCGCAAATCGGTTGTAGACGGGATGTGGCGACGTTAACTTTCATCGCCTCCGCGCCTGCTCGTTGAATCACAGCCGCCGCTTGAATGGGCTCGGCTGGGCGAGCATCTGCCGTACGAATGGATCGAGTATGCAGTGAAGGCGAGTGGCAGTGCCAGTGTGCATCGGCGTCGGCTATCCGCCCCGCGGGTTGACGGCTGGTGATTGCGCTGGCGTTAAACCGGCACCAGTCGATCAATTGGACCTTGCGCTACCCGCAGCCGATGTGTCATCTGTCAATAACAGCACCGTCGCCCCGGCGCGGCAGCACATCTCCCCGTCCCCCGTGGCGTGGTCGTTTCACGAATCGGCCGCAAACTGGGTTGCGCAAGATAAGGCGAACCACCACTTCAAGGGGTACTTGCTTGTTTACGCCGACCGAAAATTCAGCCACAGGTGTGAATACCGTCGACCCACCAGTACACGTAGCGCGACTTCGACAGATCACGTCGGCTTCAGCTCGCATGGTCCTCAGCCCATTGCGCTTTCAGGCGGCTCACCACATTCGCCGACAGGCCTTTCGCGTCATCACCAAGCAGCACGCTCAACGCCTCGCTCGTGTCGCCCGTTGAGATGCCTTTCAGATAAAGCCACGGCAACGCGGCGCTCACGCGCGGCGACTTGCGCACATACGGTGGCACAATCGATGTATTGAACTTCACGCCTGATCCTGAACGATCGCGAACCTTGGGCACCTTCACCGCAATCGGGCCGGGCGCCGTCAACACCTCGCGCTCCGGCAAATAGCCATTGCGCACCACCGCGCGTTGTCCGTGCAACGTCTTGACGTTTTCGAACCGCTCCAGCAACGCTGCCAGCTCTGCTTCGATCGCCTGTTGAATTACCTGCCGGGCTCCGTGACGGACCAATTCGTCCAGGCCCAGACCGGTTTCCGATAGACCGACAACCGGTTTTTCCGTAGACTTGTTCATGGTGGATGGTTTGTTGTTTGCTGGTTTCCGACTTCGACAATCAGATTCTCAGCTAAAACCTCCACCGCCTTCAATCTCCCGCCTCAACTCCCCCGTACACCAGATCCGAGCACGTCAGCGGTTCGCGTAGCACGTGTACACGTATAACGCGTTAAAAATCCTGAACGGCAGGACTGGAGATAACCCATTGATCGGAAACGGGAAACGGTGGCAGCCGGCGATCACCAGTTATAGACCAAGGGAATAATGGGTGATTCACGTGTACAACCGGTAACACAGGGCCTTCGTTGGTTTCCTCGGAATGATGCGCGAAATTGATGGCCTTTTCGCATCTAGACCCGTAACGCGTTACACGGCAGCGTTTGGAGAGGCGTAAAGCGCCAACGACGTGTTGCTGAAAAGGCAGTTAAATCTCTGTGCCTTTCGCCGCAAAAGCCTGGTTAGAAATTGTTTCAACGGTAGCCATTCATCAAGGGTTGCCATGCGCATTTTCAGGAACAAGCGGCAGGCCGCGCTTTCGACGGCCCCCGGCATGTATGCCGAGGAAGATCCATCGAAAGTCATTTTCGAGACGAGCACGCGGCTTAAGGTCGAGAGCAATCGCTGGATGCTCATCGCGTTCGCCTCGGCTCCCGTTGCTGCAGGGGCCGTCTGGATTCGACAGCCGCCGCCGTCGGTTACGCGCGTAGTCGGTGTGTCGGCGGACGTGAGCGGTCATCCCGTAGTCACCGAGCTCATCGCCTACAAGCCAGATTCGCAAGCCGTGCGCACGAGCATGCGCGACATGGCGGTGCGCTGGTTCACGATCGAGCCGGTGCTGATCGACAGCCTGACGACGTCGCGCATGTCGTCAAACATCAACTCGGTGAAGGCCCAGATGATTGGGGCTGCAACCGACCAGTTCAAAAGCTGGCTGCGCGATGACGCCCCTTTCCAGCAGATCACCGCAAATCCCAAGCTGATCCGCGAAGTGAATGTGCGCAACATCGCGCTGCTTGAAGATCAGACAGTTCTCGTTGAGTTCACAACGACGACCTCGCGGGCGGCCGCGACCGGCAAGCCCGACGTGGAGTCGTATGCGCTGACGCTTCGCTACCAGATCGTGGCGCCAACCGCCGACGCGCCGCAAATCCTTTCGGCATTTACATTCCGTTCTTCCGCCTTGAGCGGACCGGTGGAGCTTGACCAGGATGACCTCCCGATATCACCGTCCGACGCTCGGCGTTCTCGTTCTGCTTGCGGCGACGGCATTGCAAATGACGGCGGCGAATGCCAAAAAACCTGCTGACGCTAACTCGTTCAACGCAGCGATGATTGCGGGAGAACCGCCTCGCACTGATTGGTCCGCGACCCAGTCTGGAGACGACGCGTCCGATGAGTGCAACGTTGCCGCTTGCGCAGATGGTCAAGTCGCTGGTCCCGCAAGGTTGGAGCGGCTCGGCGCAAAAAGACGTCGACCTGACGAACGCGCAGAGCTTTGCAACCCGAGACGGCGAGAACTGGATGCAGTCGCTCGACCGCCTGTTGGGGCAGTGAATCTCTACGCTGACGTCGATTTCACCGCGCACCACGTGACGTTGTGTCGCGCGGCCGCCAAATCGACCGGGGTGAACTATGTGGCAAGCGCCGCGCCTGCGCAGTCTGCGATGGAAACAGCGGCAGCAAGCGTGTTGCCCGCGTCGGGAGTAGTCGTCAGCACGGGCGACAAAGTGCAGCCGCAGGACGGTGGTCTCGCCGCCAGGTTCGGTGCGCTAGCGATCCGGGACGGCGACGACACGCACATTCAGATCCGCTTCTCACAAAGGCCTGCAAAAGAGCTCGTCTTTCGGGGCATGGAGGGGCACTCCCTCAAGCCAAAATGGGACGACTCAAGCAATGTCGTGACGATTAACCGGGCGGACCGGTTTGTTGTGTCCAATGGCTCCGACAGCGTTGAAGTGGCGCGCGTTGCCGGCCTCATCTACGGATTTGACGCGAAGAACACCGCAGGCCTTGAAGCCGTGTTCGACAAGGAAGGATCGACGTACTTCAAATTTGCCGACACGGTCGGCAACATGAAGGTCGCCCTCGGGCCGCTGCCTGCGAGGCGACGGTACGTTTTTTCTTCATTGGCATATCCATGACTTTTACCTCTCGTGATATGCCCCGCCAGCAAAATCACGGATAGGTTCCTTTCTGATAATGCAGGATGTTCGCCGACGTTTTCACGCTCAGCCTTGTAGTCGCAGGCATTGCATCTCCATGAATTTCTGCTTTCCAACAATGCACCGGTTGCAATCCGCCGCCGTTCTTCCCCAATCCTGCCTCCTTCGCATACGTCATACCGACAATCCGGTTTGGCTTAGGTTTGAGCTCCCGCGCATTGCGGAATAAACGCTCAAATGCTGCCTCGGTGCAAGTTGACCCGGCCAACGTGCAGGCATCCCGATGCCCCTCTCGTCGTGCCATTACCTTGACTTCTACCCGTAACTGGCAAGCTCATGGCATCGATACTGCAGCCAACAAAAGGAGAATATATGGGAAAAGCTAAGGCGTTGTTTTCTCCTGCGCGCGAGAACGCATTCGATATTGCTGTATCCCCCGAGAGACCAACAACGGGTTCTAGGCGGCTGGACGATGATCGCGCCGGATGGATGGCGCAGCGACGTCGGCTATGTTCTCCGTTAGCGAAACGTGTTTCTTCGGTGCTAAGGGCGATGACCGACAGTGCGTTCGTTATACGCCGTGGAGTCCTGTTGGAGCACGCGCCAGGCACGCGCAATCCCGTAACGTGGGTGGATTGCCTTGCTGTCTCCGCGTTCGGAGCGTTTGCCATCAATCGATACGACTGGATGGGCACGGTAAGATGCTCAGCGAATGCGGATGAGCTTCTTTTGCATGAAAAGCTCGGCATTGTTTCCGTCCAGACATCTCCATTGCGCAGGGCAAAGCCCGCGCTGCGACACTTGCGCGTGACACTCGGCGCCTACAATTGCCCTGTTGAATGCGTTGCCGTATTTTCTGCCTTGCATTGCGTGCTCGACCCCGCGTTACCGGAAACTATCCTTCAAGAGGTTGAGTTGCATCATTTTATGCGAACGCGGTTAAAGCGTTTTCGCGAACAGCACTCCCAATATCTTGACACCGACAGAATATCCGCGCATTTGCAATCGTGTTGCGCGGATTGGGGAAAGATCTGAGGCTGCCAAACGTTGCTCAGGGCAATGGGAGCGAATGTGCTGGACGTGTCCGCCAACGCTGAACGGACGTTGCGGGCACCAACATAAAACCAGCAAATCTTCCGGTCCGGTAGATTTCGCCCGAGTAAAACGCCCGATGATGGTATCGGTCGTAGTACCGAGCGTGCCGGACGCGACAACTGCTATTCCATTGGCTGAGGAAAGACCCCCTATTTTTCTTAGCTTTCTGCGTGGAGCGTCATGTGCAGGGCGCTAAAGTTCCCTTACACACCGCGTTTTCAACGCATCGACTGGAACGGATCGTGCGATTCTTGGAAGACCTTTTCTCTCTTGCCACTAATGTCGGATGTAGACCTCGACTCGGCAACTTTTGGCGTCGGAAAGTGGCTACTTCTTATCAAGTGGCACTTTATTCTGTTTTTTTTAAGCGTCTTAGGCGGTTGGCTTTACGAAAAATCCTACAACCATTTAATAGCGGGGTAGCCATGAAGTTAATAGATGTTGAAGTGTCTTATGACGGTGGGACCATACTTACTGATCGTGTTCTACTAAACACCGAGTCAGCGCAGGTTACGTTGCCACCACGCTTGTCATTGCTTTTGGAGGTCCTGGACCAATGCGATCGACAAAAATTATTCATTGCTGAGTGCGGCGGCGATCGATTTGCGGTGAAGCACGATTCCGGGCGCGGGTATTTCATCGATTTCAACGCCGTTGTTCGTACGAGGGGCTTTAACGTCACGCGGTTTTTCCGTCAGTCCGCTGGCCAACGAAAACTTAACGGGCGATTTGCATATATGCTTAGCGCCTTGGCTTTAATTGGAGCATGTTTCGAAATTGCGACCGCTCCCACGCTGAGCGTGAAATCTCTTGGCGAACCCATCGCCCTTTGTTTTTTGTCAATAGTACTTCTGGTTGTTGGGCATCGCTGCTTTGCTGTTGAAAGCTTGTGAACGTGCGCGCCGCAGTCGGTCGATACCGCAGCGGCGCTGACACGCAGGGGGAAGGCAGCAATGCCAGACTGATCGATGGTCACAGTACCGCGCCTTCCTGGGCGGCATCGTGACCATCCTCCCGCATATTTAGTCCGCGCTGCGGTGTGCCAGAGTCTGGTGTGCACTATTTCAGGAGGTCGCCAATTGCATTGCGGCGAACTGACGTGGTCTCGCATGGCAGAACTGCAATTGGGCATTGAAAATGACAGCGCGAAGAGAGAGGCATCGTCTCGGACGGTCAATAACTGGGCTAACACTCATTGTCTGCCCGTACAAACCGCTGCCACCTTTTAGTCGACGTGACAGCAACCGGTTGCGTGACAGTCTTGGATAACGAAATAACTGCGGTTTCAGAACACCCGACGAGCTGTTGACGTCTTCACGACGGCGAAGAAGTCCGCTTTTCCTTAGGCATGTCGATGGGGCATCCATCAAGTGAACCTCGCGTTCATTCATCACGCGATGTTAATCAATTGTGCGGGCGCTTCTCGGTACGACGCCACTTTCGATGATGGTACAGCAAACTACTGCCAGCCTATCAGGGACAAATTCTATAGTCATGTCAGTAGTGTCCGGTTTATTTGAGGTCGACAGGCGGGAGAGCGACTGTTGACAGGGCTTTCGAGGGCTTCATGGGTGTCCACGATTTGAATTTTGAAATCAGCATTTGCGATCCTTTCGGGTTTGGGCGACCTGGGGTAACGCATGAACGTGGGCAAGACGCTGTTTGCGCAAGTCATGGAGTTTGTGCCGTGGAAGACGTTTGGCCGCATCATCGAGCGACACCGCGGCGACGCGGGGGTCCGCACGCTTGGCTGTGCCGATTTGTTCCGCATCATGGCCTTCGCGCAGTTGACCTGGCGCGAGTCCCTGCGCGACATCGAGGCCTGCCTGTCTGCCAATCGGGGCAAGCTGTTTCATATGGGATTGAAGAACGTCCCGGCACGCTCGACGTTGTCGGATGCGTTGAATCTGCGCGACTGGCGCATCTATCACGCGCTGGCAATGCGCCTCATCACCCGCGCCCGAGCGCTTTACGCGACCCAGCCGCTGGACATCGATCTCGATGCGACCGTCTATGCGCTCGATGCCACGACCATAGATTTGTGCCTGTCCCTGTTCGAGTGGGCGCCGTTTCGCACGACCAAGGCGGCGGTCAAGATGCATACGCTGCTGGATTTGCGCGGCGCGATCCCCGCCTTCATCCACATCAGCGACGGCAAGATGCACGAGGTGGGCGTGCTCGATTTTCTGCCCATCGAAGCCGGCGCGTTTTACGTCATGGATCGCGGCTATCTGGACTTCGCGCGGCTGTTCAAGCTGCATCAGGCGGGCGCTTTCTTCGTCACACGAGCCAAACGCAACATGAACGCGCGTCGCGTCTATTCGGCTGCCACCGACCGCAGCACGGGCTTGATCTGCGACCAGAGCATCGCCTTGAACGGCTTTTACGCCGCGCAGGACTATCCCGAGCGTTTGCGGCGCATCCGCTTCAAGGACCCGGAATCGGGCAAGAACCTGATTTTTCTGACCAACAACACGACGCTGCCGCCGCTGACCATTGCAGCGCTGTACAAGAACCGCTGGCAGGTCGAGCTGTTCTTCAAGTGGATCAAGCAGCACCTGCGCATCAAGCGATTCCTCGGCACAAGCGAGAACGCGGTGAAGACGCAAATCTGGTGCGCCGTCTGCACTTACGTGTTGATCGCCATCGTCAAAAAGGAGCTTCAACTCGATGCCTCGCTCTATACGTTGCTACAGATTCTTTCGGTCTCCGTATTCGAGAAAACCGAGATTTCAAGCGCCTTGCGGCCCGATCCATCACTCCCGGAAATGCCTCAATCCGGTAACCAACTGAATTTGTTCGAAATTTAACCGGACACTACTGTAGTCATGTATCACTTCACAACATCAAAGATGATTGCTGCTTCCAAGTTTAGGCGCCGCGTGCTGCAGCCTGTTTGGCGGCAAAGCGCCTAAATAGCGTGTCACGCGGCTATCCGATTGGTCGTTCCGGCCCCGCGGACGGCGAAGCAGCACTCTACGGCCACGCTTCAATCGATATGTCTCATTTGAAAAATTGAGGATTCTAATGTCGCACTTTCTGTTCATTCATCAAGTGAAAAATTGCGGTGGTACAAGCGGATTCAACGACAAAAAAAGTGCTATCACGATCACCGTTTGGCTTGCGATTTGACATCTCAATGCGCAGCCTTCGATCAGGCCGATTCGAGTAGGAGACCTGATTGAGGCTTAGATTGTGCACTTTGTCGAAACTAGTTCTGAGAGGAGTCTGGGTGTAGAGGTGCTACTGTTGGAGTCCACCTGCATCAGGTTGGTTTTACTCGAGTCGGGCTTCTGGCATAACGGGCTGACGTAGCTAACGTCCGCGTGAAACGCGAACACTTTGTCAATGAAAAAAAACCGGCAAATACCAGTTTGATAAAGAAATCCATGCCTGATTCAAGTAAGTGACACGACCGCGAGCTGAGGTCGCTTTGAGCCTGTAGGCAACAAAACTGTGGTGGCGCCGCAGGATCCGGGCTATTGATCGCCAAGCGGCGAATAGTTTCCTTCGTCTGCTATAGATGAAGTGATGTCTAGCAAGCGGGGGTCGCTAAGTCCATGTCGTGACTGCGTCGGTTTCGTAGGTCGCATCTTCTGTTCGTCGATGGTGCGCGCAACGATGATAAACGGCGCACCCACAAGACAAGAAGTCGCCGTGTTGCGCCGCATTGATCTCTCATCGGTTAAAAAATGAAAACAAATATGCATGTTGTATATGATTACCGGTACGTAATTGCGTGCAGCAGTCTGCCGGGCGAATTCAAGCGCGAATTTCGCAAGCTTGTTAGGGGCAAAGTCAACTGGAAGTATGATCGGCGAACTGGTACCAGTTACCCAGTGTCGCCCGAAACACAATGCCGTCGCGTGGCGGAACTTCTGGATGGCTTTGAGACGTTGCGCGCTGGTGGTTTTGCTCCGCAAACGCCGTGGAACTTTCAGGGTAAGCATTTAAGCTATCTTATTGCTCAGTGGTCGGCGCAGGAACCAGGCTGGTACGACCTAGCCAAACTCGTACATTGGCGCCAGTTTCTGCTTTGGATCAAAAAGCGCACGCTCCTTGCGCTGCTGAATTCTACTGCGAGAGCAGATGCATCGTGTGACCACAACGCACCCCATGAGGTCGCTGTTGTGCAGGCCTGGCGCGGGGCAGCTATCCCCGTGCTCTCATATGACAAGGCGCTGTCAGCGTTGACGGAACATCGCGGCAATCTGCGCAAGGCGGCGCGGGTGCTTGGTACGACACCGCGTGCTGTCGCTCAGGCCTTCACCGAAGACCGTCCATCAGAAAAGCAGGTTCCCGCTGGTATTCGGATCTTGAAGTGATCCTTGACTTCACATTGCGCTGGTTCACCAATCCCCCATGCGTCACACTAGATGTCGCCTCTGAATTTTCTTAATTTGAAGAACTCAGAGGTGCAGGTTGAATGCCAAACAGACGTATTCTGTCGAATTCAGGGAGCAGGCGCTGGCAAAGGTCCTGCAACGAGGCAACCGGTCCGTAGGAGCGGTTGCCTCGGAACTGAACATGAAGGTATTAACCTTGAGGAAGTGGATCCGCGTGTCTAACGCCGCAAACCGCAACCCGGGGCCAGTCGATGCACGGCGCCCGGAAGACTGGTCTTTGGAAGAGCGCCTGCTGGCCTTGCAGCAAAGCCATGGACTGAGCGACGAGGCGCTGAACGCGTGGTGCCGTGAACGGGGTCTGTTTGCCCATCATCTGGACCAGTGGCGCGCCCAGTTCTGTTCGGCCGGCACCGCGAGCAGCGCACGTGCAAACGCTCCAGAGATGCGCGAACTGAGACAGGCCAACGCGCAAGTGCAGGGCGAACTGAAACGCAAGGAAAAGGCTTTAGCGGAGGCAGCCGCGTTGCGGGTACTTTCAAAAAAGTATCGGGCGCTGTTCGGGGACGAGGACGAATGACCTCCCTTGAAGAGCGCGCGACATTGCAGGAGCTGATCGGTGAGGCGATTACAGCCGGGGCTCGTCAGGCATGCGCATGTGCCATTCTGGGGTTGAGCGCGCGCACCGTGCAGCGCTGGCAAAGCGGCGGTCCTGAAGCGGTGGATGGTCGCACCTTGCGCCATCATGATCCTGCTCACAAGCTGTCGGCCGATGAGCGAGTTGAACTATTGGCAGTGGCCAATTCGGTCATCTGCCACCGAGCCAGACCGTGCCGCGCCTGGCCGACCAGCACCGCTACGTCGCCTCGGAATCGACGTTTTACCGAGTGCTACGCGAAGAGAAACAGCTCGCCTACCGGCGCAGTGAACGACCGGCCTGCGCCCGCAGCAAGCCACGTGCTGTACGTGCCGATGCGCCCAGTCAGCTGTTTAGCCGGGACATCGCCTACTTGCCGACGACGGTTCGCGGGCAGTATTTCTATCTCTATCTGTTCATGGACGTGTACAGTCGGATGGTCGTCGGTTGGCAGGTCTACGCCGAAGAGAGCAGCGCCCAGGCCAGCGAACTCCTAAAGGATCTATGCATGCGTGAAGGGATCAAACCGGGCCAGGTGATCCTGCATTCGGATAGTAAGAATACGGGTACCAGATGTTTCCGGGCAGTCACCGTTTCGAAACACGGAGCTTTCGGGAGAGGTCTGGTGCCGTAAAGCGTTCCGGGCGACCTGACTCCCATTCCGATCGACTCAATGTCTTTCCCTTGACCCGTCGGTCCTCTGGAACTGCCGAACGGCGAGGTTTCACCTCGTCGATACGTGTGACTCAAGAAGGGCCTGACGCCCTGTCACTTTACTGTCTTGTCCAGGTACTCGATGCCGGTGAGATCGCCCGAACCCCATCGGCAACCGGAGCGAGGCTGTATGAAAGAAGAACAGACTATGGCTGGCCGTCGGAGCATCGTAGGCGGCGTTGATACGCATAAGGACCTGCATTTCGCGGCTGTCGTTGACGAACATGATCGCCTTCTCGGCAGCGAATCCTTCCCAACCACGCGGCACGGCTACAAGCAGATGTTGCTTTGGATGCGCTCATTCGGTGAGGTTGTCCGGGTCGGCGTGGAGTGCACCGGGAGCTATGGCGCGGGCTTACTGCGCTACCTACAGCGGGCACACGTAACCGTGTTGGAGGTCACCGCGCCGGATAAAAGCGACCGGCGCAAACGTGGCAAGGACGATACGCTGGATGCCTACAACGCGGCTCATGCTGCCTTCGCCGGTGTGCGGACGGTCACGCCCAAGACGCGCGACGGCATGATTGAATCGCTACGCGTTCTGAAAGTCTGCCGGAAGACGGCCATTTCGGCGCGGCGCGTTGCTTTGCAGCTGATCCACAGTACCATCATCAGCGCGCCCGATGAGTTACGTGAATCACTACGCGCGATGACACGAATGCAGCTCATCCGAACACTAGCTGCGTGGCGTCCGGATCTGTCCGACTATCGCAACCTGACCTCTGCTTGCCGAATTGCACTGAAGTCACTGGGACGTCGGTATCTGGAGTTGCACGACGAGATTGCCGACCTCGACGTCATGATCGCGACGCTTGTGGACGAACTTGCCCCCGATCTTGTCTCGCGAAATGCGATTGGTTACGAGTCGGCTTTGCAACTGTTACTGACCGCTGGCGACAACAGCGACCGGCTTCAGTCAGAGGCGAGCTTCGCCGCCCTTTGTGGCGTGAGCCCCGTCCCGGCGTCTTCCGGTAAGGTGACGCGACATCGACTAAATCGTGGTGGGGATCGCGCAGCAAACAGCGCCTTGCACATCATTGCCATCGGTCGCTTAAGAACCGACGCTCGCACAAAGGCCTATGTGGCCAAACGCGTCAGCGAGGGGCATTCGAAACTTGAAGCGATCCGCTGCCTCAAGCGCTATATCGCCCGGGAGGTCTATTACGTAATCCAGCATCGCAACCGCCAGATCACACAGACTCAAATTGCCCCTTGACCTTTAGAAGGGCGTCAACGGCGGCCCGATGAAGGGCGCCACGATGCTCGCCACCCTGCAGGCTTTGGGTGTCATGCCGTCATTGAGTCGACCGGGCGTGAGCAACGACAACCCGTTATATGTTGCGGTCGAAGATATGTAGCGCGAGGCGCAGAACGCCGGGATTCACTGAGACGATCCCGACGCGCAGACGGCACATATTTTTTTAAGAGATTCTGGCTATATTTCCCGGAGAAACGTCATCAATGACGGCAAGTCACGTTGTCGCAAACGGTCCTACGGTTGCCCGGAGACATCAACGCTTGCTAGCGCTTTTGCCTTCATTCCCAAATCAACCTCAGCGTAGATATTCGTTGTGTCCAGCGAGACATGCCCCAGCCACGCCCGGATTGTATTGATGTCGACACCGCTACGCAGCATATGGACGGCAGTCGTGTGGCGGATGTTGTGCGGGCTAATCCGCTTGGCCTGCATGGATGGCATTTCTGCCGATAAAGCGGGCAAGCGAATGGATGGTCCCAAGGCGCTGGTTGCGCGTCACGCCGGTGCAATGCCGTTTCCGTTCCAGATAGTCCAGGAACTGCCGCACGACCGATAGATCGTCGACAGTCATCTTGTCGATGGCGACGCCGGTACGCTTGCTTGCAAATGGCAAGAGCAGTGTCAGCGTGTCGCGGTAGCTCGCCTGCGTGTTGCGAGACAGATTGCGTTCACCGACCAGATATTCGAGGAGGAAACGGCGAATCCATGTGCCAAGTAGATTCTTGTCAATCATGATTGGCCTCCGCAGGCTGCGTAGCTCGCGAAGAGCCGGCTGGCTTCTTGAAGCAACTCCGGAGTCATTTGCAGATAACGCTGGGTCGAGCTAATCTCAACGTGTCCGAGGTACGTTGCCAGTTGCGGCAACAGACGTTGCACATCCCGGCCGGACCGGTACCAGGCAATCACTCTGTGGACGGCTGCCGTATGCCGACTATGTCTCCGAAGACATAAGGCAGAGGATTTTTTGGTTACCGACCGCGGGCTGATCTTGATCGGCTCCGTTATGCCTCTGCGGCCGCGATCGCTAACCAAAAATCCTCTGCCATATGTGATCAATCACATATCCCGTTCTCGGAATCGTTGTTCAAAACACTGAAGTATCGGCCGGCCTATCCGATGCAGCCGTTCGACACGCTATTTGCCGCGCGCGCCTGGGTCACCGGGTTGGTACGCTGGTACAACCACGAACATCGTCACAGCGCGATCCGTTTCGTCACGCCTGCCCAACGGCACACCAACCTCGACAAGCAGATCCTCGATCGTCGCGAGACGCTCTACGAGGCGGCAAAGCAGCGCAACCCGCTACGACGGAAAGGCCCCACGCGAAACTGGAAGCGCGTACACACGGTCCATCTGAATCCCGATCAGACCGACAACTTCGAACTCATCAAACGCGACCCCCGACAGGAGCCAAAAGCCGCCTGAATTTAATCGTCGAGGCGACATCTAGCTTGAAAATTTCCGCCAATATTACATCGGAGAAACCACAACGTCTTCGCAACTGCTAGCGTTCGGCGCCTTGCCGCTTTGGGCATACCTAAACCACAAAGGTAAGCGCTACCTTGATCACGAAACCCCTTGGCTCGGGCGTCTCCACCTCTGCGGCCCGGCAGAGAAGGGGAGAGGCTGGTGTCAGGCGATCTGCACCGGCACCTCGCTCGCTTTGCGGCTCTAAGCCTTCAGTTCTTCCGGGCGTCGAGCTTAATCCAGATCGCTCGGGATATAGCGGGTCCAAAACATTGTGCCAGGGAGGTGTCACGATGAAATCGGGCATAATATCTGGCATGGGCCATTATCGTGCGGCGAGATTTGACTGCGCCAGCGCAATAGAGAGGAAAATAATGGAATGGGTTGATGCAGAAACGAATCCGCCGAGCATATACAAAGATTACGTTTGCCTGGCGCAAGGAAGAATCACTATGGCGGCATTCCGCGAGTATATCTACGACGTGAAGCGACCGAATTGGAGCGTCGATGGCGTGACGCATTACCTCAAGGACGTACCTCCATTTCCGGAGGGAGCAGGCGAGTAACGCGCAAACCCTACGTCACGACGCAGCAGAAGATAGGGGCTGACTTGCTGGAATCGTTGCGTTGCAATAGACCGCCCTTCTATAAGCGGGCAGATGTGAAGGCGTTTCCGGGTCAATTGCAACTGTCGTACTCTCGCGGCTCGCGACACCAAGGCACCATTGCCGGCGGGAAATTGGGGTCGCATTTAAGGCAAGTCAGGCATCAATGTGGCCTCTTTCGATATGAGGTGCGTCGCTTGCAGTGCCAGCTACCGTCACATCACGCCAGGCTAGCGCACATGACCTAATTCGCCCCAGGCACGCCGAATGGCAGCGTGCAAAGTCGATCACAGGTCTTCAGCTAGCAAATCGAGCATGAGAGTGCGTCGCCCGTCGCTATGATCCGACTTGCCTGGAGGGTTTTAATCCACCCGCCGGGTGCTCACGGCGGGTATCGGTTGCTACTGAGTCGGCCCTGAACAATTCGTTTCTCGTGCCACCGGCATCACACCATCACGTCGGCGGCAATCCGGCGGTTGATCAGAGCGGCGAGAACGAAGGCGCAAAGAAGCCGCAGCTTCCGGAGGATCATCCGCAGGTTGTAGCCAGCGCCGCACAGCACCGCGTGCATCGCATCGCCGAGCGCGCCTTTGAGCCAGTTCCGATCGAGTTTTCCGTCCATCTTCATATGGCCAATGGCTGGCTCGATCGCGCTGCGCCGCCTGATCATCGCGCGTAGTGTGCGTGTGATGCCGCGCCGCAAACCCGGGTGGTAGATCTTCACGCCGTCGATGGCGACGCCCTTGTAACCACGATCCACGATTACCACCTCGGGCTTCGTGTCACTCAGGATCTCGGCCTGTTCCAGCGCTTCAGCCGGCGTATGCCCGTCGTATGGATTGCCCGGCATCGAGCGCATGCCAACCACCAGCCCTTCCTTGTGTGTTGTCGTGATCGACACTTTCACGCCGAACTCGTAAGGGGTGCGTGCCTTACCCTTGGCCAGACACTCGACTTCCGGCGCGTGCAGCGCATACAGCTTGTTTTTGTCCTTCGGCTTTTGCGACAGGATGCGCTTCGTGCGAGCAACCAGATCCAGCAGCGCCGCATGACCGCTGCCGGCTACCTGGCCGGCCTGTCGTTCCACGTCACGCATGACGCGACCAACCCGGGAGCGCAGCGTGCGCAGTGCCTTTCTCATTCGTTTGAACTGCTTCGCGTGCGCGTAGCGGCCAATCTGCAATGCAAGCCGTGGTGCTTCGCGGTTGTAGTTCTGCCTGAGCTTCAGTCCGTGCCGCGCCGCGGCCTTCACAAGGTGTTCGCGACACCGCTCAAGCAATCGCGAGTCGGTTGGATGGGCAATCGCTTTCTCCATGACCGTGGTGTCGACGATCACCCGCTTCACGCTCGACGCCTTGATCACACCGGCACGTCTGGCTGCGTCGATCGTCTCCGCCAGCAACTCCTCAACGCCGGCTTCGCCCAGGCGCTTCCTCCAGCGCGTCAGGCTCGACGGATCGATCGGTGGCTCAGTCTGCAAGTACGTCTCGCCCGTAAAAACCTGCCAGTAGGGGTTCTCCACCCATTGCCAGACCACCTCTTCGTCGGACAGGTCGAACGCATGCTGCAGATACAGCAGTCCGGCAATCAGGCGCGGCGACGTCGCTGGCCGCCCCTTGTGCGACACGAAGCTTTCTCTCATCAATGCGTCCAGCCGCTCCCAGTTGATCAGATCAGTCAGGCGCACCAACGGATGCTTCAGGTTGATCTGTTCTCGCAGCGGTTGCCGGAAGAAATCTCGCTCAGTTACAGGCGGCTTCGGACCCATCTGCACCTCGTCAGGATTTGCAGGATTCACGCATCAATATGCCAGGTCTCTGCAATTCCCACAACACCGGTTCGGCCCCAAAGCCATGCCATATAAGGCTCACCGGATTGTTCAGGCTCGACTACTGAAGGGGGGGCTGGCAGACAATTTCGACGAGTGCAACACTTTGCTCTTCAACCCGATACGGAAGCCAGCAGCGCATCGCGAATGCCAACAGACTGAGATCAGCCATCTCAGTACAGAAGCGACTTCTCGCAAACTGCCAACCAGTAATATTCCGAGCGGCCCATGGCGTTGGTTCTATTCCTGTAATTTAATAATGATTAGAGTCTTGCATGTGGGGACATGCACCATTCGCTCACGAACCTCGACTCGCAGGATTATCCGGCGAATCGTGCAGCACGCTGCTGGACTGGAAATCGCCGGCCCAGCAGATGCCGGGTACGCTCGGACGCATGTACCTCGATGGTCCTGCCCGGCAGTTTCCCAAGAGACCGTCTAGACGGCGATCTACGCGCGCCATAGTGGAACTGCGTCGCGAGCGCGTCCCCTGTCTGCGGCACCATCGCACCCATCGCATGCCGCCAAGCAGGGTTACGCCCCGGACAGATTCCCCATACGGTGGCCATCCATGTGCGCCAGCCGGAAGTGGAAGGATTGCGCGATGCTATGACATTGGCAGCCGATTTCGTCAAGAGTGCGAAAAGTGCGTCTCTGTCGCCGTGCTGGCCGAACGCACCGGCCGTCTGGTCCTCATGGCTAATGCATCCCCGCTTCCGAGCTCGCGGGCTTCTCTGCCAAACGCAACGCATCGCTGCACCACTACGGCGGAACTCCGCGAACGATCAGGGCAAGGAGATGTCGCGCCACCCAGGGGGCGCCTCCGCTATTAACGCGAAGGCATACGTCAGTAATCCTAACAGGGTGAAAGCAGGGAAAATTCTGGAGCACCACCGGCCTGCTGCGCCAGTATCTGCCCAAGTGTACTGATCTCTCGCTGTGCAGCCGGGATGACCGCGATGACATCGCCGATAGCCTCAATAGCCGGCCTCGTACCACGGATGAATTCCATTCGCCGTTCGAAGTGTTCGCCAGCATGTTTGAACCTGCGTCCCCCTTGGTACTTCCGTTCACCAAGCTCCGTGTTGCACTTCACCTTTTGAGACCGTCGTCAGATACAAAGCTTTTTTGCGAACCGATACTTACCCTTCTCATCATTGGCAAGCCGATGCCGCTTAACGCGAACACTAAGCTCACTTAGCTGGTTGTGAAGGAACCCGGATTCCAGTAGCACTATCCTGATGCAGGTGATTTCCAGCAGAAGTAACTCAACATCAACGCATCGCTTCGAGCGCGCTTCGACAAAGCCTGCAAGCAAAGGCACATCCAGGTCCCGTAGCCGGAGTGGATACGACGAGTTCGCAGCAATGGACTGTTCAAATTCGTGCCAGACCTTGGCCATGATGGCGCGCATCATGTCGTTGCATCCGATCTTGTCGGCGCAACGGCTGACTTGCTCCAGGAATGAGGAATCGGACATGGAAGTCTCTCAGGTGTTGGAAGAATGCTCTTCGATTAGTGCGTCGTCTGCCCAACATGCCAAACCGTGCGCCCCGTCGGATCGGCCGATAGGATAGCCGCTTAGCGCGCCATGTTGACGTTTTGCTAGAAGGCGCGCTGTCGCCCGCGGTAGTTTGCTCGGTGGGCGGCGACGATCGACATCGATATTGTGCAGCGATATATGCCCCTCGAATCTCCCCCTGATCGGCTGGCAGTAGTGTCCAAGAATCATCTGGATGCGGGTAGGGCCGTGTCCGAGCGATTCGCTTAGTTCCACAAGAACCTCATAGGGGGGCATTCCCGCCTCCAGCATTTCGAGTGCGCTCTTGAGCGCATACGTGTAACGAAGCGAATGAAAGCTGGTAGGCCCGACCATACCAGCCCGGCGCAGCAATGCTCTGAGTCGATTCATCGCGGATTTGAGCGTCTTGCCATTGCCAGTAATCAGTTCGAAATTGTGTTCGCGTGCGTACGCGAGCGCGAAACGGATTGCTTCGATCGTCCGCGGGCGCTCGCTCTCAATGATCCGCACTTGCCTCGGCCTTGCGTTTTTCGAGCCACGCATCAGCGGAAGCGTGGAATCGCCGCGCACGAGTGCGTCAAGCCACATCCCGAGATCGCGCGCACACATCAGCGCCTCCTTGCGTCGGAGTCCAAGATGCAGTGCAAGCGATATCATGTGCATAAGCCCCTGGTCTATTTGCTTCGCTTTGCAGATCAAATCGGCAATTTCGGTCGGGTTCATGGCCCGTTTTGTCCCTTTCCGTACTCGTCGAACGAGTTGAAGTTCCTTGTTGTTGCACACCTCGTCAATGTTCCGGCCGGCATGGCGCGATGTGACCCGAACAGCCGAAAATATGTTCGCGAGGGTGCCCGCTGTTTTGCCCTGCGCCACGCAGTATTGGGCGTAGGCATGAATCACCCATTCCGGGATTTCACTGACCGATGCACGTAGTTCCCCCACCTGCCTGGCAAAGCGCAAAAGGCCTGTTGTATCGAACCGCCTGTTCTGCTGTGTTGCAAAGCTGCCGCCAGCTTTTTTGCTGCTTACGGCGGAATTGTGTACCGCCTTTGACATCATGCTCATGAGCTAACTCCCAGCTGTGTCACCCGCATGTCAACTCATGTTCGCCCGCGGGAGGAGGCAAACACGGCCCCAGTCACGATGAGCTCGTGACGGATTCGAAATCGGTTCGGATGTATGCAATGACGGGCGTGGCCTGGGCGAGGCGAGTGCGTACCTACGCAATAGAATTCGGGGGAGGGCCGGGTAATGCGTTGAGCTGTGGGATCCGGTTACGGATAAGCCCTCGGGGAATACAGGTTCTGAATGGGAAAGAGAAGCTCGCGAGCAGAAGCTGCGTTACTGCTGGAGCGGTGAGCGTCTGGTGTCTGACAGAGACACTCCTCCTGCACCCGTTACGGGAGCAGGAGTCGCGATTGGAGCGCTTGCTGTCATCATCGACATCTGAAGATGAATGAAACGCAAGGTTTGCTTTGATGGATGCCGCGATGTGCATCGCGCGACAAAGATGTATCTTCACCGTCGGAAATACGTTGACGGCTTGATCGCGCGGTCAAAAATCGCCCGCGTCCGGGCGGGAGGAGCGTCACAGAGCAACTTCCTGACGCGTCAAAACTTCGTCTCGTTAGAAATTTCCCTGGAGGGCGATCAGTTATCGCCGCGTCAGTGACTGGATGAGACGCGACACCGACTGCGTGTCCGTCTGGGAACAGTGAGAGAGGCATCACTACGGGAGTGACGCGTCGGGAACTTCAGGGCCTTGGACGGACTTGCGCTCTGATTGAGCGGCGTAGATTTTATTCGCGTCACTGCTACTGACTCGAATTTTGAAAATGCCTTGCTTGCGATGGCGCTGAGCCAAGCATGTAACAAAATTGGGCGAAAAACACCCCCAAACCCCCAAAGTAGGGGGTGTCGTGGTCGATGCTCGTGACGTGAGCGAACGTTACTATGGGGATTAGAACACAGCTGCAGCGATAGCAAAAGGGGCCGTCGTTCTGCCGCCGAACGGAGGTTGCCCGCAGCGCACCTAGGATCTTCCGGCGACGTTGAGCTGGCAATATATGGCGCTCTGCGCTTGCACACCGTCCAGCAAGCCAGCGATCGCGTCAATATTCTTTTCCTGATGCCCCTTCCTTGCATGATTGGCGTGCCGGCGGACGCAGGTTAGTGCGAATGGAAGCGAGAGCGGCGCCGCCGTCGGACCATCACCGGTCCCAGCGACCTTTGCGCTGTTCGTCGTCAGTCGGTGAAAGCCGCGGTTTCCCAGCGCGGCATTCAATGCGGGAACAGGTCGCAGCAACGCTCGACGAAAGAAAGCATGCGGCTGCATCCGAAGACGTTCGACTGAAAAGTTGTCGACGCCGGAGATCCTCGCGAAGTCGGCTTCTCCGCGTCGCGCCAGACGGCATATCGCCCACCTATGCTTCTCTCAGTGCTCTATGCTCAGCAAGATGGCCGTCTGAAGTACGGCGATTTGCGCGCCGGCCAGTAGGCCGTTAACGCGTGCTGTCGAGCGAAATCCCCGTCGTCGAGGCTATGGTCGCAATGTGGGCAGTGCAGTTCTCCCGCGTCGGATGCGATAGCGTGGGGTGGCAGTTCTCTTTGGGGCGAAGAGGCGACCCGTGGACGTCGCGCAGCGAGCTGTTCCCTTCGCTCGCGCGCACCACGTTTCATCGACCAAGCTATTCCCAGAAATATTGCATTGAGTCCAATAACGGCCGTGCGATATCCACGCTGATCTCCCGTGGTTTCGGCGTCTTCAGCATAGCACGCTTACCTTGCTCCGCGGGCTTGCCAGGTTCAATGCCGTCAGAGTGTATTTAAGCCTGCGTCCCCGACGCATCGACCTCAGATTGCATAGCAGACCGCATTTCTTCGACCCAGCCTGCCGGCATCGCCGTTGTTCCTATGCCTCCATTTCATATTTGGACGCGGTGCGCGGCATCTCCGATGCAGTGAGTTCTGGCGCCTGTTTTTTTGCGCCACTGCCCTTTGTTTCCCTCGCGCAGTTTTGGCGATCGTCCCCGGCGCGGTGACGCGTAGCGTCGGCTGCCCCGACTCCGCCTTTGACTGCGTCCCGATGGCTGCTAGCCGTCGTTTCCACATTTACTTGTCCGTGGCGCGCGCGGCCCGCTATCCAGCGCACTCAAACGGCAGCGCACCCGCTTGCGCCGCTAAACGCCGCTCGGTGCCCATGCCGCATCGACGAAGTCACGGTTTCGGTACAAGGAAATCAAAAATATACGCTGTCTATGGCTACCGGTACGTGTTTGCCTGCAGCAGTCTGCCACTTGAATTCAGGCAGGAATTCCTCAGGCGCGCCCGGGGTCGGGTCGCCTCGACGTATGATCGGCGCACCGGTGCCACAGACCCGGTGCGAGCGGAAACGCAATGTCGGCGGGTGGCAGAGGTTTGGCGGGATTCGAGGTGCTACGCGCTGGCGGATAGGCGTTACACACGCCGCGAAACTTCTCCAGCGGGCATTTGCGGTTTCTCGTCAGTCTTTGGTCCATGCAGCAACTGACATCTCAGGATGTGGCCGAGAGACTTGAGCATTGGCGCCAGTTTTTATTGTGGATCAGAAAGCGCGTGCTCATTGCCCCGGAAGTTTTCAAGGTAGTTGTCGCCTCGACGATTGGAATTCAGGCTGCTTTTAGCTCCTGGTTTCGGGGTTGCGAGGTCGCGCTGTTTGGGTCAGCCCGATCGGGATTCAGATGAACGACATGAATGCGCTGCCAGTCCCGCGTGGCGCCTTTCCACCGGAGCGGATGACGCCCGCGCGCAGCCTCGTAGAGCATCTTGCGGCGCTCGAGAATGTCCTGATCAAGATTGGCATGGCGCTGGGCCGGTGTCACGAAACGGATCGCACTGTGGCGGTGTTCGTGGTTGTACCAGCGCACCAGTTCTGCGACCCAGGTGCGGGCCGCTAACAGGGTATCGAACGCCTCGAGTGGATAAGCGGGCCGGTACTTCAGGGTTTTGAACAGCGATTCGGAATAAGGGTTGTCGTTGCTCACGCCGGGGCGACTCAACGACGGCATCACGCCCAGGACCTGCAAGGTGGCGAGCATCGTGGCACCCTTCATCGGGCCACCGTTGTCGGAATGCAGAATCACCTGGTTAGGCTGTATCGCCTCACGCGCGCAGAGATCCTTGAGGACCTCGCTGGCCTGGGCACTACTCTCTTCGGCATAGACCTGCCAGCCAACGATCTTGCGGCTGAACACGTCCATGAACAGGTACAGGTAAAAATACTGCCCCCGGATCGTCGCCGGCAAGTACGTGATGTCCCAACTGTAGAGCTGATTCGGCGCGTCCGCGCAAACCGCGCGTGGTTTGCTGCGCGATTTGACCGGCCGCTCGCTACGCCGGTGTGCGAGCTGTTTCCCGGCTTTCAGTACCCGATAGAAAGTGGATTCCGAGGCGATATAGCGTTGCTGGTCGGCCAGGCGAGGGACGATCTGGCTTGGTGGCAAATGACCAAACTCGGCCGAGTTCGCGACTGCCAGCAGTTCAGCGCGCTCGTCGGCGGATAGCTTGTGAGAAGGTTCGTATTGTCGTAACGAGCGCCCATCGACCGCGTCAGGTTCGCCGCTTTGCCAGCGCTGCACCGTACGCGCACTCAACCCCAGCACATGACACGCGCTCGCCTGGCGAGCCCCGGCCATTGTCGCCTCGCTGACCAGGCCAATCAATGTTTTGCGCTCTTCAAGGGCCGTCATTCGGCCTCGCCCTCGAACAGCGCACGATACTTTTTTTGCAGTACCAGCAGTGCCGCTGCTTCAGCCAACGCTTTCTCCTTGCGGTTCAGTTCGCGCTGCAGTTGCACATTGGCCTGCTTCAAATCCCGTACTTCCTGCGCGTTCTCGCGTCGGCTACCGAGTCCGACGACGGCGCAAAAATCCGCGCGCCACTGCGCGAGATGATGAGCAAACAGACCCCGCTCCCGACACCACGCGTTCAATGCTTCGTCGACCAGTCCATGGCTTTCATGCAAAGCCAGCAGCCGTTCTTCCGGAGACCAGTCTTCTGGACGTCTTGCGTGTCCGGAGTCCGGGTTCCGACCCACAGCGGCGCTACCTCTCATCCACTTCCTTAATGTCAGCAAGTTCATGTTCAATTCGTCGGCCACCGATCCAACCGTGCGGCTCCCGCGCTGCAAGACCTTTGACAGCGCCTGTTCCTTGAACTCGACAGAATACGTTTGTTTCGCCTTCAACCTACACCTCTGACTCTTCAAATTAAGAAAATTCAGAGGCGACAACTACTATGACATCGGGGGTGCCCTACTCAATACGACTCTTATCGCAACTGCATCGAGTGTCCAGAATGAATATCCCCGATGCGGCTACCTGTTCGCGACCGGACATTCCGGTGCTTGCGCGCGTTAAGACCATGGAGGCCGTCATGGAGCACCGAGGCAACCTGTGCAAGGCGGCCCGCGAGCTGGGACAGCGACGCATTCCGAGTGTGAAGCCCCCAGGGATAGTCGTCCATACGCCTGGCAGCTTGTTCCGGGGCTCACGATCCTGACCTTACGCTTGACTTTTTCTGGCACTCGATACGCTGGTTTCACCTACGTCAACAAAGGAGAAACCAGCATGCTGATTCAGACAGTCTTCGGGCTGATGGCCGCGTTGTTCTGCGCGTACGTAAGCTTCAACGATAAGCTTTTGCCCGACGACGACCCTTCGAAAGGGCGCACGCTCTCTTCCCGGGAGCGCGGGGAGGACGGCGAGCGGCAGGTGTCAGCTGAGTTGCGGTCGCACCTCGCGCGCCTGTGCGGCGACGACTGGTTAGTACTGGACGGTCTTGTCCTGATTCACGCGCCAGGGAGCACGTTTCCGACCGCCGAAATAGATCATCTGGCGATCACGCCCTTCGGAATTTTCGTGATCGAAACGAAGCATCGGACCGGTGTCGTGTCACGTGGCGAAACCGATGAGACGGTGACGCTGACGACGGTTGATGGTCAGCGGCTCGTGCGCACGTCGCCACTCCGGCAGAACGCGGCAAAGGTGCGGTTTCTGCGCGAGTTGCTTGCACCTCGCCTGTGGATCGTCGAAGGGCTAGGCGTCTTTTCGCATGAAGCGGCAATGGTAGCACCCACGCTTCCAGCGGCGCTGCTCGAGCGTAGCGAACTTTACCGGCACCTGAGGGTACGCCAGCAGCAGTTTGCGCGCACCGGGACGGGGCGCCTTCCCATTCGCAAGATCGCCGACGTGATTCTGCAACACGCAGACACGCGTCCGGACGCCCTCGCTGAGCACCGACGACGCATACAGGAGCCTGGCGTGCGCGAACAAGGCTGAGTCGGACCAACGCTGCTGATATGGGGGGATAAACCGCGCTCGCCGCTTCTCCTCCCCGCCATCATCCGTTCAGGCAACCTAAACCACACACTATTCACATACGGCCAGACATTCGCAACCGCAAACGCCACCATAAAGCAATTGCGGGCGCATGTCGCCAGAACGACGTCGCCAGCCACCGCAATCAGTCACAGTAATCAGAAAGAGGCTGACGTCAGCGAGCTCCGCCAGGTCATTCACGCGCAGTCCGCGGTCCACTGCCTAACGCACCAGCCGCATGCAACCAGCACATGCAGATGACGCTGTCAGGAATCTCTGACGATACTGGCAAAAAAAGTCCTTCCAGCCGATCGAGAATCACGTCTCGACGATCGGCCACACGAAGAGCAGCGCCGGATGTCACACGGATACGTCACGATTGCGCCCATCATGATCGAGAGTTCGGTAAGCATAAGCGATGCCGCTGTGCCGGACAGTCGCTCATGCGTCTGCTGGAATAACTCGTGCTGACGACTCCGCTGCCGTCTTTTGCGCAAGCCTTTGCGGCGTAGGTCAACGCCCGTCCATTTCCCTACACGATGGCAGCAGCAGCGCTCACTCACTTTCTGCGGCATACGGAGCGCCTCGCATCAAACTTCCGTTGGGACAAGACTCATTTCCGCCGGTATTCTCTCAGCCGGTCGGGACCCGTGCTTGGGGGCTAGGCCGAATGGCACTTACTTAAGCCAGCGTGGAGGAGAAGACGCGGGTAAGTACTTGAAGAGAAACGGAGGAGGCTGATCCAGGGATTGATAGGATGGTTGTTACCAAGCAAACACCCGTCTCATTCCAAGGACCAGCCCCCATGGATCGTAATGCACGAAGTCATCACAGGCAAACACCAGGCGGCGTTCAAAGCCGGGCACGCAGGGCACAGGCGGTTGATTACTTCAACATACTGACGAGCCCTGGGCTGTTGGACATAACGGAAGCGCATTTGCCAGAACATCGGGAACGGCTGTATCCGCCGACGGTGACACTGTCGATGTTCATGCGCCAGGCGCTGGAAGAGGACGCCTCCTGTCAGAAGGCGGTCAACGGGTGGGCTGCGCAGCGAGCTGCCGACGGGCTGCGACCCATGAGTGTGCGTACAGGAGGCTACTGCCGCGCTCGCCAGAGACTGCCGCTGACGATGGTGCGGGAGTTGACGCGCGAGACAGGACGTCAACTGCACGAGCAGGCCAGACCGGCCTGGACGTGGCGCGGGCGCCCGGTCAAGCTGGTTGACGGGACAGGGATCTCGATGCCCGATACGCCGTCGAACCAGGCCCGCTTCCCGCAGTCCAGTTCTCAGGCCGAAGGAGTGGGATTTCCGTTAGCCTATCTGGTTGCGGTGATCTGTCTGGCAAGCGGCGCCGTGCTGGAGGCGGGTGTCGGAACGTACGCGGGCAAAGGCAGCGGGGAGCTGACGGCGTTTCGCATGCTGCAAGATACGTTTCGCAAAGGTGATGTGATCGTCGCCGATGCCTTGTACTGCCACTACTTTCTGATGGCCTCAATGATCGCCGCCGGAGTGGATGTCGTGATGGAACAGCATGGGGCGCGCCGCACCGACTTTCGGCGAGGCAAGTCGCTGGGCATGCGCGATCACATTGTGACGTGGCCCAAACCCCGGCAGCGTCCCGACTGGATGACGCGTGAGCAGTACCAGGCCTTCCCCGATGAACTGATGGTGCGCGAGTCCAGGCTGCATCACCGGGTGCTGGTCACCACGATGCTTGATGCACGCAAGACCAGCAAACAGGACCTCTCGCAGTTGTACGCCAGGCGTTGGAACGTGGAACTGGATCTACGCAACATCGAGACGACGATGGGTATGGAGGTACTGCATTGCCAGACTGCCCACATGAACGAGAAGGAGATCTGGGTCCATCTGCTGGCCTATAACGTGATTCGGTTGCTGATGGCTCAGGCCGCGAGCCACTATGCCACCGATCCGAGAACACTGAGTTTCAAACCCACCGTGCAGTTATGGACTGAATGGCTGGCCCGAGGTCTGGCAGCAACCCACGACCAGAGTCTCCTGTTCTACCTGATCGCGCAGTCTTGCGTTGGGAATCGCCCCGGTCGCATCGAACCACGAATGCGCAAACGAAGACCGAAGTCTTACCCATGGCTGAAAGAGCCTCGTCACATCGCACGCGAGCGCGTCCGAAAATATGGGCACGCGCCACGGGCTTAAGTAAGTGCCATTCGGGCTAGGCCCTGAATACCCGGCAGTGGCGACGTCGTGATTCGTTGCTTACTGCGGCTGCGTGCTCGACAGGGCTACGGTTTTCCGAGGCTCGATGTCAATTTGCGTTCTTTATATTGCGTGCGACGGTCGACGCACCGAGCTGTCTTGACTTCTCATTGATCCCGGCAAGATGAATTCACCGAAAGAGAATTCATCGAGTCATGCAATCCAAAACAGTGTATTGCCGCAGTCCCGGCGTGAGCGAAGGTTACGCGGAACGCAGATGCGGTTTTAAAGGCGTTCGCGACAACCCTCCCGATGGCGTTCGCCACAACATCCGCAATTCTGGGCGCGTCGCAGATTTCCCGCTTGGCCGGGTTTGCATTCGAGCTCGTGGTGCGTCTGGCTGTGCGCTGCTCAATCCGGCTTCGAGCCAGTCGGAGGGCGTCCTCCGATGAAGCCGAAAGCAACGATTGCGCATGAACAACATCGATTCAAGCGGCCTGCGCCGCTCGCTGACGCTGAAATAGCGCATCTCGAAAAGGTGGTCTGTTACTTGGTCAATAGCCGCATGGGCGATGCTTCGGAATACTTCGGCCCATCATATTGGCTCGGTCGCATCGCAGGCATCGGTGACCAGTTTCAGCTCGTGCCTGCCCAGCAGCAACGTCTTACAGCGCTGCGGACAATGCTTGTGGGTGCAGCATCGTTAGAACCGGCGGCGTGTCGGCATAAGTGCCGCGCATGTAACCAGTGGCATCCGGCTATCCCGTCCGGTGTATGATTCGCAACTTCGGCAATCACGCGGGTAAGATCAACACGGTCTTACAGATCTGGGCCCCGGATCTGTCGGAGATGAACGATGCGGTTCGCTGCCGCGCCGGCTCTCCACGAAAACCGCGGACGTACTGCGCCCAGCAAACCGCCGGGCTGATTGGAAAGCTGCGCAGCGCCAATCGTTTTGGGCGGCACATTGACTCAGGTCTTTTGTTACCGGTCTGAGCTCCTTGATTCAAGTATTTTGCCTCTTTTGAATTTTGAGTGGGTAGGTTTGGCGGGTCAAGGACGGACGTAAGGCCGGCGAAGCGAATCCTTGAGGCGCCCAGAATTGATAAGCTGTGGTATAGCGCTCGCCCGACAGGGGATCGAGTATGTTGTGTAGTTTTTCTGAAAAATCAAGGAATTGCCGACGACGTTGCGTTACAGCGCGGAGTTTCTTGAATCGGTTCGGATAACCGAGGGTTGCCCGGGTGGGGATTAAAATGTAAGCAAGGTTATGGGCGCCGGTGGGCGATTTTTCGGTCATGCTGAAGCCTTTTAAGTCTGTCCAAATGGAGATTTAGGTTTTGCCCTGTCTATATGTCGGCAAGGGTTATCGCAGCATCGGCTCGGACGACGCTACGCCTGAAATGGAGGCCATTTCCGTTAGCCTTTCCTCGTAAGTCGGGGACACTTGCCCGTCAGGCGGCACTCGGTTTTCGGGCAGCGGTTCGTACATGCCTCGCCAATAAAGCAGAGCGCGGCAAAGCTGCGGTTTCTGCCCAATCTCCTTCCGCAAAGGCTGCGGGCCATCGAAGGGTTTGGTCCTTTTCCATGAAGCGGTAGCGTTGTCTCCCACGCCTCCAACGGCACTGCTCGAGCGTCGCGGACTTTACCGGCACCTAAGGGTACGCGAGCAATAGTTTGCGCCCACCGGGACAGGGCGTCTGCCCATTCGCGTTGGTGACCGACGTGATGCACGTGACATCCAGGCACGCGCTCTGACTTCTTCGTCGAGCACCGGCAACGCATACAGGAGGCCCGCACGCGCAGAAGAGGCTGAGCTCGCTCTAACTCTGCTGATATGGGGAGCGGTGAGCCGCGCTCACCGTCTCCTTTTCCTGACCACCATCCACCGCGGCGACTTGAAGCGCACGATACTCACGTAGAGCCAGACATACGTCCCGGCGAACACCACCACGAAGCAGAACAGATGCAGCGTATGCCGCCAGAACAGCGTGGCCGGCACGACCGCGATCAGACACAGCAGCCACAAATACGGGGACGTCAGCGAGTTACGCCGCGTCAATTCACGTGCGGTACGCGCGCCGACCGCCCAGCGCATGAGCCGTTTGTACACCAGCATATGCAGATGCACGCCGTCGGGAATGCCCGGCGACATGCCGCGAATGAATTTCTTCCGGTAGATCGAGAAGCAGGTCTCGAAGATCGGATACATGAACAGCAGCACGGGATACCACGCCGATACGTCGCGATTGCGCATCACCAGCATGATCGACAGTTCGGCCAGCATGAAGCCGATGAAATACGCGCCGCCGTCGCCGAGAAAGATCAGCCCCGCTGGGAAATTCCAGATGAAGAAGCCGAGCACCGCGCCCATCATCATGAACGAGGCGGACAGCACGATCGGATCGGACACCTGGAACGCGACGTAGGCGAGCGAGGCGAACATCATGAACGCGACCATCGACGCGAGTCCGTTGAAGCCGTCGATGATATTGATCGCGTTGGCGAGCGCGGCAACCGCCAGCACCGTGACCGCGCAGGAGATCACCGCGTACGAGAGCAGGAAGTCAAGCGGCGGCACGCTGATGCGCGTCACGGCGATGTTCAGCAGGAAATAGGCGAGCGCGGCCGCGGCCATCGTGCAGACCAGCCTTGCAAGCGGCGACACGCGCTTGGTCAGGTCTTCGACCAGACCCGAGCCGAAGGCCGGCATGCCGCACGCAATCAGCCCGAGAATGCCGCCTGACACGGCGGGATACGCGTGATGCAACTGCACGGCGGAGACGATCAGCCCGAGCAGAATCCCGGTCCCACCGATGCGCGGCACCGGGCGAACATGGAATTTCTGCACGCCGGCCAGATCGGTGTCGGTGGAGAATTTTTCATGCAGATGCGCGTAGCGCACGATCAACAGCGTGATCAGCAGTGAAACGAGAAAGCCGAGCGCAAAACTAAGCATGAAAGTGGGCCTGAGCGAAGACGCCGAATTATACAAACGAAACGCGCAACGCCCGGAAAACGAGCGGTGCCGCGTAGTCGCACGAATATCCCAGATAGTGAGGTGAAAGACACTCGCAAACGCCCGCCGGTCATGGATTCCACCTATTTAGCAGGGTTCGTGCGAGGTCGTTAACCTGGATGCGGCGAAGAGTAAGTCACGCGCAAAAAAAGACGGCGCGCGCGCCTGCCAATCTGTTCCGCCGCCGATCGGCAAGACGTTCCGGAGACCCAATGCTAAATAACATCACAATTCGTGGCGGCCTGACGCTGGTGATCAGCGTATTCGTCGCTTTCCTGCTGACAGTGATCGGTGTCGGCTATGGCGCGCTCAAGCTCGCCAACAGCAGCCTCGACGACACGCAGCGTAGTGCGGCCGCGCTGTCGCATCTGAAGGCAAGCTCCGAGAAGCTGCTGCAAGTGCAACTCGCATTGGGTTCGTATCAGACGCTCTTTAGCGTCGGCAAGCAGACCGATGACCTGTTGCCGGCCGCGCACAAGGTGCTGGTCGAATCGAACAAAGACTTCCGCAATTACATGGCCGGTCCGTTCGCGGACGAGAACGAGCAGAAGCTCGCGCAAAACGTGGAGCAGGCACGCGGCGCGCTGGTCGATAAGGCGATCGAGCCGGAGTTCAAGGCGCTGGCCGACTTCGATTTCAATACCTTCCGCAACATTCAGGGCGAGACGGCGAACGGCTTTTACGCCACCTATTCGAAAGCGATCGACGCGCTCGAACATTCGCGGATCGACAGCCAGCATCAGCAAGCCCAAACGGCCGCGCAGCGCTTCCAGATCGCGACGCTGCTGTTCGCCGCAATCGGCGCTATCGCGCTCGTGATCGGCGTGGCGGCGCGCATTGGTTTGTCAGTGGCGTTGATCAAGCCGGTCAACGCAACCGTCAAGCACTTCGAGCGCATCGCCGCCGGTGATCTGACTGTCGCCATCAAGATCAAATCGCGCAACGAAATGGGCCAGCTGCTGGGCGCGTTGACGAAGATGCGCGACGGCCTCGTCGAAACCGTGTCCAAGGTGCGCGGCAGCACGACGGCGATCACACAAGGGGCAAACGAGATTGCGTCGGGCAATGCGGATCTGTCTTCGCGCACCGAGCAGCAGGCAGCGGCGCTTCAACAGACCGCCGCGAGCATGGAGCAGTTGTCGGCCACCGTGAAACAGAACGCGGACAACGCGAAGCAGGCAAACCGGCTCGCGCACGGCGCGCTCGACACGGTCACGCGTGGCGGCAAAGTGGTCTCGCGTGTCACTGAAACGATGGATGGGATCAGCGAGTCGTCGCGCAAGGTGACCGAAATCATCGGCATGATCGAGGGGATTGCGTTTCAGACCAACATTCTGGCGTTGAACGCCGCGGTGGAAGCGGCGCGCGCCGGCGAGCAGGGGCGTGGCTTCGCGGTCGTGGCTTCGGAAGTGCGCAGCCTCGCACAGCGCTCGGGTGCGGCGGCGAAGGAAATCAAGGAACTGATCGGCGAATCGGCCGCCAAGGTTCAGGAGGGTGCCTCCCTCGTGTCCGACGCGCAGAAGACGATTCACGAAGCCATGAGCGCCGTCGAGCGAGTGACTGGCGTGATGAACGAGATCGAGGCGTCCGCACTCGAACAGAGCGACGGTATCGAACAGGTCAACAAGGCCGTCTCGCAGATCGACGAAGTCACGCAACACAATGCGGCGCTCGTGGAAGAGGCAGCTGCGGCGGCGAAGTCGCTGGAAGAGCAGGCGACCATATTGCGCGACGCCGTGGCGGTATTCCAGATGGCGTAATGGCAGAGGGGCCGCGCTCGCGTTGTTCGCGAGTGCCGGTTTTAACAGGGCACTAACAGCAATTTAAATAAGAAATCCTAAGTGTTAGATTTTGTAAAATGTGCCCATATGTGTGGCATTTTATGTTTTTGTGGTACGTCGATTGCTTGCCAAAAGAACAATTTCCCGACGCAATGCTTGGCAGGAAATTTATTCCGTACAGCAAAATGTTGGGCTATAGATACCTTGCAGTAAGGTTTCGAAATTTTGTCCGTGCGCGAGCGCACAGAGCGATGCGTCTCGTTAAGGGATATTGTGTGTTGAATCCGATCCGAGGAATGTCCTCGACTCCGGCGACGCGCATGGGGCGCATCAATTCACAGCGGACAACTATCGAGCCCAAAAGTCATGCAGAGGTCCTCAGCAGTAGATCCGGATAGTTCCGGGAGCGTACCAAGCGATTACTCGTGTGTGTTGTGCGGCGCCGGCCCGGCAGGAATGGGCTTCCTGTTCTACGCGTTCAAGAGCGGCAAGCTGGCAGAGGTGGCCAGAAACGGGCTGCTGATCATCGACAAACGCGCGAGCCTCGGAGCAGGCAAGCTCGGCGACTATGTAAACGTTACAGGCAACTCGGTCGCCAAATCTTTCCTCGCGTGCCTCGAGCACGAACGCTTCGACGAGGTGTTCGGCGACATCCGCGAATACAACGAGTTGCATAGGAAACTGGCCGCGGACCCCGACGGTGCGCCGCTGCTCTCCGAGGTCGGCGAACTGCTCACGCTGGCTGCCGAGCGACTCATCGAGCACCTCGTCGAACATTTCGACGTCGATGTACTGCGCGGACACGAAATCGATGCGATTCGTCGCGACCGGGACGGCCGCTTCGAAATCGCTTATCACGACACGCGCAGACCCGCGGCACGCCGGATGGTGATTAGCGACACCGTCGTGATGAATCTGGGCGGAACGCAGCGCGTCGAAGAGGTCGATGATCTGTGCCGCACGCTGGACATTCCATTGCCGGGCAACGGCGTCATCACCTGCACGTCGGATGAACTGCTTCGCCTCACGAGCACGCAACTGGTCGACACCTTCGCGCCCGTGTTCGCCCCTGCCGCGGCCCGGCGTATGAACCGGATCACGATCATCGGCGGCTCGCATAGCGCGTTCACGATGACCGAGCGTCTTGCGACTGATCTCGGCGGCGCCGGACTCGATGAAATCGCCATCATTCATCGCTCGCCGATCCGGCTGTTTTTTGAAACCGAGGAGGAAGCGCGCGCATGGGGTTATATGGTCGACCCAGTCAACGATATTTGCCCGATCACGCGGCGCGTGAACCGTTCGAGCGGTCTGCGCTACCGCGCATTCGAGATTGCATGTTCGGTGATGTCGCAAGGTCGCGTCGCGGGAACGAAGCCGCGTGTCGAATTGATCGATGCCGCCTCCGGGGAAGGCGAGCGCGCCCGTGCTGCCACCTGTCTCACGCAGTCATGTGGCGTGGTTCATAGCGCCGGCTATGGGCCCAACATGTCCGTACTGGTCGACCATCGAGGGGCGGAGATTCCTCTGCTGTTCCGCCAGGGCGGCATCGAGGTCGACAAATTCGGCCGTCCGCTCGACACTAACGGCAAAGTGATACGCGGACTCTTCACGTTTGGGCTGGGTTCCGGTTTTCGGCCCGACCCGGAGATCGGGAGCGAGGCCGCATTCACCGGACGAATCCATGGCGTCTGGATCTTTCATCATGAAATCGGCAGGCGGATTCTGACCGGAGTTCTGAAAGCGTTGGCCGAGAAGGCTGTTGCACAGGAAGCGGAAATGATCGCGACGGCGGATGACGACACACATGCCGGGGGCCGGCCACGTCGCGGTCGAGCGGACCATCGCCGCTGACTGACGGGCAAGCATGTCCACTCAGCACCACACTGGCTCACCGACTCGAGTCGCTGAGATAGGGCGGGTTCGTTCGCTTTATGTCGTCCCATAGACCTCCTTAATAAACTGGACATGTTGTGAATCCACACTACGACCTATTGACACTTCAGCTAACATCGGGGTCCTTTCGGTCTGCAGCAAAGTGACATTGGCGTCCAGCGTTTCAACGAACGTTCAACGCAAATAAGTCCTCTTATATCCGCCGATCGTGCGGGCTATTCCGCCAGCATTATTGGCGCGACCTTCTTTGGCGGCTATGCTGCACTGCGACATCGAATGCAACGCGATGACCAATGCGAAGCTTTGATCGTCTCCATTACCGCTTCTGTTTGCCGACCGCGCGAATGAGGGCAATGCATCGTCATTGGTTCCTCGATTCGAGCGAGGCCTGCCGTACCAAGGCGGGCTGCGATACTTACGTGAGGGAAATGATGACGACATTCCAGTCATACCGCCGTGGCAACCGTCTGTTCGAGGCGCTCCCAACGCATGAATGGGACGCAATACTTCCTCATCTTGAACTCGTCGAATTGAGTCCGGGGCAACTGCTGTCGAAATCCGGTGAACTCATACGAACCGTCTATTTTCCGGCCACAGCGATCGTGTCTCTGCTGCAAACCATGGAAAACGGCAGTTCGGTGGAAATTGCCGCGATCGGCAGGGATGGCACGACAGGCGTGCCGATCCTGACGGGCGGAGACACCATGCCAGCCAGCGTTCAGGCTCAATGCCGGGGTTTCGCTTATCGAATCAGCGCTACAGCACTGCGCGAAGCGTTGCGCAATTGCGCTTCGCTGCGCTCACTGATGCTGCTATACATGCAGGCCCTGCTCACGCAGGTCGCACAGACTGCGGCGTGCAACAGGCTGCATCGACTGGACGAGCAACTGTGCCGGTGGCTGCTGGTCGATATCGATCGTTCGGGCACAAGCGATTTGCAAGTCACGCAGCAACTCATTGCCGACATGCTCGGCGTGCGTCGTGAAGGCGTGACTGAGGCCTCCGGCAAGCTTTGCGAAGCCGATCTCATCCATCACAGCCGTGGCCGTGTGCGGATCCTCGATCGGACCGGACTTGAGGCGCGCTCATGCGAATGTTATGAGATCGTGAAACGCGAATTCGATCGGCTATTGCCGCGTATCAACGCGATGGAAGTCACGCGCTGAGGGTTTTGCCGTATTCACAAATCGAATTGAAGTCTGGGACGGCCAGCAGTATGTTGCGTGTTCGCACAGATTGCTGGCCTTGCGGAACTATAAAATGTGGCGAGCACCTGGCTTCAGGGAGCCTGACGCCGGTATCGGAAAGAGTAGGCTTGCCGCTCACGTGTCGTGATATTGGTAAGCTCGCGATTGATCGGCCGCGGTGCTTGTAGCGCAAGAAGAAAGAAGGCCTGGAGACAAATGGTCAGGCACTGGCCAACGAAATACCGTGCCGTGGTCCGTGTGCTCGGGATCGTGCGCGGCAGTTTCCCGCTCCTGCGGAGAGCTATTCGCGCGTGTCAGCAATCACTCTCGCGCGGAGCGCCCGCCCGCGACTCGTCGGCCTACTGCCCTTGCATAGGCCGCGCGATCTGATCGGAAGTTGCCGTTCGTCGTCTGCTTTGTCTGTCAAACTGTCATTACGCGGCGGCCTGCAGTTCTTGCCTCGCGTCGCACTACATCCGCGCTTTCGCCGACTTTGCCATGCTCGTATGCGCGGCTGGCTTCACGCTGTGACCTCCAACGGGCGCGATCATCCGCAGCCGGCTGGTGCCTGATGTCGCATCCACTGCCACGCCATACGCGTACTGCTTCAGTTGGGCCGTTTTCCGACCTGGTCGCGATTCTAGTAAAGTATGATGATTGGCGCGCTAACCGCCGCGTCATACCATCGCTGCTGCCTGTGTGTCTTTGACGTTCTACCGGCTGCGCGCGGTGACTTCCGGTGAATCGCGAAGGAGGTGAATCGTTATAAATTCAATCTCGCCTCAATTGAAAGGACCAGGTAAATGTCGAGCGTTTTGACACATTTTTTATGCTTCATATTCGGCGTGGTGATTGGCGTTTTCGTATGCGCATTATGTGTCGCACGTTCCAGAACGCCACGAGACGATAACTAACTCTTTCTTTGGGACGCGCAGGCAGCCTGCGTCCCGATGCGCATCGGCAGGGGCATCTGCCGCAAACCATGAAGGCCGCGCCGATCATCGCGACGACGCAGACGCGGCTCTCAGCAAAAGAAATGGCCGGCAATCGGCGATAAGGCCGAACCCCGGCAACGCCATGTGGTGGAGACACGGGCAACGCGAACACTGCAAGCGTTGCCCGACCGCCGAAGCTCTCCTCCTTACCCCCGTTAGTGCGGGAGAAAGCGTGTATGTTGCTTTCCGCACTGAAACAAGATTTCTAGAACCCTACACTAAGCTGGTTGCATCTGTTCGCGGCGCTGGAAGTCGCGATGGAAAGCTATATCAAAGCTGCTTACCGACGTCCCGTGGACGCATCGTTCAACGGATGTCAGCCAGACTCCAATCGACCTTCCGCGCAACTGCATGAAGGCGGCTTCCAAAGGGCTTCCATGATCTTGGTGACAGGCAGCGCCGGTTTTATCGGCGCCAACTTCGTGCTCGACTGGCTGCAAATCTTCGATGAACCCGTCGTGAATGTCGACAAGCTCACCTATGCAGGCAATCTACGCACGCTGAAATCTCTGCAGCACAATCCATTGCATATTTTCGTATGCGCCGACATATGCGATCGCGCTGCAATGGACGAGTTGCTCGCCGAATACAAGCCGCGCGCGATCATCCATCTGGCGGCCGAGACTCACGTCGACCGGTCCATTCACGGGCCGGAGAACTTCGTGCTGACCAATGTCGTAGGTACCTTTACGCTGCTGGAAGCGGCTCGCTCGTATTGGAGCAGGTTGAACGACGCCGGCAAAGCGGAATTCCGCTTCCTGCACGTGTCGACCGACGAAGTGTTCGGCTCGCTTTCCGCTACCGATCCGCAATTCTCCGAGACCACGCCGTACGCGCCGAATAGCCCTTACTCGGCCACCAAGGCGGGTTCCGACCATCTGGTGCGCGCCTACCATCATACGTATGGCCTGCCGGTGCTCACCACGAACTGCTCGAACAACTACGGTCCGTACCAGTTCCCCGAGAAACTGATTCCGCTGATGATCGCCAATGCGCTCGGCGGCAAGCCGCTGCCGGTCTATGGCGACGGTCAGAACGTGCGCGACTGGCTGTATGTCGGCGACCATTGCAGCGCGATCCGCGAAGTGCTCGCGCGCGGCACGCCGGGCGAGACGTACAACGTCGGTGGCTGGAACGAGAAGAAGAACCTCGAGGTCGTGCATACGCTGTGCGACCTGCTCGATCAGTTGCGTCCGAAGGCGGGCGCGTCGTACCGCGATCAGATCAGCTATGTGAAGGATCGTCCGGGCCACGACCGCCGTTATGCGATCGACGCGCGCAAGCTCGAACGCGAACTCGGCTGGAAGCCTGCGGAAACGTTCGAAACGGGCCTCGCGAAAACGGTGCAGTGGTATCTGGACAATCAGGAGTGGTCGGACGAAGTTGCCTCCGGCGATTATCGCAAGTGGGTTGAGACCAACTACGCGCAGCGCGCGTAAAGGCACGGCAATGGCGCGCAAAGGCATTATTCTCGCGGGCGGCTCGGGCACACGCCTGTATCCGATCACGCATGTGGTCTCCAAGCAGTTGCTGCCCGTGTACGACAAGCCGATGATCTACTATCCGCTCTCCACGCTGATGGTGGCGGGCATTCGCGACGTGCTGATCATTTCGACGCCGCAGGACACGCCGCGCTTTGAAGCGATGCTGGGCGACGGCAGCCAGTGGGGCATGAACATCCAGTACGCGGTTCAGCCGTCGCCGGATGGGCTCGCGCAGGCGTTCATCATCGGCCGGGACTTTGTGGGCAACGATCCGTCGGCGCTGATTCTTGGCGACAACATTTTCTACGGCCACGATCTCGCCGCGCAGCTCGAGCGCGCAAATGCGCGTGACAGCGGCGCGACCGTGTTCGCGTATCACGTGCATGATCCGGAACGTTACGGCGTAGTCGAGTTCGATAAGAGTTTTCACGCGCTCTCCATCGAGGAGAAGCCCGAAAAGCCGCGTTCGAACTACGCGGTCACGGGTCTGTACTTCTACGACAACCAGGTCTGCCACATCGCTGCGGACATCAGACCGTCGCCACGTGGCGAACTCGAGATCACCGACGTCAACTCGCGTTATCTCGCCAATGCCGCGCTCGAAGTGGAAATCATGGGCCGTGGCTACGCGTGGCTCGACACAGGCACGCATGATTCACTGATTCAGGCGGCTACGTTTATCGAAACGCTGCAAAAGCGTCAGGGTTTGGTAGTGGCGTGTCCGGAAGAGATTGCATTCCGCCGACATTGGATCGACGAGGAGAAATTGCTCCAACTCGCCAAACCGCTCGCCAAGAATGCGTATGGCCAGTATCTGCTCAATCTTCCGAAGGATCAGGTGGCGTGGCCAAGCCGTTGACCCCGTCATGTTCGAATGGAGCGAAGCTGCTTCCGACTTCCATGCGATAGCTCATACGCAACTAGCTGAACGTGCGCCGCCGCACATTTAAATCGAAGCTGCACAGGTACGCTTCAAGGCGTAGACCGCAGTGATGCGCATCGTAAGTTGGCTTGCGCATAAGTGTTCCTATGCGCGTCTGTTCACGCAGTCGAGGGGCGTTTGCCGATAGTCAAAATACGCCGTGAGGCCGCATCAAATACTTTCGTAATACATCAAGTTTCACAAGTAGTCATTTTTCCCTATCGTCCAAACGCGTTGTGGTCAGCGCGAATTGTCATTCCGGCATCGACCGGCCGGAATGGAGGTGGCATCTTTCGGTCGTTTGGCAGATCAAGCGCTCGCCCTAAGACACGTTCGCGATGAGTTGATATTAACGATGTCGATTCAGAATTCGCGGCGACTCTGGCGGTACCTTCAGCCCTTACCTAATTTACTGGCAGACCGCGATGTTGAGACGAACCCTGCTCGCAAATTTCGTTGGACAGATGGTGACCGCGTTGCTCGGCATCGTCATGGTCCCGATATACGTGCGTCATCTCGGGGTCGAAGCTTATGGACTGATTGCGATCAACGCGGTGGTTCTCGCATGGGTACTCGTTCTCGACTTCGGGCTTTCGCCCACGTTGTGCCGGGAGCTCGGCAGCCTGCGGGCCGGTACCGGTTCGAAAGCTGAAGTCGGGTTGTTGCTGGAATCACTGGAAAAGCTGATTCTCGGCACCAGCGCCATCCTGTTCGTCTTGTCGATCTTCATCGCGCCTTATTTCGCCGAACGATGGTTGAACGCGTCCACACTGCCTCCGAGCGTGATTCGTACGGCATTTGTGCTGATGATGCTGACTGCCATCGGGCGGTGGCTCGGTGCGCTATACCGTGGGGGTGTGGTCGGCATCGATCGACAGGTTGCACTCAACGGAATTGTCATCACCTTTGCCGTGATACGCACGGTGCTCGTTGTGCCGATCATCATGATCTGGCCGCGTATCGAGTTCTTCTTTGTTTGGCAACTTTTGGCGATTGTCGTAGAAGCGGCCGCGATGCGGACACTGCTCGGCCGTACGATCGACATACCGTTTTTGTCGACGCGTTTTTCATGGAAGGTACTGTTGTCGCGCGCGAAGCTGTCGCTGTCGATTGCATTGGCGACGGTGATCTGGGCCTGCACCACACAGATCGACAAGATCGCCCTTTCGAAAATTTTGCCGCTCGCGGATTTTGCGGTGTTCAGCCTGGCGACTCTGTTGGCGAGCGGTATCTTGTTGCTGGCCAACCCGATTCAACAGGCGTTCATTCCACGGCTGACTACCGAAAGCTTCGGCGGCGGGGAACGAATTCGCCAGATGTATGCACTGGCCACTGAACTGACGTCATTGGCGGTGATCCCGGTTGCGGCAGTGTTCATCTGTGCGCCCGAGGCCGTGCTTCGATTCTGGTCCGCAAGCGCACCGTTGAGTCCCGACGCCTTGCGAACGATGCAATGCTATGCGGCAGGAAACGCATTTTCAGCGATCGCTTCGCTGGCGTTTATCGTGCAGTACGCGAAAGGGGACCTGTCTCTGCATCTGAAAGGCAATATTGGCTTTCTTGTCCTCTATGCGCCCGCGGTCCTATTTGGCGGCATTCATCTCGGTGCGGTCGGCGCTGCCTATGCGTGGGCGGGAATGAACTTTCTGCTCCTGTTCGGCTGGGTTGCGATCGTACATCGAAAGTTTATCCCCGGTATCAACGCCAGTTGGTATCGCGGCCTCGCTGCGCGTATCGCTGCGCTCACCCCCGTCGGACTGTTGTTGAGTTTCGCGGATCTCACAAGCTGTTCGCGTATTGGTCTGTTCTTTGTTCTATCAGGAGCGTGGCTCGCTATGGCCGCATTGACCATCGCGGTCTCGCCGATTATTCAACGAAAGGCTCGCCACCTGGCCGGGCGGCTGGTCCTCAACTGAGACAACAGCATGGATACTAACCTTTACCCTCCGGTCCAGGAGCAAGCCACGCCCGTACTATCGGTCATCGTGCTCTGCTACCGGCAAGGCGAGTATGTCGGTCCGTGCCTCCAAAGCGTACTCGACCAGAAGCTCGATGTGCCATTCGAGGTGATCGTGGGCGATGATAATTCGCCGGACAACTCCCTCGACGTCATCGAGTCGTTTCGATCGCGCTATCCGGATGTGATCAAGGTCATTTCGCACGACGCCAACGTCGGCTTCGCGGCGAACTTCGCCGATACCGTCGCGATGGCGAAGGGCGAATACATCGCGAACATCGACGGCGACGATGTCATGCTTCCTGGCAAGCTGCAGCGCCAACTCGATTTCTTAAGAGAGCATCCTGAATGCGGTCTCGTGGTCCATAGGATGCGCACGGTGGACCAGGATACGTTGGAGTCTGTGCCGTATCCACTACCCCAAAATAAGCCCGCAACGTTCGACGCCGAATTCCTCATCAAAAACGGACCGTATTTTTTTCATAGCTCGGAGATGTATCGGGCCCATCTGCGTCATCGCAGCCCCGTTGACGTAGGTCTGAAATCAGTCTGTGATGTGGCCCACCTGCTCCAGGTGGTGTTCGGCTGGCAAGGCTGCTACCTGGACGAAGAGTGGGGCCTTTACCGTGTCAACCGGACCGGCATGACCTCGACACGAATCAACAATCCCGAGCGTCATAGGGAATACATGGCCGACATGATCCAGACCTGCCAGATCGCGGCCGATCTCGGCATGGCGAGCGACACAGTCAACCGGGGGCGCGCAAAGTTCTATCTGACCTCGGCCATCTTCTATCTGGAGCATGGACACGAGGATAACTTCGAGGACTGCATCGAGTCGAGCTGGCGCGCGGCAAGAATCAGCACGAAACAGCTGGTTTTGTACTCGACGCGCCGGTGGCCACGTCTGTCACGCGCTGTCTATACGCGGCTCAAGCAAGTGACCGGACGACAGCGGGCCAACGCATGAGTACCACCGTACAGGAGAACGAGCGTCCTGCCACTAAAAGATTGAGGCTTCTCGATCTGTGTAACCGCGCACTTCTCGCTTGGTACCGACTCAAGACACGCCTGTGGTACGCGCATGTGTTCAAGTCGGTCGGCGCGAAAACGACGATCTTTCGTCCCATGCTACTCGTCAACGTGCATTACGCGTCCATTGGCGAGCGTGTACTGATTCGGCCTGGTGCGCGCATCGAACTTGTCGTGACGGATTCGGCTGCGCCGCCGCGGCTCACGATCGGAAGCCGGGTCAATATCGAGCAGAACGTTCACATCGTATGCGGCTCTTCAATCGAGATCGGCGACGGCGCGACCATTACCGGCAACGTTGCCATTGTCGATGTCGAGCATCCGTATGAGAACGTCAACGACACCACTCGCATTGGCGAGCGTATTCGCACGCGAGGTAATTATGTGGTGATCGGGCAGGGCGCTTTTATTGGATTTAGCGCAGTCATTCTGCCCAACGTGAAAATTGGCCGCCACGTCGTGGTCGGCGCGCATTCGGTAGTGACCCGCGACGTTCCCGACTATTGCGTGGTCGCAGGTAATCCGGCGCAAATCATCAAGCGCTACAACTTCGAAACCAGATGTTGGGAGAGGGAGAAACAATGAAAGTCCTGATTACGGGTGGCGCCGGCTTTATCGGCTCGAGTCTGGCGCGCAAGCTCTGCGCCAACAATGCGGAAGTCACGGTCCTCGATAACCTCTCCCCGCAGATTCACGGAGAGAATCCCAGCGTCACGTCTGCGATCTTCGCATCGTTGCCGGAAAGCGTGCACTTCGTGAAGGGGTCGGTGACTGATCGAGCCATGCTCGAACGTGTCATGCAGGGGCAGGACGCGATCGTTCATCTTGCGGCCGAGACGGGTACGGGCCAATCGATGTACGAGGTCGATCGCTATGTCGACGTGAACGTGCACGGCACAGCGCTGATTCTCGACATACTGGTGAAAAATAGCCGCAATTCCGTGCGCAAAGTGGTCGTTGCTTCGTCTCGCGCGATTTACGGCGAAGGCAAGTATCGTTCCCCGGCCGCCGGCATTCTGTATCCTGGTCCGCGGAAGGAAAAAGACATGCTTGAGGGCCAGTTCGACCATCTCTGCCCGGTAAGCGGCGAAGTGATGGAGTGCGTGCCCACCGACGAGGAATCGAAAATCCATCCGACCTCGCTTTATGGCATTACCAAGCAGACTCAGGAACAGATGGTGATGACGACTTGCCGTTCTATCGGCATCGATGCATCGGCGTTGCGTTATCAGAATGTCTACGGCCCGGGGCAGTCGTTATCGAACCCTTACACGGGCATTCTCTCGATCTTTTCGACGCGCATCAAAAACGGCAATCCGATCAATATTTTCGAAGATGGTCTGGAAAGCCGTGACTTCGTCTACATCGATGACGTGGTGGATGCGACCTACGCAGCGCTCACGAACGCGAACGCGGCGGACAACGTGTTCGGCATCGGTTCGGGCGTGCGCACTTCGGTCATGGACGTCGCCAAGACTTTGTGCGAGGTGTATGCCAGCGATGTCAGCGTCACCGTGACGGGCGCATTCCGCCTGGGCGATGTACGCCATGTCTACGCCGATTTGACCAAGGCAAGGGACATGCTCGGATTCGAGCCCAAGGTGTCGTTCAGCGAAGGCATCGCACGGTTTGCCCGGTGGGTCGACCAGCAGGAGGTGATGGCCGATACCTACGAGAAGAGCATCGCCGAGATGCGGGAGAAGGGTCTATACAAGGGCTGTGAACGCGCCGCATGACACATCGGTGACGCCCTCACGCTATGACGGAGGCGCAGCGACGGCCGCCTCCGCAACTCATTTGAAGGACGCGATATGTCAACGAGATATGGTTCGCCGCTGATCGGGATTGTCACCGTGCTGTATCGCTCCGATTCCGTGCTTCCTGATTTTTTCAAGAGTCTGGCCGCCCAGCGAGATGCGAATTTCAAGCTGTACGTGATCGACAACAGCGAGAAGGATACGGGGTGTGCGATATCGCGCGAGCTTGCGGCTCTCAACAATATTCACGCGGATATCGTGTTCAATAACGACAATGTCGGCGTCGCTCGCGGCAACAATCAGGGTATAGAGATGGCGCTTGCAGACGGATGCGAATACGTTCTGCTGGCCAATAACGACACCGACTTCCCGGATCCCGACGTGATCGCGGGACTTGTGCGGCACACCGAGGAGGCGGGTGCGTTGGCCTCGGTGCCCAAGATCACCTATCACGGCACCAATCGGATATGGTGTGCGGGCGGAAGATTCTCGCCGCTTACCGCCACCACGCCGCACGTGGGCGATCGGAAGGAAGATCGCGGCCAGTTCGACGAAGAAATGTTTACAGAATACGCGCCGACCTGCTTTATGTTGCTGCACAAAAGCATCTTTCAGACAGTCGGAATGATGGACGAAAAGTACTTCGTCTATTACGACGACAGCGACTTCGTCTGGCGCATGAAGAGTGCCAATATCCGCCTGCTATACGTGCCGACATCGAGCGTCGGTCACAAGGTAGCGGTGTCTACCGGCGGCAATGAAAGTCCCTTCAGCCTGTTCTATACGGCGCGCAATCGCGTTTATTTCAGCCGCAAGCACCTCGCACCTGCACACCGTGCAATTGCGATTGCCTATGCGGTCGTCACGTTGACGGTCAAATGCGTGAAGTTTTCGCCGGCGGCCAGGTCGAGCGTGTTCAAAGGACTTAGAGCCGGCTTCTCATTGTCAGTCGCCGATCATTGACTGAGAGACTGCGTGGCAGCGCATCGTTACTCCAGCGTGCTGCCAATTTCCCGGCGTGCACCCCGGCATAAGCGATGGCGGCGAAAGTCTACCGCGCGAGATAGGAGAACTCCGGGACGGAGGTCGGCAACATCATCACCCCCCGCACCTTCCGGTGCGTGAGCACATCCGGACCGCTGCCGACGACCATTCGTCAACGCCCGGATGCGATTCGCACAAGCACGTCCAGCGTGGGTCAGCCCTATTTCACTAGCGCGCTGAAAATGTCAACCACGCGCATTTGTTGCGTTTCGGTCAAGCCGGCCCAGAGGGGAAGGCGAATCAGGCGTTTTGACTGGTCGATGGTAACGTCCAATGGGCCGCCAGCTTTGCCGTACCGTTGCCCGCCAGGCGATGAATGAAGCGGAACATAGTGAAATACCGAACCTATTTCCTGCCTTCTATATTCATCGAGTAGACGCTGGCGCACGTGTTCGTCTTCAACCAGAACGTAATACATATGCCCATTGTGCTGGCACTCTTTCGGCACGATCGGACGACGGAGCGCGCCGCGGCGCTCGAACGGCTCGAGAAGCGCATGATATCGCTCCCAGTGCGCGAGGCGCGCCTGAGTAATCTTTTCAGCACTTTCCAGTTGAGCCCATAGATAGGCAGCGATCAACTCACCTGGCAAGAATGAAGAGCCGACTTCCTGCCAGGTGTATTTGTCGACTTCTCCGCGGAGATAGCGGCTTCGATCAGTGCCCTTCTCACGGATTATTTCCGCGCGCCTCGTGAGGGCGGGATCGTTCACGAGCAACGCGCCACCTTCGCCCGAGATGATATTTTTCGTTTCGTGAAAACTGTAAGCTCCGAGGTGGCCAATGGAGCCGAGGCCACGGCCCTTATAGGTTGCCATGACGGCCTGCGCCGCGTCTTCGACGACTTTGAGTCCGTGGCGTTGAGCGATGGATACGATCGTGTCCATTTCGCAAGCCACGCCGGCGTAATGCACCGGGACGATCGCTCGAGTTCGCGGCGTGATCGCCGCTTCGATCAATCGCTCGTCGAGATTCATAGTGTCTTCGCGGACATCCACGAAGACAGGCACGCCACCGCGCAGGACGAATGCGTTCGCCGTCGAGACGAACGTGTACGACGGCATGATGATTTCGTCGCCGGGTTGGATGTCCAGCAACAGAACCGCCATCTCAAGCGCGGCTGTGCAGGAGTGAGTCAGCAATGCCTTGCCGGCACCGCTTCTTTCCTGCAGCCACTCGTTGCAACGTCCTGTGAAGGAGCCGTCGCCAGCGAGCTTTTTACTGAAGTGAGCTTCTGCGACGTACTTCAGTTCATTACCCGTCATAGCGGGCGTATTAAAGGGAATACGATTCTCGTTTACCTCGATTCCAATTTGCGGCGTAGATCGGCTCATGAATAGTTCACCTCAACATGATCGAGAATCAATGGTTCTCGCTGCGACACATATTTGGATCTCGAAGCTGCCCGGCTTCAAGGCCCCGCGTTCCGGCGAACTCGCCAGGTGTTTCAATAAGCAAGTTGCGTGAAGTCCCTTGCTGTGGATCTCAACTGGAGATTGTTCTGTAGCGTGACACTTCGTCTGTCTAATAGATGGTGCGTGTGGACTGCGCGGCCTGCTTGTAGATCAGGCAAGGCGGAGCGTCGACTGGTACGAGATCGAACTGCTCGGTCAGTTGAGCAGCGACTTTCCTGAAGTCGTGCATGACCAAAAGCTCTGACGGCCAGATAGGCGCCGCAAGAAAATAGGAGAAGCTGCGAACGTCGCAAAGGCGATAAATGCCAGCAGTGTCCAGACAGGGTCTCGCAATAGATGAAGCATGTCGCGCAACGAAAAGTTACCCGCTTCGTTGTCTGCGCGAGACGATCCAAAACTGAGAATATGCGTGTTCAAAGGCACCATCTCCAAGATCCGGGTAGCAAGCTTCTCGATGGAGCGACAAGCTTCGCCGCGTCCATCGCGACTTTGCGCAAATGTGATAGGAATACCTCCTTTGCCACGTCGGAGTCTGTGGTTTAGCGCACGTTGCGCGGCGCCGATTCAGTTTAGGTAGGTGCATAGCCGACAGGCGGGCAAACTATTTGTTTCGCAAATAGTGGTGTGGCAGGATTGATTACAGTTGCATTAATAGGTGGTATGAAGTTTCGCCCGATATGAACCACGAAAGCCTGCATAAATTACTGAAGTGGCGTTTCCCGACTAGGCGGCGCCCCTGCACGATGCGGGGTTCAAGTCGTGTCGCCATGCCTGAATCCTCGTGAGGCGGTGTCGCAGTGATTCGCATAAGCGCGGAGAAACAGATAGGCGGCTTCGCGCAGACCGAGTGTCCGTCACGGAACAATTCTACGGACTGGATATGGAAGTAGTACTTAGTATATCGATCGACCTTCCTGTGCCGGTCGTTCTGCGGCAAAAGCTTTCCGCAATGGGTGCCCCACATGCACTCGGGCATTCGAACGTTCGGCGCCGCACAGACAGCGCGCGTTCCAGCACGGATCATGCAGTTGCATCATCGGCCATTGCAGACTTTCGGCGCTCGATGCCGCCGACTGCTGTGATCTTCTGCTTCGGAGTGTGAGCCCTCAAAGGTATCGTCGGACCCGGTGTATGGCCTGACGCGGGGCGGTCGAATGGCAGCGGCGGTAAGCCGAGCACGGTGCCTGTCGAGAGTCACGACCAGCTAACGGGAATCCACCGTCAAGGCACAAATTGACGGGATCAGCGAACAACGGTACAGCGGCGACGTTGGGTAGCCTGGATGACCTGATCCAGCGCGGTGCCTGTCAGATCATCCCCCCAGACGACCGAGGCGGAATTGGCGACATTGCTCGAACAGTACGACAACGTGAAGACCTGTGGTGACAAGCGCACGGGGGCATGCCAAGACCATTCGCCCGGGCGCACGGTCGTCACGCCTATCGCACCCCGGCCGGCGAAGGTATGCAGCCGCTCGGGTTCTAGCTCGACGTTCAACTCGATGTTGCTGGACCTGAAATGAAAAATGAGCGCGGACAGAACCTTCTCAAGCGCGTCGACCTTATTGTCGGCGGCGCTTTCTTGTACATATTAGGGGCGCTTCGCAAAAAACGACGCCTGCCGGCTGAGTGCACGACAGCAGGCATTTTTGCCTTCGCTGCGATTGGCGACTCGATCTTGTCGTCGATAATTATTTCTGAGTTGAGGAAAGTCAAAAAGATTTCCAGAATAGTGGTATTTGCATCACGAAGCAACGCGCGTATCTATGATTTGTTCGACGGGCTCGACGAAGTTGTCGTAGTCCCTTTGACCAGCCCGTTGAACGCGCTCAAGGAAATAAAGAAATACGAGGTCGATGTCTTAATCGACACTTCGCAATGGCCAAGGATTTCGGCCATCTTGGCAGCTTTCACGAAGACGAAGTTCACGATTGGTTTTAAGACCAGGAATCAATTCCGCCATTATGCTTATGATGCCAGCGTCGAGCATTGCGAAGGCCTTCATGAGCTCGATAATTTCAGAAGGCTATTGCGCCCCCTAGGCATCGAGTCGACGGAACATCCGAAAATCACCAAGGCTATTCGTCCTTCCAATTTGCCGTTCGTCATTGACGATAAATATGTTGTTTTTCACCCGTGGGCCTCTGGAACAAATTTCGCCATGCGCGAATGGCCCATGGAGTGCTGGCGCGATCTTGCGCATGTTTTGATTGATAACGGGCACGCCATTGTCATCACGGGCGGTCCTGAAGATGCCACACGGGCTCAACAATTGGTTGAGCTCATCGGCAGCCAGAAGGTCGTAAGCGTGGCAGCCAAGGTGAGCCTGACTGAAGTGGTCGGAATAGTAAGGCGGGCGGAATGCATAGTTTGTGTGAACACCGGAATCATGCATTTGTCCGCAATGCTGGATACGCCGATGATTAGTCTGCATGGTCCTACCAATCCGTTTCGATGGGGCCCTGTCGGCAAAGAGCGTGGAGTCCTTGCTGTGTCTAAGCGAGAAGGCGGAATGTTCCTGAGCCTCGGATTTGAATATCCGAGAAATGCGAAGTACGTGATGGAAAAAATAAGCGTCGCTTCTGTCGCCGACGTTCTGAGTGAAGTTTATTCGATCAATTTAGGCCGCCATGACAAGAAACCCGCCGGTGAAGCTTTCGCCTCCTGATTTCGACTGCGCTCAACTAATGGTCGTAGGCGACGTCATGCTCGATTGGTATTGGCACGGTTCGACCTCGCGGATCTCGCCGGAGGCGCCCGTTCCCGTCGTCCATGTGCAAGCTGAAGAGACGCGTGTCGGTGGGGCGGGAAACGTCGCGCTGAACGCGGCAGCACTTGGAGCTCGTGTTCGCCTTCTCGGCTTGGCCGGGCAGGATGCGCACGCCGATCGGATCGAAGAGTTGCTGCGCGAAGGCGGGGTTGATTGCGTTCTCCAACGCGTCGCGGGCAGCAAGACGATCACCAAGCTTCGGATTCTTTCCCGCCATCAGCAGATGATCAGGGCGGACTTTGAGGACCATTTTCCCGAACGCAATGGAGATGAGCTGATTTTCAGCTTTGAGCGGCAGTTGCACGAAGTCGATGCGGTGGTCTTATCCGACTACGCGAAAGGGTCACTGCACGATTCGAAGAACCTCATCTCCGCCGCTCGCCGTGCAGGAAAACCCGTCATCGTCGATCCGAAAGGAACGGATTTCGAGCGTTATCGCGGCGCCACCGTCATTACGCCCAACCTGTCCGAATTCGAGGCTGTCGTTGGGCGGTGCGAGAGTGATGCCACGATCGAGCAGAAGGGTGCCGCCCTTTGCGATGCGTTTGAATTCGAGGCGGCGCTCGTCACACGCAGCGAGAAAGGCATGACGTTAATTTCTCGCGGCCACGCCCCTTTGCATTTGCCAACGCGCGCCCGCGAGGTGTTCGATGTGACGGGGGCCGGGGACACTGTCGTTGCCACGCTTAGTGCCGCGCTCGGCGCGGGCATGCCGCTGGACGAAGCAGTCGTGCTTTCCAATGTCGCGGCAGGCATCGTCGTGGCTAAATTGGGAACCGCGACGGTCCGTCGCCCTGAACTCCAGCAGGCACTGCAGCTTGACTTGCATTCCGCACGTCGAGGCAATATTCTCGCGCGAATTTCCCTATTGCCTTGGCGAGCGAAACCCCGCTCTGAAAAACCGAGTAACGTGAGCACCTGACGCGCAGACGTGAGCGGGACGTCGAGAGAGCCGACACGGTGTGGACTCGTTGTGCCGGCTGGTGGCCCGGTCCCGCTCGATGCCCACATCGATTGGCATGCCGAAATGAACAAGTTCTAGCCCGCGAACCGAACGATCGCGCGGACCTTGTCCTTCTCGGGCGTGCAATCACGCCGTAGCAATGCTGCGAGCGTCGCGAACTTCAGCCGGTAGCGCCGAGTAAGCGGTGGCGAGATGATAGGGCGTAGTCGACGGCATGTCGGCGCGCGACACGTCGCCCGCGGCCGTCTTGCATTCGAACCAGCCTTGCGCGTGCAGAAACCGCTCGCGGAAGCGCTCGATCTGCCCGGGCAACACCGCACGCGCCGCGTCATCGTTGCGGGTGGCGAGTGCGCGCAGATATTCGCTTTGCGCCCAGATCCGCTGCGTGGCGTCCTTTACTCGACCGGCTTCATCGAGCGACGCGCACACGCCGCCCGTGACCGGATCCACGCCATGTTGCTGCGCAAACGCAAACGCGCGCGAGAGCGAGTCGTCGAGCCCCGATCCGCCTAATAGCGTGCCCGCTTGCCTGATCAGCCAGAACCATTCGAACTGATGGCCGGGCTCCAGACGGTTGTCGTCGACACCCAACGGCAGTTCCGCGATGCAGCCGGTCGGCGCATGCACGAAGGTGCGTTCGATGGCGTCGGCCAGCTTGCGCAACGCGGAATCGAACGCACTGTCCTGGGTCACCTCGCGCGCGGCGAGCCAGGCTTCGGTGAGATGCATCAACGGGTTTTGCACCGGCGTGCCGGTCACCGTCGAAAAATCTGCGTCGAGCGCTGCATTGAACAACCCATGTTGCGCGGCGAAACGCGTTTCGATTAGCGCCGAGGTGCTATGGACGAGGTCAAGTGCATCGCGATTGTCGAAGCTTGCGGCATATTCAGCGCACGCGAAGACCAGAAACGCGTGCGTATAGAGATCTTTCGTCGTATCGAGCGGCGCACCTTGTGCATCAACGCTGTAGAACCAGCCGCCGCGCTGCTTGTCCTGAAAGTAGTGCAGCAGGGCTTCGAACAGCACATGGGCATGGGCTGCTTCGCCGGCTTGCGAGAAGACGAACAACTGCCGCGCGCACGCCATCGCGCGATAGCGTTCAACCGGCATCGGAACGTGGCCCGCGTCGGCGCTGACGGCCTCGTAAGGCAGATGCATCGCGGTATTGAAGCCGGGCCCGCGCCAGATCGGCAGGACGACGCGTGCGAAGTGATCTCGCAGCGTGGCGGCAAGATCGATCGTGGAGGCGGGCGTATTCATGCTGCGAAGCTCCTTCGATTAGGTCGTAAAAAAGGTCTTGCCGCAGTGAGGCGCGACGAGCTTGCAGATCTTCGGACCGGCGCATCCTGATAGGTGTTGCGCGATCCGCGCTAAACGCGAGAAGTCGCGGATCGCGCGTGAACCGGGCGAGCCACTCCGCCCGCGAGCTCACGCTCGAGAACGTCGAGCAATTGATGTGCAGACCGCTCCCACCGGAAGCCACGGGCATGCTCCCTTCCGCGTTCGCGCCAGGTTTCGCGCACCGCGGCGTCCTCCATCATCTGCGTCACTTTGTCGACGATGTCGTCGACCGAATGCGCGTCACAGTACATCGCAGCATTGCCGCATACCTCAGGAAGCGAAGCTTCACGTGACACGATGACAGGACATCCACAAGACATCGCTTCAAGCGGCGGCAATCCGAAGCCCTCATATAAGGACGGAAACAGAAAGCAGCCTGCGTTTTCGTACAGCGCTCTCAATTCGCCGTCCGATACGAATCCTGCGGGGATGATGTTTTTCGACAAGTCGTACCCTACCTTCGCCTGTGAACTGAAGACCCGCAAATCGCATCCGCCAACGACAACAAACTTCAGGTCATGGCGGTCACTCAGGCGCTCCATCGCGGCAACTATGCGTGGAAGGTTCTTTCCTACCGAGAGATTTCCGACAGCGAGCACGTAACCATCGTTCTGCAGGTTCAACCGCGACAGAATCGCCGTGTCCGGTGCGATCTTTTCAAAGTGGTCCACGCCATTCAGGACCACCGAAATGCGTGATGCGTCGATGCCAAGGCGCTCCATGATTCGTGTCTTCGAGAATTCCGACACCGTCACGATGTGACTAGCGTTGCGCTTCAGCAGAGAAAACGCAACGCGATACCAGAGCCTGTACTTCCACGAGTAATTTTCCGGCAGATCGTAGATCGCAACGTCGTGCATCATCACGACCTGCCGGCGAGCGAATAAGGGGCCCATATTGCAAAGGCTGAGAAGCGTTCGGCCGCCAATCGCGAATGGCAGTGCCAGTTGCTCCCATAGAGAACCCTTCAGCCGCCGCCCGATCATTTTTGCTTTCGGCAAGACAACGTCAGTTCGTGCGTTCGAGGGAATCAACAAGGGCAGGTCGGCTTCCTCAGGAAACAGACGCTGGAACGCCATCGCCAGTTCATAACCGACACGTTGCACTCCTGTTATGCGTTGAGACGCAAACTTGCCATTGATTGCAAACCCAGCAGACGGACCCCGCCAATGAGAGTCTCGCGCCGAGCTAGCGTCGGCTGGCAACGCAGTCTGAACGGGGGCCTCTTCCCGGTGCACGTTGGACCGCTCCGCTAACTGTTTCATCAGATATCGCTCCGGTATGCCAGTCGATGTAAGCATCGAGAAGGCGCTGTCAGCCAGCACAAACGTTCACCGCTCGGCCTTCATATGAAATTGCCGCGACAGAACGTTCGAGGGGAGAGAGAAGGTAAGTTGTCGGGTGTTTCGCTACGCCGTGAGAATTCAACGTAGTCTTCGTGACTTTCACTGGCGAGACGATTCGAGATCATGCACGCCACGGAGAGCGTGCCTGTAGAAGTCGATTCGACGACGTGAACAATTTGCATGGGCACTCCATACGGATTACTTTGCTGTGCCGGGCGTACACGATGTTCAATACGCCCCGCTTCCGTCGAAGACCACTTTGAATGTTCTCAGCAGAATGCTGATGTCGAGCAGGGTCGAGCGTTCCTTCACGTACGAGACGTCCAGTGCGACTCTCGTTGCGTAGTCAACGTTATTTCGTCCGCTGACTTGCCACAATCCTGTCACGCCGGGCCTGACCGACAGGTAATAGTGGGCGTCGGAGCCATAGCGTTCCAGTTCCTTGGTGATGATGGGGCGAGGACCGACGAGACTCATGTCGCCCCGAAGAACATTCCAAAGTTTGTGGCAGTTCATCCAGGCTTGTCTTGCGCAGAAACCGGCCGACGGTAGTGATGCGTACATCGTTCTTCAGTTTGAAATCGCGATTCCATTCCTCGCGCGCATTGGCGTCGGTGGCAAGGAGCTCGGCGAGAACGACATCGGCCTTCGGCACCATGGAGCGGAATTTCAGACAGCGAAACGATCGTCCGCCTCTTCCAACGCGCGGATGGCCAAAGAAAGCCGACCCGCCGTCGCTCAGCACGACGCAAGCTATGACGAGAAAAATCGGCAGTAGCACAAGGAGCAAGGCGGATGCGCCGAGAATGTCGAAAGTGCGTTTCGTGAAGTCACCTTTTCTCGACGGGATGTCAGAGTCATTAGCCGCCGACAACGTACGGCGAGCCACGGGGCCTGCAGCGGTATCCGCGGACACGTCCGCAGAAAGGGACTCGTCGGCGCGGTTCAATTCCGAGGTGCTATCCACATGTGAAGCTGAAAAGCCGCGGCCGCCCAATTCAGGATGATCGGCGTGTGCACGACTTTCGTAGCGGGCATCGAAAGGATTGACGTCCTTTGACACTGATTCCGATACCTTGCCGACTAAAGCCATTGCTGCCCCCGGTGCGAAGTTCGTTGACGAGTACATCAGTGTTTCGGCATTGCAGTCGTGCCGGTCATTTCAACCGTTGAGGCAAACCATTTGCAGCATCAGACAAAAACGGGCCATCGGACGATTGCGGCGGACAACGCGAGATAGGAAAATAGGGATATAGCAATCTGTAATTGCTATAAAAAGTAATTCAGATAATTAAGAAGAAAAGCTCAATAAAAATTAATAAAAAAACTTCTCCTACGAAGCAGGGGCGCACGCTAGAAGCATGCGAAGCATCGCATTCCCCGGCAACATAAATCCTAATTATTTCAGTAGAAAGTATAGCTTGGCAATTCGGCGTCCGTTTGCGGACAAGTCGTAAAATGCCGATGTCTTGGCCGACTCAGAAAGATATGCCAATCAGTGTTGCGGTACATTCGACGGCCACCGTTGGCACTACGAAAATGTTGATCGTTATCAAAATTCCAATTGTCGCAGCCGAAGCCGGATGCGATAGGTAAACCGGTTTCACGTGGGCGGCCGCCTCTGGCCATTCCCGCATTGACCCACGATGGCGATCAATTCAATAAATACGCGCCCGCTCCGTGTTTGGTCGAGCATGTGTAGACGTAGAGTATCTGTACGAATGCCGCTACTCCGTTCGGTACAGCACACAAAGCTCGGTTAGGGCATGCGTCAATCGCCGCGTCCATGTGTATGATGAAAGCGGCTCGCCGCGCAGACGCCGGGCTCCGACGAGATGAGTGTGGATGGCCGTCGCAACGTATTGCGCGTTCGTGTTCCAGATTTCAGCCACGCCTGTGGCGAGAATTTCGTTGGCTTAAGTGTGCAGGCCAGGCCGCCAGAAGAGTGTTCGATCTCGCACGGAATATGCTAAGTCTTTCATCTGGCTTGTCGAGTTGAAAGAGAAGGTTGCGCGCGCAACCTGCACGGTTCGTGCCACGAACTAGCCGATGCACCTCAGTGACTGGCCCCCAGGTACGCCGCCTTCACCGAGGGATCGTTGCGCAACTCCGCCGCGGGCCCATGCGCCGCGATCTTGCCGTTCTCAAGCACATAGCCATAATCGGCCACATTGAGCGCCGCGGCGGCGAACTGCTCGACCAGTAACATGGTGACGCCCTGACTCTTCAGATTCCCGATGATGCGAAACACCTCTTCGACCAGAATGGGCGCGAGTCCCATCGACGGTTCGTCGAGCAAGACCAACTCCGGGTTCATCATGATCGCGCGCGCCATGGCCAGCATCTGCTGCTCACCGCCGGAAAGCGTGCCGGCCAGTTGGTGACGCCGTTCCTTGAGCCGCGGAAACATCTCGATCGCGCGCTCCAGATCGGCCTTCACGTCGCCGCGCGGCCGCGCCGATGTCAGGCGCGGAAACGCGCCGAGCATCAGGTTGTCGGTCACGCTCATGGTCGCGAACACGCGCCGGCCTTCCGGTGAATGCGCGAGCCCGAGCCGTGCGATGCGATGTGACTCCAACGCGTCGATACGCTTCGCGTTCGCGCCGATGCCCATCGTAATCTCGCCGGCACTCGGCCGGATCATGCCGGAGATCGCCCGCATCGTCGTCGTTTTGCCCGCGCCGTTCGAGCCGATCAGCGTGACAACCGACGCCTTTGGCACATCGATCGAAATGCCGTGCAGCACTTTGACCTTGCCGTAGCCCGCATGCAGATTTCTAATCGATAACATGTCTGTTCCTGTAGGCGCGTTGGGTCGGTTCACGCCGCTTGGCCGGCAGGCTGGCCGCCGAGATAAGCTTCGATGACTTTATCGTTGGACTGAATATCGGCAGGCTTGCCTTCGGCGATTTTCTGCCCGAAATCCAGCACCGAAACCCGGTCGCAGACGCTCATCACCACGTCCATGTGGTGCTCGATCAGCACGACAGTAATGCCGTGATCGCGCACTTTGCGAATGATCGCGACCAGTTCCTTGATATCCGGCGCAGTGAGTCCCGCAGCGGGTTCGTCGAGGAGCAGCAGTTGCGGATCGAGCGCGAGCGCCCGCGCGATTTCGAGCAGCCGCTGTTTGCCGTACGGCAGGTTGCGTGCTTCTTCGGCGGCGACATTGTCCAGACCGACGAAGCGCAGCATGCCGAACGCACGCTCGCGGGCGGCGCGTTCCTCGCGTCGATAGCGCGACGACATTAGCCCGACATCCGCGAGATTGGCGTTGAACGTGTGATGCAGGCCGACCAGCACATTCTCGAGCGCGGTCATCTCGCCGAACAACTGCACGTTCTGGAACGTGCGCGCGATACCGGACAGCGCAATCTGCGCGGAGGTCTTGCCCGCGAGCGACGCGCCGCGATAGTCGAGCGTGCCGGCGGTCGGCACATAGATACCGGTCAGTACGTTCATCATCGTGCTTTTGCCCGATCCGTTCGGGCCGATCAGGCCGTGAATCGTGCCACGCCGCACGGTCAGATCGACGTTGTTGAGCGCCTTCAGTCCGCTGAACTGCATCAGGATGCCGCGCAATTGCAGAATGTCTTCCGTACCGCTCGCCTGCACCGCCTGAATCGCATCGCCACCCATCGTGGCCGGTTTCGTGGTGTCGACAGTCACCGTGCGGACGCGGCCATGCATCACGATCTTGCGCACGAAACCGACCACGCCGTCCTGCAAGTAATACACCACCAGCAGAATCATCAGCCCGAAGATCGTCAACCGCCAGTCGGCAAGCGTGTCGATCCGGTAGGAAAACGCGGCGAGACCCACCGTGCCCAAAACCGGAATCGCGACCTTGCGCGGCGTGGACACCTTGCGCGCCAGCGCGACACCCGCGCCGATCACGACGACCGCTGCCAGCACCGAGGCGACGGTGCGGAACATGTCGATGTCGTCGAGCAGTTTGGGCAGCAGCACGATGATCGCCGAGCCGAGCAGCGCGCCGGTGCGGGTCTTGCGGCCGCCCATGATGATCGCAAGCAGGAACAGGATGGTGAGTTCGAAGTTATACGTATTCGGCGAGATGTACTGCTCCGAATACGAATAGAGGCAGCCGGCGAGGCCGGCGAACCCCGCGCTGATCACGAACGCGTAGACCTTGTACCGGTACACCGAAACACCCATGCAGTCCGACGCGATCGGACTGTCGCGCAGCGCCTCGAACGCGCGGCCCAGATGCGATCTGAGCACGCGGTGCACGACGATCAGCGAGGCGACCAGCAGTGCCGCGACGAGCCAGTAGTACTCGACCTCATTCATCGGCCGGCCGCCGATCGAAGGTTTCGGGATCTTCACGCCCATCGGTCCGTTGGTCAGAAAATCCATCTCGTTGATGAGAATCTGGAGGATCGTGCCGAACGCCAGCGTCACCATCGCGAGGTAGGGACCGGACACGCGCAAGGCCGGCAGCGCGAGAATCGCGCCGAAGCCCGCGGTGATGAGAATCGCCAGCGGCGCGGTGACGATGAACGGCATGCCGAGCTTGAAGAACAACACACCGGCCGTGTAAGCGCCCACGCCGAACAACCCGGCATGCCCGAGCGACACTTGCCCCGTATAGCCGACCACGATGTCGAGACCGAAGAGCAGGATCGCGTAGATCATGATCGTCTCGAGCAGGTGGATGTAATACGGGTTCCCAGACAGCACGGGAAACACCGCGAGCGCGATCAGCGCCAGTGCGGACACAATGAGTTTCTTCGGATTCACGGCGGTCCTCACACTTTCTTGATCGACGTCTTGCCGAACAGGCCGGCAGGTTTCAACGCGAGCACGATCAGCAGCAGGACGAGCCCGGGTACGTCCTTGTAACCGGTGGAGAGGTAGAAGCCGGTCGTGGTCTCCGCAATCCCGAGAATCACGCCGCCCACCACGATACCCAGCCCGCTTGACAGCCCGCCGATGATCGCCACCGCGAACGCCTTGAGCCCGAGTACCGCGCCCATCGTCGCGCCGGTGAGCGTGAGCGGCGCGATCAGCACGCCGGCAAAGGCCGCGGTCAGCGACGACAGCGCATACGAAAACGTGATGACGAGACCGGTGTTGATGCCCATCAGCGCCGCGGCATCGCGGTCGTTCGCGGTGGCCACAACCGCCTTGCCGAAGATCGTCTTGCGGTTGAAGAACTCGACCGCCAGCATCATCACGAGGGCGCCGCCGACCACCAGCAATTCCATCGGCAGCACGTTGGCGCCGAACACTTTTAGCGGTGCTTCCGGCAGCGGGGAGGGGAAGCGCAGATCGTCGCGGCCCCAGAGATTCTCCGCGACGTTCTTGAAGATGATGCCGAGCGCGATGGTCGACATGATCCAGCCGAACTCGGATTTGATCTTGATCGCCGGCCGCACCCCGATCCGTTCGACGAACGCGCCCTGCAGCAGACCGAACACGCACACGAGCGGAATCATCAGCCAGTAATTGACGCCGAGCGTGACGAGCGTGAGACCGACCAGCGCGCCGAGCATCAGCGCGTCGCCCTGGCCGAAGTTCAGCGTGCCCGAGGTAGCGAATGTGAGTTGATAGCCGAATGCGATCACGGCGTAGATCATGCCGAGCGCAATGCCGCTATAAATGAGCTGCAGAAGAATGGCCATCGTCGACCGCCTTGGAGTTCACCGGATATGAAGCGAAGCCGCGCCCGCCTCGAGGCGGGTGCGGCTTCGTAACATGCCGCCGCGCTTGCTTAGCGCTTGTTCCGCGCTTATTCCACGCTCAGTTCGCGGAGCTCGTCTGCTTGCTGCGCAACTGGCTGCCGCCTTTCTTGTCGGCTTCGTACGCATAGACCACGCGGCCGCCCTTGACCTCGCCGACCACCGGCACATTCGGGCTGATCGCTTCGTGGTCGTCATGCGTGAACGGCTTGTCGTAGACCATCACGACGCCTTCCACCTTGGTGTTGAGGTTTTCGAGCGCGGCGCGCACTTTCGGGCCGTCGGTCGAGCCGGCCTGGGTGATCGCGGCGGCCAGCAGATAGACCGAGTCGTAGCCCTGCGCGGCGGACACCGGCGAGTCGATGCGGTTGTTCTTCGGCTTGAATTCCTTCAGGTACGCTTCGATAAAGGCTTTGCGCTTCGGCGTGTTCGCTTCCTGAATGAAGGTCTGCGGCATGCGCGCGCCTTCGCCGTTGGTGCTCGCGTTGTCGATATAGTTCGCCATCGACAGGGTCCAGCTGCCGATCAGGGGCACTTTCCAGCCGAGCTTGGCCATGCCGTTGGCGATCTGCGCGAGTTCCGGTCCGATCCCGTACGTCAGTACCGCTTCCGCGCCGGCCTCTTTGGCCTTGAGCAGTTGCGCGGTCATGTCGACGTCCTTGATATTGAATTTCTCGACGGCGACGGGTTTCACGCCTTTGGCGGCGAGCGCTTTTTCGAGGTCTTCGCGGCCGAGCTGACCGTAGTTGGTCGAGTCGGCAAGAATTGCGACCTTCTTGAAGCCGCGTTTGGTCACAGCCTCTTCGACGATCATCGGCGCCTGGATTCGATCCGCGGCGGCGTTGCGGAACACGTAGTTATCCGGCTGATCGGTGAACTGCTTCGTCACGATGCTGCCTGTGGCGACGTTGTTGAACACGGGAATCTTCGCTTCCTGGAAGAAGCGCTGCGAAGCGAGCGCGACGCCGGTGTTGATGTAGCCGACCACCGCCACGACTTTTTCCTTGTTGATCAGCTCTTGCGCGATCTGCACGCCGCGTTCGTTCTTTGCTTCGTCGTCGCGTTCCACGAGCACGATCTGGCGGCCCAGCACGCCACCGGCTTTATTGATCTCCGCGGTCGCGAGGCGCACGCCGTCACGCATGCTCACGCCCATCGAAGACGAGCCACCGGTGAAAGGGCCGTCGACGCCGATCTTGATCGGATCTGCCGCATAGCTGACATTGGCGAGGGCGCAAAGGGCGAGCGCACCCACAACGCTTTTCAAGCGAATTCCCATAGCTGTCTCCGTAGCATGTCTTTTCTTGCATGCAGCCTCGATGCGGGCTCATGCGCGCCGATTCACGCGTTCTTAGGAAGCCTGACCGTCAATCGGTAAGTCAGTATAGAAATCGTAAAGTATTAGTAATATGCGGAATTACCCGTGTGGTGCAATCCCTCAATCGACGGCGGCGGAACCCCTGCCTGGCGGCTCCTTCGCGCCGCCGTCGACCTTCCTTCATTCAACTCACGCGAATCCTTGCGGATTCGTGGATTGCCAGCGCCAGTGGTCCTCGCACATCCGCTCGATGCCGAACTGAGCGCGCCAGCCGATGATCTTCTCGGCCGCGGCCGGATCGGCGAAACACGAGGCGACGTCGCCGGGGCGGCGCGCCACGATTTCATACGGCACCGGCCGGCCGGCGGCTTTCTCGAATGCCTTGACCACATCGATCACGCTATAGCCCTGGCCCGTGCCGAGGTTCACGACGAAGCTGGCGTCGCGTTTGACCAGCGCGTCGAGCGCGGCAAGATGTCCGCGCGCCAGATCGACGACGTGAATATAGTCGCGCACGCCGGTGCCGTCGGGCGTGTCGTAGTCGCCACCGAACACGCGCAGCTTCTCGAGCTTGCCGACCGCGACCTGCGCGACATACGGCATCAGGTTGTTCGGAATTCCGGCGGGATCTTCGCCGATCAGGCCGCTCTCGTGCGCGCCGACCGGATTGAAGTAGCGCAGCGTGGCAATGCGCCACGACGGATCGGCGAGTTCCAGATCGCGCAGCACCTGCTCGGCGATCAGCTTCGACTGGCCGTAGGGATTGGTGGCCGACAGCGGGAACGACTCGTCGATCGGCGAGCTCTTCGGCACGCCGTAGACGGTGGCCGACGAACTAAACACGAACTGCTTGACGTTACGGTCGCGCATCACGCCGAGCAAGGTCAGCAGGCTGCCGACGTTGTTGCTGTAGTACTCGATCGGCTTGGCCACCGACTCGCCCACCGCCTTCAGCGCGGCAAAGTGAATCGCGCCCGTGATCGGGTGGGCGTCGAAAATACGGTTGAGCGCCGCTTCGTCGCGCGCATCGGCTTCGTAGAAGGTCACCGCCTTGCCGGCGATCTTTTCCACGCGCCGCAGCGATTCGCGGTTGCTGTTCACGAGATTGTCGATTACCACGACGTCGTAACCGCCGTTCAGCAGCTCGACACAGGTGTGCGAGCCAATAAAGCCCGCGCCGCCCGTTACCAGAATCGTGCCCTTCGTGGTCATGCTGTTGCTCCGTTAAAGTAAAACGCCCGTCATTTTCTGCACCAGGTCCTTATACGTTTCGACGACCACGCGCTCGTCGAATTCTTCCGCGACTTTCTTCCGGCCGCGTTCTGCCATGGCCCGCCGCTCCGCGCCGCTCATGTCGAGCATGCGCGCCAGCGTGGCCGCCAGGCTTTCTGCATTGCGCACTTCGCACAGCAATCCGTTGACGCCGTCCGCTACCACCTCGCGGCAGCCCGGCACGTCGGTCGCGACGATCGGCCGGCCCATGGCCGAGGCTTCCATCAGCGTGCGCGGCACGCCTTCGCGATACGACGGCAGGACCACGCAATCCGCCTCGGCGATGAGAGGCCGCACGTCGTGCGCCTCACCAAGATACTCGATGATGCCTTCGTGTTCCCACGCCGCCACTTCCTCGCGCGTGATCGCGCTGGGATTGTCGACGCCCACCGGACCGAGCAATTGGAACCGTGCGTGCGGGTAACGTTGATGCAAACGCCGCGCGGCTTCGACATATTCGCCCACGCCCTTGTCCCACAGCAGCCGCCCGATCAGCACGAAGCGGTAATCGGTCCGCTCGGGCAACGGCGTAAAGGCGAACTGCGCGAGGTCGACGCCTTCGCCATGCAGCAACCTCGCGCGCTCAGGATGCACCAACAAATTCCGTTCGACAAACGCGGCTTGATCGTCGCGATTCAAAAACCATATTTCGCGCGGGAAACGGAACGCAAAACGATACAGTTTTTTTGGCTACTTGCGCGGCGCGGCTGTGCTGGATGAACACGTAGCCCAATCCGGTTGTGACCGCAACCGACTGCACGCCCGCCAGCTTCGCGGCGATCGAACCGTAGATATTCGGCTTGATCGTGTAATGGAACACCACGTGCGGGCGGATGGTCCTGTATTGCCGGTAGAGCGCGTACAGCGTGCGCAGGTCGTCGCGTGGACTGGTACTTTTGGAGGCGACCGGCAATTCGATGCAGCGGCAGCCCATGGCCGTGAGCAGTTCGAACGTGCGGTCGCGCGGCGCGAGCACCGTCACGTCGACGCCGCGTCCAACCAGCATACGGATCAGCCCTTGCCGATAGGTATAGATTGCCCAGGCGGTGTTACAGACGAGTGTAATGCGCAACGCGGGCGTCGACTTCAAGGCAGGCTTCATGCGGGAACGAGCTCGGCGGTGAATGGGGTGGTGAATGATTTAATGGCTCGCGCGCGGCGTGAGCAGGCTGCGTTTGATCCGCTGCAGCGCGCGGTAAGGCGTCACCAGATGCAGCAGATTTTTGGCGAGGCCTAGCCAATCGTACAGATTGGCGGCGTTGAAGTAGCGCAGTTGCAGCCGCAGCGTCGAACTCACCTGGCGGCGCCGTTTGGTCGCGCTGATGCCGCCTTCGTTCAGTTCGTAGTACAGCCCGAGCTCAGGCAGGTTCGCGCAGGCGTAGCGCTCCATCAGCCGCACGAACAGATCGAGGTCCTCGGCGGAGGGGTACTCGGCGCGGTAGTTGCCGACCGCGCGCACGGCGTCGATGCGCAGCATCATTGAAGGATGCGCGAGGCATGAACGGAAGAAGCGCAAGCGACGGATCGCGTCCGGTTCGGCGGGCGGCGTCAGCATGAAGAGCGGCTTGCCTTCGCGGGTGACGACTTGCGTCCACATGCCGAGGCCGGCCACGCGTGGATGCAATTCCATGAACACGCGTTGTTTGGCGAGCCGCTGCGGCACGCTGCGGTCGCCCGCGTCGATGCGCGCCGCATAGCGAAAGCCGCGCTGCGCAAGGGCGTCGATGCCGGTTTGCAATGCGCGTTCGATCCCGCCGTTGCGCGCCATGCGCAGCACTTCGATCTTCATATTGGCGATGACCGGCGCGACGATCGGCGGCGAGCTGCCGTCATCGACGATCAACACGTGCACCGGCGCGCTTTCACTGAACGACGCGAGGGTGAGGTCGACGTCGGCCTGGCCGTTGTAGGCGGGAATCAGGACCGCGACGTCGTCGAGAGTCATTTGCGCGGTGGCGGATGCGTTCGTCATGGGCGCAATTTGAAACGAATGTAATAAAGATTAACCGACGCGGCCGCCAGATAGCCGGCCGCGAGGCCCACCAGCGCGCCGTACGCGCCAAGTCGCGGAATGGCCAGCAGATTGACTACGAACGCGACGGCCAGCGCCAGCAGCCACTTCGCGAGCAACACGAACTTGGCCTGATATTTCAGCACGATCAGATTGCCGATCGCCTCGATGCCGGCGGGTACCGACAGCCACACGGCCCAGCGGAAAATCTCGATCGCGCCTTCGAACTGCGGCCCGAACACACGGCGGATGATCAGTCCGGCGAGCAGATCCAGCACGATCGCGCCACTCACCATCAGCGCCGCGGTCATGGCGGTGAGCCGCCACATGTTGCGGCGCAACTGGGCGGCTTCCTGCACACGATAGACGAAGGCGGGCGCAATGGTCTGCGCGAGCATCAAGGCGAGCGTGATCCAGTTCTCGTTCAACTGCTGGGCGGCGGAATAGCGTCCGAGATCAGCGAAGGAAATGGCCCGCTCGAGCATCAGCCGATCCAGTTTCAGGAACAGATACATACAGATCAGGCCAAGCCAGAACACGGTGCCGGCGCTCGCGAAGTGCTTGAACAGAGAACGGTCGAGATGCCAGCCGAGCTTGCCGCCATGCCGGCGCATGTAGTAGATCAGCAAGACCGCGCCGATCGCCGCCGATTCGAGCGCCCACAGCCAGCCGAAGCGCGCGGGCGTGGCCGCCGCGCGCACCAGCAGATAGACCAGAGCGGCCTTCAGCACCGCGGTGCTCATGCTGGTGAGCAACTGCGGCTTGCTGTAGGTCATGCTTTGCAGCCACGCGTTGATCACGCCGACGAACGGTTCGCGAAACAGCATGGTCACGGCGAGGCCGGCGAGCATGGCGCCGACCAGCGGCTCGAAGAAGTGCAGGGCGATGCCAAGCCAGGTCAGCAGCAAGGCCGCGACCGACACGGAAATGCGCAGCGCGAAGGCGCTGCCGAGCACCGTACCGAGCTGCGCCGGCGGCCGGTTGACGATGGTGGGCACCAGAATCTCGGCGCCGCACACCCAGGTAATGGGCGAGAGCACCAGCAGCAGCGTGTTCGCGTATTGCCATTTGCCGAACGTGTCCGGCCCGAAGTAGCGCGCCAGCATGCCGCTGATCACGATCGCCACGCCGATCTGCGTGAGCCGCTCCAGCCCGAGCCAGACGATATTCGTGAAGGCGCGCGTGACGTCCGGATTGGCGAAGCGTTTGAGCGTCAGCATCCGCTGGCCGCTCGCCGGTCCGCTTGCGCCGGGCATGCCGGCGGCGCCGTGAGCGCGAGCGGCGCGCATGACCCGAGTGGCGCAGTGCGCGCGTTTGCCCACCCAGCCGACTGTCGCGGCAACTTTACATTTGGAGGGCGTCTAAGCATTAGAATGGTGCTATAAGGCTGGTCCGAAAAGCGCAATTATAAGTTGGAACCGGATCGCTTCCGGCAAGGGCGCATCGCTGTGTTTTACCGATTCATCAGCGGTGCGCTGGTCAAAATTTTCCATTGCACGCAAGTGAGCCAACATGATCTCCAAATCTATTTTCAAGGCGTATGACATTCGCGGTGTAATCGGCAAGACGCTCGACGCCGATGCAGCGCGTTCGATCGGCCGCGCGTTTGGCAGCGAAGTGCGGGCGCAAGGCGGCGACGCCGTGGTGGTCGCGCGTGACGGTCGCCTGTCGGGCCCCGAACTGGTCCAGGCGTTGTCGGACGGCCTGCGTGCGGCCGGCGTCGACGTGGTCAACGTGGGCATGGTGCCCACGCCGGTCGGCTACTTCGCGGCCAGCGTACCGTTGCAGCTCGACGGCGGCGAGCGCCGCGTCGATTCGTGCATCGTCGTGACGGGTAGTCATAATCCGCCGGACTACAACGGCTTCAAGATGGTCCTGCGCGGCGCGGCGATTTACGGCGAACAGATTCTCGCGCTGCATCAGCGCATCGTCGACGAGAACTTCTCCGAAGGTAGCGGCACGTACACCGAGTACGACATCGCCGACGCCTATCTCGAGCGTATTGCCGGCGACATCAAGCTCGCGCGTCCCATCAAGATCGTGGTGGACACGGGCAACGGCGTGGCCGGCGGCCTCGCACCCCTGCTGTTCAAGAAGCTCGGCTGCGAACTGGTCGAACTGTTCACCGAGATCGACGGCAACTTCCCGAACCATCACCCGGACCCGGCTCATCCGGAAAACCTTCAGGACGTGATTCGCGCGCTGAAGGAAACGGACGCTGAAATCGGCTTCGCGTTCGACGGCGACGGCGACCGCCTCGGCGTGGTCACCAAAGACGGCCAGATCATCTATCCGGACCGCCAACTCATGCTGTTCGCCGAAGAAGTGCTGTCGCGCAACAAGGGCGCGCAGATCATTTACGACGTGAAGTGCACGCGCAACCTCGCCAAGTGGGTGAAGGACAAGGGCGGCGAGCCGCTCATGTGGAAGACCGGCCACTCGCTCGTCAAGGCGAAGCTGCGTGAAACCGGCGCGCCGCTGGCGGGCGAAATGAGCGGCCACGTGTTCTTCAAGGACCGCTGGTACGGTTTCGACGACGGCCTTTACACCGGCGCGCGTCTGCTCGAAATCCTCACGCGTGTGGAAGACCCGAGCAAGCTGCTGAACTCGCTGCCGAACTCGAACTCCACGCCGGAACTGCAACTGAAGCTCGAAGAAGGCGAAAACTTCGAACTGATCGCGCGCCTGCAGCAAAACGCCAAGTTCACCGGCGCGGACGACGTCGTGAAGATCGACGGCCTGCGCGTCGAGTATCCGGACGGCTTCGGCCTCGCGCGTTCGTCGAACACCACGCCGGTCGTGGTGATGCGTTTCGAAGCCGATAACGACGCGGCGCTCAAGCGCATCCAGGAAGATTTCCGCCGTGTGATCATGGCGGAGAAGCCGGACGCGAAGCTGCCGTTCTAAACGCATGAGCGGCACCGCGGTTCGGTTCGAACCGCGGTGGCCGTCGAACGCGGCGCGGGTTGCTCTTACCGCGCCGCGTTTTTTCATGCCATTTACATGTAACGCGCTAGAATTGCCGTCCTCGCGAGAAAACGCCGGGCCGCCCCAAGTTTTCTCACCCCTTGGGGGTGGGGGCACTTTTAACAAAACGCCGGGCCGCCCCAAGTTTTCTCACCCCTCGGGGGTGGGGGCACTTTTAACAGAACGCCGGGCCGCCCCAGGTTTTCTCATCGCCCACCGGGGTTCGGGGGCTCTCTCAACGCATCTTCGGGCCGGATAGCCGGTTTTCCCACTCTTGAGCGTGCAAAAGATACTGATCGTGAGGGTGTCGTCACTGGGCGACGTCGTTCACAACATGCCGGTGATCGCCGACATCCGGCGCCGCCATCCCGACGCCCAGATCGACTGGCTGGTCGAAGAAAGCTTCGTGGGCCTCGTGCAACTCGTGAACGGCGTGCGGCGGGCGATTCCCGTGTCCATGCGGCGCTGGCGCAAGCGCATTCTGTCGGTCGACAACTGGCGCGAGATCGGCGCTTTCCGCCGCGCGCTTGCCGCCGAACACTACGACCTCGTGATCGACTGCCAGGGGCTTATCAAGACCGCGTGGGTCGCGAGCATGGCGCGCGGGCCGCTGGCCGGCCTTGCGAACCGCACCGACGGCGCGGGCTTCGAATGGCCGGTGCGCTTCTTCTACGACAAGCGCGTGCCGATCGCGCCGCGCACCCATGTGGTCGAGCGCACGCGCCAACTGGTGGCCGCGGCGCTGGACGACCCGCCGCCGCAACCCACCGACGACATCGACTTCGGCATCGACACCGGGCGCGCCGCGCTGGCTTTGTCGGAGGCGAATCTGAACCTGCCGGTGCCGTACGTCGTGTTCGTGCACGCCACATCGCGCGCCGACAAGCAGTGGCCCGACACCGCCTGGATCGAACTGGGGCAGTCGCTGGTGCGGCGCGGCGCGTCGATCGTGCTGCCGTGGGGCAGCGAGGAGGAGCGCGCCACCAGCGAGCGCCTCGCCAGGGAATTCGGTGCGGCGGCCATCGTGCCGCCAAAGCTCTCGTTGCCGGCGGTGGTCGGGTTGATCGAAGGCGCGGCCGCCACGGTGGGTGTTGACACAGGTCTGGTTCACATCGCCGCGGCGCTGAAGCGGCCCACGGTCGAGTTGTACAATTTCGCCACTGCGTGGCGTACTGGCGGCTACTGGTCGCCGAACGTCGTCAATCTCGGCACGGCCGGACAGCCGCCCACGCTGCAACAGGTGAAGTCGGCACTCGCGGGCTTCGGCCTGCTATGACACGTCCGGGGCGCTTCGCCTTGCGCTCCAACCGTTTTCAAGGGCGACCATGAACGAAACCCAGATCATCGAAGTAGCGAACGCCGACTGGCACGGACGCAATCTGTCCGTGCCGCGCGAGACGCTGCTTGCCGGCGTCGAACGCGGCAAAGTGCTGTACTTCCCCAATCTGCGCTTCGCGATCGAAGGCGGCGAACAGGCGCTGCTCGACCCCGCGCTCGCCGATCCGAGCCGCAAGAACATCAGCCTCGAACCGAATGGCGGCGCGTTGCACGGCGTGGCCGGCGACGCCGTTACGCAATCGGCCGTGCGCGCGTTGATCGCGCGTTATCAGACCAATGCGCGCACGCTGGTCGACGGGCTTTTTCCCGAATACAACGGCAGGCTGCGCGTGGCGCCGACCAGCCTGCGGCTGCATCAGGTGGAAACGCGCGAGACGTCATGGCGCAAAGACGATAGCCGTCTGCATGTGGACGCCTTTCCTTCGCGGCCGAACTACGGCGAGCGCATTCTGCGCGTGTTCACCAACGTCAATCCGCATGGCGCGCCGCGCGTATGGCGTGTCGGTGAACCGTTCGAGGACATGGCCAAACGCTTCCTGCCGCGCATCAAGCCGCAGATGCCGGGCGCGGCGTGGCTGTTGAACCTGCTGCACGTGACCAAGTCGCCGCGCAGCGAATACGACCATCTGATGCTGCATCTGCACGACGGCATGAAGGCCGATCTCGACTATCAGAAGTCGAGCCCGCAGGAGACCATGCCGTTTCCGCCCGGCAGCGTGTGGGTGTGTTTCTCGGATCAGACTTCGCACGCGGTGATGTCCGGCCAGTTCATGCTGGAGCAGACCTTCTTCCTGCCGGTCAAGTCGATGGCGCAACCGGAATGCGCGCCGCTCGGCATTCTCGAGCGCCTGAAGGGCAGGGCGCTGGTTTGAGCGCCGCGCTCCTTTATTTGCCGGTTCCGCTCTGCGCGTTGGCTGGTTCCTTCAGTCGGACGGAGCGCCGATGCTGAGGGCGATCTATCACGCGCTCTGGTGGATCATCGCGCCGCTGGCGGTATTGCGCCTGTTGATCCGCTCGCGCAAGGAACGCGGCTATCGCGAGCATATCGGTGAGCGGTTCGGTTACTCGCGCGGCCGGTTGCCTGAAGACGACGCGCCGCTGATCTGGGTGCACGCGGTGTCCGTGGGCGAGACGCGCGCCGCGCAACCGCTGATCGACGCGTTGATGAAGGCGCGTCCCGACGCACGCATTCTGCTGACGCACATGACGCCGAGCGGGCGCGCCACCGGCGAGCAGATTTTCGGCGACCGCGTGTTGCGCAGCTATCTGCCGTACGACATGCCGCATGCCGTGCGGCGGTTTTTGCGGACGTGGCGGCCGTCGCTCGGTCTGGTGATGGAAACCGAAGTGTGGCCGACGCTGATCGACGAATGCCGTCGCGCGGATGTGCCGCTGGTGCTCACCAATGCGCGGATGTCGGCGCGCTCGTACAAGCGCGCGGCCAAGTTCGGCAGTGCGACCAAGGACGTGTTCGGCGGCTTTGCGCGCGTGCTGGCGCAGAGTCCATCGGATGCCGAGCGGCTGACCGCGCTCGGCGCGCGCAACGCCGCCGTGCTCGGCAATCTGAAATTCGACATGAGCACGCCGCCGGAACTGGCGGCGCGCGGGCATGCATGGCGCGCGGCGATCGGCGCGCGTCCGGTGTGGGTCGCGGCGAGCACGCGCGAAGGCGAAGAGGAACTGGTGCTGCAGGCGTTCGCGGCGCTCGGTATCGACAACGCGCTGCTGATTCTCGTGCCGCGTCATCCGCAACGTTTCAACGAGGTGGCGGGGCTGGTCGAGAAGGCCGGGCTACGGCTCGAGCGCCGCTCGGCGTGGGCGCCGGATGCGAACGTGGCATCGGCGGCAAGCAGCGGCGTGCCTGCGCTGCCTGCGCGCGTGAACGTGCTGCTGGGCGATTCGATGGGCGAATTGGGCGCTTACTATGCCGCTTCGGATCTGGCGTTCATCGGCGGCAGTCTGTTGCCGTTGGGCGGGCAGAATCTGATCGAGGCGTGCGCGGTCGGCGTGCCGGTGCTGATCGGTCCGCACGTATTCAACTTTACGCAAGCCACCGCGGATGCCGTGGCGGCGGGCGCCGCCGTGCAGGTGAAAGATCCGGCCGATCTGGGGCGCGCGTTGCGTGAACTGTTTGGCGACAAGGCGCGCAGGCTGGCTATGGGCGGCGCAGCGTCGGCGTTTGCGGCGCGCCATCGCGGCGCGACGACGCGGACCGTGGATGTGTTGATGGCGTTGTTGCCGGAGGGGGAGTGAGAGCGTGGGCGCAAACGCGGCACGCGCGCCCGCGTCTCACACCTTCAACAACCCCTTCTCCTCGATAAACTTCACCACCACATCCAGGCCGTCGAGCGCCTTCAGATTGCACATCACGAAGGGCCGTTCGCCGCGCATCTTCTTGGCGTCCGACGCCATCACCTCGAGATTCGCGCCGACCATCGGCGCGAGGTCCGTCTTGTTGATCACCAGCAGATCGGACTTCGTGATGCCGGGGCCGCCTTTACGCGGAATCTTCTCGCCACCCGCCACGTCGATCACATAGATCGTCAGGTCCGACAGTTCCGGACTGAACGTCGCCGCGAGGTTGTCGCCGCCCGATTCGATGAACACGATGTCCGCATCGGGAAAACGCGTCAGCATGCGGTCGACGGCTTCGAGATTGATCGACGCGTCCTCGCGAATCGCCGTGTGCGGACAGCCGCCCGTTTCGACGCCCATGATCCGTTCAGCCGGCAACGCGCCCGCTACCGTCAACAGACGCTGGTCCTCTTTCGTATAGATGTCGTTGGTGATGGCGACGAGGTCGTACTGTTCGCGCATCGCCTTGCAGAGCATTTCGAGCAGCGTGGTCTTGCCCGAGCCGACCGGGCCGCCGACGCCCACGCGCAGCGGCGGCAGTTTCTTCGTGCGGACGGACGAGTGGGCGGGATGATGAGGTGCGTTCATGATGGTTCGTGTTATGAGCGAAAGAGCCGCGAATACTGCGACTCGTGACGCGCCGAGAGAATGCCGAGTTGCGGCGCGAAGGTGTTGATGTTTTCGGGCGACGTGGCCATGGCGCGCGTGACGGCGGCATCGATCGGCTCGCGCAACGCGACGATGATGCGTTGACCGGCGAGCTGGCCCAACGGCACGGCCTTCAACGCGGCGGCCGCCTGGTTTTCCACCCAGCTGAAGGCGTAGGCGGCGAGGGCGGCGTCGACGGCTGCGTCGTGGGCGTAGGCGGCGAAGGCGAACGCGGTGGGTTGAGCGAGCGGCGTCATCGAGGCGAGCGTCGCGCGCCGCTCGGCGTCGCCCCATTCGAGCGATACGCACAGCTGCCGCAACGACCAGCCCATTTGTTCCGTTTCGCGGCGCAATTCCGCGGATTCACGGCTCGCCAGGAATTCGCTGTTGGCGTGTGCGAGGGCCGAGGCGTCATGCGTGCGCCAGCGTGCCATCTGATGCGCGAGGAACGGCAGTTCGCCGTGCGCGAGCACGTCGGTCAAGCCGCTGGCGATCCACTCGCGGGCGGAGTCGGCATCGGTGATCAGTTGTGCTTCGATGGCGGCTTCGAGACCCTGCGAGTAGCTGAAAGCGCCAATCGGCAGCGCCGGCGACGCAAGATGCAGCAGCGCCGTCAGTTCAGCGATGCGCATGATGGTGGTGATGCCCGTGACCGCACGATTCGTCGTGGACGTGATCGCCGTGATCGTGGTCATGATCGTGCGCGTGCTCATGCCCGTGCTCATGGCCGTGGTCATGGCCGTGCGAATGCGCATGCCCTTGCGCCGCGTGGCTATGCTCATGCTCATGGTCATGCGAATGCTCATGCCCATGATGCTCGCCGAACACCTGCTGCGCGAGCGCATAGTCTTCGGCGAAGGTTTCGTCGTGACCATGCTTATGGCCGCCGCCATACGCGCCGGATTCCGGCTGGAACGGCATCGAGACCTGATCGACCGTCGCGCCGATGCGCTTGAGCATGTCGGCCAGCACCGGATCGTATTCGAGCTTCAGATAGTCCGCGCCGACTTCCACCGGCGTGTGGCGATTGCCGAGGTGATAGGCGGCGCGCGTGAGCGTCAACGCATCTTTCGCGCGCACGTAGAGCACCGTTTCCGGCGCGGCGACGACGCGCACGAGGCCGCCGTCGTCGGCGACCAGGACGTCGCCCTCGCGCAGCACAGTGCCGCGCGGCAGCAGCAGCGCGACTTCTTCGCCGCTATCGAGCGTGGCCGCGAGCCGGCTCTTGCGCCGGTCGTCGAACGCCAGCGTCAGGGTCGGTGCGCGCTTGACCAGCACGGGTGCGAGCTTCAGATGCGGCGCGATGAGTTTGTCGATGGTGCGCATGATTTAGAACAGAAAGTAGCGTTGCGCCATCGGCAGCACGGTGGCCGGTTCGCAGGTCAGCAACTGACCGTCGGCGATCACCTGATAGGTTTCCGGATCGACGCTGATCGCCGGGCGCCACGCATTGTGGATCATGTCTGCCTTCGAGATGTTGCGGCAGTTCCTGACCGCAACGATACGCTTGTTCAGGCCGTAGCGTTCGCCGACGCCGGCATCGGCGGCGATCTGCGAGACGAAGGTCAGCGACGTGCGTCCCAATGCGCCGCCGCGCGTCGCGAACATCTCGCGATAATGCACCGGCTGCGGCGTCGGAATCGATGCGTTGGGATCGCCCATCTGCGCCATCGCGATCATGCCGCCCTTGAGGATCAGCGACGGCTTGATGCCGAAGAACGCCGGTTCCCAGAACACCAGGTCAGCCCACTTGCCCGGCTCGATCGAGCCGACTTCATGCGCGATGCCGTGCGTGATCGCCGGGTTGATCGTGTACTTGGCGACGTAGCGCTTCGCACGGAAGTTGTCGTGGTGCGCGTTGTCCTCAGGCAGCGCGCCGCGTTGCACCTTCATCTTGTGCGCCGTCTGCCACGTGCGGATGATCACTTCGCCGACCCGGCCCATGGCCTGCGAATCCGACGACAGCATCGACAGCGCGCCGAGATCGTGCAGGATGTCTTCGGCGGCAATCGTTTCGCGGCGAATGCGCGATTCGGCGAACGCGATGTCTTCCGCAATCGACGGATCGAGGTGATGGCACACCATCAGCATGTCGAGGTGCTCTTCGAGCGTGTTGACGGTGTACGGGCGCGTCGGATTGGTCGAGGAGGGCAGCACGTTCGCTTCGCCGCATACCTTGATGATGTCCGGCGCGTGGCCGCCGCCCGCGCCTTCCGTGTGATACGTGTGGATCGTGCGGCCCTTGAAAGCGGCCACGGTCGCTTCGACAAAACCCGCTTCGTTCAGCGTGTCCGTGTGGATTGCGACCTGCGTGTCGGTATCGTCGGCGACGGAGAGACAGTTGTCGATCGCCGCCGGCGTGGTGCCCCAGTCCTCATGCAACTTCAAACCGATTGCGCCCGCGGCGATCTGCTCCAGCGCCGGCTGCGGCTGGCTTACGTTGCCCTTGCCGAGAAAGCCGAGATTCATCGGATAACCGTCAGCCGCTTGCAGCATGCGTTCGAGATGCCACGGACCCGGCGTACAGGTCGTGGCGTTCGTGCCCGTGGCCGGACCGGTGCCGCCGCCGAGCATGGTGGTCACACCGCTCGCGAGCGCTTCTTCGATCTGCTGCGGGCTGATGAAGTGAATATGCGTGTCGATGCCGCCCGCCGTCACGATCAGGCCTTCGCCCGCGATCACTTCGGTGGAGGCGCCGATCGCGATCGTCACGTTCGGCTGGATGTCGGGATTGCCCGCTTTGCCGATCGCGGCGATGCGGCCGTCCTTGATGCCGATGTCGGCCTTGACGATGCCCCAGTGATCCAGAATCACGGCATTCGTCACGACGGTATCGACCACGTCGGCATGCACGCGTTGCGACTGGCCCATGCCGTCGCGAATCACTTTGCCGCCGCCGAACTTCACTTCTTCGCCGTAGGTGGTGAAGTCACGCTCGACTTCGATCAGCAATTCGGTGTCGGCGAGGCGCACGCGGTCGCCGGTGGTGGGGCCGAACATTTCCGCGTACGCGCGGCGGCCAATGCGTAAGGTCATGGTGTGGGTCCGGAAATGAACAGGGCGATCTGGGCTCGTGACGAGAGAGGGCGGGGCCTCACAGCTTGCCCATCACCTTGCCGTTGAAGCCGTAGACGACGCGATCGCCCGCCAATGCAACCAGTTCGACGGTGCGCTCCTGGCCGGGTTCGAAGCGCACGGCGGTGCCCGCCGCGATGTTCAGCCGGAAGCCGCGCGCGACTTCGCGATCGAACGCGAGCGCCTCGTTCACTTCATAGAAGTGATAGTGCGAGCCGATTTGCACCGGACGGTCGCCGGTATTCGACACGACCACCGTGACGGTGGCGCGGCCCGCGTTGAGTTCGTGTTCGCCGTCGTCGATGAGGAGTTCGCCGGGAATCATCTGGGGCTGCCTTATGTGATTTCGGTGATTAGGGAATCGGATGGTGAACGGTGACGAGCTTGGTGCCGTCGGGGAACGTGGCTTCGACCTGAATGTCGGGAATCATCTCCGGCACGCCCTCCATGACGTCGTCGCGGGTGAGCAGAGTGGTGCCGTAGTGCATCACCTCGGCGACGGTCTTGCCGTCGCGAGCCGCTTCCATCAGCGCGGCGGTGATGAAGGCGATCGCTTCCGGATAGTTCAGTTTGAGGCCGCGCGCACGGCGCCGTTCGGCAAGCAGCGCGGCGGTGAAGATCAGCAGCTTGTCCTTCTCGCGAGGTGTCAGCTTCATCGAATGAGTGCGTAGGGTTGCAACGGTCGTTGTGACGATCCCGGGCGGGACCGGCCGCGACAATGATAGACGCTGCGCGTCATGGCCGCGATCGCGTGCGCTGCACGGGATGTGTCCATGACGAGTGCAATGCCGGATAAGCCAGTCACGGTATCAAGTTCGGCTAACGGCGCGCTTACAGATCGGCCGGCAGCGGCGCGCTGAACCACTTCTTCGACATCGTGTTGAGCGTGCCGTCCTGCTTCGCTTGCACGATGGCGGCGTTCACTTTTTGCTGCAGGCGTGGCTCGTTCTTGTTCATGCCAACGAAGCACGGCGAATTCTTGATGACGAACTTCGGTTCCGGGCGGCGCGGCGGATTCTTCGCGAGGATCGCGGCCGCGACGATGTTGCCCGCGGCGATCAACTGCACCTGGCCCGACAGGAACGCGGCGATAGTCGCGTTGTTGTCCTCGAAGCGCTTGATGGTCGCGTTCGGCGCCATTTGCGTGAGACCGATTTCCTCCAGCGCGCCGCGGGTTGCGCCGACCGTCTTGCCGGTCAGATCCGCGGGGCCGCTGACCTTGATATCGGCGGGACCGAACACGCCCTGGTAATACGGCGCATAGGCGGTCGAAAAATCGATCACCTTCTCGCGATCCGGCGTCTTGCCGAGCGACGAGATCACCAGATCGACCTTGCCCGTTTGCAGATAGGGGATGCGATTGGCGCTATTGACCGGCACGAGTTCGAGCTTCACGTTCATCGACTTCGCGAGCAGGGCGGCTGTGTCGATGTCGTAGCCTTGCGGCTTCATGTCCGCGCCGACCGAACCGAACGGCGGATAGTCTTCCGGCACGGCGACTTTGAGCACACCGGCCTTGGCAATGTTATCGAGCGTATCCGCGTGAGCGGCGGGCGCATTGACGGCGAGGACGGGCGAGAGCAGCAGTGCGGCGAGCCAGGCGCGACGCGCGGGGCGAAGAGTCGATCGAGTCATGTTCTGTGAGCGGTGGTGGCGACGAGCCGGTCGGCTGCCGTCAGGACGCGGCAGCATCGTGGGGAATGGCGACGCAAGGTATGTGCCATGGCGGTGCAGCATGGGCTGGCGGCACGGCAGGACGAGGGATGCACTCAGTTGAGGCGTCGACATGCGCCGGATTGGTGCACGCCCTGTCTTACGCCGGTGAAAGGCCACACCGTGCCAGTGAAGCAGTGCTCATGCTTGACGCCGACACGACTCCCGATGGCCAAAGTCACGCACGTGACTTTGCGGCCTTGTCAGGACTCCGCGGAGCGGCGCCTGAAAACGGCGTGCCTTCGCTCCGCACTGCCGCAAGCTCATCGAAGCCTGCCCAACTCGCGATTCCAAGGCGCTTCGTTATCAGATAGATCGCTATCGGTAACGCCAAACCGGCCGCACTCCCGAGCACGAAGTGGACAAGTGGCTGACTGATGCCGCGGGCCAGCAACGCATTCCAGACCAACGCGGTTGCGAACACATGCAGGAGGTAGACCGGCTTCCACGAGGAGCCGATCGACGCGATCCAGCGCGACGTTCGCCATATCGGCAGGCACCGTCCAACCGAAAGGGCCGCCGCGATACCCAGAAAACTTGTCAGTAGAGAATATAAGTCCAGATAGTGGCCTGAACGTTGCCCCACGATCGCGGCGGCTGCAAACGCGATTCCCGCTACCAACGCGACGCGAAGGCCAGAGGCGTTGCCGCTTTGCCGGTCCGACCGGGAGGCGAGCAGCACGCCGGACAGAAAGAAGACAAGGCCCCAAGACGTCATTGTGACAATGCCCCAGTGGCTCCGTATCGCGACGGTGGCGCTGACGAGGATCATCGCGGCGATCAGGCCGCGATTTGCCACCGTCAACGCGCATCGGACCTTTGTGGGCCGTGGCCATACGCTGATGCACGCGACGATCTGACAGATGAACAGCGCGTAAAGAAACCAGAATTGCCCAACGGGTGCCGATGCCAGACGAGTCAATTCGAACTGCTCGGCGGCGTAGTCTTTATAGTCCGCGACGAGCCACTGCACAGCCATCTGCAATATCGACCACAGCAGATAGGGATAGAGCACGGCCAGGGCGATTGATTTCAGCAGCGCGGCGCGAGAGCGTTGCAAATACGTTAGCGCACTCATGCCGAGAAGGAAGAAGACCGTCGGGTATCCCGACGTGCTTGCGGCGTACTGAACAATCTTCAGGACGCGAGACACGTGACCATCTTGCAGGAAACCGGCGTCGCTGATCCGGTGCAGCACTTCGGCGCACACGATCGCAATGATGGAAATTGCCAGGCCGCCTCTGATGCGCTCTTCTTTCACCATTCCCTCGTTCGGGTTCATGTTGCCATGCGATGCGGCCGGGCCTTCATGCAGTGCTAAAGCTGCACATCGAAAATCACGCACCAGTTGTCGAGGCGCATCGATTCGCGTCCGTCATTGAAGCGGATCACGTCGCCCTGTGAATCCCGCAGATTGCCACGCGGACCATAACGGCTTCCCGCGACGCCAACGCCGTTGAATGCGTACTCGATGTGCGTACCGGCAGGGATAGGCGATTTAGCCATAATGCTCACCTCGTCGGGTCCGGTGATCGATACCGACTGGATCGGCAGCAAGTCGCCGGACGGCAGGCGCAACGAGAAACCATAGTCCGAATTGCCGGCAACCTGCGTCGTGTCCCATCTGAGAGGCGGGGCGGGGACATTGAAGCGCAGCACGGCCGTCGTGCCCTCGCGTCGCCAGTTCAACGGCTCGAGAGGCGTCCACGTCTGTTTGTCGATCAGAATCCTCTTCAGGACCAGCCCATAGTAGGCGCCCATCCATTCGGTGCTGCGATTGTCGGTATGTCCACCGTCCACGTAACGAAAGAGATACATCGGCACAGCCAGATGAATGTGTGGATCTTCGTGGCTGGCTTCCAGCAGCGCGAGCGCGATGTGCGGATACCGCTGATCGAAATGGCGATGCGTGGCCACCTGATAGGTGATCATCTCGACGTCCTGTTTCTGTCCCGTCAATGCCTTGGCATCGCGATCGACGTCGGCCCGCAAGCTCCTTAGCTTCGCAATGTAAGTCGGAATCGATGTCTGGCTGGAATCGTCGGCTTCCCCTTGCGTCCACGTGATTGCGCCGACGCCGTAAGTCTTGCCTTGGGCGTCCGCGAGCCGTTTTCCCTGGGCGATGTCTCGCAGCAGCTGTGAGTAATAGCGCCCTGGTGCCGACAGCGTCGCAATGTCCATCGATCCTTCACCCGGTGCCGATCCAATAAACCGGTAGGGGAGATCCGCATGACTTTGCAGGTTCTCCTGCTCGATCAATTGCATGGCCATATTCAGCGTCCCGCTGGTCGGCGTCTCGGCCTTGTCACCCCATTGAGTCTCGACTAACGGTACGAACTGCTTGTACGCCACTTCGACGCCTTCGCTTTGCACGCCGTCTTGAGCCCGCACGCCGCCGTTGAATCGCAACGAGGAATAACGTTGACGGGTGGACAGTACGGGTTTGTTAAAAAACCCCTGGCTGAGCGATTGGCCGTAGCTAATGACGTGAGTGATGTCCCAAGGCGCTGCGCCGTGCGGAATCCATGCCGAATAAGCCGGCTCGATGCGCCCATCGCCAGAACCTGCCTGTGATGCGTCGAAGATAGTCGTCGCGGACAGCGCGCTTGCCGCCGACACTTTCTGCACCGCCCAGCCGCCGGCCGACGAAGCAAGAACGAACTGGATCCGACTACCCGGCCGGCCGTCGACGTTTTGCACCACCACGCTCGCGTGGTTGCCGTCGACTTGCGTGTTGTAGGTTTCAGGCAGCGCCGTCAGGCGATCGCAGGCAGTCGCCGTCGACACATGCAAGAGCTGCTGGACCAGACTTTTAACATCAGCGAGCGCGACGCTCCCGGCTCCGCACGTTGTGCGGTTATATCGCCACAGCGGGTCGAACTTGTCTCTCCATTCGTGCACAGCGCTTTCGATACCGCGATCCTCTGGAGAAAAGGCCGCGCGACTATCATGCTGCGAGCACGCGCAGCATACGATGGCCGGTAAGACGAGGTATACGAAACGCATTCGGTGATCCTTAGCGTTCATCTGCGCTGGACGATTGTAAGGGGATCGCGGAATGCGTTATGTGCGACCTCGCACGTAAATGGCCGCACGGACCCAGGCTAGGCCATACGATCTAAATGTCCAGACGTTTCAAGACATGCATGTACGAAGACCACGACGGCGCGCGCAGCGCCGCCGGAAGAATGACGGCTGTGTCACGAACGCGGAATGTGCGAGAGCACGGATTCCAGATGCACCACTACCGCGACTGCGCGGGGGACCCGCTTATGGGCTAGCGGTGTGAAGCCGCTTTCTTTGCCTACTTTCTTTGCGGCATGCAAAGAAAGTAGGTGCCGCCCCGCACAGGGGCAACGCCAATAGACCACCGTGACTTCAAGGAAAGGCCAACCTCAAGTGGCCCAAATCCGCAAAGGCACCCCCTCAACCCCATGCACAACCGGCCGCAACTGAATCCAGCATTTGATAAGCGCCCGCTGCAACATCTCCATCGACCTCGCAACCCCGCGCACGACGAGCACTCGCGAAGTCACACAAGAAGCGGCAACCCGAACAGAATCATCAAACGGCAGTTGAGCAGTCAACGCTTCAGCAAGCGCATCATCACAAGCATCCCCAACGGCCCAAAGCGTCCCATAGGCAGGAAACCCGGCCAACCCTTGAGCAGCATCGCGCAGCGAATCATTTGCCGAGAGACTGGCCCGTTCAAACCAGAGCAACTCCCCGTTAGCCCCAACGATCCGAGACACCGCACACAAACGACCATCGGACCACCGTTCACCAGCAGCCTGCCGCCCAAGCTGCGTCGCATCCCACCCGATCGCAGTCGCGCCTTCACCAAGCGTCAACGAAAAATTAAGCTTCGCATTCGCCTGATCGAAAACGATATTATTCTGCGGCAGCCAATCGAGCTTAGCCCGCTCACCGACGCGCACGGCGATATGCTGCTGCGCTTCACGTCCATTGGACTTGTACCACTTGGTCGCCCCCGGCGTGGTAATAACAGCATGCGCCTCGGCACCGACATCGACATCAATAGCAAGGCGATCCCCACCCGCGATCCCTCCAGGCGGGTGCACGATCACCGCATGACAGACACCCTGTCCTTCAGGATAAAGCGGCCTTTGAACCCGCAACGGCCCATCATGCAACCGGTGCTTGAGCGTAGTCCGTTCGCCATCCTTGACGAACCCAAGTTCAAGACGCGCGCGCCATAGCGAATGCGCACCGGCCTGAGCGGCAGCGAGCGTAACGTGATTTTCGTGAAGCGACATGCGAATGGAATGCGACCAGACGGAGAAAAGCAAATCGTGCCTGCGCACGTCAAGCAACGCTCAACGGCGTTGCCACAGGATGCGGCGAGAATAGCACGCCAGCTTGCAGGTGCCGCTTACACGGCGATCAACGTCCGCACGCCATCCGCATCCATATTGGCGCCTTCTCCGCCCGCGATGATCTCGCCGCGGCTCATCACCCAATACCGATCGGCGATGTCCTTGGCGAAGTCGTAGTACTGCTCGACGAGCAGCACCGTCATGCCCATTTCCTCGACCAGTTGACGCAGCGTGCGGCCGATATCCTGAATGATCGACGGCTGGATACCCTCAGTGGGTTCATCGAGAATCAGCAATTGCGGATCGCTCATCAGCGCCCGCCCAATGGCAAGCTGCTGCTGCTGACCGCCGGAAAGATCCCCGCCGCGGCGGCTGCGCATATCCTTCAGTACCGGAAACAGTTCATAGATACGATCCGGGATCTTCTTGGGCGCTTTCTTGCTGGCGGCGCCCACCAGCAGATTTTCTTCGACGGTCAAGCGCGGAAAGATATCGCGCCCCTGCGGCACATAAGCGAGGCCTTTTTCCACGCGCGAGTAGGTGGGCAGTTTGGTGATCGGCGCACCGCGCCAGGCGATGGACCCGCTCTTCGTTTGCACGACGCCCATCAGGCAGCGCAGCAGCGTGGTCTTGCCCACGCCGTTGCGGCCGAGCAGAACGGTGAGTTTGCCGTCGGGCACGGTGAGCTTCACATCGCGCAGAATGTGGCTGCCGCCGTAGTACTGGTTCAGGTTTTCTACTTCTAACATGTCCGTTCGACCCTTTTGTTACACCGACCCGTTTCATCGGCCCGTTTCACCGGCCCGTGTCACCGCCCCGTTTCACCGGCCCAGATAAGACTCGATGACCGTCTCGTCGCGCTTCACTTCGTCGAGCGTGCCGTGAGCGAGTACGCGTCCTTCGGCCATCACCGTGACCTTGCCGGCTTCGCCTGATAGCGCCGCGACGAACTCCATATCGTGCTCGACGACCATCATCGAACAGGTGCCGCGCAGATGATTGAGCAGCTCGGCGAGCTGCATGGTTTCGTCGTCGGTCATGCCGGCGGCCGGTTCGTCGAGCAGCAGCAACGCCGGCTGCTGCATCAGCAACATGCCGATTTCGAGCCGTTGCTTCTGACCGTGCGACAGCTCGCCCGCAAGACGTCGCGCTTCGCTCTCCAGACCGATCAGCGCCAGCGTCTCTTCAATGCGTGCTTGCGCCTCGCGATCCAGACGCGCGCGTAACGAGGCCCACCAGCCCTTGTCGGCCTTCATCGCCAGTTCGAGGTTTTCCCACACGGGATGCTGCTCGAACACCGTGGGCTTCTGAAACTTGCGGCCGATGCCCGCACGCGCAATCGACGGCTCGTTCATGCGTGTCAGGTCGATCGACTGGCCGAGATACACCTTGCCGGAATCCGGCTCCGTCTTGCCGGTGATGACGTCCATCATCGTCGTTTTGCCGGCGCCGTTCGGACCGATGATGCAACGCAATTCGCCGGCATCGATCTGCAGGGTCAGCGCATTCAGCGCGCGAAAGCCGTCGAAGCTCACGGTCACGTCTTCGAGGTACAGGATCGTGCCGTGCGACACGTCGATCTCGCCGGGCACGACCGCATGCCCCATGCTCGCGACACCGCTCAACGACGTTTCAGCGGGTTCTTCCGGTAAAGCCAGATCAGGAACCATCGGGTTTTCGTTCATGAGCGGTTCCTCTTGCGCGTCACGAGTTCGATCAGTCCCATGATGCCGTTCGGCAGGAACAGCGGGACCAGCACGAAAATCAGACCGAGAAAGAACAGCCAGTATTCAGGGAAGTTCGCCGTGAAGAAGCTCTTTGCGCCATTCACCGCGAAGGCGCCGATGATCGGGCCGATCAAGGTGCCGCGTCCACCCACGGCGACCCAGATCGCCATTTCGATCGAGTTGCCCGGCGACATCTCGCCCGGATTGATGATGCCGACCTGCGGCACGTACAGCGCGCCGGCGATGCCGCACAACACGGCGGACACGGTCCACACGAAAAAGCTTGTACGCGAGCGGGCTGTAGCCGAGGAACATCAAACGCGTTTCGCCGTCGCGCACCGCAGTCACGACGCGGCCGAGCTTCGAAGTGACGATCGCCCGCGCGCCGAGGAAGGCGAGGATCAGCACCGCGAAGGTGATCAGCAAGAGGGCGGTGCGCGTGCCCGGATGCGTGATCGGAAAGCCGCCGATGCGCTTGAAGTCGGTAAAGCCGTTATTGCCGCCGAAGCCCGTTTCGTTGCGATAGAACAGCAGCATCGCGGCGAAGGTCATGGCTTGCGTGATGATCGACAGATAGACGCCCTTCACCCGCGAGCGGAACGTGAAGAAGCCGAACACCCACGCCACCACGGCCGGCACCAGCACCACCAGCAGCAGTGCGTAACCGAGATGCTGCGTGCCTTGCCAGTACCACGGCAGTTGATGCCAGTCGAGAAACACCATGAAGTCGGGCAGGTCGCTGCCGTATTTGCCTTCGTGACCGATCGAGCGCATCAGATACATGCCGATCGCGTAGCCGCCGAGCGCGAAGAACAGTGCGTGGCCGAGGCTCAGAATGCCGCAGTAGCCCCACACGAGATCGAGCGCGAGCGCCGCGATTGCGTAGCACATGAATTTGCCGGTGATCGTCGTCGCATAGGCGGACAGATGCAGCGCGCTCGTCTCCGGCACCACCAGCGTGGCGAACGGCACGCCCAGGCCGAAGACGATGATCAACGCGATCAGCGCGAGCCATGCGCGCCGCGACAACAGCGCGGGGCGCGGCGGCAGGCCGAGTGCGAAACCTGCTTGCGGGTCGCGGCCGGCTAGTGCGCCGCCGCTCGTTGCGCCGACGTGAGCCGATGAGGTTGCCGATGTCATCTCATGCCTCCGCGCTGCGGCCCTTGAGGGCGAACATGCCCTGCGGACGCTTCTGGATGAACAACACGATCAGCACGAGCACGGCGATCTTCGCGAGCACCGCGCCCCAGAACGGTTCGATCGCTTTGCTGATGAGCCCGAGCCCGAAGCCGCCGATCACCGTGCCGGCCAGTTGACCGACACCGCCCAGCACCACGGCCATGAACGAATCGATGATGTAGCTCTGACCGAGGTCCGGTCCGACATTGCCGATCTGCGAGAGCGCACAGCCGCCCAGACCCGCGATGCCCGCGCCGAACGCGAACGCATACGAATCGACCCGCGCGGTCTTCACGCCGACGCAGGCCGCCATGCGCCGGTTCTGCGTGACGGCGCGCACGAAGAGTCCGAGGCGCGTCTTCGTGAGCACGGCCCATGCGATCCCGACCACGATCAGCGAGAACGCGAGAATCGCGAGCCGGTTGTACGGCAGGATCAGATTGGGCAAGACGGTGACGCCGCCGCTCATCCACGCCGGGTTGACCACCTGCACGTTCTGCGCGCCGAACAGCATGCGCGTTGCCTGAATCAGGATCAGGCTGATGCCGAAGGTGGTCAGCAGCGTTTCGAGCGGACGGCCGTACAGATGCTTGAGCACTAGCCGTTCGAGCACGATGCCCACCAGTCCCGCGGCGACGAACGAGGCTGGAATGGCGAGCAGCGGATACCAGTCGAAAGCGCCGGGCGCGAAGCGCTGAAACAGGTTCTGCACGACATAGGTCGCGTACGCGCCGATCATCAGGAATTCGCCGTGCGCCATGTTGATCACGCCAATCAGCCCGTACGTGATAGCGAGACCCAGCGCGGCGAGCAGCAGCACGCTGCCGAGCGACAGGCCCGCGAACAGCGTGCCGGCGATCTGGCTGCGGCGCTGGATCGCATCGAGTTCGTCGATGCCGCTTTGCGCGGCGGCGCGCACGCGGTCGTCGGCTTCCACGAAGGTGCCGTCGGGCTTCTTCGCGACGAGCGGCCGCAGCAGTTCGTTCATGTCGAGGTCGTGCCGCGCGGCGACCAGTTGCACGGCTTCGAGGCGCTTGGCCGGATCGGCGTCGTGCAGGGCCGTCATCGCCCACAGCGTGTCGAGGCGCTTCTTCAACGCGGGATCGGTTTCCTTCGCGCGAGCCGCGTCGACGAGCGGTTTGATCGACGGATCGGGGTTCTGCAGCAGCGCCGTGACTGCGGCGGCACGCGTCGCCACGTCCGGTGCATCGAGTTGCAGACCGGACAACGCGCCGGCGACTTTCGAGCGCAGCAGGTTGTTTAGCGTGATCGGCTGGGCGTCGCCCGCGGCGATGGTCTTGCCGGTGACGGCGTCGTGCGCGGTGTCGCCGTCCTGCAGCAGCACGGCGCCCGCGTCGGTGGCGAGCGCGCTGTCTTCGGACAGCGCTTTGAGCACCGCCATCGATTCCTTGTCGTGATTGGCGATCAGTTTGTCGATGGCTGCGGATTTCGCATCGAAATCGTCGCCGGCGAGCGGCGCGACATCGGCTTGCGTCAGCGCGAAGGCGGCCAGCGGCGCGCCGGCGAGCAGCACGAGCGCGATGCCGGCGACGCCGCGCCGCGCGAGTCGTCGTGCCAGTGTTCGTGCGCGTTGTCGTGTGAAGGTGAGGATCGAAAACGCCATGGTGGCCTTTGAAGAAAATCCGGCGGAGCGGCGCGGCATACGGGCAAGCGCCGTTGCCGCGCCGTCGGGTTGCTGCGCGCGAAGGCCGTGCCGCCGGGACGCCGGATCACGGCACGAAAGCGGGCGCGGTGGGCACGCCCGTCGCGGGATGGCATCGGCATGTCACGGCGGCTAGCTTTGCCGCCGCGGCACGCCTTCCTGTCAGGCGACGCGCGAGCGCTTCAGGAACGCCGGGATCGAGCTGACCACATCCGGCTTGCTCGAATTGCCGGCAATGAACGGGCTCCACGGCTGCGCGCGGATCGCGGTCTTGGTCCGCCACACCACGTTGAACTGACCGTCGGCACGCACTTCGCCGATCATCACCGGTTTGTGCAGGTGGTGATTGCCGTCCATTTCCAGCGTGAAGCCCGACGGCGCTGCGAAACTTTGACCGACCATCGCCACGCGCACCTTGTCGACGTCCGTGCTCTTCGCTTTCTCGACCGCCTGCTTCCACAAATGAATGCCGACGAAGGTCGCTTCCATCGGGTCGTTGGTCACGCGCTTGGTGCCGCCCGGCAGGTTGTTCTGCGCGACCCATGCGGCCCATTGCTTCTTGAACTTCTCGTTGGCCGGGTTGCGCAGCGACATGAAGTAGTTCCATGCGGCCAGGTTGCCGACCAGCGGCTTCGTATCGATACCGCGCAGTTCTTCCTCGCCGACCGAGAACGCGACGACCGGCACGTCCGACGCCTTCAGCCCCTGGTTGCCCAGCTCCTTGTAGAACGGCACGTTCGAGTCGCCGTTCACCGTCGAGATCACCGCGGTCTTGCCGCCTTGCGAGAACGTCTTGATGTTCGCGACGATGGTCTGATAGTCGCTATGGCCGAACGGCGTGTAGACCTCCTGGATATCGGCTTCCTGCACGCCCTTCGACTTGAGGAACGCGCGCAGGATCTTATTGGTCGTGCGGGGGTACACATAGTCGGTGCCCAACAGGAAGAAGCGCTTGGCGCCGCCGCCTTCCGCGCTCATCAGGTATTCGGTCGCAGGAATCGCCTGCTGGTTCGGCGCCGCGCCCGTGTAGAACACGTTGCGCGACATTTCCTCGCCTTCGTATTGCACCGGGTAGAACAGCAGGCCGTTCAGTTCCTCGAACACCGGCAGCACCGATTTACGCGACACCGAGGTCCAGCAGCCGAACACCACGGCGCACTTGTCCTGGGTGATCAGCTGACGCGCTTTTTCAGCGAAGAGCGGCCAGTTCGACGCCGGGTCGACCACCACCGGCTCCAGTTGACGGCCCATCACGCCGCCGTTCTTGTTGATGTCCGCAATGGTCATCAACGCGGTGTCCTTGAGCGAGGTCTCCGAGATCGCCATCGTGCCCGATAGCGAATGCAGAATACCCACCTTGATCGGACCGCTGCCGGATTGCGCCTGCGCAAAAGGAACCTGACCTGCAAGCGCCAGCGCGCCCGACATGGAGCCGAACTTCAACAGACTGCGACGTTTCATGTATATCCCCTTGCCATTGATGGTGACTGTTTATGGGCGTCGATTTCGGTCAGCAGGGCTTATCCCGCATGACTTGCCGCTTGTGTACTGCAAGGCACATGCCATGCAGTAAATTCGACGTGAACGGCGTGCAGTGCATGCTGCAGCGCGGATGTGACTCGGCCGGCTTATGCGTAATGCGGCGCAGAATTGGTGCAGGACCGGCCGCTTCGCCTCGTTCAGGTGCGTGCCGCGCCGCAACGAAGCGCGCGTGTCCGCCAGCGGGCATCAGCGGTGCATGGCCGCCGCCCCTTTGTGCATGGGCCGCGCTGTGCCTACACTGAAAGTCCACTCACGCGAGGAGACACGACATGAATGAGCGCGCCGGCGTCAAGCCACCCGATATGTCCGCGTTCTGGATGCCTTTCACGGCGAACCGCCAGTTCAAGAGCGCGCCACGGTTGCTGGCGAGCGCGAAGGGGATGTACTACACGTCGCACGATGGGCGGCGCATCCTCGATGGCACGGCGGGGCTGTGGTGCGTCAACGCGGGCCATTGCCGCGACGAGATCGTGGCCGCCGTGCAGGCGCAGGCGGCTGAAATGGATTTCGCGCCGACCTTTCAGATGGGGCATCCGAAGGCCTTCGAGGCCGCGACAAAAATCGCGCGGCATACGCCGGGCGATCTCAAGCACATCTTCTTCGTGAACTCGGGCTCGGAAGCCGTCGATACCGCGCTGAAGATCGCGCTGGCGTATCACCGTTCGCGTGGCGAAGGGCAGCGCACGCGGTTCATCGGACGCGAGCGCGGTTATCACGGCGTGGGCTTCGGCGGCATTTCGGTGGGTGGCATCGCACCGAATCGCAAGGCGTTTTCGGGCGGCCTGCTGCCATCGGTCGATCACCTGCCGCATACCCTGAACATCAAGGAAGCGGCGTTTTCGAAAGGACAGCCAGGCTGGGGCGCGCATCTCGCCGATGAACTCGAGCGGCTCGTCACGCTGCACGATGCGTCGACGATTGCCGCGGTGATCGTCGAGCCGGTGGCCGGTTCCACCGGCGTGCTGATTCCGCCGCAAGGCTATTTGCAGCGGCTGCGGGAAATCTGCGACAAGCACGGCATCCTGCTGATCTTCGATGAAGTGATCACCGGTTGGGGACGGCTGGGTGCGCCGTTCGCCGCGCAGTACTTCGGCGTCACGCCCGACATGCTGACCATGGCCAAGGGCACCAACAATGCGGCCGCGCCGATGGGCGCGGTGGCGGCGAGCGCGAAGATTCACGATTCGATCGTGAACGGCGCGCCGGCCGGCATCGAGCTGTTTCACGGCTACACGTACTCAGGGCACCCGATCGCCGCGGCCGCGGCGTGCGCGACGATCGATCTGTATGAGCGTGATCAATTGTTCGAACAGGCCGCACGGATGGCGCCAGTGTTTGAGAAGGCGATCCATAAGCTGCAAGGCGAGCGTCATGTGATCGATGTGCGCAATCTTGGGCTCGTGGGTGGGGTGGAGCTGGCGTCGCGTTCAGGTGCGCCTGGGGCTCGCGCCTATGATGTCTTCGTGCGCTGCTTTGAGAAGGGCGTGTTGACGCGTTATACGGGCGACATTCTGGCGTTCTCGCCGCCGCTGATCGTCGACGAGGCGCAGATCGAGGAGATCTTTGGGACGGTGGCGGAGGTGTTGAAAGAGGTGGAGTAAATAGCAGCGCTTTTGTTCGGAACGCAAAAAGGCCGACGTCGTGAGACGCCGGCCTTTTTGCTGAGCGTGCGTTTGATCAGAAAGCGATGAATGGCCCCGGTTGCTTGCCGATCATCACGTTGTTGATCGCGGTGTATACGCTGCGGCCGAAGAAGAACGGCAAGCCCCAGATGAACATGCCGGCCGATGGCGAACCGAGGCTGTCGTAGGCCGCGTACTGATTTGCCATCAGATTCCAGCCGTTAGCCAGTGAGAATGGCACGTTGACGGACGGGGCGGCCTTGTCGACGCCTGTCAAGATCGCCGACAGGCTGAGCGTGGTGGCCGGCACGTACCAGTGGCCGGAAAATGGAACCGTATAGTCCGCGAAGATGTTCGCGTTCGACCCGCTGTCGATGGCGCTGCTAAACGTGTTGCCCTTGTACGTGGTCGAGAAATAGCCGTACTGGTCGAGCGCGAGAATGTTCGGCTGCGAGGGCATGGCGTTGTTCTTCTGCGTGCCGATGCCGAACACCAGTTCACCCGTGACGCTTGCCTGGCCGCCCGCGGGTAGCGCAGGCAGACGGATGATCGTGCCGTTGTTGTCGGACGTGAAATCGGCGACTGGATTCATGACCTGCGTGTCGAGCGGAACACGTGTATTCGCGCATGACGTCGCCGACGTGCAGTAGTAGTAAGCCGATGGCAGTACGGTCTGCGCCGCCGCGGGGAAATCGCGCTGTGCAGGGCCGATGCCGATCACGCCGTTGGCGCCGAGTGCCGTTGCCGAACCGAGGTTATAGACGCCGCGCGACTGGCAGTCCGACGGCGTCGAGTACTGGCCGTCGGCAATCACTTGCAGCGGCATGTTGCCTGCTGTCTTGCCGCCGATCGTGACGTCGGCGCGCTTGATGGATCCCCACGTGTAGCCCGAGCCGAACACGGCGCATTCGGCGATCGACGCGTTGCCGGTTGGGTCGTCGGTGGCGCCTGTTTGCGTCGGCAGGCGGGCGGCGAGCGTGGAACCCAACGCGCTGCCGAGCACGCGCACGCCGACCGAGCCGGTGTCGAGTTGCATGTGATCGACCGTCGCGCATTGATTGCTGCCCTGAACGCCGGGGAAGCAGATCGTGGCGGTTACGTACGGCATGTTCGCGTTGTTGCCCGTCCATCGTTCGATGGTGATGGGGACGGTGTTGGAGGTGGGGGGTGGAGTCGGTGCAGGAGTCGGAGTCGGTGCAGGAGTTGGTGTTGGGGTTGGAATCGGTGTTGGCGTCGGTGTTGGCGTCGGTGTTGGCGTCGGTGTTGGAGTCGGAGTCGGAGTTGGAGTTGGAGTCGGAGTCGGCGTTGGAATTGGCGTCGCTGCAGGATTCAAAGCAGGTGTAGGCGCAGGCGTCGGAGCCGTCGTTGGCGCCGGAGTTGGAGTAGACGTAGTCGCACCACTCGCGCCCGACGGAGAAGCCGGCGGTATCCCTATCGACCCCGCTGCCGGCTTATCGCTATTCTTCGCCGCATTGGCGCTGCCATCATCGCCACTACCACCGCCACCACAAGCAGACAGCACCACGCTGGCACCCAGAAGCGCGCAGCAAAGCGTCTTGTTCAAAGTTGTCATGTTTAGTGAGTTGGATAAATCCGCGCGCCGCTTCATTGCAGTTGCTCCACGCGAACGGTGACGGGAACCAGGCGTGGCAGATACGCCTTGCCGAAAAAGCGGCCGGCTCGGCCAGCCGACTCGATATGGAAATCGCCGTTGTGTTCGATCATCGGGCCGACACCGCGCGCACGCTCAGCCGCGGCATTCGTGAAATTGGGAAAGTAGCTGCCGAGCAGCGCGCTCATGTCCGGGCGCACCGGACCTTGCCAGGTGACGGCAAACACCACATTGCTGGGCAGGACGTATTCATGAATCGTGACGCCGCCTGCGCCATACGTCGCGCGCATCGTATAAGGCGTGGCAGCTGCGGGCATGTCGAGAGAAACCGCCGATCGCAGCAACGACTGCGAGGCCGCGCCCATACCCGGCGCACCGCCCAATGCCGCATAAGAAGCGAGTGGCAACATGCTCGCAATGCCCAACGCGACCTTCACAGAATTCATCACCATGCTCCAGAAAACAGGTCGGAACATGGTGCCAGCGAGGCTTTATTGGGAGTGCCGGAAAAGTCTCAATGAAAAATCGGAAATGGCTTGAGGAGACGCTGCTGGTGTGCAGCGTCTCCTGGCCCGGCCATGCGGCCAGTCGTCAGAACGCGACGAATGGTCCGGTTAGTTTGCCGACCTTGGCATTGCCAATCACGTTGTAGACATCGCGGCCATAGAAGAACGGCAGTCCCCACAGGAACATGTTGTCTTCACCATTCGAAAAGTACTGGCCGATGTTGATGAACGCGGCATTTCCGCTTGCCATCAGCGTGTTGGCGTTGTCGATCGAAAAGGGCATCTGCAGCGGCGCGTTTGATCCGTTGTTCGGCTCGATCGTCGCGCTCAGATTCAACGAGCTCGCCGGCGTGTACAGGTCGAGAACGGAATATGGAATCGTGTTATCCGGGAACGCGTAGCTGAGGGTGCCGCTATCGATCACGCTTTGGTTGAACACCTGCCCCTTGTACTGAGTCGTGAACGTACCGTACTTGTCCAACGCAATGACAGTGGCATTCGCCGGCAAGGTATTGTTCTGCTGGGTGCCGACGCCAAACACCAACTGGCCCGTCACGCTTGCCTGGCCCGCGGCCGGCACGGCCGGCAGACGGATGACCATGCCGTTGTTGTCCGTGGCGAATGCGGCGACCGGATTCATAACCTCTTTGCTAGCGAGCATGCGCGTGCTGACGCAGCTATTTTGCGAAGGGCAATAGTAGTAAAGACCGGGTACCGCCTTGGTCAGGGCATCCAGGGAGTCGCCCGTGAAGTTGTCGATGCCGAGAATGCCGCTCACTCCCATCACATCAAGGGATCTGCCCAGGTCGCCGCCGTTGTGCGCAATGCAGTCGGGCGGCGTGGAGAAAGCGCCATCGGAAACCACCTGGATCGGAATATTGCTCGCTGTCTTGCTGCCGATCGTGATATCGGCGCGCTTGACCGAACCCCACGTATAGCCCGATGCGAACGGCGCGCACTCGGCAATCGGCGCCGAGCCGACCTTGTCGTCTACCGCCCCGGCCTGGGTAAGCAGCAGAGGGGCCAGCGTGGGTATCGCGCGGGCTGAAATGCGCACGCCGGTCGAGCCGGTGTCCACCAGCATGTTGTCGACGGTCACGCACTGGGGCGCGCCTTGTGTGCCCGGCACGCAAACCTTGATTGACGCGAGAAGCCGGTTGACGTTGCCCGTCGACTTATCGACGCGGACCGGCACGGTGTTCTCGCCGGTAGCCGGAGTGGATGAATTGGTCGAGCTACCGGAATCGCCGGAGCCACCCGGCGGCGGGATCCAGTCTGGCGTGGCGTTCCAGCCGATGGAGTTGCCGCCCTGGTTGCCGCTCGAGCCGCCGCCACCGCCGCATGCGGAAAGCGCGATGCCCGCAATGGTCGCGGCGACCCATAGCGTCTTTTTCAATGTCTTCATGTTCCGTTGTCTCATCGCTCGACGCAGGCCTTATTTCAGATCGCCGGGCCGCACGCCGGCGGGTATCAGGCGCGGCAGCCACGCCATGCCGCTGAAGCGTCCCATGCGGCCGGCGGACTCGATGCGAAAGTCGTCGTTGCCGTCGATAAGCGGCCCTGTACCGGCTGTATGGCTCTGCCCGGCGTTCACGAAGTTGGGAAAGTAGCTGCCGAGCAGCGCCGTCATGTCCGGACGGATCGGTCCGCTCCACTTGACCGCGAACACGACGTTCTGAGGCAGCATGTATTCGCGGATGGTGACGCCGTTGGCGTCGACCGACTGGCGCATGGAGTAGGGCGCTGCGTTCGCGGGTTGAGCCGCGGGCGTCGCGGCGGCGGATTGCGGCGTGGCGCGCAGCAGGGTCGCCGACGATGCGCCTGTGGACGGCGCACGGCCCAGGGTTGCATGCGACGCGAGCGGCAACAAGGTTGCGGCCAGCATCGCGATCTTCAAAAATCTCATCACATGGCTCCCCAAAAGGTCGGAAGCATGGTGCCTGTGCGATGCGCAGGAAACCGTATGAAATTTCGGAAGCGAAGGCGAGAAGCGGCGCAACGAAAGCTGGCCGTTAGTGTTCTGCTGAAGGGCGTGCAGAGGCGCTAGTTGAACTGGATGCGAGCCGCGCGGCAACCTGGCGCAGGAGCGTCACGGAGCGAAAAAAAGCGCCTGAGAGCCAAAGGACGGGAAGCAGTAAAAAAAGCCAGGAAGAGAAGCGAAGGCCGCAAGCGCACAGCACCTGCCGCACGACCCCCACCCGACATCACTCGCCGCCCAACCTTGCCGGCAGCGCCTTTAGCCGCAACACCCGGATGACGCCGAGACTTGCGGCAGCAGTTTGACGCGCGCGAGCGACAACTCTTCGCTGTTGGCGGCGAGCGAAGCGCGTGCGCTTTGCAGTTGGGCGTCGTTGGAGAAGGCTTCGTCGTAGGGCTGACGGAAGCCCGCGGCCTGCGCGGCTAGTGTGCAAAGCGCGCGGCAGGCAAACGCCAGAGCGGCCATGAGGACGCCTGCTGGCCCGTCATTGCCGCCGTGCGATCAGTAGGTCGGAACGGACGGATCGACCTGACGCGACCACGCGTCGATCCCGCCTTGCAGATTGAAGACGTTGGTATGGCCGCGCGACTCGAGGAACATCGCGACCTGGGCGCTGCGCGCGCCGTGATGGCAGACGCAGACGATTTGCGCGTCGTCGTCGAGTTCTTCGCTGCGCGCGGGAATCTCACGCATCGGAATCAACACGGCGCCGGCGATCGACGCCGTCTGGATTTCCCACGGCTCGCGCACGTCGAGCAGCACGGGCGCGGGACGCGAAGTATCGGCAAGCCATTCGGCGAGTGCCAGAGCGGTCAGATTTTGCATCAGCAGAACATCCAGTTCAGAGGACGGCGGGCGTGCCGCCCGTCCGGAGCGTGTGAATCAGAACTTGAAACGCGACGGCTGCACGGCGTTGATGAGCGGCTCGACATACGTTTCGAACACGTCGGCAATGCGGTATTGCTTCTCGTCGATACGCGTGATGATCTGCGCCTTCATGACCGGCGCGGTGCCGACGAACGCCGCAAGACGGCCACCGATCTTCAGATGGTCGAGCATTTCCTGCGGCAGCACCGGCAGGCCGCCCGACACGCAGATCACGTCGTACGGCGCGGCGCCGGCCCAGCCGCGCGCGGCATCGCCGGTGGTCACTTCGGCGTTCAGCACGCCGTTGGCGATCAGGTTGGTCTTCGCCAGTTCCGCCAGTTCCGGTTCGATGTCGACCGTCAGCACGTGCTGTGCGCGATGCGCGAGCAACGCGGCCATGTAACCCGAACCCGCGCCGATTTCGAGCACGCTTTCGTGTTTCTTCACCGCCAGTTCCTGCAGCACGCGCGCTTCGACACGCGGGGCCAGCATGTGCTGGCCGGCCGGCAGCGGCACTTCGAAGTCGACGAAGGCCAGCTCGCGATACACGGCGGGGACGAAGTTTTCACGCTTGACGATCGAGAGCAGATTCAGCACGTCCTGGTCGAGCACTTCCCAGGGGCGGATCTGCTGTTCGATCATGTTGAAACGCGCTTGCTCGATGTTCATGGTGGGTTCGGCTGTATGGTTTGGCGAGTTTTGCGGGGTTTTGCGGAGTTTGCTGGGTTTGCTGGGTTTGCTATCAGCCACTGACCACCGGCCTCGCAGCGCGACTCGGCGCGCAAGGCCCGTCAGGGTAACTGCGGGATTGTACCAAATGACGGTGCCGATCCGCGCCCTCGCGGGCAGGGAAGACCATCCCCAGGCCGGAGCGTGTCACCAGCCGGATCACGTCGCCCCCCGTGTTAATCCCTAGCGATATGTCCTTGCGCTTCCGGTGTCTATCGCTCAAAAATGTAATCGATTACATTTTTTGAGGCGAGTTCACTTGTCCAGATCGTCGTCCACCAAGGCTCCGTCAGCGGTGTCCGCGGCGCATCCCCAGCCCGGCGTCGAGCCGTTGCGCGGCGCGGCCGATGGCATTTCGATTGCCGGCGTGGCCGAGCAGGCGGGCGTCTCGGTGGCCACGGTGTCGCGCGTGCTGAACGGCCACGAGAACGTGCGGCCCGCCACGCGCGACAAGGTGCTGGCCGCCATCGATGCGAGCGGCTATCGCGTCAACGAACTCGCGCGCAATCTGCGCACCGCCGAGAGCCGGCTGCTGCTGACCATGGTCCCGGACGTGGGCAATCCTTTCTATGCGGAAATCGTGCGCGGCATCGACAGCGTGGCGCGCCAGCACGGCTACTTCATGCTGCTGTGCGACACGGGCGCCGATCCGGGCCGCGAACGCAGCTACTTCGATCTGCTGCGACGGCGCCGCGCGGACGGCGCCATCTGTCTCGACCCGGCCACCATCCAGCAGGCGCTCGGCGAGGCCTCCAGCGCGCTGCCGTGGGTCGCGTGCTGCGAGTTCGACCCGGCGATGGGCGTGCCGTACGTGGGCATCGACAACTACCGCGCCGCGGGCGACGCCGTCCGGCATCTGCTCGCGCGCGGCCACCGCCGCATCGGCCTCATCAATTCCGATGTCGATTACCTCTATGCGCGGCAGCGTCAGCAGGGCTATCTGGACGCATTGACCGAAGCGGGCATCACGCCGGACGAACGCTGGCGCATGAACCTGAACAGCCTCGACTATGAAGCGGGTGCGTCGGCCGCGGCCACGCTGATGAATCAGCCGCAGGCGCCGAGCGCGATCTTCGCGGTCTCCGATACGCTCGCGATCGGCGTGATCCACGGCTTGCGCAGCGTCGGCAAGCGCGTGCCGGACGACATCGCGGTGGTCGGCTTCGACGATATCTCGCTCGCCGCGCAGATCGATCCGCCGCTCACCACCATCGCGCAACCCATGCGCGAGCTGGGCGAAACCGCCGCGCGCCTGTTGCTGCAGCGGCTCGCCAATCCGGTGGCGAACGTGCCGGGCGTGCTCTTGCCGCATCGGCTCGTGATTCGCGGGAGCGCCTGAACCATGAGCCTCGCGATCCGTTTCGACGACATCCGCAAAGACTTCGGGCCCGTGCGTGTGCTGCACGGCGTGAGCTTCGAGCTGGCGCCGGGGCGCATCTACGGTCTGCTGGGCGAGAACGGCGCCGGCAAATCCACGCTGATGAAAATCCTCGCCGGCTACGAAACCGCCACCTCGGGCACCTTGCTGGTCGATGGCCGCGCGCATCAGTTCATCGGTTCGCGCGACGCCGAAGCGCAAGGCATCGTGCTGATCCACCAGGAGTTCAATCTCGCCGAGCATCTGACGATCGCGCAGAACATGTATCTCGGTCATGAAAAAAAGCGCGGCTGGTTCGTCGACGACGCCGCGATGAATACCGAGGCCGCGCGTTTTCTTGCGCAAGTCGGTCTGGAAAAAGCGCCGGACAGGAAGGTGCGCGAATTGATCGTCGCGGAAAAGCAGATGGTGGAGATCGCCAAGGCGCTGTCGCGCCGCGCGCGGCTGCTCATCATGGACGAGCCGACGGCCACGCTCACGCCGTCCGAGACCGAACGCCTCTTCACGCTGATGGCCAAGCTCAAATCCGACGGCGTGACCATCATCTACATCTCGCACAAGCTGGACGAAGTGGAGCGCATCACCGACGAAGTGATCGTGATGCGCGACGGCCGCTTCGTCGCGCGCGGCGAAACCGCGGGACTCGCGCGGCAGCAGATGGCGAACCTGATGGTCGGGCGCGAGCTGTCGGACATGTTCCCCGAGAAGATCACCGTGTCCGCCGACGCGCCGCTCGCGTTGAAGGTGGAAGGGCTCGCCGTGCCGGATTGGGTGGAAGACCTGAGCTTCGACGTGCGCGCTGGCGAAGTGCTCGGCTTCGCGGGACTGGTGGGCGCGGGCCGCACCGAGGCGTTCGAAGCGATCATCGGTTTGCGCAAGCGCACGGCGGGCCGCATTGAAGTTGCCGGCCGTCCCGCCGATCTGAAAAGCCCGCGCGACGCAATGCGCCACGGCATCACGTATCTCAGCGAGGACCGCAAGGGCAAAGGCCTGCACGTGAACCTGAGCCTGCAGGACAACGTCACGCTGATGACGCTCGAACGTTACACGCATCCGTTGCTCGACATGAAAGCGGGACGCGCCGCGCTGACCAAAGCCGTGAGCGAATTCGGCATCCGCACCGGCGACCTGTCGAGCCGCGCGCGCATGCTATCCGGCGGCAATCAGCAGAAGCTCGCGCTCGCAAAGTTCCTGCAACCCGACCCGAACGTAATCGTGCTCGACGAGCCGACGCGCGGCGTCGATGTCGGCGCGAAACGCGACATCTATTTTCTGATTCATCGTCTCGCCGCGCAGGGCCGCGCGGTGATCGTCATTTCATCCGAACTGATCGAGCTGATCGGCCTGTGCCACCGCGTCGCCGTGATGCGCGCGGGACGCCTGCAAGCCACGCTCACGCTCGAACATCTGACCGAAGAGGAGTTGATCGCCCATGCGACCGGCACCCACTGAAGCCGTGCAATCCGGCCGCGCGTTGCGCTTCGCGCATCGACTGTATGCGCTCGGGCCGCTCGTCGGACTCATCGCGCTGTGCGTAATCGGCACGCTGCTCAACCGCGATTTCGCCACTCTCGACAACATGATGAACGTGCTCACGCGCACGTCGTTCATCGGGATCATCGCGGTCGGCATGACCTTCGTGATCATTTCGGGCGGCATCGATCTCTCGGTCGGCTCGATGGCGGCGCTGATCGCGGGCAGCATGATCTGGCTGATGAACGGACTCGCGGCGGGCGTCGGCGGACACTCGTTTCCGCCGCTGATGATTCTCACGCTCGGCATCGTGGGCGCGCTGGTGCTCGGCAGCCTGTTCGGCTGTGCGCACGGCTTGCTGATCACCAAAGGGCGCATCGAGCCATTCATCGTCACGCTCGGCACGCTGGGCATCTTTCGCGCGGTGCTCACCTGGCTCGCCGACGGCGGCGCGCTGACGCTCGATAACTCGTTATCCGATCTGTACGGCCCGGTGTATTACGCGAGCCTGTTCGGCGTGCCGGTGCCGATCTGGGTGTTCCTCGTGGTAGCGGCGGGCGGCGCGCTGATTCTCAACCGCACCGCGTTCGGCCGTCACGTGCAGGCGATCGGTTCGAATGAACAGGTCGCGCGTTATGCGGCGATTCGCGTCGATACCGTGAAGATCGTCACGTACGTGCTGCTCGGCATCTGCGTGGGCGTCGCCACCGTGTTGTACGTGCCGCGGCTCGGCTCGGCCACGCCGACGACCGGTTTGCTGTGGGAACTCGAGGCGATCGCCTCGGTGGTGGTCGGCGGCACCGCGCTCAAGGGCGGCGAAGGCCGCGTGATCGGCACGGTGATCGGCGCGATTCTGCTTTCGGTGATCGCGAACATTCTGAATCTGACCAGCATCATCAGCGTGTATCTGAACGCGGCGGTGCAGGGTGTGGTGATTATCTTCGTCGCGTTCGTACAACGTGGACGGCGGTAGCGGTGGCGCTTCAAATTGCGCTTCAAATTTGCAATCACGGTGAGTTGAAAATCGGGGCGCATGAACGCCTCACAAAAGGAGACACAACCATGAAGCAGGTCATTCGAGCGGTCGGCGCCGGCATGCTGGCGTTGGGGATACTGGGCACGGCGAATATTGCGCGTGCCGATGAAAAGGTCATATTGGGCGTTGCGATTCCGACAGCCGATCACGGCTTCACGGGCGGCATCGTCTGGTGGGCAAACAAGGCCAAGACTGATCTGGAGAAGGCGCATCCCGATCTGAAAGTGATCGTCAAGACCGCGGCCGGCGCGCCCGAACAGGCGAACCAGTTGCAGGATCTCGTGACGGTCAACAAGATCAATGCGCTCGTGATCTTCCCGTTCGAATCGGCCTCGCTCACTCAGCCGGTTGCGCAGGTGAAAAAGAAGGGCGTGTACGTGACGGTGGTGGATCGCGGCCTGACCGACACCAGCGCGCAGGATGCGTACGTGGCCGGTGACAACACCGCGTTCGGCAAGATTCCCGCCGAGTATCTGGCGAAAGCGCTCGACGGCAAGGGCGACATCGTTGCACTGCGAGGCATTCCGACGACGCTCGACAACGAACGCTGGACCGCGTTTACCGGAGTGCTGAAGGCGTATCCGAACATCAAGATCCTCGACGCCAAGTACGCGAACTGGAATCGTGACGACGCCTTCAAGGTCATGCAGGATTACCTGACGCGCTTCAAGCATATCGACGCCGTCTGGGCCGCGGACGACGACATGGCCGTCGGCGTGATCAAGGCGATCGAGCAGGCCAAGCGCACCGACATCAAGATCGTGTTCGGCGGCGCGGGGTCGAAGGGCATGGTGAAGAATGTGATGGACGGCGCACCGATGATCAAGGCCGACGTGTCGTACTCGCCGAAGTTCATCTACGACGCCATCAAGCTCACCGCCGAAGCGCGTCTGAAGGGCGAGAAGCTGCCGGCCACCACGATCATTCCGTCGGTGCTGATCACGAAGGAAAACGCGCAGCAGTTCTATTTCCCGGACTCGCCGTTCTGACCTGAGCATCCGCGGCGCGCCACCGGGCCTGAGCCGGACTTTCTGCGGCAGCGGCACGGCGAGCGCGCTCTCGTTCGAGGAACCGTACGATGAAAACCATCAAAGGGCCGGCGATCTTTCTCGCCCAGTTCATGGGCGACGAGGTGCCGTTCGACAACCTCGCGCATCTTGCCGAGTGGGCTGCGGGTCTTGGCTTCAAGGGGATTCAGGTGCCGTGCGACAGCCGCCTGATCGATCTCGAACAGGCGGCGGCGAGTCAGACGTATTGCGACGAGTTGCGCGAGGTCGCAGACGACGCGGGCGTGACGATCACCGAACTCTCGACGCATCTGCAAGGGCAACTCGTCGCCGTGCATCCGGCCTATGACACCTTGTTCGACGGCTTTGCCGCGCCGCATGTGCGAGGCGATCCGGCCGCGCGCACGCAGTGGGCGATCGACCAGATGAAGCTGGCGGCGAAGGCCTCGCAGCGTTTGGGATTGAGCACGCACGTGTCGTTTTCGGGGGCGCTGGCGTGGCCCTATTTGTACCCGTGGCCGCAGCGTCCGGCAGGTTTGGTCGAGGCTGCGTTCGATGAACTCGCGCGCCGCTGGACGCCCATTCTCGATGCGTTCGACGCCGCCGGCGTCGACGTGTGCTACGAACTGCATCCCGGTGAAGACCTGCACGACGGCGTGACCTTCGAGCGTTTTCTGGACGCGGTGAAGCAGCATGCGCGCGCCAACATCCTGTACGACCCGAGTCATTTCGTTTTGCAGCAGCTCGACTACCTTGCGTTCATCGACATTTATCACGAGCGCATCAAGGCGTTCCACGTGAAGGATGCGGAGTTTCGTCCGAGCGGCAAGCAAGGCGTGTATGGCGGCTACAGCGGCTGGGTCGAACGCGCGGGGCGCTTCAGATCGCTCGGCGATGGGCAGATCGATTTCGGCGCGATCTTCTCGAAGATGGCGCAGTACGATTTCCCCGGCTGGGCGGTGCTCGAATGGGAGTGCGCGCTGAAGCATCCACACGATGGCGCACGCGAAGGCGCGGAGTTCATTCGCCGGCACATCATCCGTGTGGCCGAGCATGCATTCGATGATTTCGCCGGCAGCGGCGTCGACGCCGCGCAGTTAAAGCGCGTGCTCGGCATCTGACGGCGAGCGATCGCAAAGGAGTGAGGGTGATGCCACAACGAAGGCTCAGGCTGGGCATGGTCGGCGGCGGACAGGGCGCGTTCATCGGCGCGGTGCATCGGATCGCGGCGCGGCTCGACGATCGTTTCGAACTGGTTGCGGGCGCGTTGTCGTCCGATCCGCAGCGCGCGCAAGCGAGTGCCGATGAGGCCGGGATTGCGCGCAGCTATGCGGACTGGCGCGAGATGGCGCGCGCCGAAGCCGCGCGCGACGACGGTATCGACGCGGTGGCGATCGTCACGCCGAATCATCTGCACGCGCCGGTCGCGACGGCGTTTCTCGAAGCCGGTATTCACATTGTGTGCGACAAGCCGCTGGCGATCTCGCTGGCGCAAGGCGAGGCGCTGGCGAAGCTGGCTCGCGAGAAGAACAGGTTGTTCGCATTGACGCATACGTACTCCGGCTATCCGCTGGTGCGTCATGCCCGCGAGTTGATCGAAAGCGGCGAGTTGGGCGAGATACGCGTCGTGCAGGTCGAATACGCGCAGGACTGGCTGGCGGAGCCGATCGAAACGAGCGGCACGAACAAGCAGGCAGGCTGGCGCACGGATCCCGCGTTAGCGGGTCCGGCAGGATGTCTCGGCGATATCGGCACGCATGCCTATCATCTTGCCGCGTTCGTCACAGGTATGACGCCACATGCGCTCGCGGCGGAAGTGCATACGTTCGTACCCGGGCGGCGCATCGACGATCATGTGCAGGCGATGCTGCGTTATCCGAATGGCGCGCGCGGCATGCTATGGGCGAGCCAGGTGGCGAGCGGCGCGGAAAACGCCTTGCGTTTGCGGGTGTATGGGACGAAAGCCAGTCTGACCTTCGATCAGGAGCATCCCAATGAATTGTGGTTCACACCATTGGGTGGTTCGGCTGTGCGCCTGACACGAGGGCGCGTGACGAGCGCGATTGCGGCCCATGCGACGCGGGTGCCGTCGGGACATCCTGAAGGCTATCTGGAAGCGTTTGCCCAGTTGTACAAGGACGCGGCGTTGCAGATCGAAGCGTTGAATGAAGGTCGCGCGTTGCCCGCCGAAAGCCTGTTGCTCACGACGGTGGAGGACGGTGTGGCGGGGCTGCGGTTTATCGACGCCATGCTCGCGAGTAGCGCGGCGGATGGGCAGTGGCGCGAGATTGCGCGTAGCGCTTGAGGCGGCTGTATGTCGTGGCGGGAAGAGTGGGATTCGCCGCGCCGCTCAACCGCCCTTGCTCTTCTTGAGTTGCTCTTCGAACGCGATATCGAGCTTGCTCGCTTTGCGTGGCTTCGGCGGCCCGAAAGCATCGACGAATTTGACGAAGTCGTCGAGCGGCAGCGGATCGGAGACCTTCTTGTCCGTGCCGCTCGATTTGTCGACCAGGTAGAACAGGCCGCCGGACAGGCTGATCGCGGCGAACTGCGGATTGCCGCTGCGGGTTTTCAACCGCTCGACGGCGTGGATGGCTCGGGTGGTGCGCATGATGGGGGATACGGCTAATTGAAGCTATCCACTTTAACAGTAATACGCCGCGCGCCTGACTGTCGGCGTTCGAACTGATCAGGAACCAGTAAGAAGGTTCACCCCGAACAAAACATCGGGAAGAACGACGAACGCCGAATGTGGGCGAGTTGGCTTACTGGCTCAAATAAACGAACTTGCCGTTCTTGATAGTGCCCATCACGCTCGCGCGCTGATCCAGCCCCACGTGATCCTTCGGGCTCGTGTTGACCACGCCGTTCGGCACGACCAACTCATGCGCATGCTCCAGTTCGTCACGCAGCGCGGCTCGGAAGGCCGGCGTGCCCGGCTGCGCCGTCTTCAGCGCGCGCGCCACGGCGTCCTGCAAGCGCGGGTACACGCCGGCTGCATCGCCCGCGAACTGCGTCACGCTGCCCGCGCCGTACTTCGCTTCATATTCGTTCGTAAAGGCGAGCGCCGCCTTCTTCGCCGGATGATCGGCCGGCAGCGTGCGCGCCACCACGACCGGCTGGGTCGGGAACAGCGTGCCTTCCACGTCCTTGCCGCCCAGCTTGATGAACTCCGGCGTGGCGATACCGTGCGTCTGGTAGATCGGGCCTTTGAAGCCGCGCTCGATCAGCGTGCGCTGCGGCAACACGGTCGGCGTGCCGGCGCCGGCGATCAGGATCGCGTCGGGCTTGGCGGCCATCAGCTTCAGAATCTGGCCGGTGACGCTCGCGTCGGTGCGGTTATACCGCTCGGTGGCGACCAGTTGAATATGGCGCAGCGCCGCGAACTTGCTGAATTCGTTGAGCCAGCTTTCGCCGTAGCCGTCCGCGAAACCGATGAAGCCCACCGTCTTCACGTTGTGGTTCGACATGTAGCGCGTCATCACGTCGGCCATTGCGCTGTCGGTCTGCGCCATTTTGTAGGCCCACACCTTCTTGCCTTCCTGCGGCTCGACCACGCTGGCCGAGCCAATCAGCGTGATCATCGGCGTCTGGCTCTCGGCGACCGGATCGAGCGCGGCCATTGCGGCCGGCGTGATGTTCGGGCCGACGATCACGTCCACGTGGTCTTCGTTGATCAGCTTGCGGATATTGCGCACGGCGGCGCCGGGGTCGGAGGCGTCGTCGAGGAAGATGTAGTCGGCTTTCTGGCCGGCGATCGTGGCGGGCCACATCAGCATCGCGTTCTTGCTGGTGATGCCGATCACGGCCGCGGGGCCGGTGCTCGACAGATCGATGCCGACCTTGATGTCGGCGTGTGCAGCGGTGGCGAGCAGGAGCGCGCCAAAACCAAAAGCGGCGAGGCCGCTGAATTTTTTCTTATACGACGTCATCGAGAGGTCTCCGTAGCAAGAAGCGATGGTGATATCAAAGTTCGTAGGTTTCGTGTTCGCCCTTGAGCGCCTGTTCGATCAGCTTGCGGTTCATGCTCGGCGACAGCAGTTCGACGAGCGTATACACATAGCTGCGCAAATAGGCGCCCTGTTTCAGCGCGACCCGCGTCACGTTGCTGCCGAACAGGTGGCCGACCGGCATGGCGCGCAAATGGCGGTCGCGCTCGGCGTTGAACGCGATATCCGCCATGATGCCGACGCCCAGGCCCAATTCCACATAGGTCTTGATCACATCGGCGTCGATCGCTTCCAGCACGATGTCCGGATGCAGCCCGCGCAGGCGGAACGCCTCGTTGATCTTGGTGCGGCCGGCGAACGCGTTGTCGTAAGTGATCAGCGGATACTGGGTCAGATCATCCAGCGACAAAAGTTTGCGGTCGAGCAGCGGATGATCCGGTTGCATCACCGCGACGTGGTGCCACTGGAAGCACGGCAGCGAAACCAGTTCCTTATAGTTGGAGATCGCCTCGGTGGCGATGCAGAGGTCGGCCTGATCGTGCAGCACCATTTCGGCGACCTGGGTCGGGCTGCCTTGCAGAATCGAAAGGTGAACCTTGGGAAAGCGCTTCTTGAATTCGGCGATGGCCGCCGGCAGCGAGTAGCGCGCCTGCGTGTGGGTGGCGGCGATCACCAGATTGCCCTGATCCTGCGCCGCGTAATCTTTACCGACCCGCTTCAGGCTCTCAACCTCCTGCAGAATCTTCTCGACCGACTGCAGAATGATGCGTCCCGGCTCGGTCAGCGAGCGCACGCGCTTGCCGTGTCGTGTGAAGATTTCCACGCCCAGCTCGTCTTCCAGCTCGATGATCGCCTTGGAAACGCCCGGCTGGCTTGTAAACAGGGCTTTGGCCGCTTCCGTCAGGTTGAAGTTCTGCCGCACAGCCTCGCGGACGAAGCGGAATTGGTGCAGGTTCATATATAACCTCTCCGCATATCAAAAGAATTTTTTAGTCGTTTGAAATATAAGGCGAGTTTATTACGATCTGTCCATCTTTTTCAATATGGATATCTGTATTTGTCATAAGCAAATGAGCGATGGGTCTAAACGTTCATAAGCGGATGGTGACAAAGGGAGGTATCCAAGGCGCGGCGAAACCGGGTGGCCGGCCCCCGGTTCGCCGTGTATCACTGCAAAAAAATTGGGGTCCCCGAATGTACCAATACGATCAGTACGACCAGACCATCGTCGATGAACGGGTCGCGCAGTACGCCGATCAGGTTCGCCGCCGCTTGTCGGGCGAATTGAGCGAAGAGGAGTTTCGTCCGCTGCGCCTGCAGAACGGCCTGTACTACCAGCGCCACGCGTACATGCACCGCATTGCGATTCCGTACGGCAACCTGCGTAGCGACCAGATGCGCGTGCTCGCACAGATCGCGCGTGAACACGACCGCGGCTACGGCCATTTCTCGACGCGCTCGAACATCCAGTACAACTGGATCAAGCTCGAAGAAACGCCGGAAATTCTGCGCAAGCTCGCGGCAGTGCAGATGCACGGCATTCAGACCTCGGGCAACTGTATCCGCAACATCACGGCCGACCAGTTCGCCGGCGTGGCGCCGGATGAAGTGGTCGATCCGCGTCCGTGGGCTGAAATCCTGCGTCAATGGTCGACGTTCCACCCGGAATTCGCGTGGCTGCCGCGCAAGTTCAAGATCGCCGTGTCGGGTTCGAAGGAAGACCGCGCTGCCGTGCAGATTCACGACATGGGCGTGTATCTGAGGAAGAACGAGCAGGGCGAGCTGGTGGCCGATATTCTGGCCGGCGGCGGCATGGGCCGTACGCCGATCATCGGCGCGATCATCCGCAAAGATTTGCCTTGGCAACATCTGCTGACGTACTGCGAAGCCGTGCTGCGCGTGTACAACCGCTACGGCCGCCGCGACAACATGTACAAGGCGCGCATCAAGATTCTCGTGAAGGCGTTGAGCCCGGAGAAATTCTCGGCGCAAGTCGAAGAAGAATGGCAACACTTGAAGGACGGTCCTTCGACGCTCACGCAAGCCGAAGTTGATCGCGTGTCGCAGTACTTCCAGCCGCCGGTGTACGAAAAGCTCGCCGACACGGACGCTTCGTTCGAAAAGCATCTGCTGGAAAACCGTGCGTTCGCCCGTTGGGTCGAGCGCAACGTGCGTCCGCATAAGGTGTCGGGCTATTCGTCGGTCACCTTGTCTTTGAAGCCGACCACGATCGCTCCCGGCGACGCGACGGATGCGCAGATGGAAGCGGTCGCCGATTGGGCCGACGAGTACTCGCTCGGCGAAATCCGCGTATCGCACGAACAGAACCTGATCCTCGCGAACGTGAAGAAGCGCGACCTGTTCGCGCTGTGGGAAAAGGCCAAGGCGCAAGGTTTCGCGACGCCGAATATCGGCTTGCTGACCGACATCATCGCGTGCCCGGGCGGCGACTTCTGCTCGCTGGCGAATGCGAAGTCGATTCCGATCGCGCTGGCCATTCAGGAACGCTTTCAACGATCTGGACTACGTGTACGACCTCGGCGACGTATCGCTGAACATCTCGGGCTGTATCAACGCGTGCGGTCACCACCACGTCGGCAACATCGGCATTCTGGGCGTCGATAAGGACGGCTCGGAGTGGTATCAGGTGACACTCGGCGGCGAGCAGGGCACGGGCGCCACCGGCGCGCATCTCGGCCGCGTGATCGGCCCGTCGTTCTCGGCGGAAGAAATGCCGGACGTGATGAGCAAGGTGATCGATACGTTCGTGGAAAACCGCCACGAAGGCGAGCGCTTCATCGAAACGTACAACCGCATCGGCATCACCCCGTTCAAGGAACGTGTGTACGCCTCGCGTCAACCGGCTCACGCGTAACCGCGAAAAGGTACTGAACAGATGGCTTCTATCATCAAGAATCGCGCGATCGTCAACGATGACTGGACGGTCGTGCGCCCGGCGGAAGATGGCTCGCTGCCCGCGGTGAACGAATTGCCCGCAGGCAAGGTGCTGGTGCCGCTCGCGTTGTGGCAGGCTTCCCGCGACGCATTGATCGCTTCGCGCGGTGCCGCTGAAATCGGCGTGTGGCTCGCGGCGGATAGCGAACCGGCGGATATCGTCGCCGACTTCGACAAGATCGCGCTGATCGGCGTGGACTTCCCGGTGTTCCGCGACGGCCGCGGCTATAGCATCGGCCGCCTGCTGCGCGAGCGTTATGGCTACAAGGGCGAACTGCGCGCGATCGGCGACGTGCTGCGCGATCAACTCGCGTTCATGTTCCGTTGCGGCTTCGACGCATACGCGTTGCGCGCCGACAAAGACTTCGACGACGCGCTCAAGGCCTTCGACGAATTCAGCTTCAACTATCAGGGCGCGGTGAACTCGTCGCCGCTGTTCCGCCGCCGTGAAGCGGGCGAACTGGCCAAGGCATCGGCATGAGCGAAGTTCAAGCCCTCACGCCGGAACTTGCTGCGAAGGTCGAGCGCCTCGATGCGCTGCTCGATTCGATCGCCACGCGCCACGAGAATGTGAAGCTCGCCAGCAGCCTCGCGGCGGAAGACATGCTGCTCACGCATGCGATCCTCTCGCGTGGCGTGAAGATCGGCATCTTCTCGCTGAACACCGGCCGTTTGCATGCGGAAACGCTGGGCATGCTCGATCGCGTGAAAGAACGTTACGGCTATGACATCGAACAGTTTCATCCGCAAGCTGCCGCGGTCGACGAATACATCGGCTCGCATGGTCTGAACGCGTTCTATGAAAGCGTCGATCTGCGCAAGCGCTGCTGCGAAATCCGCAAGGTCGAACCGTTGAATCGCGCGCTGTCGGATGTCAGCGCATGGGTCACGGGCCAGCGTCGCGAGCAGTCGGTGACGCGTGCCGAACTGCATGCGGAAGAGCATGACGCCGCACGCAACATCGCCAAGTTCAATCCGCTGACCGACTGGACCGAGGCCGAAGTGTGGGCTTACCTGAAAGCGTTCGACGTGCCGGTCAATCCGCTGCATGCGCGCGGCTATCCGAGCATCGGCTGCGAGCCTTGTACGCGCGCCGTGCGTCCCGGTGAAGATAGCCGGGCAGGGCGCTGGTGGTGGGAGTCGCGCGATACTAAGGAATGCGGACTGCACATCACGACGATTACGCCGATCGCGATGGACCGCAGCGCAAACGCCCAGGCCTGAAGGTTGAGTGAGCGGGCCTTGGTTTTTAGCCCGAACGCCGCACATACCGATTTGAATACCTCCGCGACGCGAGCAACCGCTTGCGACGCGAACCAACGAAGGACCCAAACATGAGCACCACGCTCGATTCCACTGTGAACGCACCGCTCGCCAACACGGCAAACCGTATGGATCACCTCGACTGGCTCGAAGCCGAGTCGATTCACATCCTGCGCGAACTGGTCGCCGAATGCAGCAAGCCCGCGCTGCTGTTTTCGGGCGGCAAGGATTCGGTCGTGGTGCTGCACCTCGCGCTGAAGGCCTTCGGTATCGGCGCGAATCGCAAGACCGTGCTGCCGTTCCCGCTCGTGCATATCGACACGGGCCACAACTACGAAGAAGTGATCGACTTCCGCGATCGTCGTGCGGAAGAGATCGGTGCTGAACTGGTGGTCGGTCATGTGGAAGATTCGATCAAGCGCGGCACGGTGCGTCTGCGTCGTGAAACGGATTCGCGCAACGCCGCGCAAGCCGTGACGCTGCTCGAAACCATCGAACAGTACGGCTATACCGCGCTGATCGGCGGCGCGCGCCGCGATGAAGAAAAGGCCCGTGCGAAGGAACGGATCTTCTCGTTCCGCGACGAGTTCGGCCAATGGGATCCGAAGGCACAGCGCCCGGAACTGTGGAGCCTGTATAACGCGCGTCTGCATAACGGCGAACACCTGCGCGTGTTCCCGATCTCGAACTGGACCGAACTCGACGTGTGGCAGTACATCGCTCGCGAACAGCTCGAACTGCCGTCGATCTATTACGCGCATCAACGCGAGATCGTGCGCCGCAATGGCTTGCTCGTGCCGGTTACGCCGATCACGCCGATGCGTGAAGGCGAAACCAGCGAAACGGCGCTGGTACGTTTCCGCACCGTGGGCGATATCAGCTGCACGTGCCCGGTGGAAAGCGATGCGGATGATCTGGAGAAGATCATCGCCGAAACGGCCGTGACCGAAATCACGGAACGCGGCGCGACGCGGATGGACGATCAGGTCTCCGAAGCCGCGATGGAACAGCGTAAGAAGCAAGGTTATTTCTAAGCACACGGACGAGGGTAAAGCAATCATGAGCGGTATTCACCAACCAGAAGACCTCGGCGTGCTGCGTTTCATCACTGCGGGCAGCGTCGACGACGGCAAGAGCACGTTGATCGGCCGCCTGCTGTACGACAGCAAGGCTGTCTTGAGCGATCAGCTCTCGGCACTGTCGCGCGCGAAGAATAAGCGTACCGTCGGCGACGAAATCGATCTGTCGCTGCTGACGGACGGCCTCGAAGCCGAACGCGAGCAAGGCATCACGATCGACGTGGCGTACCGTTACTTCGCTACCGCGAAGCGCAAGTTCATCATCGCCGACACGCCGGGCCACGAGCAGTACACGCGCAACATGGTGACGGGCGCGTCGACCGCGCACGCGGCGATTATTCTCGTCGACGCAACGCGTGTGACGTTTGTGGATGGCGTCGCGCAACTGCTGCCGCAAACCAAGCGTCATAGCGCGATCGTCAAGCTGCTGGGTTTGCAGCACGCGATCGTCGCGATCAACAAGATGGACCTGGTCGATTACAGCGAGCAGCGTTTCAATGAGATTCGTGACGCGTATGTCGAACTTGCGCGTCAACTGGGCTTGAGCGATGTGCGCTTCGTGCCGGTGTCGGCACTCAAGGGCGACAACATCGTGACGGCGAGCGAAAGCATGCCGTGGTACGCGGGCGAGCCGCTGCTCGACCTGCTCGAAGCGTTGCCGGTCGAAGTGCCGACGGGCCAGGCGTTGCGTTTCCCGGTGCAGTGGGTGGCGCGTCAGGACGGCAGCCAGGCTGATGACTTCCGCGGCTACATGGGCCGTGTCGAAGCCGGCGAAGTGAAGCTCGGCGATACGATCGTTGTATTGCCGGCCAATCGCGAAGCCACGGTTGCCGAAATCATCGCGCCGGTGCCCGGCGGCACGGCTGCGGTGGATCGCGCATTTGCTGGTCAAACGGTGACGATCCGTTTGGCGGAAGACGTCGACGTGTCGCGCGGCGATACGTTCGTGCTGCGTGAAGCGGCGCCGGAGCCGGCGAAGAAGCTGGAAGCCGACCTGTGCTGGTTCGACGACACGCCGCTGTCGACGCAACGCAAGTATCTGTTGAAGCAGACCACCAACACGGTGTTCGCGCGCATCGGTGCGATCAAGGAAGTGCTCGACGTGCATACGTTGTCGCAAGCGACCGATCGCAAGGACCTGGCGATGAACGATATCGGCCGCGTGGCGCTGACGTTGCAGAAGCCGCTGGTGTGCGATGTGTATGACTCGCATCAGGGTACGGGTGCGTTCGTGCTGATCGATGAAGCGACGCATCATACTGTTGCGGCGGGGATGATTCGGGCGTTTTCGGCTTAAATACTTGGCACGTCATTGAGTCGTGCTGGCGACCTAACGGACAGGTTTAGGCAAATGGGTAAGGTTTATCTGATCGGCGCAGGGCCGGGTGCTGCGGACCTGATTACGGTGCGTGGCGCGCGGCTGCTCGGTTTGGCCGATGTCGTGCTGCATGATGCGCTGGTGGAGCCGGCTATGTTGGACTATGCGCCTTCGCGTGCGCGGCGGATTGCTGTTGGCAAACGCTGCGGGCAGCTGTCGACGGCGCAGCAGTTCATCAATAAGCAGATTGTGGATGCTGCTCTGGAGCATCAGGTTGTCGTGCGGCTCAAGGGTGGGGATCCGATGTTGTTCGGCCGCGCTGATGAGGAGATGCGGGCTTTGGAGGCCGCTGGCATCGAGTATGAGGTCGTGCCTGGGATTACTGCTGCGCTGGCCAGTGCGGCTTCTTTGAAGCGGTCTTTGACGCTTCGCGGTGTGTCGCGCAGTGTGGCGTTGGCTACTTTTAGTCGGGCGCCTGGATCTGATGAGATTCGCGAGCAGGTTAATGCGGATTCTCTTGTGTTCTATATGGGCCGGGATAGTGGGGTTGAGATTGCGCAGCAATTGATCGATGCTGGGCGGTCGGTTGCCACGCCCGTCGCAATTGTTGAGGCTTGTTCTACTGCTCGTGAGCGCATGCTTTCTCTTACTCTCGAAGAGTTGGCCGCTGGCGGCGCACAGAGGTGGGTTGATGCTTCGCAGCCTAGTTTGCTTATGATTGGGGAGGCTTTCGCTGCACGGCCCGTTAGCGTGGTTCGATCCGCAGATGGGATGTTGGTCGCGGCTTGAGGTTCTTGGTTTTTTGCTCTGCGGTTGTTGGTTGTTGGTCTTAAGGTATTGGCCTTTCCTTGATTTGTTTGTGGTCTATTAGCGTTGCCCCTGTGCGGGGCGGCACTTACTTCTCTTTGCCGCCGCAAAGAGAAGTAAGCAAGAGAAAGCGGCTCGAACCGCTAGCTTATAAGTGGGTCCCCCGCGCAGTCGCGGTAGTGGTACATCTGGAATCTGTGCTCTCGCACATTCCGCTTTCGCGACAAGGCAGTCATTCTTCCGGCAGCGCTGCGCGCGCCGTCGCGGTCGTTCTGCAAACAATCGCTTGGTTTTTTCTTCGCCGACATTTCCGCGGCGTTCTAATTTTGCGTGTCACGGACCCGCTTAAGAGCACAAATCTAAAGCAATCATACCTGCCGCAGACAATACTCCGCGACAGCGTCCAACACAGCGTCATCCTCACCCACAGCACCAGCACACTTAATAAGAGCAGAGGGATGCAATGCCTGGCATCGCTCGATAATTAAAGGCAAATCCTTCCTCACATGCCCCCCTTGCCCAAAAAACACAGGCACAACGGTAACCACATCACAGCCTTGAGCGACAAGATCTCCCACAGCTGTAGGCAAATCCGGCTCCATCAATTCAAGAAATGCCAACGCCACAGGCCGAGCGCCGAAAGAAGCGTCCCGCAACTTGATAGCCAGCCTCTCAAATGGCTCCCGCCACCGCACATCCCTCGCGCCATGCCCAAACAAGACAATCCCATGCATAGCCATGACGCACGCCCCTAGTGACGATCAACCCACTTCAACCCAACCAACCCAAGCACGAGATAAACCAACCCTGGCGTAGCCGCGGTCAAAGGAGCGGGCCAGGTATTCAACGTCCCGATATGCGAGAACAAGGTGTTGAACAACTGAAAACTCATCCCCAGCATGATCCCGCCGAAAACCTTCATCCCAACAACACCAGCCCGCGTATGCAAATAGGCAAACGGCAACGACAAAACCAGCATCACAAACACCGCAAACGGATAAAGCAGCTTGCGCCACAACGCAATTTCATACCGCTGCGTATCCTGATGATTCTCGGTCAAATGCTGGATATACCGGAACAGATTGAACATCGACATCCGATCCGGCGACACCAGCAGCACCGACAGAATCTGCGGCGTCAATTCAGAGCGCAGCGAATACTCCGGCACAGTGACTTCCTTCGCCCGATACACCGGATCCAGCGCATCGGCGGGCGTACCCGGAGGAGGGGGCACATCGATCAATTGCGTATCGGTCACGCCGGTCAACTGCCAATGACCCGGCGGCTGATACTTGCCGCTCTTCGCGGTCCGCACATTCGAGAGCCGGAACTTCGAATCGAATTCGTAGATGCGCACATTGCTGATCGTCGCATCCGGCTTCAACTCGCCGACGTTCACAAAGCGCGTCACCTGCTCGCCGTCCGCGCGTGCCGTGAGCGTATCTTTCACCCACACACCGGACTCGAAATTGCTCGACACAGAAGACCCCAGCGCCTCGAGCCGCACGCGCTCCGACAATTGATCCGTGTACGGCCCAACCACTTCGCCGATCAAATAAGTCAGCAAAACAAGCGGAATGCCGATCTTCAACAGTGAACGCAACGCCTGATTCGTAGCGAGCCCGGATACACGGAAGATCGTGTACTCGGAATTCGCCGCCATTTGCGCGAACACATAGATCGCGCTGATCAGCGCCGCGACCGGAATGATCTCGTAGAAGCGCGAAGGCGTTTGCAACGCAACCCGCAGCACGGCGTACTGGAACTTGTAATTACCGTGCCCGACCGAATTGAGTTCGTTGATCAGGTCGAAGAAGAAGAACAAACCCGAAAACGCAAACAGAATAAAGATGAACGTGAGGTAGACCTGACGCGCGAAATACTTTTCATAGATGCGCATCGGTCAGGCTCCCTGCGAACGGCTGAACATCGCGCGCGTGATGAGCGGCCGGTTGCGCACGCGCAGCCAGAAAATAAACGCGACGATCGCCGCGACGATCACGTGCAGACCCACCAGCCCGACCGGGAACGACATCTTGCCTTGCTCGATCCACGACTGCACCACGTTCAATAAATTCGAATACGTCAGATAGATGAGCACCGCCATCACCAGATTGATGGTGCGACTGCGCCGCGGGTTCTGATGCGCGAGCGGAATGGCCAGCAGCATCAGATTGATCGCGATGAGCGGCAGCCCGGCACGCCAGGCGAATTCGGCGAGATTGTCGTTGGTCGGATTGCGCAGCAGCGTGAGCGTGGGTGTGCCGGTGGTGGTCGGCGTATTGACGACCGGCTGACTCTGGATTTTCACGCCATAGCGCTCGAACTCCATGATGCGGAAATCCGGCTGGCCCGGCTGCCCGTCGTAACGGCGACCGTTTTCCAGCACGACGAAACGATCACCGTTCTTACGCGTCTCGGTATGGCCGGTTTTCGACACGACCACGTTGACCTTGCCGTTTTCCGTGCTGGTCACGAACACGTTTTCGACGCGCGCCTGGTCGGGCGACATCTTCTCGATGAAGAACACACGGTGGCTGGTGGCCGATTCGCGGAATTGACCCGGCGCGAGCAGCGAGACCTCGTCGCGCTGCTGGAAGCGCGCGCGGATCAGCTTGCTCTGCTGATTCGACCACGGCCAGCCAACAAACACGAAGAACATGATGAGGATGATGATCGGCGTGGCAAAAATGCCGATCGGCTTGATGAATTGGGTCAGACTGACACCCGAGGACAGCCACACGACCATCTCGGAGTCTTTGTACCAACGGGTCAGGACGAACAGGATCGACACGAACAGGGTCGCGACGAGCATGATCGCCAGGTAGCCGATCACGGTCAGGCCGATCAGGACCAGCACGTCGCGCGGGTCGATCTCGCCCGAGGCTGCGAAGCCGACGATGCGGATCATCATCGTCGTCAGCACGAGCGTGAGGAGAACCATGAACACGGCACCAGCCGTATACGCGAGTTCGCGCTGGAGGGAGCGTTCGAAGATCATTATTGATGATGAGAGGGGGCGCTCTCAGTGGCGCACGGGTTGCTTCCCGTCACACCTCCGGTGCAGCCGCCGCAGGAAAAATAGCGGATAATTGCGGCTTTCATCCTAAGCCCAGATTTTATCCGAGGACAAGCGCGATGGACTTTAGCATAAAAGCCTGTGATTGGACCAAAGGCTCGTCAAACGGTTTCCTGACTGGGAAATCCGATTGCATCGTAATCGGCGTGTTCGAGTCGCAAACCCTGTCGGGCGCGGCTCTCGAGATCGACGAGGCCACCCGCGGCCTGCTGAACCGCATCATCAAGGCCGGCGACATGGACGGCAAGGCCGGCACCACGCTGTTCCTGCACGAAGTGTCGGGCATCGGCGCCTCCCGCGTGCTGCTGGTCGGCCTCGGCAAGCAGGACGCTTTCAACCAGAAAGCCTACGGCGAAGCCGTGCGGGCCGCCTGGCGCGCGCTGCTCTCCACCAAGATCGTCCAGGTCACCTTCACGCTGGCGCAGCTGCCGATCCTCGAACGAACGGCCGATTGGGGCGTGCGCGCCGCAATCCTCGCGCTGCGCGAACTGACCTACAAGTTCACGCAGATGAAGAGCAAGCCGGACAATTCGGCGCGCGCCTTGAAGCGCATCGTCTTCAGCGTCAACACGGGCGACGAGAAGACCGCCAAGCTGGCCGCGAAGCAGGGCGCCGCGCTCGCCAACGGCATGGACCTGACGCGCGACCTCGGCAATCTGCCGAGCAATGTCTGCACGCCCACCTACCTCGCCAACACCGCCAAGAAGCTCGCCAAAGACTGGAAGCTGAAGGTCGAAGTGCTGGGCGAAAAGCAGTGCGAAGCGCTCAAGATGGGCTCGTTCCTGTCGGTCACGGCTGGCTCGGTCGAACCGGCGCAGTTCATCGTGCTGCAGTACCAGGGCGGTGCCGCGAAAGCCGCGCCGGTGGTGCTGGTCGGCAAGGGCGTGACCTTCGACACGGGCGGCATTTCGCTGAAGCCGGGCGAAGGCATGGACGAGATGAAGTACGACATGTGCGGCGCCGGTTCGGTGCTGGGCACGTTGCGCGCCGTCGCCGAAATGGGCTTGAAAATCAATGTGGTCGGCATCATTCCGGCGGTCGAGAACATGCCGTCGGCCACGGCCACCAAGCCGGGCGACATCGTCACCAGCATGAAGGGCCTGACGATCGAAGTGCTCAACACGGACGCGGAAGGCCGCCTGATCCTGTGCGACGCACTGACCTACGCCGAGCGCTTCAAGCCCGCTGCGGTGATCGACATCGCCACGCTCACGGGCGCTTGCATCATCGCGCTGGGCCACCACAACAGCGGCCTGTTCTCGAAAGACGACGCGCTGGCGGGCGAGCTGCTCGACGCATCGCGTGAAGCGTCCGACCCGGCCTGGCGTCTGCCGCTCGACGACGAGTATCAGGACCAGCTCAAGTCGAACTTCGCGGATATGGCCAACATCGGCGGCCGTCCGGCGGGCAGCGTGACGGCGGCGTGCTTCCTGTCGCGCTTCACCGACGCCTATCCGTGGGCGCACTTGGACATCGCGGGTACGGCATGGAAGAGCGGTGCGGCGAAGGGCGCCACCGGCCGTCCGGTGCCGTTGCTCGCACAGTTCCTCATCGACAGGGCCGCGGACGGTCGCGCCGCACAATGACGCAATGCAGTAAAGACGCAGGCGCGGCTGCAATCGCAGACGCAAAGCGGAGCCGCCGATGACGAGAATCGACTTTCACTCGAACGTCGGCGATTCGCTGCTGTATGCGTGCCGCCTGATCCGCAAGGCGTATCAGGCGGGCCAGCCGACCATCGTGCTGGCCGAGCCGGCGCGCCTGAAGGCCTTCGACGAACAGTTGTGGACCTTCTCGCCGCTCGACTTCGTGCCGCACTGCATGGCGGGCACGCCGCTCGCCGCGCAAACGCCGATCGTGCTGGCTTCCAGCCTCGACGATGTGCCGCATCATCAGGTGCTGCTCAATCTGGGCGCCGCGGTGCCGGCGCAATTCGCGCGCTTCGAGAGGTTGCTGGAAGTGGTCGGTAACGCACACGAGGAACTCGCCGCGGGCCGCGAACGCTATCGCTTCTATCGCGATCGCGGCTATGCTTTGAACAACTACAAGCAAGGCAGCTAGGTCCTATTCGGTCCGCGTCGCCTGTGTCTGATCTCAGGCATCCGGCGTGCACGCGGGCTGCTTCAGCTTCGACTCAAACACGGAGAGCGCACGTGTCCGATCCCAATGACGATTCCATCCCGGTTCTGCACGAGGTTCTCGTGCAGGGTCATTCTGTGCCGGCGCGGCATGCTTCGAGCGATGCGGCCGAACTCGATGGCCCGCGCGAACCCAGCTTCAAGGCAGAGCCCGTCCTTGCGCCGCAGCCGGTGCTGACGCCCGAGCAGGTGAGGTCGCCCGAGCCGGTGCTCGCGGCGGAGCCGTTGCGGGCACAGGAACCGACTCTCGCACCGCAGCCGCGTACGCCGCAAGATGCCGTACACGCGCCGCAGCCGGCGCATCCGGCCGACCATCATCATCATTCGAAAAAGCGCTCCCGGGCGCACCACGTCGCAGAGCCGCGGCATGCGCATGACGACGCGCACGCGCCGTCGGCGGGCGTATTCGATCGGGCGGAGCCGATCACGCCGCTCGAGGCGGGCTCGACCGTACCGCCGGATATCGCGCGCGATGGCGCCGTCGAGCCGCCACTGGATCTGGATCTGGATGTCGACGTCATCGCCGAACGTCTGCGCAGACGCGTCGCCGGTTTCCTGGCGGGCGACGGGCGCAGCGTGATCGAGGAACGCTGCCGCGAGACCTTGCAGGCGCACACGGGCTGGCTCATCGACCAGATCACGCGCGAAGTGGCGCTGACGCTAGAGAATGAGATGACAAGCTGGGTGCGGGAAGCGGTGCTGGAAGAGATCGCGCGGCGCGCCTCGGGCAGCGCGTGATCGTGTGAGGTGAGGCGCGGGCGCGCTGAGTGGCGCACCTGCTGCGTGCCGTTCAGCTTAAGCCCTGGCGCCGTGATTCGACCATCTACCGGGGGCTGAGTGCGCTGGGAGCGTAGCCGGCGCGCGGCGCCTTTCGCGAGGTGCTCGCTATCATTTGAGCGTCAACACCCAACTTGCCAGCGTAGCCGCTTGGTCAGGCGTGAGCTGCGTGTTCGCAGGCATCGGCACCGGACCCCACACACCCGTGCTGCCGTCCAGAATCTTGTGCTGCAGATAAGTGGCGGCGTCTTCACGACCGGCATATTTCGCCGCGACATCATGCAGCGCCGGTCCCATGAAGGAACGCGTGACCGAGTGGCAACTCATGCAGTTCTGCTGCTGGGCGAGCGCGAGGCCAGCGGCCTCGGCATTCGCCGCCGGACTGCCGGCACTCAACGCGGCGCCCAGCGCGACGGCGGCTGCAAGCGCTGTGTGCGACTTTGATCTCATTCTGGTCTCCGTCGGTGCAAGTGCCCGACTCGTGGTGCCAGCATTATAAAAGGAAAGGGGCGCACGGTTTTCCGTGCACCCCTTTCGCTTTTACGTAGTCTTACGCGTGCTTGCACGGCTGTCGTCGCGCCTCCGGATCACGGACGTTCACCGGCCAGCCGTCGCCGTCGCTTAGCCCGTTATCGCGCCCTTGTTGGCCGGCTGCGCCAGTGCGAAGTACTTTGCCATCACGCCGCGCGTGTAACGCGGCTTCGGCTGTTGCCATGCGGCGCGGCGGCGCTCCAGCTCGGCGTCGTCGATGTTCAGTTGCAACAGCAGCTTGTGCGCGTCGATGGTGATCGAGTCGCCTTCCTGCACGAACGCGATCGTGCCCCCCACGAAGGCTTCCGGCGCGACGTGGCCGACCACCATGCCCCACGTGCCGCCCGAGAAGCGCCCGTCGGTGATCAGGCCGACGCTCTCGCCGAGGCCCTTGCCGATGATCGCCGAGGTCGGCGCGAGCATCTCCGGCATGCCGGGGCCGCCTTTCGGGCCGAGGTAGCGCAGCACGACGACGTCGCCGGCCACGATCTTGTCGGCCAGAATCGCTTCCAGCGCGCTTTGCTCGTCGTCGAACACGCGGGCCGGGCCGGTGATGACCGGGTTCTTCAGGCCGGTGATCTTGGCGACCGCGCCATCGACGGCCAGATTGCCTTTCAGGATCGCGAGGTGGCCTTCCTTGTAGAGCGCCTTGTCGATCGGGAAAATCACCTGCTGATCGGCGCGCGGCTTTCCCGGCACGTCCTTCAGCTCTTCCGCGATGGTCTTGCCGGTGATCGTGATGCAATCGCCGTGCAGCAGGCCCGCGTCGAGCAGGATCTTCATGACCTGGGGGATGCCGCCGGCCTTGTGCAGATCGGTCGCCACGAACTGGCCCGAGGGCTTCAGGTTGCAGATCACCGGCACCTTCTTGCGCATGCGCTCGAAGTCCTCGATGCTCCATTCCACTTCAGCCGCGTGCGCGATCGCGAGGAAGTGCAGCACGGCGTTGGTCGAGCCGCCGGTGGCCATGATCACGGCCACGGCGTTTTCGATCGACTTCTTCGTGACGATGTCGCGCGGCTTCAGATCCTTCCTGACCGCTTCGACCAGCACACGCGCCGACTCAGCCGCCGAGTCGACCTTTTCCTGGTCCGGATTGGCCATCGTCGACGAATACATCAGCGACATGCCGAGTGCCTCGAACGACGAGCTCATGGTGTTGGCGGTGTACATGCCGCCGCACGAACCCGTGGACGGGCACGCGTTCTGTTCGATCCCTTCGAAATCTTCCTGCGACATCCGCCCCGCCGTGAATTCGCCGACGGCTTCGAACGACGACACGATGGTCAGGTCGGTGCCTTTCCAGTTACCCGGACGGATCGTGCCGCCGTACACGTAGATGCTCGGCACGTTGGTGCGCAGCATGCCGATCATGCCGCCCGGCATGTTCTTGTCGCAGCCGCCGATCACGACCACGCCGTCCATCCACTGCCCTTGCACGCAGGTCTCGATGCAGTCGGAGATGACTTCGCGCGACACCAGCGAGTACTTCATGCCTTCGGTGCCCATCGACATGCCGTCCGAGATCGTCGGCGTGCCGAAGATCTGCGGATTCGCGTCGGAGCCCTTGATCGCGGCGACGGCGGCGTCGGCGAGACGCTGCAGGCCGGCGTTACACGGCGTGATGGTCGAGTGGCCGTTGGCGATGCCGATCATCGGTTTGTCGAAGTCGGCCTTTTCGTAGCCGAGCGCGTAGTACATCGAGCGATTCGGCGAACGCGCCACGCCTTGCGTGATGTTCTTCGAACGACGGTTGTATGCCATGGGAACTCCAGTCTGTTTTGTTTTGATCCGCGCTGCGGGTTCTTGCCTCGCCGGCGTGGGCTGCCGGCGGCATCCGTCCAGTGTAGTCCGACGCGTCGCGCAAGGATGCAGTTTTGCGATGCGCGTGTCCAATGTATTATTCGGGCTTCATTAGGTCGTAAAATGTATCAGTCATGCTGCCTGCCATTCCCGATCTGCGCCAGTTGCGCTATTTCGCTACCGTCGCCGAAGAAAAGCATTTCGGACGCGCGGCCGTGCGTCTGTCCATGACGCAGCCGCCGTTGTCGCAAGCCATCCGGGCGCTCGAAGAGACGCTCGGCGTCGAATTGTTCGCGCGCACCAAGCGTTCGGTCGAACTCACGTCGGTGGGCGCCGATCTGTTGCCCGAGGTGCAGCGTCTGCTGGCGAGCGCCGAGGGCCTGCGGCCGCTCGCGCAGAGCCTCGCGCGCGGCGAGGCGGGCGTGTTGTCGCTGGCTTTCGTTTCCACCGCGGACTACGGCCTGCTACCGCTGTTGCTGCGCGATTTCGGCGCGCGCCATCCGCGTGTGCGGCTGGAATTGACCGAAGCCACCAGCGACGTGCAGGTGGACGAACTGGTGGCCGGGCGCATCGACGCGGGTCTCGTGATCGCGCCGCTGCCGCCCCGCCACGCCACCCAGCTCTCGTGGCTGCCGATCGCGCGCGAGCCGCTGGTGATCGCCATGTCGACGGACATGGCGGCGCGCGTGGCGAGCGTCAGCGGCGACGATGCCGACCCGCGCGCCGAATGGCTGGACACACCGATCAGCCTGCGCGACGTCGCCGACGCACCGCTCGTGGTCTTCCCAAGACGTCTGGCGCCAGGCTTTTATGACATCATTATGGATTGCTACGGCGTGGCGGGCCTCGCGCCCCGGGTCGGCCAGGAAGCGATCCAGATGCAAACGATCGTAAGCCTCGTGTCGGCCGGCATGGGTGTCGCACTGGTGCCGCAATCGTTGCGTAATCTGCGCCGCACCGGCGTCGTCTACCGGCCGCTTTCCGAGTCGGTGCCCGCGATCGAGACGGGCCTCGTGTGGCGGACCGCGGAGGTGAGCCCGGTGCTGGCGGGCTTCATCGACATCGTGCGGGCGCATGCGTCGACCGTCGAGGCGCAGCCATCCGCCGCGCCGCGCAATTAGACGCGTCCTCGCGAACGCATTGCCGGCCGGACCGTCCAATGCATGCACCGCAAGGTGCGGGCAGCGCCGCCCACCCAGATAAAACCTGCTTCTGAACCTGAACTGCCCATAACAACACGATGCTCATTCACCCCAATTTCGACCCCGTTGCCATTCATCTGGGGCCGCTCGCAGTGCGCTGGTATGGACTGATGTACCTCGTCGCGTTCATCGCGGCGATCGTCGTCGGCCGGCTGCGGCTGCGTTTGCCGTACGTCGCCGCGCAAGGCTGGACCGCCAAAGATATCGACGACATGCTGTTTTACGGCGTGCTGGGCACGATTCTCGGCGGCCGGCTCGGCTACGTGCTGTTCTACAAGGCGAGCTTTTATTTCGCGCATCCGCTCGACATCTTCAAGGTGTGGGAAGGCGGCATGTCGTTTCACGGCGGCTTTCTCGGCGTGACGTTTGCCATGGTGCTGTTCGCGTACCAGCGCAAACGCTCGTGGCTGCAAGTCACCGACTTCGTCGCGCCGATGGTGCCCACCGGCCTCGCGGCAGGGCGCCTCGGCAACTTCATCAATGGCGAGTTGTGGGGCCGCGTGACCGATCCGTCGGCGCCGTGGGCCATGCTGTTCCCGGGCGCCGCGCCCGACGACGCCGCGTGGCTCACCGCGCATCCGCAATTGGCCGCGCAATGGCATCTGAACGAAGTGTTCGCGCAATATCACATGCTGCCGCGCCATCCGTCGGAGCTGTATGAAATCGCGCTGGAAGGCGTCGCGCTGTTCTTCGTGCTGTTCTTCTTCTCGCGCAAACCGAAGCCGATGGGCGCGATTTCCGCCGTGTTTCTGATCGGCTACGGCCTCGCGCGCTTCACGGTCGAATTCGCGCGTGAGCCGGACGATTTCCTCGGTCTGCTGGCCATGGGGCTTTCCATGGGCCAATGGCTGTCGCTGCCGATGATCCTCGCCGGTATCGCCATGCTGGTGTGGTCTTATCGCCGCGCGCGCCGTGAACCGGCGCAGGCGGTCAGTGCGAGTTGATCTGACTGACCGCTACGTTTTATCGTAGCCAATGAGAAAAAGCCACGGCATGCCGTGGCTTTTTCTCTTGCTGCGTCAAAGCACCGCTGCGAGCAGTAAAAAAACGCGTTACTTCATCTGCACCGAGCCCGACACATTCACAGTGACCGTCGACGTGCCGCCTTCGATCGGCACCGGCGCCGAAGCCTTCGCGTCGGCGCCCATGGCGCGTGCGCTCATCATCATCATCGGACGCGGCATCACGCCGTTGTGGCCGACGTTGACCTCGCGAATCGAATAACCGCTGTAGCCGAACGCCTGCGCGGATGAAGCGGCCTGCTCGCGGAACGACTTGATCGCTTCGCCGGTGAGCTTCTGCTCGGCCGCGCGCTGCGCTTCAGGCGAGAGCGAGAACTGCACGTTGCCGACCTGCATGATCGATGCCATTTGACCCGCGAGTTTCGACACCGCGGCGAAGTCGTGCGATTCGAGCACGATCTCCGTGCGGCCGCGCCATGCGGAAATGCGCCCGTCACGGTCGGTGGACGGATAGATCGAGAACGAACCCGTGCGTGCCGTTACGCCGTTCACACCCTTGGCCTTTTGCAGCGCCGAATCGGCGCGCTGGTTCAGCGTTGCCGTGAGCGCCGACGGATCGCTCGCTTCCTGCTCGTAGAACAGCGTGATATCGACGACGTCTTGCGGCACTTCCGCGCTGGCCTGCGCGTTCAGCGACAGCACGCCGGCCGGCTGATACTGCATGACGCCTTGCGCGCGTGCGCCTGCCGGCGTCAGTGCGAGCGCGGCAGGCGCGGCGCAGACGAGAGCGAAAGCGAGTGCACGTGCGGTGTTTTTCGTCATTGTTGGACTCCTTGCTTGAACAGGTTGTGCATGATCGGGGCAAGCGCCGCGCAATGGCACGGCGTTTGCGGGTCCCGTTTTTGAGTCCGTTAGGCGCTTGTAACCTGAGCTTGGTTCCCCGTTTTGACGTTGCTTTAACGTTTGCGTGTGCATGAATACGCGTTGCGCATCCATCAGGCATGCAAGCTCAAGCGAGCCGCTTGGTGATGAAGCGCCATTCGGCTTCGGTCACCGGCGTGATCGACAGGCGGTTGCCTTTGGCGAGCACGCGCATGTCCTTGAGTTCGTCATGCTCGCGCAGCGCGGCGAGCGGAATCAACGGGATCTTCTTCTTGAACACCACATCGACGAGCACCCAGCGCGGCGTTTCCTGCGACGACTTCGCGTCGTAGTAGGGACTCTTCTTATCGAACTGCGTGGGGTCCGGATACGCGGTGGACGATACCTCGGCGATTCCCGCGATGCCGGGCTCGGGACAGCTCGAGTGATAGAACAGCACACCGTCGCCAACCTGCATCATGTCGCGCATGAAGTTGCGCGCCTGATAGTTGCGCACGCCGGTCCACGGCAACGTGCGATGCGGTGCGTTGGCGAGATGATCGATGCTTGCTTCGTCCGGTTCGGACTTCATTAGCCAGTAGCGCATGAATCGAATTGAACGTTAAGGGGTTGAAGATGCGGAAGAAACCGGCGTACAAAAAACAGCGCCCAAAGAAAAACGGCACCGAACCGAAGTCCGATGCCGTTCTAAATAAGGTCCCCGCCTTAGCCGCTAGGCCGGCATCCTGAACCGGGGGTTCAGAATTGGTCGCAGTTAGCAACACTTCGGGTACATCAGACAGAGTGACGCGCACACCCGTGCTACAAATTTCCGCAACCGTGCACATGGCATTGGTTCAAGGAATATATGACCTTGGCGAACCAGGCAGGGAAGCTAAATCGATGAAGCTGAACTACCGATTGAACTCAAACGTTTGCTGAATCTTGCACGCCTTGTGCTCACGCACTCCGTTTGAATCCGCTGCCGATCTCAGGACCGGCAGCACGATAACACACGACCCTTACTGCATGCTGTACTGCTCAATCACAGTACCCAGCTGTTCGTTCATTTGATGCATTGTACGCCGGATTTCTTCAGCGGGAAATGCTTCTCCGTGCCTCACGCTCGATTGCAGTCTAAGCAGTTCCGATGCCAGCGACAGCGCAGCCATGACAGCAATGCGATCCGTGCCGCGCACGTTGCTGTTATTGCGGATCTTCGACATTTCGGCGTCGACGCGTGCGACCGCTTCGAGCAGCGCCGCTTCCGTTTCCGGCGAGCAGGCAAGGCGATAGGGCACGCCGAGAATCGATACTTCGATCTGCTTGGTGGTCATGCATTTTCTCCGTGGCGGGTCACGTCGCTCTCAGCTTCGACTTCGTGCTGAGCCGGCTCGAGCAGATCGAGCTGGTTGTCCGGCTCGCTGTTCGCGCGGGCACGCGGCAGCTTCTCGAGAATCGCATTCAGGCGTACCTGTGCGTCGTCGATCTTCGCCGATAGCGCGTCGCGTTCCGCCTGCAGCGTGTTACGTTCCTCGCGCAGCATTGCAAGTTCCGTGCGCGTGGCTTCGACTTCGGCGCGCGAGTGGGCGAGCTGCTCTTCGAGCGCGAGTCGCGCTTCATTGTGGCGTTGGCTGATCGCAATCAGCTTGCCGATATTCTGTGAAAGTGTTTCGAGTTCGGTGAGCATGTGCTGCGTCCTCTAAAGACATCGCATTTTAGCGCGGAATGTCGCAGGTTCCGACAATTGTCTCGTTTCGAGACGTAACAACATCGCTTTGTGCAGGCTTTTATCGACCATATGATGAAAAAGTACTCACGCGTCGGACAATAGCCTGCACTTAACAGAACAGATGGCCCACGGTCCCGGCATTGTTGACGGACCCCGAGGCCGCTCCTAAACTTGCCGCACTCTGGTGCCCGCGTGCGCTTTTCAACGGCGCACGCAGTTAAACGGGAAGCAGGGCGCGCCGTTCACGTGAACGCGCCAACCTGCGCTGCCCCCGCAACGGTAAGCGACCGCATTCGTCATGCAAGTCGATTCTGATCGCGTGTTGGAAGTTCAACTCGCGAGTGTGCCACTGCGCGTCACGCGTGGGAAGGCGGAATCGATGTGTCGCCAGCCCGGATACCGGCCAGAGGGAGAGGCACGTCACGCGCGAAAATGTTAAATACGCGGGCGCCTCGTTACGCATCGGCCTGCGGGGAAGCGGGCCGCGCACGCTATCCACAGGACTTTCATCCCATGCTGTCCCCCTTCGCCCGCGCGGCGTTGCTCGCCTTCGCGGGCCTGCCGATCGTCGTGCCTGCGCAAGAAGCTGCGCCTTCATCTTCTTCTTCGTCCTCGGCGGTGCTGTCGCCCGTGGTGGTGACCGCGGAGCGCGGGCCGCAAGCACTCGCCGATGCGATCCCGCAGACGTCGCTGTTCGATCAGCAGGATATCGCCGACACCACCGCGACCGATTTGCCCGGCCTCCTGCAACTCGCTCCCGGCGCGCAAATCGCGCGTACAGGTGGCCCTGGTTCGACCACCAGCCTCTATTTGCGCGGCGCGTCGTCGACGCAATCGCTGCTGCTGATCGACGGCGTGCGGGTCGATTCGGTGAGCCTGGGTGCGCCGCAACTCGCGCAGATTCCGCTCGACCAGATCGATCACGTCGAGGTGGTGAACGGCAACGTGTCGGCGTTGTACGGCTCGGGCGCGATTGGCGGCGTGGTGCAGGTATTCACGAAAGAGGGCGGTGACCACCCGCCGCGTTTCAATTTTTCGCTGGGCTACGGCAGCTATCACACGCAGACGCAGCAGGCCGGCGTGAACGGCGCATTGGATAAAGACGGCAACACGACCTTCAGCATCTCGCTCGCGCGGTCGAAAGACGACGGCTTCTCGTCGCTCAATCCACGCGAGGCGCCCAACGCCAATCCGAATGCGAACGGCTATCTGAACGAGAGCATCTCGGCTTCGCTGCGTCACAAGTTCAACGACAAATGGGATGCCGGCGCCAGCTACTTCCAGTCGAACGGCAACAACAGCTACGACAATGCGTACGGCGTGCCGACCGATCTGAACAACCTGTACAGCAAAGTGCGCCAGCTCTCGGTGTTCGCGAACGGCAGGCTGACCGACTGGTGGACGACGCACTTCATCGTCGCCGAAGGTGACGACCGCAGCGTGTCGAATACCAACGGCGTGTACAACGGCCGCTTCGATACCGACAATCGCCAGTACACATGGCAGAACGATTTCGCGCTGGCCGCGCAGCAGAAGTTGCAGGTCGGCTATGAGCATCTCGATCAGAGCCTCGATTCGGATACGTTCGCGGCGCCCGACCGGCATGTGGATTCGGGTTTCGTCGGCTATACGGGGCGCTTCGGGCGCAATCAGATTCAGGCCAACGTGCGGCGCGACCAGTATTCCGATTTCGGCGGAGCGAACAGTTACTATCTCGGCTATGGCTTCGACATCACCGGCCATTGGAAGGTGACCGCAAGCTATTCGGATTCGTTTCGCGCGCCCAGCTTCGACGATCTGTACTATCCGTTCAGCGGCAATCCGTCGATCCAGCCGGAGCGCAGCCATTCGATCGAAGCCGCGCTGCAGTACGCATCGAATGCGCTCGGCGTGATGCGCCTGACCGCATTCCAGACGCGCTACGCGAATCTGATTAGCTACGAGCAGGTGACGCCCGGTATCTATCTGGCACAGAACGTCGGCCATGCAAAGGTGCAGGGGCTCGAAGGATCGTGGAGCGGCCATGTCGGCAAGACGGATGTGCGCGCGTCGGTGACGCTGCAAAATCCCGTCGACCTCGACAACGATGCCGACCTCGTGCGGCGTGCGCGGCGCTTCGGGGCGCTGACGGTGAACCGCAGCATCGCCGCGTGGCGCGTCGGCGGCGAGTGGATCGTGAGCGGCCCGAGCAATGACAGCAGCGGCAAGCTGGGCGGCTATGGCGTGGTGAATCTGTCGGCGCGCTACAACATCACGAAAGCATGGTACGTGGCCGCGCAAATCCAGAATCTGTTGGACAAGGACTATGAAACGGCCTACTCGTATAACTCGCCGCGGCGCGGTGCGTATCTCACGGTTGGTTGGCAGCAGCAGTGAGCGAGTCGCTTCGCTAAGGTCGTGCGGATGAGCCGACACATGAGCCGACACGCGAGTTCGATGCCCGCGACACTGCGCGTGATGAGCGCGAAGCGCGCGGCCGCGATCTGGCTTGCGCTCGCCGTGATCGCTGTGGCGGTGTTGATGGCGTCGCTTGCGTTGGGCAGCGTGTCGCTTGCGCCGATGCGCGTGCTAGCGGCGCTGATGCCGTCGCATGCGTCGTCTGTCGGTTCTTCTGACTTAGCCGCCGAGATCGTCCGCACGCTGCGCTTGCCGCGCGCAGTGGCCGGTTTCGCCTGCGGCGCGTTGCTCGCGCTGGCCGGCGCGTTGCTGCAAGTGCTGTTGCGCAATCCACTCGCCGAGCCCTACGTGTTGGGCGTATCGGGCGGCGCGGCGACCTTTGCGCTGATCGCGATGATCGCCGGTTGCGCATGGTGGATCGTCGACGCGAGCGCGTTCACCGGCGCATTCGTGTCGATCCTGCTGGTGCTCGGCCTCGCGCGCCGCGAGTTGTGGCGCAGCGAGCCGCAGGACACGTCGCCGCGCTTGTTGTTGACTGGCGCGGTGATCGCGGCCGGCTGGGGCGCGCTCATTACCTTGCTGCTCAACCTCGCACCCGACAATCGCTTGCGCGGCATGCTGTTCTGGCTGACCGGCGACCTCAACGGCGGCACGATGCCCTGGACGGCGCTCGCCGCCCTCGCTATCGTGCTGGTTGCGATCGTGCCTGTCGCGCCGCGTCTGAACGTGCTGCTGCGTGGCGACGCCGCCGCGCAGGCGTTGGGCGTCGCGGTGATGCCGTTGCGTTTGCGGGTGTATCTGGTGGCTTCGCTGGCGGCGGCCGCGGCGGTGACGACGGCGGGCACCATCGGCTTTGTCGGACTGGTCGTGCCGCACATGCTGCGGCTCGCGTTCGGCAACGATCAGCGCATGCTGCTGCCGGCCGCGGCGCTCGGCGGCGGCGTCGCGGTGATGGGCGCGGACCTGATCGCGCGTACCGTGATCGCGCCGGCGCAGTTGCCGGTCGGCGTGATCACGTCGGTGATCGGCGTGCCGGTGTTTCTGTGGATGCTCCTGCACGGGCGCCGATGATGCAAGCTCACTCCATTTCCGAATCCGTCCTCAGCGCGCAACGTTTGACCTTGCGTGTGGGCGCGCGGACTTTGCTCGACGCCTTCACGCATACCTTCTACGCAGGCGAGATCTGGTGCGTCGCCGGCCCGAACGGCGCGGGCAAGACAACCTTGCTCTCCACGCTCGCGGGCTTGTTGCAACCGTCGGCGGGACATGTCGAACTCGACGGCGTGCGCCTCGCCGACTGGCCGCCGCTGCCGCTCGCGCAACGCCGCGCGCTGATGCCGCAAAACGCGCCCGACGCATTCAGCGCGAGCGTGCTCGATATCGTGATGCTCAACCGCTTCCCGCATCTCACCGGCTGGGGCTGGGAGCGCGAAGCTGATCGCGAAGCGGCGCACGCGGCGTTGGACTTGTTGGGCCTCGCCGCGTTCGCCGCGCGTGATGTGCTGTCACTCTCCGGCGGCGAGCGGCAACGCGTGGCGCTGGCGGCGGTGCTATGCCAGGAAGCGCCGTTGCTGCTGCTCGACGAGCCGTTGTCGCATCTCGATCTGCATCATCAGATCGACTGCCTCGAGGCGTTGGCCACGTGGACGCGCGAGCCTCGGCGTACAGTGATGTTTTCATGTCACGACCTGAACCTCGCGCGCCGCTTCGCCACGCATGCGCTGCTGCTCGACGGCGCGGGCGGCGCGTATGCCGGACCGGTGCACGACGTGTTGACGCCCACATTGGCGAGCCGCGCATTCGGCTATCCGTTGATTCTGATTCGCGACGGCGAACACGAGGCGCTGATTCCCGCGCCGCGCGCGCGTCACGAATCGCCTGCCGGACATGACACGCCGGCAAGCTGATCGCTTCATTCCCACATTCTCTTTCAGACACACGCTCATGACTTCTTTGCCACGCTTGCCCGGATTGCCCGAAGTCGAACCGCTCGATCAAACGCTGCGTGACGAGCTGCAGCACATCATCGATACCAAGACGAAGCCGCCCGGCAGTCTCGGCCGGCTCGAAACGCTCGCGTGTCAGATGGGCCTGATTCAGCGCACGACGCGTCCCACCGTGACGCGCCCGGCGATGATCGTCTTCGCCGGCGACCACGGTGTCGCCGAAGAGGGCGTGAGCCCTTATCCGCAGGCGGTGACCGCGCAGATGGTCGCCAACTTCCTCGCGGGCGGCGCGGCGATCAATGCGTTGAGCCGCGTCTCGGGCATCGAGCTCGAAGTCGTCAACGCGGGCATTGCGACGCCGTTGCCGTCGACGGCGGGTCTCGTCGACATTCCCGTCGCGGCCGGCACGCGCAATTTCGCGCGCGAACCGGCCATGAGCCGCGACCAGGCACTCGCTGCGATGCAGGCGGGCACGGCGCGCGTGCGGCATCACGCGGCGCTCGGCACCAATGTGATCGGCTTCGGCGAGATGGGGATTGCGAACACCTCGGCGGCCGCGTGTCTGATGAGCCGGTTGTGCGGCGTGCCGATCGACGAATGCGTCGGGCGCGGCACGGGTCTCGACAACGCGGGGCTCGCGAGGAAGCGCAACGTGCTGGCCTCGACGCTCGCGCGTCACCCCGTGTCCACCGATCCGCTCGACGTGCTTGCCACCTTCGGCGGCTTCGAGATCGCGATGATGGCGGGCGCCTATCTCGCGGCCGCCGAGGCACGTATGACGATTCTGGTCGATGGCTTCATCGCGACCTCGGCCTTGTTGATCGCCGACGCGTTCGCGCCGAGCATTCGCGAGTACTGCGTGTTCGCGCATGCGTCGAACGAAGCGGGGCATCGGCGCATGCTCGATCATTTCGGCGCGCTGCCGTTGCTGTCGCTCGACATGCGTCTTGGCGAAGGCACGGGCGCGGCGCTCGCGGTGCCGCTGTTGCGCGCGGCAGCGGCGTTCATCAACGAGATGGCGAGCTTCGAATCGGCCGGCGTCGCGAATCGCGATGCGTGATCCGCTCGATCCTTCAGACAGAAACGCTCGACCGGCACACACATGAATCCGCTCGCGGAACTGCGCTATTTCTTCACGGCGCTCGGCTATTTCACGCGCGTGCCCGTGCCGCGCTGGGTCGGCTATGAGCCGCATTATCTGAACGCGGCGGCGCGTTATTTTCCGCTCGTCGGTGTATTGATCGGCGGATTGAGCGCGGTGGTGTATCTCGCCGCGCTGCGCGTATTTCCCGCGGGCGTGGCGGTGCTGCTGTCGATGGCCGCGTCGCTGCTCGTGACCGGCGCGTTCCACGAGGACGGTCTGGCTGATTGCGCCGATGCGTTCGGTGGCGCCTATACGCGCGAAGATGTATTGCGAATCATGCATGACTCGCGCATCGGCGCTTTCGGCGCTATCGCGCTCGTCATCGCGCTTGCATTGAAGTGGCAGACGCTCGTTGCATTGCCGCCGATGCGTGCCGCAAGTCTGATGATTGCCGCGCACGCGGCGAGCCGTAGCTGTGCGATCAGCTACCTGGCTACGCTCGATTACGTGCGTGCCGAAGGCAAGGCCAAACCGGTGGCGCAGCGCCTGAGCGCCGGTGCGTTCATGTGCGCCGCGATATTCGGCTTGCCGTGGCTGCTGTGGCCGAACGGGCTCGCTGCGCCGGACTGGCGCTTCGCGGGCTCGGTGGTCGTGGTTCTGCTCGTACTTCGCGTGGCAATGGGCCGTTATTTCGTCAGACGCATTGGCGGTTATACCGGCGACTGCCTCGGCTTCGCGCAGCAAGTTTTTGAATTGAGCATCTACCTGGTGGGGCTCGCATGGATATCGTCCTGATTCGTCATCCCGCGGTCGCGCTCGATGCGGGCGTGTGTTACGGCCATAGCGACGTGGCGCTCGCCGAAGATGCCGAGGTGTCGTCCACCGCGCTCGCCCTGAAGCTCGCGACTTTGCAGGTGCCCGCGCCACGCGTGCTGATGTCGAGTCCGTTGAAGCGCTGCTCGGCGCTCGCCGCCGAGTTGGCGAACGACTTCGGCTCCGTGATCAGTCACGACGATCGTCTGATGGAAATGAACTTCGGCGCTTGGGAAGCGCAACGCTGGGACGCCATCGATCGCGAATTGCTCGACGACTGGGCGGCCAACTTCGAACACGCGCGCGCGCATGGTGGCGAGAGCGTCGCGCAGTTCGTCGCGCGGGTACGTGCATGGCTCGACGCATTCGCGCTCACGCGCGAGTTGTCGCCGGCCTATGTGGTCACGCACGCGGGCGTAATGCGGGCGATCGCGTCGATCGTGCTGGACGTGCCGCTGGAACGCTGTCTGCGATGGTCGCTCGATATGAGCGGGATCGTCTGGTTGCGCAGAAACGATGCAACGCAGCAGTGGTCGTTGGTGCGCTGGAATGCGTGAGGCGGGGCGCGGCTGATCACCCGCGCGTTACTGCGCGCCAGGCTTTCTGCGTGAGCGCGCCACTTCGAGGTCTTCGCACATTTGCTTCGCGCCCTGCGCGATGCGCGGCGCCGGGCGGTTGATCAGATCACCGTCGATAGCGAACAGATTGTTGTTTGCCACCGCTGTCAGGCTCGGCCATGCGCGCCATGTGCCGAGTTGCGGCAAGGTGGTGTCCGGTTTGGTCGCGCCCGGTGCCGCCGTGACGATCGCTTCCGGATTCGCCGCGAGCACTGCTTCGGTCGAGACGGTCGGCACCAGCGGTTCAAGTTTGGCGAACACGTTGCGGCCGCCGCACAGCGCAATCACGTCGCTGACCATGTGCTCGCCGTTGAGCGTCATCAACGGTTGGTCCCACACCTGATAGAACACGCTGACGGGCGGACGGCTCGCATACTGGTTGCGCAGTTTCGCGATCTCCAGACGGTAGGTGGCCGCCGCCGCATCCGCCGCCGCCGACGTGCCTAATAGTTGTCCAAGCTTCGTCAACGACACGGCCACGTCGTCGAGATGATGCGGCTCGCTGAAGAACAGCGGAATGTGCATCTCGCGCAGTCGATCGAGCTGACGCTGCGCATTGCCATGCCGCCACACCACGATCAGATCGGGCTTGAGCGCGACGATGCGCTCAAGATCGAGCGCCTTGTTATCGCCGACGCGCGGCAACTGTTTCGCCTCGGGCGGATAGTCGCTGTACGACACGGCGCCGACCACTTTCGCGCCGCCGCCCGCGGCATACAGCAACTCGGTGACGTGCGGCGCGAGGCTGATGACGCGTTGCGCGGGAGCGGGCAGGGTGACGGTTGCGCCGGTATCGTCGATGACGGAGATCGCGGCATGCGCGTCCAGTGCGTTGACGAAGAGCGCGGCGGCGAAGGTGAAGCGGGCGAGTCGGTTCATCGGGGGAGGCCGCGGGGCGCGTAGTTATTGTGGGGGCGAGGGCTTCGTATTCTTTGAATCAGCACGCTCGCGTTGCATCGATCTCTCGTACGGCTTCGCACAAGCTCTCTTCAAAGCGTGTCCATTCGGTTTCGCTCGCAGGTAAGCCGAATCGGACGCTGCCCGACGAAGTGAACAGACGCGTCCATACGCCGCGTCGTGCGAGGGCTTCATGCAAAGCGGCGGCGTGCGCGTCGTCGGTCCACGCGAAGAGTGGTGTGCCGCGTGTGACGAAGCCCTGTGCATGCAGCAGGTCAACCAGTCGCGCGCTTTCGGCATCGAGCCGAGTGCGCATATCCCGTTGCCAGGCTTCATCGGCGAAGGCGGCTTTGACGGCGTGGCGGGCCGGACCACTGACCGTCCACGCGCCGAGCGTGACGCGCAAACTTTGGAGCAAAGCAGGCATGCCGAGTACGAATCCCGCGCGGACGCCGGCGAGGCCGAAGAATTTCCCCGGCGAGCGCAACACGATCAAGCCTTCGCGATGCGTGCTCGCGGCCAGCGACGCCGACGGCATCGTATCGGCGAAGGCTTCATCGACCAGCAGCGTGCCGCCGCGCGCGCTCAACTGCTCATGCCAGTGCAACAACCTTGCGGCGCTCAGATGCGCGGCGGTCGGATTGTTCGGATTCACGACGACTACATGCATGAGCGCTTCGGGCAATGTTTCCCAGCCGACATCGAGCGGCATCACTTCATGGCCGCTGCGTTTGAACGCAGGCGCGTATTCGCCATACGTAAGCGGCGCGATGCCGACGCACGCGCGCGGCAGCAGCGCGGGCAGCGCGCGAATCGCCGCCTGGCTGCCTGCGACGGGCAGCACATGCGCCGCATCGGGCGCGCCGTAGTAGCGCGCGGCGCAGGCGGCGAAATCGTCGCCGTCGTCGGGCAGGCGGCGCCAGGCATCGGCGGGAATCGGCGGGACCGGATAGCCGTGCGGATTGATGCCCGTCGACAGGTCGAGCCATTGCTCGTATGGAATGCCATAGCGGCTGGCCGCTTCGTGCAGATTGCCACCGTGCACGACCGCGTCGATTGCGGCACCCGTTTCGTTCGCGCGACTGGTCATTCGCTCAACCATGAAAAGGCACGCTCAACAGCGCCAGCACGATCAGCACCGCGAGCCACAGAATGACCGTGCGCTCGACCAGAGCCAACGCGGCGGTCACGTGGCTGGCTTTGGCGGAATGCCCGAAGCCGAGCGTCGGCCGGTGTTCGAGCGCGCCGTGATACACCGCCGGGCCACCGATCAACACGTTCAGACTGCCTGCGCCGGCGGCCATCACCGGTCCGGCGTTCGGGCTGTCCCAGCGCGGCGCCTGCTCGCGCCAGCAGCGCCACGCGGTGCGCGTGTCGCCGAGCAGCGCATAGCTGGCGGCGGTCAGACGCGCGGGAATCCAGTTGAGCACATCGTCGATGCGCGCGGCCGCCCAACCGTAGCGCAAATAGCGCGGCGTGCGATAACCCCACATCGCGTCGAGCGTGTTGGCGAGACGAAACGCGAGCGCGCCCGGACCGCCTGCAATGGCGAACCAGAACAGCGCGCCGAAGATCGCGTCGTTGCCGTTTTCGAGCGCCGATTCGACGGCGGCGCGCGACAACGCGCCTTCGTCGGCATCCGCGGTTTCGCGTGAGACGATGCGCGCGGTCAGCAAACGCGCTTGTGGGAGATCGCGCCGCGCCAACGCCTGAGCGATCGGCGCGATGTGATCGTGCAGACTGCGCGCGCCGAGCGCGAACCACAGCAACAGCACATGCACCACGCAGGCCGCAAAAAACGGCAGCACGGCGATGAGACACCATGCGATCAGAACTGGCGGCATCACCGCCAGCGACCACGCCAGCAGACCTTTGAGCCTTAAACGCCGGCCGGTGTTGTAGCGCGTTTCGAGACGCGTCGCCCATTTGCCGAAGCCCACCAGCGGATGCGCCGCGCGCGGCTCGCCGAACCAGCGGTCGACGGCGACGCCCGCGGTGGCCAGCGTCACGAGAAGCGGGAGCGAGAGCATCACGCGGGGCTCGCGGTTTTCAGCGCGAGCGGCAGACCGGCGACCATCATCGTGGCCTTGGTGCTCAACGCGGCGATGCGCTGGTTGAGCCGGCCGAGTTCATCGACGTAAAGACGCGTGGCCGCGCCGAGCGGCACCACGCCGAGGCCGATTTCGTTGCTGACCACGATGAGCTTGCCTTTGGCATTGGCGAGCGCCGCTTCGAACGCGGCGACCTGCGCGTGATATTGATCGAGCGGCAAGCCTTCGCCTTCGGGCGGGCAGAGCAGATTGGCGAGCCACAGCGTCAGGCAATCGATCAGGATGCAGTGGCCGGGCGCGTCGCTTTGCGTCACGGCGCCGGCGAGATCGACGCCCGCTTCGAACAACCGCCAATGCGCCGGACGCCGCTCGCGATGGTGGGCAATGCGCGCGCGGAATTCGGCGTCGTCCGTTACGCGCGCGGTGGCGATGTAGGTAACGGGCAGGGCGCTGTCGCTGGCAAGCTGTTCGGCATGCACGCTCTTGCCTGAGCGGGCGCCGCCGAGAACGAAGGTGAGGTCGCGGGGAGTCATCGCGTGATTGTACCGGCGTGCAGCGCGGGCCGGCGCGATGGGATAATGCCGCGTTCGACGCGGTCCACGCGCTGCGCTGCTGCATGTAGGATGCGTTGCTGCTTGCCGCAACGGTTGTCCGATTTTTGCGTGGCCGACTGACCGGCACGGACTGCCTGACTGCCCGATCCATTGCCTGAATTGATGCCTGTTCTCCGAGCCCGAGGATCCGTGACCACCACTTCGACCCTGCCTGACGCCGTACCCGTGCCGCGCGGCACGCTGATGATCCAAGGCACCACGTCCGATGCGGGCAAGAGCACGCTGGTCGCCGGTCTGTGCCGGCTCGCGCGCCGCGCCGGGGTGCGGGTCGCGCCGTTCAAGCCGCAGAACATGGCGCTCAACAGCGCGGTGACGGTGGACGGCGGCGAGATCGGCCGCGCCCAAGCTTTGCAGGCGGTTGCCGCGGGCATTGCCGCGCACACCGATCTGAACCCGGTGCTGCTGAAACCGACGAGCGATCGCGGCGCGCAGGTGATCATCCACGGCAAGGCGCGCATGAATCTCGACGCGCGGGCGTATCACGACTACAAACCCGTCGCGTTCGAAGCGGTGCTGCAATCGTATGCGCGTCTGCAGGCGTCGTACGAGACGATTTTTGTCGAAGGCGCGGGCAGTCCGGCGGAAATCAATTTGCGCGATCGCGACATCGCCAACATGGGTTTCGCGGAGGCGGTCGATTGCCCGGTCGTGCTGGTGGCCGATATCGACCGCGGCGGCGTCTTCGCCCATCTCACGGGCACGCTCGCGTGTCTGTCGGCGAGCGAGCAGGCGCGGGTGCGCGGCTTCATCATCAACCGCTTTCGCGGCGACGTCAGTTTGCTGAAGCCCGGTTTGGATTGGCTCGAAGCGAAGACCGGCAAACCGGTGCTCGGCGTGATTCCCTATCTGCACGGCCTGACGCTCGACGCCGAAGACATGCTGCCGCCCGAATTGCGCGCGGCGCACAGCGGCGGCGCGGCGCGCATGCTGCGAGTGGTCGTGCCCGTGCTGCCGCACATCAGCAATCACACGGATTTCGACGCCTTGCGCGCGCATCCGCAGGTCGATTTTCATTACGTGCGAAGCGGTACGCCGGTGCCGCCGGCCGATCTGATCATTTTGCCTGGCTCGAAGAACGTGCCCGGCGACCTGGCGTTTTTGCGCGCGCAAGGCTGGGACGCGGTGCTGCAAAAGCATTTGCGTTATGGCGGCCGTGTGATCGGCATTTGCGGCGGCATGCAGATGCTCGGGCGCGAGGTGGCCGATCCGCATGGTGTGGAGGGCGCGCCGGGGACATCGGCGGGATTCGGCTGGCTCGACTACTCGACCGTGCTCACGCGCGAGAAGACGCTGAAGAACGTGACCGGACGCCTGGCGTTGCCCGGTTCGCCCGACGTGGCCGGCTACGAGATTCATATGGGCGAGACGCGCGGCCCGGCGCTCGACGCGCCCGCGCTGCGATTGGGCGACGCGCAGGCGGCGTATCCCGACGGCGCGATTTCCGCCGATGGCCAGATTCTCGCGACTTACGTGCACGGTCTGTTCGACACGCCGGCCGCGTGCGCCGCCTTGCTCGCGTGGGCGGGTTTGACCGATGCCGAGGAAATCGATTACCCGGCGTTGCGCGAAGCGTCGTTGGAACGTCTCGCGGATACGCTCGCGGAGCATCTTGATCTGCCGAAATTGTTTGCGGCGATTGGGTGATCGGGCGTTGAGCGCGCAGCGCTGATTAAATCCTGCTGGGAAAGAATCAAAGCCTGTAGAGCGGTTTTTCGCCTCATATGGTTCGAATAGAGTTCTGACATCGACGGCCGCCTCGGGGCCGTTTCTCTCCTTCGACAAGGATCTCGTCATGAACTCGAACCGCTCCGCCGATCTCGCCGCTTTACTCCTTCGCGTCGCCTTGGGCGTGCTCTATCTCGCTCACAGTCTGCAAAAGATTTTCGTCTTCACGCTGCCCGGCACGGCGCAGTTCTTCGTCTCGCTCGGTTTGCCCGGTTGGCTCGGCTACGTGACGGCGTTCGTCGAATTGTTCGGCGGCATTGCGCTGCTGCTCGGCGTGCAGGTCCGCTGGGTCGCGCTGGTGCTGCTGCCGTTCATGCTCGGCGCGATGTCGCAGCATCTGCATAACGGCTGGGGTTTCGCATCGCCGAACGGCGGCTGGGAATATCCGGCGTTCTGGGCGGTGACGTTGGCGGTGCAATCGCTGCTTGGTGGCGGAGCGCTGGCGTTTAGCGGGGTGAAGGCGCCGCGGGCGGTGGCTGCCTGATCGGTCCACACTTGCAATCGAAGGCACGCGCCCGGAAGGCCGCGTGCTTTTTTTCATGGCGCGACGCCGCGCTGCGCCACGTTGATGCAATCAATACAACACCATCTGCGTACAACGAAACAACGCCATCGTCTTGCCGTTCGGATCGATGACCGTGGCGTCCCACACTTGCGTGTTGCGCCCGAGATGCACGCCTTTCGCGACCGCGCGAATCGTTCCTTCCGTCGCCGTGCCGAGAAAATTGCTTTTCAGTTCGATGGTCGTGAAATTGCGCGCCGTCTGCGGCAGATGCGCAATGCAGGCGTAGCCGCAGGCGGTATCGGCGAGACCGATCACGGTGGCGGCATGCAAAAACCCGTTCGGCGCCAGCAATTCCTTGCGCACGGTCAATTCCGCGGTTAGGACGCCTTCTTCCAGCGACAGCACATGCACGCCCAGCAAGGCGGGCAGCGAGCCTTCCTGGCGTTCGTGGAGGTGTTCGACGGTGCATTCCGGGCGGAGTTTGCTCATGAGATTCGGTTCCTCGATGGAAAAATCGGCGGGGCACGGCGGCCAATTACCCGTTTGGGGGCTTCGGCCAACGTGCATTTGTCGATATTATCAACGGCTGGGTCGGCAAGTGGACCTGAACCCGGCACGAGTCCGGCACCAATGCGGGCACACTTGCGCAGGTCAGAGCAAATACGCGGCAAACCGGCTGGCGGCGTCCAGCCTTCTTTCCGGGAGAATTCATGACGGTGATCGTGGTGGCGAATCCGAAGGGCGGCGTGGGTAAAAGCACGCTGTCGACCAATCTGGCCGGCTATTTCGCCGCGGCCGGCGAATGGGTCGCGCTGGCGGACCTGGACAAGCAGCAGTCCGCGCACGCGTGGCTGTCGCTGCGGCCCGACACGCTGCCGGCCATCGAAACCTGGGAAGTCAATCAGGACGCGCCGGCCAGACCGCCCAAAGGGCTGGAGCATGCTGTCATCGACACGCCGGCCGGGCTGCACGGCAATCGTCTGAGTATCGCGCTGGATCTGGCCGACAAGGTGATCGTGCCGCTCCAGCCGTCCATGTTCGATATTCTGGCCACCCAGGAATTCCTTGAGCGGCTCGCCAAGGAAAAAGCGGTCAGGAAAGGCGCGATCGAAATCGGCGTGGTCGGCATGCGCGTCGATGCGCGCACGCGCTCGGCGGAGCAACTGCACCGCTTTGTCGAGGGTTTGAAGCTGCCGGTGCTGGGCTTCTTGCGCGACACGCAGAATTACGTGCAACTGGCGGCCCACGGGCTGACCTTGTGGGACGTCGCGAAAAGCCGCGTGGAGAAGGATCTGGAACAGTGGCAGCCGATCGTCGAGTGGACTAATGGCACGAGCAAGAAGGGTTGAAGCGGCTGGATAGGCGGCCTGGCCGCCCGCTGCACGCTGATGCAGCCCAAGTTGTTAATCCTGAGGGCTTCGCGCGAGGCGTGCGCCAGTGGACTACGAATTGCTCTGGTCCAGATCTGCGTCTGACGCCCCTGCGCTATGGCTCGCCCTGGACAACCCTCTGCGCGGCGAGCGTAACGAACGCTCAATTGAACAACAGCGCGCTCAGGTCCAGTTCTGCGTCGGTACGTGATCGCGGCTGCCCTTGATCTTGTTGTTGTCGTCCACGAATACCAGGTCCGGCTTCCAGCCGGCCTTCAGTTCCGCTTCATCCACCACCGCGAACGCCGCAATGATCACCAGATCGCCCAGCTGCGCGCGCCGCGCGGCCGAGCCGTTCAGCGAAATCATGCCGCTGCCGCGTTCGCCCTTGATCGCGTAGGTCGAGAAACGCTCGCCGTTGTTGATGTTCCAGATGTCGATCCGCTCGTTTTCGACGATGTTCGCCGCTTCCAGCAGATCTTCATCGATCGCGCACGAGCCTTCGTAGTGCAGCTCGCAGTGCGTGACCGCGACGCGGTGGATCTTCGACTTCAGCATGTGGCGTTGCATGACCAATCCTGTGAGATTTCTTATGCGTGTCTACGCTATCTAAGGCGACTTCAGATTTCGAGGTTGTCGATAAGACGGGTGGCGCCAAGCTTGGCGGCGGCCAGCACGACCAGTTCCGCGTTCGCATCTTGCGGACCCGGCGGCAGCAGATCCGAGCGCTTGCGCACTGCGATGTAGTCGGGTTGCCAGCCGCGCGTGGCGAGAGCCGCCATCGCCGCCTGTTCGATTTTTGCGAAGTCGCGCTCGCCCGAAAGCACGGCATCGCGCACGCGATTCAGTTCAGCGGCCAGCATCGGCGCCTCGGCGCGCTCGGCGGCCTGCAGATAGCGATTGCGCGAGCTGAGCGCGAGGCCGTCGGTGTCACGCACGGTTTCGGCGGCGATGATGTCGGTGGGCAGCGCGAACTGGTGGCACATGCGCCGCACGATCATCAACTGCTGGTAATCCTTCTTGCCGAACACGGCGACGCGCGGCTGCACGCACGACATCAGCTTCATCACCACTGTGCACACGCCCTGGAAGAAACCGGGGCGGAATTCGCCTTCGAGGATATCGCCCAGATCGTGCGGCGGATGCACGCGGTACTCCTGCGGCTCCGGATACAGATCCTTTTCCGTCGGCGCGAACAGCACGTAGACGTTTTCCTTCTGGAGCTTTTCGATGTCCGCTTCCATCGTGCGCGGGTATTTGTCGAAATCCTCATTCGGACCGAACTGCAGCCGGTTGACGAAGATGCTCGCCACGACCGGATCGCCGTGCTGGCGAGCGAGACGCATCAGCGACAGATGGCCCTCGTGCAGGTTGCCCATGGTCGGCACAAAGGCCGTGCGATTCTGGCCGCGCAACTGGTCGCGCAATTCATGGATCGAGCTGATGACTTTCATGATCGGACAGGGATTTCCTCGCGCGGCGCAAGACCGGATGGACGCAAAACCCTTGGGATTGCGCGGCCCGCGGCCTCACTGGTAATGACAGGTTCGGAGCGCCGGATTGTAGTGGATTTGCGTGCCTGCCGCACCGAAAAGAGGCACCTTCTCCCGCCGGGCGGAATTGCGCCCGGTTCGAGGGCTTCAGGCGGGCAGATAGGCGAGGCGCACATAGATCGGTGCGAACGGCTCCGCCTGGGTGATTTCGACGAGCGATTCACGGCACAGCTCGAGCACGGCGATGAAATTCACCACCACCACCGGCACGCCCTTGCTCGTGTCGAACAGGTCGGAGAACTCGATGAAGCGCGCGTTCTGCAGTTGCCGCAGGATCGAGCTCATATGCTCGCGCACCGACAGCTCTTCGCGCGAAATCTTGTGATGCTGGACCAGCTTGGCGCGCTTGATCACGTCGGCCCACGCGGCGCGCAGATCCTCACTGTTCACGTCCGGAAAACGCGGCGTGATGCTTTGTTCGATGTAGACCTCGGCGCGCAGGAAATCGCGCCCGAGTTGGGGCAACTGGTCGATGCGCTGCGCGGCGAGCTTCATCTGCTCGTATTCGAGCAGGCGCCGCACGAGTTCCGCGCGCGGATCCTCGGCTTCTTCGCCGCTGTCGGCTTTCTTCACCGGCAGCAGCATGCGCGACTTGATCTCGATCAGCATCGCGGCCATGAGCAGATACTCGGACGCGAGTTCGAGATTGGTCTGACGCAACTGGTCGACGTAGCCGAGGTATTGCACCGTGACGTCCGCCATCGGGATGTCGAGCACGTTGAAGTTCTGCTTGCGGATCAGGTACAGCAACAGATCTAGCGGTCCTTCGAACGTTTCGAGAAACACCTCGAGCGCGTCCGGCGGGATGTACAGATCCGTCGGCAGCTTGAAGAGCGGCTCGCCGTACAGGCGTGCGAAAGCGATGCCGTCGACGATGTTCGGTGTCGAATCGGTGGCGGGCGCGGCGAGCGCGGCGTCGGCCGGCCCTGCGCCGTGTGCCTCGTCGGCGTGACTCACGCGCTTAGAAGTTTTGATAGTACGAGTAAGGCGTCTGTTCTACGCGCGAGGCTTTCTGCTCGGCGCGTTCTTCCAGATCGATCGGCTGTTTGTCCCACAGCAGCGCGCGGCCGCGGCGTTGTTCGGCTTCCAGATTGGGTTTCTGTTGCTTGAGCTGGTTCAGGAACTGGGTGATGTCCGATTGATACATGGCTCGACGTCCGTGGTGTAGGAATTGGCGGCTGCCCGGCGCTCATTGGCCCGTTGCCTCGCGCGGCGCCCGCTGCTATTCCATAATTTTACCGCATGCGCGGCGCGCGGTCGAAAAACGGCGGCCAGGCCGGGCGGGCGGCGCGTGAAAATAGCCGGAACCCGCGTGGCAGGGCGGGCGTCAAAGGCGGGCGCGTCGGCGGGCGCGTCGGCGGGCGTGGCGGTGTTGCGGTTGTTGTGGGCGTTGCGGGTGCTTGGCGTTAGCGCGACACGGCGGCATTGGTGTCCGCATCTGCCAAGCGGCACTGGCACCGGCACTGGCACTGGCACCGGCACTGGCACTGGCACTGGCACTGGCACTGGCAACGGCACCGGCAACGGCAACGGCAACGGCACCGGCAATGGCAATGGCAATGGCAATGGCAATGGCAATGGCAATGGCAACGGCAACGGCAACGGCACCGGCACCGGCCAGCTGCTTTGGCATCGGCACCGACACCCGCGTCGGCGTCGCGCAGCATGACGCGCCGCGCGCGAACCCGACGGTAAAGCCCGCCGGCAAGCCGCGGACACAGGTTTAGAGATCTCGCGGCGTGCCGCCGATGTGGTCAAATAGCGTGCTTCGGCCGCCGCGGCGCGGCTGAGCGACAAGAATTCATCAACCACGGCTGGAGGTCCTGTTTGGCGGGGTGTGCGATCGACAAGCTGCGGCGCGGCAAGGCCAGTTCCGGGCGTGGGCATCGCACGCCCATGCGGCGCTGGTGGCGCACGTGGCTGGCATTCGCCCTCGTCATGCTGGCGCTTGCAACCGACAACGCCCACGCCGCAAAAGCGGCGGCCAGCTACAAGGTCGATATCGAAGCCACGCCGCGTTCGCTGCGCAAGCTGCTCGAAGCGCATCTGGATATCGCGCGTTTCGCCAAGCGCCCTGACATCAGCGACGACCAGTTCGAGTTCCTGATTACCGCCACGCCCCAGCAGGTCCGCGACTTGGCCTCCACGCAGGGCTATTTCAGCCCGGTCGTGCGCACCGACGTGCGCACCATCGACAATGCGAAGCGCGTCACGGTGAGCGTCGATCCCGGCCCGCAGACCGTCATCTCATCGATTTCGCTGTCGTTTCGCGGGCCGGTGCTGACCGAGGATCCGGCCCAGGAAAACGCCGCGCGCTTCGCATTTTCGCTGCACGAAGGCGATCCGTTCTCGCAGGGCGATTGGGACGATGCGAAAAACGCCTCGCTCAAGGCGCTGCAGGCGCGCCGCTATCTGGGTGCGAAGATTTACCACTCCGAGGCGCGGGTCGATCCGCGTACGCACGAGGCGAAACTGTTGGTCACGTACGACAGTGGGCCGACCTTCACGATGGGCAAGCTCGATGTATCGGGTACGCGGCGCTATCCGGAAAAGATCGTTGAGAACGTGAATCCGATCTCCGAGGGTGACATCTACGACGTTCAGCGCATCACCGAATTGCAGCGGCAGTTGCAGAACACGCCGTACTACGCGAGCGTCGCGATCGACGTGGACAGCGACCCGGCCAAGCCGGTCGAGACGCCGGTGCACGTGAAGGTGTCGGAATATCCGTACAACAGCATTCGAGGCGGGGTCGGCTACTCGACGGACAACGGCCCGCTGGTCCAGGGTTCCTATTCGTATCTCGACACGTTCGGCAAAGCGTGGCCGTTCACCATCCAGGGGCGCATCGACCAGATCCAGCAATACGGGCAAATTCAGCTCGCCATGCCGCCGGGGCCGCGTGCGTGGACCAATAGCGTGCTGGCGTCCTACACTACGACCGACGTATCCGACACGCGCATTTACAGTATCCGCGGCGGCGTGCAGCGGGCCCGGACCTCGCAATTCATCGACTATAACTACTCGCTCCTCTTCTACCAGGACCGGCTCGATCAGAACTCGTTCGCGCCGACCACGAGCCGCGCGCTGGTGCCGGCTTGGTCGTGGACCCGGCGCAATACCGACGATCCGCTGTTCCCGCGCAAGGGCAACCTGATTCACGTCGAGGCGGGCTTCGCGGTCAAAGGCGCGCTGACCGACCAGACTTTCATCCGCGGCTACGCGCGCGGCCAGCAGTATCTGCCGATCGGCAAGGAAGACCTCGTGCTGATTCGCGCCGAGCTCGGCGGCGTGTTCACGAGCGGCCCTTCGAGCGGTATTCCGGCCTCGCTGCTGTTTCGCGCGGGCGGCTCGAATTCGGTGCGTGGCTATGGCTATCAGAGTATCGGTAACAACGTCGACGGTTCGGTGCTGCCCACCAAGTATCTCGTCACGGGCTCGGCCGAGTACCAGCATTGGTTCAGTCACGACTGGGGCGCGGCCGCGTTCTTCGACATCGGCACCGCCACCGACACGTGGGGCGAAAAAGTCTTTTATCCCGGCGTCGGTGTCGGGGCGCGCTGGCGCAGCCCGGTCGGCCCGGTCAACGTCGATGTCGCCTACGGCATTCGCAACAACAGCGTGCGGCCGTATCTGACGCTTGGCATCGCCTTCTGATGAAAACCTGCTTCCACATGATCCACGCATGACCACGGACGTTTCCGCCCGACCTCCCGCGCAGCCGCCCGGTGCACAACCGCCGGAGCAGCCGCCCGAACAGCAGCCGCCGCCCAGGCGCCGGCTCGGCCGGTTGCTGCTGAAAACGTTCGCGTGGACGGTGGCCGTGCTGGTGCTGTTGCTCGCGTTGGCGGTGGGTTTGTTGTACGGCGCGCTCACTACCGAGCGCGGCACCGCCTATGCGTGGCAGGCGGCGGTGAAGCTGCTGGGCGGCAAGCTGAGCGGCACGTTGGAGCGAGGCGCTCTCGCCAATGGCCTGCAATTGCGGCAAGTGCGGTGGCGCAGCCTCGACGGCAGCGGCACCGATATCCAGATCGACCGCGTGGCGGGCCGGTGGGCGCTCGCGCGCGAGCCGTGGCGGTTCGCCATCGACTATCTGCATATCGGCACGGTGGACGCGCGTATTGGTTCTTCGTCGTCGAGCAGCAGCGGGCCGGTGAAGCTGCCGCAAGACTTGCGCTTGCCGATGCAGCTCGATGTTCGCGATGTCCAGGTCGACAAGCTGCTGCTGCATCAGGGCGCGTCGACGACCGAATTCTCGCGCTTCGTCTTTCATGGACGTAGCGACGGACGTCATCACGAGGCCGCGATCGAGCGGCTGGACACGCCGTTCGGCGCGGTGACGGCGGCCGCCAAACTCGACGGTGTGCGGCCGTTTCCGTTGACTGGGGACGTCGGCTATTCGGGCAAGGTGAACGACGAGGCGGTGCAGGTGGGCGGCCATCTGAGCGGCTCGCTGGAGAATCTCATCGCGGAACTCGATGCAAGCGGCATGAAGCTCGCCGGTCATGCGAGGGTCGAGGCTACGCCGTTCGGCGACGTGCCGTTGCAGCGCGCTACGTTGACCTTCGATCACATCAACCCGCAGGCTTTTGCGCCCGGCGCGCCGCTGGCCGACCTGGCCGTGCGGGCGGAGTTGCAGCCGGTGGGGCAGGGTGCGGCGGAAGAGGTCGTGTTGGGGGCGAGTGGGGTAACGGGGGCAAGTGCGGCGAGTGCGACAGGCGCTGCGCGCGGGGCCGGTGCGGCAAGTGGGGCGAAGGCAGCGGCAAAGGCCGCGAATTCGGCGAGTGGTGGCAATGCCACGAGCGTCACGAAGGCTGCGAGTACCACGAACGCCACCAACGCCACCAACGCCACCAGCGTTTCCAGTTCAGCCAACGCAGCCAGTGCCGGCCGCGCTGCCAGCCAAAGCGCCCTCGCGGGCGCAGGCAATGCCGCCAGCGCAACGCAACCACCCATAGCGACAACCGGCAAACGCGACGCCAACCCCGACACCACCGCCAAACCCGCCGCGACTTTCGCAGTGACCGGCCACGTCTCGATCGTCAACGCCAAACCCGGTGCGATCGACCAGAACCTGCTGCCGATCATCGACGCCAACGCCGACGTTCGGCTCGACGCCCAGGCGCAGCGCATCTCGAACCTGAACGTGCGGCTCGTAAAGAGCGCCACGCTCACCGGTGGCGGCGCACTGAGCGGCAAGCGTGGGCAGTTCGATCTGAAAGTCGCCAACCTCGACCTGAACGCGCTGCAAGCAACGGTGCGGCCCACACAGCTGTCTGGCCCTATCGGCGTGCGTCTGAACGACGACGTGCAGAGCCTCACACTCGATCTCGCCGACCCGAAAGCGGCGCTGCGCGCCCAGGGCAAAGTGACATTCGATCCCGCCCGCATGAGCTTCAATGACGTACGCATCACATCGGGCAAAGGCCGCATCGATCTGTCAGGCGCGCTCAAGCACGACGCGAATTCCACCTACAACCTGAAGGCGCAGCTGACCGATTTCGATCCGTTGACGCTGGCTTCACAGATGCCGTCGCGCAAGCCGGTAACTGGACCGACGCCGGCACCGTCGGCTAGCCGTGCCAAAAACAGCAAAACCGCGGAGGCCGCCGCGCAAGTGGGCAGCACGGCCGGCGCAAAAAGCGCCGCGCCCGCCGACAAAGCCGCCGCCGCCGTAAAAAACACCGCCAAGGCGGCAGTCAAAAGCGAAGTAGTCGAGCGCAAAACCCCGCCGCCGCCGAAACGCCGCGCCCCGCCTGCCCGCAAGATCGAGGCACGTGTGAACGGCACGCTCACCGCGGCCGGCATGCTCGGCCCGGTCTTCACGACCAAGGCCGAATTCAAGCTGGGTCCGAGCGTCTACGACGGCCTGCCGTTGACCGGCGGCGGCACAATCCAACTGGCGGGCTCGCGGATTTTGCCGAGCCGCGCGAACCTCTCGGTCGCGGGCAACCAGGTGGATCTGCAAGGCAGCTTCGGCGCACGCGGCGACCGGCTGAAGTTCCGCGTCGACGCGCCGGAACTGGAGCGCCTTGGCTTCGGTCTCGCCGGACTCGTCGCGGCCGATGGCGACGTCACCGGCTCGTTCGCGCATCCGAATGTCGTGCTGAACTACAAGGCCGACAGCGTGGTGTTCGGCAGCAACCGCATCGGCCACGCGGAAGGGCACGCCGAACTGCGCGACGGCGCGAACGGCGCGCTGGTCTTTACCACCGACGCGCGCAACCTCAGCGCAGGCGGCGTCGATCTGAACGTGCTCACGGCGCGTCTGTCCGGCACGCGCGCCAATCACACGCTCGAGGCCGCCGCCACCGGCAAGCTGCAAGACCGTCCGCTCGATCTCACGCTGGCCGCCAACGGCAAGCTGACCGAAGCGCGCGACGGCACGCGCTGGGACGGCACCGTCACGCGCCTGCAGAATCGCGGCACACCGGCGTTGAATCTCGAGTCGCCGCTCGCCGTCAGCGCCGGGCCGGACCGCCTGACGCTCGGCACGACGCGGCTCACGCTCGAAGGCGCGGTGCTGAGCCTGAAAACCTTTGCCTTCGACCACGGCAAGATTCAGTCGGCAGGCAGTTTGACCGGCATTTCAGTCGCGCGCCTGCAGGCCCTGCGGCACGAGATCACGGGTGAGCCGCCGCACGTCAAAACCGATCTGGTGTTCGACGGCGACTGGGACTTCGCGCTCGGCAGCACGGCGACCGGCCACATCCAGTTGCAGCGCCGTAGCGGCGACGTCACGGTTGAAATCGGCCGTGGTCTCGCCTCGCTCGGTATTTCGAGTATCGCCGCGCGCGCCGAATTCAGCGGCGGCAACCGGCTCAACGCCACTTTTCACGCGCAGGCGAGCCGCATCGGCGTGATCGACGCCGACGCACACACCACGCTGGTGATGCGCGACGGCTTCCTGACCGTCAACGAGGACGGCGCGCTCACCGGCAATGTGAACGCCAACGTGCCGTCGCTGAAAACCACCGGCGGCCTGTTCGGTCCGAGCTATCTGCTCGACGGCCACCTCGCGCTCAAGCTCGCGCTCGCCGGCACCGTCGCCAAGCCGAACCTGACCGGCTCGCTGCTCGGCGACGGTCTCTCCGCGACGATGGTGGATCAGGGCGTGCAGTTGAAGGACGGCGTGGTGCGCATCGCGCTGTCGCACAATCTGGTGGACTTTCAACAGGTCGAATTCAATGGCGCGAGCGGCACTTTGCGCGCCACCGGCCGTGTGCGTCTGGACGGCGCAGAGCCGGATCTGACGGCGAGCATTGTCGCGGACAAGCTCGAATTGTTCGCGGCGCCGGATCGCAACCTGTCGCTGTCGGGCAGCGCGAGCGTCGCGAATGCCGGCGCGCAAGGCGGCATGGCGATCAACGGCAAATTCGTCGTCGATCACGCGTTGTTCGACATGCCGGAGCAGTCCGCGCCGAAGCTCGGCGACGATGTCGTGGTGGTGCGCCCGGACGGTTCGGTGGCGGGCGAGCGGCCACCGCCTGTGCCTGGCACCAACAAGCCGATTGGCCCGTTCGCCCCGCGCGCCAATATCGACATCAGCCTCGGCAACAACTTCCGCTTCCGCGGTCAGGGCGCGGACCTGGGCCTGACCGGCACGATCACCGCGATGAGCGCGCCGAACCTGCCGCTGCGCGCGGTGGGGAACGTGCGCGTCACGCAGGGCTCGACCTACACCGCGTTCGGCCGCAAGCTCAACATCGAGAACGGCTTCTTCACCTTCAACGGGCCTGTGGCCAATCCGGGCATCAACATCCTGGCCATGCGCCGCAACCAGCAGGTCGAGGCGGGCGTGCAGGTCACGGGCACGGTTCAATTCCCGACGGCGAAGCTGGTGTCGGAGCCGAACGTGCCGGATAACGAAAAGCTCTCGTGGCTACTGTTCGGCCACGGCACGGATCAGGGTAATAACCTCGGCCAGCAAAGCACGATGACGACGGCGCTCGCACTGCTCGGCAGCGCAAGTGGCAAGCGGATCGCGCAGACTTTCGGGCTCGACGAGTTTTCGATCGGACGAAGCGAAGTGGGGCTCACCGATCCGCAGGTGGTGATGGTGTCGAAGGCGATCAACGAGCGGCTCGTAATCGGCTACGAACAGGGGCTGCAGTCGGCGAGCAATGCGATCAAGGCGACGGTCAACCTGACGCGTTACTGGTCGGTCGCGGCTTACGGCGGCACGTTCTCCGGCGTCGATCTGCTCTATACGCGGCGCTTTGACCGGATCCGATGGTGATGCGCAGCGGGCGCGCTTAAATCTTCGCGCGGAGGCAAATAAAAACGGCACGCCTTTTCAGGGCGTGCCGTTTTTTCATGCGTGCCTTCGGCGTGAGACGCTGCGCTTTATTTCACGCGCATGCCCGGCTTCGCGCCGCTATCCGGCTCGATCACATACAGGCCCGGCTCCGCCTTCTCGTCGGTGGCGGATGCGGCCAGCACCATGCCTTCGGACAGGCCGAACTTCATCTTGCGCGGCGCGAGGTTCGCGACCATCACCGTCAGCTTGCCGACCAGTTGCTCCGGCTGATACGCCGACTTGATGCCCGAAAACACGTTGCGGGTTTTCTCTTCGCCGACATCGAGCGTGAGTTGCAGCAACTTGTCCGAACCTTCCACCGCCTTGCAGTCGACGATCTTCGCAATGCGCAAATCGATCTTCGCGAAGTCGTCGATCGAGATGACGCCGGGCGTTTCGTCCTTGTCGGCGGCGGCGGCTTTCGCTGCCTTCGACTTGCCCTTGGCGTCGGCCGGAGCGGCGGCTTCCGGCGTGGCTTGCAACGAGTCGCGATTGGCGGCCAGCAGCGCTTCGATCTGCTTCGGATCGACGCGCGTCATCAGATGCTTGTACGCGTTGATCGGGCGGGCGGAGCTGAGCGGCACGTTGGCGTCGGCCCACACCAGCGGTTCGATGCCGAGGAAGCCTTCGACCGCTTCGGCGAGCTTCGGCAACACCGGCTTGAGCGCCAGCGACAGCAGCCGGAACGCTTCGATGCTCACCGTACAAGTTTCATGCAGCGCGACGCTGTTCGCCGGGTCTTTCGCCTGATCCCACGGCTTGGCGGTGTCGACGTAGGCATTCACGGCGTCGGCCAGTTCCATGGTCTGACGCAGCGCGCGGTTGTACTCGCGCGCTTCGTAGTTCGCGGCGATTTGCGGCACGGCGGCGCGCAGCGAGGCGAGCAGCGGATGCTGCATGGCGCTGTCCTGCACGCGGCCGTCGAAGCGCTTGATCAGGAAGCCGGCGGCGCGGCTCGCGATATTCACGTACTTGCCGACCAGATCGCTGTTCACGCGCGCCTGGAAGTCGTCGAGGTTCAGGTCGAGGTCTTCCATCGTGCTGTTCAGCTTGGCCGCGAAGTAGTAGCGCAGCCATTCCGGATTCAGTCCCGTGTCGATCACGCTTTGCGCGGTGATGAACGTGCCGCGCGACTTCGACATCTTCGCGCCGTCCACGGTCAGGAAGCCGTGCGCGAACACGTTGGTCGGCGTGCGGTGGCCCGAAAACTCGAGCATGGCCGGCCAGAACAGCGTGTGGAAATACAGAATGTCCTTGCCGATGAAGTGATACTGCTCGGCCGTCGAACCCTTGCGAATCCACGCGTCGAAGTCGAGACCGCGTTTTTCGGCGAGGTTCTTGAAGCTCGCGTAGTAACCGACCGGCGCGTCCAGCCACACGTAGAAATACTTGCCCGGCGCGCCCGGAATCTCGAAGCCGAAATACGGCGCGTCGCGCGAGATGTCCCAATCGGCGAGCTTGGCTTCGCCGGCGTCGCCGAGCCACTCGCGCATCTTGTTGGTGGCTTCCGGCTGCGCCAGACCGCCCACCCACGCGCGCAGGAAATTCTCGCAGCGCGGATCGGAGAGGCGGAAAAAATAGTGCGTCGACGTTTTACGAATCGGCGTGGCGCCGGAGACGACCGAGTAGGGGTTGATCAACTCGGTGGGCAGATAAGTCGAGCCGCATACTTCACAGCTGTCGCCGTACTGGTCTTTCGCGCCGCATTTGGGGCATTCGCCCTTGATGAAGCGATCCGGCAGGAACATTTCCTTGACCGGGTCGTATGCCTGTTCGATATCGCGCGCGTCGATCAGGCCCGTTTCCTTGAGCGCCAGATAGACGTTTTCGCTGAGAACGCGGTTCTCTTCGGAGTCGGTCGAGTAGTAATTGTCGAACGAAATCCCGAAGCTGTCGAAGTCGCGCTTGTGTTCCTGCCAGACGCGGTCGATCAGCTGCTTCGGCGTGAGACCTTCTTTCTCCGCGCGCAGCATGACGGGCGTGCCGTGCGTGTCGTCGGCGCCCACGTAGTAGACCTCGTGCCCGTGCATTCGCAACGTCCGGACCCAGATGTCCGTCTGGATATATTCGACCAGATGGCCAATATGGATTTGCCCGTTCGCATACGGAAGGGCCGACGTGACGAGAATCTGGCGACGGCTTGACGGCGCGCCTGCGGAGAGATCGGTTACGGGTGCTGACATAAGGATGGTGGGAGCCTGCGGTGGGACGAAAGGTTGATTCTAGCAGGGCAGGCGCCGGGCGCGGGGCGGGCCGCCTGGGGCGCGGGCTGAGTCATCGCGGGGCGGCGCGGCGTGTAAACCGAGCGCCCAAAAAAAAACCGGGGCTATTAACCCCGGAGCAACAACGACAAGAGGAGAATGGTGACGCGGCGGCATCGCCAGCCACGTACCGTAAAGACAGACAGCGGATTTTGCGCAGAGTTCGAAATTTTTTTCGTTCTCGTGCAAGATTCCTTTTTTCCGCCTTCCACGGCTTGCTAAAGCATACGGTCGCCGGTGATACAGCCCCAGCGACCGGCTTTCTCAATCTCCCGCGGTCTCGTCCTTATTGCGTGGTGTGCTGAGCCGTGGCGCGCAGATAGATTTCCACGCGGCGGTTCGCTGCACGACCGGCTTCGGTGTTGTTGTCGGCGATCGGCTGGGTTTGGCCCAGGCCTTGTGCCGACAGGCGCTGCGGCGCGACGCCGCGCTGGCCCAGGTAGCCCGTCACGCTTTCCGCGCGGTTGACCGACAGCGTCTGGTTATACGCCGGCTGGCCCGTGCTGTCCGTGTGGCCGACCACCTGAGCGATCAGTTCCGGATTCTGTTGCATGGTCTGCGCCAGTTGGTCCAGCACCGGCGCGAACGACGGCTTGACCGCGTAGCTGTTGGTGTCGAACGTGACCGAACTCGGAATGTTCAGCTTGAGCGAGCCATCCGGCTGTTCGGTGATCTGCGTGCCGGTGCCCTTGGTGGCGCCCGACAGCTTGTTGTGAATGGCTTGCCAGTTGTAGCCGGTGATGCCGCCCACCGCCGCGCCGACGCCCGCGCCGATCGCCGCGCCCTTACCGCCGCCGAAGATCGCGCCCAGCGCAGCGCCCGTGCCGGCGCCCACGCCCGTACCGACCGCCGTGTTGGTGCCCTGTTGGGTGGCGCAACCCGCCAGCAATGAACCGGCAACAGCAAAGACAGCCAGGCGAGTCATAATTTTTGCATTCATTTTTGATTCCTCTTGAGTGAAGCCAGTCAGGCAAGCAAGGCGGCGATATGAAAAAATCCGTACGGCGAACCCTGACGGCAGTAAAGCCGCCGGCTCGACAATACGAGAAGTCTTACGCCCTGCTCAGCCTCGGTCCGACAGTAAAGAAGGGTCTTCCGGCAAGGCTTGCCGCCAGCCACTACAATAATGGCTGAAGCATGCAGCGATGCGGCCCCCTGGCGTTCCGCCTGCCCGAAGGGTGCCCGGCACGCCTGGTTTTCGCAATGCTGTCTAACAATTTCTTTCAAATTCCGGCGCGTGGCCGAGATTTCGATTCCGCTGCGCCGCAGGTGTTCCCCACGGAGTGTCAATGAGTATCGATCGGGCTTTGGTCGACGCTGCCCTCGCGGCCGTCGCTGACCCCAACACCGGCCGGCCCTACGCGGCCGCCAAGAACATCAAGAACGTCGCGGTGCAGGGTGACACGGTTAGCGTCGACGTGGTACTCGGCTATCCGGCCATGCGCCAATTCGACGCGATCCGCACGCAATTTTCGGATGCGCTGCGCGCCGTGCCGGGTGTGGCCGACGTGCGTGTCCAGGTGTCGCAGCAGATCGCGGCGCATACCGTGCAGCGTGGCGTGAAACTGTTGCCGAACGTTAAAAACATCGTCGCGGTGGCGTCGGGCAAGGGCGGCGTCGGCAAGAGCACGACCGCCGTGAATCTTGCGCTGGCGCTGGCAAGCGAAGGCGCGTCGGTTGGTATTCTCGACGCGGACATCTATGGCCCTTCGTTGCCGATGATGCTCGGCATCGTCGGCCGCCCCGAGTCGCCCGACGAGAAGTCGATGAACCCGATGACCGGCCACGGCTTGCAGGCCAATTCGATCGGCTTCCTGATCGAGCAGGACAACCCGATGGTGTGGCGCGGCCCAATGGCCACTTCCGCGTTGGAACAACTGCTGCGGCAGACCAACTGGCACGATCTCGACTACCTGATCGTCGACATGCCGCCGGGCACTGGCGACATTCAGCTGACGCTGTCGCAACGCGTGCCGGTGACGGGCGCCGTGATCGTCACCACGCCGCAGGACATCGCGCTGCTCGACGCGAAGAAGGGTCTCAAGATGTTCGAGAAGGTCGGCATTCCGATCCTCGGCATCGTCGAGAACATGGGTATGCATATCTGCTCGAATTGCGGCCACGAAGAGCATATCTTCGGCGCCGGCGGCGGCGAGCGCATGGGCAAGGAATACGGCGTCGACGTGCTGGGCAGCCTGCCGCTCGACATTGCGATCCGCGAGCAGGCCGACTCGGGCAAGCCGACCGTGGTGGCCGACCCGCAAGGACGCATCGCGGAAATCTACCGGTCGATCGCGCGCAAGGTGGCGATCCATATCGCCGAACGCGCTCGCGACATGACGTCGAAGTTTCCCAATATCGTGGTCCAGAACACCTGAGAAAACGCCGGGCCGCCCCAAGTTTTGTCCCCCCTCGGGGGGCTGGCGCGAAGCGACAGGTTGGGGGCGCTCTTGACAGCCGTTCGGACAAGGGCCCAAGGCGTCTGTTTTCGCCTGGTCTCGCGGTATCATGTCGACTTCACAAGTTCGGCTCGGCGGCCGCAGGGGCGGCCGCCAGGCCGGCAAGAGGATCGCATGGGAAAACGAATCGACGGGCAGGCGGTGCATGCGTTCATCGTCCTGGCTGCCAGCAGTGTGCTGTTATGCGGCTGTAGCGCGTTCCTGAGACCACAGGAAAAACGTGCGGACGCGCAGTTGCTGCCCACCGTGGGCAATCAGGCGCGCGGTCTCGTCACGTTCATCGAGCGCTCGGACGGCGTGCAGGTTACCTACAATCTCTCGGGCATGCCGCCCAATAGCGACCACGCGTTGCAAGTGCACGAGCGCGGCGACTGCAATGCCGCCGACGGTTCCAGCGCCGGCCAGGTGTTCTCGCCGGCCGCCGAGCGTCTGAAATCGGGCGCGCGGGTCGAGGGCGACCTCGGCAATATTCACGCGGACGCGAACGGCGTGGCCACCGGCTTCATCGTCGCGCCGGACGTCTCGCTCGACGGCATCCGCTCGGTGTTGCAGCGCGCGGTTCTGCTGCATCACGACGCGACCGATCCGTACGCCTATCCGCAGCATGGCGCGGGCCCCGCGCTCGCGTGCGGATTGATTCGCCAATAAGCGTTGCGCGTGCCGCTTGATCGAGGCCCGCGCGCACGCTGCCGGCGTTCAGCCAGGCGGCCTCGGGGCTGGCATCGGGCCGCTCCCGAACCCAACCTGCGGCAGCATTCTCACGATCGCGTAAAATAAGCGCCTTTCGTTCGGCTGCCTCGCCGGAGTGCCCGTCCTGCCGAGTAGGCGGGGCACTTAACCGAAGGGGCTTAGAGCGCCGAACGGCCCGCGGCGTGGCTTTGTATCCGAAGTCAGCGCAACGAAGGCGCGCAGTAAGCCAAAAGTGACCCGGCACTTACCGGGTCGTTATCCGTCATACCTCTGTCATTCACGTCGAGCAGCGTTCACCTATGACTATCAAATCCGACAAGTGGATCCGGCGCATGGCCGCGTCGCACAACATGATCGAGCCGTTCGCGCCCGATCAGGTTCGCGTCTCCGAAGACGGCCGGAAGATTGTCAGCTACGGCACGTCGAGCTACGGCTACGACATCCGCTGCGCCGACGAATTCAAGATCTTCACCAACATCAACTCGACCATCGTCGATCCGAAAAACTTCGACGAGAAGTCGTTTGTCGACTTCAAGGGCGATGTCTGCATCATCCCGCCGAATTCGTTCGCGCTCGCGCGCACGGTCGAGTATTTCCGCATTCCGCGCAGCGTGCTGACCGTGTGTCTGGGCAAGTCCACTTATGCGCGTTGCGGGATCATCGTCAACGTGACGCCGTTCGAGCCGGAATGGGAAGGGCACGTCACGCTCGAATTCTCGAATACGACACCTTTGCCTGCGAAAATCTACGCGAACGAAGGCGTCGCTCAAGTGCTGTTTTTCGAAAGCGACGAGATTTGTGAAACGTCGTACGCGGATCGCGGCGGCAAATATCAAGGTCAGCACGGCGTCACGTTGCCCAAGACGTGACGTCGGCAGCGTACCGACCCACCAGCTATACCGGGTGACCGCTGCAATTTAGAGAATGCAGCGGTCGTTCTTTTTGGAGAATCGCCCATGAAGTTTCGTTTTCCCGTCGTCATCATCGACGAAGATTTCCGCTCCGAGAACATCTCGGGTTCCGGCATCCGGGCCTTGGCCGAAGCCATCGAGAAAGAAGGCGCGGAAGTGCTCGGGTTGACGAGCTATGGCGATCTGACTTCGTTCGCGCAGCAGTCGAGCCGCGCCTCGTGCTTCATCCTCTCGATCGACGACGACGAACTGCTGCCGTACGTCGATAACGTGGTGGTGGAAGGCGAGACGCCGGAGCTGGCCGCCGCGATCGTCGCGCTGCGCGCGTTCGTGACCGAAGTGCGCCGCCGCAACGCCGACATTCCGATCTTCCTGTACGGCGAAACGCGCACCTCGCGTCACTTGCCGAACGACATCCTGCGCGAACTGCACGGCTTCATCCACATGTTCGAGGACACGCCGGAGTTCGTCGCGCGCCATATCATCCGCGAGACCAAGGTGTATCTGGATTCGCTCGCGCCGCCGTTCTTCAAGGAACTGGTGCAGTACGCGGACGAAGGCTCGTATTCGTGGCACTGCCCGGGGCACTCGGGCGGCGTGGCGTTCCTGAAGAGCCCGCTCGGCCAGATGTTCCACCAGTTCTTCGGCGAGAACATGCTGCGCGCGGACGTGTGCAACGCCGTCGACGAACTCGGCCAGCTGCTCGATCACACCGGTCCGGTGGCGGCGTCCGAGCGCAACGCGGCGCGCATCTTCAGCGCGGACCACGTGTTCTTCGTGACCAACGGCACGTCCACGTCGAACAAGATCGTCTGGCACGGCACGGTTGCGCCGGGCGACATCGTGCTGGTGGACCGCAACTGCCACAAGTCGATCCTGCATGCGATCACCATGACCGGCGCGATTCCGGTGTTCCTCACGCCCACGCGCAATAACTTCGGCATCATCGGGCCGATTCCGCGCAGCGAGTTCGAACCGGAAAACATCAAGAAGAAGATTCTCGCGAACCCGTTCGCCCGCGAAGCACTCGCGAAGAATCCGGATCTCAAGCCGCGCATTTTGACCATCACGCAGAGCACCTACGACGGCGTGATCTACAACGTCGAGATGATCAAGGAGATGCTGGGCGACTGGCTCGACACGCTGCACTTCGACGAAGCCTGGCTGCCGCACGCGGAATTCCACGAGTTCTATCAGGACATGCACGCGATCGGCGCGGGGCGTCCGCGCATCGGCGCGATGGTGTTCGCCACGCACTCCACGCACAAGCTGCTGGCCGGCATTTCGCAGGCTTCGCAGATCGTCGTGCAGGATTCGAAGAACAGCCGCTTCGACAAGCATCGCTTCAATGAAGCGTATCTGATGCACACGTCGACCAGCCCGCAGTACGCGATCATCGCCTCGTGCGACGTGGCCGCGGCCATGATGGAAGCGCCGGGCGGCACCGCGCTCGTCGAAGAGTCGATCGCAGAGGCGTTGGACTTCCGCCGCGCGATGAGCAAGGTCGACGCCGAATACGGCGACGACTGGTTTTTCAAGGTGTGGGGCCCGGACCAGTTCGCCGAAGAAGGCATCGGCTCGCGCGAAGACTGGATGCTGCGACCGAACGACAAGTGGCACGGCTTCGGACCGCTCGCCGAAGGCTTCAACATGCTCGACCCGATCAAGGCGACCATCGTCACGCCGGGTCTGGACATGGACGGCGGCTTCGGCGAGTCGGGCATTCCGGCTGCGATCGTCACGAAGTATCTGGCCGAGCACGGCATCATCGTCGAGAAGACCGGGCTGTATTCGTTCTTCATCATGTTCACGATCGGCATCACCAAGGGCCGCTGGAACTCGATGGTCACCGAACTCCAGCAGTTCAAGGACGACTACGACAACAACCAGCCGCTGTGGCGCGTGCTGCCCGAGTTCGTCTCGCATCATCCGATGTACGAGCGCGTCGGTCTGCGCGATCTGTGCGAGCAGATTCACAGCGTGTACCGTGCGAACGACATCGCGCGCTTGACGACCGAGATGTACCTGTCGAGCATGGAACCGGCCATGAAGCCGTCCGACGCGTTCGCCAAGCTCGCGCACCGTGAGATCGATCGCGTGCCTATCGACGAACTCGAAGGCCGCGTCACGTCGATCCTGTTGACGCCGTATCCGCCGGGCATTCCGCTGCTGATTCCGGGCGAGCGCTTCAACAGGACCATCGTCAACTATTTGCGTTTCGCGCGCGAGTTCAACGAGCGCTTCCCGGGTTTCCACACGGACATCCACGGACTCGTCGGCGAAACGATCAACGGGCGCATCGAATACTTCGTCGATTGCGTTCGCGCCTGACGATGCGGCGAGTGAAGTCCCTGTTGGCGGCCGGCGTCGGCGTTCGCGGCGCGCGTCGCGCGTTCGGCGCGTTGGCGCTGGCTTCGGCTGCGGTGCTAGGCGCGCTTCCGCTATCGGCGCACGCCGAAGTCGCCGCCGCCGATCCGATCGACGCGTCGATGCGCGCGTGTCTTGCGCGCAGCGACATGTCGTCGACAACAGGGCAAGTGCAGTGCATGGACAACGCGCGGATCGGCTGGAAGACCGCGCTCGATAACGCGTGGCAGCAGCTTCAGCAGAAGTTGCCGCCCGCGCAGCGCAAGCAGTGGGAAAAGAGTCAGGCGAGCTGGCAGGCTTCACGCGATGCCGAGAAGCAGTTGCTTGCGGCCGTGTTCGCCACGACGCGCGGCACGATGTACGTGCTCGCCGAAGCCGACATGCAGTTGCAGCCGGTGCGCGACCGCGCGCTGGCGCTGCGCAGCGCGGTGGCGAAGGCGAGTGCCGGCGGCGATCCGCCGCGTCGGGTGCGTGCCTGCAGCGCGGACGCGCAGTGCGAACATGCGATGTTCGATCTGAACCGCTATTACCGACGCTTGCAGTCGAAGATGCCGGCGCGTACGCGTCCGACACTGACGCATGCACAGAAGGCGTGGACCGCGTATCTGAACGCCACGACGCCGGTGGTCGATGAGCGCAGTCGTATCGATGTGATCGGCGCGCGGGTCGCGACACTCAAGCGATTGTCGGAAACAGTCGGCAATAGTTGAGCGGTGTGCCTCGGGCGTGAGCCTGCTTAATTGACTATGTAGCCTTCCGCTTCCGGGCTCGGCAATTGAACAGCCGGTTCGCCGAGCATGTCGCGCATGGCGTCCTCGATTGCCACGGACATCAGGTTGAGCGCGAGGTCGTTGTCGTCGATGCCGAAAGGCTCTTCGATTTGAGATGCAATGGCTTCGTGCGCCATGAACGTATACGCCACGAAGACCGCGAAGACGGGCGTGAAGATGCCGATGCTGTCCACCAGTCCGAACGGCAGGGACGCGCAGAAGAAATACACCGTGCGGTGAATCATCACCGAATAGGCGAACGGCAGCGGCGTCGAAGCAATGCGCTCGCATCCGCCGATTACTTCCGAGATTCCATTCAGATTCCGATCGAAGGCGATGACCGCCATTGGATCGATCGCGCCTGAGCGAGCGTGACGTTGCACCCATTCGCCGAGGTAAAGCATCAAGGTGGCCGGTTTGTAGCGCGACGCTATGACACGGGCGAAGAGGGCTGGCGGCAGGCGTTCGGCGAGGTCTTCGCGTGCGTCGCTCTTGCGGAGCTGATGACGCAGCGCGTGCGGGAGGGCGCTGAGCGCTATGAAAAATTCTTTGATGTCTTCTTGTGGGAGCTGTTTTGTCGGCAGCGTGAGCGTCTGGCGGATGAGTGAGCGTGACTCGTTCAGCAGTTGGCCCCAGAGCTTGCGGGCTTCCCACCAGCGGTCGTAGCTGGCGTTGTTTCTGAAGCCCAGGAAGACTGCTAACGCGATGCCTATTAGCGAGAAGGGCGCTGTCGTGTTGAGGTTTAGCGAGATCGGGAGCAGGTGGTCGTGGGCCGCCACGGCGACGATCGAAATGCAGAAGATCAGGAATAGGCGCGGGAGCAACTGCGGGAGCACGGAGCCTCGCCAGGCTAGCAGCATGCGGAACCAATGGAGGTGGGGGCGGATGATCATTGGGGTGTGCTTTTTGCCTGCGGCGCTTCGGGGTTTCTATTATCGCTTTTTTGGGTTTTTGGCGGATGTTTTGGGCGTTGGCCTTTCATTGTTTTGTTAGTGGTCTATTAGCGTTGCCCCTGTGCGGGGCGGCACCTACTTTCTTTGCCGCGGCAAAGAAAGTAGGCAAAGAAAGCCGCTTCACACCGCTAGCTCATAAGCGGGTCCCTCGCGCAGTCGCGGTAGTGGTTCATCTGGAATCTGTGTTCTCGCACATTCCGCGTGAGTGACAAGGCGCTCATTCTTCCGGCGGCGCAAGCAGATGCAATTCAAAACGATCTCGCGTCGCACAGCGATCGCACACTGACAGTGAGCCGTGAGCCGTGAGCCGTGAGCCGTGGTGACCGCGAATGCACCGTGTCGGCTCCAACGGTTTCCCGACGCAACCACGCTTAACGAACCGGAAGCCTATAACGGCACTTCGCCGAGCCGGAGCCGACGGCCCCCACCGCGCACAGCGAAACCCAGGGATTTTAAGCAGACCGTTCCGGCGAGCGCATCGCGCGAGGCGGGAAGAATGAGCGCCTTGTCACTGAGGCAGAAAGTGCGAGAACACAGATTCCAGATGCACCACTACCGCGCCTGCGCGGGGGACCCGCTTAAGAATTAGCGGTGTGAGCCGCTTTCTTTTGCCTACTTTTCTTTGCGGCCGGCAAAGAAAAGTAGGTGCCGCCCCGCACAGCAATGCTCTCAACTTAAGCCCGAAAGGGCTTGTATACGGGGCGTTCGATCTGTAAACTTCATCGCATAACTGATTGATAAATCGACGATATGAACTCAAATACCAGCGTCCTCCCAACTCCTGGCTGAGTTCTCCGATTTCCTGTTCGATCCGGCGCTCGCTGAGCGCGTGCGTCTTTCTCCCACTGCATTCACCCGCAATCGCACACTGACATTGCCGCGCATGGCCGCGCTGATGATGTCGGGCATGTGCGCGAGCGTGCAGGCCGAGCTCGATGGCCTGTTTGGTGAGCTCGGCGAATGCGGCGTGCGTACCCGCGGCGTCAGTGCACAGGCCTTCAGCAAGGCGCGCCGGGGGCTGTCGGCCGAGCTGTTCGAACGGGCCCGCGCACGTCTGATTGAGCTTGCCCAACCCCATATTGACTCGATGCGCTGGAACGGCCTGAGGCCGGTCGCAGCCGACGGCACCCGGCTGCGGGTGGCGACCCGCCAGGGCCATGCGTTGCGCGCCGATCACTACGCGTTCGCGCTGTTCCTGCCGGGGCCCGAACTGACGTTGCATGCCGCGCTCCATCCGGCCGACGGCGCCGAGCGGCAGATGCTGTTCGAAGCGCTGGATGTGCTTCAGCCGCACACCGATCTGCTGCTGCTTGATCGCGGCTATATCGGCAACATGATGGTGGCTGCGCTGGCGCAGCGCGAGATCCACTTCTGCCTGCGCGTGGATACCCGAGGATGGAAATGTGTAAGCGCGTTTGCGCGCAGCGGCCAGGCCGAGCAGGTCGTGACACTGGGCGCGCCCAACGAAGAGGATGCCCGCGACTATGAACTGGCGCGCACGCCTACCACCGTGCGCCTGATCCGGGACGTCACGCCCAGCGGCCGCGTGCGTGTGCTGATGACCTCGCTGCTGGAGCGCGAACGTTATCCGGCCAGCGCTTTCGGCGCGCTCTATCATCAACGCTGGCGTATTGAGGAAGCGTTCAAACGTCTGAAGCACCGACTGCGGCTTGAGGCTGTCACCGGCCTGGATTACCTGGCGCTGCAGCAGGACTTCGGTGCGAAAACCGTCGCTGATAACCTGTGTACGCTACTCAATGACCTGGACGATCCAGCCAAAGACGACCACACCAGTCATCCAAACCGTCTGTACGCGCTGGGCGCACTCAAGCCGATCCTCGGCGCGTGCCTGCTACGGATTGAGCGCTGCCTGAACCGGCTCGCCGATCTCATGCCCGCCATCCACGGAGCCCGATGTCGTATCCAGCCCTCGCGCTCTTACCCACGACCGCCCAGAAAAGCCAAACCCCATCTCCATCTCGCGTACAAGGTCGCTTGATGGAATGGGGCTTAAGTTGAGAGCATTGCCCCGCACAGGGGCAACGCGAATAGACCACTAACAAATCAAGGAAAGGCCAACACCTTAAAACCAACCAACAACCACCTGCGGCGCAGACCAAAACCCGCAACATCAATCCCGCGCCGAAGAAGCCGCCCCATGACTCAACCAATCGAGCACAGCACTAGCATCATCATCAGCCCCTTGCCTGGCTTTGGCGACCGTCTCCGCGACATCAGCGCTAGGCACAGCACGCCGAATAGCCACTCCAACAGCAAGAATATCGATCATGACGAGATGCAAGATCCGCGAAATCATGGACAACTGCGACTCACGAATTTCAATGTGATCGGTTTCCAAAGCCACAGTAGCCCGCTTAGCCAACGGCGTATTGCTCGAAGTAATAGCAATCACCTTAGCCCCGGCCTGCATAGCCACATCCAGCACGCGCAGCAATTCAGGCGCGCGCCCTGACTTGGACACAGCAACGATCACATCTCCCTTCCCAAGCAAAGCTGCCGACGCCGCCTGCATATACAAATCGCCATAGGCAATAGTAGGAATCCCAAACCGGAAGAACTTGTAATGCGCATCCTGCGCGACGATATTCGAGTTGCCGAGCCCATAGAACTCAATCCGCCGCGCGCCGTTCAGAAGATCGATAGCCCGCTCGACCTGATCGAAGTTCAAATGCTCGCGCAGCTGCAAAATCGCCGACACGGTGTTATCCAGCACTTTCGCCCCGAAGTCCGTCGCGGTATCACCCAGATGCACCTGGCTATGACTCACCGGAATCGTACCGGTCAACCCCGTCGCCAGCTTCAGCTTGAAATCCGACAACCCCTGGCAACCAAGCGAACGACAAAACCGGATCACCGTCGGCTGACTCACATCCGCCTTGCGAGCGATATCGACAATCGGATCATTGATGATCGACCGCGGATGATTCAGCGCGAGATCGGCCACACGTCGCTCGGCCGGCGTCAACGCATCGCGCATCTGGCGAATCCGCTCGAACACCGCCGATGAACTACCGCCCGCGCGATTCGACAACTGCTCGGCAAGAATCGCCGATACACCGAGAAACGCCGGATATTCAGCGGTAATCACATACGTCGGTACGTTCTGCAAATAAGCCTCGAACCTGCCCTTGGCCTCGAAGCGCTTACGAAACGACGAACGTGAAAAGAACTCGCCAAGCCGAGGCACGACACCACCGCCGATATAGATCCCGCCCAACGCCCCGAGCGTCACGGCGATATTGCCCGCGAAGGTGCCGAGAATGCCGCAGAACACATCGACGGACTCAGCCGCAAGCGGCTCGCCTTCCAGCGCGCGCTTGACGACCTCGACGGTGTCGACATTTGCCGCCACGCGCTTCTTGTCGCGGCCCGCGAGCGCGCGATAAATCACTTCGATGCCAGGGCCTGCGGCCACTCGCTCGAACGACACGTGCGACCATTTCTTGCGCGCATATTGCAGCACGATATCTTCGCGTTCATCAGCCGGCGCGAACGTAGCGTGGCCACCTTCGCTGCCGAGCGCGATCCAGCGGTCGTCAGCGGGAATCAAACCGGACACGCCCATGCCGGTACCCGGACCGAGCAACCCAATCACGCTATTCGGCCGACGCGCGCCGCCGCCCACCTGCACGCGCTGCTGGTCGGTGAGACCGGGCAGCGCCATCGCCAGCGCGGTAAAGTCGTTCACGACCAGCAGCGTGTCGAAACCAAGCGCGCGTCGCGTGGCTTCGATCGAAAAGCTCCAGTCGTGATTCGTCATGCTCACCTGATCGCCGTCGACCGGGTTCGCAATCGCGATCGCCGCGTGATTCACGCGGCCGATCTTGGTGTCCTTCAAATACTTCTTGATGACTTCGGCAACGCCCGGATAGTCCGCGCACGGATAGACCTTCACCGAGCCGATTTCGCCCGGGCTAGTCTCCAGCGCGAAGCGCGCATTGGTGCCGCCGATGTCGGCCAGCAGCCTCGGTCCATCGGCGTGCTGGCCCGCGCCCGGAACAGCCTTAGTTTGCACACCAGTAGACATCGAGTCTCACTCCCTTGTCGTTTGCCAACTGCGAGATGGCATTTTTTTGTAGCGAAGCGGACGCGGCATTCAGCACGTCCATCTTGCGCGGTCCTGCGATCAGCAAGAACAGATGCTTCACTTCCTTCAACGCGGACATGGACCAGCTCACGCGCGCATGCGGCGCGCTGCCGGGGTGCACGGCAACGAAGCGCTCGGTCGTCGTGATCGCGTGGTCCCATTCGGGCGAGTCGGCAAAGATTGACGCGGTGTGGCCGTCTTCGCCCATGCCGAGAATCGCGACGTCCGGCACGACGCTGAAGCGCGAATCGGCATTCAGCGCGGCGACATGCGCGTTCAGATCTTGCGTGGTGTCCACGAGCGGCCAGAAGGTGGCGTCCTTCGCGGCATTCTGCAGCAGCGTGGCGTGCACCAGTTGCGAGTTGCTCGCGCTGTCCGCCTCCGGCACCCAGCGGTCGTCGACCAGCGTCACGGCAATGCGCGCCCAGTCGAAGGTTTGCGTGGACAACGTCTGCAGGAACGGGCGCGGACTGCTGCCGCCGGAGACTGCAAGCATTGCGGGGTGCGCGCCGGTGGTGGAACCGGCGGCCTGTGCGGCGAGCGACGCATGCAACGCGTCGCCGACCGCTTTCGCCAACGCGTCGGATTGGGCGCGTTGATCGTCGAAAGCGTGAAGCTCGATCACTTCTCCTCCGTGCTGCTTTTTTGTGTGATCTGCGGAATGTGCCGTACTGCTCTCACGCGATGCCTGCCAAGTGGATGACTTGCAGGCGCCCTCGTGATACCGGCGCCATTCCGTTCAGTTCGTCGGTGGGTCTTACGGGCGACACGTCATATTCCATTCAATACGACGCGCCGCCGTGATTCAATTCTCTTCTTCGAGCCAGCAGGTGCCGTGCTGCGCCAGCATCGCGCTCGATGCGGCCGGTCCCCACGTACCCGATGCGTACGGCTTGGGCGGCTTGTTCGACACCTTCCATTCGTTCAGGATCGGTTCGACCCAGCGCCATGCGGCCTCCTGCTCGTCGCGCCGCACAAACAGCGCGAGGCGACCGTTGATCACATCGAGCAGGAGACGCTGATATGCCTCCATCTGTCCTTCGCGGAAGAACTGGTCGAACGCGAGGTCGAGGTGGACGCTGGCCAGGTTCATGCCTTCGCCGGGCTGTTTCGCAAGACAGTACAGGCGAATGGTTTCGTTCGGCTGCAGGCGGATCACCAGACGGTTCGCGCCGGCGCGCAATGCGGAGGCGCCCAGCGCCGAATGTGGCACCGCACGAAAGTTCACCACGATCTCGGCGACACGGTCGGCGAGGCGCTTACCGGTGCGCAGGAAAAACGGCACGCCGGCCCAACGCCAGTTTTCGATCTCGACCTTCAGCGCAACGAAGGTTTCGGTCGTGCTGTCCGGCCTCACGCCGGACTCGGTGGCGTACGCCGGCACCGCGGTGCCGCGAATCACGCCCGAATGATACTGCCCACGAACGGCGACCTTGCCGATATCGCGTGGATCGATGGGCTTCAAAGCGCGCAGCACGCGCAGCTTTTCGTCACGCACCGAATCCGAATCCATGGAGTGCGGCGGTTCCATCGCCACGATGGAAAGCAGTTGCAGCAAATGGTTCTGCACCATGTCGCGCAACGCGCCGGTATTGTCGTAGAAGTCGCCGCGCGCTTCCACGCCGAGCTCTTCGGCGATCGTGATCTGGATGCTCTCGACCCACTCGCGGCGCCACAGCGGCTCGAACAGCGCATTGCCGAAGCGCAACGCCAGCAGGTTCTGCACCGGTTCTTTACCGAGGTAGTGGTCGATCCGGTAGATCTGTTCTTCAGCGAAGATTTCGCCGACCGCATCATTAATTGCATTCGACGACTTGAGGTCGTAGCCGAGCGGCTTCTCCAGCACGATGCGCGAATTCTCGTTCAGCCCGACCGATGCCAGCGCATGGCAGATCGGTACGAACAGCGACGGGCCCGTTGCCAGATAGAACACGCGGATGCCCGGCAGGTCCTTGATCGCGTCGCGCAAATGGACGAAGTCTTCCGCTTTGCCGAGGTCGATATTCACGAACTCGATGCGCTCCAGAAAGCTCGCCCATGCCGTTTCGTCCACACCGTTCTTCGACACGTGCGGCTTGACGTGCTCGTTCACCCACTCGTTGTACTCGCGGCGATCCGTAGCATGCCGCGCCACCGCGACGATCTTGCCGCTGTCGGCCAGCATGCCGCCTGCACGGTGTGCTTCAAACAGTGCGGGCAGGATCTTGCGCATCGACAGGTCGCCGGTGCCGCCGAAGAGAACGAAGGTGAAGCTTGAATCGGTTTGCATGAGTCTCCGTCGATGTCCTGGGGCCGCGGAAGGTGAGCGAAAGCGCGACCGTAGTCCGATAAAATATTTTTTGACACTGAATTGTAGTTTAACTACAATCCAAATCAAGAGGTAGCGCTAATTCGATGAAAAAAGCGTGCGCTGTGAGTCAAGATGCGCGTTTTCCCGAATCGGCAGGCGTCCCCTGCATGTTAACGGACATTGCGTGTCGGCACGTGCCAGCATGCCCCGGCGGCCCTTACGGAATGCCGGGGAGCTGAACCGCCGGCAGGGTCTGCCCCAAGTTGACGTGCAAGGCACCTCGAGTCTGCCGCGCGCGACGCGGGCAGGCAAAAATCAAAAGAGGAGACAGTCAGTTGCATCCCGAACCACTCATCTCTTGAGCTTCCAGCGGCCGAAAATCGGTCCGCCGGCACATGCCTTAAGGCATGCGCCCGACCGTGCTCGATCGCCCAGTGTTTTGCCTGTTTGAGCCAACCACAGCACCCTGGCGACATCAGGGGCCATTTGTTTTTTGTTCAGGTGTCTGGAGGAGATAAGCAATGAAATTTCGCGCGATCATGGGCGCTTTGTGCGCCGCAGGTCTGATGTGTGGCGTCTCGGCAGTGCAAGCCGCCGAGTCGGTCGAAGTGTTGCACTGGTGGACTTCGGGCGGTGAATCGAAAGCCGTCGGCGTCCTCAAGGACGACATGACGAAGCAGGGTTACACGTGGAAGGACTTCGCGGTTGCGGGTGGCGCCGGCGCGGCTGCCATGACGGCACTCAAGACGCAGGTGATCTCGGGCAACGCACCGAGCGCTGCGCAGATCAAGGGTCCTCTGATCCAGGACTGGGCGTCGCAAGGCGTGCTGGTGCCGATCGACTCCGTCGCGGGTGACTGGAAGAAGAACCTGCCGCCGGAAATCGACAAGATCATGCACGCGGACGGTCACTACGTCGCGGCGCCGTTCTCGGTGCACCGCGTGAACTGGCTGTACATCAACAAGGCAGCGCTGGACAAGGCGGGCGGCAAGGCGCCGACCACGTGGCCTGAGTTCTTCGCGGTGGCCGACAAGATGAAGGCCGCGGGCATCCAGCCGATCGCGATGGGTGGCCAGCCGTGGCAAGACCTGACGCTGTGGGAAGACGTCGTGCTGTCGCAAGGCGCGGGCTTCTACAAGAAGGCGCTGGTCGATCTCGACGAGAAGACGCTGACGTCGGATCAGATGGTCGGCGTGTTCGACACGGTCCGCAAGATTCAGGGTTACTTCGACGCGGGCCGCACGGGTCGTGACTGGAACCTGGCAACGGCCATGGTCATCAACGGCAAGGCCGGCATGCAGTTCATGGGCGACTGGGCGAAGGGCGAATTCGCCAACGCCGGCAAGAAGTCGGGCTCGGACTACATCTGCGCCGCTGTGCCGGGCACGGAAAAGTCGTACACGTTCAACGTCGACTCGTTCGTGTTCTTCCAGCAGAAGGGCCAGAAGGCGGCAACGCCGGGTCAGCTCGCATTGGCGAAGACGATCATGTCGCCGGACTTCCAGGAACAGTTCAGCCTGAACAAGGGTTCCATCCCGGTTCGTCTGGGCGTGTCGATGGCCAAGTTCGACGACTGCGCGAAGAAGTCGTACGCGGATGAACAAGTGGCGATCAAGTCGGGCGGCTATGTGCCTTCGCTGGCACACGGCATGGCGCAACCGGATGCAGCAGCCGGCGCGATCTCGGACGTGGTCACGAAGTTCATGAACTCGCAGCAGGATTCGAAGAGCGCTGTTGCCGCGCTCGCGAAGGCAGCGAAGACCAAGTAAGTTGCGTCAAACGAAGCGGCGCGCCCGGCGGTTCAGCAACGGGCGCCGGGCGCGCCCTTCGTGTCGCTGATTGCCGGGGTTTTACTCGTTGCATTGGCAGGCGGCTTCACCCTGGTTTCATAGAGTCACACCTATGTCGTTACGGCCTCGCGTTTTTTCAGCGTGAAGGTCCGGGCGGCACAGTTTCAGCAGGAGTCGAGTAGTGACTGCTTCTATCAGCGGAAACGGGAAAACGGCCACCGTGACCCGCCGCACGTCGCCGATGGCGGCCCTTGCCGATCGCTGGATTCCGAAGCTGGTGCTCGCACCCAGCGTCGTGATCAGCCTGATCTTCGTGTATGGCTTCATCGCCATTACCGGCTTTCTGTCGCTGTCCAATTCGCGACTGATGCCACGTTATGAATTTGTCGGTCTCGATCGTTATCGCGAGCTGTTCGATAACGATGTGTTCTGGACGTCGGCTGCCAACCTCGGCTGGTTCGGCATCCCGTTCATCGGTATCTGTATCGGTCTGGGTCTGTTCCTCGCGATCCTGCTCGATCAGCAGATCCGCAACGAAGGCGCGCTGCGCGCCGTGTTCCTGTACCCGATGGCGCTCTCGTTCATCGTGACGGGTACGGCGTGGCAATGGATCATGACGCCGAGCATCGGCCTCGAGAAGGTGTTCCACGACTGGGGCTGGACGAGCTTTTCGTTCGGCTGGCTGGGCGACCCGGACAAGGCGATCTTCTGCGTCGTGATCGCGGCCGTGTGGCAATCCGTGGGCTTCGTGATGGCGCTGTTCCTCGCGGGCCTGCGCGGTGTCGACGGTGAAATCTTCAAGGCCGCGCAGATGGACGGCGCGAATCTGCCCACCATCTACCGCAAGATCGTGATTCCGAGCATGCGCCCGGTGTTCTTCTCCGTGCTGCTGATTCTCTGCCACATCACGATCAAGACCTTCGACCTGGTCGTTGCGTTGACCGCGGGTGGTCCGGGCACGTCTTCGTCGCTGCCGGCTATTTTCATGTACACGTTTTCGTTCAATCGCGGGCAACTGGGCGTCGGCGCGGCATCGTCGATGATGATGCTCGCCACTGTCGTAGCCGTGCTCGTGCCGCTGATGTATCTGGAATCGAGGAGCACCCGCAATGCAGCCTAAGATGACGATCAGCCGTGCCGTCATTTATGCGGCCTTGATCCTGTTCGCCCTGTACTTCCTGTTCCCGCTGTACGTGATGCTGTCCACGTCGTTCAAGGACATCGATCAACTGCGCACCGGCAACCTGCTCACGCCGCCCACGCACTGGACCATCGACCCGTGGATCAAGGCATGGAGCGGCGCCTGTACGGGTGTGCGTTGCGACGGCATGCAGCCGTTCTTCATGAACTCGGTGCGGATGGTGATTCCGGCCGTGCTGATCTCGTCGATCATCGGCGCGTTCAACGGTTATGTGCTCACGCACTGGCGCTTCCGTGGCGCGGATCCGATCTTCACGATGCTGCTGGTCGGCTGCTTCATTCCGTTCCAGGCGATCCTGCTGCCGATGGCGCGTTTCGAAGGCTTCCTTGGCCTGTCGAACACGACCACTGGTCTGGTGGTGGTGCACGTGATCTACGGTATCGCCTTCACCACGATGTTCTTCCGCAACTTCTACGTCAGCATTCCGGCTGAACTCGTGAAGGCGGCGCGCATCGACGGCGCGGGTTTCTTCACGATCTTCACGAAGATTCTGCTGCCGGTTTCGCTGCCGATTTTCATGGTGTGCCTGATCTGGCAATTCACGCAGATCTGGAATGACTTCCTGTTCGGTATCGTGTTCTCCGGTGTCGATTCGATGCCGATCACGGTGGCGCTGAACAACCTCGTGAACACCTCGACCGGCGTGAAGGAATACAACGTGGACATGGCCGGCGCGATCATCGCCGCGTTGCCCACGCTGCTGGTCTACATCATCGCCGGACGCTATTTCGTGCGCGGCCTGACGGCGGGCGCAGTGAAGGGCTAGACGCCAAGCTAAACCATCCGAGCGCGGCGGCGCTTCATGAAGCGCCGCCGTCACCCGAAGACGTTTTCAAGCAGTACCAGAGACAAGAGGATTCACAGCATGGCAAGCCTTTCCATCCGTGACGTGTACAAGACTTACCCGAACGGGGTGCCGGTCCTGAAGGGTGTCAATATCGACATCGAAGACGGCCAGTTCCTGATTCTCGTCGGCGGTTCGGGCTGCGGGAAGTCGACGCTGCTCAACATGATTGCCGGCCTCGAGACCGTGACCAAGGGCGAGATCCAGATCGACGGCAAGACGGTGAACAACCTGTCGCCGAAAGATCGCGACATTGCGATGGTGTTCCAGTCGTACGCGCTGTATCCGTCCATGACGGTGCGCGAGAACATCTCGTTCGGTCTGAACATCCGCAAGGTGCCGAAGAACGAGCAGACGCAGATCGTCGACCGCGTGTCGAACACGCTGCAGATCACGCACCTGCTCGATCGCAAGCCGGGTCAACTGTCCGGCGGCCAGCGTCAGCGCGTGGCCATGGGCCGTGCCTTGGCACGCGATCCGGTCATGTTCCTGTTCGATGAACCGCTGTCGAACCTCGACGCGAAGCTGCGTATCGAGATGCGTTCGGAAATCAAGCTGCTGCATCAACGCCTCGGCACGACGATCGTCTACGTGACGCACGATCAGATCGAAGCAATGACGCTCGGCGACCGCATCGCGGTGATGAAAGACGGCATCGTGCAGCAGTTCGGCGCGCCGCAGGAAATCTACGATTCGCCGTCGAACCTGTTCGTGGCCGGCTTCATCGGCGCGCCGCCGATGAACTTCATCCAGGGCAAGCTGGTCGAGCAGGGCGCGGGCGTGGCGCTCGAACTGGATACGGGTGTCGCACGCACGGCGGTGAACCTGCCGTTCGACTCGGCGAAGGTGAAGTCGCATGTGGGCCGTGACGTGATTCTCGGCCTGCGCCCGGAGCGCATCACCGACGCGCGCGGCGCGCATGGCGACAACGCGAAGCTGCAGCCGATCGAAGTAAAGGTCGACGTGATCGAGCCGACCGGTCCGGACACGCTGGTGTTCGCGCAGGTCAACGGCAAGCGTATTGTGAGCCGCGTGCACCCGGCCTCGAATCCGCAGCCGCTGACGAACACGACGTTGCTGTTCGATACGTCGAAGGCGGTGCTGTTCGATCCGACGAACGAAGAGCGGATTGCCTGATCGCAAAGTTCGATTGCATTAGAAGAAAAGCCCCATGCGCTTCGCAACGCATGGGGCTTTTTCGTTTTTGCGCGCCTCGCCTCGTTAGTCCGTGATGCGCAGATCCGGATTGTTGCGCGCCAGTTCGGTCACCCACTCGATGAACGCACGCAGCCGCGAACTCAGATTCCGGCGATGCGCGTAGAGCACCGAGAGCGGCGTGCCGGGGCTCGTATAGTCGGTGAGAATTTCCTTCAGCGCGCCTTGCGCGATCAGATCGGCGACCATGAAACGCGACGGCTGGATGATGCCGTGACCGAGCGCGGCCGCGCCAATGTAGACCGAGCCGTCGTTCACGGCGAGCACGCTCTTGAGCGACACCTTGGCGATCTCGCCGTCCACCTGGTATTCGAACGGGAACGTTCTGCCCGTGCGCGCGGACACGTAGTTGACCGCGCGGTGCTCGCTCAATTCTTCGAGTGTGGTCGGCTCGCCATATTTCTCCAGATACGCCGGCGACGCGCACGTGACGATTCGCGCCTGACCGATCCGCCGCGCGACGAGGCTCGACTCTTCCGGCGTGCCCATGCGGATCACGCAATCCACGCCGTCCTGAATCAGATCGATGTTGCGGTCGGCGAGGCCGAGCCGCACGTCGATCTCGGGGTATTGTCGGTAGAAATCGTCGAGCGCGGGGAGCAGCAGCGCGCGGGCCAGCGTGCCGGACGTATCCACGCGGATCGTGCCGGCCGGATTTTCGCGTTTGTTCGACAGCGACGATTCGGCGTCGGTGACTTCGGCAAGGATGCGCACGCAGCGCTCGTAGAACAGCGCGCCGTCTTCGGTGACGCTGACCTGGCGCGTCGAACGATTCAGCAGACGCACGCCGACGTGTTCTTCCAGCGCCTGGATGGTGCGGCTGACTTTGGCGCGTGGCAGGTCGAGCGACTCGGATACTTTGGTGAAGCTGTTCGCTTCGACCACACGCGTAAATATCTCCATCGCTTCGAAACGGTCCATGTTTTGCCTTAAGGTTGAGTGGCGGAAGTAGGTTTCGAAGTGAAGTGTATAGGCTGGAAAAATTGTTGTCGCAAACGGTGATGGTGGGCGTGGCGCCGGCGCCCGTCTTTCGGCCGACGCGGCCGCGCCGCGGTCCCTCAATCGCGGTCCGGCGCGCCGAGTGGGAAATACGCGCGATACGGGCGCGCCTCATCCACCGCGCGTGCGAACGACGGCCGCGCCAGCAGGCGTTTGCGGTAGGCGAGCACGTGCGGAAACGCCGGGCCGATGGCGTGCGTCCAGTCGGCGTAAAACAGGAACGGCGCGGCGCCGCAATCGGCGAGGCTGAAGGTGTCGCCAGCCGCCCATTCGCGTTCCGCCATCACCTTGTTCAGGCAGCCGTACGCGGTGTCGAGCATGGCGCGCGCCTCGGCCACGGCTTGCGAGTCGCGCTCCGGCTCAGGGCGCATGCTGTCGTAGACGATCTTTTGCTGCGGCGTCGAGATGTAGTTGTCGAAGAAGCGGTCCATGCTGCGCGCTTCCAGCGCGGCACGGGCGTCGGCCGGCAGCAGCGGCACCGGGCCGGGATGATAGAGGCCCAGATACTCGATGATGATGCTCGCCTCCATCACGGTCCGGCTGCCGTCGACCAGCAGCGGAAAGCGCTTGATCGGCCAGAGCGCGGCGAATTCGGCCATGACTTGCGGGTCGTCGTGCGCCAGCAGGCGCAGTTCGAACGGCGTGCCGTTTTCGTAGAGCGCGGTCAGGACCTTCTGACAGTAAGAGGAGAAAGGATGGGCGTAGAGCTTCAGGGGCATCGTGGTCACCTTGGGCGGTTGCTGATTCTAGGTGCGCTGCGGCGCGACGACGGCCAAAGGGCCGTCTACCTCACGACGAACGGCAGCGGCGTAAATCGACACTATGACGATTCATCCGACCCGGCATTCGTTACGACAAAACGTCACAAAACTATGAAGAAAGATGGTGTAACATTTGAAAACTTTGTAAGAGACGCCGACGTGACCGGATAAATGGCGCAACAGAAGCGACCGGGGCGTCACTCAACGAATAACGAATAAATTCGACGCACGGGGAGCTTTACATGTCTACGATCACGTCCTCGGTGAATAGCGCGACGGCCAACGCGCAAAGCCAGGTCCAGCAAGCAGCGCAATCCATTATCAGCGGTTCGACCGGCAATTCGTCGATGGATGTGGCGACCCTGGTCTCGGCGCTAGTCAATGCCAAGACGGCGGGTCAGGCGGCGGCGCTGCAGGCGAGGCAAACCACCGACAACACCACCTTGTCCGCCTACGGCGCGCTCACTTCGGCGTTGTCCGCCTTGCAGGCGGCGATCAAGAATCTGTCGGATGGGACCACGTTGTCCACCTTCGCGGCCACCGCGAGCGGCAAGGGCCTGGACCCGAAAGCGGGCCCGGGTGCGGTTGCCGGCAGCTATGCGATCGATGTGACGCAGATCGCGTCGTCGCAGAGCCTGTCTTCGGCGGCGTTCGGCGCCACGACGCAACTCGGCACCGGTAAGTTGACGATCTCGGTCGGCGGCAAGTCAATGGACGTCTCGATCGACAGCACCAACAACACGCTGAGCGGTATCGCCAGCGCGATCAACAAGGCGTCCAACAACCCCGGTGTCACGGCGACGATCGTGACCGGCACCGGCGGCGCTCACCTCGTGTTGCGCTCGGCGACCACCGGCTCGACCAACACGATCAACGTGGCCACCAGCAACGTTCAGAACGACGCGGGCCTGTCGAGCCTCGGGGTGACGTCCACGCCCGGTGCGAACGGCGGAGCGTCCACGATCGTCTCGTCGGATGCAGGCAATGCGTGGCATCAGAGCGAAGTGGCGCAGGACGCGTTGCTCACCATCGGCGGGATCGCGGCGCGCAGCGCCAGCAATGCTGTCGCCGATGCGATCGCCGGCGTCACGCTGAATCTGTCGAGCGCTTCGGTTAGCAACCCGCAAACGCTGACCATCGCGCCGGACACCACCGCGCAGAACACGGCCATCACGAATTTCGCCAACCTGTACAACACCGTCGTCACCACGATCAGCAAGCTGTCCTCATTCGACAAATCGTCGAAGACGGGCGGCGCACTGCTCGGCGATTCGACGCTATTGACGGTCAAGAACGCGCTGGCGTCGATCGTGGGCGGCGGGGTTGGTAAGGGCACTTCGGTGGTGAGTCTCGGGCATATCGGGATCACGCTGAAGGGCGATCCGGCGGACGGTACGCTGGTCGTCGACAACGCGAAACTGACTGCGGCGCTCAATTCCAGTCCGGCGCAAGTGGCCGCCTTGTTCAATGCGACCGACGGCGTCGGCGCCAAATTGAACAAGAGCATCGACGAGTTCACGCGGACGGGCGGCATCATCGATACGCGCAACAACGCGCTGACTGCCGACCTGAAGAGCGTGACCGCGCAGCAGACCAAGCTGAGCGATTACGCCACGCAATTGACGAAGCAGTATCAAAGTCAGTTCACCGCGCTGAACACGTTGATGGCGACCATGAACAACAACTCGGCCTACCTGACGGCGCTGTTCGGCGGCTCGAAGAGCGCGGGCGCGCTGGCGACCAATAAGTAACTTTGAATGTAGGGCGGCGCGTTGCCTATTCGCGGGCAACGCGCCGTTTTGCGATTCATTCTATCAGTGCGGCAAACGCACATTGAACCGGAACGTCACGAGCCGTGCGAGCAGGATGAAGGCAGTCGCGATCAGCACGCTATACACCGTATCGACGTCCGCATAATCCAGCAGCACATACAGCCAGCAGCCCACGAACGCACACGTCGCGTAGGGCCGCGAGTCGCGCAGAATCAGCGGCACTTCGTTGCACAGCACGTCACGAATCACGCCGCCGAAAACCCCCGTCAGCACGCCCATCATCACCGAGGTGAACCACGGCATTTGCGCATCGTGCGCGATCGACGTGCCTCCTATGCTGAACAGCCCCAGCCCGATCGCATCCGCCACCAGCAGAACCCGCTCGGAAACCAGCCGCGAGGTCATTTTCAATAGAGTCGGCGCGAACAGCGACATGACGAAGATCGCGATCAGATAATCCTGATGCTCGACCCAGTAAAAAGGCCGCCGTTCCAGCAGCACGTCGCGCAACGTGCCGCCGCCGAAGGCCGTGGCGACCGCCACCAGAAACGTGCCCACCGCGTCGAGCCGGCGGGTTTTGGCCTCGATGAAACCGGAGAGGGCGTATGCGAAAATCGCCAGCGCCTCCATGATGGTCAGCGCGAGCGTCAGCCTCGGATGGATCACCGTGGCTCCGTCAGGATCTGGCGTGAGCCGGCGACGCGCCCGGCTGCAACAGCACGACCACCGCGCCGGCGCCGCCGTCATGCGGGCGCGCCTGGCAGAACGCGATCACCTCCGACTTCTGCACGAGCCACGCGCGTACTTTGCCCTTCAACACAGGCTCCTTGCCGATCGATCCCAAACCCTTGCCGTGAATCACGCGCAAACACCGCAAACCGCGCTTCACTGACTCGCGGATGAACTCCGCCAGCGCCTCGCGCGCCTCTTCACGCCGCATGCCATGCAGGTCGATTTGCGCCTGCACGATCCAGTCGCCGCGCCGCAGTTTGCGCACCACTTCCTGGCTCACGCCGGGGCGGCAGTAGGACAGCGTCTCGTCGGTTTCGAGCAGGATCTCGGGATCGAACTCATCGGAGATCGCTTCGTGCAGCACGGCTTCTTCGTCGAGTTTGGTCTGCACCGGCAGCGGCGGCGGGGGATTGCGCGGCAGCGTGGCGCGCGGCGGCACGGCGAGCGGCGCGACCGCGCCGATTTCGCGGCGAAACAGATCCGCGTCCGCCGAGGCTTCGCGCTGCGCGGCTGCGGCAGCCGCCCGTTCACGCTCACGCCGTTGCGTGTCGACTTTGAGCGCGTCGCGCAACGCGCCGAGGCCGGCGAGACCGGCCGCCGGATCGAGCTTCGGCTCGGCAGCGGGTGCAGCCGGTTCGGGCGCGGGTCGCGCGACGGCTCGCGCGCGCTTCGGTTCGCTCGGATGGGGCTGGTTCTTCGGCATTTTTGGGTAATACACGCAGAAAAAGTAGATCGGTCGCGCGACGTTTTCTTGCGACCGAATGAAAAAAGGCCGCCGGCTTGGCAGCCGCGGCCTTCTTTCAAGCTGGCGGCCGGGTCACGCCCAGTCGCCATTTTACCGTTGCGCTAGTTTTCCCGACCGGTTCGCAGACCGGCGCGGCCGATTAACGCTCGGCTTCCTGACTCATGGCGTGCTCGCCGACCATCTCGTCGATGGTTTCCAGATAGCGTTGCGCGTCGAGCGCGGCCATACAGCCCGTGCCGGCGCTGGTGATCGCCTGGCGATACACGTGGTCCTGCACGTCGCCCGCTGCGAACACGCCCGGCACGCTGGTCGCGGTCGCAAAACCGTTCAGGCCGCCCTTGGTGATGATGTAGCCGTTCTTCATCTCCAGCTGGCCCGCGAAAATGTCCGTGTTCGGCTTGTGGCCGATCGCGACGAACAGACCTTGCAGCGCGATGTCTTCGGTGGCGCCGGTTTGCGTGTTCTTGATGCGCAGGCCGGTCACGCCGGACTGGTCGCCGGTCACTTCGTCGAGCGTGTGGTTCCACTTGATCTCGACCAGGCCTTCCTTTTCCTTCGCGAGCAGGCGGTCGATCAGGATCGGCTCGGCGCGGAACTTGTCGCGGCGATGGATCACCGTCACCTTCTTGGCGATGCCGGACAAATAGAGGGCTTCCTCGACCGCGGTATTGCCGCCGCCGATCACGGCCACATGTTGTTGCTTGTAGAAGAAGCCGTCGCAGGTGGCGCAGGCCGACACGCCTTTGCCCATGAACGCTTCTTCCGATGGCAGGCCAAGATATTGCGCCGATGCGCCGGTCGAGATGATCAGCGAGTCGCAGGTGTATTCGCCCGAGTCGCCGATCAGACGGATCGGCTTCTCATCCAGCTTGGCCGTATGGATGTGGTCGAAAATGATTTCGGTGTTGAAGCGCTCGGCGTGCTCCAGAAAGCGCGCCATCAGTTCCGGGCCTTGCACGCCGTTGCCGTCGGCGGGCCAGTTTTCGACGTCGGTCGTGGTCATGAGCTGGCCGCCTTGGGCCAGACCCGTGACCAGCACCGGCGCGAGATTGGCGCGCGCTGCGTAGACCGCGGCCGTGTAGCCGGCGGGACCGGAACCGAGAATCAGAACCTTGGCGTGTTTCGTGGAAGTTGCGGGCATGATCAAATCCTTTTACGGCGCCCGGCTCGCCCATGCGAGGCCGCGCGACTTGAGCTGAAACTGTAGATGGGTATCAGCGCGACATTATAAAGGGCGGGGCGCCGGCCTGCTCCATGAAGCTTTCCGATCACGCCGATAGCGTCGGCGGCGCGCCCGGCAACGCCTTTCTGTGGCCAAACGGCCAAGTTACCGTCATTTACAGCCTCGCGCGGGGCACTGCGTTTACAATAGGCCGGATCGAAGTTCCCGGAAGCCGGGATCGGGCCCGAAGCCGCGCTGGGCGAGGCTCCCCCACGGCTCAGGCCGGGAATCGGGCACACACGCAACAGGATCAATGGCAAAAGCTCCCTATTCCGCGAGCGCGCAGGCATTGCCGCACCGCATGTCGCGCCTTTTCACCGAAATCCGCTGGATCCTGCAGGTGGCGCTCGGCGTTTTCCTGCTCATGGCGCTCGTCAGCTACAGCCGGCGCGATCCGAGCTGGACCCATGCCGCGCAGGTCGACCATATCGCCAACTGGGCGGGCCGCGTCGGCGCGTGGACGTCCGACATCCTGCTACTGCTGTTCGGCCTGTCCGCCTACTGGTGGATCGTGCTGCTCGGCCGCCATATCTCCGCAAACTACAAGCGCATTACCCGTCACGAGGAAGAGCAGGAAGACGTGCCGCGTGAGAGCTGGCTCGCCGACGCGTTCGCCTTCATGCTCGTGCTGCTGGCCTGCGACGGCATCGAGGCGCTGCGCATGTGGTCGCTGAAAGTGCAGTTGCCGCGCGCGCCGGGCGGCGTGATCGGCGAGGCGGTCGCGCGCGGTGTGTCGCATGCGCTGGGTTTCACGGGCGGTACGCTGGCACTCCTGATCGTGCTCGGCATCGGTTTGTCGTTGTATTTCCGTTTTTCGTGGCTGTCAGTGTCGGAGAAGGTCGGCGAATCGATCATTTCCGCGGTGACGTTTGCCAAGCTGCGCCGTGAGGCCGGCCGCGACCGCAAGCTCGGTGAGGCGGCTGCAGTGAAGCGCGAGGGCAAAGTCGAGAAGGGCCGCGTGCGGATCGAGGAGCACGAGCCGGTCATGATCGTGCCGCCGGTCGTCACGCCGGCCAAGTCGGAGCGTGTCGAGAAGGAGCGGCAAGTGCCGCTCTTCACGGACCTGCCGGGCGATTCCACCTTGCCGCCCATTTCGCTGCTCGATGCCGCGCCCGTCGCGCAGGAAACCATTTCGGCGGATACGCTGGAATTCACTTCGCGTCTGATCGAGAAAAAGCTCAAGGACTTCGGCGTCGAGGTGAGCGTGGTCGCGGCGTATCCGGGTCCGGTGGTCACGCGCTATGAAATCGAGCCGGCCACGGGCGTGAAGGGCAGCCAGATCGTCGGTCTCGCCAAGGACCTCGCGCGGTCGCTGTCGCTCGTGTCGATCCGCGTGGTCGAAACGATTCCGGGCAAGAATTTCATGGCGCTGGAGTTGCCGAATCAGCGTCGCCAGACCGTGAGCCTGTCCGAGATTCTCGGCTCGGCGGTTTATGCGGATGCCGCGTCGCCGTTGACCATGGGCCTTGGCAAGGACATCGGCGGCAAGCCGGTGTGCGCCGACCTCGCGAAGATGCCGCACTTGCTGGTGGCGGGTACGACGGGTTCGGGCAAGTCGGTGGGTATCAACGCGATGATCCTGTCGCTGCTCTATAAGGCGAGCGCCGAACAGGTCCGCATGATCCTGATCGATCCGAAGATGCTCGAAATGAGCGTGTACGAAGGCATTCCGCATTTGCTGTGTCCGGTAGTCACGGACATGCGCCAGGCCGGTCACGCGCTGAACTGGGCGGTCGCCGAAATGGAGCGGCGCTACAAGCTGATGAGCAAGCTCGGCGTGCGTAACCTCGCCGGCTACAACAACAAGATCGACGAAGCCGCCAAACGCGAAGAAAAGCTGCCGAATCCGTTCAGCCTCACACCGGACGATCCGGAGCCGCTCACGCGTCTGCCGAACATCGTCGTGGTGATCGACGAACTGGCCGACCTGATGATGGTGGTCGGCAAGAAGGTCGAAGAGCTCATCGCGCGGATCGCGCAGAAGGCGCGCGCGGCTGGCATTCATCTGATTCTGGCCACGCAGCGTCCGTCGGTGGACGTAATCACCGGCCTCATCAAGGCCAACGTGCCGACGCGGATGGCCTTCCAGGTGTCGTCGAAGATCGACTCGCGCACGATTCTCGACCAGCAGGGCGCGGAATCGCTGCTCGGCATGGGCGACATGCTGTATCTGCCGCCGGGCAGCGGCTTGCCGGTGCGCGTGCACGGCGCGTTCGTGTCGGACGAGGAAGTGCACCGCGTCGTCGACAAGCTCAAGGAACAGGGCGAGCCGAATTATATAGAAGGCATTCTCGAGGGCGGCGTGACTGGCGAGGGCGACGAAGGCTCCGCGGGCGCCGGGGGAACCGGCTCGGGCGACGGTGAGTCGGACCCGTTATACGACCAGGCGGTCGATGTGGTGCTGAAGAACCGTCGCGCGTCGATCTCGCTGGTGCAGCGGCATTTGCGCATCGGCTATAACCGCGCGGCGCGCCTGCTCGAGCAGATGGAGAACTCGGGCGTGGTGTCGGCGATGTCGTCGAACGGCAATCGCGAGATTCTTGCGCCGGCGCGGGAAGCGGAATAGGCCGACGGGCCTCAGTTCCGCGGTAAGACGGGCGGTGTGCCGCCGGTTGCGAAGCTGCGCGCCTGCGTTACCGCAGCGGGGAGCGGACGGCAAGCCGTGCTTCCACGGCGTTCAGGCGCTGGCCGACTCTCTAAGGCTCGTTTAAGGCTGATTGCCTAAGCTGCTATAACACGTAAGCATGGCCGGCCGAGGGCAAGCCATCTGGCTTTGCGCCAGGCGCTCATCGCCGCGGGCACACAAGGATCGCCCGTGCGCCCACGACCACGGCCGCTCAACGAATTCAATCAAGGGAGAAAACTATATGAAGCTATTCGCGCAGCAGCACGCTCGAGAGAATGCTCAATCCAGCCGTTTCGGTCAGCTTGCCCGCGCCCTCGTGCGTAGCGTGGGCAGCGTGGCGATCGGCGCGTCGGTGCTGTTCGCGTCGCAGGCGTTCGCGAGCGGCACCGAGCAACTGAAGGCGTTCGTCGCGCAAGTGCATTCGGCGCGCGGCACTTTCGTGCAGCAGGAAGTGCGGGCACCGAGCAAGGCGCAAAGTGCGAGCGGCACATTGTCGACCACGGGTACCGGCAAGACCGGCACGTCGAGCGGCACGTTCACGTTCGCGCGTCCCGGCAAATTCATCTGGCAATACGAGAAGCCGTATGCCCAACTGCTGCAGGCGGACGGCGACAAGCTCTACGTGTACGACAAGGATCTGAATCAGGTGACGGTGCGCAGCCTCGGCGGCGCACTCGGCGCGAGCCCGGCGGCAATCCTGTTCGGCAGCAACGATCTGGACAAGAACTTCACGCTGCGTGATGCGGGCGTGAAGGCCGGCATCGACTGGCTCGAACTGACGCCGAAGGCGAAGGACACGCAATTCCAACGCGTCGGCATCGGCTTTAAGGACGGCAATCTCGAAGCGATGGAACTGCACGACGTGTTCGGCAACGTGACGTTGCTGACCTTCTCGAACATTCAGAAGAATCCGCCGCTGCCGGCCGATGCGTTCAAGTTCACGGTGCCGAAGGGCGCGGACGTGATCAACGGATAAGCCGCCTTGGGCGAGACGAAGTGCAGAGAAAGCCGCGCCCGAAAGCGCGGCTTTTTTATTGCGCGCGTTTTCTAACTTACTCGTCCACTTCCAGAACCTGCACCGGATGCGCGGCCTTCATGTCGTCGATGAACGCTTCGACGATATCCGTGCGATGCTGCCGCGCCCGCGTGACCATGTGGAACGCGACGCGGTAACGCATCTGCGCCGGGTTCAGCGCGCCGAGCAGCCCTTGCTTGACGAACGGCGCCGCGAAATGCCCGGGCAGATAGCCGAGGTGATGCCCGGAGAGCACCAGCATCGCGACCGCTTCCATGTTGTCGGCGACGGCGGTGACGTTCTGCGGCGTGGTCGAACTCTCGGCTTCGGGCAGCGGATAACTGCGCCACGCCCATTCATGCTGCGCGGCCTCGGCAGGCGGCACCTCGCCGGCTTGAGCGAACAACGGATGCCCTTTCGCGCAATAAGCGAACTGATCTTCCGCGAACACCTCGGTGTATTCGAGCGACGGCACGCGATGCCAGAAATAGCCGATACCGATCTGAATCCGCCCATTCAACAGCAACTCTTCGAGTTCGCCCGGCGAGCGCACCAGAATCGAAAACCGCACCGACTGATCGCGCGCCCGGAAGCGGCCGATCGCGTCGCTGATGCGCGCGCTCGCCGACACCGGCGTGTGGCCTATCATGCCGATATCGAGTGTGCCGACGAGCTTGCGACCGACGTTGCGCGCCTGCATGCCGAAGGTGTCGACGGCTGAGAGCAGAGCGCGGGCGGCATCGATGAACTGCTCGCCGCGCGCGGTCAGGCTGAAGCCGCCGCGGCCGCGCTCGCACAACCGGTAGCCGAGGCGCGTTTCCAGCGTGGCAAGCTGCGTGCTGATGGTCGACTGGCCGACGTTCAGGGTCGCCTGGGCCGGCGACACGCCGCCTGCGTCCACAATGGCGAGAAAGACGCGGATCAGCCGCAGGTCGAGATCGGTGAGTTGGGAGAACATAGGTCAGGATACATCGCTGAGAATCAATGTGAAGTTTATTCCGTCGGTATTTTAACTTCTCGAAAACTGCTCAAAAATCGAGATTCGCCCGGCAAGGTGCGGTTTTGATGCCTCTCCTCGGCCGGTCTGCACGATTTTGCTTGCTGCCCCCTTTTCATTGCCGAGACACGATGAATACCTCTTCCTTCATTTCCCCAGAAGCCGGCGAACGGCCGCAGCCGCTGTCCGGCAACGCCATGCCCCGCTGCGGCGGCATCGCGACAATGATGCGGCTGCCGAACGTCGGCTCGGCCGAAGGGTTCGACGCCTGCTTCGTCGGCGTGCCGTTCGACCTCGGCACCTCGAACCGCACCGGCGCGCGCTTCGGTCCGCGCCAGATCCGCAGCGAGTCCGTGTTGCTGCGTCCGTACAACATGGCGACGCGCGCGGCGCCCTTTGATTCGCTGCGCGTGGCCGATCTCGGCGACGTCGCGATCAATCCGTATAACCTGCACGATTCGATCAAGCGCATCGAAACCGCGTACGACGAAATTCTCCAGCACGATTGCAAGCCGATCACACTCGGCGGCGATCACACCATCGCGCTGCCGATCCTGCGCGCGATTCATCGCAAGCACGGCAAGGTCGGCCTGATCCACGTGGATGCGCACGCGGACGTCAACGACACGATGATGGGCGAGAAGATCGCGCACGGCACGCCGTTCCGGCGCGCGGTGGAAGAGGGCTTGCTCGATTGCGATCGTGTCGTGCAGATCGGTTTGCGCGGCACGGGTTACGCGGCGGAAGACTTCGACTGGTGCCGCGATCAGGGCTTCGAAGTGGTGCAGGCCGAGGCGTGCTGGAACCAGTCGCTCGTGCCGTTGATGGCGCGTATTCGCGAGCGTATGGGCGACGGTCCGGTGTACATCACGTTCGACATCGACGGGATCGATCCGGCCTTTGCGCCGGGTACGGGCACGCCGGAAATCGCTGGCTTGACGGTGCCGCAGGCGCTGGAAATCATTCGCGGCTCGCGCGGGCTGAACATCGTCGGCTGCGATCTGGTCGAGGTCGCGCCGCCGTACGATCCGTTCGGCACGACCGCGCTGCTCGGCGCGAATCTGGCGTTCGAATTGCTGTGCGTGTTGCCGGGCGTCGAGTATCGGGCGTCCACGCGCTGAAGCGACTTGCGCGATAAGAAAAGGCCTGCATTTGCAGGCCTTTTCGCATTTCTGGGTTCGCGTGACGCTCGCTCAAGACTCAGGCATACGCCGTCTTGCGCGTCGACACGAACACCAGATAGCACGCCGCGCCGATCACCAGCGCGGGCAGCGTCGCGCCGAGATTCGGCAGCCATTGGTTGATCGCCTGATACGCGACGATGCCAATGGCCCACGCGAGGAACGCGCTCAGATGCCAGCCGCCCGAAAAGCCGTAACGGCCGCGTACGTCGGCGAGCGCGGCGGCTTCGATGCGGCGCTTGCGCACGATGAAGTGATCCACCAGCACCACACCGAACAGCGGCGCGAACACCGAGCCGATCAGCAGCAGGAAGTTCTGATACTTCGCCATCGGCACGGCCACGGCGATCAGCGTGCACAACGCGCCGAACGCCGCCGACAACAGAGGCACGCTGCCGCGCGCCCAGACCGTGCCGGTCGACACCGCGGCCGAGTGGATATCGGCGAAGGCGTTGTCGACTTCGTCGATCAGGATCAGCAGCAAGGCGAGGCCGCCGCCGGCTTGCGCCAGCGCGCCCGTGAGCAGCGCGTCGCCGCCGCCTGCCGCGAGGCCGTAGATCGCGCCGAGCGCGTAAAACCAGATGTTGGCGATGCCGTAGCCGAGCAACGTGCCGCGGAAGGTTTCGCCGGGACGCCGTCCGAAGCGGGTGTAGTCGGCGATCAGCGGCAGCCACGACAGCGGCATGGCCACCACCAGATCGATCGCGCCGCCGAACGACATCTCACCCGTGCCCGGACGCTGCATCAGCGCAGCCAGATCGTGCTTGGCGAGCAGATTCCATGTGAGCCACGCCGCGCCCGCGAGCAGCAGCCAGATGCCCCACGTGCGCAGAAAGCGCCGCACGAACGACAGCGGGCCGCTGATCGCCAGCAGCGTCGCGAGCAAGCCGAAGATCACCGTCCAGATGAGCGGCATGGAGAGGCCGAAGGCCTGTTTGGCGAGGGCGTCGGCGGAGTCGCGCATCACGATCACCTCGAACGAGCCCCAGCCGACCAGTTGCACCGCGTTCAGCACGGCGGGCACGGAAGCGCCGCGCACACCGAGCGTCGGCCGCAGCGACGACATCGCCGCGAGCCCCGTATCCGTGCCGATGACGCCGGCCAGCGCCAGCAGCACCACGCCGATCACGCTGCCGATCACGATGGCCAGCAACGCATGCGGCAGCGACAATCCCGGCACCAGCAGCGCGCCCGCTTGCGCGACCAGGAGGCCGATGCCGAGCGAAAACCAGAGCGCGAACGCGTCGCCGGTGCGGAATGCGCGGCGCGCGTCGGGCACCGGCGTGAGCGGTGCGTAGGTGGAACCGGCGTCGCCGGCGAGTGGATCTTGTGCCATCTGTTCTTGTCCCTGTTGGTGTTGCTTGCAAACTTACCTGTGAAGTTGGGTCGGCGGTTGCGTTTGCGGTTATATCCGCGGTTGCTTATCGGGTTGCCTCATTCGCTGCCGGATTTCTGCCCGGCCCAGCCGCCCAAGTCCTCCCGGCGCGCCGCGCGGTCTTCGTCCGGGCGCCGTCACTGTCATAATGCAGGACGTTGCCCGCACTTTCGCGTGCTGGCGTGGCTCACCGGCAGTACGCCGCCTTCACACGGACCGCGTCCGGAAAAGCCGAGATTATCCCCAAAACGTCATGTTTGAAGAAACCCGTGCCAATGTTCCGCTCGCCGAACGCCTGCGGCCCCGCAATATCGACGAAGTGATCGGCCAGAAGCACCTGCTCGGCCCGAACAAGCCGCTGCGGGTCGCCTTCGAATCCGGCGAGGCCCATTCGATGATCCTCTGGGGCCCGCCCGGCGTCGGTAAAACCACGCTTGCCCGGCTCATGGCCGATGCGTTTCATGCCGAGTTCATCGCGCTGTCCGCGGTGCTCTCGGGCGTGAAGGACATCCGCGAGGCGGTCGAGACCGCGCAGATTCATCGCGCGAACGGGCATCAGACGCTCGTGTTCGTCGACGAAGTGCATCGCTTCAACAAGAGCCAGCAAGATGCGTTCTTGCCGCACGTCGAGTCGGGGCTGTTCGTGTTCGTCGGCGCGACGACCGAGAATCCGTCGTTCGAGGTGAATAGCGCATTGCTCTCGCGTGCGGCCGTCTATGTGCTGAAAAGCCTGAACGACGAAGAGCAGCGCGAGTTGCTCGAACGCGCGCAGCAGGAACTCGGCGGCCTCACGTTCACCGACGAAGCCCGCGACGCCCTGATCGGTTCCGCCGACGGCGACGGCCGCAAGCTGCTGAACAACCTCGAAATCGTCGCCCGGGCGGCCTCGCAGCAAAAGACCACCGAGATCGACGGCGCCTTGCTTGGCAGCGCGCTCGCCGAAAATCTGCGCCGCTTCGACAAGGGCGGCGACGCATTCTACGACCAGATCAGCGCGCTGCATAAATCGGTGCGCGGCAGCAGCCCGGACGGTGCGCTGTACTGGTTCTGCCGCATGCTCGACGGCGGCGCGGACCCGCGTTATCTGGCGCGCCGCATCGTGCGCATGGCTTGGGAAGACATCGGCCTCGCCGATCCGCGCGCCGCGCGCATCGCGCTCGACGCCGCCGAAACCTATGAGCGCCTCGGCACGCCCGAAGGCGAACTGGCTTTGGCGCAGGCGATCATCTATCTGGCGGTCGCGCCGAAATCGAACGCCGGGTACAACGCGTATAACGAGGCGCGCCGCTTCGTGAGCACGGATCAGTCGCGCGGCGTGCCGGTGCATTTGCGCAATGCGCCGACCAAGCTGATGAAGGAACTCGGCTACGGTCACGAGTATCGCTACGCGCACGATGAACCCGATGCCTACGCGGCCGGCGAGACCTACCTGCCGGAGAACATGCGCGATCCGCATTGGTACGAGCCGACGCCGCGTGGGCTCGAAGGCAAGATCGGCGACAAGATGGCGCGTCTGGCGGAGCTCGACGCGCAGTGGCGCAGCGAGAACAAGCCGAAGAAGGGGTGAGGGTTTGCGGCGGCATCCGCACGCGTTCACCATCTAACGCACCGGCCGCCCGCGCCGGTGCGCTAAAATCCCACCTTCATACAACGAACACCCGCCCCATCCCATGCTCGACATACAGCTGCTGCGCAAAGACCTCGACGGCGTCGCCAAACGCCTCGCCGACCGCGGCTATACCCTCGACGTGGCGGCCTTCACCGCGCTCGAAGCGGAACGCCGCGATACCCAGACCCGTACCGAAGAGATGCAGGCGCGCCGCAACAGCCTGTCGAAGCAGATCGGCGCGATGAAAGGCAAGGGCGAGGACACGTCGGCGGTGATGGCCGAAGTGGGCGGCATCGGCGACGAAATGAAGGCGTCGGCGGCCAAGCTGGACGAGATCCAGAAGCGTCTGTCGGATCTGCTGCTCGGCGTGCCGAACCTGCCGCACGAAAGCGTGCCGATGGGCGATGACGAAACGGGCAACGTCGAAGTGCGCCGCTGGGGCACGCCGCGCCAGTTCGACTTCGAGGTGAAGGATCACGTCGATGTCGGCGCGCCGCTCGGCCTCGACTTCGAGACCGGCGCGAAGCTCTCGGGCGCGCGCTTCACCATGCTGCGCGGCCAGATTGCGCGGCTGCATCGCGCGCTCGCGCAGTTCATGATCGACACGCACACGCAGCAGCATGGCTATACGGAGATCTACACGCCGTACATCGTGAATCCGGAAATTCTGTACGGCACCGGCCAATTGCCTAAATTCGCCGATGACATGTTCCGCGTCGAGAAGGGCGGTGAAGAGAACACGGTTACGCAGTATCTGATCTCCACCTCGGAAATTTCGCTGACGAACACGGTGCGCGACAGCATCCTCGAAGCGGACGCGCTGCCGGTCAAGCTGACCGCGCATTCGCCGTGCTTCCGCTCGGAAGCGGGCTCGTATGGCCGCGACACGCGCGGTCTGATCCGCCAGCATCAGTTCGACAAGGTCGAGATGGTGCAGATCGTCGCGCCGGAAGCGTCTTACGACGCGCTGGAAGAGATGGTCGGCCACGCTGAGGCGATTCTGCAGAAGCTGGAACTGCCGTACCGCGTGATCACGCTATGTACGGGCGATATGGGCTTCTCGGCGGCCAAGACGTACGACCTGGAAGTGTGGGTGCCGGCGCAAAACACGTATCGCGAAATTTCGAGCTGCTCGAACACGGAGTCGTTCCAGGCTCGCCGCATGCAGGCGCGTTATCGCAATGCGCAGGGCAAGCCGGAGCTGGTGCACACGCTGAACGGTTCGGGTCTGGCCGTGGGCCGTACGCTCGTGGCGGTGCTCGAGAACTTCCAGAACGCCGATGGTTCGGTCACCGTGCCGGCGGCGTTGCGTCCGTACCTCGGCGGTGTGGAGCGGCTGGAATTGCCGGCTGCCTGATTGGAGCGCGGCGGGTCGCTGTAGTCGTTTCCAAGCCTCTTCGAAAAATTTTTGTCGAGGGGCTTGGAAATCGAATTCAGCTGTTTTATAATCTTTTTCTCCCAAGCAACGACCCGCTTGGATCTGACTCTGCAGTGACCTTAAGCAACCTCGTTGCTGCGAGTAAGAAGACCCGGAAAGGTGGCAGAGTGGTCGAATGCGCTGGACTCGAAATCCAGTGTACCTTTAGGGGTACCGTGAGTTCGAATCTCACCCTTTCCGCCAATTCAGAAAACAGGCCCTTCGGGGCCTGTTTTCGTTTCTGCTGAGCGCGTTCGACAATTCTCGTGGCGATCGATCATCAATGGATCGAGCCGCTGACCGCAGCGAGAGCACCCACAGCTACCGCATCAGCTTCGTCTCGCGGTCGCCGCGCGATCGAGCGCCACGTCAACATTCCGAAATACAACTCCACATCGATCTCCGCCCATCGCTCCGAATCGCGGCGCAACGACTCACTGTCCATTGTCGTCCGCAGACCGGCCGCCAAACTGAATCGACTCCGCAATCGCGGCTAAACGCATCCATTCCCTTCCTCGCTGCGTAAATCCCCTCAAGGACGCGCAACCCCGCCACACCCGACTGACCAACCGCGCGCCCCGACCAGGAGACGCGCCCATGCCCCATTCCGCACCGACCTCACCACTACCGCGCGGCTCGCGGGTCGCGGTCATCGGCGCCGGCATTTCGGGTCTGGCCAGCGCGTATCTGCTGGCGCGCAATCATCGGGTCACGCTATTCGAATCGGCCGGCTACCTGGGCGGCCATACCAACACGGTGGACGTCACGCTCGACGGCCACACGCACCCCGTCGACACCGGCTTCCTGGTGTTCAACGACCGCACCTATCCGAACCTGCTCGCGCTGTTCGCCGAACTGGGCGTGCAATCGCATCCGAGCGACATGACCTTCTCGGTCTCGCTCGACGAAGGCCGCCTCGAATGGGCCGGCACCAGTCTGAACACGGTGTTCGCGCAGCGCCGCAACCTGTTGTCGCCGACTTTCATCGGCATGCTGCGCGACATCATGCGTTTTAACGGCAGCGCGCAACGCAACCTCGAACTGGCGATTCAAACGCGCGCGTCGATGGGCGAACTACTGACTGAAGGCGGCTACGGCGGCGCGTTCCAGCGTCAATATCTGCTGCCGATGGCCGCCGCGATCTGGTCGAGTGCCACCGCCGACATCCTCGCGTTCCCGGCCACCACCTTCTTGCGCTTCTGCCTGAACCACGCGCTGCTGCAGGTGAATCGCCGGCCGCAGTGGAAGACCGTGGTCGGCGGCGGTCGGGAGTACGTACAGCGCCTTGCAAGCACGCTCGACGACGTCCGCATCGGCACGGCAGTCCACGGTGTGCGGCGCGACGCGGACGGCGTCGACGTCTTCACGGACAACGGCACCGAGCGCTTCGACGCGCTGGTGCTCGCCACTCACGCACCGACCACACTGCGGCTGCTGGAAGACGCCGATCAGGACGAGCGCGGCGTGCTCGCGGCGGTGCGCTATCAACCGAACGTCGCGGTACTGCATACGGACACGAACCTGTTGCCGCGTCGTCAGCGCGTGTGGTCGGCGTGGAATTACCTGGGCAGCCGCAGTATCGACGGCATGCATCCGGTGTGCGTCAGTTATCTGGTCAATCAGTTGCAGCCGCTGCCGTTCAGGACGCCGCTCGTCGTCACGCTCAACCCAGTGACCCAGCCGGCGCCGGGCACCGAACTGCGCCGCTTCGTCTACGACCATCCGCTGTTCGATCTGGCCGCGATCGACGCGCAGCATCGTCTGCCTTCACTGCAGGGCAAGCGCCGCACGTGGTTCGCGGGCGCATGGACGGGCTATGGTTTTCACGAGGACGGTCTGAAATCGGCGCTGCGCGTTGCCGCCGATTTCGACGCATCGCCGCCATGGGCCAGGTTATGAAACCGCCGGGCGATAGCGATAGCAACACTGCCGCCACGATTCCGGCAGCCTGGCTTCTGACCGGCAAGGTGATGCACGAGCGACTGCGGCCAAAACATCATCGCTTCACGTATCCGGTGTTTTACGTGCGCTGCGACCTGGATCGACTGGCCTCGCTCGATAGCGGCTGGTTCGGCATCGACCGATGGCGGCCGCTCAGTCTGTATCGACGCGACCACGGTCCGCGCGACGGCAGCGACCTCGCCACCTGGATGCGCGAGCAACTATCGGCCGCGGGCGTCGAAGAAGCGAACGGCCGGATCTGGTTGCAAGCTTTCCCACGCGTGTTCGGCTACGCGTTCAATCCGGTCAGTTTCTGGTTCTGTCACGACCGCGACGGCCAATTGCGCGCGCTGCTGGCCGAAGTGCGCAACACATTCGGCGAGCGCCACAGCTATCTGCTCAGCGCAAAAAGCGCCGCGCCGATCGCCGCGAATACGCGGCTCATGTGCCGCAAAGTGCTGCACGTGTCGCCGTTTTGCCGCGTGGAAGGCGGCTACACCTTTCGCGTGAGGGAAGCTTCCAACAGCGCGTCGGTCTCGATCGATTATCACGACGCCGACGGTCTGTTGATCCGCACCGCACTGGGCGGCCGCCTGACGCCGCTAACACGCGCGAGCGCGCTCGCCGCGCTGCTGCGTCAGCCGCTGCTGACCGTTGGTGTCATCGCGAGAATCCACTGGCAGGCCTTGCGCCTTGCTCTCAAGAAAGTGCCGTTTCACGGCAAGCATCCCGCGCCGGCCCGCTGCGGCGACGTGCCCACCGACCACGCCGCAGCCGGCCGACCATCCGCCGCCGCGCCCCCCCTTTCGTCCGATTGAGGAGATTCAGCCATGGCGCTTTCAAGAACCCTGAGCGGGCACCAAATCGCCCCCGCGTCAGGCCGTCTCTTTCTCTCGTTGCTCGAGCGGATCCAGGTGGGGCATCTGGTCCTGATCACGCCCGACGGTCAACAGCGCGTGTTCGGCGATCCGCATGCGGCGCCCGGCGCGCGCCTGGAGTTGCATGACTGGCGCGCGTGCGGCGCGATTCTGCGCAAAGGCGATATCGGTTTCGCGGACGCGTGGCGCGCCTTCTGGGTCGATACGCCCGACGTGGCCGCGCTGCTGCGCGTCGCGATCCGCAACGAGCGTGCGCTGCAACGCACGGTGTATGGCGGCTGGCTCGCGCAACTCTGGTACGGGCTGCGCCATAAGCTGAGGCCGAACACGCGTTCGGGCAGCCGGCGCAATATTCACGCGCATTACGACATCGGCAACGCGTTTTACGCACAGTGGCTCGACGCGACCTTCACCTATTCGAGCGCGGTGTTCGACGGCAATGTCCATCAATCACTCGAAGACGCGCAGCGTGCGAAGTATCAACGGATCGTCGATACGCTCGGTTTGCGCGAAGGCATGCGCATTCTGGAAATCGGCTGCGGGTGGGGCGGGTTTGCGATGCACGCGGCGCGTCTGGGCATCCACGTGCATGGCGTGACGATCTCGCCGGCACAACTCGAATTCGCGCAGCAGCGCGTGAACGAAGCAGGCCTGAGCGATCGCGTGCAACTCGAATTGCGCGACTATCGCAGCTTGACCGGTCAGTACGACAGCATCGTATCGATCGAAATGTTCGAGGCCGTCGGCGAAAAATTCTGGCCGGCGTACTTTCGCATTCTGCGCGAACGTCTGCGGCCGGGCGCTCGCGCGCTGGTGCAAACCATCACGATCGACGACTCGCACTTTGCCGCTTATCGCGCGACGAGCGACTTTATCCGCGAGTTCATCTTCCCAGGCGGCATGTTGCCGAGTCCGCAGCGTTTCACGGAAGCCGCAGGGCGCTGCAAGCTCGTGACGCGCACGTCGCTCGCTTTCGGCCGCGATTATGGGGAGACCTTACGCCGCTGGCGCAGCGCGTTCGAAGCGCAACTCGACACGATCCGCACGCAAGGCTTCGACGAGATTTTCGTGCGCACGTGGCGCCTATATCTGGCGTATTGCGAAGCCGGCTTCGACGAAGGGCGCACGGACGTGATGCAGTTCGTGCTCTCGAAGGCCGACTGACGTGCGCGCGTTTACCGCTCTCGCGCTGATGTTGTGGGCAAGCGCCGCCTGCGCCGATTGGCGCGGCGACGTGCAATCCGCGCAACTCGTCGGCGAAGGCGATTTCAGCGTGTTCGGCTTCCTGCTCTATCGCGCGCAGATGTGGAGCGAACGCGTGCCGGTCGATTACGACGAACGCTTCGCGCTGCACATCGTCTACGCGCGCGGCATCAAGCGCGAACGCCTCGCGGACACCGGTATCAGCGAGATCAAACGCCTGGCTGCCGCGCCGATTCCGGCCGATACACTGGAACGCTGGCGCGCGGACATGCTGCAGGCCTTCGTGGATGTCGGCCCCGGCGATCAGTTGAGCGCGGTGTATCTGCCGGACAAAGGCGTGCGTTTCTATGTCGGCGACCGTATGACCGGCGAGTTCGAAGATCCCGCCTTCGCGCGCGCGTTCTTCGGGATCTGGCTCGATCCGTCGACGCGCGCGCCTACTTTACGCAAGCAATTGCTGGGCACGGCGGCGCGGTAGCCGAATTCGCGCGCTGCCGGCGCATTTGATAAATGTCGCCTTGCGCATCACCCGCACCGTCACGCGAACGCCGCGCTTCATTGTTCGCCTGCTTGTGGATAAATGCGCTTGCATCGTCGAGCACCGGCGCAAAGCCGCGCAACGGTCCGGCAAACGCGCCCACCAGTAGCGCGTGCCCGACGCGCGGATAGTGCTTCACTTCGACATCCGCGTCGCCCAATGCACGCAGTTTCGCCGCTAGCCTATCGGTGTTGCCCGGATCGACGGTGGTATCGCGCTGGCCTGCCGCGAGGAAGATCGGCGGCTCGTCGCCAGCGACAAAGTTGATCGGCTGACTCGCGGCGCGCAACGCCGGCGGGAAGATTTTCGCGAGCGTGGCGTCGTGCAACGGCAAAAAATCATACGGGCCGGCCAGGCCGATCACACCGCCGATATCGTTTTTGCTCATCTGCTGTGCGGCGAGATAGCGGCCGTCGGTGGCGAGCAGCATCACGATATGCGCGCCCGCCGAATGTCCCATCAGGAAGATTCGCGACGAGTCGCCGCCGAACTCGGCCGCGTGGTCGCGTGCCCAGCGCACGGCCGTGGCCGCATCGTCGACGAAGCCGGGGAAGGCGGTGCCGGGCCACGTCCGATAGTCCGGCAGCACGGCGACGAAGCCGCGCGACGCCAGCGCCGCGCCTACGAACAGGTAGCTGCTGCGCGAGCCGGTCTGCCAACTGCCGCCGTGGAAGAACACCACGACCGGGCGGCCGTGTGAAGCGGCTGGCGGCGCGTCGGTGGTGGGCACGTAGACGTCGAGTTTCTGGCGCGGCGCGTTGCCGTAAGCCAGGCCGTTCTCGGCCCGGAAATGTTTGTGCGATACGGCGGCGTTGAGCACGCCGGCGGCGCTGCAGCCGCCGAGAGCGGCGAGCGCCAACGCGGCGGTCAAGGTAAGCAGGCGTCGAGGCATGAGAGTCGGATCGGTTCGAAGAGATGCTTTCGAACCATGTACGCGTGAACCCCGCAAGCGGATGCAGGCAGTGCTTGGCGCTGCGAGCGGATGCATCGATAAGTCATGCTGATTTGTCGCCGGACTCCGACATCGCTATGCTCCTCAAATGGTTCGCATAGCCAATGTCGCGGACATCTGCTGTTCACGCGATGCGACGACCCAAAAACGCGCACGCAAAAGCCTCCATTCTTCCGAGCAAAACGTCGCAACGAAATCCCCGGCGCGGCGAGTCTGGCGCGGCTCGCCGAGGCTCGGCGGCGATCCTCTGTACAATTGGCCGATCGATTTGAACATCGACCTCCTATTCGACCCACATCGACCGAATTCATGGCCATTACCTACAAGACTCCCGACGACATCGCCAAGCTGCGCATTTCCGGCCGCCTCGCGGCCGACGTGCTGGCGATGATCGGCGAGCACGTCAAGGCCGGTGTCTCCACCGAAGAGCTGGACGCACTGTGCAACGACTACATTGTCAATACGCAAAAGTCGATTCCGGCAAATGTCGGCTATTTGGGTTTTCCGAAGACCGTGTGCACCTCGGTCAACTCGGTGGTGTGCCACGGCATTCCGAATCGCGGCGAGATCCTGAAAGACGGCGACATCATCAATATCGACGTCGCGATCATCAAGGACGGCTACTTCGGCGACACGAGCCGCATGTATTGCGTCGGCCAGCCAAGCACGGTGGCGCGCCAGCTGATCGACACGACCTATGAAGCGATGCTCGCCGGCATTCGCGAAGTAAAGCCGGGCGCCACGCTCGGCGACGTGGGCCATGCGATTCAGAAGGTGGCGCAGCGCGACGGCTTCTCGATCGTGCGCGACTATTGCGGGCACGGCATCGGCAAGGTCTACCACGAAGACCCGCAAGTGCTCCACTACGGCCAGCCGGGGCAGGGCGTGCGTCTGAAGCCGGGCATGGTCTTCACGATCGAACCGATGGTCAACGCCGGCCGCGCGGGCACCGCGGTGCAACGCGACGGCTGGACCGTGGTCACCAAGGACCGCTCGCTGTCTGCGCAATGGGAACATATGATCGCCGTGACCGACGACGGCTATGAACTGCTGACACCGTGGCCGGACGGCACCGGTAGCTACGAAGCGCCATGACCTTGCATGGCGTGTACTGCGTCCGGCCGCATGCGCCGGAGGCAGGCGCGCGGCATGCTGCTGAGTCTGGATATGCTCCATATGTAGCCGCCCAAGGGGACTTCCTGCGGCGCGTGCCACATTCCGGTAAAGAATGATTTGACTCTCGCGCCGGTTCGGTTAAAGCTACGCCTTAGGGTTTCAAGGGGTTTTCGTCTGCATGAGTCCGTCATTGACCGTTCGCCGTATCGCCGCTGATCAGGGCGCCGTTTTCCGCGAACTCCGTACTGCGTCGCTGCGGGAGGCGCCCTATGCCTTCGGCGCCACGCTCGAGGACGCGTTGTCGGCCGACGCCGCCAGTTTCGACGCCACCGCCGCGGATCACGCGGTTTCCTTCATCATCACCACCTTCATCCTCTACACCGAGGGCCATCCAGCGGGACTGATCGAAGCGCACTTCGACGACACCGCGGCGCGCCGCGCATTCGTTTGCGAACTGTGGGTGGCGCCGGCCGTGCGTCATCTGCGGGGCGGCGAGCTGCTGGTCGATTCGGCCGCCGCGTGGCTTTCGAATGAAGGCGCCACGGAAATCTACGCGTGGGTCGCCGACGCCAACCGCAACGCCATGCGCTTTTACGAGGCGCTCGGCTTCGGTCCGACCGGCGAGCATCGGCGCGTCACGCGCGCACCGGACCAGGCCGAAAGCCTGCTGGTGCGACACGTGCCGACCACGTCCCAGGTGTTTCAGCAGTGATCTCGCGAGCGGCGCAACAGTCTGCCGCTCGATTCCCTTCCGCGTCTCTTCAGCGTCTGTCGCCGGGTCATCGGCGCGATGCGCGGCCTGAATGGCCACTGCGAGGCCGTCGCGTTGCCTGTGCAGGGCCGCGTCGTCATCGTGGCGGCCCGTTCTCCCGGCAAAAAAGCTGGCCGCGCGCGTCGACGCCTGTAAAATACGCAAAATTTTTTGCCGAACGCTATGTCGCCCAAGAAATCGCCCTTTTTCGAACTTCGCAGCGGCTCTGTCGACACGCTCCTGTTCGTGGTCAAGACAACCGACCTCGACGCCATGCGTGCCGAACTGACCCGGCGCTTCGAGGCGACCCCCGAATTTTTCGCTAACGACGTCGTCGCGATCGACGTGCGCCGTCTCGCCGAGAACGAACGCGTGCCGCTCGCCGACATCGCGCAACTGCTCGACAGCGTGCGCATGCGTCCGGTCGGCGTGGTCGCCAACGCGCAGCAGACGTGGGCTGCGGAGTCGCAGTTGCCGCTTCTGGAAGCTCGTGACCGCCGCGGCGCCGCCGCGAAATCCGCGGACGAAGACAGCGCCAACGCCGCCGCAGCGGCGCCGGTCGTCACCGCCGCCACGGCCACGCCGCCGGCCGATCTGTTCGAGCTCGCCGCCGGCACGCCGGAAAACGGCACACCGGCCACGGCCGCCGCCGTCGAACCCGCTCCCGCCGCGGAGCCGGTGCGTCTTGCCACGTCGTCGCAAACCATGGTGGTCGACAAGCCGCTGCGCTCCGGCCAGCGCATTTATGCCAAGGGCGACCTGGTGGTGCTCGGGCTCGTGAGCTACGGCGCCGAAGTGATCGCGGAAGGCAACATCCATATTTACGCGCCGCTGCGCGGCCGGGCTTTGGCCGGCGTGCAGGGCAATCACGACGCGCGCATTTTCTGCACGTGTCTCGAGCCGGAACTCATCTCGATCGCAGGCATCTATCGAACGACTGAGAACCCATTGCCGGCCGACGTGCTCGGCAAGCCGGTGCAGATCTGGCTCGAAGAAGAAAAGTTGATGATCGAACCGCTGCGGCTCACGTAAGCGACGTGAAGCGCGCTGCCTCGATCGATCTGAGGCACGCTGCGTTTCACGGCAAATATGGCCGCGCATAATTGACGAATTTGACGAACACAAGGTAAGGGTAATGGCAAAAATCATTGTGGTGACTTCGGGCAAGGGTGGCGTGGGCAAGACGACCACGAGCGCGAGTTTTGCATCGGCCCTCGCTCTGCGTGGCAGCAAAACCGCCGTGATCGACTTCGACGTCGGCCTGCGTAACCTCGACCTCATCATGGGTTGTGAACGCCGCGTGGTGTATGACCTGATCAATGTGATCCAGGGCGAAGCCAATCTGAACCAGGCGCTCATCAAGGACAAGAAGTGCGAGAACCTCTTTATCCTGCCGGCCTCGCAGACGCGTGACAAAGACGCGCTGACGATGGAAGGCGTCGAGAAGGTCATCAACGATCTGATCGCGATGGACTTCGAATTCATCGTCTGCGATTCGCCGGCCGGTATCGAATCAGGCGCGCTGCTCGCCATGCATTTCGCCGACGAAGCGCTGATCGTGACGAATCCAGAAGTCTCGTCGGTGCGCGACTCGGACCGCATCCTCGGCATTCTGTCGTCGAAGACCAAGCGCGCAATCGAAAGCAAGGAACCGATCAAGGAACACCTGCTGATCACTCGCTACAACCCCAAGCGCGTCAGCGAAGGCGAAATGCTGTCGCTGACCGATATCCAGGAAATTCTGCGCATCGATCTGATCGGCGTGATTCCGGAATCGGAAGCGGTGCTGCACGCATCGAACCAGGGCTTGCCGGCGGTGCATCTGGACGGCACCGATGTGGCCGAAGCCTATAAAGACGTCGTGTCGCGTTTCCTCGGCGAGCAGAAGTCGCTTCGCTTTACCGACTACCAGAAGCCCGGGCTGCTGCAGCGCCTCTTCGGCACCAAGTAAGGGGAGCGCACGTAATGTCGATTCTTTCGTTTTTGCTGGGCGAGAAGAAGAAGTCCGCGTCGGTAGCGAAGGAACGCCTGCAGTTGATCATCGCGCATGAGCGCGCCGGCGGCCATGCGCCTGCCGATTACCTGCCTGCGTTGCAACGCGAATTGGTGGCCGTGATCTCGAAGTACGTGAAGATTTCCAATGACGATATTCGCGTGAGTCTCGAACGTCAGGACGATCTCGAAGTGCTCGAGGTCAAGATCGAAATACCGCAGGCCTGATCGCTTAAAGCCTGTTTCCTCTCGCGGCCGGTTTCTTATGACGTGCTGCGCGCTTCGCTGCGTTGCGTCGAGATGACGTGACGCAGAGTGGTGCGCGAGCGCGCCGCGCAGTTGTGCCGCTTCGTTATTCCCACTTCCTCATTGTTCGTGCGCGCGTGCATGGGCTTGCTCGCGCGTGCCGGCCGTGCGTCGAAATAATCCGTTGCACTTCAGCGTGCGGCGTTACACGCCCGCAGTCAGCCGCTTTGTTCCCTCGCGCATTAAACGGGTAACGCCGCCTTCGGTGTTCACCTACAGAGGGAAAACATGAACAAGACCTTTCGTTTGCTGCTTGCCAACACCGTATTGATCGCCGCCGGCGCAGCCACTGTGGCATCGGCTTCGGCCGCGGAAGTCGTCGTGATCGCGCCGTCCGCGCCGCCGCCGGTGCGCTACGAAGCCGTGCCGGCGCCGCGTGTCGGCTACGTGTGGGATCACGGTCATTGGCGCTGGGATCACGGCCGCTATGTGTGGGTCGGCGGTCACTGGCAAGCCGAACGTGTCGGCTATCACTGGGTGCCGGGCCACTGGGTCGCGCACGGTCCGAACTATCACTGGGTTCAAGGTCACTGGGCGTAACGCTACGGACTTACGCAGTGCGCGGCGCAGCGCGGTGAATACCGCGTGTGCCGCCCCTTCCATTTCGACAAGCGCAGACAAATGCAGGCGCCGCGCACGCACTCGGCGTAGCGCTCGCCCGCGCGCGCTTCAGGAAACCATGTGATGAAAAAGAATCTGCTTCTGATCGCCGTGCTGGCGGTCATGCTGGCCGGCTGCGTCGTCGTGCCGGCGCGGCCGGTGTATCTGCGCGCGCCGGCCGTCGTCGTTTACTGACGCGATGTGCCGCGGTCGGTGTCTTCGGCTGGCGGCTCACCATTGGCTCGCCCAGCGGCCGGACCGGGCGCGTTGACCTGCGGAGCGCTGCCGCTGGCGTGTTCGGCAGGCGGCCCGCTTTCGGCTCTCTCTACAACCGGAGCGGGCGCGTCGACTTGCGGAGCGCTGCCATCGGCATCTTCGGCAGACGGCTCGCCGTCAACTTGCACCGCGGCCGGATCTGTCGGTTCGACGTCCGGAATTTCTGGCGTCGGCGCGCTCGCGGCTTGCGACAGTGGCGCCATATAGCGCGCCGCCAGCGCCTCGTACAGCGGCGGCGCGAACAGGCGCGACACGCGGCTCGAAATCAACGCGGTGGCCATCAGCGAGATCACCAACGCGTGGCCGTTGATCATCTCCATCACGATCACGAACGAGGTGATCGGCGACTGCGTGACGGCGGCCAGATAGCCGACCATGCCGAGCGCGATCAGCATCGGCAGATCCATCGAGCCGAACACCCTGTGCAGCAGATTGCCGAAGCCCGCGCCGATTGCCAGCGACGGCGCGAAGATGCCGCCCGGAATGCCCGGCAGGTAAGAGCCGACCAACGAGATCATTTTCAAGAACGGGTAGAAGACGGACGACTGCACGTGCCCGTCGAGCAAGCCGCGCGCTTCCGCGTAGCCGCTGCCGAAAGTCGTGCCGCCGGAAATCAGGCCGACCACCGCGATCACCAAACCGCACAGCGCGGCGAACGCAACCGGTCGCTCTCTATGCAACTGACGCAGCGGCGCCGGAATCCAGCGCGCGGTATTCAACAGCAGCCAGTCGAACAAACCGCCCGCAAGCCCGGTGACGACGGCAGTGAGCAGCACCGCGAGCGCCAGCAGATCGGGAAAGTTCGCGCCGATCTGAATCGTGCCGAAATAGGTGTAGTTGCCATTGACGCCGAGTGCGATCACGCCGGCGATGATGATCGCGGTGATCAGCACGCCGCTCGCGCGCGCCTCGAAGCTGCGCGTCAATTCCTCGATTGCGAAGACTATGCCGGCGAGCGGTGTATTGAACGCCGCGGACAGACCCGCCGCCGCGCCGGCCAGCACCAGTTGCCGCTCGATCAGCGCATTCGAACGGGGATAGAGCCGGCGCAGATTGAACATCAGCGCGGCGCCGACCTGCACGGTCGGCCCTTCGCGGCCGATCGTCAAGCCGCCGAGAATCGCCAGAAACGACACGGCGATCTTGCCGAACAGAATTCGAAACGACAGAAGCCGCGCGCCGTATTCGCTGGGTTTCGAGTGAAGAGTGGCGATGACCTGCGGAATGCCGCTGCCTTCGGCGCCGCGGAAGAATTTGCGCGTGAGCCAGACGGCGAGCGCCGTGACCGCGGGCGTGATGATCAAGGGCGCCCACACGTGCCGTTGCTGCACGGAGTGGAACTCGCTGTAGCCCCAGTCGATCAGTCTCGCGTACAGCACCGCGACGAGCCCGACCGCAATCGCGCCGAGCCAGAATATGCCATATTGGCGCCAGAGTCGCTTCGCGCGTCGAACGATGGCGGAAGATCGGAGCGGAATGGGCCGGGACATGAGCGAGTGTTGTCGCAAAGGGTGCAGTATAAGGCGCGCCGGGCCCGTAAACCGATATGAAAGTATTTTGAAATGGTGTAAAAGGGCTGCGTGAAAGGGGCTGGGCGTAACCGCCGCATTGATGACCGATAGACGCGCTGACTCGCTCGGCAATGATTATCCTGTTGGTCGGCTAAAATGCTTGGATGTTCGAACAACTGACAGGTCTTTAATGAAGCGAGTCCTTATCGTCAAGGTCACTTCGCTCGGCGATATCGTGCAGGCCTTGCCGGTGGTCGCCGATATCAAGCGCGCGTTTCCTGGCGTTCAGGTGGATTGGGCCGCCGACGAAGCATTCGCCGAAGTGGTGCACTGGAGCGAGAACGTGGACCGCGTGCTGTGCGCACCGCTGCGCCGCTTCAAGAAAGCGCGCCGCTGGGCCGATTTCAAATCGATCTGGGCGTCCATCGCCGAACTGCGCGCCTATCGCTACGATTTCATCATCGACATTCAAGGCGTGTACAAGAGCGCGATCATTGCGTTTCTGGCGCGCTCGTCGCGGCGCATCGGCTACCGGGCCCCGGATCTGGGGGAGCAGGGCGCCGCGTTCGCTTATACCGGGCGATTCGGCCCGCGTCCGAAATGCAATGCGTGGCATGGCATGCGCATCAGCGCGGGCGAGGCGCTGGGCTATGAGATAGAAGGCCCTGCGGTCTTCAATCTGCGGCTGCCGGAGCCGGCCGGGCTTCCCTTCGAGTCGAACGGCGCACCGGTTGCGGCATTTTTTCACGCCACCTCGAAAGACGACAAGAAATGGCCGGTGGGCCATTGGGTAGCGATCGGCCGCGAGCTGGCGCAGCGTGGTTTTCAACTGGTGCTGCCGTGGGGCTCGGAAGGCGAGCGGCTCGAAGCGGAGCAGATCGCGTCGCAATTGCCGGGCGCGACCGTCCTGCCGAAACTGAGCGTGACGGAAATCGCGCAGATGATCGACGCGTGCTCGCTCGTGGTCGGCACCGACACCGGCTTTGTCCATCTCGCGCACGCGCTGCAGAAGCGCACCGTGATGATCTTCGTGGCGACCCCGCCGTCGCATTACGGCATCGAATCACCGTTCCGCTCCATTTCCATCGGCGACGGCCAGTCAGTGCCGCCCATCAGCGCCGCGCTCGAGGCGATCGACTACGTTCACACCGAGGCGCATGACGTCGCCGTGCAGCACGGCTCCGCTGGCGTCTGAGCGTGCCTTCTCGCGGCGCGGTCCTGCGCAATCGTTTGCTCGAAAAGAAAAGAGGCGTGACGCGCAGTCCGCTCAAGCAAATGAGCGCTGCCTCGTAACGCCTCCGAAAACGCCCGTGTCGGGGAACAGCGGGCGGAGAGGAATCGTTGCAAACAACACATCCGGCTACGCACTGAGCGGTGACAACGCACACGCGCTCAGTGCTGACGCGACGGCCGCCGCCTGGCGGTCCGCCGGGTTCATCTCTGGTCCATCTGCCGGGTATGGGTGCGAATGTCCGCACGGTTTCGTGCGGCACTTCGGCTTCCCCACAGCCGCGGATCCAAAAAAGGCGTCGCGCATTACACGCCTGTTAAATCTGTCGCTTTTCGTTGAGCGCCTAATTGGCTACTCGCCCATTTTCCATGTCGCCAAAGGCGCCGGCGCGGTGCGCGCATTCGTAGGCACACTATCCGGCATTTTTACCTTGCACCGCGCATGCGCCGCCAGCAAGGCACGCGCCGGACCGACACGTTCAAACCAGTATAGGCGGTGTTTTCCTCTGATGTGAATTCGTCGTGATCGCCCGCAGGACGCAGCGTGTCGCGCGCGTCGATCATGTAACACCTCGGTGATCTTCCCTTACAAATGGCAACGCTCGCGCAAGGCGCCGTCGTGTTCAATCGAGTCATTCGGGGTTTCGGCTCGAATGAATCTGACTCGACGGAGAACAAATATGAAACGCTTAATCTTGAGCCTGATCGCAGGCACGCTACTCGCAACGGCACTTGGCGGTTGTATCGTCGCGCCGGCACCGGGCTACTACGGCGGCGGTGGTTACTACCATCACGGCGGCTATTACTACCGTTAATGGTTCCAGTTGAAGCCGCGGCGCCTATGAGGGCGCCGCGGTGCTGACCGTCAGTCAGGCCAGCAGCATTTCAAACGCGACGACCGCGGCGATGGCAGCGGCATTCGCAGCCAGCGCTTCCACGACGATGCCTTTCCACGTCGCCGGCCGAAAGCGCAATGCAAGCAACAGCGAACAGAGCAGCGCCAGCGCAATGATCATCACGACATCCGCGTTGTGAAGATGAACGTTCATCCGTGCCTCCCTGTTACCTATAGGGTTATTTGAGTCGAGTATAGGCATGTCAAAAAGACGCGCAAGGCCGGGAATTTACTCAGGAATGCTCGGCAAGCGGAGGGCGTGAAGCGGCAGGGAGGCGGGGGGAGGTGGCCGATGCCGCCGCGGCGTGAGAAGCGCGCGCCGGGCCGCGTCGAGCGAAGAGTCACGGCGCCGAGATCGGCGCCCCTCGTTACATCAGCTGTGTGTCGCGCGTTTCACGCATGCACAGCACGCCGATCATGCTGACGGCCGCGGCGATCGACACATAGGCGCCAACCCAAGGCAGCCCGCCGCGCGCGGCGAGCATCTGCGCGATATACGGCGCGACGGACGCGCCGAGAATCCCACCGAGGTTGTACGCGACACCTGCGCCGGTATAGCGCACGTTGGTCGGGAACAACTCCGGCAGCAGCGCGCCCATCGGCGCGAAGGTCACGCCCATCAGGAACAGTTCGATGACGAGGAACAGCAGTACCAGCGACGTCTGTCCGCTGCCGAGCAGCGGCGCCATCGTGAAGCCCGACAGGATCGCCGCGATGATGCCGACGATCAGCACCGGCTTGCGCCCATAGCGGTCGGCGGCCCAGGCCGACAGCGGCGTGGCGAGCGCCATGAACACCACGGCGATGCACAGCAGGCCGAGGAACGTCGGCCGCGGAATATGCAGCACGGAGACGCCGTACGACAGCGAAAACGTGGTGGCGTTGTAGAACAGCGTGTAGCAGACCACCATGGCGAGCGCGCCGAGCAAAGTCGGCAGCCAGTGTTGCGACAGCAGTGTGGCGATCGGCACCTTCACGCGTTCCTGACGGTCGATCGCTGCCTGGAACGCCGGCGTCTCGGCGATTTTCAAGCGCACGTACAAGCCGAGCGCGACCAGCACGGCGCTCACCAGGAACGGCACGCGCCAGCCCCAGCTACGGAATTGTTCGTCGCTCAAGGACAGCGCCAGCGCGAAGAACAGGCCGTTGGAAGCCAGAAAGCCGATCGACGGCCCGAGTTGCGGGAACATGCCGAACCAGCCGCGTTTGCCGGCCGGCGCGTTCTCGGTGGCGAGCAGCGCCGCGCCGCCCCATTCGCCGCCCAGACCGATGCCCTGGCCGAAGCGCAAGATGCACAACAGGATCGGCGCGAGGCTGCCGATCGAGTCGTAGCCGGGCACGAAACCGATCAGCGTGGTGGACAGCCCCATCACCAGCAGCGACGCCACCAGCGTCGATTTACGGCCGATCCGGTCGCCGAAGTGGCCGAACAGGAACGAGCCGATCGGCCGCGCCACGAAGGCGATGCCGAACGTGACGAAGGCCGACAAGGCCTGCGCCGTCGCCGAGCCATGCGGGAAAAACACCGGTCCGATGACGAGCGCCGCGGCGGTCGCATAGACGTAGAAATCGTAGAACTCGATCGCGGTGCCGATAAAGCTCGCGAAGATGATCCGCGAACTCTTGTTCTGCCCGGCCGCATTGGGCTGGGTCGCGGAAATCGGCGAAGTGGACATGCAGGGTCTCCATGTGTCGTGATGCCGTTGGGCGCCCGGTTCGTGAGCCGGTGGTGCGCGTGTGTGGGCGGCATCTTTGTTCAGGTTCATGCGCCTCGCGTCGGTCGCGGGCCGGTGGGCGGCCACGCACGGCGCGAGCGACTGTGCGACAGCTTACAACGGCAACTGGCGAAAGCGCTCCTGCCAGGCGAAAAACCAGGCGGGACGCGTGACGTGTGCGGCGAGCAAGGTAAAGCGGCCGGTGCGGTGCGAGGCCTTGATGATTTGCGATCAGGCCAGCGGCGCACGCATCGTGCCTCAAGCAGGCGGCGCTCGCGGATGGCGCGGCGGCGCTGCAATCGGGCTCTTGCCGCGCCCGCGGGTGAGCGGGCGGCGTGAGCCATGCCGGAAGGATCCGGCGCAGGGAATCGGAAAATTATAACGAGCGCGGCCACGCCGCAGCAAGGCGGCGCCGGGCTCGCCGCGTGCGTTGCACGAAACGAACCGCGTTCAGTCGATGGTTTGCGCTTGTGGCGAGGCGAACTCGCGAAGCTGGAATTTGCCGTTGTCGTTGAAAAGCCAGTCTTCGAACAGTTCGAGCTGGCCACGGCCGTTCAGCAACTTGCCGGGCGGCTGCGGCAGCGGTGCGGCGCGCCGCAAGGTGGCGAGCGCGGTGCTCTCGGCTTCGTCGTCGCCGTTGGTGCGATACACGGATGACTCCACGACGTGGCCGTTGCGATCGACCGTGAACGACACCACCACCAGCGAGCGCAGCATCGCTTGCGGCGTGCCGCGCAGCACATAAGACGGATTGCGTTCGATGATGCGCCTCGCCACGGCATCGCGGTATTGATCGAGTGTGGCGCTGTTGATGGCGGCCGCGGGCGTCGGTACGGTCGCGCTTGGCGGTGGCGTGATGGTGCAGCCAGCCATGGCGATGCCCAACGCAGCAACGAGCAGCGTGCCGCGCACACGGCGTCCGGTCAGGCAGCGAAGGTGACGCGTGCGAGTGAGCATTGTCGGAGAAAAACTCGGAGCAGGATGTAATTTGATGGTAGTCAAAATCCGCCAGGAATCAATTGGCGTTCGCCCGCTATATGTGGCCCAACCATCTGTAATAGGCTGAAATATGAGCGAATTGGTGCGCGGCGAAAACGGGCCTACACTCTGATGGCCTCTTTCGAGAGGCATCGGTGGAAGTCTTTCATTTAGCCCGCTTCGCGCGGGCTTTTTCTTTTTCGCGGCGCGGTTCACGCGGGCCCGTGCGGCGCAAAAAACAAAAGGCGAACCCGACTACGAGTTCGCCTTTCTATCCACAAGCTGCGAGCAAGAGAGAAGCAAGCGATGAGCGCGTGATCTCGCCTCAGCGCTCACCGCTCACAGCGCGACCTGTTACTTCAACGCTTCGCGTGCCGCCTTAACCGCTGCAAGCACCTGCTCCGGCGCCGTGCCGCCCGGATGATTCCGGCTCGCCACCGACCCTTCCAGCGTCAGATACGAGAACACATCTTCGCCGATCAGATGCGCGACATTCGGCAGTTCCTTGCGCATTTCGTCGAGCGTCAGATCCGCCAGATCGCAGCCGCGATCCGCGCACACGCGCACGGCCAGCGCCACCGCTTCGTGCGCATCGCGGAACGGCAGGCCGCGCTTGACCAGGTAGTCGGCCAGATCGGTAGCCGTGGAGAAGCCTTGCAGCGCGGCGTCGCGCATGGCCTGCGGCTTTACCGAAATACCGGCGACCATTTCAGCGAAGATGCGCAGCGTATCCGCGACCGTATCCACGGTGTCGAACAGCGGCTCCTTGTCTTCCTGATTGTCCTTGTTGTACGCGAGCGGCTGGCCCTTCATCAGTGTCAGCAGCGCGATCAGATGGCCGTTCACACGGCCGGTCTTGCCGCGCGCGAGTTCGGGCACGTCCGGGTTCTTCTTCTGCGGCATGATCGACGAACCGGTGCAGAAGCGGTCGGCCAGATCGATGAAGCCGACGCGCGGGCTCATCCACAGCACGAGCTCTTCGGAGAAGCGTGAGATGTGCGTCATCACGAGTGCCGACGCCGCCGTGAATTCGATCGCGAAGTCACGGTCGGACACCGCGTCGAGCGAGTTCGCGCAGATGCCGTCGAAGCCCAGCATCTTCGCCACCGCGTGACGGTCGATCGGATAGCTGGTGCCGGCGAGCGCGGCCGCGCCGAGCGGCAAACGGTTCACACGCTTGCGGCAATCGATCATGCGCTCGGCGTCGCGCGAAAACATTTCGACGTAAGCGAGCAGGTGATGGCCGAACGTGACCGGCTGCGCCACTTGCAGGTGCGTGAAGCCCGGCATGATGGTCGAGGCGTTTTTCTCCGCCATGTCGAGCAGGGCCGTGCGCAATTCGGTCAGCAAGCCGCCGATCCGGTCGATCTCGCCGCGCAGCCACAAACGGATATCCGTCGCCACCTGGTCGTTACGCGAGCGGCCGGTGTGCAGGCGCTTGCCGGCGTCGCCGATCAGCGCGGTCAGGCGCGCTTCGATATTCAGGTGCACGTCTTCCAGATCGAGTTGCCACTCGAACTCGCCTCGCTCGATTTCACCCTTGATCTGCGCCATGCCGCGTTGGATCGCGGCGAGGTCGTCGGCGGCGATGATCTTCTGCGTGGCCAGCATCGAGGCGTGCGCGAGCGACCCTTCGATATCGACGAGCGCCAGACGCTTGTCGAAGAAAACCGACGACGTGTAGCGTTTGACGAGTTCCGACATCGGCTCCGAGAAGCGAGCCGACCAGGCTTCGCCTTTTTTGTGCAGTTGGGACGTCATGGTGTTGGGCAGTTAAGCGGCAGTTGAGCGAGCGGTGAGGAGGCTGACGACGCTGACGACGCGAATGCACGTGCCGTGCAAAGGTGCCGCCGAAGCGAGGAAAGACAGGGATTTTAACACTGGGCGCGGGCCGGAAAGACTCGGCAGGCTTTCAAGTCTCGTACGCGACACAGCCGAAGTTCGCACGGGCAACTTGCGCGAACCCGGGCGGCGCCTCGCCGGCACGGCCCAGGTTGGGCGATGCGGATGGCGGCTGGGGCGCGCAGGTCGAGTGCGTGTGACGCCAAGGCCGTCGCCCCGCCGACGCCTACTCGCGCACCAGCACCACCAGCTTCAGATCCTCGCGATGCGCGGGTTTGAACGTGATCTGGTCGTACACGATGCGGCCGTCGCGCGGATGATTGAACTCGCGCCGTCCGCCTTCGCGGCCGCCAACGTCCTGCGAGGCCCAGAAGCGCGCGAACGCGTCGCTCGCGGCGGTGAGCGAGTCGATCAGCGCGCGGGTGGGCGCGTCATTCAAGTGGCGGATCGAGTCGGCGCGGAATTCGGCGGCGAGCCGCCGCGCGCGGGTTTCCCAATCGACGATCAGCTCGCGTGCGGCCGGTTCCGTGAAGGTGTAGCGCAGCAGATTGCGGTCGTGCGCGCCGTCCAGCCAGCCGACGAACAGGTCCGTGGCGCGCTCGTTCCAGGCGAGCGCATTCCATTGACGGTCGAGCACGTAGGCCGGCGCGCTCACGAGTTGCACGGTTTCCAGCAGGGTGGCGGGCGCGTCGGCGGCGGCCGGATCGGGTTCCGCCGGGTCGCGCTGGGCGGCCAGTTCGAACAGATAAGCCCGTTCGGCGCGCGACAGTTGCAACGCAACCGCGATGCGCGCGAGGGCGTCGGCGGAAGCGGAGACCGGACGTCCCTGTTCGATCCACGTGTACCAGGTCGGGCTCACGCCGCACAGTTGCGCGACTTCTTCACGCCGCAAACCTGGCGTGCGGCGGCGCGGCCCCGGCGGCAGGCCGACCGCTTGCGGCGAGAGCCGCTCGCGGTGAGCGCGGATGAAGTCGCCGAGCGCGCGGGCCGGGGTGGCGTCGAGCGGCGGCGGGCTGTCGGCGGAAGACGGCGTGGTCATTCTGTTCGGCGGCAGGCGGCGGAAGTGGAGGGAGGTAATGGAGATACCAGAATAATTGCTTAACTTGTACTGGTACATCGCGGGATCTATTGTAGCGTTTGGAACGGCACAACGCCTTCCAGCGCTACCCCGAATACATAACCGGAGCCTCCCATGAAGCATCACGATCAGGTCGCCGACGCCTTCGGCTCGACCGCCGCCGCCTATTTGACGAGCCCGACCCATGCCACCGGCGCCGATCTGCGGACGCTGGCCGAATCGATCGCGGCGACGCCGGATGCGACGGTGCTCGACATGGGTTGTGGTGCGGGCCACGCGAGTTTCGCGGTCGCGCGGCACGCGAAAGCGGTGGTCGCCTACGACATCGCGCCGCAAATGCTGGCGACGGTGGAAGGCGCAGCGAAGGAGCGCGGTCTCGCCAACATTCGCACGCAACAGGGCGCGGCCGAAGTGCTGCCGTTCGGCGATCATTCGTTCGACTGGGTGATCAGCCGGATGAGCGCGCATCACTGGCACGACGTGCCGCTCGCGCTCGCCGAAGTACGGCGTGTGCTCAAGCCGGGCGGCAAGGTGTTGTTCATCGATATCGCCGGCAGCGATCATCCATTGCTCGACACGCACATTCAGGCGATCGAGTTATTGCGCGACGGCTCGCATATTCGCGATTACCGTGCCGACGAGTGGCTCGCGTTATTTGCCACGGCCGGGTTCAAGGCATCGATTCGCGAGCGTTGGCGCATCAACATCGAGTTCAGTTCGTGGGTGGCGCGCATGCGCACGCCGGAACCGCGCGTGGTGGCGATTCGTTCGATGTGGGCGAATTCGCCGGATGAAGTCCGTCAATACTTCGACGTGCAGGAAGACGGCTCATTCAAGCTCGACGCGTTGATGATCGAAGCGCAATGAAAAAAGCCGTGCGCGACGAACTACGTCGCGCACGGCTTGAGTGCTCAAATGCGTGTGATGAATTGCGTTCGCGCTTAGCCTGTATTGCGCAAGCCGGCCGCAATCCCGTTGATGCTCAAATGAATCCCGCGCCGCACGCGCGCGTTGGTGTCGCCGCCGCGGTGACGCTTGAGCAACTCCACCTGCAAGTGATTGAGTGGATCGAGATACGGAAAGCGGTTCTTGATCGAACGCGCGAGCAGCGGGTTCTCCGCGAGCCGCTCACTCTTGCCCGTAATCTCCGACAACACCTTCGACGTGCGCTCCCATTCCGCGACGATCCGCTCGAACACGTGCTTGCGCAGTTTCTTGTCGGATACGAGCGCGGCGTAGCGCGAAGCGACCGCGAGGTCGGTCTTCGCCAGCACCATGTCCATGTTCGACAGCAGGTTCGAGAAGAACGGCCACGTCTTGTGCATTTTCTTCAGCAGCGCGAGACGGCGCGTGCGTTCGGCGTCGCTCGGCGCGCTGTCCAGATGCGCGGCCACCGCGCTGCCGAACCCGTACCAGCCGGTCAACAGCAAACGGCATTGGCCCCATGAGAAGCCCCACGGAATCGCGCGCAGATCTTCGATCTTGCGCTGCTTCGGGTCCTGCAGTTTGCGCGAGGCCGGCCGGCTGCCGATGTTCAACTCCGCGATCTCCGCGATCGGCGTCGATTCGAAGAAATACTCCTTGAAGCCCGGCGTTTCGTAGACCAGCGCGCGGTAGGACGCCATTGCGGCGTCGGACAACTGCTGCATCGTTTCTTCGAACGCGGGCAGTTGCGCCGGCGCAATGCCGTGCGGCAGCAACGACGCTTCGAGCGTCGCGGCGACCACCGTCTCCAGATTGCGCCGGCCGATCTCCGGATTGCCGAACTTGCTCGCGATCACTTCGCCCTGCTCGGTCAAACGGATCTGGCCGTCGACGGTGCCCGGCGGCTGCGACAGAATCGCCTGATAGGTCGGACCGCCGCCGCGGCCCACGGTGCCTCCGCGTCCATGGAACAGCCGCAGCGTCACGCCGCGTTCGTTGAAGAGCGACACCAGCGCGAGTTCGGCGCGGTACAGCTCCCAGTTCGACGTGAGGAAGCCGCCGTCCTTGTTGCTGTCCGAATAGCCGAGCATCACTTCCTGCTCGTTGCCCTGATGTTCGATCAGCGCGTCGACGCCCGGCAGCGCGATCAGATCGCGCATGATGTGCGGTGCGTTGCGCAAGTCGGGGATCGTCTCGAACAGCGGGATCACCATCAGGCCCGCCTGCGCCGGATCGTTCGCATCGCCTAGACGTCCGTGCAGCAGGCCGGTTTCCTTTTGCAGCAACATCACTTCGACCAGATCGCTCACGGTCTCCGTGTGCGAGATGATGTAGTTGCGCACCGCACGCGCGCCGAATTTTTCGCGCGTGATACGCGCTTCTTCGAGCACGCCGAGTTCGCTCTTCACGAGATCGGAGTACTCCGCGTATGGCAGGCGCAACGAACGCGGCTGCGCCAGTTCGGCGAGCAGCACCTTGAGTTTTTCTTCTTCCGTGAGCGCCGCGTAGTCGTCTACGACGCCCGCGCGCTTGAGCAGTTCGGCGATCACCGCTTCGTGAATGTCGGAGCTCTGGCGCAAGTCGATACTCGCCAGATGGAAGCCGAACACTTCGGCGGCGCGCGCGAGCGGTGACAGACGCGGTGCGGCGAGCGGCGCGCCGTGATGTTCGGCGAGCGAATCGATCAGCACGTGCAGGTCGCGCTCGAATTCGGACGAATCGCCGTACGGCTTGGCGCGTATCGGCGCCGCGCCGCGGCCCGCGCTGCGCACCGGCACACTGCCTTCACCGAGGCGCACGCGCGCGCTTGCCGCGAGCCGCGTGTACATGCCGATCAATGCCCGGCGATACGGCTCGTCGGTGCGATGCGGCGACTGGTCGGGCGAGGCGGCGGCGAGTTCCTTCAGGGCGTCGCTGGCGCCGGCCAGCAGGTTCGACACCGACAACTCGGCGCCGAGCTTGTGCACCTGCTCCATGTAATGCTCGAAGATCACCGCGGCCTGGCGGGTGATCGCGTTTTCGAGCGTCTCGGCCGTAACGTTCGGATTGCCGTCGCGGTCGCCGCCGATCCAGCTGCCCATCTGGAAGAACGGCGGCAGGCGCGCGTCGATGCCGTGTTCGGTGAGCGCTTCTTCGATATCGGCGTAGAGCGCCGGGATTTCTTCGAGGAAGGTGGCGCGGTAGTACGACAGCGCGTTCTCGATTTCGTCGGCCACGGAAAGGCGCGAATCACGCAGCATGCGCGTTTGCCACAGCGACGTGACGCGGGCGCGCAGCATCGCTTCGTTGTGCGCGCGTTCGCGGTCGGTCAACTGCTGGTCGCGTTCGGCGAGCAGACGCGCGACGTCGTGCTGCGCGTCGAGAATGCTCTTGCGCTGCACCTCGGTCGGGTGCGCGGTCAGCACCGGCACGATCAACGCGTTGTTGAAGAACTGCTGCAGCACCGGCGTGGCGGCCGCGTTGGCCTCGACGAGCCGCTCGAGCGCGTGGGCGATCGTGCCCGGTTGCGAGGTCGAGCCGGCCAGCGCGTGAATCCGGTGGCGGCGATTGCGGTGGCGGTCTTCAGCAATGTTCGCGAGATGCGAAAAGTAGCTGAACGCGCGCACCACGCTGACCGTTTGCTCCGGGCTCAGCGAGCGCAGTTTCTTGTCGAGCGTTTGCGCGGCGGCGCTGTCGTCTTCGCGGCGAAAGCGCACGGCGGTCTGACGGATCGTTTCGACGACGTCGAACACCGCGTCGCCTTCCTGCTCGCGCAGCACGTCGCCGAGCAGGCGTCCGAGATAGCGGATGTCCTGGAACAGCGGATGGTCCTTGTCCTCGCGCGTGCGGCCGTTGTTCTTCGGCGCGGACGCGGAAGAAGGCGCGGCGCTGGACGATTCATCTGGCACAGCCTGCAGCGCGGGCGCTTGCGGCGCGTCGGCGACGACCTTGATCTTCGTGGCGCCGCCCTTGGCGGCCTTTTGCGCCTTGGCGGCGGATGCGGCTTGCGTCGTCTTATCCGTTTTGACTGCCTTCACGGTCTTGTCCGTCTTGACGGGCGTGGAGGTTTTGGCGGCCTTGCCGGCTTTGGCAGCGTGAGCAGCCTGAGCGGGTTTGCCGGCGCGTTTGGCCGATGTCGGCCCAGCAGCGGCGGCGGCAGAGGCGGCGGGCTTGGCGGCGTCGGCCGCGCGAGCGTTGGGCGATGCAGTGTTGCGGCGGGCAGGGCGCGCCGATCCGGAAGACGTCACGATGGGTTTCCTCAGGGAAGCCAGGGTCTGTTGAGTGATGAACTGCTACTGCGGAACTGCACTATGAACTGCAACGTGAACTGCAAAGGGAACCGCGCGAAACGGTATGCGCCGATGGCGATACGCCTGAGAGGAGACTGTGCGCCTGAACGGTGCCGCGCATCCGCACGACACTTGTTCGAGGCACCTGCGGCACCTGAGCCACGTCAGGCCGCATTGCATCATCCCGCATGCGGCGGCCCGGTGCGCGAACGACCGTGCGTGAACAGGCTGGGATGGGGCAGGCGCGCGCAGCGCGAAGCCCGTCTCCTCCATCGATACCGCTTCAGCACGGCGCTCCGCCGCGTCTTGAGACACAAGGGCGCGTGCTAACATTGTTTGTTATTACATCCCGTCATTCGATCAGCAAGCTAATGAACACCGAGACGTTTTCCACGCCACCCCACACGCTTGTGATTGCGTCGCGAGAAAGCCGCCTGGCCATGTGGCAAGCGGAGCATGTGCGATGTGCGCTGCACAAATTATATCCATCTTGTGACGTAAAAATCCTCGGAATGACAACACGTGGCGATCAAATTCTCGATCGCACTTTGTCGAAGGTTGGTGGTAAGGGCCTCTTCGTGAAGGAACTTGAAGCCGCGCTCGCCGACGGCCGCGCCGACCTCGCCGTGCACTCGCTCAAAGACGTGCCGATGGAATTGCCCGAAGGCTTTGCGCTGTCCACCATCATGGAGCGCGAAGATCCGCGCGACGCGCTGGTCTCCAACGACTACGATTCGCTCGCCGCACTGCCGGCCGGCGCCGTGGTCGGCACCTCCAGCCTGCGCCGCGAGGCCATGCTGCGCATGCGTTATCCGCACCTCGAAGTGCGGCCGTTGCGCGGCAACCTTGATACGCGTCTGTCGAAACTCGATCGCGGCGATTACGCGGCGATCATTCTGGCCGCAGCCGGTCTGAAGCGGCTGGGTCTGGGCGAGCGCATCCGCGCGCTGCTCGATCCCGAAGACAGCCTGCCCGCGGCGGGCCAGGGCGCGCTCGGCATCGAGATTCGCGCCGACCGCGCAGACCTCGCGGCATGGCTCGCACCGTTGCATCACGACCACACGGCAGCCGCCGTCGAAGCGGAGCGCATGGTCTCGCGCGCGCTCGGCGGCAGCTGCGAAGTGCCGCTCGCCGCGTATGCCATGTGGCGCGACGGCGCGCTGCATCTGCGCGGCATCGTCGCCACGCCCGACGGGCAGCGTGTGCTGAGCGCACAGGCGTCGGCGCCCGCGCCCAGCGTCGAACGCGCCGTCGCGCTCGGCCAGGAAGTGGCGAGCGCGCTCGAACAGCAAGGCGCGATGGACATCGTTCGCGCGCTCAGCACCGCCAGCGGTCCCGCCGCTGCGAAGCAGGGCACGGCGCAAGACGGCGCGCCGGACAGCGCGGCGACCGGCGAGTGATGGCGGCCGATATCCCCGGCAACACATCCCCATCCGTCGACAAGGCGGCGTTCACGGTCGTGATTACGCGACCGGCCGGTCAGTCGAACGAACTGATCGCGCGACTCGCCGCGGCCGGCATCGCCACGCTCGACTTTCCGCTGATAGACATCGCGCCCGTCACCGACGAGGCGCCGTTGCGCGCCGCGTTGGCCTCGCTCGAACGCTATGCGCTCGTCGTGTTCGTGTCGCCGAATGCCGTCGATCACGCGTTTGCCCGCAGCGATGCGATCTGGCCGCATGCGCTGCCGATCGGCGTCGTCGGGCCGGGCAGCGTGCAGGCGCTGGCGCGCCACGGCGTGGCCGCACCTGCCTACAAGGTGATCAGTCCGCCGTCCGGCGCGGATGAAGACACCGCTCGCTTCGATTCCGAAGGTCTCTTTGCGGCGATCGACAGCGCGCTCGACGCGACCAGCCTCGAAGGCAAGCGTGTGCTGATCGTACGCGGTGACGGCGGCCGCGAGTGGCTCGCCGACCGGCTGCGCGAAGCCGGTGCCGAAGTCGACACCGTCGCGGCGTACCGCCGCCTCGTGCCGGAGCCGTCGATCGGCGGCTGGGCGCGCGTGCACGAGTTGCTCGCGGGCGTGCCGCACGTCTGGCTACTCACCAGTTCCGAAGGCGTGCGCAATCTGCACGAGCTGGCGCAAGACCACCTCACCGCCGACGAAATCGCGCAGCTCAAACGCGCCGCGCTCGTCACGCCGCATCCCCGTATCGCGCAGACCGCGCGGGCATTGGGTTTTGATAGCATTACGGTGTCCGGCGCGGGCGATGAGCGCATTGCCCGCGCGCTGATTGCCGCCGTCCCGACCGTAGTCCAACCGGTACCGTCCAACCCGGCTCATTCACCGGCTAAATCACGCATGACTGAAACGAACGCATCCACGAACGCTTCACCCCAGCCGGCCGCGACCACTGCGTTGCCGCCGAATCAACCCTTCACGCCCTACGAAGCGCAAAAGCGCCATAGCGCGAGCGGACCGCTGCTGTGGTTTGTCGTCGTGATCATTGCTTGTGCCGCGGGCGTGGGCGGCTATGCGCTCAATCGCAAGGTGGAGCGCACCGAGCAGCAGATCGTGCAGCGCCAGCAAGCCAACGACACGCAGACCAACGAGCTGCGCATCAAGACGGAACAGGCGCTCGCCACCGTGCATCAGTCGGACTCGCAGGTCGCGCAACTCGAAGGCAAGCTCGCCGATGCGCAGGCCGGGCAGCAGGCGCTGCAGCAGCAATACGCGGATCTTGCGCGCAATCGCGACGACTGGACCCTTGCCGAAGTCGGCCAGATGCTCTCCGCCGCCAGCCAGCAGTTGCAGCTCACCGGCAACACGCAGCTCGCGCTGTTCGCGCTGCAAAGCGCCGACACGCGTCTCGCCGCCTCGGACAGCCCGCAGGCGGTCACCGTGCGCAAGGCGATCGCGCAAGACATCGACAAGCTGAAGGCCGCGCCTTCCACCGATCTCACGGGCATGGCCATCAAGCTCGACAACGCGATCGACCAGGTCGACAGCCTGCCGCTCTCGGGCGAAGCACCGATCGCCCATGCCACGCCGCAAGCCGCGACGTGGGCCGACACGGCCAAGGTGGCCGCGGCCACCGGCGAGCCGCGCTGGAAGGTGTGGTGGCGTGAAGTGACCACCGGCATCGGCCAGCAGTTGACGAGCCTCGTGCAGGTGCGCCGCATCGACAATGCCGACGCGATGCTGGTCACGCCCGACGAGGGCTACTTCGTACGCGAGAATCTCAAGCTGCGTTTGCTGTCGGCGCGTCTCGCCTTGCTCTCGCGCAACGAGACCACGCTGAAGTCCGACCTGCAGGCGGCGGAGAATGCGCTCACGCGTTACTTCGACAACTCGTCGAAGAAGACGCAAACCGTGACCGATCTCGTCAAGCAGGTGGAGGCGGGCTCGGCCGCGGTTGAACTGCCGAATCTGAACACGAGCCTGCAGGCCGTCAATCAATACCGGAGCCGAGGTTAATCATGGCGATCCGGGGACTTCTATGGCTTGCGTTGCTGTTCGCCATCGCGGTGGTGCTGGCGGTGGTCGGACGCTTCGACATGGGGCAGGTGCTGCTGATCTATCCGCCGTACCGCGTCGACATGTCGTTGAATCTGTTCGTGGTCGGGCTGGTGGTGTTGTTCATTCTGATGTATGCACTGCTGCGCATCTTCCGCAATATCTGGCGCATGCCGCAACGTGTGGCCGCTTATCGCGCGCGCTCGCGTGTCGCGAAAGCGCATGCCGCGCTGCGTGACGCGATCGGCAATCTGTACGCGGGGCGTTTTTCGCGTGCTGAGAAAGCCGCCAAAGACGCGCTCGCGAATGGTGATAACAAGGGCGCGGCGGGTTTGATCGCGGCCACCGCGGCGCATCGCATGCATGAATATGCGCGGCGCGACGAGTGGCTCGCGCAGATCAACGAGGCCGACTGGCAGGACGCACGCCTGATGGCCACCGCCGACATGCGCGCCGATGGCCGTGACGCGGACGGCGCGCTGACGGCGCTGACCGAAATGCAGTCACAGGGCGCGCGGCGCATTCACGCGCAGCAGATCATGTTGCGCGCGCAACAGCAATTGAAGAACTGGAGTGAAGTGCTCAAGCTCGTCAAGATGCTGGAAAAACGCGAAGCGATTCATCCGGCTGTGGCGGTGCGCTTGCGCCAACTCGCGGCGGAAAACCTGCTGCGTGACCGGCGTCACAATGCCGATGCGTTGCTGGAGTTGTGGAATTCGCTGTCGCCCACCGAGCGTCATTCGCCGCGTCTCGCGGATCTCGCGGCCGAACTGCTGGTGGCGCTGAACCGTCCGCAGGAAGCGCGCAAGATCGTCGAGGAAGCGCTGGCGCAAAACTGGGACGCGCGCTTGCTGCGCCGCTATCCGGATACGGCTGGCGGCGACGCGTTGCCGCTGATTCAGAAGGCCGAAGCGTGGCAGAAGGATCGTCCGGAAGATGCCGACCTGATGTTTGCGCTAGGCCGCTTGTGCCTGCATCAGCAACTGTGGGGCAAGGCGCAGTCGTTCCTTGAGCGCGCATTGAAGCTCGCGGACAACGAGACGCTGAGGATTCGCTCGCATCGTGCATTGGCGCGTTTGCACGAGCAACTCGGCGATGCGGATAAGGCGAGCCAGCATTATCGTGAAAGTGCGTTGGCGATGAATATCGTTTGAGGGTTTTTGAGCGGCGCGTGTGTGGTTCTTGAAGCGCTGCTTTGAGACTTTGAAGTTGCTGGTTGATGAGTTGATGGCCGCAGCGGATGCTGCGGCCATTTTTTATTCGTGCTTCCTGCTGTGCCTGTTCGGTGATGCTTGATTTGATCGCTTAGTCCGCCCCGGACTGATGGGACCGTTTGCCTTGTATGGAACTCAGCCGTTCGACGCGATGTGCCGACTGTCTCTTGCTGGCCGACTACCGCCCACGCCCTCGGCAGTAGTCGGCCAACATTTGTCGAAACCACCATATTCAGCGATGAAGTGGTCGCTCCTTCGCACACCAACGCAAAGCCTCAGCAGTAGATCACTGCCAAGGCCCGCGCCTCCCTCTCACTTATTAACCATCTTCGCCGGCACGCTGATCGCCAGCAGACCGCCAAGCACCAGGAACGCCGCCAGCATATACATGCCGGAGTCGTTCGCGGCTGTCACCTGTTTGAGCCAGCCCACCGCATACGGGCTGAGAAAACCCGCCAGATTGCCGATCGAATTGATCATGGCGATGCCGGCAGCGGCGCCCGTGCCCGCCAGAATCGCTGTCGGCAGGCTCCAGAACAGCGGCAGCGTGGTCAGAATGCCCATGGTCGCGAGCGTGAGCGACGCCATCGCCAGCACGGTGTTGTGCGCCCACACGACCGACAGCACGAGCCCGATTGCGCCCGCGAACGCCGGCAACGCAATATGCCAGCGCCGCTCCCGCTTGCGGTCCGCACTGCGCGACACGAACACCATTGCGACCACAGCGGCAGCGAACGGCACCGCCGAGAGCAGGCCGATCATGAACGCATCCGTCACGCCGGTCGCCTTGATGATGGTCGGCAGCCAGAAGCTCACGCCATACAGACCCATCACGAACGAGAAATACGTGAGGCTCAGCATCAGCACGCGGCCGCTCGTGAGCACCTGGCGAATCGGCATGTCGTGCTTGGTGGCTTCTTCGGCGGAGACGTGGCGTTCGAGCAATTGCTGCTCTTCCTTGGTGAGCCACTTCGCCTTCGAGATACGATCGTCCAGCATGACGAACACCATGATGCCGACGATCACCGAAGGAATCCCTTCGAGCAGAAACAGCCACTGCCAGCCATGCCAGCCGTTCACGCCGTCGAAGCTCTTCAGGATATAACCCGACACCGGACCGCCGATCACGCCCGACAGCGCGATCGCCGTCATGAACCAGGTGGTCATGCGGCCGCGCCGGTGCGACGGATACCAGTAGGTGAGATACAGAATGATGCCGGGGAAAAATCCCGCTTCTGCGAGACCGAGCAGGAAGCGCATCACGTAGAACATGGTCGGCGTAGTGACGAACATGGTCAGCATGGAGATCACGCCCCACGACACCATGATCCGCGCGATCCACACGCGTGCGCCGACTTTATGCAGGATCACATTGCTCGGAATTTCGAAGATGAAATAGCCGAGAAAGAAAATCCCCGCGCCGAAACCGTAGACCGCGTCGCTCAGACCGAGATCGCTGGTCATTTGCAGCTTGGCGAAACCGACGTTGACGCGATCGAGATACGCGACCACGTAACAGAGCATCAACAGCGGCGCGAGCCGCCAGGTGACCTTGCGGTAGGTCGCCTCTTCGAAGGTGGAAGGCGGCGCACCCGCGCCGGGATGGTGGAGCGGATTTGCGGGACTAGCCATGGTGTCTCCTCTTTTCTTGTGGAATTGAAGTACCGCTGTCGATCGATTCTATCCGCGCTCAGTGGTTTGCACGACGAATCGATACCGGGGGAAAACACTGACTGCGGCGAGGGCCGCTGCACGCGAAACCCTCGCAGACCGGATGCGGCGCGGCGCTACACGCAGCGCCCGCCGTCTACTTCAAGACACACGCCGGTGATGAACTCCGCCTCGTCCGAAGCCAGATAGAGCGCGGCGTTGGCGATGTCCTGCGGCGTCGAGAAACGCCCGAGCGGAATGCCGGCGAGAAAGCGCTGACGATTCTCCGGCGTATCCTCAACGCCCATGAATTCGGACAGCAGCGCCGTCTCGCCGATCACCGGATTCACGCAGTTCACCCGAATGCGGTCCGGACCCAGTTCGACCGCCAGCGACTTGCTCGCGATAATCACCGCGCCTTTGCTGCCGTTGTACCAGACCAGCCCAGGGCGCGGCCGCACTCCCGCCGTGGACGCGATATTGATGAAGCAGCCGCCGCCTTGCTCGCGGAAATACGGCACGAATTCCTGCACGCTCCAGTAGATGCTTTTCACGTTCACCGCGTAGACGCGGTCGAATTCGGCTTCCGTCACTTCCAGCACCGGCTTGTTGCGATGCGTGGTGCCGGCGTTGTTGACGACGATCTGCACGCTGCCGAAGTCTTCGAGCGCGGCTTCGCGCAGTTTTTGCCAGTCGTCGCGCTGGGCGACGTTGCCTGCTACCGCGATGGCCTTGCCGCCGGCCAGCGCGATTTCACTCGCCACGCGCTCGGCGGCCGGGCCGTTCAGATCGTTGACCACGACGTTCGCGCCTTCGCGCGCGTAGGTCTTCGCAATGCCTTCGCCGAAACCCGAGCCGCCACCCGTGACGATGGCTGTTTTACCTGTCAACCGCATGATGTCTCCGCTGTTTGTTGTGGATGGTGATACGTATGCTCGACTAACCGTGCCGGATCGCGATGGTTTTCAGCACCGTGAAGCCGTACAGCGCCTCGAAGCCCTTTTCGCGGCCGTGGCCCGAATGCTTGACGCCGCCGAACGGCAATTCGACGCCGCCGCCCGCGCCATAGTTGTTGATGAACACTTGACCAGAGCGCAGGCGGCGCGCGAGCCGCATCTGCCGGCCGCCGTCGCGCGTCCAGATGCCGGCGACGAGGCCGAACGGCGTGCCGTTGGCCAGCGCCAGCGCTTCGTCTTCGTCGCTGAAGGACATGGCGGCGAGGACGGGTCCGAACACTTCGTCACGGGCGACGCGGTGGCTGGCGGGCACATCGCGCAGCAGCGTCGGCGCCTGATAGAAGCCGCTTTCCGGCGCTTCGGGAATCACCTCGCCGTGCGCCGCCATGGCGATACCGTCGTGTTGCGCGTCGGAGAGGAAATCCCACACGCGCCGCTGCTGTTTCGCGCTGATCAGCGGCCCGCAGTCGAGATCGGCCTGCGAGGGGCCCACGCGCAATGCTTGAAACGCGCCGCTCAGCCGGTCTAGCAAGGGTTCGTATATAGCGCGGTCGATCAGCACGCGGCTGCCCGCCGAGCAGGTTTGTCCCGCGTTCTGCACGATCGCCGACACCAGCACGGGCAGCGCCGCGTCGAGGTCCGCGTCGGCGAAGACGATTTGCGGCGACTTGCCGCCCAGTTCCAGCGTGACCGGTACGTGATTCTCGGCGGCCATCTGCGTGACGAGCTTGCCGGTTTCCGGCGACCCGGTGAACGAAATGTGATCGATGCCGGGGTGCCGTGCGAGCGCCGCGCCCGCTTCATGCCCGTAGCCGGTGACGATATTCAGCGCGCCGGCAGGCAGACCCGCCTCGGCGGCCAGTTCGGCGACGCGCAACACGGACAGACACGCATCTTCGGCCGGTTTGACGACGCATGCGTTGCCGGTGGCGAGCGCCGCGCCCACGCTGCGGCCGAAAATCTGCATGGGGTAATTCCACGGCACGATATGGCCGGTCACGCCGTGCGGCTCGCGGATCGTGAGCACCGTGTAGCCGGTCTGGTAAGGCAGCGTTTCGCCGTGCAGTTTGTCCGCCGCGCCGGCGTAGAACTCGAAATAGCGGACGAGGGCGGCCGAATCGGCGCGCGCCTGCTTGAGCGGCTTGCCGGTGTCGCGGGCTTCGAGCAGGGCGAGTTCTTCCTGGCGCGCGGCGACCAGCATGGACAGCCGGTACAGCACGCGGCCGCGTTCGGCGGCGCTCGCCTCGCCCCACGCGCCTTCGAAGGCGCGGCGCGCGGCGCGCACGGCGGCGTCGATATCCGCCGCGGTGCCGCGTGCCAACTGGGTGAAGGGCTGACCGTCCGAGGGATCGAGCACGGCGATCGTCTCGCCGCCTGAGGCGGCGGACCACTCGCCGCCGATGAAGTGTCGGGCTTCTTCCATGCATGCTCCTTGAGGTGTCACGCGGCCGCGTTGCGGCTGCGTGGTGTTCACAAACGAGAGGCACAATCGAGAGACGCCAGATGATTATCGCGCCGATCCTACGCGGGATGCCATCGGCCGATTGGCTATAATGGCGTATTCCGCACTGTCCGGCCGCGGCGCCGGCGCTCGAGGCGAGTTTCACGATGCATGCCGTTCGAGTGGCCGCACCGCGCGCCGTGTTCCGAATTCCATCCTGATCAGAGAGCGCTCATGAGCTTCAATCACGTCCCCGCAGGCAAAGACCTTCCGCAAGATTTCAACGTCATCATCGAAATCCCGGCGCAAAGCGATCCGGTGAAGTACGAAGCGGATAAGGAAACGGGCCTGCTCCACGTCGACCGTTTCATCAGCACGGGCATGCGCTATCCGGCGAATTACGGCTACATTCCGCAAACGCTGTCGGGCGACGGCGATCCGGTCGACGTGCTGGTCATCACGCCGTTCCCGCTGTTGGCTGGCTCGGTGGTGCGTGCCCGCGCACTCGGCATGCTGCAAATGACCGACGAATCCGGCGTCGACGCGAAGCTGGTCGCCGTCGCGCACGACAAGGTCTGCCCGATGACCGCCGACCTGAAGTCGATCGACGACGTCCCGGCGTACCTGAAAGACCAGATCAAGCACTTCTTCGAGCAATACAAGGCGCTCGAGAAGGGCAAGTGGGTGAAGGTCGACGGCTGGGCGGGCATCGACGCCGCGCACAAGGAAATCACCGAAGGCGCGGCGAACTACAAGAAGTAAGCTGCGTCACGTTTGATGGACAGAAAAACCGCGCGAGCCTGCGAAGGCCGCGCGGTTTTTTCATGGCTTGTCGAAACACGAGGGCGTCGCGTGCCGCCTGGTCCCGAGTGTGGACACATGGACGCAGTGCATCGAGAGGATGAACCGAAGCCATTTTTATATCCAGGTGTAAACCCTTGTGAATGGCCGCCTGCCTGCCGCTGGCTAGCACGATGCTAAAGCGGTTGAAACCCAACGTGTAACAAATACGGCCCCGGTTTCGCATGGCATTATTTTTGACTGGTCGTTGGCGGCGTAGGCATCCTTGTCGCTTCGTAGCCGTTGAGATGAGCTCAACCCCGGTGCTGGCTGCGATGGAAGGCGAGCCGCCAGGCAACCGTGACCGCGCCGCAGCCATCATGTAACTACCAGGAAGCGTTCTGCGTATTCGCGCGGGCTTATCTCGAAGCGCCGCACGAAGGCCTTCCTTAACACGTCGACGCTGCGGTAACCGAATCGACGTGCAAGAGTCTCCATCGACCGTTCGCCCAGTTCGAGCGCACGGCAGATTGCTTCGAGCCGAACGTCCTCGACGTACTTTGCGGGCGTCGTTCTCAACTCTCGCTCGAACGTGCGTATCAATGTCCTGACACTTGTGGCCATCTGGTCAGCCAGCATCTCTACCGTCAGGTCCGAATCAAGGTGCTCGCTTATCCAGAGGCATAGCTTGGCCAGCTTTGAGTCAGCAACGTGCTGCGAACGAAGGGAGGCACTGAACTGAGCCTGTCCGCCCGGGCGACGCAAAAAGAGAACCAGATTTTTTGCAATTTCCAGCGCAACGCTATTTCCCAGGTCTTCGCCGACGAGAGCAAGAGCTAAGTCTATCCCTGAAGAAATTCCCGCGGACGTGTACACGTTGTCGTCCTTCACCCATATCGGCGCGGGGTCGACCTGCACCAGGGGGTAGCGCTCGGCAAGGCGAGGGGCCATGGCCCAATGCGTTGTTGCGCGTCGGCCATCTAAAAGCCCCGCGTCAGCGAGGGCGAAGGCGCCAACACATATCGAGCACACCCGCCGTATCGTCGCAGCCCGGGTTGAAATCCAGGCTATGGCAGCGGGGTGTAGCTGCTCGATGGGTTGAAACCCCGTGGCGACCATCAAGGTGTCGATGGGCTTGTTTTCTCTGCGTTCCTGTTCGAGCGTGCGGTGTCCCCGAAGACCAATTCCCGATTCGCTGTCCATGAACACATCAGCTCCCGCGCTGACCAGCTGAAGGTCGTACGGCGCGCGCTGGCCAGCTTGCAGCTTGTTCGCGAATGCGAAGACCTCTGCGGGGCCAATGACGTCGAGAGCGTCAACTGGCGGCAAACCCAGAATGACGACCCGTTTCGTTGACATTCCCGCGCGAGGGTCTTTCGGCTTCGTCCGATTCCTCATGAATGCCTCCTACTTGAGTCTCCGACCAACACGCAATTCTGGCACAAATCATCCAAAAACAGTCATTTACGCCGGATGAGTCGCCGATATTCTGAAACCGTCAACTTCACACTTTGGAGGGCGCTCATGATTCCGCCTGTCACTATCGGACAGTTCACTGCTCCGGATTCCGTCTTCACCCGTCAAGCCGCCTTGATCGTCGAGCGTGCCCATTCGAAATCGATGCTGGGGCACGTGCACCGTACGTGGTGGTTCGCCGAGTTCCTTGGCAAGGTCCGAGGACTGAAATACGACCGAGAGGTGGTGTATCTCGCATCACTGCTCCACGACCTGGGGCTTACGGCTGAGTTCGCAGCGGACCAGCGCTTCGAAGTCGATGGCGCCAACGCTGCCAGTCGGATTCTTCTCGCTAACGACTATCCGGAATCGAAAGCGCAACTCGTCTGGGACGGCATCGCGCTGCACTCCAGCGCAGGCATCGCGGAGCGCAGGGAAGCAGAAGTAGAGAACGACAATTATCTTGGCCGGTCCTTTGACAGTTACCTTGGCCGGTGGTGAGGAGTCGAAGGCGGCGTAGCCGCCGGAGACGACGAACTACCGGCGGCGCCGGAGTAGCGGGGTTTTACGATGGCTGATCGCGTCGAACAAGAAGCGAACAGTCATGCCTGGAACCTACGTGACGGACCAGCAGGTCCGACTCTATATGAGCAAGCGCAAACATCACACTCAGGAAGTCGCCGCGGCGATGGCGGGCATGAGCGTTCGCACGGCCCGGCGCATCGAGCATGACGGCCGTCTGCCGTCGCAGAAGCCATCGCGCGCGTGGCGTACACGTCACGATCCGTTCGCGGAAGTCTGGGAGAGCGAGGTCGTGCCATTGCTGCGCCACGCGCCCCGGCTCAAGGCCATCACGTTGCTGTGCAAGCTACAGGAGGCGCATCCCGGCCTCTTCCCTGACAGCATGCGGCGGACGCTCGAGCGGCGCGTCAGCCAATGGCGCGCACTCGAGGGCCCTGGCAAGGAGATCTTCTTCCCGCAGCAGCACTTGCCCGGCGTGCAGGGGCTCTCGGACTTTACCGACATGCGGGATCTGCGCGTGACGGTCGCCGACGCGCCCCTCGATCACCGGCTCTATCACTTCGTGCTCGCGTTCTCGCACTGGGAATATGCCTATGTCGTCGAAGGTGGCGAGAGCTTCGAGGCCCTCTCCACCGGATTACAGAACGCGCTGTGGCAGGCCGGCGGCTGCCCACATGAGCATCGCACCGACAGCCTATCGGCAGCGTTCAAGAATTTGCAGACTGAAGAGGACTTCACGGCTCGCTATGACGCACTGCTGGTGCATTACGGCATGGCCGGCACGCGCAATAACGTCGGCGTGGCCCATGAGAACGGTAGTGTGGAATCCTCGCACCGCCATCTGAAGGAGGCGATCGACCAGGCGCTGATGCTGCGTGGCCATCGCGACTTCGACGATCGTGCTGCCTATGAGGCGTTTGTTCGCGACGTCGTCATGCGCCGTAACCGTCGTAACGCAGCGGCGTTTAACGCTGAGCGCGAACATTTGCAGGATTTGCCCGCACATCGCACGACCGACTTCATCGAAGAGGAAGCACGCGTGACACGCTGTGGCACCTTCACCGTGCGGGGCATTCTCTACAGCGCGCCGTCGCGCCTGATTGGTCACCGTCTGAAGGTGCGCGTCTATGCCGATCACCTCGACTGCTATCTGTCCGGCGCGCTCGTGCACAGCACAGCACGGGGCTCGCATGCGGCCAATAGCCGCCGTCGCAAGCTCGACTACCGGCACTTCATTGAGGCGCTCAAGCGCAAGCCCCAGGCGTTCAAGGGGCTGGCGTTTCGCGACGACTTGTTTCCGCGCGAGGCGTACCGCCGGACGTGGGAGCGGCTTGAGGCTCGGCTCACGCAGCGCGAAGCCTGCAAGACCATGGTCGGCTTACTGGAACTGGCCGCGAATCACGGAGTCGAGGCCGTTCTTGCTGAGCGGCTCGAGGCGTTGCTCGCCGCTGGCGAGCTGCCCGATCTCGAGCAACTACAGAATGAATTTGCGCCGCGGCAGGCGCAATGCCCAGACGTGGCTGTGGACGTGCCGACGGCCGCTCTCTACGACACGCTGCTTGGCGAGGAGGCATCGGTATGAACGCGCCCGCAATTTACGATGCCGCCCGTATGGGGCTGATGCTCACCGAGTTGCGCTTGCCGACGATCGCGCGGCTATGGTCCGAGTTCACACAGCGCTCCGACAAGGAAGGCTGGCCATCGACGCGCCTGCTCGGCGCGCTGCTCGAGCACGAACTGGCCGAGCGCGCGAAACGGCGCATCGAGCGGCATCGCGTCGAATCGCATCTGGACCCGAGCAAGACGCTCGAGGCCTTCGACTTCGGCTTGGTACCGATGGTGTCCAAGGCACATGTAATGGCGCTCGCGAGCGGCGACTCGTGGCTCGAGAAAGGCGCCACGATCCTGCTGTTTGGGCCACCGGGTGCCGGGAAGAGCCATTTAGGCTCCGGCATTGGTCATGCGCTGATCGACGCCGGGTACCGGGTGCTGTTCACACGCACCGGCGAAATCGTGCAGAAGCTGCAGGCGGCACGCCAAAGCCTGCAGTTGCCATCGATGCTCGCCAAGCTCGATCACTTCGATCTGATCATCCTGGATGACCTGTCGTACGTCAGAAAGGACCAGGCCGAAACGAGCGTGCTGTTCGAATTGATTGCGGAAAGATACGAGCGTCGAAGCCTTCTCATCACGGCCAACGCCGCGTTCTCCGGCTGGAATGATGTCTTCCCCGATCCCTCAATGACGGTCGCCGCCATCGACCGACTGGTCCATCACTCGACGATCTTCGAGCTGAACGTGGAAAGCTACCGGCGTCGCAGCGCCGACGACAACAAGCGCGCGCGGCGGCGTCAATTACCCCACCCCGAATCGGAAGGAGCGACAACTATGCCGAGTTGAGCAGCGACAACTAACCCCGTCGACCGGCCAAGATAGTTGTCGCCCGGGCGGCCATCGTAATTGACAATCTACACAGAAGTCGCCCTCGTGCATATGGGTGCCCATGTCGATGTGTTTGGGCTCTGGTTCGATGAGATCGCACCCTCGTTTATTGACGACGTGCTTCAACTCTACCCACGAGATGGATTCAAGGTCGCATTTCAGACCGCTTTGGCGGAGGTCGTACGAAAAAAGCCGCATACCGCGACGGGTACCGGACTGGTCGACATTGGCTACCGCCACGTGCACGGCTTCGAGTCCCCAGACGTCTGCGACCTCATCGACCACGCTCCCTTCGAGAGCTGAAGGGTCGTCCGAGGAAGCTCGGCTTGAACTCGTTTGGTCTTCGGGCTGGATGCTCGATGAGAGATAGGGACTCGGTCCATAACCGACTCAATGCGTTCGTCGCGAGCGCGCTCAATTGTTCAAAAGGAAAGTCACCATGAAACAACTCAAATTGCTGGTTACTGCCGCCACTGGTAAAACCGGCGTCCACACGGTTCGTCATCTGCTCGACGCTGGACATCTCGTTCGCGCTCTGGTGCGCCAAGAGGATGAGCGCAGCGAAGCGCTGAGACAAGCCGGAGCGGAAATTGTCGTAGGAGACCTGCTCGAGCATGACGACGCCATTCGCGCCACTGCCGGGATGGATGGCGCATACCTCTGCTACCCGGTGCGCCCGGGCTTCATTCAAGCTACCGCCTATTTCGCAGACGCCGCACGCCGCGCCGGGCTTGGAGTCGTTGTGAACATGTCGCAAATATCCGCGCGCGAAGACGCAAAAAGCCACGCCGCACGCGACCACTGGATTGCCGAACGCATTCTGGACTGGTCCGGCGTTCCGGTTGTCCACATCCGACCGACCTTCTTTTCGGAGTGGCTGACGTTCCCCTGGGTGCTCGACACGATAGTGCAAGACGGGACGATTGCTCTTCCGTACGGAACAGGCCGGCACGCTCCGATTTCGGCGGAGGACCAGGCGCGCTTCATCGCTGCAGTTCTCTCCAATCCTCACGACCATATTGGCAAGACCTACGAGCTCTGCGGCCCCGTGGAAGTGAGCCAGCAAGAGATTGCCGAGAAATTGAGCAGCATCGTCGGACGACAAATCACCTACAGTCCGACCACCCTCGAAGCGTATCGCGAGCACCTTGAAAAATACGACCTTCCCGAATTCACAATTCAGCACTTCATAGAAGTCGCAGTTGACTACCAGAACGGCGTCTTCGTTGGCGAGGACAGCGTCATCGGACAAGTCACCGGGAAAGCCCCCGGGACCGTTGAAGACTTTGTCCGGGCCAATCGTGAACTGTTCGTGTAGCGCGTGCCTTTGTGTAGTTCGCGACCAGTGGTCGGTCGAAAGAACTCGTCAACTCGTTATCGAAAAGGTATGACCCCCTCGCCGAAACAAACGCCGCCATTCTTCAAGAAGTTACGAGCTGGACCTGACTTCGCGACCGGCCAACCAGAGAAGAGCGGGAATCTAGGTCCTTGCCTTCAAGGTCCGGCCGCTTGTTACGAGCGAAGACATCGAGCAGTAGTGGAGAGCCGCCATATTCCGCACAGAAGTCTCGCGCGCGCTGTTGAATCGAGCGATAGCTTAGCTGGACTTCGGCCTCGCTTTGCAGCAAGTTGTACTCCGGAAGTGTCGTGTGCAGGTCGCGGAGCACGGCCAGCGTCGGCGCATTCAGCACCACGTGTCCGTTGGCAAAAATTGCCTCGAGTACGTGCGGCCGCTTATTGCATTTGACGCGCAACGCCTTGATGAAACTGTTGGCCAGCCGCGAAGCTTGCAGAAACGGCAGGGGTGGGAATTCGATTGGATGGGTCTTGCCGCGCGTTCCAAACACGCGCTTCTTTGACCAATGGGCGCGAATATCCCGCACCATTTCAGCCTGCCAAACGTCGAACGCGGCACGGTCGCTCAGATTCGCGGCGTCAAAGTATCCCGGCGCGAGTTGCTTCGCGAACTGCCGGTCGGCCCATTCGTTGAATACTGCCAGTGGGCCATACGGCTCGCCGGTGTACCCCGTCGCGACTCCTCGGGCGCTCTTGGTGTCAACCCCGGCGTGTGTCACTTCCTTCGCGTGACGGAACCATTTTTCGGCCTCGCCAAGGTACTGCTGGTATTCCGCTGCAAGTGCGGCGTTGTCTGCATGCATAGGCTTCTCGTGTCTTAGTGAGGGGGCACGCGTCTGCCCACGCCAGTGATTCGAAAAGGTGCTAACGAACGCAGCGGCGAGAGTTGACGCGTCACGACGCAGTGCCATGCGGACGCACGCAATCGCTGCGGCCATATGGCGCTAATTGAGGTGCACAGAGAGAGTCACCACGGCGCGCAAGGTCTGCCTGCTGGCAAAACGGCGGTTTGGTAAAAACGGGCGCGGAGGTCCTGTCGCTCAGGCAGCGAAACTGTTAGGAAATCGACGACATCGATTGTCCACGGCATCTGTCCTCTGTTTGATATTCCTAGAGATTCTAGGCGGCCTTGAAACTCGGCAACAAGTAAAAAAGTGATAAACGACACCTTGTAAATCGCGGGTGGAGGCCGGCCGCCGACGATGTTAACCCCGCTTCGGGTGCCGCGTTGCTCTGCGTCGACTTGAACATCCGATCGGCAACTCGGGCGAACGGTCATCGGCGTTGGGGCGAACGGCTTGAAACAAGGTGTAAATTCACGGAGTAGCGGCAGAGTCAAAATTCATGAGACGGATGCACCCATGGAATCTGAAGATAAAGATGAGCTCCTGGAGACCCGATTGGTTCGGGTCCGTGGCCAGGTGCAGGGCGTGGGTTATCGGGAGGCCTGTGTACGACGGTCGAGACAACTGGGCGTCACCGGCTGGGTCCGCAACCGTATGGACGGCTCGGTGGAGGTGATGCTGCAGGGTTCACCGGAGCAGTTGGCGGTCATGTGCGCCTGGCTCGGTGAGGGCATGTCGGCAGCGCTCGTCGATGAGCTCGAGGTAACCGAAATTCCGCCACCGTTTGCCCGCTTTGACAACTTCGAGCGGCTGCCCACGTTGTAGGTGCAAGGTCGTCAGGGCCGCACGCGCCGCGTGAGCCTTTCTAAAGCCTCGGCTGTAAGATTCGCAGCATCGCCTGCCCGCCAAAGTTTTTGAGTGGAAAGTAGGCGCGGTGTGTCTCGACGTCTATCGTCACGACGTGCGTCCCAAGGCGGGATTTGAGGCGGTGATGACTGGCGCCATACAGCGCGGGCTGAGCGAGGACGAACTGCTGCACGAAATGAGCCAAATGCTTGACTCGCTGCTCGCGCATTTCGCTGCGGTGGAAAAGAGCGCCGCCACGCGACGGAGGTGGACGGACTTCTGAACGATTCCGTAGTAGTTTTCTCCGTTCAGTATCCGTTGCCAATCGCTATGGGAAACCCGGCGTCGTAGCCGCACCGCTTGCGCGATTTGGACCACCGCTCTGGGGTAACGCCGCCGAGGTATCGGCTCACCGCTGAACATTCAATCGCAAGCTGAAGCATTCGGAGTTTCAAGTGCAACAAAGTCAACCGGTGCCGGACAACGAAATGAGCAATCAGCGCATTCAGGCGGTCGAGTCGGTCACCATTGGCCAGGCGCTTTGGTACTGGCTCAAGCTAGGCTTTATCAGCTTCGGAGGTCCGGCCGGGCAGATTGCCATCATGCACCAGGACCTGGTCGAACGAAAACGCTGGATTTCCGAGAAGCGATTCCTGCATGCATTGAACTATTGCATGGTACTTCCCGGACCAGAGGCGCAGCAGCTCGCCACCTACATCGGTTGGCTGATGCATCGCACGTGGGGTGGCGTGATTGCAGGAGGCCTCTTCGTCCTGCCGTCGCTTTTCATCCTGATCGGACTATCCTGGGTCTACATGGCTTTCGGCAGTGTTCCGGCTGTGGCAGGCGTGCTTTACGGCATCAAGCCGGCGGTCACGGCGATTGTCGTCTTCGCCGCGTACAGGATCGGCTCTCGCGCACTGAAGAATGCGTGGCTGTGGTCGATTGCGGCGGCCGCGTTCGTCGCTATCTTCGTTGCAAACGTCCCGTTTCCTCTCATCGTCCTGGTCGCCGGGATCGTCGGTCACTTTGGAGGCAAGTACGCTCCATCCAGATTCGTTGTTGGTGGAGGGCACAAGGGCGGTGACAAGGCGTTCGGTCCCGCACTGCTTGACGACGACACACCCACTCCCCGGCACGCGCTCTTCACATGGAAGCGATTCACTGTCGTGCTTGCTGCCTTCATGCTTATATGGCTCGCGGCCATCGCGGTACTTTCGCTTGTGTACGGCTGGACGGGAACACTCACGCAAATGGCCTGGTTCTTCACGAAGGCCGCCCTGCTGACCTTCGGGGGCGCGTACGCGGTGTTGCCGTATGTCTACCAGGGTGCAGTCGATAACTACCACTGGTTGACCGGACTGCAGATGATAGATGGCCTGGCGCTCGGCGAGACCACGCCCGGACCGCTCATCATGGTGGTTTCCTTCGTTGGTTTCGTTGGCGGCTGGAGCAAGGCAGTGTTCGGACCGGACGCAATAATGGCCTCTGCTGTCGTCGCGTCCATCGTCGTAACGTTCTTTACGTTCCTGCCGTCTTTCCTGTTCATTCTGCTCGGCGGTCCCTTCATCGAAACGACCCACGGTAATCTGAAATTTACTGCGCCGTTGACAGCCATCACTTCCGCTGTGGTTGGCGTCATCGTGAACCTTGCCGTGTTCTTCGCCCTTCACGTGTTGTGGCCGCATGGCATGCATGGTGGATTCGAATGGTCCTCGCTGCTTATAGGTGTGGCTGCCGGTATCGCGCTGTTCCGGTTCAAGGTCGGGGTAATACCGGTCGTGCTGACATGCGGTGTAATCGGCCTCGCGCTGAGACTGTTCGTTTTTTGAGCCGCCTTTTACAGCAGCAGTCGCCGCTGCTGCTTACGCTGTCGCACGCCAATAGAAGATCAAATAGGCTTTTACCGCAGGCTGCGACCACGAGCAGTGCCCTTGGCGAGACGCCTGCGGCACCCGGCTGCCACGAACGAAACAATACCCCTATCCCCTATGGTAGACTCCAAACAATAATATACCCCATGGGGGTATCTGGAGAGCACGATGAGTCATACGGTTCAAGAAAAGCAAAGACTTCTTAACAGGGTTCGCCGTATCAAGGGGCAGGTTGAGGCCATCGAACGGGCGCTTGAGGAAGAGCATGGTTGTTCGGATGTCCTGCAGCGGATTACGAGTTGTCGTGGAGCGATGAACGGCCTGCTTGCCGTGGTGCTGGAGGACCACATCAGGAATCACCTTGTCGATGCGAACGACGGCGAAGAGCCGGCCGGCAGTGCGACCGAACAGCTCATCGAGGTTGTTCACAGCTATTTCAAGTAGGTTTCGAAATGAATGATTTCAAAGACGCCGCATTCGGCGCAGGACATGACCATATCTTTCTGGGTGCCGGTCATGAAAAGAACGAGCGGAAGACATGGGCTGTGATTGCGCTGTGCAGCGCGATGATGCTCGTTGAAATCGTTGGCGGCAGTATGTTCGGCTCGCTTGCGCTTGTCGCCGACGGCCTGCATATGTCGACGCATGCTGGAGCAATGCTGATTGCAGCGCTGGCGTACACCTACGCGCGCAAGCACGCCACCGACTCCCGCTTCGTGTTCGGTACCGGCAAGCTCGGTGACCTTGCGGGGTTCACGAGCGCCATCGTGCTTGCGATGATTGCAGTGCTGATTGGCTACGAGGCGATGTCGCGTTTTCTGTCGCCGGTACCCATTCACTTCGGCGAAGCGATTCCTATCGCGGTGGTCGGCCTGCTGGTCAACCTGGCAAGCGTGTGGCTGCTGAGCGGCGGTGACCACGGCCATAGTCATGGTCATGGCCATGAGCATGGTCACGACGACCATGCTCATGAAAACGAGGTGCGAAAGATTTTTGCGCCGTCCGGTGTGTTTGCCGTTTCCATCTTCGAAGATGGGGTGCCACCCGTTTTCCGCATTACACCGGCGACGGAGGGTTCACGACTGGACGCTTCAGCGGTGTCCGTTACGACGGTACGGCCCGATGGGACGCAACAGGTATTCGCGCTGGCGGATCGTGGCGGCTATCTGGAATCGAAGCAAGACATTCCCGAGCCGCATGCTTTCAAGGCCATCGTGCGAATGCCGGATGGCAAACACGAAGTCGAGTTCGAAGAGCATGAGCACGGCCACGACGCGCATGAGGCTGCGACCCGTGATCACAACATCCGGTCAGCCTACATTCATGTCATGGCTGATGCGGCGGTCTCGGTGCTGGCCATCATCGGTCTGGTGCTGGCGCGCGCGTTCGGCTGGTTGTGGATGGACCCCCTGGCGGGCGTGATTGGTGCGCTGGTGATTGCAAACTGGTCATACGGCTTGATGCGAGACACGGGCGCAATCCTGCTCGACATGAACTCCGATCGACGTATGGCAGAGAACGTGCGTCATGCTATTGAGGACCGTGGCGACAAGGTCGTCGACCTGCACGTATGGCGCGTGGGTCCAGGTCACATGAGTGCGGTGGTGTCGGTGGCAACAGGTGAACCCCAGCGAGACTCGCGTTTCTATCATGCAGTACTCGAGCGCTTCAAGGGGCTGTCGCATGTCACCGTTGAAGTGCGACCATCACAGGCGGCGGCCTGACCCATGCTCTTTCGAGGGTAAGACCAGCTTGTCCGTTGGGTGTTTTCTTACTGCGATATCGCAAGCCCATTCCCATCATTCTTGGCGTGCTCGCCGCGACGACAATCCGCAAACGAAGAACGTCGCCGCCTCGCGATAGCGCCGGACCGGTCAGAAATTTGGCACGGCCCCGCCAGTGAGCCATACCGCGTATTACAAACGGTTACCGGAGAGACTACTCGGTTTCACCGAGCACTTTCCGCGCCGTCTACGATGTTGTGCCGGACCCTTTCAGGCGGTCCGCATAATCTGAATGGAAAAGCACCATGAAACGCGTATTGGTTTTAACCGCGCTGGGAGTTTCCCTGGGATGTGCATCCAGCTCGGCACTGGCTCACGCGGACATCGGCGTCTTTCTTGGCGTGCCCGGCCCAGTCTACGCGGCACCGCCTCCCGTCGTCTATCAACCGCCTCCGGTCGTCTACCAATCGCCGCCCGTCGTCTACGCGCCAGTACCGGCCTATGGCTACGGATATCAGGACGAATACCGGGAGGAGCGGCGTTGGCATGACAATGGCCGGCATCGTGGTTGGTACAAGCACCACCATGACGATGACGATGACTGATGCATCGTTGTGGCGGGCTCAGTGATAGAGCTCGTATCGTGGAAGCGATCGCGCCGCAATATCACTTTCCGAATACTCTGTCGCCAAGCACAATTTTATGCATGTTCGAGGGGTAGACCCACTGAAGCGCCTGGCATTCGATAAGCTTCATGAACGCCGGTGGTCCGCTGCAGATTACATGTGAGTTCGCGTGGGTGGGGCTCAATGCGTGAGCCGTAGCGTTCGCAATCTGCGCCTCGCTTAGACCGATTCGGTGGTTAACCTGAGCATGGTCGCGAAGTTCGTCCAGATCCGTCCGGAAGACAGCTCGCTCGGGTGTTCTAGCGAAATTGTGAATTTCCAGGCAGCATCCCGCCACTGATGCGATATGCCTTGCCACACCTGCGATAGCTTTGACTCCAACGCCAGCTGAGAACAGGATGTAGCGCGCGCTTTGGTCTATGACAACGGCAGTGTCTCGCGGAACGCCTACGTAAATTTCGTCTCCTCGGTTCCACGAGAATTCTGAACTTGCTCGTGCCGTCTCGCTATCGTCCTCTTGCCGGATTCCCAGTAAAAACGCGTCACGTCGTGAGGGAGCGTGCCATAGCGGGTACGACCGCACGGCTCGGCTTCCATTGCCTCGAGCGAGGTCGACTATCGCTCCGTCTTCGAACGACGGTAGTTCCAGCCGGTGCTTTATCTGCAATTCGACTGCGTGATAACCCTGGGCGAGTGGCCACTTCCGAGTCACAATCGCTGCAATCATCTTGTCGTCCATATTTGCTCCATTACGAACTGCGAAGGATGGGAGGGTGCTCCAGATGACATTGCAGAATTGCGGCCGACCCGAAGCTTTATGTTCAGCCGGATTCAGAGTAGGGCGCGTCTATGTTGACCGCAAGATGCGATAGTTGAATGCCGTCTATATGACATCCTTGATAATCATTCGTGTGCTGGCTGCTACTGCTTGCAGTCTACGGCGCCTTTCTCGCACAAGGGACGGCCGCCGCCGACGCCACGCAGAATCAGGCGGGACGACCTGCGCATCCTCTTTGCTCTCAAACATCCGATCGATGCGACTCGCTAAGGATAACTACGGGAAGATTGTCATGCTCCTTTAGCAACCTACGCTTCAAGTATTGCGTCGAGGGCTGCGAAGGATAGTGGAGTCGTGTCGCGTATCCAGGGCGGGGCGGTTCTCCGGCCGCCTTTTGTCGTCCGCGAAAGCCGTTTTTTTGGGGCCGCTTCTTCGGGTTAGCCCAAATTCAACGCCGCTGCGGGGCAGTATTAGAATTAGTGATACTAGGTCGTAACATGCTGTTTTTCTGAATTCGTCACCATAAACTGGTTTCCAAGGTGCTCTTCACTTGAGCACCAGAACGAGAGACAGGAGACGATTGTGAACAAACACATATTGCTGGAGGACTTGCCGCTTCGCCCCTTCCACGTGGGAGTTGCCTTCAGCGGAACGGGCGGGCAATTCAGTGATGGTTTCGTCTTGGGAATTATCGGAATTGCCGTCAGCATGGCTGCCGGTCCGCTTCATCTCGATGCCCTATGGATGGGACTGCTTGGGGCGGCGTCGCTTGCAGGGCTCTTCTTTGGCAGCATGCTGGCGGGCCCGATTGCGGACAAATACGGCCGTCGGACGATTTTTGCGTTCGACATGCTGCTCTTCGCGGTGGTCTCCGCTGCCCAGTATTTCGTGACGTCGCCCGAGCAGCTGCTGGTCTTGCGCCTCGTGCTCGGGTTCATTCTCGGCGCCGACTACGTGGTAAGCAAATCCCTTGTGACGGAATATTCGCCTCGTCGCTATCGTGGGCGTCTGCTTAGCGTGCTCGCGGCGGCGTGGGCCGCCGGGTACGTCGGTGCCTACCTGGCCGGCTTCGCGATGCGGGATATCGGCCCTGACGCATGGCGCCTCATGCTGGCGGCAAGCGGAGTTCCGGCCCTGCTGATTCTTCCGTTCCGGCTGATCGTGCCCGAATCGCCGATGTGGCTGATGAAGCGTGGCCGCGGCGATGAAGCGCTTGCCATCATCCATCGCAAGTTCGGTCCAGAAGTCATGCTTTCGAAGCAGACCATGGCGCCTCAACAATCGCGCGGCGCCTGGTCGGAACTCTTCTCACCGCGTTGGCGCAAGAACACTATCGTTGGCTGCGTCTTCTACACGTGCCAAGTCATTCCTTACTTTGCGTTGGGCACCTTTTCACCGAAGGTTCTTGAGGCGCTGCAAGTAAAAGACAAGTTCGTGGGCGGCCTCGTCTACAACATCCTGCTCTTTGCCGGCGCAGTGATTGGCCTGCTGCTTATCGATAAGCTCTCCCGTCGCATGTTCCTCATCGGGACCTTCTACTTTGCGGCGCTTGCCTTGGCTGTGCTCGCCTACGCCAGCTTTGGACCCATCGGCACGATGCTGGCGTTCGGGCTCTTCGCATGCATTCTGTCAGCCGCGGCAAACCTCGAATTCGTCTATCCGCCCGAACTCTTCCCGACCCACCTTCGAGCATCCGGCGTCGGCTTGGCCGTCGCCTCAAGCCGTTTCGGTTCGGCCATCAGCACATTCCTGCTGCCGCTCGCAGTTCAGCATGTTGGCATTCACGCTGCGTTAGGTGTCTGTGTTGCGGTGCTGCTTGTCGGCGGAGTCTTCTGCCATGTGCTGGCTCCGGAGACGGGTGGGGAAAACCTCTCGGACGTAAAGTCCGACGTTGCGGGCGAAGACCAACCAATGGCTGAGGAGCGACATGACGTATCCATCGCTACCTCAGCGTTGAGACGCAGCAAAACACGGTTCTGATTGCCCATAGAGAATTGGCGGTCCGGACGCGGGAACACAGGCCAGTACGCTCTTATCAGGACGCGCCATGTCGCCAATCAAACCCATCGATATGCATGCAGTACAGGTCTTTGTCGCCGTCGCCGAAGAGGGAAGCATGTCGTCGGCGGCAGCCAGGCTGGGTATTTCTCAATCAGGTGTGTCGCAAATCATTCGGCAACTCGAGGAAGAATTGGGCGTCGTCCTCGTCAACCGCACGACTAGGCCGCTGGCGCTAACACCCTTTGGCATCGCACTTCGAAATCGCGGCGCCGTTTTAAGCGAAGAGATTGCGAATCTGAAGGCGCAGGTCGTAGAAGCCGGACGAGGCATCAAGCCGGACTTGCGTATCGGGCTGGTCGATTCGTTTGCGTCTACTTGCGGCTCAGTATTTACAAAGAACTTGCTGGGAAAAGTTTCGCAGCTGTCGATACGTACCGGGTTGAGTCCCCAGCAGGGAGAAGCGCTTCTGCGGCGTGACCTCGACCTGATTGTCACGAGCGACCCGTTAATGGATGCGAATGACGTGGTTCGGTATCGACTTTTTTCGGAGCGCTACTTCGTCATAACGCCGAAGGCACTGAGGAGACCCGTGCGAACCGTCGAGGATGTACGAGCGCTTGGCAACAGCTTGCCCATTGTTCGATTCAATCGCACTTCACAGGTTGGGATGCAGATTGAGCGATATTTGCGACGAATTGAAGTGCGGCTTCCGAACCGGCTTGAACTGGACAACGCCGATGCGTTGACCTCGATGGTTGCGGAAGGAATTGGATGGGCCATCACGTCCCCAATGTGCCATCTTCAGGGGGTGACGCATGCAGGCAACGTCGCTATCCATGTAGTTGAAAAGTTGGGTCTCGAGCGTTCTCTGTACCTGGTGGCGCGCAGGGACGAATACAACGCATTTTTTGATGACGCGTGCGATACCGCGCGCGAGGTCATTGAAACGTCATTCTTGCCGAGGCTGAAAGCCTTAGGCGGAGAAATAGAGAAACTTATTACCGTTGGCGAAAGGAATTCTTATGAATAAGCTTACTCAAGGTGAACAGCGAGTCGAACGTGACTATGTCGGTGAAGTCACCATTCCAGGCGACAAGCTGTATGGAGTCAACACGGTTCGCGGAGTTGACAACCTCACGGTTTCGTCTCTGAACATCGCCCACTACGCGCAGTTCCGAGACGCTTTCGCCCAGGTCAAGTGGGCTGCGGCTCTGGCCAACTGCGACAACGCGGTTCTGACCAAAGAGCAATGCGAGGCCATCGTCAAAGCGTGCCAGGAAGTCATCGAGGGGCACTTTGACGCTTCGTTCGTGGTCGACCTGATGGAGGGGTCGGGCGGGACATCCACCAACATGAACTTCAACGAGGTCATCGCCAATCGCGCCCAGCAGCTTTTAGGTCACGCTGCCGGAAACTATGAAGTGACTCATCCGAATGACCACGTCAACCTGTCCCAATCTACGAACGATGCCTATCCGGCGGCGTTGAAAATTGCGACGTACGCAATGCTCGACCCGTTGATCGAAGAGCTCACACAACTTGCTGCCCTGTTTGATAGCAAAGCCACCGAGTTCGCTGACATACTGCATCTCGGCAGGACTTGCCTGCAGGACGCCCAGCCCATGCGTCTGGGTCAACTGTTCGGAGGCTACGCGTCTCTGACACAGCGTTTGGCAGAGGAGCTCATGGCGGTCCGGCATAAGCTCCGAACACTTCCTTTGGGTGGCACCGCAATTGGAACCGGCTTCGGCGCGCCCGCCGGTTACCGTGCCGCTGTGTACGCGCACCTTCGCGACATCACCGGAGTCGACTATCACGCGCCAACGAATCCGTTCGATGCAATGCAGAACATGGATGTGTTCTCACGCGTTTCGGCTGAACTTCGCACGTGTGCTGTATCTCTCGCGAAAATCGCATCCGACCTGACGGTCCTGTCGTCGGGTCCTGTTGGCGGCCTTGGAGAGCTGAAGCTGCCGGAAGCGCAGGCCGGATCATCCATCATGCCGGGTAAGGTGAATCCTGTCCTGCCGATGGCGATGATTCAGCTGAGCTTCGCGGTTGTTGGAAATGACGTTGCAGTTGCGCAGGCAGTGCAGTACGGCGAACTGGAAATCAACCATTTCGAGCCCGTGGTCGCGTCGCGCGTTTTCGACAGCATTGCGCTGCTCACAAACGGCATTCAGCGCTTCTCGCAGAAGTGCGTCAAGGACATCAAGGCCGATATTGCGCGCAACGAGCAGCATTTGATGGAATCCATGGCGGTTGCCACGGCACTCGTTCCGAAGATTGGCTACGCTCGTGTAAGCAAGCTTGCGCGCCAATCCGTGGTCGAAGGCCGCTCTCTGGTCTCGATTCTGGACGAGTCCGGCCTGCTTTCCAAGGAAGACACCTTCGCGGCAATTCGCAAGGCGTCGTATCCTGTGTTTGACGCGTAAGCGTTCGCTGCGAGCGAGCCGACCTGGAGCCGTTGCGGTTCCGCTCGCTTTTTGGTTAAAGATAGACAACAGCATGCTAGGAAAAGACGAGCTACTGAATCTCCTGGAACAAAGGGAGATTCCATTTTTCTGCGAGGAGCATGATTCGGTGCTCAATATGGCCGAGTCTGAAAAGCTGACGCTTTCGCTGGAAGGAGCACGCTGTAAAAACTTGCTCCTCCAAGATAAGAGGGGCCGGTACTTTCTCGTAGTGACGGCCGCCACCAAATCGCTTGACCTATCCGCGGTCGCCGAAGCTCTGGGTAGCAAACGGCTTTCGTTCGCGTCCGCAGACAAGCTCTTCGAATTGCTGGGAATACGGACTGGCTCTCTGAGCCCCCTCGCATTGGTCAATGATGATGCCAGGTGTGTTCGACTTGTCATCGACTCAGGACTGGCCCGGGAGTCGACGTTTCTGTTTCACCCGCTTGAAAACAATGCAAGCGTGTCGCTTTCGCGAGCAGCATTGGATGACTTTCTCGCGAGCGTAGACCACCCTGCAGATTGGCTGGACCTCGCTGCCCTGTCCGCCGACGCGCCACGTATAAGAGACGAAGTGTAGAACCGACTACTGCTATCTCTGTGCGCCAGATGAAGGAAGTGCTTGCGCTTATCAAGCGTCTTCGTGACCAGGCACCCGAACCCGCAGTCGAACCGGTTTCACGTTCGTGCCACAATACGCGCGTCGGCACGCCTACATGAAAGGGGACAGGCTTGAGCAAGAGCGCCGCGGCGACCACCGAGACATGGCATATGGACGACGCTACTGCGGGCGTGTGGATTCGCGCGGCCCATCTCGGTCGGAAGATAAAGGTCGAGAAGGGCAGCATGATTTATCGTCAGGGCGAACTCGGCTTTACCTTTTACTTTCTGCTTTCTGGCCGTATTCAGGTCTCGATTTTTCAAAGCGATGGCGCCGAGTTCATGCTTGAAATGATGGGGCCATGGGCGATGTTTGGCGAGTCCCCTGCAATGGACGGTTTTCCGCGCATTGCGACAGCCATCGCAGCTGAGGATTCGGAACTGATTGAGTTCGACATCAGGGTTATCACAGGCGTCATTCCGTCCTGCCCGGAACTTGCCATCTCCCTTATGCGCATTGTTGCGCTCAAGCAGCGGATCCTGGCCTCCCGCATTCAATACCTTGCACTTCCGAAGCCGGAGATGAGAATCGGGGAGCTGCTGGGGCGGCTGGCAGACCTGTACGGCGAGAAGCGCGAGAACGGGACGCTGATATCCATCCCTCTGACGCACGAACAAATCGCCGCAATGACGGGCGCGACCCGCGTCACTGTCACACGCGCACTGAAGCGGTTGACGACGCTCGGCGCGATTGAGCTCCGGCAGCGTCGCATCTGGGTGCTCGATTCGTCCAAACTTCTCGGCTGATTTGGTAACTCGCTATACAGACTGCAGCCTGGTCGGTCACTTAAAGTGGTCACGTTGGAATCAATGTCCCCGTACTACTCCAGTTGATTGAAGGACTGCCATGAGCAAAAAAATCGAGCGCCTGCGTCTTCCTGACGATGACGCAACCTTCGGAAGCAATCGCATTTTCGACCTGTTCCAGTATTCGCCGGCCGTGACGGCCAACGGGCTGGTGTTCATCGCTGGGCAAATCGGTCTGCGCGCCGACGGGTCGATTCCGGAGGACCCGAAGGAGCAATTCGACGTCGCATTCAAGCGCATCGAAGCCGTGCTCAAGCATATGGACCTCGATTTCACGGATGTCGTCGAGCTTGTTTCCTATCACGTCGATGTTGGCTCGCAACTCGCCACCTTCCGCGAGGTAAAAGAGCAATACATCCGCTCCGACTTCCCGGCATGGACCATTCTCGGCATCGCCGCGCTGGCTCGCCCTGAGCTTATCGTCGAAATCAAGGTCGTCGCTGCGACCCGCAAGTAATTTTCACGCCGGAGCAGAAGATTCTCTTCGCTGGTGACTTCGTGGAATACCAGTCGACTCCCTTTGCGGCGATGCCTATTTCCGCGCGTGGCCCATACTTTGGAATGCCACCTAATATCATGAGTACTCGAGTGAAAACTGACGGATTCGCCTTCGTAGAATTCGTCTCATCCCGACCGATGGAGCTCGTCGATCTCTTCGAGCAACTTGGCTTCTGTCTTCGCGCTAAGTCCAGGAGCGGCATGCTCCTGATGACACAAGGCGCGGCAGTGTTTATCGTTAATGGGAATCCGAACGCGTTCGAGTCCCGGCATGGTGCGTCGGTGAGGGCGATTGGCGTTCGCGTCAACAACGCACAGGCTGCACGCGAGCAAGCAGTGGCCGGCGGTGCGGTTAGCGCCTCTGCCGAAAAGGAAGGAGCGTTTGTCCTCGACACGCCGACGATTCTCGGTATCGGAGACAGTCTCGTGTACTTTGTTGACAGCGACTTCCGCGAAATCTTCTCGCTTCCGGTTGAAGTCCGAAACACGCAGGAAGGTGACGCCAATATCCTGGCCGTCGATCATACGTCGAATATTGTCCACCCCAAGAACCTCGATTTGTGGGCCAACTTCTACCGCGACACGTTCGGCTTTGCGGAGAAGCAGTATCTCGAAGTCAAGGGGCACATGTCCGGAATGCGCGCGCGCTCAATGGTGAGCCCGTGCGGCCGCGTGTCGATTCCGGTGGCAGCTGCCGCCCATGACCAACCTGGTGTGCTCAACCAGAACGATGAATTCATCCGTGACTACGGTGGCGAAGGGATTCAACACATCGCGCTGCTGACGTCCGACATCGAAGACACCATTCAAAAGCTCGGTGCCGCCGGCGTCGAGTTTATGGCGGCGCCATCGCAGAACTATTATGACGGAATCGATAGACGTCTTCCGGGGCACGGCCTCGACATCAGGCGTCTGGCTGAGCGTGGCATCCTGGTCGACGGTAAGGGTCCGCAGAAGATTCTGCTCCAACGCTTCACGAAGCGCCAGATTGGCCCGGTCTTCTTCGAAATTATTGAACGCCGCGGAGAAGATGGATTTGGCGAAGGCAATTTCAAGGCGCTGTTCGAATCGCAGGAGAATCAAGGCGCTGTTCGAATCGCAGGAGAAGGACCAGCAACAACGCGGCCCACGCAGTTGATCGCGCGGCAGGGGCTTCGATAGTCCCTGCCGCCTACTGCACTCCCAAGAGGCGGCCCAAAGGACGAATCCAATGCATCGCCTGTGGGACTTTGCCAATCGCCTTCGACCCATTCCCTAAACATGGTCGCCGAGAATCTTGAAGGAATGAAGCCACGACTGAGCAGGACATCCGAAAACATCTCCTATCCCGGTACGACGCATGGATGACCGCCGTGGCGAAGGAAGACCTCGACGCGATAGCGTCAATCTACGCGAGTGACGCCGTATATCATGCACAAAAGCAGACGTTCGCTTCATTCCTTCGTCCCGCCGCGCCGGTGCTCTCGATGCGTTGCGTGCTCTGTCAGCAGCCGTCGCATGGTAGCCAGTAAAATTTGCCCATCTACGGGCTTGCGAAGGAAACCGTCGTAGCTGACGAAGGCGGGTGGACTAGGCTCTCCTGAAACCAGTACGAAGACAACATCGGCTAGTCCGGGAAGAGTGCGCAGTTGGTGACAGAGTTCGCTTCCCGACATCACCGGCATACGCCAGTCGGCAACCACAATGTCCACAGGAAATTCGACGAACATTGCCAATGCTGATTGGCCGTCGCGCGCGCCCCTAACCTCAAATCCATCAGCGGCACAACTGGCGCTCCATGCAGCCAACGTCTCCTCATCATCGTCTACCAGCAATACGCTTGTCATACGCAATTGTCCGAGCCGCCACATGATGTTTGGCAGCCTGACGCTGGCTAAAGTTCACACAAAATCTCGTCGACACTGCACGCCTGTAGCGCTCGTGTCGTTTCGCATAATGTCCTGTTTAAGCAGCGTAAACGGCTAACGGACGCCGACCGGTCACTCCAGGTAAAAGTGACCAAGACTGCAACCGAAAGTCAGCGAATCGCTACCGACAAAATCGCCTGGAAGCGCGGCGAACTGGAGGACATTCAGTGCGCCGCGCGTAAGGCGCGGGACTCACGCATCTATCCTGAGCATTACGCGCCCGTGATGGCCATGGAAAATGGTCAGCTCGTTGTAAAGACCGCCACTACTTCCAGACCGAAGTTATCGGTCAAACTCCTTCGTTTGGTCGGCTTCTTCAAACTTTTTGCCCAGACCCGTTGGCACGAGAATCAGAGACCGGTCCGTCGAATCATAGTTTTCGGCCAGCTTGAACGCTTCAGAAATGATTGTTTGCACGTCCTGCCGCAACATGGTCACGTCGAAAGGTAGATTTGCCGCGAATGGGTCCCAGTCGAAGCAGCCAACAACCGCAGACTTCCACGCGTCAGGCGGCAACGTTGACGTGAACTGAACCACCCCTTCAAACGCGGTAATCGAATTCATCAGCAAACCGGCCGGAAGTCGCCCAAGCTTTTCACAGCGAATCGTGAGTGCGCGTTTGGCAGCAGCGGCGTTATATCCACAGCAGTCGATTGCATCTGCCGCAGGCGTCATTTGACGAGCTTCGAAAGCGTCTCTGAATCCTGCGATACGCATCTCAGTCGCATATTCATCCGCGACACCTCCTAGCAAGACCAACTCGTCTGGCGCCGCGCCGCGTGCTAGCAGCTTGTCAATCAGCACGTCCGTAATAGCTTGAGCGCCTTTGCGGTTATCGGATACGACCGACGGCGCACCGTCACCTGGCAGGTCCAGATTGATGGAAGGGACGCCCGCGGCCGAACAGAGCTCGTTCAATGGTGTCGGGTTACGCACGCCGGCGATAAATAGCAGTTCAACCCGCTGCGAAAGGAGTGTTTCGGTAACGCTCACCTCGACTGCGGGGTCGCGCTGAGTGCCCACGACTATTGGGCAAAGTCCGCGACTACGAGCCTGCTCTTCGAAGGTCTCGGCGAGCCCCGCAAAAAAACGGTTCCGATAATGGGGAAGAACCATACCCACCAGACCCGAGCGCGACAGCCGCAGTCCTCGAGCTTTCATGTTGACGTTATACCCAAGCTGACGCGCGCTTTCGAGTATTCGGTTCGCAGTCTCCTCTTTGATTCGATAGCGGACCCAACTGCCGTTCAGCACCATGCTGACCGTAGCCGTCGAAGAACCTGTCGCCTTTGCGACGTCATAAATCGTGGACTTGCGTCCGGGGTTGCTGCTTGCCATCAAGTTGCTCCGAGGGCATTGCGCCGTTATGTCCCGAAAAGGTAGCCGTTTCCCGACAGTACCCAATACCAGGGTTTTTCCGGCTCGACCGAAGTGCTAAATAGATTCAGCATACACCCACCCGAACTGCTAAATGGATTTAGCATCTTTAGCAAGATGCGAAGTCGGGCCTTTAATCACTCATTTAGGGCGTCTGCGTGCCCAGGCGTCTACCGGAGGAGACATGTTCAAGAACATCATCCGCACTTTGGGCGCCGGCGCAGTCGCGCTCGCCTTGACGACGAGTTTTGCATCGGCCTCGCCTGACAAGCCTGTAATTGGTGTCGTTGTGAAGATTGGCGGCATTCCATGGTTCAACGCCATGGAAGCGGGCATCAAGAAGCGCGCCGACCAACTCGGCGTCAAGGCATTCATGGTCGGGCCGACGAGCGCTGACCCTGCGCTCCAGGTACGAGCAATCGAGGACTTGATTGCGCAGCACGTAGACGTCATCGGCGTCGTGCCGAACGACGCACAGGTTCTGGAACCCGTTCTTCAGCGCGCCAGAGCCGCCGGTATCAAGGTCATCACCCACGAGTCACCGAAGCAGCAGAACGTGGACTGGGACTTTGAACTGGCCTCGTCCAAAGGTTTCGGCGAAGCTTACGGAAAACGCCTTGGCGAGGCGCTGGGCGGGAAGGGCGAATACGCCGTTTTCGTCGGTTCGCTGACAGTGCCGCTCCATAACGCCTGGGCGGATGCGGCAATCGCCTACATCAAGGCCAACTATCCCGGGATGACCCTCGTCGGCGATCGCTACGGCGTCGCTGAAGACGTGGACGCGTCGCGCAAAACCGCGCTTGACCTGATGCGCGCTCATCCTAACTTGAAGGGCATCCTTGCGTTCGGCAGTCAGGGCCCGATTGGGGCGGCTCGCGCCGTCGCGGAGCAGCAGGCGAAAGGAAAGGTCCTGGTTCTCGGGCCGTTCTCGCCTGGACAGGGCCGAAAGCTCGTCCACGATGGCGTGTTGAGCGGCGGGTACATGTGGAATCCGGAAGTCGCCGGCGAAGTGTTTGTGACGCTGGGCACGATGCTCGTAAAGGGGCAGCCGATTAAGGACGGCACGAATATTCCGGGTCTGGGTGTTGTTCATCCCGACGGTCACAACCTGATTGTCGACCAACTTGTCGACCTCAACGCGAAAACCGTCGACGACCTCGCAAAGATGGGCCTCTGACCGCAATCCTTTTAGGGAACGGGTGAGCGCGGCTGTAGCGCTGCTCACCCGGAAGTTAACGGTACGACACATCTGGTCGCCAGCCAGTCGCGTGCAAGTACCATCGGAGCGTTTCCATGAGTCAACCAGCTTCCATCAACGTCCACCGTTCTCAACGAGGTGATGCGCACATGGCATCGGGCGCGCTCGACGGCGACTGCATGCCACTGCTCAAGCTCGAGAACATTTCCAAAATCTTCGGTGGCGTTAAGGCGCTGCGGGCCGTGAAGTTCGACGTCATGCCCGGAGAAGTTCTCTGCCTTGCGGGCGAGAATGGCTGCGGCAAGAGCACCATCATCAAGATTATCAGTGGGGTCTATCAGCCGGAGCCTGGCGCAGTGATGCTCATGGACGGTGAGTCAATCGAAGGGCTCGACCCGGCCAGGGCCCGTGACCTCGGTATTCAGGTCATCTGGCAAGACCTGGCGCTTTTCCCCGAAATGACCGTCGCGGAAAACATCGCTTTCGAGCAGAACTTGGGGTCTCGTCCGCGTGTCGTTAGATACGGAAAGATGAAGGAGGCGGCCCGCCGGATTCTCGAGCGGCTCGGAGTATCCATCGACCTCAACCGTTCTGTTCGCTCGCTATCAATTGCCCAGCGCCAAGTTGTGGCAATCGCCAGAGCGCTTGTTCGCGACGCACGTCTTGTCTTCATGGACGAGCCGACTGCCTCGCTCAGCCATGCTGAGACCGAAGCTCTGCTGAAAATTGTCCGGCGACTTTCTGCGGACGGAATTGCCGTGGTGTTCGTCAGCCATCGGCTCGCTGAAGTGCTGGACGTCTGCACCCGCGTGACCGTTTTCCGCGATGGACAGTACGTCGGCACCTTTCCCACCGAAGGGATGACGCAAACCCGCCTCACGGAATTGATGACGGGCCGAACTTTCGACTATGAAGTACGCACGACAGACCTGACGAAAGCGCCGGTTGTGCTGGAGGTACAGGGGTTATCGCGAGCCCGTCAATACCATGACGTGTCGTTCAAAGTGCGACGAGGCGAGATTCTTGGCATGACGGGACGCCTTGGCGCAGGAAGAACGGAAGTTGCATTGTCGCTTTTCGGAATGACGCGCCCAGGTGCGGGTTTCATCCAGCTCGACGGAAAAGACATTTCGCTGCGCACAAATCGTGATGCTATCCAGGCAGGGATAGCCTACGTGTCTGAAGACCGACTCCAACTCGGCCTTGTCCAGCCGCAATCAATCGGAGACAACACGGTCGCGGCGGTGTTGGACAACCTTCTGGATGGCACCCATCTCATTGCTGCGAAAAAAAGAAACGCGCTGATTCAAGACTGGATTCAACAACTGGCCGTGAAGATTGGAAAGCCGGACGATGCGGTCTCCACACTGTCGGGCGGCAACCAGCAGCGCATCGTGCTCGCCAAGTGGCTGGCCACAAACCCGAAGCTCCTTATTCTGGATTCGCCCACCGTCGGCGTCGATGTCGGCGCCCGTGCCGGCATCTTCGCCATCATTCACAAGCTCGCTGCTGAGGGTATGGCCATCTTGCTGATATCGGACGAAATTCCGGAGGTCTATTTCAACTCCGACCGAATTCTGCATATGCGCGACGGCCGCATTGTTAAAGAGTACGTGCCGGGAATGACAACGATGGAACAAATCGAGCGAGACGTCCATGCCTGATTTTCGCAAACTCGGAATCGGTTCGATCGAGGCCCTCCTGATTCTCGTAATCGCCATCATGGTGATTGGCCTCAGCCTTTCAACCTCGACATTCCTTACTCTTCCCAATCTGTTCGACCTGCTCAACCAGAGTTCCGTCAACATCATTTTCGCAGTCGGGCTATTGGTCGTCTTGATTGCTGGTGGCATTGATATCTCATTCGCCGTCGGTGCATCGGTGGTTCAGTACCTCACTGCGTTGACCGTGATGCGACTCGGTGGTGGTAACTGGGCTCTCGGCTTCATTGTGTCCGCGTTTTTTGGATTTCTGCTTGGCTCAATCAACGCCACGATTATCTACAGATTTCGCATTGTTTCAATTGTGGTGACGATTGCCACGTTCAATGTGTTCTTCGGCGGGTTGATGTTTCTCACGGGCGGGGTCTCTATCTACGACCTGCCGGACTGGTGGACGGACAGAGTTTCCCTCATCCATTTCAACACCGCGAGTGGCAATGCGAATCTCGCACTGCCTGTGGCCGTGATGGTCGTCATGGTCATAGCAACATGGTTTCTGCTGCGGCGCACGACAACCGGTCGACAGCTCTACGCAATGGGCGACAACCCCGAGGCGGCGCGACGCGTGGGGGTCAACATAGGTGCGATGCATTACATCGCCTTTGGATGGCTCGGCATGATGGCCGGCATTGCCGGACTCATGCAAGCCCACTACGTGCAGGAAGTCGTTCCGAATGCATTTTACGGCCGCGAATTGGATGTGCTCGCTGCCGTAGTGCTCGGTGGTGCAAGGTTGGGCGGCGGCCGCGGCACGATTCTCGGCGCCATCCTCGGCATCCTCCTGACCGCTATCACCGCCAACGGCCTGAACTTGCTCGGCATCTCGCCGTACGCGTTCAAGATGATCATCGGAGCCATCATCCTCATCGCCATTACCTTGTCGAGCGGCGGCTTCGCCAAGCTCGTCGGAGCGCGATTCACGTCACAAAGCGTAAAGGCCTCGTCATGAAAATGTCCTCATCTCAACGCGCGCCGCTCGTACCGGCAGACGTCGCCGGGTTGCTTGGATTTCTCATCCTGGTCGTCGCTGTCCTGAGCTTCGCATCTGACCGCTTTTTCTCGGCGAGCACATTCGTGTCGGTAGCGTTCCAGTTACCGGAGCTCGGGTTCTTTACGCTGGCCATGCTGATGCCTTTGATTTCCGGCGGCTTCAATCTCTCGGTGACTTTCACTGCGAACATTTCGGGGTTGGCCATGGCGTGGGTGCTTCGTACGTACGGCGGAGCGGACGCCGGCGCTTTAGCCGTCATCCTCGGCATCGCTGCCGCGTTGGCCACAGGCGCCGCCGCCGGTTGGGTGATGGGCGCCGTCATTGCGCGTACGGGAGCAAGCCCCATCCTCGTGTCCTTGTCGATGATGATTTTCTTGCGCGGATTGGGGGAGTTCCTCACTCGTGGCGGCGACATCTCCGGGTTCCCGCCGTTTGTGCGCGAAATGGGCAACGGGGTCTTCCTCGGCGTACCGATTCCCCTCCTGATTTTTCTCGGCTGCGCGTTAATTTGGCACGTTGTCATGACACGGTCGCGGCTAGGCTTCGCCACACGCATGATTGGTTCGAATCTGGAAGCAACGCGATATTCCGGCATCGCGACGACACGCGCCGTCACCCGAATCTACATGCTGTCGGGGCTGATGTGCGGCGTCGCTGGCGTGGTGATGGCGGCCCAGTTCAACTCGGTTCGCGTTGGCCATGGCGAGGCCTTTCTACTCATCTCCGTGCTTGCGTGCTTCTTGGGTCGCGTGGACCCATTCGGCGGGTTTGGTCGCGTGGTACCGGTCGTGATTGCACTTGTGATTCTGCAGGTTATCGCTTCTGGCCTCAATTTGCTCGGTGCCAACCAACACCTGGCGACTGCGCTGTGGGGCGTGTTCTTGCTTGCTGTGATGCTCTTCCGTTGGGCATGGGCGAAGGGCATTTCGAAAACTTTGGTCCGCAGGCGCGTGACCGCATCTGAAGGAGTTACACAATGAATAAGCTTGGCGTACACGCACTGGTATGGGCTGGCGACCTCACCCCCGAATCGACTCGCAAAGTCTTGAGCCAGACCAAAGCTGCTGGTTTCGACCTGGCTGAACTGTCGTTGCATGGTCCGAAGGTCATGGACCTGGCGCTCACGCGGGATTTGCTGCAAGAGCATGAGTTGGATATCGGTTGCTCGCGCGGTCTCACCTTTGATGCGGACGTGTCCAGCGAGGATTCTGCTACGGTCGCACGCGGGGTTTCGATGCTGGAGGAAGGTATCAGCGTCACGGCAGAGCTGGGTGGCGGCTACTTCGGCGGGATTCTTTATGGTGCGATGGGGAAATACAACGCACCGGTTACCAAGCAAGGCCGTCGTAATGCGATTGATTCGCTCAAGCGCATTGCTGATTTCGCGTTGAAGAAGAACGTGACGCTTGGGCTTGAAGTGGTAAATCGCTACGAGAGCAATTTGCTGAACACCGCTTCGCAGGCGCTTGCCATGATTGACGAGGTCGATGCGCCCAATGTTGTCGTTCACCTCGATACGTATCACATGAACATTGAGGAATCCGATTTCATGCAGCCGGTTCTGCAATGTGGCAAGCGTCTTGGCTACGTTCATATCGGGGAAAGCAATCGCGGGTACCTCGGGTCGGGGACGATCGATTTCTCTCAGTTCTTCCACGCACTCGCCATGATTGACTACAAGGGCGTCGTAACTTTTGAGAGCTTCTCCTCGACGGTCGTCAACGAGCAGTTGTCGAATGCGTTGGCAATCTGGCGCAACCTGTGGGACGACGGTATGGACTTGGCCAAACATGCGCGGGAGTTCATCGCTGGTGGCATCAACGCCGCCGCAAAAGCAAAAACGCACCACTAGACACCTGGCGGGTGAAGTAAGTGTCGCGACAATGGCTCGGCAATCGGGCTTTGGCGAGGATAAGAAGAGTTCTCGCCGACCGCCACTTTTTTGGAGTACGCTGGATTATGTCGACGATTGAAGACCGCTATCTCGGTCGCCTCCACCAGTTAGTTTCTGACGGGCGGCGCTACATCCTCGGTTTGGTTGGCGCGCCGGGTGCTGGCAAATCAACACTGGCTCAAGCAATCCTTGATGCTTTTCCCGGAAAGGCAGTGGTTGTGCCGATGGACGGGTTTCATCTTGCGAATATCGAACTCGCGCGGCTCGGTCGCGCATCCCGCAAAGGTGCGGAAGATACATTTGACAGTGCGGGGTATATTGCACTTCTGAGGCGCCTGCGTGAGCAGCGTCACGACGAAACAATCTACGCTCCCACGTTTCGCCGGGAAATTGAAGAACCCATCGCCGGCGCAATCCCTGTGGCGCCTGATATGCCGCTTGTAATCACTGAAGGGAATTACCTTCTTCTCGAGCACGGCCATTGGAAAGCTGCGCGACCATTGCTTGACGAAGTCTGGTATGTCAACGTCGACCCGGACCTGCGACGGCAGCGTCTTGTTACTCGGCATATTGGTTTCGGCCGGGACCAGGCTGCAGCAGAACAATGGGTTCAGAAAACTGACGAAGTGAACGCGACCTTGATTGATTTAACTAGAGAGCGAGCCGATGTTCAATTCCAGTGGTCATCGTAAGGCAAATTCATGGGTTCTGGCACCCCACGAAGCGATGCACCATGCGTTGCCTTCCTCGAGTATCTTTGGATTTCCAGTTGATCATTGATAAAACTTCGCGATGGAATCAATCAAGCGCTGGACGTTGAAATGGGAACACGGCGAGGCGGAGGTTCAAGCACTTGGTGGAATGCTTGCGCCGGTGCGCTTTGACCTTGGAGGCGGACGTTCTGTCTCTCCGCTGCACGTTGCTCCCTGGGAGGATGATGTGCACCGACCTGGACTTATGCGCGCGTTGCGCGGGGAATGGCCTTGCCTTCCGTTCGGAATGGTCGACGTACCTACGGGCTTGCCGCCCGATTTCCGGATTCGTGACGCCGATGATGACTGGGCTCACGGGTATGGCGCGAATCACATGTGGCAACTGGTGGAGCAAAGCGACCGCATGCTCACGCTTCAAATTGCCTACCCCTCTGACAGCGAGATTGAGAGGCTTGAGCGCAAGATTGAAGTTGAGCCTGACGCACCCGCGCTGGTCGTCTCACTTACGGTCCATGCACGTCGTGACGTGAATTTGCCGTTCGCCCTTCATCCAACTTTTGCTGTTCCAGTGGGAGGCGTTGAAATCCTCGCTTGCGAGTATCAGGCCATCTACAGCTACCCGGTTCCACCAGAGCCCGGCGTCTCGCGAATTCTGCCGAACAGTACCATCTCGACCCTGAAGGAAATTCCGACCACGCAAGGGCTGATGGACGTGACCCGCCTGCCGTTGCCCGAAACAACCGAGGAATTGTTGCAAATCTCAGAATGTAAGCCGCCGTTTGTGTTGCGGTATCCGGAGCAGCACGCCGATGTATCTCTCGACTGGAATGCGGAAGAGCTTCCCGATGCGTTGCTTTGGATTAGCAACGGTGGGCGTACACACGAACCCTGGTCAGGGCGACACTTCGCTTTAGGGGTGGAACCGGCCAACAGCTTCTTTGACCTCAGCCGGGTGGCGATGCCGCCTGCCAATCATCCGCTCGCCGCCCGCACCGGAATGGTCTTCAAAGCAGGAGTGCCGCGGACCATTACGTACCGTTTGTCGGTACGGCGCTATGAAGACTAACGGCTGCAAAGGCTAGAACCGACATTGGAACGACTTTGACCGCCAAAGCGAAGGCCAATGCTACGAAACCGCTGAGCGCAGGGTTGAGACCGGACCCCATGGCATCGGCTTCGCCGTAAGAGAGGGTCGGGTACCGCTGCACCGGCAAGACTTTGGCGGCGTTCCGGACAGACAGAAAGCCGCGCGAGCCTGCAAAGGCCGCGCGGTTATTTCATGGACCGTCGAAACACGAGGCCGTCGCGCGCCGCCTGGTCTTGAGTGTGGATGCATAGCCACAGTGCATCGAGAGGATGAACCGAAGCCATTTTTATATCTAGGCGTAAACCCTTATGATTAGTCGCGTGCATGCATCCGCATGCGCATGCGCCTGCCTGCCGCTGGCTAGCACGATGCGCTGACGCAGCGCCATTCCGCGTTTCCTTGGAGCACACCGTTCGGATGTTGAATCGCAAGTCCAACCCGTCGTCTTCGCAACGCTGGTCGAACTGGCTGTATGCCGTCGTCAGCGCGATCTACCGCAAGCGGCCGGTATGGATGGTGTCGTTTTCGACGAGCGAAGCCAGTCTGTCCGAAGGCTTGAGGGCGGCGTGCGCGTCGACGGCCATGCTCGCGCTCGGTAACGTGCTGCACGAACCGGCCTTCGCGTGGGCCGCGATCGGCGCCTTCTGGACCTGCCTCGCCGACGCGGCCGGCTCAAACCGCGCACGCTTTGCGTCGATGATGGGCTTCGCGGTGCTGTCCACGCTGTGCGGTGGCCTGACGGCTTACGCTTCCGGCGCTGGAGCCGTGTTCGCCGCGCTCGCGGTGCTGGTATTTACGACACTCGGCGCGTTCGGCAGGATCTGGGGCGCGGCCACTTCGCAGGTGACGATTCTCGCGGCGACCGCATGCGTCGTGATGGTCGACCGGCCGATGCACAGTGTTCGGCAAGGCATGGCGTTTCTCGGCATCTATCTGGTCGGATGTCTGTTTGCCGTGGCGCTGAGCCTGACGGTCTGGCGCATTCATCCGTTTGGCACGAGCCGCTCGACGCTGCGCGCCGTGTACCTGCGGCTCGCCGATATCGCACTGGACAGCGCCCGCCTGCTCGAACGGCGCGCGGCACGCGGCGAGTGGGCCACGCATGCCGCGAAATTTCGCGCCGATGCCCGCGCCGCGCTGGAGCGCTCGCGCAAAGTGCTGGCGCGCGTGCCCGCGTCGAGAACTGGCGGCCGTGAAACCTACGACACGCTGCTTGGCTTGCTGACTGACGGCGAAGCGTTGTTCGCGTACCTGATCGCCGTCTCCGGTGCATGTGAACGAGTCCCCGACGACGCATGGCGCGCGAAACGCGCGGCCCGCCTGCTGACAGTCATGGGCGACGTGCTGCGCGGCATCGGCGCGGCCGCCAACGACGCACAGTGGGCGCGTCTCGCCGATTTGCAACTTCGCTTGCGGCGTTTTGCGCGGCGGCTCGAAACCGCCTTGATGGAACCCGTGAAGCTGAAGTCCGACTTCGAACTGGTCGACTTCACGCCGGTGCATGCGCAGCCCGAAGGCTGGCGCGACGGCGCCGCGCGGCTCTTCACGCGAACCTGGTCGACGCTCAAGGCCAACCTGTCTGTCGAATCTGTTGGCTTGCGGCATGCGGCGCGCGTCGGCGTGACGACCACCACGGGCTTTCTCGTGATCCGCGCGCTCGGTCTGCCGTTCGGCTACTGGGCCACCATGGCGACGCTGCTGATCTTGCAACCGTCGATTGCCGCGACCTGGCCGCGCAGTATCGAGCGGGCGGCGGGCAGCATCGTCGGCGGCGTGCTGGCGGCGGGTATTGGTTACGCGATCCATTCGCCGCTCGGCATTTCGCTCGCGGTGTTTCCGCTGGTGATGGCGACCATGGCGCTGCGTCCCGTCAGCTACAGCCTCTTCGTGCTGTTCCTTACGCCGACCTTCGTGCTGGTGGCCGACTTCGCGACGCCGGGCGCGAGCGAATTCGCCTATGCGCTCACGCGGCTCGGCAACAACGTGCTCGGCTGCGTGTTGGCGCTGCTGGCCACGTTCTATCTCTGGCCGACGCGCGAAAAGATCGACTATCGCGCGTATCTGGCCGAGGCGGTGCGCGCCAATCTCGCCTATCTGAGGGCCGCGCTGGAATCGCCTCGCCGCAGCGAGAAGGACATGGAGCGCTTGCGCCGCGCAGCGGGTCTGGGCAGCAATAACGCGGAGGAAGCCATTGGCCGGATGCGCCTTGAAAAACTCGAGGACTCGATGGTCGATACCGTCACGCTGACGGTGCTGAGCGTGTTGCGAAGAATGGCCGGCACCGCGACGCAACTGCGCCTGAGTACGAACCGGCGCGACATGCACGATGAACTCGGCGCGTGGGTCGCGACCGTGAGCGCGGACATCGACACCGCGTTGAGTCGAAATTTGCGGCCGGTGCGTCTCGCGCTTCCCGCGCGAGACGGGCTGACCTCACTGGAAGCCGATGCGGTGGGCGAGCTTGCGCTGATGCATCGGCTGCTCAACGAGCGGATGCGCGAGGCTAGGGGATAGCCAAGGCGGTGCAAGTCGGCACGAAGCTCAAGCATCAGGACTTGCTGGTTTGCTCTTCTTGAGCTTGCTCGTCGTCGGCAATCGTTTCGGGCTCAGGCAAAGGCATCACCGATTCGAGCGTGCGCATGCCCGCCGCAAGCGCACGCTTTTCGGACGGCGACAGCCGCTTGACCCAATACTCCGCGCGTGACGCGCTTGACCGATCCGTCAATTCGAACGACGCCAGCACCTGCACCGGCTTGCGCGAACGCGTATAACGCGCGCCCTCGCCACTCACGTGTTTGTCGAAGCGCGCCTGCACATCGACGGCGATGCCTGTGTAGACGCTGCCGTCCGAGCATTCGAGCAGATAGAGAAACCAAGCCATGAATGCGCTTCAGCCTTTGAACGGATTGTGTTCGCGCAGCTCGTCCACATATGCGTGGATGCTGTTCTTTTCGTTGTCGAGAAAGTGGCCGACCGCATCGGCGAAAGCGGGATGCGCGAGCCAGTGCGCCGAACGCGTTACCGTGGGCAGGAAGCCGCGGGCCATCTTGTGCTCGCCTTGGGCGCCGCCTTCGAACGCGCCGAGCTTTTCCTCGATGCAGAATTCGAGCGGCTGGTAGTACGCCGTTTCGAAGTGCAGGCACGGCACGTGTTCCAGCGCGCCCCAATAGCGGCCATACAGCGTGCCGCCGGTTTTCGCGTCGCGCTGATACACCACGAGCGAACTCGCGATCGGCTTGCCTTCGTATTCGGCGATCACGAGCAGCAGGTTCTCCGGCATCGACGCGCCGATCATGCGGAAGAAATCGAGGTTCAGATACGGACTCGAAAAGTGCTCGCGATACGTCTGCCGATAGCACTTGCTGAAGAAACGCCAGTCCGCGTCCTGAATGTCCTCGCCGCGAATCCGGCGCATCGTCACGCCGGCCTCGTGCACTTTACGGCGCTCGGCGCGAATGTTCTTGCGCTTCTTCTGTTCGAGCGTGGAGAGGAAATCGTCGAAGTCGCGATAGCCGTCGTTCAGCCAATGAAACTGCACGCCTTCGCGTTGCATCATGCCCATTTCGGTGAGCGCGTCCGCTTCCGTTTCCGTGGGAAACAGCACGTGCAGCGAAGACACGTCGGCCTGTTCGGCGAACGCCATCAGCGTAGCCGCCAGATGCCTGAGCGCATGCGTATCCGCCGACAGCAACCGGTTGCCTTGCACCGGCGTGAACGGCACCGCGCACAACAGCTTCGGGTAATACGGCAAACCGTTGCGCTTGTAGGCGTCGGCCCAGGCCCAGTCGAACACGTACTCGCCGTACGAGTGCCCTTTCAGATACACGGGCGCGGCGGCGACGAGCTTGTCCGTGCGCGGGTCGGTCAGCGTGACGAATTGCGGCGCCCAGCCGCTATCCGCGACCGCGCAGCGGGTCGCATGCAAGGCGCTCAAGAACTCATGCCGCAGAAACGGCGTGGGCTGCGACTGCTGCGCGAGAAGGGCATTCCATTCTGCGGCGTCCACCTCGGAGGGCGACGCCAGAATGCCCGTGCGATAATCAAAGCGTTCCTGGTTCAATCTGTGTGACTGTTCCCAATGAGCGGCGCGGCGCTCTTAGCGCTATGCCGTTCGTTTATCCGATTTGTCCATTCCGTCGAGCTAACCAGCCGCGGTACTCGCAAGCCACGTCGGCTTGCCTGTCGATCCTGCCATGAAGACCCGAATCGCTCTTGCTCAAATCAATGTCACCGTCGGCGACTTCGCCGGCAACGTCGCGAAGATCGTCGCTGCCGCGCGCACCGCGCACAACGATGGTGCGAAGCTGCTGATCGCGCCTGAACTCGCGCTGTCCGGCTATCCGCCCGAAGATCTGCTGCTGCGTCCCGCGTTCTATGCCGCGAGTGCGGCGGCGCTGGCCGACCTCGCTCTCCAACTGAAACCGTTCGCCGGCCTGCATGTGATCGTCGGCCATCCCCTACGTGATGTTGCGCACAGCGCGGCGCACGGCCATGGTAATGCAAACGCGCCGATCGAGCGCGGCGTGCCGCCGGTCGATACCTTCAACGCGGCCTCGCTGATCGTCGACGGAGAAGTGCGCGGCACCTATCGCAAGCAGGATTTGCCCAACACCGAGGTGTTCGACGAGAAGCGCTACTTCGCGTCCGACCCGCAGCCGTTCGTGTTCGAGCTGGACGGCGTGAAGTACGGCGTGGTGATCTGCGAGGACGCATGGCATGCGTCGGCTGCGCATATGGCGAAGGCGGCGGGCGCGCAAGTGGTGCTGATTCCGAACGGTTCGCCGTATCACCTGAACAAGGAAGCGGTGCGCTTCGACATTTTGCGCGCGCGGATTCGCGAGACCGGATTGCCGATGGTCTATGTGAACATGGTCGGCGCGCAGGACGAGCTGGTGTTCGACGGCGGCTCGTTCGTCCTCGACGCGCAAGGCGAACTGGTCGCGAAGATGGCGCAGTTTGAGGAAGCGACCGCAATCGTCGAATTCGAAGACGGCAAGCCGCTGCCCGCGCCGATCGCGCCGGAGCTGTCGATCGAGGCGCAGGTCTATGCCGCGCTCGTGATGGGCGTGCGCGACTATATCAACAAGAACGGTTTCCCGGGCGCGCTGATCGGCCTGTCGGGCGGCGTGGATTCGGCGCTGGTGCTGGCCGTCGCGTGCGATGCGCTCGGCGCGGACCGGGTGCGCGCGGTGATGATGCCGTCGCGCTACACCGCGGACATTTCCACCACGGACGCCGCCGAGATGGCGCGCCGCGTCGGCGTGCGCTACGACGAAATCGCGATCGCGCCGATGTTCGACGCGTTCCGCGGCTCGCTCGCGCAGGAGTTCGCCGGCCGCGCCGAAGACGCCACCGAAGAAAACATTCAGGCGCGCATTCGCGGCACCCTGCTGATGGCGCTCTCGAACAAGTTCGGCTCGATCGTGCTGACGACCGGCAACAAGAGCGAAATGGCGGTGGGCTACTGCACGTTGTACGGCGACATGGCCGGCGGTTTCGCGGTCATCAAGGACATTGCGAAGACGCTCGTCTACCGCCTGTGCCACTACCGCAACCAGGCTACCACTTTCGACAAGCGGGACGTCATTCCCGAGCGAATTCTGACGCGAGCGCCGTCGGCGGAACTGCGCGAGAACCAGACCGATCAGGACAGCTTGCCGGAGTACGAAGTCCTCGATGCGATCATGCGCATGTACATGGAAGAGGACCGCTCGCTCGCCGAAATCATCGCGGCGGGCTATGCGGTCGACGACGTCAAACGCGTCACGCGCCTCATCAAGATCAACGAATACAAGCGGCGTCAGGCGCCGATCGGCATTCGCGTCACGCATCGCGCGTTCGGGCGCGACTGGCGTTATCCGATCACGTCGCGCTACACCGAACCGGTGGAGTGAGCCGCGGCGAATGACTGCGGACTAACCCGAAGCGCGTGCCGGATTGCCGCAACGCATCCGGCGCGGCGTAGAATAAAAACATCCATTTCCCTTTCACTCTTCCAGACACGAGACGAGGTTCGCCATGAAGCGCATCACTGCAGTCATCAAACCGTTCAAACTTGACGAAGTGCGCGAGGCGCTCGCTGAAGTCGGCCTCACCGGGCTGACCGTGACCGAGGTCAAAGGCTTCGGCCGTCAGAAAGGCCATACCGAGCTCTATCGTGGTGCAGAGTATGTGGTCGACTTTCTGCCGAAAGTGAAGATCGAAGTGGTGGTGGCGGACAATCAATGCGACCAGGTGATCGACGCGATCATTGGCGCGGCGCGCACCGGCAAGATCGGCGACGGCAAGATTTTCGTCGCGGACGTCGAGCGTGTGATCCGCATTCGTACGGGCGAAGAAAACGAAGCAGCGGTTTGAAGCACCAGAGTTCGTCGCCTCAAAGCAGGTGTCGAGCGTCGGGATTTGCCAACTGCAGTCAGCCGCACAACCTCAGCCATGAATGCACCGCGCCGGTGCGCTCGGGTGGTGGGAAAACCGTGCGCTCAAATAAAAAACGGTGCGATACCCTTTCGGACATCGCACCGATACGCGCCTCTCGCAGCAGCGTGAAAAAGATTCTCTTGAAGAACTCTTGACTACACCCCGAAGGAAGTCCCTTCGGGGAACACCGTTCGATTAGAACGAGTGTTGAATACCTGCGTACACGCCCGACTGGCTGTGACCCGGCAGCGGGTTGTCCGTGCTGGTTGCCGTACCGGCGTTGTTAGCATTCAGGCCGTAGTTAGCCGTCTTGCTGTTTTGCGTCGTTGCGATCTGGATGTCCAGCAGCGTGCGCTTGGACAGGTTGTACGAGCCGCCGATCGTGTAGATCGTCGCGTTGCCTGCGCCATTGTTGCCGTTCACGTGGTAGACCGCCGCAATCAGCGCCGCAGCCGGCGTTGCTTGCCACGTCACACCGCCCCATTCGTGATCCAGAGTGGTCGGCTGGCCCGGCAGAACGTTCTGCGCACCTGCCGAACGGACAGCCTGGTAAGCAGCCTGAACCTTGAACTGGCCGAGGAAGACGTTCACGAGAGCCGAGTATTCACGCGATGCCGCGAATACGCCGTTGCCGACATTGGCCGTATTGACCGCGCTCGGGTTCGGGCCGTACAGCACGCCGTTAGCCGGATTGCGGATTTCGTCGTAAATACCGCGAATCTGGAACAGCGAGCTCGTGTAGGTAACCTGCGCGCCAGCTTCGCGACCTTGCGGGGTCGTGCCGTTGCCGTTCCAGCTCGTTGCGTTCGACAGCGCGTATTGACCGTAGAAGTCAAAGCCGGCGATCTTCGGCGACTGGTATGCGAAGTTGTTGCTCGATTGCGGCCAGTTGCGGCCACGCACCAGCGATGCCGACGACCAGTTCGATTGACCGAACGGGTCGAAGTCCCACACGCCGTTCGAGATGTACAGCATGCGGCCCATCGTGAACGTACCGTACTGGTCGTTCGACAAGCCGACAGTTGCCCAACGATTGAAGAGACCGCCGCCGCCAGGGCCTGCACCCGTCATGGTGTTGAAGGAGCCTTCCAACTGGAACAGGACCTTGTTGCCGCCACCGATGTCCTCAACGCCCTTCAAGCCCCACAGACTGGTACCCCAGTCGCCGCTTTCTGCGCGCCAGCGGTTCGTGCTGCCAGTTGCCTGGCCAGCTGCGTTCGAGCCTTGCGGAACGCCCGTCATGTATTCGATACCGGCGTCAAGGCGGCCGTACAGCGTCACGCTGCTTTGGGCGTGCGCAACAACACCGGCTGTCATCAGCGCAGCGGCGAGCAAAGCTTTCTTCATCTTCTCCTCCATACCCTGTCAAAAAGTGAAACCCAGTACTGCGAATGGTGCTCGGCCGCGATTTGCGCCGAACAGAAATCGGTACCAGGGAGATTAGCGGGTGGATTGGGTCTCCTGCCGTGACGTGTAGCCTTGGGGCTATCTGGTCGCCATGCCGATCCCTCGCCGACCGGTTCTCCTCTGTGCTTTGAAGTGAAACTACTTTTAATGAACTTTGTTTTGCTACTTTGGTTACTAATTTATCAAAAATACCCTGAACTGGGAGAAGAAATTAGTACCTGCCTCGATCGATGTCTCCAAATTGCAATACGAATGTGCGCGACGACCCGTCACAAGGCCTTCGAAAAACGCGAAAACCCTTATGCGACAAGGGAATCACGGATCGGCGCGGGCAACGTTAAGGATTGCCACTATTGACGCTTTAAATGCGGCAGAGTAGGGCGAAAAGGCGGGAGTTCGAGGCTTGCGGGGCGCGGTTTTCGCGGCGGAAATCGCCGGAATGCACAGGTGAGCGAAACAAAAAAGGCGCTAGTAAGCGCCTTGTAATGCTACTTTGACTACAACCCAAATAGCGGGCTGAATCCGGTGTTGTTGAGTTTTTTATTTGAGGCTTCCGGACAGGAACTGCTTGAGCCGGTCGCTCTTCGTGTTCCTGAATACTTCGTCGGGATGGCCTTCTTCTTCCACCCGGCCTTGATGCAGAAACATCACGTGATTCGACACGTTGCGCGCAAACGCCATTTCATGTGTGACGACGATCATCGTGCGGCCTTCTTCGGCGAGCGTCTGCATGACCTTGAGCACTTCGCCGACCAGTTCGGGGTCGAGCGCGGAAGTCGGTTCGTCGAACAGCATCACATCCGGATGCATGGCCAGCGCACGCGCGATCGCGACACGCTGCTGCTGCCCGCCCGAAAGATGTGACGGATACTGCTTCTCCAGGCGCGGCGCGAGCCCCACCTTTTCCAGATACTCACGCGCGCGATCTTCGGCTTCCTTGCGCTTCAGACCCAGCACGTTGACGGGCGCCTCGATGATATTTTCGAGCACGTTCATGTGCGACCACAGGTTGAAGTGCTGGAACACCATCGACAGCCTGGTCCGTACGCGCTGCAACTGCTTCGGGTCCGACACGCGCAACGCGCCGTTCTTGCCAATCTGCGTGCGCACTTCCTCACCGTCGACGAAGATGCGCCCGGCGTTCGGCTGCTCGAGAAAGTTGATACAGCGGAGCATCGTGCTCTTGCCCGAACCGGACGAGCCGATCACGCTGATCACATCGCCGGCGTTGGACTTGAGCGACACGCCCTTGAGAACTTCGTTGTCGCCGTACTGTTTGTGAAGCTCGTCGACGAAGAGCTTTTGCTTCTTGGTGGTCATCAGGATCCTTGGGCATGCTTACTTGCGGAGGGCGCGGTGCCCCGGGTTACTTGCCTTGCGGCCGCAGGTAAGCGAGCCAGCGGCGCTCGGCGCGGCGGAACAGCCACACGAGCGCGAAAGAAATGCACAGATAGAGCAGGGCTGCGATGCCGAATGCATTGAACGACTGATACGTCGCGGAGTTCACATCGCGCGCGATCTTGAGAATGTCCGGCACGGTCGCGGTAAACGCGACGGTGGTCGCATGCAGCATCAGGATCACTTCATTGCTGTAGTAGGGCAGCGCGCGGCGCAATGCCGACGGCAGAATCACGCGCCGGTACAGCGTGAACGACGACATGCCGTACGCGCGTGCCGCTTCGATCTCGCCGTATGGCGTCGCCTTGATCGCGCCGGCGAAAATCTCGGTGGTGTACGCGCAGGTGTTCAGCGTGAAAGCGAGCAGCGTGCAATGCATGCCGTCGCGGAAGAACGCATTGGTGAGCTCGTGATTTCGAATGACTTCGAGGCTGTACAAGCCGGTGTAGCAGAGCAGCAGTTGCACATACAGCGGCGTGCCGCGGAAGATGTACGTATACAGCCACACGAGGCGGGAGAGCCACTTCCTCTTCGACACGCGCGCCACCGCGAGCGGAATCGACAGGCAGAAGCCGAGCCCGATCGACACCACCAGCAGCCACAGCGTGATCGCGACGCCGGTGATGCGATAGCCGTCGGTGTAGAGATAGTTGCGCCAGTATTCCTGAATGATCTCGATCATAGATCCGCCTTTCGCACGCCGGTCGAGTAACGCTTTTCGAGGTACATCAGCACGAAGTTGGACACTGTGGTGATGACGAGATAGATCGCCCCTGCGAACAGGGTGAAGAAGAAGAACCGCAGCGTGCCTTTGCCCGCGTCCTGCGAAGCCTTGACCACGTCGGCAAGACCGATGATCGACACCAGCGCGGTGGCCTTCACCATCACCTGCCAGTTGTTGCCGATGCCGGGCAGCGCGAAGCGCATCATCTGCGGGAACATCACGCGGGTGAACACCTGCCAGCCCGTCATGCCATAAGCCGCGCCGGCTTCGAGTTGGCCGCGCGGCACCGCGAGAAACGCGCCGCGGAAGGTCTCGGTGAAGTACGCGCCGTAAATGAAGCCGAGCACCGCGACGCCGGCCACGAAGGGATCGATGTCGATCTGGTCCCAGCCGAGCAGATCGGTCAGGTTGTTCAGCCAGATCTGGATGCTATAGAAGAGCAGAAGCATCAGCACCAGGTCGGGCACGCCGCGCACGAGCGTGGTGTAGACCGTGCCGACGCCGTAGGAGAAACGGTTTTTCGACAGTTTCGCCGCCGCGCCGAGCAGGCCCAGCACGAAAGCGAACGCCAGCGACAACACCGCCAGTTTGACGGTCTGCCAGGTGCCGTTGAGGAGCAGCGGGCCGTAGCCTTGAAGGAACATATGGGGTCCTTGACGATGTGTTTGCGACACACCGCGAAAGACGCGGCCAACTCTGCGCCGCGTTTGCCGCGAGCCTGAGGCTCGCTGTGACCTGCGGCGCACAGCGCACCGCTGTGCAAATCATGACTGCATGGCCGTTGCCGGTCTTGCAGCGCGCTTTTCGACTCTCGTTGTGAAACTGCTTGTGAATCTACTGCCGACTGTATTACGAAGCCTCGTGAAAGCCCATGCGGGCGAGCCCCGAGTTTCGTGGGTGCTGCATTCTGTGCCCGGGTTCAATGTCCAGACTCGATGCCCGGCTCAACGCCCGGGATAGATGTCGAAGTCGAAGTACTGCTTCTCGAGCTTCCTGAACGTGCCGTCCTGGTGAACCTGCGCCAGCGCCTGGTTGAACATTGCCTTCAGCTCGGCGTCGTCCTTGCGCAGGCCGATGGCCGTGCCTTCGCCGATCGTCTTCGGGTCCTTCACTTCCGGGCCCGCCCAGCCGAAGCCTTTGCCGCGCGGCGTCTTCAGGAAACCGGCGTCGGCCTGCACTTCGTCCTGCAAGGCGGCGTCCAGACGCCCCGAAGCGAGGTCGGCGTACACCTGATCCTGATTCTGATAAGGCACCACGGTCACGCCTTTGGGCTCCCACCAGACTTTGGCGTAGGCTTCCTGAGTCGAACCCTGTTCGACGCCGACGCGTTTGCCCTTCAGCGAATCAGCTGTGGGCAGCAGCGGCGAGCCTGCCTTGGCAATCATGCGGGCGGGGGCGTCGAACAGCTTGTCGGAGAAGTCGATCTGCTCGCGGCGCTTGTCCGTGATGGTCAGCGAGGACACGATCGCGTCGTACTTCTTGCCCTTCAACGCCGGAATGATGCCGTCGAGATCCTGCTCGACCCACACGCATTTCACGTTCATCTTCGCGCACAGTGCGCGGGTCAGATCGGCGTCGAAGCCGACCACCTGGCCGTTGGGCGCCTTGGATTCGAACGGCGGATAGCTGGCGTCCACCCCGATTCGCACGGTTTTCCACTCTTTCGCCAGCGCGCCGGTGGCCATGACCGTAAGCGCCACGCAGAGTGCGAACTTCTTCATGTTTCTCCTGGGTCAAACTGATCGTCGTGGTGCTTCGATCTCGACGACCGCCGGCTCGTGGCCGGCCGTCGCTATTCTAGGCGGTCAAAATTGTCGCGCCGCTCGGGTTTCTGCTTCGGAGCGCGGCGCGTGCATCCGATGCATCTAGGCAGCCCGGCGCGGGTCCGAAAGCTGCAGCCGACCCACCGCGGCCCGCCATGCCGGGCTCGCCGGTGCGCCTTCGGCGCGCACGCAATCTCGAAAAGCGCGGTATTTTACCCGAACAGGGACGAGGCGCCAGTCCGGAACGCCGGCGGCGGCAAACTGGCGCGCGCGGACGTTGTGCGGGCGCGACGCTGGTGCGTTCTTTCCAGGACCCGAGCGGGGCCGGTCGCGCTTGCGGCGGATGCGCGACTCATGTGCGGGGCGTTTGTCGTACCTATGCCGGGGCCGGAATCGCAGCCGCGGTCTTGCACGCGCGCCCGGACCGCGCCGACGCGCGATTGCACCGATTTATGGAACGATCCGGTGCACCCGCGCCGATTGTTTAGTGCAGGCCATGCCCATACATTCTCGGCATCGCTATTTACTCACCAGGAGTACTTCCATGTTCGAGATTCGCCGCTCCGAAGAACGCGGTCACGCCAACCACGGCTGGCTCGACTCGTATCACAGCTTCTCGTTTGCCGACTATCGCGATCCCCAGCACGTGCATTTCGGCCCGCTGCGGGTCATCAACGAAGACCGTATCGCCGGCGGCGAGGGCTTCGGCACGCACGGCCATCGCGACATGGAAATCGTCACGTATGTGCTCGAAGGCGCGTTGGCGCACCGCGACAGCATGGGCAATGGCTCGACGATCCGTCCCGGCGACGTGCAGCGCATGAGCGCCGGCACGGGCGTGCAGCACAGCGAGTTCAACGCGTCGCAGGACGAATCTGCGCATCTGCTGCAGATCTGGGTAATTCCGCAGCGCGCGGGCAATCAGCCCAGCTACGAGGAAAAGCGCTTCGACGCCGCCGACAAGCGCGGCCGCCTGCGCGTGGTCGCGTCGCCCGACGGCCGCGACGGTTCGGTGACGATCCATGCGGATGCGTCGATTTACGCGGCGTTGATCGACGGCGCGGAATCGGCCACGTTCGCGCTGCCCAAAGGACGGCTCGCCTATGTGCACGTGGCGCGCGGCGCGCTGACGGTGAACGGCGAGACGCTCCATGCGGGCGACGCCGCCAAGCTCAGCGACACGGATACGGTGACGCTGGAGAAGGGCGAGAACGCTGAAGTGCTGCTGTTCGATCTGGGGCAGCTCAACGGCTAAGCCGTGCTCGTTCGGTTGCGTTTTCACTGAAGGAATAGTTGAAGGCGCAACGAGCAAGCCTCACGCACGCATCGCGGCTGTCCGCGCGCACACACCGCGCCGCTTCACGTAGTCAAAAAAAAACGCCACGGAAGGCCGACCGCCGTGGCGTTTTTGCATCCAGCAACGCAGACGGCCACGCGGGCCGCCTGTGCATCGATACCGGGCCGCTTACTGATTGGCCGCCGGCGCCGATGCCGCGCCCTTGCGATGCTCCCAGCGCTCGTGCATCTTTTCATGACGCGACTCCATCTTCGCAAAGCGCTGCTTGAGCGCCGTGCTGACGGTGGTCTTCTGCTGGTCGTTCAGGCCGTTGTAGAACTTGAGCCAGGCATCCGAGGTTTGCTGACGCAGTTGCGCGTCTTTCTGCTCGACTTGCTGGTGCGCGGCCGCCATGGCGTTCAGATCCAGGATCGGCTGTTGCTGCGCAGCCTTGAACTGGTTCTTGATCTGTTCATGATTGGCGCGCATCGCCTCGTGGTTCTGCTTCATGGTGTCGAGCGCGGCTTGCCACTGCTTTTCCTGATCCGCGTTCAGCTTCAACTGATCGTGGAGCTGGGTCAATTGCTTCATGAAGTGGCCGTGCCAGCCGCCGGGGCCGCCGTGTTCGGCGGGTTGTGCGGCATAGGCGGCGCCCGCGCCGATGGCGAGAGCAGTGGCGGCAACGGCGAGAACGCGCGACATCTTTTTGGTAGACATGTGAGACTCCCTGTAATGGAATAGCCGACGATGCAACCGGTTAAAGTGGACGGCCTGCATTCGGTAAGACACAGCGTAGAGAACTGCGCAGTTCGCTGTGTTACGTGGCAGGATGCGGCTGTTACGGGGGATTACGCACACCTTTCACCGTAACACCCGGTAACCCTTGGGGCCGGTTTGAAATCGAAAACCCATCCTGCTGCGCGTTAAACTTCATCCCATGGCTACTCAAATACTTGTTGTCGACGACGACGTCGAATTGCGCGATCTGCTCCGCGACTATCTGGCCCGCCAGGGCATCGAGGTTTCGGTGCTGCACGACGCGGGCTCGCTCGAGCGTAGGCTCGAACGCGAGCGCCCGGATCTGATCGTGCTCGACCTGATGATGCCGGGGGTCGACGGGCTCACGGCGCTGCGCAAGCTGCGCGCGTCGGGCGACGACATCCCCGTGATCATGCTCACGGCGCGGGCGGACGACGTCGACCGCATCGTCGGGCTGGAACTCGGCGCGGACGACTACCTCGGCAAGCCGTTCAATCCGCGCGAGTTGCTCGCGCGCGTACAGGCGGTGCTGCGCCGCCGCCGCACGCTGCCGTCGGCGGCGGCGCCGGAGCAGCGCGAGCCGTTCAATTTCGGCCGCTTCACGCTGGACTTCCAGTCGCGCACGCTGCATCTGGAAGACAAGCCGCTCACGTTGTCGGGCAGCGAATTCGCGTTGCTGAAGATTTTCGTCAATCACCCCATGCGCACGCTTACGCGCGAGCGCTTGCTCGAACTGCTGCACGGTCCGGAATACGACGGCACCGACCGCGGCATCGACGTGCAGGTCTGGCGTCTGCGCCGCATTCTCGAAACCGATCCGTCCACACCGCGCTTCATTCAGACTGTGCGCGGCCGCGGCTACGTGTTCGTGCCCGACGGCGAACAGCATGCGCCGGCCCATTGATTCGCTGTTCGGGCGGCTAGCGCTGCTAGTCGTCGCGGTGCTGCTGCTGTCGCATTTCGCGTGGTACGCGCTCATGCGCCTAGAGCGCAGTCAACTGCAAACGCGCTACGCGGTCGAGGAAGCGACCTTCCTCGTCGACGCGGTGCGTCAACACGTCGCCCCGAACGCCGGATCAGCCATTGCCGTCGCGCGTCAAACTGGTCGACCCGGCGAGCCCTGAAGTGCCGCCGGAGGCCGTGGACATGCCGCCGCCGCTCGAACGCTTCGTCGAAGACGTGCGCGACCGCATGCCGTCCGGCACGCAGGTGCGCGTCGGCCTGCCGGGTCGTCCGCCCACGCTATGGGTGCGCGCCACCTCCGACCGAAGCTGGATCGTCGTACCGGTGCAGCCGTTGCGCACGCCGCGCTCGCTCGACCGCACGGTGCTGTGGCTTGCCATCATTTTCTCGTTCGCAGTGATGGCGGCGCTGTTCGCCGCGTGGGCGCTGCAGCAGCCGTTGCGCTCGCTCGCCCAGGCTGTGGCGCGCTTCGGCCGCGGCTTGCCGGTGCCGCCGGTGCCGGAGCGCGGGCCGCGCGAATTGCGTCAACTCACGCACGGCTTTAATCAGATGGTCCAGGAAGTGGCGCGCACGGAAAACGACCGCGCCGTGATGCTGGCGGGCGTCGCGCACGATCTGAAAACGCCGCTCGCGCGTTTGCGGCTGCGCGCCGAAATGATGGACGAAGTGAAGATGCGCGACGGCGTGGTGCGCGACGTCGATTCCATGACGCATATCGTCGAACAATTTCTGGTGTTCGCGCACGACGGCGCCGATCGCAGCGAAACGGTGGAAGTGGACGCGCAGTGCGAGCGGGTGGTGCGCAGCTATCGCGCGGTAGCCTCCGGTGTGGCCACGGTGCAGACGGAACTCAATGCGGGGCCGGCGTTCCTGTTGCCCGCCGCCACGCTCGACCGGATTCTGTCGAACCTGCTCGACAACGCGCATGCCTACGGTGCGCCGCCGATCGTCGTCGCCACGGCGCGTAGCTCGCAGGGCTTCACCTTGTCGGTGAGCGACAGCGGCAGCGGTATCGCGGCCCAAGACCTGATCAACGCCAGCCGGCCTTTCGTGCGGCTCGATCCGGCGCGCGGCGGCAACGGCCATAGCGGTCTCGGGCTCGCCATTGTCGAGCGGCTGGTAAGGCGTGCGGGCGGGGAGTGGGAGATCGGCAACCACGGTGGCCGTGGTTTGCGAGTCCTGATGAGCTTTCCGTTTGAAGTGTTGCCGCGGGTCGCGGCAGCGTCGGAAAGCGCCTGGTAAGTCGTGCAGTGCGCGGTGTCGGCCTCCCGGCCCGCGCCGTGCCCTCGGGATCCGAACGCAAGGTTCAGAGGTGCGGCCGGAAACCGGCGCGCTAGTCCGAGAACAACGTATTCAGCGCATTCGCCGCGTCGCTATCCACCGTGTTCCACGTCACCGTTTCGGCTTCGAAAATATAGTGCGTGGTGTATTTGCCGAGACGCGCCAGGATCTCTTCCTGAATCAGTTCCGGCGCCACCTCCAGTTTCAGATACCACGCGGTGGACGACAGGCGCGTCTGGAACGCGCCGTATTCAGCTAGCAGATGGTCGAACGCGTCAGCATCCTGATCGCGACACACGATCACCAAATTTCCCTTCATGCGAATCTCCCGTTAAAGCGGTAGCGGCAACCTCGATATCAGGGTCGATCATACCTGCTTCGTTAGGGGATGCCGGAGGGCGGGTCTTGCCTTGCATCAGCTTGCGTGTTGATTGAGACGCCGGTGTTTCGCGTCTGCCGAGCGCATCACCACACGTTGGCCACCGTGCGGGTGGGCGGTGCGGTGTCGTCGGGCGGCAAGGCTTCGGTGCGGTCGCGGCCGCCCGATTTCGCCGCGTAGAGCGCCATGTCGGCGCGGCTCATGATTCGCTCGGGCAGATCGTCGGGCGAGAGTTCGGTGATGCCGATGCTCACGCTCAAGCCCACCGAAGCGGGCAGCTTCGGCGAAGGGACCGCTTTCAGACGCAGCCGCAAGCGTTCGACGACTTCGTGGCCGCCGGCCAGATCCGTGGCCGGCAGCAGCAGGCCGAACTCTTCGCCGCCGAGCCGGCCGATCGCGTCGGCGCCGCGCAGCTCGGCGCGGCAGGTGTCGACGAAATGTTCGAGCGCACGATCGCCTGCGGCGTGGCCGAAGCGGTCGTTGATCTGCTTGAAGTGGTCGAGGTCGGCGATCGCCATGCACAGCGGTTCGTGGCCGGCATGCGCGCGTTCGATCTCATGGCGCAGCAGGTCGAGAAAGTAGCGCCGCGACAGCGCGCCGGTCAGCGCGTCGTGGCGCGCCTCGGCCGACAGCAGCGTGTTGGCGGATTGCAGTTGTTCAGCGAGATCGCGCGTGGCGCGATGGTGGCGCCGCTCGCGCACATACGACACCGTGATCACCCACGCCAGCGCGACTGTACCGGCCAGCGTCAGAAACACCAGCAAATGATCGCGCTTGTGATTGCGCAGCAGTTCCGGCCAGGCCACGAGCGGATCGACCAGATGCGCCGACAGCCCCGAGTTCAGGCCGCCGCGCGTCTGATAGAGCGACGGCATAGGCCGGTCGGACATGCCGAACAGTTGCCCGGCCACGGCTGACGGCACCCACGGCGCCTGTTCGCGCACTTGCGAATCCACGCTGATATGGATGTCGGGAATCGCGTCGCGCAGGTAGATGACCTTGCGCTCGGCGGGCGTCATTTGCGTGACGCGTGAGTTCGGCAGCGCTCGGCCTTCGAGCTCGCTGCTGTGCGCCATGATGATGACGCCGTTGTCGTCGGCGACGAAGGTCCCGGCGTGCGCGACCCAGTGGCGCAGCCGGGCGATCCCGACCTTGGCGACGACCACGCCGACCAGCAGACCGTCCGCGTATGCCGGCGCGGCGATGAAGATGCCGGGCTCGCCGCTCGCGCGGCCGACGCCATAGGCTTCGGAGAACGCGCCGAGCAGCGCGTTCGTCAGGTAGCCGCGCACGCGCATGTCGGTGCCGACGAAGGAGCGCTCGGCCGCGAGCGGATTGTTGATGGAGTTGCTCGAGGCGACGCAGACGCCGTTGGCGTTGACAAGCCAGATCTGGTCGAGCCCGGAGAAGCCTTGCGCGTCGTGCAGGAAGTTGCTCACGGCGCTCATCTGCTTGTCTTTCAGCAACGCGGCGCGCAGGACGGGTTCCGTCGCTTCGCCGTTCACGGCATAATTCTGGGATTGCACCAGAGCGCGCTGGACCACGTCCATCTCGGCCATGGTTGCGGGGATGGCGCGAGACATCGCAAGGTCGCTGGCGATCACCTCCGCCATGTTGTCCACGATCGACGCGGACATTTGCCGCTGCGCACGCAGGGCTGCGTCCAGCTCTTGCTGTACCATCCGGTCCGCAACCATGCCGGCCACGAACCAGCAAACCAGGACGATCAGCATGAAGCTGACCGGCCCGGTTGCCTGGCGCAAGGTTGTCCTGTTCATCGACTCTCTGATCCGTCTGGCTGTGACATGCAACTGGCTCTTTCGTGGCAGCGCGCTTGCGCTGTTTCGCCCCTGTGGAAGCGGTCGGCAATACGCCGTCGCTGTGGCCCGGGATGAACCGATAACAGGCGTCGTCTCCTGATTTTAACCGTCATGGGGCCAGACGCCACCGTTATTGCGGGAATGCGAAGTGCGACTGCCGCGTCCATCAGGTTATTAACGGCAGCCCGGCCGGATTCTTGATGGTCGTTCGGATTTTTCGGGTGGGCTTCTGAGCTATCGCGGCAGCCGCCGCGAGGGTCGAAGATGTGGTCGGCGCGCCACGTAAATAGTCTGAGTCGCGAACAGTGCTCGCTGGCGCGAGGGCGGCAATCTGAGGTTTTCCGCTATTTATTGCTATTTGCCGCGAAAGGTTGTGCCTGAAACATAGGATGGTGTAGTGTCGTGCCGTCCAAAACAAGGAAAGCTCGCCAGCCCTTACGGGCGGCGCCTGCGGCGACAGGAGTCTGGCTTGACGGTTGCGGTCCTGGGCGGGTTCGTCCACGGACACATTCGTCACCGGTTCACGTGTCTCCAACGCTAACGATTTACCGCGCACACGCGTTTTGCCATGCCTGATTTCCGCTTTCCGGACCGATCTTCAGACCGCCGCGCCGAAGCCGCGGCCTCCTTGCTGTTCTTGAGCGCATGGTTCGACGGGGAGGGCATCTGATGGACTTCAGCTTCAACCTGAAGCGCACCGCCAATGCTTCGGCATGGCGGGTGCTGCCCAACCGCTGGGACTTCGTCGCCTTCCCGCTGATCATCTGTGTGATCGCCATGGCGGCGATCGGCTTTCACGAGACCTTGGCGCCCATGTCGACGCTCAAGACTCAAGTCATCTCGCTCGACCCGGCGAACCTGCCTGAATATGCAATGCGCACCACGCTGCGCATGCTCGCGGCCATGGTCGCCTCGCTGACCTTCACACTCGTGTACGGCACGCTGGCGGCCAAGAGCCGCCGCGCCGGGCTAGTGCTGGTGCCGATTCTCGACATCCTGCAGTCGGTGCCGGTGCTGGGCTACATTTCGTTTACGGTCACCTTCTTTTTAGCACTGTTCCCGGGGCGCGTACTCGGTGCCGAGCTCGCGGCGATCTTCGCGATCTTCACGAGCCAGGCGTGGAACATGACGTTCAGCTTCTATCAGTCGCTGCGAACCGTGCCGCGCGATCTGGACGAAGTCTCGCGCGGTTTTCACCTGACTTCATGGCAGCGCTTCTGGAAGCTGGAAGTGCCGTTCTCGATGCCGGGCCTCATCTGGAACATGATGATGTCGATGTCGGGTGGCTGGTTCTTCGTGGTCGCCTCCGAGGCGATCACGGTCGGCAACAGAACGATCACGCTGCCGGGGATCGGCGCCTATCTCGCGCAGGCGATCTCGGACAAGAACCTGCACGCGATCGGCTGGGTGATCCTCGCGATGACGGTCGTGATTCTCGCCTACGACCAGTTCCTGTTCCGTCCGCTTGTCGCGTGGGCCGACAAGTTCCGCATGGAAACCACCAGTTCGGGCGACGCGCCGGAATCGTGGCTGCTCGATCTGATCCGCCGCACCCGCCTGATCCACCGGCTGCTGGTGCCGCTCGGCTGGATGTTCGCCAAGGCCGCGCGCGTGCCGTTGCGGCTGCCGGCGTTCCAGGGGCCGCGCTTCCAGATTCCGCAGATGCAGAAGAGTTCGCGCGTCGGCGATATCGTGTGGGCGACGCTGGTGCTGCTGACGACCGTCTATGTGGTGTATCGCGTCGTGATCTATGTGCGCACCGGTGTGTCGCTGGATGAAGTCTGGCACGTGTTCGTGCTCGGGCTGATCACGCTGCTGCGGGTGGTGGTGCTGATCGCGATCGCCTCGGTGATCTGGGTGCCGGTGGGTGTGCTGATCGGCTTGCGCCCGGCGCTCGCCGAAAAGATCCAGCCGCTCGCGCAGTTTCTCGCCGCGTTCCCGGCCAATCTGCTGTTCCCGGTGTTCGTGATCGCGATCGTGCGCTTCCATCTGAACCCGGACATCTGGCTGTCGCCGCTGATCGTGCTCGGCACCCAGTGGTATATCCTGTTCAACGTGATCGCCGGCGCGACGTCGTATCCGAACGACTATCGCGAGGCGGCCAAGAACTTCCACATCCGCGGCTGGCAATGGTGGCGTCAGGCGATTCTGCCGGGCATTTTCCCGTACTACGTCACGGGCGCGATCACCGCGTCGGGCGGCGCGTGGAATGCGAGCATCGTCGCGGAATTCGTGCAGTGGGGCGACACCAAAGTGGCCGCGCACGGTTTGGGCGCTTACATTGCGCAGTCCACCGCCGCGGGCGACTATCCGAAGATCATCGTGGGCATTGCCGTGATGTCCCTGTTCGTGACGCTGTTCAACCGCCTGCTGTGGCGTCCGATGTACGCCTACGCCGAAGCCAAGCTCCGGCTCGATTGAGTAATAAAGGCAAAACGCGATGCAAAATCCTAAAGCTGCTATGACCGCCGCGCCGATCCAGACCCCGCCGAAGCCGCCGCGCCTCGGCGAAGAGATCCTGCTCGTCAAGGACGTGTGCCGCGGGTTCAACAAGTCGCAGGGCGAACTGCTCGTCCTCGACGACGCGAATCTGTCGCTTCGCGAAGGTGAGATCGTCGGACTGCTTGGACGTTCGGGCTCGGGCAAGTCGACGCTGTTGCGCATCATCGCCGGTCTGATCGAGCCGACCGACGGTGAAGTCACCTACATGGGCAAGCCGCTCGACGGTCCCGCCAAGGGCGTCGCGATGGTGTTCCAGACCTTCGCGCTGTTTCCGTGGCTGACCGTGCTGCAAAACGTGGAAGCGGGTCTCGAAGCGCAAGGCGTCGGCGCGAGCGAGCGGCGCACGCGCGCGCTGGCGGCGATCGACCTGATCGGTCTGGACGGTTTCGAAAACGCCTATCCGCGCGAGTTGTCGGGCGGCATGCGCCAGCGCGTCGGCTTTGCGCGCGCGCTGGTGGTCGATCCCACGCTGCTGCTCATGGACGAGCCGTTCTCCGCGCTCGACGTGCTGACCGCCGAAACGCTGCGTACCGATCTGCTCGATCTGTGGACGCAAGGCCGCATGCCGATCAAGGCCGTGCTGATCGTCACGCACAACATCGAGGAAGCGGTGTTCATGTGCGACCGCATTCTGGTGTTGTCGTCGAATCCGGGCCGTGTGATCGCCGAAATCAAGGTGCCGTTCAAGCATCCGCGTAATCGTCTGGACCCGGCTTTCCGCCGGCTGGTGGACGATATCTACGCGAAGATGACCGCGCGTCAGACCGACGAAAAGACCAGGAAGGGTCTCGAGCTGCATAGCTGGCTGCCGCACGTGTCGACCAACCTGATGGCCGGTCTGATCGAAACGCTGGCCGCGGCGCCGTACCACGGCCGCGCCGACATGCCGGAAATCGCCCGTTCGCTGCATCTGGAGGTGGACGATCTGTTCCCGGTCGCCGAAGTGCTGCAGCACCTCGGTTTCGCCGACATACGCGAAGGCGACATTTTCCTGACGCCGCCGGCGCGCGTGTTCTCCGAGTTCGGCACCCAGGAACGCAAGATGATGTTCGCCGAGCATCTGTTGCGGCACGTGCCGCTCGCCGCGCGAATCAAGAAAGTGCTCAACGAACGGCCGGGGCATCGCGCGCCGCGCGTGCGCTTCGAGCAGGAGCTGGAGGATTTTCTGTCGGACAGCGCCGCGGAAGAAACGCTCGACGCGGTCATCAACTGGGGCCGTTATGGCGAGATCTTCTCGTACAACGACCAGACCGAAATCTTCAGTTTGGAAGACGTGGAGTCTTAAGCGCCTTCGAGTTGCGCGTTTGAGTCGATTAAGACGCGCGAAGCCGGCTCAAAGCAAAAACGGCAGGGGAGACCCTGCCGTTTTTTCATTTCCGCGCATTTATTGCAGACTGCCCCAGCGTGCGACGGCCGGTTCCGCGGACGCCCACTTCCAGCCTTTGTCCTGCTGACACGCACTCGCCGTGTACCAGTCCTCATGCGCGTTCGGGCCGTCGCCGTCCTGCACCGAGAACACGAATTCCTTGCAGAGCGCGAGGGCCGAACCGAACGCGCGCGTCACGCGCACCTGGCCGTGGCCGTTCTCGATCGGCAGCGTGTGCTTGACCGACCAGGGGCGAGTCTCGCCGACCGGCATGGCGCCCGCCAACGCGGCGATCATGTTCTGCTGATCCGTGTGCATGGTGCGCATGTAGCGGCCGACGGCTTCGTCGGTGGCCGCCTGCACCGCAATGCCGATGCCGATGCCGACTGCCGGATTGGACGTGACCAGCCCGGACGCGACGCCCGCCGCCGCGCCGCTCGCCGCGCCCACCGACGAGCAGCCGCTTGTCAGCACACTTGCGCCGACGCAAAGCGCGCCGGCCAGCACGAGCCGCAACCGGTTGCCGGACCAGGCAGCGAGGCGAGGCCGGCGCACCGTGAGGCCAGCCGTATACGAACGCGCCGTCATTGCAACGCGCCCCAACGTTCGGTGGCGGGTTCGGCCGACGCCCACTTCCAGTTGTCGCCGTCACGGCAGATCGACGCCACGTAAAACGCGCTGCTCGCCGGCACGTTCTTGGTCGCCGTCTGATCGACGGAGAAGACGATTTCCTTGCAGTCGAGCGCGCCCGCGCTGATCGTGCGGCTGACGGTGACGCGGCCGTGCTCGTCGTCTTCGATCGGCATCGAATGGGTCACGCTCCACGGCGCGATTGCGCCGACGTCCAGCGGACCGGCAATTTTCGCGATGCCGTCCTGCGTATTCTTGTGGACCACGCGCTCCGAGTACTGCACCCCGGCACGCGCCGCGGCCACCGCGCCGAGACCGATACCGGTCGCGACAGCCGCGTTGTTGGTGACCTTCGCCGCGAGCGCGGCGCCTGCGATACCGGCGCCGGCAGTGGCGCCTTCCGAATAGAGCGAGCTACAGCCGCTCAACGCCGATGAGATCGCCACAGCGAGAGCAACGAGCGCCGTCGCATTGGGACGTCCACGCCCGGCTGTTTGTTTTGCCCATTCAGCCCACACCATACTTTTTTGCATTTCCCTGTCTCTGCTCCTGCAAGTGCCTTTCGTTCGCGCTCGATATCAACTGTGCGAACGAGTAACACGCGTTCCCCACCTAGCAATGCGTGTGCCGCATTTTGCAGGATGCTATTTGTAATTGGCAGAGGGAAAATGCAAGCAATTGCAAAAGATGGTGCGAGACAAATCGGTTTCTGTTGGGCAGTGGACGCTTTTTGATTGGTGGTGCGAAGGGATTTGGTTTGTCGTTCAAGTCGCGCAGCACAGGCCTTTTGCAACTGGTGGTCAGGCGCCGAAGCACGCATGTGCCCGGACATTCAGGCGCCGTCGCAAGCACTCACGCGGCGTCGCCACCTGAGTGCCGCGTCGTGACGTTATTGCTCGGGCTCGTCTTCCGCCCCTTCGTCGCCGTATGCGCTCAAGCGGTTGTACAAGGTCTTGAGACTCACGCCGAGAGCTTTGGCCGCGCGTCGTTTGTCGCCGCCGCAATATTTGAGCGTGCCGAGAATGATCTGCTTTTGCGCGTCGGCGAGCGGCGTGCCGATCCATACGCTCATCGCGTCGCCCTGCGTCATGGGTTTTTTCACGCGCGACGCGAGATGCGGATGCGGCAACTCCACGATCTTCTCCGCGAGAATGAACGCGCGATACACCGCGTTCTTCAACTCGCGCACGTTGCCTGGCCACGACCAGGTGCGCAGCGTTTCGATCGAGCGTTTGCTGAAGCTTTTGCCCGTCCCTTCCTGCTGATTCAGCAGCGCGAGGAAGTGCTGCGCAAGCAGTTCGCGATCGCTCTCGCGCTCGCGCAGCGGCGGCGCGCGCAGCGGGAAAACCGCGAGCCGGTACATGAGATCTTCACGCAGTCCGTTTTCCTTGACTGCGATGGCGGGGTCGCGATTGGTCGCGGCGATCACGCGCACGTTGCCGCTGATCAGGTCATTGCCGCCGACCCGGTAGAAGGTGCCGGTTTCCAGCGCGCGCAGTAGCTTCACCTGGCGTACCGGCGCCATTTCGGTGATTTCGTCGAGGAACAGGGTGCCGCCGTTCGCATGTTCGAAGTAGCCGATGCGGCCCTGGACCGCGCCGGTGAAACTGCCCTTCTCATGGCCGAACAGTTCGGCTTCGATGAGCTCGTCGGGAATCGCGCCGCAATTCACGGCGACGAACGGTGCGTCCTTGCGGCTGCTTTGATCGTGAATCGTGCGGGCAATCAGTTCCTTGCCGGTGCCGGATTCGCCGATGATCAGCGCGGTCGCGTCGGTGCCAGCGACGCGTTCGATCTGCTGGTACAGATCCAGCATCACGGGCGACGAGCCATACAGCAACCCGTACGATTTCAGTCCCACGATGCCGTCCGCGACGCGCTGCTTCGCCAGTGCCGAAGCATTGCCGCCAGCGGAGACGGTGGGCGAGGCCAGGTCGATTGACGCCATAAGCGGGGGTCCTGTGCAAATGAGTTCGTTGTTACGGCGCGCAGGCCTGGGAATGAGATAAACCAGCGATGCCGCTATCTCTCAAAGATTGATTTAACCACTTTGACACCGTTTTCGGCAAACGATGTGAGGGCCTAAAAAATACATTTATGCACGGCCGGTCGAAACTGCCTGGCTTGGTGTTTGCTTGGCCCGCGCGGGGCAAACTTACCGGGCACGGCGTTTGCGACTTCCACCCGACACGCGTGTGCTTTTTTGGCGCGACGGCCTTGCATATCGGCATGTTGCGCGACGGTGGCGATCGCCATTCGCCAATTTGCAGCGATATGCGCACTCGCCGGAACGCACACGCGAACGCCGAACTCAGACCAGGAGTGAATGATGACTTACACCACGCAACAGATTGCACTCGGCGGCCAGAAGATTGTCGAGGATCTGCGAGTGCTGCTGAAGGACTCGGAAGAAATGCTGCGGCTCGCCGCCAACGTGCCGGGAGAGGGCGTCGGCGCACTGCGCGACAAACTCGGCACACATGTCGAAACCCTGCAATCGGCACTCGGCGATGCGCAGCAGAACGCGCAGCGGCGTTACCGCGCGGCCACCGTCAATACCGAACGCTACGTGCGGCACAACCCGTGGCGCTCGATCGGGATTGCCGCGGGCGTCGGCTTTCTGCTCGGCGTGCTGACTGCGCGCTGAGACGCTTTCGAGCACCAATCCGCTTCATGACGACAAGGAGTTCACGATGGCACGACCCAAAATCGGCATCTTCGGCGCACTGATGGCGCTCGGCGGTTTTCTGGCTGTGCGCTACGTACAGCAGCGCAACCGTGCGGCACAAGTTCCTGTGGCGCGCGAATTGAGCCGTTGGGAGAACGAGGGCGGCACGGTCGCCGCGCCGGCTGCGCCGACCGCCAATCAGGCGACCACGGCGGGCGACGCGAGCCCGAGCGCGCATGGCGCCAACGGCTCCGCTTATCCGAATGGCAATGGCGGCGCATGGCCGTTCCCGCGCAGTTGAGCGGGCTCGCCTGTACGGCATCGCCGACGCACCGCACTGACGGGGCGGCGCCCCGTACAGCTTGCTAATTTGTCTCGATAAAGCCTTATAATAGGCAAATAAACAACAATGACGCTTTGGGCGGGCGGGTTTGCCCTTGTATTGTTGCAAGATTGAATCAAGTCGTCGGCTTGGTGCGTTGCCTTAAAGTTGGTGGGTGCTCACATTAGAGCCCGCGCCAACGGCGCAGCGCCAGGTCGACGGCACGCTTTTCAGCATGCGCGTTTGCATGTTTTCCCATCCCCACGCTTGCAGGCTTTCGAGACGCGATGCCACATGTACTGATTGTCGATGACGATGCTGGTACCCGCGAGGCGCTTTCCGCCATCATCGGGGAAGACGGCCTGACCACCGCCACCGCGGGCGATTTGCGCGAAGCGCGCATTCAACTGGTCCGGCAGATGCCGGACGTCGTCTTTACGGACCTGAAGCTGCCCGACGGTAGCGGGGTCGATCTGTTCGAAGATCTGGATCCACGCTCAGGCGTGGAAGTGATCGTGATTACCGGCCATGCCACGGTGGAGTCGGCCGTCAACGCGCTGAAGATGGGCGCCACCGACTATCTGGTGAAGCCGATCAACATGCAGCGCGTGAAGGCGATCCTCTCGCGCCTGCCGCGCGCCGGTGACCTGAAGGCGGAAATCGGCACGTTGCGCGGCGAATTGCGCCGCATGGGCCGCTTCGGCCTGATGCTCGGCAATTCGCCGGCCATGCAGGAGGTCTACGACCAGATCGGCCGTGTCGCGCCGACGGCGGCCTCGGTCATGCTGGTGGGCGAGTCGGGCACCGGCAAGGAAGTCGCCGCGCAGACACTGCATCAACTGAGCTTGCGTCGCAAGCACGCGTTTCTTGCGGTGAACTGCGGCGCGATCTCGCCGAATCTGATCGAATCGGAAATGTTCGGCCACGAGCGTGGCTCGTTTACCGGCGCCGATCGTCAGCACAAGGGCTATTTCGAGCGAGCGAACGGCGGCACGCTGTTCCTCGACGAAATCACCGAGATGCCGATCGAGTTGCAGGTGAAGCTGTTGCGCGTGCTGGAAACCGGCATGTTCATGCGGGTCGGCACGACCAAGGAAATCGAAACCGATGTGCGCCTGATTGCGGCGACCAACCGCGATCCCGAGCAGGCCGTGCTGGAAGGCAAGCTGCGGCTCGACTTGTACCATCGGTTGAACGTGTTCCCGATCAGCCTGCCGCCGTTGCGCGACCGGGGCAAGGATGTGGAACTGCTGGCTCAGGCGTTCCTCGACGAACTCAACGAACGTCACAGCACGAAGAAGCATTTCCCCGCGGCCGTGAAGGACATGCTCATGTCCTATCCGTGGCCGGGCAATGTGCGCGAACTGAAGAACTATGTGCAGCGCGCGCACATCATGTCCGGTTCGGATTCGGACAGCACGGCGACGGTGCCGCTACAGATCACGCTGTCGAAGCCCGCTGCCGGCACGGCGATCACGATTCCGTTCGGCACATCGCTCGCCGAAGCGGACCGTCAGTTGATCGTGGCTACGCTCGAGCAGTGCGGCGGCGTGAAGACGCGGGCCGCCGAGATTCTCGGCATCAGCCTGAAGACGCTGTACAACCGTCTGGTCGAGTACGGCAACGACGCGCGTGACGACGGCGACGCCGCCGACGAATCACGCGCGCTGGGCGGCGCGGACGCTTAACGCCACCCGCGCCGCTGACACGACAGGCGCCAGCCAGCCGGGGGCGCATCCGTAACGGCACAGGCCTTGCTGCGATCTGGTGGAACGCAAACGAGGATAAATAACATGCCGGACTACGCTGCCGCTCCCGCGCTTCCCCTGCCGATGCACGCTCACCGTCCCGAGCCGATCGAGCCGCCGTCACCGCCTCCGGTTGCGCCGCCGAGCCCCGGCGAGCCCGACACCGTTCCCGTTCCGAGCCCCGATCCGAGTCCGCAACCGATCGAACCCATAGAACCGGTCGCTCCGCCGATCGGCGATCCGCCGCCGCAGCCCACGCAAACGCCACAAGCCAGTCAACGTCAGACGTTACAGCCGCTACGCATGCAACTCTGACTCGTTCTGTGCGTTACACCACAGTCCGGCGCACGGAATTTATGTACTTGTTACAAAGCCGGCGCATCTTTTACCGGCAAATTACCGTCGTGACCCCTAGACTGTATGAATGCCGCAAACTTGGCGGCGGGCTTCCCCTGGAGGCGTGGATCATGAGACATCCAGCATTGCGACGTTCAGCGCGCCACTCGAAGCGCGATTCCCGGCCGGGCGGCAGCAAAGACAGCCCGCCGGCGTCGCCCGATCCGGCAGGGCAGAACCGTGTCGCGCCCGATGCGCCGCCTGACGGCGAGCACAACCAGGGCGGCGTGCGTTCGGAAGGGCTGGAATACCAGCGCGACCTCGGCTCGGAGCAGGACGCCTGAGCCGATTTGACGGCCGGTAAGAGGCTTTCCGGTTTTGTCATACATAACAGAAAAAAATTCTTCGCGGCGTGATAGGGCCGCGCGTTTTTGCTCGTCTGTCACATTTGCATACATTTTTATTTCCAGCGTCTCAAAAAACGGCACGCGACTTGCGTGCACCTTTTCGGCACATATCCGTATGCAACGAAACAACTGAACTAGGTGGAGCACCAATGAGCAGACTGATCGTGGTATCGAATCGTGTCGCGCCGACTCAGGAAGGCCGTCCCGCAGCGGGTGGCCTCGCTATCGGCGTGCTGGACGCGCTGAAGGAAAGCGGCGGGGTCTGGTTCGGCTGGAGCGGCGAAACGGTGAGTGAGCCGAGCGCTCCGGTGATCGAGAAACAAGGCAATGTGACGTACGCGACGGTGGGCCTCACCAAGCGCGACTATGACCAGTACTACCGCGGTTTTTCCAATGCGACGCTGTGGCCGACGTTCCACTATCGCAATGACTTGTCGCGCTACGACCGGCAGGAATACGCGGGCTACCAGCGCGTCAACGCGACGCTCGCGAAGCAGCTCAAGGAGTTGCTCAAGCCCGACGACATTATCTGGGTCCACGACTATCACCTGCTGCCGTTCGCGCGCTGCCTGCGCGAACTCGGCGTGAAGAATCCGATCGGTTTCTTTCTGCACATTCCGTTTCCGGTGCCGGAAGTGCTGCGCACGATTCCGCCGCACGAAGAACTGGTCAAGGCCATGTGCAGCTACGACGTGATCGGCTTTCAGACCGACGCGGATCGCCAGTCGTTCGTCGACTTTATCGAGCGCGGCCAGCACGGCACCTCGAGCGAGGACGGCATGGTGCACGCGTACAACCGTTTCCTGAAAGTGGGCGCGTATCCGATCGGGATCTATCCGGACGCGATCGCCAAAGCCGCCGAGCAGTTCACCGACCGCAAGCCGGTGCGCAGCCTGCGCGACGGCATGCGCGGACGCAAGCTGATCATGAGCGTCGACCGCCTCGATTACTCGAAGGGTCTGGTGGAGCGCTTCCAGGCGTTCGAGCGGCTGCTGCTCAACGCACCGGGGTGGCACGGCCGCGTATCGCTGGTGCAGATCGCGCCGCCGACACGCGCGGACGTGACGACCTACCAGCGGATTCGTCAGACGCTCGAGGGCGAAGCGGGCCGCATCAACGGCCGGTTCGCGCAGCTCGACTGGACGCCGATCCAATACCTGAACCGCAAGTACGAACGCAATTTGCTGATGGCGCTGTTCCGTCAATCGCAGGTCGGCTACGTGACGCCGCTGCGCGACGGCATGAACCTCGTCGCGAAGGAATACGTGGCGTCGCAAGATCCGGCCGATCCGGGCGTGCTGGTGCTGTCGCAATTCGCCGGCGCCGCCGAACAACTGCCGGGCGCGCTGGTCGTCAACCCGTTCGATCTGTCGCAGATGGCCGAAGCGTTGGAACGCGCGCTCTCGATGCCGCTCGCCGAGCGCCAGGCGCGACACGCCGACATGATGGCGCCGATGCGCGAGAACAATCTGTCGGTCTGGCGCGATACCTTCCTTGCCGATCTGCGCAACGTCGCGACGGCATCTTCGGTGACGGCCAAAGCGGTAAAGCTCGCTGACGTGACCGCGTCGTCGTAGCCGGATCAACGGTCGCGCGGCTTGCAGTGCGGCCGCGTGTGCTGGTCACGTCTTCCGAATAGCGTTTGCGGGTTTGGAAGAGAAGGGCGCGAATCGCGACATGCGAGGCGCGCCCTTTTTGCGTTGGCATGACCGTCCCCTTCAATCGAGCGTTCAGGCCGGTTGCGCGTTGACCCGTTGCATGACGCGCGTCGTGCTGATCACCGCGGCAACCGCCGAGAAGCACGCGGCCACATAGAGCGCGATGATCGGCCCGTGTTGTGGCGCAATGCCGAAGATCAGCGCAACCAGCGCCGCGCCGAGCGTCTGGCCGGTCAGACGCGCGGTGCCCAGCATGCCGCTCGCGCCGCCGCTGCGCTCGCGCGGCGCCGCGGACAGTATGGTGCGATTGTTCGGCGACTGGAAGATGCCGAAGCCGGCGCCGCACAAGGCCATGCGCCACGCGATCTGCATGGCGTCCGGATGCGCGCCGAGCGTGGCGAGCAGCAACAGCCCGACCGTCATCGCGACAAGTCCGACGCCACCCAGCCATCCCGACGACACCTTGTCCGACAGCAGGCCCGCAATCGGCGCCGCGATGATGATCACGGCGGGCCAAGGCGTCATGAGCAGCCCGGTTTCGACCTGCGACAACCCCAGCGTTTCCTGCAACATAAAGGGCAGCGACACGAAGGCGAGCATCTGAGCGCAGAACGAGCAGACCGAGGTGCCGATCGAGAGCGCGAAGATGGGAATCCTGAGCAAATCGATCGGCAGCAAGGGCGCGGGCTGCGTCAACTGACGGCGCACGAAGAAATAGCCGATTACCGCCGCGCCGATCGCTTCGAGCGCGACGTAGCCGAACCCCTCGCCGTGGCCGAGTCCATCGACCGCAAAAATCAGCAGGCCGAAGACGAACGCGTTCATCACCGCGCTGAGGTAGTCGTAGGGCGATTCGTGGCCGGGGTTCATCGGCAGCGCCTTGAAGCCGCCGACGATAGCCGCGATGCCGATCGGCACGTTGATGGCGAACAGCCACGGCCACGAGGCGACGGCGAGCACGCCGGAAGCGACGGTCGGCCCGACCGCCGATGACACCGCGACCACCATTGCGTTGATCGAGATGCCACGCCCGAGCTGCGCGGGCGGATAGATCATGCGCACCAGCGCCGTGTTCACGCTCATGATGCCGGCCGCGCCGAAGCCTTGAATCACGCGAGCGAGCGCGAGAGTCGGCAGCGAAGTCGACAAGGCGCAACCGAACGACGCCACCGTGAACAGGATCAGCCCGGAGAGATAGATACGCCGGTAGCCGATGCGGTCGCCGAGCGAGGCGAGCGGCAGCAGTGAGATCGTGATCGCCAACTGATAGGCGTTGACGACCCAGATCGAGCCGGCCGCGCTCGCGTGCAGGTTGCGCGCGATAGTCGGCAGCGCCACGTTGGCAATCGCGCTGTCGAGCACCGCGAGCGTGAGGGCGAGTGCGATGACCAGCATCGCCCAATAGCGCTGCGGAATCGGCAAGCCTTGTTCGGTGTTGTCGGAGAACGAGCTGTCGGGGGCGAGTGTGTCGGCCGCTTCGGCGGGTATGGCGCCGTTCTTGCGCGGTGGTTGTGCGTGCATCGATTGTTGGAGTTTTAGTGGGGTGGCTCGCCGCGTGCGCGTGCCGCGTGCCGACCTGAAAGAGCCGGCAGCCGCGGCGGCGGTGGCCGGCGCTGCTTGCGCGCGCCGGCCACCGCGTCTCCCGCGTTATTTGAGTTCGTACAAGCCGGTGTGAGTGGTCGAGTCGAGTTCGTTCAGATGCGTCATGAAGCGCGCCACCGCGTTGGTGGTGTCCGCGTTGATCGGCAGATGCGGCACGCGCAGCGCATGCAGACGGAAAATGTAGCGATGCGCCTTGTCGCCGCGCGGCGGCGCGGCGCCGCCGAAGCCGACCGTGCCGTAGTCGTTGCGCACCTGCAGCGCGCCTTGCGGCAGCAACGAGCCATCCGCCTTGCCGGCGTTGCGCGGCAGCGAGCGGGCGTCACCCGGAATGTTCACCACGACCCAGTGCCAGAAGCCGCTGCCGGTGGGCGCGTCGGGATCGTGAACGGTGAGCGCGAAGCTTTGCGTGTCGGGCGGCGGCGCCTCCCATTGCAACGCGGGCGAGATGTTCTCGCCGTCCACGCCGAAGGCCTTGTCGTGGTATTCGTGGGCTTTCGGCATGAAGCCGTTGGTGGGAAATTCGTCGGACCAGAGACGGAAATCTGCCATGATGTGCCTCCCTTCTTGAGTGGTTCTGGGATGGTCGGGGCGTGCGGTTTTGCAACCGGTTTGCAGGGCAGGGCGCCGCGCGGAAGTACCCCGAGTTAGCCAGTCGAGTGTATCACCAGCGGCCTTCGAATTCGTGGCAGGCGGCGAGGCTACAGGCGGCTTTCAGCCGCGTTCCTCGCAGCTCGGCGCGTCGCTCTTCAGCCACTCGACGAGCCGCTGCAAGACACCCTCGATATCGCGATTGGCGCCGCGTAAAGCGCATTCCCATACCACCGCGACGCGCCAGCCGTTGGCGAGCAGCGCCGCTCGAACCTTGTCGTCGTTGCTGCGATTGCGGCCGATCTTGTCGCGCCAGAACTCCGGCCGCGTTTGCGGCCATTTGAAAAGATGACAGTCGTGGCCGTGCCAGAAACAGCCGTGCACCAGCACGACAGCGCGGTAGCGCGGCAAGACGATGTCCGGGCGTCCCGGCAGATCGCGCGCATCCAGACGGAAGCGAAAGCCCTGCCGGTGCAGCAGGCTGCGGATCAGGATTTCCGGTTTGGTATTGCGGCCGCGGATGCCGGACATCATCCGGCTGCGCGTCGCGCTGTCGACGATATCGACCATCTTTAGCGCTTAGCTAGTGTTTCGAAGGTTTCGACACGCCGGCCACCGACACACGCTGACCGCTCACGCGTAAAGCGAGAGCGTTTGCTTCGAACCATGGCGCGTCTCCTCGGCGAGCAGGGTTTGCACATGCGGCAGCATGATGCGCGCCACTTCGCGCATCACCGGCATCACGACGCTGTTGCCGAATTGCCGGTAGGCCTGCGTGTCGCTTACTGGGATCCGGAAGGTATCGGGAAAACCCATCAGCCGCGCGCATTCACGTGGCGTGAGGCGGCGCGGACGCAGTGCCTCGCCTTGATAGATCAGGATCTCGGAGCCGTCCTTGTGATAGCGCGCCGACAGCGTGCGCGTCACGCTGTTCGGATAGGCCATGCCGAAGCCGAAACCGTTGCCTGCCGCGCGATGTTTCTCCGCGTAGTTTTGCAGATAGGTCCAGAGGTTCGGCGTGAGCGTGTACTTGGGCTGGACGCGTCGGCCCGTGTGATCGAAGAAGCGATCCTGGTCCCACGGCAGCACCGGTTCACTGCCGTCCGTGCGATGCAGGATCGAGCCGAGGCGCGGGCCGTCTGCCGGCAGATGCAGGTCGTCCCAGGAGAACGAAGTCTTGCCGCGAAAGCCGACGATGATGATCCGTTCCCGATGCTGCGGCGTGAAATGCTGGCCGTCGACCACGCGATAGTGCACTTCGTAGCCGAGTTCGTCGCGCAGGGTTTGCAGGATCACGTCGAAGGTGCGGCCCTTGTCGTGCGAGAGCAGATTCTTCACGTTCTCCAGCAGGAACGCGGTGGGGCGTTTCGCCGCGATGATCCGCGCGACGTCGAAAAAGAGCGTGCCCTGGGTCGTGCATTCGAAACCGTGCGGCCGGCCCAGCGCGTTCTTCTTGCTCACGCCGGCGATCGAAAACGGCTGGCACGGGAAGCCGCCGAGCAGCACGTCGTGGCTCGGCACGTCTTCAGCCGGAAACGAGACGATGTCGCCGATCAGCGCATGCTCGCCGCCGCCAGGGTAATTCTCGCGATAGGTCTTGGTGGAAAAGTCGTTCCACTCGCTCGTAAAGACGCAGTCGCCGCCATGCGCCTCGAAGCCCATGCGAATCCCGCCGATGCCGGCGAACAGATCGATGAAGCGGAACTGGGCGTCGCCGCCCGCGCTGCGTTTGGCCCGCGCGCGGTTTTGCAGCAGATCGCGCAAGGCCGGTTCCAGCATCGCCGGGCACTGCGTTTCGCCTTTTTCCCAGCGGCGCACCGTCTTGATGTCCTTGCCGACGTGCGCGGCGATTTCGCGTTGAGTGAAGCGGGCGCGCGCTTGCTTGAGCAGTGCGAGCGGTGCGGCGAGGGTCACGGGTGTCCTTGCTGGGAATTTTTGCGGACATTATGACCTAAGGTCGTCCCATTTCCCTATTTTTTGCGCAGCTCGGGCAGAAAATTTCCAGGTTCGGCACACCGGAGACAGGGGAAGTCCACGGCTAAATGTGGCTGTCACAGTTGCGCGTGTACGCTTCTGGCGTGACGCGAATTCCCCGCGTTGCGACGTGTTGAGGCCGCGACGTGTTTCGCGGCCTTTTTTTAACTCGTGCAAAGGGGCTGCCGCCGGCCCGGGAAGGGCCGGGGTTCAGGCTCGCAGCGCGTCAGACCGGGTGGCTGGCGTTGGCCGGATAGGGCGGTGGGAACAGGGCGGCGGTGGCAGGCGCCAATGCGTCCCAGGCCAGTTGAGGTTCGGCTTCGTACTGATCGAGCTGGAGCAGGAGGCTGTCGACCGTGCACAGTTGCGCGTGGGACAGGTTGCCGGCGTCGAGCAGCTGGTACAGACGCTTGCGCCAATACGCGGCCGGCAGGATCGGGCCGCCCAGGTCGCCGTGTAAAGACGGCCGCATCACACGCGCAATATGCGCGATGTCCCGGTCGATCAATGCGGCCTGGGATGATCCCGAAAGCGTAATGAGTGTGCGGTCCATGGCTCCTCCTTGGCACCTTTACGGCAGGCAGAGGCGGGACTTTAGGCCTTTCTGAAAATATTTTTACGCGACGCGCACTGGAGAAACGAGGCCGTGCGCAGGCACGGGCACACCCGTTGCTGAGTACGGATACTGGCGTAATGTCGCGCCGGCATTCCAAATAGTGGAGCCGAACATGAACAAGGACCAGGTGAAGGGTGTGACTGAGCAGGTCAAGGGCAAGGTCAACGAAGCGGTCGGCAAGGCCACGAACAATCCGGGCAAGGAACTGAAGGGCGATCTGCAACAAGGCGCGGGCAAGGTGCAAAAGGCCTATGGCGACGCGAAGGAAGACGCCAAGGACAACGCGAAGCGCAACGCGCCGTAATTCGGCTTGCGACGGGTTCGACGGAAGAGGCGCTTCGGCGCCTTTTCCTTTTTGCCGACGCTTTTGCGTCGCGCAACAGCCCTTTTTCGACCGATGGCGGATTTTGCCTGGGAGTAACCCGGGATTGGCGTCGAGAGCATTCCGCACGCGGTGCGCCGCCTTTAGACTTGGCGCATCCAACACGGAGACGGCGCCCATGACACCCGAAAAAATTCTTTCGATGTTCGAACGGCAATACCTCGAGGGCAAAACGCCCGTGGACCTGGAACAGACCTGCGCGAGCTTCGCCAGTTGGCTGGCGGCGGCGTGGGAACTGCTCGACGGCGAGCAGAAGACGCTGTTGCTGACGGTCGGCGCGTCCTTGTGGCGCGATGGTTATAACCTGCGCGCCGGCACGGCGACCAAGGATTTGTGGTGAGTGCGGGCTAGCGTGCGCGTTTTGCGTTCGCGGGCCACTCCGGTTACACGTCGACTGTAAAACCTTGCGTGCCGATAGGAGCATCGGGCCGCGCGCGCACGCGTTGCGCCGAGTCGGTTTATATTTGGCGATCTTGCATTGGGATCTTCGCTGCCGGTCGTCCGGTCGGCTGCCGGGGCCCGATTCTCTTTTCAAGCCGCCACTTTCGCACAAGGGTTACACCGCCACATGACCGAACTATCCGCTTTTCCGATCACGAAGAAATGGCCTGCCGAGCATCCTGACCGGATTCAGCTCTACTCGCTGCCCACGCCCAATGGCGTGAAGGTGTCGATCATGCTCGAAGAAACGGGTTTGCCGTACGAGCCGCATCTCGTGCGCTTCGATGCCAACGATCAGATGACGCCGGAGTTTCTGTCGCTCAATCCGAACAACAAGATTCCGGCGATCATCGATCCGAACGGGCCTGACGGCAAGCCGCTGCCGCTGTTCGAATCCGGCGCGATCCTGATTTATCTCGCGGACAAGAGCGGCCGGTTCATTCCGCAGGATGCCGTCGGCCGCTATGAAGCGATCCAGTGGGTGATGTTCCAGATGGGCGGCATCGGACCGATGTTCGGCCAGGTGGGTTTCTTCCACAAGTTCGCCGGCAAGGAGTACGACGACAAGCGTCCGCGCGATCGCTATATCGGCGAATCGAAACGGCTGCTCGGCGTGTTGGATCGGCAACTCGAAGGACGTGACTGGATTCTGGGCGATAAGTATTCGATCGCCGATATCGCCACGTTTCCTTGGGTGCGTAACCTGATCGGCTTCTATGAAGCGGGCGATCTCGTCGGCATTCAGGACTTCCCGAACGTGACGCGCGCACTGGCTGCGTTCGTCGCGCGACCGGCCGTGGCGAAGGGACTGGATATTCCGAAGCGTCCGTCGTAATCGATTCAGGCGGCCGGGCGGCGAGTTTCGCCGGCCGGCCGTCGTTCACCTTGGACCCGACGCGCTTTCTGCGTGGATCTTGGGTTGTCTCTCGCTCCTCTATTTGCGTTCGCTCGACGCTGCGTCGAGCGCATCGTCATCGTCCGCGATAGTGCTCAGCCATGTGATCGACGAACGCCCGTACCTTGGGCGCCACATAACGCGTTTGCGGATACAGCGCGTAGTAGTGGCGGCTTCCGAGCGTGTAGCCTGGCAAGACTTGAACGAGACGGCCGCTTCCGATGTCTGTCTGAACCGTCTGCCGCGTGAAGGCGGCAATACCCGCGCCCGCGAGCACCGCGGAGTAGAGCGCAGTGATAGCGTCCGTTCTCAGCCGGCTGCGCGGCAAGACATGGATTGGCGCGCCTTGTTCGGACGTCAGCACCCATTCTGTCGGTTCGAGCGCGCCGGTAAAAGACAATAACTCGTGTTCGGCGACTTGCCCGGCTGTGTGTGGGAGTCCGTGTCGAGCCAGATAGGTCGGCGATGCAACCAGCACGACGTCCGAGACGGCCAAGGTCCTCGCAACCAGCGTCGTGTCCGCCAATGGTCCGCTGATGCGCAGCGCTACGTCGAAGCCCTCTGCAACGAGGTCGACGAACTGATCGCTGCACGATAGCTCTAGTTGGATGTCGGGATAACGCTTCTGGAACGCCGGAAGCCAGTCAGCCAGTTCGAGTGTGCCGATGGCAAGCGGCGCGGTGACGCGCAGCAAGCCGGCCGCCTGTTGATGTTCGTCCGCCATGGCCTGCGCCGCTGCTTCCACGCGATCGAGAATATCGACGCTGGCCCTGTAGTAGCGTTCACCCGCGGCCGTCAGCGTAAAGCGCCGCGTGTTACGGTTGAGCAACTGAACACCGAGCGAAACCTCGAGTTGCTTCAATTGACGCGACACGCTCGAATGCGTGGTGTCGAGCCGTTCGGCCGCAGCCGAAAATCCCTGCGCTTCGACGATGAAGCGGAAGGCACGCATTGCAAGCAACTGGTCCATGGGCGAGATTGGCGCTACGCGGCGTCACCACGAAGGTGAATCGGGCCAATGCTTAGCGCAGCGGTAAGTGAATAATTTCCGACGTGCTCATCACGTCGCCAAACGTAGCTTCGATTCGGCCGGTGACGCTCGATGCCGAGCCGCCCGATGCTACCATGACGTCGTCGTAGCCACTAACGAGCACCGCCCTCGACAATCAGTAGGATGCCGGAATATCCGAATGACATGATGAGCTTCGTGCCATTTATCAGGCGGCCAGCGACAGGACGTCGCTCGTGCTCATCACCGAGCCGAACGTATCCGCGATTTCAGCCAGGGCCGACAGATGCAGCGTGGCGTGCCCAACGCGCAACTCACTGTCGACGACGATTTCGCGGGTCGCGCATGCGTCGGCGACCACGACAACTTCAAAGCCTGCCGGCACTGCGTCTCGCGCGGCACCGGCTACGCAGGCGTGCGTCATGAGGCCACCCATGACGAGATGCGTGATGCCATCGTCTTTTAGCATACGCGCGAGATCCGTGCTGGCAAACACGCTCACGGAGCTTTTCTCGACGACGCGATGCGCGGGTTTCGGTTGCAGGTCCGCGTGAATTTCGACTTGCCGGCCACCGGCGGCAAACAGAGGCGAGCCGGCCGGTGCAACGTGCTGCACGTGGACGACGTGCCACCCATGGTGGTCAGCGCATTCGACAAGCTGGCGCGCGTTTTGCAACGCCGCCGCGCCATCGGGAATGGGCAGCGAGCCCGTGAAATATTCGTTCTGAAAGTCGACCAACAGCAACGCGGTGGTGTGAGCCGGCAGCGCAGCGGGTGGGCAGGCACCGAGGATGCTACGAAGTGTGCGGCTGGACATGGTTCTTTTCGGCAGTGATTGGAGAGGAACCGAGTCTAAGGCGGGCGAAGCGCCGCAACAACGCTGTGGGCTAAACAAAGTTTGTGCGTGATTTGCACAGTTCGACGCCGCCACAGCGGCCTTCTCGTGCGACGACGACCATCGCTGCGGCCATATAGGGTATTAGGCGACTCGTGGAACTGTCGTAGCCCGATCCTTACCAAACATCTCGAGAAATTATCGACTGTCACCATCCGCGTAGTGGGATATTCGCGACGCGTCCCCGGAATAGGCAATGAATCAACCTCAGCACGTCCGGATTGCTGGCCTCGACGGCTTACGCGCACTTTCCGTCATTGCGGTATTTCTTGCGCATACCGGTCTTGCCGGCGTTGTGGGGGGCGGGTATGTCGGTGTCGATGTATTTTTCGTATTGAGCGGCTACCTGATCACCAACCTACTCGTAGCCGAACACTTGCGCACCGGCCGGATCGATTTGCCGGCGTTTTATTGGCGGCGCGCCCGGCGGCTTTATCCGGCTCTATTGCTGATGCTTGCAGGCGTCGGTGTCTATTGTCTGATATTTCCTGCCCCGTTGAGATTGGGTCTGGAAGTCCTGCCGGCTTTCTTCTATGTGATGAATTGGGTGCGTGCGTTCGAGATCTACGATGCGCATCTCACCGGACATACATGGACCCTCGCGATCGAGGAGCAGTTTTACCTCGTCTGGCCGCTGATCCTGCTGGGCGTGTTGAAATTTTGGCCACGGCGCATCCTGATCGCGGTCGCGCTTCTCACGGTCGCGGTGATTGGGTGGCGTTCGTTTCTGATGTCGCATGACTTCCCGGTGGTCCGCGTTTATTGTGGTTTCGATACTCACTCCGACGGTCTTCTGATCGGCGCGTTGCTGGCAGTGGCGCCTCGCCGCTGGACCTCCTGGGCCGGCAAGTTGTGGCCGGTTGCTGCTGCCTATCTCTGTTTCGTGCTGCTGAGCGAGACCGGCGTCGAGTTTTCGTTGCAGGCGTTGGGTTATCCGCTGACACCGTTAGCCGCAGCACTCGTCATTGCGAAGGTCGTGACGGATCAGCGTTCCACGTTGGTTCGGGTGTCGATAGTTAATTGATTTGTTCGGCTGCCGTGCAAGACATGGTAAGTTGCACGGTGCCAGTCCCCACGTCGAGAGGTAGTTCATGAATCTGGTCACGACGCTGCGCCGCGGACATCTTCTGAAACATGCCAATCTGTCGGGAGTCGGTCTCGAGATAGGGCCGTACGATCAGCCAACCGTCTTCAAGTCGGAAGCGGATGTGCGATATCTGGACTGGAAAGATAAAGAGCAACTGGTTCGGGAGTGCACGCACCCGGACATGATTGTCGACATACCCGACATCGATTACGTGGTTCATTCGAACCGGTACGGCGACTACATCAGCGATAAGTTTGACTACATAATCGCGAATCATGTGATGGAACACGCGCCCAACATGATTCAATGGCTGTCCGACTTATGCGACATGATGCAGCCGGGCGGAATCCTGTTTCTCGCCTTGCCCGACAAGAAGTTCAGTTTCGACAAGTATAGGCAAGACACGGCGCTGAGCCATTTCGTGGCCGAGTATCTGGCGGGCGTCGAGGAAATCCCGCGCGAACATCAAATCGAATGCGAGATCTATTACGACGAAGCATTCGTCAACAAGCCGATGCACGTGGCCGACAAGCTGGATATGAACCGTATCCGGCAGAAGCTGCAGGCGCCTCCGCATGTCGGTATTCATAGCCACGTTTTCGAGAGCGGCACGATCGTGTCCAAGGTCTTGAAGCCGATCCTGAAGATGGGTTTCGTGGAATTCAATCTCGTCGACTTCGTGCCTGCGCGCGGAGAAACCGGCGGAGAGATGATCATTGTTTTTCGCAAGGAACCTCCTCGCGTTGAGCTTACGACCGAGGAGTTCTACGGCGCTCCGGTGGGTACGGAGAGGGCGGTGAGCATGAGCGCCGACCCGGCTGAGCGGCTCGCCGAAGCCGAACAAGCTCTTGCGGAAATGCGAGCCAAGGTCGCAGTGATGCAAGAGGAGATCGCATCACGGACTTCGACGATCAGGGAACTCGAGTCGTCGACCTCCTGGCGAATCACGGCGCCGCTGCGTGCCGTGGTGACGAAGCTTCGCGGGCTCGGTGCGAGGGGGCGAAACGTATCGTATTGAGTGCGCGCGTCGAAGTGGCTATGTACCCCGGTGTATCTGGCCGCCGCGTCGCAAGAGATGCGGATAGTCGCTTTGGGGTCAAGGCGGCAGGGTGAACAGGCAATTTCGTGAAAAACGCTCCAGCATCGAGGCACAGCTGACACGGCCGCACCGCTTCTTTGTATGATATTCGGCAGATGCCCTTCACCATTTGTCGGAGACCCCATGAAACCGATCAAATTGCGTGTGCCGCGCGAGGAAGCCGCCGACCTGCCGGACGATCTCAGCGCATGGGCGAGCCTCTCTGGCGTTGATCCGGGACTGACTGTGTTGGGCGAGCCCGGGTCCACGACCGACAGTAGCTCACCGGTTCTGTACCAGGTCTACGTGAGCCAAAGCTTCTTCGAGCAATTCCCGGAATGGCGGATGTATATCGAGCAGTAGTCGATCACGGCTCGGTAAGCGTTTTTGAAAACATCATATGAAATCCCTGGTTATATTCATCGACAGGTTTCTGTAAGATAATGGCTCACGTCAGCGCCCCGAGCGCGGTGTGTGTGTTTTGAGCCGCAGCGTTGCCTGCGGCTTTTTTTTGCTCAGCCTTTCTGAACCAGGTGGTAGTTTCCCTGGTGGCTCACCTTGGGGCATGGCGGTTGCGCGATGTTGGCTGCATACGCGGACCATCGCGTCAGGAGATTGATCATGGTTTGCCAAACCTATGCTCCGTATCGCGGGTTCAGAATCGACGTTCAGGTCACGACCGGGAAGACGTTGTGTTTGCACAATGTCGGACGCCGGTACAAGGTGTCCTGGACTATCAGTTCGTCGAGTCAACCTGTACAAAAGGTTGCAAGTTTTCCAGAGCAACTGGAATTCATCTCTGAGCAGGATGCGTTCAGATACGCGGAGAAGCGAGCGCATACGTTTATAGACTGTATGCACTCGGAAGACTCCGCCATTTATTCCCTTCGTGATGTTGGGGGCGGTCGCGAGGAAGCGCCTCGCGCCTGAAGGGGGATGTCTGTTTAGCTGGCGTGCACGGGGCCGAGTTGGACCGGTCGTCTTGCGGCTTGCAGCGAGCGGGCGATTGGCTTTGGCGGGCGTGGGCGATGGCGCCAACAAAAAGCCCCCAGCGTTTTGCGCTGCGGGGCTTTTGTGTCAATCACGTGCAGCTAGAAAATCTGGCGAGACAGCATTTCACCAACGCCGTCTAACTCAACAGGCATGTGAACGTGAGCTCCGCCTCCTGCGGCGTCCAGCCACGAACGCCATGAGTTTGCATGTCGACTTGATGCATTTGCTTGCCTCGTTGGGCGCAGTATTCGTCCGCGCGCTTCAGACTCGATGCTTTCACTTCGCCCCATGGTGTCATGCCGCCCCGAACCTGCGTTGTCACGGTGTAGTGTCCATCACCCGCTGGCGTAATTTCCGACACCGTTGTGCATGCGGCGAGCACAGTCAGCATCGCCAAAGATATCTTTGTTCTCATTGATCCCCCGATTTTTTTCGCAATTGTGCTGGCACATGTTGCCCACCGCAAGCGTCCGTTAGTCGAGCACCCTCGACCCATGCCTGGTAACCTTCCGCCACTCGCCGACCCTCAACATTTTGCTCGCCGTCTGTGGGCTGAGATGGAGCATGGCCGCAGCCTGCTTGATTGTCACGTGCACGGGCCGGGCGATTCGCGTGCCACTTCGCGTCTCATACAGATTCACAGCGCGGCTCGCGATGACTTGCAATTGATCTTCGATGAACCGCGTTATAAAGCATGGCGGAGCCAATTTCTGACAGGCACTCTCACTGGAACACAGCCTCATATACCTAGTCGACCTTTCCACTTGGCCGCGTGTCGCTCGAACTGAAAACCGTCTGCGAACTCGTCACGTCTTTTTCAACCGGTACTGGCCCGTTGATATCCAGATGTTCCGGAGCACGGGCATATCCGGATTTCTCACTGCACCCCGACAGAATTGCCATAGCGAGCAAAGCTATAGCAATCGACCGTTTTTTCATCTGCATTTTCCCGGTGATGAATATTCTTATTTGGTTCTCCCCGCTCCGGCCGTTTCATTGCCCGATGTTGCTGCCTTCGCGTCGCAGATACGTCGCTTCGCGATACCAGTCTATTTCGGACCAGATCCAGACTGCGCAGCCGACGATCGACCAAAATAGCGCTCCCTGATGAACCTCATATATTCTCAGCCCGAGCATATAGACAGCTTTTAATATCAATTCTGGCACTGAAAGGACACCGCATATCCGTATCAATGCTCGAACGGTCGTGTTTGTCACTGCTACACTCCTTTTGTATGAGCATATTTTACTGGAAGTGCGATTGACCCTTGATTTGCGCTGCCGCCGAGGAGCCTAACTGCATGGTTTTGCCACAAACGGGCTGCAAAGCTCGTACTTCCGTCGCGCCTTCATTTGGCATAGCCGACGGTCGGCCGGATGTGTGCAGTCGGGACTTCCTGCTCTTAGCGCTTCCGAGTGGTCAATTGGTGACGGGCCGGGTCACTGCGCCGGCCCGGATTGCTGCCGATTGATGACGCAGCGAAAGCGAGTGCGCAGATCGGGTTGATGGAGTTTCAGGTGGCATTGTCTGCGGCGCTCGCAGAGTTTGGCACGCCGACGGCCGCGCCTGGAGTGACGCGAATCGTGAGTGCATTCCTGACAGAGTTGCAGGTCGAACTGGTCAGTGACACCACGGACGGGGCGGCTGACGGCACCGCACATTCCGACAGGGCCCATTGACACACATCAGTCAGCCTGCATCCAACGGCGCGTGAATGTTCTTCGCCACCACTTTTTGCGGACCCTTGCTGATTGGCGCATCGCATGATTGAAAGCGTCGCGCTACCTCGCGTCCCTTCCGCCTTAACGGCTGTTCCAGCAAGCGATAATTCAGTTCTGAGAGACCAAGCATCAACACGAACCAGACCGAGAAGAATCTCAAGAAGAAATTCCCGGCAAAGACAGTCCCTTGCGGTTCTATGAAATACCAGATTGCCCGGGTGATGATCATCGCCGGCAGGTGTATCAAATAGATCGAATATGATCGTGAGCCAACCCATAAAAATATGGGCTTAAGCATCCTGGCTCTGACGATGTAATCACTGTTGAACGATGCGACGAAAACGAGCGCAACGGACACCAATGCAACCAAGCCGGTGGTGAAAGTGACGATGACGGGTTTGCCGGAATCGTTTTCCGGTAGCGAAATGAGTAGAACGACGGCTAAGGCGACGATTGGGAGCGCCAGCCAGCGGCACTCCAAGAACGTAGGCCTTAGTTCCCTATAGATTTTCGTGCGGGTGAAATATGCCAAGAGGACGCCGAGGCAGATCGCGTCGGTTCTCACGTACCAGAGAAAACTAGGAGACTCCCGATGCAGGAACAGTTGGAGGAGTGCGACACCGCCCAAAAAGTAGGGAAGTCGCTTCTTGAAGATCCACGCACAAATGGGGAGAACTATATAGAACTGCTCTTCCAGAGAAAGAGACCACCATACACCTATATCCCCGCAAAATTCCCGGTCGGTCGCGTGGCAAAACGCCCAATGAAAATTCGCAACTTGCAATACCACGGCGGTTAAATCTGCGAAGTTCTGCCTCGGCGATTGCATCAATCCAGTATTTCTTAGCGCCACGCTGAGTACGACGACGATGATCATCCAAAGAAGCGACGACGGCCAGATTCGATAGATGCGCCGGATCCAGAACGCTATCGCGCCTCTCCAAAAAGTAATCGAGTCCCGCGTGCCATCTAGTTGATTAAACAGGCTTTTGGCAATTACGAAACCGGAGATTGCAAAGAAAAGGTCGACGCCTGCCCAAAAATTGAACCATTGATAAAGATGACTCAAACCGGACGGGTTCCAGGGCGTCAAAAAGAGAAGGTGGTCGAATATCGTAATGGTCACAGCGATTGCTCGTAGTGCCTCGATGTCGTCGATGCGTCCGTCGGTGGAGTTCTTCAAAGTCCTATCCAGAAGGGTCGCCGGGGCGGCGTGCAATGATAATGGTCTGGCGAATGGGCTGAGATTATAGACTCGCGACCGAGCCGCAGACACGCAGTTCGCGGAAGGTCAGCTTCTTGCAACGCCCGTGGTAAGAGAGTCGCTTGCCGCCGGCACAAATATTATTCTCGTCGGGCAGTCCACCTTTTCGGGTGGCACGATGACCTGCAACGGTTTTATGCGCGCCCGGCGAATCCGCTGAACTGAAGGGGGAACCTGTCCCTTACCTCAAGTTTCCCCATCCTTTCATAGTGTTACAATCGCCCGCATTGGTAATACGAGCCGGATAACGCCCGGCATACGGGCGATGACTCACCCCAAATCCGGCCGCATCGCAGGCCTAGACGGGCTCCGCGCGCTTTCGGTTCTCGCAGTTTTCCTTTCCCACACCGGTCTTGCTGGCGTCGATGGCGGCTTCATCGGCGTCGATGTATTCTTCGTCCTGAGCGGCTTCCTGATTACGCGCCTGCTGGCTGCGGAGTATTCGCGCGAGCATCGCATCAGCCTTGCCGCCTTCTACGGCCGGCGGGCTCGGCGTCTCTATCCTGCGCTGTTCGGCGTGCTGGCAGCGGTGGCGATCTACTGCCCATTCTTCGAGCCACGCCTGAGCGGCTCGCTGGAAGTCTTTCCAGCGCTTCTCTATGTGATGAATTGGGTTCGGGCATTCGGCGGTTATGACGCCGCGCTGACCGGGCACACCTGGTCGCTGGCGATCGAGGAACAGTTCTATCTCTTGTGGCCGCTCGTCCTGCTAGGCCTGCTGAAGCTCGACCGCCGTCGTGCGCTGATCGGCCTCGCGGCGATCGCGCTAACTATCTGCGCATGGCGCTACTGGCTGTTCTCCGTCGACCATGTGCGACTCGCGCGGATCTATTCGGGCTTCGACACCCACACGGACGGGCTGATCTACGGCGCGTTGCTCGCGCTCATGAGCCGTGAGTGGGTGCGGAAAGTCGGCTACCTGTGGCCGCTCGGCGCCGCCTACCTGTGTGTGGCGCTGTTCAACCCGCACGCGGTCAGGTTTGCGGTGAATCCGCACGGCTACACGGTCACGGCGATCGCCGCGGCGCTGGTGATCGCGCGCGTGGTATCGGCGCAGTCGTCGCTGCTGGTTCGTGGCCTAGACGTCGCGCCGCTGTCGGGGCTAGGTCGCGTGTCCTACGGCTTCTATCTATGGCACTACCCGGTGATCCACGTCATGCTCTACGGCGGCCACGATCCGGTGATGGCATTCTTCGGTAGCCTTGGCTACCCCAAGTTAGCGATGGTCGCCTCGACCTTCGCCGTCTCCCTCGCGTTCACGCTGGTATCGTGGTTCGTGATCGAGAGGCCAGCGATGCGGATCCGCCTGCCCCTGACTGGTCGACCAAATAAAAAAGATTCTGGCTTTTCTAAAAAAGCACGTTCTGCCTGACAAGCCGCACTACACATTCCCGGACGGGGTAACCATACCAACGCGCCTCGCTTGGGTTTCGCGCGTGCCGTTCCGCGAAGGATACGACGCGGTCGACAGTGGCGGCTCGAACCAATACCCGTCGAAGTCGATCCAAGCAAGATCGTGGAACGTTGGTTATAGGAGGCAGAAAGGGCCGCAATGGTCGTCCTGTGATTCGAGTTTCACGCCAGCGTTATCCCGGAACCTCGGCTCCAAACACGCTGACAACGAATGACCGCATGAGCGCGACAAGTGGTGTCGCGCCTGCGGCGTGGTCAGCCTGGAATCCATCGTCAAGCGATCCCGTAAGACAGATCCCATTGCGGCCCGCACCCATGCGGTCAATGACCGCGCCTGCCGCGCCCCAATCGGTCGAGTAGGGCGGCACTACGCCGGGGCCGCTACCGACCGGATAATCCCGCGGATCGTAATTTCTCGGTGCGTCTGCGCTTACTGGATCAAATCGCTTGCTGCGATCGATGGGCGTTTGCAGAGCGCGCGATACCCAATAGTCGAGCAGCGTCCCTTCGAGCTTTTTCGTTATCATTTCCGTGCGTTTACGTTTCACAAGGATCGGTAGAATAACCCGAGCGACCGGCTTGCGCGTCCAGATAATCCGCCCACTCCTGCATCATCTTGCGACGCTCCGGCAGATATTCCGCGCGGACGTAGGCCGCCGTGACCTGATTTCGCTCAGCGTGCGCGAGCTGGCGATCGACGACGTCACGGCTGTAGCCGAGTTCGCGCAAGACCGTTGCGGCCAGTCAGCTTTCTGCGACTCGAACCATGCGCGGGCGACCGCTTCGAACGAGGAAACGGCTTCGAGGGCCCGCGCGCGTTTTACTTCTTTCTTCTGTTCGGATGGGTCGGTTCCTGCGGCCAACAGTTGGCGCGCAGCAAGACACGCCTTCCGGGCGGCGGCGAGCGACACTTCGGGGTAAACAGCGAACGAAGCAAGCTTTTCCTTTCCGTCGAAGCGGTACTTCATACGCCAGTAGCGCGAGCCGTTGGGCATCACCTGGAGATAGAGGCCCTTTGCCATCGGCGAGGCGATAGGGCTGTTCGGCCGGCTTGGCCTTGCGGACTTGAAGCTCGCTCAGAGGCGCGATGCTTAGGCATGGCGTTTGGGGGTATCGAATTTGGGGGTATTCGGCGATATCCCCACCGATACCCCCAACGCATCTGGATTGTGTTGGGCAAACGTGGGCACCGATGGCAGCAAAAAAGCCCCGCAGCGCAAGGCATACGGGGCTTTTATGAGCAAACTTGGGTGGCGCTGGGAAGCTAGTTGGTCCCCCTGACAGGAATCGAACCTGTATCTAGCGCTTAGGAGGCACTTGTTCTATCCATTGAACTACAGGGAGATGGATATTTGCAATGGGAGGATCGGAGCCTTGCTGCTATTGGCTTCCGTCTTATCCCATGGGCGTTTCCGGCTTTTTCGCTCCACCCTAAATGAAGCACCGTGACAGCCTGTGAACCCCTGTTTGTAGCAGTCAGTGCTACACTTTTGCTACAAATCGACCCTGTAGCAGTCGGAAGTGATCTGGCACTGCTACAGTTTCCGGACGGGGTAAAACATGGCTTCAATCCTGCCAGTCGGCAGTCGCTGGCGTGCCCAGGTACGCAAGCGAGGGCAGAGTATAGCAAAAACATTCAAAACCAAAGGCGCTGCCGAGGCCTGGGCGCGGGAAAAAGAAGTCGAAATCGACAAAGGACAGAACACCGTTGATGCGGCGACTGTGACGGTCGGCGACCTCGTCAAGAAGTATCGCGAGGCGCGGGCCGAATCTGATCGGGCCGTCAAACCGAAATCGAACGAGTACTACATCCTGCAGCGGCTGGAGGATGCGTTCCAAAGTCACTTTGCCTCGCGGCTCACCACCCAGCAGATCGTCAAGTTTGCCCAGGATCGCAGGAAAGCCGGCGCCGGCGGTTATACGGTCGACATGGATATCTCCAAGCTGGGGACCGTGCTGCGTCACACGGCGTCACTGCTTGGCCTGACACTACCCGACGCGATTGGCGCAGCCCGGCCAACGCTTCACCATCTGCGACTGATCGATGCCGGCGGCAAGCGGGATCGCCGACCGACGCCAGAAGAAATCGAAAAGATATTCGCCTGGTTTGCCGAGCATCCGGAACGTCAACAGGCAATGCCCGATCTGTTGCGCGTCGCCATGCAGTGCGCGTTCCGTCGTGGTGAGCTGTTCAACCTGCGCTGGGATGATATCGACGCCGAAAACCACCTCGCGCTCGTGCGCGATCGCAAGCATCCCCGGCAGAAGGTTGGCAACAACGAATGGATCCCGCTGATCGGTGACTCGTTCGAGGTCATCATGCGGCAACCGCGCTATCCGGTGCCGCCGGAATATGCTGAGAAGCGCAACGCGGATCCGAAGATGCCGCCGCACAGGAACGAATACATTTTCCGGTTCGACAAGGGCACGGCGAGCAAGTACTTCAAGCAGGCGTGCGACGAGAAAGGGATTGTAAATCTGCACCTTCACGATCTGCGGCACGAAGCAACTAGTGCGCTGTTTGAGGCGGGCTGGCAGATCCCGGAAGTTGCCGCGGTGACGGGGCACAAAGACTGGCGGAATCTGAAGCGGTACACCAACCTCGACCCGGCGCAGGTGGCGAAGAAAGGACGCCTCAAGCTTGTAAAAACTGCCTAGTTTTTTGGGTCCGCGTCGGGATTCAATTCGACTCCCCAGCGTTTTACGCGGATCTCATTCACGGCGGATTCGTTGGCAATGGCTTTTAGCGTAGCAATCATAGTCTGGCGGACCGTTTCCATTTCTTCGTCTGTGCCACGTGCGCGCATGATTCCTTCAACAAGCCGATTTAACATCGGCCCTTGATTCTGTTTGAGTAACGTGACCATTTCAGCGGGGCTAGCCGCCGCGAGTGTCGACGGAATCGCCTCGTCCCAATGTTTGTTTTCGATGATCATGTCAGCCGCATTCTGCAGCGTAAACTCTCGACGACTATTGCGTAATTCCTCAAAACAGCGCTCCCGGAACCGGGCGTCATCTACATCGCCCAGTCTGCCCTGATGATCGATGTCAAAGACCTTGGGCGTTGTTCTTCGTTGCTGAATGTAGGATTCAATGGCAGCGTCCGCTTCGTTGTCGTATCCGAGCTCCCTCATCAGTCTTACAGTGGAATTCAAATTTACCGGCGAGATCACTGTCGCAGCCTCGTCGATTGCATCGCACCAAGCTCTTACCAAGTCCGCTGCACTGACATCGAGTCTGTCGTGAAACAAATTCCAGGCAGCGGTGAATTTGGCGTTCATTTCGTCACGTCGAGCGATCGCGTCGAGCGCGGCTGCCTGATCTTCGGCCCCTGACCCGGAAAGATAGCCGGATTCCATCGCCGTCAGAATCGCTTCGTCAAACTCGTCGGCGTTCGTGAAGTTGCAGCGATCCAGTAGCGTTATCCAATATGGATCCGGTTCTGCCTCGCGCCGATTTTCGTTTACTCGTTCAAATGCACGAAGGAGCGAGTTGTACTTGAGAATTTCCTTGCCTGTAGGGAAGCCCCGGCCGCGCTCGTACAACGCGGCTGCGAACACGCACACAGACACGACCAGTTGCGTTTTCAAAGCTTCCGACCGCCCATCTACCACAGGGAAAAGCAACTTTAGGCTACGTTCAATTTTTTTGATGACGCGGATATTTGAGAACTCCAAGCGTTCGATATAGTCGAGAGCGAGCTCGCGTAAGGGTGTCTCCTCCGAGCATCCCAATTGCCCCGCTTCTGCGGGGGTAAGCGCAAACAGAAGTTTCTGGTCAATCACCTTTTCGCTATAGCGCTCAAAATCTTTCTTACTTTCGTCTAAGTGATCCTCGTTCAGCACAAGAATAACCTTGCACCCTCTTTGTTCTTTGAGTTCAGACACGAGGCCCATCAAGTCCTGAATTGGGACATTCCTGCTGAGGCGCTCGATGTCGTCTAGGCAAACTACAGTGTCTTTGACCAATGCGCTGGCGATGGTCTCGGCAGCGACGACGAAACTGCCTATACCGAAAGTCTTTAGTTCGCGGAACTGATTTGCGAGGTCCCGGAGCGGTAGACGCTTTGCCACCTGTTCGCGTCGCGATTCGTCGGTTTCCTCTTTGAGAGGCAGGCTACGCTTTCCAGTCAAGATTGCGGTGCGGACCGCCGCAATCGATTGAGCTCCGAAAAGGGAAACATAGGAGTATTGCTTGAGGGATCCTTTGCCGTTATATCCCGCAATGATCTTGCGTATCGCATAGGTTTTTCCTACGCCCCAAGGACCGGTCACGGCGAGGACTTCCGGCACTGGCGAATCGATGAAATCGACGACAACGCTCTCCACATGCTCTCGCGACATGTTCTACCCCGGTTACGAATGCAAATTGACTGCCCTGGGGCAGTCGGAACGGATGCACACTATACCGAATTTGCTGGACTTGGCAGACGACGCATTACCGGGAGCAAAGGGACCTCGCTTTTTCAGACATGGCATCAAGGTATTCGGCGACGGCGTCGTAAGGCGCGTAGCGGGCCGCACCTTCCTTGTATGTCGCTATTGGAAATGTTTCAGCGCTGACCTGATTGCGAATCGTGCCCTCGGACATTGCGAGCAGGGTCGCAAGTTGACCCATAGTCAGCCGCACGCCGAAGCGTTCCAGAATGAATGCGCGGGTTAGAAGACTCATTGTTACTACTCCGTTGGTGTCGGCCGCATCGCGCGATCGAGCATCATCAGTCCTGTTTCGAGCTGGACGCCGGCGGCGCTAGCCCACGTGCGTGCTTCCTGCGCGGCTTTGTGCCGGCGATAGCTGCCCACCTCGTCGCGCATGAGGTCGAGCAATTCAATGTCCGCGCCATGCACGACGACGTCGACCAGTTGACGAATCTCGTGGCGAATCGCGTTGATCCGTGCGAGGGAGGCCAGTCGGGAATCCGACTGGCCTTCGTTCATCTGGATAGTCTTGCGCCGCGTGAGCGGAGCCTCGTCCTTGTGGATCGCATTGGCGGGCGTGAGCACGCCGCAGTTGACGTCGTCGTTCGATGCGTGCGCCGGAACGGCACCAGCGAGCGAAAGCCGTGGGCGTTTGTCCGCTGCTTCCCGCTTACGCGGCAGCGGACGTGAGGTAATAATGGCCGGGCGAACCATCTTCAACCTCCTCGCTTCGTATCAAGTAGATCTTTCACGGGCAGCAGGGCGGTGTGAACTCCTGCGATGGTCTGCTTTTCCAATTGGCCGAATGCGCGGTCATGGAGCACAGCCTGCAGGGCCTGCAAAAGTTGCTTTGCCTGCAAGTCGGTGATTTTGTGCGTAGCCGGCTTGTCGAGAGCCTTCTTGGTGACTTTGGCCTTCCCGCTGGCCTTCACCTGTGCTGCTGCGTTCGAAAGGCGCTCAAGCGCTTTCTCGCCACCATGCGTCCGGATTTCCTCAATCGCGAGCGTCGACGCCACTACCTTGTCGCGGACGAGCTTGTGAAGTGCGACCGGTGCCTGGGCGAGCAGCAGTACGTCGCGGATCGTCTGGTCTGTAATGTTCAGCCGCTTACAGATCGTGGAATTGGGCTCGCCGAGCTGCTGCAGCTCCACGACCTTCTCCGCCAGCTGTAGCGGCGTCAGCTTCTCGCCATCGTTGTTGGTGATGCCCGAATAGATGAGGTTGACGCGGTTGACTGATTTCGCCTCGTCGATCACGATCGGAAGGCGGTCGATCTCGGCGCCTTCCTGAATGGCCATCAGTGCCGCGTGAAAGCGGTGCTGCCCCTCGTACACGAAGATTCGGTCTTGACCCCCGACTTTGCGCACAAAACAGCCGAGCGGTTTTTTACGGTCGTATCCGTTGGCCACTATCAAGCTGGCCAAGTGACGAACCCGCTCCATATCCAGTGGGCGAACGTTGTCGCGCGGATCGTAGTGGATCTCACCCGGCGGGACAGTCCAGAGGTCCGATGATCCACCGCCGGCAGCTTTGACCGCGGCCTTCGTGTTGCCGGTGACGATCATTGCGTCAAGAACGAGTGGGCTGGTCTTAGGCATGATTCGCCTCCAGCGTGGACGGGATACCGCCTACATCGGCGAACGTGGCATCCGGAGCATAGTGAAACAGCGTGCCGTCAAACGGAGCGATACCTACCCCGGCGAGCCAGTACACGAGGCGTTCGTCGGAGCGCCGGATAGCCTGCCGCACGACCGTGGCTCGCACGAGCATGTGCAACTCGAGGCGGAGTGCCTGTCGATCGGCGTGCGGCAATGCGGCCTCAACATTGTCGATTGTGAGCGGGTCTGTCTGGCTAGCAAAAAGGGCGATCAACGCCTTGCAGATCGGGGAGAGGTCAGTCGGCATGTTGTCTCCGGATGCGCCCGTAAAGGGTTACACGCAGGAACGGCCGGGCAAAGCAGACAGCGCAGAACAATGCGATAGCCACGACGACGAGCTTGCCGGCGGAAACACCGGCGAATAGCCAGAGCACGGTGTCTGCGAGACCGAACAGATAGCCAACATGGCGTCGCTGAGCCGGGCCAGTGAGGAACCACGCAGTGCAGCACGTGGTGATGGCGATGAGAAGGGCGAGGATCATGCGGCCTCCTTCACTCGCGTCGCGCGTGGCTTGCGGGTTTTCGCTTTGGCGATTGTCTTAGCGGCGAGCGACTCGGCCTGTTTGCGGCGGGTCTTTTTGATCGCCGTCGCGCAGTCGTCTTCATTCGGATACGAGATCGACGTGCCGGCGACGGCCGTACCGTCGAGGATTATGTAGAGCGTGTGCACGCTGCCGGCGAGAGGTCGGCGCGCAACGACGTACCTTCCCACCATGACAGGTGTGGTCGCGCGCGGTGCCATCGGATCGTAATGAACGATAGAGCGCAGGCCGATGGTATCTCTGCGGGTCGGCTCCTGCGGAGCATTGAGTTTTGGTCTGTGCATGTGGCGTTTATTCCGTATCGCCAGCGGCAAGACGCTTGCCGTCCAGCGTGGATTGGTCTGTTCGTTTCTGCCTTTTGCGCAGCTCGGCGCAGTTGGCGAGGCAGATCCGCAGGGCGGGATTAGTGACGGCGTCGACAGCCGAACCGCGTACGTGACGGAGACGAAATTCGCTGGCTATCTCGGCGTCGCTGACGGGGAGTCGGTCTGCCATCGCGTCAGTTACGCCATTGGGTGGATCGGTTTTGCGATTCCCCCTGTTGGCGGCGGAGCAAGCACATTGATGGTCGCCACGATGACGGCGACCACAACGACCAGGCGCCATGCCAACGACGTTTCAAAGTCACTTTGCGACGGCGCCAATTCTTCTTGCATCAGGCGAAGCCACGCCCGGCGGTCATTCCCAGCTGAATCACGTATGGAATTCATGCGATCTCCTGTTCCGACGCAAATGCGTCAGACGAAAGATAGTCTTTTATGGCTTACGCCGTCAAGGCATAAATGGCTATTTCTGTTTGGGAAATGCAGCACGCGACAGTTGGCGCATGCTGGGTTAAGTCGCCGGTGCCTACCTGAGGGGGCGCAGACGCGTCAGGGCGTAGGAGATGCCGACTTGCGCAGTCAGCGACAGTGCAGCGTCAATCCACGGCACGGTGTTGAGATACGTTGCAGCCATGCAGGCGAGTGAAAAAAGCGGGACGAGTCTGGTGAAGCCGCCGTGTCGCCGAGGCGGAGGGTGGTTGTCGCCGTGGGAATTGATTAGTTTCCTGAGGCGCAGCAGGCCTGCGCTGATCGCCGGCGTGAACTCGGGTTCTATACCGGTTGCCGCTAGTGTGACGGTGCCGTCTTGCGAAAGGAGAACGACCGCGAACGCGATAGCCGGTGAGCTGAGCCCATCAAACTGGGCGATAGCTTCGGATCTTGCGAGTCGGGCCCTGGTGGCCGCAGCTGAGCGGTCGGGGGAGATGTAATGCTTAGTGGTGAGTCTTTTCTTTCTGTAGCTAGTGAAATCAGCGACGTCCGCGCCTTCCACCGTGAGGTTTGGTTTGGTCTTCATCGATGCTCAACGTTTTGTTTGAAAGGTCTCGTTGAGCAACGCGCTTAACCATCTCTTCTTGTGCGGGGGTGGGTTTCATTGCCTCGGAATATTTAAACGGCGCGTCGCTCACCGAGTTCTTATCCTGCGACACAAACGTGAATTCGATAAATGACTCGATCTTGGCTCGATCTGCCAGCGATAGCTTTGCGAACTTTTGGCGATCGTAGCGGAGTTCGGCAACCCCTGACGTGTAGTCGGTCAAAAGGTCGGTGACAGTAACACCAAGCGCTTCTGCGACTCTTTCAACATGCCCCAGCTGCGGGTCCACCTCGCCGTTCAGCATGCGTCCGACGGTTCGTTGGGCAATGCCGGACTTCTGGGCGAGGCGCATCTGCGTGTCAAGCGTTGGATGCGCAGCCATCGCCTGCCGAAGGTTTGTCGCAAGCACGGCTCGGATGGGGGTCTTTTTCATGCGATCTATATTGCCAAATATGGCTAGACACTTGTGTCCTCTTTCGTACATTACTTCGGGTTGAAAAATAGCCATAAAAGACTTAAGATCGGGCCTGACTACATCTCGGAGCATGCAATGGAGCAAGGACAGGTGTCATGGTTGGCGACCGTAGTTCGCTCTCTGCAGGAAACCAAGGGCAAGTGGCGGACGATTTCGTCCGTGACGGGGATTCCATACGACACGCTCACCAAGGTAGCCCTCGGCCGGGTCGCCGATCCTCGCGTCTCGACGGTGCAGGCCTTGCATAACTATTTCGCAAGTCGGCCTACCGAGACGTCGCCGGCCGATCGCGCTCGCACGGCGCACTAACTCTTTTTTAAGCATTGGTGTTGAGCGGCGCCACGGGTGAGAAGAGCGACGGTGAGATCGCATAGTACGAGCGCCTGACAGCGGCAAACAGCATGAAAAGCCGTATCGACAAAGACACCGGGGATTCACATGACCTGCAGATACAGCGGCACGGATTGGCTAGACGTTCTTTATACGTCGGTACGCGGCACGCCGGGCGGCGTTGCAGACGCAGCGGCTTTCCTGACCAATCGTCGCGGCAAGAGCATTGGCACTGAGTCCTTGCGCCTGCGTTTGCGCGGGGAAGGCGAAAACCGTCTCTCGATGGAAATGTTCGAGCTTCTAATCGAGTGGATGGAAGAAAAGCGTCAGCCACAGCGCTTCGACGTGATTCATGCACTCAACGAACGTTTCGGACTTCGGGCGACCGAAGCCACCGAGCAGGATGGGCCCGACAGCGTCGAGGCGGTTGCGCTTGGCGCGTTGGAGCTTGCTCGGCAATCCGGCGTGGTGGCCGGCGAAGTGCGCACGGCAATCGAAGACGGGCGCATAACGGATCAGGAAGCCGACGCAATCGTGCTCGCTGCTCGTGATAATCAGCGACTGCTTGACCGACTCCTGCGCACCGTGCAGGCCGTTAGCAGGTTGGGTCGCCGTCAAGCATGAGGTTTTGTCCTGGAATGTCATGCTGCAACCCGCACCGTGAGCGGGTCGAACTGTCCTGCGACGTGAATCAGCAACTCGCGTGCGGCATGTCCGCGCTCCAGTGGATGGCCGATCGAGATCCGGACCACACGCCGCAGTTTCTGGCTTCCCTCATCAATACCTTTCCCCGCGACCTCGCTCTGATTCGACAGGCGGCCTTGCGCGCGGCGGTTATTCCCCTGTTCGTTGAACGGTCCGCACAGGCCTGTGCGGCATTGAAGACCAAAACTGAGCGACATGACTTCAGGCGACAACTGGCGGGAGGGCTCGCGCCTGCCGATCTGGATCGCTTTGATCAGCTCATGTCCGCTGAATGGCGCCGCCTTCGCGGCAAGTAATCAGGGAGATCTCAAAGTGACTTTGCGCGGTGCGAGTTCATTGCTTCGCCGTAGTAACCCGTCTTTCGGACGTTCTCCGTCCGGTCCACAGATGTACGCCGCCGGCCGCGCCGCGTGGCGTGCGTTTTCTCATCAACGCGAACGCCAGAGGAGGATCAACGAATGTCTTCGTTAGAGCAGATCGTTCAGCAGCTCGAGGCTGATGGTCATCCGAAGCTGCCTGACGGCCACCCGATTGCCGATGGCAAACCCCATCGGTATGGGGCTGGAAAAAAATACTGGTACTCGCTCCACCAGATCGAGCGTGCGGGCAAGGTCCTCGGCTACACCGGTGCATTCGGGCGCTGGTCCGGCAATGACAACGGCGCTCAGACTTTCCAGTGGCAGGGCGAGGCATTGACGCCGGAAGACGTCAATAAAGCACGGCAGCGTCAGCAGGCCGCCGATCGTGCGGAAGCCGAGAAGAAGGCACATGCGGCGAAACTCGCCGCGAATCGTGCGCGTGATCAATGGCAAAGAGCAAGTGACGACGGCACGTCCGGCTATCTCGACAGAAAGCAGATCACGCCAGAGGGCGTGCGCTTCGATTCCGAAGGCACGGTGCTCGTTCCGATGTTCCAGTACGCCGACAGCATCCGGCTCGTCGGCCTGCAAAAGATCACGCCCGATGGCGCAAAGCGTTTTAACAAGGGCATGGAGAAGAAAGGTGCTGCGTACCTGCTCGGCGAGATTAGCGATGATGACAAGGTCGCAATGGTCGCAGAAGGGTATGCGACCGGACGCTCAATCCGGATGGCGACCGGCGAGGCCATTCCGCTGTCGATCTGCTTCGATGCCGGCGGCATTCTGCCCGCAGCGCGTTACCTGCGTGATGTCTACCCGGATCTGCATCTGCTGATCTGCGCGGACGACGACTGGAAAATCGACCAGCGGCTGCGGGACTGTCTCGCCGAAGAGTTTGGCTATACAGGCGAACTGGCAATCGGTGGCGATGCCGTGCGCGTCGAAACAAAAAACACCTGGTACAGGATGCGCGCTGTGTTCAGGCGCGACGATCAGGGCGTCGGATTTATCGAGTTGTCTTACGGCAATGACGTGGCGCCGGAGCGCCGCAAGCGGTTTGAGAACGCCGGGCTCAGGTGCGCATTTGAGGCCGTTGCGGACGTCGGTAATGCGAGCGTCGTGTTCCCGCGCTTTGCCGGCCGCGGTGACCGTAAGCTCACCGATTTCAACGATCTGCATTGCGAGGAAGGTCTCGAGCCCGTGCGGCAGCAGATCCAGTCTGCGCTGTTCGCTGCATTGGCGCTGGCCGCACAGGACATCCCGCTGGCTGCACCCATGCAGGATCAGGATCTGGCAGGCGACCCGCTATACGACAGGGCGGTCGCCGTTGTGCGCGCAGCCCCGCGGGCTTCAGTGTCGCTCGTGCAGCGTGAGTTGCGCATCGGCTTCAATCGCGCGGCTCGGCTGATCGAACGCATGGCGTCAGACGGCGTCGTTTCCGACGAAAGCCCGAACGGTACGCGCTCGGTGATCGACGCCGCCAATGTAGAGCGCGCGACATCCGCTGGCGCTGCGACAGAGGAGAACGGCGGTCACGATGTCGAGAATGGTGCACATACGTGGGAGCGTGATCTCGCGCGAAGCGACAAAGGCAATCTGCTGCCCACGCTCGGTAACGTGCATCTGATCCTGTCGAATCACAAGTCATGGCAGGGCGTCATCGCCCAGGACGACTTCGCTGGCCGCGTTGTGAAGCGTAAGAGGCCGCCGTTCGCGCAGGGGGAGGTCGGCGAATGGTCTGACATGGACGATATCCGCTGTGTGCTTTGGTTGTCGCAGAAATACGGAATATCGGTGCGGCAGGACATCGTGATGAGCGCGGTGCTGCTGGTCGCCGACGCGACGCATTTTCACGACGTGCGCGAATACCTCGAATGTGTCGTGTGGGACGGTGTCGAGCGCGTGCGTACCTGGGCAACGCGCTATATGAAGGTGGCCGATAGCGAGTATGTGCAACTGGCCGGCACGAAGTGGCTCATCGCGGCAGTCGCGCGCGTGATGCGGCCCGGCTGCAAAGCGGACAACGTGCTGATTCTGGAAGGCAAGCAGGGCTGGTACAAGTCGACCGCGCTGGAAGTGATCGCGGGCAAGCCGTGGTACACGAACTCGCCGATCCGTATCGGCGACAAGGACACCTACGCCGTCATGGCGGGCAAGTGGATTATCGAACTGGCCGAGCTGGATTCACTTAACAAAAGCGATTCGTCGGCCGCCAAGAGCTTCTTTGCGACGGAAACGGACCGGTTCCGCAACTTCTATGGCAAGCGTGCAACGGACGTGCACCGGCAGGGCGTGTTCGCCGGCTCGGTCAACTTCGACACATATCTCAAGGACGAATCCGGAAACCGGCGTTACTGGCCGCTGCGTGTAGGAGGCCCGATCCTTATCGACGACCTGCGCCGTGACCGCGACCAGTTGTGGGCAGAGGCCGTGCACCTGTACCGGCAAGGTGTCATCTGGCACGTGACCGAGGCCGAAAAACCGCTGTTTGAAAGCGAGCAGACCGAGCGCTATGAAGGTGACGTCTACGAGGACCGGATCGCGCGCGATCTGGAGCTCCGGTCGCGCGTCACGATGGAGGAGATCCTCGCCGACATTCTCAAGCTCGACACGTCGAAGTGGACGCTGCCCGAGCAACGCCGCGTCGGCAAGGCGCTGAAATCACTCGGGTGGGTGCGCAAGCGGGAGTCGACGGGCCGGCGCGATTGGTACTACGTCAAGGAAGATGAGGCGCCCGCACCGGTGATGGAACTCGCGACTCAAGGCGCGGACGATGATGCACCGCTTTGATTTTGTGTCTTTCTGGCGCGCTGCGCTTCGGTTTTCGGCGCGCTTTTGCGACAGCTTTGGCGCGCCGTTTTCTGGGTGCAGCGTCGTCCTGTGTCCCAACGTCCCAAGCGATCGCCTTGCGTGTGTGCGCATGCCCGCGACGTGCGCGACGTGAGGGTGTGCGCATGTCGCGGGCGCGCACGCACCCACAAGCCTTTCCCTTGGGACATTAGGACATTGGGACATAGAAGGGGATAAAGATGATCGACCTGAAAGAACGAGCCGGTGTCGCAATGAATGTCCGCAGCCAGCTGGGCGAGCCGACTGGTGATCCAAAAGTAACTTTGGGCGCGCTCGCATTTGCAAACGAACTGGGCAATCTGCTGTGGAGAATGAAGTATGGGCAGGACATTAAGCGAAGCGGCCTGCACCGCGCGACATTGTTGCTGGCGAGTCGCATCCGGTGGTCGGGGAAGTTCGCACGCGGCAAATTCACTGGTCTCGATCGGAAAGAGAATCGCGATCGGCGTGCGGGTCGCTCTGTTGAGCGCTCGCATGCCGATATCGTCGAGCGATTCGCTCAGCGTGTGATTATCGAATGGGTTGCAGACAAATGCCCTCATTGTGAGGGGCGCGGTGTGTCCGGCCGATCGGAGAAGCGAAACACTGCAAAGATCGTCGAGGTCAAGTGCGCGACCTGTCATGGCGAGCGCTTTCTGGTGGTCGATGAGGAATACATTCCATTTGCGCACAACGGCCGGGGGCCGATGGCTTTTCGCGAATACGAACGGTGTGTCACCTGTCATGGTCGTGGCACGATCCGCAGCGAACAGAAGGCTGTGCGCGATGGACGGCAGATCTGCCGGTTCTGCGACGGGTCGGGTAGGCATCCGGTCGACGAAGCAGCGCGCGCGGTAGCGCTCGGCGTGTCGCTCGATCTGTACCGCTCACAATGGGCTCGCTACTTTCACGGCGTGTTCGCGGTGCTCGACAAGGTCGACGGCAGCGCGGCTGACACGATGCGTCGACAGATGCGAGCATGAAATTCTTGCAAACCAAGATTCAATCGAATATATTTCGGCCATCCTTTACCGAGCCACTGGATACCCGCTGGCACCGCGCGTTAGTCGTGCAAACCTCTCGGCGACACAACAATAAAAACTGGAGCCCGTTAGGTCGTGTGGAGGCGTGCGCCTTCGCGAAACGCAGAATCCAAAGCCCTGAGCGCGAAAGCCCCAGGGCTTTTGCATTTGGGAGTCGCCATGTCGCGTGGCTCGTTTCAGATCAGGGTCGATGCCAGCTCGCTGGTGCAGGGCATCGACGATAACGTGCAGCGTCAGTTGCCGTATATCCAGGCGACGGCGTTGAACAACACGGCGAAGCAGGCGCAGTCGGCATTGAAAACTGCGATGCCGCAGTACTTCGATAGGCCAACACCGTACACGTTGAGTTCGGCGCGCATTACGTTCGCAACCAGAGCAAAGCCGGTAGCGACCGTGGGGTACAAAGACGACTCGTTCAAGGGGACGCCGGCGACGAAATTTCTGCTGCCAGAGGTGGACGGCGGCACGCGAAACGTAAAACGCATCGAGTCGTTGCTGCGTGGCAAAGGCCTTTTGCCGTACGACATGTACGTCGTGCCGGGCAGTGCGGCGCAGCTGGACCGGTATGGCAACTTCAGCCGTGGGCAGTATTCGAAGATCCTGGCGCAACTGCAGGCTTCGCGTGATCGAACGCAGAACGAAACGAAAGCGTCGCGCGGGCGAAAGCGGCGCAACCCGTCGACCGATGTACGCTACTTTGTTGGGCGGCCCGGCGGTGGCCGCATGCCTCTCGGTGTGTGGGCTCGCTACCAGTTTGCGCACGGCTACGCAGTCAGGCCGGTGCTGCTGTTTGTCAAAGCGCCGCGTTACGCCGCGCGTTTCCCGTTCGACCAGATCGTGGCCGACGTGGTCGACGCAAACCTCAGCGCGAACGTCGCCGCTGCGTTCGCGCTGGCCGCGTCGACGTCGCGATAGGCGCGGTGGATGGCTGAGGGGATAGGGTGGTCCTATGCGGAGCGACGGCTCATAGCCCGCAAATGGGTCCTTCCTGGATATCGGCCAATGCGGGTAATTCGAGCCCCATCACACGCGCCGTCAAAGCAACTTTTCAGGGTAGTCACTCTGGTAGTCAGGTAGTCACTTTAGGGGTAGTCGGGTAGTCAACGACTGCCCCTTTCCCGTTTCTGGAGGCCGGATGGCAAAGCTCGGACAGAGGGCGTTTGCTCGGCACATTGGCGTCACATTGCGTGCGGTGCAAAAGGCGATTCAGTCGGGGCGCATTGCTGTCGATGCAGACGGCAAGATAGATGCCGACACAGCGGTCGAGGCCTGGCGTCGCAACACAGACGAGTCAAAGCGTTCGATCGCCGATCAGTCCCGCCGCTCACTTAGAAACGCCGCGTTCTCGATGCCGGCTTCTCCGGCTAATCCTGACGATGATGAGGAATACGACGACGTTCCTGCTGCCGCGAGCAGGGAAGACCCGTCGATGGTCACTTATCGCGCTGCACGAGCGGCGAGAGAACAGACACGTCTCGAGCGGGAGCGCATGGACCTCGAGCGCGAGCGCGGCACGACGCTGCCGCTCGCTGACGCACAACGTCTTGCCTTCACCGCGTTTCGCACCGTGCGCGACAACGTGATGAACATTCCTGTTCGTCTGAAAGACGCGCTCGCGGCAGAGGCTGATCCGATCAGGGTCGAGTCGATGCTCGAGGCGGAACTCGCTCGGGCACTTGCGTCCGTTGACGCGACTGCGCTTCTGAGCGAAAACGATATGGATGACGCCGATGGGAGCGACCGAGGCATTTCTGAAGACGATCACGGAGGCGATACGGCCTGACAAGCGGATCGGCATCGCCGAATGGTCAGAGAAGCACCGCATCCTGCCGGAAAGCAGCCCGGAGCCGGGCAAATGGCGCAATGAGCGCACGCCGTACCTCGTCGGCATCATGGATGCGCTCTCGGGTCAGGCGAGCACCGTCACGCGCTACGCGAACGACGATGACCGGCCGTTCGATAACAGTCGCGTGATTACGGTCGCTCTCATGAAAGGGCACCAGCTCGGTGGCTCGGCGCTCGGCGAAAACTTCATTGGTCGTTGCATCACGACGGCGGCCGGCAACATCCTCGCTGTTTTCGCTACGTACGACGACGCCGAGAAGTGGGAAATTGACCGCTTCGAGCCGATGCGTTCGTCGACGCCGGATCTGCGTCGCCGCGTGCGCGACGCGATGAAGAAGGGCAGCGAAAACACGAAGCTTCGCAAGAAGTTCCCAGGCGGATTGATGAATCTCGTCAGCGCGACCAAGGCAGGCCGTCTGAAATCGACGACCGTCCGTTACGTGCTGCTCGAGGAGATCGACGAGTATGAGCTCAACGTCGACGGCCAGGGTAACCCGATCGACCTTGCGACGAACCGGACAAGTAACTTTGGTCGCCGCGCGAAGATTTTCGCGAACAGCACGCCGACGATCAAGCGACGTTCGCAGATTGAAAAACTGTACGAGCGGGGCGATCAGCGCCGCTACTTTGTGCGCTGCCCGGATTGCGGTTCGCCGCAGTTTTTCGACTGGCACAAGGGCATGCGTCGATCGCCGGATGATCCAGGCGTCGTGCTGTACTACTGCCAGACCGGTTGCGGCGCCGGCAATCCGGAGAGCGTCTGGAAAACGCGCGGGTATGAAGGCGCCTGCTGGATGCCGACGGCGATTGGCGACGGCAAGACCGCCAGTTTCCATTTGAGCGCCCTGTACGCACCGCTCGGATGGCGCCCGTGGTCCGATCTGATGGACGACTGGGAGGCCGCGCAAACCGACACAGAGAAGATGATCGCGTTCGTCAACAACGCGCTCGCCGAGTGTTGGGAAGACAGGAGCGCGGAAATGAAGTGGGAGACGATCAAGCGCCGTGCGGAGCCCTACAAGCTTCGTACCGTGCCGCCAGGTTGCCTGCTGCTGACGTGCGCCGTCGACACGCAGAACGACCGGCTCGAAGCGGAGATATCCGGTTGGGGCCGGGGCATGCGCAACTGGACAGTCGACCATGTCGTCTTGCGTGGCGACCCGGCATTGCCTGACGTATGGAACCAGCTCGACAAATATCTCGATACGCCGATTACCAACCAGTTCGGCGTGTCGATGCGCATCGAGTTGTGTGCGGTCGACACCGGGGGTGGCCGCACGCAGGACGCGTACGACTATTGCCGGTTGCGTCGGCATCGGGGGGTGTTCGCCGTGAAAGGTGCGAAAGACAAACACAAGCCGATCATAGGCCGCCCGACTGATCAGGACGTAACGGTCAAGGGAAAGACCTACGCAAACGGCGTCAAGCTCTGGCCTGTCGGAACCGACACCGCGAAGAACCGTGTCTTCGGTGCGCTGCTCGCTGATGAGGACCGGGAGATCGTTGACCGGCGCATGCATTTTTCGACGGACCTTGACGATGAGTACTTTGAGCAGCTGACGGCGGAGGCATACAACCCCTCGAAAGACCGCTGGGACAAGCTCAGAAAGCGCAATGAAGCGCTCGACCTTAAGGTCTACAACTTCGCGTGCGCGTATCACCCCCGGCTGCGCCTGAATGCCTATCAGGATTCGGACTGGGCAGCGCTCGAAGCACTGATCGAGCCGCGTGTGCAGGATCTGTTCACGTCTGTTCCGGCTCGTGGTGACGCAGCGGAGAAGCCGGCTGTCGCGGGGACGACAGTGGTTGAAGCCGAAACGGTCGCGGAGGTTGACGGCGCGGCGATTGGTGAAGCGGTCGGGTTGGCCAGCGATCGCGTTGCGGCAGTTGAGGCACCAGTTCCGCAGGACACATGGATTCCACGCCGGGATAACTGGCTGAGGCGATAGATATGGCATTCACACAGCAGAACCTCGACGCGCTTGAACAGGCGATTGCTACCGGCACACTGTCGATCGAGTACAACGGCAAGCGCATCACCTATCGTTCCATGGCCGATCTGTTGAAAGCGCGAGACGTGATCAAGACGGAACTGGCGAAGCAGAAACCGGACAGTCCCCTGCGATCGAGCATCGCCATTTACCAACGGTTCTGACATGAAGACAAACATTCTCGACAGGGCTATCGAGTACGTGGCGCCGGGACTCGCTGCGCGGAGGATGCGCGCACGCGTATCCATCAATGCCGCGCGTGGCTTCGACGGGGCCAAGCGCGGTCCGCGTGCGGCAGGGTGGCGTGCATCCGGCGCGAGTGCGACTGCGGAGGTCATGCCCGCCCTCGGCGTACTGCGCAATCGCGCTCGCGACCTTGTACGAAACAACCCGCATATCCGCCGGGCGCTCAAGATCATGGTCGCGAACGCGATCGGGACCGGCGTGCAGGCCAAATTTGCCGACAAGGCTCTGCAGAAGCTCTGGAAACGCTGGATCAAGGTGAGTGACGCTGCCGGGTTGCTGGACTTCAACGGACAGCAGGCACAGGCATACAAGGCTCTCAAGGAGTCGGGCGAAGTGCTGGTGCGGTTCCGCACGCGTCTTCCGCAGGACGGCATGGAGGTGCCCCTGCAGCTGCAGGTTCTCGAGATCGACTATCTCGATACGCTCAAAGTCGGGCTGGTCGATGGTGGCTTTGTGGTGGCCGGCGTGCAGTTCAATGTGATCGGCCAGCGAACCGGGTACTGGCTCTTTGACCAGCATCCTGGTGAAGTCGCAACAGTGCCTCGCAACATGCTGAGCCGCTTTGTGCCGGCGTCGGAAATCATCCACCTCTTTGACGCCATCGATCGGCCGAACTCGGTGCGTGGATTTCCGTGGCTCGCCTCGGCTATCTGGAAGGCACGGGATCTTGACGAGTATCAGGACGCGGAGCTGGTGCGTAAGAAGATCGAGGCCTGCTTCGCGGCGTTCGTCACGACGAGCGACGAAGGGTTTCAGGTCGGTCGCACAACTGCAACTGCACCAACTGACCTTCGCCGGGTTGAGGCTCTGTCGCCTGGCATGGTTGAGTATCTGCGGCAGGGAGAGACTGTCACATTTTCAGCGCCGGCGACGAGCGCCGAATACGAGAGCAACGTGCGTGTCGATCTGCGCGCGATCGCCGCCGGTACGGACACCACCTACGAGCAGCTGACAGGCGACTACTCGCAGGTGAACTTCACGAGCGGCCGTATGGGCAAGATGGAATACAAGCGCATGCTCGAGCAGGAACTGTGGCTGATCTTCATTCCGATGTTCTGCGAGGTCGTTGCGCGCCGTTTTGTTGCGACCGCATACCTTGCCGGCAAAACGAAACTTCCCGTGGCGGACGTGTCGTGGTCGCCGCAGCGCATTGAGTTCATCGATCCGCTGCGGGAAGCCAACGGGATCATTGCCCTGATCGATGCTCGGTTGAAAAGCCGTCATCAAAGCATTCGCGATCTTGGCGATGACCCGGACGTGGTCGATGCAGAGATCGAAGTAGACACCCTCGCAATCGAGGTGCCCGTTTCGGGACGTTCGCTTGAAGCGAAATCGGCGCATGACATCCTCGACCGGCTGGAGCAGATCCTGTCGACTGTGCCGCAGTAGTTCCCTGCAAAGCAACTTTGAACCCTCTACAACGCCCGCGCAATGCGGGCGTTTTCTATTGGAGTGAACCATGCCCGAACCCGTTAATGGTCGTCGAGGCGGCGTCGGCACGTCTGCCTCGACGATGCCCCTGCAGACACGGCTGCAGCCGGTCTCGTCGGTCGATGCACAGAATCGCACGGTGGATGTCACCTGGACTGCCGGTGCCCAGGTACAGCGCTACGACTGGATGCGCGACCGAACCTATCTGGAAGAGCTCAGCACCGATCCGGGCGCGGTCCGGATGGACCGGCTGCAATCCGGAAACGCCCCGGTGCTCAACGATCACGATCGCTGGGGCGGTCTTGATTCGGTGCTCGGCGTTGTTTCCACCGCCTCATTGGACGACGGGAACAGTACCGGCCAGGCGACGCTGCGCTTTTCGGCACGCGATGCCGTGCAGCCTTATTTCCAGGACGTGCAGGACGGGATCCTTCGCAACGTCTCTTTCGGTTACCGGACCTATCGGATCGACATGATCCCGCCGGGTCAGGAAAGCAACGACCAGTGGATCTATCGGGCGATCGACTGGGAGCCGTATGAAATTTCGCTGGTCTCCATTCCGGCCGATCCGAATGCAACCGTGCGCAGCGCGGGCGGCGCATCCGAACAACAACGTTTTTTCCCCTGTGAATTCATCGATCGAAGCGCAGGGACTTCATCTGACGGGGCCGACGCCTCGCAACTTAACCAAGGAGCTGTGATGCCCGGTGAAAACCAACCTCAAACCCCCGCACAACCGTCCGGTTCGCAAACCACTACGGCGGCACGAAGCGATGACGCTGCGGCCCAGAACGAAGCCGCTCGCACTGCGGGCGCGCAAGCCGAACGTCAGCGCATGATGGATCTGCGCACGGCAGTGCGCGCGAGCGTGCTGGACAACCAGGACCAGCTGCTCGAGGGCTTTATTGAACGTGGCGTGACCGTCGAAGCCGCGCGAGAAGAAATCCTGCGCCTGCAGGCTGAGCGTTCGGCGGCCAATCCCCAGCGTGGTGCCGCCAACATCGTCACCGTGACCGACGAGACCGATGTTCGTCGCACGGCGATGACCGATGCGGTGATGCATCGCGTGAACCCACGTCATGAGCTGAACGATGCGGCCCGCCAGTATCGCGGCATGACGCTGCGGGAAATGTGCCGCGAGGCGCTGGAAGGGGCTGGCGTCGACACGCGTGGCATGGACCTTCGCCAGCTGGCTGGCATGGCACTCGGTATGACGGGCCGTGCGGGATACACCTCGACGTCGGATCTGCCGATCGTCTTCGGCAACGTGATTAACCGGACGCTGCGCGACGCCTATTCGGCGGCGCCGCGGTCCTTCACGAGCTGGGCACGGCAGGGCTCGCTGACGGACTTCCGTCCGGCGACGCGCGTGCAGGTCGACGGCGCCCTGAAGCTGGAAAAGATCAACGAGACCGGCGAATACAAGTACGGCAAACTGACCGATAGCGGTGAAGTGATCCAGCTCGGCTCGTACGGAAAGATCATCAACTTCACGCGCCAGATGATCATCAACGACGATCTTTCTGCGCTGCAACGCGTGCCGCTGTATTTCGGCCGCGCTGCGGCAAACCTCGAGTCCGATGTCGTCTACGGCTGCCTGACCGCCAACCCCGCCATGTCGGACGGCAAGGCGCTGTTTCATGCCCAGCATGCGAACCTCGGCGCGGGCGGCGCGATCTCAATCGACACGCTGACGGCTGGCCGTACAGCGATGCGCGTGCAGAAAGCGCCGGGCGACGGTACGCCGCTCAATACTGCGCCGAAGTTCCTGCTCGTGCCGGCTGCGCTCGAAACGATCGCTGGTCAGTACACCAGCAACCAGTACACGCCGAATCAGGCCACGCAGCAAAACCCGTTCTTCAACACGCTCACGCCGATCGTCGAGCCTCGTCTGGATGCGGTCAGCGCGTCGAGCTGGTATCTGGCCGCCGATCCGTCCGCGATCGACACGGTCGAATTCTGCTACCTCGAAGGCGAGCAGGGCTTGTACACGGAGCAGGACCTGGATTTCGACGTCGACGGCCTGAAGGTCAAGGCGCGGCTCGATTTCGCTGCGAAGGCAATCGACTATCGTGGCCTGTTCAGGAATCCGGGCCAGTAACCCCGCACTTGCGCCGGCCTCGTGCTGGTGCAGTTCAGTCTATTTCAACTTCAGAAGGAACTGATCTATGAATAACTTCATTCAAAAGGGCCGCACACTCACGGCCACGCTGGCGGCAGCGGTCACCTCCGGCCAACTGGTGCTGCTCGGCAACGGCAAGCTGCCGGCCGTCGCTTCGGGCACCTATGCTGCCAACGTAGAGGGTGAGTACAACACCGGCGGTGTGTACGAGTTCCCGAGCGCGACCAATGGTGCTGCGGTCGTTGGCGACCGCGCGTATCTGGATCCGGCAACCGGCGTTGTCACAGCGACGGCAGCGGAGAACGATCCGGTCGGTCACTTCGCCGCGCCGAAGGCTGCAGCCGATGCAACCGCGCGCGTGCGACTGTGGCTGTAGGCGATTTTGATCCGGGCGTGTTCTGGGGTGCGTTCGCAGCCGCTGGCATGCTGAAGACCGCGACGCTCGCGTTGGGCGATGGCTCAACGCGAGACGTCCAGGTTGGATTCATGTCGCCGGACGAACTGCAGCTCGACGGTCAGGTCACGGTGACTGACTATCAGATCGAGTACCAGAGTGCTGACCTGCCGGACCTGCGCCGTGATTCGACGCTCACGATCGGATCGGTTCGTTATCGCGTGCGACGACCGCCGCGTCGTAAAGACGACGGCTTCTTCAGCGTGGCCGATCTGGAGGCGTTGAAATGACCACGCGCCGCGAATCCTATGTCGCTGCCCTGATGAGTTTGCTCGAGGCAGACCCCGGTCTGCAGGCGCTCGGCACGACACTCAAACGGTCGATAGCGGAGGCAATCGACAGCGGAGAGTCTCCGGCGCTTGTTGTGCATCGTGGGCGCGATGTGGTTGCCGACTCGAATATCGGTCGGACGACCCGATCGTGTGCCCTGATGCTGACAGCGGTCGTTCGCGACCCAGCTCCGGACCGGGCCGCCGACGAACTGTTCGAGTTTGCTCATCCGATCCTTATGCATTTCGACGCTGACGGTGTGGTCGGCGTCAATGAGGAAACGACCGACGAACCGGAGACTGCGGAGATTGAGGGCGGCGTCGGTGTCGTGACGTTGCACTACACGATTCTGTATCAAACGAACACCGACAGCCTGATCGCCTGACATCGCGGTCGCAGCGTCACCTACCAACCTAGAGGAGTTGATATGGCCGGGTCCAAATCAATGAAGAATTCCGTCGTGCTGGCGGCACTGCAGGTCGCGATCGGCACGCCGGCCGTACCGACATCCGCCGACGATGCGATGCTGGTCAGCAACATCAGCGCCAAGCCGGTCGCGGCCGACTATGTATCGCGCGACACGATCCGCCCGTTCTTCGGCAACGACCAGCAGCTCACGGCCGGCTGTCACGCCGAGCTCGACTTCGAGATCGAAGTGGCCGCCTCGGGCGTCGCAGGTACGCCGCCGGCATGGGGGAGGCTGCTGGTCCCCTGCTACTTCTCCGAAACGGTCACGGCAGACACGAGCGTTGTCTATGCGCCCGTCAGTGTGCAGCCGACCACGCCATTGACGCTGTATTACTACCTCGACGGTCTCCTGCATAAGCTCACCGATGCGTACGGCACGGTCTCGTGGGACTTTACGGTCAAGCAGATCCCGAAGCTGAAATTCCACTTCATGGGCGTCTATAACCCGGTGACGGATTCGCCGATTCCGGCCGGCACGGACTTCTCGAAATTCCTGGTGCCGAAGGTCGCGAGCACGCAGTTCACCACATGGCAGATGCACGCGTATAGCGGTCCGTTGCAGGCGTTGTCGCTCGACATCGCCAACACACTGAACTGGTCGCAACTGATCGGTTACGAGCGGGCGGAAGTCACAGACCGGAAGCCGACGGGCAAGATCACCATGCAGCTCGGCTCGGTCGCGGACAAGGACTGGTGGACCTCCGCTAAAGACGCGCTGCTCGGTGCGCTGACGATCACGCACGGTGTCGGTGCCGGCAACATCGTCCAGCTCGACGCGCCAAAGGTACAGCTGACCGACCCGTCGTACACGGATCAGGACAACAAGGTCATGCTCGATGCGACGCTCACGGTCACGCCGGACGCCGGCAACGACGAGCTCATCATCACCGTAAAGTAACTTTGCAGTTCAACGACGCGGGCCGCCATGTGCGGCCCGTTTTCATTTGAGGATTCGAATGCCATACGTTCTCGCAAAAAATCCAACCTTCACGACACTCGTCAGGGTCGTCGAACCCGGCACTGCTGACGATGGTTCGCTCGAAACGCACGAATTCACGGCCGAGTTCAAACGGCTCAAGCGTGATGAGGCGGAAGCGCTCATGAAGTCGGGCCAGTTGGCCTATGTGGTGCTGGCGGATGTGCTGGTCGGCTGGTCGGGATTGAAGGGCGAGGATGGTGCGGTTCTGCCGTTCACCACGCAGTACCGTGATGCGCTGCTGCAGATTCCCCACGCGATCGTGGCCCTGTGGGATGCGTTCCTGCTGAATACGTCGGGAGCAGCACGAAAAAACTGATTGACGCGGCGCGGCGGTGGGCGGGTGTCGCGGTTGATGACAGTCGGGTCGATGCCGGCGTCGCGGCCGCGCTCGCGGCTTTCGGTGCACGACCGGAGGATGTCGAAAGGGCGCGCGAGCAGCAGGCTGAAAACGACTTCGAGGTCTATCCGGAGAACTGGCGGGCCGTTCAGGTGTTCCTTGCGCTGTCGACGCAATGGCGTACGGTCGCTATTTCAACGATGACCAGAGCCCGCCTCATTCATACCGGTCTCGACTATGCGGCAATCGAACCCGTCTTTCGGATGATGGGTATCAAACCGAAGCGCTGCGCCGCGATATTTCAGAAACTCAGGGTGATGGAAGAAGCCGCACTCGATGCGTTGCTGCCTGAATAGCCCTGTCTGCAGACGCCCCTCGTTGAGGGGCTTTTTCATTGGCGGATCGATATGGCTGGAACAAGTGGGTCGCTCGGGCAGCTGGTCGTGCAGATCACGATGGACCCGTCGTCCTACCAGGCGGGTGCGCGTGGCATCAGATCAGATGCGCAGGCAATGGGCTCAACCGTCGGGAAGGCGGGTGCGGACGGAGCCGCCGGCATGGACAAGATTGGCGCGCATACGGCCGGCGCGCGGCGGGAGTTGCTCGTCATGGCGCACGAGCTCGCAACCGGCAATTTCAAGAACTTCGGCGGTTCGCTGATGGTGTTCGGCGAACAGATCGATGCATTCAGGTTCATTCTGAGTCCAGTCGGGCTCGCGGTGGGGGCCGTGGTCGCGGGACTTGGCCTGTTCGCGGTAGCGGCATACAAGGGCCACGAAGAGGCGGAGACGCTAAGCAAGTCGCTGCAGGTCACGGGCAACTATGCAGGGTTGACAGCGAGCAGTTTCGCAGCGCTTGCGCAGCAGATTTCCGCCGGCACCGGAGACAGTTTCGGGACCGCACGCGCCGGCCTTCAGGCGTTGGTCTCCACAGGTCAGATCACGGGACAGTCGCTCGAAGTGCTTGGTGAAGACGTCGTACGCATGCACGACCTGACCGGGGAGAAGCTGGACGATATCGCCAAGGATTACGCCAGGATGCCCGAAGGCGTCGCGAAGTGGGCCGAGCAGCATAACCAGAGCATGCACTTCATCACGACGGCGCAATACGATTACATCCGGCAGCTTGAAGACGCGGGTGACAAGCAGGGTGCGATGCTGGTTGTCGCGAAAGCACTCGACGATCAGTTGCGCAACGAGTCGCTTAAAAACCTGGGGCTGCTGGAAACTGCGTGGCGAAAAGTCGGCAATGCCGTCAGTGGCGCGTGGGAATGGATGAAATCTATCGGTCGCGCGGAGACGGCGGCCGAGCAGATCGCGAGTGCAACGGCGGAAGTGCAGCGGCTTCAAAACGCGTTGATTGCACCCAGCGGCCAGATGAATGCTGATCTGCTGCAACCACAGCTTCAGGCGGCGCATGCGAAGCTTGAATCGCTGAATCGTGATGCTTTGCGTGCACAGGATGCAGCGACGGAGAAGTCGCAGCAGGCGCAGACGCAGCAGGCTGGTATCGCCGCATCGGACTTTCTGAAGAAGCTGCAGGACGAAGAAAAGGGCATCAATCGCGTCAGTCAGGCGCGGGATGACTACCGCAAAAAGGTCGCCGACTATAACAAGGCCAATCCGAACAGTCCGGTTTCGAAGCAGCAGCAGGCCGCCGATGAGGCTTATCTGCGCAAGCAGTACAGCGACCATTCGGGCCAGGCTGAGGCGAACAAGGTCCGCAAGAGCATGCTCGATGCTGCGTTGCAGACGACAAAAAACGGGCTGGATCTGATCCAGTCGGCGTACAAGGCGGCGGACGACCAGTTGCAGGCGCTGCACAAAGCTACTTTGATTTCGGACCAGACTTTCTACACGGCAGAAATCACCGCGGCCGACGATGCCGCGCAGAAGCAGATTGCGGCCTACGAGCAGGAAAAGAAAACGCTGCAGGATGCGTACTGGAAAGCGCCCCTCGACGAACGGATCAAGATCACGCAGGAGATCGGTGAGGTCGACACGAAAATCGCCAGGGTCCGGCAGGATAACGCCGCGAAGGATGCGGTCTACCTGACGCAGCAGACTGAGGCGCAGCGCAAGTACCAGAAGTCCATCGAGGATACGCGCGATGCGCTTCTCGCTCAGGCCGGTGTGAGCGCTCCAAAGGCTGCACACGACTACGATGAAAAGAACCGCGGTGCGATGCTGCAGGCAGCGACGACGGGCGATCTGAGTGGCGCCGCATTCCTCGACCAGAACCGGCAGCTCACGGTCCTGATCGCGCAATACAACGACGTCATCACGCAGTCGAAAGAGGCACAGAACAGCATTTCGCTCGACCAGCAGACGGGTGTGACCGGGCTGCTTGATGCGTTTTCGCAATTGCGTTCGAATTCGGCCGACACCGTGCAGTCGTTGCAGTCACTGTACGACCAGGTGAACAGGCTGTCGTGGCAAACAACCGACGAGGGTGTGCTGCGCAGTCTCGACCAGCTGCGCGACAAGATCCGGCAGTCGATGCTCGATAGCCAGAACTACTTTCAGGATTTCGCCGACGCCGGCAAGAGTGCTTTCTCCGGGATGTTTTCGGACATCGTGACGGGTTCCAGAACGCCCGCACAGGCGGTTCAGTCGATGGTTTCCAGCATGCTCGCTTCGTTTGCGCAGCTCTTCGCAAACAAGGCGTACTCGAGCATCGTCAACGGTCTGTTCGGTTCGCTCTTTCCGACGTCAACCGCAGCCACGGGAAGCGCCGCCTACGATTTCACGATGCCGTCTTCGATTCAGGGCAGCGGTGCACTGTTCGGAACCGGTGCGGGACTGATGTTCGCGAGCGGCGGCGACGTGTCGGGGCCGGGCACTGGAACCAGCGACAGCATCAACGCGAAGCTTTCGAATGGTGAGTTCGTGGTGAAAGAAAGCGTTGTGTCGCAGCCCGGCGTGCGTTCGTTTCTTCAGGCACTGAATGGCGGCCAAAGCGTCAGCGGCCGGAATCGCTTCGCAAGCGGAGGCTATGTCGGTGACGACTCGTCGAGCAGCTCGATGGCAGGACCGAATGTTGATCTGCATATCCATAACGCGCCGGCCGGTGCGCAGGTCAGCCAGACGAAGATGGCAAACGGCGGTCTGCGGCTGGATGTGATCCTCGAGAAGGTCGATGCGCATATCGCGTCCGGAATACGGTCGGGCAGGGGTGCGACGGCCCGCACGATGCAGCAGCAATACGGGCTTAACCGAACCGTGGGGCAAACCTGATGGCAGACCTACCAACGTGGCCGGCCACGCTGCCGGATCCGCGCGCGAGTGGCTATGGCATCCAGCCGGTAACTCCCTACGCGCGCACCGATATGGACAACGGCGCCGCCCGCCAGCGGCGTCGCTTCACGAGCGTCCCGTCGCATGTGTCGGTGACGTGGCGCTTCACGCACACGCAGCACGCGATCTTTGAAGGGTTTCTCGCATACGAAATCAATCTCGGGACGGACTGGTTCGCGGTAGGCCTGCTCAACGGTATGGGCGTGAATCGGGTGCAGGCGCGGTTCATGGACGATCCACCGTACAAGTCTGCAATCAGCGAATCGCGCGCGTGGTTCGACGTGACAGCAACGCTTGAAGTGAAATCGCTACCGTTGCCGTCGCGCGATGACTATGACGTGCTGCGTGTGTACACGGAGGCCGAAATTGCTGCGATGAGTGACTCGCTTCACGAGATCGTTCACGTTCAGTTGCCGGGTCCTATGAGGTGGAACTGATGGCGACAATTACTGAAGCACTGGCGGAGGTGTACGCCAGTAATCCGCGAGGCGAGGTTGTGTTGACCACGCTGGAGTTACGGCATTCCTCGTTTATCGATGAGGCGGGAAGTCCGGCTCCGATCCGCGTGGTCGCGGACTATAACGATCTGGTCGCAACACTTGAGAGTGATGCGCCGCTGAACGCGGGTGAGAGCGTGACCTTCACCGCTGTGGCGTTCCAGTTCGCGCTGCCGTCGATGGAAGAGGGGCAGGCGCCGCAGATCGATATCATCATAGACGGTGCGAGTGCAGAAATTATCGGCCATCTCGAAAGCGCGGTGACGCAGACCGAGAAGATCGAATGCACTCACCGGCGTTTTCTCGCATCGAACCCGGCTGCGGGGCCGCATGACGAAGAGCCGCTGACGCTGTATGTCGCCAGTGCCAAAGTAACTTTGACACGGGTCACTGCGACGGCGGCGCTCACGGACATCAATAACAGCCCATTTCCGTCGGACGTCTATAGCCCCGACGTCTTTCCGGGGCTCGTGCGATGAATTCAGAACAGGCGAATGCCTACGTCGGCCTGCCGTGGGTCGACGGTGCTCGCGGCCCCGACTGCTTCGATTGCTGGGGGCTGCTGCGCTGGGTGCAGTTTCACCATTTCGATCTTGCGCTGCCGGACCTGCCAGCCATGCCGGATATGCGCCGCGAGCTCTATAGGGAGCAGATGGAGTCGGGCGCGTGGAGCGTTATCGAACGGCCTGTGCATGGATGCGGCGTGCTGCTTCGCGGTGGAGATCGCCCGCATGTTGGCGTGTATCTCGATCTCGACGGCGGCGGCGTACTTCACGCTCAGGAAGGGGCGGGCGTCATCTACACCGAGCGGTCCAAACTCAAGAAAGTGGGGTATCCACGTGCTAGCTGGTACAGCTTCCTATAAAGCGACGATCGTTCGCGCAGTCAATCCGTATTGCCATGCGCAGGGACGGCGGGTCTACGAACTGGACGCGCCTTCCACGCCCGCTGAGTGGGCGGAACGGGCGGGCGTCGACACGCAGCATACGATTGTCTGCGTCGACACCGACTACTGGTTGCGCAGGGACTGGGACAAGCCGATCCCACACGGCGCGATTGTCCAGTTCATCCCCGTACCGAAGGGCGGTGGCGGATCGAATCCCCTGCAGGCCATATTGATGATCGCGGTGGCCGTCGCGTCGGTCTATACGGGCGGCGCTGCAGCAGCCGCATATGGCGCGGCGACCGGGGTCGCGGCTGGCACCGTTACGGCAGGCATGATGGCGGTCCAGGCAGGCGTGTCGATGGCCGTCATGGCCGCAGGCTCGATGCTGGTTAATGCGATCGTGCCGGCCAGGACAGCGAGCGTCGCACAGGGCACGACAAACAGTCCGACCTATTCCCTGTCGGCGAGCGGGAACGTGGCCCGGCTGCTCGAGGCAATTCCCGTTCTGTATGGCCGGATGAACACTACGCCTGATCTGGCCGCGACCCCGTACACCGAGTACCTCGGTAATGATCTGTACGTGTACGAGCTGTTCTGCATTTCGAAAGGCGAGATCGAAATCGAGCAGATCCTGATCGGCACCACAGACATCGGCAATTTCAGCGAGATCGACTATCAGGTCATCGGCCCTAATCAGGCGGTGACGCTTTTTCCCGACAACGTGGTGACGAGTGATGCGGTCAGTGGCATCGAGCTGCAGGCGCCGAACGATAGCGGGGACTGGGTTGGGCCATTCGTTGCCAATCCGGCAGCAAGCGCGGCGAATTTCATCGGGGTCGATATCACGCTGCCCTCGGGTCTCTTTTATGCGGCCGACAATGGATCGCTTCAGAACCTTTCGCTGACGTTTGAGGCGCAGGCGCGACTGATTGACAATGCCGGCGCTGCTGCAGGCGACTGGGTCGAGCTTGATCTGCGTGAGCTCAGTATGGCGACATCCCAGCCCCAGATGATCTCGTACCGCTATAGCGTTACGCCTGGCCGATACGAGGTCCGCATGCGTCGCACGACCAATCTCAACGAGGACACGCGTGCGCAGAACCGGATCCAGTGGGCGGCCTTGCGCGCCTATCTGCCGAGCGAGCGGTACTACGGCAATGTGACTTTACTGGCGATGCGCGCACGTGCAACGAATTCCCTGAATTCAAGCACCGCGCACGATGTCCACGTGATCGCAACGCGAAAACTGCCAGTTTGGACCGGCAGCGACTGGAGCGATCCGCAACCGACAAAGAGCATCGCATGGGCCATCGCCGACGCGGTCCGTAACGCCGACTACAGCCTCGGTCTGCCGGACACACGACTGGATATCGATGCGCTCGAACGGCTGGACGCTATCTGGACTTCTCGCGGCGATGAATTCAACGGCGTGTTCGATACGAAGGGCTCATTCTGGGATGCGCTGACGACGATCTGCCGTGCCGGTCGGGCGATCCCGATGTACTTCGGCGGGGTGATCAGCGTCGTGAGGGATGAGCTCAAAACGGTGCGCACCGCGATGTACACGCCGCAGAACATCGTGGCCGGATCCTTCGAGGCCGACTATGGATTCTTCAGCGTCGATTCGCCCGACTACGTGACGGTCGAATACGTGGACGAGACGACCTGGTCATGGCAGGACGTGGCGTGCATTCCGACGGGTTCGCCGGCTCTCGTCGAAAAGCGGATCCAGATGGTTGGACCAACCAAACGGGCGCAGGCGTGGCGCGAGGGCATCTATATGGCCTACGCAAACCGCGACCAGCGCAAGACGGTCATGATCACGACGGAGCTCGACGGGCTCATTCCGCTGTACGGCGATCTTGTGGGTATTTCTCATGACCTGCCGAAATGGGGCATATCCGGCATCGTCGAGGGTTTCGATGGGGTTCGTGTCGACGTAAGCGAGCAGCTCGAATGGACAGCCGGCGCACAGCATTACGTCTATTTTGCACAGCGTAACGGAGCGCCCACTGCAGCGCTCAGGGTTGCAAAACCGGCGGACGATGACGACGGCATGTCGATGGTGTTGTTGGATCCGTTGGCGGAGCTTTTCGACTTCAGCGACGGACACTCGGAAGAGCCGACGCGGTTTTCGTTTGGCCCGGCGCTCGACAGGATCGCGCAGGACGTCCGGCTGATCAAGGCGACGCCGCGCGACGGGCAGGTTGAGCTGACGTTCGTGAACAACGCGGAAAGCCCCCATACGGCAGAGACCGGGATGAGCCCGCCTGCGCCCGTATCGCCGTCGCTTCTGCCGGGCGTGATCCACGCGCCGATCATTGCGCAGGTGAGCGCGAACTCGAAGATCACGCCGCGCTATGTCTCGATTACCGCGTCGCCGGCCGCCGGGGCGTTGCTGTACGAGTATCAGGGCAGTCTCAATGCTGGCGTGACGTGGGCGCAGCTGGGCACGTCGGCGGGCAATGTCCTTACGGTACCTATTGCGCTTGGAGCATGGGAGTTTCGTGTGCGTGCCTATGGCGTGAGTGGCCTTCCCGGTCCGTTCGCGACCTGGGCAGGCACGGTCGACGAGTTCAGGTATCCGCCGGCACCGCCTGTGCTCACTCTGCGCGAGCCGTTTGCAGGTAATCAGCTCTCGGTCGAAATCCAGCGCTTGCCGGATGTCGATTATTTCGACGCTAGCGTGGTGGTGGGTGGCGTCGTCAGGTATGGGGCAGAAATCACGGCTCAAAACTTCACGTGGACGCTCGATCAGGCGAAATTCTATGGCGCCGTCGCCGGCACATTCGACGTCAAGGTGGCGGCCGGCAACATCGCCGGATTAGGTAATCCCGGCACCATCACCGTCACGAACCAGCCCCCGCCCGCACCGACTGTGACGGTAACAGCGGGCGACACCACGGTGACGTTGTCGATGAGTGTGACGGGCTATCCGGATGTCGCTGGCTATCGTGTCGCGGATCCGGACGGAGTCGTCGTATGCGACAGCACGACCGGAACTTGCACGCTTGACCCGGATGGCGCGACCTACACCGCCTATGCATATAACTCGTGGGGAAGCGTCTCGGCCGGTACACCGGTTGTTGCTTCGCCACCGGGCATTAATAGCGGTCCTGGAGATGGCGGTGGTCCGGCGTAACCAGCAGAAGCACGAAACAGAGGCTGCCTGAGGGTGGCCTTTTTTATTTCTACCGGGAAACCCATGTATGGCACTTTCCACAATTCAGAAGATTGACCGGCTGTCGGTCGACTGCGACCTCGCGCATCAGGTCGTCCACGGCGCGGCGGATGCCACCGTGCAGACCGAGGGCGGCCCAATCCCGACGATGGCGAATGCGGTCGCCACGCTCAAGGCTTACAACGTGCGCGGAGACTGGGTCGCCGGCATGACCCTCGCGATGAAGGATATTGTTGTCGCGGGTGGCGTTGCATACGTCGCGTTGTCGTCGGCAGAGTTCGTTTCCAATGAGATCGCAGCGGATCTGGCTGCGGGCCGCATTGGGGTGCATCAGGGTGCGACGGTCGAGGATCTGGCGAATCCCGACAAGGGCGTCAGGATGGTGGCTCACGCCGTCGACGATCGGGATCTGGCAAGTGGCGACGCCGGCAAGGGCGTCGCGATGGTCGCTCATGCTGTCGACGACCGGGCGCTCGCGGGAGACGGCGGGGCGGCGCTCATCGGCTTTCTGGCGGCCGGTGACGCAGCGGTGCGGCAAACGCTCGCGGCGATCCTTGATGAGTCGGTAAGCGTCGCTCGCTACGGGTCGGACCCGTCTGGCGTCGCGGATTCCACCAAGGCATTCAAGGCGGCGATTGCACGGGTCACGGCGCTGGTGACAGCTCAGGGGAGTCCCTATCCCGCACCGGTGATTGACTTGCCGCCTGGCGTCTACAAGCTCTCGGATACGCTGAACCTGCTGCCCTGGCACAGGATGCGGTCGAAGGGCGTCGTGCTGCTCGACTTCCGCGCGCTTGACGTGGCCAAGGACGGCATCGTCATGCGCAACGAGCAGAAGGCCATCCTGATGGGCGATGCGAAATGGGCATCGGTGGCGCCGTTTCTTGATGGCAGTGCCGGCTCGATTGTCGTGCTGGGGCCGGGCAAGGCGACATCGACCGGCTGGGGTGTCCGGGTGGGTAACACGACGGCCGAGTCCAGCGATATTCGCGATACGGGCGGCCGCAACGTGATTGTGACGGGTTGGCGTGGCGCCTTGCGCTATGACCCGATCAATCTGTACCTGATCACATGGGAGCGCAGCCGGTTCGAGCAGAACGGTTCGGAAAATCTATACGTGAGCAGTGCTACACCGGTGGTCAATAGTGGTGAGCGCATGGCATTCAACGACTGCACGTTCGCTGCGGCTAGCAATGCCGTTTATCACAACTGCGACGGCTACAGCTACGAATTCAACGGCTGTTCGTTCGACTATCACGCGACGCCATTCAGGATCGATGCGCTCGGCCGGTATTCGCGGTTTCTTTTCAAGGGCGGTCACTCAGAGGCATTCGACGGCCTGTGGTTCGATGCGACGGCGAGCGGTGAGCGCGTGGAATTGACGATGCAGGGTCACGAGATCCTGCCGACGCACTATGTCGACACCTCGGTGATCGCGTCGCCGCGCAAGCTCATCGACGGCAACGCGGCGAACCGTGTGCGTCTGGCGGCGTTCGGTACGTCGCTAAGGTATCTGTGGCGTCCTTATCTGCCGGATACACCGATCGTGGGCGATAACGTGCTGATTCACGCGCTGGACGGGACGATCCAGGAGGGCTACTACGGTGTGCTCACGCGCTCACGCTCGCTGATCCGTGACTATGACTTTCTTGCGAACGCGATCGGCACAAGCGCCGATGCACTGACAAACTGGACGCGCGATCCCGGGTTGGTCGACGTCGACGTGCGCGACATCCAGACGACACCATCGCTCGGGCAGTCGCTACACCTGCACGGCGCGTCTGCCAATTCGACGATCACCGTTCATTCCAACGACAGCATTCCGTGCAAACCGGGCGAGACGTATTGCGCCGGCTGCGATGTCTTCGCCAACGGTACGACGGGTGATCTCAACGTGCGCGTCTTCATGCGCTGTTACGACACGAGCGGAGCGCAGGTCGGCGCCGATCTCGGCGCCACCTACAGGATGGCCGATGCCTACGCCGACCCGGTGTTACCGAATCTCGCGGCCGGTCGAAACCGTGCCATGGGCATCGATCACCGGATCCAGACGATTCCGCCCTACGCCGCGAGTTTCAAACTGTACGCCACCGTCTCCAGCTTTATCGGCGACGTCTATATCAAGAATGTCCGCGCATTTCGCGCTTAAAAGAGGGGAATCCCATGTTTCGATGCGTCGAGGCCGCAATCATGCGAGCCATCCCGCAGGACAAGTGCCTGCACGTTATTGCCGGTGTGGTGGTGTTTGCTATCGCGCACTTTGCGACGTGGCAGGTTGGCATCGCAGCCGTGCTCGTTGCCGGCATCGCCAAGGAGCTGCTTGACCACTTTACGGGCGGTGACGTGTCCGTGTGGGATGTCGCGGCGACTCTGTCTGGCGGGCTGCTTGGACTGCTCTGTTTCGCACGTTAGCTGAATTTTAAAAGACGTTATCTGGACCGCCGTTGGGCGGTTTTTTTTCGGCTGCTCCGATCGCATATCGGCGCGGCCTTTTTTATTGGGGGCGTCGTTTGAACGAGAACCTGAAATATTCCGATCAGGGCATGTCGCTCACGGAGAACGCGGAGACGCTGGTCCTCTTTGCGTATCCGGATCCTGCGTCGCCGCTAGCCAAAGCGCTGCAAGCGCGCGGGCTCTGGCAGAAAACGCAGCAGGGTGCGCCGATCCCAGGTGATCTGCTCGGCTTGAGCGGAGCGCCGTGGACCGGCGGATGGGGGCACACCGGGCCGGACGTGCATTACGGCATGGTCATCACGCGCGATCTGGCCGTCGACTGGCTGCGTGCAGACGTGCGCGGTGCAGAGGCGGTGGTCAAGCGCGACGTCAAAGTTGCTTTGAACCAGGAGGAATACGACGCGCTCGTCGATCTGGTGTTCAACATCGGCAGCGGCAACTTCGACACGTCGACGCTGTTACGCAAGCTGAACGTCGGCGACACCGACGGCGCCCTTGCCGAATTCGTCCGCTGGAACAAGGCAGGCGGCGTCGTGCTGGCAGGACTCGTCAAACGGCGCGAGGCGGAACGCGTGCTGTTCCAGCTCGGCGCAAATCACGCGAGGGTCGCCGCATGAAAAACGATGCGCTCGCCCGGCTCATCTACGCGTATCTGGCGATCTACATCGCGGTGTCGGCATTCGCCGCACCGTGTTCGGCGACGTCGGTGATGCTCACGCGCGATGGATTCTGGGGCTATGTCGTCACGGCAGGGACCGCAGCGCTGGCGCTTGTCGTGGCGGTCGACGTCGCGATCAATGACTGGCTGCCGGACAGATACGTATTTCATTGGGCACAGAACCGCCGGCACTGGCTTTATGTGACGACGGCGACCTGCTACGTCACGCCCATGTTCGCGGCAAGCGCGTATTTCATCAACGCGGCGCAAGTGGTTTTTTACGTGGGCATGGCGCTGTTCGGGCTGCTGCTCGGTTATCGGGAAACGCAGGCAAAACGGGGGACAACGTGCGCCGATTGATTCAATGGGGTTGGGGAGGCTGTGCGCTGCTGTGGGCTGCTGCGGCATACGCAATGGTGCGGCAGAACGAGACCGCGCTCGCCGATGGACTGGCAGGCATTCCGGCCGCATCGCTGATGCTGGCCGTGTTCCTGGCGCTGATTGGAGGCACCGCCAGCACGTTCCAGCGTTTCGCGTCGAGCGATCCGCCGGCGCGTTCGGCGGCGATTGAAGTCGGCAGTGTGATCACCGCATCGATCGTCGCGGGGCTGTCCGCATTCTTTTTTTGCGAGTGGCGGGGGTGGCCCGCGCCGCTGACCGCGCTCGCGATCACGTTGGCGAGCTGGGGCGGCAAACGCGTGCTGGATCAGGCGGTCGATGCCGGGCTTCGTCGCCTTCAGGGAGAAAAACCATGACGGAAATCACCAGTCGTATCGCAACCGTGGTCGTGGGCCTCGTCGCCGTCGTGCTCGCGATCACGTGTGCCGTGCAGTTCTTCGAGCTGCGCGGTGTCCGATCGGACTATGCATCGGCACAGCAGAAGGCGCAGGCGGACGACCAGTCGATCGGTACGCTTCGTTCGCAGCTCGCGACGTCGCAGGCGGATCTCGCTGCGGTGGCCTCGGGCGCGCGAGCGTGCTCGGCCTCGGTGGCGCAGGCCGCGTCCGAGGCGGGCGCGGTCAGGGCCGCAGCGACTGCAGCGCAGGCGAAGGCAGCCACGCAGGCGCAGGCGTACCAGCAGCAGATCGACGCGCTTTCAAGGCGTATTCAGGATTCATCCAACCAGTCGGAGACATGCGATGCGGAATTCGATCGTTTGCGCGGCGCTCTGTAGCGCGCTGCTCGTTATTCCCGGTTGCGGGACGGCACCCCCGGCGCCGATCTCGCCAGTCGTCCATACAGAGATAGTCGAGGCAAAGGTGCAGGTGCCGGTGGCCTGCATCGATGCTGTGCCGCAGGCGCCAGCATTCCTCTCAGACGCGGATCTGCTCGCCGCGCCCAATGGTTCGGCTGTCGACCGGATCTGGCGGGACCACCTGCAACGCAAGCAATGGGAGGGGCAGCTTGAGGCGCTGATTGTTGCGTGTGCCGGTGTGAAGAAGTGAAAAAGAAGCCTGCCGGCGGACTACCGGCAGGCTGAAGGCATTTGAGGGATGGAGTTCGCCACCAGGGTTCCCTCAAACGGTCCGAGGCGGAGCGAGTGTAGGGTCGTGGAAAATCGGCCAGAAGAGGGGCTGCGGCCGAGGACAAAGTATTGGCGGAATGGACCAACAAAAAAATGGCCCATCAAAAACGGATGGGCCGAGACGCTTGGGGATCAGCCCGAACGGAAGGACGATTGTGAAGAAGGGTGATGAAATCGGGCAGTATGACTTTGATCGGGGATCAAGAGTCTGGTTGCCCGGCTGAACTGCTCAGTTACCAGCGAGTGGCTTGAGTGGCAGATAGCGTTCGCCGTCGTATGCCGTGGTGACGGTGTAGCCATCCCTCTTGCGGATCTTCAGGAAAAATAGTGTGGGCGAAACGCCCTCGGCGCCGCCGCAGGCATCGTTGTGATTCTCACGCACGCGCACGAGGAAGTACTTCCCTTTATCGGCGGTGTCGAACAGCAGGCATTCGGTTTTGTCTTTCGAAAGCTGGTAAGTGTGCGTGATCTCCGATGCACGGACCGCCGCGTCGTCGCCAGTCGCTAACGTCTGCTGGCCAGCGCATGCCTGCGTGCAGGCGACGAGTGCAAATACGATGATCGCCCGGCGCATCATTGATCGGCCTTTCGCGTGTCGTACTGGTCGAGCTTGTGGGCGCGAATGATTGCGTTGAGCTTCGCAGAATAGCTGGGATCAGTTGCGTAGCCGTTCTTCGCTAGCTGGACGGCGAACTGCGAGCTGCTTGTGTATAGAAAACACGAACGGAAGCGCGGATTGTTTCGCAACATCTGTGCGTAGTCGTCGGCGGAGTCGTCGTAGCTGGCGTAGGCGCGAAACGCATCGTTGATCTGGATCGACTGCCCGTTGATGACCTCATGAGTCGTGAACGTCGTGCTGTTGCCGCCTGGCGCCCGGCCCTTCACGCCGAAGTAGGCGTTACCAACCACCGACCGTCCCCAGTTGCTCTCAAGCGCCGACTGTGCGATCACCAACCCGGCCGGCACGCGATATTTGCGCTGGATCTCTTTGGCTGCGTCCAGATGTGCGTCGATGAACGCCTGCACGTACGCCGGTCGCTCGTGGTGCTTTGGCGGATGGTGAGCGGCATGGTGCCGGTGGGCGCCCGGTTGCGTCATGACAGCCTCATTCTTCAGAAGAAAAGACTTTCAGAATGCCACAACGGCGATGGCGCGGGCAATCCGCGCCATGCGGTACGCATAAAAGTTACTTTGACCGGGCCTCGTGGCTCCGGAAAAGACAGGGCGACCGGGATGATGTTCGCGCATTTCCCCCGGCCGCCTTTCCACTGAACCGACCAGTGAATTAGCCAAGGCCCTGACACCTACCGGTAGGCGGGGCGAATTCTAACAAATTCCCAACAAGGCAATCCACATATGGCAACTCCCATCGTTCCGTGGATCGGCGGCAAGCGTCGGCTGGCCGATCATCTGATCCCGCGTTTTCCAAAGCATGAGTGCTACGTCGAAGTGTTCGCGGGCGGAGCGGCGCTGTACTTTCTCCGGCCGCCGGCAGCGGTCGAAGTCATCAACGATATCAACGGGGATCTGATCAACCTGTATCGGGTCGTGCAGCACCACCTCGAGGAGTTCGTGCGTCAGTTCAAATGGGCGCTAACGAGTCGCCAGGTGTTCAAATGGTTGCAGGAGACGGTCCCGGAAACCCTCACGGATATCCAGCGAGCGGCACGCTTCTATTACCTGCAGCACAACTGTTTCGAGCTAAGGTCAAGAGTGGTGTATGAGCAATTTGACGGCGGACGATTTCAAGCGGCGAATTTCTGCTGAACCGGCCGATCGTCTTGCACCGGTTCGCCGTCCTTGAAGGCAACGCCCTCGAGCAACAGCTTGATCTTTTCCGGGCCGTTGACACGGCGCCAGGTTTTCTCGGCTTCCTCGATCAGCTTGAACGCCAGTCCGAGGAAGGTTGGTCGCGATACGCAGTTACGCGTGCGCGTCGTACGGTGGCGCACCGTCGCGAACGTCGATTCAATTGCGTTGGTCGTGCGCAGATGCTGCCAGTGCTCGGCAGGGAATTCGTAAAACGCGAGCAAGGCCTCCCGGTCCTTCTTCAACGTCTCGGTCGCCTTCGGATATCTGGCCGCATAGATCGACACGAAACGATCGAACGCGGCGTGCGCGTCGGCGCGGGTCGCCGCCATCCAGATCGATTGCATGTCGGCCTTCGCGCGTGCCTGTTGCGACTTGGGCAGTGCGTTCATGACGTTTCCCATTTTATGAAACCAGCAGCGCTGGCCACGCGTGGTCGGAAACACCTCTTCCAGCGCCGCCCAGAAGCCCATTGCGCCGTCGCCGACCGCCAGCCGTGGGCCCGCCTTCAGACCGCGCTTTTTCAGGTCGAGCAGCAGTTCCAGCCACGACGCTTTCGTCTCGCGATAACCATCGCCGATCGCCACACGCTCTTTGCTCCCGTCCGGTTTCACGCCGATGATGACCAGCAAGCATTGTCCATCGGAGTTCTCACTGCGCAGCCCCGTGTGAATGCCGTCGACCCACCAATAGACGTAGTGCGACCCGGACATGTCACGACGGCTCCAGGCCACATGCTCGTCGGCCCATTGCGCCTTCAGCCGGCTCACCACGTTGGCCGACAAGCCCTTGGCATCATCGCCCAGCAGCACGCTCAACGCTTCGCCCATATCGCCCGTCGAAATACCCTTCAGATACAACCAGGGCAGCGCTGCGCTCACGCGAGGCGACTTCCTCACGTACGGCGGCACGATCGCCGAATTGAACTTCACGCCCGATCCCGATCGATCGCGCACCTTCGGCACCTTCACCGCAATCGGCCCGGCGGCCGTCAATACCTCGCGCTCTGGCAAGTAACCGTTGCGCACCACGGCGCGTTGCCCGTGCAAGGTCTTGACGTTCGCGAACCGCTCCATCAGCTCTGCCAGCTCCGCTTCGATCACTTGTTGAATCACTTGCCGCGCCCCGTGACGAACCAATTCGTCCAGACCAAGCCCGACTCCCGATAGACCGACGACTGCTTTTTCCGTATCCTTGCTCATGGTGGATGGTTTGATTTTTTGCTGGTTTCCGACTTCGACAATCAGATTCTCAGCTGAAACCTCCACCGCCTTCAACTTCCCGCCTCAACTCCCCCCGTACACCAGATTCGACTTTAGCTCAACTGTTTCGGCGCCAAGGTGGAGGGGCAGTCGTTCGGGACGGCAACCACGACCCCGCCCGGTCTAAACCTGCTGAGGCTCGAGGAAACGCTGTCGGCCGCGCACCTTCGGCTTTCCAGTACGTTCGTCGAGCACCTGGACTGGAAGACGTGCGTGGACCGATACGATCGGCCCCACACGCTGTTTTATCTGGACCCGCCCTACTGGGAGACTGAAGGCTACGGCGTCCCGTTTCCCTACGAAGAGTACGTCGCCATGGCGGCCCGGCTGCGTACTTTGAAGGGTAAGGCGATCATTAGCCTGAACGATCACCCGGCGATCCGACAGGCCTTTGATGGCTTCCACATTGAGACGGTGGACATCAAGTACACCGTGGGCGGTGGCGGGAAAGAAGCCGCCCGCAAGGAAGTGATTATTTTCAGTTGGGACGAAGCCGCACAACCTGTCGGCTTATTTTAATTCTGGCAGGGTTCGGCTCGCGGATGTCGCGAGCCGTTTGCACGGCGATTTCGAAAGATTGAAGAAAAATTTCCACTCATCGGTTGCATAAAGTTGTCGTTTTCGAGAATCTGTCTCTTTTATCCACGGGGGAGATGGATGACTAGTGCAACTGACGAGTCGACGACCGGCTCAAGCGGCTTTCCGATAACATTGGCTGAGGTCGCCGAGTCCGTGCGCAAGGGGAAGGGGTTTGACGTGACTATTTCAGCCCTCGCGCTGACTCACGGCGTCCCGATACCGCCGTCAATAATCGAGCGCATTCGAGTGGGGTGCGGTCGCTTAATCGATGGAGGATTTAACTATGTGGCCAGAGCGGTAGACCGTCGTACCGAAGCAGCGGATTTCCACGCGAGAAAGACTACCGAGTTGGTTTCGAAAGCAGCGAATGCAGGACTGAAACAAATCCCGGCCGACGTCAGTGAAGCGATAGCGATGTCGTTCTTGAACGAATACGCTGTGAAGCACGACAACAGATCGCAGGTCGTTGCCGACGCCTTGACTGTTCTTGCCGCCGATCCACGGATCGAAGACGAAGACCCCAATGCAGTGCTTAGTAAAGACTGGCTGAACTATTTCGCGGACATCGCGGCCCAGAAAAGCGATCCTGAGATGCAGTCATTGATGGGGCGAATTTTGGCTGGAGAAATTCGGCGCCCTGGTTCGTTTTCGCCACTTACTATTCATTGCTTGGCAACACTTACGCGTGCGGTCGCTCAGAAATTTGAACTTCTGTGCTATCACGTGGTGTGCTGCCAGGAAGCCTTCTTTGTGCCTCTCTCGGACGAGGACGCGAACACCGGCAAGGGTCTGCCACAAATTGGTTTAAGCATTATTGATCTAATTCAACTTACGACATATGGTTTGCTGCTGATGGACACGAAGCATATGCAACTCGATAGTCCGGATATTTTTGCAGTCCGGGGCCAGAGCTTTACCGCGATACCGAGTGCAGACGAAGCTTTGATCCCGTGCTTTCTGCTGACGCAGGCTGGAGCGGAAATTTACAGACTCGTTGAGATTTCAGGCTCATTTGATCTTCAGGCGTGGGTGGCATCGAACCTCGGCCCTCGCGGAGTAGCGATCGGCTGAAGCTGAAATGTATGTCACCCCGACGTGCAAAAAAGCCCGCTTCGGCGGGCTCTCTGCTTATCACTCCCTTGATCTATCGCCGCTCGGGACGACCCGGCAAAGTGACTTTGAACGGCTCCGTCGACCCGCAAGTGATCTTCAGCCGTTCGGAGCAACCGTCCGCTTCGCGGATAAGATCTGCCTCGGTTCAAAATGAGCCCAACAGCCTGCGTCGGCAGTCTTGCCCTTAGGCATCGCAAATACACGCGCGTTTGCGAGAACTAGTATTGTTGATTTCTAATTTTCATGAGTTCAATTTTGACAGTCTCGCCCCTTACCAGAATAATCTGCACGCGGTTTGGCTCCGGACTACCCGATTTGCTGCCAAATGTTCCGCCAGTGCACGCCGTGGTAAATTCATTGAGGGAGCCAAGGATCATTGGCTTGTCGAACTCCTTATACTGCTCGTTCAAGTACTGAACCATAAGCTCTATCTTAGTTTGCATTCCGATAACGTAATAATTCACGTTGGTCTTTTCTCTATCGGTGCAGACCCAATATTCGCATGCGTAAGTCTCTAACTTTGATATGGATTGAGCTATCTCTTCGATGCGCTTGGAAAAATCCTGCGCCCTTATTGTGTAACGTGTTCGCCAGAAGTTAGTAAAAATTGCAACGAACGCACCGACTAGTGCCGAAAAAATGCTGATGATGTATTTATCATCCATTGTTCTCACTCGCTGTATCAATGAAGTGAAAAATTCGACTGGTATAAATTTTGTTTTGGCTGACGAGCTTTAGCCGTAACTTTAATTCTGACGAGGAATAACCACGACGAACAAGTCCACCGAATGCCTCTTCCAAAAATGAACTGGCGTATCCGAGTGGTCCATCTAGGGTGATCGTAACTATCTCCGCCTCACTGAGAGCATTTTCGATCTTCATAGAGAACTCTTCCCCTGAATTGGGGCCGTCGGATACAAACCGACCGCCTGGCGTCTCGGAAAAATCCTTTGCGATAGATATCTCAATGTTTGGCAGACGCCCTGATAGTCGAGTGCAGGATGCTATAGAAAATGAAATGGACGTGCCGTCAAACGATACATCCGTGTCGCGTACAGTATTGCCTGACAAGCATGCATGCGAAAAATAACCGTGGCGACTCGTGATAGAAAACGAAGCAAAGATGCCGCGTTGGGCAGTTTCTAAAATGAACGCAAGGCCCTTTCCGCGCCACGGCTTACTCCGATCAGCGCCTCCGTCGACGGCAGCCTCTATCAATGCACTGTCAGACTCTCCTTTCAAAGAGATATCGCGTTGAACGGACGAAACGATCTTATCGAATATTGATTGAGGTATTGTGATGCCGGAGTCAATGACCGAAATTTTCACCGTATCGTCGTCTGCAGTGTATAGGCGAATCTCGCAAGTACGCTCGGACTTGTAAACGTGGTCTTTGGGATACGCGTGTTCGAACACGTTCGAGACCAATTCGATCGTGGCGGCGTACGTGTTCACCAACGCTTCATTGCCAATTTCGTAATTATCTTTAAGAAATTCAATGAGTTCTGCTGTTTCTGTCGTGCTGACTTTTATTAAAGTCCATTTTTTGTTTAATTTCACACCGCCCTCAACAATTATCTAAACTGTATTATAAGAATTTAAGATAGGCAAAAGCCGACAGGTTTCATGGCATACGTTGCGCAAGCGAATCCGAATCTGCAAATCCTGGCAGCTCAGCGAAGTTCAGCGCGACCATTTCCGACCGAGCGCCAAGACGCAGACGGTCAAGCCAGCTGACTTGGGCTCCATTGGCGTTTGCCCAGATGCTCTGTAACTCCACAACATGATCGGTTCGCATCCAGCCGCTGGTACGTGCTCGTGCAACCAGCTGTCCTGCCACCAAGTAGCAGAGCAGCTCGGCGCGGGCTTCGTCGTCAAGTTTGCTCGAATAGGTCATCTGCTGCCTTATCGCTTATCCTTGCCACCGGGGGTATGTTTTCGGTTGCGGGTCGTTCTAATCGCATGTTATGTAACCCTGCCCTTCGGTAATGTGCCCCCTCCGACGCGCGACATCGACCGCGCTAAATCGCCAATCAAAGAGTAACGACAATGACTTTATCGGAAGAACAGAAGGAATATTACATGCTTAAGGCGCACGTCGAACAACTTGAAAACGATAAACCTGACATCGTTGTTCAAGTAGAAGCTCTGCCGAATCGGATGGTGGGATTTGAGGGACGTGCCATTCTGCGTCGAGTGGTGCTGAACCACAATGGAGGCCTCTTCCGCGTCGAGACACAGCGGGGGAATGCGAACTGGAACCCGACCGTTATGCGGGTCATCGCCGACGGGCTGAAGAGATCCAACGAACCCCGCGTGGAGTTTATCGAAGTCCTGAAGGCTGGCTGACAGGCTAGGCAACTATGGAAACGGATATTGGACGGGCGTTGCGCCTGTCATTGCTGCGACTGAATGCCGCAAGCATGGTCTGATCCAAAGTCACTTTAACGATGACTGATACTCGCGGACGAGCTGTAGGATGCTGTTGAGGTGCGTACGAATTCTTTCCGCCAATTTATCCTTAGGCTCCACGGGCTCCCCGGAAGCCGTTTTCAGCCCGTTCCGATTCGAGTTGCAGTACGTAATAACTGCATCCTCTACTTCATCGAAAGCCTCTGATGCTGGATCGTATAGCTTGGGAGAGAGCAGTCCGAAGGCGATAAGGTTGGTCGATTGAATCCGGTGATCTTGTTGGTACTTCGACATGAACGCGTCGAGGGCATCTGGCAGAAAATTAGGTCCGCAGCAATCGGGCGGAATCGCACTTATTGTTTCCAGCATCGTCTTAATAAGCGGCTCGATCGCCAGTGGGCTGACGACCTTGCGGAGCCAATAGTCATCAGAGATGGATTGTGTGCGCGCTTTCCGATCCTTGAATAGAGTGTAAATCGCCAACGACCCGGACAGAAAGAGCGCTAACGTCGACACGACCATTGTGTAGATCTTGTCGGCGGACACGTTGCCCTGGTCAGACCTGATCGACGTCTGGCTCGCGGCGGGTGTCGGGGGAATGGCAGGGGGAGTTCGAGGAGCGGGCTGTTGAAGAGCCTCCCTCCGATCGGCAGGACCACCAACGGCCTGAATTGCTGAAGCAGCGACACCAGGTCCGGACGAAACTGGCGCAGACGAGCTAGAAGAGGGCGGAGGGGCGGCTTGCGCGCGCGCAAGTACGCTGATCCCGAAAAAAAGGATCAGCTGGAGCTTTGCCCAACGCTTAGGCGTGCCGTTCGCCAAGAATGCTTTTTTGCTGAAGCGCCCGATTGACGCAGGTGTCGACAACGTCGCGAAACATTTGCGAACTCATGAAGTGGTACTTCCTGTAGAACGCCTCGCGACTGCCCGCCTTGACGACGCTCTTGCCAAAAAGGCCGAGGACGAAGGAACTGCTGATCGAATAGGTGCTGTCAGGAATCTTCACTTCCACTACTTCGTTGCTCTCGTCCAGAGCGTCGACGCCGAGCTTGTCCCGAAGCTGCTCGCCTCTAGGACGTCCAGTGAAGACGGGGCCTTCCAATGTTCCAAAGTCAATCACGGTATGGCTCATTTTTGTTCACTCCCAAAGCTACAGTGCTACCCGTACTTAGGGGAAAACGGATGCTAATGATGGTTCCAGGAAATTGTACGCTACCTAACGACCTGACATACCCGGAATCTGGCTGTTTGTAAAGAGTATTTTGTGCGTTAAACGCTATGACTTTACCATGACCTGGCGCGCCGCTGCTCAGTCGATATTTCCCATCGAACAAGATGAAGGTGCTACCAGAAAGTATCGCCATCTTCGCTTTCTCTGTGCTGTCCTTCGCACACTCCTCGTACATCTTCTGAAAGAATTCGATCAGGTCGACAGTTCCTTGGCCACGCGTATCTTCCACAGAAAAATTCTTCGAACTTACATTTCCTTGCAGCGCTACCAGCGTCAGCAGGTCCCGTTCCCGCCACCCTTTGCGAAAAAAACCAGCGCCACGGTGCATGAGAATATAGGGACTGATTTGTTTCCACGTGTAGCTGTTCTGCGGAAGCCCCATGAGCGTGTCAGCAATCGAAGTACCGAAGTTGAAGATAGCTATCTCACATATGGGGGTGTCCATGGAATTGTCCAGGTACCCTTGGATGGTCCAATCTGAGAAGCCAGCATGATCTTCGGCGTTGCCGAGAATTTCTCCGATGTACACGCACAGCTTTTGGACCGCGGCGGGAGTTAGTGTGCGGCCGTGGTCGCTGAGGCAGTTGTTGATATGGTCGACGAACCCTTCCGCTACCCGTGATTTGAAGTCGGCTTGAGCTGGATCGTCTGGTTCGCTGTAGTTGCGTTTCCGTTTGTCGAACACGCGAACGGCGTTCTGTTCGTCAGACGACGCTACCTCGTGTGCGATATCTAGCTGCTTAACAATTCCAATACATCGTATAAATCGTTTCAGATGAGCCGGCAACGGATAACGGCCAAAAAATCTGACCTTTGTGGCGCGTTGACGCGCCTCAAGCGCGAGCTCGCTCGCGACTATGTCCAGCACTGCATTGGCCGCCAAGTCGTAGGTTTGCATCTGACTATGGTCGAACTCAATGTTGCGGATCTTATTTGTCCGCACCAACTTAGCGAAGCTAAGAATTGTCCGCAGCGCTCGTTGTGGATCATCAATAATCGAAAACACCGGCGGCACTACGACTCTAGCTCCGCTACGTTCGAGTTTGACCTCCGGCGGGTATGCATCTGCGAGCATTCTGATGATTCGCGAATGGTCCCCGAAACGAAGTCGCTGGGAACGCTGCTGATCCAGTGCTCTAGCCCTTACCTTGGTCAGGCGCCATCGCCTTCGTACAGCCTTACGGAAGCGTTTTTCGGAGAGCAGTTGGTCTACGTCCAATGGTAACGGCATGGGGGATGTGGCCTCTCTCTTTGTCAGCGCTGGGGAAGCGCTGTTTTCTTTTAGTGCGGTAGGCCCACACCGTTCTAATTTCGTTGCTACTAATTTGCTACAGCACCGTAGTGTCGCCTTGTCTGACGGGCTTCCGGCGTATCATTCCACCCCCTGAACTACAGGGAGAAGACCAAACCAAAATGATCGCCGCAATCCCGCTATCGAACAAGGTCCGCGAGGATCGGGCGAGTCCAAATTCGCCAGCGAGCGCAGAGTATATCAAACACGCCCAAACGCGAGGAGGGCCGTGCAGGAGCGCCGAAGCCCGTCCCACAAAGCACACGGCCCAGCAGTCAAAGCCTGCTGGGCCGTGTAAACTGCCCGGGCGACCGCTCCAGCGCGCGCAACGACCTAATGCTGCGCCCCGGCAGCCCGATAAACCCGCCTCAGAACTCCACCACCGCGAACTCAGCCTTGCCCACATCGCACAGCGGGCAGCGCCAGTCTTCGGGAATCGCGGCGAAGCGCGTGCCCGGCGCGATGCCTTCCTCGGGCAGGCCTTCTTCCTCGTTGTAGATCCAGCCGCAAATCAGGCAGACCCAGCTCTTATATTCAGTCACTTCAATTACTTCGCTCACGACGCACTCTTCTCTAGTTCAATGCAAAATCCGCCCAGTCTGCCCCTTTTTTGGGCACGGCGGCGACCCGCAATATTACCGGAATTTGTCAATCCGGCTGAAAACGGCCGATGTGGCAGCGCCGTAAAGCGTCCGGCACAACGCCGAACCCACTCGACGGACCGCGTCACACACAGCGTGTATGCTCTGATCCGCAGCTGATCTTTTGGACCGGCGCGCCGGGGCGCCTGGCATGAACTGCGACGATCGGCCTCAGGCCACTGAGGCGCCATCGCCGCCGACATGGCCCGCGCATGACTTTCGTTTCCCAAAAAGGAGAAAAACGATGTTCAAGAACAAATGGTTGGTCGGTGCGGCATTGGCCGGATTGCTCGCCGTATCCGGTGCGGCGCAGGCCGCGAGCGTGTCGTTCGTGCAGCCGGCGGACGGCGCGACCGTCAGCAATCCCGTCCACGTGGTGTTCGGCGTCGACGGCACGAAGATAGCGCCGGCCGGCACGATGACGGAAGGCACGGGCCACCATCATCTGCTGGTGGACGGCAAGCCGCTGCCCAAGGGCGAGGTCATCCCCGCGAACGACAAGTCGCTGCACTTCGGCAAGGGCCAGACCGAAACCGATCTGACGCTGCCGCCGGGCGACCACACGCTGACGCTGCAATTCGGCGACGGCGCGCATCGTTCGTACGGTCCGGAAATGAGCAAGACCATCACGGTGCACGTGAAGTAACCCGCCGCACGGGACAGCCGGGTGGGCGCAACTGCCCGTCCGGCGTCCGCGCCATGCGCAGCCGGGCTATCCGCGTCCGGCAAGCCGGCCGTTCGATCTATCTCTTCCGGCATACAGGCACCCGCCCGTGCGCCCGGTACAATGGGCAGTTCCGACTCATCGCTGTCTTCTCCAATTCTCCATGTCGCTTTACACCATTACCGGAGCCCAACTGGCGTTCGGTCACGTCGCGTTGCTCGATCACGCGGATTTCTCTCTCGAAGCGGGCGAACGCGTCGGGCTGATCGGCCGCAACGGTGCGGGCAAGTCGTCGCTGCTGAAGATCGTCGCCGACCTGACCAAGCCTGACGACGGCCTCGTCACGCGCCAGCAGAGTCTGAGCACGATTTACGTACCGCAGGAGCCGGAGTTCGACACGGACGACACGGTGTTCGAAGCGGTCGCCGCCGGCCTCACGCACGCCCGCGCGCTGCTCGACGAATACGACGCGGTCGCCAATCAGCTCGCCGACGAGCCGGAAGGCCCGGAGCACGACGCGCTGATGTCGCGCATGAACACGCTGCAATCGGCGCTTGACCATTCGGACGCCTGGAACTGGAGCACGCGCGTCGCGACCACGCTGCAGCAGATCGGCCTGAACGGGGAGGCGCGGGTGGGCTCGCTGTCGGGCGGCATGCAAAAGCGCGTGGCGCTGGCGCGCGCGCTGGTCGTGCAGCCGGACGTGCTGCTGCTCGACGAGCCGACCAACCACCTCGACTTCGACGGCATCCGCTGGCTCGAAGACCTGCTGGTCTCGCTGCGCGCGGGCCTGCTCTTCATTACCCACGACCGCGCGTTTCTCGACCGCGTCGCCACGCGCATCGTCGAACTGGATCGCGGGCGTCTGTTGTCGTATCCGGGTAATTTCTCGGCTTATCAGACGCGCAAGGCGCAGCAGCTCGAAGTCGAGCAAGTGGAAGCGGCCAAGTTCGACAAGCTGCTCGCGCAGGAAGAAGTGTGGATTCGCAAGGGCGTCGAGGCTCGCCGCACGCGCAGCGTCGGCCGGATTGCGCGGCTCGTGGAAATGCGCAACCAGCGCGCGGAACGCCGCAACGTGCAGGGCAACGTCAAGCTCGACGTCGGCCAGGGCGAGAAGTCCGGCAAGATCGTCGCCGAATTGACCGACGTCACCAAGCGCTACGGTTCGCGCACGGTGGTCGACAGCTTCACGGCCACGGTCATGCGCGGCGACAAGATCGGCTTTGTCGGTCCGAACGGCGCGGGCAAGACCACGCTGCTCAAGATGATCCTCGGCGAATTGGCGCCCGACGAAGGCACGGTGCGCATTGGCACAAATCTGCAGGTCGCGTATTTCGACCAGATGCGCGCGCAGCTCGATCTGGACAAGAGCCTTGCCGATACCATCAGCCCGGGCAGCGAGTGGGTGGAAGTCAACGGCCAGAAGAAGCACGTCATGAGCTATCTCGGCGACTTCCTGTTCGCGCCGGAACGCGCGCGTTCGCCGGTCAAGTCGCTGTCTGGCGGCGAGCGTAACCGCCTGCTGCTCGCCCGTCTGTTCGCACGTCCGGCCAACGTGCTGGTGCTCGACGAACCGACCAACGACCTCGACATTCCGACACTCGAACTGCTCGAAGAACTGCTCACGGAATACGACGGCACGGTACTGCTGGTCAGCCACGATCGCGCGTTCCTCGATAACGTCGCGACCTCGGTGATCGCGTCCGAAGGCGGCGGCAAGTGGCGCGAGTATGTCGGCGGCTTTACCGATTGGCAGATCCAGCGCGACCGTTCGCAGCAAATGGCGCTGGACGCGCAGAAAGAAGCCGGCAAGGACGCGGGCAAAGATGCGGCCGCGGCCAAAGACAGTTCCGCGGGCCGCAATACGCAACGCGCCGCGAAGCTGTCGTTCAAGGAGCAGCGCGAACTGGAGGCGCTGCCGGAGAAAATCGCCGCGCTCGAAGCCGAGCAGAAAGCGATTGGCGCACAACTCGAAGACGGCTCCGTATTCGCCAAAGACGCGCAGGAAGGCACGCGTTTGACTGAGCGCTATGCCGCGATCGACGAAGAACTGCTGGTTGCGCTCGAGCGTTGGGACGAGCTGGAAAACCGGCGCAAATGAGGCGCGGGCGCGGCGCGCGATGGGGCCGCGCCACCGCCGTCCCTTACCAGACGGCCTATCCCGTGCATCGTGAATTGCCGCGCGTATCGAAATCAGTAAAATACCCCGCGAACAGGCTTCCCCGGCGTTCGCACCAGCGTCGACGTTGCCCGCCTTGTTGCACATGCAGGGCAGGCTTCGAGCCGCCATCGAGCGCGCCAACGGGAAGCCATGCGACAAAACAGCTTGCCCGCACTGCGGGCACCCCACCTAACCCCGTTGTTTCGTTTCGCTTTTTTTGAAAACTCAACGCATTGTCCACAGACCTGTGAACAGGACCTGTGGACAACGATGAACCGACGCACCCGAGTCAACCATGTCTACGAAAAAGCCAAACGCCGCGTATAGCGAAGCGTCGATCAAGGTGTTGAAGGGCCTGGAGCCGGTCAAGCAACGGCCCGGGATGTACACCCGCACCGAGAATCCGCTGCACATCATTCAGGAAGTCATCGACAACGCGTCGGACGAGGCCCTCGGCGGCCACGGCCGGCAAATCACGGTCACGCTGCACGCGGACCATTCGGTCTCGGTCGAGGACGACGGCCGCGGCATTCCCTTCGGTCTGCATCCGGAAGAAGGCGTGCCGGTCGTCGAGATCGTTTTCACGCGCCTGCACGCGGGCGGCAAGTTCGACAAAGCCGCCGGCGGCGCGTACACGTTCTCGGGCGGCTTGCACGGCGTCGGCGTGTCCGTCACCAACGCGCTGTCCACGCGCCTCGACGTCACCGTGTGGCGCGACGGCAAGATCGCCGAACTGAGTTTCGCCAATGGCGACGTCGCCAAGGAACTCGAAGTGCGGGCCGCCGCGAAAGGCGACAAGAAATCCGGCACGCGTGTCACCGCGTGGGCCAATCCCAAGTACTTCGATTCGCCGAACCTGCCGCTCGGCGAACTGCAACGTCTGCTGCGTTCGAAGGCCGTGCTGCTGCCCGGCGTCGAAGTCACGCTGATCAACGAGAAAACCGGCGAGCAGCAAACCTGGAAATACGAAGACGGTCTGCGCGGCTATCTGCTCGAAGGCATGAACGGCAGCGATCTGCTGATTCCGCTGTTCGAGGGCGAGCGCTATGCCGAAAACTCGCGCGCGAGCGAAGAGACGTTCGCCGAAGGCGAGGGCGCCGCATGGGTGGTCGCGTGGAGCGAGGAAGGTACGCTCATGCGCGAGTCGTATGTCAACCTGATTCCGACGCCCGCGGGCGGCACGCACGAATCCGGTTTGCGCGACGGTCTGTATCAGGCGGTGAAGAGTTTCGTCGAGTTGCACAATCTGCAGCCGAAGGGCGTCAAGCTGCTCGCAGAAGACGTGTTCGCGCGCGTGTCGTTCGTGCTGTCCGCGAAGGTGCTCGATCCGCAATTCCAAGGGCAGATCAAGGAGCGCCTGAATAGCCGCGACGCGGTCAAGCTGGTGTCGTCGTTCGCGCGGCCGGCGTTGGAGTTGTGGCTGAATCAGCACGTCGAGCACGGCAAGAAGCTCGCCGACCTCGTCATTAAGCAGGCGCAGGCGCGCACGCGCGCCGGGCAGAAGGTCGAGAAGCGCAAGAGTTCGGGCGTCGCGGTGCTGCCGGGCAAGCTGACCGATTGCGAATCGACGGAAATCGGCCGCAACGAACTGTTCCTCGTCGAGGGCGACTCGGCGGGCGGCTCCGCGAAGATGGGCCGCGACAAGGAATATCAGGCGATCCTGCCGCTGCGCGGCAAGGTGCTGAACACGTGGGAAACCGAGCGTGACCGCCTGTTCGCCAACAACGAGGTGCACGACATCTCGGTGGCGATCGGCGTTGATCCGCACAGCCCTGACGACAAAGTCGACCTGTCGAATCTGCGCTACGGCAAGATCTGCATTCTGTCGGACGCGGACGTCGACGGCTCGCACATTCAGGTGCTGTTGCTCACGCTGTTCTTCAAGCATTTCCCGCAGCTGATCGAACGCGGACATGTGTGCGTGGCGCGTCCGCCGCTGTTCCGGGTCGACGCGCCCGCGCGCGGCAAGAAGCCGGCGCAGAAGTTGTACGCGCTCGACGAAGGCGAACTCGAAGCGATTCTCGACAAGCTGCGCAAGGACGGCGTGCGCGACACGCAATGGTCCATCAGCCGCTTCAAGGGTCTCGGCGAAATGAGCGCGGAACAGTTGTGGGACACCACGATGAACCCCGACACGCGGCGCCTCTCCCCGGTGGCGCTCGGCGAACTCGACTACGACGCCACGGTCGCGCGCATGACGATGCTGATGGGCAAGGGCGAAGCGGCGTCGCGCCGCAGCTGGCTGGAAGAAAAGGGCAACGAAGTAGAAGCGGATATCTGAGCGCTTTTTAAAGCGCACTCACTCCGCACGAAAACTTCACGCCAAACACGGATACGGAATCTAGATGGACGACGATAACACTCTCGACCTTTTCACCGAGCCGCCGCCCCCTGAGGGCGACTTTCTCACGCTCGGCAACTACGCGGAACGCGCGTACCTCGACTATGCGGTGAGTGTGGTCAAGGGCCGCGCGCTGCCGGATGTGTGCGATGGCCAGAAGCCGGTGCAGCGCCGCATCCTGTTCGCGATGAACGACATGGGTCTGTCCGACAACGCGAAGCCGGTCAAGTCGGCGCGCGTGGTCGGCGACGTGCTCGGTAAGTATCACCCGCACGGCGACCAGTCCGCGTACGACGCACTGGTGCGTCTCGCGCAAGACTTTTCGATGCGCTATCCGCTGATCGACGGTCAGGGCAATTTCGGATCGCGCGACGGCGACGGCGCGGCGGCAATGCGGTACACGGAAGCGCGCCTCACGCCGATCGCGAAGCTGCTGCTTGATGAAATCAACCAGGGCACGGTCGATTTCATGAAGAACTACGACGGCGAGTTCGACGAGCCGAGGTTGTTGCCGGCGCGCTTGCCGTTCGTGCTGCTGAACGGCGCGTCCGGCATCGCGGTGGGTCTGGCCACGGAAATCCCGTCGCACAATCTGCGCGAAGTCGCGGGCGCCACCGTTGCCATGATCCGCAATCCGAAGATCACGCACGCGGAATTGATTCAGCACATTCCGGGTCCGGACTTTCCGGGCGGCGGCCAGATCATTTCGAGCGAAGCGGAAATCTCCGCGGCGTACGAATCCGGCCGCGGCAGCCTCAAGGTGCGCGCGCGCTGGAAGATCGAAGAGCTCGCGCGCGGCCAGTGGCAACTGGTGATCACCGAACTGCCGCCGAATACGGCCGCGCAGAAAGTGCTCGAGGAGATCGAAGAGCAGACCAATCCGAAGATCAAGCTCGGCAAGAAGGCGCTCACGCCCGAACAGTTGCAGACCAAGCAGACCATGCTGGCGCTGCTCGACGCGGTGCGCGACGAGTCCGGCAAGGACGCGCCGGTGCGTCTCGTGTTCGAGCCGAAGTCGAGCCGCATCGATCAGACCGATTTCGTCAATACGCTGCTCGCGCATACGAGCCTGGAATCCAACGCCTCGCTGAATCTGGTGATGGTCGGTGGCGACGGCCGGCCGCGTCAGAAGGGCTTGAGCGAAATCCTGCACGAGTGGATCGCGTTCCGCTTCGCCACGGTCACGCGCCGCACGCGGCATCGTTTGTCGAAGGTCGACGACCGGATTCACATCCTCGAAGGCCGGATGATCGTCTTTTTGAATATCGACGAGGTCATCCGCATCATCCGCGAATCGGACGAGCCGAAGGTCGCGTTGATGGCCGCGTTTGGCCTGTCCGATCGTCAGGCCGAGGACATTCTTGAAATCCGGCTGCGTCAGTTGGCGCGGCTCGAGAAGATCAAGATCGAGAAGGAACTCGCCGAACTGAAAGACGAGAAGGCCAAGCTGGAAGAACTGCTCGGCAGCGAATCGGCGATGAAGCGCCTGCTCATCAAGGAAATTGAAGGCGACGCCAAGCAGTACGGCGACGAGCGCCGCACGCTGATCCAGCAGGAAAAGCGCGCGACGTTCGAAGCGCGCGTGGTCGATGAACCGGTGACGGTCGTCGTCTCGCAGAAGGGCTGGGTGCGTGCGCTGAAGGGCCACGGCCTGGACGCGGCGGGCTTCACGTTCAAGGCCGGCGACGGCCTCTATGCGGCCTTCCAGTGCCGCACGCCGGACACGCTGGTCGCGTGGGGCAGCAACGGCCGCGTCTATTCGGTCGCGGTGGCAATGCTGCCGGGCGGCCGCGGTGACGGTGTGCCGGTCACGTCGCTGATCGAACTGGAGTCGGGCAGCCATCTGATGCATTACTACGCGGCGTCCGCGGATCAGGCGTTGCTGCTTGCTTCGAGCAACGGCTTCGGCTTCGTCGCCAAGGTCGGCGACATGGTGAGCCGCGTGAAGGCCGGCAAGTCGTTCATGACGATCGACGCCGGCGCCGCGCCGCTCGCGCCGATGCCGATGTTGCCGGACGCGACGCACATTGCGTGTCTCTCCTCGGGCGGGCGTTTGCTGGTGTTCGGCCTCGACGAGATGAAGACGCTCTCGGGCGGCGGCCGCGGCGTCACGCTGATGGGCCTCGACGACAAGGAAACGCTCGTGCAGGCGCTGGCCATCAATAACGCGGGTGTCGTGTTGATCGGCACGCGCCGTGGCGGCCGCGTCGACGAAGAAAAGGTGAGCGGCGCCGCGCTCGCGCCGCATATCGGCAAGCGGGCGCGCAAGGGCCGCGCACCTGAGAGCAAGATGAAGCTCGAAGGCATGCGTCCCGTGCTGGCCGTTTAACAAAGCTTGATGCTGAAACACGGCAAGCGTCTGCTAGCATGCGGGCGCTTGTCGTGCGTAGTACAAAACCGGGGAGCAGCATCGCCATTGCGGTGGGCATGCTGCGATAACAACTACAAAAACGGCGTGAAAGCCACGAATGCCATGGAACTGCGTGCATAGCGCGCGGTCGAATGCGCTCAATAGCCGCTCGTTATGCGCGGTGTGGCGTCGTCGGGAGAGGAAAACAACATGAACAAGGCTATCGAACTCGCGCTCTTTCTCCATCTACTCGCGGTTGCCGTGTGGGTAGGTGGGATGGTGTTCGCGCATTTCTGTCTGCGCCCGGCAATTGCCGATCTCTCGCCTCAATTACGCTTGCCGTTGTGGGAATCGGTGTTCGGCCGCTTCTTCAATTGGGTCGCCGCCTCCGTGCTGGTGATACTCCTCACCGGCGGCTTCCTGCTGATGCAATTCGGCGGTGGGCATGCCACCTGGCCGCTGCATGCCATGGCCGGCCTCGGCATTGTGATGATGCTGATCTTCGGGCACATCCGTTTCGCCGTGTTCCCGCGCATCCGCCGCGCAGTGCAGGCGCAAAAATGGCCGGATGGCGCGCGGGCCGTCGGCACGATCCGTCGTCTGGTGCTGATCAATATCGTGCTCGGCGTGGTGACGATCGGCGTCGCGGTGCTGTCGCGCGGCTTCTAAGATTTTGCAATTGCCCGTTTGAAGTCCGATCGCCGCGTGGTGACACCGCCGCGCGGCGCACTCTTGAAGCCTCGCCACCATCGAGCGAAGCGCCGCTGCGCCGTCTAGATCAGCGCGCCATATGCGAGCCACAGCCCGCACACCACCGCCACCGTCCCGTACACCACGTACACCGGCACCTTCAGCTTGGCGAAGCACATCGCGGAGAACAACGCGGTCAGCAGATAAACCGGTTTGAACGGCACATGCGCGGCAATGCGCAGCACGGCCACCGCGAGAAACGCGGTGGTGACGGCGCGCAGGATCCGCATGCCGTGCTCGAAGCGCGGATTGGCCTTCAATTGATGCAGATGCCGCTGTGCCAGCACGACGAGGCACCCCGACGGCACGAATAACGCGAGCGTGGCAATCAGCGCGCCCACCCAGCCATCCACCAGATAGCCGAAGAACGGCACCACGTTCAACAGCGGCCCGGGCGACAGCGGCGACAGCGAGAACGCCAGCGTGAAGTCGTTATCGGAGACGCCGATCGCCGGCGTGACGAACAGCGTCTTGAGCACCGGCAACGCCGAGAAGCCGCCGCCGAACAACGTCATGCCGGCACCCGCAAGCCGCGGCCACAGGAGCGCCAGTTCATAGCGATGCGGCAACGGCATCGCGAACAACACGAGAAACACGCTCAGGGCGGTCAGCATCTGCCAGTCGCCACGCGCGAACGACACGACGACGCGCGAGTTCCGAACCGGGCTCACCAGCCAGCCGGTGCCGAAGGCCGCCCCGAGCATGACGACATAAGCGGCCGGACTGCGCGCATAGAAGAGCGCGATGCAACGAGCACCGCCGCGCCCCATTCGAGTTTGCCGCGCACCAGCGCGCGCGTCTGTTTGTACCAGGTGATCGCGATCAGCGTGGCCAGCACGACACTGAAGTGATTGAGCAAGGTTTGCGAGGCGGCGGCGCGCACGAACGGCGTGCGATAGAAGATCGCGAACAATGTCATCAGCATGAAGAAGGGCAGCACGCTGGCAATGCCCGCGACCCAGGCGCCGGCGCGTCCGCGCAGCGCATGTCCGAGTTGCACGGCGACATTGCAGCCTACCGGGCCGGGCACCATCCAGGCGAGTGCGATCAGATCGGAGAAAGCGACGCGCGAGAGGCGTCCTTCGCGTTCGACATAATGGTTTTCAAGTTGCGCCATGAGCGCGAGGCCGCCCCATGACAGCGCGGACAGGCCGAATACGACCCGAAACAGCGTCCATAGCGGTTCCCGTTCACCTCGTCGGGCAGCATCCTGGCTCGTGATCATCTGCATGGCGCCACGAGCGCCCGGCACGCGGGCGCTCGTCCTTTGAGATCATCGTTTAGTGGTTTTGACGCGGCCGGCGGGCGGCATCGCGCTGTGATGCAGTACAGCGAGAATGTAGCCGGTTTTGCGGCGCTGCGGGTAGATGACCCGTGACGATCCGCTGCGTGCGCCGCTCAGGTGTTGGTGCTGGACACGCTGCTGGCGCTGTCGGCTTCGTGCGCGGTGCGGCGGCCCGTCATGCCGCAGACGCCGAAGCGTTCGAGCAGCGCCGGAATCGCGTCCACCGGCACCGGACGCGAGAACAGGAAGCCTTGCGCCTCGATATGGCCGAGCGCGGCGAGCCACGCGATCTGCTCTTCGGTCTCCGTGCCTTCAACCACCACCGTGAGCCCGAGCGAACGCGCCAGATTGACGATCGCGGTGACCATCACGCAGACGCTGCGGTCGCCCGGAATTGCCTGGATGAACGAACGGTCCACCTTCAGCGTATCCACCGAGAAGCGGTTCAGGTAGGACAGCGACGAATAGCCGGTGCCGAAATCATCGAGCGCGATGCGCACGCCGAGACGCTTCAACGCGAAGATCTTCTCCGAGACGAGTTCGGGATACTCCATCATCGCCGTTTCGGTGATTTCGAGCTCGAGGCGGCGCGCGGAAATGCCGCTTTCCTCGATGGCGTGCGAGATCGTTTCGTACAGGTCGCCGCGCCAGAATTGCACCGCCGAGATGTTCACCGCGAGCGACAGCGTGTCGTAGCCCTGTTGCTGCCACAGCGCGAGTTGCCGGCAGGCGGTCTCGATCACGAAGTCGCCGATCGGCACGATCAGGCCGGTCGATTCGGCAACCGGAATGAACTCGTTGGCCGGAATCAAAACCGTGCTGCGGATGATTCCAGCGCACCAGCGCCTCGAAGCCGGTAATGCAGCGGCGCGTCAGATCGATCTTCGGCTGATAGGCGAGGAACAGTTGCCCTTCGGCGAGCGCGACGCGCAACTGCTGTTCCCACTTCATCAAATGATCCGCGCGATGCGACAGTTGCGGCGAATAGAATTGATAGCAGTTCTTGCCCGCGTCTTTCGCGCTGTACATGGCGAGGTCGGCTTTTTTTCAGCAGGTCGATCTCGCTTTCGTTGGTGACGGAGTAGAGCGCAATGCCGATGCTCGCATGCAGCACGAACGAACTGCCGCGCACTTCGAACGGCTTGGCGAACGCTTCGGCCGCGGCTTCGGCGAGCGCGACGGCGCGCTTCTCGACGTCGTCGCCCTTGATCACGACGACGAACTCGTCGCCGCCGATGCGGCTCAACGCGCCGCCTTCGCCGACCGCGGTGGCGAGTCGCGAGGCCGTCATTTGCAGCACGATGTCGCCGGCGTTGTGGCCGAGCGTGTCGTTGACGGTCTTGAAGTTGTCGAGATCGATAAAGAGAATCGCGAGGCGGCCGAGGTTGGCCTGCTGCGCCACGTCGTGCCGCAGCGTTTGCAAGGTCGCGTAGCGATTGCGCAGACCGGTGAGCAGATCGTATTCGACCAGATGCGTCATCTCGCGCTCGCGGCCGAGCAGTTTGCCGATCAGGCCGGTGGCCACGGCGAAGAAGCTCAGCATGGCGAGCGAGATGAAACCCGCCATTAGCAGATAGACGTTGCGTGTGTGGTTGTAGTCGGCGAATTCTTCGGCTTGCGAGAGACCCACCAGCACGCCGAGCGGATAACCGTCGATATGCCGGTACGACACGATCCGCGTGACGTTGTCGATCGAATCGATGTAGGTGCCCGACACATGCTCCGAGGTCGGATACGAGCCGCTCGCCGAGAACGCGCCGTTGGCGGTTTCGGCGCTGCCGGTGCGCCGCGCGAGCACGGTGCCGTTGTCCGAGATCACCGCGATCACGCCTTCGCGGCCGATGGCCGCGTTGTTGTAGAAGTCGGTGGTGAAATAGCTGGGATCTTCGGAGACCACCACGACGCCCGCGAACGAGCCGTCCGGATGATTCAGACGCCGCGTCATCTGCAATGTCCAGTGACCGGACACGCGACCGAGCACCGGCTTGCTGATATACAACTGGTCGTCGTTCTCGTGTTCGTGGACCTTGAAGTGTTCACGGTCGGATAGATCGATGCGCCTGGGATTGAGTTCGGCGGTGTTGGCGATCAGCGTGCCGTGCTCGTCGATCAAGGACACCTGCACCAGCGTCTCGCTTTGCACTACGCCTTTTTCCACTGTGCTGGCGAGATCGAAATGATTCGGCGTCTTCTCGAACTCGAATTTGACAAAGCGGGTGATCTGATCGACCTGGTGAATCGCCTTGACCGTGTGCTGCTCCAGCGCCGCGGAGAGAATCGCAGCAGAGGCCATGGCTTCACGATAAGTGGCTTCTTTCTCGACCGACAGACGCGCGAAGATCACGGTCCAAAGCAGGATCAGGACCAATACGCCGAGCGCGGGAATCGCGAGCAAAGCGCGCCGGCGCGACACTGCGGGATCGCGCCGTGCTTTGGCTTCGCGCTGGTCGGAGAACCGGGATTGACTCATCGGGCGGCCCGTGCGTGGGTGCCGGCCGGTTGCAAACGAACGAGCGTCGACTGCGCTGATTTCATGAGTGGCTGCATGGTGACCAAGGTGCCGGAACTGCTGCGCAGAAGAGATAAGCGTGGCGCCGTGCCTGACCATCCGCAGGTCATCGGGTACGTCTCGATATTACTTAATGCCACTGGATTAAGGAAGAGGCCGGGCATCGGGTATACGAGGGCGCGGCAAGCTGCCCGGTGCGGCGATTTTGACACCCCGTCCGGCCAATCTTGAGGCGGCCGCTGCGCTGTCGTGTTCGAGTATTTCATCGGGAATCGGCGGCGAGGCGCGCCGGCATTCAGGTGTGCCAGGCCTTTAACAGGCCTCTTCCAATGCAAGGCGCATTTAATCGCGCAAACGATGCGGCGTTTTGTGGTCAAGCGCGGCCAGGCAGGGCGAACCCTATGCCGCCTTCTTCGGTTGCATGCCTGACACATGAACGAGGCAAGGGGCGTGCCGATCAGGGCAAGCGAAACGTGCCGTCGACAATCGTCACCGACGGGCCGCCGATCCATGTCTTGCGGCGTGCGTCGTCGTAGTGCACGGAAACCTGGCCGGCTCGGCCCAGCGCGGTGCCTTGACGGGCTGAATAGTGCGTGCCCGGGCGCAACTGCTGGGCGCTCAGCAGGCCGGCGAGCGCCGCATTGGCGCTGCCTGTCACAGGGTCTTCACCGATGCCGAAACTACCGCCGGCCATCAGGCAGCGTACCTCGAAAGTGGCCGGGCCGCCGGCCTCGTGCGGGCCGTAGACGGCGAGGCCATGCGTATTGACCGAACGCACGATGTCGGCTAACGCGGCGGCATCGGGTTCCAGCGCGAGGCATTCACGCGCCGAATTGACGCGCACCACGAGCCACGGCGCACCATTGTCGACCGCGCAGGGCGTCGCGCTGAAATCGATCGCGTCGCTACGTAAAGCCGTAGAGAGTGCCGCGTAGCGATCCTCGGCAAGCGGCGTGACTCGCGCGGGCGGCGCGGCGAAGGCCCATGCGCCGTCCGCTCCCGGCAGCGCCTCGAGTTCGACGAGTCCCACGCCGCATTGCTGCACGAGTTTGCCGGCCTGCTTCGGCTGATAGCCGCTTTCGCGCAGCGCGTGCGCGGTGCCGAGCGTCGGATGACCCGCGAATGGCAGTTCGCCATGCGTGGTGAAGATGCGCACGCGATAGTCGGCGGCCGGGTCGGTCGGCTTGAACAGGAAAGTCGTTTCGGACAGATTGGTCCAGTGGGCGATGGCCTGCATCTGATTCGCATCGAGTGCATCGGCATCGAACACGACGGCAAGCGGATTGCCTTTGAACGGCACCGACGTGAACACGTCGACTTGTTTGAAACGGACAGTGTGAGCGGGCATCGGGCGCGGTCCAGCGAATCAAACGGATGGATAGGGTTGGCGGATTCTATCCGTTGACGGCGGAACGATCTACCTCGCCACAAATGCAAAACGCGCCGCGGGTGGCTGACACCTCGCGACGCGTTCCTGTTCCGCTGCGCCGGATGGACCGGCAGCGTCGACTGCGTTACTCGACTTCGGCGATCATCTCGATCTCGACGCACGCGCCGAGCGGAATCTGGGCGACGCCGAATGCCGAACGCGCATGCTTGCCGCGTTCGCCGAACACGTCGGCGACCAGTTCGGACGCGCCGTTGGTGACCAGATGCTGTTCGGTGAACTCGAGCGTCGAGTTGACGAGGCTCATCAGCTTGACGATGCGCGTGACGCGGTTCAGATCGCCGACATGCGCGTGCAGCGTGGCGAGCAGGTCGATGGCGATCGAGCGTGCGGCGGCTTTGCCTTCCTCGGTCGTGAGGGTGGCGCCGAGCTTGCCGGTCCACACCTTGCCGTCCTTCTTGGCGATATGTCCGGAGAGATACACCGTGTTGCCGCTTTGCGCGCTCATCACATATGCGGCAGCCGGTGCGCCGGCGGTCGGCAGTTCGATGCCCAGTTCCTCGAGCCTGTCGTAAATATTCGTTTGAGCCATGGTGTGTCCTTCGTCAGTAGTGGAATTCGCTGGATGCGGGCCGGGCGAAAATCGCGCAAACCGCGCGCAAACAAGCGCGCGGCAGCGTCTAGATTTTCGCGCGGATCAGCGCGCCGAGACGCGACACGCCTTCGTCGATTTTGGCCGGCGGCACCGTCACGAACGACAGGCGCAGCGTGTTGTGTTGCGCTTCGCTCGCGAAGAACGGACCGCCCGGCACGAACGCGACGTTCTGCGCGACAGCTTCTTCCAGCAGCTTCATGCTGTCGATCTGCGCGGGCAGATTCACCCACACGAACATGCCGCCTTCCGGGCGGTTCCAGCTTACGCCTTCCGGCATGTAGCGTTCGAGCGAAGCCAGCATGGCCGCGCATTGATTGCGATACAGTTCGCGGATGGTCGGTACGTGCGTGTCGAGGAAGCCGTCCTTGATCACTTCGTACACGATGCGCTGCGTGAAGCTCGGCGTGTGCAGATCCGTGGCTTGCTTGGCTTGCACGAGTTTGAAGATCAACTCTTCCGGCGCGATGATGTAGCCGACCCGCAGGCCCGGCGCCAGCACCTTCGAGAAAGAACCGAGATGGACGATGTGGTCAGGCGCCATCGACAGCATGGTGGGCAGCGGTTCGCCCGCGTAGTCGAGCGCGCCGTACGGATCGTCTTCGATCACCGGGAACGGCGCGGTCTTCGCGAACTCGGCGAGCGCGCGACGGCGTTCGACCGGCAGGCGGCGCCCCGTCGGGTTCTGGAAATTGGGTTGCGCGTACAGGAGGCGCGCGCCGGCCGTCAGTTCGGGCGTGAGCCCTTCGGGGACGAGGCCTTGTTCGTCGGTCGGCACTTGCACGTAGCGCGGCTCGTACATGGAGAACGACTGCAGCGCGCCGAGGTAGGTCGGCGTTTCGACCAGCACCGGGCTGTCCGGACATACCAGCACCTTGCCGAGAAGGTCGAGCGCCTGCTGCGAGCCGGTGGTGATCAGCACCTGAGTCGGACGAATCTGCGCGCCGTTCACCGAATAGCGCTTCGCGACCCATTCACGCAGCGGCAGAAAGCCTTCGGTCGCGCTGTATTGCAGCGCCGCGGCGGGTTCGTCGCGCAGAATGCGGTCCGCTGCCGCGCGCATGCGTTCGGCCGGGAAGGTCGCCGGCGAAGGCAGGCCGCCCGCGAACGAAATGACTTCGGGCCGCTCCGTGACCTTCAGAATCTCGCGAATCGCCGAGCTCGTGAGCTTGCGTGCGCGTTCGGACAATTGCCACGTGGGGGCTTTCAAGTCGCTTTGGTCCATGGTCTCCTCTGCTGGTACTGGAACCGGTCAAAACTTCAATTATCGCGCGAGTTGGCGACCCGCGCGCGCTGCTTATTTAAGGGTCCGTAGACCGTCGGGTGTTTCAAATTCGGCGCTGAGCGCCGGGGCGCCTTCCGTGGGCTGCAACTCGATCAGATGCGCTGCGCCGAGCCAACGCAGTTGCGCCGCCATAGTATCGGCTTGCGGATGCGCGCCTTTCAAGGCTTTCAGCGAAATCTCCGTTTCCGGCAAGGCCGTGGACGGATGGTTCGTCGTATCCCACTGGATCAAGGAGGGCAGCACGCCGTCGCCGATGCCTTGCCAGGCGGGGAACGCGCCGTCGTCGGGTACGGTCAGGCTCCACGTGAAATCGCCGCGCGTCATTGGCACGACAGGTGGAATGCGCTGCGGATACTGCGCCTGCCACGTCGGCAGGTGTTTTGGCCGCTCGACCCGGGCGACCCAGTGCGACAGATACGGTCCGTTTTCGAGCCGCGCGTGCGTTGCCGGGTCGTCGAGGGCAAAGAGGCGCGGGCGTGGCGCGCCGCCGTCGGCCGGCGCAGCGGCCAGCGACGCCGCCTGCGGATCGACCGCGATCACTTCCAGATACACGCCGCCCCACAGATTCAGCAGACGGTTGTGCGTGCGCATCAGCGGATGCGCGCCGCCGCCGGCCGGTGCGACGCCGAGCGTATCGGCGACGTACTGCGTGCCCTCGTCGAGGGTGCGGGCGGAAATGACGAGGTGATCGAGGCGGAGCGAATGAGCAGTCATGACGGATCGGGGAAACGGTTTCTGCGGTAAACCGGAGCGTGCCGGGTGTCGCGGCAACGCTGCCGGGGCCGTAAGCATAACCGTTTGCCGGATCGGCGGGCCATGCGGATGGATGTTCGGCAGGGTTTTGCCGGAGAGCGCCTGGGCGTGGTGAGGCTTGCCGTGCCGCATTCCATCCTTTACTGATCTCAAATGTAACGACGCCGACCGGCACAGTAACGGTACAATCCATTCGATACTGTTCGGTACAGTTGGAGCCCGTCATGTCCGTCCCGCTCGCCCAGATTCCCGCCCCGCACGACACGGCGTCGCTGACGCTGGTCGAGCAGCTCGTCCAGTGGGCGCGCCGCCGCATCGAGGAGCGCGTGTTCCGCCCCGGCATGCGCATGCCGTCGATCCGCAAGCTCGCGCTCGACAAGGGCGTGTCGCGCTTCACCGTGGTCGAGGCGTATGAACGGCTGGTGGCGCAGGGTTTTCTGGAGTCGCGGCGCGGCTCCGGGTTCTATGTGCGCGAGCGGCTGGGCGCGTCGGCCAGCACCGAGATTCATCCGCTTACCGAGGCGGCGCCGGCGCCTGCCACGATCGACGTGGTCTGGCTGCTGCGCAACATGCTTCACACCGGCGCGCGGCCCGAGCGCAGTCCCGGCCTCGGCTATCTGCCGGCGCGCTGGCTCGACGGCGACCTGATCACCAATGCGCTGCGCACGCTCGGCCGGCAAAGCGGCGCGCAGATGCTCGGCATCGGCACGCCGCTGGGTTTCCTGCCGCTGCGCCAGCAATTGCAGACGCGGCTCGAGGAACTGGAGATCGGCGCATCGCCGGATCAGATCGTGATGGTGTCCGGCATCACGCAGGCCATCGACCTGATCTCGCGCATCTACGTCAAGCCGGGCGATGCCGTGATCGTCGGCGACCCGGCGTGGTTTCAGATGTTCGGGCGTTTCGCGTCTCAGGGCGCGCGGCTGGTCGGCATGCCGTACACGCCGGACGGCCCGGATCTCGACGCGCTCGAGTCGCTCGTGCAGACGTGGCGGCCGAAAATGCTGGTGATCAATTCGGTGCTGCAAAACCCGACCGGCACGTCACTCACGGCGGCCCAGGCGTTCCGCATTCTGCGTCTTGCCGAAGCGTACGATTTCATCGTCGTCGAGGATGATATTTATGGCGATCTATGTCCGCCGAGCTATCCGGGCACGCGCCTCGCGAGCCTCGACCAGTTGAAGCGCGTGATCTACCTCGGCAGTTTTTCGAAGACGCTCGCGCCGAATCTGCGGGTCGGTTTCGTCGCCTGCGCGCCTGAAGTGGCCACGGCGGTCAGCGACCAGAAGATGCTGGTCGGCATGACGAGCCCGGAACTGAACGAGCGTGTGCTGTACAAGATCCTGACCGAAGGCCACTACCGGCGGCATGTCGAACGGCTGCGTGTGCGGCTCGACGGCGTGCGCGAGAAATCCGTGCGGATGCTGGAGAAGACCGGCCTGAAGCTGTTCCTGACGCCCATGGCCGGCATGTTCCTGTGGGCCGACACGGGCGTCGACGCCGACGCGCTGGCGGCCGCCGGCCACGAAGCCGGTTTTCTGCTGACGCCCGGCAGCCTGTTTTCCCCGCAGCAGTCGTCGACCACCTGGATGCGCTTCAATATTTCCAACTGCGGCGATCCGGAGCTGGCAACCTTTTTGTGCCGTTATCTCGACAGCGTGGCGCGCCGCGCCTCTTGAAACCGCGCCGGCTTGCCCCCAATTACGCGGACAATCCGGCGGCCGGCGCATCCGGCGGCCGGCGCTTCGGCCCAGCGGCGGCGGCCCACCGGCGTTCCGCCGGCGGCAAGCCGGCAGGCCGCAACGAACGGCGCCGCGCCTGACTTGAACCCCCATTCGCAACAGAGAGGAAGTCCGACCATGGCACAAGAAACCATGAGCTTTCAGGCAGAAGTGAAACAGCTTCTGCACCTGATGATCCATTCGCTGTACAGCAACAAGGAAATTTTCCTGCGCGAGCTGATTTCGAACGCGTCCGACGCGGCCGACAAGCTGCGCTTCGAAGCGATCGAAAACAGCGCGTTGTACGAAAACGATCCGAACCTGCGGATTCGCGTGTCGTACGACAAGGCCGCGCGCACCATCACGCTCGACGACAACGGCATCGGCATGAGCCGCGACGAAGCGATCGCCAACCTCGGCACGATTGCGCGCTCGGGCACCAAGGAATTCTTCGGCAAGCTCTCGGGCGACCAGCAGAAAGACGCGGCGCTGATCGGCCAGTTCGGCGTGGGCTTCTATTCGGGCTTTATCGTCGCGGACAAGATCACGGTCGAAACGCGCCGCGCCGGTTTGCCGGCCTCGGAAGGCGTGCGCTGGGAAAGCGCGGGCGAGGGCGACTTCGCCGTCGAGCAGATCGAGCGCGCCGCGCGCGGCACGACCATCACGCTGCATCTGCGTGCGGATGAAGACGACCTGCTGTCGTCGCATCGTCTGAAGTCGATCATCCAGAAGTACTCCGACCACGTCGCGCTGCCGATCCTGATGCAGAAGGAAGAGTGGGACGCGGAAAAGAGCGAGATGGTCACCAAGGACGAGGACGAGACCGTCAATCAGGCCAGCGCGCTGTGGACCCGCGCAAAGAACGACATCACCGACGAACAGTACAAGCAGTTCTATCAACATCTCTCGCACGACCATCAGGATCCGCTCACGTGGACGCATAATCGCGTGGAAGGCCGCAGCGAGTACACGCAATTGCTGTACGTGCCGACCCACGCGCCGTTCGACATGTTCAACCGCGACTATCGCGGCGGCCTGAAGCTGTACGTGAAGCGCGTGTTCATCATGGACGACGCCGAGCAACTGCTGCCGGCGTATCTGCGCTTCGTGAAGGGCGTGGTCGATTCGGCGGATTTGCCGCTGAACGTGTCGCGCGAAATCCTGCAGGAAAGCCGCGACGTGAAGGCGATCCGCGAAGGCGTGACCAAGCGTTCGCTGTCGATGCTCGAAGAACTGGCCAACTCGGATAACGAGGCGGACAAGGAAAAGTACGCCGGTTTCTGGAAGGAATTCGGCCAGGTGCTGAAGGAAGGCATCGGCGAAGACTTTGCCAATCGCGAGCGGATCGCGAAGCTCGTGCGCTTTGCGTCGACGCATACGGACACGCCGGAGCAGACCGTGTCGCTGGCCGACTACGTCGCGCGTATGAAGCCCGAGCAGACCAAGATCTACTACGTGACCGCCGACACCTGGCAGGCCGCCACCCACAGCCCGCACCTCGAAGTGTTCCGCAAGAAGGGCGTGGAAGTGCTGCTGCTGACCGATCGCGTGGATGAGTGGATCCTGTCGTTCCTGAACGAATTCGAAGGCAAGCCGCTGCAAAGCGTGGCGCGCGGCGATCTCGATCTGGGCGCGCTGAACGACGAGGAAAAGCAGGCGCAGGAGAAGGTCGGCGAAGAGTTCAAGCCGCTCGTCGAGAAAATGAAGGAAGCGCTGAAGGACAAGGCCAAGGACGTGCGTCTCACGTTCCGCCTGACCGATTCGCCGTCTTGCCTCGTTGCCGACGACGGCGAAATGAGCGGCTATCTGCAACGCATGCTCAAGGCCGCGGGCCAGCAAGCGCCGTCGTTCCATCCGATTCTCGAAGTGAATCCGGAGCACGCGCTGGTGAAGGGCTTGCATGCGGACAGCGCGAACTTCGACGACTGGTGCCATCTGCTGTTCGATCAGGCATTGCTCGCCGAAGGCGGCGCGCTGGACGATCCGGCGAGCTTCGTGAAGCGCACCAATGCGCTGCTGCTGGCGCGCGCGAATTGAGCGTGGGTCGAGTTTGATTACGCGGCGTCTTACTGACGCCTGGAGTTGAAAGATGCGCTGCTTCCGCAGCGCATTTTTTTTGCCTGGTGCGGCCTGGTGCGGCGTGACGGAGCGAAGCGCAGTTGACTCCGCTTCGGCCGCCTCAGGACGGGTGCTTAACGCGCGGGCACCGATTCATCCAGATGGCGCGCTTGCGAGAGCACGCAACCGGCCAACTCTTTTGCCTCGTGACACGAAGTGTGATCGGCCAGCACTTTCGCCGCGAGACTACTGATGGCCTTGCTGGTCTGTTTCGACGTGTGGTGTTGCGCCAGCGCTGAGCCCGCCAGTTCTTTTTCCAGTTGCGCGACACCCGCGCGCCGTAGAACGATCGCAGCCAGATGAGCGATGCGGTCGGACGTTTTCTTCAATTTTTCAGTATTCAAACATTGCTCCATTCTGTAGTTGATCAAACTGATCGACTAACGGGCGTTACTCGTAGTCGACTGAAATTAATTATGGTTAACTAACTAAATGGAATCAACGTCATTAAATTGAGATTGATTTATGAGATGTGAAAACGCGGTTTTGTCTTATGCTCGCGCGATTTTTATTCGGAGGCTTGAAGGATTATTTTCAATCTCTAGGCATTGAAATCACCAGGTCTTATTTTTGTGATTACGCCTTCGCGCATGACAACAACAACGCTCTGAACTCCCCATGTCCGATTCCGCCCTGGCAGTACCTCTCGATTCCGTTCATCTCCTGTGGTCGATCCTGCGCGAGCAAGGTTTCGATGCCGCCGCGCGTCGCGCGGTCGAATTCGCCGTGGCCGGCGCAACGCGGCAGTTGCACGCCGACTTGTGCGCGAGCGCGGGGCGTTTCGAAGAGGCGTATCACAGCGCGTCGCAGGCGCAAGCGTGCGCGAACGGAGCGCGCCATGCGCGGGTCGCGCTGTTCGCCGACGCGCTCGGCTACACCAGCGCCGCGCAGCGCAACAGCGAGCGCGCGGTGGCCGTGCAGCCGGTCGAGGCAACGATCGACTGGGTCGTGTGGTTGATCGACACGTGCGGCGCGCAATCGGCGGCCGCGTGGATCTTGCGTGCCTATGAGCGTCGAGCGCCGCAGGACGCACGCGCGCCGTGGTGGTTGTCGATCGCGTTGGCGGCGCTGCCCGACACGAACGCGCGGGACGAGCGTCGCGCGGCGTTGTTGCGGGCGTACGCGCTCGACCCCGCGGTCGATCCGGCGTTGCCGCTGCAACTCGTGCTGGCGTTACGCGAAGTGCGCGATTGGCCGACGGTCGAGCGTATCTGCCGCGAAAGGCTTGCGCGCAATCCCGCCGATGCGGAGATGGCGTGGCAACTCAGTCACGCGCAATGGCAGTGCAACGACGCGCCAGCGGCGGAGGCCACCATGCGCGCCGTGAATGCCGTCGCGCCCGGCAACGCGGACGTGCTGGCGGCCATCGGCATGTATCTGAACGAACAGGCTTGCTACGAGGACAGCGAGGCGGCACTGCGTGCGGCGCTCGCGATCGATCCATCGGCGGTGCAGGCAGCGGTCGATCTCGCGGACCTGGAACTACGGCGCGGCGATTGGTCGAGCGCGTGGCCGCGTTTCGAGGCGCGTCTTGCGCGCGAAGACCGCCAGCAGAACAACATCGTCAGCGTGATGATGCGTTTGTGTCCGCGCTGGCATGGCGAAGCGCTCAGCGGCAAGACCCTGATCGTGCACAGCGAGCAGGGCAGCGGCGACGACATCCAGATGGTCCGCTTCGTTCCGCATCTGGCGGCGCGTGTGCGTGACGAAGGCGGACGGCTGGTGCTCGCCGTGCGTCGCGCGTTGCAACCGCTGTTTGCGCGTTCCTACGCGGACTGCGTGTCGATCGAAGAAGGTCCGCTCGGCTCACCGGATTACGCTTTGCCGCTCATGAGCCTGCCACTCGTGCTCGGTCTGGAACCGGAGCAGATCCGCGGCGCGCCTTATCTGCAGGCCGATGGGTCGAAGGTCGCGGCGTGGCGCGAACGGATCAGCGCGCACGCGCCCGCTGCGATGTGGCACGTCGGTCTCGTGTGGTCGGGCAGCCCGACGCATCGGCGCGACGCCAAGCGATCGATTCCGCTCGCGGCACTGGCGCCGTTGCTGAGGCTGCCGGATGTCGTATTCCATCCTCTCACGCCTGGACGCCACGCCGATGTGACGACGCTGGCCGCGCAGGGTTTTCGTCTGTGCGATCTGACCGGCGATTACGAAGACGGCTTCGCCGATGTGGCGGCGCATCTCGCCGCACTAGACGCGCTCGTGACTATCGACAGCGCCCCGTTGCATCTCGGCGGCGCGTTAGGACATCGCGTGTTCGCGATGCTCGATCACGTTTCTCATTGGTCGTGGGGCAACGAGGAGACGCAGCCCTGGTATGACTCGGTCGAACTGTTCCGACAGCCGCAGCCCGGCCAGTGGGCGCCGGTGGTCGAGCGCGTGGCCACGCGTCTGAAGACGATGATGGCGCCGGACCGGACAGCCTGAGCGGCGCAAGCCACGGCAAGTTGAGCAACTCACGCAACTGATCGATGTCGATGCACGAACCCGAATTCCCACTCCATACCAGCGCCTCCAACGATGTCGGCGCGATCACCGCGCGTGCCGATGCCTGCTTCGCCGCGGGGCGCCATCGCGAAGCGATTGCCGGCTACGAGCGCGTTCTCGCCGAACAACCGCGCAACGTGCACGCGCTCCATCGTCTCGGCATCGCCTCATTTCGCGTCGATCGGCCCGAACTTTCGCGCAAGTATCTCGACCAGGCATTGAGCGTCGCGCCTGAGCGCGCGGATATCTGGGAGCATCGCGGCTTGATCGCCGCGCTGGGCGGCGAGCTGACGGCCGCCGAAGCGTTTTACCATCGCGCGATGGATCTGGATGGCGGCACTGCGAGCCTGCATCGGAATCTCGGCGATTGCCTGAAGCTTGCGAAGCGTCTCGTCGAAGCGCGCGGACACTACCTCGAGGCGCTCGAACTCGAGCCGGCATTGCATCATGCCGTTCGCGCGCTCGCACAGATCAGTACGGAGCTCGAACGCTATCAGGACGCCGCGGATTACTGGCTGCATGCGTGGACGCTCGACTCGACGCATCTGACGGACGCGCTCGAACTAATTTCGGCGTTGTGGAGAGCACAGGGCGGTGCGGGGATAGACGGCGTGCTCGTCGAGCTGCGCGCTCGCTTCGCCGGCGACGCATCCGCGCTGCAACAGGTGGCCTTCGCATTGAACGGCGTGGAGCGTTTCAAGGATGCAATCAGCGTCGCCACTGAAGGCCTCGGCGTCGATCCGCACAACGGCTGGCTGCATCACAACGCGTCATTTGCGTTCAATATGCTGGGCGACTTTCCGGCCATGTATGCGCATGCCGTCGAAGCCGCGCGGCTGATGCCCGATCATCCGTCGATGCATTTCAACCTCGCCGCGGCACAACTGCGCGCGGGCGACTACGAAAACGGCTGGAAGCAATACCGCTGGCATGAGGCGCTGCCGGAAAATCACGACCTGGTTCGCCCGCCATATCCGGAGTGGCAAGGCGAGCGGGTGACGGGCCGTCGCTTTCTGCTCGTCGGCGAGCAGGGGCTGGGCGATCAACTGCAGTTCTTGCGCATGGCCGAGTGGTTGCATCGCCGCGGCGCGCAGGTCGACGTCTGGGTCGAGGCTCCGCTGAGCGAAGTGGCGCGCAATGCGGCCGGCGTGCATGCTGCGTGGACCACCGCGCCGCCCGGACCGTACGACTACTGGTGCCGCATGCTCAGAATGCCGGAGCATATGAAGCTGGACCTGCCGATGCTGCCGCTCGCGACGTCCTATCTGCGAGCGGAACCGGCGCAGGCGCAACGTTGGCAGAACCGCCTCGATGCAATCTGTGCGGCCGATGCGCGCGGTCCGCTCGGAAAACGCGTCGGCATTGTCTGGGCCGGCAATCCGGCGTACGGGCTCGATCGCTATCGTTCGATTCCGTTACGCGAATGGCTGCCGGTTTTGCAGCAGACTGGCCTGCAATGGTTCGCGCTGCAAAAGGGCGAGGCACAGAACGAGGCGGTGGCGTGGCATGCGGATATCGGCATGCACAGGCTCGGGCCCGAGATCGGCACGTTCGCCGACACGCTGGCGATCCTGCAGTCGCTTGATCTGGTGATTACGGTGGACACGGCGGTTGCCCATCTGGCCGGCGCATGCGGCACGCCGGTCTGGGTGCTGGTGCCCACGTTCACCGACTGGCGCTGGATGACGGAGCGCGATGATAGCCCGTGGTATCCGTCGGCGCGTCTGTTCAGGCAGCGCGAGTTGGGGCGTTGGGATACGGTGCTCGACGAGGTCGCACGAGCATTGCGCGATTTTGTCGCTGATTGAAAACCGGGCGGGCTCACACGCGCCCGGGTTTTTATTTAGAGCTGGCCTGGAACTGTGGCCGTCTACTTCTTTCCCATCAACGTATCCATCGTCTCGCCACGCACCACGATCTCGGTGCGACGATTCAGCGCGCGGCCTTCGGGCGTATCGTTGCTCGCCACCGGATCGTTGTACGCATTGCCCTTCGTGCGAATGCGGCTCATCGGGATGCCGCGCGCCACCAGCGCGTAGCCCACCGCGGTCGCGCGCGCTTCGGACAGTTGCTGGTTATATTCGAGGGTGCCGACGTTGTCCGTGTAGCCTTCCACGACAATCGGTTTCTTGCTGCGCTTGAGCAGCACGGCCGAACGATCGATGACTGCGGCGGCGTCGCTGCGCACGTTGGATTTGTTGAAATCGAACAGGGCGGTTTCGGGCAGCTTGACCGCGACACCGCCGGCAACCGGCGCCACCTCGATACCAACGGCCTTGTTCAACGATGTCTCGGTATCGCGGTTCAGTTGCGCCGCGCAACCTGCCAACAGCAGGACAGAAATCGCGCATGCGGTGATGCTCAGGATGTGCTTCATCTTCGTGTTTTCTCCTTGATTATTCGTTCACATGGCGCGCCATTCGATCGTCGGCGGCCGGCTTTGCAAAGCACGGAGGTTTTATCGCGCGACGCGAGCCGCGGAGAATCGGAACTATCTGAAATCGACGCGCCCGTAGAAGTGCTGCACGACCGCCGTCGTAGTCGATGGAATCCGCTGAAGGGAAAGGCCTGCGCGCTGGCGAATGGTCCGACAGCCGCGCCGTTATAATCCGACACCATGTCTATCCGTTTCGATGCCGCCGACGCCCACTGGCGCGTCGCGCCCTTACCCGGCTTGAGCGCCGCCCAGAAAGACTGGCTGACCCGTGGTGGTTCACTGACCGCGCATCTGCGTGCGCTCGGCGCGGTCGCGGTACGCGTGACGCGCGAAGGCGTCGCGCTGCCGTGGGCCGACGAGAGCGCCGCGCTCGGCCTTGCGCCGCGTGCGCCGGTCTGGGTTCGGGAAGTCGTGCTGTGCGTCGACGGCGTGCCGTTTGTCGCCGCGCATAGCATCGCGCCGCTCGCCGCGAGCGCGGGCGTGTGGCAGGCCATGCGGCGCTTGCGAACGCGACCGCTGGCGGAACTCCTGTATAGCGATAGCAGTGTGGCGCGTTCGTCGCTGGTGAGCCGCAGGTTGACCGCGCGGCATCCGCTCTATCACCTCGCGGCACATGAGGTCGACGGGCCCCCGCCGCATGCGCTGGTCGCGCGCCGCTCCGTGTTCGAGCGCCATGGCGCGCCGCTGATGGTCACCGAGTGCATGTTGCCGGCGTTATGGACGCATCTGGCGACTCTGTCCGGCGCGAGCAAATCGGATGAGTGGCTGGCGCATCCGCGGGTGCGCGAGCACGGCCGCCCGCTCGAGCACACCGCATCGCGCGCGCATCCCGCAACGCGTGCATCCGACGAACGGAGCCGCTGATGCTGCGCGGCTTTCCTCCCGTCGTCGCCGCGGACACGCATACGCTGATTCTCGGCAGCTTTCCCGGCGAGGCGTCGCTTGCCGCGACGCAGTACTACGCGCATCCACGCAACCAGTTCTGGCGCCTCATCGGCACGGTGCTCGACGAACCGCTCGCCGAACTCAGCTACGAAGAGCGTCTGCGCCGCGTGCTCGCGCACGGCATCGGCGTGTGGGACGTGCTTGCCGCCTGTACGCGCGAAGGCAGTCTCGACGCGGCGATCCGCAATGCCAGCCCCAATGATTTCGCTTCGTTGCGCGCCCACGCGCCGAAGCTCGCGAAAGTCTGCTTCAACGGCAAGACGGCGGGCCGTTTCGCGCCGGTGATCGGTGCGGCGGGCTACGTCACCCTGGTATTACCTTCGTCGAGTCCGGCGAATGCTATGCTCTCGTTCGACCAAAAATTGCGTCTTTGGCGCGACATCCTTACATGACGAAATTGATCAAGCGCGCTTCGGCTGAAGCGCGTGCCTTCCGCAACCGCGACGCTGACGTCGCCGGCGGTAAACAAAAAACGCAAAAAACGCAGAAAAAGCAGAACGCCGCGCGCAACAAACAGCGCGTTTCGCACGACGACGATCTGCACGATGCGCCGCAAATCGAAGCGCCGCGCAAGCCGCGTTTCGCGCCGGTGACGTTCTCGGAAGAGGGCGGCGTGCGCTTCCTGCATTTCGGCACGGAGTGGGTGCAAGGCGCAATGCGTCTGCGCAAGCCGGATCACATCGAACTCGAATACGCGCAGCAGATGATGGCCTGGCTGCTCTTCATCGAAACGCCCAAGCGCATCGTCCAGCTCGGTCTGGGCGCCGCGGCGTTGACCAAGTTCGCGCACCGTTTCCTGAAACGCGCGAAGGTCGAGGCGGTGGAAGTGAACCCGGCGGTCGTGGTGGCCGCGCGCACGATGTTCGAATTGCCGCACGACGACGCCCGTCTGACGGTGCACGAAACCGACGCATGGGACTTCGTCAACGACCGCGCCAACCACGGCACGATCGGCGCGCTGCAGATCGACGTCTATGACGCGACGGCGCGCGGTCCGGTGCTCGACAGCGTCGGCTTCTATCGCGCGGTGCGCGCGTGCCTGATCGACGCGGGCGTGGTGACGGTGAACCTGTTCGGCGATCACCCGAGCTTCGTGCGCAATATGAAGCGTTTGAACGAAGCCTTCGACGGCCGCGTGGTCGCGCTGCCGGAAGTGCACGACGGCAACCGCATCGCGATCGCATTTTCGGGTCCGGCGCTCGAGGTGCCGTTCACGGCGCTGCAAGCGCGCGCCAAGTTGATCGAAGCGGAACTCGGTCTGCCAGCGCGCAAGTGGATCAAGGGTCTGCAGGAATCGACCGGACAGACCGGCGTCTCGTTCTCGGTCTGATTGCGACGACCTGGGCGGTCGGGCCGCGCAAGCCGGTCCGATCCAAAGCAGTGCATGGACTGAACACCGCCGTCGGTGTGCCGCTCGCCGTTGCGCCCACGCGACGCTCGCCGCCGTCATCCATCGCGCATTGAACAGCCGGTCCCCTTCCTCGCGAAGCGGGCCGGCCTGTCAGACCCAAGCCACGCGGCCTTACGCGCCCCGCTGCAGCGCTTCAAATACGCCCGTCGAAACAGCGTCCCACTGGCCCCTGAAAGCACGCTCGTGCTGGGGTCGTCCCTGCTTGACCGCGCGTTCGCCGCTCCTATACTCTTTCGAAGCTTTCGGGGCGCCCGTGGCCATCCGCTATGGGATCCACCTCCCGTCAAACACGGGCCAACATTTCAATAATAGGGAAGAGGAGACGTCATGGCTCACGACGCCGACGCGAACAAGGCCAGTAAGCACTGGCTCTGGTTGCTGCTGTTGCCCTGGATCGCGATGATCTGGGTGCCGTCATATAACAAGGTCGAACCCGTGCTGTTCGACTTTCCGTTCTTCTACTGGTATCAGCTCCTGTGGGTGCTGATCAGCGCAGTCATCACGGCGCTCGTGTACTTCAAGACCAAGACGCGCTCCAGCGGCCGTCCGCAGGGGGGCGCACGATAATGAACGCCATTGCAACTTTCGTCTTCGTTCTGTTTTTCATCGGCGTCACGATTCTCGGCTTTATCGCGGCTCACTGGCGGCGCGGCGATCTCGCGCATCTGGAAGAGTGGGGCCTCGGCGGGCGGCGCTTCGGCACCATCGTCACGTGGTTCCTGCTGGGCGGCGACCTGTACACCGCGTACACCTTCATCGCCGTGCCGGCGCTGGTGTTCGGTGCGGGCGCAACCGGTTTCTTCGCGTTGCCGTACACGATCCTGATCTATCCGTTCGCGTTCGTGGTGTTCCCGAAACTGTGGAGCATCGCCAAACGTCAGGGCTACGTCACATCGGCGGACTTCGTTTCGGCGCGCTATGGCAGCCGTATGCTCGCTCTGGCGATCGCCGTGACCGGCATCGTCGCGACCATGCCGTACATCGCGCTGCAACTGGTCGGTATCGAAGTGGTGATCGGCGCGCTGGGTTTCGACACCAAGGGTTTCGTCGGCGATCTGCCGCTGATCATCGCGTTCGCGATTCTGGCGGCGTACACGTACACCTCGGGTCTGCGCGCGCCGGCCATGATCGCGGTGGTCAAGGACGTGCTGATCTACATCACGATCTTCGCCGCGATCATCGTGATTCCGCCGCAACTGGGCGGCTTCGGCCACATCTTCAGCGTGGTGCCGCCGGCCAAGCTGTTGCTCAAGGCGCCGGACGTCTCGAGCCTGAACGGCTACAGCGCGTACGCGACGCTCGCGGTGGGTTCGGCGCTCGCGCTGTTCCTGTACCCGCACTCGATCACGGCGGTGCTGTCGTCGAAGTCGGGTAACACGATCCGCCGCAATATGGCGATGCTGCCGGCTTATTCGCTGGTGCTCGGCCTGCTCGCGCTGCTCGGCTACATGGCGCTTGCCTCGGGTGTGAAGGACATGCCGGAGTTTGCGCCGTACTTCAAGGCGTTCGGCCCGAACTTCGCGGTGCCGGCGCTGTTCCTGCATTACTTCCCGTCGTGGTTCGTCGGTGTGGCGTTCGCGGCGATCGGCATCGGCGCACTGGTGCCGGCGGCGATCATGTCGATCGCGGCCGCGAACCTGTACACGCGCAACATCCACAAGGAGTTCGTCAACCGCAACATGACGCATGAGCAGGAGACCAATGTCGCAAAGCTGGTCTCGCTGATCGTCAAGGTCGGCGCGGTGGCGTTCATTCTCGGCCTGCCGCTCACGTACGCGATCCAGTTGCAGCTGCTCGGCGGTATCTGGATCATCCAGACTTTGCCGGCGATCGTGCTGGGTCTGTACACGCGCGTGCTCGACTACCGGGGCCTGCTGATCGGCTGGGCGGTCGGCATCGCAACCGGCACGTGGATGGCGATTTCGCTGAAGCTGGCCGGCTCGATCTTCACGATCCACCTGTTCGGCATGGCGATTCCGGGCTATGCCGCGGTGTGGTCGCTGATCGTAAACCTGGTGGTGGCGGTGGTGGTGAGCCTGCTGGTGCGCGCGGCCGGCATGCAGCGCGCCGAAGACCGCACCCGTCCGGAGGACTATCTGGACGTGGTCGAAAGCTGATCACACCTGCTTGATGTCGTGCCGCTTCACGGGTTCGACAAACTGAAAACCGCAACGCCCGCACACGAAAGTGTGCGGGCGTTTGTCTTGCCGACGTTTGTCCTAAGGAGGCACTCCAGGGCAGGATAGCGGAACCGTCCTTATCGCATCGAGCGCGCCGCCATGGCTTCTGCCGATTCCCACACCGTGATTCCACGCCGCTCGGCCCTTAGCCGGATGGTTCGCGCGGTTACGTCGCCTTACTACCGCTATCGCCACGCCAAGGTGCTGCACAGTCTGCGCGTCGGGCTGGCCATGCTGGTTTCGATTCTGGCGACCACCGGGATCGACATTCCGCACGGCATCTGGTCGTCGGTCACTTTGCTGGTGGTGATCGGCGGCTTGCAGCATCACGGCAATATCCGCAAGAAGGCAGCCGAACGGGCGGCGGGCACGTTGCTCGGGGCGTCGATCGGGCTTTCGCTGATCGTGTTGCAGAACCTCACCGGGTCGGCGCCGCTCACCTATGTGCTGATGTCGATCGTCGCGGGCATCTGCGCGTGGTTCGCGATCGGCTCGTCAGGCTATATCGGGCTGTTGACGGCGATCACCATGTGCATCGTCGCGGGTCACGGCGACAACCTGATCGACGTCGGCCTGTGGCGCACGCTGAACGTGCTGATCGGCATTGTGATCGCGCTGGCGTTTTCGTTCGCGCTGCCTCTGCATGCCACCTATTCGTGGCGCTACGGGCTCGCGACGAATCTGCGCGAATGCGCGCGCGTCTACACGCGGCTGCTGGAAGGCGAGACGATCAGCGAGGAAGAGCAGGTCAAGCGCTTTCTGGCGATCAACAAGCGGCTCGTGCAATTGCGGTCGCTGATGCCTTCGGTGGCGAAGGAAATCGACGTGCCGCAGTCGAAGCTCGAAGAGATTCAGCGGCTGCACCGCTCGGTGCTCAGTTCGCTGGAGCTGCTCGCCACGGGTCCGCTGATGCACGCCGACGCCACGGCGCGCGCCACGTACGCCGAGCAATGCGGCGTGGAGGTGCGCACCGTGCGCTCGATTCTGCTGGCGATGGCGCGCGGCCTGCGTTTTGGCCGGGCGACACACTTCGGCATTCCGGCCGCATCGCCGCTCGCGCAGAGGCACGGCGACGCGGCGCTCAAGCTGCCGACCGAATTTCAGGGGCCGTATTGGCTCGGACAGCGGCTTGCCGAACAAGTGGACCGGCTGCGCGAACTGTTGCTGGAAACCGAGCCGAACTGGAACATCGAACGGCATTCGAGGACTTTGCTGAAGGCTTAGGTGCGGCTGCGGCCCTCAACGCTCAGCCCTCCGGCACCGTCACCATCCACATGAGACCGAAGCGATCGACCACCATCCCGAAGCCCTTGCTCCAGAAAGTCGGCTGAAACGGCAGCGTCACCTGGCCGCCGTCGGCGAGCGCATTGAAGTACTTTTCGGCGGAGGCGGCGTCGTCGGCGGTGAGTGACAGGCTGAAGCCGTTCATCGTAGCCGAGGGATCGCAATGGCCGTCGGAGGCCATCCAGTCGGTCGAGCCCATCCGCACGTTAGCGTGCATGATCTTTTCTTCGAGACCCGGCCGCGGCTGGTTTTGCGGATCGGGCGGCGCCTCCTTGTAGCGCATCTTGAAGGTCACCTGAGCGCCGAGTTTCGCGCAGTAATAGTCGAGCGCTTCTTCGCAGCGCCCGTTAAAAAATACGTAAGGTTGAACCAGCATGATCGTCTCCGGAAAGGGTGAGCAGCGCGATATCCCCGCAACAAGCAACGCAAGGGCCCCAGGTTTGAAGAAGTACCGCGACGGCGCGCGCAGCGCCGCCGGAAGAATGAGTGCCTTGTCACGAGCGCACAATGCGCGAGGGCACGGATTCCAGATGCACCACTACCGTGGCTGCGCGGGGAGCCCGCTTAAGGGTTGGCGGTATAAAGCGGTTTTTTTTGCCTCCTTTCTTTGCCGCGGCAAAGAAAGGAGGTGCCGCCCCGCACAGGGGCAACGCTAATAGACCACCGTGAATCGCCCTTGCAGAAGATTCTAGTCGTCCGTCAGGCGTTAATTGTGACGATATGTCGTAGGCGCGGCGGTCCATGACGCGGGTCAAACGCAACCACAACCGCCGAAGGTCGGTAAACGGCACACGGCCCGGAACCGTGAAGTCCAAGGCCGTGTGTTTTGCGCGCCAGCCAAGCGGCGCGAGCAAAGCTTAACGCAACGCTTCGATCAGCTTTTCCAGCTTGACCGCGTCCGCAGCGAAGGCGCGAATCCCTTCGGCGAGCTTTTCAGTCGCCATGGCTTCGTCATTGACGAGGAAACGGAACGACGCTTCGTCGACCGGCACGCGTTCGATATCCGCACCTTTGGCGATATCCGGCGACAGCTTGCGCTCCACCTTATCGGTGCTGTCCTGCAGCTTTTGCAGCAAATCCGGGCTGATGGTCAGCAGATCGCAGCCGGCCAGTTCCAGAATCTGACCCGGCGTGCGGAAGCTCGCGCCCATCACCTCGGTCTTGTAGCCGAACTTCTTGTAGTACGCGTAAATGCGGCGCACCGATTTGACGCCCGGGTCGTTGGCGCCGCCGTCTTTCGCTTCGTCCCACGCGCTGCCAGCATTCTTTTTGTACCAGTCGTAAATCCGGCCGACGAACGGCGAGATCAGTTGCGCGCCCGCTTCGGCGCAGGCGGCCGCCTGGGCGAGCGAGAACAGCAGCGTCATGTTGCAGTGGATGCCTTCCTTCTGCAGCACTTCCGCCGCGCGGACGCCTTCCCACGTGGAAGCCAGCTTGATCAGCACGCGTTCGCGGCCAATGCCGTGCTCCTTGTACAGCGAGATCAGTTCGCGGCCCTTGGCGATCGAGGCTTGCGTGTCGAACGAGAGGCGCGCGTCCACTTCCGTCGACACGCGGCCCGGAATGATCTTGAGAATTTCGGTGCCGAAGGCGATCAGCAACTGGTCGATGATCGCGCCGACCGGCTTCGACGCGTGCGCCTTCACGGTCTTTTCGAGCAGCGGCTTGTAGTCGTCTTTCTGCACCGCTTTCAGAATCAGCGACGGATTGGTGGTCGCGTCCTGCGGCTTGTACTGGGCAAGCTGCTGGAAGTCGCCGGTATCGGCCACGACGGTGGTGTATTGCTTGAGTTGATCGAGTGCGGTTGTCATGTTCGAGCCTTCAGGGCGCGTGCGCGCCGTGGTTCAGGAGAAATGAGGTTGCCACCGGCCTGAAACGCTAACCAGATCCGGCGGCCGCGGGTCACGCTGCAACGCTGCCCGCCATCTTGCCGGGGAATTTTGACGGAAAGCGCTGCCGGATGCTTCTATTCTATGGCGGATCGGCTGATGCGGTATTGACAGTTGCCCACGGCGATCCGTTCACGCGGTTTCAGGCGGCATTTTCCGCCGACCGACCCGGCGCTGACCGATTCCGCCGAGCGCTTTTTGCCGACTGATCAGGCGCGCCGCGCGTTCAACACCACTTGCGTCAGCACGCCCGCCACCAGCCCCCAGAAAGCCGAGCCGATGGACAGCAAAGTCAGCCCGGACGCGGTCACCATGAACGTGACCAGCGCCGCCTCGCGCTGCTTCAGGTCCTGCATGGCGTTGGCGAGGCCGCTCATGATCGAGCCGAACAGCGCCAGCGCCGCGACGGAGACCACCAGCGCCTTCGGCAAGGCCGCGAACAGCGCGGCGATGGTCGCGCCGAAAACCCCTGCGATCAGGTAGAAGATGCCGCACCATACCGCCGCCATATAGCGCTTGTTGCGGTTTTCGTGCGCTTCGGGGCCGGTGCAGATCGCCGCGGTGATTGCCGCAAGATTGATGCCGTGCGAGCCGAACGGCGCGAGCAGCAGCGAGGCGATGCCGGTGGTCGAAATCAGCGGCGCCGAGGGCGTGCTGTAGCCGTCCGCGCGCAGCACGGCGATGCCCGGCACGTTCTGCGACGCCATCGCGACGACGAAGAGCGGGATCCCGATGCTGACACTGGCTGCCGCCGAAAACACCGGCATCGTGAACACCGGATGCGCCAGCGCGACATGGAAGCGGCTGAAGTCGAGCAGTCCGAGCCCGCCGGCGGCCGCCGTGCCGACGACCAGCGTTGTGACGATCGCATAGCGCGGAGCGAGCCGTTTGACGACCAGGTAGGTGAAGAACATGGTCAGCACGAGCGCGGTCTGGAACTGCGCGGCGCGGAAAATCTCGATGCCGATCTCGAACAGGATGCCCGCCAGCAAGGCCGAGGCGATGCCCGCCGGAATCTTCTTCATCAGCGTGTCGAACCAGCCGGTCAGGCCGACCAGCGTGAGCAGCAGCGCGCAGACGATAAACGCGCCGATCGCCTCTCCATAAGCCACGTGCGGCAGCGACGACACCAGCAGCGCCGCGCCGGGCGTCGACCAGGCGATCACGATCGGCGCGCGAAACCGCAGCGAGAGGCCGATCGTGCAGACGGCCATGCCGATCGACAAGGCCCAGATCCACGACGAAATCTGCGCGTCGCTCAGATGCGCGGCCTGGCCCGCCTGGAACATCAGCACGAGCGAACTGGTGTAGCCCGTCATCATCGCGACGAAACCGGCGACGATGGCGGACAGCGAAGTGTCGGCGAAAGGGTTGAGGCGCCCGGGCGGAGTGACGGCAGGGGACAAATCGGGCGTGGAAGACGGACTCATGCAGATGCTTTCTTATCGTTGAATGTAAAACTCGAGCGGACTATTTGCTCAGGGTGCGCATCGCGGTCTCGAGGCCGGCGAGCGTGAGCGGGTACATGCGGTGGCCGAGCACCTCGCGGATCGCGCTGACCGACTGCCGGTACGCCCACAAGCCTTCCGGTTCGGGATTGAGCCACGCGTGGTGCGGGAAGTGATCGGCGAGCCGGCGCAGCCATACCGCGCCGGCTTCGGCGTTGTTGTACTCCACCGAGCCGCCTGGCTGCAGCACTTCGTACGGGCTCATCGTCGCGTCGCCGACGAAGATCAGCTTGTAGTCGGACGTGAATTTGTGCAGCACGTCCCACGTCGGCATGCGCTCGGCGTGACGGCGGCGGTTGTTCTTCCACAGGAAGTCGTACACGCAGTTGTGGAAATAGTAGAACTCCAGGTGCTTGAACTCGGCTTTGGCGGCGGAGAACAGCTCTTCGGTGCGCTTGATGTGATCGTCCATCGAGCCGCCCACGTCGAGCAGCATCAGCACTTTCACCTTGTTGTGCCGCTCGGGCACCATCTTCAGGTCGAGCCAGCCGGCGTTCGCGGCGGTGCTGCGGATCGTGTCGGGCAGGTCGAGTTCTTCGGCGGCGCCCTCGCGGGCGAAACGGCGCAGGCGGCGCAGCGCGATCTTGATGTTGCGCGTGCCGATTTCGACCTGGTCGTCGTAATCGCGATACGCGCGCGCTTCCCAGACCTTGACGGCGGTCCGGTTGCCCGCCGCGTCGCCGCCGATGCGCACGCCTTCCGGGTTGTAGCCGCCATTGCCGAACGGCGAAGTGCCGCCCGTGCCGATCCACTTGTTGCCGCCTTCGTGGCGCTCCTTCTGTTCGTCGAACAGTTCCTTCAGGCGCTCCATGAGCTTGTCGAGGCCGCCCATCGCCTCGATCTGCGCTTTTTCTTCCGGCGACAGATCGCGTTGCAGCTTCTTCTTCAGCCAGTCGAGCGGGACGTCGAAGGCGAGCTCCGAGGCTTGCGCGACGCCTTTGAAATACGCGCCGAACGCCTGGTCGAACTTGTCGAAGTACTGCTCGTCCTTGACCAGCGTGATGCGCGCGAGATAGTAGAACTCGTCGAGTGACGGCGCGATCACGTTGGCTTTGAGCGCCTCGAGCAGCGTCAGGTATTCCTTCACCGACACCGGCAGTTTGGCGGCGCGCAGCGAGTAGAAGAAGTCGATCAGCATGCTGGGTCCTCTGCGGCGGCGGCGGGTGGTCGGGGCGCCGCGCGCTTCAATGGCGGCTTGGCGGCCGGCCGGCGACCATCCGGCGCTCAATCAACGATCAATCAACGGTGGTTCAACGGTTGTTGCGGTTCATGAAGATCAGCCGCTCGAACAGATTCACGTCCTGCTCGTTCTTCAGCAGCGCGCCGTGCAGCGGCGGAATGATCTGCTTCTGGTCGGACGAGCGCAGCGCTTCGGGGGGAATGTCTTCGGCGAGCAGCAGCTTGAGCCAGTCGAGCAGTTCCGAGGTGGACGGCTTTTTCTTCAATCCGGCGACGTTGCGCAGTTCGAAAAAGCTCTGCATGGCGGCCGCGAGCAGTTCCTTCTTGATGCCCGGATAGTGCACCTCGACGATCTGCTGCATGGTGACCGGATCGGGGAACTTGATGTAATGGAAGAAGCAGCGGCGCAGGAACGCGTCGGGCAGCTCCTTCTCGTTGTTCGACGTGATGATCACGAGCGGGCGCTGTTTCGCGCGGATCAGCTCGTGCGTCTCGTACACGTAGAACTCCATGCGGTCGAGTTCGCGCAGCAGGTCGTTGGGGAATTCGATGTCGGCCTTGTCGATCTCGTCGATCAGCAGCACCGTTTGCTCCTCCGACTCGAACGCCTGCCACAGCACGCCCTTGACGATGTAGTTGCCGATGTCCTTGACGCGTTCGTCGCCGAGTTGCGAATCGCGCAGGCGCGACACCGCGTCGTACTCGTACAGACCCTGCTGCGCCTTGGTGGTGGACTTGATGTGCCACTGCAAAAGCGGCATGCCGAGCGCGGCGGCGACCTCTTCGGCGAGCATGGTTTTGCCCGTGCCGGGTTCGCCCTTGATCAGCAACGGCCGCTTGAGCGTCATCGCGGCGTTGACCGCGAGCTTGAGGTCGTCGGTGGCGACGTACTGCGATGAGCCTTCGAAACGCATGGCGAGATGCTCTTTTTCGGGAAAAAACCCAGTATAAGTCAGAAGGCCTGTTGGCCTGAAACCGCCTCGCGTAAGGTGTCACCCGCGGTGCCGTAGCGCGAAGCCAGTGCGCACGCGGCGCCGGCGAGCGGCCCGAACGTTCGCCCGGCGGGCCTGGTGGGCGGGCGCGCCGGGCGAGAGCGGGCTGAATGCGGTGTCGGATGCGTGTCGAACCGGCGCGAGCGCCCGGCATGCGGCGGTGGCCGCCATGCCTTGCGGATCGGGCGCGGCGGAGCAAACCGGCGCTAGCCGTGGCTTTGCGGTGGCCGGATGCGCCGCGGCCCCGCGCGGTGGACGTTCGGCGCGGCGTCGCGGTACAATTAGCCCGATTTTTTTGGCCTGCGTGGCTCCCTATAAGAATAACGGCGCGGGCCGTTGCCTTTTTGGTCGCCCGTTTCCCCTCAAGCCAGGTTACATGCTATGAATAAATTCGTTGGCAAACACGTCGTGATCGCAGCGCTGTCGGTGCTCGCGGGCTATACGGCCGGTGCGCAGGCAGCGGATGTCGTCGGCAACGCGAAGGCGGGCCAAGGCAAGGTCGCGATGTGTATTGGCTGCCACGGCATCCCTGAATACCGCACGGCTTACCCTGAGGTCTACCGCGTGCCGATGCTCGGCGGGCAGAACCAGGCGTACCTCGAGAACGCCCTGCATGGCTACAAGAAGGGCGACCGCCATTTCGAAACAATGCGCGCCATCACCGCGTCGCTGTCGGATCAGGACATCGCCGACATCGCAGCCTACTACGCAGCGCAAAATTCCTCTTCGAAGAGCAATCCCGACAAGTGACCGGCGGCTTGTCCATCCAGTCACTCGGCAAATAAATTCGCGGGATAGGAGAATTCATGAATAAGCCCCAACAGGCACTCCACACGGTGTTCAAGGCTGCATGCGCGTCGGCGGCAGTGATCGGTCTGGTTGCAGCGAACGTCGCGCACGCCGCCGACGCCGGCAACGGCAAGGTGCTGTCCGACAGCCACAACTGCGCGGCTTGCCACGGCGTGAACCTGAACAAGCCGGTGAGCCCGGAGTATCCCAAGCTCGCGGGTCAGCATTCCGATTACGTCTACTGGGCGCTGCGCCAATACCAGATGGGCAACGGCAACCCGCACCTCGGTCGCAACAACCCGATCATGCAGGCGCAGGTGCAAAGCCTGTCGCAAAGCGACATGAAAGACATTGCCGCTTACGTCGAATCGCTGAACGGCGATCTGGTGCAGAAGAAGTAAGCGCGCCGCATAAGTCTTCGCGCTGCTTTTGGATTGAACGACACCCCGCTTCGGCGGGGTGTCGTGCTTTTGGGCGCTTGGTTCCGACTAGCGGATGTGCCAGCTTCAGTCGCGCGTGGCGCGCCGCTCGATGCGCTGCAGGTATGCGTCCGTGTCGGGCGGCGTGCCGGTGCGCTGCGCTTCCCAGATGGTTTCGCCGAGGCAGTCCATGATGGCGTGCTGCGCCTCGTGGGTCGAGCCGAGGCGTGCGGCAAGCCGTCCGTGCGCCGCGCGAATGCCGGGCGGCTGGTCGATCGACAGCTGTTCGGTGATCGCCAGATGCATAGATAGATGCAGGAACGGGTTGGTCTGGCCGCGTTCGGGCGAGTAGTCCTGTGCCTGGGCGGCGTCGCCGTCGGTCAGGTCGGCGTGGTATTCGGGATGCTCGACGATCCAGTCGGCGGCGATCGCCTCCAGCGGCGTCAGAATCTCGCCTTTGCGCTGCTTGCGCCAGGTGTCGGTGAAGAAGAGACGGACTTCGTCGCGGCTGGGATTGAACATCGTGAGACCGGTGCGTTGAGTGGGGCGTGTGACGTGAGCCTGTAAAGCGTCAGCCTGTGAATCGGACGAGGCAGGGCGTCATTTTACGCCGGGGCGCCGCGGGCTGCTGGCGGCGCTTTGGCGTTGAATGAGGTGTCGGTTCCCTACAGATCCGGCGGCGGGGTTTTCGGCCGGAACTCGCACAGCGGCTCGATCACGCAATGCCAGCATTCAGGCCGGCGCGCCTTGCATACATAACGGCCGTGCAGGATCAACCAGTGGTGCGCGTCCTGCTTGAACTCGGCGGGCGTGAATTTCTCCAGCGCCGCTTCGACCGCGCGAACGTCCTTGCCGGGTGCAAGACCGGTTCGATTCGCAACCCGAAAGATGTGCGTGTCGACCGCGATGGTCGGATGACCAAACGCGGTGTTCAGAATCACATTGGCCGTTTTCCGGCCGACACCCGGCAGGCTTTCGAGCGCTTCGCGATCCTCTGGCACTTCGCCGCCGTACTGGTCGAGCAGAATGCGGCAGGTAGCAATGACGTTCTTCGCCTTGGTGCGATAGAGGCCGATGGTCTTGATGTAGCCGGTCACGCCTTCTTCGCCGAGATCGAAAACTTTCTGCGGCGTGTTCGCGACCGGGAACATCTTGCGCATGGCCTTGTTGACCGACACGTCGGTGGCCTGCGCCGACAGCAGCACGGCGATCAGCAGTTCGAACGGAGTGGTGTACTCGAGTTCGGTTGTCGGATGAGGCGTGAGACTCTGAAACGTCTCGTAGATGGCGCGGCGTTTGTTCGCGTTCATGCTGGGCGTGACGGTGCGGTTAGTGCTTATCGGACGGTGTATCGGGTTTGTCCGCGGCGAGGCCGAGACGGCGGCGGCGTGCTTCGGCGGCATCGATCTGCGCCTGCACGTCCGCGCTCACACGTTCGGTGTTCAGCGGGCCCTGGCCTTTGGCGGCCAGTTCCTCTTTCTTCTTGCGAGCACGGTCGAGCGCGGCCTGGATAATCGCGCGTTTCTTTGCTTCGGCGTCGTTCGCGGCGGGCGCGGCCGATGGCGCCGCAGCGTCGGCTTGCGTTGTTTCGGTAACCTGAGCAGCGGGAGCGCTGCCGGCCCGCCGCGCTGCAGCACGTGCTTCGGCAGCCTCGCGCTCGCGGGCGAGACGCGCTTCGCGCCGGTCATGGCGCTCGCGCGCGGCGTCGGCCTGCGCCTGGCTCCACGCGTCCCAACCGGTCGCTTCGCCGGTGACCGGCGGCAAGGCAATGCAGTCGACGGGGCAGGGCGGCACACACAAATCGCAACCGGTGCAGAGTTCGGCGATCACCGTATGCATCTGTTTCGGTGCGCCAACTATTGCATCGACCGGACAGGCCTGCATGCACAACGTGCAGCCGATGCAAACTTGTTCGTCGATAACCGCCAACGGACGCGGCCGTTCGACGCCGTTGGCGGAATTGAGCGGAATCACCGGCTTGCCGAGCAAAGCGGCAAGCCGTGCGATGCCTTCGGCGCCGCCCGGCGGGCATTGATTGTAGTTGGCCTCACCGCTTGCAACGGCTTCGGCATAGGGGCGGCATGCGGGGTAACCGCACTTGGTGCATTGCGTCTGGGGGAGCAGATCTTCGATGCGGTCTGCGAGTGTTTTGGTATCTGTCACGGTCACGACGTGGGGCTTTGGCTTGCGGCCGCACAGCTTGAACTAAATAGCACATTATCGCCGATTTCCCCAATTGCCATCCGCAATCCATGTGCCATAATCGAAGCGCTTTTTTCGAAAGACCGCAGAAGGGTATTCCCCCAACCAGCCCGTTCAGTGCTGTCGGTGCAAGGCCCGAGGAGAGGCCGGCGGCGCGATCCGGATAACGCGGCTCACGAAGACGATGCCACCATGAATCAGCCGAAAATCAAAAGAGATCCTGAAGGCACACGGCGCCGCATTCTGCTTGCGGCGGCCGAAGAGTTTGCAAATGGTGGGCTATTCGGCGCGCGCGTCGATCAGATCGCCCGCCGCGCGGAAACGAATGAGCGCATGCTCTATTACTACTTCGGTAGCAAGGAGCAGCTTTTTACCGCCGTACTCGAGCACGCGTTCAGCGCGCTCAATGAAGCGGAGCGCACGCTCGAGCTCAATGGCATCGCCCCGGTCGAGGCGATCACGCGTCTCGCGCATTTTGTTTGGGATTACTACCGCGATCATCCCGAGTTGCTGCGTCTCATCAATAACGAGAATCTGCATGAAGCACGCTATATGCAGAAGTCGACGCGCATCCGCGAAATGATCTCGCCGATTGTCGCCACGCTCGGCGGCATTCTCGAGCGCGGTCAACGTGCGGGGCTGTTCCGCACCAACGTCGATCCGCTGCGCTTCTATGTCACGCTCTCGGGCATGGGCTACTACATCGTGTCGAACCGCTTCACGCTCGAAGCCACACTCGGCCGCGATTTCAGCAGCGCGAGCGAGCGCAGTGAAGTGATTCAGATGAACACCGAGTTGCTGCTCGCGTATCTGTTGCGCAAGTAGGCTGCGTCAAAAGCGGCGCACTGAGGCTTCGGGATCCTCATGAACGACAACGGCCTCCGAAGAGGCCGTTGTTTGTCGATTACGCGTGCGACGCTCAGGCTTCGACTTTTTCCTTCGCTACCTTCGGCGCCTTGTTGTGCTCGAGGATGAAGTCGCGCAACTGCGGATAGATGATGGTGCGCCAGCGGCGTCCGGAGAAAATGCCGTAGTGTCCGCACTTCTCCGCGGTGAAGTGACGTTTGTGCTCTTCCGGAATGCCCGTGCACAGCTCATGCGCGGCAAAGGTCTGGCCGTCGCCGGAGATGTCGTCCAGTTCGCCTTCGATCGTGAAGAGCGCGGTTTTCGTGATGTCCTGCGGCTTCACCCGTTCGCCGGAAACGTCCCACGTGCCTTCGGCTAGGCGGAATTCCTGGAACACCACGCGGATCGTGTCGAGGTAATAGTCCGCATCCATGTCGAGCACGGCGTTGTACTCGTCGTAGAAGCGGCGGTGCGCTTCCGCATCGTCTTCGTCGCCGCGCAGCAGGCTCTGGTAGAAATCCCAGTGCGACGCCGCGTGACGTTCCGGATTCATGGCGACAAAACCGGTGTGCTGCAAAAAGCCCGGGTAAACCTTACGGCCTACGCCCGGATAATTCGGCGGCACCGTGAAGATCACGTTGTTGTCGAACCACTCGTACGAGTGTTGCGTGGCGAGCGAGTTGACCGACGTCGGGCTCTTGCGCGCGTCGATCGGGCCGCCCATCATCGTCATGGTGCGCGGCGTGTCTTCGCCGCGGCTCGCCAGCAGCGAAATGGCGGCAAGCACCGGCACGGTTGGCTGACACACCGAGATCACGTGCAGATTCTTCGCGCCGATGTGACGGATGAATTCCTGAATGTAGGCGACGTAGTCGTCCAGATGAAACTCGCCGGCTTCGAGCGGCACCATGCGTGCGTCGATCCAGTCGGTCAGGTAAACCTTGTGGTCTTGCAACAACGTGCGCACGGTGTCACGCAGCAGCGTGGCGTGGTGCCCCGACAACGGTGCGCATACCAGCACGACCGGTTCGTCTTTCAATTGGGTAACAGCGTCGCTGTCGTCGGCGAAACGCTTGAAGCGCATCAGGCGGCAAAACGGCTTCTCGATGATCGTCTGTTCAATGATCGGAATGTTATGACCGTCTTTGACAATCTGATGAAGATTGAACTCGGGCTTTTCGTAATCTTTACCGAGCCGGTAGAGTAGTTCGTAACCGGCTGAAAGGCGCGTGGCGCCGGGCACGTAGGCCAAAGGGCTGGCGGGATTCGCGAAGGATTTCGACGCGGCCTGGGCCCAGGCGGTAAGGGGGCTCAACATCGCCCGCTGGAATTCGTGCAGTTGGTAGAGCATGGGTGCTCCGTTCTAAGCGGTTCGCATGGGGCTTCGCAAACACGCGTGTGGCGTTGCGGCGGGCCAATTTGGTTGTGGGCACATTGTTTTTCGGCCGACAGTCTAGTCGATCATATCGAACAAAGCGTACTTGTGCAATGCAGCATTTTGCGCGCGGCTATCACGCAAACTGTCATTAAATCATGCTACTGGCGATGTTGCCGCGCCGCTATCGGGGGTTGCAGCAGCATCAAGTTCTGGTTCTCCGGTGCCGTCATGGGGCGGTTGCCCGGTCGCCTGCGCCATCGCCTGCTCGTGTTTCATCAGGTTCAGGCCGGTGTGCACGAGCGCCACATGCGAAAACGCCTGCGGGAAATTGCCCACGAGGCGCTTCGCAGCCGGATCGTACTCTTCCGCGAGCAAACCGACATCGTTGCAGAGCGCGAGCAGACGTTCGTACATCGCGATTGCTTCGTCGAGGCGGCCTTGCAACGCCAGGTTGTCCACCATCCAGAACGAGCAAGCGAGAAACGTGCCTTCCCCCGGCGGCAGGCCGTCGTCGTATTCGGTGGTGCGATAGCGCATCACGAAGCCGTCGCGCATCAGGTCCCGCTCGATCGCCGCCACGGTGCCTTTGACGCGCGGATCGTTCGGCGGCAGGAACGCGACCAGCGGCATCAGCAGCACGCTCGCGTCGAGCTGGTCGGTGCCGTAGCACTGCGAGAACGCGTTGAGCGCGGGATTCCAGGCCTTCTCGCAGACTTCCGCGTGGATTTGCGCGCGGGTGGCGCGCCATTCGTCGAGCGGGCCGTCGAGCTTGAACATTTCCGCCGACTTGATGGCGCGGTCGTAGGCGACCCACGCCATCACCTTCGAGAAGGTGAAATGCTGGCGGCCGCCGCGCGTTTCCCAGATGCCTTCGTCGGGTTCCTGCCAGATCGTGTCGAGGTGCTTGAGCAACGCGCACTGCACGTTCCACGCGGTGTCGTCCGCCTGCAGGCCGCCGACGCGCGCGAGATGCAGCGCATTCATCACTTCGCCATAGACGTCGAGCTGGCGCTGGCCGACCGCGTTATTGCCGATCCGCACCGGTTTCGCGTCCTGATAGCCCGGCAGCCAGTCGATTTCGAATTCGGGCAAGCGCCGCTCGCCCGCGATGCCATACATGATCTGCAACTGGTCCGGCGCACCGGCCATCACCCGGCCGAGCCACGTGCGCCACGCGCGAGCTTCGTCGTAATAGCCGCCGCGCATCATCGCGAGCAGTGTGATCGTGGCGTCGCGTAGCCAGCAGTAGCGGTAGTCCCAGTTGCGCATGCCGCCGAGCTGCTCCGGCAGCGAGGTCGTGGGCGCGGCGACGATGCCGCCGGTCGGTTCGTAAGCGAGCGCCTTCAGCGTGATCAGCGAACGGCGGATCGGCTCGGCCCAGCGCCCTTCGACCGTGCCGCGCGCCGACCATTCGAGCCAGTGATTCTCGGTGCGCGCCAGCGAGGTGTGCGGATCGCGCGCCGGCGGAATGCGCAGATGCGAGGGTGAGTAGGCGAGCGAGAACGGCACCCGTGCGCCTTCGGTGACGGTGAATTCGGCGACCGTCTTCATGTCTTCGCCACGCAACTCGACCGGCGTGCGCAACACGGCGGTGTCCGGTCCGACGATCGCCTTGATGCCGCTGTCGTGCTTCAGGCGGTCGACCCACGGAATCGAGAAGCCGTAGTCGAAACGCAGCACCAGTTCCATCTTCATGCGCACCGTGCCGCGTTTGCCGACGACGAGCCGCACCATTTCCGACCAGCCGTTACCCGGCGGCATGAAATCGATCAGCGTGACGGCGCCCTCGGGCGTCTCGAAGTCGGTTTCGAGGATCAGCGTTTCGCCGCGATAACGGCGGGTGATGGTCGGCGGCGTGTCCGAGACCGGCGAGATCAGCCAGCGGCCGTTCTCGGGCGTGCCGAGCAGGGCGGCGAAGCAGGCGCCGGAATCGAAGCGCGGCCAGCAGAGCCAGTCGACGGAACCTTCGCGGGAAACGAGCGCGGCCGTGTGGCCGTCGCCGATGAGCGCATAGTCTTCGATGAGTGCGGGCATGAGGAGCGAGTCAGTATGGCGCGCGGCGCGGAGGCGCCGCGCAAGGTGTCATCGAGGTGTCGTAGTTGTTACCGGACTTGCGCGATGCGCTTTGGTTCATCATGCAATGCAGCGAAACGTGGGTTGGTAATTGTCAAATCAATGCCTACAATCAGATTTCAAGCCGACGCCCGGAGCTTTCCGGATTATGAACCGGCCCCGCCCATGGCGCATACAGACGCCGTTTCCGAGGACCAAAGCTATGCTGAACCCGTCGAAATCCGATTGCATTACGATTCTCTCGGCCGCCAGCGAACTTGCCGACGATTCGATGTTACCGCTCGATTATGGCCGGCTAGGGCTAAGCCGCAACGGCATGCTGACCGCCGCCGCCTTTCTGGTCGAACGGGCCTGCTTCCGGCGCTATAAGGAAGGCGATGGCCATTATGCCGTTGGCGCTCTCTCGCTGCAGGGACGCTTGCGTCTCGACCAGCTTTCGAACGGCTGACTGACGGCGCTTCGCGCACGCCGGATGGTTGCTGCACCGCACTGACCGCACACTCACCGTGCTTCGGGCGAGCCTACGCCGCTTCGCCGTGCCATCCGGCTTTATTGCTTGCCTCGTGCTTCACGGCCATTGGCGCGTGACGCTTGCGCACGTCTTATGTCCTGCCTCGACGCGAGGCGCCGCCGGGCCGGCGCTGCGCCCGGTCGTGCGCCCCGTGCTTGCGTAGCAGATTGCCGCCGCCGCTCAGAAGTGCGACGACCCCACGCCGAAGATCCCAATGATGCCGATGATGATCAGATAGAGCGCGACGATGTAGTTCAACAGGCGCGGCATGACGAGAATCAGAATACCGGCGATCAACGAAACCAGCGGGCCCAGGCTGAGTGTGACGTTCATGAAGACTCCGTAGTGTGAGACGCGATTGAAAAAACGCCCCGTCAGGCGGGACAATTGCCACTCATGCTGCCGATTGCCGCCTGACCGGATAGCGGTCACCGGATTCGCTGCATGATCCGACACAACGCTTTTATACTTCTTTCGATAAGAACAACGCTCGAACGATTGCGCGGCAGACCAGAGACACCATGACAACCGAATCAACCAAATAACCGATGTAGAGGAGGTCATATGCTTCGTCGTCACCGGGCCGCGATGCCTGCGGTTGCAGATTCCCGCTTGCCTTCTGCTGCTGCTTCCACCTCATGGCGCGCCGCGCACCCTGCTCCATTGCGCTCCGCCCGTTCGATAATAAAAGGTTTCGTGCTCATGGTCTCGATTGTTGCTACGCAGGCGTTTGCGCAAGATTCCGGCCCGGCCCCCGCCGACGGCGTCTATGACATGGTGGTCGGCACCTATACCGGCCCGAAGAGCGAAGGCCTGTATGTCTATCGCTTCGACACCAGGACGGGCGAAGCGACGCGCGTCTCGGTCGCGCAGACGGTCAACCCGTCCTACCTCGTGGTGAGCCGCGATCGCCGCTTCGTCTACGCGGTCAACGAAATGCCCGGCGACAACGGCCCGGCCACGCAGCGCGGCGGCATCAGCGCGTTTCGTTTCGACGCCGCGAGCGGCCAGCTGACGTTCCTCAACAAGGTCTCTTCGGACGGCAATGATCCGTGCTATCTGAGCCTGTCGCCGGACGGCAAGTATTTGCTGACCGCGAACTACTCGGTGGCCGCCGATCCGGGCGGCAGCTTCGCGGTGTTCCCGTTGCAGGCCGACGGTCAGGTCGGCCCGTCGGTGCTCACGGTGCATCACGAAGGCGGCGGTCCGGTGAAGGGCCGCCAGGACAACTCGCACGTTCACTCCACCGTGTTCTCGCCGGACGGCCACTATCTGTTCGCGCAGGATCTCGGCGCGGACAAGCTGTACTCGTATCGCTACACGCCTGACGGCAGCCGCGGGCTGTTCGGCCCGACCGACTGGCGCTACAACCAGGAGAAAGCCGGCTCGGGTCCGCGCCATCTGGTGTTCGGCGCCGACGGCAAACATGCGTATCTGACGAGCGAAATGGCGGCCACCGTCAGCACGTTCAATTACAACGACGGCAAGCTCACGCAGGTGCAAACGCTTTCGCTGACCGAGCCGGGCTTCAAGGGCGCGGTGGGCGCGGCGGCCATTCATCTGTCGCCGGACGGGCGCTTTCTGTATGCCACCAATCGCGGCGACGCGAACGACATCGTGATCTTTTCGGTCGACCCGACCAACGGGCACCTGAAGAAGATCGGTCATCAATCCAGCATGGGCAAGTCGCCGCGTGAATTCGCAATCGACCCGACCGGCAACTGGCTGATCGTCGGCAATCAGAACAGCGATACCGTGTACGTGTTCAAGCGCGATCAGCAGAGCGGTATGCTCGAAGCCAATCCGAAGCGTTTCGAACTCGGCTCGCCGGTGGATTTCAAGCTGGTCTCGCCGTCGTAAGTGTGGGCGAAGCGCGTGATGTGACGGCGCGCATCGAATGAAAAATGGGCCGCTTTTTCAAGCGGCCCATTTTCTTGCGGTGGGTGGTTTCGCACTGGCGGTGGCCAACAATAGTTGCTTATTCCGCCGGCCCAGGCGCGAGCACTTCGCGGCTTCCGTTGATGCCCATAGCCGACACGAGGCCCGCCGTTTCCATCTGCTCGACCAGACGCGCCGCGCGGTTATAACCGATGCGCAACTGCCGCTGCACCGACGAGATCGACGCGCGCCGCGTGCGCACCACGAAAGCGACGGCTTCGTCGTAGAGCGGATCGGCTTCCGCATCCGGCGATTCGCCGAACAGATCCTGCGCCGCACCGCCGTCGGTGGCCGGGCCGTCGAGAATGCCTTCCTCGTACTGCGGCTCGCCGAACTGCTTCAGATACTCGACGATCCGATGCACTTCCTCGTCGGCGACGAACGCGCCGTGCACCCGTTGCGGATAGCCCGTGCCGGGCGGCAGGAACAGCATGTCGCCCTGGCCGAGCAGCGACTCGGCGCCCATCTGATCGAGAATCGTGCGCGAGTCGATCTTCGACGACACCTGGAACGCCACGCGGGTCGGAATGTTCGCCTTGATGAGGCCGGTGATCACGTCCACCGAAGGACGCTGCGTCGCCAGAATCAAATGGATGCCGGCGGCGCGCGCCTTCTGCGCGAGGCGCGCGATCAGCTCTTCGATCTTCTTGCCCGCCACCATCATCAGGTCGGCGAGTTCGTCGATCACGACCACGATCAGCGGCAGCGGCGCGAGCGGTTCGGGCGCGTCCGGCGTCAGCGAGAACGGGTTGCCGAGCTTCTTGCCCTTGGCTTCGGTGTCGCGGATTTTCTGATTGAAGCCGGCCAGGTTGCGCACCCCGACCGCCGACATCAGGCGATAGCGCTTTTCCATTTCGCCGACGCACCAGTTCAGCGCATTGGCGGCGAGCTTCATGTCGGTGACGACCGGCGCGAGCAGATGCGGAATGCCTTCGTAGACCGACAGCTCGAGCATCTTCGGGTCGATCATGATGAGGCGGACTTCTTCGGGCGTCGCCTTGTAGAGCAGCGAGCAGATCATCGCGTTGATCGCCACCGACTTGCCCGAACCGGTCGTGCCGGCGACCAGCATGTGCGGTGCCTTGGCCAGATCGGCGACCACCGGATGGCCGGTGATGTCCTTGCCCATGGCGAGCGTCAACTGCGAATGCGAGTTCTGATAGACGCTGGCTTCGAGGATCTCGGACAGGCGGATGGTCTGGCGCTTGGCGTTCGGCAATTCGAGGCCCATGCAGGTTTTGCCGGGAATCGTCTCGACCACGCGGATGGACGTGAGGCCGAGGCCGCGCGACAGATCCTTCATCAAGCCGACGATCTGACTGCCGCGCACGCCGAGCGCCGGCTCGACTTCGAAGCGTGTGATGACCGGGCCGGCCGACGCACCGACGACGGTGACCGGCACCTTGAATTCCTGCAGACGTTGTTCGATCAGCAGGCCGGTTTCGATGAGCTTTTCTTCGGAGACCGGTTCGACGTCGATGTCCGCGGGCGCGAGCAGGTCGAGCGTAGGCAGTTCGACCATCGATGCCGCGGGCGCGTGGAACTCGAAGCCGTTGGTGGGGCTGTGGCCGCGCAGGGGTGGGCGTGGTTGGGCGGTGGGCTCCGTGGCTTCCGTGGGCTCCGTGGATGGGACCGCGGTTGTGTACGGTGCGGCGAGCGGTGCCGATGTTGCCGGCGCTGGCGGTGCTAGCGGAGGGATGGCGGCTTCGTTGGTGCGGTCTTCGACGGCGAAGGGTGCGTCGGCGATGACGTCGGATCCCATGGGCGTGGCCTGAACCACAAAGCCCGGAAAGCGGACTACGTTCGATGCTTGCGGCGCGATGGGTTGCGGCGGTGCTGCGGTGGTTATGTTTGTCGCTTGCGCGGGGGCGGACGAGTCCGAAGCGTGCGGTGCGATGCTTTGCGGCGCCGCTGCCGTGGTTATGTTCGCCGCGTGTGCGGTGGTCGACGAGTCCGAAGCATGCGGTGTGATGCTTTGCGGCGCCGCTGCCGTGGGTATGTCTGCCGCGTGCGCGGTGGCCGACGACTCCGAAGAGCGCGGCGTGAAGTTTTGCGGCGTTACTGCGGCGGCTATGTTGGCAGCGTGCGTGGTGACCGACGAGTCCGATGCTTCAAGTGCGTCCGAGAGGGCAGGGGAGTCCACCGTTTCCGTTTCGATCGGCGTGGCGAATTCGCTTTGGCGCGCGATACTCGGCGATGGCGTGGCGTCACGCGCCGGCACTGCCCCGCTCGACACAACGACGCTGCCGACAGCCGGCGCACTCGATGACGAAGCCGCGTGTTGCGCTAGGACCGCATCGAGTTCGGTTTCCCAAGGCGCGAGCGTTTTATCGATCACGGCTTCAGCAACCGGTGCAGGCGCGGCGGGTTGCGGTTCGACAAACGGTGCGGCTTCTTTCGAATGTTCGGTGATTGCCGGCGCAGTCGTCTGCCCGGTGACTTTCGGTGTGGCGACTTCCGAATGGTCCGCAGACTTGCTGAGCGTCTGCGCGGTTTCAACGCTCGGGCTCGCGTGACTGTCGGTGTGAGTTGTCGATGCCATCGAATCGTCTTCGCACGGCGATTCATTCTCGGTCGCTTCGCTTGCTTGCAACTGCGCGGCAAAAACCTGGAACGGCGTCGGCGTGGCGACCGGCGGCACATACTGCGACGCAGGTGCAGGTGCAGGTGCAGGTGCAGGTGCAGGTGCAGGTGCGGGTGCAGGTGCAGGTGCAGGTGCAGGTGCAGGTGCAGGTGCCGGTGTAGGTGCCGGTGTAGGTGCAGGTGCGACCACCGGCGCCGCCGTCAACGGAGCTTGAATAATCGGCGGCTCGATCGGCCATTGCACGACGGGCTCGTGGCTGACTTCGGGCGGATCTTCAAACGCGGCTTCCATGCGCGGCGCATCGGTCGGCGCTTCTATTGCGTGATCAGCCGCAGCATTAGCATTACCGGTAACACCCAGCGAAGGCGCGTTCTCATCCGGCGGCAAAGCCGGTTCAACCGCATTCGCTCGCGGCACATCCACACTCGACCGCTCAGCCTCGAACGACGGCGCGGCGTTCGGCGCGCTCGTCACCTTTGCGTTTTCCGTGCCGGTGCTGCGCGCGAGGCTGACGCCCGCAATGTCGGTCCAGCGAGCGGCGTTTTCTGCGATGCTGCGTAGCGTCTCCTGGACGCTGGCGGGTGGCGTAACTTTCTGCGTCGCCGGCATCGGCCGCGTGTAGCTCGGCGGCGGACGGCGCGTGGCCGGCGTCGGCGTGACATCGTTGGAATGCGGGGCAGGCGAGAAACCTTGCCGGGGCGCCGGCGCGCGACTGACTGGAGCCGCCGGGGCCGCCGAGCCTTGAGTCGTCGTCGCAGGACGACCCGCACCGGTCGGCGCATTTCCTGCGGAACCTACGGTCGCATGGGAGCCTGCGCCGCCGGACATTGCTCGCGCCGTCGCTGTCGTTGCGCGCCGCAGCTTGAGCCGCTTTAGCTGCCGCCCCCGCCGCACCCGCCGCAAAGGCAGCACCCGCAGCCAAACCCGCGCCGCTCCCCAAAGATCCCGCCGGCCGTTGTTCACCAGCCGAGCGACGTCCAATCTGCGACGCCCCATCGCGAGCCGCCGCACCGGACGCACCCGACGCACCCGGCGCAGCGGCGCGCGGCCCAGACTCGCGCAACCACCCAGCCGGCGCGACCGGCTCTGCCGGCATCCATGCCGCCTTGTCCGCTTTAAGTGGTTGCGTCTGCATCGGCACTTGTCGCGGCGGTGTCGTCGCGGCCCCCGTGCGCAGCACCGGCTCAGCCTGTATTGCCTGACGGCGCGGCGTGGCCGCGCCAGCACGCCAGCTCGCCGCAGCGCCACGCGCCGCCGCATCCTTACCCGCCGCACTCGCCGCGGCGCCGGCCGCAGCCGCGTCGCGTCCACGCGTCGGCGGACGCCAGACCGTCGGGCGCGCATAACGGCCATTGGTTTTAGGCGCCATCGTATTGGTGGCCGGCGAAACATGCGACGGCAAACCATCATCGACGCTGCGATGACGGCGCGCTTCCTCGTCGCGTTTGGCGAGGCCGCGCGACAGGCCGAGGCCGAACGCGCCGTCGGCCCAGGCGGCGAAGTCGCGCCAGCGGAAGTCGATCAGCCACGGCAGGCTGATGAAAAGCAGCGCGAGCGCCGCCAGGGGCGTGCCGATATGCCCGAGCAGATGGCCGAACCCTGCAGCCAGCGCATGGCCGAAGCCATTCACGCCGGCCACGCCGATCAGCGACGCCTCGAGTGTGCAGCTCGCCACCAGCACGCAGACGAAGCCGAGCCACAGCCGGATCGTGCCGGGGCCGCGCAGACCCGCGCCGCCCGGCAGTGCAGACTTTACGAGACGCCACAAAAGAGGAATGAACCAGACGGCTGACCCGCCGAACCAGCCGAAAACTACCGTGTGCATACTAGACATCAACGAATGACGGACGCGCAAAAAACGCAATCCGTCGAGTTTAAACCGGCGAAGCCCGATGCTTCGAAGGCAGACGCAAGTATGCTTGCGTCAATTGGAAAGCAGACCGGCGCGCGGCCCGCCGTCGGTGAAAAACAACGGCTGTCGGGACAGCCTTCATCGGTCATGTGGCCCGTCCCGATCGAGGCGCTCCGCTCCGCGGTCCGGTTCGCTCATCAGCGACCTCGAGCATCGACCGGACGATCCGCGACTCGTTCATTTCGTGCTGCGGTCGAAGGTCAGCGTGTCGCCGTTGTCGAGCACCAGTTGCATTTGCTGTGGCGCGCGCATCTGCACGCCGGTGCGGTCGATGTGCGTCAGCGCATTGAGATACGCGCCTTCGATCTGTCCGCCGGGCGTCATGCACGCCATGCGCGTGCCGCCCAGCGTGCCGAAGCTCAGCTTGCCGTCTTTCAGCGCGTACGAGCCCATGTAGCGGTTGCAGCCGGAAAAGCCGCTGGCATGGCGCTGGCCGGTCGAGGTGGAGAGCGTGAGCGTGATCGGCGCGTCCTGGTCCGCGGCCGGAATCGCGCGTGCCGTGCCGTCGGCCTGTTTCCAGGCGCTCAGCACCCAGCTGGTGTCGTCGAGCAGTTGCGCGGCGGCGGGATTGAATGGATCGGGCGCGGCGGCTTCCGAGTCGGGATGTTTCGGGATCGCACAGGCGCTCAACAGCGCGGCGACGCTCAACGCGGCGAGGGCGGTGCGCAGATACGGGGTGAAGCGCGCAACACGTCGCGCGGAGGAGCTTTGGAGCATGGCGTCGTTCCTCTTCAAACTGGCGAAGGCGTAAGGGTAACGCACTAAGCTTGCCGCACGCGAGAGCATTGGCGGGCGGAGCGCTTATTCGGTGCGCCGCGGCGCCCTTGCGCGCCGTCGTCGTGCTCCGCCGTTGCCCTTCACGCGCAGATCAGGATGCGGCCGCCGCGAGCAAGGCGCGGCGAGGGGCCCGCATGTTAACATCGTGTTCTACTCAATCCCACCCTCATCCGACTTTTATCTGGAGACCTCATGCAGATCGGCCAACGGATCGGCACGCCCCTTTCTGAATCCGCCACGCGTGTCATGCTGCTCGGCGCCGGCGAGCTCGGCAAGGAAGTGATCATCGCGCTGCAGCGGCTGGGTGTCGAGGTGATCGCCGTCGACCGTTATCCGAATGCGCCGGGCCACCAGGTGGCGCACCGCGCGCACGTGATCGACATGACCGACCGCGGGGCGTTGCGCGCGCTGGTCGAACAGGAGCGGCCGCATCTGATCGTCCCCGAGATCGAAGCGATCGCGACCGACGCGCTCGCCGCCATTGAAAACGACGGTCTCGCCGAAGTGATCCCGACCGCGCGCGCCACGCAGCTCACCATGAACCGCGAAGGCATCCGCCGTCTCGCTGCTGAGGAGCTCGGCTTGCCGACCTCGCCGTACGCGTTCGCCGATTCGCTCGACGAACTGCGCGCGGGCATCGCCAAAGTCGGCTATCCGTGCGTGGTGAAGCCGGTCATGTCGTCGTCGGGCAAGGGGCAGTCGGTGCTCCGCAGCGACGCCGACGTCGAACCCGCATGGCAATACGCGATGGCCGGCGGCCGGGTGAATCATGGCCGCGTGATCGTCGAAGGGTTTATCGACTTCGAATACGAAATCACGCAATTGACCGTGCGCGCCATCGACCCGGCGAGCGGCGAAGTCCGCACCTATTTCTGCGACCCGATCGGCCACGTGCAGGTGGCGGGCGACTACGTCGAATCGTGGCAGCCGCAGCCCATGAGCCCGCTCGCGCTCGAACGTTCGCGCGAAGTCGCGCACAAGGTGACGGCCGCGCTCGGCGGCCGGGGTCTGTTCGGCGTGGAACTTTTCGTGCGCGGCGATGACGTATGGTTTTCGGAAGTGAGTCCGCGTCCGCACGATACGGGGCTCGTCACGCTGTGCTCGCAGCGCTTTTCGGAATTCGAATTGCACGCGCGCGCGATCCTGGGTTTGCCGGTGGACACGTCGCTGCGGGCGCCGGGCGCGTCGGCGGTGATTTACGGCGGGCTCGACGAGACCGGCATTGCGTTCGAAGGCGTCGCCGCGGCGTTGGCGGTGCCGAACGCGGACCTGCGTCTGTTCGGCAAGCCGGAGAGTTTCGTCAAGCGCCGCATGGGCGTGGCGCTCGCCACCGGCGAGAACACCGACGAAGCACGTTCGCGCGCGAAGCAGGCCGCGGCAGCGGTGCGGCCGGTGTCGGCGAAGTAAGCGACGGCGTGGTGCACGGCGAACTGCTGCAACTGAAGCAATTCGCCGTGACTCGCCCGACCCGCGTGCCCGGCACCCATCGCCGCGCGCAATCTGAATGATTGGGCTCGTCGAGCCCGTCGGAGTAGAGGTACGTATGGCGCTGGAATTGCGCAACAACACGCGGCGCGGTTGGACTGGCCGCCTCGGCGCGCTCGGCGTGCTGCTCACGCTGTGCGCCGGGTTGACGGGCTGCGGCCTCGCGGCTGCGCCATGCCGGATCGCGTCCGCAGGGTTGAAGATCGTGCCGGTGGTCGGGCATGTGGCCGCCGCGCCCACCGACGCATGCGCCGACGTGATCGACCCATAACCGGCCCGTCGTCCGCATTTCAGCCGCAGTTCCAGAGGCGCAACGTGCGGCGCGCCGCCCGTGTTCGATTTGCCGCAACGATCGAGGCATCTCATGAAGAAATGGCTTGTTACAGTCACCACGGCGGCGGGTCTCGCGGCGCTGTACGGCCATGCGTGGGCCGCGCCGTTGCAGTTCTCGGAGATTCAGGCCAAAAACCGTCAGACGCACAAATACACCTGCGCGACCGGCAAGATTCTGCATGTCACTTACTGGAACACGGCGAACGGGCAAAGCTTCGCCCTCGTGCCGGTGAAGGGCAAGCAACTGCTGTTCGTCAATACGCTGTCGGCGTCGGGCGCGAAGTATCAGGCCGGCAGCTACACATGGTGGACCAAGGGGCCGCGCGCCGACCTGTATGACGCAATGGCCGGCGAAAACGCGCCACCCATGCTCTCCGACTGCATCACCATCAATCGCTGAGCGCGATGCGGCGGCTTTCCCTTCCCATGCCGCCGCTTGTCTCACCGCCTTCAGCTTCGCCGCATTGTCCGCCGGCGCACGCCGTTTCCATTCGAGTAGTAAGCTGTCCCGCATGGCATTTGCCGCCGTGCCACCGCGTCATGCCATCCGTGCCATCCCAGGCACTGTCGGCGTGGCCGGGGTCGTTTTCGATCGTCCGTTTCCGGGCTCCAGCAATGGAGTCACGGCCCGCGTCCGTATCATCAAGCGAGACCCTCAATGAAAGCATCGGACCTGTTCGTCAAATCGCTGGAAGCCGAAGGTGTCGAGTACGTGTTCGGCATTCCCGGTGAAGAAAATCTCGATCTGCTCGAATCGCTGCGCCGCTCGAAAATCCGTCTGATTCTCACGCGCCACGAACAGGCGGCCGGTTTCATGGCCGCCACATATGGCCGTCTCACCGGCCCGCACCGGTGTGTGTCTGGCCACTCTCGGGCCGGGCGCGACCAACTTCGTGACCGCCGCGGCGTATGCGCAGCTCGGCGGCATGCCGATGCTGATGGTCACCGGGCAAAAGCCGATCAAGTCGAGCAAGCAGGGGCATTTCCAGATCGTCGACGTGGTGCGCATGATGGAGCCGCTCACCAAATACACGCGGCAGATCGTATCGGTTGCCAATATTCCGGCTGCGGTGCGCGAGGCGGTCCGTCAGGCTGAAGAAGAACGGCCCGGCGCCACGCACCTCGAATTGCCCGAAGACGTCGCGCATGAAGAGGGCGATGGCAAGCCGATTCCGAAAAGCTTCAGCCGCCGTCCCGTGGCCGAGGAAAAAGCCGTGGCGCGCGCGGTCGAGGCGATCACCAGCGCGAAGCATCCGCTCTTGATGATCGGCGCGGGCGGCAACCGCAAGACCACCACCAAGATGCTGCGCGAGTTCGTCGACCAGATCGGCATTCCGTTTTTCACGACGCAGATGGGCAAAGGCGTGATCGACGAATCGCATCCCATGTGGCTCGGCAATGCGACGCTGTCGGACGGCGACTTCGTGCACCGCGCGATCGACCACGCCGACTGCATCATCAACGTCGGCCACGACGTGATCGAGAAGCCGCCGTTTTTCATGCGCAGCGGCGACGCCGGCGAGAAAACGGTGATTCACGTCAACTTCCTCGGCGCGGAAGTGGATACGGTGTACTTCCCGCAGATCGAAGTGGTTGGCGACATCGCCAACGCCGTGTGGCAACTCAAGGAAAGTCTCAAGGAGCGCCAGAAGCATTGGGACTTCACGCGCTTCAAGGAGATCAAGGAGCACTTCGAGGCGCATCTGGCCAAAGGCCAGCACGACGACCGCTTTCCTATGTATCCGGTGCGCGTCGTCAACGACGTGTATGAGACCACGCCGGTGGACGGCATCGTGTGTCTGGACAACGGCATGTACAAGATCTGGTTCGCCCGCTACTACCGCGCGCACGAACCGAATTCGCTGCTGCTCGACAATGCGCTGGCGTCGATGGGCGCGGGCCTGCCGTCCGCGATCGCCACCAAGATCGTGCACCCGGACCACAAAGTCATGGCCGTGTGCGGCGACGGCGGCTTCATGATGAATTCGCAGGAACTGGAAACGGCGGTGCGTCTGAAGCTGGATCTGGTGATCCTGATCGTGCGCGACGACGCGTTCGGCATGATCCGCTGGAAGCAGGAAAACATGAACTTCCCGGACTACGGCATGACGCTGAGCAACCCGGATTTCGTGGCGTATGCAGAGAGCTACGGGGCGAAGGGACACCGCATCGAATCGGCGACGGAATTCGCGCCCTTGCTGCGCGAATGTTTCGCGACGCCCGGCGTGCATGTGATCGATCTGCCGATCGACTACTCGGACAACGAGCGCGTGCTGAATCGCGAGATCAAGCGGCTTTCGGCGCAATTGTGAACTTGTCACGCATCGGATCAAGGAGACGCGTCATGTTGCAAAAGACTTACCCGTACTACCTGGCGAACGTTGCGGTGGCCGCCAACACCGATCTCGAAGTCACTGATAAATTCAGCGGCGAAGTCGCCACCCGCGTCGCGATGGCCGACGCCACCGCGATCGACAAAGCGATCGGCCATGCGGTCGATGCCATGCCCGCCATGCGCGTCTTTCCCCCGTTCAAGCGTCAGGCGGTGCTCGAACATTGTGTGAAGCGCTTTCGCGAGCGCTACGACGAACTGGCGCTCGCACTGTGCATCGAAGCCGGCAAGCCGATCAACGACTCGAAAGGCGAGGTCACGCGCCTGATCGACACGTTCAAGGTGGCCGCGGAGGAGTCGGTTCGCATCGACGGCGAGATCGTCAATCTGGAAATTTCGCCGCGCGCCAAGGGCTATCACGGCTATGTGAAGCGTGTGCCGATCGGACCGTGTTCGTTTATTTCGCCGTTCAACTTTCCGCTGAACCTGACCGCGCACAAGGTCGCGCCGGCCATCGCGGCGGGCGTGCCGTTCGTCTTGAAGCCGGCGAGCCGCACGCCGGTCGGCGCGCTCATCATGGGCGAGATTCTTGCGGAAACCGATTTGCCGAAAGGCGCATTCTCGATTCTTCCCGCGCATCGCGACGGCGCCGATCTATTTACCACCGACGAGCGCTTCAAATTGCTGTCCTTCACCGGCTCGCCTGCCGTGGGTTGGGAGTTGAAAAAGAAAGCCGGCAAGAAGAAGGTGATTCTGGAGTTGGGCGGCAACGCGGCCGCGATCGTCGACGGCGATCAGGGTGAGAAGCTCGACTACGTGGTCGATCGGCTGGCGTTCGGCGCGTTCTATCAGTCGGGGCAGAGCTGCATCGGTGTGCAGCGGATTCTGGTCCACGCGAAGGTTTATGATGCGCTGCGCGAGAAGCTGATCGCCAAGACGAAGTCGCTGGTGATGGGCGATCCGAAAGACGAAAAGACCTTTGTCGGGCCGATGATCTCCGAATCGGAGTCCAAGCGCCTCGCCGGCTGGATGGAAAGCGCGGTGCAGGCCGGTGCGAAAATCGTCGCGGGCGGCAAGGTCGACGGCGCGATGTTCGAGGCCACCTTGCTCGAAGGCGTGAAACGCGACACGGATCTGTATCGCAAGGAAGCCTTCGGGCCGGTGGCGATTCTGGAGCGCTTCGACGATTTCGGCGCCGCGCTCGCGACCGTCAACGACAGCGACTTCGGCCTGCAAGCCGGCGTGTTCACGGATTCGCTCGCGCACGCGCATCGCGCGTGGGATGAACTCGACGTGGGCGGCGTGGTGATCAACGACGTGCCGTCGTTCCGGGTCGACAACATGCCGTATGGCGGCGTGAAGGATTCCGGGCTAGGGCGTGAAGGCGTGCGCTACGCGATCGAGGACATGACCGAGATCCGGTTGATGGTGATGCGCGAGACGTGGTGAGACGATTTGGCGGCGTGACGGCGTGACGGCTGAGGGGCATCGGGGCCACCCGCACGGCCGGACGCGGCATCGCGCGCCGATCGCCGGGCCGCCGAACCAGCTCGCTGTCACGCAACTGTCGTCTCCACCAACTACGCTGCGAGCGAGGCGCGCCGGTGCTTTGCCGCGATTCGCCGGCGGGTGCGCAGTCTGCCGGCACCCGGCTTTCTCCGCCGTAAGCAGAAAGCCGGCGCATGCGCCATGAGTGTTTTTGCTGAAGTGCTACAATACCGGCCTTTCCGGCGGGTGTTTCCGCCGGCCGGAGCCGGCCGCATTTTTTCCCGCAATATTGACGGGTCCCGTGCGGAACGCCGTGGCTCCGCCTTCATCACAATGCCCTCTGCGGTTTCGACCGCTGCCGCGCGTACGCGCCAAGCGCATTTTTAGCGAAAGCCACCATGTCCGACACAGCCGTCACGCCCAGCACTGCGACTTTTGATCAATTCGGCCTCGCGCCCGATATCCTGAAAGCCGTCAAAGAGTCGGGCTACACCATCCCTACGCCGATCCAGGAGCAGGCGATCCCTGTCGTGCTGGCCGGCCGTGACATGATGGGCGCCGCGCAAACCGGCACCGGCAAGACCGCGAGCTTCTCGCTGCCGATCATCCAGCGTCTGTTGCCGCAGGCGAGCACGAGCGCTTCGCCCGCCCGCCATCCGGTGCGCGCGCTGATCCTTACGCCGACTCGCGAACTGGCCGACCAGGTCGCCGCGAACGTGCAGGCGTATGCGAAGCACACGGCGCTGCGCAGCGCAGTGGTGTTCGGCGGCGTGGATATGAATCCGCAATCCGAGCAACTGCGCCGCGGCGTCGAGATTCTGATCGCCACGCCGGGCCGTCTGCTCGATCACGTGCAACAGAAAACGGCCAATCTCGGCCAGGTGCAGATTCTCGTGCTCGACGAAGCCGACCGGATGCTCGACATGGGCTTCCTGCCGGATCTGCAGCGCATCCTGAACCTGCTGCCGAAAGAACGTCAGACGCTGCTGTTTTCGGCCACGTTCTCAGGCGAAATCAAGAAGCTTGCCGCCACGTATCTGCGCAACCCGCAAACCATCGAAGTCGCGCGCAGCAACTCCACCGCGACCAACGTGACGCAGGTCGTGTACGAAGTGGCCGAGGGCGACAAGACCGGCGCGGTCGTGCAACTGATTCGCGAACGCGGCCTCAAGCAGGTGATCGTGTTCTGCAACAGCAAGATCGGCGCGAGCCGTCTGGCGCGCAGCCTCGAGCGCGACGGCGTGGTCGCGACCGCGATTCACGGCGACCGCACGCAGAATGAGCGGATGCAGGCACTCGACGCGTTCAAGCGCGGCGAGATCGAAGCGCTGGTGGCGACGGATGTCGCCGCGCGCGGCCTGGATATCGCCGAACTGCCGGCGGTGATCAACTTCGATCTGCCGTTCAACGCGGAAGACTACGTGCACCGGATCGGCCGTACCGGCCGCGCGGGTGCTTCGGGCGATGCGTTGTCGCTGTGCAGCCCGAACGAGCGCAAGCAGCTTGCCGATATCGAGAAGCTGATCAAACGTCCTCTGGACGTGCAACGCCTGACGGTGGAAGCGCCGGTGCGGCATCACCATGAAGAACGCGCGCCGCGTCGTGAACGCAGCAGCGAGGGCCGTGAGGACCGCGGCAGCCGCCGGCGCACGGGTGCGTCGTCGGGTACGTTCGACCGGCCGCATCATCATCGCGCTCAGCCCGTGGATGATTTCTTCCTGAAGCCTTATGAGCCGTCGCCTTCTTCGGTTCGTAAAATCGAGGAGGCCGCTGCTTCCTCTGCGCCGCAAAAGACGGCTTCGAAGCAGCCGTTGGCAGCTTTGCTGGGCGGATTTGGGATGCCGAGGAAGTCGTCGTCTTCTTCCTGATTTTTGATTCGCTGGCGTGGCTCGGGTGCGGTTCGCCTGGGGCGCGGGCTGGGCTTGCGCCGGTAGTGGGGCCGCCGGCGGCGCGGCAAAATTTAGGGCGCTTCGAAAGCTCACCCCGCAGCGCGCTGGTTGCCGCAGCCAGCCGCGCACGGCGAGATCATTGTTAGGCGTGAACCGCGTTCACGCTGCTGGTAAGCCCATCCGCTTTGCCCATGCCGCCGTGGCGGCAGCATAAAAGCCGTCAAGCGTCGTATGGGCCGCAGCGCTTTCCAAGTCGAGCCCAAGATGCTGTGCCGCTGCGCATAGCGCTTCAAGCGGCTTGTCGATATCCAGTGCCGTCGCGCCGTTCTGCTTGCTGAGTTTTTCGCCCTGTTCGTTCGTGACAACGGGCACATGCAAATACTCCGGCGTCGGCACGCCGAGGCAACGCTGCAAATAGATCTGCCGCGCCGTTGAATCCATCAAATCCGCGCCGCGCACGATGTGCGTGATGCCCGCGTCCGCATCGTCCACGACCACCGCCAGTTGATAAGCCCATTGGTCGTCCGCGCGTTTCAGCACGAAATCGCCGACCTCGGTGGCGAGATTCTGCGTCTGCTTGCCCTGCCAGCGATCCTCGAACGTGATGACCGCGCTGTCGCCGTCGGGCACGCGCAGGCGCCATGCGCGCGCCGGTTTGCCGTGCAGGCCGTCGCGACAGGTGCCGGGATAGGCGAGGGTCGTGTTGCGCGCGTGCGCGTTGAGCAGCGAGTCGGCGATTTCCTTGCGCGTGCAGCCACACGGATAGATCATGCCGGCGGCCTTCAATTGCTCCAGCGCTTGCTGGTAGTGCGCCGTCCGCGTGCTTTGCCAGACGGGCGGTTCGTCGGCATGCATGCCGACGCGTTCGAGGGTGGCGAGGATGTCTTCGGCGGCGCCCGGCACGGTGCGCGGGCCGTCGATGTCTTCAACGCGAACGAGCCATGCGCCCCGATGAGCGCGTGCGTCCAGCCAGCTCGCGAGCGCGCTCACCAGCGAGCCGAAGTGCAACGGCCCGGTGGGCGAAGGCGCGAAACGTCCGCGATAGGTCATGGTCGAGTGGTGGCGTTTTGCGCCGCCACCATCACGCGGCGCGCGCCGCCTTGCTGTCCGGATGGCATTCCGGACACGTCTTGCCCGCCACGTACAACGGCGATTCTTGCGCTTCCGGCGGGACCACCGCGCGGCAACCGAAGCATTGCGTGGTCTTGCTGGGCTCGAGTTGCGGATTGAGCGCGGTGCGGTAGTCGAACACGAAGCAGTCGCCGTGATAATGCGCGCCGCCCACTTCCTCGAAGTACTTCAGAATGCCGCCTTCGAGCTGGTACACGTTCGCGATGCCGACTTCCTTCATGTGGATCGCGGCCTTTTCGCAGCGAATCCCACCTGTGCAGAACGACACGACCGTCTTGCCTTCCAGGTCGGCGCGATTTTGCTCGATTACTTCGGGAAACTCGCTGAATTTCGTAATGCGGTAGTCGAGCGCGTTGTCGAACGTGCCGACGTCGACTTCGAACGCGTTGCGCGTGTCGAGCATCACGACCGGACGGCCCTGATCGTCGTGACCGCGGTCCAGCCAGTGTTTCAGCGTGGGCGCGTCGACGAACGGCGCGCGGCCGAGCTCCGGCCGGATGGCCGGCTTTTTCATCGTGATGATCTCGCGCTTGAGCTTGACCAGCATGCGGGTGAACGGCTGCTTGTCCGACAGGCTTTCCTTGAACTGCAGATTCACGAACTTGCCGTCGAACAGGGCGTCGTGACGGATGTAGTCGATGAACGCGTCCGTGGCTTCGCGCGTGCCGGCGACGAACAGGTTGATGCCTTCCGGCGCGAGCAGAACGGTGCCCTTCAGGCCAAGCGCGTTGCAGCGTTCAGTGACGAACGGGCGCCAGGCAGCGGTGTCTTCGATAGTCGCGAAATGGTACGAAGAGAGATTGACGATACTCATGAGTGTCCAGCGGTAAGAAGTGGCCGGGCCTTGCGGAAAACAGGGCGCGTTGGGCTGCCCGCCTTCAAACGCCATGCGGCGCGGCCACGTCGAATAGGGCGAAACCCGTATTATCTCTCAACCCGGCGCTTTCCCCGACTCGGCCGAATGGGCAATGGGTTGCGGTAGCGCAAACCGTTCGTGAACTTGCTGCCGATTCGCTTCGCCCGAGCGGCCGTTCGCATGGTCCGCCACCTCAGGAACGCCTGCACACGCGGCTCGCGCGCTCGCGTCCTAAGCCGGTCGGCTAACGCGTGGTTTTGGCCTGAAAACTCCGGAAGGGTGGAGTTACAATGTCGCCCATGTCAGATCCCCGCTTCGTTCATCTCCGCGTTCACTCCGAATTCTCGATTGCCGATGGCATCGTGCGTCTTGACGACATCGTCAAGGCCGCGGCCAAAGACGGCCAGGGCGCGCTCGCCCTCACCGATCTCGGCAACGCATTCGGCCTCGTCCGTTTCTACAAGGAAGCCCGCGGCAAAGGGGTCAAACCCATTGCCGGCTGCGACGTCTGGATCACCAATCCAGACGACCGCGACAAGCCTTCCCGTTTGCTGCTGCTGGTGAAAGACCGGCTCGGCTATCTGAACCTGTGCGAACTGCTCAGCAAGGCGTCGCTCACGAATCAGTATCGCGGTCGCGCGGAGATCGAGGCCGGCTGGCTCGAATCCGGCCTGGGCGCTGGGCTGCTTGCATTGTCCGGCGCGCAGCAGGGCGACATCGGCCTCGCGCTCGCGGCGGGTAATGAAGAAGCGGCCAAACGCAACGCGTTGCATTGGGCTAAGGTGTTCCCGGGCGGTTTCTATATCGAGTTGCAGCGCTGTGGTCTGCCGGGCGGCGAGCAGTACGTGCAGCAGGCGGTCGCGCTCGCGGCGTCGCTGAAATTGCCGGTGGTCGCCACGCATCCCATGCAGTTCATGACGCCGGACGACTTCACCGCGCACGAAGCGCGCGTGTGCATTTCCGAAGGCGACATTCTGGCGAATCCGCGCCGCTCGAAGCGCTTTACATCCGAGCAGTACTTCCGCACGCAGGAAGAGATGGCGGCGCTGTTCGCGGACATTCCGTCGGCGCTTGCCAACTCGGTGGAAATCGCCAAGCGTTGCAACCTCACGCTCGAACTCGGCAAGCCCAAGCTGCCGCTGTTCCCGACGCCCGACGGCATGTCGCTCGACGACTACCTCGTGCATCTGTCGAAAGAGGGCCTCGAAAAGCGTCTCGAACAGTTGTATCCGGATGAAGCCGAGCGCGCCGCACAACGCGCGACGTATTACGAGCGCCTCGAATTCGAGTGCGGCACGATCATCAAGATGGGCTTTCCCGGCTACTTCCTGATCGTGGCGGACTTCATCAACTGGGCGAAGAACAACGGCGTGCCGGTCGGACCGGGCCGGGGCTCGGGCGCGGGCTCGCTGGTCGCGTACGCGCTCGGCGTGACCGACCTCGATCCGCTGCGCTACAACCTGCTGTTCGAACGTTTCCTGAATCCGGAGCGGGTGTCCATGCCCGACTTCGATATCGACTTCTGCCAGCACGGCCGCGATCGCGTGATCCAGTACGTGAAGGAAAAGTACGGCGCGGACGCGGTGTCGCAGATCGCCACGTTCGGCACGATGGCAGCGAAGGCGGCGGTGCGCGACATAGGCCGGGTGCTCGATCTCGGCTACATGTTCACGGACGGCATCGCCAAGCTGATTCCGTTCAAGCCGGGCAAGCACGTCACCATCGCCGACGCGATGAAAGAAGAGCCGCTCCTGCAGGAGCGTTTCGACAACGAAGACGAAGTGCATCAGCTGCTCGAACTCGCGCAGCGCGTGGAAGGCCTGACGCGTAACGTCGGCATGCACGCGGGCGGCGTGCTGATCGCGCCCGGCAAGCTGACCGATTTCTGCCCGCTGTACACGCAGGGCGATGAAAGCGGCGTCGTGAGCCAGTACGACAAGGACGACGTCGAAGCCGTCGGCCTCGTGAAGTTCGACTTCCTGGGTCTGACCACGCTGACGATTCTCGACTGGGCCGAACGCTATATCCGCCGTCTCGATCCGTCCAAGCAGGACTGGTCGCTCGCGCAGGTGCCGCTCGACGACCCGGCGTCGTTCTCGATCCTGAAGAAAGCGAATACGGTCGCCGTGTTCCAGCTGGAAAGCCGCGGCATGCAAGGCATGCTGAAAGACGCGCAGCCTGACCGCTTCGAGGACATCATCGCGCTGGTCGCGCTGTACCGTCCGGGCCCAATGGACCTGATCCCGAGCTTCTGCGCGCGTAAGCATGGCCGCGAAGTGGTGGAGTATCCGGATCCGCGTGTCGAACCTGTTCTGAAAGAGACCTACGGCATCATGGTCTACCAGGAGCAGGTGATGCAGATGGCGCAGATCATCGGCGGCTACTCGCTGGGCGGCGCCGACTTGCTGCGTCGCGCGATGGGTAAGAAGAAGGCCGAGGAAATGGCCGAGCACCGCGAGCTGTTCCGCCAGGGCGCCTCGAAAAACGGGCTGACCGGCGAGAAAGCCGACGAAATCTTCGACTTGATGGAGAAGTTCGCGGGCTACGGCTTCAACAAGTCGCACGCGGCCGCGTATGCGCTGCTCGCGTACTACACCGCGTGGCTGAAGGCGCACCATCCGGCGGAATTCATGGCGGCGAATATGTCGCTCGCCATGGACGACACGGACAAGGTCAAGATCCTGTTCGAAGACTGTCTCACGAACAAGATGGCGGTGCTGCCGCCGAACGTCAATCTGTCCGCGTACCGCTTCGAGCCGGTGGCGGAGCCTGATGGCAAGCGCTCGAAAACGATCCGTTACGGACTCGGTGCAATCAAGGGCAGCGGCCAGAACGCGATCGAGGAAATCCTGCGCGCGCGTGAAGAAGGTCCGTTCATCGACATCTTCGATTTCTGCAACCGGGTCGACCGCCGCATCGTCAATCGCCGCACGGTCGAAGCCTTGATCCGCGCCGGCGCGTTCGACACCTTGCATGCGAATCGCGCGCAACTGATCGCGTCCGTCTCGCTCGCCATGGAAGCCGCCGAGCAGGCGAGCGCCAATGCGCTACAGGCGGGTCTGTTCGACATGGGCGACGCTCCCTCGCAAGGTCACGAACTGGTCGACGAGCCGGAGTGGCCGGAAAAGAAAAAGCTGCAGGAAGAGAAGGCCGCGCTCGGCTTCTACCTGTCGGGCCATCTGTTCGACGCGTACAAAGACGAAGTGCGCCGCTTCGTGCGCCAGAAGATCGGCGAGCTGAAAGAAGGACGCGACAAGCTGGTTGCGGGTGTGATCGCGTCGCTGCGCACGCAGATGACCCAGCGCGGCAAGATGCTGATCGCGCTCCTCGACGACGGCACCGGCCAATGCGAAGTCACGGTGTTCAACGAGACGTTCGAAGCGCACAAGCAGTTGTTCAAGGAAGACGAACTGCTGGTCGTGCAGGGCCAGGCGCGTAACGACGCGTTCACGGGCGGCATCCGCTTCACCGTCGACACCGTCATGGATCTCGGCCGCGCGCGCTGCCGTTACGCGGAGGCGGTGAAGGTGCAGATGAACGGCAATGCGGACGCGCTGGCGTTGCGTCGCGTCCTTGAGGCGCATAGCGCCGGCAAAGACGAGCCGCAAGCGGCAGCGGCGCCAGTGGCTTCATCGCGTGGCGGAAACGGTGGTGGAAACGGCGGTGGCCGTAATGGTGGAGGCTATGGCGGGGGTGGCCAGCGTCAGGCGGTACAGATTCCGAACGGGCTTGCCGTGCAGGTGGTCTATCGCAGCCAGAATGCGGAAGGTGAAATGCGTCTGGGCGACGCATGGCGTGTGAAGCCGACCGACGAACTGCTCGCGGCCTTGCGTGGCGAGTTCGCGGGAAGCTCGATCGAGATCGTCTATTAGCCTTGAGTTTGCCCGCGCCACTGGCGCGGGCAAATCGATCGCTGGCCGCGCGCCTTTCTTGCCGGTATTCAGCGCCGCGCCTTCTCCCCCAACCGCGCCAGCTTCAAAAACCGGTAATACACCGTCTCCGCATTGAACACCGCGATCATGAAACCGGCGCGGCCGTCCAAAAAACCACGGCGCAGCAAGTAAGTCCGCACGAACGCCCATGCACCGCGCCCGAGCGCCTTGCCGAAGCTGCCGCGCTGACCCGCCGCATGACGTTGCTCGGCGCCCGCTGTCGAATACGCATCGAGCTTGCGCAACACGGCTTCGAAGTCCTCGTAGGAGTAATGCATCAGCTTTCCGGTGAGGCGCTGGGCCGGTGTATCGAACACGAGCCGCTCGTGCACCAGGTCATCGGAGAAACGCGCCGCGCCGCGTCTGAAGAGGCGCGGAATCCAGTCGGGATACCAGCCGCTGTGATGAATCCAGTGGCCGCAAAAGCTCGACAACCGGTCTACCGCGTAGACATCGGCGGTGGGGGCGGTAAGCGCCGCGCGAATCGCCGCCGCCAGTTCCGGCGACACGATCTCGTCGGCGTCGATTGAAAGAATCCAGCTGGTGCTGAGCGCGTCGACCGCGCGATTCTTTTGCGGGCCGAAGCCCGGCCAGTCGGTCTCTTCGATCACGCGGGCGCCGTGCGCGTGGGCGATCTCGGCGGTGCCGTCGGTGCTTCCGCCGTCGATCACGACGATCTGATCGGCGAAGGCCACGGCTTGCAGGCATTCAGCCAGCCGCGCCGCCGCGTTTTTGGTGATGATGGCGACGCCGAGGGTGGTTTCTTGCATACCTGAGTAGCGTGAGGGCGGAATGACGGAACGAATCGCGCAAGCGGGTGGCGCCAGGCAAGTGGCACGAGGAGTATACACAGCCAGCCTCTATCCGCCGACGCCCACCCCCAACCGTTTACAATGCTCTTTTTTGATATTCCGCCCGGCCGGCATTCCGTCCGCCGTGCGGTTGCCGTTCCGCATTCTCAGAGGATTCCTTGAGCGCGAAGCCAACGTTAAGCAAACCCATCGGTTCAGGTGAGGCGTCATCGGCCGCCGTCGTCTTTAAACGGCTATGGCCGTATATCAAGCCGTTGATGTGGGTTCTCCTCGGCGCAATCGTCGCGATGGCCGTCAGCGCCGCGACCGACGCGGCGATCCCCGCCTTGCTCAAGCCCCTGCTGGACAAGGGCTTCGGCGCGCATGCCAACGACAAGACCAAGTGGTTCGTGCCGGCCGCGGTGATCGGCCTCGCACTGGTGCGCAGCGTGTCGCAATACGCGTCCGGGTATCTGCTCGCCTACGTGACGAACAAGATCCTGCTCGATCTGCGCCTGAAGATGTTCAGCCGCATGATTCACACGAGCGTCGCGTTCTTCCAGCGCGAAACCGCGAGTACGGTGATCAACGCGATCGTCTTCGAGGTGAACCAGATTCTCAACGTGCTGCTGAGTGTGCTGGTCACGCTGGTGCGCGATTCGCTCACCGTGGTATTCCTGCTCGGCTATCTGTTCTATCTGAACTGGCGTCTGACGCTGATCGTCGCGGTGCTGCTGCCGGCGATCGGCTGGCTGGTCGGCAAGATCAACCGCCGGTTGCGTCGTTTGAACCGCGAGCATCAACTGCTGACCAATGAACTGTCGTACATCGTCGAAGAATCGGTGGGCGGCTACAAGGTCGTCAAGGTGCACAACGGCGAGCAGTACGAGATGGACCGCTTCGAGGCAATGAGCAAGCGTCTGCGCGGCTATGCCATGCGCATGACCGTGTCCGGCGGCCTCGCGCAGCCGTTGACGCAGTTCCTCGCGTCGATCGCGCTCGCCGTCGTGATCACGATCGCGGTGGTGCAGTCATCGTCGGATCAGACCACGGTCGGCGGCTTCGTCGCCTTCGTCACGTCGATGCTGTTGATCATCTCGCCGCTCAAGCATCTGATGGACGTGAACCAGCCGCTGCAACGCGGCATGACGGCGTGCGAACTGATCTTCGGTCTGATCGACGAGCCGTCCGAACCGGAAGGCGGCGGCAAGCCGCTCGAGCGCGCGCGCGGTGAAGTGGAATTCCGGGGCGTCTCGTTCAACTACAGCACCAACGCCACGCACAACCGCCACACGCTCGACCAGGTGTCGTTCAGAGTGGCGCCGGGCGAAATGGTCGCACTCGCGGGTCCGTCGGGCAGCGGCAAGACCACGCTGGTGAATCTGCTGCCGCGCTTTTTCGATCCGACCGGCGGCCAGATCCTGGTCGACGGCGTGGCGATCCCCGAATACGACCTGCACGCATTGCGTAGTCAGATCGCGATGGTGAGCCAGGACGTGGTGCTGTTCAACGACACCGTCGCGAATAACGTCGCGTACGGCCAGGCCGCCGATCCTGACAAGGTCAAGGCGGCGCTGCGCGCGGCCAACTTGTGGGACACCGTCGAGGCAATGCCGAAAGGCATCGATACGCTGGTCGGCGACAACGGCCTGATGCTCTCGGGCGGCCAGCGGCAGCGTCTGGCAATTGCGCGCGCAATCTACAAGGATGCGCCGATCCTGATCCTCGACGAGGCGACCTCGGCGCTGGATTCCGAGTCCGAGCGCCACGTGCAGGCCGCGCTGGAAACTTTGATGAAGGGCCGCACGACACTGGTCATCGCGCACCGTCTGTCGACCATCGAGCGCGCCAACCGCATCCTGGTGATGGAAGCGGGGCGGATCGTCGAGAGCGGCAGCCATCGCGAACTGCTGGCGCAAGACGGACTGTATGCGCATCTGCACCGCATCCAGTTCCAGCAGACCGCGGCCTGAAGCACGACACGTCAATCCGCCATTCGGCTCTCCCTTCACGCGGTCCGCTAGCCGGACCGCGCGTGACCGACCCCCTTAACATTTGACGAGGCGCAGGCGCGCGCTGTCTGAATGAAGAAACTTGGACTCTCCAGTAACGCCTTGCAGCACAGCGGCGGTCTCGAGCGCTACGCCATGGATCTGGTGCGCGGCCTCGCCGCGCTCGGCGTGGAGCCGGCTTTCTTCGCGCGTCGGTTCGACGCGTCGCTGCCGGAATGCAAGTTGGTCGAGCCGCATCGCATCAACGTCTCGTTCCTGCCGGGCAAACTGCGCGACCGCTGGTTTTCATGGCGCTTGCGCGCGGCGCGGCACGCGGCGCACGTCGATGTGCTGATTGGCTGCAACCGTGTCGACTCGTCCGAGATGGCGATCTGCGGCGGCACGCATCTCGGTTTCTTGCGGGCGACGGGGCGCGCGCACAAGCGTTCGGACCGCTGGCAGATTGCGCTCGAGCGCCGCCAGTATGAATGCTCGAAAGTCGTCGTGGCGCATTCGCAGTTGATGCACGACGAACTGCGCGAACTGTACGGTGTCGACGAAGCGAAGATCCGCGTGCTGTATCCGCCCGTGGACGGCGCGCGCTTCGCGCCGACCGATGCCGCGACGCGCTCCACCTTGCGTCACAAATATGGTTTCGCCGACGACGAGATCGTCCTGCTGTTCCCGTCGAGCAGCCATGAGCGCAAGGGTCTGCCGCTCATCGAGGCCGCATTGCGAGACACTTCGCTGCCCGTGGTGGTGGCCGTCGCCGGGCGGCCGCCCGCGCGCACATCCGAGCGGCTGCGCTATATCGGCTATGTGAAAGAACTCGCGGAGTGTTACCAGGCTGCGGACTTCACGATCCTCGCATCCACGTATGAGCCGTTTGGGCTGGTCGGTATCGAATCGGTGATGTGCGGCACGCCGGTCATTTTCCCGTCGAGCATTGGCTGCTGCGATGCGATCGCCCCGCATGCGAAATTCGTGTTCGCGCCGAACGACCTGGCCGACCTGCGCGCCACTCTCGAACGGGCAGTGCGCGCGCATCGCGACGGCACGCGTCGCGCGTCGCCGGAACTCGCCCGCGACGCGGTGCTTTATGACGCAAGCGTGACAGCTCACGTGAGCGCGCTGTTGACGCTGGCTCGGCAGATCGACGCCGCGCGTTAGAGACCGCCACGCCCTTGTCACAGAAGGGGCGGGCGGGCCGCCTGGCGCGGTTTTGCGTCGTTCCGCGGCAGGGGCGCATGTTATAATTTCAAGCTATCAACGCTCGAACTCAACTCGAGCCGAACACCCACTTATTTCATCGAGCTTTCCATGCCGGCCTGGACAGGCGGCGGGCAAAAAAGGCGGCGCGTCCCGAGCCGCGCCAGCCCGCCGCGACGGGGCCGTCGCCGCTGCACTGGAGGCCTTCGGGAAGAATACCGCTGGAGATTGTGCATGGCGAACGCGACCTCACGCCGGGTATCGGCGTACAGCAAGATCGCGGCGGGAACCCACGCGCCGATGAGCCTATGAGTCGGCTTGCCGGGCGTCTTCGTATTTTTGCGCGGGCTATCCCGCGACTGCTGATCAAGCCATTGCGACGCGAGCCACGGCGCCCGCGCCGTATCCTGATTGCGCATCATCTATTGCTGGGCGACACGCTGCTGCTCACGCCGTTGCTCGCCAAGCTGCGCGAGCAATACCCCCAGTCGCAGATCGTCCTCGCCTGTCCGAAGGCGATCGTGCCGCTGTATGCCGGCCGGCCGTTCGACATCACGGCCTTGCCGTTCGATCCGCGTGATGTGAAGTCGGTGCGCGACGTTTTGCTCTCCGGACCTTACGACCTCGGCATGGTGCTCGGCGACAATCGTCATAGCTGGCTCGCGTTGGGCGCGGGCTGCCGCTGGATCATCGGACACGCGGGCGACCGCCCGGCCTGGAAAAACTGGCCGCTCAACCGTAGCCTGCCGTATCCCGACACGGCGGCGGCCTGGGCCGACCTCGCCACTGAACTGATCGACGGGCCGCCGCCGCGCGCTTATCGCCCGGCCGACTGGAGCCCGCCGCAACACGCGGCGCTGCCCGAACCGTCGCTGCTGACCAAGCCTTACGTCGTGCTGCATCCGGGCGCGAGCACGAGCGTCAAACGCTGGCCCAACGCGCGTTGGCGCGAGCTTGCGCAACGCGTCGAAGCACTCGGCTATCTGCCGGTATGGACCGGCGGTCCAGGCGAAGCGGAACTGATTCGCGCGATCGACCCGGACCCGCATCATCCGAACCTGGCGGCGCGGCTCGGTCTGGGCGAGTTATGGCATCTGTTTGCAGGCGCGCAAGCCGTGGTTTGTCCCGATACCGGCGTCGCGCATCTGGGGCGTCTGATTGGGGTGCCCACCCTCGCGCTGTTCGGGCCGGGCAACGCGCTGATTCACGGCGCGGGCCGCTATTGGCGCGAGGTGCCCTTCGTGCCGATTACGATCGCCGATATGCCGTGCCGCGATCAGCCTTTTATTTTCCGCCGCGAGGTAGCATGGGTGCGACGCTGTGATCGCAACGAGACGACCTGCGTCGCGTGGCGCGGCGACCATGCCGACTGTATGGGCCGGCTGTCGGTCGAGTCGGTATACAACGCATTGCAAAATGTTCTGGTGAAAGTGTAATGACTCACACGGCTGCGCGAGTGGAGCGCGTGTTCTGGGTTGCCTGTCCGGTCATTCTGTTCGTGGTGATGTTCGGCCACATGACGGCGATCGTCTTCAATGCGCTCGCCCTGATGGCGCTCGGCGTGGCGGCGGCGGCCTGGTCGCCGGAGCGGCCCTCGCTGCGGCACTGGCCGCTGGCGCTGCCCATCGCGGGCTGGGCCGGCTGGAGCCTCGCCTCGGTCGCGTGGTCCATGTATCCGTCGATCAGTCTGCACGCCTGGTGCGACGAAGTGCTCTATCCGCTGGTGTCGTTCTGGGGCTTCTGGCTATTCGGCACGCAACTGCGGCGGCCCGAGCCCGTGGTGGCCGTCAACTGGATCGCCTGCGTGGCCGTCGCCGTGATCAGCGCGCTCAACTGGGGACATTTGCAGCCGCCCACCCCCAATACCTTCCCCATGCATTTCTATAACCGCGTCGGCCACACCAGCACGCTCGCGGTATTTTCCATGGCGCTGTTCGCGGGCTTCATGCTGCGGCCGCGGTGGCGCGTGATCGGCGCGAGCGGTATCGTGCTGTGCCTCTTCATCGGCCTCGCCACGCTCAACCGGTTCTTCTGGCCGGCGGCCGCCGCGACGCTGCTGGTCGCGCTGTTCCCGCTGTACCGGCGGCGCCTGCCGCTGGCGTTGCTGGTCATCGCCGTGGTGGGCGCGGCCGGCGTCGGCACGCTCGAACTCAGTTCCCGCTTGCGCACTGCGGCCCTGCCCCCTGCCACGCAGTTACACGATCTGGCGATCGAGGGTCATCAGGTCTATGTGCCAGGCTCGCTGTCCGCGATCGGCGACACGGTATCGGCCGACACGCGTCCGAAGCTGTGGGCGTTTTATGTCGGCGAGGCCGAGCGTCATGCGTGGGTCGGCGTGGGCTTCGGCAAGCCGCTGCCGGGTATCGTCTATCGCAGCGAAATGCCGGCCAGTTTGCTGGCGGTCGAACCACAAGCGCTGACGCACGCGCACAACCTGTTCATCAACACATGGCTGCAGACGGGATTCATTGGCGTGGTGCTGCAGACCGTGCTGTTGCTGTGCCTCGTCGCGCGTTTCTGGCGGCTGCGGCGGGTCAAGCCCTGGCTGTGCGCCGCGGGCATTGCGCTAGTGGCCGGCATGATCGCGAAAAATACGACGGACGATTTCATGTGGCAGACCACCATGCTCGCATTCTGGGCTTTCGCGGGCCTGCTGCTGGGCTGCGCGGAACAGGCTCGCGCGCCAGGCGGAACGTCGACCGAGACTGCACGTGGGCAATCCACGGCGGCACGCAGTGAACAGCGGCGCGAAGCGCCGACAGCAGAGTTGGGCGAATAACCTTGATGACGAACGTGAACCCTCACTCTATTGAAGCTGACCGCACCCCGCTGCGCATCCTGTTTCATATCAACGATTTCGGCAAAGGCGGCACCGAGACCGCGTTGCTATCGTGGTTGAAGACGCTCGACCGGCGGCTGTTCGCGCCGAGCCTGTCGGTGGCTTACCCGACCGACGACCTGGCGTTCTGGCGCGCGCAGTCGATTCCCGATGACGTGCCCGTCCACGTGCTCGCCTCGTCGAAGTGGATGTACGCGCTGCATCAGGCGGCCCGCCGGCGCAAGCTGGGGGCCGGCGAGAAGTTATTGCACAAGCTGTTGACCTACGGCGTGATCCGGCCGCTGGCGGCGCTGCGTATGCGGCGCCTCGCGAAGCAGCACGATCTGGTCTGCGATTTCGATTTTTCGCTGCGTCATATGGCGGGCAGTTGCAATGTGCCCTGGTTCGGTGTGAACCATTTCAGCCTCGCGGCTCGGCTCGGCGGCAAGAGCGAGCGGTACATCGCCCGGCGTGTGAGGCACTATGCGCGTTACTCGGCGATTACCGTGCTGATCCCTGCCATGCTGGACGAGGCGCGCGAACTCTTTTCGACGGCCGGCCAGGACATGGACATCGTCGAATTGCCGAATGTGATCGACGTCGACGCGCTGCGGCACGCAGCGCGCGCGGAGATCAAGCGTCCGGCTGAATCATTCATCGTTTCCGTGGCGCGTCTGGACGAAGGTCAGAAGGACCACAAGACCTTGCTGCGAGCCTACGCCCAACTACGCGAGCGCGGCCGCTGCGAGGCGGCGCTCGTCCTGATCGGCGAGGGGCGGGACCGGCGCGAGCTCGAGCAACTCGCCGACACATTGGGGATCGGTGCATCGGTCCAGTTTCTTGGCTTCTGTGCCAATCCGCTGCCCTATATCCGGCAGGCAGAAATGCTCGTCTTGAGCAGCCGCTACGAGGGTTGCGCCGTGGTGCTCGGCGAGGCGATGGCGCTCGGCACGCCGGTGCTGTCGGCGGATTGCCCGACCGGTCCGCGAGATATGCTGGAAGGTGGCAAGGCCGGCCTGCTGGTGCCGGTCGGCGACGTGGACGCAATGGCGCTTGCCATCGAGCGCCTGCTGACGGACACCGAGCTACGCCGGAGTCTCGCGCAAGCCGCGCTGCAAAAGGTCGAGACGTTCACGCCCCCACGCGCCAATCAGCGGATGCTGGAACTGGCGTTGCGCCTGCTGGCGAAGCACGACTCGACGTCGGGCGTGCAGACAGCTCACTGAAGCGCAAATCAGCGCAAGCCAGAGATTCACACGCCGCCGGTCACCAGCGGCAACACCGTCAGGTCTGGGTGCGTGCCTTCCACGATGCTGCGTCCCACGTGTATGCCTTCATAGAGGGCTTCGTCTTCGCCGGCGAAGCTCTCTTCGCCGTCGGGGTGAAATGGCACCGCGTGGCCGGGAATGGCCGGATCCGCGCCCGGATGGCAAACGTAGCCGATATACGTGTAGCGTTTATTCGCCGCGGTCGGCGTGTGCCCTTCCTTGGGCGGGTTTTTCAGAAACGGCGCTACGTGAATCTCGAAACCCTCGTATTCCACCATTTGCCAGGGTGCGGTTTCATCGGCCATGGCCGCCTCCGTCTAGTCACGTGCTTGTCAAAAAGTCTAGGTGATTTCAACGTAAAGCGCGTTCAAAACGGATCCGGCTAAACCATTACTGCTTGATGGCGCCGAGCTGTTTGAGCAGCGTCAGATTGTCTTCGAGATGCCAGTTTTCGACGATGCGGCCGTCCTTCACGCGATACAGGTCGAAGGCCTGGAAGTCGACGGTCTGGCCGGTGCCTTTGAGGTTCTGGAACTGCCCGGTGAAGTGACCACGGAAATGCAGGTGAACCGAGGCGCGGTCGCCGGCCACCACGAGGTCGTCGATTTCCGCGTGCAGGTCGGGCACCGCCGCGCGAAAATCCTTCGACGCTTGCAGCGGACCGTCAGGACCCTGCGGGCGTCCATCCGGCAAGGTGCGGTCGACAAAGGCGGACGACAGCGCGAGCTTCGCGTAGGCTTCGTCGCCGGTGTTCCAGAAGGCGGCGTAGCGGCGCGCGGTCCGCACGACTTCAGCGCTTTGCGCCGAGTTCGACGCAACCGCGACGTGGTGCGGCACGGGCAGGTCGGCGTCGCTTGCGGCGTGGGCGCTCAAGGCGCCGGCGAGGCTCGCGGCGAGCAGCAGATGACGGGCGATTCGGGACAGGGAAGAGGTCGACATGGCGCGTTCCAGAGAGCGTTGAAGTGCATGAAGCGCATTCTCCAGCGTAAGGCCGTGTTTGATAATCGGTCTGTCGCTTAAAGGATTTTCTATCCGTATTTGAAAATCACCCGTTCAGTGCTGAAGTGCGCGAACGAAGTAACAGAGTCCGTCCGGCCGACCGCGCGACGTCTATCGTCAGATAGAATGCTGCGCTTTGCCCGTACACGACTCTGCCCATGTGGTTCAAAAACCTTCAGCTTCACCGTCTTCCCGCTCCGTGGTCCGTCACCCCAGAACAGATGCAGAAGTGGCTCGCGCCGCACGCGTTCGCGCCCGGCAACAGCGTCGAGATGCAAAGCCATGGCTGGGCATCGCCGCGCGATAACGACTCGCTGGTGTACTCGCTCAATGGCCAGATGTTGCTGGTGTTTCGCGCCGAGAAGAAACTGCTGCCGGCGTCGGTCGTCACGCAAGTGACCAAGGAACGCGCGTTAGAACTCGAGGATCAGCAAGGCTTCAAACCCGGCCGCAAGCAGATGCGCGAACTCAAGGAACAGGTCACCGACGAACTGTTGCCGCGCGCCTTCAGCATTCGCCGCGACACGCGCGTGTGGATCGATTGCAAGAACGGCTGGCTCGTGATCGACGCCGCTTCGCAAGCGGTCGCCGATGAAGTGCGCGGCCTGCTGGTCAAGTCGATCGATCAATTGCCGCTCGGCACGGTGCGCGTCACGCACTCGCCGGTCGCGGCCATGACCGAATGGCTGCTCTCAGGCGTTGGTCCCGCCGGCTTCACGCTCGACCAGGACACCGAATTGCGCTCGCCCACGGAAGGCAACGCGACCGTGCGCTATGTGGGACATACTTTGGATGCCGAAGATATGCGCCGTCATATCGAAGCCGGCAAGCAATGCATGCGGCTCGCGATGACGTGGAACGATCGCGTGTCGTTCGTGCTGACACCGTCGCTGACGATCAAGCGCATCGCGCCGCTCGACGTGCTGAAGGAAGCGAGCGACCCCACCGCGCAAAACGACGACGAACGCTTCGACTCCGACGTCACGTTGATGACCGCCGAACTCGACCGCATGCTAAGCGATCTGCTCGACGCATTGGGCGGCGAGCAGGGCGGCGAAGCGATGCCGCAAGCCAGGGCGGCGTAAGCAGCTTCTGGTTTTCTGGTTCGTTGCAGGCCGGCGCGTTGAAGTCTATCCGCGCCGGCCTTTTTCATGCCTGATCGATCGGGCGCGAAAGCGCATCGGCATGAGCGGCACAAAGACGCTTGAGCGAGGCGCGGCGAATGTGCGCTTTCGCTTCGTGGTTCACGTTGAACCGCTGCGCGCCCACGCCGCGAAAATGGTTAAGATGGCGATCAGCAGAAGGCATCAGTCACGGAGGACTCGCAATGGTTCGTCTGGTCATGATTCTGTTGGGCGTCGATTATTTGCGCACGCGCTGGCGATCGTTGCGGATCGTCGGTTGCATCAGTGTGCTGCTCGGCGTGTTCGTGTTCAGCGACGCGCTCGATGGCGCGCTCTATTTTCCCATCACCCCGTTCGTCTCGTTGCTGTTGCTCGAAGGCCTCGCCACGCTGGCCGTCGCCTGGACCGGCATGGGCGGGCAACGCACGCTGCGCTATGTGAAGGGCATCGGGTTCACCACCGCGGCCGCGCTGATTCTGGTCGGTCACCAGCACGGCAACTTCATTCTGTCGATGATCTTCGGCACGCTCTTTCTCGCGGATGGCCTCCTGCAGATCGTCTCGGCCAAAGTGGTCCGCTTTCGCACTTGGCGGCTCGCGATGATCGGCGGCGCCGTCGAAATCGCGCTGGCAATCTTCTTCTATCAACCCTATCCGACTCACTACGTCGGCACGGTGCCGTACTGTGTCGGGCTCGGCCTGATCTTTGGCGGATGGAACATGATCCTGCTGAGCGCGCGGGTGCGGCGGCTCGCGACGAACCCCGCGGTGGTCGCGAGTAATTCCGCGGCGGATGCCGGCATCGCCGCGGCGAGCGCGCTCGCCGCGAGCCGTCTGATTGCTCATGAATGGGACGGCCCGCCCGCCGCCGACGAAGCCGCTTTGACCGTGCACGTGTGGACGCCGGTCGGTTCGGCCAAGGGCGAAGCACGTCGGCAATTGATCGTGGATCGCTATATCGCGGCGGTGGATCGCAACGGCGTGATATCGACCGGCCATGCCGCGCTCGAATCGCCCGAGGGCGTCTATATCAGCCTGTATCCGGGTGTCGAGATCGATCGTTCGCCCGACGACTTCGCGCGGCTTCTGCGCGCCACGCGCGAGAACGACGTGCCGGGGCTATTCCAGCCCGATTACCCGACCGAATCGAAAGCGTGGTGTCCATCGACGGTTCAGGTGCGCATCCGCAACTACGATCCGGTGCGCTTGCGCCGCTTCTGGGACACGTATCGACAGGACACGACGTACAACCTCACGCATCGCAACTGTTCGAGCAGTGTCTCGCGCGCCCTGGAGGCGGCGATCGAGGGCGCCTCGTCGCGTGTGTGGGGCGACCTCGGCGGCTGGCAGCCGTTTCTGCGCGTGATCTCGACACCCGAACTGTGGGTCGCCGCGCAAGTGCGCAAGCGAGCCGCGACGATGGCGTGGACACCCGGCCTCACGCTCGACTACGCGCGCGCTCTCAGCATGCTGGCCGACCCGCGGCCTTCGGGTTGGGTCAAGATGGCGCGGCTCGCGGTGCGCCGAATGGTTCGCTCGCGTCAGCAATGGCGCGAAGAAGCCCGTCACGCGCACGTTGCCGACGACGCGGCGCGCGGCACGGTGCGCGAATGACGCGCGCTCGGCGCGAGCGCTGCCCAACTTCGGCGTCACGGTAAAAATGGCAATCGCATCAACAGCTTGCGGTTTTTGCCGGATAGTTATGCACAGATTTGCGAACAGAATCTGTTGATAACTTTTTTGCCGCGGTGAAACGGTCTCACAGACTCGGTTAAGTTTTAACTCAGCAAGCTACTAGGTGGCACGCGGGGTTCGACTCGGGGCACTTGTTATTCGACGGGGGTGACGGGTTTCAGCAAACCTTAGATGCTCCGGTTGGCCTCTTGGACGACATGAGCGGCGTCGCGCCAGAAGTAGCTGTCATTGTCTTCATTGCGGGTCTCAGGAATAGACCTCTGGCCGGTCTCGGCATGTCACTGACTAACGTCTAGCCGCATTCTGCTTGATGTCAAACATACCCGTCACGACACCGCGACTTCCGCCTTGGGCATTCTGCACCATGTATTCCTGCTTCACCTTGGCAAACGACAGACGAACTTGTTCATAGCTCGCGGACATTTCGACACCGGTGATGACAACATCGCTCATGGTGATTCGCAGGAAGTCAAACGGCACGCCGCCCGCTTTGCGCATGCTCAGGACGACCGTGGGGATATGTTTGCCGGTCAAACAGTACGTCATCAGATTAGGGCTCGCCCGGTCTACATCATGAAAGATCACAAGGTCTTCAACCGTTGCCTTGCCCGCGCCTCCGCCAGATCCCGACATCGCGGATGCTTGCTGGGACATTTTCCAGGTCCAGTTCGCAATCTGGATCTCGTCAGGGTGCGCCGCGTCCTGTGATTCCCCCGCGATGCCATCGATTTTGATAAAAACGTCATTTGACATTTGATGGTCTCCGCTTACGCCACTCAACAGTGCGAGTCACAATCAACACAAGAAGCAGTGCTACAAATAAAGAGAGAAAGAACGCGGCGCCGACAAGGAAGTCGCCAATCGCTTCATCACCATAAATATGAAGTGCAGAGGTCGTGTAAAACACTGCACGATCCATGAAACTCGAAAACAGAAACATGCCAATAGGTATGTTGACCAATATGGCCACGCTTGCCACCGCACCGCACCGGATTGCAAATTTTTTGATATTCATTGGACGTCGACCGTGCCATATGCGAAACCCTTCCCACCCGGCAGAGCTATGAGTGTCGTGTGAAGAAGGCGATCTCTCAGTCTGTAGAACGCAACCGGATCGGCCAGTGTGATGCAGCCTTCGCTGAGATTTTGTCTGCCGTGCGGATGAAGTCGGAAGTTACCCCGCTTCACGCCGTCCACGAACGTCCAGTCGTCAATTTCGCCATCCGCCTTGAATAGTGCAAACCATTTACCGCGTTCGGTATGGTTGTAGATGTCATAGGCCCATGTCTTGATGTGTGAAAAGATGCCGCCCGAGCCGCGATCTACGATGTAGTAATGACCGGGCGGAAGTGGGCCAACATCACGAATAGCCGCGGCGGCGGGATTATTCTTACCGTTGCCGTCTCCCGAGAAAGCCGCAAAGTCACCAACACCGTCGCAATGCAACGTGGACATGGGCTTACTATTGAGGCGGAATGTACATGTAACCGGCAATCTGCCCTCCGTTGTTCGGCCTGATTGCTCCGGATCATTCAAAAAAACGGGGATGTATGGAATCGGACAAGTCCGAGAGTGCGGGGGGCGAGCAAGCGGGCTATGCGATCCGCACAGGACATCCTTCCCCGCGCACCGACCGCAAAGCCTTGAGGGCCAAAGTTTCAGCGCCTAGTGAGAAAATCCTCCACAGATCTGCGAACAGATTCTGTTGATAACTTCTCCCGCGCGACGCCGCGGCCAAATGAGTGCTTTCAACCAATATGGCGGGTGTATGCTGAACCCGTCAGTTTGTCGTGCAGAGCACTCGACCACACCGCAAGCCGGCCGTGGCTCATTAGGATCAAAACCGCGTCGTGCGCTTTTCGCCTGCGGCGGCCGCGGCTTTTTAAAAGCGTGAACGCGATGGACAGGATGAACCCGGCGGCATCCATCGGGCGGTCGGATGAATGAGCCGCAGCGCTTCACGGTGCGCCACGTCAGTGTCTACCGCTACTCGGAACCCGTGCGTTTCGGCGAACATCGCATGATGTTCAGGCCACGCGCGAGCCACGATTTGCGGCTCGTCACGAACAAGCTGGTGATCACGCCCGCGCCGTCGCGGCTGCATTGGCTGCACGACGTGTTCGACAACTCGGTGGCGGTCGCGAGTTTCGCGGAGAAGGCGAGCGAATTGCGCTTCGACAGCGAAGTGACGCTCGAGCACTTCGAAGCGCCCATGCCCGACTACGCGCTCGAACCGTACGCGGTGAACTGGCCGTTCGCGTACACCAACGAGGAGGCGTCCGATCTCGTGAACGCGCGCAGCCGCCAGTATCCGGACAGCGACGTGGACGAGTGGGCGCGCCGTTTCGTACCGACATCGGGTGTCGCTGCAAAGAGCGGCGAAGGCGGCAAAAACGGCAAAAGCGGCGGCACGGGCAGCGGCACGATGGCGCTCCTGCGCGCCATGACGCTCGAAATCAAGAGCTCGTTTTTCTATGTGCGCCGCACGGAAAAAGGCGTGAACCGTCCCGGCGACACCTTGCGCAGCCGCAGCGGCAGTTGCCGAGATTTTGCCGTGCTGATGATGGACGCGGTGCGTTCGCTCGGCCTCGCGGCGCGCTTCGTGAGCGGCTATATATTCGTGCCCGAGCATGATGCCACCCAAGGCGGCGGCGCGACGCACGCATGGTTGCAGATCTATTTGCCGGGCGCCGGCTGGGTCGATTTCGATCCGACCAACAGCATCGTCGGCAACCGCCATCTGATTCGCGTGGCGGTGGCGTGGAACGCCTATCAGGCGCTGCCGTTGTGGGGTACGTGGCACGGCGCGCCGCATTCGTTTCGCGGCTTGCAGGTGGACGTGAGCGTGACAGAAGGCGAATGACGGCGAAGCAAGGCGGATAAGAACGAATGAACGCGCGCCGAAGGTCGCGGCGTGTCGAATTAAAACGCGTATGCGGGGAGTGCCGTTTCGGGCGGCTCGCCGTGCGCGTCAACTGAACGTTTCAACTGGAAGAGGGCGTTGCGATGAAATTGCGCGTTGGCTACGAGCTGGTCTATGAGTGCGTGCAACCGACGCCGATGATGCTGATGTTGAACACCCACTATTCGCATGCGAAAGAGGTGCTGAATCCGGATTTGCTGGTGGTCGATCCACCGGTGCCGATCAGCCAGTATCGCGATTCGTTCGGCAATCTGTGCAGCCGGCTCGTAGCGCCGCCGGGAAAAATTGCCTTTTCTACGAGTGCGGTGCTGGAGGTGTCGTCCGAGCCGGAGATGCGCCCGCCCTACACCGAACAGCATCCGGTGGAAATGCTGCCTGACGATACGCTGGTGTTTCTGCTCGGCAGCCGCTATTGCGAAACCGATCTGCTCTCCGAATTCGCGTGGCAGACCTTTGGCAAGCTGCCGCTCGGCCGTGGGCGCGTGGATGCGATCTGCAATTACGTGCACAACCACATCGTGTTCGGCTACGACTTTGCGCGTCCGACCAAGACCGCATGGCAGGCCTGGCAAGAGCGCAAAGGCGTGTGCCGGGACTTCGCGCATCTGGCGGTGGCGCTATGCCGGGCCATGAATATTCCGGCGCGATATTGCACAGGCTATATCAGCGATGTCGGCTTGCCACCGCCGTACGCGGCGATGGATTTCGCCGCGTGGTTCGAGGCGTATATCGGCGGATGCTGGCAGACGTTCGACCCGCGCAACAACGCGCCGCGCACGGGGCGCGTGCTGATGGCGCGCGGGCGCGACGCGGCCGACGTGGCGCTCAGCAATGCGTTCGGGCCGACGCAGTTGCTAAAGTTCGCGGTGGTGTGCGAGGCTGTCTAGCTGCGTTGCGGATAAAGACCTAAAGCTGCCCGAGCGCTGCGCAACCCGCACTCGATATTGACAACGGCATTCAGGCATGCCGGCGCGGCGTCATTCCCCGAGCGCCAGCGCGCGCTTCCTTCGCACCAGCGCCGCGCCGATCGACACGGCGGCGCCGATGCCGCCCATCGTCAGCGACAGGGTCACGATCAGCGGGCCGGTTTGCGTGCGCGCCGAGAACACGCTGACCAGCAGGCCGGCGAGCGGCTGTGTCATGTTGTTGAGAAGGATCACCACGCCGGTCGTCTTGCCGTAGTCCTGCGGCGGAATGATTTGCTGCCGCGCGCTGCGGATGTAGACGTTGAACATCTTGTCGAAGCCGACGATCAGCAGGAAGCCGAGCGCATAACCCCACGGCGCCGGGCTCGCGCCGGCGATCACGCCGCCCGCGCAGATCGAGACGAAGGCGACCAGGCCCAAGGTGCGCGCCGGCCACGCGGCGCGTGCGATCGTCAACAGAATCAGCACCGTGGCCACGGCGCCGGCTGTTTGCAGTCCGGCATAGTAGTGATTCGATTGCGTGTGAAGGCCGGTCACCATGGCGGCGGACGTGGCGAGCGTCACGCCGATCACCAGATTTTCGGCGGCGGCGAGCACCACGACTTTCTTCAGGCCGGGCAGCACCAGCACATGACGCAGCGCGATGCGCAGCGGCAACGTCCAGTGACCTGGAGCCAAGGCCGGCGGCTCGGCGGCGCGAAAAACCGCTCGCGCGTTGCCACAGCAGCAGGGCGCCATCGGCGAGGAGAAACAGCACGCCGGTTGCACCGACAACCCATTCCCAACGCCACAGGCCGAGTAGCAGCGCGGCGAGCATCGGACCGAGCACGAACCCCAACTGATCGGCCAATTGCGAGTAGGCGAGCACGCGCTGAAACTGCTGCGTGCTGAAGATTTGCGGCAGCATGACTTCACGCGCGACGAGACCCTGGCTCGTCAACACGCCGCACACGGCAGAGAGTGCGATCAACCAGCCGATGCCGCCGAACAGCGCGTAAGCGAGTACACCGCCGAAACACGCTAGCGCCCGCACGGTCTGGCTCACGCGCATCAATCTGAGCGGCGAGATGCGGTCGCACAAGGCGCCGAAGAAGGGAAACACCAGATAGCGGGGCAGCGTTTCGATAAAGAACGCGAGCCCCGACCACGAGACCTGGTGCGTGGTCTGGAAGACGACGAGCGGTACGAGAAACAGCAGGACCTGATCGGCGAGACGGGCGACAAACAGCGAGCAGAAGAAAGCCTGATAATTGACGCGCACCGTTCATGTCCCGCCGATTATGGGTCGAGACCGATCCTATCAAAGATAGCGCTCTCGCGCCCCTGGCCTGCTTGCCGCGCCGTGAATTCTCAATGCAACGGCAAGCAGGCCGCGCGCCGACGGCAGCGCGCGTTCAGGGTTGCACTTCAATCGCCGCGATAAGCCGCTTCGAGCGGCGCGATTTCCAGCTTGACCATATCCATCATGGCCTTCATCACGCGGCTCGCCTTGGCCTCGTCCGGGTCGCGCAGCATGTCGCCGAGCACGTCGGGCGCGACCTGCCACGAGACGCCGAACCGGTCCTGAAGCCAGCCGCATTGCCACTCCTTGCCGCCGTCCAGAAGTTTCGTCCAGTAACGGTCGATTTCCTCCTGCGACTTGCAGTGCACGAACAGCGAAATGGCCGGCGTGAAGGGGAACTGTGGGCCGCCGTTCAGCGCCATGAACTCCTGGCCTTCGATCTCGAACGTGATGGCCAGCACGCCGCCCTTCGGCCCGGGTCCGGCGTCCGTGTAATGCAACGTGGTGGCGATGCGGGAATCGGAAAACACGGACGTGTAGAAGCGGGCCGCATCTTCCGCATTGCCGTCGAACCACAGGCACGGCGCAATCTTTTGCATGACGTTTCTCCTCCTTCTCACCGGACGGACCGCGCCTTACTTCATGCAGTCCATGGCTTTCTGGATTTCTTCCGGGCTCAGGTCGCGCTTGTGCGTGGCCAACGACCAGCTATGCCCGAACGGGTCTTTCACCTGACCGTAGCGGTCGCCCCAGAACATGTCGGTGACGGGCATCACGACGGTCGCGCCGGCGTCGACGGCCTGCTTGAAGCTGGCGTCGACATCTTCCACATAGTAGTGAATCGTGACCGGCGTGCCTTTCAGCGAATTCGGGCCGAACGACTGGTGCTCGGGCCATTCGTCGGTCAGCATCAGCATGGAATCGCCGATCTTCAGCGTGGCGTGCATGACCTTGCCGCCGGGGCCGGGCAGGCGGACCTGCTCGACCGCGTTGAAGGCCTTGGTGTAGAACGCGATGGCGTCCGCGGCGTTGGCGCAGATCAGATACGGGGTGAGCGAGTGCATCCCGTCCGGGATCGGTTTGACAGCGTTGCTGGACATGACGGCGACTCCTTGAAGTAACAGGTTCGTGAGGTGAAAGACCGACTCGTCGAGTCAGGTCTTCAACGTTACGACGAGTACATGACCGTTGAATCGACACTCCGGAAAAAATATTTTTGGTCCGGGCGTACGGCGACCACCCGGGCGCCTGTTTCAACCGGCCGGATTGTCCTCGTCCGGCGGCGGGGCGGACGGCGCCGGGGTGCCGCCACGTGGTGCGCCGAGAATGCTGATCTGGAACTTCGGCGTCGCCGCGAGCGATTGCAGCGTGGCGTCTTCGGGAATGTGTTCGAACAGCGGCAGAATCACCGAGCCGCCGATCACCGCGCGCCGGCTATCGTCGGCGGGCCGCAAGCCCCATACGTCCTGATAGACGACCGGCACCGCGCTGCCGTTGCGGGTGGTGTTGCCGATATACAGCATCACATGGCCGCCGATGTAGACCAGCGTGCGCAACGGCTCGCCGTGCTGCGCCAGATAGTCGAGCCGCTGGGCGGGCGTGGACGACGACAGGTCGATCATGCGGCCGGCGTTCATCTGCGTGGACGAATGGCGCGGCAGCCAGACGCCGAACGCGGCGAAGATGCTTTGCAGTTCCGACGAGCAATCGTTGTAGAGGCCGCTATTGCCCCAGCCGTAGGGGCGGCCGATCAGCGTTTTCATCAGCATCGCCAGATGGCGCGGCGTCGCGGCGAGCGGCATCGGCGCGATTTGCGCGTCGTTCAGGGCGGCGGTGCGGATCAGCGCCTGGCCTTCGGCGTCGCGCGCCGGGACGAGCACCTGACGCGCAACGGCCGGCTCGGCTGTGTTGCCGGTGTTGCCGGTGTTGCCGGGGTCGCTCGCCACGGGTTTTGCTTGCGCCGGCCGCGCGGCGCTGGCTGGGACGATCGGCAGCAGTGTGCCGGCCGGCGCGTCGAAGCGGAACACGCCGCGGCTGTCGCGCACCGGCGCCGACGCCACGATCACCGCACCGAGCGATTTGCCCGTCGCGGCGCGCCATGTATCGACGAAGCGGTCGTCGGCCATGCCGACACCCTCGCTGCGCACCCAGCCCTGCACGTCGGGCGTCTGCACGTAATGCCACGCGCCGTCGAGGCTGCTGCCGAGCACATACAGCGGCGTGCCGGGCCGCGCGGCCGAGATCTGCAGGTTGTCGAACGGATAGCCTTCGCCGGCCAGATGATGGTCGTAGAACGATGGGTCGGGGGTCGGCAACTCGCGCACCATCAGGTTGCCGGTCGCGATTGCGCGGCGCTGCGGCTGATAAACGGCGATCTGCGTGAACTGCGCGACGTTCATGTTTTGCGCGATGGCGTCGATCCATGCCTTGTCGTGCGGCCGGAAATTTTCTCCGTAACCGATGTCCGCGCCGCTCTTGCCGGTATTGTCGAACTTGCCGATGCGCCGCTGCTGCAGTGCGGCAATGTCCGCGCCTTGCTGGCGATACACCAGCATTGTCACGAAGTTGACATTCCACGGCGAGGGCGCCGCGGTACCGGTGCCGAAGTAGCGCGCGTACAGGGCCTTGAAGTGCGCCTGCTGGTCTGCGGGACTCAGGAACGGCTGGTCGTAGCCGGGGCTGTCCGGTTCGAGCCAGTGATCGACGTCCTGATCGTAATGTGCGATGGGGAAGAGCGTGACGGTGTCGACCGGCGCGTGCGCGTCGTGCGTCGGCGACGGATTGCTGCAGGCAGTGATCGCCGCGAGCGCGGCACACAACGCGGCGGCGCGGCAGGCGTTCGGCCAGGCGGCGAGGCGGGATAGAACGGCAACGGGCATGAGGTTCGGCGAAGAAGGTCCAGGGCACGATGATACGGTGTCGGCGCATTGTGCAGCATGTCGTACCGGCGCCGCGTTTGCACTCCCAAACACAACGCTTATGTGGTTTCATTAGGGTTCGCGTCGTCCATAGCGGCTGCGCGATACCGCGCTTCACGCGCAGGCTGCCGCAGCCGGCGAGCGTTCCACCACGCTCACTGCTTAACCCCAACGCATGGCCTCGAAAGAACACTCGCTCGAGGCCGCCCAACCAAGGAGAACAACATGCAAACCAGCGCACGCAATCAATTCGCCGGCGAAGTCACCGAGCTCAAACATGGCGCCGTCAACGACGAAGTCACGCTGCGCACCCAGGAAGGTCTCGAGATCGTGTCGATCATCACCCACGGCAGTGCGACGTCGCTCGGCCTCGCGGTGGGCAAGAAAGCCTTTGCGCTGGTCAAGGCGTCGTCGGTGATCCTGATGGTCGACATCACGAAGGACCAGGTGTCGGCGCGCAATTGCATCGCCGGTACGGTATCGGCGGTCACGAAGGGCGCGGTGAATTCCGAAGTGTTGATCAGCGCCGGCGGCGCGCAGATTGCGGCGATCATCACCAATGAGAGCGTCGATCGCCTCGGCCTCGCAAACGGCAAAGCGGTGACGGCGATTTTCAAGGCATCGAGCGTGATTATCGGCGTCGATCAGTAATCGTCGTGTGGTTTTGCCCGTTGGCTTCATGTCCGCGTGGACGCCGACGGGTCCTTCGTGCACCTTGCGCCGCGGCGCCGGCGCGCGCCGTGAAGGAAACGGCGGCTTGCTTTAAACTGCACGACTCGCTGTTCCTCTTTCCGCTTTCATCACGGACGCCGTCATGTTCGAAGTCTCCTCCGCCTCCCATCTGCCCAAAGCCGCGCACTACGAAGAACTGGTCGCCCAGGCGCGCTCGCTGCTCGCCGACGAAACCGACTGGATCGCCAACGCTGCGAATTTTTCCGCCTTCGTGTTTCATTCCCTCAGTGATCTGAACTGGGCCGGCTTCTATTTCCACGACGGCCGCGAACTGGTCGTCGGACCGTTTCAGGGCAAGCCCGCGTGTGTGCGCATCGCGCTCGGCAAGGGCGTCTGCGGCACGGCCGCGCAAACTCGGCAGACGCAAGTGGTGCGCGACGTGCACGAGTTTCCCGGCCATATCGCCTGCGATTCGGCGTCGCAATCGGAAGTTGTCGTGCCGCTCGTCGCGCCGGACGGCACGCTGATCGGCGTGTGGGATGTGGACAGCCCGATCGTCGCGCGCTTTGACGAAGAAGACGCGAAGGGCATGGAAGCGCTGTGCGCGGTGTTCATCGAAGCGGCGTTGCCGCGCGCCGCGTAAAAAGCGCGGTCGCGGTGCGGCGGCTCGCTATGCTTTTCCGTACATAGAGTCAATGCATTTCAGGGGATGGGTCGGCGGACCTCATCCCGCTATCGTTCTCTCCAACGCGCTCGAGACAGCTCATGAGCGCGACGAACCCCCACCAGGTTCTGGAGACACGCATGAGTTCCGCCACTGCTTTTGCCAACGCTTCGGCCACCACCAGTCCGCTGACATTTCAACGTTCACCCGCGTTACCCCGCAATTGCACGTTCGATAGCCACGCCTGGGAGATTCTCAGCCGCTACTGGCATCCGGTGGCGTTTGCCGCCGAAGTCACCGACAAACCCATCAGCGTGACGCTGCTCGACGAACCGCTCGTGGTGTTCCGCTCGAACGGCCAACTGGTGAGCGCGCGCGATATCTGTCCGCATCGCGGCGCGCCGCTCAGCCAGGGATGGGTCGATAACGGCAACATCGTGTGCCCGTACCACGGTCTTGCCTATAACAGCGAAGGCAAGTGCAAGCACATTCCATCGCAAACGGACGGCCCGATTCCCGAGCGGCTGCATCTCGTCACTTATGCGACGCAGGAAGCGTACGGACTCGTGTGGGTGTCGCTGGGCGGCGGCATGGAAGCCTTGCCCGCGTTTCCGAACTGGAATGATCCCGACTTCCAGCAGATCCTGCCGCCTTCGATCGACATCAACGCATCGGCGGGACGGCAGACCGAAGGCTTCATCGACGTCGCGCATTTTGCGTGGATTCACCACGACAGTTTCGCCGACCGGCACAACCCGGTGGTGCCGCAGTATGGCCGTGGGAGGCGTGAACTAGCCCATAACAATCTTCCGTCTGACCGACCTCACTTTGTGATCGCTCGGTGTCTGAAAGGGGCCGGTCACCTCGAAGGTATCCGATGATTGCATTCGCGCCGCAAGCTCTCTCGCTTGCTGCTTTTTTTGCCGACAAGGATAGTACGGCGTAGGCTGGAAAAGTTTGCTTAGGAAGCCAGATATTTGGCGACGCTCATGAAGGATCGAATATCCCGGCAATAGCGAGGCTCGTATGGCGCGCGCAAGCGCGAGCGAGCCGGTCGGGAGGATTGGGGATTACACCAAGGGAAACGATTGGCGCGAAGAATGGGGGGCTCGCGAATTCGGCGAGGGCACGAAAGCCCGTTATCATACGCACGGTTGCCCGAAACATCGGACCGGAACTCGGGGTTTCACTATTTGCGCCCGCGCGCAAGAATACGTCCGATCGCTTTGACTACTCAGGAAAAAACAAAAGGCCGGCGCGATGCAAGTCCCCCTCTACGCCGACATGCGTACGCGCGATGCCGCGCTTGCCTCGGCGCCTTACGGCATGTTCATCTGCACCGCGGACGGCACGTTCGAGACCGTCAACGCCGCTTTCGAAAAGCTGACTCGATTTGCAGCGGAAGAACTGATTGGCCGGCGGACTTTCGAGTCTTTGTTCGATCCCGCCGAACTCGCCAAGCGCCGCGGAGAACTGTCGCCGCTTGCCACGGTGACTTCGCGCTATGAGGCCGAATGGAGTTTTTTGCGGCGCAATGGCACGCCGGTTCGCGTGGTGCTGGCGTTGGCGCCGCTCATCGCCGAGCCCGCGCATCCGGGTGGCCTCGCCAGCAGGCCGGCGCGCTACGTGGGCATCGCCATCGACATGACGCGTTACGCGCAATCGGAAGCGCGTCTCTGGTACGTCGCGCATCACGACGGCGTGACCCGTCTGCCCAACCAAACGCTATTTACTGAGCGCCTGGAACTGACGATCGCGCGTTGCCAGCGTAGCGGCAGCGGTTTTACTGTGCTGATCGCCGAGCTCGATCATCTGCGTAAACTGCGCGATGCGCTCGGGTTGCATGCGGCCGAACTCGTGCTGCAGATTGTCGGTGAACGGTTGCGCGGTCTCTTTCCGAACGACGGCACGATCGCCTCGATCGGCGGCACGCAGTTCGCCTTGCTGGTCAACGAAACAGGCGCGGCCGCCGATGCCTTCGCCGCCGAAGCACTGGGCCGCATCGCCGAGCCGATCGACTACGCCGGCACTGCCTTGAACATTACCGCGAGCATCGGCATCGTGGCTTATCCGGCCGACGGCGGCGATGCGCCTACGCTGATGCGTCGCGCGGGCGTGGCGTTGTCGGCGGCTTCGACGGTGAACGGCAATGCGGTGCGGCGGTTTTCCACCGCGCTGGAAGGTCAGGCGGCGCGCCGCTTCGAACTGCAAACCATGCTGCGCGATGCGATCGAGCGTCAGCAATTGCATCTCGTGTATCAACCGCAGGTGACGCTCTCCAATGGCCGCATCGCGCAAGTGGAGACGCTGCTGCGCTGGAACCATCCGCAGCGCGGTTTGATCAGTCCCGTCGAATTCGTGCCGGTCGCGGAGGAGGCGGGGTTGATCGAGCAGATCGGCGAATGGGTGATTCGAACCGCGTGCCGCGATGCAGGCAAATTATTGAGGCTGACCGGCACGTTGCCGCGCTTCGCGGTGAACGTGTCACCGCAACAGTTCCAGCGACAGAATCTCTTCGAGACGATCCGCGAGGCGTTGGAAGATGCCGCGCTCGACCCTTCATACCTCGAGGTGGAAATCACCGAAGGCGTTTTGCTCGGCGACACCGAACAGGCTGTGCAGACACTTTTTGCGTTGCGCGATCTGGGCGTGGAAGTCGCGGTGGACGACTTCGGCACCGGCTATTCGAGCCTTGCGTATCTGACGCGCTTTCCGCTGAATCGCCTGAAAATCGACCGCTCGTTTGTGATGCGCATGAGCACCGACCCGCAATGCGCGGCGCTGGTCGGCGCCATCATCGCGATGGCGCATGCGCTCAAACTGCGCGTGACGGCCGAAGGCGTCGAAACGGCCGAGCAGGCCGCGCAACTGGAAGCGCTCGGCTGCGACGAAGCGCAAGGCTTCTGGTTTTCGCGTCCGATCACCGTCGCGGCACTGCGTAATTTGCTGAGGCCGTTGGGCACTGTTTGACGCGCAGGTTTGCCGGCGGCATGGATGCATGCTCACACGCATGCTTAGCCATCCCTATCAATTCTTGACCCGATGCAATGCATCGCCGCGATGAACGGCATGCTTGCCGCTCTTCTCGCTTTGTACTTCGTAATGTGGATCGGATGTCGACGCATCGATGGTTCTGCCGTCCATAGTCGTATGGGTAGAAATGACTCGCACGATCTTGCCGTGGGTGACGCCTTGCGGCGTGTTCCAACTGACACGGTCGCCAGTCTTCAAATGTTGGGACATGAGGTCCTCCTTTGCCTGTACTAACGACAGCGTAAACTCCCTTGCTGTAAGGCTTTGCATGATTGCACTGCCCGTGTTCGCATGTTTAAGCAAGCAGCGTGCCTCTGTGCACGAAATGTAAAGGGCGGGAACGTATCCTGCTTCGTTGCGTCAAGACTCCTATACCGTAACGGAACGAAGACTCAAGATGAACGATCTCCTCGCGCGACTCTTTCACTTCCAGCCGTCGTTGCTCGTCACGCTGACGCACGACGCCCTTCATATCGTGCTGGCCGTGCTGATCCTCGTGATTGGCTGGTGGCTCTCGAATCGCGTCGGCGCGATGTTCGCCCGCGCGCTCGCGCGCACGCACGCGGATCCGACGCTCGCGCCGATGCTGGCGGCGATGAGCACCTGGGCCGTGCGAGTGCTCGTGTTCATCGCGGCGCTCAGCGAAGTCGGCATCGCGACCGCGAGCGTGCTGGCGGTGCTCGGCGCCGCCGGCCTCGCGATCGGACTCGCGTTGCAAGGCACGCTGCAGAATATCGCGGCCGGCATGATGCTGTTGATGTTGCGGCCGTTTCGCGTCGGCGACGTGATCGAAGGCAGCGGCGCGGCGGCCGGCATCGTGCGCGAAGTGGGACTCTTCACCACGCGCATCGAGCGCGGCGACGGCAACGCCGTGTTCGTGCCGAATAGCCAGATCTGGAGCAATCCGGTGATCAACTACAGCAGCGGCGGCACGCAGCGCATCGAGGTCGAAGTGGGCCTCGCGCAGCGCAAGGACGTCGACGCCGCGATCGGCGAATTGAAGAAGCTGGTCGCAGACGAACCGCGCGTGCTGAGCGGCGCCACGCTCGCACCGATCGTCACGGTAGCGGACTATCCTGACGATGGCGGCGCGACGCTGCGCATTGCGGCGTGGGTGCGCACACCGGACGCGTCGCTCGCCAGCGGGGACCTGCACGAGCACGCGCAGGCCGCGCTTGAGCAGGCGGGCTGCCCGGTCGCGGCGTAGGCCGCGGCGCGGCATTTACCGGGGCCTTTTATCGCTCGCCCGCGCTGCTATAGCGCACGAGGCGCCTCTTGCAAAATGCGTCTCGCCCAAGCGGCTGTATAACCGGCAGTCCGGTCATTCATATTCAACCGGACTAGCTTGGTCCGGCGCCGATGTGCCGACTCAGTGCAGGCGCGGATGGGCGAGGAAGAATCGCACCATTTCCGCGGCGGCGTCGGGACCGGACGGGTCCGTGTACGAACCGTGCTGACTGCCGCCGGACCACGCGTGACCCGCGCCGTGAATCGACCAGGACTCCGCTTCGACGCCGTTGGCCGCCATGTGCCGTTGCTGTGTATAGGTGCGCCGTCCGCTTGCAGCGCCGGATTGCGTGCTGACGGTGGTGGTGCCGGCGTCGAAGGGCGCAACGATCTGCGCCGCGTTCGACGGATGGACTGTCGTGTCAGCGTCGCCATGAAACACGATCAGCGGACGTTGCGGCGCGGCATGTGTGCGATTGCGTGGCGCCTTGCCGCCTTTCATCGCGGCGAGCGCCGAAGGCAGGCCTTTCGCGCATCCATAGGGGAGGCCCGAGTGCACACCCGCTGCCGCGTAAAGATCGGGCGACGTTTTCAGCATGACGTCCGCCATCGCACCGCCCGCCGACAGACCCGCCACATACACGCGCGCCGGATCGACGCGATAGCGCGCCATCACCTCGCGCGTAATGCCGGCGATCAAGGACGGCTCGCCTTGATCGCGCAGCTGATCGGCAGGTTTGAACCAGTTCCAGCACTTCGAATGATTGGCCGCTTGCGCCTGATTCGGATACACGACGATGAAGCCGTGACGCTCGGCCATTTCGTTCATGCGCGTGCCGGCGGCGAAGTCGTCGGCGTTCTGCGTGCAGCCGTGCAGCATCACGATCAGCGGCAATGGTTCGGTCTTGTAGACAGCGGGCACGTAGAGCTTGTACTGGCGTTGTCCGGCTGCGTTGCTGAACGTGTGCGTGCTGAAGGTGCCCGGTGTGTCGGCGTCCAAAGTCGGCGCGGCAGGGGCGTGCGGAGCGGGGCTCGCTGGCGTTTGCGGCTGCGTCCACGCTTGCGCCCATTCGCTGGCATTCGAAGGCGTGTGCGGTGTTTGCACCGGGTCCACGTGGACATTGTTCGCGTTGTGGCCCGAGAGCGCGCGCTGAACCGCCGCCGTGGCTTCTTTGGGACCCTTCGTGCGCAATAGCTCGAAGGCGTCTTTCATCGATTTCAGGAAGTCTTCGTTCATTTTCATGATGGTTTGTATTGACCTGTGTGGGGCGTGGTTGAGAGTCGACTGATGGGTCGCCCGTTCAGCCACGGTAATGAGTCGAGCATCGCGCCTAGCTGATGCGGCCGGCGAGCGCCGCCTTGACCGCGGGCGACGCATGAAAGGCACCGAGCACCACCACCGATGCAATCGTGGCCGCCGCGAGTTCGGGCGGCACATCGGCTGCGATGCTGGCGAGGCCGAGCACGTGAATGTCGAGTTGTTCGTGCGCGGCCTGAGCGGCTTCGAGATCCTGTCGCGAGAAGTGCTGCAGGCCGAGCACCATGGCACGCCGGGTCACCGTTTCCGTGACGATCTGGGCGTGCACCGCGAGCTGGTTGCGGATTGCTGTGCGGATCAGGTCGGTGCGGTTCGAGTAAAAGCCTTCTTCGACCAATAGATCGATCTGACCGAGGTCGATCGGGCCCAGGTTGATGGTGATTTTTTCGGTCTCGCCGCCTTTGGGGCGCGAGGTGTTGATGAGATTGAGTTTGGGCATTTGCACTCCGGGAGGCATCTAGGTGCCATCCAATTAACATCCAGTGGGATGGTTATACGCCTCTCGATGGGGTGCGGTCAATGAGGAAATTGGGGGTTCGTTCGGGAGTGGGTGTGGGCGCTAGGCTCGGTGGCGAGGCCTATCGCTTCAATGCTGGGTTGGGTTTGGTCACCGGATTACTCCCGGTGAGCTTTGCGGAACCCGCGACGGGATGGCTGGCGCGGGACGTCGGCTAGGGCAGTCTGGCTAGCAGCCGGTCGTATAGCGATGGCGGTAGATGAATCGTTCCCAAGTCGGCACCGCTCTCGTCTCCGCGCTCGTAACGCAGTGCATCGCGTTCCCAATAAAGCCTGGCGGCGTCGTCGGTGTAGCTTCTATATGTTCTCTCAGCCAGAAGTTGCTGGCTTGGCTGCTCATAGAGCCGCAAGACAGTATGCGATCCAAGGTAACAGCCCCGTGCCGTATAGCGGCCATCGGCCGATTGCGCATCGTCGCAGTCTGTCGGCTTAACGATCGAACGTAGTCTCGCGCCGTCCCAATAGCTCCAAGCGGAAACGAATGCCGCCACAACGCAGACACCGACAATGGTTCGTTTGACCGAAGTCATTGCAATCAGTTTGGCCCGCTCATTGCGTCCGTCGCTGCTGGTAAGGCTCGGGTGCGGGCGGAATCGATAAGCCCGGCGGAGCTTTGTTCATCGAGATAATCAGATCTGGGACGGGAAGGCACCCGTTCTCAGCGTCACACCGGCTCCAGCGCCATAGAATCTTGTTGATTCTTTAATACGCGATTTTTCGTAATCAGCGGTCGACATGTTTGTTTTTGCCGGGCAATTTTCGAGTTCCGATTAGTGGCCGTTCTCTCGTTTCCGTCATATCGGGAAAGCCATCCTAATCGGTAACCGCGTCTCGAAAAACTGCTTTATGTTGTTTCTCCTAGCACAAACCAATCGCACCGCCAGCCGCGCACGATACCTTGGGCGACATCAATAAAAAGCCGGCCATTGCGCGACGTGAACTAACCTACATCAGCACAATATCGTACTGCTCCTGACTCAGATTCGACTCGACCTGCAGCGACACCGGCTTCCCAATAAAATCAATCAGCATCGCCAGATGCTGCGACTCTTCCTCGAGAAACAGATCGATCACCTGCTGCGACGCCACCACGCGGAACTCGCGCGGATTGAACTGGCGCGACTCACGCAGAATCTCGCGCAGCACGTCGTAACACACCGTACGCGGCGTCTTGACCTGCCCCTTCCCCTGGCAAACCGGACAAGGCTCACACAACACATGCGCGAGAGATTCACGCGTACGCTTGCGCGTCATCTCGACAAGCCCGAGCTGCGAGAACCCATTCACCGTCACACGCGTGCGATCGCGCGACAACGCCTTCTTCAATTCGCCCAGCACCTGATCACGATGCTCGACATTCTCCATATCGATGAAGTCGATGATGATCACGCCACCCAGATTGCGCAGACGTAATTGCCGCGCAATGGTGTGCGCGGCTTCGAGGTTGGTCTTGAAGATCGTATCGTCGAAGTTGCGCGCGCCGACATAGCCGCCGGTGTTCACGTCGATGGTCGTCATCGCTTCAGTCTGGTCGATCACGAGATAACCGCCCGACTTCAGATCCACCCGGCGCGACAACGCGCGCTGAATTTCCGCCTCGATGTTGTACAGATCGAAGAGCGGCCGCTCGCCGGTGTAGTGGTGCAGCTTCGACGACACTGCCGGCGTGAACTCGGCCGCGAAATCGGCCAGCATCTGATACGTCTCGCGCGAGTCCACCTGAATGCGCGACGATTCGTCGTTGACGAAATCGCGCAGCACGCGTTGCGCGAGATTCAGATCCTGATACAGCAGGCTCGTCGACGGCATGCGCTGCCCTTGAGACAGAATCGTCGCCCACGTCTTGCGCAGATACGCGACGTCGCCGGCCAGCTCTTCGCTGGTCGCATCTTCCGCGATGGTGCGCACGATGTAGCCGCCTTTCTCGTCGGCGGGCAGCACGGCGGTCAGACGCGCACGCACGGCTTCACGTTCGGCTTCGCTCTCGATCTTCTGCGAGATGCCGATATGCGGCTCCTGCGGCAGATACACGAGCGTGCGCCCGGCAATGCTCACTTGCGTGGACAGGCGCGCGCCCTTGGTGCCGATCGGATCCTTCACGACCTGCACCATCAGCGTCTGCCCTTCGAAGACGATTTTCTCGATCGGTTGATGCGGCGTCTGATGCTGCGGTTCGCCGGCAATGCGCGGATGCCAGATGTCGGCGACATGAAGGAACGCGGCGCGTTCGAGACCGATGTCGATGAAGGCGGATTGCATGCCCGGCAACACGCGTACGACCTTGCCGAGATAGACGTTGCCGACGCGGCCACGCGACAGAGTTCGCTCGACGTGAAGTTCCTGGACGGCGCCTTGTTGGACCAGCGCGACGCGCGTTTCCTGCGGCGTGACATTGATCAGGATTTCTTCATTCATGGTGTTATTTTAGAAGTCGATGCGCGCTGCACGCAGGAGGGCAGCACATTCAAAAAGCGGCAAACCCATGATACCTGAATAGGACCCGTCGATATGCTCGATAAACTCCGCGGCGCGCCCCTGCACACCATACGCGCCCGCCTTGCCGAGCGGCTCGCCGCTCGCCGCATAGCGGCGAATCGCGTCTGCGTGCAGTGCAGCAAAACGCACCTTCGACACGGATAGCGCGGCCGGCAGCAACATACCCTCGGCATCGACCACGGCCACGGCCGTCAGCACTTCGTGGTCGCGGCCGGCGAGGCGCTTGAGCATCGCGACGGCGTCGTCGGCATCGACGGGCTTGCCGAGAATCGCGTCGTCGATCGTGACGGTTGTATCCGCAACCAGAATCGGCCGCGCCGCATGGCCGCCGGCCACGAGGCGCGCGCGTGCCGCATGCGCCTTGGCGACGCATACGCGCTGCACATAGTCGTGCGCGCGCTCGCCGGGCAGCTCGGCTTCGAGCGCTTCCGCGTCTTCATCGGGACGCGGCAGCAGCAGTTCGAAACGCACGCCGAGCTGTTGCAGCAGCTCCTGGCGGCGCGGACTCTGCGAAGCGAGATAGACGAACGGATGCAGCGAAGCGGCGGACGTGGACATGAACAGGTCTCGATGAAGCGGATTGTATGAGGGTTCGGCGAGCGTGCCGGTCGAGCGTCGATCAGCGTCTGGTGAACGCTATCGCCGCGCGCACAAAAACACGCGCGTCGACATGCGATTCACTCAGCGCAGGCGATGCGGCGGAAAGCGCCCGGAAAGCGCGCGCGGCAACACGCGACAAAGCCGCGCGCTACACACGCCGCCTCGTTCGCTCACACGCGATGATAGGGGTGATTTTGCGTGATGGTCCACGCGCGGTAAAGCTGTTCGGCAAGCAGCACGCGGACCATCGCGTGCGGCAAAGTCAGGCTGGAGACGCGCAGCAGCATATCGGCGCGCGCTTTCAGATCGGGATCGAGCCCGTCGGCACCGCCGATCAGGAACGCCACGTCGCGGCCGTCCTGCTGCCAGCCGGGCAGGGCGCCGGCGAGCTGCATGGTGGTCCAGTCCTTGCCGCGTTCGTCGAGCGCGACGATCCGCGCGTTCTTCGGTAACGCGGCTTCGATCTTGAGCCGCTCGGCGGCCATCACGCTTTCCGCCGGCCGTCCCGACGAACGCTGCTCGGGTTTGATTTCGCGCAGTTCGATGCGCAGCTCGGGCGGCATGCGCTTCGCGTATTCGTCGAAGCCTGTGGCGATCCAGTCCGGCATCTTGTGGCCGACGGCGAGGATATGCAGTTTCATGACGAAGAGAGTCGCGGACGATTACCGTAAGCCGGCCAAAGCCCGCTTACTTGCGGCGTACGGCCGTCTTGCGCGCGGGCTTCTTCACGGCCGGCGCTGCTTCGTCTTCGTCCTCGTCTTCATCGGGCTCACTCGAGCGCGCGCCACCGAACGGGTCCGGCGTGGACAGCTTGATGCGCACCGGCTTGTCGCCCCAGATTTCTTCGAGGTTGTAGTACTGGCGCAGGGCCGGCTGCAGGATGTGCACGATGGCGTCGCCGCAATCCACCAGCACCCATTCGCCGATGTCCTCGCCCTCGGTGCTGATGATGTCGCCGCCGGCCTCCTTGACGCTCTCGCGCACGCTCGAAGCGAGCGCCTTGGTTTGCCGGTTCGAGGTGCCGCTCGCGACGATCACGCGATCGAACAGCGCGGTCAGGTGGCTGGTGTTGAACACCTTGATGTCTTGCGCCTTGACGTCTTCGAGAGCGTCGACGATCACGCGTTGCAGTTTGCGAATATCCATGAGGTTACCGGTGGTACAGATGATGTTGAAGAATATAGTCCCACACCGCGGTGGGGACATGGCTCGCCGCCTGGTCTTGCTGTTCGCCGCCCGCGAGGGCAAGCCGCCGGTTCACCTGCTCGCGCAGATGCGCGCGAATGTCGGTGGCCGAAACGTTGAACGCAAGCGTCGTATCGATCAGCAAGTGGCCGCAGGGCGTGGCTTGCAGAACGTCGGCGCGGGCACGGCGCGCGTCGATTTCTTGAGCGACCACCGGCGGAATCGACGCGAGGTCGAAACCGGGCCGGGTGGCCGCGCAGATATGGGCGAACTCGAACAGGCGCCGCCAGTCGCGCCATGTGTCGAGATGCACCAGTTGATCCGCGCCGATCAGGAGCGCAATCGAAGCGTCCTCACCTTCGCGTTCACGCCAGCGTTGCAGCGTGTCGAGCGTGTAAGTCGGGCCGTCGTGATCGATCTCGTCAGTCGCGACACGCACGGTCGCGCCCGGCAGCACCAGTTCGCTCGCCGCCGCGCGCGTCATGGCAAGGCGATGCACGGCCGGCGAAACGTCCGATTTTTGCCAGGGCTGGCCGGCCGGCAGCAGCACGAGTTCGGTCAGTTTCAGCACATGCGCGAAACGCCGCGCGAGCGCGAGGTGGCCGTCGTGGATCGGATCGAAAGTGCCGCCGAGCAGTCCGATCCGGCGAGGCAGGGCAACAGGATGAGCGTTCGGCTTCAGGTGAAGATCCTTTGTCGTGACGATTCGAGTGATGCGCGGGCGCGGCCCGTCACAGCCACTCGCGCGGCACGAGAAAATCGCTATAAAGACGCGCTTCCGGCGTGCCCGGTTCGGGCTGCCAGTTGTAGCGCCAGTTCACCACAGGCGGCATCGACATCAGGATCGATTCCGTGCGTCCGCCGCTCTGCAGCCCAAACAGTGTGCCACGGTCGAAGACCAGATTGAACTCGACGTAGCGCCCGCGCCGGTAAGCCTGGAAATCGCGCTCGGCTTGACCGTACGGAATGTTGCGGCGCTTTTCGATGATCGGCAGGTACGCTTTGAGGAACGCGTCGCCGACACTCTTGAGCATCGCGAACGATTGGTCGAAGCCCGGCGCCGAGAAATCGTCGAAGAAAATCCCGCCGATGCCACGCGCTTCGTTGCGGTGCTTGAGGAAGAAATATTCGTCGCACCAGCGCTTGAAACTCGGGTACAGGTCCTCGCCATAAGGCAGCAGCGCGTCGCGGCAGGTGCGGTGGAAGTGCTGCGCGTCTTCCTCGTAGCCGTAGTACGGCGTGAGGTCCATGCCGCCGCCGAACCAGAACACCGGCTCTTCGCCGGCCTTGGTCGCGATCAGCAGACGCACGTTCATATGCACGGTCGGACAGTGCGGATTGTGCGGGTGCAGCACGAGCGACAAGCCCATCGCTTCGAAACCCCGCCCGGCCAGTTGCGGCCGCGCCGCGCTCGCCGAACCCGGCAAGGCGTCGCCCGCGACATCCGAGAAACCGATGCCGGCCCGCTCGAAGAAATTGCCGCCTTCCAGAATCCGCGTGCAGCCGCCGCCGCGCAGCTTCTCGCCGGGGACGCGCTGCCATGCGTCGGTTGCGAACGGCGTGCCGTCGAACGCGCCGAGCGTGTCCGCGATATGCGTTTGCAGGCCTTGCAGCCAGCTGCGCACGGCCTGTGCGTCGTAGCTCGAATCGGTCATGAATGCAGATGCTGAGGGCGGCACGCTCGTCGTGCCGCGGGTTCTTCGTGAAGGGCGACGGCCGGGCCCGCGTCAGGGTGGAACCTGCGAAGGCGCGGCCATTCAGTTTTTCGCGCCGGGCGGGATACTGCCGCCCTAGTCAGGCCACGTCGGGCCTGCATCGGCCCATATCGGCCCACATGCTGCGGTGCGCGCGGTGACCGGGGTCAAACCGGCCGAAAACCCGCAGTGTAGCGCTGTTGGCGCCGCACGCGGGCGAGTGGGGTCATGGCTTAATGCTTGCCTTCGGTCTTGGCGTCGTGCTTGCGGTTCAACGCACGGTAGCCGATGTCGCGACGATACTGCATGCCGTCGAACGAGATCTGGTTGATCGTTTCGTACGCGACCGACTGCGCGCTGCGCACCGAATCCGCCAGACCGACCACGCACAGCACGCGGCCGCCCGAGGTGGTCAGCTTGCCGTCCGCCAACGTGGTGCCGGCGTGGAACGTGACCGAATCCGCGGTTTCAGCCGGAATGTCGTTGATGCGGTCGCCCTTGCGCGGCGTGTCCGGATAGTTGTACGCGGCGAGCACGACACCGAGCGCGGTGCGGCGATCCCACTCCAGTTCCACCGTGTCGAGCGTACCGGCGATGGCCTGCTCGACCACCTTCGAATAGTCGCCCTTCAGACGCGCCATGATCGGCTGCGTTTCCGGGTCGCCCATGCGGCAGTTGAATTCGAGCGTTTTCGGATTGCCTTGCGCGTCGATCATCAGACCAGCGTACAGGAAGCCGGTGTAGCGGATGCCTTCCTTCTCCATGCCGCGCACCGTCGGCAGGATGATTTCGCGCATCACGCGGGCATGCAGTTGCGGCGTGACGATCGGCGCGGGCGAATAGGCGCCCATGCCGCCCGTGTTCGGCCCCTGGTCGCTGTCGAGCAGGCGCTTGTGATCCTGGCTCGAAGCGAGCGGCAGCACATGCTTGCCGTCGACCATCACGATGAAGCTCGCTTCCTCGCCGGCGAGGAATTCCTCGATCACGACACGCGCGCCGGCATCGCCGAGCTTGTTGTCCGACAGCATCATGTCGACCGCGGCGTGCGCTTCTTCCAGCGTTTGCGCGACCACCACGCCCTTGCCCGCGGCGAGGCCGTCGGCCTTGATGACGATCGGCGCGCCCTTGGCGTCGAGATACGCGTGTGCGGCGGCGACGTCGGCGAAGGTTTCGTATTCGGCCGTCGGGATCGCGTGGCGCTTCATGAACGCCTTGGCGAAGTCTTTCGAGCTTTCGAGCTGAGCGGCTTCTTTGGTCGGCCCGAAAATCTTCAGGCCGCGCGAGCGGAACAGATTGACGATGCCGGCCGCCAGCGGCGCTTCCGGCCCGACCAGAGTGAAGGCGATCTGTTCTCTTTCGACGAAATCGGCGAGCGCAGCTGGCTCGGTGATGTCGACGTTGCGCAGACGCTCGTCCTGGGCGGTGCCGCCGTTGCCAGGAGCCACGTAGACGAGCTGAACCCGCGGCGATTGCGCGAGCTTCCATGCGAGTGCATGTTCGCGACCGCCGGAACCGACGACGAGTAACTTCATGTGAATCCCCGAGACTTAAAAACCATAAACGGCTGACGCAGCACGCTCAGCCGTGGAATAACAACGAGGTTCGCATTGGGCCCGCAGCCGGTGACGGCGCAGGGCATAGTGCGAACCCGGGTGGAAGCGCGGTGCAAAACCACACGCACGTCCGCTCAGCAACGACGCGAGGGTCAACCGGCAGAGGGTGGCGCGGCTCGACACGAGCCCGCGCGCCACGCGCTGCCGGGGCGCGCTCATTCGTCGGCGATCGCGGCGTTTGTATAGACTTCCTGCACGTCGTCCAGATTCTCCAGCGCGTCGAGCAGCTTCTGCATTTTCACCGCCTCGTCGCCGGTGAACTCGACTTCCGTCTGAGGTTTCATCGTCACCTCGGCCAGCTCGGCCTTGAAGCCCGCGGCTTCCAGCGCGGACTTCACCTTCGGGAAATCGTTCGGCGGGCACAGCACTTCGATACTGCCGTCTTCGTTCGTGACGACGTCGTCGGCGCCGGCTTCGAGCGCGGCTTCCATCAGCTTGTCTTCCGGCGTTCCGGGCGCGAACAGGAACTGGCCGACGTGATCGAACATGAAGGACACCGAGCCGTCCGTGCCCATGTTGCCGCCGTTCTTCGAGAACGCGTGACGCACTTCCGCCACCGTACGCGTGCGGTTGTCGGTCATGGTGTCGACGATCACCGCCGCGCCGCCGATGCCGTAGCCTTCGTAGCGGATTTCTTCGTAGCTTGCGCCATCAACACCGCCCACGCCACGCTGGATCGCGCGGTTGACGTTATCTTTCGGCATGTTGGCGTCGTACGCCTTTTCGACGGCGAGCCGCAGGCGCGGGTTCGAGTCGATGTCGCCGCCGCCCATGCGAGCCGCGACCTGGATTTCCTTGATGAGCCGCGTCCAGACCTTGCCGCGCTTGGCGTCGGCCGCTGCTTTCTTATGCTTGATGTTGGCCCATTTCGAATGACCCGCCATACCTTTCTCCATCGCGCGCGCCAGTGGGGCGCACGCATTGTGCAATTGTCGTTGCGATGCCGGGCGCTTGCGCGTGTTTGCGTGTTTTGCGCCTCGATGTCAAACCGTCCGCTACCTGACTGTCCGGCTCAACCGTTCGTGGCTACCGCCTGTGACTAGCCCTCCGCAACCAGGCGTTTCAAGCCTGATCACGCCCAGCCGAGCCCGGCTAGCGGGCCCGCGGGTTGGCAGCGCGATTGGGACGGGGCGCGGTGCGGCTGGCACGCGGCAAACGCCGCGCCGGCCTGCCAGGCCCCGCGAAAGGCGCCGTGCGCCAGGCGGTGGTGCGAGTTGAGCCGCTCTTTGAGCGGATTCGAATTTTATCACGCCGCAGGGGTGCGGCAGAGGGCGAGATAGTGGCAAACGCTGCGAAAAGTGCGCAACAGCGGCGTCTGATGCTCGCCGTCACGCAGTTTTCAGGCCGCTTTCAATTTTTCGTGCCGAACAGGCGGTCGCCGGCGTCGCCGAGACCCGGCACGATGTACGCGTGCTCGTTCAGATGCGAATCGAGCGAGGCGACATACAGCTTGACGTCCGGATGGGCGTCCTGAAACACCTGCACGCCTTCGGGCGCGGCGACCAGCGCGAGGAACAGGATGTTCTCGCCGGCCACGTTGCGGCGCTTGAGCACGTCGACCGCGTGCACGGCGGAGTAGCCGGTCGCGACCATCGGATCGCACAGAATGAACACGCGATCTTCGAGGTCGGGCAGGCGCACCAGATATTCGACCGGCCGATGGTCCTCGGCGCGATACACGCCGATGTGGCCCACCCGCGCCGACGGCACCAGCTCCAGCAGGCCGTCCGACATGCCGATGCCGGCCCGCAGCACCGGCACGATCGCCAGCTTCTTGCCGGCGATTACCGGCGCGTCGATCTCGACGAGCGGCGTGGTCAGGCGGCGCGTGGTCATGGGCAGATTGCGGGTGATTTCGTAGCCCATCAGCAACGTGATTTCGCGCAGCAGTTCGCGGAACGTGCGAGTCGAGGTATCCCGGTCGCGCATATGCGACAGCTTGTGCTGGATCAGCGGGTGATCGAGGATGAAGAGATTGGGAAAACGGCTGTCCTGGGTCATGGCGGGTGCGCACGGGGCGGCTAGAGGGATCGGTTCGGCGCGCCGCACGGCCGGTGAACCGGCTGGCTGGCGGACGCGCCACGGCGCAAGTTTACCGAAAGAGTGCCGCCCGAAGATACCGGAGATTGCAGCGGCCCGGCGCAGTCCGGCACCGATTCTTCTAGAATCGGGGAAACTTTGCCGCGAGAGGGCATCCAGAGCTGTCGCTTCGCGCCTGACGCGCAGGCGCAGAAAACTTGGGACGGCCCGGCGTTTCTCACGAGGCACACTTTCACGAGGAGAACACTGATGGACATGGGAATCGCAGGACGCACCGCGCTGGTCTGCGCGGCCAGCAAGGGTTTGGGGCGCGGCTGCGCGGAAGCGCTTGCCGCCGAAGGCGTCAACTTGACGATCGTCGCGCGCACCGCCGAGACGCTGGAGGCGACCGCGGCGGAGATTCGCAAGCAAAGCGGCGTGGAAGTGAAGACGGTGGCCTGCGACATCACCACGCCGGAAGGCCGCGCCGCGGCGCTCGCCGCCTGTCCGCAGCCGGACATTCTGGTCAACAACGCGGGCGGTCCGCCGCCGGGCGACTTCCGCAACTTCACGCATGACGACTGGATCCGCGCGCTCGAGAGCAACATGCTCACGCCGATCGAGCTGATTCGCGCGACCATCGATTCGATGAGCGCGAACGGTTATGGGCGCATCGTCAACATCACGAGTTCGGCGGTGAAGGCGCCGATCGACGTGCTCGGTTTGTCCAATGGCGCGCGCTCCGGGCTGACCGGCTTCGTCGCGGGACTCGCGCGCAAGGTCGCGCCCACCGGCGTGACCATCAACAACCTGCTGCCGGGTCTGTTCGACACCGACCGCATCGGCGTCACGTTCGAGGCGCAAGCCAAGGCGCAAAACATTTCCGTCGACGAGGCGCGCGCGCAGCGCACAAAGACGATCCCCACCGGCCGCTTCGGCACCCGCGAGGAATTCGGCGCCGCCTGCGCCTTCCTGTGCAGCGTGCATGCCGGCTATATCACCGGGCAGAACTTGCTGATCGACGGCGGCGCCTATCCGGGCACCTTCTGAACGGCCCGCATTCAAGCATCACCACAACAACGACAATCACAACGGTTTCAGGAGTCTTACGTCATGACCACCCGTATCGCGCTGATCGCGCACGATCATAAAAAAGACGACATCGTCAAACTGGCCGGCGAATACGTCGACACGCTGCGGCGCTGCGACATCGTGGCGACCGGCACGACCGGCGGGCGTATCGCCGACGCGCACGGGCTCTCGGTCGAACGCATGTTGTCCGGCCCGCACGGCGGCGACCTGCAGATCGGCGCGCAACTCGCGGAAGGACGCGTGGACATGGTGATCTTTCTGCGCGACCCGATGACGCCGCAGCCGCACGAGCCGGACATCAACGCGCTGGTGCGCGCGTGCGACGTGCACAACATTCCGTGCGCGACCAACATTTCGACGGCGCGCATGGTGCTCGACTCGCTGACCTTGCGTCTCACGCAACAGATTTGAGCTCGCACTCTCGACCCGATCAAGCGACACCCAACCTCAAGGAGACATGATGGTCAAAGCAATCCGATTCGATAAAACCGGCGGCCCCGAAGTGATGAAGTGGGTCGACGTCGAAGTCGGTGAGCCGGGCGCGGGCGAGATCCGTGTCCGGCAGACGGCGGTCGGGCTGAACTATATCGACGTGTACTTCCGCAAGGGTCTGTATCCGTTGCCGTTGCCGGGCGGTCTCGGCATGGAGGCGGCCGGCGAAGTGACGGCGCTCGGTTCGGGCGTGACCGGTCTGAAGGTGGGCGATCGTATCGCCTACGTGGGGCGTCCGCCCGGTGCGTACGCGCAGGAGCGCGTGCTGCCGGCCGCGCAGGTCGTGAAGGTGCCCGACGCCCTGAGCGACGAGCAGGCCGCCTCGGTGATGCTGCAAGGCCTGACCGCGCAATATCTGCTGCGCCGCACGTATCCCGTGAAAGCCGGCGACACGATCCTGATTCAGGCCGCGGCGGGCGGCGTGGGTCTGCTGGTGTGCCAGTGGGCGAAGGCGCTCGGCGTGACGGTGATCGGCACGGTCGGCTCGGATGAAAAAGCGGAGATCGCCACGGCGCACGGCTGCGATCACGCGATCGTCTACACGCGCGAGAACTTCACCAAGCGCGTGCGCGAGATTACCAACGGCGCGGGCGTGCCGGTGGTGTACGACTCGATCGGTAAAGACACGTTTACGGCCTCGCTCGATTGCCTCGCGCCGCTCGGCATGTTCGTGAGCTTCGGCAATGCGTCGGGGCCGTTGCCGCCGATCGATTCGTCGGAATTCGCCGGACGCGGTTCGCTGTTCTTCACGCGCCCGACGCTCTTCACTTATATAGCCAAACGCAGCGACTACGAGGCGATGTCCACCGAATTGTTCGACGTGCTGGTGTCGGGCAAGGTCAAGACGAGCATCAATCAGCGTTATGCGCTCTCGGATGTCGGCCGCGCGCACGCGGACCTCGAAGGGCGCCGCACGACGGGCTCGACGGTGCTGCTGCCGTAACGCCCACGACATCAGCGCGACGGCAGCCGTCGTATAAAAACCGCGCTCATTCGAGCTTGCGCCAGGGCCGGAGCCGAACCGGCGCGGCATGCCGCAAAACCACGCCCAGCAGGCACAAGGCCGTTCCATCGCAGGATGGAGCGGCCTTGTCCGTTTACGCGATTTTTATATACGCCCCCCCATCTTTGACCAGCCCTTTACACGGATCGGCATAACGTTGCGGCTATCCAAAGTCCGTGAATGGAGACCAAAAATGGATGTGCTGTATGTCGGGGGGCTGGTGCTGTTTTCCGCGCTGACCTTCGCGTTGATTATCGGCTGCGAGAAGTTGATGCAGTTTCGCCGTGGGCAGGGAGCGCGCTCATGAACTGGATTCTCTGGTTGTCCGGCGCCGCGACCGCGTTGCTGTTTGTGTACCTGGTCTATGCGCTGTTGCGCGCGGAGGACATTGAATGAACTCGAACAATGTCCTGCAAGCGGGCCTCTTCATCGTCGTGCTGCTGGCAGCCGCGGTGCCGATGTCCCGCTATCTGAGCGCCGTGATGGACGGCAGCTCGCGCGTGGTCCGCTTCGGCGGTCCCGTCGAACGTTTCCTGTATCGCATCGCGGGCGTCGATTCGTCGACGGAAATGAGCTGGAAGCACTATGCGATCGCCACGATCGCGTTCAACGTGCTCGGCGTGGCGTTCCTCTATGTGTTGTTGCGCGTGCAAGGCTGGCTGCCGGCCAACCCGCAGCAGTTCGGCCCGATGACGGTCGACGGCGCGTTCAACACTGCCGTCAGTTTCGTGTCGAACACGAACTGGCAAGACTACTCGCCTGAGCAAACCGTCAGCTATCTGACGCAGATGCTCGGCTTCACCGTGCAGAACTTCCTTTCGGCGGCCACCGGCATCGTAGTGGTGATCGCGCTGATTCGCGGCTTCGCGCGTCACACCGCGCAAACCATCGGCAACTTCTGGGTCGATATCACGCGCGTGACGCTCTATGTCTTGCTGCCGATGTCGGTCATCGTCGCGGCTCTGCTGATGAGCCAGGGCGTGGTGCAGAACTTCAAGGCCTATCAGGACGTGCCGACGCTGCAAACCACCACGTATGCCGCGCCGAAGCTCGACGCGCAAGGCAATCCGGTGAAGGACGCCAAGGGCAACCCGGTGACCGTCGATACGCCGGTGAAAACGCAGACGCTCGCGATGGGCCCGGTTGCTTCGCAGGAAGCGATCAAGATGCTCGGCACCAATGGTGGCGGCTTCTTCAACGGCAACTCGGCGCATCCGTATGAAAACCCGACCCCGTTCTCGAACTTCCTGCAGATCTTCTCGATCCTGATCATCCCCGCGGCGCTGGCGCTGGTGTTCGGCCGCATGATCGCGGACCGCAAGCAGGGCGTGGCCGTGCTCGCCACCATGACGATCGCGTTTGCGGTCTGCGTGTTCGGCGAGATCAGCTCGGAGCAGGGCGGCAATCCGGCCATCGCCGCATTGCACGTCGACCAGTCGGCCAATGCGCTGCAGTCGGGCGGCAATGCGGAAGGCAAGGAAACGCGCTTCGGCATCGCACAGTCGGGCATCTTTACGGTTGCGACCACCGCGGCTTCGTGCGGCGCGGTTGCCAACACGCATGACTCGCTGACGCCGATCGGCGGCCTCTATCCGATGCTGCTGATGCAACTCGGCGAAGTGATTTTCGGCGGCGTGGGTTCCGGTATGTACGGGATGCTCGTGTTCGCGATGCTGGCCGTGTTCGTGGCGGGCCTGATGATCGGCCGCACGCCGGAGTACGTCGGCAAGAAGATCGAAGCGTACGAGATGAAGATGGTGTCGATCGTCGTGCTGCTCACGCCGCTGCTGGTGCTGGTCGGCACGTCGATCGCGGTGTTGAGCGACGCGGGCAAGGCGGGCATCGCCAACCCCGGCGCGCACGGTTTCTCCGAAATCCTCTACGCGTTCAGCTCGGCGGCCAATAACAACGGCAGCGCGTTCGCGGGTCTCACGGTGAGCACGCCGTTCTACAACTGGCTCACGGCGATCGCGATGTGGTTCGGCCGCTTCGGCACGATCATTCCGGTGCTCGCGATTGCCGGTTCGCTGGCCGCGAAAAAGCGCATCGGCGTGACGGGCGGCACGCTGCCCACGCACGGCCCGCTGTTCGTCGTGCTGTTGCTCGGCACGGTGCTGCTGGTCGGCGCGCTGACTTATGTGCCTGCGCTCGCGCTCGGTCCTGGTGTCGAACATCTGATCATGATGGGCGCGCATTGAGGCGACCCTTGCGATCTAACGACTGAACAGGCGCAAACGGGAAATTCGAGGATTCAATGACTGAACATAATGCAACCCGGTCCATGTTCGACCCGGCGCTAGTGCGCCCGGCGATCGTGGACTCCTTCAAGAAGCTCACGCCACGCACGCAGTTCCGCAACCCGGTGATGTTCTGCGTGTACGTGGGCAGCATTCTCACGACCATTCTCTGGATCGCCGCGCTCGGCGGCCAGGCCGAGGCGCCCGCGGGCTTCATTCTCGCGGTCACCTTGTGGCTGTGGTTCACGGTGCTGTTCGCCAACTTCGCGGAAGCGCTTGCCGAAGGCCGTTCGAAGGCCCAGGCGGCGTCGCTGCGCAGCGCGAAGAAAGACGTGATGGCCAAGAAGCTCAACGAGCCGCATCCGAAGTCGCCGATCCGCATTCTGACGGCTTCCGATCTGCGCAAGGGCGACGTCGTGCTGGTCGAAACCGGCGACGTGATCCCGGCGGACGGCGAAGTGATCGACGGCGTCGCGTCGGTCGACGAATCGGCGATCACGGGCGAATCCGCGCCGGTGATCCGCGAGTCGGGCGGCGACTTTTCGTCGGTGACGGGCGGCACGCGCGTGTTGTCGGACTGGATCGTGGTGCGCGTCACGGCGAATCCGGGCGAGGCGTTCCTCGACCGCATGATCGCGATGGTGGAAGGCGCCAAGCGTCAGAAAACGCCGAATGAAATCGCGCTGACGATTCTGCTGGTCGCCTTGACGATCGTGATGCTGCTGGCCACCGCCACGCTGCTGCCGTTCTCGATGTTTTCGGTCGAAGCCGCGAAGGCCGGCCACGTGGTGGCGATCACCGCGTTGGTCGCGCTGCTGGTGTGTCTGATTCCGACCACCATCGGTGGTTTGTTGTCGGCGATCGGCGTGGCCGGCATGAGCCGCATGATGCAGGCGAACGTGATCGCCACATCGGGCCGCGCGGTCGAAGCGGCCGGCGACGTCGACGTGCTGTTGCTCGACAAGACCGGCACCATCACGCTCGGCAATCGCCAGGCTTCGCAATTCGTGCCGGCGCCGGGTGTGACGGAAGAAGCGCTCGCGGATGCCGCGCAACTGTCGTCGCTCGCCGACGAAACGCCGGAAGGCCGCAGCATCGTCGTACTGGCGAAGCAGCGCTTCAACATCCGCCAACGCGATATGGCTTCGTTGCATGCCACGTTCCTCGCGTTCACCGCGCAAACGCGCATGAGCGGCGTCGATCTGCCAGGCCGTGAGATTCGCAAGGGCGCGGCCGATGCGGTCAAGAACTATGTCGAAGCCAACGGCGGCCGTTTCCCCAACGAAGTCAGCAACGCCGTGGCCGAAGTTGCACGGCGCGGCAGCACGCCGCTGGTGGTCGCCGAGAAAGGCGAGCAGGGCGCGCGCGTGCTCGGCGTGATCGAGTTGAAGGACGTGGTGAAGGGCGGCATCAAGGAACGTTTCGCCGAACTGCGCAAGATGGGTATCAAGACCATCATGGTGACGGGCGATAACCGCCTGACCGCGGCGGCGATTGCCGCGGAAGCCGGCGTCGACGATTTCCTCGCCGAAGCCACGCCGGAAGCGAAGCTCGCCACGATCCGCGCGCACCAGGCCGAAGGCCGCCTCGTCGCGATGACCGGCGACGGCACCAACGATGCCCCGGCGCTCGCGCAGGCCGACGTCGCGGTGGCGATGAACACCGGCACGCAGGCCGCGAAGGAAGCGGGCAACATGGTCGACCTCGATTCGAATCCGACCAAGCTGATCGAGATCGTCGAGATCGGCAAGCAGATGCTGATGACGCGCGGTTCGCTCACCACGTTCTCGATTGCCAACGACGTCGCCAAGTACTTCGCGATCATTCCGGCCGCATTCGCCACGACCTATCCGGCGTTGAATGCGCTGAACGTGATGCACCTGGCCACGCCGGCCTCGGCCATCATGTCGGCGGTGATTTTCAACGCGCTGATCATCGTGCTGCTGATTCCGCTGGCGCTCAAGGGCGTGCGCTATCGCGCGCTGGGCGCGGCGATCCTGCTGCGCCGCAATCTGCTGATCTATGGTTTGGGCGGGATCATCGTGCCGTTTATCGGCATCAAGCTGATCGATATGGTGCTGGCCGCGTTCGGTTGGGTCTAAGCGCTAGTTCAAGAGGAATTATTCATCATGAAAAATCTGTTCCGTCCGTTGATCGTGATTTTCGCGGTGCTCACCGCCGTCACCGGACTTGCCTATCCCGCGGTGATGACTGCCGTCGGTCAGGCGGCCTTCAACGATCAGGCCAACGGCAGCATCCTCGAGCAGGACGGCAAGGTGGTCGGTTCGAAGCTGATCGGCCAGCAGTTCGATGCGCCGCAATACTTCTGGGGCCGCCTGTCGGCCACCAGCCCGATGCCGTACAACGCGCAGGGTTCGAGCGGTTCGAATCTCGGCCCGACCAACCCGGCGCTGCTCGACGAAATCAAAGGCCGTATCGACGCGCTGAAGGCAGCCGGCACGGATATGTCGAAGCCGGTGCCGGTCGATCTGGTGACGTCGTCGGGCAGCGGTCTCGATCCCGAGATCAGCCCGGCGGCTGCGGCTTATCAGATCGAGCGCGTCGCCAAGGCACGCAAGCTCGCTGCGAACGACGTGCAGGCGCTGGTGGATCGCTATACGAGCGGCCGTCAGTTCGGCATTCTGGGTGAGCCGCGTGTGAACGTGCTGGAACTGAATCTGGCGCTGGACGAGATGAAGCACGGTTGATCGACGAAACGCGGCAGCGCTTCGCTTCGCAAAGGCGGCGTCCGCGCGACTCCGCCTTTGCCTTTTGACGGCGCAACGCCATGTACGGTGACCGCGGTGTACGGTGGCCGCTATTTGCGGCCGGGCCGCCGCCGTGCCACCATGCATACACCGCCGCTCGCCCAACGATGAAAACCATTGAGCATGAACCGCCCCGATCCCGATGAGTTGCTCGACAAGCTGCAACGCGACGAAGAAAAACGTCAGCGAGGCAGGCTGAAGATTTTTTTCGGCGCGTCGGCGGGCGTCGGCAAAACCTATGCGATGTTGCAGGCCGCGCGCCGGCGTCACGATGAAGGTGCGGACGTGGTGGTCGGCATCGCCGAAACGCATGGCCGCACTGAAACCGCGGCATTGCTCGACGGTCTCGACGTGCTGCCGCTCGCGCATATCGAATATCGCGGCCGCAAGCTCGGCGAGTTCGATCTCGACGCCGCGCTCGCCCGCAAGCCGCAACTGATTCTCGTCGACGAACTCGCGCACTCGAACGTGCAGGGCGCGCGGCATCTGAAGCGCTGGCAGGACGTGTATGAACTGCTCGACGCGGGCATCGATGTCTATACGACGGTCAATGTCCAGCACCTCGAAAGCCTGAACGACGTGGTCGGCCAGATCACCGGCATTCGCGTCTGGGAGACGGTGCCGGATCGCGTGTTCGATCGCGCCGACGAAGTCACGCTGGTCGACTTGCCCGCCGAGGAACTGCTCGACCGGATGCGCGACGGCAAGGTGTACATGCCGCAGCAGGCCGAGCGCGCGGTGCGCAACTTCTTTCGCAAAGGCAATCTGATCGCGCTGCGCGAGCTGGCGCTGCGCCGCACCGCGGATCGCGTCGATGCGCAGATGCGTGAATATCGCGCCGACCGTTCGATCCAGCGTATCTGGCAGGCGCGCGAGCGCTTGCTGGTGTGCGTCGGCCCTGGCCCGGAAGCACCGATGCTGGTGCGCGCGGCGGCGCGTCTCGCCGCCAGCCTGAAGGCCGACTGGATTGCAGTCTATGTCGAGACGCCGGCGCTGCAGCGTTTGCCGGATGCGCGCCGCGAACGCACGCTGAACGCGTTGAAACTCGCCGCCGAACTCGGCGCCGAAACCGCCACGCTGGCGGCCGCCGACGCGGCCGTCGCGTTGATCGGCTACGCGCAGGCGCGCAACGTGTCGAAGCTGGTGGCCGGCGCGTCGGCGCGCACGGGCGTGAAGCGCTGGCTGCGCCGGCCGCTCGGCGAACGTATCGCCGAGAAAACGGCCGATCTCGATCTCACGCTGATTCGCGCCTCGTCCGACCGCGACGGCGGCGAGCATCGCCATCTGTTGAACACCACCGCGAACGCGTGGCGCGAGGCGCTGAGCGCGGCGCGCGAACGCCGCTCGCCGCCGCGCGCCTATGGCTTCGCGCTATTGATCTGCGCGGCCATCACGCTGCTGTCGAGCCAGTTGATCGACCATATCGATCTGACCAATCTCGTCATGCTGTACCTGCTCGGTGTGATCTTCGCCGCGGTGAGGCTGGGACGCGGACCCGGCGTGGTGCTGTCGTTCATGAGCGTGGCCGCGTTCGATTTCTTCTTCGTGCCGCCGCGTATGTCGCTGTCGGTCTCCGACACGCAGTATCTGTTGACCTTCCTGGGCATGCTGCTGACCTCGCTGGTGATCAGCCATCTGACTTCGAGCCTGCGCCGCGAGGCGAGCGTGGCGCGGCGCCGCGAGCAGCGCACCGGCGCGATGTACGCCATGGCGCGCGAACTGGCCGCGGCGTTGACCACGGAACAGATCGTCGGCATCGGCAGCCGTCATGTGAGCGAGGTGTTCGGTGCGCGCGTCGCGATTCTGTTGCCGGACAGCGTCGATCAGGTGAAGCAGAAGATCGAGGATCCCGACGCGGCGATCACGCTCGAAGGCGAGATGCTCGATAGCGACGTCGGTCAATGGGTCTACGATCAGCAGAAGCCGGCCGGCCACGGCACCGATACGCTGCCGGCCGCCGCCGCGCTCTACTTGCCGCTCAAGGCGCCGATGCGCACGCGTGGCGTGCTCGCGGTGGTGATGCGCGACGAGGGCGAGCTCGACGTGCCCGAGCAGCAGCGCATGCTCGACGCGTTCGCCGCGCAGATCGCGCTTGCGCTGGAGCGGGTGCATTACGTCGACATCGCGCGCGATGCGCTCGTCAACATGGAGTCGGAGCGCCTGCGCAACTCGTTGTTGTCGGCGATCTCGCACGATCTGCGCACACCGTTGACGACCATCGTCGGCTTCTCGTCGATGCTGGCGCAAGCGCCCGAGGCGCAGCCCAACGGCGAGCTGGTCGAAGCGATTCACGAGGAAGCGCTGCGCATGACCGGCATCGTCACGAATCTGCTCGACATGGCGCGTTTGCAGGCGGGCAGTCTGCAACTGAACCAGCAATGGACGCTGCTCGAAGAGACGGTGGGCGCCGCGCTGCGCGCGTGCAAACGCGTGCTGGCGAATCATCCGGTGCAGGTGAAACTGCCCGCTGATCTGCCGCTCTTGCACCTCGACGCCGTGTTGATGGAGCGCCTCTTCTCCAATCTGTTCGAAAACGCCGCCAAATATACGGCGCCGGCCACGCCGCTGACGATCGGCGCGCAGCGTCTCGACGCGGACGGCAAGTCGTTCGTGCGCGTGACCGTCGACGATAGCGGCCCGGGCCTGCCCGCGGGCATGGAAGCGCGCGTGTTCGAGAAATTCACGCGCGGCGAGAAGGAGTCGGCCAAGCCGGGCATCGGCCTGGGGCTCGCAATCTGCCGCGCGATCGTGGAAGCGCACGGCGGTACAATCGGCGCGCTCAATCGCGTGTCGGCGGACGGCCGTGTCGAAGGCGCGCGCTTCTGGTTCACGCTGCCGGTGGAGACGCCGCCCGACGCACCGGATTCCATGGAAGACGAGGGCGCCGATTCCTTGACTCACGTCGATACCGGCAGCGATTCAACTCTTAACCCGCTTTCCAAGCCTAGCCATGAGTGACCCCAGCATCACCGTCGTCCTGATCGAAGACGAAAAGCAGATTCGCCGCTTTGTGCGAACGGCGCTGGAAGGCGAGGGCATCGTCGTGCACGATGCCGAAACCGGCAAGCAGGGTCTCGTCGAAGCCGCGACGCGCAAGCCCGATCTGGTGATCGTCGATCTCGGCCTGCCCGACACCGACGGACTCGACGTCATTCGCGAACTGCGCGGCTGGAGCGAGCTGCCGGTGATCGTGTTGTCGGCGCGCACCCAGGAAAGCGAAAAAGTCGCCGCGCTCGATGCCGGCGCGGACGACTACCTCACCAAGCCGTTCGGCGTGTCCGAACTGCTGGCGCGGATCCGCGCGCATATGCGGCGGCGCAATCAAGGCGGCGCCAACGAATCGCCACAGGTGCGCTTTGGCACGGTGACAGTCGATCTGGCCCTGCGGCAGGTGAGCCGCGACGGCGCTGTCGTTCATTTGACGCCGATCGAATACCGGCTGCTCGCCACGCTGGTGCGCCATGCCGGCCGCGTGCTGACGCACCGCCAGTTGCTGCGCGACGTGTGGGGGCCGTCGCATGTCGAGAGCCATCACTACCTGCGCATCTATATGGCGCATCTGCGCGGCAAGCTGGAGCGCGACCCGGCGCAGCCGGAGCACATCATTACGGAAACGGGTGTCGGATACCGGCTGGTAGGCGCGGTTTGAGGCCGTGTGGCTAATTTGCGACGGCGCGGCGCGCTTGCTTGCGGCGGCCCGCTGCCGGCGGCGCCTGAACGGGCTTTGGTATAATTACAGTTCGTAAGGACGACCTTGCGGTTTCACAAACGGGGACGGCCCCATCTGACCATGGAGCTGTCTCATGTCCTGGATTCTTCTGTTGATTGCCGGTTTGCTCGAAGTCGCGTGGGCGGCCGGTCTCAAGACCTCCGAAGGTTTTACCCGGCTCTGGCCGTCCGTGTTCACGGTGGTGACTGCGCTTGGCAGCTTTGTGCTGCTCGCCATGGCCATGCGCCAATTGCCGCTCGGCACGGCGTACGCGGTGTGGACCGGGATCGGCGCGGTCGGCGCGTTCATCTTCGGGATCGTGATGATGGGCGAGGCCTTGACCGTCGCGCGGGTCGCCAGCGCGGCGCTGATCGTGGTCGGACTGATCGGATTGAAGCTATCTTCCGGGCATTGAGCCCTGCATTGCATGCCGCTGCCGGGCGCATTCGCCGAGTCCGCCGATGCCCGGCCGGCGCCCAATCAGTCTCGCCATTTATTCTCCGCTCTGCGTTCTGCGAATTAACGTGGCTATAATGAGATCGAATCCAACCTGAAATTGTCCGCGGCCCATTTGGCGCGGCCGGCTTGGCGCGGGTCTGACGACTTCAGTGCGGCTCCCCTTTCGTGGCCCGTCGAAGCGCCCGGCACGCACAGCGCGCCCGGAGGCGGCCATGCTTGAATCACTTTCGCTCGCTGCGGGCCTCTCATGGGGCAGCGGTCTGCGCCTCTATCTGACGGTCCTGCTGGCCGGCGTATTCGCCCGGCTCGGCCTCGTCCATCTTCCCGATACGCTGTCCGCGTTGTCCTCGCCGTGGGTCATCGGCGTGGCGGGCGTGCTGACCGTCACCGAATTCCTCGCCGACAAGATCCCCGCGTTCGATTCGCTGTGGGACGCGGTCCATACCTTCATTCGCATTCCGGCGGGCGCCGTGCTGGCAGCCGGCGCGCTCGGCCATGCCGATCCGGCGCTGTTGACCGTGGCCGCGCTCGCGGGCGGCACGCTGGCGGGCACGGCGCACCTTGCTAAAGCGGGCACGCGCGCGTTGATCAATCTGTCGCCGGAACCGGTGTCGAATGTCGTGACCTCGACCGCTGAAGACGGGCTCGTGTTCGGCGGCATGCTGCTCGCGCTGTTCGTGCCGCTCGTCTTTCTGGTGCTGATGGTGGGCTTCCTGATGCTGGCCGGCTGGGCGTTGCCGCGGCTCTGGCGTGGGGTGCAGGGCGGTTTTCGCGGCATGGCGACGCACATGGTGTCGCGCTTTGCCAGGAGCAGGCACGATTGAGCGATACGGTACGGGGTTCCACGGCGCGCAGGGCTTTACCGACGACGACGCGCCGGTTCGGTGGCATGGATCTGGTGCGCCAGTCCATTCGCATGACGGCGCGCGACTGGCGCGCGGGCGAGCTGACGATGCTGCTGCTGGCGCTGGTGCTGGCCGTGGCGGCTTTGTCGAGTGTCGGCTTTCTGGCTGACCGTCTGCACCAGGGGCTCGAACGCGACGCGCGGCGCATGATTGCCGCCGACTTCATCGTGCGGGCCGATCATCCGGTCGATCCGCAATTCGCCGGGCAAGCCAAAGCGCTCGGTCTGAATACCGCCAGTACGGCGATCTTTCCCAGCATGATCAATTCGACCGGCGCACAGCCGGTCTCGCGGCTTGCCGCGATCAAAGCCGTGTCGCCCGGTTATCCGCTGCGCGGCGCGTTGCGCATCGCGTCGGCGCCGGGCGCGGCGGACCATCCGGCGCAGTCGATTCCGCCGCCGGGCGTCGTGTGGGTCGATCAGGCGCTGCTCGACGCGTTGAAGGTGCGTGTCGGCGACGCGGTGAAAGTCGGCGGTCGCAACTTCACGATCGGCGCGGTGATCACGCGCGAACTCGACCGCGGTTTCTCGTTCGTCAACTTCTCGCCGCGCCTGATGTTGCGTGCCGACGACGTGCCGTCGACCGGCCTCGTCACCTACGGCAGCCGTGTGACGTACCGCTTGCTGGTCGCGGGCCCGGACGAATCGGTGGCGCGTTTCGCGCAGTTCGCGCATGAGCGGGTGGACGGCGGCAAGATGCGCGGCGTCGCGCTCGAATCGCTGCAGGATGGGCAGCCGCAAGTGCGCCAGACGCTCGACCGCGCGAGTCACTTCCTCACGCTCGTCTCGCTGCTTACGGCCTTGCTGGCGGCCGTGGCGATTGCAATGGCCGCGCATCGGTATATGCGCCGGCATCTGGACGGCTGCGCGGCGATGCGTTGCCTCGGCGTCAGTCAGTCGACGCTGCGTGCGCTCTTCACGCTTGAATTCGTCGGACTCGGTTTGATTGGCGGCGCGCTGGGCGTGGCGCTCGGTTACCTCGGGCATCTCGCGCTGCTCACGTGGCTCGGCAGTCTGATCGACGTGGTGCTGCCGTATCCGACGGTATGGCCGGCACTCGAAGGCATCGCGGCCGGTCTCGTGCTGCTCCTGGGCTTCGCGTTGCCGCCGCTGTTGCCGCTCACGCGCGTGCCGCCGGTGCGCGTGCTGCGCCGCGAATGGGGCGAAGCGGGGCGCACGGCGTGGGCGGCCTACGCGCTAGGCATCGCGCTGTTCGCCGCGCTGCTGATCATCGCGGCGGGCGAGTTGAAGCTCGGCGGGATCGTCGCGGGCGGCTTCGCGGGCGGGATGCTGGTATTCGCGTGCATCGCGCGGCTCGCGCTATGGGGCGCGGCGCGCGTCGTGCGCAGCGAGCGCGTGAATGCGAGCATCGGCTGGCGTTATGCGCTGGCGTCGCTCGAACGGCGCAGCAGCGCGAGCGCATTGCAGATCACCGCGCTCGGCATCGGCCTGATGTGTCTGTTGCTGATTGCGATGACGCGCAACGACCTCGTGGCTGGCTGGCGTAAATCGACGCCGCCCGATGCGCCGAACGAATTCATCATCGACATCCAGCCCGACCAGCGCGACGCCGTCACGCAATATCTGAGCACGCATGGCGTGCCCGGTACGGTGCTCGCACCGATGGTGCGCGGACGGCTGACGGCGATCAACGGCAAGCCGGTCAATCCGGATGCGTTCAAGGGCGACGACGCCAAGCGTCTCGTGGATCGCGAATTCAATCTGTCGTACACGACCGAGCTACCCGACGACAACCGTCTCGCCGCCGGCACATGGTACGGCGACACGAAAACGCCGCAGATTTCGATCGAGCAGGGGCTCGCCAAGCTGATCAACGTGAAGCCCGGCGACATGCTGCGTTTCGACGTGACCGGCTTGCAAATCGACGCGCCGGTCACGAGTGTGCGCAAGCTCGACTGGGGTTCGTTCAAGGTCAACTTTTTCGTGCTGATGCCGCCCGCTGCGTTGCAGGATTTCCCGGCGACGTTCATCACGAGCTTCCATTTGCCGCAGGAGAAACAGTCGACCATCGACGGCCTGATCTCCACTTATCCGAACCTCACGGCTATCGACACCGGGCCGATTCTCGCGCAGGTGCAGCGCGTCTTGCAGCAGGTGATCGGCGCGGTGCAGTTCCTGTTCGCGTTCACGCTCGCGGCGGGCGTGCTCGTGCTGTACGCGGCGCTTGCCGGCACGCGCGATGAGCGTATGCGAGAATCCGCGCTGCTGCGCGCACTGGGCGCGTCGCATCGACAGGTGCGGGCGGTGCAGATCGCCGAGTTCGTCGCGGTCGGCGCGCTGGCGGGTCTGATGGCGGCGGCCGGCGCGCAGGCCATCGGCTACGTGCTGGCGACGCGCGTCTTCGAGTTCTATCTGAGTTTCAATCCCTGGTTGTTGCCGGCGGGCATCGCCGCCGGCATCGCGTGTGCCGGCGTGGGCGGCTGGCTGAGCTTGCGGCATGTGCTGGCGCGGCCGGCGTTGCAATCGCTGCGGGACGCGTGATTTTTCTTATCGGTTAGTGAGCAGGTATGAGTGATTTGAACGACGAAGTGTCCGCGGCGCAGCCGACGGCCTTCGAACTGGTGGGCGGCGAAGCGCGTGTGCGTGAACTGGTCGACCGCTTTTACGACCTGATGGATCTCGAAGCGGATTTCGCCGGAATCCGCGCGTTGCATCCGGAATCGCTCGACGGTTCGCGCGACAAGTTCTTCTGGTTCTTGTGCGGCTGGATGGGCGGCCCGGATCACTACATCAGCCGCTTCGGTCATCCGCGTTTGCGCGCACGGCATTTGCCGTTCGCGATCGCCTCCAGCGAGCGCGATCAGTGGCTCAGGTGCATGGCGTGGGCGATGGAAGAAGTCGGTCTTGCCGAGCCGCTGAGGGAGCGCCTGCTCGGCTCGTTCTTCGAAACGGCTGACTGGATGCGCAACCGGAATGGCTAACGGGTTGGGGTTGGGCTCGACACCCGGCGCGGCAACTGCGGATTACGCCGACTTGCCTCAGGAAGCACGCGAAGTCCTCGACTGCTGGTTCGGCGTACCGGGCGCGCCGGAGTTCGGCACGGAGCGCAAAATCTGGTTTTCACGCAATGCGGCTTTCGACACGATGCTGCGGGAACGCTTCGGTACCCTGATCGATGCGGCCCGCGAGTCCGCGCTCGACAACTGGGCGCAAACACCGCTTGGCGCGCTGGCGCTCGTCATCGTGCTAGATCAGTTCTCGCGCAATTGTCACCGTAACACGGCGCGCGCGTTCGCCGCCGACCAGAAAGCCTTGCTCACCGCGCAGCAGATGATCGCCAGTGGGGCCGACCGCCGGTTGCCTACGGTGCACCATCGCGCGTTCGCCTATTTGCCGTTCGAGCACGATGAAACGCTCGCAAGTCAGCGCGAGTCGCTGCGTCTGTTCAAGCAGTTGGACGCGGAGCGGGGCGGCAAGTCGTATTACCGGTCCGCGGTGCGGCACGCGGAAATCATCGAGCGTTTCGGACGCTTTCCGCATCGCAACGCGCCGCTCGGGCGTCCCTCGACGGCGGAAGAAAGCGCCTTCCTGCGCACACCCGGTTCATCGTTCTAGGCCCACAGGCACTAGCCGCTCGGCTGACGCGCACGCGGCGCGTAGCGAGCAGGAAAGCGAGACCTAGCGTCCGCCGGATACATCGAGCAGCGCACCCGTCACATACGAAGCAGCGTCGCTCAACAACCAGGCGATCGTTTCCGCCACTTCGTCGGCCGTGCCGGGGCGGCCGAGCGGTGTGGTCGCGCCGAGTTGCGCGGCGCGCTCGGGCTTGCCGCCGCTCGCGTGGATATCGGTGTCGATCAACCCAGGGCGCACCGCGTTCACGCGCACGCCTCGCGGGCCGAGTTCCTTGGCGAGGCCGAGCGTCATCGTATCGACGGCGCCTTTCGAGCCGGCGTAGTCGACATATTCGTTCGGCGAACCAAGACGCGACGCCGCCGACGACACGTTGACGATCACGCCGCCCGCGCCGCCGCGGTCGGTCGACATGCGCCGCGCGGCTTCGCGCGCGCACAGATACGCGCCTAGCACGTTGACGTCGAACATGCGCTTCAGGCGCGCGAGGTCCATGTCGGCGAGTTGGCTCGACGGCGCGACGATCCCGGCGTTATTGACGAGCGCATCGAGCCGGCCGAACTTCTGTTGAAGCGCGTCGAAGATCGCCAGCACGTCGGCTTCGTTCGCGACATCGCCCGCAATCGTCAACGCGCGGCCACCCGCGCGTTCGACTTCGGCGGCGGTGTCCTGCGCCGCGGCGAGATTTTGCGCGTAATTCACGCCGACCGACCAGCCGCGCGCACCCAGCAAACGCGCGGTCGCGCGGCCAATGCCGCGGCTGCCACCGGTGATCAGAACGGCTTTCGTCATCGCAACCTCAACGTTAAGGGAAACTCAGACCGCGTCGCGCTTGATCGCCCACTTGTCGCTGACGGGCGGCTGGTAGCGTTGCAGCTTGCCGATCAACCCGGCGGGATCGGCGTCGATCTGCAGGATGTCGAAATAGGTCTGGCGCATGAACCCTTCGTCGACGGTGTGCTGAAGCATATTGATCAACGGATCGTAGAAGCCGTCGATATTCAGCAGCGCCACCGCTTTCTGGTGGTAGCCGAGTTGCGCCCACGTGTAGACCTCGAACAGCTCTTCGAGCGTGCCCGCGCCGCCAGGCATCGCGACGAACGCGTCGGACAGGTCGGCCATCATCTTCTTGCGATGATGCATATCGGGCACGACATGCAGTTCAGTCAGGCCGTTATGGCCGACTTCCTTGTTGACCAGCAGCTCGGGAATCACGCCGATCGCGCGGCCGCCTTCGGCCATCACCGTGTCGGCGATCACACCCATCAGACCGACCTTGCCGCCGCCGTACACCAGTGCGAGATCGGCTTGCACCAGCGCGCGGCCAAAGGCGCGCGCCGCTTCCGCATACAACGGTTTGGCTCCGTTGGAGGAGCCGCAATACACACACACCGACTTCATGCTCAAACGTCCTTCGGTTCGTTGCGGGGCGCGGCGCCTTCCTTGGGCGGCAGGTAGTCGTAAAACTCGCGCTTGGGCAGCTTGCCCGACACGAGGTCGTCGAAAATCTGCCGCGAGCGGCCGCGCAGATAAGGCGCCATCAGCGACACGATCTGCACGCTCACCTGATGCAGCTCCGCGCGCATCGCTTCCTGCTCGTTGTATTTGCGCGGGTTCATCACGAACTGGTACGAGAGCCAGTACGTGCCGATCACGCCGACGTTGGTGGCGATCACGTGCAGCTCTTCCGGCGTGACGACCATTTCGCCGTCAGCGACGAGCTGTTCGCAGAACTGGCTCGCAAACCGCACCTTGTGGCTGATGATCTGCTTGAAATGCGTTTCGAGCGTGCGATTGCGCGCCAGCAGATCGTTCAGGTCACGATACAGGAAACGATAACGCCACGTGAAATCGACCATGTACTGCAGATACGACCACATTTCGTCGATGGTCGCGCGATGGTCGTCGGGAAAACGCAGACGCTTTTCGATCTCCTGCTCGAACTGGCTGAAGATGCTGTTGATGATGTCGTCTTTGTTGCGGAAGTGGTAGTACAGGTTGCCTGGACTGATTTCCATTTCCTCGGCGATCGTCGTCGTCGTGACGTTCGGCTCGCCGATTTCGTTGAACAGCTTCAACGACAGTTCGAGAATCCGTTCGCGCGTGCGGCGGGGAGGTTTGGCTTCCATGTCGTCCGGCCCTGGTTACGCCGGGCTGGGGCACACGGCGGCGTGCCGCTCTTTGCGTGATCCACCCGGACGCGGTTGGTATATGAGCGCCCCCAACCTGTCGCAGTTCGACAGGCCTCCGCGAGGGCAATTCCCCCAAGCCCCAAAGGGGACTTCCTTCGGAACGGGGACTTCCTGCGGAGCGGAAAACTTGGGGCGGCCCAGCGTTTTCCTGTGAGACTGTCGGACGATTATAAACCGAGCGTTCTTATACCAAGCGGATAGTCAGGATTTTCATTGCTCAAGGCGGTTTCGCGCGCCGTTCGACGGCGGCGTGAGCGCATTAAAACGCGCTCACGCGCGCCTTCACAGCCATGCCTTGACCCAATGCACGACCAGTGGCCCGACGATCAGCAGCCACGTCATCAGGCACATGCCGAGCGCGACCATCACGGCCGCGCTGCCGAGATCCTTCGCGCGGCGCGAGAGTTCATGGCGTTCGAGCGAAATCCGGTCGATGGCCGCTTCCACGCTCGAATTCAGCAACTCGACGATCAGCACCAGCAGCACGGAACCGAGCAGCAATACGCGCGACACCGGCTCGACCGGCACCAGCACGCCGCAGGGAATCAGGATCGCGGCGAGCGTGAGCTCCTGGCGAAAGGCGCTTTCCTCACGAATCGCCACGCGAAATCCGGCGAGCGAATTTTTCATCGCGTGCCAGGCGCGCGTGAGGCCGCGATTGCCTTTGTAGGGATTGAAAGGCAGCGGCGCGAGTGGATCGTCGGGACTGAGCGGTTCGTTCTGCGTGTCGGATTGCGTGCCGTTCTGTCGCGTGCCGTTCGCGGCACTCGCTCCGTTCATGCCGTTCAAACCATGCGCGTGATCCGCATGATTCGGCGTGCCTGGCTCGCTCACGTCGTCGAAGGGTTCGATGCTCGCGTTGTCGTTGTCGTTGTCGTTCTCGGCATCGACGGCACGCAGCGCGCCGTTCGGCGCGCGCCCCACGGTGGATGGTCTGGTTCGCATGGACAACTCGGCACGCCGCGTCACGCGGCGGCGCTTTCCTCGCGATATGAAGCGCGCGGCAGCGGCTTCAGATGCGCGGCGAATTGCTCGGAGGCCGCCGCCCACGAGAAGCGTTCGGCCCACGCGCGCGCGTGGTTGCGATCGATCTTCAGCGCTTCGAGGCAGGCTTCGCGCAGGTCTTCGTGCATCGCACCCGCGCCGCCGTCGCCGAGCACGTCGATCGGACCGGTGACGGGATACGCCGCGACCGGCGTGCCGCAGGCGAGCGCCTCGAGCAGCACGAGCCCGAACGTATCGGTGCGGCTCGGGAACACGAAGACGTCGGCCGCCGCATAGACCTTCGCCAGCTCGGCCTGCGTCAGCACGCCCAGGTAATTCGCTTGCGGATAGCGCGACTTCAGTTCGGCGAGCGCCGGACCTTCACCGGCAACCCACTTCGAACCGGGCAGATCGAGCTTCAGAAACGCCTCGACGTTCTTCTCGACTGCCACACGTCCCACGTACAGAAAGATCGGCCGTGCGCTGTTGAGCACCTTCGAGTCCATCTGGTGAAAGATGTCCAGGTCGACGCCGCGCGTCCACAGCACGACGTTGGTGAAGCCGAATTTTTCGAGGTCGCTCTTGACGACCGGCGTGGGCGCCATCACAGCCAGCGACGGCTTGTGAAACCAGTGCAGGAACTTGTAGGTCGCGGCGAGCGGAATGCCGAAGCGCGCCTGCACGTACTCCGGAAAACGCGTGTGATAAGCGGTGGTGAACGGCAGCTTGTGCTGGATCGCGTAGGCGCGCGCGGCCATGCCGAGCGGACCTTCGGTGGCGATGTGCAACGCGTCGGGCGAGAAGGCATCGATACGCTCGCGCAGCTTGCGGCGCGGCAGCAGCGAGAGGCGGATCTCAGGATAAGTCGGGCAAGGGATCGTTTTGAATTCGAGCGGCGTCAGCAGATCGACGTGATGGCCGAGCGCGCTGAGTTCGCGCGTGGTGTTTTTCAGCGTGCGCACGACGCCGTTGACCTGCGGTTCCCATGCGTCGGTGACGATCATGATCTTCATCGGTTTTGGCCCAATAGAAGTTAAGAGGGACTACGCGGTCGCCCGGGCCTTTTGCACGCCCATTTCCGGGGAGCGCATCACGGTCCAGTAGATCACCTTCAGTTCGCCTTCATAGGTTTCGACGAGTGCCGACAGGCTTTCCACCCAGTCGCCGTCGTTGCAATACAGGACGCCGTCGATATCGCGTATCTCGGCTTTGTGGATGTGCCCGCAGACCACGCCGTCGCAGCCGCGGCGGCGTGCTTCGTCGGTCATCACGCGTTCGAACGAGGAGATGAAATTCACCGCGTTCTTCACCTGATGCTTCAGGTACTGCGACAGCGACCAGTACGGAAAACCGAGCCGGCTGCGGATCCGGTTGAACCAGCGGTTCAGGATCAGGATCATGGTGTAGAGCGTGTCGCCGAGATAGGCGAGCCACTTGGCGTGCTGGATCACACCGTCGAACAGATCGCCGTGCACGATCCACAGACGCTTGCCGGCGAGCGTGGTGTGAAACGCCTCGCCGCGCACGTGGATGTCGCCGAACGCGAGATCGCAGAACTGGCGTGCGGCTTCGTCGTGATTGCCGGGCACGTAGATCACTTGCGTGCCTTTGCGCGCCTTGCGCAGCACCTTCTGCACGACGTCGTTGTGGGCCTGCGGCCAGTACCAGCCTTTCTTCAACTGCCACCCGTCGATGATGTCGCCCACAAGGTACAAATACTCCGACTCGTTGTGGCGCAGGAAATCGAGCAGATACGGCGCCTGGCAGCCGCTCGAACCGAGATGGATGTCGGACAGCCAGATGGTGCGGTAACGGTGCGGCTCGGCGTGATCGTCGTCGTGATGACTGGCGTTGGCGTCGAGCGGCAGTGGCGGCACGGGCAGCGGCAAGCCGTGACTATGGTTGGGTTCCGGGCGGAACGCGACAGGGTCGACGCTCGGGCCGGTCTGGCGGAACAGGGAAGTCGCGGACGTTTTGGGGTCCATGGCTCACGCGTCGAGTTGCGGTGCCCGTATTGGGCCAAGTGTGCGTGACTGTGCCGTGACAGTCATGAGAAGTTCTTATTACTGCGCGGCGGGGAGGTGGGGCGGTGGAGGTGACGGGCGGGGGATCAGAATATAGACGGCCGTGATGGGCGCGGCTCGCGCGGCGTCGCGGTGGGTCGAAGGGCGCGCGAAGTCATGGACTGGTCAGCTCGGCCGCGACTGGCGTGGCTCGCGTAGTGTGGTAACGAGCCGACAGGAGAGCGAAATAATTGTCCGGCCGGCACGGTCGCGCTCGGCATGACGCGCGCCGGGAGATAGCGGCCCAACAGTTAAGCGAAATATCGACCGGGTAGCTCGAGGCGGATCAGCGCGAGACGCTGACGATCCGTGTACCCGCGAGGCGGTCGTGCAGGAACTGACGCTGCGGATCGAAGCGGCCGGTGGCCGCCCACAAGACGAACCAGATGCCGGCGATCAGCAGCGTCTGCGGCAGCTTGAGTCCGAGCAGCGGATGCAGCGCGAGCGGCGGCAGAAACCACAGCCACGCGAATACGTAGCGGGCGACCGCGCGGCCGGTGGAGAGCGGCGTGCCGTCCGCGGCGACCACGCGCAGACGCCAGGTTTTCATCGGCAGGGTCTGGCCGCTGTGGGTCCAGAACCAGACGAAATACACGCCGACCACGAGGCCGATCCAGGTTGCCAGCAGGTTGTGATGAGTCAGACCATTGCGTTGCTGCGTCAGCGTGCTGAACAGGTAGCCGGCGATGAACACCACGCCGAACAGGATCACCGCTTCATAGAGCAGCGCCGCGAGGCGCCGCCGGACGGTGGGTGCGTTGCCGTTGGTATCGGCGGTCAATGCTGAGGACGCGAGCGGTTGGGACACGGCGCGGCCAGGCTCAGGAGCCGTTGAAGATCGACGGCGCTTCAGCCGGCGAAACCGGCAGCGGCGTAGCGGGCACGAAACTGCCGGCGGCGGGAATCGGCGGCGCGGCGACCGGGCTCGGCAACGACGCCGCGGCTGCCGCGCTCACCGCTGCAGCGCCGCTTGCGCCATGCTCACGCGCATTGACCAGGCGATCGAGCCCCTTGATTTCGCTGCGGCCCGAGGGCGGCGCGCTGACCACGCTGGGGCGCCGCTTGCGCTCGCTGGCGGCGAGCCGTTCCTTCTGTTCTTCGGGCAGCTGCTGATACGCCTTCCACGCGTTCTGACGGGTTTCGCGCGGCAATTCCTTCGACACCTGGTAATTTTCACGCGCGACGCGCCGCTGATCGGGCGTCATACGGGTCCATTCAGTCATGCGCTCATGCAGGCGTTTTTGCGCATCAGCCGACATCTTCGGGTAACGCGACGCGATCTTCAGCCATTTGCGCTTACGTTCGTCGCTGAAGGAATCCCATTGGGCTTCAAACGGCGCGAGCGCGATATGTTCGGCCGATGTCAGGCGCGACCATGCCATCGGACTGTTGCTGCCGGGCAGGCTGGGCAATTCGACGGCGAGCGTCGGCGTGGGCGCCTTGGCGGTCGCGTTGGCGCCCGCGACTGGCGCGCTGACGGGCGACGGGCTCGGATAAAAGCGCGGATAAGTCGCGGCAAACGACACCAGGGCCGCGATCGTGCATCCGAAAACAACGGCCAGGCCGCGCTTGTAACTCACCCGAAGAATCTCCCGCTCAGTGGGCGCGTGAAAGGTACGCGTTGAAACCGTGGTCGAGATAGGCATTGAGCGGCAGGTCGTCGCTTAGCATGGCGGCATCGATATCGGCGAGTTCGGCGGTGCGTTGCTGGTCTTCCCAGTAGGCAATGCCCACGAGGCTGACGACCAGCGCGGCGAGCGGCCACGCGAGCGCAAAGCGGCGCAGCGGCGAACGGCGGCGCTGCGGCAGTTCGACCGGCGGCATGCCGGAGGCCATGCCCGCGCCGGCGAGGGCCGGCACGAACACCGGCGCGCTCACGGTTTCGGGCTTCTTGCGGGCGAGCGCGGCACGGCGCGCCGCGGCGAGTCGATCGACGGTGGCGGGCGCAATGCTGGCGGCGTTTTCGTCGAGCGCGCGGCGCACCTGGCGGGCGAACTCGAGTTCTTTAGTTTCGAGGGAGCTCATAGCGTGATTCCTTTGGCCTTGAGCGCTTGCGCCAGCGTGTGGGTGGCCCGCGAGCAGTGCGTTTTCACACTGCCTTCGGAGCAGCCCATTGCGGCGGCAGTCTCGGCGACATCCATATCTTCCCAATAACGCATGAGAAACGCCTCCCGTTGACGTGCCGGTAACTTTTGGATCTCGTCGTCGATTAACTGCAGAACCTGTTCGCGTTCGAGTTTCTGTTCGTTGCTCTCGGAACCCGCCGAGCCTTGCTGGGCCTCGAAGGTTTCGAGGGGGTCGAAATCCTCGTCGTCGGCGTTGCCGAGCGACGAAAAAAGACTCACCCAAGTATTGCGCACTTTCGCACGACGGAAATAGTCGTGCATCGCATTCTGCAGAATACGCTGAAACAGCAGCGGAAGTTCGGCGGCCGGACGGTCGCCGTATTTTTCGGCGAGCTTGATCATCGCGTCCTGCACGATATCCAGCGAGGCGTCGTCGTCCCGCACGGCGTAGACCGTCTGCTTGAATGCGCGCCTTTCGACGCCCGCCAGAAAATCGGCGAGTTCCTTGTCTGATGCCATCCGTTGGGGGTCGGCGCAGCGAGCGTGCGCGTAATCGGTCGAAAAATGTCGTAAAACTCGCGGATGCTAACAAACTTTTGCGCCGCTGGGGCGAAACGTGATTCACCTTGCATCTCTATAACAGGCTTTCGGTCATTTTCGAGATTCGGCGGAAGGCGCCAAGGCAATATTTGCTTGACCGCGCGGGCGTCTGCAGATATCGTCGCTGGTTCGCAACATAAGTGACTTGTCTCAATTGAGGTGTGGCCCAAGAAGCTCACCTGTCAACTGGACGCGCCGCTTGAACCCGAGCCACAAGCCCGGCAGAGAGCACCCGATCAAATTTTTGCCGAAATTTCGAAAGGTGAATTAATGAATATGCCCAGCGCGGAATTCTCCACGTCGGATACGACTCCCCATCCCGAAGCTGACTCTATCGGCGCCACCGTGCTCATGAAGGCACTGGCCGACGAAGACGTCGAGTTTGTGTGGGGCTATCCCGGCGGCTCGGTACTCTACATTTACGACGAGCTGTACAAGCAGGACAAGTTCCAGCATATCCTCGTGCGCCACGAGCAGGCCGCTGTCCACGCCGCCGACGCTTACTCGCGTTCCACCGGCAAGGTCGGTGTGTGCCTCGTGACCTCCGGCCCCGGCGTCACCAATGCGGTGACCGGCATCGCCACCGCCTACATGGATTCGATCCCGATGGTGGTGATCAGCGGCCAGGTGCCGACTGCCGCGATCGGCCAGGATGCGTTCCAGGAGTGCGACACGGTCGGCATCACGCGTCCTTGCGTGAAGCACAACTTCCTCGTGAAGGACGTGCGCGACCTCGCCGCCACCGTCAAGAAAGCCTTCTATATCGCCCGTACCGGCCGTCCTGGCCCGGTGCTGATCGACATTCCGAAAGACGTGTCGAAAGCGCCTTGCCAATACGAACCGCTCAAGACTGTTTCGCTGCGCTCGTACAACCCGGTCACGAAGGGCCACTCCGGCCAGATCCGCAAGGCCGTGGCGTTGCTGTTGTCGGCCAGGCGTCCGTACATCTATACCGGCGGCGGCATCATTCTCGCGGACGCCTCGCGTGAACTGAACCAGTTCGCCGATCTGCTCGGCTATCCCGTCACCAACACGTTGATGGGTCTGGGCGGCTATCGCGCGAGCGACAAGAAATTCCTCGGCATGCTCGGCATGCACGGCACGTACGAAGCCAACATGGCGATGCAGCACTGCGACGTGCTGATCGCGATCGGCGCGCGTTTCGACGACCGTGTGATCGGCGACCCGGCGCACTTCTCGTCGCGTCCGCGCAAGATCATCCATATCGACATCGATCCTTCATCCATCTCCAAGCGCGTCAAGGTCGACATTCCGATCGTCGGCGACGTGAAGGAAGTGCTGAAGGAGTTGATCGAGCAGCTGCAAACGGCCGAACATGGCCCGGACACCGCGGCGCTCGCCGACTGGTGGAAGGACATCGAAGCCTGGCGCGCGAAAGACTGCCTCAAGTTCGACCGCAAGAGCGAGATCATCAAGCCGCAGTACGTGGTGGAAAAGGCGTGGGAACTGACCGACGGCAATGCCTTCGTGTGTTCCGACGTCGGCCAGCACCAGATGTGGGCGGCGCAGTTCTATCGCTTCAACAAGCCGCGCCGCTGGATCAACTCCGGTGGTCTCGGCACGATGGGCTTCGGCCTGCCGGCGGCGATGGGCGTGAAGATGGCGCACCCGGACGACGACGTGCTCTGTATCACGGGCGAAGGCTCGATCCAGATGTGTATTCAGGAGCTCTCCACCTGCAAGCAGTACGAGACTCCGGTGAAGATCATTTCGCTGAACAACCGCTATCTGGGCATGGTGCGCCAGTGGCAGCAGATCGAATACAGCAAGCGCTATTCGCATTCGTACATGGATGCGCTGCCGGATTTCGTGAAGCTCGCCGAAGCGTACGGCCACGTCGGCATGCGTATCGAACGCACGGCCGATGTCGAGCCGGCGCTCAAGGAAGCGCTGCGTCTGAAAGATCGCACGGTGTTTCTCGATTTCCAGACCGATCCGACCGAAAACGTCTGGCCGATGGTTCAGGCCGGCAAGGGCATCACCGAGATGCTCATGGGTTCGGAAGATCTATAACGACGGAATTTGCGTCGGCTTCGTCATGCGCGCCTTCATGAAAGGCGAGGGCGGACGAAGCGGCGCGACTCCGCTCGCAGACATCGACAAAACATCTGGAAGAAGCGAATCATGAGACACATCATTTCCGTCCTGCTGGAAAACGAACCGGGCGCGTTATCACGCGTGGTTGGTCTGTTCTCGGCACGCGGCTACAACATTGAAACCTTGACGGTGGCTCCGACCGAAGACCGTTCGCTGTCGCGCATGACCATCGTCTCCATTGGCTCGGACGACGTGATCGAACAGATCACGAAGCATCTGAACCGCCTGATCGAGGTGGTGAAAGTGGTCGACCTTACCGAGGGCGCCCACATCGAACGCGAGCTGATGTTGATCAAGGTGAGGGCGGTCGGCAAGGAACGTGAGGAGATGAAGCGGATGTCGGATATTTTCCGCGGCCGCATCATCGACGTCACCGAAAAGACCTACACGATCGAACTGACGGGCGCGAGCGACAAGCTCGACGCCTTTATCGAAGGGCTCGACGCCACGGCGATTCTCGAAACGGTCCGCACGGGCAGCTCGGGGATTGGTCGCGGCGAGCGCATTCTGAAGGTGTGACGCGCGAGCGTTCAACCGTCTCGATCCAGGCCGGGCCGTGCCTGCACCAACCCGGCCACGCAACACACTATTTGCAGCATTTGAATTTCACTGAATCATCGAATTTAGCCAAGGAACCGACATGAAAGTTTTCTACGACAAGGACGCTGACCTCTCCCTCATCAAGGGCAAGCAAGTCACCATCATCGGCTATGGCTCGCAAGGCCATGCGCACGCGCTGAACCTGAAGGAAAGCGGCGTGAACATCACGGTCGGTCTGCGCAAGGGCGGCGCATCGTGGAGCAAGGCTGAGAACGCCGGCCTGCAAGTCAAGGAAGTGGCGGAAGCCGTCAAGGGCGCGGACGTCGTCATGATGCTGCTGCCGGACGAACAGATCGCCGAAGTCTATGCGAAGGAAGTGCACGCCAACGCCAAGCAAGGCGCGGCGCTGGCATTCGCACACGGCTTCAACGTTCACTACGGCCAAGTGATTCCGCGTGCCGACCTCGACGTGATCATGATCGCGCCGAAGGCACCGGGCCACACGGTTCGCGGCACCTACACGCAAGGTGGCGGCGTGCCGCACCTGATCGCCGTCGCGCAGGACAAGTCGGGCGCAGCACGTGACATCGCACTGTCGTACGCGGCAGCGAACGGCGGCGGCCGTGCCGGCATCATCGAAACGAACTTCCGCGAAGAAACGGAAACCGACCTGTTCGGCGAACAAGCCGTGCTGTGCGGCGGTACGGTCGACCTGATCAAGGCCGGCTTCGAAACGCTGGTGGAAGCGGGCTACGCGCCGGAAATGGCGTACTTCGAATGCCTGCACGAACTGAAGCTGATCGTCGACCTGATCTACGAAGGCGGCATCGCGAACATGAACTACTCGATCTCGAACAACGCCGAATACGGCGAGTACGTGACGGGTCCGCGTATCGTGACGGCGGAAACGAAGAAGGCGATGAAGGCCGTGCTGACCGACATTCAGACGGGCGAGTACGCAAAGAGCTTCATCATCGAAAACAAGGCTGGCGCACCGACGCTGCAATCGCGCCGCCGTTTGACGTCCGAGCACCAGATCGAACAGGTCGGTGCGAAGCTGCGCGCGATGATGCCGTGGATCGCGAAGAACAAGCTGGTCGACCAGTCGAAGAACTAAGCTGGTTCTAGCTGTTGTCCGGCGCGGCGCCGTGCCGCAATAGCCGGACAGATCAAAAAGCCGTCCAAGGGTGCTGAACCCTGGGCGGCTTTTGCTATCCTACGGTTTTACGTGCGACACGCACGCTCGTGTCCGTCAGCCCCACGTTACGGGGCATCGACTAGAGGGTTATTGAGGAAGGTCTCGACTGAACTCACCATGCCCTCCGCAGGCGGCTCCCTTGTGAGCCGCACTTTAAGCAGTAGATGTGTCCTTAGGGGCACACCTTAGTAGTGAACACGGGACACGGTGCATTCCGCCGTCAACCGTATTGCATTGACCTGATTACCGTCAGGTCCCGCCCAGTCAGCGGCTTCATCTCCGCCGACAGGGCGGGGTGATGTTTGCAATTCCTGCGCCTCAGGGCAACGGAGTCGCTAAACGATACGAGCGAAAAGCTCGGTGTGTCATTGTTCGGCCTCGCTGGCTGCATTGGCGAGGGTAGTGAACCTGCTGTACGACCAGCAGTAGCCTAGGAAGACATGCGTCACTGGCAACGGTGAGGTGTGAAGCTCTTCTAACAATGTACCCCCCGGAAGTTCGGGCGGATGGTGGTTGCGAGATGACCATCCGGAGACTCCCAGCAGCAACGGGGTTGAGGGGCTAGGCTGGCTGATATGGTTAATGCAAGTGAACTGCTGATAAACCTCGTAAGTAGGACGGTGCCAAAGCTGCTGACAGGCATCAACCAAACAGGTGTGCGGTCGGATAACCCGCTGTAAATTCGGGTTACGTCGTCATCGGACCGCCGGGGAATAGGCAGAACCTAAGTCAGTCGTGTGACATGCCGGGAACGTGGTAAGCCTGTATGGTTGCCGGTCGTAGTTTGACTGGCAGGCGAACCGTGAGGGACGCTGTTGATTGTGCAGGTATGGGACGACGGAGAAAGCGAAAGCCGGTCTGTAATGGGTCGGATAGGGGTTGGAACATTACCCCACGCGAAAGCGGGCAGACTTCCGTCTGGTCTACCGTCGCAAGATGGCTGACTAACCCTTAGCTGGAAGATGATTGCTGTCGGGCTTCTGGACCGTCTGCATATGTTTTTTAACCCCCCTTGCGGGAGCAGATCGCTCCCGCAAGGGGCGATCTGTTCTTCGCTCGGGATTCACTTCTTCGAGTAGGAGAGCAGCATGAGAGTATCTGTCCGAAAGGACGGATCTGCGCTTTCCCACGCGCCGGACAACTGGTACGCCGTAGATTGGCGGCGGGTTGAACGGAACGTGAGAGGGATGCAGATTCGAATTGCGAAGGCGACGCGGGAAGGCAACTGGCGCAGGGGGAGAGCCCTGCAACGGATGTTGACCCGCACGTTGTCCGCAAAGCTGTATGCGGTACGACGTGTTACGCAGAATCAGGGTGCGCGAACGGCTGGAGTCGATCGCGAACTTTGGGACTCGCCTGAGAGCCGATGGCTTGCTGTCGGCAGGTTGAAGCGGCGTGGATATAAGCCTCTGCCTTTACGGAGAGTCTTTATCCCCAAGGCCAATGGAAAGGAGCGCCCTCTGGGCATTCCGACCATGCGGGACAGGGCGATGCAAGCCTTGTATCTGCTGGCCTTGGAGCCGGTGTCGGAATCGACGAGCGACCCGAACTCTTATGGGTTCAGGTTAAACCGCTCGACGGCTGACGCCATGTCACAGATATTCGTCGCCATGTCCCAGAAGGGCTCAGCCCGTTGGGTGCTGGAGGCGGATATCAAGGGATGCTTCGACCATATTAGCCATAACTGGTTGGAGACCCATGTCCTGATGGACAAGGAAATCCTCCGGAAATGGCTGAAAGCTGGCCTGATTTACAAGGGGCAGCTTCAGGCGACAGAGGCCGGTACGCCGCAAGGAGGGATCATTTCTCCGACGCTGGCGAATGTGACGCTGAACGGGCTGGAGCGAGAACTGCTAGCGCACCTTAGTGCGAAGTTTGGGATCGCAAAAGCCAACAAGCTTAAAGTCAATGTGGTGCGGTACGCGGACGACTTCGTGATCACCGGTGACTCGCAAGAGTTGCTGGAGCAGGAAGTTCGACCTTGGGTGGAAACATTCCTTGCCGTTCGAGGTCTGCAACTGTCCGAGGAGAAAACGCGGATCACACACATTGACCAAGGCTTCGATTTCCTGGGGTGGAATTTCCGTAAGTACTCGGGGACGCTACTCATCAAGCCGAGCAAGAAGAACGTGAAAACGTTCTATCGCAAGGTGGCGGATACGATCAGCGGTCATAAGACGGTAAAGCAGGAGAATCTGATTCGACTGCTGAACCCGATGCTACGGGGCTGGGCGCAGTATCACAGTCCTGTGGTCGCCAAAGAGGCATACAGCCGCATGGAGTCTTTGATTTTCCGAAGGCTTTGGCGGTGGTCGAAGAGGCGGCACCTGAACAAGAGCGCCGAATGGGTGAAGAAGAAATACTTTCACTCGGAGGGCAATCGACACTGGGTGTTCGCTGTTCCTGTAGCTCGTGACGACGATGGTAAGGGGTTGCTTAGCCTGTACCAGATCAGCGGTACGGAAATTAAGCGACACAGAAAGGTCAAAGGAGCATTCAATCCCTTTGATCCTGAGTGGGAGCAGTACGGCGAACAGTTGCGACAGGCGCGCATGGAACACTCAATGCGTTATCGGAAGCAATGGGTTTCGCTGTATATGTCGCAAGACGGGCTTTGCTCGCATTGTGGCTGTGCCCTGACAAAGGAGACCGGCTGGCATGACCATCATCTAGAGTATCGGATGCACGGTGGCACGGACGCTCTCTCGAACAGGGTTCTGCTTCACCCACACTGCCATCAGCAGGTGCACGCAGGTAAAATTGCGGTAACTAAGCCGGCCCGGTCCTAAGACCGGGCTTTGTTTGTAGATTTGAGCCGTATGCGGGGAAACTCGCACGTACGGTTCTTAGGGGGCCCTTCTTCCGCGAGGAAGGGGGGCTACCCTCCAAAAACACAGAAGCCATTCATGAATTACCCTCATCCGATCATCGCGCGAGAAGGCTGGCCGTTCATCGCCATCGCGGCCGTCGTTGCACTCCTGGTTCACTTCATCGCGGGGTTCGGCTTTTCATGGCTGTTCTGGCTCCTCCTGATCTTCGTCGTGCAGTTCTTCCGCGATCCGGCGCGCCCGATCCCCACGCAGGCGAATGCCGTGCTGTGCCCGGCCGACGGCCGTATCGTCGCGGTCGAAACCGCGCATGATCCGTATGCCAACCGTGAAGCGCTGAAGATCAGCGTGTTCATGAACGTCTTCAACGTCCACTCGCAACGTTCACCGGTGGATGGCGCAATCTCCAAGGTCGAATATTTCCCGGGCGCGTATCTCAATGCCGCAGTGGACAAGGCTTCCACCGAAAACGAGCGCAATGCGGTGGTGATCGAAATGGCCGGCGGACAGACGGTGACCTCGGTGCAGATCGCCGGTTTGATCGCGCGGCGCATTCTTTGCTACGTACGGGCAGGTGAGCCGCTCACCCGTGGTCAACGGTACGGATTTATCCGCTTCGGTTCGCGCGTCGACGTGTATCTGCCGCTGGGCAGCCGTCCGCGTGTGTCGATCGGCGAGAAGGTTTCGGCGTCGTCCACGATCCTCGCTGAACTATAAAGCGGCACCAAGGAGGTTTTCCGAATGGCCGCATTCAAACCGCGTCGACCCCGTAACAGCGGACCGCTTCCGCGTCCGTTCCGCCGTAACAAGCCGATGGTGACGGAGGCGGCGGTCGACAGCCGGCGCGCCCAGCGTCAGCAGTTCCTGAGAAAGCGCGGCATTTATCTGCTGCCGAACGCCTTTACCACCGCGGCCCTGTTCTGTGGCTTCTTTGCCGTGGTGCAGGCCATGAATGTGCGCTTCGAGGTCGCGGCCATCGCGATCTTCGTGGCCATGGTGCTCGACGGCATGGATGGCCGCGTCGCCCGCATGACGCATACGCAAAGCGCGTTCGGCGAGCAGTTCGACAGCCTGTCGGACATGGTGTCGTTCGGTGTGGCGCCGGCGCTCGTGATGTACGAGTGGATTCTGAAGGACCTCGGCCGCTGGGGCTGGCTCGCGGCGTTCGTCTACTGTTCGGGCGCCGCGTTGCGTCTCGCGCGCTTCAACACGAACATCGGCGTGGTCGACAAGCGTTTCTTCCAGGGCATGCCGAGCCCGGCCGCGGCGGCGCTGATCGCCGGTTTCGTGTGGCTCGCCACCGACAACCGCGTGCCGCTCAAGCTGGTCTGGCTGCCGTGGGTTGCCTTCGTGCTGACCATCTACGCCGGCGTGACGATGGTGTCGAACGCGCCGTTTTATAGCGGCAAGGCGCTCGACGTGCGGCATCGCGTGCCCTTCGGCGTGATTCTGCTGGTAGTGGTCGCGTTCGTGCTGGTGTCCTCCGACCCGCCGCTGATGCTGTTCGGCCTGTTCGTGCTGTACGGCCTGTCCGGTTACGTGTTCTGGGGTTATCAGGCGATGCGGGGCAGGGCGAATCCGGCTCGCTCGGTGACAGGCGACAGGTAACGGTTCGCTCGCGTGCGCTGATGTGCATGACACAGGAAAACGGCGGCCTCCGGGTCGCCGTTTTTCGTTTGGCGAGCCCGTTTGGCGGTGCCCCGCAACGCTCCGTAGGCAGGTCCGGCGCTAATTGCACGCCGGCGGGAATGTCGCTATAGTCGTTGGATCAATGCGTTCACGTTCCTTGTCGAACCGCGCAACGAGCCTCGACAGGCGGCGCGCCGCTGAGCGTGCCCTTGCTGGAGCGTCCGCCGCGCTGATGGCCACGCTTCGGGTCACGCTGATCGTTTTACCCTCCGTCCGCCTTCTCCGTGATCGAGTGTCGCCAGCGGTGGCGCAGACAGCCGAATTCCAATATCCCATCCCTACAATTGAACGACTCCGCAGGAGACTCGACATGTCCGACAAACTGATCATATTCGACACCACGTTGCGAGACGGCGAGCAATCGCCCGGCGCGTCAATGACGAAAGAAGAGAAAATCCGTATCGCCAAGCAACTCGAGCGGATGAAAGTGGACGTGATCGAAGCGGGCTTCGCGGCAAGCTCGAACGGCGACTTCGATTCGATCCATACGATCGCGGGCCTGATCAAGGACAGCACGGTCTGTTCGCTCGCCCGCGCCAACGACAAAGACATTCAGCGCGCGGCCGACGCGCTCAAACCCGCCGATCACTTCCGCATCCACACGTTCATCGCAACTTCGCCGTTGCACATGGAAAAGAAGCTGCGCATGACGCCGGACCAGGTCTTCGAGCAGGCCAAGCTGGCCGTGCGTTTCGCCCGCAAATTCACCGACGACGTCGAGTTCTCGCCGGAAGACGGCAGCCGCTCGGATATGGACTTTCTGTGCCGCGTGCTGGAAGCGGTGATCGCCGAAGGGGCGACTACGATCAACATCGCGGATACGGTCGGTTATGGCGTGCCGGAGTTGTACGGCCAGCTCGTCAAAACGCTGCGCGAGCGCATTCCGAACTCGCATAAAGCGGTGTTCTCGGTGCATTGCCATAACGACCTCGGCATGGCGGTGGCGAATTCGCTGGCCGGCGTGCAGATCGGCGGCGCGCGTCAGGTCGAATGCACGATCAACGGCCTCGGCGAGCGCGCGGGTAACACGTCGCTCGAAGAAATCGTGATGGCGGTGAAGACCCGCAAGGATTACTTCGGCCTCGATATCGGTCTCGATACCACGCAGATCGTGCCGGCTTCGAAGCTGGTGTCGCAGATCACCGGGTTCGTCGTGCAGCCGAACAAGGCGGTGGTCGGGGCAAACGCGTTTGCGCACGCTTCGGGCATCCATCAGGACGGCGTACTGAAGGCGCGCGACACCTACGAAATCATGCGCGCCGAAGACGTGGGCTGGAGTGCGAACAAGATCGTGCTCGGCAAGCTGTCGGGCCGTAACGCGTTCAAGCAGCGTCTGCAGGAACTGGGTATCGCGCTGGATAGCGAAGGCGAGTTGAACACGGCGTTTGCGCGCTTCAAGGAACTGGCCGACCGCAAGTCGGAAATCTTCGACGAAGACATCATCGCGATCGTCACGGAAGAATCCGCCGAGGCGCAGGAGAGGGAGCACTATAAGTTCCTGTCGCTGTCGCAACATTCGGAAACCGGCGAGCAGCCGCACGCGAAAATCGTGTTCTCGGTGGAAGGCAAGGAAGTGACCGGCGAAGCGCGCGGCAATGGCCCGGTCGACGCCACGCTGAACGCGATCGAAACGGAAGTGGGCAGCGGCTCGGAACTGCTGCTTTACTCGGTGAATGCGATCACCACCGGCACGCAGGCGCAAGGCGAAGTGACCGTGCGTCTGTCGAAGAGCGGGCGCATCGTCAACGGCGTGGGCACTGATCCGGATATCGTCGCGGCTTCGGCGAAGGCGTATATCTCGGCGCTCAACAAGCTGTACTCGAACGCGGACAAATTGAATCCGCAACGTTCGGAGTAAGCGGTGTGGTAGCAGCGCGCTGACGGTGCGACGGCGTGGTCATCGTTCTCGTACGAGCCGGGAGAGCCCCGTGCCTTGATTGGCACGGGGCTTTTTCATTGCGAGCGGCGTTACTCCGTCGCCGTCCGTCGCATCGACCAGCCGCGTGAAGCGCGTGCCTGTGCCTGCACCTGATGCCGCACTTCAACGGCGATGCCGCGGCGTGGCGCGTCGGCCACGAATGTGTCGAGCAGTTCGCGCACGTCGTGGTCGACGAAATCGGCGCGCGTCGCATCGACGATCAAGGTGGCGCCGTCAGGAACCTGCTGCAGGTAGTGCTTGAGCGCCACCTTGCCGAGAAACGACACGTCCTTGCGAAACGACAGCAGATAGTGATCGCCGTGTTGCGCGAGCACGATCGGGCTGCGCAGATTCGCGTACAACGCGAGCAGCACGCTGCACAGAATGCCGAGCACGATGCCGATCAGCAGGTCGGTCGCGAGCACGCCGACCAGCGTGACGATAAACGGCGCGAACGGTGCAAAGCCCTGTTTCGCGACGGCGACGAATAGCGACGGCTTGGCGAGCTTCAACCCCGTGAAGATCAGGATCGCCGCCAGACAGGCCAGCGGAATCAGGTTGATGACGCTAGTGAGTGCAAACACGCTGACGAGCAACAGCACGCCGTGAATGAACGCCGAGAGCCGGCTTTGCGCGCCCGCATGCACATTGGCCGAACTGCGCACGATCACCGACGTGATCGGCAAGCCGCCGATCGCGCCGGCAATCAGGTTGCCCACGCCTTGCGCCTTCAACTCGCGATCCGGCGGCGCGGCGCGTCGTTCGGGATCGATCTGCTCGACGGCTTCGAGGCTCAGCAGCGTTTCCAGGCTCGCAACGATCGCCAGCGTGATGGCGACGCGCCAGACATCGGGATTGACGAGCTGCGCGAAGTGCGGCCCGAAGTCGGCCCATTCCAACGCGAGTTGCAAGGCCGCGAACGATTCCAGCGGCGGCAGGGCGACCCGATGTTCGGCGGGCGGCGCGAGCGACGGCGCCAGCACGCTGAGCAGCAACGTCGCGCCGATCCCCAGCAGAACGACGGCGAGCGGCGCCGGTACGCGGCGCACCAATGCGAAGCGCCGAAATGCGCGCGTCTCCCAGCCGATCAGAATCGCCAGCGACAGCAGGGTGATCACGCAGGCTGCAAGCGAAATCGAGCCGAACGGCGTGGCAACCGCTCCGGGCGCCAGCGAGGCAGCTTGCGTACCCGACGCCGCATGCACGCCGGACAGTCCGAGCGCGAGCGGAAACTGCTTGACGATCAGCAGCACGCCGATGGCCGCGAGCATGCCCTTGATCACCGGCGACGGCACATAGGCTGCAAAACGGCCGGCTTTGAGCATGCCGAAACCGAACTGGATCGCGCCGGACAGCAGCACGGCCAGCAGGAACGCGGAGAAGCTGCCAAGCTGCGCGATCCCATCGACGACGATCACGACGAGGCCCGCCGCCGGCCCGCTCACGCTCAAGCGCGAGCCGCTCAGCACGGCCACCACCAGCCCGCCGACGATGCCCGAGACAAGCCCGGCAAATGGTTCGACGCCCGATGCGTTAGCGATACCCAGACAAAGCGGCAGGGCCACTAGAAAAACGACCGTGCCCGCAAGCAGGTCGCGCTGAAACGTGGAGAAGAAAGCTCGAAGGTTCATGGTGTCGGTGCAGTGAGGAGTGGGGCCTGGTATGCGGCGAAAGCTGAACCGGATCGGATTCGCATGCAGTGCCGCGTGGGTGTCGCGTCAAGCGGCGGCGCTGTGGGCGGCGGTCGTGCAGGTCATCGCGTCGTCGGCTTCGTAGCCGGACGTGAGGACCTTGATGCGCCCGTCTTCGAGCGCGAAGATCCAGCCGTGTACGAGTGGCGCCGTATCGGCCTCCCGCACGACGGGGTGCGCGCGCAACCCACGCACCTGTTCGAGCACGTTCAGCTCGGCGAGGCGGTTGACACGCTCACGTTCGCTTTCGTGGTCCTGCAGTTCTTCGCGATGCGCCTTGGCGAGCGTGCAAAGCGGCGCGATCCGCCGATTCACATGCGGCAGGCTCGGCTCGGGCGGCAGCAGCGCGGCGCGCACGCCGCCGCATCCGTAATGGCCGCAGACGATCACGTGGCCGACCTTCAGCACCTTCACCGCATATTCGAGGACACTCGCCGAATTGTCGTCGTCGGGCTGAAAGAGGTTGGCGATGTTGCGGTGGACGAACAGGTCGCCCGGTTCGCAATGCGTAATGGTCTCGGCGGGCACACGGCTGTCCGAGCAGCCGATCCACAGGACGTGGGGATTCTGGCCGCGCACCAGATCGCGGAAAAACTCGGGGTTGCGCACGGCGGTTTCATGCGCCCAGGCGACGTTGGCGACCAGCAGGCGTTTGGGACGATTCATCGATAGCGGCTCCGTAGTGGGGCGCATTCATCCGGCGCCGAATTCACGGCTGCGCTCGTGCGGCCTCATGAGAGGCCAGCACCGAATCAATGCTTACGAAAGCCTTTCTATCAAAAAATAAATCCGCTGTGCGCGAAATAAAATTCGCCGCCATGCGTAATAAATAAAAAAAAGCCGCCCGGGAAGGCGGCTTCGTAGATGCATGCGAATCGGATCAGGCGGCGCTCAGAACAGGCTGCGGCGATCCGGATCGTGCAACGGATCGGGCGTTTTCTGCGTCAGGCGCACGATGCCCTGCTCATCGAAATAAAAGCTGTACATCATGTACCAGACGTTGTCTTCCAGATAACGGTAGGTCCAGACTTCGCGCTTCATCAACGGGAAGTACGACGTTTCGACCGGGCGGCCGAAGTTCACCAGCACGTCGCTCTTGGTCCATTTGCCGATTTCGGCGCGGTAGAACTCGTTGGGCTGCAGCACCTGGCGCACGTTGACGATCTTGCCGGATGCGTCGATGTCGGCCGCGGTGGTGGTTTCGCCCATCGGCTGGGTCGGCCACATCAGCCGCTTGCCGCCGTTCGGCAGGTCATAGCTTTCGCGCGGCGGGCCGAGGCGCGCGACGATGGTCGATTCGTCCGCGCCTTGGGTGTATTGCTGCCACGGCTGCACGCAGCCGGCAAGCGCCAGCGCGCTCAGGCAGACGAGCGCCGCGCGGCGCAAGCGCCCCGCGGCCGGCGCTCCGATCGAGGCCGCCGTGGTGTGATGGCGGTTGAACATGAATTCCTCCGATGGCGTTTGAGTAGCGGTTTTTATCATCGAGACGCATTATTTTGACACGCGCTGCGGCAAAAGATTTGCGCTTCATGAAGAGCCGGCCGGGCAATACGATAACGCTTGCGCCGGCTTGCTTATTCCGTGCTGAACACCATATGATCCGCGCTTTCACCAATCAGGCGGGGTGATGACGATGGCGAAGTGGCAACGGACGGCGGCAGCGGTGCTGGCGGCGATGTCGATGGCGGCGATGGCGTATGCGGCGAGCGAGCCGGCAGCCAATCCCGCGGCCGGCCTTGGAACAAAGCCGGCGAGCAAACCCACCGGCGCGCCGATCCAGCTGGCGCTGATCGAAGGCATGTCCGGCCCGTTCGCCAACGCGGGCGCGGCGGTGGAGCGCAACCTGCGCTTTGGCGTCGAGCAGGTGAATGCGCACGGCGGCGTGAAGCTCGCCGACGGCGCGCATCCGTTCGAGCTGGTCGTGCTCGACAGCAAGGGCGGCACCGAAGAGGCGCTCACGCAATTGCGCGCGGCCGCCGACCGTCATATCGGCTACATCATGCAGGGCAACAGCTCGGCGGTCGCCGCCGCGCTGATCGGCGCGATCGACAAGCAGAACAGCCGCGAACCGGGCAACCGCGAACTGTTCCTCAACTATTCCGCCGACGACCCGTCGCTGACCAACGCCAACTGCAGCTTCTGGCATTTCCGCTTCGACGCGCACGCGGGCATGCGCATGGACGCGCTGGCCGACGTGATCCAGCGCCACAAGGCGGTGAAGAAGGTCTATCTGCTGAACCAGGATTACAGCTTCGGACACGACGTCAGCAGCCTCGCGCGTTCGACGCTGACGACGAAGCGTCCGGACATCGCGGTGGTCGGCGACGAATTTCATCCAATCGGCCGCGTGAAGGACTTCGCGCCGTACATCGCGAAGATTCGCGCAAGCGGGGCGGACGCCGTGATCACCGGCAACTGGGGCAACGACCTGACGCTGCTCGTCAAGGCCGCGCGCGAGCAGGGGCTGGACACGAAGTTCTACACGTTCTACGGCAACAGCCTCGGCGCGCCCGCCGCTTTGGGCGACGCCGGCGTCGGTCACGTGGTCGCGGTGGCAGACTGGCATCCGAACGCCGGCGGCGCGGCGTCCGACGCCTGGTACGGGGCCTTCCGGGCGCGCTTTCCGGCCGCGCAGGACGACTACCCGGTGCTGCGCATGCCGCTGATGATCGAAACTCTGGCTGCGGCAATGACGCGCGCCGGCAGCGCCGATCCGATGGCGGTGGCGAAAGCCCTCGAGGGAATCAAGTTCGACAACGGCTTTCACGCCTCGTGGATGCGCGCCGACGATCATCAACTGATCCAGCCCCTTTACGTGATGGAGATGGACAAAGCCGGTACGCCGGGCGTGCATTTCGATAACGAAGGCTCCGGCTACGGTTTTCGCACGGTGCTGGCGCTGCCGCCCGAGCGCACCGTCCTGCCGACCGTCTGCAGGATGAAGCGGCCGTGATCGAGGTGAGGCGCGCCATCGCCCGGCACAGCGGGGTTCGCGGCCGGATTGGGCTGTGCTACAATACGCGTCCCGTTGTGAGGCAAGCCTTTGTCCAAGGCCTGTCAGCAATATTTAAAGCACACGGGTAACCCACGGCACGGCCTTTCTTCCGTGACCGCCTGTCTAGTTCTTAAGGAAATCGACATGTCCGCAGTTGAAACAAGCAAGAAGTCCGAAGTCGTTGCGCAATTCGCACGCGCCGCTAACGACACCGGCTCCCCCGAAGTTCAGGTCGCGCTGCTCACGACCCGCATCAACGAACTGACCGTTCACTTCAAGGCACACACGAAAGATCACCACAGCCGCCGCGGTCTGCTGCGCATGGTGAGCCGCCGTCGTAAGCTGCTCGACTACCTGAAGGGTAAGGACGCGGATCGTTACCGCGCACTGATCGAAAAGCTGGGTCTGCGTAAGTAATCGGCCAGTCGTTCAGCAAGATGCCTGTGTCAGTTCCACTGATACAGGCATTTTGTTTTTGCACGGTGCGCTTCATGTGATGCGCGCCGGCTGTTCTCCGCAGTGGCGTGCCGGTTCATGCGGCGGGAGCAGGCAGCAGTAATCAAGCAGTAGAGCAAGCAGTAAAGAAGAGATTCATGGCCGGGCTTCAGGGGCGGAGCTTTGTGTCATTCCAGCGGTTCGCGCGCGTACTCGACGTAGGGCGTGGTTCTCTGGAATGGCATAACACTACTCTTCCCATGCGGCGCCGGTCCTGGCGTTGCCGCGCCGCTTCTGGTCCGCGCGGCATTACGAAGAGGAAAAGCAATGACTATGTTCAATAAGATCGTCAAAGAATTTCAGTGGGGACAACATAAGGTTCGCCTCGAGACCGGCGAAATCGCTCGCCAGGCGAGCGGTGCCGTAATCGTCGACGTCGAAGATACCGTGGTGCTGGCCACCGTGGTCGGCGCCAAGACGGCCAAGCCGGGTCAGGACTTTTTCCCGCTGACCGTCGACTACCTCGAAAAGACTTACGCCGCCGGCAAGATCCCGGGTGGCTTCTTCCGCCGCGAAGGCCGTCCGTCGGAAGGCGAAACGCTGATCTCGCGCCTGATCGATCGTCCGCTGCGCCCGCTGTTCCCGGAAGGCTTCTACAACGAAGTCCAGGTTGTGATCCACGTCCTGTCGCTGAACCCCGAAATCCCCGCTGACATCCCCGCGCTGATCGGCGCGTCGGCGGCGCTCGCCGTGTCGGGTCTGCCGTTCAACGGCCCGGTCGGCGCAGCACGCGTGGCCTACATCAACAACGAATACGTGTTGAACCCGACGCGTCCGCAAATGAAGGAATCGGCGCTCGACCTGATCGTCGCCGGTACGGAACGCGCGGTGCTGATGGTGGAATCGGAAGCGCAGCAACTGAGCGAAGAAGTGATGCTCGGCGGCGTCGTGTTCGGCCACGAACAAATGCAGATCGCGATCGACGCAATCCACGAACTGGTCCGCGAAGGCGGCAAGCCGGAATGGGATTGGCAACCGGCGGCGAAGAACGAGCCGCTGATCGCACGCGTGACGGAACTGGCGCAAGCCGACCTGCTCGCGGCTTACCAACTGCGCGACAAGCAAGCCCGTTCGACCAAGCTGAAGGAAGTCTACGCAGCCACGTCGGCGAAGCTGGAAGAAGACGCCGCAGCAGGCGGCACGGTGGCGGCCGACAAGGCAACCGTCGGCAACGTGCTGTTCGACATCGAAGCGAAGATCGTCCGTACGCAGATCCTGAACGGCGAACCGCGTATCGACGGCCGCGACACGCGCACCGTGCGTCCGATCGAAATCCGTACCGGCGTGCTGCCGCGTACCCACGGTTCGGCACTGTTCACGCGCGGCGAAACGCAAGCGCTGGTGGTGGCCACGCTGGGCACGAAGGGCGACGAGCAGAACATCGACGCGCTCGAAGGCGAGTACCGCGAACGCTTCATGCTCCACTACAACATGCCTCCGTTCGCGACCGGCGAAACGGGCCGCGTCGGTTCGCCGAAGCGCCGTGAAATCGGTCACGGCCGTCTCGCCAAGCGCGCGCTGGCTGCCTGCCTGCCGAGCGCCGACGAATTCGGCTACTCGATTCGCGTCGTGTCGGAAATCACGGAATCGAACGGTTCCTCGTCGATGGCTTCGGTGTGCGGCGGCTGCCTCGCGCTGATGGACGCCGGCGTGCCGATGAAGGCGCACGTCGCCGGCATCGCCATGGGCCTGATCCTGGAAGGCAATAAGTTCGCCGTGCTGACCGACATCCTCGGCGACGAAGATCACCTCGGCGACATGGACTTCAAGGTGGCGGGCACGGAACAAGGCGTGACCGCGCTGCAGATGGACATCAAGATCCAGGGCATTACCAAGGAAATCATGCAGGTCGCCCTCGCGCAAGCGAAGGAAGGCCGTATGCACATCCTCGGCAAGATGACCTCGGCGGTGTCGGGCGCGAACACGGTGCTGTCGGACTACGCACCGCGCATGATCACCATCAAGATCAATCCGGAAAAGATTCGCGACGTGATCGGCAAGGGTGGTTCGGTGATCCGCGCGCTGACCGAAGAAACCGGCACGACGATCGATATTTCCGACGACGGCGTCGTCACCATCGCCAGCACGAGCAGCGAAGGGATGGCCGAAGCGAAGAAGCGTATCGAGAACATCACGCTGGAAGTCGAAGTGGGCCAGGTGTACGAAGGCACCGTGCTCAAGCTGCTCGATTTCGGCGCGATCGTGAACATCCTGCCGGGCAAGGATGGTCTGCTGCACATCTCCGAAATCGCCAACGAGCGTATCAAGGACATCAACGACTACCTGAAGGATGGCCAGCAAGTGAAGGTCAAGGTCATCCAGACGGACGAAAAGGGCCGCGTGCGTTTGTCGGCCAAGGCGTTGCTGAATGAAGGCGCGAATGGCGCAAGCGGCGCGCCGCAAGGCGAACCGACGCCGCAGTAATGCGGTAGCGGCACAACGGCCGGCAGCGTGAATGCGCGCCGGCCGTTTTTTATGAAGGGTGCAGGGTGGATTGCGTTGCAGGTGGACAGAAACGGGTACTCTATTTGTTCATTCCGGCATGCAACGCAATCCAATCTTGGAGTTGACGCAGATGAAAGCGATCGAAATCACCGAATTCGGAGCGCCGGACGTCCTGAAGCTGGCTGAGCGGCCCACGCCGCAGCCAAAAGCAGGCGAGGTGCTGATCAAGGTGGCCGCATCCGGCATCAACCGTCCGGACGTGTTCCAGCGCAAGGGCGGCTATGCGCCGCCGCCGGGCGCGTCGGATCTGCCGGGGCTGGAAGTGGCGGGTGAAATCGTCGAAGGGTCGATCGACGAGAAGAACAACCCGTTCGGTCTGAAGGTAGGCGATCGCGTGTGCGCGTTGCTGGCCGGCGGCGGCTACGCGGAATACGCGGTCGCGCCGCTGCTGCAGTGCCTGCCGGTGCCGGCCGGTTTGTCGGATGTCGAAGCGGCTTCGCTGCCGGAAACGTTCTTCACGGTGTGGAGCAATGTGTTCGACCGTGCGCAACTCGGCAAGGGCGAAGGCGCGCCGAACGAAACGCTGCTGGTGCAGGGCGGTTCCAGCGGCATCGGCGTGACGGCGATCCAGATTGCGCATGCGCTCGGCTTTCGCGTGTTCGCGACCGCTGGCTCGGACGAGAAGTGCCGCGCCTGTGAAGCGTTGGGCGCGGAGCGGGCGATCAACTACAAGACTGAGGATTTCGTCGAAGTGATCAAGTCGCTGACCAACGATCGCGGCGTCGACGTGGTGCTCGACATGGTGGCGGGCAGTTATGTGTCGCGCGAGCTGACGGCGTTGGCAGATGGTGGCCGCATCGTGCTGATCGCGTTGCTGGGTGGCGCGAAAGCGGAGCTCAATCTGAACGAGGTGCTGCGCCGCCGTTTGACGCTGACCGGTTCGACACTGCGTCCGAGGCCGATCGAATTCAAGGCGAAGATTGCCGCGCAGTTGAAAGAGCATGTCTGGCCGCATCTCGAAGACGGCCGCATCAAGCCGGTGGTGCATCGCGTGTTCCCGGCCGCGCAGGCTGCCGACGCGCACGCGCTGATGGAGAGCAGCACGCATGTCGGCAAGATCGTACTGTCTTGGGGTCAGGACGCTTGACACGGTCGGTTTGACCCGATCCACCCCACGCAGTAAAATTGCGCGTTTTGCGCACGCCGCATGAAACCGAAAGGCGGACTGTAAGCGCAAACAAAGTCCGCCGCCAAGACAAGACGAGACGATGTCGAAACAACGAGCCAAACTGGTAGTCGGTAACTGGAAGATGCACGGGCGCCTCGCCGAGAATGCCACGCTGTTGCAAGCCGTGGCGCAAGGCGCGGGCGAATTGCCGGCCGACGTGCGCGTCGGCGTCTGCGTGCCGAGTCCGTACCTCGCGCAGTCTCAATCGTTGCTGGAAGGCAGCCGGGTCGTGTGGGGCGTGCAGGACGTGTCAGCGTTCACGCATGGCGCCTATACCGGCGAAGTGGCCGCGCCGATGGTGGTGGATTTCGGCGCCACGCTCGCGATCGTCGGACACTCGGAACGCCGTGCCTATCATCGCGAAAGTGCTGAACTGGTCGCGGTGAAAACGCAGCGCGCGCTGGAAGCAGGCCTGACGCCGATCGTCTGTGTCGGCGAAACGCTTGAAGAGCGCGAAGCCGGTTCGACCGAGCAGGTGGTCGGCACGCAACTGGACGAAGTGCTGGCCAAGTTGTCGGTGCAAGAGGCGGCGCGGCTTGTCGTCGCGTATGAGCCGGTTTGGGCGATCGGCACCGGCAAGAGCGCAAGCTCGGAGCAGGCGCAGGCAGTCCATGCGTTCCTGCGTGCGCGTCTGGCGGCAAAGGGTGCGGCGGTGGCGGATGTGCCGCTGTTGTACGGCGGCAGTGTGAAACCGGAAAACGCGGAAGAATTGTTCCGCCAGCCGGATATCGACGGCGGCCTGATCGGCGGCGCGTCGTTGAAAGACCAGGATTTCCTGGCGATCTGCAAGGCGGCGGCCGCAACGAGCGTCGCCGGTTAAGCAGGGCGCCTTGGCGAGGATGACCCCATCCCGTGCAACACGCAGTGCGTGGCGCGGTTAAATAAAGACTCAGGTGAGTGTGATGCTGTATTTGAAAACATTGATTATCGTCGTTCAGCTGTTGTCGGCACTCGGGGTTATCGGCCTCGTCTTGCTGCAGCACGGCAAAGGCGCCGATATGGGCGCGGCTTTCGGTAGCGGTGCGTCGGGAAGCCTGTTCGGCGCGACTGGTTCGGCAAACTTTTTGTCGCGTACGACGGCGGTGCTCGCAGCGGTATTTTTTGTCACCACGCTGACGCTCACTTACCTCGGCGCGTATCGTGCGAAACCTTCTGCAGGCGTGCTGGGCGCGGCTGTGACTGCGCCGGTCGCGGCTTCGGCTGCCTCGGCGCCGGCAGGTGGCTCGGCTGTTTTGCCGGCATCGGCTGCGTCCGTCCCGGCGACCGACGTGCCGAAATAAATTTTCGTTCAAACGTGCTTTTGTGCGTTGAACAATCTGTTTAGACCAGTTACAATCTAAGTCTTGAAGCGATTCGCGGGTTTTATAAGTTGTTTTCCCGGATTGCATGCAGTGCCGACGTGGTGAAATTGGTAGACACGCTATCTTGAGGGGGTAGTGGCGAAAGCTGTGCGAGTTCGAGTCTCGCCGTCGGCACCAAAATGTTATCTAAATGCCAGCCGCTTGCTTCGCTTCGGCTGGCATTTTCACTTCTGACGTGCGGCTTGCGTTGGGCTTGCGGCATGTGCGTTTCGGAAGTGATTTCGCGTCAGGAGTGCTATGCTCCTGACGGCACTCAGAACCAACCGATTGAGGATAGTCTTGAACCTCGCAGCCTATTTCCCCGTCTTGTTGTTCCTCGTTGTGGGCACCGGTTTAGGCGTAGCACTGGTCAGTATCGGCAAGATCCTCGGTCCCAACAAGCCCGATACCGAGAAAAACGCACCGTACGAGTGCGGCTTCGAAGCATTCGAAGATGCGCGCATGAAGTTCGACGTGCGCTATTACCTCGTCGCCATTCTCTTCATCATTTTCGACCTTGAAACCGCGTTCCTGTTCCCGTGGGGCGTTGCTCTGCGCGACATCGGCTGGCCGGGCTTCATGGCAATGATGATTTTCCTGCTCGAATTCCTGCTGGGCTTCGCCTATATCTGGAAGAAGGGCGGCCTCGACTGGGAATGATGGATTAATCGCCGGTTTGCGTGGGTGGCCAAGGCTTGCCGCCCCGTCTGGAGTGGAAAGCAAATGAGTATCGAAGGGGTCTTGAAGGAAGGGTTTGTCACCACCACGGCTGACAAACTGATCAACTGGACGCGCACCGGCTCGCTGTGGCCGATGACGTTCGGTCTTGCGTGCTGCGCGGTCGAGATGATGCATGCGGGCGCTGCCCGTTACGACCTCGACCGTTTTGGCGTGGTGTTTCGTCCGAGTCCGCGTCAGTCGGACGTGATGATCGTCGCCGGTACGCTGTGCAACAAGATGGCGCCGGCTCTGCGCAAGGTCTACGACCAGATGGCCGAGCCGCGCTGGGTGATTTCGATGGGCTCGTGCGCGAACGGCGGCGGCTATTACCACTACTCGTATTCAGTGGTGCGCGGCTGTGACCGGATCGTGCCGGTCGACGTCTATGTGCCGGGTTGTCCGCCCACGGCGGAAGCGCTGGTGTACGGCGTGATCCAGTTACAGGCCAAGATTCGCCGCACCAACACAATCGCCCGTCAATAAGGCCAACGCCTCCCCCACAATATGGCAAGCAAACTCGAGACCCTGAAAGCGAACCTCGAGGCGGCCTTTGGCGGCCTCCTGCTGAACATCACCGAAGCAATCGGTGAGTTGACGATCGTCGTGAAGGCTGGCGACTACCTCAACGTGGCAACCCGTTTGCGCGACGACCGCTCGCTCGGTTTCGAGCAATGCGTGGATCTGTGCGGCGTCGACTATCAGACCTACGCCGACGGCGCTTACGACGGTCCGCGTTTCGCGGCCGTTCTGCATTTGTTGTCGGTGCAGAACAACTGGCGTCTGCGTCTGCGCGTGTTCGCACCGGACGACGAAGTGCCGATCCTGCCGTCTGTGGTCGAAATCTGGAATTCGGTCAACTGGTACGAGCGCGAAGCATTCGACCTGTACGGCATCGTCTTCGAAGGCCACCCGGACCTGCGCCGCATCCTGACCGACTACGGTTTCATTGGTCACCCGTTCCGTAAAGATTTCCCTGTCTCCGGCTACGTCGAAATGCGTTACGACCCGGAAGAGAAGCGCGTCGTCTATCAGCCTGTGACGATCGAGCCGCGGGAAATTACGCCGCGCGTGATCCGCGAAGATCGCTATGGCGGTCTGAAACACTAAGAGAACGCCATGGCAGAGATCAAGAACTACACGCTCAACTTCGGCCCTCAGCACCCGGCAGCGCACGGTGTGCTGCGCCTCGTGCTCGAACTCGACGGCGAAGTCATCCAGCGCGCCGATCCGCACATCGGCCTGCTGCATCGTGCGACTGAAAAGCTCGCCGAAACCAAAACATTCATCCAGTCGGTGCCGTACATGGACCGTCTCGACTACGTGTCGATGATGGTCAACGAGCACGGCTACGTGATGGCGATCGAAAAGCTGCTCGGCATCGAGGTGCCGGTACGCGCGCAATACATTCGCGTAATGTTCGACGAAGTCACGCGTGTGCTGAACCACCTGATGTGGATCGGCGCGCACGCGCTCGACGTCGGCGCCATGGCGGTGTTTCTGTACGCGTTCCGTGAACGCGAAGATTTGATGGACGTGTACGAAGCGGTGTCCGGCGCACGGATGCACGCGGCTTACTATCGTCCGGGCGGCGTCTATCGCGATCTGCCTGACGCAATGCCGCAATACAAGGCGTCGAAAATTCGCAATGCGAAGGCATTGTCGAGGATGAACGAGAACCGCCAGGGCTCGTTGCTCGACTTCATCGACGATTTCTTCACGCGTTTCCCGAAGTGCGTCGACGAATACGAAACGCTGCTCACCGACAACCGGATCTGGAAGCAACGTCTGGTCGGTATCGGTGTGGTCAGCCCGGAACGTGCGCTGAATCTCGGCATGACCGGCGCGATGCTGCGTGGCTCGGGCATCGAATGGGATCTGCGCAAGAAGCAGCCGTACGAAGTCTACGACAAGCTCGATTTCGACATTCCGGTCGGCGTGAATGGCGATTGCTATGACCGCTATCTGGTGCGTGTCGAAGAAATGCGCCAGTCCACACGGATCGTGAAACAGTGCATTGAGTGGCTGCGCAAGAATCCCGGCCCTGTGATGGTCGACAATCACAAGGTTGCGCCGCCGTCGCGCGTGGGCATGAAGTCGAACATGGAAGAGCTGATTCACCACTTCAAGCTCTTCACGGAAGGCTTCCACGTGCCGGAAGGCGAGGCGTATGCCGCGGTCGAGCATCCGAAGGGCGAGTTCGGCATCTATCTGATTTCGGACGGCGCCAACAAGCCGTATCGCCTGAAGATCCGCGCACCGGGCTACGCACACCTGTCCACGCTCGATGAAATGGCGCGCGGTCACATGATCGCCGACGCCGTGACGATCATCGGCACGCAGGACATCGTGTTCGGCGAAGTGGATCGCTAGGACGTATTCATCAGAGCGCGCCTTCAGATTGCATCGAAGCGCGCGTCAAGCAAAGGAACGCCGGGTCTGTCGCATCATGCAGCGCGCGACAGGTTTTCGTTCGGTAGGAATTGAAAGAGTCGTGTCTGAAAATGATCTCAGCTGAAGGCCTGAAAGAAATCGATCGCGCGATCGCGAAGTATCCCGCCGATCAGAAACAGTCCGCCGTGATGTCGGCGTTGGCTACTGCTCAGGAAGAGCATGGCTGGCTGACGCCCGAACTCATGCAGTTCGTCGCGGACTATCTCGGCATGCCGGCAGTCGCCGTGCAGGAGGTGGCTACCTTCTACACGATGTACGAGACCTCGCCGGTCGGCAAGTACAAGATCACGCTCTGCACCAACCTGCCGTGCCAGCTCGGCCCGGACGGCGGCTCGGACAGCGCCGCTGAATATCTGAAGCAGAAGCTCGGCATCGACTTCGGCGAAACCACGCCCGACGGCAAATTCACCCTGAAAGAAGGTGAGTGCATGGGTTCGTGCGGCGACGCGCCGGTGATGCTGGTGAACAACCATCGCATGTGCAGCTTCATGAGCCGCGCGAAGATCGACCAGCTGCTCGAGGAACTTTCGAAATGACGTCTTTACACGATCGTCACATCAAACCGCTGATTCTCGCCGGCCTGAACGGCGACAACTGGCATCTCGAAGACTATGTGGCGCGCGGCGGTTACGCCCAGCTGCGCCGTATTCTGGAAGAGAAGATTCCGCCCGAGCAGGTGATCGCCGACGTCAAGGCGTCGGGTCTGCGTGGCCGTGGCGGTGCGGGCTTCCCGACCGGCCTGAAGTGGAGCTTCATGCCGCGTCAGTTCCCCGGCCAGAAGTACCTCGTCTGCAATTCGGACGAAGGCGAACCGGGCACGTTCAAAGACCGCGACATCCTGCGCTTCAATCCGCATTCGCTGATCGAAGGCATGGCCATCGGCGCGTACGCGATGGGCATCACGGTTGGCTACAACTATATCCACGGCGAAATCTGGGAAGTCTACAAACGCTTTGAACAAGCGTTGGACGAAGCTCGCCGCGCCGGGTTCCTCGGCGAAAATATCATGGGCTCGGGCTTCTCATTCGAACTGCATGCGCACCACGGTTACGGTGCCTATATCTGCGGCGAAGAAACCGCGCTGCTCGAATCGCTGGAAGGCAAGAAAGGCCAGCCGCGCTTCAAGCCGCCGTTCCCGGCGAGCTTCGGCGTGTATGGCAAGCCGACCACGATCAACAACACCGAGACGTTCGCCGCAGTGCCGTTCCTGCTTGCGATCGGTCCGCAGAATTACCTCGAGATCGGCAAGCCGAATAACGGCGGCACGAAGATTTTCTCCGTCGCAGGCGACGTCGAGCGTCCGGGCAATTATGAAGTTCCGCTCGGCACGCCATTCGCCACGTTGATGGAACTCGCCGGCGGCATGCGCGGCGGCAAGAAGATCAAGGCCGTGATTCCCGGCGGCTCGTCGGCACCGGTGATTCCGGGCGACATCATGATGCAGACCGACATGGACTATGACTCGATCGCCAAGGCTGGCTCGATGCTCGGTTCGGGCGCGGTCATCGTCATGGACGAGACGCGCTGCATGGTGCGCTCGTTGTTGCGTCTGTCGTATTTCTATTACGAAGAATCGTGTGGTCAATGCACGCCTTGCCGCGAAGGCACGGGCTGGCTGTACCGCGTCGTGCATCGTATCGAGCATGGGCTCGGCCGTCCGGAAGATCTGGATCTGCTGAACTCGGTCGCTGAAAACATCATGGGCCGCACGATTTGCGCGCTCGGCGATGCAGCGGCCATGCCGGTTCGCGGCATGCTCAAGCACTACTGGGACGAATTCGAATACCACGTCGCCCACAAGCATTGCCTCGTCGGCGGTCATGCCGGCGCAGCAGCGGCGTCGGAAACCGTAGCGGCTTGAGTCTGCGGATAAACAAGCAGATAAGCACGCAGAAGAACATGCCATCCGCGGGGTTCATCGCCTGAAACAGGCGCTGAACAGGCGAACGATTGAGCGGTAACAGGTTAAGGAAGATTGACCATCATGGTTGAACTTGAAATAGACGGCAAGAAAGTCGAGGTGCCCGAAGGCAGCATGGTGATCCAGGCTGCGCATAAGGTCGACACATACATTCCTCACTTCTGCTATCACAAGAAGCTGTCGATTGCGGCCAACTGCCGGATGTGTCTGGTCGATGTCGAAAAGATGCCGAAGGCGGTGCCCGCATGCGCCACGCCGGTATCGGCCGGCATGATCGTGCGCACCAAGTCGGACAAGGCGGTGAAGGGCCAGCAAGCCGTGATGGAATTCCTGCTGATCAACCACCCGCTGGATTGCCCGATCTGCGATCAGGGCGGCGAGTGCCAGTTGCAGGATCTGGCCGTGGGTTACGGCAAGTCGGCATCGCGCTACAGCGAAGAAAAGCGCGTGGTGTTCCACAAGAACGTCGGCCCGCTGATCTCCATGGAAGAAATGTCGCGTTGCATCCACTGCACGCGTTGCGTCCGCTTCGGCCAGGAAGTGGCCGGCGTGATGGAGCTCGGCATGCTGGGCCGCGGCGAGCATTCGGAAATCACGTCGTTCGTCGGCAAGACGGTGGATTCGGAGCTGTCGGGCAACATGATCGATCTGTGCCCGGTCGGCGCACTGACCAGCAAGCCGTTCCGCTACAGCGCCCGTACGTGGGAATTGTCGCGCCGCAAGTCGGTGAGCCCGCACGATTCCGTCGGCGCGAACCTCGTGGTGCAGGTGAAGAACAATCGCGTGATGCGCGTTCTGCCGTTCGAAAACGAATCCATCAACGAATGCTGGATTTCGGACAAGGACCGCTTCTCGTACGAAGGCTTGAACAGCCCCGAGCGCCTGACTCAGCCGATGCTCAAGCAAGGCGGCAAGTGGGTCGAGACCGACTGGCAAACCGCGCTCGAATATGTGGTGAAGGGTTTGAAGGGCATCAAGGGCGACCACGGCGCGAACGCGCTGGCCGCACTCGGCAGCGCCCACAGCACGGTTGAAGAACTGTTCCTGTTGAAGCAACTGGCGCAAGCGGTCGGCACGCCCAACGTCGACTTCCGTCTGCGTCAGTCGGATTTCTCCGCACCGGTCAACGGTACGCCGTGGCTCGGCGCCGCTATCGCCGATCTGTCGAACGTCGACGCCGCACTCGTGATCGGCTCGGATCTGCGCCGCGATCATCCGTTGTTCGCCGCGCGTCTGCGTCAGGCTGCGAAGGGCGGCGCGAAGCTCACGCTCGTGCAGTCCACCAGCGACGACGCGCTGATCCCGCAAGCGGAGCGCGTTGTAGCAGCGCCGTCGGCATGGCTGGAAGCGCTGGCTGGCATCGCCGGCGCAGTGTCGGAAGCCAACGGCGTGGCACTGCCGGAAGCTTTCGCCGGCACGCAGCCGACGGACGCCAACAAGCGAGTCGCGAAGTCGCTTGCCACGGGCGAACGCCGCCTCGTGTTGCTGGGCAACAGCGCGGTCCGTCATCCGGATTTCGCGGTCATTCACGCCGCGGCGCAATGGATCGCGGACGCGACCGGCGCGACGCTGGGCTTCCTCACGGAAGCGGCCAACACGGTCGGCGCGCATCTCGTGAACGCGTTGCCGGGCGAGGGCGGTCTGAACGCTCGCGAAGTGTTCGAGCAACCGCGCAAGGGTTATGTGCTGCTGAACGTCGAACCGGAGTTCGACACGGCCAATCCGGCGCAGGCTTTGGCCGCGTTGAAGCAGGCTGAAATGGTCGTCGTGATGTCGCCGTTCCAGACCGGCGCGGAATACGCCGACGTGCTGCTGCCGATCGCTCCGTACACGGAAACTGCCGGCACATTCGTCAACGCCGAAGGCACGGTGCAGACGTTCAACGGCGTCGTGCGTCCGCTCGGCGATACGCGTCCGGCATGGAAGGTATTGCGTGTGCTGGGTAGCCTGCTGGGCGTGCCCGGTTTCGAATTCGACACCTCGGAAGAAGTGCGCACGGCTGCCCTCGGCGACGGCGAACTGACGTCGCGTCTGTCGAACAAGACGGGCGTCGCGGTTGCGCGCGGCAATGCGGCGAAAGCGTCGGAAGGCAAATTCGAGCGTATTGCGAACGTGCCGATCTACCACGCCGACGCGCTGGTGCGTCGCGCTGAGTCGTTGCATCTGACCGCAGCGGCACGTGCAGCGAACTCGGTCGGTCTGCCGGCTGGGCTGTTCGACAAACTGGGTTTGAAGGAAGGCGACGCGGTGCGCGTGCGCCAGGGCGAGCAATCGGTGCAGTTGCCGGCCGTGCGCGACGCAAATCTTGCGGAGACGGTCGTCCGCGTATCGGCGGCTACGCCTGCCGGTGCAGCGCTGGGCAGCCTGTTCGGTGAACTGGTGGTGGAGAAGGCGTAAATGAGCTTGTTCGATACGATCAACTCGGGCGGCACCCAGCTTCTCGGTGTGGCATGGCCCACGGTGTGGGCACTGGTGCGCATCCTGGTGGTGGCCGTCGTGATCCTGCTGTGCGTGGCTTACCTGATTCTGTGGGAGCGTAAGCTGATCGGCTGGATGCACGTGCGTCTCGGCCCGAACCGCGTCGGCCCCGCAGGTCTCTTGCAGCCGATCGCCGACGTGCTGAAGCTGTTGCTGAAAGAAGTGATTCAGCCGGCGCAGGCGAGCCGCTGGATCTACCTGATCGCGCCGATCATGGTGGTGGTGCCGGCCTTCGCGGTCTGGGCGGTGATTCCGTTCCAGGCGGGCGCTGTGCTCGGCGACATCAACGCGGGTCTGCTGTACGCGATGGCGATCTCCTCGATCGGCGTGTACGGCGTGATTCTGGCGGGTTGGGCGTCGAACTCGAAGTACGCGTTCCTCGGCGCGATGCGCGCCGCGGCGCAGATGGTCTCGTACGAAATCTCGATGGGCTTCGCGCTCGTGGTCGTGCTGATGACCGCTGGCACGCTGAATCTGTCGGGCATCGTCGCTTCGCAGGAACATGGCATCTTCGCGTCGTACGGCTTGAACTTCCTGTCGTGGAACTGGCTTCCGCTGCTGCCGATGTTCGTCGTGTACTTCATCTCGGGCATCGCCGAAACGAACCGTCACCCGTTCGACGTGGTGGAAGGGGAGTCGGAAATCGTCGCGGGCCACATGATCGATTACTCGGGTATGGCGTTCGCGCTGTTCTTCCTTGCCGAGTACATCAACATGATCGTGATCTCGGCATTGGCTGCAACACTGTTCCTCGGCGGCTGGAGCGCACCGTTCGGCTTCCTGTCGTTCGTCCCGGGCATCGTATGGCTCGTCGCCAAGGTTTTCTTCCTGTTGTCGGTGTTCATCTGGGCGCGTGCCACATTCCCGCGCTATCGCTATGACCAGATCATGCGTCTGGGCTGGAAGATCTTCATTCCGGTCTGCGTGGTGTGGCTGGTGGTGGTCGGCTTCTGGATCATGTCGCCGTTGAACATCTGGAAATAAAGGGCGGATGAACCCATGACCGCAATCCAAAACTTTTTCAAGACCTTCTTCCTCACGGAACTGCTCAAAGGCCTCGCGCTGACCGGACGTTATACGTTCCAGCGCAAGGTGACCGTGCAATTCCCGGAAGAGAAGACCCCGATCTCGCCGCGTTTCCGCGGGCTGCACGCGCTGCGCCGCTATGAAAACGGCGAAGAGCGCTGCATCGCCTGCAAGCTGTGCGAAGCAGTGTGCCCGGCGCTCGCCATCACCATCGAGTCGGAAACGCGCGCGGACAACACCCGCCGCACGACGCGCTATGACATCGACCTGACCAAGTGCATCTTCTGCGGTTTCTGCGAAGAGAGCTGCCCGGTCGATTCGATCGTCGAAACGCACATTCTCGAGTATCACGGCGAGAAGCGTGGCGACCTGTACTTCACGAAAGACATGCTGCTGGCCGTGGGCGATCGCTATGAAGCGGAGATCGCCGCGAACAAGGCAGCCGACGCACCGTATCGTTGAAGCGCTTCAGTTAAAGCAGTAAATGCAGCAATCACGGCCTGTTGTCGGGCCGGGCGCCGCGGCCTGAACGCCGCGGCACGGCGCACCTGTGCGGCTGTTCTGGCGTTATGCCAGCCACAAGTGCCAAAGAACAATGCCTGACGATGGCCTAACGATGAACCGGTAATCATGGAATTCACGACCGTACTGTTCTACATCTTCGCGCTGCTCCTGGTGGTTTCAGGGCTGAAGGTGATCACCTCGCGCAACCCGGTGTCGTCCGCACTGTTTCTGGTGCTGGCGTTCTTCAACGCAGCCGCGATCTGGATGCTGCTGCAGGCCGAGTTCCTTGCGATCCTGCTGGTGCTGGTCTACGTCGGCGCGGTGATGGTGCTGTTCCTGTTCGTCGTGATGATGCTGGACATCAACATCGACGTGCTGCGCAAAGACTTCAAACGCTTCGTGCCAATGGCCACGTTGGTGGGCGCGATCATCGTGATCGAAACCGCACTGATTCTCTGGCACGGTTACGGCGCGACCGCCACGGCGCTGCGCGACACCACCGCCGCCGCGAACGGCATGGGCGACTGGTCGAATACGCGCCTGATCGGCAAGGTCATCTACACCGACTACATCTTTGCGTTCGAAGTGGCCGGTCTGGTGCTGCTGGTGGCGATCATCGCGGCGATTGCGCTGACCACGAGCCACAAGAAAGACAGCAAACGTCAGAACGTCAGCGAGCAGGTCAAGGTGCGTGCCCAAGACCGTGTGCGCGTCGTGAAGATGGCGTCGGAAAAGACCGCGGCAACCGTCGCGGCGGAAGAAGCCGCAGCAGCGGCAGCAGCAGCGGCCGACTCGGCACCGGCTAAGAACAGCTGAGCGGACAGGAGATAGAAATCATGTTGACCCTTGCCCATTACCTTGTCCTCGGCGCGATCCTGTTTGCGATCAGCATCGTCGGCATTTTCCTGAACCGTCGCAACGTCATCATCATCCTGATGGCGATCGAACTGATGCTGCTGGCGGTGAACACCAATTTCGTCGCGTTCTCGCATTACCTCGGGGACGTGCATGGTCAGATCTTCGTCTTCTTCGTGCTGACGGTTGCGGCAGCCGAAGCGGCGATCGGACTCGCAATTCTGGTGACCCTGTTCCGTAGCCTCGACACGATCAATGTCGAGGACCTCGATCAGCTCAAAGGTTAATTTCAGGTAAAGCGGTTATGTCAACGACACTCAATGAAAACCTGCTGCTGGCGATCCCGCTGGCACCGCTGGCTGGCTCCCTGATTGCGGGGCTGTTCGGGAAAGCGGTAGGGCGAGCCGGTGCACACACGGTTACGATCCTCGGCGTCGCGATCGCGTTCATCCTCTCGTCAATCGTCTACTTCCAGGTGATGGACGGCGCGAGCTTCAACGCGACCGTCTACGAATGGATGTCGATCGGCAAGACGAAGTTCGAGATCGGCTTCCTGGTCGACTCGCTGACGGCGATGATGATGTGCGTGGTGACCTTCGTGTCGCTCATGGTGCACATCTACACGATCGGCTACATGGCCGACGACGATGGCTACCAGCGCTTCTTCTCGTACATCGCGCTGTTCACGTTCTCGATGCTGATGCTCGTGATGAGCAACAACTTCCTGCAGCTGTTCTTCGGCTGGGAAGCGGTGGGTCTGGTGTCGTACCTGCTGATCGGCTTCTACTTCACGCGTGAGAGCGCGATCTACGCGAACATGAAGGCGTTCATCGTGAACCGCATCGGCGACTTCGGGTTCCTGCTCGGCATCGGCCTGCTGTTCGCTTTCGCCGGTTCGATGAACTACGGCGACGTTTTCGCGAAGCGCACCGAACTCGCGGCGTTGAGCTTTCCGGGCACGGACTGGGGTCTGCTGACGGTCGCCTGCATCTGCCTCTTCATCGGCGCGATGGGTAAGTCGGCGCAGTTCCCTCTGCACGTCTGGCTGCCGGATTCGATGGAAGGCCCGACGCCGATCTCCGCGCTGATTCACGCGGCAACCATGGTGACGGCCGGTATCTTCATGGTCGCGCGCATGTCGCCGCTGTTCGAATTGTCGGATAGCGCGCTGTCGTTCATTACCGTAATTGGTGCGATTACAGCGTTGTTCATGGGCTTTCTCGGGATCGTCCAGAACGACATCAAACGCGTGGTGGCTTACTCGACGTTGTCGCAGCTCGGTTACATGACGGTTGCACTGGGCGTGTCGGCATACCCGGTTGCCATCTTCCACCTGATGACGCACGCGTTCTTCAAGGCGCTGCTGTTCCTCGGCGCGGGTTCGGTGATCATCGGCATGCACCACGATCAGGACATGCGCAACATGGGCGGCCTGCGCAAGTACATGCCGATTACGTGGATCACGTCGCTGGTCGGTTCGCTGGCGCTGATCGGTACGCCGTTCTTCTCGGGCTTCTACTCGAAAGACTCGATCATCGACGCAGTGAAGCTGTCGCATCTGCCGGGCTCGGGCTTCGCGTACTTCGCCGTGGTGGCGAGCGTCTTCGTGACCGCGCTGTATTCGTTCCGTATGTACTTCATGGTGTTCCACGGCAAGGAGCGCTTCCGCGATCCGAAGCATCCGGAATCGCCGATGGGCATCGAAGCCGCAGCGCATGCACATGACGCGCACGGCCACGATTCGCATGGTCACGATTCACATGGCCACGGCCATGGTCACGACGACCACGCTCACGAACCGCACGAAACGCCGTGGGTGGTGTGGCTGCCGCTGGTGCTGCTGGCGATCCCCTCGGTGGTGATCGGTGCGATCGCCATCGGCCCGATGCTGTTCGGCGACTTCTTCCAGCACGGCGTGGCGTTCGACAAGGTGATCTTCATCGGCGAAAACCATCCGGCGCTGCATGAGATGGCCGAAGAGTTTCAGGGCTGGGCGGCGATGGGTCTGCACTCGGTCGCGGGTCTGCCGGTCTGGCTGGCGCTCGCGGGTGTGGTGGTCGCGTGGTTCCTGTATCTGGTTCGTCCGGATCTGCCCGCTGTCATCAAGCGCGCGTTCGGTCCGATCTACACGCTGCTCGATAACAAGTACTACATGGACAAGATCAACGAAGTCGTGTTTGCGCGGGGCGCCGTGGCAATTGGCCGTGGTCTCTGGAAGGAAGGCGACGTCGTGGTGATCGACGGCATCGTCAACGGCAGCGCACGCTTTATCGGCTGGTTCGCCGGCGTGATCCGCTTCCTCCAATCCGGCTACATCTACCACTACGCGTTTGCCATGATTGTCGGCATGTTGGGGCTCCTGACCCTGTTTGTAACGCTCGGCGGCAAATAAGGCGAGGGACACTAATGCACGCTTATCCGATTCTCAGTATTGCGATCTGGTTGCCGATCCTCGTCGGCCTCCTGGTCCTGGCCATTGGTTCCGACCAGAACCCGGCTCCCGCGCGCTGGATTGCGCTGATCGGTTCGGTCGTCAGCTTCCTCGTGACGATCCCGCTGATTACCGGTTTTGATTCGAGCACCGCCGATCTGCAGTTCGTCGAAAAGGCGAACTGGATCGAGCGCTTCAATATCACGTATCACCTGGGTGTCGACGGCATCTCGATGTGGTTCGTCGTGTTGACCGCATTGATCACGGTGATCGTCGTGATCGCCGCGTGGGAAGTGATCACCAGGAACGTGGGGCAGTACCTGGCCGCGTTCCTGATCCTGTCGGGCATCATGGTCGGCGTGTTCAGCGCGGCCGACGGCATGCTGTTCTACGTGTTCTTCGAAGCGACGCTGATTCCGATGTACATCATCATCGGCGTGTGGGGCGGGGCGAATCGCGTGTACGCGGCGTTCAAGTTCTTCCTGTACACGCTGATGGGCTCGCTGCTGATGCTGGTCGCGTTGCTGTACCTGTACGTCGAGACCGGCACGTTCGACCTCGCCACGTGGCAGCATGCGCAGATCGCCATGACGCCACAGGTGCTGCTATTCATAGCGTTCTTCCTGGCCTTCGCCGTGAAGGTGCCGATGTGGCCGGTTCACACGTGGTTGCCTGACGCCCACGTGGAAGCGCCGACCGGCGGCTCAGTCGTGCTGGCCGCGATCATGCTGAAGCTGGGCGCATACGGTTTCCTGCGCTTTTCCTTGCCGATCACGCCGGACGCCAGCCACTTTCTGGCGCCGGTCGTCGTCACGCTGTCGCTGATCGCGGTGATCTACATCGGCCTGGTCGCGATGGTGCAGACGGACATGAAGAAGCTGGTCGCGTATTCGTCAATCGCGCACATGGGTTTCGTGACGCTCGGCTTCTTCATCTTCAACCAGCTCGGCGTGGAAGGCGGGATCGTGCAGATGATCTCGCACGGCTTCGTGTCGGGCGCGATGTTCCTGAGCATCGGCGTGCTGTACGACCGTATGCATTCGCGTCAGATCTCCGATTACGGCGGTGTCGTCAACGTGATGCCGAAGTTCGCGGCGTTCGTCATGCTGTTCTCCATGGCGAATTGCGGCCTGCCGGGCACCTCCGGTTTCGTCGGTGAGTTCATGGTGATCCTGGCTGCAGTCCAGTACAACTTCTGGATCGCGGGCGGCGCGGCAGTCACGCTGATTCTCGGCGCGGCCTACACGCTGTGGATGTACAAGCGCGTGTACTTCGGCGCGATCGCCAACGATCACGTGAAGGGCCTGCTCGACATCAACCGTCGCGAATTTTTCATGCTGGCAGTGCTTGCCGCACTGACGCTGTTCATGGGCCTGTATCCGAAGCCCTTTACCGATGTGATGCACGTATCCGTGGAAAACCTCCTCGCCCACGTTGCGCAGTCAAAGCTGCCGTTGCCTCAGTAACGCCGAGCGAGGAATTAAAGACCATGCAAAACGCCCCTATGACTGCTCTGTTGCCCGACGCGCTGCTGATGCTCGCGGTTGTCGTCGCGTGGCTCAACGACACGTTCGTCGGCCAGGCCGGTCGCCGTACCACGTACTTCATCGCGTTCTTCTCGTCGCTGGTCGCCGGCGTCTGGTTCGCAATGAACGCGTTCGACCCGCAAGTGCGCTACTACTTCGGCCACATGTACGTGGTGGACTCGTTCGCCAACGTGATGAAAGCGGTGGTGACGCTCGGCTACGCGGTGTCGATCGTCTATTCGCGACGTTACCTCGAAGATCGCGGGCTGTTCCGCGGCGAGTTCTTCCTGCTGGGCATGTTCTCGTTGCTCGGCCAACTCGTCATGATCTCGGGCAACAACTTCCTGACGCTGTATCTCGGCCTGGAACTGATGTCGCTGTCGCTGTACGGTGTGATTGCCCTGCGTCGTGACGCAGCGCCGTCGAACGAAGCGGCCATGAAGTACTACGTGCTCGGCGCGCTGGCTTCCGGCTTCCTGTTGTACGGTATTTCCATGTTGTACGGTGCGACCGGTTCGCTCGACCTGAACGAAGTGTTCAAGGCGATCGGCACGAGCCACTACGACCCGAGCGTGCTGCTGTTCGGCGTGATCTTCATCGTGGCGGGCGTGGCGTTCAAGATGGGCGCGGTGCCGTTCCACATGTGGGTGCCCGATGTCTATCAAGGCGCACCGACGGCAATGACTCTGCTGGTCGGCGGCGGTCCGAAGGTTGCTGCGTTTGCCTGGGGTCTGCGCTTTCTCGTAATGGGTCTGCTGCCGCTCGCGGTCGAATGGCAGGAAATGCTGGTGATCCTCGCGGCGCTGTCGCTGATCGTCGGCAACATCACCGGTATCGTGCAACGCAACGTCAAGCGGATGCTCGCGTACTCGGCGATCTCGAACATGGGTTTCGTGTTGCTGGGTCTGCTGGCCGGCGTGGTTGATCACAAGACCACGGGTGCGGCCAACGCGTACGGCTCGGCCATGTACTACAGCATCGTCTACCTGATCACGACGATGGGCACGTTCGGCGTCATCATGCTGCTGGCGCGCCGCGATTTCGAAGCGGACACGCTCGAGGACTTCAAGGGCCTGAATCAACGCAGCCCGGTGTTCGCGTTCGTGATGATGATCATGATGTTCTCGCTCGCCGGCATTCCGCCCGCGGTCGGCTTCTACGCGAAGCTCGCGGTGCTGCAGGCCACCATGAATGCCGGTTTGACCTGGCTGACGGTGCTGGCCGTGATTACCTCGTTGTTCGGCGCGTTCTACTACCTGCGTATCGTCAAGCTGATGTATTTCGACGATCCGCAAGACAAGTCGCCCATCCTCGCCGACACCAGCACGCGTGCTTTGCTCGCGTTCAACGGTGTGGCCGTGCTGGTGCTCGGTATCGTGCCGGATCCGCTGTTGAAGGCCTGCCTGCAGGCGATCCAGCACACGCTGCTGCTCTGATGTCGGCAGCGGGTTGGTTTATCGTGCTGTTGGCGCTGGTCGGCGCCAACCTGCCGTTCCTGAATCAACGCCTCTTCGCCGCCGTGCCGTTGAAAGCGGTGAAGAAAAGCGCCTGGATCCGGATAGCCGAATTGATCGTGCTGTACTTCGTAATCGGCGCGCTCGGTTTTCTGCTGGAAGCGCGCGCGGGTAACCGCTTCGAACAGGGTTGGCAGTTCTACGCCATCACGTTCGCGCTCTTCGTGGTGTTCGCGTTCCCTGGCTTCACCTTCCAGTATCTCGTCAAACGCCGCTGACGGCGTCTCGCCGTCGGCGCACCATGTCCCCAAGGTCCGCATATGGCTGAACTTCCCGATCACGACGCCGCGCTTACCGAGACCTGTCTCGAGAGCAAAACGATCCATCAAGGGCCGTTTCTGACGCTCAAGTGCGACACCGTTCGTCTGCCGGACGGCAAGCACGCCACGCGCGAATATGTTCAGCATTCCGGCGCCGTGATGGTGATTCCATTATTCGACGACGGCCGCGTGCTGCTGGAAAGCCAGTATCGCTATCCGATGGGCAAGGTCATGGTCGAGTATCCGGCCGGCAAGCTCGATCCGAACGAAGGCGCGTTGGCCTGCGCGAAACGTGAGTTGCGGGAAGAGACGGGTTATACCGCGCGCGAGTACGTTTATCTGACGCGCATTCACCCGATCATTTCCTATTCGACCGAATTCATCGACATCTACCTCGCGCGCGGTTTGACCGCCGGTGAGCGCAAGCTCGACGAAGGCGAATTTCTCGAACTGTTCACGGCGACAGTGCCTGAGATGTCCGAGTGGGTGCGCACCGGCAAGGTCACTGATGTGAAGACGGTGATTGGCACATTCTGGCTGGAGAAGGTGTTGTCGGGTGCGTGGCCGTTGGCGAAGCCGGAATAACGTCGGTAGCGAAGAAGCTGCGCGCCGCTTCGGAAGTCTGAGAAAAGCCCCTGCCGGTCTAAGACCGGCAGGGGCTTTGTCATTGCAGGTTGCGAAATCTCTGCAACCGCGTGTGTGTTTGCCGGCGCCTTGAAATGTGTCCTTTGTCTTATGCCATCCGACAGACTCGTCGCACAGCCGCCGTCGCTCTAGTATCGACTTTTGAGAGCGGGCACCACGATTTGTTTATTTCGGATAGCGAAGTTGTGGGGACTCTCGATTCTTTCGAGTGGCGATCAGGTTGTCATTTGACAACCTGATCGCCACTCGCTAAATTGGAGGACATTAGATGGTTCGAGGAACCCACTCTAAGAAAGAGGTCGAAGCGGCGTTGGCGTATGCCGAAAGAAATGGCTGGCGTGTTCAGGGCGGCGGCAAAGGTCACGCCTGGGGAAAAATGTACTGTCCTGATAAAGACGCGGAGTGTCGGTGCGGCGAGTTCTGCATATCGAGCGTCTGGAGCACACCGAAGAATCCCGGCAACCACGCCCGAAATCTGCGGCGCATCGTCGACAACTGTACGGCTCGCCGGTAGCAGAAGCGTTCTGTTGGCGAAAGCCTTGGGCTGAACGAAGGCAGGAGTAACTTATGGAATATGTGTTCACCTTGAAGTACCGGCTCGCGGCGCAAGACTGCGATCTTGACGCGATCGTCGAGCGTCTGGGCGAGGCCGGGTGCGACGATGCGACCGTCGGCGTCGGGCAACCGGGCCGCATCGCGCTGTTTTTTACGCGCGAAGGCGAGTCCGCATTCGAGGCGCTGGTCAGTGCTCTGCAGGACATCAAGCGCGTGGTGCCGACAGCACGTCTCGTCGAGGCGGGTCCCGATTTTGTCGGCCTCACCGACGTCGCCGAAGTCGCTGGTGTGTCGCGGCAAAACATGCGCAAGCTGATGCTGAGCCACGCAATTGATTTTCCGCCGCCGGTCCACGAGGGCAGTGCATCGGTATGGCATCTGTCGGACATCCTTGATTGGCTCGCGGCGCGCGGCGGTTATGAAATCAAGGCAGACGTGTTCGACATCGCGAGAGCGGTCAAACAGATCAACCTCGCTAAAGAGGCACGCGAGCTCGAACCGCAGCTTGGTCGTCAACTGGAATGTCTCGTGGCATAGAAGCAGCGCGGCGGCCAGCGTGCGAAGGCGCGCAGACGTTTGTGACCGGCAAGCCCATTTGCCTTCCGGAACACCTTCGGCAGGCGTTTGCGCAAAGCGTTAAAATCGCCCACCGCGTCCGAATTGTCAGCAACCTCCGGCGTCGGCGCCCTCGTCCGTAAATTTTTACGAACGACCGTTCACAAATTTCCGTTTTGCGCTAAACTGGCACGCAAGCCCTGATTCCACATGAAGGTCCTCGATTTACAGTGTCCGCATGGCCATCGGTTCGAAGGCTGGTTCGCTTCGGCTGATGACTTTGAATCGCAGCAGTCCCGCAAGCTCGTCGAATGTCCGATCTGCGGCGCGAACGAGGTGAGCCGTTTGCCGTCGGCGCCGCGCCTGAACCTGTCGGGTGCGACCGAAACGAAAGCGCCAGCGGGCGCAGGGGAAATGCAGGCGCGTGTGATGCGTGCCTTGCGCGAGGTACTGGAAAAGACCGAGAACGTGGGCGACCGCTTCGCCGAGGAAGCACGGCGCATTCACTACAATGAAGCGCCTGCACGCAATATTCGCGGTGTCACGACACCGGAAGACGCGAGAGCCTTGGTCGAAGAAGGCATCGAAGTGATGCCGCTACCGGTCCCGGCTGCCTTGAAGGAACCGCTGCAATAGCGCAGTGGCTCACTGGCGGCGGGTGGTGGCGGCCAGGAGACACGACGCATGAATCTGGACTATTCTGCGGCTGATAACGCGTTCCGCGCGGACATCCGCGCCTGGCTCGAAGCGAATCTGCCTCGCGAACTGAGCGACAAAGTACTCAATCACAAGCGTCTGGCTCGCGAAGACTTCGCAGGCTGGCACAAGCTGCTCGGCACGCGCGGCTGGTCGGCGATCGCGTGGCCGAAAGAATATGGCGGCCCGGGCTGGGACGCGACTCAGCGGCACATCTGGGACGAAGAGTGTGCGCGTATCGGCGCGCCGTCCGTGCTGCCTTTCGGTGTCTCCATGGTGGCGCCCGTGTTGATGAAGTACGGCAACGAGGCGCAGAAGCGCCATTATTTGCCGCGCATTCTCGACGGCACGGACTGGTGGTGCCAGGGCTATTCCGAGCCGGGCTCGGGTTCCGATCTGGCCTCGCTGCGCACACGCGCCGAGCGCGTCGGCGACCATTACGTGGTCAACGGTCAGAAAACATGGACCACGCTCGGCCAGTACGCCGACATGATGTTCTGCCTCGTGCGCACGGACAGCGGTGCCAAAAAGCAGGAGGGCATCTCGTTCCTGCTGATCGACATGAAAACGCCGGGCATCACTGTGCGGCCGATCATTACGCTCGACGAAGACCACGAAGTCAACGAAGTCTTTTTCGAAGACGTGAAGGTGCCGGTCGAGAATCTGGTCGGCGAAGAAAATCGCGGCTGGACTTATGCGAAGTATCTGCTCGGCCACGAGCGCACAGGCATCGCGCGGGTCGGCCAGTCGAAGCGCGAACTCGTTTTCCTGAAACGGCTTGCATTGAATCAGAAAAAGAACGGCAAGCCGCTGCTGCAAGACCCGGTTTTCGCCGCGAAAGTCGCGAGCCTCGAGATCGAGTTGATGGCGCTCGAAGTCACCGTGCAACGCGTGGTCGCGAATGAAACCAGTGGACGTGGACCGGGACCGGAAGCGTCGATGCTGAAGATCAAGGGCACGGAAGTGCAGCAAGCGCTGACCGAACTGATGTTCGAAGCGGTCGGCCCACTCGCCGCACCGTTCGACGTACCGTTCCTCGAAGGCGAACGCGAACACAGCGTGGCCGGCGACGACGATGCCGCGCCCTTGGCCGCGTACTACTTCAACTTCCGCAAGACGTCGATTTACGGCGGCTCGAACGAAATTCAAAAGAACATCATCGCGCAGATGATTCTCGGACTTTGAGGAGCGGCGCATGGACTTCACTTTCAACGACGAACAACAGCAATTCGCCGACGCGCTGCGCCGCTATCTGGACAAAAGCTACGGGTTCGAAGCGCGCCAGGCGATCGTGAGATCGGAAACCGGCGTGTCGGACGCGCATTGGGCCGCGTTTGCCGAACTGGGCCTGACAGCGTTGCCGGTGCCGGAAGCGCAAGGCGGCTTCAACGGCGGCCCGATCGACATGCTGGTGGTCATGCAGGAACTCGGTCGCGCGCTGGTCGTCGAGCCTTATTGGGCGACTGCGGTCGGCATCGAGGCGTTGCGCCTCGCGGGTAGCGATCAGGGCGAAGACGCGTCGCTGCTCGAACGCGCGGCTCAAGGCGAGATCAAACTGGCGGTGGCATTTCACGAACCGAACGCACGCTACGACCTGTTCGCGGTCGAGACAACCGCAAGCGGCCACGGCGAGCAGTTGACACTGACCGGCACGAAGTCTGTGGTGCAGCATGGCGCGCAAGCGGATCACTGGATCGTGCCGGCCCGGCTGAACGGCGAGATCGCGCTTTTCGTCGTGGCGCGCAATGCGGCGGGCGTCAAGATCGCGGACTACCGCACGATCGACGGCCAGCGTGCCGCCACACTCGAATTCAACGGCACGCCCGCGCGCCGGCTTGCCGGCCAACACGCCGGCGCGGCCGCGCTCGAACATATCGCGGATTACGGCACGGTGCTGTTGTGCGCCGAGGCGATCGGCGCGCTGGATGCCTTGAACCTCGCCACCGTCGACTACACCAAGACGCGCCAGCAGTTCGGCCAGCCGATCGCGCGGTTTCAAGCGTTGCAGCACCGTATGGTCGAGATGCTGATTCACGCCGAACAGGCGCGTTCTGTCACGTATCTGGCCGCGATGCGCTACCCGAGCACGGATGCGGACGAACGTCGCCGCGCGGTTTCCGCCGCGAAGGCGCGGGTCGGTCAGGCCGCGCGGTTCGTCGGCCAACAGGCGGTTCAGTTGCACGGCGGCATGGGCGTCACGAACGAAGTGGCCGCGGCGCATCTGTTCAAGCGGCTTGCAATCATCGAAACCACATTGGGCGATGTCGATCACCATCTCGCGCGGTTCGCCACGCTACCCGGCTTCGTGACTGCCGAAGCCTGATCAGACATTCGAATCGGATACAAGGAGGTGCGGCGATGGGTTTGAGTTACGAGGACTTGATAGTCGGCACGAGCGTCGAAATCGGCAAGCATACGTTCACGCGCGAAGAGATCGTCGAGTTTGCACAGAAGTTCGATCCGCAGCCGTTTCATCTGGATGAAGCCGCGGCTGCCGAATCGCCGTTCCGCGGCTTGGTGGCGAGTGGCTGGCATACCTGTTCGGTCATGATGGGCATGCTGGTCCGTAACGCGTTCGCGGGTTCCACGTCGATGGGCTCGCCCGGTATCGACGAAATCCGCTGGTTGAAGCCGGTGCGTGTCGGGGACACGATCACCATGATCAACGCCGTGCTCGACAAGCGCGTCTCGGAGAGCAAGCCGGATCGAGGTATCGTGTCGACGCAGTGGGAGGGCATCAATCAGCATGGCGAAACCGTGATCACGGTGCGCTCGAAGGGACTGTTCGGCCTGCGCAATCCGGGCGCTGCGTCATGACGGGCAGCGCGGCGCCTGCCGCCGCAACGTTGGGCAGCGCCACGGCCTTGGGCGCGTTGGTGGGCGCCGAGCCGCTCGTGAGCGAATGGCTGACGGTGGATCAGGCGAGCGTCGATCGTTTCGCCGAAGCGACTGGCGATCATCAATGGATTCACGTCGACCCGGAGCGGGCGCGGCGCGAGTCACCGTTCGGCGGTCCTGTGGCGCACGGTTTCCTGACGCTGTCGTTGATCCCGGCACTGCTCGGTAAGACGGTGGCACTCGAGCAGCGCATGGGCGTCAATTACGGCTTGAATCGCGTGCGGTTTACGTCGCCGGTGCCGGTCGGCTCACAGTTGCGCGCGAAGTTCGCGGTCGAGTCCGTGACCGAAGTCGAAAACAACGGTGTGCAAGTGGTGTGGAATGTGACGCTGGAGCGGCAGGGCAGTGAGCGGCCTGTGTGTGTCGCGGAGTTCATCACGCGGCATTATTTCTAGCGTTGCAGCGGGCGCATGCAAGGCAAAACAAGCGCGAGCGGCATTCATGCCGGCTCGCGCTTTTTTTGTTAGTTCAGATTCAGATGCCGCGCTGAGATCAGTGTTTCGCGTACTGCGTCGCACCGAACAGTATTTCCTTCGCCTTGTCGTCCATGAGCGGTTGGCGCGCGGACGCCAGCACTTCCACACCACGCACCACTGCCGGACGCGCGGCGATCTCTTCATGCCAGCGCTTTACATTCGGAAACGCATCGAGTTCCAGGCCCTGGTTTTGCCACGAACGCGTCCACGGGAAGGCGGCGATGTCCGCAATCGTATAGTCGTTGCCCGCGAGATATTTCGTCTTGCCGAGTTGCGTGTCCATCACGCCATATAGACGCTTCGTCTCGTTCGTGTAACGGTTGACCGCGTATTCAATCTGTTCCGGCGCGTAGTTGCGGAAGTGGTGCGTTTGACCGAGCATCGGACCCAGACCGCCCATCTGGAACATCAGCCATTGCAATGTCGAATAGCGCGCGGCTGGATCGGTCGGCAGAAACTTGCCGGTTTTTTCGGCGAGATAAATCAGAATCGCGCCCGATTCGAACAAGGCGAACGGCTGGCCGCCGGCGCCCTTGGGCCCCTCGGAATCGACGATGGCTGGGATCTTGTTGTTCGGGCTGATGGCGAGAAACTCGGGTTTGAACTGGTCGCCCGCGCCGATATTCACACCGTGCACGTTGTACGCGAGGCCCGTTTCCTCGAGCATGATGTGAACCTTGTGGCCGTTCGGGGTCGCCCAGCTATAGACGTCGATCATCGTATCTCCTTTGTTTCGTGAAAGCGGCGCCTCGAAGGGCGCCGCAGTTGACGAAAATTAGAGCATAGATCGCGCGATGCTGCTTGCGGCGCCGCGAGTCGGTCGCGACCGCGCTGCGCCGGGCGTGACGGTTCGGCTCAGCATCAAACCCGCGTGATCGGCGTCTCCACACGAGCGGCCGCGCCGGCATCCATATAACGCGCGAGTTCGAGCTTGGCGATCGCGTTGCGATGCACCTCGTCGGGACCGTCGGCGAAACGCAGCGTTCGTGCCGACGCGTAGGCATACGCGAGCGGGAAGTCGTCGCTGACACCGCCGCCGCCGTGCGCCTGAATTGCCCAGTCGATCACCTGACACGCCATGTTCGGCGCAACGACCTTGATCATGGCGATCTCGCCGCGCGCGCCCTTGTTGCCGACGGTGTCCATCATGTAGGCGGTTTTCAGGGTGAGGAGGCGCGCCTGTTCGATCATGCAGCGCGCTTCGGCGATACGCTCCTGCGTGACGCCTTGCGCGGCGACCGGCTTGCCGAACGCGACACGTTGCAGCGAGCGTTTCGCCATCAATTCGAGCGCGCGTTCAGCAAGACCGATCAAACGCATGCAGTGATGGATGCGTCCCGGTCCGAGTCGGCCCTGCGCGATTTCGAAGCCACGGCCTTCACCGAGCAGCATGTTGCCGACCGGCACGCGCACATTTTCGAGCGTGATTTCCATGTGCCCGTGCGGCGCGTCGTCGTAACCGAAGACGGTGAGCGGGCGATGCACGGTGATGCCGGTGGCGTCGGCGGGAATCAGAATCATCGACTGCTGCTGATGGCGGGGTGCTTCCGGATCGGTCTTGCCCATGACGATATAGATCTTGCAGCGCGGATCGCCCGCGCCTGACGACCACCACTTGTGGCCGTTGATCACGTAGTAATCGCCATCGCGCACGATGCTGGTCTGGATATTGGTCGCATCCGACGACGCCACTTCAGGTTCCGTCATCAGAAACGCCGAACGGATCTGACCTTGCAGCAGCGGTTCGAGCCACGCGCGCTTGTTGTCGTCGCTGCCGTAGCGCTCGATCGTTTCCATGTTGCCGGTGTCGGGCGCGTTGCAGTTGAATACTTCAGGCGCCCAGGGCACGCGGCCCATGATCTCGCACAATGGCGCGTATTCGAGATTCGTCAAGCCCGCACCGCGCACGGAGTCGGGCAGGAACAGGTTCCATAAGCCGGCGTCGCGCGCTTTCTGCTTGAGTTGTTCGATCAGTTCGGTCGGTAGCCACGCGTTGCCGTTCTGGCGATTGCGTGCGATTTCCGCGTAGAACGCCTGCTCGTTCGGATAGATGTGCTCGTCGAAGAATGCGAGCAGTTTCTCGCGCAACGCCTGAACCTTCGGGGTGTAGTCGAAATTCACGTAAGACCTCGCGGATGATGAGTAACGAACGACGTTTGTTCGGAGCGCAGCATGATGCACACCCGGACACGCGACTTAGCGCGCGATTCCGGTCAGCGCACTTTCTGCGCGTAGCGCCAGGCGAGTTCGGCCATCGGCTTCGCGCGACGGCCGGCGTCGAGTGCCTGAGCGCTGGCCGCGGTGCCGTCGACGACGCGTTTCATGATGCCTTGCAGGATCGCGGCAATGCGAAACATGTTGTACGCCAGGTAGAAATTCCAGTCGCCGTGAATCTCGAAGCCGGTGCGTTGACAATAGCGCTCGACGTACTCGCGCTCGTCGGGAATGCCGAGGGCCGCCCAATCGAGGCCCGCGATACCGCGAAATTGTGTCGGGTCGACGTGCCATGCCATGCAGTGATACGCGAAGTCGGCGAGCGGATCGCCGAGCGTCGACAACTCCCAGTCGAGCACCGCGAGGACGCGCGGCTCGTCGGGATGAAAGATCAGATTGTCGAGCCGGTAGTCGCCATGTACGACCGATGCGCGCTCACCCGTTTCGGCCGGCATATGCTGCGGCAGCCATTCGATCAGGCGCTGCATCGCGTCGATCGGCTCGGTCTCGGATGCGATGTACTGCTTGCTCCAGCGGCCGATCTGGCGCACGAAGTAATTGCCTGGCTTGCCATAGTCGGCGAGGCCCACAGCCGCGACGTCCACGCTGTGCAGCGCCGCGATCACGCGGTTCATTTCGTCGTAGATGGCGGCGCGCCCGGCGGGCGTCATGCCGGGCAACGATTGATCCCACAGCACGCGGCCTTCGACGAACTCCATCACATAGAACGCGCGGCCGATCACGCTTTCGTCCTCGCACAAGGCGAGCATTTTTGCGACCGGCACGTCAGTGTCGCCGAGCGCATGCATCACGCGGTATTCGCGTTCGACGGCGTGCGCTGACGGCAGCAGCTTCGCCGCCGGCCCTGGCTTCGCGCGCATCACATACGAACGCGACGGCGTGAGCAGTTTGAACGTGGGATTGGACTGACCACCGGCGAATTGCTCCAGCGTGAGCGGCCCGGAAAATCCGTCGACATGCTGGGTCAGCCAGGCGGCGAGCGCATCGGTGTCGAAGCGTTGCCGCTCGCTGACCGGGCGCGTGCCCTCGAAGTCCGAATAGTCCGGTTGGTGTTCTGGTTCGCCGGTCTGTGTGGCTTGCACCATCTGTCTCCTCCAGTTCGGGGTTCAGCTACGCTTGTATTGAATGAATTGTGCGTAGAGCATTTCCATCGTGGTGTTGCGGACGTCGCGATGCAGCGGCGACGGCGGTGAATAGTTGATCGTGCGCAGCACCCAGTCGCGCGGGGCAGCGCCCACGTCGAGCGCGTTGATGCAGCCGGTGGCTTGCGCCAGATGGCCGAAGAACGTGCGGCCGCCGGCGGTGAGCGCATGCGACAGGATTGCCCGATTCACACCACCGTGCAGCACGAGCAGCACGGTGTCCCACGACGTGTCTTCTCGCAACGCCGCAACCGCGGGCAAAACGCGATCGAACAGGGCGCCGATGGTCTCGCCGTCGAGAAAGCGCGTGCTGTCCGGCACGATGCCGTCGAACACGCCGAGAAACGCGGCCTCGATATCCTGCGGCGGAATATTGCCGAGCTTGCCGCCGCGAATCTCTTCCCAGGCAGGTTCGATTTCGAGTTCGATCTGCTGGCCGGTCTCTGCCAACACGCGCCGCGCAGTTTCGATGGTGCGCGGCAAGCCACTGACGATCACCCGGTCGAAGCGGACCTGCTGTTCGGCGAACACGCGGCCCGCCGCGCTGGCCTGCGCGCGGCCGTTGGCGTTCAGGGGCACGGTTTCGGGATCGATCGCGCGGCCGGAGTCGTCGAAGTAGGTGACGTCGCCGTGACGCATCAGAAAGATGCGGCGGCGCTTGGGCAGCTGGTAGTCAGGCATCGTCCCTTCGCTCACTTGTAGACCGGCGCGCGTTTTTCGAGGAACGCGGAAATGCCTTCCAGCCCTTCACGGTGATGCAGCGAGGCCACAAAGCTGTCGCGCTCCGCCACGAGATGATCGGCGAGCGGCTGCGTGCCGGCTGCGCTGATCAACCCCTTGATGCGCGCGACCGAGTTAGGCGAAATCTTGCCGAGCTCGTCGGCCCAGGCAATCGCGGAATCGCGCACGGCGCCGGTCTTGGCCAGTTTGTTGACGACGCCGAGTTCATGCAGACGCGTGGCGCCGATCGGTTTGCCTTCGATCAGCACTTCGGTGGCCAATTGACGCGGCAGGGCTTGAGCGAGAAACCACGAACCGCCGCCGTCGGGGGTCAGGCCGACACGTGCATACGACATGACGAACTTGGCATCGTCCGCGGCGACGATCAGGTCGCACGCAAGCGCGAGCGAGAATCCCGCGCCGGCTGCGGCGCCATCGACGGCGGCGATCACCGGCTTCGACGATAGACGCAGCGCCGAGATCCATTCGCCGAGCAGATCGATGCTTTCGGCTTGCACGGACGGATCTTTCGCACGGTTTTCCAGCAGGCGGTTCAGATTGCCGCCCGCGCAAAAGAAGTTGTCGGCGCCGGTAATTACGACGGCGCGAATCGACGGATCGCGCTCCACCGAGTCGAGCGCCTCGATGCCGGCGGCGTACATGTCCGGATGCAGCGCGTTGCGTGCGCCGGGGTTCGAAAGCGTAAGGACCAGCGTCGATTCGCTTTCGGTGGGGCGCGAGGTCAGCAGTTCGGCGCTCATTGTCGCGTCTCCAGGGTCTGCGTTTCGGTATCGGCTGCGTCGCGCTGAGTGAGCGACAGGCCAAGCTGGGCGCGTCGCGCAAGCCAGGGCGACGGACGATAGCGCGGATCGCCGAGCACACTGAACATGTTGCGCAAGATCGCGAGAATGGTCGTCGAGCCTAGCGCGTCGCCGAGGGCAAGCGGGCCGCGCGGATAGCCGAGGCCGAGCGTGACGGCAAGGTCGATATCGTCCGGCGTGGCGATCTGTTTTTGCGCGATGTCGCAGCCGATATTGACGATGGTCGCCACCACCCGTTGCGCGACGAAGCCGGTCGAGTCGCGGATCACGGTGACGGGCACGCCGTCGGCGGCAAAGAGCGCGTGCGCCGTGTCACGCGCGGCGCGCCTGGTGGCGGGTGTGGTCATCAGCGTGCGGCGTTGCGCTCCGACGAGCGGGAAGAGCGCATCGATGGCGACGACGCGGCTGGCGTCGAGTGCTTCGTCGACAGCGGCCGTGGTCGCATCGTGGCCGAACGGTGTGACGACGATCAGCGAATTCGCTGCGGGCGTAGCGCCGTCGTCGAGTTTCACGCCGGCTTTCTCAATGAGTTGCACGACGGCATCGTGAGCTTGCGGATAACGCTTGCTGACCCACACGCTGGCCGGCAATCCAGTCGGCGCGGGCGCTTCGGCAGGCACTTGCTGCTTGCCTTCTTCGTAGAGATAAAAGCCTTCGCCCGTCTTGCGGCCGATCAATCCGCCCGCGAGCCGCGTGCCGGTGATGGGCGACGGCGTGAAGCGCGGCTCTTCATAGAACTGGTGATAGATCGACTCCATCACGGGATGCGAGACCCGCGCCGTCAGATCGAGCAACTCGAACGGTCCGAGGCGAAAGCCTGCCTGCTCGCGCATGATGCGGTCGATGTCGGCGAAACTGGCCACGCCTTCACCCGCCACGCGCAAGCCTTCGGTATTCATGCCACGGCCCGCGTGATTCACGATGAAGCCGGGCATATCTTTCGCGCGCACCGGCGTGTGACCCATGCGGCGCGCGAGATCCATCAGCGCGTCACCGGCCGCGGGGTCGCTGCGTAGACCGTCGATCACTTCGACCACCTTCATCAACGGCACGGGGTTGAAGAAGTGATAACCGACCACGCGCGACGGGTCACTGCAGCCGGCGGCAATCGCCGTGATGGACAGCGAAGACGTATTGGACGCCAGCACGCAGTTGCCGCTCACGACGGTTTCGAGTTCGCGGAACAGTGCCTGCTTCACGTCGAGTTTCTCGACAATCGCCTCCACGACCAGATCGCAACCGGCCAGCTCGCCGATGCTTTGCGCGCCGCTCACGTTCGCGAGCGCCGCAAGCGAGCGCGCCTGGTCGAGCTTGCCTTTGGCGGTCAATTTGGCGAAAGTCTCGGCAAGGTAGTCGCGCGCGGCGCCGATCGCAGCAGGGTTGGTGTCGTACAGACGCACGGTGAGCCCAGCCAGTGCGGCGATCTGGGCGATGCCGCGGCCCATTGCTCCGGTTCCGACAATGCCAATAGTCTCGATGCTGAAATTGCGAGAGGTCATTGTGATGCTCGACTCCATGGTTATTTTAGAATAGCACGATCGTGCAATTTACTGGATGATTGAACGAAGGCCGCTGCTTTGACGTTGACGGGCGGTCGCATACAACTCAAGGGAAGGAGACACCTGATGATCAAGCTGTGCGGTTTCGCGCTCTCTAACTATTACAACAAAGTGAAGTTCGTGCTGCTCGAACACGGCATTCCGTTCGAGGAAGTGTCCGTGAAGCCCAGTCAGGACGAGGCGATGCTCGAGCATTCGCCGCTCGGCAAAGTGCCTTATCTGCAGACTGAAGACGGCGATCTGTGCGAATCGCAATGCATCGTCGAGTATCTGGCCGCGCGGTTTCCCGACAAGGCGATTTTCTCCGCCGACCCATGGGAAGCGGCCAAGGAGCGCGAACTGATCATGTTCGTCGACGTGCATCTCGAACTGACCGCGCGCAATCTCTACAAGGAAGCGTTCTTCGGCGGCACCGTGACCGACGCGACCAAGGGGCGCGTGGAGAAACTGCTCAAGCACCACATTGCCGGCTTCAAACGGATCGCGAAGTTCGGGCCGTATCTGATGGGCGAACGCTTCAGCGTGGCGGATACGGCCGGGTATGTGAGCTTGCCGCTGGTGGGCATGGCAACGCAGACCATTTACGGCAGCGATTTTCTGGTCGACGCCGGCATTGACTGGAAGAGCTATGTGAAAGCGATCAACCCCAGGCCGGCCGCGCAGCGTGTGACCGAGGACCGCAAGGCGCATATCGCGGCATCGCGCCCTGCTTGACGGGCGTTGCCCCGAAGGAAGCGGACCGGCGCGTGCCGCGCACGCCGGGGCCGCTGCGCGCGATGGCGAGGAACGTAGGTTCGTTCGCAGCATCGCGCGGGACATGCTAGAGGCGCGCCAGCCGCTCGAGCGCGGTGGCGAGTGTGTTTTCCTGCTTGGCGAAGCAGAAGCGCACCACGCCCGACTCATGGGCCTCGTGATAGAACGCCGAGACGGGAATGGCCGCGACGCCGATCTCGCCGGTCAGCCATTGCGCGAATTCGGCTTCGGGCAAGTCGCTGATCGCCGAATAGTCGACGCACTGAAAGTACGTGCCCGTGCACGGCAACAGCTTGAAGCGCGAATTCGCGAGGCCGGCGCGGAAGAAGTCGCGCTTCTTCTGATAAAACGCCGGCAAGTCGAGATACGGAGACGGATCTTTCATGTAGTCGGCGAGGCCGATCTGCATTGGCGTGTTCACCGTGAACACGTTGAACTGGTGCACCTTGCGGAACTCGGCGGTGAGCGCGGCGGGCGCGGCCACGTAGCCGACCTTCCAACCCGTCACGTGGTAGGTCTTGCCGAAGCTCGACACCACGAAACTGCGTTGCGCCAGTTCCGGATAGCGGGCCACGCTCTCGTGCGGCGCGCCGTCGTAGACCATGTGTTCATACACTTCGTCGGACAGGATCAGCACGTTGGTGCCGCGCACGATCTCTTCGAGCTTGCGCATGTCATCCGCGCGCCAGACCGTGCCGGTCGGATTGTGCGGCGTGTTGATCAGCAGGAGCCGCGTTTTCGGCGTGATCGCGGCGGCCAGCTTGTCGAACGGGATCGCGTAGTCGGGCGCGTCGAGCGTGACGAATACCGGCTTGCCGCCCGCCAGTTCGATGGACGGCAGGTAGCTGTCGTAGGTCGGCTCGACCACGATCACTTCGTCGCCCGGGTGGACCGTGCACAGAATCGCGGTCAGCAATGCTTGCGTCGCGCCCGCTGTCACGGTGATTTCGGTGGTGGCGTTGTAGCGGCGGCCGTACAGGTTCTCGATCTTGTCCGAGATCGCCTGACGCAGCGGCGCGGCGCCGGCCATTGGCGGGTACTGGTTATGGCCGTCGCGCATGGCGTTCGCGACCGCGTCGACGATCCGCGGATCGCAGTTGAAATCGGGAAAGCCCTGACCGAGATTCACCGCGCCTTTTTCGGCGGCGAGCGCGCTCATCACCGTGAAAATCGTCGTGCCGACATCCGGCAGGCGAGACGGAAACGTGGGACTCGTGGGCGTGTCGTGCGGTGCATTCATGGCGCTGTCCGGAGCGTGGGCAAGTGGGTTGGGCAAAGGCGTCGTTTGAAACGGGCGAAGCCTGATTGTAGGGAATCGCGGCGTGGTGTGCGCGCCACGGAACTCACGTTAGCCGTCCGGCCAGGGCCATGCGGCTGAAGAGTCATGCTGTTAAAGGCTCGCCGGCGGCGCTCAGGGACATGCCGATGGCGGCGACGAACGGCGCCGGCTGCGCGATCTGAAAGCCGAAGTCACGCGCAATCCGCTTGGCCAGCTTCAATACCGCGCGATCTTTCGAAACCAGCCAGTCGGCCTGCGCGGCGTGCGCGAGCTCGAGAAACTTCTGGTCGTCGCGGTCTTTGCATTTGGGCAAGGGTTTGGCGTCTTCCGCTTGCACCTCGGGTTCGACCAGCTGCGCGAGCCGTGCGACGACCGCCAGCGCCGCGGCCTTGTCCACATTCCGATGCACGAATTGCGGATAGTCGAGCACGTAGGTGAGTTCGGCGAGGCAGCGTGCATCGATCAGCGCGGCCAGCGCGCCGCTTTCGAGCGCGGCCGCGATCGGCCGCGTGTGCGGGTCGTCGAACACGAGTATGTCGATCCACACATTGGAATCGAGGACGACGCGCAAAGCGTCGGGTGAGGCATGGGAACCGGGCATTCGTTACAATCTGGCTTTCGTCTTTGACCGCCAGGCACGGCGTGCCTGCAAGCCTCTATGATAATCGTTCTGTCGCCGGCGAAATCGCTCGACTACGAAACCCCGCCTCACGTCAAAAAGCACACGATCCCCGATTTTGTCGACGATGCGGCCGAATTGATCGGCGGATTGCGTCGTTTGTCGCCGCAGCAGATCGCCTCCCTGATGGACATTTCGGATCAGCTCGCGCACCTCAATTTCCAGCGTTACGCGCAGTGGTCGCCCAAGTTCGGCACGCACAACGCCAAGCAGGCGGTGCTGGCGTTCAATGGCGACGTGTACGAGGGCTTCAACGCGAAGACGCTCTCGTCGGCGGATCTGGACTATGCGCAGAATCACGTGCGCGTGTTGTCCGGCCTGTACGGTTTGCTGCGTCCACTCGATCTGCTGCAGCCTTACCGGCTCGAAATGGGTACGCGTTTCGTCAACCCGCGCGGCAAGGATCTGTACGCGTTCTGGGGCGAGCGCATCACGCAGGCGTTGAATGCGCAGTTGAAGAAGAACGCCGCGGCATCGCGCGTGCTGGTGAACTGCGCATCGGGCGAGTACTTCAAGTCGGTCAAGCCGAAGCTGCTCGAAGCGCCGATCATCACGCCTGTTTTCGAGGACTGGAAGGGCGGCCGCTACAAGATCATCAGCTTTCATGCAAAGCGCGCGCGCGGCCTGATGGCGCGTTATGCCGTGGAGAACCGCCTCGACAGGCCTGAGCAACTGAAGGACTTCGACGCCGACGGCTATGCGTTCGACGCTGATGCCTCGAACGATTCCACTTACGTATTCCGCCGCCGCGTCGCTGAATAAGCGTTGCGCCGCGCATAGAAGCAGGGAAGAACATCATGACGTTATCGATTACAAGCAACTTCGACGCGGGTGCGATCGAAGTGCTGTCCTGCGAAGACGCGGGCAATATCCGCTTGCGCGTGCGGCCGGACAGCCATGCCGAGTTCGCGCAGTGGTTTTATTTCGGTTTGTCGGGCGCGGCGGGCGAGCGCTGCGTGATGACCTTCGAGAATGCGGCCGCGTGTGCCTTCGCCGAAGGCTGGCGCGACTATCAGGCGGTGGCGAGCTATGATCGCGTGAACTGGTTTCGCGTGCCCACGTCCTACGACGGCCGTGTGCTGACGATCGATCACACGCCGGATTTCGACCGTATTTACTACGCGTACTTCGAGCCGTACAGCGAGGAGCGTCATTCGGAGTTTCTCGGGGCGGTGCAGCAGATGCCGCAGGCCACGCTCACCGAATTGGGCACGACCGTCGAAGGCCGGCCCATGTCGCTGCTCACGCTCGGCACGCCGCAAAGCGGCGACACGCCCAAGAAGAAAATCTGGCTGATCGCGCGCCAGCATCCCGGCGAGACGATGGCCGAATGGTTTATCGAAGGTCTCGTGAAGCGGCTCGCGGGTTGGGGCGATTGGGCGGGCGACCCGGTTGCGCGCAAGCTTTACGATCACGCCGTCTTCTACATCGTGCCGAACATGAATCCGGACGGCAGCGTGCACGGCAATCTGCGCACCAATGCGGCCGGAGCGAATCTGAATCGCGAGTGGATGGAGCCGGATGCCACGCGCAGTCCTGAGGTGCTGGTGGTGCGCGACGCGATTCATGCCACCGGTTGCGATCTGTTCTTCGATATCCACGGCGACGAGGCGCTGCCTTACGTGTTCGTGGCCGGCTCCGAAATGCTGCCGGGCTTTACCGAACGGCAAGGGCAAGAGCAGAAAGCGTTCATTGAAGCGTTCAAGCAGGCGAGCCCTGATTTCCAGGACAAGTACGGCTACGCCGCGAGCAAGTATCGCGAGGACGCACTGAAGCTGGCGTCGAAGTACATCGGCAACGAATTCGGTTGCCTGTCGCTCACCCTGGAGATGCCATTCAAGGACAACGCCAATCTGCCCGACGAACGGGTGGGTTGGAACGGTGAGCGTAGCGCGTCGCTCGGCGCTGCGATGCTGCAGGCGATCTTGCGACACGTGGAAACATTTGCCTGAGCATCGCCGCGCATAAAAAACAAGGCACACACTTCACGGTGTGTGCCTTGTTTTCATTGGAGCGCTTGTTTTGACCTGTGGCACCGGCGGCCCGATGCCGCAAGCGTGACCCGTTATTGAGTCTTTTTCTTCGCGGTTGTTTTGTTCGAACTCGTTCGCGACGATTTGCCCGAACTCGGTTTGGAAGACTTCGTGGTCGCCTTCTTCGTCGTTTTGCCGCTCGCCGAGTGCTTGCCTTTGGCGCTTTTATGCTTGCCTGACGACGCTTGCGACCCCGATGGTTCAGCGCTGCGTGCACGGGTCGGCGGCACCGGATCGTTCCAGCTGAACGCCAGCATCTGCGCGCCGACATAGCCGCAGCGGAACTTCAGATCGGCAGGATCGCCGCCGCCACTCTGGCGGATGCCGAGCCCTTCGACGGTGACGATGTTATCTACCTTGACGCGCTGCTTGCCCTCGTCGAACGAATCGTTCCACGGCGTGACCGACGCGTGCGCGCTGTCGAACGAACTAGGTGGAAATTCGACATGGTCGAAGGCGGTCGACGTGCTGGCAACAAAGTTGCCATGCGCCGCGCAGTCCGCGACCAGCGGGTCCGCGTGCATATCATTGACAAATTTGTTGACGAGATCGTTGTGCTGTTCGAGTTGATCGGCGAATGCGGGAGCAGAGCATATCAGCGAGAGACTCGCCGCACATGTTGCCAACCGGCCGACCAACCGCAGCAATCGGCGCGGTACGTTGGTGCGATCCATCTAGTTCGTTAGACGCTAATGAGATGAGGCACGTAAGATGCCCGGCGAGAGGGTGGAGTTCAATCCTGACACAAATATTTTGTCCTGTTGATGGCGTGTCCGCTGGCGGCTCGATGTTGTCGAGTCGCCAATTGCCGCAAGTACGCGTTCGGTGCCCGCGCAAGTGTCAGGTGCGCGGTCCGCCTAGCCGGTATCGCCGCACATCATAAGTGGTGACCCACGCAGGGCGGTAGACCGCGATCAATGCCGTCGACATGCCAGTGAACCAGGATTCCCCGATGGCAAGTAGAAACACGCTGAACGCGTAGCCCGCAGGCACCACGGTCATCGAACCGTCAGCGAGCGCGATATGAATGCCGAGGGCGGCGGCGGCCGTGAGCGACACGGCGATGGCAGGCGAGACAAAACCCTGGCCGAGGATGAACATGAAGAGATTGCGTGGCAGCCACGCGATGCTGATGCGCTGGAGCAAAGTGGAAATGCCGACCGGCAGTGCACCGTAGACGAGGAAAGTTAGCGCGATGCCCTGCCACGGGGCATCGAAGATGACGGCGGCAAGACCGGTGACCACCGCCATGGCGATCAGCGCCAACGCCCAGTCGAACAACGTGACGACTAGCGTGGCGCCGAGCAGATGCATGACGGTGCCGTCGTCGAGCCATGCATTACTTGCCCACAGCACCGACACTGCGACGATGATCGCAAGCCAGACATGCTGCAGTGTGCCGTCCTGAAGTCGTTTGAAAGGATTTTTCCACAGCGCGAGCGCGACCACTATCGCAGTGGCGATCCAGCCACCGACAGCGACCCAGAACGGAAGCGGTGTGTAGAGGAAACCCATGAGTCTCATATTACTCGTTGGACGAGAAAAGGTGTGAGCGGATTCCATGCCAGCACGCGCAAACGCTGCCGGAAAGTGCTCGCCCGGATTCTATTGCGCGCGCCGGCTGCACTCATGCAGGACCTTGTGCGAGCGGGTCCGGTGCCGCTCCGGCGGGCGCCGCGTCGCCATATGGCGCGCCTGGTTCGGCAGCCATGGGCAGCAAGGCGGCCGTGTCGTTAGCCGGCAACGGATATTGGAAGCGGCGCCGCGCGCGGCGCCGCAACGGCACCACGCCGGGTTGCCCCATGATCGGGCGCAGCAGGCCATCGCCGCCATTGCGCAGCACTTGCAAATGGTTCGACAGCCAACCGTTGTAGAGCGCGACCGCGGCGGCGCGATTCGGCGCACCGAGCTGCTGGAATATGCTGGTCAGATGGATCTTGACGGTGCCTTCGCTGATGCCGAGCGTGCGAGCGATCATCTTGTTGGTGCTGCCCATGTGGACACAGCGCATGATCTGCTGCTGACGGGGCGACAGTACGTTGGCCAGTCTGGTGCGGCGCGGCGGTGGGCTCTTCTCGTCGAACGGCCGGATCGTGGTGTCGGGCGGCAGCGGAGGATCGAGCGCCAGCGCGCCGGGCGGCACGTAGTGACCGCCCAGCAGCACCATTTCAAACGCGCGCACGATCAGACAAGGATCGGTGTCGCGCGGCACGACGCCGAGCACGCCTTCGTCCATCAGTTCTCGCACGGCGACCGGCGAGATCTGATCGGTGAGCACGGCAATGCGCAGATCGGGGTAATGGCTGAGCAGATGGCGAATGTCGGCGATCGACATCCAGCCCTGCCAATCTATCAGGAGCAGGTCGGGCCGTTGACGTTTGAGCGTGCGTTCGACCTGACGCCAATCTTGTGCCTCGTTGAAACGCGCCAGCCGGTCGATTTGCCGCAGCAGCGCTTTGAGCCCATCACGTCGTTCCGCGTCTGAGTTGAGTATCGAGAATCGCATGCATGTCTCCAGATGAGTCGGGCGAAGTGGCGCGATGCGCGCGCACGGCACGTGAGGAGCCGAATGCGTTCGCGATGCGTCGCCGTTCCTATGATGACAAATTCCCTTCAACTTGACGGCCTGTCCAAAAGGCATAAGAGGAATGACGTAAAAATGAACCGGCAAAAAAAGCCCCGCGCGTGGCGGGGCTTCTTTATGTCGACTTCGACGCGCGAGCGCGCCGGCGAGGATGGTCAATGGAAGTGCGGCTGCGCAGGTTCTGCGTCTTCCGGCATTTCAGCGTGGACGATTTCGCCGAGCGGATCGGCATACAGCGGCACGCCGCAGTCGTCGCAGTATTCCGGCTCGAAGCGGCCGGCGTGGCGGCGCACTTCGGTCACGCCGGTCTCCTTGAGCAATGCGACGATTTCTTCGAGCGGATCGTCCGAGGCGGGGGTTTCCTGCGGTTCCTCGTCGATGCCGGGTTCGCCGTTCTCACGGCCGTACAGCGGCCACACGACGCCGTAGATCACGTCGTTGCTGCCGCGGCGCGTGAAGCCGACGCGGTATTCGTCGATGCGGCGTTCGCCGAAGCCCGCGACAACCGCGCGCAACTCCTGCGGCGCCGCGCCGATCGTGTCGAACAGATAGCGCACGGCGGTGCGCACCGTGTGGGGTCGCACGCGTTCGTCGGCATCGCGGCAGGCCGAGTAATAGGCATCCGGCAGCAGGCACTCGAATTCGCAGCCCGGCAGCACCAGCGACAAATTGGCGCCGCCTTGCGTGGCCCATTGCTCGAGGCATTGCCCGCGCTCGATCCGGCTGCCGTGTTCTTCTTCCTGCCAGCGGAACGTCGGCTCGCCGACCGGCGCCGCGACCACGGCCAGCAGGAAGCGCGGGTCGGCCAGAATCGGCGAAGTCTCCGGCAACTCGCCGAAATTCAGCTTGACGTTGCCACCGGCCATGGCCGCCTGTGTGAGTTGCTGGGCAATGCGCCAGGTTTCGACGTGATGACGCGGCAGTTGATCGATGCTGTATAGGAACGGTGCCATGGCGACCCGCGTGTTGGCCGCGAGCACGTGCGCCTGCAGGTGCGCGCGCAGGGCGTCGGCGGCGTCGGTCTTGAGCGGACCGGACGGAATCATGTAGCGCGTCCAGGCGAGTACGGGTGCGGCGATCAGCAGCGCCTCGTACGGCACGCCTTCGTGTTCGACGATGAAAGACTCGCTATGGGTTTCCGCCATATCGGCGAGCGCGCCGTAGGCATCGGGATGATTTTGTTGCAGATGATCGAGCGCGGCGTCCAGCGTAGTCTGGTTGGCGTTGCGGACGATCTTGGCCAGCAGCGCATCGAGTTTCGCTTCCCAGAAGCGGTCCTCGGTGCGGCTGCCCGACGCGAAAAGCGCGAGCGAGAGACCGACAAGCTTGTCGGCATCGGGGGGGAGACGTTTGGCGATTCGCGAGCGCATAAATCCGGAAATTGGGGTGCACAGAACCTTATATTCTAGTCTTTTCTATGCCGCCATATTGTTTGGCCGGCAATGCCGGATGAATTAGGACGTTTCTACACGAAAAATCAGCGCTGTTTAGCGTGCCTGTGGAGTCGTTGCGGGGCGACCTGGCTCGATGATATAAGACGCCCCAGGCGCATGACTGGCTTCTATACTGACCCTTTCAGCGGGCGCCCGACAAGCTTATGTCCGCTCGTCACTGGGGTTTGGCGCAACAGGAGATTCATTGTGAAATCGGACCAACTGATCGAACGCCTTGCCGCAGTGTTCGCGCTGATTATTCTGGTGGGCGGCTCGCTGCTGGTGCTGGCGCCTTTCACGACCGCGCTGCTGTGGGGCGCCATTCTCAGCTATAGCTCCTGGGGCTTGTACCGGCGGCTGACCGCGGCCTTGGGCGGCCGACGCAAAGGGGCCGCCACCTTGATCGTGTTGATCATTCTGATTGTGGTGCTCGGACCGTTCGTCTATGCGGGCTTCGCCTTTGGGGCGCACGTGCACGAAATCGTCGCACTGGTTCAACGGCTCTTCGAGGCCGGCTTGCCGGATTTGCCACCGTGGGTTGCCCGGATTCCGCTGGTGGGTTCCAGCATCGATGCATTCTGGGAGCGTCTCACGAGCAGCAATTCGGAACTGATCGCGCAATTGCGTACGCTCGCGGCGCCGGCCGGCAAGTGGATTCTGGCGGCTGCGATTGCTGTTACGCATGGTCTCGGGTTGCTGGCGTTAAGCATCGTGCTCGCTTTCTTCTTTTATACGGGAGGCGAGGGCGCAGCGGCCTGGCTGAATGCGGGCATGCGGCGTATTGCTGGCGAGCGCGCCGATTATCTGCTGGCGCTGGCTGGCAGTACGGTGAAAGGCGTGGTCTACGGGATTCTAGGCACGGCGCTCGTGCAAGGGATTCTGGCTGGGTTCGGATGCTGGATCGCCGGCGTGCCGGCGCCGGCGCTGCTCGGGCTGGCGACGTTCTTTCTGTCGGTGATACCGGGCGGCCCGGTCGTCGTGTGGTTGCCCGCTGCAATCTGGCTGTACCACGGCGGCGCGACAGGATGGGCGATCTTTCTTGTCGTGTGGGGCGTGCTGGTCGTCGGCATGTCAGACAACGTCATCAAGCCGATCCTGATCGGCAAGAATAGCGACATGCCTCTGATCCTGGTGATGCTGGGTATCCTGGGTGGCGCATTTGCTTTCGGCTTCCTCGGTGTTTTCATCGGCCCGACTTTGCTGGCGGTCGCCTATACCGTGCTCCACGACTGGACGATCGGTGCGCCGGCTGCGCGTGGCTTGGCACCCGATGCAAAAGCGCCCGTCGTCGACGAGCCGGGGCCGGTAAAAAAGCTGCCTTGAATAAATTCCAGATAACGCTTGCAAGGCGGAGTTGGGCTCGCTAGAATCTCGCTCTTTCGTGCTCCGGACAGCGGGGCACGGGAGGCGGGAGAGCCAGCAGTGGCAAGGCTTTCAGCGAAGTGGGCAGGTTCAGGAAGTTGGAAAAAACCTGTTGACGACGTAGCGAAAGTTCTTCATAATCTCGTTTCTCTGCTGCTGATGCAGCGACGCAGAACGAAGCGGTGCCGGGTGGTTGTGAGGTTGACGACGCGCGGTGCCGGTCCGGTAGTGAATGCGTAACCGATCTTTAAAAATTAACAGCCGATAAGTGTGGGCGCTTGATGCGCGACGCGAGGTGGATCCTTCGGGATCTGCCGACCAAGCGAAAGTATCAAGTCTCACACAGTATTAGAGGAAGGTTTGAGCAATCAAATCATCGTCAGTACGTTGAGTGAGCGACCGGTTCTTAACTGAACCGAAAACAGTAACAGGTTTGAACTGAAGAGTTTGATCCTGGCTCAGATTGAACGCTGGCGGCATGCCTTACACATGCAAGTCGAACGGCAGCACGGGAGCAATCCTGGTGGCGAGTGGCGAACGGGTGAGTAATACATCGGAACGTGTCCTGTAGTGGGGGATAGCCCGGCGAAAGCCGGATTAATACCGCATACGATCTGTGGATGAAAGCGGGGGATCTTCGGACCTCGCGCTACAGGGGCGGCCGATGGCAGATTAGCTAGTTGGTGGGGTAAAGGCCTACCAAGGCGACGATCTGTAGCTGGTCTGAGAGGACGACCAGCCACACTGGGACTGAGACACGGCCCAGACTCCTACGGGAGGCAGCAGTGGGGAATTTTGGACAATGGGCGAAAGCCTGATCCAGCAATGCCGCGTGTGTGAAGAAGGCCTTCGGGTTGTAAAGCACTTTTGTCCGGAAAGAAAACCTCGTGGTTAATACCCGTGGGGGATGACGGTACCGGAAGAATAAGCACCGGCTAACTACGTGCCAGCAGCCGCGGTAATACGTAGGGTGCAAGCGTTAATCGGAATTACTGGGCGTAAAGCGTGCGCAGGCGGTTCGCTAAGACAGATGTGAAATCCCCGGGCTTAACCTGGGAACTGCATTTGTGACTGGCGGGCTAGAGTATGGCAGAGGGGGGTAGAATTCCACGTGTAGCAGTGAAATGCGTAGAGATGTGGAGGAATACCGATGGCGAAGGCAGCCCCCTGGGCCAATACTGACGCTCATGCACGAAAGCGTGGGGAGCAAACAGGATTAGATACCCTGGTAGTCCACGCCCTAAACGATGTCAACTAGTTGTTGGGGATTCATTTCCTTAGTAACGTAGCTAACGCGTGAAGTTGACCGCCTGGGGAGTACGGTCGCAAGATTAAAACTCAAAGGAATTGACGGGGACCCGCACAAGCGGTGGATGATGTGGATTAATTCGATGCAACGCGAAAAACCTTACCTACCCTTGACATGTATGGAACCTGGCTGAGAGGCCGGGGTGCCCGAAAGGGAGCCATAACACAGGTGCTGCATGGCTGTCGTCAGCTCGTGTCGTGAGATGTTGGGTTAAGTCCCGCAACGAGCGCAACCCTTGTCCCTAGTTGCTACGCAAGAGCACTCTAGGGAGACTGCCGGTGACAAACCGGAGGAAGGTGGGGATGACGTCAAGTCCTCATGGCCCTTATGGGTAGGGCTTCACACGTCATACAATGGTCGGAACAGAGGGTCGCCAACCCGCGAGGGGGAGCCAATCCCAGAAAACCGATCGTAGTCCGGATCGCACTCTGCAACTCGAGTGCGTGAAGCTGGAATCGCTAGTAATCGCGGATCAGCATGCCGCGGTGAATACGTTCCCGGGTCTTGTACACACCGCCCGTCACACCATGGGAGTGGGTTTTACCAGAAGTGGCTAGTCTAACCGCAAGGAGGACGGTCACCACGGTAGGATTCATGACTGGGGTGAAGTCGTAACAAGGTAGCCGTATCGGAAGGTGCGGCTGGATCACCTCCTTTCTCGAGCTAACGTGTCAATCGCGTTGAGCGCTCACGCTTATCGGCTGTGAAATCTAGGACAGACTCAGGGGTCTGTAGCTCAGTCGGTTAGAGCACCGTCTTGATAAGGCGGGGGTCGATGGTTCGAATCCATCCAGACCCACCAAAGTCTTGTCTGGTGTGCTGATCGATGATCCCGGGGTATCCATGCAGGTAGAGAGTTTATCTGTGTATGACTGGGGGATTAGCTCAGCTGGGAGAGCACCTGCTTTGCAAGCAGGGGGTCGTCGGTTCGATCCCGTCATCCTCCACCAATCCTCAATGCGTAGCGTTCTGCACGAAGCAGAGTGTTGTGCATTGGCGATTGAGCCAGTCAGAGTGATATGAAGCAGAGCTTTATATCGGCTGTCGTTCTTTAACAATCAGGAAGAAGTAGTAAAGAGATTCACGAAAGATCACTTAGAGATGGGTGATTGAGTAGGTGAATCAGGGTTGTGATTGTATCAATGTATTTTAAAGGTGATCGAAAGATCGCTTTGGAATACGGCGCAACACGAATACTCAACCTGTAGCGATTGTGGCGAGCACATGATTCCCCGTGGATCATGCACGAGACACACCCGTTATAGGGTCAAGCGAACAAGTGCATGTGGTGGATGCCTTGGCGATCACAGGCGATGAAGGACGCGGTAGCCTGCGAAAAGCGGTGGGGAGCTGGCAAACGAGCTTTGATCCACCGATATCCGAATGGGGAAACCCGGCCCGTATGGGTCATCCATGACTGAATACATAGGTCATGTGAAGCGAACGCGGTGAACTGAAACATCTAAGTAACCGCAGGAAAAGAAATCAACCGAGATTCCCAGAGTAGTGGCGAGCGAAATGGGACCAGCCTGTACTCTTTATCCGTACTGTTAGTCGAATGCTCTGGAAAGTGCAGCCATAGCAGGTGATAGCCCTGTAGACGAAAACAGAATGGAAGAACTGGGTGTACGACAAGTAGGGCGGGACACGTGAAATCCTGTCTGAAGATGGGGGGACCATCCTCCAAGGCTAAATACTCGTGATCGACCGATAGTGAACCAGTACCGTGAGGGAAAGGCGAAAAGAACCCCGGGAGGGGAGTGAAATAGATCCTGAAACCGCATGCATACAAACAGTCGGAGCCTTCGCAAGGGGGTGACGGCGTACCTTTTGTATAATGGGTCAGCGACTTACATTCAGTGGCAAGCTTAACCGATTAGGGCAGGCGTAGCGAAAGCGAGTCCGAACAGGGCGTTCAGTCGCTGGGTGTAGACCCGAAACCAGGTGATCTATCCATGGCCAGGATGAAGGTGCGGTAACACGTACTGGAGGTCCGAACCCACTAACGTTGAAAAGTTAGGGGATGAGCTGTGGATAGGGGTGAAAGGCTAAACAAACCTGGAAATAGCTGGTTCTCTCCGAAAACTATTTAGGTAGTGCCTCGTGTATCACCTTCGGGGGTAGAGCACTGTCATGGTTGTGGGGTCCATTGCGGATTACTACGCCATAGCAAACTCCGAATACCGAAGAGTGCAATCACGGGAGACAGACATCGGGTGCTAACGTCCGGTGTCAAGAGGGAAACAACCCAGACCGCCAGCTAAGGTCCCCAAATATTGCTAAGTGGGAAACGAAGTGGGAAGGCTAAAACAGTCAGGAGGTTGGCTTAGAAGCAGCCATCCTTTAAAGAAAGCGTAATAGCTCACTGATCGAGTCGTCCTGCGCGGAAGATGTAACGGGGCTAAGCAATATACCGAAGCTGCGGATGCATATTTATATGCATGGTAGGAGAGCGTTCCGTAAGCCTGCGAAGGTGCATTGAAAAGTGCGCTGGAGGTATCGGAAGTGCGAATGCTGACATGAGTAGCGATAAAGGGGGTGAAAGGCCCCCTCGCCGTAAGCCCAAGGTTTCCTACGCAACGTTCATCGGCGTAGGGTGAGTCGGCCCCTAAGGCGAGGCAGAAATGCGTAGCTGATGGGAAGCAGGTTAATATTCCTGCACCATTGTTAAATGCGATGGGGGGACGGATCGCGGAAGGTTGTCCGGGTGTTGGAAGTCCCGGTCGCTGCGTTGGAGAAGGCACTCAGGCAAATCCGGGTGCGCAATTCAAGGGCGTGGCGCCATTCACTTCGGTGAAGAAGCAACTGGAAGTGGTTCCAAGAAAAGCCTCTAAGCTTCAGTTTAACAAGACCGTACCGCAAACCGACACAGGTGGGCGAGATGAGTATTCTAAGGCGCTTGAGAGAACTCGGGAGAAGGAACTCGGCAAATTGGTACCGTAACTTCGGGATAAGGTACGCCCCTGTAGCTTGACTGGCCTGCGCCAGAAGGGTGAAGGGGTTGCAATAAACTGGTGGCTGCGACTGTTTAATAAAAACACAGCACTCTGCAAACACGAAAGTGGACGTATAGGGTGTGACGCCTGCCCGGTGCCGGAAGATTAAATGATGGGGTGCAAGCTCTTGATTGAAGTCCCGGTAAACGGCGGCCGTAACTATAACGGTCCTAAGGTAGCGAAATTCCTTGTCGGGTAAGTTCCGACCTGCACGAATGGCGTAACGATGGCCACACTGTCTCCTCCCGAGACTCAGCGAAGTTGAAGTGTTTGTGATGATGCAATCTCCCCGCGGCTAGACGGAAAGACCCCATGAACCTTTACTGTAGCTTTGCATTGGACTTTGAACCGATCTGTGTAGGATAGGTGGGAGGCTTTGAAGCGTGGACGCCAGTCTGCGTGGAGCCGACCTTGAAATACCACCCTGGTTTGTTTGAGGTTCTAACCTTGGTCCGTTATCCGGACTGGGGACAGTGCATGGTAGGCAGTTTGACTGGGGCGGTCTCCTCCCAAAGTGTAACGGAGGAGTACGAAGGTACGCTAGGTACGGTCGGAAATCGTGCTGATAGTGCAATGGCATAAGCGTGCTTAACTGCGAGACCGACAAGTCGAGCAGGTGCGAAAGCAGGTCATAGTGATCCGGTGGTTCTGTATGGAAGGGCCATCGCTCAACGGATAAAAGGTACTCTGGGGATAACAGGCTGATACCGCCCAAGAGTTCATATCGACGGCGGTGTTTGGCACCTCGATGTCGGCTCATCTCATCCTGGGGCTGTAGCCGGTCCCAAGGGTATGGCTGTTCGCCATTTAAAGAGGTACGTGAGCTGGGTTTAAAACGTCGTGAGACAGTTTGGTCCCTATCTGCCGTGGGCGCTGGATATTTGAAGGGGGCTGCTCCTAGTACGAGAGGACCGGAGTGGACGAACCTCTGGTGTACCGGTTGTCACGCCAGTGGCATCGCCGGGTAGCTATGTTCGGAAGAGATAACCGCTGAAAGCATCTAAGCGGGAAACTCGCCTTAAGATGAGATATCCCCGGGGCTTCGAGCCCCTTGAAGGGTCGTTCAAGACCAGGACGTTGATAGGTCAGGTGTGGAAGCGCAGTAATGCGTTAAGCTAACTGATACTAATTGCCCGTAAGGCTTGATCCTATAACCGGTGTGTTTTGCGATGACCGTCAGTGCTTCAGCACTTGCGCGCATCCCACCCCCGAAGGGGGGCGCACACAGGTTGAGATCGATGTTGTGCCAGAAACAGCACAGCCCAACGCTTTACCCCTGGTGAGCATCACCAGAAACTACTTCTTCCAGATTGGCTGTACTGCTCCACGGGCAGTGCGGCAACCAGTCATGCCTGATGACCATAGCGAGTCGGTCCCACCCCTTCCCATCCCGAACAGGACCGTGAAACGACTCCACGCCGATGATAGTGCGGATTACCCGTGTGAAAGTAGGTAATCGTCAGGCTCCCCCGCAGCAAACAGAAACCCCACCCCGAAAAGGTGGGGTTTCTGCGTTTATACAGCCGGAAAACCGCCCTCAATCCCTCCTCATCCGCAGCGCGTTCGCGTAGTAGCTCGTTAGCCTTCGGCATCCATACTTGACTCCTCCCATCCCTTCACAACAACTCAACCTGAAGCATAAAAATAGCTGTTTTCAACAGATATAAAAGCTGTCCTAAAAACAGCATTCATCACTTCCTCAAGCCCCTTCCTGCACACACCGGGCTGCATCCCTCCGTCTTAACATTCATCCCAAAATACTGTATAAATATACAGTGAAAAATCGTCACCTCATGCTTGCTCGATGCCGGGCAGGGCGGAGCATTCCCTATTCAAGAGCGTGTCTATGGCAGCAGCGATTCAGCTTGCGACGACCGCGCTGTCGTCTAAATTACGGCGTCAGGTGTGGCAGGGCAACGAGCTTGCCGAGGCGGACTCGCGTGTAATTTCCAGCGGCTATGCCACGCTGGATCAGTTGTTGCCGGGACAAGGCTGGTCGGCTGGCGGCCTGACAGAGTTGTTGGTTGAGCATGGTGGAGTGGGTGAAGTACGGCTGCTAGCTCATGCGCTGCGTCATCTGACGAAGCAAGCCGGGCGGCATGTCATGCTCGTGGCGCCTCCGTATCAGCCATGCGCTGCCGCATTGAGAGCTTGGGGTGTCGATGTCGAGCGAGTCTTATGGGTGCGCTCGAGTGAAGACCAGGCCCTGTGGGCCGCTGCTCAGGCCTTGAAGCAGGATGGCATCGGCGCGGTCCTGGTTTGGCTGCCGAATGCGCGTGCCGACAAGGTCCGACGCCTGCAAGCGGCGGCTCAGGAGTCGGCATCGCTGGCATTTTTGATCCGGCCTGTCGAGGCCGCCACGCAATCTTCCCCAGCGCCATTGCGAATGATCTGCGAGCCGCTTTTGCCGGCCAATGCGCAGACGATCAACCGTCGTCAATGGCTGCAGGAGATTGGTTTGTCTATCGACATCTTCAAGCGTCGCGGGCCGCCGCTAGCCGAGCCTCTTCGTCTCGTTTTGCCTTTACAAAGCGTCTTGTTGCCGGAAGACGGGGTCGACCGTCATCAAGGGCCAGAGATCAAACATGCTGTGGATCGCAGTCACATTGCCACTCTTGTCGCTGGAAGCGGTGAAGCCTCTCGCGCCGCTCCAGGATGGTTCGCTCGCGAAGCCGAATCGGCGTGAGTCGCGCGACGAGACAAGCAAACTTCACGATGCCGAAGACATCGGTGGAGGGCGTTGTTACGCCCTAGCCGATCACGCGCACATCCTGATGCCGGATCTCGACGCGCTGCGTGCCGGCGTGCATGCGGGTCATTCGCGTTCGTACGCCTTGGCGTTGGCGCCGGGGCTTGAACTGCTTGCCGCCGATGCCGCCCGCGAAACTCAGGCATTCGAAGCCATAGCGCTTGCCTTGCTGACATACACGCCGAAAGTGTCGCTTGCCGACGCGCACACCCTGTTGCTGGAAGTCGGCTCGGGTTTGAGATTGTTCGGCGGCTTGCGCGCGTTGTTGTCGCGGGTGTCTGCCACGGTGGCGGAATTCGGCTATACGGCGCGCATCGCCTGTGCGCCGACCGCCTGGGGAGCGTGGCTGTTGGCGCAGGCGCGCGCCGTTCGGCAGGGCCATCGCTGGCACGTGGTCAAGGAGACGTCGCTTGCGCGCGTCCTCGATGGCTTATCCGTCTCGCTGCTGCCGGTCACGCAGGCGCATCGCGATGCGTTTTCGCACGTCGGCTGTACGACGCTGGCCGATTTGCGTCAATTGCCACGTTCGGGTGTCGTGCGACGTTTCGGCAGCGGTATTCTGGATCTGCTGGCGCAGGCGTATGGCACGCGCCCGGATCCACGCGAATCGTTTCGCGCGCCGGCGTCGTTTCATGCGCAACTGGAGTTGCCCTCGCGGGTCGATAACGCGGATGCATTGCTGTTCGCCGCGCGTCGGCTGATTGTGCAGTTGGCCGGCTGGCTGAGCGCGCATCATGCAGCGCTCAGCGGTTATACGTTGCTGCTCGAGCATGAATTGGCGTCCCGTCATGCACCGAAGACATCGAGCCTGAAGGTCGCATGGGCCATACCGTCGCGTGATGCCGAGCATCTGATCTGGTTGTTGCGGGAAAAGTTGAATCAGACCGTGCTGGCGGCACCGGTCATCGAGTTGAAGCTGGTCGCTGAGCAGATCGGTGAATATGCCGGGCAGTCGGACACCTTGTTTCCCATGCCCGAATCGGATGGCGATTCGATTGCGCGTCTGCTGGAGCGCCTGAGCGCGCGATTAGGGCCGGAGAATGTGCTGCAGATGTCGGTGCAGGACGATCATCGTCCCGAGCGGGCAATGCGCGTCGAAGCCTACCAGGCGCAAGCGTTTTCGCGCAAGAAGCGTTCGCCTGCGAAGTCCCGGTCGAAGATCAAAGCGGACAAAACCTGGCTGACCGATGAGTTGCGGCACGCTGCCGCGGAGGAAGGGCGCGAAGACGGCGAGTCGCTCGCCTACGCGGTCGAGGCGGCTGAGGCGACCCAGGCACCCCAACGCCCATCCAAAACAAACGACGCCAAAAACACCAGCACATCCGCACCGCAACCCGGCAACGCACAGGCATCCCTTGACCTACCTGACAGCGCATTGCCTTCCCAGCCTCGCCCGGTCTGGATGCTCGACAAACCGCTGCGCCTGATGATGCGCGACCAGCGGCCGATCTATCGCCGGCCGCTGAAAATGCTCACGCGTACCGAACGGATCGAAGCAGGGTGGTGGGACGGCAACCGCGTCGAGCGGGACTACTACGTTGCAGCCGACGACCGCGGCCACATGTTCTGGGTATACCGCGAACGCCTCAGCGGCGAGTGGTATTTGCAGGGTTTGTTCGGTTGACCATCATGCCTCTAACCCAGCCATCATTCCTCGCGCAGCCGCCGCTCGCCACCCAGTTGCCGGCGTATGCGGAATTGCATTGCCTGACTAATTTCTCTTTTCTGCGTGGCGCGTCGCATCCTCATGAACTCGTCGAGCAGGCGATGTCGCGCGGCTACTGCGCGCTCGCCATCACCGATGAATGCTCATTGGCAGGCGTCGTGCGCGCCCACACGGCGTTGAGGGAAATCAAAGCGGAGCGGGACCGTCAGCAGAAAGAGCGCGAGGAAAAGGCCAAGGCTGCGCAACCGGAAGCGCCTTTGGAAGACGCGACAAAAACCGGAACGTCGCAACAGGAAACCGTGGAAGCCTCGGAAACCGAGGCACTAAAACCCCTCCCTCAACTGATCATCGGCAGCGAACTCAATCTGACCGACGAAACCGGCGAGCCTTTCTGCACCCTGGTCGCGCTAGCAACCAACCGCAACGGTTACGGCAATCTTTCCGAGCTGATTACGCTAGCCCGCTCGCGTGCGGACAAAGGCAGTTATCGCCTCGGTCCGTCCGACTTCACCGACTCCTTGCCTCATCTGGCACATCTGAAGACGTTGCCCGATTGCGTCCTGATGCTCGTGCCGCAGCGCGCGGCGACGCTCTCGCATACGCTGCGTTGCGCGCATTGGCTCGCATCGTTCGCTGCACAACGGGCATGGATCGCGCTCGAACTCTGGCAAACGGGCGGCGACGATCTTCAGATCGACGCCCTGCGCATGATTTCAAAAGCGAGTGGTTTGCCGCTGGTCGCGGCGGGCGGCGTTCTCATGCATGCCCGATCGCGCAAGCCTTTGCAGGACACAATGACAGCCATCGGCCTCGTTACGCCGCTATCGCAATGCGGCCACGCGCTCGAGGCGAATGCGGAGCGGCATATGCGTACGCGCGTGCGGCTCGGCAAACTGTATCCGCACGATACGCTGGAAGAAACGCTGCGTATCGCCGCGCTATGCCGCTTCTCGCTCGACGAACTCAAGTACGAGTATCCCGAAGAACTGGTGCCCGCCGGCGAGTCGCCGTCGAGTTATCTGCGCAAGCTGGTCATGGCCGGTGCGATGGAGCGCTGGCCCAAAGGCATGGACCTGAAGCGAATCGGTCAGATCGAAAAGGAGTTGGGGCTGATCGCCGATCTGAAATACGAAAAGTATTTTCTGACGGTGCACGATATCGTGAGTTTCGCGCGCTCCAGAAACATTCTCTGCCAGGGGCGAGGTTCGGCGGCGAATTCGATCGTCTGTTATTGCCTGCACGTGACGGAAATCGATCCGGTGCATATGAACATGCTGATCGAGCGGTTCATCTCTCGCGCGCGTAACGAGCCGCCTGATATCGACGTCGACTTCGAGCATCAGCGGCGCGAAGAGGTCATTCAATATATCTACACGAAGTACGGCCGTCATCGGGCGGCCCTGACTGCATCGCTGATTACGTATCACGCGCGTAGTGCGCTGAAAGACGTCGGCAAGGCGCTGGGTCTCGAGGCGTCGTTGATCGAGCGGATCAGCAAGTCGCAACAATGGTGGGACGGCACGGATGCAGTCGCCAAATATCTGGCCGAAGCGGGCTTCGATGCCAACTCGCACATCACGCGGAACCTGATTCGTTTGACCCAGGAGTTGCGCAGCTTTCCGCGTCATCTGTCGCAACACGTCGGCGGTTTTGTGATCGCGAAAGACAAGCTGTCGCGACTCGTGCCGATCGAGAACGCGACGATGAAAGACCGCAGCGTGATCGAATGGGACAAGGACGATATCGACGCGCTCAAGCTGCTGAAAGTCGACGTGCTGGCGCTCGGCATGTTGTCGGCGATCAGACGCGCGCTGGAATTCGTCGCGTTGAGGCGCGGTTTTCCAACGTTCAGGGTGCAGGATATTCCGCGCGAGGATCGCGCCGTCTACGAAATGTGCGGCCATGCCGATACGATCGGCGTATTCCAGATCGAATCGCGTGCGCAGCAAAGCATGCTGCCGCGCCTGAAGCCCAACAAATACTACGATCTCGTGATCGAAGTGGCGATCGTGCGGCCCGGGCCGATTCAGGGCGGCATGGTGCATCCCTATCTGCGCCGCAAGCAGGGGCTCGAACCGGTTGACTACGCGAAGGATGAATTGCGTCCCGTACTCGAACGTACGCTCGGCGTGCCGATTTTCCAGGAACAGGTCATGCATCTGGCGATGGTTGCGGCGAAATATACCGGTGAGCAGGCCGATCAGTTGCGGCGCGCGATGGCCGCATGGCGTCGCAGCGGCAACCTGGCGAAGTATCAGAAGGATTTGAGCGACCGCATGTCGGCGCGCGGTTATGAACAGGAGTTCATCGACCGTATCTGCAAACAGATCGAAGGCTTCGGCGAGTATGGTTTTCCGGAGAGCCATGCGGCGAGTTTCGCGTTGCTCGTTTATCTCAGCGCGTGGTTGAAGCGCTATGAACCGGCAGCTTTTCTGGCGGGGTTGCTGAACAGTCAGCCGTTGGGGTTTTATTCGCCGTCGCAACTCGTTCAGGATGCGAAGCGTCACGGCGTCAAGGTATTGCCGCCCGACGTGACCCTGAGCGATTGGGAGTCGACATTCGAAAGACGCGGTCATGAAGGACAGCGGATCTCAGCGGACGAAACCTGTTTGCATCGTCAACAGGCCGTACTATCCGCGCAGCAATTGCGCGATCTTTCGCTGCGGCGCCTGACGGTGAGCAGGACGGTCCGGCGCGCGGCACAGCGATTGACTGCCCGCGTGTTTCAATCGTCGGATACCTATGGCGCTCGCGGTCCCGCCGTGCGCATCGGCATGCATCTGATCAAGGGGCTGGCACAAGGGGCCGCCGAACGCATCATGGCGGCACGCGACGAGGCGCAGTTTACCGATGTCGACGATCTGGCGCGCCGTGCGGCCTTGACGCGGCGCGATCTCGAAGCGCTTGCCGCGGCGAACGCGCTGGTCAGTATCGCGGGACATCGGCGCGAAGCATGGTGGGCCGTGACGGCGCAGCACACGGTGCCCAAACTGCTGCGCGACGCACCGATCGCCGAAGCGCCGCTGCTGTTGCCGCAGGCAGCCGAAAGCCGCGAAATCGTCGACGACTACGCGAGCCTCGGCCTCACGCTCAATCGCCATCCGCTCGCGTTGTTGCGCGCACGCCTTGCTCACCATCGTTTTCGCACGGCCGCCGAACTCGCCGCGTGTCAGCACGGCACGCTGGCGCGAGCGTGCGGCATCGTTACCGTGCGGCAGCGGCCGGGCACGGCAAACGGCACGGTGTTCGTTTCCATCGAAGACGAGACCGGGTCGATCAATGTGATCGTCTGGCCGTCGCTAGTGGAAAAGCAGCGCAAGGTTTTGCTGGGCTCGTCGTTGCTCGCGGTCTACGGCGTGTTGCAGCGCGACGACGGCGTGGCGACCGGCGGCGACCATGCCGGAAATGGCGTGAGCGCAAACCAGGCAGGCAAAGCGAAACGGAAAAACAAAGGCGAGGTGATCCATCTCGTCGCCCATCGCCTCGAGGACCACAGCGAATGGCTGGGTGAACTGGCCACGGCGAGCCGCGATTTTCATTGAGGGCGGCTTGCGGCTGTTAAACCCGCACGACCGCCATCAGGCCGTCGTGCCGGCGCATCGCACTCATGGCGACACGGGGTGCCGCCGTGGCCAGCCCTATCTGCCAGACGAGGCGTTCTACGCCTATTCGGCACCTCGCCACGGAAACACGGCTAACACCTGCCGGATCGCCGTATCGAACGGTGTGCGGCGGCCGATCCCGAGCGCCTCGAGCCGGCTCGAAGCCAGGTGGCAGTTATGCGGGCGCGGCGTCGCATCGGTCGGCGTGTGTTGCGGCGTCAGATGCGCGCCGACTTGCAACGCTTCGGCAAGGCGCAGGGCGATTTCGTACTTGTTCATCGGTTCGCCGCCGGACCATTGCACGATGCCGCGGATCGCGTCGCCCCGCGCATGCCGTTCGAGCATTTGCCGGATCACGAACGCGACGTCCGGCGTGAAGGTGGGATAACGGATCGCCCATGCATCCATGACGGCGGGTTTGCCATCGGGCGTGGCCGACGCGGCGATCGCCGGCACGAGACTCGTCACGGCAGACTCCGCCCAACTGACGATCGGCCCGTACAGCAACGGCAAACGCAGCACGCAGCCGAGGTCGGTCGATTCAGTCAACGCGCGCTCGCCTTCGAGCTTGCTGCGCCCATAGGCGTTGAGTGGCGCGGGCGCGGAATCGTGCTGGTAGGGCGGGTGCGTGCCGTCGAACACGTAATCGGTGGAGATCGACAGCGTCCATGCGCCGCGCCGGTTCGCCGCCGCGGCAAGGGTGCGCACCGCGTCGACGTTCAGCGCGCGGGCCAGCGCGGGATCATGCTCGCACACGTCCGGCCGACGCTCCGCCGCGGCAATCACGAGCGCGTCCGGCGCTTCGCGCTCGACGAACTGCTCGACTGCCTGCGCGTCGCGAATATCCAGCGCGACCGTGCCCGGCGCCAGCCGGCTGAAAGCTGTGGCGACGACTTGCCAGCCGGTCTGCTGCGCCAGTTCGTCGACGAGCGCGCGGCCAAGCAGCCCTGAGGCACCAATGACGGCAACTTTGAACATGACGTGAACTCGCTCACCGGGCGGCGCCGGACGCGCCGTTTGTCGTGTCGTTTGACGCGCCATTCGCGATGCCCGTCACCGTGTATCCGGCCTCGTCGATGGCGGCCTTCAGCGTCTCAGCCGGTTGCGCCGATTCGATCGCCACTCGCCCGGATGCCAGATCGACGTGGACTTTCGCGGCTTCATCGTGTTCGCGGATTGCGTTCGTAACCGCCGCCACACAGTGCTGGCAGCTCATGCCTTCTACCTGGAATTCGATTGTCATCGGGATTGCCTCGGAAAAATGGATAGTGCGATGGTTGAATTATGCCTGCCGATTCGCAATTGAGTGGTACACCTTCCCATCATGGGAAGGTGTACGATCGACGTACATAGACTGGGGAAAGAGCCATGAATATCGGTGAAGCAGCCCGCGCGTCGGGCGTCACGGCGAAAATGATTCGCTACTACGAAAGCGTCGACTTGCTGGCGGCGAAATCGCGCACGAGCGCCGGTTACCGCGTATACGGCCCGCAAGAGGTGCATTCGTTGCGCTTCATTCGCCAGGCGCGCCGGCTTGGCTTTCTGGTCGAAGACATTCGACGGCTGCTGGCGCTGTGGCACGACCGCTCGCGCGCCAGTGCCGAAGTGAAGACGATTGCGTTGGAACACGTTGCGGAGCTGGATCGCCGCATCGCTGAACTGACCGACATGCGCGACACACTGGCGCACCTGGCCGACCATTGTCACGGCGACGACCGCCCCGATTGTCCGATCATCGAGCGACTCGCGGATACCGATCTGGTCTCAGGACAGGGTTGTCATCCAATTTGAGATGGTCTTTTTGGCGTTCGCCGCAACCTCTAGCTGAGTTAATTGCGACCCAATCGACATTTGCACCAATATCGTGCGTTAAAATATGGGGCGGTATCGATTTTTGCAAAAAATCCGTCTCAATTTAAGCCAAATCAACTAGTTACGTGCACCGCTCTCGTGCACCATTCCAAAACGGAATGCACGTCATGCGGGCATTTCACTAGTCAGGTTGCGCTATAGGGCTATAATCCGGGTTAACCCTTTTACGGGAAATCCCTGATGCCCAATCCACCGGGGATTCAATCTGATCCTTGGAGAACATCATGTTTGCATACGTACTTGAAAAGCTGAGCACCTGGTTTGAAACCGCTGAACGCACCCGCCGCGAAGCCTATCTGGCGTCGTCGTCGGATATCGTCCAGCTCGAACAGCGCATCCGCTCGCTCGAAACCAACGGCTACTCGCTGTAAGTTTCAACTGCATCAAGTTTGACCCGGCAGCGCTTGTCGCGCAGCCACGGCAGTAAAAGCGTCAAGCCCCGTCCATGCGGGGCTTTGTCACATCTGGACGTCGAAAATTTCAGTCCGACGGCGTCTGCGGGCTATTTGTGGCGAATATCGACTAGCCTCGCGGCGACCGTCGCGGTAAGGTAAAGCGTTTTCTGCGAAATCCGGCTTTCCCACACTCAACCGGTCCGCCCATGTCACCTGTTCGCCCGCTCAAATCCCTCCTGGCCGTGACCATTGCAGCCTCGCTGACCACGGTTTTTGCCATGTCGAGCGCTTGTGCTGCGTCGACCAGTGCGCGCAAGCCGGTGATTCTCGACTCGCAGAACGGCATCAACGACGGCCAGAGCGGCACCGTGCTGCAGACCGCGCCGCTTTCGCATCAGCCGATCGTCGAAGCGCAGCCCATCGCGACGCCGGCCGAACTGGCGCCGAATTCGACAATCCCGATCGTCGTTGCGCCTTATATCCAGTTGCCTGCGGGCGGAGGCATGCCGCTGCCGCAACCGCAGCCTCGTCCAGTGCCCCGGCCGCAATAAATGCTCGCGACGCGGCCGTTCCCGCCGGCTCTCTTCCATATCCGTTGATCCTTCGGGTGCGCGGCTAATCCCACCGCCTCGTGGACGCCTGCGCGAGTACGCCCGCGATTAACGCAGCCCCGCCTTGCACGCCGACGACGGCAGCGCGTGATTGCTGGGCGTGAGCACAGGCACGGGATCGGACATATGCGCCGACTCGCTGCGTGCGCCATTGGGGTTTGGGCGCATGGCGCGCGCGAAACCGTCCGACGACAATCATCGCGCGGTCTCTCGCTAGCGACGCGGGCCCCACATCAAGCCCGGCGCCACCGTATCGAACGAAAAACAGAATAAGGAGACATCGAATGCCGACTCACTGGATGCGGCAGGCCGCCGGCGCCTGCGTCACGCTGCTTGCACTGGTCGCGCTGCCTGGCGCCGCGCTCGCCAAAGACACACCGGAAAAGCCCACGCTGACGATGGCAGTCGGTGGTCTGCCGGGCCTCTACTATCTGCCGGTGCTCGCTGCGCAACAGTTGGGCTACTTCAAGGACGAAGGCCTCGACGTCACGCTCGAGGATTTCGCGGGCGGATCGAAGGCGCTGGAAGCGGTGGTGGGCGGCAGCGCCGACGTGGGTGCCGGCGCATTCGAGCACACGCTGTTCATGCAGGAGAAAGGGCAGCACTACCGGGCGTTCGTGTTGATGGGACGCGCGCCGCAGATCGTCGTTGCCGTGTTGAAGTCGAAGGCGGACCAGCTCAAGACTTTGGCGGACTTCAAAGGCGCGAAAGTCGGCGTGAGCGCGCCGGGATCGTCGACGGATCTCGTGCTCACCGTGGCTTTGCGCAAAGCCGGCGTGCAGCGCAACGAGATTTCAGCGATCGGCGTGGGCAGCGGCGCCTCCGTGCTCGCCGCGGTAAGCGGCGGCCAGATCGACGCGCTCTCCAACGTCGATCCGATGATGACCAAACTGACGCGCAGTGGCGCGATCAAGGTGCTGGTCGATACGCGCACGGTGAAGGGCACGCAAGAGGTATTCGGCGGAACGATGCCGGCGGCGACGCTCTATGCCTCGGACAATTTCATCCAGAAGTATCCGAAGACGACGCAGGCGCTGGCCAATGCCATCGTGCGCGCGGATCACTGGCTGCAGACCGCGAGCGATGCCGATCTGCTGAAGATGGTGCCGCCGGCTTATCTGCTCAACGACTCGGCGCTCTATGTGGAGGCCTTCCACAACGTGCGCGACGCCTATTCTCCGGACGGCTTGATGCCCGCGGACGGTCCGGCGACGTCATTGCGCGCGTTGTCGTCGTTCGATAGCCGGCTCGATCCGAAAAAGATCGACCTGAACGCGACCTATACCAACGACTTCGCCCGGAAGGCTGACGCGCAACTCAAGTAGGCGGCGCGGCCCGGACTGACTGAGCAGCCGCACCGGCTGCGCGCGTCGTGCGCGCGTGGCCGGTGACAACGTTAGGATGGCTCGACGAACCGCGTAAGCTCGGAGGCCACAAAAACTCGTAGCCGACAAAAGCTCACAGCCGAAAAAGCTCGCTTCCCACAATAAGAAGCTCAGTCGCCGCGATACTCCACCTTGAACTGCGCGGCCTTGTCCTCGCCAAGCGCGTTGACGAGCCAGGGCATCTGGTCCTTCAACGTTTTTGCCAGCGTATACGGCGGGTTCAGAATGAACATGCCGCTGCCGAAAAGCCCAAAACCATCTTCTGGCGGATTGCTGACAGTCAGACTCACGTGCAGCCAGTTCCGGTCCTGCAGCTTCTTCAGTTGATCGGGGAAGCGCTGCGACTCAGGGCGTCTCACCTGCGGATACCAGACCGCATACGTACCGGTCGGAAACCGCTTCAGGCTTTCTTCGACGCAGCGCAGTGTGCGCGTGTAGTCGCGCTTGTCCTCATACGACGGATCGAGCAGCACCAGTGCGCGGCGTGGGGCCGGCGGCAACAAGGCAAGAATGCCGTCGAAGCCGTCCCCCGCATAGAGCATGGCGCGGCGGCCCGCGTCGCGGAAATTGTGGCGCAGCACGTCGATTTCGGTGGTGTGCAGCTCGAACAGACGCATGCGGTCCTGTTCGCGCATCTGCCGCCACGCGATATACGGCGAGCCGGGATAGAAGCGCAGCTGGCCGTCCGGATTGAGCGCGCTCACTTCGTCGACGTAGTCGGCGAACATCGGCGGCAGATCGTTGCGTCCCCACAGTTTGCCGATGCCGGTCTGGAACTCGCCGGTTTTGGTCGCGTAACCTTCCTTCAGCGAGTAGACGCCGGCGCCCGCATGCGTGTCGATATACCAGTAGGACTTGTCCTTCTGGCCGAGGTAGCGCAGGAGCTGCAACACGACGGCGTGTTTCAGAACGTCGGCGTGATTGCCTGCATGAAAGGCGTGGCGGTAGCTGAGCATGATGAGGAGACGCTGAAAGAGGGCGTGCCGCTCCAGGGCGGATTCGGCGATGCGGCTGCAATGTGGCTGCACAACGCGGACATACAGCGCCGGTGTGCAGCGCGGTCGCGTATTGTACGCGACACCGCGTCGCGCCCTGCGCATTGCAGCAAGTTCCATGCGTAACACAGCCGCGATGCCGCCACGGCCATGTTACGCGGTCACGCGAGTCCGGTCAGTCGTGGGCGTCGCCGATAATTTCCTCGATTCGGGTTTTGATCTCCGGCGTGATCCGCTCGGCTACATCGGCGGACTTCATGTTCTCGCCGATCTGTTCGACCCGTGACGCACCTGTGATCACCGTACTCACATTGGGATTCTTCAGAATCCAGCCAATGGCGAGCTGACCGACGGTGCAGCCCAACTCATCGGCCACTTCGCCGAGCTTGCCGACCACGTTGTTCTTGCCGGCGTCGGTGACCTGCTTGCGCAGCCAGTCGTAGCCCTGCAATTGCGCGCGGCTGTCGGCCGGCACGCCGTCGCGGTATTTGCCGGTCAGCAAGCCGGATGCAAGCGGGCTCCAGGTGGTCAGCCCGAGGCCGATATCCTCGTAAAGCCGCTTGTATTCCTGCTCGACGCGGTTGCGATGGAACAGGTTGTACTGCGGCTGCTCCATGACCGGCTTGTGCAGATGATGCCGTTCCGCGATGTCGTAAGCAGCGCGGATTTCATCGGCGCTCCATTCGGACGTGCCCCAGTACAGCGCCTTGCCGCGAGTGATCATGTCGCTCATGGCCCAGACGGTTTCCTCCACCGGCGTGTTCGGGTCGGGACGATGACAGAACACCAGATCGACATAGTCGAGCTGCAGCCGTTTGAGCGACGCGTCGATCGCGTTCAGCAGATATTTGCGGTTCAGCGTGTGGTACTGGTTCGGCGCTTCCGCGAGTCCCCAGAAGAATTTCGTCGACACTACGTAGCTCACGCGCGGCCACGCCAGTTCCTTGAGCGCCTGGCCCATGATCTCTTCGGACTTGCCGCCGGCATAGACCTCGGCGTTGTCGAAGAAGTTGACTCCCGCGTCGCGCGCGGCCGCGAGCGATTCGCGCGCCGCGTGGGTGTCCACCTGATTGCCGTAGGTGACCCACGAGCCGATGGACAGTTCGCTGACTTGCAGGCCGGAACGGCCCAGACGTCGATAATTCATGCATTGCTCCTTGTTGGTGATGCCACCGGAATCCCGCCGAAAACGTCCAGTTTAAAGAGATACGCTTCGATGTGCTTTTAACCGATGGAGTTCACACGGTTCATGCACAATAGCAGCGTTGGCCGCAGTGCAGCATTCGGCCGAACGGCCTATGCCGTTTGGCTGACTTCACGCCGCCCGCGGCCCGCGGTCTCATTGCTCATCAACTGCATGGAGGTTCTAGATGTCGTCAACGAACACGAATCTGAATGGCAAGGTTGCGGTGGTTACTGGCGCCGCAAGCGGCATCGGCAAGCAGATTGCGCTGACTCTTTCCGCGGCGGGCGCGGCTGTCGCGATCGCCGACCTGAATCAGGACGGAGCGAACGCCGTCGCTGAAGAAATCAAGAAGGGCGGCGGCAAGGCAATCGGCGTGGCGATGGACGTCACGAACGAAGACGCCGTCAATCAAGGCATCGACAAAGTGGCCGCGGAACTCGGTTCGGTCGATATTCTCATTTCCAACGCCGGCATCCAGATCGTTAACCCGATCGAAAACTATTCGTTTTCAGACTGGAAAAAAATGCAGGCGATCCACGTGGACGGCGCCTTCCTGACCACCAAGGCCGCGCTCAAGCACATGTACAAGGACGATCGCGGCGGCATCGTGATCTACATGGGCTCGGTCCACTCGCACGAAGCGTCGCCGCTCAAATCGGCCTATGTGACGGCCAAGCACGCGCTGCTGGGTCTCGCGCGCGTGCTGGCTAAAGAAGGCGCAAAGCACAACGTGCGCTCGCATGTCGTGTGTCCTGGTTTCGTGCGCACGCCGCTCGTCGACAAGCAGATTCCCGAACAGGCCAAGGAACTGGGCATCAGCGAGGAAGACGTGGTCAAGCGCGTCATGCTGGGCGGCACAGTCGACGGGGTCTTCACCACGGTGGAAGACGTCGCGCAAACGGTGCTGTTCCTGTCCACCTTCCCGACGGCGGCGCTGACCGGCCAGTCCTTTATTGTGAGCCACGGCTGGTATATGCAATAAGGAGGTGCCTATGGCGCAACGCAATCTCAAGCGGGCGCGCGTCGGCGCGCCCGGCGACGGGGAAGGCGAGGGCGCCGGTCCGGCGCCCTCCGCACATCCCGGCCGGCACCTCCATTTGCCCAACTACGAAACCGTTGCCTTGATGCTGCAAGGCGGCGGCGCATTGGGCGCCTATCAGGCTGGCGTCTTTCAGGGACTTTACGAAGCCGGCATCGAGCCGAACTGGCTGGCCGGTATTTCGATCGGCGCGTTGAATACGGCGATCATTGCAGGCAATCCGCCCGAAAAGCGGGTCGAACGGCTGTTGCAATTCTGGGAGACGATTTGCCAGCCGGCCTTCGGGCCGCCGTTGCCCGCGTTTATCGAACACGCGCTCTTCAATTCCAGCGACGCCGTGCGTAAGGCCTTTACGGCAACGCAGGCAATCGGCGCCATCGTCGAAGGGCAAAAGGGCTTTTTCGTACCGCGCTTTCCGCCGCCGTTGCCCACCGTGTCCGGGCCGCCGCAACTGGCCAGCTACTACGACACCACGCCGTTGAAGGCCACGCTCGAAGCGTTCTGCGATTTCGATCGGATCAATTCGAAGGAAATGCGCGTCTCAGTGGGGGCGGTCAATTGCGGCACGGGGAATTTCGCGTACTTCGATAACACGCATACGACGCTCAGGCCCGAGCATTTCATGGCGTCAGGCGCGTTGCCGCCCGGCTTCGCGGCGGTCGAGATCGACGGCCAGTACTACTGGGACGGCGGCTTGATGTCGAACACGCCGCTCTACGAAGTGATCCAGTCCACGCCGCGTCGTGACACGCTCGCCTTCCAGGTCGATCTCTGGAGCGCGATCGGGCCGGTGCCGGACAACATCACCGACGTGCAAGGGCGCGTGAAGGACATCCAGTATTCGAGCCGCACGCGTCTCGTGACCGATATGCTGCAACGGTCGCAGCGGTTCCGGCACGTGTTGCGCGAGGTGCTGGATCGCGTGCCGTCCGATCAGCGTGACGATCCGTGGTGCAAGCTTGCCGAAGATCTGTCGTGTTCGAAGCGCTACAACGTGATCCATCTTATCTACCGGCACAAGGAGTACGAAGGGCACTACAAGGACTTCCAGTTCGGTCTGTCGACAATGCGAGAACATTGGCAAAGCGGTTTGGAAGATATCCGCCATTCGCTCGCGCAACCGGATTGGCTCGACATGCCGGATAACGATGCGGGTTTTGTCACGCACGATATCCATCGGGATTCGCGCTGAAGGAGCCACGGGTCCGAGTGGCGCATGACTGAATGAAGTGGGTCGCGGCAATTGTGGCAGTCCTTGCTGTGTCGAAAGCGGCCTTGCTCGAGCAACAGGCAACAAGTAAGTTGCGAACGCAAACAGGCCGCAAACAAAAACGGCGCCCTAAAAAGGGCGCCGTTTTCACAAGCATTTCCAGCGGAGCGGGTGCAATGAATGCCCGCGCCCGCCAATACCTTACTTCAACACGTGAGCGACCGCGTTAGCCACTACGTCGAGGTTGCGCGTATTCAGCGCAGCCACGCAGATGCGACCGGTGCTCACAGCGTAGATGCCGAACTCTTCGCGCAGACGGTCCACTTGCGGTGCGGTCAGACCCGAGTACGAGAACATGCCGCGCTGCGCGTTCACGAAGCTGAAGTCGCGATCCACGCCGCTCGCCTTCAGACGCTCGACCAGACCGTTGCGCATGGCGCGGATACGGTCACGCATTTCGGCCAGTTCGGTTTCCCACGTGGCGCGCAGTTCCGGCGACGCGAGCACTGCCGCGACCACCGAGCCGCCATGCGTCGGCGGGTTCGAGTAGTTCGTGCGGATCACGCGCTTGAGTTGCGACAGCACGCGAGCGGCTTCTTCCTTGCTTGCCGTGATGATCGACAGCGCGCCGACGCGCTCGCCGTATAGCGAGAACGACTTCGAGAACGACGACGACACGAACACGTTCAGTTCCGACGCAGCGAAGAGACGCACTGCCGCGGCGTCCGCTTCGATGTTGTCGCCGAACCCTTGATACGCGATGTCGAGGAACGGCACCAGATTGCGCGCCTTCACCACTTCGACAACCTGCTTCCATTGCTCGACGCTCAGGTCCACGCCGGTCGGGTTGTGGCAGCACGCGTGCAGCACGACGACGGTGCCGGCGGCGTAGCTGTTCAGCGTGCTCAACATGGCGTCGAAATTCACGCCGTGCGTGTGCGCATCGTAGTACGGGTACGACACGACTTCAAAGCCTGCGCTTTCAAACAGCGCGCGGTGGTTTTCCCAACTCGGATCGCTGATCGCGACTTTGGTGTTCGGGTTCAGGCGCTTCAGGAAATCGGCGCCGATCTTCAGCGCGCCCGTGCCGCCCAATGCTTGCGCCGTCACGACGCGGCCCGCTGCGATCAACGGCGAGTCGTTGCCGAGCAGCAGTTTCTGCACGGCGGCGTCGTAAGCGGCAATGCCTTCGATGGGCAGATACCCGCGCGGCAGCGCGGCTTCGACGCGAGCCTTTTCGGCGTCGCGCACGGCGCGCAGCAGCGGAATCTTGCCTTCTTCGTTGAAGTACACGCCGACGCCAAGGTTGACCTTGGTGGTGCGCGCATCGGCGTTGAAGGCTTCGTTCAGGCCCAGAATCGGGTCGCGGGGAGCAAGTTCGACGGCGGAGAACAGAGACATGATGGGTGGGCAGCAGTAGTGAGAAGAGGGCGGCTTCGATCGCGGACGGCCGGGCCAGCGGCGTCCGACGCAAAACGCGGACAGGCGGCGGACAACGGCGAGCGAGCGCAACTCCGCATTGTAACGAATTCGCGACCGTTTTTCGGACGCCAACGCCGCTCGTAGAGATTTTTTTGCTTGAAAAACAGGCACTCCGACGCCACCTGGCAATAGCGGCGCTGCCTGGCAGGCCGCGCGGAGAAGCCCAGCGAGCGGCACGCAACCAGGCGTGGCCATGGCTTGTAGTGAGCGTCGGCTGCCATGACCAGAAGCCGCGAGAAGCCGCGCGGCTGCTCCAAAGGGCCGTACCATCGCGTCGGACCCTACCCACGCGAGCGGCCCCAAACCCTACGCAGACCCGCTCGGTCTTCGATTCCCGCAACCCGTTAGAATAGTTCTTTGCCCAAGGCCCGGTGCCGCCCCCCATGTCCGAACAACATCTGACTGAAGCCGAAGAAACGCTCGACGAATCCAAATTCGTCAGGTTCGAAGGCTCGCCGTTTCAGCTCTACCAGCCGTATCCGCCCGCCGGCGATCAGCCCACGGCGATCGACAGGCTCGTCGAAGGCGTCGAGGACGGCCTCGCGTTCCAGACGCTGCTCGGCGTGACCGGTTCCGGCAAGACCTTCACGATGGCCAACACGATCGCGCGGCTCGGCCGCCCGGCCATCGTGTTCGCGCCGAACAAGACGCTCGCCGCGCAGCTCTATTCGGAGTTCCGCGAGTTCTTCCCGCGCAACGCGGTCGAGTACTTCGTCTCGTACTACGACTACTACCAGCCGGAAGCGTACGTGCCGCAGCGCGATCTGTTCATCGAGAAGGACTCGTCGATCAATGAACATATCGAACAGATGCGGCTGTCGGCCACCAAGAGCCTGATGGAGCGGCGCGACGTGGTGATCGTGGCGACCGTGTCGGCCATTTACGGTATCGGCAATCCATCCGAATACCACCAGATGATTCTGACGCTGCGCACCGGCGACAAGCTCGGTCAGCGCGACATCATCGCGCGGCTGATCGCCATGCAATACAACCGCAACGAAGCCGACTTCCAGCGCGGCTCGTTCCGCGTGCGTGGTGACACGATCGATATTTTCCCGGCGGAGCACGCCGAGATGACGGTGCGCGTCGAACTGTTCGACGACGAAGTCGAAACGCTGCAACTGTTCGATCCGCTCACCGGCCGCGTGCGTCAGAAGATTCCGCGTTTCACGGTGTATCCGTCGTCGCACTATGTGACGCCGCGCGATACGGTGGTGCGCGCGGTCGAAACGATCAAGAACGAACTGCGCGAGCGGCTCGAATTCTTCTATAGCGGCGGAAAGCTGGTTGAAGCGCAGCGGCTCGAACAGCGCACGCGCTTCGATCTGGAAATGTTGCAGGAGTTGGGCTTCTGCAAAGGCATCGAAAACTATTCGCGGCACTTCTCGGGCGCCGCGCCCGGCGAGCCGCCGCCTACGCTGGTCGACTACCTGCCGTCGGACGCGATCATGATGCTCGACGAATCACACGTGCTGATCGGCCAGTTGAACGGCATGTACAACGGCGACCGTGCGCGTAAGGAGAATCTGGTCGATTACGGTTTCCGTCTGCCGTCGGCGCTCGACAACCGGCCGCTCAAGTTCAACGAGTTCGAACGCAAAATGCGCCAGGTGGTGTTCGTGTCGGCCACGCCGGCCGACTACGAGCAGAAGACGGCAGGGCAGGTGGCGGAGCAACTGGTGCGTCCGACTGGCCTCGTCGATCCGGAAATCGAGGTGCGGCCGGCACGCAGCCAGGTCGACGACGTGCTCGGCGAGATCAACGAGCGCGTCAAGGTGGGCGACCGCGTGCTGGTCACGGTGCTGACCAAGCGCATGGCCGAGCAGTTGACGGAGTTTCTTGCTGATCACGGCGTCAAGGTGCGCTATCTGCACAGCGACATCGACACGGTGGAGCGCGTCGAAATCATCCGCGATCTGCGCTTGGGCACCTTCGACGTGCTGGTGGGGATCAACCTGTTGCGCGAGGGGCTGGATATTCCGGAAGTGTCGCTGGTCGCGATTCTCGATGCGGACAAGGAAGGCTTTTTGCGCGCTGAGCGCTCGCTGATCCAGACCATTGGACGGGCGGCGCGGAATGTGAACGGCAAAGCGATTCTCTACGCGGACAAGGTCACCGACTCGATGCGTCGCGCGATCGACGAAACCGAGCGGCGGCGTAACAAGCAGATCGCCTTCAACCTCGAGAACGGCATTACGCCGCGCGGGGTGGTCAAGCGCATTCGCGACATTATCGACGGCGTGTACAACGTCGACGATGCTCGCGCCGAACTGAAGGAACAGCAGGCGCGCGCGAAATTCGAGGACATGTCCGAGAAGCAGCTTGCCAAGGAACTCAAGCGCCTCGAAAAGCAGATGATGGAGCACGCCAAGAACCTCGAGTTCGAGAAGGCCGCGCAGACCCGCGACCAACTCGCGTTGCTGCGCCAGCGCGTGTTCGGCGCGAACGCCGGCGACCACGTGTCGGGCGTCGACTAGTCGTTTTTCCGCCTCGGGGCGCGGCAACGTGCCGCGCCCTGTCGATCAATGCCGGGCACTCGCCCGGCCTCGCATCATTCCATTCCAGCACTTTCTTAAGACCGCCTTAAGACCCTGCTGCCACAAGGCTTTGCGTGCGTTCTGATTTGTTCTCCCTTGCGATCGATGATAAACTCGACCAATATTGAGAATGGTTCGCATTAACGTTCGTACTGCCGCCTGGCTGGCGATCGATCGCGGTGCTCAAGGCCCGCGACCGCTGCATCGAGGTATGCGCGACGCACTGTTCCAATGGGTTCGATTCCAGTCTGATAAAAACAAGGAGTTTCAATGCGGATTTCTTCATTTGTGCGCGGTGGCGCGGCAACGCTGGCCGCAGTGGCGGCTTTCTCGGCAGCGGCGGCGGAGTATCCGATCGGCAAGCAGCAGATTCATGGCGGCATGGAAATCAACGCGGTCTATCTGCAGCCGATCACGATGGAACCCGAAGGCATGATGCGCAAAGCCTCGGATTCGGACATCCACCTCGAAGCGGACATTCACGCGGTCAAGAACAACCCGACCGGTTTCGCCGAAGGCGACTGGATGCCGTATCTGCAAGTGCACTATGAACTGACGAAAGCCGGTTCGACCCAGACGCAGAAGGGCGACCTGATGGCGATGGTCGCCAACGACGGTCCGCACTATGGCGACAACGTCAAGCTGCAAGGCCCGGGCAAATATCACCTGAAGATGATCGTCGAGGCACCGATGCAAACGGGCCATATGGCTTTCGGCCGCCACGTCGACAAGGAAACCGGCGTGGGTCCGTGGTTCAAGCCGATCACGCTCGAATACGACTTCACCTTCGCCGGAATCGGCAAGAAGGGCGGCTACTGATCGCCGCGCGTGAGTGAATGACCGAATGAGCTGAGCGAGCCAATGCAGCAGGCGGCGCTTTGGCGGTTGAATGCCAACGCGCCGCGTTTTCCGGAAGGGCTAATGAGAATCAACCGAAAGATCGCGATCTTCGCCGCCACGGCTTTGCTGGCGGGCGCGGCCCACGCAGCCGACCTGCCGACCTTCAAGCTGGAAATGAACGACGGCAAGCTGAACCCGGCCCGCATCGAAGTGCCGGCGGGGCAGCGTATCAAGATCGAAGTGCGCAACACCGGCAAAGGCGCGGCCGAATTCGAAAGCGTGCAATTGCGCAAAGAAAAGGTGTTGGCGCCGGGCGCGGATTCGTTCGTCGTGATCGCGCCGCTCGAGCCGGGCGAATACAAGTTTTTCGACGATTTCCACCAGCAGGCGCAGGGCGTCATCGTCGCGAAGTAGTGGCTTGGGACGCGAGCGCCGGCCGTCATCAGGTCCGCGTTCGCTGGAAGCAGAAGCAGGTAGAGGGAGAGCTTGATGGGTCAGATTCTATTCATCGTGTGGCGGGAAAGTGTCGAGGCGTTGCTGGTCGTCGGCATCCTGTACGCGTGGCTGAAAAATGGCGACGACGACGCGCGCCGCGGTTTGCCGTACCTGTGGGGCGGCGTGGCGGCTGGCGTGATAGCGGCGGTGGCGCTCGGCGCCGCGCTGGTCGGCTTCACCGAAGTGCTCTCCGGTGACGCGCAGGATTATTTCCAGACCGCGATGGTGCTGGTCGCTTGCGTGCTGATCGTGCAAATGGTGCTGTGGATGAAGCGGCACGGCCGCACGCTCAAGCGCGACATGGAACAGTCGCTGCAAAAGAGCCAGCGCGATTCGAACTGGTGGGGCGTCGCATTGCTGGTGGCGTTGGCCATTGCGCGTGAAGGCAGCGAGACGGTGATCTTTCTGTACGGGCTCGGCTTCGGCCAGTCGGGTCACGTGGACGCCAGCCAGACGCTCGCGGTCGTGATCGGCCTGGCGCTCGCATTCCTGACCTTCTACGTGCTGCAACTCGGCGGCAAGATCTTCTCGTGGCGGCTCTTTTTCCGCATCACGGAAATCATGCTGCTGTTTCTCGGCGCGGGTCTGTTCCAGACCGGTGTCGACAAGCTGATCGACAAGGAAATCCTGCCGACGATCGTCGACCAGATGTGGAATTCGTCGGCGATTCTCGATGATTCGAGCACCTTCGGTTCGCTGGTCGCCACGCTAACCGGCTATCGCGCCCACCCGGCGCTGATGAATCTGATCGCCTATGTGGCGTATTGGGCGGTCGTCTATCTGCTGGTGCGCCGCGCGAATCGCAAGCCGGCGCCGCAAGCCGCCGGGCGCACGGCATGAGCACGGTCATGACCCGTCCGGGGCGCCTCGCGGCGGCCGGGCAGTGGATGCAACGTCACGGTGCCGCGATTCGCGGTATTCAGTGGGTCGTGGTGGCGGTGTACGCATTTCTGATTCTGGTGCCGGCCGTGATGCCGCTGCCGGACGACACGGCGCACCTTTGGAACAACCTGACGCTCGCCGCGCAGTTCGTGTTCTGGGGTATCTGGTGGCCGTTCGTCCTGCTCTCCATGGTCATGCTCGGCCGCGTCTGGTGTGGCGTGCTGTGCCCCGAAGGCGCGCTCGCCGAATTCGCCAGCAAATACGGGCGAGGCTGGGCGATTCCACGCTGGATGCGCTGGGGCGGCTGGCCGTTCGTCGCGTTCGGCATCACGACCATCTACGGTCAGATGGTGAGCGTCTACCAGTATCCGAAGGCCGTGCTGCTGGTATTGGGCGGCTCGACCTTCGCGGCGATGATCATCGGCTTGCTATACGGACGTGAGAAGCGTGTCTGGTGCAAGTATCTGTGCCCCGTCAACGGGGTTTTTTCGCTTCTGGCACGCCTCGCGCCGTTTCACTACAAAGTCGATGAAGACGCATGGCGCCGCTCCTACAAGAACGGCGAGCATGGGCATCGCGTGATTCCAATCAATTGCGCGCCGCTCGTGCCGTTGCGCAATATGAAGGGCGCGTCGGACTGCCATATGTGCGGACGATGCAGCGGCCACCGTGACGCGATTGCGTTGACGTGGCGCGCGCCGTCGTCGGAAGTGGTCCAGTTGGGCGACAAGCAGGCCAATGCGTGGGATACCGCGTTGATCCTGTATGGCCTGCTCGGCATCGCGATCGGCGCGTTTCACTGGACCGCGTCGCGCTGGTTCATCGATCTGAAGATGTTCTTCGCGAACTGGCTGGTCGATCACGACATCACGTGGCCGCTCGACACCAACGCGCCGTGGTTCCTGTTCACGCACTATCCCGAGCAGAACGATGTGTTCTCGTGGCTCGACGGCACGATGGTAATCGGCTACATCCTCGCCACGGCACTGGTGTACGGCACCGCGCTGCTGGTGCTGCTGATGGGCGCGACGCGCATGCTGGGGCGCTTCAATACCGTGCGTCTGCATCATTTGACGCAAGGGCTGATTCCGATTGCCGGCGCGGGCGTGTTCCTCGGCCTGTCCGCTACCACGCTGTCGCTGTTGCGCGCGGAGCATGTGTCGTTGTGGTGGGCGTCGGATATGCGCATCGCGATTCTGGCAATTGCCAATCTGTGGAGCGCGTGGCTCGCCTGGCTCGTCACGCGCCGCTATAGCGAGCGTTTCGTTCAACGCGGTCTCGCGATGGTGTGGTTCGCCGCGGCGCTGGCCGTGGTCGATAGCGCGTGGTGGTTGATGTTCTGGGGCTGGGCTTCGAAGTAACGAATTCACCGCTCGCGCTTGCAGTAGTTAGCGCCAGCACAAAACAAAAAGCCGTGGAGATGACAACATCCCACGGCTTTTCCATTTTCCACATGATCGGCACACGGTGTTGCGTGCTGCCGTATCGAGTGAGAACCAAAAAAAGCGGCCTGGCTTGCTGCGACGGCTGGCTTGGTGTCTGCACGAAGGGGTCTAGTTCTCGCGTGCAAGCCGTCATGGCTGGCTACTGCCCAACACCTCTCTGGGAGGTGGTCCCCACAATACCCGGTACTGACTGCTATTCGTTCCTACTTCGTCAGGATCAGCTTGCCTAAGCGCGTTGCCCGCAACTGATAGGTCTCGCCGTTATGCACGATGCTGACGTGGCTATGTCCTTGCAACAGAGCGTCGCTCCGTACGACTCGCTCCGACGTCTCGCCCGAACCGTTAGTCCGATCCGCGCCGGGTTTCTGGCCGGTTACCGGTGCCGTCGCCGTCGACGTTTTCGGGCGGCTGGTCAGCGCGGCCGCCGGGCGGCGCAGGCTGAGTGTGGAAGGGCGCGTGGGATCGGTCATTCGTTTTAGCTGTTGGTCGATTCGATGGATTAATTCTAAATGATAACTATTCCCATTTACAAGGAAGAGAAATTGATCGGATTTGATTTTCGATAGTCTGTGGGGGGAGGCGGAACGGCGGAGGAGTTTGCAGCAAGACCGCCAGCTCGTTCGGCGGTCTTGCGCTCAATGGCGAGCAGGGTGCCCGCGCGACATTCAATGCAGCGTGCCGGGCTCCCGTTTCGTTTGCACATACTGGCGAATCAGCCGAACGGTATCGATATCGTTCTCCCGATATGCCGACTTCACGATCTCCTGCGTCTGATGCGCGTCGGGATCGGTCGATTCGGGCAGCGTGGTCGCGTACTCGAAGCGCAGGAACAGTTGCAGTTCGTCCGGTTGCTCAATCGTCATGGTGAGCGAGCCGCCGACGTGATCGGCCGTCGGCAGAATGTCGTAGCGCACGCTCTGGCTCTCCTCCAGCGTGACGCGGTCGCGCACCGTGGCCTGGCCATAGTGCAGCTCCCGTTCGAGGACGTTGCCGTCGCGCGAAAGAATCGTGCAACTATCGAGCCCCATCACGAACAGTTGCGGCTGTTCGGCACGCAGCACGAGACCCTCCCACAACTGCTCGCGGGTCATCGATTCGACAAACGGATTCAACGGGTCGTTGATCTGGATAAGGTGTTCGAAATTCAAAACGACGGCTTCCTATGAAAGCGTTTAAGCGACGGCGAGCCCCGAACGGATCGTAATCGAATGCGTGAGGATCTTGTGAACCGGGCACTGATTGGCGATTTGCAAGAGCCGTTCCCGCTGTTCGTCGGACAGATTGCCTTCGAGCACGATCCTGCGATCGATGGTCGTGCCCGCGTCGCCGGTTTCGAGCGAAAGCGTCACGCGCACGTCGGCGAGCGGCCAGTCCTTGCGCTGGGCGTACATCTTCAGCGTGATCGACGTGCAAGCACCGAGGCTCGACAGCAACAGTGACACAGGCGTCGGCCCGCGATCACCGCCGCCGAGCGACTCGGGTTCGTCGGCAAGCCATGTGTGCGTGCCGTCGTCGAAAAGAACCTGGAAATTCGTCGAACCGATGTGTGCGGTGACGGTGGACTCTGCCATGCGCGCTCCTGAACAGGGACGGAAATCGCCGCGCGCCACGGCCCGTTATCAGTGAACGGCGTGGCGCGCGGCCTGAATTGCTATTGTGAACGAATTTACCGGCCTTCGCGCCTCGGGTTGCGCCGCGGACGGACCATGCCGCGCCCGTCGACGACTCAATGCGTGATCGCGCCCATGCGCCCCGCCTGGTAATCAACGACAGCCTGGCGAATCTCGTCTTCCGTGTTCATCACGAACGGGCCGTAGCGCACCACGGGCTCCTTCAGCGGCACGCCGCCGAGCAGCAGCACCTCGAGTGGCTCCGCGCCGGCCGTGAGCGTCACGGAGTCGCCATCGTTCTGAAACACGACCATTTTCTGCGCGTCGATTTCCTGACGCGCTTCGCCTTCACCGTAGAAGCCCTTGCCGGACAGGCTATAGGCAAACACGCGATAGTCGGCCGGCACCGGCTGCCGGATCGTCGCGCCCGGTTGCAGCGAGAAATGCTGGTACAGGATCGGCGTACGCGTTTCGATTGCCGCTTTGACGCCGAGCGCCTCGCCGGCGATCACCTTGACGCGCACTTTGCCGTCCGCGGAGGTCGCCACGGGAATGCTCGACGACGGGATTTCCTGGTAGCGCGGCTCGATCATCTTGTCGCGCCGCGGCAGATTCACCCAGAGTTGCAGGCCGTGCACGCGTCCGCCGGTGCGGATGAACGACGGGTCCGGCATCTCGCTGTGCACGACGCCCGCGCCCGCGGTCATCCATTGGACGTCGCCGGCGTGCAGGGTGCCGGAATGGCCGGCCGAATCTTTGTGGCCGAACTGTCCCTCGAGCACATACGTGACCGTTTCGAAGCCGCGATGCGGATGGTCGGGCGCGCCTTTGGCCTCGCCCGGCGCGTAGTCGATCGGGCCCATTTCGTCGAGCAGCAGGAACGGATCGAAGTCCATCAGCAGGCGGGTGGGAAACGGGCGGTGGACGATAAAGCCGCCACCCTCGGTCGTGCGAACGGCCGGGAACGTGCGTTCGATCGTGCGGGTCGTGCTCATCAAAGTCACCTCAAAAAATGGGGAATAGCGTTATTTTTGAAACATGGAGCTATTATAGGGACCGTTTTCCGGGGTGCCAGCCGCCCTCACGCAATGGATTGTTCTATTACTGGAACGATGAGATGAAGATCGATTCACATAATCTGAATGACCTGATGTATTTTTCGCAGGTTGTCGAACACGGCGGGTTTTCGGCCGCCGAACGCGTGCTGGGGATTTCCAAGTCGCGCCTGTCACGCCGTCTGACCGAACTGGAAGCGTCGCTCGGCGTGCGGCTGTTGCAGCGATCCACGCGCAAGCTGGCGCTGACCGAAGCCGGGCAATTGTTCTACCAGCATTGCCAGGCGATGCTAAGCGAGGCGCAGGCGGCCGTGAACGTTGTCCAGCAGCTGCGCTCGTCGCCGCGCGGCACGGTGCGCGTCAGCGTGCCGGTCACGATCTCGCAGACCATTCTGTCGCAGATCCTGCCCGAATTCATGCATCGCTATCCGGAAGTGCGGGTGGTGATGCGCGTGACGAACCGCGTGGTCGATCTGTTCGAGGATTCGATCGACGTCGCGCTGCGGGTGCGCTCGGATCCGCCGGAAAACGCCAATATCGTGGTGCGGCCGCTGTGGCGCACGCAGCAGATGCTGGTCGGCGCGCCGAGCCTGTTGCAACAGAATGCGCCGCCATTGCTGCCAGCCGATCTGAACGGTTTCGAAACGCTCGACGTACCGACCGGCGACGGACGCCACGTCTACAACCTGATCGCGCCCGACGGCACGCGTCATGCGCACGAACACGAGCCGCGCCTCGTGACCGCCGATCTGATGACGATTCGTGAAGCGGTGCTCGCCGGCGTCGGCATCGCCGCGCTGCCGGAGATGATGTACGGCGCCGCGCTGCGAGCCGGCCAATTGTCGCCGGTTATGCCGGGCTGGACGTTTCCGACGCCGCAGTTGTACGCCGTATTCGTGTCGCGGCAGGGGATGGTGCCGGCCGTGCGCGCCTTTGTCGATTATCTGGTCGAGATGCTCGATCCTGACGACGGTAAACACATCGCGGGCGAGTGTCCCGCGCGCGAAGTAAATGTCGTTGCCGCGCAGCCGATGTTTGCAATTGCGCCATAGCACTTGTTACGGACCGCAACATCGCTTTTAGCATTTAAGCGTGGCCTGTCATGAGTACTTTCAATGGCCGTTTGCTTGAATGCGCGCGCGGACGGGCCTATAGTGAAATCCCTTCGCTAAGGAGTCTCTTATGCGGAAACTCATGGCCGCTATCATAGCGGGCCTGATAGGGCTGACCGCGCTGTCCGTGTCGATCACGGCTGTCGCATGCGGTGATTCGACGAGCTATCAATCTTCGAACGATGGCAAATGATCCCGCCGCCCGAAGGCGCCGAGTGCGCACAAAAAAAGGCCTTCATCTGACGATGAAGGCCTTTTACTTTTTGGCCCTTGTTTCAAGGGCTTTTTACGGCGTCACCTGGCTTTCGGTTGCGTAACGAAGCCGATCTTCGTAAGGCCGCCGGCTTGTGCCGCCGACATCACTTCCGCCACTTTCTCGTACGGAACCTTGCGGTCCGCATCCAGATGCAGCTCGGGTTGCGGGTTCGCTTGCGCGGCCTCTGCAATCTTCGCGCGCAGTGCGGCGTCGTCGAGCTTCTTGTCGTCCCACATGACGTTGCCGTCCGCGTCGACCGTGACCGTCACCTGCGCGGGCTTGGTGTCTTCCTTCTGACTGCTTGCGTGCGGCAGATCGATTTTGACCGCATGACGAATCACCGGAATCGTCACCATGAAGACGATCAGGAGAACCAACATCACGTCGACGAGCGGCGTCATGTTGATTTCGTTCATCAGGCCGTCGTCATCGTCGCCGGCGAAGGGGCTCATTGCCATCGGAGTGCCTCGTCAATCAGTTCGTGCGCGCGGCAAGACGCAGGCCGTCGCCGCGCCTGGACGACGACAGGCGCGCGCCCGTCACGAAGAATGCATGCAGGCCGTGCGCAAAACGGCTCAGTTTGGCGACGACCGCCTTGTTGGCGCGCGTCAGTGCGTTGTAGCCGAGCACCGCCGGAATCGCGACGAAGAGGCCGAACGCGGTCATGATCAACGCTTCGCCGACCGGACCGGCCACCTGATCGATCGACGACTGGCCGCTCGCGCCGATGGCCAGCAGCGCGTGATAGATGCCCCACACCGTGCCGAACAGACCGACGAACGGCGCCGTGCTGCCGATCGACGCGAGAACCGCGAGACCGCTCTGCATGCGCGCGACGCTTTCGTCCATCGTGTCCTTCAGGCAGCGCGTGACCCAGTCCGACACGTCCATGCGGTCGTGCAGATGCGGCTGCGTCTGATGATGATGATCGGCCGCTTCCTGGCCCGACAGCGCCAGCGCGAGGAACGGATTGTCCTGCGGCGTCGACGACCCGGCGCCGAGCTTCTTCACGCCGTCGGCGAGGTCGTCCGAATGCCAGAATGCCTGCTCGGCATTCTTCGTGAGACGGTTCAGGCGCATCACGTTCCAGCCCTTGATGACGATCACGCTCCACGACATCACCGACATGATCAACAGCGCGAGCGCGATTCCGCGCGTCACGAAATCCCCTTGCGCCCAGACGTGCGCCAGTCCGTAGTTTTGCATTGCAATTCCTTTTTTTAAAATCTGCCTCAATCGTTCAGATTGAAGTCGTAAGGCTGGGTGTAGGCGGCCCGAATTGGCTGGCCGTTCTCGAGATAAGGCTTGCAGGCGCTCCCGTGCACGGCTGCGAGCGCGGCGTCGTCGAGGCGGCTGAAGCCGCTGCTTTTCTTCAATTCGATGTTTTCGAGCTTGCCGGTCAGGCCGACCACGAACTTCACGTACGCGGTGCCGGTTTCGCCGCGGCGCTTCGAGAGCGACGGGTACTCGGGCTTGGCGATGTTGCAGTCGAGGTGCGAGACGTTTTTAGGCGCGCTGATCTCCATCGTCTGATGGCCGATCGCCGGTGCGGCAGGCGCGGGCGGCGCAACGGGGGCAGCCGGTGCGGGCGGCGTCGGATCGGGCGCCGCCACGGGCGTCGGCGACGGCGCGGCGGCCACCGGTAGAGGCGTAGGCGTTGGCTTGGGCGTCGGAGTCGGCTTCGGTTGGACCTTCGGCTTGGTATGAACCGGCGGCGTCGGCGTGGGTGGCGGCGGCGCGATCGACTGCATGGCGACCGGCGCGGCAACCGGCGCCGGCGGCAGCAACTGCGCGGTCATGACGTGCGATTCGAGGGCCGGCTGCACGGGGTCGTGACGCAAGGTCATCACGACGGCAAGCAACGCGACGTGAATCGCTGCAACCACGGCGGTTGCGGTCAGGACGCGAGAGTTCGTGCGAGTGGACGAAGCCGGCATGGCGCCGGCTGAAGCGGTATGCGAAGCCTGCATGTTAGCGTGGTGGCGCGCAGTCGATGCAGCGCGTCAGACAAGACATCGTCATGTTCGAAAAATCAGCAGCGAAATGAACAAAGTAGTCACGAAACCAATCAGCAATTCCATCTCGAACTCCTGTGACGGGTGAGCGGGTAGCTGGCTGGTACGAATACTGGCTTGCTGACGGCAGTGGGATAACGCTTGAACAGCGAAAACGGCAGGAGCGGTAAGAGCGCTCGAGGCGCGGCGTGAACCGCGCCCTGGAACCTGGCTCAGGCGGCCTTGCGTTCGTAAAATGTCAGCGGTACGGCTTGCGGGTGATGCTCGAAACCACAGCGGCTCGCGCAGACGCCGCTTTTCATCATGACGTCGCGCACGGAGTCGGCGCACTTGCCACAGCAGGATGCAACGCCGAGCTCGAATTGAAGCTCGTCAAACGAATCCATGCCTTCCTCGATCGAAGCACGGATCTTTCGGTCAGAAACAGACTTGCAGACACAGACAATCATGGCGGGCGTCATAGCTAACGTTAATGCGAATTATTATCATTTTGTTTGGTCCGTTTGGCAAGTGTCCTGCTTGATTTTTTGTAACAAAACCAGACTCTTAGAAGGGTTTCGTCTATGAGACGGAATCTGGTGCCAGCGGCGGGCGGCGCGGAAAAGCGCCTAAAAAGCGGGCAGAAGGCCGCGTAACGGACCAAAAACGGCGCTTGGTGGCAGTTTATGCGGCTTGGGAGTCCGGCGCTGCCGTGCGGCGCGAGGGGATCGACACCTGTTCGACGGTGGCGTCGATGTGGAGCAGGGTAGCGGCCAGCTGCTGCTGATGCGAGCCGTCGCCGGTCGAATAAAAGCGGGGCAGAACAATGGCCGTGTTTTCCGGTGCGGCGCGCAAACCGTGCTGGTCGAGCACCCGTTCCAGTTGGCGCGCAATAGCGACGCTCGTGTCGATCAGCATCAGCCGGTCGCCGACGATGTCGCGAATCGCCGCATCCAGAAACGGGTAGTGCGTGCAGCCGAGCACCAGCGTATCCGCGCCGGCGTCGAGCATGGGTTGCAGATAGCCGCGCAGCAGCGCGCGCAATTCGGCGGAGCCGACGTCGCAGCGTTCCACGGCCTGCACGAGCCCGTGGCCCGGCTGGCAAAGAAAGCGGCAATCCGCGGCGTAGCGTTCGAGCAGCGCCTGAAAGCGGGCGCTGCGTAGTGTCACTTGGGTGGCGAGCACGCCGGCGACACGCGTTTTCGACTGGAGCGCGGCGGGTTTGACGCCAGGTTCGACGCCCACCAGCGGAATAGGCAGCTTTTCGCGAACCAGCGCGATCGACTGCGCGGTTGCCGTATTGCAGGCGACCACCAGCGCCTTCGCGCCTTGCTTGACCAGCCATTCGCCGATCGCGAGCGTGCGGTCGGCGATGAAGTCGTCGTCGCGCTCGCCGTACGGCGCGTAGAGCGAGTCCGCGACGTACAGAATCGCTTCGTCAGGCAGTTGTGCCCGGACCGCCCGCAACACCGACAAACCGCCGAGCCCCGAATCGAAAATGCCGACCGGTGCGCGCGATCCGGCGCCAGACGTGAACATTCTTGCATTCGTGGACGGTGATTCTGCGGGCATAGGCGAAGAGGACGCGTGCGGCACAGCACTCAAGGGAAACTCGGAAAAACAGGAAAGTGCGCAAGTATATCGTCCGCGCGGCCAGGGCCATCGCAAATAAGCTGACCCATGAACGGGCACGCGGACGGTTGCAACCTGGTTCGATCAGGACTCGACCGAGCCCATTGCGGATTGCTGGTAGTTCTGGATGCCGACCTTGCCGATCAGGTCGATTTGCGTTTCGAGCCAGTCGATATGCTCTTCGGTGTCGTCGAGAATCTTCGTGAAGATTTCACGCGAGATGAAATCGCGAACCGTTTCGCAATATGCGATGGCTTCTTTACAGGTGCTCTGCGAAATCTGTTCGAGCTTCAAATCGCATTCGAGGATTTCTTTCGTTTCCTCACCGATCAGCAGCTTGTGCAAGTCTTGCAGATTCGGCAGACCGTCGAGCATGAAAATGCGTTCGATGAGCCAGTCGGCGTGCTTCATTTCGCCGATCGATTCATCGTATTCATGCTTGCCGAGTTTCTCGAGGCCCCAGTGCTTATACATCCGCGCATGCAGGAAGTACTGATTGATGGCGGTCAGTTCGTTTTTCAACTGCGAGTTGAGATATTCGATGACCTTTTTGTCGCCTTGCATGGTGTGTCCTTGTAGGGGCTTTGAATTTCCCAGAACAATAAACGGCGAAACGCAAAAAGCCAAGCCAAAATATCAGTTTTTCGCCTGATTTTAGAGGGTTTTTCGCGTGATGCGTACCGTTCTCATTTCATCATAAAAAAAGCCGGGGTTTCAGGCCCCGGCTTTGAATTACTCAGCGGATGTCAATACCAATCAAACCGTCGCGACTGGAATCTTGCCGATCTTTGCTTGCCATTCTTTCGGGCCGGTCTGATGAACGGAAGTGCCGTTCGAATCGACAGCCACCGTCACTGGCATGTCCTGCACGTCGAACTCGTAGATCGCTTCCATGCCAAGGTCTTCGAACGCGAGAACCTTCGCGCTGCGAATCGCCTTCGAGACGAGATACGCCGCGCCACCCACGGCCATCAGATACGCGGCCTTGTGCTTCTTGATTGCCTCGATGGCGACGGGGCCGCGCTCCGCTTTGCCGATCATCGAGATCAGGCCGGTCTGCGACAGCATCGTCTCGGTGAACTTGTCCATGCGCGTTGCCGTGGTCGGGCCTGCGGGGCCGACGGCCTCATCGCGCACCGGATCGACCGGGCCGACGTAGTAGATCACGCGGTTCGTGAAGTCGACCGGCAGCTTCTCGCCCTTGGCGAGCATGTCGGCGATGCGCTTGTGGGCCGCGTCGCGGCCCGTCAACATCTTGCCTGACAGCAGCAGCGTCTGGCCCGGCGTCCACGCAGCGACTTCTTCCGGCGTGAGCGTGTTCAGATCGACGCGCTTGCTCTTCTCGGTGTCCGGCTCCCACTGCACCTTCGGCCATGCGTCGAGCGACGGCGCTTCGAGCTTGGCGACGCCGGAACCGTCCAGCGTGAAGTGCGCGTGACGCGTAGCCGCGCAGTTCGGGATGATCGCGATCGGCTTGGACGCGGCGTGCGTCGGCGCGGCCATGATCTTCACGTCGAGCACGGTGGCGAGACCGCCGAGACCTTGCGCGCCGATCCCGAGCGCGTTGACCTTCTCGTGCAATTCAACGCGCAGTTCTTCGATCCAGTCCTTCGGGCCGCGTGCGATCACGTCCTGAATGTCGATCGGATCCATCAGCGATTCCTTCGCCATCACCATCGCTTTCTCAGCGGTGCCGCCGATGCCGATGCCGAGCATGCCCGGCGGGCACCAGCCCGCGCCCATGGTCGGCACGGTCTTCAGAATCCAGTCGACGATCGAATCCGACGGATTCAGCATTGCGAACTTCGACTTGTTTTCCGAGCCGCCACCCTTGGCCGCCACCTGCACGTCGACCGTATTGCCCGGCACGATCTCGTAGTGGATCACGGCCGGGGTGTTGTCCTTGGTGTTCTTGCGGCCGCCTTCCGGAGGGCTCACGATCGACGCGCGCAGCACGTTGTCCGGGTTCAGGTAACCACGGCGCACGCCTTCGTTGATCATGTCGGTGACGCCCATCGTCGCACCGTCCCAACGGACGTTCATACCGACCTTCACGAACACCGTGACGATGCCGGTGTCCTGGCAGATCGGGCGCTTGCCTTCGGCGCACATGCGGCTGTTGGTGAGAATCTGTGCGATGGCATCCTTCGCGGCCGGGCTCTGTTCGAGCTCGTAGGCGCGGCCCAAGGCCTGGATGTAATCGAGCGGGTGGTAGTAGCTGATGTACTGAAGCGAATCAGCAATGCTCTGAATCAGATCTTCCTGTTTGATGACGGTCATGGCTAGCTCAGTGGGGACAGTGGCGCTTGTTTTCAGACACGCGGGGCAGTGCGGGTCAGTCGTGCGCCTTCAGGGGAGTGGAACCTTTAACGGCACCCACGGCGTGCAGCACCGTGGGCTCTTCGAAATGCTTGGGATGCGTATGCGTGGTGAGGCGGTCGACCAGTGCCATCACGAGCGCCGAGACGAGGAACGCGACATGGATGATCACTTGCCACATGATCGTATGCGTCGTGTTCTGATCGGGGCTGATGAAGGTCTTCAGCAGATGGATCGACGAGATGCTGATCAGCGCCATCGACAATTTGACTTTGAGCACGCCCGCGTTCACGTGGTCGAGCCATTCCGGTTCGTCCGGATGACCCTCGACGCCCAGGCGCGACACGAACGTTTCATACCCGCCGATGATCACCATGATCAGCAGGTTCGAGATCATGACCACGTCGATCAGGCCGAGCACGACCAGCATGATGTTAGTTTCGTCGAGCGTCATGGAGGCCGTGACGAGATGCCAGACTTCCTTGAGGAACAGCACGACGTAGACGCCCTGGGCGACGATCAGGCCCAGATAGAGCGGCAACTGCAGCCAGCGGCTCATGAAAATGATGGCAGGGACCGGGCGCATCGGGCGGCGCTGATGGGCGGAGTCGGATCGCGGAGCGGACATGGGCAAGAGTCAGATGAAACGCAGGTGACGGAACATGGACCAAATGCGCCGACCCGGCACGCGCAATACTCCTCAGCACGCACGCGGATCAGGCACGCAAACCAGGCGTAGACGGCGCGGTGCACGACCAGGGGAGGCCGGAAAAGCTCGCGTCAGGCGCGCTATTGTACAGCGTCGGGTGAATTTGCTGCGTTGCGGCGGGCAAGTTGGCGGCGCCCGACAGGCAGCGCGCGTGGCGAATTGCGGCTCGCGCGTTCATGCTTCAGGGCTCACGACGCCACCGGCGGCATTGCCCGTGAACGATGTCTCGCCGCCCGCGCTCTGATCCACGTGAGCGAGATTGATGACAACCACCCCGACGATTGCCAGCGCGATCGACGCGAGTGCCCGACCGTTCGGACGCTCTTTGAGGATGGGCCATGAAAGCAGCGCGACGACCACGGGGATCGTGCTCGTGATGCCCCCCCGGCCGCGACCGCGCTCGTGCGTTGCACGCCGCCCAGCATCGGCAGCGTAAACCCGAAGGTGCCGAACAGTGCCTGTAGGAGCAGATTGAACCATTCATCGCGCTTCACGTGGCGCAGTCTTGACACGCGCACAAGCGGCCACAGTAGTGCCATCGCGATCACAAAGCGCAGCAGCGCGAGCAGAGGGACGGGGACAACGTCGACGATCGATTTACCAATTCCGGCATTGCTGCCGACCGGCCGCATCGAGGCGATGAGAAGCAGGAGTAACGATTCAGGCTGGAATCCAGGCGGCTAGTTCAGTTAGCATTGTAAGAGGCCGTGCGAGCCAGCGTACCGGCGCGCCTGGTGTCGCGGCATTCAGGATGCTCGACGATATGGTGGCGGGTCAAGCACATGTTCGTCACGGAGCGCGTAGCATGCGTTGCTTCGCGCTGCATCTTCATACGACGCTGGCGTCACATGAGCCGCGTTAGGGTTTTCGCTGGCAGTCCGGCGCCATGCGCGTAAGTGGCCGGTAAGTTGCAGCGCTTATGTTTGAGCGTGAGAGCGGAACGTCGTCCGGCACACACTCATGTTGCAGTGCCGCATGAGTGGTCGATGCAGAGTGACGGGCCGTGGCGCGATGATCGGTGAAACGACGCGCGAGGTTTGGAGACAGCGCGCCGCACGTTGCGGCGTCAACAAGACATGGCGCGCCAGACGCGCGCCGGCCAGGTTTTACGTTTCATCTTCACCAAGGGGTTGTCGATGTCTGCGATTGAATCGGTTCTTCACGAACGCCGTGTTTTCCCGCCCTCCGCTGAAGCAGCGGCAGGCGCCGCGATCTCCGGCATGGACGCGTACCGGGCGCTGGCCGCCGAGGCGGAACGCGATTACGAAGGTTTCTGGGGGCGCCTCGCGCGCGAGACGCTAAGCTGGAACACACCCTTCACCAAGGTGCTCGACGAGTCGAACGCGCCGTTCTACACGTGGTTCGAAGACGGCCAGATCAACGCCTCGTATAACAGCATCGACCGTCATGTCGAAGCCGGCAACGGCGAGCGCGTCGCGATCATCTTCGAAGCCGACGACGGCACCGTCACCAACGTCACCTATCAGGATCTGCTGCAACGTGTCTCGCGCTTTGCGAACGCGTTGAAGAAGCGCGGCGTGAAGAAGGGCGACCGCGTGGTGATCTATATGCCCATGTCGATCGAAGGCATCGTCGCGATGCAGGCTTGTGCGCGGATCGGCGCGACGCATTCGGTGGTGTTCGGCGGCTTCTCGTCGAAGTCGCTCAATGAGCGGCTGGTGGACGTGGGCGCGGTCGCGCTCGTCACGTCCGACGAACAGATGCGCGGCGGCAAAGCATTGCCGCTGAAAAACATTGCCGACGAAGCGCTTGCGATGGGCGGCTGCGAAGCAGTCACGAGCGTGATCGTGTACCAGCGCACCGGCGGCAAGGTCGCCTGGAACGAAGGCCGCGATCTGTGGATGCACGAGGTCACGCAAGGCGAATCGGATCAATGCGCGCCCGAGTGGGTCGGCGCCGAGCATCCTTTGTTCATCCTGTACACGTCGGGTTCGACGGGTAAGCCGAAGGGCGTGCAGCACAGCACCGGCGGCTATCTGCTGTGGGCCGCGCAGACCCTGAAATGGACCTTCGACTGGAAGCCCGCCGACGTGTTCTGGTGTACCGCCGACATCGGCTGGATCACCGGCCATAGTTACATCACCTATGGTCCGTTGACGCTCGGCGGCACGCAGGTCGTGTTCGAAGGCGTGCCGACCTATCCGAACGCCGGCCGCTTCTGGGACATGATCGCCAGGCACAAGGTCTCGCTGTTCTATACGGCGCCGACCGCGATCCGCTCGCTGATCAAGGCCGCCGACGCCGACGAGAAAGTGCATCCGAAGAGTTACGATCTGTCGACGCTGCGCATCATCGGCACGGTCGGCGAGCCGATCAATCCGGAAGCGTGGATCTGGTATTACGAGAACGTCGGCGGCAGCCGTTGCCCGATCGTCGATACGTGGTGGCAAACCGAAACCGGCGGCCACATGATCACGCCGCTGCCGGGCGCGACACCTTTGGTGCCGGGTTCGTGCACGTTGCCGCTGCCGGGCATCATGGCCGCGGTCGTCGACGAAACCGGCCAGGACGTGCCGAACGGGCAGGGCGGCATTCTGGTGATGAAGCGTCCGTGGCCGTCGATGCTGCGCAACGTGTGGGGCGATCCGGACCGCTACAAGAAGAGCTACTTCCCCGAAGAACTCGGCGGCAGGTTGTACCTCGCCGGCGACGGCGCCGTGCGCGACAAGGACACCGGCTACTTCACGATCATGGGCCGTATCGACGACGTGCTGAACGTGTCGGGTCACCGGCTCGGCACGATGGAGATCGAGTCGGCGCTGGTGTCGAACCCGCTCGTCGCGGAAGCCGCTGTGGTGGGGCGCCCCGATGCGACCACCGGCGAAGCCGTGTGCGCGTTCGTCGTGCTGAAACGGGCGCGTCCGGAAGGCGAGGAAGCGGTGAAGCTCGCCAACGAACTGCGCAACTGGGTCGGCAAGGAGATCGGTCCGATCGCCAAGCCGAAGGACATCCGCTTCGGCGAGAACCTGCCGAAGACGCGTTCGGGCAAGATCATGCGCCGCCTGCTGCGCTCGCTCGCGAAGGGCGAGGAAATCACGCAGGACGTGTCGACGCTGGAGAACCCGGCGATTCTCGATCAGCTCGGCGAGTCGCTCTGAGCCTGGGTTTGTCCGTGTGAACGGCAAGAGCGTGTCGAACGACACACTCTTGCTTCGACGCAGAACTTTGGTTGTGATGCCACGTTGTTGAAGCCACCGCGCGGTCAATCCCGATTGCCTGCCCGGTGGCTTTTTGATACATAGGCGCATGGCCGCGCCGCACCACTCCTCTCACGCTACGCTCAATCCGCCGCCCGAACCGCCCGCGGTCTCGGCAGCGATGGCGCGCGCGCATCAAAAGTACTGGCGTTTCAACCTCGCCTTGATTGCGACGTTGATGACCTTGGGCTTCATCGTGTCGTTCGTCCTGCCGTTGATGGCGCCGGCTTTGGCGCAGGTGCGGGTCGGCGGCTTCAGGCTGCCGTTCTATTTCGGCGCGCAGGGCGCGATCCTGATCTATCTGGCGCTCATCGTCGTCTATATCGTGCTGATGCAGCGCGCCGACCGCCGGCTGCAACGCGCTTTGGAAGCGGACGCCAGCGCCGGTGCCGACGCACTCACCGCGCTCGGAAACTGAGCCGATGAAGCTCACGAACCGGCTGATCCGCTACTACGCCCTTTACACACTCGGCTTTCTGCTTTTCATCTACGTGATGTGGCGCATCGAGCGCACCACCGGTCCCGGTGTGTGGATCGGCTATGTGTTTCTGTTCGTGCCAATCGCGGTGTATGCAGTGATCGGTCTACTATCGCGGACTTCCGACCTGGTCGAATACTACGTGGCGGGGCGGCGCGTGCCGTCCGCCTTCAACGGCATGGCGACGGCGGCCGACTGGCTTTCGGCGGCCTCGTTCATCGGCCTTGCCGGGTCGATCTATGCGACCGGATATGACGGTCTCGCGTATCTGATGGGCTGGACCGGCGGCTATTGCCTCGTCGCGTTCCTGCTCGCGCCGTATGTGCGCAAGCTCGCGCGCTACACGATTCCCGATTTTCTCGGCACGCGTTTTTCGAGCAACGCCGTGCGCGGCCTTGCGGCGCTGGCGGCGATCCTGTGCTCGTTCGTTTATCTGGTCGCGCAGATCCAGGGTGTCGGGCTGATCGCGACGCGCTTTATCGGCGTGGATTTCGCCGTCGGCATCTTCTGCGGACTCGCTGGCATTCTCGTGTGTTCGTTTCTCGGCGGCATGCGTGCCGTGACGTGGACGCAGGTCGCGCAGTACATCATCCTGATCGCGGCGATTCTGATTCCCGTGTCGATGATCGCGCACAAGGACGGCCTGGGCTGGGTGCCGCAATTCAACTACGGCCGTTTGATGGAGCGTGTCGAAGGCCTCGAGAAGCAGGTGCGCGACGCGCCGCTCGAGCAGACCGTGCGCGACGACTACCGACGCCGTGCCGCGTTGATGCAGATGCGGCTCGACACGTTGCCGCAATCGTTCGTCGACGAGAAGCTGCGTCTCACGCAAGAGGTCGCCGATCTACGCCGCCATAACGGCCCGCTGCGCGAGATCAACGAGCGCGAGCGGGCGCTCGAACAGTTTCCACGCGATGCCGCCGCCGCGCAGATCGTCTGGACCCAGCGACGCGATGAAATGCTGATGCGTGCCGCCGCACCCGTGCCGATGCATGAGCCGTTCCCCGCCGTGAACGATGAAGACCGGCGCACCCATGAACGCAATTTTCTTTCGCTGCTGCTGTGCCTGTCGCTCGGCACGGCGAGCCTGCCACATATCCTGACGCGCTATAACACGACCACCTCGGTGGCCTCGGCGAGACGTTCTGTCGGATGGACGCTCTTTTTCGTCGCGCTGTTCTATCTGACAGTGCCGGTGCTGGCGGTGCTGATCAAGTACGAGATATTGACCAATCTCGTTGGCCATCATTTCTCGGATTTGCCGCAGTGGCTCATGCAATGGCGCAAGGTGGAGCCGAGCCTGATCAGCCTCGCCGATACGAACGGCGACGGCATCGTGCGTTGGAGCGAGATTCAGATGCAGCCCGACATGGTCGTGCTTGCCGCGCCGGAGATCGCGGGGCTGCCGTATGTGATGTCGGGGCTGATCGCGGCGGGCGCTCTGGCCGCGGCGCTTTCCACCGCGGATGGTTTGCTGCTCACCATCGCCAATGCGTTGTCGCACGATGTGTACTACCACATGGTCGATCCGAACGCGTCGAGCCAGCGGCGCGTGACGATCTCGAAGATTCTGTTGCTGGGGGTCGCGCTGTTTGCCTCGTATGTGGCGTCGCTGAATACGGGGAACATTCTGTTTCTGGTGGGCGCGGCGTTTTCGCTGGCGGCTTCGAGCCTGTTTCCGGTGCTGGTGCTGGGCGTGTTCTGGAAGCGCACCACGCGGCTCGGCGCGGTGGCGGGTATGGTGGCGGGGCTGGTGGTGTGCATCTACTACATCGTCTCCACGTATCCATTCTTCACGCAGATGACGGGCTTCGCCGGCGCGCGGTGGTTCGGGATCGAGCCGATCAGCTCCGGCGTATTCGGCGTGCCGGCGGGCTTTCTGGTGGCGATCGGCGTGAGTCTGGTTGACCGCAAACCGGACGCTTACACGCGGGCGTTGGTGGACTATATCCGGCATCCTTAGGCCGGTTTGCGCGTGGGTCTGGCGCAGGGCGCGAAGTTTGCTATAATTCGGCTCCCCGCCGGAGAGATGGATGAGCGGTTTAAGTCGCACGCCTGGAAAGCGTGTATAGGTTAATAGCCTATCGGGGGTTCGAATCCCCCTCTCTCCGCCAGGACATCACTGAATACGGGCCTCTTGGCCCGTTTTTCATTTCTACCCGCCAAAGAACCCGCCAACCCGGAAAGTGTTGTTCCAACGACAATGGCCGAACAAGAAAACATCGATCGCTTCAACAAGTACGCCTCCGAGGCATTCGCGATTCTGTACTCGTTCTTTCCGCAGGGCTGCAACTTCGGTCCACACGATTTCGATATTCCGAAAGATGAGCACGGTGGCGTAACTGACGAGGATGCCAGCTTCGTCTCTGCCACCATCGATTGGTTGAAGGACGAGGGTTATCTGAGGATTTTGAGCGCGGACATGTCCGGCAATGTCTATGGCGCAGTCCTAACGGGAAAGGGGCTCGCCGTGCTGAAACTTATCCCCGACGCACTTACCAACCCCGCACCACTGGGCGAACAGATCCAAGCCGCAGTCAAGGCGGGCTCTGTGTCGGTCGCGAAGACGCTTCTCAATACCGCGCTCGACGCCGGGATCAAATATACGATGGCACACGCCGGCATTCCGGTCTGAGAACTCCGCAAATTGTCCGCAGGCCGTAAGCATGACACCGTGACTTGCTTAACCAAAGCCCCAACCAAACCCCACACCAAAGCCGAGCTTGGGTGCAAGCATCCGTGAGCACTTGCTAAGCAGGTGCTAAGCACTTCCTAGACGCATGCTTGCAGGATGCTCCAAGCATTCCTTCAAGCATCCTCGTTGCATCGCGTTGCCCTGCGTTGCAGGGTATCCCATTTGGGGACTAGTCCTGATTCGAAAACGGGTTTAATCATCCCCTTGCTCGCGCTACAAGGCTACCGTCGATAATCCGGTAACGTTACCGGTTTGTCCCATGGGACAGACGCTGCGCTCCTTGGGGACAAGTTCTGTCACAGAGCGTCGACAGAGTCTGTCGGTAACGCCGCGTGCGTTACTGAAACGTTACCGCGCTGATATCACCTCGATATCTGCACCTTCGGTGGTTGTCAAAACAACAAGGGGTTGTCGAAACGCCAACCGTTGTCAAATCAACAACCCTGTGACGCCGCGTGACGCACGGTGACGCTCCGATAACCCACGGTGAACCCACGGGTAACCGCTGGGTTCCGAAAGGGTTAGCGAAGGGTTGCCATTTCAGCAACGGTTGCTTTTTGGCAACCGGGGTTACCGAATCAGTAACGGTTACCAAAACGGTAGCCCCTAAGCAGTGTGCGATTTCCATCGCAGGGCGACTCCGGCTTTGAGCTAATCTAGGTGCCCATCTTCCTGCTCAGGTGCGTCATGCCTGCAACTAGATCCGTCCGTAAGCCTCGCGAACTTAAGCTCGCTGATTTCATCAAGCTGGAATACGAAGTGGCTCGGCTCGCGGCCGAAAACACGAGGCTCGCGGCGGACAATCGTTCGCTAGAGAGCGATCTGTCGATGTCGCGCTACGTGATCGTCGACCTTATGGACGTCCGGGGGCTGCTGGACGGATATGTTGGCCTGGAAGACTACAAAGACCTTGTGGTTTGGAGAGAAAAGGCCTTAGAACGCGTGCTCGATGCCGCCGACCCGCGACCGGCGATGCAGATGGGGGATCTTGGATCTGGAGAGCGTGCTCTTTGCCCACTCTGCCGCGGTAGCGCTAGCAGTCCTAGCGTCCGCGGTTTCGCCTTTCCCGAAGGGTTGAAGCGCCATTTGCTGGGCTCACATACGCCTCACCAGTGCGAGGTCTTTGCCGCTGCTGATAAAAGCATCATCGGGCGCATTCGTGCGAAGGTCGTTCGCATGGGCGGCGCTTAAACCGGTATGGAGTGGCAATACTAGAAGGTGTACGAAAACCGTACATAGCGAAGACGCAAAACCGCCTCATATAGATACGGTTTCCGTACATACAGGACAAAGCCCATGTACGGTTTTCGTACCTATCAGGCGGCTTCCATATACGGTTTTCGTACAGGAGACTCTGTTTTGGGATCGGGCTTCGGCGATGGTTTCCAGCGTGCGTAGGCGCCGCGCGGAAACGCTGCCGGCGACACATCCAACCCGTCCAGTTTGTCGAGCGCTGCCCAGGTGATCGCGTACCAGCTCGCCTTGTTCGGCATGCGCCCTTGGACTGTCAGAAAGATCAGATCCCGCTCCAGAAGCTCGAGCCGGGCGCGGTTCAGCGTCTCCTGCGAACGCCAGCCGCGCTTCTCGTTCATGTACCGCCATGAGCAGAGGAGCGCACCATTGTTGCGAGTGTTGTATTGCTGGGCGATGTCGACGAGCAGCTTCACGCCGTTGCCTGAGAGAGTCAGGAAAGCGTCGCTGAAGAGAACCACATGGGGAATGAGCATAACGGCCCCGCCGGGGCCGTCACGCTTTGATTTAGCCGTCTTGGCGCGGTTTGAACGGTCGCTCATACATTGAACGACCTCTCGCACAGGCAACGGCTGAGAAGACGCCGCGTCATGTTCATGTTTTCTCTGCCCCGGCGGCGCGCATCACAGATCCGTTCCGAGGTCTGCTCTTTCGATACCCTTCACAGACCACATGACCGGGTAAAACTCCCTGATAAGTCGGCGGGAAACCGTCTCGGTCATCTCGGGAGCATAGCTATGCACGGTCAACTCGGTTTCGCTAATGCCATCGAGCCGCCATACGATGGACCCACCATTAACGAAGACGACGAAGATATCGTCTCCCACTTGCACGGGCTCGTTTTTATCAAATAGCACGAAATGACCTTGCTTATGCCGGGGAGCCATGTTGGCATGGACCACACGTCCGACGAACACAGCAGTGCGCGTCGACTGACCATCCATGGCGGCGAAATGACGGGCGTCGTTATACATGGCAGACCTCCTTGTTTGCGAGTGCTTGGCGGGTGCGGCGCAAGGCCTCGTCGAACAGATCGCGCGCCTTGGCTTCGATCTCCGGCATCAACGCTGCAAGTGCTTCGTCGGTCAGCGTCGGCGGCAAATTGATTCGACCGGTGTAGTAGCTTTCATCATCACCCAGAAGGCTTGCATTCGGCCTATGGTCGCCTGAATCGCAAGGATGCTCCGCCAACAACTCGCGTGCTCGCCAGCAGTCCTCGGTAAGTGTACGAAGCGCGTCAGGCAATGCCTTCTCAAACCTTCGTCGAGCAGCCCTTCCGTCGATCGTCAGGCCGAAACTGAATGGCGCAACGAACAGCAGATGACATGCAATCGCCGGCCGGTCGTTATCACCGCGGCGGCCTGTCACGTGCTTCAGGGTCGCGGCCTGACGAGTATTTCGGCCACCGCGTGCGGCGGCCTTGCGCACTGCAGGTGATGCACAAACCGCGCGCGTGATTTCCGCCAGCCGCTCATCGTCAGCCATAGTGTGCGAACGGAGGGCCAGCGCAGTAACTTGCTGCACGCCCGTCAAACCAGTGTTACGATTCGTCATGTTGACTCTCCTTACCAGAGGGGACTTCTTCAGATCACAACGCCTCGCCGGTTGCAGCCAGCGGGGCGTTTTCTTTTTCGGCGCTCAAAACAGCGCCTGCCAACAAACTGTTCTGCAGCCGGAACACCACCTCAGCGTTGACGCTTCGACGATTGACCTCTGCCTGAGCGGTCAGCCAGTCTTTCAGCGTCTCCGGCAATCGAAGCTTCATCTGCGGAAGCTGTGCGGCCGTACTCATTTACACCTCCCTGTATGAACCACAGTGGTCCGTTGCAATCAACGATAGACCACCGTGGTCCCATTGTCAAGACCACCGTGATCCATCATTATTCGGGCCATGACACGCGAAGATCCACAAATGAAGCTGCGGCTTCCGCCCGAACTGAAGGAAGTGCTTGCGGAGGCGGCGATCGCAAACAATCGGTCGCTGAATGCCGAGGTTGTGTCGCGCTTGCAGGAAAGCGTTAGCGGCCGGGCGTCGGCGATCGACGAATGCACCATTGATCTCTTCGCCGAGAAGGTTGGCCAGGTGCTGGACGAGCGCGACAAACGCCGCAAGAAGGTTTAAACTCCGCGAAAAACGCTGTACCGACATAGCCCGCCTTGAGCGGGCTTTCGCACATTCGGCTATCGAAACGGAGGTGCGAACATGGCAGGTATAGCGCGGCGCCGGGCGGACCGGGCGCGAATTAAGAAGAACCGTGGGTACTATTGGTGGGGTCGTCGGCTGGTCGACGACGAACTCGGAAAGGTGATCGATACTCCCACGCCATGCAGTTGCTGGATGTGCGGGAATCCGCGGCGACGCCTGAAGAAGGATCGGCTCACAATCTGGGAGCAGCGCTGGTTTCAGGAGGTCGATGATGAGTCATAGCAAACGGAAGACGCCGATTACCGCAATGACGACGGCGGTCAGCGAAGCATGGAAAAAAGCAAAGTGGCATCGGCGCCATCGCCGTGAGGAGCGCGCCCGGCTGAAAGTCGAGGCCGAGGGCTATGTCCCGCGCAGTCACCGCGAGCACTCAAGTCCGTGGACAATGGAAAAGGACGGCAAGTTGTACTTGGGATCTGAGGCCGATCCCAAAGAGATGCGAAAATGAGGTCGGTTGGCGGGCTAATGGTGGGTAAAACCGGGCCGCACGCTCCGAAGCGTTGCCGTGCCTAATACTGTGGCGGTTCCGCCGATCTACGCTGTTACGCTGCAGTTACTCGGCAAGCCATTCGTTCGCAGCCGAAAAAAATGAGTCGATTTCTGTTAGCAAATCGGAATCTCTCTTCTTTAATGCATTTGTATGGCGCGACATATGCGCGTCTTTGTCTTTGAGCACCAAAGAGCGATTACTGGAGTGTTCGAAGATATCCAAATCGATCCGCTCTTGGACCATTCTGTTGTTGATCTGAAGAGAGAGAATCAATCGCTTGAAACGCGAATACACTGAAACAATCAGTCTACGTAGCTCAACATCAGGCACCTTTCCTATTTGATAGGACGCGGAGCCGTTGTAGATTGTGAATGCATCTTCCGATGCCGGAAATAAGTAAAGGAATGGCTGATCATCGCGTGTCTTTCGCAGTGCGGGTCCAACGTGCTCGTTATAGTCACTCCATATCGCTCGCAATTCATCATGAGTTGCCTGAATGAAGGCGCGTATCTCCGTTTCTTCTCTGGCGATTTCAGCCCCCCTCCGCTGACCCTCAAGAAGCTGACTGTCTCGATACTGCTTGTGAGACACCCAAATGGCGATCCCAACAGCGCCTATTGAGCCAATTGCCTGAACCCAGGTCGCCCAGTCGGAACTGCTGTTTGGGGGGAATTTCAAGAGTGCCGTCAGCAGCATTCCTGCCCCAAACCCAATCGCAAATAGAATCTTCCAATTAACGGACTTCATGCGATCCTCGTTTTTTTTGGGGATCGTAGCATGGACGGAGGACCGCGCGCTCGCGGTCACAATTCCTCGCCGTCCGCGGCGAGCTAAAGTCGTCGGCTCCTGGTGCCGTTATCCCATTGTGGACTGCAATAATCTTCGCGCTTCCTACAAACAATCTCACAATCGGGGAAAAGTATGGCGACTTACGTAGAGAAAAATCTTGTCTCGGGCGAACAAATTATCTACCGGGGCCAACTGAGCCTTTGGCACCTTGCACCCAATATTATCGCTGGCGTGCTGTTGCTGCCGCTGTTCGGCCTCGGCTTGCTGGTGTTGCTCGGAGTGCTCATCCGCTACAAGTCAACTGAACTGGCAATTACGAACAAGCGAATCGTAGCCAAGTTTGGCTTTATTCGTCGTAGCACCGTAGAGATCGGCGTGCGGAAGATCGAAAGCATCCAGGTGCATCAAGGCATTCTTGGTCGCCTATTTAATTTCGGATCGATCGTGATGGCCGGCGCGGGAAATCCGCAAGCGCCTATTCCAGGAATCTCCCAACCGATGGAGTTCCGCAAGCAATTCCTCGAGCATCAGGAAGCAGCAGCGTAATTTCATGGCAGTTTCGGCGGAGCCAGTCTCCGCCGTACCGCCTTGCTGGTTGTGACTCGATGGACTTCCATGCGTGTCAACCCGCCATCCACCCGCCCATTCGGTCCAAATTGAAAAGCCGCCCGAAGGCGGCCTGAGCTAGCTGAGCACCTTAGGTCGGCGTCGGCAAGTACGGTTTATCGGCGGCTAGCGCGTTATCGTAAAACGTCTTGTAACGCGGGTCATTCGTTTCGACTGCGCCCTGATAGAAGTTTTCCTGTTCGGGCTGCGGATCACTGAAAGCGCCGTTGATCGCCGATTCTGTTTCGTCGGAAAACTGAACATAAATTGTCATGATTAGAACCTGAACCAGTTTGTACTAACGGTGAAGCCGGGAGTTCCGGCGCTGTTTGCGCTCTGAGTAAAAATCGACTGGGGCGCGACAATATCGACTTCGTACGGAATCGCCTGCGAACTGCCGGCCGCCAGATTTGTTGTGTTGAATTGACCGCCCATGTTATTGACGCCGGTTCCGGCTATAACCTGAGAAATAGCGCTTGCAGCACTGCTGCCAACCTGATTGAAGCCACCGACAGAGCGCGCATTGAGCGGAATCAATGCGGCGCTTGTTCGAATCGTCGGGCCGCCTACAAACGTCGAGGCAGTAATGATATTGCCGCCACTCCATGACACCTTGCGATCGGTCAGCGCAAACGGTGCGAAGTTGGCCGTCGTTGTGCCCATCGGGGCGATACAGATGAGCGCGCTCGCCGTGTAACCTGCCGGTAATGTTCCGCCATAAACCTCTGGCGCCTTAGCCGCAGTCGCATCAGTGACGAAAACGTTGGTCCCGGCCACCGCGCCGAACGCTGCGTAGACCGCCGCAAAGCCGTTTGCTGCCGGTGTAGTGCCGACGACGCCACCAATACCACTGGTGCCAAGCGAAACGGCTTTGCTGAACGATGACAGCAAATATGAAAGGCCGCCGAGAGCCGACTGGACAACGATCTCGTCTGCTGTGAATGTCACGCTCGGACCAGTGGCGGCGAGGAAGGCGGAAACATTGCGCGCTTGGCCAACTACCGCTCTTGAACTGGCCTGCACTGCCGCCAGAAGGTTGGCAATCAGAGTGGTAGTCGTACCGTCGTCAACAGCATTTTGTCCTGTCTGGTTCACGATGAACTGAGCCAGAACAGCCGCCATGATGCTCGACTGACGCCACACCTTGTTCAGGTCAGGCGATTTCGCGATGCCTGATGCAAAGCCGCCTTGAAGCAGCGTCGTGTCGGCCGCATAAGTTGCCTGCGGCGTGACGTTGGCAGTGCCGCCTACGGCGAACGGAAGGAAGTCATTCGACATGCGCGACCTCCTTATCGAAGCCGCCGTTCGGGTCGTCGAGCGAGATGAGATCGAACGCCTTCAGGATCGTGTTGCGGACGACACCGACTTGATAGCGCTGCATGCCCAGCACGTCCTGAGGAGCGGGCAGGGAGCCTTCCGAGATGCGCCTGCGGATGGTGGATGGGTGCACGCCCAGGAGGCCTGCTACAACGCCGATGTCGACGTGCGCCGAATCGGGTAATTCATCGAAGTGCTTCAGCGTCGGTTCAACGCCAGCATCCGAAATCGCGGTGGTCATGTGATGCCTCGCGCAACAGCAATCGCGAGCTGAGTAGTTCTGTGTGCGTGTGCTGTCGCTAGGGGTCTAAAGTCTCAGCTTGACACGAAGAATCTAACGTTGGCATTGGCAAACCTAAAGGGCTTGCCAAGTTTTGCATGGTGGGTGCTATGGCGGGTTATTCAATGAATGGAGTGAAGTGCTGCGTCGCATAAGGCCTAGCGGCGGAACTATGATCCGCCTTACCTTGGCGAGAGCGTAAGATGGCAGCAATTCGTTCGAGCCCCCTCTGATCAATGGACCCTCAACTTCAACTTGCCTCGCAAGTAGCCGCGGCCGTCGCGGACCAACTGCCTCAGTATTCTTGGGCTCGCCTCGGCATTCAGTCGATCCTTCTCGTCATCGCTGGCGCGATCGGCGGGTTTCTCGGCTCGCTTATTCGTGAGCACGCGAAGAATTGGGCGGCGCTACGCACCATCAGGAAGCTGACTCGCGCAGTCGAGGACATCAAGACTGATAACGCAAAACAACTCGCGGAATTGGGGCATCAAAACTCGATTTTTCTCGAACAGGCGAAGGCTCAAAACCAACTTCGATTCGCGGCGCTAGATAAGCGATTAAATGCGCACCAGGAAGCGTTCACGCTGTGGCGACGTCTTCTTGCACGTGCACACGAAGATGACGTCCACGAGATAGTCCGAGAATGCTACGTTTGGTGGGAAAGGAATTGCTTATATCTGGAACCGACCGCTAGAAACGCATTTAACCAAGCATTTTGGGCCGCATCTCATCACAAAGTGCTGTTGGAAACGCCGGTTCGAGATGAGGCTGCCATTGAGGCGATAAAGCGCAACTGGTCGGCAGTGCAAGACGCTGGAACCATAATAATGGACGCAGCGTCACTCCCCGCCATAAACGACCGTGAGCGCGAGGATCTGATTAAGACCCCGGGGCAAAACGTGCCGGGGACCGGGCTCGAACCGGAAAATCGCCCCAAGTAACCATATTCAGCGTTCGATGACGACCGATTTTGCGATACGTGTCATTGGTTGTGCGGATAAGAGTGCAACGTTGCACGCTTTTCGACTCCGCATAGGACTCCTCACCGCCGCAGGGGTGGCGTTAGACAAGTCAGGCCCCGGCAAGCTGCCACTTAAAGTGGTTATCGAATTTCCTCAATTTGAGGAAATCCACCCAGCCACGAAGCCGAGGTGCATACCAGCGTTTCCAAACGGCCCAAACCGTGGAAACCAAGTGGAAACTATCCGAGTCATCTGTTTCATAGATTGCAACAATCCGGTTTCGTCAAATCGCGCCGTTCGTACTAATCTGCGCAGTTATTCGTTCGGAAACAAGTGCCTCTGTCAGCGCTTATCCGTTGCGGCACAAGGCTTCCAGCGGATCGGCGCGTTCAGAAACATGCGCGGAAATATCGGGTTTACCGCCGCCGTAGCGCTCGCTCGATCGCTCGGCTGTGGCGAAGAAACTCGCGAACCTCGCGCATAGTCTCGATTACCTCGCGCGTGCGGACGCCGTGCTTGAACGAGTTGCGAGCTGCCGCGGCCTTGCCGGCTTCAGTCACAGGTCCGGTCGACTGCTCCCACGGTTTCCATCTGCGGATCTTTTCCGCCTGCTCGGCGCGTTGCTCCGGTGTCCAGCGTCGCGGCATGTTGCGCCCCCATCTCGTCGGTTAATAGTTCGTTTGCCGGGTTTCCATCTTCCTTCTCATGCGCGCGCGCGGGCATGGCCGCTGCGCCCTGCGTTACTGGTCCGTTGTTGACCTGCTGCGGGCCGGCCGCGTTGTTCTGCTGCTTGATGAACGCGACCGACTTTGGCGCCTTCAACTCGCCGAGCACGCGGAGCGTCTGGGTGCATTGCGCCTGTGCCTTGAGAGCCATTCGCAGCAGTACTTCAGCCTGCGGCAGCCGGTTCGCTATGTTCAGGCCGGCGAGTTGGGCACACTCGTTATAGATGGAGTTGAGCGACATCGCCTGCGAAATAAGCAGGGCTTCGGGAGTAGTCATGTCACCTTCAACCACTGCCTTGCATTTATCCCTATATTCCTCGTGCATGGTCAGGATGTTGGCCGGCCCATAAGCCTTCATCGAGTCCGGTATGAAGCTCATGGCTGTATGCGCGGACATGAACGACGGGCGGGCCATCAACGTAGCGGTAATCTTCGAAATATCGTGCCTGGCTTCCTTATCCGCCTTCTCGTTGGCCGCCAGGGTAGCGGCATCCGATTCCACTTGCGGCGCCGGCTCTTTCGGCTCGATCTGTTTCTTGGACATTATTCTTTCCTTTTTCAATATTGGGTGCCGGCCGCGGCGCCTGATAGGAGGCGGCGCCCGCCGGCTGTCGGGGTTTTCTTCTGGGGCGGCACTCACCGACTAATCCGCCTGGACTTGCCTAACGCTTTCCTTTAGTTCTCAAATGCATACGAAGCATCGTCAGAATTTCGTCGACGTTGATGTGCAGATGCTTTGCGGCGGCCTTGTCAGCCGTCTGGCGACGGCGTGGCGCACATTCGGCACACTTCGGCGCTCCCGCATGCCGCGAACACCCGCAACGCCTGGTGTCGGTCGTGAAGTGTTTGGGCAGGCGCTTCATGCGAAGTCCTCCCGCGCTGCTTCCGGATCGTCACGCAGAGCCGCGCTGTAGCGGTGCCAGACCTTGGCCGCGGTGTCCGGCGATGGAATCTCGATCCGCATTGCCTGCTGCCCGCTGAACGTGGCTGGCACGTCCGAGTACTGCGCGGCATCGATCGCCGTGGCCAGAGCCGTAAATTCGGCTTTGACGTCCTCCAGTCGCTTAACCATGGCTTCGACGTCTGCGCGCTTCACGGCCATCACCGCGAGCCGCACGGCTGTCTCTGCGGCCTTATAGGCGGCGTCCGATTCGGTCTGCTCCGCAACGAGCTGCTCGAGCGCAGCCTTGGCTGTGTCACGTCGCACCTCAGCATCGAGTACCGGGCCTCGATCGATCACGCGGCTGGCGTCGAACGATGCGCCACCTGATTTCAGTGCTTCGGCCAGATTGGCGCCGGATGCCTCGATCTCGCTTTTGTGCGCCGCCGTCATGGCGTCCAACTCAGACTGGCGGGCCGCAACAAATGCGCTGGCGCGCTCGACTGCCTGATTGGCAGCATCAAGGCGCGCTGAGGCGTCCAGCTGGGCCTCGATCGCCTCGCGCAGTGCATCGCGTTCCTTACCCGGCTCGATGTCCGGCAGGGGCGTAGCGGCCGCCACAATGTGCGGCGCAGCTACTGGCGCCGCAGACTGCTCTGGCGCGTCCATCAGCTCAGTGCGGATGCCTGGGAGGTTTCGATTCGTGACCAGGAACGTCGCCATGGCGTAAGCCGCGGTCGATGTCAGTTTTTCGGCATGCACCTCGCCATCGCCGGAAACAACTCTGAAAATTGCTGGCTCTTGCATGGTTACTCCGCCATCAAAGTAAGTTGCAGGTTGGGCAGGTTGTAGGACGTTTCGAGTACCTGGAGAATGTCCCAGGCGATTGCGTGCGAAACGTTTTGAACGACTACCGTGCCGTTGGTTGTGATTTGCCAAATGTTCATTTAGTGCTCCAAAATTTAAGGTATTTGGTAAGGCGCTGAATAAGTGAGTGCTTGGTGCGTTCGGCGCCTTCCAGCCGCACGGCACTATCTACGTCAATTACGATGTTCGGCGGCTCGCCGGCGATCGGATTGGGCGAAATAGACATCGATCCAATGACCCGCACGCGATCGCCGTGGCGAAGCGGCAGGACGTCCGCATAGCCGGCGCTGCGTGCTCGCGTGATGAGCCGCACGCTAACCTCGTTCCCTCTTGCGTCGAGCGCGATTAGCTTCGCCCGCAGCGTCCGTTGCAGCGGACTGCGTTGGTGCGGATCGTTGCGCATCGTTCCCTCGATCGCCGCCCACATCCGCGAATCAGTTTGCAGGTCGCTCATTGCCCAGCCCTCCCACAAACAGTCCCTGTAGATGGCATCTCTAGAGGGTGCACGACCGGCGTGTTAGAGAGACGTTCGAAAATGGTCCTGATTGACACGATCGGCGTGTCAGCGGAAAGGCCCCATGACACGGTCGGCGTGTCAATCAGGCGGCTTGTGACACGCTCGGCGTGGTAAGCGATGTGTTTTTCTGCATGATGGTTGGAAGGTCCGCGAACGCCATAAACGGGAAGGTTCGGGGTGAGACGTCGTACCCGTCGTTCGGATCGATTGCGAAGAAGGTCAGCGCAAACCAACTCGCTTTGTTCGGCCGCTTGCCCTTCACCGTCTCGAAGAGGAAGCCCGCCGCGGTTAATTCCGCACGCGCCTTGTCCAGCGTGTCGCGCGACTTCCAGCCGCGTTTCTCGTGCATGTGGGCCCAAGTGCAGATCAACCGCCCGTTGTCGTCCCCGCGATACTGCTCGAGCATGTCCATCAACAACGCTTTCGCGTGCGCGGACAGGCGGATGTACTTCGCGCTTTGCAGGACGACCGCCGGCAGCGCGTAGAACCGCCCGGATGCCCGTTTCTGCTTGGCGCCCTTGAACCGTTTGTTTGCCATACATCACGCGGCCTCCATCATGTCGACGAGATCCAGTTCGCGATCGATCAGGCTGTAGCGGGCGACGTTGGCGTGCGAGTAGCCATCGCTATCGACTGCTGTGACGCGATGCGAGTAGATGCGAAAGCCTTGCTGGATCAGCTCTTTGACGCGCTGCGCGGGGTGACTAATGCCTTTGGCGCGGAGGCTGTAGGTGGTTTGACCGTCTGCCTTAAGGTAATCGAGCACGCGCTTGCATTGCGCCGCAGCCGACATGTCTCTATGATTGCTCTTGGTGGTCTTCTGGGTCGCGCTCTTGCCGGAGTTGCGGCCCTTTTCATTGTTGGTGGTCATGCGCGCCCTCCTTATGCTCGGCAGGAGGATGCGCGCGAGGCAAGCCAAGCGTTCAGCTGCGATTCGAAAAAGATCGTGCATCGCGGCGACAGCTTGACCGGCTTGGGGAAGTCGGGGATGGTCTTGGCGTAGCGCCAGAAAGTCGAAACGCCGATGCCGAGGTGTTCGGCTGCCTTCGACGGGCGCAGGGCGCGCCCTTGTGCTTCTGCTGACATAGAAACTCCTGTTCGTATCAGGTTGTTTCCCAAGACAATCCGTCTTGGTTGTCAGCAGATTAATTTTCGAGGATTGGCAAACCTAAAGGGCTTGCCAGAAATCTCTAATCGACTACTCGCCGAATGGTGCTGATTGCTTCCAGTGGCAGCCCAAGACGATGCGCAATCACCCGCGCTTTCTGAAGCTTCGACTTTCCCCGCAGGTCTTCACCCTCGGCAATTTTCCGCCACGCAGCCTTATCTTCAGGGCCGTACTTCGTGACCTCTGCGACCGCCTTTCTTTGATTCTTGCGCTGCTGCTCAAGGGTTTGCTTGCCTTTGTCGCCGAGCGTTGCGCGCTCCTCGAGGTTTCGCCTGTCTGTCCGAACTGCATGTTCAGAAAGCAGATCGGCTTCGAGTGAGTTAAGACCCTTCACACCGCCCCAGCGCGTCGCTGTCTGTGCTTGCGAGGCGATGACTTCGCTGAGTAGCTCTGGGTCCTCCAGCAGCGGCTTTACCTGCTCCTGGACTCGTTCCCAAAACTCACGATTACGCTCGTTGATGTCCTTCTTCTTTGTTGTCATTGCGCCCTCACGCAACATCCCTCAATAGGGACCGCGCCAACCAAGGAGGGACTTGGCTTTCGGGGATCAGCCTAGGCGCGGTGTGATCGATTTACTGCTCGCTTGAATCGTAGTCGACGGGACCGAGCTGCTTCAAAGCCTGTTCGACAGATAATCTCGCGCTCTGAACGTCCGAATCATGAATGTGTCGTCTGTGCGCTCTGTCCAGAAAAATAAGCGCGGTGCCCAGCTTTACCCTGAGCAACTCGAACTCAAGTTCATTCATGCGTGCGCCCGCGAAAGATTGACCACGTTACCAGTCGGGAACGGTCGGGAAATGAAATGCGCCCAGTCTTCCATCAGTCGGCGCCGACGTTCAAGCACTTCACTGCGCCAGTAGGCCATCTCGCTCGAGTCTCCTGGAACGTGGGCCAATGCTACTTCGATTAGCTCGCGCGGGTGATTCGTCATTTCTGTGGCCCAGTCCTTAAACGTTGACCGAAAGCCGTGGGGCACGATAGCCGCATCGCTCTGCTTCGGATCTCGCCAGGTTGGTGGTTTACTATCGCCGTTCATTCGTTGGATAACCGCGAGCAGCGTCATGTCGCTTAGCGTCTTTCCGCGTGGGCTCGGAAAAACAAGGCCGGTCCGCGGTTTGTCGGACTGCGGTAATGCTTTCAATAGGTCAATGGCGGCTGGAGGAAGGGGAACGCGGTGCTCCTTTCCCAGTTTCATTCGATCGCCGGGCACACTCCATATCTTGCTTTCGAGATCAAATTCTCCCCAACGGGCGCCTCGAACCTCTCCCGAACGTGCTCCTGTGAGAATGGCAAACTCCAGGCACCGCGCACCAGTTGAGTCAATGGACCTAAGTTCCTTTATGAACGCAGCTGCTTGCTGAAATGGCAACGCTGGAAAATGGCGCACTTTTGCAACTTTAGAAGGCTTCGCCAAGAGGTGGTCAAGGTTGCCTCTCCACAGCGCGGGGTTTTCACCCGAGCGATACCCCTTGACTCGGGCCCAATCAAGCACGTTCTCAATACGTCCGCGGACGCGCGAGGCGGTCTCCGTCTTCGTTGTCCAGATTGGTTCAAGCACCTGCAGCACATGCTCGCGCGTGATATGCCGGACAAACATTTTTCCAAGAATCGGCTCGGCATACTGTGCCAGGGTGTTGCGCCACTGGTCCCCATGTTTGGCGTTTTTCCATTCGACAGACCGGGACGAGATGAACTCCTTAGCGGCCTTACTGAACGTAATTTCTGACGCTTGGGCGACGCGTAAAGCGCTTTCAGCAGCACGTCGCTGGAGAACTGGGTCGACGCCTCCGCGGACCATTTCGCGCTCGGCTTGTGCCTTCGTCTGCGCATCTTTAAGGCTGACGGCGGGGTAGGCTCCCAAGCCAATTTCCCGGCGCTTATCGCCGATCTTCACTCGCAATATCCACGAGCGGGCTTGCGGGCCAGCTACCTGCAAGTACAGGCCTGCAACTTTTCCGACCGGGTGCATACCTGGCTTAACCAGACGAGAGACAGCGAGAGCCCCGAGTTCCTTTGCTACCTTTGGCATTTTTTACCCACCATTCAACCCGCCATAAATATCAAGATTGAACGATATCATTCGACACATTCAAAGACAACGTTTCTTGTGAAGCCTTTTGTAAATGGGCTCTGTGGTTGTCTCACTATGTCTCGATTTGTGTAAATATGGCGGACCCTCTCTCCGCCAGGAACGAATGATATGCCGTTGAATCCGTAAGGATTCAGCGGCTTTTTGTTTTGGCTTGCCGCCCGAGCGTCAAACTGGGCTCTGCACGCCGTATCCGCACGTCGAACCCAATAGCGCAACGCACAATCCAACGGACCTTCGATGCGGTAGACTTCCGCGGAACCACCCCGGAGATCGCGCAATGGATCGCAAGGTCAATCTGCTATCTGGACTGAATCTGTCTACTGCAATTGGTGCGGAAATCGGCGCACTCTGCCGGCCGGTGGTGACACGATCGGACGGTACGGTCTATTACATCGACCACGCCAGCACCGACGCTCTGCGCGAAAAATATAAACATGATCCGAACGTCGACATCGGCGCGCTCGTCGATGTCGACGCCGTCTGGGGCAAGCAATCGCTCTCCGAAGCGCTAGGTGGCAAATCCGTCGACTACGTGATCGCATCCCATGTGGTCGAACATGTGCCCGATCTGGTCGGCTGGTTTGCCGAGATCGGCGCGATCCTCGAACCGGATGGCCAACTGCGCCTCGCTGTGCCCGACAAGCGCTTTACTTTCGATCTGATGCGGGAGGAGTCGCGCATCAGCGACGTGTTGAGCGCTCATATCGTGCGGGCGCGCATTCCTCAGCCGCAGGCCATCCTCGACCATGTCGTGAATGTGCGTTACGACGTGAATGCAGGGGCGATCTGGGCCGGCCTCCCGTCCGGTGGACGGCCGGCGCATACGTTCGCGGAGGGCATGGCCGCTGCCCAGGATGCTTTTGCCAACGGCAATTATCATGACGTGCATGTCTGGGTGTTCACGCCAGCCACGTTTGCGCGGATTTGCCGCCTGCTCGTCGAAAACGGCCTGCTGAGCATGTCGTGCGCGAACTTCTTCGACACCGCAAGAAACGAACTCGAGTTTCTGGTTCATATGCAGCAGTGCGCCGATGTCGAATTCGCATGCGCCAGTTGGGCGCGCATGGAAGCGGCCGCCGCACCGTTGCCGGCGGACCAGCCTGCGGCATCGCTTCAGGTTCGCGCCGTGCCTTCGCGGCTGCATCGTGTGGTGCGGCGCGTGGGACGTCTGCTGTCGTAGTGCGAAGCAGAGGACCAGCGCTTCAGTTTTCGTCCGCTTGCGGCGCTCGCCTGTCTGGCTCGATTTCGACTCGACCACGCTCGTTTCTGAATCTTGCAGCCGCGGGTATTCTGTAATCTGTAAAATGCGCGGATGGAAACACACAGCATCCGCGACGCAAGTTCTTTGCGCTACGTAACCGGCCTCGATGGACTCCGTGCCATTTCGATGATGCTGGTCGTCCTGTTTCATTACACGAGCTATTTTTCCAGTCGCCTTTCCGGGTTGGGCGGCGTTTGGTCCGTCATCGTGCGCATTGCGTCGACCGGCTGGATAGGCGTGGACGTGTTTTTCGTGATCTCGGGCTTTCTCATCACCACAACGCTATTGAAGCGGCCCGTCAATTCAATCGCGTCATATTCCAAGTTCATTCGGCGCCGGGCAATTCGGTTGCTGCCGGCCTACGTCGCGAGCCTGCTGATATTCACGCTTGTTGCGCTGCTCATCGATCCGCATACCAAAGTCCTGAGAAACGAGTATTTGCTATGGACATTCACGGCCAGTCTGCAATCGCTGTTCGGCGACCGGGTTGCGCTGGCCGATCAACACTTCACCATGGCGCATTTCTGGACGCTCGCCGTGGAATGGCATTTCTATCTCGTCTTCCCGATTCTCGTTGCCCGTTTCCATTCGTACTTTCGCCCGGCTGTGGCGCTGTTGCTGGTGGCGATAGCGTTCAGGGTGGTGTGCCATTTTGCCGGGGTTTCCGACAACGGTATCTATACTTTCACGCTGTGCCGGATCGACTCGATTGCAGTAGGTTGTTTGTTGGCACTGGTGCCTGCCCATCTTCGTTCCAGGCAGTCCACAGCAGCGGGCGTGCTCGGCGCGGTGATTTTCATGGCGGTCTGGATTGCGTTGGCCTGTTCGGATGTCCCATTCAAGACCTTGGCGTGGCTTCAGACGTTCGGATACACGCTGTTAGCGGTGTCCGTCGCGTTGATGATTTACCGGGTCATTCATTCCCCGCCGCGCTCGGTGATCGTGCGTGCGCTGGAATTCAAGCCGCTTACTGCAATAGGGCGCGCAAGCTATAGCCTATACATCTGGCACGTGCCTTTTTATCCCGCCATCGTGCTGGTGGCGCAACACAACTTCACGGACATCAGGCTTGCCTATCTTGTCGCGGTATTGGCCGGCGTCGCGATGACGGCGGTGCTCGGCAGCCTTTCTTATCTGCTCGTCGAATCCCGATTCACCCGGGCGCGTCCGGCGGTGCTGGCGTGAAGGCGGTGCGCTGCTCGATGTATGGCGGCGAGACCGACCGCACGAGGCGGTAAACCAAAACAAATCATCTTGCTCTAAACTAGCGGCCGCCCAAGCCCCCCAGTCAAGAGCAAGAACTCCATGCCTCCAGCGCCCGCCGAGCCACCCGGCTCCTCATCCGTTAGTTTGCCGAAACACCCCGCATTTCAGCGTTTCTGGTGCACCCGCATCCTCTCGTCGCTGTCGTTCCAGATGCTCGCCGTGGCAATGGGCTGGCACATCTACGCGCTCACGCATAGCGCCTTCGCACTCGGCCTCGTCGGCCTCGCGCAATTTCTACCGATGTTCGTGCTGACGCTCGTCGTTGGACACGTCGCCGACCGCTACGACCGCCGCTGCATTGCGGCCATCTGCCAAAGCCTCGAAAGCGTCGCTGCATTGTTATTCGCTTTCGGCACCTTCGGCGGATGGATCAGCGCGCCCGTGATCTATGTGCTGGCCGCATGCGTCGGCGCGGCGCGCGCCTTCGAATCGCCCGCGGTGGCTTCGCTGTTGCCTGGCGTCGTGCCGCGCGGGCAGTTGCCCAAAGCGACCGCATGGGCCACTTCCGCGAATCAGACCGCGCAGATCGCAGGCCCGGCGTTGGGCGGTCTGCTCTATGGCATCGGCCCCGGCGCGGCCTATCTCGCCTGCACGCTGTCGTTCGCGGCCGCGGCCACGGCCGTGTGGGGCATCTCGCTACAGACGAAGCCGGCGAATCGCGCGCCCGTCACGCTTGAATCGGTGTTCTCGGGCATTGCCTTCATTCGCAAGGAACCGGTGATTCTCGGCGCGTTGTCGCTCGATTTGTTCGCCGTGCTGTTCGGCGGCACGACCGCGCTATTGCCGGTCTTCGCACGCGATATGCTGCACACGGGCCCACTCGGCCTCGGGTTGCTGCGCTCGGGCACCGCCATCGGCGCGCTCGCGGGCACCATCTGGCTCGCGCATTTCCCCCTGCGTAACCGGCCCGGCGCGGCGATGTTCGGCGGCGTGATCGCGTTCGGCGCGGCCACGGTCGTGTTCGGTCTGTCGCATCAATTTCTCGTGTCGCTTCTCGCGCTGATGGTGCTCGGTGCTTCCGACACCATCAGCGTGGTCGTGCGTCTGTCGCTCGTGCAACTGCGCACGCCGGATGAAATGCTGGGGCGCGTCAGTGCGGTCAATTCGCTTTTCATCGGGACGTCGAATCAATTGGGCGAATTCGAATCCGGCGTGTCGGCGGGGTGGTGGGGCGCGCGTCCGGCCGTGCTGGTGGGCGGCGTAGCGACCATCGCGGTCGCCTTACTATGGATGCGCTTCTTCCCCGAACTCCGGCGCACGCGCTCGCTGGAGCGCGAAGAGGAACTGGCGCCGAGCCATTGATCGACGCGAGACGTTGCGTCAGGCCTGCGCGGCACTCACACGCAGCGCGGTCCATCGCACCGTCGCCAGAATCGATGCCGCGACGATCAATGCGCCGCCGACCCACGCGGTCACCGAAATCCGTTCACCCAGCCAGATGCAGGCAAACAACGCCCCGAACGCCGGTTCGCTGCCCATCAGCAGCGAGACACGTGTCGGACTGCTGCGTTTGATCGCGAAGTTCTGCGCGAAGAACGCGAACAGCGTGCAAGCGATCACCAGATAGCCGACATAGCCCCAGAACGCCGCATGTCCCGCAATCGAGGGCAAGGGCTGCCACTGCTGTGGCGCAAACAGCCAGGCGGCGGCCGCGCTGCCGAATGCCACCACGCCTGACTGAACCGCTGTCACCGAGAGCGGCGGCAGGGCCGAATCACGCATCACGCGTTTGGTCACGCACACCGTCAACGCGCGCAGCAGGGCGGCGAGCAGAATCAGCGCGTCGCCGGGATTGAGGCTCAGCGCGCCGTCGCCGGCGAGCAGCCATGCGCCCAGCAGTGAAAGCGCCACCGCCAGCCATTCGACACGGCTCGGCTTGCGCTTGAGCAACAACCATTCGACGATGGGCGTCAGCACCACGCACAAGCTGATCAGAAACGCGGCGTTGGCGGCGCGCGTCATCAGGATGCCGAACGTTTCGCACAGGAAGATGCCGAGAAGCAGCGCGCCAGCGATCAGCACGCCGCGCAGCGTGCGGCCATCGGCGGCGCGCAGGTGGCGCAGGGTGGGCGACAGGATCAAGAAAGTGATACCGAAGCGCAGCGCGAGCAAACCGAGCACCGGATAAAACACCAGGGCGCTTTTGACCACGCCGTAACTGGTGCCCCACACGACTGCGACGGCGAGCAGCATCAGATCGGACAACATGAGCAGGCGTTCTTGTTTCGACATGGACGGACCTCGGAGCTAACGAGACCATATTGTCGAACTTTGCGCCAAGCGTGATAATCGGGTCTCGGCGCACAGCGTTTATGTCGCAAATGCATTAATAGCCTGCCCGCACTCACGGACCTGGAACGATGACCCCAACCGAGCTTTTCGCGTTGCTACCGGACATGGCGGTTTTCGCGCGCGTCGTCGACGCCGGCAATTTCTCGGTGGCGGCGCGGCAACTCGGCAGCACGCCGTCCACGGTCAGCCGTCAGATCAAGCGTCTTGAAGACGCCCTGGCGACCCGTCTGCTGGAGCGTTCCACGCGCACGGTACGGGTGACGGAATCGGGTGCCCAGGTGGCGCGATTCTGTCGCGACATGGTGAGCGCAGCGTCGGGCGCGGTGGACGCCGCCGGGCAATTGGCCGGCAGACCGCAAGGCAAGGTGAGCGTGAGCGCACCGACCCAGTTCGCGAAGTCCGTGATACACCCGCTCATTCCCGGCTTCCTGCACGCTTACGACGAAGTCGACCTGCAACTCCTCTTCACCGACCACGACGTCGACCCGCTCGCGGACGATGTCGATCTGGTGATCCGCCTGACCGAGCATCCGCCGCAGGGACTCGCGGGGCGCCGGTTGGGCTCGGTGCGCTGGCTGCTGGTGGCGTCGCCGGCGTATTTGCGCGAACGCGGCACACCGGCGCAGCCACGCGAATTGCAGAAGCACGCCTGCATCTACCTCGGCGAGACTGCCGACGACAACCGCTGGCGCTTTCGCCGCGGCACGGAGACACAGAGCGTCGACGTGAAGGGCCGCTACATCGCCAATCATGCCGGCGCGCGGCTCGAAGCCGCGCTGCAGGACTTCGGCATTGCGTGTGTACCGGAATTCGCAGCCTCGGAATCACTGCAGAGCGGCGAACTCGTGCAGGTCCTGCCGAACTGGAATCTCGAAGCACGCGCCTACGTCGGCTCGGTGTGGCTGCTCTATCCGCCGAATCGTTTCTTGCCGCCGAAGGTGAGGGCATTGATCGACTACCTCGTCGAGCATCTTCACGACACGCTCGCTACCGCCTGAGAGCCACCGCACGCGAGACGAAAGTAGAATCGCCCGCGTAATCCATGATTCAATGCAGTCCCAGCGATTCGATCGATCACGAGGAGAACAGCATGAGCTTGCGCGAAACCGGACCGATTGCGGCGACTGTCTATCGCGGCGCTTCGATTGAGAACACGCATCTGGCGCACGTCGCGGTGGTCGACGCGAGCGGCCGCCTGTTGGCATCATTCGGCGATCCATCGCGTATGACGCTCGCACGTTCCGCAGCGAAGCCCGCACAAGCGTTGGCGGTGTTGGAAACCGGCGCGCTGGAGCGTTTCGGCTTCGACGAAGCCGACCTTGCGCTGATGTGCGGCTCGCACAGCAGTGAGGCGCGCCACATCGAGCGCACGCGACAGATGTTGGCCAAGGCGCAGGCGAGCGAAGCCGACTTACGCTGCGGCGGCCATCCGCCGCTATCCGACGCCGTCTACATCGACTGGCTCAAACGCGACTTCAAGCCGGGCGCCGTATGCAGCAACTGCTCCGGCAAACACGCGGGCATGCTGGCCGGCGCGCAATCGATTGGAGCAGCGATAGCGGGCTACGAGCGACCCGACCATCCGTTGCAGGTACGAGTAAAACACACGGTCGCGGACGTCTGCGATTTGCCTGACGACGCGGTGCAATGGTCGACAGACGGCTGCAATCTACCGACCCCTGCGTTTCCGCTAGACCGCCTCGCGCGCCTGTTCGCGAAGCTAGCCGCCGCGGAGGACGAGGTATCGTCGCAAGCGCAGTCCATCACATCGCGCACGACGGCGCTCGCCCGAATCTACCGCGCGATGACAACGTATCCGGAATGGGTAGCGGGCGAGGGGCGCTTCTGCACGCAGCTGATGCAAGCCTTCGACGGCGCGCTGGTCGGCAAGGTGGGCGCGGACGGCAGCTACGCGATAGGCGTACGAGCATCGGAGCAGACGAAGAGGGCGGGCGCGCAAGGCGCGCTGGGCATCGCCGTAAAAATCGAGGACGGCAACGTCGGCATACTGTACGCGGTGGTCGCGGAACTGCTTGCGTTGCTAGACATCGGAACACTGGAACAACGAGCGAAACTCGCGTCGTTTCACGCACCGAAGATGTTGAACACGATGGGCATCCCAACGAGCCGAATAACCTATTCGGTCGCACTCAAACGCGCACCAGAAGCCGCCACTCGATGAACGACCGCGACGGCGCGCGCAGCGCCGCCGGAAGAATGACTGCTGTGTCACGAACGCGGACTGTGCGAGAGCACAGATTCCAGATGCGCCACTACCGTAGCTGCGCGGGGGACCCGCTTAAAAGCTAGCGGTGTAAAGCCGCTTTCTTTGCCTACTTTCTTTGCGGCAAGCAAAGAAAGTAGGTGCCGCCCCGCACAGGGGCAACGCTAATAAACCACCGCGAATTCAAGGAAAGGCCAACAAACCAACAAGAAGCAACAGAAAAAACCCCCAACTCAAGCAGCAACAACAGAAGGCACAACCCCAATAGCATTCCGAATAGCATCCGCCAACTCCGAGGCAGCGAACTTCGCCACATACCCATTAGCCCCGGCATTCTTCACATGCGCCTCATTAGCCGCCCCGGTAAGAGAAGAATGAATAATGACCGGAATATCGCGAGTCCGCTCATCAGCCTTAATTTGCCGAGTGAGCATAAACCCATCCATCTCGGGCATCTCAAGATCAGTCAAAACAAGGGCGATACTATCCTTGACACGAGTCCCATTAGCCTGCGCCTCGCGCGCAACCTGCTGCAACGTATTCCAGGCCTCTTCCCCAGTCTTGGTCATGACATAATCCGCGCCAATAGCACTCAAAGCCTGCTCAATGAGCTTCCGAGCAAACCCCGAATCATCAGCAGCAAGAATCTTCGCCCCACGCCGAATCCCCAACGCCTCCCCAACGGAAGTCGGATCCACACTAGGATGCTGTGACGGAAACACATCACGCAAAACCTGCTCGACATCGATCACCTGGGCCAAGCGCGAATCACCAGTATTCCCATCGATCCGCGCAATGCTAGTAACCAGATTGCCCCCAGCCGCACCTTCGGCGGACAAAACCTGATTCCACTCCAGCCGCACGATATCGTCGACCTCTTCAACCGCGAACGCCTGCGTCGACCGAGCAAACTCCGTCACCAGCAAAATATTCAGCCCGCGCGTCGGCTGACACCCCATCAGCCGCGGCAAATCGATCACGGGAATGATCTGCCCGCGAATATCCACGGCGCCCATCACAAACGGCGACGAACCGGCGATCGGCGTAACCGTCGGCATGGTCGAGATTTCCCGCACCTTGAAGACGTTGATGCCATAAAGCTCATGCGCGTCGCTGCCGGGCACGGCGCCCAAGCGGTACAGCAACAACTCGAACTTGTTGGAACTCGTCAGGTTGCTGCGTTCATCGTTCGCGCGGTTTTCTACTGCCATCGAATCTCTCCAGGATTGCGTGTGATGCGCCATGCCACCGTTGCGTTCGATCCTGGCGCGCGCCCTACCTTTCTGTTATCGGCGCGGCGGACGGAAAGTTCAGCGATTCGACGGCGATTTCCTCGCATGCTCTGGTTAACGCGCAGCCGATATTGAGTTGAGGGCGGGAATCGGCGCAAGCGCAACGGCCGCAATCCAGCGCTGTCAAGGCATTCATATGAAGGTTACCTAAGGTTACAGAAACGACAGCGTCGTATCACATGGCGCACAGCGCGCCTTCTAGAATTCACAGCGATAAAAGCGTGGCGCCGTCAGTAGCTCGCAAGCTGACCGCAAGGTAACCGCACAGTCGGCAGGAGCCTGAGGCGCACACGCATCGCAGTTGTTTCGCTTCCACCTCAAGGAGAACGTATGATCCGCTTGCCTCTCGCCACTATCACCAGCGCCTGCATGGCTGGCCTGCTCGTCGTCGCCGGCGCGGCCAACGCTCAAACAACGCCGGCCGCACCGGCAGCGGCTGCGGCCGACGCCGGCCGTCTGCATGCCGCCGACCAGACGTTCATCGCGGACGGCACCAAGGCCGTTGCCACGCAACGCGACGCCGCCCGCATCGCGACCTCGCGCTCGACCGATCGCGACGTCAAGGCATTCGCCGAGCGCGTCTCGGCCGACAACGCGAAAATCTCCGATTCGCTGCGCGCGGCGAGCCCACGCGGCGTCGACGTGCCGAAGAACGACCCCGACGCAGCGGTGCTCGCGAGCATCAACAACCTGCGTGGCGCCGACTTCGACAAGGTCTATATCGAGCAGGTCGCGCTCGCCGGCGAACAGAAAGCGCTGTCGGCGTTCCAGGCGGAAATCGCTTCGGGCCGCGACGAACAGTTGAAGGACGCGGCGAAGAAGGCATTGCCGACCATCCAGGAACACTACGCGATGGCGCAGGATCTCGCCAAGCGTAAGCATCTGCCGACCGCGCAGTAAGCGGCTTAACGCGCGTCACGTTGCGGCGTGGCGCGCGGCCGTTCGAATGCGTGGTTTTCGGCGATAATCGGCTTCGCTCTTTCGAGTCCGCTGCGCGCAGGGTCTTGCGCGATGCATCGTTTGCGATTCATCTTGCGTGATGCGCGAACCTCGAAAGCTCCCACCACTTTCACGCGCATTCGACCAAAGCTCTCCGCATGAGCAAGTCCGCCAATCTGCCGCAACAGTTGGACCATATGCTTCGGCAAGCCGTCGCGCTTCAGCGCAACGGCGCTTTCACCGAGGCCGAGGAACTCTATCGCGAGATTCTCGAACTCAAGCCCCGTCATTTCGACGCGCTGCAATTGCTGGGCGCGCTGACGCTGCAAGCGGGCCGCCTGCAAGAGGGCGTCGAGTTACTCAGAAAAGCGCTTGCCATCAACGCGAAGCAGGCGCCGCTTCATTCGAATCTGGCCTATGCGTTGAACGCTTTGCAGCGATTCGACGAAGCCCTCGCGAGTGCCGAGCGCGCGCTGACCTTGCAGCCCAAATTTTCCGACGCACTGAACAATCGCGGCAACGCGCAAGCCGGCCTGAATCGGCCGCTTGATGCGCTCGGCAGTTTCGATCGTGCAATTTCATTGATGCCGGATTTCGCGCCGGCCTGGAACAACCGCGCGTGTGTGCTGCGCGATCTGGGCCGTCCCGCTGATGCGCTCGCAAGCTGCGACCACGCGCTCGCGCTGCAACCGAATTATCCGGATGCGTGGAGCAATCGCGGCAACGCGTTCAGTGACCTGAACCAGCCGGAAGAAGCGGAACGCTGCTACCGTCGCGCGCTCGAATTGGCCCCGGCATTCGCCGATGCCTGGAACAATCTCGGCCTGACGCAGATCGACCTCAATCAGCACGCGCAAGCGCTGTCGAGTTACGAACGCGCGTTGGCCGTGAATCCAGATGCTGCGGAAACACATTGGAATGAATCGCTGTGCCTGCTGCAAATGGGACAGCTCGAGGCCGGCTGGCAAAAATATGAATGGCGCTGGGAGCGCAGCCGCATCAAGGCAAGTCGGCGCAGTTTTGCGCAACCCCTTTGGCTGGGCGATTTTTCGATCGACGGCAAGACGATTCTGTTGCACGCGGAGCAGGGCCTCGGCGACACGCTGCAGTTTTGCCGCTACGCCGCGCTGGTGTCGAAACTCGGCGCCAAGGTCGCGCTCGAAGTGCCGCCCGAGTTGATGCGTCTCATGGCCACGCTCGATGGCGTGGACCAATTGATCGAAGCCGGCCAAACGCTGCCGCCGTTCGATTGCCACTGTCCGTTGCTGAGTCTGCCGCTTGCATTCAAGACCGAGCTCGACAGCATTCCATCGACAACGCCTTATCTCATCGCAAACGCCGAAGCGGCTCGCCAATGGCACGATCGGATTCACGCGGAAGCAGACGGACGCCTGAAAGTCGGACTCGTGTGGGCGGGCGGAAACCGGCCGCATGTCGCGGAGCTTCGCAAGAACGATGCGCGCCGTTCGATCGCTTTCGCACAACTCGCGCCGCTTCTCGAGGTGTCGAACGTGCAGTTCTTCAGCCTGCAAAAAGGCCCGGCGGCACAGCAACTCGAGAGCAGCGAGTGGGGCGAACGCGTGATCGATTACACGGAAGAACTCAGCGACTTCGCCGACACCGCAGCGTTGGTGGCGAACCTCGATCTGGTGATTTCCGTGGACACGTCCACCGCGCATCTGGCCGGCGCGCTCGACAAGCCGGTCTGGATTCTGAACCGCTTCGACACCTGTTGGCGCTGGATGCTAGAGCGTACCGACACGCCGTGGTATCCGCGCGCCCGCTTGTTCCGGCAACCGGCGCTCGGCGATTGGGACAGTGTGATGCAAGCCGCGCGTGACGCGCTGAGCGCATTGGCTACGGACGTGGCGCATTCACGATAACGATCCCGTTCGCACCCGCCACGTTCCCTGCGCGCTGGCCGACGCGTTTGCGCGGACGCGCGTAGACTGAATGTCCGTTTATGGACGGCTAAGCCACGGAGATTGATCAATGGAATACAGACATCTGGGTGCATCCGGTTTCAAGGTGCCGGTGCTGAGTTTCGGCACGGGCACATTCGGCGGCAAGGGCGAGTTTTTCCAGGCGTGGGGCGCGACCGACGTCGCCGAGGCGCGGCGTCTGCTCGACATCTGCTTCGATTCGGGCGTCACCATGTTCGACAGCGCGGACATCTATTCGAGCGGCGCGTCCGAATCGGTGCTCGGCGAAGCGCTCAAGGGCAAGCGCGACAAAGCGATCATCTCGACCAAGGCGACCTTCCGTTTCGACGATGGACCGAACAGCGTCGGCTCGTCGCGCTTCCATCTGATTCAGGCCGTGGACGCGGCGCTCAAGCGCTTGCAAACCGATTACATCGATCTGTTCCAGTTGCACGGCTTCGACGCCAGAACGCCGATCGCCGAAGTCATGTCCACGCTCGACGATCTCGTGCGCGCCGGCAAGATCCGCTACACCGGCGTGTCGAATTTCTCCGGCTGGCACCTGATGAAGTCGCAGGACGTGGCGGATCGCTACGGCTATCCGCGCTACGTCGCGAATCAGACCTACTACTCGCTGGTCGGACGCGATTACGAGTGGGAGCTGATGCCGCTCGGCGTCGATCAGGGCGTGGGCGCGGTGGTGTGGAGTCCGCTCGGGTGGGGGCGTCTCACGGGCAAGATCAAGCGCGGCCAGCCGCTGCCCGATTCGAGCCGCCTGCATAAAACCGCCGACATGGGGCCGCCGGTGCCGGACGAGTATCTGTTCCGCGTGCTCGATGCGATCGACGAGATCGCGGCCGAAACCGGCAAGACCGTGCCGCAGATCGCGCTGAACTGGCTGCTGCAGCGGCCGACGGTATCGACGGTGCTGATCGGTGCGCGTAACGAGGAACAACTGCGGCAGAACCTCGGTGCGGTGGGCTGGAATCTGACGCCCGAGCAGGTGGCGAAGCTCGACGCGGCGAGTGCCGTGCGTCCCGCTTATCCGTACTGGCATCAGGAAGGATTCGAGGAACGCAATCCGAAGGCGGTGTAAGCGCGCTTTCGCCTCGAGGCGCGCTGCGTGTCACGTGCTCCGGTTCGGACTCATTTCGCGAGTTCGGCTGGAGCGGCGAACAGTTGGCCGTAGTAGCGGCGGCCGGCGTCGAGATGCGTGCCGAAGGCAAAGCCTTGCGCGAGCATGGCATCGAAGTCGGCTCGTTCGATTTTCATCACGTAGCTGTGTTCGGTGGTGACGAGGCGGCACGCGGTGCCGGACGCCGCCGCCGCGCTGAACCACTTGCCCGCGCCAGCATGGTCCGCCGGGAAAGCGTGCGGACCCACTTCGACTTGCCAGCCGCCGTCCAGCAGAATCCACATGGCCTGATCCTCGGCAGTTGCCGCGCTGTCGTTGCATTGCGCGACGACCGTACCGGCCTGCGCTTCCCATTCATGCGAGTGGGCGATCACCCATCGCAGTTGGTCGGTCGTCAGGCCCGTAAAGAACGGCGTGTGCTTCAGCAAATGAAGGTACGTGACCGAGGGTTTCATGGTCGTGCTCCTCGTCGTGATGGAAGTGGCGGCCGGTTGAGGTTGGGCATCGCATGCGCCGATGAGAACCGGCAGCACAACGGCGCATGCGATCAGCGAAATTGCTTTCACGGCGGTATGCCTTGACGTCACGTTCAACGTTGAACCCGCGCTTCCAGCAAATCGCCCATACCGATTCGCTTGGCGAACTCGATGCGCACACGCTCCGACACTTCGAGCACCTCGCGCGCGCCGTCGCCGACGAAGTCGATCACCGAACGCATCGGCCGCCCGCCTGAAGGCAGGCCGACGAGCCGCACGATTTCATCGGCCACGGCTTGCGGATCGGCGTCCTCGGGCGTCAGCTCGGACAGGCGCTGGCCGATCTGATCCATCACGCCGTCGTAGCGTGCGTAGGCCGCGGCGCGTTCGGTATCGGCCGGCTTGCCCGCGCTCGGGAAGTGAGCGGTGCCGCGTGTGAACGCGCCCGGCACCACGATCGAGGTCTCGATGCCGAAGCGCGCGATCTCATATGCGAGCGAAACCGCCAGCGAATCCATTGCGGCCTTCGCGGCGCCGTATGGACCGAGGAAGGGAGGAAAGCCGCCCTTGGTCGTCGAACTGCTGATCCACAGCATCAAGCCGGCTTCCTGCTTGCGCAGATAGGGCAGCACGGCGCGGTTCACGCGCTGCGCGCCGAACAGGTTGGTGTCGAACACCTTCACCATTTCCTCGGGCGTGAACGCTTCGCTCGGGCCGACCACCAGATGGCCGGCGTTTTGCATCACCACGTCGAGCCGTCCCTGTTCGCGCACGACCGTCGCGGCGGCGGCATCAGCCGATGCTTGCGACAACACGTCGAGTTCGAGCGGATGCAACTGGATGTCCTTCGCTTTCGCAAGCGCGCGCTTTTCATCGGCGCGTGGCTTATTGCGTCCTTCGACGTCGCGCATCGTCGCGTAGACAATGTGGCCGGCTTCGGCGAGCGACTGTGCGCTGAGTTTGCCGATACCCGTACCGGCGCCCGTCACGAGGATGATCTTCTTCTGCATTTTTCTTCTCCGATTCGATGAAAGTGAGGCGGCTCGTCAGAGCCTGCCCGCAGCGATGTGCACCGAGCGCGTTAGGCAATGCCGCCGTTCGCACGCAGAATCTGCCCGTTGATCCAACCCGCGTCCGGACCGGCGAGGAACGCCACCACCGACGCAATATCGTCCGGTTGGCCGAGGCGTTGCAGCGGCGGCATCTTCGCGAAGGTCTGGATCTGTTCTTCGGTCTTGCCGTCGAGGAATAGCGACGTCGCGATCGGACCTGGCGCCACGGCGTTGACGGTGATGTTGCGGCCGCGCAGTTCCTTGGCGAATACATGTGTGAAGGATTCGACGGCCGCCTTGGTCGCGTTGTAGATCGCATAGCCCGGCATGTTCAGCGCCAGTGTGGTGCTCGAAAAGTTGACGATGCGCCCGCCGTCGTTCATGCGCGCAGCGGCTTCGCGCAAGGTGTTGAAGGTGCCGCGCACGTTGATGTCGAAGGTCTGGTCGTAGAGCGCGTCGCTGGTGTCGGCGAGCGGCACGGTCTTGAGCACGCCCGCGTTGTTGACCAGCACGTCCACTTTGCCGAGCTGCTGTTCGGTGGTCTCGAACATGCGGCGCACGTCGTCGGCGTTCGACACGTCGGCCTTCACCGCGACGGCTTTGGCGCCGGCTGCCGTGAGTTGCGCGACGAGCGCATCGGCTTCGGCCGAACTGGATGCGTAATTGACCGCGACCGCGAAGCCGTCCTTGGCCAGACGTTGCGCGACCGCTGCGCCGATGCCGCGGGACGCGCCGGTGACGATAGCGACCTGGGCGTTTTTTGGCGTGTTCATGATTCGTTTCCTTGTGTCCGTTGGGTGGGTGAGGTGAATCATGGACGCTTTCCGCGCATAGATAATCGGGTTAGACTTAGCATCATAATTCCATTTGCTTTAACAATTGACCTACGGACCACTCGACAGGCGTTACAAACAGCCACCCACAGCCACCCACAGGCACCAACCATGGATCGTTTCGAGGAAATGCGGGTTTTCATACGGATCGCCGAGCGGCAAAGTTTCACGCGCGCCTCGGACGACCTGCAGATTCCGCGCGCCACCGTGACCAATCTGATGAAGCGCATGGAGCAGCGGCTCGGCGCGCGGCTGCTCGAGCGCACCACGCGCACGGTGCGTCTTACGCACGACGGCGAGGCGTACTACCGCCGCTGCGTGCGTCTGATTGCCGACATGGAGGAGGCCGAGGGCTCGTTTTCGAACCTTGCGCCGAAGGGTTTGTTGCGGGTGAACTTGCAGGGCACGCTGGCGCGGCACTTCGTGGTGCCGGCGCTGCCGGCCTTTCTCGCGCGCTTTCCCGATATCGAACTGACCATCGGCGAAGACGACCGGCTCGTCGATCTGGTGCGGGAGGGAGTCGACTGCGTGCTGCGGGCGGGCAATCTGCAGGATTCGTCGATGGTGGGGCGGCGCGTCGCGCAATTGCCGCAAGTGACGGTCGCGAGTCCGGCGTATCTCGCCGCATATGGCGAGCCGGCCGAGCCATCGGCGCTGTCCAAGCATCGGGCCGTCAATTACGTGTCGAGCGCGACCGGCAAGGCCGTGCCGCTCGAATTCAGCGTGGCGGGCCGCGAGGTGGCGATGGTCCTGCCGTCGGCGGTGTCGGTGACCGGCACCGAACTCTATACGGGCTCCGCGCTGGCGGGGCTCGGCATCGTGCAGGTGCCGCAATACCGGGTGGCGGCCGAACTGGCGGCCGGGCGGCTGAAAATCATTCTTGCGGACTTTCCGCCGCCGCCCATGCCGGTGTCCGTGCTCTATCCGCAGAACCGTCAGTTGTCGTCGCGGGTGCGGGTGTTTGCGCAGTGGCTGCGTGATATTTTCGAAGCGGCAACGGCGACCACGGGCGGCGCGCTGTGAATACGCGTGTTCAGGCCGCCGCGCTGTGCGTGTCGAAGATGTTGATCAGCATGATGTCTATTCCCTGACTGCATACGGCCGCGAGCGAATAGCGGCAGTCGTGTCCTGCACCCCGAGCCGTGCCCGATCATGCGGCGCCAAGAAATCCTGAACCGGACCAAGCGGCACGACGCCGGTCGGATTGATGCCCCGGTGACTCTCGTAGTAATGCCGCTTGATGTGCGTGAAATCGACCGTCTGCGCAATGCCGGGCAACTGATAGATATCGCGCGTGTAGGCGGACAGATTCGCGTAATCGGCGATGCGGCGCAGATTGCACTTGAAGTGGCCGACGTAGACAGCGTCGAAGCGGATCAGCGTCGTGAACAACCGGATATCGGCTTCGGTGAGTTGCGCGCCGGTCAGATAGCGTTGCGTCGCGAGTTGCGTGTCGAGCCAGTCGAGCGTTTCGAAGAGCGGCGTGACGGCTTCTTCGTAGGCCTGCTGCGTGGTGGCGAAGCCCGCCTTGTAAACACCATTGTTCAGCGTGTCGTAGACGCGCGCGTTGATCGCGTCGATTTGCGGACGCAACGGCGGCGGATAAAAATCGCCGGGCTTGGCGCCGATGCCGTCGAACGCCGAATTCAGCATGCGAATGATTTCCGACGATTCGTTGCTGACGATCGTGGCGCGCTGCTTGTCCCACAGGATCGGCACCGTGACGCGGCCGCTGTAGTGAGGATCGGCGGCCGTATAGACTTGGTGCAGCAGCTTCGCGTGATTGACGGTGTCGGCCACGACGCCGGGGCCATCCGCGAAGGTCCAGCCGTTTTCCAGCATCAGCCAGTGCACGACGGAGACGTCGATCATCGCTTCAAGGCCTTTGAGCGCCCGCACGATCAAGGTGCGATGCGCCCACGGGCAGGCGAGGCTCACATACAGGTGGTAGCGTCCCGCTTGCGCTTCGAAGCCGCCGCTGCCGCTCGGAACGGGCGAGCCGTCGGCCGTCACCCAGTTGCGGAACGCCGCGTCCTTGCGCACGAAACGGCCGCCGGTCGACTTGGTGTCGTACCAGCGGTCCTGCCATTGTCCGTCCACTAAAAGTCCCATGTCGCCGCTCCTTGTGCGTACGCCGTCGTGCCACGACCGCGCGCAATGAATGTTCCAGGCGCCGCGTCGGCCGCGTTTGCAGTGGCTCGTCACTGGCTCGTGCGGCTTTTCCGAAAGCCCGCGCCAACCGTGCTTGCGGCCAATGTTGCCGCCATATCGCCATAGTGGACTAGCAGCGGCGCTTTGCCGTACCATCTTTTCGTCGAACTCGTTCGAAGGAGTAGAACATGTTGTCGGAAGACGAACTGGCTTTGCTCGACGCGATACGCGAGACCGGCAGCCTGTCGCGCGCGGCGGCGCGCCTCGGCAAGGCGCCGTCCACGATCTCGCATGCCGCCCGGCAACTGGAGACGCGCTTCGACGCGCTGCTGTTCGACCGGCGCCGCTACCGGCTGCAACTCACGCCCGCCGGCCAGCTTCTCGCCGACGAAGCCGCGCGTCTCATGCTCGACATGTCGCGTATGACGCAGCGCGTGAAGCAGATCGCGAGCGGCTGGGAAGACCGCCTTTGGGTGGTCACGGACGAGATTCTCGAATTCGAACTGCTGATGCCGGTGGTACGCGCCTTCGACGCACTCGACTCCGGCGTCAAGCTGCGCTTCACCCACGAAGTATTGAGCGGCACCTGGGAGGCGCTGCGCGACGGCCGTGCCGATCTGATCGTGGGCGCGACCAACGAGCCGCCGGCGATTCCCGGTCTGCGCTGGTTCGAACTCGGCGTGATGGAGTGGGTGTTCGCGGTGTCGCCGCGACATCCGCTGGCGGGTGTCGAGGGGGCGCTCGGCCGCGAACGGATCCTCGAACATCGCGCAGTGGTGGTGGCGGATTCATCGCGTACGACGGCGGGGCGTGCTTATGGTCTGATCGGCGGACAGGCGTCACTCGCCGTGCCGTCGATGCGCGCGAAAATTCTGGCGCAGCGCGACGGCCTGGGCGTGGGCTGGTTGCCGCGCCAGCGCGTCGCGACGCTATTGAAGCAGGGCGAGCTGATCGAGAAAGCGACCTCCGATCCGCGCGAGCCGAACGTGCTGTACGTCGCGTGGCGTGGCGATCATGAAGGACGCGCATTGCAGTGGTGGCTCGAACAGTTGCGGCAACCGCGGCTCGCGAAACGCCTCGTGCGCGGCGTGGATTTGACGATCTGCGCGTGACGCTCACGCCGTTGGTCCGCGAATCAGCGGCGCTTTTTATAGAGGCCGCGCCGCTTCTCGTGGGATCATACGCGCCGTGCTGGGCGATTTTGCTTTCTGCACGGTACGAAACAAGAGGAGCAAGGCGATGATCGATGGACTGGTGGGCGGGCGGTTATACGGCGAGGCGCAGATTCGCACGGGGCAGAACGGCAGGCGTTTCGTGACCTGCAAGGTGCGCGCGGCCACCAACGACGGCGACACGATTTTCGTCAACGTGATCGCTTTCGACGACGACGTGCAAACCGCGCTGCTCGCGTTGAGCGACGCGGACAGTGTCGCACTGAGCGGCACCTTGACGCCCAAGGTCTGGACCGACAAGAACGGGCTCGTCAAACCGGCCGTGGATATGGTCGCCCACAAGATGCTGACGGCTTACGAAGGCCGCCGCGAAGCGGATGAATGAGCCGTGTTCGGCGGCTCGCCGCCGGCATCCCTGAGATACTCGACGAAGCGGTCCGCGACGGGTTCCGCGTCGCCGCTTCGGCGCAGCAGCAGCACTTGCGACATTAGCGTCTCGCCCGTCAGCGGTAAAAACGCGACCTTCGGGTCTTGGACCTGACGCAACGTGTACGGCACCAGCGCAACGCCCATGCCGAAGCCGACCATCGTCACGACGGTCTGCCACAAGCGCGCCTCATGGCGAATCAACGGACTGAATCCCGCTCCCACGCACTGCGCGATGATCAGATCGTGATAGTGCGGCGACACGGTGCGCGGAAACAGAATGAACGGCTCCTGCGCCAATCCCCGCAGATCGACCTTGCGTTTGCGCGCCAGCGGATGAGCGGCGGGCAGGCAGCACAGGAACGGCTCGGAAAAAATCGGCGTGGAAATGACGTCGGTCGGAAAATTTCCCCAATGCGCGCAGCCCATATCGATCTGCATGCGCTGGATTGAGTGCACCTGCTCGCTGGTGTTCATCTCCTTCAGGACGATTTCGACGCCGGGGTAATCGGCCTCGAAGCGTTTCACCGCTTGCGGCATGCCACGGTACAGCATCGAATTCACGAAGCCGATACGCAAGCGGCCGGCGAGGCCATGCGCCGAGCGCACCGTCATGCGTTCCGCCTCGTTCGCCTGCAATAACAGGCGGCGCGCTTCGCCGAGCAGCACCTGGCCGGCGTTGGTCAGCGACACCGTTTTGTTGGTGCGCGCGAGCAACTGCACGCCGAGCCGCTCCTCGAACTTGCGAATGTCGAAACTGAGGGCCGGCTGCGAAATGAACAGCCGCTTGGCCGCGCGGCCGAAATGCAGCTCCTCGGCGACCGCCACGAAATAGCGCAACTGCTTCAGGTCCACGGCTGCCTCCTTGGTCTTGATCGATAAGCTGCGTCTATCGTACCGGATATAAGTTGTATTAGACGATTATCGACGCCGCTCCTATGCTCCTCCCACAAGCACTGACGTGCATAGCAGAGTAAGGAGACACGTATGAGCGAAATCACCGCGCAGCCGGCACACGGCTCGTCCAACATTCCCGATAGCCGGGGCATCAACTTCTTCACCAGCGATCCCGACTTCGAGCGTCTGTTGAAGCTGCATCTCGGCGAGACGCTGTTTCACGAACTCGAAAGCCAGCTCGTCTCGCTGGGCCAGCGCGCGTCCGACGAACTCGACGTGTGGGCGCTGTCCGCCGACAAGAACCCGCCGCAATTGCACCATCGCACGCGGCGCGGCGAAGCGCTGCAAAGTATCGACAAGCATCCGGATTACGTCGCGCTGGAACGCGTGGCTTACGCGGAGTTGGGACTGGCCGCGATGAGCCACGAAACCCGCGATGGCAAAAAGTCGCCGCCGCCGCTCGTGAAATACGCGCTGACCTTCCTGTTCGTGCAGGCGGAATTCGGCCTGTGTTGCCCCGTGAGCATGACCGATTCGCTCACGCGCACGCTGCGCAAATTCGGCGCGCCGGAACTGGTCGCGCGTTTTCTGCCGATGCTCGCCTCGCGCGATTTCAACACGCTATTCCAGGGCGCGATGTTCATGACCGAACAGGCAGCGGGTTCGGACGTCGCGCGCATTGCCACGCGTGCGTCGCTCGAAACCGATGCGAACGGTGACGAAACGTGGCGTCTGTATGGCGACAAATGGTTTTGCTCGAACGCCGACGCCGATCTCGCGATGGTGCTCGCGCGGCCGGACACGGCGCCGCCCGGCATCAACGGACTCGGACTGTTCCTGTTGCCGAAGACGCTGCCGGACGGCTCGCGCAACAGCTACCGGATCGTGCGTCTGAAGGACAAGCTCGGCAGCCGTTCGATGGCGAGCGGCGAGATCGTGCTGGAAGGCGCGGTCGCGTATCTGATCGGCGAAGTGGGCCGCGGTTTTCATCAAATGGCGGACATGATCAATATGTCGCGTCTGTCGAACGGCGTGCGCGCCGCCGGTTTGATGCGCCGTGCGCTGACCGAGGCGCTGCACATCGCGCGCAATCGCGAAGCGTTCGGCCGCAAGCTGATCGACATGCCGTTGATGCAGCGTCAGTTGCTCAAGATGATGCTGCCCGCCGAACAGGCGCGCTCGATGTTCATGCGCATCGCGCTGCTGCTGGAGCAGGCCGACGCGGGCGACCGGCAGGCGGCGAAATGCGTGCGCATCCTCACGCCGCTCATCAAGTTCCGTGCATGCCGCGACGCGCGCCGCGTGACCGGCGACGCGATGGAAGTGCGCGGCGGCACCGGCTATATCGAAGAGTGGAGCGACGCGCGGCTCGTGCGCGACGCGCATCTCGGCTCGATCTGGGAGGGCACCAGCAATATCGTCGCGCTCGACATCGCGCGAGCCGCGAAACGCGACGGCGCGCTCGAACCGTTGCGCACGTATCTGCAGGATCTGCTCGGCGCGGCAGGATTGCCGGCGGCCAGTCTCGCGTTGCTGCGCGCGACACTCGCGCGTGCGTGCGACGCGCTGGCGAGCGTGGCGGATTCCGGCCGCGACGAATGGGTCCGGCAAGCGGGCACCGCGCTGTATCACGCAAGCACCGCAGTGTTGATGGCCTGCGAAGGCGTGTGTCTCGCGCCGGATTACCGGCGTCTTGCGCTTGCGCATCTGGTGGTGCGGCACAAGCTGTTGCCGTTCGATCCTCTGGCCTTGCATTCGGCATCGGACGAGAGCGATGTAATCGACGCTTTGGTTCACGGCCGCAGCGTCACGCTCGAACAGGCGCTGCAACTGTTGCCGCAAAGGAGCGCGTAATGGCCGCACCGCTTCCGAACGATGGCAAGCAAGGCGCGTTGCAAGGCATCAAGGTGATCGACTTGAGCCGCGTGCTCGGCGGCCCGTACTGCACCCAGGCGCTCGCCGATCACGGCGCGCAGGTGATCAAGCTCGAGCCGCCCGACGGCGACGAAACGCGTGGCTGGGGGCCGCCGTTTTACGGCGACACCGCGTGGTACTTCGCGGGCGTGAACCGCAACAAGCAGGGCATCGCGGTCGATCTCTCGCGCGATGAAGGCCGCACGATCCTGTGGAAGCTGTTGGAAGATGCCGACGTGCTGGTCGAAAACTTCAAACCCGGCACGCTCGGGCGCTGGGGCATGGATTACGAGCGCGATCTGCGCGAGCGTTTCCCGAAGCTGATCCATTGCGCCGTATCGGGTTTCGGTCCCGACGGTCCGCTCGGCGGCTTGCCCGGCTACGACGCCGCGATTCAGGCGATGACCGGCCTGATGAGCGTGAACGGCGAGCGTGACGGTCCCGCCACGCGCGTCGGCTTGCCGGTCGTCGACATGGTCACCGGCCTGAACGCGCTCGCCGGCATTCTGCTCGCGCTCGCCGAACGCGCGAAGAGCGGCCGCGGTCAGTCGATCGATATCGCGTTGTACGACTGCGGCGTCTCGCTGCTGCATCCGCATCTGCCGAACTATTTCGGCTCGGGCCGCACGCCGCAGCGCAGCGGCAACGCGCATCCCAACATCACGCCGTACGACAGCTATCGCACAGCGACGGCGCCGATCTTTCTCGCGGTAGGCAACGACCGGCAGTTCGCGAAACTGTGCGCGCATCTCGGCGCGCCCGAACTCGCCGACGATCCGCGTTATGTCGACAACCGCAGCCGCTGCGCGCATCGCGAGCCGCTGAAGGCCGCGCTCGAAAGTCTGCTCGCCACGCACGAGTGCGAGCCGCTCGCGCATGCGCTGATCAACGCGGGCGTGCCGTGCGGTCCGGTGCAAACCGTCGACGTCGTGGCGCGTCATCCGCATACCTTGCATCGCGGCATGGTGGTCGAGATGGGTGAGTATCGCGGCACCGCGTCGCCGATCAAGCTGTCGCGCACGCCGGCCACGTATCGCAGCGCGCCACCGTCGCTCGGCGCCGACACGCGCGACGTGCTCGACGCATTGGGTATCGACGCCGCCACCCAGCAGCGTCTGCTCGAAGCGGGCGTGCTCAAAGCTTAAACACGCAGTTCCCGGCGACGGCACGCAGAAGCCGCGCCATCCAGAAGAAAGACCTTGGAGACAGAGACATGAATCACGAGTCCGACGACCACGCCGCAAGCCGGCAACCGACGCGCGCCGCAGCCGCGGCTTTTGTCGGCACCACGATCGAGTGGTACGACTTTTATATCTATGCCACGGCGTCCGCGCTGATATTCGGCAAGCTGTTCTTTCCTGGCAGCGATCCGTTTTTCGCCACTCTCGCTTCGTTCGGCACCTTTGCGGTCGGCTTCTTCGCGCGGCCGTTCGGCGGGCTGGTGTTCGGCCACCTGGGCGACCGCATCGGCCGCAAGAAAGCACTCGTGGCGACGCTGGCGATCATGGGCATCGGCACCGTCGGCATCGGCTTCCTGCCGACCTATGCAAGCGCCGGCGTGTGGGCGCCCGTGCTGCTCGTCTTGCTGCGGGTCGCGCAGGGCATTGCGATCGGCGGCGAGTGGGGCGGCGCGGTGCTGATGGCAAGCGAACACGCACCGCAGGGACGGCGCACCTTCTTCGCGTCGTTCGCGCAGCTCGGCAGTCCGGCGGGCTTGATCCTGTCGCTGCTCGCGTTCCGCGCGGTGGCCTCGATGGATAAGGACGCGTTCCTTGGCTGGGGATGGCGCCTGCCGTTTCTCGCGAGTGCCGTGCTGCTGGTGGTCGGCCTGCTGATCCGCGCGGGTGTCGACGAATCGCCGGAATTCAAGGCGCTCAAGGCGCAACGACGCGTGGCCGCGCTGCCGGTCGCCGAGGTCGTGCGCGATGCGTGGCGCACGCTGTTGCTATGCCTCGGCGCGAACGTGATCGGCGTGGCCGGCGCATGGTTCGTCAACACATTCATGCTCAACTACACGACGCAAACGCTCGGCCTCGACCGTTCGTTGATTCTCGATTGCCTGTTCGTGGTCGCGTTCATCCAGTTGTTCACGCAACTGGGGTCCGGATGGTTCGCGCAACGCATTGGCACGGGACGCTTCCTGAAGGGCGCGGCCGCGTTGGCGATGCTGTCGCCTTATCCGATGTTCGCGCTCGTTTCGACCGGGCGGCCGGTGGCGATCGTGATCGGCATTGCGCTCGCTGTGATGTGCATGTCGAGTTCCTACGCCGTGATGGCCGGCTTCATGTCGACCGCGTTCCCGGTGCGCGTCAGGTATTCGGCGATTTCGCTGTCGTATCAGGTGTGCGCCGCGCTGGCCGGTGGTCTGACGCCGCTGATCGGGACGTTGCTCGCGCATCGTTATCCGGGCGCCTGGTGGCCGTTGGCCGTGTTCTATAGTGTTCTGGCCGGCGTATCGCTGGTATGCATCGGCACGCTGGAGCGCCGCAAGCGCGGTGCGGCGCACGGCGTCGCCGAAGCGGCCTAGGCGTTTGCCGGTGCGCTCGACGCCGGGAAACACAGGGTAATTGTGGTTCGTGGTTGACCCCACGTCATAGTCCGCCTGCATAATGTCATCCTCAACCGCGCAAAAGCCGCCTACCATCGAGGCGGGCGGCAAAAAAAACGACGGGGGGAAGCCATCATGAATCGCTATCGTTCGCTGGGTGTCGTGACCGGCGCGGCGCAGCTCGCCAGCGCCGACGTCCTGTGCCGGATGAGCGCCGCCTGGAACCGGCTGGGCGCGGCGTGGCCATTCGATCTCGTTCTCGAGCAGCAGTCCTGGCAAGGGCCGGCCTCGCAGAGCGAGGCGAGCGCCCAGTTCAAGATTCACGTATTCGACACCATGCGCGCGTTCGAAAAGCGCGGCGTCGAGGCGATCGTGTTGCCGTGCTTCCTCAGCCATACCTTCATCGACGAACTTTCGGCGAACGTGGCCGTGCCGGTCGCCAACATCATGACGGCGCTCTCGGCGCACGTGCGGCAAGCGTTTCCGTCGGTGCGGCGGATCGGCGTGCTGACTTCGGAGGCCATCCGTCATCACGGCCTCTTCGAACGTTATTTCGATGCCGCGCGGTTCGACGTGCTGCATCCGCGCAACGAAGCGGGCGTCGATTGCGTGACGAGCGCGGTCTATAGCGATGAAGGCATCCTAAACGGCCGCTTCCATGGCCGCCCGGTCGAGTTGCTGCGCGCCGCGTGCGCGGACCTCATTGCGCAGGGCGCGGAGCTCATCCTGCCGGGGCTCGTCGAAATCGCGCTGGTCGCGCGCGCGCTCGGCCGGCTCGAGGTGCCGCTCGTCGACGCCAATCTCGTTTACGCGCGCTACGTCGCGGCGGCCCAATATGCGCAGCCGGAGCGGCGCTTCAAGGTGGGCGTGCTGGGCGGCGTCGGGCCGGCGGCGACGGTCGACTTCATGGCCAAGCTGGTGCGCAATACGCCCGCCGCGTGTGATCAGGATCACATCAAGATCATGGTCGAGCAGAATCCGCAGATTCCGGACCGCACCGCCGCGCTGCTCGGCAACGGCGACGATCCGACGCTCGCGTTGTATGCCGGCTGCAAGACGCTCGAGGACGGCGGCGCGGACCTCATCGCGATTCCGTGCAATACGGCGCATGCGTTCGTCGAGCGGATCCAGCCGTCGCTCGGCATTCCGATCGTCAATATGCTGACCTGTACCGCCGATTATCTGCGCGAGACCTTTCCGGACGTGCGCGAAGTCGGCGTGCTCGCCACTTCGGGCACGCTCGCGAGCCGCGTCTATGAGCAGGCGCTCGAAGCGCGCGGTTTCGTGCAGATTGCGCCGGGCGAACCGGCGCAGGCGCGGCTGATGAACGCCATCTACGGACCGAAGGGTGCGAAGGCGGGCGTCACGTCGGGCGAGTGCTGCGATGATCTCGCCGCGGCGCTCGACGATCTGGTCGCGCAAGGCGCCCAGGTGATCGTGCTGGGTTGCACCGAGTTGCCGCTGCTGTTGCGTGACGCGACGCTGGCGTGCGCGGGCGGACGGGTGATGCGGCTCGTCGATCCGACCGAGGTGCTGGCGAAGTGCTGCGTGGCGTATGCGCTGGGTAACAGCGGGGCGCTGGATGCAGCGCCGGGGGCTGCGGTGCCGACAGGGAGCCGATCAGTGCGGAAAGCGTCTACGGTCAAGAAATGTGCGCCCGTTACCACACCGTTGCGCCTTGCAAGTCTGGTGCGATAGCGCCGCTTCACGTCTCCGACGCCGCTTCGAGCGGCTTTAAACCTTTCTCTCCCCAACGGCACAACGCTTGCTGCCGCGCCAAGCGGCGCGCATTTTTGCCGCCGGTCACCGCCTGACGGGCCTGCAAAGCCCACCCGGGCCGCGTCGTGGAAAACTGTATAAATATACAGTATAGTATCCCGTTGCAAGCCGGGCTTCGGCGCGAGTTTCCGCCAGCCCGGCGCACCGAACTTGCGCGGTCGCGAGGCGTCCGTGAGAGGTGGCCCACTCATTCAGACGGTCGGAAAAATTGGCATCTAACGGCACTATCAAGATTCGCGGCGCACGCCAGCACAACCTCAAGAACGTCGACCTCGACGTACGAACCGGCGAAATGACGGTCGTCACCGGCCCGTCCGGCTCCGGCAAGTCGAGCCTCGTGTTCGACACGCTTTACGCGGAAGGGCAGCGGCGCTACGTCGAAACATTCAGCGCTTACGCCCGGCAGTTTCTCGATCGCATGGACCGGCCGCAAGTCGACCGCGTCGACGGCGTGCCGCCGGCCATTGCGATCGACCAGACCAACCCGGTGCGCAGTTCGCGTTCCACCGTCGGCACCATGACGGAGCTCAACGATCACCTGAAGCTGCTCTACGCGCGCGCGGCCGAACTGTTCGACCGCAAGACGGCCCATCAGGTGCGCCACGACACGCCGGAAACGATCTACGCCGAGTTGCTCGAACGCACGGCGGAAAACGAGCCGCGGCTCGTCGTCACGTTCCCGGTCGAGTTGCCGGAATCCGCGTCGGAGCAGGAAGTGGAGCAGTGGCTGTCGGCCAGTGGCTACACGCGCGTGCAGGCGCAGCGCGAAGTCGATTCGCCCACCGGCAAGCGCAAGCTGCTCGACGTGGTGGCCGACCGCTTCCGGCTGCGCTCGGTGGACAAGCAGCGGGTGGTCGAGGCGATCGAGGCCTCGCTCAAGCGCGGCGGCGGGCGCGTCAATATCTATGTGCTGCCGGCGTCATCGGAAGGGGCGGACAGTCAGGAAGCCGAACCGCAAATCTGGCGTTTCTCCACCGGCTTGCACAGCCCGGAAAGCGATCTGCGCTACGCCGATCCGCAGCCCGCGCTGTTCTCGTTCAACTCGGCCTACGGCGCGTGCGAAGTGTGCCGCGGTTTCGGCCGCGTGATCGGCGTCGACCTCGGGCTGGTGATCCCGGACGCGCGCAAGACGCTGCGCGACGGCGCGATCAAGCCCATGCAAACGCCCGCGTGGAAGGAATGCCAGGACGATCTGATGCGCTACGCGGCGAAAGCCGATATCCGCCGCGGCACGCCGTGGGGCGAGCTGACGGACGCCGAGCGCGACTGGGTCATCAACGGCTCGCCGGATTGGAACGGCAAGTGGCAAAGCCATTGGTACGGCGTCAAACGCTTCTTCGAGTATCTCGAATCGAAAGCGTACAAGATGCATATTCGTGTGCTGCTGTCCAAGTACCGCAGCTATACGCCGTGCGAAACCTGCGGCGGCGCGCGCCTGAAAACGGAATCGCTGTTGTGGCGCCTCGGCAGCAAGGCCAATGCGGACGACGTGCTGCCGGCCGAGAAGCGCTTCCTGCCGCGCGGCGTCGACTGGACGCGCGGGCAGCTCGAAGCGTTGCCGGGTTTGACCGTGCATGACCTGATGCTGATGCCGATCGAGCGCATCCGGCGCTTCTTCGACGAAATCAGTTTGCCGAGCGCCTTGCTCGACGACGCGCTCAAGCTGCTGCTAGCCGAAGTGCGCACGCGCCTCAAGTACCTGTGCGACGTGGGCCTCGGCTATCTGACGCTCGACCGGCAAAGCCGCACGCTGTCGGGCGGCGAAGTGCAGCGGATCAACCTGACCACGGCACTCGGCACGTCGCTCACCAAGACCCTGTTCGTGCTCGACGAGCCGAGCATCGGCTTGCATCCGCGCGATCTGAACCGCATCGTCGAAGCCATGCACCGTTTGCGCGACGCGGGCAATACGCTGGTGGTGGTCGAACACGATCCCTCCGTGATGCTCGCGGCGGATCGTCTGATCGACATGGGTCCGGGACCGGGCGAGCGCGGCGGCTCGATCATTTACGACGGCGTGCCCGAGGCGATCCGTTCGTCAGGCACGCTCACCGGCGAGTACCTGGGTGGCCGCCGGCATGTGGCCGACGCGGCGCATTGGTCGCAGCGTCCGGTGGATGCCGCCACGCCGCGCATCGTGCTCGAAGGCGCGACTGAGCACAATCTGCGCGATGTCACGGTGGAGATTCCATTGCAGCGGCTCGTCTGCGTGACGGGGGTGTCGGGGTCCGGCAAATCCACGTTGCTGCAGGACGTGTTGTATCCGGCCATGGCACGGCACTTCGGTCTCGCCACTGAGTCGCCGGGCGCATTCACAAGTTTGAGCGGCGCCGATCAGGTCACCGACGTCGTGTTCGTCGACCAGTCGCCGATCGGCAAGACGGCGCGTTCGAATCCGGCGAGCTACGTCGGCGCGTTCGACGAGATCCGCAAGCTGTTTGCCAAGGCGCCGCTCGCGCAGCAACGCGGCTACGGTCCGGGCATGTTCAGCTTCAACTCAGGCGAAGGCCGTTGCCCGACCTGCGGCGGCTCGGGTTTCGAACATATCGAAATGCAATTCCTGAGCGACGTGTACCTGCGCTGCCCCGATTGCGACGGGCGCCGTTATCGCGCGGAACTGCTCGAAGTGAAGATCGAGCGCGGCGAACCGGCGCGCGCGCTGAGCATTGCCGACGTGCTGGAATTGACGGTGAGCGAAGCCACCGCGTATTTTGCAAAAGATGCCGAAGTGCTGCGCGTGCTGCAGCCAATCGTCGACGTGGGCCTCGAATACGTGAAGCTCGGCCAGCCGGTGCCCACGCTGTCGGGCGGCGAAGCGCAGCGGCTCAAGCTCGCCGGTTTCCTCGCGGAATCGGCCCAGGCGCGGACTGCGCGCAGCGCAAAGCAGCCGGTTGCCAAACGTCTGTTCATGTTCGACGAACCCACCACGGGCCTGCATTTCGACGACATCGCCAAGCTGATGCAGGCGTTCGGCAAGCTGCTCGCGAGCGGTCATTCGCTGATCGTGATCGAGCACAATCTCGACGTGATCCGCGCGGCCGACTGGCTGATCGACCTGGGTCCCGAAGGTGGCGATGGCGGCGGCCGGGTCTTGTGCGCCGGCACGCCGGAAGACGTCAAAGCTTGCCCGGAATCGCATACCGGCGTGGCGCTGCTGCAATATGACCGTGCCATGGGCGCAGCGGCCGAACCGGCGTCGCAAGGCATTCCGCTGCAAAAGGCGCTGAGCGCCGCGCGCGCGCGCCGGGCGATCGAAGGCGAGGACGTGGTGCGCATCGTCAATGCGCGCGAGCACAACCTGAAAGCGCTGGACGTGGACATTCCGCACGGCAAATTCAACGTGATTACCGGCGTGTCCGGTTCGGGCAAGTCCACGCTCGCCTTCGACATTCTGTTTCACGAAGGGCAGCGCCGTTACCTCGAATCGCTGAATGCCTACGCACGTTCCATCGTGCAGCCGGCGGGGCGGCCCGAGGTCGACGCAGTGTACGGCATTCCGCCGACCGTCGCGATCGAGCAGCGGCTCTCGCGCGGCGGCCGCAAGAGTACCGTGGCGACCACGTCGGAGGTCTGGCACTTCCTGCGTCTGCTGTATGTGAAGCTCGGTTTGCAGCATTGCATTCACGACGGTACGCCGGTCACGTCGCAAAGCGTCGAATCGATCGCGGCGCAGTTGCTGCGCGATCACAAGGGGCAGCACGTTGGCTTTCTCGCGCCGCTGGTCGTGAACCGCAAGGGCGTTTATACGGATCTGGCGAAATGGGCAAAAGCGCGCGGCAATACTCATCTGCGTGTGGACGGCGAGTTCGTGCCGGTGGATCCGTGGCCGAAGCTCGACCGCTTCCGCGAGCATACGATCGAGCTGCCGGTGGCCGACATTGTCGTGTCGCCGGACAACGAAGCCGAACTGCGTCAGGCGCTCGACCAGACGCTCGAAGTCGGCAAGGGCGTGATGCATCTGCTGGCGCCGCTCGACGGTTTGCACGACGCGATCAGCGGCGGCCATCCCACCGCGAAACTCGGCGCGGTGAAGGTGCTGTCCACCAAGCGCGCATGTCCGGTGTGCGGCACGAGTTATCCCGAACTCGATCCGCGCATGTTCTCGTACAACAGCAAGCATGGCTGGTGTACCACGTGTGTCGGCACGGGCCTCGCGCTCACGCGTGAACAACGCGCGGTGTACGACGATACGATCGTCGTCGACGACAATCGCGGTCGCGAACAGAGCCTGCCGTCGGAAGAGCAGGAACCCGAAGGTCTCGTGGACGAACCATGTCCGGATTGTGCGGGTACGCGTCTGAACCCCACCGCGCGCGCGGTCACGTTCGACGCGCAGGCGATTGTCGATGTCGCGCAGTGGACCGTGTCCGACACGCGCGCGTGGATCGACACGCTGGAGATGACCGGTCGCGACGCGGAGATCGCGCGTGACGTGGTGAGCGAAATCGGCAGCCGCCTGCAGTTCCTCGAGGAAGTGGGGCTCGGCTATCTGAGTCTCGATCGCGCGGCGCCGAGTCTGTCCGGCGGCGAAGCGCAGCGCATCCGGCTCGCGGCGCAACTTGGCAGTAACTTGCAAGGCGTGTGCTATGTGCTCGACGAACCGACCATCGGTCTGCATCCGCGCGATAACCAGATTCTGTTGAACGCTTTGCGCAAGCTCGGTGAAAAGGGCAATACGCTGGTGGTCGTCGAGCATGACGAGGACACGATTCGGCGTGCGGATCACATCATCGACATCGGGCCGGGCGCGGGCAAACGCGGCGGCACGCTGGTCGCGCAGGGCAGTGTGGCCGACCTGTCGGCGCAACCCGATTCGCTGACCGGACAGTTTCTCGCGCAGCCCATCGTGCATCCGTTGCAGCCGCGCCGCGAAGTGGTCGCGCCGGGCAAACGTACGGCTGCAGTGCCGGAGAATTGGCTGACTGTGCACGGCGGCAAGCTGCACAATTTGCGCAACGTCACGGTCGGCATTCCGCTCTCGCGGCTGGTGGCGGTCACCGGCGTCAGCGGCTCCGGCAAGTCGACACTTGCACGCGACGTGCTGATGACCAACCTGCTGGATGCTGTCGGACGTTCGGTGCTGTCGTCGCCGGCCACGCGGCGCGCGCGTGCGGCGGCCGAGGAGAAGCCCGCGGCGAACCGGCGTTCCAGCGTGCTGGCGCGCACAGCGCCGCGTGCGCCGCTCAACGTGACGCATGCATGGCAAGGGTGCGATGCGATCACCGGCTGGGAAACCATCGACCGTGTACTCGAAGTCGATCAAACACCGATCGGCAAGACGCCGCGTTCGTGTCCCGCCACTTACATCGGCGTGTGGGACGCGATCCGCAAGCTGTTTGCCGGCACGCTCGAAGCGCGCGCGCGTGGCTATACGGCCTCACGTTTCTCGTTCAACGCCGGCGAAGGCCGTTGCCCGGCCTGCGAGGGGCAGGGCGTGCGCACCATCGGCATGAGCTTTCTGCCCGACGTGAAGGTGCCTTGCGATGTGTGTCACGGGCAGCGCTTCAATCCCGAGACGCTGGCGGTCACGTGGCGCGGCAAGAATATCGGCGACGTGCTGACCATGGAAATCGACGAGGCCGTCGAGTTCTTCGCGCCCATCTCCAATATCGCTCATCCATTGCAGTTGATGAAAGACGTCGGGCTCGGCTATCTCACGCTGGGTCAGCCGTCGCCCACGTTGTCGGGCGGCGAGGCGCAGCGTATCAAGCTCGTCACCGAATTGAGCAAAGTGCGTGACGACATCACACGGCGCGGCCAGAAACCGCCGCATACCTTGTATGTGCTGGACGAACCGACTGTGGGCCTGCATATGGCGGACGTCGCCAAGCTGATTCGCGTGCTGCATCGTCTCGCGGACGGCGGGCATAGTGTCGTCGTCATCGAACACGATCTGGATGTGATCGCCGAGGCGGACTGGATCATCGACCTCGGTCCGGAAGGCGGAGTGGGCGGCGGGGCGATCGTTGCTGCTACGGATCCCGAAGGATTGTCGCGCGTTGCGGCGAGTCATACGGGCGCCGCGTTGCGGCCGGTTCTCGCGCGATCGCGTAACAACAGCGCTGTCGTGGCAGGCGAGGGCACGAACGGTTGATGCAGCAGAGCGGCGCGATCATCGTTGCGCCGCTCCCGCTTGCTCCTTTGTTGAGTTGAACCCGCAAGAGTTGCCGGCGCATGATTCATTTCATTCTGGCCGGGCGAATTCGGCCCTCACGAAATTGCCCTATATGCCCACCAACGTCGCGCCGACATCGCCCGCGCCCGACATGATTCGTGTTGTTGGCTTAATGTAATTTATTGGAATTGTTTTGTAATTCAATTCAACGCGTAATTGAGATGCGTATTTAGAGTGTCGTAAATACCGCTAAAGTTTTTTTAAACGCTTCTACTCTTCTGCTATCGTCTCGCCTTCGGCGGCGGTCACACCCCCGGCGCCCGAACACCACAACAAACGTCCTATCCGCGATCCACGCGAGTCATGTTGAGATGGCGCGCAAACGCCTGCCCAGCGGGGGCTTTCGCGATCCGGATCAGACGTACTGCCGGCCGTTTCGCGTGCATCGATGCACGACGAATGTGCAGCGAATTCCCAATTGTCGGGCAGAAAAAGCCGAATGCTTATCTGCTCGACATACGCTTATTCTTTTAAAGCGGAGCGAATTTCGCTTGAGTTAGAGTTACCTCTCTAAACTAAGTATGTTGTCATCAAAAAAAGTTTGACCGTACATTTTTTGTCCTGCTATCGTTGCGACCGATGAAACGCGTGTGACGTTTGCGCAAAAAGTTCCAGGCGCTACGACTTATAGCGATCGGGTGGTCTCCAGCGTTCATGCAAGGCAGAAGTAAGCGGCTCAAATTTAATCTATTAGTAGTTCTACTTAGATCGGCTATTCGGCTCGCATGACGCACGGCCGCGGTCTCCTGGAGACGCGTCCGTGTCGTCGGATCGGAGCCGGGTAGTGTCACGTCCGTTTTGGACTCCGAATCAAGGACCGCCGGTCATCGGATGGTTGAAGTGAATGTTGTTTGCGGTAGATAAGCGCACTGCAGTTACAGAAATGGACGATTCACGCCGGAGGAGTAAAGGTGGGTACGAAAGTCGAAGGGCAATTTCCGGCAGTAGCGGCCCGTATGGAGAGGCCGGGGCGCCCGCGTGAGTTTGGGCGCAAGCAGCAAAACCCAGTACGCCGCTTTGGCGGTATCGCAGTTGTTCTGCTTTTGCACATCGTGCTGATTTATGCGCTGATCAATGGCCTTGCCACCAAGGTCGTGCAGGTCATTCAGCATCCTATCGAGACGAAAATCATCGAACCGGTGAAGCCACCGCCTCCGCCGCCGTTGCCCACGGTTCAATTGCCGCCGCCTAAGTTCGCGCCGCCGCCGCCGCCGTTCGTGCCGCCGCCGGAAGTGCAGGTGCAAACGCCGCCGCAGCCGACCATTACGCATCAGGCCGCGCCGGTCGTGTCGGCGCCTGCCGTGGCGCCGCCCGCACCGCCGGCACCGCCCGCGCCGAGCAAGCCTGTGAGCACCGAAGTTGGAGTCGTGTGTCCGAACTCGGATCAGATCCGTTCGTCGATCCGCTATCCGAAGGAAGCGCAGGAAAACAACGTGACGGGTGATGTCCTCATTGAATTCGTTGTCGACCCGCAGGGCCATATTACGAATGAACGCGTTGCCAAATCCTCGGACGACTCCTCACTGGATCGTGCCGCATTCAACGCAGTCAAGCAGTTTACGTGCGTTTCCCAAGGCCAGGCTGTCCGTGTGCAAGTTCCGTTCTCGTTTAACCTGAACTGAATTCACAGACTGTTCGGTACCGGTAGCGATTTATCAGTCTTAGTTTAGAAGTTGTACTAATGAACTTGGAGCAGGCATGAAGAAGCGTACTCTCGCCGCACTGGCGGCAAGCATGTTGATCGCCGTAACCACGGTGGATACCTTTGTTGCACCGCAAATGGCCCATGCGCAGGCTAGCGACGCCACCGCGTCGGCAACCGTCGCACCGGCCACCGCCGCGCCGCAAACCGCGAGCACGGCCGCCGACGAAGCGGTGCCGCCGCCGGCGCCAGCTACGTCCGAAACCGTCAGCAACCCGTACGGCCTTAGCGCCCTCTGGAAGAACGGCGACTTCGTTGCCCGTTTCGTGCTGATTCTGCTGGTGATCATGTCGATGGGCAGCTGGTACATCATGATCACCAAGTTCTTCGAACAGTTCCGCGCGAACCGCCGCGCAAAGAGCGCCGACGAGCAGTTGTGGACCGCGCCGTCGCTGGGCGAAGGCGCGAAGCTCCTCGACGAAGCCTCGCCGTTCCGCTTCATCGCTGAAACGGCCATCGAGGCCGGCGAGCATCATGACGAAGCGCTGCTCGAAGCCGTGGACCGCAACACGTGGATCGATACCTCGGTCGAGCGTGCGATCACCAACGTGTCGAATCGTCTGCAAGACGGTTTGGCTTTCCTCGGCACGGTCGGTTCCACGGCGCCGTTCGTCGGCCTGTTCGGTACGGTGTGGGGGATTTACCATGCGCTGACGGCCATCGGCATTGCCGGCCAGGCTTCGATCGACAAGGTCGCGGGTCCGGTGGGCGAGGCGCTGATCATGACCGCCATCGGTCTCGCGGTCGCGGTGCCCGCGGTGCTCGGCTACAACTTCCTGGTTCGCCGCAACAAGTCGGTGATGGAGCGTGTGCGTGCATTCGGCGCGCAACTGCATACCGTTCTGCTGGCCGGCAGCCGCCGCCCGGCGCGCGCCGCGGTTCGCGAAGCATCGCTGGTTCAATAAGCGGAGTCCGTCATGGCAATGAGCGTTGGGCAGGACGACAACGACGAGGTCATCTCCAGTATCAACACCACGCCGCTGGTCGACGTGATGCTGGTTCTGCTGATCATCTTTCTGATCACGATTCCGGTCGTGACGCATACGGTGCCGGTGCAATTGCCGAAGGAGACGATCCAGCCGCTGCAGACCACGCCCAAAAGTATCGTCATCGCGGTCAACCGCGACGGCGACTTCTTCTGGAACGAGAAGCAGGTCGACGCGCCGACGTTGCTGGCACGCCTGAAAACCGTGTCGGTCATGACGCCGCAACCGGAAGTGCATGTTCGCGGCGACCAGAGCGCGCGTTATGAATTCATCGGCCGGGTCATTACCGAGTGCGAGCGCGCCGGTATCGCGAAGGTTTCGTTTATCACTGAGCCGCCCGCGCGCGGCGGCTAACTTTGCATGGGATCGGACCAGGCGTAAAGCGCCAGGTCCGATCGACAGGAGGCGATGATGGGAATGAACGTATCGTCGGGCGGCGGCAGCGAACCGGATGTGATGGTCGACATCAACACCACGCCGCTGATCGACGTGATGCTGGTGCTGCTGATCATGCTGATCATCACGATCCCGATTCAGACGCACGCCATCAAGATGAACCTGCCGGTCGGCAATCCGCCGCCGCCGATCACGCAGCCGGAAGTGGTGCAGATCGATATCGACTTCGACGGCACCACGACCTGGAATGGCCAGCCGGTGCCGAACCGCGCGGCGCTCGAATCCAGGCTCGCGCAAGTGGCCGCCGAACCGGTTCAGGCGGAAATCCATCTGCGTCCGAACAAACTGGTGCCGTACAAGGATGTCGCGGAGGTAATGGCGTCGGCGCAACGATTGGGCGCGACGAAGATCGGCCTGATCGGCAATGAGCAGTACATGCAATAGGGAAGGGCAATGCAAACGATTCATCAACGGTTCAAGCGCGCCGTCATCGCGGCCGCTCTCGCGCTGCCGCTCGCCTCTCATGCTGCCGACACTTTGCGGCCGGATGTGGCGAAACCGCTGAATGCCGCACAGGATCTGTATCGCGCGCACAAGTACAAGGACGCGCTGACGAAGATCGATCAGGCGGCGGCAGTGCCCGGCAAGACGCCGTACGAAAGCACCATGGTCGAGCAGATGCGTGGCGCGGCAGCGGCGGCGGCGGGTGACACCGGCGTGGCTGCTCAGGCCTACGAAACGTTGCTGAGTTCCGGGAAGTTGAGCGGCGCGGACGAGCAACGTACGTCAGCGGCATTGGCCGGCATCTACTTCCAGCAAAAGAACTATGCGCAGGCGGCGAAGGTTGCACAACGCTATCTGAAGTCGGGCGGCGGTGATCCCGACATGCGCACGCTGCTGGTTCAGTCTTATTACCTGTCGAACGATTGCGCGAGCGTGGTGAGCTTGCTCAAGCCCGGCGTCGATGCGCAGGTGCACGCTGGCCACGCGCCTGACGAGTCGCAACTGCAATTGCTCGGCACCTGTGCGCAGCGCGTGAAGGACGATGCCACGTACCGCAGCACGCTCGAAAAGCTGGTTGCTTATCATCCGAAGCAGTCTTACTGGGACGATCTGTTCTCGGCGATTCGCAACAAGCCGGGCTATTCGTCGAAGCTCGATATCGACACGTATCGCTTGCGTCGCGCGACCGGCTCGCTGTCGACCGCCGACGACTACATGGAAATGACCCAACTGGCGATCGTGGCGGGCACCACCGCGGAAGGCAAACAGGTCATCGATCAGGGCTTTACGTCGGGCGTTTTGGGGCGTGACGCGCAGGCGGATCGCGAGAAACGTCTGCAGGCACTCGCGGCCAAACGTGCGCAAGCGCCCGCTGATCCGGCAAACCCCGTTGCCCCCGTCGACATGGGTTTCAATCAGGTTTTCGCGGGGCAGGCGAAGCAGGGTCTGGCGGCGATGGATGCCGCGATCGCCAAGGGTGGACTCGATCATCCGGACCAGGCGCAGCTGCATCTCGGTGAGGCGTACTACATGGCGGGCGACAAGGCTCGCGCGTTGCAAACCTTCCGTGCAGTGAAAGGCACCGATGGCTCAGCCGATCTCGCCCGTTTGTGGGTGCTGGTGGCGTCGAAATAAGAACACTCCGTTCCCGTTATGTTCCATCGGACGAGACGCGCTCGAGCTCTCCTCATGGCGGGCGCGAGGGGACGCGCTCGTCGTAGGAAATGTGGCTCGTCTCCGATGCCTGCTTGGCGTTGCAGCCGCGATCGTCACAAGGCATTCGCAGTATCCGGAAGTCTTCTGGACAACCAATTGTTCCCGTTGTCCATGGCGTAATTTCAGTTGACCTATCAGCAACGTTTGGGGAGAACGTTGCGCCGGACGAAACTTAATTTGCATATATCAAACTATTTTTGACTACGGGATTCTGTCTTGCTATGGTCTTGCCACTCAATAACAAGGCACACGTTGCAGTCTCTATAGGAAGCAAAATCCGCGCGCTGCGCCAACGGCTCAGTCGAACGCTGGATGAAGTGGCAAAGACCGCGGGCATTTCCAAGCCCTTTCTGTCGCAAGTGGAACGGGGTCACGCAACACCTTCGATCACATCGCTGGTCGGTATTGCGCGAGCTCTGGGTGTCACGGTGCAGTATTTCGTCGACACGCCGACTGAAGACAAGTCGGTGCGTAGAGGAAGCGAGTTGAAGTACTTCGGATTTGACGGAACCGCCAATCTGTTTGGAAGGCTGACGAACCTGTCGGTCGGCGGCAAGCTGGAAGTGATCCTCGTCAGGATGCCGGTGGGACAGAACCCATCAGAAGTCACGACGCACGCTGGCGAAGAATTCTTGTATGTGATGAGCGGCCAGATCTCGCTCACGTTGGAAGGCACAACGTTCGTCTTGCAGGCGGGCGACACCGCGCATTACGAGTCCACCGTGCCGCACTCCTGGTCCAACACCGCGCGTGAAGAAGCGGTGGTCGTGTGGGTAGGGACGCCAAGATTGTTTTAGTGCCGTAGGCCATGCTTTAGAAAAAGCAGTCACTCGATATTTGTAAGCATTACTTAAGTTTGTACCCGCGATTTGGGAAAATAAGCCGGCGCATAGCGGCATCCGTTCGGGTGGCAGTAGAAGTGGCATCAATCGGAAAGCGATGCGCATTCCGATTGCAATAAATTAGTAGTCCGACACTGACTTATTTGACGTTGCTTTAACGGAACGCGGCGCAAGATCGCCGTATATCGAGTAGAGCGGTTCACGAGACCACTCTTCACATACTGCTGTGGCCTTACTGACGAGCGAGAAGGGGAAAAATGAAACAAAGGGCATTGGCGCTGGCCATTAGAAGAATAGTCTGGGCTGAACTGGCATTGTCGGCCGTAATCGCGGTACCGGCGTTTGCACAAAGCCAGCCGGCCGCCACCGGCACTGCGGCAGGCGCGACGACGGAAAGCACCCCGGCAACGGGCACTGCCGCCACACCGTCCGCGGATGGCAACACCGCGACGCCGACGGGGAAAGGGGTTCAGCAACTCAAGAAATTTGAAGTGACCGGCTCGCTGATCCGCACGTCGGACAAGGTCGGCAATACGGAAGTTCAGACCATCACCGCCAAGGATATCCAGCAAAGCGGTTATACGACCGTGGCCGACTTCCTGCGCGGCACGTCCGCGAACTCGGGGAGCAGCTGGGGTCAAACGACGATGAATAGCTCCGCGCAAGGCGGCGGCGGCATTGCATTGCGCGGTCTGAGTGAGAAGTACACGCTGGTGCTGGTGGACGGGCAACGGGTGGCGAATTACGGCAAGGCGGTGAACTTCACCGACACGTTCTTCGACGTGAATTCGATCCCGCTCAACATGATCGACCACATCGACATCGTGAAGACCGGTGCGGTCTCGGTGTATGGTTCGGATGCAATTGCGGGCGTCGTCAACATCATCACGAAGAAGGACTTCCAGGGCCTGCAGATCGATGGCCAGCTCGGCAAGGCGCAGCATCCGGGCGACGCACAGGGCAACTTCAGCGTGCTCGGCGGTATCGGCGATCTGAATGGCGACCGCTTCAACGTGACGGCCGCGGCGAGCTACTACCGCGACACGGGGTCGTCGCTCGGCGATCGCGACATGACCGCGGGTCAGGACTTCAGCCAGTTCCCGGGTGGCCTCGCGGTCCGCTCGGTCCGAACCAGCAGTCGTTCTGGACCACGGCCGACGGCACCAACATGGCGCTCAACCCCTGTCCTCCGGGCAGCGTGTCGGCGAACGGCGCGTCCACGTGTAAATCGAATCCGGCCAGCACCACCTCGCTGGTGCCGGCGATCACGCGCCTGAACGCGAAAGTGCGCGGCACCTTCAAGGTCAACGACGACGTGCAGGCTTACGCCGACCTCTGGGTGAGCCGCAACGAAACCGTGCAGAACGAAGGTCCGGCGGTGCTGAGCAGCCAGACCAACGCGTTCAACCCGGCCACCGGTTCGGCGTTGCCGATTTCGCGCACGGTCTCGGGCACCAACCCGTACAACCCGTTCGGTGTGCCCACGCTGATCAACTACACGTTCCCGAACACGGTGTCGGCGGATACGGTGTCGACGTTCTGGCGTGCGATGACCGGTGTGAAGGGCTCGTTCACCACGGCCAAGTTCGGCGACTGGGATTGGTCCGCGGATTACGGCCATTCGCAGAGCACGGTCGACACGACCTACGGCAACGCGCTGAATGTTGCAGGCCTCGAGAACATTCTGCAAAACGGCGTGTTCAACTTCTCGAACCCGTCGGCCACGCCGAACGGCTTGAACGGCGTCTTCCAGAACGACTATGAGCAGGCGATCTCGAAGCTCGACAGCGTCACGGCGAAGACCTCGACGGGCAACCTGTTCAACCTGCCGGGTGGTCCGGTCGGTGTCGGTTTCGGTACGGAATTCCGTCACGAAAGCAACATCATCAACTCGCGCACGTATAGCGCGCTTGGGGTGACCGCGCCGGCCAACGTGCAGACAGTCGACGGCGAACGCAATGTGGCCGCCGTCTACTATCAGGTCGATATTCCGATCATCCGCAACCTGACGTTCACGCAGGCGGGCCGTTACGACCACTACAGCGACTTCGGTGGTGCGTTCTCGCCGAGCTTCGCATTGCGCTTCCAGCCGGTGCAGGCTCTTACAGCTTTTGCATCGTATAGCCGCGGCTTCCGTGCCCCGACGCTGGTCGAAAACTCGCAGGCGACCTATCTGGCTCACCAGAACCTGGTCGACCCGAACGACCCGAGCGGCACGCCGACCAAGCACTTCACGACGGAACAGGTCAACGGCAATCCGGCGTTGCAGCCTGAGCACACCAAGAACTACAACATCGGCTTCCAGCTTTCGCCGGACTCGTCGACGGATATCGGTGCGGCGTTCTACAAGATTCACATTGACGGCGTGATCGGCACGGACGATCCGAACGCGGTGATGGATGCGAACAACCCGTCGACCGTGATCCGCAATCCGGACGGCACGGTGGCCTTTATCAAGGAGCAGTTCGTCAACCTCGGTTCGCTCGACACCGACGGCTTCGACATGAACTTCCGCAAGTCGGTGGGCACGAAGTACGGCACGTTCACGCTGGCAGGCGACTGGGCCTATGTGTGGCACTTCAAGCTGAATAGCCCGGGTGCGCCGACGCAGGACTTCGCCGGCAACAACCTCGCGCTGCTGCAGCCGTTCGGTGCGTCCAATCCGCGCTGGAAGGGTAATACCAGCTTCTCGTGGGATTACCGCAAGCTGACCACTACGCTGACGTGGCAGTACACTGGCCCCTACACCAACGCGGTGGCGGCCGAGTTCGGCGACGGCGGCACGCTGTCGGTGGCGTCGTACAGCCAGTTCAATCTGATGGCCACGTATCGCGGCTTCAAGAACTGGACGATCTACGGCGGCATCAACAACATCTTCGATCGCACGCCGCCGTTCGACGTCGAGTGGCAGGCTACCCCGGATATCACGGGCTACGACCAGTCGCTTTACACCAACATCGGCCGCTTCTTCCAGGTCGGTGCGACGTACCGCTTCTGAAGTCCTTGATGTTTCTGATGCACCGGCAGTCTGTCTAGCCGGTCGGCCGCTCCGGCTTCCGTTCATCGGTACCGGAGCGGCGCAATTCTGTTAGAGACGTGCTTTGGAGTTCCCCGCGCACACTGCTCGTTCAAGCTCACGGCGAGCGACGGCGGCCAGTCATCAGCAGCGCTGCGCCAGCGGGGAAAGCTACGGGAGCGACGGCGTCGGGCCGTCACTCGCGCCGATTCGATTTACCGCGCGCCGGCCTGAAGCCGGCGCGCGTCCTTACGCATTCCGAAGATGAGACTTGTGAAGTTTCTCTGGCCGCGCACCTCCGGGCGAATCGCTCTATGCGCCGGTGCGTGTCTGGCATTGAGCGCGGTCTGCGCGCAGGCGCGGCCCTCGATTGCGCAATACGACGAGCCCAAATATCCTGCCGGCTTCACGCACTTCGACTATGCGGATCCCGCGGCGCCGGGCGACGGCAAGCTCAGCTTCCAGAACTTCGACGAACTGCAGAGCTACGATTCGCTGAATCCGTTTCTCGTACGCGGTGCGCCCGCGCCGGACATCCTGCATCTGATGTTCGATACGCTGATGCAGCGCAGTTGGGACGAACTGGCTTCCGAGTATCCGCTGATCGCCGACGATGTCGAAGTCGCGCCGGACCTCGCTTCGGCCACCTTCCACATCAATCCCGCCGCGCGCTTTTCGAACGGCGATCCGATCACCGCGGCCGATGTCAAATACTCGTTCGACACATTGACGAGCCCGAAGGCATCGCCGCTCTTCAATGCGCAGTTCTCAGTGATCAAAAGCGCGACCGTGGTCGATAAAAACACGATCCGCTTCGTTTTCAGGCACGCGGAGCGCGACGCGCCGCTGATTGCTGGCGATTTGCCGATCTTCTCGCCGAAGTGGGGCATGCGCGCGGACGGCACACGTCTGCCGTTCGACCAGATCGCGAACGAGCCGCCGGTCGCGAGCGGTCCGTATCTGATCGAGTCGCGCAAGAACGACAAGCAGATCACCTATCGCCGCAACCCCGATTACTGGGCCGCGAATTTACCGTCGCGGCGCGGCATGTTCCGCTTCGCGAGCATCACCTTCAAACTCTATCGCGACCATTACACGCAACTGGAAGCGTTTAAGGCCGGCGACGCCGACGCGATTGTCGAATACAGCGCAACGCAATGGGCGCGTAAATACGTCGGCAAGAACTTCGACAATGGACTGCTGAAAAGAGGGGAATTCGCCGACGGCCCCGCGCAGATGCAAGGCATGCTGATGAACCTGCGCAAGCCGATGTTCCAGGACCCGCGCGTGCGCCACGCACTGACGATGGCATTCGACTACGACTGGATGAATCGCCTGATGTTCTACGGTCAATACCGGCGCACCAGCAGCTATTTCGCAGCGAGCCCGTTCGGCGCGACCGGCATGCCCGGCCCGAAGGAACTGGCCTTGCTTGAACCATTGAGAGCCAGTGTGCCGCCGGAAGTGTTCGGTCCCATGCTGAAGCAACCCACGACGATCACGCCGGATTCCTTGCGCGGCAACTTGCGCGTGGCGCGCGATCTGCTGGCGCAAGCCGGCTGGCACTATCGCGACGGCGCATTGCGCGACGCCAACGGCACGCCGATGACGATCGAGATCATGGACGATCAGCCGGGCATGGACCGCCTGATCCTGCCGTATATGCAGGCGCTCGGTATGCTCGGCATTCAGGCGCATATGCGCGAGATCGACAGCGCGTTGTACCAGAAACGGCTCGACAACTTCGAGTACGACATGACCACCTTCATCTACCCGCCGGTGACGATTCCCGGCGCGGAATTGACGCGCCGCTTCGGCAGCGCGGCGGCCTCGGAAGTCGGCTCGGAAAACTATCCGGGCATCCGCTCCAAGGCGGTCGACTCGCTCATTCACTCAGCGCTCTCCGCCGACAATCTCGACGACCTGGAAGCGGCGACCCGCGCCCTGGACCGCGTGCTGATCTACTCGTTCTACCTCGTGCCGGAGTATTACGCGCCGGGCGCGCGGATCGGATACAAGTCGACGCTCGGTCATCCGGACAAGGTGCCGATGTCGTATCAATACGAAGACTGGGTGATCGACTACTGGTACACGAAAACGCCGGCCGCCCAGACCGCATCTTCCACCGCGGCCACGGCCGCTACGGCCCACTGAGGCACAGCATGCTTGCCTACATTCTCAGACGATTGTTGTTGATGGTGCCGACCCTGCTCGGCGTGGTCACGTTGACGTTTGTCGTCACGCAGTTCGTGCCGGGTGGGCCGGTCGAACAGGTGATGACGCAACTCCGCCACGGCGCTGGCCGTGGCGGAGAGGCGGGGGCGGGCGGCGGCGGTTATCACGGCAGCCAGGGCGTCGATCCGCAGCAGATCGAGCAGATCAAGAAGCAGTTCGGCTTCGACAAGCCGCCGCTCGAACGCTATCTGCTGATGCTCAAACGCTACGCGACGTTCGACCTCGGCCAATCCTACTATCAGCACGACAGCGTGTGGGACGTCATCAAATCGAAGCTGCCGGTGTCGATCACGCTCGGCTTATGGACGGTGCTGCTCACGTATCTGATATCGGTGCCGTTGGGAATCGCGAAAGCGGTGCGCAACGGCTCGCGTTTCGATACTGTCACGAGCGTGCTGGTACTGGCCGGCTATGCGATTCCCGGTTTCGTGCTCGGTGTGTTGCTGCTGATGTTGTTCGGTGGCGGCACGTTCTGGCAGGTGTTTCCGATGCGCGGCCTCACCTCGGATAACTTCAACGACCTCAGCGCGTTCGGCAAGGTGCTCGACTATCTGTGGCACATCGTGCTGCCGGTCACGGCATCGGTGGTGGGCAACTTCGCGATCGTCACGATTCTGACCAAGAACACGTTCCTCGAGGAAATCGGCCGGCAGTATGTGCTGACCGCACGCGCCAAGGGCGCGCCGGAGCGCGACGTACTGTGGAAACACGTGCTGCGCAATGCCGCGATTCCGCTGCTCACCGGTTTGCCGGCGGCGTTCGTCGGCGCGTTTCTGAACGGCAATCTGCTGATCGAAACGCTGTTCTCACTCGACGGCATGGGCCAACTGTCGTACGACTCGGTGATTCGCCGTGACTATCCGGTCGTGCTCGGTTCGCTGTTTCTGTTCACGCTGATTGCCCTCGTAACCAAACTCATTGCTGACGTCTGCTATGTCCTCGTCGACCCCCGCATCCAATTCAACCGCCTGGACCGCTGACGCGGCCGGCGCGGCGCACGCGGCGTCGCCTTCTCCGTGGCGGCGTACGTGGCTGCGCTTCAGGCAGCAGCGTCTGGGCTACTGGAGCCTCGTGATCTTCGTCTCGCTGTTCGTCATCAGCCTGCTTGGCGAGGTGTTGTCCAACGATCGTCCGTTGCTCGTGCGTTACGACGGGCACTACTACTTTCCCATCGTGAAGGACTATCCGGAGACGCTGTTCGGCGGCGACTTTCCGGCGCGCGCGAATTACCTCGATCCGTATATCCGTTCGCGGCTCGAATCGAACGGCAACTTCGCGGTCTATCCGCCGAATCATTTCCACTACGACACGATCGATTACTTCGCCGCGCATCCGTATCCGGCGCCACCTACCACGAGTAACTGGCTCGGCACGGATCAATTCGGGCGCGACGTGCTGGCGCGGCTGCTGTACGGTTTCCGCCTGTCGGTGCTGATGGCGCTGGCGCTCACGGTGTCCGGTGTCGTGGTCGGCGTGCTGACCGGCGCGGTGCAGGGCTTTTACGGCGGACGCACCGATCTGATCGGCCAGCGCCTGATCGAAATCTGGAGTTCGATGCCCGACCTGTACCTGCTGATCATCTTCGCGTCGATCTTCGAGCCCACCTTGTGGCTGCTTTTCATTCTGCTGTCAATGTTCGGCTGGCTCGTACTGTCCGACTACGTACGCGCCGAGTTTTTGCGCAACCGTTCGCTCGATTACGTCAAGGCGGCGCGCACGATGGGTCTGTCAAACTGGCAGATCATGTGGCGCCATGTATTGCCGAACAGCCTCACGCCGGTGATCACCTTCCTGCCGTTTCGCATGAGCGCGGCGATTCTCTCGCTGACCAGCCTCGACTTTCTCGGCCTCGGCGTACCGCCGCCCACGCCGAGCCTCGGCGAATTGCTGCAGGAAGGCAAGAACAATCTCGACGCATGGTGGATCTCGATGTCGGCGTTTGCCGCGCTGGTGATTACGCTTCTGTTATTGACCTTCATGGGCGACGCATTGCGCAATGCGCTCGACACGCGCTCGCGCGGTTCGGCTTTCGGCGGAGGTCCGCGATGACCAACACTCAGGCGCCAATCGGCCGGCCGTTGCTGGAAATCGACCGTTTCTCCGTGCGTTTCGGCGACAAGGTCGCCGTGCACGAACTCAGTCTTTCCATTGCACGCGGCGAGCGCGTGGCACTGGTCGGCGAATCGGGTTCGGGCAAGAGCGTGACCGCGTTATCCATTCTGCGGCTCGTCGAGCATGCCGAATTGAGCGGCCGCATGCTGCTCGATGGTGAAGACCTGCTGCAGAAAACCGAGCAACAGATGCGTGGCTTGCGCGGCGCGGACGTCGCGATGGTGTTCCAGGAACCGATGACGGCGCTCAATCCGCTCTTCACGATCGGCAAACAGATCGCCGAGAGTCTGCGTCTGCACGAAGGTTTGCGGCCGAATGCGGCGCGCGAGCGCGGCATCGAGTTGCTCAGGCGCACCGGCATTCCCGAACCGGAACGGCGCATCGACAGCTTTCCGCATCAGTTGTCCGGCGGCCAGCGGCAGCGCGCGATGATCGCCATGGCGCTCGCCTGCCGTCCGCGTTTGCTGCTCGCGGACGAACCGACCACCGCGCTCGACGTCACCGTTCGCCAGCAGATCGTCGATTTGTTGATTTCGTTGCAGGAACAGGAAGCGGCCGAACGCGGCATGGCCGTGCTGCTGATCACGCACGACCTGAATCTGGTGAAGCGTTTTGCGCAGCGCGTCGCGGTGATGGAAAAGGGCGTGCTGGTCGAAACCAATACGACCGAGGCGCTGTTCACGAGCCCGCAGCATCCGTACACGCGGCGGCTGCTCGACAGCGATCCGCAACGCGCGGTGGGGCCGGTCGAGGAGGGCGCGCGTCGGCTGCTGGAAGTGCAAGGCCTGGCCGTCGATTACCGCACGTCGGCGAAAGGCTGGCGGTCCATGTTCGGGCGCTCCACGTTTCGCGCGGTGCAGGACGTCGATCTGAGCGTGCGGCGTGGCGAAACACTCGGCATCGTCGGTGAATCGGGTTCGGGTAAATCGACGCTGGCCGCCACCGTGCTCGGCCTGCAGCAGCCGGCCGCCGGTCATATCCATATCGACGGCTTGCCGCTTTCCACGCTCAAGACGGCGAGCTCGCGCCGCGCGCTGTATTCGCGCATGCAAGTCGTGTTTCAGGACCCGTTCGGTTCGCTGTCGCCACGCATGACGGTGGAGCAGATCATCGGCGAGGGCCTGGCCGTGCATCGGCCGGAAGTGGATGCGAAGGCACGGCGCGCGCGCGTCGGCAGCCTGCTTGAAGAAGTCGGCATGCCCGCCGACGCGATGCTGCGTTATCCGCACGAATTCTCCGGCGGGCAGCGTCAACGCATTGCGATTGCGCGCGCGCTGGCAGTCCAGCCGGAATTGATCGTGCTCGACGAGCCGACCAGCGCGCTCGATGTCTCGATCCAGAAACAGGTGCTGAATCTGCTGACAAATCTGCAGAAAAAGTACAAGCTAAGCTATTTGTTCATTACGCACGATCTGGCGGTGATGCGAGCCATGGCGCATCGCGTGATTGTGATGAAGTCGGGACGCATCGTCGAAGCGGGCGACACACTCGATGTGTTGCATGCGCCGTCGCATCCTTATACCCAGTCGCTGCTGGCCTCGTCGCTCAACGTGCCGGAGCCGGGCGCCGCCGCGACTCATACGGGACACGCCAATGATTGACGAACGTTGGGCGCAAGCCGCCCAAACGCTGAAGAGCCGCGCGGCGTTCTGGTCGCTGCGCATTGTCGACGAACAGGTCGACGACCACGAGATCCGCAATGACGTCGCGCAGCCGCTGCGCACGGTGCGCGATCGCGGTGCGATGCTGATCGCGTGGGTGGGCGCCGGCGCGGGCTATGCCGCGACCGCGAATCTGTCGGCAGCGGGTTTGCAGGCGGCGCTCGATATGGCGACCGCGCGCGCTGAAGCGAGCGCGGCTTTCTCGCTGATCGACCATCGCGAAGTTGCACGTCCGGTTGCGAGCGGGCAGTACTTGTCGCCGAATGCGCAACGCGCGTTGCCGAGCCGCGCCGAATGGCTCGAGCTTCTCGGCGCGGAATGCGCGGGCGCGAACCTCGATGCAAAGATTGTCGAACGTGTGGCGGCGGTGCAGATCACACACACCGATCAACTCTACATGACCGGCGACGGCGTGCGGATCGACCAGCAGTTCCGCTTCGTGATGCCGCAATTGAGCGTCGCCGCGCATGCGAACGGCGACACGCAAGTACGCACGCTGGGCGGCAACTACGGCACGCTCGGACAGGGCGGCATGGAAGTGCTGACGCGCTTCGGCTTCGAAGGATCGGGCGCGCGCGTCGCCAATGAAGCGCTGCAATTGCTGGCCGCGCCGAATTGCCCGTCGGGCAAGCGCGATCTGTTGCTGATGCCCGACCAGATGATGCTGCAGATTCACGAGTCGATCGGCCATCCGCTCGAACTGGACCGCATCCTCGGCGACGAGCGCAACTTCGCGGGCTGGAGCTTCGTCAAGCAGGACATGTTCGGTTCGTATCGCTACGGTTCGGAACTGTTGAATGTCACCTTCGATCCGGAGCTGCGCGAAGAAGCGGCAACCTACGCATTCGACGACGACGGCACTGAAGCGCACAAGCAATATCTGATTCGCAACGGCGTGCTGGAACGTCCGCTCGGCGGCGCGCTGTCGCAACAGCGCGCACGCATGGCGGGTGTGGCGAACTCGCGCGCGTCGAACTGGAACCGGCCGCCGATCGACCGCATGGCGAATCTGAATATCGAGCCGGGCGAGAGTTCGCTGGAGGAGATGATCGGCAACATCGAACACGGCATTCTGATGCGCACCAACACGTCCTGGTCGATCGACGACCATCGCAACAAATTCCAGTTCGGCTGCGAGTTCGGCCAGTTGATCGAGAACGGCAAGCTCACGCAGGTCGTCAAACAGCCTAATTACCGCGGTATTTCGGCGAATTTCTGGCGTAGCCTGAGTGCGGTGGGCAATGCGGCCACGCGTGAAGTGTATGGCACATCTATGTGCGGCAAGGGCGAACCGGCGCAGATCATCCGCGTCGGCCATGCGTCGCCGGCCTGCGTGTTCAGCAACGTCGACGTGTTCGGAGGCGCATGATGAGCCAGTTCATCTCTTCGCGCGCGGCTACGTCGGTGGATTGGGAGCGGCATTTCACTTTGCTCGCCGATGCGATCGAGCGCCTGCAACAAGGCGGCGAAACCACCCTCAGTTCATTTGCCGGCGAGCAGTCCGACTTCATTCGCTTCAATTCGGGCAAGGTGCGGCAGACCGGCAGCGTGTCGCAAGGCAAGCTGACCTTGCGCCTGATCGACGGCGCACGTCAGGCCTATTCCACGCTGACCGTATGCGGCGATCTGCAACAGGATCTCGACGAAGTGAGCGCGGCCCTCGCCACCTTGCGCGAAGGTCTGCGCGATGCGGCGGACGATCCGCATCTGCTGTTCGACACCTCGAAATGGCAGCGCACCACGCAGCGCTCCGGCAAGCTGGCGAATTCCGACGGCCTCGCGCGCATCGTCGCGGAATGTGCGCAAGGGCTCGACTTCGTGGGCTTCTATGCGGGCGGCACCATTGTGCGCGGCTTCGCATCGACGAAGGGCAGCCGCGGCTGGTACGAAGTGGATAACTTCAATTTCAGCTGGTCGCTGTACGACCCGAGCGGCCGCGCGATCAAAACCAGCTACGCCGGCGACGACTGGAGCGATGCCGTGTTCGCGCGCAAAGTCGAACAGGCCGCGACACGTCTTGCCGTTCTGGCGCGCACGCCGCGCACGTTGGCGCCGGGACGCTACCGTTCCTATCTGGCACCCGCCGCGCTCGCGGAACTGCTCGGCGTCACCGCATGGAGTGGCTTTTCCGCGCGCGTCCAGGCGAGCTCGCGCAGCGAGTTGTACAAGCTGCATGTGGGAGAAATCGTAGTCGACCCGCGCGTAACGATCAGCGAAGATCTGAGCCTCGGCATCACGCCAGGCTTCAACGACGACGGCTACCTGCGTGACAGCGTCCCGCTGATCGAGGCCGGCCGCCGTGCCGAACGCCTGACCAACGCACGCAGCGCGCGCGAGTACGGCTTGATGCCCAACGGTGCGCTGGCCAGCGAGTCGCCGGCCGCGCTGTCGATGCAAGCGGGCGATCTGCTGGAAGAAGACGTGCTCGCCAAGATCGGCACCGGGCTCTACATCGGCAACCTGTGGTACGTGAACTTCTCGGACCGCATGAATTGCCGCCTCACCGGCATGACGCGCTTCGCGACGTTCTGGGTCGAGAACGGAGAAATCGTCGCACCGCTCGAAGCCATGCGTTTCGACGACAGCCTGTACCGTTTGCTCGGCAGCGAACTCGAACAACTCGGCGCGCAAGCCGAACTGCTACTGAGCGACTCGACATGGGGCGAGCGCGCCACGGGCGGCATGCAACTGCCTGGCATTCTGGTGAGGTCATTCGAATTGACGTTATGAGCCCATGGATCGACAAATAAAAACAAAATCAAACCCTGAGAGCTTGCCCGAGGGCCTGACGCTGCGCGCATTGCGCGTGGCCGACACAGAACAGTTTCACGCGCTGCTCCAGTTGCCCGCGGCGATGAACGGCAATCCGCAGCTGCCGTATCGGACCATTGCGAACACGCGCGAGTACCTGGAAAAACTCGAGGCGCCCGAAATCGCGATCGCGGCGACGGTCGGCGACACGCTGGTCGGTTCGGCGAGCCTCAGGCCTTTCAAGGGGCGCCGTGCGCATGCGGCATCGCTTGGCATCGGCGTGCACGACGCATGGCAGCGGCGCGGCATCGGTTATGCCTTGATGGCCGAACTGCTCGATCTCGCCGACAACTGGCTCGGTCTGCGGCGCGTCGAGTTGCATGTCTACACCGATAACCACGCAGCACTCGCGCTATATCGCAAGTTCGGCTTCGAGATCGAAGCGCATCAGCGCGGCGCGGTATTGCGCCGTGGCGTGCTGATCGATTGTTTCTTCATGGCGCGGCTGCGCGAGCCGGCGCCCTGGATGTCGCCGCCATCGGCCGCCCATCTCGCAGCGGAATAAGACCATGAAACAAACAAGGTTGCCGGACGACGCTGCACATTACAAATGTATTATGGTGCGCGCTCTAGAATCGTCGGACATGGATGCGTTCGCCGAGATCATGAGCTTGCCCGGTGTGCGGCGCGGCACGCTGTCGGTCGGCTATCGCAGTCCTGAGCAACTCGCGGCCTGGTACGAGCGGCGCCTCAAAGGCGGCGTGAACGTGTGCGCGATTATCGACGAACGCATGGTCGGCCATGCCGGCCTCGAGGTCCATCGGTCGAGCCGCGCGCACTGCGCGCATTTGGGCCTGGCCGTGCACGACGCGTATCGTGGCCGCGGTGTCGGCGCCGCGCTTTTGCAAGGCTTGATCGATTGCGCGGATGCGTCGCTCGGTTTGCGCCGCATCGACCTCACGGTGTTTTCCGACAATACGCCGGCCATTGCGCTGTATCGCAAGTTCGGCTTTGTCGAAGAAGGCCGCTCGCGCGGTTTTGCCCTGCGTGACGGCGTGTTGGCCGACGTGCTGCATATGGCCCGTCTCGTCGATGCACCGCGCCTCCAGACCATCTGAACGGATTCTTTGAGTGCCATTTTTCTTCATCGACCGCCCGGTCTTCGCATGGATCGTCGCGCTCGCCATTGTCGTGGCGGGCGCGCTGGCTATTCCGCAACTGCCGGTGGCGCAGTATCCGCGCCTTGCGCCGCCGCGCATCGTGATATCCGCCATGTATCCGGGGGCGTCGACTGAAGTCGTGGACGAGAGCGTCGGCAGCATTATCGAGGAGAGTTTCGATGGCGCCGACAATATGCTGTACTACCAAACGACCAGCGACAACCTGGGCGAGCTCGAAATCGACGCGACCTTCGCGCCCGGCACCAATCCGGATCTCGCGCTGGTCGACATCCAGAACCGGCTCAAGCAGGTCGAGCCGCGTTTGCCGCAGCAGGTGGTGCAGCAGGGCATCAGCGTGTTCAAGGCGGCCAACACGTTCCTGATGCTGGTCGCGCTGAGTTCCACCGACGGCACGCGCGACTCCGTGCAATTGAGCGACTATCTGAGCCGCTACGTGTTGCGTGAGCTGAAGCGCGCGCCGGGCGTGGGCTCGGCCCAACTCTGGGACGCCGACGAAGCGCTGCGTATCTGGCTCGATCCGATGAAGCTGCGCGAATACGGCCTCGGCGCCGCCGAAGTGAACGCCGCGATTGCCGCACAGAACGCGACTGTCACGGCAGGCACGCTCGGCGACGCGCCGTTCGTGCCGGGCCAGCAACTGACGGCCTCGGTGAGCGTGAAGGGCCAGTTGATCTCGCCGGCGGAATTCGGCCAGATCGTGCTGAAGGCGCGGGCGGACGGTTCGGCTGTGCGTCTGCGTGACGTCGCGCGAGTCGAACTCGGGCGTGACAATTACTCGTACTATTCGCGCCTGAACGGCAAGGCTGCGGCGACGGTCGGGATTCAACTCGGGCCGCGCGGCAACGCGCTGGAAACGTCGAACGCGATTCGCGCGCGGCTTGCCGAGTTGGCGAAAGGATTGCCTTCGGGCGTCGCCATCGAAATCCCGTTCGACAATGCGCACTTCGTGCAGATCGCGATTCACGAGGTGCTCGTCACGCTCGCGGAAGCGGTGGTGCTGGTGTTCTTCGTGATGTGGCTGTTCCTGCGCGATCTGCGCTATACGCTGGTGCCGACCGTGGTGATTCCGGTCACGCTGATGGGCGCGTTTCTCGCCATGTATGCGTGCGGTCTGTCGATCAACGTGTTCACGATGTTCGGCCTCGTGCTTGCCATCGGCATTCTCGTCGACGACGCGATCGTGGTGGTGGAGAGCGTGCATCGCGTGATGGAAGACGAGGGCCTGCCGCCACGCGAGGCCACGCGCAAGGCCATGTCGCAGATCGGCGGGGCGATTGTCGGCGTGACGGCGGTGTTGACGGCGGTGTTCGTGCCAATGGCGTTCTTTCCCGGCGGCGTCGGCGGAATCTACCGGCAATTCGCGGTGGCGATGATCGCGTCGATGCTGGTGTCGTCGTTCATGGCCTTGTCGTTGACGCCCGCGTTGTGCGCGAATCTGCTGAAGGCGCACACCCAATCGGTGCGTCAACGCGATGCGCGCCGTGGACTGCTGGGTTTCGCGGCACGTGCGGCAAGCCGCTTCACCTCCGGTTTCGACCACGCCGCGCGTGGGTATCGCGGGCTGACCGCGCGCACGCTGCGCCGCATCGGCCCGATGCTGGCCGTCTACGCGGTGCTGGTTGGTGTGTGCGGTGTGCTCTACTGGCAAATGCCCGGCGGTTTTCTACCGAGCGAGGACGAAGGCCAGTTGCAGGTGATGGTGCAATTGCCCGCGGGCGCCACCCAGGCACGCACGTTGGGCGTGGTGCAACGCGTGGAAGAGATTCTGCATGCCGAGCCCGCCATCGCGAACGTTACGAGTGTGATCGGCTGGAGCTTTTCGGGCAGCGGTCAGAACGTGGCGATGGGGTTCGTCGAACTCAAGGATTGGGGCAAGCGCGATATCGATGCACTGGCCCTGCGCGACCGGCTCAACGCAAAGTTCGACAAGATTCTGGACGGCAGCGTCGAGGCGCAATTGCCGCCTTCGGTGCCGGGACTCGGACATTCCGACGGTTTCGTGTTCCGCCTCGAAGATCGCGGCGGAGTGGGGCTCGATGCGTTGAAGGCCGCGCGCGAGCAACTGTTCGCGCAGGCCAAGGCGAGTCCGGTGCTGGCCTCGGTGCACTCGGAAGATCTGCCTGACGCGCCGCGCGTCGAACTCATCGTCGACCGCGCGAAGGCGTATGCGCTCGGCGTGTCGTTCGATCGCATCGCCGACGTGCTGGGCAGCACCTTCGGCTCGACCTATATCGACGATTTCCCGGCCGGCGGCCGCATGCGCCGCGTGATGATCGCCGCCGACGCCGCCACGCGCATGACCGAAGACGATCTGCTCGCGCTCGCCGTGCCCAACGCGACGGGCGGCATGGTGCCGCTTTCGGCCATCGCGACGCGTCAGTGGACGATCGGCCCGGTGATGCTGACGCGCTACAACGGTTATCCGTCGCTCGACGTGAGCGGTCACGCTGCGCCCGGCTACAGTTCCGGCGCGGCGATGGCGGAGATGGAGCGGCTTGCCGCTTCGTTGCCGGTCGGCGTGCGCTATGACTGGGTCGATGCGGCACGCGAGGAAACCGCGGCCGCGAAACTCACGCCGCTGTTGATCGGCCTCTCGTTGCTGGCGGTGTTCATGGCGCTGGCCGCGCTTTACGAAAGCTGGACGATTCCGCTTGCCGTGCTGATGGTCGTGCCGCTCGGCGTGATCGGCGCGGTCGCCGCGGTGCTGTTGCGCGGCATGCCCAACGACGTGTACTTCAAGGTCGGCATGATCACGGTGATCGGCCTCGCGGCGAAGAACGCGATTCTGATCGTGCAGTTCGCCCGCGATCTGTACCAGCGTGGCCTGCCATTGACGCGCGCCGTGACCGAAGCCGCGGGCGCACGCTTTCGGCCGATCGTAATGACCTCGGCGGCGTTCCTGCTCGGCGTCGTGCCGCTTGTGGTGTCGAGCGGCGCGGGCGCCGAAAGCCGCCGCTCGATTGGCACCGGCGTGTTTGGCGGCGTGCTGGCCGCCACGCTGTTCGGGCTGGTGTTCGCGCCGGTCGCGTTCCATGCGGTCGCATCGCTCACGCATGGACGGCGGCGGCTTGCGGAATTGCATCGCAAGCGTGCGGAGCGGCGGGCGCGCCGTGTTGCGCTCGAGCGCGGATCATTCGACGAATCGCCGACGGCCTGACCGTGCTCCACCGGTGCCGTGCTCAACCGGCCGGCTGATTCGCCGCTTGCACGGGCGTCGCGCTAGTCGGCATCTGGGCATTGCTTGCCGACACGCGCGGCGCGGCCGGCATGCAGTCCGCGCGATACTCGGCCTGCAGCTTATTCTCCGCGTGTTGCAGATCGCGCGGGTAGTCGTCGTCATCGGCGGTCGGTTGATAGCCGACCGCTTCGAGTTCGCCGAGTTCGCGCATCAACTGCTTGTGCGTCACTTCGCCTTTCAACGGTGTGAACGGATAATCGTTGCATTGCTGCGGCGTGAGATGCGGTGCGGCCATGGCCGATGCGCTGCCAATCAGAAGAAGGGCGCTGAGCAGGGTTTTCGTTGCAAGCTTCATGTTCATGTCATCCACGAGAGGGTTCGAGTCGTCCCGCATTGACGGCTGCGGGTTGACATCAGGCTAGTGGAGTGCGCCTACCGGAGCGGCGTCGGCAACATTAAACTTGTTTTATCCTGGCGTGATTTGCCGGGTTTTCATGGCTTTGCGGCGAACTTAAATTTTTCTTCATGAAGCGGACATCTATCCGCTAACAGCCCCCGCGTAGCCTGCATGCAAGCACCGAGGCAAAGCGCCGACATTCGTCGAACCGTACGCCCGTGCTCTGAACGCGCAAGCCGAATATGGCATCATGTCCCTCTACTGATAACCGGTCGCGCCCGCCGCTTGCATCGGTAGAGCGGGCTGTGGCGCATGCAATGATCATGTCGCGAGTACTGACGATCGAAGATGATGAAATTACCGCGAATGAAATTGTCGGTGAACTGAAAAGCCGCGGCTTCACCGTGGATTGGGTGGCCAACGGCCGCGACGGCATGGCGCGTGCGATCAGCGAAGACTACGACGTGATCACGCTCGACCGCATGCTACCCGGCATGGACGGCCTGACAATACTTACCACCATGCGCAGCATCGGCATTCAGACGCCGGTGCTGATGTTGAGCGCGCTCGGCGACGTGGATGAGCGGGTGCGCGGCCTGCGCGCCGGCGGCGACGATTATCTGACCAAGCCGTTCGACCCCGAAGAGATGGCCGCGCGCCTCGAAGTGCTGCTGCGCCGCAGTCAGACGCCGGCCGCGCAACTCGAAACGCACTTGCGCGTTGGCCCGCTCGAACTCGATCTGATTTCACGCAAGGTGCAGCGCGACGGCGAGGAAATCGTTCTATTGCCCACCGAGTACCGCGTGCTCGAATTCATGATGCGCCACGCGGGGCAGACCATCACGCGCACCATGCTGTTCGAGGCCGTGTGGGGCTATCACTTCGATCCGGGCACCAATCTGATCGACGTGCACATGGGACGCCTGCGCAAGAAAATCGACCCGCCCGGCGTGACGCCGATGATTCAGACAGTGCGGGGCTCGGGTTATATCCTCGCATGAGCGACACATTTTTGATGGACACAACCTTCCCCGCTCAATCTGCGCTCGGGCGGCGCTGGCATTCCACCACCTTTCGCCTGCTCTCCGTTTACGCGGTCATCTTTTCGTTTTCCGTGATGCTGCTGCTGGGCTTCATCGGCTGGGCCGTGACCGGCGACATGGAGCGTGAGACCGATGTGGTGATGGACTGGCAACTGATCTACTTCGATTCGCTGCCCGATTCGGGTCTCGCGGACGCGATCCACCGGCGCATCGAGCATGAGCGCATGCACACGAATTACTACGGCCTGTTCGCCGCCGACGGCCGGTTGCTGGCCGGCGACGTGCTCGCCTATCCGGGCGCGCTGCCCACCAATCGCACCGGCAAGACGCTCGATCTGACGCTCGCGCTCGGGCGTAACGATCAGGCACCGGTGGTGCGCGCCATGGCCGAGCGTCGCGAGGACGGCTCGACGCTCGTGGTCGCGCGTGACCTCACGCACATTCTGCGGATTCGCCAGACCATCATCAATGCCCTGGTGGGCGGAGGTGTTTTCTGTCTGCTCGCCGGTGTGGCCGGTGGTCTCGCACTGAGCGTGCGGCAGATGCGCCGTCTGAGAGCGATCCGGCGCGTCACGCAGCGCATCGCGCAGGGCGATCTCGCGCAGCGTTTGCCTATTGGCGGACGCGACGAAGTGGATATGCTCGCGCATCTCGTGAATCATATGCTCGCCGAAGTCGAGCGTCTGATGAACGAAGTGAAGGGCGCTTGCGATGGCATCGCGCATGATTTGCGTACACCGCTTGCGCATGTGCGGACGGTGCTTGCGCACGCGGCGGAGCGGACCGGGACGCTCGACGACGCCGAGTTGGCGAATCTGGTGGAGCGCGCGCGCACGGAAACGGATGCGCTGCTCGATCGGTTCCGCGCGATGCTGCGGATCTCCGAGATTGGTACGTTGCAGCGGCGCGGCGGCTTCGGTGAGATGCAGTTGGAGACGCTGATCGAAGAGGTCGGCGAACTGTACGAACCGCTCGCTGAGAGCCGTTCGATTCAGCTTTCTGTTCATGCGCAGCCTGTGGATGCGATCTATGGCGATCGTGCGTTGCTCTTTGAAGCGTTGAGCAATCTGGTGGATAACGCTATCAAGTTCACGCCTGAAGGCGGCGTGGTGCGGATGGAGTTGCGTCAGACGGCTGCTGGGCCGCAGGTGGATATTGTCGATAACGGGCCCGGTATTGCTGCCGATGAGCGTGATGCGGTTTTGCAGCGATTCTATCGCGGTAAGAGTACGCGGCATCTGGCCGGGTCAGGGCTGGGGCTGAGTATTGTCTCCGCGGTGATGCGGGTGCATGACTTCACGATGAAAATCGGTAATGCGCAGCCGGGTACTCGAATATCGATTGAATGCTGGTCAAGGACACTTGCATGAGCCTGATTTCTTTTCTTGTTCTTGCGGGGGCGTGAATGCGCGTTCTCTTCGTGGGACCTTCTCATCCGGAAGCTGCGTGGCTTTTCAAGGCGCTTCAGGAGAGCGCACATAGTTTGCAGCGAGCTGATGATCTGCGGGATGGGGTCTTTCTCGCGGCTCAGGAACCGTTTGATGCGATCGTTTTGATGGTGTTGGAGGTGGGGTTTTATTCTGCGTTGCTGGAATTTGTTGTCAAGTTTGCTTCGGCTGGGAGTGGGGCGGCGATTGTAGCTGTACTGGGCGCGGCTACGGCGCAGGATCGCACCAAAGTTTTGCGCGCCGGCGCGGATGCTTGCTTCTGCCAGCCTTACTCGTTTATTGAAATGCATGAGCGGATGCAGGCTTTGCAGCGCATCGGAATAGGGCGAGCAGTTGTTGGGGGCTCGGGTCCTTCTTCTTTTTTTTCCTCGGTTGATGAGCCCTCTTTGGATACCGCTACTCGGGAGCTTGTTTTTGGTGGGCGCAGGGTTGGGGTCACTCGTAGAGAGTTTCTTTTGCTCGAGTGTCTGATCAAGCAGGTTAATGCGCCTGTGGCGCGGGATCAGCTTATTCGGTATGCCTGGCCGGAGAAGGAAGATGTCGATCCTTCTAGTGTCAATCTGGTTGTTTCTCGGTTGAGGAGGAAACTTTTGGGTGATTTGCCTGAGGTTCGGATTGAGACGGTTAGTCGGTTTGGGTATCAGGTTTCGGTTGGTGTTTAGTTTTCTGTTTGGGGTTTCTTCTATTCGTGGTGGTCTATTAGTGTTGCCCCTGTGCGGGGCGGCACCTACTTTCTTTGCTTGCCGCAAAGAAAGTAGGCAAAGAAAGCGGCTTTACACCGCTAGCCTTTAAGCGGGTCCCCCGCGCAGCTACGGTAGTGGCGCATCTGGAATCTGTGCTCTCGCCCATTCCGCGTTCGTGACACAGCAGTCATTCTTCCGGCGGCGCTGCGCGCGCCGTCGCGGTACTTCTTCTAAACCATTTCTTTCTGCGTCCGCGTTGGCGGACGCGTTCGTTGCTTTTTCTTACTTCTCTCTCGTTCCCTCTGCTTCTACGACCCGTTCATGTACTCCCGTCAATGATCGGGGCATGAAAATCCAACGCATTTATTGAAAGTCTGTCTTGCGGGGGTGGTGTTTTCTGATCTGGATATATTCGTCTCGTGGCTGCATCCATTGCAAAGCGGTCGCTATTTTCAGGCATCCTAAATTAAATGGAAGGTGATTCATGAATCAGAAGATGAAGCTGGCGCAACTGGTCGGGGCACTGTTTTGCGTCGGTATCGCGTCGTCGGCACACGCGCAAAGCAGCGTCACGCTCTATGGGCTCCTCGACACAGGTATCGATTTCGCCAGCAACGTCAACGGCAGCCGTCTCTATCAGATGGCCAGCGGTGTGAGCGCAGGCAGCCGTTGGGGGCTCAGAGGCAAAGAAGATCTCGGTGGCGGACTGTCCGCTATTTTTGATCTCGAAAGCGGTTTCAATTCGACTAACGGTAGTCTCGGCAGCGGGCTCGCGTTCTCGCGTAATGCCTATGTGGGTCTCGCCAGTCAAACGGTCGGCACCGTCACCCTCGGGCGGCAGTGGGATCCCGTGGTCGATCTCATTGAACCGTTCTCGCTCAACGATAGCTACGGTGGCTGGTATTTCTCCCATCCCAACGACATGGATAACCTCGATAACGGCTTTGCAATCAGCAATGCAGTGAAGTACAAGAGTCCCACCATCGGCGGATTTACCGGCGAAGCGCTCTATTCGTTTGGCGGTCAGGCAGGGCAGTTTTCGAATAATGCGGCTTATAGCGCGGCGGCGGCGTATACGAATGGGCCGTTTTCCATTGGTGCGGGCTATTTGCGTGTCAACGATCCAGAGGAGTCGATTCAGAGCTATCAGAACAGCCCGGGATTTACCAATGCCGTGTACGGCAACTTTCTCGCCAATGCGCGTAGTCAGGGCATCTTTGCCGCCGGCGCTTCGTATCAACTCGGCAAGTTCAAGGTCATGGGCAACTTTACCAATGTCAATTTCCAGCAGGGCGACGCGGGTCAGGACGTCAAATTCCAGAACTATGAAATCGCCGGCACTTTCGCCGCGACTAGTCAGCTCAATCTCGCAGCAGGCTACACCTACACGGATGGCCGGGTTCACGCCACCAATCAGGAGCCGAAGTATCAGCAGCTCAATCTGAGCGCGGAATACGAATTGTCGAAACGTACTGCCGTGTATGCACTCGCCGCGCTGCAGAAAGCAAGCGGCGGCGCAGTCGCGCAGATTGCCGGGTTCGATCCGTCGTCCAACGGCAAACAGGTGGTCGGCCGAGTCGGCGTGCGGCACTCGTTCTAGAATCGGAGCAGTCAGTAAAAGAGCGCGCTATCCGCGAGGGTAGCGCGCTCTTCTTTTTAGGAACCAAAGTAGATGTTGCAGTAACTGGGTGGGCCGACGCAGCTGTCGGCAGTGCTCGAAGGGCGCGTCGCGCAGCCGGATAGCAGGAGCCCGGCTGCGACAGCGGCCGCGGCGAAGCGCGCGGAGCGTTTGATCGCGGTGCGAAGAGTCATCGATATCGTCGGTGAGGAAGAGGGTGGTGCGATTAACGGTAGAGCTGGTTGAGATAGTTCATCTGACCGTCACCCTCGGCTTTGATCAATTCGCGGTAGACCTGAGCGCGTGACTTGCCGTGAGCGTTCGTGGCGGTCGGCGAATTCCACTTTCCAGCGGGTGACAGTGTCGTTGAACGGCTGAGCGCGCCGCCCACCGGCGACGCGGCGACGGCCGATGTGGCCGCGGCCGCGAGGCCGGTGGCGAGCAGCAGCGCGAAAGTGGCGCGTGGTCGGGGATCGAGCATTGCAGGCGTCTCAGTGCGCGTAAATCGTCGAATTCAGATACGCGAGCTGGCCGTCCTTCTCTGCGTGCACCAGTTCCCGATAGACCTGTGCGCGCGTCTTTTCGCCGGTGGCCTGGCCATACGGCGGAACCCAGGAACCTGCGGCATTGATCGCCGAGGTGCTATTCGCGGCAACTTGCATCGACGGTGCGGCGGTCTGTTGAGTCGGTGTCGTGGTCGATTGAGCGAAGGCGGAAGCCGTTGCGGTAGCGCCGATGAAAGCGATGGCGAGCGACAGTGATTTCATGTTCGTAATCCTCACAAATCAAGTTGGATGGGCCGATGCGCGAATCTCACTGCATTCGTGGATCGGTTGATGAGAAGGATAGTCAACCGGCTTTAGCGGATCGGCGGTGTGTGCATGAAAAGATATTTATCCGTTCGAGCGTCGGTGAGCCGATGAATCAGGCATTCGCCGGATGCATGTCACGAAGATAAAAAACGTTTCATGAAACGGCCGGTTTTGATCACGGGTGTGTCACCGCGTCTATCTACATTGCGGCTACCCGCACGGTGTGCGGGATCGGTCCGACAATGCGCGGGCCGGCGCCTTCTCTTACCCGGAATCAAACATGAACAAAGCATTGGCAACCACACTCGTCGCGCTGGCCGGCACCTTCTGTGCGGCAGCACATGCGCAAAGCAGCGTGACGCTCTACGGCACGCTCGATACGGGCCTCGACTACATCAGCAATCAGAAGACGGCCACCGGCGGAAAAAGCAACTGGATGATGGAAAGCGGCAACGTGAGCACGGATCGCTGGGGCTTGCGCGGCAACGAAGATCTGGGCGGCGGCTTGAGCGCGGTCTTCGATCTCGAGAATGGCTTCAATATCGACAGCGGCAAGTTCTCCAACGGCGGGGACGAGTTCGGCCGGCAAGCATGGGTGGGTATCGCGAGCAAGCAGTGGGGCACCGTGACGTTGGGTCGGCAATACGACTTTCTGGTGGATTTCGTCGCGCCGCTGTCGGCGACCGGTTCGGGCTTCGGCGGCAATATCGCCGATCACCCGTTCGATAACGACAACCTCAACAACGATCTGCGCCTGAACAACGCGCTGAAATTCCGCAGTGCGACCTACGACGGTCTCACGGTAGGCGGCGCATACGCGTTCAGCAACGCGGCGGGCGGCTTCAGCAACAACAACGCCTATAGCTTCGGTGCCCAGTGGGCGGGCGGTCCGTTCAATCTGGCCGTCGCGTATCTGCAGATCAACCAGCCGGGCGGCGTCAATCAGCCCGCCAATACGGGTGGCGCGGTGAGCAGCAGCGACGGCGACGCGACCTTCACCGGCGCGCGTCAACGCATTCTCGGCGCGGCGGGGCGCTATACGTTCGGCGCGGCGACGGTCGGCCTCGTCTTCACGCGTACGATGCTCGACGATCCGCATCAGATCATGCAAGGCGGCGCCTATTCGACGCTCAACGGCGATCTGCTGACCTTCAACAATTACGAGCTGAACGCCCGCTACGCGCTAACGCCCGCGTTTACACTCGGCGGTTCTTATACATTTACCGACGGGCATTTCAGCGACGCGGGCAAGAGCGTCTCGCCGAAATGGAATCAGTTCATGCTGCAAGCGGATTACGCCTTGTCGCGCCGCACCGATCTGTATCTGGAAGGCGTTTATCAGCACGTGTCGGGCGCGGACGGCATCGCGGTGCTCGGCAATGCCTCGATCTATTCGCTGGCGGCCTCTTCGAACAACCGGCAGGCCGTGGTGGCCGTCGGCGTGCGGCACAGGTTCTGAGCGAAGCGAGCGGACTATCCGCGCGACGCGAGGCCCAGCGCAAACGCAAAAGTCGCCGGTGATGAGCCGGCGACTTTTTTACATACCGTAGGACGCCTTAACCCGCGGCGTCGGTAACGCGTGCTTTAGCGGCGTTCGCGTGCGTTTGCGCACGCGCCGCCTGAACGTCAGGCGCGCTGCTGGCGGCGTCGGCCGACCAGCCACCGCCCAACGCCTCGATCAACCCCACGGAAGCCAGCAAACGCCGCGTATTGAGGTTCAGCGCCGAGATCTGCGTATCGAGTTCGGTAGTCTGCGCCGTCACCACGTCGAGATAGCTGACCACGCCGTCACGGTAGCGCGACATCGACAGCGTCAAAGTGCGTTGCGCAGCGATGAGCGCTTCGTTCTGTTTCGTGGCCTCGTCGCCGAGATGATGCAGTTGCGCGAGGTTGTCCTCGACCTGCTGGAAGGCGAGCAACACAGCGGCCTTGTACTTGGCGCCATTTTCCGCGAGCTTGGCGCGGGCCCGATCGGTGATCGCCGCACGGCGGCCGCCGTCGAAGAGCGTGAATACGAGGCTCGGCCCGACCGACCACATTTCGTTCGGCGCGATCAGCCACGGCGAGAGCGTGTCGCTTTGATAGCCGCCGTCGAGGCCGAGCGAAATGTCCGGAAAGAACGCTGCCTTCGCGACGCCGATCTGCGCGTTCGCCTCGGCGACGCGCCGTTCGGCCGCGGCGATATCGGGGCGCCGTTGTAGCAGCGCCGCCGGCACGCCGGTCGGAATGGACGGCAAGTAGGCAGCGTCGGTCACGGCGGCGAGCGTGAAACGGGACGCGGGCGCACCGGTCAGGCTGGCGATCGCGTGTTCGAAGAGCGCGCGCTGCGCGGCGATGTCGTCGGCGGAAGCGCGCGCGGTGTCGAGTTGCGTTTGCGCGCGCGATACATCGAGATCCGATGCGATGCCGCCGGCGTGGCGGCTCAGCGTGAGCGTGAGGGCGCGCTGGTAGGTGTCGATCGTATCGTTTAGCAGTTGCTGCTGGGCATCGAGGCCGCGCAGGTTGAAATAGGCGCTCGCGAGATTCGCCTGCAAACTCAGACGCACCGATTCGAGGTCGGCCTCGCTGGCCTGCATCGCGGCGCGGCCGGCGGCCACTTCATTGCGGACCTTGCCCCACAGGTCGAGGTCGTAGGCGATGCCGACGTCGACGGTATTGGCGCCGTACACCGCAGGCTGTCCCGCGCCACGCAGCGGCCGGTTATCCGACTGCCGCTGGCGTTCGACCGAGGCTTCGGCGCCGATGGTCGGAAACAGGCCCGAACGCGCCTGCGAGAGATCGGCCGCGGCTTCGTCGTGGCGCGCCATGGCCGCGGCGACGTCGGGGTTCGCGGCGGCCACCTGTTCTTCCAGATGGTCGAGCACGGGGTCGCGATACACGCTCCACCACGCATCGCGTGGCACGCGGTCAGCGGGTCGGGCGAGCTGCCACGGGCCGCTTTCTTTGAACGTGGTGGGGATGCTGGTAGGCGGCGCGTGATAAGTCGGCGCGAACGAGCAGCCGTTCAGCAACGCCGCGGCCGCCAGTGCGATGCATAGACGGCGTTTATCCATGAGTGCTCTCCGCCGTGCGTCGGCCGGCCAGGGCGGTGTCGCTCGTGCCGCTCGCGCCGGTCTGCAATCGCACTTCATCGCCGGATGCGAGCGAGTCGGGCGGGTTGTCGATTACGCGATCCGTGGCGTTCAAACCCGAGGCGATTTCGACGTGCGTGCCAAGATCGGTTGCGATCGATACGGGCTTGAGCTCCGCTCGATTGCCCTTGCCGAGCACGGCGACCTGCAAACCGTTCTGCCGGAAGATCAGCGAGCTCGCCGGAATCGACAACGCGTGCGCGTTGGTCGGCAAGGCGAAATGCACCTCGGTGTACTCGCCGGGAATCAGCAAACCGTCGTGATTGTCGACCGCGAGCTGGACCAGCAAGGTGCCGGAAGACGGCGTGATGGCGTCGTCGGTGTCGACGAGTTTCGCGTTGAACTTTACGCCCGGCCGCTCGGGCACCGTGAGCGTGGCGCTCATGCCGGGCTGGATTGCGGCTGCTTCATCCTGCGGCACGCTCACGTAGACACGCAACTGATGCGCGTCGGACACCGAGAACAGCTCGGGCCCATTGCCACCGCCCGCATTGATGAGCGCGCCGATGTCGGTGGTGCGCGCCGTGACGATGCCGTCGAACGGCGCGGTAATGCGCTTGAACGATTCGAGGGCTTCGAGGCGCCGCACGTTGGCCTCGTTGGCGGCGACGGTGGCCTGTTTGGCGACGAGATCGCTGGTCTTTTCATCGGCGTCCTGCTGCGAGACGGAGTCCTGCTGCAACATCTGCGTCCAGCGGCGCGCGGTGGACGCCGCGAGTTTTTCATTGGCCACCGAGTTTTGCAAATCGGCGCGCGCCTGCTGCAATTGCTGATCGAGGTCGGGCGTATCGATCTCGCCGAGCAACTGCCCGGCTTTGACATGCGTGCCGATATCCGCGTACCACGCATGCAGATAACCCGACACCCGCGCATAGATCGGCGCATTGACGAAGGCCGACAGACGGCCGGGCAGCACCAGTGCTTGCGCGTCGGAGTCCCGCTTAGGTGTGTAAGCCACTACGGTAGGCACGGCTTGCTGGGCGGACCAGGTGGTCAATTCCTGTTTCGCATGCACGCGGCTGGCAACGCCGCTCACCACGATGCCCGCTGCCGCGAGCAGCGCGACGATACCGATGAGCTTCAGATGACGCAGCCGTTTCGGCGAATTGATCTCGATCTCAGTGGACATGATGGACTCCGGGTTCGGAAGAAGAGTGGTCGTGCGAAGGGCGGTGAGCGGCGGCGTCGCGCCGGTGCACGATGCTGAATACGACGGGGACGAACAGCAGCGTGGCGAACGTCGCGCAAAGCAGGCCGCCGATCACGGCGCGGCCGAGCGGCGCGTTCTGCTCACCGCCGTCGCCGAGACCGAGCGCCATCGGCGCCATGCCGATGATCATCGCGAGTGCGGTCATCAACACCGGGCGAAAGCGCGTGAAGCCCGCTTCCATCGCGGCGACCAGGGCGTTGCCGGTGACGGCCAGCCGTTCGCGCGCGAAGCTCACCACCAGAATGCTGTTGGCGGTCGCCACGCCCATGCACAGAATCGCGCCCGTCAACGCCGGCACCGAGAGCGGCGTGTGCGTGGTGAACAGCATCCAGACGATGCCGGCCAACGCCGCGGGCAATGCGGTGACGATCACGAACGCGTCGCTCCATGAATGGAAGTTCACGACGATCAGCAGATAGATCAGTGCAATCGCGCCGACCAGACCGAGCGACAAACCGAGAAACGCGCTATTCATTGTCTGCACCTGTCCGCGCAACGTGACGATGGAACCCTTGGGCACGTCTTTCTCCGTCGCGTGCAGGATGCTCTGAATCTTCGCCGCCACCGCGCCGAGATCCTGGCCTTGGGTTGTCGCGAACACGTCGTAGAGCGGTTCGATGTCGTAGTGCGAGACCACAGCATTGCCCACGCCGCGTGTAATCGTCGCAATGCCGCCGAGAATCTGCGCCTGGCCGCTCTTGCCGGTCACGGGCAGGTTGTTCAGATTCGACAGGGACGTCATGCGATATTGCGGCGTCTGCGCGACGATCGGATACGACACGCCGTTGTTAGGGTTGAGCCAGTACGTCGGCGACACCTGGCTCGTGCCGGACAGACTCGCCACCACGGAGTTGGTGACATCCTGTTCGGTAATGCCGAGCTGATCGGCGCGCGAGCGGTCCACGGAAACGGTGAACTGCGGATACGTCGACGCCTGTTGCATGCGCGTGTCGGCAATGCCGGGAATCATGCGCATGCGGCGCATGACTTCATTCGCGTACCGGTGATTGGCGGCCTGGTTCGGACCGGCCACCTGCAGATCGATCGGCGCGGGTGCGCCGAAATTCAGAATCTGGCTGACGATATCGGCCGGCAGGAAGGCGAACGTCGTGCCCGGAAATTGACGCGGCAGGGTTTCACGCAACGTGCGCACGAAGTCCGCGGTGGGCCGATGATTTTCGTTCAGCGAGATCAGAATGTCGCCGTCTTGCGGCCCAGCCGTGCCGCTATTGTTATACGTGAGATTGATCCCGCTATTCGGCAAGCCGATGTTGTCGATGATGCTGCGCAACTGGTCCGGCGGAATTGCGCGGCGCACCGCGTTTTCGATCAGATCGAACTGCGCGGCGGTATCTTCGATTCGTGTGCCGATCGGCGCACGCACGTGGATCGCAATTTCGCCGGAGTCGATATCGGGGAAGAAATTGCGGCCGAGCCACGGCGCGAGTAGGAACGACGCCCCCACCACGATCAGAAAGCCCGTCACGAAGCGTTTGCGATGCGTGAGCGCGAGACCGAGCACGATCCTGTACACGCCGCGCACGCGTTCGAAGCGCTGCTCGAAGCCGCGTTGGAAGCGCACCAGCGGATTGCGCGAAGGCGCCGCGTGGGAGTGGCCGCCAAGCGGGTCCATCGTCGCGGCCAGTTCGCCGGAGGCGTGGCCGCCCGATGCATGGGCACGCAGCAGGTATTGCGCCATCATCGGCACGAAAGTGCGCGAGAGGACGAAGGAGGCGATCATCGCGAAGATCACGGCCTCGGCCATGGGCACGAACAGGAAACGCGCAATGCCGTCGAGCAACAGCATCGGCACGAACACGATGCAGATGCACAGCAACGACACGAACGCGGGCGCGACGATCTGCGCGGCGCCGTCGAGAATCGCGCTCTTTACGTCCTTGCCCTGTTCCAGATGCCAGTTGATGTTCTCGATGGTGACGGTGGCGTCGTCGACCAGAATCCCGACCGCCAATGCAAGGCCGCCGAGCGTCATCACGTTGAGCGTTTCGCCCATTGCCGCGAGCCCGGCAATGGCCGCCAGCACGGCGAGCGGAATCGACGCCGCGATGATCAGCGTGGAGCGCCAACTGCCGAGGAACAGCAGGATCATCAGCGAAGTGAGCGCGGCGGCGATCACGCCCTCGCGCGCCACGCCGCTGACGGCACCTTTCACGAAGGTCGACTGATCGCCCATCGTGACGAGCTTGAGTCCGGGCGGCAAGGTCGCTTCGATACGCGGCAGTTGTGCCTTTACGCCGGAGATGATGTCGAGTGTCGAGGCGGAGCCGTTCTTCAGAATACTCATCAGCACCGCGCGGTGCCCGTCCACGCGCACCACGTTGCCTTGCGGCGGATAACCGTCGCGTACGTGCGCCACGTCGCGGATATAGATCGTGGCGCCGTCCACGGTTTTGATCGGCAGCGCGTTCAATTCGTCGAGAGCAAGCGGACTGTTGTTCAGCTTGATGTTGTATTCGAAGCGGCCGATCTTCTCGGTGCCCGCCGGAATGATCTGATTCTGTTGCGCGAGCGCGGTGGCGACATCGTTCGCCGAGAGTTTTTTCGCCTGCAAGGCCTGCGGGTCGAGATCGATCTGCACTTCACGCGTCTTGCCGCCGTACGGCGTGGGAATCGCCACGCCCGGCACGCTCAGCAATTGCGGACGAATGAAGTTGGTCGCGTAGTCGGCGAGCTTCTGTTCGTCGAGCGTATTGCTGGTCAGCGCCAGTTGCAGCACCGGCACCGTGGACGCGTTGTAGTTCAGGATTTGCGGCGGCGTGGTGCCGGGCGGCATCTGCTTGAGCACTGTCTGCGAAACCGAAGTCACCTGGGCGGTGGCGGTGCGGATATCCACGGTCGGCTGGAAGAAGATCTTCACGATGCCGTAGCCGCGAAACGACTGCGACTCGATATGCGCGATGTCGTTGACGGTGGTGCCGAGCGTGCGCTCGTAGTACGTGACGATGCGCCCGGACATGTCGTCCGGTTGCAGGCCGGCGTAATTCCACACCACGCTGATCACGGGAATGCGGATATCGGGGAAGATATCCGTCGGCGTGCGCAATGCGGCAAGCGGGCCGATCAACAGGATCAGCATCGCGAGCACGATAAACGTGTAGGGCCGGGTCAAAGCTAACCGGACTATTTTTAACATCGAAGGCTGCTCCGTTCAGAGGCGCGATTGAATCTGCGCGGGCGTGTGGCAATGGGGACTCGCGTCAATGGCGCGGCCCGGTAACGGCATTCTGGGGAGCGGGCCCTAACAGGCGCGGACAAAACAAATGAAACTAGTTTTAGGAAGCGGCGTGTGATGGGTGTTTGCGTCGATAGGCGTGCTGAAACGGCTTTGGCGCTGCATGCAGCGCCAAAGCTTGCTCGTCAGAAATGCGAATGCGCCTGGGTCAGCCGAACAGATAGCCCGAGCCGCGAATCGTGCGAATCAAGGGACGTTCGCCGGGCATCTCGACTTTCTTGCGCAAACGCCCCACGTGCACGTCGATCAGATTCGTACCCGGGTCGAAGCGACAACCCCACACGGCTTCGAAAATCATCGTGCGTGTGAGCACCTGGCCGGTGTGGCGCATCATGAATTCGAGCACGCGGAATTCGGTGGGTTGCAGATCGAGTTCGCGCTGACGGTGCGTGACTTTGCGGCGCACCAGATCGAGCTCGAGCGCGCCGTTGCGCAGCATCGTTTCAGCTTTCGCGTGACGTGGGCGCCGCCGCAATAGCACCTCGACGCGTGCGAACATTTCATCGGGCGAGAAGGGCTTGGTCAGATAGTCGTCGCCGCCGGCACGCAGGCCCTGAATGCGCTGATCGACATCGGACATCGCGCTCATCACCAGCACGGGCGTTTCCATGCCGACACCGCGCATGGTCGCGACGATCGTCAGACCGTCGAGATCGGGCAGCATGCGGTCGAGCGTGACGACGTCGTAATCGCCCGCCATCACTTTCGCCATGCCTTCGCGGCCGGTGTGAGCCACATCGACGGAAAAGCCGCTCGCGCTAAGCGTGCGAACGATGTCGTGAGCGATCAGCTCGTCATCTTCAATCGTCAATATCCTGGGCATGATGCGCGCGCCCGCTTCAGGCGACCGCGCGCAGTGCAACCGGGCGGTCCGGCGCGCGATACTGGCTGACCGCGAAGTCGATGAAGCTGCGTACGCGCATCGACAGGTAATTGCGGCCGGAGTAGAGAATCGACACCTGGCGCGGGCCGCCGTTGATCTCGAACTGTTCGAGCACGGGGACCAGCGCACCGCGCGTGAGATCGTCGGCGATGATCGGCATGGGCAGCAAGGCGATGCCCATATGGTTGAGCGCGGCCACGCGCACCATTGCACTGCTGGTCGCGGTGAGCGCGCTGCCGGTGTTGACGCGGTAGATGCCGTCGGCGTCCGCGAACTCCCAGGCTCGCGGCGAACCGTCGGACACTGTCAGTAGACCATGCCGGTTCAAAGCAGCGGGGTCGCGTGGCGTGCCGTTGCGCGCAAGATAAGTGGGCGACGCAACCGTCAGTTCGTCGACGCTGGTGAGTGTGCGGCTCACCAGTGTGGAATTGGCGAGGCGCCGGTCGTCGGAGAAGCACACGTCGAAGCCGCCTTCCACGAGATCGATCTGCGTGTCGAACGTCGTCACGTCGAAGTCCACGCGCGGATGCAGCGTGCGGTAGGCGGCAAGCAGCGCGCCCAAGCCCGCGGTGGCGAAGGTCATGGGTGTGGCGATCCGTAACGTGCCCTGTGGGTCGCGGGTGGTCTCCAGCAGATTCGATTCCATCTCGTCGAGTTTCTCGATGATCGCGCGGCAACCATCGAGATATTCGCGGCCCACGTCCGTCAGCGAAAGACTGCGTGTGGTGCGGTTCAATAGGCGCATGTTCAGATGCGCTTCCAGCGTGCCGACGCTGCGCGTGACCGCGGCCGCGGACATGCCTAACTGTCTCGCCGCGAGATTGAAGCTGGCGAGATCGACTACTCGTGTGAAGACACGCATCGCTTGTAGCTGGTTCATGTTGGAACAGTAGAGAAGGGCGATGGGTGCATCATCGGCGATGGCGGATAAATCCGCGCTGCTAGGTGCATTAAGTCTTTTTTAATTTTGTGCAATGTTCATGAACTGTACGCGCGAACGGCTTGCCGGTTCCAGGAGAACTGTGAGCAACACTAAGTAAGGGACAAAAAAGAGCGCGGACAAAGCCGCGCTTGCGAAAGAGACTTGAATGAAAGTAACCGCCGCTACGCGGCCACTGAAGTATAGGTGGACTGCGTAACGCGTTGCGCGTGTGATCTGAAACGCAGTCCTGCGTGAAACGCAACAAGCCTGCCTGCGGGTGTTTCAGTTGAGCATGCCGTGTACTTCCAGCGAGGCTTCCAGTTGCTGCGTGAGCGCGTGGTGCAGTTTGGCGAGGCTTTCGGTGGGCAGTGCGAAACCGGCCCAGCCGAGACCGGAATGCCGCAGGAACAGCACGGCGCCATCGTGCAGCGGATGCTTCTCCGCATGCCAGCACGGGTCGATCTCGATCACGTACTGGTGGGTGCGCAGCGGCTCCTCGGGCACTTCCGGGCGCATGCCGGCCCGCAGGACGCTGAGGTGCTCGATCACGGCGTCCAGATCGGCCACGTCGAGTAGCACGGCGCTGTCTGCGATGGCGATGCGAACCGCGTGCTGACCATATTCGTTGACTCTTTCGATGCTCATGGGGCGCGACATGTGCTGGCTCCTTGCGGCTATCACGATGCACAAATTATGTCGCTGCCGCGTCTGGCGAATCCTTAAAGAGCACGATCCACGGATGAAACTTTGTTTAAGGAACGCGCCGGCCGCATTCGCCGCGGCCGGCGTTCAATCCTCTGAAGTTTGCCAGAATTGTGCGCCGCAACCGCCTATTGTTCATACGTATAAAACCGCCAATGTTTCAATATAGAAACATTTTTGGGCGTTCGAGAATCGCGATTCAAAATCTTTAATCACGATCGATTCGTTAAATACGGGTTCGATTGCATCAGGTGGTCAATAAATTCCCAATTTGCGAATAAAGCCGCTATTGAACGGTCATTATCTGGGAGGTTTGGAGTTCAAGTTTGAAACACTTTTGGATGGGGCTCCGCCATACGCGGGTCACAAATCGAATCCCTGCCGACAGGCTCGGTTCACGCGCGCCGATGCCGGAAGATCAAGGCTGTACTTGGCTTCCCGGCCAGATGACGAAAATCGCGCCAGCATGGTTTGCTGTCGCGGCTGCGCAACCTGCCGTTCTCATATCAAACGCAAGATTACGGTTTTCTTCATACATTCTGTTTCTCGATAGTAATTTGTTTTTCAAATTTACTATAGCGATCCATTCCGCTAACATCACGCTTAATCCGTTAAGTGGCCTTGCCGTGATTCTGCCGGCAATAAATCATTTCGCTCATAGTGGCTGCTAACGGCGATCGGGGTCCACAATGTACGACAGTTTGGGGAAATATCATGCCGCACATGCACCTTGATACTGCGAGGATCACCTGGTTACATACGCCGACATTGAACGTGCGTAGTGCAACGCGGCGAATCGGCGTGTTGCTGTTCGACGGCTTCTGGCTGCTCGGCCCAGGCACCGTGGTGGAGATGTTCCAGACCGCGAACGAACTCTCGGGTTCGCGCGCCGGTGAAGAACAACCTTACGAAGTGCAATTCCTTTCCATGGACGGCGGCAGCGTCGCCAGTTCTTCTTCCGCGCGCATCTGGACTGACCGTATCGACGCGCGCTTTGCCAGCGGTTTCGACGTGCTGTTCATCGCGGGCGGCTACGGCGCGCATGTGGCCGCGCGCGACGAGCGCGTGCTGGGCTGGCTGCGTTCGGTGCAATCGCGCACGCGTGCGATCGAAACAATCGGTGAAGGGCGGCTCGTGCTGGAAGCGGCTGGCCCGACGGATAGCGACGGACTGCAGGTGAACCGCTATCTCAGCAATGTCACCGGCGAGTCCGCGCTCAACGCGTCCAACGATCGTAACGATTGTGCCCGCAGCGCGCTCATGTTCATCAAACGCGATCTCGGTGCCGAGCTTGCTCGCAGCGTTGCCGACCGCGTGATGCCTGGCATGGCTGCAACCTGGGTGCCGTTGCCGGCGGAAGGCGGCACGCTCAGCGTGGCCGAGAAGATCCGTGCCGCGGCGCGTTGGATGGAGGCCAATTGCGACCGTCCGGTTTCAGTGGCCGACGCCGCGCAGGTCGCGGCGATGAGCGAGCGCAATTTCCTGCGGCGTTTCAAGCATGAAATGCAGGTCACGCCGTCGGACTATCTGCTGCAGGTCCGACTACGCATTGCGTGCAACTTCCTGACCGAGACCGAACTACCGGTCGACAAGATTGCGCGGCGCAGCGGCACGGGCAACGGCGATCGTCTGGCGAAGATTTTCCGCAAGCGCATGGCGCTATCTCCAACCGAATATCGCGCGCGCAGCCGCGTGGCGAGCGAGGCGTAATATTCATGCAGGTGCCCGTGCCGGCGGCGGGGCGCCTGACGACAGTTGGGCGCGTCCGTCGTGGCGGCCGCGTTTTCGCCGGTCAGGCTTCTTACGAGCACAGCAGCAATGGGCAACAAGGTGATCGCGACGGCATTGCCGGAGGTGAAACTCATCGAGCCCGAGGTGTTTTGCGACGAATTCGGCTTCTGCTTCGAGAGCTTCAGCGCGGACGAGTTTATCGACGACCTCTCGCAAGCTTTCCAGTTCGTGCAGGACCGGCATTCGCGTGCGGTGCATGGCGTGTTGCGCGGGTTGCACTATCAGGTGCAACGTCCTCAGGGTCGCCTCATGCGGGTCGTGGTGGGCGAAGTCTTTGCGGTTGCCGTCGACGTGCGGCTCAATTCGCCGAATTTCGGCAAGTGGTGCGGGGCGTATCTGAGTGCGGCCAATTATCGACAGATCTGGGCGCCACCGGGCTTCGCGCTCGGTTTCGTCGTGCTGTCCAACTTTGCCGAGTGTTTGTGGAAGACCACGGAGTACTGGTTTCCCGAACTGGAGCGCTGCATTCTGTGGCGCGATCCCGACATCGGCGTCGAGTGGCCGATCGATTTCGAACCGACCCTTGGCGCGAAGGATGCCGCGGGCCGGCGTCTTTACGAAGCGGAAAACATCGCCTGAGTTGAGTGTGCGGTCTTGCCGCGCCGAAGCGCGCGCCTCGCGCCGCGCCTGTCAGCGCGTCGCCACTACGGCGCCGACGCTTGCGGTCACCACTAGCAACGTGCCCGCGATCTGTAGAACCCCCATCGGCTGATGCAGTACGACGAAGCCGGCCAACGCGCCGATCGCCGGTTCGACGCTCATCAGGATTCCGAATGAGGCGGCCGGCATGTGCCGCAGCGCCACCATTTCCAGCGCGTACGGCAACAGCGGGACCAGTACCGCGAGGCCCGCCGTCGCCGCGATCTGGCCCGTCGCGACATGCAGACCGCTTTGCGCCAATCCGAATGGCGTGGCCACGAGTGCCGCAGCGATCAGCGATACCGACAGTCCCTCGAGTCCAGCGAACAAGGTGCCGGTCTTCTTCATCAACACGATGTAGGTGCCCCACCCGAGCGCCGCGCCGCAGGCGAGCAGCACGCCGAGCGGTTCGCCGATCCAGCCGGCGCGATCACGCGAAAGCAGTATGACGCCGGCAATCGCCAGCGCGGGCCAGAGCAAGGCTCGCGCGCGACGGACCGCGAAGGTCGCGACGGCGAGCGGCCCGAGAAAGTCGATCGCGACGGCGAGTCCTAAAGGAATGCGCTGGAGCGCCGCGAAAAAGCACAGGGTCATGCCCGCCATCGCCGCGCCGAGCACGCCGGCGGCAGTCCAATGAGCGCGCGAGTAACTCAGCAAGCGCGGACGCACCAGCAAGGCGAGCACCAATGCCGCCCAGCACAGGCGCAACCATGTGGTGCTGAGTGAACCGTAGGTGGCCATCGTCGGCGCGGAAAGCGCGGCGCCGAATTGCACGCACGACATCGACAGTACGCACAGCAACGCCGCCCCGGCCGCGCTGCGGGCGGGTTTGACGCGGGTTTGCGCGGGATTCAGCGCGGCTTTGAGGGTGGTGTCCTGCATGGTCGTCTGGTGAGTTGGCGCTCGATCGGAGTTCGTCATCGCTATCTTATCGGTGCCGGCGGTATTAAGATAAGTTGATATTTCTTATGCTGACTTCAAGAACCTTTATGACCCGAGATCTCGACAGCAGCCTGCTGCGCGCCTTCGTCACCGTGGCCGAGACGGGCGCGGTGGGCGTGGCGGCGACGCGCCTCGCGCGGACCCAGGCCGCGGTGAGCATGCAATTGCGTCGGCTCGAAGAAGAACTCGGCCAGCGCCTGCTCGACCGCTCGCCGCGCGGCGTGCAGCTTACCGAAGCAGGTCACTTGTTGCTGCCGTATGCTCACACGATACTCGGCGCGGGCGCCGATGCGCGCCGCGCGTTGAGCGCAGGGCAGGTGTCCGGCACCGTGCGGCTCGGCATGCTGGAGGACATTGCGGTCGGTCGTTTGCCGCGGGCGTTGCGGCGCTTTTCGATCGCTTATCCGCAAGTGGCGCTGGAGATCGTCGTCGACAGCAGTGCGGCGCTGTCGAACCGGCTCGCGGATGGCAGCCTCGACGTGGTGGTCGGCGATCCCGCGCTGGTCGACGCAACGCCGCTTCTCACGTGGACGCAACCACTCTTCTGGGTCGGCGCGCGCGGTTTTAGCCGCGACGCGCAGGCCGCGTTGCCGGTGGTGGCATTCGGCGGCGCGTGTCTATGGCAGCAGCAGGTGTTGACGGCGCTGCGGCGCGCGGGGATCGCGTGGCGCATCGTGTGCACCAGCACCAGTCTGCCGGCCGTGCAATCCGCGGTTGAAGCGGGGCTCGGCGTGTCGGTGCTGCTCGACGGCAACATTCGTTCGGAATCGATGCGCGTGCTCGGTCAAAGCGAGGCTTTGCCCGACGCGCCCACCGCGGACTTCGGGCTCTTCATGCGCGAGGTTTCCGGCGCGCAGGCGGCCGCCGTGCAAACCTTGCAAACGTTCCTCTGCGAGGAATTGCATCTCGGTCTGCGCGAAGGTGGGCCGCAGCTCGTGCCGGCTTTGGGCTAATGCGTCGGCGCCTGGTCCCATGTGAGTTTTTACGACATTTTTTCTTGAGACGCATCCACGCGAAATCTACACTTCGAGCATCTTGATACCACGAGGTGCTCAACGTGAAGCGACGTGCAACGAAGCAACAATCCGTTCGTATCGACTACGTGTGTCACGGCATGGGCCGTGTCGAATTGCGCCGCTTCGATCCGGCACGCGATTCGTTCGTCGCGTTGACGGCGTTGTTGCATCGGGCCTTCACGCCGCTCGGCGCGATGGGCCTCAATTGCACGTGCGTGGATCAGACCGTCGAGACCACACGCTTGCGCGCAACGCGCGGCGATTGCTACGTGGCGGTGTGCGACGGGCGCATCGTCGGCACGATGACGCTCTATGCGACGGACCGTGAATCGGCGTGCGATCTATACCGTCGCGACGATATCGCCAGCATGCGCCAGTTCGCGGTCGAACCGGTGTGGCAGTCGCGCGGTATCGGTACGTTGCTGATCGCATTCGCCGATCATTGGGCCGCGACGCGAGGTTATGCCGAGCTTGCGCTCGACACGCCGCAACCGGCAGCGCATCTGATCGCGTTTTATCGTGAACAGGGGTTTCGTATCGTCGATTTCGTGCGCTTCGACGGCAAGCGTTACGACAGCGCGATCTTGAGCAAGCCGCCGGTGGCGACGCGTACGCTCGCTAACTGGTCGCATCGATTGAGCGTGCGTGCGCCGATTGCGCGCGCGGCGTGAAGACGAGGAAGCGACAACGAAGAGCGGGGAAGTGCTGCGGTGCAATGCGCTGTGTAGAACGCATGGATGCAGGTCGAGCCCGGAAGTGAAAACCCCGGCGCGGGCAGCAACAATTGCAATACGGTACGGCAAGTATTGCAACGGATTGCTGATTCTCGCGCCGGGGCAGGTGTGTTTCCGCCTAAACGGTCGAAGCATTCATCAGCGTCGCATCACGCCCATCAGCAAGGTGACGAGGAAGATCACCACGAAGATGAAGAACAGGACCTTGGCGATTTCCGTCGCGCCTGCGGCGATGCCGCCAAAGCCGAATACCGCGGCGATGATTGCGATGATGAAGAAGATTGCAGCGTATCGAAGCATGGGGCCTCCCACCGATGGATTGCTGGATTGAAATGGAAAACGGCGACTCGTTGTGGGCACTGCGTGCTTTGACGGGTTATTTGCCGGCGAGCGGAATAGAGCAATACGTGTGCCCAGACCTGGCCGTGCGAGGGCGTGCGTCTGATCGGCGCGTCGGCGTGAAGGAAATTTCGTTTGAAGCCGGCGGCGAGAAGGCGGCTGTCGTATCCACGCCAACGCGGATTTCGACACGGCGGCGGCCGGCGTTCCAGACCCGAGCGTTCACGAATGAATGTGGGCTATAAGAGGTGCGCGGCCGGTGTCACCGGCCGCAGCAAGCAGCATGTCAATATAAGTCAGCTCATCAATGCGCGGCGGCGTCCGTCACTTCATCGTTCCAGTAGGGCGGCAATGCCTTATACGGATTGCCCCCGGCAAGCGACGTGACATACACGCCGCCCGCGCCATGCGTCTTCGCGTATTGCACGACGCCCGGCAATTGCGCGGCAGTCGCGCCATACACCATGTGCACGAAGCGGTTCTTCGGATAGGCGGCTTGCCAGCTCATCGGCTGATATTTTGCGTAACTCTTCGCAGTGCTTTCGAACACGACGAACTGGTCGGCCGTCGGCAGGCTTGCGTAGAGTTCTGGAATGTTGGTGCCCGGATTGGCCGTCACCGAGTAGGTGGCGTTCAGTCCTTTGATGTAGTTGTAGATCGACTGGTAGAACTGGATGTGCGACATCTGGCTATCGGACGTCATCTCGTCGATGAAAAAACCATCCACCTTATACAGCGCCACGTAGGTATTGATGTCGGCCACGACCGCGGAGAGCGAGCGCTTTCCGTACGAGGTGGACACATAGCCCAGCACCTTGCCGCCCGCGGCGCGAAGCTTGGCGACGGCGGCGGCATAGTTCGGATCTTCCTTGACGCCGGGGCCGCTGTTCGGATTCAGGATGGCGGTGGTCGGCACTTTGCGCGCCGAGGTCACGAGGCTGTTCCAGTTCGCGACGCTGCCGGTGGCGTTGAAGTAGGACGGTACGACGAGACTGGTGGCCGTGCTGCCCGCCGCGAAGGCCGTGCCGTCGAGGCATCCCAGCAACAGACCTGCGATGAGTCCAACGCGTTTCAGACACCTGCCGGTGCGCCCCGCAAGGCGGGTTGTTTCCGCCGATTCCAACGCGAAGACCGCACGCACACCCGCAACCGCACCCATTCCCCGATTTTCTTGCATGTAGCCTCCTGACGCGGTCTTTCGAAACCGCTGTCGATTGGCCCGCCGTGGACACGGCGGGCAACTGGCAAACTCCCGCAAGGGAGTCCCTGTAGTTTTGCGTCGCCGGATCGCTCCGGGTTTGCCCAAACTGCGCTAACGGCATCCCTTGAGTTTTCTTTAGGGGGCCGATTTATTTTTTTGTCGTTTGATTCGAACCCCATCCAGAGTAACCAAAAAAAATCGATTTCTTTTTGCGTTTCGGTATTTATTGCAGCATGCCGCGGTGAGCCGAGCTTGAACGCCGGTCGATTACGCCTGTTTGACGAGGATTAAAAATATTTGAAAGAGCGCAGAAAGAGTAGGGCAACGCCTCTGTCTCGCGCGATTTATTGATCGGAAGATTAAGAGCCAGCAAGATTGATCTGCCTGCTGCAGCGGTTTTCCAACACATTGCGGATCTCCTTGACGAATCGATTTTAAGCAGCCGCAACACTTGATATCGGTTGTGCTCAGGTGCGCAATCGTTTGCCTTTGAATTCAAGCGGATGCATTTACCACTATTTAACAATCCAGATTCCGCCGACGACATAAGCGAGCTTGAGACGCCACATGTCATGTGCTATCTTCCACCGCCTTACCAGTAATCAGACAAAAAGTCGGTATCGCATCCGGCGCAAAGTCAGTTTTTGCGCGATGCAAATAATGCCGACGGGCCGGCTCGAAAATCCGCTAGCGGAAACATTCTCCCCACAAGGAGAACGCCGCTTGCGTTCAGACTGAACGGGGTAAAGATTTTGGCGATGAAGAAGCGGACCCGGGCATGCGCCGGCGGGGACTCTTGCGGGGTGGTCGAACGTGCGGGCGAACGATTTCTTACGCGCACCTTGATAGCGGTAATGCTTGGCGCGGCCGGTATTGCACCGCTTGCGACTCATGCAGTGACACGGACGGAGGCTGCACCGCTGCAGTCCGCTGCCGCGGCGACCAGCTCCACCTCTGCCGCGTCTGCCCCCAACGTCGCTTTCTTCTACGCCGCCAATCCGCCTGTCGGCGAATTGCAAGCATTCGATGCCGTCGTCGTCGATCCCGCCACGGGTTTCGACCCGGCCGCTCATCCGCTCGCGCATACCACCTGGATCGCCCGCACCACCGGTGCCGAGTCCGCCGGATCGGCCGACGCATTCCTCTCCAGCCAGATCGAACCGCTGTGGCAGCGCGGCTATCGTGGCTTCCTGCTCGACACGCCCGCGGCCGTGGCCGCCGCCGGCCGCATTCATGAAGCGCATCCGGACGCGCGCCTCGTGGCGGGCGGCGCCGACGTCATGCGTAACGCGCTGCCGGTTGCGAAGTCGCTCTACGCGGTAGTCGGCGATTCGCTGGTGCGTGGACTCGGCGACAGCGGCCAGCTTCTCGACGTCCCCGAATCGTTGCGCGCGCAACGCATTGCGGATGCGCGCGCATTCACGCAGCAAAGCGGCGTGCCGGTGGTGTCCGTGGAATATTGCGCGCGCAACGACCGGCAATGCGCCCGCGACACGGCGGCGCGCGTCGTGTCGGCCGGCATGCTGCCTTATGTGACGAGCAAGGCCCGCGACGTGGTCGGCATCGGCAAGATCGAAGTGCTGCCGCGCAAGATTCTCGTCGTGCAGGACCGCGACACCCAGGATCCGCTCGACCTGAGCGCGGGTGTGCGCGATCTGGCCACGCCGCTCAACTATATGGGCTACGACGTCGAGTACGCCGACTTCTCGTCGCGTCTGCCGGACGCCATCACGCCGGATCGCTACGCGGGCGTCGTCGCGTGGATCCAGCGCGGCGCGGTGCCCGATCCCGAAGCGTGGCAACGCTGGGTCGCGGCGCGCATGGCGGATCACGTTCCCGTCGCGTTCCTCGGCCAGTTCGGCTTCGACGCGGCCGGCTCGGCCGGCGCGGCACTCGACCTGCAAGCCGTGGGGGGAACCCTGGCCGCGCCGGTCACAGTGGTCAAGAGCGATCCGATGGTCGGCTTCGAAATCAGCCCGAAGCCCGAGCCGCGCGATCTGCAAGGCGTGCGCGTGGGTTCGCGCAGCCAGCCGTTGCTGCGCGTCTCGGCCAACGGCGTGCTGCTCGATCAGGTCGCGCTGACGCCGTGGGGCGGCTATGCGCTCAGCCCGTACACCGTGGCGTCGCTCGACAGCATCGAGCAGGAGCGTTGGGCGATTCAGCCGATGGCGTTCATGAAAGCGGCGCTGCGTCTGCAGGACATGCCGTCGCCGAGCGTCACGACCGAAAACGGCCGGCGTCTGCTCATGTCACACGTGGACGGCGACGGTTTCGCCTCGCGCGCCGAATTTCCCGGCCCCGACTATTCCGGCGAAGCGTTGTATCAGCAGATCTTCACCCGCTATCAGGTGCCGATGACGCTCTCGGTGATCGAAGGCGAAGTCGGCCCCAAGGGCCTGCATCCGGATATCTCGCCGCGTCTCGAAGAGATCGCGCGCAAGATGTTCGCGCTGCCGCATGTCGAGATCGGCACGCACACGTATTCGCATCCGTTCCAATGGGAGCAGGTGGACAGCAAGACCGGCGCGCAGGTGGACCGCGGAGGCGGCGACGCGGCGTTCTCGCTGAACATTCCGGGTTATCACTTCAATATCGACCGTGAGATCACCGGTTCGATCGACTACATCAACACGCGCCTCGCGCCGCCCGGAAAGAAGACCGTGCTGCTGCAATGGTCCGGCGATTGCCGGCCGCCGGGTTTCGTCGTGCGCAAGGTGTACGAGGCCGGCGTCTACAACTTCAACGGCGGCGACACGGTAATCACCAGGTCAGCCAATAGCTGGACCAATATCGCGCCGATCGGCGTGGACAAGGGGCCGGGCGCGTATCAGGTGTATGCGCCGAATCAGGACGAGAACGTCTACACGAACGACTGGCAAGGTCCGTTCTACGGCTTTACGCGCGTGCTCGAAACCTTCTCGATGACCGACCGGCCACTGCGCTTCAAGCCGATCGACATTTACTACCACATGTATAGCGGCACCAAGGTCGCCTCGTTGCGCGCGCTCGACCAGATCTTTTCAACCGTGCTCAAGCAGCCGGTGATGCCGGTCTACGTGAGCGAGTACATCCGCAAGGTGCTCGACTGGCACACGTTCGCCGTGGCGAAAGAGGTGGGCCCACAGGCGAGCGACTGGATCGTGCGCGGCAACGGCGAGGTGCGTGAGTTGCACTGGCCGCAAGCGGCCAAACCGTCGCTCGATAACGCGTCGGGCGTGACCGGCTTTGCAGCGGGACCTGACGGCACGTATATCCATATCGACGGCGGCAACGCCCGCTTTGCAATCGGCAGCGCGGCGGCCACACAGGCGGCGCCGTATATCGGCGAAGCCAACGGTTTCGTGCGCAACTTCCGGCGCACGGCGCAGGGCATGCGTTTCGAATTCGCCGGTCACTACCAGCCATTCGTGAAACTGGCCAACGCGCAGCAGTGCAAGGTCAGCGTCAACAAGCAGGCTGTCGCCACGCGTCGCGACGGCGAGTTCCTGCGTTTCGATACGCCGGCTGACGTCGGACAGAAACTGAACTACCAGTCCGTCGAGGTCGCCTGTGGCCGCTAATCGCCCTCGCATCGCGCCCATGTGGCTCGTCCTGCTGCTCGCGGGCGTCGTGCTGATCACGCTGTATCTCGTGCATCCGCGCGGCGGCCTGCGTAGCCGGATGACGTCGACCGACGCGCCGAGCGATCTCAGCATCGCCTACCTCGAAGCATGGCTGCGCGTGCAGCCCGACAACACGGAAATCCTCTCGGTGCTCGGCACGCAGTACGTGCGGCTTGGCCGCAACGAGGACGCGCGCCGTATCGCCGCCCGCATGGAAGCGATTCCGAGCGATCACATGCGCCGCGCGGCGCAGTTGCTGCGTCTAACGGTCGATACGCGCGAGACGTTTGCGCTGCCCGCTAACGATCCGGGCCGTGATGCCGCGCTCGCCCGTTTGCGTACGCAGCTCACGAATGCGGCGGCGCTGACGTGGTCGAATGCCGATCTGCAGATGCTGGCGGAAGCAGCCGCCTCGGTGAACGCGCAACAGCTCGCCGGCCAACTCTATGCGCGCCTCGCTGAACAGGACCCGGCGCAGCAAACGCGCTGGAACCGCGAAGTGGTGCGCTTCGCCATGTATGGGGGCGACTATCGCGGCGCGGCGAACGGCTGGTTCCGACTGCAAGCGAGCGCTGCGACCTTCGATGCAAAGCGTCAGTGCTTTCTCGAAGGTATTCGGGCCTTGCAATCGGGCAATCTGCTAGATGAGGCGCTCGCGGCCGCCAACGAACACGGCGCCGCGTTCGCGCACGATCACGAAACGCTCGTCGTGTTGCTGAATCTGGCGCGCGCGGCGCATCGTCCGGATCTCGTCGACCGTTACGCGAAGGCGCTGGCCGGCTATGCGCGGGCTCAGCCTGATCAGGACGGCGCGCTGCGTCTCGTCGCCTTCATCCGCGAACGCTCGCGTGAAGACGGCTCGCAAGGGCAGTACGCGTATATGGATGGTCCGCAAGGCGGGGCCGGTGTAGCCATGCACACTCGCACGCACGGCTCGCGCGATGTGCGTCTCGTGCGCGTCGCGGTGTCCAGCGCTGCGTCTGCGTCGGCGGCCGCGGCGTCGAGTCCCGCAGCAGCTGCGCCTGCGGCGCCGTCTGCCGCATCGAACTCCGCAGCCGCATCGAACGACGTCCCGAGCCTCCTTTACCAGTCCTTCCTCGAATCGAGCGATCTGCCGAACGCACAGCGAGTCGCTACCGAGCAGGTCAGCAAGAACCCAGGCTCGCCACTCTGGACCAAGCGCCTTGCTCAGGTCGCCGAATGGAACCATGCGTCGCCGCTCGCCTTGCAGATGTGGCTCGCTTACGCACAGACCACGCACGATCCGGAAGGCTGGAAAAACGTCATGCGCCTCGCGCCCATGCTCAACGACGACAATGCCTATCTGGCGGCGTTGATCCAGGCATCGAATGCGGCGCCCGGCGATCTCAAGCTGGCCGACTCGGTGGTTGCGGCTTACGAGCGTCTCGGCCGTCCGGACGACGCGCTGGCTTTCCTGCGCGGCCGCCAACGCAATTCGCCGGCTGAAGCAATCGATTCGCGCCTGGGTCAGCTCGCCGAGCGCTCCGGTCAGGACGACGAAGCGCTGACCTACTATCGCAAGCTGAATCAGCTCTATCCCTCGAACACGCAATACGCGCTGCGCACGGCGAGCCTTTTGTATCGCCACGGCGACTACAAGGGCGCGCTCGACACGCTGCTGGCCGCGCGCCGGGGCGCCAAGGACGACGACGTGCTGTTCTGGCGCAATGCCGCGCAACTCGCGCGTCTATTGCAGCGTGACGACATAGCGAACGACGCCTACAAGCATCTATTGGCGAGCGGCCAGGCCACACCCGAAGACCTGAGCGCGATGACGTACTTCTACGACGCGTACCCGGTCGACGCGGCTCGCACGTCCGAGTTGCAGTTCCGCCGCGACCACTCGCAGCGCGCGCTGCAGAGCGCGATTCACTATTACACGGATGCGGAGCAATACGACCGCGTCGACGCGTTGCTCAAGAGCCTGACGCCCGAACAACTGACGGCTGGCGAAGCCGACCCCGCGTTCCTGCGCGTGAGGGCCGAATACTATCGCCAGACCGATCGTCCGCTCGACGCACTGCACGATCTGCAGCACGCGGTGTCGCTGCCCGGCGCGACGCTCGACTTGCGCGCCGCGCTGCTCTGGACGCTGGTGGACTACGGCAGCGAAGCGCAATTGCGCGAGGCGGTCGCCGAATGGCGCGATGCGCCCGCGCAGGCGCCGGCCTTGTGGGGCCCGCTGGCCGCCGCGCTGATGCGTCTGAACCGGCCGGAAGCCGCGTTGAAATATCTGCGTCTGCAGTCGGCGTCGATGTCGCGCGATCCGTTGTGGCAACTCACCTACGCCGAAGCGCAGGAAATGGCGGGGCGCAGCGATCTCGCGTGGTCGATCCGTCGCAACGTCTGGCGTCAGATGCAGCAGGAAGAGGCCGAAGTTCGCGCCAACAGCGCGCAAGGGCAGATCGTGCTGCGCACGCGCGCTTCACAGGGCAGCGAAGTGCGCGAGCAGATGCTCGGCCGCCAGGTCACGCTCGCGTCGATCTTCGAAAACGCGGACGTGTCGAAGGCTTTCCTGATCGATCTGCTCGCCAGCGACGCAGGCCGCAACGACAACGCCGAAGCGCGCCGCACGCTGCTCGGCGACGCGGCCGGCCTGCCGCCCGCGCAACCCGTGAAGGCGCACGTGGCTGCGAAGTCGCCGGATCAGGCGCAGTTGACTTCGTCGGTAGCGCGCGACGTGGCGCTCGCCTGGGCGATGTCGCATGAAGCGAATCCGTTGGCAAAGCGCTGGCTGGCTCGCCAGTACGCCAATGTGCTGGTGCAGCCTTCGGAGCAGTTGATCGCGATCGCGCTTGCTGAAAACGACAAGCCCGCGATGGAGCGTCTGCTCGACCAGCAAGGCGCGCGTTTGCCGCTCTACAACCGTATCGACGCATCGATCGCGGTGGATCGTCCGGGCGCGGCTGAAAACCTCGCGTTTCAAGGCCTGGAAGGCGCGCCCTACGATTCGGAACTGCATAGCCGGCTGGAGCAGACCGCGTTGACGTGGCCGCAATCGCTCGACGCGACGGTGAACAGCTTCGTCGAGCATCCGCTCGATTACGTCGAGCAGACGTTGGCGGGCAGCATCAAGATTGCCGATTTCTACATGGTCGGCGTGAACGGTGTGCAGCGCTTCCAGCATTCGACGGACGAGTCGCAACTGACCAACGTGCCGTCGGTGGATCGGTCCGTGGAATTTTTCGCGCGGCGTCAAACGTACGACACGGCTTTCATGGTGACAGCCGGCCGCCGCGAAGCGCTCGACAGTTTCTATAGCGTGGCGGTGGCAGCGGAGTGGGGCAGGAACTCGCCGTTGTCGGTGGCCGTCAAGGCAGGCCGCAATCAGACGGCGCGTGAATCGCAGGCACTGCTGGTCGGCGGCATGAAGGACAACGTAATCGGTACGGTCACGTATCGCATGACGCAGAATCTGTACGCCACGGGCAGCGTCGAAGCGGATCGTTTCTATAGCCAGGCACGCAATTACCTCGGCAGCGGCGTGCTGTCGACGGGCGAGATCGGCTATCGGATCCGCACGAACTATCCGGACTACACGTTCCGCCTGGTCGGCGCGCATGGCGACTACGGCGCGAGCGGCAACGCCGACGCCCTGATTTCAAGGCTGGTCCCGGCGGCCGCCGGGCCGGTCACCGCGTCGACTTTCATCCCGCAGACATACTCGCAATACGGCTTTTTCTTCGGTTTCGGCAACGATCTGATCGACCAGTACACGCGCGCGTGGCGGCCGTTCCTCGACGTGGGCCTACAGCACGACTCGAATCAAGGCTGGGGGCCGGCGATCAGCCTGGGGCTCGCGGGCACGATCTTCGGCGGCGATCACGCGGCAATCTACTTCTCGCATCAGCGCGTGTCGCATCTCGGCACGCCCGTGACCCAGATCGGCGCACGGTATAGCTGGTTTTATTGAACCTGATTTCGAATACATATCCAAAGGAGCATTCTTCATGGTCGGCATTAAACGATTGGTTCGTACGAGCGCCTGGTGTGCCGCGGCAACCGCGCTGGCTCTGATGGTAAGCGCATGCGGCACGGTGCGTCAGACCTCGGGCCCGGCGCTCTCGCGCGGCGACAAAGTGGCGGTCGTGTCGATCGCCAACTACACTGAAACGCCGGACGCGGGCCATAGCGCCGAGTCGATCGCGGCCAACACGCTGCGCGCGGGCGGTATCGCCGATGTGCGCATCGCGCCGGCCGATTCGAGCCGCAATGCGATGTTCGACACCACGCAGCGCGCCGACGGCGACAAGGCGCTGGAATGGGCGCGTTCGCAGAACGCCCGCTATGTGCTGTCCGGCGCGGTCGAAGAATGGCGCTACAAGACGGGCGTGGACGGCGAGCCGGTGGTCGGCGTGACCTTCGAATTGATCGACGTGTCGAACGGCGCCGTGGTGTGGAGCGCGACGGGTACGCGTACGGGCTGGAGCCGCTCGGGTCTGTCGAGCGTGGCGACTTCGTTGATCGGCAAGGTTCTGTCGCCGTTGCAAGCGCGTCAATAAGGACGCCGGTAAGCATATCCCCAAGGTTGCGGCTTGCGCCCGAAGTGCGGGCCGCAAGCTGAAACCCGACATGTAAAAAGGAAATGGCCGTGAATACCGCAGCCGTGGAAAACAACCCGGGCGCCTCGAAGCCGCGCCATGCGCATCCGTTCGGCAATCTCGGACGCGTGCGCCGCTTGCTGGCGCCCGCGGTGGCACGGCCGTTCGCGATCGTTGAAACTGTCGTGCTCGTGCTGGTCGTGCTGGCCGTGGCCCGCTGGCTTCATCCTGAAGACCCGTTGCTGCTGCACGCCGGTTTTCCGTGGCTGTGGCTGGTGCCGTTGCTGGTGGCGTTGCGCTACGGCGCCCTGCTCGGTCTGCTGAGCGGTGCTTTCATGCTCGGTGCATGGACGCTCTTTTATCAGCACGGCGATCCGTTCCCCACGCTATATTTCGCGGGCGGTTTGATCCAGACGATTCTCGCCGGGCATTTCGGCGATACGTGGGGCAGCCGCGCCGGGCGCGCGTCCTCGTTGAATGACTACCTGAACGACCGTCTCGTGGCGTTGACCAACAGTCACTATCTGATGCGGCTCTCGCACGAGCGGCTCGAAAAGGACCTGCTGTCCCGCCCGACCACGTTGCGCGATTCGATTACCGAGTTGCGCCGTCTCTCGGTCGCCACCGATACGGCGCTCGCCGTGCCGGCGGCGGGCAAGGAAAGCGACCCGCTGGGCGGCGCGAGCGGTCTGCTCGAATTCGTCGCGCAGGCCTGCCAGATCGAAGTCGCGGCGCTGTATCCGGTGCATCACGGCAAGCTCGGCACGCAGGCCATCGCGCAGATCGGCGACGCGTTCGAACTCGCCATGCACGACGAACTCGTCACGCATGCGCTCAACACGCTGAGCGTCGCGCATCTGAAGAACGAAAACACGGTGGTGCCGGTCAGCCAGTACCTGGTCTGCGCGCCGCTGGTGTCCGCGGACGGTGAATTGCGCGCGCTGCTTGTCGTCAAGCGCATGCCGTTCCTGTCGCTCAATTTCGACAACCTGCAACTGTTGCTGGTGTTGCTGGGCTATTACGCGGACGGCGTCGAGCATTCCGCGTTCGTGCAACGCATTCTCGACAGCGTGCCGAATTGCCCGTACGAATTCGCGCTCGACCTGAGCCGCCTCACGCGTCTCCAGCAGAAGGCGGGCGTGGCGTCGTCGCTCGTCGCGCTGGCGTTTCCGCGCGATGAAGAGGGCGACTCGCTGTTCGAGCACGTCATGCGCCGCCGTCGTTCACTGGACGTGATGTGGCCGGTGCAGACCGCGAAGCAGTCGGTGCTGGTGAATCTGATGCCGGCCACCGACACGACCGGTATCGACGGTTATCTGGCGCGGATCGAAGCCAGCCTGACGGCCCAATTCAACACCGACCTCGAACACGCGCGCGTCGGCGTTCACACGCTCCACCTCGAGGGCGACGAGCCGGGCGCGGCGCTGATGCGTCTTCTCAAACGAAGCGGCCTCGATGTCTAAGACCCTTTCACTCATCGTCAGCGTGCTCGCGGCCGTGGTGGCCGTGATCGTGCAGTATCTGGCGATCGCGAGCCTGCTGCAACCGGCCGGCGCGATCGATCCTTTGCTGCGCTTTCTCGCGTTGCAAGCGGTGGCGGGACTCGCCGAAGCGGTCGCGTTCCGCGCGTGGCTGCCGGCGAATTATCGCGAGCCTCGCATGGTGTCGTTCGTGTTCCTGTGGCTCGCCTGCACCTTCGTGCCGCTGTTCGGCGGCCTCGTGGTGCTGATTAGCTGCCTCTGGGCAGCGCTCTTTCCGGGCGACAAGGACAGCGATCAACTCGCCGATGTGCCGCGGCCGGAATTCGTCACCTACCTGGTGTCGCGTGTGTCGCACGGCGGCGGCGCGCGGCTGCAGGCGCGTCTTGCCAACACCCAGGTGTCGCCCACCGACCGGCTGTCCGCGCTGGTGGCGATCCAGAGCATGCCCACTCGCACGACGGGCACGTTGCTGCGCGAGTTGCTTGCCGACCCACTCGAAGACATTCGCCTGATCGCTTACGGCACGCTGGATCACGCCGAAAACGAAATCATGCAGAAGATCTTCCGGACCAGCAAAGCGCTCGAAGCGACCGACAGCGACGTCGAACGCCACGCGCTCAACCGCATGCTCGCCGAGCTCTATTTCGAACTCGTGTACCAGAATCTGGTGCAGGGCGCGGTCTATCGCCATACGCTGCAACAGGCCGACCGCTACGCGCAGGCAGCGCTCGAAACCGATCCGGGCGACGCCGCGCTGTGGCTGATTCGCGGTCGTCTCTCGCTGGCGAGCGGCTTGCCTAACGCCGCGCACGAATACATCGGGCGAGCGCTCGCACTCGGTTTCCCGCGCGAACGGCTGGTGCCGTGGCTGGCTGAAGCCGACTTCCTGCGCGGCGACTACGCTCGTGTCGAGCAGCTTCTCGCATCGCTGGGCAATGCTGCCGCGTTGCCCACACTCAAACCGGTTGTGAAGTACTGGTCATGATGAAAGAACTCCCGATCCGCCGTGCCGCCGATGCCGATGTCTGCCTGCTGCTCGAAGGCACGTTCCCGTTCGTGCGAGGCGGCGTGTCGAGCTGGGTCAATGAAATGATCCGCTCGTACCCGGCAACCCGTTTCGCGATTGTCTTCATTGGCAGCCGGGAACAGGACTACAACGGTGCTGCTTACGCGCTGCCGGACAACGTCGTGCATATCGAAACGCACTACCTGTACGAGCAGGCCGTTGCGGACTTCCAGCCGCGCGCCGTCGATGGCGACGCCGCGGCCTTTGCCCGCTCGCAGAAATTGCATGACGCTCTGCGCGATCCGCGCAACGGCCGGGACGTGAGTGCGCTGATGGCCGACGTGATTCCGATGCTCGGGACCAACGGCGCGCTGAGCGAGGAACAATTCCTGTCGAGCCGCGCCGCCTGGGACACGATCGTCGATCAGTATCAGAAGTACTGTACCGATCCTTCGTTCACCGATTACTTCTGGACCGTGCGCATCATGCACAAGCCGCTGTGGCAGCTCGCGCGCGTCGCTGAAAAGCTGTTGCCGGCGAAGGTGTACCACACGGTATCGACGGGATATGGCGGTTTTCTCGGCGCACTGGTGCATTACCGCACGGGGCGCCCGCTGCTGATCTCCGAGCACGGCATCTATACGAAAGAGCGCAAGATCGACCTGCTGCAGAGCCAGTGGATTCGCGACAACCGCGGGGTGTTCGAGCGCGATATCTCGCGCGTCAGCTATTTCCGCGAACTGTGGGTGCGTTTCTTCGAAGCGATCGGCAAGCTCGCGTACGATGCGGCGGACGACATCGTCGCGTTGTACGAGGCGAACCGCCAGCGCCAGGTCACGGACGGCGCGCGCGCCGAGCGCACGCAATGCATTCCGAACGGCATCGACGTCGACGCGCTCGCGCCGCTGGTCGCCGAGCGCAAGCCGCGGTCACACAAAGTGGTGGCGCTGATCGGGCGCGTGGTGCCGATCAAGGACATCAAGACCTTCATTCGCGCGATCTTCATTGCGTCGCGCACCATGCCGGATCTCGAAGGCTGGATCATCGGACCGGAAGAGGAAGATCCCGCTTACGCGCTCGAATGCCGCGCGCTGGTGGAGAGTCTCGGGCTGAGCCGCAACGTGAAATTCCTCGGCTTCCAGCGTATCGACGACATGATGCCGAAAATCGACGTGATCGCGCTGACCTCGATCAGCGAGGCGCTGCCGCTGGTGGTGCTGGAAGGTTTCGCGGCCGGCGTGCCGGCCATCACGACGGACGTGGGTTCGTGCCGTCAATTGATCGAAGGCGTGGATGAGGAAGATCGCGCGCTCGGCTCGGCGGGCATGGTGGTGCAGCTCGCGGACCCGGCGGCGTTCGCCCAGGCGGTGCTGTCGCTGCTCGCCGACGAAACGCGCTGGCAGGCTGCGCAGCAGGCCGGACTCGCGCGCGTGCGCCGCTACTACACCAAGAAGCAGATGATCGACCGCTATCGCACGCTGTATGAGCGCCTCGCCGCCATGCCGGACCGTGACCGTAACGGCACGGCCGCCGATGCGGCGCGCTGCCCGATGCACCACGGCACCCAATCCAAGGCGGACCCGCGCGTGCAGCCGGCGCAGCCCGTTCAATCGCAGGAGACACGCTGATGGCGGGTATCGGCTTCGAATTACGCAAGATCATGCGCCGCGACACGCTGACCGGCGTGGCGCGCGCCTATGCCTACGCGGGCCTGATCAGTTCCGGTCCGCTGATCCTGTCAATCTTTGGGATCCTGATCATCGGGCTGATCAGTCTCACCTCGGTGATTCCGACTTTTGCGATCGTGCAGTTTCAGGTGTCGGTCACGTATCTGATCGCGCTCAGCCTGATTCTGACCGGGCCGCTGCAACTATCGTTCACGCGCTTCATCTCAGACCGGCTATTCGAAAAGCGCGACGACCTCGTGCTGTCGAACTATAACGGCGTGGTGCTGGTGTCGTCGGTGCTGGCCAGCGTGGTCGCGGTGATCGCGATGCTGGTGGGTTTCCGCGAGGAACCGCTGATCTACCGCTTGCTGATGATTACGGGCTTCGTCGTGGTCAGCAACATCTGGATCGCCGTGATTTTTTTGTCGAGCGTGAAGCAGTATCGGCAGATCCTCGTTGTGTTCGCGGTGGGCTATGCGTGCGTGGTGTGCCTTGCACTCGCGTTGAACGGCTATGGACTGGTCGGCTTGCTTGGCGGCTTCGTGGCGGGGCACATCGTGCTGCTCGCCGGTCTGTCGGGCTTGATCTACCGTAACTACCGCAGCGAGCGTTTCGTTTCGTTCGAGGTGTTCGAGCGGCGCTTCGCCTACCCGAGCCTCGCGCTGGTCGGCCTGTTGTTCAACATCGGCGTGTGGCTCGACAAGTTCATGTTCTGGTATGCGCCGGGCACGGGCACGCACGTGATCGGACCGCTGAATGCTTCGGTGATTTACGACATTCCGATTTTTATTGCCTACGTGTGCGTGATGCCCGGCATGGCAACGTTTCTCGTGCGCATCGAAGCGGATTTCGTCGAGTACTACGACGCCTTCTACGACGCGGTGCGCAGCGGCGCGACGCTGCGCCATATCAACGAGATGCGCGACATGATGGTGGGCAGCGTGCGTGCCGGTCTGTACGAAATCATCAAGGTGCAGACGGTCGTGCTGCTGCTGATCATCGCCTTCGGCGAGCGCGTGCTGGGCTCGCTCGGCATTTCGCCGTTGTACATGCCGCTGCTCGTCGTCGACGTGGTGTCTGCGAGTCTGCAGGTGTTGCTGCTGGGTCTGCTCAACGTGTTCTTCTATCTCGACGGGCGGCGCGTGGTGCTGCGGCTCACCGGCGCATTCGTCGTGCTGAACGGACTCTTCACCGGCATCACGCTCAGGCTCGGGCCGGATTTTTACGGCTATGGTTTTGCGCTGGCGCTGCTGGTCGTGGTGGTGGCATCCGTGAAGGTGCTCGACCGCAAATTCATGTCTTTGGAATACGAAACGTATATGTTGCGGGGTTGAACCCAAGGCGTCGCTGTTTGCGACTCAAGATCGTGTTCGTGCTGCCGTTCTAAGGTGGCGACATCCCGGCGCGTTTGACGAGCGTGAATCGGCGCGCCGACACCCTTGGCCTCACACCGTTCGACTTCGGATTCCACCATGCATCAGTATGATCCTGGCTCGCTTCGGCGGCCCGCGCGCGCGCGCCTTGCCGCCGACGTCCGTTACGGCCGCCGCATCGCGCAACGCTGGATCGGTGCGGCTGCGATCGTCGCGTCCTGCAGTCTGCTGGCAGCCTGCGGAGGCGGCGGCAGCGGTACGGGCAGCACGAATGGCACAACGGTGTCGTCGACGAGTTCGGCCACCGGCAGCGCCACGAACTCCAGTAACGCCGGTAATTCCGGCAACTCGACGGGTTCGACGAACTCGTCCGGTTCGGGCAATTCATCGACGAATACCAATTCCGGCTCGAGCACCACGCCGACGATCTCGACGGCGCGCGCCTTGCCGGCGTCGCCGGTCTGGGCCGTCTATTACGGCCAGGGCAGCGCGATCAACATCGCCCACGCGGCGGCCACATTTAAGCTGATCGTGATCGACGCGGACCTCGGCAACGGCACGCCCGCCTTCTCGGCCGTGCAGATCGCCGCGTTGAAGGCGAATGGCGCGAAGGTGCTCAGCTACCTGAATTTCGGTGCCTGCGAGAAATCGCGCACTTACTGGAACACGGTCCCGTCCAGCTTCGTGTCGTGCGGCGCGAATACCTCGGCGCAAAATCAGCAGATATTCGGGCTTCCAGGAATACTGGATGAATCCCGCCAACGCCGACTATCAGAACCTGATCGTCAACTACATCGCGCCGCGTCTCGCGGCTACCGGTGTCGACGGATTCATGCTGGATAACTTCGAAATCGTCGGCCACGGCGCCAATGCGTCTACGGCCCCATGCGATGCAGCCTGCGCGCAAGGTGGCCTCGATCTCGTCAAGCGACTGCGCGACCGCTATCCGGATCTGGCGATGGTGCCGAATGCGGCGCCGGTGCAGGCCATCGCCGGGACGACTGGCGGTGTATCGTTTCCGTGGCTGATCGACGGTGTAATCGCGGAACAGGTGTTCTTGCCGTCGACGAGCACGTCAGTCGTGCAGTTGTTGAAGTCATGGCAAAGCACCGAGCAGAATCTCGGTCGCAGCGGTTTCTTCGTGGGATCGCTCGACTATACGTCGTCATGCACGGCGAGTTCGTCCGCGCAAACCGCGTGGACGGCGGCGCAACAAACGGGCTTCAGTCCTTCGATCTCGACTGTGTCGCTCGATAGTATCTGCTGGTGGTCGTTCCTGCCTGTGGGTAGTTAGGACGACAGCCAGAAACGGGCGACGTTGCCCGAACAACATGAAAGAGGAACCGGCTTTGTCCGAGCACGATCACGATCACAACCGACGTTTCACCTTGCGCGCGCTGCTGCGTCGTGTCAGCCGGTTCGCGCGCATGGCCGCGCTCGGCGCGCTGGCTTCGGTGGCGCACGCGCAGAGCGCGGCGGACGCGCCGGCGGGACCGTCGGTGGCGCTGTATTACGGCGCGAATCCTCCCGTCGAAGAACTGGCCGCATTCGATGTCGTGGTGGTCGACCCCGACGCGCACTTCGATCCGCGCGCTCACGCGAAGGCGCAGCCGGCGTGGTTCGCTTATGTGAGCGTCGGCGAGGTGAACCCGCACCGCGCGTATTACAGCGCCATGCCGTCCGCGTGGCTGCCGGGCGTTAACGAAGCGTGGGCCTCGCACGTGATCGATCAGACGGCCGCCGAATGGCCGGCGTTTTTCGTCGACAAGGTGATCTCGCCGTTATGGAAAAAAGGCTATCGGGGCTTTTTCCTCGACACGCTCGACTCCTACCATCTGATCGCCAAAACCGATGCCGCGCGAGCCGCGCAGGAAGCTGGACTGGTGCGCGTCATCCGCGCGATCAAGAAGCGTTATCCGAAGGCGAAGCTGATCTTCAACCGCGGGTTCGAGGTATTGCCGCAGATCCATGATCTCGCCTACATGGTGGCGTTCGAATCGCTATACCGCGGTTGGGATGCCGGCAAGCAGCGTTATACGGAAGTGCCGCAGGCCGATCGCGACTGGCTGCTGATGCAGGCGGCGACCATTCGCGATCAATACAAGCTGCCGGTGCTGTCCATCGACTATTGCCCCCCGCCGACGACACGTGCGCAACCGCCACCGCGGCGCGGATCACGCAAGCCGGCTTCGTCCCCTACGTCACCGACGGCGGACTCGCGACCGTCGGCGTGGGCGCGACCGGGACCCGCAATGAGCGGCCGTGACACTCGAATTGAGTAACTATAAAAGGGAATTTCGCATGGACTTGAAAGGCACGATTCTGGTAACCGGCGGCGCGGGCTTTATCGGCTCGCATACCTGTGTCGAATTGCTGAATGGCTGCTACGACGTGGTCGTGGTCGACAACCTGGTGAACAGCAACCGCGAGTCGCTCAAACGCGTCGAGCAGATCACGGGCAAGCGCGTGGCGTTCTACGAAACGGATTCGCGCGATGAAGCGGCGTTGCAACGCATTTTCGACACGCACGCGGTGACCGGTGCGATTCACTTCGCGGCGCTCAAAGCGGTCGGCGAATCGGTCTCGAAGCCGATCGAGTATTACGACAACAACCTCGGCAGTCTGCTCACGCTGCTCTCGGTCATGCGCGCACGCGATGTGAAGCAGTTCGTGTTCAGTTCGTCGGCCACGGTGTACGGCGTGCCGAAGACCTCACCGATCGACGAATCGTTTCCGCTGTCCGCCACCAATCCGTATGGACAAACGAAGCTGATCGCCGAACAGATCCTGCGCGATCTGGAAGTATCCGATCCGTCCTGGCGCATCGCCACGCTGCGTTATTTCAATCCGGTCGGCGCGCACGAGAGCGGTCTGATTGGCGAAGACCCGGGCGGCGTGCCGAACAACCTGATGCCGTATGTCGCGCAAGTCGCCGTCGGCAAGCTGGAGAAGCTGCGCGTGTTCGGTGGCGACTACGACACGCCGGATGGCACCGGCGTGCGTGACTACATCCACGTGGTGGACCTCGCGCGCGGACACCTTGCCGCGCTCGATGCGCTGGTCGAGCGCGATGCGAGCTTCGTCGTGAATCTCGGCACGGGGCAGGGCTATAGCGTGCTGGACGTGGTGCGCTCGTTCGAAAAGGCGTCGGGCAAGCCGGTGCCTTATGAAATCGTCGCGCGCCGTCCCGGCGACGTCGCGTCCTGTTTCGCCGATCCGGCCGCTGCGGACAAGCTGCTCGGCTGGCGCGCGCAATACGGCATCGAACGCATGTGCGCCGACCATTGGCGCTGGCAATCGACCAATCCCGCCGGATACGCCTGAAGCTCGACTCGATTCGGGGCGGCTCGCCTCATCCGATACAACATCACGTGGGAAAGCAAATTTATGTGTGGCATTGTCGGCGCGGTAGCGCAACGTAACATCGTCCCGGTTCTGATCGAAGGACTGCGGCGTCTGGAGTATCGCGGTTACGACTCGTGCGGTGTCGCCGTGCTGGCCGAAGCCGGCCCGCGCCGCGCGCGCAGCACGGCGCGCGTCGCGGACCTCGACGCGCAGGCACGCGAGACGCATCTCGAAGGCGGCACGGGCGTCGCGCATACGCGTTGGGCGACGCACGGCGCGCCGGTCACGGACAACGCGCATCCGATTTTCTCGAAGGACGAGTTGGCGTTGGTGCATAACGGCATCATCGAAAACTACGAGCCGTTGCGCGAGATGTTGCGCGCAAAGGGCTACGTGTTCGTTTCGCAAACCGACACCGAAGTGGTCGCGCATCTCGTGCATAGCCTGTATCGCGGCGATCTGTTCGAGGCGGTTCGCGAAGCCGTGAAGCAACTGGACGGCGCGTACGCGATCGCGGTCGAGCACAAGGCGCATCCGCATCTGGTGGTGGGCGCGCGGCAAGGCTCGCCGCTCGTCGTCGGCATCGGCGAGGGCGAGAATTTCCTCGCGTCGGATGCGCTGGCGTTGGCCGGCGAGACCGAGCGCTTCATCTTCCTGGAAGAGGGCGATGTGTGCGAGCTGACGCTCGAGCGCGTGCGGGTCGTGAGCCGCGACGGCGCCGACGTAGCGCGCGAAGTACGCACGGTGGCCGCGTATGGCGGCGGCGTGGAACTCGGCCCGTACCGGCATTTCATGCAGAAGGAAATCTTCGAGCAGCCGCGTGCGATCGCCGATACGGTGCCGCAAGGCGAGTCGCTCGATGCGTCGCTGTTCGGTAAAGCGGCCGCCGCCGTGTTTGCGGATATCGACAGTCTGTTGATTCTCGCGTGCGGCACCAGCTATTACTCGGGACTGACGGCTAAATACTGGCTCGAATCGATCGCGAAGATTCCCACTCAGGTCGAAATTGCCAGCGAATACCGCTACCGCGATTCGGTGCCGAATCCGAAGGCGCTGGTGGTCGTGATTTCCCAGTCCGGCGAAACGGCCGACACGCTCGCTGCGTTGAAGCATGCGCAGTCGCTTGGGCATCAGCACACGCTGTCGGTCTGTAACGTGGCGACGAGCGCAATGGTGCGGCTGACGTCGCTGTCGTTTCACACGCACGCGGGCCGCGAGATCGGCGTGGCATCGACCAAGGCGTTCACCACGCAACTGGTCGGCCTGTTCGTGCTTGCCGCGACGCTGGGCAAAATCCGCGGCACGGTGAGCCCGGAACAGGAAGCCGACTACGTGCGCCAGTTGCGCCATTTGCCGGCCGCATTGAACGCCGTGCTGGCGCTGGAGCCGCAGATCATCGCGTGGTCGGAGAAGTTCTCGGGCAAGGAAAGCGCGCTGTTCCTCGGACGCGGTTCGCACTATCCGATCGCACTCGAAGGCGCGCTCAAGCTCAAGGAGATTTCCTATATTCACGCGGAGGCTTATCCCGCCGGTGAGTTGAAACACGGCCCGCTGGCGCTCGTCACCGATGCGATGCCGGTCGTGACGATCGCGCCGAACGATGCGTTGCTGGAGAAGCTGAAGTCGAATCTCCAGGAAGTGAAGGCGCGCGGCGGCGAGCTTTATGTGTTTGCGGATGCGGACACGCGGATTGGCAGTGAGCCGGGGATTCACGTGATCAGAATGCCCGAGCACTATGGGCCGTTGTCGCCGCTTTTGCATGTGGTGCCGTTGCAATTGCTCGCTTACCACACGGCGTGCGCGCGTGGGACGGATGTCGATAAGCCGAGGAACCTGGCGAAGTCGGTTACGGTGGAGTGAAGGGTTGGCGGCGGGGTAGTCGGCGGCGGCTCCCCGTCGGCTTTGCTGTTGAATGGTTGCCTGCCAAAGTTTGCTCAGAGCTTTGACCATTGTTCACGAACCGCAGGGCGACCGCATTCTCCTCTTCCTTACTCCTTGGCGTCATGACCCGAGCGCAAGCTGTTCGGTGCGACGATCATTGGATTGCGCAAAGACCTGTATGGATGTACAGTATCCGGCATGGGATTTCGTTGCGCCGCCGTGATTGTGGCGGCGTGATCGATGGCGCATAGGGAGAGAACATGTTTCGATTTTTGGGCTTGGGCGCTCTGCTGTTCGCGGTGGCTTCGACGGCCATGGCCGGCGCACACTATGTCGAAGTCTGGAACCCGCCGGAAGCACGAGCGAGCATGCCGCATCGCGCGGTCGTTGCCCATCGACCTGCCGGTGGTCGGCACATCGTTCCTCATGCCGTGAAAGCCCGCGCGCGGCCTGCATCGGCGCCAGTTGCCAGGTTCGTCGCGAAAACGGATCGGCGGGAAAACTTGCCTGTTCATGCGCCGGACATGTCGGAGATTCCGCGGCAGATCACGCCCGAGGGCAATGTGCTGCGGGTGGATTCGCGCGCCATGACGGCTGAGGTGACGCGCTGATGGAGTCCCAGACCTATCACGGCTACACCGTCTGGGGTCACGCCATCTTGCAGCAGGAGGACATCTTGCAGCCCGAGCGGTACGCCGCTAGCGGGACCATTACGCTTGCCGGCAAGCTGATCGAAGCGTCGGGCATTCTCGCCCACTTCGATACTGAGGAAGAAGCGCAACGCGCGGGCCTCGAGTGGGCGCGTGCCTGGATCGATAGCCACGGGTGAGCGGCAAAAAAAGCCGGCGATAGCCGGCTTGAATGGTCCTGGTTTTCCGAGGCTTCCAGAACCTGAGAGAAGGTGAGGGCTGCGTCTGACGGTCACTGAGACAACGTCCCAAACGCACGACGCACCCTCAAGTCAAGATGCTGCGACTGCTTCGATTAAGAGACGCTTAAGCAGGCGTGGAGCGGCTGCATGAGCGTTGAGGTTCCCGAACCGCTCGTGAGCCAGAATCTTCACTTCGCCGCACGAGCGGCCGTGATAATAGCCGCGGCAACTTCAGTCGGCTGCGACAGCATCGCAACGTGGCTCGCATTGACCTTGACCAGCGTGGCGCCGATCTGTTGCGCCATCGCGGCCTGCAAGGGCGCGGGGATCATGCGGTCCTTCTCCGTCAGCACGTACCACGACGGCTTGCTGTGCCACGCCGCGCTCGCCACCTTGTCGTCCGAGCAACCGGCAAACCAGGGGCCTTGTGTGGCCGCTACGATACGGGCCTGGGCCGGCGGGAGGTCCTGCGCGAAGTCCTTGATGATCCCGTCTGTCGACAGCGTCAGATAACCGGCGGAGTCCTTCTGCAACTCCGTCGCCCATGAAGGCGCGGGCTTGCCTTTGAGGAGGTCGTTGATCGACTGACCGTTATCCGGCGCAAACGCCGCGACATAGACGAGGGCCTTGACCTTGTCGTCGTTGCCTGCCTGAGAGATCACCGCACCGGCCCACGAGTGGCCCACCAGAATGACGGGCCCGTTCTGTTGTTCAATGACGCGTTGCGTCGCCGCTGCATCGTCCTCGAGTGATTTGAGGGAGTTTTGCACCGCCACCACGTGCAGACCTTTTGCCTCCAGGAGCGGAATCACTTTGTTCCAGCTCGAACCGTCGGCGAATGCTCCGTGCACCAGGACGACGTTTTTGCCTTTCAGATCGCCGTTCGGCGCGGCGGCGCTTGCCGGCGTGACAGCGGCCAGCGACAGCAAGCCTCCCAGCATCAACGTGGCAGCCAGGCACTTTTTCAGCAAGGTATTCATAATGTTCATCCTCTTCGTCAATTTCGTTGGGTAAGAAACAACTTGCGGATTGGAGGATGCGCCGATCGGCCGATTTCCTGTATCGGTCGAATGACCGAGCCGACACAGTCCGGCTGGACGCGCGAGTACTGACAACAAGGTCGAAAGCTATGCATGACGTTTCTGCAATCCGGGTGCTGGACGCAGTCAAGGCCCTCGCGTTCATTGGCGACCTCAGCATGGGGCAGCCCACCGACCATTCGCCGCGCACCGCCTGGCTGGCGGCGCGACTCGCCGCCGAGGCCGGTCTGGACGGCACGCAATGCGACGTAGTCAAGGAAGTGTCCCTTCTGAGGTGGTCCGGCTGCACGGCAAACGCGGCCGGTTTTTCTGACTGGCTGGGCGACGACATCGGCGGCCGCGCGGCCATGCTTGCCATGCGGCCGGACTGGACCGGGACCGGCGAGTCGCCGGCGCAAGTGGGCGCCGCGATCACGCCGCTCGCCCAGATACACTGCGAGGTCTCGGGCGAGGTGGCTCGTATGCTCGGGCTCACTCTTGCGACTCAGGAGGCGCTTCGACGTATTTTCGAAAGTTGGGACGGCGGAGGTTTCCCTGACCATCGGCCGGGGCGCGATGTACCCGCCGCGGTGTTCATCGTCGCCGTGGCCGGGGATCTCGAGATCCTGAGCCGGGTCTACGGTATCGAGCGCGCGCAGATGCTGATCGCGCAAAAGGCCGGCCGGCAATACCCGTCGGAATTGGCACAGCTCGCCTCGGCTCGGGCGGCCGCGTGGCTCGAGGAACTCGGGGATTCGATCGCGCGGCGGCGTGACGAGTCGGGCTGCACGCAAGCGCTGCAACTGGTCAGCGCGCCGGAGATCGTCGCCGACGTGATCGACCTGAAGCTGCCGTGGATGACCGGCTATTCGCGGCGAGTAGCGGAGACGGCTGGCGCCTGCTGCGCGCATTTAGGCCTGAGCGACGATGCGCGGCGCTGCACGTACACGGCGGGGCTGCTCCATGGCATGGGACGTATGGCGGTCCCCAACGCCATCTGGAATACGGCGGGCGAGCTTTCTCCGGCAGCATGGGAAAAGGTTCGCCTTGTGCCCTACTGGACCGCGCGTGCGGGCAAACAGATCGAGGGTCTTGCTCGCGAGTCGGAGATCGCTTCTTTCGCGTACGAGCGTCTCGATGGTTCGGGCTATTTCCGCAGCAGCGCCGGCGACGCAATTGGACGCGAAGCGCGGGTGCTTGCGGTTGCTGCCGCCTGGGTGGCGCTGCGCTCAGCGCGCCCCTGGAGGCCGGCATTTTCGCCGGAGCAGTCCGCGGCGCTGCTCAACGAGCAGGCGCGGGCGGGGCGTTTCGATACAGAGGCGGTCGAGGCAACCGTTTCCTCGGAACTCGGCGATGGTCCCGCATTCGGCGAACGTGCGCGCAATCCGAAAGCAGGGTTGTTGTCGCCGCGAGAAGCGGAAGTGCTAAAACACATCAGCCTGGGGGCGAGCAACAAGGAAGTCGCCCGCATTCTCGAACTGAGCCCCAGTACCGTGCGCACGCATGTGGAAAGCGTCTTTCGCAAGCTCGAATGTTCTACCCGTGCCGCGGCCACGTTGAAGGCTTCCGCGCTCGGGTGCATCTAGGCGGGTGTGCTGCGTACGGGTTTGCCGTGGCGCGGACACCGTAGTTTCTAAAGTTTTTGTGTTCCGGCAACACCACCTGACGGCAACCGCGCTGGCGGCGCTCACCGAAACTGTGTCACCGCGAGCAGCAGCACCATGCTGCCGATCGCGCCATCCAGCACGCGCCATGCTGTCGCCCGCTTGAAGAGCGGCGCGAGCGCCCGTGCGCCGTAGCCCAATCCGATAAACCAGATTCCGCTGACCGCCATCGCGCCCAGCGCAAAAGCGATCCGCGCGCCTTCGGGTTCGCGTGCGCCGGCCGTGCCGATCAATAGGAACGTGTCGAGATAGACGTGCGGATTGAGCCACGTGAAGGCGAGCGTCATCAGAATGATCGGCACGGCGCGCTGCACGGGCGCCGCGCTGACGTCCCCGCCTTCCAGTACCGCATGCCCAGGCCGCACCGCGCGGCGCAACGCGCTGATCCCGAACCACGCAAGATAGGCAAGCCCGACATACAGCATGGCGTGAACGAACACAGGATAGCGCTCGACCAATACCGATGCGCCGCCGACCCCCGCGCCGATCAGAAGGCAGTCCGACAACGCGCACAGCGCGACGATCTTGCCGACATGCGAGCGCATGATGCCCTGACGCAGCACGAAGGCGTTTTGCGCGCCGATCGTCACGATCAGGGAGGCGCACAAGGCGGCGCCGTGAGAAAAAGACAGCCAATTCATAATCGATCCAGTAGACGGGAGAAGCGAACGAGGCTAGTCTGCGGGTTTGCTGCTCATAAGAGAAGCTAATTCACTTAATGCCGATTAAGGAACGCTAATGCTCGACTATGCGTTGCTCGATGCGCTGGCCGCCGTGGTGCGCCACGGTTCGTTCGACCGTGCCGCCAGCGAACTGAATGTGACACCGTCCGCGGTATCGCAACGGGTCAAACTGCTGGAAGAGCGCGTGGGCAGCGTGCTGGTGAAGCGCGGCCAGCCCTGTGTCGCGACCACCTCGGGCGCGCTGCTGTGCCGCCACACCGAACGCGTGCAATTGCTCGAAGCGGAGCTGACCGGCCGCCTGCCGGCGCTGCCCGGCGCGCTGGTCGAACCGTGGCCGGCGCTGCGCGTGGCCGTCAACGACGACAGCGTCGGCACCTGGTTTATCGACGCGGTCGCGCAATTTTGCGTCGAGCGGGAGATGCTGCTCGATCTGGTGATCGACGATCAGGACCACACCGCGCAGCGGATTCGCGACGGTAGCGTGCAAGGCGCCGTCACCACGCAAGCCGAGCCCGTGCAGGGTTGCCGCTCCACGCGTCTTGGGCGGATGCGTTATCTGGCGGTCTGTTCACCGGATTTTCTCGCACGTCACTTTGCCGACGGCGTCACGCGCGAGAGTTTGCGGCGTACGCCGTGCGTCGACTTCAATCCCAAGGACCAGTTGCAAAAGCGCTTCATGCGCCGCATCACGCGCGCGGACATTGATCCGCCGTTGCATTGGATTCCGCACGTCGCCGGTTTTTTGCGCGCCTGCGTCACGGGCCTCGGCTGGGGCATGTGTCCGGAACGCATGATCGCCCCGCATCTGGCCAGCGGCGAACTGGTGGAGATCGCGCCCGGCAAGCATATCGATGTCGATCTCTACTGGCAGAGCTGGCGTTTATCGATCGACTGGCTCGACGACTTCGGCGCGGTGTTACGTAAGCGGGCAACCGAGTTTTTGGACTGAACATCCGCAATGCGTAATCAGGCAGCTGGCCAGTGCCGGTACTCGATCCGCACACTGCCGGTCCGCGCATCCGCCATGAAACTGTCGATCACGCGCCGCACGTCGTAGTCAATATAATCGGCCTGGGTCGCGTCGAGAATCAAGGTCGCGCCCGGCGGAATCTGCCCGAGATAACGTTTCAGTTGCGGCGTACAGAAGAAGCTCGCGTTCTTGCGCAAGGTCAGCACGTAGTGATCGCCGTCGCGCGTGAAGCTCATCGCGCGATGCAGGTTGCGTTCGACAACAAGTACCACGCTCAGCGCGAAGCCGATTGCAATGCCGCTCAGCAGATCCGTCAACAGCACCCCGGCGATGGTGCCGATGAACGGCACGAACTGACTGCGTCCGGCGCGGCCCATTGCGACGAACAGCTGCGGCTTCGCGAGTTTGTAGCCGGTGTGGATCAGAATCGCCGCGAGGCTGGCGAGTGGAATCATATTGATCACGCCGGTCAGCGTGAGCGTGGCGATCAGCAGCACGAGGCCGTGTGTCATGCACGAAATACGGCTGCGGGCACCCGCATGCACGTTGGCGGCGCTGCGCACGACCACGGCGGTGAGCGGCAGCGCGCCGATCAGACCGGCGAGCAGGTTGCCGACGCCTTGCGCCTTCAGTTCACGGTCGGGCGGCGCTCTGTGATGCGCGGGATCGATCTGTTCGAGCGCTTCGAGACTCAGCAAGGTTTCCAGACTCGCGACGATCGCGATCACCACGGCCACGCGCCACACAGCGGGGTCGAGCCAGTGCGCGAAGCCGGGAAACGTGAGCGCGTCGCGAAACGCATCCCATGATCCGAGCGCGGGCATCGCCACACGTTGCACGGACGCGATCGCGTTGCCCGGTGCGAGAGAGTCGGCGAATCCTGCGACCGCGATGCCGATCAACACCACCACAAGCGGCGCGGGAGCCGCGCGTACGAGCCGCCAGCGCTGCAACGTTGGCGTGTTCCACGCCACGAGTATGGCGATCGACGCGATCGCGAGGAGCGGCATGACCACGGAGATGCCGTCGCCACCGATGCCCGCGGCCAGCGGCAACTGGTTGGCGATCAGCAGAATGCCGATCGAGGCAAGCATGCCGTTGATCACCGGCACCGGCACATAGCTCGCCAGCCGTCCGGCGCGCAGAAAGCCTAGCATGATCTGCAAGGCGCCCGCGATCACGAGCGCGCTCAGAAACGCGGCGAAGCTGCCGAGCGTGGCCAGCGCATCGACGACAATCACGACGAGCCCGGCCGCCGGTCCACTCACGCTCAGCCGTGAGCCGCTCAGCAACGCGACCACAAGGCCGCCGATCACGCCGGCCAGAATGCCGGCGAATGGTGCGACGCCGGAAGCCTGCGCGATGCCCAGGCATAGCGGCAACGCAATCAGGAAAACGGTGATGCCCGCGAGCAGGTCGCTGCGCCATGCATACGGGCGAGACGCGGGGCTGCTGTTGACTTCAGGTTGTTCAGAGGTGGATGGAATCATCGTAAAGCTTGCCTCCAAGCTGGGGAGTCGAAAAAAACGCCGCGCTTATCGGCGGCGTTTGTCGTGCGCGGTTACAGCAGCGCGGGGGATTGGGACGAGTCGGTCTGCTCGCACGTATTGCGACGGGTTGGTGCAGCGGCGGTCAGCCCATCGCGGCTTCGGTGGCAGCGTTGCTGTTCGCGGTCCAGGGCGTGTCGGTCAATGTTTTCAGACGCCCTTCGAGCATCGAGAAAATCCAGCCGTGAATCTGCACGGGACGCCGCGCACGCTGAATCAGCGGCATGGCGTGCAGCGCCTGAACCTGTGCCAGCACATTGAGTTCGGCGAGCCGATCCACGCGTGCCTCGAAGCTCGGCAGCTCGCGCAATTCGGTGGTGTGCAGCGCGCACAGCCGGCGAATTCCCCCAATGCGCCGATTGACGTTCGGCAGTTCGGGCACGGGTGGCCGCAGCGCCGCCTGCACGCCGCCGCAGCAGTGATGGCCGCAGACGATCACATGCTCCACCTGCAGTGCGGTGACCGCGTATTCGAGCACGCTCGAGAGGTTGTCGTCGTTGTCGGCGACGAGATTCGCGATATTTCGATGCACGAAGATCTCGCCGGGCATCGCCCGCGTAATCGCTTCCGGCACGCGGCTGTCGGAGCAACCGATCCACAGCACGTTCGGTTGCTGATTGCTGGCGAGGCGCCGGAAATACGCGGGATCACGGTTGTTGATTTCGTCGGACCAGGCGAGGTTTTCGACGAGCATGCGTTTCGGGTATGTCATGAACGAGCTTCCGTTGATGCGACGATCGCGTTGTGAATTGCATCTGTATCTGTTGCCGAACGAGTGTCAGTCGTTCTCGGCCCAGTAGCGTTGCATGGCTGCATGGCGGGCTTTATTCGCGTCGATGCTCCGTTGACTCGGCGGATAGTCGGCCTCGGTGTTGGGAATGAGACCTTGCCGCTGAGCCTCGATTAACTCCTGACGCACCTGTTCGCGGGATTTCCCCATCTGTTGCGGCTGGCCCGCGAGGGTGCCTTGTGGTTGCGAGGTGAAGGTGGGAATGCTGTTGTTGTCGGTTGCTACGGCGGTGGTGGCGAGTGTGCTCAGAATCAGGGCGGTTGCGTAGTGTTTCATCGCGTCCTCTGCAAGTTGATTGGGATGTCTGATCAATGTTGATCAGACAGGGATATTGTGCATAGCAGGGGATGAGACCGTGGTGATCGCCGCATGATAGTTTTGTCATCGTGCGGGCGTGTGCCTGGCTCAACTGATCGGCGGATGCCTCGGGAAGCGCAAGCTGAACGTGGTGCGCACGTGCGGCACGCTTTCCACGCTGCATTCGCCGTGATGTTCGTCCATGATCGACTTGACGATGGCAAGTCCGAGGCCCGTGCCGCTTGCCGAGTTGTGCCGCGATGGATCGACCCGGTAAAAACGGTCGAAGATGCGCTCCAGATGCGGTCGCGCGATGCCGGCGCCGGTGTCCGACACCGAGAGGTGCGCATAGCGCCTGCGTTCCGCGCACTGCACGTCGACGGTGCTGCCGCGCGGCGCGTGGGTCAACGCGTTCGAAATCAGGTTGCTGAGCGCCCGTTGCACCATCAGCACATCGCCTTCGAAACGCGCATTGCCCAATACGACGATTTCGACGCCGGCATCCGCCGCCATGATTTCGTAGTAGCCGGCAATGCGCAGCGCCTCGCTGCGCCCGTCGACACATTGCAGCGTCAAGCGGTGGCGAATGCTGTCCGCGCGCGCGAGAAACAGCATGCTGTCGATAAGACGCGCGAGGCGCTGGAATTCGTCCACGCTCGATTCGATCACGCCGCGGTATTCGTCGGCGGAACGCGGTTGCGAGAGTGCCACTTGCGCTTCAGCCAGCAGATTCGTGAGGGGAGTCCGCATGTCATGCGCAAGGTCGGATGAAAATTGCGTGAGACGCGTGAACGATTCATGCAGGCGCGCCAGCATGCGATTGAAGGCACGGCTCAGCTCCTTCAGTTCGCCAGGCATGTCGCGCTCGGGCAATGGTTCGGCGAGATGGCTGCTGGAGATCTGCTCGGCGCGCGCCGTCAAACGAGCCAGCGGCCGCAGTCCGAAACGGGCGATCGACCACGCAAGCAGCGCATTCACCAGCGTCCCCGTCACGATGACGACCAGCACGTTGAGTGCGTAGGCGCGCAGTAACGCGCGTTCGCCGCTCGCGTCGTATTGCACGACCACGCGCACTTGTGTGCCGGATGGGTCGCCGAGCAGCGCCATTGCCACCAGAAAGCGCAGCGGCAGTTTCTCGATCGACACGCGCACGGGTGCGACGCCAGCGCGCACGGTCATGGTCTCCGCATTCGGCCAGTAGCCGTTGGTGCGAATGAGCGGTGCGCTGCGCGAATCGAACAGCGCGATATCCAGGTTCTGATGTCCGTATAGCTGGTTGTGCCACGTCTCACGATCAGCGCTGACCGCCTGGATGCTGGGCATGGTGTGCAGGCGCAATTGCAGCGCGGCGAGCGTGGTGGTCATCTCGCGCGCCGACGCGGCTTCGATGCGCGTTTTCAGGCCGTGATACAGCAATACGCCATTGAATATGAGTAGCAGCGAAGTCGAAAGGGCGAAGAGTATCGACAGCCTCGCACGCAAGGTGCGCGGCACGAGCCGCGCGGGCGGCCTGAAGCGCAGCGTTGACGCGCGCAGGCGCAGCGCCGCGAGTAGACGTCGGATCATGACTGCGATGGGCCGCGCTCTTCCAGTACGTAACCCATGCCGCGCACGGTGTGAATCAGCTTGGGCTCGTAATTGTCGTCGACCTTCGCGCGCAGGCGGCGGATCGCGGCGTCGACGACATTCGTGTCGCTGTCGAAGTTCATGTCCCACACCTGGGACGCAATCGTCGAACGCGGCAGAATTTCACCCTGACGACGCATCAGCAGCCATAACAACGCGAATTCCTTGGCCGTGAGCAGGATCATGTCACCGTGGCGCGTGGCCTTGCGGCGCGTCAGGTCGAGCACCAGATTGGCGACTTGCAGGGAAGCCGCGTCGCGCGTTTGCCCACGTCGCAGAATCGAGCGCACACGGGCCAGCAGTTCGGCGAAGTCGAACGGCTTGACGAGATAGTCGTCGCCACCCATGTTGAGGCCGCGCACTTTGTCGTCCACCTCGTCGCGCGCGGTGAGCAGCAGGACCGAAGTCGAATGGGTGCGGCGCAGGTTTTTCAGCACCGTCCAGCCGTCCTGGCCCGGCAGCATGACGTCGAGGACGATCAGGTCGTAGTCCTCCGTCAACGCGCGGTGCTGGCCGGTCACGCCGTCTTCCACCCAGTCGACGATAAAGCCCGCTTCGGTCAAACCTTTGCGAAGATACGTGCCGGTTTTGATTTCGTCCTCGACGATCAGGATACGCATGATTTTCTCTCAGTGCCGCGAGTCAGCGGCCGATGCGTGCATTGGGCGCGCATGACGTGGAGGCATTGGCTGCATCGAGCCCGTGATCGACTGCAGGCAGCGAACTGGAAGTCCGCGGCATGGTGCGAGTCATCGCGGAAAACACCTCGAGCGAGAGCAGGCCTCGCTTGAATAACGGCTCGTCCTGGCCAGTTGACTTTGCATATACGGAAGGGCAGGCTGGTTTGCCGCCGTCGAACAGCCCGTCAGGCTGAATCCACCAGAACGCTAGCGAACTGAGTGCAATGACGAGCAGCGCGGCTCCCAGAGAGACCGGGTGATCGATGCGGAGCCGTTCCCAGCGTGCCGGGACGCTTGCACTGAAATGCGTGATGCGCATCGTCAGACTTCGCATTCGTTGAAAGTGCCGCATACGGTTCAATTTGAAGATAGAACGGGTCCATCGTACGGATACCTGATCGATGCGAACATGAACGCAACATGACAATTCAGTCATATATCTTGCGTGCATGTTTTATTGCGGTGCGTCGCACGCATGACAGGATCGTCATGGCACGCTCATGTTCAGGGAGCCGCTTCGATCTAGCATGGGAGCTCAATCAAACGGAATCGGAGAATAGATCGTGCGGAAAGCGAAGTGGTTTGCGGGAGTCGTGCTGGGCTTTGCGTGGATGAGTGTGTCGGTGGCGAGCGACGGTGTTTCGTCGCTTGACCCAGCTACGGGGCCGCGTGTGGCTTACGAGGCTCAGGAGCAGGTGCAGCAAAAGCCGCAACAGGTGCAGGGTGGAGAAGAGCGTGCGGTGCGGAAGGCGCGGCAGGCGCCGCAGGGAAAGACCCGCGAGGAGGTGAAGCGTGAACTGGCCGTCGCGCGCGCGGCGGGTTGCATGGACGTGTCGGACAGCCAGTATCCGCAGCCGTGTCCGTTGCCGGACGGCGCGCGTTCCGTGGCGGACGCGTTTCAGATGCGCTAGGTTGAAGTAGGTGGCAAGCCGCTCACTTGCCGAACCGATCGCATCTATCGGCGCGTGAGCGGCAAAGTTTTCTCTAGTGCAAACGGATCACCGGATGCACGCGTCTGCGCAACCAGTGGCTCGCCGTATCGAGCGCCATGCGCGCGAAACCGGTCAGTGTCATGACGTGCCGCCGATAGATGAGCTTGTAGACCGCAGTGGCGAGCCAGCCATCGACAAACACCGGCTGCGTCAGCAAGCTGTTGCTGAGGCTGCCTATGGTGCCCTCACGCCCGAAGCCGACCAACGTGCCGGCGTCGCGGTACACGAACCCGGGTAACGCTTCACCTGCGATCCGGCACTTCAATGCGCGCGCGAGAAACAGCGCCTGTTGATGCGCGACCTGCGCGCGCGGCGCGAGGAATGCGCCGGCGTCGTCGGCGGGGCAGGCCGCGCAGTCGCCGAGGCCGAAGATATTCGGATCGTTCGTGCATTGCAACGTGCGATTCACCTGGATCTGCGCGTTGCGATTCACCGCGATGCCGTCTAACGTGCGCAATACAGGTGGTCCCGAGATGCCCGCTGTCCAGATCGCGATGTCGCTGGCGAGAGGGGCGCCGCCGTCGGTCAGCACGGCATCGGCGCGCACTTCGGTGACACGCGTGGCACTTAACACTTCCACGCCGAGACTGGCGAGCATCCGCTGTGCGCGCGCTGAAATCGTTTCGGACAAAGCGGGCAGCACACGTCCGCTGCTTTCGATCAAACGAATGCGGAAGTCGCGCACCGGATCGAGTGAAAACGGGCTGTAGCGATTCAGCAAACGCACCGTGTCGCGCAACGCGGCGGCGAGTTCGACACCCGTCGCGCCGGCACCGATGATGTTGATCGACACCGGTGTAGCCGCATGCGCGGTCTGCGCCCGGCGCGCATGGTTCGCGCGCAGACAGGCATCGAGCAACTTGCGGCGGAATGCTTCCGCATGTGCGACCGATTCGAGCGGCAACGCATGCTCCGCAGCGCCGGGCACGCCGAAATACTGTGTGACGCTGCCCATGGCCAGCACCAGCGTATCGAAAGCGATCTGCCGTGCCGGCAGAATTTCGCGGCCGTCTGCATCGTGTAACGCGCTCAGCGTGATATGCCGCTCGGCGCGATCGAGCGCAGTGAGTTCACCCTGTTCGAATTCGAAGCCGTGCCGTTGCGCCTGCACCGCATATTGCAGTTGATGGGTCGCGGGATCGAGTTGACCTGAAGCGGCTTCGTGCAGCAGGGGCTTCCAGAAGTGCGTGGGCCAGCGGTCGACCAGCACGATCTGCGCGAGGCCGGCACGCCCGAGCGATTCGGACAGGCGCGTGGCGAGCCCGAGTCCACCCACACCGCCGCCGACGATCACGACCCGATGCGCCGCCGAATTGTCCATGCGTTGCGCGGATTGCGCGTGGTGCGCCCGCTGCGTTGTTGCGCTTGCCTGTTGATCGATTGCGGCCATGATCTCTATCCTCCTGACGTTATTCGTGCCGGGCCGGTGCTGGCGCCGCGCGGAGCGCGATTCCAAACACTCCCCGGCTCATCTGTCAGGCCAGTATAGAATCGGCGAAAACCGCAGCACAATTTAATGTTTATACGGAACATATAGGTTTTCACTTATGTTAAAAGCCGCGACGTTTCGTCAGTTAAAGGCCTTGCATACGATTGCGAAGCTCGGCAGCGTGTCGCGTGCGGCCGAGGAATTGCGGCTCACGCAGCCGGCCGTGTCGCTACAGGTGCGGCTGCTCGAAGAGGCCGCGGGCGCGCCGCTGTTGCAGCGCGTGGGCCGTGGTGTGCAGTTGACCGCGGCCGGTGAGATCCTCGCCCGTTATGCGTTGGAAATCCTCGACCTGTGGAACGGCGCGGCCGACGATCTGGCCGCGTTGCACGGCGAGCAGGGCGGCACGCTGCGCATCGGCGCGATCACCACGGCCGAGTATCTGATTCCGCCGTTTCTGGTGCGTTTCACCGAATTGCGTCCGCAAGTGAAGGTGCAGTTCAAGGTCGGCAATCGCGCGGACATCATCCGCATGCTGGCGACGCACGAGATCGATCTCGCGGTGATGGGCAGCGCGCCGCGCGAATTGCGCACGGCGGCGACCGCGTTCGCCAAGCACCCGATGGCGTTCGTCGCCTCGCCCGCGCATGCGCTGATGAAGAAAAAGCGTTTGTCGCTCGACGATCTGCAAAGCGCGAATCTGTTCGTGCGGGAACGCGGCTCGGGCACGCGCTCGACCGTCGAGAATCTGTTTCGGCTCGCGGGCCTCAAGCTTCATATCGGCTCCGAGTTGTCGAGCAACGAGGCGATCAAGCAGTTGGTCGAGGCGGGATTGGGGATCGCGTTCCTGTCGCTGCACGCCTGTTCGCTGGAGTTTCAGGCGGGCTTGCTCGCGCTGTTGCCGATACCCGCCAACCCGATCGAGCGCGACTGGTATGTGATGCATGTGTCGGATAAACGTCTGCCGCATGTGGCCGGGCTGTTCCGCGATTTTTTGATCGAGCACGGCATGTCAGGCGCGGTGCCGGTGCCGCTGCCGACTGTCGCCGCCGCAAAAAAACGCCGCCAGACGCGCCAGGCGGGCGGCGCGGACGCGACATAACGCGTGCGGATTCTCGCTATTCGCTTCGACGTTTGCGCTGCGCGAAGCCTGCGGGAAGTCCCTAAGCGGCCTTTCTGAGCGCCCGCAGAGCCTTGCCGGGCCGTGCTTGCGGGTTACATCGCCAGCGATCGAAGTAAAGGTTGGGCGGACGATATTTTTGCCCGTGCCGATTGTCTTTACAGTGGCGTCCAGACATCTGAGAAAAGTGGACGCCGCATCCCCGTGGCGAGCCATTGTGATTGACCTGGCCGTTACAGGAGTCGGAGACAATGAGCAGCAACAGCATCACTCAAGTCGAAACATTCGGTTTCGAACGCATTCCGGCTCGCTCGCGCTATGCGCGGCCGATCGATCTGTTCCGCTTGCTGTTCGGCGGTTGCAATACCTTTTCGACGTCGGTGCTCGGCAGTTTTCCGGTGCTGCTCGGTTTGTCGTTCAAGGCGGGTGTCTGGTCGATCGTGCTCGGCGTGCTGATCGGCTCGTGCATTCTTGCGCCGATGAGCCTGTTCGGTCCGCGTAACGGCACCAGCGACCCGGTCTCGTCGGGCGCGCATTTCGGCATTCATGGGCGCATCGTCGGCTCGTTTCTGGCGGTGCTGACCGCGGTCGCGTTTTTCTCGCTGGCGGTGTGGAGTTCGGGCGATGCGCTCGTGGGCGGCGCGAATCATCTGCTCGGTTTGCCGGTCAACTGGATGACGCTGAGCTTCGCATATGGTCTGTTCGCGGTGCTGGTGCTGACCGTGTGCGTGTATGGTTTCCGCTTCATGCTGTGGGTCAACAAGATCGCGGTGTGGGCGGCGAGCATTCTGTTCGTCGTCGGTCTGTTCGCGTTCACCAAGTCGTTCGATGGCGCCTACGCCGGCAAGGTCGCGCTCGGCTCGGTGGGTTTCTGGCCGGTCTTCGTGAGCGCCGTGCTGGTTGCGATGAGCAATCCCGTATCGTTCGCCTGCACGCTCGGCGATTGGGCCCGCTATATTCCGGAGAACACGCCGAGAAAGCGCACGATCCTCGCGGTAATGCTCGCGCAACTGGCCACGTTCGTGCCGTTCTTCTTCGGCCTCGCCACGGCGACGATCATCGCCAGCAAGGCGCCGGATTTCATCGCGTCGAATAACTATGTGGGCGGTCTGCTGGCGATCTCGCCGAACTGGTTTTTCCTGCCGGTGTGTCTGATCGCGATCATCGGCGGCATGTCGACGGGCACGACCGCGCTGTATGGCACCGGCCTCGACATGTCGAGCATGTTTCCGAAGTTCCTGAACCGCGTGCGCGCCACGTTGCTGATCGGCAGCCTCGCCATCGGCTTCATTTTTCTCGGCCGCTTCGCCTTCAATCTGGTCGAAAGCGTGTCGACGTTCTCGGTGCTGATCAACGTCTGCAGTTGCCCGTGGATGGTGATCATGATCATCGGCTTCGTCACGCGGCGCGGTTTCTATCTGTCCGACGACTTGCAGGTGTTCAATCGCGGCGGCCGTGGCGGTCACTACTGGTTCACGCACGGCTGGAACTGGCGCGCGATGGGCGCATGGATTCCGAGCGCGGCGATCAGCCTGTGCTTCGTGAATCTGCCGGATCAGTTCGTCGGTCCGCTCGGCCAGCTCGCCGGTGGCCTCGACATCAGCATGCCGGTTTCGCTGACGCTGGCAGCCGCGCTGTATATCGCGTTGTTGCAGTGCTTTCCGGAGCCGGACGGCGTGTATGGACCGCAAGGCCGCCGTTGGCTGCGCGGCGGTTCGCAGCGCAATGTAACCGTGCATCCCGTGGTGCCGGCGACTAAGCTTAAAGCGGCCACGCAGCGGCGGACGAAACCGCAACGCGCCGTGGGTGCGGAACGGGAGCGCGAGGCGGAACTGGACACGCAGGACGCAGGTTAAAGCGCACGCCGATGTGCGCGGCTTCGTGCAGTGCAAGCAATGGTATTTAAATTGAGTAGGCAAACAGGATGAGCGAGTCAGTAAAGCGCGCGTTTGAAGGGGTAAAACTGTTTCCGTTCTGGCTGGACAATCCGCGCGCGCCGGCTGTCGAACGGGAATTGATCGGTCCGACCACTGCGGATCTGGTCGTGGTGGGAGGTGGCTTCACCGGTCTATGGGCCGCGATTCAGGCGAAAGAAGCCGACCCGTCGCTCGACGTCGTGCTGGTCGAGGCGGGCAAGGTGGCTTATGGCGCCTCGGGCCGTCCGGGCGGCATCATCTCGACTTCGGTGATGCACGGCCTGCCGAATGCGACGCGCGTCTTTCCGCAAGACCTCGACGTGCTCGAAAAGCTGGGCCAGGAGAATCTCGACGGCTTCAAGGAGTCGTTGACGCGCTATGGCATCGAGGCGGATGTCGAATGGAACGGCGAGATGACTGTTGCAGTCGATCCGGGCCACCTCGGTCATCTGAAGGGCGATTACGAGTTGCATGTCTCACACGGGCACGACGTGGTGCTGCTCGACAGCAAGGGCGCGCGCGAGCAACTCGATTCACCGCTTTTCGCAGGGGCGATGTGGTCGCGCAATCGCAGCGGCACGATTCATCCGGCGAAGCTCGCGTGGGGTTTGAAGGCCGCCGCGCTAAAACTCGGCGTGCGTCTGCATGAACATTCGCCGATCACGCGCCTCGAAGATTGCGGCGCGAAGATGATCGTGCACACGCAATCGGGCCGCATCGAAACGCCGCGCGTGCTGCTCGGCACCGGCACGGCGGATGTCGGCGTGACCGACATCAAACGCCGTGTGATGCAGGTGCGCGATCACATCATCGCGACCGCGCCGTTGAGCGAAGAACAGATGGCGCGCATCGGCTGGAAGAATCGCCAGGGCATTTACGACACGCGCACGCAGCTCAATTATTTCCGGCTCACGAAAGACAACCGCATCATCTTTGGCGGCCGCGTGAGCTATCACTTCGGCGGCAATCCGAACCCCGCCGCCGATCGCGACGAAAGCACCTACTACAAGCTAGCCGAAGCGTTCTACCGCACCTTCCCGCAACTCGACGACGTACGCTTCACGCATGCCTGGGGCGGCCCGATCGACTACTGTTCGCGCGGCGCCGTGTTCGCGCGTCGCTATCACGGCGGCAAGAGCGTGTTCGTCGCGGGTTATACGGGCTTTGGCGTGGCGGGCAGCCGCTTTGGCGCGAAGATGGGCCTCGACATGCTGTGGCATCGCGAGACGGTGATCACGTCGCTCGATATTTCGCGCAAAGGGCCGTCGTATATTCCGCCGGAACCCGTGCGCTGGATCGCCGCGAAGATTACCTTCAACGCGTTCGACGGCGCCGACGATCGCGGCGGCTGGCGGCGTCTATGGATCAATTCGATCAAGGCGCTGGGTTTTCCGATGTAGTTGATGGCGTCCGCGCAATCGTGGCGGACGCTTTTTTTGCGTTTTTTGGTTTCTTCGCCAGAATAAAAAAAACGCACCTCAATGGGTGCGGTTTCCGGTGAAGCAACGGTGCGATGCAGTCAGAATCAACCGCAGTACACGATGCTGTACTTCTTGGTCGCCACCGGCATATGCCACGTGCCCGAGAAGCCTTTGTGCAGGATGAAGGCGTCGCCGGCGGCATAGCGTTCGCTACGGCCGTCGTCGCTGGTAATCACGACTTCGCCTTCGATCAGCACGCACACTTCGTGGATCGGCAGGTCGGCCAGCTTCAGCGTGCCCGCATCGCATTGCCACACGCCCGCGGACAACATGTTGGTGGCGTCGGAGAAAGCATTGAGGGCGTGCGGTGCCTTGGCGCCTTCGAGAATGACGTCGGCCGGATCGTGCAGGGCGGGGTTCAGGCCGGATGCGCCAGGGCCTTTAGCGTCGATGCGGGTGAAAGTGATGTTGCTCATGTGTCTCTCCTGGTTGATTGGATCGAGGTCGCTATCGGTGTGAATCGATGCGAAAAATGGATTCGAAGCCGGAGTCTGAGCCAAAGCCGCGTAGCGATGAATTTCGATTTGAAGACATTCAGATTGAGTGGCGTCGATGTAAAGCAGGCGATGCCGCCGCGGGTGCGATTTGCCCCGCATCTGACCTGAAATTTTCATGTAGAGGACAAGCCCCATGCAACACGCCAAGCAGTTTTATATCGACGGTCAGTGGGTCGACCCCGTCGACCAGACCAACGCCGCCACACTCGACGTGATCGATCCGTCCACCGCCGCCGCGTTCGCGCAAATCTCGCTGGGCAGCGCGGCGGATGTCGATCGCGCCGTCGCGGCCGCGAAGCGCGCATTTCCCGCCTACAGCGACACGACGATCGCGCAGCGCATCGATCTGCTGCAAGCGATCCTCGACGCCTATCGCAAGCGCTATGACGACATGGTGCATGCGATCAGCCGCGAGATGGGCGCACCGCTGCAGTACGCGAACGACGCGCAGGCATGGACCGGTGTCGCGCATCTGGAAACCATGATCCGCACGCTCGATACCTTCGAGTTCGAGTACGTGAAGAGCGGCATTCTGATCCGCAAGGAAGCGGTCGGCGTGTGCGGGCTGATCACGCCGTGGAACTGGCCGGCCTTGCAGATCACCACCAAGGTCGCGCCCGCGCTCGCGGCCGGCTGCACGATGGTGCTCAAGCCTTCGGAACTAGCGCCGCTGTCCGCCATTATCTTCGCCGAGATCCTCGACGAAGCGGGCGTGCCGGCCGGCGTGTTCAATCTCGTGAACGGCGAAGGCCGCACCGTGGGTGAAGCCATGTCGTCGCATCCGGACATCGACATGATGTCATTTACCGGGTCGACGCGCGCGGGCGTGCAGGTCGCGAAGGCCGCGGCGGACACGGTCAAGCGCGTGCATCAGGAATTGGGCGGCAAATCGGCCAACCTGATTCTCGAAGACGCCGATCTGAAAGAAGCCGTGACGCGCGGCGCGCGTGCGTGTTTCGACAACAGCGGCCAATCGTGCGATGCGCCTACGCGCATGTTCGTGCCGCGTGCGCGCGAAGCCGAAGCGCTGGCGTATGCGAAAGAAGCCGCGGAAGCGTTGAACGTCGGTCCCGCGGACGCGAAGGGCACGGACCTCGGCCCCGTGATCAGCGAACAGCAGTTCGACAAGATCCAGCGGCTGATCGGCGTGGGCATGGAAGAGGGCGCCACGCTGGTGGCCGGCGGCCCGGGCCGCCCCGAAGGATTGAAGGGCGGCTACTTCGTGCGTCCAACGGTATTCGGCAAGGTCACGCCGGACATGACGATCGCGCGCGAGGAAATCTTCGGGCCGGTGCTGTCGATCCTCGCGTACGACTCCGAAGACGAAGCGATCGCGATGGCCAACGACAGCCTCTATGGTCTCGCGGGCTACATTCAATCCGGCTCGATCGAGCACGCGCGTGCGGTGGCGAAGCGCCTGCGCACCGGCACGATCTATCTGAACTACGCGGACTACAACCCCGAGGCGCCGTTCGGCGGCTTCAAGCAATCGGGCAACGGGCGCGAGTACGGCGAGTTCGGTCTGGAGGACTTTCTGGAGATCAAGGGCGTGGTCGGTTACGCGGATTGAATTCGCACAGCGCCGTGAGGTAACAAAACACTAAAGCAGCAACTCGATCGAATGAAATAGCCGGCGCTGCTCGGGATCTTGCGAGCGCGCCCCTTCGTCGATCACTTCACGCAGGCATTCGAGAAAGCACGCGGCCGCCGGACTCGTCGGCGCGCCGCGGCGTGAGGTGATGCTGACGATGGTTTCATCGACCGTCTCACGCAATGGCAGCGCCCACAGCTGCTCCTTCGCGAGCGTCACTTCCACGAGCGGCCACGGAAAGATGCTGAGCATGTCCGTGTGGGCGAGCAGCCCCAGCACGACCGCCAGCGAGTGCGCAAGCAGAATGGTGTGCGGCACCTGCATGCCACGCTTGCGAAACACGTTGTCCGAGATCGACTCGCGACTCGCCGGGTCCCAGTTCAATATCCACTCCGCGTCTTCCAGTTCGAGCAGCGTGCGGCAGCCGGCCTTCGGATGATCGCGCCGCGCGACCACGGCCGAGTGCGTGGAAAACAGCGGCACGTTGTGAAACTCCGATTGCGGCGACGCGGGTGGCGGCCGTCCGATTGAAAAATCGAGGCTGCCGTCGCGCAAACGCGGCTGCACGACCGCGAGCAATCCTTCGAAAAACTCCAGTTGCACTTCAGGCATGCGCTGCCGGAAGCGCTGCACCGTGGGCGGCAAAAACGTCAACGCGACCCACGGCGTGACGCCGATCGACAGTTTGCCGGCCGCCGCGCCGCGTAATGCTTCGATCTCCGCTTGCGCCCGTTGCAGTTGCCCCAGCACCACGCGCGCATGCACGACCAGCGCGCGGCCGAACTCGGTAAACGCGACGCCGCTCGCGCTGCGCACCACCAGCGGCGCTTGCAGATCGGCTTCCAGTTCGCGCATCGCCTTGGTCACGGCGGCGGGCGAGAGGCCAAGCGAACGCGCGGCGGCCCGGATACTTCCAGTATCGGCAATGGCCGCTAAGGTGCTGAGTTGATGCAGTTTCATCTGACAGAGTAGGTGTGAGGGTGGCAACCATGAGTTGCTGCCGTAACGATTTTACGCCTGCCGCTGGAATATCGGCGTCGTTATGCTGGGTTCACGCTTTCAATGACGGAGACACGACGTGAACACCATGGCCATTCCGGCGGGCATCGCCGAACTCGAAGACGAAATGATCGCGCTGCGCCGCCAGATCCACGCGCATCCCGAGCTGGCTTACGAAGAGTTCGCCACCGGCGATCTGGTCGCCGAACGCTTGCAGGAGTGGGGCTATACGGTGCATCGCGGGCTCGGTGAGACGGGCGTTGTCGGGCAATTGAAAGTCGGCGACGGTACGCGCAAGCTCGGGCTGCGCGCCGACATGGACGCATTGCCGATTCATGAAACCACCGGCCTGCCATATGCGAGCAAGCTGCCCGGCAAGATGCACGCATGCGGCCACGACGGCCACACGGCCATGCTGCTCGCCGCCGCCAAACATCTGGCGCAGGAAAAGTGCTTCGACGGTACGTTGAATCTGATTTTCCAGCCCGCCGAAGAGGGCTTGGCCGGCGCGAAAAAAATGCTCGAGGACGGCCTGTTCGACAAGTTTCCATGCGACGCCGTGTTCGCGATGCACAACATGCCCGGCCATCCGACGGGCAAGTTCGGCTTCCTGCCGGGCTCGTTCATGGCTTCGTCGGATACGGTGATCATCAAGGTAACCGGCCGCGGTGGCCACGGCGCGGTGCCGCATAAGGCGGTCGATCCGGTAGTGGTGTGCGCGCAGATCGTGCTGGCGTTGCAGTCCATCGTATCGCGCAACATCGCGCCGCTCGATATGGCGATCATCACCGTCGGCGCGATTCACGCGGGCGAAGCACCGAATGTGATTCCCGAGACGGCCGAAATGCGTCTCTCGGTGCGTGCACTGAAGCCCGAGGTTCGCGATTATCTGCAGGAGCGCATCACGGCAGTGGCGTGCGGCCAGGCGGCCGTGTTCGGCGCGCAGGCGCACGTGGACTATCAGCGTCGCTATCCGGTTCTCGTCAACGATGCGGAGATGACCGGGCTGGCGCGGCAAGTCGCGCTCGACTGGCTGGGCGAAGCTGGCCTGATCGCCGACATGCAACCGCTCACTGGCAGCGAAGATTTCGCGTTCCTGCTCGAGCGTTGCCCCGGCAGCTATCTGATCATCGGCAATGGCGACGGCGAGGGCGGCTGCATGGTCCACAACCCGGGCTACGACTTCAACGACGATTGCCTCGCCACCGGTGCCGCCTACTGGGTGAGACTCGCGCAGACGTTTCTGGCCTGAGGCCACAGCGTTTGCATAAGCGGGCAAAGCCGCCGCGCATTAGCAGGAAGAACATCACGGAGACACAGATGGACTATTCCGCCACACCGCAACCCGCAGGCACCGACGCGTTGAGCATGCAGAGCACGCCGGCCGCGCAGCCTGTCGAACGCACGAGCCACGCCAAGGCGATTGCCGCGATCACGCTGGGCAACGGCCTCGAGTTTTTCGACTTCACGATCTATAGCTTCTTTGCGACGATCATCGGCAAGCTGTATTTCCCGGTGGAAGGGCAACTCGCGCAACTGATGCTGGCGGTCGGCACGTTCGGCGTCGGGTTCATCATGCGTCCGGTGGGCGGTATCGTGCTCGGCGCGTATGCCGATCGCGCGGGCCGCAAAGCCGCGATGAGCCTCACGCTGTGGCTGATGACGCTCGGCTCCGCGATCATCGCGGTCGCGCCGACTTATGCGGCGATTGGTGTTGCCGCGCCGCTGCTGATCATTCTCGCGCGGTTGATTCAGGGCTTTGCGCTGGGTGGTGAGGTAGGGGCGTCGACGTCGCTGTTGCTGGAGTATGGGAGTAATGAGACGCGCGGGTTCTACGGCAGTTGGCAGTTCGTGAGTCAAGGGTTGAACACCGTGTGCGGATCGTTGCTGGGTGTCGCTTTGGCGGCGGCGCTTTCGACTGCGGCGCTGGAGAGTTGGGGGTGGCGCGTGCCGTTCGTGATCGGTATGGCGATGGGGCCGATTGGTATTTATATTCGGCGCCATCTGAATGAGACGCTGCCTGGTGTGGAAGATGGCGCGGCAGTTTCGCAGCCGGGTTTGCAGCCTGCCTCGCAGCCGGTGCGCAAGCTGTTTCGCGAGCATTCGCGCGTGATTACGACGGGCGTGTTGACGACGATCGGTGGCACGGCGGCGAACTACATCGTGCTGTTTTATCTGTCGACCTACGCGATCAGGATTTTGCATTTGCCGATGTCGTCGGCGCTCTGGGCTGCGTGGACCGCTGCAGTGGTGACGGTGATCTGTTCGCCGTTTGCCGGGGCGTTGTCCGATCGTGTTGGGCGTAAGCGGGTGTTGTGGATCTCGCGGGTGTTGCTGATCGTGGCGGTGTATCCGGCGTTCATGATTATCAATGCTTCGCCGACGGTGCCGGTTTTGTTGTCCGTAGTCGCCGGATTGGCTGTGCTCGTTGCGTTTACCGCTGTGCCTAATATCGTCATGCTGCCGGAGATGTTTCCTCGTGAGATTCGTGCTACCGGCATGTCGATTGTTTATTGTCTCGGGGTTTCTATCTTTGGTGGGTTTGCGCAGTTTTTTGCTACGTGGTTGATTCAGATTTCGGGGAGTAATCTCGCGCCGGCTTGGTATCTGATTGGGTGTGGGGTGGTTTCGTTGTTGCCGTTGCCGTTTATGCGGGAGACTGCTGGGCGGGATATTGGGTAGTGGCTTTTTGGCTGTGCTTTTTGGGGTGTTGGCCTTTCCTTGTGTTGTTAGTGGTCTATTAGCGTTGCCCCTGTGCGGGGCGGCACCTACTTCTCTTTGCCGCCGCAAAGAGAAGTAGGCAAGAGAAAGCGGCTCAAACCGCTAGCTTATAAGCGGGTCCCTCGCGCAGTCGCGATAGTGGTGCATCTGGAATCTGTGTCCTCGCGAAATTCGCGTCAGTGACAAGGCCGTCATTCTTCCGGCGGCGCTGCGCGCGCCGAAGCGGTTGTTCAATGAACACTGGCTGCATCTTTGCGGATGCGGTTCTCGGGGTCTTGAGTATTAGCGCCATCCCGTCGCCGATGCGCCTGTCTTCGCTTAAGCGGCGCGGTTCTTCGCTCACTCATGCTTAGGATAACGTTCTAGCTTATGCCGACGACCAAGAACTGTTCGTGACAATCCGCATGTGTCACCGGGGCCGAATCGTCATGGGGGTCGCCAATCGCACCACTTCGCGGCTCGCCGACGCCGCATTGAAAGAGCCATGACGATCGCCATCAACTCCGGAGACGACGGCTGGCGACGAATAGGAATTCTGGTCTCAGAACGAAATAACCGCTTCGCACGCGGCATGAATGCCGCGCGATTCGTTGGCAGAAATCGAGCAGGCGCGCACAAACCGCCATATAGAATGAAACCAATAGCCAGCAACGTGCGGCTTGAAGTACCGCGACGGCGCGCGCAGCGCTGCCGGAAGAATGACGGCCTTGTCACTGACGCGAAATTCGCGAGGACACAGATTCCAGATGCACCACTATCGCGACTGCGCGAGGGACCCGCTTATAAGCTAGCGGTTTGAGCCGCTTTCTCTTGCCTACTTCTCTTTGCGGCGGCAAAGAGAAGTAGGTGCCGCCCCGCACAGGGGCAACGCTAATAGACCACTAACAACACAAGGAAAGGCCAACACCCCAAAAAGCACAGCCAAAAAACCACCAGACAGGCCCAAACCCCTGCCCATTCACCGCACCGCCGACTTCCCCCCATCCGCCACCGGCCCCTCATCCTCAGCCGCCGCATCGCGAGTCTCCGGCATCGCCGCCCACACCAGCAATACAGCCAACGCCCCAGCCGCAGCCAATCCAAAAAAGCTCACAGCATTGCCAAAGTGATCGGCGACAAACCCAGCAGCGGTAGTGCTCAACGTAGCCCCGATCCCAGCCGCCAACCCGAACAATCCAATACAAAGGTTATAACGCCCCTTACCGCCGGCCACATCGGCGGCAATCAACGGAAGCATCACGCCAAACACCGCAGCACTCAACCCATCGAGCATCTGCACCGGCACGAGCAAATAAGGGCTGCTGATCCCGGCAAACAACAACGCCCGTATCGGCAACGCCGAAAACCCGAGCAGCAGAATCGGCCGACGTCCCCATCGCTCGGCCGAGCGTCCGACCCACGGCGACATCATCGCCACGATCGCCTGCGGCACGATGATGCACGCGGCAATCACGAGCTGCACGTTGTCACCCATGCCGGCCGTCACTTCGCCGGCGGCGAGATTGAGCATCGCCGCATTCGACAAATGGAACAGCACGATACACGCCGCGAACAACAGCATCCGCTTGTCGCGCAGCAATTCGCGCAGACTCTCGCGCCGCTCGATCTGCTGCGGCGTCGGCGCGGACTTCGGCAGTTCGACGGTGTCGGTGCGCTGGATCATCGTCAGCGCGAAGAGCGCGGGCACGGCGAGCGCGGCGGTCAGCCAGAACACCGCGCGCGGCGAATAGTATTCGCCGAACACGCCCATCAGGCCGGCCGCGACCGCGCTGCCGATCGACGCCCAGCGCGCATTGCGCCCCAACCGATCGCCGAGATTCGCTCGCCCCACCAGCGCGAACGAGATCGCGGCGAGCGCCGGCGTCAGCATGCAGCTCGCGAAGCCGTGGAAGACCTCGGCGGCGATCACCGGCAGCACCGTCGGGCTGACGGCCAGCAGCACCGCACTCAGGATGATCGCGATGATTGCCCAGGCCGCCGCGCCTTTCTTGTTGCGCAAGGCATCGACGGCGGCGCCGCCGGGCACCTGGCTCACCATCGCGCTGATGGTGCCCACGGAGAGCGCCATGCCGATCTCGCCCTGCGTCCATTTATGCGAGGCGAGATAGGACGCGATGAACGGTCCAAAACCCGTCTGCACATTGGCGACGAAAAAATTCAGCCAATCGAGCGCGCGCAAGCTGCGCGCCGTTACCAGAGTGCGGCCTATCATCGGGCCGCCCGTGCGTTGGAAACCGCCGTGGACGTGGCCGCGGCGGCCGGCGCCGCAACCGCGGCGGGTGCGGAAGCAGGAGCGGGCGCAGGCGCGGGCGGTGGCGCCGGCGACACCGCACGTATCGGTTTGTCGCTGGCGTATGGCGGTGTCGCGTTGATCTGCGCATCGCTCAAATCCATCAGCGGATGCAACTCCTTGTCCTTCGTCACGAAGCGCAGCGCCGACCAGTTGGCGGCAATCGTGCGCCGTTCGGTGCTGACCATGCCGTTGACGTCGAGCACGACCGCCTGCGGCTGCGCGTTGGCGTCGATCAACACATCGATCACGCGGCCGACCTTGGCGCCGTTCGAGCGCTCGACGGTTGCGTCGATCAGCGGCAATTGCACGGCAACCGAGGCGGCTTTGGCCGCGTTCGCCGGGACCGCGGCGGCATTCAGTGTGATGGGGGCGGCCTTCGCGGTCGGCGTAAAGCGGAACGCGCTCCACGGGAAGTTCACCTTGCGGTCGCCGACACCCAGGAAGCCTTGCAGGTTCACGACCATCTCACGCGGCTTGCCGCCGGCGTCGGCGATCAGATCGACTGCGCGTCCGACCACTTTGCCGTCGGGCTTCTGCACTTCGCTGTCGAGCAGCGCGCGCGCCTCGTTGCGCTCGATGGTGCGCAGCACGATCAGCGGCGGGGGCGGCGGAGGGGGCGGCGGAGGCGCCGTGACAACAGGCGGCGGGGGCTCGACCTTGTGCGGTTTGACGACCGGCTTCTTCGGCTTTTTCGATTGTTCGGGTTCGGCCGCTTCGGTCTCGACCGGTTCGGGCGCGGACGCGACCACCGGCGCGCTGGCCGGCTCGACGGGCATCACCGTGGCGTCGACGATCGGCGCCTGCTGCGGGCCCCACAGCAGGCTGCAACCGGACAGCGCGAACAGCGCGAACACAGCAAGAATCAAGAGACGCCAGGCAGGACGCGAAAAACCGCCGCTCATCAAGAAGGACTCCATGGGCCGGTGCGGACGGGCGCAGTGAGCCGCCGCAGTTAAAACAGGTACGGGCCAGAGTGTAACCCGCGACGTCGGGCGGCCCCGTTTTTGCAGGCGATCTGACAGGTTGGCCCAAGCACGGTTCATGCCGCGCTCCGCGGTTGCGCTCGCTCATCGAAGTCCATTTTCACGCGTGAAAACCCTCAAAACCCTTTCAGATCTTCATGACAAACCGTAGGTGTAAACACGCGGACCGTGAAGCTGGTTTGCCGTCCCTTAAAGGATATAAGCATCGCGACATGTCAGGCATGCCATCCATGCGATGGGAGATATATTTGTGTTGCCCTACATTTCGAGACAGCGAATAAGACCCCACCCCACACTAAACCAACGCAACGAGACGAACCTGATGACGACCGAATCGACGGCCGTTTCAGCACGCTGATAAAGGAGGCACTCATCATGATGGAACCCCACGCCCAACCGATTTCTGAAGTCGGCGCCGAATCATTCGACGGAAAGGGCTTTCTCGACCGCTACTTTGAAATCTCCTCACGCGGCAGTTCGCAGCGTCAGGAAATCGTCGCGGGGATCACGACCTTCCTCGCGATGGTCTATTCCGTGTTCGTCGTGCCGGGCATGTTCGGCAAAGCGGGCTTCGACACCAGCGCGGTGTTCGTCGCCGTGTGTCTGACCACGGCTTTCGGCTCGCTGCTGATGGGTGTGTGGGCGCGCTTGCCCATCGCGATCGGCTGCGCGATTTCGCTGACGGCCTTCACCGCGTTCGGCCTCGTGCTCGGCAAAGGCCTGCATCCGAACGTCGCGCTCGGCGCGGTGTTTCTGATGGGTGTCGTGTTCACCGCGATTTCGGTGACGGGCGTGCGTTCGTGGATTCTGCGCAATCTGCCGACGGGCATCGCGCACGGCACGGGCATCGGCATCGGCCTGTTCCTGCTGCTGATTGCCGCCAATGACGTGGGCCTCGTCGTGAAGAATCCGGGCGCTGGTCTGCCGGTCGCGCTGGGCAATATCACCGCCTTGCCGGCCATCATGTCGGTGGCGGGTCTGGCGGCCATCTTCGGTCTGGTGCGCCGCCGCGTGCCGGGCTCGATCCTGATCGTGATCGTGGCGATTTCGGCGATCGCCTTCGTGATCGATCCGGCCATGTCGTTTCACGGCGTGTTCGCGGTGCCGTCGCTCAGCGCACCGGGTCACGCGTCGCTGATCGGCGCGATGGACATCAAGGGCGCCTTGTCGATGGCGGTTCTGCCCAGCGTGCTGGCTCTCGTGATGACCGCGGTGTTCGACGCCACGGGTACGATCCGCGCCGTCGCGGGACAAGCGGGCCAACTCGATGAAAACGGCCGCATCATCAACGGTGGCCGTGCGCTGACGGCCGACTCGCTGAGCTCGATTTTCTCGGGCCTGCTCGGCGGCGCGCCGGCAGCGGCGTATATCGAATCGACGGTCGGCGTGGCGGCAGGCGCGAAGACCGGCATGGCCGCGGCGGTGGTCGGTTTGCTGTTCCTCGTGGTGATGTTCTTCTCGCCGCTCGCGGCCCTCGTGCCTTCGTACGCGACGGCGCCCGCGCTGATGTACGTGGGTTTGCTGATGCTCTCGAACGTCAGCAAGCTGCATATGGACGACATGGTCGACGCGATGTCGGGTCTGATGTGCGCGGTGTTCATCGTGCTGACCGCCAACATCGTGACGGGCATCATGCTCGGCTTCGCGACGCTGGTGATCGGCCGCGTGGTCAGCGGCGAGTATCGCAAGCTGAACGTGGGCACGGTTGTGATCGCCGTCGTGCTGGTCGGTTTCTATCTCGGCGGCTGGGCGATCTGATCGTCACGTCATAGGCTCGGGCATTGCCTGGGCCTCGCCGGGTTGCAGTATCGATCTGTTGAATCTGTGCTGGAAAGCGAGAGCGGAGTGGTGCGATTCTGGCCGCTTCGCTCGAGCCTGTAGTCGGTTGTTCTCCACCTTTGACGCGGCGCGTTGCAGAGGCTATCTGCGGCACGCCGCGTATCTTTTTTGCCGCGCTCCCCCTTTACTTTCCACGCGCTCTACGAAAGCGCGTACCTGTCCTTGACATCCTTCGCTGCGTTTCTATACTTAACCTCATGGTTAAGTTTAACGAAGCGCTACTGGATCGCACCTTCGCCGCGCTGTCCGACCCGACACGGCGGGCGTTGCTCGCGCGTCTATCGTCGAAAGATCTGTCGGTCAGCGAGCTCGCCGAGCCGTTTGCGATGTCCTTGCCTGCTGTGATGAAACACCTCGACGTGCTGAGCGAGGCGGGTCTCATCACACGCAACAAAACCGGCCGCACGGTGGCGTGCCGCCTGTCCGCCGGGCCGATGGAAGAAGCCATGGCGTGGCTTGGCCGCTATCAGCGCTTCTGGTCCGAATCACTCGATCGTCTTGCCGCTTTCGTCGAAGAGGAACAAGCCCCATGTCCACCCAGCCCAGCCTCACCCTCCAGCGGCGTCTCAACGCCGCGCCCGCCAAAGTCTTCCGCGCCTGGACGGAACCGGCGCAATTCATGACATGGATGCATCCGGGCGGCTCGGACGTGGTGCGCGCGGAGCTGGATGTGCGGGTCGACGGGCGTTACGTGATCGTCTATCGCAAGCCGGACGGCAACGAGGTCGAGGTCGGCGGCCGGTATCTGGAGGTGGTGCCCGACCGCAAGCTTGTTTTCACATGGGTGTGGCGCTATAGCCCGGAGCATGAGTCGCAGGTCACGCTGCTGCTGGAACCGGACGGCGACGCCACATGGCTCACGCTCACGCACGAACGTCTCGCCGACGATGCGCAGTGCGAGGATCATCGCCGCGGCTGGACCGACGGGATCGATTCGCTGGAACGCTACGTGGCGTGATGTCGTTTGTATTCGTTAGTCTGCACGACGCAGAGAAGGAGACGCATATGGAACCGCAATACCGTACTGGGTCGAGAGAGGAATGGCTGGCCGCCAGCAGGGCATTGTTAGCCGAAGAAAAGGCGCACATGCGCGCCGGCGACGAACTCGCGCGCAAACGCCGCGCGCTGCCGTGGGTGAAGGTCGACAAGACGTATACCTTCGATACGCCGCAGGGCCGCAAGACCCTGGCCGATCTGTTCGACGGACGCAGCCAGTTGATCGTTTATCACTTCATGCTGGGCGCCGATTGGGAAGAGGGCTGCGTCGGCTGCTCGTTCCTGTCGGATCACATGACCGGGATCGTCACGCATCTCGAACATCACGATGTGTCGTACGTGACGGTGTCGCATGCGCCGCTCGCGAAGATCGAGGGTTTCAAGAAGCGCATGGGCTGGAGTTTCCCGTGGGTGTCGTCGGCCGGCAGCGACTTCAATTTCGACTATCACGTGTCGTTCACGCCCGAACAGTTGGCGAGCAAGAAAGCGTTTTACAACTTCACCGAGCAGGACGTCGGCATCGATGAGCAACACGGCCACAGCGTGTTCTACAAGGACGAGAGTGGCGACGTGTATCACACGTATTCCTGCTATGGACGCGGCGATGAACGCTTCATCAACACCTACGCGCATCTGGACGTCACGCCGAAGGGCCGCAATGAAGACCGCAGCCTGACCGACTGGGTCAGACATCACGACCGCTATGAAGAGAAGATGCAAGGTGGCTGCGCCGCGTGCGGTTGACGGACCGCGGCGCTAGCTCAGGCTCGCGTTGAAAAGCGGGGACGTCATGCACCTTGGCGTCCCGCTTCGTAAAACAGCGCGAACAGTTCCGACTGTGAATTGACGTTCAGCTTCGTATAGATGTGCTTCTTGTGCGCGCGCACGGTCTCGAACGAGATCGTCAGTTTCTCCGCGATGGCGCGCGTCGAAAATCCGCTCAAGGTCAGCATCGCCACTTCCACCTCGCGTGCCGTGAGCGATGCGCGGCCACCCGACGATGCGACCTGTTCGAAGCGCGCGGCGTACGCGGGGGTGTCCGTGGGTGCTAGTGTTTCCGTTGCCGTTTCGGGGCTGGCCTCGGTCAGGGCCGACCGCGTCGCATCGAATCCCTCGTATGGCAAGCGCTGTCGCAAGAGCGCAATCACCCACGGCGCGCACAGCGCCAGCACGGCCAGATCACGCTCGCCATAGCGATGCGTCGCGCCCAGCGAAAAGGCGAGCGTGTGCCGCGCGTCGATCATGTAGTTGAAGTGCACCTCGTCGCCGACGATATTCTTCCTGAAGTACCGCTGGTAGTAATCGGTCATCGAGAAGTTGTCGGGCGCGACATCGGCCAGCGTGACGAAGCCCGACGCGGGCGTCTCGGTAGCGGCGATATAGAACGGATCGAGTTGATAGAGCGCGGCCAGATAGTCCTGAAACATCGCATCCACGGTGCCGTCCGGCGTCGGCGATTCGGCGCACACGAGCGGCGCTTCGCCGGGTGTGAAGCGCAACGCGACCCAACTGTCGAAGGCCACATAGCGTTCGAGCGCGCGCGTGAGGCGGGTCCAGAAGTGCGCGCTATCGAGGGCTTCGATAACCGCGCCGATCTCGCGATGAAAGGCCAGATCGCGCCATTCGAGTTCCATGCGTGCTCCGATGAGGGTAACCCAGCAGGGTAATTACGAACAAAAATATGTCTGGTAATAATAGGCCCAACCTGATCGCGCGGCGGCTTAAAACAGCCGCTATGCAACGCGAAGCGAACCGGCATGGACGGCAACTAAATTGCATGGGACCCGAGTCAGCACTGACTCGGGTCGACAGGAGACACAATGCTTCAACTCGAACTGGCACAGATTCCCGTCGTGGATGGCGCCGTGGGCGTCAGCGGCGCGAACGTGCAACGCGTGCTGCAAATCATCGGCCAGCGTTCGGCCGGAACCGATCTGATCGTGTTTCCCGAGACGACGCTGTCGGGCTTTCCGACGCGGCATAACGTCGGCGAAGTGGCGGAAACCATCGACGGTCCTTCGCTCACCGCCGTGCGCCATGCGGCGCGTGAAGCACGCGTGGCGGTGGCGGTGGGCCTCGCCGAGCGCGACGGCAGCCGCTTTTTCAACACCACGGTGCTGGTCGACGAGCGCGGCGAGATCGCGCTGCGCTATCGCAAGACGCACCTGTGGGCGTCGGACGTCGGCGTGTTCGAACCGGGCGACCGCTATGAAGTATGCAGGTTCAAGGGCATGACCGTCGGTCTCTTGATCTGTTACGACATCGAATTCCCCGAAACAGCGCGAGCGATCGCCTCGCTAGACGCCGATCTGCTGATCGTGACCAATGGCAACATGGACCCGTTCGGGCCGGTGCATCGCCGGGCCATCGTGGCGCGCGCCATGGAAAACCAGATGTTCGCGGCGCTCGTCAATCGTATCGGTCCGGGCGACGACAACCTCACGTTTCCCGGCGAATCGGCGCTGATCGATCCGTTCGGCGACGTGGCGTGCGACGCCGGCCAGCAGGAAACCGTGCTGCGCGCGACGCTGGATCGCGCGCGTCTCGAAGGCGCACGCGAACACTACCGTTACCTGCACGACGCGCGCATCGCACTCGATCTCGCCACTGAAGACGGCGCACAGGGCCAACGCGCGCGCGTGATTCGCTCGCGCTGAAGCAAACGCTCAGACAGATAGCGACCGGGCGCGTGCCGCTTTGGCGGCGGCATGCACAAGCCCGGCAAATCAGTAAAGACATCGGCGCGAATCCCGCGCTGCCAGCAAGTCCGATCGATCCGGTTCGACTGGGGCGCGTGCCATGCCGCGCCCGGGGCGACGCCTGTCCATTCGCAAGAGGAGACACCGTATGACTTCATCATCATCCGCCGCTGAACCCACGGCCCCGCGCAGCGCGCATCTGAAGCGCACGCTCGGCCTGCCTTCCGTCCTGCTGTTCGGCCTCGCCTACATGGCGCCGCTGATCGTCTACGGGACGTATGGCGTGCTGGCGAGCGCCAGCCACGATACGGCGGCGCTCGCCTATCTGATTGCCCTGGTGGCGATCGTGTTCACCGCGCTCAGTTACGGCAAGCTTGCGCGGCTCTTCCCGGTGGCCGGTTCGGCCTATACGTATACGCGCAAGAGCTTCAACCCGCATCTCGGCTTCATGATCGGCTGGGCCACCTTGCTCGATTATTTTTTCCTGCCGATGGTGATCTGGCTGATCGGCGCGGCGTATCTGAGCGCCGCTTTTCCGCATGTGCCGAGCTGGATCTGGATCGTCGCTTTCATCGTGCTGACCAGTGCGCTGAACATTCTCGGCATCGAACTCGCGAACCGTTTCAACATCGTGCTGATGGTGGTGCAACTGGCGATCGTCGCGTTGTTCGTCGTGCTGTGCTGCCACTATGTGACGGCGGCCGTCGGGCCCGGCGGCCTCATTTCGGCCGAGCCGTTCTTCAAGCCGCGGGTGCCGCTCTCCGCGACGATGGCGGGCGCCGCGATCGCCGCGTATTCGTATCTCGGCTTCGATGCTGTCTCGACGTTGACGGAAGAAACCATCGCGCCTGAGAAGACCATGCCACGTGCCATCGTGCTGATCGCGCTGATAGGCGGCGCGATCTTCGTGATCGCGGCATACACGGTGCAACTCGCGCATCCGGGCGCGGTGTTCAAGGACCCGGATTCGGCGGCCTTCGAAGTCGCGCGCAAAGTGGGCGGCGATATTTTCGTCACGGTGTTTCTGGCGGGCCTGATTCTCGCGCAGTTCGCCTCGGGCATCTCGGCGCAGGCGAGTGTGGGACGTCTGTTGTATGCAATGGGCCGAGACGAGGTGCTGCCTAAACGGATCTTCGGTTTCGTGCATCCGAAGTTCAAGACGCCGGCGCTGAACATCGCGATCGCGGGCGCCATCGGTCTGGTCGCCTTGAAGCTCGATGTGGCGACTTCGACGTCGTTCATCAACTTCGGTGCGTTCCTTGCGTTCACGGCTGTCAATCTCTGCGTGATCCGCCAGTTCTTCAACGCGAAGGGCAGTGCGAATGCAATGGGTGTGATCGGCGGCCTGCTGTTCCCGCTGGCTGGCGCGCTCGCAGACGTCTGGTTGCTGGTGAGTCTGGAGAAAACGGCGCTGGTGCTCGGCGCGGTGTGGTTCGTGTTGGGCTTGTGCTATCTCGGCTGGATCACGCGCTGTTTTCGTCAGGCGCCGCCGGAAGTCGCGGTTTGATGAAACGGCTTGCGCTCATGGATGAGCGTGGCCGTGGTGGGAGTGACGCCGCCGCGCGTGGCGTCACGCTCGAAGCGCTCGTGTTCAAAGCGACATGTCGAAGGCGGGCCTGAGGAACAGTTCGATCGCCATCACGACGAGTCCCATTGCGGCAGCTGACAGCGTCAACGTACCGTATTCGTCGTAGCGTGCATCGTAGAGACACGCCACGACGAAGAGAATCGCCAGCAGATTGGTTAGCCAATCGAAATTCAGCGCCAAAGTCATCGATCAAATCCGGGCTCATGTGCGGCTCGGATTGTCGAATCGCACGATCAGGTGAGCGCGATTCTATCGAGTCGAGCTTACGGATTCGCAACGGCGACGCTTACACTAATTACGCCCGGAAGAAGTCCTCTCGGGGTGTGCCCTGGAGGGCACACCAAAGGAAAATCCCCTCGGCTTACGCCGCGGAAGAAGTCCGCTCGGGGGACAGCATGTCGTGCTCGATCCAGTCGATCACTGACGTGCGCTTCGGCTGCCACCCCAGCAGCTTGCGCGCGCGCTCGCCGCGTACGCGGCTATTCGAGCCGAGGCCGTACGAGGCCATTTCATAACCCCATTCCTTCTGCGCTTCTTCGAGCGGCCAGTCTTGCGGCGCGCCGAGTTTCATCGCGCGCGCAATCGCGGCACTCATGTCGCGGAACGATGCTTCGCCGCTTTCGACGAAGTAGAAGGTACCCCCAGGCGTCTTATCCAACGCGAGGCGATACAGTTCGGCGACATCGTCGATGAACACGTTCGACCAGATGTTGCCGCCGCTGCCCACATGACGCACCACGCCGCTCTCTTGCGCCTGACGCACGAGGCGCGGCAACTGCACACTCGCGCTGCCCGGCACGGCGCCATGACCGTAGATCAGCGTGTTGCACAACACGGCCGAGCGGATGTTCTGCTGCGCGGCATCGAGCACCAGTTGATCGATGGCGACGCGCGCGGCCTTGTCCGCGGTCGGCTCGGGCAGCGCGTCCTCGTGATAGATGCGCGCCTGACCCGCTTCGCCGCCCGATGCATCGCCGACGATGCTCGAACCGCTCGTATGCAGAAACGTTTTGCCGGAGCCTGCGAGCCCGTCGATCAGCGCCTTGACCGCGCCTTCATGATCGCTGCTCGCGGCATTGATGACGGCGTCGGCGGCTTGCGCTTCGGCGCTCAGCAACGCGCGATCGTCGAGCGTGCCGATCACGGGTTCGATGCCGAGGCGTTGCAACTCGGCGCTATGGTCGGGGTTGCGGATCAAACCGCGCACGGTGTGGCCGGCGCGCGCCAGATGCGCTGCAATCGAACCGCCGATAAAACCGCTTGCACCAGTGATGAAAATCTTCAAGACGTTCTCCTTGATGAGAAACACGATGACATGCACGCAGTATCCGCCGACTTGATTCTCGCAAAAACCGTGTTAGTCTCAAATCAATCTTGATTTGAAATCAACAATGAAAACATCCACCGACGAGTTGCTGGTGTTCGTCACGGTGATCGACAGCGGCTCGATCACCGCGGCTGCGGAGAAATTGGGCCAAACCGTCTCCGGCGTGAGCCGCGCGCTCACGCGCCTCGAAAAGAAACTCGATACCGCGCTGGTGCGGCGCACGACGCGCCGTCTGCAACTCACCGAAGAGGGCGAGACCTTCCTGCAGCGCGCGCGGGCGATTCTGGACGCGATGGAAGAGGCCGAGGAGTCCGTCACGCGCGGACGCGAGCGGCCCTCGGGGCGCCTGCGTGTCGATGCGGCGTCGCCCTTCATGCTGCATTGCGTGGCGCCGCATATGACGGCGTTTTCGGCGCAGTATCCGGAGATCAGGCTGGAGCTGACCAGCAATGAACGGATCGTGGATCTGCTGGAGCAGAAGGTGGATATCGCGATCCGTATCGGCGAATTGCAGGATTCGACTCTGCATGCGCGCGCCCTCGGCACCAGCAAGCTGAGAGTGCTCGCGAGTCCGGCGTATCTGGCCGAATATGGCGAGCCGAAATCGGTGGAGGCGTTGCGCGAGCATCGGCTGATCGGCTTCACGGCGCCGGAGCATCTGAATCGCTGGCCGTTGCGGGAAGGGCGCAAGGGCGGTGCCGAGTCGCTGAAGATCGAACCGGCGATCACCGCTTCGAGCGGCGAGACGTTGCGGCAACTGGCGCTGTCGGGTTGGGGCATCGCCTGTCTCGCCAATTTCATGAGCGCGGCCGATGTGCGCGAGAAGCGTCTCGTGCCGATTCTCGGCAACGCGCTGGTGGACGAGCGGCAGCGGGTGAGCGCGGTGTACTACCAGAGCGCGTCGCTGGCGGGGCGCGTGCAGTGCTTCCTGGATTTCATCGCGGCGCGCGTGAAGCTTTAGCCACGCTGTCCCATTACTCGCCCAATAAGAAGGAGCTCGCGGCTCGCCTGAGCACGCGGGCTTTTTTGCGTCACAAAAAGCCTTTCCTATAACGCTCTTATAGGCAGCGAAGCGCGCCCGTTCGCCAGTGAAATCTTTTTGTCCGTCTCGCGCCTGCCATTTTGAACGTGTATATACAAGTTGAGGCCCACGCCGCCTGGAAGGTGATCCGCAGCGCGCGGCCGCCGGAAATCGCCGCAGTGGCAAGATCCAAGCCAAGCGTGCATCCCGCCCTAATGGAAACCCCTGGGGCAAAACCTCAAAAAACAAGTTGTATATACAAGCCGACGTCGCTAGACTTCTCTCAAATTGTATAGACAGGACGACAACCATGATGAATCTGAAGCCCGGCCACCTGACTCTCCCGCAACTGCGCCAGATCGCTCGCGAACATGTCGCGTTGCAACTCGATCCCGCCAGCCACGCCGCGATCGACGCCTGCGCGCAAGCCGTCGCCGATATCGCCGCGAAGGGCGAGCCGGCCTACGGCATCAACACGGGCTTCGGGCGCCTCGCCAGCACGCATATCCCGCATGACCAGCTCGAACTGCTGCAACGTAATCTGGTGCTCTCGCATGCCGTCGGCGTGGGTGAGCCGATGTCGCGTCCGGTCGTGCGTCTGTTGATCGCGCTGAAACTCTCGAGCCTCGGCCGTGGTCATTCCGGCATCCGCCGCGAAGTGATGGAAGCGCTGATCACGCTGTATAACGCCGACGTGCTGCCGGTCATCCCGGTGAAGGGTTCGGTCGGCGCATCGGGCGACCTCGCGCCGCTCGCGCATATGTCGGCAACGCTGCTCGGCGTCGGTGAAGTGTTCGCGAAGGGCGAGCGCATGCCGGCCACCGAAGGTCTCGCGCTCGTCGGCCTCAAGCCGCTCACGCTGCAAGCCAAGGAAGGTCTGGCGCTGCTGAACGGCACGCAAGCTTCGACCGCGCTCGCGCTCTACAACATGTTCGCCATCGAAGACCTGTACCGCACCGCGCTGGTGTCGGGCGCGTTGTCGGTGGACGCGGCAATGGGTTCGGTCAAGCCGTTCGATGCGCGCATTCACGAACTGCGCGGCCATCAAGGTCAGATCGACGCGGCCGAGGCGTACCGCTCGCTGCTGCAAGGCTCGGGCATCAACGTCTCGCACGCCGATTGCGACAAGGTGCAGGACCCGTACAGCCTGCGCTGCCAGCCGCAAGTGATGGGCGCGTGTCTGGATCAGATGCGCCACGCCGCGAACGTGCTGCTGCTGGAGGCGAACGCCGTCTCCGACAATCCGCTGATTTTCCCGGACACCGGCGAGGTGCTGTCGGGCGGTAACTTCCACGCGGAACCCGTCGCTTTCGCCGCCGACAACCTCGCGCTCGCCGTCGCCGAAATCGGCGCGCTGGCCGAACGCCGCATCGCGCTGCTGATCGACGCGACGCTGTCGGGCCTGCCGCCGTTCCTAGTGCGCGATGGTGGCGTGAACTCGGGCTTCATGATCGCTCACGTCACGGCCGCCGCGCTCGCCTCGGAAAACAAGACGCTCGCGCATCCGGCTTCGGTCGACTCGCTGCCCACTTCCGCGAACCAGGAAGACCACGTGTCGATGGCGACGTTCGCTGCGCGCAAGCTCGGCGACATTGCTGAAAACACCGCGAACATTCTGTCGATCGAGTTGCTCGCCGCCGCGCAAGGCGTCGATCTGCGCGCGCCGCACAAGACCAGCCCGAGCCTGCAGAAAGTGATGGACGCAGTGCGCAAGGACGTCGCGCATTACGAGCTCGACCACTACTTCGCACCGGATATCGCGGCGGTCACGCGCCTCGTGCAGGACGGCACGATCGCGAAGCTGAGCCCGTTCTCCTTCGTGTCCGAACAGTAAGCCTCAACGCACATCAAGCCAATGAACGCACCGGCCTACCAGGGCATCAAGGACTTCATCCTCGCGCGCATTCATGCGGGCGAATGGGGTGAAGGCGACCAGGTGCCCTCCGAAAACGAGCTCGCGCGCGAATTCAACGTGGCGCGCATGACGGTCAACCGCGCGTTGCGCGAGCTGACCTCGGAGCAGGTGCTCACGCGTGTGCAAGGGTCGGGTACCTTCGTGGCCCGTCCCAAGTACGAATCCACACTGGTGGCGATCCGCAGCATCTCCGACGAAATCGTCGCGCGCGGTCATCGTTATCAGGCGAACGTGCTGCACATTGGCGCGAGCATCGCCGACGAAGCGCTCGCCGAGGAAATGCAGGTGAGCGCGGGCAGTCCGGTGTTTCATTCGCGTGTGCTGCATTTCGAAAACGACGAGCCGGTGCAACTCGAAGAGCGCTGGGTCAATCCGGCAGTCGCGCCCGAGTACGCGCTGCAGGACTTCACGAACACCACGCCGAATCAGTATCTCGTGCGTGTCGCGCCGTTGCAGCGGGTCGAGTACCGCATCGAGGCGCTGGCCGCCGATGGCGATACCCGCGAGTTGCTGACCATGGACGAACTCGAACCCTGCCTCGTGCTCCATCGGCGCACGTGGTCGCAAAGCCAGGTCGCTTCGATCGCCAATCTGTGGCATCCCGGCAGCCGTTATCGCTTCACCGGACATTTCTGACAACGCCGTTTTTGCCGTACCCGAATCTTTTTCGACCATCTTCAAGCATTCCGAGGGCCATCATGAACAACCCGAAACACATCGACCCGCGTCTCGATCCCACCCGCACGATCCGCGCACCGCGCGGCGCGGAAAAGACCTGCAAGACATGGATCGCGGAAGCCGCGTACCGGATGATCCAGAACAATCTGGATCCGGAAGTCGCCGAGCATCCGCACGCGCTGGTCGTGTACGGCGGCATCGGCCGTGCCGCGCGCAACTGGGATTGCTTCGATCAGATTCTCAAGTCGCTGAAGGATCTTGAAGAAAACGAAACGCTGCTGATTCAATCGGGCAAGCCGGTCGGCGTGTTCCGCACGCATGCCGACGCGCCGCGCGTGCTGCTGGCGAATTCGAATCTGGTGCCGCATTGGGCGACGTGGGAACACTTCCACGAGCTCGATCGCAAGGGCCTGATGATGTACGGCCAGATGACGGCGGGCAGCTGGATCTACATCGGCAGCCAGGGCATCGTGCAGGGCACCTACGAGACGTTCTTCTCAGTAGCGAACCAGCATTTCAACGGCGATCCTTCGGGCCGCTGGATTCTGACGGGCGGCCTGGGCGGCATGGGCGGCGCGCAGCCGCTGGCGGCGACGATGGCCGGCTTCTCGATGATCGCGGTGGAATGCGACGAGACGCGTATCGATTTCCGTCTGAAGACGCGTTACGTCGACAAGAAAGCCGCGACGCTCGACGAGGCGCTCGCCATGCTCGAGGAAGCGAAGAAAGCAGGCAAGCCGGTGTCGATCGGCCTGCTCGGCAACGCAGCGGATGTGTTCGCCGAATGTGTGACGCGTGGCATCACGCCGGATTGCGTGACCGACCAGACCAGCGCGCACGATCCGATTCACGGCTACCTGCCGCAAGGCTGGAATGTCGAAGACTGGCGCGAGCGTCAGAAAACCGTGCCGGACAGCATCGTGCTGCCGGCCAAGCAGTCGATGGCCAAGCAGGTGCAAGCCATGCTGACGCTGCAGGAACGCGGCGCGGCCACGCTCGACTACGGCAACAACATCCGTCAGATGGCGCTGGAAATGGGCGTGGAGAACGCCTTCGATTTCCCTGGCTTCGTGCCGGCGTATATCCGTCCGCTCTTCTGCGAAGGCAAGGGCCCGTTCCGCTGGGTCGCGCTGTCGGGCGATCCGGAAGACATCTACAAGACCGATGCGAAGGTCAAGGAACTGATCCCCGACGATCCGCATCTGCACAACTGGCTCGACATGGCGCGCGAACGTATCGCGTTCCAGGGCTTGCCGGCGCGGATCTGCTGGGTCGGCGTGAAGGATCGCTATCGTCTGGGCCAGGCGTTCAACGAGATGGTCAGGAACGGCGAGCTGAAGGCGCCGATCGTGATTGGCCGCGATCACCTCGACACCGGTTCGGTGGCGAGCCCGAATCGCGAAACGGAATCGATGAAGGACGGCTCGGACGCGGTCAGCGACTGGCCGCTGCTCAACGCGCTGCTGAATACGGCGGGCGGTGCCTCGTGGGTCTCGCTGCATCATGGCGGCGGGGTCGGCATGGGCTTCAGCCAGCACTCGGGCGTCGTGATCGTCGCGGACGGCACGGATGCGGCGAAAGAACGCCTCGGCCGCGTGCTGTTCAACGATCCGGCCACCGGCGTGATGCGTCACGCGGATGCGGGTTATGAACTCGCGCAGGAAACGGCGCGCGAGGCAGGTCTCAATCTGCCGATGCTGGGCCGTTGAGCGTGACGCTTCACAGCACGCCTGTCGGCAGCGGGGCAAGCCTCACGCTGATTCGCGGCGCCGACCTCGTGGCGGCGCCGTGGAAGAACGGCGGCGGCGTCACGCGCGAAGTGGCGGCGTTTCCCGAAGGCGCGGGGCTCGATGCTTTCGTGTGGCGGGTGAGCGTTGCCGATGTCGCGCAAGCCGGGCCGTTCTCGCGCTTTGCGGGTATCGATCGCACGCTCGTGTTGTTGTCCGGCGCGGGCATGTTGCTCGATGAGGTGGACGGTGCGCGCGGTTCAACGACGCACGCGTTGACGCAAGCGCTCGACATGGCCCGTTTCACCGGCGAGGCGCAGATCGACGCGCGTCTGGTCGATGGCGCGACACGCGACTTCAACCTGATGGTGCGTCGTAACGCGGCGCAGGGTGAAGTGGAAGTATGGCGCGGCGTAACGCAACGCACGCTTTCCGCCGACGCGGTCCTGCTGTATTGCGCGGAAGGTTCGATGTCGGTTACAGCGGGCGATGCGCGAGCGCTGTCGCTCGCAACCGGCGACACGCTGCGCATCGACACGCCAAACGCGCTGTCATGCACGGTCGAAGGCGCGGGCGCCTTGCTCGCAATCAGCATCCGCTACACGCAACGATGACGACGATTCGCGTGCGTGCTCGCCGCTTATGTCACAGCAGTCGCGGCACGCGCACGCGAACCACCACAGACACGCAACAAGCTGCAAAGAGCACGCGATGAAGCAAACCGTCTGGCATCACCTGAAACTTTGCCCGCAGGGCGATCCCCAACATACGCTGCCCGATGCCGCGATCGCCGTTGAAAACGGCACGATCGTGTGGCTCGGCGCGGCTTCCGCATTACCCGCCGAATACGCCGCATGGCCGCGCGAAGATCTGCACGGCGCGTGGGTGACGCCGGGTCTCGTCGATTGCCATACGCATCTCGTGTACGGCGGTCAGCGCGCGGACGAATTCGCGCAGCGCCTGGCGGGCGTCAGCTACGAAGAAATCGCGCGGCAGGGCGGCGGTATCGTCTCCACGGTGCGCGCCACGCGTGCCGCGGACGAAGCTTCGCTGTTCCGTCAGTCGGCCGCGCGGCTCGAACCCTTGCTCGCCGAAGGCGTGACCACCGTCGAGATCAAATCCGGCTACGGCCTCGACCTCGCCAGCGAGCGCAAGATGTTGCGCGTGGCGCGTCAATTGGGCGAGCGCTATCCCGTCACCGTGTACACGACGTTTCTCGGCGCGCATGCGTTGCCGCCCGAGTTCGCCGGTCGCGCCGACGCGTACATCGACGAAGTCTGCAACACCATGCTGCCCGCGCTCGCCGGCGAAGGTCTCGTCGACGCGGTCGACGTGTTCTGCGAGCGCATCGGTTTCTCGCTGGAACAAAGCGAGCGCGTCTTCGAAGCGGCAGAGCGCTACAAGCTGCCGGTGAAAATGCACGCCGAGCAGTTGTCGAACGGCGGCGGCACGGCACTCGCCGCGCGCCATCATGCGCTGTCCGCCGACCACCTCGAATTTCTCGACGAAGCCGGCGTTGCCGCGATGAAGGAAGCCGGCACGGTGGCCGTGCTGTTGCCGGGCGCGTACTACTTCATCCGCGAGACGCAGTTGCCGCCTTTGGAATTGCTGCGGCGCTATCAGGTGCCGATCGCGATTTCGACCGACAGCAACCCCGGCACGTCGCCCGCCACCTCGCTGCTGCTGATGATGAACATGGCCACCACGCTGTTCCGCATGACCGTGCCCGAAGTGCTGCAAGGCGTGACGTCGCACGCGGCGCGCGCGCTCGGCAAGGCGGATCGGCACGGCTCGCTGGAAGCGGGACGCGCGGCCGATTTCGCGGTGTGGTCGGTCGACTCGCTGGCCGAGCTGGCTTACTGGATTGGACGTCCGCTGTGCGCGCGAGTCGTGCGCGCGGGCGAGACCGTTTATACGCGGCGTGAATTGAGCTAGGGCCTGAGATGACTGAACCGCACAAGCAATCGAATCAATCGCTGTTCGCCGAGCACGCATACCTGCCGGATGGCTGGCGCCGCAACGTGCTGCTGGAGTGGGACGCAAACGGCACGCTCACCGCCGTCACACCCGATACGTCGACGCCGCCCGCCGGCGTGCAGAAGGCTGCTGGTCCGGTACTGCCCGGCATGCCGAACCTTCATTCGCACGCGTTTCAGCGCGCGATGGCCGGGCTCACCGAATATCGCGCATCCGGCGCCGGCGCGACGGATAACTTCTGGAGCTGGCGCGATCTGATGTATCGCTTTGCCGCACGCATCACGCCGGAAGGCTTGGCGAGCGTCGCGCAATGGCTGTACATCGAAATGCTGAAGGCGGGCTATACGTCGGTGTGCGAGTTCCACTACGTGCATCACACGCCCACCGGCAGCCGGTACGCGAACCAGGCCGAACTCGCGCAACGCGTGGTGGATGCTGCGTCCGCGAGCGGCATCGGCATGACGATGTTGCCGGTGCTGTATCAGTACAGCGGCTTCGGTGCGCGCGCGCCGCGTGAGGATCAGCAGCGTTTCATCAACACGCCGGACAGTCTGCTCGATCTGCTCGGCACGTTGCGCGCGGCGCGCCCCGAAACTGCCGCGTTGCGTTATGGCGTGGCGCCGCATTCGCTGCGCGCCGTATCCGCGGATTCGTTGCGTGCGTTACTCGGTGGAATCGAGGACACGGCGCCCGTTCATATTCATATCGCCGAGCAAACAGCTGAAGTCGATGCTTGCCTCGAAACCGAAGGCGCGCGTCCGGTGCAATGGCTGCTCGATCGTTTCGATGTCGACAGCCGCTGGTGCCTCGTGCACGCCACGCACGTCGATGCGAACGAAACGCTGGCGCTCGCGAAAAGCGGCGCGGTCGCCGGTTTGTGCCTGACTACTGAAGCCAATCTCGGCGACGGCATTTTTCCGGCGCAGGCGTATCTCGACGCGAACGGGCGCATCGGCGTGGGCTCGGATAGCCATATCGGCGTCGACTGGCGTGCGGAGCTGCGTTTGCTCGAATACGGCCAGCGTCTCACGCGCCGGCAGCGCAACGTACTGGCGTCGGCGCAAGCCACGCACGTCGCCGATGGTCTCTTCGACGCCTCGCTCGAAGGCGGCGCGCGCGCGACGGGCCGAGCCGTCGGCGCGCTGCAAGCCGGCCGCCGCGCCGATTGGCTGGTGCTCGACGCGGATCATTCGAGCATCGCCGAGCATGCGCCGAACGCGTGGCTCTCGGGCGTTGTATTCTGCGAGCATGGCGAAACGCCGATTCGCGACGTTTACGCGGGCGGCGACAAGGTCGTCGACAACCGCAGGCATCGCGATGAAGAGGGCGCGTACGCGCGCTATCGCGTGGCGCTGGCGGACCTGCTCAAATGAATGACGCGCCGACTTGCCGGCGCGCCTCGCATGAGTTGCTGAACCGATCCTTCGATCCTATCGATTCCGGACTGACATGACTGCTTCGAACACTCCGCCGGTTTTCTCGCTGCATCGGGGAAGCCTGCCGTTCCTCATTTCGATTCCGCATCTGGGTACGCAAATCCCGGCCGATATCGCGGCGACGATGACACCCGTCGCGCAGCGCACCGACGATTGCGACTGGCATCTGGACCGTCTCTATGCGTTCGCGAAACGCATGGGCGCGTCGATTCTCGCGCCCACCTACGCGCGCTATGTGATCGACCTGAACCGTCCGCCCGACGGCGCGAATCTCTATCCGGGCCAGGACACGACCGGCCTGCTGCCAGTCGACACGTTCGACAAGGAGCCGTTGTACCTGGACGGCCATCTGCCGGACGAGGCGGAAGTCGCGCGCCGTCGCGAGGCTTACTGGAAGCCTTACCACGAGGCGCTGCAAGGCGAACTCGCGGCGCTGAAAGCGAAACACGGCAAGGTGCTGCTGTGGGAAGCGCATTCGATCCGCTCGCATGTGCCGCGTTTTTTCGAGGGACGTCTGCCCGATTTCAACTTCGGCACCTCGAATGGCGCGAGCGCGGTGGCCGGATTGGCCGAGGATATGGCTGCTATTGTCGAGCGAGACGACGGCGGCTATACGGCGGTTGCCAACGGCCGCTTCAAGGGCGGCTATATCACGCGCGAGTATGGTCAGCCGTCGCAAGGCGTGCATGCCTTGCAACTCGAACTCTCGCAGATCACGTATATGGAAGAGCATATGCCATATGCGTATGACGAAACGCTGGCCGCGAAAGTCGAGCCTCTGCTGGAAGCGCTGGTCGTGAAGGCATTGGAGCGCGTCAAGACGGCGTGACGCCGCGCGTCATCTTCTCTTCTTTTCCACGCGATTCACGGCGCCGCGCCAGTTGCTCGGCGCCGTGCGCGCGTCGGCCGACACCGCAAAGGTGTAACAGCATGTGTCCGTGATTGCATGCTGCCGTTTTCGCGCAGAACGTATATAGCGCGTTGAAGAAATCTGCCTGCTCCGCGCCGACTCGCCGGCGAAAAAAAGCCCCGCCTGTAGCGGGGCTTTACGATGTGCCGTGCCGGTCAGAGCGTGGCACCGCCCTTAATGGCAGCGTTTTTCCCAGTGATGATGAACGCGCACCTTGTGGCACTCCGGATGATGATGCTCATAAGCTTGTGCGGGAGCGATGGCGCTCAGGGCTGCAACGGCTGCGGCGATGGCGAGGACGATCTTCTTCATTACAAAATCCTTAAATCAGTGTTGGGGTACTAACGGTGCAGCACGGGGCGTGCCGCAACCGCCTGCAAGCATGCCATATCGCGAGGGCAGAGCGGAGGAACGCTGAACAAATGCAGATGTCAATTCACAACGTCGATCGTCGCGAGCCGCCACCGGCAATGGATAGCGGGCAATGGTGCGCAATGGCGCAGTGGCGTGTAATTACGACAGATCGACGCTCACGCAGTGGCATTTCGGGATTGCGCGCCATGCGGTGATGCGTCTACCCTTTCAATACGATAACGCGCGAGTGGCGCGTGATCTCTACATCGGGCAAAAAGATGGAAGACCCAGCGATGGAAGATTCCGACGAATTGCTGCTCCCGGTCTGGCGAGCAAACCTGGTGCTGTTGACCCGTGAGGTCGGCGCGGCGACGCGACTCGCGCGCATGATGACCTTCTCCGCGAGCTATCTGAAACTGATGTTGTCCGGCCAGCGCGAATTCAGCGAGGAATTCGTGCGGGGCATCGAAGCGGTCACCGGCTTGCCGGGCGGCTGGATGAACGTGCCTCACACCGAGCACGACATTCCGCCCAACGCGCGTGAGGCGATCGACAACGAACAGCCGCTCGCGCGGTTTCGCGGTACGGCGCATCCGGTGCGAAAGAAGACGGTGCTGCGGCCACCCGAGCCGATTTTCGGCCAGCCGGGGCCGGCCAAGCGTGTCGAGGAAGAAATCCTCGACGCGGAGGCGCATCGGCGTCAGGCGCACTTCCGCAAAGTCCGCGACGTGGCGATTCAGGACGTGCGGCGTTTCGAGCGGCATCTGACTCACGCGCCGGTGGAGCTGGCGACGATGCGTGCCAAGGTGGAAGACGTGATCGCCGCTGCCGATCTCGACGACCCGATCCAGGCGGACCTCGCGGGACGGCTCGAACAGATCGAAAAGCACCGGCATCTGCTGCTCAGGCACGTTGAGCGATTGCAGGCTTTGCTCGGGCAACTCGGCGAAACGGAGTGATGCAGCGAGGCGCGAGCTGGCGCTCGCTTACGTGGGCTGAGAGGAGCTCCTGCGGCGAGCGTGAAACTCGGCCTCGAGCGTCCACGTCACGCCGTCCTGTGCGAGCGCCACGCCGGTCCAACGGAACGAATCCGGCGTGATGTCGGTGAAGTTCCATCGAATCGGCGTGCCGTCGGCGTGTGTGCCGATCTGCACGAGATGCTCGCCGATGCGGCGGCCCACCAACTCGTCACGCTGACCGGTCCGCGGATTGAGGTACGTGACCCGCCATGCCCGCAGCGCCGGGTCCCAGACACGCAAGGTCGTGCCGTACATCGCGTCGCCGGGCGTCGGCGCGTCGCGTTGTGCGGCGAGCGGCGGCATGATCCAGACGTCCTGCACGGCGCGGCCTTCCAGCACCCAGCCGAAATGAATTTCGCCGCGACGGCGCGCGCTGCCCAGGTCGACGCGGTAATGCACCACGTCCATGTCCCAACTGCCGATCAGCCAGCCGTAGAGGTCGTCGGCGGCGTCGATGTCCGCGGCGCGCGCGGGCGCGCTCAGGGCGGCGTGAAAGCCGCTGTCCAGGTTGTACTCCAGCCGGTTCATCGTGTGTGCTCCTTCGGTGCATAGCGGGATCGGCATCGGCGGAGCCAACGGAAACGCGCCGGCCGCCGATGTGCTAAAACCACGATACGGACTCAGCCGAGGTGCATCTTGGGGAAAATTGCCGTCACGCTGCAACAGGCGCTGGCCCGCCGCGAACAGGAAGGCGCGCGCGGCGGCACGTCGGCGCGCGCGCTCGCCGGGGGCACAGGGTGGCGCGTCGAGGATGTGTTGTGCACCTTCGGCCCGCGCGACCAGCCGTTCGAAGAGCGGCACGACGGTGTGTGCATCGCGATGGTGGTGGCGGGCTCGTTCGCTTACCGCGAGGCGACCGGCCGCGAGTTGCTCACGCCTGGCGCGCTGCTGCTCGGCAACACGGGTGATTGCTTCGAGTGCGGGCATCGGCATGGCGCCGGCGACCGTTGCATCGCGTTTCACTATGCGCCGGCGTACTTCGAACGGCTTGCCGCGGATGCGGGGCTGGCGAGCGGCAATCTGCAATTCAAACGCGCGCGTTTGCCGTCGCAGCGTGCGTTGTCGCCGTTGATCGCGCGTGCATGTGTCGGTGCTGGTGGTGCAACTGGGGGTGAAGTTGGAGCCGATGCAGGTGCAGGTTCTGCTGTCGGCGCTGGAGCGAATGCCGGTGCTAGTGCTGGTGCCGGCGTAAGCGGCTCTGCCGCAACAGCATGGGACGAACTCGCCGTCGAACTCGTCGCCACGACGCTGCAAGCGGCCGGCGCCTTGACGCGTTCCGCTGCGCCCGCTAGCGCCACCGCCTGTTCGCGCGTCGCGCAGACCGTGCGGCTGATCGACGACACGCCCGGCGCGCCGCATTCGCTCGCGAGCCTCGCGGCCGCCGCGGGCTTGAGCGAGTTCTACTTTCTGCGCACGTTCCAGCGCGTGACCGGCGTGACGCCGCATCAATACCTGTTGCGGGCACGCTTGCGCGCCGCGGCGCTGCGTCTTCAGGACGGCGGCGCGAAGGTCGTCGATATCGCGTTCGATTGCGGCTTCAACGATCTGTCGAATTTCAATCACGCGTTTCGCGCGGAGTTCGCTTCGAGTCCGCGAGCCTGGCGCGCGCGGGGCAGGGCGCGGCGCACATGACGCGCTGCGTGGCGTTTTTTCTCAGGCTGGCCTGCGGGTCGGCACTGGGCGTATGCCTCGCCGCCAGCGCGTTCGCCGACGACAGCGCGTCCGCCACATCCGGCGACGATCGCGCGCCTTCCACGATCGAGCGCGACGTCCATCTCTTCACGATCCAGAAAGACGGCTCCGTCGAGGAACACGACGACACTGTCCTGCGCGCCAACACCACGAGCGGCGTCGACGATATCGCGCAACGCTACGTGTGGTTCAACAAGGACATCGAGCAGGTGCAGTTGCTGGCTGCCGAGACGATCGACCTGGACGGCGTCGCGCATCCGGTCGGTCCCGAGGCGATCCGCGACGTGCAGGAGCCGCGCTCGGCAGGCGCGCCGAGTTTCGAGGACGGCGTGTTGCGCACGGTGATTTTCCCTGGCGTGGAGCCGGGCTCGCGCGTGCATCTGGCGTTTCGCAAGACGCGCACGAAGCCCTTGCAGGCGGGCACCTTCGCGTATCTCGTCGAACCGACGCGCGACCCCGTCGAACTGCAGCGCCTGATTTTCGATCTGCCCGCCGACGTGCCGCTCTACGCCGACGCGCGCGGCTACGTCGCCGTGCCGCCGGTCACGGCAAACGGCCGTACCCGCTACGAGTTCGACTATCAGCACGGGCCGTATGCACCGCTCGAAGCGGGCGCGGTCGGCTACGCGAACTGGGGCGACCGTCTGATGGTGTCGACGGTGCCGGACTTTGCGAGTTTTGCCGCGCGCTATCGCGGGCCCGCAGCCGACGCAACGGCGAGCGATCCGGCGATTGTCCGCTTCGCGCAAGCGCTGACCGCCGGCACCGACGACCCGCGCGTGAAAGCGCAACGGCTATACGACTGGATGCGTTTGAATATCCGCTACGTCGCCTTGTTTCTCGGCGAAACGGCGGCGATTCCACACAAGGCGACCGACATCCTGCGCAATCGTTACGGCGACTGCAAGGACCACGTCGCGCTCTACGGCGCGATGCTGGCCGCGGTCGGCATCCGCAGCGAGGCGGTGCTGCTCAATCTCGGTCCGTACTACAGTTTGCCGGACGTGCCCGGCTACGGCACAAGCGCGATCAATCACGCGATTATCTGGATTCCTGAGTTGTCGTTGTATGCGGATACGACGGCGGGCGGCACGGCTTTCGGTTATCTGCCGCCGAGCGTAATGGACAGGCCGGTGTTGCTGGTCGGCGAGGGCGTGCTGTCGCGCACGCCGGCCACACAGTTGCGAGAGCGCAGCGCGCGCGTGCAGATCGACATCGGCGAAAGCGGGGCGGCGAATTACGCTTACCGCGCGGAGGACGCGGGATTTACCGCCGAGATCGAGCGCAACACGTTCCGGCGCGCGACGCGGCAACGTACGCAGCAGATCGCCGCGAACCGTCTTTTGCAGACGGGTTTGCACGGCACAACGCAATTGCGCACGGCGGAGCTCAGGGCCACGAATGGACCGTTCTCCACGTCGATGCAGGGACAGGTGGAACACTTCGTGTGGACCGACGGCACCACGGCGATACCGGCCTTGACGAGTTTTTCCGGCGGCATGGGCTCGCAGGTGCAGGCGTGGCTTGCGGAGCCCGCGAGGACTCAGCCCTGGACGTGCATCGGCGGGGAGTTCGACGAAACCTTGGAAATGACGCTGCCGCGCTTCGTACGGGTGACGGATTTGCCGTCCGACACCGCGGTGCAAAACCGCTTTCTGACCTTTTCATCCAGCTATGTCTACGATCCGGCCGCGCGGGTCTTGCAGGTCAGGCGGCACCTGCGCGCCGCGTTTGGTCATCAGATGTGTTCAGCGAGTGAATTCGCCGAGCTGCACGACGATCTCGTGCGGATCGAGCGCGATCTCGAAGCCGAACTGGTGGTCAAGGTCGCCAATTCGAAGAACCCGTAGCGATTCCGCCAGCACGGGCGCAAGCATTAACACCCGTGCCGGGACCAGAAGTCGCCTAACTCCCGCTCTTGGTCACGATGGGCACCCACGCTCCATTCTTGACCTGATAGAGCGTCGATGCGCCGCTCTTCAACGCGCCGGTGTTGTCGAAGGAAATCTTGCCGGTCACGCCTTCGAAATCGATGGCCTTCAGCGTGGGCCGGTAGTCGTTCGGCGAGATGGACTTGGCCTTCTGCATCGCCTTGATCGCGGCCCATGCGCCGTCATAGCCGAACGGCGCATAGGACAGGATATCCACCCCGAAGCGCTTCTTGAACTTCGAGGAGAAATCCTTGCCGCCAGGCAGCTGCGCGAGTGGCCGTCCGTATTCCCAGGCCATCACGCCTTCCGCGGAATCGCCGGCGAGCTTGATGAAATCCTGATCCATCACGCCGCCGCCGCCCACTAGTTGCGCGTTCATGCCCAGCTGCTTCATGCGCTTGGCAAAGCCCGCGGCCTGCGTGTCCAAGCCGCCGAAGAAGATCAGATCCGCATTGGTCGATTTGATCTTGGTGATCTGCGTGCTGAAGTCGACCGCCTTGTTGTCGGTGTACTCACGCGTCACGATGTTGCCGCCGTGCGCTTTCACCGCTTTCTCGAACTCGTCGGCCTCGCCCTGGCCGAACGCGGTCCGGTCGTCGATGATCGCGATGCGTTTGGCCTTGGTCACTTCCACGGCATACACGCCCGCGTTGCCGGCGTTCTGCGCGTCGGTGGAAATCACCATGAAGGTGTTCGCGAAGCCGCGTCCGGTGATGATCGGATTGGTGGCGGCCGGGTCGATCACCGGAATGCCGGCCTGCTCGTAGACCTGCGAAGCCGGAATTGTCGTGCCCGAGTTGAAGTGGCCCACCACGGCCGACACACCCGCGTCGACCAGTTTCTGCGCGGCCTGCACGCCGATGCGCGGGTCGGCCTGGTCGTCTTCGGAGACGATCTGGAATTGGGCCACCTTGTCGCCGATCTTGATCTTTTGCGCGTTGGCCTCTTCGAGTGCGAGCCGGACGCCGTTCTCCAGGTCCTTGCCGTAGCCGGCGTTGGCGCCGGTCAGCGGCGCGGCGAAGCCGACCTTCACCGGCAGATCGTCGGCGTAGCTGGCCGGCGGCACGATGGCGAAGATAGCGCCAACGAACAGGGCAAGCGGTTTCAGCGTGTAGCGAAGACTCATGGTCTCTCCTTCCATCGACAGTTTCAGGTTGTGAAAGCGGCCAGGCAGTAACGCTGGATCGACGCGCAAGCATGGACTTCCCATGGCGCGCATCGAGAGACTACGGATGATCGGTCGCTTTGAACAATGCGGGAATGCGCGCACTTGTGCGCATTTGCGTTTAAGCGTCGGTCAATCTGGCGCGAATATAGAAAGCCAATTTGCCGTCGTCTTGGCAGTTCGAGGCACTTTGAATGAGCATTTCGGCATAGCTGGCGCAGCGCGTTCGCTGGCGGCGTGTCCGCGCCGGCGCGCGGGTGCGGATTGCGGCATATGCTTAAGAGACCGGCGCGAGCGCGCCGGCCATGTGACTACGGCAAAGCGGCGGGAGTGAATCCGTGCGCCATGCGCCGAGCTCAAGCCTCGTCGTGAGCTTAAAACCAGGCGCTCAATGCTCGCCTTGCTGGCGCAACAACTCTTCGCGCAGACGCAGCAGTGGCGCCTTGGTGTCGTCGTCGGCCCAGGTGTCGAGATCGTCGAGGGCGCGCTGGCAGCCGTCGAGCACCAGGTCGAGGTCCACCGGCACGCCGTTGTTCAGCGCGAACTCGATGGTCTCGGCGAACTGCTGGCACTCGTCCTCGCCGTACGAGATGTCGAGATTGTCGGCGATGACTTCGGCGATATTGCTGCGCGCCTTGTCGTCCGGCGTCACCATGTCGACGATGCCGCGCGCCACGGCCGGCGAGTAGTACAGCGCGATGTCGAGCCACTGCGCGGGATCGAAGTCGGCCTGATCGAACTGGCTCTCGAAGAACTCGATCGCTTCCTGTTCGTGCGCCTCGTCGGCATCGACGCTGATGCACAACTGCTCAAAAAATTCTTCCCGCTCGCTGCGGATATAACCGTCCATCGATGCCTCGTCTGCTGAATGCCGGATGCCTGAAAAATGCGGTGTGGGCTGGCAGGTGCCTCGTCCACGCGGCACGCATTATAGGACGGGCGGCTGACACCGAGCATCTTGCATGGGACCGGAGTCGGCGCGCAAGCGCCGAACTCTGGTCGACAGCCGAGCGACGCGGCGCGAATCGGCCGGTCACAGGGCGCGCATTACGGATTGCTTGCGCTGCACGAAACACACCGCCTACGCCGTATCCGCGACCCACGCATCGAACCACTCGCGCGGCTGTGCGATTTCATTCTGCGCGGCCACCAGTTCGAGCTCATAGCGGCCGGCCTGCCAGGTCGTCTTCACCACGGCATTCACGGCGGCCAGCGTGTGCTCGAAGGCCGCGCGAATCGAATCGCCTAGCAACGTGCGCGCGACGAACACCGCGCTCGTCAGATCGCCGACCCCCACCGGTTGCCGCGCGAACGGATAGAGCGGGCGCTGCCCCATCCACGATTCGCGTTCGGTGACGACCAGCATGTTGAAGCGGTCGGCGGGACTGTTGCGATCGAGCAGATGTTTGACCAGCACCAGCTTCGGTCCGCGTGCGATGAGTTCGCGGCATGCCGTCACGGCTTCTTCCAGCGTCTCGATCTCGCGTCCCACGAGGCGCTGCAATTCGGTGTGATTCGGCGCCATCGCGTCGGCCATCTCGGGCATGGTGCGCACGAGAAATTCCTGGATGCCCGGCTCGACCTTGCAGCCGCTCGCGGCGCCCATCACCGGATCGCAGAAGTACCAGGCGCGCGGATTAGCGGCCTTCACGGCCTTGACGATCTCCAGCACCGACTGCGCCTGCTCGGGCGTGCCCAGATAGCCGGACAGCACGGCGTCGCAGCGCGGCAGCATGCCGATGGCGCCGATGCCGTCGACCAGATCTTCCATTTGCGAGCCGTCGATCGCGCTGCCGGTCCAATGGCCGTACTGCGTGTGGTTCGAGAACTGCACGGTATTGAGCGGCCAGACGTTGACGCCGAGCCGACGCATCGGAAACACGGCCGCGCTATTGCCGGCGTGACCGAAGACGACATGTGACTGGATGCTCAGAACGTTTTTCGTCATGGTGTGGCCCGCGCAAACGGGTATGCGCGATCAATGAAAACGGGAAGGGTGCACCGCGGCGGCGATCCGGCTAGCACCCGGACGCCTCATGCGGCAGGACTGCTTCAGATGGTGCAGGAAATCGGCACACTCTGCATCGTCAGGAAACAATACATGAGTTTGCCTTGCGCGAGTCGATCCGTCCCCGCGTTGTTGCGCCGAACCATCAGACATGAGCATGGTGACGGACGGTTGCGAAGCCGTCCTTGGCTCGTAAAAAGCGGCGTGGCCGGGTTGCCCAACAGCCGTTCGAACTCAGGCCAGCTCGCGATACAACGCCAGATAACGCTCCGCCGAGGCGCCCCAGCCGAAGTCCTGGCGCATCGCGCGCCGCTGGGTTGCCTTCCATTCGGTGCGGCGTTCATACAGCGCGAAGGCGCGGCGGATCGCGGCGCCAATGCCTTTCGGTTCGAATCGCTCGAACACGAAACCGGTGGCGAGATCGTCGGCGAGATTTTCGAGCGAGGCGTCCACCACCGTATCCGCGAGGCCGCCGACGCTATGCACGAGCGGCAGCGATCCATACGCCAGCGCATACAGTTGCGTCAGCCCGCACGGCTCGAACCGCGAGGGCACCGCAATCACGTCGCTGCCCGCGACGATCGTATGCGCGAGCGTTTCATCGAATCCCAGTTCCACCGCCACGGATTCGGGATGCGTATGCGCGACGCGTTTCAAACCGTTCTCCAGCGCCGGGTCGCCGGTGCCGAAGACGATCAGCTGCCCGCCGTGCTTGACGATTTCGGGCACAGCCTCGAGCAACAGGTCGAGGCCCTTCTGCTCGGTCAGGCGGCTCACCACGCCGAACAGCAGCGCATCGCTTTTCTGCGCGAGGCCGAAGCGTTTTTGCAGCGCTTCCTTGCACGCCAGTTTGCCGGCGAGCCGCGTCATGCTGTAGTGGTTCTCGAGCAGCGTATCGGTGGCGGGACACCAGACCGTGTAGTCAACGCCGTTCAGGATGCCGCTCAGATCGTGCGAGCGATGCCGCAACAGACCGTCTAGCCCGCCGCCTTGGGCGAGCGTCTGGATTTCGCGAGCATAGGTCGGGCTGACGGTGGTGATGCGGTCGCTGTAGTAGAGGCCCGCCTTGAGAAACGACAGTTGCCCATAGAACTCCACGCCATGCACGCTGAAAAAATCGTCCGGCAGGCCGAGCTGACCGAACTGATGCGCGGGAAACACGCCTTGATACGCGAGGTTGTGCACCGTGAAGACGCTGCGCGCGAAGCGCTTGCCGTGCTGCCGCTCGGCCGCTTTCAGATAGGCCGGCGCGAGCCCCGCGTGCCAGTCGTGCGCGTGGATGATCTGCGGCGACCATGCCGGGTCCAGTTGCTGGGCGAGTTGCGCGGCGACCCAGCCGAGCAGCGCGAAACGCTGCGCGTTGTCGCCGTAGGGCACGTGCTCGTCGTTCAGATAGGGATTGCCGGGCCGGTCGTACAGCGTGGCCGCGCGGATCACATAGACGACCAGGCCGTTCGACGCCAGCGTGCCGCGCTCGAGCGTGACGCCCGGCGCGTCGAAGCGGCGGCCCAGTTGCGCGACCGGCGCCAGATCGGTCAGGCCGGCGACCACCGCCGGAAAGCCGGGCAACAGCACCCGCACATCGGCGCCGCGCTCGATCAGCGCGGGCGGCAACGCGCCCGCGACGTCGGCGAGACCGCCCGTTTTGAGGAGGGGATACAGCTCGCTTGCGACGTGCAGGGCGCGAATCGTCATAGGCTCCGTCTCTGTCCTGTTAGTGCGGGTTGGATGGCCGGCGGCAACCGGTCCGGTCTGCTAAGTCTTCTGCTGCAACGCCTCCGGCGTGACCAGCACGACGCCGTCGTCGGTACGGTAGAAGCGTTCGGCATCGCTCACCGGATCTTCGCCGATCACAGTGCCGTCCGGTATCGCGCAACCGCGGTCTATCACCACTTTCTGCAGCCGGCAGCTCGCGCCGACGGTGACCTGCGGCAACAAGACTGCCTCATTGATGTTACAGAACGAACTCACCTTCACATTCGAGGACAGCACCGAGCGCGAAATCTGCGAGCCCGAGATCACGCAGCCGCCGCACACGATCAGATTATTGCCCGAGCCTTGCAGCCCCTTCATGTCGCGCACGAACTTGGCGGGCGGCAACTGTTCCTGGTACGTCCAGATCGGCCAGTTGCGATCGTAGAGGTCGAGCGTCGGGATGGTGGAGGCGAGGTCGAGATTGGCGGCCCAATAGGCGTCGATCGTGCCGACGTCGCGCCAGTACGGCTCCACGTTCGGATCCGACGACACGCACGACATGCTGAACGGATGCGCGATCGCCGTGCCTTGCGTGACGACGCGCGGCAGGATGTCCTTGCCGAAGTCGTGATCGGTGTCGATGGTGGAGATGTTCTCTTCGAGCAGCGAATACAGGTAATCCGCGCTGAACACGTAGATGCCCATGCTGGCGAGCGCCGTATCCGGGCGGCCGGGAATGGCGGGCGGGTCGGCGGGCTTTTCCACGAAGCCGGTCACGCGGCGGTTTTCATCGACGTGCATCACGCCGAAGGCCACCGCCTCCATGCGCGGCACCTCGATACAGCCGACCGTGCAATCCGCGCCGCTCTCCGCGTGGTCGGCGATCATGCGCGTGTAGTCCATCTTGTAGATGTGGTCGCCCGCCAGCACCACCACGTATTTCGGCCGGATCGAACGGATGATGTCGAGGTTCTGGAACACCGCATCCGCGGTGCCGCGATACCAGTGAGCACCTTCCACGCGCTGTTGCGCGGGCCACAAGTCGATGAATTCGCCCATCTCGCCGCGCAGGAAACTCCAGCCGCGCTGCAGATGGCGCAACAGCGAGTGCGCCTTGTACTGCGTAACGACCGCGATGCGGCGGATGCCGGAGTTCAGACAGTTGGAGAGCGCGAAGTCGATGATCCGATATTTGCCGCCGAAGTGCACGGCCGGCTTGACGCGTTTGTTGGTAAGCGGCCCGAGCCGCGTGCCCCGTCCGCCCGCAAGGACGATGGCGAGGGTAGTGCGTTGCAGATCGTTCAGCCGTGCCGGAGTGTCCATGTCTGTCTCCTGATTAGTATGCCCCGGATGGTGTGGTCGCTTGCTCTCCACTGATGAATCGTGCTGCGAGGCGGCTCCGTCTTCGCGGGTCCGTCTGCTAGTTCTAGCACTGATTTGCCGCGGGGGAGTAGTCTGAATTGTGCGGATGCCGCGCGTGCGCCCACCTTGCGCACGATCACCCCTTGCAGCGCGGCGATCCGTGCGCCACGACACATAGGGCGTGAGGTGAGCAGCTGCAATATGCGTGCCACGACCGCCATGCCGCTGTCAGCGGGCGCCGGCGGCAGCAGAGTCGGGCGGCGCGTCGTAGAATCGTGCGCTCCCGGCCGCGGGTTCGGGCGTTGGTTTCGCCGTGCGTTTGCCTCGCATGCCTGCCGTGTTTCCTCTTTAGAAAAAACTTCGATGAGTTTTCGCCGCCTGTCCTTGCTCGCCACGTTGAGCGTTTGCGCGCTAGCCGCCACCTCCGCGCCCGCCGTTTTAGCGGCTTCCGCCGCCACACCCGCGAGCGCCGCCGTGCCCGCGAGTGCCGCCGTGCGGAGCGAGGCGAGCGTGGCTAGTCCGGCCAGCCAGGCCGTTTCCGCCGCCACGAGCGCCGCCGGCGATACCGGTACGGCTTACGGTCCCGAGTTGCAGGGTTTCAACTATCCGGCGCCGGTCGAGCAGTACGACTTCACCTCGCAAGGGGTGGCGCTGCATATGGCGTACATGGATATCAAGCCGGCGAAGGCGAACGGCCGCACAGCGGTGCTGCTGCACGGCAAGAACTTCTGCGCGGCGACGTGGGACGCGACCATTCATCGGCTGACCGACGCCGGTTATCGCGTGATCGCGCCGGACCAGATCGGCTTTTGCAAGTCGAGCAAGCCTGAGCACTATCAGTACAGTTTTCAACAGCTCGCGCGCAATACGCATGCGTTGCTGGAATCGCTCGGCGTGACCAATGCGACCATGATCGGCCATTCCACCGGCGGCATGCTGGCGATTCGCTACGCGCTGATGTATCCGCGCGAGACGCAGCAACTGGTGCTGGTCAACCCGATCGGTCTGGAGGACTGGAAGGCGAAGGGCGTGCCCTCGCTGTCCGTGGATCAGTGGTACGAGCGTGAGCTGAAGACGACCGCCGAGGGCATTCGCCGCTATGAGCAGGCCACCTATTACGCGGGGCAATGGCGCGCCAACTACGAACCGTGGGTGCAGATGCTGGCGGGCATGTATCGCGGTCCTGGAAAGCAGATCGTCGCGTGGAATTCCGCGCTGCTGTACGACATGATCTACACGCAGCCGGTGGTGTACGAACTGGGGCAGTTGAGCATGCCGACGCTGTTGCTGATCGGCCAGAAAGACACCACGGCGATCGGCAAGGACGCCGCGCCTGCCGAAGTGCGCGCGAAAATCGGCCATTACCCGGAACTCGGCAAGGCTGCCGCGAAGGCGATCCCGCATGCGACGCTCGTCGAATTCGCCGATCTGGGGCATGCGCCGCAGATGCAGGATCCGCAGGCGTTTCATAAGGCGTTGCTGGACGGTCTCGCGGCGGTGCCGGCGAACCGGTGAGTCAGGATTCGGTTGACTCTCGCAGATCGAAACTCTCGCAGATCGAAAAAAGGGCAGCCGCGCGCTGCCCTTTCTACATTCGTTGACGTAATTACCTGTCTTACTTGCCGCCCGCCAACTCCTCACGCACTTGCGCGCCGATCTCGAACGAGCGCAGCCGTGCCTTGTGATCGTAGATCTGTGCGGTGAGCATCAACTCGTCGGCGCCGGTTTGATCGATGACCGACTTCAAGCCTTCGCGCACCGTCTCACGATCGCCCAGCACTGTGCAGGCAAGCGAGTGCGCCACGCCGTTCAATTCCATCTGCGACGCCTCGAGCCGTTCGGCCGGCGGCTGCAACTGACCCGGCGTGCCGCGTCGCAGGTTGATGAATTGCTGCTGCAGCGAGGTGAAAAGGCGCTGCGCTTCTTCGTTCGTATCGGCGGCGAACAGATTGACGCCGACCATCGCATACGGTTTGTCGAGCGCGGCCGACGGACGGAATTGCGAGCGATACACCTGCAACGCCGTGAGCATGTAATCCGGCGCGAAATGCGAAGCAAAGGCGAACGGCAGACCGAGCGCCGCCGCGAGTTGCGCGCTGAAAAGCGACGAGCCGAGCAGCCACAGCGGCACGTTCAGCCCCGCGCCCGGCACCGCGCGAATGCGCTGGCCCGGCACGGGGTCGGCGAAATAACGCTGCAATTCGACGACGTCGTCGGGAAACGACTCCGCGCTATTTTGCAGATCGCGGCGCAGCGCGCGAGCGGTGCTCTGATCGGTGCCGGGCGCGCGGCCGAGGCCCAGGTCGATGCGGCCGGGATACAGCGAGGCGAGCGTGCCGAACTGTTCCGCGATAACGAGCGGCGCATGGTTCGGCAGCATGATGCCGCCCGAGCCGACGCGGATCGTTTTCGTGCCGCCCGCGACATAACCGATCACCACCGAGGTCGCCGCGCTGGCGATGCCCGTCATGTTGTGATGTTCCGCGAGCCAGAAGCGGCGGTAATTCCAGTTTTCCGCGTGCTGGGCGAGGTCGAGCGTATTCCTGAACGCGTCTGCCGGCGTGGCGCCCGCGGTGACCGGCGAGAGGTCGAGGACCGAGAAGGGGATCATTGTCTGTTCACTTGTTGTTTCCGGCGCTTTCGCGCGATGGGGCATTCTCGCAAAGGTTGTGCTTTTCTGCTGACGGTGCCGCGATGCCCACGTTCGTGAAAGGGGGTTTGCTCGCGCGCGGCGTTGGAAACACAAAACGCGTCGCTAGAGGGTCCGAGCGTTACATGCAAATCCGATATAGATATGGCTGATCAATATTTAACAAGCGCATGTCGCGCTGCTACCTTAACCCCTCGCACGAAACCCATGCATCCAGCCAGTCAACGTCACCGCCCCGCCGGGCAGAAACCATTCAGGGAGACACGCACGTGTCCATCGAATTCATCGGCATGATCCAGACACGCAAGGTGTCCGAAACCCACGCGGCGCAAGGTCCCGTCATCGACATCGATTACGTCGAACAGTTTGCCCGCGCGCATGAAGCCGCGGGCTTCGACCGCATCCTCGTGCCGCATCATTCCACCAGCCCCGATGCGCTGTTGACGATCGCGCATGCGGCGAGCGTGACCAGCAAGGTGCACTTCATGCTCGCGCATCGGCCGGGTTTTGTCGCGCCGACGCTCGCCGCGCGTCAACTGGCGACGCTCGATCACTATTCGGGCGGCCGCCTCGCGGTCCACATCATCTCGGGCGGCGACGACACCGATCAGCGCCGCGACGGCGACTTCCTCTCGCACGACGAACGCTACGCCCGCACGGACGAGTATCTGCACATCCTGCGGCGCATCTGGACCGAAGCCAAACCCTTCGATCACAACGGCCAGTACTACCGCTTCGAACAGGGCTTCTCTGAAGTAAAGCCGGTGCAGCAGCCGCATATTCCGGTGTACTTCGGCGGCGCGTCGGCGCCCGCGCTCGAAATCGCCGGCCGTCACGCGGACGTCTACGCGCTGTGGGGCGAGTCGAAGGCGCAAGTGCGCGAGCAGGTCGCCCGCGTGCGCGCGGAAGCCGCGAAGCACGGCCGCACCGTGCGCTTCTCAGTGTCGTTCCGGCCGATTCTTGCGGCCACGGAAGCAGCGGCTTGGGAGCGCGCGGAACACATCCTCGAAGAAACGAAGCGGCTGCGCGCGGCGCAAGGGATCGGCGTGGGTGGGCCCGCGCAAAGCGAAGGCGCACGGCGGCTGCTCGCGGCATCGGGCGATTCGGATCGCGTGGACGAGCGGTTGTGGACCGGTATCGCGAAAGAAATCGGCGGACGCTCGAATTCGACCGCGCTCGTCGGCACGCCTGAGCAAGTGGCCGATACGCTCGCCGAATATCACGCACTTGGTGTCTCGACCTTCCTCGTGCGCGGCTTCGATCCGCTGGAAGACGCCATCGACTACGGCCGTGAACTGATTCCCGCCACTCGCGAACGTATCGCGCGCGTCGAGCGCGTGGCGGCGTGAACGGAGGCGCCATGACCGATCTGTCTCTCACCACGTTCGCCAAGGAACTACCGGCAATCCGGCGTCACGCGCCGCAACGCAAATTCTGGTTCGACGATGTACCGCCGCGCGAGAGCGTCGCCGCTGAACGCCGCTATCGGCAGGAGCGGCTTGCCGTGGCGTTTCGTCTCTTCGCGCGCTACGGTTTCGATCAAGGGCTCGCGGGCCACATCACCGCGCGCGATCCGGAATGGCCCGATCACTTCTGGGTGAATCCGTTCGGCAAGCATTTCAGCCGCATCCGCGTGTCCGATCTGCTGCTGGTGAATGCCGAGGGCGAGATCGTGGTCGGCGAGGGACCGGTCAATCAGGCGGCGTTCGCGATTCACGCGGCGATTCACGAAGCGCGCCCCGACGTGGTCGCGGCGGCCCACACGCATTCGCTGTATGGCAAGGCATGGTCGACGCTCGGCCGTACGCTCGATCCGCTGACTCAAGACTCGTGCGCGTTCTATCAGGATCACGCGTTGTTCGACGATTTTCGCGGCGTCGTGCTCGATACCGATGAAGGCGCGCGGATTGCCGCGGCGCTCGGCGAGCGCAAAGCGGTGATCCTGAAGAATCACGGCATTCTCACGGCCGGCCCGAGCGTGGAAGCGGCGGCGTGGTGGTACATCGCGCTCGACAACGCGTGCCACGCGCAACTGCTCGCTGAAGCCGCCGGCACGCCGCAAGCGATTCCGCACGACATCGCCACGCTCACGCATGAACAGGTCGGCCGCGCGGGCGGCGCGCTGTTCGCGTTCCAGAGCCTGCTGGAAGGGCTGGTCGAAGCCGAGCCCGACGTCCTCACCTGAACGCTCCCACACGATGACTCAACGTACGAATTCGCCGGTTTCGCACCGGCGTCGCCGGCTCATGGCTGCGCTGTCAGCCGCGTTGCCGGCTGTGGCATGGCTCGGAGCGGGCAGCGGTTTGATCGCCCGCTCCGCCGTTGCTGCCACGCCCATGCCCAACACCGCAACCGGGCCGCGTCTGGACCTGAGCAAAGTCCGCCTGCGCGTCGCCACTTACAAAGGCGGCGACGCCACGCTGCTGAAAACCGCGGGCCTGACCGATACGCCTTACACGATCGACTGGTCCGAATTTCAATCGGGCAACGCGATGGTCGAAGCGATGAATGGCGGCTCGCTCGACATCGCCTCGGGCAGCGAGATTCCACCGATTTTTGCGCGCCTGCAGAACGCGCAGATCCGCGTGATCGCCGTCTATAAGGACGATGTCAACAACCAGGTCGTGCTGGTGCCCAAAGGCTCGACGATCCGCTCGATCGCCGATCTCAAGGGCAAGCGCGTCGGCTATCTGCGCGCGACCACCACGCATTACTACTTGCTGCGCATGCTCGAGGAAGCGGGACTCTCGTTCAACGACATCCAGGCGACCTCGCTCGCGCCGCGCGACGGCTTCGCCGCATTCAACGCCGGCTCGCTCGATGCCTGGGCGATCTATGGCTACAACGTGCCGCTCGCGATCTCGCAGGCTGGCGCGCGCGTGCTGAAAAACGCCAACGGCTATCTGTCGGGCAATTACCTGTACTACGGGCATCCGGCGACGCTTGCCGATCCGCTGCGGCGCGCCGCGTCCGCGGATCTGCTGGTGCGCTTGCAACGCGCGTGCACGTGGTTCGCGCAACATCAGGACGCGTACGCGAAGGTGCTGTCCGCCGAGTTGCGCGTGCCGGAGGAGGCGATCCTCTCGCTCTATCGCAACCAGAGCCAGGCGCGCCGCGTCACCGGCATCACGGCGGCGGATATTGCGAGCGAGCAGCAGGTGGCCGATACCTTCGCGCGTGCCGCCGTAATCGAGCGGCGTGTCGACGTCGCACCGCTGTGGACCGACACCTTCAACACCGCGCTCGCCCACGGTGCGTGAGCGCGCCATTCGAACCTACCTTCTGAATACTCGATGACTCAAGCCCTGAGGCCGGACCGCCTGCGCGCGTTCGCCGGCCGGATTGCCTCGCTCGTCGACGAAGCGGCGCCCGAAGCGCATCTGCTGGAAACCGGCGGCGCCGCGCTGCGCGAACTGATCGCCCACGACGACTGGCTGCCCGACGCCTTCGCGCAACCCGATCCCGAGCGGTATCAGCAGTACCTGTTGTACGCGGATGCGCGGCAGCGTTTTTCAATCGTCAGTTTTGTGTGGGGACCGGGGCAGGCGACGCCGGTGCACGATCACACCGTATGGGGTTTGATCGGTGTGCTGCGTGGCGCGGAAATTGCGCAGGGTTACCGTATCGCCGCCGACGGCGCGCTACAGGAAAACGGCGCGGCAAAACGACTGGACGCCGGCGCCGTGGATGCGGTGTCGCCGCGCATTGGCGATATTCATCGTGTGAGTAACGCTTTTAGTGACCGTACGTCGATCAGCATTCACGTGTACGGTGCAAATATCGGCGCGGTAAAACGGTCCGTCTATCCGGACGGCGCCACCCGCAAGCCCTTTGTCTCCGGCTACGCGAACGACGTGTTGCCGAATATCTGGAATGTTGCGAAGGAGTCCCCGATCTCATGAGTTTCGTTCAGGCATTTCGTACCCGATCATTCGAAGACGTGCGCCGCGCACTGCTCGAACGCGAGGAAATCGCGCTCGTCGACGTGCGCGAGGAAGATCCGCACGCCCGCAGTCATCCGCTGTTTGCCGCCAATCTGCCGCTGTCGCGGCTCGAACTCGACGCGCCCGTGCGCTTGCCGCGCCAGGCGGTGCCCATCGTGGTGTTCGATTCCGGCGAAGGACTCGCCGAACGTGCCGCGCGCCGTCTAGGCGAGCTGGGCTATACCGACGTCGCTCTGCTTGAAGGCGGTTTGCAAGGTTGGCGCGCGGCCGGCGGCGAACTGTTCCAGGACGTCAATGTGCCGAGCAAGGCGTTCGGCGAACTGGTGGAGAGCGTGCGTCATACGCCGTCGCTGACCGCGCCGCAAGTGCAGGCGCTGCTCGATCACGAAGCCGACGCGGTGGTGCTCGACGCACGCCGTTTCGACGAATATCACACCATGAATATTCCCGGCAGCATCAGCGTGCCGGGCGCGGAACTGGTGCTGCGCGCGCGCCAGCTTGCGCCGAATCCGGCGACGCGGATCATCGTCAATTGCGCGGGGCGCACGCGCAGCATTATCGGTGCGCAGTCGCTGATCAACGCGGGTGTGCCGAACCCGGTTGCGGCGCTGCGCAATGGCACCATCGGCTGGACGCTGGCTGGCCAGGCGCTCGCGCACGGCAGTTCGCGCAGGTTCGAGCCGATTGTCGACGATCAGCTACGTCTGGCCGCCGCCGATTCGGCGCGCACGGTGGCGGATCGCGCGAAGGTGGGCCGCACCTCACGCGATGAAGCGCGCCGCTGGGCCGGCGAAGCGGTGCGCACCGTGTATCGCTTCGACGTGCGCACGCCGGAAGAATACGAAGCGGGCCACGTGCCCGGTTTTCGCAGCGCGCCGGGCGGCCAGCTCGTGCAGGAAACCGATATGTTCGCGCCGGTGCGCGGCGCGCGCGTGATCCTCGCGGATAACGACGGCGTGCGCGCGAACATGACCGCGTCATGGCTCGCGCAGATGAATATCGAGGTGTATGTCGTCGATGGTTTGATGGCGGCGGACTTCGGCGAGAAGGGCGCGGCGCCCGCGGTTCGCCATGCGCCCACGGCGCCCGACGCCGACGAGATCACGCCGGCCGGACTGGTCACGTTGCTGCAATCGCGAGGCACCGCGGTGCTCGATTTCACCAGCAGCGCGAATTACGTGAAGCGGCATATTCCCGGCGCGTGGTTCGTGATTCGCGGCGAACTCGAGAAGGCACTGCACAAGCTGCCGGATGCGCAGCATTTCGTCGTGACCTGTGGCAGCGGCGAGCTCGCGCGCTTCGCCGCTCCCGACGTTGCGGCATTGACCGGCAAGCCGGTGCAGGTGCTGAGCGGGGGCACGACGGCGTGGATCGAAGCGGGCTTGCCGCTCGAGAGCGGCGAGACGCGCATGGCGTCGGGGCGCATCGATCGTTACCGGCGGCCTTATGAGGGCACCGATAACGCGCGCGAAGCGATGAACGCGTATCTGGAATGGGAGTATGGGCTCGTCGCGCAACTCGGGCGCGACGGTACGCATGGGTTTCGCGTGATCTGAGCGGTTTGCTGCGACGAAACCGTCGAACAGGCGAAGTGAGCGAGGGCGGCGCGGCTCAGGCCGCGCGCTGCGCGCGCGCTTCCTTGAACTGCCGCTCGACAGCCGCGCCGAAACGTTCGACAGGCTGTTGCAGTTTGCCGAGCACGCGCGGCTGCACGAGCCAGATGTCGATCAGCGGCTTGAAGTCGCTGATCGGAATGATATCGAGCGTGTCTGCGTGGGCGCTCATCTGCAGTAACGGCAGCGGCACGAGACCCAGACCGTTGCCGTCCGCGACGAGCTGCAATTGCAATTCGGTGCCAAGCGTTTCCAGGTTCAGCTTGAGGGCGAGCCCGAGCCCGGTGAGCGCGCGTTGCAGGCCGTCGCGGAAACCGCAGCCGTCCGGGTTCAACACCCAACCGATCGACTGGCATTCCGCCAGCGTATGCGCGCGCTTTTTCAGCAGCCCTTTCCGCGCGACCACCGCCAGTTTGATGCGACCTAGCGAGCGGGCCGACAGCGAGTCGTCGAAGGTCTTGTTGCCGGGCAGCAGGATCGCCGCCGCGTCGAGTTCGCCCTGTTCGACGCGTTGCAGCAGTTGACTGCCCCAACCGGTCGACGCGCGCGCCTGCAAGTCGGGATAGTCCGTCTTCAGAACGCGCATCGCCTCGGTCAGCGCGATATCCGCAATCGTCTGCGCGACGCCGAGCCGCAGCGTGCCGACTGGCGGTGTGTCGGTGGCGACGATCTCGCGCAGCACATCGAGTTCGCGCTGGATCACGCGACATTGTTCGTAGACGATGCGTCCCGTGGCCGTCGCGTTCAGCGGACGCGTATTGCGGTCGAGCAGTTCGACGCCGAGCGCTTCTTCGAAATTCTGCAAGCGGCGCGTGATCGCCGGTTGCGTGAGGCCGAGCGAGAGCGCTGCCTGCTGCAGCGATTGACAGCGAATCACGGTGACGTAGGCGTCGATTTCGTCGATCTTCATGATGAGCGGTGAGCGGATAGAGGCGCAAAAGAATGCGCTCGATGATACCCGCGTCGGCGCGTACCCGCATCGGCCGTGTAAGAAAATTTCGCATATTTGCTTAGCAGAATAATGCGTTTGTCTTATACAAGGGCCTGCCTTATCGTCGATGGCAAATCAACTCGCTGCCACGACACACGCGCTGCCCATGACGACTTCCCGTTTTTCTTTCGCAATCCGATCTGTTCTGCGACGTGCATGGTCTGTAACGCCCGGCGTTGCCGCGCTTGCTGCGTCAGCGTTGCTGTGCGCCGCGCCATCGTATGCCGCCGATCTGCCGGTGCTCAAGGTCGGCGATCAAGCCTTGCAAACGCGCGGCATTCTCGAAGCGTCCGGCCAGTTGAAAGACCTGCCGTACAAGATCGAATGGTTCAACTTCCCGGCAGCGCAGCCGCTTGGTGAAGCATTGAATGCGGGTGCGGTCGACGTCGGCGGTCTCGGTGACGCGCCGCTCGTCTTCGCGCTGGCCGCCGGCGCGCGGGTGAGGGCGGTCGCGGCGACGCGCTCTAATCCGCTGGATCTGGCGATCGTGGTCGGCGCACAGTCGCCGCTCAACGACGCGGCGAGTCTGAAGGGCAAGCGCATTGCCACGACGCGCGGCTCGATTGGCCACTACCTCGCGCTGGCCGCATTGAAAAAGGCCAACGTGCCGCTCACCGACGTCACCTTCGTATTCCTCGCGCCCGCCGATGCGAAAGCGGCGCTTGCCTCGGGCAGTGTCGACGCATGGTCGGTGTGGGACCCGTACACGGCGCTCGGAGAAGCGCGCGATCACGACCGCATCATCGCCAACGGCGTCGGTCTGTCGGAAGGGCTGAGCTATCAGGTCGCCACTGAACGCGCGATCACCGACAAACGCGAACAACTCGCCGACTTCCTGCGGCGCGTCGCGATCGGCCAGCGCTGGGCGCTCTCGCATCCCGACGAAGTCGCAGCGATGCAGTCGCGTGTCACGGGCCTGCCGACCGATGTGCTGAAGACCGTCTATCAGCGCGGCCAGGTGCATCCGGTAGTGATCGACGACAGCGTCGTGGCCGCACAGCAGCGCACGGCGGACACCTACGAAGCCGCCAATGTGATCCGCGCGCATCTGGACGTGCGCCCGAGCTTCGATCGCAGCTTCCCTTTGCCTTGACGAGGCCAGCCGGAGTGTCCGCATGAATGCCCCGATTGCCGACAGCGCCGTGACACGGCGTCATCCGCCGCTCGATAGCGATGCATTCGACGCATTGCTGGCGCAACTCACGAATGAGTTCGCCGCGAGCGCCGCGCACCATGACCGCACGGCTGAATTCCCGCATGCGAATCTCGCGCGCCTGCACGAGTTCGATCTGCTTTCGCTGACGGTGCCCGCAGCGTTCGGCGGCGCGGGCGCGAGCCTGCCGCAGGCCTTGAAGGTGGTGCGCGCGGTGGCGCGCGGCGAGCCGTCCACGGCGCTGGTGCTGGTGATGCAGTATCTGTTTCATCATCGCTTGCAGGGCAATCCGCACTGTCCGGTCGAACTGCGCGAACGCGTGGCGCGCGATGCGGTGCGTGAGGGCGCGTTGATCAACTCGCTGCGTGTCGAACCCGAACACGGCACGCCCGCGCGCGGTGGCTTGCCGTCGACGATCGCGAAGCGCCGCGCGGACGGCTGGGTGATCGACGGCAGCAAACTGTATTCGACCGGCAGTCCCGGTCTCACCTGGCTCGCGGTGTGGGCGCGCAGCGACGAGACGCCGCCGCGCGTCGGCGTGTGGCTGGTGCACCGCGACACGCCCGGCGTGCGAGTGGGCAACGAATGGAATCATCTTGGCATGCGCGCCACCGGCAGTCACGAACTGGTGTTCGACAACGTGTTCGTGCCGGCCGCGCAGGCAGTGGATGCGCATCCGCCGGGCGCGCCGGGCGCCGGGCTCGATGCGCTCGGCGTGGCGTGGATGAGCGTGCTGTTGTCGGCGGTCTACGACGGCGTCGCGCGGGCCGCGCGCGACTGGTTCGCGCAATGGGCCGTGGACCGCGCGCCCGGCAATCTCGGTGCGCCGCTGTCGAGCCTGCCGGCCTTCCAGCAGACGCTCGGCCGCATCGACGCGCTGCTGTTCAGCAATCGCGTGCTGCTCGACGCGAGCGCGCGTGCCGAACACGTGACGCTCGACGAGGCGCCGCTCGTCAAATACACGGTGACGAACCAGGCGATCGAGGCCGTGCAACTGGCGATCGAAGCGAGCGGCAACCCCGGTCTTTCGCGCGACAATCCACTCGAGCGTCACTATCGCGACGTGCTGTGCGCGCGGATTCACACGCCGCAAAACGACTCGGTGCTGCAGGCGGCGGGACGCGCGGGTTTTGCATCGATTTCGCGCGGTTGAAATGCCTCGTCGAAAGCTGTTGAAGGCCTCGCCGCCCAACGCAAATCATCTGCCAATTCGGTGTAAACGCGCTCTCGTCTAAACCCGCCAATCCGTTTAGATTAACTGCACTTGGAAGGCTTATCGAGGGACCAGGGCGGCCAATCAAGCAGCGGTTTGCCATTCCGGCGATGGCGCAAGGTCAGCAGCCAAGGTTGCTCACCGCTTCGTCCGGGACCAGACCGCTGCGCGTCGTCCGCGGTGCTTCGTTTTCAGGCGGCCAGTCGGCCGCTTTCACTTTCCGGTTGACCGTATCGACCGACCCGGCGACGCTTTGCACAGCGTCGCCTTTTTGCTTGTGGCACCGGTTTTTAACGTGCTTTGCCGTCTGCTTGGCCACTTTTCCTCCCGCCGTCCCAGCCTCTTGCCGCCATCACCGTGTACGACCGCGCACACCGCCGTGCCGCGTCCGCTCGCGGTTTTGCCCGTGCGCGGTTATCCTGTAGCAGACACTACACAACGGGATGCGGGCTTCGCAGCCTGCGTCCGTACAGGAAAAACTCGCTGTGAGCCTCAAACTGCTGACTGTCGCCATGCTGGCCGCGTGCATCGCGCTGACCGGTTGCGACGACCAATCGAGCGACCGAGCCGTGCAAAAACTCAAGGAATTTTTCAACGCCGTCAAACCGGATGCGTTGTTGCTTAAGGACATGACGCCGGGCGTCACGACCGAAGCGCAGATCCGCGACCAGATGGGCAAGCCGGAAACCGAGCGCACGTTCACCGACGGTTCCAAACGCTTCGAATATCCGCGCGGCCCGCAAGGCCTGAATACGTACATGGTCGACATCGATCGTGACGGCAAATTGCAGGCGATCACCCAGGTGCTGACGGCTGCCAACTTCGCGAAGATCCGCATGGGCATGAGCGAGGACGAAGTGCGCCGACTGCTCGGCAAGCCCGGCCAGGTCGCGGTGTTTCCGCTCAAGCCGGAAACCGTGTGGAGCTGGAAGTGGCGTGAAGGCGGCGTGACCGAAGAGGGCATTTTCAACGTGCATTTCGACCAGTATCAGAAGGTGTACACGACATCGCGTTCGGACGTGATCCGAGGGCGATAGAAGTTAGAAGAGAGAAGCGGGGAAGAAGATGATTCGTCGACGTCGATACAGCCGGATCGGGCTGGTGTTAGGGGGCGGCGCCGCGCGCGGCTGGGCGCATATCGGCGCGATTCGCGCGCTGCACGATGCGGGCATCAAGCCCGATGTGGTCTGCGGCACGTCGATCGGCGCGCTGGTGGGCGCGGTGTACGCAAACGGCGACCTCGACTGGCTCGAGGAGTGGGTCGCGCGGCTCACGTGGCAAACGGTGGTGCGCCTGCTCGATCTGCGTCTCTCGGGTGGGCTGCTCGGCGGGCGCAAGGTGATCCAGCTGTTCGCCGACAAATTCAATGGCCGTTCGATCGCGCAATTGAACATGCCGTTCGCGGCGGTCGCCACCGAACTCGATTCGGGCCGCGAAAGCTGGCTCCAGGACGGCAGTGTGGTCGACGCGGTGCGCGCGTCGATTGCGATTCCGGGCATTTTCACGCCGGTGTGGCACAACGGTGTCTGGCTGGTGGATGGCGGCTTGAGCAACCCGGTGCCTGTTTCGGTGGCGCGTGGCATGCGCGCGGACTGCGTGATCGCCGTCGATCTGAACAACGATATTCTGAACGGCCGCGATTTCGGCGGCGCGGTGGTCGACACACCCGCCATCGATCCGAGCGCGCCGCCGCCGCTCGCACTGCGCCGCAACGGCAAGCCGTGGCCGCGCTGGCTCGCGCCCGCGGAGGGGCGCGCCACGGACGACGTGCGCGTGCCGCCCGCGCCGAGCGCGCGCGTGCCGTCCATGCTGAGTTCGATCGCGCAAAGCATCGACATCATGCAAGTGCGGATTACGCGCAGCCGCCTCGCGGGTGAGCCGGCGGATATCCTCATCCAGCCGCGTTTGGGCGGCATGGGGATTTTCGACTTTCACCGCGCGGCGCCGGCCATCGAGGAAGGGCGCGCGGCGGTGGAACATATGCTGCCCGCGATTCGGGCAAGGTTGGGGATTGACTGACGTCTATCGAAAAAGCGACCCGAAACTTGCTAAATCGCGGCGGCGCTCGCCGCGTGTTCCCCGCCTAACAAATCCCAATTCCCCGCAAAACCAAGCCCTGCAAGCCGCACGGCACGCCAAAGCACGCTTTGCTGCGTCGCAACAAAGTGCCGGCGCGCCTTTGAGAAATTAATTTTCGCTTGCGAGACTCCGCGCCATGCTGGACGAGTGGGGCAGACACAAGCCGATACCGTCCGAGACATCCTCAAACAACCTGGATGGAGACACGCGTGTTCCTATACGGCTTTGGTCCGGTGTTGCTGGCCGGCACGATCCAGACAATCGAGCTGTCCGTCCTGTCGCTGGCGGCCGCCGTGCTGCTCGGCCTCGCGGGCGCGGCGGCGAAACTCTCGTTCAGCCGCCCGCTGCGGGCAATCGCGACCGGCTATACGACACTGATCCGCTCGGTGCCCGACCTCGTGCTGATGCTGCTGCTGTTCTACAGCATCCAGATCGCGGTCAACAATCTCACTGACGCGCTGAATCTCCCGCAATTCGATATCGATCCGTTCGTGGCCGGCGTGCTGACGCTCGGCTTCATCTACGGCGCGTACTTCACCGAGACCTTTCGCGGCGCCTTTCTGGCGGTGCCGCGCGGCCAGCTCGAAGCAGGCAGTGCGTACGGCATGAGCGGCGCGCGCGTGTTCACACGCATCCTGTTCCCGCAGATGATGCGTTTCGCGCTGCCGGGCATCGGCAACAACTGGCAGGTGCTGGTGAAGGCGACGGCGCTGGTGTCGATCATCGGTCTCGCCGACGTGGTCAAAGCCGCGCAGGACGCCGGTAAAAGCACCTTCAACATGTTCTTCTTCATCCTGGTCGCCGCGCTGATCTATCTGGCGATCACCACCGCCTCGAATCTCGTGCTGATCTGGCTGGAAAAGCGCTATTCGATCGGCGTGCGGCACGCGGAGCTCTAAGACCATGATCGACATCCTCAATCAATTCTGGCGCGCGTTCCTGTACTGGGACGGCCAGCGCATGTCCGGCCTCGCGGTCACGCTGTGGCTGCTGGTGGCGTCGATCGGCATCGGCTTCGTGCTGGCGATTCCGCTGGCAGTGGCGCGCGTGTCGAAGAAGCGCTGGCTCTCCACGCCGGTGCGTCTTTACACTTACGTGTTTCGCGGCACGCCGCTGTACGTGCAGCTGCTGCTGATCTATACCGGCATGTACAGCCTCGAATTCGTGCGCTCGCATCAAGTGCTGGACGCATTCTTCCGCAGCGGTTTTCACTGCGCGATTCTCGCCTTCGCGCTGAACACCTGCGCGTACACCACGGAGATTTTCGCCGGCGCGATCCGTTCGACCTCGCACGGCGAAGTGGAAGCGGCCCGCGCCTACGGCATGAGCTGGTTCACGATGTACCGGCGCATTGTGATACCGTCCGCGCTGCGCCGGGCCTTGCCGTTGTACAGTAACGAAGTGATCCTGATGCTGCACGCCACCACGGTCGCCTTTACGGCCACGGTGCCGGACATCCTGAAGGTGGCGCGCGACGCGAACTCGGCCACTTACCAGTCGTTCGACGCGTTCGGCCTCGCGGCGCTGATTTACCTCGTGGTGTCGTTCGCGCTGGTGGCTTTGTTCCGCCGCGCCGAGCGTCATTGGCTGGGTTACCTGGCGGTGCGCACGCATTGAAGCGCGCCGTGTTTGCAGTGGATGGCGCGTTATCCTCGCGTCGTCACGAAGATTGATCCGTATTTTCAAAGGGAGAGCATCTTGCTCCACACGACTCAAACCGAAGCTTGCAAGCTCGCCGTACAGGACATCCACAAGCGCTACGGCGACAATGAAGTGCTCAAGGGCGTGTCGCTCAATGCGAATAAGGGCGACGTGATCAGCATCATCGGCGCGAGCGGGTCGGGCAAGAGCACCTTCTTGCGCTGCATCAATTTCCTCGAGCGGCCGAACGCCGGGCAGATCGTCGTCGACGGCGAGACGGTGAAGACCAAAACCGACCGTGCCGGCAATCTCGAAGTCGCCGATCACAAGCAGCTGCAGCGCATCCGCACGAAGCTCGCCATGGTGTTCCAGCATTTCAACCTGTGGGCGCACATGAATGTGATCGAGAACATCGTCGAAGCGCCGATTCATGTGCTGGGTCTGAAGCGCAAGGAAGCCGAAGACCGCGCGCGGGAATATCTCGAGAAGGTCGGTCTCGCGCCGCGCCTCGAAAAGCAGTATCCGTCGCATCTGTCCGGCGGTCAGCAGCAGCGTGTGGCGATTGCCCGCGCGCTGGCCATGAACCCCGACGTAATGCTGTTCGACGAGCCGACTTCCGCGCTCGACCCCGAACTGGTCGGCGAAGTGCTCAAGGTTATGCAGAAGCTCGCCGAAGAAGGGCGCACCATGATCGTCGTCACGCACGAAATGGGTTTCGCGCGCAACGTGTCGAACCATGTGATGTTCCTGCATCAAGGCCGCACCGAAGAAGAAGGCTTGCCCGCGGAAGTCCTGACCTCGCCGCGCAGCGAGCGGCTCAAGCAGTTCCTCTCCGGCAGCCTGAAGTAACGCGCGGCTCGCGCCGTAGCGTTTGACTCGCTCAGCGATGGCTCGCACGTCCAGCCCGGCTCGGACCACGCAGGTCGCAATCGTCGCCTTGCCGCCCGTGTCGATGTCGGGCGTCGGGCCGATTGTGGACGCGCTCAATCTCGCCAATGAAATCGACGGCCGCGCGCTGTACCGCGTGCAGGTGTGTTCGTGGGACGGCCGCGCGGTGCCGCTCGCGGGCGGCGCGCACTGGCCGGCCGACGCCGCCTTCGGCGATGCGATCTCGTGCGACTGGCTGATCATCGTCAGCGAGCGCTTTCAGCAATTCGCCGATTATCGACTCTTTCTTGCCAGCCTCTCGCGTGTCGGCCAGCGCACGCCGCTCGTCACCGGCATTCATCACGGCGTATGGTGGCTCGCCATGGCAGGGCAGTTGTCCGGCTATCGCGTGAGCGTCAATTGGGAAACCTATCAGCAGTTCTCCGAGCAGTTCGAGCGCTCCATCGTCACGCAACAGATTTTCGAAATCGACCGCGATCGCGCGACCTGTGCGGGCGGCCAGGCGACCGTCGACTTCATGCTGGCGATGATCGGCCGCGAGCACGGTCCTGAACTCGCGGACCGGATTGCCGATACGCTCGGCGTCGGCGTGCTGCGCGCGGGTGAGGAACGTCAGCGCATTCCGTTCGTGACCGCGCCGGGCGAACGCCATCCGCGCCTGAACGACGCGTTGCTGCTGATGGAAGCGAATATCGAAGACCCGCTCACCACCGACGAGATCGCGGGTCTGGTCGGCGTATCGCGGCGGCAGTTGGAGCGCCTCTTTCGCCAGTATCTCGGCTCGATGCCGTCCAAATACTATCTGGGACTGCGGCTTTCGAAAGCGCGCACGCAATTGCAGCGCACCAGCAAGTCGGTGGTGCAGATCAGTCTTGCTTGCGGTTTTTCGTCGGCGGCGCACTTTTCGAATGCGTACCGCGAACGCTTTGGTGTCACACCGCGCGAGGATCGTCGGAACTGGATCGACAAGCAGACCGGCGCGAGCGGCGCCGCGGCCAGCGAGCCGCGGCCGGGCGCGCTGATCGAACCGCCGGATCAGGCGGATTGAAGCTGACTGAGACGCGGACTGAATCGCGGACAGAAACGCGCTGGCCAGGCGCTAAACCCGTCCCGTTCGCGTGGAACCTCATAGAAAGCGTCGCGTATGCGCAAGACGGATCGCGTGCGGTTTCCTACACTACCTGTATTACCTCTCACCTGTAACGAGGATTTGCCATGAACGACCTGACAGTGACACGCCAGACCTTCGACGAAGTCATGGTGCCGGTGTTTTCGCCCGCCGCCTTCGTGCCGGATCGCGGTCTCGGCTCGCGCGTCTGGGATACGCAAGGCCGCGACTACATCGACTTCGCCGGCGGCATCGCCGTCACCGCCCTGGGTCATGCGCATCCCGAACTGCTGAACGTGCTGCACGAGCAGGGCGGCAAGCTGTGGCACATCGGCAATGGTTACACCAACGAGCCGGTGCTGCGCCTCGCCAAACGCCTCGAAGACCTGACGTTCGCCGACCGCGCGTTCTTCGCCAACTCGGGCGCGGAAGCGAACGAAGCCGCGTTGAAGCTGGCACGCCGCGTCGCGTTCGACCGCCACGGCGCGGACAAATTCGAAATCATCTCGTTCACCCAGTCGTTCCATGGCCGCACGTTCTTCACGGTCAGCGTCGGTGGCCAGCCGAAGTATTCGGAAGGCTTCGGCCCGGTGCCGGCCGGCATTACCCACTCGCCGTACAACGACATCGAAGCCGCGAAGAAAGCCATCGGCGCGCAAACCTGCGCGGTGATCGTCGAGCCGATTCAGGGAGAAGGCGGCGTGATCCCGGCGGATCCGGCGTTCCTGAAGGCGCTGCGCGAAGCCTGCGATCAGCACGGCGCACTGCTGATTTTTGACGAGGTACAAACGGGTGTGGGCCGCAGCGGCTATTTCTACGCGTACGAGGAAACCGGCGTGACGCCGGACATCCTGACCACCGCCAAGGCGCTCGGCAACGGTTTCCCGATCGGCGCGATGCTGACCACCAACGAACTGGCCGCGCATTTCAAGGTCGGCGTGCATGGCACGACGTACGGCGGCAATCCGCTCGGCGCGGCGATCGCTGAAAAGGTGGTCGAGTTGGTCAGCGATCCGAAACTGCTCGAAGGTGTGCGTTCGCGCAGTGAAGCGTTGAAGGGCCACCTCGCCAAGCTGAACGAACGCTTCGGTCTGTTCACGGAAGTGCGCGGCCGGGGTCTTCTGATCGGTGCGGAATTGACCGACGCATTCAAGGGCCGCGCGAAAGACTTCGTCACGGCGGCAGGCCAGCATGGCGTGATCATGCTGATGGCCGGTCCTGACGTGCTGCGTTTCGTGCCGTCGCTGATCATGCCGCTCGACGACATGAACGAAGGCTTCGAGCGACTCGCGAAGGCCATCGAAACGATCGTCGGCGCGAAGGCTGAAGCGGCGTCGCATTGATTCACGGCATTGATCACGCGTCACATTCAACAGGAACGATGATGCTCTTCGTACGCCCAGGCCGCCTCGCCGATCTCGACGCGCTCGAACACATGGCGCGCACCGCGCAACCGGTGCTGCATTCCCTGCCGCACGACCGGCGTGCGCTCGAAGCGCGCGTCGCGTTGTCGGAAGACTCGTTTCGCGCGGAAGTCGATTTCCCGGGCGAGGAGTTCTATCTGTTCGTGCTCGAAGATGCGCTGAGCGGCAAGCTGATGGGCACGGCGAGCATCGTCGCCGCGGCCGGTTACTCGGACCCGTTCTACGCGTTTCGCAACGACGCGCTGATTCATGCGTCGCGCGAACTGCACGTGAACCGCAAGATTCACGCGCTGACCATGTCGCATGAGCTGACCGGCAAGAGCCGCCTCGCGGGCTATTACATCGACCCGTCGCTGCGTGGCGACGCCGCCGCGCATCTGATGTCGCGCGCGCGGATGATGTACATCGCCGCCAATCGCAAGCGCTTCACGCCCGAGGTGTTTTCGCTGTTGCTCGGCGTCACCGACGAGAACGGCGTGTCGCCGTTCTGGGAAGCGGTGGGGCGCAAGTTCTTCGGCCGCAACTTCGCCGACATCGAGATCGAATCGGGCGGCCGTAGCCGCACGTTCATCGCCGAAGTGATGCCGACGTATCCCGTGTATGTGCCGTTGCTGCCAGAGGCGGCGCAGCGCGTGCTCGGCGAGCCGGATTCGAAGGCTTTGCTCGCATACGACATTCATCTCGAGGAAGGCTTCGAGACGGATCGGTATATCGACATATTCGACGCGGGTCCGGTGTTGACCGCGCAAGTGGATCGCAGCGCCTGCGTCACGCGCAACGAAACGCGTGTGGTGCACGAGAACCATGCGGCCGCTGACGGTTCGACGTATCTGATCGCGCATAACGGCGCCGATGGCGAATTCCGCTGCGTGCTCGGCGAATTGCCGGCAGGTAAAGAAGCGGGCGCGTCGTTGCCGCACGCGGCGCGTGCCGCGCTCGGCGTGGAAGAGGGCGACACGGTGCGCTGCGTGCCGCTGCACCAGCCGCATCAGGAAGAACAATCGGGAGAGGCACGATGATCGTCGTTCGCGTTGTGCAACGAGGCGATGTGGACGCGCTCATGCGGCTCGCGCAGGAAACCGGCCCGGGTCTCACCACCTTCAAGCCGGACCGTGAGGCGCTCGCGGCACGCGTGGAACGCGCGCGCCGCACGATGGAAGACAAGGCCGAGCCGCATGAAGCCGGCTACTTCTTCGTGATGGAAGACACCGACACGGGCGACGTCGCCGGCGTGTGCGGAATTGAAACCTCGGTCGGCCTGCAGCAGCCGTTCTACAACTATCGCGTGAGCACGGTGGTGCACGCGAGCCAGGACCTCGGCATCTGGACGCGCATGCGCGCGCTGAACATCTCGCACGACCTGACGGGTTATGCCGAAGTGTGCTCGCTGTTCCTCAGCCCGCGTTATCGCACGAGCGGCGTGGGCGGCCTGCTGTCGCGTTCGCGCTTCATGTTTCTCGCGCAGTTTCGCGAGCGCTTTCCGCAGCGTCTGTGCGCGGAATTGCGCGGCCATTTCGACGCCGAAGGCACCTCGCCGTTCTGGCGCGCGGTGGGCTCACATTTCTACCAGATCGATTTCAACGCGGCGGACTACCTGAGTTCGCACGGCCGCAAGGCGTTTCTCGCCGAGCTGATGCCGCGCTATCCGGTGTATGTCGAGTTGTTGCCGGAAGAGGCGCAGCAATGCGTCGGCCTCACGCACAACGACACGATTCCGGCGCGCCGCATGCTCGAATCGGAAGGGCTGCGTTACGAGAACCACGTCGATATCTTCGACGCGGGGCCGGTGCTCGAATGCCATATCGCCGACTTGCGCACGGTGCGCGAGAGCGTGGTGGTGCCGGTCGAGATCGGCGCGTCGAGTGCGCCGCAGGATGGACCGAAATCGATGGTGTCGAATACGTCGTTGAGCGATTTTCGCGTCGGCGTCGTGGCGGGCGTGCCGCAGGACGGCGTATTCCGCCTGAGCGCGCTTGAAGCCGCGGCACTCGACCTCAAGGCGGGCGACCTCGTGCGCGTGCTGCCGCAGAAACACAAACAGGGATGATCATGAGCGAGCTTTTCATAGACGGCGAATGGGCCGCCGGCACAGGACCCGCATTCGCGTCGCACAACCCAGGCACGGGCGCGACGGTGTGGGAAGGCAACAGCGCCTCGGCGGACGACGTCGATCGCGCGGTGCGCAGCGCACGCCGCGCGTTCGCCGCGTGGTCGGCGTTGAGCCTCGACGAGCGTTGCGGCGTGGTGCGCCGCTTCGCCGCGCTCGTGACCGAGCGCAAGGAAGCGCTGGCTGAAGCGATCGGCCGCGAAACCGGCAAACCGCTGTGGGAAGCGCGCACCGAAGTGGCGTCGATGGCGGCCAAGGTCGAGATCTCGATTCAGGCCTATAACGAACGCACCGGCGAGAAGCGCTCCGCGATGGCGGACGGCACAGCGGTGCTTCGGCACCGTCCGCATGGTGTGGTGGCCGTGTTCGGGCCGTACAACTTTCCCGGTCATTTGCCGAACGGGCATATCGTGCCGGCGCTGATCGCGGGCAATGCAGTCGTGTTCAAGCCGTCGGAACTCGCGCCCGGTGTGGCCGCGCTCACCGTGCAGATCTGGCGCGATGCCGGTTTGCCGGCAGGCGTGCTGAATCTCGTGCAAGGCGAGAAGGACACCGGCATCGCGCTCGCGAACCATCGGCAGATCGACGGCCTGTTCTTCACGGGTAGTTCGGATACCGGAACATTGCTGCACAAGCAATTCGGCGGTCGCCCGGAGATCGTGCTGGCGCTGGAAATGGGCGGCAACAATCCGCTCGTGATCGGACCGGTGGCCGATGTCGACGCCGCCGTGCATCACACGATTCAATCGGCGTTTCTGTCGGCGGGTCAACGCTGCACCTGCGCGCGCCGCATTTTCGTGCCGAACGATGCATTCGGCGACCGCTTCATGGAACGCCTCACCGAGGTTACCTCGCGCATCACCGTTGGTGAATACAACGCCGATCCGCAGCCGTTCATGGGTGCCGTTATCTCGGCACGTGCTGCGTCGCGCCTGGTCGCGGCGCAGGAACGTCTGCTGGCCGATGGCGCCAAGGCGCTGCTGAAGATGGAACAACGCGACCCGAAGCTCGGGTTCGTGACGCCCGCGATTCTGGACGTCACAAGCGTGAAGAACCTGCCGGACGAAGAACACTTCGGGCCTTTGGCGCAAATCATCCGCTACGGCAGCTTCAACGAGGCGCTGGAACAGGCCAACGACACCGAGTTCGGCCTCTCCGCCGGCCTGCTCGCCGACGACGAAGCGCTCTGGACGCATTTCCAGCGCACCATCCGCGCGGGCATCGTCAACTGGAACCGGCCGACCAACGGCGCATCGTCGGGCGCGCCGTTCGGCGGGCCGGGCCGCTCGGGCAATCACCGGCCGAGCGCTTACTATGCCGCCGACTACTGCGCGTTCCCGATGGCATCCGTCGAAAGCGCGCAACTGCAAATGCCCGCGAGCGTCTCGCCGGGCCTTCAATTCTAAGGATCGACGATGCAAGCCACTGAAGCCAATTTCGACGGCCTGGTCGGCCCGACCCACAACTACGCGGGGCTCTCGTTCGGCAACGTCGCGTCGCAGAACAACGAGAAGTCGGTTGCGAATCCGAAGGCGGCCGCGCGGCAAGGCCTGCGCAAGATGAAGCAACTCGCCGATCTCGGCTTTCATCAAGGCGTGTTGCCGCCGCAGGAGCGTCCGTCGATGCGTCTGTTGCGCGAGCTCGGTTTCTCCGGCGACGACGCGACCGTGATCGCGCGCGTGGCCAAGGACGCGCCCGAGTTGCTGGCCGCGGCGAGTTCGGCTTCGGCGATGTGGACCGCGAATGCGGCGACGGTGAGTCCGTCCGCGGATACGCACGACGGCCGCGTGCATTTCACGCCGGCCAATCTGTGCAGCAAGCTGCATCGCGCGATCGAACATGAATCGACGCGCCGCACGCTGCGCGCGATTTTCAACGACGCCGACCGTTTCGCGGTGCACGAGGCACTGCCCGGCACGCCGGCGCTCGGCGACGAAGGCGCGGCGAATCACACGCGCTTTTGCGCGGAATATGCGGCACGTGGCGTCGAATTCTTCGTGTATGGCCGCAGCGAGTATCGTCGCGGGCCGGAGCCTAAGCGCTTCCCGGCGCGTCAAACCTTCGAGGCGAGCCGCGCGGTCGCGCATCGTCACGGCCTCGCCGATGCGGCCACGGTGTATGCGCAGCAGAACCCCGACGTGATCGACGCGGGCGTGTTCCATAACGACGTGATCGCGGTCGGCAATCGCAATACGCTGTTCTGTCATCAATTGGCGTTCGTCGAACAGAACGCGGTGTACGACGAATTGCGCGCGAAGCTCTCCGGTCTGAAGGCGGACTTCAACGTGATCGAAGTGCCCGACGCGCAGGTGAGCGTGGCCGACGCCGTCACCTCGTATCTGTTCAACAGCCAGTTGCTGACGCGCCCGGATGGCCAGCAGGTGCTGGTGGTGCCGCAGGAATGCCGCGAAAACCCGCGCGTGGCTGCTTACCTCGACGAACTGACATCACGCTCGGGCCCGATCGACGACGTGCTGGTGTTCGATCTGCGCGAAAGCATGAAGAACGGTGGCGGGCCGGCTTGCCTGCGCCTGCGGGTCGTGCTCGACGACGCGGAGCGCGCGGCGGTGACGCAAGGCGTGTGGATCAACGACACGTTGTTCGGCCGTCTGGATGCGTGGATCGAAAAACACTATCGCGACCGTCTCGCACCGGCCGATCTGACCGATCCGCAATTGCTCGCCGAATCGCGCACCGCGCTCGACGAACTGACGCAGATTCTCGGTTTGGGTTCGCTGTATGACTTCCAGCGCTGAGCGCGATATGCCGGTTTCGATGCTCGACGATTTCCTCGCCTACACGCTGGCGGGCACGCGGCCGGCCGCTGGTGAAGCACAAGGTACGTGTGCCGGCGGCGTGCGCTGGTCGTGGCTGGACGACGGCGTGCTGTTGATGGAACCGGCAACGCAGGAAGAGGGCGTGCGCAGCGTGCTCGTCTCTGCAGGCGTGCATGGCGACGAGACCGCGCCGATCGAACTGCTGGGGTTTCTGGTGCGCGATATCGCGAAGGGCACCGCCGCGTTGACTTGCCGCCTGCTGGTGATTCTCGGCAACGTCGACGCAATGCGCGACGCCTGCCGCTATCGCGATGACGATTTGAACCGCCTCTTCAGCGGCCGTCATCTGCAGGTGCCGCAGAGCTACGAGGCGCCGCGTGCCGCCGCGCTGGAGCAGGTCGCGACGCAATTCTTCGCGGCAGCGCCGGATCAACCCGGCGCGCGCTGGCATATCGACATGCACACCGCGATCCGCGCGTCCGCCTTCGAGCAGTTCGCGTTGCTGCCGCACACCGGCAAGCCGTTTTCACGCGCGATGTTCGAGTGGCTCGGCGAGGCGCGTATCAGTGTGGTGCTGTTGCACACCACCAAGGGCAACACGTATTCGCATTTCACCGCGCAGGTATGCGGCGCCGAAGCGTGCACGCTGGAACTCGGCAAGGTGCGTCCGTTCGGCCAGAACGATCTGACGCGTTTCGCCGGTGCCGATCACGCGGTGCGTCATCTGCTGGCCGGCATGCGTGGTGAGGCGCAGGGGAATCTGCCGCGGGCGTTCACGGTCATCGATCAGATCACCAAGCAAAGCGATGCGTTCGAATTGCTGGTCGCCGCCGATGTGGCGAATTTCACGCCGTTCGCGAAAGACACCGTGCTCGCGCGCGATGGCGAGTATCGCTATGTCGTGCAGCACGACGAGGAGCGGCTCGTGTTTCCGAACGCGACGGTCAAGCCCGGTTTGCGCGCCGGCTTGATGGTCGTCGAGACGACGCAGGACACGCTGTCGAAACTCGCGTAGGCCACCACGCAAGACCCAAACGTTGCGCGCCGAGGCGCGCAACGTTTTCCCTCAGGCCGCCGCCTAGGCCGCGTTCGCGCGGATCAAGCCTTCGGCCACCATCGCTTCACGCACCTTCGGGCGCGCCGCTACGCGCTCCAGATACGCACCCAGCTTCGGATAAGCACCGAGATCGATCGACAGCATGCGCGCCCAACTCAGCACCGTGAACGCATAGGCATCGGCGACCGAGAACTGTCCCGTCAGATAATCGCGTGTCGCCAGCACACGCTCCAGTTCGCCAAAACGCGTCGCGAGTTTCGCGCGGCATTCGGTCTTCGTCGATTCGGCGGTCTCCTGATGCCACAGCCAAGGACTGAACGTCTTGTGCAATTCCGTACTGATATACGTGAGCCAGCCGAGCGCTTCGAGCCGTTGCGGCGAACTCGCGGGCGGCAGCAAGCCCGCCTCGGGCACGAGATCGGCGACGTATTGCAGCAACGCGGCGCCTTCCGTGTGGCGCGAGCCATCGGCGAATTCGAGCAGGGGCACATAGCCGCGCGGCGAGATTGCGTAATAGTCGTCGCCGTTGGCGAGCTTGTGCGTTTGCAGATTGACCTTGACGCCTTCGAAGTCGAGATCCGCTTCGCGCAGTGCAATGTGAACCGCCAGCGAACAGGCGCCCGGTGAATAATAGAGTTTCATGATGGTTTCGCTATGAACGGGAGTGAAGTGGCCGGCAGGTGCCGGTGGCGAGGCTCGTCGGCCGACAAGTCCATGTGGTAAAAGTAGCCCGGATCGGATTCCGAATAAACAGGCGGCTTGCCAAACCATGCGTGCAAAAACGCAATACGAACTGACGTCGGCGGATACGCAGACCATTCTCGCGCTGGTGCGCGCCGGCACGCTGGCGGAAGCCGCGCAGCGTTTGGGTATCGACGCGTCGACGATTTTTCGCTCGGTGCAGCGGATCGAACGCGGGCTGGGACAGCGTCTGTTCGAGCGCTCGCGCAGCGGTTATCGCGCCACGCCGCTCGGCGCGCAACTGGCGCGACATGCCGAGCGTATCGAAAGCGAACTCGCGGCGGCGCGCTCCACGGTGCAGGCAAGCAGCGACCGCGTGTCCGGCAGCGTCCACGTGACGACCACCGATACCGTGCTCTACGGTCTCGTGCTGCCCGCGCTGCGTGATTTCGCGGCGTTGCATCCGGCGTTGTCGTTCGAACTGACGGCAGCCAACAGTCTCGCAAGCCTTACCAAACGCGATGCCGATATCGCCGTGCGTGCCACGCGCCGCGCGCCGGATCATCTGGTGGGCAAGCACGTGGGCCCGCTGCGTATCGCGGTGTTCGCCGCCAGGAGCAGCGGCATCCACGCGAGCGATGTGGATGCGCTGGCGCGCTGCGACTGGGCCGCTCCTGACGCCTCGCTCGGCGATCACCCCTCCGTGTTATGGCGCAAGCGTCATTGCCCGATTGTCGAGCCGCGCTACAAGACCAACAGCGTGATGGCCGTGTTCGAACTCGTGGCGCGCGGTTTCGGCGTGGGCATCTTCCCGACTTTTCTCGCGCGCGGCCGCGACGATCTCGTGCAATTGACGCCGCCGCTCGACGAAGCCGAGTCGCAAGTCTGGGTGCTCGCGCATCCGGAGTCGCGGCATTTGCCGCATGTGGCTGCCGTCTATACGCATCTGTCGCAACAACTCAGTGGCGATTTCGCAGCCGGCGACGGCGCGCGCTGACGTGTTTGTCTTTGCCTGCACGCGACAGCTATTTACACCTTTACGCGTAAGCCCAAAGCGCGTGCCCAGCAACGCGCCACGCGGCGCGCCCGCAGGCGCGGCAAACGAAGCCTGTACAATCGCGGCCTCGCGGCTGTTGCGCTGCACCACACCGGCCGCACGAGTTTGAATCGCATTTTTGGCGCGGCAATCATGCTTGCCCGGATTCGGCTCCGTCTTATTCAATACCGTAGAGGAACACCCGTAATGAAGATGAATTGGCGAAACATGGCTGCGCTCGCGCTGTTCGCGGCGGCAACGGTTACGGCCGGCACCGCATCGGCTGCCGATATCAAGGAAGTGCATTTCGGCGTCGAGGCATCGTATGCGCCGTTCGAATCGAAGTCGCCGTCGGGCGATCTACAGGGTTTCGACATCGACGTCGGCAATGCCGTGTGCGCGAAGCTGAAGGCCAAATGCGTGTGGGTCGAGAACTCGTTCGACGGTCTGATCCCGGCCTTGCAGGCGCGCAAGTTCAACGCCATCAACTCGGACATGACGATCACGGATCAGCGCCGCCAGGCGATCGACTTCACCGATCCGATCTACACGATCCCGAATCAGATGATCGCGAAGAAGGGCAGCGGTCTCTTGCCGACGCCGGCTTCGCTCAAGGGTAAGCATGTCGGCGTGCTGCAGGGCACGATCCAGGAAACCTACGCGAAGGCGCGCTGGGCGCCGGCCGGCGTGGACGTCGTGCCGTATCAGACGCAGGACCAGATTTACGCCGACCTCGCTTCGGGTCGTCTGGACGCCGCGTTCCAGGACGCGGAAGCCGCCTCGAAGGGCTTCCTGAAGAAGCCGCAAGGCGCGGGCTTCGAGTTCGCCGGTCCGGCCGTCAGCGACGAGAAGCTGCTCGGCGCGGGCGTCGGCTTCGGCATCCGCAAGGGCGACAAGGCCTTGAAGGACGCGCTGAACCAGGCGCTCAAGGAACTCAAGGCGGACGGCACGATCGACCGATTCGCGGCCAAGTACTTCGACGTGAAGGTGGTGTTGAAGTAACGCGCTACGCGTCTTTCGCGATTTGTTGTATGTGATGCAAACGGCCGCTATTGCGGCCGTTTGCATTTGCGCGGTGGCACGACATTGATGTCGAGAGAAGCCTCACCACGACGATCAACCGATCAACCGTTCAACGCACGTTCGCTTCCGGCTGATCGAGATAATCGAACACAACTTCGCCGAGACCGAGCGTCAAATCGGCAATCAGATGACGCGCCTCGACGATCTCCAGCACCGGCAACTCGGCAACCGGCGCGAGCGCGTGCGGCGCCAGTTCGAGCGCGGCCGGGCCGGTCCATGCGCCTTTCAGATCGATGTCCTGCAGGTAGTAGCGCACCAGTTCGCAGATGCGCGGGGTGCCGTCCACATGCGGAATCACCTTGAGCAGGAAGTTCGGCGTTTCTAGGCGTTTCTTCTGCTGCGCCAGATCGAGTTGACGATGCTTGTAGCCCATCGTGCCGGTGGCGATGCGCACCGGACCGTAGTCGAGCGTGCCGACGAGCGTGTCGGTATGAACGGCGAGCACCGGGTTCGCGAGCTTCTTCGGAAAGCCCCACAGTTCGCGGCCGCCGGCGATCGGCGGATGGTCGTCCAGATACATGGCCAGCGTGTAGCCGCCCGCCACGCCTTTGTACGACACCGGAATCACCTGGCCGCTTTCCGTGTAATCGCCGAAGCCCGTCGAGTCCGGCATGCGGATGAACTCGTAATGCACCAGCGGCTCTCCGATTTCGAGCGGCTCGGGCACGACGGCGCGCAGTTTGTCCGGATCGGTGCGGTAGGTGATGATCAGGAATTCGCGGTCGATGAACCGGTACGGGCCCATGGGAAATGCCGGGCTCGTGATCGGCATGGCGAAGGCATTTGACAGCACGCTTTTGACGTCCATGTTTTTCCTTGGTGGTTAAACGCGGTTGGAACGCGTCTGCACTGCACAAGAGTATCGGCGATTTTGCGCCGGATCGCTTTCAGACTCATCTCCAATTATTTCGAGATATTGCTTCACGGACGTGTCCGCGCATGGCGGCCTGAGCTAAAATCGGCAGACGCACCGCGGGCCACGGGCTTCACACCTTGGGCCGTGCTGACGGTGCAGCGAAAATCAAAATACAGCAGTAAGCGCCGGGGCGGCGCTTAGCGGGGGAGTGCAATGACCACCATCGCAATCGAGAATCCGGGCCACACGGGTGCAACGGACGATGCGCAATTGAATGCCAGCTTCGCGCGACAGCCGATTCTGAATCGGGACGGCATGCTGTGCGGCTACGAGATCAAGGTGCGCGCACCGGAATTGACCGCGGACATGCTGGAGGCCGCACGAGCCCCCGCGGACGCGAACAGTGGTGCCGACGCCTCGTCGTACCGCGCGCCCGATCCGGCGCAACGCGTGGCGCGAGCCATCATTCACGGCCTGCTTCAGGGCAATGTGCGCGGCGCGCTGACCGGGCATCCGGCTTATGTCGACGTCAGCCGCGAGATGCTATTCGACGACGCGATCCTGCGGCTGCCCGCCGAGCGCTTCATGCTCGAACTGGCGCCGGCGATCGAGTTCGACGAAGCGCTGGTGGCGCGCATCGTCAAGTTGCACGGCCGCCGCTATCGCTTCGTGCTCGACGAGGTGACCCAGCCCAACGAAACCTTCGCCAAACTGCTGCCTTATGCGGAAGTCGTCAAGATCGATTTCACGGGCGTGCCGCGCGTGCTGCTGCCGAAACTGGCGAGCGTGCTCAAGTCGGCGGGCAAGCTGCTGGTCGCCTCGGGAATCGACGCGCAAGCCGATTTCGAAACGGCCCATGGACTCGGCTTCGATCGCTTCCAGGGTTACTTCTTCGCGCGCGCACAGACCTCGGCTTCGCGCCGCGTCAGCGCGCCGCGCCATGCGTTGCTGAACCTGCTGCAACTCCTCTCGGGCGATCCGACCGTCGCGCAGCTCGAAGCCGAACTCAAGCTGAATCCGGTGCTGGTGATGCACCTGATGAAGCTCGCCAATTCGAGTGGCCTCGCCGTCGGCCACAAAGTCACGACGTTGCGCGAAGCGATCAACGCGACCGGCACCAACCGCATCGCGCGCTGGACGCAACTGCTGCTCTATGCCGACGGCCGCAAAGTCGCCCTCGAGGACGATCCCTTGCTGCAACTCGCGGCGACCCGCGCGCGTTTCATGGAACTGGCGATCGAGCGCTTGCCCGAAGCCGGCCGCGACGAAGCCGATGCGGCGTTCCTGACCGGCGTGTTTTCATTCGTCGACGCGGTGTTCGGCGGCTCGCTCGAAAGCACCTTGAACGTGCTGACGTTGTCGCGTCCGATCCAGGCAGGCATCCTGCATCGACAGGGTGCGCTGGGGTTGCTGCTGAGCGCGGTCGAAGCGCTCGAACGCGGCGCATGGGATGAGATCGAAACGCTGTGCGCGCGCTTGCAGCCGTTGACGGTGGAAGAGGTCGCGGAACTGGGGCTAGCGGCGGGCGCGTGGGCCGGTGTCGCGGACCGCAGCGCGGAAGGGCTGGAAAGAATCGAAGATTGAGAAAAGTGACTCGTCCGGAGGCCGCGGCATGCCATACATGGCGGCCTCGGCGAGCCTGACTCGACTTCAACTTCAACGTGGCGTCGGGCAAATACAGAACAGGTGAGAGTGAAGCGCCGTGATCAACGATCACGCCAGGTCTTCACATCGTCTCCATTTCCCGCATCTGCCCCAAGCCGAAAAAACGGCCTAACTCCTTGGCCAGTTCATTCAACACGCTCATCTCTTTCTGTGAGATGCGCCGTGGTTCCTGACTATGCGACCAGTCGCCGTAGAGCAGCGCCACGGTCGTGTCGCTTTCATCGACGACCGGCAGCAGCACGAAGGCGCGGGCGTCGTCGAATGAGCGGCGGAACCATTCGGGCAGACGCGCGACCATCTTCGGGTCGCGTGCGTTCTCGATGAAAATGCCCACCGAGTTCGCGATCGCCAGATGAAACACGTCGGGCTCGAAGGCGGTATTGAAGGTTAGCTTGGGCAACGCCGCGTCGATCTTCGGTCCGAGACCGAGGCGCGCCTTGAAGGTGCCGTTGCTGTGCTTGACGAACACCACGGTGCGCGCAAAGCCGAGGCCCGCGAGCAGCGTTTCCGCGGCCATCGCCAGCGCCGGCTGGAGCGGGCTACCGTCGGGCAGGCCGCGCAGATCTTCGACGCCCACCGCGATGCGGGCCTCGGGATTGAGCGCCTCGCGCGCGATCGCATCCGCATTGGCGCGCAACTCGACGATTTCGCGCATCACGCCGTCGCCGCCTTCCTCGCGGGCGAGCGCCACGCTCATTTCGAGCAGCACTTCCGGATCGGTGTTGAGCGCGCCGCTATATTCCTGCGCCAGTTCGGCGATGCGTTGCTCGCGCTCCCAGTCCGGCATGTTCTGCTGGGTGAGCACGTCGGCGACCGCCGTCGAGTAATTGGTGATGGCGCGCAGCCACTGCACCTGGCGCGGCTGCGTGACGTCTTGCGGGTCGAACTCGCCCATGCCGGAGCGGATCATGTCGGGCAGACGCCAGCGCACGGCGGCTTCGGCGCCGATTTCGTCGAAGGTCACGCCAAGCACCAGCACACAGGCATCGGCTTCGAGCGTGCCGTCGTCCATATGGCGGCGAATCTGATCCCATTCGGCGTCGAGATAGAACACCACCAGCAGCTTGCCGATCTGCCGCATCAGCGTGCAGACCACGGCTTCTTCACCCGCGCGCAGATCGCCGCGTTCGGTCAGCTTGCGCGCGACGCAGCCCGACAGCAGCGTGCGGTTCAGTTCGAGTTTTGCGTCGATGCGGCGCGGCGCGCTGTGATGGAAGTGATCGACGATCTTCAGGCCGACCACGAGATGGCCGACCGCGTCCATGCCGAGGACCATCAGCGCGCGCGACACGGTCGTGATGTTGCCGCCGAACGCCATGTACATGGCCGAGTTGGCGAGCCGCAGCACTTTTTGCGTCAGCGCGAAGTCGGACAGCACCACCTGCACGAGGCCAGTGAAGTCGAGGTCGTCATTGTTCATCGCCGCCATGGTGGAGCGCAGCGATTGCGACAGCATGGGGAAATCGCCGCGCTCGCTCATTCGCGTCCAGAGCCGGTCGAGCACCGCCGCCTTTACCATGTGAGTCCCGCCAAAGCCATACATGTTCCAATGAGTGCCACGCCGGCCAGAGGCCGGCTTGTTCCGCTGCATGAGCCGGCAGATGAGCCGCTACATGAGTGCTTTGCCTGCATTGCTATGCGCTGTGCAAGTGAAGCGTGCGCGCTTCGAAACGCTGCGCGAGTTCGTCGGAGGGCAACGCCTTGCAGACGAGCCATCCCTGAATGTGGTCGCATCCCATCTCGGTGAGCAGGGTGCGCTGCGCTTCCGTTTCGACGCCCTCGGCCACCAGTTCGAGATCCAGTGTCTGAGCGAGGCCCACGACAGCGCTAACGATTGCCTGATCGTTCCGGGAGGTTAGCAGATTCTCGACGAAACTCCTGTCGATCTTGAGCTTGGCCAGCGGGAAGCGTTGCAGGTAAGCCAGGCTCGAATAGCCGGTGCCGAAGTCGTCGACCGCAAAGCGGATGCCCATTGCCGTCAGGTCTTCGAGCAGGCCCTTGGCATGCGCCGGGTCGTGCATCAGCAGGCTTTCGGTAATCTCGAACACGAGGCGGCGCGGATCGATGCCGGTCAACTCGATCGCCTCGCGCACGGAGTCCTTGAAGCGCGGATCGCGGAACTGCTGCGGCGACACGTTCACGGCCACGTATTGCAACGCGATGCCTTTCGCGTCCCACTGGATCAGCTGCATGCAGGCCACCTTCAACACCCAGTTGCCGAGGAAGTTGATCAGGCCGATCGACTCAGCAAGTGGGATGAACATGGACGGCGGCACCAGTCCGTGCACCGGATGCAACCAGCGGATCAGCGCTTCCACGCCGACCACGCCGTGCGTGCGGCTGCTCGTGATCGGCTGGAAGTGTAGCGAGAACTCGCCGTTGCGCACACCGTCGTAGAGGTCGGCCTCCAGCTTCAGGCGTTCGGCGTCGGCGGGGTTGTCGTCGGGGACGTAGAAGGCGAGCGTGTTGCCGCCGGCTGCCTTGGCCTGCAAGAGGGCGTGGTCGGCCCAGCGCAGCAGGTGGGTGTCGTGGGCTGCGGTGTCGTTGGCGTGGCGCACGTCGGGATAGAGCGCGATGCCGATGCTCGCCGACAGATGCACCTGCTGGCCGTTGAACACATACGGCTGCTGGATCGCGGTCAGGAGGCGCCGCGCCAGCGTTTCGGCGGCGGCCGCCGCGTCGGTGCGGCTGGCGGCGGGCTTCACGAGGATCGCGAACTCGTCGCTCGCCACGCGCGCCACGGTTTCGCTCGGGCTCGTCATATTCAGTATGCGGCGCGAGGTGTCGCGCAGCATTTCGTCGCCGGCGTCGTAGCCGAGCGCGCGATTCACGCGCTGATAGTCGTCGAGGTCGAGCAGCAGCAGCGCGGCCGGCGTGCCGTGCGCGTCGGCTTGCTGCTGGGCGTCGAGCAGCGCCGGAATCAGCGCCGACTGGTTGGCCAGATTGGTCAGGCGGTCAAGATGCAGCGCCTGGGTCAGGCGTTCCTCGGTGGCGCGCCAGGCCGACACGTCGAAACCGGCGATCGCATAACCTTCGGTGCCGTCGTGGCTGCTGCGCACCACGCGCAGTTCGACGGTGATCGGGTAAGTGAGCGACTTGATCAGGCCGAGCGTGGCCTTCTCGACGTTGCCCGAGACGGCGGCGCGCGTCAGCAGGGTGTCCAGGCGTGGCACGTCGGCCGGCGCCACCAGGTCGTGCAGCGTGATGGTCTCGAGATACTCGCGGTGATAGCCGATGAAGCGCAGGCTGGCCTCGGACACATAGATGAAGCGCAGTTCGTCGTCGACGTGCGCCAACAGGTCGACGGCGCCGACCACCTGTTCCAGTTGCGCATCGCGGCTTGCGGCCGTCTGCGGTTTGCCGTCCACGCGCCGGCCGAACGCACGAAGCCGGTCGATGACCGTGCGCAAGGAGCCCCGGCGGGGCGCGGTGATCCTGTTCGCTTCCATGTTTATCGCTGGCAACCTGTATTCGTCTGCAGGCGGGGCGGCTCACTGCCCGCCGTTTAAGGGCGGTTAAGAGGTATCAGGCCGCCCCATCAGAACGAGATAACGACCCCTGCGGGGAAATCTTTAGCGCCTGGTGTAAAAAACACGTGGTAAGGAAGCGCTTGCGCGGCCTGGCGGCGGCCCGGGACCGATTCAGTTAAAGTGCGGCTACTCGATGTCCGTTAATAGGACAAACCTTTGTTGTGCAGTGCCGGCTGAGACGTCGCTGCTGCGTAGCTTACCGAACACTTGCCCCGATGCTCCATGTCTGAACGCCATCAAGCCAAGGCCACTGCCCGGCACATCGAGGTGCTCGACGCAACCGCCGAAGGCGCTGAACCGCTGCCCGCCACGCAATTCGTCTATCTGGGCCGCCAGCCGATCCTCGATCGCGACGGCGCGCTCAATGCTTACGAATTGTTGTTTCGAGCCGGTGCGCATAACTACGCCGAAGTCACCGACGACGCCCAGGCGACGGCGCAGGTGGTGGCGCGCGCGATCGGCGGGATCGGCGTGCCGACGGTGCTGGGCCAGCATCGCGGCTTCGTCAATATCGACCGTGCGCTGCTCTTTAACGACATCGTCCATCTGATGCCGCCCGAGCGCTTCGTGCTCGAAATCCTCGAGACCGTGAAATTCGACGCGCAACTGGTTCGCCGTCTGGGCGAGCTGCGCCGCGCCGGCTTTCAGGTGGCGCTCGACGACGTGAGCGAAGTGTCCGACGAGCTGATCGGCGCGCTGCCGCACGCCGACATCGTCAAGATCGACTTTCTGCAGACCGACCGCGCCGTGCTGCCGGACCTGGCGGCGCTGGTGCGCGGGCAGGGCAAGACGCTGATCGCCGAAAAGGTCGAGACGCGCGAGGACTTCGCGCTCGCGCGTGAGCTTCGCTTCGATCTGTTCCAGGGCTACTTTTTCGCGCGGCCGCAGGTGCTGGCCGCGCCGCGCAACCGCTCGCCGCGGCCGGGCCTGCTGCGCCTGCTGGCGTTGCTGTCGCGCGATGCCGGCATCGTCGAGCTCGAAGCGGAGCTCAAGCTGAACCCGAGCGTGGTGGTGCAGCTGCTGCGCCTCGTCAATTCGAGCGCATTCGGGCTGGGGCGCAATATCGCGTCGTTGCGCGAGGCGATCATTGCCACTGGCACGCGGCAGATCGCGCGCTGGGCGCAACTGCTGCTCTACGCCGACACCGGTGACCTGCCGTGGCGCGCCGATCCGCTGGTGCAACTGGCGGGGACGCGCTCGCGCTTCATGGAGCTGGCCGCAGCCTGGCTGCGCCCCGCCGACGACGGATTCGCCGATGCCGCGTTCATGACCGGAATTTTTTCCCTGATTCACGTGGTGCTCGGCAGTTCGCCGGGCGCGGCGCTGGAGAAACTCGGCCTCGCGCCGCAGATTCGCGAAGCGATCGTGTCGCGGCGCGGCGAGCTGGGCACGTTGCTGCGCCTCGCCGAGGCAGCCGGCGAGGGCGTCGATGCGGCATCGATCGCGCTGGGCCCCGACGCGCCGGGCGGTTTCGTGGCCTTTACCCCCGAGGTGCTGGCCGAGCTGAATCTGTCGGCCGCGGCCTGGTTCGGCGCGCATACCGAAGCGGCCGCCTGACGGGCGGACTGGCCGATCGCGCGCTTTCCCTGCGTTCGCGGTGGCCGCGTTCACGGCAACGACTTCCGCATCCTTCAGGCTGGTTCTGACGTACCTTGTGAGTACGTGGTCCAATAGCGAAGTTGGCCGGCGTTCTCCTGAACGCATCGGCCTTGGGTTCATTTAACGAACCGTGTGCATCCACGCCTGGAGAAAGCAGATGAAGAAGAAATTCATATCGGCGGCACTGGTCGCGGCCGTGTCGGTCGGATTCGCCATGCATTCGCTGACGGCCTCGGCGACCCTCAAGCCGGGCGACGTGGCGCCGGCATTCACCGCGCAGGCTTCGCTGGGCGGCAAGACCTACACCTATTCGCTGGCCGACGAACTGAAGAAAGGGCCGGTGGTGGTGTATTTCTATCCGGCGGCCTTCACCAAGGGCTGCACGATCGAGGCCCACGAGTTTGCCGAAGCCGTCGATGAGTACAAGAAATATGGCGCGACGGTGATCGGCGTGTCACACGACAACATCGACACCCTGACGAAGTTTTCGGTGAGCGAGTGCCGCAGCAAATTCCCGGTCGCGGCCGATGCCGATTCGAAGGTGATCGGCGAGTATGACGCGGGCTTGCCGATGCACGCGTCGATGGCCAATCGCGTGTCGTATGTGATCGCGCCGGATGGCAAGATCATCTATGAGTACACGAGCCTGTCGCCGGAGAAGCATGTCGAGAATACGCTGAAGGCGGTGAAGGATTGGGCTGCGACGCATAAGCAGCCTTAATGCTCAAGCTGGGCGCCGCGTGATTTTCGCAATGGTTTCTTGCTGTGCTCTTGCGGTGAGAGGTGGGCGTCGCTCGTGCTAGGCTGAGTTTTTTTGCCTTGTGAGCTTGCGATGCCGATTATCGTTGCATTGATTGCGCTTATCGCGCTGGTGTATGGCGCGGTGCGGGCGTTTTATGCCTTGCAGGCGGCTTTTGGGCTGGGTGTTGCTGCTGGCGTTGCGGTGCTGGCTGCCCTGCTCGTGGTAGCCGCCCTGGCTTATTGGTGGCGTCGTCGGAAAGAAGTCGCAGCGAATGTTCGGGATGGAGACTGGACTCACGAACTCAAGGGGAGTTGGGGGGCGGTGCGGCTCGCTGCCGACAAGCGGCTTTGTGAGATTCGTTTGGGCGAAGGGCAGGGTGCTTATATTTTTGCTGACTTGCTTGGGACAGAGGTGCAGCGGCCCGGTGCCCAGTGGCAGGTTGTTTTGAAGGTCAAGGATCCTAAGCATCAGGTTTGGGTTTTGCCTATGCGGGATGAGCGGCAGGCTAAACAATGGGCGCGGATTTTGGTGCTTGCTACGGAGCAGAGGCTTTAGGGTTGCCCACGGGAGCGAGGCAGCAATGAGAACGCGAACGGTCTTCTGCGACAGTTGTCGTTGATGGCAACCGGCGCATGGCTCGCCATTCATACCAGACTCGAAATCAGGCTGCATCCACACTTTGCGCGATGCCCTTGTCGCGCGACGGGAATACCGCGATCCGTGATCCTCCTGTCGCCTTCGATAATGATATTCGGCTGGACTTCAGGATGCAGCAGGCACTCGACGAGGTCACCCTCGCGGGCCACGCGCCGCCCGGCGTAGCGCATGGTTTGGGAGGCGGTGATGACGCCGCCGCCGTGGTCGGTGGTGTCGGCGAGTCGGATAAGGTCAATCATGGGTTTGTAGTTTTGTCAGTTGCGGCAGGAGTGTCTGTGAATTCGACGCTTCGGAGAATGCGTAATGCGTAGGGAAGCATGTCACTTTTGGCGTCAACAAGTCGCTTTACTTGGCCGTATCCGCAGACGGCGTTTGTTTCGTGGAATAAGCAGTAGGAGATATGTCGTACCCGACGAGACGGCTCTCCGTCCAGATCATCCTGAATTGTATAGAAGCCGTGGCCGTTCCTTGAATCAAGAGAAAATGTCTTTGTTACTTTCTCCAGCTCCAAGATGTCATTTTCTGACGCGTCGCCAAAGTCCGGAATCCATTTTTTTTCGTTTTTATTAAAACGTCCTCCGAAACGGGTTGAAACTTCGTTTTCGTTGTGAAATTTCGCATGGCATGTGATATCGAATCCGAATGATTTTTCTGATCCATTCACATGTATTTTTGCCGCATACGCAGCAGATTTGAACTCGTTCTCCACTCGCGGTTCGATGATCGAGCCGCGAAAAAAATCTCTAAACGAAAATTTGCATGATTCAATTTGCACGGGAACAATCGCAGCATTAGCGTTGATATTCTGAGCTTTGCAAGGGGCTAGAGCCATGACCATGCATACGGCAAAAACGGACTTAACCATCATTTATTAATCTCGTCTCGGCTGATAGCCGTCAGGAAAAACCAGCAGCGCGCCATGCGCATCTGGAAAAAAATGTTCGCTCACTACTGCCAACGCCTGTCCGAACCCTACGCAGCGTGCGACATACCCATTGAACGGATGATTCGGATGTCCAACGGCGGCAGGAAGATTTACGGCCGCCGATGCATCCCGAAAATTTTCACTGTGATAGTAGATCTTTGTTACTGGGGTTGCGTTATTTGCCGGATGATGAGGGTTGGGCGGAGGCGTTGCGGAAACTTCTCTGCGCTCCAACCTGATATCACGGTCAGCATATTGGGCCATACTCATCTTAGACCAGTAGAAACCGGCGCTGTCCGCAGGAGATATGGGATCACGGCTAAAGGCTCCGTTGTCTCCGACGTCATCTCGCCAGCGAGTTACGATTGGGGTTGCCCCGTTTACGCCGTCCGCGTTGTACTGTTGTGCTTGCGGGCGATGCGCGTCAGCCATTGCATGTGCATGCAAGACCGTGTTACGGGTCTCTTGGGATATCTGATTTCTACGCCCTTTGAAGTCCCAATAATCGAAGTAATTATTGGGGTGTGTAAGCTGAAGAAATCCCCTTCCATCCCATGGGTAATACCACATATTATGGTTGTCCTCGTGCAGAGAACTCAGCCAAGTTGTTTCCTGCAAAGAATTTCCAAAGAGAACGGCAATTCTCTGTGGAGAATTGATCTTATATTTCCGAAGTGTCTTGTTTAGCGGAACCCGGTGAATTGCCATAACATCTTGCCTGGCCCCGGACATTGCCACATTCTCGTAATAGACAGCGTGATGAGGACCTTCGCGCAAAACCTGTTGTGGGAGCAATTGTCTGAATTCACTTGCACTGAACCATCCGCAAGTTCTGAACTGCCGGATAAACGCCGTCGGCGGAAAATGCCAAACCTCATTGGCATGGGGCAGATCGGGATCGCTAATGTCCTCCCAGAAAGCCAGATCACGCGCATGGTCCATCAGCTTGCCGAAATCGGCTTCCGACAACGGACTGGACAATGCCTCATGGGGACTCTTGAGCCAGTGATAGCGAGCCTCCAGGCCGCTTCGGCTCCACTCGGATGGGAACTTGCACACGGCACGCGCGAGGCGCTGCCGGATCGCATCCACGCCCAATGCCCCCACGGCGTCAGCATGGCTCACATGTCCGGAATGATTGACGTCCAGCCAGTGCCTTACCGTTGGTGAATCGCACAGGCTGTCGGGCGTCGGATCGTCATTGACGAAACTCCAGCCGGCCCATTCGGGGAAATCGGCATCGCTATACACGCGCACTCCGGCCTTCGACAGGTTGATCCACCCGTCGCCGTCCGGCGTGTTTACCTTGCGCCAGTGATTGAAGCGCGCACCGCTCGCGAGCTGGTCGTCGATGCAACGCCCGAAACGGATCATCTCGAAGATGGCACTCGGTGAAGGCAGCGCGATCCCAGCGGTGATGCTCGCCAGGCTGCTGTCCGTATAGCGCCGACTGAGGGCGGTTGCCCGCGAGAACAGGTTGTATTCTGCCTCGCTTTCCGCAGGCATTGCGCCGCTAACGGACCAGCTCAAATCCATATTCTGCTGGTAGGTCGTCAGCGTGCAGTCCTTCTCGTAATGCATGCGGATAACCAGATCGCGACTGGTTCCAGCCGGAACGAGAGGCGCCTGGGGATGCAGCGTCGCAATAGCCGGAAAGCTATCGTCCTCACGATACGGGTGAGGCTCATTCGCAAAGAGCTTTGTGCCGCGAGGAACGAAGAACCACACGTCGCCGTAGACCGCGTCCGTGCGCGCGGGACTGTTGCCCAGCGATCCAGGGGCGCGCCCGATCATCTTCCTCACCATCATCCGTAAAGGTCGATCATAAAGTTGATCCTTGCTTAAATATCGAATGCACGATACTTTGCGACTAGCGGTCGAGGGGCGGGAGAGGGTTTTTCAGATCGGCTGATCGTATCCATCCGGTAATAACAGGATCGCGGGTCGACGAAACGGTATTGGGGTTCGCAAACCGGACATAGGTATAGTCCCCGTGCTTCGAAATTATTAGCGCAATATCTCCTCTCAACAGAAATCGATTCTCTTTTCCTGCACCTGGCTTGCGATAGAAAAAGGTTTTTTTACTCGCAATTCCAATCCCGATAACGTCAATTTGCTTCTCGACTGAGAATTGCGTCACAGCGGGATCGTCGGGAGCTTTCCCGAAATCGGCTCCGATGCCGTTGCATGCACCCTGAGGCTTTTTCGTTCTAATAACCCATTTTCCAGACCTAATAAATAAATCTCCCGATACATCGAACAGCTTGTCCCTGTCCTTGTAAGAGAAAGAGGTTCGCTGAAAGTCGAAGCTATATGTTTCAATATCTATTTGGTTAGAAAATTTTTCATTTATTTTTTTGATTTTACCAATTCCTGAAAAAAGAAATGAACACGAAAATCTTTCATCCCGGGAGTCATAGTATCCATAGATACTATTTCCAGAGTGCATTGCCACCAAGAAAGGGTTGTCGAAAATAAATGCCTCGGCAGATATAGCCGAACTGCAAGCAAGTGCAGCCAATGCCACCGAGCACAGGCGTCCAAATTTACTTATATTTGTCATAATTTTTCTTCATGGTTGCAGCGTAAGACGGGGGGCAGTCCGCGCCATTATAGGCTTGCGCGAAACTTTGCCAATTCTTGTGTTTGAGCGCGTCTAAAGCTATTGGGCTGACATATGAAACATAAGCAAAGAATAAATCCAACTGTTCGTTGATGCCGGTCATTACGCTATTTGCGAGAGCTTCCGGCGAAGAGTACCCGCACTCCTTGTAGAAGTATCCCATTGCCTGAAATGCCCCCCACGAACATGCCATTAATGCGGCGTCGGAATTGAGATTCGCGGCTCTTATCATGCGCTCGTACTGATACATAACGTCTCTGTCGCTATGTGTCCAAGTCCCATCGTCTAAGGGTTCGCCGACGCTGTAGCCTCCTGATTTGGGCCAGGATAAATCAGGCACTTTTGGGAAAGGATTTTTTTGCTTCTGCCAAACGCCACTCGCCCTTTTATTCTCAGGCAACGACGCTCTTAAAAAGTAATGACGCTCGAATCGAATTTTTGGCAACCCATTATCGCAAAATCCTGATCCCGACGATTCAGTCTCGGCGACAGCCCTAACAGCAGCAACTTCACAATTTATTTTCCTCGCAATCTCGGCGTACTTCGCATCGGAAATATCCAAGGACTTTGGGAAGTTTAACCTGGATGCAAGCAGATTTATGGCAATGGTGCGCGGCATTCCTGTATCGACTACGCGATAATGATGCTCAATCGTGATTGAGGTTTTGGGTCTCTCGGTCGCGGGATCGGTCTGTACTTCCTTTTTTTTCGTCGGAAAGTCCTTTTTCACCTTTCCCTGCTCCGTGACCTTTTGAGCGGACCCTATGTAAGGGCCGAACTCGTTAACCAGTCGATGCATCGTCATGATTTCGCCGTCTTTCATTACCGGAATTGTCAGGTCCTGTTCGAATGCATCCTTGGGCGTAAGTTGCGTTACTGCGTCCAGGTGATATTCGGGACTATTGATCGCGTAGGCCACTATGTCCTTCGTCGGCGTTACCGTGGCCTTGAGTACATATTGCCCGTGTCGGTTCCTGACCAGCACATCAAGCGGCTGGTCGCGCGCGGCGTTATGGATTGTTATCGCGTATCCGTCCCTGTCCGTCACTGCGTCGGTACTGTTGTTCACTGTAGCCACGGGTGCAGGGGTATCTGACTCAGGCGCGAACGGGACCGCCGGCTCGTCTGCTTCGGGTCCAATTGTCCAGGCTGCAGCCGGCGGTGCGCCGGTTCCGGCTGCAACCCGAACGGCCAGTCCCTCGATAGGGTGATTCAGTGCATCCCGGAAAACAATAGTCACTTCGACAAACGGACTTGGCGGAGCTTTCGGATGCGTCGGCGCATTCCCTTTATGATGCGGTTTATTCACAGATTCCCTCCAGCGCATTCAACGTTATCGCCCGATAGTTACGCTTCGTCCTGGTCGTTCAGTTCGATGCCGTCATAACCCTGCTCGGCAACCCCCCAATCACCCGCGCCAATCTCGCATTTGACTCTTGTGGGCTTGGACGTCTGGACGGCTACCGTAGCGCCTTCCTTCAACATGCCCTGCTGCTGGATCGTGCCGTCTGACAGGTAGATGCGATAAGGCTGGCTCTCCAGCGACGAGCCGATGCTGGTGGCCGGAACGAGCGTGCTGATATCAAAGACCTGCTTATATTGATGATCAGCGGCTTGTGGCAAGGCGCTGAGCGGAAGGGGCGGCAATGGCATCCTCATCGTTGCAGGCCCGGGCACATCCCACGACGCGGCTTTCTCAAGAATCTGGCCAGGCGTGCCATTCTCGATACCATCCGCCGCAATCCGTATGTAAGAGCCGCCAGCGCCGATCAACACTTCCTTCGCCGCCGTGATGACGACCCGGCCGTCTGTGCTGCTGATGGCGAGGTCTTTCAACGCTGCAAGCGCTATCTGGTCGCTTTGCGCCTGAATCTCCACCTTGCCCTTTGCCGCAATCAGCCTCATGCCAAGCTGATACGCAAACAGCGAAACGGCACCGCGCACGGCAGCGAACAACGAACGGCCCGATGCAATGCTCACGTCGCGCCCAGTCGTCACGGCCAGGTCATACCTGCTTGCAAGATGGGTGCTCTGCGCCGCCGTCATACCGATCCCCGCCGCGCTCGCGAGCACCATGTCGGGCCGCGCCAGTTCCGGGAATGGATTGCCGTCCGTTATCGCGCTGCCACGGATGGCATCGTTCTGCGCCTTGATCTCGCCAATGGCGTCGCGCTGGTCAGCGCCGTCCTGCTGGGCGTTGTGCTGCCGTGCAACCTCCGCCATATCCTCATGCAGTTCGCGCGCCTGTGTGAGCCGCTGCACCGTCTCGCCCATGTCCTTGACGGGAGCCGCTGCACCCGCACGCGTTTCGGTACTGATCAGCATGCCCTGATTGGCGCGCAGCACGCCCCATGCGTCCGTCGCCAGTTCCCAGCCTTCGCCCCGCGCTTCCTTGCGCCCCTTGTTGCCGTCGATGCGCGTGTTGTAGCCGACGATCAGCCGCGACTGCGCGTAATCGCTGCTGACCTGTACCTGAAGTTTGCCGGGCGTGTCGTCTGCGACGATCTGGTTGGCCTGGAACCCTTTCAGTTCCTGCGTCCGCGTGCCGCTCAGTGCGTAGTTGGCTGGCAGTAACCACGGTGGCTGCCTGAACCGGTTGACCATTCGGTCGGCAATATAGGGCTTGTCGGGGTCGCCCTCGTGGTAGTTGATCGTCACTTCCTGGCCGATGCGGGGCACGTAGATCGAGCCGAACGAATTGCCCTGCCACGGCGAGGACACGCGTACCCAGCAGCTCGCGTTCTCGTCCTTCGGCCTGTCCACGTCCCACAGGTAGCAGATCTTGACCCGGCCGTACGCATCGACCCAGGTCGTCTGGTCCTTGGGACCGACCACCACGGCTGTCTCGGCGTAACAGCGCGGCTTTTTCTTCAGCCTGTTCCTGAAGAACCGGTTCGGCGACTGCAGCACGAAGTCGGTCACGCACTGGTACTGGTCTGCGCCTGGCGTTCTGGCCGATGTTCTGCCCGATATCGTCGTCTCGCTCACGTTGCGGATATCGAGCGTGGTCGACACCACCAGGTACTCGGCATTGACATCCGACTCCGGGTGATCCGTGAGAAAGAATGTCCTGCCCGTCTTCAGGCCGAGCAGGTTGCCCCGCCCCCTGAGACGTTCGTTGCGCGAGAAAAGCGCATGGGCGCGCACACCCGCGAGATAGTGTGCCTCCTCCAGATAGTTGTTCGGCTGGCCCGACAGACCCGTTGCGCCGGCAAGGGGCTGCGAGTAGTCACCCCAGTGGCGTTCCTCGGCCTTGTGCAGTTCTCCGAACGCATCATGTTCCTCGACGAACTTCTGCGCTCCACGCGTATAGTCGTAATCGACAACAGTCACCCTGGCCGCCGTGATCCTGCGCGACGCCTTCAGCTTGTGGATATGTTCTTCGTCGATACGCGCACCGTCGGGCGCGTGATAACGGATCGAGTCATAGGCATTCCGGTGCGGCTCGTGGACACCGGGCCCGTCGCACAGCACCAGCCTGTTGTTATCCTCAAAGTAATAAATTCCCCATTCGCGCCAAAGCCTGGTCAGGAAATGGAAGTCAGACTCCCACATCTGGCGGACGAAGTCGCGTTCCGGATAGCCGTCTTTCAGTCCGCGTGCCGACACCTTCACATCAAACAGGACCGGGTGCTCGCGCAGCACGTCCCGCGTGATATCCAGTACGCTCCTGTTCTGGAATATGCGACTGCGCGAGGTCTTTGTGGTCAGCCACAGGGCAGGACGCACGACAAGGCGGTAGTACGTGTGGCGATCATCGACGCCAGTCATCTCGACTCTGGCGATGATCCCCGTAATCGTCCTGACGCCCGCTCCGACATTACCGGCGCCGCTATCGCCGGGCATCCCCGGAATGAATGTTCCCTTCCCGTCGAACTCGATCGAGATGGTGATGTCCTTGCCGACCAGCCTGGCGGGGACGATCTGAAATTTAGTGTTGTACTGGGAAAGCCCCGGCGTGTACGTTGTCGCCATGTCCAGCGTGTACCTGTACAGCTTGCCAAGCGCCTCCGTACCCCGTAGCCGCACGGGAGACAGGACCGGCACACCGCGATCAATCGGGAACGCCTCGCACGACACGCTCAGGGTACGTGACTGGCTGGGGCTATACATGGCCCCTCCCTGAACTGACTTGCACCAATAGGTCTTCGCGCTTCTTCATACGCTTTAGCCCGCTCAAATTTGAAATTTTCATTATCAAATTGGATTTTGCTAGGCGTATATAGGACAACTGTCAAAATTGGTCAACGCGATAAAGTAGATAGGTACTTCGCATAATCAGGTGACTGGTTGACGGACAGCACGAGTATGGAGAACTATTTAATGTATGACGCGGCGCATACTGACCGGCTGGCGCGGCGGATTCAAGAAAGCATTGGATGAGCGCAGAACAGAAAAACGAAATCTGGAAGATGTGGCGCGAGGGTGAGACGCTGCGTGCCATTGCGCGCATGCTCGAGCACCAGCCGGGTTCGGCTTATCGTGCTGCGAATAGGAAGCGGCATTGCCCGGCTACCCGCACGATCTGCTGACGGGCTCGGACAACACCTACATTGCCACGCTGATGGAGCGGCACTCGCGCTATGCGATGCTGGTCAAGGTGGCGCGCAAGGACACGGCAAGCGTGGTGCCCGCGCTGATAAAGCAGGTCAACAGACTGCCGGCAAAACTACTTCGGTCGTGACATGGGCCGCGGCCGAGATGGCGAGCCACAGGAACTTCTCGATTGCCACGGACGTGCAGGTGTATTTCTGTGATCCGCACAGCCCACGGCAGCGAGTCAGCAATGAGAACAAGAATGGCCTTCTGCGACGGCCCGCGTCAGACCTTACAATTTACGAACCCGCCGAAAAACTGGCGGAAACTTTGGGTGTTGCATCGACTGGTTAAATCCATTGGCGCTGCCCCACACAGGGGCGACGCTAATAGACCATTATGATCTCAAGGAAAGGCCAACCTCACACCCAAAAAAACCAGCCGCGTAAAAAAACCATCAAGTAGCAGCCGGGCCTGCACGGCGAGCCTTCCTCGACTCCCACCTCACCCGAATCCGATCCATATAAAGATACACAACCGGCGTCGTATAAAGCGTGAGCATCTGACTGACAATCAACCCACCAACAATCGCAATCCCCAGCGGCGCCCGAAGCTCAGCCCCTTCACCCCGCCCAAACGCCAGCGGCAGCGCCCCCAGCAACGCGGCAAAAGTCGTCATCATGATCGGCCGGAATCGCAGCAAACAGGCCTGATGAATCGCATCCCGCGACGACAAACCGTGCCGTGACGCTTCAATTGCGAAATCCACCATCATGATCGCGTTCTTCTTCACGATACCGATCAGCAAAATCACGCCGATCAACGCGATGATGCTGAACTCCGTCTTGAACAGCAGCAACGCCAGCAACGCGCCCACACCCGCCGAAGGCAGCGTCGACAGAATCGTCAGCGGATGGATATAGCTCTCGTACAGCATCCCCAGCACGATATACACGGCGGCCAGAGCGGCCAGAATCAAAATCGGCTGATCGGACATCGACTGCTGGAACGCCTGCGCCGTCCCCTGGAAACTGCCGTGGATAGTCCCCGGCATGCCGATCTGCGCCATCGTGTCGTAAATCGCCTGAGTCGCCGTCGACAGCGAAACGCCCGGCGGCAGATTGAACGAAATCGTCGAGGCCACGAACTGGCTCTGGTGATTCACGGAGAGCGGGGTACTGCCCGGTCCGAAGCTCGCGATCGCCGACAGCGGCACCATGGTTTCCTTCGCCGTCGACACCGCCGCGCCCGACGAAGCGCTCGACTTGCCGCTCGCCGCGATCGAATTGATCGCCTGGTTGCGCGCGGAGTCGGCGGCAATGCTCGCCGCGCTCGATGCGGTCGTGCCCGCCGTGCCGCCAGTCGTTGCGCTCGTGGACGAGGTCGTCGCGGCGGCGGTCGCCGCTGTCACGGTGCCCGCCGGCGCGTTGGTGGTCTGCGCGCCGCTCGCGCTGCCGCCCGACGTGCTGATGTAAATCTGCTTCAGCATGTCCGGACTCTGCCAGTACTTCGGCGCGACTTCCATCACAACGTGATACTGATTCAACGGGTTATAGATCGTCGATACCTGGCGTTGACCGAACGCGTCGTACAAGGTGTTGTCGATCTGCGCCGGCTTGATGCCGAGGCGCGCGGCGGTGGCGCGGTCGATCGTCACCATCGCTTCGAGGCCGCCTTGCTGCTGGTCGGAATTCACGTCCGCGAGTTCGGGGCGTGCCTGCAGCGCCTCGGTGAGTTTGGGTCCCCACAGGTACAGGTCGGGCGTCGAATCGGCCAGCAGCGTGAACTGGTACTGTGCATTCGATTGCCGTCCGCCGACGCGAATGTCTTGCACCGCCTGTAGAAAAGTCCGCGCGCCGGCGACGTCGCCGAGCGGCGCGCGCAGTTGCTGGATCACCTGATCTGCGGATGCCTTGCGCTCGGACTTCGACTTCAATGTCACGAACATGAAGCCGGAATTGGTCTGCCGCCCGCCGGTGAAACCGGCCACACTCTCCACCGCCGGATTCTTGCCGACGATCTCCATCATCTGCGCGAACTTGCCTTTCATGGACTGGAACGAGGTAGCCTGATCAGCCTGAATGCCGCCAATCAGCCGCCCCGTGTCCTGCTGCGGAAAGAAGCCCTTCGGCACGATGATGTACAGCCACACGTTCAGGCCGATGGTCAGCAGCAGAATCGTCACGATCAGGCGCGGATGCAGCAGCGCCCAGCCGAGCGTGCGCTCATAACCGCGCTGCATCGAAGCGAAGCCGCGTTCCAGCCAGCGGCCGAAACGTCCTTCTTCTTTTTGTTCGTGCGGCTCGCGCAGAAGGCGCGAGCACATCATCGGCGTGAGCGTGAGGGAGACGATCAGCGACACGCCGATCGCCAGCGAAAGCGTCAGCGCGAATTCACGGAACAGGCGCCCGACAATGCCGCCCATCAGCAGAATCGGCAGGAACACGGCGACCAGCGAAATACTGATGGACAGCACGGTAAAGCCGACTTCGCGCGCGCCGAGAAAGGCCGCCTTCATGCGCGGCACGCCGTTCTCGATATGTCTCGAGATGTTCTCCAGCACCACGATCGCGTCGTCGACCACGAAGCCGGTCGCGATGGTCAAGGCCATCAGCGAGAGGTTGTCGATCGAGAAACCGAGCAGGTACATCGCGCCGAACGTGCCGATGATGGAGATCGGCACGGCCACGCTCGGAATCAGCGTGGCGCGCCAGTTGCGCAGGAACAGAAACACCACCATCACCACCAGCGCAACCGCGACCACCAGCGTGCGCTCGGTGTCTTTCAGCGACGCGCGGATCGTGGTGGAGCGGTCGGCGGCCGGCGCGATGTCGACGTCCGCGGGCAGCGACGCGTGCAGTTGCGGCAGCATCGCCGTCACACGGTCGATGGTGTCGATGATGTTCGCGCCCGGCTGGCGATACAGAATCACCAGCACCGAACGCTTGCCGTTGAAGAGGCCGAGGTTGCGCAGATCTTCGACCGAATCGACCACCTCGGCCACGTCGGAGAGCTTCACCGCCGCGCCGTTGCGATAGGCAATGACCAGGTCCCTGTATTGCGACGCCTTGCTGGCCTGGTCGTTGGTATAGATCTGCACGCGGTTCGGGCCGAATTCGATCGAGCCTTTCGGGCTGTTCGCGTTGGCCGCGGCGAGCGCCGCGCGCACGTCTTCGAGACCGATGCCGTAGTGCGAGAGCGCATTCGGCTCGAGTTCGACACGCACGGCCGGGTTGGCGGAGCCGCTCACATCCACTTCGCCGACGCCGTCCACCTGCGACAGAGACTGTTGCAGCACGGTGGCCGCGGAGTCGTACAACTGGCCGGCGGTGAGCGTTTTCGACGTGAGCGCCAGAATCAGGATCGGCGCATCGGCCGGATTGACCTTGTGGTACGTCGGATTGCTGCGCAAGCTTGCCGGCAGATCGGCGCGCGCCGCATTGATGGCGGCCTGCACGTCGCGCGCGGCGCCGTCGATGTCGCGGTTCAGGCCGAACTGCATGGTGATGCGCGTCGAGCCGACCGAGCTCGACGAGGTCATTTCGGTCACGTCGGCGATCGAGCCGAGATGCCGTTCGAGCGGACTGGCGACGCTGGTCGCCACGGTATCCGGACTCGCGCCCGGCAGCGTGGCCTGCACTGAAATGGTCGGGAAATCGACTTGCGGCAACGGCGCCACCGGCAGCTTCGTGAACGCGAAGATACCGGCCAGCGCGATGCCGATCGCCAGCAGCGTGGTGGCGACCGGGCGGGAGATAAACGGGCGCGACAGATTCATCGCTCAGTTCCCTGCATCGGTGACGGGCGGCGTAGGCTTGCCCCGATTGAAGCGCTCACGCGCGCGACGGCCGAGCGAGTCGAACGCGAGGTAGATCACCGGCGTGGTGAACAGCGTCAGCAACTGGCTGACGATCAATCCGCCCGCAATCGCGATACCGAGAGGACGGCGCAATTCCGAACCGGCGCCGGTGCCGAGCATCAGCGGCAGCGCGCCGAGCAGGGCGGCGAGCGTGGTCATCAGAATCGGCCGGAAGCGCAACAGGCACGCTTGGTAAATCGCTTCGCGCGGCGGCTTGCCTTCCTCGCGCTCGGCGTAGAGCGCGAAGTCGATCATCATGATCGCGTTCTTCTTCACGATACCGATCAGCAGCACGATACCGATGATGCCGATGATGTCGAGATCGTGCCCCGTGATCAGCAGCGCGAGCAACGCGCCGACACCGGCCGAGGGCAGCGTCGAGAGAATCGTGATCGGGTGGATGAAGCTCTCGTACAGCACGCCCAGCACGATGTACATCGTGACGATCGCCGCGAGAATCAGGAACAGCTCGTTCGACAGCGACGCCTGGAACGCCAGCGCCGCGCCCTGATAGCGGGTCTGGAACGACGCGGGCAAGCCGACGTCCTTCTCCGCCTGGTCGATCGCCTTGACCGCCGCGCCGAGCGACGAGCCCGGCGCGAGGTTGAACGACACCGTGGTGGCCGGGAACTGGCTCAGGTGCGTGACCAGCAGCGGCGCGGGCTTCTCGATGAAGCGCGCGATCGACGACAGCGGCACCTGGCCGCCCGTGGACGTGGAAGAGGGCAGATAGATCGACTTTAGCGACTCGGTGTAGTGCTGCATCTCCGGCTGCGCTTCCAGGATCACGCGGTACTGGTTCGATTGCGTGAAGATGGTCGAGATGATGCGCTGGCCGAACGCGTCGTACAGCGCGCTGTCCACGGTGGCCGGCGTGATGCCGTAGCGCGACGCGGTGGCGCGGTCGATTTCGATGTAGACCGACTGGCCGTTGTCCTGCAGATCGGTGGCGACGTCGGCGAGTTCGGGCGACTGCCTCAATCGGTCGATCAGCTTCGGCACCCACGTGGTGAATTCGCTGATGTTCGGATCGGTCAGCATGAACTGATACTGCGTCGGGCTCACGGTCGAGTCGATCGTCAGATCCTGCACCGGCTGCATGTACAGCGACGCGCCGGCAATGTGCGCCACGTCCCGCTGCAACTGGCGGATCACTTCGCTCGCGGTGTTGCTGCGGTCGTCGCGCGGCTTCAGGTTGATCAGCATGCGGCCGCTGTTCAGCGTGATATTGCTGCCGTCCACGCCGATGAACGAGGTCAGGCTCTCCACGTCCGGGTTCTTCAGGATCTGCGCGGCGAGTTCCTGCTGGCGCTCGGCCATCGACGCATACGACACGGACTGCGGCGCCTGCGTGATCGCCTGGATCACGCCGGTGTCCTGCACCGGAAAGAAGCCCTTCGGAATGAACACGTACAGCACGCCGGTCAACACCAGCGTGAGCACCGCAACGACCAGCGTGGAGCGTTGCCGGTTCAGCACCCACGTGAGCGCGACCGCGTAACGCGCGATCACCCAGTCGATCGCGCGGTGCGCCTTGGCTTCGAAACGATGGCTCTCGTGCGGTGGCGTGTGGCGCAGCAGTTTGGCGCACATCATCGGCACGAGCGTGAGCGACACGACCGCCGAAATCACGATCGTCACGGCAAGCGTAATGGCGAATTCGTGGAACAGGCGGCCGACCACGTCGCCCATGAAGAGCAGCGGAATCAGCACGGCGATCAGCGACACCGTCAGCGAAATGATCGTAAAGCCGATCTGTTTCGAGCCTTTCAACGCGGCTTCGAGCGGCGCTTCGCCTTCCTCCACGTAACGCGCGATGTTCTCGATCATCACGATCGCGTCGTCCACCACGAAGCCGGTCGCGATGGTCAGCGCCATCAACGATAAGTTGTCGAGCGAAAAGCCGCACAGGTACATCACGGCGAGCGTGCCGATCAGCGACAGCGGCACCGAGAGACTCGGAATGATGGTCGCGTAGACGTTGGCGAGGAACAGGTACATGACCAGCACCACCAGCACGACCGACATGGCCAGTTCGAACTGTACGTCGCGCACGGAAGCGCGGATCGTGGTGGTGCGGTCGGTGACGATCTGCACCTCGAGCGCGGCGGGCAGCGCCTGCTGCAATTGCGGCAGCAGCTTCTTGATGCTGTCCACCACCTGGATCACGTTCGCGCCCGGCTGGCGCTGCACGTTCAGAATGATCGCGGGCGTGCCGTCGACCCACGCGCCGAGCTTGGTGTTCTCCGCGCCCTGCACGATGGTGGCGACGTCGGTCAACATCACCGCGCGGCCGTTCTTGTACGCGACCACCGCGCTCTTGTAGGCGTCGGCGTCGGTCAACTGGTCGTTCGCGTTGATCGTGTAGTTGCGCGTGGGACCGTCGAAGTTGCCCTTCGGCGTGTTGACGTTCAGGTTCGAGATGGTGGTGCGCAAGTCGTCCAGATTCAGGCCGTACGCGGCGAGCGCGCGCGGGTTCGCCTGAATCCGCACGGCCGGACGCTGGCCGCCCGACAGGCTCACCAGACCCACGCCCGCCACCTGCGAGATTTTTTGCGCGAGACGCGTGTCGGCCAGATCCTGCACCTGCGTGAGCGGCAGCGTCTTCGAGGTGATCGCGAGCGTGATGATCGGCGCGTCGGCCGGATTGACCTTGGCGTAGATCGGCGGCGCGGGCAGGTCCGACGGCAGCAGGTTGCCGGCCGCGTTGATGGCGGCCTGGACTTCCTGCTCGGCGATGTCGAGCGGCAGGTCGAGGCTGAACTGCAGCGTGATGATCGACGAGCCGGCCGAGCTTTGCGACGACATCTGATTGAGCGACGGCATCTGCCCGAACTGGCGCTCGAGCGGCGCGGTGACCGACGACGTCATCACGTCCGGGCTCGCGCCCGGATAGAAGGTCTGCACCTGGATGGTCGGATAGTCGACTTCGGGCAGCGCCGAGAGCGGCAAAAAGCGCAGCGCGACGAGACCGACCAGCATGATCGCCGCCATCAGCAGCGCGGTGCCGACGGGACGCAGAATAAAGGCGCGGGATGGATTCATGCGGTAAGTGCCGTGCCTTTATTGCGAGGCTTGCGCCGCGTGTTTGCCATGATGCGCGTGAGCGCCGGAGGCGCCCGACGCGGCGGCCGCACCGCGGGCACCCGAGGCGCCGCGCGGCTTGTCGGCCGGAATCGTGATTTTCGCGCCTTCCTTGAGCCGGTCCGAACCGTCGATCACGACGCGCTCGCCCACGGTCAGGCCGGACTGGATGCTGGTGCGCTCGCCATCCACGGGGCCGACCTTGACCGGCCGCACGGTCACGGTGTTGTCCGCCTTCACGACGTACACGAACGGGCCCATCGAGCCGTTGAGCACGGCCGGTGTCGGCACGATCACGGCGTCCTTGATCGTATCGACCAGCAGGCGCGTGTTCACGAACTGATTCGGGAACAGCAGATTCTTGCTGTTCTGGAAGATCGCGCGCAGCTTGACCGTGCCGGTGGTGGTGTCGATCTGGTTGTCCAGTGTTTCGAGCATGCCGCCTTCGAGCGACGTGGTGTTGCTGCGGTCATACGCGGTGACCGAGAGCTTGGCGCCCGACTGGGTCTGCTGGATGATCTGCTGCAGATTGTCTTCGGAGGTGGTGAAGATCACGCTGATCGGCTGCAGTTGCGTAATCACGACGAGGCCGTTGGTCAAGCTCGGTGTCACGTAGTTGCCCGGATCGACCTGGCGCAGACCGACGCGTCCCGACACCGGCGCGGTGATGCGCGCATACACGAGGTCGAGCTTGAAGGTGTCGATATTGGCCTTGTCGGACTTCACCGTGCCTTCGTATTGCCGCACCAGCGAGGCTTGCGTATCCACCTGCTGGCTGGCGATGGAGTCCTGCGAGAGCAGCGTCTGATAGCGCTTCAGGTCGAGGCGGGCGGTTTGCAGCAGGGCCTCGTCGCGCGCGAGCGTGCCTTGCGCGTTGTCGAGCGAGATCTGATAGGGACGCGGGTCGATCTGGGCCAGCACGTCGCCCTTCTTGACCATCTGGCCCTCCTTGAAATACACGTCCTGCAACACGCCGCTCAACTGCGGCAGCACGGTGACGTTGGCAAGCGGCGTGACCGTGCCGAGCGCGGTGATCACCACCGGCATTTCGCCCTGCGTCGCGGCCGCCACGTGAACCGGCTGCGAGATATTGGCCATGGCACCGCCGCGGCCCGCGCGCCCGGCCCGCGCGCCGCTCGCGTCGCTGGCGCCGGCCGCGCCGCTCGCGCCGCCGCCGGGACCGCCCCACGGGTGCCAGCGCCACAGCACCACCCCGAGGATGACCAGCGCCGCGATGATCAACGCGATATTGCGGCCGCGGTGCCGCTTCACCATGCCTGGCGGCTGGTTCGGTATGCCGGCGGGGCCGCCGCTGGAGGACGGTTGGGAAGCCGGAGGAACAGGGCGTGTGGTTTCCGAATGCTTTTGTTGTTCGTCCATCGGTTCGGTCAGGTGACTGGCTTGGATGTGAGCCGCTCGCGCGTTCGTGCCGTTTCGACAGTTCGGCGGACCGGCACGCGAATGGCATGACAGGCGGTTTCGACAACGGGTGCCCCGCGCTCGTTCAGCGCGATGCTACCCGAGGCGCGGGACAGAGATGTTAACGCAATGCGGCATCGAAACAGGCGGCCGGAACGTTATCAAAGGGGAAAACGGCAGGCCGGGCGTGCGTCCCGCGACAGGAAGGCATGATCCTACGTCGCGGGCTCTGTAACAGTCCACCCGCGTATTTTTCTTTTGATTACGAAGGTTACAGGATGCCTTGCAATAACCTTGGCCGCCGACCGGCGAAACCGCCGCCGGTTCAGGTATCCAGGCGGCGCCCCGGGGTGCCGCCGATTTCCAGCACGATTTTGGCGACGCACTCGAGCAGCGCCGGCGCCGCGCGCGAGATCAGCCAGTCGCGCGGGCACTGGTCGGCGGAGCCGCCGCAATTGACCGCATAGCGTTCGCCCGACGGTCCTGTGAAACCCAGCGCGATCGCGTTGAGTCCGTCGTACCATTCGCCCGTGGCAATCGCGAAGCCGCGCTCGATGGTTTCCTGTAACGCGCTCTCGAGCCGGCTGCTGACGTGGCCCCAGTCGTCGCCTTCAGCCGCTTGCAAGCCGATCAGCAATTTTTCCCGCTCCGGCGCTTCGAGCGCGGCCAGATAGGCGCGGCCGATGGCGGTGCGGCTCAGATTCATGCGCGAGCCGATCTCGAGGCGCGACACCAGCACCGCCGAACGCGGCCGGATCGCGTCGATCACCACCATATCGAGCCGGTCGCGCACGGCCAGATGCACAGACAGCGCCGTGCGTTCGGCGAGTTCGATCAGGAACGGCCGCGCGCGAGCGCGGATGTCGAAGTTGCGCAGAAAGCCGTTGCTCAGTTCCAACACCGACGAGGTCAGCACGAAACGCTCGCTGTCGGGCAGGCGGAACAGGAAACCCGCGCTGACCAGCGTGGCGGTGATCCGCGACACGGTGGGCTTGGGAATGCCGGTGAGCTCGGTCAGTTCGCGGTTGCTGAGCGGCGCGTCGGCGGCGGCGATGGAGCGCAGCACGGTCAGGCCGCGCGCGAGGGCGGTCACTTCGTCGCCGGAGCCGTCTTTGTCTTTGGCCGGGTCTGCGGCGGTTCGGGAGGGCGTGGGTCGGTTCATGTGTTTTTCTGGAACTTTATTTCAATATTTTTCTTCGCAGCCTTGCTGGTACCGTCTCTCAAAGCGCCAGCGGCGGCCCCAAAATGGGGCATCAAAGTCATTTTTCATCAGAACATTCATTGTATCGGAATATTTTGCCGCAACGAATGGAGCCTCTTTAGATTTTGCTTGACTTAGTCAGCATAACCATAAAAAATGGAATCTCATTTCGAAAGACGGTTTCAGGTTCTGCATTTTGAAGTTTTCGAACCTGCCGTGGCCCGCACAATGTCTGTGTCGAGTGTCTTCTCATAGTCCACCGTAACAGTCCATGTCGCGCACCGTACAGGCGCCGCATCGCAGGCCAAACTTTCGAATACCGTCTCTCAGGTTCTAGCACGGCCCTCGGAATGGCTAGAACTTTTTAAGGCGTCACGGCAACGTGACGCCTTTTTTTTTCGGCTAATCAAGCACAACAAAGTTTGCTCCATACGGAAATGCCGGGATTTCCGCCCGCGACTTTCCCTCAGTCCTGGCTCTCCACAGACGCCGCCACGAGCACGGTCAACTGTGCATCAAGCTGTCGCAATCCAGGCCTGGCAACGATTTTCCTGGCCCCACGCTAGTTTTTCTACTCCACTGCACGAGTTCTTCTCATTTGTCCGACGTCGTTCCAAAAGCCATATTGCATCCATCGAGGACGCACAACGGTTCTCGTCACCTAACCCTCGAAGGAGAACGACATGAAGCTGCAAAACAAGGTTGCTTTTATCACCGGTGGCACCTCGGGCATTGGCCTGGAAACCGCGAAGCTTTTCCAGGCTGAAGGCGCGAAAGTCATTGTCACGGGCACCAACCCGGGACGCCTTGAGGCTGCAGGAAAGGCTTTGGGCGACAATGCGCTCGTGCTCTCGGTCGACCTGCGCAAGCCCGCTGAAATCGAGCGTGCGGTCGAAGAGGTGCGTGCCAGATACGGTCGCATCGATGTCGTCTTCGCGAACGCCGGTGCTGGAACAGCCGCGCCGCTGGAATCCGTCACGCCGGCACAGATTGACGAGCAGTTTTCCCTGAATGTCAGTGGGCTCTTTTTCACGATTCAGAAGGCCGCGCCTCTCATTCCGAAAGGAGGCAGCATCGTGGTGACAACGTCGTTCCTCAATGCTGTCGGCACACCGGGGCTGTCGATTCTGTCAGCGACAAAGGCAGCGATTCGCTCCCTCGTGCGTTCCATCGGCGCTGAACTCGCGCCGCGCGGCATTCGGGTGAACGCTGTTAGCCCGGGCCCGATTGCGACTGCGTTCCACACCAAACTCGGGCTGACGGACGCGCAATTGACGGAAACGGCGACAGCTATTCAGGCTCGGGTACCGCTGCAACGATTCGGCGAAGCCGTCGAAATCGCCAGGACGGCATTGTTCCTCGCGAGCGACGATTCGTCCTTCACGACGGGCGCAGAAATCGTGGTCGATGGAGGCTTAACGCAATTCTGATGTCATCAAAGCGCCAGGCTGTGCGAGCCCTCGAAGCTGAAAACGGTGGTTACGAACTGGCGCTAACGCACACTTCCAGAAACGACGAAGCTTGGACTGTTTGCGTTCAGGAGCGCATGTTGATACGCCCACGTTCGAGCGGTGATATCGCGCGGCTTTAGTCCAAGCCGCCGCAGTGTTGACGATAAATTGCAGCGCTGGGAAGATGGGCCAACCAGACTTGGGCCCATCAAGCAACATGCGTGCACCGAACAACCTGAATGCACTCCGTGCCTTTGAAGCGGTATCGCGTCATCTGAGCTATCCGTCGGCCGCCGAGGAGCTCAACGTTACGCCTGCGGCCGTTGGCCATCTGATACGCGGGCTCGAAGATACCCTCGACGTCGAGCTGTTTCATCGCGCGACGTCGGGGCCAACCCGGCTGACCCTGACCGACGCTGCACGGTCAGTCCTGCCAGCATTGCAGGCGGGATTTGACCTGTTGTCCGAAGCCGTTGAGCAATTGAAAGCGAGCAAATCGCGCATCGCTTTCACCGTGACGATACCCGGCGCATTCGCTGACAAGTGGTTGTTGAGACGCGTCGAGCGGTTTCAACAGAGGCATCCGTATTACGACCTTCGCATAGACACCAGCAACCGGCTTCTCGACTTCACCGCTGACAGAATCGATGTCGGCATTCGCTATGGCTCGGGCGTATGGCCAGGCCTGGTATCGACCTTTCTCATGCGAGACGAGTTCTTCCCGGTATGCAGTCCCGCGCTTCTAATGGGCAAACATCCGCTCAGGACGCCTGCCGACCTGGAGCATCATCTGCTCATTCATGATGTGTCGATGCAAACATCCGGTGTCTTCCCGACATGGCGCTCCTGGTTGCAAAAAGCCGGCTGTCGCAACGAAGTCGATTGCAATCGCGGCATCCAGATTGACGACTCCGCGGCAGCACTCCAAACAGCCATTTCAGGGAACGGTATTGCGCTCGGCAGGACCACGCTGGTCGAACATGACCTCGAAGAGGGGCGGCTTGTGCGTCCATTCCAGGTATCACAAAGCTGCGAACTAGCGTACTACCTCGTCCACAAAAAAGAAGGCGAGAACTCTGCGCCAGTAGTCGCTTTCAAAGAATGGCTGATTTCAGAGGCAGGCGCCCGCTAGGGCTCACACGCGAACGCCTGTCTCAGGCTTCAGCGGATGGACGACGGGTGGCGCGCGAGCGCTTCCACCTTCATCGTCATATACGGAAACAGCGGCAGACCTGAGAGGATGGTGTGCAGTTCGTCGTGCGAGTCGACGTCGAAGACACTGTAGTTCGCATACTCGCCGACAACGCGATGTAGTTGTTGCCACTTGCCTTGGCGCTGAAGCTCTTGTGAGTACGCCTTTTCTCGTGCCTTGATTTCGTCAGCCTGAGGTGCCGGCATGTCGTGTGGCAGGTGTACATCCATTCTTACGAGATATAGCATGTGTTTCTCATTCGAAAAAGTTAGGGGTCTCTCAGGTTCGCCAGCACAATAGTTGGAGTGGGTCGATATGCCCGGTGCCGGATTGACTGTGCGCTCAGCTATTTTTGTCGCGACGATAGAAAGCGAGCTTGTCCTCATCGATATGCAGGCCCAGGCCCGGCCCTTCCGGCAGGTGAAGGTCGAAGTCCTGATATTGGGGGCGAGCAGTGACGATGTCGTCTTTCAACAGAAGTGGTCCGAACAACTCCGTACCCCAGGCAAGTTGCGGGAGCGCGGCGAATCCGTGTGCCGATGCAATCGACCCGATGCTGCCTTCAAGCATCGTGCCGCCATAGAGGGACACGCCGGCTGCATCCGCAATGGCGGCCGTACGCATCATTCCGTAGATTCCGCCGGACTTCGCGATCTTCAGCGCAAAGACGTCCGCGCATGCGCCGCGCACAAGTTCGAGGGCATCTTCCGGGCCTGTCACTGCTTCGTCGGCCATGATGGGTACGATGAAACGCGATGCAAGCCTGGCGAGTGCTCCGCGCTGCTCTCGCGGAGTGGGTTGCTCGACGAGGTCAATGCCAGCAGCTTCAAGCGCTTCGATTCCCAATGCGGCGTCAGCCTCGTTCCAGGCCTGATTCACGTCGACGGTGACTTTGGCGCGCTCGCCGAGTGCGGCTTTGATTTTCGATACGTGCGCTACGTCATCGCGAACGCTACGCCGGCCAATCTTCAGCTTGAAAGTATTGTGGCGACGTTCGGCGAGCAGCGTTTCTGCTTCATCGATGTCGCGTTGGGTGTCGCCACTTGCGAGCGTCCACAGGACCGGAAGCGTCTTGCGCACAGCGCCGCCAAGAAGCGTCGAAACCGGAACGCCCAGGCGCTTGCCCTGAGCGTCCAGCAAAGCCGTCTCGATTGCGCACTTGGCAAACCGGTTCCCGCGAGCAACCTTGCTCAGCTTGAGCATTGCGTCGTTGATGTTGGTTGCGTCCTGCCCAACGATCGCAGGTGCAAGATAAGTATCGATGGTCAGCTTGATGCCTTCGGGGCTTTCGTCGCCGTACGACAGACCGCCAATCGTAGTCGCTTCGCCAATGCCTTCGATGCCATCGCTCGAGCGCAGACGGACGATCACTAAGGTTTGCTGCTGCATCGTCGCCATGGCTAGCTGATGCGCGCGAATGGTTGGGAGGTCAACCAGAATCGCTTCGACGGAGGTGATTTGGGCGTTCATACCTGGCATGTTGGAGTTAAGGGGTTGCTGAAGTATTGCGTGCCCAATAAGCCCCTGTCCAACACCGTCGACGTCTAGCCCCATACCCCATGGGTATAGCGAATGTCACCGCCCAAAATCGTTGGGAGGTGCATGGGGTATTTTTTCCTCCTCGTACAGCCGATAGATGAGTTCGAGCATTTCCCGAATGTCGCGCGACTCGTCGAGCGCACGCATGCTCATGATGATTGGCGAAACCAGAGTAGGGTCGTCCAGTTCCTTGTAACTCACATCGTCTCGCTTCAGGCCGTACACACTACTCGGAACGACAGAAATCCCTTCTCCCGCTGCTACGAGGCCCAGCGCGATCTGCAACTCCCGTACTTCATATATCCGGCGAGGCTTGAGACCGCGGTCTTCGAATGCCGACAGCACTTGGTCTGCATAACTGGGGCGTGGCGACTTAGGAAAAATAATCAGGGTCTCGTTGACCAGATCGCTGAGAGCGAGGACGGGCTTGGCCATCGAGAGCGGATGGCCCTCCGGGAATGCAACGATCATCTTCTCCTCGCGAAGAATCACCCGACGGATGTTCGCGTCCTCATGCCGGATGCGACCGAACCCGACATCGATCTGACCGTCCTTCAGCGCGCGAATCTGGTCCATCGTCGACATCTCGTGGAGGCTGAGTTCGACTGTCGTGTTCTCATCGCGGAAGCGCCGGATGATTTTGGGCAGCATGCCGTACAACGTCGAGCCCACGAAACCGACAGAGAGGCTGCGCTCGATGTTGCCCACGCGCCGCGTCATGGATTCGAGTTCCGACGTTTGAGCCAGCAACTGGACGGCATGAGCGTAGAAGAACTTACCCGTCTCGGTGAGCTTTAACGGGCGCGAGTCGCGCTGGAATAGCTGCACCTCAAGAATCTCTTCGAGCTGCTGGATCTGACGGCTCAAAGGCGGTTGCGCCATGTTCAGCCGCTGGGCCGCGCGCGTGAAATTGCGTTCCTCGGCTACGGCGACGAAATAGCGAAGATGCCGCAGTTCCATTTCAATACCTCGTGGATATAGACCGATACTAAATCAGTGTTGGACGAGGCCTTCTGACGTCCATTATTCTGCATTCACACTCTGTTTCAGCACCCATTATACCTCTCAGGCATATTCGAACGGGCGCTAAACCAAGGGTTTACCCCATCAGAAAATAGAGATTCAGGAGCAGACATGAGCGTCAAAGTGTTCGATACGAAGGAAGTGCAAGACCTGCTGAAGGCTGCGGCTAACGTGGGTAGCCAGGACGGCAATGCTCGCGCAAAGCAGATCGTCAATCGCCTTTTGGGCGACCTGTTCAAGGCGATCGACGACCTCGACATGACGCCCGATGAAATCTGGGCTGGCGTCCACTACTTCAACAAGCTCGGCCAGGACGGCGAAGCTGCGCTGCTTGCTGCTGGTCTCGGTCTGGAGAAATACCTCGACATTCGCATGGATGCCGAAGACAAGGCGGCTGAAATCACCGGCGGCACGCCGCGCACCATCGAAGGTCCGCTCTATGTCGCTGGCGTGCCCGTGCGCGATGGCGTTTCGAAGATCGATATCAACCCGGACGAGGATGCCGGCCCGTTGGTCATCCGCGGCACGGTATCCGGTCCAGATGGCAAGCCGGTTGCAGGGGCGCTGGTCGAATGCTGGCACGCCAATTCGAAAGGCTTCTATTCGCACTTCGACCCGACTGGCGCGCAGAGCGAGTTCAATCTTCGGGGCGCGGTCAGCACCGATGTCGATGGCAAGTACGAGTTCCGTACGCTCATGCCGGTCGGCTATGGCTGTCCGCCGCATGGTGCGACCCAACAGTTGTTGAATGTGCTTGCCCGCCATGGCAACCGTCCGGCGCACGTGCACTTCTTCGTCACCACCGACAAGTACCGCAAGCTGACGACGCAAATCAACATCGAGGGCGACCCGTTGATTTGGGACGACTTTGCCTATGCCACCCGCGAGGATCTGATTCCTCGTGTGGTCGAAAAGACCGGCGGCACTGCGCTGGGAATGAAGGCCGACGCGTATAAGGAAATCGAGTTCGACATCGAGTTGACTCCGCTGATTCAGGGCAAGGATAACCAGGTCGTCCATCGCCTGCGTGCATCTGCTACCGCCTGACCGCTAAACGCGGCCGCTGCGTCGTACCCCTGCTGCCGCTCAATCCTTCGCAAGAATCTTTCGACACCGATGCGCGTGCCCCATAACCTGGAGCACGCGTAGGAGAGCACTCATGTCTGCAACTATCGACAAAGCCTCGCAACTTGATGAACTGCTGCACACGGCCGTTCAGGACGACAAGCAAAACGGTGTATTCCGTTGCCGCCGCGACATCTTCACGAACACGGATCTGTTCGAGCTCGAAATGAAGCACATTTTCGAGAGCAACTGGGTCTACCTCGCGCATGAAAGCCAGATTCCCGACAACAACGACTACTACACCACCTGGATTGGCCGCCAGCCTATCGTGATCACTCGCGACAAAAGCGGTGAACTGCATGCGGTCATCAATGCCTGCGCGCACAAGGGCGCGATGCTGTGCCGTAAAAAACACGGCAATAAAGGCACTTTCACGTGTCCTTTCCACGGCTGGAGCTTCGCCAACACCGGCAAGCTGCTGAAAGTGAAAGACGTGAAGACCACCGAATACCCGGTGCAATTCAATACCAACGGCTCGCATGACCTGAAGAAGGTCGCACGCTTCCAGAGCTATCGCGGCTTTCTGTTCGGCAGCCTCAACGCGGACGCGATCGCACTGGAGGACTACCTCGGCGAGACCAAGGTCATCATCGACCAGATCGTCGACCAGGCCCCGGACGGGCTGGAAGTGTTGCGCGGCAATTCATCGTACATCTACGACGGTAACTGGAAGATGCAGATGGAGAACGGCTGCGACGGCTACCACGTCAGCACCGTGCACTGGAACTACGCTGCGACGATGGACCGGCGCAAGGTCGAGGGCACCAAGGCCGTGGATGCGAACAGCTGGAGCAAGTCGGTGGCCGGCGTGTACGGCTTCGACCACGGCCACATCCTGCTGTGGACCAAGACGATGAACCCGGAGGTACGACCGGTCTATCAATACCGCGACGAAATCAAGGCACGCGTTGGCGAGGTGAAGGCGGACTTCATCGTCAACCAGACGCGCAATCTTTGTCTGTACCCGAACGTGTTCCTGATGGACCAGTTCAGCACGCAGATTCGCGTGGTACGTCCAATCAGCGTGGACAAGACCGAAGTCAGCATCTTCTGTTTCGCTCCGAAGGGCGAGAGCGCCGCCGACCGGGCTACCCGCATCCGCCAGTACGAAGACTTCTTTAACGTCTCGGGTATGGGCACCGCGGATGACCTCGAAGAGTTTCGCGCTTGCCAGGCTGGCTATGCCGGCACCACTGCGTTGTGGAACGACCTTTCGCGCGGAGCGCCGTTGTGGGTCGAAGGTCCCGACGCAAACGCGAAAAGTATGGGCCTGAAGCCGCGCATCTCAGGCGAGCGCAGCGAAGACGAAGGCCTGTTTGTGTGTCAGCACGAGTACTGGGTGCACCAGATGCGCGACGCACTCAAAAAGGAACAAGGGGAGGCCCTGGCATGAGCTTCGATTACCAGAAAATTTGCGCGGCGCTGTTCCGCGAAGCGCGCCTGCTCGACGACCGAACATGGGACGAGTGGCTTGCCTGCTATACCGAGGACGTCACTTACTGGATGCCGGCGTGGGACGACGACGACCGGCTCACCGACGACCACGAGAGTCAGATCTCGCTGATGTACTACCCGGACCGTGGCGGCCTCGAAGACCGTGTGTTCCGCATCAAGACCGAACGCAGTAGTGCGTCGATGCCTGAGCCGCGAACCAGTCACAACGTCACCAATGTAGAAGTGCTGGCCGAGCGCGAGAACGAAGTGGACGTGCGCTACAACTTCAACACGCTCAGCCACCGTTACAAAACCACCGACCAGTTTTTCGGCACGATGTTCGTCACTCTGCGCAAAGTCAACGATGAACTGTTGATTTGCTATAAGCGCATCGTCTTGAAGGACGACTACATCCGCCAGGTGCTCGACGTCTATCACGTTTGAGCGCAACCATCCGCTGAAATGAGAAGTACAGGAGGCAAGATGTCCAGCTACAACATTGCACTGAATTTTGAAGACGGCGTGACCCGCTTCGTGACATGCAAGGCGGGCGAGAAAGTACTCGACGCCGCCTTTCGCGCAAAAATCAACCTGCCGATGGATTGCTCCGACGGCGTGTGCGGTACCTGCAAGTGCCGAGCCGAGAGCGGCAGCTACGACCTGGGCGACGACTACATCGAAGATGCGCTGACCGAAGATGAGAAGGACGGCGGTCTCGTACTCACCTGCCAGATGGTGCCGGAAAGCGATTGCGTCATTGCGGTGCCGGCATCTTCCACTGCATGCAAGACTGAGCAAAGCAAGTTCGCCGCGACCGTAACCAAGGTCGAAGCGCACAACGATGCGGCCATCGTGCTCGAACTGAACGTGGAGGCGAGCGCGCCGGTATTCCTGCCGGGCCAGTATGTCAACATCGACGTTCCTGGCAGCGGTCAGCACCGTTCATATTCGTTTTCGTCAGCACCGGGCGAATCGAAAATCAGTTTTCTGATCAAGAAGATTTCTGGCGGCGTGATGAGCACGTGGCTCGAATCGGCACAGGCCGGCAACAAGGTGGAACTGACCGGACCACTCGGCAGCTTCTATCTGCGCGCTGTTGAGCGGCCGTTGCTGTTCCTCGCCGGCGGTACGGGCCTGGCGCCGTTCCTGTCGATGCTTGAAGTGCTGGCTCGTGCGAATTCGCAGCAAAAAGTTCATCTGATTTACGGCGTAACGCGCGACCTCGACCTCGTGCAGGTCGATGCAATCGAAGCCTATGTGGCGAAGTTGCCGAATTTCACCTACAGCACCGTCGTGGCCGACACGGATTCGACCCATCCTCGCAAGGGTTGGGTGACGCAGCACATGCCGGTGGAGGCCGTCAACGATGGTGGAGTGGACGTATACCTGTGCGGGCCGCCGCCGATGGTCGATGCGGTGCGTAAGCATTTCGACGACAACGGTGTGAAGCCAAACAGTTTCCACTACGAGAAGTTCACACCTAACGCAGCGCCGAGGACGGCATGAGCACGCAACGATTCGCTGGCAAGGTCATGGTGGTCACCGGCGCCGCGCAGGGCATCGGTCGCGCGGTAGCGCTTCGCGCAGCCGCAGAAGGCGGCAGGGTGCTGTTCGTAGACCGCGCCGACTTCGTGTCGGAAGTCGCCGCCGAAGCGCACGGTGCGGACACAGCGGGGTTTGTCGCCGACCTCGAGACGTACGATGGCGCTGCGTCGGCGATGGCCTTCGCCGCGCGCACTTTTGGCGGCATCGACATTCTGGTCAATGGCGTGGGTGGCGCGATTCGCATGCGTCCCTTCGCCGAGTTCGAGCCTGCACAGATCGATGCGGAAATCCGCCGCTCTCTCATGCCGACGCTGTACGCCTGCCATGCAGTCTTGCCGTACCTGCTCAAGCGCGGAGGCGGGACTATCGTGAACGTCTCCTCGAATGCCACTCGCGGCATTCGCCGCGTTCCGTATTCGGCGGCGAAGGGCGGGGTCAACGCGATTACGCAGTCGTTGGCGATGGAATACGCAGAGCACAACATCCGCGTGGTCGCCACCGCGCCGGGTGGGACCGATGCGCCGCCGCGACGCGTGCCGCGTAACTCTGTCGGCGATAGCGAGCAGGAAAAAGTCTGGATGGGTGAAGCGGTGAAGCAGGTCACTGAATCGACTTTCTTCAAACGCTACGGCAGCATCGACGAGCAGGCGGCGCCGATTCTGTTCCTCGCTTCAGACGAGGCAGGTTATATCACTGGCACTGTATTGCCGGTAGCCGGCGGTGACACGGGCTGATTCGTAACGTTCTCCGGCCCCTGGTCACAAACCTAAGAAGACCGGTGGCACGAAGAACCTCTCCACGCTATGCACCGGCGTGGGCAACCTATTGAGCTTTCGTCTTTTGTAGGAGACATATGCATGAGCAAACGCGAAGCCATCATCCCTGCGGGGATGGAAGCGGTGTACGAGAAGATTCATTACGCTCCAGCGGTGAAGGTCGGCAACACGATTTACGTGTCCGGCCAGATTGGTCGAGATATGGCCATGCAACTGGTCGAAGGCCGCGAAGCGCAAATAGTCCAGGCATTCGAAAACCTCAAGCTGGTTCTGGCGGCTGCGGGTGCATCATTGAGCGATGTGGTTGACGTGACCACGTACCACACTGACATGCGAGACCTGCCATTGTTCATGAAGGTGCGTGACCAATACCTGAATACGCATCCATTGCCGGCCTGGACGGCGGTCGGCGCGCACATGCTTGGCGGTGCGGCGGGTTACGTTGTTGAAATCAAGGCGGTCGCTGTATTGCCTGATTAACTTTTGAAAAATCGACTAACGCTGACGGCGGATGGATGCGGCGCGGCCCGGCGACTGTCGAATGTCAAACTTCGCTTAGCGTTCGTGTAATCGTGTCGCAGAACCATTGCTGAGCCGTTCGGACCGCTACCTCCACCGAATATCTGAATGACGCGATTAGGCCCCCGATCGCCTGGGGGCATTTCGACTACGACTTGAACTCGACAGTTCGCTTGGCGCGCTCGTCGACGGACAGCGAGAATACGTCGGGCCGCGAGTAATGGCCCACCACGTCGAAGTCATATCGTGCTCGAACGAGTTCATCGGTGTCGATTTCAGCGACCACCAATCCGGTCTCGCCGCGGAGCGGACCAGCCAGAACTTCACCCAAAGGGCCCACGATGAGGCTGCCACCGTTGATGAGCGGCCGGTTTTCATCCCACCCCGGCACTTCTATGCCGAGTTGTGCCGGCGAAGGTTGTACCTGACATGCGCTGATAACGAAGCACCTACCTTCGTGAGCGATATGCCGCATCGAGCACTGCCAGATGTCCCGCTCGTCCACCGTTGGCGCACACCAGACCTGCACACCCTTTGCATACATGGCCGTGCGCAGGAGCGGCATGTGATTTTCCCAGCAGATTGCCGTGCCCGCCACGCCGGCTTCGGTCTTCACGGCAGGCAAGGTCGAGCCGTCGCCTTGTCCCCAGATGAGTCGCTCCGTACCCGTCGGCATCAGCTTGCGGTGTTTTGCCACCAGCCCGTCGTCAGGGTCGAAGAACAACGCCGTGCAGTACAGGGTATTGCCCGCTCGTTCGATAACACCGATGACGATTGAAGCGCCGCACTTAGCCGAGAGGTCAGCGAGCGCTTGGGTTTCCTCGCCCGGCACGTCAATGGCGTTGTCGTAGTACCGCGCGAAAGCCTCGCGACCTTCCGGCAACCGGTAGCCAAGACGGGTGCCGAAAATTTCGCCCTTAGGGTAGCCGCCCAGCAACGCCTCAGGCATGACCACGAGCTTGGCGCCGGACGCGCGAATCTGCTCTTCGAAAGAGAGGATGTGCTGCAGGGTCTGGGCTTTTCCTGCTGCAGAGGAACCGATTTGCAGCGCGGCGACTGTTGACTTGGACATGGCGTTTTCCTCGAGGAACGTTTGAGCCTGCATCTTTACCCGGATGTAAAATCGTGTGAATGCATATCGCCACTATTTGATATGAACAAGATTGATATCGATGCCGTCGACCTGAATCTCTTCAAGGTCTTTGAAGCTTTGTTCGAGGAAGGGGGAGCAAGCCGAGCTGCCATTCGGCTCAATCTGACCCAATCCGCGGTGAGCGCGGCGCTCGGACGGCTGCGCGAAGTGTTTTCCGACACCCTGTTCGTACGCACTGGACGAGGTCTTGCGCCGACATCGCGTGCAAAAGAGTTGAAACCGCTGGTGAGCGAAGCGCTCGGCAAATGCCGTCAGACCGTCGCTATCGCCTGGCCCGATGCAACCTCGTTTCACGGCCGCTCGGTGTCGGTTGGGCTGTCCGATGACTTTGAGATTGCCGTGGGACGACAGTTGATTGAACGCCTCGGGCAGAGCGCGCCGGGACTGAGGCTCATATTCCGGCAAACCCATAGTCAGATTGCCGGCGACGCGCTGGCAAATCGCGAAATGGACCTCGCATTGTTTGCGGGTGCGCCGTCCGGTCGAGGGCTCAACCATCGGGTTGTGGGTGAAGGCGATTACGCATGCCTGCTGGATGAGAAGCGCCGCGCGGCGTCTACTTTGACGCTCGATGAATACGTGTCTCGCGGACACATTCTGGTCTCTTCGGGCGGGGTCGTGGGGATAGTGGATGAGGGGCTGTCGGCACTCGGTCGACGGCGTAACGTCATAGCCTCAACAACACATTTTGCTTCCTTGCCGCATCTGCTGAAGGGCTCGCGTGCAGTCGCGACCATTCCGAGGCATGCAGCGCTGGCGATTTCCAGACTGACCGGGCTGATGCTTATCGAGTGCCCTGTAAAACTCCCGATTTACCCCATCGTACTTGCATGGCGGACCAGCTCGATGCGCGATTCCGCGGTGGTCAAGGTCCAGTCCGCGATTCAGGAAAGCTTTCCTCTCATCGTCTGATGGCAAGACGCGGCCAGAGTATTCGTCGAAGCCCGCGTCCTGGTTCCATCGGCATAAGCGCATCCGTCGGGCTAACGTGACTCGTGAGACGACGCCTCCTCCGGGCTCTCATAAATGTACGTGGCGACACTGCGCCGCTGCAGCGCGTCCCCCAGTTTCATTCGAAGGAAGCTGCTTGTCGTGTATCGAGTCACGTCCGAGTAATATCGGGCGACCAGGCCAGTCACCATTTCGGAATAGGCATCGATGACTTCGGGCGCTATCGAGAAATTGTCGTAGTTGACGATTGCGTGAGGCCGGACCTTGAGGCCGGACACCGCCCGTTCGACCTCGGCTCTGACTGCTTCAACGTCGTCAACAGTCGTGACCTTGTGGCCTTCGAAGTTGATAAACAACATGTTTTTATCGGCGTCGTAGCTGAATCGCTCACTGAGTGTCAGCCTCAACAGCATTGCTCGCAAGCCCATCGGCTTATTGTCGAAAATGCGGGCGTCCATCAGGCGCGGCGGCGATTTGATGACAGGAGCGAAGCCCATCTGGGAAACGATGTCTCGCTGGAGATCGATCCCCGGTGCGATCTCGACGAGTTCGAGTCCGTCAGGCGTCAGGGTAAAGACGCAGCGCTCCGTAATGTAGAGCACGGGTTGCTGCCGTTCGTTGGCGTAGCGACCGCCGAAGGTGCGATGTTCCACTGCGTCCACGAATTTTTGACTGACGCCATCCTGAAGAATTTGCAGGCGCCCATCTTTGATATTCACTTCCAGCTTGCCGGCGTTGAACGTTCCGACAAACACAACCCTCTTCGCCGCCTGCGAGATGTTGATAAACCCACCCGCGCCCGCCAGCTTTGGCCCGAACTTGCTCACGTTGAGGTTGCCTTCCCGGTCGACTTGCGCGAGCCCGAGAAATGCAATGTCCAGGCCACCGCCGTCGTAAAAGTCGAACTGGTAGGGCTGGTCGATGATGGCGTCGGTATTGGTCGCGGCGCCGAAATTCAAGCCCCCGGCAGGGATACCGCCGATGACGCCCGGCTCGGTTGTCATCGTGAAGAGGTCGCAGACATTTTCTTCGTTCGCGACGCTGGCAATCCCTTCCGGCATGCCAATCCCAAGGTTGACGACGCTATTGGCCATCAGCTCGAACGAAGCGCGCCGTGCAATGACTTTCCGCTCAGTCAATGCCATGGTCGGAATCGAACTTGTTGCAATGCGAAGCTCGCTCGCAAAGCCGGGGCTGTACGACTCGGCGAAGGTTTGCCAGTGGTTTTCCTGTTTTGCGACCACGACGCAATCGACCAGAATCCCAGGTATCTTGACCTGTCGTGGATTCAAAGTCCCTGACTCGGCAATGCGCTCGACCTGAACGATCACGATGCCACCCGAGTTGCGTGCGGCCATTGCAATGGCAAGCGACTCGAGGGTCAGCGCTTCCTTTTCCATCGTCACATTACCGTTTGCATCGGCAGTGGTACCACGCACGATGGCTACGTCGACCGGAAATGTCTTGTACAGAAGGCAGTCAGCGCCGTTGACCGATATCAGGCTAACCAGGTCCTCGGTCGTGCGGGCGTTGAGCTTGCCGCCGCCGTTGCGCGGGTCGACGAACGTATCGAGTCCAACTGTGGACAAGTGACCTGGCCGATGCGCGGCGATGTCCCGAAACAGCTGGGAGATAACGCCTTGCGGGAGGTTATAAGCTTCGATGAGACCCTCAACGGCCAGACGTTGAAGGCCCGGAACGAGTCCCCAATGACCACCAATGACCCGCCGAACCAGACCTTCGTGAGCCAGGTGATTCAGGCCCTTGCGGGCGCCGTCGCCCTGACCGCCCGCGTAGACTAGCGTCAGATTTCGGGGCGCGTCGCTATCCTCAGCCGTTGAATCGAGGAACAACTGTTCAAGTGCGACGGCGATTTCCTCCGCAAAGCCAATGCCGACGAAGCCGCCCGTTGCCACCGTGTTGCCCGGACGAATCAGCCTGACGGCCTGCTGGGCACTGACGATTTTGCCTCGCTCGACGCTGTTCGCAGTGGCGAGAAACGGGTGTTGAAAGCCTGCGCTCATGATGTCTCCAAACCGCACCGTGGAGCCGGGCTCCGGCGCTATGTAGTTATTCGGACCTGCTGCAACTCGACTACGGGTTCTATGCGTTGGGTAGTGTGAAGGAGATTCATCGCCGGTGGGGAGCCGGCTTCGGGAATGAATTTGTGGCTCAATCGTAAGGGTACACGCCTCGCGCCGTCTATTTCGAACGTTGACGGAGGTACTGCGCGATGTACGCGTTAATCGTTGCCATCAAAGTCATCGATATCAAACCTGGCGTTTATGGAGCCAGCCGAAGCGCTGGTAGAGGAATTACAGAAGCGGCAGACGTTGGCACGCGGCGCAGCACAGAACGGGTGCCGCGTTGTTCATTTTCGTGCATCCGGCCCGCGCAACTGCCCCCGCCCAGAACCAATAGCAAATGCAAAAATGATCAAAAGCCCGATTATCGGTCGTTTGCTCATCCGGCATGCAATTTGCCTCTCAATATGCGGTGTCGTCAGTAACCCTAGTTTTCGCCGCCGGCTCGACGGGTTGATGCAAACGTCCGGGCCATGTTCGTTTTCTTCGGGAGAGCTAGCACACGAGCATCCACTTTTAGGCAGTCGGAAACCGCAGGAGGGCTTTATGTTTCGATCCACGCCAGTAGTTGCCAGCAAAACTGTCGGCGGCGAAAAGATTCACGCTGAATTCCTCTGCGATACGGGACGACTGCGAATTATCGGCGGCGTAACAGTGCGGGCAGAATGGTTTCCGCCGCATTCCTGGTTTGCCATTGCATCTGTTGCGGGATACAGCCGTTGGGGCACGCGGCCGGACGAGACGGACTTGCTGCGGCTCATCGAGAACTTCATGCGCTTACCAGGACGGTCGGCTCTATGAGCAGACGGGCCGCAGACTTCCGTGCCTGACGTAGCGAGCGCTTGCGAACCTGTTGCCGGGCGCGCAGACCATGAGTCTTCTGGCGCCGGCAAACTTTCAAGCAGTTACTGCCCAGTTTTTTTAGACATACTGCTGCCGTCGGGCGTCATGCCGGGCATATCTCTATGAGCCGTGTCCGCGCTCTTGCTCATGTCGCCAGGAACCCGATTCCAGGGGCTCGAGATGGGTTCGCTGTGATACGTCATCCCGGCGGTTGCGGCACCGTGAGCGCCGCCGCTGCCATTTCCACCGTTGCCATTCCCGCCGGCCTGCGCAAGCGTCGCGGCGCACGCGCAGAGTGACGCGACAGCGACACGCGTGAACAGAGCTTTTGTCGTCAGCTTTTCCATGGTATTTCTCCTTTGATGCAGGCGCGTGCGTCAGCCACGCCAAAGTCTCGTAAGCCGCTAAACACTGACTGGTTGCGCAGCGGCGAATCGCGAGCAGCCACTCCAATGCAAACAGGGCAGACATTTGCTGCGCCCAGATGCGAGGCATGCGAGTGAGTCGGAGCCCGGCACCGAAAATGACAGCGTTACGCTGAATTCCAGCGTCTGACGCTGAGCGCTTCTCTTATTACTTCGGCATCAGAACCTTGTCTACGACCATGATGACGCCATTGCTCTGGGTGACGTCATAGGTGGAAATGTCGGCCGTGTGGCCACTGCCATCCATTACTACGATGTTGTGCGGACCGTTCTCCGTGAATGTCAGTTCTTCTCCATTGACTGTCTTCAGTTCCGCCTTGCCGCCGCCCGCCTTGATGGCCTGATCGAGCTTGCGGAAGTCATAGCGCCCCGGAATGACGTGGTACGTCAGGATGCTGGTCAGCGTCGTCTTGTTTTCAGGCTTGACGAGCGTATCGACCGTACCGGCGGGCAACGCAGCAAAGGCCTCGTTCGTCGGTGCAAACACCGTGAACGGGCCCGCACTCTTTAACGTCTCGACGAGACCTGCGGCTTTGACCGCGGCAACGAGCGTGGTGTGGTCGGCCGAGTTGACCGCGTTGTCCACGATGTCTTTGCTCGGGTACATGGCCTGACCGCCGACCATGACCGTGTCACTGGCGGCGAAGGCGCCTGATACCGCTGCAGAAAGCGCGATAGCGACGAACATAGTCCTGTATTTCATGGTGTACTCCTCCAGAGTCGCCACGCGTAATTGCGTGGGTCTGACCGCATATACGGGGAATACTCGCGACTGGATTCGTAAACGGGATGCTCGCGACGACGCAGCCTGATGTGTCCCAGCCTTGATGCTGTCGGAAGGTCGGGCGCTGTTACTTCAACAAATCACGTCCAGTTGCAATCGGGGCGCGTCGCACCCGGAGCGTCCACGCGAGCCGAGTCGCATCATTGAATGGACAACGCGATGCATTGTCACAATCAGTTGATATACAGGACAGGCGATCCGCGAAGGAGATTGATTTGAACGTCCGAAAGTCAGCGTTACACGTCGAGAGCGCAACGAAACATCCATTTGAGAGCTGCTTCGTCGACCTTGGTGGGCACTCCGCGGAGCGAGCCCTCACTGTGCTCACTGCAGCGGTGCATGCTGCTCAACGTGAAATGAATGCCTTTGATTGGATTACAAGCGCACTTCCGGGTGCGACTCTCAAACCAGCTTTGGCATTCGGCACGGTGGGCGAACTGTATCGGTCATACACGAGACCCGCTGAGCTGGGACGCTTGAAATTAGTGCTGCGCTCCTGACCGCTGTCTGGCATCGGAGTCGCGGTAGCTCGCACGGACTGAGCGGTGCATGTCGCCGGTTTCTCGCTTGTTTTGTGGCTGACGGTTCAATCCATGGCTGCGACACGCTTCACATAAGCGTCGATTTGCATGTCAATTAACGGTGTCACAGTCACTGCGACGGCTACGTCGTCCGACGCAGGCAGTAACCCGGCAAATGCTGCGATGCCGGTCCCGCAGATCACCGCAACAGCGATAGAAGCGACGGCGACAAGTGAAGACGCACGCGCTGGAATGGAATTAGCGAAACCCTGCAAGCAGCTGATCATGGCAATCTCCCGTTGAGGCAGCCATAGTTGCAACGACCGTGCCGACGGAGAGGAAGTTTTCGAACTGCCAATCCAGCCGGGCTGCCCGCCTTGTTGATGCCCGGCGTGAGCGTGCGAGCGGACGACTCGATGTTGGGTTCAGACAAACATTTCAGCTTATATGCTGTCTCCAAAGCCAACACTTGCGCGAAGCGCGGGCTGGGTGAGGTCAGTAATCGCCATTCATGCAGCGTGGAACTACGATTTCGGGGACGTATGCAGGTCGGGTAGGGAAGAAAGGTTCGCTACGAGCGACCTGTGCACGCATTTCGAATGCGCTGGAGTTGTGCGGAGACAGTCACTCGTGCGCTCTAGCGTCGCCACCCCGGATGCCCGTAGTAGCCACGTCCATAATAACCACGTCCATAGTACCCATGGCCGTAGTACCCACGCCCATAGTAACCAGGGCCGTAGTAACCGCGGCCGTAATAGCCTCGATATCCGCCGTACCAATAGGGATAACGATAGTATCCGGGCCAGGGGCGCGGTCCAAATATCACCGGCGGACCGTAGATGACGGGCGGCGGCGCATAGATAACCGGCGGACCGGCATACACGGGGCCCGCCACACCAATGCCGACGCCTACAGACACACCGCCCGCCTGCGCGAAGCCGGCCGCACCCGCGCCTAGCCCGACAGCGACCAGAAAACGAACGAACCTGTTCATTTGCGTTCTCCTCGCCTCGAGGCCCGTTCGAACGACTAGCGACGGCGCAACGAGGCATGGACAAATAGCGCTGAGTCCGCTTTCTATGGAGTTCAACACGCAGAGGCTCATACGTGAGGCCGGGTGGCCCCTTGTCTTTAGAGTCGACAGTTCCAAAGTCGTTCAAGGAGGACCGCAATGCGCGATTTTCCCCGATCGATGCGCGCATCACGTCGAAACGCCTGCGATGCTGCGCCCGGGCAAATCGGGAACGGCGCCGTTCGCGACGCCGGCCAGGTAAGTTACCGATGACGTTGTGCGAAGGCGTCCCAGTGACATCCCCGCGACATCCCGCGAGGTCACAACATAAACATGTAATTACGGCGTCGGCCCCGCCTTGCTACCATCGCCCCTCCGAAGAGCAATGTTCAACGCAATCAGGGCTGCATGAATGCCAGTCACGACAACCGAATCGAGCCCTGCCTTGAATGGGGCGCGTCCTCACGGGGCCTCCGCCGATGTCGATTTTTCTTTGGTTCGCAACGTAGAATCGCGCCTTGTCAGAGCGCGCGCTGCCTTGCTGAGGGAGTTGAATCAGGCTTTCAGCGGCCTCGACCTCAGCGCAAATGAAGCGACCGTCCTGATGGCAATCGGTGAAAGTGTCGCCGACACACCTACGGGATTGTCTGAGGTGCTAGGCGTCGACTCGGGATTCATGAGCCGGTTGTTGGGCCGATTGGAGAAGAGGCTGTTGCTGCAGCGTTCCCGAGGCGTGGAAGACCGAAGAGTAGTAAGAGTCGCGCTGACGGAAGTGGGCGCCAGCATGTACACCCGCCTCGAGCAGATGACGCCCAGTCTATTGAGCGGACGATTCGCCAGACTCTCGCTTGCAGAACTGGTCGAATTGCATGGTCTGCTTGGAAAACTTATCGGCGAATAGAAAAGCGGCCACGGCGCAACCTGTGCACCGACTCAGCCGCCACATCGCCACTACGCGATGTCGGCGTGCGACTCCCGGTCGTATGCGCGGGTTCCCTTCGACGCCGAAATCCATCCTGCAACAATGTATTGCGAAGTTGCAACATGTGGCATCGAGGCAAGCATAAACACAGCTCAAACCTAAGCGGGATGGGCACTCGACGCCTGACACGTCAGTCATGGAATCGCCGTCCGCCATGTGCGCTTCGCTGAAACCCCCTATGACTTGCCTCTATGATGCTGCCTTCGTTATCCAAAGGAAGAATTGCTGTGACACTCGATGAAATCCGCGCAAATGCCTTCGCAATGCCAGTGCACAACCCGGCTTATCCGCGTCCACCATTTCGATTCCTCAACCGCGAATACTTCATCATTTCGTACGAGACCGACATCGATGCGGTTCGCGCGGTCGTGCCGGAGCCTTTGACGGTCGACAATGGTCTGGTCCACTACGAGTTCATCCGGATGCCGGATTCATCCGGTTTTGGCGATTACACAGAGAGTGGTCAAGTCATTTCGGTCCTGGATGAATCCGGCCGGAAAGCCAGCTATACGCACGCGATGTATCTCGATGACGAAGGTCCGATCGCCGGCGGCCGGGAGATTTGGGGTTTCCCGAAGAAGCTCGCTTCACCCCGTTTATCCGTCGACGGAAAAGATACGTTGCTGGGCACACTCGACTATGGGACGCAACGGGTCGCTACCGGCACGATGGGCTACAAGTACCGCCCGCTCGATATCGAATCTGAACGCAAGAAACTCGCGGACACACCCAATTATCTGTTGAAGGTCATCCCCCATGTCGATGGCTCACCGCGGATTTGTGAACTCGTACGTTTCTACTTGCGCGACGTTTCTGTGCTCGGTGCATGGGAAGGCCCCGCTGCGCTCGATCTGCACGCACATGCGTTGGCGCCGGTTGCTGACCTGCCCGTCAAAAGGGTGGTGGCCGCCAGGCACGTCATTGCAAATCTCACTCTCGATGTGGGCGAAGTCGCTTACGACTACCTCGCCCCGGCGGAAGCGCTGAAGCTCGCCGTGAACCAATAAATCAACAAGGAGCAAATTATGTCGTTGCAAGGAAAAGTCGCGCTCGTGACGGGCGCCGCAAGCGGTATCGGTGAGCAATGCGCGCGCAAGCTGGCTTCGGACGGCGCGGCCGTCGTCATTGGGGACCTGAATCTGGCAAACGCGCAGCAGGTCGCGGACAGTATCGTCGCCGCAGGCGGGAAAGCACTGGCCGTGTCGATGGACGTGACGAGCGAAGAAGCGGTCAACGCCGGTATCGAAGAAGCCGTCGGCAAACTCGGCAGCATCGACGTGCTGGTGTCGAACGCCGGTATTCAGATCGTCAACCCGATTGAAGACTACGAGTACTCCGACTGGAAGAAGATGCTGGCCATTCACCTGGATGGCGCATTTCTGACCACGAAGGCCGCTATCAGGCACATGTACGCATCCGGCAAGGGCGGCTCCATCATCTACATGGGCTCGGTCCATTCACACGAAGCCTCGAAGCTGAAGTCGGCTTACGTCACCGCCAAGCACGGCCTGCTGGGTCTTGCGCGCGTGGTCGCGAAAGAAGGTGGCTCGCGCGGCGTGAGAGCGAATGTCGTATGTCCGGGCTTTGTTCGTACTCCATTGGTCGACAAGCAGATTCCGGAGCAGGCGAAAGCGCTCGGTATTTCGGAAGCCCAGGTCGTTAAGGACGTGATGCTGAAGGAAACTGTCGACGGCGAATTCACCACCGTAGCCGACGTTGCCAAAACAGTCGCCTTCCTGGCGGGATTTGAATCAGCAGCACTGACGGGACAATCGATTGTGGTCAGCCACGGTTGGTTCATGCAATAAGGAGCCGACAATGCGCCGCAGTCAACGCAATACATTAAAGCAACCGAATCATCTTGAGCTACCTTCCTACGACGAAATCGGTTTGGTCCTGCAGGGCGGTGGCGCGTTGGGTTCCTATCAGGCCGGCGTGTATGAGGGGCTTGCTGAAGTGGGTGTCGAACCCACCTGGATTTCGGGCATCTCGATTGGCGCCCTGAACACCGCCATCATCGCCGGCAATGCACCGGAGGACCGCGTAGAAGCATTGCGCGGCTTCTGGAGCACCATCTGTCAACCAGCGGACTTGCTGGGGCATGTCGGCGCTTTGGTGCCGACAGCGTTCGGGTTTCCAGACGTTGCCCGAAAATGGTCGAGCATGTGGGCTGCCGCTCGCGCTTTGACCGAAGGTCAGAAGGGCTTTTTCTCACCGCGCTTTTCCGCACACATCGCCAGCATTGCAAAGAAGCCGCCGACCGAAGTGAGCTTTTACGATACGACGGCGTTGCGCGCGACGCTCCTCAAGTACGCCAATTTCGACCGTATCAACGACGGTGACGTTCGCGTCTCCGTCGGAGCGGTCAATGTTCGCACGGGCAATCTGGTGTACTTCGACAACACGCAGACTCGCCTCGAGCCGGAGCACTTCATGGCGTCTGGCGCGTTGCCGCCAGGCTTTCCAGCGGTGGAAATCGACGGAGAATATTACTGGGACGGAGGTCTGGTCTCGAATACGCCGCTTACGGAAATCGTTCGGGAATGCCAGCACAAGGACGCGCTGGTTTTCCAGGTCGACCTGTGGAGCGCAGGAGGAACGCAGCCCGGCGATTTCCTCGATGTCGCCGAAAGGGCCAAGGACATTCAATACTCGAGCCGGACCCGCGCCATCACGGCCTTCGTGTCGCAGAGCCAGAAGCATGCTCGCCTGATAAAGGAACTGCTTGAACACATTCCGGAGAAAGTGCGGCGGACACACCCGCTAGTCAAGCAGGCACAGAAAGTGGCCGACGGTGGTGCGGTCAATGTCGTGCACCTCATCTACAAGAACAAGTTTTTTGAAGGTCACTACAAGGACTACGAATTCAGCAACGACACCATGGGAGAACACTGGGCGAGCGGCCTCGAGGACATCCGCCGCTCGTTCGGCAACCCCGACTGGTTCGAGATTCCAAGTCATGACATAGGCTTCGTTACGCATGATGTCCATCGCCACGAGACTGGCCCGGTTCCAGTTTCCGATGCGTCCCAATCCGCGCCGCAAACGCCGGAGTTAGTTGACACGGCGACGAACGAACCGTCAGACGCCCACTAGAGTCGGCAAATGAGCGTCACGGGTGACGATGCAGGCGGTTTTAAGCTGCTCGACGCACACGGAGACGCTCCTGTTTGCTGCGGATATAGCGGGCGCCGACCCAGGCAATTCCGCGATGACGATTGTTTTCGGCCAGGTATGGCCGAACATGCCGCAACCCTCTGGGCGCTAGAGGCGGCACGGTGAGATAGACTATCTGCCGGCGGCTATCGTGCTGCCTTCGATTTCAATCAGGTTCTCTGACTCATGGGGCAAGTGTCATGGACCGCACTAAATTCCTCCAAGCCACGCGACAGCTGGCGGCAGCCGCCGAGATTCTAGCCAGGTCCGGTCCTAAGGACTCGCGATTCGATGCGTCCCAAATGCTCGCATTTTTTCGCCAATACGACCGTCCTGGTCTCGACGTGAGTGTCGTCGCGACATCTGATGACGAGCTGTTCGAGCGCACAGGACAAGCCGCACTGACTATGGCTGGACGCAATGAGTTTGCCGCGTCACACGCTCTGCTTGAACAGGCGAGGTCGCTTCTGCTTTTTTCGACGGATTAAGCATCAGCTATTGCTACCGAGGTAAGCGTGCTCGGTTGAGAGTAGGGAACTATGAGGTCACGACGAGCTGTAGCTGGAATCGATATTGGCGGCGACCGGAAAGGAAATCATCTGGTTATCCTGCGTGACACCCAGATTGTGTGCAACCTCCGGTCGCAGGCGCCGGAACAAATGGTCGAAAAGTGCCTCCAATTCGAGGTAGGAGCGGTGGGCATCGATGCTCCCTGTCTGTGGCGAGTCGGCGAAGCCGGAAGGCAAGCCGAGAAGGAGCTCGCGCGGCAGCGAATCTTTTCGTTCGCCACACCGACTCGCGCAACGGCCATGGCCAGTAAAAGCGGATTCTACGAGTGGATGTTCAACGGCGAGCTTGTCTATCTGGCATTCGCACCGCATTTTCCCCTCTTCAACAATGGCGGAGAACTCGGTGATCGAGTCTGCTTTGAGACGTTCCCCCACGCTATCACCAGCGCTTTTCTAGGGACCGCGGTCGCGTCCGCGAAACAGAAACGAACTCAGCGCCGAGAAATTCTTCAGAATGCGGGAATTGACGCGACGTCGCTGAAATCTATCGACGAAGTGGATGCGGCGCTGTGTGCCTTGACAGCACATTGCTTGCTTGACGAGAGATTCGTGGCGTACGGCGATGAACTCGGCGGGTTCATTGTTGTGCCGGCTCCTGCAGGCACACTCAAACGATCCAGCGAATACCGTTTTCGCGGTTAGCGTGGCACGCCTCGTGCGACGGCACGATCGGGGTCTCGTGATCCCGTTGTAGGTACATAGGATTTCGCTCACGAGCGACCGTAGTCTTAGCAAAGCAACCATCTTCAAGGAGGGCCGGTGCATCTAAAGCGATTTTGGCCAGTGCTGCTATCAGTGGCGGCTTTTGGTTCAACCGGAGCATGGGCAAGCGAAATTCAATGCGCCACCACGCGACAACCGGCTGAACGCGTCATCTGCGACCACGCCATCCTGAACAATGAATACGACGATATCTCCGGGCAACAACAGGCTCTCCTGAGCAGTGGAAAGCTTTCACCCGAACGACTCGCTCAGTGGAGGCAAGCGCGGAACGCCTGCACCGACGTTCACTGCATCGATACGGTATTCGCCAAGTGGAAGGCGTTGGCCAGGTCTGCCGAAGCCAGTCCTGCCGCTGCACAGGCTCCGGCAATGGCTTCATCCACTGACATGGCTCCCGTCGGTCCGATGCCGGACGTAGTTCCCTCTATCGCATCTCAGGCCTCCCCAACGTCGGAGGCTTCTCTTGTTCGCCAGGGGAGTGCCGCTGGCGTAGCGCTCCCGAAGCCGGTTGAAACGCAGAGCTCTTCACCTGCTGTGGCTTCCGCTGCGTCCGGTCCGGTTGACAAGCGCGGCACGACGGGCATGAGCGCCGTTCTGATGGTGGCCTTGCTTGTCGCGATTGGATTCGGCGTACTCTTCAAGCGGCGAACGAAGGGTGGTGGAGGACCGAGCAACCACTAAAGAACATTGACTAATGCGCAAGTCCGGAGCGGCCCCAACGGTAGGCGAGGGACGCAAATTTATGATGACAGGGACCGGCCTTACTCTGACCATCGATTGGTTGCCTGACCGCTCGTAATACTCTGAAAATAGCGACGGGCCTTGGATTCAGCCCTGCGTGGGCGCGCCGGCTTTTAATCTCCGCCATCGTCGTGGGTTCTGCCACCTCCGTTGCGCGCACGCGAAGACGGATGGGCAGGAATCGCTCACGTCAGGCGTAAAAAAATAATGGCGATCGCTAACGCCACGGAATACCATCGTCGGATCGCCGCGCCCATACCCAAGTCAATGATTTCGACCGAGGACCTGCATTTTTTCATTACGCTTGCGAGCGCTTTGTCGCTAGCGGATGCCGCACGCAAGCTCGATGTCACGCCGCCAGCGGTTACGCAGCGGCTGCGTCTTCTGGAAAACCGGTTGGGCATGCGGTTGATCGATCGATCGGGCCGGCGCATGGTGCTCACCGACGAAGGCGAGCTGCTTGCGGTCCACGCGCGCCGGATCTGCGATGACATTGGCAATTTGTCAGACACGCTGGCATCGCGGCGCGGCACGGTGGCCGGCCATCTGCGCGTGATTGCGCCGCTCGGTTTCGGGCAGCGTTACGTCGCGCCTGTCATTGCGCAATTTCGTGCCCTCTACCCGGAGGTGAGCGCAAGTCTGATGCTGTCCGATCGCCCCGCGCGAATCTCGGATGACATGTGGGACCTGATGGTGCATATCGGCGAGTTGCGCGATTCGTCGCTCGTCAGCCGGCGTCTCGCACCTAATCGCCGCATCCTGTGCGCGGCGCCGAGCTATCTGGCGCGTCGCGGTGAACCAAAGCATCCGGAGGAACTGCTCACGCATGACTGTATCGCGCTGCGCGAGAACGATGAAGACGTGACCATGTGGCGTTTCACGCCGAGAGACCAGGGCACACCGGCGAACGTCAGAATCGAGCCGATGCTAACGAGCAATGACGGCGGCACGGTGCGTGATTGGGCGCTTGCCGGGCTTGGCATAATTTCGCGCTCGGAATGGGATGTGGCCGAGCATCTGCACGCGGGGCGGCTCGTCCCGCTGCTCGAAGCGTGGACGCAGCCGGACGCGGATATCGTCGCGCTGATCAACTCGCGGCATGGACGCTCACTGCGCGCTCAGCGTTTTCTCGACCTTCTGCATGCGTCGACGTTGCAACAACCCTGGTTGCCGGGCGACAGCGAACAATCCAGGAGCGGCAAACGTGCACAGGGCTCTGGTGCTGCCGGATCGACGGCTCGCGCGAGCGCCGGCTGACCGGATGTGGCCGCGAACCCGCACCGATCAGAGCGGCGCGGGCCTGGTCTGACTACCGGTGAAGCGGCGATACTACCAAGGCCACGACAACGAGGTCGCCGTATCCGTTTCGCAGGCACGCTCGTAAAGCAATCGCGCGACTGTCAGGTCCTGCAGGGCGATACCGGTCATGTCGAACAGGGTGATGTCGTCAGGATGCCGATCGATCCGAACCTGGCCGGTGATCAGATCGCCGATCTCGATACATGGCGTGTCGGGCGCCCATTGTGTTTCGCCGATTTCGCGTGCCTGGGTTCGATCGTCGACAAAAAGGCGGACGCGCGGCAGCAAATCTTCCGGAAGTTCGCGTTTGCCTTTGGTGTCCGCGCCGACGCAGTTGAGATGAGTGCCGGGTTGCACTGCATGCGCGTCGAAGAGTGGCCCTTTGCCCGGCGTGGCCGTGACGACCACATCGCTGTCAGCCACCGCGGCGTTACGGTCGGTCGCATGCAGGACTTCGCAACGTCCGGCGAACTGGGCTTCAAATGAAACGTCGCGCTCACCGTCCACGGTGATATAGCGAACGCAGGAAAGCTGTTCGAGCACACGCATCGCGAATCCGACCTGAACTTGTGCTTGTACGCCCGTGCCAAATACGCATAGACGAGCACTGTCCGTACGCGCGAGGAGGGTCAAACCCAAGCCGCCGGCAGCGCCCGTGCGCATGGTCGTGATTGCATTGCCGTCGATCACGCACACGGGCCGGCCGGTTTTCGGATCGATCAGGAGAATGGTGGCCTGGTGCGGTTCGCCGCCCAAGCCGCGGTTTGAAGGCCAAAACCCCGCGGCCTTGAATCCGAGCAGGCCTTGCGACTGCACGTCGCCCGATTTGATTCCGAACACGCCCCCTGTCACGAGTGGCTCTCGGACAACAGGAAACACACGGCCCTCGCCCCGGCTGTGAAGAGCGAATGCTTCCCGTACTGCGTCGACTACATCGTCAGGCTTCAGCAAGGCCTCGACCTGGTGTTTGTCGATCAGGATCAGCTTGGCATCATTGCGCATGGTGGTACACCTTGATTCTTGAGAATGGCAAACGCAGTGTGTCCGGCGTCAGGAGGCACTACCTTGCGGTGCGCGCGCTGGCTGCAATGCCGCACGGTTTGCGCGTTCTACGAACAGCACCATCATCGCGGACAGGCACATGAGTCCCGCAACACCGAGCATCGGCACGCGATACGAGCCGGTAACATCGTGCAGCCAGCCGGTCGCGTAGGGGCCGAGAAATCCGGCCAGCGTGCCGATCGTATTGATGAGGCCGATGCCCGACGCGGCCGCGGCGTTGCTGAGATAGCGCGGAGGCAGCTGCCAGAACGAGGCATGCGGGGTGTAGACGCCGACCGCGCCGAGCGTAAACGCAGCCATGGCCTCGTATGGCGACGAAAGGAACAGCGCAGCGGCGAACGACAAACCGCCGATCGCCGTTGGAATCGCAACGTGCCAGGCGCTGAGCGCGGTACGTCGAGCATAGTGTCCCCACAACAGGATGGTCACCGCCGACACCGCGAATGGCACAGCGGTAATCAGTCCAACCTGGAAGACCGAATATTTGACAGCGTACAGGTGGGAGAACTCCGCGACCATCTGCGGCAAGAAAAACGACAGTGCGACGACGCCGATATTGATCCCGAAGTAGATCAGTCCGAATGCGAGAACTCGCCGGTCGAGCAACGCAAGCCATGCGCTTTTCGGCGACACCCGTTGGGCTTCCTGCCTCTCCACCGCGAGCGCATGGCTCAGTTCGGCGCGCTCTTCGACGGTCAACCACCGGGCGTCGTCGGGCCGGTCCTTCATGACGATGAACGTGACGACACCGAGCGCGATCGCCGGCAATCCTTCTATGAAGAACATCGAGCGCCAGCCGGACCAGCCGAACAGATGCGTATGCTCCATGACGAAAGTTGAAATCGGTGCACCCAGCATGTTCGACAGCGGAATGGCGAGAAACAGCAGCGACATCAGCCACACCCGCTCCTGCCGCGGCAGCCAGAACGTGACATACAGAATCATCCCCGGAAAGAAGCCTGACTCTGCAATGCCGAGGAGAAAGCGCAGCGCGTACAGCATGTGAGGGCTGTTGACGAATGCGGTCAGCGAAGCGATCAATCCCCAGGTGACGAGAATACGCGTCATCCACAGCCGTGCGCCGAATCGCGCGAGCAGCAGATTGCTCGGCACCGCAACGAGAATGTACCCAGCGTAGAAGAGACCGGCGGCCAACCCGAACTGGGAGACCGACATGCCGAGTTCGCGATTCATCGTCAACGCCGCGTAGCCGACGTTCGCCCGGTCCATCTGGTTGACCATGTAGAGCAATATCAGCAGCGGCGCCAGACGCCAGATGACCTTCCGGGCGGTCTGTGGTCTGACTCGCGTCACGTCTAGCGTATCGTTCATTGGGAATATCCTCTGTTGCAATGGTGCGTGCCTTGCGCGTGCTGTGAAGACAGCAAGTCTTCGCGGGGTAATTCGGTCATCGCGGGTCGCTCCTTGGCAGAACGGTGCGGACCGTCGGACTCCACGTGGAAATGTCGTCCAGCGGTATGACGGGCCGCGGCAGCTTCTTGAAATCGAATCGCGCGAGGATCGGGGAAGTCAGACCTGGCGCATCGACGCTGACGATCTGTGCGTCGGAAAAGAACTCGTCGAATGCCGCCCTGAAATGGCCGCGCGACTTCAATACGACGACGCGCGCACGTGCAATGTCGATGCCGAACATCTCGAAGAACATCGGCTCGTGACACTGATGTCGCTTGCTGATGACGATGACCGTCACGCCGCCGATCTGCAGCGCGGCGCACGGTCCAAGGTCGAAGCTGCAGCCCGCCAGTTGTCCGCGTCGGCCGACACCTTTGCCGTTGTGCAGTTTCAGCACGCGGGCCGGCGCGTTGAACGGCTCCGAATACACAGTGGTTTCAGCACGATTGAAGCGCGCAACGAGCGCTTGCCCGGTGCCCGCCACGTGGGCGTCGGCCACCAGATCCGGATCGGTGACGACACCGAGGATCGCCCCTTGCACCTCGTGCTGGAGCAGCGCCTTGAGCACGAACGGCGTGTTGCCGCGCCCGCCGCCGCCCGGGTTGTCAGCCACGTCGGCGAGTAGCAGGGGCGCTAACGCAGGATCGTCGCTCGTCGCTTTGGCGAGGCGCACCGCGTCGTCGAGGGGCGTCAGCGTCGGCGTGAATGCGGCACGCTCTTGCCACGCATACGACACAAGATCGATGGCCACTTGATGTGCGAGCGGTGCATCTCCGCGCGTGGTCACGAGTACCGTCAAGCCGTTCTTCGGCGTGTCCGCGAACGCAAAGCCGCCGACAATCGAGACATTCACGATCCGCGGGTCGTCCAGCGCTTCCGCGCGCCGGATCATTTCCGCATACGGTCCGGTTCCCGGGGCGGTCAGCAACTGGGTGGGTGGCGCGCAGACGGGCATGCGTACATGCGCGACAGTCGTGCGCATGCCATTCAACAATTCGCTCAGGATGCGGGCGGCCTCGGCGCCGCGCTCGGCCATGTCGGTGTGAGGATTGCGGCGGTATGAGACCAACGCGTCGACGGTGTTCACCATCCGGTCGGACACGTTCGCATGCAGGTCGACGGTGGCGACGATCGGCACCACGGGTCCGACGATATTGCGTACGAGCGTGAAAACCGCGCCGTCGGGATCGTCTTCTTCGGTCGTGATGGCGGCGCCATGCTCACAGATATAGACAGCGTCGAGCGGCAGTGCCGCACGCAACCGCTGTTCGAATTCGCCCAGCGTGTCGGCAAAGAATGCGTGTTCGACCGGGCCGCCCGACTCTGCGTTGGCAAAGAGGATCGGGACAGGTGTCCACTCAGAGGTCGCATCCATCGTTCGAACGAATGCGGGAATTTCCGGCGTCATCACCGGCGCTTCCTTGCGTGCGTCGTCCAGGAGCGCGGTAGCTTGCAAGTAGGCGCGCGATACGAAATCGGCGCGCGTGGACACCGGCGCAAACCGGTTCGATTCGATCGCGAAGCCAAGAATGGCAATGCGCGGTTTTTTCATCAGTCACTCCTCAGCGCCGGCGTCACCCGGATCGGCATCGCACGTGGGGGGTCCCGGCGGATCATTGCGTTGCTTTCGACGACGCGGCGATTGACCGCGAGCATGCAAGCGTCGATATCTGAATTCGCATGCTCGTGAAAAGTATTGGTTGCCAAAATGCCATGCGGGTTAACGTCGACTGATTGCTTCATTCACATTGGAGTTAACCGTCTCGCACGAAAGCAGTGGACGCGATCGGTCGCGGGCATGCATGCGGGACGTTCGAAGAGCCATGGGCACCGCAAGCGTGAGTGGCGCCGGTCTCGGCAAGCCATGGGGAAGTGGGCTGCGCCTTGTGAGCGCAAGAAGCAAACTTGTGACAAATCGTCGATGGACCGTGCGGTCCGTGCGGCCTGAGAATGAATGCTTCAATCGCACGAAGGAGCATGTCATGGGTCACGCGGAAGTCCGCGAGTTGCAGATTCCGAAGCCAATTGGCGGACGCTTGCCGGAGCCGCCTGTATTCGCCAGCCTCGACGAAGAGCGGCAACATCGCAAGCTCAAACTCGCTGCCGCATTTCGCATCTTCGCGCGATTCGGGCTCGCCGAAGGCATAGCCGGACATATCACGGTACGCGACCCGGAGTTTCACGATCGGTTTTGGGTCAACCCGTACGCACAGCATTTTTCGTCGATTCATCCCGACGATCTCGTTTGCATCGACGAGGATGCCAACGTTTATCACGGGACCGGACCGGTCAACGCCGCGGCGGCCGCGATTCACTGCGGCATCCACGGCGCGAACCCCGATGTCGTTGCAGCAGCCCATACACACACGACTTTCGGTCGCGCATTTTCTGCGCGCGCACGGCTGCTTGCTCCGCTCAATCAGGAAGCCTGTCTCTTCCACGAGGATCACGTGCTATTTCGTGGCGACGTAGTGGTGCTCGCCACTGAAGAGGGTCGCCGGATCGCGCAGACGATGGGCACGAAGCGCGCCGCGATTCTGCTCAATCATGGGCTGCTGACGGTCGGCTCATCCGTCGATGCCGCAGCGTATCGTTTCATCGCGATGGAGCGTTGCTGCCAGGTGCAGTTACTGGCCGAGGCGGCCGGCCCGATCGAGCCGCTCTCCGACGAGGAGGCGCAGGCCACGCGCGCGCAACTGGGATCCGACTATGTAGCATGGCTTGGATTCCAGGGACTCTATCAGCAACTCCTGCGCGAAAATCCCGATCTGCGCGAACTCGCCTGACGCGGATGTTGCTAGTGTGACGCAAGCGTCGCTTCGATAGCTGCCGCGCGGTCGCGGCGGCCGTCACGATAGTCGCGAACCGCGGCGTCTAGCCATTGATCGAAGCGTTTGAGCGGCTCCCACTCCCGTTTCTGCTCTGGAAACGAGTAGTAGACGGTCTCCGGATTCGGGATCGAATGAGGGTGGATCTGGACGAGTGCACCGCTGCGCAATTCCCGTTCGATCAGGATGTGCGGAAGCAAGGCCACACCCAGTCCGGAAATCGCGGCGTTAATCGCCATGATGAACATGTCGTAGTGCTGGTTCGACGTGCTGGGTTCGATGACCTGGGCGCACGCCGTTTCGGACCATGCAAGCCATGCGCGCGGTAGATCGCGGGTGTGGATCCAGGGCAGCGCGCTGATCCTTGCGCCGCTCAACGTACCGCGCGTACCGATCAACGAGGGCGCGCAGACAGCAAGAATTTCATCGTCGCTGACGAGCGGCTGTCCTGGCATTGCAGGCCACAAGCTCTGCGCAAAATAGATCGCGGCATCGAAACTCGAATCGTCGAAGAAAGTCGGCTGGTCGCGACCCATGATGTGGAGTTGCAGATCGGGATTGGACTCGTAGAAATCATGCAGACGTGGAATCAGCCATTGAGATGCAAATGTGACGCCGACGGCTAGCTGGAGCTTCACTTCGCTTTGCTTGCGGACCAGTTCGAGCGTATCGCGTCGAATCTGGTCGAGATGGACGCGGATCCGCCGTGCGTACTCCGCGCCCGCCGCGGACAATACCAGCCGCTGACGGACTCGCTCGAAGAGCGTGATGCCCAGATGCGCCTCGAGTTCGTTGACCTTCTTGCAGACCGCGCCGTGCGTCTGCGACAGCTCGGCCGCGGCCTTCGAAAAACTTTCATGACGCGCCGCTGCTTCAAAAGCTTGCAGGGCGCTGAGACTGGGAACACCGCGGCGCATCGATAATCCTTGCTGGCGAAAAGGAGTGGGCAATGGATACGCCGATGATAGCCCTTCGTGCGGCGAGGCGCAGGCGACGCCTATTCGCTCGCCAGCCGGCGCAGGCCGACCTCGCGCCAGCGCGTTTCGAGCAGCATGACCACGATGGAAGCGAGCACCATCGTCGCTGCAATGCCGACGAACGCAAGCACGAACGTGCCGGTCGTATCCTTGACCCACCCGATAAAATACGGCAGCAAAAATCCTGACGATACGCCGATACTCGTGATCAGCGCGATGCCGGCCGCCGCAGCCCGATCCGTGAGTATGCGGCTGGGCAACTGCCAAAAAGTCGTGATGCTGCAAAAGCAGGCCGACGCGCCAATCGAAAGCGCAACGATCGACTGGTAGGGAGACTTCAGCAGTAGCGCCACCGAGAGCGCGGCTGCGCACACCAGCAGCGGGCCGGCCACATGCCAGGCCCCGACATTGTGGCGGCTCACCAGACGGCCCCAGATCAGCATCGCGATGACAGCGACGCCGAATGGAATCGCCGTGATCAGCCCGACGTCCGTGAGGCTGTACTTCACCCCGAATGTGCTTTCAAACGTCTTGATGACTTGCGGCAGGAAATAGAGCAAGCCGATGATGCCGGCGTTGGTGCCGAAATAGACGATGCCGAGGGCCCAGACTTTCGGATTTCGAAGCGCTCGCGAGACGTCGGACGACGAGGTGGCGGTTGCTGCCTGAGCCCGTTCGGCAGCCAGCGCGGCGGCGATTTCGCCCTTTTCAGCGGCGGAAAGCCACCGCGAGCGGGAAGGGTCGTCCGTCAGCCAGAAATAGGCGACCACGCCGAGAATGATCGCGGGCAATCCCTCCAGCAGAATCATCGCGCGCCAGCCGCTCACGCCGAACACGGTGGCGTGTGCCATCAGCCACGTGGAGACGGGCGCGCCGAGCACACCGGTCAGTGGGATAGCGGTGACGAACAGCGACATCATCCAGACGCGATTGCGCGCGGGCATCCACAGCGTGAGGTAGTACACCATGCCCGGAAACAGACCCGCCTCGAATGCGCCAAGAAAGAAGCGGGCGATGTAGAGCCAACGGGAGTCGGGAACGAAGCTCGTCAGCGAGGAGAGCAGACCCCAGCTCAGCAGGATGCGCGTCATCCACAGCCGGGCGCCAAACCGATGCATGCACAGGTTGCTCGGTACTTCGAAGAGAATATAGCCAAGGAAAAACAGGCTTGCCGCGAAACCGTATTGCGCCGCTGTCATGTGCAGTTCGGCGTTCATGGTCAGCGCTGCATAGCCGATGTTTGCGCGGTCAAGCTGGTTCGCAATGTACATCAGGATCATCAGCGGCGCGAGCCGCCAGGCGATCCGTTTCATCAACCGATCGGAAATCGCGGGTTTGAGCGCCTCAAGGTCCATGGTTTTCCCCAGATCTACGCGTTGCGGATTGCTCTCAAGGGAGATTAAGCGCCGTGACCGGTGGGAGGACAATGCACGAAAAATATTGACTTTGTGAGCAAACGTCACAGGGTGGAACTGGCGCCTTTTTGCAATCGCGTTTCCGGCCGATCCCGAAAGATCGGCGACATGGCTGAAATCGCTGCCGTTGTGATGTGCCGCTCCGGCGGATTGGCCGCCGCGGTCGAGCGCTTATTCGAATCGATAAAGCGTGCGCGCCGAGCTGGTCAAAATAGACTCGCGCTGCGCCGCGTCCGGAACCCACAGATCGAGCGCACGACGGGTCGCGGTGTAATCGACGAGTTGCTGATGCTGCGTATGCGGCCAGTCGCTGCCCCACACCAGTCGCGCGGGTGTGTAAGCGTCGAGAAGCTGGCTCGCGAGAGCGGTGCCCAATGCTGTGCCGTCGTCGTTCACCGCGCTCCGGTAAGCCGCCGACAGCTTCACCCAGACGCGTCCGGTAGCGGCAAGCGACAGCAGATACGTGAAGCCTGGATCGTCGGCAGCAGTGCGCGGATCGGGCCGGCCGAAGTGATCCACGACCACCGTGCAGCCCTGCTCGAGCAGCGGCCCGACAACGGCATGTAAATCCACGGCTTGACGGTGAACCTCGACATGCCAGCCGAGCGCGTTGACACGCGCGAACAGGCGCCGCCAGTCGGGTGCGGTCAGTTGAGGAAGCTTCAGGCCGACGAGATTCAACCGGATACCCACCACGCCTGTGCTATCGAGCAGCGCGAGCTCGTGATCGGTGACTGCGCAATCCACGACCGCCACCCCACGAAAACGCCGCGGATAGCGCTTCGCCACATCGAGGAAAAAGGAGTTGTCGGTACCGAGAAAACTGGGTTGCACGAGCACGGCGTGCGAGACGCCGTTTAACAGCAAGTGACCCGCGTAGGCGTCCACCGTTGCGTCGTAATCCGGCGCATGGCGACGCTGCCGCGCCAGCGGCAAGCCGCGTACGAACACGTGGGCATGCGCGTCGATTGCGACGATTCGCTGATCCTTGGTGTGATACCACTGGTCCGCCACCGCAGTGTCTTGCGTCTGCCTCGTTTGAATCTGTTCGTCGATCATGTGTTTCCCCGTTATGCGCGGCTCGCGGCGTTGGCCGTTACCGTCGCGATCCGGCGGTTCTTCGTTTCCGGCAGCATGAGCGCGGCCACGACCACGAGTCCGTAGGCAATGCCGGCATCGATGCCGAGCGCCGAGCCGAGCGGCATCGAGTTGCCCATGTGTCCGACGAGCACCGGAAAACCCGCCGAGACGATCCGTCCGAAGTTGTAGCAAAAGCCCACGCCGGTACCGCGAATGCCTTGCGGATAAAGTTCGTTGAACAGTGCGCCGAGCGTGGCGGGGATGCCGGCTGCAAAGAGGCCCAGCGGAAAGCTGAGGAACAGCATGGCGGTGTCGCCCATCGGCAGGAAGACATAGAGATTGACCGTCGCGATGCAGCACACGGCGAACAGAATCACGTTGAGCCGGCGGCCGATGCGGTCCTGCAGCCACGCGCTCACGAAGCAGCCGCAGATGAACGCCGTAATGATGACGGCAAGATACCCACCGGTGCCGAGCACTGACAGATGCCGTTCGGTCTTGAGATAAGTGGGCAGCCATGTCGTGATCGCGTGATAGCCGCCGTGCGCCCCGACACCGATCAGCGCGCCCACGATCGTCGTGCGAATCACCGACCGGTCGAAGATATTCCGTGCGGCGGGGAGCGCCTGCCTCGGCGACGCGACCGGCGCGGCGGCGCGTGGCGGTTCGACCACGTTGCGGCGCAGATAAAGCACGAGGCCGGCCGGAATCACGCCGATGCCGAACAGCAACCGCCACGCCCAATCCGGCGGTACGAACGAGAAAACCAGCGTGTACAGAAGCACTGCGCCCGCCCAGCCAAAACCCCACGCGCTTTGCACGATGCCCATCGCCTTGCCGCGATGCTCCGCGCGCATGGTCTCGCTCAACAGCACGGCGCCAGCGGTCCATTCGCCGCCAAAGCCCACGCCTTGCAAAGCCTTGAGAACAAGCAACTGTTCGAAGTTCTGCGCGAAGGCGCTGAGAAAGGTGAAGAGCGAGAACCAGATCACGGTGATCTGCAACGCGCGCACGCGGCCGTACCGGTCCGACAGCATGCCCGCAAGCAGTCCGCCCAACGCGCCGGCGACTAACGTTGCGCCGCCGATCAAGCCCGCCTGGCCTTTGCCGATGCCCCAGGTCACTAGCAAGGTCGGGATCACGAGGCTGAACAGCTGCGTGTCCACGCCGTCGAGCGCCCATCCGGCAAAGCAGCTCCACAGCGTGCGTTTTTCCAGCGTCGATATTTCGCGGTACCAGTTCATCTTTGTCTCCTGTCGACCCGAGTTGGCGCTTTGGCGCCTGACTCTGGTCCCATCCAAGGCTGTCGATATTTTCGTGGCGACGCTCTGCTTGCTCATCGCACGTGGAGGCATTCTAGTGAGCGGGTGGATAAAGATATATGATGCAAATGATCATTTTTCATATCGTTTTAATATGGACATGCGCAACCTGAAGTACTTCCTTTGCGTCGCCGATGCAGGCAGCGTCACGCGCGCCGCTGAACGGCTGAACATCGCGCAACCCGCGCTCAGTCAGGCGCTCACTCGCATGGAGAAGGACCTGGGCGTCAAGCTGTTTAACCGGACGCGGCGTGGTGCGGACCTTACCGCCGCCGGGCTGGCGATTGTCGAGGACGTGCGGATGAGCGTCGCGAGAATCGACGCCGCCTCGCACCGCGCTCGCGAAATCGGCGCGCAACGGGCAGGGCGTCTGACGGTGGGCTTCGCGTCCGCGGCGCTGTTCGAGGTGCTGCCGCGCGCTATTGCGGCGTTGCGCGCATCGGTGCCGGATGTCGAGTTGGTGCTGCGCGAGATGAGCAACGCGGAGCAGGCAAGCGCGCTCGAGAAAGGGGAAATCGATATCGGCTTGCTGCATACGCCGGTGGCGGTCGCGGGCAAGATGCGGGAGAAGCTGATCGCGCGGGAGCAATTGGTCGCGGTGTTGCCGGCGACGTTTCCGTTGCAGGCCGGCGCCACTGTGTCGTTACGCGAGCTCGCGCAGCACGGGCTCGTATGGTTCCCGCAGGGCCAGTTACCCAACATTCGCGCCGGCATCCTGAGCGCGTTCCGGCAGGCGGATTGCGAGGTGGAGATCGTGCAGGACGCGAACCGGTCGCTGACCGTGCTCGCGTGCGTCGCCGCGGGGTGCGGTGTGTCGCTGCTGCCGCGTTCGGTGCGGGCGCTGCAATTTAGCGGAGTAAGGCTGTGCGAGATCGTCGACGGCGCCGCGCTGCCGCGTTTCGAACTCAGCGCGATCTGGCCGGCGCGTGCAAGGCAGACGCTTGCAGACCGTTTCGCTGAATTGATTGAGCCTTACCCTGCAAGCTCGCTGGCGTAGACGGAAAGCCAATGGGTTCATGCGGTGGCACTGCGACTGAAAGTCTTTGGCAGGCAAACGGTTTCAGAAGTGCGTGCATTGGCATGCGGCTGTGCCGTTGCTGAGAGTGGGTTCTTTTAGCGATTGGCCGATTCGGCGAGCAACATGCCGTCGACCTCGATGCGGGGCGCCGCGCCGAGCGGATGTAGCGTCTTCACACGACGATCGATTCGACCGCTGGCCGGGCACAATGCGACCAGACACGGCTGGTCGACTCGTATGCGGTGGTATTTTAGGCGCTGATATTGATAACCGAGCCGACCGCTGTCGTACCGGAACCGGTAGTGGCTTGCGCTGACGATGGCGACCGATCCGCCAATGCGCTTACTGCGCCATGCGCGTGAAGGTGATGGACGCTTTTGCCTGAACTGCTCGGTGACGTTGCCGCCTTCAGATGTGCTGCAAAACTCGGCTGGCTCGATTCACTCGTGGAGCTTTGGCCTGTCAGCTTCGACAGCCCGGAACCGATGGCGCTGCTCACGCCGCTGAGTACTGAGGCTGCTACACCGATTGGAATCATATCGACATCCTTCAGAATGGGGCAACCGAAATGCCCGCGCTTTCGAACTATACCGAGTTTCCCCACGTCACGGGCATGTCGGCCTCGATATGTTATCGAAATAACGGCTATGGCTGACGCTGGAGGCATCCGGCGATCGGACTTGACGGCTCTTCGGGTGGCCTGAGGGAACGCAATCACCTGTTGCAGAGTGACCCGCGTCAGGCGGTTCGATGCACTGCTTGGAAAGGTGCTTGAAAAATCGTCGACCGCGAGTCGCCTATCGCCAACCCGTAAGTTTCACGCGGTGTATGCAGATTGCATCGAGCAGCACAGCGTCACATCCGGCGGTGTGGGCGATCAGGTTACGGGTGCCTTGCAATTTTTCGACCTTCTCGATGGCCTTCAACGCTAGAGTTTGGCGTCAAGCGGGCGGCGCCTGCTGGCACTCCGCCTGGAACCAGCTGTCGACCCGGCGCTGCGCCGCCTGTAGATCATCCGGGTAGTACGGGTCGAACCACCTGGATGGATCGTAGCCAGCTTTCCTTAGAGCCGCCAGTTCGCTGCGGTTTCGCTCCGGAGTTAAAGGGGCGTTGTTCCTGAGCGCGGCCAGGTCGCGGCACTGCGACGTGCTCAAGTGCGTCGTGCTTTGCGGGCTGCCGCCCGCCGCGCAGCCAGCGAGCAATAAAACCAACGCGCAAAGTGTCGGCCACTTGTTCGATGGGTTCTCCATATCGCGTCTCCTTCCATTCAATCGACACTGTACAACGGCGACCCGAATGACGGCATGGGCCGGCTAGTCCGGACGCTCACTTCACGAGCAAGCGCTCGTTCGCTGCCTGTCGTCGATGGAGTCGCAGCGATAAACGCAAGTGCTGAATACCGGTTCCGGACAAGACGGCGGCCGCCCAATCGCGGTGTAGTATTCGACCATGTACGCGTTCTTACCCGGCCTCGACGGCGTGCAGATTCGACGCATCCTTGGCGTTGACGGCAATGCGGTCAAACGGCCTGGAAACCGCGCCAACGAAACGCGTGGTGGCGTCGGCTGTGGCAACGGCATTGTTGGGAATACATCATGTCAACCGAGTGGAAACGCCGCGCCAGGCTGTTCATCCAGCGTTTCTGGCAGCCGACCAGCGCGTGCATGACTTGCATGCCGGGAAGTTGGGGCAATGTCATGAGCCTTGCCCACTGGACGATTGCATTCCATACCGGTCTGCTTACCGGACTCCTGGCCGTACTTTTGACCTTCACACCTGTGCAGAAACTCTACGCGCATCGATACGGCAATGCGCTTGTCGTCGGCGTCCTGACGACGGTAGGCGACGCCTATTCGCACGCGAGTCACTACCGCATCCCGTATCTCGAGCACATCGTGACGGGTGCTATTTCAGGCCTCCTGGCGTTGATTGCGTCATATCTCTTCGAAAACCGCGCGCGTCGCCTTCGGGCGGCATGGGCTCGAGTTTTCGGATAGCCTCCGGCTGGTAGACCTGCTGTAGAGAAGACAGCTTCGCTTCTGTCGACCAACGTGGTGGCCGAATAACCGATGGTTAGCCCATTTCGACCTTTTTCTAGGACGTAGGAACTGAAGTCGAAAGCGAATCTGCATGTCCGACGCGGGTAAGATGGAACGTGCGGCGCAATTCGAAGCCGAGACGCTCATACAACCCAATCGCGGAAATGTTGTTACTGAACACATGGAGAAACGGCGTTTCCCCGCGTTGCTCGATTTCTCTACGCAGGATATTTACGAGCCGGCCAGCAAGGCCTTTTCCCCGATAGTCTTCATCGACGCAAACGGCGCTGATCTCGACGTATCCGTCGACGCACATCCGTTCGCCAGCCATCGCAATTAGACGCCCGCGCTCGCGAATCCCAATGTAGTTGCCCATCTCGCGAGTTCGCTTGCCGAAGGGGCCGGGCTTGGTCTTCTGGACCAGGTCGTGCATGTCGTTCGCATCCGCGTCACCCATCCGGCTTACCGCGCGGTCGTCCGTGCCGCTTGCTTCGCGGTGCCGGGCGATCATTTGATGGATCACTCCCACGCGCGTCATTTGAAGCCCGTCGATTGGACCGATCGGTTCATCGGATTGCAGGACAGCTACCTGCTCGTGAGGCAACAGAAGCTGAAGGAGCGCCTGGTATGCCGCAGGGGTTTCGAATGCCAGGGCAGCGAAGGGCGCCACATCGGGGTGGTATCGACGGGCAAGCGTGTCTCCGTATCCAAGGTGCGCCTGCTTCGTTGCGAGGGCCGTCCAGATCGGACGGTCGAGGTCAGCTTGTATCAAACCACTCATATCTTCTCCTTTTGCAAGCGCAGCTATGTGCCAGCGGATTGCTTGAATGTTCAACCGGCGCAAGCGCACTACCGCGGCCGCATGGCTATGCAGTCTAGACGTCCGATCGGAGCGGGGCTATAGTCGCAAATGACATTAATAGAGTTATTTGCGACATGAGACTCGTCATCTTCGCGCTTGACGGCCTGTTCGACACCGGGCTCACGGTACTGCTGGATACTTTCGCGACGGCCAACGAACTGGCCGCCGCCCAGGGGTTCGCCGCACCGCCCTTCGATGTGAGGCTCGTTGGCGTACGCAGACGCATTCGTACCGCGCATGGATTGTCGACTCCAGTCGAACCGGCAAGCAACGTTCCCCGCCCGGATTGGGTGGTGGTGCCTGCGCCGAATGTCAGGCAACCGGAGCGCCTGATCGAGGCGCTGGGGCGTCCGGACGTGCGCGAGGCGATGGCGTACCTGCGTACCTGGCATGCTGACGGCGTCGGCATCGCGGCCGCCTGCATCGGTACTTTCCTGCTGGCCGAAGCCGGGCTTCTGGATAATCGCGAAGCGACGACCACCTGGTCATTGGCGCCTTTCTTCCGCCAACGCTATCCGGCCGTCAATCTGGATGATTCACGCATGGTCGTCGCCTCGGATCGCGTGGTGACGGCGGGTTCCGCGATGGGCCATCTCGACCTTGCGCTATGGTTGTTGCGTCAGGCAAGCCCCGAACTCGCGACGCTCGTTGCCCGCTTCATGCTCATCGACAAGCGTTCCTCCCAGGCCGAATACATCATTCCCGATCACCTCGCCCACGCCGATCCATTGGTCGCGCGATTCGAGCGATGGGCTCGCGACAATCTTTCCTCGGGGTTTTCGCTTCAGGCGGCAGCGGCTGCATTGTCCGTCGGACCCCGCACGTTGCAACGCCGCACCGAGGCAGTGCTGGGTAAGTCGCCACTGGCGTTCTTCCAGGACCTGCGAATCGAGCGGGCGCAAAACCTCGTTTCGATTGGCTACGACCTCGAGAAAATTGCGAGCGAGGTTGGCTACGCCGACTCGGCGACATTGCGGACTCTGCTGCGTCGGAGGCTCGGCCGTGGGGTACGCGAGCTTCGCGCCGAAATGCGCTAGCGTCCCGAGCGGATCACAGCGGGCATATGTCGACCAGCCGCGAGCGGTGCAAGCGGGTCGACCTGAGACGGCCGTCATCCGTCAGAGCGCGACCATCTAGGGTCGCTCTGCTGGACCTTCCTATGTGCAACCCGGCACGCCAATAGTCATCATGTACCCGAGCCTTCGCTATCGCCGGCTGGGTGGCTCTTCACATGATCGATGAAGGCGCGCAGCTTCGGCATGATCTGCCGGCGGCTTGGATAGTAGAGAAACACGCCGGGTATCATCGGCGCGAACGGTTCCAGCACGTGCACCAGTTTCCCCGTTCTCAACCCTTCAGCCGCCATCGGCTCAGGGAGTTGCGCAAGGCCTACGCCTTCGACTGCCGCGCCGAGCAAGGTGGGAAAATCGTGGGCGATGAGCGGGCCGGATACGGCGATCTCGATCGGCTGGCCGTTGCCGTTGAAAGACCATAGCGCGAGCGCGCCGCTGGATCGCCGCCATCGCAAACATGCGTGTTGACGCAGGTCGTCCGTGTGCATGGGCCGGCTGCGCGCCGCAAAGTAGGCAGGGCTGCCGACGACGATCAGGCGTAACGGTGGCGTCAACGGTACCGCGATCATGTCGGCGTCGACGAACTGACCCAGCCGGATACCGGCGTCAAATCCTTCCGCCGCAAGATCGATCAACTCCTTGCTTGCGGCGATCTCCACTTCGACCTCGGGATAAGCGTGGCAGAAGGAGGCAATCAGCGGTTCCAGCAGGATTGGCACCACCGCGCGCGGCACGGAAAGGCGTAACAACCCGGCGGGCCGCTCGCCAAGTCCGCGCGCAACTTCACTAGCGGCGACAAGCGCCTCGAAGGCGGGCTGTGCGTGCGAAAGAAATCGTTCGCCCGCTTCGGTCAGGCCGACGCTACGCGTGGTGCGTATGAAGAGGGCGGCGCCAATGCGTGCTTCAAGTACACGCACCGTCTGGCTGACGGCCGACGGCGTCACTCCGAGTTCAGCGGCCGCCCGGCGAAAACTGCGATGCTGGGCAACACTCAGAAACACCTCCACGCCATCGAGCGCGCCCTGTCTGACTGTGAAGTTCTGCTTCATAGCCCGTCAACATTGTGAGGAATAGTTGCTCGCGAGAGGCCATGGTACACCTACGCCTGCAGATGAGGACTCGGGCCGGTGTCGGCTCGCGAGCCCTGAACAATCCGCTGAGATCGTGGAGGAACCTTGCAATGACTGATGCACTTGATGGCGTACGAGATCACTATCACGCGACCGACCTGACCGACCGGTTGAAGATCGCGCTCGCAGTTTTTGGGCCGGAGGATCAGCAACTCACGCCGCAGCAACTAGGCGCCCTTGACCAGTTTCACACCCGTGGGCTTGCGGCCACCGCCGAACTTGCCAAACTCGCCGGGATCACCGCCGACATGGCCGTGCTGGACGTCGGTTCCGGCGTTGGCGGGCCGGCCCGTTTTCTGGCTGCAACCTATGGCTGCCGGGTGACGGGTATCGACCTGAGCGAACCGTTCGTGGATGCAGCACGCTATCTCACCCGACGCACAGGGCAGAGCGAACAGGTGTCGTTCCATGCCGCCAGCGCGCTGGACCTTCCCTTCGACGGCAGCCGCTTCGACGCCGTATTGTTGCAGCACGTCGCGATGAACATCGCCGAGCGCGCACGGCTTTACCGGGAGATTCGACGCGTGCTGAAGCCATCCGGCCGGTTCGCGACGTTCGATGTCGTCGCAAACGGCAGCGAACCGTACTACCCGGTTCCCTGGGCGCGCACGTCGACAACAAGCTTTCTCCTGACAGCCGATGCAACGCGCGAGGCGATTGAACAGGCGGGCTTCCGCACGCTGGCATCGCAAAACGACACCGAGGCCGCAAAGGCCTGGTTCACCCAGTTGCGTGCGTCAGGACCACCGCCCTCGCCAAATCTCGGCGTGGTGATGGGGCCGGACTTCGCGCAGCTTTCCACCAACCTGGCGCGAAATCTCCTGGAAGGCCGACTCGGCATTCTCACCGCGGTGTTCGAGGCTGCATTGACCAAGACCCGAATCAACCTGGAGAACCAGTGATGACCGCCGCCTCTATTCCCGCCGGCATCGTCCTGCCGCGTCCCGCCTGGCGCAGCCTGCTTTGGCTGGTTCCGTTGACCGTGCTGTGGATTGCGTTGATCTACTGGAAGCCCATAATCCCAACCAGCGGCGTTGCGATCACCGCTCATCAGTTGATGGTCCATGGGCTTATTGCAGTCGGTTTGTGGCTCGGCCTCGAAAACGCGGAACTGACGCCGCGCCAACGCCGCGCGACCTGGCTAGCGGTCATGATTCCAGACACGCTGTGGTTCGCTGTCGTCTGGAGCGCGGCGATCAATGGCGTCTTTCGCACGAGCGCCTCGGCGTTGCCGTTGTTGCCGTTGGCGATCTTCCTGCCCGTTATGATCGGCGCGCCGCTGCTGCTGTTGTCGAGGCGGGTAGGGCAGGTGCTCGATGGAATGCCGGCGACCTGGCTTGTCGCTCTTCAGCTTTATCGGGTATTTGGCGGTTGGGCTCTCGCCGCCTGGCTGCATGGGGCGCTGCCCGGCGTGTTCGCGTTGCCGGCGGGCGTCGGCGATGTCTTGACCGGCCTGTTCGCCGCGCCGGCGGCAATCGCCGTGGCGAGCGGCACAGCTCAAGGCCGGAAGGCGGCGATCGCCTGGAACATCTTCGGCCTCGCCGACTTCGCCGTCGCGATTACCTTGGGGATGATCACTTCGCCTGGGCCCTTCCAGTTGCTCGTTCCGAGCGTGACGAGCATCGGCGCCGGCACTTATCCGGATGTGCTGACCCCTGCTTTCGTGGTCCCAGTTTCGATCCTGCTGCACGCGCTGTCGCTGCGGCAGTTGGTCCGACGACGCGTCGGCTGAGCTCCCGCCTGTCAGGTCGATAGTGCGGCAACTTGCCGGGCTCTCTAGATGTTGTGCGAGCCCGGTCCTGCTGTAGCAATGGGCATCCGTTCGTCCGTACGGTCAAACACCTTTTCCGGCTCGTCCGCCTCTTCCGGAGTCTCTTTATCCAGGACCCGGCGCATTCTGGGTTCGTCCAGTTCATGGGTCCACTTGGCGACCACCAACGTAGCCACAGCATTGCCGATGAAATTCGTCAACGCGCGCGCTTCGGACATGAAGCGGTCGATGCCGAGGATCAGCGCAAGGCCTGCAACGGGTACATGTCCGACCGCGGACAGCGTTGCCGCCAGCACGATGAACCCGCTGCCCGTAACGCCCGCAGCGCCTTTGGAGGTCAGCAGCAAGACGGCCAGCAAAGTGATCTGATGCGTGAGGTCAAGCGGCGTATTCGTCGCCTGGGCGATGAAGACGGCAGCCAGGGTGAGGTAGATCGACGTGCCATCGAGATTGAAAGAGTACCCGGTTGGAATGACTAGTCCGACCACGGACTTCTTCGCGCCGAGATTCTCCAGCTTCACCATGACACGAGGCAACGCTGCTTCCGACGAGGAGGTTCCAAGAACGATAAACAGTTCTTCCTTGAGGTACTTGATCAATTTCCACACGCTGAAGCCATGGAACCGGGCAATCAGTCCTAGCACGACGAAGATGAAGAACAGGCAGGTCGCATAGAACGTGAGCATCAGCATTCCAAGCGAGACCATGCTGCCGATGCCGTATTTGCCGATGGTAAAGGCCATCGCGCCAAAGGCGCCGATCGGCGCCGCTTTCATGATGAAGCCGACGATGCGGAAGAACACGTGGGAGATCTTCTCGACAAAGTCGAATATCAATGTGCCTCTACCGCCGAACGAGTGCAACGCGAAGCCGAACATGAGCGCGAACAACAGAACCTGAAGTATCTCGCCCTTGGCGAACGCGTCGACCACGGTCGAGGGGATGATGTTCATCAGGAAGTCGGTCGTGCTCTCCATCTTCCGCCCGCTGGTGATCGTAGCCACGGCCTTCGCGTCCAGCGTCTTCGGGTCCACGTTCATGCCGGCGCCGGGCTGTACCAGGTTGACGATCACCAATCCGACCACCAGCGCGAGAGCGCTGACGATCTCGAAGTAGAGCAACGCCAATCCCCCGGTCTTGCCCACCTTCTTCATGTCTTCCATGCCGGCGATGCCGACGACCACCGTGCAGAAGATGATGGGGGCGATGATCATCTTGATCAGTTTGATGAAGGCGTCGCCGAGCGGCTTCATCGCCTCGCCAGTGTGCGGGGCGAAAATTCCCAACACAACGCCGGCGATGATCGCGACGATTACCTGAAAATAAAGTGATCGGTAAAGCGGTTTGTGCGAAGCCATTTGAGCTCCAAAACAATCACTTCAGTCGTCAATCAGAGCATTGTTTGATACGCCAGCGTGACCCGTATGACGGCGGGGAAGTATCCCGGCGCCGAACTGTGCGGCGCGGTCGTGACACCTGTGCATCCTGCGCAGATCGCGGAAACGGCTGGCTTATCCGGCAACCTGCGAATAACACTTACCAAAGTATTACAAAGCCTATGCTTCGCATCCGTCCGCGGCAACCGGGCAAACCCGAGCGTGCAGCGCAGCAAACCGTTTTGTGATCGAACGCTGTGACTGCGCCGGGTTTGATACGGGGCGAGGTTGCGAACCTCTGATTCGCGATTCAGCGCGCCATCGGAACGGGCCGGGGGTGAATGGCCGTATCCGGCGTTCGTAGTGGCCCGCAAGCGGTCGTTAGCGGCGGAGCGCGCTCGCAGCCGTCAGCGCTTGTCGGCGGGATCGCGTTTGAAGCCGGACAGCATCGCGCCGATCAGATTGTCACGTGTCCAGATGCTCATGACGACGGCCGCGAAGATATGGACGCACACGCAGACTTGCAGTGCGATTGACAAATACGTGTGAAGCTCATGCGGCCAGTCTTCACCCCAGAAGGCGTCGAGGCGCATCAGCCAGCCGCTTGCCGCCAGTGCGAGAATCAGCAGCCAGAGTGCGATCGCCATCAGGCCGCCTAGCGGATTGTGCGACAGATGACGCAGTGGCTTGCCGGCGCCCAGCGAGCGCACGTAGTCTTTCACATGCGCCGGCGTCGGCCACCAGGCGGAGAATCGCGCGTACGGCGTGCCGATAAACCCCCACACGATGCGACACGCAACGAGACCCGCAGCGATATATCCCAGTACCCGATGTGTCTGATCAGTCGGCCCGAACAGATTCCACACGACGATGCCCGCAACGGTCCAATGCGTGAATCGCACGCCCATGTCCCAGGTTTTGACGGGCATCGCGCGCGCCAGAGCTTAGTCGATCTCGGACTTCACGACGGCAAGCGTCTTGGTGTCGTAGTAGATCTCGACCTTTTTGCCCTCTTTGTTGTGGCCGTAGATTTCGTAGCAGTTGCCGTCGACCTTGAACTTCTTGATCTTATAGCCCTCTGCTTCGAGTTGAGCGCGCGCATCCGATTCCTTCATCCACTCGCTCTTCGGATGGGCCGGGCAATCGGCTTTAGCGAACGCCGTGCCGGAAACACCCAATGCGACACATAACGCCAGGAACTTAAGCATCCATCACCTCATCTGCTGATTTGTCGAGCGCTCACTTTACGTCCAGCCAGATCGGATCGCAAGCTTATTGTAGGCTTCGAATGGGAGCTAACTAGCGTGGATCAAGGAAGCGCGGGGGTAGCGGGAAACACAAGTAACGGCTGCTGCTCACGCCCAATAGACTATGTCTAGCTCACCAACCAACAGGAGGATTGACTATGAAACTGACCGACTTCGATACGCTGACTTTCGACTGCTATGGCACGCTGATCGACTGGGAAACGGGCATCTTCGAAGGCTTGCGTCCTCTGCTCGAGCGCGTGAGTCCGCCGCTGACGCGGGATCAGGTTCTCGAAGCGCACGCGCGCCACGAGTCGTCGCAGCAGGCCTACACGCCCGCCAAGCGTTACCAGGAACTGCTTCCTATCGTGTACAAGCGACTGGCCGAAGAATGGCAGGTGCCTTTCACGCACGAGGAGTGCGTCGCCTACGGCAAGTCCATACGTAACTGGCCGGCATTCGAGGACTCGGCGGCTGCGCTGCAGTACCTGAAGAAGTACTACAAGCTGGTGATCCTGTCGAACATCGACAATGAGAGCTTCACGCACAGCAACGCGAAGCTCCGGGTCGAATTCGACGCGATCATCACAGCGGAGGACGTCGGCTCCTATAAGCCGTCGCCGCGTAACTTCGAGTACATGCTGGACAAGCTGGGCGCCCGCGGTATCGGGAAGGAGACGATTCTCCATACCGCGGAAAGTCTGTTTCACGACCACAAGCCCGCGAACGCGTTCGGGCTGGCATCGTGCTGGATCTATCGCCGCCATTCGCAGACCGGTTTCGGCGCGACGATGAACCCGGGCGAACAACCTGCCGTGAACTTCCGCTTCAACAGCATGGCAGACCTCGTGAAGGCTCACCAGGAAGCGCTGCTGCAGAAGTAAGCGGCCTCCGTCATGCACCGGCGTTCATGTCGGTTTGATACGCCGCGCCGGTGGCGGCGATCTTCATTGCTCGCGATTTCACACTCGAAGAGATTCAGGGCGCCGCTTCGACGTTCGAGTTGGCGTGGCGCGTTTTACGCAGCGAGCGATGCTCAGATATCCTCTATGAGTTGGCAATCTCTCCGATTATCCACTCGCGAAAAGCAGCCACCAGGGGTCCATAGTCTCCATCGGGCAAGACCAGATGATAGGCATAGTCCTCGGGCCAATCAAAATCCCAAACCTTGACTATCCTGTTGTCGCCGAGGGCCGGCGCTGCCATCGCTGCGGGGACGAGACCAGCCCCTTGTCCAGCAACAATCGCGGTTAGCATCATGCCGCAGTCATCGAACGCGGTTCCGCTTGGCAGGCTCATACCTTGCACGGATTGCGACTGAAACCAGAGATGCCAGTTCATTCGCTCGACTTCATGTAGGAGGGGCCAGCGCGTCAGATCCGAAGCCGTTTCGGGCATTCCGAACTGCGCGATCAAGGTCGGACTGGCGACCGGAATGAGATCCACCGCGCACAGCCGCTCGCGGTAGAACTTCCCGTGCTGCGCGGTGCCATGACGGATCGCTACGTCCATCACGTCGTGGGCAAAGTCGAGGGGTTCCTTGCCGGTCATCACCCGAAGGTCGATGTTGCGATGTTTGTCGTGAAAGCTTTGGAGACGAGGAATCAGCCAGTAGGAGGCGAACGACGGGGTCACGCTGACTGTGAGCGTCCCCGTTTCCGCAATTTTGGCGATGCGGCGAGTTGCATCGCCAATCTGTTTGAACGCGTTTCGAATTGCCGGTAGATAGTCGACGCCCGCTTGGGTCAAACGAATACCCCGGTTGGCACGGACGAACAGCGCGACTCCAAGATAGCTCTCGAGGCCCTTCACCAGTTGGCTGACCGCTGCGGGAGTCACACACAGTTCGTCGGCTGCCAGCTTGAGTGACAGATTACGCGCTGCTGCTTCAAACGCGCGAAGCCCATTCAATGGCGGTAGCCGCTTTTCCATAGATAAGAATTTCTAATCATTAACCTTCAGAAATGGTAACGCGTGACGGTTTCTGCCGCGAGTACAATTTCACCACGAAATCGGGAAAATTTCTGCTTCAAACGCATGGTGAGACGTAGGCGCTATTACGCCGGCGTTGGATCAGATTTTCTAATGAAAAAGAGAAGTTTGCCGAAACCACTTGCGGAGCGGGTCATCGGCGCAAATGAGGGTGCCCATGATCGGGTGTGGACGTCGCAAATCCAGGCGGCTTAACTGAAGAGGTAGGCGCAGCGTTTAGTGCCGGAGGATGAAATTTTCATGTCGTTGAGAGTGATACAAAGTCCCATATCGGGGAGTGCTCGGATAGATGGTAAGAAGATCATCGTGCTCGGCTCCAACAACTACCGGGGTTTGGCAAACCACCCCGTTGTGCTGGCCGCGTTTCATGAGGGCTTGCGGCAATATGGCGCCGGCACCGGAATGAACCCGCCGCTTGCAACCACGAACGCGCATCGGCGACTCGAAGAGGCTTTGGCCGAATTTCATCAGGCCGAGGCGGCGATGGTATTCAATTCCTGTACGGCAGCGAATTTCGCTCTACTCGACACCGTTACAACCGCGGGTGATCTGATTTTCAGTGATGAGTTGAACCACGCGAGCATCATCGACGGGTGTCGATTAAGTCGGGCGCGAGTCGTGAGAGTGAAACACCGTAGCGTGGCGAGTTTTTCGCAGGCATTGGAACAATCGTCTTCAGGTGAGCCGCAGCAACGCAAACTCTTTATTACCGATGGTGTTTTTAGCATGGAGGGATACACCGCGCCGCTACCTGAGTTTCTTGAAGCGACGACCCGTTCCAACACCATGTTCGCCCTCGATGAGAGTCACGCGGCGGGAGTGGTGGGCAACACGGGCCGAGGCAGTGCCGAACTCCATGACTGCATGGACAAAATTGACTATGTCACAGGGACGCTCTCGAAGGCGTTTGGCGCCGTCGGGGGAGGCTATATCTGCGCGAGCAATGAGCGCATCGCGGAACTCAAAGGGAAAGCGCGCTTGGCGCTTTTCAGCAGTTCGATAAGTCCGGCAGCGGCAGAAGCGGCGGCGGTCGCTGTTTCGCTGGCACGCTCGGATCTGGAGTCGCTGGAACGTATGCGCTACGTTGCCGAGAAATTTCGCAGCGGCGTAGCGCAACTCGGATTCAAGACGGTGAACAGCGAAAGCCCGATCACTCCGGTGCTGATCGGAGACGCCGAAATGACACAGGTGTTCTCGCAGTTGCTTGAGCAAGGGGGCGTCTACGTTCCGGCTTTGGCGTTTCCCGTCGTGCCCGAGGGTACGGCTCGCCTGCGCGCGCAGACATCCGCGGCACACACGGACGACGATATTGACTTTGCGCTGAGCGTTTTCGAGCGCGTCGGCCGCGATCTGCGCCTCATCTAGCCGTAGAGGAATTCGATGCCCATTCAGACCATATCTTTATACAAAGGTCGTACTCCAGCGGAAAAGCGGCTTATTGCCGACTGTATTCAGGACGCGCTTTCTTTCGCTGGCTATCCCAGCAATGATCGCTTTCAGAAAATCCACGAGTACGAAGACGACGACTTCATTGTTGATCCCGTTTTCCCGAACTTCTCCGCGACACCCCGGACTCGCGACTTCGTGCTGGTTCAAATCTGGATTAGCACGGGTCGTCCTGACTCGATGAAGCACGACATGATCGAACAAATTCAGCACAACCTCGGCACTCGCGTTGGCTTGAACGCGGCCGACGTCATGGTCGTTCTCCAGGAAACGGCACGGGAGAATTCATCGCTGTATCGAGGAGTACCGCCGGAACTGTTGCCGCGTATTGTGCCGAGGGCCGGTAACGCACAGTAGTGGACTGTGTGCTGCGTCGAGTTGATCGACGACATCAATACGGCGCTAGAAGGCGCGGAGCGCGCGCTGTAAGCGGCGAAACGCGCCGGCAGGAACCGCGTCGTCTCGCGCGGCCAAGGTGGCATGCCTGAGCTTCGCGACGCGTAGCGAGGCGCGCGTGCGCCTCTAGCGCCGCCGCTCGCCGCGATTTCAGCGCGACAGCAGCGACACCGTCGCGATGCCGAGAATGGTCATCAGAAGCGAGGCGGCCACGTGAATCACGATCTCGCCCGCCGCCCAGCCGAGCCGGCCGTCCTGCAGGCGCTGCACCACTTCCGCTGAAAAAGTCGAGAAAGTCGACAGTCCACCCATCAGGCCGGTGATGACGAAGAGCCGCCATTCGGGCGCGATCTGCGGCGCCCGCGCGAAACCGGCGACCGCGACGCCGATGACGTAGCCGGCAATGACGTTGGCGGCGAATGTGCCGAGCGGCAAGCCGCTGAAGATGCCGTTCAGGCGGATGCCCAGAAACCAGCGGAACAACGAACCGAGCGCGCCGCCGATGCCGACAGCGAGAATGGACCAATACATGAGAGGAGGCCTGGCAAAACCGGCGTGTCGACAAACCGGACAGAGCGAGGAGCGCGATGCCGCCTCCGCGTTCATCCGGACGAAGCAGGCATCATCAGCCACGAGGGCGGTTAAAGGAGAATGCCATCTCCAGCGCAGAAGTCTAACATCGGCAGTGCATGTGGGGACAGGTCGGCGCGGTCACGGACGGGGCGCTGGCACGTGCTGACCGAAGCGATGCCACAAGTTCGGCGCCGGCGAGATTCGTGCGGCGGATCTCGCGCGCCGCCGGCGCTCCCCGTCGAACCTCACTCCGACGTCGCCGAAATCTTGTGAATCGACAGATCGGCGCCGTTGTACTCGTCTTCCTGATCGAGCCTCAGCCCGACCGTCAGCCGGATCGCACCGTACACGAGTGTGCCGCCGAGCGTCGCCACGACGATTCCGCCCAGCGTGCCCACCAGTTGCGCGCCGAACGAAACGCCGCCCAGGCCGCCGAGCGCGCGCAGGCCGAAGATGCCTGCCGCGATACCACCCCACGCGCCGCACAAACCGTGCAGCGGCCATACGCCCAGTACGTCGTCGATGCGCCAGCGGTTCTGCACGCAGGTGAACATATGAACGAACAGCACCCCGGCGATGCCGCCCGTCACCAGCGCGCCGAGCGGATGCATCACGTCGGAGCCGGCGCAAACCGCCACCAGTCCGGCAAGCGGCCCGTTGTACGTGAAGCCGGGGTCGTTGCGGCCTGCGAGCCACGCGCTCAGCGTGCCACCGACCATCGCCATCAGCGAATTGACGGCGACGAGGCCGCTGATCTTGTCGATGGTCTGCGCGCTCATCACGTTAAAGCCGAACCAGCCGACCGCCAGCACCCAGGCGCCCAGCGCGAGGAACGGAATATTCGACGGCGGATGCGCGGCAATGCCGCCGTCGCGGTGATAACGGCCATGGCGCGCGCCCAGCAGCAGCACGGCCGGCAACGCGACCCAACCGCCGAACGCATGCACGACGACCGAGCCGGCAAAGTCGTGGAAGGGCACGCCGAACACGTGGGCGAGCAGGTCCTGGATGCCGAAGCGGTCGTTCCACGCGATCCCTTCGAAGAACGGATAGATGAAGCCGACCAGCACGAACGTCGCGAAGAGTTGCGGGTTGAACTTCGAGCGCTCGGCGATACCGCCGGACACGATCGCCGGAATCGCGGCGGCGAACGTCAGCAGGAAGAAGAATCGCACCAGCGCGTACCCGTTATGAGCTGCCAGCGACTCGGCGCTGCCGAAGAACTGCACGCCGTACGCAATCGTGTAGCCGATAAAGAAATACGCGATCGTCGAGACCGAGAAGTCCACCAGAATCTTGACCAGCGCATTGACCTGATTCTTTTTGCGTACCGTGCCGAGTTCGAGAAACGCGAACCCTGCATGCATGGCCAGCACCATCGCGGCGCCGAGCAGAAGGAAGAGGGTATCGGTGCCGGTTTTCAGACTTTCCATCGATGTGTCCTGCTTGTGCCAAAAAAGCGGGCAGTGAATGCAAGAAGTGGGCCAAACTTGTGCCGAAACGCGTCTATACGGTGCAAGCCGGCACCGGGATGGAATTTGGCGTGTATTTTGAGCAACGAGCCGTTAACCCGTCTGCACCTGAAACCGCACGAGAACGCACAAATAATGTGCATGAATTTTTCGTCGCGAACTGCGCGACCCAAAGCGGGGCGAATTATTCGATTTGATTTACGTTTAATTCAAAAGCCTGACGTTTTACGTGCGCCCGTTGTGCACGTTGGCGGCGCATGCCTGGCCGATGGCGTGCCCTCTTTGTTTTCCTGCACAATCGCCGACATAATGTCCCGTCCCCGCGCATGATCTGCCGGGCCACCGACCTCCAATGCGCACGCATGAGACTGACCACTAAAGGGCTGTTGCTGATCGCGATTCCGGCCCTCTTCGAGTTGGCGCTATTGTCCGGACTGGTCAAGGCGCAAGCAGATGCGACACAGGCGGAGCGCTGGGCTATCCACAGCGAAGAGGTGCTGCGCCAGACCACCGCGATCCTCGACCCGGTGCTGGGCGAGTCGGTGGCGCTGCGCGGCGCGGTGCTCGCTAACGACGCCCGTTTCTCCACGCCGGTGACCGTTTGGATGGACGTCGACCGGCGCATTGATCAACTGGCCGAACTGGTCGCCGACAATCCGGCCCAAGTCGAACGCGTGGTTCAGGTGCGCCAGGCGGTGCAGGCTTACCGGCAATGGTCGGATCGAATTCAGGACATGCTGCATTCGGGCCGGCGGCGCGACGTGCTCGCGCGCTTCCGCGACCTCGCGCCGTCCGACGTGCTCGACCGGTTTCGTCAGCAACTCGCGGCGTTCCAGGCGGAAGAGCGGCGTCTCGACACACTGCGTTCGAATGCCGCCGACGCCGCCCGCGAACGGCAGCAGACCCTCGTGGTCGCGGCCGTGTTCGGCTCCCTGCTGTTCGTGGCGCTGGCGGTCTGGTTGTTCACGCGCGGCGTGCGCGGGCGGCTCGCGGTCCTCGCCGACAACGCCGGGCGCCTCGCGGGCAATGAGCCGCTGGCGCCAATCGGCCCCGGACGCGACGAAATCGCGCGCCTCGATCTGACCTTGCACGAGACCAGCCGGCGCCTGCTCGAAGCCGAGCGCATCCAGGCGCGCTTCCGGGCCGACCTTGCGCGCCGTACCGGCGAACTGGCGCGGATCAACGAGACCTTGCGTCAGCAGACCCAGGAAAACGAAATGTTCATTTACAGCGTGTCGCACGATCTGCGTGCGCCGCTGGTGAACCTGCAAGGCTTCTCGAAGGAACTGATTCGCTCGTGCGACGAACTGCGCGCCGCGGTGCGCGAGTCGTCGCTCGCGGCCGAGACGCGGCAGCGCATCGAACGGGTGGTCGACGAGGACATCGGCGAAGCGCTGCACTATCTGCAGACGGCGGTGCTGCGCGCTTCGCACATCATCGACGCGCTGTTGCGGCTGTCGCGCGTGGGCCGCGTGGAGTATCGACAGCAGAAGGTCGAGGTGCGCGATATCGTGCCGCGCGTAGTCGATGCGATGCAAGGCTCGATCCGCGCGCGCCGTGCTCATGTCAGCGTGGATGAATTGCCCGCGGTGTGGGGCGACCCCACCGCGCTGGAACAGGTGTTCGCGAACCTGATCGGCAACGCGGTGAATTATCTGGACCCGTCTCGGGAAGGCAGGATCGAGATCGGTACGACGCCGGCGCCGCCGGGCGTGCACTCGCTGCGGATTTTCTACGTGAGGGACAACGGTCTGGGTATTCCGGCGGTCGCCTTGCCGCGGCTATTCAATGCATTCCAGCGCTTGCACGGCAATGTGGCGGCGGGCGAGGGCATCGGCCTCGCGCTCGTGCGCCGCGTAGTGGAGCGGCATGGCGGACGTGTGTGGGCGGAGTCGAGAGAAGGCGTGGGCACGACGTTCTACCTGTCGCTGCCTGAAGCCGAAGCGCGGATCGCGCAACAGGCTGTCGGCACGCAAGCGCCACTGGAGGTGGCGAGTGTTCAAGCCATTCGGGATGCCCGCCCGGGCCTGGAAGATCGCGATCGAAAGAGTGGCAGTGGCGGCGCCGCCGCGCATGCCGCGGATGCCCAGCCCGGCATCACTGCGCCGTAGCCGTTACGCCGTAAAGAGACGGCGTGGTTTGAGCATTCTGCTGCCGCGAATCGACCAGTAGCAGCCGAAGGCTATCAGGATCGCGACGCCCGTCAGGGCTTCCAGCGGCGCCGGGCGCAGACCGAGCAGGCCGTCCAGCGCAAAGAGGCCGCGCGCGGCGATCAGCAGCGCGGCCCATACCGAACACGCGGCTTGTGCCAGCATGCGCGTGCCTGCCAGACGACGCGCGCGGTTTTCGCGCGACCAGCTGGCCGGCGTGCGTCCGCAGAAAAAGGCAATTGCCATCAACACGACGGCGAGAATGACGATCCAGTCGGTCAGTTGCATTGAAAAACTCTCCCAAGTCAGCCGGCGACTATAGGAAAGCCTTCCGCTACGTACTATCGGACTAGTCTCAAATAAGGGGAGCGTCGGCGAGCGCGAAGGCGCTCGCCGATGGATCAGCCAGACGGATCAGAGTTCGATGCGCGTGCCGAGCAGCACGAGGAATTGGCGCAGCCACTCGGGATGCGCGGGCCACGCCGGCGCGGTGACGAAATTGGCGTCGGTGATCGCGGCGTCGACGGGAATGTCGGCGTATTCACCGCCTGCCAGCTTCACTTCGGGCGCGCAGGCCGGGTAGGCGGAAATGCGCTTGCCGCGGATCACGTCGGCGGCGGCCAGCAGTTGCGCGGCGTGACAAATAGCCGCGATCGGCTTGCCCGCTTCGGCGAATTGCCGCACGAGCTCGATTACCTTGTGATTGAGCCGCAGATACTCCGGGGCGCGGCCACCGGCGATCGCGAGCGCGTCGTATTGGCGCGGGTCGGCGTCGTCGAAGGTGGCGTTGAGCGTGAATTGATGACCGGGCTTTTCAGTGTAGGTCTGATCGCCTTCGAAATCGTGAATCGCGGTCTTGATCCGGTCGCCGGCCTTCTTGTTCGGACAGACCGCGTCGACCACGTGGCCGACTGCCTGCAGCGCCTGAAACGGCACCATCGTTTCGTAATCCTCGGCGAAGTCGCCGGTCAGAAACAGAATCTTCTTTGCCGCCATCGTATGCCTCCAATTGATCAACGGAACACAGCGAATGCTCTTTGACGCTCACGTCATTGACGTTCATAAGCTCAGGCAGTCTACTCCACTACGTTTGACAGAACCGCGACGGCTCACGCAATGGACACATTCGAATGGCGCGCGTTTCGCGCCGAAGATGCAGCAGCGCTCGCCGTGCTGTTTCGCGCTGCGATCTACGCGCTTGCCGCGCCTGACTACGACGCGGCGGCGCGCGACGCATGGGAGTCGGCCGCCGCCGACGTGCCGGCTTTTGCCGCGAGGCTCGCACGCGGCGTGACGCTGGTGGCCTGGCGCGAAGGCAGGCCGGCTGCGTTCGCACAGCTTTATCCAGCCGACCATGTCGAGATGCTGTATGTGGCGCCGGCTCATGCGCGGCAAGGCCTCGCGGCAGGCTTGCTGATGCGTCTCGAAGCCGCGGCGCGCGCGTCCGGTGCCATGCAACTCAGCGCCGACGTAAGCCTCAGCGCGCGCCGCAGCTTCGAGCGAGCGGGCTTCGAGATGCTCATTGAGGAGCGCTTGCAGCGCAACGGCGTATCATTGGCGCGTTTTCGCATGCGGAAGCCGCTCGACGCGGCTCATACTCAATCATGATTTCATCGATACGTTCATCTTTGCTGCGCCGTGCCGCGTTCGTGGCAATCGTGTTCGGCGGGCTCGCAGCCTGTCAGAAGAATGACGCGTCCGCCGGGCAGGTTGCCGGCAAGCTCAACGACGCAGCCCAGGTCGCCGGTCAGAAGCTCGATCAGGCCGCCAGCTACGTCGGCCAGCAGGTCGACGCGACCAAGTCCGCCGCGCAGCAGAACCTCGATTCCGCCTCGGCGCCCACGATCAATATCGACCCCAACGCACTGGCTTCGACCGCGCAGGCCAATCTGCAGAGCGCGGCGAGCGCCACCAATGCGCAACTCGGCAAGGCCGCGTCGCTGACCGGGCAAAGCCTCGAGTCGGCGGGGCGCAAGCTCCAGGAATGGTCGGCGCAGAGTTCGGCATCGTCGACGAATGCTGCGGCTTCGTCGTCATCGGGCGAGTCGAGCGATGCGCAGAAGCAGATGGATAAGTGATATGCCGGCCGGAGTGCGTCGTCGTTTGACAGTCGGATTAAATGTAATTACTATGGTTACACATTGTCGTCGCCGGGCGGGTTTGCTGTGAACACGAGTAGCCGGTTTGCATTCGCGGTGCATGTGCTCGCGCTGCTGTCGTTGCAGGAGGGCGCGCCGCTCTCGTCGGACATGATCGCGGGCAGCGTGAATACGAATCCCGCGTTGATCCGGCGTCTTCTGAGCATGCTGGCGGAGGCGGGGCTCACTACCTCGCAGCTCGGCGCGGGCGGCGGCGCGCTGCTGGCTCGCGCGCCTGACGAGATCACGTTGCTCGAGGTGTACCGTGCGGTAGACGACGCGCAGTTATTCGCGTTGCATCGCGAGGAGCCGAATCCGGCGTGCATGGTCGGGCGCAACATCCAGGGCGTACTGCGCGGCATCATCGACGAAGCGCAGCAGGCCATGGAGGCCGCGCTCGGTGCGCGCACGCTGGCCGACGCCACAGCTGACGTGGTGCGTGCCGAGAAGCAGCGCGAACGCAAGAAGCGCTCGCACGGGTGACGTAGCAAAATAGCAGTACGGAAGGGCGCGTGGTGGTCGATCGAAGCACGCGCCTCGCAACGAACGGGGGCTCAAGCCCCTCTTTTTTCCGCGTTATATGTAATCGATGTAGTTACATATATGCCAACGACAGGAGCATTGAAAATGAGCAAACAGTTGAAGATCGCGTTGTTCGGCGCCACCGGCATGATTGGTTCGCGGATTGCCGCCGAAGCCACCCGCCGCGGGCATCAGGTGACAGCGCTGGCGCGCAATCCGGCGCGCGTGCCGACCGATGTGGCGAACCTGAAAGCGGCGCAAGCCGATCTGCTCGACGCCGCGAGCGTCGGCGCCGCAGTGCGCGGCCACGACGTGGTGGCGAGCGCCTATGCGCCGCCGCCAGACGATCTCGCGGCGCTCGACAAGGCGACTCGTGCGCTCGTCGAAGGCGTGCGCGCGGCGGGCCTGAAGCGCCTCGTCGTGGTGGGCGGCGCGGGTTCGCTCGAAGTGGCGCCGGGCAAGCAACTGGTCGATACGGAAGGCTTTCCGGACGCCTACAAGCCGATCGCGCTCGCGCATCGGAAGGTATTCGACTATTACCGCGGCGTGACCGACCTCGATTGGACTTGCTTCGCGCCGGCCGCGATCATCGCGCCGGGCGAGCGCACGGGCAAATTCCGCACGGGCGCGAACACGCTGCTGGCCGACGCCGAGGGCAATAGCCGCATTTCCGCCGAAGATTACGCGATTGCCTTCGTTGATGAACTGGAGCAGGGCCATTTCATCCGTCAGATCGCGACCGTCGCCTATTGAGCGTGAAACGAGGCTGAACCGGCCGCGCGCGGGCGTTACAAGCGCGACGCCAGGACCCACGCGCGGTCCTCACAACGTTTGAGCGCGCGCAAGCGTCCTAACATTCGGTTACGCAAGTTCGGTCGCTCCCGATAAAACTGCGGATACACTGGCGTCTCCCGTTTTCTTACGGATTGCCATGCAGTCATGCCCGTTGCGGCGTGAGTCCGAGGCTGCGCCGTCCAACGGCGGGCAGCCGGCGACCCACGCCGTCTTTCATTTTTCTTCCGACCGTGCCGCAGGCGACGCCCGTCGCGGCGCGCGTCCGCAACTCGGCGCGCGGCTCGGTGCATGGGCGGCCGCGGTCTTTGTCGCGCTGATCCTGTGTGTCGGCTGGCTGCCTGCGAAGGCGCTTGCCGCCGGCGCTGCCACCGGCACGCCCGTCATTCCGGCCTTGCAGAGCCTGATCAACAGTGCGACGGTGACGGCGACGCCCGCGTCTTCGGCCTCGGGCGCTTCGGCGGCGGAGGCGGCGTCCGCGCCGTCGCCGGCGAGTCAGGCGGAACTGGCGCGCTCGCTCGACAGCGTGATCTCCACGCTCGACAACGACCGCCAGCGCACCGCGCTCGTCGCCCAGCTCAAAAAATTGCGCGACGTCTCGCAAACGGTCGCGCCGCCCGTGCCCGCACAGCCGAGCCCGGGCTTGCTCGGCGCGATCGCGTCCGGCATCGCGTCGTTCGAATCCGACGTGCATCAGGGCCGCACGCCGGTCCGCTATTGGGGCGGCCGCTTCAACGCGGCCGGCAATGAGCTCTACACGATCATCTCGGGGCAGGGGCACGAGAGCTTCGGCCGCATTCTGTTTTCCATGTTCGCGATGCTGGCCGGCTGGGGCGCATGCGCCGGCGCGCTGATCTATGTGCAGCACCGGCTGTACCGGCGCTTCGGCATCGTCATGGGACTCCAGCCGAATCCCACCACGCGCGAACTGTTGATCTTCGCGCTGCGCCGTGTCGGCCCCTGGATCATCGCCTTCCTGGCCGCGCTATTGTTCGTGCGCGCCATGCCCGATGCGCTTGGTCGCACGCTCGGCATGGTGGTCGCGTATGCGATCGTCGCGGGGGCGGTGTTTTCGGCGATCTGTCTGATCATGTTTTCGCTGTTCGGCTCGGGGCATCGGCGGATCGCGGTGCGTCTGCTGATCGACCATGCGCGGCGCGTGCTGTTCGTGGTCGGCGTGTGTGGTGCGCTCGGCGACGCCGCCGTCAACTACGATGTCGCGCATCAGCTCGGCTCGAACCTCGCCGCGTTGATTTCGACGGCGGCCAACATGACGGCCGCCGTTCTCACCGGCTATTTCGCGCTCGCGTTTCGCCGGCCGGTCGCGCATCTGATTCGCAACCGGCCTTACGAACAGCGCACCAATCACAAGGCCGCGACCGACGCCTTCGAAGTGCTCGCCGCGTTGTGGCACGTGCCCGTGCTGGTGCTCGCTACCGCGTCGGTGGTCGCCACGCTCGGCGGTTCGGGTTCGAGCGAAAACGTGCTGCAGATTTCGGTGGTGACCGCGGCTCTGCTGGTGCTGGCGTTCTTCCTGTCGGCTATCGTGTTGCGCCTGACGCGTCCGCGCAGTGCGCGCGCGCGTCGCCGCTCGCCGTATCTCACGCGCTTGCTGCGCTTTTTCGGCACGCTGGTGACGCTCTTCATCTGGCTGTTTTTCTTCGAACTCGCGGCGCGTTTGTGGGGTGTGTCACTCGCCGCGGTGATCGAGGAAAACGTCGCGGCGCGCGGTATCGCGCACGCGGTGACGGCGATCGTCGCCACCGTATTCATTGCCTGGCTGCTGTGGATTCTGGTCGACACGGCGATCACCGAGGCACTCAATCCGGCCGGGCCGCGCAACAAGGCGCGCGCGCCGAGCATGCGCGCCCGCACGATGCTGCCGCTGGTGCGCAACGTGCTGCTGGTCTCGATCATGACGATCGCCGGCATCGTCACGGCGGCGAATCTCGGCATCAATGTCACGCCGCTGCTGGCGGGCGCCGGCGTGATCGGCCTCGCAATCGGCTTCGGCGCGCAGTCGCTCGTGACCGACCTGATCACGGGGCTGTTCATCATCATCGAGGATACGATTTCGGTGGGCGACTGGATCGACGTGGACGGCGGCCATGCGGGCACGGTCGAGCATCTGTCGATCCGTACGGTGCGGTTGCGCGACGGCCAGGGCGCGATTCACGCGATTCCGTTTTCGCAGATCAAGATCGTCAAGAACCTGTCGCGCGACTTCGCCTATGCGGTGTTCGAAGTGCGCATGTCGTTCTCCACCGACGTCGATCAGATCACGCAACTGATTCGCGAGGTCGGCGCCGATCTGATGGCCGACTTCCGTTACCGCCGTGAGATGCTCGGACCGATCGAGGTGTGGGGGCTGGACCGTTTCGATCCGAACTGGATGGTCGTGAAAGGGCAGATCAAGACGCGGCCGTTGCAGCAGTGGAGTGTGGCGCGCGCCTTCAATCTGCGTCTGAAGCGCAAGATGGACGAAGCCGGCATCGAGATTCCGGTGCCGCAGATGCGTGTGTACACGTCGTCGAAGGACAGCGAAGGGCAGCCTTTGCAGGACGACGAGGTGTCAGGATTCGCTCCGCACCCGCATGAGCATGCGCAGACCGGAGCGGCGTCGGCGGCGCGGGCCGTGCATGCACCGCTCGCCGTGGCGCGCGATGTGTCGCATGAACCGCGGCCGGCGCCGCCGCCGACCGGGCAAACCGCGCCGATTCCGCCGCAGATTCCGACGGCAGGCGAGGTGAGCGGGAAGACTTGATGGCGCACGCGGTGCGTGGCTCTTGCGGGAGGGCGCGAGGCGTCGGCCTCGCGCGTCACTGGATCGTCAGGTGTGGAGTGCGGGGCAGCCGCGCCGCGTCGTTTCAGGTCAGCGCCGGCACATCCGCCGCGCGCACGATGTCGTTGACGTGCGTCGCGATCTGCGCGCCCGCGACGCCGTAAATATGCAGCGAGACGGCTGGCGCATCGCTGCGATTACCCAACTGATGAATCCCGCCGCGGCCGCCTCGCACGAACGACACCGCGCCGGCGTTGCGCGCTTGCGTACGCGTGGCGCTCGCGCAATGCTGCGCGCCGTTCCATTCGAATACCGTCTCGCTCAGCGCGCCATCCACCACCGCGTAACCGCACCACGTGTGATGCGCGTGCACGGGGCTCGCCTGTTGCGGCAGCCACACCAGCGCCGCGATCGCATAACGGCCGTGCGGATCGGCAGCCAGCAGATGGCGCCGGTACTTCTCGAGCGAGCCCTCGCGTTGCGTCGCCGTGAGCAAATCGGGGTTTGCCGCGGCGTCGGCGAGCGCGATACGCATGTTGCGGGCGAAAAATGGCGAATCGGACGGTTCGGGAGAATGGGCGCAGGCGTCGAAGATCGCATCTAGGGCACCGCACAGACGCGTGAGCGGCGCGTTGCGCCCGGCGCGCAACAGCATGTCCACCGGCTCACGCGAACCCGCCTGAGCCGTTTTAACAGGTTGCACGCGTTGGGCTGGGAGGCCTTCGAGGGACGCAGAGCGGAGGTCTTGACTCATGATCGTTGGGCAGCGGCAGGCTGCTTATCGGTTATTTTCGGATAGCGATATTTATACCGGTTTGCCCGGAGAAAGAGTTTCCATATAATTCCCCCTGGAATCTGAAAAGTAGAATAATTTCCTATGGGGGTGTCATGATGGGAATGGATATCATCGACCGGAAGCTGCTGGAGTTGCTGCAGGAGGACGCGACCATGCCGATCGCCGAACTGGCGCAACGCGTGAATCTGTCGCAAACGCCTTGCTGGAAGCGGCTGCAGCGTCTGAAAGAGGCGGGCGTGATCCGCGCGCAGGTCGCGCTTTGCGACGCGCGCAAACTCGGCGTGGGCACGACGGTGTTCGTCGCGGTACGCACCAACCAGCACACGGAGGAGTGGGCGCGAACCTTTACGCACGCCGTGCAGGAGATTCCGGAAGTGGTGGAGGTGTACCGGATGAGCGGCGAAACCGATTACCTGCTGCGCGTGGTGGTGTCCGATATCGACGACTACGACCGCGTCTACAAGCTGCTGATCGCCGCCGTGCCGCTCTACGACGTGAGTTCGAGTTTTGCGATGGAGCAGATCAAGTATTCGACGGCGCTGCCGGTCAGGCCCGCCGTGGTGAGATAGGGGGAAAGGCGGCGGGTGCAACGTTTGCCGTTCGTCAGACAGCGAACCGTACGGCACGCCTGGTCAGCCGTTGAAGCTTCCAGCAAGCTCGCGCGCCCATGCCGCCGAGCATGCCCACTGCAAGCCGTGTGCAAGCTCAGTGGGCGTAGAATGCCGCCTTCCCAGACACCATCCGCGACTGCCTCGCGAACCGAGCCCGCCTCATGAACAAACCGCCGCGCAAGAAGAACCCGACCTTAGGCATTGCCGTCTTCATCGTGGTCGCGGTATTGCTGGTGATCGCCACACTCTTCTATAACGCCATCAAGGAAAAGCACGATTTCGAGAGCCAGAACGCACCGGCGCCGTCGATTTCGTCCGAAGCGGCGGCAGCGGCCACCGCCGCGAAGCCGGCAAGCGGCGTGGCTCAGTAAGACAGCGCGTACATCGGTTGGAGCGTCGCGCTCAATGTGCCGGCGAGACGCTCGCCGTCATGCAGACGGCCAATCCATCCAAAAAGCCAAAGACACGCCGACCGCACGAGGCGCAATGTCGGCCCACGCGGTTTCACTCGTCCGGCAGGCGAATCACGCTCGCATCCTTGCGAATCTGCGCTGCCGCCGACAGCATCTGCTTGCATTGATGCGCGAGCAACTTCATGTCATGCACGGCATCCGCCGAATAGCCCGGCGACTTCTCCGTTTCGACCACCATCGCATCGAGTTCGCGGCCCAGCAGTTTGATCTGCTCGTTCTGATCGGCGGCCGGCGCGGTGCCGGTTTCAGCTTCGGTAAGATTGTCGCGCACGACACTCAGCGCACGTTGCAGCGGCTGTAGCGAGACGCCTTCGACCTGCTGTTGCGCCGAGGTGCGCAAGAGCGGCGCGGCCGCGGTGATCTGCGAGGCGAGCACATGGCTGCGCACCAGCAGGCCGTTCAGTTCCGGTACGAACTTCTGCGCGGACTTCGGTTCGAGCATCATGCGCTGAAAGGCCTGGCCCAGATTGGCGAACGCGACGTGAACATTCTTGCGGGCGAGCCGGTAGCGATAATCGCGATCGAGCGCGGTCGCCGCCGCTGCAGCTGCAGCGGAGGCGCCGGCGGCCGGCTTCGCGGTCGGGTTGCTGACCGTGGTCGTGCCCGCACTGGCGCCGGCGTCGGCAATGGGTTTGGTTGTTGCATCGGTAGCCACGGAGGTCGCGGCGTTTGCGCTGCCGCTCGCAACGCTGCTTGTGCCACCGCTTGCACCTCCGCTTGCACCTCCGCTTGCACCTCCATTAACCGTCGCCAGCACCGGCTTGCCAAAGTCAATCGCCGGATCGGCCATCGCCGCCGCCGGGGCACGCGCGCCGGCTTCGGTCACGGTGGCGACCACGGCGGCGGCCGGCTTGCCGCTCCACCACCAGCTTGCTTCCAGATACTGGCGCGTCGCGTTGATCATGTTGTTGACGAGCTTGCCCATCAAACGATATTCCCAGTACGGGAACAGGTGGCTCGCCGCGATCGCGATCGCGCAACCCACCACGGTGTCGATCGCGCGTTCGCCGATGATGCGCATGCTCCCCGGCGCCAGCAGATGAAACATGAGCAGCACATACGACGAGGTGAACACCACGCTCGCCGTGTAATTGAACAGCAGCAGGCTGTAGCTCATCACCATCGACGCGAACATCACGACCAGCAGGATGTGCGGTTCCTTGACGAAAATCATCAGCGCGATGCTCGCCGCGCAGCCGATCAGAGTGCCGACGATCCGCTGCCCGTTACGCTGTTTGGTCAGCGAATAGCCCGGCTTCAGAATGATGACGGTGGTCATCACGATCCAGTAGGCGTTGGTGAGCGGCAGCAGGCGCCCGAGCCAGAAGCCCACGGCGACGGCGATCGTCACGCGCAACGCATGGCGGAAGCTCGGCGAGGCCATCGTCAGGTTCGAGAAGATCTGCCCGAACGGTACGCGCCGGCTCGACACGAATCGTGTGAGCGCCTGGTCGAGGCGCAATTCGGTCTCGGTCGTGCTGGGTTCGCTCGAGAGACTCTTGCGCATCTTGTCGATCAGACGCGTGGCGCTCCAGACGCGCCGGAAAGTCGATGAGATGGCCGAATAAGCCTCGTGGTTTTTTGCCGGCAGATCCTGCTTGCGCATCAGGTCGATTTCGAATTCGATGGCGCGCAATTCCGCCTTGACGTTCACGCGCCCACGCGGCGCATGGTTTTGCAGCACCGCAAGCCCGATCTCCTCGAGATCGGCTGCCGCCTTGCGGATCAGATCACGGTAGAACACCAGCAGATCGGAGCCGCCGAACGTATTGCGCACCAATGGGTAATCCGTATGCGCGCCGACGAACAGTTCGTGCAGATCGACCGTATTGATGAACAGATTGAACAGCATGGCGCGGCGCGGTTCGAGCTTGCCGCTCTTGAACTTGGGCAGATTGCGCAGCACGATATCGCGCGCGGCGTCCTGGCGATCCACCGCGGTGATCTGCTTGTCGACCAGATTGCGATAACACTCGTCAAGATCGTTATCGAGGTCATAGAACTCGGCGCGCGCCAGCAGATAGTCGGCGCACGCGAACACGCTTTCGGCCAGCGCCTGCTGCTCGATGCGATGCATCATCCAGCGGCTCACAAAGGTCGACCAGTAGGTGTACCAGAGGCCGCCAACCAGAATCCACGACGCATTGACGAGCGCCTGCATCGGCGTGAAGCGCTCTTCCAGCGTCATGATCATCATGAACAGCGTGGCAAAGCTGATCTGCGGCCAGCGGTTGCCGTACACGACGATCAAGGACAGCAGGAAGGTGAGCGGCACGACCGTGCACCACAACGCCACCGCGTTCACCGTGGCGAGCCCGGTGGCGAGCGCGGACAGGAAGCCGATCACCGTGCACGCCAGCATTTCGTTGTGCTTGTACTTGAGCGGGCCCGGCATGTCGACGACACAGGCGCCGAGCGCGCCGGTCGCGATGGTGAAGCCGAGTTCGCGATCGTGAAACACGATCAGACACAGTACCGCCGGTAACGACACGCCGACTGCGATGCGCAGGCCGCCATAAAAGTACTGGCTGTAGAGGAATTTTTTTATTTCAACCGAATAGCGCATCGACTGCCTGGATTCCATTCACTGAGAAAACCGCGGTTGAAGGGGCAGACCCAAACTGCCGTCGAGTCTAACTGATTTTATGGCTGATCTGACCTCGTCCGTTCGGCCAGGTTCTGCCCTGGGGATGCGTTTGTTATGCTGTCGCTTCAATGTCAGTCGCGGCCTGGGCGTTCCGCCCGCGCCGCCCGCAAGCCCCGGGATCCATGCTCCAGCTCTTCTACTCGAATCGCTACGAAACCCTTGTCGGCGCGCTGCTTGACGACCTGGCACAAGCGCCGTCCGATCCCTGGACCGCGCAGCCCGTGATCGTCCCGAGCGCGGCGGTGCGGCGCCGGCTCGAGCTCGATATCGCCGCGCGCCACGGCATCTGCGCGAATGTCGACTTTGGTTATCTCGCGCAATGGCTGTGGGCGCAGATCGGCGGCGTGATCACGGTGCCGAAGCATTCGCCGTTCGCGCCGGACCGGCTCGTGTGGCGCTGCTACCGGCTGCTGGGCCAAGTGGACGATGTGGACGAAGCGCTGCCCTGGAATGCGTCGCCGCGTCTGCGCACGTATCTCGATGCGGCGGACGCTTCGATGCGCTACGAACTCGCGCGGCGCGTGGCGACCGTATTCGACCACTATCTGACCTATCGCCCGGAGTGGTTGCTGCAATGGCAGAAGGGCGGCTCGATCTTCGCGAGCGGCGCGGCTGACGATACCGGTCCGCGCCTTGTCGGCGCGAGCGAAGCGGCGCGCGAGGACGAGCGCTGGCAAGCGGCGTTGTGGCGCGCGGTGCTCACTGAACTGTCGGGCGACGCGCAGACTCCCGCGGCCGCCTTGCCGCCTGCCTACCGTTTTCTCGACGAAATCGGCACGCTCGATCTCGAGGCGATCTCGAACGCACAGTGGCCCGAAGCGGTCAGCGTGTTCGCGCTGCCGACCATGCCGCCGTTGCACGTGGCGCTGCTGCGCGCGCTCTCGCGCTGGGTCGACGTGCGGCTATACGTGATGAATCCGTGCCGCGAGTTCTGGTTCGACGTCGTCAGCGCGGGGCGCGTCGAAGCGCTCGACGCCGCCGGCCAGCTCGACTATCAGGAAGTCGGCCATCCGTTGCTTGCCGAGTGGGGCCGCCAGACTCAGGCGCAGTTGCACATGCTGCACGAGTTGACCGAGAGCGCCGCTTCCGGCGAGACCGGCGATTTCACCGGGAATCCGCAACCGAGCTGGCTTGCCGCCGTGCAGAACGGCATTCTCGATCTGCGCGACGAGACCGATGCCGACGAACCGCCGATCGAGCGCGGCATCGAAGTGCACGTCTGCCACAGTCTGTCGCGGCAACTCGAAGTGCTGCACGATCGCCTGCTCGGCTGGTTCGATGAGTTCGACGATCTGCAGCCGTCCGACGTACTGGTCGCCGTGTCCGATCTCGCGGCGGCCGGCCCCTTGATCGACGCCGTGTTCGGCACCACGCCGCCTGGCGACACGCGCCGCATTCCGTATCGGATCACCGGCTTGCCGCCGTCGCAGGCCAATCCGGTTGCGCGTTTGCTGCTCGATTGGCTGGCCTTGCCCGAGCGCAGCGTGGGTGCGCCGGATCTGATCGAATGGCTGCGCGTCGACGCGATCGCCGTGCGTTATGGGATCGACGCCAGCTCGCTCGAAGCCGCGCAGGAGTGGTTGGCGGCGGCCGGCGCGCGTCGCGGGCTCACCCCGGTCGAGCCGACGGGCGAACACGTGCCGATCGCCCGTCATACGTTCGCGGATGCGCTCACGCGCCTGTATCTCGGCTATGCGATGCCGGAGGGCGGCGAACCCGTGGACGCCTGGCTGCCAATCGAAGGCGCCGGCGGCTCGGATGCGGAATTGCTCGGCCGCCTGTCGCGTTTCGTCGATGACATCGACAGCTTCGCGGCGAATTGCGCAATCGAGCGCACGCCTGCCGAGTGGACCCAACTGCTGCTCGAAACGCTCGCGCAATGTTTCGACGGCGGCGTCGAGTTCGCCGATTCGCTCGCCGCCGTGCGCGACGCGATCGACAAGATGGGCGACGCGATGCAAGCCGGCGCGCACGAGGTCGCGCTGCCCGCCGCGGTGGTGCGCGGCGCGCTCACCGAAGCGCTCGACGACCCCGCGCGCGGCGGCGTGCCCTGGGGCAGCGTGACGTTTTCGTCGCTGACCAGTTTGCGCGGCTTGCCATATCGCGTCGTCTGCCTGCTCGGAATGGACGACGGCGTGTTGCCGAGTCTCGCGCGCGCCGACGAGTTCGATCTGATGGCCGCGTTCGGCAAGGCTGGCGACCGTCAGCGCCGCGACGACGAACGCAATCTGTTCCTCGATCTGCTGCTCGCGGCGCGCGATCGTCTCTTCATCGCTTATACGGGTCGCAGCATTCGCGACAACGCGCCGTTGCCGCCCGCCGCACTGGTCGATGAATTGCTCGACCATCTCGCGCAGGTGTCGGCGGGCGAGGGCGCTAGCCCCGCCGAAGTCGAGAGCGCGCGGCATGCGTTCGTTGTCGATCATCCGTTGCAGGCGTTTGCGTCGGACTATTTCTCGTCGCAATCCGAGCTGTTCAGCTACGACGCGGATCGCGCCGAGCTGGCCACGTTGCTGGCTGCGCCCACGCATGCCGCTGCGGCTCCGTTCTTCGATCGACCGCTGCCGCCGGAAGAGCCGGCACCGATTGCCTTTGACGAATTCGTGCGTTTCTGGCGTCATCCGGCGCGGGCGCTGTTGCGCGACCGCCTGGGCATCGTGTTGTCGGAAGCACAAGGCGAATTGCTCGATACCGAGCCGTTCGACCTGGATTACGCGGGGCGCGATGCATTGGCGGACCGCCTTTTGCCCGTGCTGCTCGACGTGGATACGGACGACGACGTCGTGTTCGAGCGCGTGCGCCGTGTGGCGGCGGCGAGCCCGGAATTGCCGGGCGGCGCGACTGGCGCGGTGTGGCGCGCGCGCGAGCTCGGTGCGTTGCGTCAGCTCGCCGACAGCGTGCGTCGCGAGGTGGCTTCGGGTGTCGAGCGTTTGCCGTTCGTGCTCGACATCGCGCCGCGCTGGCCCGCGAGCGAGGAGCTTGCCGGTGCGCTGTTCGGCCCGCATGACGCGCTGCTTCGGCAAGGCGCCGAAACGCCGTTGCAACTGCACGGCAGTCTGAACCTGCTCACCGAAACAGGACAAGTGATCTTCCGCTACGCCAAACCTACCGCACGCGACTATCTGTCGGCATGGCTCGCGCATCTGGTCTATTGCGCCGCGCAGCCGGACGGCCCGCGCCGCACCGTATGGCATGGCAGCGGCGAGAGTTTCGAACTCACGCCGGTCGCTGCGCCGCTCGACGAACTGGCGCCGCTTGCCGCGTTGTTCAAGGCAGGCCGCATGCTGCCGCTGCGCTTTTTCCCGAAGAGCGCGTGGACCAAAGTCAGCGAAAGCGATTCGGCCGCGCAGGGCGTCTGGATCAACGACCGCGTGCGCGGCGAGTCCGACGATCCCGCCTTGCGCATCGCATTGCGCGGCACGCCGCTGACGCTCGACGAGCCGTTCGGCAGCCTCGCCGCGATCGTGTTCAAACCACTCATGCAACATCTGCGGAGCGCGTCATGAGCGGCGCCACGAAGCATTACGCACTGGTCGCCGAAGAACTCGACGTGTTCGCCTGTTCGCTCGACGGCGTGAATCAGATCGAGGCTTCGGCGGGCACCGGCAAGACCTGGAATATCTGCGCGTTGTACGTGCGCCTGCTGCTCGAAAAGAACCTGAACGCGGACCAGATTCTCGTCGTCACGTTCACTAAGGCGGCGACAGCGGAATTGCATGAACGCATTCGCGGGCGTCTGGCCGAACTGCACCGCGCCATCGAAATGGATGACGACGGCGGCGATCCGTTCGTCCGCCGTCTCTTTGAAACGACGCTGGGGCCGGAGCGGGGCATCGAGCGCGAGGACGCCTTGAAGGTGGTGAGGCGTGCGTTGCGCACCTTCGACCAGGCGGCGATCCATACCATCCACGCATTCTGTCAGCGCGCGTTGCAGGAGGCGCCGTTTGCCGCCGCCATGCCGTTCGCCTTCGAAATGGAAGCCGACGACGCGGCGTTGCGCTTCGAAATGGCGGCTGACTTCTGGCGTGAGCAGGTGGAACCGGTAGCGCATGCGCATCCTGCGTTCGCCGCGTGGCTGGTGGCCAAACGCGCCGGTCCCGCTTCACTCGATGAACAACTCGCGCGGCGTCTGAAGAAACCCTTGGCGCAGTTGCGCTGGGGCAAGGTCGACGCGAGCGGCAATGGCACCGATCCGCAAGCTGGTTTCGAAGCTGCTTGCGACCTCTGGCAAGCGGAGCGCGATGCGATTGTGAGTTTGCTGACTCAGGCGCAAGACCGTCTGAGCAAGACCTCGCATAAGCCCGATCATGTGAGCGCCGCGATCGCTGCATGGACTGAGTACTTCGCGCAGGGCGACTGCCATGCGCCGCCGCCGAGGGCCGCGTTGAAGCTGACGGCATCGGCGTTGAAGAAGGCCACCAAGGTCAAGTTCGAACCGCCCGAACATGCGTTCTTCGAGCACGCTGAAGCGCTGGCGGCAGCCGTGATCGCGGCCGAAGCCGCGCAACGCGCGCGCTGGCTCTCGCTCGTGCAAACCTGGCTCGACTACGCGCCCGCTGAACTGGTGGCGCGCAAACGCACGCGTCGCGTCGTCTCGTTCGACGATCTGCTGTCCAATTTGTACCGCGCGCTCGCGGCGCATCCGTGGCTTGCCGATGCGTTGCGCACGCGTTACCCGGCAGCGCTGATCGACGAGTTTCAGGACACCGATCCGCTGCAGTTCGCGATCTTCAGCCGCATTTTCGCGCCGGCCGGTCCGCTGTTTCTGGTTGGCGACCCGAAGCAGGCCATCTACAGTTTTCGCGCGGCGGATCTGCACACCTATCTGGCGGCGCGTGAGGCAGCCTCCGCGTGCTACACGCTGGCCGTCAATCAGCGCTCGACCGCGCCCATCGTCGAGGCTTGCAACCGGCTCTTCGAAGCGAATCCGCAAGCGTTCGTGCTGGATGGCCTCGACTATCAACCGGTGCGTGCGGGCGAACGGCGCAGGCTGCCGTTTTCCGATCCGGACACGAGCGCCGGCGATTTCCGTATCTGGACCTTGCCGCAAGGCGACGCCGCGCTGACCAAACGCGAGGCTCAGCGTGAAGCGAGCGAAGCGTGTGCCGCCGAGATCGTGCGGCTCCTGCGCGGTGCGCGCGAAGGCGCGGTGACGATCGGCGATGCGCCGCTCGCGCCGGGCAACATCGCGGTCCTGGTGCAAACGCATAAGCAGGGCAGTCTGATCAAACGCGTGCTGGCCGCGTGGGGTGTCGGCAGCGTGGAGCTGGCGCAGGCGTCGGTGTTCGCGACGCTCGACGCCGAACAGATCGAACGCGTGCTGGCCGCCGTCGATACGCCTGGTGATCTGCGCCGTCTGCGCGCGGCGCTGGCGACCGATTGGCTGGGCCTCGACGCCGCGGCGCTGTGGCGGCTCGAGCAGGTCGCCGACGCGCCATCGGTCGCCGACGATCCCGCGCACGCCGCCGACGCGATGGGCTGGGTCGAACGTTTTTCGCGCTACCGCACGCTGTGGCACGAGCGCGGCTTCGCGGTGATGTGGCGCACGCTGATGCGTGAGCTACGCGTCGCGCAACGGCTGGTTGCCGCAGCGGACGGCGAGCGGCGCCTGACGAATGTGAACCATCTGGCCGAACTCGTGCAGGCGCGCGCCGCGACGCAGCCCGGTATCGCGCCGACCTTGCGCTGGCTCGCCGCGCAACGCACCCAGGGCGGTGGCGACGACGCGCAGTTGCGACTCGAGTCGGATCGCAACCTCGTGCAGATCGTCACGGTCCACAAATCGAAAGGGCTCGAATACGCGGTGGTGTTCTGTCCGTTCCTGAACGACGGCGCGTTGCGCGAGCCGCCGTCGTCCGGTTTGCCAGATGCGCGCGAGTATCACGACGAGACCGGCGATGCGGTGCTGCACTACGGTTGCGACGACGCGGAGGCCGAGCATGCGTCGCGTTACGCGGTGCGCGAACAGGCGGCGGAACGGGCGCGGCTCGTCTACGTGGCGTTGACGCGTGCGGTATACCGCTGCTATCTGGTCGCCGGCACGTATCTGTCGTCGCGCTCCGGCAAGGAGTCGCGCCGCAGCGTGTTGAACTGGCTCGTGGCTGGCGGTGGTCATGATTTCGGCGACTGGCTCGCCGAGCCGCCCGACGAAGCCGCGTTGTCGGCACGCTGGCAGGCGCTGGCGGGTGGCCCGATCACGTTGCAGGCGCTGCCCAGGCCGCAGCGCCGCGTGCCGCTCGAAAGCCTTCAGGACCGCGGCGCGCGAATGCAGGCGCGAGCCAACCGCAGGCCGTTGCGCGATCAGTGGCGCATGGCGAGTTTCAGCGGCCTGACCGCCGCTGGCAGTAAAGCCGAAGAGATGCACGCGCTGGCGGAAGAGGTGCGTCCCGATCACGACGAGATTGCCGACGCGCTCGTCGTCACGCCGGCGCCCATGCCACAGGCGCCGGCCTACGATGAAGACGACATCCTCGCGTTTCCGCGTGGCGCCGCGGCGGGCGATTGTCTGCATCGCATGTTCGAACTGGCTGATTTCACCGAGCCACGTACATGGACCGACGCCATCCGCGGGGCGTTGCGCGAGCGTCCGGCTCCGGCTGTGCCTGGACTCGCCGCACGCTTGCCGGCGATGATGCACAACCTGCTCAGGGACGTGGTCACTGCCGAACTGCAGCCCGGCATGACGCTCGCCAAACTGAACCCGCGCCGTCGCCTGAACGAACTCGAGTTTCTGTTCGCAGCGCCGTCACTGGATTTCCCTGCGTTGCGTGAACTGCTGATCGAACACGGCTATCCCGACGTCGCACTGGAACCCGGCGTGTTGCGCGGGTTCGTCAAAGGATTTATCGACATGATCGTCGAGCACGACGGACGGTTCTGGATCGTCGACTGGAAGTCGAACCATCTGGGCGACACCGCCGCCGACTACGCCGCCGCGCCGCTCGAAGCGGCCATGGCGAGCCACGCGTATCACCTGCAGGCACTGCTTTATACGGTCGCGCTGCATCGTTATCTGAAAACGCGGGTGCGCGATTATTCGTACGACACGCACATCGGCGGCTATCTGTATCTGTTCGTGCGCGGCGTGCGTCCGCATTGGCGCGACGCGGACGGACCAGCGGGCGTACATATGCGGCGCCCCGCATTCGAGCTGGTTGCGCTGCTCGATGCGGCCATGATCGGGGGTGTCGCATGAGCGCGTTCGAACAGAGCACATCGGCGCCGCCTGAGCTCGACGACATCGGCGTGAATCTGCCCGCGCCGGCGGATTTCAGTATCGCGCTCGCCGAAGGTTTCGCGCGCCGCATCGGCGCGCTGGCGCGGCGTGGCGGCGCGTCGGCTGAGGCGGTCAAGTGGGCGGCGCGGGGTGCATTCGCCGCGAGCCGCGCGACGGCTGAAGGGCACGTGTGCGTGCCGCTTGCGGTGCTGGCGCGACGCTTCGAGGCGTCGAGCGCCGAAGCTCGCGCGGCCTTGTTCGCTAGCGGCATGGCGAGCGATGGTTCGCAAAGCGCTGCGGCGTTGCGGCCGCTGGTGGTCGATGGGCAAGGGCGCTTGTATCTGGCTCGCTATTACGACTACGAGCGGCGGCTTGCACGCGCGCTGGTGGCGCATGCGGAGGCGGGGGCGGAAGCGGAGCAGCGGGCGGAGGCGCGGACTCGTGCGCTTGACACTGCGCACGACGATTCTCACGCGGGATTGTTTGCCGGCGCTTACGCCGATGCGCGTACAGGCGCGAGAGCGAGCGCTGCGGCCAACGTTGGCGCCGACGCTGGCGCGGGTGCGGGAACCAGAGTGAACACGAGCGCGAGCCCCGACGCCCAAACGCTACACGAGCGTCTCCTACGCTATTTCGGTCCGCCCAAAGACAACGAAGTCGACTGGCAACGTGTCGCGGCGGTCATGGCGCTGTCTGGGCAACTCACCGTCGTCAGCGGCGGACCCGGCACCGGCAAGACCACCACCGTGGTCGGCGTGCTGGCCTGCCTCCTCGATGCGCGTGCGGATTTGCGCATCGCACTCGCGGCGCCCACGGGCAAAGCCGCGCAGCGCATGCAGGAGGCCTTGCTCGCGCGCGCCGGCGATTTGCCGCCTGAACTGGCTGCGCGTTTGCCGCAGACGTCGTACACCCTGCATCGTTTGCTCGGCTCCGGTCCGGGAGGACGCTTCCGGCATCATCGGGACAATCCGTTGCCTTACGACGTCGTCGTGATCGACGAGGCGTCGATGATCGACGTCGCCATGGCCGCGCATCTGCTCGACGCCATTGCCCCGCAGACGCGTCTCGTGATGCTCGGCGACAAGGACCAACTCGCCGCCGTCGAGGCCGGCGCGGTGTTCGCCGAACTCAGCGCGCGTCCGGCTTTTACGCAAGGTGGTTTGCGGCGGATCGCCGAGGCGCTCGGCATCGACGAGACAGGGCTTACGCAGGCATTGCCGGGTGCATCGCGGGGCTTCGGCGCGGAGCCTAGCGATTTGTTCGCGCCGGACGACGATCTGTTCGCCTATACAGGTTCGCCGGATGCTTTCGATGAACCACCGGCGAGTGACCTTTTCGAAAGCGCAGCACCAGCGCCGACGTCCACCTCGTCCACGCAAAGCCCGCTTGCCGATTGCGTCGTCTGGCTCGAGCGCAACTATCGGTTCGGCCTGGAGTCGCCGATCGGCCGACTGTCGCTCGCGATTCGCAACGGCTCGGCGAGCGCCGCGCTCGATGTCTTGCACACCGATCCCACGGAAACTTGCGCTGCAGCGCTTCACGAAGATACGCATGCGACGCTTGCCGAGCGCACCGTCGCACGGCTCGCCGCAGGTTTCGCGCCCTACGCCGAGGCGCTTGCCACAGCGCTAGCTGCCGAAACGCCTGACCCATTGCCGCTGTTCGACACGTTGAATCGTTTCCGCATTCTGTGCGCGACCCGCTCCGGGCCACGCGGCGTCGATCAGGTGAACGCGGTGATGGCGACGCAGGTGCGGCGCGCGGCGGGGGTGACGCTGGCAGTGGGCGCGCAGTGGTTCGCCGGGCGTCCGGTGATGGTGACGCGCAACGATTACGCGCTGGGTCTCTTCAACGGCGATATCGGCATTGCGCTGCCGGGCGCGAGCGGCGCGTTGCGTGTGTATTTCCGGACCGGCGACGGCGGTTTGCGAGCGGTGTCGCCGGCGGCGCTTCCACCGCACGACACCGCGTTCGCGCTCACGGTTCATAAGTCGCAAGGCTCGGAGTTCGAGCACGCGGTGCTGATGCTGCCGTCGGTATTTAGCCGGGTGTTGTCGCGCGAACTGGTGTACACGGCGATCACTCGCGCGCGAGAACGGGTGGAAGTGATCGGCGGGCGCGCCGTGCTGGCGCAGGCGATTGCGACGCCGACACAGCGCGACTCAGGGTTGGCCGCGCGGATAGCGGAGGTGTGGCGCGGCGGTAAATAGTAGGTGCGGCTAGCGCGGGCTGCTTGGCGGCCCGATCACGCAAATTAAGCTGCCGGAACGGCAGAACGGCAGAACGGCAGAACGGCAGAACGGCAGAACGGCAGAACGGCAGAACGGCAGAACGGCAGAACCGCATTCCGCACCGAACCCGCTCAACTAGCAGCGCCACCCGACTGCACACGCGCCTCGACGCGCCCACGCATGCTCTTTCGATACCAGAAGGTCCACAGCGTGAGGCCGCCATAAATGCCGTAGCCGATAAACGGCGAGACCACCAGGAAGCGCTCGATCGGCCACGTTAGCGCCATCCACGCACGCAGCGTCGTTTCGCCAGTCAGGCCGATGCCCCACACCAGCGTCATCAGCCGCATCGCGCTGACGAGAGCGGGCTGCTCCTGCCACAGCGCTTCGAAGCGCGCCGCGCCGCCCTCCATTTCGCGGGCGACGGTGGCGCGCGCGAGATAGAAGATCAGTGGGCGGCGCATCGGCAACGAGAGCAGAAACACCACGCCGACCGCGCCGGACACCAGCGACTCGCGCAACAGCAGCATGCGCGGACTGCCACCGAGCGCCATCGCCGCGACCGAGAGCACGATGCCGGTCACCACCAGCACGCTCAGCGCGTCGACGCGCCGAAAACGCACGAGTTCGATCAGACTCCAGACGATCGGCGGCACGGCCGACGCGATCAATGCGCCGGTCTCGCCCAGGCGCGGCAGCGCAAGCCGGTACGCGAGCCACGGCAACAAAAAGTTGACGGCCAGTTCCAGCACAAAACCTGGACGGAGTTTCATGTGAATTTACGCTGTAAGCGAAAAAACGCAGTATCGATGAACTGGCCGCGTGGACGCAAATAGTTTTTCGCATCGGCAGACGCGCTCGATAGTCCGTAGTCGGTGATCGGTCGCGCGCTGTGTACACTCATGTATCCCGATTCAAGCTCGCGTCATGACATCCCGCTATCCAATCCCGCCGAACGAAATCGAACTGACCGCAGTGCGCGCGCAAGGAGCGGGCGGCCAGAACGTCAACAAGGTCTCGAGCGCCATTCACCTGCGCTTCGATGTGCAGGCTTCGTCGCTGCCCGAAGTGTTGAAAATGCGCCTGCTCGCGCTGTCAGATCATCGGCTTACGCGTGACGGCGTCGTGATCATCAAGGCGCAGGAGCATCGAACTCAGGAGATGAACCGCGCGGCGGCGCTGGCGCGGCTCGATGAACTGATCGAAAGCGTCAGCGTGACGCGCAAGCCGCGCGTCGCAACCCGGCCGACGCGCGCGTCGAACCTGCGGCGCCTCGACGGCAAGGCAAAACGCAGTGAGATCAAATCCGGCCGCGGCCGGGTGGACGATTAGCGCTTGCTGCCGCGCCCCGTCGGGCGCGCATCCGCGGTCGTGGCAGCCGGCACGAAGTCGACGCACAGTACATGCGTGCCGTCGTCGTACTCGAAGGCGAGGGCCGCGGTGTAGCAGTCCTGACCGTCGGCGAGCGAATAATGCGGACCCATCATCGCGACGCGCCCCGGTGCGGCGAGCGCATGCTTGAAATAGGCCCGCCGTGACCAGTTGCTGCGGGTATCGGTGTAGAGCGGCGCGAGCCGTAGCGGAGGCGGCGGCACCGAGGCGGCTGTGACCGAGGGCTGGGTCTGCTCGCCCTGTCCGTCGGTGATGAACACACGGCGTGCTTCGCGCAGATGCCAGACCTTTTGCGCCGCCTGGCGCAGATCGCCGGTGGACTTGTAAGTCTCGGCGGCCGCCAGCACTGCTTCAGCGAAGCCTTCGAAACCGAGGCGCTGGTGGCCGGCATGCTCGCGTTCGTAGTCGGCGAACTTGCCCCACATCGATTCGATCAGCGCAGGCACCTTCGCGCAGGCCGCCTGCACGGAACTCTTCGGTTGACCGAGCCAGAAACCCTGGACGAAATCGACGTCGGCCTCCATCAGGATCATCAGCTCTTCGTCGGTTTCGACGCCTTCAGCCAGCACCAACGTGCCGGATTGATGCAGCATCGAGACCAGGTGGCTGATCATCGAGTCGTCGCCTTCACGCTTGCCGGCGCGCGCGACCAGCGAACGGTCGAGTTTGACGATGTCAGGGCGGAAGCGCCACACGCGATCGAAGTTCGAGAAGCCGGTGCCGAAGTCGTCGATCGCGATCAGGAAGTCGCGCGGCTGCGACGCGGCGAGCATGCTGGCGACGGCGGATTCGTCGTCGGCGGGCTGCTCGAGCACTTCGATCACAATGCGCTCCTGCGGCAGACCGAAGTGCGCCGACAGTTCGTCGATGAACGCGCGTTGCGGCCAGCCGGTTTCGAACACCTGCGGGCGTGTATTCAAAAACAGCCAGCCGGTGCTGATGCCTTGTTCCATGAAATTCGCCACATGCAGGCAGCGTGCGATGCGGTCGAGCTCGCGGGCGTCGGCCGCCGAGCGGGTGCCGGAAAAGAGCACGTCAGGCGAGACCGGCAGACCGACCGGATCGAAAGCGCGCAGCAACCCTTCATACCCGACCACGCGCTGGTGTGTCACCGACAACACCGGCTGGAACACGCTGTGCAAAGTCAGCGCGCGCCACGTCGCGGTCCAGCCGGACTCGTCCCGGACCAGATGCGGGAGCAGGCCGCTCAGGGTCAATTCGCTGACGGATGGCATAAAGGCAGGCAAGAGAGCGGACATGGCGACATCGCGGCAAGCGGGTGACGGGACGCGCCAGGCCATTCGGCGCGCAACGGATGCACGGCCCACACGTGCGCTGGGCAGGTCGGATAAAGCCCGGAAACGCGGAGAGCGATGCCAGCCATGCTGGACTCCGGCGAATTAGTCAAAACCAGTCTAACAGTTTGCAATTCGCGTGAATGTGCGGGTAATCACAGACGCGGGGTCATATCCGCGGTGCTGCCGATCTCGACGCCAATCGGCCGTCTGGCGTGAGTTTTGCGCCCGTTTGCCCCGCGCAAAGCGCTTGCGCCTGGCGCTCTCAATCGCCTGTATGAAACCGAGCGTAACAGGGCGGCAAGCGGACACCCGCCAAACTCCAGGCAAGGACGGTACTCGGACGTCTGGAGGTTCGAACGGGTGATCCGGTCAGCGCGGCCGAAACCTGAACAGGCACGCCGCTGCCTTGCGCGCAGGCCACCAGCAGGTTCGGCGGGCGGCGGGTATGCTGCTGCTTTTCGTGAAAGGGAGGTCAGGCATGTCGGAAATCGCGGTGGTCGCAATCTCGGTGGCGAAGCCGGGCTATGAAGAGCAATTGCGGCAGGCGCTCGAAGGGCTGGTCGGGCCGACGCGCAAGGAGCAGGGAGCGCTTCAGTACGATTTGCACCGCGACGTGCAGGAGCCGCGCCGGTTCGTGTTTGTCGAGCGTTGGGAAAGTCAGGAAGCGCTCGCGGTGCATGCCAGATCGGCGCACATCGAGGCGTACAAGAAAGCGGCGGCGGACTGGCTGGAACACGCGGAGATTCGCGTCGTGTCGAAGATCGCCTGAACCTTCAGGCGAGTTGCACAACGGCGAGCGAACTGCCGGGCGCGATTAGCCCGGCACGGTGCTCGCCGTTTGTTTTTAATGCGTGGCTTGCGGGACGTCGAGAATCAGGATGATGGTCCAGTCGGCGTCGCCATCATGGTGATACTGGCGTTCCGCGACGATGAACGGCTGCTGCTTGCCGTCCGGGCCGAGAAACAGCACGTCGCCTTCCATCGGCAGGCATTCGACGGGCGGCAGCGCCAGAAACGCTTCCTGACCGCCGCGCGGCATCAGTTTTTCGATTTTGCGAGATGCCGCTTCAGTCCATTCGATATCAAGCTGGATGTTGCTCATGCTTCCTCCGCACCAAGGTGCGCACGGGTTAGGGGAGTCCGGCCAGACGCCGGTCGGTGCGCGACTTTAGCACACCGCCAGTTGGGCGCCGCCGGCCTTGAGCCGCCGGCGCGGGACAAGCCGTTGCGGTGCGCTGCTCCGCGTCTGGCGAGTCTTTTGCCAGTCCATTAAACAACAAAAAGCCGGAGCCGGCGGTGCCGGCTTCGGCTTTTCACCTTCGCGGCGCGGCCGCGGGTGAGTCGGGTAACCGCGCTTAGGAGCCGGCGTCGGCCTTGGGGGCCTTCTTGTGAGGGGCCGACTTGTGGTGTTTCATCGGCTTGGCCGGTGCGCTCTCCATTGCTTGCTGGCGGTTTTGCAAATCTTGCGCGCGCTGCTCGACGTCGGCGGCCTTGGCCGGATCGGTGCTCATCATGACGCCGTTGTCCTGCGCATAAGCCGCACCCGTTACGGCACTGAGGGAAACCAGGATCGCCAGGGACACTTTCTTCATCGCTACCTCCGCAGAGTGGTTGTGGACCCGAGTACTTGCCTGTCCAAACGGAAAGACAATGCATTCTAGCCAGCAATATCCGCTCCAACAGACGGTTTTGTAACTGCAATGACAATTCGTTACATCTTGTTACGCTCAAACCGCGGTCGCGATGCGCGGTGAGTCGAGCGGGAAGTCACGATAACCGGTTGCCGCTCAAGAGCATTCTTCGTATGTCTAAATAAATCGGCCTGTGACGCGGTTTGAGTTTCAGTATGAATTTCAGAACCAGCCGATCGCGCGATAGACGTGAAATTGCGCGATGCCGATCAATTCGTGCAGCGCAGTCTCCGCGGACACCAGGTTGTCATATCGCGGCAGTACACCGAGACGTGCGCCTATCGCGTTCGAGATCAGCGGTTGCGGCGCGAGGCCGAAGCGGTGGAAGTCGAGCAAGGCGCGCGGCATCTGGTAGGCGGAGGTGATGAGGATCAGCGAATCGTAATCCGAGCCCTGCAAGATGGTGGAAACGTTGCGCGCGTTTTCGTAGGTCGTGAGGCTGCTGTTCTCCAGCACGATGTCCGAGCGTGGCACCTGTCGGCGCAGCAGGTAAGGCAGATAGGTGTCGGCTTCAGTCGCGCGATGCCGCTGCGGATTGCCGCCGCTCACGATCACATGGCAGGTATCCGCCGCGCGTTTGCAGGCGGCGTAGTTCTCGGCGCTCGCCGCAATGCGCGCAAGCACGTCGCGCGGGGGCACGAGGACGTGGTCGTCGTCGTAGATCGTGCCGCCGCCCAGCATGATGATCGCGGTGCGCGGCGCGAACGTGGCGGGCGTCTCGGTCCGCCAGTGCGGCTGCGCCAATTTCAGCAAGGGCGCGGTGAGCCAGCCGGCGGCGAGCAGCCAGAAGAAGGCGACGGTGCAGACGGCTAGAGGTCGGCGTGCGCCTTTCCATAGCACGATTGCTGCAAAAAAAAGCGCTAATAAAGTGAATAGAATCAATTTAAATGCGGTAACGTATGTCTTTCGGGACAAATCCACGGGCTTGCTATGGCGCCGCACCGGTTGCATCGCCAGTTCGTGGACAGAACGCTAACATGCCGTTCAGACGGGGGTTCCGAAAACGAGACCAGGCAGCACCTGGCGGAATTCGACTGCACGAGTTGCGGTCAGCTTCCAGCCAAGGGCGGGTGCTACGCGCGTCACTGGTGGCGCGGTGACGTGTTGGGCATAAATGTGTCATAGCTGCACTTTAAGAAAGAAGTGAGATGACCACGTATTCCAACGAAGCGGTACTTGAAGCGCTGCGGCGGGCGCAATATCGCCAGGTCCCATGGGCTAGAAGGCCGGGTGTTTTCCAATATCTTCGCGCACTAGGCTTGATGGACACCGTTCGGCAGCGCACTGTCGCGCCGGCTCCGGGTTTCCACGCACCTGTCGATATCGCGGTGCTCACTGAGCGGGGCAGAGCCGAGTTCGCGAGGCTCGCCCATGACGAACGTCTGCTCACCTGGACAGCACAGCGCATGAACGACTACGTTGTCGCTACAGCCGACACGCGGCCCACCGCCGCGCTCGAAGTCCGGCCTTAGGTCCGGCGGGCTGGCAGGCGTTGTTTTCCGGCCGCTTCGCGCGGCTGGCGGTGTCTCCATTGCTGCGTCCGTCCGCTTCATGACACTTGCGTCGCGCCGTGCCTCTTGCGCGCCCGCAGGCGTCGCGCAGGTATCGCGCAGCCATCGATCACGCAGCGAAAGCCTGAAAAAAAGCCCGTATCGCGAGGATACGGGCGTACCGGAATTACTACTGCCACGCTGTGCTAATGGCGTTAAATCAGACTGGCACAACGCGCGGTGGTTCCCCCAATTATTCAATATGCGCTACGGAGTTTCGCGAGTGAGCCCCGTGGGCTTTGCTCACGTTCGACTCCGCCTAACGCCGGTGCGTCGGATCCTGGCGAGGCGCCTCCGGTCGTGTGCGCACGTTGCTGGCGATATCACCGCGCAAGTCTCCGCGCGGCGCCGGCGGTGTGAAATCGCGGGCGCGCGAATCGCTTTGCTGCCAGGCTTCGATGGTAGCCGGACGATCCGGCCGCCAGTTCCAAGCCTGTTGGCGCTGCTGGGCAAGCGCCGGTGCGGCCATCGATGAAACGACAATGCCGCACAGAAGCAGTGACATTGGTTTCATGCTGAGCTCCCGTCAAGCCGATCGACTCAAGGCCTGTTTGCATACACATAAGGTATGCCCAGTCGCGAAAGCACGCTGTAAGTAATAGTAAATGGATGTTTCACCAGCAACTATCGCGCTGCTTCAGACGTCTGAAGCAGCGCGCAAGCAGGCTGGGTGTAACGGGAAGGGACGACTGTGTTGGGCGCGCCGAAGAGCGGTGCCCATGACAGGTACGGCGTGCGTCAAGACGCGTCGACCTGAGGATTGATACGCGCCGGGCGCCCGCAGGCGCCCGGAGGAAAAGCAAGGTGCGTCAGGCCATCTTGACCGGCGCGCGCCACGATTCCGGATTGGTCCAGAACGCGCCGCGCAGGCGGTCACGGCTCGGCGGTGCCGGCGGTTTCGCGGCGGTCGCGCCAATTCGGCCGCGCAGCGAAATTTCACGGCCGCTCGTGCCGAGTCGCTTAACTATTTCGGCGAGCGTACCATCGGCCTGCCACTCGTCGAAGCGACGGCGGCAAGTCGGCGGCGACGGATAGCGGCCCGGCAGTTTGGACCAGCCTTCGCCTGTCGATAGCACCCACAGCACGGCGTTGACAACCGCGCGCGCTTCCACGCGTGGCCGACCGCGCCGTTCGCTCCGTGCTGGCTCCGCACAGAACAACGCCTCGACCAGCGCCCACTCGTTGTCTCTCAAATCGTCGAACAGCATCATGTTTCACCTCAGCGAAGCTAACTCCGGTGCGCTGCCCCGCGCCGCGCACTCTCCATGCACTCGATAGGCGAGTGCCAAGGAGGGTCGGGCTTGCCACGGTCTGCTATGCAGTCAGAATCATGGCGCCGACCCTTGTCTGCAGATAAACGCAGGAAGTGTGCCAAGTTGAGTCCAACCGCCTGAAAGCCCTGTGACGGCGGGCCAGCGCGGGCGCTAGCTAGGGGCGTATAAGAATCCAAAAAACCCATCTCGCAAATCGGGACAATCACCAATCTTGTGCAATCAGGCCCGGCCAGCGTGCGTTTGCGCCTTATCGCTGCATTGCAGCGAGATTGCGAAAAGCGACTGTGGCGCTATCTTTAGCCTTACAATACGCATCAAATGATGCAATTGATGAGGTTGGTAAATGAATGTCACGCTCCGCCAGCTCAGGGTTTTCATCGAGGTGGCCCGTTTGCAGAGCTTCAGCCGGGCCGGCGATGAAATCGGCCTGACGCAGTCGGCGGTCAGCCGTTGCGTGCGCGAACTGGAGGGCGAGATCGGCCTGAAGCTGATCGATCGCACCACCCGCGAGGTGCAACTCACGGATGTCGGCGGCAACCTCGTGTCGAGCGTGTCGCGTCTGCTGACGGATCTGGACGACGCGCTTCGCGAGATTCGCGAAATCGGCGAACAGCGCCGCGGACGCGTGGTGGTGGCCGCCAGCCCGACGGTGGCGTGCCGGCTCATGCCGCGCGTGGTGGCCTCGTGCGGGCAGCAATTCCCCTACATCGCGCTGGGCCTGCGCGACGACGTGCAGAGCGACGTGGTGCGCAAGGTCAAGTCGGGCGAGGTCGATTTCGGCGTGATCATCGGTCCGTTTTCCGCTGACGACCTGCTCAGCGAATCGCTGATGACCGATACGTTCTGCGTCGTCTTGCGCGACGATCATCCATTGGCGGCGAAGGAACGCGTGGCGTGGGCGGACCTCGACGGCCAGCAGCTCGTGATGCTCGATTACGCGTCGGGCAGCCGGCCGATCATCGACGCCGCGATGCAGGAATATGGCGTGAGCGCCACGGTGGTGCAGGAGCTCGGGCATTCCGCGACCGTTTTTGGGCTGGTCGAAGCGGGCGTCGGCGTGAGCGTGCTGCCGTGGCTGGCGTTGCCGTTGCCGGCGGGCGCGTCGCTGGTGGCCAGGCCGCTCGTGCCGCGCGCGGAGCGCACGGTCGAACTGGTGCGGCGGCGCGACCGGTCGCTGTCGCCGGCGGCGGAGGCGGTGTGGGGACTGATTCGTCAATTGCCGGGACGGGCGGAGGATTTGAGCTAGTCGGCGGTGGTGGGGCGTGCGTGACGTTCCCCAGGGCGGCAAAGGCGCCGTCGCGCGGGGAGTGCGATATTCCCGTGGGCAGTAAAGGTGCGGTCGCGTGAAGCGCGCGACGCCGCACGATCGGAGAGGGTGCGATGGGACGAGTGTTGCCGTTCTCGAAGCACGGCGCTTGGCCCATCCGCGACCGCCTCGTCCCGCCACGCATCTTATCCGCCGACTTCGCCGTCCCAAAAAGAAGCACCAAGCTAAACTGTCGCCTCTGTTGAATTTCAACCCATGTCCTTCACCCGCCTGGAAGCCTCGATGAGCGAATCGGATCTGCCCGTGCCATCCATCCCGAACGCGCGCGACGCCGTGCGCGCACTGCGTCCTTCGCAGATCCGCGAAGTCGCCAACGCCGGTTTCGGCGTCGACGACGTGCTGCCGTTCTGGTTCGGCGAGTCCGACCGCGTCACGCCGGCCTTTATCCGCGACGCCGCCAGTGCCGCATTGGCGGCCGGTGCGACGTTCTACACGCACAACCTCGGCATCGCGCCGCTGCGCGCCGCACTCGCCGGCTATGTCAGCGACCTGCACGGCGCGACGTCGGCGGAGCATATCGCGGTGACGAGCGCGGGCGTCAACGCGCTGATGCTGGCGGCGCAACTCGTGGTGGGCGCGGGCGACCGCGTCGTCGCGGTGACGCCGCTCTGGCCGAATCTGGTCGAGATTCCGAAAATTCTCGGCGCGCACGTCGAAACCGTCGCACTGGGCTATGGCGAGCGCGGCTGGCAGCTCGAGCTGGAGCAGTTGCTGGCGGCGCTGACGCCCGGCACGAAAATGCTGCTGATCAACTCGCCGAACAATCCGACCGGCTGGGTAATGAGCCGCGACGAGCAGCGCGCCGTGCTGGCGCATTGCCGGCGCCACGGTATCTGGATCGTGGCGGACGAGGTCTACGAGCGCCTTTACTATGCGGACGCTTCTGCGGATGCGACTGGCGTGCCTTCGCGAACCGCGCCATCGTTCCTCGATCTGGCCACGCGCGACGAACGCGTGATCTGCGTCAATTCGTTTTCGAAGGCGTGGTTGATGACAGGCTGGCGGCTCGGCTGGATCGTCGCACCGGCCGCGTTGATGGACGATCTGGGCAAGCTCGTCGAGTACAACACCTCGTGCGCGCCGGCCTTCATTCAGCAAGCGGGCATCGCAGCCATCGAGCAGGGCGAGCGCTTTACGCAGGAACTGGTGCGCGACCTGAAGGCGTCGCGCGACCATCTGGTGCGTGCGCTCGGCACGGTGCCTGGCGTCGACGTCAAGACGCCGCCCGGCGCGATGTACCTGTTTTTCTCGATGCCGGGCGCCTCGCGCAGTCTGGAGCTTTGCAAGGCGATGGTGCGTGACGTCGGGCTCGGCGTGGCGCCGGGCAGCGCGTTCGGTCCGCAGGGCGAGGGCTTCGTGCGCTGGTGCTACGCCTGCGACACGGCGCGGCTGGACGCGGGCGTCGAGCGCCTGAAACGGTTCCTTGCGGAACACGCAACGGCGCAATAAGTGAGTGGCGGAAAAGGTGGCTGCGCAAAGCTATTGACCCAACCAGGCGAAGAACAACCGAAGAAAGCGGGTTTTTATCAAATTAAGGCCGCTTTTTCGCAAAAGCACGTCCGCCAAAGCATGGCTGGGCAATGCGCGGGGGATTTCGTCTTTACGCACTGATTGTTTTTGCGTAATATGGCGCTCAGTCACGCGGTTCCTTTCAGGAATATCGCTGCTCCGTCCGGCTGGGTTTGGCTCGATTGTCTGTTTCGCCTCCCCCCGGTGCGTGCTCCCATCAATATGACCGATCAGAATCGGGCGAGCGCGTCTTCAGTTCCACATCGTCTGTTTGATCCGGTTCTTTGACCACAGGGTCTGACCTAGCTGCATGAATACCCAAGAGGCGAAGATCGTCCTCGAGACTGCCTTGATCTGCGCGCAGGAGCCGTTAAAGCTCGGCGAGTTGCGCAAGCTCTTTGCCGACGGCGTGTCGGCAGACACCGTTCGGACTTTGCTCGAAGACCTCAAGCAGGACTGGTCTGGGCGCGGTGTGGAGTTGGTCGGGCTGGCGTCGGGGTGGCGGTTTCAAAGCAAGCCCGCGATGCGTTCGTATCTGGATCGTTTGCATCCTGAGAAACCGCCGAAATATTCGCGCGCGGTGCTCGAAACGCTCGCGATCATTGCATACCGGCAACCGGTGACGCGTGGCGATATTGAAGAGATTCGCGGCGTCACGGTGAATACGCAGGTTGTCAAGCAGCTCGAAGATCGAGGCTGGATCGAAGTGATCGGCCATCGTGATGTGCCGGGCCGTCCCGCGCTGTACGCGACCACGCGGCAGTTCCTCGACGACCTCGGGCTGACAGCGTTGGACGAATTGCCACCGCTCGCCGATCCGTCGGCGCAGTTGAACGCGGATCTGCTCGGCCAGCACGCGATCGAGTTCGCCGACGCCGATGCCGCACAGGCTTTGGCTTCGAAACAAGAGCTGGTGGATTCAGGCGTGGTAGTTGAAGCAGGCGCTGTTGCAAGCGAAGCTGTTGCGGATGAATTTGCGAGCGCAACTGTCGATGGCGAGTCGGAGAATATTCCGCAAGCCACGGGCGAAGCGCCGCAATCCGACTCCGCTGACGCACCCAGCCATGCCGTTGACAGCCGGCCTGAAGCAGTAGACGAGGCGTCAGGAACGGAAATCGCTGAAGAAGAGCATCAGACGCAGCACACCGAGCCGGTGGAATCGGCGCAGGCGGCTGACAGCGCAGCGGAAGTCGAGGCACAAACCGCATCGGCATTCTCCGGGACGCACTCGGACGCCGCTATTGCGCCGGCCGCGCAGGACCAGGCTGAAACGGCAAATGCAGCACACGTTGCACCGCAGACCGGCACCGCCGAGTCCGCACAGAATCACGATCCGGTCTCCCAGGCCGATCCGGCAATACCCGCGCACGACTCGGGCGTACTCCGCAATACGGAGCACGCCGCCGAGCCGAACCCGACCAAGGCGGCGCACGGCGATCCTCGGGATCGTCGCGATGCGGCGCAGGACGCAGGCATTCTGACCGACGACGAACCCGAGTCGCGCAGCGCCTGACGTAACCGAACTTTTTTTGCCACGCCCGCAACGGGCGTGCGCGACCTGACATTTTGAGGTTGTTTTGACACATACCCACGACACCGATTCGTCCGAATCCGAGCGCGCCGTGCCGTCGGCGCGCGCTGACGAAACGCGCACCACGCAAGCGTCGGCAGGCGAGGGCGAGCGCCCGGCGCAGACCACGGAAGCAGACGGTGAAGACCGTCCGCGCCGCGGCCTGCGTCGCGGCCCGCGCAGCCTGATCGCCCGGCGCCGCGCCGGCGCGAAGACGAAGGGCGCCGAAGGCGCGCCCGTGCAAGGAGCGCCGGTCGTCACCGAGGCGCCGCCGGACGGCGAGGTCGTCGCGCAAGTGCGTATGCCGCGCAAGGACGCGAGCGCCAAGGGTCAAGGGCCGCGCCGCAATGCGGGCGGCGCGAAGCGTGAAGGCGGGCAGCGCGAGGGCGCACCGCGTGACGGCGCACCTCGTGAAGGTCAGCGCGAGCGTCAGCCGCGCGAAGGCGGTCAGCGTCAGAACAACCGCCGCGGCGGCGAAGCGCCGGTGGCAGCGGCAGCCGCCGGTCAGGACGACCTGTTCTCGTACGTCACATCGCCAGCATTCGACGCGGACAACAGCGCCACCGGCGGCGTGCGCGCGCCGATGCTGCGCCGTGGCAAGCCGGCCGCGCCCAAGCGCGTGCTCGCAGCCGACGACGACGCGCCGAAGTTGCATAAAGTGCTGGCCGAAGCCGGCATGGGTTCGCGCCGCGACATGGAAGAGCTGATCGTCGCCGGCCGCGTGTCGGTGAACGGCGAGCCGGCTCACATCGGCCAACGCATCATGCCGACCGACCAGGTCCGCATCAACGGCAAGCCGGTCAAGCGCAAGCTGGCCAACAAGCCGCCGCGCGTGCTGCTGTATCACAAACCGACCGGCGAAATCGTCAGTCACGCCGATCCGGAAGGCCGTCCTTCGGTGTTCGACAATCTGCCGCCGATGAAGACCGCCAAGTGGCTCGCGGTCGGACGTCTCGACTTCAATACGGAAGGTCTGCTGATGCTGACCACGTCGGGCGATCTGGCGAACCGTTTCATGCACCCGCGTTATAGCGTCGAGCGTGAATATGCGGTGCGCGTGGTCGGCGAACTGGCGGAAGGCATGCGTCAGAAGCTGCTGCATGGCGTCGAGCTGGAAGACGGCCCGGCGAACTTCCTGCGTATCCGCGATGGCGGCGGCGAAGGCACTAATCACTGGTATCACGTCGCGCTCGCCGAAGGGCGTAACCGCGAAGTGCGCCGTATGTTCGAAGCGGCCGGCCTGATGGTCAGCCGTCTGATTCGTACCCGTCATGGCCCGATCTCGCTGCCGAAGGGGCTCAAGCGCGGTCGTTGGGAAGAACTCGAAGACAACCAGGTGCGCGCGCTGATGGCATCGGTCGGCCTGAAGGCGCCGACGGAAGAAAAGGGTGGCCGCAGGGAAGCGCCGGAGCGCAAGCAGCCAGATCCGATGCAGACGTCGATGGGCTTCATCGGCCGTGAACCCGTGCTGATGTCGCATGGCCGGTTCGACCAGCAGCAGCCGCGCGGCCAGGGCCGGCGTGGTGCGGCAGGCGGTGGCTTCGGTGGCGGCGCGGGCGCCGGTTTCGGCGGTGGCTACGGCAATCGCGGCGCCGGCCGTGGCGCCGGTGGTTTCAGTGGCCCGATGGGCGGCGCGGCGGGCGGCCCGCGTGGCGGCCGTGAAGTCGATGGCAATCGCGCACCGTCGGGCAATGGCAATCGTCCGGCCGGCGGCGGCAAACGCGCCGGTGGCAGCGGCGGTCCCAATCCGGGCAGCGGCGGCAACAACCGCGGGCCGGGTGGCAATCGCGGCGGCGCTGGCAACCGTGCGGGCGGCGGCAACGCCAACGCCGGCGGCGCCAATCGTGGCGGCGGCGCACCCCGCGGCCGTTCGCGCGGCCGTTAAGCAGCACGCCAGACATGCATGGCGGTCAGCCGTGGATCGTTCTTCAATGATCTTTCGCCGGCAGCCGCCAGAATCGATCGACGAGCGCCATCGGTTTGGCGTCACGCGGTTTCATGTGACGCATAAAACCGCGACGCAAATGGAAGTGGGGGCGGATTTCATTTGCCCCGCCTGTCCAACTCGGGTTCGAGGCGGCATGAGCCGCCTTGCAAAAGGCCCGAAGCGCCGTCATATCGTTGAAAGATTCCCGTGAAATCAACCCGAAAAGCGCGTTGGGCGGCGTTCTGCGGTTTGCGTTTGTCCCGAAAAATGGCTACAATCGCGAAGTCGCTGGGCGTGCGGCTTTTTATGTGCGGCTCAGGTGCGACCACCGGCAATAAGATGATGGGCGTTTAGCCCATTTTTTTTTTGCCGATCAGTTCTCAGTGGTTCGGCATCTCGGGTAGCACGAACGTGCGCCGGCTTGGCGCGCGGCCCGCATTGGTTGTTTGCAAAACAAGCGGCAGGCTCGCTGCGCGAACATCTAAGAGGGCACTGTGCAACTGACGGAACTGATTGAAACCACGGTCGTGGGACTCGGCTACGAGCTCGTCGATCTCGAGCGCACCGGGCGCGGCATGTTGTGTATCTATATCGACCAGCCGGCCGGCATCGCGATCGAAGACTGCGAGAAAGTCACGCGTCAGCTCCAGCACGTTTTGACGGTCGAAAACATCGATTACGAGCGGCTTGAAGTATCGTCGCCGGGGCTCGACCGCCCGCTGAAAAAATTGGCGGATTTCGAACGCTTCGCAGGCAGCGAAGTGGTAATCACATTGAAAAAGCCATTGGACGGACGGAAATCGTACCGGGGCATCCTGCATGCTCCGCAAGGCGAGACGATCGGTCTGGAATTTGAAGGGAAGGAAGGCGCCGCGATGCTCGATTTCACGCTCGCGGACATGGACAAAGCACGCCTCGTTCCGAAAGTTGACTTTAGGAGCCGCAAACAATGAGTCGCGAAGTGTTGATGCTGGTGGATGCGCTGGCACGCGAGAAGAATGTCGACAAAGACGTGGTATTTGCCGCGCTCGAAGCGGCTCTCGCTTCGGCCTCCAAGAAACTCTTCGAAGAAGATGCGGATATCCGCGTCCATATCGACCGTGAAAGCGGCGAGCACGAAACGTTTCGCCGCTGGAAAGTGGTGCCGGACGAAGCCGGTTTGCAGGAACCGGATCAGGAAATCCTGCTGTTCGAAGCACGCGAGCAGAAGCCCGAGATCCAACTCGACGAGTTCATCGAGGAACCGGTGCCGTCGATCGAATTCGGCCGTATCGGCGCGCAGGCCGCCAAGCAGGTGATCCTGCAGAAGGTGCGCGACGCTGAACGCGAACAGATCCTGAACGACTTCCTCGAGCGCGGCGAGCACATCATGACCGGCTCGGTGAAGCGTCTCGACAAGGGCAACTTCATCGTCGAAACCGGCCGTGTCGAAGCGCTGCTGCGCCGCGACCAGCTGATTCCGAAGGAAAACCTGCGCGTGGGCGACCGCGTGCGCGCCTACATCGCGAAGGTCGATCGCACCGCGCGCGGTCCGCAGATCGAACTGTCGCGTACGGCGCCCGAATTCCTGATGAAGCTGTTCGAGATGGAAGTGCCGGAAATCGAGCAAGGCCTGCTGGAAATCAAGGCGGCCGCGCGCGATCCAGGCGTGCGCGCCAAGATCGGCGTGGTCGCGTACGACAAGCGCATCGATCCGATCGGCACGTGCGTCGGCATTCGCGGTTCGCGCGTGCAGGCGGTGCGTAACGAGCTCGGTGGCGAAAACGTCGACATCGTGCTATGGTCGGAAGATCCCGCACAGTTTGTGATCGGCGCGCTCGCGCCGGCAGCCGTCCAGTCGATCGTCGTCGATGAAGAAAAACATTCGATGGACGTCGTCGTCGACGAAAACGAACTGGCGGTCGCGATCGGCCGCAGCGGCCAGAACGTGCGTCTCGCCAGCGAACTCACCGGCTGGCAGATCAACATCATGACGCCGGACGAATCTGCGCAAAAGCAGAATCAGGAACGCGGTGTACTGCGTGACCTGTTCATGGCGCGTCTCGATGTCGACGAAGAAGTCGCCGACATCCTGATCGACGAAGGCTTTACGAGCCTCGAAGAGATCGCTTATGTGCCGCTCAACGAAATGCTCGAGATCGAGGCATTCGACGAAGACACCGTTCACGAACTGCGTAATCGCTCGCGCGACGCGCTGTTGACGCTGGCGATCGCGAATGAAGAAAAGGTCGAAAACGTAGCGCTCGACCTGAAGAGCCTGGACGGCATGGACGCCGACCTGCTCGCCAAGCTGGCCGAACATCAGATCCAGACGCGCGACGAACTCGCCGAGCTGGCTGTGGATGAACTGGTCGAGATGACCGGAATGGAAGAGGATGCCGCTAAGGCGTTGATCATGAAAGCACGTGAACACTGGTTCCAGTGAGAAATGACCATGGCGCACTAAATTGAAGCGGCCGTCAGGCCGCATGACCCGATGCTAACCGCAAGGAATCGGTCCTTGCATTAAGAGGAATGAATGGCGAGTAACAACGTAGCCCAATTTGCCGCGGAACTGAAAATGCCTGCAGGCGTGCTGCTTGAGCAGCTGCAGGCGGCGGGCGTCACAAAAGCGAGCGAAGACGATAGCTTGTCCGAAACGGACAAGGCGCGTCTGCTCGACCACTTGCGCAAGTCTCACGGCTCGACTGATGCTGACAAGCGCAAGATCACGCTGACGAAACGGCATACGTCGGAAATCAAGCAATCCGATGCGACGGGCAAGGCTCGCACCATTCAGGTCGAGGTGCGTAAGAAGCGCACTTTCGTCCGCCGCGACGAAACCTCCGCTGAAAACGGGGATGCATCGAATCATGTGGCCGAGGCCGACGTCGACGATCTCGAACTCCAGCGTCGTGAAGAGGAAGCTCGTCACGAAGCCGAGCTGCTCGAAAAGCAGGCTCAGGAGTTGAAGGCGCGTCAGGAACAACTCGAGCGCGAAGAAGCTGAACGTCAGGCGCGCGAGCAGGCTGCTGAAGCCGAGCGTCGCCGCGCGGAAGAAGAAGCGGCGAAGAAGCGTGCAGCGGCTGCGGCCGAGGCGGCAGCTCGCGAGCAGGCGCAGACCGCCAAGCCGGCGCAAGCCGCGCAGCCGGCGGTCGCGAAGGCTGAGCCGGTGGCTGCCAAGGCAGCGGAGCCGGCGGTCGCCAAGCAAAGCGAGCAGGACGACGAGCGCGCCGCCGCAGAACGCGCCGCGCAACGCGAAGCCGCGAAGAAGGCAGAAGACGCGGCGCGTCAGGCTGCCGAGAAAGCGCGTGCCGAGCAGGAAGAAATCGCCAAGCGCCGTGCGGCGGCTGAAGCCGAAGCGCGCGCGATTCGCGAAATGATGAACACGCCGCGCAAAGCACAGGTCAAGGCGCCGGAACCGGCACCGAAGCCCGCTGAGCCGGCCAAGGCCGTGGAAGCCAAGGGCACGCTGCACAAGCCGGCGCGTCCGGCGGGTGAAGCACCGGCGCGTCCGGCAGCCAAGAAGCCGGCTGCTGCGGCTCCGGCTGCCACGACTACGCCTTCCGCCGGCGACAAGAAGAAGCCGGGCGGCGGCAAGGGCGGCTGGCAAGACGACGCAGCGAAGCGCCGCGGCATCAAGACGCGCGGTGACACGAGCGGCGGTGTCGATCGCGGCTGGCGCGGTGGCCCGAAGGGTCGCGGCAAGCATCAGGATCAGAACACCACGTTCCAGGCGCCGACCGAACCGATCGTGCGCGAAGTGCACGTGCCGGAAACCATCACGGTCGCCGATCTGGCACACAAGATGGCGGTGAAGGCGTCGGAAGTCATCAAGTCGATGATGAAGCTCGGCCAGATGGTCACGATCAACCAGATGCTGGACCAGGAAACGGCGATGATCATCGTCGAGGAACTGGGCCACCACGCGGTGGCGGCCAAGCTGGACGATCCGGAAGCGATGCTGGTCGAAGGCGAAGTGTCCGATGCGGAAGCACTGCCGCGTCCGCCGGTCGTCACGGTCATGGGTCACGTCGACCACGGCAAGACGTCGCTGCTCGACTACATCCGCCGCGCCAAGGTCGCAGCGGGCGAAGCGGGCGGGATTACGCAGCACATCGGCGCTTACCACGTCGAAACGCCGCGTGGCGTCATCACGTTCCTCGACACGCCGGGTCACGAAGCCTTTACGGCCATGCGTGCCCGCGGTGCGAAGGCAACCGACATCGTGATTCTGGTGGTCGCAGCCGACGACGGCGTGATGCCGCAAACGAAGGAAGCGATCGCCCACGCGAAGGCCGGCGGCGTGCCGCTCGTCGTTGCGATCAACAAGATCGACAAGCCGGATGCGAATCCGGAGCGCGTGAAGCAGGAACTCGTCGCGGAAGGCGTCGTGCCGGAAGAATACGGTGGCGATTCGCCGTTCGTGTCGGTGTCGGCTAAAACCGGCGCGGGCATCGACGACTTGCTGGAAAACGTGTTGCTGCAAGCCGAAGTGCTGGAACTGAAGGCACCGGTCGAAGCGCCGGCCAAGGGTCTCGTCATTGAAGCGAAGCTCGATAAGGGTAAGGGTCCGGTCGCAACGATCCTGGTCCAGTCGGGTACGCTGAACCGCGGCGACGTGGTGCTGGCAGGTAGCGCTTACGGTCGCGTGCGAGCCATGCTCGACGAAACCGGTAAGCCGACCAAGTCGGCAGGCCCGTCGATCCCGGTTGAGATTCAAGGTCTCTCGGAAGTGCCGCAAGCGGGCGAAGAAGTCATCGTCATGCCGGACGACCGCAAGGCGCGTGAAGTCGCATTGTTCCGTCAAGGCAAGTTCCGCGACGTCAAGCTGGCCAAGCAACAGGCCGCGAAGCTCGAGAACATGCTGGAACAGATGGGCGAAGGCGAAGTGGCGTACATGCCGCTCATCGTCAAGGCCGACGTGCAAGGTTCGCAGGAAGCGTTGGTGCAGTCGCTGCTCAAGCTGTCGACCGACGAAGTCCGCGTGCAGATCGTGCACGGCGCCGTGGGTGGCATCAGCGAGTCGGACGTCAACCTGGCTACGGCTTCGAAGGCGGTCATCATCGGCTTCAACACCCGTGCGGATGCCCAGGCGCGCAAGCTGGCGGAAACCAACGGCGTCGATATTCGCTACTACAACATCATCTATGACGCAGTGGATGACGTGAAGGCTGCGATGTCGGGCATGCTGGCACCGGAGAAGCGCGAAGTCGTGACGGGTACGGTCGAAGTGCGTCAGGTCTTCAAGGTACCGAAGATCGGCGCGGTGGCCGGCTGTATGGTCACGGACGGTTTCGTCAAGCGCTCGTCGTCGGTGCGCGTGCTGCGCAACAACGTCGTCATCTTCACGGGCGAGCTCGATTCGCTCAAGCGCTTCAAGGACGACGTCAAGGAAGTCCGTCAGGGCTTCGAGTGCGGTATGTCGATCAAGAACTTCAACGACATCGTCGAAGGCGATCAGTTCGAAGTCTTCGAGGTCACCGAAGTCGCGCGTTCGCTGTAATTCACGCGGCACGGCTCAAGGGGCGGAGCGGGCTTTAACGCCCGCTCCGCCCGTTGTTTTTGGGGCCACGCGTTTGTCCGTGTCCGTCGCGCACCGCGTCCGCGGTCGAGTTTCTCCTGTTCTGGGCCGCCTGAATGCCGCCTCGACAAAAAAGCCCGCAGCGCGGCGGCGCGAACCACTTTTCTGCATCCGTTAGAACGGATCACATAACACCATGCCTAAAAAACGTTCTTCTCCCAATCGCAATGTGCAGATCGCCGATCAGATCCAGCGTGATTTGTCCGAGCTGCTGCGCGAGGTCAAGGATCCGCGCATCGGCATCGTCACGATTCAAAGCGTTGAGCTGACGCCGGACTATGCACACGCCAAGGTTTATTTCACGACGCTCACCGGCGATCCGCAACAGACGCTCGAAGCGCTCACGCACGCGGCCGGCCATCTGCACAATCAGCTTTTCAAGCGCCTGCACATTCACACCGTGCCGACGCTGCATTTCCATTACGACAAGACGATCGAGCGTGCCGTCGAGATGTCGCGTCTGATCGACGAAGCCAACGCCAATCGCGCGAAAGAAGACTGAGCGCGCTGTTCGCCGCGCGCTCGCTGCCATGCCTGAGTTGCCACGCGCTCAGTGCTGTTTTCCGTATCCATCGAAGACTTTCGTCTTTCTGACATGACCGCACCTCAACGCCCCCGCGTGCCGCGTCGCGCGCTCGACGGCGTGCTGCTGCTCGACAAGCCGCTCGGCCTGTCGAGCAACGACGCGCTGATTCGCGCGAAGCGTCTCTATCTGGCGAAAAAGGCGGGCCACACCGGCACGCTCGATCCACTGGCAACCGGCTTGCTGCCACTCTGTTTCGGCGAAGCCACCAAGTTTTCGCAAGACCTGCTCGAAGCCGACAAGACGTACGAGGCCACCATGCGCCTCGGCATTCGCACGACCACCGGCGACGCCGAAGGCGAAGCGGTCGACACGCGCGAGGTGACGTGCGACGAGGCGGCGGTCCAGGCGGTTCTGCCGGCATTCCTCGGCGAGATCACGCAGGTTCCGCCGATGTATTCGGCGCTCAAGCGCGACGGCAAGCCGCTGTACGAATACGCGCGCGCCGGTCAGACGGTGGAGCGGGAAGGGCGTCAGGTGACGATCCTCAAGCTCGAGATGCTCGCCTGCGCGTTTCCGGACGTGACGTTTCGCGTGACGTGCAGCAAGGGCACGTATGTGCGCACGCTGGCCGAGGATATCGGCGAAGCGTTGGGTTGCGGCGCGCATCTGGTGGCGCTGCGGCGCACCGGCGTCGGCGCGCTGACGCTCGACAATTCGGTGACGCTCGACGCGTTGTCCGACGCGACTGAAGGCGAACGCGATGCGTGGCTGCAGCCGGTGGACGCATTGCTGTCGACGTTCCCGCTCGTGCAGTTGAACGAAGACGCGACGCGCCGTTTTCTTCATGGTCAGCGATTGAAGCTGTCCGAGTTGACGATCACGGACGAAGCCGTGAATGCGCCGCGCGTCCGGGTGTACGCACCGGAAGGGCGTCTGCTTGGCGTCGCGAAGCAAGGTGAGGGCGTGCTGGCGCCGGAACGGCTGGTAGTCACGACGGCGAGCTGAAAGCCGCACAGACGGCGGAGCGCGAGAAAGACGCTGCAAAGAAAAAGGCGGAACCGCTACCAAGCGGTCCCGCCTTTTTTCATATCGTCTGCCGGATCGGAGCAGCGCCGAAAACTCAGTGCGCCGCAGCCGCCGCCGCACCCGCATCACCGCCTGTGCGTTCCGGCTTGGTGATCCAGATCAGCGCGATCAGCGCGATAAAGATGCCGGCGGACACGAAGAACAGATCATTCACACCGAGTTGCGCGGCCTGCTGCGTCGCCATCGTGTTGAACAGACCATACGCCTGCGGCTGACTGAAGCCCGCCGCGCCCATCTGCCGGATCGACTGGTCGAACACCGGGTTGTATGCGTTAGCCTGCTCGGCCAGTTGCGCGTGGTGCATGATGGTGCGGTGATCCCACGCGGTCTGGAAGATCGACGTGCCGATGCCGCCGCACATAATCCGCACGAAATTCGACAGGCCCGACGCCGCCGGAATCCGGTTGCCCGGCAGCCCCGACAAGGTGATCGACACCAGCGGGATGAAGAACCCGGCCATACCGATCCCTTGAATCAAGGTGGGGACCAGCAGCGAGTAGGTATCGACGCCGGTCGTATAACGCGAGCGCATCCAGAAGCACAGCGCGAACACGAGAAACGACAGGGTCGCGATATAGCGCGGATCGGTGCGCGGTAAAACCTTGCCGGTGATCGGCGACAGCAGCACGGCGAACAGGCCGACCGGCGCCATCACGAGGCCGGCTTCGGTCGCGGTGTAGCCGATATCGGTTTGCAGCCACAGCGGCAGCAACACCAGATTGCCGAAGTAGAGTCCGTAACCGATCGACAGCGCGACCGTACCGCCCGTGAAATTACGCCTGCTGAACAGCGACAGGTCGACCACCGGATGCTCGGCCGTCAATTCCCACACGATAAAGAACGCGAGCGCGATCACCGCGACCAGCGCCAGCACGACGACGGTCGTCGACGAAAACCAGTCGAGATCCTTGCCCTTGTCGAGCATGACTTGCAGCGAGCCGACCCAGACGATCAGCAAACCGAGACCGACGCCGTCGATCGGTGCTTTTCTGATGACGGAATCGCGATTGCGGAAGATCATCCATGTCGCCACGGCGGCAATCGCGCCGACCGGAATGTTGACGTAGAAAATCCACGGCCACGAGATGTTGTCCGAGATCCAGCCGCCGAGAATCGGGCCGGCCACCGGCGCGATCAGCGTGGTCATCGCCCACATGGATAGCGCCATGGGCGCCTTGGCGCGGGGATAGCTCGCGAGCAGCAGCGTTTGCGACAGCGGAATCATCGGGCCGGCCACCGCGCCTTGCAACACGCGCGAAGCGAGCAGGAACGGCAGCGTCGGCGCGAGGCCGCACATCCACGACGAGATCACGAACAGAATGATCGACGCCATGAAAAGGCGTACCTGGCCGATGCGCTCGGTCAGCCAGCCGGTGAGCGGCACGGAGATCGCGTTGGCGACCGCGAACGAGGTGATCACCCACGTGCCCTGGTCGGACGACACGCCGAGGTCGCCCGAAATCGACGGAATCGACACGTTGGCGATCGACGTGTCGAGCACGTTCATGAAAACGGCGAGCGACACCGCGACGGTGCCGATCACCAGTTGCGCGCCCTCGAGCGGCGGATGAGGGACTTGCGCCTGAGCCTGAGCCATTAAAGAAGCCTTGTCTGAATCGTCGCGAGGCTTACATCAGCTTCGCTGCGACCGGCTTCGCGCCGCCGGCCTGGGCCGACTTTTGCGCGCCGCCGTTCGGACCTGCGTTTTCCGAAATGATGCGAGCGATTTCCGCGTCAGCCTGGTCGCCGTACTTCTCGAACACATTGGTCTGATAGACCGTGTTCGGCGCCTGGCCGAGCTGGCCGCCGTTGTCGTCCTTGATGCTGACGTCGGCTTGCATGGACAGGCCGATACGCAGCGGATGCTGTTCGAGTTCCTTCGGATCGAGCGCGATCCGCACCGGCAGACGCTGCACCACCTTGATCCAGTTGCCGGTCGCGTTCTGCGCGGGCAGCAGCGAGAACGCCGAACCCGTGCCCGCCGAGAAGCCCACCACCTTGCCGTGGTACACCACCGACGAGCCGTACACGTCGGCCGTCAGTTCGACCGGCTGGCCGATGCGCATGTGCTTGAGCTGCACTTCCTTGAAGTTCGCGTCGACCCACACGCCGCCGAGCGGCACGATCGCCATCAATGGGGTGCCCGGCGAGACGCGCTGGCCGACCTGCACCGAGCGCTTCGCGACGTAGCCGGTGACCGGCGCCGGCAGGTTGTTACGCGCGTTGTTCAGGTACGCGTCGCGGACCTTCGCGGCTGCGGCCTGCACGTTCGGGTGGTTCGCGATCGTGGTGTTGGCGGTCAACGCGCGGTTCGACGCCAGTTGCTGCTGGGCGGCGTCGACGGCGGCTTGCGCGCTCTTCACGGCGTCGCGGGCGTGCGAGATTTCTTCCTGCGACACGGCGCCGGTTTGCGCGACCGTCATACGGCGCTTCAGGTCGTCCTGGGCGCGCGACAGATCGGACTGGCGCTGCGCCACTTGCGCCTGGTATTGGTTGTCGTCGGCGAACAGGCCGCGCACCTGGCGCACCGTCTGCGCGAGATTCGCTTCGGCCTGTTCGAGCGCGACGCGGGCGTCGGCCGGATCGAGCACGACGAGCGGGTCGCCGGCCTTCACCGTTTGAGTGTCGTCCGCGTTCACGGCGACGACCGTGCCGGTGACTTGCGGCGTGATCTGCACGACGTTGCCGTTCACATACGCGTCGTCGGTGTCTTCATGGAAGCGCGCGACGAGAAAGTAGTAAAGGCCGTAAGCGATCGCGGCGATCAGGATCACGATGACGAGCAGCGTCATCATGCGCTTGCGTTTGCTGTTGTTCGCCGGTGGTTGCGCCGGTGGTTGTGCCGGTTGCGTCGGCTGCGGGGCCGACTGAGTCGGCTGTGTAGTAGCCGCGGGCTGTTGGGTGGTGCTCATTGATGTGCTCCGGGTTCTTTCAGACGTCGTCGTTTATTCGGATGTTCGTGCGTGTGTTCGATCTGCCTGTGGCTTGAGCGCTCAGTTCGCAGCGGCGGTCGCGGCGGTGGCCGATGCCGGAGCATCGGTCGGCACCACGAGGCCGGTTTGCGTCGCGTCGAAACCGCCGCCGAGCGCCTTGATGAGGCCGATCTGCATGTCGCGGCGGCGCATCTTCAGGCTGGTCACCGTCTGTTCGGCGGCGAGGCGGTTCTGGTCGGCGGTCAGCACCTGCAACTGCGGCGACAAGCCGGCCTTGTAGCGGATCACAGCCAGCTGATACGCCTTGGTCGATGCGTCGAGCGCGCGTTGTGCGTCGCCTTGCTGCTGGTCGATCGAACGGATCGACGACACTTGCGTCGCGACGTCCGAGAGAGCGCTGATCAGCGTCTGGTTGTAGTTCGCCACGTCAAGATCGAAGTCGGCGTAGCGGCCCTTCAGTTGCGAGCGCAGCGCGCCGGCGTCGAAGATCGGCAGGTGGATGGCCGGGCCGAACTGGATCTGGCGGCTGCCCGCGGTGAGGAAGCGGCCCCAGCCGAACGCGTCGAAACCGAAGCCGGCCGCGAGATTCACGTCCGGGAAGAATTCGGCCTTCGCTTCCTTCACGTCGTGCATCGCGGCTTCGACTTGCCAGCGCGCGGCGACGATATCCGCGCGGCGCGCGACGAGGTCCGCCGGCAGGTTGTTCGGCAGCGCCACGATGTCGCCCTTGTTCAGCGCGGGCTGGGCGATTTGCAGGCCGCGATCCGGACCCTTGCCGAGCAGCGCGCCCAGCTGGTAGCGCACGACGGTGATCTGGCCGTCGAGGTCGGTCAAATTGGACTGGCTGGTCGCGATGTTGCCGTTCGCGGTTTGCCGCTCGACATTGGTGTCGAGGCCGGCGGTCACGCGGCCGTTGGTAATGCGGCCGATATCCTGGCGATTGGCGATTTCGCGCGCGGCGATGTCGCGGAACGCGTACAGCTGGGCGAGCTGGTTATACGTGCTGGCCACCGACGCCGCGAGCGTCACGCGTGCCTGTTGCATGTCGGCCTCAGCGGCCTTTTCCTGCGATACGGCCTGGCCCAGACGCTGACGATTCTTGCCCCATAGGTCCAGATCCCAGGACGCGCTTGCAAGCACGTTGTTCTCGTTGTACCAGGTGCCGCCGAAGGGCGGCGGGTAGATCGAGTTTTCCGAGAATATTTCGCGGGTCCACGAATAGCTGCCGTTGACCTTCGGGTACAGCGCCGAGCGCGAACTCTCGATATACGACGAGGCCTTGGCGAGACGCGCCTGCGCCTGCGCGATCGACGGGCTGCCTTCCAGCGCTTCGGCGATCAGCTTGGGCAGTTGCGGGTCGCCGAACTGATTGGCCCAGTCGAGCGAGGGCCACTGGCCGCCCTGGCCGGCGAGGCTCTGGGCGGACTCGTACTGAGCGGGCGACGACATCTGCTTGTCGCTTTTCATACCGAAGTAGTTCGCGCACCCCGTGAGGGCGAGCGCCGTCACCGCGGCGGCGACAGCGGCCCGGCTCGAAAGTGCGGGCGCGGACAGGGAAAGGGATTTCATCGCTCGACTCTTTGAGTGGAATGTAATGATGGACACTGCAAGCAATTTCTTACGATTTGCTGTCAAAATTGCTTGCTGCATCACGGGTTGGTCCCGTTTGTTCGCCGGAATTGATGAGCACGCGACGCAGCATGCTCTTCAGAAAACCCACTTCTTCCGGGGTGAAGCCGCCCAGCAGACTGTCCAGCACGCCGGTGAAAATAGCCGGCATTTTGGCGGCGATGGCATGGCCTTCCGGCGTCAGCGCGAGGCGCACGACCCGGCGATCCTCGTTGCTGCGCACCCGCGTCAGCAGGCCCCGTTTTTCCAGCCGGTCGATCAGACGCGTGACGGCGCTCGCGTCGATGCCGTATTCACGGGCCAGTTCGGCCGCCAGCAGGCACTTGCCGCTGGCCACCATGAACAGGATGCTGCCTTGCTGGCTGGTAATGCCCAGTTCGGCCATGCTGCGCTGGGTAACCAGGTTCGACAGGGTCGATTTCACTCGCGAGATCAGATAGCCGACGCTTTCGCCTAGCTGATATTCGCTGAGGTCCGGCGTAGGGGTAGAGGACGGCTCCGTCATGATTCTCGTGCGAATGCAATGGTTGACTAGGCAGGATTATAGAGGCCGGTTGATTGACGCGGCAAGTGTTATTACAGCTTAGGCAAGGAACTTTCCCCCCTCAAGTCATAATCCGCGTGATTTTGCGTAGGGTTTCGCCCGCGTGCTTACGTTTCGTTTCTGACGGTCCGCTGCGTGGACGACAGCGGGTCTATCAGGGAATACCAGAAAGCTTCATTTGCGCGTGCTACAATATTGGGTTCCCAAAAGTGCGCTTTGGGCTTTGTTGGCTTCGTACACAATGCTGCTGGCGGCGCACTCAACTGTCTCCAGGTTCCTATGACTCGCGCCCTACGCAACATCGCCATCATTGCTCACGTCGACCACGGCAAAACCACGCTCGTCGACCAGCTCCTCCGCCAGACCGCCACGTTCCGTGACAACCAGCAGATCGCTGAGCGCGTGATGGACTCGAACGACATCGAAAAAGAACGTGGCATCACGATTCTTTCGAAGAACTGCGCGGTCGAGTACGAAGGTACGCACATCAACATCGTCGACACGCCGGGCCACGCCGACTTCGGCGGCGAAGTGGAGCGCGTGCTGTCGATGGTCGACTCGGTGCTGCTGCTGGTCGACGCGGTCGAAGGCCCGATGCCGCAAACGCGCTTCGTGACCAAGAAGGCGCTGGCGCTCGGTCTGAAGCCGATCGTCGTGATCAACAAGGTGGACCGGCCGGGCGCGCGGATCGACTGGGTGATCAACCAGACGTTCGACCTGTTCGACAAGCTGGGCGCAACCGACGAGCAGCTCGACTTCCCGATCGTGTACGCATCGGGTCTGAATGGCTACGCCGGCTTGACGCCGGACGTGCGCGAAGGCGATATGCGTCCGCTGTTCGAGGCCGTGCTGGAACACGTGCCGGTTCGCCCGGCGGATCCGTCGGCTCCGCTGCAATTGCAGATCACGTCGCTGGACTACTCGTCGTATGTCGGCCGTATCGGCGTGGGCCGCATCACGCGCGGCACGATCAAGCCGGGCATGTCGGTGGCCGTGCGTTCGGGTCCCGATGGCGCGATTCTGAATCGCAAGATCAATCAGGTGCTGTCGTTCAAGGGCCTGGAGCGCGTGCAGGTCGACTCGGCTGAAGCCGGCGACATCGTGCTGATCAACGGCATCGAAGAAATCGGCATCGGCGTGACCATCTGCGCACCGGAACAGCCGGAAGCGCTGCCCATGATCACCGTCGACGAGCCGACGCTGACCATGAACTTCCTCGTCAATTCGTCGCCGCTGGCCGGCCGCGAAGGCAAGTTCGTCACGAGCCGTCAGATCCGTGACCGCCTGATGAAGGAACTGAACCACAACGTCGCGCTGCGCGTGAAGGAAACCGGCGACGAAACCACGTTCGAAGTGGCGGGCCGCGGTGAACTGCACCTGACCATTCTCGTGGAAAACATGCGTCGCGAAGGCTACGAGCTGGCCGTGTCGCGTCCGCGCGTGGTGATGACGGAAGTCGACGGCGTGAAGCACGAGCCGTACGAAAACCTGACCGTCGACATGGAAGACAGCCACCAGGGCGGCGTGATGGAAGAGCTGGGCCGCCGCAAGGGCGAAATGCTCGACATGGCGTCGGACGGCCGCGGCCGTACGCGTCTCGAGTACCGTATCTCGGCGCGTGGCTTGATCGGCTTCCAGTCGGAATTCCTGACGCTCACGCGCGGCACGGGCCTGATGAGCCACACGTTCGACTCGTATCAACCGGTCCGCGAAGGCGCGGTCGGCGAGCGTCGCAACGGCGTGCTGATCTCGCAGGACGACGGCGCGGCAGTCGCATACGCACTGTGGAAGCTGCAGGATCGCGGCCGTATGTTCGTGTCGCCGGGCGAGCCGCTGTACGAAGGCATGATCATCGGCATTCACAGCCGTGACAACGACCTGGTCGTGAACCCGATCAAGGGCAAGCAGCTGACCAACGTGCGTTCGTCGGGTACGGACGAAGCGGTGCGCCTCGTGCCGCCGATCCAGATGTCGCTGGAATACGCGGTCGAATTCATCGACGACGACGAACTGGTCGAAGTCACGCCGCAATCGATCCGTCTGCGCAAGCGTTACCTGAAGGAACACGAGCGTCGCAGCGCGAGCCGCAAGGGCGCAGTCGACTAAGCGCGCGGGCATTGGCTCCGGCTGGTGCGGCGCCATAGCAGTCAAGCAAAAGCCACCTCTGGGTGGCTTTTGCCGTTTCTGGACTTCAGCGACTTTATGCGCCGTTGAACGTGCTTCGCCGCTCGTTTGTCCCTGTTTCCCGCAGAAGATTGTTGCGGACCGTGAAAGTGGCCCGAAAGCCCGTCGCGACGGGCTTGAGCGGCAATCCGTCTGCTATCTGCACTATCGGTTCTGTGATATGCTCCCCGGGTGCAAAGTTTTAGGTCCTTCCAAGCAAGACTTGATTCGCGCAATCCGCTAAACGGTCAGGCCGTGTCGCGGAAGGTTCTGTAACCCGCTATTTCTCGAGAAACTCGAAGAAAGGTGAGCGTAAAAATGATGAAGCAATTCCAGTCGAACTCTTATCTGTTCGGCGGCAATGCTCCGTACGTAGAAGAAATGTACGAAGCGTATCTCGATAATCCGGCGTCAGTGCCCGAGAACTGGCGCAGCTATTTCGACGCGTTGCAGAACGTCCCTGCATCGGATGGCAGCAATGCCAACGACGTGGCCCATGGCCCGATCGTCGAATCGTTTGCTCAACGGGCCAAGGCTAACGCCTTCATCCCGCGCACGGCAGCTGGCGGCGAAGATCTCGCTACCGCTCGCAAGCAAGTCTATGTGCAGTCCCTCATCGGCGCATATCGCTTCCTCGGCTCGCAATGGGCCAATCTCGATCCCCTGAAGCGCCGCGAACGTCCCGCGATCCCCGAACTCGAACCCGCGTTCTACGACTTCACCGAAGCCGACATGGACCAGGAGTTCAGCGCAACGAATCTGTATTTCGGATTCGAGCGCGCGTCGCTGCGTGAGATCGTCAAGGCGTTGCGCGACACGTACTGCGGCACCATCGGCGCCGAGTACATGTACATCAGCGATCCGGAACAGAAGCGCTGGTGGAAAGAGAAGCTCGAATCGATCCGTTCGACGCCGAATTTCTCGAACGAAAAGAAAAAGCACATCCTGAATCGCCTGACGGCCGCTGAAGGCCTCGAGCGCTTCCTGCACACCAAGTACGTCGGCCAGAAACGCTTCTCGCTCGAAGGCGGCGAAAGCTTCATCGCGTCGATGGACGAAGTCGTGCGTCATGGCGGCGCCAATGGCGTCCAGGAAATCGTCATCGGCATGGCTCACCGTGGCCGTCTGAACGTGCTGGTCAATACGCTCGGCAAGATGCCGGCTGACCTGTTCGCCGAATTCGAAGGCAAGCACCACGACGACCTGCCGGCCGGCGACGTGAAGTACCACAAGGGTTTCTCGTCGGACGTCTCGACCGAAGGCGGCCCGGTTCACCTGTCGCTCGCGTTCAACCCGTCGCACCTCGAAATCGTCAACCCGGTGGTCGAAGGTTCGGCGAAGGCCCGTATGGACCGTCGCGGCGACGACAGCGGCCTGCAAGTGCTGCCGGTGCAAATCCACGGCGACGCGGCCTTCGCGGGCCAGGGCGTCGTGATGGAAACGCTGAACCTCGCGCAAACGCGCGGTTACGGCACGCACGGCACGCTGCACATCGTCATCAACAACCAGATCGGCTTCACGACGTCGGACCCGCGCGACTCGCGCTCCACGTTGTACTGCTCGGACGTCGTCAAGATGATCGAAGCGCCGGTGCTGCACGTGAACGGTGACGATCCTGAAGCGGTCGTGCTGGCTACGCAGTTGGCAATCGACTTCCGGATGCAGTTCCACAAGGACGTCGTCGTCGACATCGTCTGCTTCCGCAAGCTGGGCCACAACGAGCAGGACACGCCGGCCGTCACGCAGCCGCTGATGTACAAGACGATCGCCAAGCACCCGGGCACGCGCGCACTGTACGCTGAAAAGCTGGTGCAGCAAGGTGTGATCACCGCGGAAGAAGGCGACGAATTCGTCAAGGCTTACCGCAAGGCGATGGACGAAGGCCATCACACGGTCGACCCGGTGCTCTCGAACTACAAGAGCAAGTACGCGGTGGATTGGGTGCCGTTCCTGAACCGCAAGTGGACCGACGCAGCCGACACGGCCGTGCCGCTCGCGGAACTGAAGCGCCTCGCGGAACGCATCACCACGGTCCCGGAAAACTTCAAGGTTCACCCGCTGGTCGAGCGCGTCATCAACGACCGTCGCGCAATGGGCCGTGGCGAAGCCAAGCTCGACTGGGGCATGGGCGAGCACCTCGCATTCGCGTCGCTGGTCGCATCGGGCTACGCAGTGCGCCTGACGGGTCAGGACTCGGGCCGCGGCACGTTCACGCACCGTCACGCGGTGCTGCACGATCAGAACCGCGAACGCTGGAACGACGGCACGTACGTGCCGCTGCAGAACATCGCCGAAGGTCAGGCGAAGTTCACGGTGATCGACTCGGTGTTGTCGGAAGAAGCGGTGCTCGGCTTCGAATATGGTTACTCGACCGCTGAACCGAACACGTTCGTCGCATGGGAAGCGCAGTTCGGCGACTTCGTGAACGGCGCGCAAGTCGTGATCGACCAGTTCATCTCGTCGGGCGAAGTGAAGTGGGGCCGCGTATCGGGCCTGACGATGCTGCTGCCGCACGGCTACGAAGGTCAGGGTCCGGAACACTCGTCCACCCGTATCGAACGTTTCCTGCAACTGTGCGCAGACCACAACATGCAGGTCGTTCAACCGACCACGCCGGCGCAGATTTTCCACCTGTTGCGCCGTCAGATGATCCGCCTGTTCCGCAAGCCGCTGATCGTCGCGACGCCCAAGTCGCTGCTGCGCCACAAGGAAGCCGTGTCGGATCTGTCGGAACTGGCCAAGGGTGCGTTCCAGCCGATCCTCGGCGAAATCGACGAAGCCATCGAGGCGAAGAAGGTCAAGCGCGTGATCGCCTGCTCGGGTCGCGTCTACTACGACCTGCTCGCGCATCGCCGTGAATCGAAGTCGAACGACGTCGCGATCATCCGTATCGAACAGCTCTATCCGTTTGCGCATAAGCAGTTCGAAGCGGAGATGAAGAAGTACGACAACGCGACCGAAGTGGTCTGGGTGCAGGACGAGCCGCAGAATCAAGGCCCGTGGTTCTACATCGAGCACCACCTGAAGGAAGGCATGAAGGACGGTCAGAAGCTGGCATACAGCGGGCGTCCGGCTTCGGCTTCGCCGGCAGTCGGCTACTACGCGAAGCACTACGAGCAGCAGAAGGCGCTGGTCGAAGGCGCTTTCGGCCGCCTCAAGAGCGCGTCGATCGCTAAATAATCACAAGAGCTGAACCGGGAAAGCGCAGGGCGCTTTCCCGTGCCGCATCTGAAAGATCAGTGCGGCAGTCAAGGTTCGCAGGCGGTCGAGGGATCCATAGATCGCGCGCCGTCACCCGATACGTATTCAGGATATTCATAATGGCTATTGTTGAAGTCAAGGTTCCCCAGCTCTCCGAGTCGGTCTCGGAAGCCACGATGCTCCAGTGGAAGAAGAAGCCGGGCGAAGCTGTTGCTCAAGACGAAATTCTCATCGAAATCGAGACCGACAAAGTCGTGCTCGAAGTGCCGGCACCCTCGGCCGGCGTGCTCGCGCAAGTCATCGCGAACGACGGCGACACCGTCACGGCTGATCAGGTGATCGCCAAGATCGACACCGAAGGCACGGCAGGCGCCGCTGCTGTCGAAGCCGAAGTGAAGCCCGCTCCGGAAGCCGCACCGGCACCCGCCGCTGCACCGGCTCCGGCGGCTCAGGCCGCATCCGCAACGGGTGCGAACACCGCTGCTTCGCCGGCTGCCGGCAAGCTGATGGCCGAGAAGGGTCTGGGCGCGGGCGACGTCGCCGGCACGGGCCGCGACGGCCGCATCACCAAGGGCGACGTGTTGACCGCCGGTGCTCCGGCTGCCAAGGCCGCACCGGCTCCGGCACCGGCCGCCGCACCGAAGGCTGCCAAGCCGTCGCTGCCGGACGTCAAGGCGCCGGCTTCGGCTGACCAATGGCTGAAGGATCGTCCGGAACAACGCGTACCGATGTCGCGTCTGCGTGCGCGTATCGCCGAGCGTCTGCTCGAGTCGCAGCAAACCAACGCCATCCTGACCACGTTCAACGAAGTGAACATGGCCCCGGTGATGGACCTGCGCAACAAGTACAAAGACCGTTTCGAGAAGGAACATGGCGTGAAGCTCGGCTTCATGTCGTTCTTCGTGAAGGCGGCGGTTCACGCGCTGAAGAAGTTCCCGCTGGTGAACGCGTCGATCGACGGTAACGACATCGTCTATCACGGCTACTTCGACATCGGTATCGCTGTCGGTTCGCCGCGTGGTCTGGTGGTGCCGATCCTGCGCAATGCGGATCAGCTGAGCCTCGCCGAAATCGAGAAGAAGATCGCCGAATTCGGCCAGAAGGCCAAGGACGGCAAGCTGTCGATCGACGAAATGACCGGCGGCACGTTCTCGATCTCGAACGGTGGTGTGTTCGGTTCGATGCTGTCGACCCCGATTATCAACCCGCCGCAATCCGCGATTCTGGGCGTGCACGCCACGAAGGAACGCGCTGTGGTCGAAAACGGCCAGATCGTGATCCGCCCGATGAACTACCTGGCGCTGTCGTACGACCACCGCATCATCGACGGTCGCGAAGCGGTGCTGTCGCTGGTCGCCATGAAGGATGCGCTGGAAGACCCGGCGCGCCTGCTGCTCGACCTGTAAGCGCCGCTTCGGCGGGAGCCGGCTTGTCATTGAGCAAGCCGGCGCCATATAGGCCTTAAGCAAGCAACACGCAAGCAGTACGCCTCTAGCATTCCGCAGTACAGGAACGCCGCGCGCCACGAAGCGTGGCCGCGCGCCGTTCCGTTATCAAAAGGATTGTCATGTCCAAAGAATTTGACGTCGTCGTGATCGGCGCAGGCCCTGGCGGTTACATCGCCGCCATCCGCGCAGCGCAGCTCGGCAAGACCGTCGCATGTATCGAAAAATGGAAGAACCCGGCCGGCGCGCTGAAGCTCGGCGGCACGTGCCTGAACGTGGGTTGCATTCCGTCAAAGGCGCTGCTCGCGTCGTCGGAAGAATTTGAAAACGCGTCGCATCACCTCGCTGACCACGGCATCTCCGTGGAAAACGTGACGGTCGATATCGCGAAGATGATGGCCCGTAAAGAAGGCATCGTCGAAAAGATGACCAAGGGCATCGAATTCCTGTTCCGCAAGAACAAGATCACGTGGCTCAAGGGCCACGGCAAGTTCACCGGCAAGTCGGACGCCGGCGTGCAGATCGAAGTGAGCGGCGAAGGCGAAACGGAAACGGTCACGGCCAGGAACGTGATCATCGCCACGGGTTCGAAGGCGCGCCATCTGCCGAATATTCCGGTCGACAACAAGATCGTCGCCGACAACGAAGGCGCGCTGAGCTTCGACACGGCACCGAAGAAGCTGGCTGTGATCGGCGCTGGCGTGATCGGTCTGGAACTGGGTTCGGTGTGGCGCCGTCTGGGCGCGGAAGTGACCGTGCTCGAAGCGCTGCCGGAATTCCTCGGCGCGGCGGACCAGGCGCTCGCGAAAGAAGCGGCCAAGCAGTTCAAGAAGCAGGGTCTGGACATCCAGGTCGGCGTGAAGGTCGGCGAAGTGACGACCACGGATAACAGCGTCACGATCAACTACACGGACAAGGACGGCAACGCGCAAAAGCTCGAAGCGGACCGCCTGATCGTGTCGATCGGCCGCGTGCCGAACACCGACAACCTCGGTCTCGAAGCGATCGGCCTGAAGGCCAACGAGCGCGGTTTTATCGACGTCGACGACCACTGCGCGACGGCTGTGCCGAACGTGTACGCGATCGGCGACGTGGTGCGTGGCCCAATGCTCGCGCACAAGGCTGAAGATGAAGGCGTGCTGGTCGCCGAAATCATCGACGGTCAGAAGCCGCATATCGACTACAACTGCGTGCCGTGGGTGATCTACACCGAACCGGAAATCGCGTGGGTCGGCAAGACCGAACAGCAGCTGAAGGCGGAAGGCCGCGAGATCAAGACGGGCCAGTTCCCGTTCATGGCGAACGGCCGCGCGCTCGGCATCAACAAGGCGGATGGTTTCGTCAAGATGATCGCCGACGCGAAGACCGACGAACTGCTCGGCGTGCACATCATCTCGGCCAACGCATCGGACCTGATCGCGGAAGCCGTGGTGGCGATGGAATTCAAGGCGGCGTCGGAAGACATCGGCCGCATTTGCCATCCGCACCCGTCGCTGTCGGAAGTCATGCGCGAGGCGGCACTGGCCGTCGATAAGCGCGCGCTGAACATGTAATCGCGCGCACGCCTGACTGACAGTACTCCGGCATTACCACGAAGGCGGGCGGGTTCACTCCTCCCGCCTTTCTATTTGCAGCAACACGATGAACGTCACCGAATACTACGAAAAAGAACTGCAGACGCGGGGTTACCAATCGGACCCGGCGCAACGCGCGGCGGTCGACCGTCTGCAGCGGTGCTATGAAGAGTGGACCGAGTACAAGTCGCGCCGCTCGAACGCGTTCAAGAAACTGCTGATTCACCCGGATCTGCCGCGCGGCGTGTACATGTGGGGCGGCGTAGGGCGGGGCAAGAGCTTCCTGATGGACAGCTTCTACATGATCGTGCCGTTGCACCGCAAAACGCGTCTGCATTTCCACGAATTCATGCGCGAAGTGCACCGTGAACTGGAAGATCTGAAAGGCCAGGCCGATCCGCTCGACGAACTCGCGCGCCGCATTGCCAAACGATACCGGCTGATCTGTTTCGATGAATTCCACGTGTCGGATATCGCTGACGCGATGATCCTGTACCGCCTGCTCGACAAGCTCTTCGAAAACGGCGTGCAGTTCGTGATGACCTCCAACTACGATCCGGACACGCTGTATCCGGACGGCCTGCATCGCGACCGGATGCTGCCGGCGATCGAACTCATCAAGGAAAAGCTCGACGTGATCAACGTCGATGCGGGCATCGACTACCGGCAACGTACGCTGGCTCAGGTCGAGGTGTATCACACGCCGCTCGGCGCCGCCGCCGACAAGGCGTTGCGCGACGCGTTCGCGCGTCTTGCCGCGGTGCCCGACGAAAGCCCGATCCTGCGTATCGAAAAGCGCGAACTGAAGGCGCTGCGCCGCGCCGACGGCGTCGTGTGGTTCGACTTCGCCACCCTGTGCGGCGGTCCGCGCTCGCAGAACGACTATCTTGAACTGGCGAGCCGCTTTCACGCTGTGATCCTCTCCGGCGTGCCGCAGATGTCCGTGCGCATGGCTTCGGAGGCACGCCGCTTCACGTGGCTGATCGACGTGTTCTACGACCACAAGGTGAAGCTGCTGATGTCCGCCGCGGTGCCGCCCGAAGAACTGTATGTGGACGGTCCGATGGCCAACGAGTTCGCGCGCACGGTGTCGCGCATCGTCGAAATGCAGTCGAAGGAGTATCTCGATACACCGCGGCGGATTGTCGATACGTCGCTGACCTGAGGCGTCGCATGCCACGGCCGGCGGTGCTTTTACGATAGCCCGCACTCCGTCTGCCGACGACACGCCGTCGCTCGGCGTATTTTCAAGATTCGGATTGGTCTTATATTCCGTCCGCGGACGACTGGCTATCTTTTGTCAAGGTTTTGACAAAGGAGAAACCATGAATCCCTATCGCGATATCAACGACGAAGAATGGCAACGTGTCGCACCGTTGCTTCCCGAACTGCGGCCGCGCTCCGAACTGCGTGGCCGGCCGCTCGCCAATACGCGCTCAGTGCTCAACGGCGTGCTGTGGGTCATGTATAGCGGCGCCACCTGGTCCGCCATGCCGCGCAAATACCCGTCCTACCAAACCTGCCATCGCCGCTTCAAGGCATGGTACGAATCCGGCGTGCTCAACCGTGTCATGGAGCAATTGTTCGGCGCAGCGAGCGAAGAACTTTGCGGCCTGATGGAAGCGCGCATGCGTACCCACGTGAACGAGAAACCCAAGAGCGTCGAAGCCGAAAAGGCTCCGGTTGTCGCGCCCGCTGTCTACAGGCCGCCTTCGAGCCAACCGCTGCCGTCTTCGCCGTTCGCGTTCCATTCGCCCTTCAAACACGCTGCATGACCCATTCAACCCAGCGTCTTCAAACAAAAGAAACGGCCGAACGATTGCAATCGTCGGCCGTTTCTCATGGTTTTATACGGGCTCTGCAACGAGTACCTGAATTACCCGCGCATCATTGCTGACGAACCCACGTCTGCGAGCGGCCCAGCAGCGACACGCCGATATAGCCGCGCACCACCAGTTTGTTCCCACCATCTTCCAGGTGCATCTTGCACTTGTAGAGTTTGCCGTTTTCCGGGTCGAGAATCTGCCCGTGATCCCAGGCGTCGCCATCCTTCTTCATATCGCTGATGATCGTCATGCCGAGAATCGGCTGATCCTTGCGCGCGTCGGTACAAGCTGTGCAGCGACGATCCGGCTGGTCGTTCGCGCCGAGCCCCTTGATCACCTTGCCGCTGAGCGCGCCGCTGCCGTCCTGCGCGATCTGCACGAGCGCCTTGGGCTGGCCGGTGTGATCGTCGATGGTTTGCCACGTGCCGACCGGGCTGTCGGCCTGCGCCATGGCCGTCACGGCACTGGCGAGCAATACGCCGGCGAGCGCGGCATGTTTGACTGTGCGAAGCGCGATTGCGCGTGCACGTTGGGTGAATTGCGTCATTGTCTTCCTCCTTGATTAAAGACGGCGCGATCATGGTCGCGCGGCGTTATTGGCATCTCGGGCGGGCTTCAAACGACGGCCACCGTGATGCCTGGCATGGTCCCTCAGGTTCGACTTCTGCTGCCTTCGTGTGCCGCCGGAAGCCTGCGAGTTGCGAATTGCGGCTTGGGCGCCGCGAGCGACACATCGTCAGCGCAGAATACGTGAAAGTACGCGCGCCGTTTGATAGTGGACCCTCTAATCAGGACGCGGCACTTTTACCGATCAATTCAGCTGGTCCGAGAACGTCGAGTCGATGCGTGGACTGCGCGACGCGCTCTCCACGGGCGCGTCGCCGGCTGCTTTGGCCACCGGGAGATTCAGGCTGTAGTACTTCGAATTCGAGATGCGGAAGCCGAACGCGATCGACGATAGCCTCGAAGGCGAGGGCGCACCCGCAAGCAGATAGGCGCGCGCCATGCGAGCGAGACGTGGGGTATTACGTCGCATGCTCCGAGGGGCTTGAGCGCTCTCGGCAAAAGTACGGAGTACGTGATGAGTCGGACTGTTTATGCGCACTGCGCAGCTCGCGGTTGCATGCGCCATTCGGTGAACAAGCCGTATGGCAAGTCTCATCGAATGACTGATGCATGGGGCAGCCATAAAACATTTAGGCTACCTACTTATGGCTGACCGGCCACAAGCCGCCGAGCACGATCGTCAAGCCACTCGTCGCCGTGCCCGCACCACTCGTCGAACCCGCCGCCGAACTGAACGTGCCGGTCAACTGGTCGGCCAGTGCGGTCATCGGCGCGAGCGCTCGGCCACTGCCGCCCGAGTCCGAGCTGCCGCTCGTGACGCCGGAGAGCGCGCCCGTCAGCATCGACAGCGGATTCGACGCGCTACCCGAACCGCCTAAGGCCGAAGTCAGCGAGTTCAACGGCGAACCGCGAAAACCCGAGAAAGTCAGCGAACCCAGCGGCGTGCCGCTCAACGCAGAGGTTAGGCCGGCCAGCGGTGTGCCGCCGAGCAGCGTCGACAGCGAGCCGACCGGCTTGCGGCCGAGTCCGAGACTCGCGAGGGAGCTTTGCAGCGGGCCGAACGGGTTGCTGCTGGCGGGCGGCCCACTGGCGACGCTTGCGCTCGTGCCGCCGACAAGGCTCGCGATCAGCTCGGGAATCGGCACCGCGCCATTCAGGCCGTTCGGATTGACGAAACAGCCCGCGTTGGTCACCGTGTGATTCGATTCGTCCAGCCGCCAGCCGATCGGCGTTTTGTGGGAGAAGATGCGCAAGTATCAAATTTTTGACGAAGAGCCCGAAACACGCGAAAGTGAGTAATAATGAGACGGTTGTACTAAAACAAAAACTGTTCAAGCAGGAATTACATGGACCACAAGTCGAAACTACGACAAATTGCCCTCGTCGCATTCATCTCGATGTGGGCAGTGCAGGGCGTCAACGCGCAGACTCTGTCTGACAGCAACGCCAGCGCCGGGGGCGGCGTTCTTTCCCAGCCAGGCACGACGGCGGCGTTGCCGGCTAACTCAGAGGCAGGACAGGCACAGACCTCGGCGCTCACGCCCGACGAGGCGAAGCAATCCGCGGCAGGCAACGTAGCGGAATTGCAGCAGATGATCCACGGGTCGGAAATGCGCGAATTGCGCACCACGTATAACGGCAGCTACGGGGCGAGCTTGCTGTTTTACGGCAAGGAAATGACGTACTACGTGGCGCTGTTCCAGCAGAAAAATTTCTGGCGTGTCATCAAGACGCAGGACGCGGGGCGTGCCAACACGATCTACAAGGATTTCGCGCGTCAGACGGTGCAACTGTCGGACGTCGAGATTCGCCGCACGCAACTCGAGGCGCAGAAAGGCTTCACGGAGCGGATGATCGCGTTGTCGCAGGACCGCGCCAACCGCTTGCAGGCGGACCTCGATGTCGCGCGTCAGCAGCAGACTATTGTGGCCACCCAGCAGCAGCAGACGCGTGCCGAAGCCACGACGCTGGCGCAGCAGAAGGCTTCCGCGCAAGATCAGCTGCGTGCCGCGCAGCGTCAGGTGCGCGATCTGCAACGTCAGCTGGAAAGCGGTTTGCCTGCGCACTGAGAGTGGCGGTGTGACGAGCATCAGGTGGGCAGGGCGGCGGGGTGTTGAACGTGTTGCCCGGCTCACTGGAACGATGACTCGTTATTCGGCTATTTTCGTGCAACGCGTGTAGTTCGCGAGGTCCACGCGGGCGGCGTCGCCGTTTCGCGGACTCGCTCAATTCTCGATCCCCACAGCAGTAACAGCTCGCTACGTTTATTCCACGCGTGGTTGCGTGACGTTTCACGCGCGGCGCGTGCATGGCGCGGCGCAAATATCCCCATTTGTCTTGCACGCGCACGAGCGCCCACGCTCAACGCACCGCCCGTGCGGTGGCGGCCAGGCCCTGGCAGCTGCTTCGTTTCCCGGTGCTCCGCGAGACAAAAATACGGCCAGCTTTAATGCCGCTTCTTTCCCTCCGAAGACGCTCCCTTCTCCGGCGCATGATGCGGATCCGCCATATCGACGGCAATCGGATCGCTGGCGGGAAAGCTCTCCTCGAGCGCCTCGTCGAGACGGCTATCGGCGGATTGGTCGGATGCCTGTGTTTCGGCGGTTTTAGATTCGTGTTGCTTTTTGCTGGTCATGACGTGCTCCGTGGAAAGAGAGTCTGCAAATCAGCATAGCGCAAAGCGGCCCGCCGCGAACATCGGCCGAACGGTATAGGAGCGCGCGCCGTAAGCGGCTGCTCCAAAGCCGCGAGTCGAACGAGTTCCAAGCCGCCGCAATGTCATCAACCGGGACTTAAAACCATTGCGCATCAACTCGTTTTCCGTGTGTCGACAGAAAGCGGCGCGGGACAACAAAAGCAAGCGCCGGCCGCGTGGGCCGGCAGACCGCAACGCATGCCGTGAGCCGGCAGTGCCGCGCTCGGGAGGGGCGCCACCAGAACCCGTGAACAACAAGGCAGCGAACAACATGAACCGGAAAAAAACCGCGTGCGCGGCGCAGCGCCTGAACGCGTCACACGTCGTGGAAGCTGAACTGGAACACCTGGATTGGGCAACGAAGCAACCGGCGCAGCGCTTGCTGGACGCCGTGTATTGGCGCCGCCGCGTGCTGGCGGTCAAATGCGGATTCGAACTGACTGAACTGCAGGTGATGCGTCTGGAAAAGATCTTGCAGCGGCTCGGCCATTCACCGGAGTAGCCGAGCGCTGCGGCGGCCGCTTACTCGGTGCCGCCATTGCCGCCGTGATTGCCGCCACCACCGTGGTTGCCACCGTCGCCGCCCGTGCCGAACAGACGCCGGCGGCGCGTGACGACCACCGGGCCGTCCGAGGTGCCGCTGCTACGATCCGACGCAGGCCGGTCCGAAGACGGTGCACCATACGACTCGCGCGGTTCACGCGGTTCGCGCGGCTCACGATGATCGCGCGGTTCACGCGAACCGTGCGGGCCACGCGTGGTGTGCTCGCCGTGCGAGGGACGCCCCGCGCGGGGAGCCGGACGCGTGCCGGTGTCGAGCTGGATCGTCGAGATCGCGCGCTTGTAGATGCCTTGCAGCCCGACAGGCGTGCGCAGCATCACCAGATACTGATCGAACGACTCGATGCACCCCGTCAGGCGAATGCCGTTGACAAGATAGATCTCGACGCGCTTTCGTTCTTTGCGCGCAGCGTTCATGAAGTCGTTTTGCGGATGCGATTCTGCGGAAGCCATGGACAATTCAGGTTAGAAAGACGGTTGTTCGCCGCGATTCTACCCTGTGTGGGGGCGGAACGCGTCGGCGGGCGAACTGCGTCCACTATAACGGCTTGTGGGCGCATAAGCATCTGATAACTATTAGCTGTAACGTTGAGTTACGAATCTGCGGACGAATGCCGTGCTCTTCCGCCACGCGCGGGCCTGCGCGGCGCGGATGGCGGAAAAAGATAGCGCATGGTCGTGCTATGGGCGGAATAAATCACCGCCTGTCCGCGTTATATCAGGCATGGCGACGCTGCATCGTGCGCGTCGCCGATCGGCTTGCCGGCCGCATCAGGCGTCCGGGCGCTCATCAAGGAGACTCACCATGAAAGTATCGCGCATTCTTTCCGCCGTTTTCGTTCTGCTGGCACTCGCGGGCGGTACGCTCGCGACGAGCGCGTGTACGTCCGCGACGGATAGCGGCGCCTCCAGCTCGAGCGGCGGCAGCAGCGGCGGCTACTGAGCGCCGCCCACCGGGTGACTTTCGAAGCTGAAGTGATTTCGTGGCTCCCGCAGCTGCGCCGCTACGCGCGCGCACTGACGGGCGACCGCGCGTGGGCCGACGACCTCGTGCAGGATACGGCGGAGCGCGCGCTCGCCCGTTGGGCGGCGTTCCGGCCGGACAGCAATCTGCGCGCATGGCTCTTGACGATCCTGCGGCATCTCTACATCGACCAGTTGCGCGGCCGCCGCGAGATTGCCGTCGACGACGAGAGCGCGCCGTGGCGCAATCTCGAAGCGCCGCAAGGGGAAGTCGACGGCCTCGTGCTGCGCGATCTGCAGCGCGCGTTATATTGTCTGCCCGTCGAACAGCGCGAAGTACTGTTGCTGGTCTGCGTGGAGGAACTGTCTTATCAGGAGGCGTCACGCGCGCTCGGCGTGCCGATCGGCACGGTGATGTCGCGGCTCTCGCGCGCTCGCGAACACATGCGCGCGTTGCTGACGGAGGGACCGGCTCAGGGGCCGGTGCGTAAAAGTCCACCGTTGAAAGTAGTGAGAAACCCGTGATGAACAGCGACGACTACGATGCCAGCTTGCCCGAAGGGCTCGATCTGCGAGCGCTGTCGGCGTTTGTCGACGGTGAACTGCCGGACGCGGAGCGCGCCGCGATCGAGGCTCAACTGGCACAGCATCCGCAGGCCGCCGCGCGCGTAGCCGCGTGGCGCGCGCAGAAAGCCGCGTTGCGCGTGCTGTGCGGCGCGCCGCAGCGCAGTGAGCGTGATGAGCGCAACGAGCGCCATGAGCGCGAGGCGGCCGACGAGCCGGCCTTCATCGTGTTGCGCCGGAGAACGTCGTGGTGGCAGCGCGCCGGCGTCGCGGCCTGCTGGCTGGCGGCGGGCGCCGGGCTTGCGCTCGCCCTCGGGCCGCTCGCGCCGCGTCTGACGGGTGGCGCGTGGGACGGTCTGGGCAGCCGGCCGCCGAGCTTCGCCGAGCGCGCGGACATCGCCTACGCGGTGTACACGCCCGAGCAGCGTCATCCGGTGGAAGTCGCCGCGAACGAAGAAGAGCATCTGATCAACTGGCTCTCCAAACGGTTGAACCGGCCGCTCTCGGTGCCGTCATTGCAGGAATACGGCTACTCGCTGGTGGGCGGGCGGCTGTTGCCCGGCGAAGCGGGACCGGCGGCGCAGTTCATGTATGAGAACGCCGGCGGCGCGCGGCTCACGCTCTACGTCACCGGCATTTCTCGCGACGAAACCGCGTTCCGCCTGTTCCGCGACGGCAACCGGCGCACCTTCTACTGGGTCAACGACGGCATGGGCTACGCGCTGTCCGGGCCGATCGCGGAAGGCAAGCTGCGCACGATCGCCATCGACGTGTGCAGCGCGCTCGGCGGCAAACCGGAGTCATGGCAGTAGCGGTACACGCGGTTCCGATCTTGCCGCCTGTCGATCGGCCGGCTCTGCAACACCCGGTAACAGAAACCGCGTGCGCGCCCGCCACGCGCGCGGAATAGCGTCGCGCGACGCAACGTTTACCTGTTGCTGGATCGTGCTGTCGCCGCGTGTCTGCGCGCGGTCACGGCAAGGGCTTCGGCAAGGCAAACCGACGGTATCTCCACGGTGTCGACACGTTTTTTTCGGGTCGCAACGCCGGTGCGCGTCGGACAGCATAAAGGCAGCAAGATCATGCTCACATTTCATCAGTTCGGCAGCGGGCTGTATTGCGGCGTAGCCTGTGTGTGCCTGTGCGCCGCGTGCGCGGCGCCGGCCGAGGCGCAATCGGATGCGTCGGTGTGCCGGTTCGTGGCGGGGCAGGCGGAAATCGACGGCGTCATGCAGCAGATTGCCGGCCGCGCGTGCCTGCAACCGGACGGCACGTGGCAGATCGTCGAGGACGATGCCGCCGCGCAGGCCTTGGCGGATGGCCCCGTCTACTACTACGATCCATGGTATTGGGGGCCGCCGGTGGTGTTTGGTGTCGGCGTGTCGTTCGTGTTCGTCGACCGCTTTCATCATTTTCATCACATGGATCATGTGCGCTATGTGCATGGCGTGCGCGGATCGTTCGGCATGGGCGGCCGCGGCGGTTGGCATGGGGCGCGGCCCATGCACACATGGGGCGGCATGTCGCACGGCGGCGGAGGAGGAATGCGCCGCTGATTCACTGCTGCTGACTCGCGCGGCGGCCAAGGAGACGCTTTGATTCGCAGCTTGCCGCCGAAGGTGTCCGCCGCGCAGTTCGATCGCGCGCTCGCGGGTTGGCGCTCGATTGTCGGCGAGCCGCAGGTCGTGACCTCGGCGGACGGCCTCGCCGCCTATCTCGATCCGTTCGCGCCCGGCGAGCGCGAAGCGTTTTCGGCCAGTGCCGCCGTCTTGCCCGGCTCCGTCGACGAAATTCGGGCGGTGCTGCGCATTGCCAATCAATTTCGCATTCCGCTGTGGACCGTCTCGACCGGACGCAATTTCGCGTATGGCGGCGCGGCGCCGCGTCTCGCCGGTTCGGTCGTGCTCGATCTGCACAGAATGAACCGCATCATCGAAGTGAACGAGGCAATGGCGTACGCGCTGGTCGAGCCAGGTGTGAGTTACTTCGATCTGTATGCGCATCTGCGCGACAAGGGCTACAAGCTGTGGGTCGATCCGCCCGCGGCCGGTTGGGGCAGCGTGGTCGGCAATACGCTCGAACGTGGCTTCGGCTATACCGCGTACGGCGATCACGCGGCGTCGCAGTGCGGCATGGAAGTGGTGCTGGCCAACGGCGATGTGTTGCGCACGGGGATGGGCGGGATCGACATCGGCACCGCGTGGCAGTTATATCAGCCGGGCTACGGACCCTCGTTCGACGCGATGTTCATGCAGTCGAACTACGGCATCGTCACCAAGCTGGGTGTCTGGCTGATGCCCGCGCCGCCCGCGTATCTGCTGGGTGAAATCCAGTTCAAGCATGAAGCGGATCTTGAAGCGATCGTGGAGATTTTGCGGCCGTTGCGGCTCGATGAAACGATCCGCAATCACGCGGTGATCGAAGGCGGTTTGCGCCGCGCGGCAGGCTTATCGGCGCGCGCGCAGTGGTACGACGGACCGGGCGTGATGCCCGAGAGCGCCGTGACCGCGATGCTCGACAAGCTGAACGTGGGCCGCTGGAATCTGCATTTCGCGCTCTACGGCACGCCCGAATCGATCGACGCGCGCCACGCGGTCGTGCAGCGTGCGTTCGCGCGCGTGCCGCAGGCGCGCTTCCTGACGGCGCGCTACGCGGGCGATGCGCAGCCCACGGCGGGCGGCGATCGCAACCTCGCCGGCATTCCGGCGATGAGCGCGTTTCGCATGCTCGACTGGCGCGGCGGCGCGGGTGCGCATGTGGATTTCGCGCCGGTGTGTCCCGCGACCGGGCGCGACGCGTTGCGCCAATACACGATGGTCAAGGCGCGCGCCGCGGAATACGGCTTCGACTACTACGGCGGTTTTACAGCGGGCGTGCGACATCTGCATCACATTTTCGCGGCGATCTTCGACCGTGACGACGCGAACCAGGTCGAGCAGGCCGGCGCGCTATTGCGTTCGCTGATGAGCGACGCGCGCGCGGCGGGCTACGGCGAATATCGCGCGCATCTCGCGTATATGGATTTTGCCGCGGCCCAGTACAGCTTCAACGACGGCGCATTGCTGCGGTTCTCGGAAACGATCAAGGACGCGCTCGACCCGAACGGCATTCTCGCGCCGGGCAAGCAGGGCATCTGGCCGGCGGCGTGGCGCGACCGGCGCGGCTACACCTGAGTGCGCGGGCCGCACGTGCAACCTGACGACTGGAGCGATGAATGGACCGGCGCACTTTCATGATGACCGGCGCTTACCTCTCGACTGCGGCAGGCAGCGCGTGGCCGTGGCTCGTGCGCGCGGCGGCGCGTAGCAATACGGTGGCAGTGGTCGACTCCACGCTCGCGTACGGCGCCGTATTCGCGGGCTATGCCGCACACAGTCAGTTGCCCGTGTTCGAAACCGGCGACGATATCGGCGCGCTCTGGTACACGACACTCGCACCGCTGCTTTGCGCAACGCAGACATCCGCGCCCACGCTCTTATCGGCTTCGCTGATCGGCCTCACGCGCGCTTCCGATTACTTCGTGCTGAACCAACTCGCCAAAAGCGCGGGACATGTGATCGAACACAGTCACGAGCAAAGCATGGGCTCGGATACGCAGCATGCCCACGTCGCATTTGCGTTCGCCTTCGCGCCGCACGTATTGCACAAGAGCTAGAACTTGTACGCCTTGTTCTTCGGGTCGAAGGTCGAGTCGTCGAATGTTTTTGGCGTGATGGTTTCGAACACGATCTTCTCGAAGATCTTGCCGTCGTTGTCGTAAGACTCGACGGTGCGGAAATACGGATGCCGCAGATCGAGGCCGAGCGTTTCTTTCTTCGCGTAGAACTGCGGCTGGCCGGTCGGCGTTTCGAAGGTGAAGGCCACCACGCGCACGCCGTCGATCGTTTTGACTTCCACCTGGGTCGAACGCGGCAAGCCGGCCTCGATGTATTTCTTGCCTTCGCTGAGGTACTGGTTCGCAATGTATTCCGTGCCGAGATCGCGCACCTGATGGTTCGATTGCGCACGCGCGAGGGCGCCTTTCAGCGACGTCCACACCGGCATCACATTCATGATGCCGCCCAGATGCCCATACATTTCATCGGTCCGTTTGGACTCGTCGTAGATGATTTCCTGGCCGGCGCGCGCGCCGTCGGGCAGCCACTTTGCGTAGATGCGCAGCGGGTCGTGCGCGACGCGCACCAGCATGTGATCGGGCTTGTCGGGCCATTGGCCGTGAATGCGTTCCGAACGCGCCATCGTGAACTCGTACGACGGATAGCCGTTCGGCCCTTCCTTGACATAGCGCGGCAACGCGAGCGGATCGAGCGACTGGAACAGCGCGACCAGTTGCGCGTCGCCGAGTTTTTCCAGCGCGCCGCTCTGTTGCGCGGCGCGCAGCCATTTGACCTGCTGATCCAGCGTGAGCTTGCCGACCTGCGAGGACGGCGTGGCCGGCGCCTTGACGGCACTGGCGGTATCGAGAGCGGGCGGCGTGTCGTCGTTCTGTGCGAACGCCGTGGGCGTGGCCAGTGCGGTCGCTCCCGCCATGAGCGCGGCGATCAGCAGTTTGCGCGACCGCACGCTCCGTGATGACACACCGAAGGACGTGAATAAGCTCGCACGCAAACCATCGGTCCGCGGCGAAAAACGGGCGAGGCGCATGAAGGCCGGCGTGCGGCATGAGCGTGCGGACAGGCGGTGCTTCATGAATCTCTCCGAAAGGTGACGCGAAGCGCCTTCCCTGTCAGGCAGGCTTTTGCTTGGCGAGTTCCTCGTCGCGCAGGGCGCGGCGCAGAATCTTGCCGACGTTGGTTTGCGGCAGCTCGTCGCGGAACTCGACGAGTTTCGGCACCTTATAGCCGGTCAGATTCTTGCGGCAATGGGCGATCACCTGTTCCGCCGTCAGCGACGGATTGCGCTTGACGATGAACACCTTCACCCGTTCGCCCTGCGCGGCATCGGGCACGCCGATTGCGGCGACTTCGCGCACGTCCGGATGCGCCGCGATCACGTCTTCGACTTCGTTCGGATAGACGTTGAAACCCGACACCAGAATCATGTCCTTCTTCCGGTCGATCAGCCGGATGAAGCCGCGCGAATCCATCACGCCGATGTCGCCGGTGGCGAGCCAACCGTCGTCGTCGATCACCTTGGCGGTTTCTTCCGGACGGTTCCAGTAGCCTTTCATCACCTGCGGTCCCTTCACGCACAATTCGCCCGCCTCGCCGACGTTCGCCCAACTGCCGTCGTCCTTCCTGAAACGGACCTGGGTGGATGGCGCGGGCAAACCGATCGAACCTTCGAAGTCGCGCATGTTGGAGAGGTCGACCGGATTCATCGACACGATCGGCGAGCATTCTGTGAGTCCATAGCCTTCGATGATCGGTTTGCCCGTCACCGCCTTGAAGCGCTCGGCCACCGACTTCTGCGTCGCCATGCCGCCTGCCATCGCAAGCTTGAGATCGGAGAAGTCGCGCTTGCAAAACTCTTCATTTTCGAGGAATGCGTTATAGAGCGTGTTCACGGCGGTCATGCCGGTGAATTTCTCGTGACGGATGATCATCATCACGCGCTTCATGTCGCGCGGATTGGCGATCAGAATATTGCGCCCGCCGAGCCCCATGAAGATCAGCGCGTTCACCGTCAACGAATAGATGTGATAGAGCGGCAGCGGCGTGAGCACCGTTTCGGCGTCGCCGGTCAGTTGACCTTCAGACCACGCCTTCGCCTGCAGCAAATTAGCGATGATGTTCTTATGCGTGAGCATCGCGCCCTTGGCGACGCCAGTCGTGCCGCCCGTGTACTGCAGGAACGCGATGTCGTCGTGAGTGGGGCGCACGGGCGTCAGCGGGCGCGAGTAGCCGGTCGAGAGCGCTTCGAGCAGCGGCACCGCTTGGGGCAGGTTGTACGCGGGCACCATCTTCTTCACGTGCCGCAGCATGAAATTGAGCAGACGTCCCTTCAGATTCAGGCCGTTGGCAAGCAGATCGCCCAAACCCGTCACGATCACGTTCTGTATCCTGGTGCCGGGCAGTGCGTCTTCGACCGTCTTCGCGAAGTTCTCGAACACGATGATGGTTTGCGCGCCGCTGTCCTTCAACTGATGCGCGAGTTCACGCACCGTATAGAGCGGATTCACGTTGACCACCACGCCGCCGGCCTTCAGTATGCCGAACAGCGACACCGGGTACTGGAACGTATTCGGCAACATGATCGCGACGCGTTCGCCCGGCTTCACGCCGAGGCTTTGCAGATACGCGGCGAACGCCGTAGCCTTGCGGCCGAGTTCGCCGTAGGTCAGGCTCGCGCCCACGCTCACATACGCGACACGCTCGCGGAACCGCGCGATGCATTCGTCGAAGAACTGCACGACCGATTCGTATTGCGTGACGTCGATCTCATGCGGCACGTCCGCCGGATACGACGCGTACCAGATGCCGTCGGTGTTCGGCGCGTGGTGCGGCGCCCGAGCCTGCATGGCGGCGGGCGCCGGGCCCGCTGTGTTCGGCGCCGCGGCTCCGCTGGCAAGCGGAAGCGGGGCTTGAGTGGGTTCGGTCATGGTCGTCTCCAGAAGCTGTGGCTTCATCTGTTTATGTGCTGGTCTTGCGGCCAGTCATCGAAGCAATCCACGCGAGTGTGGCAGCGTGTGAAGCAAAAGCATGCGGCGAAGCAAACACTGGAACGCATGCAATGCTCAGCGCTCCAGGATCGCGACCACCCCCTGGCCGCCCGCCGCGCAGATCGAAATCAGCCCGCGCGCGGTGCCGGCTGGTTTGTCGAGTTGCGCGAGCATTTTCGCAAGGCCGGCGACGATGCGTCCGCCCGTCGCCGCGAACGGATGGCCGGTGGCGAGTGAACTGCCGTTCACGTTCAATTTTGTCCGATCGATCGCGCCGAGCGGGCCCGGCAAGCCGAGTTGCGTGCGGCAATACTCGTCATCCTGCCACGCCGCGAGCGTGCACAACACCTGGGCGGCAAATGCTTCGTGGATTTCGTACAGGTCGAAGTCCTGCAACGTGAGTCCGGCGCGCGCCAGCATGCGCGGCACGGCGTAGGCGGGCGCCATCAGCAGGCCTTCCTTCTTGTCGAAGAAGTCGACGGCGGCGGTCTCGGACCAGCTCAGGTACGCGAGCACCGGCAGTTTATGACGCGCGGCCCATTCTTCGCTCGCGAGCAGCACGGCGGAAGCGCCGTCGGTGAGCGGCGTCGAATTGCCGGCGGTCAGCGTGCCGGCGTCGCGGTCGAACACCGGCTTCAGGCTCGCAAGTTTTTCGAGCGTGAGGTCGGAGCGCAGATTGTTGTCGCGCGTGAGACCCGCGTACGGCGTCATCAGATCGTTGACGAAGCCGCGCGCGTAGGCCTCATTGAGCTTGCGGTGGCTGTCGTAAGCGAGCACGTCCTGCGCCTCGCGCGAGATGTTCCAGCGCTTGGCCATCAGCTCGCAATGCTCGCCCATCGAAAGGCCCGTACGCGGTTCGCCGTTGCGCGGCAGAAGCGGCTTGAAAAACATGCCGGGCCGCAGCTTGGTCAGCGCGCCGACGCGTTCTCCGGTGCTCTTGCCGCGATTGGCTTCGAGCAGAATTTTGCGCATCCGCTCATTGACGCCGATCGGCGCATCGGACGTCGTATCGACGCCGCCCGCAATGCCCACTTCGATCTGCCCCAAGGCGATCTTGTTGGCGACGAGAATCGCGGCTTCGAGTCCGGTGCCGCAGGCCTGCTGCACGTCGTAAGCGGGCGTTTCCTTGGCGAGCGTGGTGGACAGCACGGATTCGCGCGTCAGATTGAAGTCGCGCGAATGCTTGATGACGGCGCCCGCGGCGACTTCGCCCAGACGTTCGCCGTGCAGGTTGTAGCGGTCGATCAGGCCTTGCAGCGTGAAGGTCAGCATGTCCTGATTCGACGCGGTCGCGTAGGCGGTGTTCGAGCGGGCAAACGGAATCCGGTTGCCCCCGACGATGGCGACTCGGCGTACGGTTGGCAGCGGGTTGGACATGCTCGGCTCCTTCGGGTCGTTCGCTGGTTATTGAATGATGCGAATGGTGCAAATCCTGTGACGGTTCATGGCGACGCTCCTACTCCAACAACGATTTCATCCACCCTGAATTCCACTACCAGACGCGCGCCGCGCGCGCCTCATTGCAGCCTCCATCGCATGCGGCCGCGCAAATGCGGCTTCTGCCCGGCGATGTCGCGCACTTCGATATCGCGTTCGATCAGCGAAGGCGACGCGCTCCACAGCGACGCTTCGCCGGGCAGCAGCATCGGCAGTTTGAATTCGGCGCTGAGCGTGGCTTCCGCGAGCGGCTTCGGCGGCTGCAACGCGGAGGCGGCACGCGCCAGCGTCCACATGCCATGCGCAATTGCGCGCGGAAAGCCGAAGGCCTTCGCGGACAGCGCGGTCAGATGGATCGGGTTGTAGTCGCCGGACACGCTCGCGTAGTCGCGGCCCAGTTGCGACGCGAGCTGCCAGCGTGCGATGCGTTGCAGCGCTTCAGGCCCGAGTTCGAGCGGATCGAGCACGCTGCCGCTCGCCGGCACGCCGCGTTTCAGATAGACGCTGTCGCCGTCCCAGACCGCTTCGCCGCGCCGGTACATGCGGGTGTGCAGCACGAACGCCTGGCCTTTGTCGTGACGCAGCAGCGCGCCGAATTCCACCTCGACGCGCAGCATGTCCTTGTAGGCGAGCGGCCGGCGCAGGCGCACATGGTTGGCCAGATGCACCAGGCCGAGCGCCGGCCACGGAAACGCCGGGTCGGTCAGCATCAGCAGATGCAAGGGAAAGGCGAGCAGGTGCGGATACGTGAGCGGCACGCCATGCTCGGGGATGAAACCGCACACGCGCGCGTAACGCCAGATCGGCCCCGGGTCGAGCGGGACGGCGGGGCGCACCAAACGCAGCGGCGGCAGATGCGTCTCGCGCCCGCGTTTGAAGATGCCGGACACCGCGCGCGCATAGAGCTTTGCTGGCGCGGGCAAGGTATCGATCACGACGGTCTTGGGCCGCACCGCGTCCTGCCGCGCCGTGTTCGATAGTTGACTGCCGCCGAACGGATCACCGGGCTCACCCATGGTCACGCTCCAATCAGGCTTTGTCCGCACACGCGCACGATCTGGCCGCTCACGCCGGCCGATCCCGGATGCGCGAGCCACGCGATGGTCTGTGCGACGTCGACCGGCTGGCCGCCCTGGCTCATCGAATTCATGCGGCGGCCGGCTTCGCGAATCGCGAGCGGAATCTTCGCGGTCATCTGCGTTTCGATGAAGCCGGGCGCGACCGCGTTGATCGTAATGCCGCGTGCGCGCAGATGCGGCGCCATGCTTTGCACGCGGCCGATCACGCCGGCCTTCGAGGTGGCGTAATTGGTCTGGCCGAGATTGCCGGCAATGCCGCTGATCGACGACACGCCGATGATCCGGCCGCCGTCGCGCAGGATGCCGGCGGCGAGCAGGGCGTCGTCGATCCGCTCCTGCGCGGACAGGTTGATGTCGATCACGCTTTGCCACGCGGCGTCGGTCATCTTCGCGATGGTTTTGTCCTTTGTGATGCCGGCGTTGTGCACGACGATATCCACGCCCTGTTCGTCGAGCGCGGCGGCGATCTGCGCGGGCGCTTCGGGCGCGGCGATATCGAAGGCGAGGGCGGTGCCGGTCAACTGACGCATGCTTGCGTCGAGCGCGTCGCGCGCTGTTGGGATGTCGATGCCGATCACGTGCGCGCCTTCGGCCGCCAGCACGCTCGCAATCGAGGCGCCGATGCCGCGCGCCGCGCCGGTCACGACCGCGCGCCGGCCCGCGAGCGGCTGCCGCCAGTCGAACGCGGGCGTGGCATCGCCGCTTGTGGTTGAGCTGGCGGCGGCGATGCGCACGGCCTGGCCCGACACGTATGCCGAGCGCGGCGACAGAAAGAACCGCAACGTCGCTTCGACGCGGTTCTCGGCGCCTTGCTCCACATACACGAGATTCGCGGTGATGCCGCGCCGCGCTTCCTTGCCGAGCGAACGCGTGAAGCCTTCGAGCGCGCGTTGCGCGGTCCATTGGCGCGGCGTCGCGCAGCTTTCCGGCGGCCGTCCCAGCACGATGATGCGCCCGCACTTGCCGAGCGAGCGCAGCGTGTCGTGGAAGAAGCCGTGCAACGGTTCGAGCTGGGTACTGTCTTCAATACCGCTCGCGTCGAACAGCAGGGCTGCGAGTTTGCCTTGAGAGCCGGGGTCGGCCGGTTCGAAACGCCCTGTCATGAGACCGTGACGGTTGGCGAGCGGTACCCACAAGCCGGCGCTTGCATGCGCGACGCTCGTCACGCCGATGCTTGCCACGAGTGTTGCCAGCGCGTCGAGCAGATGCGGTTCGCGGCCCGCGCCGAGCGCCACCAGTCCGCCGAATTCGGGCTGGTCCGCGCGATAGCGGCGCAGCACCTCGGGCTTGGGCAGGCCGAGCGAACGCGCAAGGCGCGCGCCGAACGGCGAGTTGACGAAGTTCAGGTAAGAGTCGTTCATATTATTAGTCGCTCCGCTGGCCACGCCGCGAGGTTGCCCCCCGGGAGACGCCTCACAGGAAATCTCCCCGAGGGGCGTCGAACGTGTGTCAGTGTGCACCGAGTTCGGCGCCCGCGGCGCGCCTTGCCCGGATGTTTTTTTAAGCCGGCGCCGAACTCAGGCCGCGAGCCCCAGCGCCTTTTCCAACGTCTCCTTGCGCTTTTGCAGATTGGCGAGCATGTCGAAGTCGGCGGGGAAGTCGTCCACCTTCACGACTTGCGCGCCGTAACGCGCGTAGTCGTCGAGCACGCGCCGGTCGTCGGCGTCGATCAGGCCTTTCTTCTGCGCCGCGTCGGTCCAGGCAGCCAGTTGCGGCAGGCTCTGCGGCATCGGTTCGAGCAGGCCTTGCTTGACCGCGTCGCGCAGCTTCTGCTCGATCTGCGTGAAGCGCGGGTTCAGCTCGAACACCAGCTCGCCGTAGCCAAGCGCGTCTACATGCGGATGCGGCACGTATGAATCGGAGAGCAGACGATTGCGCGCGGCGCCCGGCGTTTGCATCAGTTCGGCGATCTCGCTGCCGAGCTGGTCGGACGGCTCGCGGTAGGGCAATCCGAACGGGAACGCGAGCACGCGCACGAGACCGGCGGCGAGGCGGTTCGGATAGTTGGCGAGCACGCCGTCGAGCGCGTGTTGCGCCTTGTACAGCGAATCCTCGACACCCCAGCGGACCAGCGGCAGGTCTTCTTGCTGACGGCCTTCGTCTTCGAAACGCTTGAGCGTGGCCGAGATCAGATAAAGCTGGGACAGCACGTCGCCCAGACGCGCTGAGATGCGCTCGCGGCGTTTCAGATCGCCGCCGAGTACGAACATCGAGACATCGGCGAGCAGCGCGAACGCGGTGGACAGGCGGGTGGCCGCGCGGTAGTACGCATGCAGCGGCGCGTGGGCCGTGCGCGGTTTGGCGATGAAGGCGCCGCCCGTTACGCCATAAACGAAACTGCGCACCACGTTGGAGAGCGTGAAGCTGACGTGGCCGAAGAACGCCTCGTCGAAATCGCGCAGCGCCCTGGCGTGGTCCGTTTCGCGCGTGGCGGCCATTTCCTTCAGCACATACGGATGACAACGAATCGCGCCCTGGCCGAAGATGATCAGGCAACGCGTGAGAATGTTGGCGCCTTCGACGGTGATCGAGATCGGCACCTGCTGATAGGCGCGCGCGAGAAAGTTCGACGGCCCCATGCAGATGCCCTTGCCGGCGGTGATATCCATGCCGTCGTTGATGACCATGCGGGCGCGCTCGGTGATGTGATACTTCGCGATCGCCGAGATCACTGAAGGCTTTTCGCCGAGGTCCACCGCGTGCGCCGACAGGCGGCGCGCGGCGTCCATCACGTACAGGTTGCCGCCCATGCGGCCGAGCGCTTCCTGCACGCCCTCGAACTTGCCGACGGCGGTGCGGAACTGGCGGCGAACCGCGGCGTAGGCGCCAGTGCCGCGCACAGCGATCTTCGCCATGCCCACATTCGACGACGGCAGCGAAATCGCCCGGCCCGCCGCGAGACATTCCATCAGCATGCGCCAGCCGTTGCCGACCTGCGCGCGCCCGCCGATCACCCAGTCGAGCGGAATGAACACGTCCTTGCCCGAGTTCGGGCCGTTCTGGAACACGGCATTGAGCGGCCAGTGACGGCGGCCGATGTTCACGCCCGGATGGTCGGTCGGAATCAGCGCGCAGGTGATGCCGGGTTCGTCCTCCGTGCTGAGCAGATGGTCGGGATCGAGCGCGCGAAAGGCGAGGCCGAGCACGGTCGCAATCGGGCCGAGCGTGATGTAGCGCTTGTCCCACGTGACGCGAAAGCCCAGTGTCTCGCGGCCTTCGAACGTCCCCTTGCACACGATGCCGACGTCCGGAATCGCCGCCGCGTCGGAACCCGCGTAGGGGCTCGTCAATGCGAAGCAGGGGATTTCCTCGCCGCGTGCGAGGCGCGGCAGGTAGTGGTTTTTTCTGCTCGTCGGTGCCGTAGTGCAACAGCAATTCGGCGGGGCCGAGCGAATTCGGCACCATCACCGAAACGGCGGCGGCCGAGCAGCGCGTGGCGAGCTTCATGATGACCTGCGAATGCGCGTAGGCGGAGAACTGCTTGCCGCCGTACTGCTTCGGAATGATCATGCCGAGAAAGCCGCGTTCCTTGATGTACTGCCAGGTTTGCGGCGACAGGTCCTGCCAGACCATGGTGGTCTCCCAGTCGTTCGCGAGATCGCAGAGCTGCTCGCATTCGACGTCGAGGAACGACTGTTCTTCCGCCGTCAGCGTGGCGGGACGGTAGCCGAGCAACGTGTCCCAATGCGGGCGGCCCGAGAACAGTTCGGCGTCCCACCAGACCGTGCCGGCTTCGATCGCGTCGCGCTCGGTCGGCGACATCTCCGGCAGGATCTTGCGGAAGATGTCGAGCACGGGCTTGGCAAGCCACGTGCGGCGCAGCGGTTTGAGCGCGAGCACGAGGGCGGGAAGGACGAATACGATGGCGAGCAGCGTCGAGGCCACCGCACCCGCGGCTCCGCTGACATGCGCGGCCGCCACCCACGAGATCATGAAGGCAAGCCACCATGCCGCGCGCGCCTGAACGTAGACGAGCGCGAACGCGGCAATGACGAGTACCAGGATGAACCACGGCATGACGTTTCCTCCTCTTTCGATGATGCGAGCGAACGCGTCTACGTAGGGCGGACGGTTCGCGTTCTATTGATTTTCTGCCTCATGCCCGCTGCCTCGCTGCGCGTGCTGCATTTGCTTTTGCGCGTCGTATATGCCGTTCGACAGCGCGGCGTCGCTTAGGTGCGGGACTTAGACGTGCTGCTCAGGTATGCGGCGTTCATGGTGGTCGGCTGCCTTCTTGCTGAGTGTTTGTTGAGTACTTGTTGCCTGTCTGGCGCTGACCGGTAGTGTAGGCATTGCCGGTCGATCACGGGTTCGAAGCTGCGGCATGCTTACTATTGCGCGGGTTGCCTGCATGGTGCGGTAGTGATCCGTCTGCCCGCTCTCACGGGCGCCGCGTGCGGGTGACGGCTCATGACGGCGCGCTGCCCGCCGCGCTCGATCGTTAAGCTGTGCGGTGAAATGCGTGCTGACGCGAACCTGCTTCCATGCCGCCGTCACGATGTTCGCCTTCCGATACGGCCGGTGAGGGCGACTCCGATCCGCCTCCAGTGTGTGCCGCGCTCGTGCCTTCCGCGCCGCCGTCGCCGGCGCACTCCGCGCCGCCGTCGCTGGCGTCGCCGAGGACCGCGGCGAACGCGGCCAGTTGTGTGCCGTCGGGCAACGGCGCCTTGAGCGCGGCCACCATCAGCGAGGCGAGGCGTGCGATGAGTTGCAGGTCGTTCATCGACTTGCCCTGCGAGAACTCGGAAATCAGGCTGTCCGTGTCGGTGCCGGCCAGCACGCCCGACAGCGCGCCGATCGCGAAGTGCAGACGCCAGCCGAGTTCCTCGCGCGGCAGATGCGGCAACGCGCGCTGGAACGCATCGAAAAAGCGCACCGCCACAGAGGCGTAGTGCCCGTTGAGAAAGTCGCGAATGAACGACGACGGATCGGTATAAGCGCGGCCGAGCAAACGCAGAAACGCCTTGCCGCCGACGCGCGGATCGCGCGACAGGCGCAGCGCCGGAATGAACATCGCGCCGAGCACGTGCTCGCAGGTCAGGCGCTCGCCGAGCATGGTGTCGAAGCGATCGAGCAGCTTGAGCCGCTCCTGGTTGAGGTGGTCGAGGCGGCGCGACAGCATCGAGTGAATCAGCGATTCCTTGCTGCCGAAGTGATAGTTCACTGCCGCGAGATTTACTTCGGCGCGCGAAGTAATCTGCCGCAATGACATGGCTTCATAGCCGCATTCGATAAAGAGTGTTTCGGCGGCGTCGAGGATGCGGGACTTCGTGTCGCCGGCATGCCGGCCTGTTGTGCGAACTGCCATATCGCGTCTCCCAGTTACCGGGCGTCCGGACCGCAAACAAGCAATTCAAATGCTTATTTGAAACGGCTGTTTTTTTCAGGATAAGAAGAAATGAGGTGTGCGATCAAGGGGTCACAGTCGACTAACTCCTCTAGAAGACCTGATGAACGTCGACTTTCCATGCTCGCGGCGCGTCAAACCGCGCGGAAATAAAAAAGGCCGTTCCGATGGAAATCGGAACGGCCTCGTATTGCTCGCCACTTGTTTGGCCTTGCTGCTATTTGCTGACGCGTGCTCTGCGTCGCGCGGCCTTTGCGCCTATTGTTCCAGATAATGCGTCGGCAAAATAGCTGTTTGGTTCGAACGCTTAAACCCGTGCCGCAACCTGCTTGGCCGACTGTGTCATGTCGATGCCGCGGCGCTCGCGGCTGAACGGAATCAGCGCGGCAATCACCACTGCCACGATACCGATCACAACCGCCATGATGAGCGCGTAGTTGTTGCCGTGCGCTTCGGCGGCGCTCGCCTGCAACGGTCCGTTCACCGACGCGATCAGATTGCCGAGCTGATACACGAGACCGGGGAACGTCGCGCGAATTTCATCGGGCGAGATTTCGTTCAGGTGCACCGGAATCACGCCCCATGCGCCCTGCACGGAGATCTGCATCAGGAAGGCGCCCACTGCGAGCAGCACCGGCGTGGTCGAGAAGGCCCACAGCGGCAGCACTGGCAACGCGATCAACGCAGCAATGAAGATCGCGCGCTTGCGGCCGATCTTTTCCGACAATGCGCCGAAGAACAGGCCGCCGCAAATCGCGCCGATGTTCAGCACGATCGTGATCCACGACACCGTGTGCGCGTCGAACTGATGCTGCACGCGCAGGAAGGTCGGATACAGATCTTGTGAGCCGTGCGAGAAGAAATTGAACGCGGTCATCAGAATGATCGCGTACAGCGACAGCTTGACGTTCTGCCTGAGCGTGGCGACGAGACCCGGACGCGCTTTCTTTTCGAGCGTCTTGAAGGCCGGCGATTCCGGCACGTGCGCCCGCACATACAGCACGAGCAACGCCGGCAGTACGCCGACGAAGAACATGCCGCGCCAGCCGATGTACTGATAGAACACGCCGAACACGACCGAGGCGAGCAGATAGCCGCTCGGATAGCCGGCCTGCAGCAGACCCGAGACGATGCCGCGCGACTTCGGCGGCACGGTTTCCATGGTCAGTGCGCCGCCGACGCCCCATTCGCCGCCCATCGCGATGCCGAACAGCGCGCGCAGCACGAGCAGAGTGGCCAGGTTCGGCGAAAAGCCGGACAGTAATTCCAGCAGGGAGAAACACGCGATATTGACCATCAGCGTGGGACGGCGGCCGTACTTGTCGGCGAGCCAGCCGAAAATCAATGCGCCGAGCGGACGCATCACCAAGGTCAGCATGATGCCGAAGGCGACCTCGGGGATTTTTGTATTGAACTCCGCCGCAATATCTTTCAATACGAACACCATTAGAAAGAAATCGAATGCGTCGAGTGTCCAGCCCAGATAGGCAGCGATCGTGACGTTTCTCTGTTCCCGTGTCCAACTCATTGATTGTTCTCCTGGTTCTCCAATCACCCGTGTTTGACGACAGGTGGCTCCGCAGCCCCGCACGCCCCGTGGCATGGGCTTCGAGCGAGTGTACGCCGACTGTTAAAAGCTTGCATGAATGAACGCGCGTTTATCCGTATTAATCCCTGGAGCAGATTTCATGAAGCGCGCCATTTATGTTGGCTAAATGTAATTATTGTATTAATGGTGTGTGCGATTTAGTTTTTTATTTGTAATCTATTTCGGATGTGATTTTCTTGCTGATCCGGTCATTTTGAGTTTAGTGATTCGCCTATCGGTAGAAGTGACGCTCGCGGAATTCCAGTTGGCGGCGGTGCGGGCCGCGGGTATAACAGCGGCTCGCGGCATTTCGTGCCGTGCATACAAGGGACACCAACCTATGACGATTCCGCATTTATGCCTGCTCATCGTGGCGCTGTTGCCGTTTCCGTGGACCATGCTGGCGAAGGTCAGCAAGTGCTACGACAATCGCACGCCACGCGCTTATCTTGCCGGTCTCGAAGGCTGGCGCGCGCGGGCACATGCCGCGCATCAGAACGCGTGGGAAGCGCTGGCGATGTTCACCGCGGCGGTCGTCGTAGCGGGACAGGCGGGCGGATCGGGTACGTGGATCAACTGGCTGGCGATCACGTTTGTCGTCGCACGTGTGTTGCACGGCGTGCTGTATGTCGCGAATCTCGCGTCGCTGCGTTCTTTGGTCTGGTTTGTCGGCGTCGCGTGCGTGGTGTCGATGTTCTTCGTTTCCACTCGCTAATTCTGTGCGATGGCACCGCGCCGGTCGCGCGGGGCGGACCGGAAAGTCGCCATTTTCAATATATGCACCTTGCGCATCAGTCGAGCTGAAAAATCAATTTGATTCATGTTGCGTCGCGGAATACCATGGTCGTCATCCCACTTATTTCGCTTTTGTCGACGCGCCATGTCAGTCAAATCAATCACTTCGGAGCCTGTACGCCGCGAGCGCAGTCCGTTTGCCGTGATCGCCGCGGTCACGTTGCTCACGGGTATCGGCGCCGGTCTCGGCGGCATGCTGCTCGCGTTGCTGCTGCACGGCGTCCAGCATCTTGCATACGGCTACAGCGTGACGCACGTGATCAGCGCCGAGAGTTTTCTACAGGGCGTCAGTGGTGCCGCGCCCGAACGCCGCCTGCTCGTGCTGACGATTTGCGGCCTGGTGGCGGGATTCGGCTGGTGGGCGCTATATCGATTCGGCCGGCCGCTCGTGAGCATTCGCCAGGCCGTCAAATCCGACGATCCGCGGATGCCCATAATGAGCACGACGATCCATGCAGTGCTGCAGATCGTCACCGTGGCGCTCGGCTCGCCGCTCGGCCGCGAAGTCGCGCCGCGTGAGATCGGCTCGGCGTTCGCCGGCTGGCTGTCGCGCCGCGCGGGGCTGTCGGTCGCGCAGAGCCGGATCATGGTGGCGTGCGGCGCGGGCGCCGGTTTGGCCGCGGTCTATAACGTGCCGCTCGGCGGCGCGGTGTTCGTGCTCGAGGTCTTGCTGGGCACCTTCGGCTGGCCCGCACTGGTGCCGGCCATCGTGACCTCGTCGGTGGCCGCGTTGGTCGCGCAACTGGGACTGGGCAACGAGCATCAATATCTCGTGCCGTCGATGACCCTCAGCCCCACGCTCGTGGTCTGGTCCGTGGTGTGCGGTCCGATTTTCGGCGTGGCGGCGTGGAGCTTCACGGAACTGATGAATCGCTCGCGCGCGGCCGCGCCGAAGAACTGGCGCCTGCCCGTGTTGTCGCTGCTGAACTTCGCGATGATCGGCGTCCTCGCGATGCATTTCCCGCAGTTGCTCGGCAATGGCAAGGGACCTGCGGGACTGGCATTCGATGGCGGCTTGACCATCAGTCTCGCCGCGATGCTGCTGGTGCTGAAGGTGGTCATCACCGCGAGCAGTTTGCGCGCGGGCGCCGAAGGCGGCCTGCTCACGCCGGGGCTCGCGAATGGCGCGCTGCTGGCGATCGTGCTCGGCGGATTGTGGAGCCTCGTGTGGCCGGGGGCGTCGTTGGGCGCATTTGCGGTGGTCGGCGCAACGGCGTTTCTCGCTGCCTCGATGCAGATGCCGATTACGGCGGTGGTGCTCATGTTCGAATTCACCCGCGTAAGCCAGGATTTTCTGATTCCTGTGTTGTTTGCCGTGGGCGGCGCGCTGTTGGGTTTTCGTGCGTGTGCGAAGTGGGCGCCTGCAATGCAGTCGAACTTTGGGTTTAGCTGGAGTGGCGCGAGCAAAGCGCGATAAGGCTTGTGCTATTCGCGACGACGCGGGTTGAGCGCCGCACGGCCAAATGCCGCCCGGCCGGTTGTCTTTTTTTTTAGACGGGAGCATGATGTGGTCTCCGGCACGTCTGCATGGCTCATGCAGCGTTGTCGCATCATTGTCGAATGAGGGACGCAAAATGAATCTTCAGCTCGCAAGCGTGTGGCTCGAGCGCTCACACGTCGGCTTCTCTGACATCCGCCATTTCGCATCGCAGTGCCGCGACGCAGCCACCGCTTCGGGGCGTGAATCGGCGGCTCTCGTGCTACTTGCGGAGCGGGCGAACGCTTTTAGCGAACGTCACGAGGGCGTTGCCGTATCCACCGGTTTGGTCGATGAATTTCTCGCTGAGTTGCGGCGCGATACAAAGGCACTGAAAGAGGCCAGCGAAGCCTCGGATGCCGCTTTTCTCGAGGCCCTCAACGCGTTCGCCGCGAAGGTGGCGCCGGCCATGGTCGTCTGACCTGGCGGCGTGCATCTGAAAATTGTCGTGTGCGCCTGTCGTATGATCCGGCGCTAACAGCGGCCGCGGCGAGGTCGGGGCATCCTGCGGGATTAACCGCGATCGAGTAGCAGTTGCAGGAGCTTCGCGCCGTCGCGCCCTTTGGCGGAACCGGCCCACACGCGCTCGATCAGGCCGCGGTACATCGCGACAGCATCGGCTGACGTTGTAATCGTCGCAATACCTGTTCGCACATTCGGGAGTTCGCCGAGGCGAAAGGGCGATACCGCTACATGCTGGCTGCCCGGTTCCTCGAAAATCTGGAAGGTCTCACTCGGCAGATTGTCGGTCACGATACCGACCTGGACGCCAATAGGGTCGCTGTTCAACACCTCGATCATGTGTGCGACTTCCTTGCGTGCCGCAATTTTTCGCTCGAGTTGCACGCCTGAAGGCAGGCCTAAACGGCCCACCAGCCCATGATGCAGGAACTGCTCAATCTGCCGGAGACCAATCAGGCTGAGGATGCCAGGACGCTGCTGTTCGAACACCTTGCGCCGTGCGGCCAGAATTTTCAGGACGTCGCTGTTGATCCGCTTCGAGCTTTCTCCGACCAGTTCGTCGGGCACGCTCTCGTCAAGCATGGAGCGCAGATGCTGCGGGTACGCTTCAGAGGTAAGCAGGAATGAAATCGGATCGAAGTTGGCGAGGATGCGCGTCGAGCGCGATTCGAGCTGGCGCATGCGCTCGAAGTAACTGACCGCGGAGTCGTGGTACTCGGACTCAACCCCGAGCAGATTGGGAAGCGTCACTTCCAGCAGCGCTGCCAGACGCTCGAGCGTTTCAATCTTGACGATTTCACCACGCTCGAGGTTGTAGACGGCGGCGCGGGAAATTGCGAGCCGTTCAGCAATGTCGTCGGAGCGAAGTCCGCGAGCCATGCGATAGGCGCGAAGGCGCTCGCCGATAGCGAGGAAGTCGAAAGTGGGCGCTGTTTTGCGGAAACCTAGAACTTCGGCCACGATACATCCTCGTATAAAAATCCAAACGAATTGTACCTCAAGGCGTCGTCAAAGCTGCATTACCAGGGAAGATACCGAGGCGTTTTTGGCAAAATTCTAGAGTTTTTGCTTTTTTGTACACTTGTCGTTTTATTTAGACGGTCGCAAGATTCTCATGTGACGTTCGCCCGGCGGCGCGTCACAGATGCCCGGTGCGCGTTTGCGATGTCGACGACGCAATCCGGAAGACCACGCGGCTGTCAGCTGAAACGAACAAGAGGCTTTTCATGTCTGGTGCAAAATTCAAACTCCTGCCGAGTCTTTGTCTCTTCGGCACTGCCGCGCTGAGCGCTCCGGCGTTCGCGCAATCCTCGGTGCAGCTTTACGGTCTGGTCGACGCGTTTGTCGGCTCCGTCAAAAACCCGGGCGCCCATGCGGCCGTGGTGACGCAAGGGGGCGGGCTGTCGACGTCTTTTTGGGGGCTTCGCGGGACAGAGGACCTGGGCGGTGGCTATTCCACATTCTTCGTGCTCGAGAGCTATTTCCAGCCGCAGAACGGCACGTACGGCCGCTTCACGAACGACAGTTTCTTCTCTCGCAACGCGTACCTCGGCATTGCCACGCCGTATGGTTCCATTCGTGCGGGGAGGTTGACAACGCCTCTGTACATTTCAACGATCAATCTCAATCCGTTCTTCAACTCCTATACGTTCTCTCCGTGGATTTTCCACACGTATAAGGGGCTCGGTCCGCAGGGCGTCGTGGGCGATTCCGGCTGGAACAACGCCGTAGCCTATTCGTCGCCGACGATCGGCGGCCTGAACGGTACCGTGATCTATTCGTTCGGTAACACGGCGGGTGACGCCGGTGCGCACAAGTGGGGTGGGACGCTCAACTATGCGAACGGCCCGGTCGTGCTCGCGGCCAACTACCAGTACATCAACTACAGCAATGTGGCGGGTGACATCGCGACGGCATTGCCGGCTATACCCGGTCTCAAGAGCCAGGAGACGATTCAACTCGACGGGTCGTACAACTTCAACGTGGTTCGCGTATTCGCCGGCTTCATGAACATCCGCGACAAGGCGACGCTGGGTACGACAACGACCAATTCGGAGCAGCTTGGCGTCTCGATTCCCGTGGGCGTGGGGTCGGTGCTCGGAGACTTTGTGTATTCGAAGTCGACGGGGCCGAACAGTGGCGGCGTTCACCGCACCACCTGGGCGGTCGGATACGACTATCCGCTCTCCAAGCGTACCGATGTGTACGCGGCGTTCAAATACGACCACTACGCTAGCCAGTCCACGGGACTGACATACGGCGCAGGCCTTCGCCACAACTTCTGAGTGCGTGGCGCGACCTGCGTTCGGCCAATTCGCGCTTACGGGTTTTCACTGACGGAAATCGCGTTGCAGGGTGCGCCAAAAGCGCGTAGTCTAAATATTTAGACGGCCCTCTGAACCGACAGAGTTCAGCGTCCGAGACAGCCACCTTTCTACGTAGTTCAAGACCCGGGACGTCACTACACAGCGCATTGCATGAAGTTTCCCGATTTGTGTCTTGCGGGATGATTTCAGGCGCGCTGATCGTCTATTTTTTTGTACGAATAGCGTTGTGGTTGACGCGCGGGTCCACAAAGACCGTTTTCGAATCGCTTGAAGGGAAGTCTCCACTGGAGGAAGTCATGGAAGCAAATGCAAGGGCGGCAGGGCACGATGCCAGCGCGCCAGTCGGGGCGGACGACCGTCCCAGCAAGTACGCCTGGAAAGCACTGGCCGGTTCGGCGATCGGCTACGCGATGGACGGATTCGACCTGCTCATTCTTGGGTTCATGTTGCCTGCCATCGCGTTGGATCTGCATCTGAGCACGCAGCAGTCGGGTGCGCTGGTCACGTGGACGCTGATTGGCGCGGTGGGCGGTGGCATTCTGTTCGGCGCGCTGTCGGACCGGTTCGGCCGCATCCGGGTTCTGACGTGGACCATCGTGATTTTTGCGCTCTTCACCGGGATGTGTGCCTTCGCTCACGGCTTCTGGGATTTGCTGGCCTACCGGACAGTCGCGGGTATCGGTCTGGGTGGTGAGTTCGGAATCGGCATGGCGTTGGCCGCTGAAGCATGGCCTGCAAGACATCGCGCGCGCGTGTCGTCGTATGTTGCGCTCGGCTGGCAGAGCGGCGTGCTTGCAGCCTCTCTACTCACGCCGCTGCTGCTTCCGCATATCGGCTGGCGCGGCATGTTCCTGCTCGGCGTGGCGCCGGCACTCGTTGCATGGGTCGTGCGCAACAAGCTGCATGAGCCTGAAGTGTTCGTGCGGAGTGCGAAGACATCAGCCAGGAAGCCTAACGCCTTCAGGCTGCTCATCGCCGACGGACGCACCGCCCGCACGAGTCTCGGCATCGTCATTCTGTGTTCGGTCCAGAACTTCGGTTACTACGGCATCATGATCTGGCTACCGACTTACCTCGCCAGAACGCTTGGATTTGGTCTCACCAAGTCGGCGCTCTGGACGTCGGTGACCATCGTCGGAATGATGGTCGGAGTCTATATCTTCGGCCAGTTGGCGGACCGCATTGGACGCAAGCCGACCTTCCTGCTCTTCCAGGCTGGCGCGGTGGCGATGGTCATTACCTATTCGAAGCTCTCAGACCCAGGCGTGATGCTGTGGGCCGGCGCGCTCATGGGCATGTTCGTCAACGGAATGATTGGCGGCTACGGTGCCCTGATGTCGGAGGCCTATCCGACAGCGGCGCGCGCTACCGCACAGAACGTTCTTTTCAATGTCGGCCGCGCGGTCGGCGGATTGGGTCCTATCGTCGTGGGTGGTATTGCCGCTGCTTATTCGCTGCAACTCGCGATTGCCCTGCTCGCAAGCATCTATGTGCTCGACATGGTCGCAACGATCTTTCTCATTCCCGAGTTGAAGGGCGCGGAACTGGAATAACCAGACAGTTTGCTGTGAACCGCTCTGTTCACCTGACCGGTCCGCAGCGTTATCGAAGAGTGGAGTCATCATGTCAGCAAGCCCGTGCGGCGTCGAGAACGCCGCAATTGTCGCTTCCTATCGTTGCAGAGTCGCAGAGCACTACTGGGTCAACCAGCGATACAAGTACATCCGTCTGGAAGCAGACGCGCCCATCGCGCGAATCACGAAGGCTGGGCAGTTCTACCAGCTCAAATGCCCGACTACGCTGGAACACGAACCGTTCCTGCTGCGCCCGATGAGTGTCTATGGTGCCGGTCCCGAAGACAACCGCATCGAGTTTCTCTACAACGTCACGGGCGTTGGCACGAAGGCGATGGCGACCTTGCTCGAAGGCGGTCGCATGGACATCGTCGGGCCGTTGGGCAACACCTTCACCTTCAGCGCCAACTATCGCCGCATTCTCGTGGTCGCGCGTGGCGTCGGTCTGGCCACGATGGCTCCGCTCATCAAGGAAGCGTCCCAAGCGGGTGTCGACATCACGGCCGTCATGTCGGCACGCTCGCCGGCCGACCTCATGGAAAAAGAGTTTCTGCGGGGCGCGACGGCGGATGTCCGCAGTGTTTTCGATGCGGACGGAACGTCTTCGGTCGAAGCGATGGAGGTGCTGCTGCGTGAGCTCATCGAGCAGCAGCGTCCTGATGCCATCTATACCTGTGGGTCGCATCGTCTGTTGATGCTGTTGCAGCGCGTCCTTTCCGACTATCCGCGAATCACCGCCGAAGTCGCGATGGAACAACGCATGGCGTGCGGCATGGGCGTCTGTCTTTCATGCGTGCGGTTGTTCGATTGCGACGGTGACCGCAAATTCCTTCGCGTCTGTCGCGAAGGCCCAGTGTTTCCCATCCGCGAGGTGGTTGGGGAGGTGGAATTTGGCTAATTTAACCGCCCGGGTTGGCAACATGATTTTGCGCAACCCCGTCATGCCGGCGTCAGGCTGTTTCGCGATTGAATACCAGGAAGCGCTGGACCTCAATCGTCTTGGCGCGCTCGTGGTGAAGAGCGTGTCGCCAACGTCGCGCGCGGGTAACCCCACGCCGCGCGTGGCGGATAGCTACAGCGGGATGCTCAATTCGATAGGCATCCCGAGCAAGGGGCTCGAGTATTACCGCGAGCATGTGCTGCCGCCGTATCTGAAGTTCGATACGCCGGTTGTCGTTTCCATTTCAGCCGATACCGCCGACGAGTTTGCCGAGGCCTGCGAGGAGATGTCGTTGCCGGAAGTGGCAGCGATCGAGGCGAACATATCGTGTCCGAATCTTGAAGCAGACGGCATGGCGTTCGCCATGCTGCCCGATACGACCTACAAGGCCGTGTCGGCAATTCGCCGGCGCACCGATCACCCGTTCTGGGTCAAGCTCACGCCGAATGCGAGCAATATCGCGGCCGTCGCGCGGGCAGCCGAAGACGCCGGCGCGGACGCCATCGTGATGGGCAACACGGTGCTCGGCATGGCGATCGATGTCCGGACCCGTAAGCCGAAGCTCGGCAATGTGATGGGCGGCCTGTCCGGTCCCGCCATCAAACCCATCGCGGTGCGGCTTGTTCACCAGTGCTATAGGGCTGTGCGGATTCCGATTATCGGCTGTGGCGGTATCCAGACCGCCGAAGACGCCGTCGAATTCATGCTCGCGGGTGCGAGTGCTGTACAGGTTGGAACGGCATCGTTCCGCGACCCGGGCGTCATGCAGAAAATCATCGACGGTCTTGAGGCGTACTGCACGGAAATGGGCGTCGAGAGCATTCGGGACCTGACCGGCCAGGTGAAGCTGGATCGTCAGTTGAGCGACCGCTGGCTGCGGTTTGCACAACAGTCAGGCTGAATCCTCGTTGCGTGAAGGCGGCTCGCTCACCGAGTGCCTTCGGGAAAGTGCCGGATAGCACCGGCACATTGTGCAAATGGACGGGCATCATGGAAATACTTGACCTCACCGGGCTCGCGCAGCAACTCTTCGATGATATTCGCGAACTCTCATCCGACGGTGTAGGTGTCACGCGAGACAGCTATGGCAAAGGCGAGTCCGCAGCGGCCGATTACCTGCGGCACTTTGCCGGGAAGGAAGGGCTGCATGTCGATGTCGACCGCGCCGCCAACCTTATTTTCAGTCTGCCCGAAAGCGACACGCAGCAGCCGGCCGTCTGGGTCGGCTCGCATATGGATTCGGTGCCGCAGGGCGGCAACTTCGACGGCCTTGCCGGCATCATCGCGGGCTTACTCTGCCTGGTTGCGCAGAAGCAGAGTGGTCGAGCGTCGGGTACGCCGCTGCGCGTCATTGCCTTTCGCGGGGAGGAAAGCGCATGGTTCGGCAAGGCTTATATGGGCTCGGGCTCCCTCTTCGGCAAGCTCTCCGCACAGGATCTCGAACTCAAGCATCGAACCTCGGGCAAGTCGCTCGCCAGCTACATGGAGCAGGTTGGCGCGGACACCGCCGCCATTGCGTCTCAGGAAATGCTCTTCGATCAATCCCGCGCCAAAGCGTATCTCGAACTGCATATCGAGCAGGGCCCCATCATGGTCGCCCGCAAGATTGCACTCGGGGTGGTGCCGGGCATTCGTGGCAACGTCCGGCACAACCGGATTACCTGTGTCGGCGAGGCGGGTCACTCGGGCGCAGTCCCTCGCTGGCTGCGTCACGATGCGATGTTCGCCGTGGCGGACCTGATCACCAGGCTGGACGAACACTGGCGCGTGCTGCTCGAGCGCGGCATAGACCTCGTCGTGACGACGGGCATCGTGGGTACGGACCCGTCCGAGCATTCCATCTCGCGTATTCCGGGCACGGTGCACTTCAGCTTCGAAGCGCGCAGCAAGAGCCATGACACGCTCGAAGGGTTCTACCAGTTGATGCGTACCGAGTGCGCGTCGATTTCGCGCGAACGTGGCGTGAAATTCGAATTCGACCGGCGCCTGGAGTCTTCGCCCGCCACGATGGACGAGAAGATTTGCGCCGCGCTCGCCGCGTCTTGCGAGCGCATGGCGACACCTTATGAGACCGTGCCTAGCGGCGCGGGGCACGACGCGTCGCTGTTTGCAAACGCGGGTATCCCCAGCGGCATGCTGTTCATCCGCAACGAGAACGGCTCCCACAATCCGCATGAAGCGATGGACATCGACGATTTCATGCTTGGCGTGCGTGTGCTTGCCGACACCATCGACCATCTCTAACGAGTCCGCTCAGGTCAAGGAACAGTCATGGTTCAGTCAATTACCATCCGGCGCCCGGATGACATGCATCTGCATTTGCGCGATGACGCGATGCTTCGCACCGTGCTGCCGTTTTCGGCGCGCCAGTTCGGCCGCGCCATCGTGATGCCCAACCTCAAACCGCCGGTTACGTCGGTAGCAGCCGCGCGAGCCTATCGCGAGCGCATCCTCGAAGCATTGCCCGCAGGCTCTGCATTCGAGCCGTTGATGACATGCTACCTGTGTGACGACACCGACCCTGCGGAAATCCGGAAGGGATTCGAGGCGCGCGTGTTCACGGCGGTGAAGCTGTATCCCGCCGGCGCCACGACGCATTCCGAGTACGGCGTGACCGGCATCGACAAGGTCGCAAGCGTGCTCGATGTCATGCAGGAACTGGGCATGCCGCTTCTCATTCACGGTGAAAGCACCGACCCGGCTATCGATGTTTTTGACAAGGAGACTGTCTTTATTGAGCGCACGCTCAAGCCCTTGCTCGACAGGTTTCCGGCGCTCAGGATCGTGCTCGAGCACATTACCACCGAAGAGGCCGCTGACTTTGTTGACGCGGACACCAGTGGCCGGCTCGCGGCGACCATCACACCGCAGCATCTGCTTTTGAACCGGAACGCGATGTTCACCGGGGGATTGCGGCCGCATTACTACTGTTTGCCGGTCCTCAAGCGCGAGCAACATCGACTTGCGCTGCGGCGTGTCGCGACTTCCGGCTCACCGTCGTTTTTTCTCGGCACTGATTCGGCACCGCACGAGCGCGGCGCCAAAGAAGCCGCGTGCGGTTGCGCCGGTATCTTTAGCGCGCCGACAGCCCTTGAGGCCTACCTGACGGTGTTCGACGAAGAACATGCGCTCAACCGCTTTGAGGCCTTCGCAAGCGATAACGGCCGCCGTTTTTATGACCTTCCACCGAACGAAGGCACCGTGACGCTGACGCGGGAACGCAATGACGCGCCACGAAACGTCGAACTCGGTGACGGCAAATCGATTGAAACATTCATGGGAGGCGGCGAATTGCCCTGGCGCCTCGTCGACCACTCGAACGCCTAGTAAAAGACCCGTCGGAGAGAGCTATGAGCAATCAGGAGTTCCGCGTTGAATATGACCTTCTTGGCGAGCGACAAGTGCCGCAAGAAGCGTACTACGGCGTGCATACGTTACGAGCGAAAGAAAACTTCGAGATTTCGGGGACGACCGTCTCGTGCTATCCCAATCTGATCATCGCACTTGCCGCAGTGAAGCAGGCTGCAGCCGTTGCCAACGCTGAACTCGGTCTGCTGTCGCCAACATTGCGCGATGCGATCGTCGCCGCGTGTATCGAGATACGTGAAGGTCACCTGCATGAGCAGTTCGTCGTGGACGTGATCCAGGGCGGCGCGGGGACTTCGACCAACATGAACGCCAACGAGGTGATCTGCAACCGTGCGCTCGAACTGATGGGCCACAAGCGGGGCGAGTACGCGCATCTTCACCCGAACGAACACGTCAATCTCGCACAAAGCACGAACGACGTTTATCCCACGGCTTTGCGCATCGCCACATTCTTTGCCATCGAGCACCTGCTCGAAGCCATGGCGCAACTGCATGCGGCATTCGATGAAAAAGCATTGGAGTTTGCGGGTTTGCTGAAGCTCGGCCGCACGCAACTGCAGGACGCAGTTCCAATGACGCTCGGGCAGGAGTTTTCTACCTACGCGGTTATGCTCGAAGAGGATATGGCGCGCTTGCGTGAGGCGTCGGCGTTGATTCGGGAGATCAACCTCGGTGCTACCGCCATCGGCACAGGCATCACCGCTCACCCCGATTACGCGCAGAAGGCGCTCGAAGCGCTGCAACGGATCACGGGTATCGAACTGAGCACAGCGCCAAATCTGATCGAAGCCACGCAGGACTGCGGTGCGTTCGTTCAGATTTCCGGAGTGCTCAAGCGTATCGCCGTGAAACTCTCGAAGACCTGCAACGACTTGCGCCTGCTTTCGAGCGGACCACGAGCAGGCTTCGGTGAAATCAACCTGCCGCCGATGCAGGCGGGTTCTTCGATCATGCCCGGCAAGGTCAATCCGGTTATCCCGGAGGTTGTCAATCAGGTGGCGTTCGAGGTGTTTGGAAACGACATCACCGTGACCTTTGCCGCGGAAGGCGGCCAGCTTCAGCTCAATGCCTTCGAACCGATCATCGCCTATGCGCTGTTGAACTGGAAGCGTTTCTCAAGGACCCGGTCGCGTGGTCGCACGCGCATGGCGGAATCGTATGGACGCCGCGTTAAGCCTGTCGGGCGAGGCACGCGCTAACGATAGAGGGGTTTCATGGACTGCGCGAGCGAACTGGTCTATGTGGTCGACGACGACACACGCGTGCGAGAAGCACTCGCTGCGCTGTTGCGCGCAAACGGAAGAGACGTCCAGACATTCGACTCTGGCGAAGCGTTTCTGGACACGCCGCATCGCAACGTCGTTGCATGTCTGATCGTGGATATGAGAATGCCAGGCATGAATGGCCTGGAAGTTCAGAAGCTAGTCGGCACGGACTCTTCGATTCCCGTTATTTTCATTACTGGAAGAGGCGATGTGCCGTCCGCGGTCCTTGCCATGAAGAGCGGGGCTGTCGATTTCCTCACCAAGCCGCTCGACGAGGATGCGTTGATACGCGCGGTCGAGGCGGCGCTTGCCACGGCGCACGTCCTTCGCAAGGAGGCGCAAGAGGCAGCGATGCTGCAGGCGCTCTATCGATCGCTGACGCCTCGTGAGCAGGAACTGTTGCCGTTACTCGCGAGCGGTTTGCTCAACAAGCAGGCGGCAGCCGTCCTTGGCATCGCCGAATACACCGTGCAGGTGCATCGCGGCAACATCATGAGAAAAATGCAGGCGGGTTCATTTGCCACTCTGGTCAGGCAGGCAAGCAAACTGCAACTCGAAACATCGCCTTGACGACGTTCTATGCCGCCTGGCTTTTGAAGGTGGGCTGCTTTGCACCCGCGCACCCGCGGCGTGACGATTCTTGAGACCATTGCCATTGCGGCTTTTCCAGCAGATCCGCAAGCGGTACAGGGTAACCGGCTACAACAAATATGTCATATCAAGTGGCCGCTGCGCCTCGTAGTATGCAGACTCAGAGTGCATTCCCATGTTTGGTACGTCATGGCAGTGCTCAACGATCCGGGCGAATCACAACGAGGGTTGGAGGGAGCGATTGTGTTGGCGGTCCGGCTTTGACTCGTTCCTGACGACGCTATCCATCAGCACAGCGGAGGCTGGGGCAGAAAGGAGAACGAAAGGAGAATCAACCTGGAACCTCTCGTGAAATATCAACTGTGCGGTATCGTCCTGCTCGCGGCCAGCACGGCTGCTTCGGCACAATCGAGCGTGACGCTGTATGGCCGTGTCGATGGCGGGATCGAATACCTGAATCACATTGCCAACGGCATGGGCGGCAGTTCGAGCCGTTGGAGCGCGGAAGGCGGCGACTGGGGCACCAGCATGCTGGGCTTCAAGGGCACCGAAGATCTCGGTGGCGGCATGTCCGCACTGTTTGACCTCGAAACCGCGCTGCAGATCATGAACGGCACGACTGGCGGTGGCAGGCTCTTCTCGCGCCGCGCGTATGTCGGCCTCAAGAACGAGACGTGGGGCCAGTTGCAGGCCGGGCGCAATCTTTTTATCGACAGCGACGGTGTCTGGGAATTCGATCCGTTCGTGCAGCAGGCCGTGTCGTCGGCTTCGCTCGTGCGCGGGCGCAATTGGCAGCAGACCAGCAACAACGTCGAGTACCACAGCCCGGTCTTTCATGGCTTCGACGTTCAGGGCCAATATGCCTTTGGCAATCAGGCGAGCGGTTTCAACAACGGCGCCGAGGGCGAGTTCGGCCGCTCGGACGGCATCATGCTCACGTACCATTCACCGCTCTTCGACGTGCGCGGCATCTACGACGAGCTACGCGATTCGAGCGGGCGCTTATCCAACATCTTCACGGCCTCGCGCGAGTATTTCGTCGGTGCGAACGTGCGCGTGCAGAAGTTCAAGATCCAGGCGGCCTACACACACTACGCGGCGCCCGATTCGCCCGCAGGCGTGGCCGACAGCGCCGACCACTACTGGCTGGGCGCCACCTATCAGGCTACGCCACGCTGGGCCATGACGGCGGCGGGCTTCTATATCCGGGTAGGCGAAGGTACCGGAGATGCTTCGCACGATCCTGGCAGCCATGCCTTGCTCTATGCGCTCGGGACCACCTATAACCTAGACTCGCGTACCTTTCTTTACGGGACCGTCGCCTACGTGAACAACAGCAGGAACGGTACGTTCTCGGTGTTCGCGACGCCGCGCGATTCGTCCTCGCCGACGAGCCCGATAGCCGGCGAATCGCAAACCGGCGTGTATGTCGGAATGATGCACACGTTCTGATATGCTTTTTACCGTGCTCCGGCGCGTGAATTCGGCGTCGGTACTGGCGGCAGGCTGCATCCACTCAAGAGGGTTGAGATCATCATGACCAGTCAGTCGAATTCGCGGGGCGTGATCGGCGTCATCACATTGCTCTTTACGGTGCTGACCGCGCTCTATCTGCTGATCGGTGGCGCATGGCTGCTCGCGGTCGGCGGCTCCGCCTACTATCTCATCACAGGCATCGTGCTGTTGGGCGTGGCCTGGCTGCTTTGGCGGCGCAGTCCCGCCGCGCTCGTGCTTTATGCGCTCGTGCTGATCGGCACGGCGATCTGGGCTCTGCTGGAGTCGGGGCCCGACTTCTGGGCGCTCGCGCCGCGCTCCGGTGTGCTCGTCATCTTCGGCGTATGGCTGCTGCTGCTCATGAGCTGGCGGCTGGAGGGCGAGCGCAAGCTGGGTGTCGCGTCGCTCGTGGTCGCGCTCGTGGCATGGGCGGGCGTGCTCGTGTACGCGAACTTCAACGATCCGCAGCAGGTCAACGGCACACTGAGCGCTGCTGCGCCCGCGAGCGGCGCCAGCGCCGGGATCGACGCCGCCGACTGGCCCGCTTATGGGCGCACCCAGGAAGGCACGCGCTATTCGCCGTTGCAGCAGATCACACCTGAGAATGCGAAGGATCTCCAGGTGGCCTGGACCTTCCGCACGGGTGATATGAAAGGGCCCAACGATCCTGTCGAGATTACCAACGAAGTCACGCCGATCAAGATCGGCGATCTGCTTTACCTATGCTCGCCACATCAGATTCTGTTCGCGCTCGACGCGAAGACGGGCACGCTCAAGTGGAAGTTCGATCCGAAGCTGCAGGCCGATCCGTCGTTCCAGCACGTGACGTGCCGCGGCGTGTCGTATGTCGATTTGTCGGCTAGCGCCACGGCGGCCGCACCCGCGGTTGCGCCGGCAAGCGATGCAGCAGCAGCCGCTACCGCGCCGACGAGCGACACCGCGGCTGCCACGCCAACGAGCGATACAGCCGCAACTGCCGCCGCGCCGACGAGCGACGCAGCCGCAACTGCCGCCCCGCCAGCGAGCGACGCCGCCGCAGCCGCTACCACCCCATCGAGCGATGCCACGGCCGCCTGTACGCGCCGCATCTACCTGCCGGTCAACGACGGCCACCTCTATGCGCTCGACGCGCTGACAGGCCAACGTTGCGAGGGCTTCGGCAACCACGGCGACCTCGATCTTCAACACGCCCAGCCGGTCACGACGCCGGGCATGTACGAGCCCACGTCGCCGTCGATCATCACCAGCAAGGTGATCGTCGTGGCGGGCGCGGTCGAGGACAACTTCTCGAACCGCGAGCCTTCGGGCGTCATCCGCGGCTTCGATGTGCGCACGGGCGAATTGCTCTGGGCGTTCGATCCGGGCGCGAAGGATCCGAATCACATTCCGGGCGCGGGCGAGCATTACACGTGGAATTCGCCCAACTCGTGGGCACCGTCCGCCTACGACGCGAAACTCGACATCGTCTATCTGCCGATGGGTGTCACGACGCCGGACATCTGGGGCGGCAACCGCACGCCGGATCAGGAGCGCTACGCGAGCGGCCTGCTCGCGCTCAACGCATCGACCGGCAAGCTCGCCTGGTTCTACCAGACCGCGCACCACGATCTGTGGGACATGGACCAGCCGTCGCAGCCCACGCTCGCCGACATCACCGGCAAGGACGGCCAGACCGTGCCGGTCGTGTACGCGCCGGCCAAGACCGGCAACCTGTTCGTGCTCGACCGCCGCACGGGTGTCCCCGTCGTGCCGGCGCCCGAAACGCCCGTGCCGCAAGGCGCCGCCCCCGGCGACCACGTTGCGCCGACGCAGCCGTTCTCGCAGCTCACGTATCGCCCGTCGAAGGACCTGACCGACGCCGACATGTGGGGCGCCACGATGTACGACCAGCTCGTGTGCCGTGTGATGTTTCACAAGCTGCGGTATGAAGGCACGTTCACGCCGCCTTCGTTGCAGGGCACGCTGGTGTTCCCGGGCAACCTGGGCATGTTCGAGTGGGGCGGCATTGCCGTCGACACCGACCGCCAGTTCGCCGTCGCGAACCCGATCGCGCTGCCGTTCGTCTCGCGTCTGATTCCGCGCGGCCCCGGCAACCCGCTGGAGCCGGTGCCGGGCGCCAAGGGCAGCGGCACGGAGTCAGGCATCCAGCCGCAATACGGCCTGCCGTACGGCGTGGTGATCAACCCGTTCCTCTCGCCGTTCGGCTTGCCGTGCAAGCAGCCGGCATGGGGCTACATCTCCGCGATCGATCTCAAGACCAATGAGATCGTGTGGAAGAAGCGCATCGGCACCGTGCGCGACAGTTCGCCGATTCCGCTGCCGTTCAGGATGGGCATGCCGATGCTGGGCGGTCCGATCGTCACCGGGGGCGGTGTCGCGTTTATCGGCGCGACGGCGGACAACTACATTCGCGGGTTCGACGTGAACAACGGCAAACAGGTCTGGGAGGCCCGCCTGCCCGCGGGCGGCCAGGCCACGCCGATGAGCTATTCGATCAACGGCCGTCAGTACGTGGTGATCGCGGCGGGCGGGCATGGCTCGTTCGGCACGAAGCTTGGCGACTATGTGATTGCCTACGCGTTGCCGCAGCAATGAGCGGCCCGTCTCGCCGGATGGTTTCAATGCGGGCGTATCGGAAGGCTCCAGCCTGATGTAGCGGCATGCTGCGCGCGCGAGAAGCGCGTCGCGCATGCCGTTTTTTTTGGGTCCGGTTTCTGGCGTGACGCCGGCGGTGATCCAATAAATGGGACGACGGTGCAAGCCATAGCCGGGAAGGCGGGAAGCGTGGACAATAATTTCTAAATGAAATTCGTAGCCTTACAGCAACCATCTTGCGTGGGATCGGAGTCAGTGCTTTGCATGGGACCAGAGTAGCGCGCTATGGACCAGAGTAAGCGCTAAAGCGCCAACTCTGGTCGACGGCCCGCTCCGGTCGATCGCCAAACCACTAGCTCCGGTCGACAGTGGAGTCCACCGTGGATCTCACCGGATATGAGTTGGAGCCGCTGCACGATGACGGCGACTTCTCCCTGTATCGAGCCCGGAGACCCCGCCATCCCGTCTCGGTGCTCGCGCTGGTCGCCACCCGCACGGCCACCCAGAGCATTACACGGCTCGAGCACGAATACGGATTGGCCTCGTTGCTCGATTCCAGCTGGGCCGCTCAGCCGCTCGCGCTCTATCACCGCAGAGAGCCGCCCATGCTCGTTCTCGACGACGACGGCGGCGAGCCCCTCCATCGCTCACTCGGCCGTCCGCTGGAGCTCACGCGTTTTTTGCGCATCGCCGTCAATCTGGCGAGAGTAGTCGGTCACGTTCACCGATGCGGGCTCGTTCACAAAGACATCAAGCCGGCGAATGTGCTCGTCGACGGGAACGGCAACGTGCGGCTCACCGGCTTCGGCATCGCCTCGCAACTGCCGCACGAACATCAGCCGCCCGCGCCGCCGGAGATCGTGGCCGGGACTTTCGCGTATATGGCGCCCGAGCAGACGGGCCGCATGAACCGTTCGATCGACACGCGCAGCGATCTCTATTCGCTTGGCGTCACACTGTACGAGATGCTTACCGGCTCGCTGCCGTTCACCGCATCGGACGCGATGGAATGGATTCATTGCCATATTGCGCGCAGGCCGGCACCGCCAGGCGAGCGCGTCGACGGTATTCCGAAGGCGGTCGAGGGCATCGTGCTGAAGCTCCTCGCCAAGGCCGCCGAGGATCGTTACCAGACCGCGGCGGGTGTCGAAGCCGACCTGCGGTCGTGCCTCGCGGCATGGGAGGCGCACCAGCGCGTCGACCCGTTCCCGCTGGGGGCGCACGACGCGTCCGACCGCTTGCTCGTTCCCGAAAAACTGTACGGACGCGAGGCACAGATCGAAGCGCTCGTGACAGCATTCGATCGTGTCGTGGGTAGCGGGGCGGTCGAACTGGTGCTTATCTCGGGCTATCCGGGCATTGGCAAGTCGTCGGTCGTCAACGAGTTGCACAGGGTGCTGGTGCCGCCACGCGGCCTGTTCGCGTCCGGCAAGTTCGACCAGTACAAACGTGACATTCCTTATGTGCCTTTTGCACAGGCCTTCCAGACGCTCGTGCGCAACCTGTTGAGCCAGAGCGACGCAGAGGTCGAGCCGTGGCGGCACGCGCTAATGGAAGCGCTCGGTCCCAACGGTCAGCTGATCGTGACGCTGATCCCCGAGCTCGCGCTCATCATCGGCGAGCAGCCACCGGCGCCGGCTCTGCCGCCGCAGGATGCGCAAAACCGCTTCCAGATGGTATTTCGACGTTTTCTCGGCGTGTTTGCGCGACCTGAGCATCCGCTCGCGCTGTTTATCGACGATCTCCAATGGGTCGATACGGCGACGCTCGACCTGCTTGCCCACCTCGTCACGCATCCGGACGTGAAGCACGTTCTGCTGGTCGGCGCCTACCGGGACAATGAGGTGGACGCGTCGCACCCGTTTGCGCGCACGCTCGAGTCGATCAGCCACGCCGAAAGAAAGGTGCAGCAAATAGAGCTCGCGCCGCTCACACCGGACAGCGTCACGCAACTCGTGGCCGATTCGCTTCACTGCGACAGCGCGACAGCCGGGCCGCTCGCGCAACTGGTGCATGAGAAGACCGGCGGCAATCCGTTCTTCGCGATCCAGTTTCTGACGGCGCTCGCCGATGAAGACCTGCTCACATTCGATCAGCGCGCCGCCGCGTGGTGCTGGGATTTGCCACGCATTCGCGCGAAGGGTTTTACCGAGAACGTCGCCGATCTGATGGCGGCTAAGCTGAGCCGCCTGCCTGCGCTGACGCGCGACGCGTTGGGGCAACTGGCGTGTCTCGGCAACGTCGCTGAAGTCACCGCACTGACGTGGGTTCAGGGCGGCTCTGAAGAGAAGATGCACGCGAACTTGTGGGAAGCCGTGCGGACGGGTCTCGTTTTTCGCGTGGGCAACGCCTATGAATTCGCACACGACCGCGTGCAGGAGGCCGCTTATGCGCTGATTCCCGCCGACGAGCGCGCCGCCGCGCATCTGCGGATCGGCCGGGCGCTGGTGTCGCGGACCCCGCCGGAAGCGCTCGAGGATCCCATCTTCGATATCGTCAACCATCTCAATCGTGGTGCGGCGCTGATCCAGGCGGAGCCGGAGCTTGAGCAGGTCGTCGAGTTGAACCTCATCGCGGGCCGGCGCGCGATGAATTCGACCGCCTACGCGGCCGCTCGCAGCTATCTGGCGCAAGCCGTGGCGCTGCTGTCGCCGGATGCGTGGACGCAGCGCTACAACAGCACGTTCGAACTCTATCTCGCGTTTTCGGAGTGCGAATATCTGGCCGGCGATTTTGCGCAAGCCGACGCGCTGGCCGACATGATGCTCGCGAGAGCGCGCTCCAATCTCGATCGTGCGAAGGTCTTCAGCCTGCGGATCGAGTTGTATCAGCTCGCCGGGAGATATGACGAGAGCTTCGCGGTCGCGCTGGTTGCGCTGCGCGATTTCGGCATTCTCTTTCCTGAGACGGATCAGGACGTTCAGGCGGCCGTCGATGACGGATTGCGGGACATTCGCGTCAATCAGGCCGGGCGTCCCATCGGCGAACTGGTCGAGGCGCCGGTGGCGACGGAACCCGCGATCCGTGCGATCGTCAACCTTCTCCTTCAGGCGATGAACTGCGCTTTTGCCGCGCGGCCGGCGTTTTACCCGCTCATCACGCTCAAGGCGGTCAATCTCTCCTTGCAGCACGGCAATACCGAGAACTCCAGTTTTGCTTACGGCAATTACGCGCTGATGCTGGTGTCTCTGATCGGCGATATCCCCACCGCGGTGCAATTTTCAGAGATGTCGCTCAAACTGAACGAGAAGTTCGGCAATCGGCGCCTGAATGGAAAGCTGCTTCACCTGTACGGCGCCCACGTCAATTTCTGGCGCTGCCACATTGCAGCTAATCTGCCGGTTCTCGAGCGGGCGACCGCTGCGTGCCTGGAAGTGGGCGACTTCGTTTTTGCAGGCAACGTCGCATTCAACGCGGTTTGGCAGACCATCGAGAAAGGGGCCGCCCTCGAGGACGTGCAAACGCTCTCGGAAAAGTACGCGGCGCTCGCGCGGGAGAGCCACAACGACGCGGTGTACGAGTTGATCCGGGTCGAGCGGCAATTCGTCATCAGTCTGCGCGGCAAGACGAGCGAACCGTTGAATCTGAACGACGAGACGTTCGACGAAGCAGCCTGCTTCGAGGCCATCATCAGATCGAATTTCGGCTGCGCTATCGGCGTCTATCGCATCATCAAGGTGATGCTTGCCTTTCTCGACGGCCGGTATGCCGACGCGCTGGAGGCCGCGGACCGGGCCGAGGCGGTCCTCAGTTCTGTCATGGCACTGGCGATCGAACCGACCTATCACTTCTTTCATGCGCTCACCTTGACGGCGCTTTATCCGCAGGCATCCGAGGAACAGCAGCAAGTCTATGCGCGCATGCTTGCGGCGAAACTCAAGAAGCTCGCAACGTGGGCTGAGCACTGCCCGGAGAACTATCAGAACCGCTACGCGCTGGTTTGCGCGGAGCTTGCGCGTCTGGAGGGCCGGGATCTCGACGCCATGCGCCTTTACGAACAGGCGGTCCACTCCGCTCATGAAAATGGTTTTCTACACCACGAAGGCATCGCCAACGAACTTGCCGGCCGCTTCTATCTAAGCAGCGGTCTCAGGACGAGCGCCGATGCGTATCTGCGCAACGCGCGTCATTGCTTCGCCTTTTGGGGCGCGGACGGCAAAGTCGCGCAACTCGACGGGCAATTCCCGCGCCTCGCCAATCAGGACGGGAGCAATGCTACGTCGACACTCAGCTTCGATTGGCGGCAGTTCGACGCCGCGACCCTGCTCAAGGCCTCTCAAGCCCTTTCCAGCGAGATCGAATTAACAGGTCTGATCGAGCGGCTGATGACGATAGCGCTGCAGACCGCGGGCGCCGATCGGGGCCTGTTAATTGTCCTGCAGCAGCCGGACGGCTACCGGATCGAGGCAGAGGCGCGCATCAATGGAAACGGGATCGAGTTGAACCGGGAGCCTGGCAATTCCGCCGTCCCTGCCGCCATTCTGCGTTACGTGATCCACACGCAAAAGAGCGTCATCATCGACGATGCGTTGATACCCAACATGTTCTCCCAGGACAGCTACCTGGCAAGCGGCGCCGCTCGGTCCGTATTCTGCCTGCCTCTGGTCAGACAGGGCAAACTCGGCGGCCTGCTGTATCTCGAGAACACGGCCACTTCGCATGTTTTTACGGCGCGACGCTCGTCGCTGCTCGATTTGCTGGCATCACAGGCCGCCATTTCACTCGAGAACACCCGTCTGTATGCCGACCTTCAGGAACGCGAGGCAAAGGTTCGGCGCCTGGTGGACTCGAACATCATTGGGATCCACATTTGGGACTTTGAGGGCAACGTCGTCGAAGCCAACGACGCTTTTCTGCGGATTGTGGGTTACAGCCGGGAAGATCTGCTCTCAGGGCGTATCCGGTGGCCCGATTTGACTCCGCCCGAGTGGCGTGACCTCGACGAATTGGTGAGAGCGGAATTGACGGCCACCGGAAGCGCTAAACCGTTCGAGAAAGAGTACTTTTGCAAGGATGGCAGCCGGGTGCCCGTGCTGGTCGGCGCGGCGGCGTTCGGCGAACGTGAAGGGCAGGGCGTCGCTTTCATACTCGACCTGACCGATCAGAAGCGGGCGCAACAGGACGTGCGCGATAGCGAACGGCGATATCTCGGACTCCAGATGGAACTGGCGCATTCAAACCGCGTGGCGACGATGGGGCAGTTATCGGCATCGATTGCCCACGAAGTGAAGCAACCCATCACCGCAACGGTTGCCTACGCCAGTGCGGCCTTGCGCTGGCTGGCGGCGCGCCCGCCCAATCTCGACGAAGTGCGTCAGGCGCTCAACCGGATTGTCGCGGATGGCGGCCGCGCCAATAACATCGTCGACCGCACCCGCGCATTCTTTAAAAAGGAGCCGCAGCGAAAAGACGGCTTGGACATCAACGAAGCGATTCTCGAGTTGATCGCGTTCATGCGAGGTGAAGCCGGCAAGCACGGCGTCGAGCTCGTCGTTCAGCTGGTTGACGGATTGCCGCAGATCCAGGGCGATCGGGTACAACTGCAGCAGGTGATGCTCAATCTCATGATCAACGCCCTTGAAGCGATGAGTGCAATAGACGTCGGCGAGCGAACGCTTTTGATCCGAACCGGCCAGTCCGGTGCCAACGAACTCTGCATTAGCGTGGAGGATTCTGGACCAGGTCTGGACGCCGAACATCTGGAAGGCGTCTTCGAGGCATTTTTTACGACCAAACCCAACGGCCTGGGAATGGGACTGCCGATCTGCCGTTCGATTGTGGAAAGTCACGGCGGACGATTATGGGTTACGTCGAACTCCGCCGGGGGCGCCACTTTTCAGTTCACGTTGCCTGCGCCAGGCAACGTCTCGCATCCGGGCAACGTTTAGGCGATCGCGCTACACGCTGACAAACGGACGGACCTTCGGCGAGGTTACTTCTGCAATATCGCGCCAATCAGCGCGAGCAGTCGTGCGTCGTCCACTGGCTTTGAGAAGAAACCGGCGGCTCCGCCGGCTTCGGCTCGCTCGAGAAGCTCCTGCGTCGCATAGGCAGTAATGAAAATGACAGGAACAGGCCGCTTCCATAGCTTGATCGATTCAAGCAGCGCGAAACCGTCCACGCCCGGCATGTGAATGTCCGCGACAACAAGCTTCAGTTCCGATCGGCGCGCATCACCCAGAAGATGGTTGGCGGACTCATAGACAATGACTCTCCAGTTTGCCGAACGAAGCAAACTGGATGTCGCCATCCGGACGAATTCGTCGTCGTCCACTACCCCGATAACTGCAGGAGAGCGCTTTGTTCTCATCTCGAGTCCGTACGGCATCGAAAGGATTCAGAAAGGCTGAATCCTTTAGGCAAATTACAGGCCTACGGACAAGGCGACAATAAGACCTTAGAATGATTTTAGTGACAGTTCGTATTAGCCGGGATCGATCCCGGCCGAAGATGGCGGCGAGAGTGCAGCGAATACAGAAATGGCTGACTCGCTCTTAGTGCAGAGGCAGCACCTGCTGTAACTTCCTGACCACATCAGGCACTGAGCGCGCCTGCAGCTTATGCATCGCCTGGGCCCGATGGATCTTGACCGTTACCTCGCTCAGGCACAGGAGGTCGGCGATCTGCTTGTTCAACAGCCCGTCGGCGACCAGCCTGATGACTTCCCGCTCGCGCGCTGTCAGCGAATCGTATGTTTGACGGATGCCCGCAACGATCCTTTCCTGGCGCTTTAATTCAATATCCCTTTTTAAGGCAGCGGCGATCGTATCGATCAGATCCTGATCCTTGAACGGCTTTGTCATGAAATCGAAGGCGCCCGCCTTCATGGCCTTGACGGACATCTCGATGTCGCCGTGCCCGGTCAGAAATATGACCGGGAATCGAACACTCTCTTTAAAGGGCTCCTGCTGCAGGGTCAAGCCGCTCGTGCCGCGCAGACGAACGTCGAGAATGAGGCAGCTCGGCACGTCCGGCATGTCCGTGGCCAGAAAATCGTCGGCCGATTCGAACGCCCGCACGTGAATGCCGACTGACATGAGTAGAGAGGTTAGGGCGCCTCGAATGGACTCGTCGTCGTCGACCACATACACAAGCGAGTCCGGCAATGATTCACTTCCCGCCCCAACGTTGTCATGTTTCATCGCTCGATCTTCGAAAAGTTCGTTACGCTAAGTGACGCCGATACTTTTCGTATAGTAAGCAATGCTCGCGCTTATCGCTACCCGTTGCGCATGGTCTTTCCTGATGTCATTGAGCGGCAATTCATACCGTTGCCTGGTAGCTCGAAGGCAATAAAGCAAGGATTCCGTTTCTTCTGACAAATTGAGCGGTCGGCATGACGGAAGTCGTATCCTGCGTATCCGAAGATCGATTCATACTTTGGGATAGGTGAGTCCTGAAGACTCGATGTGGCTATTGCCGGCGCGACTGCTTCGCTCGCGACGATGCGACGCCGAGTGCGATCACGCACGCGGCCTTGCTGAAGCATTCGATCGACGAGAAGATTGCTATCGCGAAGGAATGGTTGAATTCCATCGGTAGTGCGGGTGCGATCGCCAACACGCTCGCGCCGCAGAGAAACGCAAAAGTTTCGCGAGCAAAGCGTGCTTTGGCAACGGCAGCGAGACCTGTGCCGAGCACCACGAGCTTCGACAGGAGCAGGGCGACCAGCCCCGCGTGTACGTCGGATACACCCAACTCTAGCGGCGCCTCAATCAACGACCACCCACAGACGACAAGTACGAGTGTTTTGAATATCCGCTCGGAGCGTGCATTTACTGTGTCGGCGTCGGCGTCGGCGTCGGCGTCGCTCTGAATCCAGCGCGGTTTTGACGGGAGCGCGTCGCCGTGCAGACTGATCACCGGATCTGCTGTTTCCCTTGCATTCACGACTCGCCCTCCTGATCGGTGGCGCGCGAGACGCTCGCACTCGCCATGAGATCAAGGTACACGGCCCAGCCGCTGAAAGACATTGTACGAACGGGTGGCATGGCCTCTGAAAAAGCGTGTGGAACTCATACGACCGTATATCCAACAGGAGCGAAATCCGGTCTCGAGGATGCCGATGCGAGTAGACCAGCTATCGGCGAGTAATGAGCTCCTGGTTACACGGTGTAAAAAGTGAATTGAGGCTAGCCTGGTTCGTGGCACTACGATTCAGTTCTATGGTCCTTTTCGACAGACTTCACCCGGCGGCGTATCACCGTGTTCCTCAAGATAGACGCAACGGGCCTGCGCAACAGAGAAATTTTACGGAATCAGCTATGAAACTCATATTTGTAGGCGACCCAATGTGCTGCCCGTCTGATCAAGCCTACGGTCAATCTATTGACGGTCTTCGGCGCGTTTCAGCGGGCATTCTATGTTGACGGACTTGATACCACGGACGGTCGGATTCTCGCGGAGATCGGCGCGTCGGCGTTGAGGGCGGCGGGGTTCGTTGGGTGCAGACACGGAAGCAATCGGGTTCATGCCAGAAATGTTGCCGCGGAAAAAGCCCTTTTCCTAAAACGTGCATTCTATCCATACCTCAAACGCCATATCATGGCTTCGAAGCAAATATGCGGACGCACGGGCCGATAGATTGACGAGCCGCCACATCGAGCATGGCCAGGGAGAGAGACGCAGCGGCAACCGTACCCGAGGCACTTGAGTCATTGGGAGTCTGTTCGGTGCGCTTAATGCGTTGTTACCGGCGCGGCGTCCCGTTCAGTGAGAATTAAACGTTACGTTTCGATTCGTAAGGAGCGCGGCCATGCTGGTTAGCCATGTCGACCCGTGGGTTCAGACGATACGACTGTTGTCATCGGGATTACGATGTCCGAATGCGGGCGCTGATACGACGCCCGTGCCAAAACGCGGATCATCCTATGGCTTCGAGGCGATGCCAGGTACTAGCGGCTTGCCTCACCTGAAGGTGAGTCTGATTGAGCGGACCACGTCGCTCACCGTGACCATTGCGTGGCGGGACCCGACGAGCTGCTTCTACGGCGCCCAGGTCTGGCGGGTCGCGAACGCCAAGGTATCAGGGACATGCGTGTTGAGCGGGCAACGGATCAGGCGCGGGGACCGCATATTTCATCCGCAGCGTTCGAAACCCGCACCGGTCAATGCCCGCGCGATGATCCTCGAATCGGCCCTCAATGCGATCGAACCGTTGCAGGCAAACCAGGTCTAGATGTTCTCCTTTTCGCCGGCCGATTTCCTTCTTGTATTCTCGCCCTGGCGAAGTGCTACGGCGCCTCGATAGCACATCAAGCGGTGCGATAGCCGCGTCCTGAGATCAAGCGAAAGTGGCCGACAGAGCATTCGGACTGGATTGGTGCGCGCATCCGAACGTATTAGTCGAGCACGCGAGCGCACGATGCGTTACACCATATCGAACGATGGCGCCATGCGGCGTTCGCGCTTACCCTGCATTCGTTTCCCGGTTGTTTGGATTGCGCCGCCAGTGACGATCCACGGCACCTGAATACTCTGCTCTACATCTTTACATCGACCAGTGAGGTGCGAGATGGACCAGCTTTACATGTTGCGTGCATTCGTTGCTGCCGCGCGGTATCAAAGCTTCAGCAAGGCTGCGGAATCGTTGAATGTGACCACCGGGTCGGTATCGAAGGCGATCGCCAAGCTCGAAGGGTGCATCCAGACGAGGGTCTTGCTTAGAACAACAAGGTCCGTTTCTTTGACTGAAGCGGCACAGCCCTACTATCTGAGTTGCTGCCGTTTGCTCGAGGAACTCGACGAAGCGAACCGTCGCATTACGCGCTCGCGTGAAGTCGACAGCGGCAAGTTGCGGCTGATCGTGCATCCGATGCTGATGAGCGAAACCTTTTCGCGCCTGGTGCGGGGCTATCACGCCATTGCCCCTAATGTGAATCTGATCGTTTCCGTTCAGGAAGGGGCCGCAAACCTGTATGACGGCCGATTCGATATGGCGATTCTTCCGCCGCATCTTGTCGAGCAGTCTGCCGTGATTCGCCGTACATTGTCGAGGTCACAGCGCATCTTTGTCGCAGCGCCCGCTTATCTTGAGCAGTACGGTATTCCCAAAACCGCCGCCGAGTTGACCCATCACTTTCTTCTGCTGGACACGGATTCACGGAAAAAGGGCGTGGATGTTGTCGATCTGTTGGAGAGCGAAACGCGGGTGAGCGTGTCTCCCATGTCGTCGATGGACGGGAACGAGATATTGCTTAGGGCAGCGGCACTGATGGGGACCGGTATTGCCGCATTGCCTGAAACCATGGTGCGTGAGGATATCGAAGCCAGGCGCCTTACGCATATCTTGCCGCTGTGCACGACATCCGACAACAAAGTTGAGATCTGTCTCTTCTACTCGCACCGGGAACTGCTTCCGGCGAGGCTCAGGACATTCGTCGACTATTGCACCCAGTTTTTCAGATCGTCGGCTCGACATGACGTCAAGGAGGTAGAGGCGGTTTTGCCGTTGAAGGACTATCGGGAAGATTACGGTTGGCGGCCGGTTGAGGCGCGGTATGCGCGGCCTTCGCCGTTCGAACAGGTGGGTCGGTGACGCTGGCATCGTCGCAGTGAGGTCCCTCGCCAGGCAAAGCTGGATCGTCATTCACGCGGGTAGAAATCGAATTCGAGTCTATGCCGCCGGGTTCATAGACCACCGTGGCGATTGGCGTGATGTTCTCCTTGATCCTGTTCGACAAACCGGTTGCAGGCTAGCGGCGTCCGGTCGTGTGGACCGGAGCCTGCTATTGCATGGTCGCGCTTAGTGGCCAGCGCTCTGGCCGCCGTCGACGTGCAGGATCTCGCCGGTGACGAACGGGGCGGAGTCCAGATAAAGGATCGCGTTCACGACATCGCTCATTTCGCCCATATGACCCATCGGATGGAGCGCGCCGAGCGCCGCATGCGTTTCCGCCGGATGCATCGGCGACCTGATGATGCCCGGCGAAACCGCGTTGGCACGAATGCCGCGTTTGGCGTATTCGATCGCGAGGGAGCGGGTTGCCGCGTTCAGGCCGCCCTTGGTGAGCGCGGCGAGTACCGCAGGCACGCCGTCGATCGCGTGGTCGGCCAGGGTGGTGCTGATGCTAACGACGTGGCCGCTGGCATGCTTTTCCATATCAGCGATGGCGAGCTGCGTGATGTAGAAGAAGCCATTCAGGTTCACACCCGTGACCGCTGCATAGTCTTCGGCGGTATAGCTGGTAAAAGGCTTGGCGACGAAGATGCCGGCGTTGTTCACGAGCGTATCGATGCGGCCGAAGCGCGTCACGGCTTCGCCGATCACACGGCGGGCGGTTTCGGGGTCGGCGATGTCGCCGGCCACGGTCAGGATGTTCGGATCCTCCGACGGCTTGATGCTACGCGCGGTGGCGACCACGCGATAGTCGAGCTTGCGGAACGCCTTGACGACTTCCGCGCCGATGCCTTGCGACGCGCCAGTAACGACGATGACCTTTTGTGACGTGCTCATAGAGAACCTCCAAATCCATTGAGTGGGCTCTGTTGCCGATCGGGTCCGCGGCTCCGATAAGGGGTTAATCTAGGCGCTTTGGTGCTCGGTTCGAATACCCTCCAGCGACAAACAGACTTGCGTGTGAGGAACAAGTCAGGCGCGACGGGCACGGGTTGAAGGCGGGTGGCCACGATGACGGTTTCCGCACAGACGGTAAGTTGTCTGCAGCGTCACACCGGCTAGTACTTCGCAAGGCATTTGCTCTGCCGGCACTCGTGAGAGTTGTTCATTTTTGATTTTCCTCCTTTAATCTTTATTGGCACGGAGGTTTCCCCGGAGACTTCTCACATTAGCGACCGGCCCTTTGGTAAGTCATCGGATACAACAATCCGATCAGGCCGAAAACTGGAATTGGATATTCCAGATCAGGAAGGCAAGTCGCCGAGATCGCAAACGTATGAGTCACCCTTGAATCACCGAAACACGAGGAGCCTGACATGAGCAATGCACAAACAACCAACCAAGCCGACACGGCTGCCGGTACAGCGCGGACGGTCGACATGAAGCTCGAGATCGTTGTCATCCCGGTCTCCGACGTCGATCGCGCGAAAGAGTTCTATGCCAGGTTAGGTTGGAGACTCGACGTCGATATCGCGAAAGACGAGCAGTTTCGAGTTGTCCATTTCACGCCCCCAGGCTCGCAATGCTCGGTCCTCTTCGGCAAGGGCGTCACGACTGAAGAACCGGGTTCGGTGCAGGGACTCCATCTCATTGTGTCCGATATAAACAGGGCGCACGCAGAGCTTGTCGAGCGAGGCATCGACGTGAGCGAAGTCTTCCACGACGCCGGCGGCCTTTTCCACCATGCGGGCGAGGAAGGACGCGTGAGCGGCCCGCAACCGGAACGGCGCAGCTACGGCTCCTTTGCCTCGTTCAGCGATCCTGACGGAAATGGCTGGGTCTTCCAGGAAGTGACCACTCGACTCCCTGGAAGGGTGGACGCGCAGGTCACGACATTCGCTTCGGCAATAGAACTCGCAGGGGCGCTACGGCGCGCCGCGGCCGCGCATGGCGAGCATGAGAAACTCTCCGGACAGCATGACGAAAACTGGCCGGACTGGTACGCCAGCTATATCGTCGCTGAGCAGGCCGGCACGCAGTTGCCGACGTAAGTCTGGCGGCTGATAGCTCGGCCAACTGCGAAGCGCGTGGATTACTTGTCCGGTTGATTGACTTTGCCGGTGTACCGGTCGAGATGAATTTCCACGTCAGGCTTTTTCTGCAATCCAAGTTCCATCAGCCTCTTGATATCCTGCTGCGCCGCTGGACGCTGTACGGAGGTAATGAAAGCGTCCCACTGTGGCCCAACCTCGCTATCGGGAGGGAGAGTGGAGATGTTGACGAAGTGCTTGATCTCCCCGATGGTCTGCTTGTCGAAGGATGCAATGCGGCGAGCCAGGGTGTCGACGAACTTATCCAGTTCGGCATCCGGAAGTGAGCGGTTGACATAGCCATATCGTTCGGCAAGTTCGCCGTTGATATCGTTGCCGCTCAGCAGAATTTCCAGTGCGCGGCCTCGCCCCATCAGCCGGGGAAGACGCGACATCGGTCCGCCGCCGGGAACGAAACCGGCGCCTACTTCGAATTGGGACAGCACGGCTTTTTCGCGGCTGGCGAAGCGCATGTCGGACGCAAGGGACAACTCACTGCCAACGCCCGTAGCCCGGCCCCGGATCGACACGATCGACACCACGGAAGAGCGGCTCAGGCGAGTCAGCATATCGGGTAGCGGCGGCATGCCTGTCGGGCCGGGGGGCATGCGCGTCGTGACTTCGAGGGGCGGCACAAAGTCATAGTGAGTCAGAAAAAAACCGGGTACTGAGCTGTCGAACACCACGACCTTCAGTTCGGCATCGTTCTCTATCTGGGTGATCACGCTGTTCAACTGCGGTATGGATTCCGGACCGAAGATATTGAATGGCGGATGGTCGATGGTGACGCGCCAGTATGCCGGCGTCACGCGTTTTATCTTGAACTCCTGCTTCGCGCCAGTTTCCGGTTGCGCGCTTTGATTCGCGGCGGTGCTTGCCTGGTCGTTCTGTGCTATCGCGCTGCCGTTGTGAAACAGTGCACCTGCGGCCATTGCCACCACCAAGTGGGTCAGTTTCATGTTTGCTTCCTTTTCGATGCTGAAGAAATTCGCGGAAGAAAGAACGCGCGGGCATTCGGTCCACAGGAATTAGTGTAGGCACCCACTCGGCAGATACCAATGAGCATGACTGCATCGGTCAATCAAGAATCAGGACACCATATTGAGCGGTGTGAAGCAATGCGGATTGTGTAACCGATACTGTCGCCGCCGCATAAAACTCGCCAGTGTCTTTTCGCGCATTGTGTCCACACGGCAATGGCCAAAAAAGCCTGGCGCAACGCATTTGTTCGCGATCGACACAACTGTTGTTCTAACTTGGCCATTTACCCGGAGGGCTTGCTTCCACACAATCGCTACAACTACTGCAAACTGCTGTTTGCGGTCGGTTGAAGCGATAACGATGCGAGGCTTGCCAACTGGCTGCCTCTATAGACGACTCAATTGGACAATCGTGAACGTGTTTGCCCAGGATATTGCGTTGCCGCCGCGCCCATCGCTCCAGCTCATCTGATTCATTGCCAACAGGAGCTTGTATGGCTGACGATATCCTTCCCCAAACCCCATCGCGCCGTCGCTTTATCGGCGTGGCGGCGGCGGCCGCAATTGCGGGCTCATTGAGCCGACTTGCTTTCGCGGATACGAATCAAACCATCACTGAAGTCACGAAGTCGAGCGGCGGTGACAAGACCGCTATTCGTCGACTCCGCGTGCACGCGCCGGAATCGCAACTCATCGATTTGAAGAGGCGTATCAAGGCGACCAGGTGGCCTGAGCGGGAGACCGTGACTGATGCGTCACAGGGCGTGCAACTCGCGACAATGCAGAAGCTCGCACGGTATTGGGCGACTGACTATGACTGGCGCAAAGTCGAAGCGAGGCTGAACGCGTTGCCGCAGTTCGTGACCGAAATCGATGGGCTCGACATTCATTTCATCCACGTTCGTTCGAAAGACGCCAACGCGTTGCCGGTTATCGTCACGCACGGGTGGCCCGGTTCGATCATCGAGCAGTTGAAGATCATCGGTCCGCTGACCAATCCGACCGCTCATGGCGGGATGGCGTCGGACGCATTCGATATCGTGATTCCGTCGCTCCCGGGTTACGGGTTCTCAGGCAAACCGAGCGCGACCGGCTGGGACCCTGCTCGCATTGCACGCGCGTGGGTCGTACTGATGAAGCGGCTCGGATACACGCGATATGTGGCGCAAGGCGGCGATTGGGGAAATGCTGTCACGGAGCAGATGGCCCTGCTTGCGCCACCGGAACTGCTCGGTATTCACACCAACATGCCGGCCACCGTACCGGACAATATTGCAGAGGCGCTCAAGTATGGCAACCCGCCGCCGGCCGACCTCTCAGCCGACGAGCGGCACGCTTACGACCAGCTCGACTTTTTCTACAAGCACGGTCTTGGCTACGCCCAGGAGATGACGAACCGCCCGCAGACGTTGTACGGAATTGAAGACTCGCCTGTCGGCCTCGCCGCGTGGATGCTCGACCACGACGCCGCCAGCCAGGCACTTATCGCGCGCGTATTTGACGGTCAGTCCGAGGGGCTGACGCGAGACGACGTTCTCGAGAACGTGACGCTCTATTGGCTCACGAACACGGGAATTTCTTCGGCGCGGTTGTATTGGGAAAACAAGCTCAACTTCTTTGCTCCCAAGCACGTGGCCATTCCGGTTGCCGTCAGTGTATTTCCCGACGAAATCTACGCTGCCCCGCAAAGCTGGACAGCGAAGGCGTATCCCAAGCTGATTCACTATAACCGCCTTCCAAAAGGCGGACATTTTGCAGCCTGGGAGCAGCCGCAAGTATTCTCGGAAGAGATTCGCGTGAGCTTCCGGTCGCTGCGTTGAGCGCAAAGATGCGGGTGACGGGTCCTGGAAGAGCTCGCTCGCCGACCTCTTGCTTACTGGAAGCCGACGACGGGAAGACGCGCGCCACACACGTCTTGTCGCACGCAACAAGACGCCGGTTCAATGCGCACTGTCTTGTCCGGCATACGTTGCAACATGCCTGTATCGACAACTGGCGCAGCGCTTCGTCGACCGTCGAATGTGTAGTGCGTACAATCAATATGCGGACCCACTGACGCTGATGAATCGATAGGTCCTGCTTTATTCAAGCTTTGTTGACTGGAGAAGTGACAAATGAAATTCTCGATGAAAGATGAAATCCGTTCAGACGATGTGTCAACGATTGAGCATGCGATGAAGACCGTCGACGCCGACGCGAAGGTCAACGTCGACATTGACACCAAGATGGTGAGCGTCGATTCATGGCTGATGCCCGAAGAGTTTCTCGTCGCTTTCGAAGACGAGAACTATGAAGTCACCATTGTCGAAGCGTAGGCACGTGTGAGACTGAATTCAATCGCAGCGGCTGTAGGGGGCGTGGGGCGTTTCATGGTGGTGGTCATGCGGTCACGCGTGGTTCGAGTCCAACTGGCTGTTCAGGACCTTGATCACGCAACAGTTGACCAGCACCGAACAGTACGGATGCTTTGTTGCATGGACTGCATTCACTCCAACTACATGGTGTACTTTTACGGAACCGTCCGCTGCCGCGCAGTGATTCATTTGCTACACTTGATCAGGAAGCAGACTTGTTTGGCGCTCCGTTAACTCTGACGGTGGCGGCTGAGTTGCGAATCACCGCGCCCCGATTTGACGGCTTCAACTTCTGCACATTCAACATCAATCCGACCTGAGAAAGAGAAGGGCTTCAGGGTCACCGTTCTGCTCGCTCGGGTTGTCGAGCGACGCCGACTTCTCTGCCAAAGCTACGACGTCGAGCCTGACACTAAAGCGGCACTTCATATACCCTTAAGTAAAGAGACACGGTGTAAGCGGTTCACGAATTCGTCGGCCAGGAATCGCTACGAAGCGGTTGTCCGACTCGAGTACGTTGAGGTTTTTTTCCCTTCATGGACCTGGCGCCGCAATTGCGGACCCATGCGTCGGTCCTTCGTTGCAGGGCATGAAATAGTGTGGAGATGTCGACATGATTGAGTCTTCCGATTTCCGGAGCAAAAAGTTAGTGCTGAATCACGGAGGCGGCCGGATGCCCGCGCTTGGATTCGGCACGCTGATTCCCGATTCAGCTACGACTATCAGCGCTACCAGAGACGCGCTGGAGGCCGGCTATCGGCACTTCGATTGTGCCGAGCGATACCGTAACGAGCGCGAAGTGGGCGAAGCGCTGCGGATAGGGCTTGCCGCCGGAGGAATTGCGCGCGAAGACATCTTCGTGACTACAAAATTGTGGAACTCCAATCATCGGCGCGAGCGTGTCGAACCGGCTTTCGAAGCAAGTCTTGAAAGACTCGGGCTCGACTATCTCGATCTCTATCTGATACACACGCCGTTCGCATTTCAATCGGGGGATGAGCAGGATCCACGCGATGCAAACGGCGATGTCATCTACGATAAAGGCGTGACTTTGCTGGACACGTGGAGGGCGATGGAAGATCTCGTCGACCGCGGAAGATGCCGGGCCATCGGACTGTCCGATATTGGCCTGAACGACCTGCGGCCTCTCTATGAATCTGCACGAATCAAGCCGGCTGCGGTGCAGGTCGAAGCCCATCCGTATCTTCCGGAAACGGAACTTCTGGAATTCTGCAAGGAGAGAGAGATCGTGTTTTTGGCCTTTGCGCCATTGGGTCACGGAATCAGGCCGGGGCCGCTTGAGGACCCGGTCATCTCGCGGATTGCAGCACGAACTGGAAAGACGCCAGCCCAGGTACTGCTTGCCTGGGCGATCCAGCGCGGCGGAGCTTTGCTCACCACCCCTAAAACGGCGACCCGTGCGCGAGAGAATTTCGAAATCTCCGCGCTGCCAGCGGATGCATTCGACGAGATCAACCAGATTGAGACGAGGCAGAGGTACAACGAAGTCGTTAAAACGGGCAGCCCCGGGTTCATTCCGCGGCGTACGCAATAGGTAGATGTGAACGTTATCCGGAGGCACGCCATGCAGGAAGACAAGATACGTGAAGCTCTGGACGCGCACTGGAGCGCGTCGGCGGCGGGCGATCTCGACGCGGAGCATGATATTTACGATGATGATGCCGTCTGTGACTATCCCCAATCAGGTGAGCGAATTATCGGGCGAAGCAATTTGCAGGCACTGCGGAGCCATCATCCAGATAAGCCATCAGGCTTCAATGTCAGGCGGATTCAAGGAGAGGGTAATCTCTGGATCACGGAATACACCATCGCCTATGAGGGGCGAGCGGCGTACACGGTAAGCATCATGGAGTTCTGCGACGGCAAGGTCATTCACGAGACCCAGTATTTTTCCGATCCCTTCGAGGCACCGGGTTGGCGGAGTCAATGGGTCCAGCAGATCGCGTGACGTCGCGTGACGTCGCGTTGCGGCGCGATATAGCGCACGGTAACGCTCGATCGAGTCCTCCGTGATCGTCTCGCGTCAGGCCTTGATCGCATGCACGACAATTTCGATCAGACAATTTTCGCCAAGCAGTTCCTTGACGACCACCGTCGCCCGATTCGGGTTAGGCGGCGCCGTGAAATAGCGCGCGTAGACGCGGTTCATTTCCGGCGCGTCGGCTTTGTCGACCAGATAGATGGTCATCTGCGCGACATGCGCGAGGCTCGATCCTGCTGTGTGAGCAGGTAAAACGAGCGTCGCCCATCTGCGGAAATTGGCGGCACGATCGTTTTATCGCCAGACTTGCGATCAACGGTGTACCGAGCCTGCAACGTCCGGGCGTGGCGGGCCGCCCGCGTTAGTGTCGGCATAGCATGACAAACTGGTCGTCGACATGACGGCGAACGGAGACTACAGTTGTTTCCGTCACGGACGGACCACCGTGGGCGACCCGTGCTTCGCCGTCGTTCGCGCATTCCGCTGTGCCACGTCTCGATAGCATCCTGGGAAATGCAATCAATGGACACGAGAGAATCCTCAGCATTAACCGCGCCCCTACCAATCAGGCTGGCGCACGATATTGGCCATGACCCGGACGGCATTCGAACCGGACCTTCCGCAGTCGACATCCCAGCACCAACGATCCACAGCGGACATACTTTTTCTTTCAGCCAGGACGGCGAAAGCTTCCTGCTCGACGGCGAGCCGTTCCAGATCCGCAGCGGGGAGATGCATCCCGCCCGCATCCCCAGCGAATACTGGCAGCATCGGATCCTGATGGCCAAGGCGATGGGGATGAACTGCATCGCCCTCTACGTCATGTGGAATTACCACGAAACGAGTCCCGGCGTTTTCGATTTCCGCACAGGGAACCACGACGTCGAAGCATTTATTCGACTGTGCCAGCAGGAGGGCATGTGGGTGTTGCTGCGGCCGGGTCCCTATATCTGCGGCGAGTGGGATCTGGGCGGTATTCCGTCGTATCTGCTGAGTCATCCGGACATCCAGCTCAGGACCGACTCCGCTAACGATCCTCGCTACATGTCGGCGGTGGCCCGCTACATCAGGGAGTTGAGCCCGCGCATCGAACCACTACTGGTAAGTAACGGTGGGCCGATCCTGATGATTCAGATCGAGAATGAATTTGGCTCGTACGCCAGCAACCCGGCTTACCTCGAAGAGATACGGCAGCTCTGGCTTCAGGAAGGGATACAGGGACCGTTCTATACCGAAGATGGCATCAGGCAGCTCGAACAGAATCGCACGAACGTCGCCGGCGGCGCGATTGCGTTGAGCAATGGCGATGCGGAGCAAATCGCGGCCGTCCGGCGGGAATTTCCGGCCGTTCCGGCAATGGCCGGCGAAGTGTATCCAGGGTGGCTCACCCATTGGGGCGATGAGACGCTCAAAGGTACGGCCGTCGATATCTCCGGCACGTTAGACGCGTTCATGCAACGGAAGCTGTCGTTCAACCTCTATGTCATTCACGGCGGCACCAGCTTCGGCTTCTATGCCGGCGCAAACGTGGATGCCGATTCAGGCGAATATCAACCCGACATTACCAGCTACGATTACGCCGCACCCATCAGCGAGCAAGGCGTGGCGACGTCGAAGTACATGAAGTACCGCGGCGTGATCGCCCGCTATCTCTCGACGCCGCTGCCCGAGATACCCGAGCCCGTTCCGACTATCAGCCGCAAAGGAGGTCAGGCCTTGATGCCGGAACTTTACGCTTCCATTTGGGACAATCTGCCTGCCGCGCTCCCGGCGGCACAAACTGTTCATCCAGGGCCGTTCGAGTTGTACGGCCAGGCGTTCGGTTTCGCGCTGTATCGCAAGAAGCTGCAGGGTTACCGCGGCGGTGTGCTGGATCTCAAGGATGTTCACGATTACGCGACCGTTTTCGTCGGCGAGCAATACGTAGGCGGCGTGTCGAGAACTGTCATGCCGGAGCACCGCGCGCGGCAGTTGAATGTCACGCAGCACGCGCCGCTTACGGTTCCGTTTGTGTCGTCGTCGCCGGGCAGCGACGTATCATTGGATATCCTGGTCGAGGGCATGGGGCGCGTCAACTATGGCCACGCAATGATTGACCGCAAAGGCATTCTCGAACCGGTCACGCTGCAGGATGCGGGAGGTTCGAGCGCCACGCTCACCGGCTGGGAAGTCTTCCTGTTGCCGATGGATACCGCGTTTATCGCGAACTTGCGCGCCGTCTGTGCGAACCCTCGTAAGGCCGGACTGTTTTTCAAGGCGATTCTGCCGCTGGATACAGTCGGCGATACCTATCTCGACATGCGTAACTGGACCAAAGGTATGGTCTGGGTCAACGGGCACAATCTGGGTCGCTACTGGAATATCGGTCCGCAAGAGCGGCTGTATTGTCCTGCTCCCTGGCTGAGACAGGTTGACAACGAGATCATCATCTTCGATCTGCATCAGATTGAAGCGAGACCGGTTGAATTGGCGCGCACGCTATCGTAAGGAGGTCTCTGGAAGCGCACACCGGGAAATTCGCGGCCACCTCCATTACCCTTCGCCGCCGGCCGATACCAGTTCCAAAGTGAGTACTTCGAAGGGCGCGAGCGAGATATCGTGCGGCCGGTCGGCATCCAGCACCGGCGGAATATCCGGGGCATGGCCGCGCCACACGCTGCGCGTCAGGAATCGTCCCGCCGCGCCGGCCGGCAACTCCAATTGTCGCCGCAGATCGAGCAGGAAGCTGTTCGCCCCGCTGTCGGGATTGCGCAGGGTGATGATCGCCTTGACCGGCGACCATGCAGCCCAGCCGTACACTTCGAGTTCATCCGGCGCGCCGCCAATCCAGTGGCTGTCGCGCAGCACCTCGGCGTTCGCTCGCGCCCATCGGGCAGACTCGGCGAGAACGTCCCAGTCGCCATCGCTCAGCAACGACGGCGTGATGTACAACTCCTGCAGTTGTGCGCCGCTGCCGAAGTACGAATGCACTTCGTTTGCGAAGTCCTGCCCTTGAGCGGTATTCAACCGATCGTTGAACTGCGCGTAGATGATGCCGTGGAGCATCAGTGAGTTAAGCGGAAACAGCGGACTTCTGACAACGACGTTGCGGTAGGTCTGTGCGTCGCGGTAGGTAATCCAGCGTTCGCGATTGCTACCTACGCCGGCCAGGTCGTCATCCTTGCCGCCGCGCCAGATCGAATCAACGTAGCGTAGCCAGAACGGCGATGGATAGGTGCCGACGGTGAGGTTGACGAAGGCTTCGGGGCTGGCCTCGCGGATGTCCTCGATTAGCTGGATCGCCGCGTCCCAGTCGCTGCTGAAGCGGCTGCCGGGGACCACCGTATCAGCATTGCCGGTGCCGTCGAACTTGAATTGATTGATGCCGTGCCGCGTGAGCAGTTCCATCACGGCCTCATGGAAGCGTCGATAGTATTTCGGTCCGGACAGCGCGAAGCGGTCATCGATGATCTCGTAGCCGGCGGCTTGGCCTCGTGTCACGCGTTCCTGCCGCGTCGAGCCGTAGCCACCCCACGGCGACAGCCACACGCCGGGCGCCGCGCCATACCGGGCGGCGGCATCGCGCAGCGGCACGAATCCATGCGGAAAATCCTTGCCGAAATGCCAGCTGCCGCTGTAGTCGTCCCAGCCGTCATCGAACAGGAAGGAGTCGAGTCGTACGCCGCGCCTGTCGTGCAACTCGCGGCCGATGTCGCCGATACGTTCGAGCGCTTGCTGCTGCGTGTACGGCGTGAGGTACCCGATGTCGTACCAGCAGTTGTAGTGTAGGAACGGGCGGTATGGATGGGCTCGTTCGCGTTCGACATAGGCTGCGAAATCGCGGCGTAGCTGGCCGTCTCGAGCCACACCCGCCACCGCCGAGAAGGTCCAGGTCTTGCCCTTTTCCAGCGGCAAGGCCCGCGGCAGGATGAACCTGACGGTGTCGTCGCGAACCAGGCTTTCCGACAACGGAAGCTCGAATCCGAGGTAGACGTCGCCAACTATCACAGGGGTTCCCTTGAACTCACCGCCGGTTTGCGCACCGGACGTCCGCGTCTCCAGCAGCGAAACGGTGGCAACGTGCTCGTCCTTGCCGATCGCGGTAATTGCCGCTTGCAAGCGCAAGTACTGCGAGTCTTCGCGTTGCTCCACGCTCCACTCCACCCGCAGGCGATCCTGTTCGTCACCGAGGATGGCACGCACGCGTCTACCCGCGATTCGTTCGGCCAGTCGAGACGCCTTGGGATTTGCCGTCAGCATTTCTTCGCGCAGTGGCGCAAGCAGCTTCAGGTCGGCCATGCCCAGCGTGCGACCGTCGGCCAGCGATAGCGCGAACGGCGCGGTGACCGGCAGCGTGCGCTCGTGCAGGCGGTCGGTCAGGGCGAATTCGGCCAGATGCGGGTGCCTGACGGTCCAGTTCAAGGCGATCGCTGAGTTACCGAAGGAATGACAGTCGCCGTTCGTCTGGGACGCGGGCATGCCCGGATGCGTGGACACGGTTTCTTTGGCGTGCATGGAAGAAGCCCAGGATGAGGTGGGTGCCTGATCCATAGAATACTTCGGGCGGACTCAGCGGGTGCTCTCGTCCCACGGCACGGCGGCAACCACGCCGAGGAAGGCCGGTCAGCATGGTGAGCCTGAGGGTGGCACGGGCAATGAGCGACTTGTGGGGATCGATAGCGAGAACGAGCGGGGCGATGTCCGCAGGCTTGGTGGTCGTTGGTGCCGGCGACGTGCTACAAACAGTTCTGCGGTTTTCCGACGCGAAACCGGTCGACCTGGAAAATTGGGCGTCGTTAGACTTTCTGCCGAACCCTGGTTGAAAATAGGCGCAGGCACGGGGCTGCTCGCCCGGGTAGCGACGAGAAAATCTTCGTGTCATCGGTTGCCAGCACTCGCAAAGCTTTCGCAGTTTGTTTTCCTGTCGTCTCGCCAGGGGATGAGGTAAATCGGGCACGTAACGAGTTGAGGGGTAACCTCACCAGTGGGAAAAAGATAATGGACACGCTACATATGATGCGGATATTCGTTCGCATCGCAGAGGAGGGCAGCTTCACGGAAGCAGCCCAGCGCCTGAATATCACCAATGCCAATGCTTCACGTTCTATTGCGCAACTCGAGGCACATCTGCGGACGCGCCTGCTCAATCGCAGCACGCGCCGCGTCGCGCTGACTGAGGCCGGTCAACGCTATCTGGAGCGGTGCGAGCGGATTCTCGCCTACGTCGACGAAGCCGAGGCCGAAGCTGCGGACGCTCAGGTCAAGCCGTCTGGAAAATTGCAGGTACACGCGACATCAGCCTTCGGTCAGACGTACGTCTTGCCGGCCGTGTTGCGCTATCGGGAACAGAATCCTTCGGTCGCTGTGGATCTGACGTTGTCCCAGCACGTCCCCGATCTGCTCGATGAGGGGTACGACGTTTCGCTTCAGTTGAGTATGACGCACCTGCCCGATTCAGGCCTCGTCTCGCATCGGCTTGGCGATGTCCACAGCGTGCTATGCGCCGCACCCGCTTATCTGAAGGAACACGGTATGCCGCTTACGGTAGAAGAGCTCAACGGGCATGCTTGCCTGCAAATCGTCTCATCGGTTTTTCCGCGCGACCGCTGGCATCTGGATGGCCCCAACGGGCTGGAAACGTTCGAACTACCACCGGCGGATTTCAGGGTGAATGTGATCGAGGCACTGAGCGTTGCATTGCGAGACGGCATTGGAATCGGGGCGCTTCCCATCGCGAGCGCGTTGCCGGCGCTGCGCAGCGGCGCGCTGATTCGCGTGCTGCCCGAATATCAGTTGCAGAAGCTAACCGCCTACGTGCTGTACGCGTCGAGGCAGTACCTCGACGCGAAGATTAGAACCTTCGTCGAGTTCCTCCGGGAATTCGTTTCGCGGGCTCTAGAGGCCGACTTGTCGGCGCTATCTGCGCGCGTCCAACCGTGAGATCCGGTAAATGCAAAAACCATCGACGTCCGCAGAGCGCAAGGGATCCGCAGACAACAAAAAACCCCGTAAGACTTTGATCTTACGGGGTTTCTCGAACTTCTTCGGCTTACGCCTGAACAACCGTTGGTGCCCAGGAGAGGACTCGAACCTCCACGGTGTTGCCACCGCTAGGACCTGAACCTAGTGCGTCTACCAATTCCGCCACCTGGGCACGTCTTCAAGCTAGACCGCTATTTTAGCGTGATGATGTAGCGTGTCAATCCCCACATGCAAACTAACTTCGCTCCAACCAACCGCCCGGATATCGCGTGCAATGAAGGTATGCTTCACCGCTCGACAGCCGTCCTGCCAACTACTCATTGCGCCACGTAATCCACGCTGATAAACAGAATCGGATCACCCGGCTTCACACAAAAAGTAAAGCCGCTCGTAAGCGGCTTTACTTTTGAATCTGGTGCCCAAGAGAGGACTCGAACCTCCACAGTGTTGCCACCGCTAGGACCTGAACCTAGTGCGTCTACCAATTTCGCCACCTGGGCAGGTGATGAACAGCAAAGAACGCCATTATAGCGACAGATTAGAACCTGTCAAGCGTTTCTCAAAACTCGCTTAAACATCGCGTCGACGAGCGTGCGCGTGCGTCACGGCCAACCGCGCAGCGACTCTTGACGGGCCGCTTGGCGCGCAAGACGGGTGTTAGAATGCCTCGCAGTAGTTCGTTGGCACGGTGCACACGCCCGTCGGACTCAGCCTTGAACGAGCCGGACCCGAGCAGTCTTTTCTGTGCATTTGCAGGTGCAATTCAAGCGCAACTGAAGCGTAACTGAAGCGCTAAGCAAACGCTTCCTAAGCCGAGCCACATCGCCGACCGACGTCCATGCAACGAGAAAAAATCATCGACAAGCCCTTGAGCAAATTTCCGTATCCGATTCCAAGCCGCGAAGAAATCCTGGGCGTCCTGCGCACGAGTGAAGCGCCGCTTGCAGCGAACGACATCGCCGAAGCCCTGTCGATCAAACGCCAGGAGCGCGAAGGGTTTTTCAAGCGCCTCGGCGCGATGGAGCGCGACGGCCAGATCCGGCTCGATCAGCGCAATCTCTACCAACTGACTCATCCGTCGAACTTCGTCGCGGGCCGTGTGCAAGGCCATCGTGACGGCTTCGGCTTCCTGATTCGCGACGACGGCCAGGACGATCTGTTCCTGCCCACCGCGGAAATGCAGAAGGTCATGCACAACGACCGCGTGCTCGCGCGCATCGTCGGCTATGACAGGCGCGGCCGTCCGGAGGGGCATATCGTCGAGGTCACGGATCGCGCCAACAAGCGCGTGATCGGCCGCCTGCTCAATGAGAACGGCGCGCTGATCGTTGCACCTGAAGACAAGCGCATCGGCCACGATATTCTGATCCAGCAGAACACCAAGAAGGCCAAGGTCGGCCAGGTGGTGGTGGTCGAGCTGACCGATTTCCCCAGCCGTCATTCGCAGCCGCTCGGCCGCGTGGTGGAAGTGCTCGGCGATATCGACGACCCCGGCATGGAAATCGAAATCGCGGTGCGCAAGTACGGCGTGCCGCACGAATTCAGCCAGGCCGCGCTCGACGAAGCCTCGCGCCTGCCCGACGAAGTGCGCCCGGTCGACGCGCGTCATCGCATCGATCTGCGCGACGTGCCGCTCGTCACGATCGACGGCGAAGACGCCCGCGACTTCGACGACGCCGTGTACTGCGAGCCGGTTCAGGTCGGCCGTGGCGAGGGCTTCCGCCTGATCGTCGCGATCGCGGACGTCTCGCACTATGTGCATCCGAAGAGCGGGCTCGACGCCGACGCGATCGAGCGCAGCACCTCGGTGTATTTCCCGCGCCGCGTGATCCCCATGCTGCCGGAGAAGCTGTCGAACGGTTTGTGCTCGCTGAACCCGCACGTCGACCGTTGCGTGCTGGTGTGCGACATGATCGTCACCGCGCGCGGCGAAGTGAAGGCGTATCAGTTCTATCCCGGCGTGATGCACTCGGCCGCGCGTCTGACCTATACGGAAGTCGCCGCGGTCCTGAAGAACACCAAGGGTCCGGAGGCCACGCGCCGCGCCGCCTTGCTGCCGCAACTGCAGAATCTGTACGGCGTGTACAAGTCGCTGTTCGCCGCGCGCCAGAAACGCGGCGCGATCGACTTCGATACGACCGAGACGTATATCGTCTGCAATGCGCAGGGCAAGATCGAACAGATCATTCCGCGCACCCGCAACGACGCGCACAAGCTGATCGAGGAATGCATGCTGGCCGCGAACGTCTGCGCGGCCGACTTCCTCAAGCGCAACAAACATCCGGGGCTGTTCCGCGTGCACGCCGGACCGACCGCCGAAAAGCTCGAGAATCTGCGCACCTTCCTGCGCGGCATGGGCCTCACGCTGGCCGGCGGCGACAAACCGCACGCGAGCGACTACGCCGCCTTGATGGCGCAGATCCGCGACCGGCCCGACGCGCAGATGCTGCAAACCATGCTGTTGCGCTCGATGCAGCAGGCGGTCTACAGCCCGGACAACATCGGCCACTTCGGTCTCGCGTATGAAGCGTATGCGCACTTCACGAGCCCGATTCGCCGTTATCCCGACCTGCTCACGCACCGCGCGATCTACGCGATTTTGCAAGGCCGCAAGTATCAGCCCGAGCCGCCGCAAGGCGTCGAACTGAATACGGCGCTCTCGCCGCGCGCTCGCGCCATGCAGCAGGCCGATGACGAAAAGCGCGGCCGTCAGCGCTCGAACAACGTGGCGATCTGGGAAGAGCTCGGCCTGCATTGCTCGGCCAACGAACGCCGCGCCGACGAAGCCTCGCGCGACGTCGAAGCCTGGCTGAAGTGCTACTTCATGCGCGACAAGCTCGGCGAAGAGTACGGCGGCATGGTCAATGGCGTGACGTCGTTCGGGATTTTCGTGCAGCTCGATTCGCTCTTTATCGAAGGCCTCGTGCACGTCACCGAACTCGGCTCGGACTACTTCCAGTACGACGAGATCAAGAACGAACTGCGCGGCGAGCGCACCGGCATTCGTTATCGTCTGTCGGATCGCGTGCGGGTGCAGGTGAGCCGCGTCGATCTCGATGCGCGCAAAATCGACTTCCGGCTCGTGCGCGACACGCCGATCAAGCCGCCTCTGGTGCGCGGGCCGTCGGCCGACAAGTCGTCCGGTGAAAACGGTGGGGCACGCGTGCGCGTGTTGCCGCCGGTGGAAGGCGGCGCGGCAGCGCCGGGCGCGCGTCGCAAGAAGGCTGCGCCCGCGCAAACCGCGGCGGTCAAGGAAGCACGCGCCGCGCGTGGCGCGGCGAAGAAGCACGGCGCCGCGACCAAATCGGTGTCGAAACCGCAGGCACGCAAGAAGCGCTGAAGCCGCCTGCCTGCTTAAACCGCGCGCATCGGGCACGTACCAACGTGCCGGTTGCGCGCGGTCTGCGTTTCATCGTCATCAAGCATTCGAACACAGCAGCCGCAGTGCTGACATATAAGCACGCAAAGCACGCAGGTTCGTATTCATCACAGCAGCGCGCGTCGAACGCGCGCTCAATCAAAGGTTGTATCAGTCATGGCACGTCTTAAGGTTTTATACGGTTTCCACGCAGTGACCGCGCGTATCCGGCACGATGCGTCGACAGTCGAAGATGTCTACTACGACGCGACGCGCAAAGACCGTCGCATGACCGAATTCCTGCACGCGGCGAAAGAAGCCGGCGTGCGTCTGATCGCCGCCGACGAAACGCGTCTGTGGGGCCTCGCGCACACCGAGCGTCACCAGGGCGTGGTGGCGCGCGCGGGCGACATGCCGCTCGCCCAGAACTTGGCCGAGCTGCTCGACGGCATCAACGGTTCGCCGCTGATTCTCGTGCTCGACGGCGTGACCGATCCGCACAATCTCGGCGCCTGCTTGCGCGTGGCCGATGCCGCCGGCGCGCACGCGGTGATCGCGCCGCGCGACCGCGCGGTGGGTTTGAACGCGACGGCCGCGAAGGTGGCGAGCGGCGCGGCCGACACCGTGCCGTACATCACCGTGACGAATCTGGCGCGCGCGCTGCGTGAGCTGAAGGACGCGGGGGTGTGGGTCGTCGGCACGGCCGGCGAGGCCACCAAGAGCCTCTACGACACGGAGCTGGACGGTCCGGTGGCGCTGGTGATGGGCGCCGAAGGCGAGGGCATGCGCCGTCTCACGCGCGACACCTGCGACGTGGTCATGCAGATTCCGATGGCGGGCACGGTGGAAAGCCTGAACGTTTCGGTGGCGAGCGGCGTGTGTCTGTTCGAAGCGGTGCGTCAACGGGCGGTGAAGAAGTAATCCCGCCCGGCGCCAGGCCGTCACTCCGATAAACTAGCGTTTTTTACTGCTCGCCTGCCTTTCCCATGACTCAAGACGAACTCAAGCAACTGGTCGGCCAGGCCGCCGCCGACTACGTGAACGCCACCGTGCCCGAAGGCCTGGTGATCGGCGTCGGCACCGGCTCCACCGCGAACTGTTTCATCGACGCGCTCGCCGCCAACAAGGCGCGCTATCGCGGCGCGGTGTCGAGTTCGCTTGCCACCACCGCGCGGCTGCAATCGCACGGCTTCAAGGTGCTCGACCTCAACGAAATCGATTCACTGCCCGTGTACGTGGACGGCGCCGACGAGATCGACCACAGCGGCGCGATGATCAAAGGCGGCGGCGGCGCGCTGACGCGCGAGAAGATCGTCGCGTCGGTGTCGGACGTGTTCGTGTGCATCGCGGACGCCAGCAAGCTGGTCGAGACGCTCGGCAATTTCCCGCTGCCGATCGAAGTGGTGCCGATGGCGCGTACCGCGATCGGCCGCCGCGTCACGGCGCTCGGCGGCGTGCCGGTGGTGCGCGTCACGAAAGAAGGCGTGCCGTTCATTACCGACAACGGTAACGAAATCATCGACGTCAAGGGCTTGCGTATCAGTGACCCGCGCACGCTGGAAATGCACATCAACGCATGGCCGGGCGTGGTGACGGTGGGCCTGTTCGCCGGCCGTGGCGCGAATCTGTGCCTGCTCGGCACGGACACTGGCGTCGAGACGATCGAGTACAGCAAGGGCTGAGCAACGCCGGCCACGCATCGCGCGCGAGTTTGGGTCAACCGGCTCGCGCGGGCATCGAATGCGGAGTTCGCATCGGCATGCCGCACCGCCATAATTGGCGCGCGCTTTGCCTGATCTCCTGCGTCATCCGCTGCAAATACCGCTCCACTGATAATTCCGTTTGTGCATCGGCCAGCGCCTGTTTTGTGAGACGCTGCGCCAATGCCGGATCGGCACGCAACGTGCCGATCGCGTCAGCCAATGCCCGTGACATCCCCCGGTTTCACCAGCCAGCCGTTGCGCCCGTGCCGCACGATCCCGATCACATAGTCGGGCGATAGAAAGGCGACGTAATGGGACACGCGGGTTCGCACTAGGCGAACCGCGACGTTTAATTATTCGCGACCTGTCGCGCGTCGAATGTGGGCACGCGCACGCACAGCAGACGAAGCGCCACATACACTCGATCCTAAGCCTAAGAGGCGTCAATTAAAAAACGAGGGGATCATGAAAGTGGCGATCGTGCACGACTGGCTGGTCGCGCCGGGCGGAGCGGAGAAGGTGCTCGAGCAGATCTTCGAATGCTTTCCCGACGCCGACCTTTTCAGTCTTGTCGATTTCCTCGAAGACCGTCGGCAGCCAGGCGGCAAGCCCGTGACGACTTCATTCATTCAGCGCCTGCCATTCGCGCGACGCCGCTATCGAGCTTATTTGCCGTTGATGCCGCTTGCCGTCGGGCAATTCGATCTGTCGGGCTACGACCTCATTATTACGAGTTCTCATGCGCTCGCCAAGGGCGTATTGGTCGGACCAGATCAGACGCATGTGAGCTATGTGCATTCGCCGATGCGCTTCGCGTGGGATCTGCAACATCAGTACTTACGCGAAGCGAATCTGACGCGTGGCCCGAAGTCGTGGGCGGCGCGCGCCTTGCTCCACTATCTGCGCGGCAGGGATTCGCACTCGACGAACGGCGTCGACCGTTTAATCGCGAACTCGCATTTCGTTGCACGTCACGTGATGAAAACCTACCGGCGCGATGCGGCCGTGATTCCGCCGCCCGTCGACGTGCATGAATTCGAACTGTGCACGCGCAAGGAAGATTTTTATTTGACTGCTTCGCGGATGGTGCCGTACAAGCGCATCGATCTGATTGTCGAAACCTTCAATGCCACGCCGCACCGCAAATTGGTCGTGATCGGCGACGGGCCGCAGATGACGGCGCTTCGCGCCAAGGCCCGTCCGAATGTGACGATCCTCGGCGATCAGCCGTTCGAGGTGTTGAAGGACCATCTGCAACGCGCGCGAGCTTTCGTGTCCGCCGCCGAAGAGGACTTCGGCATCGTCGCGCTGCAAGCGCAGGCATGCGGCACGCCGGTGATTGCGTTCGGCAAGGGCGGCGCGCTCGAAACCGTGGTGCCGATCGGCGAGGCGCACCCCACCGGCGTGTATTTCGCCCGCCAGAGCGTGGTGTCGATACTCGACGCGATCGATTGCTTCGAGCGTCAGCGCGATCGGATCACGCCGGCGGCATGCCGCGCGAACGCGGAACGTTTTTCGGCGGCGGTATTCCGGCGCGCGTTCATGGCCGAAGTCACGCGGACGATCGCGGCGGCGGGACGGCGTAATCGGATTGAGACAGTGGGGCGGATCAAACCGGATCTCGCCAAACCGGATTTCCGCTGGCTCGGCGAGCCGGCGCAGAAGAGCAGTTGAGGCCGCTGACGTGCTCGAACGTGATGACGTCAGCCGGCCTGCGCGGGTTGGCGCGACGTCGCAGGAAAGCGGCAGGTCGTCTTATTGTTCGCGTATCGGGGACTTCGCAATACGCGAACAAAATGGTGTCGTCGTACCGCAGTAGGCTGTAAATAGCTGTTCGGACTATGCCGTCCGGCCGGCTACCGGTGTCGATTCGCTCCGTTTAGCCTTGCAGAGGAAGCGCGCGTGTTCAGCGCGCGAACATGCGCGAGGACATCCGATGCGGGTCGTTCCAAAGAAAGCGTTGCTGGACTTTATAAAGAGACATCCGGGGGCGCGCAGTGCGCTATTGGCGTGGTATTCACTGGCGCAGGCATGCCTCGCGTATGGCCATAACGACCTGAAGCAGACGTTCGCCGGCGTGGACCAGGTGCCGCCTCAATACATCGTTTTCGATGTAGGCGGCAACCGGTTCCGGATCGTTGCGGCGATTCACTACAACAGGCAGTCGTTATTCGTTCGTCATGTATTGACGCATGCGGAATACGACCTTTGGACGAGGAAGAATTTAAACTCATGAATGCCGATCGCCTTCCGGGAGCTTTTCCCGACATCGCTCAAACCTGGGCCGCGCTGCAAACGCAGTTGCCGATCACGCCGATTCGCAACGAGCAGGACTACCAGACCATGGTACGGCTCGCTAGCTCGCTCGCAGATCATCTGAACGGCAACGAGGAAGATCCGCTCTCCGATCTGTTCGCGATCGTGACCAATCTGATCGAAAGCTGGGAAGCGCATAACGTGACGATTCCAAAAGCGGAGCCGCGAGAGGTGTTGCGGCATCTGCTGGAAACGCATGGACTCAAGCAGAAGGACCTGATAGGTATCGCGTCGCCTACCGTGGTGAGCGATATTCTCGCGGGCCGCCGCGCCATCAGCAAGAAGGTGGCCAAGGCGCTAGCCGTGCGTTTTCATACGGACGTCAGCGCGTTTCTATAACAGCCGCGCGGCGCCGGCCTCGGGCCGCGCCGTGCCGTTGTGCTGACCGACAAGTTTTCTCGTCGCTTACCTCGTCCTTTCCACACCGCGCCGGCGGCATGTTCCAGGCCGTCGGCGTCGGTGCTTGCCGCTTTGGCGTCGCTCCTGTTTCTGCCGCTCGAATCACGCGTTCGAAGTTCGCGCGTTCTTGCTTTGCGCGTCGACCTGCGGCAGCGCGTCGGCGGAGTAGACTGATGCGTCGATCGGTCAGCGCATCGCTTCCTGCCATGCCCCGCGCATTGCGCGTAAACCGACTCGCCATTTGCGAAGCGCAAGTGCCACGCCGCCACGCTCGAATGCCAACGACAAGGCGCGCAGGAACCCAGGGTCCGCGCGATCGCCGATCAGCGTCGAATAGATGACGAACGCACATCGGCCAGGCGGCGTCAGGTATTCGCACATGATGAGCCGGAGATTGAATGACGCGTTGTAGAACGCCGCGTCGTTGAAAGTGAAACGCTGGTCTTCATCGCTGCGCAGGGCGGGGAAGTGCTCCACCAGCAGCGCCGGGTCGTAGATCAGCTTCCAGCCGCGCCGTTGCACGTCGAGACTGAAGGCCATCTCGCAGTGAACTTGCTCGCCGGTGCCGCGCAAGCGGCCGTCGAAGCGCAGCGCGCCGATCGCCTCACGGCGAAACGACATGTTCACGCCCTTGAGCACCTGGACTTCGCGCGCCTTGCCGTGGCCGACATGGTGATTGCCGATGGTTCGCCCATACCAGCGCACGATGCCCACGCGCGGCTTCTGCCCCTGCAGGATGCCGTTGCGTTCATGCACGATGTCGCGTCCGCCGAGGCCGCCGAGCGTCGCATCGCGTTCGAAGGCGCGCGCGATCCGCCCGACCCAGTCGGAATGCGGCGCGGCGTCATCGTCGGTGAAGCAGAGCACGTCGCCGCTCGCGCTCTCGATGCCGAGGTTGTATGCGGCGACCACGCCGGGTTTGCGCACCAGCACGACCGCGCGGCGCGGATCGGGCCGGTTGGCCTCGCGGGTGCGCAGCCAGTCGAGCGTGGCGTAATCGTCGTGACGCGCGATCACGATCACTTCGTCGGCGCGGCGCTCCTGCGAATCGAGTGCCGCGAGGCAGCGCGCCAGATCGGCGGTGCGTCGGTAGGTTGGCACGATCACGGAGACTTTCACGAACGGTTTCCGAATTGGCATGATCAGAATGCGTTGCGGTTGATGAAGCCCTTGAAGATCGTGATGAACACGATCTTCATGTCGAACCAGAACGACCAGTTATGAATGTAGAAGAGATCGAACTTGACGCGCGCTTCCATCTTTTCCACTTTGGTGGTGGCGCCGCGATAGCCGTTGACTTGCGCCCAGCCGGTGATGCCGGGCTTGATCCGGTAGCGGTGCATGTAGCCGTACACCTGATCCTTGTAGAGATCGTCGTGTTCGACCGCATGCGGACGCGGGCCGACCACCGACATCTGGCCGAGCAGCACGTTGAGAAATTGCGGCAGTTCGTCGAGACTGGTGCGGCGCATGAAGCCGCCGAGCTTCGTAACACGGGCGTCGTTGCGCGAGGCCTGGGTGAGCTGGCCCTGCGCTTCGTGATGCACGGTCATCGAGCGGAACTTGTAGATCGCGAACGGCTGGCCGTCCACGCCCTTGCGCGTCTGGCGAAAGAACACCGGACCCGGCGAGCCGAGCTTGATGCCGATCGCGAGCACCACGAACACCGGGGCGAGCGCGAGCAGCGCGGCCGCCGCGAACAGGCGGTCGAAGATCAGCTTGGGCCACATCTGCGGCGACGAGAAGGGCGTCGCGCTGAGATTGAGCGTCGGCAAACCGACGACATCGACCAGCGCGTGATTGAAAAGCGAGAGGCTGCGTACATCAGGAATGAAGCGCAGATTCACGAAGTCATGCCGGAACATGCGCGTGAACCGGTAGATCGTATGTTCTTCGGAAAGCGGCAACGCGAGCCACACTTCGTTCACGTGGTCCTCGCGCACCTTGGCGGCGAATGCGTCCAGATCGGTCAGGACCGGCAGGCGGTTCAGACGCGCGCCGTACGTCTCGGCCGCTTCAATGCTCGTATCGAATACGCAGACCGGTTTGAAGCCGGCTTGCGGCGCATGTTCGAGATGGGCGAGCAGCGTGCGCGCGAAACCCGGCGCACCGACGATCGCGACGGTGCGGTAATTCATCCCGCGGCTCCGCACGATGCGCAGCGCCACATGCACGAGGCACTTGGTGACGATGATCAGCGCGCCGGAGATCAGCGTCGAGTAACCGAACCACAAGCGCGACACCGCATCCATGCGATGCAGCGTGAACGCCAGCACGAGCGCGGTGAACACCACGACCATCCACGCGGCGGCAACCCTCGCCAGCATGGAGGGCAGCGGTTTGCCGCGCCAGGTTTCATAGACCCCGAAGCCGGGAAACAGCAACAGGAGGAGCACGCAGTTAAACGCGATCAGAAGACGTTCGGTGTCCGACAATGCAATCGGCGTCGAGAACCGCATCGAATGAGCGAGCAGCCCTCCCGCAATCACGAAGAGTACGTCGAGGAATCGCGCAGTATTCCTGAACATATTTGACTCTATTCATTAGTCAGACAAACCAGCGCTTTACTCGACGGTTTCAGCCTGACGCAGACGCGGCAGAAGGCGGTCGAATTCGCGCTTGACGAGGCCATAGCATTCGCAGGCGCGTGCTTCGAGTCCTTTACGATCGAGCACCTTGATGTGGCCGCGGCTATGATGGATCAGGCCTTCGTCGTGCAACTTGCCGGCCGCTTCCGTAATGCCTTCGCGGCGCACGCCGAGCATGTCGGCGATCAGTTGCTGGGTCACGGTCAGATCGTTCGACGCCACGCGGTCCACTTCGATCAGCAGCCAGCGGCACAGTTGCTTGTTCAGCGCGTGGTGGCGGTTGCAGGCAGCGGTTTGCGCGACTTGCGTGAGCAGGGCGTGCATATACAACAGCATCAGGCGGCGCAGGAAGTCGGAGCGGGCGAACTGTTGCTTGAGTGCCTGTGCGCTCATGCGGTAAGCGAAGCCGGCGCATTGCACCTGCACGCGGTTCGGCATGGTTTCGCCGCCCGTGAGCACCGGCACGCCGGTCATGCCTTCGCGGCCGACCGCGGCGATTTCGACCGAGCTGCCGTCTTCCATCGTCGAGAGCATCGAGATGATCGCGGTGGTCGGGAAGTAGACGTGATGAATGCGCTGACCGGAGTCGCACAGCAATTGCTCGGTGCGCAGATGAACCAGTTCGAGATGGGGAGCCAGCGCCTGCCATTCATGGGACGGCAATGCGCCGAGCAAATGGTTTCCGTGCAGATCGGATTGAAGTGTCAACATGATCGGTCCTCGCGTGAAAGTCGCGCTCTGCGTGACTTTCTGTTTTTGATCCGATGCCTGCATCCCTTTTAACGACGTGCTGCCTGGTGAGCAGCGAAGGATAAACAGGACCGGCCCCGTATTGGCCTGATGCGCCGCCGCCGTTGTTGTCGATGTCTCTGCGGTGACGCGGTGTTGCGCTCTTCTATTAGCGAGGAGCGTGCCAGCGGCGGGGAAAGCGAGCGCTGGTGCGGGGTAACGCACCAAGGCTTAGCGCCGCGCGAAGACAAACGTGACTTTTTGTTTCAAATCTGCACAACGTCCTGACGAGCGGCGGTTGGCCGCCAGGCGCATCCTGTTCGGCTCAAATCCTTGATGGAATTGGGTTGGCGGGTGCTGGGAGGGGCTTGACGGTACTTGTCCTCAGCGTTGAATCAGCCCTTCCATGCACGTTGTCACGCCGCGTCCGGGATGTGCCGGAAATGATTCAGATGTGTTCAACACGCTTGGTTCGGTGCCGTACGGATGATGTTTTTGGCGAGCCAAAAGTCTGAGAAAAACCAACAGTGATTCCGCAGACCAGACAGGTGGATACGCGCGGCGCGAGGTTTTACGCGCCTTGCGAAAGGGTGATTAGATCAGGGAGACCTTCAGCCGTAGAAGATGGCGGATATTGCATTGACCGCGCGAACTTCACCCGCGGGCGCCGCGTATGTTGCATCAGCTTTAAACACGGCATTCGATGCGTGAGCAACGAATCTTTCCTGCGGCGTGAGCGGGATGAGCGGCACGACGCAAGGCCGGTTCGGCGGCAGATGAAACCAGTCGCGCGCGGCCCTGTATTGTGTGTCAACGATATGAACGAAGCGCACAAAACGCTTCGCTTCGATCACGAGCTGCCAGCCGTCGCCGTTGCGCTCGGCCGTGACCGTCAAGCCCAGGTCGTGGCGCTCGCTCACGCGCCGCTCCGGCAGATGAAACGCTTCCGCAACGACCTGGCCGCTCGTCTGGTCGCGCAGTGTGGCGATCGTCACGTCGTGCGCGCGCGGGCCGAAGCGGTACGCGTGGGTGAAATCGAAGAACTGGCCAAGGCACGCGCCCGCACTGAGACGTTGCGCGCTGTGCGGCGCCAGTTCCACCTCGCGGCTTGCGGAGGCGACCTTGACGCTACCGTCACGCAGGCAGACCAGTTCCAGTTGCGCGCGCAACGGCTGCGCACGTTCGTTCAGCAGATGAATATCGAGGCCGTTGAGGCCCTCGTCGGTCATGACCACCTGAATGGGTTGCAGTGCTTGCGCGAGGCCGTGCAGGGCGCTTTTAGGCCGTCCTGCGGCATCGATCAGGCCCCAGCCGGCGCCGGGGCGCAAATCCTGAAGCTGCCAGACTAGCGCGCCGCCGCACGCGGAACCGGCGCGGCGCCATTCGGCGAGCACGTCGCCCATCAGTTCGGCGACCACCGCGCGCGACAGGTCCAGATAACGCTCGGGGTCTTCATAGCGCAAGCGCGCCGGATCGACACCATATAACGTCTGCAGATAGTGGTCGCGCACGTCGTCGAAATCCCAGCCGGCGCCGGGGTCGCGCGGTACGGCCGCTTTCCAGCGCGGATCGTGCAGATGAATCGTGCCGAGCGCGTCGTGCAGGGTGGCGTCGTCGGGGACGTTGGCGAAGGCGAGGCATTCGGCGGCGAAGCGCACCTGCGAGCGGCGCACGTCGTCGAGCGGACGCTGATAGGCGCCTACGCCGTAGTAGTGAGTGATGCCCTCATTAGTTGAAAACGGCCACGCGCCACCCGAGGGCGAGTTGCTGACATACGGCACGTCGGACCGTTCACGCGCGACGATGGCGGGCAACTGTTCCGTAAAGACTGGTTGCGCGCGCATCGAAGGCGGCAGGCCGAACATGGCCGCCTGCTGGTCGACCTCGCTGCCGCCGCACAGCACCGCGAGCGAAGCGAAGCGTCGTGTGCGCGTCAGAAACTGCGTGGCTTCGCGCTCGATCGAAGCGCTGAATGCGGCATCGCTCGGATAGTCGAAATTCGCCAATGCGAAGTCTTGCCAGATCAGCAGGCCGTATTCGTCGGCGAGTGCATAAAACGCGTCGGACTCGTACAGCATCGTGCCGCCCACGCGCAGCATGTTCATGCCCGCATCGCGAGCCAGCGTGAAAGTGTGACGCAACTGCGCCTCGCTGCCCGCGAGCGTGACGAGGTCCGCGCTGGTCCAGCACGCGCCGCGACAGAATACCGGCGTGCCATTGACGCACAACGCGAAGCCCATGCCGTCCGCGCCGTGGTCCACTTCAATACTGCGGAAACCGACCGAACCCAATGAATGCGACGTCGCGTGCCCGTCATCAAGCTGCAACGTCAATGGATATAAAGTGGGCTCGCCGTGGGTGTGTGGCCACCAGCGCTCGGCACCCGGCACGCGCACGCGGCCGGTCAGTGTATATGCATCGTTCCATTGCAAAGACGAAACAGCATCCCCGCATTTAAGCGAGGCGCGGCAGGTCGCGTAATCGTGCGGATGAACGAAACGTAGCGTGAGCGATACAAGGCCGTCGTCGTGATCGAGCCGGCTCGACACGTCGACGGTGTCGAATGCATGGGGCGCGTCGCTCAGAAGTTCAACCGGACGCCACGGGCCGACCGCTTGCACAGAAGGACACCAGCCGGGCATATGGCCGAGCAGGGTGGTGCGCACGTTGCGCAAGGTGGGCGGCGACACGAGCCGTGGACGCCAGCGCGCGCGCGAACGTTTCGCCGCCAACGCCGGAGCGAGAGAGCGGAAGCATAGCGCGAGCGTCGCGCTGCCGTTAAGTTCGATGTCGAGATCGTGCGCGACGAACATCGAATCGGAATCGAGTTGCTTGACGCCGTCGAGCCAGACTTCGGCGATGGTGGCGAGACCATGCAGACGCAAGCGGCGTTGGCCGGTGCCTTCGAGTTCGAGGCGATACCAGTGGTCGTCGAAGGCAAGCGGTGGTGGATGCGCAATGTTTAGGAGACCTGCGGCACGGCGCGCGCTCGCGACCGTGCCGGGCACTTGCGCGGCCAGCCAGCCGTGCGCGGGTAAATCGGCGGGCGTCGCGCACGCGCCCGCGGGCGTGCTCACACACTGCCAGCCGATGTCGAGGCGCCGCGGCCAGAGCGTCTGCGATGCATGCGCCGAAGTCGCATCGACATCGACATGCGCGGCTTCGTCAGGAGCGGGCGCGAGCACGCCGCTCGCGCCGCCTTCATCGGGCAGCAGCCCTATCGTCAGTGCATCCACGGCAAATCCCCGAGAAGTCCGCGAAGCCGCGCACGGCGCGTCACAGCACCAGAGCGGCGAGCGGTGGCAGCGTCTTTTCGTAAGCGCTTTCGAGCACGTCGAAGCAGTCTTCGCACAGATCGCGCCGGCCGCGGGCAATCGCCCGCACGAGCCGGAACTGCATCACCATCGACTCCGACGCGATGCTCTGCGCCGCTGCCGGAATCGCTGCCGGCACCTCGAAGCCTTGTGCGGAAAGCCACAACAGATACTTCGAAAGAAACTCGAAGTTCGCGCCGAGCTGCCTCATCAGGTTGAACGAGTACGGGTGGAAGAACTTTTCGCCACGTTCGAACAGCGTCTCGAGATGCGCGGGAAACGCGGCACGCCATTGCGAAATGGGATTCGTCAGCGGCCGGCGCCCGAGATGCGCGCACAGCAGTTCCGCCGACGCTTCGGCCAGCGCGGTGCCTTCGAGCGCGGGCCGCGCCTGCTTGGCGAACTCCACATACGGAAACAGCAGATCGGGCTGCTGCTGGAACTGCGGCAGCTTGCGAAACACGCCGTCGTAGTCTTCACCGTCGAGCAGGTGATAGCCGGTGTTGTGGAAATAGCCGAGACGGCGCGCGTCCGGATCGATGAAGTCGATGCCCACCGTGGTTTTCGGATGCTCACGCCGGTACGACGTGGCGCGCGTGTTCGGCAGGTAATAGCCGTCCACTTCCACCAGCACGGTATGGCCGCGCAAGGTCTGCGCGAGCACGCGCGTTTCGAGCGAATCGTAGATGGCCAGTTCCTGCACCTGGGTGCCGTAGAGCCGGTCGAGGTCTTCGAGCGGAAACTTGAAGAACGTGAACTGGTCGCCTTCGAAATCCTGCGTGACGGTAAAGCCGAGCGCGGCGCGCGGGTCGAGCCCGAAGCCGTGCAGCAGTTCGATCCACAGATCGACGTAGCAGTTAGTCTCCTGCCAGACGCGCTCGCCCTGATGCAGCGCATGCGGCGCATGCTCGCGCAAACGCGCGGCGGGCGCCGGTGCGGCCACGCCACCCGCGGCGGGCAGATCGACGCGCCGGGTCAGCAGGAAAGCGCCGTTCGCGCCGTTCGGTACAGGTGTCAGCGACGGATTCATACGCACTCTCCGGTGCCTTGCGCCGTTTCGGCGGACGACGGTTGCATGGTTGCGAGCCCATGCGCCACGCGCGCTTCGGCATCGCCCCACAGCAGCGCGCGCACATCGTCCGGCCACGCGTTCACGTCGAGCCCATGATGACGGAATAGCGCGAGTGTGATGCGTTCCATGCCGAAACCGACACAACCCGTATGCGCGACCGCGCCGTCTTCGCACGCGATCTTCCAGATCGCGCCGAAGTGTTCCATGTGATAGTTGAACGACAGGCAAGCCGTCTTGCCGCGCGGATCGGCCACCGGAATCAGCAGTTCGAACTTGAGCGCCTGGGCACGCTGGCTATCGGCGACGATCTTGCCGCCGCGGCCGAAGAACGGATCGTTGGCGAGATCCACTTCGACCGGCAATTGCAGCAGATTGACCAGCAGCGAGCCGCGTTCGATCCACATCTGCCGGAATGCCATCACCTGTTCGGCGCTGCCGAGACGCACGTATTCGCGCTGGCGGAACATCTGCATGCGGCCGGGATCGAGCGACGGTTCGTGACGGAAGCAATACGACAGCACGTCGATCGTGCGGCCGTCGGCGGGCAACGGACCGCGCCGCGCCATCACCGGATAGATCGGATAGCAGGCAGCCGGCGTGAGCACCACGCGGGTCGGCTTCTGCTGCGCCATCCACTCGTCGCTGCGATCGTCGTCGCTTTCCGTCATGGCGTCGTCGAGTGCGTGCAACAGGCGCCGGTGGCCCATGTCGTTGCCGCAGAACGAGTGGATCGTACCCGCCAGATTCGGGAAGCTCTTCAGATACTCGCTGTCTTCGAAGTCGGTGCGGCGCATGGCGGGCGGAAAGCGCAGCACTTCCGGCTGCTGGTCCGCGCCCAGATGCGTGATCGCCACGTTCAGGCGGTCCACCACGTCTTCGAAAACCTGGCTGCGGCCATACAGGCCGTTTTCGCCGGTGTCGATCAACAGGCCCGCGGCCAGCAGTTCGTCACGAAAGCTCGGCGCTTCGGCTGCTTGCGCGGCGGCGGCAAGAGCGACGGTATCGGTCATCGTGTTCATATCAGGCTCTCCCCGGGGCGGCAGGACGTTGCGCGAGCAAGAGGCTCGCGGTGTTCTGCGCAATACGGTCGTTATTGATCATCAGCGGCGCGGAGTGCAGGTCGCGCAAATGGCGCCCGACGCTGTACGGCGTGCCGTTCTTGTAACCCGCCATGCCGCAGATCATCAGCACTTCGTGCACGACCTGCAGCGCGGTGGTGGAGATGCTCGTCTTCAGCGTGTTCATGTCGGATGCGAATCCGAGCATGGCCGCGAGCGGCGCATCGGCTTGCGAGCCGCCGTGGCGCGCCTGGTGAGCGGCGCGTGCCGCCTCCAGCGCGACCGCGAGGCGCGCCTGCATCATCTGCAGCAGACCGACCGCTTCAGCGAGGCGCAAACCGGCCGGTGGCACCACACCTGGCTTCGCACGCGCCTGTGCACGGAAGAACGCTTTCGCGCGATTCACGGCGTCGGTGGCCACGCCGGTCCAAACCGAGGCCCACAGCGTGTGCGAGACCGGCAGCATGGTTTGATCGGCGATCTCGGCGAATGGCGTCGGCAGAATCTGTTCGGCCAGACCCGTGGCGACGAGCCGGAAGCCCTCGCTGCAGGTTCCGCGCATGCCCATCGAATCCCAGCCGCCGCGCTTTTCCAGTTGCGTGTCGGAACGCAACGCGACGATCAGCACCTGGTCGGCGGCTGCCGACTCGGCGGTGCGGCGCGCGGTGACGAGAATGCCGTCGGCGTGCGCGCCGTACGAAATCGTCGGTGCGAGCTTTTCGATGCGAAAGCGCGCAGCGTCGAGTTCGACCGAGCAGGCGCTGGTGCGCATATTGCCGCCGATGGTTTCCTCGGAAGTGGCCGATGCCAGCAGCCACTGCTGCTTGACCAGTTGCACGAGCAGCTGTCGATGCCATGCGGCATCGCTGCCATGCGCCTCGATACATGCCACCTGGATCTGATGCATCGCATACACCATCGCGGTGGAGGCGCAGCCTTGCGCGAGCGTTTCGCAGATCGCGCCGACGTCCGCGAGCGACAGGCCCGCGCCGCCGAACGCGGCCGGCACCATCGCCGAGAGCAGGCATTCGCGCTTGAGCGCGTCGAACGCTTCGCTCGGGAAGCGCGCCTCGCGATCCACCGAGTCGGCGAACTGCGCGGCTACCGCCGCACAGCGTTGCGCGGCCGCGCGCCAGCCGGGTTCGGTTTCGACGGCGGTCAGCACGACCGACGCGTCGGCGCCTTCGGACGCATCGTGCGCCTGCGTAGCGGCGGCGGCCGCCGCCGCGTCCAGCAGCGGGGCGTTCATGCTGCCGCCTTCGCCTGTTGCAGCTCGGTGATTGCGGCGGCCATCGAATCGATGCTGGAGAACAGGCGCCGTGTCAACAGACGGTCCGGAATTTCAATCCCGAATTCATCTTCGATTGCCAGCATCAGATGCACGGTCGCGAGCGAGGAGAGGCCCGCGGCGTACAGGTCGGCGTCATCGGCCAGGGTGTCCGCCGGGACATCCAGGCGAGCCGATTCGGAAAGGATGCGTCGCAATGCGTTTTTCATGGTGTGGTCCCCTGTTGTTGAACAGTCTTGAATTTGCGGACATCGATCCAGCGCACGTGATCGCTATTTCTGTTCGTTGCCGCGGCGCATGCCGGCGGAGTCCCTATGCCGGATGCGGCGCGTTCACATTGACTGCGTGCGCTTTCGGGCGGTTTTCTGCAAGCCGCGCCCCGATGTCTGCGTATTTAAGAATTGTCAACGCCCAGCGTCAGTGCGATGGCGCACGGAAACACGAGTTTCGTGGACGTACCGTGTAGCCATCAGAACGGGCCGGCCTATACAGCCAGGTCGTAGAAGCCGGCGCGCGATGCCGGCCTCATTGAACTTACTGACCGCTGGGGTACGTGATGAACTGGAAAACGCTGGAATTCGATCAGCTTTCGGCTCGCGAGTTGTATCTGATCTTGCGCGCGCGCAGCGCGGTGTTCGTGGTCGAACAATCGCATGTTTGTCTTGACGCGGATGGCCGCGACGAACACGCGTTGCATGTGTTCGCCGTGGAGGACATGGCGCGGTCGATGCCGATCCTCGCCTACGCGCGCCTGCAACCCGGCGACGCGGAAGATCCGGAGATCACCATCGACAAGGTGCTGACGAGTCCGCTGCGACGCGGCGACGGCACCGCCGAACTATTGATCGAACGCGTGCTGCAGGCGATTGTCGGCCGTTGGCCGGGCCATGCCGCGCGTGTCAGCGCGCCGCTTGGTTTGCGCGGCTTCTACGAACAATTCGGCTTTCGCAAGACGGAAGGGCCCTATCTCGAACACGGCGTGCCCTTCATCGGCCTTACGCGCCAGGTGCGCGGCAGCCAGCCGCTTTTCGGCGGGCGGCGCCGTGAGCGCGACAGCGCGGTGCTCGTGAACACGTTCGAGTTGTTGTGATGGGGCGGGCGCTCGTCACGCCTTCCAGTGCACAAGTTGCACGTGCGAAGCTGACGCCACGCGAGAGCGATGTGGCCTCGGCCGCGCGCGCTTCTCCTATCAGATGTGCTCGCCACGCGCTCGACGTTCGCGCTGCGCGCGTCGCATGGCGACGGACTACGCTGTCTATTTCTAATAGCGCGTATGACATGCATTCACCTTTGAATCGGACTCCAAGACAATGTGGCTGGACGTACATATCGATCATGCAACGTTTGTTGTAATGGATTGAGAGCGGGGACCTGGTGAGGAGCGTGGCGTGAGGCCAGTGGTGTTCGATGGCCGGTTCGGCTGGTGGTATCCGGCGAGCCAAAGGCCACGCGATGGCTTTTAAAGCGCGCGCGCGGGTTCCGTCTATTCGGGGAAGCGTTATGCATGCGCACGGATTGTCCAGCGCACAGACGCTTACGGGGAGCGCGTAGTGAACAGTCAATCCGAGTTGGACCGCATCAACCGAGTTGCATGGAATTCGTCGGACGCCGAGCGCGTTTTCATGCTCGACAAGACCTATTCCGATCCCGGCGAACGGGCTGCCTTTGCCTGGCTCGCACAGCGTTGCGCGGGTGAGCCCTTGCTCGATATCGGAATCGGCACCGGCCGCACGATTCCGTTGATGACGGCGATCTCCGACGACTACACCGGCGTCGACTACACACAAAAGCTGCTCGATCTCGCGAAGGCGCGCTTTCCCGAACGCGACCTTCGGCATATGGACGCGCGTGACATGTCCGCGCTGCCTTCGGATCATTACGGGCTCGCGCAATTCAGCTGGAACGGCATCGACTGCGTCGACTACGACGATCGCGCGAAGATTCTCGAAGAGATGTATCGCGTGGTGCGGCCCGGCGGCTATGTGCTGTTTTCGTCGCACAACCGCGGCGGCCCCGGCTACGGCGAAAACATCTGGCAACTGCTGCCGAAATTCACGTTCAATCCGCTCAAACTCGGCTGGCGCACGCTGCGCTCGGCGCGGCGTTTCCAGCTCGGCACGCTGAACTATGTGCGCAACGCCAAGCTGAATCACGACTACGGCGGCTATGCGGTCAACACCGCGGCGGCCCACAACTTCGGCATTGTGATCGTCTACACGACGCTGCGCGAGCAGCGCCGGCAACTGGCACAGGTCGGCTTGCAATGCGACGCGGTGTTCGACAGTTCCGTGGGCAATCTCATTACCGACGATGTGGAACCGAGCGACGCCTGGTGGTTTCACTTCATCGCGCACAAACCGCTCGCTGCTTGCCGCTTCGACTGACGGCGGCCACTGAACGAAGGCATGGCTTTACACGTAGCACGCAGGACAAATAGAACAATGCGCCGGACCAGTTTGACCGGATAGGGGACTTGCACATGAATCGCATCGTAGAACCAGGCAATCCGCTTGCCTCGGCCGGGGGCGTCAGCGAAACAGCCACGCGTCTATCCGTGCAGCCGGTGATTCTCGCCGGCGGCTCGGGCACGCGATTGCGGCCGTTTTCGCGCGAGCGCAGTCCGAAGCAGTCGATCGGCCTGGTGGGCGACGAGTCGCTGCTCGAAACCATGCTGAGCCGCCTCGACGCGTCTTTCGCCGCAGCGCAACGTACTAGCCCGGCATCCGGCACGCATTCCATTGCTGCGCCGCTGGTGGTTTGCTGCGAGGATCAGCACCTGCAAACGCTCGAACGTCTGGAGCGGCTCGAACCATCGAGCCGGCCGGTGCGCATGGTCCTCGAACCGATGTCGCGCAATACCGCGCCCACGTTGACCGTCGCCGCGCTCGCCGCGCGCGCGTCGGTTGTGGAAGGCGACGATCCGCTCATCGTGGCGTTGCCGGCGGACCATCTGATTGCCGATCACATTGCGTTCGGCTCGGCGCTCGCCGAGGCGCTCGACCACGCTGCACGCGGCGCCATTGTCACGCTCGGCGTGCCACCGAAGCGCGCGGATACCGGCTACGGCTATATCCGCACGGGTGGGGCGCTCGGCACGCGGGGCGCGCGCGCCATCGAACGGTTTGTCGAGAAGCCCGATCCGGAACTGGCCGAGCGCTATCTCGCTTGCGGCAATTACTGGTGGAACAGCGGCATGTTCGTGGTGCGCGCGTCGGTGTGGCTCACGGCGATCAAGCTCTGCCAGCCGGCGATTGCCGAGGCCTGCGCGGCCGCGTTCGAGCGTGCCACGGTCGACGGCGGCGGCGCGCTGCATCTCGCGCGCGATGCCTTCGCCCTGTGCCCGTCCGATTCGATCGACTACGCGGTGATGGAGCGCGTCGGCACCGACGCGCGGCTGATCGGCGTCGCGGTGCCGTTCTCCGCGGGCTGGTCGGAGGTGGGCGGCTGGAATTCGGCGGCACGCGGCACGGCCCACGTCACGCGCGGCGAGGAATGCTTCCTGCTCACGGAGAACCAGTCGACGGGCATTCCGCCCGGCGTCGCGAACCGGTTCGAGAATCCCGGCAGGACGCCGCTTGAAAGGATCGAGGTGCAATCAGGCCGCCATCTCGGCGAAGACGACATCGTGCGCTTTGACGACCAGTACGATCGCGAACAGGAGGCCAGCCATGCAGGCAAGGGTACTTCACGCTGAGGCGCCGCGCGCCTCGCAGGCGGCTTTCGACGAGCGGCGCTTTCGCCACGCGTTGGGACGCTTCGCGACCGGCGTCGTGGTGATCTCGACCGGCAGCGGCGACAATTTGCACGCGATGACCGCCAACGCCTTCATGTCGGGTTCGCTCAAGCCGCCACTGATCGTCGTCTCGGTCGGGCACCGGGCGCGCATGCACGAGCGTCTGATGGACAGCGCGCTGTTCGGCGTGAGCGTGTTGTCCGAGGCGCAGGAGCCGCATAGCCGCCACTTCGCCGGCGAACCGCAGAGCTTGCTCGCGCCGCGTTTCGCGGCGGTCGAAGGGCTGCCCGACGTGGAGCTGCTCGAACACGCGGCGGCGCGTTTCGCGGCGCGCGTGGTGGACCGGCATCCGTGCGGCGACCATACGCTCTTCGTCGGCGAGGTGCTGGTGTTCTCGCTCGATGAACACGCGCCCCTGATTTTTTTCGGCGGGCGCTATGGGTCGGTGACGGCGGGGTCGGTGACGGCGCCGGGTTGCACTCAGAGTTCCATTCAGGATTCGACGGCGGCTTCGACGCAGGACTCGCCAGCGGTTGCCGTGAGCACCCGCTGATGCGCACGTCATTCGTCGTTTCCCGCCAGCCTATCCGCCGAGGCATCGTGGATCAGACAAATCGTCTCGCAACGTGCGTCTTCGCACTATGCAAATTCTGCAATGCAGGCACGCTTGATATGCAAGCTTATGGCCCGTCAAAATATGCGGCGTTACAAGGAAGAAACAATTCTTCAGAGGGATAACCCTGTCAGGAAGTTTCCCAACTGGCGCAACCGTTTTGAAGCTAGCAACGTATCGTAGAAGAACTAAGTGACATCAATAGAACGACGTATAAGGGCCGCTTGATCAACAGGCTACGCGGGGGCAAACACCGCTTCGGGGAGAGTGTCATGGAACAGGCAAACAAAGATCGATCGCTCGTGAGCAAAGTCATGGATGGACTGGTCACGGGGATCGTCGAAGAGAAATACGGCGCCATACTGCCACCGCAGGATGTGCTGTCGAAGGAGTTCGACGTCAGCCGCACCGTCATGCGCGAGGCGCTGTCGATGCTGCTCGCGCGCGACATGCTGGACGTGCGGCCGAAAATCGGCACGCGCATCCGGTCGATGAGCGATTGGCGCATGATCGACGAAGACGTCGTGAACTGGCGTTTTCGCGCGAAACCCGATCCGCTGTTTCTGCGCGACGTGATCGAGTTTCGCATCCTGATCGAGCCGCGCGCTTCGGCGCAGGCGGCCGCGCGCGGCAGCGCGGCGGATATTGCCGCGATTCGCGAGGCGTTCGAGGCGTTCCGCACGATCCGGCCGGGCGAGCCGGGCTATCAGGAAGCGGACGAACTGTTCCACACCCGCATCGTGGTGGCGAGCGGCAATCAGTTCTTCAAGCAGATGGCGGCGATCATTCGCGGCGCGCTATCGACGGTCAATCCCATCGTCACCGACAGGGACGGACTGTGGGAAACCGCAGTGAATTCCCATCAACGCGTGGTCGAAGCGATTGAACGGCGCGATCCGAAGGAAGCGGAAATCGCTTCGCTCGCCATGATCGACTACACCGCAGAAGAAGTCAGCGGCCATTTTTCAGCGGAACCGCCGGCACTCGGCTGAGCGTCGCCGCCGCGGCGGCACGCTGGGTCTTTGGTATTTTCCTTGTGAGACTGTGTGGCAGAGGGCGCGAGTTCACGTCCACGCGAGAGCGTGCGGCATGCGCGACAATAGCGCCTGTTCTGAACTGCATGGACTCGAAGGAACGATGACAATCGCAACGCAGGAAATCCCCTCGGGCGGCACGATCCGTTGGGGAATCGTCGGGACGGGCCGCATTGCCCGTCGCTTCGCACAAGGTCTCGCTCATGTGCCGCACGCGCAACTGACCGCGCTGTGGTCACGCCGCGCGGAACCGGCCACGGCTTTCGCCGGTGAATTCGGCGGCGAAGTCTGCGCGAGTTTCGACGCGCTGCTCGCCAGCGGGATCGACGCGCTCTATATCGCCACCGTCCAGGACAGTCACGCCGACTACGCGATTGCCGCGCTGCAAGCCGGTCTGCACGTACTGTGCGAAAAACCCGCCACCATCAATCAGCCGCAGCTCGAGCGCGTGCTCGATGCCGCGCGCGCCGCGCAACGGCTGTTCATGGAGGCCATGAAGCCGCCCTTTTATCCGCTCTACAGAAAGTTGCGCGCGCATCTAGACGTCGATCCGATCGGCGCGGTCGGTCTGGTGCGAGCCGGCTGCTCGGTGCCGGGCGTGCCGGACGATCACCCGTCGCTGTCGTTCGAGCATGCGGGGGGCGCGCTGCTCGACATCGGCATCTACGAGATGTTTCTCGCCGTCGACTGGCTGGGCGCGCCTCGTGAGGTGCAAACGCTCGGGCGGCTCGGGGCGACCGGCGTCGATACGTTCGCGAGCCTGAACAGCCAGCACGAGGGCGGCATCGCCCAGTTGTTTTGCGGGCTCGATCTGCACGGCAAGGGTGATGCGCTGCTGATGGCCAAAGGGGGCCACGTCACGATTCACGAGCCGTGGTGGAATCCGTCGCGCGCGACCATCCGCTATGCCGATGGACGCGTGGTCGAACTCGACGAGCCGTTCGAAGGCGGCGGGCTGAACTACGAGACCGCGCACTTCTGTGAACTGATCAGGACGGGGCAACTGGAAAGCCCGGTGATGCCGCACAGCAAGTCGCTACAGATGATCGCGATGGCCGACGCGGCGCGCGCGGCGCTCGGGTTGAAGTTCGCGGGCGAATGAGGGCGCATTGAGCGTGCGTCGAGGCGTGCGAGCCCGTGCCGCCGCCATGCCATCTTGCGATCCCGCTATCGCAATCCGCCGCCGCTGTTGCCGCGTTGCACCCAGCAGCGGTGGTAGGATTTGCGCGGGCATGCGGAAAGAAAAACACTCCACGTGCCCGCTGCTTTCGAATTCCTTCCAATGGAGCCGCCTGCCATGCGCATGCTCGGAAAACTGTGGCGCGACAACAAGAGCCTCGTCGCGTTTCTCTTCTTGATGGTGCTGTTTCGCAGCGCCGTGGCCGACTGGAACGTCGTGCCGAGCGGCTCGATGCTGCCGACCATCCGCGAGGGCGACCGCATCTTCGTGGACAAGATGGCCTACGATCTGCGCGTGCCGCTCACGCACATCGCGATCGCGCATCTGCACGATCCGCAGCGCGGCGATATCGTGACGATCGATTCGTCGGCGGCGCATGAATTGATGGTCAAGCGTCTGATCGGCCTGCCCGGCGACAGCGTGGCGATGCGCGAGAACGTGCTGTACGTAAACGGCGTGCGCGCCGATTACCAGCCGCTGAAGTTCAAACCGCTGCCCGGCGACGCCGCGTCGCCCGGCGATTATCTGACCGAGCGCTTCGACGGCGTCGCGCATACCGTGCGGCTCGCGCCGCAAGCGCCGAGCCCGCGCGACTCGTTCGGGCCGGTGATCGTGCCGCCCGGCGAGTATCTGATGCTCGGCGACAATCGCGACGACAGCGCCGATTCGCGTTACTTCGGCTTCTTTCCGCGCAAGGAATTGATGGGGCGCACGCGTCACGTCGCGTTTTCGCTCGACCCGGATCACTATTACACGCCGCGCTTCGAGCGCTTCGGCGCGCCGCTGGATGCGGCGTCGCCGGTCGCCAGCCGTTAAGGCAGATGCACCACGGGCTCAGTGGCGCGACGGCAGCGCAAGGCGCCGTTCGTACCAGCGTTGCACGCTTTCGAGCACCTGGCACAGCACCCAGTAGATCGCGGCCGCGGCGAGATACAGCGGCAGCGGCTGATAGGTCGAGGCGATGATTTCCTGCGCGCTGCGCAGCAGTTCGGTCACGGTGATCACCGACACCAGCGAGGTGTCCTTGATCAGGCTGATCAGGCTGTTCGACAGACTCGGCACGGCAATGCGCAAGGCTTGCGGCGCGATCACGTAGCGCAGAGTCTGGCGGCGCGAGAGTCCGAGACTATAGGCGGCGAGCCACTGGCCCTTGTGAATGCCCAGGATCGCGCCGCGCATGCTCTCCGACAGATAGGCCGCCACATTCGCCGACAAGGCGATCACGCCGGCCGGCGTCGGATCGAGTGAAATGCCAAAACTCGGCAAGCCGTAATAGATCACGAAAATCTGCACCAGCAGCGGCGTGCCGCGCATCACGCTCACGTAAATGCGCGCGATCCAGTTCAGCACGCGGTTGTGGCTGACGCCCATCAACGCGAGCACGGCGCCGGCAATCAGGCCGAAGATCATCGACAGAACCGCGAACTTGACCGTCAGGACGGCGCCCTGCGCGAGCACAGGAAGCGATTGGACGAGCAGGGAAGTGGTGGACATGAGCGGTGGTCGGTTGGCGCGCAAAAGCGCACATCATAAACTTTGCTGCAAAAGCGCGAAGGGCGGCATCGCTGACGATGCCGCCCTTCGTTTCAGTCAGCGCGTCTTTACTTGATCGGCTTGCTGACGTCGATGCCGAACCACTTGTCCGAGATCTTCGAGAACGTGCCGTCCGCTTCGAGCTGGGTCATCGCGTCGTCGATCGCCTTGGCGAACTTCGGATTGCCCTTCCTGAACGGAATGCCAGACGGCGTGCCCGCGCCGACGTTGGCGCCGGTGCGCAGCGGCAACTGCGAGTTCTTCATCAGGTACGCGAGCATCAGGCGGTCGTTGAGCGCCGCATCCAGACGGCCGGCGGCCAGATCGCGCAGATACTCGGGCGCGCCCGGATACGTCTTCACGTCGATGCCCGGCACTGACTTGGCCATGTCCATGTAGTTCGTGCCCAGACCGACGCCGAGCTTCTTGCCCTTCAGGTCGTCGAGCGACTTGAACTGGCGCGTGTCGTCCTTACGCTGGATCAGTTGCGCGGCCGAGTACGTGTAGGCCGGCGAGAAGTCGAGCGCCTGCTTGCGCGCGTCGGTGATGCCGACCTGGTTGACGATCACGTCGAACTTGTTCGCCTGCAAACCGGCGATGATGCCGCTCCATTCGGTCGTGACGAATTCCGGCTTCACGCCGAGCTTGGCGGCCACGGCCTTGGCGATGTCGACGTCGTAGCCGACCAGTTCGCCCGACGGCGCTTTCGAATTGAACGGCGGGAAGGTGCCTTCGAGGCCGATGCGCAGCGTGCCGCGCTGTTTGACCTGATCGAGCAGGTCGTCGGCGTGGGCGGCGGCGGCGGTGAACGAAGCGCCGATCAGACCGGCGACGAGAATCTTTTTCAGCAAGCCAAATTTCATCGAGTTCCTTTTTGTTCGTCTGGCGTTTTAACAGACGAAAGCATAACAAAGCAGACTATCGAAACCAAAATACCGTTTGTTTATGTCTATATACCGGCGCGCCTCAGCGCGCCGCGCTCACTGAGGCCGCGCTTAGCGAAGCGCTTGTGCGCATTCGGCGATCAGCGCCGGTCCGCGGTAGATGAAGCCGGTATAGAGCTGCACCAGCGACGCGCCGGCCGCGATCTTGGCGCGCGCGTCGTCGCCGGAAAAAATCCCGCCGACGCCGATGATCGGCACAGCCTCGCCGACTTCCGCGCGCAGCCTGCGGATCACTTCATTCGACGCGTCGAACACCGGCTTGCCCGACAGGCCGCCGGCTTCGTCGCCGTATTGCATGCCGGCGACGGCCGTGCGCGAGAGCGTGGTGTTGGTGGCGATCACGCCTTCGAACTGATGGCGCAACAGCGTGTCGGCGATCGACTTGATCTGTTCGTCGTCGAGGTCCGGCGCGATCTTCAGCGCGAGCGGCACGAGCTTGCCGTGCATGTCGGCCAGGCGCTGCTGCTTCTCTTTGAGCGCCGCGAGCAGCGCGTCGAGTTCGCCGGCGCCTTGCAACTGGCGCAGATTCTTCGTATTCGGCGACGAGATATTGACCGTCACGTAGCTGGCGAACGGATACACGCGCTCGAGACAGTACAGATAGTCTTCGGCGGCGCGTTCGATCGGCGTGTCGGCGTTCTTGCCGATGTTCAGGCCGAGAATGCCGCGATAGCGCGCGGCCTGCACGTTTTTCACGAACTGGTCGACGCCCGCGTTGTTAAAGCCCATCCGGTTGATCACGGCGTTCGCCTGCGGCAGGCGGAACATGCGCGGCCGCGGATTGCCCGGTTGCGCGCGCGGCGTGACCGTGCCCACTTCGATGAAGCCGAAGCCGAGCGCGGCGAGGCCGTCTATGCAGGCGCCGTCCTTGTCGAGGCCCGCGGCGAGTCCCACCGGATTGCGGAACGTCAGCCCCATCACGGTGCGCGGCGCATCCGGCACGCGCGGCGCGAGCGCGCCGGCGAGGCCCGTGCGGCCGGCGGCGCCGAGCATGCGCAAGGTGAGGTGGTGAGCGTCTTCCGCGTCCATGCGAAAGAGTTGGGCGCGTACAAGCGGGTAGAGGGAACTGAACACGGGACGAAGCCGGGCGGCCGGAAAATGGGAACCCGCCATTTTACCGGCTTTGAGGCTTCAATGAGACCGACTGTCGGGATCGAGTCGCGGCCCGAGCGGGCCGCTGCTGCTACTGCCTTGCCATGTATGGCTTTGCTACGGCTTGAACGGCGCGCGCTTGCCCTGCATCGCCGGGTCGAGCGGCGGCAGGTCCACGTCCGTGGGATCGAGCACGCGCCAGGCGCCGTCGATCAAACCCTCGAGCGGCCGGAAATTCGCCTTGTACGCCATCTTCGGACTCTCGCGAATCCAGTAGCCGAGATACACGTAGGGCAGCTTGAGGCTGCGTGCCTGCTCGATCTGCCAATAGATGTTGTAGGTGCCGAAGCTCGTGTTCGGCAGCCCCGGCTCGAAAAACGTGTACACCGAGGAGAGCCCGTCGCCGAGGATGTCGATCATGCTGATCATGCGCAGAATGCCCGGCGCATTGGGCCGGTCCCGCAGCGGCTCGCGGAATTCGACCAGCCGCGAGTTGATCCGGCTCTGCAACAGGAACTGTTCATATTGGTCGCGGCTGTCGCGATCCATGCCGCCGCCCGCATGCCGCGCCGATTGATAGCGCATGTAGAGCGCGTAGTGCTCTTCGTCGTAGTGGAGCGGCGCGACGGTCGCGATCAGTTCGCCGTGTTTCTTCCAGACGCGGCGCTGCGTGCGGTTCGGCTCGAACTGGTCGACCGGCACGCGCACCGGCACACAGGCGCGGCAGCCGTCGCAATACGGCCGGTACGTGAACACGCCCGAGCGCCGGAAGCCGGCCTTGACGAGGTCGGTGTAGACGTCGGAGTTGATCAGGTGACTCGGGGTGGCGACTTGCGAGCGCGCGATGCGCCCGTCCAGATAACTGCAGGGATAGGGCGCTGTTGCATAAAATTGCAGCGCCGAAAGCGGGGAAAGAGGCAGCTCGTTGGGATGAGTCACGTTGGCAGCTCTCGAAGCATCTCTGGTAATGCAAACCCGGCGCCTTGCGGTGGACGACCCGCGGCTCGTGACCCGCGGCTCGGTAGGCGGCGGATCCGGATTCGGCCTGATTCTTCCTACGCCGCTGGCGCAACGACCTCGAGCAACGCGGTCTTGTCGAAGCGCCAGGGAATCGGCGGCGCCTCGACCGACGCGCGAACATGCGCGATGAACGCCTTGCGCGCTATCTCGCGACCGCCTAGCGACGCCAGATGCGACGTGTTCTGCTGGCAGTCTATCATTTCTATTTCGTGACGGCGTAAGTGTCCGACAAGCGCAGCCAGCGCCATTTTCGACGCATCCGTGACGTCCGCGAACATGGATTCGCCGAAGAACATTTTGCCGAACGACACGCCGTACAAACCGCCCACGCGCTTGCCTTCGAACCAGGTTTCGATGCTGTGCGCGTCGCCCACACGATGCAGCGACGAGTACGCTTCGACGACATCCGCGGTGATCCATGTGCCGCGCTGTCCACGTCGCGGCGCCTGCGCGCAGGCGCGCATCACTGCGGCGAAATCATGGTCGACGCGGATTTCCCACGCGTCTTCGCGCAGCACGCGCCTGAGCGTTTTGCGTAGCGACGGCGCCACTTTGAAGTCGGCGGGGCGCAGGACCATGCGCGGGTCGGGGCTCCACCACAACACCGGCTGGCCGTCCGAATACCACGGAAAGATGCCGCGCCGGTAGGCGTCGATCAGCCGCGACGGCAGCAGGTCGCCGCTGGCCGCGAGCAGGCCCGGCGCGCCGCTGGTCGCGCCGAGGGCGCGCTCGACGGGCGGGAACGGATCGTCAGGTCCGAGCCAGGGAACCATGCGCGCCGCTCAACCTTCGCGCAGCGAGCGGAAGATGTCGCCCGTGTGCAGGCCGAAGCTGCCGGCGGCGCGGTCGGCGAAAAAGAAACGCAGGGTCTGGCCGACGGTGGGAAAGGCAATCTCGTCCCAGGGGATTTCGTGTTCTTCGAAGAGCTTCACTTCGAGGCTTTCTTCGCCGGCGGCAATGTCGAGGTCGAGCAGGCGCGCCATATAGAACAGATGCACCTGATGCACGTGCGGCACGTTCAGCAGCGAGAAAAGGTTTTGCACTTCGACGCGCGCGCCGGCTTCTTCCAGCGTTTCGCGCGATGCCGCCTCGGCGGTCGTCTCACCCATTTCCATGAAGCCCGCGGGCAGCGTCCAGTAGCCGTAGCGCGGTTCGATTGCGCGACGGCACAGGAGCACTTTCTCGTCCCAGACCGGGACGGTGCCGACCACGTTGCGCGGATTCTGATAGTGCACCGTGCCGCAACTGCCGCATACGAAGCGCTCGCGGTTGTCGCCAGGCGGAATGCTCAGGCTGACGCCCTGGCCGCAGACAGAACAGAATTTCATAGGAAGGGGACGAGAAAGGGTGATAGGAGTTTATCACTGGCAAGCGGTTTTTCTCAGGCCGCAAAAATAGCGTCGCGCGGGATTCCGCGGGCAGTGAGGTCGGTGCCGAGGGGGCGTCCAAACTGCTCGCAAATGGCGCAATCATTTTGTTCGGAATCCGGAGTATCTTGCGCGCGAGGCTTGATCCGAGGGCGTGGATGGCGTCGTGGGTGGGGCGGATTTGCCGTCAGAACCGCTGCCGGAATCAGACTGGGGAAACGAGAAAAGCCGGGAATGCGCCACGCGCTATGAAATATTTGGAAAGAAAACAAAAAAGGCCTGCCGGTTGGGCAAGCCTTCAATGTTGTCTTCGACGTAGTCAACCAGCTTGGTGCACTTGGTTGCGGGGGTAGGATTTGAACCTACGACCTTCGGGTTATGAGCCCGACGAGCTGCCAGACTGCTCCACCCCGCGTCCGTCGAAGAAAAGATTATAGAACAAAGCCGATAGCTGTGCAATAGCTATTTAAGAACCGGCTTCAATCCGCGGGCCATGAATCTGCGCGCGGGCTCTGAAGGTCGCCGCACGCATCGCTCACGTCGCATGCCGGAAGGCCTGCGTAAGGCGCTGCGCTAGAATTCAGATTCCTCTCGCGACGCCGCCATGCACGCACGGCGGCGCACGCTCCACCCCTTACCTTGCTCTGAACTCCATGGATATCGCTCACGATCTGCAGGTGATTGCCGCTCAGGAACACGCGCTGGTGTTCCCACAATTCGATGCCGACCGCGCGTGGCAAGTCGGCGCCTATCTGCACGAGGTCGCCAAGGCGCGCGGTAATCCCCGTTGCGATCGACCTGCGCACCTTCGGTCAGCCGCTCTTCTTCAGTCTGCTCGACGGCGCGACGCCGGACAACGTCGATTGGGTGCGCCCGCAAGAGCAACACGGTTGCGCATTTCCGCCGCAGCTCGTACGCGATCGGCCTGAAGATGCAGCAGGCCGGCGGCACGCTCGCCGACAAGCACGGCTTACCTGCTACGGAGTACGCGTCGCATGGCGGCGCGTTTCCGCTGACGGTGGCGGGCGCGGGCGTGATCGGGTCGATCACGGTGTCGGGTCTGCCGCAGCGCGGCGATCATGAGCTGGTGGTGGAAGCGCTGTGCGCGCATCTCGGCCACGACTACAGCAAGCTCGCGCTTGCAAAGGCCTGAGGCGATGCGGCTGCCTCCTTATGCCTTGCTCGGCATCGCGATCGTGGCCGAAGTGATCGCGACGTCCGCGATGCGCGCGTCGGAGGGCTTCTCGCGGTTCCTGCCTTCAGCGGTGGTCGTGCTCGGCTACCGGCGTTGGCGTTCTATTGCCTGTCGCTCACGCTCAAGAGCATTTCCGGTCGGCATCGTCTACGCGGTGTGGTCCGGCGCCGGCATCGTGCTGATCACGCTCGTCGCGGTGCTGCTGTACCGGCAGGTGCCCGACGTGCCGGCCTTCATCGGGCTCGGGCTGATCATTGCCGGGGTTGCCGTGCTGAACATGTTTTCGAAAGATGCAGGCGCACTGAGCCGCCGCGCGAACCCAGGCGCCGCGGGCGCTTATTTGCAGCGCACGATCATCGAGCGGTTTTTCACGTTGGCCGAGACGACGTTCGTGACGCTGCCGCCGGCCGTGCCGCCTTCTCATTGTCTTTTCGACACGATGTCGTAGCCCGTCGCGCCGCATGCCTTGCCGGCCTGCACGTAGCAGGAGGCCCAGCTGGAAGCGGCGTCGGCGCCGCTGCAATTCACGGCGAAGCCGGTCTGGCCGTTTGGCAGATTGATCAGCGACGTGGTGTTCGACGATGCGCAGCCGGCGAGGCCCGCCGCGCCGAGCAGCACGGCGGCGGGAACGGCGGCTGACAGCGACGTCCGGCGAACCAGCGCAAACACTGCATTGGTTCGGAAGCGGTCGAGGCGGCCGGCGCGGCGCAGTTGCGTCATGAAATGCATCGTGTTGTTTCCTTTCAGATTGATATTCGGGCTTGCCACGTGGACCAGGAGCGCCTGTCGAGTCTCGCAAGACGTTCAGGGCGTTTCGATCGTAATGCCCGCCGCGCTGACCACCCGGCGGCTTTCCTCGCCCTCCTTGGTGGCCGCGTCTTCCCAGATGCTGATGGCTTTTGGAATGTCGATGCCGTGGCTTTCGGCGTAAGCAAACCATGTGTTCGCCGCCATCCGGCTCGGGCAATTCGTGGTTTTGCAGAAAATATTTTCCCATATTGCGCTCGCTGAACTCGAAAAGGCGTCGTCGCGGCAGCACGGACCGTGCCGATGATCCCGTTCGACCGGCGCGAACCGAACAAGTGCGATCGGGTCCGTCGCCGCGTGAGTCGGACAGAACTAATCGGCTCGCGAGGCGCCCTTACATACTGGTTGGCCGCGCGCCCGACGCGCGTGCTGCACCGGCCGCGCGGACGCAACCGGCGACATGAAGGTCAACGCACAGGCAGACGTATCGAACGCAGGTCCACGCGGCGTCCGCCTATGAATTGCAACGAGGAGAACGAATATGGCTGAAACGGGTCAGCGGCCCCTTACCGTGGTTATTACATCAGCGCCGCCGCGCGCCTCGTGCCGGCGGCCGTGGCCGACATGCCGGCCGCGGCCGCCGGCAGTGCGAGCGGGATCTACGTCGGCTCGGTGAGCCTGGCTGAACACGGTCCGGACGATCCTCACCGAATGGAAACCTTGCTTGAACTCGGCGACGGGCAGCGCTTCGGCAGCGAAGAGGAGGCGCTCGTCTTCGTCGAGCAGGCGGGCGCGCGATTACGTCGACCGCTTGTTGGGAGGCGCTTGATGGCAGTGAGTAAGGCGGAGCACAGCGTGACTGCGAACATCGACAATACCGCTGACGAAAGCGCTGCGGCAGGCTGGACCGCAATCCGGCCGCGCGAGTACCATATCGACGTTGTCCGGGGCCGGCCAGTTCTCGCCGGCGCCGGTTCCCTGCCGGATCTTTCTGATGAGGCGACCATGGAAATTCGGTTTCCCGCGGACGCGCCCGCTTACCGCGACTCGAATCTGACCGTTGTCTTTCCCCGCACTGGTGGACGGCGAGCCGGTGCCGTGCGCGATCTCGGTGGAAGCGCTCGAAGATCACTTCGGCGCCTACTCCGAGGACCTGGAAGGCTGGATGCGGGCGTTCGACGCCGGACGTCCGCGCATCGAAGCGGTCGCGCGCGAGCACTTGCAGATCAGCAACGGCACGCCCGTGCTGCTCAAGAGTGGCCACTTTCCGCCGGGCAACGTAGCGGGATAGTGGCGCTGCCACACCAGCGCCGTACCCGGACAGTGCTCGTATCCTCATTCACGCCGCGCTCGCGGCGCTTCTGTTCGCTCCTGCATTTGCCGATGCCGACTCACGCGCGGCATCGAACGCATGGCGGATGCCTTCTTCATACGACGTCCTGGCGATCGGGCCGATCAGTTCGGTCAACGCCGAGTCGTCGAGCACGACCGGTTCGGTCATCAGGTAATTCATCTCCACCAGTTCCCGCATCAACGGATTGAACAGGCCGAGGATGCGCAGCAGGTTTTGCCCGCCACCATCAGCTTCGGTTGGCGGCCCGCCAGCGCGTAGGCTTGCCGCGCCACTTCGCGCTGCGTGATGGTGCCCGCGCCGGCGAGGTGCCACCACCGTCCATACGCCTCGGGCGTGCGGGTGAGCTGTTCGACCACCGGTCCGATATCCGGCAGATAGATGAATTCATGTGGCACATCCACGGGGCCGATCACCTGCGCGCGTTTGCCGTTAGCCGCGGCTTCGAACACGCCGTTCAGCAGACTGCGTTCGATACCCGGACCGTAGAAGTCGGGCAGGCGCAGCACGAGGGTCGAGAGGCCGTCCTTGCCATGTGCGGCCAGCACCAGATTTTCCTGCGCGAGCCGCATTTGGCCCTTGAACGTATGCGGCTCACGCGGATGGTTTTTCGCGGATCGGATTGGCGCGGGCGCGGCCGTACGGATACACCGTGCCGATCAGAATGAGGCGCTCGACGCCCGCTGCCGTTACGCCGGCAAGCGTTCTCTCCATGAGCGGCGGATGCGCGGCGAACTGATCGTAGGGCACGCCGACCAGATAGATCACCGTCTGCAGGCCTTGCGACGCCGCGCGGATCGAAGCCGGGTCGTCCGGATTCCACGTGACGATCTCCGCGTGGGGATCGTGGCCGAACGCGGCCTCGAGCGGCTGGCGCGAGCGGCCGACTACCCGATAGTCGCGACCCGCCGCGCCGAGCGCCGCCGCGATGATCTGACCGGCCGCGCCCGCGGCGCCGAATAAACCCACCTTGCCTGTGACTTGCATGACGACTCCTTGAAGCGGCGCCGCATCGCGTCCGCATGAATTGCAACTGATGTTCGAAAATTTAATGAACACCGTTCAGTGAACAGTGTTCAGTTTAATTTGACTTTTCAGTTTGTCAACCCGAAAATGTTCGTCATGGGAATCGCCGAACGAAAGAACCGCCAGAAACAGGCACTGCGCGAACGCATCCTCGATGCCGCGCGGCGCATCGTGATGCGCGAAGGCTTTGCCGCGCTGTCCATGCGCAAAATCGCCGACGCCATCGAATATTCACCGGCCACGCTGTATCTGCACTTCGCAAGCCGCGATGAGATCGCGCAAGCGTTGTGCGCGGAGGGGTACGCGCAACTGCTGGAGACGTTCGTGCCGCTCGCGGGCATCGCCGATCCTGCCGAGCGGCTCAAGGCGCTCGGGCGGGCTTATGTGGCATTCGGCGTCGCGCATCCGGAAACGTACCGGCTCATCTTCATGGAAGATCCGAGCTACACCGGCGCGGCGTTGGGCGGCGCGGCGAAGGGTAAGGCGGTGGCAGGCGAGGACACTGGGATCACGGCGTCTGACGAGGCAAGCGGCGAAGCGGCCGCACCCGAGGACGATCCCGGCGAGGCCGCCTTGCACATCATGATTTCCGCGCTCGAAGAACTCAAAGCAGCGGGGCGTCTGTCGGCGTCGATGGATGTGGCGGTGTGGGCCGAGGCGTTCTGGGCGAACCTGCACGGCATCGTTGCCCTGAACCTCACGTGTCCCGTGTTTCCGAGCGCGCCGCTCGATACGGTGGTGGAGGTCGCGCTCGGCGCCTGGCTGGGCGCATCGCACGCAACGCAACCGCAGAGCACCAAGACCACCGCCGGCCCGCGCAAGAAAAAATCTCCTGATGTGCGCACCGAATCGTCGGAGGAGTTGGAGCCGGAACCAGACAACGAGCCCGCTGCTCAGCCTTCGGCCAAAAAATCGGCGAAGGCGGCGAGCAGTGTCAGCGTGCCCGCTCCCAGGCGCAAAGCCACGAGTGCGTGATAACGTTCAATTCCACCTCACTTTGCGCCGTTGCGCTTAGCTCTCCATGTCCATTTCCGCCTCGCCCGCCATCAGCGACGAAGTCGCGACTTACGTAGCCAACCGCATCGGTTTCATCGAACTGGAAAGGCCGAAGGCGCTCAACGCGCTGTCGACCGGCATGATTCGCGCGATGCACGCGGCGCTCGACCAGTGGCGCGAAGATCCGGACGTGCTCGCCGTCGTGGTGCGCAGCCAGCACCCGCGCGCGTTCTGCGCGGGCGGCGACATCCGCTTTCTCTACGAGTCGGCGCAGCGCGGCGAGCATGACGCGCGCGACACGTTTTTCATCGAGGAATACCGGCTCAACCACGCGATCTTTACCTATCCGAAGCCGTATATCGCGTTGATGAACGGCGTCGTGATGGGCGGCGGCATGGGCATTTCGCAGGGCGCGCATCGCACCGGCGGTCTGCGCGTCGTTACCGGTTCGATCAAGATGGCGATGCCCGAAACCCGCATCGGCCTCTTTCCCGATGTCGGCGCGGGCTGGTTTCTGGCCCGCACGCCGGGCGCGATCGGCCGCTATCTGGCCGTGACCGGCGAAACGATCGGCGCGGCCGACGCGCTCTACGCGGGTCTCGCCGACACCTACATCGATGACGCGGCCTTGCCCGCGCTGGTCGACACCTTGCGCGGCGAGCGGTTCGAGCGCGGCGCGGACGTGGTGGCGTGCATCGAACGCGAGACGCTTGCGCATCAGGTCGTGCCGCGACCGGAGGCGTCGTCGCTGGCGAACGCGCGTGCGTTGATCGATCGTCACTTCGCGTTGCCGGATGTCGCGCGGATTCTCGCGTCGCTTGAACGAGAGCGCAACGGCGGCGGCGCCGCCGATTGGGCCGAACAGATGATTGCGGTGTTGCGAGAACGTTCGCCGCTGTCGATGGCGGTGTCGCTGGAAGTGGTGACGCGCGCCGAGGGTTCGATGGCCGATGTGCTGCGTAGCGATCTCGATCTGACGCGCTCGAGCTTTCTGCACGGCGACACGATCGAAGGCATTCGCGCACGCATCATCGACAAGGACAACGCGCCGCGCTGGCGCTTTGCGCGCATCGAAGACGTGAACCCCGCCGAGGTGGAGAAGATGTTCGAGAGCCCGTGGCCGGCGAACGAACACCCGCTGCGGGATTTGCGCGGTTAAGGCGCGAGCGATTCCAGGTTCAGCATGCTATGCGGCCCTTGCCGGCGGCATAGCGTTGCGACTGACCCTGCGGCCAAGCGGCCAAGCCGCTCATTCCTCGTCTTCACTCGCCATGAACGCGCGCATGAACACCAGCGCGCCCCAGCCCCACATCGCATTCGCCGCGAACCCCACGGAGAGGCGCGGCAGCATGTTGCCGCTCGGCCAGATGCCGCGCAGCGGATCGATCACGAACACACTCGCCGCCGTCAACGCAATGCCGCCGAACACGAAAGCCGGCACCCACGGCGCACGCCGATGCGGCGCGACGCGCAAGAGCCACGCCATCAGCACGGCCCAGAACGCGCTCCAGATCGCATTGGCGATGAACTCAGGCAACCCGAGCGGTAAAAACGGCGCGGTCGAAAAACCGGTCGGGTCGATCATCCCGGCTGCATGCAGCAGCGCCAGCGTCGATTCGTGAAAGAACAGGGAAGCCAGAAAACCGGCGACGAACGGCAGGATGAGTTTTTGCATGCATTGCACCGCCAGGGTACAGGCGGCGTGGTTCGCATGGCCTGTACCGGGATTATTGGAAACGTGCGCCATTATATATAGTGACCCTGCCTTTCCAGCGTGCACAACGCGCAACATCCGTATGCTTTAGCGTCGGGCTAATCACGAAAGTGGAAAACCTAAGCTAAAAAAAATCGTTCAAAAGCCGCAGCCCGATCCATAGACTGTTTCTCCATGCAGACGGTGTTTGCCGCCGTCGCCGTTTAATCGAGCGCATGACGCGCACGTTTGGTCGAGGGAAGCCGTCGCGATGTCCTGCCTGATGCCGATCTTCACCCGCCACATGGCGCCCGCGCTCCGGTGGGTCCGCTGTCGCCGCTAACCAGCGCCGCTACCGAATTTTTTCCGCCTCTTTGCGATGCACCGTCCGGCTGTGTGCCGGATGGATGCGCGCGGCCGGCGTGTGCGCGAACGCTCGACGCACCGTCTTCATTCAATCCAGTTTCGACCATGCAGGAGCAGCAAATGAATGTGTTCTGGTTCATTCCGACTCACGGCGACAGCCGCTATCTCGGTACGTCCCAAGGCGCACGCGCAGCCGATTACGACTATTTCCAGCAGATCGCCGTCGCTGCCGATACGCTCGGCTACGAGGGCGTGCTGCTGCCGACGGGCCGCTCGTGCGAGGACGCATGGGTCGTCGCGTCGAGCCTGATCGCCGCGACCAAACGCCTGAAGTTTCTGGTGGCGATCCGCCCTGGCATTTCGTCGCCGGGATTGGCCGCGCGCATGGCGGCGACCTTCGACCGCCTGTCGAACGGGCGTCTGCTGATCAATGTCGTGACGGGCGGCGACGCGGCCGAACTGGAAGGCGACGGCGTGTTCGTCGACCACGACACGCGCTATGAAATCACCGACGAATTCCTGCACATCTGGCGCAAGCTGCTGGCCGCCTCGCACACCAACGACGCGATCGATTTCGAAGGCAAGCATCTGAGTTCGAAGGGCGGCAAGGCGTTGTATCCGCCCGTGCAGAACCCGCATCCGCCGCTGTGGTTCGGTGGTTCGTCGCCGGCCGCGCACGACATGGCGGGCGAGCATATCGATACCTATCTCACGTGGGGCGAGCCGCCCGCAGCGGTGGCGAAGAAAATCGCCGATATTCGCGCGCGCGCCGCGGCGCATGGCCGCCAGATCAAGTTCGGGATTCGTCTGCACGTGATCGTGCGCGAGACGGAAGAAGAAGCGTGGGCCGCCGCCGACAAGCTGATTAGTAAGCTCGACGACGAAACCATCACGCGCGCCCAGGCCTCGTTTTCGAAGATGGACTCCGAGGGTCAGCGCCGCATGGCCGCGCTGCACGGCGGCAAGCGCGGCGGCCGCGCGGAGCTCGAGGTTTATCCGAATCTGTGGGCGGGCGTCGGCCTCGTGCGAGGCGGCGCGGGCACGGCGCTGGTCGGCAGCCCGGAGCAGGTGGCGGCGCGCATGAAGGAGTACGCCGAGCTCGGCATCGACACCTTCATTCTGTCGGGCTATCCGCATCTGGAAGAGTCGTATCGCTTCGCCGAGCTGGTGTTTCCGCTGCTGCCGAACCGTCAGAACAAGGTGTCGAGTGGACCGCTGTCGGGGCCGTTCGGCGAGATCGTCGGCAACAACTATCTGCCGAAGGCGGCGAGTTCGAGCTGAACTCGCGTGTTGTGAGCAGCAGGCATCACCACCGATAAGCAATGAGGAACGCAAGCATGGCTCAATCCACTGTGAGCGCCGGGCAGCACGAAGGCGCCGAGGCCGGCGTGGCTTTGAACACGTTGCGCCGGATCGGCGCGCATCTCGCGCCGTGGCTCGCGCCGCTCGCGATTCTGCTGGCCTGGGAATTCGCCGCGAGGAGCGGCGTGCTGTCGACGCGCGTGCTCCCTGAACCGCTCGCGGTCGTGAAGGCCGCGTGGTCGCTGATCCAGTCCGGCGAAATGTGGGCGGACGTGAAGGTCAGCACGTGGCGCGCGGTGTCGGGTTTCGCGATTGGCGGCGGTATCGGCCTCGTGCTTGGACTCGCGACGGGTCTGTTCAAACCCGCCGAGATCGCGCTCGACTCGACCGTGCAGATGATCCGCAACATCCCGGCGCTGGCGATGATTCCGCTCGTGATTCTGTGGTTCGGCATCGAGGAGCAGGCGAAGGTGTTTCTCGTCGCGCTGGGCGTGTTTTTCCCGATCTACGTGAACACTTTTCACGGCATTCGTTCGGTCGACGCCAACCTGATCGAAATGGCGCGCAGTTATGGCGTAAAGGGTTTCGCGCTGTACCGGCACGTGATTCTGCCGGGCGCGTTGCCCTCGATTCTGGTCGGCGTGCGCTTCGCGTTCGGGCTGATGTGGGTCACGCTGATCGTCGCCGAAACCATTTCCGCGCAATCGGGCATCGGCTACATGACGATGAACGCGCGCGAATTCCTGCAAACCGATGTGGTGGTGGTCGGCATTCTGCTCTACGCAGCGCTCGGCAAACTCGCCGACGTGCTGGCCAAGAGTCTCGAGCGCGTCTCGCTGCGCTGGCACCCGGCCTATCAACGAGGAGCGAAATCATGAGCGCAACGACCTTGTCCGCGTCGTTCGGCGGGATTGCCGGCAGCGATCTCGAAGCCGAGTTGGCGCAAGCGCGCACCGTCGATCATGACGCGCATGAAGCCGCTGACCGCGAATATGCCGATGCAGCGCACCATCATCAGGCGCGTGTCGATACGGCGCTGTCGGCCGGCACGCTCGCGCGCAACGACGCCCGCCGCGCCGAGGATTATTCGGTGGAATTGCGCGGCGTCGGCAAACGTTATGGCGAGCGCCAGGTGCTGTCCGATTTCAATCTGTCGATCGAACGCGGCAGTTTCGTGGCGATCGTCGGCCGCAGCGGCTGCGGGAAGTCGACCTTGCTGCGGCTCGTCGCCGGTCTGGAAAAGACCACTTCGGGCGTGCTCGAAAAGCGCACCGAGGAAGGCGGCCCGCTCGACACCCGCATCATGTTTCAGGACGCGCGTCTGCTGCCCTGGAAGAGCGTCCTGCAAAACGTGATGCTCGGCCTCGGCCGCAGCGCCCGTGAGGACGCCCGCGCCGTACTCGCCGAAGTCGGCTTGCTGGAGCGCGCCAACGACTGGCCCGCGCAGCTTTCCGGCGGTCAGCGTCAGCGGGTGGCGCTGGCGCGGGCGCTCGTGCACCGGCCGCAATTGCTGTTGCTCGACGAGCCGCTCGGCGCGCTCGATGCGCTGACGCGCATTGAAATGCACGCGCTGATCGAGCGGTTGTGGCGCGAGCATCAATTTACCGCGCTGCTGGTCACGCACGACGTGCATGAAGCCGTGGCGCTCGGCGACCGGATCCTGCTGATCGAAGAAGGGCGCATCGCGCTCGATCAGCCGGTGCCGCTGGCGCGTCCGCGGGCACGCGCGTCGGCCGGTTTTGCCGCGCTCGAAGAACATGTGCTGCAACGCGTACTGAAGACGGCGCCGAATGACGACGCGCTGTCCCATCGCGCATACGACGCACGTGACGAAGGCCGTCTCAGGCGACCGACGGAAGTTCGCTGGGCCGTTTGACATTGCTTGACTGACTGTTTCTAAATCGCTTTTCTGGAGTCACTCGATATGGGCATTTCCGCAATCAATGTACGCAATCAGTTCAAAGGCAAGGTCAAGGAAATCATCCGCGGACCGGTGGTGTCCGAAGTCGATGTGGATACGCCATTCGGTATCGTCACCTCGGTGATCACCACGCGTTCCATCGACGAACTCGAGCTGACGGTCGGCTCGGAAGTGATCGCGCTGGTGAAGTCGACGGAGGTGTCCATCGCGCGCCTCTGAGGCTCACTATTTTGCGTTCGCGCCGCTGGCGGGCGGCTCGTGCGTCATCCTGTCGTTGGTCGGCTTGGTCGGACGCTTGATCGGCATGTTGTCGGGATTGCTCGAGCCGCCTGAGCCCGAGGCGGACTCGGGCGGCTTGACCATCGACGAGTTGTCGTTTTGCGGCGCTGCCTGGGCCGGGTTTTTCGTCGTTTGTCCGGTTTGCCCTGCTTGTTGCGCGGTTCCCGGTTTCGCCGTCTGTGCGAATGTCACCGTGCCACTCGTGCCGGCTACCGCCAGCGCGACGCCCGCTGTCAGCGCCGCCCATCTGCTTCGCTCCATGTCTGTCCTCCTTGGCGATGCCGCCTGGCGGTTTCGCCGCTGTTACGCTGGTGGGATGACTCCCGCCACGCAACCCGCGTGCCTCGACGCGCGCCTGCATACGTCCCCGAAACTTGCTAGGATGAATTGAGCATGTAGACGGAGACGGCCATGTCGAAGTCATTGAGTCCCGAAGCGGTTGAAGCCTTGCGGCGTCTGAACGACGTCGGCGTCGGACAGGAGGCGCCGAAACTGGCGCAGTCCATCACAGCCGAATTGCTGGCGGGCGGCCTGGTTGCCGAAGCGAGCGGCGGCGACGTCGAAATCACCTGCAACGGCCGGCAATATCTTTCTGGCGATTGCGATTGATCGTCAGCGCAAGGTCGGCCTGACGCTCGGGCCGAATCGTTCCGCGAGCCGTCGAGCGTGCTCGCCGGACAAGTCTGGCCATCACATTCACGGCGACACCACGGAGGCGCACATGGAGCCGAAGGGCCTCGACATGGGGGACTACCAGGAGCGCTATCAGGACTACGACATCGAGGTCGCCGTCGAGCAGGTGCTGACAGGCGTCAAAGCGCATTTTCGGGTGTTGCGGGGCGACGTGGTTGTGCTCGACTGGCGGCTCGTGCACATCGACACCTTATGGTGCACGGAGCATGCCGCGGCCGAGGCGGGCTTCCAGGCGGCGCGCGCAGCGATCGACGCGGGCGGCCTGGCCGCCTAGCCTGGCCGCCGTTCCTTGCGCGCCTGGGTGAAATTGCGAACGCGTTCGATTAAGCTGGCTGTCCCGCCATGACTAGCTGGAGACCGCTGTGCATTTCGCGCGTGCCATCCCGATCATCCGTATCTTTTCCGAGGAAAAAGCCCGGGAGTTTTACGTGGACTTTCTCGGCTTCACTGTCGAATGGGAACACCGGTTCGAAGAGAATTTCCCGCTCTATGCGCAGGTGCGGCGCTCCGATCTGATCCTGCACTTGAGCGAGCATCATGGCGACGCCACGCCGGGTTCGACGATTTTCGTGCCGATGCAGGACATCGACGCGTTTCATGCCGAACTTCAGCGCAAAGACTACAAATATGGAAAGCCGGGCGTTGAAACGTTGCCGTGGGGAAGGGTGCTGGAGACGGTCGATCCGTTTGGCAACCGGATCCGGTTTTGCGAATCGCCGAAGGGCGACTAGGCGGGCGCTCAGTCGCTGAGCAGTGAGCGGCGTGCAATGGTGCGGCTTGAATGCCGCGTAAACGCAACTGGGCGCCGGCATCGATACTGCATGCGCGGCGCCCAGTTTACCGGTTGCCCTCGTGAGGCAGCCGGTTCAACGGCAACTGCTTAGTGGCCGAAGAAAACCGATTGCGGGCCCGAAACCGGCTCTTTGGCGCCCGATTGCGACGACACGTTGTTCACGCCGCCGTAGGCATTCGATTCAGCGTTGGCGCGTTCAGCTGCGACGGTTTGTGCGTTCTGGCCTTGTTGCGAAGCCGGTGCGCCGACCGACGGACGGTAGAACGGTGCCGGGCCGTAGCCGCTAGCAAAGGCGGGAGCAGCGATCGAGGCAGAAACAGCAACCAGCAGGGCGGCGATGAGCTTGGTCTTCATGGTGTGACTCCGATAACGTTTCGACTTCAATTCAGGAAGGCGTCGCAGGGGCCGGTGAGGTGTGTCTGCAACGTCGATGGGAGGCAGTGTATACCCCTACTATTGAAAATTTGTGCCGATAATCTGAAATTACTGTTCTTGATTCTGAAATAATCGGCTGAAGGTAAGCGGGTCAAGCGTTAGCGGTGTTCCGACCCCGCCGGCCAAGCGTTTTGGGGCGTCAAAGACCCGGGTGGCGGTGCGGGTTAATCGCGATTGGCAGCGGGGTACGAATCGGCGTTCAGTCTGATTAGTTGCCTTGGGGAGCACTTCGATGGACCTGTGGATTCAACCGTGCGCCGACTGCTTCGAGCTTTTTGGCTTGCCGGCCGCCCATCGCCCGCATGACAACCTGACGTTGAACAGTCGCGGGGCAGTGAAGGACGAGCGAGCGGAGGAGCACTACACGTGCGTGCGCTGTCGAGCGGCGTTCGCGCGCGTCCTTGCCGGCGAGCCTCGGAAGCAGATATGGATGCTGTTGAACGCGGGGCAGCACTGATGGCTGATCTGTTCCGCGAGGGGCGACCGTTTCGCATGCTCTCGTGAGCCCGCTGTAAAGTTTTCGGCGCGCCTGCCGAAAACGGGAGCATGAAATACTTCTTCGACTACAAGCTCGCCGATAAATATGGCTATGGGATGGCCGTATATATCGCCGCTGAAACTTCCGATTTGCAGCGCGCGATCGATTTGACGAACGCACGGCGCCTGCGCGCCGGCCGACGCCTGATCGAGGACGCGCGCATCGAGGACGTGGTATCGGCCATGCGCAACACCGGCTTGCTGCAGGCTAAAACGGATGAGGGCGGAACGAACGTCTCGGGCGCGACTCGCTGAAGCTCAGCGTTTTGGTGTCAATCAATTGAAGCGCAGGTGACCAGTAACCCGCCCGGGCCGGCGATTTCACGCCTTGCGGTAAAATCGGTGTTTTGAATCAAGCCGTCTGGCCGCCCCATGTCTTCACCTCATATTCCCAGTCCGCGCCGCGTGTCGGTCGCACCGATGATGGACTGGACCGATCGTCATTGCCGTTCCCTGCATCGCGTGATCTCTCGCCATACGTGGCTTTACACGGAAATGGTGACGACCGGCGCGTTGTTGCATGGCGACGTGCCGCGCCATCTCGCGTTCACGCCCGAAGAAGCGCCGGTCGCTTTGCAACTGGGCGGCAGCGAACCTGACGACCTTGCGCGCTCGGCGAAGCTCGGTGAGCAATGGGGCTACGACGAAATCAATCTGAACTGCGGTTGCCCATCCGAGCGCGTGCAACGCGGCGCATTCGGTGCGTGCCTGATGAACGAGCCGCAACTCGTCGCCGACTGCGTGAAGGCCATGCGCGATGCGGTGTCGGTGCCGGTCACCGTGAAGCACCGCATCGGCGTGGATGCCGTGGAAGAGTATGGTTTCGTGCGCGATTTCGTCGGCACGATTGCGGAAGCCGGCTGCAATGTGTTCGTCGTGCATGCGCGCAACGCGATTCTCAAGGGCTTGAGTCCGAAGGAGAATCGCGAGATTCCGCCGCTCAAATATGAGTTTGCGTATCAGCTGAAGCGCGACTTCCCGCATCTGGAGATCATCATCAACGGTGGCATCAAGACGCTCGATGAAGTGGACGCGCATCTTCAACACGTCGACGGTGTGATGCTCGGGCGTGAGGCTTATCACAACCCGTATCTGCTGGCCGATGTCGATGCGCGCTTCTATGGTTCGACGGAAACGCCGCTGACTCGCGAGCAGGTCGAAGCGAAGCTGATCGAGTATTGTGCCGCTGAAATGACGCGCGGCACTTATCTCGGCTCCATCACGCGCCATGCGCTCGGTCTCTATCGCGGCGAAGCGGGCGCACGTGGATGGCGTCGCGTGTTGTCCGATAGCAAGCGGCTCGCCGCGCGCGACCTGACCATCTTCGACGAGGCAAGACAGCATCTGCGCGAGCCCATCGAAATTTTTGAATAAAGGACTAGGCAAACGGGATTCTTGTTCGTATAATCTCGTTTCTTCATCGACGAGCCAAGTTTTACGGCGAGTCAAGCAGATGTCAGTGGTGGCTGTAGCTCAGTTGGTAGAGTCCAGGATTGTGATTCCTGTTGTCGTGGGTTCGAGCCCCATCAGCCACCCCAAAGAATTCAAGCAGTAAAAGTTTTACGAACGGCGTTGTGAGAAATCACAACGCCGTTTTTGTTTTGGGTCGCGGTTTCAATGCCCATGTCCTCCGTGGCTGCCACCGCCGCTGCTCCACGAACTTCCCCCGCCGCTAGCGCTGCTGCCGCCGTGAGATCCGCCATATCCACCGCCATGCCAGCCACCGCCGCCGCCGTGCCATCCGTTTCCGCCGTGCCATCCATGGCCGCCATGCCAGTACCCGCCGCGATAACAGCAGGACCCACCCCAGCCGCCATAGATGCCGACGCTGCCATAAACCGGCGCATACGGCGGCCCGTAGGCATAGCCGTAGTCAGGGTAATAAGGTTGCGCGTAGCCGTAGTCATATCCCGGTGCGACCGCGCATCCGGTCAGACCGGCCGTCACTGCCAACAGCGCCATTGATGCAATGAGCTTGCTCACGATTTTCTCCTTCGCATGTGATTCAGAAAAAACGCACGCGCAGGAGTTCAGCTGCATTTGTGTCCACAAATTACGGTTTGCGCATGACACGGCGCGGCGCTCAGACTTGCATGGCCATCGAAAGCCATGGCGATAAGGCGGGGCGACAAGCTTTCCACGCCTTACCCATGCGTCGTGCTGTAACAGTTAGTTAAATATTCGAAACGCAACTGTAGGGCGCGCCTGTTAAGTTGCCTTCAGACAATTACCTTCGACTCCCGACCGTGCCGCTTGCCGGGCTGGATGAAAAGATCGCACTCGCTCACTGTCAGGACCGCTCGATGCGAAGCCTGCAAAAATCCAGCCGTCAATGAAGCAAGATCCGCAGCCGGCTACCGCATCGGAATGGCGCGCCGAAGGCGACGCCTGCGCCGCGCGCGGTGAACTCGACGCCGCGCTCCAACGTTACGAGACCGCCCGCGCGCTCGATCCTTCGGACGCACTCGTTCAGCAGCGCCTCGCGGCCACGCTCGCCGCGCTGAACCGTTTTCCCGAAGCCGTCGTCCGCTATCACGAAGCAATCGCGCTCGATCCACGCGATACGGATTCGCATCACGGCCTTGGCTGGGCGCTCGAGCAGATGCATCGGCTCGAACCGGCGGTGGAAGCCTATCGCGAGGCGACGCGCGTAAATCCTCAAGCCGACGGCTCGCACAACAACATGGGCAACTGCCTGCAGGCGCTCGGCCGTTTCGACGAAGCGCACGAAGCGTATCGCCGCGCGATCGAAGCCGCGCCGCAAGTGCCGCTGTATTACCGCAACTTCGTGCAGTCCAAGCGCCTCGCCGCCGACGATCCCGTGTTCCTCGCGATGGCGCGCCTCGTCGACGAGGCCGCGTCGCTCACGCCGGCCAATCAGGCGGAGCTGCACTTCGCGTACGGCCAGGCGCTGTCCGACGTGGGCCGCAACGACGTATCGTTCGATCACTTCCTGAAGGGCAATGCGCTGCACCGCGCCGGCGTGCGGTATAACGAAGCGGAAACGCTCGGCCTGTTCGCGCATCTGCCGGAGCTGATGACCTCCGACGTGCTGGCGGCGAAGCGCGGTCTCGGCGACGCATCGCAGGCGCCGATTTTTATCGTCGGCATGCCGCGCTCGGGTTCGACCTTGATCGAACAGATTCTTGCGAGCCATCCTCAAGTGTTCGGCGCGGGCGAGCGCACGGAATTCGGCGAGGCGCTGGTGAATTGCATCCGCCGCGATCTCGGCGATCCGTTGCGGATCGATATCGAAGCATTGTGGGACGTCGGCGCCGCGCCGTTGCGCACGCTCGGCGCGGACTATCTGCGTCGCATGCGCAATGCGTTGCCGGAACTCCGGGACTTCGCTCAAAACGACGAGTGCAGTCCGGCTGCGAACTACACGCACTTCACCGACAAATATCCGTTCAACTTCATCAACCTCGGCCTGATCCATCTCGCGTTGCCGAACGCCCGCTTCATTCACAGCCGCCGCGCGCCGTTACCAACCTGCCTGTCGATTTTTTCGCGGATCTTTCACGACGTGCCGTTCAGCTATGATCTCGGCGAACTGGGCCGCTACTACCGCGCGTACGACGCCTTGATGGCTCACTGGCAACGCGTGCTTCCTGAAGGTGTGATGATCGAGGTCAAGTATGAAGAACTGGTCGGCGATTTCGAAGCCAATGTGCGCCGCGTGCTCGCGCATTGCGGGCTCGACTGGGACGAACGCTGTCTGTCGTTTTATCGGACCACTCGCCAGGTGAACACGGCCAGTTCCGCGCAGGTGCGCCGTCCGCTGTACAAGACGTCGCTGCAACGCTGGCAGCCGCAACGCGCGTTGCTGCAACCATTGCTCGAGGGCCTGGGCCCGGAACTCGCTCCGGCGTGTCACCACGAGGCTGACGAGGTCGCGGCCAGCGGCACGGAGCGTCGCTCATGAGCGCGTCCCGCGGCGCCGTGATCTGGATGACGGGGCTTTCCGGCGCCGGCAAATCGACGCTCGCCAACGCCTTGCATCAGCGGCTGAGGAAAGCGGGGCATGCCGCGATCGTGCTCGATGGCGATGTGCTGCGGCGCGGACTGAACGCCGACCTCGGCTTCACGCCCGAGGACCGCACCGAGAACTTGCGGCGGGTCGCGCATGTCGCGGCGCTCTTCATGCAGCAGGGCTACGTTGTGATTGCCGCGGTGATTTCGCCGGAGCATCGGCATCGGCGTTCGGCGCGTGAAATTGTCGGTGACGGTTTCGTCGAAGTGTTCGTGAATGCCCCGTTGAAGGTCTGCGAAGCCCGCGATGCCAAAGGGCTTTACGCTCGCGCGCGGCGCGGCGAGATTCCGCATTTCACCGGCATTTCCGGGCCTTTCGAAGCGCCGCTCGCATCCGATGTGGAGATCGAGAGCGACCGGATGCCAGTCGACGAATCAGTGGATCGCCTGCTCGCGCATCTGGTCGCGACGGGGCGTCTGAGCGGTTAGCGCGCTTCGTCCTGAAACCCGGCGAGCCATGCGCAGATTTCTCACCCGGCCCACGACGTTTCGCTATACCGTTTCGATTTCTCGGGGACAGAAGGGGTGAAGCGTCGATGCCGACATTGCCGATACGAAAACTCAGGCTGAACGTCGAAACACTGGTGCTGGCGGCCGACCTGGCGGGCACGGTGGTCTTTGCGCTCGAGGGTGCGCTCAGCGCGATACGCGGTGGTCTCGACCTGTTGGGCGTGATGGTGATTTCGTTTGTCGCGGCGCTCGGCGGCGGCGTGATTCGCGATCTGCTGATCGGCGATTCGCCGCCGAACGCGATCCGCGACTGGCGCTATCCGGCGCTGACCTTCGTCACCGGTTTGCTCACCTTCATTTTCCACTCGACGGCGCAGCAGTTTCCCGTCGCGCTCGTCACCGTGCTCGATGCTGCCGGCCTCGCGCTCTTCGCCGTGGCGGGCGTGGAAAAAGCGCTGCTGTTCGGCATTCGTCCGTTCATCGCGATGTTGATGGGCACGGTCACGGGTGTGGGCGGCGGCGTGATTCGCGACGTGCTGCTGGCGCGCGTGCCGCTCGTCCTGCATGCCGACATCTATGCGACGGCTGCGTTCGCGGGGGCGTTCATCGTGGTGGTGGCGCGTCGCGCCGGCTTGACACCGGGCGGGGCGGCGTTGGCGGGCGGCTCGGCGTGCTTCATCTTGCGCGTGCTCGCGTTGACCTACGGCTGGCAGCTGCCGAAGGTGTCGCCCGTTTAAGCGATGCGCATCGACCGTAGGCACACGCACACGCATATGCAAGGCGCGCTTCGAATCGGCCTCGCGTTACCGCAACAACCCGGCCGAATGATGCAAAGCCGGGTACACGCCGATGATGAACGCCGCATAGATGGCAGCCATCGTGACGCCGGCGGCGGTGCCCCAGATGTCGCGCGATGCGGCGCCCTGGCGGAAATGCACAGGCAGTCCGACGACGAGGTAGCCGATCAGGAAGAACGCGATGACCGCCCGTACCGGCGAGAGGTCGTGGCCGATAAATTCGAGCAGCGCGGACAAGCTGAATTCAGACATGGACAGACAGGCAAGATGACAGGCGGACGATAGCGCGAATCATGGAAGTTTGCGCGAAGACCTACGTGGATTAAAGTCCATTCAGCCGGCAAGGTACAAGCAAAAGACTGTATAAATTTGTACAGGCCGACATTGCTTGCACGACGCCTGCAGGGCAACTTTCAACCATGCTTCACGGCGCTTCACGCGGCTTTCGCCGCGAGGCGATCAGCGCTTGCGCAATGGCTCGAGCAGCGACTTCAAACCGTTGTGATCGATCTCGTGCATTAACGCCAGCAGCCGGCCGATTTCGCCCGGCGGAAAGCCTTGGCTAGCAAACCAGTTTAGATAATGACCGGGCAGATCCGCAATGATGCGGCCTTTATATTTCCCGTAAGGCATGACGCGCGTGACCAGCAGTTCGAGATGTTCGGGATTCATTGCAGAAGGGTCGGCGCTGGGAAACCGCCGCGACACGTTTTGCGCGGCAAAGCGGGCGGCGCCCGCTGGAACCGCATTTTAGCCTGCCCTGCAGGTATCGCGCGGGCATGGTAACGTCATGCGCTTTTCGTTCAACCTATCAACAGGACAAGTTCAATGGAATACCGCAGACTCGGCGACTCCGATGTGCAGGTTAGCCTGATCGGTCTCGGCACCATGACGTGGGGCGAGCAGAACACGGAGCAGGAAGCGCACGCGCAGATCGATTACGCACTCGATCACGGCGTCAATCTGATCGACACCGCTGAAATGTACCCCGTGCCGCCGCGTGCCGAGACGCAGGGTTCGACAGAGCGCTTCATCGGCACGTGGCTCGCGCAGCATCGCAGCGCCCGCGAGAAAATCGTGCTGGCCACCAAGATCGCCGGCCCGGCGCGTCAACCGCACAACCCGACTCATATTCGTGGCAAAGGCAACCAGTTCGACCGCAAGAATCTGACCGAAGCGCTCGACGACAGCCTCAAGCGCCTGCAAACGGATTACGTCGATCTGTATCAGCTGCACTGGCCGGATCGCAGCACGATGACGTTCGGCCGCCCCGCGTATCCGTGGGTCGACGACGCCTATACGGTGCCGATCGAAGAAACGCTGTCGGTGCTCGCCGAATTCGTCAAGGCGGGGAAGGTGCGCCACGTTGGCGTGTCGAATGAAACGCCGTGGGGCGTCGCGCAGTTTCTGCGCGCGGCCGAAAAGCTCAGCTTGCCGCGCATCGTCAGCATTCAGAATCCGTACAGCCTCGTCAATCGCACGTACGAAGTGGGTCTGTCCGAGTATGCGCATCGCGATCACATCGGCTTGCTGGCTTATTCGCCGCTGGCCTTCGGCTGGCTGACGGGCAAGTATGAAGGCGGCGCGCGTCCGGCCGGCGCCCGCATCTCGCTGTTCGAGCGCTTTCAGCGCTACAGCAAGCCGCAAGCGGTGCAGGCGATCACGCGTTACGTCGAGCTGGCGAAGCGTCACGGTTTGTCGCCCGCGCAATTCGCGCTCGCGTTCGTCAATAGCCGGCCGTTCGTGACCAGCAATCTGATCGGCGCGACCTCGCTCGAGCAGTTGAAGGAAAACATCGCGAGCGCCGAGGTGAAACTCTCGCCGGAAGTGCTGGCGGAAATCGACGCGCTGCATGAATTGCAGCCGAATCCGGCGCCTTGATGCGCGAGCGTTGAGCGCATGGTTTGGGTCCGGCTCGAATCATGCGTGACTGTGCCCCGGCTTCGCGGCCGGGGCGTTCGCAAAGCGGTGGCGTGCTTCGCTTTTACAACGCCGCCGCCTTGACCTCGACGTACGCTCTCAGCGGATTTTCAGCTTCCCGCGTACAGCATAAAGCGCGAGCAAACTCGCCACCGCACAGAACATCAGATAGAAACCAGGCGCGAGCTTGTTGCCGCTTGCGTCGATCAGCCACGTGATCACGAACGGCGCAAAGCCGCCGAACACCGTCACGCCGATGTTGTAGCTCACCGCGAGCCCGGTCGCACGCGTCTGCGTCGGGAAAATCTCCGACATCAACGCGGGCAGCGCGCCGAAATACGTCGCCTTCAATACGCCGATCCAGATCAACGCGAGCAGCATCGTCACGAACGAGGGATGCGCGTTCATATACATAAAGGCCGGATACACCGTGAGCAGCATCAGCACGGCGGCCGTCGCCATGATGCGGATGCGTCCGAGGCTATCGGACAGATGGCCCGCGAACGGCGTCAGCACCGTGAGCACCACGCCGGTGGCGAGTGTCGCCGCGAAGCCGGTCGAGGCGGGCAGGTGCAGCTGCTTGATCGCGTAGGTCGGCATGTACAGGATCATGTAATTGGCCGCCGTGGAAATGATCAGCGAGCCGACCGCCAGCGTCATGCGAACCTTCTGCGTGCCGAACAGGTCGCGCAGCGGCGTGCGGGCTTTGGGCTCTGCATTGAACTCCGCGCCTTCATCCACGTAACGGCGGATGTAGAAGCCGACCGGACCGATCGCGAGGCCGAACAGAAATGGCACGCGCCATCCCCATGATTCGAGTTGCGCGCTCGTGAGCTGGCTCGTCAGCAACGCGCCGAAACCCGAGGCGAGCAGCGTCGCCATACCCTGGCTCGCGAACTGCCAGCTACCCATGAAGCCGCGGCGCTCGGGCGCATGCTCGACCAGAAACGCGGTGGACGCACCGAACTCTCCGCCGGCCGAAAAACCTTGCACGAGCCGCGAGAGCATGATGCCCGCGGGCGCCCACAGGCCGATCGCCGCATACGGCGGCATCACGGCGATCGTCAGGGTGCCGATCATCATCAGCGCGATCGACAGCAGCAGCGACGCCTTGCGTCCGGCGCGATCCGCGAGCGAACCGAGCACGAGTCCGCCGAGCGGCCGGATCATGTACGAGATGCCGAAGGTGCCGAGCGTGAGCATCAGCGAGATCGCTTCGGTGCGCGCCGGAAAGAACAGCTTCGCGATGGTCACCGCGAAGAAACCATAGACGACGAGGTCGAACCATTCGAGCGCGTTGCCGATCGACGCCGCGAGAATGATGCGATGGACCTTCGCGGCGGACGGCCGCGCGGCGCTGGCTTGCAAAGTGGACGTGCTCATCGTGGACGTGCCTCGTGACAGATGCGGATAACGGCGGCTTGCGCCCGGTTGGTCCGGGCGTCGCTCAGGTTGCGGCGTGAGGTACGGCGTGCGGCGAGTTCTCGCCGAGATCCCAGAAGAGGCCGGCCATGATCTGCAGACCTTCGCGCACGACCGGGCCGAGCAGGTGCTCATTCGGCGCGTGCTGCGAACAGGCGGGGTAGGAGTGCGGCACCCAGATGGTCGGCAGGCCGAGCGTGTCGGCGAACACTTCGTTGGGCAGCGTGCCGCCCAGATTCGGCAGCACGGCGGTCTTCTTGCCGGTGGTCTGCTCAAGCGAGGCGATCGCCCACGTGACCCACGGATCGTCCGGGTTCAGACGCGTGGCGGGCGCGCCGCGCTCGACGTCGATCCGCACCTGCGAGAAGCCGTGCGCATCCAGATGCGCGCGCAGATGCCGTTCGAGGTTGTCCCAATCGGTGCCGACCACGAAGCGCAACTGGCAATGCGCGAACGCCGACGACGGGATCGCATTGACCGGGTTCTCCGGATTGCCGGCCTTGAACGCGAGTATTTCGAAGCTGTTCCAGCCGAACACGCGCTCGGGCGCGGTGAGGCCGGGCTCGCCCCAGTTCTCGTCGACGGCCGGATCGCCCGGGCCGCCGCCTACCGTGATATCGGCGAGCGCACGGCGCACCGCTTCGGGAATCGGCGGCGGGCGCAAACCGTCGACAGCGATCACGCCGCGCGCGTCGACGAGGCTCGCCAACGCGTTCGCGAGCACCGTGGCCGGATTGCGCAGCAGACCGCCCCAATTGCCCGAATGATGCGCGCCGTCGCGCAGATTCAACGACAGCTTGAAGTTCACCGAGCCGCGCGAGCCGAGGAACACGGTGGGGCGGCGCGCGGCAAGACGCGGACCGTCTGAGGCGATCAACACGTCGGCGGCCAGTTCTTCACGGTGCGCGTGGCAGATCGCGTCGAGTCCCGGCGAGCCGGTTTCCTCGCCCATCTCGATCAGCAGCTTCGCGTTGAAGCCGAGCTTGCCGTCGCGCGCGGCGAGCACGCTCGCCAGCGCGGCGAGGTTGATGCTGTGCTGGCCTTTGTTGTCGGCGGTGCCGCGGCCGAACCAGCGCTCGCCTTCGACGGTCACGGCCCACGGCGTGAGCGGCGCGCGCCACTGGCTGTCGTAGCCGCGCACCACGTCGCCGTGGCCGTAGATCAGCACGGTCGGCAGATGATCGCCCTCGTGGCGGCTCGCGATCAGGAAGGGCCCGAAGCCATCCACCGGATTCGTGACGATGCGCGTGCGGAAACCGAGGGCCGCCGCTTCGGGCGTGATCTCGTCGGTCAGATACGACAGCAGTGTGGCGGCGCGATCGTCCTCCTGACTTTCGGTGCGAAAACCGACGCGACGGTTGAGGGTCTCGAGAAAGGCGCCGGATTCGAAATGATGGGTGGCGTGCTCGATGGCCTGAATGCGGCTCATGGGTGTCTCCAATGCGGGCGGAATGTGGGGGCGGGCGGCGCGTGGTCTTGTCTGATTTCGATTGGACGTGGCCTGCAGCTTCGAACCGATTCTAGAAGGCCGTTTTTTTTGTCACAATGATCGTCTTTCGAAGCTTGCGTTGCCGAAAAGGCAAAGCTTGCTGCATTGAGTTGAAGCGCTCGCGGACATTGGCTCGGCGGCGCATCCGTTGAACGAGGCACATGGCATGGCACTTTCGCTGCATGGCATCGCGCTGCGCTATTTCGTCGAGGTCGCTCGCACTGGCTCGCTCAGCGACGCGTCCGCGCGCTTGCATGTCGCTGTCTCGGCGATTAGCCGGCAAGTCGCGCGGCTCGAAAGCGACCTCGGCGTCGCGCTCTTCGAACGGCGTCCGCGCGGCATGGCGCTCTCGGAAGCCGGCGAGCGCCTGCTCGCCTACGCGCAGCGCAGCCTGCTCGATGCCGAGCATGTGATGAAGGAGATCGGCGGCCTCGAGTCCTTGCATGGCAGCATGATCAAGGTGGCGAGTTCCGAAGGCTTCGCCGCCGACTTCCTGCCCACCGCGATGGCAAGCTTCCGGGTTCAGTATCCGGGCATCGACTTCACGCTCTCGGTCATGTCGCCGGGCGAGGCGACCCGTCAGGTGCGCGACGGCGACGCCGACCTCGCGTTGACCTTCAGCCTCGCGCCGGAGAAGGGCGTCAAGGTCGAGCACACGGAACGCGCACCGGTGCTGGCGCTGTTGCGCGCCGATCATCCCTTGGCCATGCGCGCGAAAGTGTCGCTCGCCGACTTGCAGCGCTATCCGCTCGTGCTGCCTGAACCCGGCACGACGATTCGTCAGTTGATCGACATTACCTGTGCGCTCGAAGGCGTCCTGCTCGAGCCCGAGCTCACCTGCAACAACAGCGGCGCCATGTACCGCTACGCGCAGAAGTCCGGCGCGATCATGTTCACGGGCCTGCTGTCCGTGCGCGATCGTTATGCCGGCGACGGCTTCGTCGTGATGCCGATGACGCATCCGCAGATGCGCCAGCGCAGCATTCAGGTGCAGACCATGGCGGGGCGTGAACTGCCGCAGTCGGTGAGGGCATTCCGGGATCATCTGATCGCGGAAATCGCGGGCGCGAAGCCAGCCGACGCGGCTTCCTCTACGGCCATGCGAAAGCGCAGCAGGAGCACCCGCTGACGGCTCCAGGGCTTGGGAAATCCACGTGGCATCAACGCGGCGAAACAGGGTTTGCGAGCGCCAGCGCACCACGAAGCAGGCTGGCCGCATGCGTGCGATAGCGATCCATTCGCTACCAAATGAAAGGCAAATGTCCCAGCCGGAACGCGAATCACGACCTAAACTGTGGTGGACGGGGCGGGTTGAAGACGCGCACTGCATGGCAGGCAATGCTGCAGTGCACGCACCGAAGGAAGTCATCTTGGGGACACCGGTGGTAGGATTCAGCCCGAAAAATGGACAGCGGCGCGCGCTCGAATTCGCGTGCCATCCACAACAGAGCGATAGGACTCAGGACATCGAATGGCGCAACAAAAAACAAACCCAAAACTTGAGCAGGCGCTGACGCGCGGGGATCTCGCAATCCGTCAGGCGAATTCGGCGCGGGCCACGGCGTTGCTGCGCGCGTTGGGCAAGATGATCGTGGACGCGTCGGCGACGATCGGCGTGGAAGCCTTCACACTGATTCCCGACGGCGACAAGATCTACGATCCGGCCGATGGGCTGTGGCCGCAGGAACTGCAGATCTCGCTCGACGGTCCCGTCGAAGAAGCCGATCCGGACGAAGTGCGTACGGTCCGTCTGATCGCCGACGATCCGGGCACGGTGTTCCGGGTCGAGTGGCAGCGCGCCGACGGCAAGATCGGGCGTCAGGACGGCGGCCCATTCGCCACGGTGGCGTTTATCTCCGACGTGGACATTCCGTGGACGGACGACGAGGACTAAGCAAGCCCGGTTCGCGACAGGCGGTGATACCGGGTTGATTGCGGGTATCGGCGCCTGTGGTGCGTGGTTGTCGAAAGCCGGAAAACCTACTTCATCATCCGGCGCCGAAACAGAATCGCCGACACGATAAACCCGCCCACCGCATACGCGGCCAGCACGGCCACATGCCACAGCGCATTGTCGACGGGCCGGCCCAGCATGGCCGGCCGCATCAAGTCGACGGCATGCGCCAGCGGCAACAGCTGAGTGGCGCCTCGCGCCACTGCGGGCAGTTGCGACACCGGAAAGAACACGCCGGATAGCAACAGCATCGGCGTCAACACCAGCGTCTGGTAAAACATGAAGAAGTCGTACGAAGGCGCGAGCGCCGTCACGACCATCGCGACGCTCGCAAACGCGAGCCCGGTCAGTACGATGACCGGCAACGCCAGCAGCATCGACGGCAAATTCGCGTAGCCCAATGCGCCGGCCACCAGCATGATCGCCGCGCCCGAGAGCACCGCCTTGCTGGCCGCCCAGATCACCTCGCCGAGCACGATGTCGCCGAGCGTCAGCGGCGTATGCATGATCGCTTCCCAGGTGCGTTGCACGTGCATGCGCGAGAAGCCCGAATACATCGATTCGAAACTCGCCGACATCATCACGCTAGAGGCCACCGTGCCCGCCGCGAGAAACGCGATATACGACACGCCGTCGACATGCCCCACCATCAGCCCCAGCCCGAAGCCGAGGCCGAACAGATAGATCATCGGATCGGCCAGGTTGCCGAACATCGAGGCGATCGCGAGCTTCTTCCACACCAGATAGTTGCGGCGCCACACGGCGATCCAGTTGCTTGCGTTCGCGGGAAAGGCGGCGAAGGCTTCCTGTTTCGACGGCGTATCGCCCGGGGTTTCGTAAGTGCGTGCGTCCATTGCGTGTCTCGTGCGGTGTTCCTCTACGGAACTTCCTTTTGGGGTGTCTTTGTATCGGTAGCGCGTTGCGTGCGAGGCCGGTCTCGATGCGCCTCTAATCCTGCATCTCGCGCCCGGTGAGCCGTAGGAACACATCCTCCAGATTCGCCGGTCGATGCAGATAGCGCAGATCCGCGCGCTGCTTGAGCCGGGCATGCACCGGCTGCGCGTCGTTGACATAGCAGAACAGCGTCTCGCCGCTGATCTCGGTGCGCTCGACGAGCGGCGCCAGTTCATCGCGCAACGCCACCGGATCGGGCCCGAAGATCTCGATCACATCGCAACCGATCTCGGATGCGATCAACGCGCTCGGCGCGCCTTCCGCGATCTTGCGCCCTTCCTCGATCACGCACAGGCGGTGGCAGAGCCGTTCGGCTTCTTCCATGAAGTGCGTGGTCAGCAGAATGGTCTTGCCGCGCGCGAGCAAGGAGCGCAGCCGCTCCCAGATCAGATGCCGCGCCTGAGGATCAAGGCCGGTGGTCGGCTCGTCCATGATCAGCACATCGGGATCGTTGACGAGCGCGCGCGCCAACGTGAGGCGCCGCTTCATGCCGCCTGACAATTCGCTCACGCGCGCCTCCGCCTTGCTTTCGAGCCGCGCGAATTCGAGCAGCGACGGCACCATCGCACGGCATTGCGCGGCGCTCAGGCCGAAGTAGCGGCCGAACACCAGCAGGTTCTCGCGTACCGTGAAGTCGGGATCGAGATTGTCGAACTGCGGCACCACGCCGACGCGCGCCCGCGCCACGCGCGCGCGGCCGGGGATCGGCTCGCCGCACAGACGGATCGTGCCCGCATCCGGCGCCGCGATGCCGAGCAGCATGCGCAACGTGGTGGTTTTGCCCGCGCCGTTCGGGCCGAGCAGGCCGAAGCATTCGCCGGCGTTGACATGAAACGACAGTCCATCGACGACCGTTTTTTCGCCGTAGCTTTTTTTGACCTGATGAAATTCGATGGCGGCTTCGGGCATGGATCGAACGAGTCTCCGGGAAAAGACGTGAATGACGCGAATGGCCGGGGGAGGCCGCCTATTCTAGGGCATCGGCGGGACGCTGTTGGTTCGCCCCCGACAGTCCGAAGCGGGTTTCTTGCACTGCGGCATCGGCGCGCGGAGGACCCGCGGGCGGCTCACGCACCTGTTTAGGGCGTCGTTAAGGGGCAGTTAGCGCACAGTTAGCGTTTTCCATCCCTTGCAACCTGAATTGCGGCGCACCATGATTAATTCAGATCGCGCGTCCCGCGCGAAGGGAGAAAAATCATGGCGAGCTACCAGAAAATCCTGCTGTGCTACGACGGCTCGCGTGAAGGCCGCAAAGCACTACGTTGCGGCGCCGACCTGGCGTTGGATCTGAAAGCGGAAACGCACTTGTTGTCGGTCGTCGACATGCGTTCGAGCATTGCGCAAAGCGCGGGCCTGTTGACCGACGTGGCCTGTGGCAGTTTTGAAAAGACCGCGCGCGACATCCTGCAGGAAGGCGTGGACTGGCTCACGGAGCGAGGCGTGAGCGCGCAGGGGCATTTCGCGTTCGGCCATCCGATCGACGAGATTGCCAACCTCGCCAATGAATTGCATGTCGACCTGGTCGTGGTCGGCCACCGCTGCCGCACGGGTTTGTCGCGATGGTGGATGGGCGCGGGCAATACGCCGCTGCTCGACCGTGTCTCGTGCAGCATTCTGGTGGCGTGTTCTTCAGCGCAGGAGCAGCAGCAAGCGGCGGCTTGAGGCGGGCTAGTCACGTGACCGGCCGCCTCGGCCTGACGGTATCAGGCAATCACTCGTTCAGGTTGACCGCGGCCAGCTTCCACGTGAATACGCCCTCGCGCTGGAAGATCGCCGAGTAACGCGCGTCGCCGGCGCCGTGCTGGTACGTGACGACGAACTCGTTGAGGCTGCGATAGCCTGCCGTGGTTTGCGGCGGTTGCGGTGGCGCGGAGTTGACATTGGCCGCGTTGCCGTCTGCGGGAGCTGCAGGCGCAGGTGCGGTCGCAGCGGCGTCCGGCGGATTATTCGCGGCCGGGGGCGCGGGCGGCCGCTCGCCCGGATCGCCGCGCGGCGGCATGCCGTTCAGCAAGGCCGCCACGCCGTCCGGTGTGGCATACGCATCCACGAGCGGACCGATCAACGCAACGCCGATCATCGCGCCAATGGCGGCCAATGGATTGCCGTTGCTGTGCGCGCCAAGCCGCCGTGTCAGCAAGCCGGCGACTTGCTCCTTCAGGCTCTCACGCAACGCGGGGAAGTCGACATACTGATTGACGGTTTGCGCGTCGCGCGCATCGGCCGCGCGTTTGAGATTGTTCAGCGCGATGTACGGTGTCGCGTAAGCAAACCCCAGCGCGGCGATCACCACGATCACGATCAGCGTGACGATCAGCGGCCGGGTGGCGCCGCCATGCATGCCGCGCTTGCTGCCGCGCTTGCTGCCGCGTTTGGTACGTTTTGAAACTGCCATCGAGTGGGACTCTCCATCAGGTGTGATCTAACGTGGACCGCAGCCACGCGAAAACGATCCCACGCAATGCATCTCTCGCTGTCCCGTTCGAGACCCTTCAAGACCCATCAAGACTCGAACACCGCCCCATGCACGTTGGCTTCATCGGCGATGCAGCGGTCGATCATGCGGCAAACCGCGTCCATCGTGCCGACCATGATCAGACGCGACGGCCCGTGATAAACCCGCACCGGTGCGCGACGCGCCGGTTCGGCCGTATTCAAGCCCGAATTCAACGACACGCGGGCAAATGCCGGCATCGACGACGGCAGGCTCGGCGCGGCCTCGGGCGAGTCGAACAGCGACGGCGTGCCGAGCGTGGCCGCCTCGATCAATGAGCAGGGCACCAGCTTGCGAAGATGGCGCAGACGACCGAACTGGCGAAAGGGCAGCAGGCGGGCAAGACGTTCCATGAGACTCTCCAGGCGATGCAACGTTGATGCGGCGTTGGCGCGGCTTCTTATTTTGTCGAACGGGCGAGAGGGTTAAAACTCGCCGGGGCGGATCAGCCCCACGGCGATACCCTCCAGCGCGAACTCCGCACTGCCGGTTTCAACGAAGATGTTTTCGTAATCGGGGTTCTCGGCGATCAGCTCGAGCCCGTTCGGCCTGCGCTTCAGGCGCTTGACCGTGACGTCGTCACCAAGCCGGGCAATGATGATCTGGCCGTCTTTGGCTTCGCTGCGCTTTTGTACCGCGAGCAGGTCGCCGTCGAAGATGCCCGCGTCGCGCATGGACAGCCCGCGCACCTTCAACAGGTAGTCGGGCTTGCTCGAGAACAGCGCCGGGTCGCACGCGTAGTGCTGCGAGATATGTTCCTGCGCGAGGATCGGGCTGCCCGCGGCAACCCGCCCGATGAGCGGCAGCGACAGTTGCATGATGCTGGCGTGCGGCAGCGTGAACTGGTGCGGCGAGTCTTCCGGGCCGGCCAGCAGGCGAATGCCGCGCGATGCGCCGGCCGCGAGTTCGATCACGCCCTTGCGAGCCAGCGCGCGCAGATGTTCTTCTGCCGAGTTGGCCGAGCTGAAACCCAGCTCGGCGGCGATCTCCGCGCGGGTGGGCGGAAAGCCGGTGCGTTCGATAGCCCTGCGGATCAGATCGAAAACCTGCTGCTGTCGTGCGGTGAGTTTGGTCATGGCGCCACTGTATGTATGAACAGGTGACTGTATTTTTATACAGTATTCGGCGCAATTCAAGCTTTACTTTAAGTTCGGGGTGAAGGGTGTCGTTCCAGCGCCGTCAAGCGACGCTCAAACACCCGTTTTCGTGTCGCAACGCCTTATCCAGCTGTCATTACCACTTTTGCGTATTAAAGAATGAAGAAACATTATTTTTAATGATGAAAGCCCTTCGATAGACTGGCCTCCAGTTGGCGCTCATGTGCACGTGACCGCGACGTAAAAAGACACCACACGCTGTTTCAGCGGACACAACGCGGAGAAAGTTGACATGGATCACCAAGGTACGGGGCTGGCAGGCAGGACGAAAAAACTGATCGCGGCGCTCGCATTGGGCGCGGCGGGCGCGCTCGGCGTGATGGCGCAGGCGCACGCCGCCGACACGACGCTGCTGAACGTGTCCTACGACCCGACGCGCGAGCTGTATCAGGACGTCAACCAGGCGTTCGGCAAGGAATGGAAGGCGAAGACGGGCGAGACGATCACCTTCAAGCAGTCGCACGGCGGCTCCGGCGCCCAGGCGCGCTCGGTGCTCGACGGCTTGCAGGCCGACGTGGTGACGCTGGCGCTTGCATACGATATCGACGCACTGGCCAGCAAGGGTTTGCTGGACAAGGGCTGGCAAAAGCGCTTGCCGGATAACGCGTCGCCGTACACGTCGACGATCGTGTTTCTGGTGCGCAAGGGCAACCCGAAGCACATCAAGGATTGGGACGATCTGACCAAGCCGGGCGTGTCGATCGTCACGCCGAATCCGAAGACCTCGGGCGGCGCGCGCTGGAACTACCTTGCGGCCTGGGCGTATGCCGAGCATCAACCGGGCGGCAATGATCAGAAGGCCAAGGAATTCGTCGGCAAGCTCTATAAGAACGCCGGCGTGCTGGATTCGGGCGCGCGTGGCGCGACCACCAGCTTCGTGCAACGCGGTATCGGCGACGTGCTGATCGCGTGGGAAAACGAAGCGTTTCTGTCGCTGAAGGAATTTGGTCCGGAGAAGTTCGAGATCGTGGTGCCGTCGGTCAGCATTCTGGCGGAGCCGCCGGTCGCCGTGGTGGACAAGGTCGTCGACAAGCACGGCACGCGCAAGGTCGCCGAAGCGTATCTGAACTTCCTGTATAGCGAGCAAGGGCAGGAGATCGCGGCGAAGAACTTCTACCGTCCGCGTTCGAACAAGGTGCCGGCTGAGCTGACCGCCAAGTTTCCGAAGCTGAAGCTGTACACGGTGGACGATTCGTTCGGCGGCTGGGCCAACGCGCAGAAGACGCACTTTGCCGATGGCGGCGTGTTCGATTCGATCTATCAACCGCAATAACACTGCCGATGCCTGAACCGGCATAGGCAACCAGGCGGCGCGGCAACGCGTCACTCCCGAGCGCGCCCATGGGCGCGCTTTTGGCCGCCAGGGCCCGGCGGCCGGCAACACGAGCATCAACCTGAACGAGTAACGAGCATGACGACGTTGACCTTCCGAAAACCAAGCGCGTTGCCCGGTTTTGGCCTGACACTCGGCATCACGGTGGCTTATCTGAGCCTCGTGGTGCTGATTCCGCTTGCGGCGACCTTTCTCAAGACCGCGACGCTCGACTGGAATCAGTTCGTGCGTGCGGTGAGCTCGCCGCGCGTGCTCGCGTCGTATCGCCTGACGTTCTTCTCCGCGCTCGGCGGCGCGCTGATCAACGCGGTGTTCGGTTTTCTGGTGGCGTGGGTGCTGGTGCGCTACACGTTCCCGTTCAAACGTATCGTCGATGCCGTGGTCGATCTGCCGTTCGCGCTGCCCACCTCGGTCGCCGGCATTTCGCTCGCGGCCGTGTACGCGGGCAACGGCTGGATCGGGCAGTTCCTCGAACCGCTCGGCCTGAAGATCGCGTTCACGCCGGCAGGCGTGCTGGTCGCGCTGACGTTCATCGGTTTGCCGTTCGTCGTGCGAACGGTGCAGCCGGTGCTCGAAGAGTTCGAGCGCGAACAGGAGGAAGCGGCCGCGTGCCTCGGCGCCTCGCGCTGGCTGACGTTTCGCCGCGTGGTGTTGCCGGCGGTGTTTCCGGCCTTGTTGACGGGCTTCGCGTTGGCTTTCGCGCGTGCGCTCGGCGAGTACGGTTCGGTGATTTTCATCGCCGGCAATGTGCCGATGAAGTCGGAAATCACGTCGCTGCTCATCATCACCAAGTTGGAGCAATACGACTATGCGGGCGCGACGGCGCTGGCGGTCGTGATGCTGGTCGTGTCGTTCCTGATGCTGCTCTTCATCAACACTTTGCAGTGGTATTTGCAGCGCCGCACGAGTCGCGGCGGTGCAGGCCCGGCGCCTGCCGCTGCAAGTGTCGCGGCGATCGGTGTCGGCGGAGGTGCGCAATGAGCCGCCGCGCCGCGAACGAAGTGAATGGCGTGAACAACGCCGTAGCCGTGGCACCGCGCGCGCCGCTGAACGTCGCGCGCCGGCCCGATCCGGTCACCGAGCCGCCCGTTGTGCGCTGGATTCTGACCGGCGTCGCGCTGCTGTTTCTCGCGCTGTTTCTGGTGGTGCCGCTCGTCGCCGTGTTCTATCAGGCGTTGAACAAGGGGCTCGGTTTCTATCTGGAATCGCTCGCCGATCCGGACGCGCTCTCGGCGATCAAGCTCACCGTGATCACCGCCGCGATCGCGGTGCCGCTGAACCTCGTGTTCGGCCTCGCGGCTTCATGGTGTATCGCCAAGTTCGAGTTCCGCGGCAAGGCGCTGCTGACCACGCTGATCGATCTGCCGTTCTCGGTGTCGCCGGTGATCTCGGGCTTGATCTATGTCTTGATGTTCGGCGCGCAGGGCTGGTTCGGCCCGTGGCTGCAGGACCACAACATCCAGATCATTTTCGCGGTGCCGGGCATCGTGATGGCGACGATCTTCGTCACGTTCCCGTTCGTGGCGCGTGAACTGATTCCGCTGATGCAGGCACAAGGCAACGACGAAGAAGAAGCCGCGCACGTGCTCGGCGCGTCGGGCTGGCAGATCTTCCGCCGCGTCACGCTGCCCAACGTCAAATGGGGCCTGCTGTACGGCGTGATTCTGTGCAACGCGCGGGCGATGGGCGAGTTCGGCGCGGTGTCGGTGGTGTCGGGCCATATTCGCGGCCAGACCGACACGATGCCGCTGCACGTCGAAATCCTCTACAACGAATACAACTTCTCGGCGGCGTTTGCCGTGGCGTCGGTGCTGGCTCTGCTCGCACTCGTGACGCTCGGCCTGAAGCTGCTCGCCGAGCGCCATATGTCGGCGGAACTGTCGGCCGCGCGCGATGTGCCCGCGTACGCCGGCCCCGTCACGCCGCCGGCCAATGCCACACACGCAACACACGCAACACACGCAACACGCGCAACGCAAACAACGCATGCATCGCAGCAACACCCGCTCAAGCAAGGAGAGCTGTAATGGGTATCACCGTTCGTAACCTGCAGAAGCGCTTCGGCGATTTCGTCGCGCTCGATAACGTCTCGCTCGACTTTCCGCCGGGTGAACTGGTTGCGCTGCTCGGGCCGTCGGGTTGTGGCAAGACGACCTTGCTGCGCGTGATCGCGGGACTCGAATACGCCGACGGCGGCCAGGTCGTGCTGCAAGGCCAGGACGTGGCGACGGTCGGCGCACGCGAGCGGGAAGTGGGCTTCGTGTTCCAGCATTACGCGCTGTTCCGCCATATGACGGTGTTCGAGAACGTGGCGTTCGGCTTGCGCGTGAAGCCGCGCAAGGAGCGTCCCTCGGAAGCGGTGATTCGCGAGAAGGTGCATGAACTGCTCAAGCTCGTGCAACTCGACTGGCTCGCGCAACGCTATCCGTCGGAATTGTCGGGTGGCCAGCGGCAACGTATCGCGCTTGCGCGCGCGTTGGCGGTCGAGCCGAAAGTGCTGCTGCTCGATGAACCGTTCGGCGCGCTCGATGCGAAAGTGCGCAAGGAACTGCGCAGCTGGCTGCGGCGCCTGCACGACGATCTGCACATCTCGACGATCTTCGTTACGCACGATCAGGAAGAAGCGCTCGAAGTGGCCGATCGTATCGTCGTGCTCAATCGCGGGCACGTGGAGCAGGTGGGCAGTCCGCAGGACGTGTACGACCATCCGCAAACCTCGTTCGTCTACGAGTTTCTCGGCGCGGCCAACCGTTTGCACGGCAATGTCGACGCGAGCGGTTTCGTGGTCGACGGCGCGGCGCTGCCGGTCTCGATCAAGGCCGATTTCAGCGGCCCGGCGTTCGCCTACGTGCGTCCGCACGATCTGCAGTTGTATCCGCAGGCGTCCGGCCATCGCGAAGGCATCGTCGTCGACGTGCGGCGCGTGGTGACGCTGGGCGGCTCGGTGCGGGTCGAACTCGCGGGCCGCGAGGGCAATCTGCTCGAAGCCGAACTCGATCGCGAAGCGTGGCGCGATCTGCAACTCTCCATCGGCGACGGCGTGACCGCGGTGCCGCGCGCCTTGCGCGTTTTCCCGGCGCAATGAGTGCCGGCAGGCGCAAAGCAACACGACTCGGTGTTTCAATCAAACTCAAATAACTCAACTCTGGCTGAACCGGAGACATCAAGATGAATTTTCAGCAATTGCGCTTTGTGCGCGAAGCCGTGCGTCAGAACATGAATCTGACCGAGGTGGCGAACGTGCTGTACACGTCGCAGTCGGGCGTATCGAAACAGATCAAGGATCTCGAGGACGAACTCGGCGTCGACATTTTCATTCGACGCGGCAAGCGTTTGACGGGCCTCACCGAGCCGGGCAAGGCGGTGCATCAACTGATCGAGCGGATGCTGCTCGACGCCGAGAATCTGCGCCGCGTCGCGCGCCAGTATGCTGACCAGGATAGCGGCCACCTCGTCGTCGCCACCACCCACACGCAGGCGCGTTACGCGTTGCCGAAGGTGATCCGCCAATTCACCGAGGTGTTCCCGAAGGTGCATCTCGCGCTGCGTCAGGGCAGTCCGCAACAGATCGCGCAGATGATCATCAACGGCGAAGCGGACATCGGCATCTCGACCGAAGCGCTCGACCGCTTCCCGGATATCGTCACGTTCCCGTGCTATTCGTGGCATCACGTCGTGGTCGTGCCGAAAGATCATCCGCTGGTAGGCCGCCCGAATCTGACGCTCGACGAGATCGCCGAATTCCCGATCGTCACGTACGACCAGGATTTCACGGGCCGCTCGCATATCGACCAGGCGTTCGCGAAAGCGGGTGCATTGCCCGACGTCGTGCTGACTGCGATCGACGCCGACGTGATCAAGACGTATGTCGAACTCGGCATGGGCATCGGCGTGGTCGCGGCGATGGCTTACGATCCGAAGCGCGATACGGAACTGGTCGCGCTCGACACGCAGCATCTGTTCGAGGCGAGCACGACGCGGGTCGGTTTGCGCAAGGGCGCGTTCCTGCGCGCGTACGCTTATCGGCTGATCGAGATGTTCGCGCCGCAGTTGAACGAAGCGGATATCGCCGCGCAGTTGCGCGAAGCGGTTTAAGGAATGCGCCGGGCTATCGAGGTCCGGCGCGAAAGGCCAATGGCGTCGCGCGGATCGTCCGCGGCGTCAGTGTGAACTTCATGCGGGCGGCGGCTGGCCTTGATGCAAACGGCACGCAAACTCGTGGCGCACAGAGCGCTGGTCTCATCCAGCTTCGAAACGAACGGACATCCGTTTTTTCACGCATGGCGGCGTGCGGCGCATCGCTTACAATCGCCGCCATGAATACTCCGACTTCTTCCTCCGCTATACCTTCAGACGAAGGCGCCACGCCGCTGCTGCCGCGCATCGTCGTCCTGGCGACCGGCGGCACGATTGCCGGCGCGGCCGCGAGCGCTACCAACACATCCGGTTATCAGGCCGGTGTGATCGGTGTCGAGCAACTGCTGGCCGTGGTGCCGGCCTTGTCCACGGTGGCGCAAATCGAGCGCGAGCAGATTGCGAGCGTCGACAGCAAGGACATGGCGATGCCGCTGTGGACCACGCTCGCGCAACGCATCAACACGCTGCTCGCCGACGACGACATCGACGGCGTGGTGGTCACGCACGGCACCGACACGCTCGAAGAAACCGCTTACCTGCTGCATCTGACCATCAAGTCGGACAAGCCCGTCGTGCTGACGGCGGCCATGCGCCCGGCGTCGGCGCTGTCCGCCGACGGCCCGCTGAATCTGCTGAACGCCGTGACGGTTGCGGCGCACGCAGCCTCGCGCGGGCAGGGCGTGCTGGTGGCCTTCAACAACAGGATCCATAGCGCGCGCGACGTGGTCAAGACGAGCACCTACGCGGTCGATGCTTTTCATTCGCCCGAAATCGGCGCGCTCGGCTGGGTGCAGGACGGTCGCGTCGAATTCCAGCGCGGCGTGGTGCGTCCGCATACGCTCGCGACCGAATTTGTGATCGGCGCGAAGTGGCCGCATGTGGAGATCGTCGTGAGTTACGCGGGCGTCTCGCGCATTGCCGTGGACGCGTTGGTTGCCGCTGGTGTGCGTGGCATCGTCGTGGCGGGCACCGGCAACGGCTCGATTCACGCTTCGGTGCAGCAGGCATTGGCCGATGCCGCTTCGCAAGGCGTCGCGGTGGTGCGTGCTTCGCGTGTGGGTTCGGGACATGTGATGCGCAACGGCGCAGCCGCCGACGACGCACTCGGTTTCGTCAGCGCAGGTTCGCTAAATCCGTACAAGGCACGCGTGTTGCTGATGCTGGCATTGGCCGCGGGCGGCACAGGACCGGTTGCGTTGCAGAAGACTTTCGATACGTACTGATTGATTGAGCACGGACGGCCCTGTTCAAAGTCACAACCGTGTCTCGCGCATGAAGCTTAAATGACAACGCGGCGCCCAGGTCATCGACCCGAGCGCCGCGTTGTCGTTTCAGCTTGAGGTTTGTCGCTATCGCCGGAGATAGGCGGTGTCGGCAAGCAGTTAGTCCGCCAGATCCGCAGGCAACTTTCCGCCGTTCGCCGCCAGCGCTTTCATCACCTGCTTGTGCAGCCAGATGTTCATGCTCGCCGAATCGTTCGTGTCGCCGCTGTACTTCAATTCCTTGGCGAGCTCCTTGCGATGTTCGAGGCTGCTGTCGACGCCGAGCGCCTTCAGCGTGTCGACGATCGAGGTGCGCCAGTTCAGCGTTTGCCCGCTCTCGCTCACGAACTGGTCCATCACGACAGCGACGTCGACGTCGGCCAGCGGCGCGGGCGCCGGTGCAGCCGCCGGCGCAGCAGCTTGCGCCGCTGCCGGATCCGGTGTCGGCTCAACCGCGGGCGCAGGCTGGTCGGGCTTCGCTTTGCCGAAGAGCTTGTTTACGATGTCACCAAAGATGCTCATTCTGAATCCTTTGCAGAGGGGTTACTGGCGCGAGCACATTCCGCTCACGGGTTGAACACTGGTTGGGAATCGGGCGAATGATGCAGAGGACATGCGTTGCCTTGATCGGCAAGCCGCACTTGAATGCCGATACGCCCGCAACCAGACTCAACGAGTGTAGGAGAAAAGCGCGAGCCGATGTGTCAAAAAAGGTCGTGCAAAGGGGACGGAGTTGCAAGCAAATGCAAGCGGACTTGCGGGCACACGTGCGAGGAGACCTGCAAAGAGAGGTGCCGGCAGGTGGCGTCATGACGCGCCCGCTGCGAGAGTTTGGCCGAAAAAGCATAAGCATCGTTAAACATGAAATCCGACAGCCGGACACCCGACGACGACGTCTGACCGACCAAGGCTTCCCCGGCGCCGCCGGGTGCCGCTGCGGACCCCACTTGCCGCTCTCAGCCCAGAGCGGCACGATTTGCCCGTTCCGCCGTGCTTGCCGCACGACGAACCGGGCGCCCCACCTGCGACTGCCATGACGTTGAGCATGCAACGATCACGGCAGTCCGTATTACTTCCTCAAGCTGCCTTGGCTTCGCTGCCCGGCGCTTGCGCGACTTCGTAATTCGCCATGATTTCGAGCGCGCGCACCATCGCCGAGTGATCCCATGCCTTGCCGCCATTCGCCGCACATACGCTGAACAGTTGCTGCGCGCTTGCCGTATGCGGCAGGGCGATACCCAGCTTGCGTGCGCCGTCGAGTGCGAGGTTCAGATCCTTCTGGTGCAGTTCGATGCGGAAGCCCGGATCGAAGGTGCGCTTGGTCATGCGCTCGCCGTGCACTTCGAGAATCCGCGAGGAGGCGAAGCCGCCCATCAGCGCTTTGCGCACACGTTCCGGATCGGCGCCCGAGCGCGAGGCGAACAGCAGCGCTTCGGCCACTGCTTCGATGTTCAGCGCGACGATGATCTGGTTCGCGACCTTGCAGGTCTGACCGGCGCCGTTGTCGCCGATCAGCGAGATGTTCTTGCCCATCAGTTCGAACAGCGGCCTGGCCGTGGCGAAGGCTTTTTCCGGACCGCCCACCATGATCGTCAGCGTCGCTTCACGCGCGCCGACTTCGCCGCCGGAGACCGGCGCGTCGAGATAGTCGACGCCGAGCGCGTTGATCTTCTTCGCGAACGCTTGCGTGTCGAGCGGCGAGATCGAGCTCATGTCGATCACGAGCTTGCCCTTCGAGAGGCCGGCGGCGACGCCGTCGTCGGCGAACAGCACGTTGGCGACGTCGGGCGTGTCCGGCACCATGATGATGACGATGTCGGCGGCCTGCGCGACAGCGGTCGAATTCGCGACGACGCTCGTCGTTTTGCTCAGATCTTCCGGCACCGGGTATGCGCCATTCACGAACAGCGAGTGGCCGCCCTTGATGAGGTTGCGCGCCATGTGCGCGCCCATGATGCCGAGGCCGATGAAACCGATCTTTGCCATGTGTCTAAATCTCCAGTGTTGTTTGGTGTCCCGCAAGGGGACGTCCTTCGGGGCGAGAAGCGCCTGATCCGACCGATCAATGCAGCGATGCGGCGCTCAGGCGGCGACGTGAGCCGCGCCGCGGGTTTGCCCGGCCACGCTCTGCACCCAGCCGAGGCCGGCGGCCGTGGTCGTGCGCGGTTTGTATTCGCAACCGACGTAGCCGTCGTAGCCGAGCGAGTCGAGCAGATCGAACAGGAACGGGTAGTTGATTTCGCCGGTGCCCGGTTCGTTGCGGCCGGGGTTGTCGGCGAGCTGGATGTGTGCGATCTGCGGCAGGTTCTTCTTGATGGTCGCCGCGAGTTCGCCTTCCATCCGTTGCATGTGATAGATGTCGTATTGCAGGAACAGATTGTCCGAACCGACTGCGCGAATCACGTCGAGACCTTCGCCCGAGCGGTTCAGTGCGAAGCCCGGAATGTCGTAGGAATTGCACGGCTCGACCAGCAGCTTGATGCCGGCCTTCTTCAGTTCGCCCGCGGCGAAGCGCAGGTTGTCGACGATCGTCGAGCGTGCCTTGTCCGCATCGACGCCGGCCGTCGGAATGCCGACGAGGCAGTTCAGTTGCGGCACCTTCAGTGCTGTTGCATATTCGATCGCGCGGCCGACGCCTTCCTGGAACTCGCTCACGCGATCCGGCAGGCACGCAATGCCGCGTTCGCCCGCTTCCCAGTTGCCCGCGGGCAGGTTGTGCAGCACCAGCTTCAGGCGATTCTGCTGAAGACGTTCGCTCAATTCAGCGATCTGATACGGATACGGAAACAGGAACTCGACGGCATGAAAGCCCGCGTCCGCCGCAGCCGCAAAGCGGTCGAGGAACGGGACTTCGTTGAACAGCATGGTGAGATTCGCTGCAAATTTCGGCATGGTGCGTCTGTCTCTCTGGTCGGTCAGTGGAATAACTTTCGTGAGGCGGTTCGGTGTTGCTGAACCACGCTCAAGTGATGCTTATTTGTTCAACACGTCAGGCCGCTCAGTCGAGCATGCTGATCGCGGTCGGTGCGTCTTCGCGCTTCGCGGCCAGTTCTTCGAACTCGTTGATCGCGTCGATCTCGGTGCCCATCGAAATGTTGGTCACACGCTCGAGGATCACTTCGACGATCACCGGCACGTTGAATTCGGAGAGCATCGACTGCGCCTTCAGCAGCGCGGGCTTCAGTTCTTCCGGCTTGAACACGCGGATCGCCTTGCAACCCATGCCTTCCGCCACCGCGACGTGATCCACGCCGTAGCCGTTCATTTCCGGCGCGTTGATGTTCTCGAAGCCGAGCTGCACGCAGAAGTCCATGTCGAACGCGCGCTGGGCCTGGCGGATCAGGCCGAGGTACGAGTTGTTCACCACCACATGCACATATGGCAGCTTGAATTGCGCGCCGGCTGCCAGTTCTTCGATCATGAACTGGAAGTCGTAGTCGCCCGAGAGCGCCACGATCGAACGTTGCGGGTCGGCCGCACGCACGCCGAGCGCTGCCGGAATCGTCCAGCCGAGCGGGCCCGCCTGGCCGCAGTTGATCCAGTTGCGCGCCTTGTAGACATGCAGGAACTGCGCGCCGGCGATCTGCGAGAGACCGATCGTGCTCACGTAGCACGTGTCGCGGCCGAACACCTGGTTCATCTCTTCGTAGACGCGCTGCGGCTTCATCGGCACGTTGTCGAAGTGCGTCTTGCGCAGCATCGTCTTCTTGCGTTGCTGGCAGTCGGCGACCCATGCGCCGCGGTCCTTCAGCTTGCCCGCGGCCTTCCATTCCTGCGCCACTTCGACGAACAGTTCGAGCGCGGCCTTGGCGTCCGACACGATGCCCAGATCCGGGCCGAACACGCGGCCGATCTGCGTCGGTTCGATATCGACGTGCACGAACTTGCGGCCCTTCGTATACACCTCGACGCTGCCCGTGTGACGGTTCGCCCAGCGGTTGCCGATGCCGAGCACGAAGTCGGAGGCGAGCATCGTCGCATTGCCGTAGCGGTGCGAGGTTTGCAGGCCGACCATGCCGGCCATCAACGGATGGTCGTCGGGAATCGCGCCCCACGACATCAGCGTCGGGATCACCGGCACGCCGACGGTTTCAGCGAACGTGACGAGCAGGTCTTCAGCGGCTGCGTTCAGCACGCCGCCACCCGAGACGATCAACGGCTTGTCCGAGTTGTTCAGCAGCGTGAGCGCGGCTTCGATCTGCTTGCGTGTCGCTTTCGGCTTGTAGACCGGCAGCGGTTCGTACGTGTCGATGTCGAATTCGATTTCGGCGAGCTGCACGTCGATCGGCAGATCGACCAGCACCGGACCCGGACGGCCCGAGCGCATCAGGTGGAAAGCCTGTTGGAACACGCGCGGCACCAGCGCCGGTTCACGCACCGTGACGGCCCACTTGGTGACGGGCTTGGCGATCGATTCGATATCGACGGCTTGGAAATCTTCCTTGTACAAACGCGCGCGGGGCGCCTGGCCCGTGATGGCGAGAATAGGAATGGAGTCAGCCTGAGCCGAGTACAAACCGGTGATCATGTCGGTGCCGGCGGGGCCCGACGTGCCGATACACACGCCGATGTTGCCCGGTTGGGCGCGCGTATAGCCTTCGGCCATATGCGACGCGCCTTCGACGTGGCGGGCCAGCACGTGGCTGATGTTGCCTGCCTTGCGCATGGCCGAGTAGAACGGGTTGATCGCAGCGCCCGGAACGCCGAATGCGGTGTCGATGCCTTCTTTTTCGAGCACCAGCACGGCTGCGTCGACGGCTCTCATCTTGGCCATGAATGTCTCCTGAATGTCTGGGATTGGGCGAATTAAACGTGTTGAGTGCACTTTAGGCTTGACGTAAAGGTTTGATAAGATCAGTCCGGGTCGCTTATTTCGAAACAAAAAGTATGGAATGGCCCGCAGCCTGGCGCCCGGCCAGTTGGAGACAAAAATGGACCGCTTCAAACAGATCGAAACCTTCGTGCGCGTCGCGGACGCGGGCAGCCTGGCGGCCGCCGCGCTGGAGGAGGGCGTGTCGCCGGTGATTCTCGGCCGCCGCATCGACGCGCTGGAAAAGCGCCTCGGCGTCAAACTGATGTACCGCTCGACGCGCCGGCTGGTGGTCAGCGAAGACGGTGCCGCGTTTCTGGAGCGCTGCCGGGGCCTGCTGACCGAGTGGGATCAGGCGGAAAACGAACTGAGCGCCGGGCGGCGCGCCGTGAACGGCCATCTGATCGTGTCGGCGCCGGCCGCGTTCGGGCGCAAGCACGTCGCGCCGCTCGCGCCGACGTTTCTCGCCGACAAGCCGGAATTGCAGGTGTCGTTCAATCTGACCGACCGGGTGGTGGATCTGGTGCGCGAGGGTTACGACCTGTCGATCCGCATCGGCGGCGCGGTCGATCCGAATTTCGTGGCGGTCAAGCTGGCGTCGAACCGGCGCGTGGTGTGCGGCACGCCGGAGTATTTTCGCCGGCACGGCAGGCCGAAAACACTCGAAGACCTGCCGCAGCACAACTGTCTCGCGTTCAATCTGCAAGGCGGACAGAACCGCGGCTGGTACTTCCGCCGCAACGGCAAGCTGGCGACGGTGCGGGTGGGCGGCACGCTCGACTGCAACGACGGCGAGCTGCTGCACCGCTGGGTGTCGGAAGGGCTCGGGCTCGGCTGGCGCTCCACGTGGGAGATCCAGCAGCAACTGGCGCGCGGCGAGCTGGAAACGGTACTCGACGAATTCGCGCTGCCCGACTACGACATTCTCGCGGTCTATCCGCAGCAGCGGTATGTGCCGGCCAAGGTGCGGTACTTCATCGATTATCTGAAAGAGGTGTACGCCAGCGAGGATTACTGGAACCGCCCGGCCTACTGACAGGCGGGCGCGCGCCGGCCCGGTCGGATTTTTGGCGGATTTCGTTCGGCGGCGGGAATAAACTTCGCAAATGCCCGGTTATGCGCTGTAGAGAGTGTCACGACGAGCTCCATCGCATAGCCCGCAATGCCCTGGAGGGCCGAGGTGGTCCAGACCGATTCAGAACCTGTCCGCGCGCACGGCGAGTCCGAAGCAGCGAGGAGCCGGCGCTTTCAGCAGATGGCGCTGCCGCACCTCGATGCCGCGTATAACCTTGCGCGCTGGTTGTGCGGTAACGCCAGCGATGCCGACGATGTCGTGCAGGAAGCCTTCATGCGCGCGTTTCGCTTCTTCGACACCTTTCGCGGCGATTCGGCGCGGCCGTGGCTGCTGGCGATCGTGCGCCGCACCTGGTACACGGAATGGCGACGGCGGGCGTCGTCGCACGAAACGGTCGAGTTCGACGACACCATGGACGACACCACCTTCGACGGCTGGAGCGTGGGCGGCGCCGACCCGCAAGCGCTCCTGATCCGCGACGAGGACTCGAAGCTCGTGCACGAGGCGCTCGCGCAGTTGCCGGTCGAATATCGGGAAGTGCTGATGCTGCGGGAGCTGGAGGAGATGGGCTACAAGGAGATTGCGGCGGTGGCCGACGTGCCGATCGGCACAGTGATGTCCCGGCTCGCGCGGGGGCGTCGCAAGCTTGCCGCGCTGCTCATGGAGAAACAGGGGGGCGCAGCGGCGTCGCACAGGTCGTCCACGTGCGCGGGGCCCGGCCCAGGTAAATCGGCCACGGCGAGCGTGACCCCATTGCGGGCGTCCGCCAACGGCCGGCCACTCAACACGCCAGGCGGCAGCGCCGCCGGCAACGCTCAGGAGACGCCAGATGGACTGTAACGAAGCGCGGCCGCTCCTCGACGCGAACGCCGATCACGAATTACCCGCGCCGGATGCCCGGCGCGTCCAGCAGCATATCGAGAGCTGCGCCGCCTGCCGGCGCGAAAGCGAGAACCTGCGGGCCTTGAGTGGCGCGGTGCGCGCGGCGCCTTATCATCGTGCGCCGCAGTCGCTGCGTGAGCGGATCGTCGCCGGGTTGCCGCCCGTCGAGGAACCGGTTGCGGCGGCGGAGGTGCCGGTTGCCAACGTCAAGACGCCGCCGCGCCAGCGTGCGCGGCGGAGCTGGCTCGATCGCTGGCTGGACGGCTGGCGCGCGCCGCAAGGCGGCTTCGGCTGGCCGACGGGCGCGGGCGGCTCGGTTGGCTCAGGCGGCGTGTTTGCGCGCGGCTGGCTGACGGCGCTGGTCGTCGCGTTGTGTGCGGTCGCGGCGGGGGTGGCGTTGAACCTGCGCCGGCCGGCGGACTTCGGGCCGTTCGCCGACGAACTGGTGGAAAGCCATGTGCGCGCGCAGGTGTCGGGGCGCGACATCGACGTGATTTCGACGGACCGGCATACGGTCAAGCCGTGGTTCAATGGCCGGCTCGACTATTCGCCGCCGGTCGAGGATCTGGCGGCGAACGGCTTCGCGCTGGAAGGCGGGCGTCTGGACTACCTCGCGCATCAGCGGGTGGCCGTGCTGGTGTACCGCTACCAGAAGCACGTGATCGACGTGTACGTCTTTCCGCAGACCGGTTCCGGCGGTACAGGCCGAGACACCGGCGGCGCGGTGCCCGCGACGCTCGGTCGGGAAGGCTACTCGATCGCGCACTGGAACGCGGAAGGCATGACCTGGTGGGCGATCTCGGACGCCGCGCCCGACGCGCTGAAGGGGCTGGAAGTGGCGTTGAAGGCGCGGCTGCAAAGCGGCAGCGAGCGCACGGAAGCGGGCTCGTAGACTGCAAACGGCGGCTTGGCGGCCTTGGCGGGCCGCCTGGCCCGGCCGGCTGCTCTTGCTTAACGCGAAAAGGCTGACCGCCCGTTTCAGTCTGCCCGGCACGAAATGCCGCATCCGGCTTCGCGGCGCCACCGCCTAAACCCTTGAAAACACACCCGATTCACGCGCCGCAATAACGGGATATCTTGCAACCCGGCCCCATTCGGGTTACACTCTTTGGCTTCTCACTTGCCACACCGGTTCCGACGCCCGGGTGGCTTTAATCCACAAGGAGTGTGTATGCGTCATTATGAAATCGTCTTTATCGTGCATCCCGATCAGAGCGAGCAAGTGCCCGCCATGATCGAGCGTTACAAGAGCACGATCACGTCGCACGGTGGCCAGATCCACCGTATCGAAGACTGGGGCCGTCGCCAACTGGCCTACATGATCGAGAAACTCGCCAAGGCTCACTACGTCTGCATGAACATCGAATGCGACCAAACCACGCTCGACGAGCTGGAACACGCATTCAAGTTCAACGACGCCGTTCTGCGTCACCTGATCGTCAAGATGAAGAAGGCCGAAACCGGCCCGTCGCCGATGATGAAGGAAGTGCAGCGCGAAGAAGCCAAGAAGTCGGCTGCTACGCAACCGTCCGAAGCGCAGGCTTAAGACACACTATTTAAGCTACCAGATTCAGCGTCGTTCTCGCCAAAGGCTACATGAACCGGCTGCAACTCACGGCCAGCGTCGTCGAACGCGAACCGGTGCGGTACACCCCCGCCGGCGTTCCGATTGCAGGCTGCACGTTGCACCACCGCACGGAAGTCGTCGAAGCCGGCATCGCCCGGCAAGTCGAACTGACCATGCAGGCAGTAGCCGCAGGCGAGGCGAGCGGTAAGCTGGAAAGCTGTCAGATGGGCGTAGAAACGCTCTTCACCGGCTTTCTGGCGAAAAAGCACCGCAACGCAAGAACTCTGGTATTTCACATCACAGCATTGCAGGACATTGGAAAGGACTGAACATGCCCCGCCCGACTGGTAAGAAATTCGACAAGCGTCGTCAGCAACAAAATCCGCTCTTCAAGCGCAAGAAGTTCTGCCGTTTCACGGCCGCTGGCGTCGATCACATCGACTACAAGGACCTCGAAACGCTGAAGGACTTCATCGGCGAAAACGGCAAGATCACGCCGGCGCGTCTCACGGGTACGAAGTCGCACTATCAACGCCAGCTGGACACGGCAATCAAGCGCGCGCGTTTCCTCGCGCTGGTGCCGTACACCGACCAGCACAAGGCCTAACCCGACGACGCGATAAGGAGTCTCCGAATGCAAATTATTCTTCTGGAAAAAGTCGTCAATCTGGGCAACCTGGGCGATATCGTGAAGGTCAAGGACGGTTACGCACGTAACTTCCTGATCCCGAACAAGCAAGCTCGCCGTGCAACGAAGGAAGCCCTGGCTGAATTCGAAGTGCGCCGTGCAGAACTCGAGAAAGTCGCCGCTGAAAAGCTGGCTGCGGCTCAAGCTCAAGGCGAAAAGCTGGGCGGCTCGACGGTTCAGATCAATCAGAAGGCTGGCGTCGACGGCCGTCTGTTCGGTTCGGTGACGAACGCGGACATCGCTGAAGCTCTGGTCAAGCAAGGCTTCGCAGTGGAAAAGGCGCAAGTGCGTCTGCCGGAAGGCCCGCTGAAGATGGTTGGCGAACACGCAGTTCAAATCTCGCTGCACACCGACGTTCTGGTCGATGTGACGGTGGCTGTGATCGGCGAGCACGTCTAAGCCGACCGCGTCTAAGCCGACCGCGTCTAAGCATCAAATAGCATCTGCCAGGAGGTTGCTGGCAAAAGGCAGGGGCCGGGGAACCGGCCCCTGTTTTTTTTGTGCCCGTTTTTTTGTTTTTCCCGCTCGCCGCAGCCGCCCGCGCGCCCCCGATTTGCCCGATAATCCCTCTCCATGAACGCACCGTCCAAAGATCCCCAACTCGAGTCGCTGAAAGTCCCGCCGCATTCGATCGAGGCCGAGCAATCGGTGCTGGGCGGCCTGCTGCTCGACAATGCCGCGTGGGACCGCATCGCCGACTTCCTGTCGCAGAGCGATTTTTACCGCTACGACCACCGCATCATCTTCGAGCACATCGGCAAGCTGATCGCGGCCACGCGCCCGGCCGACGTAATCACCGTGTACGAGGCGCTCGGCACCTCGGGCAAGGCGGAAGAAGTCGGCGGTCTCGCCTATCTGAACGCGCTGGCGCAGAACACGCCGAGCGCGGCCAACATCCGCCGCTACGCGGAAATCGTGCGCGATCGCGCAGTGTTGCGCCGGCTGGTCTCGGTTGCCGATGAAATCTCGGCCGACGCCTTCAATCCGCAGGGCAAGGAAGTCCGCCAGCTGCTGGACGAGGCCGAGTCGAAGGTGTTTTCGATCGCCGAAGACGGCGCGCGCGGCACGCAAGGTTTCCTCGAAATCGGGCCGCTGCTCACGGAAGTGGTCGAGCGGATCGACACGCTGTATCACACCGCCAATCCGAGCGACGTAACGGGCACGCCGACCGGCTTTGTCGATCTGGACCGCATGACTTCGGGCATGCACGGCGGCGAGCTGATCATCGTCGCGGGCCGTCCGTCGATGGGTAAAACGGCGTTTTCGATGAACGTCGGCGAATACGTGGCGGTCGAGTACGGCTTGCCGGTCGCGGTGTTCTCGATGGAAATGCCGGGTTCACAGCTCACCATGCGTATGCTCGGCTCGGTCGGGCGGCTGGATCAGCACCGCATGCGAACCGGGCGCCTGACTGACGAGGATTGGCCGAAGCTCACTCACGCCGTGCAGAAAATGAGCGAGGCGCAGATTTTCATCGACGAAACCGGCGGTCTGAACCCGATGGAATTGCGCTCGCGCGCGCGCCGATTGTCGCGCCAGTGCGGCAAGCTCGGTTTGATCATCATCGACTATTTGCAGCTGATGAGCGGCTCGTCGTCGGGTGAAAACCGCGCGACCGAAATCTCGGAAATCTCGCGTTCGCTGAAGAGCCTCGCCAAGGAACTCGACGTGCCGGTAATCGCCTTGTCGCAGCTCAACCGGGGTCTCGAACAGCGTCCGAACAAGCGGCCGATCATGTCGGACTTGCGCGAATCCGGCGCTATCGAACAGGATGCCGACGTGATCCTGTTCATTTACCGCGACGAGGTGTACAACCCGGACAGTCCGGACAAAGGCACGGCCGAGATCATCATCGGTAAACAGCGGAATGGTCCGATCGGCCCCGTTCGACTCACGTTCCATGGCCAATTCACGAAGTTCGACAACTTTGCCGGTGCGCAGAATTTCTACAGCGATTGAGCGGAGAAGTGAAGCGATAACTGGAGCGTCGTTGTAACGGCGCTTTCAAAAGTGCGGCTCGGGTCTCGCAACGGTACAATGTGGCGGTTTTATGTCAGCCATAATGTGACCAATTTTCGGGATCCCAATGTTCGGTCGATTCATGCCCACCGAGGGCAAAATGTACCGTCCGACACCGTTCGGTGAGGTTCGCAGCGGGTGAAATAAGGTATTGATAATTAAGAAGTTTGTTCTATTTCGTTCGAGTTCGTCCGGCAGTGATTTTCCGTATAAAATCCGTATACGGAACTTGGCCGGGGTTTTACATGATGAGAATAAGCATTCAGACGAAAACGGCGCGCGCCAAACTTGCGTCGCGCCGTGAGCCGTATTGGGAGCGCATAAGCACGGGCGTTCACGTCGGGTACCGTAAGTTGGAATCGGGGGCGGGCACTTGGATCGGACGTCGCATGAGCGAGGATGGCAAATACCAGTTCAGCTCGTTCGGTGATGCACTTTGCGAATACAACGAGGCGCGCAAAGCGGTTGAACGGTGGGCGGACGAGTTGGGGGCGGGTGTTCACCATGACAGAAAAACGGTCGCCGACGTGTGTCGCTTATATGTCGAGAATCGGCGTTTGGAGAAGGGTGATGCTACCGCTCACGACGCCGAGGGCAGATTTAAGCGATTGGTCTATGAGAAGCCCATCGGCATGGTCAACATCGCAAGGCTACGCCCTCTGGATGTCGAGCGGTGGCGCAATGCGCAATTAGACGATGCTTCCCCCGATGATGAGGAAAGCTACAAGCGCGCCAAGGATTCCGTAAACCGCAACCTTAAGTCGTTGAAAGCGGCGTTGAATTATGCCAAGGCGCGACTCAAACTTGTTTCGAGCGACGCGGGCTGGAAGGAGGTCAATCAATTCGCTGATGTTGGTACCCGCCGGAAAGGCTGGTTGACGGCTGAGCAACGTACTTTCTTACTTCAGGCGATGCCTGGCGATTTACGCACGCTCGCGATCGCATTGCTGCATATTGGAGCGCGGCCGGGCGAAGTTGCGAGCGCGAATGTGGCCGACTTCGACTGTAGTGCGGGGGTCTTGATGCTCAACGGCAAGACGGGCAGTCGCAAGGTGCCGCTGTCGGACAAGGCGCGCGAATTCTTCGCGACGCAGGCTAAAGATAAGATCGCCAATGCGCCGTTATTGACCACTACAGACGCAAAGCGTTGGACCGCACCCATTTGGGGTAAGGCATTCCGGGAGGCTCGAGAAATCGCTGGTTTGTTGGATGCGGTTTTATATTGCATGCGGCATACCTATATCAGCGAGGCTATCGCGCAGGGCATCGACGTTTATACAGTGGCCGAATTGACGGGCACAAGCGTTGCGATCATCCAATCGAACTATGGGGCATTCACCGACAATATCGTTGAGCGCCTCAATCGCGTTTCCGTGATCGGCGAAAATTACTGATGCTCTAGGGGAGGGACCGTCTTGTTCTCCAATTCAAAGACGATTCACCGAACACTGAGTGAAGGTCCGCACACTTGGTCGAACGCGCCGGATATGGATGGAGGCCATTGATTGCCCCTTTTGTTTTGCGGATGTTTCGCGACCGTACCTACTATGAGTTGCGTCAAATCTTGGCTGCGCAGAGAAGCACGAACTTCCTAAATCGGGAATCTAGTTCCTTTTTTGGGAACTTCTGCTATACTCGGGCTCATGATACTGATCGGCCGCGCGCACATCATTCTTTACACCCGGCGATTTCCCTCAGCCGGAACGGCACTTGCCATGTGGCAGGCCATCGCCCGTCAATCTACGTGGCACAACCAAGCAGAAACAGCCGCCTCTTTTCCTACCGTCAAGTTTCTGACCCCCCGTTTGGCCCGCTTCTACCCGGTTGGGATTGGTTGTTCCATTACTGTGCAAATCGCATTTAACACTGGAATTTTGATCGTGCTTGCTGTGACGGAGACCGAATCACCCCAGATCCGAGAGTCATGATATGGAACTGCGCGTAATTCGCGACGAGCTGCAATATGAGGCCCTCCTTCAGCAAGCGAAGGAGTTGGCACTTTCCGACCCGATGCCAGGAAGCCAGGAGGCGGAGAGACTGGAGGTCATTTCGCTACTTCTTGAAAAATACGAAGAGAACCGGTTTAAATTTGACGCTCCCGATCCGATCGACGCTATCGTCTATCGCTTAGCCGAACTCGGTTTGAAACAGAAAGATTTCGCCGACATGATCGGCAGCAAAAGTCACGCATCGGAAGCTCTTGGACGAAAGAAGCCTCTTTCCTTGAGCATGATTCGAACGATTCATGAGCAATTGAAGATTCCTGCGGAGATCCTGATTGGGCACCCTAAGCAAGAGAGCATTGACGCCGCGGACATTGATTGGAAGAGGTTCCCCGTCAGAGAGATGCAAAAGCGTGGGTGGTTCGACATGGATTTCGCGGAAGGCAAAACCGGGGAACAGCTAATTCGCTCCTTCTTTGCCCGTACTTCGGTGCAGAACGCCCCTGTACTTCTTCGTAAGAGTCTGAGCGGGGTCAGTAAGGAAGAGAATCGCTATGCAATCTATGCCTGGATTGCACGTGTGTTAATTCGCGCTCGTGACTTTAAAAAGCCCGATGTTCGGTACGTGCATGGTTCCATTACTGATGAGTTTTTGAAACAGTTGGCCAAGTTGAGTCGGTCTGACGATGGCCCGTTGCTGGCGCGTGAGTTCCTTGCGATGAAAGGAGTAATCTTGGTAATCGAACCACATTTACCGAAGACAAAACTTGATGGCGCGGCAGTCCTAGACCAAGATGGAACGCCCATCGTTGGTCTAACTTTGCGCTATAGTCGGCCGGACTACTTTTGGTTCACGCTCATGCATGAACTGATTCATGTTCAGCGTCACCTGCGTCCGCAGAATTCCGCCTTCGTCGACGAAGACGAAATTAATGAAGAAGACGAGCGCGAAAATGAGGCAAATATTCTCGCTGCAGAGGCTTTCATTCCTCGCCAAATCTGGAAGAGCAGCGAGGCCTATCGAACAAAAAGAAGTGAAGCCGTAGTAAAGCTTGCCAACGAATTGATGATTCATCCTTCGATCGTTGCAGGTAGGATTCAGCGAGAGACAAATAACTACAGGATCTTGAAGGAGTTTGGGACACTCCAAAACATAAAGGATGTTTTCAAAATTTCCTCTACGGAAGACGAAAATGACTGACGTAACTTATACCCCGATCCTCAAGACCAAAGCTGGGGAAGCAAGAGCGGTGATTCAACTTGACCGTCAAGTGAAGGCCAGCATCATCCCATTCTTTGACGTGCTTGCATTGAAGGCTGGAACTGCCAACGGTGCTGACGTTCATGCGCACATGGAGAAGCAGGCTAATAACATAGCTGGCGCGTGGAACGGCCGAGGCCCCTGCTATGTTGACCTCTTCGACATTGCGCCATCGGCGCGTGGTTATGATAACGCGCATCCGGCCAACATCATCCACGATAGAATTTCGTTTGAGCGGGTTGAAGCGATTCCAGTGGTTGGCATTGAACGTGATGTCGCTTATAAGCTGGCAATTCGGCGCGTTGTGAGTGTGGGTGCTGATGCTATTGCCGTGCGGCTGGGAGTTGAGGACATCCAGTTACCTAGTACGCTGGTTCAACGAATTACTTCCTTGCTTTCGGAAATTGGCGCGGCCGATCTACCTTTGCACGTATTTATGGACTTCAGATCCATAGACAACGTCGCATCGGACACAATTCAAATGAGGGTCAGCAAAGCTCTGCCTGAACTTCGGAAGCTCGATCCGGCAAGAATCGTATTTGCGGCTTCGGCTATTGTTAGTGATATGGGGAAATTCAAGAAAAACAGCGTCAACAAAATCGCCCGCCGTGATTTTCTGGTATGGGAGTTGATTGCAGCCCACCACCCGGATGTTGAGTACGCTGATTACGGGATCATCCATCCCGAATATCTCGACATCGACCTCAAAGTGATCAAGCCCGCAGCCAAGATCCGCTACGCTGGTGAGAAGGACTGGCTGATAGTTAAAGGCGTCAAATGGGTGACGGACACTTCGCAATATCGGAAGCTGTCGAAGCTGCTATGTGACAGGGATGAATTTCGCGGCAAGGATTGCTGGGGTACGGAAAACATCCTCTCGGCCGCAAGCGGTGGTCGGGCGTATCGCCGTCTCGAAGATTGGGTAATGATTGACCAAAACACTCATATTACCCAAACCGTCAGGCAACTTTCACGCATCAAGGCTACAGGAGATATACCCGCCTGAGAATATGGTCTTGCGGTCAATGCGTGCTACGCGGGCGTATGGTTAACGGCGCTCAATAGAGAGAAGAAAACCCAACTCAGTGAGAAGCTAACTGTGTCAACGCAAAGAAGGCCTCGGGCGGATCAGTCTCAGGAAGTCCGGCAAGGCTTCAAGCTTAGCGCGGTGACTCATGTGACTCATGTTGAAAGTGCGATTGGCATTATCGACGCGGGAAAAATCAGGGCTCAACCGATCTCCAGTGATAGTGAACTCAAGGACGGCGACATCAAAGTCGTCTGGTTTTCTCCGAACGCGTGGCTTGGCTCGATATACGGCAACGTCGCCTTCCACTTCGATTTCGCGAGCCTACTTGCAGATCACAATTGCTATTTTGTTGAGGAGCCAGAGTTTGGCATCAGAACGTATCGATACCTGATCACGGATAAAAAATTTAAAAGCTTACAACGCTACAATCCAGACGCTGGAGGCGATGGCCCTTGGTGGATGGACAGCGAGACACGCGAATGCTTTTATCGAGAGGATTGCACAGTTCAGTTTCTTGTCGATATGGACGTGCCTGTCAACGAGCGCGTACAGATCGACTTCGTCGACCATAATCGCGACAAATGCATTCTTGGAAAAGGCTGCGCGAGTCTCGGGTGGCCTGCGCAACGAGGCGGCGCGCATTTTTTCATGCATGCAGTGGCTCGCGCCGCCGATTTGTCAGTGGCTAAAGAAATGCTGATGGCTGAGGGAAAGCTTACGGCCGCGGTACAGGGTGCTCTCGACCATCTTCGTAGCTCTATCGAGAATCGTTCTTTGTGTGTAGGTCACTTGAAATCGAGTGATCCAATTGCAGCCCCTTTGGCCCGGGGCATTTTGAACGCGTTTGCAAACGGACTCGATGGAGAGGGTCTCGCTCTCGCCGCTCTTTTTCGGAGGGGCTCGTTACGAGGTGCGCTCGACAGGGTGCTTGGTGCCTCTCTTGGCATTGAGAAATTGGACGACGTAAGTTTTGAATGGAACGTGGCCGACTAGAGATAACGCCGACGACGCGGCGTGGGCGCTGCCATGCCCCTATGTTGACGTGTGGCGCTCCGGCTGCGTTAGAGCGTGTGGAAATAAATCGTTCGGCAGATTGCCGCGCCGTTGCGGCCTCCGAACGTGGTAAACAAGTGCGGCCGCGCTTGTTGATTACCGGCCGCATTGATTTCCGTGGTTGGCTACCGGTCAGGACGGCATGTCCTCGGCGCACGCCCGCTTGACCGTAGCAGTGCCGACGCCGAACTTCTCGGCAGTCACCCGGATACTCGCGCCGCGTTCCGCCCGCCATGCCTTGATTGCAGCGTAGTCATGTGACCGTGCGCGCCCCTTGTATTTTCCTTCCGACTTCGCGATCGCCACGCCGCGTCGCTGCATTTCGGCGCGGTTCAGATAATCGGCTTCGCCCTGCGCGGCCATGAACGCCAGCACCGCGTCGCGCGTTGCTTTCTCGATGGCGTCTTTGGCCTTTCCATCAAAAACCATCCCGTTGAGTGTGCATTCGACCCGCACGCCCAGTTCCATTAGTCGGCGCATGGTGGCGTGCAACTCGTCGTAACGGCGGCTGATGCGGTCGAGCCAGCGCACGATAAGAATGCCGCCGTGCCGCAAATCGTGTTCGGCTTTGAGCCACTGTTCCCGCGCGTCAGGAGCAACGTGGTAGCCGCTGACACCCTCATCAATGAAAACGTCCTTGTCCTGCACGCCCTGGGCTCTTGCGTCCTCGTACTGGCTCGCGGCTGACTGGCCATCCGTGGTGGAAATCCGCCCGTAATAGAGTTTGCGCATTGTTTGGATTGGATCATTTGAATTGGTGGATCAATTTTAACATGGATCAGATAACCGGTTAATCCTGTTGATCCATGTTCAAACGGCCCGGCGCTTGGGCCGTTACGGTGTACCGTACCGTAATGAGCCACCGCAGTGTCTGCAGAAACGCAAAACCCAGCTTCGGCAGGGTTCATTTTTGAGCGCGGGTAGAAAGCAGCGCTCCACTTTTCGCGCGACCTCACGCTGAGCCCGCCAACGGCCCCACGATTGGTACGACCCGAGTCGCTGCATTTCGTCGCCACGCACGCCAATTGCATTGACCCAGTAACAGTCAGGCAACCAAGTTTTGCCGAATTAATCGGGCCAACTATGAAGAGCTACGAGCGGTCAGCAGAGCCAGCGCCTCTTGCAGCAAAGCAACGGACGTTGTTACATCCATCGCCGCGTCATCTTCCCTACCAGTCATGGATAAGTAAGCGATGTGTACCGCCGAGGAATGCGTGGCCAGTGCCACCAGGTGCGGGCCGCTTGGGCCACGAACGCCACCTAGCCAATTCTGGACCGTTCTTTCACTCGCACCGGTCCAGCGAGCGAGCTTCTTGATCGATTGCCGTGAGCCTCCGAGCTCCTGCCTTAGTGCCATGGCAATTGCCAAGGGATATTCGGCGACGATCTCTTCCTTCTTCAAGCGCAACTTCTTGCGTGTTGTCGGCAACATTTTTCGCGCCTCCAAAACTATATTCCCTGAACGCAAGCAACGAAATGGGGCCGCCCGCCTCCTTGTCTGGGAAGCTGGACGCGATCGGAGCCGACCCCTTGAGGTTCATGGGAGGCAGGGTGGAACGAACATCACGCAACAACACACCGAAAGACGCGGGCGGAAGAGGCCGCGCGGCGGCATACGTGCGGATGTCGACAGAGCATCAACAATACTCAACCGAAAATCAGAAGGACGTAATCCTGGCGTTTGCCGAAAGCAGGAACATGGACGTTGTTCGCGTCTACGCGGACGAAGGAAAAAGCGGTCTGCGTCTCGACGGTCGCGATTCGCTCAAGGCCCTTTTACGGGATGCGGAGTCCGGGGCAGCGGATTTTTCCGTCATTCTTGTATATGACGTTAGCAGGTGGGGCCGATTCCAGGACCCAGACGAAAGCGCAAGCTATGAAATTCGATGCAAACATGCCGGTGTCAAGGTGCTCTATTGCGCTGAGCAGTTCGAGAATGACGGCAGCCCGGTGTCGAGCATCATCAAGAGCGTCAAACGGACAATGGCTGGCGAATACAGTCGGGAACTCAGCGTCAAGGTGCATGCAGGCCAATGCAGACACATCCGTAATGGTTTTCGGCAAGGCGGCCCAGCGGGATACGGCTTGCGCCGCGTTCGTGTGGAACAGAATGGCGACAAGCACGAATTGCAGAGAGGGCAGCACAAGGCGATCCAGACGGACCGCGTCATCCTAACTCCAGGGCCGCCCCACGAACTGTCGACCGTGCGAGCCATCTACCGTTGGTTCGTTGAAGAAGGACGCTCCGAATCGGAAATCGCGTCAACCTTGAACGAGGCTGGTGCTCGTACCGATCGCGATACCCAGTGGACTCGCGGCATCGTTCATCAAATCCTGATCAATGACAAGTACGTTGGGGACAATGTTTGGAACCGCGTGTCGTTCAAGCTCAAACAGGAACGAATCCGGAATCCGCCAGCCTCATGGATTCGGGCAGACAACGCGTTCGAACCGATCGTCGATCGTATCCTGTTCGCGGCCGCTCGCCAAATCATCCTGGCACGATCGTACCGCTTGACCGATAGCGACATGCTTGACGCCTTACGGAAGTTGCTGCTGCGAAACGGATATCTCTCCGGAATCGTAATTGACGAGGCACCTGGTTGTCCTTCGAGCAGCGCATACGCGTGCCGTTTTGGTAGCTTGCTTCGAACGTACGACCTGATCGGCTACACCCCCGCCCGGGATTATCGCTATGTCGAGATCAATCGCCTGCTGCGCGAACTGCATCCTGGCATCGTCTCGCTTGCGGAACGGGCGATGATAGACGCAGGCGCGCGGGTTGCGAAGGACGCCGCCTCCGGGCTGCTGTGGATCAACGAAGAGTTTAAGGTTTCGCTGGCGCTGTCGCGTTGTCGGCCGACAGGAACCGGTTCGAATCGCTGGATCATCCGCTTCGACAACGCGTTGCGTCCGGACATTACTGTCGCGGTTCGAATGGAGCTCGATGCACGATCGATTCGGGACTACTACCTGTTGCCATCCATCGATGTCTCCTCGGACATGGTCCGTCTTGGGGATCACAACGACTTCGGGTTCGAGGCATATCGCTATGATGACCTTGGCATGCTTTGCCATCTCGCGCGCCGGGTCCCACTAAAGGGAGTCAGCTATGAATGACCGCGCCGAGAAGATCGTTCCAGCCTTTTCGCGAAGCGACCAGATAACGCTTATCCAGGTCGCGCGTCTTCGTGTACTCAATCCGCGAACACGTAATCCGTATTTTTTCTCGCAGCTTGTCGAGAGCATCGCGTCGGTGGGACTTAAACGCCCAATCACTGTCGCCCATGGCGGTCACGATGCGGAAGGCGAGTGGCACGAGGTTTTGTGCGGGCAGGGCCGGCTTGAAGCCTTGAAGGCGCTGGGCGAGACAGTGATTCCGTGCTGCATTGTCGGTGCCGACGAGATAGATCGATATCTGATCACACTGACTGAGAATCTTGCACGACGCCGCCATTCGACGGAAGAGCTCCTGAACGGCTTGCAGGTCCTGCGTGCGAAGGGCTACACAACCGAGGAGATCGCGAAAAAAACGAACCTTGACGACGGCTACGTTCACGGCGTCTTGCAATTGCTGGAGAAGGGCGAACAGCGTCTAATCCAGGCCGTGGAAACTCGTGTTATGCCCCTGTGGCTTGCCGTCGAAGTTGCCCGCGCGCCGACTGAGGAGGTCCAGGCCGCGATGGTCGCGGCATACGAATCGAAGACTTTAACCGGGGACCAGTTGCTGCGGGTCCGGCGGCTTCTCAGCAAACGGGAGGCGTCAGGGAAAAAGATACATGGCCGTGCTGTTCCCCGCGAGAAACCAACCCCGCAAAAACTGCTGCGAACCTACAAGAACGAAGTTCGTCGTCAAAAAATGGTCGTGCAGAACGCCACCCTACAAGAGCAGAGGCTGCTGATGATCACTTCCGCTTTAAAGCGTTTCCTCGGAGACGAGCATTTCAGGACGCTTCTGCGTGCCGAGGGCGTCACGGATATTCCCGAGGCGGTTGCCTTACGCATCCCACCGGAGCTTATGCCATGAGCAACATCAAACACGGATTTGAAGGAAAAGTTGTCGAAATTCCAATCGAGAGAATCGTAACGAGCTCCCAGCTTACGAAAGGCGCACTGGCGACGTCGAAATACAAAACGATCCTCAGTTCGATTGCGGAGTTGGGTGTCATCGAGCCACTCGCGGTGTATCGCTCAACACGGCATCTCGGTGACTACGATCTGCTGGATGGAAGACTGCGGCTTGAGGCACTCAAAGAGCTGGGAAGAGCAACTGCTCCCTGCATGATTTCAACAGATGATGAAGGTTTCACGTTCAATCGGCATATCACTCGCCTTTCAGCGGTGCAGGAGCACAAGATGATCCGGGCCGCGCTGGCCAAGGGTGCGTCGGAGAAGCGAATTGCTGAAGTGCTCCGAATGGATATCCGAAGCATTCGGGAGCGAGCACAACTACTGGACGGCATCGCGCCTGAGGCCGCTTCGATTCTCAAAAACCAGCAGACCGCACCAAAGGTTTTCGCAGTGTTGAAGAAGATGAAACCATTTCGGCAAATCGAAGCCGCGGAAATGATGGTTGTGGCCAACAAGTTTACAGCTACCTATGCGGAGATGATTCTCGTCGCGACCCGCTCAGATGCTCTGGTCGAGGGAGCGAAGCCCAAAAAGAAAAGCGAAATCTCGACAGAGGACCTAGCGAAGATGGAGAGCGAAATGGAGAGGCTGCGGCAGGACTGCCAGGCTGTGCAGGATGAAATCGGAGATACGATGCTTTCCCTTGTGGTCGCCAAAAGTTTCATGGCCCGTCTACTCCGCAACGATAATATTCACGGACACCTGAGGCGACATCATGGAGATTTGCTGGCTAGCCTTGTGTCGACGATGGACTCAATCGCTGCTGACAATCGAATCACTGAGCGAGAATGACAGATCCTCACCAGCGAAAGCGAGTCGATTTAACAATCGCCCTCACGCTCAAACTTTCACTTGACGGCGGTCTTGTTTGAGCACACGTTTGAATATCGAATCGCTAAACAGGTGAGCCACGATCAGCTTGAAGGGTGCTACCTCTCTCACGATCTAAACAGTCAACACAGAGCCTAGCAGTCGACCAATGTAAGCGAAGTCGTGGAATGCAAACGCTGCTAACGCATCGCAAGCGGCCAGAAATCCGACAATCGCCATTGCGCCGTAGTGCAACAGAAAGCGAGCGGAATCGTCGAAGTGGCGGGCTGTTAGATAAGCGGACATGAAATAAAGCAGTGACAACAGCAGCGCCGCGAAACCGACCACGGACAGGCAACTGGTCATGAGCGGAAGTACGATGCCTGTCCATGTCGCACCGAGCCCAAGGTTCGGCAGACCGTTTTCCGACAGATACCCAATGGTTGGATATATCCGGGATGCACTGTTTGCCGTGTTAGCAAGATACAGATGCGAACATATCGCAAGCCAGCATGAGAGCGCAGTGCCAATGACATAGAAAATGTCTGAGAGTCGCGACATGCCGTAACCTCGAACGGTCACGATGAGCGAAATGACGGCCAAGGGGGTACCGATAATGGCAAGGACGCCGAGTACGAAGTTGTATTGCAATCCCAGTACCGGGTAGGTAAGCACGATGGCAAGCACCAGCATCTGCCATAGGAGTTTGAAGCTTCTCTGCGTTGGTGCCAGTTTTTCGTTGACGATGACAATGTCGCCGTTTCCCTCGACGTTTATGTCCCGACTGACACGGAAATTGACCCGTAACGCCTTGATGGAAACAAGACTGGCGATGCTTATCGTTATAAGACCCTTGAGACTAAGGAGATCGTCCATGCTTCGATTTATTTCCGATATTGAGATTGTTGATCACTCTGCTCGATGAGACGCTTAAGGGGCGAGCAATGCGTGCCGCATATCATCCTGTCAACGTGCGCATCCTGAATGGCGGGTGGATGTCATGGCTTTCCTGTACTGAACCATTCAAGCTCTTTCGCCATATGTGCGGCGTAGCGTTGCCACCCCGCGTCGTTTTCGGTGAACATTGCGTTTCGGATAGCCGCCGAGAACTCACTCCGGCGTGGGCGCTGTTTTTTAAGTTCGTCTTTCCAAACAGCTAGTGCTTGATTCACCATACCGACATAGTCCAGTAGCGACATGACAGGGTCTACAAAATCCATCAGATCGCATGCGAGGTTGGCCGGTCGCTGGAGCCTCGACATGGGCGCGTTCAGACGATCACTATCGGCGCTGAAATGTCGAGTGATCTCTCGGATTATGTCCATAGCGTACGCGCTTTGAAGCATTCGCTCGCGAGCGGTCATGCGAGGTTCAGGTAGCGCCCGTAATACGACAGACACGACGCTGCGCCGCAGAGTAGATGGCATACCAGTTTAGATAAACAGACAGTAAAGCCGGGTTAACGGCCGGTGCAATTGAAAGTTGATAGCCGGGCGCGTGGTCGGTCGAAACGGCCATGGTGGCTTGGTTCCACCGTCACATCCAGAGCGATTCAAATTGCGCGTTGGCTGATCCGAAGTAGAAACTCGCTTTCGAGACGCTCCGCCTCACCACCAAATGCGCCTCCCGATGATGTTCTGCGCAAAGTGCGGTCAAGTTACCAACCGTATCTGCAATCAATTATCGCTCCGCGCTTTGCCTTCGCTGACGCCGAATCATCGCCGACGCTAACCAGACAATGACCGCCGCCACAACGAAGCAGTGGTTCCCAAGGCTGCAAATGAGCGCGATTTTCAATGGAGTATTCCCTCAGCTCCCGCACGAACTGTTCACGAGCCGACACAAGTTTCAGGCGTGCCGTTGAAATCTATCGAGGTAGCACAGCGATGCGAGCGCTCGTCACGTCGTTCTCCGTTGAAAAGGGCGTGCGAGTATGTTTAGTCAGAAATTTTTCGTCAACAGTTTGTCTGGCGACGCATTAGTCAATGTCCGCTGCGCGAAAAGTCAGGCGGCTGCTTCGGGTCGAGGCCGTGTGAAAACGCAAAAGTACTCGGTTTTCGGGTGTCGTTTTACCGTTCCCGAGTTGCTGCCAAGCCAATACGGCGCGATCTGAAAGGTCGATTTTTTCGAAGGCCATTCTCGGCACGCGTTTTCACACGGCCTCGGTCGCGTGTGGCCGATCGCCGACGGACAGTGACGGAGTCGAAAAATCTTTCCCGACCCAGGGCACCGTAGTTTGAAGCACTGAAGGCTCAACGTAATAAAAATATTTCCAGATATACCTAAAGAACCTCCTGGTAAGGACCGTTATTTGTCGTACGAAAGCTGCGATCGCACAGGTCGCGCGTATTGAGCGAATCCATCAAGAGAATCCGCGACGAATAGTTGCGGGCAAACAGGAATGTCCAGTAATGCACGGGGAAGCCGCGCGGGCCATGGGAGCCCACGTCGGCGCCAATTTCAGACCAGGCTGATTTCTGTAGTTCTGGCTGCCGTCCCTTGCAGTACATATGCAATTGGCATCGTTGTCGATGGCGGAACGGCCACCACGGTTTCAACTTCAGCGAACGGACATCAGACGGTCAATATCGCACCGGCCTTCGCAGGCGTTTCGAACAACACCTATAGCAGTTTCAATGTGGGCGCCGCCGGTGCTTCGCTGAATAACGTTGGGATTAACGCCAGAACAATTGTCAATCAGGTAACCAGCACCAATCCGACCATTATCAGCGGACCTATCGACGTAATCGGCTCGCGCGCAAATGTGATACTTGCCAATCCGAACGGCATTACGGTGAATGGCGGTTCATTCGTCAATACGGGCCGTGTCGCGCTGACCACCGGAACCGTCAGTTTCAAGGACACCATTCCGGTAGCGGGGATTGCGGAGCGGGACATCGTGCTCGACACCAGCACGGGGACGATCATCGTCGGTCCTCAGGGATTGACGAGCGCATTGGTCGGACTGGATCTGATCGCGAAGAATGTGCAGATCAACGGGCCGCTCACCAATGGCTTCACGTCGCAGACCGCTTACGTGCGCGCCGTGGCCGGCAATAGTCATGTCACGCTGAATACGGCTGTTTCGCCGAACGACAACAGCAACGACTGGCTCACGCTGAGTCCCACCGCCAGCGCGGCCACGGCCAGTTCTTTCGCGATTGACATCACCGCCGCCGGCAGCCTGACGAGCGGCCGCGTGCAACTGATCGTTACCGACAAGGGCCCGGGCGTGCGCAGCGCCGGGCCGATGAACGCGGCGCTTGGCGATTTCACGCTGTCGTCGAACGGGGCGGTTCAGATTGCCAATACGTCGCTGACGGCGCAGAACAATCTCGACGTGCAGGTGCAGGACAGTCTGGCGCTGTCGGACACGAAGGTGAAAACGAGTAGCGGTGCGGCGACATTGACCGCGAGTGGCGCCGTCAGCCTGACGGGCAGCAGCTTGCTCGCGAACACCGGCGTCGACGTGAGCGGCGCGGGCATCGCATTGGCGCAGGACGCCTCCGCGCAATCGGTGATCGCCTCGGCGACCAGCGGCGTGGTGCTGATCAGCACCGGCGATATCACCAACGTCGGTTCGCTGATACAAGGCCAGCAGAAAAATACCCTCGACAAGGCATCGCTCGGCGCGGTCACGCTGAATGCCACGGGCAACGTGCTGAATCAGTCGACGGCTACGGGCCTGCTCGGTGTCGTGTACGGCGCGAAGGGCGATGTATCCGTGACGGCCGGCGGTTCGGTGACGAATGAGAACGCGCGCATTCTGTCGAACCAGAACCTGACCATCACAGCGGGCGGCGACTTAGACAATATAGTCGACCATTCGGCCGGTGTAAGCGGCGGCGTGCCCGTTAGCTATTCGGACCGCAGCTGGCGCCTGATTTTCGTTGAACATCGTGACGACGGCTTCAACGTGGACTACGGCGCGCTCGCCGATCCGGACAAACTTTCCTACCTGAGCGCCAACGTCGGCAACGTGACAATCGCCGCGCAGAACGTTCACAACATCGGCGGCACGATTCTCGCGCAGATCGATCCGAAAAACCCGACCGTGGGCGGCTCGATTTCAATCACCGCGCGCGACCAGCTGCTCACGCAGGCCGTCTTCACCGGCCAGGCTTCGTTTCATCGAACGTGCTTCTTCTTTTGCAGTTCGAGTTCGTCGAGCACCGTGCAAGCCTTCGGCGGCGTGATCCAGGCGAACAATGACATCACCCTGAAGGCCGCCACGCAGATCACAAACACGGGCGGCCTGGTGTCAGCGGAAGGCACGCTCAAACTCGATGCGCCCAGAACGCTCGCACAAGCTGTAACGGGCTACACCGCGATCAATCGTACGCACGATCTCAAAGCGTGGTTCGGCAACTCGTGGTCGGCGATTTTCGCGGCCGATACTGGCGGCCTGTTCATCGGTGGCACCGGCCAGGTCGAACTGACCGGCGAGGCGGATATTGAAGGTGGTTCGTTCAACGCGCCGGGTGGTATCAAGGCGGCGGGCGGCGTGAATACGATTCGCGCGCCGTATCGCGCACCGGTCACGATTGGCGATCACAACCATCTCGGACTCGTGTCGTGGTTCGGGCTATGAAGCGAGTCGTCAAGCGGGCCGGGCCGAGGGCCGTGAAGCGGGCAATGGGCCGACACACGCCAGGGCTCGCTCGCTATACCCTGGCGATACTGACCGGCGCGGCCGCGGCGCGCGGATTCGCGCAAACGCCACCGGGTTTGCCGAATGCCGCGGGATTGGGGGGCGCGCCTTTCGGCGTGCCCGCACGCGCCGAGCAGGATCCGGCTCAACGGCTCCTGCAGGAGCAGCGTGACCGCCAGCGGCGCAACGAGATCCAGCAACCGCCCGCGCAGATCGAAGTGCAGCAGCCGACGGAATTCAATCTGCCCGAAGGCGCGGACGTCGAAACGCTGCCAGACGTTGCACCGCTCTTCAGGATCGATCACATCGATTTCACCGGCGACACCGTGCTCGGCGCAAGCGCGCTCAGGGAAATCGCCGCGCCGTTCCTCGGCAGGCCGCTCGGCCGCAACCGCATCAACCTGCTGCTGCGTCGTGTGACCGAAGCGTTCATCGCACACGGCTACATCACGACGCGCGCTTACCTCGGTGCGCAGAATCTTGCCTCCGGTACGCTGAAGATCAACATCGTCGACGGCAAGGTTTCGGCCTTCACGCTGAACGGCAAACCGCTGCGTCCGCGGGATCCGAACGCGTCGTGGTACACGACGCACGGCGGCGGCCTGCTGACCGACGCGGGCAGCGCGTGGGCCTTCGGCGACAGCACAGGCGACGTGCTGCGTTTGCCTGATCTGGAACAGGGCGTCGACCAGATCAACCGGCTGCGCCGCAATCAGGCCGAGATCCAGATCATGCCGGGTGAGACGCCGGGCGATTCGATTGTGGCCATTACAAACCACTATGGCGACCGCGTTTTCTACGACCTCGGCATCGACAACTACGGCAGCTCGCAAACCGGCACGCTGCGCTATCGCGCCGGTGTCGAAGCGGACAACCTGATCGGTTTGCAGGAGTCGCTGTCGTTCAGCTATGTCGGCACGCAGGACAGCAACGCGGTGGTGTTTTCCGCGGCTGCGCCGTACGGCTATCAGACCTTCAGCTACACGACGTCGCTGTCCGAGTACCAGCAGACCATCAGTGATGTCGCGTTGCTCCAGGGCCGCACCTTCAGCCAGATTCTCGGCTGGAACGATGTGCTGACCCGTTCGCGCGCAGGTCGCACCAGCGTCGACGTGACGCTAACCAAAATGCGCACGGAGCGCAGCCTGAACGGCATCGATCTCGCGACACAGGATCTCACGGTATTGCGCGTCGGCCTGAACGGCCTGCGCCGTTTCGTGGCGCACGAGCAGGCAGCCGCCGCGACATGGGATGTCGGCGTGTCGCAGGGTTTGCCGTGGCTCTCCGCGAGTCACGACGCCCCCGACATCGACGAAGTCGATGCACACAGCCAGTTCACCAAATTCGACGCAACCGCCACTCTACAGATCGCACTCGGCACGCTGGCGGGCACGCAATGGACCTATCGCGGCACGTTGCGTGGCCAGTACAGCCACGTTGCGATGTTCGGCAACGAGCAGATCTTCCTCGGCGGCATGGATTCCGTGCGCGGCTTTACCGAAGGTGGTATTGCCGGCGACAGCGGCTTCTATCTGCGCAACGAGGCTGCGTGGCAGAACGTGCCGGTCTGGCACAACGCGCATCTTGAACCGTACGTCTTTCTCGACGGCGGCAAGTCACATCTGGTCGCACAAGGCGGCTGGCCGACGCTCATGGGTACCGGCATCGGCGCACGCGCGCAATGGCGCTACAAAACGCAAACCTTCACGAGCGAGGTGCTGCTCGGTCAGGCCTTGCTTCAACCCGACGCGCTGGGAAAAAAAGCCACCGTGCTGCTCGCCACACTCAACTGGTCACTCTGAAGAGGTTCATATGAAACATCGTCCGATCGTCGTCAGGATTCGCAACGTCACGCTGATTGCCACGCTCGCCACAGCAGGTCTGGCAGCTGGATTCACGAACGCCGCGCACGCGGCCAACAAGCCCTCGGCAAAATCTTCCGCAGACAAGGCCGTCGAGGCGGTAGGCGGTCCGTTGCCCGCCAACGGCGTGGCGCGCGTGAACAACGTGGTCATTACGCAAGACCAGCTCGACCAGGCCGTGCGGACGCTGAGCGTACCGGATACGCCTGCGCTGCGGACGTCCGTCAAGAATCAGCTAATTGCGCGCGAGCTTTTCCGGCAGGCAGCAGAGAAGCAGCACTACGAATCGCGTCCGCAAGTGGTGGCTGCCGTCGAGCAGGCGAAGACCGCAGCGATGACTGCTGCGTACTTGCGCGATCAGGTCAAGCCCGCACCCGTCACCGACGCAGATGTGAAGGCCAAATACGACGCGGTCGTCGGCACGTTGGGCGAAAGCGAATACAAGCCGAGCGTGATCGCCGTCAAAGACGCTGACACTGCGCAGACAGTCCTCACGCAACTGAAGAAGGGCACCGACTTCGCGCAGCTCGCAAAACAGTACAGCCAGGGCCCGGGCGCAGCGCAAGGGGGCGCCCTGAACTGGGTGTCGTTCAAGACCCCCATCCAGGCCGGCAATACGCAGAACTGGCCGCAGCCGCTCGCCGAAGCGCTGGTCAAGGTGCCTCAAGGCGGCGTGTCGAGCACGCCGGTGCAGCTTGGCGACGCTTACTGGATTCTGCGCGTCGACGAAAAGCGTCCGACGCAAATTCCGCAGTACGACCAGATCAAGGACACCTTGCGCAAGCAGCTTGAGCAGGTCGCAGTGGAAAAAGCCACGGCACAGGTGGTGGTCGATCTGATGAAAAACGCGCGGATCCAGCAGCAGTAAAAGCGGCCGGAAACCTAGTCGTGCGTTGCCGCTACGACTCTTAGAAGAGTGATCTGTCAGAAAAATCAGAAGGAAATCGGGGAAATGAACTGCAACATCAAACGGACGCTTCTTGTCTGTTCTGCAGTGGCCGCGACGGCGACGCTCGTGGGTTGTGCCACGTATTACAAGCCATTCGGCGTGGCTGGGGGCTACAAGGACAGACAGATCGACGACCAGACGCTGCACGTCGAATTCAGCGGCAATGGGTACACGTCTCGCGACACGGTGCACAAGTACTTTATGTACCGTTGCGCGGAACTGACGCAGCAGCACGGTTTCAAGTATTTCATGGTTATTCCGCCCGCTCTGTCGGGCGCTATTTCGCCGACGAGCAATCTCGTCGGAAGCAAAGGCTTCGATCGCAAGCTGATGCAGAAGGTCCACGCTGTGCCAATCATCATCTATAGCGGTGGAGGCAGCGGCGTCAGGTACTTTTCCGATTCGGCGGACATCCGCATGTTCAACGACGACGCCGTGATGACGGCAAAGGTTGCCGGTTGGGACGCGGCCGAAGTAGTCGAACAACTCGGGCCGTTTGCCCAAAGCAACAGCAAGACGCCTGCCGAGCTTCCGAAGGCATGGTTGTTCGAGCCCGGTCATCCGAAAGTGCGTGCAGAAGATCTGTTGCCGAGCGCGCCGAAGAAAAGCACGGTTTCAGGAATCTGATTGCGCTACAGAAGCGTGGAACCCCGTGAGCGGGGGGAGTGTGGCAGACGGGGAAACGCTGCCACATCCGCGATGCAGATCGGCCAGCCTGCATCGCGTCTGACGAAAAAAAGACGAAGAACGAGAAAGACCATGAGAGTTTCGACGCGCAACGCTTTACGACAACTCGAGCAAAACCATCAGGCGCATGACGAGCAGCACGATCGCGGCTTGCAGTCCGCGATCGTGCGCTGGTCGGCGCCCATGCCTGCACGTGCGTATCGCGTGTGGCAGCGCGCGGTGTCGGCGCTGGTCGCGTTGACACTGTTCGCCGGCCCGCTCTCGATCACGTTCGAGCAAAGCCGCGACGCCGCCGGGGTGCTGGCCGCCGGCAACCATCGTCTGGATGACGAAGCATGGCAACGCATCATCGATCTGAGTGCGGTTCGACTCCGCTTCGCGATGCAAATGGCGCAGGCCGCACCGATCGTCGATCCGACCGCGCCGATCTCGTACCAGCCAAAAATTACACAGACCACCGGCGCGGGTGGCGGCGTGCCTGTCGTCAACATCTCCGCGCCGAATGCGGCGGGGATTTCGCTTAACAAGTATCAGAGCTTCAGTATCGATCCGGTTGGGCTGATTCTGAATAACAGCCTGATGGCCGGCACGTCGCTCACCGGCGGTGACCTGCAGGCGAATCCGAATCTCGTGGGCCGCACGGCAAGCGTGATCGTCAATCAGGTGACCTCAACGGGCGCCGCGTATGCGAGTCTGCTAAATGGCCCGCTCGAAGTGTTTGGCGCACCCGCGACCGTCATCATCGCGAATCCGAACGGCATCACGACGAACGGCACGGGCTTCACAAACACGATCGGAGTCACACTCTCGACCGGCACGCCGCAGTTTCTGAGCGACCTGAAAGGCACGGTCACCGACTTCGACAATGCGCTGGCGGTCGGTTACAGTGTGACCGGCGGCCACATCCAGATTGAGGGCAACGCGGGGGTGAATGGCCCCGGCGCCGGTATTGAAGGTACGGTCGGCACGATCGACCTGATCGGCGAAACCATCGGCATCAACGCGCCTTTGTATGCCGGCTCGCGGATCAACGCGATTGCCGGGCGACAGTTCGTGCTGCCGTCGGCGGTGAGCAGTAACGGCACCACGTATGCGACGTCCGCGAACGGTTCGGATAACTCCGCCAACGCGATCAATAGCGCCAATGGCCGCGCCAATAACGGTCTCGCTATCGACGCCACTGCGTTTGGCGCGATGACCGCCGGCCAGATCCAGGTGATCGGCACGGCAGCCGGCATGGGCGTGCGCACCGATGCGCAAATGGCGGCGAACACCGGCGATCTGCTGCTGTCGTCAAACGGCGATCTGACGGTGAACGGCTCGGCCGCGCAACAACAAGCCACACTGCAGGCCAGCGGCAATCTGTCGATGACCGGCGCGCACGTCGGCATCAACGGCTACACGATCAATGCGAACGGCGACGTCACGTCGACCGGCACGATTCAGACCGGCGGCAAGCTCGCCGTCACGGCGGGCGGCAACGTCAACGTGGCGAATGCGCAATCGAACGGCGACACGGCGGTCACGGGTGGCGCGAACGTCACGCTCGGCGACGTGCAAACCGGCGGCGCGCTCGCAGTGACGGCGCAAGGCAACGACGGCACAGGCGACATCAACCTGAACGGCACCTCCGTGATGAGTGGCGCGACGAGCTTGCAGGCCGCGCGCGACATCAACGTGAACGGGCAGACCAACGGCAGTACGTTGCAAGCGACAGCGCAGCGCAACGTCAACGTGAACGGCGCGCTGCAAACCTCGAGCGATCTCGGCTTGACCGCGACGCAAGGCAGCGTGACGAACAACGGAACCGTCAAGAGCGGCAACAATCTCGCGCTGACGTCCGGTCAGGACACGAGTGTGGTTGGGCAGGCCACTGCACAGAAAGCCGTGACGGTGACGGCAGGCCAGGACTTCTCAGTGAGCGGATCGCTTGCAAGCGGCACGACGCTCGCTGCCAATGTCGCGCGCGATATCTCGGTAGCGGGTTCGCTGCTCGTTGGCACCGATGCGCAAGTGAGCGCGGGGCGCAACCTCGACGTTCCGGGCGTGGTCATCGTGCAGCAGGATGGCGTGTTCAATGCACAGAACAATCTCACCGGCAGTGGGTCGGTGGCGTTCGGCCAGAACGGCACGTTGACGACAGGACAGGACGTCGCGTTCACCGGCAAGCTGCTCGCCAATGGTCTGCAAGTGACGGCGGGCAACAACGCGAGTCTCGCTGATGTGCAGGCGGGCGGCGCGTTCAACGTTGCGGCGAACGGGATCACCAGGAATCCGGCCGGCGGTGGTGACGTGACGTTCAACGGCAACGCTGCTTCGGTTGGCGCGGCGAATGTGCAGGCGGCACGCGATGTGGTCGTCAACGGCACGCTGGCGGGTGGCTCGCAGGTCACGCTGACGGCGCAGCACAACGTTGCAGTGGCCGCAGCGGGTACCGTGCAGGCGGTTGGCGATCTGTCGGTCGCGGCAGTGAATGGCAGCGTGAATTCGAGCGGCACGTTGAACGGCGCGGCGAACCTCATCGTCAATGGCGCGCAGGATGTCGCGTTGACAGGCGCGACGAGCGTCACCGGTGATACGACGCTGACGGCGGGGCATGACCTGACCATCGGTGGCACGCTGGCGGGGCGGGGGGCGGCGACGCTCCGCGCGGGCCACGACGTAATCGCGGGCGGCAGCAGCGGCTTCGTCAAGGATGTGAACGTCACCGCGGCGAACGATTTGTCGGTGAGCGGTGCGTTGCAAGGCGCCGGCGTCTCGCTGACTGCAGATCATTCGGTCGCGTTGAACAACGTGCAGGCGAACTCGGCGCTGCAAATCGCGGCGAACGGCGGCACGCTGGCGGTCAATGGTCTGGTTGCATCGTTGTCGACGGCGTCGCTGACTTCGAGCGGTGACACGTCGATCAATGGCGCGTTGCAGAGTGCGAACGCATTGAGCGTGACGAGCGGCGGTAACACGTCGATCGCCGGCAGGGTCGCGTCGAATGGCAACGTCACGCTGACGAATGCGGCGGGCTCGCTGACGAGCACCGGCAACATTCAGTCTGGCGACAACCTGCTGATCAATACGGCGCAATCTGTCGACCTGGGTACGCAAGGCACCTCCGCGCTCGGCGATCTGATTGTCAACGCCGGTCAGAACCTGACGATGAACGGTTCGGTGGTTGCACAAGGTAACGGCACGTTGACAGCCGGCGGTGCGATTGCAGGTGCGGCGACGAGCGCATTCGGCCTCGCGGCGACCGTGAGTTCCGGTGGCGATACGAACCTGACCGGTTCGCTGCGCGGCGGCACCGTGCAGACGAATGCGGGGGGCTCCGCAACGCTACACGACGTGCAGGCGGCGTCAAGCCTCGCGCTTGCGGCGACTCAGGATCTGAACATCACCGGTGCGGTGACGGGCGGTGCGGCGGTCACGCTGAACGCCGGCCAGAACATCGGCATCAGCGGGTCGATCCAATCAGCGAACGACACCACGCTGACCGCGCAGAACGGCAGCGTCGGTTCGACGGGCACGATTGCAAGCAACGGCGCGTTCAACGTGCAGGCCGGTTCCGACGTCAATCTGGGCGGCACGACGACCGCTGCGCTTGACACGATGCTAGACGCGGCGCGCGACGTCAACGTGACCGGCATGCTTGCGGGACAGGGACAAGGCATCGTGACGGCGGGCCGTGACATCGGTGGCGCAGGCACGATGACCTTCACGCAGGCGGCCACGCTGAACGCGGGCCGCGATGTGGGGCAGGGCGGGCTGATCCAGGGCCAGTCGGTTCAGGTGACGGCGGCGGGCAACATCGGCGTCAACAACGTCGAATCGGCCAGCACCGTCGCGTTGAACGCGAACGGCACGAATACGGCTAATGGCCCGGGCAATCTCACGGTCAATGGTACCGTTGCCGCGGCGGGTGCCGTGACGGCGACGGCGCAGAACGATGTGACTGTGGCGTCGACGGGCAAGATCGCCAGCGGCACGATCGTCGGTATCAATGCACAACACGATATTAACGTCGCAGGCGCAGGCGCGGTCGAGTCGGTCGCCGATGCGGTGCTCGATGCTCAGCAAGGCAGTTTGAATGCGACGGGCGGCATCAACAGTGGCGGCAAACTGAACATCACGACGGGTCTCGATCTGTCGCTCGGCGCGAGCACGAGTGCGGTTGGCGACGCAGCGTTGAATGCGGGCCGCGATGCGCTGTTGAACGGTTTGCTGATCGGCCAGGCGAACGGCTTTGTGACGGCGGGCCGCGATATCGGCGGTGCCGGTACGCAAGCGTTTACGCAAGCGGCGAACTACACAGCGCAGCGTGATATCGCGCTGACCGGTGGCGTGCAGGCGAATGTTATCAATGCGCTGGGTGGCAACAGCGCCACGCTGCACGACGTCAATTCGGCGACAACCTTGACGCTCACCGCAAACGGCAACGCAGGTGGTGGCGATGCGGCGATCACGGGCACGGCGACTGCACCCGGTCTGGTCACGTTAAGCGGCGCGCGCGACGTGCTGGTCAGCGGTTCGTTGACCACCGGCGATTCGTTAACGCTTGCAGCGCAACGCAACGTGTCGGTGAGCGGTACGACGCAAACCACTGCGGGCGATCTCACTGCTACGGCGGCAACCGGCAGCATTGCGCTGACCGGCATCACCACCACGTCTGGCGCATTGAACCTCACGTCCGCGCTCGATACGCAACTCGGTGGCACGATCAACGCGGCCAAAGATGTGGCCGTGCAGGCGGGCCGCGACATCATGCTGACCGGTGCGCTTGCCGGCCAACTCGACGGCATGTTGACGGCATCGCACGATATCAACGGCGCGGGCACGGCGGCGTTTGCTCAGGCGGCGACGCTGAATGCTTCGCACGACCTCGCATTGACCGGCGCGCTGCAAGGCGCGAGCGTCACGGTGACGGGTGGCAACAACGCGGGCTTGGGCAGCGTGCAGTCGGTGACCGGCAATCTTGCCGTGACCGCGAACGGTAACGCGGGCGGCGGTGACGTGACACTCGGCGGCACAGCCACGGCACTCGGTACGCTGGTACTGAAGGCGGCACGCGATGTCGGCGTGGGCGGTGCGATCAACACAGGCGGTACGACGACGATCGATGCCGCGCGCAATGTCACGCTCGCCGACGTTAACTCGGCGGGTGACCTGGCGCTTACTGCGACTAGCGGCAACGCGAGTGCAGCGAATGTCACGACGCAAGGCAATCTGAATGCGAACGCGGGCCAGGCGCTGACGTTCTCCGGTGCGACGACGGTGGGCGGCAATGCGCAACTCACGTCGGGCGGCGACATGACGCTGACGGGCGGCATCGGCGCGCAGAACGTGGGCACCTTGACCGCGGGCGGTTCGATTAGTGCAGGCTCTGTAGCTTTTGGCCAGCAGGCGACATTGAACGCGGGCGGCAGCATCGGCGTGACCGGCGGTGTCTTAACGAACGGCGCATTGAATGCGACGGCGGCCAATGATCTCTCGATGGGTTCTGCGCAAGCCGGCGGCGCGATTGCGTTGCAGGCGCAAGGACACAATGGCGCAGGCGACGTGAACGTGGGTGGCACGCTCGCATCCGGCTCGGCGGTCAGCGTGACGGCTGCGCGCGATGCGACGATCGTCGGTAACGCTTCGGCGACCGACAAGCTCACTGTGACGGCGGGCCGCAACCTGACTGCAAGCGGTACGGTCGGTGCGAATTCCGATGTGACGCTGACTGCGACGGGCGGCAACCTGAGCGTCGGCGGCGCGGTGACTAGTCAAGGAAATTTGAAGGCCACGTCGGGCGGCACGCTGGCGCTGAACGGCGAACTCGTCAACGGCGACACGACACTGACCTCGGGCGGTACCACGACGTTGACCGGCTCGTTCCTCGGCCTCGGTCTCGCGACGATTAACGCGGGCGGTTCGGTGAACGGTGGAGGCGCGCTGACGTTCGGCAAGGACATCACGATCGGCGCGGGCGCAGGCATCACGCTCGGCGGGATTCAGGGTGCGGGACTGTTTACGGCGACTTCGGTCGGCGATATGTCGCTCGGCGCGACGACGGCGGTGGGTAATGTCACGGCCACGTCTACGAGTGGCAGTGTGACTTTTGGCGGTGACTTGCAGTCCGGTGGCAACGTGGCGATTCAGGCCGCGCGGGATGCGACGGTGACGGGCGCGGTGTCGTCGATGGGCACCGTGAATGTCACGGGGATCTCGGGCAACGTGACCGTGGCCGGCGTGTCGTCGAACGGCGATACGACGATGAACGCCGGACAGATGCTCACGTTGAGCGGTACGAGCACGGTGGCGGGGCAGTTCACGCTAAGCGGTGGCAATGTCACTTTAAGCGGCTCGCAGGGCGGTTCGAAAAATGTCACGGTGACGGCGCAGGGGAGGCTCGACGCGAGCCAGGCATCGATGGTGTCGACGGGGAACATGCAGTTCAGCGGCACGAACGTGACGCTGGGAACGGCGATTGTTGGTGGGGCGTTGACGGCCTCCGCTACCAGTCAGTTGTCGCTGGTGGGCTCGGCGGTGGATGCTGTGGGCGCCGCGACTTTGACTTCCGGGAATGGGTTTTATAACGCGAGCCAGGTGCTCTCGGGTGGCACGCTCCATGTGTCCGCGCTGAACGTGACCAACGCGGCGAATGCATCGCTGGCATCGACGACGACCACGACGGTCAACGCGACAAACTTCACCAACGCCGGGTTGGTAAATGGCTCGGCGACGAATGTCACGGTCGGGGGCGCACTGAACAACTCGGGCGGATCGTTGATGGCGGTGAATGGCCTCGTGATCAATACGCGCTCGCTGAACAACCAGAACGGGATCATCTTTGCCGGGAATCCTAAAACGCCGAATGGGCCGACAACCGGTGATGTATCGCTGACGATCAGCGGCGGCGACGGTTCGTTCAATAACACCAGTGGGCAGCTACTGGCTCAGCGGGATCTGGGCGTGAGCGCAGTCAGCATGGCGTTCGATCCGTCACAGGGCACGATCAGCCAGGGTGGGCAGCTATCGATTACGGCGGGGTCGATCAGCAACACCGGCATGTGGAAATACGGGGGCCAGGGTGTGACGTTGACGGGCCTGAACGGGATCAGCAACTACGGGACGATGACGGGGACGGCACCGCTGACGCTGGTCACGAACGGCACGTTCACGAATGTCGGGCAGGTCACGGGTAACGACGTGACGTTCCAAGGCACGTTGAATAACGTAGCGGGCGCGGTGATGCATGCGGACAGTACGCTCGCGCTTTATGGGGATACGACGAACCGGGGCATGGTGGAGGCCGGTAGCCTGCTGTCGGTGACCGGAGGGGACTACGACAATCAGGGTGCGACGACACAGTCGAAAGGCGACGCAAACTTCAATATCGGCGGGACGCTGCTCAACACTGGTGGATCGATCTTCGCCGGAAACAACGTCAACATTAATGCCGGCGCGGTCGTCAATGACCAAACCGCGCCGGGTGCGCCCGTTACGACAACGTCAACAATTAGCGACCCATCGTTGCTCTGGACTGGCGCAGTCGGGACTGAAAGTTACTCATACGAGTATAAGTACGGCGGACAAAATGGTTACGAAGGCATCGCGGGCTTGACCGTGGATGCCACTCTGGGCGACCTTCTTTCACCGACGGGATCGACGACCGGCGCTTCGATAGGGCGAGGAATCGGTTTCTGCCAGGCGAATTGTGGCATTGTCGCGTCCCAGCCATACGGCGCTTCGGGCACCGTTACGTTCAATGAGTATCAGGGTGTCTGGTCCGTGGGAGCGGCTCCCGACCCAACCGCACAGGCCTCTCGCACGTTCACGCTACCGACGGTCTACCAGACCGCCCAGACGCAGCAGGCAGGAACGTCAGGTGTTATTTCTGGTGGCAATTCGATCACGCTGTCAGCAGGCTCGTTGTCGAATCGTGGTGGGCAGATTGCCGCGCAAGGCAATGTTTCGCTAAATGTCCAGTCGCTGGCGAATGGTGCTGTGGCACCTACACTCGCTTATCAATCCATCGAGGTTGTCGACGAGGGGCAATATTCCACATTTCTCGCACAGATTGCGGCACTGGGCGTGGTCGGAATATCAGTTGCCAGTCAATATAGTAGTGATGGGTGCGACTCACAGGGCTGTGGTATCGGCAGTGACCTGCCGCCAAACACATTCCAGATTGTTACGGGGTCGGCAGCGCCGACGTCTTCGGGCACACTCGTCTCGTCCACGCCTACGGGCATGATCGCCGCTGGCTATAACCTGGCAGTCAACGGTGGGAATCTCGTCAACGAGGGCCTGCTCTACGCAGGCAATAACGTTGTCATAGGTGCGGCGAGTCTCAGCAATCAGGGCGGTAATCAGCAAAACTACTCGACCCAGACGGGTTGCGCGGCAGGTGTTCCCAGTTCAGCGTGTGGCACGGGAGGTAACACGCGCGGTGGAAATCCGACCACGACGACATTCGGCTATAGCCAGAATGATGCGACGATCTACGCGGGGAACGACCTCGTCATCGCCGCAGGCCAGATCAACAATACGTTTGGTAACCTGCTCGCCGGGCACAACATTGTGATCGGCGGTGTCGGTACGACTGCCAGCTCAACGACGCCCGCTGGAAGCCTGAACAACACATCGGGCAATATCGTCGCGGGCAACGATATTACGCTCAACGTTTCGGGCGCGATCACCAACAACCTGCCGCCACCCGTGCCGGTGCACCAGAACTACGGGATGAACGAGCAATACTCCGGCTGCATGACGGCTGGAGGTTACAAGGAAAGCTATTGCGAAGGCTATGTTGACCAGCAATCCGGCAGTTCGTCGGTCATCAGCGCGGGTAACAACCTCCAGATCAACGCGGGCAGCCTGACAAACATCGGCAGCCTGATTGCAGCGGGCAATTCGGCGACGATCGCGGTCGCCGGGCCTGTCGTCAACGAAGCGCAGACGCTGAACGCGTACTGGCACTCGCACTGGGTGCAGGAGACAGGTGTCTTCAGCAGCGACCAGCGCCACGATGTCTGGGCCTGCGGGACGGCGGCTGAATGTACGGCGCTTTACGGCAGCGCCTATACAAGCGTCGGCGGCACGATCGATCCACCTCAGCCGGTGGGTAATATTGCCGCGACGATCCAGGCGCCCAATCTGTCGATCACATCGAACGGGCAGATCCAGAACGTCGGCAATGTGATTGGCACGTCCGTGACGCTGACGGGCCAGAAGCTTATCAACGGCATTACCACGGCGAACACCTACACGCCGCGCGTCAATGGGCCGTCACAGGTGATTTCCCTTAGCGCGGTCAGTCTGCCGGGACTCAACCTCTCAGTGCCACGTGCGGTGGGCGCGAAGCTTCCTGCGCCGGTCGCTGGTAAGGCATCCTTTGTCGATAATTCACTGGGTGGGTCCGCGCTGGGCAGTCTGGGCCCGCAGGATCTGCTGAATGCCTTGCCGGCCAGCCTTCAACCGGACTCGACGCTGTTCTACTACAACCCGCAGGAAGAAGACGTGATGCTGCAGCAGGCGGCATTGCAGCAGACGGGCAAAGCGAGTTTTGTCGACGGGTTGACGTACGACAGCAAGACCGGTAAGTCGGTGACGGAACAGGAGAAGCAGTACCTGTATCAGAACACGCTGGACTATGCGACGGCAAACAACCTGCAACTCGGCGATGCGCTGACGCAGACGCAGGTCAACGCACTCGACAAGCCAATGCTCTGGTATGTCGAGCAGACTGTGCCGGACCCGACGTGTTCGGCGACGGGCTCGGCCACATGCCCGACCATTACCGCGCTGATGCCGCAGGTGTATCTGCCGCAGAACACCGGAGCGATGTCGGCGGGTGGCAACATTACCGGCGCGGACGTCACGCTTAATTTCGGCAAGGACAGCGGCGGCAGCATTCTGAACACCGGAAGCATTACCGCTTCCGGCACATTGACGGTCAATACCGGCACGCTGACCAATCAGGCGAATCAGGTCAATGTCGGAGAGATCTGGAGCTACGTCCAGGACGCCGGTTACTCGAAGACGACCGGTACCGAGGTCCAGCCGGGCGGTTTCATGAGCGCCGCCAACATGGACCTGAACGTGCAGACGCTCAGCCAGATCGGCGGTGCGCTTCAGAAACTCAACGCCGGTGGCACGATTGACCAGAGCGGCACCCAGCAACTGCTGGCGAATCTGCAGCAGCAGCTCGGCGGCAACTTCACTCAGACCGCCGTTCATGACGACCTTCACACGGATTTTGTTGCCCAGGGCGGCGGGGTGCCAACCGTTGTCATTGCAGCGATCGCAATTGCCGCATCTGTTATAACGGGCGGCGCAAGCCTTGCCGCGTTGGGGCCGATCCTTTCAGGAGCGCTGGCAGGGGCGGTCGGCGCGTTCGCGTCGCAGGCGTTTTCCGGGAATGGTCTCGATATTACACAGATCGCGGAGGCTGCCGCTGTTGCCGGCCTGACGGCGGGCGCATTGAATGGAATTGATCCAGACAATAATCTTCAAACGATTAGCACAGCCATTGGGCAAGGCACGGTCACTGCAAGCCAGGTCGCGGAGGGACTTCAACTCATAGTCGAACGCGGGGTTGTGACTGCCGGGATTGACACTGCCGTGTACGGAGGCAGCTTTGGTAGCGCGTTTGAATACAGCGTAATCAGCGATGCCGGTGCAGTCGGAGCTGGTGCGATCGGGGCGAAGTCGGGAGATACCCAGTCGTGGCTGGCAAAAGGGAGCGCGGGCTACGTGCTTGCACATGCCGGTCTTGGATGCGCGCTCGCAGCAGCGGAGGGAATGGGCTGCGCAGGCGGGGCAATTGGGGGGGCAACGAGTGCGCTTGCGGCACCGTGGCTTGTGAGCCAGGCAGGTGGCCTGACGAACTTGACGAACGATCAGCGGGCACTGATTGTTGCGGCTTCGACTTTGCTGGGCGGTGCTGTTGCCGGCGCACTAGGTCAGAACTCCATTGGAGGGGCAAGCGCGGCATCCAACGAGTCATGGAGTAACGCCACCAATCCCAACGATCAGGCCCACGGCAAGGACTTGATTCCTCTCGAAGGCGGGGGAGGAAACGGGATCGGCACGGGCGGCAACAGCAGTGACAACACTGCGCTGACTGACATTGCCAGCGAGGCGAGCAGTGCCATCGCCGATGAACTCGCTAGTCTCCGCAATTCGGCGACCAATGCATGGAACTCTGCAGAGAACTGGGTCGAGACCGAGACTGGATTTGCGACCTCTCCGGCCGCGAACGGCGCAATGTCAGCGTCCCAAGCGCAGGCCTATGCAGCGGATCGTGCAGCACAACTGCAATCGGAACTGCCTGCTGGCTCACAGGGTAGAGTGACGATGGGGGTTGGAGTAGTGCGGGACGCCAATGGCAATCAGATAACAGTTGTTTCTACGAGTGAGCCGAATGGCTATCTACGGCCGGGCGTGACGCTAAATCCTGGCGAGGTTGTGATACCGGGCACGGGACATGCGGAGGCGGACATCGTAAACTGGGCGGCTCAGAACGGCTATACAGTTCAAACGATCGGCGCTGGAAGACCTATCTGCCCGTCGTGTGCTTCAGCGATCGGCGGCGCGAATGCGGTGCCTGCAACTCCATTGAAGGTTACAAAATGAGCACGAATACTCGGTTGACTGCCGTAGCGCCAGATTTGGTCGCGTTAGGAGAAGGATTATCCGCGAGCAAGCGAAAGGCTTTAGCTCGCTTGGTCGCAGGATGGGCTTGTGGTGAAACTGGCACGATGGCCTTCTTAGGCGAGGATCGAGTAAAGTGCCTGCTAGACGATGCGCATACGACTACGCAGCATGATCGAGAGCGCCTCTCTCGCGATGTAGACGATCTGGACGAAAAATATTTCGTCATTGTTGAGCAGTACGACGGTCTGGATGGTGGCGGCGAAGCTCTAACGTGGTTCCACAAAGCAAGGGCTGCGGCCGCATTACTTTATTCTCTCGATTCGGACGCGGTGCAAGGATTCTGCGAGACGCTGTATGAAGCGCAGGCGGCGACCGATGATCTGGCCGGTCTTAAGGCGTTGTGCCGACGATAGGCTCGCGCCCGCATTTTCCTGGGTTAGTAAAATTAATCGAAAGTAGACGCGCGATTTCGCACACCGAGCTTCTATGCTGACAAGGCTCGCGATTGCGTCCGCAACCCAACTTTGCGGATGCAATCGATGACTGAAGCCGACTGCAACGCAATACCCAGACTTCTTAGACGTGACCACCGCAGAATTCGAAATGTTGGTTGTCGCAGTGGTGAGCTGCTGGAAAAGTTTGGAAGACCGATTACGGATCGCAGAGCGTGCACACCGAAGTGGCGCAACAGGCTCCAGCGGAGAGTTTCGGATTGCCAAACACCTGAAATTCCCTGAAATGGCTTAATTTGCACAAAAAATGAGCAAATTTGCTTATTTTTCCTTCGGAAAGGGTGCCCCGAAAGCAGTGTTGCGCCGCAATAATAATTACAAAATTTTCATTATCGCAAGCGAGGGCATGGAGCGGCTGACGCTTCGAACCCACGCAGACCCCTTGGCGTGAGATGGATGGGCCGCTGGAGGGCTTGTGGTCGGGTTGAAGGGCGTTTTTAGAGTTCGAAAGTTCCGTGCAGATCCTTACGACACTCGGGCCGGGAAAAATAACGGGCCGGGTTGCATTGATCGATCCCTTTTATTGATCTGGCCATTTGTGTTACATTTCAATCGTGGAGCGACCGATTTTGGGTGACTTTTGATCATTTATGAAGAAAAATCCCGGTTTTGAGGCGTTTGCCTGATTCGCTCAAGTGATTTGTTCGCCAGCCTCGACTTCCGACATTTTCACGCTCGGCAACCGCTCTCATCAATGTCCCCGTTGAGCCGAGACGCGCTGTTGTAGCCTCCCGTTTCAGCTTTTTCACCCACCTTGAGCCTTTGCTACCGGAATTCAGCCGGGGATGACGCTCGCCTTAATTATTTAGGATGCCTGATCATGATAAAAAGCAATCGTAGATTTCTTTTTCCGCTAGGCCGCATCGTGATGACGCCCAGCGCACGCGAGCTGATGCACAGCACCGGAACTCATCCCTTCCAACTCTTCTTGCGACATCAGTGCGGCGACTGGGGCGTGATGGAAGCAGAGGATCGCACCGCCAATGAACACGCCGTGATATTGGGCGGGCGACTTCTGAGTGCGTACGAACTTGGGGAGAGCAAGGAAAAAATCTGGATCATCACTGAGGCCGACCGGTCAAGCACTGCGGCCATACTTCCGGCCGAGTATTAGGTCATGAGCTTTGTCGTCCAGCGACTTCACTCGCTCATCCGTCCGGGTTTGATTCTCGGCGCAGCCCGAACGAAGAACGCGGTCCACAGCCAGCAGTCCCGCTGGGACTCGGCGTGTGCGATTCACTGTCTCGCCATGCTGCTGAATATCTGCGGCCTTGTCTCTGATCCGTCGCAGATCGCCACGCGACGGCGCCGGCTTGAAGTGGCACTCTGGCGCAAGACCGCGGAAATCTTCCAGAAGGGCATGACGTTTTCCGAACTCGCGTCGTTTATCTCTGAACTCGATTGCGGCTTGCACACGAAGCTGTTCGAACGCGGTTCACACCGGGAAGCCATCGGCTTTGTCGAACGGGAGCTTACGCGCGGGCGACTTGTCATCGGCAGCGTGCGTGCGGTCGGTGACACGCAGAGTCACGCGGTGGTGGTGATCGGCGTCGAGGGGTTTCAGGCATCGCGGCAGTTCAAAGCCCATACGCTGCTGATTCTCGACCCAGCCGCAGGGCCACCGGAAGCGATGGCGACGTGCAATGCGCGGCTTCACTACACGGGCAAGCAATCCGGCCAGTTGCCACGGTACGCAAGGTACAAGACGGTCAGCGGGGAGATGTCTTCTGTGGTACTCAACGGGGCCGTCGCCGTCGCTGTGGCCGAGTCCGGAAAGCCGCCGTAGCTACCCCGATGGTAGGCAGTCGAAGACTACTTCAGTACAAGTTCAGGGTCGTTCGAACAGTCGGGCGGGCTCGACATCGAGAGCAATCGCAAGACGCTCTATGTTGTCGACTGAGACGTTCACGCGTGCTCGCTCTACCTGGCTGACGAAAGTACGGTCCAGCCCAGATGCAAACCCAAGCTCTTCCTGCGACAGCGACTTTTCGACCCGACTAGCGCGGACGTTGTATGCCAGCACGTCCCGGAGCGTGACGAGTTTGGCTTTCGGATCGGGGCCTCGGAGCGGTGCGGACATGCCCCAATCTTTACGATATGATGCGTTTTCATCTACGGATTTTGCATCACGTATCGGGATTTCAGTCTGGACTAAGTTCGACTGATCTACATCGAAGTCCCGTTGAAAAATGGTTGCGACGCGGCAAGGGAATCGCCAGTACGCACACACCTGTCGAGGCCAGACTTCGACTCATACGAATAAAATCAGGAAACTAAAGACTATGAATTTTTCGAGAATTTCAGCCGTCGTTCTGATGGCCGTGGCTCCCGCTGTCGCTCATGCCCAGTTCAATCAGCTTCTCGGTGTGATCCACTCGGTTCAGAATGTGGTCACTCAACCTGCCCAGGGTCAACCTCAGGTTCAGCAGTCCGGGCAGGAAACAATGCAGGACGATCAGCGGCTTGTAGCCCAATCGCAAGCACAGCAAGCTGCGATACAGCAGCAATCGCAACAGCAAGAACAGGACGGTAACGCGACCTTTCGTGCGCAGATGGAGCGGAGGACGGTTGCCGGACGACAGCAGGCGCAGCAAATGGTCGCGGATCAGGACGCAAAAGACATTGCGAAATACCGGGCGTCTCAGCAGCGCGGTCAGCAGGAAGCACAGCAGCAACTCGACGCCGCACGGAGGATCGTAGCCATGTGCCCCGACCTGACAAATGCAAAGTTCAACTCCGCCGAACGGATCATTCGCTGCCGAAACAAAGGGCTTACGGAGGAGCAGCAAATGACGCTTGTGGGCGGATTGCCGGTTTTGGCACAAGCTTATGCAGCTTCTATGGTCCAAGACGTCTATGAGGACAACGTCACCGATCCGGGGAGAGGGAAAGCAATCTCGGACTACTACAACGGGTGCCTCCAGCGCGGGACGCCGTGTGCCCGTCGGAAGTGGTAGATGTCGGCTTGTTGATGCCTGTTAATACCAAATCATGATGAGCTGATGCCAACAGCAACGGAACCTCGCGGGGTTCCGCTCAGGTGACAAAGTAGTCTCCACCACGCGTTTGGTGGGGCCAACTGTGTACACTTTGGCGCCATCGGTCTAGACGGTACTCGAGCAACGCTTACAACGATACCGCGCGCGCATACCAGAATTCCTCGCTGATTGTCGATTTCCGATCATCAGGTTCGTCTTCGGTAAACCTCATTCAAATGGCCTCCCATGATTTCGGATCCAGTACCGTAGGAAGCGACGATCTAAGTGCGCTTTCGGATGATCTCGGATAGATCATAAACCAGGAGGGGGCGCGTCAGGTGCCATGGCACAAAGACACCATGATTGCTCGATCGCAAGCTTTCGCATGCATCGGTTGGGGCTCGTTGATCTGGGATTCCAGAACGCTGCCGCTTATTGGCGGCTGGCGAATCGATGGTCCGATACTCCCCTTGGAGTTCGCGAGGGAATCGGCTGATGGCAGGATCACGCTCGTGATCTGCGAGCATGGCACTCCCGTTCGAACGCTATGGACGATGTTGGCCGTACCTGATCTCATCACGGCAAGACGCCAGCTCGGCATTCGTGAATTCGAACGTGCGACGCCGGAGTGGATTGACGTCCATATCGGCTTCTGGGATCGAGCAACCGGCCTCAAAGGCGGAGCCGGGGCTGAGACTGTCGCCCAATGGGCGGACTCTCAAGGTTTTGCCGGTGCAGTATGGACAAGCCTCGAGTGTGGCTTCAGGGGAGCGCGCAGGGGAACGATGCCGACCGTTGAAGAGGTTATCCTGCATCTTCAAAGCCTACACGGTGCAGAAAGAATCTCGGCGAAAGAATACATTCGTCGCGCTCCTCGTTAGATCGATACCGCTTATCGGAAGTCGATCACAGCCGCGCTGACCCCGAGCTGACAGGTCAACTCACTAAGCACGTCAGTGTCGCACCGTCCGCTTCGTGTGGGCGGAAACAGACGGTTGCGAAACAGTAGCGAACGTCGCATCGCGCGTCGGACGGTAGCCAAGCCGGAGCGGTCCACCGGGGGCAGCAGTTGATGACGGCCGCTTCTGTTAAGCGTTGTTCGACGCCTGCCCATGTCTGCCGCCGCGTGAGTACACGACGACGCATGCGGGCAGGCGTTGGACAATGCTTAACACTACCTGTCATTCAATCGAGTCGAGCTAGTGGTCATTTGACCGTCCGGTTCACTCTGAAATCAGACTAACCATGTCTGGCAAATAGCAAGACTCAATAACTGCCTGGAGAGTTCGGATTCGTCATCGTGGCCGGTTCTCCGCGACTGCCAATCAACTACTCGGACGTTTATCTCAAGCGGCAATGACTGAGAACAGCACCGGTCAGTTAACCTTCAATGTGAGCACCAACATCGTCTTAACGGAACGTGACGTCCCATCAAGAAAGTTTTCTCCAATTATCCGATGAAGCGATAAGGCTGGCGTCACGTCCTTTCCTTCGCCCTTCGGATGTGTCAATACCCATTCAACTCCGAAGTCGTAGTACGTCGCACTGCGCTTCTCCAGCCCCGCGCTTGCGTACACGTCGCGCGCACGCACGAACGTCGTAAAAAAATGCAGGCGCCAAAAAATACATTTGGGTAGAAATCGGCATCGATCCGTCCGTTGAAGCCGGCCGCGTTCCCGGCCGAGTTCGGCGCTTTGGAGTAGGTGATGCGATCGAGTTGCGTGCCGATTGTCGGATAAATCGTGTAAGCAATCTCTGGCTCCTCGTTGTAGGGCCTGCCGTTTCGCAGGACTTTGTACCAGACCGGCGTCGTGTTCGCCCGAAGGCCCACCGAGCGCTGCTTCTTCGCGTTGTCGTCGACGCCGTCAAGGTTGAACGCCGCCAGAAGGCCTAGGCTATCGGCCGGTGACGGCAAGGTGCCGTTTGCCGCAAAGCGGACCAAACGTCCGTCCACCTTGCTCTTCGTGGAGTTGTCCTTTGTCCATTGCGCTGCAACTGACGGCGTCCACCCCCAGTCTGGATTGAACATGGTTATCGGCAAGTCGTATCGCACGGCAATGCTGGTAGTGATGCTTGTTTGACCGTTGGCTGTCGACGCGCCGAATGTAGCGCCCTTCCCGGCGCCATCCTTGGAGTCCAGTTTCCCTGTCATGTGCACGTTTTTCACCCATGCAGGACCGTTGGCGTCAGGCTTTTTCGCTTCAACGGAGGACTGTTTCGCCGTGCCGTCCGCAGACTTTCCCGCCATTGCTTCCGGCGGTGGGGCCAACGTAAGGGTCGGTGTGGGCGTCATGCTGAAATCGAAATGTGGCGTGAACGTGAACGAAGGAGGTTGGACGCCCTCAAGTTTAGTGTCCGCGAGAGCGGAACTAGCCGCTCCGAAAAGGACCGCGAAGCCCACGATCTCCCTCATGGTGCCGCGACCCCAATATGTGCAGCCACTGCGCTCGTCAAATCGCCGAGGGTGGACATTTGGCCAAGCTGCTGGCTTGTGACATGGCCTTGACTGGTTTGGCGATATTGATCGATTACGTGATTTATCGCGATCGTCCGACCCTCGAGGCCGTTCTGATCGATGCCCATATCTGCATAGAGACGACTGGCGCCGGTGAGCTGCCCGTCCTGAACCTTCGGCGTAATCGGGCTTTGATCAGAAGCCACCTCGATCGCCTTATACAGAGCGTCTTCCCAAGGGGCCACGGTGACGAAGTGAGCGACAAAGTGGGCCACACTTCCGATTGTATTCATCTCCTTGAGGTCCGATATCGCGATGCCGCCCTTCGGACTGTTTCGCCGCCGATGCGCCCGGATTACCCCGTTGATGCTCTTGGTAAGCGCCGTGAGCGAGCGTGGCTTGATGCCGAGTTCGCTGAGTGTGGTTTCTGGACAGATCTCTCCCCTTTCGACCTTTGACGTGATGAACGCTGCGGTGGAAATTTCTTCGAGTGCATTGAAGAGAGCATCTGCCCATTCTGGGACGCTTATAAAACTGCCCATGTTGTCTCCCTCGTGTTTTTTTAGATTCACTCTCAAAGCGCTGCTTCATCGGAGTTTACGATGCAGAATATGCTGTCGCCAATCTCAAAATCGGACGTTATGGCGCTGACTATCGGCATATGTGGCTTATCCCACAGAAGTCCCAGTGGCCGGCGCCTGGCATATCGCGAAGCCCCGCTGAAAACGAAGGCTGCGCCAGCCGAGAAGTCGCAAGCGACCTCGCATGAACCAATGACTGCTGCGTTAGGCGCACGGCTCTCGTCGGAGCGGCGGGATATATGACGGCAACGGTTCGAACGTTCGCATTTTCTGAGCGGAATTAGACATTCATAGGCGCTAGCCAGCGAATGGCTGATTCCTGAGTACAACTGACGCATGATTGTTAGAGCGACAGTGCGGGCGAATGGCGCTTTGTGGCCGATTGGGTGCAGTCGCCAACGGCCGCTTAGCGCTACTCTAGTTGGCAGAACCTGAATGTGGCTGAGTGACCGGTTTAGAGAAAGTTATCTGACCGGATTGGGTTGATCGCGACTGCATAATCTGGGCAAAAAAAACGCCGACAACGATGGTCGGCTGAAAGGTCGGTCTTGGGAGCCGAGCCTGAGGCGTTGAGTCTAGGGCTCTGACCTTTCAAGAAAATAATAAGTTAACGCTGGACAAGAAAAAAGCCGACGTTTAACTGTCGGCCTGAAAGGTTCCACGTCCGAGGCGCAGGAACCTGAGAGAGCCGCAGTCTACCGCACTGGTCTTTCGAAATGTTTTCGTTTTAAGCGAGCAAAAAAAAGCGCCCCGAGTAGGCGCATGGAACGAAAATCAACTCTGCTGAAGGAGTCGCGATTATCCTACCTCGACTGGCGGCTACGGACAATCATTCGACCTGGAGATGATGCGCAAATGCCGCACGAACGAGCGTCAGGGCGGTCCTCGGGTGGTTGATTACGCATACGCTTCGCGCTCGTCGTCCGACAGGCGGTACAACGCAGCGATGCGTTCCAAGGCGATATCCAGCCGTCCCCTTATCCCGGCTAGGCCGAGATGAAATGTTTCGTGGCAATCGGCGCAAACTGGAATGAGTCTGACGAGACGCCGAAATTCGGAACAATGTCTTGGCCGAACTCTCGAAAGCGTTCGCCAATCGTCAAACCTCTCCACCAACTCAGGATGCAATATTGCCTTGGCCTCTTTAGCCGATTTTCAGCAATCTGGTCATGTGGAGACCGTCCAACTTCCGAAGCTTACCTTCAGCGTCATCTGGAGTGCCGCATACGATTTATCGGGAAAGGTTTCGAATCCCAAAGCTGTTCGCATCGACGAAGAACGCCTTTGAGAACGGTGAACAGTGATTGGTTTGCGAGCGGCGGAATTGACTATCCCCTCCGGCGCTAGCCGCTGGGATGGTTGCGATCAAGTTTGTCTAGCTGGACAGTACAAACAACGGCGTCATCCTTGGCTAACTGCGTCCAAAAAACCTTCGCGGCGCAGAACAGCTAGCCCCCCGTCTTGATGTCCACACGGAGCTTGTTCATGTACGGGACCATGTTCAGGAATGTGCCGTTGATGTTCATAGAGGCTTGCGTGAGCATCTGGAACAACCACAGAAGTGAGCCATGGGTTGCTGATGCGGCGACCCATCGTGTGTCAGGAGCACTGCTGCGGACATCATCGTTAAGGAAGCCGACGGGGAAATTATCAAACGTTACAAACCCTGTCCCGAGAAGGAACGCGCCGTCGATCGATTGACTGGGCGTCCTAATCCTTTCTTCACCAACGGGCAGCCGCGCACCGGCGATTCCTTGGGCCGCCTCTATTTCTGTGATCCAATTCAGAACCGTCTCCATCTGCTGCGGACCAGCATATGCCACCACAAAACTCAGAATCGCTGGCGGAACATAACCGCTGCTAAACGACCATGTCTCGCATTTCTTAAGCTGCTTTGCTGCCCTCGCTGCCGTGATTGCTTGTTGCATGCCGGCTTTATCGAGGGTGGACTTGACCTCTATCGTAGCGACCACCGATTCAGCTAAGAAGCCACTTATGCCGCCCCCAAAATCTAATTTTGGCAGACTTCGCTTGTATATCACGAGATCGAACTGCCGCCTTGGTTCGGCAGGCTGAGATTCGCTGTCGATCAATTCGCCCGAACCTATCGCGAGGGTAGATGGAAGGTGCGCCTCTAGAAACTCTTTGATAAAAGCTTCGCGCGGGGTTCCCTTGTGAAGGGAATGACCGCTATTGGCCGGTATTTTGGATGTGGCGAGTAGTTGATCCTCTACCGCTGCCATATGGGCGAAAAGCATAGCAATGCTCCAATCGGGCTGTTTTCTTCATAGGTCGGGTAAGCATCCTGCGAAGAGCATGATAACAAGACCTTCTCGGACCCGCGGGACACCAATATACCTCCGGTATTTGTCGAACGGCGCAGCGGGTTGCACCGGCAACCACCTTTGACTAAGGCCGCTGCGTGGGCAGTGCCTAAAGTTTTGTATGATGAATGCCGATATAGAGCCCGGACTAGGCTCTGGTTTGCCTGGCGTGACGTCCGCTCGACACAAGGAACTGCTGCATGCTTGACGAACTACTGGAAGTTTTAGGGAATTCTCACTTTGAGGCCTATGTGGTCGGGCCTTTGCTTGGTGTGCTCTTCGGGGTGATTTTCAACGCGCTAGGAAAACGTCCGGGGCCGGACAACTCCGGTAGCTCGCCTCGAGATGTCAAGCGTGAGATTGAAGAGTATCGCCAACGCTCATCCGAAAGGCAGGACGTTCACCACCATCACTACTACCATGGGGCTCGCCCATCGTCGCACGAGGAGGGGGGCGGGGTGATATTTCTTGCAGGTCTCGCAATGGTGGTCGCGCTGTTTTTATTTGCCGCATTCCTTCCGCAGATAGCAGGCACATTGTATTTCTTTAATACGACAGTCGCCATGTGCTGCATCACTGCAGCACTTCTGGCATGTTTAACGGGGCGGTTTAACACAATTGACTGGTGGTTGCAGGCCGTCTTTCCATCCGTCGTCTCGATTGGGTGCTTGTGGCTTACGGCGAAGGTACTGGCCGCAATCAGCCCGGATGTAATCGTGTATGCGCAGAGCCTTATTGCAGATAGGCCATTGAGTGTCGGAACGGTCCTGAACGCGTCGGTGAAGTTTTTCACCTCCTTGGGCAACGAATACGGCCAGTGGATGCTGTTCGACCTGCTCGCATTCGTGTGCGTCATCATGTGTGCACTCCTTGCTTTTCTGCGATTTGTTTTTTACGTCTCCCTTTCCAATGCCAGAGAAGGCGGCGGTGGTGGCTGGGTATGGCTGGCTCTGCGGACAGAAAAATTCGGCGGAAACGGCAGCGCATTTTTCGTAGTCTTCCTCTTCGTGCTGGGAACCTTTCTTGCGCGAGGGGACGTTTATCAGTTGCTTCACCAGGCGTCCTGACAGCTACGGACACGACAGAATAAAGTGGCCGTCGCGGTGGCACGCGCCGAGTGAAGAAGATTGCTGCCGGCGCGGAACCCCTAGCTTGCGACCGAAGTGGCGCACCGTTTTTACGTGATGACTGGCTGAGGGAGCGGCAACACATGAGCGGTTCCCCAGCCAGTCAGTTGGTATCCTGCACTCGATGAGCTACAGCCACTTTCTGCGAATCAAGTGTCGGCAAGACATTGCCAGTCAGGAATCGCGACGGCTCCGCAAATCTCTGCCCCGACGGTGCGTGATGGACTGGTGCGTGGAACAGATGGACCTGTTGCCGCGCACGCGTTACAGCAACATAGAAAAGCCGTCGCTCTTCGGCGATGTCGCCACGCTTCATCTCGCGGTAGAAGGGAATCGAGCCATCCGTCACCCCGAGCACGATAACGTGATCCCATTCGTCGCCTTTCGAGCCGTGGATCGTCGACGTGACGATCTTTGCCTGCTGTGAGAGCGCAAGCACGTGGGCGCGCAAGTCCCGAACGGTTTCGAACTGCCGACTGGCGGTTTGCCAGCGGCCGAGTTCAGCCGCCAGATTCGCCGGGGTGGCTCCGGCCGCCCGAACGAGGCGCAGGTAGATGCGAACGGCCATCATATAGCGTCCCTCGAACGACGGGATACGAGCCGCTTTTGCCAACCAGCGCAAACATTCTTCGATCAGGGGCCGTTTCACGTTCGCACTCACGATTCGATAAAGATGGCCAGCACGCCAATCCCGCCTCGGCTTTCTCCCAGCCTTCGCCGTTTCGATACACGTCAGCACCAGCTTGAGTACTTCGAGCACCCGGAACAGGTGCGCGTATTGCCGCTCGCTAAACCGGGAATCCGTCTCGATGTCTGCCGCGAGCAGCGCCTGTTCAGCCAGCCGTACCTGAGCTTTCGTGCGGCCGAGTATCGCGATACGATCCGGCTTTACGCCGTCGGCGATTAGCTCGCCAACCAGCTTGACAAGGGCATCTTCCTGCGCAATGGCCGAAGCGCATTCCGCAAGTTTCGGCGTGACACCGTGACGGCTCCCCGATACGCGGTACCTGCCTTGGCTCAGGACTGCATTCGCTAGAGCAGCGTTCTCGTGGGTGAGCCGGAACGAACGGGACAGTCCCAATGTCACGGCGTCACGGATCAAATTGCGCATATCTCCGGCACTTCCACCGATAAAGCCATACACGGCCTGCTTCGGGTCGCCGAACAACATGATATTCGGAACGCGGTCAGCGAGCACAGAGAGAAGCCGTACCTGCTCCGCGCTCATATCCTGAGCTTCATCAACGAGCACGTGCAGATACGGAGGCGAAGCCGTATTGAGTAGTGCGCCCGCCCGGCGCAGCATTGCCGGATAGTCGATGCCACCAGTAAACTCGACCATCTTGTCGTAGGTGAGCCGAATCGCGCGCAACTCGGGCAACACGTCCGGATAGTCCGAAAAGCCCGATTCATCATCGCGAGCGATGCGCGCAGCCAGTTCATTGCTGCCATTGCACCGCTTGATAAAGTCGGCAAGCCGCTGCGCTTCGTACGGCGTTGAGAGGTCAAGGCCGGTCTTTTCCTTGACGCTACGCCGTGCTTTCGGACACCGCTTTATCGTTTGCCGCAGCAGATCGAAGCTGCGCATCGGTGTGAGTAGCACCGGCATCTGCGATCTTGCCCGTGCCGTGCTACGCACGATGCCGAAACCAAAAGCGTGGAACGTCTTTGCCATCACGCCGGAAGGCAGGCGTTCTTTCAACACGGCGACGGCTTGCTCGGAAAAACTCAGCACGAGGATATGCTCAGGGCGCACGCCAAGATCGAGCAAACGACGAACCCGCGCGCAGAGCGTTTCGGTCTTGCCGGTTCCGGGGCTCGCCCAAACAACTGCGCGCGGAGCCGTCGTATTGATGACCGCCAGTTGCTCAGGCGTGTACTTGATTTTCTTCACGATCATTACCTGTTGGTATTCGGTGGGACACGTGACAGCGTGACAAGCATTCGGGCGCTGCAGATTGGCCGTGGAGGTTACGAAAATTCTGGTCGAAAATCACGTCCGAAAGCAGCATGAAAATGCGGAAACCGCTATACGTGTCGATGTAAATTGATTTGAAGTGAGCGTGCAGGAAGGGAAGGTTAGGGAAACATTTGGCAGATATATCATTGCCTCGTGCAGTCCCATCCCGTCACACTGTCACGGCGTCACGCCGCCGATGAACGGCGCGTTGTCGATACTCGTCACGAGGTCAGCGACAGTGGAATGCTCGCGGCAGCAATCCTGTAGGACGATAGTTTCGCCGTGGCGGTAGCGATCAAGCAGTCGGCTCGCGCGTTTCCTCAGTGCCGTGTCTGAGACGTTCGCGTTATCTGGCGCAAGGTGATATCCGAGTTCGACTTTCTTCGGCAAACTGAACAGTCGAAGGTTCTCACCCCAGAATGCTTGATGGGGGAAGTCGATGGCGTCGGTCAGCGTAAGCAGGCCATGCTGCGTCAGCGTTTCGATACCCTGAAACCGGTATTCCAGATGACAGCACGGCAGCGCAAGGCGACGGGCGGCCCACAGTTTGCAGGGGCGGTCCGCGTACATGACGACGTTGGTTCCGGTCTTCGTCCCGTCACGCGACGCACGGCGCGCGTAATATGCGGTGCCCTCCTTGAACTTGACTGGTTGGCGCATGTAGGGCACATGCAAGTGTCCCAGTATGAAGTAGTAAATGACTTGGGCGGCGTCGTAATCGCTCGTCGTCCAGTCAATTGCCGGTTCGGCGTAACGGATGAGGGTGCGGCAGCGTGGCCCGAGCGCGGCCTGGAGCTCAACCAACGCCTGACGGCCGGGCTGAAATATATTAATTTCGGTTTGCCAGGCCGGGTTGAATTGCAGCGAACGGCCGCTTTTTACCACCAGCTTCCGGCAGTGCTGCTGCAGAGCGCCCGACGGGATGTCCGGCGCGGGGTGGTCGGTCCAGAGGGTAAGGCGGTCGAAGCCCGTTTCCGTGCCCACAATAGAATTGTGCGCGCGACGCACTTTGACCGGACCTGTGATTTTCGGTTTCAAGCGGTTTTGTTTCATGGCGTAGTGGGGCGCCGCAGCGGTGGCGCGCGACGAACGCTGTACCGTAGCGTTAGAGATTAGGATCAAATGGAAAGCGGGCGGCCCACGACCGCCCGCGCAGATGACTACAGGGCGCGCAGAGTAGCGGCATCGACGGCGTAGAAACGCGTCCGGTCGCCGTTGATGCGCGCCTGATATTGCGCTCCGTCGCCATTCGTCACGAGCAGTTTGCGCTTGCGAAGGGCGTCGAGCACACGCGCTTTATCGAGATTGCCGACGACCGACACATCGAAGGTGCCGGCGTCGATCAGCATTAGTTCATTTCCGTTGATGGTCTTGAAGCGGACCTCACGGTCATTGAACTTCGCTCGGTGATTCGACGAGCCCGGGTTAGCCAACTTCTTTACAGCATCGAACACATGACGTTCGAACGCCGTCTCGCGCTTGCTACAGTGATCCGCCAACTGCATCACGCACGCGTCCATGACCTCGTGGGCAGTTTCCTTGCTCCTCGGAATGATGTCGAAGTTGTATCCGCACGTGAGCGCATAGCGCAACAACGCAAACGAGTGAACGGCAGCGAGATAGGCGCCATCGTTCTGCAAAGTCTTCGCCATGGCCAGATAGCGTTCTGCGAAATTCGTCAGATTCGTATCTGCCTTGTCAATGACAGTGTCCAGTTTGCGGAGCAGCGCCTCGATGTACGCTTCGGCCGCACCGGCGTGGCAGCACGCTGTTTTATCTGGCGACGCTTGAGCGGGGTTATGTGCGGCATCCAGACTCGACCCGTCGAGATGAATCTCGATGCAGCCGGGCGGCGGCGTCGGCGAAGCGAGGTTGCCAAGCGAGTTCACCTCCGTCGCGAGGATCAGCGTAACCGACGCGTGCGTGCCGCCGATGTTGCTGCCACGGCTGCCGCCGGTTGTGCGAGTTTCGAGCGCTGCCCGCGCGTGAGCGAACGCTTCTTTGCGTGACTTCGCCCTCACGAGCTGAATGAGCGTGTCGTCCGTCTCCATGCGGCGCGCATGCAGGGCGCTGGGCTTGCTGCCGAACGCAGAATTCGCGAGCATGGCGAGACGTTGGACTTCCGGAACCGGCAGGCCGGATAAAACTACCACTATGGGGCGGCAGTTGAGCAGATGTACCAGCGGACTCGCGAAGTGGGCCGCCATCAGAATGAAAGTGCCTGGCGCGCGGTCTTCGGCCAACGCTTCTAGTAGATTCTTGATGTCGCCGTCCTGCTGGGGTTCGGGGGCGGGACCATCAGCGAAAACAGTGACCGGTCCCGACGACGTATACGCCGTATTGCCGCGGCGATAGATCAGGCCCAAGTCGCAACCGCGCGACCAGCCACGTTGCACGTTATACATGCCGGTTGCCGGAGGTGTTGCATTGACGATCGCCGACAGCGTCGAATCATCAGGCACGATGGCGAGCGGGACGCCCGCCTTGGCCAAGGCATCGCGTGTGCGCTTGACCGATGTGAACGCGCGCGTCTCCACCAGGCGGCGTGCGCGGTAGCCCGAACCGTGCGGGAAGTCAACGACGCAGCGCGGCTGCTGGCCGTGCTGGTTGTACGCCATCGCGATCACTTCGATGCAGGGGCGTTGCGGAGCTTCTGACTCACCCGTGTTTTCGCGCGGGTTGGCCCGGTCGTCGCATGGTCCCGGCCGCGATTCTAAAGTCGCCGGTACTTCTGCTTCGATCGTCTCGGTTTTAATCTGCTCGCTCATTGCGCCTCCGTTCCGAGCGAAGCGACAAAGCGTTCGATTTCCGACAGCTTCCAGCCCACGGAGCGCGAGCCAATCCGGACCGAATGCGGCAGCACGCCTTTCTTCTGCAAATCATAGACGACCGTACGACTGATTTGCAGGATGGCCATCAGTTCGGGCAGGCGAAGAATGCGGTCACAAGCCAACTTGGCGTCGATAGTCGCTCGCTCTTCGGACTTGATATGCGCGTGCGACACGTCATGAGCAGTACGGCTGCGCAGGCTGGGCGGTACATCGGAGGATTTAGCAGCTTCTTTGCCGGACGCGCTACGTTCCGACACCGAACCACTTGCGGGCGGGCTGAGGATGGCTGAAGCCGCGCTAAATCGCGGCCAGTTGCGGGTATGTTTTGTTGAATCCATCGCGTTCATCAGGAAAGGGTCACTGTTCCAGACGCAAAGCCATTCCTGTATCAATCAGGCACACGTCACCAAACACGAAGAAACGTGCGTGACATGCGAGCGCGTCTGGCGCTCTTGCTGAAACACCGGAATGCCTTAGGCATTGGTGAGTGATACAGGAACTGCTTTGCCCGTCCCGTTCCTTGACTGCGAGGCTCTCAACATCGGTCGTATCCACGGACGACCGCGCTAGGCAGGAGTGAGATATTAACGTCTGGAAGAGGTTTGGCAATCTTCGCAGCTTTTTTGTTGCGAGCAGACAACGCGTGGGCTAAGCACCGGCACATGCGTTTGGTTTGCGCGCCGATGAGCGATTTCGGAAATTTGGTCGGCACCCCCTTTCCTAACGCGTCAATAACTAGACACTCACCCTATGCCCGCATCGTGTTGCGTTGTTCGCTTAGACGCTGTAGGCGGGTGAGGGTGGTCCTTCCGGGGGCGTTCGTCGCGCGCTTCGTAAGTACCGGGACTTACGGTCGTGGTTTCCTATAGAATCGGGCCAATCACAAATTTGTCACAATCAGATGTCGCGCTTGCTGAAATTCGTACAAACTCCGTACGGGGTGTCGGGTCGATGCGGGTGTTTCTGTAAGTATCTGATTGTATTGAAATTAATATAGATAAGCCATTTCATATGTTCGGTCGATTCATGCCCACCGAGGGCAAGTTCTTTGAAATTTTCAATGCGCACGCAACGTGCATCGTCTCTGCAAGCCGCGAACTCGAGCTGCTGATCGACAACCTGCAGGACGCCGAGACCCATAAGCAAAACGTGCAGAAAGCCGAGAAGGCCGCTGACAAGCTCACGCACGAAACCATCGACCTGCTGCACAAGACGTTCATCACGCCGCTCGACCGTGACGAGATCCACAAGCTGATCACCACGATGGACGACATCCTCGATTTGATGGAGGACGTAGCCACCGCCATTTCGCTGTACGACGTGCAAGCCGTAACCTCCGAGGCGAGCCAGTTGGCGCACATCTGCACGGCAACCTCCGAGCGTGTGCAGTTCGCCGTGAGCCTGTTGTCCGACATGAAGCAGGCGAGCCAGATCCTGAAGGCTTGCGAGGACATCGACCGTCTGGAATCGGAAGCCGACCGCGTGCTGCGCTCGGCCATGTCGAAACTGTTCCGCGAAGAAGACAACGTCAAGACCCTGATCAAGCTGAAAGCGATCTATGAATTGCTCGAAACGATCACGGACAAGTGTGAGGATGTAGCGAACATCATCGAAGGCATCGTGCTGGAAAACGCATAATGCAATCGATACAACTCGCAATCTGGGTCGTCACCGGCCTGGTCGCCGTCGCGCTGATTTTCGACTTCATGAACGGCTTCCACGACGCGGCCAATTCAATCGCCACGGTCGTCTCGACCGGCGTGCTGAAGCCGCAGCAGGCGGTGGCCTTCGCGGCGGCTTTCAACGTCATCGCGTATTTCGTGTTCCACCTGAAAGTGGCGGCGACCGTCGGCAAGGGCACGATCGACCCGAATATCGTCGACCATTACGTGATTTTCGGCGCGCTGGTCGGCGCGATCGGCTGGAACATCATCACCTGGCACTACGGCATTCCGTCCAGTTCCTCGCATGCGCTGATCGGCGGCCTGGTGGGCGCGGCGCTCGCCAAATCGGGCTGGGGCTCGCTGAATTTCGACGGCCTGATGAAGACGGTCGCCTTCATCTTCATTTCGCCGCTGCTCGGCTTCGTGCTCGGCTCGTTCTTCATGCTGGCGGTGTCGTGGATCTACTTCCGTACGCCGCCGAGCAAGGTCGACCGGCGTTTCCGGCGCTTGCAACTGGTGTCGGCGGGCTTGTACAGCCTCGGCCACGGCGGCAACGACGCACAGAAAACCATCGGCATTATCTGGATGCTGCTGATCGCGACCGGCTATGCGTCGTCGTTTGCGGATGCGCCGCCGCTGTGGGTGATCGGCGGCTGTTATCTCTCCATGGGCGTCGGCACGCTGTTCGGCGGCTGGCGCATTGTCCGCACGATGGGCCAGAAGATCACCAAGCTCAAGCCGGTCGGCGGCTTTTGTGCGGAGACGGGTGGCGCGATCACGCTGTTTACCGCGTCATGGCTCGGCATTCCGGTGTCCACCACGCATACCATTACCGGCGCGATCGTCGGTGTCGGCGCGACGCAGAAGCTGAGCGCGGTGCGTTGGGGCGTGGCCGGCAACATCGTGTGGGCGTGGATTCTGACGATCCCGGCTTCCGCGGCGCTCTCCGGCGCTGCATGGTGGCTCGGTCACCGCTTCCTGTAAGCGCGCGGCGGCGCTGGCCGCCGCGTTATCACACTCGGGGTTCGAAGCGCGCCGTCTAGATCAGCGGCGCGCTGCCTCCATCCATCGGGACGATTGCGCCCGTCACATAGCTCGCGCGGCGGCTCGCCAGAAACAGCGCGACGTCAGCGATTTCCTCCGGTTTGGCATAGCGTCCGAGCGGCACTTTGGCCTGCCCGCGCGCGAGCGCTTCCGCGCTCTCGATGCCTTGCTGCGTCGCTTCGAGCTTGACCGCTTCCTCGACACGCTCGGTCAGCGTCGCGCCGGGGTTGATCGCGTTGATGCGGATGCCGTAGCGCGCGTAATAGTGGGCGAGGCCGACGGTGGCGAGCATCAGCGCGGCGTTCGCGGCGCCGCCTGCAATATGGATGTCGCTCGCGATCTTGCCGCCCATGCCGATGATGTTGACGATCGTGCCGGGCTCGCCGCCGTTGCCGGATTTGGCGCGCTCGGCCATGCGGCGCAGCACTTCCTGCTGGGGATAGATGTAGGGGAAGTATTTCGCTTCCATGGTGGCGCGGAACGCGTCGGCATCGAGCGTTTCCGGGTCGTAGCGGCGCGCGGCGCCGGCGCTGTTGATCAGTATGTCGATCGGGCCGACCGCGGTGCTGACTTCCTCGACGATATCGGCGGCGCTGTGCGGTTCGTGCAGATCGGCGCGGGTCCGGTGCACGTGCAGGCCTTCCTGCTTCAACTGCTCGTAAGCGCGCGCGAGGTTCGCGGGATCGCGCGAGACGATCGCGACTTTCGCGCCTTCGAGCGCAAACGCGCGGGCGCAGGCGAACCCGATTCCCTTGCTGCCGCCCGTGATCAACACCACCTTGTCTTTAAGCCCGAGATCCATCGTCATCACCCGCTGTCGAAAGAATATCGATGACGATAGCAGATCGGCGGGGTCGTTGTGGCGTGCGGGGCGATGGCGACGCGCATGATGGCGCGCAAGTTGGCGCGGCTGAGCCCCGCGTGATGGCGTCAGTAGTTGCCGTTGGCGAAGCGGGCGATCGGATCGTCGTTGGTTTGCGTGGGGGCCGGCATGCCGCGCGAGGCCGTCGACGCGCGCATGATCTGCACGCTGCCATTCTCATCGGCTTGCTGCGCCTGTCGAGCCTGGCGCGCGGCGACGGACGCGGGCGGTGGCGGCTCGAACGCGTCGGCGGCAGCATCGATTGGATCGGGCGCGCGGGCGGCCGCCGTTTGCGCAGCGGTGCGTGAAGCCGTCGGCAGTTGTTGAGCGGGCGCGCCGGCGTCGTACGCGCTGCCTTGAGCCGCCTGAACCGGCGTTGGCGATACGGCGCCCGCCGCGCGTGCCTGGATCTGCGCTGCGCTCATTCCGGGCGGTGGTGGTTCGAACGGATCGGCTTGGGGCGTGGCCGCGGTCGTTGTCGGTTGCGCCTCAGTGGCCAACGGCGCGCGCGGCGTCGCCGCGACGCGGGCTGTCTGCTGCGACTGCGATTGGGGTTGCAGCGCGCCTGCGGCATAAACCGGCTGCTGTGTGGCTGTCTTCGCCGACGTCGGCGCCACGGCCGCCGCCGTACCCGCATAAGCCGGCGCCGTCTGCGCCACAGGCGCGACGCGCTCAGGCTGGGGCGCCGCCGCCTGATAACTCGGCGTATCGAACGGCGCCGGTGTCGCAGCCGGTCCGGCCACGCGGCGAATCCCGTCGAAACGCTTGGCCCAATACGGATTGGTCAGATAGTCGAGCCGCACCGTGCCACCGGTCGACGGCGCGTTGACGAAGCGCAGCTTGCCCACATAAATGCCGACGTGCGAATGCGCGCGCCCCGTCGTGTTGAAGAAAATCAGATCGCCCGGGGCGATCCCGTCCGGTTCGATCGATTCGCCGCGCCCGCTCATGTCCGCCGTCGTGCGAGGCAGATTCACCGACGCCGCGCGCAAGACGACATAGCGAACCAATCCGCTGCAATCGAAGCCGCTGTCCGGCGTATTGCCGCCCCAGCGGTATGGAATGCCGACGAGGCTCATCGCCTGAATCGAGATTTCCTCGCGGCCGATGCTGTGGTCGACGAAATTCGGGAAGCCGGGCGGCGGAGCATGATAAGCGCCGTTCGCCACCACGACCGAGCCGCCCGAGCGCGACGACGTTTTCTGCGGCGCGCCGGCGCAGGCGGCGAGCAGAAAAACGGTCAACAGCGAAAAGGCGAGTCGGCGCATGAAGACGAGGAGAGCGGTAAACGCCCGTTTAACGGCGAACGATGTCGGGATGGTAGCCCTTGGAACCTCGCTCCGGCAAGAATTCTTGACAAATTACATGAAGTTCGTGCGCTAAGTGTTGCCCGGCGAGAACGCGCAGTCAAGAAAAAAGCCGCGCCCGGAATACTCCGGAGGCGGCTTCTGGTTAAAGCTAACTAACTGAAACTTAAAGAATTTCCGATGCGTAGTCGGCAAGGCGCGAGCGCTCGCCGCGCGCCAGTGTCACATGCCCGCTGTGCGCCCAACCCTTGAAGCGATCGACCACGTACGTCAAACCCGAACTGCCTTCCGTCAGATAAGGCGTATCGATCTGCGCGATGTTGCCCAGACAGATGATTTTCGTGCCCGGACCCGCGCGCGTGACCAGCGTCTTCATCTGCTTAGGCGTCAGATTCTGCGCCTCGTCGATGATCAGATACTTGTCCACGAACGTGCGGCCACGCATGAAGTTCATGCTCTTGACCTTCAGGCGCGAGCGGATCAGCTCCTGAGTCGCGGCGCGGCCCCATTCGCCGGCTGCGTCGTCGGTCTTTTGCAGGACTTCGAGGTTGTCGTCGAATGCGCCCATCCACGGCTGCATTTTTTCCTCTTCCGTACCTGGCAGGAAACCGATGTCTTCACCCACCGGCACCGTCGCGCGCGTCACGATGATCTCGTTGTAGCGCTTGTCGTCCAGCACCTGCGCGAGACCGGCGGCGAGCGCGACCAGCGTCTTGCCGGTACCGGCCTGACCCAGCAGCGTGACGAAGTCGATCTCCGGATTCATCAACAGGTTCAGCGCGAAATTCTGCTCGCGATTGCGCGCCGTGATGCCCCACACGTTGTTCTTGTGGTGGCCGTAGTCGCGCAAGGTTTGCAGCAGCGCCGTCTTGCCGTTCAGCTCGCGCACCAGCGCGTGAAACGCCGGCTCGCCGTTCTGCGGCTCGAGATAGACGAACTCGTTGACCAGCATCGAGGCGCACAGCGGACCCGTCACACGGTAGTACGTGGTACCCGTCTTGGTGTCCTGCCAGCTCTCCATGCCCTTTGCGTGCTTGGTCCAGAAATCCTGCGGCAGCGCGCGGATGCCGGAATACAGCAGATCGCTGTCTTCGAGCACCTGGTCGTTGAAGTAGTCTTCAGCGGGCAGGCCGAGCGCATGCGCCTTGATGCGCATATTGATGTCTTTCGACACCAGCACGACCTGACGATCCATCCGGTCGCGCTGCAATGCGCGCACCACGCCGAGGATCTGATTGTCGGCCTTGCCTTCCGGCAGACCTTCCACCGGTTCGATGGCGGTCAGCTTGGTCTGGAAGTACAGACGCCCGGACGCCTCGCGGCTGCCCAGACGCGCGAGCGAAATGCCGTCGGACATGTTGCCGGCGTTCGCCACCAGCGCGTCCAATGTGCGACTCACCTGACGGGCGTTGCGCGCGACTTCCGACATGCCCTTCTTGTGGTTGTCGAGTTCTTCCAACGTCATCATCGGCAGATAGACGTCGTGTTCCTCGAAACGGAACAGGCAGCTCGGATCGTGCATCAGCACGTTCGTGTCGAGCACGAAAAGCTTCTGGACTTCGGCCGGCTGGGTGCCGGTGCCGCGTTTCTTGCTGGTGCCGCGCGTGCTCGGTGCGACGGCTGCGGGTGTGCTGGCTTCCGCCTGCTTCGCGCTCGGCGTGCGGGCGACGACCGGCTGCGCAGCCGGCTCGGCTTGCGGACGGGTAGCGGGAACCGGTTGCAGCAGGGCGGCGGTCTGCTTCGATTTGCGGCCGGGCGCCGTTGCGCTGCGCGCCGGAGCAGCTTGCCCGGCGGACGCAGCGGGAGCCGCCGACGATGCCGGCACCGGCCGCAAGGTGGTCGCGGCATTGGCGGCGTGCGCCATCGGCGTGGCGACGTTCGCGCGGCCGTAGTCGGCCGACTCTGCGGATTCCCCGTCGGCAGCCTGTTTCTTCGCGGCGGAGCGCGCCGGGCTGGCGGCTTTGGCCTTGTATTCGTCAGGCGGCAGGAGATTGCCGAGCTTGCTGGGGGGGGTAGGCAAAGGCATGGTTTCCCTCGAATTAATCGGGTCACATATCGTGCGCCGCCTGTCGCATTCTGCCGGTGCCACTGAGTGCGCACGCAGATTGCGCCCGGAGGCGCGCATTCGGTCTAGAGATGCCGGTTCGCCTGGTCTTCGATCGGCTCCTTAACGGAAGCGCGTGGCCGAGTGAACGAACGGCTGCGCGCAATTAAAAAAGCCGCCGCCCCGGCGTACGGGGCAAGCGGCTCGCCTACAGTGCTCGCGTTGCACCTCACGACTCCGACGGAACCCAGGAAACGGGAAGCGGCCGTCAAGTCTGGCGCAGCGGCAAAAAATTGGGGTGTACAGGCACTCATTGCAACCCAATATAACGCGCCTCAAAGCGCTTGTACAGCCTCCAGAATATCGTCGACGTGGCCGGGCACTTTCACACCGCGCCACTCCTGGCGCAGCACGCCTTCGCCGTCGATGAGGAACGTGGAGCGTTCAATTCCCCGTACTTCTTTGCCATACATTTTCTTCATTTTGATGACGCTAAAGAGCGCGCACAGCGATTCTTCAGGATCCGAGATCAGCGGGAAGGGCAATTCGAGCTTTGCCTTGAAGTTGTCATGCGAGCGCAGGCTGTCGCGCGACACGCCGAGGATTTCCGCGCCGGCCTTCTTGAACTTCGGATACAGATCACGGAACTGCAGACCTTCGGTCGTGCAGCCCGGCGTGTTGTCCTTCGGATAAAAGTACAGCACCACCTTCTTGCCCCGCAGCTTGGACAGCGTGATCTCGCCACCGGTAGCAGGGGCGGTGAAGTCGGGGATGGGTTGGTCGACTGCAATGGGCACGAGGTTCTCCGGTTGTGATGGCCTGCGCCGGATGAGTGCGGCGGCGTCGGCCTGGCATCGAGACTTGGGGGTGGGGCAGCCGGCGCGCGGCATGCTCTCGCGCGGCGGACGGATCGTCAGGGCCGGCTGCACGTTGATCAGTCAGGGCTGGACAATCAACTCGCCGGAGCGCCCTGGAATTTCGCCCCATGTAACAGGGTACGATGGCAGCGTGCTGCGGTCTAGCGTGGCGTAGTAATCGCCCATCGTCGCGAAGGTGTGGCCTTGCGCGCGCCAGCCTTCCAGAAGCTGCTCGAAGATCGGCGCGAGCTTTTGCCCTTCGAGTTCCGCATGCAGCGTGTACACCTGATCGTGTGGATTGTTTTCGGTGTGCTTCAACATCCATGCGGCGACGTTGTGCGCTTCGACACCGTCCACGCCGAGTACTTCGTCGAGCGTGGGCAGCGTGGTGGGCATCTGCACATGCGTGAGCGTGCGGCCGTCGACCACCGGCAGATACGGCGAGTGGCCGCGTCCGTCGGACGCGTAGCGCATGCCCCACGCGTCGATCTGTTCGAACGCATGGCCGTTCATCTGCCAGCCGGCCGCGCCGTGCGTGGTCGGCGGCGCGCCGAACACCTCGACGAAACGGTCGTGGCTTTGCTGCATCTGCGCCGTGGTCCATGCGCGATCTTTCGAGCGCACGTTGTCCTGCCAGTAGACGTGATCCCACGTATGAATGCCGCATTCAAAGCCGGCTTCGTGGATCGCGCGCATTTCCGCCGAGGCTTTGGCACCGATGTCCGGACCGGGCAGCAGCACGCCGTACATCAGCTGCTTGACACCGTAGTGTTCGACCACCGAGGTACGCGAAACCTTTTTCAGAAAGCCCGGGCGCAACACGCGGCGCATTGCCCAACCGGTGTGGTCGGGCCCGAGGCTGAAGAGGAAGGTGGCGCGCGCCTTGAAGCGGTCGAAGATACGTGCGAGGTTCGGCACGCCCTCGCGGGTGCCGCGCAGCGTGTCGACGTCGATCTTCAGGACGATACGAGCCAAGGATCAGCCCTTATTGCTGTTCGACGAGCGCGCGCGCTTCGCCGACGTGGCCGCGATACGCTTCGAAAATCTTGCGCAGCGCTTCGTCGAAGGTCGACTTCGGCGCCCAGCCGAGTTCCTGCATCGTGTTGTCGATCTTCGGCACGCGGTTCTGCACGTCCTGATAGCCCGCGCCGTAGTAAGCGCCCGACGACGTTTCGATCAGTTGCACCTGCTTGGCCGTATCCGCGTACTCCGGGAATTCGGCGGCGAGCGTCAGCATCTTGTGCGCGAGTTCGCGCACCGAGAAATTGTTGGTCGGGTTGCCGATGTTGTAGATCTTGCCCGTGGCGATGCCGTCCTTGTTCTCGATGATCTTCATCAGTGCGCCGATGCCGTCGTCGATATCCGTGAACGCACGCTTTTGCGCGCCGCCGTCGACGAGGCTGATGTTCTCGCCGCGCACGATATGGCCGAGGAACTGCGTGACCACGCGCGAGCTGCCTTCCTTCGGCGTGTAGATCGAGTCGAGGCCCGGTCCGATCCAGTTGAACGGACGGAACAGCGTGAAGTTCAGGCCTTCCATGCCGTAACCCCAGATCACGCGGTCCATCAACTGCTTGGAGCACGCGTAGATCCAGCGCGGCTTGTTGATCGGGCCGTACGAGAGTTGCGATTCTTCCGGATCGAACTGCTCGTCCGTGCACATGCCGTAGACCTCGGACGTGGACGGAAACACGAGGTGCTTGCCGTATTTGACGGCCGAACGCACGATCGGCAGGTTCGCCTCGAAGTCGAGTTCGAACACGCGCAGCGGCTGCTTCACGTACGTGGCGGGCGTGGCGATCGCGACCAGCGGCAGGATCACATCGCACTTCTTGACGTGATATTCGACCCACTCCTTGTTGATCGTGATGTCGCCTTCAAAGAAGTGCATCCGCTCATGATTGATCAGATCGCCCAGACGCTCGGTCTGCATGTCCATGCCGAAGACTTCCCAATCGGTCGTTTCGAGAATGCGTTTGGACAGGTGATGGCCGATGAAGCCATTCACACCCAGAATCAGGACTTTTTTCATGAGTAACGGGGAGTTTGGATGAGCTGGGCAAATTCGGCCGGAGTGACGACAGTCTCGCTGCCGTCGTGCTGGTGCCGCAATTCGTGGATGGCGATCGCGCGGCCGTCGCCGCATATCGCGAAAACGGCATTATCGCTTACGTGCAGGCCCGGGGGCAAATCCGAGCGAAGCGCGCCGGGCGCGGCGAGGCGCGCGCGCGTCACGACGAAACGCCGCTCGCCGATATCCGTGAAAGCGCCGGGATAGGGCGGTGCGACCGCGCGGATCAGGTTGTAGACCTGCTGCGCCGATTGTGTCCAGTCGATGCGGCCGTCTTCCGGCTTGCGCCCACCGTAGTAGCTGCCGTGCGCGATGTCGTTCGGCAGATGCGGCGCCTCGCCCGCCAGCAGGGACGGCAGCACGCGCCACAGCGTTTGCTCCGCGGCCACGGTGACCTTGTCGAACACTTGTGCGGCGGTATCGTCGGGCAGGATCGGCACCGGTGTTTGCGCGAGAATCGCGCCCGCGTCCGGCTTGGCGGCCATTTCGTGCAGCGTCGCGCCGGTTTCCGTTTCGCCGTGAATCACCGCCCAGTTGGTCGGCACGCGGCCGCGGTATTTCGGCAGCAGCGAGCCGTGCATGTTGTAAGCGCCCCGTGCGGCGAGCGCCAGCACGTCGACCGGCAGCATGTGGCGGTAGTAGAACGAGAAGATGAAGTCCGGGCGCGCGGCGCTTACCGCGGCGCGCAGTTCGGGGCTCTTCGGGTCGTTCGGCGTCACGACCGGAATGCCGTGCTCGGCCGCGACCGAGGCGACGCTGCCGAACCAGATGTTTTCGGTCGGGCTGTCTTCGTGCGTGACGACGAGCGCCACGTCCACGCCGCGCGCGAGCAGCACCTGCAGGCAGCGCACGCCGACGTTGTGATACGCGAATACGACAGCGCGTGGCTTCATGGATTCGGGCCCTGATCGAGGAGCGGCGCGGCCTGCACGGCCTGCACGACGGTCTGGCGCGGCGCTTCGGTCACGGTCGTGCCGTCGCGCTGTTCGAGAATGGTCTGCACGAGGTAGCGCGGACGCGCACGCACCTGCTGATAGATCCGGCCGATATATTCGCCGAGCAGGCCGAGCGCGAAGATGATTACGCCGAGCAGGAAGAACGTGATAGCGAACAGCGTGAACACACCTTGCACTTCCGCGCCGATGATGAAGCGCCGAATCAGCAGCAGCACGAACAGCGCCGCGGACCCGAGCGACAGGATCACGCCGATGAACGACAGCCATTGCAGCGGCACGACCGAGAAGCCGGTAACGAGGTCGAAGTTCAGGCGGATCAGCGAATACAGCGAGTACTTCGATTCGCCGGCGAAACGCTCTTCGTGCGCGACTTCGATTTCCACCGGATTCTGCGCGAAGGTGTACGCGAGCGCCGGAATGAACGTGTTGATTTCACCGCAGCGATTGATCGTGTCGATGATGTGCCGGCTGTACGCGCGCAGCATGCAGCCCTGGTCGGTCATCTTGATGCGGGTGATGCGCTCGCGCAGCCGGTTCATCGCGCGCGAAGCCTTGCGGCGCCACAGGCTGTCCTGGCGTTGCAGGCGAATCGTGCCGACGTAGTCGTAGCCTTCGCGCATCTTGTTGACCAGCTTGCCGATTTCTTCCGGCGGATTCTGCAGGTCGGCGTCGAGTGTGATGACGATCTCGCCGCGCGATTGCTCGAAGCCCGCCAGAATCGCCATGTGCTGGCCGTAGTTGCCGTTCAGCAGAATCACGCGCGTCGTGTCGGGGCGCGCGCGAAACTGTTCGGCGAGCAGGGCGGCGGATTTGTCGCGGCTGCCGTCGTTGATGAAGATCACTTCATAACCGGTGCCGAGCGCATCGAGCGCCGGATACAGGCGCGCGAACAGCGCAGCCAGACCGGCTTCCTCGTTGTACACCGGGATGATGACCGACACTTCCGGTGCGGCAGCGCGATGTTCCGAATAAATCATTTCCGCTTATTTTCCGTATTGTTCGCAAATTTCATTGACCGCGCGGCACACGCGCTCCACGTCGCCTTCGTTCATCAACGTGAAGAGCGGCAGCGTGACGTTGGTCGCGCCGAACCGCTCCGCATGCGGGAACATGCCTTCCTTGAAGCCGCGCGCGCGGTACAGCGAGAACAAGTGGATCGCCGGGTAGTGCACGCCCGAGCCGATGCCGCGCTCCTTCAACTGACCCATGAAGCCGGCGCGGTCGATCGACAGTTTCTCGAGCGGCAGCGTGATCTGGAACATGTGCCAGTTGCTGTTTTCAAGGTCAGCAAATGGCAGGCCGACTCCCAGTTTCAACGCCGCGCCACCTTCCAGGCCCGCGAAATACGCGCGGACCAGTTTCCTGCGCTGCGCGAGGAAACGCTTCAGATGCGGCAACTGGCCGAGGCCGACGCGCGCGGCGACATCCGTCAGGTTGTATTTGCCGCCGAGCACGTCGCAGTCCATGCCGTCGAAGCCGGTGCGCGTGATGCCCTGCAGGCGGTATTTTTGCGCGAGGATCGCTTCTTCCTCGTTGTTCAGCACCAGCGCGCCGCCTTCGATCGAGGTGAGGTTCTTGTTCGCATGGAAGCTGAACGAGACCATGTCGCCCAGCTTGCCGATGCGCTCGCCTTTCCACGTCGAGCCGAACGCCTGCGCGGCGTCTTCGATCACGCGCAGCTTGTGGGCGCGGGCGATCTCGTACAGACGGTCCATGTCGACCGGCAGGCCCGACAGATACACCGGAAGCAGCGCCTTGGTGCGCGGCGTGATGGCCTTTTCGAGCAGGTCGAGGTCGATATTGCGGGTGGCCGGGTCGATATCGACGAACACCGGCGTCGCGCCCACTTCATAGATCACGTTGCTGGTCGAAACCCACGAGGCCGGTGTCGTGATGACTTCGTCGCCTTCGCCCACGCCGGCGATGCGCAGGCCGATCTCCAGCGTCGCCGTGCCCGAATTGAACGTGCGCACCGGACGGCCGCCGCAGAACTCGGAGAGCGCCGCTTCGAATTTCTGGTTCTGCGGGCCGGTGGTGATCCAGCCGGAGCGCAGCACGTCGGCGACGCCCTGAATCGTTTCCTCATCGATCTCGGGTTTGACAAAAGGCAAGAACGGGACTGTTGACTGGCTCATGAATGCTTCGCTCGATTGAAAGGGCGCAACCCGAAGGGCGCGAAGTAAACCACACACTGAGCGCAAATTGTGCGCAAATCCAGGCCGCGGCAAAAAAGGGCGCAACCGCACAGCATACCGTGGTCAACCTTACGGATTCCTTAGCCGGTTGGGTTGCCCGCTTACGGTTTCTTTTGCCGTCTGCATCTTCCCAGTCGGCGCTGGCGATAAACAGTAATAAATTGTGTCCGGCACACCGTTGCCCCGGATCGCGGCATCTAGCTGCGCGCCAGCACCAGCACGCCGATCAGGATGATGCCGATACCGATCAGCTTCTGTACCGACAGCACTTCGCCAAACAGATACCACGCCGCGAACGCATTGACGACGTAGCCGAGCGACAGCATCGGATAGGCGATCGACACGTCCACCCGCGACAGCCCGATGATCCACACCGCCACGCTGATCACATAACAGGCCAGCCCGCCGATGATCGGCGGCTGGGTTGCCAGGCGAAAGGCGATGGGCAGGATGTTCGCACGGGTGAATTCGAAGTGTCCAACGGCATTCGTACCGGCTTTGAGCAGCAACTGCGCACCAGCGTTCAACGTGACGCCTGCAAGAATGCAAAAGAGGGAAATCGGGTTCATCGAACGGTTAGATCCTGATATGGGGTCATTGTTGTGGTTTTTCTACTGACGCGGGTGCCGATGCGTCGGTTGCCGGCGCGCCGGGCGTGGCCAGCGGCTTTTCCACCACCACGCGGCGCGAGTCACGGGCGATAACCTGCATCGGCAGGCCTTCCTTGAGGAGCCGGTCGTAGGTCGGCGGCGGGAGCAGTGCGAGCGCGTAGCGGTCGGCCTTCCAGCGCTCGATCCAGGCATCGATGGTGGGAATCCATTTCTGCGGCTCGACGGACACGCCGAACGCCAGTTCGTCCGGATGCTCGACCATGATCATGGCGTGGTCGACATAGAACGGCATCGTGTGGTCGAGCACGCCTACCGAGTAGAACGGCGTATCCGCCGGCAACTTCGCGATCTCCGCCTTGATGGCGGGCGCAAGCGGCGCGCCGGAACTCAGGCGGCCGAACACGTCGTGACCCGTGCCGGCGATGGTGCCGAGCAGCAGCCACGCCGCGCCGAAGGTGGCGACGGCACCGAGGCTGCCGGCCCGGCTGCGGCGGTTCAGCCACAGCGCGGCCAGCGTCAGCACGAAGGCGACCGCGAGCGCCGCCAGCACCCACGTGCGGTACTCCGCATAGAGTTCGGCCGGATTGCGGGCGCTGCCGAAGCGCGACATGAACAACGCGGCAAACGCGGCGACTACGAGAAAAAGTGCATAGCCGGCGAGATGGCGGCGCAGTTGTTCGCGCGTGACGAGCGGCAGGTACATGCCGATCAGCAGCGCGATCGGCGGCGCGATCGGCAGCGTGTAAGACAGCAGCTTCGAATGCGACGCGCTGAAGAACAGGAAGATGAAGACGGTCCACGTCAGCATCAGCGTGACCGGTGCGAAGCCGTTCGGCTGGCGCGGCAGGCGCCACGCGTGGCGCACGCTTTGCAGCGTCACCGAGAGCCACGGCAGGAAGCCGACGATCATCACCGGCACGAAGTAGTAGAACGGTCCCGGACGGTTCTGCTCGGGCGTCAGATAGCGCTTGAACTGCTGAACGATGAAGAAGAAGTTCAGGAATTCCGGGTTGCGCTGCTGCACCAGCACGAACCACGGCGTGACGATCGCGAAGAACACGATCAGGCCACCGATCAGATGCAGGCGCTTCCACACGGCCCAATCGCGCGCGATCACCGTGTACAGCACGAGCACCGCACCCGGCAGGATCACGCCGACGAGTCCCTTGGAGAGCACCGCCAGCGCCATCGAGCCCCAGCACACCCACATCCAGCCGCGCACGCAGGCGGTCGGCAGGTTGGGCCGCTGCGCGAGCAGCAGCGCGCAAAGCGTCAGCTCCATCCAGAACGACAGGCCCATGTCGAGCGTGTTGAAGTGGCCCATCAGGTTCCAGTACGGCGAAGTCGCCAGCACGATCGCCGCGAACACGCCGGTCGCCGCGTTGAACACGCGCGCGCCGGTGAAGCCGACCAGCAGCACGCCGGCAAAGCCCGTCAGCGCCGTGTAGAGCCGCGCCTGCCATTCGCCGATGCCGAACCACGCGAACGTGAGCGCGTTCGCCCAGGTTTGCAGCGGCGGCTTTTCGAAATACTTGTAGCCGTTGTAGCGCGGCGTGATCCAGTCGCCGGTGGTGAACATCTCGCGCGCCATTTCGGCGTAGCGGCCTTCGTCGCTCGGCAGCAGGTGGCGCCAGCCGAGCGGCACGAACCAGATCACGGCAAGGGCCAGCACCAGCAGCAGGATCGTGGTGCGGTTGAGCGGTAGCCTGGACGGCGTATCGTTCATGGATTTCAACCTTTGTGGCGACGCCGCGCGGGCGGCGAAGCGGTGTTGTTCGGAAATGGCGACCGTTCAGGCGGGCGGTCGCCCGCGAGGCGGCGGGCGCCTGGCGGGACGGCCATCCTCGGGGCGCGCGTGCATGAGACCGTCCGCGTGGCGTTCTGGTTGCGTTGCGACGCGCCGCTAGCCTCGACGGCGGCGCTTGCTTCACCTTCCGTCGACAGAGGTCGCTGGCGGCGCGCGCGGTCATGCTCAGACTGGCGGTCCGGCAATCAATGGCGCGCAGTGTACGTTATCGGCCGTGACGCGGCCAGGGCGTGCGCTTCAACGCGGTGGCGCGAACGCCCCGGACAAGTTGCAAAGCAGCCCGCGCGCGCGTTGCAACCGACACGCTCCAGGCCGGCAGCGCGACCACGGCTCTAGGCTTCGATCAGCAGCGCGGCCGCGACCTTGCGGCCCTCGGCCATCAGAATGTTGTACGTGCGGCAGGCGGCCTTGAAGTCCATCGTTTCGACGCCGATGCGCTTCGCAGTGAGCGCGGCGATCAGGCGCGGATGCGGAAAGCGCAGCCGTTCGCCGCTGCCGAACACCACCACTTCGGGCGCGGAGTCGACCAGCATGGCGAAGTGCTCGGCACTGAGCTGCTCGAAAGAGGAGACGGGCCAAGGGACGACCGGTGCGTCCGGCAGCACGAGAATGCTGCCCGAATGGCGCACCAGATTGATTTCGACGTAGTCGGCGCCGTAGCCGGTGACGGTGTTGAGGGCGCCGCTCGAATCCTGATGTAATTTCAAATTGGTTTTCCGAAGTCGTCGTGAGACATCATGCGTGTGGGCGGCCTGACCGGCTTGAGCCGAAGCAGGGCGATTCGACGCGAGTGGGACACGCGCATGGGGCACAAACGGGGCACAACCCGGTCACAAGCGGGTCACAAGCGGCCGAAAAGGCTTGCCGTTGCGGTTGGTGCATTGCGGAAGTCGGCCAAAATCCGCTAAATTATAACTTTTTGTGCGACGCGAGTCGCATCGACTGGACGGCGAAAGCCGTCCCATTGGTGGCACCTTGTGGCCACCCCTTGTGTAGCAAGCGAAACTGAGCGCTGTACGGTTTGGAATCGCTGCCTTACACGCGTGCGAGTCTTCGGACCCGTGTGCGTAATTGCATTGGCCTGATTACCGTCAGGTCCCGCCCAGTTAGCGGCTTCAACTCCGCTAACAAAGCGGATTGGAGTATGTGATTTTCAGGTGTGTCGAGCGCAAGCTCGGTGTGTCATTGTTCCAGCCCGCGGCTTAGTGCGGGAGAGGGAACCTGCTGTACGACCAGCAGTAGCCTAGGAGGACGTGCGTCACTGGTAGCGGTGGGGTATGAAGCTTCTCTGACAACGTAGCCCCCGGAAGTTTCGGGCGGGTGAGTGCCGTGAGGTGGTCATCCGGAGACTCCTAGCAGCAATGGGGTCGAGGAGCTAGGCTGGCTGATAAGGTTAATGCAAGTGAACTGCTGTTAAACCTCGTTAATAATGCAGTGCCAAAGCTGCTGACAGGCACTAACCAAAAGGTGAGCGGTCGGTCAATCCGCTAGAAGGTCGGATTGCGTCGTCGTTGGACCGTCGGGGAATAGGCAGAACCTAAGTCAGTCGTGTGACATGCCGGGAACGCGGTAAGCCCGTATCGTCGCCAGCGCAGTCTGGCTGGCAGGTGGACCGCAAGGAACGCTGTTGACGGTGCGGGTATGGGAGGACGGAAAAAGCGAATGCCGGGCTGTAATGGCCCGGATAGGGGTTGAGACATTACCTCACGCGAAAGCGGGCAGACTTCCGTCTGGTCTACCGTCGCAAGATGGCTGACAGACCTTATGACTTGGTGAGACATGGGCGCTTGCGTCCGTGCGTAGTACCTGGATGATGTATGGGCGCATGCGTCCATACCTGTTCAACTGTTGTTCCCCAGCGGGGTGTGTCTACCCCGCTGGGGAAGATGCGCCTTCTGCTGTGGGAATGATCAACCCAAGGTAGGAGAGCAGCATGAAAGTATCCGTCCGAAAGGATGGATCTGCGCTTTCCCACGCGCCGGACAACTGGTACGCCGTAGATTGGCGTCGAGTCGAACGGAACGTGAGAGGGATGCAGATTCGAATTGCGAAGGCGACGCGGGAAGGCGACTGGCGCAGGGTGAAAGCCCTGCAACGGATGCTGACCCGCACGTTGTCCGCAAAGTTGTACGCGGTGCGACGTGTTACGCAGAACCAGGGTGCGCGAACGGCTGGAGTCGATCGCGAACTATGGGATTCGCCTGAACGCCGATGGGAAGCCATCGGCAGGTTGAAGCGGCGTGGATACAGGCCTCTGCCATTACGGAGGGTCTTTATTCCCAAGGCCAATGGGAAGGAGCGCCCTCTGGGCATTCCGACCATGCGGGACAGGGCGATGCAGGCCCTGTATCTGCTGGCACTGGAGCCGGTGGCAGAGTCCACGAGCGACCCGAACTCGTACGGGTTCAGGATCAACCGCTCGACGGCCGACGCCATGTCCCAGATTTTTGTCGCCATGTCCCAGAAGGGCTCTGCCCGCTGGGTGCTGGAGGCGGATATCAAGGGATGCTTCGATCACATCAACCACGAGTGGCTGGAGAACCATGTCCTGATGGACCGGGAGATCCTGCGCAAGTGGCTGAAGGCTGGCCTGATTTACAAGGGGCAGCTACAGGCGACTGAGGCCGGTACGCCGCAGGGAGGGATCATCTCCCCGACGCTGGCAAACGTGACGCTGAACGGGCTGGAACGTGAACTGGTTGCGCACCTCGGTGCGAAATTCGGGATCGCGAAGGCGAAGAAGCTGAAGGTGAATGTGGTGCGGTACGCGGATGACTTCGTGATTACCGGTGACTCGAAAGAGGTGCTGGAAAGCGAGATCAGGCCTTGGGTGGAAGCATTCCTTGCTGTTCGGGGGCTGCAACTGTCGGAGGAGAAAACGCGGATTACCCACATCGAGGACGGCTTCGATTTCCTGGGGTGGAATTTCCGGAAGTACTCGGGAAAACTACTTATCAAGCCGAGTAAGAAGAACGTGCAAACGTTCTATCGCAAGGTGTCGGAAACGATCAGTGGCCACAAGACGGTGAGGCAGGAGGATCTGATCCGTTTGCTGAACCCGATGCTACGGGGCTGGGCGCAGTACCACAGTCCGGTGGTTGCCAAGCAGGCGTACAACCGCATGGAGTATCTGGTTTTTCGGAGACTCTGGTGGTGGTCAAAGAGGCGGCATCCGCAGAAGAACGCCCGCTGGGTGGGGCAGAAGTACTTCCACTCAGTTGGCGAGCGTCAATGGGTGTTCGCTGCTCCCGTGGTTTGGAAAGACGGCAGCAAAGGACTGTTTGAGCTGTACCAGATCAACGGTACGGTTATCAAACGGCACAAGAAGGTGAAAGGGGATTACCACCCCTTTGATCCGATGTGGGAGCAGTATGGCGAACAGTTGCGTCAGGAGCGCATGTGGGAATCGGTGCGTTACCGGAAGCAATGGGCGATGCTATATATGTCACAGAACGGGTTGTGTGCGCACTGTGGCTGCGCCTTGACGGACGAGACCGGCTGGCATGACCATCATCTGGAATATCGGATGCATGGCGGGTCGGACGCGTTGTCCAACCGGGTGCTGCTTCACCCGCACTGCCATCAGCAAGTGCACGCTGGTAAACTTGTAGTATCGAAGCCGGCCCCGTTATAGACGAGGCATTGTTTGTAGGCTCGAGCTGTATGCGGTGAAAGCCGCACGTACAGTTCCAAGGGGGCCCCTTTTCCGAGAGGAAAGGGGGCTACCCTACAGCCGCTTTGCGGCGCCCCTCGCTCATGTGCCGCCACAAGCCGCGCTGAGTCCACGGGTGCGGCCCACCGGCTACCCGCCTTGGTTTTGCCCGCTTTCGGCCGCTTTTCGTCTGCTTTTGTCTGTGTGTGTTCTGTTCGCTGCTGTACCGGTGCAATGCACCGCTGGCGCGCCTGAGGAACGCACGTCTGTTCGCCCAAGCCATCAACCAGGATGAAGTGCCCGCCGTGAAACCGATTCTCAAATCCAACAAGTTGTTGAATGTCTGTTATGACATTCGCGGGCCCGTCCTCGAACACGCGAAGCGGCTCGAAGAAGAGGGCCATCGCATCATCAAGCTGAACATCGGCAATCTCGCGCCGTTCGGCTTCGAAGCGCCGGACGAAATCATTCAGGACATGATCCTGAACCTGCCGGGTTCGTCGGGTTACTCCGATTCCAAGGGTGTGTTCGCCGCGCGCAAGGCGATCATGCATTACACACAGCAAAAGGGCGTGCACGGGGTCGAACTGGACGACATCTACATCGGCAACGGCGCCTCCGAGCTGATCGTGATGGCGTTGCAGGGCCTTTTGAACGACGGCGACGAAGTGCTGCTGCCCGCGCCCGATTACCCGCTGTGGACCGCCGGCGTGAGCCTGTCGGGCGGCACGCCGGTGCATTACATCTGCGACGAATCGAACAGCTGGATGCCCGACCTCGACGACATTCGCGCGAAGATCACGCCGAACACGCGCGCGCTCGTGGTCATCAACCCGAACAATCCGACCGGCGCGCTGTATTCGGACGAACTGCTGCTCGGCCTGATCGAGATTGCCCGCCAGCACGGCCTCGTAATCTTCGCCGACGAGGTCTACGACAAGATCGTCTACGACGGCAAGAAGCACACGTCCATGGCGGCGCTCTCCGAAGACGTGCTCACGGTCACCTTCAACAGTCTGTCGAAGAGCTACCGTTCGTGCGGTTACCGCGCCGGCTGGATGTTCATCTCCGGTCTGACCGCCGGCGAGAACCGCCGTCACGCCAAAGACTACTTCGAAGGGCTCGGCATTCTGGCGTCCATGCGCCTGTGCCCGAACGTGCCCGGCCAGTACGCGATCCAGACCGCGCTCGGCGGCTATCAGAGCATCAACGACCTGATCGTGCCGACCGGGCGCCTGTACAAACAGCGCGAACTCGCGTATGACATGTTGACGGCCATCCCGGGTGTGAGTTGCGTGAAGCCCGAAGCGGCGCTGTACATGTTTCCGCGTCTGGACCCGAAGATTTATCCGATTCAGGACGACCAGCAGTTCATCCTCGACCTTCTGCTGGAAGAGCGTGTGCTGCTCGTGCAGGGCACGGGCTTTAACTGGAAAACGCCGGATCACTTCCGCGTCGTGTTCCTGCCGAACGTGGACGATCTCGCGGATTCGATCAACCGCATCGCGCGCTTCCTCGACGGTTACCGCAAGCGTCACTCTGCCTAGCGCACAATAGGGCGTACGACGCGGCTCCCACCGCGTCGCGCCGTCCGCCAGGCGCCACCCGTTTCCTTTTAATCATCTACTCGAAAACACACGCTGCATGGAACCGATCAAAGTTGGACTGCTGGGCTTCGGCACGGTAGGCAGCGGCACCTTCACGGTACTGCGCCGCAATCAGGAAGAAATCAAACGCCGCGCGGGCCGCGGCATCGAGATTGCGCGCATTGCCGTGCGCAATCCTGCGAAGGCGACAGCGGCGCTGGGCAGCGAAGCCGGCACGGTGGCGCTGACCGATGACTTCAACGCGGTGGTCGACGATCCGTCGATCGATATCGTGGCCGAAATGATCGGCGGCACGGGCGTGGCGCGCGACCTCGTTCTGCGCGCGATCAAGAATCGCAAGCACGTGGTCACGGCCAACAAGGCGCTGCTCGCGGTGCACGGCACGGAGATTTTCGAAGCGGCGCGCGCCAACGGCGTGATGGTGGCGTTCGAGGCGGCGGTGGCGGGCGGCATTCCGATCATCAAGGCGCTGCGCGAGGGTCTGACGGCCAATCGCATCCAGTACATCGCGGGCATCATCAACGGCACGACGAACTACATCCTCTCGGAGATGCGCGACCGCGGGCTCGATTTCGCGACCGCATTGAAAGCCGCGCAGGAACTGGGCTACGCCGAAGCCGATCCGACCTTCGACATCGAAGGCGTGGACGCCGCGCACAAGGCGACCATCATGAGCGCGATCGCGTTCGGCGTGCCGGTGCAGTTCGACCGCGCCTACGTCGAAGGCATCAGCAAGCTCGCGGCGATCGACATCAAATATGCCGAGGAACTCGGCTACCGCATCAAGCTGCTCGGCATCGCGCGCCGCACCGACAAGGGCATCGAATTGCGCGTGCATCCCACGCTGATTCCGGAAAAGCGCCTGCTGGCGAACGTGGAAGGCGCGATGAACGCGGTCGTCGTGCACGGCGACGCGGTCGGCACCACGCTGTACTACGGCAAGGGCGCGGGCGCCGAGCCGACGGCCTCGGCCGTGGTGGCCGATCTGGTCGACGTGACGCGTCTGCACACGGCCGACCCGGAGCATCGCGTGCCGCATCTGGCGTTCCAGCCGGACAGCCTGTCGAGCACTCCGATCCTGCCGATCGACGAAGTCACGAGCGGCTACTACCTGCGTCTGCGGGTGGCGGACGTGACCGGCGTGCTGGCCGACATCACGCGCATTCTGGCTGACACCGGCATTTCGATCGACGCGCTGCTGCAGAAGGAATCGGAGCAGGTCGACGCGAACGGCAAGGGCGAAACCGACATCATCCTGATTACGCACGAAACGGTTGAGAAGAACGTCAACGCCGCGATCAAAACGATCGAAGCGTTGAAGACCGTTGTCTCGCAAGTCACGAAGCTGCGCATGGAAGCGCTGAACTAGGCCGAACTATGAACTACCTCTCCACGCGCGGCGCCGGAGCCGGCGAGCGCCATACCTTTTCCGACATCTTGCTGGGCGGCCTCGCCAAAGACGGTGGCCTCTACCTGCCCGCCGACTACCCGCGCGTCACGGCTGACGAACTGACGCGCTGGCGCACGCTGCCGTACGCGGACCTCGCCTTCGAGATCCTGTCCAAATTCAGCGACGACATTCCCGCCGAAGACCTGCGCGCGCTCACGCGTAAAACGTACACGGCGGCCACATACTGCAACGTGCGCGACGACGAAAGCGCCGCGCAGATCACGCCGCTGAAAACACTGGGCGTCGAGAACGGCGCGCCGCTGTCGCTGCTGGAACTGTCGAACGGTCCGACGCTCGCGTTCAAAGATATGGCGATGCAGTTGATCGGCAACCTGTTCGAATACGCGCTCGCCAAGCACGGCGAAACGCTGAACATTCTCGGCGCGACCTCGGGCGACACCGGCAGCGCCGCGGAATATGCGATGCGCGGCAAAAAGGGCATCAGCGTGTTCATGCTGTCGCCGCACAAGAAGATGAGCGCGTTCCAGACCGCGCAGATGTACAGCTTGCAGGACCCGAACATCTTCAATATCGCCGTGGAAGGCGTGTTCGACGACGCGCAGGACATCGTCAAGGCCGTTTCGAACGATCACGCGTTCAAGGCGAAGTACAAGATCGGCACCGTCAACTCGATCAACTGGGCGCGCGTCGTCGCGCAGGTCGTGTACTACTTCAAGGGCTATTTCGAAGCCACGAAGTCGAACGACGAGCGCGTGTCGTTCACGGTGCCGTCGGGCAATTTCGGCAACGTGTGCGCGGGCCACATCGCGCGCATGATGGGCTTGCCGATCGAGAAGCTGGTCGTGGCGACCAACGAAAACGACGTGCTCGACGAGTTCTTCCGCACCGGCATTTATCGCGTGCGCAAGGCGGCCGAGACGTATCACACCAGCAGCCCGAGCATGGACATTTCGAAGGCGTCGAACTTCGAGCGTTTCGTGTTCGATCTGCTCGGCCGCGATCCGGCGCGCGTGCTGCAACTGTTCCGCGATGTCGAGGAGAAGGGCGGCTTCGATCTCGCGGCGAGCGGCGATTTCGCGCGCGTGAAGGAGTTCGGTTTCGTGTCGGGCAGCAGCAGCCATGACAGCCGCGTGGATACGATCCGCGACGTGTTCGAACGTTACGACACGATGATCGACACGCACACGGCCGACGGTCTGAAGGTGGCGCGCGAACATCTGCAGCCGGGCATTCCGATGATCGTGCTGGAGACTGCGCAACCGATCAAGTTCGGCGAGACGATCCGCGAAGCGCTGTTGCGCGAGCCGGAGCGGCCGGCCGCATTCTCGGGCCTGGAGTCGCTGCCGCAGCGTTTCGAAGTGCTGCCGGCGGATGCGCAGCGCGTGAAGGACTTCATCGTGGCGAAGGCGGGCGCTTAAGACGCGGTTGCCGTGAAGCGTGAGCGCGTTGTCCAGGGCTCACGCAGCCTGGCCGACATGCTCCAGGCGCCTCACGCAAAATGACGCTTGCCGCGAAGCCTCGCGGCAAGCGCTCAAGCTCCAAAAAACTCCCCTCATAACGCCCGCCGCCCAGGCTATCTGCTTCGACCGCTACAATATTCTTTTAACCTGCGGCTTCGAGACCTGAGATGTCCACACCCACGCCCCGCGCGCCGATGCTCGCCACCGCCGAAGCCTTGGCGACCCTGCTCAGCGCAGCGAGTCCGATTGCCGGCACAGAATCGATCCCCACGCTGGAAGCGCTGAACCGCGTGCTCGCGGCCGACGTCACGTCGCCGCTCGACGTCCCGCCGATGAACACGAGTTCAATGGACGGCTACGCGATCCGCACGGCGGATCTGACGACGCAGGGCAACAGCCGCTTGCCGGTCTCGCAGCGCATTCCGGCCGGTCACGCGCCGGAGCCCCTGAAGCCCGGCACGGCGGCGCGCATCTTCACCGGCGCCACGGTGCCGCCCGGCGCCGACGCGATCGTGATGCAGGAGCAAACCGAAGCCGCCGGCGCGGAAATCACCATCCTGCACAGTCCGCAAGCGGGCGAATGGATCACGGCGCAAGGCGCGGATATCCGCAGCGGCTCGGTCATTCTTCCGGCGGGCACGCGGCTCACGCCGCAGGCGCTGGGACTCGCCGCCTCGGTCGGTTGCGCCGAACTGGTGGTGCGGCGGCGCGTCAAGGTCGCCGTGTTCTTCACCGGAGACGAGCTGACCATGCCCGGCGAGCCGCTGAAGCCGGGTGCGATCTACAACTCGAACCGTTTCACGCTGCGCGGCCTGCTGGAGAAGCTCGGCTGCGAAGTCACCGACTACGGCATCGTCGTGGACAAGCTCGACGCGACCCGCGCGACGCTGCGTGAAGCCGCCGAGGCGCATGACCTCATCCTGACTTGCGGCGGTGTGTCGGTGGGCGAGGAGGATCACGTCAAGCCGGCTGTGGAGGCAGAGGGCCGGCTTGCGATGTGGCAGATCGCGATGAAGCCGGGCAAGCCGCTCGCGTTCGGCGCGGTGCGCCGCGCGGCGCAGCGTGGTGAGGCGGCGGAGTCGGCATCCGCTGCGGCATTGGCCTCGGCCTCGGCGGAAACCTTCTTTATCGGCTTGCCCGGCAATCCGGTGTCCAGCTTCGCCACTTTCCTGCTGTTCGTGCGTCCGTTCATCCTGAGCCTCGCCGGCGTGCAGACGGTCGCGCCGCGCGCGCTGTCGCTGCGGGCGGATTTCACGCAGAGCAAGGCCGACCGCCGCAACGAATTTCTGCGCGCGCGCATCAACCCGGCCGGCGGCCTCGATCTGTTTCCTAATCAAAGTTCGGCCGTGCTGACGTCGACGGTCTGGGGCGACGGCCTGATCGACAATCCGCCGAATCACGCGATCAGCGCCGGCGAGACCGTGCGCTTCATTCCTTTTTCCGAATTGCTGAACTGAGGCCGGCCAGAGCCGGTGGCATCCCGATGAAGATTCAACTGCGATATTTTGCGAGCGTGCGTGAAGCGCTCGACCTGGCCGACGAAACCGTCGACCTGCCCGACGGCATCGCGACCGTCGGCGATGTGCGCGCGTGGCTGCGCGTGCGCGGCGGCATCTGGGCCGACACGCTGGCCGAAGGCCGCGCGCTGCGCATGGCCTGCAATCACGTGATGACCAGCGCCGGCACGCGCGTCACCGAAGGCTGCGAAGTCGCGTTTTTTCCGCCCGTCACCGGCGGCTGAACCGCCACGCCGCTTAACCGCATAGGAGCCACAGATGCCCGTTCGCGTCCAGACGGAAGACTTCGACCTCACCGCCGAGGTCGCCGCATTGCGCGCGCGCAATCCGAAGATCGGCGCGGTGGCGTGCTTCGTCGGCACCGTGCGCGATCTGAACGACGGCAGCGCGGTCGAGACGATGGAGCTCGAACACTATCCCGGCATGACGGAGAAGTCGCTGGAGGCGATCATCGTGAGCGCGCGGGAGCGCTGGCCGGGCATCGAGGTGTCGATCGTGCATCGGGTCGGCAAGCTCTATCCGCTCGATCAGATCGTGCTGGTGGCGACGACGGCCATGCATCGCGGGGAAGCGTTCGCGTCGTGCGAATTCGTGATGGACTACCTGAAGACCCAGGCGCCGTTCTGGAAGAAAGAGAAGACCGAGGCCGGTGAGCACTGGGTCGACGCCCGCGTCACCGACGACGCGGCGCTCGCCCGCTGGGGCATTGAATCGGGCAATCGGACGGGGGAATAGACGCGGCGGGTTCGGGTTTGCAGGATTCTGCGGGCCAAACAAGCATCTTGGCGTCACTCACGACGTTCTGAAGCGCTCGCAAAACTGTAACCGCTCGGGTGATGCTTTCCGGCCCGCCGGATGGGACAAAACGGCCCTGAAGCCTGAACCCGGCTCATTCATCCCGCGCCCGGCCAATGATCCGCGCCGGAAACGGCTCGCCTGACGGACGCGCCGCGTGAGCCGCATCCTCACCGTCGCGCGGACGCCGTTTCGGCGTAACGCGCTCCAGCAGCGCCTGCTGTTCCTCCGGAATCTTGTAGTCCCAGCCGAAACGGCTCAACTGTAGACTCTGCGCGATCCGCAGCGCCGGTTCCATGAAGCGCACCGCCGCGGCGGGCTGATAACGCGATTCGACCGTATCCAGAAACAGATACAGCCAGCGGCTGAAGTGCTGCGGCTCGATTCCCTCGAGCGGCTGATGCGCCTGCTGCACGTTGCCGCGGTATTGCTTCGCGCCCAGCACGAGGCTGCCCCAGAACGTGCACATCTTGGGCAGATGATCGTCCCAGCGGCCCGCCAGCGTCGCGTCGAATACAGGGCCGAGCAGCGCATCGGCACGCACGCGCTCGTAAAAGCCGTAGACGAGCTCGCGAATATTCGCCTCGGTGGGTTCGGCGGCGCGCTCGACGGCCGGCGCGGCAGGGAAGGACGGGTTCATGCAAATTCCAAGAGAATGCGGCTATTCATCGCGCCTCGCAATAGGGCGCCGCGGAGCGTCAGGAATGGCCTCAAATCGAGGCCGAATGGAAGGAAGTAGGATGCGAACACCCCGCTTTTCGTAAGAATGCCCCAGCCAGGAAACGTTACCATTACTGCCGGACGACCCACCCCGCCTGTCTGCGCAGAACCGGAAAATATGCGTAGCGCCTGCATCTTAGGGCGAAGCGACGGCCCACGGCAACCCTTGCATCGACGCGGTTATCTCCCGGATCGCGGCTTGCGCTCATTGCGATACCTGCACTCATGAGACTGACCGACTATACGGATTACTCACTACGCGTCCTGCTCTACCTCGCCGTTCGCGGCAGCGGGTTGTCGACGATCCAGGACATTTCAGACGCGTACGGCATTTCCAAGAACCACTTGATGAAAGTCGTGCAGCAACTCGGCGAACTCGGCTGGGTCGAGACCGTGCGCGGCCGCAACGGCGGCCTGCGGCTCGCGGAACAGACGAACGCGCTGACGGTCGGCGAAATCGTGCGCGCGACGGAAAGCGACTTTGCGCTGGTCGGCTGTTTTCCGGATCAGCACGGCGAGCGCCGTGGTTGCGTGATTACCGCGCAGTGCCGTCTGCGAAACACGCTCGAGGCGGCGCGCAATGCCTTCCTCGCCGAACTCGACCGTCATACCATTGGAGAGGTGGCGCAGCCGCACGGCCCGTTGGCCGCGCTGCTCGGTTTGAGCAACGTGATTCCGATTACGCCGGTCGCATCGGCTGGCGGCGACTCTGCGTCGCTGACCTGAATGCGCCAGGCATTTCTCTCGCGTCAAATGTTAAATAGTTGACGCTTGAGGCAAAAAAGCGCTTGAAACCTGGATAAAACGCCTCATTTTGGTGGTAATCGAAATTGGAGGTCGCTTGATGAGAATCGACAAACTCACCACTAAATTCCAGGAAGCGCTGGCGGATGCCCAGAGTCTGGCCGTCGGCCATGACAATCAATACATCGAACCGGTTCACGTCCTTTCGGCGCTCGTCGCCCAACACGACGGCTCGGCGCGCTCGCTGCTCTCGCGTGCTGGCGTGCATGTGCAGGCGCTGCAAACGGCGCTCGGCGACGCCATGACGCGTCTGCCGCAAGTGCAGGGCACGGACGGCAACGTGCAGATCGGCCGCGAGCTGACCGGTCTGCTGAACCAGGCAGACAAGGAAGCACAAAAGCTCAACGACACGTTCATCGCGAGCGAGATGTTCCTGCTCGCGGTCGCGGACGACAAAGGCGAGGCCGGCCGTCTCGCGCGTCAGCACGGCTTGTCGCGCAAATCGCTGGAAAGCGCGATCGCCGCGGTGCGCGGCGGCTCGCAAGTGCATAGCCAGGACGCCGAAAGCCAGCGTGAAGCGCTGAAGAAATACACCGTGGATCTGACCGAGCGCGCGCGGGCCGGCAAGCTCGATCCGGTGATCGGCCGCGACGACGAAATCCGTCGTTCGATCCAGATCCTGCAACGCCGCACCAAGAACAACCCGGTGCTGATCGGCGAACCGGGCGTGGGTAAGACCGCGATCGTCGAAGGTCTGGCGCAGCGTATCGTCAACGGCGAAGTGCCGGAAACGCTGAAGGGCAAGCGCGTGTTGTCGCTCGATATGGCGGCCTTGCTGGCCGGCGCCAAGTATCGCGGCGAGTTCGAGGAACGCCTGAAGGCCGTGCTGAGCGACATCGCGAAAGACGAAGGCCAGACCATCGTCTTCATCGACGAAATTCACACCATGGTCGGCGCGGGCAAGGCCGAAGGCGCAATGGACGCGGGCAATATGCTCAAGCCGGCGCTCTCGCGCGGCGAACTGCATTGCGTTGGCGCGACCACGCTCGACGAATATCGCAAGTACATCGAAAAGGATGCCGCGCTCGAGCGCCGCTTCCAGAAGGTGCTGGTCGACGAACCGACGGTGGAAGCGACCATCGCGATCCTGCGCGGTCTGCAGGAAAAGTACGAGCTGCATCACGGCGTCGATATCACCGACCCGGCGATCGTGGCGGCGGCGGAACTGTCGCATCGCTACATCACGGATCGTTTCCTGCCGGACAAGGCCATCGACCTGATCGACGAAGCCGCTTCGAAGATCAAGATGGAAATCGACTCGAAGCCGGAAGAGATGGACCGGCTCGACCGTCGTTTGATCCAGTTGAAGATCGAACGCGAAGCCGTCAAGAAGGAAAAAGACGAAGCGTCGCAAAAGCGTCTGCAATTGATCGAGGAAGAAATCGAGCGGCTGAATCGCGAATATTCGGACCTCGAAGAAATCTGGACTGCGGAAAAAGCCGCGGTGCAGGGCAGCGCGCAACTGAAGGAAGAGATCGAGAAAACGCGGGCGGAAATCACGCGTCTGCAACGTGAAGGCAAGCTGGAAAAGGTCGCCGAGTTGCAATACGGCAAGCTGCCTGGTCTCGAAGCGCAGTTGAAGGAAGTGACCAAGGCCGAGGCGAACGAGCAGAACAATCCGACGCGTCCGCGGCTCTTGCGCACGCAGGTCGGTGCGGAAGAAATTGCTGAAGTCGTGTCGCGTTCCACCGGTATTCCGGTGTCGCGCATGATGCAGGGCGAACGCGAAAAGCTGCTGCAGATCGAGGAGAAGCTGCACGCGCGCGTGGTCGGCCAGGACGAGGCGATCAGCGCGGTGGCCGATGCGATCCGCCGCTCGCGCGCGGGTCTGTCGGATCCGAACCGGCCGTACGGTTCGTTCCTGTTCCTCGGACCGACCGGCGTCGGCAAGACCGAGTTGTGCAAGGCGTTGGCGTCGTTCCTGTTCGATTCGGAAGATCATCTGATCCGTATCGACATGAGCGAATTCATGGAGAAGCACAGCGTCGCGCGGTTGATCGGTGCGCCGCCGGGATATGTCGGCTACGAAGAAGGCGGTTATCTGACGGAAGCCGTGCGTCGCAAGCCGTATAGCGTGATCCTGCTCGACGAGATCGAGAAGGCGCATCCGGACGTGTTCAACGTGCTGCTGCAAGTGCTCGACGACGGCCGCATGACCGATGGACAGGGCCGCACCGTGGACTTCAAGAACACGGTGATCGTGATGACGTCGAACCTCGGTTCGCAAGTGATCCAGTCGATGGTCGGCGAGCCGCAGGAAGCGGTGAAGGACGCGGTCTGGGAAGAAGTGAAGCTGCACTTCCGGCCCGAGTTCCTGAACCGGATCGACGACGTCGTGGTGTTCCATGCGCTCGACCGCTCGAATATCCAGTCGATCGCGCGGATCCAGTTGCAACGTCTGCACGAGCGGCTGGCCAAGCTCGACATGCAACTGGTGGTGTCGGATTCGGCGCTCGAACACGTCGGCAAGGTCGGCTACGATCCGCTGTTCGGCGCGCGGCCGTTAAAGCGCGCGATCCAGCAGGAGATCGAGAACCCGGTCGCCAAGCTGATACTCGCCGGCAAGTTCGGTCCAAAGGACGTGATTCCGGTCGAACTGGAAGAAGGCAAGCTGGTGTTCGAACGCGTCGTGCATTAAGCGAAACGCGTTCTACGGAGAGAGGAACGGCGGCGGTCGAGCCGTTCCCGACGACGTTAAAAGCGGCAACGAAGGTGACTTCGTTGCCGCTTTTTTATGCCCGTTGATTGCGCAAGCGGGCACACGGGCAGGCGAGGCCGCCCGCGTTGTTACGCGTTGCCTTTACCGAATAGCGCGGACAAGCCGCCGAGCGCGCCGAGTACGGTGGTGGCGTTCAGCTTGCCTTCGGCCGGCACTTCGCCTTCCGGCGTGGCCGCGTTGACGACGTGCGGCAGAATCTGCGACAGCAGGCCAGTGACCTGATCCGGCTGCACGCCTGCCTTCGCCGCAAGGTTGGTCACGGTCTCCGAGCCGAGCACGCTATGCAGCGCATCGGGCGCGATCGGCTGGTTCTCGCCGTTGCTGACCCACGAGGTCACGATGTCGCCGAGGCCTTTTTCCTTGAAACGGTCGATCAGGCCGTTCAGCCCGCCCGGCTGGCTATTGACGAATTCGAGTGCGGCCGAAACCAGGGCTTGCTGGCCACCGCCTTCGGGGGATTTGCCAACCAGGGAACCGAGTGTGTCGAGTAGGCTCATGACGGTCTCTCTTGAATGCCGACACGTGCTTGACGGGTCAGCGGGTGAAAACGCTGCGCGGTTGCGCGGCGCCGTGGAAGGAAGGCGGGCGGCGGCGCGGCGGCGCTGATGGTTCGTCGCGTGGGGATCACGCGCGTATCACCTGGGCCGTTACGCTGCCGGCGCACAATCCTGTTTCGTACTCCGTTTCATTCTGTCCGGTCCTCGTTTCGTGCGGTCAGGCACCGCCCGAGGCCGCCGCAGCCGATGCGGCCTTGCTCTTCTTGGCTTTCTTCTTCGATGCTTTGGTATCCGAGGCATCAGCCGGCGCCGCCGCTGCCGCAGTAGCCGGCGCGGAAGCTGCTGCCGCCTCGGACGCCGCAGCCTTGCTCTTCTTCTTCGACTTCGACGCCTTCGCGCCGGAGGCATCCACCGGGGCGGCTGGCGTCGTGTTCGCAGCCGTGGTTGGCGCCGCCGTAGGCGCAGTAGCCGCGGGCGCTGCCTTGGTGCCGGCCGTGCTGCTCGGCTTCGCAGCGGGCTTGGCGCCGCTCGGCGGCGTTGACGAGCCGTTGATCGTCAGTCCGGCCGCTTCGAGATTGGTTACCGATTTGGCTCCGATGCCCTTGACGCGCGTGGCGAGATCATTGGCGTCTTTGAACGGGCCATTCTTGGTGCGTTCGTCGATGATCGCTTTCGCATGCACCGGGCCAATACCCTTAACCGATTCGAGCGCCGCCTGATCGGCGGAGTTCACTTCGACGGCCGCCGCAAATCCGGCCGACAGCGACAAAGCCAAAGCGACGCAAAGCATTAAAAGCTTCTTCAGCATGGCAAGCACTCCATTGAGGGCAAAAAAGTGAGCCGCAAAGGGACGACTCAAACGACTCGGGACGACGCATCCTGTCAGCATTCGCTGCGCTTAAGCATAGAACAAATTGCGCGCCCTTATTTGCGAACGCGGACGATTTATACCGATCGATTCATGACAAGTAAATCAGTGTGAACAAGATTTAAACCTTTTGCCTCGTTATTAGGCTGTTATGAGTTTATCGATCAAACCCCCACGCCATAAAAAAATGACCGTGCAGACAAATGACAGCACGACGCGCTTGACTTAGAGTGCACTCGAAGTCCTAACCTGAGTTCCGTCATGTCGAATATCTCGAAAGCACTCACCATCGGGCAGGTCGTTGAAACGATCGGCGTTTCGACGCATACGCTGCGCTACTACGAACAGGCCGGGCTGATTCGCGCCGTCGGCCGCACGCAGGCGGGGCATCGGCTGTATTCGCCGGCCGATCTCGACTGGCTGCAGTTCGTGATGCGCCTGAAGGCGACCGGTATGCCGATCGCCGGCATGCAGGCGTTCGCGGCGTTGCGCGCGCAAGGTCAGCCGACGGTGGGCGCGCGCCGCGACATGCTGGTGGCGCATCGGGATGCGGTTTTGGCGCGAATCGCCGAGTTGCAGATCAACCTCGGCGCGATCGTCGACAAGATCGCGTACTACGAAGCGGCCGGGCGCGCACCGGCCGCCGATCATTCGAAACGACAGACCGACGAAACCCAGGCGCATTCACATTCGGAAGAGGACTCACCATGGACCACGCACACAACGACCGCTACACCCGAGGCTGGGACAAACTGAAGCAGATCGACGGCTCGGCCGGCGAGCAGGTGATCGCCGCGCTCGCGCCGATCGCGCCGGATTTTGGCCGTCTGCTGATCGAATTCGGCTTCGGCGATATTTACAGCCGGCCGCAACTCGATCTGCGCGCGCGTGAAATCGCCACCATCGCCTCGTTGGCCACGCTCGGCTCCGCGCAGCCGCAACTGAAGGTGCATATCGAGGCGGCGTTGAACGTCGGCTGCACGCGCGAGGAGATCGTCGAGGTGTTTATGCAGATGGCGCTTTATGCGGGATTTCCGGCGGCGCTGAATGCGCTGTTTGCCGCACGCGAGATTTTCGAGCGCCATGATCAGGCATTGAATGACGCGCAATCGGCGAGCGCCGCGCAGGTGCGGGAGGAGGAAACCCACGCGGGTTGAGATCCGCGAGGCAAGGGCAGGGCAAGCGGCTGCTTGGCGCAGCCGCTTTTATTGAGACTCCAACGCAACTAACGGTCTATCATTACCAGCCCCTACGACAGAGCGTGTGTGGGCAGGAACCAAACAGCGGCTTATCAGGAAGAAAGCCCGGCCATTCTGCAGCCTACGACAGACAGCCCCGTCAAGCCGCCGAATCCGCCCGAAGCGCCGCCTCGGCATGCGAATACCGCCTGCTCACCACACGCCAATACATCAGCAAGCCGATGCCCGCAATCGCCAGACTCGCGGTGTTCGCCACCCAGAAGCCGCGCGCGCCGGTCAGCCATTCCGGCGTGACGCCGGTCACGTTGAAGCCGAGCACATAGCCGCCGCCGAGCCCGACGCCCCACAGCGCCACCGCGTAGATCACGGTCGGCACGACCGCCACCTTGTAGGCGCGCAGCACGAACGCGGTGGTGATCTGCAACGCATCGAACAGGTGATAGCACACGACGATCAACACCAGCGGCAACGCCGCCGCCACGACCTGCGCATTCGGCGTATAGCCTTCGATGATGTAGGGCCGCAGCACCAGCACGATCGCGCCGTAACAGCAGGCGATCGCCATGGCCATCATGATGCCGTGACGCGACAGCGTGCGCGCCGCTTCCGGACGATGCGCGCCGAGCGCCTGCGCGACCAGCGTCGACGAAGCGATGCCGATCGACAGCGGCGTCATATACAGCACCGCGCCGATATTCCCGGCGATCTGGTGGCCGGCCAGCGTCGTCGTGCCGAAGCGCGCAATGAAGAGCGCCATGAACGTGTAGGAGGTCACTTCGATCAGATACGACAGGCCCATCGGAATGCCCAGCCGCAATTGCGCCGCCTGGCGTCGCCAGACCGGCCAGCAGAACTGCGCGAAGATCGCGAACGGCGCGAATACGTCGACGCGCGTCAGCAGCAGCATGCCGAGTGCGGCCAGCGCCCAGTTGATCATGGTGCTGGCGAGCGCGCAGCCCGGCCCACCGAGCGCCGGCACGCCGAACCCGCCGAAGATGAACCACGTATTGAGCGGCACCTTGAGCAGCAGCGCGCCGATCTGCAGGATCATCACAAGCCGCGGCTTGCCGACCGCATTGGTGATCGAACTGTAGACGCGAAAAGCGAGGCCGGCCGGCAAGCCGAAGGCCAGAATCCGCAGATACGCGACAGTGCGCTCGTGCAGCGCCTCGGGCACGCGCGCCAGCTGCAGCACGGGGCCCGGAAAAAACAGAATCAGGAAGCCGATCACGGTCAGCGCCGCCGCGAGCCACAAGGCCTGGCGAACTTCCTCGCCGATCTCGGTGTAGCGGCGCGCGCCGTAGAGTTGCGCGGTAATCGGTTGCAGCGCGGTCAGAATGCCGGTCAGGCCGATATATACGGAGATATAGATCGACGAGCCGAGGCCGAGCGCGGCCAGATCGACAGCCGAGTAGCGGCCGACCATCGCCGTGTCGATCACGCCGAACGCGATGATCGCCAGTTGGCCGATCAACACCGGCCACGCGAGGCCGGCGATTTTCCGTACGTCGGCGAGCATGCTCAGTCGGACTTCTTGTGCCAGTTGCGGCGTTTGACGACCGGCGGCTTCGGACGGTCGATGCGCACGTACAGACGGAAGCGTTCGTCACGGTCGGCCACGCGGCGGCCTTCCCACACCAGCTTCCAGACGAAGTCGGACATTGCGCTCGGTTCGCCGTAATCCTGCGTGTCCTGACGCAGGATCACGTCGCAGTCCTGGTCGAAGGAGAAGTGCATGTCGCCGAAATAGGCGAAGGTCGCGATCTGCGCATTGCCGAGGCGTACCGGTGAAATGCAGGTGTAATCGTCCGGCAGATGGGCGGATATCTGTTCAGCGACGTCCTTATAGGTCCGGCTGTAGTTGACGACCGGCAGCCATAACGTCATGAGCAGCACCCACATCAAGGTGGTGCCGGCGCTCGAAAGCACCACGCTGCGCCACAAGACTTTCGGATGGCGCGCGAGACGCCACCGCACCAGCACGAACCAGCAGATCGTCACGGCGACCGCGCACACGAACGACAGGATCTTGAACTGCGGCGCGAAGCCCGGCGCGAGACGCGCGAGGTTGCGCGCGAGCGGATGCGGGAAGCCGGTCAGCCCCGCGATATAGACCAGCCAGACGAAGCTGCCGAGAATCGTGAAGCTCAGGAGCGCGAACCAGTCGATCGCGTTGATCGCGCCGCGCTTGAGCGTGGGCAGCGCGAAAGCGGCCAGCACCGCGAGCGGCGGCAGCAGCAGCATGTAAAGCCGGTTCGACTGATGGCTCTGCAGCACGACCAGCACGAACAGCGGCCCGATCACCGACAGCGGAATGGCCACGTGCGGCGCGCGCCGCAAGCCCGACCAGCTGAACCATGCCCAGAGTGCCAGCGGCCACGCCGGCCAGGTGAAGAGCGGCAGATTTTTCAGCGCATAGCCGGCTACCGAGCCGGGCGGCCCGGCGAACGAACTCAAGCTGACGTGCACCCACTGATTGAGGTACCAGACGGCGTCGTTGGGGAAGGCGGCGAGCGCGGCGATCGGCCACGCTACGGACAGCGCGAGCGCCACCGGCAGACCCGCCAGCAGGAGCCAGCGCGAGCGCGTCTCGCGCACGATCAGGGTCATCGCCAGCGTGCCGAGCAGCAGTGCGCCGACCAGCACCGGGCTGCTGGCCAGGGTGACGAGCGCGATGGCGAGTCCCCAGATCAGCGCGCCCTGAATCGGTTTGTCGATCATGCGCACGAGCCCGTACACGAGCATCGCGATGCCGAAGAACTGCGCGAGCTGCGGCGTGGTTTCGTGGCCGCGCTCGGCGAGGCCGAAGCAGGCGAGCAGGATCAACAGCGCGCCGTCGGCAAGCGTGCGGCCGTAGTCGCGTGGTTCCGGCTCGCCGCCGAACGCGTACTTGAACGGCTGGACTTCGGCGCGGCGGCCGAGCAGGTAGGCGGCGTACCAGACGAACGCGCAGCCCGCGCAGAACATCAGGCCGGTGAAGACACGCGAGGCATTGCTCGCATCGACCCACGGCGCGAGCAGGCGGATCGCGCTGGCGCCGAACCAGTAGCCGAGCGGACCGTCTTCAGTGAGGTATTTGCCGACCAGATTCGGCAGCAGCCAGTCGTGCGCGCCGCCGTTCGCCATGGTCCACATGACGCCGAAGCCGGCTGCATCCTCGTTCTTCCACGGATCGCGGCCGAACAGTCCGAACGATGCGTAGACGATACAGATGGTCAGCAACAGCCAGCGCGGCAACGCACTGGTCGCTGAGGCAGTGAGGCGAACGACAGGTCTCATGCGGTGTGTGGATATCGGATAAGCGGTGCAGCCGGGACCGGACGGCATGTCCGGCTGGAGTGGCCAATTTGGAGCATCCGGCATTGTAGTCGTGCCGTGCGATGCGCGTCACGGCCGGTAACGGCTCGCAACGTCGTTGGGAAAGCTGTAACACGGGTTCGGCGCTGCGCCGCGCGCGAGCGTTTGACCCTCGGGCATTGGCGATGAATCAGCCAGGCGACAAAAAAGGGCAGCTCGCGCTGCCCTTTTTGCTCCTGCTTCGCTGCCGGCCAAAGCCGGCGACGAGCCAGGTATTACTTCGCTGCTGCCTTGCCGGTAGCGCGCGAGCCAAACTTGTTGCGGAACTTCTCGACGCGGCCTGCCGTGTCCATGATCTTTTGCTGGCCGGTGTAGAACGGATGCGATTCCGACGACACTTCGATCTTGGCGAGCGGGTAGGTCTTGCCGTTGAATTCGGCGGTTTCACGCGTCTGGATGGTCGAGCGCGTCACAAACTTGAAGTCGTTCGACACGTCGATGAACAGAACTTCGCGGTAATCCGGGTGAATGCCTTCTTTCATGGTCTTTCCTTTAATCTGGCGGTAGCCAACCCGCGTGCGACCGTATTTTAACGGACCGCATCTAGGCGCGAGCCACTTGCCTATGGTCGAAAAACGGCGATTATGCCAGAAAATCAGTCGCTTGACGACTTTTGCGCCGGCTTTTTGCTAACGGTGCATGCCGTTTTCACGGCTGTTTTGCAGGGTCGCGGCGCGTGTGCGCACCGGGCGGCGGCCGTTGCCTGGCGGGCGTTGCGCGTCAGGCGGACGTGAATGTCATGCCGACCCGTGCCGGATCCTGCCTGTAATAGCGTGCGAGCAACCGGTAAAGCTCCGGATACTCGGCTTCGAACGCCTGCGGTTGGACGAACAGCGCCTCGCTGCAAACGGCAAAAAATTCCGATGGATGATCCGCCGCGTACGGATCGATCAGCGAGTCGCGCTCGAAGCGCGCCCAGCGGCGCTCCGGCACCGCGTCGACTTTCGCGCAGAAGTGGTCGTAAGCGTGGTCGAACACGTCGGCCCACGCTTGGGAATCGAGCGGCGCGTGCCAGCGGCGAATGAGTGGTGGGTGGCCATCCGCCTCGCCGTTCAGCATGTCGATCTTGTGCGCGAATTCGTGAATGACGACGTTATAGGCGTCCGAGCCGTCCGTCATCTGCGCGTCTTCCCACGACAGCACCACGGGCCCGCCTTCCCATGCTTCGCCGCTCGCGTCCTGTTCGACTTCGTGCACCACGCCGTCTTCGTCCTCGACGGTTTTGCGGATCACGAACTCGCCCGGATAGACGATCACGCCGACCCAGCCGCGATACAGATCGAGGCTCAGGTTCAAAACCGGCAGACACGCTTGTGCCGCGATCGCCACGGTCATCGCGTCGGTCAGCTCAAGCTCGTGCGCGGTCGAAAATTCCTTCTCCGCGAGGAACAGGCTCGTCAGTTCGCGCAAGCGCACGAGCTCCGGCGCATCGAGATGGGCGAGGAACGGCAGGCCGTCGAGCGTGGCTTGCCACAGGGAATCGTCGATCGCGTAGTCGCGCAGCGCGCGCTCGCGGCGGCGTGTGCCGAACCATTGAGTCAGTTTCGAGAGCATGGCCTGAAGCAACCCTTAGTCGATCTGTTTTTGCCACGCGGCAAATAGGCCGCCGCATATCGCTACGCCGATCAGGAAGTAGAAGCCGTCCAGCGAAGCCAGAAAACTGGCCTGTTGCGCGACCGCGCGGCTGACTTCCACGATCGCCAGCGAGTGCGCCTCGGACGGCGAGCGGCCGGCGACGGCAAAGCCATTCGTCAGCGCGGCGAGCGAGTTCTGGAACAAAGGATTGTACGGATTCACGAACTCCGCGAGGCGAGTTTCGTGCAGCGCCTGCCGATGCTGCTCGACGATAATCACGGAGGCCGTCGCGAACGACATGGTCAGTTGCCGCACGATGTTTTTCAGCCGGTAGCCGTGCGTGAATTCTTCGATGGCGAAAATTCTGAACGTCAGATTGGCGACCGGCAGCACGATGAACAGCAACAGCAGGCCGCGCAACAGCAGCGGCAGCAGCAACGCCGCTTCGCCGACGCCGGGCGACATGCGCGTCATCCACGCCGCCGCGAACGCGGCCACCGCGAAGCCGGGCACGATGATCCACTTCTTGCGCGGCAGCAGCTTCGCATAACGGAAATAGACGAACAGGGCACTCGCCGAAATCAGCGACGTCACGCCGACCAGTTGCCCGGTGTTTTCGACCGGATAGCCGAGTCCACTCTCGAGAAAGCGCGAGATCAGATAGCTGAACACGGTCGAGATGTAGTAGTAGAACATGTAGAGCACGAGCCCGACCTGGAAGACCTTCTCTCGCAACGCATTGAGGCGCACGAGCGGCGCGGGATGATGCCACTGGTGATAGGCGAACCAGCCTAGCGCGACGATCCCGGCGACGCTCAGCAGAATCAGTCCGGGCGACGCGCTGAACAACTGGAAGCGCACCTGCTGCATCACGATTTGCAGCGCGCCTTGTGCGAACGCGAAGATGATGTACGGCCAGAAATGCGCGGCGCCGCGTTCCTCGGGCAGGCGGTTGCCGGAGTCGGGCAGCGCGAGCAAGGCCAGCATGGCGAACAGCACGCCCACGGGCGCCGTGCACGCGAACAGTGCGCGCCAGTCGAAATGCCCGACCAGTTGGCCGCCGATCAGCGGCGCGAGCGCGCTGCTCAGGACGATCAGCACGAGAAACGCACGGGTGGCCGCGGGCCGCTGCTGCGGTTTGAAACTCATCTGAATCAGGATGCGGCAGGTGCCCATCATCGGCCCGATGAAATAGCCCTGGAAGCCACGCGCGAACGCCAGTTCGATCGACGATTCGCACATCGCGGCGGCCATCGCACCGGCAGCATAGAGCAGCATGCAGCCGGCCACGTAGCGCCGGTAGCCGAAGCGTTCGACCCACCATTGCTGCTGCAGGATGCCCAGCACCGCCGCGACTGCATAGGCGCTCGACGCCCACACCAGTTCATCGGGCGACGCGTTGATGCCGCCGGCGATATAGCTGGTGAAAAACGAGAAGATCGAGTTGTCGAAATAATCGAGGCCGGTGACGACGGCCAGCACCCAGGGGAAGAAATCGCCGCGCAGTTTTTCGACGCTGAACAACGGTACGCGGGATGACGTCGTGCTCATGAAGATTCGCCCGGCGCGGGGTCGTCAGATTCTTTTGCCTGCTTTGCGGGTGGCGCATTGCCCGCTTTGGCGCGCGCGTTGCGGCGCTGCTCCAGCAGCGCCTCTGCGTTCTCGCCGGCGAGGCGCCGCTTGAGATAGTCGAGGTCGGGGCTCAGTTCGGCGCGCAGTTTCTGCGCTTCCTTCAGTTCGCGGCGCATGCTTTCGATGCGCGCGTCGAGTGCTGCGACCTGTTGCTCGATGGCGTCATGAATCTGCTGCAGCGATTCGGTCGAGTAGCGGTGCCCGCCGTCGACGGCTTCCAGCGGACGCTTGAGCATTTCGGTGACGCTGTGCAGCGAGAAGCCGAGCGAGCGCAAACGCAGAATGCGGCCGAAGCGCTTCAGATCGTCCTCGTCGTAAAGCCGGTAGCGGCCTTCGCTGCGCGTCGGCGAAACAAGGCCGCGTTCCTCGTAGTACTTCAGGGTGCGCGCGGTGACGCCGAGACGTTCGGCGGCGTCGCGTACCGTCAGCAGAGTGGGTGAGTCCTTGGACATAGGCGTGTGACAGATATGACGGACTGGTTGCATTGTACTTCAACGTGTACGTTCACGTACACGTTGCTGCGCTAAACGACATCGACGTTGGGAAGCTGACGTGGTTTGCGCGCGACGCGGAGACGACAAAAAAGACGGACGAAAAAAAACCGCTCGTTTGCGACGAGCGGCTTTTCTATGCGATGCGGATGAAACGGCTAGTGCGGCAATATCGGCCCAAGGCCTTAGCTGCCACCGCCACGACGCATCATGTCGAAGAACTCGGAGTTGCTCTTCGTCTGACGGATCTTGTCGAGCAGGAATTCCATCGACTCGACTTCGTCCATGTCGTGAATGAACTTGCGCAGCACCCAGATCTTTTGCAGCACTTCGGGCTTGATCAGCAGTTCTTCGCGGCGCGTGCCGGACTTGTTCAGGTTGATCGACGGGTAGACGCGCTTTTCAGCAAGACGGCGCTCGAGGTGCACTTCCATGTTGCCGGTGCCCTTGAATTCTTCGTAGATCACGTCGTCCATGCGGCTGCCGGTTTCGATCAGCGCCGTGCCGATGATAGTCAGCGAGCCGCCTTCCTCGATATTGCGCGCCGCGCCGAAGAAGCGCTTCGGACGTTGTAGCGCGTTGGCGTCGACACCACCCGTCAGCACCTTGCCCGAGGCCGGCACGACGGTGTTGTACGCACGCGCGAGACGCGTGATCGAGTCGAGCAGAATCACCACGTCGTTCTTCATTTCGACGAGGCGCTTGGCCTTCTCGATCACCATTTCGGCGACTTGCACGTGACGCGCGGCCGGTTCGTCGAACGTGGAGGCGATCACTTCGCCCGCCACCGAACGCTGCATTTCGGTCACTTCTTCCGGGCGTTCGTCGATCAGCAGCACGAACAGCACGACATCCGGATGGTTCTGCTTGATCGCGTGAGCGATGTGCTGAAGCATCACGGTCTTGCCGGACTTCGGCGACGCCACCAGCAGGCCGCGCTGCCCTTTGCCGATCGGCGCGATCATATCGATGATGCGGCCCGTGACGTTTTCTTCGCCACGCATTTCACGTTCGAGCAGCAGCACCTTGTTCGGGTGCAGCGGCGTCAGGTTTTCGAACATGATCTTGTGCTTCGAGGCTTCCGGCGGCTGGCCGTTGACCTTGTCCACCTTCACCAGCGCGAAATAGCGTTCGCCGTCCTTCGGCGTGCGCACTTCGCCTTCGATCGTGTCGCCCGTATGCAGGTTGAAGCGGCGGATTTGCGACGGGCTGATGTAAATATCATCCGTGCTGGCGAGGTACGAGGTTTCCGGCGAGCGCAGGAAGCCGAAGCCGTCCGGCAGCACTTCAAGCGTGCCGTCGCCGAAGATCGTGTCGCCCGTTTTGGCTCGTTTTTTTAGAATGGCAAACATCAATTCCTGCTTGCGCAGGCGGTTCGCACTTTCGATCTCGAGGCCATTGGCCATCTCGATCAATTCGGACACGTGCAGAGTCTTAAGCTCGGATAAATGCATACGGAGAACCCGCAGGAGAAGGTGCGACGAAATGAAATCTGGGAGGAGAGTGAGCGGAACCGCTCAAGGACTTACACGTCTTTTCGACGTTTTGCGGATTCTAGCATAGCACACGCCAGTTTCCGTCAGTGCGACGGCATGGCATCTTTCTTGTTGAGCGTGTTGCCGGCTGACAACACGCTCAACACAACGCGCCCGCGGGCCTCGGAAGGCTCGGAGCGCGCCGTTGCGACCGCTTTTACAGGTTGCCGTCGAGGAACGCGGTGAGTTGCGACTTCGACAACGCGCCGACCTTCTGCGCGGCGACAGCGCCGTTCTTGAACAGGATCAGCGTGGGGATGCCGCGCACGCCGAACTTGACCGGCGTCGATTGATGTTCGTCGACGTTGATCTTGGCGATTTGCAGGCGATCGGCGTAATCCTTCGCGACTTCGTCGAGGATCGGCGCGATCATCTTGCACGGACCGCACCATTCAGCCCAGAAATCGAGCAGCACGGGTTTATCGGATTTAACGACGTCCTGTTCGAACGATGCGTCGCTAATATGCTTGATTTGTTCGCTCATTGTATGAATACCTCTATCGGTTCGAGGCCCGCCTGAATTGCTCGCCACGATACGTCAAAACCTAAGGAAACTTCCGTTCGCTTTGCCGCAATCGGAGCCTTGCCGACACACGCCGGAAAAGGTGAAAGCCCGTTTCGGAATATGCGGAGAGCTCGCGCTTGCGGGTCATCCGTACGGCAGTTTAGCTTAATTCGCTATGCGTTGCCGGGGGCGATAGTACCCATCAGAGGCAGTGGGGCCAACGGCTGCCGATGAAGTGCCACCGTGTTTCATCAACCATGACGCCACCTATCTGGAGGCTCGACGGCCAAACTCAAGTGGCATCCGCACGGGTTGGTCGCGGCATTCGTCTATATGGTGTGAAGGGCGCGATTCGGCGCGCCGTTGACGCTTTGCTCGTATTAACAGTCGCACGGCGGCCCAAGCGGTGATAGAATGTTTCGTGACGGGCCTCCTCGCATGGAGGGATGGTCAACCTGGTCAGGTCGGGAACGAAGCAGCCACAGCCGTTTTCCACCAGTGCCGAGGGTCGGGCTCGTCACCTTCCTTTTTCTGTTTTCTCTAGTTGTTCTCCGCGGGTTCTTCCGCGAACGCTTTCCATCTCCTGTTTTACCCTGAGTGCAGCGGCATGCAACCGTGCCTTATCGTGTTTTCGCGCGCCTTATCTATTTTTTTCTATCGGTCCGTTAGGCAGTTTCAATGAAGTGGCGCGAAGCGTTCGCGCGCCGTCGCGAATCGGTTTTGCGCGGCATCGTTACTGATACAATTTCCGGATGACCTATCAAGTTCTCGCACGCAAATGGCGGCCGAAGGATTTCGCTTCGCTCGTCGGACAGGAGCACGTGGTGCGCGCGCTCACGCACGCGCTCGACGGCGGCCGTCTGCACCATGCCTATCTGTTTACCGGCACACGCGGCGTCGGCAAAACCACGCTGTCGCGCATCTTCGCCAAGGCGCTGAATTGTGAAACCGGCGTGACCTCCACGCCGTGCGGCGTGTGCCGCGCGTGCCGCGAGATCGACGAAGGGCGCTTTATCGACTATGTGGAGATGGACGCGGCGAGTAATCGCGGCGTCGACGAAATGGCGGCACTGCTGGAGCGCGCCGTCTACGCGCCGGTGGATGCCCGCTTCAAGGTCTACATGATCGACGAAGTGCACATGCTGACCAACCACGCCTTCAACGCCATGTTGAAGACGCTGGAAGAGCCGCCTTCGCACGTCAAGTTCATTCTCGCGACTACGGATCCGCAAAAGATTCCGGTCACGGTGCTGTCGCGCTGTCTCCAGTTCAATCTGAAGCAGATGCCCGCCGGCCATATCGTCTCGCATCTCGAGCACATTCTCGGCGAAGAGAAAGTGCCGTACGACGCCCAGGCGCTGCGCCTGCTCGCGCGCGCGGCCGACGGTTCGATGCGCGACGCGCTCTCGCTGACCGATCAGGCAATCGCCTATTCGGCCAATCAGGTCAATGAAGAAGCCGTGCGCGGCATGCTCGGCGCGCTCGACCAGAGCTACCTGATTCGTCTGCTCGACGCGCTCGCGGACGGCGACGGCGCCGCGGTGCTGTCGGTCGCCGACGAGATGGCGTTGCGCAGCCTGTCGTTTTCGACGGCGCTGCAGGATCTGGCGAGTTTGCTGCATCGGATCGCGTGGGCGCAATTTGCGCCGTCGTCGGTGCTGGACGAGTGGCCCGAGGCGGCCGACCTGCGCCGCTTCGCTGAAGCGCTGAGCGCCGAGCAGGTGCAATTGTTCTATCAGATCGCGACGATCGGCCGAAGCGAACTGGGTCTCGCGCCGGACGAATACGCCGGCTTCACCATGACGCTGCTGCGCATGCTCGCGTTCGAACCGGCGCCGACGGGCGGTGGTGGCGCAGTGGGTTCGGGCCGTGCGCCTGGTCAGGCGGGGGCGAGTGGGGCGAAACGCGCGGGTGCGCCGGCTGTGGCCGCGCACCAGGGCGCGTCGGCAGCGCCGGCGATCGCGGGTGCGAGCGCTGTGTTGGGGAGTTCGCGTGGAGCGCGCGTGGACGCCACTGCGCCGGTCCGCGAAACGCAGACTGGCAATGTTGCGGCGGTAGATAAGGGAGCTGCGGTTGGCGCATCGGTTCAGCCTGCGCAGCAAACCAATAGCTCGATTGAAGTGCGGCCTGCTGATAACAGCATGCAAGCTACGCCGCCGGATTCTGCTCAAGGCGTAGCAGCCGAACAATCGCTTGATGCGCAGCCGGCAATCACCGCCGAGTCGGCGCCAGTTGTTCATGAGGTGAATTCAGCGCCGTTGCAGGCGGTGGACGATGCCGTCGCGACACCTGCGTCGCCAGTGTCGTCTGCAGCCCCTGCGGCCGCCGCCTTGGCGCCGTGGGATGACGCGCCCGCCGACTCGGCGGTGAACGAAGCTTCCGTAACCGCTGGCGTTGATGGCTCGGCCACAACTGAAGCCCCCGCAGCCGCATCCCTCGACGACTCAGCGCCCGCGTCTTCGCTAAGCGCACCCGCAGCCGCCGCGTTCGCGCGCACCGAGCAGGCCGCAGCAGCACCGTCTCAAGAGCCGTCACCCGCAGCCGATAGCGCGCCGCGTCGCGCAGGCGGCGCGAGCGCCGCACTCGACGTCTTGCGCAGCGCCGGTTTGAAAGTGTCCTCGGACCGTGGCCGCGCAACCGCGGCAGCGGCCGCGAAGCCCGCCGCGCCGGCTACGCCGAAACCGGCCGCGCCGCGCGTCGTTGTTCCCGTGCCGACGCCGGGCGCCGCGCGCCGCGCACCGCAGCAGGATGCCGCACCAGCAGCGCCGGCCGCTCGCGCCGCAGGGTCAGCGCAGTCAGCGCCCGCGCAGCGTAACGGCGCCGAGCAAAGCGGCTCGTCGGTGCCGCCGTGGGACGACATGCCGCCCGACGAATACATGCCGCTCACCGCCGCGGACGAAGGCTACTACGGCCTGCCGGACGACAGCTACATGCCCGTGTTCGACAGCGGCCCTGACGATGTCCGCGTAAGCGCGACGCCAGCGGCCACACCCGCGCCGGTGGTCGATCAACGTCCGCTGCCGCCCGCCGTGCCGCTCGATCCGCTGGGTTTCAAAGGCGACTGGCCGGCGCTCGCCGTCGACCTGCCGCTCAAGGGCATCTCATATCAGCTCGCATTCAACAGCGAACTGATGGCGCTCGAAGGCAACACGCTCAAATTGAACGTGCCTGTTCCGCAGTACGCGGAAACCTCGCAGGTCGCTAAACTGAAAACGGCGCTCGCCGACAAGCTCGGCCAGACGGTCGAGGTGCTGGTCGAAGTCGGTCCGGCGCGCCGCACGGCCGCCGCGCACGACGCCGCCCTGCGCGCGCAGCGTCAGCAGGAGGCGGAGCGCGAGATCGGCGCCGATCCGTTCGTGCAGTCGCTGATCCGCGAGTTCGGCGCGAGCATCGTGCCAGGCTCGATCCGCCCGATTACTCCGGACGCCGGTTCGAACGGCGCGCCGTCGGTCCACTGATTCGCCGCGCGATGCACCATAGCGCGCCCGATTTCCGAATTTCACGCTATCAAGAAGGAGCATGTCCATGATGAAAGGCCAACTCGCCGGGCTGATGAAGCAAGCCCAGCAGATGCAGGAAAACATGAAGAAGATGCAGGAGCAACTCGCGCTGATCGAAGTCGAGGGGCAGTCGGGCGCCGGTCTCGTGAAGGTGACGATGACCTGCAAGAACGACGTGCGGCGCGTATCGATCGACCCGAGCCTGCTCGCCGACGACAAGGACATGCTGGAAGACCTCGTCGCCGCTGCGTTCAACGACGCCGTGCGCAAGGCCGAAGCCACCGCCCAGGAAAAGATGGGCGGCATGACCTCGGGGCTGCCGCTGCCGCCGGGCTTCAAGCTGCCGTTCTGAACCAGGCCGCCGCAAGGCGGCGGGTCACGCGCCGTAGCTGCTGTCGCCGCGGCGTGAACGGAACGCGCGAATTGCGCACGCTGCATGTGCCGTCTGTGCGGCACTCGCTGCGCGCGTGTTCCGGCTGGACCCGACCGGCCGTGGCTCGGCTGAAGTGCGCATCGCGCGCGCTTAACCGGGCCGTCGCCGGAATGATGTAAACCGATCGAATCAACCGCATCGCCACCCGGATAGCCGGGCACTACCCACTTCGACGCCGATCCGCATGAAACAACCTTCCGCCTTGTCGGCGCTCGTCGAAGCGCTGCGCGCGCTGCCCGGTGTCGGGCCGAAGTCCGCGCAACGCATGGCGTACCACCTGATGCAGCACGACCGTGACGGCGCCGAAAAACTCGGCCGCTCGCTGCTGTTCGCCACCGAGCATCTGCAGCACTGCGAGAAGTGCAACACCTTTACCGAAGCGCAGATCTGCGAGGTCTGCCTCGATGAAGAGCGCGATCCCACCTTGCTGTGCGTCGTCGAGACGCCCGCCGACCAGATCATGCTCGAGCAGACCATGACCTATCGCGGCCTCTATTTCGTCTTGATGGGGCGCCTGAGTCCGCTCGACGGCATCGGTCCGAAGGAGATTCATTTCGACCGGCTGGTCAGACGCGCGTTGGATGGCGTCGTCAAGGAAGTCGTGCTCGCCACCAATTTCACCAACGAAGGCGAGGCGACCGCGCATTACCTCGGGCAGACGCTCAAGGCGCGCGGCCTCGCCGTTACGCGCCTCGCGCGCGGCGTGCCGGTGGGCGGCGAACTCGAGTATGTCGACGCCGGCACGATCGCCCGCGCCATGCTCGATCGTCGCTCGATGTAGAAGGCGCCCGCCGCACGGCAACGGGCGTCAGGATCGGAACGGCTTTGCATGGGGCAGGAGTAGGCGCTAAAGCGCCAACTCCTGCCGACAAAGGAGACACATGAGCGCTACCTCTGAATCAGGCGCGAGCGCCGCGCCTCAGGATAAAATCGGCCCGCTCGCCGGCGTCAAGGTGCTGGAGCTCGGCACGCTGATCGCCGGCCCGTTCGCCGCGCGCTTTCTCGGCGAGTTCGGCGCCGACGTCATCAAGATCGAAGATCCCAAGGGCGGCGACCCGCTGCGCAAGTGGCGCAAGCTCTATCCGGAAGTCGGCGGCACGTCGCTCTGGTGGGCCGTGCAGGCGCGCAACAAGAAATCCGTCACGATCAATCTGAAGGCCGAAGAGGGCAAGGAGATCGTGCGGCGCCTCGCGAAGGAAGCGGATATCGTCGTCGAAAATTTCCGGCCGGGTTTGCTGGAAAAACTCGGGCTCGGCTATGACGTGCTCTCTGCGGACAACCCCGGCCTCGTGATGGTGCGCCTGTCCGGCTACGGCCAGACCGGTCCGTATCGCGACCGGCCCGGTTTTGGCGCGATTGCCGAATCGATGGGCGGCCTGCGTCATATCACCGGCTATCCGGATTTGCCGCCGCCGCGCATCGGCATTTCGATCGGTGATTCGATCGCCGCGCTGCACGGCGTGATCGGCGCGCTGATGGCGCTGCATCACAAGCAGGTGAACGGCGGCAAGGGGCAGGTCGTCGACGTCGCGCTGTACGAGGCCGTCTTCAACATGATGGAAAGCGTGGTGCCCGAGTACGGCGTCTACGGCATGGTGCGCGAGCGCACCGGCGCGTCGCTGCCGGGGATCGTGCCGTCCAATACGTATCCGTGCCGCGACGGCAGCATCGTGATCGGCGGCAATAGCGATCCGATCTTCAAGCGCCTGATGATCGCCATTGAGCGCGAGGATCTCGCGAACGATCCGGCGCTCGCGCACAACGACGGCCGCGTGCCCCGCACCCAGGAAATCGACGGCGCGATCGCCGCGTGGCTCGCCACGCGCACCATCGACGAAGCCCTCGCGGTGCTGAATGCCGCCGACGTGCCGGTGGGCCGCATCTACAGCGTGGCGGACATGTTCACCGATCCGCAGTTCATGGCGCGTCAGATGATCCAGCGTTTCAAGTGGCAGGACGGTCAGGAAATCACGCTGCCGTCGGTTACGCCGAAGCTCTCCGCCACGCCGGGCGAGACGCGCTGGCTGGGCCCGGAACTGGGTGAACATACCGATGAAGTCCTGCAATCGCTAGGTTATGATGCAGACCACATTGCAAGGTTGCACGCGCAACAGATCGTTTGAGCAGCACACGCGGCGCCCACGAGCGCCGTGCTAAAAGATAAAACCGGACAACAAAAGTTTGGAGACTCGAGACCATGCAACGGAGAAGTTTTCTCGCCGGCACCGCCGCACTCGCGGGCGCTACGCTCGCCGCCACGCCACTCGCCTTCGCGCAGGGCAAACCTGAAACCACCAAGGTGGCGATCGCCGTCGGCGGCAAGAACCTGTTCTACTACTTGCCGCTCACCATCGCCGAGCGTCGCAACTACTTCAAGGACGAAGGGCTAGAGGTCGAAATTTCCGACTTCGCCGGCGGCTCGCAAGCGTTGAAGGCGGCGGTCGGCGGCAGCGCGGATGTGGTGTCCGGCGCGTTCGAGCATACCTTGCTGCTGCAGGCGCAAAAGCAGATGTTCCGCGAATTCGTCCTGCAGGGACGCGCGCCGCAGATCGTGCTCGCGGTGTCGAAGAAGACCATGCCGAACTACAAGTCGATCGCCGATCTGAAGGGCAAGAAAATCGGCGTGACCGCGCCGGGTTCGTCGACCTCGATCATGGCGAGCTTCGTGCTGGCAAAAGCCGGGCTGAGCGCGAAAGACGTCGCGTTTATCGGCGTGGGCGCGGGCGCCGGCGCGATCGCCGCGTTGCAGTCGGGGCAGATCGACGCGATCGCCAATCTCGACCCGGTCATGACCAAGCTCGAGCGCACCGGCGAGATTCGCGTGGTGTCGGACACGCGTACGCTTGCCGACACGCGCAGCGTCTTCGGTGGCGATATGCCGGCGGGCTGCCTGTACGCATCGCAAAGCTTTATCACGAAGAATCCGAATACCACTCAGGCGCTGACCAACGCGATGGTGCGCGCGCTCAAGTGGCTGCAAACGGCGACCGGCAGCGAACTGATCAACACGGTGCCGGAAGGCTACCTGCTCGGCGACCGCGCGGTGTATCTGGACGCATGGCAGCACGTGAAGGAAGCGATGTCGCCCGATGGCCTGATGCCGGCGGACGGCCCCGCGACGTCGCTGAAGACCTTGCAGGCATTCGACCCGAACGTGCAGGGCAAGCCGATCGATCTGTCGAAGACGTGGACCAACGACTTCGTCAAGAAAGCGCTGACTACCGTCAAGGCTTAAGTTGAACGCGTGGACAGGGAGGCCGTGACGCGCGGCGTTTTCGCCCGGCCGCGGCCCCGCATGCCATGACGCGATCACCAACCCAATCCGATCTTTCGAAGCGAGCTGAACGATGACCGTTGCCGCACTGGCGCTCGACAACATCACCTGCACGTTCGCTGCGCGCGACAACCGCGCACAGCGCTACACAGCGGTGAAGGACACTACCTTGCGCATCGCACCGGGCGAGTTCGTCTCAGTGGTCGGCCCGACCGGCTGCGGTAAGTCCACGCTGCTCAATGTCGGCGCGGGTCTGCTGGGGCCGTCGTCGGGCACGGTCAGCGTGTTCGGCGAGCCGCTCAAGGGCATCAACCGGCGCGCCGGCTATATGTTCCAGGCCGACGCGTTGATGCCGTGGCGCTCGGCCATCGACAACGTCATGGCTGGTCTCGCGTTCCACGGCGTGCCGCCCGTCGAAGCCCGCGTCAAAGCCGACGAGTGGTTAAAGCGCGTCGGGCTCGGCGGCTTTGGCGATCGCTATCCGCATCAACTGTCGGGCGGCATGCGCAAGCGCGTCGCGATGGCGCAGACGCTGATTCTCGATCCGGACATCATTCTGATGGACGAGCCGTTTTCGGCGCTCGATATCCAGACGCGTCAGTTGATGGAAAACGAGTTGCTCGACTTGTGGGCCGCCAAACGCAAAGCGGTGTTGTTCATCACGCACGATCTCGACGAAGCGATCGCCATGTCGGACCGCGTGGTGGTGCTCTCGGCCGGGCCGGGCACGCATCCGATCGGCGAGTTCACGATCGATTTGCCGCGTCCGCGCGACGTTGCTGAAATCCGTTCGCATCCGCGTTTCGTCGAGTTGCATGCGCAGATCTGGAGCGTGTTGCGCGACGAAGTGCTCAAGGGTTATCAGCAGCAACTCACTGCCGTTTAAACGCGTCACGTTTTTGCGTCACGTATTGGCCACTCAATCGTCCAAGGCAAACCGAGTCATGTGGAAGACGTTGCGCCCGAACCGGGCGAATCTGGTGATCTGGCAATGGCTGCTGCTCGTGCTGTGCTTCGTGCTCTGGTACGTGCTGACCAGCCCGACGCTACTGCCGGCGTTCTATTTCGACGACCCCAACAAAGCCGCGTTCTTCTTCGGCGAGCCGCAGAAAGTGCTGCAGCGGATCTGGGAATGGTTCACGGGCGGCGAGATCTATCTGCACCTATGGATCACGCTGGTCGAAACCGTGCTCGCGTTCACGCTCGGCACGGCGCTCGGGCTCGGCGTCGGCTTGTGGCTCGCACTCTCGCCGCTCGCGAGCGCGCTGTTCGATCCGTACATCAAAGCCGCTAACTCGATGCCGCGCGTGATTCTCGCGCCGATCTTCGGCGTGTGGTTCGGGCTAGGCATCTGGTCGAAGGTGGCGCTTGGCGTCACGCTGGTGTTCTTTATCGTGTTCTTCAACGTCTATCAGGGCGTGAAGGAAGTCAGTCCGGTCGTGCTCGCCAACGCGCGCATGCTCGGCGCGAACGGCAAGCATTTGCTGCGCTTCGTCTATTTGCCGAGCGCGATGAGCTGGGTGTTTTCCAGCTTGCATACGTCGGTGGGACTGGCGTTCGTCGGCTCGGTGGTGGGGGAGTATCTCGGCTCGGCGCGTGGCGTCGGCTATCTGATTTTGCAGGCCGAAGGCACCTTCGATATCAATACCGTGTTTGCGGGGATTCTGGTGCTAACCGCGTTCGCGCTGATTCTGGATGCGATCGTCGGCATCGGCGAGCGGCGCTTGATGAAGTGGCAGCCGAAGACGGGCGATACGGAAAAGCTGTAGGTCGGCGCGGCGCGGGGTTGTAAAGCGCGAAGCTCAATAAAAAACGACGCGCCGGTGGAAAACCGCGCGTCGTTTCTTTTGGCGCCGAGCAGAATGAATCGATCGCGCCAGGACTAAGGCGTCACCACCACCTTCCCGATCACACGACGCTCGGCCATGTCCCGCAACGCGCGCCCGGTGTCCTCGAGCGAATAGCGCGCCGACACGTACGGCTTGAGCTTGCCTTCACCGATCCACCGCGTCATCTGTTGAAACGCCGCGTGATTGTGCTGCGGTTCGCGCTTCGCAAAGTCGCCCCAAAACACGCCGACCAGACTCGCGCCTTTGAGCAGCGTCAGGTTGAGCGGCAGCTTCGGAATCTCGCCGTTGGCGAAGCCCACCACCAGATAACGCCCGCGCCAGCCGATGCTGCGAAACGCCGGCTCCGCATACACGCCGCCGACGGGATCGTAGATCACATCCGGGCCTTTGCCGTCGGTGAGCGCCTTGATGCGCTCGCGCAGGTCTTCGGTGCTGTAGTTGATGGTGGCGTCCGCGCCGTGCTTGACGCAGGTCGCGAGTTTCTCGTCGCTCGACGCCGCCGCGATCACGCGCGCGCCGAGCGCTTTGCCGATTTCGACGGCCGCTAGTCCGACGCCGCCGGCCGCACCGAGCACGAGCATCGTCTCGCCCGCTTGCAAGGCGCCGCGATCGACCACGGCGTGATGCGACGTGCCGTACGCCAGCGTGAACGCTGCCGCCAGCTCGAAGTCGACATCGTCCGCCAACGGTACGCAGGCCGCGGCAGGCGCGAGCGCCTGCTCCGCGAAACCACCGTGGCCGGTGAAGGCGACCACGCGCGAGCCGGGCTTGAATTGCGTGACGCCGGCGCCAACCGCGCGCACCACGCCCGCGACTTCCGAGCCGGGCGTAAAGGGCAGAGGCGGTTTGAACTGGTATTTGTTCTCGATGATCAGCACGTCGGGAAAGTTGACGGCCGCGGCTTTGACGTCGATCACGACTTGGCCTGGCGGCGGCTCGAGGTCCGGCAGGTTTTCGACGACCAGGCTCTCCGGCGGCCCGTATTGTTTACAGCGAATCGCGCGCATCGTGTCTCCATATCGATCAGGGGTTCGCAAGTATTCTGAGTGTAAAACAATCAGCACGACCGTGCGTTTTTATTGCTTCGCACGCGATCGGCAAATGCTCGATGCATGTCCGGCCGCGGACTCGCGCCAGCCTTTCACGATCCCGACGCGTGCGTGTTGCATACGTCGTGCGCACGGCCTGCCGTGTCGTTCGCGCGTCTTCTTTCCTCGGTTACAATCGCCGCATGCGAATCCTACTCAGTAACGACGACGGTTATCTGGCGCCCGGCCTTGCCGCGCTTTACGAAGCGCTCAAGCCGATCGCTGACGTCACCGTGATGGCACCCGAACAGAATTGCAGCGGCGCGTCGAATTCCCTGACGCTGTCGCGGCCGCTCTCGGTACTGCGCTCGGCCAATGGTTTCTATTACGTGAACGGCACGCCCACCGACTCGGTGCACATCGCGCTGACGGGCATGCTCGACCATACGCCGGACCTCGTGGTCTCGGGCATCAACAACGGTCAGAACATGGGCGAAGACACGCTCTATTCGGGCACCGTCGCGGCCGCCACCGAGGGCATCATGTTCGGTGTGCCGGCCATCGCCTTCTCGCTGGTCGACAAGGACTGGGTGCATCTCGACGACGCCGTGCGCGTCGCCGCTGAAATCGTCGCGCACTATCTCGAGCAGCCGTTGCCCGGGCATCCGCTTCTGAACGTCAACATTCCCAATCTGCCGTACGAGCAACTCGGCGACTGGCAGATCACGCGTCTCGGCAAGCGGCATCCGTCGCAGCCGGTGATCCGCCAGACCAACCCGCGCGGCGAACCGATCTACTGGATCGGCCCGGCGGGCAGCGCGCGCGACGCGAGCGAAGGCACCGACTTTCACGCCATCGCCAACGGCCATGTGTCGATCACGCCGCTGCAACTCGACCTGACCCACACGCAAATGCTGCCCGCGGCGCGCGACTGGGCACGCGCAGGCAGCGGCGCTTCATGAGCAGCGAGCGCGCCAAGCGCTTTCCGCTCGGCCTCGAGGACCTGGTGCGCGAACCACGCAGGCCCGAAGGACGCCCAGGCGAAATCCGCGCGGCGGCGCTGGCCGCGAGCGCGGCACTGAACGCGCGTCAGCAACCCGCGAAGAACGCGCCGCTCGGTTCCACGGGTAAGTCCCAATCCAAGCAAGCGAGGGCGCAGACCGCGGTGCAGATAAAGCCGCAAGCCAAGCCCTCGGCGGTGACGCCGCCGAAGCCGCTGGCCGCGCCTTCCGCCAAAGCACCGGTCAAGGCGCCGCCTAAACCTGTCGTGCAGAGTTCGACCGCGCGTGCCGTGTCATCGTCGGCACCCACGCCGGCCAGGCCCGCTGCCCGATCCAACGAGCGCAGCGCCGCGCCGAATGTCGCTTTGAACGGCGCGATGGCACTGACGTCGGAACGGGTTCGCGAACGGATGGTCGAACGCCTGCGTGCGAACGGCGTGACCGATCAGCGCGTGTTGAACGCGATGTCGGTGGTGCCGCGCCACATGTTCGTCGACCCGGGTCTCGCGGTTCAGGCCTACGAAGATGCGGCCTTGCCGATCGGCCATCACCAGACGATCTCCAAGCCGTCGGTAGTCGCGCGGATGATCGAACTGGCCGCCGCCGGCCGCGCGCTGAACAACGTGCTCGAAATCGGCACCGGCTGCGGCTATCAGGCGGCCGTGCTGAGCCAGGTCGCGCGCGAGGTTTACTCGATCGAGCGCATCAAGCCGTTGTCCGAACGCGCGAAGACGAACTTACGTCCGCTGCGCATTCCGAACATCCGCTTGCACTATGGCGATGGGCGGTTGGGATTGCCGTCGGCGGCGCCGTTCGACGCGATCGTGATCGCCGCGGCGGGGCTCGACGTACCGCAAGCATTACTTGAACAACTCGCGATCGGCGGCCGTCTGGTCGCGCCGGTCGGCTCGCAGGACGGCCAGAACCAGGTGCTGACTCTGGTCGAGCGCCTCGGACCCGCGCAGTGGCGCGAGTCGCGGCTTGATCGCGTTTTCTTTGTACCCTTAAAATCCGGAGTGATTTGACACCGATGAGTATGTTGCGCGCGATGCAAAGAACCAGACTGAATGTCCCCATGACCGTAACCCAGCGTAGCGTGTGCGTGCTCGCCTTGTCCCTGTTGATGACGGCCTGTGCATCCCGGCTCGATCAGGCGCCGGTCGTCGACCGCTCCGGCGGCGGCGTGCTCACCACGCAAGGCGCGCAGCCAGCCGTGCCGCTTGGACCGCCGCCGCCGGGCTACTATCGCGTGAAGCCGGGCGACACGCTATACCGGATCGCGTTGGAGAACGGCCAGAACTACCGCGACATTTCGGCGTGGAACAATCTGACCAACCCGAATCAGATCGAAGTCGATCAGTTGCTGCGCGTCGTGCCGCCGGGAGCGAACACCGCGGCGCTGACGCCGGGCGTGTCGACTGCGCCGATCGGCAGCGGTGGTGCGGTGCAAAGCGCACCGCTCGGCAGCACGCCGCCGTCGGCGACGGGTGGGACTGCTGGCGCCGCCGGCGTCGCTGCACCGCCGCTCTATGGATCCGCCACGAACAACGCGTCGCTGACGCCGCCGGCCAGCCCGGGTGCGGCCAGCGACTCGAACGCCGGCGCGTCCGGCAACGTCGCCTTCGCATGGCCGGTACGCGGACCGCTGCTCGGCACGTTCAACGATTCGACCAACAAGGGCGTGAATATCGGCGGCGCTGCGGGCGATCCGGTGAAGGCGTCGGCGGACGGTCGCGTCGTTTATGCAGGAAATGGGCTGCGTGGTTACGGCAATCTCATTATCATCAAGCATGATGCAACTTATCTCACGGCGTATGCACATAACCGCGCTTTGATGGTAAAAGAGGGAGACGCGGTAACGAAGGGGCAGAAGATCGCCGAGATGGGCAATAGCGATTCCGACCGTGTGATGTTGCATTTCGAAGTTCGCCGGCAGGGTAAACCTGTCGACCCACTGAAGTATTTGCCGCCGCAATAAGCGATACGATACGACCATGCCGAAATCGAAGCGCCGCCCACCGCAAGCCGAGTCTGAGACGATCAGCCACGCTATGTCCGCTTCGGTCGAAGAAAGCGGCGCTTCGGAAGTGGAAGAAGAGATCGCCGAGGAGCGCGATCTCGACGAACGCCAGGGCGGCGTGGATGAAGCCGGCGAGACCCGTGAAGGCGCGGCTGAAGCCGCGCCGGATGCGGACGATTTCCGCGCGCTGCTGCAAGCCGAGCTGACGGCCGACACGATTCAGCACTACCTGAACCGTATCAGCGTCAAGCCGCTCCTGACCGTCGAGGAAGAGCAGAAATATTCGCGTCTTGCCAAGGCGGGCGAGTTCGAAGCGCGGCAGGTCATGATCGAGCGCAATCTGCGGCTCGTCGTCAGTATCGCCAAGGGTTATCTGAATCGCGGCGTGCCGCTGCTCGATCTGATCGAGGAAGGCAATCTCGGCCTGATGCACGCCATCGAAAAATTCGATCCGACGCGCGGTTTCCGGTTTTCTACTTACGCCACGTGGTGGATCCGCCAGAGTATCGAGCGCGCCATCATGAACCAGGCGCGCACCGTCCGTTTGCCGGTGCACGTGATTCGTGAGCTCAACCAGGTGCTGCGCGCCAAGCGCCATCTGGAAAAAAATTCGATGAATTCCGGCGAGGCCGCCGAGCGCCGCGACGCCAGCATCGACGACATCGCCTATCTGACCGGCAAGACCACCGACGAGGTCACCGACATCCTCGCGCTGAACGAGCACACCGCATCGCTCGACGCGCCGCTCGATCTCGATCCGGCGAGCAGCCTGCTCGATCTGCTGTCGGACGACCAGAGCCAGTCGCCGGATGCCGAAGTGCAGCACCGCGAACTGGAAACGCTTACACGCGCGTGGCTCGCTCGCCTGTCGGACAAGCATCGTCATGTGATCGAGCGCCGCTTCGGCCTGAATCACATCGAACCCGCCACGCTCGAAGAGCTGGCCGACGAAATGGGCCTCACGCGCGAGCGTGTGCGCCAGATCCAACAGGAAGCGCTCGTGCGGTTGAAGCGCTTCTTCGCCTCCAATGGTGTTCGGAAGGACGCCGTTCTATAACCTGATGACACCGATTCTTGTATTCGACATCGAGACGATTCCCGATGTCGCCGGCATTCGCCGCCTCGAAGATTTGCCTGCCACCTTGAGCGACGCCGAAGTCGCCGAGCATGCGTTCGCCGCGCGCCGCGAAAAAACCGGTAACGATTTCCTGCCGCACCATCTGCAACGGATCGCGGCGATTTCCTGCGTGTTCCGCGACAACAACGGTTTCCGCGTACGCTCGCTCGGCACGCTGGAAGACGGCGAAGCGGCGCTGGTGCAGTCGTTCTATCGCGTAATCGAGAAGTACACGCCGCAACTCGTGTCGTGGAACGGCGGCGGCTTCGATCTGCCGGTGTTGAACTACCGGGCGCTCGTCAACGGTATTCCCGCCTACAAGTTCTGGGATCTCGGCGAGGACGACCGCGAGTTCAAGTGGAACAACTACATCAGCCGCTATCACGCGCGTCATACGGATCTGATGGACGTGCTTGCCATGTACCAGGCGCGCGCCAACGCGCCGCTCGACGCGCTCGCCAAGATGTGCGGCTTCCCCGGCAAAATGGGCATGGACGGCAGCCAGGTGTGGCACGCGTACCAGCAAGGGCGCATCGAGGAAATCCGCAATTACTGCGAGACCGACGTCGTCAACACGTACTTGCTCTATTGCCGCTTCCAACTGATCCGCGGCGCGTTTTCGCCCGCGGAGTATGCTGATGAGATCAACCTGGTCAAGAACGCACTGGCGCTGGAAACGGCGCCGCAATGGGCCGAGTATCTGGCGGCATTCGATCAGTAAGGTTGTACGGGGAGGGGGCGACGCCGTCTGACTGGCCAGCGCGTGCAGCGGCCGTTGCCGCCGTGCCGAATGATGGCGAGGCGCGGCGCTTCGTCTACAATCTCGCCTTTCCCCAAGTTTGTCAGGAAGTCGCAGGTGTCCCGAACTGCCCCCCATCGCCGCGCACCGAAGCGCTACAAGACGCCCCCGCCCGCGCCGGCACACGTCGTCACCGGCAACGAGCCGGTCATCGAAATCGTTTCGCTCGATATGGAAGCGCGCGGCGTTGGCCGCACCGAGACCGACGACGGTACGCCCGGCAAGGTGATCTTTGTCGAAGGCGCGTTGCCCGGCGAGCGCGTCAGCTATTCGACGCATCGCAGCAAGCCCAAATTCGAGCAGGCCGAAGTGGTTCAGGTGTTCCGCGAAAGCGTGATGCGCACCAAGCCGAAATGCACTTACTTCGATATCTGCGGCGGCTGTTCGATGCAGCATCTCGACATCCGCGCTCAGGTGGCGGTCAAGCAGCGCGTGCTCGAAGACAACCTGCAGCATCTGGCGAAGCTGCGCCCGGAAACGGTGTTCCGGCCGATTCACGGGCCGTCCTGGGGTTATCGCTACCGTGCGCGTCTGGCAGTGCGTTTTCTGCCGGAAAAGGGCGGCATGCGGATCGGCTTCCACGAGAAGAAGAGCAGCTACATCGCCGACATGAAGACCTGCGAAGTGCTGCCGCCGCATGTGTCGGCCATGCTGATGCCGCTGCGTTTCATGGTTCGCAAGCTGTCGATCTACGATCGCATGCCGCAGCTCGAACTGGCGGTGGGCTCGTCGGTCACGGCGCTGGTGGTGCGCAATCTCGAGCCCATCACGGCCGCGGACGAGCAGGTGCTGCGCGATTTCGCCGACGAGCACAAGGTGCAGTTCTGGCTGCAGCCGGGCGGCCCGGACACGGTCATGCCGTTCTATCCGCTCGACGTGGAACTCGACTACACGCTGCCGGAATACGGCATCCGCATGCCCTTCAAGCCGACCGACTTCACCCAGGTGAATCACGCCATCAACCGCGTGCTCGTGAGCCGCGCGTTGCGGTTGCTGGCGCCGGCTCGCACGGATCGCGTGCTCGATCTGTTCTGCGGGATCGGTAACTTCACGCTGCCGCTCGCGCGGATCTCGAAGGAAGTCGTGGGCATCGAAGGCAGCGAGGTGCTGACCTCGCGCGCGCTGGACAATGCCGAGCTGAACGGCGTGGCGGGGCATACGTCGTTTGCGTGCCGCAACCTGTTCGACATCACCGCCGACGACCTGCGCGCGCTCGGCCACTTCGACAAGTTCCTCATCGATCCGCCGCGCGAAGGCGCGCTAGCCGTCGCCAAGGCGCTGGTGGAGATTGCGCAGAGCGGCAATGGGCCGCTGCCGAAGCGCATCGTCTACGTGTCGTGCGCGCCGGCGACGCTCGCCCGCGATGCCGGCCTGCTCGTGCACGAGGCGGGCTACCGGCTGGTGGGTGCGGGCGTGGTCAACATGTTCCCGCACACGTCGCATGTGGAGTCGATTGCGTTGTTCGAGCGGGATTGAGTCGCGCCGCGGCAAAGTAAGGCGCAAACAAAAACGCCACGACGGAAGTCGTGGCGTTTTCTATTGCCGGCTGATTTTCAGCGAGTCGCGTGGCTTAGAACTGCCACCACGACTTTTCCTTACCCGGCCTTGCATGCCCCGTGATGTACGGGCTGTCGGGGAAGGTGCCGGCCAGCACGCGCTTCGTGTCGTCGGCCAGTTGCGGCTGGTTCAGCTTCTCATACGACAGCATCATGATGTGCAGTGCGTCTTCGATAGCCGGTGCGTTCTTGTATTGCGTGAGCGCCAGTTGCGCGCGGTTGATCGCCGCGACATAGGCGCCACGGCGGTAGTAGTAATCCGCCGCGTGGACTTCGTGCGACGCCAGCGCGTTGACGATATAGCGCATGCGCTGCGCGGCGTCCGGCGCATACTTGCTGTTCGGATACTTGTCCACCACGACCTTGAAGGCGTCGTACGACTCGCGCAGCGACTTCGGATCGCGCTCGCTCATGTCCTGGCCGGAGAAGCGGCCGAACAGACCGAGGTCGTCGTTGAAGTGGATCATGCCCTTCAGGTAGTACGCATAAGCGATGTCCGGATGATCCGGGTGCAGCTGGATGAAGCGGTCGATAGCCTGGTCGGCGGCGGCGTTTTCGTTGTCTTTCCAGTTGCAGTACGCAACGTTGATCTGCGCCTGCTGGGCGAAGTGGCCGAACGGATCGCGACCTTCGAGCATTTCGAAGTACTTGGCGCACTTGCCGAAGTCACCACCGCTCAGGGCGTCGTTCGCCTCCGTATATAATTTGTTGTTGTTCCACGTTGCCGTCTCGTCGGTCTTTTCCGGCAGGCCGTGGCAAGCCGCGACAACCGCGACGGCTGCGGCGCACGCAATGTATCCGGCCACTTTCCGGGCCGCCTTCTTGATGGCCGCCAAATTGATCGCCGCTTTAGTGATGGTGTTCAAGGCTCGCATTTTCCAGTCTAGCTTTACGTCCAGGTGACCCAGACTCAATGACCCGCTCAAATACTCCAGGCGCCGCAACCGGCGCCGGGAATAGCAACAAAGATTATAGCGTAAGCGCTGACCCCTCCGACGCGTTGGGCGTCGATTCCCTCGACGACGATCTCGGCAGCGACGCGCTCGGCGCCGCCGTTCTGCCCAGCCACGTGCCGACCGTGGCGAGCCGCGTGGCGGACGAGACGCCGCGCAGCGTCGTGGTGCCCGACGAGATGGCCGGCGAACGTCTCGACAAGGTGCTCGCGCGGGTTTTTCCCGAGTTCTCGCGCAACCGTCTGCAGAGCTGGATCGAGGCTGAGCGCGTGCGGATCGACGGCAAGCCTGCGAAAATCCGCCAGCCCGTGCCGCTCGGCGCGACCATCGAGCTCGTGCCCGATCTGCTGCCGGAGCAGCTCGCGTTCACGCCGGAGCCGGTGCCGCTCGAAATCGTCTATGAAGACGACACCCTGGTGGTCATCAACAAGCCGGCCGGCATGGTGGTGCATCCGGCGGCCGGCAACTGGAGCGGCACCGTGCTCAACGGTCTGCTGTATCGCTATGGCGACGCGGCGGCGGGCCTGCCGCGCGCGGGCATCGTGCACCGGCTCGACAAGGAAACCTCCGGCCTGATGGTGGTGGCGCGCACGCTCGAGGCGCAGACCGACCTCGTGCGGCAGTTGCAGGCGCGCACGGTGAAGCGCCGCTATCTCGCGCTGGTGTGGGGCAACATGCCCGAAGAAGGCACGATCGACGCCCCGATCGGCCGCGATCCGCGCGAACGCACGCGCATGGCGGTGGTGACGAGCGCTTCGGGCAAGCCGGCGCGCACGCATTTCCGGCGTGTCGATTCGGCGATCTGGCAGCGTCAGCCGGTCACCGCGATTCATTGCGATCTGGAAACCGGGCGCACCCATCAGATTCGCGTCCATTGCGCGCACATCGGTCATCCGCTGCTCGGCGACCCGGTGTACGGGCGCGCCCGCGGCAAGCGTTCCGTCACGCCGCTGCCTGACGGGTTCGCGCGCCAGGCGCTGCATGCATGGCGCCTCGGCCTGATCCATCCGCAGACCGGCCGCACGATGCAATGGCGCGCCGATGTGCCGGCCGACATGGAAGCGCTGTCGGCGGCGCTCGGCCTCGGCCGCGACGACGCGGGCGAATTCGACGAGACGTACTACGAGGAAGACGACTACGATGCGTCGCTCGACGAGGACGCCGATGAAGACGTCGCACTCGAACACGACGAAGCCGACGACGAAGCCGATGAACACGACGAGGACGATCACCCATGAATGTGCCCGAGCTGAGCTTTGCCGATGTCGTGCAGCCCGCATGGAATGTCTCGCCGCGCGTGCGTGCGCTCGTCACCACGCGTGACGGCGGCGTGAGCGAAGCGCCGTTTGGCCGCTGGCAGGACGGCGTGGACTTGCCGGGTGGCCTGAATCTGGGCATGAAATCGGGCGACGATCTGGCCGCGGTCGCGGCTAACCGCGCGCGTTTGCTGAAGCTGGCCGGCGTGAGCGAGGCCGCGTGGCTCGAACAGATTCATGGCGCTGTCATTGTGCGAGCGGAAGACGTGCTCGCACAGGCGCATGCGAACGGCACGCCGACGCGCGCCGATGCCAGCGTCACGGATCGTCCCGGCACCGTGTGCGTGGCGATGGTGGCCGATTGCATGCCGGTGCTGTTCTGCGACGAAGCCGGCCGCGCGGTCGGCGCGGCGCACGCGGGGTGGCGCGGACTGGCGGCGGGCATCGTCGAACAGACGGCGCAGCGCGTCGCCGAACTTGCCGGCGTGGAGGTGGGCGCACTGCACGCTTATCTCGGTCCGTCGATCGGTCCTGATGCCTTTGAAGTCGGTGCAGACGTGCGTGACGCCTTCATGAACGGCGTCGGCGCCGCACAGCGCGATGCGACTGCGAACGCCTTCGTCGAGCATCCGCGCAATCCCGGCAAATATCTCGCCGATCTTCCGGCGCTGGCGCGTTTGCGTCTGCAACGGCTCGGCGTGACGCGCATTGTCGGTGGCGATCTCTGCACGGTCACGCAACGTGAGCGTTTCTATTCCTATCGCCGCGATCGCGAGACCGGCCGCATGGCCGCGTTGATCTGGCTGGACGATCAGGCGCAGTCGATTGCGGACTAGCTTGCGACGCGCATCGCGCGCGGCCATTTTTCTGCGGAATCCAAGGCACGTGTGCCCGCATCACGACGTCGACATGGCGAAACGTCCTGCATGCGGGCATGCTTGTCTGAGCATTGTGATGTGCCGTATGCCCCTTGCCCACGAACACACGTATGAGGGTTTGTTCGGAGAAGCACGGGCGTTTTTGCTGCGCTGCCGGAATTCCCGACGCTGGCGTAAATCTGCCGCCAAAACTGTCTGCCCGCGAACGGATAAATGCACATAAGCCCATGCAATTTGGGAGCTTTTTTCGTTCGCGTGCGTCTCGAATCACGCAGGTTCCAAAAGCGCGTTCTTCTACACAGGGAAAACGATAATTAAAAAACTATCGCACTGCGGCAAAATCGGGAACAAGCATTGACATGCCTTGCGATGGGGAGCAAGAATGTTCCTCACGGCTCCTCGTACAAGGGACAGGGCGTGACGAGGTCGCGAGCATTTGCTCACGTGCGCACGAACCTGCCTCTCAACCCGTCCGCAAGGACTTACCGGTCAAAAGCAGGTATGGCAGCTTCACATTCCTCAGCTTCCCCCAGCACGGACTCCTCGACGGAGCACACGCAGCAGGCCGGTACGAGCGGTGCAACACCGGCCGCAGGCATGCAGCAGTTTCTCGACGCCTGGATGAACGCATGGCGTTCGCTCGGCACATCGCCTGGCGGTAGCGGCATGCCTTTCGCGATGCCTCAGATGCCGCTGCAAATGCCTCAAATGAGTCTGCCGCAGGTTTTCCCTCAAATGCCTTCGTTTCCCGGCATGCCGGACTTCAGCAAACTGGCGGCGGGATCGATGCCCGGCATGCCGTCCTTCGCAGGTCTGAGCATACCGAGCGCGGCCATTCCCTCCGAGCGTCTACAGAAACTGCAGGCTGACTATTCGCGCGAGGCAATGGATCTGATCCAGCAAGCCACCACGTCCGCGACTCAGGCGCCCCAACTCAAAGACCGCCGCTTCAGCTCCGACGCATGGAGTTCGGCGCCGGCCTATGCATTCACCGCCGCGTGGTATCTGTTGAACGCGCGCTATCTGCAGGAAATGGTCGACGCGCTCGACACGGAACCCAAGGTGCGCGAGCGCATCCGTTTCGCTGTCCAGCAGTGGACCGCGGCGGCCTCGCCGAGCAACTTCTTCGCGTTGAATCCGGAAGCCCAAAAGACCTTGCTGGACAGCAAGGGCGAGAGCCTGCGCCAGGGCGTGATGAACCTCCTCGGCGACTTGCAGCGCGGCAAGATCTCGCAGACCGACGAATCGGGTTTCGTGGTCGGTGAAAATCTCGCGAACACCGAAGGCTCGGTCGTGTTCGAAAACGACCTGATGCAGGTGATCCAGTACAAGCCGCGCACGGCGACCGTGCGTGAGCGGCCGCTTCTCATCGTGCCGCCTTGCATCAACAAGTTCTACATTCTCGATCTGCAGCCGGAGAATTCGCTGGTCGCTCACGGGCTCGATTCGGGGCACCAGGTGTTCCTGATTTCGTGGCGCAATGCCGATCAATCGATCGCGCATAAAACGTGGGACGACTACATCGGCGAGGGCGTGCTCACCGCCATCGATACGGTGAGCAAGATCAGTGGGCGCGAGCAGATCAATACGCTCGGTTTCTGCGTCGGCGGCACGATGCTCGCCGCGGCGCTGGCGGTGGCCGCCGCGCGCGGCGAACATCCGGCCGCCTCCATGACGCTGCTCACCGCCATGCTCGATTTTTCGGACACGGGCGTGCTCGACGTGTTCGTCGACGAGGCGCACGTGCAGATGCGCGAGCAGACCATCGGCGGCAAGAACGGTACGCCGCCGGGCCTGATGCGCGGCATCGAGTTCGCCAACACGTTCTCGTTCCTGCGCCCGAACGATCTGGTGTGGAACTACGTCGTCGACAATTACCTCAAAGGGCGCACTCCGGTGCCGTTCGACCTGCTGTACTGGAACAGCGACTCGACCAGCCTGCCGGGCCCGATGTACGTCTGGTATCTGCGCAACACGTATCTCGAGAATCGTCTGCGCGAGCCGGGTGCGTTGACCACGTGCGGCGAGCCGATCGATCTCTCGAAGATCGATGTGCCCACCTTCATCTACGGTTCACGCGAAGACCATATCGTGCCGTGGCAAACGGCGTACGCGTCGGTGCCGCTTCTCAACGGGCCGTTGAAGTTCGTGCTCGGCGCTTCGGGTCACATCGCCGGTGTGATCAATCCGCCCGCGAAGAAAAAGCGCAATTTCTGGATGCTGGACGGCGACGTCAAGACGCTGCCGGAGAACCCGGAAGAATGGCTCGATCAGGCTACGGAAGTCCCTGGCAGCTGGTGGCCCGAATGGACCACCTGGCTCGATCAGTACGGTGGCAAGAAGGTGAAGCCGCGCGCCACGGCCGGCTCGGCTGACTTCCCGGTGATCGAACCGGCGCCGGGGCGTTATGTGCGGCAACGAGAGTAGGTTCGAGCGCGCTTCATGGCGCGGTTGTTTGCGGTGTGAATGAGCGTCTGATTGAGTTAGGGCGTGATTAAGAGCAACGAGATTTTTAACTTGACGGGCAGCGGCGCATGCGGCCGACCGCCCGGAGGATATGGAAATGACTGATGTTGTGATCGTATCGGCCGCCCGTACGGCAGTAGGCAAATTCGGTGGGTCGCTGGCGAAGATCGCCGCGCCCGAACTCGGCGCCACGGTGATTCGCGCCGTACTCGAGCGGGCTGGCTTGAAGCCCGAGCAGGTGAGCGAAGTGATCCTGGGTCAGGTGCTGACGGCAGGGTCGGGCCAGAATCCGGCGCGTCAGTCGCTGATCAAGGCGGGCTTGCCCACGGCTGTGCCCGGCATGACGATCAACGTGGTGTGCGGCTCGGGTCTGAAGGCCGTGATGCTCGCGGCCAACGCCATCATCGCGGGTGACGCGGATATCGTGGTGGCCGGCGGTCAGGAGAACATGAGCGCGGCGCCGCACGTGCTGCCGGGCTCGCGCGACGGGTTCCGCATGGGCGACGCAAAGCTGATCGACTCGATGATCGTCGACGGCCTGTGGGACGTCTACAACCAGTACCACATGGGCGTGACGGCGGAGAACGTCGCCAAGGAATACGGCATCACGCGCGAGCAGCAGGACACGTTCGCGGCGTTGTCGCAGAACAAGGCGGAAGCCGCGCAAAAGTCGGGCCGTTTCGACGACGAAATCGTGCCGGTCGAAATTCCGCAACGCAAGGGCGAGCCGCTGCGTTTCGCCACCGACGAGTTCGTGCGTCATGGCGTGACGGCCGAATCGCTGGCGGGCCTGAAGCCGGCGTTCTCGAAGGAAGGCTCGGTGACGGCGGCCAATGCGTCGGGTCTGAACGACGGTGCGGCGGCGGTGCTGGTGATGTCGGCGAAGAAGGCCGAAGCGCTCGGCCTCAAGCCGCTCGCGCGCATCAAGGCTTACGCCACCTCGGGTCTGGATCCGAAGGTGATGGGCATGGGCCCGGTGCCGGCCTCGCGCCGCTGTCTCGAACGCGCGGGCTGGACGCCGGCCGATCTGGACCTGATGGAAATCAACGAAGCGTTTGCCGCACAGGCGTGCGCCGTGAATCAGCAGATGGGCTGGGACACGTCGAAGATCAACGTGAACGGCGGCGCGATTGCAATCGGTCACCCGATCGGCGCATCCGGCTGCCGGATTCTCGTCACGCTGCTGCACGAAATGCAGAAGCGCGATGCGAAGAAGGGGCTGGCGTCGCTGTGTATCGGCGGTGGCATGGGTGTGGCGCTCGCGCTCGAGCGCGCCTGAGCAAGGGCGCGTGGCGGGCGCCGCGGGCGTCGGCCACGCGTCGAACGGAACGTTGTCGCGCGCTGTGGCGCGCGGTCAGCGGAGGCCTCGTCAGCCGGTCGCCCGGCGGCAGCGGAGATGAAGCACAGGCGAGGGAAGAGGCAGCCAGTCGGCGCCTCGAAAACGATAACGGAGTGTAGTTTATGACACAGCGAATTGCGTACGTAACGGGCGGGATGGGTGGCATCGGCACGAGCATTTGCCAGCGGCTGCACAAAGAGGGCTTCAGGGTCGTCGCGGGCTGCGGCCCGAACTCGCCGCGCCGCGTGAAGTGGCTCGAAGAGCAGAAGGCCCTGGGCTTCGATTTCGTCGCGTCAGAAGGTAATGTCGGCGATTGGGAATCGACCAAGAGCGCGTTCGACAAGGTCAAGGCCGAAGTCGGCGAGATCGACGTGCTGGTGAACAATGCCGGCATTACGCGCGACGTCGTGTTCCGCAAGATGACGCACGAAGACTGGACGGCGGTGATCGACACCAACCTGACCAGCCTCTTCAACGTCACCAAGCAGGTGATCGACGGCATGGTCGAGCGTGGCTTTGGCCGCATCATCAACATTTCGTCGGTGAACGGCCAGAAGGGCCAGTTCGGCCAGACCAACTATTCGACCGCGAAGGCCGGCATTCACGGCTTCACGATGTCGCTGGCGCAGGAAGTGGCCACCAAGGGCGTGACGGTCAACACCGTGTCGCCGGGCTACATCGGCACCGATATGGTCAAGTCGATCCGCCCCGACGTGCTGGAAAAGATCGTCGCGACGATTCCGGTGCGCCGTCTCGGCCAGCCGGACGAAATCGGCTCGATCGTGGCATGGCTGGCATCGGATGAATCGGGTTTCTCCACGGGCGCTGATTTTTCGCTGAACGGCGGTTTGCATATGGGCTGAGTCAGCGGCGCGCCGCTCACAAGGCAGCGCGCTTCGGCTCAGATGGTTCGGCGGCGTCTCGACTGCGCAATAGCCCGATTGCGCAGCCGCATGACGCCGTTTCCGCGCTCAACTTGCGCTCAAAGGCGTTACATGACCACTACTACAAAGAAAACAGCCGAACGACTGATCAAGAAATATCCGAATCGTCGGCTCTACGATACCGAGACAAGCACGTACATCACGCTGACGGACGTCAAACAGCTCGTGTTGGATCAGGAGGATTTCAAGGTCATCGATGCGAAGAGCAACGAGGATCTGACGCGCGCCATCCTGTTGCAGATCATTCTCGAGGAGGAGAGCGGCGGCTTGCCGATGTTCTCGTCGTCGATGCTCTCGCAGATCATCCGTTTCTACGGTCATGCCATGCAGGGCATGATGGGCACGTACTTGGAAAAGAACATCCAGGCCTTCATCGACATTCAGGCGAAGCTCGCCGACCAGTCGAAGAATCTGTACGAAGGCAAGGCCATGAACCCCGAGGTCTGGTCGCAGTTCATGAACATGCAGGCGCCGATGATGCAGGGCATGATGACCAGCTATATCGAGCAGTCGAAGAACATGTTCGTGCAGATGCAGGAGCAGATGCAGAACCAGGCGAAGTCGATGTTCGCCACGTTCCCGTTTACGCCGGGTGGTGCGGTCAACGCGGCCAATCCCGGGAATGCGCCGGCCAATCCGCAAAGTAATCCGGAAGTCAATCCGGAGCCGGAGAAGAAGTAAGGGCGGCAAGGGCGTTCGGGCGAGCGGGGTTTCCCGGCGTTGGCCGTCGCCGGGGCACGGCCCCGGAGCCCTGTCGCGTCGGCAGCTCAGCCTTTGCGATGGGGCCAGGTGGCCTGGCGGCGGCCGGTTGGTGCCGACGCGGTACAATCGCCACCTGCGTGTGTGGGGCATTTTCCTCGGAGAGGGCGCTCTGGCCGCCAACTCCAACCCCATTCCGACGGCCGATCGCATGTTTCATGGATGTCCCACCTATCCTCAGGGAAAGCGCCACCTCCCGGCGCCCATTCCTGCATGAGCCGGCTCTATCTCGCGCCGATGGAAGGCCTCGCTGACTACGTATTGCGTGACGTGCTGACCGGCATCGGCGGATTCGACGGATGCGTGTCCGAGTTCGTCCGCGTGACGGGCTCCCTGCTTCCGAGCCGCGTCTACGAGCGGGAAGCGCCCGAAGTGCTCGATGGAGCCCACACTCCCAGCGGCACGCCGGTGGTGATCCAACTGCTCGGCAGCGATCCCGAATGGATGGCCCTGAATGCCGCCCACGCGGCCACCTTGTCGCCCCATGGGATCGACCTGAACTTCGGATGTCCCGCCAAAGTCGTGAATCAGCACGGCGGCGGAGCCATGCTGCTGGCCGACCCTGAACAACTGAACCGGATCGTGTCCGCCGTTCGCGCCGCGGTGCCTGCCGGCATCGCCGTGACGGCAAAAATGCGCCTCGGCGTGTCCGACACCTCGCTGGCGATCGATTGCGCCACGGCGCTGGCGGAAGGCGGCGCGGCCTCGCTCGTCGTGCATGCAAGAACGCGCGATCACGGCTACCGGCCGCCCGCGCATTGGGAGTGGATCGCGCGTATCGATGCCGCCGTGGACGTGCCTGTCGTCGCGAATGGAGAAGTCTGGACGGTGGCCGACTGGGAGCGCTGCCGCGCGGTCAGCGGTTGCGCGGACGTGATGATCGGGCGCGGCGCCGTATCGGACCCTTTCCTGGCGCTGAGGATACGCGGACTGATGGACCGCTCGCCATCCGCCTGGGAATGGCAGCACGTGCTTGGTCACGTCGCCGGTTATCTGCGGAAATTGCAGGACCGTGTCGGCTCCCGGCACGAGCACGGACGCGTCAAAAAGTGGCTCAGCTACCTGCAGCGCACCTGGCCGCAGGCGGCCGAGCTGCATGCGGCGATCCGCAGAGTGCATGATTCGCACGAAATCCTGCAAGTGATCGAACGCGCTTTGAGCGTCGGCCAATTAATGGCGACGCATCAATCCGCGCGCGTCGGCCGACTCGACCTGGCGGACGCCGCAGTCGTTTGAGGGCGAATATTCAAAGACTTACGAGCGGCAGCCTTGGCGAACCGCTACAATTCAGGGTTTAACGTCTTCAAGCGGTCCCCCATGTCTGCCACCCCCCCGATTGCCCCGACTGCCACGCCGAAGGTCGGCTTTGTGTCGCTCGGCTGCCCGAAAGCCCTGGTCGATTCCGAGCAGATCATCACCCAACTGCGCGCCGAAGGTTACGAGATTTCCGGCACGTACGACGGCGCGGACCTCGTGGTCGTCAACACCTGCGGCTTCATCGACGAAGCGGTGCAGGAAAGTCTCGACGCGATCGGCGAAGCGCTCAACGAAAATGGCAAGGTGATCGTGACCGGCTGTCTTGGCGCCAAGAAGAGCGCGAGCGGCTCGGGGCTGATCGAAGAAGTGCATCCGAAGGTGCTGGCCGTGACCGGCCCGCACGCGCTCGGCGAAGTGATGCAGCATGTGCACACCCATCTGCCGAAGCCGCACGATCCGTTCGTCGACCTGGTGCCGGCTGCGGGCGTGAAGCTTACGCCGCGTCATTACGCGTACCTGAAGATTTCCGAAGGCTGCAATCACCGCTGCACGTTCTGCATCATCCCGTCCATGCGCGGCGACCTCGTGTCGCGTCCCGTCGCCGACGTGATGCTCGAAGCGGAGAATCTCTTCAAGTCGGGCGTGAAGGAACTGCTGGTGATTTCGCAGGACACGAGCGCCTATGGCGTCGACGTCAAATACCGCACGGGTTTCTGGAACGGCAAGCCCATCAAGACGCGCATGACCGATCTGGTCGGCGCGCTCGGCGAACTCGCCGCGCAATACGGCGCGTGGGTGCGTCTGCACTACGTGTATCCGTATCCGAGCGTCGACGAAGTGATTCCGATGATGGCCGAAGGTCCGTACAAAGGCCACGTGCTGCCGTACCTCGACGTGCCGTTCCAGCACGCGCATCCGGAAGTGTTGAAGCGCATGAAGCGCCCGGCCAACGCCGAGAAGGTGATGGAGCGCGTGAAGAAATGGCGCGAGATGTGCCCGGATCTGACTATTCGCAGCACGTTCATCGCCGGCTTCCCCGGTGAGACGGAAGAGCAGTTCCAGACGCTGCTCGATTTCATCCGCGAGGCGGAACTGGATCGCGTCGGCTGCTTTGCCTATTCGCCGGTCGAAGGCGCGACGGCCAACGAACTCGACGGCGCATTGCCCGACGAAGTGCGCGAAGAGCGCCGCGCGCGTTTCATGGAAGTCGCAGAAGAAGTGTCGGCCAAGCGTATCGCGAAAAAGGTCGGCAAGACGCTGAAGGTGCTGGTCGATGAGATCAACGCGGACGGCGGCATCGGCCGCACCGCGGCTGACGCGCCGGAGATCGACGGCGTCGTGTATATCGCGCCGGCCGTCAAGGCGTCCAAACGCTACAAGGTCGGCGATTTCGTGTCGGTGGAGATCACCGGCGCCGACGGTCACGACCTGTGGGGCGAGGTTTAATCGATGACGGTGAGCACGGCCGCAGTGCCGCAAGCCCGGCACCCCGAGATCCTCGCGCTCGGCGAGGCGATGATCGAATTCAACCAGTCGGCGAAAGACCAGCCGAACTATCTGCAGGGCTTCGGCGGCGATACCTCGAACTTCTGTATCGCGGCCGCACGTCAAGGCGCGCAGACTGGTTTCGTGTCCGCGGTCGGCGCGGATCACTTCGGGCGTTTGCTGGTCGATTTGTGGGAACGTGAACAGGTGGACACGTCGCTGGTGCGCGTCGATCCGCAGGCGCCCACTGGCGTCTATTTCGTGTCGCACGGTCCGAATGGCCACGCGTTCGATTATCTGCGCGCCGGCTCGGCCGCGAGCCGCTATGCGCCGCACGATCTGCCGCTCGACGCGATCGCCGCGGCCAAGGTGATTCATCTGTCCGGCATCAGCCTCGCGATCAGCCTGAGCGCTTGCGACGCGGCGCTCGAAGCGATCGCGCATGCGCGCGCCAACAGCGTTCGCGTGAGCTTCGACACCAATCTGCGTCTGAAGCTGTGGCCACTCGCGCGGGCGCGCGCGGTGATGCTCGAAGCCATCCGCCAGACGGACATCTGCCTGCCAAGCTGGGACGACGTCACCGACCTCACCGGCTTGACCGGCCGTGATGAGATTGTCGATTTCCTGCTGTCGCACGGTCCGAGCGTCGTTGCGCTGAAGCTCGGCAAAGAGGGCTCCTATATCGCGACGCCGAACGAGCGGCGCGTCGTGCCGGGCCACGTCGTCAATGCCGTCGACGCAACCGGTGCGGGCGACTGCTTCGGTGGCGCGTTCATCGCGCGCATCGTCGCGGGTGACGATCCATTCGCAGCGGCGCGTTATGCGAACGTCGCCGCGGCGCTGTCCACGCAAGGTTACGGCGCGGTGGCGCCGATTCCGTCGCGCGCGACAGTCGAACAACTTCTGGCGGGCTGAGCACGCGCGCTATGGAGCGCGGCCCGCCGAGGCAAGATCATCTTAGAGACTGGAAGAGGAGCGAGCGATGCAACGGGACGTAGTGGTGGTAAGCGGTGTGCGTACGGCAATCGGCGGTTTCGGCGGCAGTCTGAAGGATTTTTCGCCGACCGATCTCGGCGCACGCGTCGTGCGTGAAGTGCTGGCGCGCGCCAACGTATCGGGCGACGAAGTCGGCCACGTGGTGTTCGGCAACGTCGTGCATACGGAACCGAAAGACATGTATCTGGCGCGTGTGGCCGCGATCAACGGCGGCGTCGCACAACATGCGCCGGCGTTGACCGTGAACCGTTTGTGCGGCTCCGGCCTGCAGGCCATCGTCTCGGCCGCGCAAAGCGTGCTGCTCGGCGACGCCGATATCGCGATCGGCGGCGGCGCGGAAAACATGAGCCGCGCGCCTTACTCCATGCCGGCCGCGCGCTTCGGTCAGCGCATGGGCGATGCGCGTCTCGTCGACATGATGGTCGGCGCGCTGAACGACCCGTTCCAGTCGATCCATATGGGCGTGACCGCCGAGAACGTCGCGCGCAAATACGACATCTCGCGCGAAGCGCAGGACGCGCTCGCGCTCGAATCGCATCGCCGCGCGGCCAACGCGATCACGAGCGGCTACTTCAAGCAACAGATCCTGCCGATCACGATCCCGTCGAAGAAAGGCGACGTCGTATTCGACACGGACGAGCACGCGCGCATGAACGCATCGGCGGAAGACTTCTCGAAGCTCAAGCCGGTGTTCGCGAAAGAAAACGGCACGGTGACGGCCGGCAACGCGTCGGGCATCAACGACGCGGCCGCGGCCGTCGTGCTGATGGAGCGCAGTCTTGCAGAACAGCGCGGTATCAAGCCGCTGGCACGGCTGGTGTCGTACGCGCATGCCGGCGTCGATCCGGCATACATGGGCATCGGCCCGGTCCCGGCCACGCGCAAGGCGCTCGAACGCGCCGGGCTGACCGTTGCCGACCTCGACGTGATCGAGGCCAACGAAGCGTTCGCCGCGCAGGCCTGCGCGGTCAGCAAGGAACTGGGCTTCGATCCGGCCAGGGTCAATCCGAACGGCTCGGGCATTTCGCTCGGCCATCCGATCGGCGCGACCGGCGCGCTCATCACCGTCAAGGCGCTGTACGAACTGCAACGGATCGGCGGGCGTTATGCGTTGGTCACGATGTGTATCGGCGGTGGGCAAGGCATCGCGGCGATCTTCGAACGGATCTGATGCGCGGCATGTCAGTAGCAAGCGGTATCGAGCAATGAGGAAGGAAGGGATGCGGGAATTGAAAGCGATGAAGGGTGCGGTGCGCCGGCGCGGTTGGGTAGTGACGAGCGTCGCCGCATTGCTGTGTGCCGGCGCAGCGGCGATGCTGCCCGCGCAGGCATGGGCGGAAAGCGACGCGGTGAAGGAGTTGGCGGCGCCCCCGCCGATCCAGTTGCCGCTCAAGCCGAGCCCTGAATTCGCGAAGTTCCCGCGCTACGCCGGCATGCTGGGCTCGCGCCAGATCGTGCTGAAGCTCGGCCCGAAAAGCGACGACCCATCCGGCGTACACGGCGAGTATCAGTTCACGGATACCGGCGCCGTGATCCTGATCGCGGGCGACCGCGACGGCGACACGCTCGAAGTCGAGGAATCGAACGACGGCACGCATATCACTGGCAACTGGGTCGGCAAGTTCGCGGCGGACGGCTCGGTGGCGGGCGACCGCATGAACGTCGACGATTCCGACCCGCAGCCGTTCGACCTGAAACCGCTGGCAGCGGGGCAGGCGGTGCCGCCTGCCGGCGCGCCGGCGAGCGCCGCGAACAAGGCTGCGCCGCAGCCTTCCGCGGGCGCTGCCACGGTGCCGGCTTCAAGCGCCGCCGCTACCGGCGGCCACGCCGTGGGCGGCGTCAGCAACTTGCAAACCGGCGAGTGAACCCGCAGCCGCGCGGCGCCCGACAACTCGCGCGTTGTCTCTCAAGCGAAATCCCGCCGGCTCGTCTACTCTTGCGTGTGCGGCGCGCGCCCTGAAACCGCGTGCCTCCGTTTCCGTCTGCTTCTCAACGAAACTCACCATGACCCAATCCAAACTCCAACGCGGTCTGCAAACCCGCATCGTGCGTGCCGAGGACCAGCTCACGCCGGGCTTCGAGTCGTTCTCGATGCCGGTCACGCGGGCATCGACGGTCGTGTTCCCCGATCTCGCGACCATGCGCGCGCTCGACTGGAAAAACGACGCGCAATGGCGCTACGGCCTGCATGCCACGCCGACTTCGCTCGCGCTGGCGCAACGCCTTGCCACCATCGAAGGTGGCAACCACGCGTTGCTGCAGCCGTCGGGGCTGTCGTCGATTTCGAACGTGTATTTCGGCCTCGTCAAAGCCGGCGACGACGTGCTGATTCCCGATAACGTCTACTCGCCGAACCGCGATCACGGCGACTGGCTGGCGCGCGATTTCGGCATCACCGTGCGCTACTACGATCCGATGATCGGCGCGGGCATCGCCGATCTGATCCAGCCGAACACGCGCCTGATCTGGCTCGAAGCACCCGGCTCGGTGACGATGGAAGTCGCCGACGTGCCCGCCATCACCGCGGCGGCGCGCGCGCGCAACGTCGTCACGGCGATCGACAACACGTGGTCGGCGGGGCTGGGTTTCCGGCCGTTCGATCATGGCGTCGATATCTCGGTGCAGGCGCTCACCAAGTATCAATCGGGCGGCGGCGACGTGCTGATGGGCGCGACCATCACCGTCGATCGCGAGCTGCATCTGAAGCTGAAGGCGGCGCGCATGCGCATGGGCATCGGCGTCTCATCGGATGACTGCTCGCTGATTCTGCGCAGCCTGCCAACCATGCAATTGCGCTTCGAGCAGCATGATCGCGCGGCGCTCGGCTTGGCGAAATGGCTGAAGACGCGGCCGGAAATTTTCAGCGGTGTTGCACCCGGCGCTATCCGATTGTCCGGGCCATGAGTTTTACAAACGCGACTTCACGGGCGCGGGCGGGCTCTTTTCGGTCGTGTTCGACGGCCGCTACAGCCCGGCGCAAATCGACACGTTCTGCGAGTCGCTCGAACTGTTCTCGCTCGGCTGGAGCTGGGGCGGGGCGCACAGCCTCGTGATGCCGTACAACGTCGCGTCGATGCGCACGGCGGGGCAGTGGCCGCATCGCGGGACGTTGGTGCGGTTCTATATCGGGCTCGAAGCCGAGGCGGACTTGCGTGCGGATATGGAGCAGTCTCTGGCGGCACTGGGTTAAACGTCCGAGCGACGTTTTTCCGTAGGACAAGCAGGCCCATCGGGACGTGTTCCCGGTGGGCTTTTTTCTTGTCAACAGTGTGTGTCAAGGTAGCCAGTAAGCCTAACCATTCGGCTGAATGTTCAGCGTGAAATCTCGACGCTACGATGGCGTGCATCCCGGCTAACGGTTGCCGCACCATGGTGAGCTTCGATGAATTTTTTCTTCTGGATGTTGCTGAATCTCGGCGTGCCGATCATCGGCCCGATCTTTACGCTTGCGCTTGTTTCGCCAACGGAAATAGCCCTGTCAATTTTCTTCACGCTCGCTGCCGCAGCTTTCTTTGCATTCCTACATGTGCTGCTCATTTGGATTTTTCAGATAGTGCAGCATTTATACTGGTCCTCTCAAGGAGGCAATCATGAAAAAATTCTCGTTGTGGCTAGTCTCAGAGGAAATCTACCCACGCTTTTTGATGTGGACCACGATCATCGTGAGCCTTGATGCGATCAGCATGATCGTGGTACTCACAACGGACATTCTGAAAAAATAGAGCCACTGCCAGCGCTGGCCGTCATTGCATCTGCCAGCGCATCGAACCAATGTCAGAACAGGCGCAGCAGCCCGTCCAGCCCGACATGGTTGAACGCCACGCTTGCCGCTTCGCGCACTACCGGCTTCGCACGGAACGCAACGGAGAGCCCGGCCTCGGCCATCATCTTCAGATCGTTCGAGCCATCGCCCATGGCGATTGCCCGGCTCGGTTCAATGCCCAATTGCGCGCATGTTTCGCGCAGTGTGCGTGCTTTGACATCGGCATTGACGATCTCACCGATCACCTTGCCGGTCAGCTTGCCGTCCACGATTTCAAGCGTATTCGCGCGCGTGAAATCCAGGCCGAGACGTGCCTTCAGCTTCTCGGTGAAGAAGTTGAATCCGCCCGACACGAGCAGCGTTTTCAACCCAGCGGCCTTCGCACCAGCCAGCATCTGCTCGGCGCCCGGTGAGAGTTGCAGTCGCTCTTCGTATACACGTTCAAGCGCGCTTGCGTCGAGGCCTTCGAGCAGCGCCACGCGACGCGTCAGGCTTTCGTTGAAGTCCTTGATTTCGCCGCGCATCGAGGCCTCGGTGATCGCGGCCACTTCCGCTTTCAGCCCGCAGAAGTCGGCGATCTCGTCGATACATTCGATCGTGATCAGCGTCGAATCCATGTCCATCGCGACCAGCCCGAAGTCGCGCAACTGACGGCCGGCTTCGACAAACGCGTAGTCCAGTTGATGAGTGCCGCAATACACGTCGAGGTCGGCGCGCTGGGCGACATTTGCATCGGCGATGCGAATCGCGTTCGCGTCGATGACGCTGGCGTGCGAACCGCGCGCGAGCGCGACGAGCGCTTTGTGATGATCGGCGGAAAGGGGCGCGGAGCTTTGAATGACGAGGTTCATGGACGACGACGCAGTAACGCGGAAAAGGACGGACGCGCGGCGCGCGCGGAAAATCCCGCTATTGTAACGGTTCGCCGGTTGGCCACGCCTCTTGCGGATCGGCATGGAGCGCTGAGCCGCACCTGTTGCAACCGCTTGGGACGTTGCGTCCCGCCGCACCTCTTGCAATCCACCGGGCACGCCGCGCCGCACGCCGCGCCGTGCAAACCTGCGGCGCGCGGTCCATACTGGCGCTTCGAACAAACAACGCCTTGCAGCCAGTAAGTGCACCGGCCGGCGGCCGCGCCACCACACGCGGTGCGCAACGTCGCTATGCACTCACACCGGCACCCATGACGAGGCGCATCACTACGGAGACAACGCATGCCCCCGGCGACCGCCAGCGACGAATCCACTCTCGCGCGCGACTTCGATCTGCGCCACCTCAATCCCGCTTTCTATGCCGATCCGTATCCGGTCTACCACGCGCTGCGCGCTCACGAGCCGGTCAAGCGCATGCCGGACGGTTCGCTGTTTCTGACGCGATTTCGCGACGTGCAGGCGGTCTATCGCGACCCGAAAACCTTCAGCTCCGACAAGACCGTCGAATTCAAGCCGAAGTACGGCGACTCGCCGCTCTACGCGCATCACACCACGAGTCTCGTCTTCAACGACCCGCCGCGCCATACGCGAGTGCGCAAGCTGATCGCCGGGGCGCTGACGGCGCGCGCCATCGCGGCCATGGAGCCGGGACTGGTGCGCCTCGTCGACGGCTTGCTCGATGCCGCCGCCGAACGCGGCCGGATCGATCTGATCGGCGAGTTCGCGTCGGCGATTCCGGTCGAGATCATCGGTAATCTGCTGGATGTGCCGCACGCGGAACGCGAGCCGCTGCGTGACTGGTCGCTCGCGATTCTCGGCGCGCTCGAACCGTCGCTCACCGAGGCGCAGCTCGAACGCGGCAATCGCGCGGTGAGCGAATTCGTCGACTATTTGCGCGGTCTGGTCGCGCGACGCCGGCGCGAGCCGGGTGACCCGCAGCATGACGTGCTGACGCGTCTGATTCAGGGCGAAGAGGGCGGCGAGCAATTGTCCGAAGCGGAGTTGCTGCAAAACTGCATTTTCATTCTGAACGCCGGTCATGAGACGACCACCAATCTGATCGGCAACGGTCTCGTCACGCTGACGCAATGGCCCGAGCAGCGCGAGGCGCTGCTGCGCGAGCCGTCGCTGATCGGATCGGCGGTGGAGGAGTGTCTGCGTTTCGAGAGTTCGAATCAGCTCGGCAACCGCATGGCGACCGTCGACACCGAGATCGGCGGTGTCGCGGTGGCGCGCGGCACGCCGGTCACGCTGTGCATCGGCGCGGCCAATCGCGACCCCGAGCAGTTCGCGGATCCGGACCGCTTCGACATTCGCCGCGATCCGAACCGGCACCTTGCATTCGGTTTCGGCATCCACCAGTGCGCCGGGTTGTCGCTCGCGCGACTCGAGGCGCGCATCGCGATCGGCCGTTTCGTCGAGCGCTTTCCGGCCTATCGCCTGGATGGCGAGCCCACGCGCGGCGGGCGCGTGCGGTTTCGCGGCTTCGCCGCGGTGCCGCTCGAACTCGAACCGGCGGGATCCCAAACGACGTAGCGCACGGCGTAGCTTTTGCAGGCCTGACGCAAGACTTACAGCCTGTGCATGAGGGCGTCAAATGGCGGCGCGCGCCGGCTATGGCTGACAAGCGGTGGCACGCTTGCTGCTTGACGTCAGGTCTTAGGCATAGGGGAGCGCACGATGGCACACATGATCTGGAAGGGCGCAATCAGCTTCGGCCTCGTCCACGTACCGGTGCAGTTGTATCCGGCGACGCAGTCGGAGAAAGTCGGCTTCAATCTGCTGGATAAGCGCACGATCGATCCGATCGGCTACAAGCAGATCAACAAGCGCACCGGCAAGGATGTCACGCGCGAGAACATCGTGCGCGGCTTCGAGTACGAGAAGGACAAGTACGTCGTGCTCTCGGACGACGAGATCCGCTCGGCGAACCCCGAGTCGACGCAAACGGTCGATATTCTCGCGTTCGTCGACGCCCCCGACATCTCGTTTCTCTATCTCGACACGCCTTATTTCCTCACGCCCGACCGCAAGGGTGAAAAGGTCTACGCGTTGCTGCGCGAAGCCATGAAGGCGTCGGGCAAGATCGGCGTGGCGAGCGTCGTGTTGCACAACAAGCAGCATCTGGCGGCGCTGATTCCGGTGGGTCCGGTGCTGGCCTTGAACACGCTGCGCTGGGCCGCGGAGGTTGCGCGATTTCGACGACTTCAAGCTGCCGGCCGACGGTGTCAAAGCCGCGGGCGTGTCCGCGCGCGAACTCGACATGGCGAAGAAGCTGATCGACGACATGAGCGACAAGTGGGATCCGTCGCAGTATCACGATACCTTCCGCGACGACATCATGGCGCTGGTCGATCGCAAGATTCGCGCGGGCAAGACCGAGGAAATCACCGAAGTCGAAGCGCCGCACGAGTCGCGTCAATCCGCCGACATTCTCGATCTGTCCGACTTGCTCAAGCGCAGCCTTGGACGCGGCAAGAGCAAGCCGGCGGCGGGCGGCCGCAAGCGCGCCGCGGACGAGGACGGCGATGAGGACGACTCTGATGCCGAAACAGAAGCTCCAGCCCGCAAGAAACCGCGCACGGCGCGCACGGCAAGCAAGACCACCACGCGCGGCAGCGGCACCGGCGGCCGTGCAGCTGCCAAGACGGCAGCCACGCCAGCCGCCCGCAAACGTCGGGCAGCAGCCTGATTCGTCAACGTCGCGCTGAGCCACTCACGACGAAGTCATCGCCATGAACGACAGACTCGACCTCTACAACCGCAAGCGCCGTTTCGACGAAACGCCGGAGCCATCGGGCGCGCGTGCGAGTCGCAAGCAAGGCGCCCGGAAAACGACAAGACAGGCAGCCGACGAAGCGCTCTCCTACGTGATTCAGGAGCACGACGCGCGGCGCTTACACTACGACTTCCGGCTCGAACTGAACGGCACGCTCCTGTCGTGGGCGGTGCCGAAAGGGCCGAGCCTCGATCCGTCGGTAAAACGGCTTGCGGTGCATGTCGAAGACCATCCGGTCGAATACGGTTCTTTCGAAGGCGAAATCCCGGCCGGCAACTACGGAGCGGGCAGCGTGATCGTGTGGGATCGCGGCACCTGGGAACCGATTGGCGGCACCGCGGAAGCGGCGCGATCATATGCGGCCGGCAAGCTCAAGTTCCGGCTGCATGGCGAGAAGCTGCAAGGCGGCTGGACACTGGTGCGCAGCCATATGCGCGGCAGCGGCGACAAGGAGCAGTGGCTGCTGATCAAGGAACGCGACGACGAAGCGCGTGATGAGAGCGACTACGACGTTCTGAAGAAGCGTCCGGGCAGCGTGCTCAGCGGCAGCGCCTCGGCGGGTAAAGGCACGAAAACGACGCGGACAGCGGCAACCAAGGGAACTGGCAAAGCCGCAGCAGCCGCAAAAGCGACTGCTGGGGCTTCCGATACGACGCCAGCCGCAAAACGAGCCGGCAAGAACGGCGCGAAAGCCGCTTCATCGAGCCGCGCCGATCCCAAGCGACCCGACATCGTAGCGACGCGCAACGCGCAGTCGCTGCGCGAGCTAGCCGCCGCGCCCTCGATCGAGGGCGCGGTGAAAGCCCGCTTGCCCGCGACCTTCAAACCGCAACTGGCGACGCTTGTCGACGCCGCGCCTCCCGGCGATGAATGGTCGTACGAAATCAAGTTCGACGGCTACCGAGTGCTGGCCCGAATCGATCGGGACACCAAGGGAAGCTCAGTTAAAGTATTCACTCGCGCGGGCAACGACTGGACCGCGAAATTCAGCAAACAGGTCAAGGCGTTCGAACAACTCGGCATCGAAAGCGCATGGCTCGATGGCGAAGCGGTGGTGCTGGACCAGAACGGCGTGCCGAATTTTCAGGGGCTGCAAAACGCCTTCGATGCGAACCGTCCGCAAGACATCATCGTCTACCTGTTCGACATACCGTTCCTGAACGGCTACGACTTGCGCGGCGTGCCGCTCGAACAGCGCCGCGCGATTCTGCGCGCCTTGATGGAAGAGGTCGACGACAGCGTCCTGCGCTTCTCGAACAATTTCGACTTCAGCGCGGAAGACCTGTTGAGGAGCGCGTGCGATATGGCGCTGGAAGGCATCATCGGCAAACGGCGCGACAGTGGCTATCTATCGGGCCGTTCGTCGACGTGGATCAAGCTGAAATGCCGCCGACGCCAGGAGTTCGTGATCGGCGGCTATTCGGAACCGTCCGGCAGCCGCGCGGCGTTCGGCGCGCTGCTGCTCGGCGTCTACGACGGCAAAGGCAAATTGCAGTATGCGGGCCGCGTCGGCACCGGCTTCGATGCGGCGTTGCTGCGCTCGGTCAAGAAAGAACTCGACGCGCACGAGACCCAGCGCATGCCGTTTGCCGCCGCGCCGCGCGAGCGTAGTCGCACGCCGGTGCATTGGGTCGAACCGGTGCTCGTCGCCGAATGCAATTTCGCGGAATGGACGAGCGAGGGCATCGTGCGTCAAGCGTCGTTCGTGAGTCTGCGCAACGACAAGCCGGCACGCCAGATCGTCAAGGAAACACCTCGCCAAGGAGCCGACGTGCAACAGCAAACCGATTCTGGGTCCGACGAAGCGCCGAAGAAACGTGTGGCGCGGAAAACTTCCGTCAGTACTGAGGCCGTATCCGGCGCGGGGAAAACCGGTGCGGCGAACTCGAAGGCCGAGGCGAAAACGGCGGGCGCGAAAGACGTTAGCATGAGGAGCCGCGGCGTGGAGACAGGCAGCGCGAAGGCGAGTGCTGCGAAAACCGTTGCAACGAAAACCTCCGCCACCAAAGCCAACGCAACCGAAGGCAAAGCCACAAAATCAAGCGCCGCGTCCGCTCCCGCCGAGGTCGCAGGCGTCCGCATCTCGCATCCCGATCGCGTCATCGACAAAAGCAGCGGCGCGCGCAAGATCGATCTCGTGCAGTACTACGAATCGGTCGCCGACTGGATGCTGCCGCATCTGCAAGATCGCCCGGTGTCGCTGGTGCGTGCGCCCGAGGACATCGGCGGCGAGCTGTTTTTCCAGAAGCACAGCCAGAAGCTGTCGATTCCGAATGTCACGCAGCATCCTGGTCTCGATCCGGGCCATCCGGCGCTGATCACCGTCGATACGCTCAAGGCGCTGGTCGGCGCGGCGCAAATGGGCACCGTCGAATTTCACACGTGGAATGCCGTCGTGTCGAACATCGAAAAGCCGGACCGCGTGGTGTTCGACCTCGATCCCGACGCGTCGCTGGTTGGGAGCGCATGAATCGAAGCCGCGCAACTGACGCGTTCGCTACTCGAAGAACTCGGCCTCAAGTCGTTCTGCAAGACGAGCGGCGGCAAGGGCTTCCACGTGGTCGTGCCGCTCGCGAAACAGGCCGGCTGGGACGAAGTGAAGGACTTCTCGCAAGCCGTCGCGCAGCACATGGCGGCGACGCTGCCCAAGTACTTCAGCGCGAAGATGGGCGCGCAGAACCGCAAGCAGAAAATCTTCGTGGACTATTTGCGCAACAACCGCGGCTCCAGCACGGTCGCCGCATTCTCGGCGCGAGCGCGGCCGGGCCTGGGCGTATCGGTGCCGCTTTCGTGGGATGAAGTCGCCAGCACCACGGGCGGCGATCAATGGACCATCGAGAATTTGCATGAGCGCCTCGCCGACCTCAAAAGCGACCCGTGGGCGGACTATACGAAGACGCGTCAGCGCATCACCGCAGCCATGAAGAAGCGTCTGGATGACGCAGAGTAAGCGCTTCGACGGACCCGATTCAGAACGACAAGGAGCAAGACCATGAAGACCTCACCGCAATCGTCCGACGGCGACAAGCAGGCAGACCCGCATTCCAGGAAACAACCCAAATCGATGCAGGAAGCTGCGGCGCCGCTGCCGCATGAAGCCGATCAGGATCCCGAATCGCAGCACGAGGACGGTCCGCGCCATATCGGCAAGCAGGCGCATCGCGATCTCGAACGCGGGCTGAAAGATACCGACCGCCGCGGCGGCGACGAGTATCAGCAAAAAACGCAGAACGACGCGCACACCGACGTCAACTCCGACGGCAAAGGCGCCGGCGGCAAGCATTGACTCACGACGTATCGATTTGTGCACCATCGCCGGCGCATCTGTCTCAGCCCGGCTCTCTGTCCCAGTAAGGTGGGTCGCCGAAGTGCGCCGCCAGGAATTCGATCAAGGCGAGCGTCTTTGGCGGCACGAACGAACGGCTCGGATACACCGCCCAGATTGCCACGTTCTCGGCGAGCGGATAGCTGTCCAGCACGCTGACCAGTTCGCCGCTGCGCAAATAAGGCGCGACGTCCCAGGTCGATTTCAGCGCGATGCCGAAACCGGCCAGGAGGGCGTCGCGGATCACTTCGCCGTTGTCGGTGACGAGGCGCCCGCTCACGCGCACCTCGAGCGCTCCGGCGGGCGTCACGAAGGCCCAGTCGCGCTGGTCCGACAGAATCATGCACTCGTGCTCCGCGAGGTCCGAAGGATGATGCGGCGTGCCGCGCCCGGCAAGATAAGCGGGCGCCGCGCACAGCACCCGCCGATTCACCGCGAGGCGCCGCGCCACCAGCGACGAATCCTTCAGCACGCCGACGCGGATCGCCACGTCGATACCCGCATCGACGAGATCGACCAATTTATCGGTGAGCCGCAAATCGACGCTCACGCCGGGATAGCGGCGCAGAAATTCGCTGATCACCGGCGACACATGCTGCCGCCCGAACGACGACGGCATCGAGACCCGCAAGCGGCCCTGCGGCTCGGCCTGCGCCCGGCCCACCGAGGCGCGTGCGGCGGCGGCCGCGTCGAGCAGGGCTTCGGCGCGCGTCATGAAGACTTCACCGTCTTGCGTGAGGCTGATGCGGCGGGTGGTTCGATGCAACAGCCGCGCGCCGAGCAGCTTTTCCAGCTGCGCGATGCGGGAGCTGGCCACCGCCGCCGACAGCCCGAATTCGCGCCCGGCCGCCGACACGTTGGCCAGCAGCGCGGCGCGCACGAACAGGGCGACGTCGAGCAGATCGAGGCGCTCCCGTTCTCCGGGCGAGGTACGTATGGATGTAGCCGGAAGGTTCATTCTTCTGGAATTCAAAAAGATGTTTTAGCCATTATGACGGTTTTAAGAGAATAAGAACCGCCTTAGGATGACGCCAATGGGATCGATGACGCGCAAACGGCACCACAGGCCGCCCGCATAAACCGCGATCCTTCAAACCTCGTCTGAACCAACAGGAGCATGTATGAAAGCCGTCGGTCTCTATCGCTATTTGCCGATCGATCAAGCCGAAGCCTTGGTCGATGTCGAAATCCCGAAACCGGAAGCCACCGGTCGTGACCTGCTGGTCAAGGTCGAGGCGATTTCCGTCAATCCGGTCGACACCAAAGTGCGCGCGCCGAAAGACACGGTCGAAAAGACGCCGCGCGTCCTCGGCTGGGACGCCGCCGGCACGGTAGTCGCCGTCGGACCGGACGTCACGCTGTTCAAGGTCGGCGATCCGGTGTTCTATGCGGGCAGCATCACACGGCCGGGCGCCAACAGCGAGTTCCATCTGGTCGATGAGCGGATCGTCGGGCGCAAGCCGGCGTCGCTCGATTTCAGCCACGCTGCCGCGTTGCCGCTGACCGCGATCACCGCCTGGGAGGCCCTGTTCGACCGTCTCGGCGTGTCGCCGCAAGGCGCGGACGAGGGCCGCACCGTGCTGATCATCGGCGGCGCGGGCGGGGTCGGCTCGATCGGCATTCAACTCGCGAAGCAACTCGCGAAGCTGAAGGTGATCGCGACCGCGTCGCGGCCCGAGTCGGCCAAATGGGCCACGGAACTGGGCGCGGATCACATCGTCGATCACTTTGGCGACATGCCCGCGCAATTGAAAAAGCTCGGCATCGACCAGGTCGATTACGTGCTGATGTTCAACGACACCGACAAGAACTTCCCGGCCGCGGCCGAGGTGATCAAGCCGCAAGGCAGCATCTGCACGATCGTGGAAAACAGCAAGCCGGTGCCGGTCGAATTGTTGAAAGCGAAGAGCGCCGCCTTTCATTGGGAGTTCATGTTCACGCGCTCGATGTTCGGCACGCCGGACATGATCGAGCAGCACAAGCTGTTGACCGAAGTAGCGCGTCTCGTCGACGCGGGCACGCTGTGCACGACCGTCGGTCAGAACCTCGGCGCCATCAACGCCGCGAATCTGCGCCGCGCGCATCAGATGCTCGAAGAAGGGCGCGCGATCGGCAAACTGGTGCTGACGGGATTCGAGGCGTAAGCCGCAATTCGCCTGAACCGGGCCTGAACGAACATGGCCGGCGTCGCAGCAATGCGCGCCGGCCATGTTCATTTGATGCGCAACAAACGGTGCGATCGGGCGACGCGGCGTGTCGAATTGCAGCAGTGCGGCGCGGCGGGCGCGTGTGTGCGCCTGAGCCGCCACACGCGCAGAAAACGCGTCGCCGCAAGCGGGTTAACACCCGATTCGCGGGCAGCGCGCGCAGCGTCGCTTGGCGTTAGACTGGCAGGGCATCATGCTAAAACAGTTGCGTGTCTCGCAGCCCGGCGTCGTCCAGTCGGGCGGTGCGTGAGCAGTAGCGCTGAAGCGGGCGCGCAGCGGCACAACAACGAGGTGACAGTATGAGCTTCCGACTCTCCGCCGTTTCAGTTGTTGCTTCTCTCGCATGCGCGCTCGCGCCCGGCATGCTCGTGCCGGCGGCTCACGCCGCCACGCCGATCACGGTCACGTCCCAATCCGCCCTCGACGGCCCGATCCGCTACACGGTGCGCGTCACGTCGAAACAGTTCGGTAATTCGCAGGAAACGCGCACGATCCGCTCCGGCGAATCGGACGACTTCACGTGGAAGACCGTGCCGCCGGGTGGTCCGGTTCCCGCGACGGATGCGTGCCCGAACTACGCGTCGCTGCCGATCGACACCAACGGCGCGATGATCAGGCAGACGCAGATCCGGTTCGCGCCGGTCGTCGGCGGCGACGGCACGGCGACCGTGCAATTGAGCTTCCAGGCGCAGACGCCGAAGGGCGTGAAAACCGTGACGAGCGGCGGCAAAACGCTCAAGTGTCCGAACGACGTGACCGTCAGTCAGATCGTGCGATTCACGATGCCGGTCAATGGCAGCACGAAAACGCTCACGCTCAGCGACGGCACGGAAGTCGCGATCAGCGCGAAGCGTTGAGTCAGGCGTGTGATTGAGGGCACAGCGGCGGGTCGGAGCGCGGCTCAGCGCCGCGCCGCGGCCCGCTCGACCAGCCGCGCCGACAGAAAGCGGTGCTCCGCCGAAAAGAGCCGCCGGTACGTGAGCAGCACCGCGCCCACCGTCCCCAGGGCCGACGACGCGGCGATCAGGAACATGATCACGATCTGATAGCGCACCGCCTGCAACGGCGACTGCCCGGCCAGCACCTGGCCGGTCATCATGCCGGGCAGGCTCACTACGCCGACCACGGCCATCTGATTGAGCGTCGGCATCATGCCCGCGCGCACGGCTTGGCGCGCCGGCGCCTGCGCCGCTTCCCAGCGTGTCGCGCCTAGCGCGAGCGCCATGTCGACGCGGTCGCGCCGAGCGGTCAATTCCTCGGTCATCCGTTCGATGCCGAGCGACACGCCGGTCAGCGTATTGCCGAGGATCATGCCGAGAATCGGAATCGCATACTGCGGCTCGTACCACGGGTGAATGCGGATCACGACGAACAGCCCGACCGCGGCCACCAGCCACGAACTGAACCAGATCGACAGCACACTGTCCGCGCGTTGCCCGCGATAGGTGCGGTTGCCGCGCTGCGCGCCCGCGAAGCCGGCGATCAGCGTCATCACAATCATCAGCGGCAGCACCACGTACCAGCGGTCGTAACGGAACACCCAGCCGAGCACGTAGCCGATCGCCAGCAACTGTACGACGGTGCGCACGGCGGCCCACGCCAGCTTGCGCTCGAGATCGAGCTTGAGCGCCACCGACACGGCACCGTTCACGACGATCAGTAGCGCCGCGATCGCGACATCCCACAGACTCAGGTTTTGCAATGTCATTGGCCGAACTCCTGGTGACCCTGATGCGCGGGCGGTAGCTCGCGCTGCGCGGTTTCGTCGAGCACGCCGGCGCGCATGGTCAGATGCCGCGCGCTCATGCGCGTGGCTTGCGCCGGATCGTGGGACACCCAGATCGACGCATGACGCCCGGGATTGGCGTCGAACCATGCGTGCACCAGACCTTCGATCGCATGCGACGACTCCGGGTCGAGCGACGCGGTGGGTTCGTCGAGCAACAGAACCTCGGGCGCGAGTTGCAGCACGCGAATCAGCGCGGCGATCTGCGCCTCGCCGCCGGACAACTCGCTCGCGCGCTTGTCGAGAAAGTCGTCGTCGCGGCCGGCCTGAGCGGCGAGGCTCGCCGCGCGCGCGCGATCGAAACGCACGTCGTGGTACGTGCGCAACTCGAACGGATAGCGCAGATTGTCTTCGACGCTGCCGTCGAGCAGCGCGGGCCGCTGCCGGATATACGCGACGTTGCGCCGGTAGCGCGGAATAGCGGTGCGCTCCACCGGCGCGCCATGCCACATGATGCGTCCCGCATCGAGCGGATCGAGCAGCGCAAGGGCGCGCAGGAACACGCTCTTGCCCGAGCCGGATGGCCCGGTGATGGCGACGCGGTCGCCCGCGTGCAACGCGAAAGTGGTCGGCTGCAGTAGCGTCTGGCCGCGCACGGCATCGCGCCGGACAATGCCGTCGGCGAGGACGAAGGGAACATCGGTCATGAGTGAATTTGTAATGGGGGATGCGTAAGGTCGAAGCTCGCTGCGACCTGCGTGTGCAACATGATAAAGCGGCAAAGGCATAGCGCTTGCCGGCCACGGACCGGGCACGCAACGTGCTGCACGGTGCTCAACGTAGAAAAAAATAGCGGAGCTTCTCAATGGCAGTGTCGAGCACGATCGGAAGGCGGATCGGGAAAATCATCGCATGGCTGCTGGCGATCATCGTCATGCTGATTGTCGCGCTGGCCATTTTCATCATGACCTTCGACTGGAACCGGGCAAGACCCTATATCAACGACAAGGTCACGCAAGCCATCGGCAGGCCGTTCGCCATCAACGGCGATCTGAAGGTCGGCTGGCGGCATCCGGTCGGCGAGACCGGCTGGCGAGGCTGGGTGCCCTGGCCGCGTTTCTCGGCGGCCAATATCACGGTGGGCAATCCGGACTGGACCAAGCAGCCGCAGTTCGCCACGCTCGACGAGATCGACTTCCAGGTCAAGGTGCTGCCGCTGCTCGCGCACGATATCGTGATTCCCACGATCAACCTCGTGAATCCTTCGGTCGACCTCGAGCGCGTGCTCGACGGCCGCAACAACTGGACCTTCAAACTTGCGTCATCCAGCGGGCCTTCCGAATGGAAGCTCGATCTGCACGATATCGCCTTTGCCAAGGGCAATATCGCGCTGTCCGATCAACAGAAGAAGGTCGATTTTCAGATGGCGATCGACACGCTCGGCCAGCCGATTCCGATCGGCGAAGCGATGAAGCAGCAGGAAGCGGCATCGCGCAGTTCCTCGGCGCAGACAATCGGCAAGTCGGGTGCGAACAAACTGACGCAGCAGGCGAATGCGCAGGCGGCGTCGGAAGCCGCGGCGGCGTCCGCGGCGGCAGCCTCCGGCGCGTCGTCGACGGATATCACCGCGTCCGGTACGACGGCGGCCACGGGCGCTTCGGGCGGGCTGGTCGCGGGCGGCTCGAAGGGCGCCAGCGAGGCCGTCGCCGCCGGCGCGAGCGGGGCAGTCGTGGCGTCCGCGCCAGCATCGGCTTCGGGCGCGAGCGGGGCACAAGCTCAGGGCGGCGCGAAGCAGGAGATTCCGCCGTACGCCATCGGCTGGACCGTCAAAGGGACTTACAACAAGACGCCGGTGTCGGGCAGCGGTAAGGTCGGCGGCGTGCTGGCGTTGCAGGACGCGAACCGGCCGTTCCCGGTGCAGGCCGATGTGAAGGCGGGCGATCTGCATGTCGGCCTCGTCGGCACGATCACCGATCCCGCGCATCTCGCGGCGGTCGATCTGCGCCTCTGGCTGCAAGGCAACAGCATGGCGCGTCTCTATTCGCTGACCGGCGTGACCTTGCCCGACACGCCGCCGTATGCGACCGAGGGGCGGCTCGTCGGCCAGTTCAAGTCCACCGGCAACGTCTTCAAGTATGAAAATTTTACAGGCCGGGTCGGCGGCAGCGATATCAACGGCTCGCTGACGTACACGGCGCGTGAACCGCGTCCGCTGTTGCAGGGCGAACTGGTTTCGCGTCTGCTGCAGTTCTCCGATCTGGCGCCGGTGATCGGCGCGGATTCGAACGCGAGCAAAGCCAAGCGCGGTGATGCGACGGCGCAGCCGTCCAGCAAAGCGTTGCCGGTCGAGGAGTTCCGCACCGACCGCTGGAAGGCGATCGACGCCGACGTGAAATTCACTGGCCGGCGCATCGTCAAGGACGTGAATCTGCCCATCACGGATCTGTACACGCACGTCGTGATGACCGATGGCGTGCTCTCGCTGGAACCGTTGAAGTTCGGCGTGGCCGGCGGCACGCTCGCTTCGGATATTCATCTGGACGGCAGCGCGACACCGCTCAAAGGACGCTTCGCGACGTCGGCGCGGCATCTGAAGCTCAAGCAGTTGTTCCCGAACTTCAAGACGATGCAGAACGCGCTCGGTGAAATCAACGGCGACGCCGCGCTCACCGCGACGGGCAATTCGCCGGCGGCGCTCGCGGCATCATCGAACGGCGAGGTCAAGGCGCTGGTGACGGACGGCACGGTGAGCCGCCTGCTAATGGAAGCGGCCGGGCTGAACGTGGCGAACGTGGTGTATGAAAAGCTGTTCGGCAATCGCGACGTGAAGATCAACTGCGCGGCCGCCGATTTTGTCGCGACCAACGGCGTGCTCGAGTCACGCGTCTTCGCGCTCGATACGGACGACGCCGTGATCGATATCGACGGCAACGTGAACATGCGTGACGAATCGATGGATCTCGGCGTGCATCCGCATACCAAGGGTTTCAGGGTGTTCTCGCTGCGCTCGCCGCTCTACGTGAAAGGCACCTTCAAGGATCCGCACGTGGGCGTGAACGCGGCCGCGCTGGCGTTGCGCGGGGGCGCGGCGGTCGGCCTCGGTTTGATCAATCCGTTCGCGGCGCTGATTCCGCTGCTCGCGCCGAGCAACAACAAGCCGTTGCCGTGCACGCAGTTGCTGGCCCAGGTCCGGCAGGCGCCGACTGCGCCGCCGCCGGGCACGAAGCAGCAACCCAAGTCCGCCATTTCTCTGGATGGCGCGCCAGTGAACAAGTCTTCTGGCGGCGCTTCGTCGCCGGCTGCGACGGACAGGAAAAAGCCGGCGGTGATGTCGCCCGCCAGCGCGGCTGAATACAAGGGGAGTTGATGATGCCTTTCATCCTGCCTGCGGACTGGCTGAACTGGAGCTTCGGCGGCGGCCTGTCCTTGATTCTTTTGTGGCTCATCAGCGTGCCCCCCGGTGGCGACCACATCGATGACATCACGATGAAATGAGAAGGCGAAATGAGGCAAGGCGAGCGCAAACACATCACCTGAGATGACACGCGCCGAATCAAGGAAGGGTGATGACGCAACGCCGCCTGACGAGCTTTGCCAACAGACGGTGTTGCGAGTGTGAAGGTCTACCGTAAAGCTAAAGGTCTACCTGAGCGAGCGCGGCGCGGCGTCTCCGGCAGCATCCTGCCGACGCACCCCACGACGGGCGCCGCCAATGCGAGTCGCGCCGAATTCCGTCAGGATCTTGCCGCGAGCGCGGCTGGCGAACACCAGAAAGCCGAAACCGTCCGCCTCATACCAGTAGCCGCCGTTCTCGAGGCCGTCGAGCGGTTGCTCCAGCGCATTGGTAATCGATTCGATACAGCGACGTCGCAACTCCGCGGGTGCAGGATAGGGCGGTTGCGCGCCACGCACACTGCACAGAAGCACATCGAGCCCTGGCAGCACATGTGCATAAAGGACAGGCTCGTCTTGCGCGCGAGCGCGCGCAATCTTGGTGTCGAGCTGACCGAACGGCTTGAAATGCCGTAGTACCGCGAGGAACGACTCATCGCCGTCCACCTTCGCGCGTCTACGCTTTTTCGGGAAGGACATAAAAATTCGCCTGAAAAAGAATTGCAAGAAACGCAGCGTCCTCATGCGACCACTCCCGGCTTCGCGCGCCGCACGTCGATCTTTTATAGCATACGACAAGGCCGGATTCACGGTGATTCGACGATTACGCCGCCCCACCGCCTCCCGCACGAATCATGCCGAACCGCCTCGCCGCGCGCTTTCGCTTCCCAGCACATCTGTCTCCATCATAGACGCACGAGGCGCTGAAAAATCATCTCATACCAATAAAAAAGTCATTTTTGTGTGGACGAGCGCATCCTGCCGCTACGTTGAAATATCTCGAATTCACGTCGATAATGGCCCGTCCGGCTGCACTGCGCCGAGCTCGCCGATCCGGCACCGCAAAGTCCCGCCAGGGCGGCGCGGCGTGGCCGGTCACGCGACCGCCGCGGCTTGAGTGACCGCTTGAGTGACTCTTTGCGACCCTTCGGGCGAACATGAAACTATTCACCAAGGGTCTGCTGCTGATTGCAGTGCCGAGCGTGGTCGAGCTGGCGCTTCTCGGCGTCGTCTTCGATACCCAGGAGCAGACAGCGCAGGCCGCGCAGTGGGTCACCAACAGCAAGCAGATCCTCTATCAGTCGTCGGCCATCGTCGATCCGTTGCTGCGTCAGGCGGCGCGGGTTCGCACGGCTATGGTCATCGGTGATGCGTCGCTGATCGACCGCCATACGGTGTGGGTCGATCTGGGCGACCGGCTGTCGAATCTCGAGGTGCTGGTCGCCGGCACGCTGCAGCAGGTCGAGCGTGTGCACAAGATGCAGCGGGCGATCGACGCGTATCGCGCGCAGACTGTCGCGATCTCACAGGCGCTGCATGCGGGGCATCGCCCAAATTCGTTTGCCGCGCTGGAGACCGGCGCGTTGCCGCAGCAGATCGCGGTGTTTCGTGACGAGCTCGCGGCGTTCGGCGACGAGGCGTCGCGGCTCGACGCCGAGCGCTCGGCCGCGCTCGCGCGCCGGCGCGACCGCCAGCAGTACGCGCTGATCGGCGCAGTACTGGGCTCGATGTTGATCTGGGCGGCCACCGCGGTGGTTTTTGCGCGCAGCATCGGCCGGCGGCTGGAAGTGTTGACCGATAACGCCGAGCGTTTGGGCAGCGGACGCACGCTCGCGCCGCCGCTGTCGGGTAAAGACGAGATTGCCGCGCTCGACACCGTGCTGCATCAGACGGGCGCACGCCTGCGTGAGGCCGACGCCGAGCAGGCCATGCTGAAAACGCGGCTCGAAGCGCGCGCGCAGGAATTGGCGGGCGTCAACGAGGAACTGCGTCAGGAGACGCAAGATAATGAAATGTTCATCTACAGCGTGTCGCACGATCTGCGCTCGCCGTTGGTGAATCTGCAAGGTTTCTCGAAGGAGTTGCAGGTCTCGTGCGACGAGCTGGACAGCGTCGTCGCGGCGGCAAAATTGCCGGAGGCCGAGCATCGGCGCATGGCGCATATTCTCGACGGCGAGGTGCGCGAGTCCTTGCAATATTTGCGCGCGGCAGTGACGCGGGCCGCCGCGATCATCGACGCGCTGCTGCGCATCTCGCGCGCCGGCCGGCTCGAGTACCAGTGGCAACGTGTGAGCGTCGGGCGCGTGGTGGGACGAGTGGTCGACGCGCTGCAGGGCGCGATCGGGCAGCATGCGGCCGTGGTGACCGTGCGCGACTTGCCACCGGCATGGGGCGACCCGGGCGCGATCGAGCAGATTTTCAGCAACCTGATCGGCAATGCGTTGAATTATCTCGACCCGGCGCGCAACGGGCGTATCGAAGTCGGCGCGCTGGAACCCGAACCGGTCGAGCCGAGCGAGGCGGGCGAACCGCGCGCGGTGCGCATGCGCACGTATTATGTGCGCGACAATGGCCTCGGCATTCCGGCCGCGTATATGTCGAAAGTGTTCCGGGCATTTCAGCGCCTGCACGGCGACGTCGCTAGTGGCGACGGCATTGGCCTCGCGGTGGTGCGTCGCACGGTGGAGCGGCATGGGGGCCGCGTGTGGGTCGAGTCGGCGGAAGGCGCGGGGTCGACGTTTTTTGTGGTGTTGCCGGAACAGCCCGCGCGTCTCTGAATAAGAGCGGGTAGACGCGGCAGCGGCGCGGATCTTCACAAGTGGCAGGCATCAACCAATCGTTCAGCACGGAGAGCATATGAGTCACGGGGAAACGGTCAGCATCGTACTGATCGAAGACGACGACGGCCACGCCACGCTCGTCGAGCGCAATCTGCGCCGTGCCGGCATTTCGAACGGTTTCGTGCGCTTTCGCGACGGCCAGCAGGCACTCGATTATTTTTTCGGTCCAACGCCGTCCCCGGCGGACGCCGCCGCGAGTTCCTCGGCCGATCCCGCTGACAGCGCTGTACCCGCGCGCGAAGATTTGATGAATTTCGTCGTGCTGCTCGATCTGAAAATGCCGCGGGTGGACGGCTTCGAAGTCTTGCGGCGTCTGAAAGAGTCGCCGCAAACCGCCGCGGTGCCGGTGATCGTCCTGACCACGACCGACGACCCGCGCGAAATCGCGCGCTGCTACGAACTCGGCTGCAATGTCTACATCACCAAGCCGGTCGAGTACGATGCGTTCATCGAAGCCGTGCGGCGCCTCGGGTTTTTCCTGCAGGTGGTCAAGCTGCCCTCGGGGCATCGTCTCGCGGCGCCGTAATGGAAGGTTCGCATGAAGCCGGCCGAAAGCCGCTCGTGACAAGATAGACCACTTGAAGACCCTAGCCAGAGAAGACTCCGCATGACCGAAGAAGTGTCCACGCCGCCTGCCGCGTACGTGCTGGTCGTCGATGACGACGAAGGCATCCTGCGGCTCGCGCGCAAGTCGCTCGAGCGCGCGGGCTGCCGGGTCGCGATCTGCGCCGGCGTCGAAGCGGCCCGTGAGCGGCTTGCGGGCGGCGGTCCCGACTTGCTGGTGCTCGACTATCAACTGAGCGGCCCCGAGACCGGCCTGGACTTCTTTCGCCGTTTGCGCACGGAAGGCGTGCGAATTCCCGCCATCCTCGTGACCGGTTTCACCGACGAATCGCGTGTGATTGAAGCGCTGCGCGCAGGCGTGTCCGACGTGGTGCCGAAATCCGGCGATTACCTCGATTACCTTCCTGAAGCCGTCGAACGTGTGCTCTCGCAAGTGCGCCTGCAGCGCGCGTCGGACGAAGCCTTGTTGCTGCGCGATCGCGAGCAGCATTACCGCACCTTGTCGGAGGCCTTGCCGCACCTCGTCATGACTTGCAACGCCACGGGCGACTGCGATTTTCTGTCGAAGCAGTGGTACGACTATACGGGCCTCGCTGAAAGCTGTTCGTACGGTCTCGCCTGGCTCGACGCCGTGCACCCGGACGACCGCGAAGAGGTTCGCCGTAGCTGGCTGAAGGCGGTGTCGGACAAGGTCGGCGACTACCGGCACGAGTTGCGGATTCGCCGGCACGACGGCGAATACCGCTGGTTCGACGTCCGCGTGGTGGCGATGCGCGACGCCGAAGGCAACGTCAGCAAATGGTTCGGCAGTTGCACGGACATTCATTCGCAGCGCGAGGCGAACGAGGAGCGCGAACGGCTGCTGGCGTCGGAGCAGGCCGCCCGCCAGACCGCCGAAGAAGCCAATCGCGCCAAGGACCGCTTTCTCGCCATGCTGTCGCACGAATTGCGCACGCCGCTCACGCCAGTGCTGGCCGGCGCCAGCGTGCTGGAGATGATCCCGGATCTGCCCGATCAGGCGCGCGCGAGCGTGCGCATGATCCGCCGTAACGTCGAACTCGAAGCGCGGCTGATCGACGACCTGCTCGATCTCACGCGCGTGGCGAACGGCAAGTTGCGGCTGTCGCTCGAAACCGTCGACGTGCACGAGGTGATAGACAGCGTGCTCGAACTGTTTCGCAGCGAGATTCAGGTCAAGCAGCAGGACGTGCACGTCCATAAGGACGCCCAGCACCATTACGTGCTGGCCGATCGCGCGCGGCTGCAGCAGATGCTGTGGAACCTGATTCGCAATGCCGCCAAATTCACGCCGGACGGCGGCCATATTTATGTGCGCACCCGCGACGAACGCATGCACGTGCAGATATCGGTCGAAGATACGGGGATCGGCATCGAGCCGGACCAGATCGGCAAGCTCTTCAACGCGTTCGAGCAGGGCAATCAGAACATGACGCGGCAGTTCGGCGGCCTCGGCCTCGGACTCGCGATCACGAAAGCATTGACCGACGTGCACGGCGGCACGGTGACCGCGCAGAGCCCCGGCGCGCACTGCGGCGCGACCTTCACGATCACCTTGCCGACCGCTGCGGCGCCTGAGGTGACGTCACCGGTCGTGGTGCCGGACGAAGTGCATTCGGCCGGTCTGCTGAACATCCTGCTGATCGAAGACCATTTGGACACCGCCGAGGTCATGGAGCAACTGATTCGCAGCCTTGGCCATGAGGTCACGACCGTGGGCCGGGTCGACGACGCGTTGGCCGCGACTCAATCGCAGACCTTCGATCTGATCGTCAGCGATGTCGGTTTGCCCGACGGTACCGGCCTCGACTTCATCAAGGCGTTCCGCGAGCACTCGGACGCGCCCGCGGTCGCGTTGACCGGTTTCGGCACCGACGAAGACGTGCGTCGCTGCCTGAGCGCCGGCTTCACTTCGCACCTGACCAAGCCTGTCAACTTCGGCCAGCTCGAAACGATGATCGAAGGCGCGGTCAGTCAGAAGGAGCAGAAGGACGCTTGAGCGCGTGCCGCCGGCATCGGTCATCGGCGCTCGGTAAGGAAAAATGCCTGTTGCGAGGGAATCGCAACAGGCCTTTTGCTTGCGGCTTGTGGCTGGCTCCGGCTGAGACGCCGGCATGCTCAACGCGGTGAGCTCTTCAACGAATCGCGGATTTCACGCAGCAGCAGCACGTCTTCCGGTGTCGGCGGCGGTTCTGCCGGCGCGGCTTCAGCCGGCTTGCGCAGATTGTTGATGAACTTGACCATCAGGAAAATGATGAACGCGAGAATCAGGAAGTTGATCAGCACGGTGATGAACGAGCCATAACCGAACACGGCAACACCCGCCGTTTGCAAGTCTTTATACGACTCGGGACTGCCCTTGAAGCTAGGTGGAATTGCACCGAGGCGAACGAACTTATTGGAGAAATCGAGGCCGCCGGTGGCAAGCCCGACAACCGGCATGATCAAGTCTTTAACAATTGAATTGACGATGGTGGAGAAGGCGCCGCCGATAATCACACCGACCGCGAGATCCATCACGTTGCCCTTGAGGGCAAATTCCTTGAATTCCTTGACCATGCTCATAGAGGTTCCTCCCAGAAGTCGATATTCGAATGATACCAACCTGAGAATGATAGGCTAGTCTTTTGCCGGGGAATGCGAGGATTGTTTTTTATTGAGGAAACAGTGACTCGCTATGTCGCGCCTGGTCTATATGCGTGGCAAATGTGACCGGGTCGGTATTGGTGCCGCATAGCAGAACGCCCACGCGTTTGCCTTGCAACTGTTCGCGCAGCGGGCCGAGCAAGCCGGCGGTAGCCGCGGCGCAGGCCGGCTCGACCGCAAGCTTCAGTTGTCCGAACAAGGTCAGCATGGCCGCGCGCAACTGGTCGTCGGAAACCGTGACCAGCTGATCGATATGACGGCGGCACAATTCGTAGCTGTATTCCTCGGTATGCGGCGACATGAGCGAGTCGGCAATGCCGTGCATCTGGCGCATCTTGACCGTGTGATTGGCGGCGAAACTCTTGCCCATGACATCCGCGCCTTCGGGTTCCACGCCATATACATGCACGTTCGGATTCGCGAGCCGCATGGCGGTCGCCACACCCGCCGCGAGGCCGCCGCCGCCGATCGGCACGATCACCGCTTCGAGATCCGGCGTTTGCGTGGCCCACTCGTAGCCGAGCGTGGCCGAACCCAGCACCGTGCGATAGCCGTTGAACGGATGCACGAAATAGCGGCCTTCTTCAGCCTCGATACGGCGCACCAGTTCGAATGCTTCGGCAATGTCTTGCGCGAACACGATCTCCGCGCGGTATTGCCGGCACAGCGCTACGCGCGCCGGATTGGCCGCGTGAAACAGCACGACCTTCGCGCTGATGCCGAGGCGCATGGCCGCATACGCGACCGCCACCGCATGATTGCCGCCCGACACGCAAGTGACGCCCGCGCTGCGTTGCGCTTCGTCCAGTGCGAGCAGATTGGTGAACGCGCCGCGCGCCTTGAAGCTGCCGCCCGCCTGCAACAGCTCGAACTTGAAGTTCACCACCGTGCCTTCCAGCGACGGAAAGTCCGCCCTGTCGAACACCGGCGTTCGCGTCACCCACGGCGTCAACGCAAAGTGCTGTGCGGCGATGTCGTCGAGCGTGGGGATCGGCTCGCCGTCGATCGTATGGTCGGTGTGTTGCGGCGTGGCGGTGGACATGGCGTGGGGCGTGCTTGGGTCGGTATGGGTAAGACTCTTTCTACGCGCGTCAGTTTCAGTGCGCGTGCGCGTCGACCGACATGCTGTGAATAAATTTGTGCAGGAAACGCTCGCACGCCACCAGTTGATCCAGCGCGACGAATTCGTTGGGCTTGTGCGCCTGCTGAATGTCGCCTGGGCCGCATACGATGCTCGGAATGCCCGCCAGCGAGAAGAGGCCGGCTTCCGTGCCGTAGGCGACCTTGCGCCTGTCCTGATCGGCGGTCAGCGCGCGCACCAGTTGCGTGATGGCGGCTTGTTCAGACGAATCGAGTCCGGGCGCCGCGGCGATCTTCGTAATCTCGATCGCCGCCGATGGATGCTCGCGCAACATTTTCGGCAGCAGCGTTTCGCGTGCGTATTGATCGATGCGCGCGAAGATCGGTTCGGGATCGAGCGTGGGCAGGTTGCGGAATTCGAACTGGAACTTGCATTCGGCCGGCACGGTATTGATCGCATTGCCGCCCACGATCGTGCTGGTTTGCGCGGTGGTGAAGGGCACGTCGTACAGTTCGTCGAACGGGCCCTGCTCGCGGAACTGGTCGGCCATGTCGCGGATGTAGCAGATCAGCCGCGCGGCGTATTCGATCGCGTTCAAACCCTTCGGCGTAAGCGACGAATGCGCCGCCTGACCGCGCACACAGCACTGGTAAGCATTGATGCCTTTGTGCGCCACGATCGGCCGCATGCTGGTCGGCTCGCCGACGATGCAGCCGTCCGGCTTCACGCCGCGCTTCATCAGGTCGGCAATCAGGAGCGGCGCGCCCGCGCAGCCCACTTCCTCGTCGAACGACAGGGCAAAGTGAATCGGCTTGGCGAGTTTGGTGCGCTGCATCTCCGGCACGAGTGTCAGCGCCGCGCCGATGAAGCCTTTCATGTCGCAGGTGCCGCGGCCGTACAGCTTGTCGCCGCGAATTTCCGGCTTGAACGGATCGCTGTCCCATTGCTGGCCGTCCACGGGTACGACGTCGGTGTGGCCCGACAGCACCACGCCGCCGTTCGTTTCACCGTCGTGTGCGGGAATCGTCGCGAACAGGTTGGCCCATTTGCCGCTTTCGTCGTGCGTGAGCGTGGCCTGAATACCGACGGCACGCAATTCGTCGCGCACGGTTTCGATCAGGCCGAGATTCGGATTGCGGCTGACCGTGTCCATCGACACGAGACGGGTGACCCACGGGAGCGAGACAGGCGAGGAGGAATTCGAAGCGGAGGCGGACGATTGCGAAGACTGCGCTGATTCAGCGACATGAGACATGACAAGACTCCGGCATTTAAGTCTTTCGATCATACCCAAAAAAAAGCCGTCCGTATGCTGCGGCGCGCGTTTGCGCACCGCAGCATGAACGAAAAAACGCTAGACGTCCCGCGTTTTTTTTAACGCCGCGCCAACGCCGCATTAGCGCGGCGCGATCGACGAACTCATCGCGCAGCAACGCTGGCCGCGGTGCCGCGGCTCGGCGTGCCGAGCGCGCGCAAGGTTTCCTTGACCGTGGCGACACGCACCGCGAGATCCGGGCTGCGCGTTTCGATACGCAGCTTGTCCTGGCCCGCGAGCTTGATGTGCTTGTGCTTCTGCACCATCTCGATGATCCGCATCGCGTCGATCGGCGGATTGGGGATGAACTGCAAACCGATCACCGCTTCGCCGGCGTCGATCTTCGAAATACCCAGCGGCTTCGCCGCCAGCCGCAGACGATGCGTCTCCACCAGCGCATGCGCTTGCGGCGGCAACTTGCCGAAGCGGTCGATCAATTCTTCCTGAATGCCGTCGATCGAATCGTTGTGTTCGCAATTAGCCAGCCGCTTGTAGAGCGACAGACGCTCCTGCACATCGCCGCAATAGTCCGCCGGGAGAATCGCCGGCGCGTGCAGGTTGATCTCGGTGGTCGCGGCGAGCGGTGCGGTGAGGTCGGGCTCCTTGCCTTCCTTGAGCGCCTTCACGGCGTCGTTCAGCATGTCGGTGTAGAGCTGGAAGCCGATCTCGTGAATCTCGCCCGACTGTTTGTCGCCGAGCACTTCGCCCGTGCCGCGAATCTCGAGGTCGTGCATGGCCAGATAGAAGCCCGAACCGAGTTCCTCCATCTGCTGGATCGCTTCGAGGCGACGTTGCGCCTGTTTGGTCAGCCCTTGCGGATCGTGGACCAGCAGATACGAATACGCCTGGTGATGCGAACGGCCCACACGGCCACGCAACTGATGCAATTGCGCGAGACCGAACTTGTCGGAGCGATGAATCAGGATCGTATTGGCGCTCGGCACGTCGATACCGGTTTCGATAATCGTCGTGCACAGCAACACGTTGGCGCGCTGCGCAACGAAGTCGCGCATCACGCGTTCGAGTTCACGTTCATGCATCTGTCCATGCGCGACCGCGATACGCGCTTCCGGCACCAACGCTTCGAGCATCTGCCGGCGATTTTCGATCGTCTCGACTTCGTTGTGCAGGAAGTAGACCTGGCCGCCACGCTTTAACTCGCGCAGCATGGCTTCGCGAATCACGCTGTCTTCCTCGCGCCGCACGAAGGTTTTGATCGCGAGGCGCTTTTGCGGCGCGGTGGCGATCACGGAGAAATCGCGCAGGCCTTCGAGCGCCATGCCGAGCGTACGCGGGATCGGCGTGGCGGTGAGCGTGAGCACGTCCACTTCGGCGCGCAAGGCCTTCAAAGCCTCTTTCTGACGCACGCCGAAACGGTGTTCCTCGTCGATGATCACGAGTCCCAGCCGCTTGAACTGCACGTCGGACGAGAGCAGCTTGTGCGTGCCGATCACGATATCGACACTGCCGTCGTTGATCTGCTGGATCGCCGCGCTGACTTCCTTGGTCGACTTGAAACGCGACAGTTCGGCGATCCGCACCGGCCAGTCGGAGAAGCGGTCGCTGAAGGTTTGTGTGTGCTGTTCGGCGAGCAGCGTGGTGGGCGAGAGCAGCGCAACCTGCTTGCCGCCCATTACCGCGATGAACGCCGCACGCAGTGCCACTTCGGTCTTGCCGAAGCCGACGTCGCCGCACACGAGGCGATCCATGGGTTTGCCGCTCGTCATGTCGCCGATCACGGCCGCGATCGCGGCGGCCTGGTCGGGCGTTTCCTCGAAGCCGAAACTCTCCGCGAACTTCACGTAGTCTTTCGGTTCGAGCGCGAACGCATGGCCCGAACGGGCGGCGCGGCGCGCGTAGAGATTCAGCAGTTCTGCGGCGGTGTCGCGGATCTGTTGCGCGGCCTTGCGTTTGGCTTTTTCCCACTGGCCGGAGCCGAGCGAGTGCAGCGGCGCGCTTTCCGGATCGGCGCCGCTATAGCGCGAGATCACGTGCAGCTGCGCGACCGGCACGTAGAGCTTGCTGTCGCCCGCGTATTCGAGGTGCAGGAACTCGGTCTCGCCTTCGCCGAGATCCATGGTCACGAGTCCCATATAGCGGCCGATGCCGTGCTGCGAATGCACGACCGGATCGCCCACTTTGAGCTCGGACAGATCGCGCACCATCGAATCGACGTTGCTCGCCTGTTCCTGACGGCGGCGCCCCGAGCGACGCGCGAGCGGACCATACAGCTCGGTTTCGGTGATGATCGCGATGCCGTCGACCGGCACGGCAAAACCGTTGGCGAGCGGCGAGACGCCCAATGAAAAGCGCTCGTCGCTCGTGAGCCAGTCCTGGAAGCTGTCGCTCGATACCGGTCGCAGATGATTGTCGGCGAGCAACTGCAACAGCGTTTCGCGCCGGCCCGCCGATTCGGTGGCGAACAGCACGCGATTCGGCGTGGTGTCGAGATACGCGCGCAAGGCTGCGACCGGATCTTCCGCATGACGGTCGATCGCGAGATTCGGCAACGGCGTCGACCAGCCGCCGCCGGCGTTGGCGGGCAGCGAGAGCCGCGCGAAGGGTTTGGCGAGCGTGAAGAAGTCTTCGTCGGACAGGAACAGGCGCTGCGGCTCCAGAATCGGCCGGTCGCGGTCGTGCGAGAGGAAGTTGTAGCGCTGCTTCGTGTCGTTGGTGAAGCGCCGGATCGCCGCCTCGAGATCGCCGACGAACGCCAGTTGCGCGCCTTCGGGCAGGTAATGGAACAGCGTGGCCGTGTCGTCGAAGAAGAGCGGCAGATAGTATTCGATGCCCGCGGACGGCACGCTGTTGCCGATGTCCTTGTAGATCGACGCGCGGCTCGGGTCGCCCTCGAAGGTCTCGCGCCAGCGGCTGCGGAAAGCGGTGCGGGCGGCTTCATCGAAGGGAAATTCGCGGCCCGGCAAGAGGCGCACGTCTTTCACCGGGTACAGGCTGCGCTGCGTGTCCGGGTCGAACGCGCGGATCGAGTCGACCTGGTCGTCGAACAGGTCGATCCGGTAGGGCAAGGGCGAGCCCATCGGATAGAGATCGAGCAGCGAGCCGCGTACGCAGTATTCGCCCGGACGCACCACCTGGCTTACGTGTTCGTAGCCGGCCAGGGTCAACTGCGCCTTGAGCTTGGCTTCGTCGAGGCGCTCGCCTTGCGAGAAGGAGAACGTGTACGCGGCCAGGAACGAGGCGGGCGGCATGCGGTACAGCGCCGTGGTGGCGGGCACCAGCAGGATGTCGCAGCGGCCTTCGCCGAGATCGTGCAGCGTGGCGAGGCGCTCCGAGACCAGATCCTGATGCGGTGAAAAGGTATCGTAAGGGAGCGTTTCCCAGTCCGGCAGCAGGCGCACGCGCGCCTCGGGCGCGAAAAAGCCGATTTCTTGTGCCAAACGCTGCGCATCGACGGCGCTTTCGCACACGACCGCCAGCAGCGGCACCTTCTCGCGATACGCGAGATGGTAGCGGGCGATCAGCAGCGCGTCGGACGAGCCGTGCGTGCCGTCGAAGGCGAAACGCTGGCCGGCCTTGACGAGCGCGACGGGCGGGGAGTACTGCGATGATGCGGCGATGTCTGGCATAGATGAGAAAAAGCGGCCTCAGGCTCACACGTGACCGGCAAGTTTACGCGTGTCGGGGCGTGGATGCGAAGGACCTATTATAAAATCCGTCCTTTACTTTGACTTCGCGGCATCCGCACTCGTGACTTCCCGTCTATTTGCCCTGATTCCGTGCGCTGGCACCGGCAGCCGTTCCGGCGCCGCGATGCCCAAACAATATCGCACTGTCGCCGGCCGCGACATGTTGCATTACTCGCTGGCGGCATTCGACACCTGCAGCGAGTTTGCGCAAACCCTTGTCGTGATCGCCCCGGACGACGCGCACTTCGACGGCCGCCGCTTCGGCGGCTTGCGTTTTGCCGTGCGCCGCAGCGGCGGGGCCTCGCGCCAGGCGTCGGTGCTCAACGGCCTGCATGCGCTCGCCGAGTTCGGCGCGCGGGACGACGACTGGGTGCTCGTGCACGACGCGGCGCGGCCGGGCATCACGCCCGCGCTGATTCGCACGCTGATCGGCGCGCTGAAGGACGACGCGGTGGGCGGCATCATGGCCTTGCCCGTGGCGGACACGCTGAAACGGATCGACGCTAGCTCGTCCGACGGCCGGATCGCCCGCACCGAGGCGCGCGACGGCTTGTGGCAGGCGCAGACGCCGCAGATGTTCCGCATCGGCATGCTGCGCGAGGCGATCCTGCGCGCGCAGGCCGACGGTCACGACCTGACGGACGAAGCGAGCGCGATCGAGTGGCTGGGCTATGCGCCGAAGCTGGTGCAGGGCAGCTTGCGCAACTTCAAGGTGACGTATCCGGAAGACTTCGATCTGGCCGAGGCGATTCTGAGCCGGCCGGCGGCTGCGTGATCAGCGATTTCAATTTTAGTGAGCGGATTCAAGGACATGACGCATATGGATTTCAGAATTGGGCAAGGGTATGACGTGCATGCGCTGGTGCCGGGACGTCCGTTGATCATCGGCGGCGTGACGATTCCTTATGAGCGCGGCCTGCTCGGCCATTCGGACGCGGACGTGCTGCTGCACGCCATTACCGACGCCATTTTCGGCGCCGCCGCGATGGGCGATATCGGCCGGCATTTCTCCGATACCGACGCGAAATTCGCCGGCGCCGATAGCCGCGTGTTGCTGCGTGAATGTTTCGCGCGCGTGAAGGCGGCGGGTTTTTCCATCGCCAACGTGGATAGCAGCGTGGTGGCGCAGGCGCCGAAGCTGGCGCCGCATATCGAGGGCATGCGCGCCAATATCGCCGCGGATCTTGATTTGCCGATCGAGCGGGTCAACGTCAAAGCCAAGACCAATGAGAAGCTCGGTTATCTCGGCCGAGGCGAGGGCATTGAAGCTCAGGCTGCGGTTCTGCTGATCAAGAACTGATTGGTTTTACAACGAGCGCAGCGGCGGGAGCCTCGCCGCGGTGCACGCATTCAAGCCCCAGGCGGGCTTTTCACCAGCACCGCTTAGAGCGTGTCGCCGCCGACTTCGCGGTTGCAAGCACACTGCTCGTCCGTTTGCAGGCCGTCCAGAATGCGCAGCACTTCTTCCGGGTTGCGGCCCACGTTCAAATTGTTCACCGACACGTGCTGGATCGTGTTGTCCGGATCGACGATGAAGGTGGCGCGCAACGCGACGCCGGCTTCCTGGTCACGCACGCCCAGCTGGTCGATCAGCTCGCCCTTCACGTCGCCGAAGGCGTAGTGGTTCAGCCTGTCCAGGTCCTTGTTCGCGCGGCGCCATGCCAGTTTCACGAATTCGTTGTCGACGCTGCCGCCCATCAACACCGCGTCGCGCTCTTCGAAATCTTTGGCCAACTTGGCGAATTCGACGATTTCCGTCGGACACACAAACGAGAAATCCTTCGGGTAGAAGTAGATGATCTTCCACTTGCCCGGGAACGACTGCTCCGTGATCTCTTCGAACGCCGACATGCCGTTCTCTTCATGATGGTTGAAGCCCGGCTTCGCGGCAGTGACGGTGAACGCTTCGAGTTTATCGCCAACGGTTCTCATGGAAGTGCTCCTTCGTGTGTCGGAAAACAGCATGCTTCAGGCTATCAACTCGCCGCAACGAGCGCGTTCCATGTGATTCGCGGTCGTGCTATTGAATTATCTGTCCGATAGCTATAAATAACTAACCGGGTGGTTATTATTCGACGCGGCATATCCTCACGAAGGACGGATGACGCCCCGTTCCGATCAGATGCCCTTGGCGAGCGGAAACTCGATGGTGACCTCCAGACCCGGTCCAGGCGTGCGATTGCGCAAGCGCAGCGCGCCACGGTAACGGCCCACGAGGCGCTGGACGATGGCCATGCCAAGGCCCGTGCCGTTCGCCTGAGTGCGCGCCGAATTCACACGATAGAACGGCCGCGTGACAAGCGCCAACTGGTCTTCCGGAATACCGGGGCCTTCGTCGACCACGGACAGCTCGACCCGCGAGTGCGACACCCGCGTTTCCAGAATCACGTGCGGAATGCCGTCGCCGTCGCTCAGACCATACTTGCGCGCGTTTTCCAGCAGGTTGCCGACCACCCGCCTCATGTCGGTTTCGTCGGCTTCGATCACCGCCGACGGCGCGAGCCGTGTAATCAGGCGCATGCTGTCTTCGCTCTGCATGCGCGCGGCCAGTTCTCCCGCGATCACGGACAGGTCCACGGGTTCCGGCACGCGCTGCACCGGGCGCGCGTAATCGAGGAACCGGCCGATGATCATGTCCATCTGCTCGATGTCGTCGACCATCGCATCTTTGGTGGCCTGGTCGGACGGGCTCATTTCGGTTTCGAGCCGCAGCCGCGCGAGCGGGGTGCGCAGATCGTGCGAGATGCCCGCGAGCATCAGCGCACGGTCGGCCTCGAGCTGTTCGAGGTCCTGCACCATCTGGTTGAAACTGCGATTGGTTTCCGCGGCGACGCCCATGCCGCGCTCGGGCAGCGGCTCCGGCGACTGCCCGGAGCCGACCTTGCGCGCGGCCATGGCGAGGCGCGCGAACGGACGGTTCACGAGACTCGTAATGAAGGCCGCGCCGAACAGCGACAGCGCCAGCGCGAACACGCCCCAGCCGGCCCATTGCAAACCGGTGGCGTTGTCGAGCTGATCGCGGTCGAGCGCGACCCAGTAGTCATCGTCGTCGATCTTGAAGCTGATCCAGACGCCGGGGATGTCGTTCACGCTCTGGGCAATCACGGTGTCGTCGCCGAGACGGCCGCGAATGTCGTGTTCGATCAGCCGGTTCAGCGACTCGTCGGGCTGCAACTTGTACTTGTCGGTGGTTTCGCGCGGGTACACGCGCACCCCTTCATTGCTTTCCAGATCCTGCAGCAAGGCGCGCCGCAGGTCGGGATCGGAATAGAGGAGTGCGGTGCGCGTGAGCTTGACGATGGCGACGAGCTGCAACGCCACGCGCTGCGCGCGCGGCTCGCGTTCGATCACCCGGAAGCTCTGGAACCACGCGGCGAGACTGACTGCGATCAACAGCGCGATCAACAGAAAGGTCCGCCAGAAAAGGCCGCCGAACGCGAGCGTCAGGAGGCGCCGGTCGATCCGCATGGGCCCTTCTTATTTAGAATCAAAAGCAGCAGATGAAAACAAACTCAGGCTGCACCGTCGGGGATGAACACGTAGCCCAGACCCCAGACGGTCTGAATGAAACGCGGGCTGCCCGGATCGGGTTCGATCAGCTTGCGCAGACGCGAGATCTGCACGTCGAGACTGCGGTCGAAGACTTCGTACTCACGGCCGCGTGCGAGCTCCATGAGCTTTTCACGCGACAGCGGCTGGCGCGGGTGACGCGCGAACACCTTGAGTACCGAGAACTCGCCCGTGGTCAGCGGAATTTCCTGGCCCGCCTTGGTGAGCGTACGGGTGGCGAGATTCAACGCGAACTCGCCGAACTCGAACACCTCGGTGGTTTCGGACGGCGCGCCCGGCAACTCCGAAGGCGACTGGCGGCGCAGCACCGCGTGAATGCGCGCAACCAGCTCGCGCGGGTTGAACGGCTTGGGTAGATAGTCGTCGGCGCCCATTTCGAGGCCGACGATCCGATCGACGTCTTCGCCCTTGGCCGTCAGCATGATGATCGGCGTGCGGTCGTTGCTGCCGCGCAGGCGCCGGCAGATCGACAAACCATCTTCGCCTGGCAGCATCAGATCGAGCACCAGCAGGTCGAAGCGCTCACGCACCCAGAGCTTGTTCATGGACGGCGCGTTCTCGGCAACATAGACATTGAAGCCCTGTTCACCGAGGTAGCGGCGCAGCAGATCGCGCAGGCGCGGATCGTCGTCGACGACGAGGATTTTCGAAGGGTTTTTAGTTTCCATGGTCGGCATCTTAGCGCGATTAGAAAGTGGTGCGCGTTTGCATCATTTAACGGGTTACAGTCAGTTACAAAATTTACCCGCACTGTGGCACGACGTAAAGCGGGGGCAGGTAGACTCCTTTACTGAATGCGGCTGTTCGGTGGATACTTCACACGACTAAAACTATCGCACCCGGCTCGTTACCGGGGTTCGTATACGCATTTGAGGTAGCCGGTTGCCGCGCCACGAAGGGAACAACATGAAGGGAGGGGTTTGGCCGAATGTGCGCCTAAGCGTGATTGCACTGGCGGTAGCCGGTACGCTTGCAGGCTCACTAGGACCAACGCTCGCCCATGCCCAGCCTTCCGCCGACAGAGCTGCGAGCGAGCACGCGCCCAAGCAGGGCAAGCCCAGCCGCCACAACCCGAACACCGACCACCCCGCCTCAGACGTCATGTTGCGCACCGCAGTTCCCCCTGATCTTGATCAACGTCGTCGTGACGGTCATATGACGCCCGACGAACGGCGTCTGTTACGGCAGCATATCGAAGACGCTGTCCGCGAACTTTATAAACGGTAGCTATTATCGTGCCAGCCCTCGGCACGCGTTTCACGCTTCTTCCCCGCGTGAAAGAATTCATCGCACTTCCCCCGTCAACTTTCCCGTTCAGTCTGCCGTTGAGTCGTCAGAGCGAAGCGCGCCATGCACGCACTGCACGCGCCAACGCCTGTTCCATGACGTCGCGCCAATCTTGATGACCGATGATGAAATTGCTCACGCGTGGTAGTCATGGCCGCCGGTTCGCAGCATCGGCGATTGCGTTGGCGGTGGTGGCATGTGGCGGACCGGCCGCCGCTGTGCAGCCGGGCGCGACCCATGGTCAACACTTCAGGCACCGTGTGGCGACCGCCGATGAGCGTGCAGCTTCAGAGCGCGAACAGAGCATCCTCGATGCCGACGATGCGCGCTTCTTCCTGACGCGCGTCGGCTTCGCGCCGGATAGCGCCGAGCTTGCGCCATACGTTGGACTCACGCGAGCGCAGGCGGTCGACAAGGTACTCGCGAGCACTCGAACCGAGGCGGTCACGCCGTTGCCCGACTGGGTCCTCGAACCGATTCCGATACGCGAGACGCGCAAGGCGTGGACCGACGATCAACGTCGCGAAGCGCAGCGCCTGCGTGGCCAGCGTTACGAACTATTACGCGCGTGGTGGGTGCGCGAGATGTTGACCACACCGTCGCCGCTCACCGAGCGCATGACGCTCTTCTGGCATAACCACTTCACGTCGGGTCAGGACAAGGTGCCGTATCCGCAGCAGATGGCGCTGCAGAACATGTTGTTGCGGCGAGACGCGCTCGGCCACTTCGGCGAGCTGTTGCACGACGTCGCCAAAGATCCGGCGATGCTGCAATATCTCGACGGCGCGAGCAATCGCAAGGGCAAGCCCAACGAAAATTTTGCCCGTGAAGTGATGGAGCTGTTCACGCTCGGCGAAGGGCATTACACGCAGCGCGACGTGTCGGAGGCTGCACGTGCGTACACCGGTTGGAGTCTCGATCCGGACACGCAGGCCTACGTGTGGCGCGCCAGCCAGCACGACGACGGCGAGAAGACCGTGCTCGGCGAGACGGGGCCGTTCGACGGCGACCAGGTGCTCGATATTCTGCTCGCACGGCCGGAAACGGCGATTTTCGTGACCACCAAACTGTGGCGAGAGTTCGTCTCGGATACGCCGGACCCGTCGCGCATCGAACCGATCGCGGCGCGGTTTCGCGCGAGCCACTACGATATCAAGATCGCATTGCGCGGTGTCTTCCTGAGCGACGCGTTCTGGGACGACGACAATCGCGGCGTCCTCGTGAAGTCGCCGGCGGAGTTCGTGGTCGGCACGCTCCGGGCGTTCGACATCGGCTACGACAACACCGCGCCGTTCGCCTCGCAAATCCGCGCGCTCGGCGAGAACCTGTTCTATCCGCCGAACGTCAAAGGATGGCCGGGCGGCACGACATGGATCAACAGTTCCACGCTGCTCGCCCGCAAGCAATTCGTCGAGCAGCTGTTTCGCGCGACCGAGGCCGCCGGTCCGCGGCGCATGACCAATCCGATGAACGCAGAGTTCGCGGCAAGCGGCGCGATGCCGGACATGCAGACGGCGCCAACGCCGCAACGCACGATGGCGCGGGCCGCTCAAGGTGGCAAAGGTGGCGTACGCTTCGACATCGAGACGTGGCTCGCGCACTACAACACCGCGCCGACGGCCAGGCCGGGCGTGTCGGCCGAGTTGCAGTTGCAGCATGCGGTCTTGCCGCTCACGCCGGTGGATGCGATCGAAACCGGTTCGACCGCGAGTGCGTATCTGGAGGCATTGCTGATGGACCCGGCGTATCAACTGAAGTGAGGTGAGCCGCTGAAATAAGCACGCGCCAGGCCGCTAAAAAGAATGTGTCTGTCGACGGCGACACGATTCGCGCCGCGACAATCGAACGAGGTGCAGCATGAAACGACGCAGCTTTCTCTCGATGAGCGCGGCCGCCAGCGCAACGCTCTGGCTGCCCCGCGCGTTCGGCGCGCAGATGGCGGCGCCGGGCGCGTCTCCGGCACGCGGCTACGACAACCTGTTGATTCTCGTCGAACTGAAGGGTGGCAACGACGGTTTGAATACCGTGATTCCCTTTGCCGATCCCGCCTACTACCAGTTGCGCAAGAACATCGGCATCAAACGCGAGCAGGCGATTCAACTCGACGAGCGCACCGCGCTGCATCCGTCCTTGCAACTGCTGATGCCGCTGTGGCGCGGCCAGCAACTGGCGATCGTGCAGGGCGTGAGCTATGCGCAACCGAACCTGTCACATTTCCGCTCGATCGAGATCTGGGACACCGCGTCACGTTCCGACCAATACTTGCGCGAGGGATGGTTGACGCGCGCGTTTGCGCAGACGCCGGTGCCCGCCGGTTTTGCCGCCGACGGCGTGGTGATCGGCAGCGCCGAGATGGGGCCGCTCGCGAACGGCGCGCGTGCGATCGCGCTGGTCAATCCGGCGCAGTTCGTCAAGGCTTCGCGGCTCGCGAAGCCGGTATCGGTGCGTGAGCGCAATCCCGAGCTGGCGCATATTCTCGACGTCGAGAACGACATTGTGAAAGCTGCCGACCGGCTGCGTCCCGCGCAAGGACAGGCTCAGTTGAAAACCGTGTTTCCCGGCGGCGCGTTCGGCAGCTCGATCAAAACGGCGATGCAGGTAGTGGCGGCGGGTGAAGCGCCGAAGAAAGTTTCTTCGGGAAACGCGCCACAAGAACAGCCGAAGCGTGGCCAGGGCGTCGCGGTGATCCGCCTCACGCTGAACGGCTTCGACACGCATCAGAATCAGCCAGGTCAGCAGGCGGCGTTGCTCAAGCAGCTCGCGGAAGGATTGATGTCGATGAAGTCGGCGCTCGTCGAACTCGGCCGCTGGGACGATACGCTGGTGATGACCTATGCCGAGTTCGGCCGGCGTCCGCGTGAGAATCAGAGCAACGGCACCGATCACGGCACCGTGGCGCCGCATTTCGTCATGGGTGGACGCGTGCGCGGCGGCTTATATGGCGTGCCGCCGGTGCTGGCGCGGCTCGACGGCAATGGCAACTTGCCGGTCGGCGTCGATTTCCGGCAACTTTACGCCACCGTGCTCGGGCCGTGGTGGGGACTCGACGCGTCGACGATTCTGCAGCAGCGCTTCGAGCCGCTGCCGTTGCTACGCGTCTGACAACGTGCTGAGCGCAACTGGCGTGATGCAGCCGCGCCGGTCGATCACCTCGCGCGCCACGCGATCCAAAGCTTGCGGATCGGCGTCAACGCGATGCGCTGATGCAGAACGTGATAGCCGTCGCGTTCGATTTCATCCAGCAAGGCCAGCGCCAATGCCGCCTGCGCAACGAGCGTGCGCTGCGAGCGGCGCTCGCTGGCGGGCACGGCGCCGAGCGCGGCCTGCAACGCATCGCGGGCGCGCTTGGTCTCGAAGCGCATCAACTCGGTGAACGCGTCGCTATATTTTCGATTGATCAGGTCCGCGGCAGTCACATTGAAGCGCTGCATTTCGTCGATGGGAATATAGATGCGGCCGTGGCGCGCGTCATTGCCCGTTTCGACGACGATCTGCCCGAGCAGCAGCGCCTCGCCAAGCGGTGCGGACCAGTTCGACGCCTGCGCGGGATCTTTCGCCGTCGCGCGCGCGATCAACGACGCGAAGGTGCCGCCCACGCCTTGCACGTAGCGCCGCAGATTCGGGTAGTCGAGATAACGCGCCTGGTCGAGGTCCATCTCGAAGCCGGCGAGCAACGCCTGCAGCGCCGGGTACTCGGCTTTCACATCGGGCAGATAGGCTGCCAGCGCCTCGGACACCGGATGCGACGGCGAGCCCGAAGCCAGTGCGGCGAGCTCGTTTTGCCACCACGCGAGTTTCGTGCGGCCGATGGCCGGATCGTTGGTCTCCTTGACCGTTTCCTCGAACTCACGGCGCAGCGCGCACAGCGCGGTCAACAGCGGCTGGGTGGCTGCGGGCGCCTGCCGAAGCGCATAGTAAGTGCTCGATCCGGGCGGCGCCGCTTTCTGCTGGCAATATTCGTCGAAATTCACTGGATTGGAATGTGGGGAAGGGCAGGCGAAGAAGGGGCACGCCGTGCGTGCATCAAGCCAAAAATTGTAGCATCGGCGCCGCCCGGACAGATGCCAGGCAAATGCAGACAAGTGCGAATCAATCGGTTAGAATCTCGCGCTTACGCTTTCGGGCGCGTGTTTCTGACGCGGCTGACGGCATGCGGGACAACGGGCAGGCGCATCGTGCCATGTCCGCCTGCGCGGGTAGCGAAATGGGTGGACGCACCAGGTTCAGGTCCTGACGCTGCACCGGGCGGCGGCAGGGCTGAAGTCGCGGGAACCCGCGTAGAATAAGGGCTGTTGCTGGTATCGCAGAAGTTCGATGTCTCGCCCAGGTTTGTATCGCTCGCGATATCGTAGCGGTCCTGCCTGCCAGGTAAAAAAATTCGCGTGAGTGGCGAAATTGGTAGACGCACCAGGTTTAGGTCCTGACGGGAGCAATCTCGTGCCGGTTCGAGTCCGGCCTCACGCACCAAAGAAATAAGGCCACGTTCCCAAAAGGTACGTGGCCTTTTTTACGTCCGTCGCGCGCTCAAGCTGTCGATCCGCCATCAACGTCGGGCTTGTGATCGCATCCAGCATATTTGGGCAGTTCTCGCCATAGGCGCACGCCCGAGCCTCACAACATCCACTGAAACGCTGCGGGAACCGCTTGACCGATTATATTGGATCCAGGATATTGTAGTTCGTTGCGAGGGTCTTTCTGTGTGGAGACCGCAAGCGTCGTCCTGTGAAGATGACGGGGCAATCGGTTCCCGTCCGGCTGTCACCCAAGCCGCGCGGGCGGCGCCATACACAGAGACCTCGCAGGACATTCCATTTGCTATCAGTAGTACCACTTATTAAAGAGGGGCGAGATGAAGAAGGCAGGTATGGCAGCTGCGATCATGTCCACCGCGGTCGTGTGTCACGCGCAGAGTTCCGTCACGTTGTACGGCACGCTGGACGATGGGATCACGTATACAAACAACCAGGGCGGCCACTACAACGTCCAGGCCTCCAACGGTGCATTAGGCAGCACAAAATGGGGGTTTCTGATCAACGAGGATCTCGGCGGCGGATACAGTACGGTGGCCCGTCTGGAAAGCGGCGTCGATATCAATACCGGAAAGCTGAATAACGGTGGGCGTCTGTTTGGCCGTCAGGCCTACGTCGGCCTCGGCTCGCCCTTCGGTACCGTGCTGATGGGGCGCCAGTACGATCTGGTGCTCGATTCGCTGATCGGTCTTTCAGCTTCTGGCCGGTTCAATGGAATTCTCGCTACGCACGCAGCAGACGTCGATAACGTCTGGGGCAACTACTCGCTGAGCAATTCGATCAAGTACATCTCGCCTACCTACGGCGGTTTCAAACTGTCGGGGCTTTTCAGCCTGGGCGGCGTGGCAGGAGACTTCTCCAACGGTAAAAAGGAGGCGATCAGCCTCAGCTACGCGAACAACGCACTCAGCGCCAGCGCGGTATTTTCGCGAATCAATAACCCCGCGACGTCCATCTACGACGCGACGGCAAACCCCGTGGCAGGCGGCACGTTTGTGAACCCGATCACCAATCCGACTTACAGCGGGTACACGTCGGCCCAGACCCTGCAGGTTGCGGGCGCTGGCGTCAACTACCGCATCGGCGCGGCGCTGCTGGGGTTCACCTATACGAATACCCGCTTTGAAGACGTGGTGCGGACGTCGTCGACGCCGTTTTCGGGCACAGCGACCTTCAATAACTACGAGGCGCTGGCAACGTACAACGTCACACCGGCACTTCTGCTGGGAGCCTCATACGACTATACGAAGGCTGAATCGGCGAAATATTTGCAGCTCAACGTGGGCACTCAGTACAGCCTGTCGAGGCGGACGTTGCTCTATGCGACGACCTCCTGGGAGCGAGCGACCGGTATCGATTCGACCGGTAAGCCCGCCGTCGCGGCATTGTCCTTCCTGACGCCGTCGTCCACGAATAGCCAGGTCGCCGTCCGCGCGGGCATCCGCCATACGTTTTAAAGGCTCCAGATTCGGATTCACGGTCGCGTTCCGGGCGACGGAAGCACACGCGGAGGTTTACCCGGCCTTGACTCTGGATTTTGGATACAGGATATTGTTATCGCACTTCGGTCCGGAACTCCGGGCTGGTCGATCCCTCATTGCGGGAGCAACTACATGTCACCGATTGCAGCCCGGCTCGAACGCCTTCCGTTCAGCCGTTTCCACTTCAAGCTGCTCATCATGGGCGGCTTGGGCTTCATGTTCGAAGCCGTTGACGCAGCCATCATCGCGTTTATCCTGCCCGTTGTTCGTACCAAATGGCATCTGACGAGTTTCGAAACCGGGCTTCTCGGTAGCAGCACTTATGTCGGCTTTCTCGTCGGCGCGCTATTCGCCGGCCTGCTAGGCGACCGATTTGGCCGCCGTGTCGTCATGATGTGGGCGCTGACCTTCTTCTGCGTGCTCACGTTCGCCAACGCGTTTGTGAACGACTGGCACACGTTCGCCCTGCTGCGAGCCATAGCCGGCATCGGCATGGGCGCCGAGGGCGCAATCATTGCGCCGTTCCTGGTGGAGTTCGTCAGCAACCGCTATCGGGGCGCCTTCACCGGCGCACTGGCCGGCTTCTTCTCGTTCGGTTTCGTGGCTGCGGCGCTGATCGGCTACTTCGTGATCCCGCTGAACCCGGAAGGCTGGCGTATCGCGCTGGTGATCGTTTCCGTGCCTGTCGTCGTGCTGCTGTGGTGGCGGCGTTCGCTACACGAGTCGCCGCGGTGGCTGGAGATTCGCGGCCGTCATGCCGAGGCCGAAGCCGTCGTGTCCGATATCGAACGGCAGATCGAACGCACGGGTGTGACGCTGCCTCCCGTCGTGCCTGTGGCGGGTGCCGCCGCCAGCTATGAGCACTCGGGTTCCTTCTTCGGAAACCTGAAGCTGCTGTGGAAGCCGCCGCTCGCCAAAACGACGTTGATGAGCTGGTGTCTATGGCTGTCGGTGACGTTCTGCTCTTACGCCTTCTTCGTCTGGATCCCCGGCTTGCTCGTTCAGCACGGCATGACCATTACGAAGAGCTTCTCCGTCTCGATCCTGATCTACCTCGCGCAGATTCCGGGCTACTACTCGTCGGCATATTTTTGCGAAAAGCTGGGGCGCAAGGCCACGATCGTCACGTACATGGGACTGGCTTGCGTCGCAGGTATCTGGTTGGCGAATGCGGGCAGCGACACATCGATCGTGCTTGCTTCGATCTTCATGTCCTTCGCGATGAACGGCGTCAACGCGGGCGAATATGCCTATACCCCTGAGGTGTTCCCGACGCATCTGCGTGCGACGGGGATGGGCACGGCTTCGGCGTTCGGCCGCATCGGCGCGATCTGCTCACCCATGCTGGTGGGCTACATCTACCCGCTGTGGGGTTTTGCCGGCGTGTTCGGCATGACCACCGTCATCCTGCTGATCGGCGCGCTCGCTGTGATTTTCCTGGGCGTCTCGACGACCGGGAAGACGCTCGAACAGATTTCCGACGAGGAGTACGGCTCAATGCGTCCCGACGCGCAAAGCGCCGCGCTTCGAACCGCGAAATAAGGAGTTTTCATGACGAACACAAACCACGCACACAATTTTCAGGCGATCGAGCGTCTGGCCGCGATTCAACAGCAAGGCGGCGACGCCGACAGCATATGGTCCGAGTTCGAGCGCTCCCTCACGGAGGTATTCGGACAGCGACTCTTCACGGTGCTGGCGTATGACGAGGCGTCGAGCCGGCTGGGACGTCTGCATAGCAATCGCCTGGATATCAATCCGGTAGGTGGGCTCAAGCGAGTGACGCAAAGCCGCTGGTCCGACCAGGTGCTTCGCCGCGGTGAGATCTTTGTCGGCTCATCGCGCGAGGATATCAAGGCGGTGTTTTCAGAGTACGAGATGTTGTGGTCGATCGGGTGTGAGAGCGTGCTGAACATCCCCGTGCGCAAGAACGGCGTCACGCTGGGCACAATGAATCTGCTTGGCGAAGCTGGGCTGTATGACCATGCTGATATCGGACTGGCGCTGGTGTTCGCACAACTGGCGGTTTCGCCGCTCGAAGATCAGGTTCACAGGCTGCGCGGCCTCGAGGATCCTGACTTCATGGAACAGGTGTAGGACCTGGGGCGGGGCGGCCGTCATCGCGCGCCGCCAATATTTCGGACGCATTTGACAGACCCGCTGAAGGGGCGCATCATACGCAGAATATTTGTATATTGGATCCAATATAATATGTTGCGGCGAACCCAACGCGGCTTTATGGGTAGTAAGGAGACTGGTATGAAAGTTCGCACGATCGCTTTTGCAGCTGCTGCTTCGGGATTCCTCGTCCTGTCCCTCGGAGCCGCCCAGGCCGCCGAAACACAAACGGTCAAGCTGGGTCTGGCCGCTCCGATGACAGGCGCGCAGGCGCAGTACGGCAAGGATTTTGAATCGGGTGTGCAGCTCGCCATTGACGACTTCAATGCCACGAAGCCCAAGGTCGACGGCAAGGAAACGAAGTTCGTGCTGGAGGCGCTCGACGACCAGGCGGACCCGAAGACGGGCACGGTCGTCGCCCAGAAGCTTGTCGATGACGGCATCAAGGGCATGCTCGGTCACTTCAACTCCGGCGTGACGATTCCCGCCTCGGCGATCTATTCACGCGCAGGCATTCCGCAGATTTCGACGGCAACCGCGCCCGCCTATACGCGCCAGGGCTTCAAGACTACGTTCCGGATGATGACGTCGGATACGCAGCAGGGCAGTGTGATGGGCAAGTACGTCGTCGAGACACTCCATGCGAAGCGTATTGCGATCATCGATGACCGCACGGCATACGGTCAGGGTCTTGCGGAGCAGTTCGAGACGGCAGTGAAGGCGGCTGGCGGCAACATCATCGATCATCAGTTCACGTCCGACAAGGCCGTCGACTTCAAGGCCATTCTGACCGGCATCAAGTCGAAGAATCCTGATTTCATCTACTACGCAGGCGCCGATGCGCAGTCCGCACCGCTGGTCAAGCAGGCGCGCTCGCTGGCAATGAAGGCAACGTTTGCCTCGGGTGAAATGTCGAAGACGGAAGATTTCATCAAGATCGCCGGGACGGCTGCGGACGGTGCGATTGTCTCGCTCGCGGGGCTGCCGCTGGAGAAGATGCCGGGTGGCGCGGGCTTCACGCAACGCTACAAGAGCAAGTTCGGCACTGAACCGACAACCTATGCGCCGTACACGTACGACGGCGCGATGGCCATGATGCAGGCGATGCAGAAGGCCAATTCGTCGGACCCGGCCGTCTACCTGCCGGTGCTCGCGAAGACTGACATGAAGGGTGTCACGAGTGAGCACTTCGCCTACGACAAGTTCGGTGATCTGCGCGACGCAATCATCACCGTCTACAAGTGTGAAAACGGACAGTGGAAGCCGATCACGGTACTCGGATCCAAGTAACTGAAGCAACGGCGGACGGCGAGTCTGCCGTCCACTCATGCAATACCTCGACTCACGGAAATGACTCAGCAAGCTCAACACTCCCGGACGACTCCCGACGTCGTGGTTATCGGTAGCGGAATCGTCGGTCTCGCCTGTGCGTGGTCCGCACTGCGCGACGGCGCGAGCGTCACCGTCATCGACCGCGACTTCGAAGGCGACCGTACGTCGCACGGAAACGCGGGCGGTATAGCCGTGACGGAGAGCACGCCCATTTCAGTGAACGGGTTGTACATGAAGGCGCTGAAGTGGCTATTCGATCCGCTGGGGCCGCTGGCGCTCGACTGGAAACATGTGCCGAGCGCGTTGCCCTGGTTCATGGAGTTTCAGCGCTCGGGCAACAAGGACCGTTTCCGCGAAATCTCGCTGGCTCTCGCCAAACTGAACAATCGTGTCTATGACGACATCGTCCCGATGTTCGAGGACATCGGTGCGATGGACAGTTTCTATCGCCGCGGCGCCTTGACGGTCTACGAAAGCGACGAAGCCTTCGCCGCGGATCAGCATGAATGGGAATTCAAGCGGGATCTGGGCGTGCGCTGGCATGCCATGTCGGCCGACGAGGTTCGCGATTGCGAGCCGTCGCTCGCGCCGGTTTTCCGCCACGGCGTATTTCTCGACGACTGGTCGCACATCGGTGACCCGAAGCGTCTCGTGACGCAACTGCGTGAGCGCGTGAAGCAACTCGGCGCTACGTTTGTCGTCGGCACCGTCAAGGCACTCGATCTCGCTGACGAGCTTGCGCCGGCAGCGGTCACCGAGACCGGTGAACGGGTGAAGGGGCGCCGCCTCGTCGTGGCGACGGGTGCATGGTCCGCCGCGCTGGCCGGATCGATCGGCGACCGCGTCCTGCTGGACAGCGAACGCGGTTACAACACGACGCTTCCCGCGCATGGCATCAGCCTGTCACGCGAAGTGATTTTCGCCGAACGCAAGTTTGTCGCCACCCCGCTGGATATCGGTGTGCGCATTGGCGGCGCGGCGGAGTTCGCCGGCCTCAAGGCGCCACCCAACTACAAGCGCAGTGACGCGCTGCTCGCGCTCGGCAAGCGCTTCCTGCCCGGCATCAACGACCAGGGCGCCGTGAAATGGATGGGGCACCGTCCAGCCACGCCCGACTCGTTGCCCGTCATTGGCCGGTCGCCACGCTCGCCGTCCGTCATCTATGCGTTCGGCCACGGTCATCTCGGGCTGACACAATCGGCAACGACAGGTGCGCTGGTTGCCGACCTGCTTGCCAATCGAACACCTGGAATCGGCCTCGATCCGTACTCGATCAGCCGCTTCCGGAATTAACGGGGCCCCCGCGACCTCGATCGACCCGCGGGACATCCCGCCTCTGATTATCATTTTTTGAAAAGGTGTAGCCATGCAAGTCAACTGGAAAGGTGTATTCCCCGCTGTCACGACGAAGCTGAAGGACGACGGTTCCCTCGATCACGAAGCCATCAAGGCGGGTCTGAATCGCCTCATCGAGAACGGCGTCGGTGGCGTCGTCATGATGGGTATGGTCGGTGAGAACGCCCAACTCACGCCGGAAGAGAAGCGCACGGTGATCAAGCTTGCGGTTGAGGTCGTGAACGGCCGCGTGCCGGTGATCGCCGGTCTCGCCGAAACCAATACGGCAAACGCGGTCCAATACGCGAAAGAAGCGCAAGCGCTGGGCGTTCAAGGCCTGATGGTTTTTCCGGGACTGACGTACAAGTCCGACCCGCGTGAAACCGTCGCCTTCTATAAGACGATCGCGCAAGCGTCGACGCTGTCCATCCTGCTCTATAACAACCCGCGTGGCTACGGCGTGGACCTCACGCCGGACCTGGTGGCACAGTTGCTGGAAGAGCCGACGATCGAAGCCATCAAGGAAGAATCGTATGACACGACGCGCGTCACCGATCTGATCGGCCGCTTCGGCGATCGGCTGGCAGTCGTGTGCGGTGTCGACGATCTGGTGCTCGAGTCGGCTGCCCTGGGCGCGAAGTGCTGGGTCTCGGGCATGGCTAACGCGGTTCCGAAGGAATCGGTCGAGCTACTGAATCTGGCGATTGCCGGCGACTATGAATCGGCCCGCAAGCTATACCGTGTACTGATCGACCTGTTCCACCTGGATACGCATGTGAAACTCGTTCAGTACATCAAGCTGGCGGAGAACATCACGGCGGGTTACTCGGAAGCCGTCAAGGCTCCGCGACTGAAGCTCGAAGGCGAAGAACGCCGGAGGGTCGTTGCAATCGTGGAGAAGACGCTCGCCGACGTGCGCGCCCTGTCGAAGTAATCCGCACGGGCCTGGACCGGGCCACTTTTTGCAGGTCATTCTGGATGGAGCAGGGCTATGAAATCGACATTCTTTTGCATCGACGGACATACGTGCGGCAATCCGGTCCGCGTCGTCGCAGGAGGTGCACCGCGGCTGGAAGGCGCGAACATGATCGAGCGACGCGCGCATTTTGAGCGCGAGTTCGACTGGATCCGGACATCGCTCATGTTCGAACCTCGGGGCCATGAAGTGATGTCGGGCAGTATCCTCTATCCGCCGACCCGTTCCGATTGTGACGTCGCCATCCTGTTTATCGAGGTCAGCGGATGTCTGCCCATGTGTGGCCACGGCACCATCGGGACGGTGACAACGGCCATCGAGCACGGTCTGGTGCGTCCGCGTGAACCGGGTGTGCTGCGTCTGGACACGCCTGCCGGTCTCGTGGTTGCGCGCTACAAGATGGACGGAGACAACGTCGACTCGGTGCAACTCATCAATGTTCCGTCATTCCTTCACTCGACGGACCTGACAGTTGAAGTCGAGGGGCTCGGCGAAATCCGCTTCGATGTCGCCTACGGCGGAAATTTCTACGCGATCGTCGAACCGCAGCAAAACTTTGGTGGCCTCCATACACTCAAGCCTTCGGATATCCAGCGTCTGAGTCCGATCTTGCGCCAGGCAGCGAACGAGAAGTACCTGTTCGTTCACCCAGACAAGGCGGAAATCCGTGGTCTAAGCCACGTGATGTGGACAGGCGAACCCACGGTCGAAGGGGCAAGCGCACGCAATGCGGTGTTCTACGGTGACAAGGCGATCGACCGGTCACCCTGCGGCACCGGGACTTCCGCCCGTATGGCACAACTGGTCGGCAAGGGCAAACTCAAGATCGGCGAGCGTTTTGTTCACGAGAGCATTATCGGCACGCTCTTCACTGGTGTGCCGGAAGAAGCGACCAGGGTCGGTGAACTCGACGCGATTATTCCGAGCATCGAAGGGTGGGCGCGGGTGACGGGACACAACACGATCTTTGTCGATGACCGTGATCCGCTCGCCAAAGGCTTTTTGCTGAAATGACCTACCGCGGCCCGTGGGCCGCTCAACTATCAGTTGAGGAATCGAAATGTTGATCCTGAAGAACGCACGTGTCCTGGACGTGAATCACGAAAACGACACGGCCCGCTATTCGATTGTCGTGGACGGGGATGTCATCAAGGAAGTGACCCGCGAGCCGGTGTCGATAAATGGCGCGCAGGTCATTGACGTCGGGGGCAAGACAGTCATGCCTGGCATGATCGATTGCCACGCGCACGTCATTGCCTCGGTGGCGCACCTTGGTAACAACGGGCGTTTGCCGAATACCTTCGCCGTGTTGCGGGCGGTACCTATCCTGAGCGGTATGCTCAACCGGGGTTTCACCACGGTGCGGGATGCCGGCGGCGCCGACTACGCGCTCTCGCGTGCCATCGAGGAAGGCGTGATCGCCGGGCCGCGGCTGTTCGTGGCCGGCAAGGCGCTCTCGCAGACGGGTGGTCACGGCGACTTTCGCGAGCGCTTCGACAACTCCGATCCTGATCCTTGCGGCTGCCATCGCAATCTCGGGGCAATCGGACGCATCGTCGATGGCGTGGACGACGTTCGCAAGGCCGTGCGGGAAGAGATGCGCGCCGGCGCGCATCACATCAAGATCATGGCTTCGGGTGGCGTTGCGTCGCCGACGGATCCGATCGGCAACCTGCAATTTTCCGTCGACGAGGTCAAGGCCATCGTCGAGGAAGCCGCGTCGCACCAGACCTATGTCATGGCACATGCCTACACAGGGAAGGCGATTGCTCGCGTCGTGAAACTCGGTGTGCGCACGATCGAGCATGGCAACCTGATCGACGACGAGGCGGCGGCGGTCATGGCGGAGTTTGGAGCGTTTGCGGTGCCCACGCTCGTGACCTATGACGCAATGAACAAGGTCGGTGCAAAAGCGGGTGTGGCGGAAAGCGCGCTCGCGAAAAACGAGAATGTTCGTATCCAGGGCCTGAAGGCGCTTGAACTGCTCAAACGCAACGGCGTGAAAATGGGTCTTGGCACCGACCTGCTGGGCGACATGCACGAGTATCAAAGCGATGAACTGACGATCCGTTCAGCCATTCTCGGTGCTTTCGAGACGATCTGCCAGGCCACCGCCGTAGGTGCCGAGATCGTCGGACAGCAGGGGCGTCTGGGCGTCGTGTCCGCGGGAGCCTTCGCTGATCTGCTGGTCGTCGATGGTGATCCGCTAGCGGATATCAGCGTGCTTGCCGGGCAGGGTGAGCGCATCGCCGGCGTGATGAAGAACGGCGCGTGGGTCCGGCAAACGTTGCAGTGACGCGGCGTCGGTCATTGGATTTTGTATCCGAAAGCCGGGAGCATGGTAGCATGTCCACTGTATCCTGAATCCCCACGTGAACCTGACCATGCCCCCGGTAGCCGCCAAACGTCGTACCAAAGAGGCGTCCGCGATGAGCGAAGTTATCGCGGACGAAAGCACGCGAAAAATCGTCCGGCCAACTACGGTCGAACTCGTCACCACGGCGGTTCGGCAGCGAATCCTGAGCGGCGACCTGGCGCCGGGTGAGGTATTGCGGCAGGAGGCGCTCGCCGAAGAGCTCGGCGTCAGCCGTGTTCCTATCCGCGAGGCAATCACCCGTCTGACGGCAGAGGGCTTGCTGATCAATGTGCCGCACAAGGGCGCCTATGTCGCTGAGCTGTCGATAGGCGAGGTGAAGGAGACGTTCGACATCCGGCTTCGTCTTGAACCGTGGATATTTTCGGAAGCAATCCCGCGCATCACCGAAGCCGAGATGGGCAAGGCGGAGCGGCTTATCAAGGAAATGGACAAGGCGGACTCGGGCGTGTGGGGGCAACTGAACTGGCGTTTGCACGAAACGCTCTATCTGCCTGCGCAGCGGGATATCACGCTTCAGTTGTTGCGGGTACTGCATGACCGCTGCGATCGGTATTTCCGCTTTCAGGCCGTGCAGGTGCCGATCCGCGAACAGTCGCATGACGAGCACATGGCGTTGGTCGAGGCGTGCAGGAAGCGCGACGCGAAGCTTGGAGCCAAACTCCTGGAGCAGCACGTCAAGACGGCCGCACAGCAGATCATGTCGGTTGTCGAGGCGGTGGTGACCCGTTGATTCCGCTGGTCAGCGTGTGCAATGCTTCGTGCTGTCTACCCTTGTCACGCTGAGAGCGCAGATCAAGTCCGCAACGCGTTTCGGTAAGCTCGCCGCGCATCCGTAGTGCTGATAGTGCGCGTCCGCGCGCTGCTACTTTTCCACGCGCTGCTTTTTCAACGCTGATTGCGTTCCACTACATCGCAGAAACGAACCTGCTATCTGCCCGGCGGACCCAAGACCTCGGCGGTGTTTGCACTGCGTGCGGTGACTTGCATAACGCGGTCGAGTCTAGTCAACGGCATTCACGGCGTGGCCTTCGGTCCCTGTACGAACCACGACTCCGCCGTAGTCCACGCCATCCCATTGAACCTTTTGAGGATATCGACATGACTCTTACTGGCGAAATGCTTATCGGCTTTTCCGCGGTGCGTGGCACCGAAGGCAGCCAGCGCGCGTTCAATCCTGCCACCGACGCCGAGATCCCGGAGCCATCCTTTGGTATGGGCGGCGCGGCGGAAGTCGAGCGCGCGGCCTCTCTGGCCGCGCAAGCCTTCGACGTGTTCCGGAACGTCTCCCTTGCGAAACGCGCCGCGTTTCTCGATGCAATCGCCGACAACCTCCTCGGTATCGGAGATGAACTGATCGAGCGGGCCCATGCCGAGACGGGTCTTCCCGTTCCGCGTCTGCAGGGCGAGCGTGGCCGCACTGTCGGTCAGTTGCGTCTTTTTGCGAAGGTCGTGCGGGACGGGCACTTCCTCGGGGCCACGATCGATCATGCCCAGCCGGAACGGCAGCCGCTGCCGCGTGCGGATCTGCGCCTCGCAAAAGTACCGGTTGGTCCCGTCGCTGTGTTCGGCGCGAGTAACTTTCCGCTAGCCTTCTCGGTTGCGGGAGGCGACACCGCTTCGGCACTCGCGGCGGGCGCACCGGTTATCGTGAAGGCACACGGCGCGCATCTTGGAACCTCGGAGCTGGTAGGTCGCGCAATCCAGAAAGCAGTCAAGGAGCAGGGCTTGCCGGAAGGCGTGTTTTCGCTGCTTTTCGGCGCCGGCCGCAAGCTCGGCGAAGCGTTAGTCGCGCATCCTGCCATCAAGGCGGTTGGCTTCACGGGTTCCCGTCAAGGCGGTCTCGCGCTGGTGCGGATCGCGAACGCTCGACCCGAGCCGATTCCCGTCTATGCCGAAATGAGCAGTATCAACCCGGTGTTTCTGTTCCCGGGCGCGCTCGCGAGCCGCGCAGAAGCGATCGGCAAGGCTTTCGCGGACTCGCTGACGTTAGGTGCCGGACAGTTCTGCACGAACCCGGGGTTGGTGCTTGCGATCGACAGTCCGGACCTCGAGCGTTTCGTCAAGGCGGCGGGCGAAGCGCTGGCAAGCAAGCCGGCCCAGACGATGTTGACACCCGGAATCTTCGATGCCTTCCGCAACGGAGCGCAAAAAGTCGACGCGGTTCAGGGCGTGACAAAGGTGGCAGAAGGCAGGTCGGCGGGCGAACTTCCGAATGCCGCGCAGGCTGCCTTGTATGTGACCGATGCACGCCGCCTGCTGGCTACGCCCGAGCTTGAAGCAGAGATGTTTGGCCCGGCTTCTGTGGTGATTCGTGCCCGCGACTTTGAGGAATTGCTATCGGTTGCGGAACATGTGGAAGGGCAGCTTACCGTCACTCTGCAGATCGATGCTGTCGATTATGCAGACGCCCAGCGCCTGCTGCCGGTGCTCGAGCGCAAGGCCGGACGTATCCTCGCCAATGGTTTCCCGACGGGGGTGGAAGTCTGCCACGCGATGGTTCACGGCGGTCCCTTCCCGTCCACGTCGAATTCGATGTTCACCTCGGTGGGCGCGACAGCAATCGACCGATTCCTGCGGCCTGTGTGCTATCAGGATCTGCCCGATGCATTGCTGCCGGCAGCGGTAAAGGGAGCCAATCCGCTGGCCGTTTGGCGTCTGGTTGACGGCGAGCTGAGCGCACCGGAGCAAGCCGCGAGTGCAGCGGCCAAAAGCTGACGTGCCGGAAAGTGCGGGTCGCCAATCCAACACCGGCGACCTGCAAAGGCGGCGGACTTTTCCCTCGAGCAGGTGTTCAGCGATTCTTGATGCGTTCGAGAACGCGATCGAGGGCGAGGTGCTGAGCGTCCAGTGCTCCCGCGCGTTCAAGATCGGCTGTCATCTGCTCATTCAAGCCGCCCGGCGTTGAAAATTCCTTCGACAGCTCGGCAAAGGTTTCAAGCCGCGTTTGGGCGGTGCGCGCCAGCCCGCTGAATAGCGACGCGAGGTAAGTCCGCGCGTCGGCGTAGGGAATGCCTTTGTCTTGCAGCCAGATTGCGTGTCTTTCGAGCATGGCGAAAAAACTGCCCATCAAGGCGGTCGACGCGAAAAGGCTGTCGAACGCATCTTCGTCGTCGACGGGTATTGCTGTGCCGAGCGGTGCGAAAAGCTCGATCGCGACAGGATCGGCCGGAAACACGATGGTCGGGCCCATTGCCTGGGCGACCATCGGCAAGGGGGCCAGACGCACTATATGCGCGACATCAGGCATCAACGCGGCCAGCCGCTCGCGATTCCACGTAGCAACGAAGCTGAGAACGCGGTGTGTTGGCCCAAGCCGAAGCTCCGACAGTACCTGTTGTGCGATTTGAGGTCGAATTGCCAGACAGAGCACGGTGCACCGATCCGCGACGTCCTGGTTGTCGCGTCCGACGTGCACTAGCGGGTGTTCGTGTGAAAGCCTTGCAGCGGTTTCGTGATTGCGAGGCGAGACCCATATCTCGCGCAGACCGCGCGGCTGTGCCGCCAAGCCGGTGACGATCGCCTGCGTGATGGTGCCTGTCCCGATGAAACCTATTCGCTCGATCATTTCCAGACCTCCTGCCTGAATGCCCGTATTCGCGGTGTAGGGAAAATATGCGTTGAACCATCTTTGGATACAGGATATTGTTTCACACTAGTGGGCTTGCTGTGCATCCCGCTTACAAGTGAGGCGCAAATGACGGATGACGCATCCGATAGCCCGGCCTCGGGCGTCAATCTTGACGACCGCGACGGCAAATCCCAGTTCCTGATCGTGTATCCGGGCGAGGAAGAGAGCTACTGGCAGCCCGTGCCCGCCAATGGGTATGCCGCGGTCCACGTTGCGCCCCACCTCGTGTCGATGCAGCGACCCTTTTCGGCAGGCACGCAGACAGTTCCACCCGGAGGCTTCGTTCGCCTGCACGCGCATGCAGAGTCTGAAGAGGTGCTTCACTTCATTCGGGGAAAGGGAACGGCAATAGTGGAGGGGCGCGAGTATCGAATCGAGCCTGGCGTGACGGTCTTTCTCGGGCCTCGACAGTCGCATACGTTGATCAACGACGGGACCGAAGACCTGCACTGGGTGTGGTTCTTTCTACCGTCCGGCCTCGAGACATTTTTCAAGGCTATCGGACGTCGGCGCAATCCTGACGAAGAGGCTCCAGGCCCGTTTAAGAGACCCGAGAACGTCAGCGAAATCGAAGCGAGCACAGGGTTCGCACCGTTGGAAGCGAAGCGCGCAGAATAGGGCGCTTGCGTCGGCCGTTTCTTTTACTGTTTCAGGACAGAGTTTGTCATGGTACACATCGCATCACCGCGTTCATTCCATCACCAGATCAGGAACATTGGCCATCGCAACGGCCAACGCTCGAACGCTGCCGCGCTGGTTTCTTCCTATGCGGCACTTCTGAGGCCGCCGCTTTCGGGGCTAGCAGGCAATACGCTCGAGCGGGCTGATGTCGCTTCAGTCGCTATCCTGGGTTACAACTAGGGTTTGTGCGAAACCGCTACGCGTCGCGGCGTCCTTCGCCTTCACTGTCCTTGACATAGATGCTCGCAGGCCGCGCGGCATCGCACGCGTCAAGCTCCAGTGTCGCGGTGAAAGACGCAATCTGCGCGAACACGTTCTCGCCGACGCTCACCACCGGCACGTCGAGGGCGTAGAGCTCATTGGCGGCAATCACACCGATGGCGAGAATCAGGTCGCGTTCCGCCAATATGATGCCGCTCGGGCCAGTCCCGTTGCGCAACGCTTCAGCCAGCACGCTGCTGCTGGAACTCGATCCGCGCGCTCGCGCCATCACGAGCATCCGGCCTTTCAGGCTTTGACCGTAGCCGGAATGGGTCTTGTCGATGATCATCCCGCTTTCGGCATCGTAGCCGCCCCAGAAGCTCAGGGGCGGCAGCGCGATTGCAAGGCCGCTTGCGCGGCCCGGAACGAGTACTTGCCCGGCAAGCACGGTAGTGGGTGAAATCATGGTCGTCGCTTTAGCCGGCCAGTTCATCGATGCAAACTCTCCCTTCGAAGGCTGAGCGAACACACTCGGCCATGCTTCCAAACGCAACGGTGACACCGATGTTCGCAGGTGCGTAGTGGGCCCACTTCCCTGAGTTAGTCATCACGAGTCCACTGATCTGTTTCATCACGGGAGTGATGTAGGTGCAGGTGTCCACCACAATCTGGACGCCGCGGGAGGCGAGTTGCTGGGCGACCCCTTCAGCTTCGATCTGCCACAGCACGAAACGGCTCGTATTCACATAGAAGTCGCATCGTGGCGAGCCATCGTGTTCTTCGAACAGCTTGCCAAGCGTGTGGAACTCATCGACCGAAAAATGCGGGGTTCCCAGACTGATCGCGGCGAGTGGCTCGCTAGAACGAGCACCGTTCCACTTTCGATGGATGCCGACGAGATCCGCCTCGGTGACAACAATGGTCCGTTCCGGTTCGCCGCCTTGCAGCGCGGCGTCGAGTGTCGGCGCTTCCGGCGTGATGCCTACCGCGTGAAAGAGCGCCACAGAGCCACTGGAAGCGGCTGCCGCGCCCAGAGCCTTAAGCTCGTCTTCCGTTGTGTCGACAGGCAGTCCCGTGATTGCCGCCACCGTCGCGCCGGCATTGAGGCCAAGCAGAAAACCGAGCGCCGCGAAGCAGGCGTCGCGTCGCGGGGAATCACCGAAGCTGGGCGCTTCGAGCACGATGCGGGCGGCCCTGTTTTCGGTGACGTGCAGTCCGGCGTTTGGCACGCGGCCGGTAATGGCCGCCGCAAGATCAAGAAAATCGCCGTAGCGACTTGTACGGGCGCCCAACACGGAGTTGGCGAAAACGATCGCGTTCGATTCAGCCCATGCGATCTGATCGCCCAGACGCGGGCGGTGCTTGAGTTGATACGGCGCGCATGTGAAGGTCGCTTCGCAGCCGAGTTCCAGATGCGCTTCCATCAGGCGTTTGGCAGCATTCGCAATTTCCGCTTTGCCGCGATACAGCTCTGGATGAATGAGATCGAGCGATCCGACATTGAGCGTGGTCGGCACGGCGACCCGCGTTCCGGATGCGACAAACCGTTCGACGAAATCGAGACTGACGGATCCGTGATACAGACACCCGTCGATGTGGGCGGAGGAAACGTCGACGAGTTCCTGGGCGTTCATCACATGCGCCGTGGCGGCAACTATTCGCATCGCGAGCGCTGCACCTTCACCCAATTCACCACTCAGCATTGCTTTGTCACGAACCGATAGTTCAAGCACTGTCGCCTCTTCGTTGTGGTCATTCTCAAATCAGGAATGAGGATACCCGAAGTCCGCATCGGCGACTGTATGACCGCTGTAAAGAACGGCTAGATCAAAACATCAGCCCGCACCCGTGCGGGTTTCGTCGACGAAGCTTTCCGTTGCATCGTCGAGCTTGCGGCCCTTGCGTCCCGCCGGCCCGTGCACATACAGCACCTTGACATTGGCGTGCTCGGTCGAGGCGGCGGGCGGCGTCATCGAATACCGGACTTCGCGCGCGTGGTCGTTCAATTGCAGGTTCGGATTGAACACCGAGTTGAAGCGCCACAGCATCCGCACAAAGTTCGTTTGCCCGTGCATCAGCAGATGTGCCGCTTCGCTCGCCGCGCCGCGCAGTGCGCTCCAGCCAAGGTGTTTCCGGTTGAGTACCTGCTGCGTGCGCACCAGTTCGCGGTAGAACTCGGGCAAGGGCAGCTTCGTCGGCAGGACGGCGTGCTGGATGTCATAGAGCCGGTAGTCGAGGCTCGTCAACTGGCGATGCTCGCGCAGCCAGATTTCCGTACCCGGATAAGGCGTGTTCACGCTGATGTTGACGATCTCGGGAATCTCCAGACACCATTGCCTGATCGCTTCGAAGCGGTCATGGTCCCAGTCGGGATCGGCGATCAGATTGATCGCGACCGTGATGCCGAGCGAGCGCGCGAAGGCGAGCGCCTCGAAGTTCTTGTCGAGATTGACGCGCTTGCGAAACGCCTTGAGGCCTTCTGCATCGATCGCCTCCATGCCGATAAACATGTATTGCAGGCCCAACTCGCGCCAGTATTCGAAAACCTCCTTGTTGCGCAACAGCACATCGCCGCGTGTCTCGAGGTAGTACTTTTTACGTATGCCGCGGCGCTCGATTTCGCGGCCGATCGCCATGCCGTGATCCGCATGCACGAAGGCGACGTCGTCGACAATGAAGATGCCTGGCTCGCGAATCGACGCCAGTTCGTCGGCGATCACTTCGGGGCTGCGCGAGCGATAGCTGCGTCCGTAGAATGTCCACGCACTGCAGAACGTGCAATCCCACGGGCAGCCGCGCGCGAATTCGATCGAGGCACACGGATCCAGCACGCCGATGAAGTATTTGCGCCGATGTCGCAGCAGATCGCGCGCGGGGCGAACCTGATCGAGGCTTTCGGCGAAGCCTGGCAGCGGTCCTTCGCCGCGGCAGGTCACGACGCCAGGTATCGACAATAGATCGGCGTGGCGCGCGACGGCGTCGAGAAGTTCGGCGACCTTCGCTTCGCCTTCGCCTCTTAACACGCAGTCGATTGCGCCGTCGGCGTGCTTGAGCATATCGGCTGCGGTGAACGACGCGCTGTGTCCGCCCACGAACACGAAGCAGTCCGGCCACTGCGCCTTGATCGCTTTCGACAGATCGATGATTTCGGGAATATTGGCGAGGTAGTTGCCGGAGAAACACACGGCATCAGGGCGCCATTTGCGGATCAACCGCTCCAGATCGCGATGCGATTCGACTTGCAGGTCGAGCAACCGGACCTCGTGCGCAGCCGCGCGGAGGACGGCCGCGACTGTCTCCAGGCCGAGCGGTTCGAGTCGCAGGAACACGCGGGTGTACATCAAGCCACTGGGATGTACGGCGAGCACCTTCATGAGATCTCCTTGGCAGAAAGGGCGCGTCCGAGACCTGTCGGTGCGCGCCGGACCTTCCTGCAGAAATCCTTGGTACGGTTGACTGCCGCGCCTTGCGTCCTGGCGATGTCAACGCGCGCGGCTTCTTGCGATTCTACTGCCCGTCGTCGCGGCTTGCTCGTATGAGGGCAGAGGCGCAGTGACTGCGTCGCATTGATTTGGCACAGGCGACGACAAAACCATCCGCGCTCTACCGCTGCGGGTCGCCGCCTCAACCAGACCGTTGCGCCTCACGGGCGATCGGCGCCTCGAGAAGACAACCGAACTCGCGGGCAAAGTCGACAGAGACCCGTGCATGGACGGCGCCCTGCTTGTCAAAGAACCGCTGGGTCCCGCCAAGAGCGAACACCCCTTCATGCCAGATGTTCGGATGGATGTAGAGACCCTGCTGTCCATCGAAGCGAAAGCACACGAACTTCTCCGGCGCAATGTCGTCGCCGGGCAATGCCAAGGGAACGTAGAACGGGCGATGGTCGAGAGGGAAGAACAGTTGCCCACCATCCGGGTGGTAGTTCGCGTGCCAAAGCAACATCCGTTCCGGTGCATGGGCGTTGTCGTCACGGGCAGCTTCAGGCTCTGTCGCGTACGCAAGAATGTAGTCGCCGCCCACGGCCTCGTTTGAACCGTACAGAATGTCCCCGCGCCATTCGCTCACAAACGTGCCTTCGGTAGTGCCGGCCTCGTCACCGGTTCCGGCGTCTATGGGCCGTGTCCCCATTGCAGGCCACTGCACGATCTCGATCGGGCACTCGCTCGGATTCGCCACGAGCCTGCCAAATCCGTCAAGCGTTGTCGGGGTCGCGTCGACCACGGGCATCGACACGCGCCGGAGGCCAGGAGGAAGAGCGGGGTTGAGGTAGTCGATCTTTTGGGACATCGGCACAGTTTGAACGGGTCGAAAATACAGATTGTAGACGCTCGAACAAGACGTTTGGCCGACCCTTATGCACATGAAAACGCTCCGGCGGTCCGCTCATGCGTAGCGTGCGAGGAACATGTCGGCGGCCGATTCCGCGACCTGCTTTTGCTCCCGTTCGCCGAGCGGCGCCTGGCCCATCGTCACCTGCGGCCAGAAGGCGAAGGCCTTCACCAGCGCCTGCAGTTGCAGCGCCGCGAAGAGCGGATTGTCGGTCTTGAGACGGCCGTCGGCGACGGCCGCCCGGATCCACACGGTCAGGTCTTCCTCGCGTTCGCCGAGGCGCGCGACCATGTCCCGCGCCCGCTCCGGCGAATGGATCCCGGCCGCGATCGCCACACGTGCCAGCGACAGAAAGGACTCGTCGTTCAGGAGCCGCAGCTTGCGGCCCAAAAGGTCGAGCAGCTGCGCGCGCAACGGTTCGTCGGCGCGGTAGGCGGGCGCGTCGCCGCTCTGGCTCGCGTCCCACAACTGATGGAGAATCGCGGCGAAAAGGGCTTCCTTGCTTGGGAAATGGTTATAGACCGTACGTTTGGAGACGTTCGCGCGGGCGGCGATGCGGTCCATGCTGGTCGCGTCGTAGCCGGCCGCGAGGAATTCCTCGATCGCGGCTCCGACGATGGCGACCCGCTTGCGGTCAGTCAGGCGTTGATGGGTGGCACTGGGATCCATAAAAGGATTTTACACCGGGCAGTTTACTTTTCTCGAAAATAAACTACACTGGCTAGTGTACATTTATCTACGGATGGCCTGACTTATGACGTCGCTTCCCGCTGTTGTCAGCCGCATGCTTGGCTTTACCGCCGCGCGACGCGGTCGCGCGTTGTCCAGCACCTCGCCGCAGCACGACGGCGAACGCTTTCGCAACGTCAAGCCGCGTCCCGTCGAGGGCCTGCGCAAGACGCTCGGCATTGTGTGGAACGTGTTGCTCAACAAGCCGAACGGCACCGTTCCGACAGACGCGTTGCCCGTCGATGCGCTGACGCGTGCGCAGCTCGATGCGGCGCCCGACCGCAGCCTCTACCGGCTCGGCCATTCGACGATGCTGCTGAAGCTGCGCGGCCAGTTCTGGCTGACCGATCCTGTGTTCGCCGAACGTGCCTCGCCGTTCCGGCATCTCGGCCCGAAGCGCTTCCATGCGCCGCCGATCGCGCTCGCCGATTTGCCGCCGTTGCGCGGCGTGATCCTGTCGCACGATCACTACGACCACCTGGACCGCGAAACCGTGCTTGCGCTCGCGCAGACCACCGGCGTGTTTCTAACGCCGCTCGGCGTCGGCGACCGGCTGATCGAATGGGGCATCGACGCATCGAAGGTGCGGCAGTTCGACTGGTGGCAGGGCGCCGACGTCGATGGCGTGCAGTTCACCGCTACGCCCGCACAGCATTTTTCCGGCCGCAGCCTGTTCGACGGCAACAGCACGTTATGGGCGTCGTGGGTGATCGTCGACGATGATCTGCGTGTGTTCTTCAGCGGCGACACCGGCTACTTCGAAGGCTTCAGGACGATCGGCGAGCGCCTTGGGCCATTCGACGTCACGCTGGTCGAGACGGGCGCCTACGACGCGCAGTGGCCGTACGTTCACATGCAGCCCGAAGAAACCGTGCAGGCGCACATCGATCTGCGCGGCCGTTGGCTCGTGCCAATTCACAACGGCACCTTCGACCTCGCGATGCATCGCTGGCAGGAGCCGTTCGAAAGGGTGACGGGCCTGGCCCTCGCTCGCGGCGTCGTGTTGTCGACGCCCCGCATGGGCGAGCGGCTGGATCTGAGCGCGCCGCATCGCGGCGAGCGCTGGTGGCGCCACGTTGCCGAGACCGTCGCTGCACCGAAGGCCGCATGGCGTCTGTGCCCCGCGCGCAATGCCGGAGATGCGGAGTCTTCGTGATCTTTTGCGAGCGTCGCCTGTCTGAAGGCACGCTCACCTGGGGCCACACGGAGTGCATTGCGGGCATGACCATCGGCGCGCTGTCGACCGCCGGGTGATCTGCGGGCGGCTGCGTCGAACAGCAGCCAGATCAACCCGCCCAGGGTTCGTCGTCCCCGGTACTTAGCGTCGCGATGCGCACACGGTTGCGGCCTTCCCGCTTCGAACGGTAGAGCGTCTCATCGGCGCGTCGCAGGATGCCTGGCTACCCCATGTAACGGAAATGCGCCGGTCACGCCGGCAACCGCGACGTTGCGCCCAGCGATGCTAGCAGCAAACCTCGCTGCGGATTCGAGCGCTTTGACGAGCGGCACGGCTACCCGACCAGGCGTATCAGGCTGAATCCCCTAGCCCCCGCGCGAAGCTTTCAAAACACCCTGGCGAAACCGTTTGAGGCAAGCTCGACTTGCGTTCAGAACGGCACGTGCTGACGACACACGCTAAGCACCAGCTGCCGAAACCAACGATGAACAGGGTCATTCTCTAAACGAGGATGCCACATCTGAGAAATCGTAAAGCCATCGGTCGCTACAGGAAGCTCGAAAGCGTAGACGGACGCGGCATGCTGAGCGTTCGCGAACGATGCAGGCAGGAGCGCAACCAGATCGGACGCGCGCGCCACCGCCAACGCGGCCGGAAAGCTGGGCACGACCGCTACGGTCGTTCGTTCCAACCCTAACAGGGCAACCGCAGCGTCGAGAGAATCAATTATCTGGCGACCGTGCGGAGCGACTACGTGGCCAAACGCTGCGTATTGCTCGGTAGTCACTTGCTGTTTCATGTCGAGTGCATGTCCCTTTCTGACAACAGCGACGTAGCGGTCTCGAAACAATGCCCGGACGCGTATTTCAGGTCCCATTTCCTCCAGGACACCAATCTCGAGATCGGCCGAACCATTTCGAAGATACTCCGCACTCTTTTCCGATTTGGACGAGAAGTGCAAACGCACAAGTGGCGCCACTGCAGTCACTTCAGCAATCAAGGGTGCACCGAGGGCTTCCACGAAAGCTTCATTGGCACGAATCCGAAAGGTTCTGCGCAACGTTGAAAAATCTGGCGCCACCGGCGACGGATGGAGCAAGGCGCGCGCCTCAAGAACAGTATTGTGTGTCTGCTCACGAATCTCCTCGGCGTACGGCGTCAGCACCATGTGGCGCCCGGCGCGGACCAACAATGGATCGCCGGTCGCAGCACGAAGGCGAGTCAGCGTGCGGCTCATTGCCGAGGCACTCAGATGCAGCGACCGGGCAGCGCGCGTCACGTTTTTCTCGGTCAGCAACGCGTCGAGCGCGAAAAGTAGATTGAGGTCCGGTTCAGGCATCGCTTGATCGTAGTCAGCAAGGTGAGATAGGGCGTTCGATGCATATATTAGTTGCATTCAGCGCGGCTTCCGCCATGCCCCATGAACCGCTACATTGGTTTGCGTGATTGACCCAGGAGGATCGCTCCCGTTACGTTCAGGTTCGAGGGCGCCTTTGTTTATCGAGGATGCCAATGCAAAACACACTTTCGCAGAAAACCGTTCTCTTGATCGGCGCCTCGCGCGGCCTTGGCCTGGCGATGGTTGAGGAGTATCTGAAGCGCGGCTACCGAGTCATCGCCACCGCGCGAGCGGCCTCCACAGATAAGCTTCGGCACGTCGCGGAAGCGTCCGCTGGCGCCCTCGAAGTAGAGACTGTCGATATCACGATCCCCGAGCAGGTCGCAGCTCTGCGCGCCCGCCTTGAAGGTCGGCGTATCGATGTGCTTTTTGTGAATGCCGGTGTCAAAAACGACGATGGTGAAACGATAGCGGACGTCTCGACCGAAGAATTTATACGGGTGATGGTAACGAACTCGCTGAGTCCCATGAGGGTCATTGACGCGTTTCAAGACCTCGTCCCGCCGACTGGAACGATCGGTGTCATGTCGTCGGGGCAGGGCAGTATCACCAATGCCACTAACGCGAATTATGAAGTCTACAGAGGGAGCAAGGCCGCGCTGAATATGTTCATGCGTACCTTCGCGGCGCGCAGCGCGAGTTATCCGCGCAGCCTCCTGATCATGGCGCCTGGATGGGTCCGCACAGACATGGGCGGCCCGACGGCGCGCCTGACGATCGAAGAAAGCATTCCGAACCTGGTCAATACGATCGAGGCTTATGAAGGGCGCCCGGGCTTGCACTACCTCGACTATCTCGGAAGGCCCGTGCCTTGGTGACGGGCCGCTTGCAAACTTGCGCCGCCTCACGCGGTACATCAGTGCAGATGTGATTACCTCGGACGCGCTAACGGCACCTCTCAACCAAGCGCCACGACCGCGATCTCGACTAGCAGCTCGGGCGCGGCAAGCTTCGCTTGCACCGTCGCGCGCGCCGGTGCGTGACCTTGCGGAATCCACGCATCCCACACCTCGTTCATGCCTGCGAAATCGTGGGCGATGTCCGCGAGCCAGACTTGCGCGGAAACGAGGCGCGTCTTGTCGATGCCGGCCTTCTCCAGATAGCCGTCGATCTTTTCCAGCACCTTCGCGGTCTGGAGTTTCACGTCAGCGGTGTGATCGGCGGAAGTCTGGCCGCCGACGAACACGAGGCCGCCGGCTTTGACGACGCGGCTCATGCGTTGGTTGGTTTCGATGCGAACGATATCGGTCATGACAGTCTCTCCACTTGAACGCGAATGAAATCGCCGCGCGCTTCGACCGAAGGCGCGACGGAGCAAAAAAAATAAAACCGGTTAGTGCGTCACGAGATGCGAAGCGCCCGTGCGGGAAGCCGCCGCGTCGCGGCCAAAGCGATCGACGGCAAACGCATCGAGCGAAATGGACGGCGCGCCGTCCAGCATCAGTTCGGACACGAGCTTGCCGCAACCCGGCCCGAGCTGAAAGCCGCTGCCGCAATAGCCGAACGAGTAATACAGATTCGACGCCTGGCGGCTCGCGGAAATCACCGGCAGTTCATCTTCCGTAAAAGCTTCGACACCGGCCCAAGCGCGGTTCACGACGAGATTGCGCAGATGAGGAAACAGATCGGTCACGGTCCGCGCACTGCGCACGAGGCGGGCGAAGTCGACTTCGCCGTGACGGTTCGCCAGATCCGCGATGCCGATCAGTTTGCCGCCGATTACTACGGTGCCGTTGTCGAACTGCTTGAAGGACAACGGCCGGCCCGTTGCGCCGAGCGTCGCGTGGCAGAAGGGCGCGACGCGCTGCGTGACCATCAGCATCAAACCTTCGGCATGCACCGGCACCGGCTCGCCGACCTGCTTCGCCAATTCGCCGGACCATGCGCCCGCGGTGACGAGCAGCTGGTTCGCGCTGAACGTGCCATGCGGCGTGACGGCGAACCATCTGGTGCCGCGCTGCTCGATATGACGCACCGGCGTACCTTCCAGAAAACGCGCGCCGAGCCGCTGCGCGGCGAGCCGGAACGCCGTCGTGGTTCGATAAGGCAGCGCGTAACCGTCGCGCTCGACCCAGATGCCGCCCGTGAGATGCCGCGCCAGCGCCGGTTCGAGTTCGAGCACGGTTTCGCGGTCGATCACCTTCTCGTGCGTGAATCCATGCGATTCGAGCAGCGCGACCCGCTGGCGGCACGCTTCGAGTTCGTCATCCGTTTCGGCGATCTTCAACTGACCTGAAGCAACGAAGCCGCCAGTCTCGCCGAGCAGCTCGCTCATGCCGTGCCAGATTTCCCGCGACATCAGCGCGAGCGGAATTTCAGGCAGCGGACGGCCCAGCGTGCGCACGCCGCCCGCGTTCACGCCCGACGAATGACGCGCGACATAATCGGCTTCGAGCACGATCACCTTCACGCCGCGCCGCGCCAGGTGGAACGCGCTGCTCGTGCCATGCAGGCCGCCGCCGACCACGAGCACATCGGCTTCCTGGATGTCGGTCGGGTCACTCACCGGCGAGTTCTCCGAGCGTGAGCGGCTTGATCGGCGGACGGATGCGGTAATAGCCGACTTCGGCGGGCGAGACGCGGCGCGCATCGGCGATCACTTCCGTCACCGTGAGGCCGCACATGCGTCCCTGACACGGACCCATGCCGCAGCGTCCGAACGACTTTGCCTGATTCGGTCCGACGCAGCCGAGCTCGACGAACTTGCGCAACTCGCCCGCGGTGACTTCCTCGCAACGGCAGACGATGGTCTCGTCGCGCGGAATGCGGTTGATGTCGCGCGGACGATACAGGCTGTCGAGAAAAGGCCGGATGCGCATGACGCCCGCGAGCGCGCGGCGATGCGCGAGAGCTTCGGCATCGCGCGACCCGGAGGTGATCGCGCCGAGCTGCGCAGCCGCCGCGAGACCCGCGAGCGTGCCCTGCAAGGCTGCCGCCTGCGCGCCGCCGATGCCCGCGCCATCGCCCGCGACGAAGATGCCGGGCACGTCCAGTTCGCCCCACGCGTCGACTTTCGGCGTGAAGCACAGTTGTGCGTCGTCCCAGCGGTGCGAGGCGCGCAGCGCTTGCGTGAATTGCGTGTTCGGCACGACGCCCTGATGCAGCAGGATCACATCGGCTTCGAGACGATGTGCCGTGCCTTGGGTCGTGAAGTGAAGCGCGGCGGCGCGCTCGATATGATCCGTGCCGATCCGTGCTTCCACGCGCAGATCGTCGGCTGCCTCGAAGATCGGCACGTTCGCTTCGCGCAGTGTGCGGATCAGTTGCAAGCCTTTGCTCAGGAACGGCCACGCGCGCAGCGCCGCCAGCATGTGACGCTTGGCGCGCCAGCGGTCTTCGTGGCGCGTGGTGTCGACCAGCGCGCGGATCGGTACGCCGGCGCGCACGTATTGCCAGCCGAGCAGATACAGCAGCGGTCCGCAGCCCGCGAGCACCGGCGGCGCGGCGGGCACTTCGCCCGCGCTCTTCAACAGGATCTGCGCCGCGCCCGCTGTCAGCACGCCGGGCAGCGTCCAGCCGGGAATCGGAAAGGGCCGCTCCAGCGCACCGCTGGCGAGAATCACGCGTTGCGCGTCGAAGCTGCCGATCTTGCCGCCCTGCAGATAATTGACGCCGCGCTCGCGAGTAACCTGCCACACGCTCGCGTTCGTCAGGTGGCGCGCACCGGAGGCGGCGAACGCTTCGGCGACAGCCGCACCCGCCGCGTAGTCCGGCCCGAGAATATCCTTGCGGCGCGCATCGGCGCGGCCGATGGCGCGATAGATCTGGCCGCCCACGGCGTCCTGTTCGTCGATCAGCACGGTCGTGAGGCCGGCGCGCGCCGCGCGCGTCGCCGCGCTCATGCCGGCGGGACCGGCGCCGACCACGACGACATCGACGGCTTCGGAAGCGAAATCGGATGCGAAATCAGCGGTCATGGGCGTTCTCCAGCGGTGCGTCGGTCGCGGCACTCGCGCCGAAGGGCGGCAGATCGCGCGCGCCTTCCTGCGAGCGGATTCGCATGCCGGCCTTGACTTCGACCATGCAGGCCTGGCGGCTCGGCATGCCGTCGATCTCGACGAGGCATTCGAAGCACGCGCCCATCATGCAGAAAGGCCCGCGCGGTGCGCCGGATACAGGCGTCGCACGAAACCGCGACACGCCTGCGGCGAGCAGGGCCGCCGCTACCGAGCAGCCGCCCGGCACGGACAGCGGCTGATCGTTGAACCAGATGGCGACGTTCGTGGCGGCCGCGCCTTGCACGCCCGGCAGCGGCTTGAAAAGCGTGTGAGTCGATTGAGTAGTCATGTCGAATTCAATGAGCGGGAGTCAGTTCTCCGGCGTGCTCGAAGCGGCGCGCGGAGAAGTGGGGCAGTTCCTCGGGCATCGGCGCGCCCATGATCCACGGCGCGACGCGCAGCGCATGCGCGGCCGCCAGCGTCACGCCGCTATGGCAGGTGACGACGAACGCGCCGGGGTGCGCCTCGGAGTGGTCGTAGATCGGAAAACCGTCGGGGCTATAGACACGCAACGCGGCCCACATGCGCACGAGCCGCACGTGCTGCAACATCGGGAACGCACGAACGCCGCGCCGGGCGATGTCGGCAAGCACGTGCGTGGTGGTGAAATCGTTGAAGCCGACTTCTTCCATCGAATCGCCGAACTGCACGCTGCCTTCGTCGGTCTGGCGCACGTTGAGCGTCGGATAGTCGAGAAACCGCGCGACACGCTCGCTCACCAGCACCTGTCCGCGATTGGGCGCGACCGGCGCGTCGAGCCCGACGAACGGCGCGAGCGCGCGATTGCCGAGGCCCGCGGCGAGCACGACCCGCGCCGCGCGATACATCCCGCGCTTTCCGTGCACGACGAAGCCCTGCGCTTGCGGTTCGATGCGCTCCGCGCGTTCGCCCGACACGAGCCGCACGCCTCGCGCCTGCATGGCGGTATGCAGGCCGCGCAGGAGCTTGAGCGGATTCACGTGACCGTCCATCGGCGAATAGCTCGCGCCGATCACCGCGGGCCCGATTTGCGGAATGCGCGCGCGGACTTCGGCGGCGTCGAGCATCTGATACGGGTAATCGCCCAGTTCGGCTTGCAGCGTCGAGAGGCGCTGGTCGCGTTCAGCGAGTTCGTTGTCGTTGAAGCAGAAGTGAAAGCCGCCCGGTTGACGCAACGCCACGTCCACGCCCGTTTCCTTCAGCAGCGCTTCGGCGAGTCCCGGCCAGCGCGTGGCCGAACTGCGCGACCAGCGTGCATAAGGCGACAGGCCATAGCCCTTGCCCTGAATCCAGACGAGGCCGAAATTGCCGCGCGACGCGCGAAAGCCGCCGTCGTCCTCGTCGAGCACGGTCACGCGCGCGCCTTCGCGGGCAAGGCCGTAGGCCACGGCCGAACCGACGAGGCCGCCGCCCACAACCACCACATCCGCCGGGACGCCGGGGCGGGCGCTACTAGTCAATGTCATCGGGTTTCTCCGATCAGAATGCGATCCAGTCCGACCATGCGGTCGAGCAGGACCATCAGTAGGACCGTGCCGACGATCAGCACCGCCGACACCGAAGCGACCAGCGGATCGATCGTCTGCGCGATCTGGTTGTACATGGCGACGGGCAGCGTAGTCGTGCCGGGCGTCGCGACGAAGATGGTCATGGTCAGTTCGTCGAAACTCTGGATGAACGAGAGCACCCAGCCGCCCGCCACGCCGGTGCGGATCATCGGCAGGACCACGCGGCGAAACGCGGTGAAGCGGCTTGCGCCACAGGAGAGCGCGGCGCGTTCGGCGTCGCGATCGAGCCCGACGGCCGACGACAGCGCGAGCCGCAACGCATACGGCAGCACAATGATGACGTGCGCGCAGACCAGCGACCAGAACGATCCCGACAGATGCAGCAGCGAGAGAAAGCGCAGGAACGCGATGCCGAGCACGACTGCGGGAATCATCATCGGCGAAAGGAAGAAGCTCGTGAGCGCGGCGCGGCCCGGGAAGCGATAGCGCGCGATCGCCAGCGCGGCGGGCACCGCGAGCAGCACGCCGATGCTCGCCGCCGCGAACGCGAGCCGCACCGACAGCCAGAAGGCCGCCACGATGTCGCCGTTCTCGATGATCGCGCGGAACCAGCGCAGCGACGCGCCATCGAACGGCATCGAGATGAAGCCCTTGTCGGTGAAAGCCACCAGCATCACCACCGCGAGCGGCGCGAGGATGAAGGTCAGAAAGAACGCGTTGTAGACGAGCCCGAGAATGCCGTTCTGTTTCATGATCGCTGTCTCCCGCTCAATCGAAGATGTGCTGGAAGCGGCGCTCGGCGAGGCGGCTGCAGCCCATCACGATCGCCACGTTGGCGATCAGCAGCAGCACGGCGATGCTTGCGCCGAGCGGCCAGTTGAGCGTGCCGAGGAACTCGTCGTAGGCGGCGGTGGCGACCACCTTGAGGCGCCGGCCGCCGATCAATGCCGGCGTGGCGAACGCCGATGCCGACAACGCGAACACGATGATCGAGCCCGACAGCACCCCCGGCATGATCTGCGGCAGCACCACGCGGCGGAACACCGCGAACGGCGAGCCGCCGAGCGAGCGGCCGGCCCATTCGACTTGCGGATCGAGCTTCTGCATGGTCGCCCAGACCGACATCACCATGAAGGGCACCAGCACGTGCGTGAGCGCGATGATCATGCCGGTCATCGTGAAGACGAGGCGGATGGGTTCGTCGGTGACGTGCAGCGTCTGGAGCAGGTTGTTCAGCACGCCGTTGTTGCCGAGCAGAATCTGCCAGCCGAGCGTGCGCACCACTACGGAGATGAGCAGCGGGCCGAGCACGATCAGCAGACACAGCGACTGCCACGGACGCTTCATGCGCGCGAGCACGATGGTCTCCGGCACGCCGAGCACGATGGACAGCAGCGTGACGGCGAAGGCGAGGCCGGCGGTGCGCAAAAAGATCGTGCCGTAGTACGGGTCGCTGACGACTTCCCAGTAGTTCGCGAGCGTATAGGCGGCGGTGACGCCCGCCGTATCGCTGAAGACACGGAACGACAGCATCAGCGTGAGCAGCAGCGGCACCAGCAACAAGCCGACGAAGAGCAGCAGCGCGGGCCCCGACAGCAGCCACGGCGCGGCGCCGGGACGGGCGTCGTCAAGCGTGGCCATGAGCGTTCTCCGGATTGTCTTGCGTGAGCACGCGCAGGTCGTCGTCGGTCCACGCGAGACCGACTTCGTGGCCTTCCTCGGGCGGCGGCGCGCCATGGTTCGGTTGCGCGACGCGCAACTTGCCGAGTTCGGTGTCGACTTCGAGCAGCCATTGATTGCCGACGAAGACACGCGTCGCGATGCGGCCGCGCACGCGCGCATCGCCATTGGCCAGATGAACCTTTTCCGGGCGGATATAGACGTTCACCGTGCCGTCGACATGGCGGCCTTCGTGCGGCACATGCAGCGTCGTGCCCGCCACGTCGATTTCCGCGCAGCGCGGGTTGCGGCGCAGCACTTCGCCGGAAAACGCGTTGGTGCGCCCGAGAAACGTCGATGCAAACGGCGTGGCGGGACGCTCGTACGCGTCATACGGCGTGCTGAGCTGCGCAATGGCGCCGCGATGCATCACCGCGATGCGGTCGCTCATGGTCATCGCTTCAACCTGATCGTGCGTGACGAGAATCGTCGTGATGCCGAGGCGCTTCTGGATCGCGCGCAATTCGATGTGCATCTCCTCGCGCAGCTTGGCGTCGAGGTTGGACATCGGTTCGTCGAGCAGCAGCAGTTCCGGCTGCATCGCGATGGCGCGCGCAATCGCCACACGCTGACGCTGGCCGCCCGACAGTTCCTTCGGATAGCGGTGGCCGAGGCCCTTCAGACGCACGAGCGAGAGCGCTTCGGCGACGCGCTCATCGCGCTCCTTGCGCCTGACCTTGCGCATCTCCAGTCCGAAGCCGACGTTGCCCGCCACCGTCATGTGCGGAAACAGCGCATAGCTCTGAAAGACCACGCCGATGCCGCGCTTCTCGGGACGCTCGTTGGTGATGTCGCGGCCATCGAGCAGAATGCGGCCCGTCGTCGGCGTGATGAAGCCCGCGACCATTTGCAGCGTGGTGGTCTTGCCGCAGCCGGAGGGTCCGAGCAAAGACAGCAGTTCGCCGCGTTCGACGGCCAGATCGAGTCGATCGACCGCCGTGAAATCGCCGTAGCGTTTCGAGATGCCTTGCAGAGTCAGGAAGGCCATGCGCCTCGCTCCTTCATCAGATCGCGCGCCGCGCGAGGAACCTGCTGGTGCCGCACTTCAGCGTTCGACCGAACGGTTCCAGCGCTCGGTCCATTCGGTCCGATGCTGGTTGATCGTGGCCCAGTCCATTGCGGTCAGCTTCGAGATCTGCTCGGGACCGTAGGGCACGCGCGCGGCGATCTCAGGCGTGAGCTTGACGGTCTTGTTGACCGGACCCAGACCGATGCCTTGCGCCTGCAGTGCCTGCACTTCCGGGCTCAACAGGTACTGCACGAACTGCTGCGACAACTGCGGCTGCGCGTTCTCCGCGATCGCGCAGGCCGCCACCTGCAACGCGACCGCGCCTTCCTTCGGGTAGATGAACTTGAGCGGGAAGCCGGTGTTCTGCAAGGCGACCGCGCGGCCGCTGCCGTAGGGCGCGAGGATCACGTCGCCGGACTGCATCTGGCCGTCCATCTCGCCGGGCGTCGGCGCCCAGGACAGCACGTTCGGCGCGACTTGTCGGGTCATCGCGGTGAAGCCGGGATCGATGCTTCTCGCCGCCGCCGGACAGACGCGCGAGCATCACGAGCGTATGCAGACCATAGGTATTGGTGATCGGCGGCACGCCGAGTTTGCCCTTGATGCGGCTGTCGGTGAGCGCCTTCCACGAGTCGGGCGGCGGCAGGCCGGCCTTTTTGAAGGCCTCCTCGTTATAGCCGATGCCGGTTGCCACCATGCCGACGCCGATCGCGCTCGGCCCCAGCTTCGCGAGCGGGTACACGTCTTTCATCACGGGCGCGTCGTCGAGCTTCGCGCACAGGTTCAACTGCATCGCCTGGTACATGGGACCATCGTCCATGACCGCGACGTTGATCTGCTGATGGCCTTTCTGCGCCTGCAGCTTGGCGAGCGTATCGCTCGAATTGCCCGCCACGTAGACGATCTTGACGTTATGCGCCTTCTCGAACGGCGGAATGATTTTCTGCCGGTAGAGCTGCTCGTTCGAGCCGCCGACGTTGGCGACATAGAGCGTCGTTTCGGCCTGCGCGAAGAGCGGAGCGGCGAGGGCGCAGGCGCATAAAAGCGCCGCGAAGGCAGGGTGGGACGGGGCGGACAGGCGGCGATGCAACGCTCTTCTCATGACGACGATCTCCAGTTCCGGTGTGGGGAGGCGGGCTTCGCTGCCCGTCGTTGGAATGCAGTGTCGCGCCGGCTGGTCATGTCGTCCAATACGAATAAAATACCTATCTATGCATGGATGATATGGGTTGCAGGACGTCGTCTAAGGGAGAATACGGATGAATCTCAAGCACATCGAGGCGTTTCGCGCGGTGATGGTGTCGGGGTCGATGACCGCCGCGGCCAAGGCGCTCTTCACGTCGCAGCCGAACGTGAGCCGTCTGATCGCGCAACTCGAACGCGACACGGGGCTGCAACTTTTTCAGCGCAGCGGCGTGCGGCTGATTCCGACGAGCGAGGGCGAAGCGTTCTTTCGCGAAGTCGAACGCGCGTTTGTCGGCTTGCAGGGGTTGGCGAATGCCGCGGCGCAGATTCGCAATCTCGGCAGCGGGCGTCTGCGCATCGCGGCGATGCCCTCCGCGGGCATGACGCTGGTGCCGCATGCCATCAAGCGGTTTGTCGAACTGTTTCCGGATGTCACCGTTTCGCTGCACGTGAATACGTCGGGCACGGTCAATCATTGGACGGCGTCGCAGTTTTGCGATCTCGGCGTCGCGGTGTATGTCAGCGAGGCGTCCGATTGCGAGGTCGAACAACTGGCGGACGTGGCTGCCGTGTGCGTGATGCCGGCGGCGCATCGGCTGGCGGCGAAGCGCAGCATCAAGCCGGAGGATCTGGAGGGCGAGTCGTTCATCTCGCTGTGTCACGGCGACGGCACGCGCGCCTTGATGGACGAGGTGTTCCAGCGCGCGGGCGTGCAGCGTGTCATGGCGATCGAGGCGCAATACACCGCGATGTGCTGCGAGATGGTTCGTCACGGCATGGGCGTAACGCTCGCGCATCCGATCGTCGCGCGCGACTTCGCCGGGCCGGAAATCGCGATTCGCCCATTCCTGCCGGCCACGCGCTTTCAGACCTATCTGCTGTTTCCTCCGCACAGGCCGCGAGAGCGGCTGGCGTCGGCGTTCGTCGAGGTCTTGCGAGCGCTGCACGAGGAACTGCTCGCTGAGGTCGTGGCGCCGGCGCGGAGCGCGGCGGGACGCGGGCGGGCGCGGTCGCGGGCGGAGGCGGGAGGAGACAGGCTTTGAATCGAACGGCCTGCAATTGACAACCGGAGGATCACGGCGCTTTGGAACAAACAGGAGGCGAGCCGTGCTCGCGCCGTACTTTGATGACTGGGCCCGATGACAATCGAGATGACTGGTGTACCTTGTCTAACTTGGCGGTATATCCTCCCTGTACTCATTCCGATCCTCTGAACGTTTTCTGAAGCCGAGTAATCGCGATACATGAACGAGCAACCGTCCACCATCGAAATTGAAAGTGCGCCGAATCCCAGGTTCGCCGTGATCCTGATGCACGGTCTCGGCGCCGACGCCAACGACTTCGTGTCGCTCGTGCCCGAACTGCGTCTCGCCGATGCGCCCGCCGTACGCTTCGTGTTTCCCAATGCGCCGGAGATTGCCGTTACCGCAAATAACGGCTATGTGATGCGCGCGTGGTATGACATCCGGTCGTTTCAGAACATCAATGAGCAAGTCGACGAAGCGGGTATCGAATTGTCTTGTGCAACCGTGCGGCAATTGATCGAAGCGCAGAACCGGCGCGGCATTCCGACTTCGAACATCTTTCTCGCGGGTTTTTCGCAAGGCGCGGCGATGACCTATTCAGCGGGGCTGACGCACGCTGAGACACTTGCCGGCTTGATCGTGCTGTCGGGTTATGTGCCATCGCCGGGCTTTATCGACAGCCGCTTGAGCGCTGCGAACCGTGGCACGCCGATCTTTGCCGCGCATGGCATGTACGACGACGTGTTGCCGATCCAGTTAGGCGAGGCCGCGCGCGACTTTGCGATCACGCGAGGTTGCAAGGTCGACTGGAGCGCATATCCGATGCCGCATTCAGTGTGCGGGGAGGAGATATCGGCGCTGCGCACGTGGCTCGGCACAATTCTCGCAGCGTCGTCCTGAAGGGTATAGGCGTTCGACCTTCTCCTTCGCACCGTCTATTCGTGGAAGAAAACCCCGTTGAATCCGTGGACTGACAGGGTTCCGTTTTTCGGCGCTACCGGCGGCGCGGTCTGGCCGGGCTCAGGCGTCCGGCGTTTGCGCAGGCGCTTGCGTGCCCGGCAGGTCCGCTTGCGCGGCGCCTTCGAGAAAGCGGCGGGTCGATTCGAACGCCTGCAGCATCGGCTCGGGCCACGGCGTTTGCAGCATGACCGCCTGATGGTTTTCGAACGCCGACGACAACAGCTTCGCTAGCTCAGGCGAGCGCAGATGACGCAGCAGCACGCTAACCGCAATCGCCGTGGCCTGGCTCGCGCCGGCCGTCTGGAGTTCCGAAGCGGTGAGGGCCGCGACCTGTTTGTTGATGTCCACTGCAACTTCCTTGGATGAGATGTGGGAGATGGATGGCCCGATGGCCGGTGCCGAATTTTGACATGGTTGGCCGCTCGTCGTGAGCAGCGGGCGGTGCGAGTCTATATTGACGACCTCACGCAGGCCGAGCGTTAGACGTATGAGATGCTTTCCGGTAATGGCCATTGCCACAGTTTGCTAATTCGCCGGCTGAATTAATCGGGGTATTCGCTAGCGCGGCTTGCGCGGCTGCGGGAATCAATTCGCTGGGTATCAATGGCGGAATGTCGTAGGAAAAATCATTAAGCATCGTTGCATATTCGCTATTCACCGCGTTGTTGGCTCGAAAGCGCGATTTGCATGGTATTCTGCGCGCCGATTTTCGCCGTATCGTTGACGTAATACTCGCGGATTAATCCGTGCGTGACCAAACAGATCTCGCTACAGAACACAATAAAATGGTGGGGGTGCGATGAGCGTGATATTGACCGTGCTTGGCGCGGTGGTCGGCATGCTGGCCGCCTTATCGAACGATTTTTCGATCAGCCTCGGTGCACTGCTGGGCGCCGTGGCCGGTTTCGCGTTTTCGCGTCTGCTGCAAAAGAAGTCGTCGGGTGCCGCGACGGAATCTGCTGCCAAAGCGGCCGCGAGTGATAGCTGGAATTCTTCGGGTGAACTGGCGGCGCGCGTCGAGCGGCTCGAACGCGAGATCGTCGTGTTGCGCGGCGAGATTCGTCAGTTGCGTACGGGCGGCGTCGAGGGCGCTACGGATACCACTACGCAGGCCGCCGATAGTGCGGCGTTCAAGCCGCGGCCAGCGGACGCCGCGTCGAGTCCTTACGCGATCCCGCCTGCAAATGAGCAGACGGCACGTCCGCAGCCTGCGGTGCTGACGATGCAACTCGCTGCCGCGCGCTCACCGACAAGCGCCGAAGCCAGCGTGCCGGCCTCCCAGAGTGCGGCGCGCATAGCCGGCGCACCCGGCACTCCAAGCACTCCAGGCGCACCAGGCGCCACACCGGCCACCTCGACCGCACCACTGGTTTCAGCCCAGCCGACAACGTCAGCGCCGCTGCCTCCCGTACCACCTTCACCACCCGCGCCCCCGCGTGGCCCCGGTCTCGCCGAACGTCTCTTCAAAGCGGGCCGCGACTGGCTTCTAGGTGGCAACACGGTCGTGCGCGTCGGCATCATCGTGCTGTTTTTTCGGCATTGCCTTCCTGCTCAAATACGCGGCCGACAACAGCCTGCTGCCGATCGAATTCCGCCTCGCCGGTGTAGCGCTCGCCGCGACGGCCTTGCTCGTGCTCGGCTGGCGTATCGGCGAGCGACGCGGTGCGTACGGTCTGATCCTGCAAGGCGGCGGCGTCGGCGCGCTGTATCTGACCGTGTTCGCGGCCACGAGGCTTTACCACTTGCTACCGGCGGGCGCAGCCTTGCCGCTGATGGTCGCGATCTGCGCGCTCAGCGCGTTTCTCGCGGTGCGGCAGAACGCTTCGTCGCTGGCCTTCATGGGCAGCGCGGGCGGTTTTCTCGCGCCGGTGTTGCTGTCGACGGGCGGCGGCAGCCATGTGATGCTGTTCAGCTACTACGCGCTGCTCAACGCGGGCATCTTCGCGATCGCCTGGTTCAAGGCGTGGCGCCCGTTGAATCTGCTCGGCTTCGTATTCACGTTTTCGATCGGCGCCGCGTGGGGCGTGATGGCCTACCGCCCCGAGCTGCTCGCGAGCACCGAGCCGTTCCTGATTCTGTTTTTCCTGATGTACGTCGGCATCGCGCTGCTCTACGCGGTACGGCGCGAAATCGCGCTCAAGCATTACGTCGACGGCACGCTGGTGTTCGGCACGCCGCTGGTGGCGATCGGCCTGCAAGCCGCGCTGATGAAGAACACCGAATTCGGCCTGGCGTGGAGCGCGGTGGCGCTGGCCGCGTTCTATCTTGCGATCGCGGGCTGGCTCTCGCGGCGCCGCGAACGCCTCGGCATGATGTTCGAGGCGATGCTCGCGCTGGCGGTGATCTTCGCCACGCTCGCCGTGCCGCTCGCATTCACCGGACCGACGACGAGCGCGACCTGGGCCATCGAAGGCGCGGCGATCACCTGGCTCGCCGTGCGTCAGCGGCGCCTGAGCGCGTTTGGCTTCGGCCTGCTGTTGCAACTGGCGGCGGCGGGCGCCTACGCGATCGGCACGATCACGCAGAGCTCCGACGCGAGCGTCTGGCCGGTCCTGAACGGCGCCTATATCGCGTCCGTGCTGATCGCGCTCGCGGGCATCTTCACGGGATGGCGTTTGCACGGCCGCAGCGAAGCAGGCGAGTGGCACCTGTGGATGCCGCAGATCGGTCTCGTCGCCAGCGTGTGGGGTTTGTTGTGGTGGACCTTTGGTGGCCTGTACGAAATCCATGCGTACACGAGCGCTCATCCTGGCTACGGCCACGCCCGCTTCGACACCGCGGCCGTCGCGCTCTTCGCCGTGCTGACGGCGTGGCTCGCTCACGGCGCGCGCCGCACGCTGCGCTGGCCGCTTGCCGAATTGCCGGCGCTGGCGCTCGTGCCGGTCCTCGCGCTGCTGACCGCGGAGCTTTTCACGTTGGGCATGGCGCCCGTGACCGGCTACGGCTGGCTGGTCTGCGCGCTCGCAGCGCTCTCGGCGTATGCGTTGTTGTGGCGTCAGCAGCGCGACGTCAGCGATATCCTGCTCGCGCCGCTGCATACGCTGATGTTCTGGACGGCCGGCGCGCTCGCCGCGCTCGAAGGCTACTGGGGATTGCGGGCCTACGTGCCCGAAGGCGCGTGGAGCTGGAGCGCGTGGGCGTATGGCTTCGGTGTGCTGCTGCTGTTGCTGGCGGGCGCCGGCCATCGTCTGCGCTGGCCGGTCGCGCGCTTCATGCAGGCGTATCAGGTGTGGGCCGCGGCGCCGCTCGCCGTCCTGCTGTGGGCGTGGAGTATCGCGAGCGTGACGAGCGACGGCAGCGCCGCGCCGCTCGTGTGGTTGCCGATCCTCAATCCGCTCGACGTCGCGCAGATCCTCGTGTTCGTCGCCTGCGCGGTATGGCTGCGCAGACTACGCGCATTGGGTGTGCAATGGCATCCGCGCGCCTTCGATTACCTGGTGCTCGCCACGCTGTTTCTATGCTTCAACGCGCTGCTTTTGCGCACGCTGCATCATCACTTTCACGCGGCGTACGATGTCGATGCGGTGCTCGCGTCGTTCAGTCTGCAGCAGGTGTTTCTGGTCGGCTGGAGCGCGTTTGCTTTTGCCGGCTTGTGGCTCGCGCGCCGCGACAGTATCGTGCGGCTGTGCGCGATCGCCTCGACGCCGCTCGTGCTGGTGATGTGGATATGGACGTTCATTGCGAACCTGACGCAGGACGGCGGCACATGGGCGCGTCTGCCGTTGCTCAATCCGCTCGACCTGGTGCAGGCGCTGATATTCGCGCTGGCGGCGTTCTGGCTCGTGCGGATTCACCGGCTAGGCGTGCCGATCGGCGAATATCGCGTGCCGTTGCAGGTGGCGGCCGGCGCGACTGGATTCTTCTGGCTGAACGCCATGCTGCTGCGTACGCTGCATCATTGGACGGGAGTGCCGTACCAGCTCGAGACCATGTCACACTCGATGCTCGTGCAGGCGTCAATATCGGTATTCTGGACCGTGTGCGCGCTTGCCATGATGATCTGGGCGACGCGCCGCGCGAGCCGGATCTTCTGGTTCATCGGCGGCGCGCTGCTGGCGGTGACCGTGGTCAAGCTGTTCCTGTTCGACCTGTCTCACGTGACCGGAATCGAGCGGATCGTTTCGTTTATCGGCATCGGGTTGATGTTGTTGCTGATCGGCTACTTCTCGCCGTTACCGCCTAAGGCTCTGGTCGTGGAAACTAAGCAATGAAACGTGTCTTTACATTGACCGGCTGGTGTTTTGCGATCGTGGCGACGTGGGCGTCCGCGCCCGCGGTCGCGGCCGACGACTTCGCGCAGCATTTTGCGCTGCAACTCGACGAGAGCGCCGCGTACTACAGCGTGACGCTGCCGGCAACTGTCTACGCGGCAAGCCAGCGTCACGATCTCGGCGACGTGCGCGTCTTCAACGGCACCGGCGAACCCGTGCCGTACTCACTCGATGCGCCGCGCGAGCCTGCCCGCACGCCGCCCACGCTGCGTCCGGTGCGCTGGTTTCCGTTGCCGCCCGCCGCCTCCGGCAGTTCCGGCGCGCCGCTCGGCGTGACGATCGCCGCCGACGGTTCGCTGCGCGCGACCTCGGCTCCGCCTTCCCGCGCGCAACACGACACCGACCTGATCGACCTCGGACGCGCGTCGCGTACCAGCCGCGTGAGCGCGTTGCTCGTGCACCTGCGCGACGACAATTACCAGGGGCGCGTCACGGTCGAAGCGAGCGACGACTTGCGGCACTGGCAACCCGCCGGCGATGCGCAACTTCTCAAGGTCAGCTACAACGGCAGCACGCTGAGTCAGGACCGGATCGAACTGGACGGCATGCGGGCGCGTTACCTGCGTTTGCGCTGGCTCGACGGCGCGCCGTATGTCGAGTCGTTGGACATGGAGATACAGGCGCTGGCCGCCGACGCCGCGCAACGCGCGGAGCGGACGTGGCGCGAAGGCATCGTCGCGCACGCGGGGCCGAAACCCGGCGAGTATTTCTTCAGCACCGGCGGCCCGTATCCCATCGACCGGTTGCGCCTGAATCTGCCTCAGCCGAATACGGTTGCGCCTGCGGTCGTCTATTCGCGCGCGGGGCTGGATACGCCGTGGCGCGAAGTCGCGGGCGCGACATTGTTCCGCCTGCACAACGGCGACGTGGAGCAAAGCAATCCTTCGCTCGAATTGACGCCCGATACGGATCGTCAATGGCGCGTGGTGGTCGACCCGCGCAACGGCGGACTCGGCAGCGGCACACTGACCATTGCCGCGGGCTGGCGTCCGGCGACGCTGACGTTCGTCGCGCGTGGGACCGCGCCGTTCACGTTGGCGGTGGGTAGCGCGACGACGGTGTCCTCGGCGGTGACCCGCGACGAGCTGTTGATGGGTGCCTCAGCGGTCCCCGCGACGGCGCGCCTGGGTGATGCGCTGTCACCGGAGCAGGCCGCGAGGGCGCAGTCCGCGAAGGATCCCGATGCGATGCGCCGCTACCTGTTATGGGCGGCGCTGCTACTGGCAGTCGGTTCGCTCGCGGCGATCGCGTGGCGGCTCGCGCGTGGTGCTCATGCGCAGGCGGGCGTTACGCCCGTTGGCGCACCTGGCGCGTCGAAAGGGTCCGGGGTAGCGGGCGCGGCGGCTAGCGATCCCGGCGCGGGCGACGCGAACGGGCAGGGCGAGCGCAAAGGCTGAATTCAGCGCCCGCATGCGGCGCGCAGGTCACTCCTCGCGCGCCGTCATCGTGCCGATGATCTTGTCGAGCGCGTCGCCGAAGGCAAGCTTCTCCTGCTCGTCGAGACAGTCGAACATATCGCCGTTCCATTTGCGCGCGATCGGCATCACCTTCCGATACAGCGCGCGGCCCTCGGGAGTGAGCGACACCAGCACGACGCGGCCGTCTTCGGCGCTCGCCTCGCGCTTCACGAGTCCCTGCTTGATCAACGCCTCGGCGGCGCGGCTTGCCTGGCTTTTGTCGAGATTGGCATGCCTTGCCAGTTCCATGATCGAGAACGGCCCGAACGATCCCACCGACGCAATCACGCGCGCTTCAGGCAAGGTCACGCCGAGCTTGTTCTGATAGCGTTCGCTGATGCCGCGTTCGGCGAGTTTGTTGAGGACATGCAGACGGTACGTCAGGAACTGTTCGAGCCCGGCTTTGGCGTCCTTCATGGTCTTCCCGTAGTGTGTGAGCGGTCGCGGCGCTGTGATTGTTGCCGCAACCGTCTTGCCGGTCAACGCGTGCCGTATTTCAGGCGCGTCAACTGTTCGGCTTCGTCCGCCAACAGGCGCGCCGCGTCGCGGATCGCGACTTCGAGCGTGATCGGTCCAGGCGCCGGCGAGAAGCAGCCGCTGAAATATTCGGCGAGGCGCGGCAAGGCGGCGGAGTCGACGCCACCTGAGAGGAGCGTGGCCGGCACGCCGGCAGCCTGTGCGTGACGGCAGGCGATGAAGGGTGCCTTGCCGTGCAGCGTTTGCACATCGGAACGGCCTTCGCCGGTGATCAGCCAGTCCGCGCCTTCGAGCGCGGCGTCCAGCCCGATTTGTCGCGCGACGGTTTCCGCGCCCGGTTCGAACTGCGCGCCAAGCATATGCAGCGCGAAGCCGAGGCCGCCGGCCGCGCCCGCGCCGGGCAGTTCGCGCGCCGTGCGGCCGAGCGCCGGTTCGAGCAGATCGGCGAAACGGGCCAGCGCTGCGTCGATCGCGGCCACCTGGTCCGGTTTCACGCCCTTTTGCGGACCGAACACCGCGGTGGCGCCGTGATCGCCGGTAAGCGGATTGTCCACGTCCGACATGCCGACGAACTGCGTGTCGGCGAGACGCGCGTCGAGTTGCGACACGTCCACTCGCGCGAGACGGGCGAGCTGTTCCGGCGTGGCGTCGAGTTCATTGTCCTGGGCGTCGAACAGCTTGAGGCCGAGGCCGGCCAGAAGGCCCGCGCCACCGTCGTTCGTGCTGCTGCCGCCAAGCGCGACGAAAAAGCGCCGCACGCCGGCGTCCATCAGTGCGCGAATCGCTTCGCCCATGCCGCGCGTGCTGCGCGCCTCGACGGGCACGCCCATTCCCACCGGGTCCGTAATGCCGACGACCTCCGCCGTTTCGATGATCGCGCTGCCGTTGGCGAGCAGACCCGTGAGCGCGTCGCGCACCGGACCGGCCGCGCCGCGCACGCTCAGGGTGCGGCGTTCGCCGCCGCCCGTGAGCATGGCGTCGAGCGTGCCTTCGCCGCCGTCGGCCATCGGGCAGATGCGCACGTCCGCGTCAGGACGGGCGCGCTGGATGCCCGCTGCGATCGCTTGCGCGACCTGTTCCGCGCTGAGCGAGCCTTTGAAGGAATCGGGAGCAATGACGACGACGGGCGAGGACGGCGAATTCGGCATGGTGTCTCTGAATGGTTGGAATCGTTGCGAGGGCGGGTGAAATGTCGGGATGCGCGCGCAGCCCCGAGCGCGTCCATTAGCTTATCAGCATGGGCGCGCCGACTGAATATGTCGAATGGCATAGCCGGCATTGACAGCGTCAGCGCGCGCGCGCGGCGCGTGCTTTAGCTTTGCTCTTGCTTTCGTCCGCGCCGGGTGATGGAAGCGAAGCTGTCGGGAAAAATTCGTGCGGACAGGCGCGGCGTAGTAGTGGCGCGGCACTCCTGCCGCACTGGAACAGTGCGCAAACGGGCCTGAAACAGCGCGGAAAGCGGCCGGAATCCGAGCAAAAACGCGATAAAAACGCGCCCATGCATCGAATCCCGGCTAGGCGCGCAAATAGTTTGCTAAAATATTCGGCTCTTTGGACCCAACCGTGCTGCCGACGGCCTGCAAGCCCGCGGCGCAGGCGCGCAATCGGTGCGAAGCGATCAACACGCGACCAAAAACGCGAGATCGCGCGACATCGACAAGCGGCACGGAGAAGATAACTGATTCGCTCGAATAATTTTAGGACGATTGAAGCCATGGCTAACGTTGTTGAAAACCTCGGCAAGCTCGAACGCCGCGTAACGATTTCCCTGCCGAAGGACGCCGTGCAGAAGGAAGTGGACTCGCGTATCCGTCAACTCGCGAAGAACGTGCGCATGCCGGGTTTCCGCCCGGGCAAGGTGCCGCTCAAGATGGTGACGCAACAGTATTCGGGCCAGGTGGAAGCCGAAGTGCTGAGCGACAAGGTCGGCAAGGAATTTTTCGACATCAGCCGCGCCGAAAACCTGCGCGTCGCCGGTCAGCCGAGCTTCGCGCCGAAGGCCGAGGCCACTGAAGGCGACTACGCGTTCGACGCGACGTTCGAGGTGTATCCGGAAGTGAAGCTGGGCGACGTCGCCACGGCTGAAATCGAGCGCACCACGACCAGCATCAGCGAGGCGGAAATCGACCGCACGCTGGACATCCTGCGCAAGCAGCGCGTGCACTTCCACGCTCGCGGCGAAGCCGGCGAGCACGGTGATGGCGGCGGCGACACGGCAGCGAAAGAAGGCGATCGCGTGACGGTCGACTTCGTCGGCAAGATCGAAGGTGAAGTGTTCCAGGGCGGCAGCGCAGACGACTTCGCGTTCGTGCTGGGCGAAGGCCGCATGCTGCCGGAATTCGAAAAGGCAGCCACGGGCCTGAAGGTCGGCGAGTCGAAGGAATTCGATCTGGCGTTCCCTGAGGACTATCACGGCAAGGACGTTGCCGGCAAGACCGCGCAATTCACGATCGCGATGAAGAAGATCGAGTGGCCGCATCTGCCGGAAATCGACGCTGAATTCGCGAAGTCGCTCGGCATCGAAGACGGTGACCTGACCAAGATGCGCGCCGAGATCAAAGACAATCTCGAGCGCGAAGCGAAGCGCCGCACGCAAGCCATCGTCAAGAACCAGGTGATGGACGCGCTGCTGAAGATTTCCGAACTGGACGTGCCGAATGCACTGATCGAACAGGATCAGGAACGCCTCGTCGCGATGGCGCGTCAGGATCTGGAGCAACGCGGCGTGCCGAACGCCAAAGATGCGCCGATTCCGGCTGCCATGTTCAAGGAACAGGCTGAGCGCCGCGTCAAGCTGGGCCTCGTGCTGGCCGAGCTGGTCAAGGCCAACGAACTGCAAGCCAAGCCGGAGCAGATTCGCGCCGAAGTGGACGAGTTCGCGAAAAGCTACGAAGACCCGAAGGAAGTCGTCCGCTGGTATTATTCCAACCAGCAACGTCTTGCCGAAATGGAAGCGTACGTCGTTGAAGCCAACGTCGTCGATTTCGTCCTCAGCAAGGCCAAGGTGACGGACAAGGAAGTGAGCTTCGAAGAACTGGCAAGCGCAACGGCGCAAGCGTAAGCGTCGCTGCAACGGCGTGCCGGCTGTCGGAGCGACGGCCCGCACGCCGTTTTTTTGTGCTGTGAATGTGTATTGCGTTTTTGCTTCGTGTTGCGCGGCGCACATGCACTGATCGCGCACTTGAATACGGGGTTGTCGACCACACCTGTCCAGCATCTAATAGTTAGAATATTTCAGACAAGGATCCACTGCATGACCTTTCGCGCTCAAATGCTGGACACGTTGACCTCCCAGTCGTCGCGGGATCTCGAAGCGCAGGCGCTCGGACTGGTGCCGATCGTCGTGGAAACGAGCGGCCGGGGCGAGCGCTCGTATGACATCTACTCCCGTCTGCTCAAGGAACGCATTGTGTTCCTGGTCGGTGAAGTGAACGACCAGACGGCCAATCTCGTCGTCGCGCAGATGCTGTTCCTCGAAAGCGAGAATCCGGACAAGGACATCAGTTTCTACATCAACAGCCCGGGCGGCTCGGTTTCCGCCGGCATGGCGATTTATGACACGATGCAGTTCATCAAGCCGGACGTCTCCACGCTGTGCATGGGTCTTGCAGCCAGCATGGGCGCATTCCTGCTGGCGGCCGGCGCGAAAGGCAAGCGTTTTGCTCTGCCGAATTCGCGCGTGATGATTCACCAGCCGCTCGGCGGCGCGCGTGGTCAGGCGTCGGACATCGAAATTCAGGCGCGCGAAATCCTGTATTTGAAGGAACGGCTAAATCATCTGCTCGCGCATCACACCGGCCAGCCGGTCGAGCGTATCGCACGCGACACCGACCGTGACAACTTCATGTCCGGCGACGACGCGCAAGCTTACGGCCTCGTCGACCAGGTGGCGCACAAGCGTCCTTGAGATGGTGCGTTTTTGCCCCGAATTGGGGCAAAAACGTCGCCGGATCGGTTGTGAAATAATCAAATTTCGTCCGAGTGCCTGCGGCAAACGCCGTCACCTTGGCTCAAGCCCGGCCCCGCCCAAACTGCGAGGCCAGGGCAAACGGCGTATCATGTAATCGAGTGTCCGGAGGCTCACACATCTATGGCGGACAAGAAAGGTTCTAACAGCGAAAAGCTGTTGTATTGCTCGTTTTGCGGCAAGAGCCAGCATGAGGTCAAAAAACTGATTGCCGGCCCGTCGGTGTTCATCTGTGATGAATGTATCGACCTGTGCAACGAAATCATCCGTGATGAGGCTGCAGGTGCGGGCATCGAGGCGGGCTTGTCGAAGTCCGACCTGCCGAGTCCACAGGAAATCCGTGAAATCCTCGACCAGTATGTGATCGGTCAGGAACGCGCGAAGAAAATTCTCGCGGTCGCGGTGTACAACCACTACAAGCGTCTCAAGCATCTCGACAAGAAGGATGAGATCGAGCTGTCCAAGAGCAACATCCTGCTGATCGGCCCGACCGGTTCCGGCAAGACGCTGCTCGCGCAGACGCTCGCACGCCTTCTGAACGTGCCGTTCGTGATTGCCGATGCAACCACGCTGACGGAAGCCGGCTATGTCGGTGAAGACGTCGAGAACATCATTCAGAAGCTGCTGCAAAACTGCAATTACGAAGTCGACAAAGCCCAGCGCGGCATTGTCTACATCGACGAAATCGACAAGATCAGCCGCAAGTCCGACAACCCGTCGATCACCCGCGATGTGTCGGGCGAAGGCGTGCAACAGGCCTTGCTGAAGCTGGTCGAGGGTACGATGGCGTCGGTGCCGCCGCAAGGCGGCCGTAAGCACCCGAATCAGGACTTCATCCAGGTCGACACCACCAACATTCTGTTCATTTGCGGTGGCGCGTTTGACGGCCTCGAAAAGGTCATCGTCGATCGTACCGAGAAGACCGGTATTGGCTTCGGCGCGAGCGTGAAGAGCAAGCAGGATCGCGACGCCGGCGAAGTGCTGCGCGAAGTGGAACCGGAAGATCTGATCAAATTCGGCCTCATTCCGGAACTGATCGGCCGTCTGCCGGTGGTCGCCACGCTCGGCAAGCTCGACGAAGCGGCGTTGATGAAAATTCTCGTCGAACCGAAGAATGCACTGGTGAAGCAGTACCACAAGCTGTTCAACATGGAACGCGTCGAGCTCGAAATTCGCCCGGCCGCGTTGCAAGCTGTCGCGCGTAAGGCAATTCGTCGCAAGACGGGTGCGCGTGGTCTGCGCTCCATCCTGGAACAGGCGTTGCTTGATGTGATGTACGACCTGCCGCAAATGAAAGGCGTTAGCAAGGTCATCATCGACGACAACGTGATTGACGGCGACGGCAAACCGCTACTGATCTACGAAGACGCGCCCAAAGTGGCGGGTTCGAACTGATCGGCTTTCGGGTTCTGCAAAAAAAGCCGTTCATGGCAACGTGAACGGCTTTTTTCGTTTATCGTGTGGTCAGGCTGGTTGTTTTCACTATGGAGTCACTGAACCTTCGGAGTCACTGAACTTTTCCCACACGCGGAGGCTTGCAATCTTTTCTGCTGGCCTCACCTATCGAACGAACTGATTCCACTCATGGGGAAATGAAATGTCAGGAACCCAACTCCTTCCGCCGGAACGCATTACGCTCCCGCTGCTCCCGCTGCGTGACGTAGTCGTCTTCCCGCACATGGTGATTCCGCTCTTCGTAGGCCGCCCGAAGTCGATCAAGGCTCTCGAAGCAGCGATGGAAGGCGGCAAGCACATCATGCTCGTCGCCCAGAAGACGGCTGCGAAAGATGAGCCGACCGAAAAGGACATGTACGAAGTAGGGTGTGTCGCGAACATCCTGCAAATGCTGAAGCTGCCCGATGGCACCGTGAAGGTGCTCGTCGAAGGCTTGCAGCGCGCGAAAACGCTTTCCATCGAAGAACAGGAAACGCAGTTCTCGTGCGAAGTCATGCCGCTCGAACCCGACCACGCCGACAGCGCTGAAACTGAAGCGCTGCGCCGCGCGATCGTGTCGCAGTTCGACCAGTATGTGAAGCTGAACAAGAAGATCCCGCCCGAGATCCTGACGTCGCTGTCGGGTATCGACGAGGCCGGGCGTCTGGCCGACACGATCGCGGCGCACTTGCCGCTCAAGCTCGACCAGAAGCAGCACATCCTCGAAATGTTCCCGGTCATCGAGCGACTCGAGCATCTGCTCGCGCAACTCGAAGCCGAGATCGACATCCTGCAGGTCGAAAAGCGCATCCGTGGGCGTGTGAAACGCCAGATGGAGAAGAGCCAGCGCGAGTACTACCTGAACGAACAGGTCAAGGCGATCCAGAAGGAACTCGGCGAAGGCGAAGAAGGTGCGGACCTCGAAGAACTCGAGAAGCGCATCACGGCTGCCCGCATGCCGAAGGAAGCCAAGAAGAAGGCCGACGCCGAGCTGAAAAAGCTCAAGCTGATGTCGCCGATGTCGGCTGAAGCGACCGTCGTGCGCAACTACATCGACACACTGATAGGCTTGCCGTGGCGCAAGAAGAGCAAGGTCAACAACGACCTCTCGAATGCGGAACGCGTGCTCGACGAGGACCACTTCGGTCTCGAGAAAGTGAAGGAACGCATTCTCGAGTATCTCGCGGTCCAGCAACGTGTCGACAAGGTCAAAGCGCCGATCCTGTGCCTCGTCGGGCCTCCGGGTGTCGGTAAGACGTCGCTGGGTCAGTCGATCGCTCGCGCCACGAACCGCAAGTTCGTGCGTATGGCGCTCGGCGGCGTGCGCGACGAAGCCGAGATTCGCGGTCACCGTCGTACGTACATCGGTTCGATGCCCGGCAAGATTCTGCAAAGCCTGACCAAGGTCGGCGTGCGCAATCCGCTCTTCCTGCTCGACGAAGTCGACAAGATGGGTCAGGACTTCCGCGGCGATCCGTCGTCGGCTTTGCTGGAAGTGCTCGATCCGGAACAGAACCATACGTTCGCCGATCACTACGTCGAAGTCGACTTCGATCTCTCGGACGTGATGTTCGTCGCGACGTCGAACTCGCTGAACATTCCGCCGCCGTTGCTCGACCGGATGGAAGTGATCCGTCTGTCGGGTTACACGGAAGACGAGAAGGTCAGCATCGCGCAACGTTATCTTTTGCCCAAGCAGAAGAAGAACAACGGCCTCAAGGAAGGCGAGGTCGATGTGACGGAAACCGCGATCCGCGACATCATTCGTTACTACACGCGTGAAGCGGGCGTGCGTTCGCTCGAGCGTGAAATTTCGAAGATCTGCCGCAAGGTCGTGAAGATGCTTCTGCTGAAGAAGGCGGAAGGCGCGGTGAAGGTCGACGGCAGCAACCTCGATACGTTCCTCGGCGTGCGCAAGTACGACTTCGGTCTGGCCGCGAAGGAAAATCAGGTTGGCCAGGTTACGGGTCTCGCATGGACGGAAGTGGGCGGCGATCTGCTGACCATCGAAGCTGCGGTGATGCCGGGCAAGGGCAATGTGATCCGCACGGGTTCGCTCGGCGACGTGATGAAGGAATCGGTCGAGGCAGCACGCTCGGTGGTTCGTTCGCGTTCGCGCCGTCTCGGTGTCAAGGACGAAGCGTTCGAGAAGCAGGACATTCACATTCACGTGCCGGAAGGCGCGACGCCGAAAGACGGTCCGTCTGCCGGTATCGCGATGACGACCGCGCTGGTGTCGGTGTTGACCGGAATTCCGGTACGCGCCGATGTCGCGATGACGGGCGAAATCACGTTGCGTGGCGAAGTTCTGCCGATCGGCGGCTTGAAGGAAAAACTGCTGGCGGCGCATCGCGGCGGTATCAAGCTGGTGCTGATTCCGGAAGAGAACGTCAAGGACTTGACGGAGATTCCGGACAACGTGAAGAACGCAATCGAAATCGTGCCGGTCCGTTGGATCGACAAGGTGCTCGAACTGGCGCTCGAACGTGTGCCGGCGGCGTTGCCGGAAGAAGAGCCGAAGCCTGCTGCGCCGGTCGCAGCGGAGCCGGGCAAAGACGCCGCAGCAACGGAAGTCGTGAAGCACTAAGACAGTCAGTAACGAAGCTGTTTGCTTGAAGAAAACCCGCGGTCACGACCGCGGGTTTTTTTATGGCCGCGCGACTTGCGTCAGGCGTCGCGCGAGGCGCGTTTTCCCACCTATTGAGCAAAGCTGCGGTGCGCTTGCCAACTGGTTGTATGTGCATCGATTTGCGGCAACATCTTGTTATAGGAAGCCCCCTCGAAAACCACCCAAATCAGGCTCAACCCCGCTTGACACAGGGGTTTCGGCCAATTCTAATGATTGCGCCCGGCGTTGCCCGCCGGCCGCGTGATGCCAGGCGCTAACAGAGCGCCGTCACGATTGCCATAAACATTCTCGGGGGTTGGAATGAACAAGACGGAATTGATCGATCACGTTGCACAGCAAGCCGACATTTCGAAGGCAGCGGCAGGCCGTGCACTCGACGCTGTGATCGATGGTGTCAAAGGTACGTTGAAGAAAGGTGGTTCGGTGACGCTGGTCGGTTTTGGCACCTTCGCGGTTGGCAAGCGTACCGCGCGCACCGGGCGCAATCCGCGCACCGGCGCTGCCATCAAAATCAAGGCGGCCAAGGTTCCTAAATTTAGGCCTGGCAAAGCTCTGAAGGATGCGCTAAACTAATGGGCTCGCTGCTTGAGGAACGTCGGTTAACGAGAATCGGGCGGCAGACAGAAGAAGCACTGAATCGTGAAACGGGTGCTTAGCTCAGTTGGTAGAGCGGCGCCCTTACAAGGCGTAGGTCGGGAGTTCGAGCCTCTCAGCACCCACCAGTTTCAGATTCGTTTAAGTGTTTCAGCGCAGCGCAGTTGTGCTGCATAAGGAGTGGTAGTTCAGTCGGTTAGAATACCGGCCTGTCACGCCGGGGGTCGCGGGTTCGAGTCCCGTCCACTCCGCCAGTATCCTCGAAAGGCGAACTCCGGTTCGCCTTTTTTATTGCCCGCTGTTGTAAGATCGGGCGTTCTGTTTTTGGCACTCCTCACGCATGCTCGATTTTTTCCGCAATCACAAACGCCTGATGATGTTCATGCTCATCCTCGTCATTGTGCCGGGGTTGGGTTTTGTGGGTATTCAGGGCTTCCGCGGCTTCTTTGACGAAAGTGCAAACGTCGCGAGCGTCAACGGTCACAAGATCACGCGCGCTGAATACGACGACGCGATGCGTCAGCAACTCGACCGCGCCCGTCAGATGCTCGGCGCGCAGTTCGACATGAAGTCGTTCGACACGCCGGAACGCCGCGCTCAGATGCTCGATGGTTTGATCGAGCAACGCGTGCTGGCCGATGAAACACAGCGCCTGCATCTGACCGCGTCTGACGACGCCGTGCGCCGTGTGTTGATGAACGATCCGGTGATCTCGTCGCTGAAGAATCCTGACGGCACGGTCGACGTCGAACGCTACAAGCAGTTGCTCGCCATGCAGGGCATGACGCCCGACCAGTACGACGAACGCGTGCGCTACAGCATTGCCACGCAGCAGTTGCCGGCCAGCATTCAGGGCAGCGCGTTCACATCGAAAACGCTGGCTCAGCATCTGACCGAGCTCGCGGAACAACAGCGCGAAGTGCAGGGCATTGCGTTTCATCCGCGCGACTACGCCGCGAAGGTGCAGCCCACCGACGCGCAGCTGCAAGCGTATTACGACGCGCATCGCAACGAATTCGCTACGCCCGCGACGGCCACGATCCAGTATCTCGTGATGTCGCCGGCCACGCTCGCCGCTTCCGCGCAGCCAAGCGATGCCGATCTGAAGAAGTACTACGACGACAACATCGCGCACTACCGCACCGACGGCCAGGTGCGTGCAAGCCACATCCTGATCGCGGCCCCGAAAGACGCGAGCGCGGCTGACAAGGCCAAGGCCAAGCAGAAGGCCGAAGAGTTGCTCGCGCAGATCAAGGCGCATCCGGACCAGTTCGCGCAGATCGCGCAGCAGAATTCGCAGGATCCGGGTTCGGCGTCGAAGGGCGGCGATCTGGGTTACTTCGGCCGCGGCATGATCGCGGGCGGCCAGGCGTTCGACGACGCCGTGTTCGCGCTGAAGAAAGACGAAGTCAGCGGCATCGTGCAAACCGACTTCGGCTATCACATCGTCAAGGTGACGGATGTGAAGCCGGCGGTCACGAAGCCGTTCGACGAAGTGAAGGATCAGATTTCGAAAGACCTGAAGACGCAGTTGGCCAGCAAGGCGTTCACCGACGATTCGGAAGGCTTCACGTCGATCGTCTACGAAAAGGCGAAGAGCCTGCAGCCCGCTGCCGACAAGTACAAGCTGCAATTACAGACCGCCACGGTCACGCCGCAGCCGGATCCGAAGCTCGCGCCTGACAGTCCGCTGAACAACGCGAAGTTCCTCGCCGCGGTGTTCGCTAGCGACGCCACGACGGCACGCAACAACACGCAGGCCATCGACGTCGGCGGCAACACGTTGATCGCGGCGCGCGTGACCGACTACAAGGCCGCGGCGGTGCCGGCGCTCGACGCCGTCAAGGACGCCGTGCGTCAGAAGGTGATCGCCGTTCAGTCGAATGAAGCGGCTCACAAGGACGGCGTGGCCAAACTGGCCGAGTTCGAAAAGTCGAAGGCGACCACGGGCTTCTCGTCGCCGTTGAAGGTGTCGCGCAACGACGCGCAAGGCGTGCCGCCGGCCGCATTGAGTGCAATCTACAAGGCGGACGCGCAAAAATTGCCCGCCTATGTCGGCGTGGATCTCGGCGACGACGGCTATGCAATCTATCGCGTGAACGCGGTGGTGGCCGGTAACACGGTCGATCCGCAACGTCTGGCCGCAGCGCAGCAGCAGATCGCACAGGTCGACGCGCAGTCCGAAGCAGAGGCCTACGTCGAAGCGCTGCGTGCGCGTTCGAAGGTGAAATTCTACGGCTCGCTCGACAGCAGCAATGCGCAGGCGAGCGGCGAATAACACCGCGCAAACACAAAAAAGCCCCGCAATTGCGGGGCTTTTCATTTGACGAGTGCAAGCTCGTCAAACGGTTTGCTGCGGCACGCCGCGGTATTACAGGCAGCCGCTGATTGCACCCGTGGCGTCGCTGCCCGCAGCGCCATTCGCGCGGAAGCCGACCCACGTACCTTTGCCGGTGTACGACGGGCGTACGACAGCGGCTGCGCCATTAGGCGGCTGCTGACCCGGAACATAGACATCCATGGCTTGATCGTTAGCCAGCGTGTCTTGCGACACGACTTGTTGTTGCGAGCTGTCTGCCCACTTCTGCGCGATACAGGTAGCGACAGCCTTCGGCGGTTGCTGGCTTTGACCAACGGACTGAACGCCAGCGGGTGGTTGAGCGGCGCAGGCAGAAATTGCCACGGTCAAAGCGATTAACGGTAAATATTTCACGTTATCTCCTCAAAAGTCGCTCAAAATCGAGCCGGTTACGCGGGATTACGAAAGTGTCAGAGAGAACTTACCGATCCGCGTTCCCGCAGTTCTGGAAACAAGTTGTTAGCAGGCTTTTTCAGTGCGGCGAACTTGTGCGAAGGAGTGGCTTGACTGCGGGCCACACGTTGTTCAGTAGCACTGGCTGTGCCTGCTGGGTCGGATGAATCTGATCGGCCTGGAACATGTCCGGTTTGTCAGCAATGCCGGCGAGCAGAAACGGCACGAGCGGCACACGCAATTGCCTGGACAGTTCGCCGTACAAGCCGTGGAACTTTTGCGTGTAGTCCGGGCCGTAATTAGGCGGCACATACATGCCCACCAGTACGACCTTCGCGTGACCTTGCTGAGCCTGCTCGATGATCGTGCGCAGGTTGTCTTCGGTGGTGGAGAGCGGCACGCCGCGCAATGCGTCATTGGCGCCGAGTTCGACGATCACGATGCTCGGCTTCAGGCGCTGCATGAGCGCGGGCAGGCGGGCTCGTCCGCCGCTCGTGGTGTCGCCGCTGATGCTCGCATTGGCGACGCTATAATCGATTCGCTCGTCGGTGAGGCGCTGGCGCATCAAGGCAACCCAGCCCGTGTCTCGGGGCAGGCCGTATTCGGCGGAGATGCTGTCGCCGAGCACGACGATCACCGGCTTGGCCGGTTCGGGTGCGTTGGCGGCCCGGGCCGCGAGGCTCACTGAAAACAGGGTAGCGGCCACGGCAACGCCGCATGCCGTTGTCAGCGCCGTGGCGCGAGACGTCATGGCACGCACTTTCAACCTACGCTTCACCATGCTAAACAAAACTGATCCAGTCATTGAAGTGCGGGGTTTGTGCAAGAAGGTTAAGGATGCAACGGGCGAACTGACGATTCTCGACGACATCGATCTTGCTATCGATGCCGGCAGCAGTGTGGCAATCGTCGGTGCATCCGGATCGGGCAAGTCTACGCTGCTCGGCTTGCTCGCAGGATTGGACAGCGCGAGCTCGGGCTCGGTTCGGTTGCTCGGCCGCGAACTCGGTGAACTGAACGAAGACGAGCGCGCCGCATTGCGCAGCGGCTCCGTCGGCTTCGTGTTCCAGTCGTTTCAATTGATGCCTCATTTGACAGCGCTCGAGAACGTCACCTTGCCGCTGGAACTGCAAGGCGGCATCGGCACCCGCGAAGCCGCAACGCGCGCGCGCGGCTTGCTGGAGCAGGTCGGTCTCGGCAAGCGCACCAGTCATTATCCGAAGCTGCTGTCGGGCGGCGAGCAGCAACGTGTGGCGCTCGCGCGCGCGTTCGTCACACACCCGGCGATCCTCTTCGCCGACGAGCCGACCGGTAGCCTCGATGCGGCCACCGGTCACGCGGTGATCGATCTGATGTTCGAGATGAACCGCGCGAACGGCGCTACGTTGATTCTCGTCACGCACGACATCGAACTGGCGCGCCGCTGCGATACGACGGTGACGATCGAGGCAGGACGTCTCGCCTGAGCGGGCGTCGATACAAAAGCAAAAGCGGGCCGCAAGGGCCCGCTTTTTTCATCCGGCTCACTTCGTCAGCGGGCGAATTCGCCAACCACCTCAGCATAAAACTTCAGCGGCGCGGCGAAGCACCGTGCCGCTCACCATTACTTCTTCAACGCCGCGCGCGCCCGCGCGATCAATGCGGACGTCGACGAGTCGTGCTTCTTCTCATCGACGCTCGACGCCGTCAGGTCGGCCTCGACCACCTTGCCGAGAATCTTGCCCAACTCCACGCCCCACTGATCGAAGGAATTGATGTTCCACACCGACCCCTGCACCAGCACCTTGTGCTCGTACAGCGCGATCAATGCGCCGAGGGAACGTGCGGTGAGCGCGTCGACCAGCAGCGTGCTGGTCGGACGGTTGCCCGGAAATACCAGATGCGGTGCGAGTTCGGGCTTGTCCGCACCGGCCACTTTCTTCGCTTCTTCGAGCGTGCGGCCGAGCATCAGCGCTTCACTTTGCGCAAAGCAATTGGCGAGCAGCTTCGGATGATGGCTGACGAGCGGATGCTCCGGCGTCAACACAGCGATGAAGTCGATCGGCACGATCGTCGGACCCTGATGCAGCATCTGGAAGAAAGCGTGCTGACCGTTCGTGCCCGGTTCGCCCCACGTCACCGCGGCGGTCGGGTAGTCGACCATCGCGCCGTCCAGACGCGCGGACTTGCCGTTGCTTTCCATCTCGAGCTGTTGCAGATACGAGGGCAGGAAATGTAGTGCTTCGGAATACGGCGCGACCAAGTAGCTTTGCGAGCCGAAGAAGTTGCGATACCAGATGCCGATCATGCCGAGCAGCACCGGCAGATTTTTTTCGAGCGGCGCGTCGCGGAAATGCTGGTCCATCTCGTTGGCGCCGGCGAGCAGTTCGTCGAACTGCTTCGGTCCGATCGCAATCATGATCGACAGACCGACTGCCGACCACAGCGAATAGCGGCCGCCGACCCAGTCCCACATCTCGAACACGTTCTCTTTCGCGATGCCGAACTTGACCACTTCCGCAGGATTGGCCGACACGCCGACGAAGTGCTGCGCCAGCGCGCTTTCCGGGCAGCCTTTCTCGATGAACCAGTCGCGCAGCGAGCGCGCGTTGGTCATGGTTTCGAGCGTGGTGAAGGTCTTGGAGACGATGATCGCGAGCGTCTCTTCGGGATCGATCTGCTGCATCACGTTGTACAGATCGGCGCCGTCGACGTTCGACACGAAGTGCGTGGTGATCTCCGGCGTGGCCAGATGATGCAGCGCATGCACGACCATCTTCGGCCCGAGATCCGAGCCGCCGATGCCGATGTTCACGACATAGCGGATCCGCTTGCCGGTATAGCCTTTCCACTCGCCGCTGCGCACCTGGTCGGCGAACGCGGCCATCTTGGCGCGCTCGGCCTGCACCTGAGCGTAGAACGGCGCTTTCGGATCGGTGGCGCGCAGGGCGGTGTGCAGCACGGCGCGGCCTTCCGTCGGGTTGACGATTTCACCGGCGAACATGGCGTCGCGGCGTTTCTCGACGCCGGCTTCGCGCGCGAGTTGCACGAGCAGTTTCAGCGTCTCTTCGGTGATGCGGTTCTTCGAGAAATCGGCCGCGAGACCGCCGCCCGCGAACGCAAAGCGCTCAGCACGGGTGGGGGCGGGATCGTTCTCGGGGGCGAACCAGTCGCGCATATGTGCATCGCGAATCTTTTCGTAATGCGTTTGCAGCGAGGACCAGGAGGGGAGCGAGTTCTGGGTCATAGCGTCCGTCTAACCAAGTGGCACGAAGAAAGGCGCGCGCGTGAAGCGCTGCCGAGGATGATGCAACGATGCTGTTAGAGCGATGCCGCGCGGCCGGGTTCGCCATGGGTGGCGGGGAAAGTTCGCCGTTACCCGTGATGGCTCCGACGCGCGGCGCAGTCAGTCAGTATAACGGCGTTGCGTGACGGGCGGCAGCGGTTTGGGGCGTCGATCCATAGGTTGGGACGGACAGTTTCAGCACTTCGCCTCAGCACTCCGCCGCCGGGTAGAACAAACGGTTCAGCAAGGTTCGCACCATCGGCGCCAGTTCGCCCGCCGTCAGGCCGGCGGGACCGTGGCCTTGCGCGCTCAGCGTGTCGGCGGCGAGACCGTGCAGATAGACGCCCGCGAGCGCCGCTTCGTAGCGCGGCAGATGCTGCGCGAGCAGCGCGCCGATGATGCCGCCGAGCACGTCGCCGGTGCCGCCCGTCGCGAGCGCGGCATTGCCGGTCGGATTGATCGCGAGGCGGCCGTCCGGCGCCGCGATGACGGTGCCGGTGCCTTTGAGCACCACCACGGCGGCATAGCGCGCGGCGAGCGAGCGCGCCGCGGTGAGGCGGTCTCGCTGCACGCCCGGCGCGTCGGTGCCGAGCAAACGCGCGGCTTCGAGCGGGTGCGGCGTGAGGATGCACGGATCGCCTTGCACGCCGCGCGCGGTGACGTCGGCGGCGAGCGCGGAGTCCTTCGAGATCAGGTTCAGCGCGTCCGCGTCGAACAGCTTGGGCACGTCGAGTTGCAGCACGTCGTGCATCACGCGCGTGGCGCGTTCGCGATGACCCATGCCGCAGCCGACGGCGAGCGCGTCCATCTGGTCGAGCGGCAGATCGTCGATGGCATGCAGCATGAGTTCGGGATGCGGCGGGTCGTAGGGCGGCGCGCCTTCGCCCAGCAACGCGACGTGCACCTTGCCCGCGCCGGTGTACAGCGCCGCGCGCGAGGCGAGGATCGGCGCGCCGCACATGCCGGTTTCGCCGCCGACCACGGCGAGGCTGCCGAAGCTGCCCTTGTTGGTCGCGAAATCGCGCGCGGGCAGGAAGGCGGCGAAGAGCTCGGGCGCGTTCAACTGCACGGCCGTGCGGCCGCTAGTGTCGACGCCGATCGGCGCGACCGTGACCGCGCCGGCAAGATCACGCCCTTGCGCGGTGAAGAGCCCGGGTTTGGCGCCGATGAAGGTGACCGTATGGGTGGCATGGACGGCAGCGCCGTCGCCGTTGCCCACAACCGTGCCGGTGTCGCTGTCGAGGCCGCTCGGCACGTCGAGGGCCAGCACGCCGCCTTTGCGCGGCCGCGTTTTGGCCCGTTGCGAAAGCTGCCGGGCGACGGCCGCGAACACGCCTTCGAGCGGACGCGTGAGGCCGATGCCGAACATGCCGTCCACCAGCCACCGGTAGCCATCCAGCGACGCGGGCGGCGCGCTGCTGATCGCGACGCCGGCCGCGCGGGCCGTGTCGAGAGCCCAGCGCGCGTCTTCCGGCTTGACCTCGACCGGCATGCACAGTTCGACCGCGATGCCGGCTTGGTGCAGTTCTGTCGCGAGAATCAGCGCGTCGCCGCCGTTGTTGCCCGGTCCGGCGATGAGCCACACCTTCTGCCTCGATTTCTCGATCGAGGTATCGCGGGTGATCTGCTCGCGCAGGAAGCTCGCGGCGGCTTTCCCGGCGCGCGACATCAGCGTGTGTTTCGGCAGGGCGGCCGCCGCCTGGGATTCGGCGATCCGCAGGTCGGTGAGCGTCAGGAGCGGCAGCGCCCGATTGAGGGGGCTGATGAGCGTCGGCGGCGTGTTGTCAACTTCTGTCATAGCGAGGCTTGGCGGTTCGCCCTGGTGGCAGGCGAAAAAGCTTGGGGAATCGCTATGGTAGTGCCGATGGGCGCCAGGTGGGCGCCTCTTGCGGCCCGCTCGCGCGCGGGCCGGCCATTTACCTGAACCGATCCGGACGTAGGGCGGCCAGCGTGTCCGCGGGGACGTCCGGCGTGCCGCCCGAAATCAGGTCGGCAACCAGTTTGCCCGACCCGCAGGCGAGACCCCAGCCGGCGGGGCCGTGACCCACATTGACGAAAAGCCGCGGATGCAGTGCGTTGCCGATCACCGGCAAGCCGTCCGGCGACAGCAGTTTGACGCCTTCCCAAGGCAAGGCCACCGAGATTCGCGCGGCGCCTGGAATCCAGTCGTGCGTGGCCTGGCCGAGCAGGGCGAGGGCTTCTTTCGTCACCGCTTCGCCCAATGGCTTGTCGATCTGGCCGGCGCTTTGCAAGACCGCGCCGCCCGCGATCCGCAGCCGATGGTTCATGCGGCTGATCGCGATCCGCTTCACCGCGTCGACGATCGCGACGTGCGGCGCGCATTCCTCATGCGCGATCGGTGCAACCAGCGTGTGCAGGCGCAGCGGATGCAATGGCAGCCGCAAGCCGAGTCGTTCGAGCAGCGGCAGGCTGCCGTGGCCGGCCGCCACGACCACCGCGTCGGCGTGGATCACATCCACTTCGCGCGAACGGGAGGTCGCACCCGGCTGCGGCGCCAGTTCCACCGAGGCGCGCTGGCCTTCCAGGCGGATCGACGAAACTTCGCAGCCCAGCATGAATTGCACGCCGCCTTGCGTATCCAGCGTCTGCTTGATCAGCTTGGTGAAGAGCGGCGCATTGGCCGTGCGCTCCTGGTCGAACAGCACGCCGCCCGCGAATTCCGGCTCGGTGCGCACGGAGTGCTCGAACGCGGCGCATTGTTCGGGTGTGAACTCGTGGTGCGGCACTTCGAAAAGCTGGAGCAGGCCACGCGCGGGCCGCATCTGCTGCCACTCCTGTTCGGAGCGCACCAGATAGAGCACGCCGCTGGTCTGTTCGAACTCGAGGCCGAAGCGCGCCTCCATGTCCGCCATGGTTTCGCGCGACAGCTCGATCAGCGGTCGCAGCAGTCCGTATTGATGGCCGAACGCGTCGGGTTCCTGCAACTCGGCGAGCTGCTTGACGAACTGGCGCGCCGATCCGTTGAAGCCGGTCTTGTTGACGACGCCATTTTTGGCGTTTTGACGGCTCGCCATGAAAGTCGGGCCGAACCAGACGTCGAGCGGGGTCGGCAGGACGGTGCCGCCGTGTCCATAGGTTGCGCCCTGCGCGACCGTGGCGTGGCGCTCGACGACGCATACCCGATGGCCGGCCGCGCGCAGTTGATAAGCGGTGGCGACGCCCACAATCCCGCCGCCGATGACGATGACATCCATGTTCTGATTCGAGTTGCCGACGGGACGCCGAAGCGGCGCATTCCCGTTGAGCGTGACATGCGGCGCGCTGCCCGGCCTGCTCAGGCCGCTCGCGCCGATCTGGTGAAAGGGCGAATGATAGCAGTCAAACCGCTGGCGCGGCCACGCGGGTGCAACGCCGGAGCGCCGCCGCCGTGCGTGCCGCGGGCGAGCCCGAATCCGGCCGAAACGTGGCCGGGATCCGCACCGAAGCGCCGCGGAACCATCTCGAAACCCGCCCGAAGCCGCACCGCCAAGCCCGCTGGAAGCCTCTTCCCGGGGTATAATCTCGGACTTCCTGTCCGCCTCACGTCGCCTTCACGCGCGACTCATCGGCATCACTCATCGGCATCATTAGCGACGCAACGTCAAGTCCATGGCCCACTTCTCGTGTTTCCCCGGCGCTTCGGCCCTTTCCGATTTCCGTCAAACCCGCCTGCTCGAAACGCTTACGCGCATCGATCCGAACATCACCGGTGTGCGCGGGCAATATCTGCACTTCGTCAACGCCCAGACACCGCTCTCCGCTGAAGACAACGCGAAGATCGAAGCGCTGATGCACTACGGCGATCCGCTCGAAGAAACCAAGGAGCGCGGCACGGCCGAGACCTTCCTCGTGGTGCCGCGTTTCGGCACGGTGTCGCCATGGGCCAGCAAGGCAACGGATATCGCGCATCTGTGCGGCCTCACGCAGGTGCGCCGCATCGAGCGCGGCGTCGAGTACACGGTCACGCTGAAAAGCGGCCTGCTGGGCGGCAAGAAGGCGCTCACCGACGAAGCCCGCGCGGCCGTCGCGGCGGCCTTGCACGACCGCATGACGGAAAGCGTGTCACCGTCGCGCGACCACGCGCTGCATCTGTTCGACGAACTGCCGGCCAAACCGCTGCAAACCGTCGACGTGTTGAGCAACGGCCGTGGCGCGCTGGAAACGGCGAACACGGAACTGGGCCTCGCGCTCGCCGACGACGAAATCGACTACCTGGTCGACGCCTTCACGAAACTCGGCCGCAACCCGACCGATGTCGAACTGATGATGTTCGCGCAGGCCAACAGCGAACACTGCCGTCACAAGATTTTCAACGCGGACTGGACCATCGACGGCGAGAAGCAGGACATCTCGCTCTTCAACATGATCCGCAATACCGAGAAGCTGAATCCGCAAGGCACGATCGTCGCGTATTCGGACAACTCGGCGATCATGGCGGGCGGCATGGCCGAGCGCTGGTTCCCGCGCACGCCGGCCGATCTGGGCGCGAGTGAGCTGCCGGAGCACTACCGCCGCAGCAACGAACTCACGCACACCTTGATGAAGGTGGAAACGCACAACCACCCGACCGCGATCTCGCCGTTCCCGGGCGCCGCGACCGGCGCGGGCGGCGAAATCCGCGACGAAGGCGCGACCGGGCGCGGTGCGCGTCCGAAAGCGGGTCTGGCGGGCTTCACGGTGTCGAACCTGGAACTGCCGGACGGTGTCGAGGCTTGGGAAAACGCGCGCGACGCCGCGCAGCCGCTCGCGCACCGCAATCCGGACGACAAGCACGAAGCGTACGGCCGGCCTGATCGCATCGCCTCGCCGCTGCAAATCATGATCGACGGGCCGCTCGGCGGCGCCGCGTTCAACAACGAATTCGGCCGGCCCAACCTGGGCGGCTATTTCCGGGCTTACGAGCAGAACGTCGCGGGTCTCGTGCGTGGTTATCACAAGCCGATCATGATCGCCGGCGGCATTGGCAATATCTCGGACCAACACACGCATAAGCACGATCTGCCGGAAGGGTCGCTCTTGATCCAGATCGGCGGTCCGGGCATGCGCATCGGCATGGGCGGCGGCGCCGCGAGCTCGATGGCGACCGGCACCAACACCGCTGAACTCGACTTCGATTCGGTTCAGCGCGGCAACCCGGAAATCGAACGCCGTGCGCAGGAAGTGATCAACGCGTGCTGGCAACTCGGCGAGAAGAACCCGATTCTGAGCATCCATGACGTCGGCGCGGGCGGTCTCTCGAACGCCTTCCCGGAAGTGGTCGACGGCGCCGGCAAGGGCGCGCGCTTCGATCTGCGCAAGATTCAACTGGAAGAGAGCGGCCTGTCGCCGCGCGAAATCTGGTCGAACGAAGCGCAAGAACGCTACGTGCTCGCCATCGCGCCGGCCGATCTGCCGGCGTTCGCCGCCATGTGCGAGCGCGAGCGCTGCCCGTTCGCGGTGATTGGCACGGCCACGGCCGAGCGTCAACTCAAGCTGATCGACTCCGAACTGAACAACGACACCGCGCATGAGCCGGTCGACATGCCAATGGAAGTGCTGCTCGGCAAAGCGCCGCGCATGCACCGCGACGTCAAGCGCGTCGAGCAGAAGCTCGAACCGGTGGATGTCACCGGTCTCGCGCTGTCGGATGTGGCGGTCAGCGTGCTGCGTCATCCCACGGTGGCGAGCAAGTCGTTCCTGATCACGATCGGCGACCGCTCGGTGGGCGGCACGACCGCGCGTGACCAGATGGTCGGCCCGTGGCAAGTGCCGGTGGCCGACGTCGCGATCACCACCATGGACTACGCGGGCTTTACCGGCGAAGCCATGACGATGGCCGAGCGCACGCCGCTTGCCGTGATCGACGCGCCGGCTTCGGGCCGCATGGCGGTCGGCGAGGCGGTCACGAACATCGCGGCGGCGCCGATCGCGTCGCTCGACAAGCTCAAGCTGTCGGCCAACTGGATGGCCGCGTGCGGCGCAGCGGGCGAAGACGCCGCGCTCTACGACACGGTCAAGGCGATCGGCATGGAGTTGTGCCCGGCACTCGGCATCAGCATTCCGGTCGGCAAGGATTCGCTGTCCATGCGCACCAAGTGGGAAGACCGCGGCGTCGCGAAGGAAGTGGTCGCGCCCGTCTCGCTGATCATCTCGGCGTTCGCGCCGGTCGAAGACGTGCGCCGCCATCTCACACCGCAACTGCGCCGCGCCAGCGACGTGGGCGAGTCCGTGCTGATCGCGATCGACCTCGGCCGCGGCAAGCATCGCCTGGGCGGCAGTATTCTCGCGCAGGTCACGCAGCAGGTCGGCGACACGGTGCCGGACGTGGACGATCCGGAAGACCTCAAGCGTTTCTTCGCCGCGATCCAGGCGCTGAACCAGGACGGCAAACTGCTCGCTTACCACGACCGTTCCGACGGCGGCCTGTGGGCGACGGTGTGCGAAATGGCGTTCGCGGGGCACGTGGGTGTGTCGTTGAACGTCGACATGCTGGTGCTCGATCCGAACCATGAATCCGATTACGGCGACGCCAAAGATTGGGCGAAGCAGACCAGCGGCCGCCGCGAAGACCGTACGATCCGCGCGCTCTTTAACGAAGAACTCGGCGCCGTCGTTCAGGTGCGTGCGTCTGAGCGCGACACGGTGCTGGCTGCGTTGCGCGAACATGGGCTGTCGGCGTGCGCGCATGTGATCGGCAAGCTCAACGAGCGCGACACGATCGAAATCTATCGCGACGCCAAGAAGATTTATGAAGCGCCGCGCACCGAATTGCATCGTACGTGGAGCGAAGTGAGCTGGCGTATCGCGCGTCTGCGCGACAACCCCGCTTGCGCCGACGCCGAATACGACGCGCTCTCCGACGCGGCCGATCCGGGCATCACGCCGGTGCTGAGCTTTGATCCGGCTGAAGACGTCGCCGCGCCGTTCATTGGCAAGAGCGCGCGTCCGCGCGTCGCGATCCTGCGCGAGCAGGGCGTGAATTCGCACCTCGAAACGGCCTACGCATTCGACCGCGCCGGCTTCGACGCGCACGACGTGCACATGAGCGACCTGCTGGCCGGCCGCGCGAATCTCGCCGATTTCGCCGGCGCGGTGGCGTGCGGCGGCTTCTCTTATGGCGACACGCTGGGCGCTGGTGAAGGCTGGGCGAAGGCGATCCGCTTCAACGCGCAACTGGCCGATATGTTCGCCGCGTTCTTCGGCCGCGAAGACACGTTCGCACTCGGTATCTGCAACGGTTGCCAGATGATGAGCAGCCTCGCCTCGATGATTCCGGGCGCCGAAGCGTGGCCGAAGTTCACGCGCAACAAGTCGGAGAAATTCGAAGCGCGCTTCTCGCTGGTCGAAGTGCAGGCTTCGCCGTCGATCTTCTTCAACGGCATGGAAGGCTCGCGCATTCCAGTGGCGATCGCGCACGGCGAAGGCTACGCGGACTTCTCGCAGCAAGGCGATGCGTCGAAGGTCGCGGTGGCGATGCGTTATGTCGATCACCGTGGTCAGGCGACCGAGCAGTATCCGTTCAACCCGAACGGTTCGCCGAACGGCATCACGTCGGTAACGACGCTGGACGGTCGCTTCACGGTGCTGATGCCACATACGGAGCGCGTGCATCGCGCTGTGCAGATGAGCTGGCATCCGGAAGGCTGGGGCGAGGGCGCCACGGACGCAAGCCCGTGGATGCGCGTGTTCCAGAACGCGCGCCGCTGGTTGGGCTGATGATGTAAGACAGGCTGCCGTGTAGTTGGCACGGCAGCCTGCTGGCCCGACGGCTGTCTAGTCCGCTTGGCGCCGGCAAGGCGGGCGGCACATGCGCCGGCCCTCGCAGCAGTGAGCAGATTGTCGACGCCTTGGTCCGTATCCGATCTGGTACGGGAAGAGCGATACACTCCAAATTGTTATGTTTCGTATCCGTTCGGGTACGAAACAGGCGTATAAGCCTCCAAAACATCATTTGGTACCCGACCGGGTACGAAATCAAGCCTGCCCCTTCGCCCCGTGGCATAATGTTCCCGAGCGGGTACGAACATACAGGGGCGGAAAGTGGTGCAATCCGAGACTTTCATTGGCGATATGACGGCCTTAGGCGATCTTGTGCGGGCATCGCGGCTCGCACAAGGGCTGACGCGCGACGACGTCGCCACCGCGACCGGCCTGTCTCCCAAGTTCATCACGCATATCGAGGCAGGTAAGCCGACAGCGCAGATCGGCAAGGTGCTGCACCTGCTCGGCGAACTGGGTATCACGCTGCGCGCCCAGGTTTCCGTAGACATCCCCGCAGACGTCTCGACCAAGGCGTCCCATCGCCGACGGAATCCTCATGGCCGCTAGAACGCTCGTCGCCTATGCGAATGGCCAACGCGTGGGCATCGTAAGCGATGACAGCGGCGTCTGGTCATTTACCTACGACGAGGATTGGCTGAGTCGTCAGGACGCGTTTGCGCTTTCACCCGCTTTCCCACTGGAAGCCCGGCCTTTCGTCGACGGCTCGAGCCAGCGGCCGGTGCAATGGTTCTTCGACAACCTTTTGCCGGAAGAGGAAATGCGCAGTGCGCTCGCTCGTGAGGCCAGGGTCGATGCGAGCGATGCGTGGGGTCTGCTTGCCTATTACGGCCGGGAGTCGGCTGGCGCCTTGACGCTGCTTGCCGAGGGCGAACAGGAGGCACCGAGCGGTCTGCAACCGTTGACGTACGCGAACCTGGAGGCACGCATTCAGGCGATGCCGCAGCATGCGCTCACCGCCACGGCGCCCAAACGCATGTCCGCGGCGGGCGCCCAACAGAAGCTGCTGCTGACCTTGCGCGGCGACGCGCCCGATTACGTACTCTTTGAGCCCGTGGGCAGTGAACCGTCCATGCATCTGCTCAAGCCCGACATGCGAAGCACGGGCTATCCGCATTCGGCGATCAACGAATTTTTCTGCATGCAACTCGCGCATGCGATGGGTGTGCGCGTACCGCCTACGCATTTTATGCGCGTGCCTTCGGCCTGCTACGTGATCGATCGCTTCGACCGTGACACGAGCAGCGAGCCGGCGCGGCGGCTGCATACCGTCGACGCCATGCAACTGTTGAACTACGACCGCAGCTTCAAATATCAGAACGCCACGGCGCAGGTGCTCAGGGACGCCATCGAGAAAACGAGCACGCGGGCAGTGGCGCGTCTCGATGTATTCCGATGGGCGATCTTCAATGTGCTCATCGGCAACGCCGACTCACATCTGAAAAACCTCTCGTTCTTCGTCACCCCGCGCGGCTACATGCTGGCTCCGTTTTACGACCTGGTCAGCACGGTCGTCTACCATACGCCGACCTATCAGCCGCAGCAGCGGGATCGTTGGCCACACTGCGACCTCACCATGCCAGTCGGAGACGCCATGCAGTTCGCGCAGATTTCTAGGAAGAACATGCTCGCATTCGGCGAAGCGCTTCGTCTCGCGCCGAAAGGCTCGGAAAAATTGCTGGATGACATGCTGGCCACGCTCGACACCCGCGTGGCGGACACCCGGCGCAGCGTCGAGAAGATCGCGCAGCCGAATGCCGGTGAGGTCCGGCTGCTCGACTCGACTGTCGCGATGCCGCTTGCGGAGATGAGCCGGGCGCTGCGCAAGTGATTGCCGCCGGCCTGACCAGACATGAAAAAGCCCCGTTCAGTCATTGACTGAACGGGGCCATGAACAGAAGCCGGGACCGCTGACAAATAAGAACCGAAAAGAACCGAAAAGAACCGAAGTACCCGCTCGAAGCGAGCCGCTCGCTCTTCAGCGGCAAACCTGCTTACTGAATCTTGGCGTTCTTACGCAGACCTTCTTCGAACGCTTGCAGCTTTTCCTGCTGGATCTGCTGCACGATCTGCGGGCGCACTTGCTCCAGCGGCGGCGGCGTGACGTCGCGCACGTCGTCGACACGGATGATGTGCCAGCCGAATTGCGTATGCACCGGCGTGTCGGTCATCTGGCCTTTCTGCAGATGCGTGGCCGCGTCCGCGAATTCAGGCACGTAGGCCTTCGGGTCCGACCAGTCCAGATCGCCGCCGTTCTTTCCCGATCCCGGGTCCTTCGAGAATTGCTTGGCCAGATCCTCGAAGCTTGCGCCGGCCTTGATCTTCGCGATCAGGTCCTTCGCCTGCTGTTCGTTATCCACGAGGATGTGGTGCAGGTGATATTCCTTGCCGCCCGCGTCCTTGATCAGCGCGTTGTAACGCGCGGTGACTTCGGCGTCGCTCGGTGTGTTGTTCTTCACGAAGTCTTCGATCAGCGCGCGCAGCACGACGGTTTGCTGTACCACGGCGATTTGCGCCTTGATGTCCGGACGATTCGGCAGGCCGCGGCGCAGCGCTTCCTGCATCAGGATCTCGCGGTTCACCAGTTCTTCGCGCACGGCCGTTTGCAGTTGCGGCGTATTTTGCTGGCCTTGATGAACCAGTTGGTCGATCAGCGCGTCGGCGCGTGCTTTGGGAATCGGCGTGCCGTTCACGACGGCGATGTTCTGTGCGAATGCAGGTGCGGCTGCAAATGCAGCCAGCAATACCCAGAGGCGGGTTTTCTTCAAGGTCATCGAAAATTTTCCTAGCGGGGCAACAAAGCGAATTCTTCGGGCGTATACGCCGTGATGGCAAGGGCGTGAATGCCGCGCTGCATGGCATCGGCCAGCGCATCATACACCATGCGATGCCGCGCCACGCGGGCCTTGCCGGCGAATGCGGCGGCCACGATCGTGACACTGAAATGACCGCCGGCGGAGGCGCCGGCGTGACCGGCGTGCTGAGCGCTGTCGTCGGTGATCCGGATCGAAGTGACCGGCGCCAGCGCGGCGGCGAGGCGCGCCTCGATCAACGCGGCGCGCTCGGCGGTGGTGGCGTGCATGAATACATCGCTCGTCATGTCATTCTTCCTTCATATACTTCGACAACCACAAACTCTGCCCGACGATGAACACCACCAGGCACCCGGTGGCACCGAACAGCTTGAAATTGACCCACTGGTCGGTCGTGTAGTTGTACGCGACGAACAGATTGACCAGCCCGAGCAGCACGAAAAACACCGCCCACACGACATTCAGCTTGCCCCAGATCGCGTGCGGCAGCGTGATCTGCTTGCCCATCATCGCTTCGATCAGGTTCTTGTTGAAGGCCAGTTGCGAGACGATCAGCGCGACCGAAAACGCCCAGTAGAGCACGGTCGGCTTCCATTTGATGAACGTGTCGTTGTGCAGCACGAGCGTGGCGCCGCCGAACACGGTGACGACGCCGAGGCTCACCCACAGCATCGGATCGACCTTGCGGTGGCGGAAAGCCACCCACGCGATCTGCACCAGCGTGGCGACGATCGCCACTGCCGTCGCCGTGAAAATGCCCCAAATCTTGAAGGCGACGAAGAACAGGATGATCGGGAACAGATCGAACAGGAATTTCATTATCTGGTCGGGGAATCGGAAAGTGAGCGGAAAGCGAGTCGAAGAATAAGGGCGCGGTGCGAAGCGTCGGGGCAGCCGGTTCGCAAACTGGATGAAGGGTGTCGCGGCCGGCGCGCGTCTGAATGGTCGCAGACGCCGGCCGGCAACGCGCCGGACTCCGCGCTGCGTTACTTGGGCTCGAATTGTAACGCAGCTGAATTGATGCAGTACCGCAGGCCGGTCGGCGCGGGTCCGTCTTCGAACACGTGGCCCAGATGCGCGCCGCAGTTCTTGCACTCCACCTCGATACGCAGCATGCCGTGCGAGCGGTCGGTCTTCTCGGTGATCACTTCGCCGTCGATCGGCTTGAAGTAGCTCGGCCAGCCGCAACCGGCGTCGAACTTGGTGTCCGATTCGAACAGCGGCGTGCCGCAACAGACGCAGTCATAGATGCCGCGGTCCCAGTGATCGTGATAGCGGCCGGTGAATGGGCGCTCGGTGGCCGCGTGGCGCGTCACCTGATATTCGATGTCGGAGAGTTGCTTGCGCCACTCGGCGTCGTCTTTCTGCACGGCGGGGGCGTCGGTCTTGAGTTCGTCGGGCTTGTTCATGGTCGGGGTTCCTGTCTCGGGCTTGTTTTGAGGGGACGCATGATGATCATGCAGATTCGGCTCATCACGCGCGATCACACGGCGTTCAGCGCGTCACGACGAGCAGCTCACTTCCAGCGAACTCGCCCAGTCCGGCGGCAGCCCCGCATATGCTTCGTGCTCGGGCTGTTCGTCGAACGGACGGCGCAGCACGGCCGCCAGTCGTTCCACTTCGGAAAAATCCTTCTCTTTCGCGTGACGGATTGCCGTCTCCGCCAGATGATTGCGAAGTACGAATTTGGGGTTCACACGGTTCATTGCAATGGCGCGCTCGGCGTCGTCGCGTGTTTCTTCGGACAGCCGCGCGCGGTAGTCGTTCGCCCAGGCGTCGAACGCGGCGCGGTCGAGAAACAGGTCGCGCACCGGCGCGTCGGCGCTCGCGTCGTGCTTCGACATGCGCGCCAGGTTGCGGAAAGTCAGCGTGAAATCCGCACGATTGGCGTGCATCACTTCGAACAGACCATTCACGAGCGAAGCGTCACCGTCACGTTCGGTTTCGAGGCCGAGCTTGGCGCGCATGCGCCGCTCCAGCGCCGGGGCGAAACGATCCTTGAAGCCGCCGAGCACGCGCTGCGCGTCTTCGATCGCCTTGTCGCCGCGCACACTTTCCTCATGCTTTTCGCCCAGCAGCGGCAACAGCCCCTGCGCGAGGCAGAAGAGATTCCAGTAAGCGATCTGCGGCTGCATCTTGTACGCGTAACGGCCTTGCGAATCGGAGTGATTGCAGATGTAGCCGGCGTCGAAGCCGTCCATGAAACCGAACGGACCGTAGTCGATGGTGAGGCCGAGTATCGACATGTTGTCGGTGTTCATCACGCCGTGGCAAAAGCCGACCGCCTGCCACTCGACCATCAGGTCAGCGGTCGACATGACCGCTTCGTCGAGCAGCGCGAGATACGGATCGTCGGCTTCGCGGCAATGCGGATAGAAACGCTCGATCACGTGATCGGCGAGCGCGCGCAGCGCGTCGGTGCGATCGTTCGAATAGAAGTGCTCGAAGTGGCCGAAGCGCACGAAGCTCGGCGCCACGCGCGTGACCACCGCCGCCGTTTCGATCGTCTCGCGCCGCACCGGCTGATCGGAGCCGATCACGCACAGCGCGCGCGTGGTCGGAATGCCGAGGTGATGCATCGCCTCCGAACACAGATACTCGCGGATCGACGAGCGCAACACCGCGCGGCCGTCACCCATGCGCGAATAGGGGGTGCGCCCCGCGCCTTTGAGCTGCAACTCGAAGCGCTGGCCGTCGTGTTCGACTTCGCCGAGGCCGAGCGCGCGGCCGTCGCCGAGCTGGCCGGCCCACACGCCGAACTGATGCCCGGAATACACCGACGCATAAGGCAGCGTCTCGGCCGGCCACTCGCGCGTGACGTTGCCGGAGAACAGTTCCGCAAAGCCCGGATCCTTCTCGAGGCCCGGCTCTAGACCGAGCAGTGCGGCGGTTTCGGCCGAGAACCCGACGAGGTACGGCGCGCTGAGCGGCGCCGCGGGCAGACGCGTCAGAAACACGCTGCCGAGCCGTGCGAACGCGCTCTCGTGCAACGTGGTGAGCGCGTCGGAAAGGGCCGTCAAAGGCCCGGATAACCCTGCAATGCTTGGGGAAAACGACATGTTGAGCGCCTCTGGATTAACCGATATTGTAAGTCCGCGCCCGCGGAGCTGCTGGCCGGCCGTACGTCTGTCACGTACCGATCCTGTCCAGATCGTTTGCCGGCTTCGCGCTTTTCGCCGATGGCGCGACGAGGCGCGCCCCCCGAGCTGCAAAACCAATTGAAACGATCAAGCCGAGGAGACCACTCTTTATGACGACGCCGCTGCTTGGCCAGATGATGGACGTGCCGCTTACAGTGCCTTCGTTGCTCGCACACGCCGCGCGGCATTTCGGCAGCACCGAAATCGTGTCGCGGCGTATCGAAGGCGACCTGCATCGCTATACCTATCGTGATTGCGAAAAGCGCGCGAAGCAGCTCGCGCAGGCTTTGATCGCGCTTGGCGTCGAACCCGGCGAACGGGTCGCGACGCTCGCATGGAACGGCTACCGCCATCTGGAAGCGTATTACGGCACGACCGGTTTCGGCGCCGTTTGCCACACGATCAACCCGCGTCTCTTTCCCGATCAGATCGCTTACATCATCAATCACGCCGACGACGCCTACGTGCTGTTCGACACCACGTTCGCGCCGCTCGTCGATGTCCTCGCGCCGCAATGCCCGAAAGTGCGCGGCTGGATCGCGCTCGCCGACGAAGCGCATCGGCCCGCCATGCAGACGCCGGCGCTCAGCTACGAAACGCTCGTCACCGCGCAGGACGGCAACTTCGAATGGCCGCCGCTCGACGAGCGGCAAGCCTCGTACCTGTGCTACACGTCGGGCACCACCGGCAATCCGAAGGGCGCGCTGTATTCGCATCGCTCGACGGTGCTGCATGCGTTCGGCGCGTCGCTGCCTGACGCGATGAGTCTTTCCGCGCGCGATTGCGTGCTGCCCGTCGTACCCATGTTTCATGTGAACGCATGGGGCATTCCGCATGCCGCGCCGTTGACCGGCGCGAAGCTCGTGTTCCCCGGCAAGGAACTCGACGGCAAGTCGCTGTATGAATTGATGGAAAGCGAACGCGTTACCTATTCGGCCGGCGTGCCGACCGTGTGGCTCGGCCTGCTCAACTACCTGCGCGAGGCGAAGGTGCGGTTTTCGTCGCTCGATCGCACGGTGATCGGCGGCTCGGCCTGTCCGCCGGCCATGCTGCGCACATTCGAGGACGACTACGGCGTGCAGGTGATCCATGCGTGGGGCATGACCGAAATGTCGCCGCTCGGCACGCTGTCCAAACTGACGTGGGAACAGAGCCAGCGTCCGCTGGAAGATCAGCGCAAATTGCTCGAGAAGCAGGGGCACGTGCTCTATGGCGTCGACATGAAAATCGTCGGCGAAGACGGGCGTGAGCTGCCGTGGGACGGCGTGGCATTCGGCGATCTGCACGTGCGCGGACCGTGGGTGATCAACCAGTATTTTCGCAAGGACGACTCGCCGCTCGTGGACGGCTGGTTTCCCACCGGCGACGTCGCCACCATCGACCGCGACAGCTTTCTGCACATCACGGACCGCTCGAAAGACGTAATCAAGTCAGGCGGCGAATGGATCAGTTCGATCGACGTCGAGAACGTGGCAATCGCGCATCCGGCCGTGGCCGAAGCGGCGTGCATTGCCTGCGCGCATCCGAAATGGACCGAGCGGCCGCTGCTGGTGGTCGTCAAGCGGCCCGGCTTCGAAGTCACGCGCGAAGAACTGATCGCCTTCTATGACGGCAAGGTCGCCAAATGGTGGATTCCCGACGACGTGGCCTTCGTCGACGAACTGCCGCACACGGCGACCGGCAAGCTGCAGAAACTCAAGCTGCGCGACATTTTCCGCGACCATGTCCTGCCGTCCGCGCTCGAAGACGAAAAGGATTGTCCTCTGACGCCGCTTGCCAGGGGAAACCCCGCCTGGAAATAAAACGAACGAGAATTGAACGAGCGTGCTTTTTTGTGTATTCTGCCTGCTGACCTCGGGAAAATCAGACAATGGGTCGGATCGCTGATCCGGCTCGATGAACCGGAAGGGCGGCGCGCCCACGCGTCGCGGTATTGCATGGATCGCATGGAGGCAGGCAGATGGCAGTGGACTACACAACTCATGACGGCGTGGCCGTCATCACGCTGAACAATCCTCCCGTGAACGGCCTCGGCCTGTCGACGCGAGCGGGTATCGTCGAGGGGATCGAGCGCGCGCAGAACGATCCGGCCATCAAGGCCATCGTGCTGACGGGCGCGGGCAAGGCCTTCTCGGGCGGCGCCGACATCACCGAATTCAATACGCCGAAAGCGACCCAGGAGCCGACGCTCGCCACGGTCATCAAGATCGTGGAAGGCAGCGCGAAGCCGGTGATCGCCGCGATTCACAGCGTCGCGATGGGCGGCGGTCTGGAACTGGCGCTCGGCGCGCATTACCGCGTGGCCGCGCCCGGCGCGCAAATCGCGCTGCCGGAAGTGAAGCTCGGCATTCTGCCGGGCGCGGGCGGCACGCAGCGTCTGCCGCGCGCCATCGGTCTCGAAGCGGCGCTCAATATGATCGTCTCCGGCGCGCCCGTCATGTCGGAGAAGCTCGCCGACTCCGGTCTGTTCGATGAACTCGCGCAAGGCGATCTGGCCGAAGCAGCGCTGGCGTTCGCGCGCAAGGTCGGCGCGAAAGAAGGCCCGCATCCGAAGGTGCGCGACCGTAAGATCGAGCATCCGAACGCTGCCGGGTTCATTCAGTTCGCGCGCAATACCGTCGCGGCCGTCGCGAAGAATTTCCCCGCGCCGCAGAAATGTATCGACGCGGTGGAAGCGGGCGTGCAGAACGGCTTCGACAAGGGCCTCGCGTTCGAACGCGAATGCTTCATGGCGCTCGTGCAGACGCCGGAAAGCCATGCGCTGCGTCACGCGTTCTTCGGCGAACGCGCGGCGAGCAAGATTCCCGATGTGCCGTCGGACACGCCGGTGCGCGACATCAGCCAGGTGGCCGTGATCGGCGCGGGCACGATGGGTGGCGGCATCGCGATGAACTTCATCAACGCGGGCATTCCGGTCACGCTGCTGGAAACCAAGCAGGACGCGCTCGAGCGCGGCCTTGCCACGATCCGCAAGAACTACGAAGCGACCGTCAAGAAGGGCAAGCTCAAGCCCGAGGCGCTCGAACAGCGCATGGCGCTGATCACGCCGACGCTTTCCTACGATGACCTGAAGAACGCCGACCTGATTGTAGAAGCGGTGTTCGAAGAACTCGGCGTGAAAGAGCAGGTGTTCAAGCGTCTGGACGAAGTGGCAAAGAAAGGCGCGATCCTCGCCTCGAACACGTCGACACTCGACGTCGACAAGATCGCCGCATTCACGAAGCGTCCGCAGGACGTGGTCGGCATGCACTTCTTCAGCCCGGCCAACGTGATGAAGCTGCTCGAAGTGGTGCGCGGCAAGGAGACGGAGAAAGACGTGCTCGCCACCGTCATGAAGCTCGCCAGGAAGATCAGGAAGACCGCGGTGGTCTCGGGTGTGTGCGACGGCTTCATCGGCAATCGCATGATCGAGCAGTACATCCGCCAGGCGCTCTTCATGCTCGAAGAAGGCGCGCTGCCCGCGCAGGTCGATCGCGCGATCGAGAAGTTCGGCTTCGCGATGGGTCCGTTCCGCATGAGCGACCTGGCCGGCAACGACATCGGCTGGGCGATCCGCAAGCGCCGCTATCAGGAACATCCTGACATGCACTACTCGAAGATCGCCGACCGTCTGTGCGAGACCGGGCGCTTCGGCCAGAAGACCGGCGGCGGCTGGTACGACTACAAGGCGGGCGACCGCACCGCGTATCCGTCGAAAGTGGTCGATGACATGATCGTCGCGTTCTCGAAGGAAACCAATAGCGAGCGCCGCAAGATCTCCGACGAGGAAATCGTCGAGCGACTCGTATTCGCGCTCGTGAACGAAGGCGCGAAGATTCTCGAAGAAGGCATTGCGTCGAAGGCGTCGGACATCGACATGGTCTATCTGACGGGCTACGGCTTCCCGCTCTATCGCGGCGGCCCGATGCTGTACGCGGATACGGTGGGCCTCTACAACGTCGAGCGCGCGATTCGCCGCTATGCGGCGCGGCCGAACGGCGACGCCTGGGAACTGGCGCCGAGCATCGCGGAACTGGCGGCGAAGGGCCGCGGGTTCACCGGCTGAGCCGGCGCTCTTGTGAACTGACTGAGGTGGCGCCGCGCGACGATTCGCCGGCGCGCCACCATCGATATCTGGAAGTAGGAGATATGCATGACTGATGCCGTAATCGTATCGACCGCCCGTACGGGTCTCGCCAAATCATGGCGTGGTGGTTTCAACATGACGCACGGCGCGACGCTCGGCGGCCACGTGACGCAGGCCGCCGTCGAGCGCGCGAAGCTCGACCCGGCGCGCGTCGAAGACGTGATCATGGGCTGCGCCAATCCGGAAGGCGCGACGGGCATGAACATCGCGCGGCAGATCGTGCTGCGCGCCGGTTTGCCGGTCAGCGTGCCGGGCATGACGGTGAATCGTTTCTGTTCATCGGGATTGCAAACTATCGCGCTGGCCGCGCAACGCGTGATCGCCGGAGAAGGCGACGTGTATGTGGCAGGCGGCGTCGAATCGATCTCGTGCGTGCAGAACGAGATGAACCACCACATGCTGACCGAAGGCTGGCTCAGCCAGAACAAGCCGGAAATCTACTGGTCGATGCTGCAGACCGCGGAGAACGTCGCGAAACGCTATTCGATTTCGAAGGAACGTCAGGACGAATACGGCGTGCGTTCGCAACAGCGCGCCGCGGCCGCACTCGAAGCCGGCAAGTTCAAGGACGAGATCGTGCCGTTGACGGTGCTCGCCGGTGTCGCGGACAAAGCTACCGGTCGTCTCTTCACGAAGGAAGTGACCGTCAGCGGCGACGAAGGCATTCGCGCCGACACCACGCTCGAAGGCGTGTCGAAGATTCGCACCGCGCTGCCGGGCGGGGTCATCACCGCGGGCAATGCGAGCCAGTTCTCGGATGGCGCGTCGGCTTGCGTGGTGATGAACGCGAAGGTGGCGGAGCGCGAAGGCCTGCAGCCGCTCGGCATTTTCCGCGGCTTCGCGGTGGCCGGTTGCGAACCGGACGAGATGGGCATCGGGCCGGTGTTCGCGGTGCCCAAACTGCTCAAGCAGGCGGGTCTGAAGGTCGAGGACATCGACCTGTGGGAGCTGAACGAAGCGTTCGCGGTGCAGGTGCTCTATTGCGCCGATAAGCTCGGCATTCCGCAGGACCGTCTGAACGTGAACGGCGGCGCGATCGCGGTCGGCCACCCGTATGGCGTGTCGGGCGCGCGGCTGACCGGCCATGCGCTGATTGAAGGCAAGCGGCGCGGCGCGAAGCTGGTCGTCGTGACCATGTGCATCGGCGGCGGGCAGGGTGCGGCGGGGTTGTTCGAAGTGATTTGATCCGGCAGGAGCGGTAGCGGACAGCGGGTGCCATGTGGTTCGGCGCGAGAGCGGCGAAACCGCGGCACCCGTTTTTATTCGTGCATGGTGTCCACCGTCATGAGCCGTCTCAGGGCAAAGCCATGCTGGACGACGGCAGGCTCAGAGTTCCCTGGTCGATGAAGCGTGTCGTGCCCGTCAGTCCGCCTGCGAGCTTGCCGCGCAGAATGTACGGAATTTGTCCCGACTCCGTGGCCCCCGCGAAGGCAAACGCCTGCCGGATTGCGGCGAAAGCCGGCACCGTCAACGGCACATTGACGACCGTTTCTCCGTAGCGCGGCACGGTGCCCGCCTGGTCGCTCACACCGCTCGCGAACGGCTTGCCGTTCAGTTCGAGATCGAGCGACACGCCGTTGAAGTTGACCGCGGAATCGTTCGGATTCTGCACGCGCAGTTTGACGTTGAAGCGCATCTCGAGGCCTTGACCGTCGATCGGTTCGATGCCCGCCACGTTGACGCGCATCGGGTCGCCGCCGAAGAAGCCGGCGCAACCGTTGAGCGTCAGCGTGACGAGGGCGAGGATCGTGGTCAGACGAACGGAACGTCCGGACAGCAGCGCGCGGAAGAAGGACATGACCTGCACCTCGCAAGAAGCGACTTGTGTCATGCATTGTACCGGGCCGTGCCTCGCGCCAAGCGGTGTTTCAGGCCGCGCGCCGCAGCCGTGTTTTGACGAGGCTGGCCAGATGGTGCAAAGCTTGGCCTATCAGACTGCGATCGTCCTTCCGCGCGCCCGGAGGTTGTACGACAAACGCAGCCGCGTTCACATGCGCGGCACTGATCGACACGACGCCGCGCTGCGGCGTCACGAAGCACTCGCCTTCGTGCAAGGTGATCGACGTGAGCGGCACGGCGTCGCCGAGCCATGCCAGCGAGTGATCGCGGAATTCGAGTTGCAAGTCGCCTTCCACTGCGACGATCGAGGTCCGGGCGCGCAGGTCGCGCACGGCCAACTGGCCGGCCGTGAGGCGAGAAGCAGCGCCGCATGCCGGACCAAAGCGGGATTGACAGACTGACATGGCCGATTCCTTTAAAGCGTTTCCATACCACTCAGCTTATTGAGTTCGTTCGCGTGGAAACAGCCGCAGCCACCGGCAATGTGAACCGGTACAGCAGCGCGTTTCGGTGCGCTGTATTGGTCGGAATCGAACGGATGTGTATCTGTCGCGACGCGCGAACTGTGCGCACCATCGGTTCATGACCCAATCCCTCCTGACCCGGCAGGCAGCACCTGCGGACCGACTGCCGGATAGCCAGCCTCTCTATCGGCAATTGGCTGATCAATACCGTCGTGCGATCGGCAGCGGTGTGCTGCGTCCGGGCGACCGCATGCCGTCGATGCGCGCCTTCATGCAGCGGCACGGCGTGAGCCTCGCCACGGCGACCGAAAGCTACCGCGTGCTGGAACGCGACGCGCTGATCGATGCCCGGCCGCGCGCCGGCTACTTCGTGCGCGTGCCGCCCACGGCTGCGCTGCCGGGCGCGTCCGAGCCCGATCTGGGGGTGCTACCGGGCGCCGCGCAGTTCGTCGGCATTCACTCGGCGATTTCCGCGATCGTGTCGAAGTTCCAGCGCTATCCGGACGCGCTGAATCTCGGCGGCGCGACGGCGTCGCCCGATCTGTATCCGACAGATGCGTTGCAGAAAGCCGCGCTGCGCGCGTTGCGCAAGCGGCCCACCTTGCTGACCGCCGCCGGGCACGACCAGGGCGATCCAGCCCTGCGCGCGATCATTGCGCGCCGCGCGCTCGACGCCGGCATCCAGATCGGCGCCGACGACATCATCATGACGCACGGCGGCATCGAGGCCGTGAACCTCGCGTTGCGGGCGGTGACCCAGCCCGGCGACACCGTCGCGGTCGAGTCGCCGTGTTTTTTCGGACTGCTGCAGGCGCTCGAAAGCCTCGGCTTGCGCGCGCTCGAAATTCCGGCCAGTCCGAGCACCGGCCTCGCCGTCGAAGCGCTGGCCTTCGCGCTGCAAACGCATCCCGATATCAAGGCCGTGGTCGCGGTGCCGAACTTGCAGAACCCGCTCGGCAGCGTGATGCCCGACGCGCACAAGGCGCGGCTCGTCGAGCTGTGCGCGCGAGCCGGCATTCCGCTGATCGAAGACGATCCGTACCGCGAACTGGCCGACACCGCCCAGCCGCCCAAATCGCTAAAGGCGTGGGATACCGACGGCACCGTGATTCACTGCACGTCTTTCAACAAGGTGCTGGCGCCCGGCATGCGGGTCGGCTGGATCAACGGCGGCCGCTGGCATCCGCGTATCGGCATGCTGAAGTTCGCGCAGTCGCGGCACAACGAACAACTGTCGCAAGTGGTGCTCGCCGAATTTCTGGAAACGAACGCGTATGAGCGGCATTTGCGGCGCTTGCGTGACCGGCTACGGCTTCAGCGCGAACGGATGGCGGCCGCGATCGCGACCTCGTTTCCCGACGGCACGCGCTTCACGCCGCCGGGCGGCGGGATGTTTTTCTGGATCGAACTGCCGCGGGAAATATCGTCGACGGCGTTCTTCGAGGCCGCGCTGGACGACGGCATTCGCGTGATGCCGGGGACGGTGTTTTCGAATGCCGGGCGCTTCGACCATTTCATCCGGCTCAGTTCACCGAGCACGGATCTCGATCTGGCCGACGAAGCCGTGCGCAGGTTAGGGCGGCTGGCCGCGCGCATGGCGGCGCATTCAGGTTGATGCGGATGCGGCGCCGATGTATAAGTGCTTGAAGAACCACATTACTTTGATAATCGGCGGATCGTCTGCCAGCGCAGTGGTTCGTTGCAAGGAGTCACGAAAGACCTGGAAAGCACTCCGAATGGCATCTTCCTATCATTAGCAATCCGGTCATGTGCTGATTGCTCCCTGACTGCTTCTGGCAGATCGTTTTGAAGGCAATGCCGATCTGCCCCGCGTTACCACTCGAAGATCACCACGGAGACGATATGCCATTCATTTGTGAAAATGTCGAGTGCCGAGCTGTGCTTGCCCGCAAACAGGTCAAACCGAATCGGGACAACAATTCGTTTTACTTCTATTGCCCCGACTGCAATACGCGCAACGAACTGATCGACGTCGGCGCCGCCGGCGGTCCCCTGGAACTGATTCAGCCCGTCCGGCAAGGGCTTCCGCACAAGGTGGTCGCAACGGCCCGGCCTCTGGAAGACGGAAGATACGCGGCGCAGTTATGCATCCAGAAAGCGCTTGGAATCAAGGGGCCTTTTGCTGCGGAGGAACGTTGGGATCAGCTAGGCATTTTCCCCGACCCGCAAGATGCCGTCAGCTATGCGAAGACCACCGCAGCCGATTGGCTGGGGGCTGACTTCAGACACTAAAAACGCCGGACGGTTCGGTGCCGCGCTCGCGCGCCGATCTCGACGGTTTGTCTGTGAACGTCTCGTAGGCTCCTTCTAATTCGCCGCCGACTTAGCCTGTACCCGATTGGAGTCAATCGCCGACTCCAATCGGGGAGCAGCCCTGCCGGTCGTCGCAATGCCTTTCCGTTCGACCCCACGGGCGTGATTTCGCCGCAGTGCGCAACGTTCGCGAGCGAGCCGTCAACCGCATCGCCGGGGCCCGTTTCTGCCCGCCCAAACCGCCCGATAAAACTCCACCCATCGCGTAAGTTTGATAGGCTTGCTCTTTGCCTTGGCCGATGAGGAAGCTCGAACAAAATGCCAAAGCCTCCTCACGCGCCCCGCATCAATCTCATGAACGTACCGACTACACAATCTGCAAACAGCCATGACCGATTCGCCTTCATCTAACGCGAGCACTGCTTCGATGCCCGAGAGCCCGTTCGTCGACCGCCTCGGCGCGCAGCTCCTCTCGGCCGCGGACGGCGCCAGCGAAGTCGTGCTGCCGCTGCGGCAAGATCATATGAACACGTGGGACGTTGCCCACGGCGGCGTCACGATGACGCTCGCCGACGTCGCGCTTGCGATGGCCGCGCGCAGTCTCGCCGGCGACGGCGTCGGCGTCGTCACGGTCGAGATGAAGGTCAACTTCATGCAGCCGGGCCGCGGCGAATTGCGCGCGAGCGGCCGCGTGCTGCACCGCTCGACCACCATGGCCTACTGCGAAGGCGAGATCCGCGACAGCGAAGGCCACTTCGTCGCCAAGGCGCTCGGCACCTTCAAGTACATGCGGCGTCTCGCCGTGGGCCGCGACATCACGCAACAGCGCCTGCGCAGCGACCCGTCGGCAAAGCCCGGTCCTAGCGACGGCTGAATGCCACCGTGCGAACCGCGCGTGTGTGCGAGAGAGCCGTGCGCTGGTTCCTGCCTTCACAAAACGCCGTTCGAATCATTCGCCGAATTCATCGGCAACTCATGGAGACGATCGTCATGCCCCAGATCAACCGTCAACTCGTGCTGGCGTCGCGCCCGCAAGGCGCCGTGACGCCCGACAATTTCCGCCTCGTCGAAACGCCGCTCGCCCCACTGGCCGACGGAGAATTGCGCGTGCGCAATCATTTCCTGTCACTCGATCCGTACATGCGCGGCCGCATGAACGACAGCAAGTCGTACGCGGCGCCGCAGCCGTTGAACGAAGTGATGATCGGCGGCACGGTCGGTGAAGTGGTGGAGTCGAAGAATCCGAAGTTCGCGGTCGGCGACAAGGTCGTCGCGATGTTCGGCTGGCAGGAATACGGCACCTCGAACGGAACCGGCGTGCAGAAAGTCGATGATACGCATGTGCCCTTGTCGGCCTATCTCGGCCCGGTCGGCATGCCGGGTGTCACGGCGTGGTACGGGCTGAACCGCATCATCGCGCCGAAAGCGGGCGAGACCGTGGTGGTCAGCGCGGCGAGCGGCGCGGTGGGCAGCGTGGTCGGCCAACTGGCGAAGCTGGCGGGCGCACGAGCGGTCGGCATCGCCGGCGGCGCGGACAAGTGCCGCTATGTCACCGAGACGCTCGGCTTCGACGCTTGCGTCGACTACAAGGCCGGCAATCTCTATCAGGACCTCAAGGCCGTGACGCCGAATGGCGTGGACGGTTACTTCGAGAACGTCGGCGGCGAAGTGCTCGATGCGACGCTCGCGCGCATGAACGCGTTCGGCCGGATCGCGCTGTGCGGATTCATCGCGGGCTACGACGGCCAGCCGCTGCCGCTCAAGCATCCTTCGCTGATGCTCACGCAGCGTTTGCTCGTGCAAGGCTTCATCGTCAGCGAGCACATGGACGTGTGGCCGGAAACGCTCAAGCAACTCGGCACGCTGGTCGCGCAAAAGAAGCTGGAATATCGCGAGACCATCGCGCAAGGACTCGATGCGGCGCCCGACGCGTTCATCGGCCTGCTCAAAGGCAAGAACTTCGGCAAGCAACTCGTCAAGCTGATCTGATGGCGACGGCGGTCAAGCGAATCACACAACACGCCGATCAACCCAGGGGAGTCACATGATGTTCGAATTCGCAGGCAAGGTGGCGGTGATCACCGGTGCGGCGAGCGGTTTCGGCCGCGCGTTCGCGCAGAAGGGGGCGGCGCTCGGCATGAAGCTCGTGCTGGCCGACGTCGATCCCGACGCGCTCGCGCAAACCGTCGATGCCTTGCGCGCCGACGGCGCCGAGGCGATCGGCGTGCCGACGGATGTCGCGAGCGCCGCGCAAGTCGAAGCGCTCGCGCAAGCGGCGCTCGACGCCTACGGCCGTGTGCATCTGCTCTTCAATAACGCGGGCGTGGGCTCGGGCGGCTTCCTCTGGGAAAGCTCGGCGAACGACTGGTCGTGGGTGTTCGGTGTGAACGTGATGGGTGTCGCGCATGGCGTGCGGGTCTTCACGCCGATCATGCTGGCGCAGAACGAGCCGGCGCATATCGTCAACACGGCGTCGGTGGCGGGGCTGCTGTCGCCGCCCGCGATGGGCATCTACAACGCGTCCAAGCATGCCGTGGTGTCGCTCACCGAAACGCTGTATCACGACCTGCAGTTGGCCCAGGGTGGAGAGGCGGCAGCGGGTGGGCTCGTCGGCTGTTCGCTGCTGTGTCCGGCCTTCGTGCCGACCGGCATCGCCGATGCGGAACGCGCGCGCCCCACGGACCTGCGCAACGACAGCGGCCCGACGCGCTCGCAGATCGCCGCGGGCAAGCAACTGCAGCGTGCGGTGCAATCGGGCAAGCTGAGTGCCGACGATGTCGCCGACATGACCTTCGAGGCGATCGCCGCGCGGCGTTTCTACATCATCACGCATCCAGGCATCATGGCGACGGTGAAGCTGCGTCACGAGGACATCGAGCAGTTGCGCAATCCCACCGATCCGATGTCGCTCAAGCCGGAAGTGAAGAACGCCGGTTAGGCGCGACTTTCGTCGCATCGCCGGCGCGCTATCGCGCCGGTTTTTTTGAACCTTCGGCGCTCATGCGCCAACAGACGCACCATGCCGCTGAATCCGAAGATCGAGCAGGTGCTCGACATGATCGCGCGGGCGAAGCGCCCGAAGCTTCACGAAATGACCGCGCAAGACGCGCGGGCCTCGTACGAAAAAAGCGCACCGATTCTGGAGATCGCCAGCGCGCCGATGTTCGCGCTCGAAGATCTGCGAATCCCGACACGCGACGGCGCGACGATTCGCGCGCGCCTTTATCAGCCAGTCGAGCCGAGCTGGGCCGAGCCCGCGCCGGCGCTGGTGTACTACCACGGCGGCGGCTTCACGGTGGGCAGCATCGATACGCACGATGCGCTGTGCCGCATGTTCGCGCGCGACGGCCAGTGCACGGTGATGTCGGTCGATTACCGGCTTGCGCCGGAGCACAAATTTCCCACAGCCGTCGACGACGCGTTCGACGCTTTGATCTGGCTGCATACGCACGCCGCGGAATACGGATTGGATACCGGCCGGCTCGCGGTAGGCGGCGATAGCGCGGGCGGCACATTGGCGACGGTCTGCGCGGTGCTCGCACGCGATGCCGGGATCAAGCTCGCGTTGCAAATGCTGATCTATCCGGGCACGACTGGCTATCAGCAAACCGATTCGCACTCGCGCCTCGCAAACGGCTTTCTGCTGTCGGGCGACACGATTCAATGGTTCTTCGAGCACTACGTGCGCGATACAGGCGACCGCGACGACTGGCGTTTCGCGCCGCTCGACGGCCAGCGCGGCGCGCCCGATTTCAGCGGCGTTGCGCCGGCATGGATCGCCACCGCCGAATACGATCCCTTGAGCGACGAAGGCGATGCCTACGCGGAGAAATTGCGCGCCGCGGGCAATGCGGTCACGCTCAAGCGCTATCCGGGCATGATCCACGAGTTCTTCAAAATGGGCGGCTTCGTACCCGAGGTCGCAGAGGCGCACGCGGATGCCGCCGCGGCATTGCGTGCGGCGTTCGGCATCGAGTGAACGCGGTTGTGTGGCTGGCCAATCAACCGCCGACGGAATGACCTTCAGACAATCTCGCGTTCGATATTGAAAGCGAAGCTGCGCTCGAAGTCGCCGGGCCGCGCGATCCGATGCGAGCCGTTGTCGTCGCTACGCTCGGCGACGGCCACGCTGATCACTTCGCCATGCGCGGCCACGCGCAACGCGGTCGTGCCGCGCGTGCCGTACTCAGGTGTTTCGATGAAGGCCGCCGACAACGCCCGCTCGCGTTCGAGCGGAATGCCGGTGGACGGCAATTCGTCGTCGCGCGCGAGGCGCGGATCGCGCATCAGATCGATCAGGCGTTCGAGCGGCGGCATGGCGTCGCGCGCGAGCAGCGTGCCCAGTTCCGCGCGCTTTTTCACCAGCTTCGGCCACGCGGTATCGAGCACCGCGTTCGAGATGCCGTGCGTGCCCGGAGCGAGCAACGCGGGCGCGAGATCGCCCCGGTTGCAGTACCAGGCGAGTTCGCGGCGCGTCCAGTCGCCCACCAGCAGATTGAAACCGTTGTAGATGTCGCCGGTTTGCGCGACGTGTTGCAGGTACGCGAGCGGGGTGTCGTGCGGGTTTCCCGCCGCGTCGCGCGCGGCGCCGCTCAGCCAGTTGCTGACGAGCGTGCCGCGGGTCGGCGCATCGGCGCGCATTTCGTGCGGCGCGCGGTAATTGGTCAGCGCGGCGAACCGGCCGTCGCGCGACATGCCGAGCCACGTCCCGCCGCCCACCAGATCGCGGCCGGCCAGCACGCCCGGCTCGTCATGCCACCAACTGATCGGTTCGGCCGTGCGGCGAAAGAATTCGTCGCGATTCGCGGCGAGCGTGAAAAGCGGGCCGTCGACCGCGTCGGGTCGCCAGTCGAAGACGATCAGGCACATCGGGGAGCATCTCCCGGTGGGGGCGTTGCAGTTGAAGAGACCAGTAAAAAGCGGCGCCTGATTGCGCCGCTTCGTACCATGCGAGAAGTTCAAATTTCGGTCGGCAACCCGTAGGGCAGCGCGAGAAAGCGAAGCGCCGGGCCGTCCGCCGCGCCCAGATGCACCGAGCCGTTTTCCAGCGCCGCGAGCTTGATTTCGACCAGCACATCGACGCCGCCGTCCGGCGCCGACGCCGCGTTCACGACCATGCCGCACGGCTGGCCCGGATCGTCCGAATGGAACAGTTCCGCGCCAGCGTGCACCGTGTCGAGTTCGCCGGCCACGTTGGCCAGCGACGTGCGCCGCTTGATCGTGCCGCGATACTGGCTGCGCGCCACCACTTCCTGGCCGGGATAGCAGCCTTTGCGGAAATTCACCGCGCCGAGCACGTCGAAATTGACCATTTGCGGCACGAACTGCTCGACCACCGGCTGGGTGATGCGCGGCTCGCCTGCGCGAATGTCGAGCCAGTCCCACACGGCGGGCGAGACGCGTTTGAGTTTTTCGTCGAGCAAGGGCAGGACCGACTCGACCTGCGCTTTCGGGCCGATCCACAGAAAACGCAGATGTTCGAGCGCATCCGGCACGCGAATCAGCGAGCCCGCCGCGCCGTCCACCTTCACGTGCACACCGTCCGGCAACGCGTCGAATACGCCGGAGAGCGCCTTGCGCACGTCGCCGGCGAGGCCGATCACGGCCAGTTCGCCGCTCGCATCGGCGAGCTTGGCTTTGGCGCGCAGCACGAACATGGAGAGCCGCTTCTGCACGGCGGCCTGCACGTCTTTCGACGCCAGCAGGCGGATCGTATCGCCGCTGCGCCAAGTCAGGAACGACGCCAGCAGACGTCCCTTGGCTGAACAATAGCCGGCCAGACGCGCATTGGCGGCGTCGAGGTGCTGGGTGTCGTTGGTCAACTGGCCGTGCAGGAAGCTCGCTGCGTCGTCGCCGGTGGCGTCGATCACGCCGAACTGCGTGAGCGGCATGTATGCGCCGTGGTGAATCACGGCGTCGAATTCATCGGCAGAAGGGCGCGGCAGCGTGGGCAGGCCGGCGGGCGCCGTGGAAGCTGCCGTGACGGCGGTGCCAGAGAGAGTGCCTGAAGCGGTAGCGAGCGGTGTGTTCATGGATTCCGAGAACAGTCAATTCTGACTTTAGCTAAGGCAAACAAGTATTATATGCAGTCCAACCCTGCCACGTTTCGCATGACCCTTTTCAAGAAATGTTTCGTCGCCGGCGCAATCGTCGTTGTGCTGGCCGCAGCCGCAATTGCCGGCGGGTACCACTGGGCCAACAGCCCGCTCGAGCTGACCCCCGCGCAACTCGATGTCACCGTCAAGCCGCACAGCAGCTTGCGCAGCGTCACGCTGCAGCTCAATCGCGGCGGCGTGCCGGTCGAGCCCGAACTGTTCGTCATCATGACGCGGCTGCTGGGGCTGCAAAGCGAGCTGAAATCGGGCAACTACGAGTTCAAGACGGGCGTGACGCCCTATGAGGTGCTGCAGAAAATCGCCCGCGGCGACGTCAACGAGTATGTGGCGACCATCATCGAAGGCTGGACCTTCAAGCGCATGCGCGCCGAGCTGGACGCCAATCCGGCGCTCAAGCACGACACGATCGGCATGAGCGACAGCGATCTGATGAACGCGATCAATGCGCCGGAAGCGCCGATCGGCAATGGTGAAGGACTGTTTTTCCCGGATACGTATCTGTTCGACAAGAACACCAGCGATCTCGACGTGTACCGCCGCGCTTACCGCCTGATGCGCCTGCGTCTGGATGAGGCGTGGACCGCGCGCGCGCCGAACCTGCCGTACAAGACGCCGTACGACGCGCTGACCATGGCGTCGATCATCGAAAAGGAAACCGGCAAGAAGTCCGACCGGCCGATGGTGGCGGCGGTGTTCGCGAACCGTCTGCGCGTGGGCATGCCGCTGCAAACCGATCCGACCGTGATCTACGGCATGGGTGACGGCTACACCGGCCACATCAGGAAAAAAGACCTGCAGACCGACACTCCCTACAATACCTACACCCGGATGGGTCTGCCGCCGACGCCCATCTCGCTGCCCGGTGTGGCGTCGCTGCAAGCGGCGCTGAACCCGGCGCAAACCACCGCGCTGTATTTCGTGTCGCGCGGCGACGGTAGCAGTATCTTTTCTGACACCCTCGGCGATCACAACAAGGCCGTGGACAAATACATTCGAGGGCAATGATGGCGCGGGGTAAATTCATTACGTTTGAGGGCATCGACGGGGCGGGCAAGACCACCCACCTCGGCTGGTTTCGGGAGCGCCTCGAACAGAAAGTCGCAAGCACCGGCCGCGCGGTCGTCATGACGCGCGAACCGGGCGGCACGCCGCTTGGCGAGCAGATCCGCGAGATTGTGCTGCATCAGAAAATGGACCTCGAAACCGAGGCGCTGCTGATGTTCGCGCTGCGCCGTCAGCATCTGGCCGAGGTGATCGAGCCGGCGCTCGCGCGCGGCGACTGGGTGCTATCTGACCGTTTCACCGACGCGACCTTCGCTTACCAGGGCGGCGGCCGCGGTCTGCCGCGCGACAAGCTCGAAACGCTGGAGCGCTGGGTGCAGGGCGGTTTCCAACCGGACCTGACGGTGCTGTTCGACCTCGCGCCGGAGGTCGCCAACGAACGGCGCAGCGCGGTGCGCGATCCGGATCGTTTCGAAAGCGAGTCGGTGGCGTTTTTCAACCGTACTCGCGCCGAATATCTGCGCCGGGCCGAGGAAGCGCCATACCGGTTCGCTATCATTGACTCCGCGCAGAGCATTGTGCAGATTCAGAGAAAACTTGAAGAGTGGATCGCAGTTCTTTGATTTTAAAAGAATATAACTTCGTTTTATAACACTATGCAGAGTTCGTGTTATGTCTCATAAAACTCCTGCAACAGTTTGATTTCAAAGAGAAACGATGATTTATCCGTGGCAAGCCGATGACTGGAACCGCCTGCAGCAGCTGCGCGGCCACTGGCCGCACGCCCTGTTGCTGCATGGACAGGCCGGAATCGGCAAGCTGCGCTTCGCGCAGCATCTCGCGCAAGGCCTGCTGTGCGAAGCGCAACAGCCCAACGGCGAGCCGTGCGGCGCGTGTGTGGCCTGCACCTGGTTCGCGCAAGGCAATCATCCGGACTACCGCATCGTCGTGCCCGAGGCGCTGGCCGCCGAAGCGGGCCTGAACAATGCCGCGGACGAGAAAGCCGACAAGGCCGAGGCCGATGAAAGCAAGAAGACCCGCACGCCGAGCAAGGAAATCAAGATCGAGCAAATTCGCGGCTTGCTCGACTTCGTCGGCGTGGGTTCGCACCGCGGCGGCGCGCGCGTGGTCGTGCTGTACCCGGCGGAAGGGTTGAATATCGCCGCGGCCAACGCGCTCCTGAAAACGTTGGAAGAACCGCCGGCGGGCGTCGTGTTCCTGATGGTGTCGGCGCGTATCGACCGCCTGCTGCCCACCATCATCAGCCGCTGTCGCCAATGGCCGATGACCATCCCCGCGCCCGAGGTGGCGACGAAATGGCTCGCCGCGCAAGGCGTGGCCGAAGCGCCCGCGCTGCTCGCCGAAGCCGGTGGTGCGCCGCTCACCGCACTCGCGCTCGCCAGCGACGAGAACCGCGCGCTGCGCGACTGGACACTCAAGCAGCTCGCCGCCGGGCCCGATTGCGACGCCTTCGCCTGCGGCGAGGCGCTGCAAAAACTGCCCGTGCCGCTGGTGCTAGGCTGGCTGCAACGCTGGATGTACGATTTGCTGGCGCAGCGCACGGCAGGCGCGCCACGGTACTTTCCACAAGCGTCGGCGGCGCTGACGCGCTGCGCGTCGCAGGCCGATGCCAGCGCGTTCGCGCGCTTCATGCGCAACGTCACGCGCCAGCGCGCCGTCGAGAACCATCCGCTGAATGCGCGGCTGGTGTTCGAAGAACTGTTTATCGGCTACCGCGAGCTGTTCGCGTAAGCCCTGTCCGCGGGACAGGCCGGCAGCGGCGCGCGGCTGGCGCTCCGGTCCATCTTTCGTCCTGTTCCTGCATTGGCCTTTCATCTCACGTTCAACGCACCATGAGCCTTTCCTACCGCGATGCCACGCTCGACGATCTGCCCGCCATCGTCGCCATCTACAACTCGACTGTGCCGTCCCGGCAAGTCACGGCCGATCTCGAGCCGGTCAGCGTCGAAAGCCGGCTGGGCTGGTTTCACGCGCACGGTCCGCAAAAGCGCCCGTTGTGGGTGGTGGAAGATGCGCAGCAGCCCGGCCGCGTGATCGCGTGGTTGAGCTTTTCGGACTTCTACGGCCGTCCGGCCTATCAGCGCACCGCCGAGGTCAGCATCTATCTCGACGAAAGCGCGCGTGGCCGCGGCCTCGGCAAGCAAATGCTGGCGGCTTCGCTGGCGGCGGCGCCGGCGCTCGGCATCGACTCCGTGCTCGGTTTTATCTTCGGCCACAATGAGGCGAGCTTGCGCCTGTTCCGCGCGTTCGGTTTCGACACGTGGGGCGAGCTGCCGCGCGTGGCCGTGCTGGACGGCGTGGAGCGCGATCTCGTGATTCTCGGCAAACGCCTTGACGCCGCCGCGGCCGCCGCCTGATTCACCCCGAGCACTCCTACGCAGGACATCATCATGTTTGTCGACTCGCACTGCCATATCAATTTCGAAGGACTCGCCGACCGCCTGCCGCAAGTGCTCGAGAATATGCGCAGCCACTCGGTCACGCATGCGCTGTGCGTGTCCGTCGATCTCGAAACGCTGCCGTCCGTGCTCGATATCGCCAGCAGATATGAGAACGTGTACGCCTCGGTCGGCGTGCATCCGGATCACGAGGACATGCGCGAGCCGAGCGTCGCCGAACTGGTCGAACTGGCCGGGCATCCGAAGGTGGTCGCGATCGGCGAGACGGGTCTCGACTACTACCGTCTGGAAGGCCGCACGATCGCCGACATGGAATGGCAGCGCGAGCGCTTTCGCACCCATATCCGCGCGGCGCATGCCACTGGAAAGCCGCTGATCATCCATACGCGCTCGTCGTCGGAAGACACGCTGCGCATCATGGCCGAGGAGCGCGCGGGCGAGCCGGGCGGCGTGATGCATTGCTTCACGGAGCCGTGGGCCGTCGCCGAGCAAGCGCTGGCGCAGAATTTTTACATCTCGCTGTCGGGCATCGTCACGTTCAAGAGCGCGACGGATGTGCAGGACGTCGCGCGCCGCGTGCCGCTCGAGCGCTTGCTGATCGAAACCGACTCGCCGTACCTCGCGCCCGTGCCGTATCGCGGCAAGCCTAATGAACCTGCGTACGTCAGTTATGTCGGACGCTTCATCGCGCAGCAACGCGAGATGCAGGAAACGGCGCTGGCCGCCGCGACCACGCAGAACTTTTTCCGCCTTTTCAAGATCCCCGCGCCCACTGGCGTGTGAGACGTAAAGTCGATCAATATCAAAAGGATAGGGACGTTTCCTAAAGTTAAATATGAGAGAAATTTCGATGTCGATCGCAGTATTCCAGGACACTTTGGCGGCGCGTGGCGCGCTGGCTTCGGCACGGCGCCGCGCCTCGCGCGTCGCATTCGCGGCAACGCTGGCCTGTGCGGCGCTGACTTCGCTGATGGTGTCTCCGGCTCAGGCTGCGCCGATCGATTCGCTGATCAAATCGGTCAAGTTCGACGACGTCGACGGCGTCAACAAACTGCTCGCCAAGGGCATGGACCCGAACAGCGTGGACAACCAGGGCATGCCGCTGCTGGTGCTGGCGGCGCGCGAAAAATCGGACAAGGTCGGCGCCGCGCTGGTCGCCAATCCGAAGACCAACATCGAGATTCAGGACAAAGCCGGCGAGAACGCGATGATGATGGCGTCGCTCAACGGCGACCTCGACTTCGTCAACCTGCTGATCGCGAAAGACGCCGAGGTCAACAAGAAGGGCTGGGCGCCGTTGCACTACGCGGCGGCGAACGGCCATGACGACGTCGTCAAGGTGCTGCTCGATCATTCGGCCTACGTCGACGCCGGTTCGCCGAACGGCACCACGCCGCTGATGATGGCCGCGCGCGGCGGCCATGTGTCGACGGTGAAGCTGCTGCTCGACAACGGCGCGGACCTGACGGTGAAGAACCAGATCGGCATGACGGCGCTCGATTTCGCCAAGACCTACAAAGAGCCGGATGTGGTCGAAGGGCTGACCGCGCGCCTGCAGCAGATGCAACAGAAGTGATGCGCGCGGCGGCGCGAGTCGGCGGCGGTTCATGGGCAGCCGACGCGCGTCGCCCAAACGCCGCGCTCAAAGGCGAGCCTGGTCAGCCGGCCGCCTGGCGCGCTATCCGAGCTTCAGGCGTGCCAGCGTCGAAGCGCGAAAGTACCGGTGCAGCGGCCGCCGCCTGGCGAGGCAGTAAAAAGTGCCTGAAGATAGCGGCGCCGCGCACGCTTGAGCTTCGCAAAACAGTGCAGAATGACGACTTTGGCGCGCCGCCTGGGCGCGCCGTTTGGACGCGGCGAAAGACCGCCTGATAAACGACCCTGGAAAGGAACACCATGCTGCGGGCTTTGATTTTCGCCAGCGCGCTTGCCGTACCGCTATCGGCAGCCGCGTTTACGGGAGGCGACCTCAACAAGCTGTGCACCAAGACGGACGTGGCATCGCGTAGCGCGTGTGCCGCTTATATCGAAGGCGCCGCCGACGGCATCTTCAACACCATCGACGCGATCGGCGGCACGACCGGTCCGCGCGTCGGCCAGTACTTCTGCTTGCCGCAGGACGCGCGTTCGGCGCAGCTGACTGACGCGGTGCGCAAATATATTGCGGAGAATCCGAACGTCGCGGGCTACAACGCCAGCACGGCGATCTCGCTGGGGCTCGGCAAGGCGTTTCCCTGCAGGAGCGGTAGTTGAATTGAATCACGGCTGATGCCTCGCGTGCCCGCATCGGGTGCGTTGGGCGTTTTAGCTAGCGGATGTGTTTCGGGTTTTCAGCCGCCGAAACCCCGCCGGGGCTTTTTCGAAACCCCGCCTGAAAACCGGTTTGAACCCCGGCCGTCCGTTTGCAGAAGCGGCTCGCCTCGGCACCTTTCCAGGATCGCGCTGACGAACGGCCTAAGATGGTTGTAGGCAGTCCGCGACGGCGCGCAGTCGTGCGGCCCGCGCCCGCTTCTTTGGCGGATGCTTCGCCACCGGCGCCGTTCGGCGCAAGGGCGCATCACGCACCACCGCAGCCACGTTCGATGCTCGCCGGTTCCGCGCCCGCTCTGCGCTGGTCCTGTTCACCGCTCAAGCCAGGAGGAAAAGCCCCTTCATGCCAACTCTCGACGAACTCAGCCGCATGGCCGAAGCGCCGCTGCATACGTGGCTCGGCGCGTTGGTCGTCTCGGTCATCGCGATGGTGCTGGCGGTGGGCATTCATCGGATCGGCGCGCGCATCGTGACGCGGGTCGCGCGGCCTTATCCGCTCACCAGTGTGATGCTGCGCTATATCGACAAGCCGTCGCTGTGCGTGCTCGTGATCCTCGCGCTGGAGGCGGTGTGGTGGGAAGCGCCGGACACGCTGACCTTCATCACGCCGTTGCGCGACGCCGTCGCGATTACGCTGATCGGCGCGATCACGTGGCTCTCGGTGCGCTCGGCGGCGGCGATCGGCGAGGCGATCATTCAGGCCCATCCGCTCGATACCGCCGACAACCTGCAGGCGCGCCGCATCCATACGCAAGCACGCGTGCTGGCGCGCTCGGTGATGTTCGTGATCGTGATCGTCGGCGTGGGCGGGGCGTTGATGACGTTTCCCAACGTCCGGCAGATCGGCGCGAGCCTGCTGGCGTCGGCGGGGGTGGCGGGCCTGGTCGCCGGTATCGCGGCGCGGCCGGTGCTCGGCAATCTGATCGCCGGCTTGCAGATCGCGCTGTCGCAGCCGATCCGTCTCGACGACGTCGTCGTGATTCAGGGCGAGTGGGGGCGTATCGAGGAAATCACCGGCACGTATGTGTCGGTGCGTCTGTGGGATCAGCGACGGTTGATCGTGCCGCTGCAATGGTTTATAGAAAACCCGTTTTCCAATTGGACCCGCAGCAGTTCGCAGATCATCGGCACGGTGTTTCTTTACGTCGACTACCACATGCCGCTCGCGCCGTTGCGCGAGGAGCTGGCGCGCATCGTCGAGGACGCGCCCGAGTGGGACCGGCGCGTGCAGGTGCTGCAGGTCACGGACGGCACCGAACGCTCCATGCAATTGCGTGCGCTGGTCAGTTCGCTCGATTCCGGCCTGAACTGGGATTTGCGCTGCCGGGTGCGCGAGGGGCTGCTCGATTTCATCCAGCAGCATTACCCGCAGTATTTGCCGCGGGCCCGTGCGGAAGTGTCGGCCGAACTCGAAACCGGCAACGGCGAACCGCTCGACTGGGTGCCGCGCAGCACGCAGACGCCGGCCGGCAGCACCGCCGCGCATACCGAGGCCGATCCGGTGGCGAGCCGCGCCGGACGGCCGTCGGCGGCCGATGCGCCGCGGCAGGTGAAGGAAAAGGTTTGACACCGGAAAGCAGCGTACTCTGGCATGGCGGTGCCGATGAATGCAACTGATCCGGCACCCAAGCGGTCGAACCGTCCACGCACTCACCAACCTGGCGCGGCATCGCGTGCTTCATCGTGCTTCCGGTTCTCGCTGCGCCATTGCGCGCGAGACACCGCGAACACCTGACAACGCACCCGAGCGCGCCGCGCGAACCAAGGAGGACATGCAACATGGGCCGACTGATCGTCGTGTCGAATCGCGTCGCAACGCCGACGGAAACCAAGGGATCGGCCGGCGGCCTCGCGGTCGGCGTATTCGGCGCGCTGAAGGATGCCGGAGGAGTGTGGTTCGGCTGGAGCGGCGACGTGGTCAGCGAGACCGTCGCCAACGCCGGTCCGACGCTGGAACAGGACGGCGCGGTCACCTTCGCGACCGTCGGTCTGACGCGCAAGGATTACGACCAGTACTATCGCGGCTTTTCCAACGCGACGCTGTGGCCGGTGTTCCACTACCGCAACGACCTCGCACGCTACGAGCGCGAGGAGTACGCGGGCTACCGGCGTGTCAACGCGTGGCTCGCGCACAAGCTCATCAAGCTGCTCGAACCCGACGACGTGATCTGGATTCACGACTACCATCTGATCCCGTTCGCCGAGGCGCTGCGCAACGAGGGCATTACGAACCGCATCGGCTTCTTCCTGCACATTCCGTTTCCCGCGCCGCAGATCCTGCTGAACATTCCACCGCATGAAGAGCTGGTGAAGTCGTTGTCGTGCTACGACCTGCTGGGTTTCCAGACCGCCACCGACGAGCTTGCCTTCAAGGATTACGTCACGCGCCACGCGCGCGGCACGGTGGGCGCGGACGGACTCGTCGAAGCATTCGGCCGCAAACTGCGTACCGGCGTTTACCGCATCGGCGTGTTCCCCGACGAAATCGCCGAACAGGCGAAGCGCTACGAAAGCCGTCAGCACGTGCTCGACCTGAAGCAAAGCCTGGAAGGCCGCAAGCTGATCATGAGCGTTGACCGGCTCGATTATTCGAAGGGTCTCGTCGAGCGGTTCCGGGCGTTCGAGCATCTGCTGGAGCGCTCGCCGGAATGGCGCGGCAATGTCACGCTGGTGCAGATCGCGCCGCCGACCCGCTCGGACGTCGCCACCTATCAGAAGATTCGCCAGGACCTGGAGTACGAAGCAGGGCGCATCAACGGCCGCTACTCGGGGCTCGACTACACGCCGATCCGCTATCTGAACCAGCAGTACGACCGCTGGAAGCTGATGTCGCTGTTTCGCGAATCGCAGATCGGTTTCGTCACGCCATTGCACGACGGCATGAATCTGGTCGCGAAGGAATACGTCGCCGCGCAGAATCCCGACGACCCCGGCGTGCTGGTGCTGTCGATTTTCGCTGGAGCGGCGGCGGAGTTGACCGGCGCGTTGCTGGTCAATCCGCATGATGCGATCGGCATGTGCGAAGCCTTGCAGCGCGCGTTGCAGATGCCGCTCGACGCGCGTCAGCGGCGTCATGAGATCAATATGGCGGCGCTGCGCGAGAACGATCTCGGCGTGTGGCGCGATACCTTCCTGCGTGATCTACGCAGCGTGCCGGCACAGAAACCGGGCAAGGGCGGCGGGCATAAGTGATGGGGCGTGTCGGCCAGTGTTTGTCCGGCGTCGGGCGCGGCCGCGTGAGCGCGTGTCCAGGTACGGCAGAGTTAAGGAACGCGCGCGCGTGCGCGACTGAATGTCGGGCCGGCGCATGCTGACCACTTTGGCAATTGCCGGCTATCGCTCGTTGCGCGAGTTGATCGTCCCGCTCGGCAGGCTGAACGTGATCACAGGTCCAAACGGCAGCGGCAAGTCGAGTGTGTATCGCTCGCTGCGGCTGCTGGCCGAAGCGGCGCGCGGCGGGTTGATTACCTCGCTCGCGCGCGAAGGCGGTTTGCCGTCCACGCTATGGGCCGGACCTGAGCGCTTTTCGCGCGCCGTGCTGGCGGGCGAGTTCGCGGTTGAACCGCTGCGCCGCAAAGATCCGGTTAGTCTGCGGCTCGGTTTTTCCGGCGATCAGTTCGGCTACGCGATCGATCTCGGTTTGCCGCTCGTCAATGACGCCACGCGCTTTCCGCTCGATCCGACCATCAAGCGCGAATGCATCTGGAGCGGCCCCGTGCTGCGGCCGTCGGCCTTGCTGGTGGACCGCCATGGCCCCGCGCTGCGCACGCGCGACGAGCGCGGCGACTGGCAGACCATTCCACAACCCGTCGCCAGCTTCGACAGCATGATGACGGAGTTCTCCGACCCGCGGAGCGCACCCGAGATGATCACGGTGCGTGAGCAGATCCGCTCGTGGCGCTTCTACGACCATTTCCGCACCGACGCCGACGCGCCCGCGCGTCTGCCGCAGATCGGCACGCACACGCCCGTGCTCGCCAACGACGGCGCGGACCTTGCCGCCGCGTTACAAACCATCCGCGAAATCGGCGACCCGGCCGCGCTCGACGCCGCCATCGACGACGCCTTTCCCGGCTCGCGCCTCGACGTCACGACACAGGACGGCCGCTTCGAGGTGGTGATGCAGCAGCACGGCCTGGTGCGGCCGCTGAAAGGCGCGGAGCTGTCGGACGGCACCTTGCGCTATCTGCTGCTGGTCGCGGCCTTGCTGACGCCGCGTCCGCCTGAGCTCCTCGTGTTGAACGAACCCGAGACGAGCCTGCATCCGGACCTGCTGCCGGCGCTTGCCCGCCTGATCGCGCGGGCCGCCGCGCATTCGCAGGTGCTGGTGGTGTCGCATGCGGCGCGTCTGATCGCGGCGCTCGAACGTGAGGAGGCGAGCCAGTCGATCGTGCTGGAAAAGCCGTTCGGCGCGACCCGTATCGCCGACGCCGACGACCGCGATTTGCCGGCCTGGAAATGGCCCACGCGCTGACACGCGCCGCTGTTCACGTACGGAGCCGTATGTAAGCTGAATGTAACAGCACCGAGGAAATGCAAGACCAGAGGCTTTTTGTTGTCCTGTAGTGAATAATGCTTCGATGCCGGTGGTGCACGCGGCCGGATTCGGCCGTTGCATTGATCGGAGGTATTGGCGCTGTCATACTCAGCGCCGCTGACGCGCACCGCCCTCAAGGCGCAAGCCGCCAGCTCACGGAGACATAATATGAAGATTGCGCAGATCGCCCCTTTGACCGAATCGGTGCCGCCGAAGCTTTATGGCGGCACGGAGCGCGTCGTGTCGTACATCACCGAGGCGCTGGTCGATCTCGGCCATGACGTGACGCTGTTCGCGAGCGGCGACTCCGTCACCAGCGCGAAGCTCGAACCCGTCTGGCCACGCGCGCTGCGTCTCGATCCGGGCATTCGCGACCGCGTGGCGCCCCATATGCTGCTGATGGAACTGGTGCGCCGCCAGGCCGAAAATTTCGACGTCCTGCACTTTCACCTCGACTACTACTCGTTCTCGGTCTTCAAGCGCCAGGACACGCCGTTCGTCACGACAATGCACGGCCGCCTCGACTTGCCCGAGCAACAGCCGGTGTTCGACACGTTCAACACCGCGCCGGTGATCTCGATTTCGAATTCGCAGCGGCATCCGCTGCCGCAGGCCAAGTGGCTGACCACCGTCTATCACGGCTTGCCGGAACAGCTCTACACGCCGCAGCCGGTCGAGCAGAAGTACCTCGCGTTTCTCGGCCGGATCTCGCCGGAAAAACGAGTCGACACCGCGATCCGGATTGCCCGCCGCTGCGGCATGCCGATTCGCATCGCCGCGAAAGTGGATGCCGCCGATCGCGAGTATTTCGAGCGCGACATCCGGCCGTTACTGGATTTGCCTTATGTCGAGTTCATCGGCGAGATCGCGGATAACCAGAAGGCCGAATTCCTGTCCGGCGCTCACGCGCTGCTGTTTCCGATCGACTGGCCGGAGCCGTTCGGCCTCGTGATGATCGAAGCGATGGCATGCGGCACGCCGGTGATCGCGTTCAACCGCGGCTCGGTGCCGGAAGTGCTGGAAGACGGCGTGACGGGTTTTATCGTCGAAGACGAAATCGGCGCGGTGGCGGCGGTCAATCGGCTGCATAAGATGCCGCGCGCGGGTGTGCGGCAGCGCTTCGAGGAGCGCTTCACTTCGCACCGCATGGCGCAACAGTATGTGGATGCGTATCAGTTGGTGATTCGCGCGCAAAAGCGTTCGCGCTTCAAGGTGATCGATACGTCGGGCAGTTGAGCTGAAGAGATTCGGCTCACGCGGTAGAGTGAAAAAGAGCGGCGATGCGTGGTACGCATCGCCGTTTTTTATTGGCGCACGACTTGAGACGAATGAGGCTTTTGCATCCGGCAACGGGCGGTGGTCTGCGGCTGCGGCCCACAAAAGCTCGCCGTCGCGGCCGCATGCCACGTTGCTCCCACTGCAAAGGCAGGCTGCGCAGGATTGCGTCTGACCCGGCCACCGCTGCTCACGGAACCCGGCGGATCAGACGCACACCCCGCAGGCCGGCAACCAGACGGCGTGCCTAGATCTTCAGACGCGTGACCTTGGTGCCTTGCAGCGATACATCGGCCATCAGGCCGGCATTGGTCAGCACGAACACTTCGACCGGGGCGGTGGCCGTGGTGGTGTCGATCGCGCCATTGGCGCCCATCTTGATCAACGCGACGGACGCGTCGCCGCCCGCCGACCAGCCGTCGGCATTGCGGAATTTGTCCAGTGCGTCCTGCGTCATGAACAGGAAGATGATCGCCTTCGACTGCGCACCCGCCTGCAGGCCGAATGAGCCGGAAATCGTGCTGTAGTAACCGACCGTGCCGCCGCCTACGCGCAGCGAACCTTCGCCATACTGTCCGCCGACGACGAAGCCCACCTGCAGCACCGACGGGAACACGAGAACGCCACGCGCCTTCGAGACCAGTTCGCGCGATCCCTTCACCGTCGTGAAGAGCCGCGACATGGTGCCGTCGACGCTAGCGTCGATCGACTGGCGCTTGGCTGAATCGGTGGCGGGTGTATCCGGGTTGCCTTTGTTGGTCGTACAACCAGCCAGTGCAAGGCCTCCGAAAGCGAGCGCAGCGGTAGTCTTCAACATGAAGTTTCGTCTTTGCATCGTTTTTCTCCGTCATGGTTCCGGGGCGCAACCTCATCTGATTTGCCGGGTTGCCTTTGAGTTATATCACACGCAAGCACAAAAGGCGCAGTTCGTCGCTAGGCGAAAAGCCTTGTGGGGCGGGGGTTTCGGGCTAATCGTAAGGCGCCGTGCCGTAATTTTGACCGGCACCGCAGCGCGCGTGGAAGCTACGCGCAGCGCGCTTTCAAATGGGCTCCGGCGATTCGCGCCGGGTTTGCCCGCAGCCAATAGGAGCAAGGCAGCGACGGTGTCGACCATTCGTTTTTACCGATTTTACGCCGCGCAAATGTGCGTTGAAATCAAATTGAAAGTGTTGCCTCGACGCTGCAGATCGGCCGACGTAGCGGCCCGCAAATCGGCCTTCTGATCCGGACGCGCGCTCAGCCGTGGTTCGCCGGACTCTTGACCGCCGGCGGACGCCGCAGCGCGCGACGCACCATGCCGATCAGCACGCCGAGCAGAAACAGCACCACGGCCGGCACGATCCAGTAGCCGACGAATGCATGCCAGAGATAGGCCATCAAAGTGGAGCGGCGCACGCTGTATTCGTTGCGGGCGTCCTGCTGACGCGGCGCGTTGGCGGCCAGCACCTCGGCCGGACAGCCGGCGGCTTGCGCTTCGTCGGGCTTGCCGTGGCAGCGCGCGGGGGCGCCGGCGGCGCGCTGCGCGTCGGTGAAATTCCAGGTGGTCAGCGCACGGTCGAGGTCGACGGCGTTGTACGCCATTTCCTCCCGGATCTCGCTCACCGCCACGATCGCCACGGGCACCGCCCAAAATATGATGACGACCAGCCACCGCCTTAACCAGCGGTTTTTATGCTTCGATACCATCCTTGCCTCCGATGGATGCTCTGCAGCACCAACGACAAGATGGCGGCCCGTCTAATGTTGTATAGGGGGGTGGGCCGTCTCCGCAGCCATCATAGAAGAAAAATGGCGGGTTCGGGCAGATGGACTGTGAAGGGCGGGGCGGGACGCGGGGCGCGAGTGCCGGATGGCAGCGCCGCTGTGTTCGAGCGGCGCGCGCTCAGGCGCCGCGCATGTCGCGCGACGCCGATTCGTTGTGTTTAATTAGCCGGTGCGGACGACAGGCAGGTCTTCATGAACGCCTTGCGGTCATCACCCTTCTTGCCGGTGGCTTGCGCGTTGCACGCCTTCATCTTGTCCTGCTGGCTCATCGGCGCAGCGGCGGCCGGCTTGGCGGACAGGCAGGTCTTCATGAACGCCTTACGGTCGTCGCCCTTCTTGTCACCGGCCTGCTTGTTACAGTCGGCCATTTTGGTTTGCTGACTGTTCTCTGCGAACACCGGCGAAACGAGGACAGCGCCCAGCACCAGCGTGGCGATAGCGGATTGGATTTTCATGTGACACTCCATCGGTGGTGAAAACGTTTTTGGTCGTTCGTGCGCGCGGGCGTCAACCGTATCCAGGACCCTCGGCACGTCCATTATGGCAAATGCTGTCTGCCAGAACGGCTAAAAGCGCATTCCGGTTGACAGGCGCTCACGCTGGTTTTCCCTTACGTGGCGGGGACTGACGGCGGATTGGAGTATCCGGTGGCAAATGGCGCGAACGTGGAATGATGTTATGCATTCCAGATTAAATGCATGAAGCAAATTCAAACGAATTAGCACCAAGCTATTCCATAAGATTGATGAAAAATTAACACAAACTTTGCGCATTGCTGCACACGCAATTGAATTGTAATTCGGCAGGAAATTCCACCGCCCAACATATGGGTAATATTGACCAGGATGCGTGCCGCCCATTGCGTCGCTGGTCTGCTCTCACGCCGGCCAAGGAGGCTCGCCATGCACTATCTGTTGATGTACGACCTGGTGTCCGACTATCTCGAACGGCGCGCCGCGTATCGCGATGAGCATCTGAAGCTCGCGTGGGCAGCCACGGAGCGCGGCGAGCTGCTGCTGGCCGGCGCGCTGGCAGAGCCCACCGACACCGCCATGCTACTCTTTCAAGGCGACTCTGCCGCTGCCGCCGAAGCCTTTGCCAAGGCCGATCCGTATGTGCTCGCCGGTCTCGTGACACGCTGGCGCGTGCGTCAATGGACGACAGTGGTGGGCGAGGGCGCGGCGAACCCGGTGCGCTGAAACCTGGTCTATCGGTTGTATCGGTGGAGTGTCGAGCGGCGAAACCGGTCGCTCACTCAATGCTCCCGCGTCGTTCAGGCCGCGCTATTTTCATCGCGTTGATGCACTGCACATAGCGTGTTCAGCGCTGCTTCCCGCGCTTTGGTCGATTGGCCAAAGCCGAGCCAAAATGCATCGAAATCCTGTGTCAGACGGACGACCGATTCATAAAAGTTATTCGCCTGTGATGCATTTTGATTGTGCGGTGCAATAGCGTCATTTCGCCGCCGAAAGCGACCGGACTTTTGTGACGGCATTGCGAGAAAAGACGCAGCAAAAAGGACAAGTTTGTTTCCATCCGTAACACTTGTCTCATTCATATTCACGGAAACCCTGGGGATGGTATGCTTCGTGCACAAATTCTCCCATGCACGAGTGAGACCACGTTTTGTGCTTCGCAATAGGGACAAACCGCACTAAGTCGGGGCGGTATTGACCAGCCAACAGAACGTACAAAACATATTTGTGCAACCGAGGCCTGCACACGGGTCGTGACAGTTGAATCCGTGGCAGTCCAAAGCCGCAGCCCGGCCAGGCTGCGTGGAGAAAACCCAATGTTTTTCGATGAGCTAAGCAATGACGAATGGGCGCTGCTGGCAGCGCTTGTTTCAGATGAGCCGGCCGTCCGTCTAAACCGACGCGGCCGGCCCCGCGCCGAACCACGCATCGTGGCGAATGCCGTCCTGTGGATTCTGACAACCGGTGAACCCTGGTCGAAACTGCCAGGGCGCTATCCGTCGGGTCCGACTTGCCGGCGCCGTTTTGAAGAGTGGCAGTTGAACGGCACGCTGCTGGAGATGGTTCGGCTGTTGTCGCAAACCGGGCGCACCTTTGCGTACGTCCCCCAACCGGCGCCGCCCGTCGCGGCCAAACCCGCGGCACCGGTAGCGGAAACCCCCAGCGTGCGCGACGAGCATCCGCGTGGCGTGTCCTGGAGAAGCCCCGAGTCGTGGCAAGCGCCCGGCGGCATGTCGAATAGCCTGAGCAGTTGGCGTTCGGCCGATCCGATCGCCGACATCACGCGCCAGTTGTCCGGCGTCGCGAATGTGCCGCCGGTATCTCGTGCGCCAGCGGCACCCGTCGCGGCGCCCGCACGGCATGTCGTGCGGGCCGGCTTGCCGCGCCCGGATGAAGCGCGCGCGGTAGGCGCGGCCATGCATGGTTTGAATTCGGCCGTCGCTTCGGCGCGCGGCACGGCTGTGCCTGACGATCGGCGCAGTCCGTTGTCGATGAGCCTCGCGCCCCGCGGCACGGAAATCCTCGACCGGCGTGGCTATGTGATTTACGTCGCGGCTGAGCAGGTGCCGAACGCCATGTATCGCGCGTGGGCGGAAATCATGAAGGACGGCAAACGCGTCGAGCGTTCCGGCCTCGTCGGCCCGCGCTTTGAGCAAGCCGAGGCGGCGGAGCAATACGCGCTCGACTGGGCGCGGCAGTGGATCGACCGCGAATGCCTCACGTTGGCGGCAGCGGCGCAATCCGCGGCTGCGGCACAAGCATCCGCTCAAGCGCCGGCTCATGTCTCAGCGAACCCTGCGCCCACGGCGGCTCGTCCGTTGCCTGCCTTGCGCCATGTGCCCGAGCCAGTCGCGGCCAATCACGGCGCGCCGTTGCATGGACCGCTCAACGCGTTCCGTGGTCCGTTGCGCCGTTATCCCGGCGAACCGGCCGCTGCCACGGCGGCGACCGAGAACAGTGCATCCGATCGTTATCCGTCGTACACAGAACTCATCTCCCACGCGGGGTGAGCACAGCAGTTCCCCGCGGCCGGTAGGAGCAACCGCCGCAGGTTCCCGTTTCATTCGTTGTGACATTCGCTGTGATTCACTGGTGTTATCAGAAGGACGCCGTCCACCGACGCCCCTCGTCCACGCGCGTTACTGACGTCCGTAGGTGTCGTCGAAACGCACGATGTCGTCCTCGCCGAGATACGAACCGGACTGGACCTCGATCATTTCGAGCGGCATCTTGCCCGGATTCTCGAGACGGTGGGTGACACCCAGCGGAATATAGGCCGATTCGTTTTCGGAAACGATAAAGCGCTCTTCACCGCGCGTGACGAGCGCCGTGCCGCGCACGACGATCCAATGTTCGGCGCGGTGATGATGCATTTGCAGCGAGAGCCGCGCACCCGGTTTCACCACGATCCGTTTGACCTGGAAGCGCTCGCCGGTGTCGACGGAATCGTAGTTGCCCCACGGACGATGCACCTTGCGATGGTTGGCCGCCTCCAGCCCGCCGTCGTTGCGAATCCGGCCCACGATCTTCTTGACGTCCTGCACGCGCGACTTGTCGGCGACCAGAATGGCGTCGGCCGTTTCCACGACCACGAGATCCTGCGTGCCCACGCAGGCGATCAGGCGTCCTTCCGAATGCGCGAAGGTCGAGGCCGCGCCTTCGAACATCACGCGCCCACGGCCCACGTTCTGATCGGCGTCCTTATCCGAGATGTCCCAGATCGCGTCCCACGAACCGACGTCGGACCAGCCGGCCTGCAACGGCACGACCACGCCCGAGGCCGCGCTTTGATCATTGCCGAGTTGCTCCATCACCGCGTAGTCGATCGAATTCGACGGCGATGCGCTGAACGCGTCGCGTTGCAGCCGGAAGAAGTCGCCGTCCGCCTTGCCGCCCGCGAAGGCCGCATCGCAGGCTTCGTAAATGGCCGGCTGGAAATGGTGGATCGCCTTCAGCCAGGTCGACGCGCGCATGATGAAGATGCCGCTATTCCACCAGTACTCCTTCGATTCGATATATCGCTGCGCGAGCTCCAGATGCGGCTTCTCGACGAAGCGATCGAGTTTGTGCGCGCCGACCTTGCCGGTCACTTCCGCGTCGGCTTCCTGCGTGTCGTTAGTCGTGCCAAGGGCCGCGCCAATGCGAATGTAGCCGTACCCCGTTTCCGCGCGCGTCGGCACGATACCCATCGTGACGATATGACCGGCCGCTGCATGCTGCACGCCGGCGGCCACGGCCGCGTGAAAGCCGTCGATGTCGGTGACCGCGTGATCGGCGGGCATCACGACCATGATGCCGTCTTCGTCCTGCGCGGCGACCGAGAGGGCGGCCACCGTGAGTGCCGGCGCCGTGTCGCGGCCGGCGGGTTCGAGAATCAGCCGGGTCGGCTTGCCGCTCGTGCGCAATTGCTCGGCGGTGGTGAAGCGCTGTTCTTCATTGGCCACCACGACGAGTTGCTCGGTGAGCGGATAGCCGGCCTCGAGTCCCTCGAGACGGCGCGTGGTGGATTGCAGCAGCGAATCGTCGCCGAGCAGGCCGATCAACTGTTTCGGATGCTGTTCGCGCGACATCGGCCACAACCGCGTGCCGGAGCCGCCCGCCAGAATCACGGGATGAACCTTGAGCTTGACGTTCAGGGACTTGACTTGCGTGGACCGGGTGTCGGCGGGCGTGGCCGTGACCGGAGCTGTCATGATGGACTCCTCGAGGCTGGGTGAATGCGTCGAGTTTTATCACGAACTCTGGAATCAATAAAAGCGCGTTAAATAGAAACTATATAAAACGCCTAATAAATTTCTCCATTTCGTGAAGAAAAAATGTCCCGATAATTTTTTAAAAAGAAAAATTACGCGAAAAAAATCGCCGGCTATTTTTTTATCACCGTTCATGCCGCAGAATGATGACGGAAGGCGCGGCGTAAGCTTCGTAGGAAAACACTCGGAAAGTACGAGATTGGCTTACATCAAGGCTTGCAGGATGCCTGTCAAACGCAGAATCCGGTAACAATTGCCGAACAAAATTCAGAAAAAATGCCGAAACATTGACCGATACAATTTGAGATTTTTTGCGGTCTTGCAGTGGGAATTTTAATATCGCTTTATCTATACCTGTACAAGGGTATTCACTCATTCCGACACAGGTTTCCCAATCCGGCTGTTCAGACAGTTTTTCGGGCGGGAAACAGAAGGGCAATTAGCACCGGTTCAAACAGTTACGCGTCGCGCATGGAATTGCATGACGCGGTTACCGGCGTTGTGCGTCCCGTCGCCGGACTGGATTTCAACCAACCAACGGATGGCACTTGACTGACGAACTGAGGGGCAGCGCATGCTGAGCGTTCTATCGAGAATCATCGACATCGCCATGGTCGCGCTCGGCGCCGCCATCGCGACGGCCGTGCACAGCGGGAAAGTCGTGTGGCTGGACGATATGCAAAGCGTCTCGCTCGCATTCGACTGCCTGCTGGTGGTGGTGTTTTTCCCTGCGCTCGGGATCTATCAGTCGTGGCGCGGCAAGCCGCTGTACGACCTGCTGTGCCGCGTGGCGGGCGGCTGGCTGCTGGTGGAAGTTACCGGCGTGCTGATCAGCTTCAGCCTGCACCGCTCGGACAGCCTGTCGCGGCTGTGGCTCGTCTATTGGGCCGTGGCCACGATCGTGCTGCTGATCGTCACCAAGGTGATCGTCTATTCGATTCTGCGCGGACTGCGCCGCGAAGGCTTCAATCAGCGCGCGGTGGCGATCGTCGGCGGCGCACCGTATGGGCGCTTTCTGATCCAGCAGATGCGCAGCCGTCCGGACGCGGGCTTCTCGCCGGTCGTGGTGTTCGATGAAGACAGCACGATCAATCACTACGAAGACCCGGATGCGGGCGAGGTGATCGAAGGCGTGCCGGTCGAGCGCGACTATCAGCGCATGCTGCATCTCGTGCGCCAGCGTGCGATCCGCGAGCTGTGGCTGGCGCTGCCGATCTCGAAGGAGAAAGCCATCCATCGCTTCGTGATGGATCTGCGCAACGACTTCGTGAACATCCGCTTCATTCCGGACGTGCGCAGCCTCACGCTCTTCAATCAGCCGATGGTCGATCTGCTCGGCGTGCCGGCGATCAATCTTGCCGCCTCGCCGATCACGGATCTGCGCGTGCTGCCCAAGCGCGTGTTCGATCGTCTGTTCGCGCTGGCCGCGTTGACCGCGCTCGCGCCGGTGATGCTGGTGATCGCCGCCGCGGTGAAGCTGAACTCGCCGGGCCCGGTGTTCTTCCGGCAAAAGCGCAAAGGCATCGACGGCAATCAGTTCGAGATCTACAAGTTCCGCTCGATGAAGATGCACAAGGAAGAGCACGGCAAGATCACCCAGGCTACGCGGCGCGATCCGCGCATCACCGCGGTCGGCGCGTTCCTGCGGCGCACCAGTCTCGACGAGCTGCCGCAGTTCATCAACGTGTTGCGCGGCGAGATGTCGGTGGTCGGCCCGCGTCCGCATGCGCTCGAACACGACGACATCTACAAGGATCTGGTGAAGGGCTACATGCACCGTTACCGGATCAAGCCGGGCATCACCGGGTGGGCGCAGATCAACGGCTATCGCGGCGAAACCGACCGCATCGAAAAGATGATGGGCCGTGTCAAGCTCGATCTGTACTACATGCAGCACTGGACCTTCTGGCTCGACATCAAGATCGTCGTGCTGACGCTGTGGAAAGGCTTCGTCGGCAGCAACGCTTACTAAGCTCCTTTCCCAATCAACTCAATTCTGCGAGGTGTAATACATGAACCTGACGATCATCGGTAGTGGCTACGTAGGCCTCGTGACGGGCGCATGTCTGGCCGACATCGGCCACGATGTGTTCTGTCTCGACGTCGATCAGCGCAAGATCGACGTGCTCAACAACGGCGGCGTGCCGATCCATGAACCGGGTCTGCAGGAGATCATCGCGCGCAATCGCAAGGCCGGCCGCCTGAAGTTCTCGACCGACGTCGAAGCCGCGGTCGCGCATGGCGATATCCAGTTCATCGCGGTCGGCACCCCGTCCGACGAAGACGGTTCCGCCGACCTGCAATACGTGCTCGCCGCCGCGCGCAACATCGGCCGCCATATGACGGGCTTCAAGGTGATCGTCGACAAATCGACGGTGCCGGTCGGCACGGCCTCGCGCGTGCGCGAAGTGATCGCCGCCGAACTCGCCGAACGCAATGCCGCGCACATGTTCTCGGTGGTGTCGAATCCCGAGTTCCTGAAAGAAGGCGCGGCGGTGGAAGACTTCACGCGGCCCGATCGCATCGTGCTTGGTTGCGACGAGGACGTGCCGGGCGAGAAAGCGCGCGACCTGATGAAGCGCCTCTACGCGCCGTTCAACCGCAATCGCGAACGCACGCTGTATATGGACGTGCGCTCGGCCGAATTCACCAAGTACGCGGCCAACGCGATGCTCGCCACGCGCATTTCGTACATGAACGAACTCGCGAATCTCGCCGACCGCGTCGGCGCGGATATCGAGGCCGTGCGTCGCGGCATCGGTTCCGATCCGCGCATCGGCTACGACTTTCTGTATGCCGGTTGCGGCTACGGCGGCTCGTGCTTCCCGAAGGACGTGCAGGCGCTGATCCGCACGGCCGCCGATCACAAGGCGAATCTGCGCATTCTCGAAGCGGTCGAAGCGGTCAACGACACGCAGAAGAAAGTGCTCGCGAACAAGATCGTCGCGCGGCTGGGCGAAGACCTGTCGGACCGCACCTTCGGCGTATGGGGCCTTGCCTTCAAGCCGAACACCGACGACATGCGCGAAGCGCCGAGCCGTCCGCTGATCGCCGAGCTGCTGCGCCGCGGCGCGCGCGTGAAAGCGTACGACCCGGTCGCGATCGACGAATCGAAGCGCGTGTTCGCGCTGGACCTGAAGGACGTGCCGCAACAGCACGCGCGGCTCGAGTTCGTGAAGGAAGAGATGGAAGCCGCCGAAGGCGCCGACGCGTTGGTGATCCTCACCGAGTGGAAGGCGTTCAAGAGCCCGGACTTCGACTCGCTCAAGCGGATCCTGAAGACGCCGCTGATTTTCGACGGCCGCAACCTGTACGAACCGGACGCGCTGCTCGAGCTCGGTATCGAGTATCACGCGATCGGCCGTCAGCACGCGCTGCGCATCGCGCCTGCGAAGGTCGGCTCGAACGGCTTGCCGCTCGCGCAGGAAGAAACGGCGGACGCAGCCGAAGCCGGCCGCTGATCCGCTGCCACCGCATCGACAAGCCGTTATCACGGAGCCCGCCATGTTCGCCAACGTTCTGATCGTCTGCCACGCAAACGTCTGCCGTTCGCCCGCCGCCGAAATGCTGTTCAAGGCCCGGCAGGGCGCGGCGTCGCGTTCGCAGGCGGCGCCGATCGCGTTTCATTCGGCGGGCATCCGGGCAGTGAACGGCCACGGCATGGACCCGGTCATGCAACGCCTGCTCGCCGAGCAGGGCGTTGCCTCGGGCATCCACTACTCGCGGCGTCTTGACCGGCAGCTCGTGCGCGACGCCGATCTGGTGCTGGTCACCGAGCGCGCGCAGGTGAGCGACGTCGAAGCGCTCGATCCGGCCTCGCGCGGCAAGGTCTATCCGCTCGGCAAGTGGGAAGCGGATTCCGACGTCGCCGATCCGCATGGCGGTGCGGAAACCGCTTATAGGGAGAGTCTCGTGCTCATCGAACATCTGGTCATGGGATGGCTGAAGAAAATATGCTGATGAAAAAACTCACTGCACACTCATTCGCGAACGGCAAGTCGACGCATTTCAACTCGAAACTTGCCGCCACGCTTTTGCTGACGTCCTTTCTGTCGGCCTGCGCCACCGCACCTGGCAACTACCTCGATACGTCCCGTCTGAAAGACGACGGCCAGCACGACAGCCAGCCCGCGGAAACCTATCCGGTCCATGTGATCGATGCCGCCGTCGTGACCGCGCAGGCGCAAGCCGCCGCCGCGAAGACCCAGGTGCTGCCGACCTCGACCCTGAGCGACCCGTCGCAGTACGTGTACCGGCTCTCGCCGCAGGACATTCTCGGCATCACCGTGTGGGACCACCCTGAATTGACCACGCCGCAGGGCAGCACGCTGTCGGCGGGCGGCAACACCACGCAGTCGATCGGCGGCGCCTTGCAGCAGCCGTACACGGCCGCGCTGCCGGGCCAGGCCGATCCGTACGGCCAGACCATCGCGGCCGACGGCACGATCTTTTTCCCGTTCGTCGGCCGTATTCGGGCCGCCGGCAAAACCGTCGGTGAGTTGCGCGATCAATTGAGCTCCGGCCTCGTGCGCTATATCCGCAATCCGCAGGTCGACGTGCGCGTGCTGTCGTACCGCGGCCAGAAGGTGCAGGTGACCGGCGAAGTGAAGACGCCGGGCCCGCTCGCGGTGAGCGACGTGCCGCTCACGCTGGTCGACGCGATCACGCGCTCGGGCGGCACGAACGCGGACGCCGACATTCAGCGCGTACGTCTCACGCGCAACAACAAACTCTACGTGCTCGACGCCGACCGCATGCTCGATCGCGGCGACACCACGCAGAACGTGATGCTGCAAAACGGCGACGTGATCAACGTGCCGGACCGCACCGACAGCCGCGTCTTCGTGATGGGTGAAGTAAAGACGCCGATCCAGTTGCCGATCATCAAGGGCCGCATGACGATCGCCGACGCGCTGACGCAAGGCGGCGGCATTCTCGACACCGACGCCAATCCGCGCCAGATCTTCGTGATGCGCGGCATGAAGGATCACCCGACCACGCCGGACGTATACCGCCTCGACATGACGCAGCCGGACGCCATCATGCTGTCCTCGCAGTTCCAGTTGCAGCCGCTGGATGTCGTGTATGTGGGCACCGCCGCGTCGACCACCTTCAACCGTGTGTTGCAGCAGGTGTTGCCGAGTGTGCAGACGTTGTTCTACCTGAAGCAGCTGACGCGTTGATCATCTGAACCGCAGTCTGAGCCGTCGTCAGGCCCGCGCCGCGCCGTCCGTAAAGGACGCGGCGCGGGACCGAAGCAAACACCGCTGTAACCGATACGGGATCGAATTGTGAGCAACCAAATCTCTCCACACATGGCCGGTCCGATCAAGACCGAAGAAGAGGACGTCGTCCTCGGACAACTGGTGCAGGTGATCCTCGACGACATCTGGTGGCTCATCGCCATCGCCGCGGTGATCGTCGGGATCGCCGGCGCCTATTGTTTTCTCGCCAAGCCGATCTATTCGGCGGATGCGCATGTGCGGGTCGAGCAATCCGACAACACGTCGCAGGCGCTCACGCAGACGCAGACCGGTGCGGCCATCACCACCGGCTCGACCTCGCTGCCGACCGACGCCGAAATCGAAATCATCAAGAGCCGCGGCGTGGTCGGCCCGGTCGTGCAGCAACTGAAGCTGAACTTCAGCGTCACGCCGAAGACGCTGCCGCTTCTGGGCAGCATCGCCGCGCGCATGGCGACGCCGGGTCAGCCGGCGCGTCCGTGGCTGGGTCTGTCGTCGTACGCATGGGGCGGTGAAGAGGCCGACGTCGATTCGATCGACGTGATCCCTGCGCTGGAAGGTCAGAAGCTGACCATGAAGGTGATCGACGACCAGCACTACAGCCTGTATGCGCAGAACGGTTCGCTGCTGCTGCGCGGTCTCGTCGGCCAGCAGGAGCAGGGCGGCGGCGTGACCATCATGGTCAATAAACTGGTGGCGCGGCCGGGCGAGGAATTCACGGTGATGCGTGCCAATGACCTCGACGCGATCTCCGCGTTCCAGTCGGCAATCACGGTGCAGGAGCAAGGCAAGCAGACCGGCGTGATCCAGATCTCGCTGGAAGACAAGAGCCCCGAGCATGCCGCGCTGGTCGCCAACGCGCTCGCGCAGTCGTATGTGCGCCAGCACGTGCTGAACAAGCAGGCCGACGCGAGCAAGATGCTCGACTTCCTGAAGAGCGAGGAGCCGCGCCTGAAGTCCGATCTCGAACGCGCCGAAGCCGCCCTGACCGCGTATCAGCGCCAGTCCGGCTCGATCAACGCGAGCGACGAGGCCAAGGTCTACCTCGAAGGCAGCGTGCAGTACGAGCAGCAGATCGCCGGCTTGCGTCTGCAGATGGCGCAGCTCACCGAGCGCTATGGCGACGACCATCCGATGCTGGTGGCCGCGCGTGAGCAGATGGCCGAATTACAGGCGCAGCGCACCAAATACGCCGACCGCTTCCGCGATCTGCCGGCCACCGAAGTGAAGGCCGTGCAGTTGCAGCGCGACGCCAAGGTGGCGGAAGACATCTACGTGCTGCTGCTCAACCGCGTGCAGGAGTTGTCGGTGCAGAAGGCCGGCACCGGCGGCAACGTGCATATCGTCGACGCCGCGCTGCGTCCGGGCGTGCCGGTCAAGCCGAAGAAGGCGCTGATCCTGTCGGCGGCGGTGATTCTCGGGCTGATCGCGGGCACCGGCTTCGTGTTCCTGCGCCGCAATATGTTCAAGGGCATCGACGACCCCGATCACATCGAGCGCGCGTTCCATCTGCCGGTGTTCGGCCTCGTGCCGCTCTCCGCCGAACAGGGCGTGCTCGAAGCCAGCTTCCTGCGCGGCGGCGAGCGTCTGCGCTCGGTGCTGGCGAATGCGCGGCCCAAGGACGTCACGGTCGAAAGCCTGCGCAGCCTGCGCACCTCCATGCAGTTCACGCTGCTGGACGCGAAGAACCGCATCGTCATGCTGACCGGCCCGATGGCGGGCGTCGGCAAGAGCTTCCTGACGGTCAATCTGGCGGTGCTGCTCGCGAACTCGGGCAAGCGTGTGCTGATGATCGACGGCGACATGCGCCGCGGTGTGCTCGAACGCTATCTGGGCGGTGCGCCGGATAACGGCCTGTCCGAATTGCTGAGCGGCCAGATCTCGCTGGAAGAAGCGATCCGCAGCTCGCAGGTCGACGGCCTGAGCTTCATTTCGTGCGGCCGCCGTCCGCCGAATCCGTCGGAACTGCTGATGTCGCCGCGCCTGCCGCAGTACCTCGAAGGCCTCGCCAAGCGCTACGACGTGATCATGATCGACACGCCGCCGGTGCTGGCCGTGACCGATGCGTCGATCATCGGCGCGTATGCCGGATCGACCTTCTTCGTGATGCGCTCGGGCGTGCACAGCGAAGGCGAAATCAACGATGCGTTGAAGCGCCTGCGCGCGGCCGGCGTGCACGTGCAGGGCGGCATTTTCAACGGCATGCCGGCCCGCTCGCGCGGCGGCTACGACCGTGGCTACGCGGCGGTTCAGGAATACCTGAGCACCTGAGCCCGCAGGTTTGCGGATGCATTCCGAACCTCGCGCAACGACGATTAAAAAGGACATCACGATGAAAGTGACGGTACTGGTTCCGACTTACCGCCGCCCGGCCGATCTGGCGCGCTGCCTCGCGGCGCTGCAACGGCAGTCGCGGCTGCCTGACGAAGTGGTGGTGGTGGCGCGCGCCGACGACGATGCGACCCACGCGTGCCTGCGCGATCCGGCCGTGCCGGGCGCGCTGCCGCTCTCGGTGGCGCTGGTCGAAGCGCCCGGCCAGGTCGCGGCTCTGAATCGCGGTCTGGACGCCGCGCGCGGCGACGTGATCGCGATCACCGACGACGACGCCGCGCCGCACGCCGACTGGGTCGAACGCATCGCCGCCGCGTTCGCCGGCGACGCGCGCCTCGGCGCGCTCGGCGGACGCGACTGGGTGCACGAGAAAGGCCGCGTGCTGGACGGCGAGCGGCCGCTGGTGGGCAAGGTCACGGCGCACGGCAAGATCATCGGCAATCATCATCTGGGCGTTGGCGGTGCGCGCGAAGTCGACATTCTGAAGGGCGCGAATATGAGCTACCGCCGCGAGGCGGTGCGCACCATCCGCTTCGACGCGCGCCTGCGCGGCGCCGGCGCGCAGGTCCACAACGACATGGCGTTCAGCCTCGCCGTGAGAAACGCCGGCTGGAAGCTGATGTACGACCCGCGCGTGGCGGTCGATCACTTTCCCGCCGAGCGTTTCGACGACGACCGGCGCGACGCGCAAACCATGGCGGCCTTGCGCAACGCCGCCTTCAACTTCCATCTGATCCTGCGCGACCAGTTGCCGCCGCTGCACCGCGAAACCGCCTGGTGGTGGTGGACGCTGGTCGGTACGCGCGTTTATCCGGGGCTCACGCACGCGGCGCTCGCGCTGCTCTCGAAGCAGGCCGGCCTGAAGCTGACGCGCTGGCGCGCCGTGCGCAGCGGCGCGCACGAGGCGCGTCGCGCGCTGTCACGCGCCGCGTGATCGCTCTGGCTCGCACCACGTCCCGCACGTTCGTGCATCGGCGCACGGCCCGCGTCAGGGCCGCCGATGCCCCTTTCCACCGGCAGAGCGGAGTGTCTGCATGAGTACGAAAGTTCACGTTCATCTGTTTTACGGCGCCGACCCGCGCTTTTATCGACAGGGCGACGACATTGGCTGTCTGTATGGCTATCACCACGCGGAATCCGACGCGTTCAAGCTCACCTATTCGCAGGATGCCCGCGAAGGCAAGCCGGTGCGCCTGCTGCGCCGCGCGCTGAAGGCGGCGCTCGGATTCGACTTCATCCATACGTGGCGCAACCGCGCCGAGATGCTGCGCTCGGACGTGATCTGGACGCACACGGAACAGGAGTGGCTCTCCGCGGCCCTCATGCTGCTGCTGAGCGGCCGCAAGGCGGGCGCCGATGCCTCGCCCTTGCTGCTCGCGCAAAGCGTGTGGCTGCTCGATAAATGGCCTTCCTACGGCATTCTGCGCAGCTGGCTGTATCGCAAGCTGATGACGCGCGCCGATCAGCTCACGACGCTCGCCAGCGAAAATGCCGAGCTGTGCCGGCGCTATTTCGATCGCGACGCCAAACCGCTGCTCTATGGCCTGAACACGCGCGACTTTCCGGTCAAGACACCGGCCGAATGGGCGCCGCACACGCCGATCCGCATTGCAGCGATCGGCAACGACCGCGACCGCGATTGGGAGACGCTCATCAAGGCGTTCGGCAACGACGCCCGCTACACGGTAAAGCTCGCGACCCGGCGCCGGATTCCCGCGTCGCTGCGCGCGCCGAATGTCGAAATCGCGCTGTTCTCAGGCATCAAGAAGCAACACGAACTGTACGACTGGGCCGACGTGATCGTCGTGCCGTTGCGGCCGAATTCGCACGCCTCGGGCATCACCGTGATGCTCGAAGCAGCGGCGGTCGGCAAGCCGATGGTGGTGACGAATGTCGGCGCGTTGCAGGATTATTTTCCGGCGGGCGAGGCGTCCTATATCCCGCCGTTCAATCCGCAGGCATTGCGTGAAGCGGTCGACCAGCTCGCCGCCGCGCCGCTGGAGGCGCTGCGCCAGGCGCAAGCGGCCGCCGCCGGCCTGCTGTCGCGCGACCTGACCACGCAGCACTACGCGATGCAGCACGTGCGGATCACGCAGGAGATGCTGCGCGCGCGCGCCTCGTCACGCGTGCGCTCGGCGGCCGGCATGGCGACCGCGGCGGGCGTGTCCGACGCTGAGCGGCCGGCGCGGCAGTCGCGCGGAGGTCTCTGAACGATGTCGACGATTGCGCGAAGCGCCGATAGCGTGAACGGCACCGGACGGGCGCCGTCCCGCGGCCGCAAGGAATGGCTGCCGGAGGCTTTGCTGTGGTTCGTCACGACGCTGCTGATCGGCGCGCATCAGGGCACGGTGCTCACGCTCGCGTTTCCGATGCTCGCGATCCTCACGGGCCTGTGGCTGTACTTCAAGAGCCCGGCGCGCTATATCGGCTTCATGTGGTGGCTGTGGTTCCTGAGCCCGGAAGTGCGGCGTCTGGCCGACTGGTCCAAGGGTTCGTTCACGCCGACCAGCCTGATCCAGGTCGCGCCGCTCGCGGTCACGATGATCAGCGCGCTGTCGCTCCTGCGCTACTACAAACTGCTGGCGCAACGGCGCGGCCTGCCGGTGCTGCTGATCCTGCTCGGGCTCATCTATGCGTTCCTCGTGGGCGTGATGTCGAGCGGGCCGCTCGCGGCCACTTACGACCTCGCGAACTGGCTGTATCCGATCCTGATCGGCTTTCACATCATGGCGAACACGCGCCAGTATCCGCAGTACCGCGACACCATCGTCAACACGTTCATCTGGGGCATGCTGGTGATGGGCGGCTACGGCCTGGTGCAGTTCTTCATCATGCCGCAGTGGGACGCGTTGTGGATGCTCGGCTCGCAGATGAACTCGCAAGGCGACCCGGTGCCGATGGGCGTGCGCGTGTTCAGCACGATGAACTCGTCGGGACCGTTCGCCTTCGCGATGATGGGCGCGATGGTGTTCGTCATGGCGGCCACGCACCGGGTGCGCTGGGTCGCGGCGGCGCTGGGTTTTTTCGCATTCGCGCTGAGCCTCGTGCGCTCGACGTGGGGCGGCTGGGTCATCGCGTTGCTGATTCAGCTCGTCAAATCGAACAACAAGGTGCGGGTGCGCATCGTCGCCAGCGCGGTGCTGTTGGCGGGGCTGTGCGTGCCGCTGCTGGCCGTCGGTCCGGTGGCCGAGCGGATGCAGGCGCGTCTCACGACTATCGTCAATCTGAACGACGACCAGAGCTACGCCGCGCGTAACGAGTTCTATGCGACCTTCGCCAAAACAGCCTTTACCGACGTGTCGGGCGAAGGCATGGGCGCCACCGGCACCTCCACCAAGCTCTCGAACGACGGCGGCCAGCTCGGCCAGTACGGCAACTTCGACAGCGGCGTGATGAACATTCCGTTCGTGCTCGGCTGGCCCGGCACGCTGCTCTATATGTCCGGAATCATCTGGCTCGTGACGCGCGCGGTGCTCGCGTCGTTCAAGCTGCGCAACGACAAATTCGTGTCCGCCTGCATGAGCCTGAGCCTCGCGACTTTCGCGATGCTGGTGTTCACCAATTCGCTGGTCGGCACGGGCGGACTGCTGCTTTTCATGGGTGTTTTTTCGATCCTTTCCGCGGTTCATTACGAAAAGATAAACCGCAGACGCACGCTATTTCTCCACGGAGGCACTGATTGAGAGTCGCCATTGTCACGCACGTTGTGCGCCATAACGACGGCCAGGGGCGCGTCAACCACGAGATCGCGCGCGCGGCCCTCGACGAGAACATCGGCGTCACGCTGGTCGCCTCGCACGTCGCGCCGGATCTGCTCGCGCATCCGAACGTCCGCTGGGTGCCGATGAAAATCGGCCGCTGGTGGCCGACCAATCTGCTGCGCCAGCAGGTGTTCGCGTTCAAAAGCGCAATGTGGCTGCGCGCGCATCGCCGCGAATACGACGTGCTGCACGTGAACGGCTTCATCACGTGGATGCCCGCCGACGTCAACACCTCGCACTTCGTGCATAGCGGCTGGTTCGGCAGCAAGTACTATCCGTTCGGGCTCACCAAGGGCGTGTGGTCCGCCTATCAGTCGGTCTATACGCGCTGCAATGCGCTGCTCGAACGCTGGGCCTACCGGCGTTCGAAGGTGATTACGGCGGTGTCGCAAAAGGTCGCCGACGAGATTCACGCGATCGGTCTCACGCCCGATAACCGTGTCGATGTGATCTACAACGGCGTGGATACGCAAGGCTTCGCCGCGGCTACGGGCGACCGCGAGAAATTCGGCCTGCCGAAGGACGCGTTTTTGCTGCTGTTCGTGGGCGACCTGCGCACACCGCGCAAGAACCTCGGAACGGTGCTCGCCGCGCTCAAGTATCTGCCTGAACACGTGCAGATCGCGGTGGCGGGCTTCCTGCCGGGCAGTCCGTATCCGGAACAGGCGAAGGCGCTCGGCATTGCGCATCGCGTGCATTTTCTCGGTCTCGTGAAGGAGATGCCGGTGCTGATGCATTCCGTCGACGCCTTCGTGTTTCCGTCGCGCTATGAAGCAATGAGCCTGTCGCTGCTCGAAGCGATGGCGGCGGGCTTGCCGGTGGTCACGGCGCGCACCGCGGGCGGCGCTGAAATCATCACGCCGGAATGCGGCATCGTGCTCGACGATCCGGACGATCCCAAGGCGCTGGCGCGCGCGGTCGCACGCCTCGCCGACAACCACGTCGAGCGCCGCGCGATGGGCGTCGCCGCCAACGAACTCGCGACCGGCTTCGGCTGGGCGCGCATGGCCGCGCAATACATTGCGCTGTATCGCCAACTCGCGGGACAGCAGAAGCATCGCCGGCAAAGCGAGGCGGAAGCGGCAGCGGTCGCCAAGACCGACGCGTTGACGCTGAACACGCTGGCCGGCCAGAAGAGCGCGGAATGACGTTGCGGGGTTCATTAACCCGGCTGGCGCATTCATCGCTCAACCATCACAACTCTCAAAACGCACAGGGGTCACAACCATGACGACGAGTTCTATCAAATCGCTGCAGATCGGGATGCACTGGTTCCCCGAGCGCGCGGGCGGCCTCGACCGCATGTACTACTCGCTGGTCGGCGCGTTGCCTGGCGCGGGCGTCGCGGTGCGCGGCGTAGTGGCCGGCTCGCCCAAAGTGGCCGCCGACACCGGCGGCGCGATCAACGGCTTCGGCTCCGCCGCGCAATCACTGCCTTTGCGGCTGATGGCGGCGCGCCGCGCACTGCGCCAGGAAATCAGCACGTCGCGCCCCGACGTGATTTCCTCGCACTTCGCGCTCTATACTTTTCCGGGTCTCGACGTGACGCGCGGCATACCGCAGGTCTCGCACTTTCAGGGGCCGTGGGCCGACGAGAGTCACGTGGAAGGCGCCGATTCGCTCGGCCAGCGCGCCAAGCGCTATCTGGAACAATCGGTCTATGCGCGCTCGTCGCGGCTGATTGTGCTGTCCGAGGCGTTCGGCAAGATTCTGACCTCGCGCTATCGCATCGCGCCGGACCGTGTGCGCGTGGTGCCCGGGTGCGTCGATGTCGAGCAGTTCAATCTGCCGATCTCGCCCGCCGAGGCGCGTCTGAAGCTGCAATTGCCGCAAGACCGGCCGATCGTGCTGGCGGTGCGGCGTCTGGTGCGCCGCATGGGTCTCGAGGATCTGATCGATGCGGTGAAGCTGCTCAAGCGCAGCGCGCCGGATGTGTTGCTGCTGATCGCCGGCAAAGGGCGGCTCGAGGGCGAACTGCAGGCGCGCATCACCGAGGCGGGTCTGGAGGACAACGTGAAGCTGCTGGGTTTCGTGCCCGACCAGCATCTGGCGGCGCTGTACCGCGCGGCGAATATCAGCGTCGTGCCGACGGTGGCGCTGGAAGGCTTTGGCCTTATCACGGTCGAGTCGCTGGCCTCGGGTACGCCGGTACTGGTCACGCCCGTGGGCGGCTTGCCTGAGGCGGTGGCGGGTTTGTCGCCGAATCTGGTGCTGCCGGAGACGGGCGCTAAAGCCATCGCGGATGGACTCGCGGGCGCGCTCAACGGCACGCTGAAATTGCCCGATGCCGATGCATGCCGCCGCTATGCGCGCGAGAACTTCGATAACTCGGTGATCGCGAAGCGGGTGGCTTCGGTGTATAGCGAGGCGATTGCGGCGGGTGGGGTGCACTGAGCCAGACGTGAACTACGCTCGTGGCACGATGAAATAAAAAAGACGCGGAGCCTCGATCATCAGGATCAGGCTCCGCGTCTTTTTTTGCATGGAAGATACGCGACCGTGGCCGCGCATCTTCGTTGGGGATCAGAACGTCTCGTGATGCTCGTTACGTCCGAGATCCGCATGAACCATCATGTGGCACAACTGCTCCAGCGTGGTTTCCGGCTTCCAGCCGAGTTTTTCGTGAGCCTTGTCAGCGCAGCCGATCAGCAGGTCCACTTCGGCCGGACGATAGAACTTCGGATTTACGCGCACCAGCGTCTTGCCGGTGGCGACGTCGATACCGGATTCGCGCTCTTCCTTGCCGGACCATTCGAGCTGATAGCCCGCTGCCGCAAACGCCATGCGCACGAAATCGCGGACCGTTTCGGTGCGGCCGGTGGCGAGCACGAAGGTGTCCGGTTCGTCGGCTTGCAGCATGCGCCACATGCCTTCCACGTATTCGAGCGCGAAGCCCCAGTCGCGCTTGGCGCTCAGGTTGCCGAGCTCGAGCACGTCCTGCTTGCCGAGCTTGATCTTGGCGACGGTGTCGGTGATCTTGCGGGTGACGAATTCGCGGCCACGCAGCGGCGATTCGTGATTGAACAGAATCCCGCTGCTCGCAAAGAGGCCATACGACTCGCGATAGTTGATGGTCGACCAGTGCGCGAACAGCTTGGCGACGCCATACGGGCTGCGCGGATAGAAGGGCGTGTCCTCGCGTTGCGGAACGGCCTGCACGAGGCCGAACATTTCCGACGTCGACGCCTGGTAGTAACGCGTCTTCGGATTGAGGATACGGATGCCTTCCAGCAGATTCAGCGCGCCGATGCCGGTCACTTCGGCGGTGGTCACCGGCTGGTCGAACGAGACGCCCACGAAGCTTTGCGCGGCGAGGTTGTACAGTTCATCGGCTTGCGCGCCTTCGAGCAGGCGCAGCGTCGAGCCGAGGTCGGTCAGATCGTGTTCGACCAGACGCAGATTCGGATGATCGAGCACGCCGAGCTCACGCATGCGCCAGAAATTGACGGAGCTCGTGCGCCGGTAAGTGCCGGTCACGATATAGCCCTTGTCGAGCAGCAGTTTGGTCAGATAGGCGCCGTCCTGTCCGGATACGCCGGTGATGATCGCTTTGCGTGGTTGGCTCATAGCTTGCCTTCAAGATTGTTAAAAGAGAAAAAGAAAAAGCAGTCGCGCCGGCTAGGGCGCATTTCATCGGCACACTCGGAAGCGCATCTCAGAAGCACGTTTCGCAAGCATCAAAAACACCCAATGCACCCAATGCACGAAACGCACTTGAAAAAGCGTTTCAGGGCGTGCCGTCCAACAGCCGCCGCACCAACGGTTCGACGACCTGAAAATCCTGTTCGGCCTTCAGCCGGTACAAATCCGGCTTGGGATGCGCGCCGTCGGACATCAGCGTCTTCCAGTCCGGCAGACTGCTGATGTAGGCGAACTGATCGACGAGCGGCACCTGCTGCTCGGCGGCCACGCGGCGCGTCATGGCGACCATCGTCGCGAGCCGCGCGTTGAGCCGGTTGTCGGGCATCGGGTTGGCGGTCTGCAGAACCGGCTGCTTGCCGAGCGCGCGAGCGGTTTTCACGAGCGTCGTTTCGGCCGTGTAGAACTGCTCGGGCGTCTGGTTCTGCATCACTTCGTTGATGCCGTAGTTGATCAGCACGATCTGCGCGGGCGAGGCGGCGAGCCGTTCCTGCCACGGCAACCCGGCCGTCGGGCCGGCGCGGCGATTGCCCGTGCCGTCGCGCAGCTGCGTCGCCATCGTGTTGCCCACGCCGTAGTTCGTGACCAGCACCCGTTCGCCGTGGCGCGCCTGCAATTCATCCTGCAGGTACGCCACGGCGTTCTGCGCCTGCGGACCGCAATCGCCGCCGCTGCAGGTAATGCCGAGCGTGGTCGAGTCGCCGTAGGCCTCGATCAGCACTTGCGATCGCGGGCCCGGCGCCGCGGCGAACGCGGCGGATGCGATGAGCGATGCCGCGGCGCATGCGCTTGCAGCGAGCCGTGCACGGCGCTTCATCCACTTCATGCGCGGCTTTGCGGCGCTTGCGGCGCGGTGCTGACGCCGCCGCCGTTGGCGGATTGCGTCGGCGCATGCGCGTTGCCCGCCGAGCCGAAAATCAGGCGCTTCTCGAACGCGAACCACGTGACGGTGGCGTAGACGAGCGTGATCGCGAGCGCGAGCGCGGCGGTCACGAAGCGGTTCAGATGCAGCGGCCACAGCGCGTACAGCACGCTCAGGTGAATCAGATAAATCGTGTAGCTGATGGTGCCGATATAAACCAGCACGGGATTGCACAGCAGCCGTTTGACGATGCCCTTGCTTTGCAGGGCGATGACCACGACGGAAGTACAAAGAACCAACGAAACGCTGTAGAGCCCGGCGTTCGAGAGCGGCGTATTGGCCGCGCGAAAGCGGGGAAAGTGCAGATGCAGCCACGCGAGTACCGCCAGCGCCGCGACCAATCCCAGCACGGCGACGCCTTTGTAAGGCTCGAGCGCATTGCGGTCACGCCGCACGGCCACCGCCAGCAGCGCGCCGGCTGCGAGCAGGTCCATGCGGAACGGCGTCAGGTAATAGATCGGCCAGAACGAATCGAACCAGGGCGTGGCCACCGCGCGCAGCACGGGCACCAGCAGGATCAACACGGCGGCCACGTAGCCGAGCACGCGCTCGGGCACGAGCAGGATCACGAACGGCCAGACAATGTAGAACTGCTCTTCGACGGCGAGCGACCACAGCACGTTCAGACTGTCGTGACCGCTCTGATTGAGCGCGTCGCCGATATTGGTCGCGAAGAACGCGTACCACTGCCAGTGCTGCGCCCAGCCGAGGCCGAACAGAATCGACGACACCACCATCAGCAGCACATATGGCGGCAGGATGCGGCGCGCGCGGCGTGCGTAGAAATAGCCGAAATACGACTGCTGACGCGCTTTGCGCTCGAGCAGGATGCCGGTAATCAGAAAGCCGCTCAAAACAAAAAACAGATCGACGCCCATCCACAGCGGCGCTTTCAACGCGTGCTGCGCGAACACGGCAAGCACGGCGATGGCGCGCAAGCCGTCGAGCTGCACGATGCGGCGGGAGTGGGAAGGCGCTAAGGGCAGTGCGCTGGCAGTCATGAACCGTCCATGGTGTGAAGCAGATGGGCCGGGCGAAGGATCGCGCGAGGGTTCCGGGGAACAGGCGCGCTCGCTTCGCATCGCAACGGAAGTGCAATCGATTCTAGGGAAAATAAAATCGTGAAAAAACGGGAATGAATTGGATAAATGAATCAGATTGCAACAGGGTGTTTCGTTATCCATTCGCAATGGATTTTTATGCTTGTGTCGAACGGATGACGGGATATGTAATAAGTGCGGATCGCGTTGCTGCGCATCGGTAAGGATGGGTGCCGAGGGGCGCGTGCGGATGTGCACCGTACTTGATTTCGTTTTAATCCATTTTTAATGGTTTTCTTTCACAACGCTTAAGGCGTCGAATATTTTTGAATTATTTTCGATTTTCGTCGCGGTGTTTTTTCCGCGTAATGTGAGCCGTGCGGATTGGGTGGCCAAGGAGGGCGCGTGGGCTGCGCGCTTTGCTTGCCGCCGGGCCCCCGGACTTGGGTTGGCCGTCCCGTCGACGACGCTCGGTCCGTGCACCGCTCCGCACGAATCTGTCTCATGTCCTTGCACGGCTTCTAGCGGTTTGCATCACGAGATCGGCCGCGATTCGTAGCGTCATTTCATTGAGTTGTGTTTCCGCGCGAGCCTTATTGCCCGCGCGCGACGCTGATTGGAGGAAATACCTTTGCCCCGTTTCACGTTCAAAAGCTGGCTCGCTGTCTTTGCGTGTGCCGTCGGACTGGCTGCGGGATCGGCCAGTTTCTCGGCTCATGCGGAAACCGCGTTGAACGCGAAAACGTCGTGGATCGGCAATACCTTCGGTTTCGGCGACGGCACCTGGGCGCAGATCAACATCACCGCCATTGCGGTGGCGCCGGACGGCAAGGTCTATACGAACGCGCCGTGGGACGAAAGCGGCGCTGAAGCGAGCGTCTATCAGAACGGGAAGATGCTCGGCTTCGCGGGCGGCACGCATGGCTGGGGCAACGGCGGCGGCAACGCGGTCGCGGTGAATCGCAAGTACGCGTTCGTTGCGATCGCGGTCGGTAACGAGAAGGGGCGCCTCGTCGAGCAGGGCGTGTGGCCCGAAAAGGGCAAGCAATGGTTCGGCATCTCGCGCCGGCAGATCGCCGATCCGAAACGCGCCGCGCCGTTCCAACCTGCCGCGAAAAGCGCCGACCCGCACGCGCAACTGGCGGCCGGCTTCCTGATGATGAACGAAGTGCCGACCGGCACGAGCGCCGAGATCGGCGGCCTCGCGGCGAACGACACCACGTTGTTTGCGGCGAACACCGCGCGCGATCGTATCGAGGTGTACGACGCGGAATCGATGCAGCAGAAAACCACCTGGAGCGTGCATGAGCCGGGCCGACTCGCGTTGGCGCCGGACGGCACGCTGTGGGTGTTGAGCGGCACGCGCAACGACCGTGAGCCGCATGTCGAGCACTACACGGCCGCGGGCAAACGCATCGACGAAAACTTCGCGCTGCCTGCCGGAACGATCGCGGTGGATATCGCGGTCGATGCGCAAGGCCGCATCCTGATCGCGGATAACGGTCCGCGTCAGCAGGTGCTGTATTTCAGCAAGAACAACGGCCGTTATGCCGAGTCGGGTTCGCTCGGCGAGCGCGGCGGCATTTTCAGCGGCGTCGCCGGCAAGCCGGGCCCGCAGCGTTTCAACGGCCTGACCGGCGTGGGCGTGGATGCGCGCGGCAACGTGTACGTGTCGACCAACGGGATTGGTCCGCGTTACGAGCCGATTGGCGCGGGTCTCGGAGCGACGCTCGAAAGCTATGCGCCCGACGGCAAGCAGAACTGGCAGGTGCAGGGGCTGCTGTTCGTCGACAGCGCGTGGATCGATCCGTCGCGGCCGGACAGCGTCTATACGGGTAATAAGCGCTTCGAACTCGATCTGTCGAAGCCCGCGGGACAGGACTGGAAATACGCGGGCTTTCTGTCGAACCGCTTCAAGTATCCGGACGATCCGGTGTTTCACACCGATCAGTATCCGGGCCTGCCGATCGCCCGCAAACTGAAGGGCCGCACTTTCCTGTACCTCACGGACATGTACGCGGACCATCTGAAGATCTATCGCTTCGACCCGCAGCACGACGGCGAAACGGCGATTCCTTCCGGCTTTATCGCGGGACGCGAGCGCGCGGTGGCCAAGGTGCCGAATGCGCCGCCGGGCGGTGACTGGATCTGGCGCGATGCGAACGGCGACGGCAAGTTCAACACCGACGAATTCACGCTCAATACGAGCGGCACGAAACTCGCGGGCGGCTGGGGCTGGTGGGTCGACACCGCCGGCGACATCTGGCGCACGCGCGATACCAAGGGCATCTATCGCTTCCGCTTCGGTGGGCTGGATGCGAAGGGCAACCCGGTCTACTCGTATTCGAACATGACGCAGTACCCGGTGCCGCAACCGTTCACGGAATTGCACCGTGCGATTTACGACCCCGACACCGACACGATGTACGTGACGGGCTACACGCCCGACACGCCGGTCGATCGCGGCTTCTGGAAAGAAGTGGGCCGCGTGCTGGTGCGCTACGACAAATGGTCGAGCGGCAATCCGGTGCAGCGCTATGCGATCACGCTGCCGTGGCAGACGCAGAGCAAACCCATCGCCACCATCATCGGCCTCACGGTCGAAGGCCAATACATTTTCGGCGTCGAGCCGGTTGGCGCGGTGCACGTGTGGGACAAGGAGAGCGGCAAGGAGATCGGCGTGATCCGGCCGGGCCCGGAAGTGGGCGGCGCGTCGGGCTGGGTCGATGTGCCGAACGGCATCAGCGCCGCGAAGCGCACCAACGGCGAGTACCTCGTGTTCGTCGAGGAAGACGCGCGCGGCAAAGTGATGATGTACCGCTGGAAACCGTGACGGCGCACAGCGCTTCGCAGGTAATCAGCCATCCCAGGTAATGCAGTCAACTCAAGGCATCCGATGGACAAAGGCATTCTCAAGAACGTAGCGATCAACTTTTTCGGGCTGGTGTTGCCGACTTTCGTCTCGCTCGTGACCGTGCCGTCGTATATCAAGCTGCTCGGCGTCGAGCGCTACGGCGTGATCAGCCTCGTGTGGACGCTGATCGGCTACTTCGGGATTCTCGATCTCGGCATGAGCATGGCCGCGCAGAATCACATCTCGAAGGCGCGCGCAAGCGGCGACAAGGACGAGAGCGCGCGCGTGTTCTGGAGCGCGACGTGGCTCAATCTCGCGACCGGCGTGATCGGCGGATTGATCATCTATTTCGGCGCGTTTCTCTACACCGCGTATTTCACCAAGGTGTCGCCAGAGCTGCAGCACGAGGTGTATATGGCGCTGCCGTGGCTCGCGGTGGCGATTCCGATCGCCAACGTGTCGTGGGTGTTCGCGGGCGCGATCAACGGCGCGGAACGCTTCGGCGTCTATAACACCAATCAGACCATCGGCACGTTTCTGTTCCAGCTGCTGCCGCTCGGCGCCGCGCTGTGGATGGGCGCGACCTTGCAGAACGTGCTGGCCGCAGCAGTGTTCGCGCGGATCGTGGCCGCGCTGCTGCTGGGCCGCTCCGCGGTGAAAGTGCTGGAGATCCGCCGCATTCTGCCGCCGCAATTCGGCGTGGCGAAGGGGCTTTTCAATTTCGGTGGCTGGATGCTGATTGCGAGCGTCACCACCATGATTGCCGACTCGCTCGATCGCGTGATGCTCGGCACCAGTCTCGGCGCGCGTTTCGTCACGTATTACACGGTGCCGCAAAACCTCGTGACGCGTCTGAACATCGTGCCGACGGCGCTGGTGCGCACGCTGTTTCCAAGGCTCTCCGCAGTCGGACGCGCCGACGCCGACACCATCACCCAGCAGTCGCTCGAATTTCTCAACGGCGTGTTCACACCCGTCGCGCTGGTCGCGATGCTGGTGCTCGAGCCGTTCCTGCACCTGTGGGTCGGCAACGAGATCGCCACCGTGGCGGCGCCGGTGGGCCGCATCATGATCGTCGCCGTGTGGCTCGTCGGCCAGGCGAACGTCACGCGGATTCTGATCCAGTCGCAGGTCAATCCGGCCACGGCCGCGCGCGTCGGTTTGTTCGAATTGCCCCTGTTTGCAGGGGCATTGTGGTTCGGCATCACGCATTTCGGTCTGACCGGCGCGGCGGTGGCCGTGGCCGGCCGGGCGCTGTTCGACTACGCCGTGCTGCTGCGCCTGTCGGCGATTCGCGCGAAGCAGATCGCGCTCGACATGCTCGCCCACCTTGCCTTTCTGCTGGCCAGCCTGTGGCTCGCCAGCTTCCTGCCGAGTCTCGCAATGGCGATTGTTGCCGGCGTATTGATGGTAGGCGCGAATGTCGCCTGGTCGATCACGATGACACCCGCCTTGCGCGATCTTGCGCGTTCACTGCTGTTGCGACTGAATCCGAGGAAAAGCGCATGAACCACGAAGTCCTTGAAGAAGCCGTGCTGCAACCCGCGACGCGCAGCGCATTGGCCGAACTCACCACCGTTCCCGGCGGTCAGGCGCCACCGCGGCGCGCCGCGTTGCGCGCCGATAAAACAGTGCGCGTTGCGATCGTGCACGACTGGCTCGTCACCTATGCAGGGGCGGAGAAGGTGCTCGAACAGATCGTCGCGTGCTTTCCGGACGCGGATCTGTTCAGCCTCGTCGATTTTCTCGACGACCGCAGCTTTCTGCGCGGCAAGTCCGTCACGACCTCGTTCATCCAGAAGCTGCCGCTCGCGCGCACCAAGTACCGCTCGTATCTGCCGTTGATGCCGCTCGCGATCGAACAGCTCGACGTGTCCGCGTACGACGTGGTGATTTCGAGCAGCCACGCGGTCGCCAAGGGCATTCTGACCGGCCCCGACCAGGTGCATATCAGCTACGTGCATTCGCCGATCCGCTATGCGTGGGACTTGCAGCATCAATATCTCAAGCAGTCGAAGCTGACCAGCGGCCCGAAGTCGGCCATGGCGCGGCTGATTCTGCACTACATGCGCAACTGGGATATCCGCACCTCGAATGCGGTGGATGGCTTCGTCGCCAATTCCGAGTTCATCGCGCGGCGCATCAAGAAGGTCTATCAGCGCGATGCGCAGGTGATCTTTCCGCCGGTCGATGTCGAAGCCTTCGCGCTCTGCACCGAGAAGGACGACTTTTATCTGACCGCCTCGCGCATGGTGCCGTACAAGAAGATCGATCTGATCGTCGAGGCGTTCGCGCGCATGCCGCAGCGCAAGCTCGTCGTGATCGGCGACGGTCCCGACATGCAGAAAATCCGCGCGAAAGCGGGGCCGAACGTGGAGATCATGGGCTATCAGCCGTTCAAGGTGCTCAAGGAAAAGATGAGCCGCGCCAAGGCCTTCGTGTTCGCTGCGGAAGAAGACTTCGGCATTTCGGTGGTCGAAGCGCAGGCGTGCGGCACGCCGGTGATAGCCTACGGCAAGGGCGGCGCGCTCGAAACCGTGCGCGATCTGTCCGAGCCGCGGCCCACCGGCATGTTCTTCGACGAACAGAACGCCGAGTCGATCATCGCCGCGGTCGAGCGTTTCGACGGCCACGTGAAGCGTTTTTCGCCGGTGGATTGCCGCGCGAACGCCGAGCAGTTCTCCGCCGCTCATTTCCGCGAACGCTTCTTCGCGCATGTGCGGGCGGCCGTGCCGGCGTTGCGCACGGCGACGCTGCCGCCGTACGTGCCGTATAAAGCGCCAACCGTTGCGAACGGTCCGCGCATTCTGGCCGTCGATCAAAGCGGCGTGCTCGGCGGCGCCGAACTGTCGCTGCTGGAAATCGTCAAGGCGTTGCGCTCGCGCATCGAGGTCGTGCTGTTCGACGACGGCCCGTTCCGCACCGCGCTCGCCAAAGCGGGCGTGGCCGTCGACGTGCTGGATGCGGGCGCGCTGCGCCATGTTCGCAAGCAGGGCGGTTCATTGCCGAAGGGTCAGGCGCTCAAGGGCCTGCTGTCGCTCGTGCGCGCCACGGCCAAACGCGCGCGCAAGGCCGACGTGATCTACGCGAACACCCAGCGCGCGATGGTGATCGGCGCGATCGCCGGCAAACTGGCGCGGCGCCCGGTGGTCTGGCATCTGCGCGATATCGTGAGCCCCGAGCATTTCGGCGGCAAGCAACTGGCGATCATCAAATGGTGCGCGCGTCTGGGCCTCACGCATGTGATCGCCAATTCGGCCGCGTCGGCGCGCGCATTCGCCGATCTCACGCAGTTCGACAAAAAACGCATCGACGTGGTGTTCAACGGCATTTCCGCCGCGCCGTTCGACGCCTTGCGCCCGGTGCCCCAAGCGACGCTGCGCAAGCGCCTCGGCTTGCCTGAGGATGCGTTTCTGGTCGGCTCGTTCAGCCGCCTCGCACGCTGGAAGGGGCAGCACGTGCTGCTCGAAGCGATGGTGCTCAACCCGCAGATGCATGCGGTGCTGGTGGGCGCGCCGCTCTTTGGCGAGGACCAGTACGAGATCGAACTGCACGCGTTCGTCGCCGCGCACAACCTCGGCGGCCGTGTGCATTTTCTTGGCTTCCAGCACGATATCGCGGCCTGCATGTGCGCGGTCGATGCGGTCGTGCATACGTCGATCACGCCGGAGCCGTTCGGCCGCGTGATCGTCGAAGGCATGCTGGCGCAGCGGCCGGTGGTGGCGGCGCGCGCGGGCGGCGTGCTGGAGATCATCGACGATTACGAGAACGGCGTGCTGTGCACGCCGGGGGACGCGCACGGCCTTGCCGACGCGCTCGCTGAATTGCGCTCGAACGACGAACTGCGCAACCGGCTGGTCAGCAACGGCTATCAGACGGCGCTGAGCCGGTTCGGCACCGCAACCTATGTCGAGGGTGTCGAGCGGATTCTGAAGCGCGTGGCGGGGCCGAAAACGGCTTAGGAAGGTTTTTACGCGGGGGTAGGCAGGGACATGGCCAGTCCCTGCCGTTGGCGCAGCGGAGCGAAAGTCTCACGACGTTCGCTCCGTTTTTTTATCGCGTGGTTTTGAGGCCTTGGTTCAAGCCTTTTTCAAAGCCGCTTTCGGCTTGAAGCTGGCCGACCATTTCATGGCTGGCAGTTCGACCAGCCGGTAGAACACATAGGCCACCGGCACGGCCACCAGCATGTAGCCGAACGACGGCCAGATCGACATTTGCAGCGACGAGCGGAACAGCAGCGACGACAGCAGCACGAAGATCGGCAAATGGATCAGATAGAGCGAGAAACTGAAGTCACCGAACCGCCCGAGCAGACGCGTGCCGAACGCAGGGCCGCGGTCCGCGTTGCCGCGCTCCAGCGCCTTGTACAGGTAGAACGCGAAGCCGATGGCCCAGAGTTGGAACGCACCGTACTGGCCGAAATGGAACGCGGCGCAGCCGAGCGCGACGAACCCCGCAGCGAGCGCGTAGAGCCATACCGAGGAGCGAGCCTGCGGCGCGCGACGGGCCCGGGCGTCGGCGATCCACGCGCCGAGCGTCCACGAAAACCAGTATGACGTGAAGAACTGAATGTCGTGGCGTTCTAGCACGTAGGCGGACACCACGTTGATGACCGCAACGATCGCCAGCACGGAGGTCATGCCGATGCGCCGGCGCAGTGCGAACAGTAGCGGATAGATCGCGTAGAACTGCACTTCGAGCGAGAGCGTCCAGAGCGCGCCGTTCGAGCCGAACGTCTTGCCGGCCACGCCTTGCAGCGAGAACAGATTGACGAGGAAAGCCTGCAGGCCGATCTCGCGGATCTTGTGACTGACGGGCGGCAGTTGCAGGCTGAACCAGTCGAGCGCGAAGGTCAGCACCAGTGCGGCGAGCAGCACGGGATAAATGCGCGCAAAGCGGCGCACCCAGAAATTGCCCGTATCGAGCCGGTAAGCGGGATTGCCGGCCAGGCGCAGCGCGCCGCCGCGGTGAATGCAATAGCCGCTGATCACGAAGAAAATCGGCACGCCCGCGGAGCCCCAGGCAATCGGGAACGTCAAATACGCGGCAATCGAATTCAGACTGAATGCGTGGCCCACGCTCTGGTGAAACGCCTGCATGCCGACCCATTCCACCTGGCGGCAATGAAAATACGCCACCAGCAGCGCGGCAAAGCCCCGCATGGCGTCGATGACATGCTCCTTGCCGGCGCTGTCGGCGCGCGCTTCGCTCTGGGCGCGCGGCGTGGCGGCCGTGCGAGGCGGGGAGAGGGGCAGGGATGAGCCGGCGGCATCCAGTGCTGAGTCGCTCATGCGCGGTCCTTATTCTGACGGAGGAAAAACGAATTCGCGCGGGCGCCATACGCGCCTGCGGTACATGACATGCTAGTGCACAGCGCGGGTAAAAAATCGATAAAAAATTGCGTGGTGAATTGAATTAATTGGCGATTTGTGACGAATTGTAATTGAGCATAAGCAGATGCAGCAGCGAATTATTTACCGCTTTTGTCGTGCTACTTTAAGCCACGGATTCTCTTGACCCGAGGTGAAGTCATGAACCTGCATTTACTCGCCGGCATTGCCGTGCTGCTGATCCTTGTCGCTGCCTCCGCCTATCGGGAGGCGCTGCGCAACGAGCCCATCCGCCGTTTTCGGATGAATCCAGGCAAGCTGCCGCAGCTCGACGAGAACGAATAACGCGGGCCTGAAGAGCCGCGAGGCGCGCCCGTGATCCATCCGCCGGCGCGCCTGGCGCATCTGAAGGCCAGTTGTCAGGATATGTAAAATTTTCGGAATTGCCGGAAAATAAATCGATTTCAATGCGTAATTGTTGCCCGTCGTTTGTCACGCTGCGGCATATTGAAGAAGAATAGATTTATTTATTCCAATTGAGGAAATTTCACATACGGACTGGCGTCATTTTTTTGCTAGTCTTTCCGGCGACATCGATTGGCCGCCAGGCCCGCGAACACACCAATTTCTAACCGATGTGGGAATGCCTACCATGCTGAAAGTCACCAAAGCCGTGTTTCCCGTAGCGGGCCTCGGGACACGATTCCTGCCGGCAACCAAAGCAAGTCCTAAGGAAATGCTGCCGATCGTCGACAAGCCGCTGATTCAATACGCGGTCGAAGAAGCGATTGCTGCCGGCATCACCGAGATGATCTTCGTGACGGGCCGCAGCAAGCGCGCCATCGAAGATCACTTCGACAAGTCCTACGAGATCGAAGCCGAACTCGAGGCGCGTAACAAACAGAAGCTGCTCGATCTGGTGCGCAGCATCAAGCCGGCCAACGTCGACTGTTTCTATGTGCGTCAGGCCGAAGCGCTCGGCCTCGGCCACGCGGTGCTGTGCGCGGAGAAACTGGTGGGTGAGAGCCCGTTCGCGGTGATTCTGGCCGACGACCTGCTGCACAGCTCGAAGCCGGTGATGAGCCAGCTCGTCGATACGTTCAATCACTATCACAGCTCGGTGATCGGCGTGGAAACCATCGCGCGCGAAGACAGCCGCTCGTACGGCGTGGTGGATGGCCGCGAGTGGGAAGACAACGTGATCAAGCTGTCGGGCATCGTCGAGAAGCCGGCACCGGACAAGGCGCCGTCGAATCTCGGCGTGGTGGGCCGTTATGTGCTGATGCCGACCATCTTCAAGCATATCCGCGCGTTGAAGCCGGGCGCGGGTGGCGAACTGCAATTGACCGACGCGGTGCAATCGCTGCTGACCGAGGAGCAGGTGCTCGCGTATCGTTATTTCGGCACGCGCTTCGATTGCGGCAGCAAGCTGGGGTATCTGAAGGCGACGGTGGAATTCGCGCTGCGGCATCCGGAAGTGAAGGCGGAATTCGAGGCCTATCTGCAGGCGTATATGCAGACCAATATGCAGGACGGCGTGCCGGCGCAGTATGCGGCAGAAGCGGCTTAAGCGGCGTCAGTAGTCGCTGCAAATTCACCACGCAGAGGTAACGCGCAGCAGCACCGCGCGCATTAAAACGGGCGCCGCAAACCACGCGGCGCCCGTCTTTTTTTCACCCGACCCGCGCATCACGCGCGGCCCGGCAAACCCGCTGTCAGACTTCCTTCTTCACTTCCAGCCGGAACTTATGCAGCAGCGGTTCCGTGTAACCGCTCGGCTGCTGACGTCCTTCGAACACCAGCGCCTGCGCGGCCTTGAAGGCGATCGTATCGAAGCCCGGCGCCATCGGTTTGTAGAGCGGGTCGCCCGCGTTCTGCTCGTCGACCACCTTCGCCATACGCTTGAACGTCTCTTCGACGAGCTCGCGCTTCACCACGCCGTGATACAGCCAGTTGGCGATGTGCTGGCTGGAAATACGCAGCGTGGCACGGTCTTCCATCAGGCCGACGTTGTGAATGTCCGGCACCTTCGAGCAGCCTACGCCCTGATCGATCCAGCGCACCACGTAGCCAAGGATGCCCTGCGCGTTGTTGTCGATCTCGCTGCGGATCTCGTCGTCGCTCCACTTCGCCTCGGCGACGACCGGAATCGTCAGCAAGCCGTCGAGCAGTTCGTCGCGCACCGTCGCGTATTCCGTGCGTTCCAGTTCCCGCTGAACCTTCTGCACATCGACTTGATGGTAATGCAGCGCATGCAGCGTGGCGGCGGTCGGCGAGGGCACCCATGCGGTGTTCGCACCGGCCTTCGGATGCGCGATCTTCTGTTCGAGCATGGCGTGCATCAGATCGGGCATCGCCCACATGCCCTTGCCGATCTGCGAGCGGCCGCGCAAGCCCGCGCTCAAACCAACCAGCACGTTGCTGCGCTCATAAGCGGCGATCCAGGCGCTCGACTTCATGTCGCCCTTGCGCATCATCGGACCGGCTTCCATGGCCGAGTGCATTTCGTCGCCGGTGCGGTCGAGGAAACCCGTGTTGATGAACGCGACACGCTCCGACGCTTCGGCGATACAGGCGAGCAGGTTCACGCTGGTGCGGCGCTCCTCGTCCATGATGCCCATCTTGATCGTGTTGCGCGGCAGCTTCAGCAGGTCTTCCACGCGCGCGAACAGCTCGCTCGCGAAGGCGACTTCGGCCGGCCCGTGCATCTTCGGCTTGACGATATAGATCGAGCCGGTGCGCGAATTCAACTGGTGCTTGCGGTCGTGCAACGCGCACAGCGTGGTGATGACCGCGTCGAGAATGCCTTCCGGAATCTCGTGGCCGTCTTTGGTCAGCACCGCCGGATTGGTCATCAAATGACCGACGTTGCGAATGAACAGCAGCGAGCGGCCATGCAGCACGACCGGCGCGGTGCCGTTCGCGGCGGTGTACACGCGGTCGGCGTTCAGCCGGCGCGTGAAGGTCTTGCCGTTCTTCGTGACCTCTTCGGTCAGGTCGCCGGTCATCAGGCCAAGCCAGTTGCGGTAGAGCAGGACCTTGTCGTCCGCATCCACGGCCGCGACCGAGTCTTCACAGTCGATGATCGTGCTCACCGCCGCTTCGACCACGACGTCCTTCACATGCGCCGCATCGGTCTTGCCGATCGAATCGTTCGCATCGATCTGGATTTCGAAGTGCAGGCCGTTGTGCTTGAGCAGCACGGCGGACGGCGCGCTTTCCTCGCCCTGATAGCCGATGAATTGCGCCGGCGTCTTCAGCTCGCTCGTGCCGTTCTTCAGCGTGACGATCAGCTTGCCGCCCTCGACGCTATAGCGCGTGGCGTCGGCATGCGAGCCGTTCGCGAGCGGCGCGGCCTGGTCGAGGAATTTGCGGGCATAGGCGATCACCGCGGCGCCGCGCACCGGATTGAAAGACTTCTGCTTTTCCGCGCCGCCCGTCTCGGGGATCGCGTCGGTGCCGTACAGCGCGTCGTACAGGCTGCCCCAGCGCGCGTTCGCCGCGTTCAGCGCATAGCGCTGATTCGACAGCGGCACCACGAGTTGCGGGCCGGCCTGTTCGGCGATTTCGGTGTCCACGTTGTCGGTCGTGGCTTTGACGCTGGCAGGCACGGGCACGATATAGCCGATGCCTTCGAGAAACGCACGGTACGCTCGCAGATCGCGCACCGGACCCGGATTGGCGCGATGCCACTTGTCCAGTTCGGTTTGCAGGCGGTCGCGCTCGGCGAGCAACGCACGGTTCTTAGGCGCCAGCTCGTGCACGAGGGCGTCGAAACCTGACCAGAATGCGGCGCTGTCGATTCCGGTGCCGGGCAGGGCTTCGGTTTCGACGAACTGGTCGAGGTTGGCGGCGACTTGCAGTCCGCCGCGCGTGTTCATCTGAGTCATCGACTGCTCCATCTATCTGAATGGGGCCGATGAGGGGGCATCGGCCCGCGTTGTGCAACGGTTAGCTTGTTTGTTTCATGGCGGCCGCTTTGGTCGGTTTGCGAACCACCCGCAAACTCAAGCGGCGATGGCCTGAATACCCGCCTTGGCGATCTGCGCGTCCTGATCCGACTTGACGCCCGACACGCCGACCGCGCCGACCACCTGGCCGTCGACGATCACCGGCACGCCGCCTTCCAGCGTGCCTTGCAGCGGCGCGCTCAGGAAAGCGGTGCGGCCGTTGTTGATCATGTCTTCGTATACCTTGGTTTCACGGCGGCCGATCGCCGAAGTGCGAGCCTTTTCGGTCGCGATGTACGAGCTGGCCGGCGCGCTGCCGTCCAGACGCAGCATGCCGAGCTGATGGCCGCCATCGTCGACCACCACGATGGCGACGGCCCACTGGTGTTTCTCGGCTTCCGCGCGGGCGGCTTCGAGAATGCGGGTCGTTTCGGCGACGGTCAACACGGGTTTGCTCAGCATAATGAATTTCCTGGTTTGGTTATGGTAAGGATGCTTCTACACGTTCTATCCAGTGGCGCGCGGGAGTGCGGCCGCGTTGATGTTCGGTGACAGCGCGGATTGCACGCAGCCTTCCAGGATCCACATTGTGCGCGGATGCCGCGGCGCCGGCCTTGTCATTGCCCGAGCGCTTTGCTTGGGGATTTTACGTCCAAGCGCGGCCGGAAGAAACGGCGGCATCGCCCCGGCCGGTCTTTGGCGGCTCGTTTGGCCGCCATTCCGGCTGGAACGATGAGCGCGGAGGGCTTTACAATCAGGCATCAAACACAAGAATGCGCACGCTCCCCACGTGCATACCCACGCCATGCCGACCATCAGCGAGCTATTCGTCTATCCGATCAAATCCTGCGCGGGCATTGCGCTGCCTGAGGCACGCCTCTTTGCCACCGGCCTCGAATACGACCGCTACTGGATGGTCACCGACCCGGCCGGCGCCATGCTCACGCAGCGCGCGTATCCGCGCATGGCGCTGATCAAGGCCGAAATCGGCGCCGAGGACCTCATGATCCGCGCGCCCGGCATGAGCGAGTTGCGCACGCCGCTGGAAAGCGCGCGGCTCGAGGCGTCGCACGCGGTAGAGACCAAGGTCTGGCGCGACGCCGCTTACGGGCTCGACACCGGCGAGGCGTGTGCCGCGTGGTTCTCGACGTTTCTCGGCGTGCCCGCGCGGCTCTTGCGCTTCAATCCCGAACGCGAGCGCATTGTCGATCCGGACTACACGGGGAGCGTGGGCGGCGCGACCACCCATTTCGCCGATGGTTTCCCGCTGCTGGTGATCGGCCAGGCGTCGCTCGACGATCTGAACACGCGCCTGAATGGCAAGGGCGCGCCGTCGATTCCAATCGACCGGTTCCGTCCCAACGTGGTGCTGACGGGGCTCGATGCGTACGAAGAGGACTATGTGGAGACGCTGAGCGTCGACGGGGACGGCGACAAGGGCGCCGCCGTGCAGTTGCAACTGGTCAAGCCGTGCTCGCGCTGTCCGATGCCGACCATCGACCAGGCGAAAGGCGCGCCCGATCCGGACTGGCCGAACGAGCCGACCGACACGATGAACGTCTACCGCGCGAATCCGCAGCGAAACGGGGCGATCACGTTCGGCAACAATGCGCTCGTCGCGAGCGGGGCCGGGACGTGGCTGCGCGTGGGGCAGGCGGTGGAAGCGGAACTGGGCTTCGGCGATTGAGGGCGGTGACGGGGTAAAACCCGGTTAAACCTCGGGCACGGGAGCTGCGCGCAAAACCAGGGCACCTGCCTGGACAACACCGGCTAATGCCGGACACGCCCGGTCAACGCCGCGAGAATCACCGGCATCGGCACCGGCTTGACGAAGTGATGGTTGAAGCCCGAGCGCAGCGACTCGCTCTTTTCCTCGGCGCGCTCGAGCCCGCTGACCGCGACCAGCGTGGGCGCAGGGACATCGCCCACGTAGCGGATTCGCCGTGCCACCGCGCGCCCGTCCAGACGCGGCATTTCGACGTCCAGCAGCGCGGCCTGCGGATGCCATGCGCAATATTGAGCCAGCGCGTCGAGGCCGTTGCGCGCGGTCCGGACCTCGAAACCGTGCGCGCTGAAGTAGAGTACGTAAGCGGCCAGCAAATTCGCGTCGTCGTCAGCGATCAGAAGGCGTGCGGCTGGGTGATGGGCCATCTGATTTCCCTCAGGTTGTGTTCCTGATAGTGAGCAATTTGAAGTCCCGATAGAATCGATACTCGATAAAGTGTTTTTTCAGGCCAGATCGGCAAGGGTGCGCAGTTCCGCTTCTTATGAATAATTTACCGATCGGCAACGACGAAGACGCCGACATCGCACTCGATATCGAAGCGGTTCAGCGTATCGATGCCGTGCCTTCCATCCTGCGCATGATCTGCAAGAACACCGGCATGGGCTTTGCCGCGGTGGCCCGCGTCACGGAGCAGCGCTGGACGGCGTGCGCGGTACAGGACGAAGTGAACTTCGGTCTGGCGGCGGGCGGCGATCTGGACCTGCACACCACACTGTGTTTCGAGTCGCGCGCCGCGCGGGCCTCGATCGTCATCGACAATTTCCACACGGATCCGGTTTATCACGGCCATCACACGGCGCAAATCTACAAGCTGGGCAGTTATATTTCCGTGCCGATCATTCTTCCCGACGGCAGCTATTTCGGTAATCTCTGCGCGATCGACCCGAATCCCGCCGAGGTTTCGAATCCGCGCACCTTGCGCATGTTCGAGGTATTTGCCGACCTGATCGCGATCCAGCTTGCGAACGAAGGCCGCCACCAGGCCACTGAGGCCGCCTTGCGCCATGAGCGGGAAAACTCCAGCCTGCGCGAGCAGTTCATCGCCGTGCTGGGGCACGACCTGCGCAATCCCTTGTCGGCGGTGAGCGCGACGGCCGAACTGCTGTCGTTGCGCAAGAACGAGCCCGATCTCGTGAAGATCGGCCAGCGTCTGAAGTCCACCACCTTGCGCATGGCTCGCCTGATCGACGACGTGATGGATTTCGCGCGTGGCCGGCTCGGTTCGGGCATCGGCGTGTCGATCGACGACGTCGACGATCTGGCGATGGCGCTGCGGGTGGTCGTCGCCGAAGTGCGCGAGGCCAATCCGGATCGGCTGCTCGCCGACGATCTCGTCATCTCCGCGCGCGTGCGCTGCGACCGCACCCGTGTGCAGCAGTTGCTTTCGAACCTGCTCGGCAACGCGGTGACGCATGGCGCGGCGGAGTTTCCGGTGCGGGTGCGGGCGCGCATCGAAGACGATGAGCTCCTGCTGAGCGTCCTGAACGGCGGCAACGCGATCGCGCCGGAGAGCTTGAGCAAGGTCTTCGAACCCTACTGGCGTCCGGCGACCAGCAAGCCCGGCGGCGGCCTCGGACTCGGCCTCTATATCTGCAAGCAGATCGTGAGCGCGCATGGCGGCACGCTCGAAGTCAGATCGTCCGCGCAAGAGGGCACGTGCTTCGTCGCAAGACTGCCGACCGGTGTTTGAACTGAGCGGTTGAGATGCGCGCAGACGGCTCATCAGGCGGCCTGCGCGATCGCCTCGCGCGCGTTCTGCATGTCAGCCTGCATCGCGGCTGCTTCGTCGCGCCAGGCGTTATCTCCCGCCCACGCATGCTCGACGCTCTCGCCGATCGCGCTGCCGACCAGAATCACCGCCGGGCTGCCGAAGCCCGCGCGCGTCGCATCCGCGGCGAGCCGATCGAGGCGGCTCACGAGACGCCGTTCGTTGCTGCCACCGGCCCATTGCACGACGGCTGCGGGCGTATCGGCCGGCAGACTCGCGAGCAACGCGGTTGCAATGCTGCCGATGCGCCGCATCCCCATATAGATTGCCAACGTGGTGCGCGTCGCGGCCAAGGCGGCCCAGTCCGGCTCACCGTGATCTTCCGTGTGCGCGGTGACGAAGCTCACGCCGTGGCAATGGCGGCGATGCGTGAGCGAGATGCCGAGCCCCGCGGCGGCCGCGAACCCCGACGAGATGCCGTTGACGATCTCCACCGGAATGCCGGCGCCGCGCAAGACCGCGAGTTCTTCGCCGGCGCGTCCGAACAGCAGCGCTTCGCCGCCTTTTACCCGCACCACGTGCAAGCCCTTGAGCGCATAGCGCTGCATCAGGCGTTCGATAAACGCTTGCGGCGTCGACCGGCAGCCGCCGCGCTTGCCCACACGAATCACGCGTGCTTGCGGCGCAAGCGTCACGATCTCGGGGTTCGCGAGGTCGTCGAGCAGCACGACATCGGCGGCGGCCAGCGCTTTGGCGGCCTTCAGCGTGAGCAGATCCAGGTCGCCGGGGCCGGCGCTCAATAAGGTGACCTTGCCGGTATTCGTGTTCATCGCGGTATCTATCACGGTGTCCTTCGCTTCAGTGTCGGCCGGCGATCGCTGTTTCGCCGGCGCCAAATAAAAAAACGGCGTCCGCTCGTGATGGTCACGAGGGGACGCCGTTGTCCGTTTACTGCCTGGTGTGCTGCTGTTTCGCTTCAAGCGCGGCGAAACACAACGTTGTGTTTCGTCTGCATCGGTGTGTGCGACATGTCATGGCGGCTGCGTTGCCGCCATGAACTCGCCACGGCTTACGCAAGGACTACGCCATCCATCAACGAAGTGCGCTTCACGCCTTGCCACACCTCGCGAATAACGCCTTGAACAGTCGCGCCACGCACCGTTCGCGGGCCCGCACCTCGCACGTGCGGGGTGCTGCGTCGCACCATCCATGTGCCTCGCTGCATCAAAACGCGTCGCGCGTGCGCTGCACCGCGCAGCTGTGCCATGGGCCGCAAAGCCCCGTGCCACGGCCTCTTTGCGGGTATTTTCCGCAACTGGCACAGGCTTTGCATTAAGCCTTGCCATCGGATCAACGTGGATCCGGCGCGCGTGCAACACAAAGTACTCGCTGCAGGACAGGTCAGGACAACGGCGTCCCCCGAATTCAGTCATCGACTGGGTTCGCGGGACGCCGTTTTTTATTTCCGGAATTCGTTTTCGCCCCATGCCATACGGCGTTGCACGCAACCCAGCACATTGAGGAAACCGCGGTCATGAAAATCATCGTTATCGGTCACGGGATGGTCGGTCACAAACTGATCGAGTGCCTCGCACAAGACGCCGCGCACGGTCTCGACATCACGGTGCTGTGCGAAGAATCGCGTCCGGCCTACGACCGCGTGCACCTGTCCGAGTTTTTCGCGGGCAAGACGGCGGACGATCTGTCGCTGGTCGAGCCGGGTTTCTTCGAACGCCAGAACGTTTTGCTCAAGCTGAACGCGAAGGCTGTGGCGATCGATCGCGATGCGCGCACCGTGACGGTATCGACGGGCGAAACGTTGGCTTACGACAAGCTGGTCTTCGCGACCGGCTCCTATCCGTTCGTGCCGCCGGTGCAAGGCCGTGAGCGCGCCGATTGCTTCGTGTACCGAACCATCGACGACCTCGAAGCGATGCGCGAATGCGGCGCGCGTTCGAAGACAGGCACGGTGGTCGGCGGCGGACTGCTCGGTCTCGAATGCGCGAAGGCGCTGCGCGACATGGGTCTGCAAACGCACGTGGTCGAATTCGCGCCGCGTCTGATGGCCGTACAGGTGGACGATGGCGGTGGCCGCGTGCTGCGTACCAAGATCGAAGAACTGGGCGTCACGGTGCACACGCAGAAGAACACCACAGCGATCGTCGACGGCGAAGCGGGCACGCACCGCATGCAATTCGCGGACGGCAGCCACCTCGACACCGACATGATCGTGTTCTCCGCGGGCATCCGTCCGCGTGACGATCTGGCTCGCGACAGCGGCCTGGCGCTCGGCCCGCGCGGTGGCATCGTGATCGACAACGCGTGCCGCACCAGCGATCCGCACGTCTATGCGATCGGCGAATGCGCGCTGTGGAACGGCCAACTGTTCGGCCTCGTGGCGCCGGGCTACGACATGGCCCGCACGGTGGCGAAGCAATTGCTCGGTGATACGGCCGAATTCGCCGGCGCCGACATGAGCACCAAGCTCAAGCTGATGGGCGTGGACGTGGCGAGCATCGGAGACGCGCACGGCAACACGCCAGGCAGCCGCGCCTACCAGTTCAGCGACGAACGCAAGCAGGTCTACAAGAAGCTGGTGGTGTCCGAGTGCGGCAAATATCTGCTCGGCGGCGTGATGGTGGGCGACGCCGGCGAATACGGGACGCTATTGCAGATGATGCTGAACCGCATCGAATTGCCGGCATCGCCTGAATTCCTGATCCTGCCGCAAGCGGACGGCAACGCGAAGCCTGCGCTCGGCGTCGATGCCTTACCCGCTTCAGCGCAGATCTGTTCGTGCAACAACGTCTCGAAGGCCGACCTGTGCGCCGCCGTGTGCGCGGGCGCCGCCGACATCGGCGCGCTCAAGTGCGCGACCAGCGCCGGCACGTCGTGCGGCGGTTGCGTGCCGCTCGTCACGCAGGTGATGAAGGCCGAGATGAAGAAGCAGGGGCTCGCGGTCAACAATCACGTCTGCGAACACTTCGCGTATTCGCGCCAGGAGCTGTATCACATCGTGCGCGTGGAAGGCGTGCGCAGCTTCGGCGAATTGCTCGCGAAGCACGGTCACGGCCTCGGCTGCGATATCTGCAAGCCGGTGGTGGCGAGCGTTCTCGCGTCGTGCTGGAACGAGTTCGTGCTGAAGAAGGAGCATGCCTCGCTGCAGGACACCAACGACTACTACCTCGCCAACATTCAACGCGATGGCACCTATTCGGTCGTGCCGCGCATGGCGGGCGGCGAAGTCACGCCCGACGGTTTGATCGCGGTCGGCCAGGTCGCCAAGAAATACGGCCTCTACACGAAGATCACCGGCGGTCAGCGCGTCGATCTGTTCGGTGCGCGTGTCGAGCAATTGCCGCTCATCTGGGAAGAACTGATCGCCGCCGGTTTCGAATCCGGCCACGCCTACGGCAAGTCGCTGCGCACCGTGAAGTCGTGTGTCGGCTCGACGTGGTGCCGCTACGGCGTCGGCGATTCGGTGGGTCTCGCGGTCGAGATCGAAAACCGCTACAAGGGCCTGCGTACCCCGCACAAGATCAAATTCGGCGTGTCGGGCTGCACCCGCGAATGCGCGGAAGCGCAGGGCAAGGACGTCGGCATCATCGCGACCGAGAAGGGCTGGAATCTCTATGTATGCGGCAACGGCGGCATGAAACCGCGCCACGCCGAACTGCTCGCGTCGGACCTCGATAAGGAGACGCTGGTGCGCTACATCGACCGCTTCCTGATGTTCTACGTGCGCACCGCCGACCGTCTGCAACGCACCAGCGTGTGGCGCGAGAACCTCGAAGGCGGCCTCGACTATCTGATCGACGTGGTCGTCAACGATCGGCTTGGCGTGGCCGGTGAACTCGAGTCGGAGATGCAGCACGTGGTCGACACCTACGAATGCGAATGGAAGAAGGCCGTCACCGATTCCGAAACGCGCAAGCGCTTCCGTCATTTCGTCAACAGCGGCGAGTCGGACAGCAACGTCGCCTTCGTCGAGGAGCGTGGCCAGATCCGGCCGGCCACGCTCGCCGAGCGGCGCTCGAAGCTCGCCGCGATTCCTGTTGTCGTTGAAACCGTTTGATTGAACCGCACCATTCACCGAGGACTTCCGTCATGAACAACGATCGCCTGCCACGCGCCTGGACGCCGGTTTGCCCGCTCGACGACATCGTGCCCAACACGGGTGTTTGCGCGCTCGTCAACGGCGAACAGGTCGCGGTTTTTCACGTGAACAAGGGCGACGCGGACAGCATCGTGTACGCGATCGAGAACTTCGATCCGGGCTCGCAGGCGGCGGTGCTCTCGCGCGGATTGATCGGCAGCCTCGGCGAACGGATCGTGGTGGCCTCGCCGATCTACAAGCATCACTTCGATCTGCGCACTGGCGAGTGCCTCGAAACACCGGCGCATTCCGTCGGTGCGTTCGCCGCGCGCGTGGAAGACGGCCACGTGTGGGTCGCGGTTTGAGCCGCCGATTTGTCTGAAACCTTTTCGAACGACGTTGCCCGCCATGTCCTCCACTAGCGTAAAAACCGTGTGCCCTTACTGCGGCGTTGGCTGCGGCATGGTGCTGCACGTCGAGGACGGCCAGGTCGTGAAAATCTCCGGCGACAAGGAGCATCCGGCCAACTTCGGACGGCTGTGCACGAAAGGGCAGTCGGCGCATGTCGCGTTGCGCAAGTCGGGACGTCTCGAAGACGCATTCGTGCGTCACGCGCGCGGCCAGGACCCGGCGCCGCTGCCGATGGCGCAGGCGATCAGCACTACGGCGGCGCGTCTGCGCGGCCTGCTCGATGAGCACGGGCCGGACGCGCTGTCGTTCTACGTCTCCGGGCAGATGTCGATCGAAGCGCAGTACCTCGTCAACAAGCTCGCCAAGGGCTTTGTCGGTACCAATAACATCGAATCGAATTCGCGCCTGTGCATGGCGAGCGCGGGCAGCGGCTACAAACTGTCGCTCGGCGCGGACGGCCCGCCGGGATCGTACGAAGACATCGACCACGCCGACCTGTTCTTCGTGATCGGCGCGAATATGGCCGACTGTCACCCGATTCTGTTCCTGCGCATGATGGATCGCGTGAAGGCCGGCGCCAAGCTGATCGTCGTCGATCCGCGCCGCAACACGACCGCGGAGAAGGCCGATCTCTTCATGCAGATCAAGCCGGGCACCGATCTCGCGTTGCTCAACGGCCTGCTGCATCTGCTGCACGAAAACGGCCATACGGATGCCGCATTCATCGCCGAGGCGACCGAAGGGTGGGACGCGATGCCCGCGTTTCTCGCCGACTACACGCCGGAGCACGTCGCGTGGATCACCGGCCTCGCCGTCGAGGATATCCGCGAGGCCGCACGCATGATCGGCAGCGCCAAAGAGTGGATCAGTTGCTGGACCATGGGTCTGAATCAAAGCACGCACGGCACGTGGCACACCAACGCGATCTGCAACCTGCATCTGGCGACGGGCAAGATTTGCCGGCGCGGCAGCGGCCCGTTTTCGCTGACGGGCCAGCCCAATGCGATGGGCGGCCGCGAGATGGGTTACATGGGGGCGGGCTTGCCGGGGCAGCGTTCGGTGCTGGTCGAAGAAGACCGCGCGTTTATCGAAGACCTGTGGCGCATTCCGACGGGCTCGCTCAAGCCGCAGGTCGGCAACGGCACGATCGATATGTTCGCGCGCATGGCGGCGGGTGAGATCAAGGCGTGCTGGATCATCTGCACGAATCCGGTGGCGAGCGTGGCGAATCGTCAGAACGTGATCGACGGATTGAGCGCGGCGCAACTCGTGATTGCGCAGGATGCGTACCTCGATACCGAGACCAACCGCTACGCCGACGTGCTTCTTCCTGGCGCGCTGTGGGCCGAGGCCGAAGGCGTGATGATCAACTCCGAGCGCAATCTCACGCTGATGCAAAAGGGCATCGAGCCGCCGGGCGCCGCGTTGCCGGATTGGCAGATCATCGCGCGCGTCGCGTGTGAAATGGGGTTTGCCGATGCCTTCACTTATGCGAGCGCCGAGGAAGTCTTTGCGGAAATCACCCGCGCGTCGAATCCGAAGACCGGCTACGACCTGCGCGGCGCGAGCCATCGCCGCCTGAAAGAAACGCCGTTGCAATGGCCGCTTGCATCGGATGATTCGGCCGATCGCAATCCGGTTCGCTATATCAACGACGGTGTGAGTCAAGCGCTCAAGGAACGGCCGGACGGCAGCCGTCCGCCGTTCGTGTTTCCAACCGCGAGCGGCAAGGCAGCGTTCTTCGCGCGCGACTACGCGGCGCCGGCTGAACTGCCGGATCGTGAATTCCCGATCGTGCTGAATACGGGCCGCTTGCAGCATCAATGGCACACGATGACCAAGACCGGCAAGGTCGCGATGCTCAACAAGCTGAACCCGGGCCCGTTCGTCGAGATTCATCCCGAAGATGCGGCCACGCTCGGCATCAAGGCAAAAGACCCGGTGGAGATTCGTTCGCGCCGCGGCCGCACGGTCTTGCCGGCTGTCGTGACTGAACGCGTGAGCGCGGGCAACTGTTTTGCACCGATGCACTGGAACGACGTATTCGGCGACGACCTGTGCATCAACGCGGTGACGAGCGACGCCATCGACCCGGTCTCGCAGCAGCCCGAACTCAAGTTCTGCGCGGTCGCGCTGAACCCGGTGGCGCCCGAGCGCGTCGAGTCTTTCCTGAATGACGACGACGCATTGTTGACCGATGCATCCGTTGCGGTTGCCGCGAGCGTGGCGCCGGCCAACACCGTATCGGCAAGCGCCGAGGATCTGGATATGCCCCGTATCGATGCACTCACCAGCCTGTTGCAGGTGCCGTCGACACCCGCGCCTTCGTTCACCGATCAGGAGCGTGTCTATCTGGCCGGCTTCGTGAATGGACTGCGCTCGGCGGAAGCGCAAGGCATCGACCGCGTGCCGGTTCTGCCAGGCAACGCGCCGTTCGATACGACGAGCCGTCTTTACGTGGATGGTTTGTTGGCCGGTCTCTATAGCCGCAGCGCGACTACGCCCGCCACTGCAGTTGCGGCGTCGCATGCCGAAGCTTCGCACGCATCCGGTGTGCGCATCGTGCGAGCGCGGCCGAAGGTCACGTTACTGTGGGCCTCGCAAACCGGCAACACCGAGTCGCTGACCGAAGCCTATGCCACGCGGCTAATGGAGTCGGGCTTTGAAATCCGCACGTCGTGCATGGCGGACTATCAAGCTTCGACGCTTGCCAAAGCCCAATACGTGTTGCTGATGACGAGCACGTTCGGCGACGGCGATCCACCCGACAACGCACAAAGTCTATGGACGCAATTGAGCGGCGAAAGCGCGCCGCGGCTCGACGGCGTGCGCTTCGCGGTGCTCGCTCTGGGCGATCGCAACTACGACCAGTTCTGCGGCCACGGCCGCCGCCTCGATGAGCGGCTCGCCGAGCGGGGCGCGCTGCGTTTGATGGAGCGCGTCGATTGCGATGGCGAGTATCAGCAGAGCGCGGACGCGTGGCTCGAACGCATCGTCGTGCGTATCAAGGAAGAGGATGCCGCGCTGTATGCCGTGCCGCCGGGCGGCATGATCAACGCGGTGGTGCCGGGCACGGTGCCGACCAAAACGCGGCCGGCCGCGTCGCGGCTCGTTAGCAATCTGCGCCTGAACAAGCCGGGCGCGGCGAAAGACACGCGCTACTTTTCGCTGAGCACACGCGATTCGGGACTCGAATACGAAGCAGGCGATGCGCTCGGCGTATGGCCGAGCAACTGCCCGGAACTGGTCGACGAATTGATCGCGCTGAGCGGCGTGAACGCGGATGCCGCGGTGAACGTGTCAGGCGTCGGCGAGATGCGTCTTGCCGACGCACTCGGCAAGCACTACGAGATCGCGCGCCCGAATCCGGATCTGCTCGCGTTCGTCGCCGCGCGCAGCAACAACGGGGCGTTGCGCGATCTGCTGTCGCCCGAGCGCAAGGCCGATCTCAAGCAATGGTTGTGGGGCCAGCAGATCGCCGACGTTTTGCATGAATTTCCAGTGAGCCTCACGGCAGCCGAATTGACCGGCCTGCTCAAGCGTTTGCAGCCGCGTCTGTATTCGATTGCGTCGAGCCCGAAGGCGCACACGGGCGAAGTTCATCTGACCGTTGCCGCGGTGCGCTACAGCAATGGCCGGCGTCATCGCAAAGGCGTGTCGTCGACGTTTCTCGCCGACCGTGCGGGCGATGTCAACGTGCCCGTGTTCGTGCAGAAGTCCGCACACTTTCGTCCTCCTCATGGTTCGGACACGCCGATGATCATGGTCGGTCCCGGCACCGGCGTTGCACCGTTTCGCGGCTTTCTGCACGAGCGGCGTGCACGCGGCGACACGGGGCGCAACTGGCTCTTCTTCGGCGAGCAGCACGCTGCCTCGGATTTCTACTATCGCGACGAACTCGAATCGATGCGCGACAGCGGCGTGCTGAACCGGCTCGATGTCGCGTTCTCGCGCGATCAGGCGGACAAGGTCTATGTGCAGGACCGAATGCGCGAGCAGGGTGCGCAATTGTGGTCATGGCTCGAAGACGGTGCGCATTTCTACGTATGCGGCGACGCCAACCGGATGGCGAAGGATGTCGACGCGGCGCTCAAGGAGGTGGTGGCGCAGCACGGCGGCATGAGCGATGAAAAAGCCCTCGACTACGTGAACCGTCTCGCGCAGGAAAAGCGCTACGCACGCGACGTTTATTGATGGCCGCGGGGTTGTCAGCGCGACGAACACGCTCGCCGCTTCAAGGTTTCAAAGAGTACGCAGTACAGCTTCAAAAGACGGAGCCACATGGCATGGAGGTTGCATGTTTATGCCGGTTTTCAACATCGTGATCATTCCGGTGCGTGGCGCGTAGCGCGATCTGCCGGATAGTCGAAAAATCAGTTTTGTGAGGATATCTGATGAAAAACGTGATGAGCTCCCTAAAGAGTGGGGACTGGCGCGCGCTAGTGGCGTGTTTCCTCTATTTCGACACTGGCTTTACCGTCTGGGTCCTGTATGGACCGCTCGCGCCATTCATCAGCAAGAGCATCGCGATGACGCCCGCGCAACAAGGTTTGCTGGTCGCGGTGCCGGTGCTCTCGGCCGCGATTCTGCGCGTGACGCTCGGCAACCTGTATCAATCCGCGCACGGCAAGCGCATTGCGCTGATGGGCGTGCTGCTGTCGGCGGTGCCGACGATCGTGTTGCCGTTGATGCCGTCCGTGCCGTCGTACACGGTGCTGCTGGTGCTCGGCGTATTTCTCGGCGTCGGCGGTGCCAGTTTCGCCGTGGCGCTGCCGATGGCGGGCAGCAACTATCCGCCGAAGGTGCAGGGCCTCGTGTTGGGTCTCGCCGCAGCCGGCAATATCGGCGCGGTGCTCGACGGCTTCCTGTTCCCGCAACTGGCCACGCACTTTGGCTGGCAGATGGCGGCCGGCGGCGCACTGCCGTTGCTCGCGATTGCCGCGATCACGTTGTATTTCTGGGCCAACGATTCCGGCGTGAAAACCGGCAGCGTGCTGCGCGCATTCGGCAGCTTCGCGGTGACGCTGGTCGGATTGATCGTGCTGGTGCTGCTGGTCGAAGCCGGCATGTTCGGCTCCGGCAAGACGGGTGTGCTGCTGTTGCCGGTGATCGGTGCACTGCTCGCGATCGCGGTGTTGCCCAAGCGCTATCGCGCGGTGCTGGCCGAGCGTGACACGTGGGCGATCATGCTGGTGTACAGCATTACGTTCGGTGGTTTCGTCGGCATGTCCTCGTATGTGTCGCTGCTCCTGACCAACCTCTATCAGCTCTCGAAGATCGACGCGGGCCTCTTCATGGCATTGCTCGCCGCGACCGGCGCAATGGTGCGTCCGCTCGGCGGCCTGATCGCCGACAAGGTGTCTGGGGTGCGCGCGCTGACCTTCCTGCTCGCCATCATCTCGCTGTGCGACTTCGTGTTCGCCGCGGCCATGCCGGCGATGGCCGGTGGCATCACGCTGCTGCTGTGCCTGTATGTGGCTTTCGGTCTCGGCAACGGCGCGACCTTCCAGCTGGTGCCGCATCGCTGGGCGGGCCGCACGGGCTTGATGTCGGGCATCGTCGGCGCCGCGGGCGGTATCGGCGGATTCTATCTGCCGGTCGTGATGGGTATCGCGAAGGAAAGCACGGGCAGCTATCAGATGGGCTTTGCGACGTTCGGCGCGCTGGCGGCATGCGCGTTCGTCGCGATCGTCGCGCTGCGCCGTCCGTGGATGGCGTGGTCGATGCACTCCGGTGTGATGCACGCGCACGCGACGGAGTAATGCAGTAATGCAGTAACGCAGTAACGCAGTAACGCAGTAACGCAGTAACGCAGTAACGCAGTAACGCAGTAACGCAGTAACGCGAGCGATCCGCGCCTCCACGCTGAGTGGAGGCGCGGATCGCGCGACGGGGCCGATCAAAATCAAAAAGAAGTCGACATGAGCATCACGACAGAACGGGTTCACGCACCACCGTCCGAAGCGCACGTCTCCAGCGAGGTGTTGAGCTCGTTGATCAATCTGGCGGGGCGTCAGCGGATGCTCTCGCAGCGCATCGTGTTGAAGGCGATGCTGGCGTTTCAACAGTTCGACGGCGCGCTGGCGATCGCACGCGATACCCTGAACACATTTACCGACAGCCACACGGTGCTGACCCAGGGCCGCGATGGTCTGCCCGGCCTGTTTTCCCCAGCGTTGCGCGAAGCATTTCACGGCCGCGACAATGTCGCGAGGAAGATCGCGGACTTCATCGCGCTGGCTTCGGCGGCGTTGGACGCGATCGGGCGCGCTTCACCGCGCGCGGACGATGCGTTGAATGCGCTGATCGATTCCGTCGATCCGTTGTTGACGCATCTGCACGGCGTCACGGCTGTCTATGAACAGGAAAGCCGGCGTATAGCGCGTTTGCAGAAAAAAGAGCAACAGCAGTTGATCGAGCGGATCAAGGCGATCGCGAAAGAAGCGCATATCGTCTCGTTCAACGGTCAGATCGTGGCGAGCCGCGCGCATGTGACCGGCCGCGAGTTCGCCGTGGTGGCCGGCGTGATGACATCGATCACGAAGGAACTGGAGGCTGTGGTGAGCGCGTTCGTGAAGAAGACGACGGCGGGATGAGCCACGCAGTGCGGCGTTATTGTCGTATGCTTGGCGTTTTCCGGACTGTCGGGCAAATGTAATGGACAACTGGTGGCACGCGGTGTGGGCAGTCGCCCGGGCAGAATTCTCCGACCTCGGCAGCATGGCCGACGTCTTGCAGGTCCTGATGCGCCTCGGACTCGCGTTGATACTCGGCGGCATACTCGGTTTCGAGCGCGAGATGTCACGGCGCGACGCCGGCATGCGCACGCACATGATGGTGTCGGTCGGCGCGGCCTTGTTCGTGGTCGTTCCGCTGCAGGCCGGGTTCTCGCAGGACAACATGAGCCGGGTGTTGCAAGGACTCGTGTCCGGTGTCGGTTTTCTGGGCGCGGGCGCCATCATCAAGCTCAGTGCCGAGCGCGAGGTGCGCGGCCTGACGACGGCGGCAAGCCTGTGGCTGAGCGCGGGCGTCGGCGTGGCGGCGGGGCTCGGGCGCGAGGCCACGGCGATTCTCAGCGTAGCGATCGCGCTCGCCATTCTGTCGAGTGCGCGCCTGTTCAAAAGTCGCGAACAGGAAGAGAAGTAGGGACGTGGCAGGCCCTCGTTCCTACGAAAAAACGCCATCGAAACATGCAGGCAATCACTTGCATGTTGACCACGTTGCTCCTAATATGCAGTCAGGAGGCTGCATATGAACACATCGACCGATCGCATTGAAAAACAGATTCTGCTGAAGGCGCCGCGCTCGCGGGTCTGGCGCGCGTTGTCCAATGCCGAGGAATTCGGCAACTGGTTCGGCGTGAATCTTACCGGCAAGCAGTTCGTGGCCGGCCAGTCCGTGAAGGGCAATATTACCTATCCGGGTTACGAGTATCTCGTCATGGACGTGCATGTCGAGCGCGTCGAGCCGGAGCATCACCTGTCGTGGCGCTGGCATCCGGCCGCGGTCGACATCACGGTGGACTATTCGCCGGAGCCGACTACCCTGGTCGTCTTTGAGTTGACCGAGGTCGCATCGGGCACGTTGTTGCGCGTAGTCGAGTCGGGCTTCGATCAGCTTCCCGCCGGCCGCCGCGAAGAAGCGTTCCGCATGAATAACGGTGGGTGGGAAGAGCAGATGGCCAACATCGAACAGCATGTCACCAAGGGTTAAGAAGGCGTTTGGCGCAGCGGATCTGAAGGCGTCGGTGCTGCGCAGTTCCGCGCCGATTTTCGCCGCGCTCGGCGATGAGACACGTCTACGTCTGGTCGCCGTGTTGTGCGCGGGCAGCGCGATGTCGATCGCGCAACTCACTGCGGGAACGGACATTACGCGGCAGTCCGTCACGCAGCATTTGCAGGTGCTCGCCAATGCGGGTCTCGTGCGCGACGTCAAGGTGGGCCGTGAACGCTTGTGGGAATTCGAGCCCACCCATCTCGACGAAGCGCGCCGCGCGCTCGACGCGATCTCGCGGCAGTGGGATCACGCGCTGTCGAGGTTGAAGGCGGCGGTGGAGGAGTGAGGGATGCCGACGTGGGCGTTCAACCCGCGTTGTATACGGAACGTGAACAAAGAAAAAATTTGAACACCCCAGAAAGGCTACCGCCGCCCCCACAATCCTGCTAAAAACTTATGCCGCAGCGCAACCCGAACAGCGACCTGCGTGCCCGTCGACGACGGCGCCTGCACACCCGGAATGAACGCATTGTCGAGAATCGAGTTAGTCGAATCGCCCGCGACCTTCTGATACTCGCCCTGCACATACACGTCGGTACGCTTCGACAGGTTGTAGTCCGCCATCAAGCCCACCGAGTGAATCTTCGGCTTCACGCTGCCTGACGACGCATCGTAGGTTTCCATCGTGTACACGTACTGAGCGCCGACGAAGAACGCCGGCGTGAGCTGGTATTTGCCGTTCACTTCGAAGTTCTGATACTTCAGCGTATTCAACGTCACGCCCGGCGCGGCTAGCGGAATGCCGATATAGCCGTTGCCGGTCGGATTCTTGTAGTTCGAATTGGTGTAGGCAAAACCGGCGGTCGCCGAACCGAATGTGTAGTTGATGCCGCCGCCGAACACCCGCATGCGTCCGGCGATAAAACTCGCGTCGTTCGCGGTAATCGCGCCAGTCGAACCCGCGCCGGGATTGTCCGCTTGCATATAGGCCGCCGCGACCAGCAGGCCGCCGTTCGCATACTGTCCGCCAAAGCTATACGCGCGGTTGTTCGCAAAGTTGGTGTCGTTGCTGAAGGCGTAAGCGCCGCCGAACTGGAAGCCCGCCATCTCCGGGCTCGCGTACTTCACGCTATTGCCGAGACGGAACGAGTTGTCGGTGTTGTCGTTGTCATACGGATGCGCGAACAGGTAGCCGGCCCAGTTGCCGTTGGCCGTGGTCTGCGCGAGGTAATCGACCACCGAATCGTACTGGCGACCGAGCGTGACCGTGCCGAAACGGCCGTCGCTCAGCCCGACGTACGCCTGGCGGCCGAACATGCGGCCGCCCTGGCCGAGCCGTCCCGAACTCACGTCGAAGCCATTTTCCAGTTGAAACACGGCCTTCAGCCCGCCGCCCAGATCCTCCGAACCCTTCATGCCCCAACGGCTGCCTTGCGCATAGCCGCTCGCCATTTCCCAGACCGCGCCGTGCCCCGCGTTGTTGGTGTAGTCGATGCCTTCGTCGAGCACGCCATACAGCGTCACGCTGCTTTGAGCGAAGGCCGGCGACGCCGCCAGCGCAATGAGTGACGTGAGCGCCGTGAATGCGGCGGTGGCAATGCGGTTCTTTTTCATCGTGAGCTCCAGACCTTGGTAGTGAGCGGGCCGAATTTCGGGCAGACCCGAAGGCGTTCGACGCCCGCTGCTTTTTGGCAAAGCCCGGATTCTGCTATTTGCGATGGCAAACGCGTATGAGGCACATCCCTGGATAAACATGATTTTTTCGAATGTTTGTCCCGCGAATTATTCGCTTGTGGCCGGCAGTGCCCCGGAGAAAAATTCCGTTCATGCACCTTTGGCATGCAAGCCATAGCCGAGGGCAATGCGTTTTTCGCACCATGCTTTCAGGAGACGACCATGCGACTCGATCGGAATTTCGCTAACGGCCGGTTTATCGAACCCGCGACTGACACCGCTAGCAGCGAGCTCATCGCCGTTTGCAATCCGGCTACCGAGGCCGTGATCGCCCATGTCACCGGCGCCACCCAAGCGGAAGTCATCGCGGCGGTCGATGCCGCCGCCGTCGCGCAGAAGGGCTGGCGCAAGCTGCCGTCAGCCGAGCGCGCGGTCTATCTGCACAAGCTCGCCGATGCGCTGACCGAATGCGCGCCGGCCATCGGCGCGGCGCTCGCGCTGGAGTCGGGCAAGAGCTTGGCCGACTCCACCAACGAGGCGATCTACGCCGGCCAGATCACCCGCTATCACGCGGAGTGGGCGCGCCGCATCGAAGGCGAAGTGATTCCGAGCGATACGCCCGACGAAAACCTCGTGTTGCATCGCGAGCCGATCGGCGTGGTCGCGTGTCTGATCCCGTTCAACTACCCCGTCTATACGTTCATGCGTAAAGTGGCGCCGGCGCTGATCGCCGGCAACACGGTCGTCGTACGCCCGAGCAACAACACGCCGACGTCCGCATTCGAAATCGCCAAGGCGGTGGAGAAGGCCGGTTTGCCGGCGGGCGTCGTGAACATTCTCGCGATGAACCATGCCACCGCCGAAGCGCTTTGCACGCATCCCAAGGTCGGCATGATCACGCTGACGGGCAGCGTCGGCGCGGGCCGCAAGGTGCTCGAATATTGCAAGGCGAACATCGCCAAGCCGTCGCTCGAACTGGGCGGTAAGACGCCCGCGATCATCGAGGCCGATGCCGATCTCGAGAAAGCCGCGCGCGACCTGGTCGCCTCCAAGACCACGCATTGCGGCCAGTTGTGCACGGCGATCGAACGGGTCTATGTGCAGGAAAGCGTGCATGACCGCTTCGTCGCGCTGCTGAAAAAGCACATGAGCGCGGTGGAGAGCGGCGATCGCAGCGAGCAGCCGTCGCTGATGGGTCCGCTCGTCAACGAGGCGTCGCGCCAGTCGATCCACGCGATGGTTCAACGCGCCATCGCGGCGGGCGCCACGCTCGAAACCGGTGGCAAGCTGCCGCAAGGCAAAGGCTTCTTCTATCCGGCCACGTTGCTGTCGAATTGCCGTCAGGACATGGAAATCATCCAGGAAGAAACCTTCGGTCCGATCATGCCGGTCGTCAAATACCGCACGCTCGACGAAGCGCTGGAAATGGCCAACGATCATCAATTCGGTCTCTCGTCGGTGCTGTATACGGAGAACTATCGCGGTGCGATGAAGATCGCCAACGGCATCGAAGCCGGCGAGCTGTATGTGAACCGTACGCCGGCCGATCCGTATCAGGGCTTTCACGCCGGCTGGAAACGTTCGGGCCTCGGCGGAGACGACGGCAAGCACGGCATGCTCGAATTCACCCAGACCCGTCTCGTGGTCATGAAGTACTGAAGCCGAACCGGCACGCGCCGCACGTTGAAACGACGGCGCGTGTCTCCTTTGCAACCTGAAAAGCGCGGCGAATCTGCTGCCAGTCCATAACAAAACATATTGGAGACCGGGCGGCCCGATGGGCTGGCGCTGTGTCTCTGAGGAGCGCTCACGTGTCATCTCAACCCGTCCGAACCGACGCTTCGCTCGCTTTAAGCGACGAAGAGGCCGCCCTGCAAAACAGTAAGGCGCAACGCTATATCCAGCTCATCCTGCTGGTGATCGCAGCCGGCGCGATCTACCCGATTCTGTATCTGCGGCAGGTGTATCAGCCAACGATGCTCGAAGTGTTCCACATCACCGATAGCCAGCTCGGCTACTTGTATTCGTCGCTGGGCACGATTTTTCTGTTGAGTTATCTGCCGAGCGGCTGGCTCGCGGACCGGATCGCGCCGCGTTTGCTGATCTGCTTTTCGCTGATCGCCACCGGTGTGCTCGGGCTGTGGTATTCGACCGCACCGTCGTTCCCGATGCTGATGATGATCTTCGGCGGCTGGGGTTTGTCGACCGGCTTGACGTTCTGGGCCGCGGTCATCAAGCGCGTGACCATGATTGCCGGCACGCATGAGCAGGGCCGTTTCTTCGGCTTGCTCGACGGCGGACGCGGCCTGATCGAAGCCATGCTCGCGACCATCGCGATCACGCTGTTCGCATGGGTGACGCAGACCAAAGGCGAACCGGTCGCGGCCGGTTTCAAGCTGGTGGTCTACATGTACGCGTTTCTTTGCATTGCGCTCGGCGTCGTGCTCGCACTCGTCAAAGACCCGCAAGGCACCGAAGATGCAGCCGCCAATCGCGCCGCGCGCCAACGCAACAACGTGCTGGTCGATCTGAAGACGCTCGCGAAGATTCCAGAACTGTGGCTGGTCGCCGCCATCGTGTTCTGCGGCTACCAGGTGTTCTGGGCTACTTACAGTTTCTCCGCCTATCTGCATGAAGGCGAGATCGGCCTGACGGTCGTGATGGCCGGCACGATCACTACGCTCAAGCTGTGGATGCGGCCGATCGGCGGCATTGGCGGCGGCTTTCTCGGCGACCGCTATTCGAAGGTCTCGGTGCTCGTGATCGCGCTCTTTCTCGCCGCGCTGTCGCTGGTGGGCCTGATGGCGGCGCCGCGTATTTCGAGCCACGCGCTGCTGGTGTTCCTCGTGCTGTTCATCGGCATTCTGACTTACGCGATTCGCGGCCTGTACTGGTCGCTGCTGGATCGCTGCAATATTCCGGTGACCACGATGGGCCTCGCGATCGGCCTGATCTCCGTGCTGGGTTATTCGCCGGACGTGTTCCTGCCGCTCATCAACGGCTATCTGACGCAGACGTTCCCAGGCGTCTTCGGCTACCAGCTCTACTTCGGCTATGTGGCCGCCATGGCGGCGCTCGGCGGCTTTGCCGGGCTCGCGCTGAGAAACATGCTCAACAGAAAAGAAGGTGCGTAAATGAAAGTTGTCTCGCTCGAAACGCATATCGTCGCCGTACCGCCGCCGCATGTGGGCGGCATGTACTGGATCTTCGTCAAGCTCAAGACCGATTGCGGGATTGAAGGTGTCGGCGAAATCTATTCGGCGACGTTCCATCCGAAAGCGATGACCCACATCATCGACGATGTATTCGGCCGCTATCTGCTCGACAAGGACCCGCATCACATCGAGCGGCTCTGGCGCGAGGCGTATTCGAGCGGTTTCACGCAACGCCCCGATCTGACGATGATGGGCGTGGTCAGCGGCCTCGAAATGGCATGCTGGGACATTATCGGCAAAGCGGCTAACAAGCCGGTGTATGAGTTGCTGGGCGGCATGGTGAATCAGCGCCTGCGTTCATATACTTATCTGTACCCGAAGAACAGCCGCGGCGAATACGACTACGATGATCCCGATCTGGCGGCCGAATGCGCGCTTGAAAACGTCAAGCGCGGCTTCACTGCGGTGAAGTTCGATCCGGCCGGACCGTACACGGCGTACTCGGGTCATCAGTTGTCGATGGAAGTGCTGGACCGTTGCGAAACTTTCTGCCGCCGTGTACGTGAAGCAGTGGGCAACAAGGCCGACCTGCTGTTCGGCACGCACGGGCAGATGGTGCCTTCGTCGGCGATCCGGCTCGCGAAGCGACTGGAAAAATACGATCCGCTGTGGTTTGAGGAGCCGGTGCCGCCGGGTCAGGAAGGCGCGATGGCGCAGGTCGCGCAGCACACCAGCATTCCGATTGCGGCCGGCGAGCGCCTCACCACCAAGTACGAATTCTTCAAGCTGCTCGAAGCCGGCGCCGCGTCGATTCTGCAACTGAATGTGGCGCGCGTGGGCGGCCTGCTCGAAGCGAAGAAAGTCGCGGCGCTGGCCGAGGTGTACTACGCGCAGATTGCGCCGCACCTGTACAACGGGCCGATCGGCGCGGCGGCCAGCATTCAGCTCGCGACGTGCACGCCGAACTTCCTGATTCAGGAAAGCATCGGCACGTGGGACGGTTTTCATGCAGCCGTGCTGAAGAAGCCGATTCAATGGGAAGACGGCTACATCATTCCGTCGCAGGAACCGGGTCTCGGCGTCGAACTGAACATGGAGGTCGTCAGGCAGCACACGCCCTACACCGGCGAGCGTCTGCATCTGCAGATGGCGGCGCAACCGGCCGATGTGAAAGACCTCGCGCCGGCCAAGGGTTGAGCGCGGTTTGAGTCTGGCGGGTTTCACCACTACGTTTCAATGGATTGAGCGCCGTCTGGCGACATAGAGCATGAACTACGATTACATCATCGTCGGCGCGGGTTCGGCGGGCTGCATTCTCGCCAATCGCCTGTCGGCGTCGGGCCGATATTCGGTGCTGCTGCTCGAAGCGGGTGGCAAGGACAGCTCGTTCTGGTTCAAGATTCCGGTGGGTTTCACCAAGACGTACTACAACGAAACCTATAACTGGATGTACTACAGCGAGCCGGAAAAAGAACTCGACAACCGGCCGATCTATTGTCCGCGCGGCAAGGTGCAGGGCGGCTCGGGCTCGATCAACGCGATGATCTACGTGCGCGGCCAGCCGCACGATTTCGACGATTGGGCCGCCGCCGGCAACACGGGCTGGGCGTTTCGCGACGTGTTGCCGTACTTCCGCAAGCTCGAATCGCATCCGCTCGGCAACACGGAATATCACGGTGCCGACGGCCCGATCCGCATCTCGCCGATGAAAGATGCGGTGCATCCGATCTGCCACGTGTTCCTGAAGGGCTGCGATCAGGCCGGTTATCAGCGCAGCGACGACTTCAATGGCGCGCAATTCGAAGGCGCCGGCATCTACGACGTGAATACACGTAATGGCCAGCGCTCGTCGAGCAGCTTCGAGTATCTGCACCCGGTGTTGTCGCGCAAGAATCTGACCGTCGAGCGCGACGTGCTGGCAAGCCGCGTTCTATTCGACGGCAACCAACGCGCGATCGGCGTGAGCGTCACGCAGAACGGCGTCACGCGGCAATTCATGGCGACGCGCGAAGTGATTCTGTCGGCGGGCGCGGTCGATTCGCCGAAGCTGCTGCAACTCTCCGGCGTGGGCGACAGCGCACTGCTGGCGAAGCATCGCATCGCGATGGTCAAGGAACTGCCCGCCGTGGGCCAGAATCTGCAGGATCATCTGTGCGTGAGCTTCTACTATCGCGCGAACATGAAGACGCTGAACGACGAGATGCGGCCGCTGCTCGGCAAGCTCAAGCTCGGTCTGCAATATCTGCTGACGCGCAAGGGGCCGCTCGCGATGAGCGTGAATCAGTCGGGTGGGTTCTTCAAAGGCAACGATCAGCAAGCGCAGCCGAATCTGCAGTTGTACTTCAATCCGTTGTCGTACCGCATCCCGAAGAGCAACAAGGCGAATCTCGAGCCTGAACCGTACTCGGGCTTTCTGCTGGCGTTCAATCCGTGCCGGCCGACGAGCCGCGGTTCGATCGAGATCGCATCGAATCGCGCCGAGGATGCCGCGAAGATCCGTATCAACGCGCTGACCACCGAGAAGGACATCGACGAAGTGATCCAGGGTTGCGAACTGGTGCGCAAGGTGATGGCGTCGCCGGCGCTGAAAGCGATCACGGTCGAGGAAATCTCGCCGGGACCGCAGGTGAATACGCGCGAAGGTTTCCTCCGGTACTTCCGCGAGCAGTCGGGGTCGATCTATCACCTGTGCGGTTCGTGCGCGATGGGCGACGATCCACGCACGTCGGTGGTGGATGCGCGTTTGCGTGTGCACGGCATTGACGGCTTGCGCGTGGTGGATGCGTCGATCTTTCCGAATATCACGTCGGGCAATATCAATGCGCCGACCATGATGGTGGCGGAGAAGGGCGCCGACATGATTCTCGAGGATGCGGCGCGCGAAATTGCGTACCGGCCCGCGGCGGCGGAGATGGCCGCGGCGGCTTAATGGCTCGCTTGGCCTGGCGGTGTTGGGCTAGTGGCCACGTAGTGTGAAACCGCGCCGATGGCATCGCATCGGCGCGTTTTTTTTCGTTCGAAGCGGTGCATAGGGCGCACCGCGATGCCGCTCAGCGCCTCAACCCGCGTCGCTCAACGGCGCCGACTCCGATGCATCGAGCGCCCGTCCGCTCAACCAGATTTCCTGTTGCAGCCAGTCGCGGAACAACGCGACGTGCGGTAGTTCATCCTGTTCCGCGCGCGTGACGAACCAGTACGACTGATGCCCGTCCACATGCACATTCAGCACCTGCACGAGTTGGCCTTCGGCCAGTTCGCGCGCGATCATATGACGGTCGGCGATGGTCACGCCGAGCCCGTCGATCGCGGCGCGAATGGCGTGATCGAGCAGATCGAATTCATAACCGCCGCGAGTATCCACGTTTTCAATCCCCGCCGCCTTCAGCCAATGCTGCCACGTGAGGTAGCGCTGATCGGCGCTCGCCAGCACGTGCAATAGCGTGAACTGATTCAGGTCGATCGCGGCGCGGCCCGCCTGACGTGCGAGCAACGCGGGCGAGCAGACGGCGATATGCCGCTCGCTCATCAACAGACGGTTGTCGACGCCTTCCCACTCGCCATTGCCGAAGCGGATCGCGCAGTCGAGCACACCGGATTCCGCGAGGTTATCGTCGACACGGGTCGACAGACTCAGTTCGAGTTGCGGATGCGCATCACGCAGGCGGCCGAGGCGCGGCATCAGCCAACGGCTCGTGAAGGTGGGCGGCGCATTGATGCGCAGGCGGTTGCGGTGGGTTTTTTCTTGCAGGCCGCGAACCGTGAGTTCGATGCGGTCAAAGGATTGCTGCAGCGCTTGCAGAAGAATGCGGCCGGCAGCCGACAGTTCCAGATGGTGATGGTGACGCTGCAGGAGCGTCTCGCCCAGTTGCGCCTCGAGCTGCCGGACCTGGCGGCTAACTGCGCTTTGCGTGACGTTGAGCAGTTCCGCGGCGCGGGTGAAGCTGCCCGTGCGGCCGGCGACTTCGAAGGCTTTCAGCGCATTCAGCGCGGGCATTTTGCGTTTCAAGATGGTCGACCGGAGGTAAGGCGCGGTAGCGCGATGTCCCGGTATTTTACTGGTTTGCCTGCGCGGCGCGTTGCCTTGCTCGCGATGCGCCGCGCAGGCACCGCATCATTAGTAAGCGATGCAGATCGACTTGCTCTCCGTATACGAGTCGATGATCGCCTTGCCATGTTCACGGCCGATGCCGGATGCCTTGAAGCCGCCGAACGGCATGGCCGGGTCGACCATATTGTGCGTGTTGACCCATACCGTTCCGGCCTCGATGCCGTCCACGAGCCGCAGCGCCTTGTCGAGCTGGTTGGTCCACACGCTCGCGCCGAGTCCATACTCTGAGGCGTTTGCCTGAGCGAGCACTTCGTCCAGGTCGTCATAGGGCATGGCGACCAGCACAGGGCCGAACACCTCTTCCTTGACGACGGAAAGCGGCTTGCAGGCGCGATTGGCGATCACCGTCGGACGCACGAAGTAACCGTCGCGGTCCACGTGGGCATCGCGCGAGAGGATCTCGCCACCTTCGTCCTTGCCTTGGACAATCATGCCGGCCACCTTGTCGCGGTGCCGTGCGGAGACCATCGGGCCCATCTGCGTCGCCGCGTCGAAACCGGAGCCGAGCGTGATGCCGTCCGCGACGGCGGCAATGCCTTGCACGACTTCGTCATAGATCGAGCGCGCGACATACAGGCGCGAGCCCGCCGTGCAAACCTGGCCGTGGTTGAAGAAGATCGCGCCGGCCGCGCCTTCGATCGCCTTGCACGGGTCGCAGTCGTCGAGCACGATCACCGGGCTCTTGCCGCCCAATTCGAGCGACGCTCGCTTCAGATCGTCCGCGCATTGACGACCGATGATGCGCCCGACCTCGGTCGATCCGGTGAACGTGACCTTGTTCACAAGCGGATGCCGCACGAGCGCCGCACCGGCGGTTTCGCCACGGCCAGTGACCACGTTGAATACGCCGGCAGGGAAACCCGCTTCGTGCGCGAGTTCGGCGAGGCGGATGGCGGTCAACGGAGTCTCTTCAGCGGGTTTGAGCACGACGGTGCAACCGCAGGCCAGCGCCGGGGCTATCTTCCACACTGCCATCAGCAGTGGGAAATTCCACGGGACGATCGCCGCGACCACGCCGGCCGGCACGCGTTTGGTCGACGCGTTGTAGCGCGTGCCAGGCGGGAAGGGAATCGACAGATCGAAGGTGGTGCCTTCGATCTTGGTCGCCCAGCCGGCCATATAACGCAACCACTGGACGCTGCCCGCCACTTCCAGCATCTTCGAGAAGCCGATCAGCTTGCCCTGATTCAGCGTTTCCAGCGTGGCGAGTTCGTCGCTGTGCCGCTCGACGAGGTCGGCCAGTTTGAGCAGCAGGCCCTCGCGAACGGCCGGCGGCATTCTGCGCCATGCGTCGGTTTCGAAGGCCGCCTTCGAGGTTCTGACCGCGTGATCGATATCCGCTTCGGATGCGTCGGGGATCTGCGCGATTTCTTCGGCGGTGGCCGGGTTGAAGACCGGAAAGGTTTTGCCCGCGGCACTACCGGTTTTTTCGCCGTTGATGAACATGGTGCGCGGCAACGTGGCCGCTAGCTTGTGTTCGGTCATGGTGGTTCGTCTCCGTTGGGGTTGAGTGGCCGTGGCGCTAGCCGGAAGGGTTCGCCTGACGGCGGTATGGACCTGGGGGAAGATGGATGTGTTGCCTTGCACGCCAGTGTGTTGCTAACGACGCGGCACAGATCACGTTCGCCGTCGCGCTCAATGTGTACAGCACAACGAATCCGTCGCCGAAAAAGTAGGGTGTGGTCGACAATGCCGCGCCGAGCACCATGCCGATGTGATGCGCGACGCCGGGGCAGCTCGCGCGCAATACGCTGGTCGAGTTGCCGCGCAAGTTCACTAGTGCGGGAATCGTCAGGCAGTCAAGAATCAGGAAGATCGCTGCCGCAAGCGGTGCGAGCGCGGGATTGTCGCTTGCCGCGAGCGTGCCGATCAGCACCGCACGCGCGATGTACAACCCCATCAGCATGCGATGGCCGCGCGAGCGTTCGGCGATGATTGCCAGCGCGCAGACCGCGGCAAGTGAAAGCGCAATGTGCCAGAACGGCTGTGCATCGCTTAAGCCGCAAATCGCAAAGAACTGGAAGCGGGCGAGACTGCCGCTCGACAGTCCCGCAAGCAACGCGAGCAGAGCCGTTGCGCCTGAAGGAGTCGCCGCCTTGACCGAGTCGGAGTCATGCGCGCTGCTGCGATCCACGTCGTGACGCGATTCGGCGTTGGCGAGCAAACGGTAGAACAACATGCCGAGGAAGCCCGTCACGATCATCAGCAAGGCAATGGCGATGCCATGCGCTGAACCATTCAGATACGCCGGTACGCTATTCATTGCGCTGATCGTCACGATCAGCGTCGCCGCACTAGCCAGCATCGTGTAGCGGCCCGATGAGCGCGACATCAGCAATGGCACGCTCATCATGGCCGCCAGCATCAGCGCGCTCATCCACAGCGCGGTGGCGTGGCGACCGAGAGCGGCCTGTGTCAACAGCGCAGCGCCGCCGCCCGCGAGGCACACGCATGCCGCACTCGCGCACAGCGTGCACGCGAGAGCGGCGTGCCGTGCGCGACGCACGACCGGATCAGTGCTTGCAGCAGCCATGATCCGTGGACTTGCCGTCTTCGACGCTGTTCAGATCACGTTCGGCCGGCAAGTCCATGGTCGGGTTGCCGGAGAAGAAGTTGTTCGGCTTGAGCATGAAACCGGCGTACTCCACCGGCATCACCGGGAAATCCTCGGGTTTGCACACATGCGTGTGGCCGAAGCTATGCCACAGCACGACGTCTTCGTTCTCGATGTTGCGATTCGCCTCGATATAGCGCGGCAGGCCGTCGCCCCCCGAATGCTGATTCGGATAGTCACCGCTCGCATAGCGCTCAGCCGGATCGAACGGCGTGACCCACACGTGACGCGTGGCAAAGCCGCCGCGCTGACGCACCTTCGAACGCTCGTCGGCCAGCATCAGCGGCGAGTCGTTGACGACCAGCTTGTAGCCCGGATTTGCGCCCACGGCATTCTTCACGTTGGGGTTGCTGACCTTCCAGTAGCGACCCGTGCTGCCGCTTGCCACACGTGCGGCTTCGCTTTCCGTTTTCAACACGCGTTTGGTCGTGTCGAACACATTGCCGTACGGATTGTTCTCGCCCATAGGACGCGGCACGAATTCGTGTTCGGTCACCGTGTTGCGCTCGCCGTCCACCATCATGTGCAAGCGCGCGTTGAAGAAGTGCTGATGCGTCGGGCCACCGAGGTTTTCCGTGATCATGCCGCCCCACGGATAAGTGTCGCCATCAGCCACCGCCGAGGTCTGCACGATGCCGGTCAGCTTGCATTCGAGCTGAATCGTGCCGTCCTGATACAGATACCAGTAGAAGCCGTAGTCGTAATTGCCGACGGTGGCGAAGAAGGAAATCACAAGGCGTCGCGAGCGGCGCATTTCGAATACGCCGGTGCGGAATTCGTAGTGCTTCCAGAGCGTGCCGTAGTCTTCTTCGTGCATGCAGACCGCGTTCTTCATCACGAATGCGTTGCCGAAATCGTCTGCGGACGGAATGTCGAAATAGCGGATCGTGCCGAGGCAGTCGCAACCGAGTTCGAGTTGATTCGCCAGTTTGCCGAGACCGTATTCGCCCGCGTCGAACGCGCTTTTCCAGTAGTGGTTGGTGCTCGGGTCGGAGTAGGGCACGCACATTTCCGTGACGCTCGCACGGTAGATGATCGGGCGCGTGCTCCTGCCGTCGTCCCACGACAGTTGATGCAGCACCAGCCCTTCGCGCGGCGTGAAGCCGACACGGAAGTTCCAGTTCTGCCAGTTCACATGCCAGCCCTCGATCGTAAAGCTCGGGCCGTCGGGTTGATTGATCGACAGCGGTTTGAGCGTGCTGCGCGGCTCGCCGAGACTCGGCGTGTCGTAGTTATGCTTGGCGCGCGGAATCGGAATGATGCGGCCGTCGTCCACCAGTTCGATCACTTTCTTTTCGAGCAGATCGACCACGGCCATCACGCCTTCAATTGGGTGTGCGTAGCCGTTATCGGTCAGCGTCTCGCGGTAGTAGCTCACGCAACGCACCAAACGCCGGCCGTTTTCGTTCTCGCGATCGAAACAGCCCGCCGAGAACGGATCGACCTGCACGCGTTCCAGATCTTTTTCGCTGAGGCCGCGCTTCATGACAGCCACGCGCCATGCTTCATCGCTCTTGACGATCTGTTCCGCGTTCATGAAGTCGTCGATCATGATGGGCGGCTGGCCGTAAGGCGCCTCGCCAAACGGCATGACACGGCGCGCGGCAATTTTCTTTTCTCTCAGGTCCACCTCGAATTCGATCGTCGCGCCATTCGACCGATCGATTGCGAGCACGAAGGCCGTGCGCGAAAAATATTCGCCGGTCTTGAATGCCACCACTTCGGCTTTTGGCGGCTCGCGCAATTCGACCATCGGAAAACGCGCGTGCGAATCGAGTTTTTCGGCGGCTTTCACGAGGTCGCACGCGAGCTGCATTTCTGCGCCGCTCAGTGGGTCGAGCGGATGAGCGGGGGCATGAGCGGCTTTCGTGGCATTCGTGTTCATAAGATTCCCGTAAGAAGTTGCTGGACCGGACAGCGTGCTCGCGAGGCGAATGAGGCGCGGCGAACGCTGAGTCGATGGCAAATCGTAGGAACCCAATAATATTTTCGCGCTTGCCTATCGCGCCAAATGAACGATAAAGTGCGCCAAGAGGAATGACACGAGCCACCATCAGCGAAGACTGGAGAGGAGACGCTCAGCATGAAAAAAGTCACGCTCAACGGCAGTTTCCCGATGATCCGCGCCGCGGTCATGGGGCCGGTTGTGCGCGCACTCGATGCATCGGGCGCGCAATGCGACGCGCTGCTGGAGGAGTTCGGCATGAGCCGCAAGCTCCTGTCGAATCCCTATGAAATTCTGCCGCTCACGCGCTATGTGACGGCGTTCGAGCGCGCCGCCGAGGTGCTCGGCGAGGCCGCGCTCGGCCTGCGCCTTGGCAGTGAGTTGCAATTGACGGAGCTGGGGCCGGCGGGTCTGGTGTTTCTTTCGTCGCCGACCTTGAATGCGGCCATGCGCAAGTTCTCGCTCGCGCTCGCCTCGTGGCAGAACACCACCACCTGCGAATTGCTGCGCGACGACGAATGGCCGATCTGGACCTACCAGATCGCCAGTCCGCAAATCTGGCCGCGCCGGCAGGATGCGGAATACAGTCTTTCGACGATGTGCCACATGGTTCGGCTCGTGCGCGGCGCCGCGTGGAATCCGGTAGAAGTGCATTTCGAACACGCTGCGCCGGCCGATCTCAAACCGTATGCGCGTATCTTTCGCGTGCCGGTGCGCTTTCAGCAGCCTTTCAACGGCTTGATTCTGCGGCCCCAGGATCTCGACGCTTCGCTCAAAAGCGCCGACACGCAAATGGCGCGCATGATGGAGCGCCACGCCACCGATCTGATCGCGCGCGATGCGATGCCGCACAGCATCGTCGAGCAGGTTCGGGATCTGGTGACGCGGCGGCTCGCGCACGAAAAGCTGATCGTCGCCGACATCGCGAAGGATCTCGGTCTCTCGCATCGCTCGTTGCAACGGCACCTCGCGCAGGAGGGCACATCAGTGCGGCAGATCGTGCGCGAAGAACGGCAGCGCAGCGTCGAAGGGTTGCTCGAGCGAGAAGAGCTTACCAATGCGGCGATTGCACGCGCCGTTGGTTATGCCGATGCCACGGTCTTGTGGCGCGCCACACGCAACTGGAAAAAGAATAGCGCGTGACGTCGGTGCATTTTCTTTCACTCTGAAAGCATCTCGCGGTTTTGCCATTGCCGCGCGAGAATAATTCAGGTTCCTAAGTATTCGCTGCAAACCACCGCACTCGGGCTTCCCCGCATTGGCGCAAATTATCGAAAATTTGGCGCGGTTCGCGAAGTCGCTTTATTTTTTAGCTACCTACCATGCGCACACACCGAAGCATCGGAGATCGGTCAAGTGAGCGTCTGGATCAGCAGTACGGGGTTCAGGCGAGTCCCAGACTAGCCAACACACAAGAGGCAGCGATGAGTGAACCCTATTCTCCGACCCGAGCGGTCGACGCGGAGAACCCCGTGGAATTGAAAGGCAATACGCTGGGCTTATGGCAGATCGTGTTCCTCGTGATTTCGGCGGCCGCGCCGCTGACCGGCATGCTCGGCGCGGTGCCGCCCGCGATCAGTCTGGGCAATGGCGCGGGCATTCCGGGCGCGTTCGTGATTGCCGGCGCGGTGCTGCTGATTTTCAGCGTGGGCTTTGCGTCGATGAGCCGGCATGTGGTGCGCGCCGGCGCGTTTTACGCGTATATCACCGCCGGACTCGGGCGGCCGCTGGGCATGGCCGGAGCGCTCGTCGCGCTGATGTCGTACACGTTCATCCAGATCGCGCTGTACGGATTGTTTGGCTTCTTCTGCACGGTGATCCTCTCGCCGCTTTTGCATACCGCGTTGCCCTGGTACGGGTATTCGCTGATCTGCGTGGCCGTGGTGCAATTCACCGGCATCCGCGGCATCGATCTGAATAGCCGCCTGCTCGGCGTGCTGATGTGTCTCGAACTGGGCATTCTGCTGGTGCTCGCAATTGCGATCGTCGTGCATGGCGGCGGACCTGACGGCCTCACGCTTGCGCCGTTCACACCGCAGCATGTGTTCAGCGGTCACCTTGGCATTGCGGTGATGTTCGCCTTTGCCTCGTTCATCGGTTTCGAAGCGACCGCGATATACGGCAAAGAATGTCGCGATCCGAAGGTGACGGTGCCGCGCGCCACGTACGTATCCGTGATGCTGATTCTCGTGTTCTTCGCTTTCGTCACGTGGACGATCGTCTGCGCGTATGGCCTTGCGGATGTGGTCACGGTCGCGACCAAAGAGCCCGGCGATTTCTGGTTCATCCAGTCCGGCAAATATCTGGGCGGCGCGGTGACGACGGTGATGAGTTTCCTTTTGCTCAGCAGTATCTTCGCGAGCCTGCTGTCGTTTCATAACACGCTGGTGCGTTATATCCATGCGCTGAGTCTCGAAGGCATCCTGCCGCAAGCACTCAATCGCGTGCACGAAAAATATCGTTCGCCGTATGTGGCGAGCTATCTGCAGACACTCTCCGTGTGCGTGCTGCTCGGACTTTTTATCGCGGCGGGCAGCGACGTGTTCAACATCGTGTTCAGCTGGAGTTCGGCGCTCGGCACGATCGGCATTGTGATGTTGCAGGCGGTGACGAGTTTTTCGGTGATCGCGTTCTTCCGCAAGACGCGCAAGGACACACGCGTATGGCACTCGTTCGTCGCACCGCTGGTGGGTGGCTTCGGCCTGTTGTATATCGGCGTGATTCTGGTGCGCAACCTCGATGCGCTCAGCGGCTCCGATAGTCCGATCGTCAAATCCTTCCCCTGGATCGTGTTCACGGTGGCGCTGGTCGGCGTGGTGATCGGTCTCATCCTGCGCAAGAAGCGCCCGGATATCTACGCGCGCTTCGGCCAGTAAGGGAAACGCGCGAATCGCGCGACAACCACCTACCTCACTTCTCGACAAGACAATCATGGCAGACACTTTCGTCAAGCGCTCGGCGCTTGCGTTGGCCGCGTTCGGCCTTTCGATGGGCGCGCACGCGCAATCTTCGGTGACGCTTTACGGCACGGTCGACGCCGGCCTCGTCTACACGAACAACCAGCAGACGACGCTCGCCGACGGCAACACCAACGGACACGCGAACTATCAACTGGCGGGCGACAATCTGGTGCCGTCGCGCTGGGGCTTGATCGGCACGGAGGATATCGGCGGCGGCACGACGGTCAATTTCGCGTTGGAGAACAGCTTTCTGATCGGAAGCGGCGCGATGCTGCAATCGAATACGCTGTTCAATCGCAATGCGTGGGTCGGTGTGAACAACTCGACGTATGGCGCGCTGACGTTCGGTCGTCAATACGATCCGTTCTCGGACTACATGGGCGCGTATGCATCGAGTAATAACTGGGCGACGTTGTACGGTTCCCATTTCGGCGACGTCGACAATCTGAACGAGGCGTTCAACTTCAACAATTCGATCAAGTACATCAGTCCGAGTTTTGGCGGGTTGACTGTTGGGGGATTGTTCAGCCTTGGTGGCGTGGCGGGGAATTTTTCGCAGAACAAGGGGTGGGCGCTGGCGGCGAATTATGTGCAGGGACCGTTGTCGCTGAGCGCGGGGTATCTGGAGTTGAATCAGCCATTGCAGGCGGCGTTGGGGGGCACGAGTGGCTATATCGGCGACTTCAGTTGTGCGAATGCGGACGCGTCGTATTGTCTGTTGCAGGATGCTAGCAAGGTACGGATTTTTGGGGCAGGGGGGTCGTATTCGTTCGGCAAGGCGAATGTGGCGGTGACCTATACGCATACGCGGTTGTCGCAGAGTCAGTACTTTGCGAGTGCGGCGCGGCCTGCCGGGGCTGATGTGTCGTTCGATATTGCCGAGTTGAATACGACTTATGCGCTCGCGCCGGATTTGCAGCTAGGGTTTGCTTATATTTTCAATGACGCCAAGCCGAGCGGCAGTGCTTCTACTCGCGTGCATCAGATCAACCTTGGTGCTGTGTATAGCTTGTCCAAGCGCACTGCTGTTTATGCGGTGGCGATTGGGCAGAAGTCCTCGGGGGCTGGATTAGGGATTGACCCGGCAACCGGCGCGACGGAGAACCTGGCGCAGATTCCGAATATCGTTAATTCGGATACGGATAAGCAGGTTTCTGTGATTGTGGGGCTGCGGCATAATTTTTGAGGTTGGTTTTTTTGGGTGGTTGAATTGGATGTGGTCTTTTTGGGGTTTTGGGCCTTTCCTTGGAATCTTGTCGGTCTATTGGCGTTGCCCCTGTGCGGGGCGGCACCTACTTTCTTTGCCGCCGCAAAGAAAGTAGGCAAAGAAAGCGGCTTCACACCGCCAGCTTGTAAGCGGGTCCCCCGCGCAGCCACGGTAGTGGTCCATCTGGAATCCGTGCCCCCGCACACTCCGCGTTCGTGACCAGGCTGTCATACTTCCCGCCTCGCACTGCGTGCGCGTCGGAAGGGTATGCACTGAAACCAGTGGTTCGTTTGGGTTTGGTGGGGGCCATCTGCTTCGCCTCGGCGAAGCGTCGGAACACGGTGGGGGATGCGAGAACTGCCCCTCGGCGCAAGAGACCGTCGTTTCAGAAATGCTTGGTAGCGCACGAAACGTTAGCAAAATGCCGGATAGCGCGCGAAACGATTGGCAGCGTGAGAAGTACCCGCGAGCGCGAAAAGCGCTGGCTTTGGAAACTCCCGTTGGCGCGAAGACTTGGGACGGTCACGACGCGCAGCCGCGCCGCGAGAAACGGTCGGCAGTTGGAAAGTGCCGCTGACGCAAAAAACGATGGGCAATACTTGAAGTACCGCGACGGTGCGCGCAGCGCCGCCGGAAGAATGACGGCCTTGTCACTGGGGCTGAATGTGCGGGGGCACGGATTCCAGATGCACCACTACCGCGACTGCGCGAGGGACCCGCTTAAGAATTAGCGGTGTGAAGCCGATTTCTTTGCCTACTTTCTTTGCGGCATGCAAAGAAAGTAGGTGCCGCCCCGCACAGGGGCTACGCCAATAGACCGACATGATTTCAAGGAAAAAGGCCAAAACCCAAAATCAATCCGCCAACCTCTTATCCGCCAAAGCACTCTGACAATCCGCAATAACTTGCCTCACAAGCCTTGCTTGAGGATCGAGCTCATCAGTATCAAGAATCTCCTCAACCGCATCTCTCGCCCAATCCGCTTCGACAAACTGCGCATGCCGCCGCGCAATCTCCACCGCGGTAGCGCTCAACTTGGCGATCGTGAGCCAATCAGCCTCGCGCGCCCGCCGGTCGAGCCACTTATGCGCGGCCTGCACATGAAACGCCGCGTCCGGCCAGTCCTCATTCAGGTAATAGGCGCCAAGACTCCCGCATGTGAGCCAGCACAACAGCTCCAAACGGTCTCGTGGACTCAGATGATGGCGTACATCACTCATGGCGACGCTCGCTGCTGAAAATTGCGTTCCGGTGAGAACGGCGAGTCGCCGTTCCCCACTTTCATTGAACAATATCACGCAGAATTCAAGCAGGGCAATTCCTGAGTACCCTGGCGCGCGCCGGCGCCACAGCCGGCACGGCCACCCGCTCGCGGGCCGCCGCCGCTAGCGGGTGGCGACGATGAACAGCCGCGGAAATGGCAGCAGCACCGTGCCGTCGGCGAGCGCAGGATAAGCCGCGGCGATCGCGTCCCGGTAACGCTGCAAGAAAGCGGCTTGCCCGGCGTCGTCGAGCTCGGCGAGGAACGGCCGCAGCGCGCTGCCCTTGAACCATTCGACCACCGCGTCCGCGCCGCCCGCGAGCGGGTGATGGTAGACGGTGCGCCACACGTCGACCCGCGCGCACAGCGGTTCGAGCAACGCGTAGTACCAGCCGGCGCCGTAGCGCATGGTGCGCTCGACGCCCTTGAGCTGGTGGGCCCAAGGGCCGTCCGCAGCGATTTCGCGCAGCAGACGGTGCGCGGGTTCGTCCAGATTGTCCGGCATCTGCACGGCGAGGCTGCCGCCCGGCGCGAGCTTCGTCACGAGCGACGGAAACAGCCGCTCGTGGTCGGGTACCCATTGCAGCACCGCATTGGCGAGGATCAGGTCGTACGGTCCCGGCGCGTCCCACGTGGAAATGTCGCTCACGTCGAACTGCAATTGCGGCAGACGCTTGCGGGCCGCCTCGATCATGTCGGGCGAACTGTCCATGCCGCTGACCGCCGCGCCCGGCAGGCGCGCGGCGAGCGTCTCGGTCGAGTTGCCGGGTCCGCAGCCGATGTCCACCGCGCTCTTGACCTCCGTCGGCGGCACGGCCGCCAGCAGATCCCTGACCGGGCGGGTGCGCTCGTTTTCGAACAACACGTACTGCTTCGCGTGCCAATCCTTCTTCGACGTCATCTGATGCTCCTTGTGTCCGTGGTGGCCGGATCGGTGGGCGGCGATTGCGTCTCTTCGACGGTTCGAACCGATCCAATCCGCTCATTCTCAGCGCCCCCAAGGGCGGAGTAAAATGAATTTATCATTCCGATTCCTTCATTTTTCTAATGAAAATCGACACGCTCGGCGTTCAGGCGTTCGTCGCCATTGCGGATCGCGGCAGCTTCCAGAGCGCCGCCGATTCATTGCACGTCACGCAAACGGCCATCACGCAGCGTCTGCGCAAGCTCGAAACCTACCTCGGCGTCACGCTGATCGAGCGGACCACACGCTCCATGGCGCTCACCGAAATCGGGCGCAGTTTTCTGCCGCAAGCGCGCCGCTTGCTCGGTGAACTGGCCGACGCGCTGGTCGAAATCCGCGAGACCGGCGTGGCGCGCCGCGGCGATGTGTCGATCGCCTGCGTGCCGACGGTGGGCGTGCAATATTTGCCGCGCATTCTGCAGGCGTATTCGGCGCGGTATCCGCATAACCGCATCAGGATTCTCGATCACGCGTCGTCAGCGGTGGAGGCGGCGGTTTTGGGCCGGGAGGTCGAGTTCGGCATCAATATCGCGCGCGAGCATCATCCGGATCTGGCCAGCGTGCCGCTCACGGAGGACCGCTACGTTCTGATCTGCCACGAGCATCATCCGCTGGCCAAGCGGCGCCGCATCGCCTGGCAGCAGCTGCAGGCTTATCCGCTGATCTTTGCGGGCGAGGTGAGCGGCAACCGCGCGTTACTGGACGTCGCGCTGGAAACGAGCGAACTGGCGCTGCGCTCCTTTTACGAGGTGCAGCGCAGTTCGACGGCGGTCGGGCTGGTCGCGCAGGGCGTGGGCGCGGCCGTGGTGCCGGCGCTCGCGCTTCAGAAGGGCGCGTATCCGACGGTGCGCACCGTAGAGCTCACGCATCCCGCCGTGTCGCGCACGCTCGTTCTCGTGGCGCGCAAGACCGCGCAGTTGTCGCCGGCGGCGCAGGCGCTTTACGACATGATTCTCGAGCAGGCGACGCTAAAAGGCTGAGCGCGGCCAGGTCACTCCGGTGCTTCAGGTCGGAACGTCCTCAGGCTCGGCAAGCGCAAATATGTTGTTGCGTGGCGCAGGTCGCGTTCAGTCACCGTCGCACGGTTCAGAGTGAGCATCTTGGGCAATGCGCCCGCACACACATTGCTGCACGACTCGGAAGATTGCGCCCGATCACCCATCGCATGCCTACAAGCACTGCGCCCGCAAGCACGTCGCAGCATGATTCAGGTCACGCTCGATCGCCCGCCGCACGCCGGCAGCGTCGCGCGCTCTGGCAGCGCTCAACAGATCGTCGTGCGCATCATTAAGCGAATCGGCAAATAGCGCCTCGCCGAACAGCAAATTCGAAATCGGCCCGACCTGCAGCCACACGGTTTCGATCAACTCCAGCAGCAGCGGCGAGCCGGCCGCCCGGTACAGAATCAGATGGAATGCCTCGTTGGCGTCGAGATAGCCTTTAGTGTCGGCACTGCGCAACGCCTGCGCCATCTGCACATTCAGTTTTTCCAGCGTGCCGAGGTCGTGCGCCGTGAGATGCGGCACGCCGAGTTCGGCGGCCTGGCCTTCGAGAATCAGGCGCACGCGCAGCACATCGTCGAACTGTTGTTTCGACAGATGCGGCACCGTCACGCCGCAATTGGGCACGTTGACGAGCGCCGATTCGGCCGCGAGGCGCTGCAAGGCGGAGCGCACCGGCATTTCGCCCACGCCGAGTTCGGCGGCGACGTGGCGGATCTTGATGCGCTCGCCGGGCACGAAGCGTCCGATCGTCAGCCACTGCCGCAGCGTGTCGTAGGTCTGGTCCTGCAGCGTGTGATGGCGCGAAGTTTTCATAATGCTCGATGCAAAACCCCTTCAAAAAGGGTGCAAAAAAAGTCGACGCGACTTTAGGTCAGTTCGCCAAGGCAGGCGTCGAACGCGGCGACCAGCTTGTCCACGTCTTCTATCGACGTTTCCGGGCAGACCAGGATCATGTTGTGAAACGGCGTGATCAACACGCCACGGTTCAGCAAATAAAGGTGCAAGACGTGTTCCAGTTCGGGATCGAGTTGGCGCCCGGCTTCGCTGCCGTTGCGCGGCGGCGTCGGCATGAACTGGAATTCGTTGCGGGCGCCGACACGCGTCACGCACCACGCAAGTCCGTGCCGCCCAATCGCGTCCCGCAGTCCGCTCTCGATGCGCTCCGCCAGCACGAACATATGCTCGTATGCCGCCTCGGTCATCACCTCGGCGAGCGTGGCGCGGATCGCGCTCATGGCCAGCATGTTCGCGGTGAGCGTCGTGCCGATGCCGGAGTGTCCCGGCGGCGCACCGCGCTTGGCCTGCTGGGCACGCGCGGCGAATTCGGCGCTAAAGCCATATACAGCGCACGGAAAGCCGCCGCCGACCGGTTTGCCGAGCACGAACAGATCGGGTTCGAGCCCGTGCGCCTTCGTATAACCGCCGGGGCCGCAACTGATCGTGTGCGTTTCGTCGAAGGCGAGCAGCGTGCCGTAGCGGCGCATCAGCGCTTGCGCCTCGCGCCAGTAGTCCGCCTCGGGCAGCACCATGCCGATGTTGGTCAGCGCGGGTTCGGCGAGCACGCAGGCCACGTCGCCATCTTTTAGCGCGTTTTCCAAGGCGGCCAGGTCGTTGAATTCGATGACGCGCGTGCTGCCGAGCAGGTCGTGCACCTGGCCGATCAAACTGTTGCGCTGTTGCGGCTTGCCGTCGACCAGATCGACGAAGACGTCGTCCACGGTGCCGTGATAGCAGCCGTTGAAAATCACGATCTGCTTGCGCCCGGTCGCCGCGCGCGCCCAGCGCAGCACGAAGCGGTTGGCGTCGCTCGCGGTCATCGCGAACTGCCAGTACGGCAGCCCGAAACGGCGCGCGAGTTCTTCGCCGACCCAGGCGGCGTCTTCGCCCGGCAACATGGTCGTCAAACCGCGTTGCGCCTGCGCGGCGAGCGCTCGTGCGACGGGCGCCGGCGAATGGCCGAACATCGCGCCGGTGTCGCCGAGGCAGAAGTCCGCATAGCGGTGACCGTCCACATCGGTGAACGCGGCGCCGCGCGCCTCTTCGACGTAAAGCGAGAAGGGTGTCGACCAGTCGTTCATCCAGTGCAGCGGCACGCCGAACAGCAGGTGACGCGCCGCGCGTTCGGACAACGCGCGCGACTTCGGCATGGCCTCGACGAACGCGCGGCGTTCGCGTTCGACGAGCGCTTGCGCACGCTCCCAGTTGATGCCGTGACGGGTATTCAATTGCAATTGCACGCTCTCCAATCAGATTGTCGGCGGCGGTCCACGCTCAGACGAGCAGTTGCAGATGCTCGCGTTCCCACGCGGTAATGCCTTGCGAGAAGGTCTCGAATTCCTTTTCCTTCACCGCGCAATACGCCTGCACGAAGCTGTCGCCGAGCACCTCGGCGAGTTCGCTGCATTTCGACAGCGCCTTGAGCGCGTCTTCGAGACCGCGCGGCAATTCGTACTCGAGGTCGTAGGCGCTTTCGATCATCGGCGTCGACGCTTCCTGCTGCTCCACCATGCCGAGATAACCGCAGGCGAGGGTGGCCGCCATGGCGAGATACGGGTTCACGTCGACGCCCGGCACGCGGTTTTCGAGCCGCCGGCCGTCCGGCCCGGAGTTCGGCACACGGATTCCGCAGGTGCGGTTGTCGTAACCCCAGCGCACGTTGATCGGCGCGGCGGTGAAGCGCGACAGGCGCCGGTAGGAGTTCACGTACGGCGCGAACATGGGCATGGCTTGCGGCATGTACTTCTGCAAGCCGCCGATATAGTTGAAAAACAGCGGGCTCGCCGAGCCGTCCGGCAGCGAAAAAATGTTCAGGCCACTTTCCCGATCGACGATGCTTTGATGAATATGCATCGCACTGCCCGGTTCGTGCTCCATCGGCTTGGCCATGAAGGTGGCGAAAATGCCGTGACGGAAGGCCGTTTCGCGCACCGCGCGTTTGAACAGGAACACGCGGTCGGCGAGATCGAGCGCGTCGCCGTGCGAAAAATTGATCTCCATCTGCCCGGCGCCGACCTCATGCACGAGCGTCTCGACGCCGAGCTGCGTCATCTCGCAGAAACGCGACAGGTCCTGGAAGAACGGATCGAATTCGTTGACCGCGTCTATCGAAAACGACTGGCGGCCGGCTTCGTGGCGCCCCGCGCGGCCGAGCGGCGGGCGCAGCGGTTCATGCGGATTCTTGTTCTGCGCGATCAGATAGAACTCCATCTCCGGCGCGACCACCGGGCGCCAGCCGCGCTCTTCGTAAAGCTGCAGCACGCGGCGCAATACCGCGCGCGGCGAGATGCCGATCGGTTTGCCGTCCAGCCCGACGCAGTCGTGAATCACCACGGCCACCTGTTCGATGGCCCACGGCACGAGGCGCACCGTGTTCGGATCGGGAATGCAGACCATGTCGGGATCGCTCGGCCCGACAAAGCGCTCGAAATTCGCGAATTCGCCGTTGACGGTGATCATCAGCAGCGCATTCGACATATGCATCTTGCCTTCCGAGAGAAACAGGTTCTTAGGCACGATCTTGCCGCGCGCGACGCCGGTCATGTCCGGTATCACGCACTCCACTTCATGGATCCGGTGATGTTCGAGGAATTCGCGCAAGCCGCCGTGTAGGTCGCTTTGCAAGGTTGACTCCAGTCGGTTGATGACAGCGGCGCGAGGCGCTTTCGACAACGGAGCGCGATGAGCCGCTTGTTCGGAAAAGCTGGATTTTTTTGCATTGTGGGATTTGATCAAATCATGCCACGAATTCTGCCTTCGTGAAATGGGATGAAACCCGTGCGCGCGGCGCCCGGTTCCGCCGTTCCCTGGGTTGCTTTGCCGCAGGCTTTATGCGACGCGGTGTCACTCTCGTGGCGTCGAGCTATGCGGAACAATCGATCGCATGGCATCTTTTCACGCAGCAGCCGGGCACGAAGTCCAATCGCATCGCAGGACAGTTCCCGGTGACCGCGGGCTTGCCGCTGAGCATGAGATATATCCAGTCCGAGCAATCCGTGGTCGGCAAGGGCTATAGCGCGTTCGTGGTCAACAACATTGCTGAACACGGCGAGAAGGACAAGCTGGTCGACGTTCTTTCGCTTGGCCCCATCAACAAGCCGGCGCGCGGCGCCGAACGGATCGATGGGGAGCCGGTGAAACATCAATGGAAGTCGGCGTGGACCAACGCTACCGCGGTGTCGATCAGCATGATGCCGACAATGGGCGGCACGTCCAACCGGGGTAACGGTGGCCACGCGCAGCCGCAACTTTTCCCGAACGGCGACTTGTTGTGCAACAGCATCGGCGGCCCGATTCGGGTTCGCAATCAGTAAGCGGTCGAGTTAGCCGAGGCGCCGCTTTTCACCGCGCCCCTCACGCGCCCATGGCGGCGCATGAGGGGCGTTGCTTCAAGCGAAGTCTGTGGAGCGCGACAGTGGTTCCCACTGTTCGATCTCCTCGTTCAGCGCCGCCAGCTTCGTCTTCACCAGGTCGAGCGCATCGTTGCCGAGCAGCAGATGCACCGGCGGATTCTTTGCCGCAACGATTTCCAGCAGCGCCTGCGCCGCTTTGTGCGGATCACCCGCCTGCTTGCCGCTCTTTGCTTCGCGCGCCTCGCGGATCGGGTCGAACAAGGTGTCGTAGTCGGCGACGCTGCGGCTTGCCCGGACCATCGAGCGGCCCGCCCAATCCGTACGGAACGAGCCGGGCGCGACAGCCGTGACCTTGATGCCGAAACCCGCCACTTCTTTCGCCAACGCGTCGGTGATGCCTTCGAGCGCGAACTTGCTGCCACAGTAGTACGCAATGCCGGGCATCGTGGTGAAGCCGCCCATCGACGTGATGTTGATGATGTGACCCGAGCGGCGCTCGCGCATGACGGGTAGCACGGCCTTGATCATCGCGACCGCGCCGAAGACATTGACATCGAATTGACGGCGCAGATCGTCGAGCGGCGATTCCTCCAGCGTCCCTTCGTGTCCGTAGCCGGCGTTGTTGACGAGGACGTCGATCGGGCCGACCGTTTGCGCGATCGCGGCGACAGCAGGCGCGATCGCCTCGAAATCCGTGACGTCGAGCACGACGGCATGCGCCCGTTCGGCCGCCAACGCCGTGAACGCATCGCGCGCCGCCGCATTGCGCACCGTGCCGACGACGGTATGGCCCGCGTCGAGCGCCGCCTGCGCGAATGCGCGGCCAAAACCGGAACTGACGCCGGTGATCAGAAACGTTTTGCTCATGGTGATCCACTCCTTTGTTTTGTCCGTCATCACATAGCGCTTTCGGGCGAAAACGCGTGGCATCGACGGAAACCAGCATAGGACTGAATGGTAGGAGCGGCAGGGCTGGGCGCAAATGCCGGTTCGTCTGCGGTGACTGCCTAATTCTATGAGTGGATGGATTTTCCGGTGCAACGATGGCACAGTGCAATCTGCTTAGCCATGTCGACGGAGCCCGCAGTGAAGCACAAACACCATGATCCGAGCGCGCGGCAACGTATGGTGGCCTTGCTCGAAAATCTCGCGCCGCTGGAAGGCTACAACCTCACCGCGCTGCCCGACGTGCGCTTTCTGCGCTCGAACCGGCCGCTCAGCCGCACACCGGTGCTGTACGACCCCGGCGTGGTGATCGTGTGCCAGGGGCGCAAGCGGGGCTTTCTCGGCGAGACGGTCTATGTGTACGACGCGCAGCACTACCTGGCCGTCTCGGTGCCGGTGCCGTTCTCCATGGAAACCGAAGCAAGCGAGGCGGAGCCCTTGCTCGCCATCTATTTCCGCCTCGACTTCAAGTTGGCCGCCGATCTGATGCTGCAACTCGACGAGCGGGAGGCAGGCGTGCCGGCCGAGCCGCGCGGCATGATGTCGACGCCGCTTGACGCGAAGCTGAGCGCTTCGGTATTGCGCTTTCTTGAGGCAATGAGCGTGCCGCTCGAGGGCGAGTTGCTCGGCCCGGCACTCGTGCGCGAAATCTACTTCCACGTGCTGACCGGCGAGCAGGGCGGATCGATGCGCGCCGCGCTTACCGCGCAAGGCCAGTTCGCCCGAATCGCCAAGGTGATCCGCAAGATTCACGCATGCTATCGCGAGCCGCTCGACATCGAGCAACTCGCGCTGGAAGCGAACATGAGCGTGCCGAGCTTCCACTCGCATTTCAAGGCGGTGACGCGCACCTCGCCGATGCAATATCTGAAGTCGACGCGGCTTCACCAGGCGCGCCTGCTGATGGTGAGAAACGAGGTGACGGCGGCGCTCGCGTGTGTGCAGGTGGGGTATGAAAGCGCCTCGCAATTCAGCCGCGAATTCAAGCGCCTGTTCGGTCGCAGTCCGGTCGAGGAGGCCGACCGGATGCGCAAATCCTTTGCCGTGCCACCGCCCGCGCCGGGGTCGATCTTCGTCGCGTCGCACTGAACGGCGCTGGCCCGGTGCGCATGACGCAAACTGTGCCTGTCCGTTTCATCGAGCCGTCGATACGCTTTGAACCCATGCTACAGATACTCGGCAAGACCTCATCCATCAACGTCCGCAAAGTGTTGTGGACGTGCGCGGAGCTCGCGCTTCCATTCGAACAGGAAGACTGGGGCTCCGGTTTCCGCGCGACCAACGTGCCGGAATTTCTTGCGCTGAATCCCAACGCGATGGTCCCCGTTATCAAGGACGGCGAGTTCGTGTTGTGGGAGTCGAATTCGATCATCCGCTACCTGGCGGGCCGCTATCACGGCGAGTCGTTATATCCCGTCGAACCTGGCGAGCGCGCCCGCTGCGATCAGTGGATCGACTGGCAGGCGAGTGAATTGAACCGTTCATGGAGCTACGCGTTTCTGGCGCTGGTCCGGCATTCGCCGGCGCATCAGGATCCGCAGCAGATCGAGCTGTCGTGCGCGAACTGGGCGAGGCATATGGCCATGATCGAAGACCAGTTGCGGAAAACCGGCGCGTTCATCGCGGGGGACGCATTTTCGCTCGCGGACATTCCGATCGCGCTGTCCATCAACCGCTGGCTGGAAACGCCGTTGCAGCACAGCGAATTGCCCGCGGTCGCGGCGTATATGGCGCGTCTCTCCACGCGCGAAGCCTACCGAACCTATTGCCGCAACGGCACGCCATGACGCGTTCGCGCGCACGCGCGACGCTTACAAGAATCCGTATGCGATGCTTACGGATTCCTGCTCATGCAAGCGCTTCTGCGTGGTACGCCCCGACTCGCCTACAATGGCCGCTTTTGCGACACCGATTGAAGGTTCCATGATGCGGGTATCGAAAGTTGCGCTGGCGTTTGTGGCCGCGTGTTCCACTCTGAATGCGAGCGCCGAGATGACGGCCGCCCAGTATAAGAAATGGGCGCATGCCGATAACAACTCGGTCTACGCCGCGTACATTACCGGCACGATCAACGCGTTCGGCTGGGCCAACGGCGAGCTGGTATCGAAGAAGAAGCCGCCGCTCTTCTGCCCGCCGCAAAATCTCGCCATTGGCAACCAGAACGTCTATCCGCTGCTCGACGAGTTCTTCAACAATCACCCGGGCATTTCGGACGACTTTCCGATCGGCCTGGCGATTCTTCGTTCGCTCCAGGCCGCGTTTCCCTGCTGAAGTGGATCGTGACGGCGCGGCGGGCGCGGCTCAGGCCGCCGTCAGCGCGTCGCGGTCGTAGTTCTTCGCGTAGGCGTTCTCCACGCCCGGCAGAATCTCCACGATGTCGAAGTAGCGGTCCCAGAACGGCGTCTCCCGCAAGGCTTCGACCACCATTTCATACGCGTGATGGCTCGTCGCATTCCACACGCAGATATCGGTGACGCGCGCCGAATAAAATTCGATGTCGTAAAAGCGCATGCTGACTTCGTCGGCGTGACGCTTGAGGATCGGCTCGACGTGTTCGGCCAGCAGACGGAAGCGTTCGTCGACGGAAAAGCCGAGCCATTCGGGCGTCGTTTTGACGAGCATGAATACGGTCAGTACGGGTGCTTTGGCGGATGAAGTCATGAGGCTCGAGTCCTGTTGGATGTCGAAGGGCTAATGGGGGTTTTCGCGAAAACAGGATTAGAATACGAGCGAATACTCACATTTGAAACTCGCATTCCGGACATGGCCAGATCAGCTTCCACGCAGCGTCTGAAGCCCCGTAAAGCGCCCCTTCAGCGGCGTTCGGCGCAAACCGTCGAGACCGTGCTCGAAGCGGCGGCTCGCATTCTGGAGACGCGCGGACTCGACGGCTACACCACCAACGCAGTCGCGGAGCGGGCCGGCGTCAGCATCGGCTCGCTTTATCAATACTTTCCGAATCGCGACGCGTTGACCGTTGCGTTGATCGAGCGCGAAACCGCGCAACTGGTGGTGGACGTCGAGGCGGCGTCGTTACTGGAGAACTCGCGTGACAGCGTGCAGGCGATGGTGCGCGCGTCCGTCTCGCATCAGATGCGCAGGCCGGTGCTGGCGCGCATCATCGATGCCGAGGAGCGCCGCTTGCCGGTCGACGAGCGCAATCAACGCATCGCCGACACCATTCATACGGCGCTGGTCAGCGCGCTGACGGAAAAGGCGCAGGTGCCCGAACTGGACGACGTGGATCTGGTCGCGCGCGATCTGCTGGCGATCGTGCGCGGCATGGTCGACCAGGCGGGTGAGCGCGACGAGCGTGACGCGGCCGCGCTGGAAGTGCGTGTGATGCGCGCGGTGGACGGCTACGTGGCGCAGTCTAGGAGGGTGGACGGCGACGCGATTTAGCGGCGCAAGAGACTGAAGCGGGGCCGCCCAAGGCCCCGCGCTTCATCAAACCTGCACGAGCTTCGGAATCTGCACGTCCGGATTGACGTCCGCTTCATAATCCACGCCCGCGATTTCGAAGCCGAACAGACGCAGGAAATCCGTCTTGTAGCCGCTGAAATCAGTGAGTTCGTAGATATTGTCGTTGGTCACCTGAGTCCAGAGTTCCTGCACGCGGTTCTGCACTTCAGGATCGAGCTCCTTGTAGTCCGCGCGCAGACGTCCTTCGTCGTCGAGATGCGGCGCCGCGCCGTACATGCTGTCCTTGTACAGGCCGTAGACCTGTTCGATACAGCCTTCGTGCGTGCCTTTCTCCTTCATCACCTTGAAGAGCAGCGACAGATACAGCGGCATCATCGGGATCGCGGAGCTGGCTTGGGTGACGACCGCCTTGAGCACGGAGACGCGCGCGTCGCCGCCCTTGGCCGCCAGCTTCTCGCGAATGCCCAGCACCTTCTGGTCGAGATCCTTCTTGGCCGCGCCGATCGAGCCGTTCCAGTAGATGTCGTGAGTGATCTTCTCGCCGAGGTAGGTGAACGCGGTGGTCTTCGCGCCGTCCGCGAGCACGCCGGCTTCGAGCAGGGCGTCGATCCACATTTGCCAGTCTTCGCCGCCCATCACCGCGACGGTGTCGTCGATCTCTTGCTGGGTGGCGGGTTCGAGTACGGTCTCCTTGATGACTTCCTTGTCCGTGTCGATGCCGCGCAGATTCACGGCACGGCCGACCGGCTTGAGCGTCGAGCTGAACACTTCACCGCTTTTCGGATGCGTGCGCTTGGGCGCGGCGAGGCTGTAGACGACCAGATCGACCTGACCCAGATCGCGCTTGATGACTTCGATGGTGCGCTGCTTGACTGCGTCGGAAAAGGCGTCGCCGTTGATGCTGGTCGCGTACAGGCCTTTTTCCGTGGCGAATTTCTCGAAGGCGGCGGTGTTGTACCAGCCGGCCGTGCCCGCCTTGGTTTCACTGCCGGCGCGTTCGAAGAACACGCCGAGCGTGGCGGCGTCTGAGCCGAACGCCGCGCTGATGCGGGCGGCAAGGCCGTAGCCCGTGGATGCGCCGATCACGAGCACCTTCTTCGGGCCGTTGGCGATGGGGCCGCGTGCCTTGACGTAGTCGATCTGTTCGCGGACGTTGGCCTCGCAGCCGGTCGGATGGGTGGAAACGCAGATGAAGCCACGCACGCGCGGTTTGATGATCATGAAGCACCTCTTGTCGGAATTGGCGACATTATAGTGGGCCGCGATTGTTGCGGGCGCGCCGCGGCGGTTTGGCGGATTGCGAGGCGCTTGCAGCGCGTTCGCGGCAAAAAATCGGCCGCCGCCGCGCATCTTGGTAGGATTGCGCCTTTCCAAGCCGACGGTAAGCTAGTGTGAAGCGCTTCATCCCCTCATTTCTGGCGGCCCTTGAAAAAGGGCTGACTCTCGCGAACCCGCTCGTCGCGCAGGCCCTGTGGCACTTGCGCCATCCTACGCGCCGCGGCGTGCTGAAGGCTTGCGCGGCGCTTCCGCTGCTGGTCGTGCTGTATGTGCTGATCCTGATTCCGTTCACACCGAGCATCGGCGATATCCGCAAGGCCAAGATCGAGCAGCCGGCGCAGATTCTGTCGGCGGACGGCAAGCTGCTGGCCGAGTTCAAACCCTCCAACCGCGAGTGGGTCAAGCTCAAGGACATCTCGCCCAACGTGGTGAACGCGCTGATCGCCACCGAAGATCACCGCTTCTACGAGCATTGGGGCCTCGACTGGCGGCGTACGGCGTCGGCCGCACTGCATACGTTTTCCGGCGACCGGCAGGGCGGCTCGACCATTACCCAGCAGCTCGCCCGCAATCTGTATCCCGACGAGATCGGCCGCGCGCCGACGCTCACGCGCAAGCTCAAGGAAGCGATCACGGCCTTCAAGATCGAGGCGCTCTACACCAAGGACGAGATTCTCGAAACCTACCTGAATACGGTGCCGTTCCTCTACAACGCCTACGGCATCGAGATGGCCGCGCGCACCTATTTCGACAAATCGGCTTCCGATCTGACTGTGCTGGAAAGCGCCACGCTCACCGGCATGCTCAAGGGCAACAGCTACTACAACCCGGTGCTCAATCCCGAACGCGCGTTGCAGCGGCGCAATACCGTTCTCGGGCAGATGGTCAAGTACGGCAAGCTGACGCCGGCGGCCTACGCGACCTTGAGCCGCCGGTCGCTGCGGATCGATTTCGAGCGTCAGACCGAGCCGCCCGGACCCGCGCCGCATTTCGCGCAGCAACTGCGCAAGTGGCTGGCGTCGTGGGCGGATCGCAACGACTACAACATGTATGCCGACGGCCTGGTGGTGCGCACCACCATCGATTCGCGTCTGCAGACCATGGCGACCCAGGCCGTGACTTTGCAGGGCAATCAGTTGCAAGGCATCGCCAATTCCGCGTGGGGCACCCGCGCGGGCTGCTCGAACGGCAAGGATCTTCTGCAGACCTTCCTGCGCGAAACACCTGATTACCGCGCCGCCAAAGACGCCGGCCTGAGCGATGACGACGCGCTCAAACGCGTCTCGTCCGACCGCGATCTGGTCAAGTCGGTTTGTGAGTCCAAGACGCGCGTGCAGGCGGACTTTCTCGCAATGGACCCGCGCAACGGCCAGATCCGGGCGTGGGTGGGCAGCCGCGACTTCAGCCAGGACCCGTTCGACCACGTGCAGCAGGCGCGGCGCCAGCCGGGCTCGACCTTCAAGCCGTTCGTCTACGCGGCGGCCTTCGAGTCGGGCGCGAAACCCGCCGACACCTTCGTCGACAAGCCCGTGGAGATTCCGCTGGCAGGCGGCGAAGTCTGGCGTCCGAGCGACGAGGACGAGCCGAGCGAGCGCAAGATCAGCCTGCGCGACGGCCTCGCGTATTCGCGCAACCGGATCACCGCGCAACTGATGGAAACGGTCGGCCCGAACAAGGTCGCGCGCCTCGCTCGCGCGATGGGCGTGCGCGATAGCGAACTGGACCCGGTGCCGTCGCTCGCGCTCGGCACGAGCCCGGTCACGCTGAAGGAAATGGTCTCGGCATACGGCACGATCGCCAACCTCGGCGGCTATGTGGAGCCGGTGATGGTGACGCGCATCGAGAACCGCAAAGGCGAAGTGCTGGCCGAGTTCGCGCCGGCGCCGTCCAAACAGGAACTGTCCGCCGACGCCGACCGCGTGCTGATCGACGTCATGCGCGACGTGGTGAACCGCGGCACGGGCTCGAGCATTCGCAGCCGCTTCGGCGTGCGTGGCGACGTCGCGGGCAAGACCGGCACGACGCAGGGCAACGCGGACGGCTGGTTCATTCTGATTCATCCGCAGCTCGTGGCGGGCGCGTGGGTCGGGTTCAACGACAGCCGCGTGACCTTGCGCAGTGACTATTGGGGCCAGGGGGCGCACAGCGCGCTGCCGATCGTGGGCGATTTCTTCCAGCGCGCGCAGCGTTCGAGACTGGTAGATAGCCGCGTCAAATTCGCGACCGACCAGGAACCGGGCTGGTTCGCCGAACGCTCGGAGCGCTTGCGCGGCTGGTTCCAGAACCTCTTCGCGAAGTCGCCGACGAAGCAGGAGGCGCCGGTTGTGCCGCGCAGCACGACGCGTCGTGCGCCGGCTGCTACGCCGGTCGAGCCGTCAGTTGAGCCGTCGGCGTCGGCCGCAGTGGCGGAGCCGCGAACCTTGCCGCAACCGCCGATGCTGCCGGCGCCGGGTTCCGCGCCGGTGGCGGCGAGCGGGGCGGTCGACGGTGAAGCGCGCGGCGGCGGTGAGCCGGCCTTGGCGCCGACGCCCACGCCGGACGATGTGGTGCCGCCGGATGCCGGCAGTCCGGCTAACGCGCTGCCGGAAACGCCGGCGGGCGGACGCGGCTCGCCTTGAGCGGTGTGGTCTGGCCGCGCTGCGCGGTTGAGCCGGGTCGGCGCTTTTCGCAGGCGCGGCTGAGCTCGTGCGGCGCTTTTCCATCGACGCGGCTGAGTTCGTGCGGCGCTTTCGCCAGCGCGACAAGACTCGCAACGCTTTCCGCAGGCCTGGCTGCGCTCGGGTGGTTTCTTTCCAAAAGCACGGCTCAACTCGCGCGGCATTTTCCACAAATGCGTCAGAGCGACGCATCTCTTTCCAGAGGCACGGATGCGCGCGCCGCGCTTTCCCACGGACGCGGCGGTCCACGCAATCCGCATTAGCCGCGGCACCAGGCCCCTACGACCTCACCGCCTCGCTCCCGCTCGCCACGTCAGGGTCCGAAAAACCCGCGCCCGCTTCGAGCGAAGCATCGTGATGCAGCAATAGCACGGCCGCGACTCCCACCAGACCGGCGCCCGACAGACACAGCAGACCGGCGCCGAAGCCGCCGGTGCTGTCCTTGATCCAGCCCATCGCGTACGGTCCGAAGAAGCCCGCCAGATTGCCGAGCGAGTTGACCGCGGCAATACCGCCCGCCGCCGCCGCGCCTGACAGGAACGCGGCCGGCAAGGTCCAGATCACCGGCAGGCAGCCGAAGATGCCGAACCCGGCGATCGACAGCGCGATCATCTTCTGCACCGGATTGTCGAGCCCGGCCGCCGCCGCGATGCCGGCCGCCGCCACCAGCAGTGCAATCGCTACGTGCCGTTTGCGTTCGAGCTTGCGGTCCGAGTGACGGCCCCAGAACACCATGCTGATCACGCCGACGATATACGGCAGCGACGTCACGAAGCCCGTCTGCAGATTGGTGAGCCCGAACGATTTGACGATCTGCGGCAGGAAGAAACTCAGTCCGTAGTTGGTTGCGTTCGCACCGAAGTAGATCAAGGCGACGGCCAGCACGCGCGGATTGAAAAGTGCTTCTTTCACGCTGAAAGCATGCACCGCTTCGCGATGCGCGCGCTCCTGCTTCTGGCGCGCGACCAGCCAGCCGCGTTCCTCGGCGGCGAGCCAGGTGGCGTCGGCGGGCTTGTCGGTGAGGTAGTAGAGCACGACGAACGCGAGCACCAGCGCGGGCGCGGCTTCGATCAAATAGACCCATTGCCAGCCGGCCAGTCCGCCGAAGCCGTCCATCGACAACAAGGCGCCGGAGATCGGGCCGCCGATCACGGTGGACAGCGGAATCGCCGCCATGAAATAGCCGACCACGCGACCGCGATATGCCGCTGGAAACCACAGCGTGAGCAGGAAGATGATGCCGGGAAAGAAGCCTGCCTCGGCCACGCCGAGCAGAATGCGCAGTCCGTAAAACACGTGCGCGGCGGAGAGTCCCGTGAAGCGCGCAATATCTGGGATATACGCCATCGCGCCCGCGAGAATGCCCCACGTGAACATGATCCGCGCGATCCAGCGGCGCGCGCCGAATTTCTCCAGCAGCAGATTGGAGGGGACTTCAAAGAAAAAATAGGCGATGAAGAAAATCCCGGCGCCAAAACCGAAAGCACTCGCGGACAGGCCGAGCGCCTTGTTCATCTGCAGTGCAGCAAAGCCGACGTTGACGCGGTCGAGATAGGCAATGAAATAACACAGGATCAGGAACGGCACGAGCCGAACCGTTACACGTTTCATAGTGCGTGCTTCGAGCTCCATCGATGTCTCCTCCGGTTCAGCGTCCGGCTGGTTTAAATGGTGTTGTTACAGACTAGACGCTGAAATCCGATTCCGGAAGATTTTTGCGCTGTCGGCGATGCGAGCGATGCTGCGTGCTCAGGTCCACGGAACGTGAACCTTGTCCAGGTTGCGGTCGAGCTGATAAGCCGCGCTGATCAGCGCGAGATGCGTGAGGGCCTGCGGAAAATTGCCGAGCGCCTCCCCGCTGGTGGCCACTTCCTCGGAAAACAGGCCGACGTGATTCGCATACGCGAGCATCTTCTCGAACACGAGGCGGCCTTCATCGACGCGTCCGGCCCGCGCCAGCGCTTCCGCATACCAGAACGAACAGGCGCTAAAGCCGCCTTCGATGCCGGGCAGTCCGTCGAGTTTCGTGCCGCGCGTGTAGCGGAAGATCAGCGGGTCCACTTTCAGTTCGCCGCCGATCGCGTCGAGCGTGCCGAGCCAGCGCGGATCGGTTGGGCCGATGAAGCGCACGAGCGGCATCATCAGCGCGGACGCATCGAGCCGCTGCGAATCCGGCGTCTGCACGAACGCGTTCAGTTCCTCGTTCCAGAAGTGCTCGTGGATATCGGCGTGGATCGCGTCGCGCGTGTCGAACCAGCGCTTGAGCGGCGCGGGCAGCGAACGCTTTTCCGCGAGACGCAGCGCGCGGTCCACGGTGACCCAGCACATCAGCCGCGAATGGAGCAGGGGCCGCAGGCCGTTGCGAAACTCCCAGATGCCGTGGTCCGGTTCGCGCCAGTGCTCGACCACATAGTCGACGGTACGCGTGACGTCGTGCCAGCCGTCGTGCGAGATCGCGGCGCCGTACTTGTTGTACAGATAGATCGCGTCGAGCAGTGCGCCGTACACGTCGAGCTGGATCTGATCGCGCGCGGCGTTGCCGATGAGCGGCACGCCCGCCACGCCGTTTTCGTTCGACAGCGCCGCGATTTCGGTTTCTTCAGGCGGCACTTTGCCGTCGACGGTGTACATCACGCTCAGCGAGCCGTCCGAGTCGCAATGACGGCTGCGCCCGGCAATCCACGTCATGAAATGCCGCGCTTCGCCGGTATAGCCGAGGCGCAGCAGCGCGTACACGGAGAACGCGGCGTCGCGAATCCAGGTGAAGCGGTAGTCCCAGCGGCGCGAACCGTCGAGCGCTTCGGCGAGCCCGAAAGTCGGCGCGGCGACGATCGCGCCATGCTCGCTGGAACTGAGCAGCTTCAAGGTCAACGCCGAGCGCATCACGACTTCGCGGTAGCGGCCGCGATACGTGGATTGCGCTGACCAGCTTCTCCAGAAGCGGATCGTATCGGTCAGCGCCGCTTCGCAATCGAACGACTTTTCGCGCAAGCCTTCGGCATCGCCGAAAGCGAAGCCGGCCGACTCGCCATTGCGCAGTTCGAATTCGGCGTGCGCCGCGCCGTCGTCGAGCGTGAGCGGCAGGGTGCTGTTCAGGCGCAATTGCATGCCGCCTTCAATGCCAGCGTCTGCTGCGGCGTGGAATTCCACCGCGCCTTCCTTATCGATGTGAGCCGTGTGCGCGCCGCGCGCATAGTCGAAGCGCGGCTCGCAACGCATCCTGAACGCCATGCGCCCATGCACGACCCGCACGACGCGGATCACGCAGTTGGGCAGCGGCGCGTCGGCGCTGGCGCCGCTGCCGTCCTCGGGCACCGGCATGAAGTCCATCAGTTCGCACACGCCTTCGGGCGTCATGAAACGCGTCAGCAAAACGTTGGTATCGGGCAGATACATCTGCTTGACGTTGGCGGTGTCGAACGTGGGTTCGATCGAGAAAGCGCCGCCGCGCGACGGCTCGAGCAGTCCGGCGAAAATGGCCGGCGAGTCGATACGCGGAAAGCACATGAAGTCGATCGAGCCGCGCAGCGAGACGAGCGCTGTGGTTTTCATGTTGCCGATCATGCCGCGCGCGTCGGTCGGCAGTGCCGGTCTCGGTGGGATAGGTCGGTGATCGGGCATGTCTGCACACTCCGTGAAGCGAGCCGCGATGCGCTCACACGAAACCCTTTAGCAACGACTGTGCCGCGCCGTTCGTGCGGGCCGTACGGCGCATGAAGAACGCCGCCGAATGTTAAGATGCGGGCGGAATTCATGGAGCTATCGATGCGCGAAAGCAAGCGCCAGCAGGTCGTGGACAAGGCCACCGAACTCTTCTCGAAACACGGCTTTCACCCTGTCGGCGTGGACTGGATCATCGACGATTCGGGCGTCGCCAGAATGACCTTGTACCGGCACTTCGCGGGCAAGGACGATCTCGTCAGGGAAGTGCTGGAACAGCGCTACGACTACATCATCGAAAGCGTGGGACAGCGTGTTCAAAGTGTGGGCGAACCGCTTGCGCGCGTGAAAGCGATATTCGACTGGTACGAAGCCTGGTTTCGCACGCCGGAGTTCGCCGGTTGCCTGTTCGAGCGCGCTCTCGCCGAATTCGGCACGTCCTACCCGAAGGTCTCCGAAGTCGCGATCCGTTACCGCGAAAAAATGGTGGACTGGATCGACGAGATCCTGCGCGACATCGTGCCGCCCGACACGGCGCGGCATTTCGCCAGCGTGTGCATGATGCTGCTCGACGGCGCGACGGTCGAAGCGCGCGCGTTCAACGATCCGTCTTCCGCCAAGCGCGCCTGGCAGGCGGTCGAATTGATGCTGAGCCGGAGCAAGGTGGCGTCGTCCTGAGCGATTGTTTAGGCGCCAGCAACAGTGTTTTCAGGTGGTGAGGCTGATCTCTTACGCGTGATTGCGGATAATTTCATGATTGGTTAATCCGCAAAAATGTGCAGGTGATACATGTTCAATACTGTCTCAGGCCGCATGCCCGAACAGGAGGGCGCAACCGGCGCGCCCGCGGCGCGAAACGCTTTGTCGAGACGGGCGCGCGCCTTCATTGCGGCCGTGGCGGCGTGCGCGAGCCTCGTGGGCTGCGCCAGCTCCAGCGACGTGGTCGCCACCAGCAAAGCCAATAGTTATACGGTCGCGGCAAGCGCGACCGGCGGACGCCTCGCCTGGGCCCGCGCGCACGAGCACGCCATGAACGAGGCGCGCGATTACTGCGAACGTCGCGGCATGCAGACCAGCGTGACGACGGAAACCGTCAGCGGCGTGCAAGGGCTGACGGAGCACGGGTCGTCCATGAGTTTCGAATGTCATCCGAAGTTCTAGCGCCGAGCCTGATCGGCCAGCCGAGTGCGGTAAATTCTGGATCGCCTTTTGATTTTCAAACTTTGAAAAAGGAAAGAAAGATTCGCGGCCGCGTTATTCGCGACCCATTGCCACAGTAAAAATTAACAACTGCGGCGCACTGACCCGATACAGTGCAAGTGAAAATCAACCGCAGAGCAACTCGCTCGATTAAAATCCCGCTTGATCATTTCCGCCGAAAAAAACGTATCGCACATTTCTAGTTTAAGACCGCCGCGAATATCATCGTTTATGAATGCCGGCGCGCTGAATGAAGGCAATCGCAAGCACTCGCAGGCAATCCGGCATTTCAAAAGTCCGCGTGCCGAAGCTCAATAAAAAGGACTCGATTGTGATCACGGCGTCGAAACGACAGAAACATGCGGTTATCGCCTCGCGTTACGCCGCATGGACACGGCGCGCGCTGCTCGCCAGCTTTACCGTCGCGGCGCTGGGCGCCGTTCCGTGCGAGGCGGCTTATATCGTCGTCGACACCGGGCACACGCCGCAGCGGCCGGGCGCGACCGGGGCAAGCGGTCGTGTCGAATATCTCTACAACCTGGATTTGAGCGCGGCTGTCGCGCAAGACCTGCAAGCGTATGGCGATCACGTCGCGCGCACCTCCGCCGACGGCAAGGAGATCGCGCTGCAGAATCGCTCGACGCATTCGCCCGGCGCCGATCTGTTCGTGTCGATTCACCATGACTCGCTGCAGCAGGCATGGATCGATGCGGGGCGTCGCCGCGACTATCGCGGCTACGCGATCTTCGTGTCGCAACTGAATCCGCATTACGAAGAGAGCCTGCGCTGCGCGAAGGCCATCGGCGAACAGATGCTGGCCGCAGGGGAAAAGCCCTCGCTGTATCACGCCACGCCGATCAAAGGGGAGAACCGGCCGTTGCTGGATCAGCGCCTTGGCATTCATCGTTTCGACGATCTGATTGTGCTGAAAACCGCGCCGATGCCCGCCGTGCTCGTCGAAGCCGGCGTGATCGCGAACCCCGACGAGGAAACCCGCCTGCGCAATCCGGCGACCATCGCGCGTATCGCGCAAGCAATCAGCAAGGGCATCGAGGCTTGCCGCTGACGCGCGTCGAGTGCGCGCGCGGCGGCGAGGACGAAACGCGTAAAAGTCCAGAACGGCTTTCGGTTACGGCACGTACAGATAACGCACGAGGTGGAAAAATACCGGCGCGGCAAAACGGATCGAATCGACGCGGTCGAGCGCGCCGCCGTGCCCGCGATCATCGCGCCCCAGTCTTTCGCACCGAGCGAGCGCTTGGCGGCCGGGAGCACCAGTCCGCCGACAAAAAAAACCCGCCAGCACGATCGCAAGCGACATCAGAAACGCCGCACCGAAACTGAACGGCGGCGGCTGGCGGCAGCCGGTGTGAGCGCCAATGCGACGGAGCCGGCAAGCAGGCAACTCGGGCGTGAAAAGCCCCGCGCTCACCTGCATGCCGCTCACGCGTCCGTGTCAAAGCAGATTCACTTCTTGTCGAACGTAACAAGATTCTTGTCTTTCGTATCAGCCACGAAGATCGCCAGCAGCTTCGCCGGTTCGGTATCGCTCGCGTTTTCGCTGACCGTGTGATGCACGCCGGGCTTCTCGGTCCAGTGCTCGCCGGCATGGTAGACGCGTTCTTCGCCGTCGTTCACGCGGCTGCGGATCGCGCCCGACAGCACATAGCCGACCACGAACGCCTGACCGTGCCGATGCGACGGCGACTTGGCGCCTGGCGCATAGTCGACGACGAGCGCCGTGATCGTCTTGCCGGGCACGTTGGCGATCGCCTCGGCGAACGCAGGCGTGATCGTCTCGTGCTGCGCGGTTGTGTCAGCGGCGAATGCGGACTGCGAGGTCCCCAGAATAGAAAGGCTGGCGAGTGTGGCCGCCGCGATCAGTGTGCGAATTTTCATGCTGTAACTCCTGACAAGAGATCCTGGGTTTCCTTGCTCGAATCCGACGACGCCCAGCCCGACGCCACCGCGTCGAGTTCGGCACGGGCGCGCCGAAGCGCTTCGGTACGCGCTTCGGGATCGGCAAACTGCAGCGGCTGAGCATCGACAAAGGTCGGATCAGCAACGCCGAGAAAGCCGAACGCAGCCTTCAGTGAGGGCGTGAGCGCATCCATGCCTGCGTAAGGCGAGCCCGGACGCAAATCCGCGCCGCGGCTCGTGATGAAGAGCACCTTCTGACGTGACAGCTGACCAACCACGCGGCCGTCGTCCGCGTTCACATAGGTCAGGCCCGTACGCGTGACGCTGTCGATAAACGCCTTGAACGCGGAGGGCATCGACCAGTTGTACATGGGCATGGCGAAGACGAACGCGTCGGCGGCGAGCAGGCGTTGGCACAGCGCGTCCGAGCCGGCCAGCGTCGCCTTCATGGCAGGCGTGCGATCCGGCGCGGCCGTGTAGGTGGCAATGGCGAAATCCTCAGTGACGTGCGGCGGTGTGTCGATCGTCACATCCAGATAATCGACTTCGAACTGGCCGCCTTCTTCGCGCAGGCGTTCCAGAAAATAGCGGCTCAACGCGCGGGAGTTGGATCGCTCGCGTTTGGCGCTGGCGTCGACGTGCATGATCTTCATGGTTTCCGTCCTTCCATTTGTGATTTAGCGTGAGGGCAGATTAAACGCTCGAGTGGCTTTGTGAAATGACCGGTTTTGGCTAATTCAAGGTGACCACTTTTCACGCTTTCGGTAGCCGCGAAGAGGCGCGATTGTGCACGTGACTGAAACAGTCATATGCCGAAATCGATCTTTGACAATATCTGACTCTGCAGATAAAGTTCAAGCCATCGAACAGGAGGCATGAATGAACCACTACACGCCGGAAAATTTCAGCCTGACGCAGAGCGTGGGTTTCTCGATCAACAAAGCACGTAACTTGCTGATTACTGAAATGGACACTGCGCTGAAGGATCTGGACATCACCAGTCAGCAGATGGGCATTCTGCTGTCCGTGCACTGGAGCGTCGCGACCACGCCGTTCGAACTGTCGCGGCTGCTCGGCATCGACACCGGCCTGATGACGCGCATGCTCGACAAGCTGGAAGCCAGGGGGTTGCTGGAACGCTCACGCAGCATCGAAGACCGCCGCGTCGTCAACCTCGAGTTGACAAAGGAGGGCAACGCGATCGCCGTGCAGCTTCCTTCGATCGCTCCGGTGGTGCTGAACCGGCGCCTGAAGAGGTTTACGAAAGCCGAGTTCGAGGAGTTTCGCCGTCTGCTGAACAAGTTTCTCGCCGAGTAGGCGAGGCCAGCCAATCATGCTGCGGACGCTCGCGGCGTTTTTTTCAACCATATATCTGACAAGTCAGAAAATGAAACCACAGTTAATTCCACGGATAGCCGGCTCGCGGGTCGCGAAGGCTGGTGTGACGGTGATCGTCGCGGCCGTGCTCTCCGCTTGCGCGAATTACGCCGGTATCTCGAGCGACAAGCAGATGGCGCAGCCGCAGACTTACGCGACTCAACAAAGCATTCCGCAGGACAACGGTCATTGGCCCGCCGCCGATTGGGCCGACCAGTTCGGCGACGCGCAGCTGAAGGCCTTGCTTGCCGAAGCGCTGAAAGGCAATCCGTCGGTCGAGCAGGCCCGCGCCCGCGTCGCAGCGGCTGCCGCGTACAGCGACACGGCGAAGGCGAGCACCCTGCCGAAAGTCGGCGCGGACTATTCGTTGACGCGCCAGCAGTATTCGGGCACGGCGCTCGTGCCGCCGCCGTACGGCGGTTCGTGGCAAACGGAGAACAAGGGCTTGCTGTCCGCGTCCTACGATCTCGATCTGTGGGGCAAGAATCGCGAAGCGCTGAAGGCCTCGCTGTCGCAGTTGCAGGCGACCCAGGCGGACGCGGAAGTCGTCAAGCTGTCCCTCACGTCGGCCACCGCGCGTGACTACAACCAGCTTGCGCGGCTCTATGCGTTGCGCGACATCGCGCAGGAAGAAATCACGCGGCGCGAACAGATCGACCGCATTACGGCCGGCCGCATTGCAACGGGCCTCGACACGCAAGTCGAACGCAAGACGGCGCAGGCGAATCTCGCCACGAGCCGCGGGACGCTCGCTTCGATCGACGGCAGCATCCTCACGACGCGCTATCAGTTGGCCGCCTTGCTCGGCGCCGGACCGGACCGCGGTCTCGCCATCGCTCGGCCGACGCTCGGCGTAGGCGACGAAGTGCGTCTGCCCGACAACCTGCCGGCCGATCTGGTGAGCCGCCGCCCGGACCTGGTCGCGGCCAAATGGCGCGTCGACGCGCTCACGCACGACGTGAAAGAGGCCAAGGCCGAGTTCTATCCCGACATCAACCTGAGCGCCGCGATCGGTCTCGACGCATTCGGTTTCGGCCGTTTCCTGACGGCGGCGAGCCGCACGGCGTCGGTCGGCCCAGCGATCCATCTGCCGATTTTCGACGGCGGTCAATTGCGCGCGCAATTGAAAGGGCGTTACGCCGATTTCGACTACGCCGTCGCCACGTATAACCAGACGCTCGTCACCGCCCTGTCCGAAGTGGCGACGCAACTCGCGCAAATCCGTTCGACGGACGAGCAGCTCACCGACGCGCAAGCCGCCCAAGAAGCCGCCCGCGGCGCCGATCAACTGGCGCTCACGCAATACAAGGCCGGCCTCACGAATCAGTTGACCGTGCTGAACGCCGACACCACCGCGCTCGCCGCGGACCAGCAGGTCGCGAATCTGAAGATGAACCGGCGCGACCAGCAGATCGCGTTGGCCGCGGCGCTCGGCGGCGGTTATGTCGACAACGCCGATTCTGTCGCCAGCAGCGGCGCCGTCGTTCCAGCAGCATCCGCCAACCCCATCGTCGCCGCCGCTCGCTAAAGCGCCATCGCGACACTTTCCCAATCAGTCAGGACTCCCATCATGAGCGATACGATCGACACCAAGCGCGCGACGGCGGACGCGGGCCAACCCGTGCAAGCGCAGACCCCCACGAAGCGCAAACTACTGCTCTCCCTGCTCGCGGCCAGCGTCGTGCTGGCCGGCGCGGGCTACGGCGCGTACTACTTCACGACCGGCCGCTACTATCAGTCCACCGACGATGCGTACGTGAGCGGCAACCTAGTGCAACTGACACCGCAAGTGAGCGGCACGGTGGTCGCGGTCAACGCGGACGACACGCAGATCGTCAAGCAGGGCGCGCCCATCGTCACCTTGGATAACGCCGACGCGAAGGTCGCACTGTCGAACGCGGAAGCGACGCTCGGCCAGACCGTGCGGCAGGTGAGCGGCCTGTACGTGAACAACGATTTCTATGCGGCGACCATCGCGCAACGTCAATCGGATCTGGCCCGCGCCAACGACGACCTGAAACGTCGTCAGGCGGTGGCCGAAACAGGCGCGGTGTCCGGCGAGGACATCGCCCACGCTCGCGACGCCGTCAGCTCCGCGCAGGCCGCGCTCGACGCCGCTCGTCAGCAGGCCGAGGCCAACCACGCGCTGACCGACCGCACGTCGATCGAACAGCATCCGAACGTGCAGGCCGCCGCCTCGAAAGTGCGCGACGCCTACCTGAGTTACGCGCGCAACACCTTGCCCGCGCCGGTGACCGGCTATGTCGCGCGCCGTTCGGTGCAGGTCGGCCAGCGCGTGGCGCCGGGCAACCCGTTGATGGCGATCGTGCCGCTCGACGGCGTGTGGGTCGACGCGAACTTCAAGGAAGGCCAACTGAGGCACATGCGCATCGGCCAACCCGTCACGCTCACAGCGGACGTGTACGGCTCCAGCGTCAAGTATCACGGCCGGGTGGTGGGCTTTTCGGCAGGCACGGGCGCGGCGTTCGCCACGCTGCCCGCGCAGAACGCCACCGGCAACTGGATCAAGGTCGTGCAGCGTCTGCCGGCGCGGATCCAGCTCGATCAAAATGAATTGAATGCGCATCCGTTGCGGATCGGCCTGTCGATGCAGGTCGACGTCGACACCCACGAGGAAACCGGCGCTCAACTCGGCGCGGCGGTCAACACCTCGTACCACACGGACGTATTCGCGCAATACGGCGACGAAGCCGACGCGGAGATCGCGCGGATCATCGCGCAGAACATGCCGGCGAAGCACGAGATGGCCGCGAGCACCGCGCAGAAAAAACGCCGCACGCAAGGCAGGCTGAATCCGCGGCCACCGAGCGCCGTTTTTTTTGCACGTTTAACTGATAAGTCAGATTGTTTTACCGTTCCCGACAGGTGATGAAATGAATGGATCGACGAAGCCCGCCACGCTGCCGCCGCTGACCGGCGGCAAGCTGGTGCTGGCGACGCTTGCCGTGGCGCTCGCCACGTTTATGAACGTGCTGGATTCATCGATTGCGAACGTGGCGATTCCGACCATCGCCGGCAATCTCGGCGTCTCGGTGGACGAGGGCACGTGGGTGATCACGCTGTTCGCCGCCGCCAACGCCATCGCGATTCCGTTGACCGGTTGGCTCGTGCAGCGCGTCGGGCAGATCAAGTTGTTCGTGTGGGCGATTCTGTTGTTCGTGCTGTCGTCGTGGTTGTGCGGGATTGCACCCAATCTGCCGGTGTTGCTCGCCGCGCGGATTCTGCAGGGCGCGGTGGCCGGTCCGTTGATTCCGCTGTCGCAAGCGATTCTGCTCGGCTCGTATCCGAAGGAAAAATCTTCGACTGCGCTCGCCTTGTGGGCGATGACCGCGACGGTCGGTCCGATTGCGGGTCCGGCGCTCGGCGGCTGGATCACCGACAGCTACTCATGGTCATGGATCTTCTACATCAACATCCCGGTGGGCCTGTTCGCGGCCGGCGTGACGTGGGCGATCTATCGCACCCGCGAAACCCCGACGAAGCGTTTGCCGATCGACAAGGTCGGCCTGCTCTCGCTGATCGCATGGGTTGGCTCGTTGCAGATCATGCTCGACAAAGGCAAGGATCTCGACTGGTTCAACTCGCGGGTGATCGTCGCCCTGACTGTGTTCGCGGCGATCAGCTTCGCGTTCTTCGTGATCTGGGAGTTGACTGAAAAGAACCCGATCGTCGACTTGCGGTTGTTCGGAAAGCGCAACTTCCTCGGCGGCACGGTTGCGATTTCAGTGGCGTACGCGGTGTTTTTCTCCAACCTCGTGCTGTTGCCGCAGTGGATGCAAGAGTATCTGAACTACCGTTCCGTCGATGCCGGTCTGGCCACCGCGCCGCTAGGCATCTTCGCCGTGATTCTCGCGCCGGTCATGGCGAAGATTATGCCGAAGTCGGATGCGCGGGTCCTGGCGACGCTGGCTTTCGTCGGTTTTGCCGGCGTGTTCTTCATGCGCTCGAACTACACCACGGGTGTGGATACATGGACGCTGGTTTTGCCGACGCTGTTGCAAGGTATCCCGACGGCCCTTTTCTTTGTGCCGCTGACCGCGATCATTTTGTCCGGCCTTGCGCCCGACCGGATTCCGGCCGCGGCGGGCCTGTCGAATTTCGCGCGGGTGTTCGCCGGCGCGGTGGGAACGTCGCTGGCTTCGACCGGATGGAACGACCGGACGATCCTGCATCATTCGCAACTGGCCGAGCAGACGAGCGTGAACAATCCGACGTACACGTCGGCACTGGATGCGCTGCAAAGTTCGCTGGGAGGCAGTCACGCCCAGGCGATGGCGTTCTTCGAACGTTCGATGAATGCCCAGGCGGCCATGCTGGGACTGAACGATATTTTCTGGCTGTCGGCGGTGCTCTTCGTACTGATCATCCCGCTGATCTGGGTGACGAAGCCGGATCGCGCCAGTTCGGCTGCGGCGGCGGGAGCGGGCGGTCATTGAGGGCGGCGCAGGCGGCGAGCGGCATGGTTACCCGTATTTACTATTGCCCGTTCGCCGCCTACGATAGATTGAGGTTTCGGGCTGACGACGCACGTGATCGCCGTAGCCGAGATTCGATGACCGGCTGACAGACCGGCTTATAAACTGACTTGCAACGGATTCAAGGCGAACCGACGCAAGCTTTCCGACAGGCATCGCCGAAGCATGAGCGCACCGGCTCATCGCGATGACCCGAGCGGAAGACCCGACTGCAGCGCGCAACGCTGGTTGCCAGAAAAAATACTGCGCGGTTCGAGGTCTTCCGTTGTTCCTGTGCGTCTTACGGCACCAACATCTTGCGGGAGAGCGCCATGATTCGCGCCGAACGTCGGATCGTATTCGCGGCCATCGCGGTGTTCGTCGCGCTGGGCGGCATGGCGATGGTCATTCACGGTGTGCTGTTCGACACGCGCAATTCCACGCTCTATGGCGGAGTGTTGCTGGTGCTCGGCGTCGCAGTGCTGGCGCTGATGCTGACGCCGCGACCAACGGATAAATCGTGAAGTAAGGCTCGCAACGGCCGTTGAAATATGGCCGCGCCAACAGATGTGGCGCGCCACCGGCTTTCCGGTTCGGCGCGCCCTGAGTCCTGCAGCGGCCGGCACAATGCGCCGGCCGTCCTGCGCAAGCAGTTATTCCGCCGCTGCGCCGTGACTGCATCCAGCGTGATGAACGTGACCTGCCTTGCTGTCGTCCCATGCCGAGCCGAGAATGATCTTGCAGAAATTCAGCCGCTTGTAATTGGGATCTTTCATCTCGAGGACATCGGCTTTGACGTTGCCGAACGTGGTTTCGGGTTTGCTGATCGTGCCTTGCGCAAACGCATCGATGATCTTGTTCTTGAAGTCCTGCTCGCGCGGATGCGCGGCCACCACGCTGACGCGTTGCGCGTCGTCGAATTCGTGATACCGCATGCCGAGCACGTCCATTTCCACGCCCGCGGTCACCAGCGAGACGACCGGCTTCAGGTGCTCGGGCACACCCGGCGTGGTGTGAAGCGCGATCGACAACCAGACCTGTTCGATGTCGTACTCGTTGACGCCGTGGCTCTTGAGAAAGTCGCGCGCGGCATTGGCGCCGTCGACTTCGAAGCGATCTGTTTTGCTGCTGTAGTCCGGCGTGAGGCCCATGTCATGAAACATCGCGCCGATGTACAGCAACTCGGGGTCGTACGCGAGGTTGCGGCGCGCTCCCGTCAACGCACCCCACAGGAACACGCGGCGCGAGTGATTGAAAAGCAGATCGTTCTCGGTGTCGCGGACCAGATCGGTTGCTGCCCGCGCGAGACGGCTGTCTGGAATGTGAATGCCGGCAATGGTCGTACTCATCGAATTTCTCCTGGACAAAGATAGTGCCTCGTGAGGCGATGGACTTCGTGTCGTTCGGGCAATGCCCGGACAGCGTTCTTGATTCGCTGTGAGCACCGCCCGGTGATGTCCAAGTATCCGTCGGAGTCGCCTCTGGGTGAGGCGCAATCGACCGGTAAAGCGTGCCAGTGATACGCCGTTTTCTGCCATCCGCGCCCATTGCGCGGTGGCCAGTGGCGGACGAGGCGCTTGTGGCGCAACCGCCGGGTTTGATTTCGCTAGTTCACTGGCGAATATGGATCGATGGATTTGTTCGTGGCGAGATGCGAGAGAGAGGCGCCGAGAATCCAGTGAGCCGCGCGAGAATTCTGGTATCGATATGTCGGCACAGACTAAAGGCTTGCTGACGCAGAAGATGAGTACCGGCCCTGATGCCTGTACTCAATCCAGTCTCTTCAGATATTCCCACGGGTAAATCCCCTGCGCGTGGCCATCGCTGAAGACGATCTGCACGCCATAGCCCATCGGCTGCATATCGACGATCGCGACGCGCGACGAATCGAGTCGCGCCTCGCCCGAATGCGTGAGGCGACGGCATGTCGAGCAAGGGCAGCGTTCTCTCAACGTTGTGTTGTCGATCGATTGCGTACGTCCGTCATCCCACGTGAGGGACAATCGCCCGCTCGCGGCGTGGACCGTGATCCGCTGAGGGGCGTTCATCGCCGTGCGCTTTCGATTTGAGTCGAGGCGATCCGCGCCGCCTTGCGGACTTCCGGATCGGGATCCGTCGCGGCTGCCTGCAAGGCCGCCAGCGACGCTTCGTCGCCCAGTTCGCCCAGCGACAAGGCCGCTTCCTTGCGCAAATTGCTGATCGCGTGTGTCAGCAGCGACGCGACCGCCGTGCTCGTGCTTGCGTCGCGTAGCTTGCCCAAAGCGCGGACCGCTTGCAGCCGGACTTGCCAGTAGTCGTCGGCAAGAGCGTCGATTAGCGCATCTCTTGCGGCCGTCGCGCGCAGTTTGCCGAGCGTGGCCGCCGCTTCTTCACGGACCTGCCACGCGGCATCGCGTAAGGCGCCGAGCAACGCGACAACGGTGTCTTCGGTCGACGCAGCGCCGATCCCCAATGCACCGATCGCCGCGCGCCGCACGGCGGCATTCGGATCCTGCGCGGCGATGCTGGTGAGGGGTCCAAGCGCGCGCTCGCTTTTCAGCCAGCCGAGCACGCTCACGGCTTCGAGCCGCACGAGGTCTTCGCTCGCTGTCAGCGCGTCCAGCGCGGGGTCGAGTGCGCCGGCATAGCGCAACTCGCGTAGCCCGCGAAGCACCGCCTGGCGCACGAACGGATCATGGTGCGTGGTCCAGGCTACGAGCAGGGGACCCGATTGCGAGTCCTTCAAACCGGACAGACTCTGCGCGGCCGCTTCGCGGACTTCATCATCAGGATCCGCCAGCGCCTCGCAGAGCGCCGTTACCGCATCGGCGCGTTCCCACGCACCGAGCACCTGAGCGGCCTGCGCGCGAACTTCCGACGACGTGTCCTGACGCAACGCGGCGACGATCGGTTCGAGCACGGTTTCGTCCTCGAGATCGGCAAGCGCGAGCAGGGCGATGCGGCGCACCGCGGCGTCCGCGGATGTCAAACGCGGCAACAGTTCGGCGGCTTCCGGATCGAGAGAGGCGGGGTCGAAGGTCAGCGGAAGCGAAATATCGGTCATGAAAGGAGTGATGTCTGGAGTGGAACGGATAGGGCCATTACGCCGCTCGGGCAGGCGAAGTCGTCATGCCGCCGCTTCGCGCAGCAATGCGAGGCAGCGCCGCTTGATCTCGACGAATCGCGCTTCGGTCGTGGTCTCGTCGTCGCGCGGACGCGGCAACGTCACGCGCAGATCGGCGACGATGCGCGCGGGCCGCTGCGAGAGCACGAGAATGCGGTCGGCGAGAAACAGCGCTTCGTCGATATCGTGCGTGACGAACAGCACGGTCGTGGGGACCTGCGTCCACACGTCGAGCAGCAAGGCCTGCATCATGCGGCGCGTTTGCGCGTCGAGCGCGCCGAACGGCTCGTCCATCAGCAGCACCCGCGGCCGGTTGATCAGCGCGCGTGCGATTTCCACGCGCTGCTGCATGCCGCCCGACAACTGTGCCGGATAGCGTGTGCCAAATCCGCTCAGGCCAACCAGATCGAGCAGGTCGCTCGCTTGGCGGCGCCGCTCGTCGGCGGCGAGGCCCTTCATCTTCAGGCCGAACGCGACGTTGTCGATCACGCGCTTCCACGGAAACAGTGTGTGCTGCTGAAACACGAGGCCGCGTTCCGGATGCGGACGCAGCACTTGTTCGCCGTCGACGGCGATCTCTCCCGCGCTGGCCGACACATGACCGGCGAGCGCGGCCAGCAGGGTGGATTTTCCGCATCCCGACGGTCCCAGCACGCAGACGAATTCGCCGGGTTCGACGCTGAAGTCCAGTTGATCGAGTGCGGTGAACCGCTGCTCGCGCAAACCCACTTCGACGCTCAGAGCCCGCACGTCGATGCGGCCCGCCGGTTTCGATTGCAATTGCGTACTCATCGCTGCGATGCCTCCATGCGGTACCACGGTATCAGCGCGAGGCCGGCACGCCTCACCAGCAGACTGCTGCCCATGCCCAACGCGCCGATCAGCAGCATGCCGACGACGATGTCCGCGTAGTTCTGCAACGTGTACGACTCCCATGTGAAATAGCCGATCCCGTATTGACCCGCGATCATCTCGGCGCTCACCAGACAGAACCACGCGGTGCCCATGCCGATCGACAGGCCCGTGACGATGGCGGGTGCGGCGCCGGGCAGGATCACTTCGCTGAACAGTGCGCCGCCTCGCGTGCCGAGCGAACGCGCCGTCGCGACCAGCCGTGGATCGACGCCTTCCACGCCGTGAATCGTGTTGAGCAGGATCGGAAACAGCGCGCCGATAAAAGTGATGAACATCATGCTCATCTCCGATGAAGGAAACATCAGGATGGCGAGCGGGATCCACGCGACCGCGGGAATCGGCCGCAATACTTCGAGCGGCGGCAGCAAGGTGTATTCGAACGCGCGATAGCGGCCGATAGCGAGCCCGAGTCCAATGCCGACGACGCTCGCCGCAACAAAGCCAACCAGCACGCGTGTGAGGCTCGACAGCAGATGCATCGGCAGCTTCGGCGAGTGGAGCAGGGCCCACGCCGCCGGCACGACATCGCTCGGCGCCGGCACATTGGCGAAGGTCACGAAGCCCAACGAGACATGATGTTCGGCGAGCACTTGCCAGATCCCCACGCACGCCAGGACGGCGGCGATCCTGGCCAACGCGCGGATAAGGCGCGCTGGTCTCCAGATCTGCTGACCGGCTGCGGCGCGCCGGATGCTTGCGGTTTGCGCTGCTTCAAGAATGGCTGACATCGAGGACTCTCCTGAGTGAGGCAGGCCGCGGCTCGGCGGTTAGCGCGCCGCGACGGCTTGTGTCGCGTCGGTTTTGGCGGCGGCGAAATCCACGACATTGCCGTTCACCTGTTTCGCGTAGCTATCCGCGTTTTCTTTCAGGAGGAATCCGGCGAGGTTGCCCTTGGCATCCTTCACGTACCAGGCCTGATTGGCAAAGAGCTTCAGTCCGCTCGAATGATCCTGGATGTAGACGACGCGCACTTTCTTGCCGCCTCGCTCGAGCGTATTGACGGCGGCGAACGCTTCCTGGGCCGACGCGTAGTCGCGCACCTTGCCTTCGCCATCGACCCAGACCTGCGTGACGCTGCGCAGATCGGTGATGCGCTTGCCGGTTTGCGCGTCATCGGCGACGAGCGGTTGTTTCGCGTAGTTCTTGAGCGCCGCGTCGTAGTTCAGGCCGGATTGCTTGAACGCTTCGCGGATATAGCGATCGTCGATGAAGGTGTTCACATCCAGATCGACGTCGGTCTTCTTCAGCAGCTTGAGCGTGCTGATGGCCGTGACCGTCGCCTGGCGGTATTCGGGCTTCCACGTCAGATCACGCGTTTGCAGACCGAGCGGCCCGTGGAACAGATAATTGACTTCGGCGTCGATGCCGGTCACTTTCTGGATCAGCTGACTGTACTTCTCCGGATCTTGCGCGAACAGCTGGTTGGCTTCGATCACCGCGCGCAGATACGCGACCACCACCTCCGGATAGCGCTTCGCGTAGTCGGCATCGACCAGCGTGCCGTGGAAGGTCGGCGCATGCGTCTGCGCGCCGTCGTAAATCTTGCGCGCAAAGCCGCGGAACGGGAACAGTTCGGCGAACGGCACGAAGTCGGCATGGGCGTCGATCTTATGCGCCTTTAGCGCGCTGCCTGCCACTTCCGGCGACTGCGTGATGATGTTCACGTCAGTGTCGGGATTCCAGCCTTGTGCCTTCACGGCCCGCAACAGCATGCCGTGCGCTGCCGAGGCGAACGGCACCGAGATCGTCTTGCCCTTCAGGTCGGCGACCGAGCGGATCGGCGAGTCGTCCGGCACGACAATGCCGTTGCCGCTGCCCTCGATGCTGCCTGAGAGCACGGTAATGAACACGCTCTTCTTACCCGCCTTCTGGAAGGCCGTGCCGTTCAATGAACCAGGAAAGTCCGCCATCGATCCGAAATCGAGCTTGCCCGCGACCATCTCATTGGTGATCGGCGCGCCGGACGTGAAGTCCTTCCATTGCACGTCGTATTTGACGTCCTTGTACTTGCCGTCGTGCGGCAGATACTTGTCGAGCAGATTCAGTTCGCGGATCAGCAGGCCGCCGGTGGCGCAATTGATCGTCGTGTCCTGAGTGCCGATCGCAATGCGGATGGTCTCGGCGCGCGCCGCGCCGGCGGTGAGCGCCAGCAGGCCGCTCGCGAGGAGCGTCGTGGCAAGCAGATGACGGATATTCATGAGTTAAACCCCGGTTGATAAGCGGCCGTGTTTCAAAGTGGATGGTTCGTCGCGATGCTTCGTCGTTACCGCAGCAGATAGGGAATCTCGACCCTGACCGCATCGGTCGGGCAATCTTTTTCGCAAGGCATGCAGTACCAGCATTCGTCGAACTTCATATAGGCCTTGCCTTTGCTCAGATCGATCGCGAGCAGGTCGAGCGGGCAGACATCCACGCAGACCGTGCAGCCTTTGTCGGCAATGCACTTGTCCTCGTCGATCGTGACGGGTGCGGCGCTGCGCTGGAAAATGTTGTGCGGTGTCGTCGGCATGGTGGCTCCTCAGGCGTCGGCAAGCGCGGGTTCGCCGATGCGCAAGTTCTGATAGGCGTGACTGTCGTGAGCGTCGAGTGGCACCACGTAGGGTTCGACGGCGCGTTTTTCGCTGCTCATGCGACCCGTTGCGTCCTTGCGCAGATGCGTGTGGCAAAACCAGTCCGCGTCGTTGCGCTGCGGATAGTCGACCCGATGGTGGTACAGCCCCCAGCGGCTCTCCGTGCGATACAGCGATGCGTGCGCGGCCATTTCGGCGCAATCGCGAATCGCCCGCACTTCGGCGGCGCGCATCAGTTCGTGCGGATTGTCGGCCTTGATCCGGCCGATGTCGTCGGCGATTTCGGCAAAGCGCTGCTGGCCGATTTCCATCTTGCGCGTGACTTTCGGCGGTTGCAGATAGTCGTTCACCATGCGGCGCAGCTTGTATTCGACCTGCGCCGGCGCGAGCCCGGTGTCCCGTTCGAGCGGGGCGTAGATGCGTGAGCGCTCAGCTTCGATCTGCTCGTCGTCCAGCGCGGCATGCTCGCGGCCCTCGATGTATTGCGCGGCGTTGTGGCCGGCGAACCAGCCATAGGTAAACGCGCCGAGCATGTAGTTGTGCGGCACGGCCGCCATGTCGCCGGCAGCATAGAGACCCGCAACCGTAGTTTCCGCGCGCTCGTTCACGTACACGCCGGATGCGCTATGACCGCTGCAAAAGCCGATCTCGGAGATGTGCATCTCGATCATCTGCTCGCGATAGTCGGTGCCGCGTCCCGCATGAAAACGTCCGCGGCTCGGGCGCTCGTTCGTATGCAGAATCTGCTCGATGGTCTGAATGGTTTCTTCCGCGAGATGGTCGAGCTTCAGAAACACGGGGCCATTGCCGCTCTGCAGTTCCTGATAGAACTCCCACATCATCTGCCCGCTCCAGTAATCGCATTCGATGAAGCGTTCACCCTTGCCGTTGGCCGTAAAACCGCCGAGCGGTCCCGTCACGTAGGCGCAGGCCGGGCCGTTGTAGTCCTTGATCAGCGGGTTGATCTGGAAGCACTCGAGGTTCGCCAGCGCGGCGCCGGCGTGATAGGCCATCGCGTAGCCGTCGCCGGCGTTGGTGGGGTTCTCGTAAGTGCCCATCAGATATCCCGACGACGGCAAGCCGAGCCGGCCCGCCGCGCCGCAGCAGAGGATCACCGCCTTGGCGCGCACCACGTAGAAATCGGCCGTGCGGCAATCGAAGCCCAGCACGCCGCAGGCGCTCCCTTGCGCATCGGTCAACACGCGAGTGACAACGATCCGATTGGTGATCGCAATGCGCGCGCGTTTGAGCTGCCGGTACAGCACTTTCTTGATGTCGTGGCCTTCCGGCATCGGCAGGACATAAGAGCCCATGTGATGCACTTTCTTGACGGCATAGTCGCCGGTACCGTCTTTTTCGAACTTCACGCCCCAGCGGTCCAGTTCCTCGATGGTCTTGAAGCTGTGCCGCGCGTAAGCGTAGACGGCCGACTGATCGACGATGCCGTCGTTTGCGATGGTGATTTCGCGCGTGTATTGCTCGGGTGTCGCGTGACCGGGGATGATGGCATTGTTCAGGCCATCCATCCCCATCGAAATCGCGCCGCTGCGCTTGACGTTGGCCTTTTCCAGCAGCAGTACCTTGAGGTTCGGGTTCTGTTCCTTGGCCTTGACGGCAGCCATAGGGCCGGCCGTGCCGCCGCCCACGACGACCAGGTCGTACTCGATCACATGCGTATTCATTTCGTCTTCCTTGTGCTCTTCTTCTCTTTCTGACGATCGATGCGAAAGCGGTACTGGAATGCATCGCCGCGGAAATAGAGGTATTCGTAGTCGATCGGCGTGCCGTCCGCGCTATGGGTGAGACGTTCGATCCGCAGCACTGGGCTGCCTTCCTCGACGTTCAATGCTTCGACGATGTCTTCGTCGGCGAGAATGGCGTCGATGGAAACGTCCGCGTGGCCGAGCGGCACGGCGCAATCGTTCTCGAGAATCAGAAAGATGTCGCGCGTGACGAGGTCGGCATTGGCGAGGCGCTTGCCTAATGCTTCGGGCACCCATGTGATTTCCAGCGACACCGGTTCACGATTGAGCAGACGCACGCGGTGGATCTCGGCCACTTTCGCGCCTTCGGGCAACTCAAGGCGCTGAGCGATCTGGGCGGTGGCCGGCATGAAACGGATGTGCTTGAGCTGGTTGACGATTTCATAGCCCATCGACGACATCGCTTCGGCGAAGCCCTGCAGCGCGCCGACGTTCTGGAATGCTTTCGGCTTGGAAACGAAGGTGCCCTTGCCGTGCAGCTTGAAAACGAGGCCTTCCTTCTGCAGATCGCCGAGTGCTTGCCGCACGGTGATGCGGCTGACGTCGAACATCGCGCACAGATCGTTTTCGGAGGGCATCTGCGAATGGGCCGCATACGTGCCGTTGAGAATGCGTGCGCGCAACTCCGTCTTGATCTGCTCGTAGAGCGGAGCAGCGGCAAGCGGCAGCACGTTGGCGAGGTCGGGTTTCGTCATGGTTTTGCGGGGTTGTCCGTACTTGTTATGACAAGTTGAATCACAGTCTAGTGATGGAGTCGTGCCGGGCGAACGAAGATTTTGTGCTTTGTATTTCTTCAGGGACGCATTTGGGATGGATGCCGGCGCGCATCCGCGCGGCACGGCGGCCGGGAGTGGGAATGACCCGCGAATCGGCCGCAAGCAGCCGCGGCGAAGCGCGATTAAACTGGCCCGACCTATTCGCAATGGAGAGCGGCACATGTCACGTCAGCTTCGCCTCGGCGCCTTCATGCGTCCCACGACGATTCATACCGGCGCATGGCGCTATCCCGGCGCCTATCCGGACGCCAACTTCAATTTCGGCCACCTGAAGCGTTTTGCGCAGACGCTCGAACGCGGCCGCTTCGACGCGTTCTTCATGGCCGACCATCTCGCGGTGCTCAATATGCCGCTGGATGCGCTCAAGCATAGCCACACGGTCACGTCGTTCGAGCCGCTGACGCTGTTGCCCGCGCTGGCGGCGGTAACCGAAAGGCTAGGGCTGGTCGCCACCGCGTCCACCACGTTCGACGCGCCTTATCACGTGGCCCGGCGTTTCGCCTCGCTCGATCACATCAGCGGCGGCCGCGCAGGATGGAATCTCGTGACGACGTCGAACCCGGACGCCGCGCTCAATTTCGGCCTCGACGAGCATGTCGAGCATGACGAACGCTATCGGCGTGCCCGCGAGTTCTTCGATGTGGTCACCGGCCTGTGGGACAGTTGGGCCGACGACGCCTTTGTCCGCGATACGGCAACCGGTACCTACTTCGATCCGCAGAAACTGCATGTGCTGAATTACAAGAGCGACAGCTTCTCCGTGCGCGGACCGTTGAATATCGCGCGCCCCATTCAGGGCTGGCCGGTCATCGTGCAGGCCGGTTCATCCGAAGCGGGGCGGCAGATCGCGGCCGAAACCGCCGAGGTGGTGTTCACCGCGCAAAGCAATCTGGCTGACGGAAAGCGCTTCTACGCCGATGTAAAAGGCCGCATGGAGAAACTCGGTCGGCAGCGCGATCACATGAAGATCTTGCCGGCCGCCTTCGTCGTGGTGGGCGATACGCTGGACGAGGCGCAGGAGACGCGCGCGCGACTCGACACGTTCGTTCACTACGAGAGCGGCCTCGCTTCGTTGTCGATTGCATTGGGGCACGATGTGTCCGGCTTCGATCCGAACGGCCCATTGCCGGAAATCCCCGAAACCAATGCGAGCCGTACGGCACGGCAAAGGGTGGTCGAATGGGCGCAGCGTGATGGCCTGACGATTCGCCAGCTCGCGCAGCGCATTGGCGGCTACTCGGGACTTGAGATGGTCGGCACGGCTGCGATGATCGCGGATCAGATGGAGCAGTGGTTGGTGGAGGAGGGCTCGGACGGGTTCAATGTGATGTTCTCGCACCTTCCCGCCGGCCTCGATGACTTCGTCGATAAAGTCATTCCTGAATTGCAGAAGCGAGGGCTGTTCCGGCGCGAGTATGAAGGCGTGACGCTGCGCGAGAATCTCGGGTTGCCGCGGCCTGAAAACCGGTTTTTTCCCGCGTGATGTGAGCCGCTCCTGGCAACGCGGGCATTCCAGCGCCGGCGATATGACTTTCGCCGCTTAGCACCTGAGAATTGCTTCGTTTGTTCTGTCCGGCAGCGTTGGTAGAGTGAGTGGCTCACGCGCAAGAAAGAACGTCGATCGACGTCTTGCGCGGATCATCAAGAACAACAGGAAACCACCGCTATGAATTTCAGAGTGCTTGGGGCAGTGCTTGCCGGAAGTCTGCTCGTCTTGTCTACCGCCGCGCACGCGGATCGCCTCGACGACATCAGGAAAGCGGGCGTGCTGCGAGTTGCCGCGTTCGACAGCAATCCGCCGTTCGGCTTTGTCGATCCGAAGAACAACCAGATCGTCGGGCTCGACATCGACTATGCGCGTGCTCTCGCGACCCGGCTCGGCGTCAAGCTCGATATCCAGCCGACCAATCCGGCCAACCGCATCGCCTTCCTGAAGTCGGGCAAGGTGGATCTGGTGTTCGCCAACTTTACGATTACCGACGATCGCAAGAAGGAGGTGGATTTCAGCACCCCGTATTTTGCGTCCGGCACGCAGTTCATCGCGAAGAAGGGCACGCTCACGTCGCCGCAGCAGTTGAACAGCTTGCGTATCGGTGCGGACAAAGGCACGACCAATGAGCAGCAGGTGCGCGCGCAATTCCCGGGCGCCACGATCGTCGCTTACGACGACACGCCGTTCGCTTTCGCCGCGCTGCGCACGGGCAATGTGCAGGCGATTACGCAAGACGGGCCGAAGCTCGTCGCGTTGCTGGCTAAAGTGCCGGACAAGGCGAACTACGAGATCCCGCCGTTCACCATCTCCAACGACTACGAAGGCGTGGGTGTGCCGAAGGGCGAGACGCGACTGCTGAATGTCGTCAACGAGACGTTGAAGGATCTGGAGGCCAAAGGCACGGCCGGCAAGATTTACGACACCTGGTTCGGCCCGACAAGTGCCGCGCCGTTGCCACGTTTGTTCAAGATCGGCGACGCGCAAAAGAGCTGACGTACGTCGCTTTCTAAGCGCCTGAATACGGCCCGGTCATGACTCGAAACGCGCGGCCGGGCCGTCTTGCTGATAGAGGACCGCGGTTTTTCGAATGCATTTCATGAATCTCTGGCTGGAGCCTCGCTATCTCGACTGGCTCGCACATGGCTTTGTCATCACCCTGGTTCTGTCGGCTTGCGTGAGCGTATGCGCCACGTTGCTAGGCTTCGGGCTGGCCGTGGCTCAAATCTCCCAACATCGCACGGTCGCCGCTGCGGCACGGCTCTATGTGCTCGTGTTTCGCAATTCGCCGCTGCTGGCGCAGTTGCTATTCTGGTACTTCGGCGCGGCGACGCTGCTGCCCCAGCTGTGGATGACGTGGCTGAACGCGCCGCATCTGTTGAACGTTGGGCCTATTGTTCTGCGCTGGCCGAGCTTCGAGCTGTTCGCGGGCTGGCTCGGCTTGACCTGCTACAGCACCGCCTTTATCGCCGAAGAGTTTCGCGCCGGCATTCGCGGCGTGGGCGTCGCGCAATATCAGGCCGGCGCCGCCTTGGGCATGACGCGTTACGCCACCTTACGTCATGTGATCTTGCCGCAAGCGGTGCGTATCGCCACGCCGCCGCTCGCGGGGCAATACATGAATATCGTGAAGAACTCGTCGCTGACAATGGCGATCGGCGTGGCCGAGCTGTCGTATATGTCGCGTCAGGTCGACACGGAGAGCTTCCGGACTTTTCAGGCCTTCGGTACGGCAACCGTGCTGTATGTCGTCACCATCGCGTTGATCGAAATTGCATTGGTGATCTGGCAACGCACGGGTGCGCGTGCGTTGCAAAGGGGGCACGCATGAGTGCGCTCGAATCGCTGCCGACGCTGCGATATCTGCTGCTAGGTGCGTTCCCCAATGGGCCGCTGGGTGGCGCGGCGTTGACTGTGGTGCTGTCGGTGGTGTCGGCGCTGCTGTCCGCTGCGGTAGGTCTGGCAGGCGGTGTGGCGCTCTCGATGACGCGCGGCGCCGCGCATCTGCTTCTGCTCGGAATCGTCGCGTTTTTCCGGGCGATTCCGGTGCTGATGCTGATTTTCTGGACGTTCTTCCTGATGCCGATTCTGCTGCATGTCGACGTGCCGGGTCTGGCGGCGGTGGTGTGCGCGCTGTCGTTGATCGGTGGCGCGTATCTGTCGCATTCGGTACATGCGGGCATCGTCTCGATCGGAGCGGGCCAGCAGAACGCGGCGCTGTCACTCGGGCTGACGCGTTGGCAAGCGTTACGCTATGTGGTGCTGCCGCAGGCGGTACGCGTGATGATGCCGTCGTTCGTCAATCAGTGGGTGTCGCTCATTAAAGATACTTCGCTCGCGTATATCGTTGGGGTGCCGGAATTCACCTTTCTCGCCAATCAGGTCAACAGCCGTCTGATGATTTACCCTGCGCAGATTTTCGTGTTCGTCGGGATCGTGTATCTGGTTTTGTGCTCTGCGCTGCAATGGATTGCGTCTCGTGTGTTGTTGCGCGCGCCAGCCGTTCACGTCACTGGCACCGACACGGAAACCGAGGCCGGCACGGCGCGCAGCAGAGAGCGTGGCGTGGCGATGCCCTAACGCGCTGTGTTTGTGCATGGACCGGGGCACGGCTCGTTGGCGTGACCTGTGCGCCGATCCGGGACGTTCAGTGCTGCCCGACAGTCCCGATCAATCCGTCCAGTAACTGCAAACGCAGTTCCGTCAACCACAAGTCGCGCCTGTCGCGCGGCCTCGCTGTGTCGATGGCGGCAACGCAAGTCCCGCCACGCGCCAGGTCTTCAGCGGATCGCGTCGTGGTGGCGCTTCGCGATGCCGTCGAACGGTTGATGCGGAGTCCTCGAGCGACAGTGAATCGTCGGTAGCCATGGCGGTGTGGTCGGCTTACTTGCCTGCGTCGGCCGCGATAATTGGCTGCGCGGGCTTTGCATCGATCAACGCGTCGATGATCTGGTTCAGGTTCGTGTCCGGTTTAACCAGTTGCTCCTGCGTGAGAATAGGCGCAGCGGCCTTGAGCGCGGCGAGTTGTTTGACGCCCGGTTGCGGCTGGCTGAAGTCGTTGCGGCTCAACTGCAGTTTCGCCACCGGCTTGCCAAGCGCGACGATGTCGTCGTCTCGCTCGTGGGCCTCGATGCGTTCAACTGGAAGCTCGCGCGTTTTACGCTGAGCACGGCGCCGCTGCGCGCGATTCGAGGGTGTCGTCGGCTATGAAATCGCCTATCTGGCTGCGCCGGGGCTGGCGCGTCCGCGGGAGCTAACCGCGCATGCCGTGCCGACCACGCCGTTGAGCAGCACGCATGCCTGACGACGGTTCGGTACGGCGATGCGCGCGGGCCCGAACGTTGCTGCGTCTACGGCAGCCGCCGCGTGCTTTTAGCGCGCCGCGTATGTTCATTCGCGCTTTGGAGATCGCCATGACCGACCCGCAACGTCCCACGCCACCGTTTCCAAACCAGCAGCAGGACCAGACGCCGGGGCAAACCGCGCCCATGAAGCCGCAACCGGATCACGGCGAGCAATCGTATAAGGGCTCAGGGCGTCTTGCCGGCAAGGCCGCCATCATTACCGGCGGCGACAGTGGAATCGGCCGCGCTGTCGCCATTGCGTTCGCGCGTGAGGGCGCGGACGTGTTGATCTCCTACCTCAACGAAGACGACGATGCGCGCGAAACCGCGCGCTGGGTGGAGGAGGCCGGCCGCAAGGCGTTGCTGCTGCGTGGCGACATCACGAACCCGGCGCACTGCAAGGAGATCGTCGAGCGAGCCGTCGAGGCGTTCGGGCGCCTCGACGTGCTGGTCAACAATGCGGCCTATCAGATGAGCTATCCGTCGCTCGAAGACATCAGCGATGAAGAATGGGACAAGACGTTCGATACCAACATCGGCGCGATGTTCAGGATTACGCGGGCGGCGGTGAAGTATATGAAGCCAGGGGCGTCGATCGTGAATACGTCGTCGATCAATGCGGATCATCCCAATCCGGGGTTGATCGCCTACGCGACCACCAAAGGTGCGATTCAGAATTTCACCGGCGGTCTTGCTCAATTGCTGGCGGAGAAGGGCATACGGGCGAATTGTGTCGCGCCCGGGCCGATCTGGACGCCTTTGATTCCGTCGACCATGCCGCGCGAGAAAGTGGAGAAGTTCGGCGAGCAGGTGCCGATGAAACGCCCGGGCCAGCCGGCCGAACTGGCCGCCGCCTACGTGATGCTCGCCTCCGATGAAGCGAGCTATATCTCGGGCGCAACGATCGCGGTGACGGGCGGAGCGCCCATTATCTAAGATCACACGCGCGTACCACGTTGCGTCAGCTTTCCGAGGTTGACCTGCGAACCGCCGCTGTTTCCGTGAACTTCAAATCGCGGCGCACGTCCCGTCTCCTGGCTGATGACGGGCGGCGAGAAGAGGGTGAGGACGTCGCAGCAGGGCGCCCGCTTTCCACCAGTTGACGAGACAGCGCTTCAAGCTTTTTGCGAAGGAGTTCGCTCGCCGCGATTTGTTCGTCGAGCGCAATGTCCCGTGATGCGAGTTCTCCTTCGACGCTCGCGCAACGTGTCATCGACGTCGCCAACTGGGTTTTCGCCGCAGCGAGCGCATCGCGCAGCTGATCTCGTTCTGCCTGATGCGTGGCCTGCGCCTCGGCCATCCGATCGATAGCGGCCTGCAGTTCCTGGCGCGTCTGGCGCGCGGCCGTCCGCTCGCTGTCGATCTCCAGGAGCGCCCGCTTTTCAGTCGCGGCGAGGCGCTGTTCGCTCTGATTGTGCATGACGCGTAGCTTGCTCAACTCCTCGGCGAATTCCCGTCTGGCTTCCGACAGCGCCGTGGCGGCAACCGCGCTTTCGTTTCTGGACTGCGCGAGCTGATCAGCGAGCATGGTTTTGGCGGTTTCCAGTTCGACGAGGCGCGCGAGCAGCTTTGCGTTTTCAGTGCGAACGTTTGCCGCGTCGCGGGACGTCTGCTCGGCGGCGGCGATCGCAGTGTCGCGTTCCGCAGCCAATCCTCGTGCATGTTCGCGTGCCTCGGCTATTTCGCGCTGCGCGTCTTGCCTGAAGACTTCCAGCGCCGCATTGGCCGCGTCGCCCGATAGCCGCCAAAGCGTCGCCGCCAGTTCGCCGGCGGCGCTCGCGACCTCTGGCGGCAAATCTGGTTGCCCGACGTCGACCCGCGTCCTGTCCCTGACTTCCGTCCAGAAATCCCGCAAGGCTTTCGCCGGAGCGCTCATGCTGCCTTTGCGAACAAGTTGATAGAGCTTGTTCGCTGTCGGCGTTTCTCCGTAACGGAAGAACATCAGCGCGCAAACCTCACGATAAAGCTCCTGCGTGTCCGGGACGCGTTCACGCAACGCTTCGATATCGGCTTCGAGAGTCATAGGAATCCTTGGGCGGCTGTATTATCCGAATGTGTTGATAATACAACGTATAACGTCGAATACACAATTTACTCTTATCCGCTACACGACATTAGTACTATAATGTCGTGTATGATGTGCCGAGTGCTTTTCGCGCAAGAATCTCGTCTTTGGGACCTTCAAAACCGTGCCTGATGCTCAACTCGTTACCGTTCAGCCTGTCGAATCGCTAGTCGTTCCCGAAATTCTCGACGGTCGTGACGGCACCAACCGTGGCGCAGCCAGTGGCTCACAGCTGTCGGCCACCAACGATCTGGACGCCGTCCGCGCGTGGCTGTCGAACTACGCCGACACCAAAACGACGTTCGACAACTACCGCAAGGAAGCCGAGCGGCTGCTGCTGTGGGCCGTCGTGCAACTCGGCAAACCGCTGTCGTCGCTGACGCACGAGGATCTGCTGCGGTTCAAGGGGTTTCTCGTCGATCCGCAGCCGGCGGCGCGCTGGGTTTCGGCCACCGGCGGCAAATTTCCCCGCGGCGACGAGCGCTGGCGTCCGTTCAATGGGCCGCTGTCGCCGGCCAGCCAGCGTCAGGCGCTGATCATCCTGAACGCGATGTTCACGTGGCTGGTCAACGCCGGCTATCTGCGGGGCAATCCCATGGCGCTGCTTCGACAACGCGCCAAACGCTCCGCGCCCCGAGTGACGCGCTATCTGTCGACGTCGCTATGGGACGAAGTGAAGGTGTTTGTCGAGCAACTGCCGCGCGAGTCTGCCGATGAGCGGGCGTATTACGCCCGTAGCCGCTGGCTGACGACGCTTTTCTATCTTCAGGGCATGCGGATATCTGAAGTCGCCGGCGGGAAAATGGGCGACTTTTCCCGCTGGCTAGGCGCTGACGGCAAAGATCAGTGGTGGCTTGAAACGCTCGGCAAAGGGAACAAGGAGCGCATCGTCCCCGCCTCGCCTGAGCTGATTCAGGAAATGCGGCTTTACCGAACTGAAAATGGTTTGGCGCCTCTGCCGACCCGGAGCGAAGAAACGCCGTTGGTCATTCCGTTCAGAGGCCGGAACCGGAATCTGTCCCGCTCCGCCATTCACGACGCGATCAAGAGCATTTTTGGCAATGCCGCCAGTTGGTTGCGCTCCAAAGGCGCCGAGTTCGCCGATCGAGCGGACGAACTGGAAAGAGCATCGGCGCACTGGCTTCGACATACCGCGGGTTCGCATCAAGCAGACGGCGGTGTGGATCTGCGGACGATCCGTGACAATCTGGGCCACGTGTCACTCAACACGACCAGTCTTTACCTCCATACCGAAGACGATGCGCGCCATCGCGAAACAGTCGATCGCCACCGCATGAACTGGGACGATTCCAAACCTGAGGGGAAGTGAATCCGGCCGGCCCTGACCGCCCTGCTGCGGGTGCCAGAGCCGTCCCATCTCATTTGCGCTTAAGTTGCGAAATATCCCGCACCGCGCCGCGATCAGCCGAGGTCGCCAGCGCGGCGTAGGCCTGCAACGCTTGCGACACCACGCGTTCACGATTCACCGGCAGCCAGGCCTTGTCGCCGCGTGCCTCCATGGCTTCGCGACGGCGCGCCAGTTCCGCGTCCGACACCACCAGGTGCATCTTGCGGTTGGGAATGTCGATCTCGATCACATCGCCCTCTTCCACCAGGCCGATCGTGCCGCCTTCCGCAGCTTCCGGCGACGCGTGCCCGATCACCAGCCCCGACGAACCGCCCGAGAAGCGGCCGTCGGTAAACAGCGCGCAGGTCTTACCCAATCCCTTGGACTTCAGATACGACGTGGGGTAAAGCATTTCCTGCATGCCGGGGCCGCCCTTGGGACCTTCGTAACGGATCACGACCACGTCGCCCGCCACGACCTTGTCGCCCAGAATGGCTTCGACGGCGTCGTCCTGGCTTTCGAAGACGCGAGCGCGTCCGGAGAAGATCCACTGCGATTCGTCGACACCGGCGGTCTTGACGATGCAGCCCTTGTCCGCGAGGTTGCCGTAAAGCACGGCGAGGCCGCCGTCTTTCGAATACGCGTTCTGCTTGCTACGGATGCAGCCGGTCTTGCGGTCGGTATCCAGCGACGCGAACGTGGCTTCCTGGCTGAACGCGACGGTGGTCGGAATGCCGCCCGGCGCCGCGCGGAAGAATTTCTGCGCTTCTTCGCCCGCGTCGCCGGCCACGTCCCACTTGGCGATGGCGTTGCCCAGCGTGCCGCTATGCACGTTGCCGCACGACAGGTCGAGCAGCTCCGCGCGGGCCAGCTCGCCGAGAATGCCGAGAATGCCGCCGGCACGATGCACGTCTTCGATATGGTATTTGTCGGTGGCGGGCGCCGCTTTGCACAGGCACGGCACCTTGCGCGAGATGCGATCGATGTCGGACATCGTGAAATCGACGCCGGCTTCCTGCGCCGCTGCCAGCAGGTGCAGCACGGTATTGGTCGAACCGCCCATGGCCACGTCGAGCGCCATGGCGTTCTCGAACGCCTGCTTGCTCGCGATGCTGCGCGGCAGGACCGACACGTCTTCTTCCTGATAGTAGCGGCGGCACAGGTCCACCACCAGGCGGCCGGCCTGCTCGAACAGGCCCTTGCGCCAGGCATGCGTGGCGACGATCGTGCCGTTGCCGGGCAGCGCCAGACCGATCGCTTCGGTCAGGCAGTTCATCGAGTTCGCGGTGAACATGCCCGAGCACGAGCCGCACGTCGGGCAGGCGCTGCGCTCGACCTCGGCCACTTCGGCGTCGCTGATCTTCGGGTCGGCCGCCTTGATCATCGCGTCGATCAGGTCGATCTTGGCGATCACCTGGCCGTCCGTCGGCGATTTGACCTTGCCCGCTTCCATCGGACCGCCGGAAACGAACACGACGGGGATGTTCAGGCGCATGGCGGCCATCAGCATGCCCGGCGTGATCTTGTCGCAATTGGAGATGCAGACCATGGCGTCGGCGCAGTGCGCGTTGACCATGTACTCCACCGAGTCGGCGATCAGTTCGCGCGAGGGCAGCGAATACAGCATGCCGCCGTGACCCATGGCGATGCCGTCGTCCACGGCAATGGTGTTGAATTCCTTGGCGACGCCGCCGGCCGCTTCGATTTCCTTCGCGACCAACGCGCCGAGGTCGCGCAGATGCACATGGCCCGGCACGAACTGCGTGAACGAGTTCACCACCGCAATAATGGGCTTGCCGAAATCACCGTCCTTCATTCCGGTGGCGCGCCACAAGGCGCGTGCGCCGGCCATGTTGCGGCCATGGGTCGAAGTTTTCGATCGATAGTCAGGCATTTGTGTCCTCAGGTATTGGGGTCGTCGACATTGGAATTGTGCCCAGGCCGCCACATGCACCATCGCGAACGGCGACCGGCGCGGCGATTGCCGCAGGGTGGCCCGCAATGGCGCGCGCGTGCGCGTGCGGCTGGGAAGGTACGAATAGTGCGAGAGGGCGCTTAAGACGTCCAATATATTTTTCCGGTGCAATTAAGTCGGAAAAAATATTAATGGACGGTCGGCGCAGGCGAGGAACTGGCGGTTGCGTGAACGTTCCGCCGGGCGGTGCATCAGCGGAAACCGTATTCAGGGTTGCCACGATCGAAAATGGATTCGCTCCACTGACGAGGCACGACATCTTCGAAGCGGATCAGCTCCAGCAGGCCGCCCTGTTCGTCCCACGCGGCTTCGCCACAGGGCCAGGTGTGCTGAAGATCGAACAGCAGTCTGACGCGCGGGGCGTAATGCGCGGGCGGTCCTGACGGAGCGGTCCATGTCCACGCCAGCAATCGCGTGCCGTGCGCGTTCATGAGTTCGATGCGGCCCGGCTTTTCGCTGAGGCCCTCTTCACGAAAGCTGCGCGCATCGTGCTCGACAGTGCGCGCGATGAACTGCAAGCCGAGATCCCGGACGCTATGGCGGGACTGGGCGTGCGCGAACGGGCCGTCGACGGCGACCTTGCCCGACACGAGACGCAGCCGGCCGCCTAGATGGCCGAACATGCTTTTCGGGTCCGTGGTTTCGTCGTAAAGGATCTCCTGGCCCGCATGAGCGCCATCAGGCAGCCATTTTGCGTAGACTTTTCGAGGGCTGTGCTGGTAGCGGATAAGCATGTGATCGGGGCGCTCCGGCCATCTTCCGGATATGCGCTCCTGACGGAACATGCTGTATTCGTAGGCGTCTTCGGCAATCATGTCGGACTTCGCGTACTCGACGAAGGCCTCAGGCTTCATCGCGTCCATCAGGGCGAGGATCTGATCGTCGGTCAGGGACAGTATCGAGTGGTTTTCGATCCGCGTGCGCAATGACGCTGCCTGTTCGCGAGCCGGGAGACACCGGAACTGCTCGATATCCGCATTCACGGTATCCGACGCGACAGCATTCGCGCATTCCGCCGCTGTCCCGGATGAAGCCGGCGCAATCGGGCTGGTCGATTGGGCGAACGCGCCCATTGAGACGATCAGGCACGTCAAGGCGAGCCCATGCAACAACGTCCGCGCGATTGTCCGCCATCCCGCAGCAGGCAGCGTGCGCCGGCGTACCGGATGATTGGAGATGCCAAATCCGCAAAACGTCATGGGTTTAATCCGTGGCTGGTTTACCGGCGTTTGAAGGGTTGCCCTAGCATGCTGCATGCGTCGATCGCCATGGGTCGCAATTGCGCCTCAGAGAGTTGACCGGTCAGCGCGCAGCCCGTTCCCTGGCTCCCCCAGTAGAACGTGCTGCGATTGCCGTCACGAAACAGGCGGAATGCTGTCGCATCCTTTGGAATCGCTGCGACGTACATCGTAAGCCGGGCGCCTGCCGTGTTCTGATACATGAATTGCGCGGCAGGCCCGGACTCGCCGGGCAGCAGGCGGCCGCCCATCAGCGAATACCCATATTCCCGAAGCGAAGCCACCGTCAACTGTCGATCGAGGCGCCGTGACAACCAGTTGACCAGTTGATCGCGTTGCAGCGCCGCGACCTCTACGGGGTGGCGTTTCTCGGGCGCGTACACCGCGAAAGCGATGTCGGCGCGCTCCGCGAACACGGGCGGAGCGGCCGCGAAATTCGCCGACACCCAACCGGATGACGAGCCGAGCGCCACGCCTATCGCCATGCAGGAGGCTGCGAGGCCAGCCTGCCGCCACCACGGCGTGAAGCGGCGGCGCACGACGATGCAGCGCGCGTCGTCTCGCGGATCCCTGAACAATGCCGCCAGCGCGGCTTTTTGCGCGCGGTAGTCGCCCACGCGTTCGGCCGCTCCCAGGTCGGTTGCCAGCCAATGGAGCGCGGCTGCGCGCTCCGACGCGGAGAGTTCATTGTCGGCAAACGCCGATAGCGGCCGCAGATCGGTACCACCCAAGCCTTGAGTCCTCCGGTCACGGTCGTCGTTCATGGCTAGTTTGCAGGTTGCAACTGCTCTGCCCTGATGCCTCTTGATGACGGAATGCCGTCCGTCGCAGATCCACGCACACGCGCGGTGAATCGGAGCCCGCGGCATAACCCCTTCTTTCTAGCCGGGAATGACGTTCCGGCACAGAACGGGCTCGAAATATCCGGCGCCAATACCGTGAGTAAACGTCCGCATGGTGCGCTCTATTCCAATCGTATGAAGTGAGCGTTTGCCGTTGCGTATCTGTTTATCGCGCAAAGGTCCGCCCGCCGCTCAGGCGAGTCAATTTCGCCGAGCCTACTCAGCATGAAGGTTTACGCGAAAGATGGAATAGGCGGTCGCACCGGATCGTTTAGACAGCATGTCCGAACCAACGGCAGACTTCGATGAACATTCGACAGCAGCACTTCATTCGGCCTGTCGGCACAACGCTGCTGATGGCATCCATGGCGTTGGTCGCCGGCTGCGGAGGCGGTGGTGGTAGCGGCAGCAGCACGTCGATGATTTCGATCGCCGGCACCGCGGCAACCGGCAAGGCACTTGCGAACGCGACGATCAACATCGACTGCGTGCGAGGCTCGATGGCGGTTGCGGCGGATGCGAACGGAAACTACCACGTGACGCTCGGCGCAGTGATGCCCTGCCTGATCGCCGCAACCTCGGGCGTGACGATGCTGCATTCCGTTGCATTCGCCGGCGGCACGTACAACGTCACGCCGGAGACGGATCTGCTGGTGTCGTATCTGGCGGCGCAACTCGGCACGAATGAAACCGGACTGATCGCCGGCTTCGGGGTGAACACACAGTTCCAGCAGACGCTCGCGAATCAGACCGACGTGCTGACCGCGCAGGCCGCGGTCGTCCAGAATCTACAGCAAACGTATGGTGTTACGCTGTCCACACCCAACTTCCTGACCACCACGTTCGCTGCCGGTCAGCCTGGCGAGGACAGTGATCTCGAAGCCCTCCTCGCTCGCGGCGCCATCGACGCCAACGGCGAACCGGCCGCCGCCGCCGTCGCGCTGATGGCCACGGCGGGAGCGGCACATCCGATTGCGGTCTCACCGAATAACAGCACGGGTGGGACCGGGGTCGGCGGCATTGGAAGCTCGGGCGGCATGATGTGACCCGACAGGTCGAGCCACATGACGCCCGCGAGTCAGAGCAATTCCATGGTGACGTCCCCCGCTAAGTCGCTGCGGCTGGAGCTGGAAGAACGCGCGCGAAACAGAGTCGTGAACTCTTCCGCAGGCAGAGGCCGCGAAAAAAGATAGCCCTGTCCCGCCTGGCAAGACCATTCCCGAAGGAGCCGTGCTTGCTCATCCGTTTCAATCCCCTCGGCCGTGACGGACAAGCCAAGAGACTGCGCCATGGAGATGACGGCTCGAACGATGGCGTCGTCTTCGGCACTCGTGCCGATGCCCTGAACGAAGGAGCGGTCGATCTTCAGCACATCGAGCGGCAGCTTGCGAAGATAGCTTAGCGACGAGTAACCCGTACCGAAGTCGTCGATTGCGATCGTTACGCCAAACTCTTTCAGCTTACGGAGCGTCTCGATGCTCTTTGCCGTATCCCGCATGATCAGACCTTCCGTGACCTCCAGTTTCAGCGCCGCTGCGCCGATCTGAGCACTGGACAGCGCCGCCGCCACGTCGGCAACGAGGTTGGGATCATCGAACTGCCGGGGCGAGAGATTGACACTGATCTGCAGGGGCGGCTCGGTTGGGAACTCCTGCTGCCAGCGGGCGACTTGCTGGCAAGCCTCTTCGAGTACGTATCGTCCGAGCGGAATGATCAGGCCGCTTTCTTCTGCAATCGCAATGAACTCGGACGGCGGCAACAAACCTCGCGTGGGGTGCTGCCACCTCACGAGCGCTTCCATTTCACTGAACCCTGCTGCCTGGAGCTGCATGATGGGCTGAAAATACACGCGTAGTTCACGATGCTCGATCGCGTAACGCAGGTCCGTCTCGATCTCCAGCTTCTTGACGGCTTCGGTGTGCATGTCTTCTTCGAAAACCACATAGCGGCCCTTGCCGCCGTTCTTGGCCCGGTACATCGCAACGTCGGCGTCCCGCAACAACGTTTCAGCATCGCCGCGGCCACCGCCGGCGCGCGCGAATGCGAGCCCGACGCTCGCGCTGACGATGTACTGCTTGTTGTCGAGATCGAACGGTTGACTGAATTGAGCAAGGATGTTGTCCGCGACCAGAGTGCCTTCGCTGGTTGCTTCACTGCCGAGGTGTTCCAGCAGGATGACGAACTCGTCTCCGCCCAATCGCGCGACGGTATCGGAGGGACGAACGCAGCCTTCGAGGCGCTTGGCCGCTGCGATCAGCAGCCGGTCTCCCACGTGATGCCCAAGACTGTCATTGACGCGCTTGAAGTTATCCAGGTCGATGAAAACGACGCCGATCATCGCATTGCGCCGACGCGCGCGAACTTCGGCCTGACCAATCCGATCGAGCAGCAGCGCGCGGTTCGGTAACGCGGTGAGCGTATCGTAGAACGCCCTTCGCGCGAGTTGCTCCTCGAAGTTCTTTCTTTCGGTGATGTCGCTCGCTGTCGCCACGATCGCACCGACCGCCGGTTCGTCGAGCAGATTCGTCAAAGTAAGCTGAATATAGCGCCACGTATCGCCCTCGCCTCGCGTGCGAATCTCGATGGACTTCGTGGATCGAGTCGTCGACGCTACGGTTTGCAACAGATCCGCCAGCGCGGGACGATCAGTGGGATGAATCGGACCGAGCAGACTGGTGCCGACGAGCTGACCCATGTTCCGCAACGGATCCGGTCTTCGCGTCGGCGCCTCGTAAGTCACCGTCCCATTGATGTCGGAAACGAGTATCGCGTCCGACGTGTTCGCGACAAGCGCCTGCAGCCGCTGTTCGCTCGTGCGCAGTGCATCCTGGGCCGCCGCGTCCGCGTTCTTGCGAATACGCCGCAGCATCCGCAGAAACAGCAGCGTCAGCCCCACCCCGATCGCCAGAACCACCGGGGTCGATATCAGAACGATCCGTTGCACGGCGACGAGCCGGTTGAGTTGCGTCGTCGCATCGTCGCGATGCTGTGCCGCTGCTGCAAGGACCTGGTGCTCGATATCGTCGAAGAGCGGATCGGCCGAATCCTCGTCGATCTCATTGGCTTTGGCGATGTCGTGATCGTCGACGGCCTTGAACATCGGCTTCGCGAACGATCGATACTTCGCGTGCTTCTCCAGCAGGCCGAGCAGCATCGTGCTGCTGCCGGGTTCAAGCACCATCGCCTTCTTCAGCGAAGCATCCAGTGCCGCGCCGGCTTCGCTGTGCTCCCGCAGAACTTCCGGACGTGGGTCGAGGAAGTACTTGCGTTCGGCCGACTCCTCCCATGCGACGCTATAGCGGGCTTCCTCGAAAGCGTTATCCGCCTCGTTGACGGCTTGCGCGGCGAAACCGGCGCTCAAGCTTTCATAGGCTCCCCAGAAGGCCAGAAGCGGCACGCTCAGCAGAACGAGGATCAGTCCGAATACTGCGGTGCGCCGCGCCGGCGGTACATTCAACGCCGGCTGCTCCAATGGGTCTGCTCCTGAATTGCCTCGCCACAGGTAACGACGCCTTTGGGTATCTTTCTTTCTGGTCACGATTGCTCCAATGTGGAACGTCACGTCGACGGGTTGATCTGTTCGAGCAGGCTGGGCGGAAGGCCATCAGAGGTGCCGGTCTTCTGGGAGAAGACGCGCGCATTCTGAAGTCGTGGCCCTGAGCGTGACTCAATTCATTCCTTGACTCCGAATCGCGTCGATGACGAACGACGCTGATTCCGGCCCGCGTTTTATCGGACCACCGCTTGTTTACGGCACACGCCGGATCTTCTGGAGGTCTCGCGCTGTCGTTCCACGCCGGGAACACGGTTTTGCCGTAGACGGATTTTGTTCGCCGGCTTTTCGCACGATCATAGACACCATTCCCGCTCGCGAAAGCGAGCCGACAATCGTAGCGAGGAGACAGTATGCAAGCGGCCATTCCGACGCCAACGGGCTGTAGTGAGCAAGCAGAAGCCGCCCGATTCCGTTGGGTGATTCTATTTTTCGCGTGGGCCGGGCTCATGCTGAGCACGGTCTGCCGCCTCGCCTGGGGAACGGTGGCACTTCCCGCAGGACAGTCGCTCGGGCTTCCCATTGCCGCCCTCGGTGTGTTTGTCACGGCGTTCTACGCGGGCTACGTTCTCTCCAATGTCGTGGGGGGTGTCACGACCGATCGGATCGGTGGCCGCATAACCCTGTCGGTCTCCCTTTTCGGCCTCGCAGTCGCGACGTTCTGCTTCGGTTACACCCCCTCATTAGCTGTGGGGCTCGTATTGCAATGCATCATGGGGCTCACCGCGGGCGCCGACTACGCGGCCGGCGTGAAACTCGTTTCGACCTGGTTTGCCCGGCACGAACGCGGCAGAGCCGTCGGTCTGCTGATGAGCGCGTCGTCCATCGCGGTCATCGTGACCAACGCGGGTCTGCCTGGCGTCGTCACCCAGCTTGGCTGGCGCAACATCTATCACGGACTCGGTATTTGCGCGCCTCACGCCGTTCCATCTCGACGCACCGGCTTTCGGAAAACTGACGATTTGCGTTACCGGGCCAGGACACTGTAGAATCGCCCCTCTCATTGGGGAGTAGCCGCCTCGAGCGCAATGTTCGAGGGTGCCCGTCAACATACTTGGTGGTCGACAGACCGCCATGGCGTGCACAGCACTATGCCTGGCAAGACCGATGACTCGCATTCCGACCTGACCGGGTCGCCGGAATGCGCGTCATCGCGTACCTATTGCGCGGCCCGGCCCACAACCTATGCAATCGTTCCTCGTTTCGACCAGCGTGGTCGGCCTAGCCGAAATCGGCGACAAGACCCAACTGCTGTCCTTGGTGCTCGCTGCCCGATATCGCAAGCCCATTCCGATTATTCTCGGCGTCTTTGTCGCAACGCTCGTCAATCATGCGGCGTCCGGCGCGTTGGGGGCATGGCTTGCGAGCGTTCTGAGCCCCACGATCCTGAACTGGGCGGTCGTCGCATCATTTGCTGTCATGGCCGTCTGGATTCTGATTCCCGACAAGCTCGACGGTGCCGAGGCGGTGTCGACCAGGCATCCGATGGGTGTGTTCGGCACCACTGCGCTAACGTTCTTTCTGGCCGAAATGGGTGACAAGACGCAGATCGTAACGATCGCTCTGGCTGCGCGATTTCACGAGTTCTTCGGGGTGGTCGCCGGGACCACGCTCGGCATGATGCTGGCAAACGTGCCCGTCATCTACCTGGGGCACAAGTTCGCCGACCGTCTGCCAACCAAGGCGGTCCACATTCTGGCCGCCGTCATCTTCGTTGTCCTCGGTGGCTTTGCCCTCAGGACTGCGCTGTATCCGCACGAGCACCCGCTGTTCTAGGTCGAAGGGTTGCTTTTGTATGATCGAGGTCGTGCCGTCCGCGGTCGCCTGAGATGCCCTCGAAGATCACAGAGCCGGCCCCGACATCTGTTGCCTACGATGTTGGGCCTGTTACTTCAGCACGGCTGATAAGCATGCTCTGACGAACGCTGAAGAGTCAAAGTGCCCGCACTGCCTCGCGGGCACTGTTTGATGAACACCTTTTGCAAAAACACGCGAAAGGATGGGTTGCCGAAAATTTCCAGCGTGCCGTTGCGCGTTGGAGAAAAAAGCAGCCCTACCGTTCCGGTTTTCACCTTTGTAAAGGAAAGCGTGCTTGCATCGGGCGATGGGTATACAGTCAGTACATGGGTCGCACTTAGCGTCCCTTGCTCTGGAATCATCATGCGATCACAAATCAAAATTGCAGCACGCACGTCTGGCAACGTGAGCGAATACGCTCTGTCGCGTCAGGCACAAGCACTCTCCCTCGAACAGGCGGATCGTGCACGGGCGGAAAAACGACGCGTCAATGACGCCCGCATCGATTCAAACGCAAGCAAGTGGCGCTATTCAGCGCCGTCGGCAGAGCGTTGACGCTGAGGTCTCTGACCACATCCACTTGATTGACCGGCAAGCCTACTGGCATGCGGCACGCGGCCGTTCCGGATCCGCACACTGACTGCAAGGCCTGAAGAGTCAACGGCGGCACTTGCCACTGGCTCAACAAACGCGTTTCTGTTTCGTCCTGTCCGAATCGTGTCTCGCCGCTTTCACTCGTTGCTGCGGTCGCTGCAACGCAACTATTCCGGACGTCGATGCCTGCGGCACTTCGTGTACGAAAAAGATCGTACGAGCTGGCGCGCAAAGAAGACCGTGCCCGGAACTACGAATGTGCCCCGTCGCCGACGTTATGGGACGGATGCCGACATCCCGTTGGTGAAGCCGTTTTCTATTGCTAGGAGAGAATCATGAATGATGACCAGGTCAATACAGAGGAATTGGAAGAAAGCAGAAGGCGAAGGGAAGCCGCGGAAAATGCGACGGATGATGGCATGCCAGTGGTTGCGGAAGAAAAGGAACGCGACACGGAGTCGGCTCAATTCGTAACGAGCAAACGATGGATCAGGCACACGGGAAATGCCCGTAGGAACTGGATATTCACGGGCCTGCGGCGGAACTCGATCTTGATTCGCCACGTATGAATGCCTCGCAGCGTCGTTGTCCATTCCCGCGCGAGAAACAAGGCCTTCGCGGTACGGCACCGTACGGACATGCTCCCGCATGGCAGATAGATTGGAAACGACAACTGCAATGCTGCAGTGATGCACCGCGAATCGCACATATGGCCGTTAAAGCGTCCATGTGATGATTTCCATTTGGATAGTGTCGATATGGGCGAAACGAAAATTTCGCCGTCGCATGTCCACATCCAGATGTTGATGGCCGACAGCGCATGCGTATAGAGGCTTGCACAGTCCGTGACGCGCTCGGCATGGCTATGCGCGGCTATGGCCAACGCCAAAAACGGTGAGTGATCATCGAATACCAAGCGGTAATTCGTTGCCTGCGCGCTTCGGCCGCTTCGTCGGTGATCTCCACACCCTCCTTTCCGAGGTTCCTGGTTGCATTCGAGGACTAGTCGGTCGGCGTAGCCAAGTGAACCGTATACAAGGCTCTGCCGATAAATGGCGGAGGGACTGGCCGCCATATCGACTGGAGCGTCAGGTTTCCGGAGCTTCAATCTCGGCAAAAGGATCAATATGTCGCATCATCAGCTTGAAAAAGATCTCGCTCACCTCGAACACATACTCCCGCAACTCGTCACCAACAATGTTCTTGGACTTGTCTATTGGCGTCAGCGTATTACAGCGCTCGAAACTGCGCAGACATTGCTTCCCGGCAGTGCAAGGCGAGTGACTCGCCTGCGATTCATGTTTGACCAGATAGACAGTGGAATTAGCCGCCTGTAAAGCAGCGACATAGTCAATTGTTGATCAACAGGTACTGGCCGGCTTTCACGCCGCCATGATCGAATCGCCCTTGCCACGCCGTCAACGCTGCCAGCGGAACGGCTCGCGAGTGCGGCACAGCCCCACGCAATCGCCTAAACCGGGCGAGCGACTCGCCTTCCACCCTGAACGCCCGCTCACAAAAAAGCGGGCCATGAAACGTTGATGCAACGCTTCGCGCGACACTGTTCGCCAGCACTGAAGTCAACTTTCGACGGGATGCCCGGCAAGTCCCTCTACTACGCCGCCCTTTCCGGGCGAACCTTGAGCATCACACTGAGTGGACAAACGTAGGTAAGCTGCCGCCAGTCTTCGGAGTTCTTCCTCAGACGCGTCCTCGATGCCGATCAGATTGTTGTTTGCGGCTCGATGCGAGGAAAGCAGTTCATTCAGCTTGAGATGCAACGCGACGCTGTCTTTGTTCTGGCTCTGCTGGATCAGAAAGACCATCAGAAACGTAACGATGGTGGTCCCGGTGTTGATGACAAGCTGCCATCCGTCCGAGTAGTGAAAGATAGGCCCCGTAAGCACCCAGGAAACGACTGTCAGCACCGCGAGAGAGAACGCAGCGGGTGATCCGGCCCATCGCGTGACGAGGCTCGCAAACCGGTCGAATAGACGCGTTAGCGGGTGGCGGCCGGCGTACGCAGGACTCGATGTGTCTGGAACGGTGTCGAGTTCGTCAGTTGGCGAAGGGGCGACAGGTTGGGTGGTCATGACCGGCTCCAGAAGGTTGCGCGTCTCCTCTTCTGCAAACTTGATGCCGCGGCGGCAGGTTGGATTCGTTCTGCAAGGATAGAGCCGCCGCGGACGTCGATTGATCGCTCACAGCGGCGTCCGCGTGGATTGCGCTATGGCAACTGATACCGGCTTTGTACTTCTTGCCTGGTGAGAGCGACTTCAAGATCCAGCAAGCAAACCGCGTTCGGCACTGGTAGGCGACCGTAGCATCCACGCCATCAAACTTCCCCTGCTTTCATCGAACAAGCGTCATGGTCCGTTCTCGTTATATTCGGCGCGCACTCCGCCGGGCAGCCACGGCTCTTTATGGCAGCACCAAAGCTCGTAGCTCGGCTCATACAGGCCGACGCGGTCGAAGGCTCCCAGCGGGAGATCCAGTTCGTCGCTGCCGAGGTATTCCATGAACGCGACCGATCCACATGTCGGGCAAAAATGTCTTCGCGCCTCAGGCGAACTCTGCCACGCCTGCGTAGCGCCGGAAAACTCCACAGCGCCACGCTCGAACATGGCATAACCGCCGAACACGTTGCCATGTATTCGCCGACACGTCATGCAGTGACATATCGACACTCGCCGGGGCCGGGCGCTGACGCGGAATCGCACCGCGCCGCACGCACATCCGCCGGTTTCTTCGACTGATTCACTCGTCGCCATCACCACGCCCTCCTTCGCGGACTCCGAGGTCTGCGCACCAGCCTTTACTTGTCGCTCTTCTTCGAAATCTTCGCGCCGACTTGCGCCCCCGGCTCGACGCAATCGCTGCAGCCTGTTTGTGCGGCTTACCCTGTTTCGTTTTGGCCTTGCTACTGTGCGACACAGTGCCCTTCGACGTTCCTTTCTGCAGCGGTGCTGATCGTGTCCTATCAAGAGCAAAGAGTCTTGAAGAGGCAACCGCTCAACGAAGCGGCTGCCGGGTAGAACGACGGCAGCATACAGCGTGCCTTTCTCGCAGCGGGCTGCTCCAGCGTTATATATTTTCGGTTTTTTGCCGCGCGTTCGCGATCCACTATCGCTTTGCTACGCTTAAAGCGCCGCCGTCTTATCGCCCACCGATCTGCTCCCCACCGCATCGAGCTTGCTCTGCAGTTCCGCCTTGCGTTTCGCCATCTTCTCGCCCAGCGAGCGCAGATTACAATTCGACTTGCGCAGTTCCGGAAAGAGTTCCTCCTCCTCTTCCTCGACGTGATGCCCCACCATCTCGCTCATCACCTTGAAGGTCGCGTCGAAGCCTTTATCGCCCGCTTTCATCGTTTCAAACTTCGCGATCAGCGTCTTGACGAGGAAGTGCTTGACGTACGCTTCTTCGACGTCGACCTTGTCGCTGTCAGGCAGAGCTTCCTGCGCCGCCGGATAAAGCAGTTCCTCTTCGAGCATCGCATGAATGGATAGCTCTTCGCAGGCGCGCTGCGCGAGCGCCGACTTCGCTTCAAGATCATCGTCCGCGGCTTTCTCGAACGCCGTGAATAATCTTTCGACCGCGCGATGTTCCGCCTCGAGAAAGGCTAAGGCATCGTGCGCGCCGGATACAGTCGCCTTGTTGTCCTGCTTTGTCGCTTCCATGCTGCTCTCCTCGGTGATCGGGTTTAACGGTTGAACGCTTAATCGCGCAAGCGTCATGCCCAGTCACGGTGAGTTCTGCCGAAGTGATCGGCCGGACGTGTTCGCGTCAGCCCGACTGCGCGAATGTACAACTGGTGTGTTCAATTCGCCGTCGGTCGGAGAAGCGATTTCCGCCGGTAGTTGCCGTCTCGCGCGCGCGATCTGCCGATTTACGTTCGGCAGGATCGATTCCGCGCTCGATTTGCACCGGCGCGCCGATCGCGGTCCGATAGGTATGCCCGTTGCGATCTTCGTTCGGCATGAACTGGACAACCCTTAATCGATCGGGCCTGACATGAAAAATCCGTGGATGAAAAAGAATCCCTTCCTCAGCATGTGGTTGAGCGGCGCAAATGCAGTGGCGGGTTCAGCGCGCGGTCACGCGACGGCGGCGGCGAAGCGCGGGACCACCGCTTTCTGGACCGCTGCGCTCGCGCCGCCGAAACCCAAAAAGAAAAGGCGAACGCGTCGCTGACTCGCACCTCGTGTGGCATGTCGAACGCGATGAAGCGTGCGATTCATCAGACCATGCCCACCCGCTTCCGAGCGAGCGACGCGCGTAAACCAGGCCTATCAACAGACGCAGCGGCGCGCCAGCAGCTTCTTCTGCTCGGCGCACGTGTAATCGGATCACGGAATCAGCCAAAGCGCCGCTGCATAGATCACGAGCGATACAACAAAAGTGATCGCCGTGTAGCCCATGACCCGCTGGATGCGAATGCCAGCGATTGCAACAACGGGCACCGCCCAGAAAGGTTGCAGCATGTTCGAGACGTTCTCGGCCATGGCGACGCCCATCGCCGTGCGCGGAACCGAAGCATGCAGGCTCAATGCGGCCGGAAGAACGAAAGGCCCCTGAACAGCCCAGTGTCCGCCGGCGCTGGGAATGAGCAGCGTGATGATCAGCGAGCTGAAGTAGCTCAGGACGGGAAGCGTCACCGGCGTGGCAATGGCCACAAACGTCTTGGCGATCGTCGACGCCAGTCCGGTCCCCGTCATGATGCCCATGATGCCGCCGTACATCGGATATTGGAGCAACATCGAGCCGGTCTGCCGCGCGGCGCGGCGAATTGCATCGGCATAGGCGATCGGTGTGCGCTGCAGCGCCAGCCCTGCCAGCAGGAAGATCAGGATCGTCGTGTTGATGTCCAACTCGAAGCCTTTGCTGGACCACGTCAGCGCGAGATAGCCCACGCCCAGCGCCAGCAGGAGCAGCGTACCGAGCATGGACCGCTCGGCGCGGGCAGCGAACGATGATGTCTTCGCGTCCCTCGCATGCGGATCGGCCTCTGTCTGTGCTTCAGGCGCCGGCTGCGTTTCATTGAAAGCGACCACATTCTCCTGCTTCGGGTGCATCCAGATGAAGATCGCCGTCATGACGACAACGACGAGGACGGTCGGGATGAAGACGAAAGGCGCAAACACGGTCTCACTCAACGGAATCACTTGTCCGGTGGCTTTTTCGACCAGGTTCAATGCATTGCCGTGCGATGCCTGTGACAACGCGATCGAACTGGACAAGCCGCTATTGCAGACCGACCACGCGGAGTAGCTACCCGCGACGAGCCATGCGAAATCCACCTTTACGCGCCTCGCGATTTCGCGCGACAGGAGCGCGCCGACAACCAGGCCGAGCCCCCAGTTGAGCCACGCGGCCACCGCGACGATCGGAAAGACCAACAGCGCGGCGCGCATCGGCGTGCGCACGCCCGCAGCCATCGCCCGCAGTCCGCGCTGGACGAGCGGTGCGTCGGCGATTGCATAGCCGGTCGCGAGAATCAGGATCATCTGCAGCGCGAAGCCGAGAATGTTGAACGTGCCGCCGTACCACGCGCTCAGGATGACGGCGAGCGACGCATGCGGTGCGAAGGCCATGGCCAGCAGGACCACCACGAGGGTCAAGCCAATTGCAAGGACGAATGGGTCTGGCATGACCTGTTCGAACACGTAGACGAGACCCGCGACGACGTTCCGGCGGCGCGCGCTGCGAGTTGTGCTGGCTGAGTGAATGTCTTTCTCGTTCATGATTGTCCAAAGCGTTATTGACATTACATCGCTTACGGCACCGGCAATCGATGACGGGCCGCTCGCAGATGCGTTCGCTACTTTGTACGCTCGCGAAGCGTCCTGGACAAGGCTTACTGTTCGCCTGAAAGGTGGTCGATGGGGGGGAAGTTGAATCAATGCAGGGCGCAGCAATTGCGCTGCGCCGGCAGGTGCCCGCTAGAGGCGCTCTAACGTTAGAGGATCGCCTCGGCCATGGAAATACTTGCCGAGCGCTTGCGCAAAGGGCTCTTTATCGATCGCCGCGCGCTCGAATAGCGTCATCGACGAGTGAAACTTCAGGTAATCCGGATACCCGAAAATTTCCTCGATTGAACGACCATCGACAACGTTGACCAGTTGCGTCGATTGCCTCAGCCGTTCGCCCAGAAGCGGGTGGCGCAGATAAGCATCGGCCTCGGCCAACGACGAAATCGCGAACCGCTGCGCCATCGAACTCGTTCCAAGCCCCTGGATCTGCGGAAACACGAACCACATCCAATGGCTGCGCTTACGCCCGTTGCGCAGTTCGTCACAGACCTGCGCGTACAGCGGATCCTGAGCGTCGACAAAGCGCTGAAGGTTGAAAGGATCGTCCAATTCGCTCTCCGTTCACACTGAATTGAATTCGCGCCAGCACGCGCTCACACCGTTTTTTATAGCGCTTTCAAAGCCGGCAGCAACCGATCGAATTCGCGCTTCACTACGCCGTAACATTCGCACACACGCTTTTCTAGCCCCGGCCGATCCAATACCTCGATGTGTCCATGGCTGTACCGAATCAAACCTGCATCTTGCAGTTTCAGTGCGGCCTCGGTTACGCCGGAGCGGCGCACGCCCAGCATATTGGCGATCAGTTCCTGCGTCATCTTCAGTTCGTTCGACGAGAGGCGGTCGATGCTGAGCAGCAGCCACCTGCACAGCTGCTGGTCGATCGAATGGTGACGATTACATACAGCGGTCTGCGCCATCTGCGTGATCAATGCCTGGGTATAGCGCAGCAAAAGGCGCTGGACAGGCCCTGCACGATGAAACTCCTCTTTCAGGATTTGAGCGTCCAGGCGATATGCCTGCCCCGCGCTTTGTACGACCGCGCGGCTCGGCGTGGTTTCACCACCCATGAAAAGCGCGACGCCGATGAGCCCTTCGTTGCCGACGATCGCGATTTCGGCGGACGCCCCGTCCTCCATCACATACAGCAGCGACACAATGCAGGTGGTTGGGAAATAAACGTAACTGAGGCGATCGCCGGATTCATAGACGACGTTGCCAAGCGGCATCTCCACGAGCGACAGATGCGGCGCCAGACGCTCCCACTCCAGGTCAGGCAACACGGCCATCAGATGATTTTCGTTTTGACGGTGATCTTGAGACATTTCACACTCTCCGCAGCTCGCCCGGAACCGCGCCGCTTTCGCCGACGATTTCCTGACGGGTGAATATGGATAGAAGGAGGAATGCTCCAACACCTTTGCGGCTTGTGCCGCAGCGCGTCACGATGCGGTAATCTTCGCGTTACTCGAGATCTGGCTAATACGCAAAAAAGATTATAAGTCGCGTCGAAGTCACGCGCCGATCCGTGTCCTGGCATGAATTCACGGTGCGAGACGCCGTGCATGCGGATTGCACGACCTTCGAAACGATTGCCATGCTCGGCCTTCTCGACCTAACCGCTCGGCTGAACGGCAATCGTTGGTTCCACTTGTACGTCGCCAAAAAAGGCGCTGCCGGACGCGTATTGAGCCGGAGTTCAACGAAATGAAGGTTTAGCCCACGTCTGATGATTGCCGCAAGCCTTGGCGGATCAGTGCCCGCCGACATCCAAAGAATCTCGCGAGACCGGCGCGGATTGTGCGTTTGAACATGGACGGGCGTCTGTACGTTGTCGTACCGCTTTCTCCCGCGCGTGCGCGTAGCGTGTCTACTATCGTCGCCCAGCGATGACCGAGGAGTCGCTAGTCCGTTGTATTCAAAGGCATATAAGGCAGGAGCAGGTCATGAGGCAAAACATCCAGAAGTTGTATCAGGCCCGTATTCATACATTCACCCCCGAATGCATGGAACTGCAGGACGGCACCTTCAATTTTCATCTTCGGCATGCTGTGGAAGGTTGCCTTCCTTCCGCCGACCAGCACTATGACGTCGGCGTCTTTGCAACCAGCGAGGAAGGCTATGCGGCTGCACTCGCATATGGCGACAGATACATTGCGGAACACAAGTTCGGGATGTAGCAGCGCCGACAGTTATCGACGAACCTCAAGCTTAACCCGGCAGCGACGGCGACCAGCGTGGCTGTCGTTCAATCAGACAGGCGGCACCATGGCAGACAGAATCATTTCAAGCAGGACACACGACGCCTACATGACGGTCAAAGATCATGTCGCCGATGGCTGGGTGGCGAGCGTGTGTATCGTTCGGAAAGGCGCGGCAAAGGGCAAGGAACTGATCAAACTCGACACTTTCTTCGAACGTGAAGATGTCGCATGGGAATCGGTCGAGACGCTCGCGCGTGCCGAACTCAACAATCTGAAATAGCACAGGGCCGCACTTCCAAAGCTCGTTGTGCACGGCGCAGCAGCCTGCATACCTCTCACCTTTTCAAGGACCACTCGCATGGCTCCCTATGACGTCGGAATCGCGGTCTTCGACGACCACCGTAACGCCGGGTCCACCGCACCCGATACTGCCTGAGAGTCCGATACCGACTCGCCCGCCACGAGGAGCGCCCCGCTCATGGACACGCTCACCCACGATCCGGTCAAACAGCCGACTCGTCCAAAGCTGCTACAGGTGATGGGCCCCGGCCTCATCACCGGCGCATCGGACGACGATCCGAGCGGTATCGCAACGTATTCCCAGGTCGGTGCGCAATTCGGCTATGGCCTCGCCTGGACACTCCTGTTCAGCTATCCGTTGATGGCCGCGATCCAGGAGATCAGCGCGCGCATCGGGTGCATCACCGGAAGCGGCATCGCCGGCAATCTGCGCGAGCACTATCCGCGCTGGTTGTCGACCAGCCTGGTCGGATTGCTGCTCATCGCGAACACCATCAACCTGGGTGCGGACCTGGGCGCGATGGGCGCTGCGCTCAAGCTGCTGATCTCCGGTCCTGTCCTGCTCTACGTTTGCGGTTTCGGGCTGCTGTCGGTCGTGCTGGAAGTATTCACGCGCTATGCACGCTATGTGTCGGTTCTGAAATGGCTGTGCCTGTCGTTGTTCAGCTACGTGATCTGCGCCTTTGTCGTTAAAGTGCCGTGGGATCAGGTCGGCTGGGCCGTACTATTGCCGTCGCTATCCATCAAACCGGATTATCTCGTCGCCATCGTCGCTGTCATGGGTACGACGATCAGCCCCTATCTGTTTTTCTGGCAGGCAGAGCAGGAAGTCGAAGACGAAAAGGAGCGACCCGGCGCGCATCCGTTGACCCACGCACCGTGGGAAGCGCCTGCCGAGTTCGCGCGGATCCGCGTCGACACGTACCTCGGCATGGCACTTTCGAATGTGATCGCGTTCTTCATCGTCGTGACGACGGCGACGACCTTGCACGCGCACGGGCTCTTCGATATTCAGACTTCGGCGCAGGCGGCTGAGGCGCTGCGTGGCATAGCAGGTCCATTCACGTTCTTTGTGTTCGCCGCCGGCATCATCGGCACCGGTTTGTTGACGCTGCCTGTGCTGGCCGGCTCGGGTGCCTATGCGGTGGGCGAATTGTTCGCGTGGCGGGTGGGCCTCGCGCGGCTTCCCTCGCAGGCGAAGGCGTTCTACGGCGTGATTGCCGCCGCGACGGCAGTCGGCGCCGGTCTGAACTTCACGTCGATCGATCCGGTCAAAGCGCTCTATTGGAGCGCCGTCCTCAACGGTGTTGTCGCGGTGCCCGTGATGATCGTCATGATGCATCTCTCGATGCGTACCCGCATCATGTCCGGCTTCACGCTGCCGCCAGCTCTACGCATCCTTGGCTGGGTGGCGACAGGCGTGATGGCGGCTACGGTCGTAGCGATGGGGCTCGCATGGTTCACATGAGGGAGCCGTACTATCGCCTCGTATACTGCGCTCGCAAGGCTTCGATTTCATCCAGCAGATCGAGTGCGAGCGCGATACCCGCAGCGTTGATCTCGAGATCCCGCGCAAGATGACGGGCCTTGCGGGCACGTCGCAACGAGGCGCCGTCGAAGTGCGGGCCGTCGTCCTCGCTGACGCGTTTCGGCTCGATCGCGCCTTGCTCGATCCAATCGAATATCTCATTCTCAGAAGCGCCGGACACCCGGCACAATTCGTGTAGCGTGAACTCGATCTCTTCCTCGACGATCAGGCATTCGAGCCAGCCCGTGCGCGATTCGTTCATGATGGATCACCTGAGAAATGCGCGCGCGGGTCGAATTCGCAGGCCTGTCGTAGTGCCTCGTAAGCCGCGCGTGCCGGCTCACTGTCAGCCGACGGCAGGACGATGTTCAATTGCGCATAGAGATCACCCGATGTACCGGCCGGACCGCTCGCGGGGATTCCCTTGCCTTTCAGGCGCAAGCGTTGGCCGCCGCCAGAATCTTTGGGCACGGTTATTTCGACGGCTCCGTCAGGCGTCGGCACGGTAACGCGTGCGCCCAGTGCCGCTTCCCAAGGCGCAACCGGCACGATGATCGTCACATCGCGGCCGTCGACACGGAAATGTGCATGCTGGCGCAACGTGATTTCCAGGTACAGGTCTCCGGCACGCCCCTCTCCGAAACCGGCGCCCCCTTGGCCGGCCAGCCGCAGATGCTGCCCACCGTGCACGCCCTTCGGAATGGAGACATCGAGCGTGCGCGATTTCAGCACGACATGTCCGCTTGCTTCGAGCACCGGCGTCTCCAGCGAAATCGTGCGCTGCGCTCCACGATAGGTATCCTCCAGATCGATCACCACTTTGGCGTGGTGATCCTGACCCGGAACCGAGAAACCGACACCGGCATAAGCATCTTCCAACTCCTGGTCCGTCGCGCGTGCGTGACCGGCGCCGGCAGTATGTCGCGCCTGCCTGGTCGACTTACGATCACCACCGGCATCCTGGCCACGAAATAGCGCGTCGAAAAATTCACTGAAGCGTGCATCCTCCGCACCGCTGTTGTCGGCGCCGCTGAATTCGAACCCTTCGTCCCATCGTGGCGGCGGCTCGAAGTCCTGACCATTGCGCCACTGGTCCCCCAGCCGGTCGTAGGCCGCACGCTTCTCCGTATCTTTGAGCACGCCATACGCCTCGCCTACCTCCTTGAAGCGCGGCTCCGCATCGTCGAGTTTGCTCAAGTCCGGATGATACTTGCGGGCGAGCTTGCGATACGTACGCTTGATGTCGTCCTGCGTCGCACTGCGCGGCAATCCCAGCACTTCGTAGTAGTCTTTGTATTTCATACCGAAGACCTTTAAGAAAATCCGCGCGCGCTGACTTCAGCGGTACCACAGCGGGACGAAGGAGCCGATGAAATGGCACCGTCGAGGCAATGCGAACCCTTCCATTCCACGGTGCGCGCAGGACCGACCGAAGTCGGTACGCTGCCGTACCGCATCGCGGCAATTCAGGTGATCTGTTCATTGCATTACACCGCTATTGAGCGCAAGGTGGGCTATTCACTGTGCTGTTTACCATCGACTGGCACGCCGTCGATATCCGAGTCGAGCCCAGCGAAATACACCGTTCGTCAAGGAGCCCATCATCATGATTATCCCTACCGCGACATACGACGGACACGAACGAATTCTTCGAGGCCGACATGTATAAACGCATTCTGGTAGCGATCGACGGTAGCGAGACGTCTGAACACGCGTTCGACAGCGCGCTGCAACTCGCACGCGCCAATGACGCGCAGTTGCAGCCACTCTATGTGGTCGACAACGCATTGATGGCATACGACGCCTCCGGCTATGACCCGACAATCCTGCGCGATGCCTTTGTTAAAGAGGGCGAGCAACTGCTGGCCGACGCACTGGCGCGAATGAAGCACGAGAACGTAGCCGGCACACCGCGAATCGTCGACGTCGCGCCGATCGGCGAGGACATTTCGGAACGGATCCGCATTTCCGCCAACGAATTCAATGCGGACCTGCTGGTGCTCGGCACGCATGGGCGACGAGGTTTCAAGCGACTGTTCCTGGGCAGCGTGGCCGACCGTGTCGTGCGCAGTGCAAGCCTGCCCGTGTTGCTGGTCCCGAGCCGGCAAACGCAAACCACGGTCGCGCAGACCGCCGGTCCCGCACACACCGACGTCGCCGCGGCAATGTATGAACTGCCGCGCTAATGGCGACCGATGCATCGCGGCGCGCTAGGCGGCGATGATCACCTTGAGCGCGCGGGTGTCGGCCGCGTGCGCAAAGGTTTCATACGCATCGAGGATCTGCTCGAATGTGAAGCGATGGGTGATCAGAAGTTTGGGATCGAGCCTGCGGGAGCGCAACGTCTCCAGCAGCATCGGCGTGCTCACGGTATCGACCAGCCGCGTGGTGATCGTGATATTGCGGTCCCATAGGTGCTCCATGTGAAGGTCCACCTTCACGCCATGCACGCCGACGTTTGCAATCGTGCCGCCCGGCGCGATGATCTCCTCGCACAATTCAAAGGTGGCGGGTATGCCCACCGCTTCGATGGCAGTATCGACGCCACGCCCGGACGTGAGCGTCATGATCGCATTCACTGCGTTGCCGTCCGCGCTGTTGATCACCGCGGTTGCACCGAATCGCTTCGCGGTCTCCAGCCGGTTGTCGTCCAGATCGACCATGATGATCTCGGCAGGCGAATAGAAGCGCGCCGTGAGCAACGCCGCGAGTCCGATCGGCCCGCTACCGACGATGGCTACCGTACTGCCCGGTTCAACCTTGCCATTGAGCACGCCGCATTCGAATCCCGTCGGCAGGATATCGCTCAGCATCACGAGCGCTTCTTCGTCGGCGTTGTCGGGAATGCGGTAAAGACTGGTATCCGCATGCGGGATCCGGACGAATTCGGCCTGCGTGCCGTCGATCTTGTTGCCGAGAATCCAGCCGCCGCTCACGCAATGGGAGTACATCTGTTTGCGGCAATACTCGCATTTGCCGCAAGCACTAATGCATGAGATGAGAACGCGCTCACCCGGCCCGAACGTGGTCACGCCCGGCCCTACCTCGTCGATGACGCCCGTACCTTCATGCCCGAGCACCCGGCCCGGCTGGCAGGTCGCGACGTCACCCTTGAGAATGTGCAGGTCTGTTCCGCAGATCGTCGTCTTGCTGATCCTGACGATGGCGTCGGTGGCCGCGTCGATGACCGGTTTGGGACGGTCTTCAACCGCTTTCTTGCCTGGGCCGAGATAGACCAGTGCCTTCATTTTCGGTAACTCCGGTTGCATGCGCGAGGTGCTGACTCTCGCCTCTTGCGGATTCAGCATCGGTTCGAGCGGTCAGAGCGCGACGGCGTGCCGGCTGAAGACTCGTGGCTCGCCAATCGGCATGACTATCCGGCCGTGCACCTCGTTGATCACATCGGCTGCGGACAGATAGAACGCGAGTGCCGCCGTGACAAGTCCCATGTAACCACCGGCCATTCGCAAGAGAGCCGAACCCGTCCACTCGCCACCCGCCAGCAAGCCGAACGTGATCCACAGCGCCAGAAAGATAGCCTGCAGCGCGCGGGGCGAACGAAACGTGGCCAGCCACATATAAAACGTAAACACGCCCCACAGAAACAGATACCAGCCAACGAAAGCGGCCGGCACTTTATCGTGCAGAAACAGCACGAAGAGCGCGAATGACCACCAGAAAGCCCCGTAGCTTAGAAAGGCCGTCGCGCCGAAGGTGTTGCCGCGCGGCAACTCCATCACGCCGGCAATCGCCTGCGCGGTCCCGCCGTAGGCAAGCGCGCAGGCGAGCACGAGACCCATCGACTCGCCCGAGAACCAGCCGGTGTTGATCATGCTCAGCAGCCACGTCGTCAATGCAAAGCCAGCGAGGCCCAGTGGCGCCGGGTTCGCTAGTGTGGTTCGAATCGGTGCGCTGGCCATGGCCTGCTCCTGAAGAGTAAAACGTTCGTTCCGGCGATCTCGCGACTTTCGCGAGCTATCACCCGAGCTGATCGAGAATCGCCGGATTTTCCAGCGTAGATATGTCCTGGGTGATTTCTTCGCCGGCCGCAAGCGAACGCAGCAAACGGCGCATGATCTTCCCTGAACGGGTTTTCGGCAGATTCTCGCCGAAGCGGATTTCCTTGGGCTTCGCGATTGGCCCGATCTCCTTGCCGACCCAGTTGCGCAGCTCATTCGCGATTCTGATCGCCACGTCACCGGTCGGGCCGCTCGCCCTTCAACACCACGAACGCGACGACGACTTCGCCGGTAGTCTCGTCAGCGCGCCCGACAACAGCGGCCTCCGCAACCAGCGGATTGGCGACCAATGCCGATTCGATCTCCATGGTGCCGAGCCGGTGGCCCGATACGTTGAGCACGTCGTCGATCCGACCGGTAATCGTGAAGTAGCCCGTGTCTTCGTCACGCACCGCCCCGTCACCCGCGAGATACAGCTTGCCGCCGAGTTCTTCGGGAAAGTAGCTCTTCGTGTAGCGGTCCGGATCGCCCCATACGTTGCGCAGCATCGAAGGCCATGGACGTTTGACGACGAGGATGCCGCCCTGCCCGTTCGGCACATCGCGCCCGGTCTCATCGACCACCGCGGCCATGATGCCCGGCAACGGCAGCGTGCATGAGCCCGGCACGAGCGGCGTGGCGCCCGGCATTGGCGCGATCATGTGACCGCCCGTTTCGGTTTGCCACCAGGTGTCGATAACAGGACAATGGCCGTGACCGACGTGCTCATAGAACCATGTCCACGCAGCCGGGTTGATCGGCTCGCCGACCGTGCCGAGCAGACGCAGCGTCGACAGGTCGAAGCGGTCCGGATGAACCTTCGGGTCGGAATCGGCCAGCTTGATCAGCGAGCGGATGGCGGTCGGTGCGGTGTAGAACACGGTCACCCGGTGTTTCGCGATCATCTCCCAGAAGCGGCCGGCGTTCGGCCACGTCGGCACGCCCTCGAACACGACCTGGGTCGCGCCGATTGCCATCGGACCATACGCAATATAGCTATGACCGGTGATCCAGCCGATGTCGGCGGTGCACCAGAACACGTCGCTACGTTTTGCGTCGAAAGTCCACTTCATGGTCTGCGCGGCCCACATCAGGAAGCCACCCGTAGAGTGCTGCACGCCCTTCGGCACGCCGGTCGAACCGGAGGTATAAAGGATGAAGAGCGGATGCTCCGCGCCCACCCATTCCGGCTCGCAAACGTCTGCCTCGGCTTGCGTGAGATCATGCATCCACAGGTCGCGCCCTTCGTGCCACGCGACCTTGCCGCCCGTGCGCCGATAGACGATCACGCTCTTCACCGCGTCGCAGCCGCCCATCGCGAGGGCTTCATCTGCAATGTTCTTCAGAGGCAACGCCTTGCCGCCGCGCATCTGCTCATCGCAAGTGACGAGCGCAATCGCCCCCACATTGACAATCCGTTCATTGAGCGACTTCGACGAAAAGCCGCCGAACACGACTGAATGCGTCGCGCCGATCCGGGCGCAGGCCTGCATGGCCACGATGCCTTCGATCGACATCGGCATATAGATCACCACGCGGTCGCCTTTTTTCACACCGCGGGTTCGCAGCGCGTTGGCAAAGCGGCTCACCTTTTCGAGCAACGCGCGATAGGTGACATGCGTCACAGTACCGTCGTCGGCTTCGAAAATCACGGCGACATGATCCCCGTTACCCGCTTCGACATGGCGGTCGAGACAGTTGTACGAGGCATTTAGGGTCCCGTCTTTAAACCATTCATAGAACGGCGCGCGGGATTCATCGAGAATCGAGGAAAACGGCGTTTTCCATTGCAGCGTTTCGCGTGCGAGACGGGCCCAGAATCCGGTGTAATCGCGCTCCGCCTCGGCAACCAGCGCGCGATAGGCATCCATGCCGGATATCTCGGCGTAAGCCGCGACACTGGGGTGTGGGAGGAATGCCTGTGGCTCCTCCAGAGTCGAATCGGTAGTTGACATCATGTGTTCCTCGCACGCTTTTGCGCGTGCTTGAAAAATGCTTTCCGGCAAGCCGTTGCGCCGCCGTGGCGCAATGACCGGGCATGGCAATAGAAATCGGTGAGGGAGATCGTGACACGAGAGATTGCTTCGTTTCCGGTGGCTGCGCCACGCCAGGACCTTGCAATGACGGTGCACGCGCAGTGACCAGAAGTCGGTACGGTGGCGTACCAGTCTGGGAAATCCGCTTCGCTACGGAGATCGCCGGCCGGGCCGCGATCGATCTAAACCCAGCTATCAACCGTAAAGACGAAGACGTAGCGAAAATTGCCTCAGGGCGTCGATGCGACTTTGTTCCGCACGATGGCACCAGTCCTGCAACTGGCAGAGTAGCTGTTCACGAGAGAGATTCGAGCGCGTCCAGATTGCCGACAGATCCTCGCGCAATTCGACGTAGACACGAAGCGTCGGGGCGTGCTCGTATAGTCCTTTGGGCACCGGTTGGCACGCCTTGGCTTGCCCTGCCTGCCCGTCGTCGCGAAACCAGTGCCTGACGCCACGCATAAGCAGGGCTTTCTCGCGGCGGCTCGTGTATTTCACATGCACCAGTTCCTGCCGGAAGGCACGCTCAGCCGTTCGGGCATAGCTTGCCATCACCTCGAAACGGTTTCGAAGTACAGCTTGCAGCGTGTCGTCGTCGATCTCCGCTTTGCCTTTGACCAGATGCGGCCGCGGCGCCACTTTCCTGACCGTGGCCAGCCCAAGCGCGGAAAGGACGCAAATGTACATCCAACCGATGTCGAACTCGTACCATCGGTTCGACAACTTTGCGGATGTCGCATAGGCGTGGTGATTGTTGTGCAGTTCTTCGCCGCCGATCAGCACGCCGATGGGAATCACGTTCGTGCTCGCATCAGGAGTGCCGAAGTTGCGGTAACCCCAGAAATGCCCCAGTCCGTTGACCACGCCGCCAGCCCAGAAAGGAATCCAAATCATCTGGATGGCCCACACCGACACACCAACGACTCCAAACAACGCAACATCGATCACGATCAGCAGGCTGATGCCGAGGTTCGGATACTTCGCATAGACGTTCCGCTCAATCCAGTCGACCGGCGTGCTGTGGCCGAATCTGCGCAGTGTTTCCTCGTTATTCACTTCAGTGCGATAGAGTTCGGCACCGCCGAGCAGTACTTTCCAGATGCCCTTGATTTGTGGGCTGTGAGGATCTTCTTGTGTCTCGCACTTCGCATGGTGCTTGCGGTGCACCGCAGCCCACTTGCCTGTCACCATGCCGGTCGTCATCCACAGCCAGAACCGGAAAAAATGGCTGACGAGAGGATGCAGGTCGAGTGCGCGGTGAGCCTGGCACCGGTGCAGGTAGACCGTCACACTGACAATCGTGACGTGCGTCGATATCAGCGTAGCCAGCAGGATCTGCCACCCGGAAAGGGCAAGCAGGCCGTCCGAGAGGAATGCGAGCGAAGTACTGAACAAGTTGGCCTTCTTTCTACAGCAACGTAGCGCCGATCCGAACGTTTCGCTGCCGACCAGTCGTATCGCGCAGCGTGCAAGACCTTCAGGATGCCGGAATCCGTAGGAGGCGTCGGTACGGTGCCGCACTGGTTGACAACACTTCGTGACAGGTGCTCGCTTAAGTGGGGACAGCGTGGCGGCAAAAGTGCAGATTCTTCGCTGAAGGTTGCCGCGCACCCGGAGCGAAAAGCCCGGGACCGCAGCAACCCGGCCAGATGCGAGCTTTGCGGGAACTAGGGTGACATTGTCCCTAAGCGGACATTGAACGCGCTGATCCGCCGCGTCCACGCGTTGTGGCCGCGTTCACTGGCCATAGACGTCAAAGTCGAAATATTTTTTCGCGATCCGGTCGTATGTGCCGTCCGCGCGTGTGTCGGCGATCGCCTTGTCGATCTTCGCCTTCAGGTCGGTGTCTTCCTTGCGCAAACCGATAGCAGTGCCGCTTCCGAGCGTCTTTGCATCGTAAAGCGCATTCCCGGCGAACGCAAAATCCTTGCCTCGCGCCGTGCGCAGGAAACCGACGTCAGCCTGCACGGCGTTCTGCAGCGATGCGTCGATGCGGTCAGCGATCAGGTCGGAGTAAACCAGATCCTGATCCTGGTAAGAGACGATCACCGCGCCGACCGGCTCCCAGTAAGTCTTCGCATAGGTTTCCTGGATCGAGCCCTGCTCGACGCCAATTCGCTTGCCCTTCAGCGTTTCCGGCGTCGGCGTGATCGCCGAGCCCTTCTTCGCGACGAGGCGTGTCGGGATACGGAACACCTTCGACGAAAATGCGATCTGCGCCTGACGCGCCGGCGTCATCGACATTGTCGACAGCACGCCGTCGAACTTGCGCCCCTTCAGCGCCGGAATCATCCCGTCGAACGCGTTTTCGACCCACACGCATTTTGCGTTCAGACGACGGCAAATCTCGTTGCCCAGGTCGATGTCGAAGCCAACGAGCTTGCCATCGGTGGATTTCGATTCGAACGGCGGATAGCTCGCGTCGACACCGAACCGCACGGTCGACCATTCCTTCGCGATCGCGTTGCCGGAAGATATGGCCAGCAGCGCAATGGTCAGGCTTGCAAGCAGGTATTTCATGTTTCTCCTTTCATGATTTTTTAAACGAATGAGCGGCGGGCCCCGTTGTCGGAGCCACGTCCGGCGCGCAGCGCCCGCCATTCGACCGTAATTTGTCCGGTCTGACCAATTCATTAAAAAAATCAACTCATGCGTGCGGTGCATGTCAACACGCCACCGGCCGGCGGCCGAGTTCCTGACGCGCCTTTTCATTCCATGACGAGATGAGCGGGCGTCGGACTGAGGCAAGGCCCACGGAATGGAAGGCGCAGCCGTCAGGACGGCTGCGACTTCGCCGACAACGTCAGACAGTCTGACCCGCGCCGAGGTCCGCACCTGTCGTCGGATCCGAAGCCACATCCGACGCCGTTCTCGATGCCATGGCCTGCAACACCTTCACGTCGCGTTGCGATACGTTGACGGTGGCCATGCCGTCACCACCATCCACGGCCGGCTCCGGAGACTCGACGAACTCCCAATCCGGGCCTTCGTTCCATGGCCCACGCGGCGCATCGTCGCCTCGCGACATGTTGTAGTACACACTCGTGTATTGCGGCACGCCAGGGAGCTTGCCCTGCGGAAAGTTTGGCTGGATCGAATGCAACGCCTTCTCGAACGATTTCTGGTGGGCGATTTCTCGTGTCATCAGAAAGCCGAGTGTTTCCTTGATGCCCGGATCGTCGGTGACATTGATCAGGCGTTCATAGACGATCTTCGCACGAGCTTCTGCCGCGATGTTCGAGCGCAGATCGGCCGTCGGATCGCCGATCGTGTCGACATAGGAGGCGCACCAGGGCACGCCGGCCGAATTGGTCAGGGCCGGGCCACCACCGTACAGCAGCGCCGTCGTGTGGGAGTCGTTTCCTCCCCCCGTCATCGAACGATAGAGCTCCGCCTCCGCTTCCACGGCTTCGGCCAGTTGGCCCTTGGCACTTTTGTTCAGCATCGCGACGATCGAGCCAACGATTTCCAGATGGCTCAGCTCTTCGGTTGCGATATCGAACAACAGATCCTTACGGCCAGGATCATCTTCGCCGACCGCCTGGGTGAAGTACCGGCAGGCGGCACCGAGTTCGCCCTGCGGCCCACCGAACTGCTCCAGCAGCAGATTCGCAAGACCCGGATTCGGCGCGGCGACGCGCACGGTGTACTGCAGGCGTTTGTTATGGATGAACATGAGGTTTCTCCGGTAACTGGCAGAAGCAACTCCGTGCGGGTGCAGACGTGGACCTGTTATGTCCCTGTACCTGTCCAGAATCGCATGCGACCATGGATCAACCCGGACAGCGGTGCAACCGAATGGCTGCCCGCACCCAACGGTGGGCGTCCGGCTCTCAGAGCGGACGCTCTGGCGGATGCACGGCGGAAATGCCGTGCATGGCAACGCATTGCCGATCGTTGTTCAGCATGCGCTGTGCCCATCGTGCAAATCCGTTGCTCAACTGGCCATGCGGGGCTAGCACCATGGCTCTGCGGAAAAATCAGCGAGGTGGCGCCGACGCCTCGTGAGTTCAATTGACAGGCACGCCCGCAAGTACAGAAGAGTTATTTACGTGCTCGCCGCCAGGCATTTGGGTAACGACACAGTGAATTGCTACCTGGTGCGCGGCAGTCGTACGGCGAACGCAGTTTCGCCTTGTCCGGAACGCAGTTCGATCTCGCCCCCGTGAGCCTTCGCAATTTCGCGCACGATATACAGTCCGAGACCGAGGTGGCTGTCCTCCTCGTAGCTTTCCGCAGGACCCCCACCGCGTTTCAGAGGCTCAAAAATCTGTTCCATGTCTAACGGCTCAATTGAAGTTCCACTATTGGCGACAACGATACGGACATCCTCCTCCTCACCGGTCACTCGGGGCGCACGTCCCCGTGATTTTTCAAGTTGTGCTTCCCTCGTCTGGGCGGTCGACAGATCCTTCGCCACTGCCTCGAGAATCTGTTGCGCGTGGTCGCGTAACGCCGGGGATTCCATGTTCGCCGCGGCTGGCAACAGGGTGCCGGCGAAAGCCTCCCATTGCGCCAGGATCGCTTCCATGTTCCGCAGGATGAAGTCAGCCAGTCGCATGTGCGCCTCGAATAGTGGCAAAACCTTGAACTGCGCGGTGATGCCACGTCCATGTTACGCGGAAATCCGCCGTGCGATCGGTCCGGGTCCGCCAATTGCGTTCGTCCGCTACACGATCCGGAGAAACGGCGATGAAGCCTGTCCGCTCTCACCACCTACTCATTGCAGACGACGACCCTGCTCTGCTCGCCGCATACGTCCAGTATTTCGAGCTTCACGGCTACGAAATTCGAGCCACACGAGACGGAGTCGATGCGTTATCCGAGTACTGCCGGTGGTTTCCCGCAGTGGTTATTCTTGACGTTCAGATGCCTCGACTCGACGGTCGAGAGGTGGCCAGGAAAATCAGGGGTCTCAGGGGCAAGCCCATACCATTGCTTGTCGCGGTGTCCGGGTTGTCGTCGCAGACCGAGAGGGCCGTATCGCTCAGGTCCGGTTTCGATCACCATTTCGCCAAACCGGCCCAGCTTCCGGTCATTCTTTCCGCGATTGCTTTCCGCTCACGTACCCGCGACCCGGACATCGCCCAGCTTCAGAGCCGTTGTTGACCATCCGTTCTCGGAGCATGCGCACGCCGGCAAGCTCGCAGATTCAACGGGCCGCACGAAGTTCGGACGGCTCGAAATAAAAACTCCTGTTCCCCGCCAGGCGCGCGACCATGAAGTCGATGAATGTCCTCACCCGCAGCGGCTGCTCGGTTCGATGACGATAGTAGATATAGACCGCCTCGCGCTGCGTGACATGCTGAACCAGCAACGGAACCAGTTGGCCGCTCCTGATCGGCGCGATGGCGGAAAAGCTGCCGAGTTGACCAATGCCGAGTCCGGCGATCACGGCCGCCGTCTCGGCGTCGGTGTCGTTGACGCATAGGGCCGTCGCAACGTCGCGGTAGACGATTTCATCCCCGATCAGGAATTCCCACGGGGCCTGCTTGCCCGTGTTCGCGCGCCGGTATCCCGTGCAGCGGTGAGCGTCGAGTTCGTCGATAGTGCGCGGCGCGCCATGGCGCTCGATATAGGCGGGCGACGCGCAGACGATCAACTGGATCGGCAAAAGCCGCCGCGCGATGGCGCCGCCCGACGGCGGAGACCCGCCGCGAAAGCCCACATCGGCGCGATCGTTGATCAGGTCGGTGAAGTGGTCGTCGAGTTGCACGTTCGGATGCAATTCAGCGAATTCCAGAAAGTAAGGCCACAGCACCAGATGCCCTATCGCCCTTGGCGCGCTCACCCGGAGCGGACCCGCAATCTCGGCTTTCGATCGGCGCGCGTCGTCGAGTGCAGACGAGAGGACGGCCAACGCAGGCTTCACGCTGTCGAGCAGGCCCTGCCCCTCCTCGGTCAAGCTCAGCTTGCGCGTGGTTCGATGGAAGAGCCGCACGCCCAGCTCTTTTTCTAGTTGCATCACCGCGTGGCTCGCGGCCTGCGGCGAAATGCCCTGATCCACAGCCGCCTTGCGCAGGCTTCCGAGCTCCGCCGCCCGGACGAATATGGTGATCGCACGAACTTCGTTCACCGCCACCCCCATTAGCAAATAAAAGTTGATTATCAGTCTAGCAATCTACGCCTAGTTCGTGCGAATCAATACTCCTATGATCCGTTCACACCCACCCCAAACGTAGGAGAAGCATCATGGTTGAACTCACGAAGAACAACTTCAAGCGTGTCTGGTTCATCACGGGCGCATCGCGCGGCCTGGGCGCGCTGATCGCCGAGGCGGCCCTGGCTGACGGCAATGCGGTGGTCGCCGCCGGCCGCAATGTTGCGGCGATCGTCGAGCGCCTCGGCGACTCGCCGGCATTGCTGCCCGTGGCGCTGGACGTCACGGACGAAGCGCAGGCGAAAGCCGCCGTTCAGGCCGCGCTCGAAAAATTCGGCCGTATCGACGTTCTCATCAACAACGCGGGATTCGGTTTGCTCGGCGCGATCGAGGAGTCCACCGACGCGGACGTGCGCCGCATGTACGACACCAACGTGTTCGGGCTGCTGACCGTCACGCGCGCCGTTCTGCCGGCGATGCGCTCGCAGCGCGCCGGTCACGTCATCAATATGTCGTCGATCGGCGGCTATCGGGCCGCGGCGGGATTCGGCGCGTACAGTTCGACGAAGTTCGCGGTCGAAGGCTTGACCGAAGCATTGCACGCCGAATTGAAGCCGCTCGGCATTCACGCGACGGTCGTCGAGCCGGGTTACTTCCGGACTGACTTCCTCGATACGTCATCGCTCGTCGTCGCACGCGAGGTCATTGCGGACTATGGCGCGACATCGGGCAACGTGCGTCGGATCGCTGCCAACCTGAACCACAACCAACCGGGAAATCCCGCCAAGCTCGCAGCGGCGATGATCGAACTGGTCGATGCGCAAACGCCTCCACTGCGTCTGCCGCTTGGCACCGATACGCTGAAGGCCATCGCTGACAAGAATGCCTATGTCGCGCAGGAAACCGAAACCTGGAAGGCACTGTCGGCATCGACTGACTTCAACGATTGATAATTGACGCGATCAGATAGACGAGTGCCGGGTGACGGCCAGCAATTCCGTCGGGAAGACAAGCCGGGCGAATTGAGCAATCGAAGCCGTCACCGGCGAGATCGACAAAATAATCGCCGTAGGCAGAGCTCGTCTCGATGAGCGGAGCGAATGGCCTATCAATCACCGATCGCTCTGGCATCTTGCTCCGTGTCCGCTTGCTTACGCATCAGCAGGAGCAACGCAATAAGCACGAGGACTATCGTCAAGCCGACGAAGAGCAGCGTCGCGCGTTGAATGTCGGACATCTGCACGGCGATACCAAGGCCGATCACGGGTAGCGAGATCGCCACATAAAGCACGACGAAAAAGCTGGACGTGACTTCCGCTCGCCGTTGCGCAGGCGCCGCCGCCGCGATCTCGCCCAACCCGGCGCGGAAGCTGATGCCCTGCCCGATGCCCGCCAGGGCCGTGCCGAGCAAAAGCGCCCCGAGCGATTGCGCCGGCACGCACAGGCCGACACACATCAGCCCCACGACGAGTCCAACGCAGCCGGCCGCCTGCCTCCATCGGGCAGTAATGAACGTCTGCACGATCTGTCCGAGGGCGGAGCACGCGAACAGCAGGAACACGATCGCGCCGGTCACGATGCCGCTGTGAAAGCCGAGTACACCGCGAATCAGTTGAGGGGCGACCGCCGCAAAGAAGCCCACCACGACGAAGCCTGCAAAGCCTGCCAGCGCGGCAGGAATAAACGCGGGGCGTACTTCGGCGGGAAGCGAAATTTTCTGGACGCCGAGCTTCACGCGCGAAGGAATCCCAGCGGTCTCCGGCACGCCAAGGACGATCAGTGCGGCGACACCGACGAGCATGAGATGCGCCGCATAAGGCAAGCGCATCGGCAAGGGAAACAGTTCGACGAGGACGCCGCTTAGCAACGGGCCGCAACCCAGCCCCAGCATATTGGAGGCGGTAGCCGCGAGCATCGCTTTGCTGCGCCACGCAGGCGGCGCGAGTTCGATCACGGCGACGGTGGCGGTTCCTGTGAAGATGCCGGCGGAGATACCCGACAGCAGGCGGCCGAGCATCAGAAGCGCCAGCCCGTCGCTGAGCAGGAATGTCAGCGCCGACGCGGCCGACGCACACAGTCCCGCCAGCAGCATGCGACGACGGCCTAGCTGATCGGACCAGTTGCCGACCAGCAGCAGCGCACCCAGCACCCCGATTGCATACGACGCATAGATCACCGTGATGATGGTCGGGGTAAAACCATATTGCAGCTCGTAGTACCGATAGATCGACGTTGGTAGCGTAGTGCCCATCATGTTGATCGCGAACGCCAACGCGACGGCCAGAAATGCGATCGGGGATTGCGGTGCGGCAGAAGCGGCTTTCATGAAACGTCCCAACGGTTGCTCGAACAGTGCGCGCAATTATGGGCAATTTCTCACGACCTTGCTGACAGCTCGACGCTCATGCTGAGCGCCGAGCTCCTCTTGCTACGACTACGCTAAGCGATGGGCACATCACGCGGACGTAGATGATCGATCCGCTTTTCGCCGTGGTCGAACTCGCGGCGCGCCAATTCCATTTCACTCATGTGGGCTTCGACCCAATCCCATATCCCGCAGATCTTGTCGAGCAGGCTGCGTCCCAATGGCGTCAGCTGATAGTCGACTCGCGGCGGAATCACCGGATGCACGTAGCGCGTAACGAGGCCGTCACGCTCGAGTTGCCGCAATGTCTTGGTGAGCATTTTCTGGCTCACGCCCTCCACCACTTCGCGCAGCCGCGAAAAGCGCATCTCGCCGTGCGTGCCGAGCGCGTCGATGACGAGGATCGTCCACTTGTCCGCGATCTGCTCGATGATGTTGCGCGCGAGGTCATCGGTTTTTTTTTGCGGGTTGTCGTGCGCGCAAGCGCCGTCGTAGCAATTAGTTTCCATGGGGAAAGTATGAAACCGTCAGGTGCCTTCTTGTGATCGCCGGATGCCGCTGAAATAATCGGCTCGCCTGCCCGTTCGATGGGCACGTCGCCGTTAGTCAGATTGCATTCGACCCGTATGCGGTGCTTTACGCAGTGCTTTGATTAAAGAGCTTCACATGACTATTGAAACAATCGCAATTGAAGGTTTAACGACCCCCGTCTCACGCATCGGCCTTGGCACCTGGGCGATCGGCGGATGGATGTGGGGCGGCACCGACGAGAAAGACTCGATCGCGGTGATCCGCCGGGCGCTCGACAGCGGTGTCAATCTGATCGACACGGCACCGGTGTATGGCTTCGGCGCTTCGGAGGAGATTGTCGGCAAGGCGCTGGCCGACGGGTATCGGCACAAGGCGGTCATCGCGACCAAGGTCGCATTGGAATGGCACGACGGCGCGGTGTTTCGCAATTCGTCGCCAGAGCGCATTCGTCAGGAAGTAGAGGATACGCTTCGGCGCTTGCGGACAGATTACATCGACCTGTATCAGGTCCACTGGCCCGATCCGCTGGTGCCGATCGAAGAGACCGCCGCGGTGCTCGACGCTCTGCGCAAGGAAGGCAAGGTGCGCGCGCTGGGCGTGAGCAACTTCTCGCCGGCGCAAATGGATGCGTTCCGCCGTGTGGCGCCACTGTCGGCCACGCAGCCGCCGTACAACCTGTTCGAGCGCGATATCGAGCGTGACGTGCTGCCGTATGCGAAACAGCATGGGCTCGTCGCGCTGGCCTATGGGGCATTGTGCCGCGGACTGCTGGCGGGGCGCATCGGCGTCGAGACGCGTTTCGAGGGCGACGATCTGCGCCAGCGCGATCCGAAGTTTCGCGAGCCGCGTCGCGAGCAGTATGTCGCGGCGGTGAAAGCACTGAACGTGTTCGCGCGCGATAACTTCGACAGGTCGGTGCTCGCGCTGGCCGTGCGCTGGGTGCTCGACCGCGGTCCGACGATCGCGCTGTGGGGTGCACGCCGTCCTGCGCAACTGGACGGGATCGACGACGTGTTCGGCTGGCATCTCGACGAGAAGGCGTTCGCGCAGATCGACGCGATTCTCGCGCAGTTCGTCAAGGATCCCGTGGGGCCGGAATTCATGGCGCCGCCGGAACGCGTACTCGTTGCGTGAAGGAGCCATCGATCATGCGAACTCATCGACGCACCTTCATGCTCCGTTCAATCGGTGCCGCAGCGCTCGCGATCACCGGACGCGCTGTCTGGGCCGCGCCCGCGCAACTTCAGGAGAGCGATCCCGCTGCGCAGGCGCTCGGGTACAAGACCGACGCCAGTCACGTCGATCGCTCGAAATACCCCCATTACAGCGACAACCAGCGCTGCTCGAACTGCCAGTTCTTCCAGGGCAAGCCAGCCGACGCCAGCGCGCTGTGTGCGCTGTTCGGCCCGAAGCAGGTGAACGGCGCGGGATGGTGCAACGCCTATCAGGCAAGAACATGAACGGTGCGCGCCGGTAAGGCGATGCCATGCAGCGTCGACAGGTGCGTGCGTCGACAACAAGGAGTGGACGGATGGAACTGATTGTGAATGGCGTGCGTCACAACCTCGACGCCGACGCGAACATGCCGCTGCTATGGGCGGTGCGGGACCTGTTGGGATTGCATGGCACCAAGTTCGGCTGCGGCGTGGGCGCATGCGGCGCATGCACCGTGCATCTGGATGGCGTGGCGGTGCGTTCGTGCGTGACCTCGCTGGCCGATGTACAGGGCAAGCCCGTGACGACGATCGAAGGCTTGGGCAAAGGCGGCGAGCATCCCGTGCAGCGAGCGTGGAAAGCCGCCAATGTGCCGCAGTGCGGCTACTGCCAGCCTGGCCAGATGATGCAGGCAGCGTCGCTGCTGAAACAGACGCCGAAGCCGAGCGACGAGCAGATCGTCGAAGCGATGTCCGGCAATGTCTGCCGCTGCGGCACCTATCAACGCATCAAGATTGCCATCAAGGCAGCAGCGGAGCAGGCGTCATGAGCGAGATCGTCAATCTGAGCCGGCGCCGGGCGCTGAAGGGTACGTTGGCGGGCGGGATGGTGCTGGGCCTGCATGTCGGCGGCGCGCGCATGGCGTTTGCAGCGAGCCCACTCGCTTCGGCGAGCGGCGCCAAAACCGTATTTGCGCCGAACGTCTATGTGTCGGTCGCGCCGTCCGGCGAAATCGTGCTGGTCGTGCATCGCTCCGAGATGGGCACCGGCATCCGCACCAGCCTCGCCATGATCCTCGCCGACGAACTCGATGCGGACTGGAACACCGTCGAGGTCGTGCAGGCGCAAGGCGATGCGAAGTACGGCGACCAGAATACCGATGGCTCGCGCAGCATCCGCCAGTTTTTCCAGCCACTGCGTGAAGCAGGCGGCGCCGCGCGGCAGATGCTGGTGGCGGCCGCCGCTGCGCAGTGGCGCGTGAGCCTGGCGAGTTGCCGGACTGAACCCGGCCATGTCGTGCATGCAGCGAGCGGGCGGCGGCTTTCATACGGTGCGTTGGCGGTCGCCGCGGCACGTCAGCCGGTGCCCGGCGTCGCCACGCTGCGCCTGAAAAGCGAGGACACGTGGCGCTATATCGGCAAGTCGCTGCCAATCGTCGATCTCGACGACATCGTTCATGGCCGGGCGACGTACGGCATCGATGTCGTATTGCCGGGGATGAAGTACGCATCGGTCGAACGTTCCCCCGTTTATGGCGCAACGCTCAAGAGCGTCGACTCGAGTCAGGCGCTGAAGGTGCCCGGCGTGCTGCGCGTGGTGCGTATTCCAGCCGCCCCGCTGCCCGCCGGCTTCCGGCCGCTGGGCGGCGTCGCGGTGATTGCGACCAGCACGTGGGCCGCACTGCAAGGACGCCGGCAACTGAAGCTCGAATGGGACCTCGGGCCGAACGGCACGTACGATAGCCACGCGTATCGCAAGGCGCTTGAAGACGCCGCGCAACAGCCTGGGAAGGTGGTGCGCAACAACGGCGATACATCGGCCGCGCTGAAGAACGCCGCGCAACACGTATCGGCCGACTATTACGTGCCGCACCTCGCGCACGCGGCGATGGAGCCGCTGGCCGCGACGGCATCGTTTGCGAACGGCGCGGTCGAGGTCTGGACCGCGACGCAAAACCCGCAGCAGGCGCGTACCACCGTCGCACAGATGCTCGGCGTGCAGGAGCAGGCCGTGACGATCAATGTCACGTTGCTCGGCGGGGGCTTCGGCCGCAAGTCGAAGCCGGACTATGTGGCCGAGGCCGCGTTCCTGGCGCGTGAAGCCGGCGCGCCCGTCAAGCTGACGTGGACACGCGAAGACGACATACGTAACGACTATTTCCACGCCGTGTGCGCGCAGCACATGGAAGGCGGACTCGACGCCCAGGGCGCGACGATTGCGTGGTTGCATCGCAGCGTGTTTCCGTCGATCGGTTCGACGTTCACGCCGAACGTGGTGTACGGCTCGGCGGGCGAACTCGGTCAGGGCGTGACCGACATGCCTTATGAAGTCGCCAATGTGCAATGCGAAAACGGCGCGGCGCCGGCGCATACACGCATCGGCTGGTATCGCTCGGTGTACAACATTCCGCACGGCTTCGCGCTGGGCTCATTCGTCGACGAACTCGCCGCTGCCGCACGGCAGGACCCGGTGCGGCATCTGCTCGCGCTGCTGGGCAGTCCGCGCCATGTCGATCTGCATGCGCTGGGGGTCGACTATCCGAACTACGGCGCGTCGATCGACGAGTATCCGATCGATACCGCGCGCTATGCCGCCGTGGTCCGCGCGGCGGCGGTGCGTTCGAACTGGTCCGCCGCATTGCCCGCCCGCCATGGACGCGGCATCGCCGTTCATCGCAGCTTTCTGACGTACGTCGCGGCGGTCGCGCAAGTGCAGGTTGCCGACGATGGCTCGGTGCGTGTAACGCGTGTCGATCTGGCGGTCGACTGCGGACGCATCGTCAATCCCGATCGTGTGATCGCGCAGTTCGAAGGCGCGGGTGGTGATGGCGCTCGGCAACACGCTGTACAGCGAACTGACCTTCAGCAGCGGGGCCGCCGATCAGTCGAACTTCACGGACTATCGGGTCGCCCGTATCGACTCCGTGCCGGACACGCACGTGTACATCGTGCCGAGCGCCGCCCCGCCCGGCGGTGTGGGCGAACCGGGCGTGCCGCCGACATCGGCTGCGATCTGCAACGCTATCTTCAATGCGACGGGCACGCGAATCCGGGCGTTGCCGGTGGATACCGCGCTATTGAAGCGGACGTGATCGGCAAATGGATGAGTGCCAGAAGCAGCAGCTTGTGCGAGTCTCGCGATCGCTTGACTTACCGACCGGCGACACGGCATAGGAGACGTTCCATCGGCCACGTCTCACTGTGTCGCGCCGGCGTGCCGCAATGCATCTTCCGCGGCCGGGCTGTGTTGTGCGATCGCCATTTGCAACGCGGTCCCGCCGCGCGCATCGACATGATTCGCGTCGGCGCCGTGCGCGACAAGCACGGGAATCATATCGAGCCGGCCGAATAACGCGGCGAACGACAATGCCGTTTCCCCCGCGTTGTTGGTTTGATCGATGGCGCAATGCGTGTCGAGCAGCGTCATTGCAATATGCGTCTCGCCTTTGAAGAGCGCGCCCATCAGCGCCGTGTTGCCATGCCGGTCGGCGGCGCAGGCGTTGGCGCCTGCGGAAAGCAAAGCCTTCAATGTCTCCGGATGGTTGTCATACGCGCTAAGGATCAGCGCGGTATAGCCTTCGGGCGTCGTCGTCTCGAGCGGGAAATGGGCATCGATCAAGGCCTGAACAATATCCGTGCGTCCCGCGCGCGCCGCGGCAAACCAGTCTTCGGTGTAACGCGGCGTGTCCGTCGCGGCCGAATACGTTCCCGGCTGATACACGTGTTGCGCACAACTGGCCGTCAACAGTGCGGCCAGGGCGGCGGCCGCCACGGTCCGAACAAGGCGCCGGGCGGTGAAAGAGCATTGCATTACTACGTCCTCCGTGTGAAAGCCTGCCTAGTCATTCGGGAAGCCTGCTTGCGCAGGCCTCCCGTGCAAGCTTCAGTTATCGCTCAGGTGTGCTGCCGCATCCTTCACTCGGGTGACATCCGCATGGGTCGCCTGCGCGAGGCGGGTGCCGTAGTCGGCATCCGCCTTATAGAAGTACGAGAGCATCGCGTACTTGTTCGCGTCGTTGGTCACGCGGCCAAGGTCGCCCGACAGCGCCGTAATCAGATCTGTCTTGTCGGTCGCGGACAGCGTCCGGTAGTACTCGCCGGCTTGACGGAAGTCGAGCGTCTTGTGAATCGCTCTCTGCTGGGTTGTCCCCTTCAGCGGTGTCTGCACGGACTTGTACTTGTCCTGCTGCGCGATTTCAGCGACTCCGGATGGCTCGTAGTTCACTTCGCCCTTTCGACCGTCCTCATTCATCAAGCCGTCCTGGTTATTGTTGTAGACCGGGACGATCGGACGGTTGATCGGCAACTGGTTGTAGTTCGGGCCGAGGCGATACATCTGCGTGTCGGCATAGGCGAACAGGCGGCCCTGCAACATCCGGTCTTCGGACGGCTCGATGCCCGGCACGAGCCGTGAAGGCGCGAATGCCGATTCTTCCGTAGACTCGAAATAGTTATCCGGAATGCGGTTGAGCGTCATCGTGCCCACCTTCTGCTCCGGGATGGAGGACGGCCACACCTTCGTGTCATCGAGCGGGTCGAAATCGAACTTGTCCAGATCCTTCGGCGAGAGCACCTGGATATAAAGATCCCATTGTGGATAGGAATGCGCCTTGACCGAGTTGTACAGGTCGTTGGTCATCATGTTCCAGTCGGCGCCGATCGAATGCGGGATATCCTGGGGACGAATGCCTGCGACGCCCTGACGGCTTTTCCAGTGGAACTTCACGTAGTGAACTTCCCCTTTCGCGTTCACGAACTTGAATGCGTGCACACCGAAACCGTCCATGTGACGATACGAATCCGGCATGCCCTCGTCCGTGTAGAGATGCGTCAGCATGTTCGTCGCTTCGGGCGAGTGAGCAAAAAAGTCGAACGCCAGATTCGGATCCTGCACACCCGTCACCGCCGACGGTTTGTTCGCATGCACGAAGTCAGGAAACTTGATGGCGTCGCGAATGAAGAAGATCGGCCAGTTGATGCCGACCATGTCCCAGTTGCCTTGCTGCGTGTAGAACTTGATAGCGAACCCGCGCGGGTCTCGTGCCTGCTCGGGCGACCCGCGATAGCCCATCACCGTCGAGAACCGAACGAAGACCGGAGTCTTCGTTCCCGGCGTGAACACCTGGGCAGTGGTCAGCGAACTGAGGTCCGTAGTCGGCACGAACTCGCCGAAGAGACCTGTGCCGCGCGCATGAACGACGCGCTCGGGTATGCGCTCGCGATCGAAGCGTTGCAGCTTCTCGATGAGATGAGAGTCCTGCAAAAGAACCGGACCTTCAGGGCCCGCCGTCTGCGAGTTCTGGTTGTCGCCGACCGGCGACCCGCTATCCCGGGTCATATCCGCGGCATGCGCCGGCTGAGCGATCGAGATTGCCGAGATGATTGAGAAAATGCTTGCTGCAATCTGTGTCTTCAGTATTTTCACGTTGTATTCCTGGGTTCAGTTAGAAGCCGGAGGAATCCTATTGCTCAGCTATTAGATTAGCCAATCTCTTTTTCCTATCATCTCAATAGAGGCCGAATTACTTTCAAAGATAACAATGGCGGGACGCGAGGAGGAGATGCGCGCAGTGCCTCAACACAGAACGATTGCAGGTGGTCAGTCGCTGCGTGTTTTATCTGTAATGAGAGCCATTACAATTGAATTTAGTCTTTCAGCACATACCCTTATGAGCAATATGTTTTTATCTGGAATATCTGATCCGCATTCGATTATTTTATAAACCACCTTAACTAACCCTTATCATTGCGCGGAATAACGGCAATGAATGAGCGGCGTGCCCATTTGCGCAAAGGTGATTTCGACATCCGGTACTTCTGAGGCCTGCTACCCGCGCCTATAGTCAGCTCAGCTTTCGGACGCCAATCCAACTTCGTGACGGATCCGCACGAAGTTTTCCCAATCCAAAGGAGCAGACCATGTTGACCCGTACGTCTCCGGCGCCTCTCGCCGAATCCGCCGACGTGACCCTCGATGCGCAATACTTCGAATACACGTCGTCAGCCAATCCGATTGGCGCGAAGCTCATCTCGCGGGTGCCCTTCCGCAATTTCCCGCCTTCGCTGTACGCGGACGGAGTGACCCGGATCGTGCCGCTTGACCTCTCCGCGGAGTTGGGTTGCCCTGGCCCCGCGACCGGTCCCGGCCTGAGCGCCAATTTCCTGCGCATCAACGCTGGGGACGCATTGACGCTCGCTCCGAACGCGACCTCGCAGGTCTGCTACGTCATCAGCGGGACCGGCAGCGTGACGCAGGCCGACATCCACTTCCCGTTCGCGCAGGGCGATTTCTTCACCTTGCCCGGCGGCGATGCCGCTGTGCTATCCGCCGGCACGACGGCCACGCTCTACTACGTCAACGACGCGCCGCTGCTCACCTATCTCGGCACGACCGGCGTCACGGCGCGCTTTGCGCCGACGCTCTACCCGGCCGCTCAGGCGCAGGCGGAATTGCGCAGGGTTTCAGAAGAAGCCAATGCGGGCCGCCGCAACCGCATCAGTGTGCTGATGGGCAACGCCAACTTTCCACAGACGCGAACGGTCACGCATGTGTTGTGGGCCATGTTCGGCATCGTGCCGCCCAACTCGATGCAAAAGCCGCACCGCCATCAGTCGATTGCACTCGACTTCATCGCCGGGGGCAAGCCGGGCGTGTATACGTTGGTCGGCACCGAACTGGATGAGAGCGGCAATATCGCGCATCCCACCCGCGTCGATTGGGAAGCCGGGATGGCGTTCGTGACGCCGCCGGGATACTGGCATGCGCACTTCAATGAAACGGACGAGAACGCTTATGTGATTCCGATCCAGGATGCCGGCTTGCAGACCTGGCTGCGCACGCTCGACATTCGCTTCGCCCGTTAAGCCCGAAGCGCCGGTGCGAGTCCGTCGTCCCAGTACGGCGGCTCGCCAATCGCCTCGGCGTAGAAGTCCACGAACGCGCGCACTTTCGACGATACGATTTTCTTCGGCGGGTAGACTGCCCAGACCGCTGGTTCGGCGCGCCCCGTGCGCGCTTCCCATTCAGGCAGCGCGTGCTGCAGACGCCCGTCGCGCAGGGCCGCAGCGGCGAGCCACGTCGGCAGGAGAGCAAGCCCGCAGCCGGCCACGGCGAGTTCCAGCACGGCTTCGGAGTCGTCCGCGCGCAGGCGCCCTCGCAATGCCACCAGCACCTGCTCGGGCGATGCCTGTGCATCCGCGATGCGTGTGAACGACCATTTGTCGTCTGGCAGCAGGGACAAGCGAAGCACGTCATGCGTGGCCAGATCTTCAGGGACGCGAGGCATCCCGCTCCGCTCGAAATACGCCGGGCTGCCGCAGACGATACGGCGATGCGGCGCCATGCGTTTGGCCATCAATGACGAATCGGGCAGCACGCCGATACGGATCGCCACGTCGATGCCGGCTTCGATCATATTGAGCGTTTCGTCGGTCGACACGATATCGAGGCCGATGTCAGGGTAGCGCGCCATGAACGCCGGCAGATGCGGCACGATATGCCGGCGCCCGAATGCCGGCGGCATCGTGACGCGCAGCACGCCTTGCGGTGTGCGGTTCAATGACGACGTCACCTGGCGCGCGTCATCGAGTGCCTGCAGGGCAAGCATGGCGTGCTCACGAAATAGCCTGCCGCCTTCGGTCAGGACGAGCCCTCGCGTCGACCGGTTGAACAGGGCAATGCCCAGATCCTTTTCCAGTTCGCTCACGTAGCGCGAGATGGTCGAGGTCTTGACTGCCATTTCATGGGCCGTCTTACTGAAGCTCTGCAGTTCCGCTGCGCAAACGAAGGCGCGTACCGCGGCAAAATAATCCATGGCATGTCTGACGCGAATCGAGCGTTCTACAGGGAGCTTCAAAACCGGACCCGCGCAACGCTCTGCCCGCGAGACTTCGGCGCATGTGCGCGGACCGGACAAGCCGGATTTTGCTTAGACCGGTAGTGTACTGGCAGGAGCGCATGAAACCATGAGCGCTACGGCGGTCGCGGGCGCCGATCGTTCCAGCGCCAGGGGCGTGATTTTTCGCGGATCGTCGTCGAAAGCCAGTGCCGCCCTGCTTGCCAGCTGCGAGAGCGTAGCAACTGCGAGTCGACGATCGTCGACCTCGTTGAACCCGTTCGATCACAGCAACGGCAGCGTCAGTCTGATGTGCTCCGCGAATACCGTGACCAGATGAGCCGGCCGCTCTCGCTCGAACTTCAGCGTAATGCCTATGGTCGGCAAAGGCGGAAGTGCAGGATCGCCATTGAGTATGTGGAGATCCGGGGCGACGGCAGTCTGTGTGAGGACGGCAACGGCCTGCCCCGAGCGGACCAGGGCCGTGAGGCCGGCAAGACTGCTGCTCGCATAGGCGATGCGGTAGGCCCTGCCGGCACGTCGCAGCGCTTCGCAGGCCGCCACATGGTCGAGCGTGTCCGGATCGGAAAGCGCCAGCGGCAACGGGTCGAAGTGTGCGGAGTCGAGTCCCGGATAGCCAACCCAGACCAGCGGCTCGCGGCGAATGATGTCGTCGTTCGAGGCGTCTTCCGGCAACGAGATCATGGCAAGGTCCAGCGCATGCATCTCCAGTTGTTCGAGCAATCGCGGCGTGGGAGCGCAGATCACTTCGACCAGCGCATGCGGATGCTGGCTCGAAAACTGACGCAGTAAATGCGGCAGAAAAACGGCGGCGTAGTCGTCCGGGCAGCCGAAGCGGATCGTCCCCGACAGCCCTTTGCCGGACAGATCGGCCATCGCCTCGTCGTGCAGTCGCAGAATGCGTTGGGCGTGGATCAACAGACGTTCGCCGGGATTGGTCAGCACCACCCCACGACCCGTGCGCTGGAACAACGGCTGGTCGACGATTTCTTCGAGGCGCTTCATCTGCTGACTCAGCGCCGACTGGGTTCGGCCGATCCGGTTCGCCGCCCGGCTGAGCGCCCGAACTTCGGCGACGACAGTAAACGATCGCAGCAGATCGATTTCAAGTGAAAGACTCAAGGTATTAGGTCCGCTTCTAGCTTCGATAAGAACTATTCGATTCTATGAAACCAGAGAGCCATCTAGACTGCAAGTTATTCCCGCTACCCGCCAAGGAGAAGCAAGGTGTCCCTGAACAATGATGCGGTTTTCTGGCGCAACGCCAGGCAGCACCTGATCCGCTACGGCGGCACCTTCGAGCCGATGATCATCGAGCGCGCCCAGGGCAGCTTCGTCTATGACGCGGACGGCCGCGCGATTCTGGATTTCACCTCCGGGCAGATGAGCGCGGTGCTTGGGCACAGCCATCCGGAAATCGTCGCGGTCATCAACGAATACGCCGGCAAGCTCGACCATCTTTTCAGCGGGATGCTTTCGCGGCCGGTGGTCGACCTCGCGACCCGCCTCGCCGACATCACGCCTGACGGACTCGACCGGGCGCTGTTGCTCAGCACGGGCGCGGAATCGAACGAGGCCGCGATTCGCATGGCGAAGCTGGTCACCGGCAAATATGAAATCGTCGGTTTTGCGCAGTCGTGGCATGGCATGACGGGAGCGGCAGCCTCCGCCACCTACAGCGCCGGTCGCAAAGGCGTCGGTCCGGCAGCGGTCGGCTCCTTTGCGATCCCCGCGCCCTTCCTGTACCGGCCGCGTTTCGAGCGCCACGGTGAGTACGATTACCTGGCGGAATTGGACTATGCGTTCGATCTCATCGATCGTCAGTCCAGTGGCAATCTCGCCGCCTTCATTGCCGAGCCGATCCTCAGTTCCGGCGGCATCATCGAACTGCCGGAAGGCTACATGGCCGCGTTGAAACGCAAATGCGAGGAGCGCGGCATGCTGCTGATCCTCGATGAAGCGCAAACCGGGGTCGGCCGCACGGGCACGATGTTCGCGTGCCAGCGCGACGGCGTCACGCCCGACATTCTTACTCTGTCGAAAACGCTAGGCGCCGGTCTGCCGCTCGCGGCCGTCGTGACTTCCGCGCAGATAGAGGAGCGGGCCCACGAATTGGGCTACCTGTTCTATACGACTCATGTATCCGATCCCCTCCCCGCCGCCGTCGGTCTGCGGGTGCTGGATGTGGTCGAGCGCGAGGGGCTGGTCGCGCGTGCGAACCTGATGGGCGAGCGACTCAAACGCGGCCTGCTGGATCTGATGGAACGCTTCGAGTGCATCGGCGACATTCGCGGCCGGGGGCTGCTTCTGGGTATGGAGATCGTCAAGGACCGCCGCACGAAGGAGCCGGCGGATGGGCTTGGCGCGAAGATCACGCGCGAATGCATGAACCTGGGGCTCAGCATGAACATCGTGCAGTTGCCGGGTATGGGCGGTGTCTTCCGGATCGCCCCTCCGTTGACCGTCCACGAGGATGAGATCGACCTGGGCCTGGCACTGCTCGGGCAGGCAATCGAGCGTTCGCTGTAGTTGCCTCGGCATTCGGCGATAAGCGACGGGCGGCCCGTTCAGTGATGCGCGTTGAGGCCACGACCCAGGTCCGTTGCTCGCCGGATGCGGAAGTTCGATGGCCGAAACGCTCAGGCGGCTACGCCGCGTCCGCCCCGCGCCCTGCGTGTGCCAACGCCAGCGCCAACCTTGCCCCCACCTCGGCATTGTGTTTCACGAGCGCGATGTTTGTCGCCAGACTGCGCCCGCCCGTCAGCGCCTTGATGCGAGCCAGCAGGAACGGTGTCACGGCCTTACCGGTGATTCCTTGCGCCGCGGCCTCGGCGAGCGCCTGCTGGGTCAGCGCGTCGATCTCTTCGAAACTCATCGCTGCCGCTTTCGGCACCGGCGTGCTCAAGATCACGCCGCCCACGAGGCCCAGGTCCCACTTGGTGCGGATGAAGCGTGCCTGCTGCGCCGGGTCGTCCAGTCTGAAGTCCGAGCGAAAGCCGCTGTCGCGCGTGTAAAACGCAGCGAAATTGTCTTGCTCGCAACTAAGTACCGGCACGCCGTGCGTCTCCAGGTATTCCAATGTGAGGCCGATGTCCAGGATGGACTTCGCACCGGCACAGACCACCGCCACGGAGGTCTTCGCCAGTTCCTGCAGGTCGGCTGAGATGTCGAACGTTTCCGGCGCGCCCCGATGCACGCCGCCAATGCCCCCGGTGACGAAGACCTCGATGCCCGCCAGCGCGGCACATATCATCGTGCCGGCCACTGTCGTGGCGCCGAGCCCGCCGCCGGCCAGCACAGCCGGCAGGTCGCGGCGGCTGACTTTGTGCACGTGATCCGCGCGGCCGAGCAGTTCCAGTTCGTCGTCCGACAGGCCGATGCGGATTCGCCCATCGATCAGCGCGATCGTAGCGGGCTCGGCGCCCAGGTCACGGATCGAAGCCTCCACTTCGCGTGCCGTGCGGACATTCTCCGGGTAAGGCATGCCGTGAGCGATGATGGTCGATTCAAGCGCCACGAGCGGGCGGCCAGCGGCCTGTGCCGCGGCCACGGGTGCGCTGCAGGTCAGCCAGGAGCGTGCAAGGTTCGCAACCATGTCGATGTTTCCGGCAGTGTGTGATTCGCGTAAGTATGCAACACAGGGCTGGTCCGCGGTTCACGCGTACAGCGCGATGGCGCCTATCATTACGGTACTGAACATGTCGGATGGTCGATGTCGGGTCGGGAGGTTCCATGCCACCGCTACGCGCAATCAATCTTCTCCAGTCGACGGAAGGTGTCCGGCTCCATGGTCCGGAGCGCGACCGCTGGCGCCGTTGGGGGCCTTATCTGAGCGAGCGGCAATGGGGCACTGTTCGCGAAGACTACAGCGAATATGGCACTGCCTGGGACTACTTTCCGCACGATCATGCGCGCAGCCGAATGTACCGCTGGGGTGAGGACGGCATTGCCGGATTCGGCAACGACCCGCTCGACTGGTGCGTGTCGCTCGCGCTCTGGAACGGGCGCGATCCGATCATCAAGGAACGGCTCTTCGGGCTGACGAATGAGCAAGGCAATCACGGCGAGGACGTCAAAGAGCTTTACTTCTATCTCGACGGCACACCGACGCATTCGTACATGAAGATGCTGTACAAGTATCCTCACGATGCGTACCCGTACCAGGATCTGATCGACGAAAACATGCGGCGCGGCGCCGATCAGCCCGAATATGAAATCCTCGATACGGGCGTGTTCGACGATAACCGCTACTTCGACGTCTGCGTCGAGTATGCGAAGCACACACCCGACGACATCGTGATGCGCGTCAGCGTCGAAAATCGCGCCGGTCAATGCGCGACGCTTCATGTGTTGCCGCAATTCTGGGCGCGCAACAGATGGGCGTGGTCGGGCAAGCCCGGCAAGCCATCGCTCACGCTTGAGTCGAACACCGAGGAAGGCGCTCGCGTCGTCGCGCACAGTCCCGCGCACGGAACGATGATCGTGACGGCGTCGGCGCAACAGCCGCTCGAGTGGATCTTCTGCGAAAACGAAACAAATGTGCGCCGTATTTTCGGCGCCGAAGGCGCGGGGCCGTTCAAGGACGGCTTCAACGACTACCTCGTCGACGGCGACGAGCAGGCAATCCGGCGCGACAAGGGCACCCGCGCCGCCGCGCATGTGTGCCTGCGCTTCGCGCCTCATGAGCGCTCGGTGCTGTACCTGCGCTGGCGTGCCGAATCGGCTGTGGGTTCAGTGCCGCTCGACATGGAAGCGCTCTTCGCGCGCCGGCAGGCGGAAGCCGACGAATTCTATGCTGCGCTTCAGCACGACATCCCCGACGCGGATGCGCGGCTCGTGCAGCGCCAGGCGCTCGCCGGCATGCTGTGGACGAAGCAGTACTACCAGTTCGACGTGACGCGCTGGCACGACGGCGACCCCGGGCAACCGAATCCACCGGGAGCACGCAGGCACGGCCGCAACGCGGACTGGCGGCACATGTGCAATGGCGACGTCGTGTCGATGCCCGACAAGTGGGAATACCCGTGGTACGCATCGTGGGATCTTGCATTTCATGCGGTCGCATTCGCCGTGATCGATCCCGACTTCGCGAAGAAGCAATTGCTGCTGCTCGTGAAGGAACGCTATATGCATCCGAACGGGCAATTGCCGGCCTACGAGTGGGCGTTCGGCGATGCGAATCCGCCGGTTCATGCATGGGCCACATGGCGTGTGTACGAACTCGACCGCGAGGTGACCGGCGTCGGCGACCACGAATTTCTCGAAGTCATGTTCCACAAGTTGCTGCTCAACTTCTCGTGGTGGGTCAACCGCAAGGACGCTGAGGACCACAACATCTTTCAGGGCGGCTTTCTCGGGCTCGACAACGTGGGCATCTTCGACCGGTCTTCGCCGCTGCCCACCGGCGGCCGCATCGATCAGGCCGATGGCACGGCATGGATGGCCTCCTACGCGCTCGACCTGATGCAGATCGGACTCGAACTGGCGATGACGAACAGCGCGTACGTCGAAATTGCGGTGAAGTTCTTCGAGCACTTTCTGTACATCGCGGAAGCGGTCAGTTGCGGCGAAGGGTGCAGAACAGGGTTATGGGACGCACAAGACGAATTCTTCTACGACGTACTCCACCTGCCGGACGGCACCCGTGTGCCGATGCGCATTCGTTCGATCGTCGGGCTGATTCCGCTATTCGCCGTACACGTGCTCGAGGATCGCGTGTACGGCCATCTGCCGGGATTGCGCGAACGGCTGGCGTGGTTTCTCGATCATCGGCCGAATCTCGCCAGGCTAGTGTCGCGCTGGACCGAACCCGGCACGGGTAACACCACGCTGCTGTCGTTGTTGCGCGGACAGCGGATGACCGCGCTGCTGCGCCGCGCACTCGATGAAGCCGAGTTTCTCTCCGGGCACGGCGTGCGGGCGCTGTCCCGTGTGCATCGCGACGCACCTTATGTCTTCGACCATGATGGCGTGAACGTCTGCATTCAATACCAGCCGGCCGAATCGGACTCGCGCGTATTCGGCGGCAATTCGAACTGGCGTGGGCCGGTCTGGATACCGGTCAACTACCTGCTGATCGAATCGCTATATGAGTTCCATCGCTACTACGGCAATGAGTTTCGCGTCGAGTACCCGACCGGATCGGGCAAGCGTTTTTCGCTGAGTGAGATTGCCGACGACCTCGCACGGCGTGTCACCACGCTCTTTCTCAAAGATGCACAAGGCGTGCGGCCGGCGATGGCGGCCTATCCGATGCTGCAAGCCGACCCGCGGTCGCAGGATCTCATCCTGTTCCATGAGTACTTTCACGGCGACAACGGACGCGGCGTCGGCGCTTCGCATCAGACCGGCTGGAGCGGGCTCGTGGCGCTGCTCTTGCAGCCGCGCATGATGAAGCTGTCCCATGTTGCGGCTGATGTTGCGTCGGTGGAGGCGCCATTGGTGGAAGACACCGCACCGGCCATGGGCCGGTAGCGGTTGGGCCGCTGGAATCGGCGGCCACCAGCCGGAACGAAAGCTGGTGGCCGCCGCTGCATTCGACATCTCGGGCATTGCTGCCGCGCAACTTGTCCTTAACGGTTGACCACGCTCCTCGGCATCGTCAGCACGATGGCGGCCGCCACGAGCAACGAGGCTGCCACGCAATACAGGCCCATGTCGGTGCTGTGCGTCATATCCTTGATCCAGCCGACCAGATAGGGACTGACAAAGCCCGCCAGATTGCCGACCGAATTGATCAGCGCAATGCCCGCGGCTGCCGCCACGCCACCCAGGAATGCAGGCGGGATCGCCCAGAACTGGCACAGTGCACCAAGGATGCCGATCGTGGCGAACGTGAGGGACACGACAGCCAGCGCGACGCTGTGGGGCATCAGCGTGCTCGCCACCAGGCCGATTGCGCCGATCACGGCGGGCAGCGCCACATGCCAGCGCCGCTCCTTGCTCCGGTCCGAACTGCGTCCCAGCAGCACCATCGCGATGGCCGCGGCGCCGTAGGGGATCATCGTCAGCAGGCCGACGTTGAAAGCGTCGTTCACGCCCGAGGCCTTGATGAGCGTGGGCAGCCAGAAGCTGATGCCGTACAGGCCCATGATGATGCCGAAGTAGCACAGGCACAGCACCCACACTCGCCGGTTGGTGAATGCGCCGCTTGCGCTATGCACCTCGATGTGCCCTGACTCGTTCGCGAGCCCCTTCTCGAGCTGCGACTTTTCTTCAGCGCTCAGCCATTTCGCCGCGCTGATCTTGTCGTCGAGGTAAAACAGCACGGCAATGCCGCCGATAATGGAAGGCAGCGCTTCGAGCAGGAACAGCCAGCGCCAGCCCACCATGCCACCCGTGCCGTTGAAGGTGTTCAGTATCCAGCCCGACAGCGGACCGCCAATGACGCCGGCAATTGGAATCCCCGTCATGAACATCGCGGTGATCTTTGCGCGGCGCGAGGACGGAAACCAGTAGGTCAGATAGAGGATGATGCCCGGAAAGAATCCGGCCTCAGCGACGCCGAGCAGGAAGCGCAGCACGTAGAAGGCGGTAGGCGTCCTCACGAAAATCATCGCGGCGGATATCACGCCCCAGCTGAGCATGATTCGGGCGATCCATTTGCGCGCGCCGAAACGATGCAGCGCGATGTTGCTCGGCACTTCAAAGATGAAATAGCCGATAAAGAAAATACCCGCGCCCAGGCCGTAGATGGTTTCGCTGAACTTGAGGTCGGTCAGCATCTGCAGCTTGGCAAAGCCTACGTTGACCCGGTCCAGATAAGCGAAGACGTAACACATAAAGAGGAAAGGAATCAGCCGCCACGTCACCTTGGCGTAGGTCCGGTCCTCGGCGTTGGCTGGCGTGACGACATCGCCGTAAGCGGATTTCAACATCGTTGTCTCCTTGAATCGCCGCCGGCGCGCTTGACTGTCGCGCCAGTGCGGCTTGTTGTGTATGCGACGGCCTATGCTGGCCGTTCAGTCGAACATGTCCGGGCTGGTCTGCACGAGCTGGTCATAGATGGGCTGGAAATGCAGCCAGCCGATGTATTCGCTGCCGACATGTTCGCGGCTATAGCGCGAGCTATGCTCCGGCACCATGACGGGTTTGATGCCGGTGGCCTCGACCAGCAACTGCTGCTGGCAGCAGCGCTCCAGCGCGATGAACCAGAACGCGGCGGCTTCGATGCTGTGGCGGCTCACCGTCAGCAGCCCGTGATTCTGGTGAATCGCCGCCTTGACGTTTTTGAAGTAGTCGGCAACCGACAGCCCGGCCTCTTCCTCGACCGCGACTGCGCCGGCCTCGTCCTTGATCACGATATGGTCTTCATAGAAGGCCGCGGCATCCTGGGTGATCGGGTCCAGCGGACGTCCGAGCGCCGCGAACGCGGTGCCGTAGACAGTGTGCGCATGACACATCGCCACGATGTCGGGATTGGCTTCATGCACCGCGGCATGCAGTACGAAGCCGGCGCGGTTGAGCGCGTACTTGCCTTCGACGACTTTGCCGGTATGGTCGGCCAGGATCAGGTTGGAGAGCTTCACCTGGGAGAAATGCACGGCCATCGGATTGGTCCAGTACAGCTCCGGGAACTCGGGATCACGCACGGTGAGGTGGCCGGCGAAACCGTAATCGAGATGGTGCAGCGCAAAGGCGCGGCATGCGGCCACGAGGCGTTCCTTGCGGTGCTGGCGCTCCTGCGCAAAGGACGAAAAGTCGGGCAGATCGGGGAACTTCAGCCCTGCCTGCTTCGGCCGATAGATGGAATTGTTCGAAGGATGCGAAATCGTGCGGCGCAGTTCGGTCTGCTGCGCGCTGCTATCGTTTTTTCCAGTGCCGATGCTCATGGTGTCTCCTGTGTTGACGGTGATCGCATGCCGCTAACGATAAGGAAACACCCGGCGCCGATCTAGGCCCGCCGGACAATAGGATTTATTACGCCGGTATATAAATGCCGGGCGCCTAGGGCTTCTGCCAGGGCGGCTCGCGGAAGACTTCGACGAAATAGTCGATGAAGGCGCGGATGCGCGGCACCAGTTGGCGCTCGGGCAGATAGACGACATGGATCGCGGTGTCGTCCTTCGCCTGGTACTCCGAGAGGAGCGGCACCAGATCGCCTCGGCGGATCGCGGGCAAGGCAAGGTGGGCGGCGAGTCGCATGATGCCCACGCCGGCCACGCACAGCTGGAACAGGGTCGTGCCGTCGGTGCTGCGGAAACTACCCTGCACCACGACGCGTTCGAGCCTGCCGTTGATCATGAACGGCCACTGGTTCAGATGCTCGCGCGGCGACTCCCAGGTCAGGCAGGCGTGCCTGGACAGGCCGAGCGGCGTCACGGGCGTGCCGTGCGCGGCGAGATAGTCCGGCGAAGCGACGACGATTCGTTGCAGGTCGCAGAGCTTTCGGCTGCGCAAAGAGGAATCCTGCAGCCGGCCCATGCGGACCGCGACATCGAAGTTGTCCTCGATCAGGTTGACATTGGAGTCCGACAGGGAAAAATGCACGCACAACTTCGGGTAGGACGACAGGAAACCGGGCAACGCGGGCACCAGTTGATCCATGCCAAACGCCTGAGGCACGCTGATGCGCAAGTTGCCGGTCGGCTCGCTGGAGCGGACCTGCGCTTCCGCTTCCTCCAGGCTATCGAGAATGTCGTTGCAGGACGAAAGAAAACGCTCGCCTTCATGGGTGAGCCGCTGCGTGCGCGTCGAACGATGCAGCAGTTGCACGCCGAGCCTGCGCTCGAGACTGTTGACGCTTTGGCTGACGAAGGGCTGGCTGACCCCCAGAAGATTCGCCGCCGCGGTGAAGCCGCCGGCCTCCACGACCGCCTTGAAGACGCGCATCTCGAGCAATCTTTCATCTTTCATCTGTCGAATCCATGTGCAGCAAACCTCACATCATGCCGCCGGCGGCGGTACTTGTGCTGCCGGCGCCGGACGAAGATGAGGACGCCGCTGTGAGCGGATGGGCGAGCCCCGCCGCTGACAGGAGCGCGACGGCGGGCTGATCGGGCATGCCGTTGGTGCCGATCGCGCCCGCGGCCGCCAGCGCGTCGAGATCGCTGTCGACGCTGGCTTGCCCAACATTAAACGGCGTCGTCAGAAACGCCGGCGCCGTCAGCGTGACACCGTAGCGCTGTTGCAGATTGGTGACGACCGCCGATTGCGCAGCAAGCACATCGGCCTGATTCGCCAGCACTTGCTGGAACTGTGCGTTACTCGGGAAGCCCGCAATCAGAGCGCTCTCGGTGGTGCCGAGTTGAGAAGCGAGATAGACGAGCATCAACTCGGTCTCTGGCGTCGTATTGAAGGTGCCGCCGGCAAATGCGAGCGAATGCAGGCTCGTGCCGCCGGAGGTCACGGTAAGGATGCAGGGAAGCGCGGCGTTGAACGTGAGGGTGTAGTGCCCACCGCCGTCCGACAGGGTGGAGCCCGAACCCTGAGCACAACTGACGCTGACCGCCGCGCTGGCGAGCGCCTTGCCGGTGGCGGCCGTCCCGGATAGCGTGACGTCGGGCACGCTATTTCCGCTGACACACCCGCCGAGGCTAATGCAGGTATTTCCGCCGCACGCGACGAGCGTTGCAAGCGAAGCCACACAAATTGCAGCCACTGCCGGGCGAACGAAACACGCATAGTGAGTGTTCATGGTTGCCTGCCGTTGATAGATCGGGATCGGACAATCGGTTTCACGCAGAAGACCGGCGCTACGTTTTATTTTAGCGTCCGATGCCCCGAGGTCGTTGCAACCTCAATCAGATTCGCTGTGTTATCGGCTGGTGAACGAATACAAGGAGATCGACGCCGCTCGCGTGATCAGAGACATCGCGTCGGCGCGCTACCGCATGACAAGCCGGAAAGGACCTTCGCGACGAGGATCGCCTGGCGCAATACGCCGGCCTGATCTGATGGACTGCAATCCGAGGACGAAGGCGCGGCTCAGGACACGGCGACGGCATAAACCGCGCCGGAAGCGACCAGGTGTTCGGCAACCCGGAAGAGACCTGGGAACGATGCTAGCCGTGCGCGCGGACCCGTTTGCCCGCCGCACCGTCGTGACGGGCGGGATCGCCGTGCGAAATGCCGCGCTCCGCACGATCCGCCTCCTCGTAGCTTGCGAACAACTGGCACACGGCTCCCGCATCGAGACAGCCATGCAGCAGTTCGCGGAACCGATGGTCGCAGAAGCGCTGCGCGACATCGGCCAGCAGCCGCAGGTGCGTGCTGTTTGCCCATTCCGGGACGAGCAGGACGACCACGTCGCTCACCGGTTTGCCATCGGGGGCATCGAACGGAATCGGCTTCGCGGGACGAACGTAAAAAGCCATGGCCTGGCGCAGCAATCGTATTTGACCGTGCGGCACGGCTACGCCCTGGCCGAGGCCTGTCGAGCCTAGCGCCTCACGTGCCGTGAGCCCTGCAGCCACGCCCGTTGCCGGTAACCCATAGTGCCGTTCGAAGAAACGGCCGAACTGCGCGAAAAGTGTCTCCCGGTCAGCCACGTCCAGGCCGAGCAGAACATGATGCGGTGTAAGCAGTTGCGCAAGGGTGTCCCCTTTTTCAACCGCTTCGATGCCGTTGGCGGGCGAGTCGGCGCGCGGCAACGGCTCGCCATCCATCAAATCCCGCCATGCGTCCGTCGGCGCCTCGGGGATTTCAAGCAGCCGCCCCACCTCGGCGGCCGGCGCCAGATGCGCGAGCCGTTGAATCGCTCCGTTGACTGCGTCTTTGGGTAGGTAGAGCGATAACCGCACGCGGCCCGTTCCGTGCAGCGGCGCGACGCGAATGGTCCATTGCTGATCGCCGCAGTCTCGGATCAGCGCCTGGCGCAATGGCGTGGCGTGCTGGGCGTCCAGGGTGACCCGCATCATCACATTGCGGCCTGGCGCGGACCGCGAGCGGTCATGGGGCTGAGTTTTGCCGAGTCCAAGAAGAGTCCGTAGACCAACCAGCGCGCGACTCATGACGGCTCCTGTGCATTGTCTGTCATCAGGTTAACCAAATCGCCGTTAACTTGCTGTAAATAATCGCTGCGACGCGCAAACAGATCAGAGCATCGTGGACAGGCATCGCTTGCCGTTTCGCAAGAAGCTGCGACCGGATGCCGTGCGGCCTCGACCAAACGCGAGGTTGACGGCAACGAGCGCACGGTTATTGGTGGTCGCGCGCAGTCGGCCCACGGGTGTCCCTGCCGGAGCGACGGACCGCTTGGGGCGGTTGCCCAATGGTCCGCAGGAACGCGCGCCTCATTCGCTCCCGATCCGAGAAGCCGACTTCGTCTGCGATCACATCCAGAGATAAACGCCCTTTTTCCAGCAATAGTCTCGCGGCTTCCACTCGCAAATGTTCAACGGCTTTGGCGGGGGATTGGCCCGTTTCAGCACTGAACGCCCGACTGAACTGGCGTGGGCTGAGGCCTGCGACGTCGGCTAATTCTTCGACGGTCAAGGCATTGCGCAGATTGGCGTTCGCATGGTCGATCGCTTTCTGGATCCGGTCGGATTTAGGCTCCAGGTCGAGCAACGTGGAGAACTGCGATTGCCCGCCGGCGCGGCGATGATAAACGACGAGCTTGCGGGCGACCGCGCGTGATACGTCCTGACCATGATCCTTCTCGATCATGGCGAGCGCCATGTCGATCGTGGCTGTCATGCCTGCCGATGTCCAGATCGGTCCGTCGACGATGAAAATCTGGTCCTCTTCGACGGCTATCTCGGGAAAACGGCACTGCAGATCGTGCGCGAAGCGCCAATGTGTCGTCGCTCGTCGGCCGTCCAGCACCCCTGCTTCAGCCAGGATAAAAGCGCCTGTGCAGGGTGCCGCGATGCGCCGCGACGTGCTCAGCGCGCGCCTGACGAAGGCTGTCAATGCGGCAGAGACGATGTCGATCTCGACGCCGGAGCCAAACATGACGGTGTCGAACGCGGCGTCGCTGAATGGCTGCGTTTCTACACGGATACCTGCCGAGGACAATACAAGCCCGCCCTCTTCGGACAGAACCGTCACCTGGTATGCCTGCTCTGCGAGCACGACGTTCGCCAGTTCAAAGGCGGTGACCGCCGCGAAGCCCATTAGATAGAAATTCGGAAATACAACGAAGCCGATCGTGTGCATAGCGCGCCGAGGTCATGTCCTGAATCGCTTGTATATATGACATTTGAGACATGGTCAACGACGCTTATTCTCTACCCATACCGCTCCGGCGCAAAAAGTCGGCCGGGCGGACACCGTGATCGCGTGCCAGTCAAAGCGCGACGCGCGTCTTTGGACTCAACCTCAAACCGCTTATCGCAAGAGCTTTCGTATGGACCGCCGACTACTAATACTCGCCGTGGGCATGTTCGCAATGGGTACCGACAACTTCGTGGTTGCCGGTATTCTTCCTGGCGTCGCTGCATCGCTGAATACATCCGTCAGCCTCGCCGGGCTGATGGTCACCTTTTACGCCTTGACTTACGCGTTGGCTGCCCCGGTCATGGCGGCTTTGGCGGGCGGCTGGCCGCGCAAGCTTCTGCTGGTTTCCGCGCTCGGTATTTTCGTCGCCGGCAACATGCTCAGCGCGATCGCTACGGACTTGCACTGGGTTTTATTGAGCCGGGCTCTGTCGGGATTCGGCGCAGCTTTGTTCTCGCCTACTGCATTGGGCGTTGCCTCCGCGCTTGCCCCGCCCGAAAAACGCGGCCGAGCGTTGGCTGCGGTCACAGCCGGCTTGACGGGTGCGACCGCTCTCGGCTCGCCGATCGGCACGTTTATCGGCGGTTTCGGAAGCTGGAGAACGACTCTCTGGTTCGTCACGCTGCTCGGGGTCGTGGCGATGATCGGCGTCTGGACGATGCTGCCATCCGTTCCCCGCCCTGCATCCGTCCGGTTGCGAGAACGGCTTGCGCCGGTCCGCGATGTGCGGATCGCGCTCACCTTGCTCACTTCGCTATTCGCCTTTGGCGGGTTCCTCATGGTGTACACGTATGCGGGCGTGGTGCTGCAGCGTGTCACGCACGGCGACGGACGCATTCTCGCAGGGATGTTTTTGCTGTGGGGCGTGGCGGCGACGGCCGGGAACCTCTTATCCGGCCGCCTTGTGGACCGATTCAAGAGCCGCAACATCATCAATGCGATGCTGTGGCTTGCCATCATCAATTTTTGTGCGTTGCCGTGGACATCCGCGCATGCATTCAGCACTGCAGTTGCACTCACGATCTGGGGCATATGCGGCTGGGGGCTCATCGTCCCGCAACAACATCGGCTCGTGCAGCTCTCGCCGGGCGTGGCACCCCTGCTGCTGGCCCTCAACAATACCGCGACATACATCGGGCTTGCCTGCTCCGGCGTGCTCGGCGGTGCAGTGCTCGAGTCGATCGGCGGGCAGTACCTGAGTCTGGTTGCGGCCGCGCTGATTGCGATCGCTTTCCTGTTCGCCGAAGCCGCGCATCGTTGCATGAAACCGCCGTGCATACAGCACCGCGCGACGACCCATCGTCGCGAAACCGAGACCGTCTGATTCGCCCCGATCGTCGTCGATAACCGACGATCACGTCTTGACCACACCTGTTAAACAACATGGACAGTGACATGCAACGTCTCGACTACACCCAAGTTGCGTCAGCGCTCACTATCGCGAAGGGTTGATGAACATGTACAACCGCCGATTCCAGCAAACTATTGTATCCACCGGTTGAATCCGACCTCAAGGCAACGTGACGGTGTTTCGCCACAAGGCATAACGGATACATTTGCACGCAACGCGTCTGCGCCACTTCGGCATCGGCTATCAACTCGAAGCCAAGGGCGAGCCCGGTCCGCGACAGCGCCCGATACCACGGACAACGAAGGTGACGAATAACGAAATCACCGCGATGTTCGGCAAGACGATCCTGAACAGCGACAACTCCGAGTCGGCCAATGCCGGAAGTCTCGAATACCGGCGCGGGTTGTGGCGCTATGTGGATGTGACGGCCTCATACATCCACGAAGGAGGGAAAATCCAGTCGCGCCGCGACGGTATTGCCGCGCAATTTTGGGCGACCCGCGCTTTCTTCGACGAAGAACTCGCGCTGTCGATCGGCGTTGGGCCCTATGTCTCCATCACACAGAACGATGACCTTCCGCAAAACCGCACCGGCGACTGCCGCGTCTCGGCGCTCGTAGCCGTATCAGCGAGTTACCGGCTCGGCCAGCACTGGCTCACACGCATCACATGGAACCGCATCGTCACGCGCTACGACCGCGACACGGATCTGATCGAAGCCGGAGTGGGCTTGCGCTTTTGAGGCCTTGCCGGCCATCGCTCAAAGCAACCATGAGCCGCGTGAGAGATGTCTCGCCGAGATCTTCCGGGCAGAAACCATTGGCCTAAGGTCCTATTGCCAGGCGCCTGCCTCGCGACGATAGTTGATGAATGAGCGATCCTACAGGCCGCGCAACATGCAATGCCAGCTCACAGGACATGATTTGTGCAAGGACGATTCACGTGTGTAGGCGAGCGCCTTCCCCGGGGGGGCGCGTAATCCACACACGCAACGCGATCCGCGCACGGCCGGTCCGCTACCAACGAAGCCTTAGCGTCTCAAAGGAGCAGTTCATGACGAACGCAAAATTTCTCGTCATCGCCGCCTTGGTGGCCGTGGCGCCCGCGGCATGGGCACAGCAGGAAGCCGACACGCAAGTGACCAGAGCGCCTGGCTCGGTCACCATCAAGGGAACGAGGAGCGTGACGGCCACTGTGCAGGACATTGATCGCGAGACAAGAACTGTCCTGCTAAAGGGCAAAAACGGCAAGGTCGTCGAGGTGGAAGTCGGGGACGAGGCACGCAACTTTGACCAGCTCAAGGTTGGCGACATCGTCACAGTCGTTTATCGTGAAGCACTTAGCCTGAACCTGAAGAAAGGAGGCGACGGCATTAGTTCGGCCGAAGAGCGCCCGTCGATGGAGCGCGCACCCGCTGGCGGCAAGCCCGGCGGCACCGTAGGCCGGGAAGTGAAAATCGTGGCTAATGTCATTGCCGTCAATCCAAAAAACAGGACCGTCACGTTGAAAGGTCCAAAGGGCAACACACTAGACCTGCTGGTGCAGGACCCCGATCAGTTCGCCAACATCAAAAAGGGCGATCAGGTGGAGGCCGTGTACACCGAGGCCCTTGCGATTTCCGTGGAGCCGGCGGTCAAGAAATAGACGGCCAAAGGTTCATCACATCCTGCTCGCGCTGTTGTACCGGCCGCGGGCCGCCCCCGCCAACGCTGGCACGCGACGTTTTAGCTCTCGTCGCTACTGCAGTGTTGGCGTGCGGGCAACTGAAATCAATTCAGGTGGCGGCCGTTAGCCCACCGCGCCTCACTCCGATGCCGTTGGATGGACAAGCCAGCGCAAACCCGCGCGATGGCACGACATATGCATTGTTCCTGCAAGCGTCCGGCCGCTCGTCCAGTCCTCATCCTCTACTCACCTAAGGAGCGCATCATGAAAGCACTAACGATCATGGACCTTTCCACGTCCATTGACCTGGACCGCGAGGCGATGGCCGAAATTCACGGAGGCCGCATGAAGCTCATCGGCCAACATGCCAACGGCGCAATATTGACATCGGCCGACGGGGATCCCGTGGGCGTTTACGTCGACGGCGTGCTGCAGAATTCCGTTGGCGACGGCTATTACCACCTTTGATATGGCGAGGCGAGGCGCGCGCTCTATGGCGCGCCCCGTCTAGAATTTCAGCCTTTCCACGATCTCCTGCGAAATCAGCGTGCCGTGCAATGAAGCGCGCGGGCACTCCGCAATGGCAGTGTTCCGCTAGACCGCCGCTTCCCGATAGTTCTGGAACTTCGACATCTGCCCGATCCCTGGGTTAAAGCAGTTGCAAGGATCGAGTTGCTGATAGAACGTCGCAAGCTCGGGCTTCGCACGGTAAAGATGGCCGACGTTATGTTCCGCCGGATATTCGGCGCCGCGGCGGTCCAGCAGCGTCCACATCTTGTGTTCGACATCGAGACAGTCGTTGCCCTTCTTGACGATGTAATCCTGATGGAACACGTGGCACAGGAAGTGGCCGTAGTACAACTTGATGGCGATCGATTCCTCGATGTCGGGCGGCAGCGTCTCGATCCAGTCGCGATCGTTGCGGCGCAGTGCGATGTCGAGCGCAACGATGTCCTCTACCTCGCGGGTATGCACGGCACGATAGCGAACCGCGGCGCCGGCGGCGGCGAAGCGATGCAGGAACGCTTTCCTGCCCTCCTCATCGGTGCATTCGAAATAACCACCCGTGGAGTTCGCAAAATAGCCGGAGAGGAACGCGCGGGTTTCGTCGACGCTCTCGGCGGCGACCTTCAGCATCAGGTGATGCTCGTACTTGTCGCGGTACTGTTTCATTCGCGGCGGCAAATGGCTCGGGAACTGCCGGCTCGCGGCCTGCATGACGCGATCGGTGAAATGCGAAGGGAGAAAGCCGAGACGATCGAACAGCGCGTCGAAACGGCTCTTTAGTCCGAACAGCGCGGGGAGCCGCGACGTGCCGAGATAGTTGATCGCCAGAAAAGTATCCTTACCGTATTCTTCAGCGACGTCGAAAGCGTCTCGATGGAGATATTCGCCCGAGATCGGCAAGAATTTGAAGTCGTGCAGCGCGTGGCGGCGGATCTCGGTGAGTTCGTCGGGATAGTTCGTGCCGATATAGAACACCTTGGCGTTCTGTTCGATCGGAAACGTGTCGAGCCTCACTGCGAACACCATCAGCTTGCCAGCCGAGCCTGACGCTTCATAAAGACGCTGCGGGTCGGCATTGAAGCGCGCCGGCGTGTCGGCATCGACCTCACGCACATGGCTCGCATAACCGCGATCCGACCCGGCGCCCACGTTGTGCCGGACATCGGAATCCGAGAACTCGCCGCGCTCGAGCCGGCCAAGAATTTCCTCGGGCGTCTCACCGAGCTGAATCCCGAGATGGTTGACGAAGTGCAGCTTGCCCGTTTCATCGACCTGCGCAAATGCCGCCATTTCCGTATACGCCGGGCCACGCTGCACCAGCGCACCGCCCGAGTTGTTGCAGACACCACCAAATACCGACGCTCCGATGCAACTCGAGCCAATCACCGAGTGCGGCTCCCGGCCAAGGGGCTTCAGCGTTTTTTCCAACTGGTCGAGCGTTGCGCCGGGCAGGCAGACGACCTGCTTGCCTGCGTCGATCACAAACACCTTTTTCATACGGCTCGTGCTGACGATCACGATGTCGCGATCATAGTCGTCGCCATCGGGCGTCGAGCCGCCAGTGAGGCCCGTATTCGACGCCTGTGTGATCACGATCATGTTCGCCGCTACGCATGCCTGCAGTACTTTCCATTGCTCGACGATCGTGCCTGGCCGCACCACCGCGAGCGCCCTGCCCCCGCCAAAACGAAAGCCGGTCCGGAAGCGGCGGGTTGCGGCGTCATCGGTCAACGTATGTTTCTTGCCGACGATGCTGCGTAACTCCGCGATCAACGTGTGAGCCACGTCGGACCGGGCGGCTACCCATGGTGTGTGCGCTGCTGACATCGATTTCTCCTCGTGAGGCGTTGGGCGCGACGCGCGTCGCCTGGGTCCAGCGAATTCGGCTGCGACCTTTGAGCGCATCGGATTGACACGAAGGTTAAAATCAGTCCGGTCATTAGTCCAATATCTTGAAGTCGCTATTTGGAGACGAAAAACATATGGAATTTCGCCAATTGCGATACTTCCTCGCGGTCGCCGAACACCTGCATTTCACCGATGCCGCGACTCATCTGGGCATCGCCCAGCCACCGTTGAGCCAGCAGATCCTGAAGCTCGAACGGGAAATCGGCACGCCGCTGTTTATCCGTCATCCGCGTCGCGTCGAATTGACTGAGGCAGGACGACTCTTTCGCGAACGCGCGCGACGCATCGTCGAGGACACGCAGCAGGCGTTCGTCGAGGTGCAGAACGCGGGACGCGGAGAGACCGGGCGGCTTTCGCTCGGTTTCGCGGGTTCGACGGTGTTTCATCCTGCGGTCGCGATGACCATGCAGCGCTACCGCCATGCGTATGAGCGCGTGTCGATCAGCTGCGAGGAGAGCAACAGTTCGCTGCTGCTGGATAAAGTCGCCGAGCGGCAGATCGATGCCGCCCTGGTGCGCATGCCGCTGAACTGCCGGGAGCTGATTGTCGAACCGCTCGTCGACGAAGACATGTTAGCTGTGTTGCCGGCGAATCATCGCTTGAACCGGCGACGGCGCATCGATCTGGCGGATCTTGCAAACGATCCGTTCATCCTTTTTCCACGTCCCATTGGCCCGGATTTGTATGACTCGATCATCGGCGCCTGCCGCGAAGCCGGCTTCGCGCCTTCGATCGGCATGGAGTCGCCGCAGATCTCATCGGCGGCCAATCTCGTGGCGGCTGGATTCGGCGTTGCGGTGGTTCCCGCATCGATCCGGCAGATCCAGGTCGAAAGCGTGTCGTATCACGCGCTGCGGGGCAATCCGCTGTCGACGGGTATCGCGTTGATTCATCGGCAACGCGAAAAGTCCCCGACCGTACTGAACTTTGTGAGGATTTTGCGGCAACAACGAGTCGCCGCCCGCAAGGGGTGACGGTACGGCGCCACACGAGTTAAGAACCGCTCCGTGGCGCGAATGCCGGATCCTATATAAGGATTCCGATTCAATTCATTCGTACACTTCCGGGCCGACGCACCCGTTCGGCTACGAGCCGGACTACCGCCCTGGATGCGCGCCGGCTGGCGTCGACTGCCGGACGACGAGAACCGGGATCTGACTGTGCGTCAGGACCTTCTGGGTCTCGCTGCCGAGCAAAAATGCCCGCATGCCACTTCGACCGTGCGACGCCATGACAATGAGATCGCAGTTCTGCTCTGCTGCAACGCTGATAATCGCCTCATAAGGATGGGCGCGGCTCGTGGCAACTATATTGCACTCGACACCAGCTTGCGCAGCGGCTTTTTTGATAACTTCCAGGTAGTCGTCCGCACGCTGTCGCGCGGCCTGAATGATTCGATCCTCGTTGTCCGCGATCATCTCCGTGCCATAAGCGAGGACATGAAACTCCGGAATGACATGGAGGCCCGTGACTTTGGCTCCGCTTTCCACGGCGAGCGTGACCGTCATCTGAATGGCGGCCTCGGAAAGCGTCGAGCCGTCGGTCGGCACCAGCAGATGCTTGAACATACGTTTCTCCCCCGCGGCCCGGCCGGCTCGCGTTGAAATCCTGCGCGGCGCCTCTACCACCTGAACCCGGTGAACCTGAATCAGAGGCGGCCTCTTTGAGTATAGTCATCCTCGCCTCACAGGCACTGCGTATCGTCGAAACGAAACCTGCCCGCCTCGCCATAACCGGTCCCGAATGTTCGGTTTAAATATCGAAATACAGGTAAAACTCCCAGGGATGCGGACGCAATTTGATCGGCTCGATCTCGTGTTTGCGCTTGTAGTCGATCCAGGTCTGCAGCACGTCGTCGGTGAAAACATCGCCTTTGCGCAGGAACGCGGTGTCGTCCTCCAGCGCTGCCAGCGCCGCGTCGAGCGAGCCCGGAACCTGCCGTATGTTGCGGGCTTCTTCGGGCGAAAGGTCGTAGATGTTGCGGTCGAGCGGATCGCCCGGATCAGTCTTGTTCTCAATCCCATCGAGACCGGCCATCAGCATCGCCGCGAAAGCAAGGTACGCATTGGCCGACGGGTCCGGACAGCGAAACTCGACGCGCCGCGCATTCGGCGAAGCCGAATACATCGGGATGCGCGCCGCTGCCGAACGGTTGCGCTGCGACATCGCGAGATTGACGGGCGCCTCGTAGCCCGGCACCAGACGCTTGTATGAATTGGTGGTTGGGGCGCAAAAAGCCATCAGCGCGGGCGCGTGTTGCAGCAAGCCGCCAATGTACCAGCGGCACAGGTCGGAAGTCAGCGCCCAGCCGTTCGCGTCGTAAAAGAGATTCTCGTCGTCTTTCCACAGGCTTTGGTGACAATGCATACCGCTCGCGTTGTCGGCAAACAGCGGCTTCGGCATGAAAGTTGCCACTTTTCCATGCCGGCGCGCGACGTTCTTGCAAACGTACTTGTAGATCATCACGTTGTCGGCCATGCGCGTGAGCGTGGCAAACCGCATGTCGATTTCGTTCTGGCCGGCGGTCGCTACCTCATGGTGGTGCACTTCGATCCGCACGCCGACCTGCTGCAGTGTCAACGCGATCTCCGAGCGGATTTCCTGTAGCGTGTCGTGAGGCGGAACCGGGAAATAGCCCTCCTTGTAGCGCTGTTTATAGCCGAGATTGCCGCCACCATACGCGCCCTCGTCACGACCTGTATTCCAGTCGCCCTCGGACGACTCGACATAGTAAAAGCCGCAATGCTGGTCCTGACCGAAGCGGATCGAGTCGAAGATGAAGAACTCGAGTTCGGGTCCGACATAGCAAGTGGTCGCAATGCCGGTTTGGCGTAGATAGTTTTCCGCCTTTTTCGCCACATAGCGCGGATCGCGTGAATAGGGCTGCTGCAAAATCGGGTCGACGACGTCGCAGATGATCGACAGAGTCGGCGTGTCGCAAACCGGATCGACAAAAGCGGTCGCCGGATCGGGTCTGAGCAGCATGTCCGATTCGTGGATCTCCTGAAAGCCGCGGATCGACGAGCCGTCAAAGCCGATGCCGGCGTCGAACAGGTCCGGATGAACCTCAGGCAGTGTGATCGAGAAGTGCTGCCAGAGTCCGGGTAAGTCGGTGAACTTCAGATCGACGATCTGGATATTCTTTTGCCGCACCAGGTCGATCACATCGTTCGCGCTTGCTGGCCGATCGACGTGGAAGCGACCTGCTTCGACAGACACCGTGGGAGGCGATGCCGCAGCTTGTGGCGTGGTGGACATTGGCTTCCTCCTCTCGCGGCCCTCTGCCTTTGGTCCAACTTTAGTCTGTCCGCGAGCGAAGACAAGGCGCCTGCCCGCCTCGCTACCGGTCTTCCGTCAGCCCCTTCAGATAGGCTTCGCCGGCGTCCTGAGCCGCGGCGCGCATGGCGAATGTGTCGTCCGAAACCATCGACCGTTTGACCTTTTGTGCCCCGAAGTCGACCAGCGTAATGACCCAGACAAACTCGCCGGCCTGCTCGGCCGTTTGAACGAATGCACGGACGTCTTCGCTGTCGTTTGCTTTTGCGTTCATTGTGATCTCCTGAGAAAGAGTCGCGGAAAGAGAACGGCTCACGTGTCAGATGACTGCTCGTTTTATGGAAGTTTGCCGATAATCGCGCTGCATTCGTCCCTCGTGAACGCACGCAGCGTTTGCGTGCGGACATTGCCTGCCGACCCCAACGCGTAGCCGAATGCCGCGAAGCTTTGCTCATCCGGTGCGTCGATGACCGTGACGATGTCGTATTTGCCTACCGTCCAGTAGATCTCTTTCATTTCACAGCCAAAGGTCTTGGCCAACTCCGCCGCCTGACCGGCCCGTTGCGGGCTGTTTTTGATGTTGCGTATGCCCTGATCGGTGAATTGCGCAAGAACCACATAGGTCGCCATGACGATTCTCCTTACGATTAGTACGAATCGCGTTGTATACGCGCAAGCTCGACCGCGAACGCGACTGCGATCGTGTTGCCCGAAAGCGTTCTGCGCGTAACCTGATTCTATGCAATGGAATCGCGCGCCACTGGCTGTTTGGCTTTATGGGCAGTCGAGCGACGCGTGAGGGCGGCAGACAGGCCCATCGCCTTAGATAACAAATCCGTAATTCTTTCGTCGCTCGCTGGTCAGAATCATTTCCGCACAATCGCCTCACAGCGTCGTTCACCGGACGCTTGTCCGGAGGATATCGGGAAGACCATGATGATCAGTTCACGTTCTACCAACATGCTGCGCGACGGCCTGCGTTCGCTTTCGATTGCCGCGCTCGTCGCTTTCGCCGGCACCTGTCATGCACAGTCCGCAGTGAATGCGCAAGGTATGGCCGCGGGGGCGACGGCGCCCTCCATCGCAACGTGTGTGGCGTGCCACGGCGCCTTGGGCGCCGGCACCGCCACCGGTGGGCCGCGGCTTGCCGGCAAGAATGCGGATTATCTCGCGCATGCGTTGTCAATGTTCAAGGCGGGCACCCGTGCAAGTTCTGTCATGCAGACGGTCGCACTCAATCTTTCCGATAGCGAAATACACGAACTCGCCAACTTTTTTTCCAGGCAGAATCCACCCCTTGCCGAAGGCACGCCGCCGCAGCAGAGTCTGGTGATCGCCGGAAAGCAGCTCGCCGAGATGGGTGCGGGATCCAACGTTCCCGCCTGTTTCAGCTGTCACGGGGCCGGCGGTAAAGGTAATGGCGCGCGCTTTCCAGGCATCGCGGGTGAACCGGCGGCATTTGTCGTTGCGCGGCTACACGAATTTCAAGCTCGAGCGAAGGGGAAGCCGCCGGCGCCGGGAACAATGACAGCCGTCGCGGCGACGTTGAACGACACGCAGATCGAAGAGGCCGCGGCTTACCTTTCGGTGACCAGACCTTGAAGATCGACAGCAGGCCTGTAGCGTTCGCGAAGCAAATCCCCTACCGCAACCCGTTCCTGTTGTGTCGAGCACCTATGCGATCTACTGTGTGGAGTCACGTCGCGGTCATATCGAGTCTGGCGATGATGCTTGCCGGCTGCGCCGCGACTGGTGGCGATTCGAATCTGAGTGCAGCGGGGATCCCGCAGCTGCCTCAATCGTATCCCTGCCAGAGCTTGCATATTAAGTCGATGAGTTGCCCACCCGCATAAGGCGGCACCAACCGCGCGCCATCTCCCGGCATTGCGTCGATGCGGGCAAACGTCCGCTCACGAAGCCTTCTGACAAGCCGAACGATGGGAAGCGTCCGTTGTCATCGCGCAGTCCATTCAATGCAAGGATTCAACGCAAGGAATGGCTATCCTGCAACTCCGCCGACGTCCTGCCGCGCTCGCTTTCCTGTACACCTGCGCCCGGCTTCACGCTACCGTCGGCCTGCGGAACTTCCACCGGCTTGACCTCGACGGGGGCCACGCCATCTTTTTTCAACCCGAGCTTATCCGCAGTCTTGGGCGACAGGTCGACGATTCGACCCTTGACATAGGGACCGCGATCCCTGATTTCGACCACCTCGCTGTTACCGTTTTTCAGATTCGTGACCCGGGCCTTGGTGCCAAGCGGTAGCGTCTTGCTTGCGGCGGCATTGGATTGCGGATTCATCGGCGTACCGTCGGCCATCTCCTTCTTATAGAACTCCCGCCCGTAATACGAGGCCTTGCCCTTGCGGGACTTGCCGGAGCGATCGAGATGGCTGTGTTGAGCTGCCTTGGCGCTCGGCGTGCTCGCCGGGCTGGCATCGGCGGATACTGACTTTTGCGCCGGAAGCGCCGTGCTCAGGAAGCACGACAAGGCCACGAACAGAAGCGCTCGAGCCTTGCATAGCGGCGCGCGAGGTATCCGCCGCGTTTTCGCACGCATCAATTCAGCTTCGAGACTTGGGCCGGATAACCGGCTCTCTGTGGTATGAAGTTTGTTTTTCATTTGCGCTCCTCTTCACCGTGTGAAGGCAGCGGGCACCCACTTCAGCAAGAAAGACACGTAAATCAGGGTGTAGTCGGGCTTCTAGAAAAGCCTCTCGCGCCACGCTTAGGGGTGTCCGCATGGTTCAATCCGACGTCCGTGCGTGAACTCCACTCGCCGCCTGGCGAGTGCAGGCGCGGCTGTGCCGCCTGCCGCACACGATTGCGTTCACCGGAAACCTGCGACAATCATCGTCCACGCTCAAACATCTGTTGATTGCCTCACTTCCCGCGGATGACCCATGCCTGTTTCACAAGCAATTTCGTCGCCACGTCTATCACCCAGCAATCTGAACGAGCTGATCACCCTGCTCGACATTCAGGTATTGGGGCTTTCCGAGTGCCTGGTCAGCCAGGGATTCATGCTGGAACTGGATGGCCACGACGCGCCCGGCATCCACTACATCCTCTCGGGCGTGGGGCGCCTGCACATCGCAGGCGCCGAGACCGTGCCGCTCAAACCTCACACGCTGCTGATCGTGCCGCCGCGTCATTCACTGAAGCTCGAGGTCCCGGCAAACCAGGCGGGTATCGCGCCGACCGTGGTGCCTGGACGCGAGCACAAACAGGTCGTCGATTCGATCAGTCGCTTCCGCGCGGGGAATGCCGAACCGATGACCGTCATGATCTGCGGCTATTTCAAGGCGTCTTTCGGCGCGTCGATCAATCTGTTCGGGACGTTGTCGACGCCAATCGTCGAGCAGTTCGAAGCTTCCGACCGGCTCGACGTTTATCTGCGCACGGCGTTCGATGAACTCGTCGCGCAGGAGATCGGCGCCGGCGCAATGTCGGGCGCGTTGCTCAAACAGGTGATCGTCGCGCTCGTGCGCCGGTCGCTGAAATCCAACGCACTGTGGATGGAGCGATTCGCGCTGCTCGGCGATCCGCAAATCGCGCGCGCCTTCGCCGACATGGTGGCCCGCCCCGGTGCGCAGCACACCGTCGCCAGTCTTGCGGATGCAGCGATCCTCAGCCGCTCGGCGTTCATGGCGCGCTTTTCGGCCGCGCTCGGCCAGTCACCGATGCAGGTGCTGCGCGACATCCGCATGCGCCAGGCGGCCGCCCAGTTGCGCGCCGGCGACCTGTCGCTGGATCAGGTAGCACGGCACGCCGGGTATGCGAGCCGCGGCGCGTTCGTGCGCGCGTTTCGCGAGGTGTTCGATACGGGCCCCGCCGAATACCGTGAGGGACCCGCAAAGGGCTGATCGCCAGGATTTCGTGCGTCGTTTGCCGGACCCTGCATTCCTGACTCGCACGCTCTTGCGCCCTGGCCGGCGCGTTGCACCGGCATGTCAACGCCGAGGCAACGCGCCGGTTTCGTTTTTAAAGCGATCGCGCCTTCACGTGCATCCACGGACTTTTGCGTCTGTTCTCAGGATTTTTTGTTCGACCTGCACGCCTAGAATTTTCATCAATGCAGCCGAGAACGCACGCCGATATTTCGATGCAGACGCACCCTTCTCCCGATCATCCGAAACAGGAGCACGACCATGACCCGCATCGCCCTCCCTGCCAACGACGCTATCCCGGCCGCTTCGCAGCCGGTCATTGATGCAATGACGAAGCAACTGAAGATGACGCCCAACCTCTTTCGCATCATGGCCCTTAGCCCAAACGCACTGAACGGTTGGGCCGCCCTGCAAGGCGCGCTTGCGAAGACGCTCGATGCGAAAACTGCGCGACGGCATCGCGCTCGCCGTGTCCCAGGTCAACGGCTGTCAGTACTGTCTGTCGGCGCATAGCTATGTCGCGAGCAACATGGCGCATATCGACGACGAAGAGATTCGCCTGAACCGGCTCGGCAAATCGCATACGCCCAAAACCGCCGCGGCCGTCGCCTTCGCGAAGGCGCTGATGGAAACCCGCGGCAAAGTCACAGAAGACGATCTGCACGTCGTGCGCGAAGCCGGCTTCAGCGAAGCGAACATCGTCGAAATCATCGCGCTCGCCGCGCAATTCATGCTGACGAATTTCGTCAACAACGCCTTCGATACCGAGGTCGATTTTCCGGTCGTCGAAACCGAAGTCGTGTAACGACTGCGCGCTGCCACGTCCTCAAACAAGGAGATCGATCATGTCTCGCCATACTGCTGAAAAACGCGCGGCGTTTCGCGCGTTGCACAAAGACGGATGCTTCGTGTTGCCGAATCCGTGGGACGTGGGCAGCGCGCGTTATCTGGCGTCGGCCGGCTTCAAGGCGATTGCCACGACCAGCTCCGGCTTCGCATGGTCGACCGGCCGGCCGGACAACGGCGTGTCACGCGATGCGATCCTCGCGCACCTTCGCGAGATGGTCGGTGCTACAGATCTGCCGGTCAACGCCGACTTCGAGAACGGCTTCGGTGACGATCCCACCGAGGTGGCGCATAGCGTCCGGATGGCGGTCGATACCGGCATCGCGGGGCTGTCGATCGAAGACTCGACGGGTGATCCGAAGTCGCCGCTGTTTCCGCTCGATGTCGCCGTCAAACGTCTCGCCGCGGCAAGACGCGCGATCGACGAGACAGGCGGTGACACGCTGCTCGTCGGCCGTGCTGAGAATTTCTTTGTCGGTGTGCCCGATCTCGAAGACGTAGTTGCGCGCTTACGAGCCTATGCGCAAGCCGGCGCCGACTGTCTGTACGCGCCGGGCATCCAGACGCGCGAGCAGATCGAAGCGGTGCTCGCCGCGGTCAGCCCGAAGCCCGTCAATCTGTTGATCGGCGGACCCTCCGCGTTTACGCTGGGCGAACTGGCGAGGCTCGGCGTGCGGCGCGTGAGCGTGGGCGGCGCACTCGCACGCGCGGCATGGGGCGGGCTGGTGACTAGCGTTCAGTCGCTTGCGGACGGCCGCTTCGATCGCTTGCCGAAGGAGCCGTCGGGCGCGTGGTTGAACAATATGTTTCAGGATGTGGCGTAGCGTCTTCTTCATCGAATAACCCCTTCTACATGGAGCGAACCATGAGCCGTGAAATCATTCGTGTCGAACCGCTTTCGAGCTGGCTCGAGCGCTGGAAAGCGCCGACTTCCGCTGTCACCCGCCATGGCGACACGATCTACGTGTCCGGGTTTCCGCCGTTCGATCCGAGCACCGGCGAAGTAATGGACGCACCGATCGAACTGCAGACGGAACGGGTATTGGAACAACTGAAACTGTGCGTCGAGACGGCGGGTTCATCGCTCGATCAGGTGCTCAAGTGCAACGTGTATTGCACATCGGTTGAAGCGTTTCCTGCCGTCAACGCGATCTATGCGCGCTTCTTCGGACCGAACCCGCCGGCGAGGATTTTCATCAATGTGCCGGCGTGGCCAGGACACTTCGACATCGAGATCGATTGCGTCGCGGCGATCGACAACAGCCGCACCTCAGTGTCCGGATGATGACGGTCGCAGGGCGACTCGTTGCCGTTCTTTGACATCAAATGCATGAGCGGCCGAAAGCCGGCGCTGCTTCGCGCCGGCCTTAACCGGGCCGCTATCGGTCGGTCTATCAGTCGATCTGCTGGATACCGGCCAGCCGCCACGCCTGGTCGCCCTGCGTCTGTTTGACCAGGTTCCAGATTTCCTGGAACGGCTGCGCGGTCTGTGCATCGTCTTCCCGGATCTGACCGTAAAAGCGAACGCTGACGAGCGTTTCATCCGCATTGCTTTCGGTGCCCAGTACCTCGGCATCGAGTTGCGGCACGTCCGTATGGCTCGGCTCGCGGCCCCGCGCTTCCAGATCCTGCTTGAGCCGCGCGAACATCTCCGGCGTCGTCAACTCGAACAGGTCGCCTTGTTCGTTCCTGTCCCACGCACCCTGGAGACGCATGAACATCGCCTTCGCCGAGACGAGAAATGCCGCCTGATCTGGTCCGAGCGACAGCTCAGGCGCCTTCATGCCGTTCGCTGCTCCGGTCGAACCCATCGCTGCGCGCGGCCAGCCCCGAAAAGTCGCTTCAGGCCGCGATTGCCCCATCTGGTTCAGGAATGTTGAACCGCCCGTTTGCTGCCGGTTCGCGGCACCGTGTCCATAAGCAAGATCCGGACGGCGCCGGTTGGCGATAAAGCGGAACAGCAGCACGCCCGCGAGAATCACCGCTCCGATCAGCAGCGCATTCGACAGCATTTGCGCGAGCCCCTCGCCAAGACCAAACGACGACAACAGCGCTGCAATGCCAAGCCCGGCGGCGAGCCCCGCGAGCGGACCCATCCAGCGGTTGCCCGCGGCGGCGGCCGGCGTCTGTGCGGCCTGCGCCGGTTGAGCTTGCTGGCTCCGTTGTGTTTGCCCGGACGGCGACGCCGTTTGCGACTGACGCCCGATGCTTTGGCTCCCGCCCACGCGCTTCGCTTCGGCATCGTTCGAAGCCACGGCGCCGAGAGCAAGGAGCCCCGCCAGTCCGAGCGCCGCCGTCCCGCGCGTCACCGAGCCGGCAACCCGTCGAAGTTGATTGATGATCTGCGTGTACATAAAAACCTCTTTGGTGAGTCAGGGGACTGCCCGCTTCGCGCGCCTTTTCATCGCGCGGAAAACATTACGAACAGTAATATTATTGAGTGGTCAAACTTGCTGGTGATTGCGCCTGAAAGCCATGTTGGGCAACCTGAAGACTGTTGCCGTGAATGTAGTGCTCCAACTGCCTGATCGTGTCTTCCTGCTCGGCAATCTGATTCTTGATCAGGTCGCCGATTGACACCATGCCGACCACCTGCCCCGCGGTAATCACAGGCAGATAACGGATCCGGAGCTCCGTCATGAGCGCCATGCATTCCTCGGTGGTCTGCTCCGGGCTGACATAGCGCACGGCCGTCGACATGATGTCGCGCACCGGCGTATTCCTTGACGAGCGGTCCATCAGCACGATTTTTCGCGCGTAATCGCGCTCCGTGACGATGCCGGCCACGCGTCCTTCGTGGACGACGATGAGCGCGCCCACCTGCCGGTAAGCCATGATCGCGATCGCGTCGTAAACCGCGGCGGATGCCTGGGTCGACCATACTGTCTGGGATGCCTTTGAACGCAGGAATTGCGCAACCGATGCCATCTGCCACCTCCGTCAGGTACCGTTAGCCGCCCCGCATGAACTCATGGGCGAGACCTCAATCTACCTGAACGCGAGATAACGTAAAATGCGTATTTTCAATGCTGACACTTCGAGAAAACCGTAGCATTGCGTAATCGACGGAGAGATCGTGAACTTTAAGCATCTGCATTACTTCTGGGTCGCAGCGCACGCGGGCGGCATCGTTCGGGCGGGCGAGCAGTTGCACATCTCGCCGCAAACGCTCAGCGGGCAGATCAAGCTGCTCGAAGAGGCGCTGGATAAAAAGCTGTTCAGGAAAAGCGGCCGCACCCTCGAACTGACCGACGCGGGCCGCCTCGCGCTCGATTACGCCGACGAAATATTCTCGCTAGGCTCTGAGCTCGAAAGCGCCGTGCGGCGCGAGAACGAAGCGGGCCCGCAAACGCGGTTTCGCGTCGGAATCGCGGATTCGGTGCCGAAGGCGATCGCGTACCGGCTGCTGGAACCCGCGCTGAGCGCGTCCGTGTCGCTGCGCATGATCTGCCACGAGGGCAAGCTGCATGCGCTGCTCGCGCAACTGGCCCTGCACCGCCTCGACCTGATCATCGCGGACGCCCCCATTCCCGCAGACGTCAACATCAAGGCGTTCAATCACCGGCTCGGCCGCTCGACGCTCAGTTGCTTCGGCGCGGAAGCGCTGATCCAGAGCTGCAGAAAGCGCTTCCCGTTGTCGCTCGGTCAGTTGCCGGTGTTGCTGCCCGGTACGGAATCGGCGGTGCGTCGCAAGCTGGATCATTGGCTGGCGTCCCATGCCATTTCGCCGCGCATCGTCGGCGAGTTCGACGACGGGGCCATGACCATGGCGTTCGCCCGTGAAGGCCGCGGCTTGCTGTTCGCGCCCACCGTGCTGGAAAGCCAGCTACAGGCCGAACACAAGCTGACGACGGTCGGCCAGATCAATTCCATCGTCGAAGAATTCTTTGCGATCTCGATCGAGCGCCGCATCAGCCATCCGGCTGTCGCGATGATTCTGGACGCGGCGCGTAGCGAGCTGTTCAATGTCTAGCGGAGCATGCTTGCGAAGATGCCATTACAATCCAGCACTTCGTCCGACCATCGTGATTCGCGCCATGAAATACCTTCTTGCATCGACATTCGCGGCGCTCATCGCGGCCGCCAGCACGGCCGCGACAGCCCAGACAGCCGGAAGCAGCGACACACCCAAGCTGCAGTGCGCGATTGGGTATGTCACCGGCATCGGCGGATCGGCGCAGAGTTTTCGTGAATACCTGGCGACCCCCAACCGGGACCGATATCGCTTCCTTGCGGACAACCCGATTCAATGCAAGGTTTCCGACGAGGGCCGCGCGTCCGGTTGTACCGGCCTCACGAGCCTGCGGAATGAAAAGGTCAGCGTGTACGACGATGTCGACAATGAGACGATGTCCGTCGTCGCACGCGTGGAACTCGAACACGGGACCTATCCGGTGATCATCGTCGTGCGTAGGCAGGACGTGAAGTGCGAGGAGTGAATGCCCTCACGTCCCGGTCGACAATGAATCAGGCTCGATACTTCGCGAGAAATTCTGAAACTTTGGCGAGTCCTGTTTCGAGTATGTCGCGATTGTTGGCGTATCCAAGGCGCACGTAACCTTCCATGTCGAGCGCACTGCCCGGCGTCAGCATCACGCCGGTCTGTTCGATCAGCTCCACGCAGAATTCAAGCGACGACATCGGCAGGTCGAATTTCAACAATGCTGTGGTTCCCGACTTCGGCTTGATATAAGACATAGCCGGTTCTTTGGCAATCCACGCGTCCACGATCGCCAGGTTGGTCCGCACGATGTCGTGATTGCGGGCTAGAATCGCCTTGCGGTTCTCCAGCGCGATGGAGGCGAAATGATCGTCGATCATGCCGACGCTGATCGTGTTGTAGTCGCGATGAATCGCGACGGCGCGGATCAGATCCTTCGGACCGGCGATCCAGCCGAGCCGAAGTCCCGCGAGCGAGTATGTTTTGGACATGCTGCCGGTACTGATGCCGCGCTCGTACACATCCGCAATCGAAGCGGTATAGCCACTGCCTTCCTGATCGGTGCCGCGATATACCTCGTCGCATAGCACATATGCACCGCACGAACGCGCAATCTCGCTGATCTCGGCGAGGAACGCCTCGTCCATCAGCGAGCCGGTCGGATTGTTCGGGTTATTGATCGCGATGAGTCGGGTTTTATCGTTGACGAGACTGCGCAGTTCCGCGAGATCGGGAAGAAACCGGTGCTCCTCCCGCAGCTTCAGGATTCGCACGTCGGCGCCGTAGCTCTCGGGAATCGAATAGTGCTGCTGGTAGGTCGGCAGAACGGAAATCACCGTGTCGCCAGGCTCGACCAGGGTTTCATACACCAGCGCGTTGCCGCCGATAGCGCCGTGCGTGACGATCAGATTCTCCGGCGACTGGCGCGCGTACATTGCCGAGATCGCTTCACGCAGCCGGGTCGAACCTTCGATTGCACCGTATGTGAGCTTGAGCGCGCGTAGCTCGTCGAGAATGCTGTCCTGTTTGTTGGCGAGCGTCAGCAACTGATCGACGGTCAGCGATTCCACGCAGGTTTCCGCCAGGTTGTACGTACACCTGGTTTCGTACAGATCCATCCACCGCTCGACGCCGAAGTCCTTGATCTTCATGTCACTCTCCTTTGTTATTCAATCAGGCGATCCGTTGATGAACAGCTAGCCGAACCGCTCGGGACGGAATGGACGCGCATCGATAAATGGCTGAGCGCCGGTCATCATTTCCGCCAGCAAACGGCCTGTCACCGGGCCGAGCGTCAATCCGTGGTGGTTGTGGCCGAACGCAAACCAGAGCCCTTTATGGCGAGCCGCAGGCCCAATGACCGGCCGCATGTCGGGCGTGCACGGACGCAAGCCGAGCCACGGACGCTCGTCGAGCCGCGCACCGAGACCGAATGTCGGTCTGGCAGTGCGCTCGGCGCGCTCCAGCTGGATCCCTGTCGGCTTTGCATCGCGCCGGGCTATTTCGACGCCCGTGGTCAGCCGAAGGCGCCCTTCCATCGGCGCCACCACGTAACCCTGCTGCGAGTCTACGAGCGGCATCGAGAGGATCGGCTTCGTGGGTTGGTAGTGCATGTGATAGCCGCGTTTGGCCCGCAGTGGAATACGATATCCGAGCGGCGCGAACACCTGATCCGACCACGGGCCCAGCGCCACGACGACGTCCCGCGCGCTGATCCTGCCCGATGAGGTTTCAACGGTCCACGCGCCGCCTTCCGCCTTCAACGTCGTCGCTTCGCCGATCAACAACGCGCCGCCGCCCTGCTCGAACAGACGTGCGTAGCCTTTCGTCAACGCGCCGGGGTTGACAATGCTTTTCGGATCCTGCCAATGCAACGCTCCGCAGAATCCCGTCGCGACGCCGGGTTCGCGCGCGGCCAACGCCGCGGCATCGAGCGCCGCTACATGCAGTCCATAGGTACTTGCCGTTACTTCGGCGGCGGCCGCCTGCCGCGAGAATTCCGCCGGCGTGCGAAACGCCTCGATCCAGCCTTTGTCACTCGATAGTTGCTCGAGGCCGGCACGCTCGATCAGCGCATCGTGCTCCGCAACGCTTTGCCGGATCAGCGGCAGCATGTCGTGCGCCGCGGCCATCAGCCGCTCGGGGGACGACTCCCACCAGAAACGGGCGAGCCAGCCTGCAAAAGACGGCAGCGCCCGATAGTCCCAGTAAAGATCGGTCGAGCGATTGCGCGCATAGCGCAGCAGTGTGCCTAGATTGCGCGGAAAAGCGTACGGAACGACCGACGAACTCTCGATCAGGCCGGCGTTGCCGAAACTGGTTTCTTCACCCGGACCGCGCCGATCGACCAGCGCCACCCGTTGGCCGCGATCCTGCAAGTGCAGCGCGGACGACACGCCGACGATCCCGGCGCCCAGCACGATTACATCGAAATCCATACGCTCGCTCTGCTTTCACTGACGGGACCGGAAGCGCGCATGCGACAACTCGCGCGCGGGTCCGGCGCGAATCCGTTCGCACCGGTTCGCACCGGTTCGCACTAGTTCGACAACGCCTTACTTCGCAATGATGTCGCGTTTGAAGTACTTCTGCGAAAGCGCGCTGAGCGTGCCGTCTTTTTTCAGCGCGTCGAGCGCGGCATCGATCTTCCCGGCCAGCGCCTTGTCGCCCTTGCGCAAACCGAAACCGGTCCCTTCGCCGAGCGTCGCCGGATCGCTGAGCGGTTGGCCGGCAATCGCATAGTCATGGCCTGCGGGCTTGTTCAGGAAACCGTCCTGAACAGTCTGCGCTTCCTGAACGGCCGCATCGAGCCGCCCCGCCACGAGGTCGGTGTACACCTGATCCTGGTCGGCGTATGAGACGATCGACACGCCGGCATTCGCCCAGTGGCGTTTCAGGAAATCTTCCTGCGACGACGCCTGCAGCACGCCCACGCGTTTGCCTTGCAAACTCTTCACGTCAGGCATCAAGCCCGAACCGCGCTTGGCCACCATCACGATCGGCACGACATAGATCGGCCGCGTGAAATCGATCGTCTGCTTGCGCTTTGCGGTGATATTCATGGCCGAATTGATCACATCGAATTTGCGGGCCTGCAAGGCGGGAATCAGCCCGTCGAATGCATTCTCCACCCACTCGCATTTCACGCCCATCTTGGCGCAAACAGCGTTGCCGACGTCGACGTCGAAGCCCTCCAGTTGCCCCGTCGGCGATTTGCTTTCGAACGGCGGATACGCTGCCTCGATGCCGAAGCGCAAGGTGTTTTGAGTCTCCGCGCTGACGGTGCCGACCGAACCGAGCAACGCAGCAGCGACGAAAATTGAAAGTGACAGCTTCTGAAGCATGGTGGCTCCCTGGGTAGTTGGGCATCGCGAATTGAGGGCACGGACAACGGCTGACTGCAAAGCCTCGAGACGGCGCATGGGGCGCCGGGCGAAGCCGGCCTCACACTCTCTCTGGATCAACAGTCTATTCTGGACTCCGGTAAAAGCAAGCAATTTTCAAAATAAAAGTCCAGACTGGACTTTTTGACTTTAGAATTGCTTCCACGCCGGAGGCCGGCAACGTTGTGGAGAGCAATCCAATGAGCAAGATAGAAAAAGCCGTTCCGTTGATCGTCGACCAGGAAACCGTTCGCGAAGCCCTACCTCATCTCGACGTGCGCGATGCGTTGACGCAGATGTTTCGCTCGCTCGGCAACGACGCCGCGGTGCAGCCGCCCCAAACGCTGACTCTGTTTCCAGGCGGCGCGGGAGACTTCATTACGTACCTCGGCGTGATGGCGAGCGCCAAGGTATTCGGCGCGAAACTGTCGCCGTACATCGTCACGCCAACGAAGCCGGTCATTACCGCGTGGACCGCGCTGATGTCGATGGAAACGGGACAGCCGTTGATGTGGTGCGATGCCGGCTTGCTCACGATCGAGCGCACCGCCGGTGCAACGGCGCTTGCCGTCGAGCACCTCGCCGCGCCCGATGCGGGAAAACTCGCGATCATCGGCTCGGGCGCGGTGGGCCAGGCGCATCTGCGCCACCTGGCGTCGGTGCGTCAGTGGCGCTCGATTCAGGTGTTCTCGCCCGATCTCAAGGACAACGCGGCGAAGCGCGCGGCGGTCGCGGCCCTCGACAAGCGCGTCGTCGTTTCCAACACGATTGAAGATTGCGTGCGCGAAGCCGATGTGGTGGCCTTGTGCACCTCATCGGGTACGCCCGTGCTGCACGAAGGCATGCTCGGCAAGCCAGCGCTCATTACGTCGATCAGCACCAACGCTGTGAACGCGCACGAAATTCCACCCTCATGGATTCCCACCATGGACGTCTATTGCGACTACCGGCAAACCACGCCGGCCAGCGCGGGCGAAATGAAGTTGGCCGCGCAGCGACACGGATGGTCCGCCGACAACGTCGTGGCTGATTTGCCCGAACTCGTTTCGGGCGTCGCGCAAAAGCCGTCCTATCACAAACACGCGTTTTTTCGCTCGATCGGACTTGGCCTGGAAGACGTGGCCATCGCGTTCGAACTCTTCAGGTATTTGACGCAGCGGGATGCGTGACATTGCGGTGACACAGGGCGTGCGATGAGCAGGTCCAGCACGGCGCGACGAGCGCCGGGAGAGCAACTGGACCGAGATCCCGCTCATGGCAAAATGGCGGATAACACACGGACTTGCAGCACCATGACGCAACACGCTGCGGACTTTCCGAAAACTGGAACTTCACCCATCCCTATGCGCAAGACCAAGACCACAGCCGCGCGCCGGCTTCTTCTGGATCGCTACAGCCGGGTCGCCGACGGCATCGCGCTGCTGTTCTTCCCGTACGTCGAAATTGTCATCCATGACTTGCAAAGCCAGACCGTGGCCTACATAGCCAACAACCTGTCCAAGCGCGAACTGGGCGACGAGTCGGCGCTGGAAGAAATGGACCATTCAGCCGAGTCCGGCACTATCGGCCCGTATGAAAAGATCAACTGGGATGGCAGGCGCATGCGCTGCGTCAGCACCGTGCTCTTCGACGACGCCGAGGCCGCCATCGGCGTGATGTGCGTGAACTACAACATTGCGGTATTCGAAGACGTGAAGCATGTCATCGACCGCGTGATCTCCGGCGCCGGCGTGGTGAAACAGCCCGAGGAACTGTTCAAGGACGACTGGCAGGAGCGCATCAACACGTTTCTCCACACGTGGCTTCAGGAGCGCCAGTTGGCATTGAACTCCCTGACTCGCGACCACCGCCGCGAACTGGTCGAAGCGCTGTGGGCCGAGGGCGCATTCAAGGGGAAAAGCGCGGCGAATTATGTGGCGAACGTACTCGGGATGGGGCGTGCCACGGTCTATCAACATATCAGGGATCTGCGAGGCGCGGCAGCCTGATAGGGCTTGATAGGAAGTCCGACTTCCATTAAAGAATCATCGCTGAAACGCCGTTATCAGGGTAACGCATCGTCAATCGGCCAGGCGCGCTTTCGCCGTCGCGGCCAATACCCATTCGTGCCTTGCCTTTACACGCCCTATACCATGCCTGTCGCCGAATCGGCGGCAGCGCCGCAAGCTTTCATCAACCTCCGGCCAGGATTAATTTCGACAAGGACAAGATCGGCAACAAGCCGTCATACTCTGTCTCTTCTTGCGGCGGACGGTCCCGACAACGTAACCGGAAGATTTCGCCGGAAACGCGCTCGATGCATGACCGTCCGTCCCGTCCTTTCGACGGCAATTTCCGCGTAGCGCCACGCGCGGTTCAAGTGGAGCGTGCATTGCAATGAGTTACACCCCTGTCGTTCCGTTCGCCCACGACAAGGCAGATTCGGGCGCCTTCGTGGGCGGCGCCCCGGCATTTCGCCAACTGGTCCGCATGATCGATCGGGTCGCCCCGACCGAACATCCTTTGCTCATCTTCGGCCCGACCGGTTCGGGTAAGGAACTGGTGGCTCGCCGCGTGCATGCCCACAGCCAGCGCCAGGACCAACCGTTCGTCGACGTCAACTGCGGCGCGATTCCAGAAAACCTCGTCGAAGCCGAACTATTCGGGCATGTCAAAGGCGCGTTCACCGGCGCGGGCGAAAACCGCCAGGGACTTTTCCAGCAGGTCGGCAAGGGTACGCTGCTGCTCGACGAAATCGGCGAACTGCCGCTTGCGTTGCAACCCAAGCTGTTGCGCGTGCTTGAAACGCGCACCTTCCGTCCGATCGGTTCGTCCACCAATCTGCATTTCGCCGGGCGCGTCGTCGCCGCGACCCACCGCGACCTGCGTGAACTTGCGCGTGAAGGGTTATTCCGCGAGGACCTGTTCTATCGGCTCGCGGTTTTCGTGCTGGCAGTGCCCGGACTCGAGCAGCGCATCGAGGACATCCCGGCGCTGGTCACCCATTTCGCATCACAGCACGCGCGCCGTCTCGAGTTCTCGCCGGCTGCCATCCGGCGGCTTTGCCAGCATTCGTGGCCGGGGCATATCCGGCAATTGCGCAATCTGATCAGCCAGTTGAGCGTGCTCGCCGAAAACACGCTCATCGATGTCGACTCGCTCGAACCGTTTCTCGCCAACGAAACCAGCGGACCGGTGTCGCGCGCGAGCCTCGCCGACATGCTGCTGCAACTCGAAGGCCGCGACAAGCTCGCGGCCGCCGAGGACCTGTTGATCGACCGCGCGCTCGAGCGGACCAGCGGCAACAAGAGTGCGGCCGCAACCATGCTCGGCGTGGGCCGCAAGACCATCGAGCGGCGTCTGAAGTCACGCGAGGAACATCACCGGGAAGCGCGCAAGTGTCTCGAACATGCGAGCGCGCTGATCGAGGAGTCGAAGTTCGCCGAAGCCATTCCGCTGTTGCGCCGCTGCCTCGACTTGTTGCAGACGCCCCACGAACAGGAGGCGGTGCGCCGTCTGCAGTTCGACGCGTACCGGCTGCTCGGCATGAGCTTGCGCAGCGTGCACGGCTGGCTGTATGCGGAGGCCACCGCCTGCTACGCCGCCGCGCTGACGATCGGCGAAGGCGTTTGCGAGCCCGCCGAAATCGCCGCGATCCAGTTCGGCATCTGGACCACGCAGTTGACGACGCTTCAGCTCAAGCAGGCGCGCGCCACCGCGCAGAACATGCTGGAGCGCGCACAGAATGGCGGCGACCGGGTCTCACTCGACGAAGCTCACGTCGCGATGACCAACACGCTTTTCTGGCTTGGCGACAGCGAGGAAGCGCTGGCCTGTCTCGCGCGCGGCAACCTGCTCAGCGTGGGGCGCAACGACACCCGTACCGGCTCGCAAGGGATCGATCTGGCCAGCCTCGCGTTGACTTTCGAAGGGCTGGCCGCCTATCAGATCGGCGCATTCGGGCAGGCGCGGCGCGCCATGGAGATGTTGATCCTGCGCGCGTCCGAACCGGGCGCGCACGCGCTCGCTCACGCCGTCAATCTGCAGGGCGCCGCCTGGCTCGCCTGCCTGTTCGATGACGTCGACCGGCTAGGCAGTCTCGCGAGCGAACTCGAATCGGTGTCGATCGCGAACGGCTTCGCGTTCTATCGCGGTGTGGGCCAAGTGCTCCGCGCCTGCCACCTCAGCGCGCTCGGCCATTCCGACGAAGCGGAAACCGTCATGCTCGACGGCTACGACAACCACGTCGTTTGCAATGGCGGCGCGCTGTTCTATTCCTTCAAGACGTGGCAGCACGGCGAACTGCTGCTGCGCGCCGGCCGCGCGAAGGCCTGCGAGGCGATTCTCGCCACCGCGATCGACGAGACCCTCGCCCGTCAGGAACGTGTCTACCTGGGCGAACTGCTGGTCACCCGGGCGCGCGCGCAGTGGGCCCTCGGCGATGTGAACGCCGCCGAACTCGGTCTGCGCACCGCGCTGTCCACCGCGCTCGCCTTCGGCTCGGTGCCGGCGCGCGTGGACGCCGCGCGCTACCTCGCAGATCTGCTGCGCTCCATCGGCCGCGGCGCAGAAGCCATCGACACACTCGAGCGCGGTCTGCGCTCGCTGACGACGGATCCGACCACGCGCGTCACCAGTGCCGCGAATTTGCTTGCCGAACTTCAGCAGGACGCTTCTTTCAACCTCGACAGTAAAGGAATCGCAAATGGCATATGAATTACGCCGGGAAGATCTGGAACCGCTGCTATTGGGAGCAGCGTTCTTCGGAAGCGGCGGCGGTGGCACGATCGAATCCGCGCGGCATCTGGCCGAGCATTTCGTCACCGGCGACTATTACCCGTCCGACACGGTCAAAGTGGTGTCGGTCGACGAGGCCACCGAAGGCGCGGCCGTCATGGTCGCCTATCTCGGCGCGCCTGAAGCGATCAATTCCGCCGTCTATCCGATCGGACCCGTGACCGCCGTGCAGAACGTCCGGGCCCGCCTCGCCTCGCAAGCGACGAAGCTCGCCTACGTGATGCCGCCGGAAAGCGGCGCGCTGGGCTTCACGGTGGCGGCGCTCGTGGCCGCGAAACTCGGCCTCGCGGTGATCGACGCCGACGGCGCCGGCCGCGCCGTGCCCTCGCTGCCGATGCTCACCTTCGCGGCCGCCGAGATCGATCCGCGCCCGGCGTTCCTCGTGAGCCAGGGCGGCCTGTGCGTCGAACTCGACGTGACGCCGCGCGCCAGCAACCAGGGTGGCCCGACCCATCAACGCGACGTGTCGGCGATCGTCGAGCAGATGATGCGTCCGGTCGTCGCCGATCCCGAGTTCGGCCAGTTCGGCGGCCTCGCGATGTGGGTGATGAAGCCGGCCGACATCCGTCGCGCGACGCCGATTCATGGCACCTTGACGCGCGCACTGGAGCTCGGGCGCGCGGTGCAGGCCGGGCGGATCGGCAGCGCCCAGCAGATGATCGGCTATCTCGCCGAACATTGCGGGCTCGCCGCGCGCGCCATCTCGGAGCCCGGCGAGTTGGTCTCCGCCGAAGTCGATACGAGCGGCGGTTTCGACGTCGGCAAGGTTCATATTCAGGCCGGACAGCGCACCTATACGGTGATGTACCAGAACGAGTCGCTGCTCGCGTGGGACAGCGCATGTCCGCAGCCGATCGTGCTGGCGCCGGACAGCGTCGCGTATTTCGTTGGCGGCGAAGGTCAGGCGATCTTCAGCAACGGCGACCTGCTCAAGGATGACGGTTCGTTGAACCCGGTGATCGGCAAGCGCCCCGTGACGCTGATCGCCTGGCGTGCCGAAGCCGAATTGCGCAAGCCCGGCCTGATTCTCGACAGCTTCATGCAGTTGCTGAACTCGCTCGGCTATCTCGGGCCGTATGTGCCGCTTGAGTCGCTGCAGTCCGCGCGCAAGGCAGACGCATCATGACCTCGCCTTCGAACTCACCTCTGCGCATCTGCGTACTCGTGCCCGTCGCCACATCGGCCTACAACGACCGCATCATGAAAGCCATCGCGCCGGTCGTGCCGCCGGACGTGCAGGTCGAAATTCGCAATATCACCGAGGGGCATCCCGATATCGAGAGCCGCACGAACTGGCTGCAGAACGGCATGCCGGTGGTCGAACTCGCGCAGTCCATTGCCAACGACGGTTTCGACGGCATCTGGCTGACCGACTTCGATATGTGCGGCGTCGAGGCCGCGCGCGAAGTCATCGACATTCCGATCATCGGCGGTTTTCCCGCTTCGGCCTTCGCGGCTTTGATGCTCAGCCAGCGGTTCTCGATCATCACGATCCTGCAAAGCACGCTGGCGATGCAGCGCGGTCATCCGCAGACCTATGGCATCCAGGACACGTTCGCGTCGATCCGCGCGATCGATTGCCCGGTCGCGCAGCTCGATAACGTCGACGTGGTGGTCGTTCGCACCTTCGAGGCGGCGCTGAAGGCCATCAAGGACGACGGCGCGCAAGCCATTCTGCTCGGCTGCACGGGTTTCGTCGACGTCGCGAGCCGCGTCTCCACGCTGCTCGGCGAGGCGCTCGGCGCGTATGTGCCGGTGATCGATCCGAATCAGACCGGCTTCAGCTTCCTTGTCTCGCTGGTGCGGATGAAGGTACGCCCGAGCCGGTTGACTTATAGCAAGGTCAGTCTCCAGTCGTAAGCGGGACACTTCACTTCTCTCCGTGCTCGTCCGGCGCGGCGCGCTTGCCGCGCCGGATTCTCTCGCCTTCCAGTTCCGCGTTTTTCCCCTGCCTCGCAATCGCCTTTCGTTCCCATGTGGACGAAAGCGCCCTCTCGCCCTGCCGGATACCGTCAATTGGACGAAATCGTCCAGTCTTCTGGGTATGCATGGACGAGAGTGACCAATTTCGCGCGTGAAATTTTCCGGCACGCCCGCTCCGGTGCAGTTTCGATGCCTGGCACAGTCATTGCTTAAATAATGAGACAAGATGCCGCCTTAAAAAACACCCTGGACAGGCGGTTTCCGGAACACGCAGCAAATCCGTCCGACAAACCGGGGGAACCTGAGAGACCAACAAGATCACGCGCTGCAAAGCGTTCGACACACCGACGTCCGGCGACGAGCAGATTGCTGCCGAATCGCCGGCGCCGCCGACACCCGGGCCGCCGCTATTCAGCGAGGCCATTCGGTTAGTGATCCGAACAATAATTGACGCGCCGATCGAGTCCAACGATGTCGAGTCGTTGGCAACAGACCGAGAGAGGGCTGTGCAGTTGTTGTAGTTGTGACTGTCGTGTGTCAGCGCATCGCGACCGAATGCTTCCATAGAGAAGTTCGTTGCGATGCGCGACTGCGAAATGGCGGAAACCGTCTGGCTATGCACCAGGCGAGCTGCTACGGGGTTCGACCGTCGTTGCCCTCCCTTCCGGGGACAAGCAGCGGCGGCTCGTTCTTTCTAATCAGTCTGCGCCGACCGCGGTGAAAACGCGGATCCAGGCGTGGAACAGAATCTGCTACTGGCAACCCTACGCGGCGTCAGACTGTTAGACCTCGCGAGTCGACCACACTGGCCATTTACGGGGTTTCAAACAATGCATCACCACATTTTCGAAAGCGAACTCGTTCATCTGGAACGCGTAATTGCCTGCGCGTCGCGAGAGCCCTTTCCGCCCACCTATTGGCGCGACCGCGTCGAGCATCTGAAAAATTGTCCACACGCGCCTCTGTTCGGCTATCGCATTGCCCGTCTGTCCCGGCTCGTTGCCGAACTGAACGGTTAGGCGACACGCTTCGGTAGCCGGTTGGCCTTATTTGGCGGACCGCCCGGCAACGAGCAAACACAACGCTTTCAGTCAAATGAATCGGCTGGGTCCAGCCGGTCGCATCCCCTTTTTCCGCCGGTGTTCGCCCGAACGCCGTCACTGGTTTCGTCCACTTGCCGCAACGTCGCCGCCTTCGGCCGCCCCGGCAATGGCGCCGGCCATTGCCGCCTATGACACCGAAAACCCGCGGCATTTCATAGGCGTGTACTATCGACGGCATTGCCTTAATCTCATTCTATTGATGGTGACTCTCACCTATATTTTGAGTTGCAGCAGCAGGCCTGCCGACGCGAGCTATGCTCGTCCAATGCATGCCACGATATCCGTATCGGATGGAGAGCATGTGCGTCGGGTTATCGCAGTGGTACACCCAGTACCCCCACAAGAGCCCACCAGGTAATGTTCCGGCAGCCCCCTCGGCGCGGGATCGTGCAATGCGCCACAGAAGACAGACACCGTAACAGAACAAATAGTGGGTACGTCCTCTCAAGGAGATAGCGCATGTCAACCGAAGCAAAGTGCCCGTTCAACCATACTGCCGGCGGCGGCACGACGAACCGTGACTGGTGGCCGAAGCAGCTGCGGCTGGACCTGCTAAGCCAGCACTCAAGCAGGTCGGACCCGCTGGACGGCGGCTTCAATTACGCGGAGGCTTTCAAGAGCCTCGATCTGGCGGCGGTGAAAAAGGACCTCGCCGCGCTGATGACCGATTCGCAGGATTGGTGGCCAGCGGACTTCGGCCACTACGGGCCGCTCTTCATCCGCATGGCCTGGCACAGTGCCGGCACGTACCGCATCGGCGACGGCCGCGGCGGCGCCGGGCGCGGCCAGCAGCGCTTCGCGCCGCTCAACAGCTGGCCGGACAACGTCAGCCTCGACAAGGCGCGCCGCCTGCTCTGGCCGATCAAGCAAAAGTATGGCCAGAAAATTTCCTGGGCGGATCTGCTGATCCTCACCGGCAACGTCGCGCTCGAAACCATGGGCTTCAAGACCTTCGGCTTCGGCGGTGGTCGCCCCGACACCTGGGAGCCGGACCTGGACGTCTACTGGGGCAACGAAAAGACGTGGCTGGGCGGCGACGTCCGTTATGGCAAGGGAGCCGCGGGCGATAACGACGACGGCGGCGTGATCGTCGCGGACGAACAGAAGCACGGCGAAGAGGTCAGCCGCGACGACAACGGACGCAACCTGGAAAATCCGCTGGGCGCCGTGCAGATGGGCCTGATCTATGTCAACCCGGAAGGTCCCGACGGTAATCCGGACCCAATCGCCGCCGCACACGACATCCGCGAAACTTTCGCTCGCATGGCCATGAACGACGAGGAAACGGTCGCGCTGATCGCCGGCGGCCACACCTTCGGCAAGACGCATGGCGCAGGTCCGGCCGACAACGTCGGTCCCGAACCCGAGTCCGCCGATCTCGCGAACCAGGGGCTCGGCTGGAAGAACAGCTTCGGCACCGGCAAGGGCGCCGACGCCATCACCAGCGGTCTGGAAGTCACCTGGACCACCACGCCGACGAAATGGGGCAACGGTTTCTTCGAGAACCTGTTCAAGTACGAATGGGAACTGACCAAGAGCCCGGCCGGCGCCAACCAATGGGTCGCCAAGGGCGCCGACGAGACGATCCCGCACGCTTACGATCCGTCGAAAAAGCGCCGGCCGACGATGCTCACCACCGACCTCTCGCTGCGCATGGACCCCGTCTACGAGAAGATTTCGCGACGCTTTCTGGACAATCCCGACCAGCTCGCCGATGCCTTCGCCCGTGCATGGTTCAAGCTGACTCACCGCGACATGGGACCGCGTGCCCGCTACCTCGGGCCGGAAGTGCCTGCTGAAGAACTGATCTGGCAGGACCCCATTCCGGCAGTCGACCACCCGCTCGTCAATGACCAGGACGTGGCCTCGCTCAAGCAGAAGATCCTGGCGTCGGGGCTGCCCGTCTCGCAACTGGTGTCGACGGCCTGGGCGTCGGCGTCGACCTTCCGCGGCTCGGACAAGCGTGGCGGCGCCAACGGCGCGCGCATTCGCCTCGCGCCGCAGAAAGACTGGGCCGTCAACCAGCCCGAGCAACTGGCGAAGGTGCTGAAGGTCCTCGAAGGCATCCAGAGCGAGTTCAACGGCGCGCAGTCCGGCGGCAAGAAAATCTCGCTGGCGGACCTGATCGTGCTGGCGGGTAACGCCGGCATCGAACAGGCGGCAAAGAGCGCCGGCCATCAGGTGACGGTGCCGTTCGCGCCGGGACGCATGGACGCCTCGCAGGAGCAGACTGACGTCGAGTCCGTCGGCGCGCTCGAACCATTCGCCGATGGTTTCCGCAACTATCTGAAGGGCAAAGTCGGCGTTCCGGCTGAGGCTCTACTGATCGACAAGGCGCAATTGCTGACGTTGACCGCACCGGAGATGACGGTGCTGATCGGCGGCTTGCGCGCCCTGAAGGTAGGAACCGGGCAGAATCCGCAAGCCACCTTTACCAGCAAGCCGGAGACCCTGACCAACGACTTCTTCCGCAACCTGCTCGACATGGGCACGGAATGGAAGCCGGCCTCGTCGGCCCAGGACGTGTTCGAGGGACGTGACCGCAAAACCGGCGAGTTGAAGTGGACCGGCAGCCGCGTCGATCTGGTGTTCGGTTCGCACGCGCAGTTGCGGGCGCTGTCCGAAGTCTATGCAAGCGAGGACGGCAAGGAGAAATTCGTCAGCGACTTCGTTGCCGCGTGGGTCAAGGTGATGAACCTCGACCGGTTCGATCTCGCCTGAGCGGGCGCCGCGGTTCCGTCAGGGTTGCCGCCCTGACGGAACGTTGCCCCGCCGGGCGAAAGATAAACTGCCAGGTTAAACCAACGGTGCGAGCCCCGCTGTATCGGAGCCGCACCGTTTGTTTTTGCGCGAAACGATGTGGGAGTGTGCGAGAGTGGCGGATGGGCGAAATCCTGTTTCAAGATCAAGAGCCCGCGCACCGCGTCATCGACAATGAGGGCGATACGGTCAACGACTTGAGGAGCCGGATCAATGGGAAGCACCAGTGCAGTTGCGGCAGCGGCAGTCGCCTTCCTGGGCAGCCACTTTCTCTTATCCCATCCACTGCGCGGACCGTTGGTTCGCGCAATTGGCGAAACGGCGTTCCAGGGCGTCTATTCGCTGGTTGCGTTCCTGACGCTCGGCTGGCTGATCGTGGCTTACGGAAAGGCGCCCCTCTCCGCACCGCTATGGCCGGTAGGCGACGGGCTCTGGGCGATTGCGACCGTGATCATGCTGATTGCGTCGATCCTGCTGATGGGTTCCCTGATCCGCAATCCGGCGCTGCCCACCGGCGGCCGGCCCGGCTCGTTTCCCGACGCGGCCCGCGGCGTATTCGCGATCACGCGTCACCCGATGATGTGGTCGTTCGCGCTTTGGGGGCTGTGCCACATCGCCGTGTTCCCCGTGGCCAAGAACATTATTCTTGCAGCGGCCATGGTGATCCTCGCGCTCGTCGGCGCCGCGCTGCAGGACCGCAAGAAGCAGCAACTCCAACCCGATCTCTGGCCCGCATGGGAAGCGAAGACCAGCTACCTGCCGTTCGCGGCGATCGCCGCCGGTCGTGCGCGGCTGAGCGGGTTCGGCATGCACGCGCTGCTGGGCGGGCTGGTCGTCTGGCTTGCGGCGACCTGGGCTCATATCCCGCTCACCGGCTGGGCGGCGGGCATCTGGCGCTGGTTGTAGACGCAGCCTCGTCAATGCCGTCGCTCAAGCCGCGCTTCATGCCACTGCATGCCGACTCGATGTGAACTGCTCTCTGCTCGTCGAGATGAAATCGGCGGCCTGGAGTGGAACCGTATCGGGACCGGAGAACGACCGCTTCACGCTGGCTCGGGCCAGGATGCGCGTCAGATGCGAATAGAAGTGCTGCAGTTGTTTCGCGTCGGAAGCTCGTGGTTCGAGGTCGAACACATCTTCGAGCACGCGTCGCGAGACGTAGAAACGTTGAAGTCCGTGGACGATGCGAATCTGAAAGACGACGCCGTCACTGTTGTGCGGCACCGCTGCCCAAATGAGCGAATGGCTACCCATGGAGCCCCCGTAGATCATGTCGATCGAAAATTCGTCAATTCATGGTCGCACATCTCAGCGGGCGGTGAATCTTTTCAAAATTGTGACGGGTCGTCATTTGACATTTTTACCACGGTCGCCATATTGCAGCGCAGCAAATACCTGTAGACTGAGGACGGGGCAACTGCAATTGGGCACCCACGGTCGCAATATGACGGGAGAATGCGCCATGACGACTTCTCAGTCTTCACACACTCCAACCGTCCCTGTATTGCATGTCTTCGAGCAAGCCGGAGGCTGGCATTGGGGCATCACGGTCCCGCGCGCGAAGGGAAGCGGATTCAAACTGATCGCCTTCAGCGAACGAACCTTCGCGGTCGAGGACGCCGCTCGCACGGACGGAAGCCAGGCGTTAGAAAGCCTGGCAAATAGCGGTGCGCGCGACCGGCTTACTACCGACGTCGCGTGAGTTCAATCGCCCGCGGCGACGATCGAGCCTGAGCCGCGCCGCGCGGCACTTCCTTGAATCACCTTGAGACCGATGGTCGCGTCGGCGACCCGGAAGGCTTGCGGGGAAAAGACGCGCCTCGGACGAGCCTCGATCGCCCGCGCCACGCCGCATATGAAATTCGCCGCTGCGCCGTCGCCACACTATTGTCACACTTTGAAACGACGATCGGTGGTTGCACCGTCCCTGGCCCGGACGGCCGGCACGGCGCAGAAATTCTGTCGCTGTCCCGACGATAGTGACCGCAGTGTCGCACCGCTTCGCCAGATCCCCGGCATGCGACGTGCTCTACACAACGCGGCGAAAAACATGAGAGACACCGTGAAGCAACGAGCGACTGTTGTCTGCCAGCTTGGCAGGCGAATCCTCCTGGTCAGCCGGGAAGGCACCCGTTGGTCGCTACCTGGCGGCAAGCCCGTGACAGGGGAAGATCTTCGTGAAACCGCGATGCGCGAATTGATGGAGGAAACGCGCCTTCATGCAATGGACATGCGGTACATGTTCGGCTTCACCGGCATCCACACCTGTCATCATGTATTCGTTGCGACGATTGCCGATGGCGGGCAGCCCGTGCCCAGCAACGAAATTACGCGTTGTACCTGGGCGAAGGTCACGGAGGTAGCCAATCTGCCGGTCAGTACTTCTACGAAGGGAATCGTTGAAGTATTGGCCATGGCGTCCAACGGCGCGTCAAGACTGCCCAGCGACTATGACCAGGCAGCCGATATCGGAGCCCAATTCTCTCGCTGATGAAACCGCCCCGGCCAGCATAGCCATCACGACCTGAATGGGCGGCATCTACAGCGAATCAAAGCTCGTCGAGGCCTACGACTTTGCCGGGCGCCCCGTCTTGACCTGCTCCACAGCGGACACGGCTGCAAGGAGACGCTTCAGTGCCGCGGATTCGAGCAGAACCAATCCAGCGCGCAGAATTTCGCTCTTCTTCACGGACACACCAGCCTCCAGGCATTTCTGTTTCAGCGCAGCAATTTTGTCGTAGTCGGACTTCGGCATTGTGAAGCTGTCACGCACGACTTTCTCTTTCTTCGCGCGCTTGTCTTTGACCGCCACAGTTGCTTTGACAGGCGCGGCCTTGTCAGCGGCAACCGTCTTTTCCTTCGGCACTTTCTTCGCGCTTGCGCTCTTCTTTTTTACCGCGACGCTCGCGGTTGGCTCGGCAACGTCGCTCTCAGTTTCGGGGGCGGCGCCAGCACCCTTCGGGAAATGAAAAGTCTTCTTCGTTGCTTTCTTGAGGCTCGGCTCACTCATCAGGATCTCCATGCAAAAATTAACGGTATAAACAGTATATACGGTTATTTGGCGGCATGAGTCGCGGACGTGGAGGATGTGCCGATTACCGGCGTTTACGCAGCGCAGCAAATCCGCAGTTCGAGTCGTCCCGTCAACGAGTAACGGCCGCGTTTGCCATGCGTGCCCAGTGTGAAATTCGTCCGCAGCTCTTTAACGTGCGCGGTCACCCAGACGCCATGATTCGATGGAATAATGACGTTTCGTGCTCGCCTGGATGACTCGTAGAATTGCAGCCGGATGCGCTGCAAGCCGACATCATTCAGGCGGGCGCGCTTCACCTGCATGGAGCTTTTCGTCGCTGACCGACGCACCCCATGATCAGCGTTTCCCTCAGGGTCCTGGCGCCTTGCCCGTGCGACCGTCGGCTTCTTCACGCCCCTGCGCGTGCGTGGTTTCTGTTCTGCCTGGTTCGTCGGCATGAAGCAATGCGGGCGTAAGAAAGCAGCCCATCACGGCGGACAGGATAATAAATATCGAGGCCGCATCGACCAGCAGCCCGAAACGAATAAAAATCAGGAAGCAGCACAAAACATTCAGCAGATGCAGGAGTAAGCCCAGAACGGTGGAACCCTTTGGGACGGCGCGGATGAAGACCGCAAGCCGCGATTGGCGGCGCGGCACGTACCAGATGATCAGCAGCCCGAACGTCATGATGAAGGCGCTTTCCGCCCATTTCAGCCAGGTGGGCCGACGCAGGAAACGCCCCTCGACGATCGTCTCGATCACTTGCGCCTGAATCTCGATACCTGGCACCAGTTCGCCCAGCGCGGTCGTGCGCATGTCGGTGACGCCCGCGCCGGTCAGGCCGACCAGCACCAGCTTGTTGCGGATCCGGTCGGGGTCGACTGTGCCCTGCAGGACGTCGCGCGCCGACACGTAGCGGCTCAGCGTCGAGCGAATGGATGCGAAATGCAACCAGATGTCGCCGCCGGGTTGCGTGGGCACCTGCACATCCGCGACGCCCACCGCCTGCACGCCCGATGTGTCGGCAAACACGTCGATCGCCGATGATCCGGTGGCGAGGCGGAGCATTTCCATCGGCAGACTGGGGACCAGCTTCTCCCGCAAACCCATGATCAACGGAATATGCCGGACCACGCCTTGTTCGAGTGCCACGCTCAGCATCGCCTGACCGTGAGCCGCCGCCTGCAATTCGGGCAAGCTGGCGAGCACATAGTCGAAGCGTTGCACAGAGTCGAGTGGGTCGGCGCCATGCACGAGGATCGGCGCACTGCGCAGATCGGTGCTGGCGGCGGAGGTTGCGTGATCGAGCGGCGCGGCGCCCAGGATGGTCGGCGCGGCGCGCAACGATCGCTCGAGAATGGCCTCGTGACTGGGCAGCGCCCGCAAGCCGGCCGCCAGAGCCGCAGCCGATTTCGGCAGATTGGCGGCCACCTTGTCGGGCGAGGTCTGATCCGGTTCGGGCATGTAGATGTCGAGACCGATGGCCAGCGGTTTCAGTGCGTCGACGGCATCGACCAGGCTCGCGAGTCGATTTCGCGGCCACGGCCATTGACCGACGGTCGCCAGCGTCTCCTCGTCGATCTCCACGATGGTCACGGGCTGCGCGGTCGGAACCCGCGGGAAGTGACGTTGATACTGATCGAACAGAATTTGCCGGGCGGTTTTGAAGGAATCAGGCAGCGCCGCGTCGAGCGCGTCGACGAAAGCCGGACGCGGTATGTCGCTCGGCCATTCGCTGGTCAGATTGAGCAGGCTCAGGCCGAACAATAACGCCAGCGCCACCGGACGCCCCTGGGCGGCCTTCAGCAGATGCCTGGTCCGGGCAATCCATGGGTCGAAATAGCGTTTCATCGACGGAAAGGCCACTTAGCGCCGATGACTGGCGCGGGTCATTGGACGGTGATGACCGCGCGCCGGTTCATGCGATGGGGAACGCCATCCGCCGTGGGGACCAGTGGCTCGCGTTTGCCCCGCGCGGCGATCTCAATCTGTTGGGCAGGAATGCCTTGCTTGATCAGGAACGTCGCCACCGTCTGCGCCCGCTGCATGGACAGTTTGTCATTGAAGTCCTGCGAGCCGGCGAGATCGGTATGACCGACCACCACGAGTTGGGGCGCAGGCCAGGTCGCAAGAACGGCCTTCAGTTTCTTAACCGTGGCGGCCGACTCCGGGGCCAATTCGGTGGCGGAGTCGAAGAGAAAAAAGATCGTGAAGGTCATGGGGCGCGGCGGCCGGGCCGCGAGCAGTTCACCATATCGTGCCTGCACAGTGGACTGGCTATCCAGCGTTTTTTCAATGGAGCCGCTCTTCGTGACGTCGACTCCGGCGTAAGCCTTGTCTATGGTCTGCTCGCCGGTCGCGCTGTGGACAACGACCGCGCCGACCTTGCCGTCGGGATCCGGCAATAGAATGATTTTGTCCGGAGTGCTGCACGCGGCCAGCAAGGCCAGCATGACGAATGCCGCTGCCCATGCCAGCCCGCGACGTCGGATTGCAGCCTTCAATGTGCGCCCTCCCCTTTATCCCCGACTTCGATGATGAACTCAGTGCCGCGCACGCCAAGCGTGGTGGTCGGTGTGCTGAAACGGACGGCATCCGGATTCGCCTTCGCCAGTTTTCCGGAAATCACGGCCAGTGAGCCGCGTTTGACGGAGGCGTCGAGCACGCCGTCATGGGTCGTGGTATTGAATGCGAATTTGTTGAGGTCGAGGATGGTATCGGCGCCGGCCGAGAGCTGGGTGGTGTCACGCAGCGTGATGCCGACGGAGGACTGCGGGCCGGTCACGATACGATCCTTGCCATACACCTCGCTGCCGATGGCCGCGCCCGAACTTGCTCCGGACCGCTCGATCTGCACCGTGCCCTTGACGGTCTTGACGACGCCGGCAGCATCGTCGGCAAGTGCATCCGCGACAGCCATGCATCCGCAGGCTAGAAGCAACGCATATTGGGCGGCTTGGAGACGCATCGGTGGCACCTGATGGCGTAAACGCTGCATTCCGCGGGACAGCGCGGCTCCCTGATGTCGACCTGGTGTTGTGAGCAATCATTGCCTGACCGCTCGCAGAGCTGGGGCTTGCGAAAGACTTGCAGAAATACGGTTCCTGGAAGCCGGGGAGGCTTTTCTACGGCATCCATCAGACTAGCGCCGCGCCCCTGGGTGACTCTGTGCGCTTCCGCGCATATCGCCACGAGACACTTGATTGGCAGCCTGTTTGCGTCGCCGCGCCTCTCGATTAAGGGTTAACCCATTCAGAACTGCGCATCAAAGTGCATACAGTTCTTGCATACGAGCTTGCTTCAGACGCGGGGGGATTGCCGCCCAGGACTTCCGGCGGTGTTTCCTCAGTTCCACGAACTCAAAGGAGAAGACAGATGGAAATCCGCAACCCTTCCCCCGGCCTCTACAACGAAGATCTCGCCCCTTCAAGGGTGCGCAACTGGGGCGCCTTCAGCATCTTCAACGTCTGGACTTCGGACGTGCACAGCCTCTGGGGCTACTACCTCGCAGCCAGCCTGTTCCTGCTGTGCGGCACGTTTACGAACTTCGTGCTGGCGATTGGAATCGGCTCGCTGGTGATCTTCGCGCTGATGAACCTGATCGGCTACGCCGGCGAGAAGACCGGCGTGCCCTACCCGGTGCTGGCGCGCGCCTCCTTCGGCGTGTGGGGCGCCAACCTCGCGGCGCTGGTGCGCGCCGTGGTGGCCTGCTTCTGGTACGGCGCGCAGACGGCCGCGGCAGCGGGCGCGCTGGTCGCTCTGCTTATCCGCAACGACAGCATGATGACGTTCTACAAGGGCACGCACTTCCTCGGCCACTCCGGGTTGGAGGTGATCTGCTACGTGGTGATCTGGGCGCTGCAGTTGCTCATCATCCAGAAGGGCATGGAGACGGTGCGCAAGTTTCAGGACTGGGCCGGCCCGGCGGTGTGGGTCGCGATGCTGATTCTCGCGATCGGCCTGTGCGTGAAGGCCGGCGGCTTCTCGTTCTCGCACGGCATTCCGATGGACGTGCTGCTCGACAAAACCAAAGACGCCGGTGTCAGCGGCGAGCCGGGCTCGTTCTGGGCGCTGATGGCAGTGGGCGCGACCTGGATCACCTACTTCGCGGCGCTGTACCTGAACTTTTGCGACTTCTCGCGCTACGCAAAGAATCGCGAAGCCGTGAAGAAAGGCAATCTGTGGGGCCTGCCGGTCAACCTGATCGCGTTCTCGCTGGTCGCGGGCATCACCACCATCGCCGCCTTCAAGGTGTATGGCGAAGTCCTGCTGCACCCCGAGCAGATCTCAGCCAAGTTCGACAGCTGGGTACTGGCGCTCATCGCGGCGCTGACCTTCGCGGTCGCCACGCTGGGCATCAACGTGGTCGCCAATTTCGTCTCGGCGGCGTTCGACATCTCCAACGTGTTCCCCAAGCAGATCAGCTTCAAGAAAGGCGGCTATATTGCCGCGGCCATCGCGCTGGTGCTCTACCCGTTCGCGCCGTGGGAAGGCAACGCCGCGCACTTCGTCAACGCCATCGGCGCGACGATGGGCCCGTTGTTGGGGATCATTCTGGTGGACTACTATCTGGTGGCCAAGGGCAACATCAACGTTGCGGCGCTCTATCAGGAGCATGGCGAGTACCGTTACGAAGGCGGCTGGAACGTCAACGCGTTGATCGCGGCGGCGATCGGCAGCGTGTTTTCGACCTTTCTGCCGAACTTCACCAACCTGCTGCCGGTCTGGTGGAACACCTATGGCTGGTTCTTCGGCGTGTTGATCGGTGGCGGCACCTATCTGATCATGGCGACGCTGCGGCCACGTACCGCCATTGCGACGACCCGCGCTTAAGGCTTCTTCGTGGAGCTGGATGCGGTGACCCGCGTTCAGCTCCACGAGGCAGAGTCAAGCATTAGCGCGCGCTGCATCCCGCAGGCGGACGGTTCGTCACGATAGGCGGCTCCGCCTTTCTCACTGGTTGATCTGCCCTGCCGCAATGTCCTCTAGCGATCTTCCGCGGGTCGGCACGCCCATGAGCAACACCGCCAACGCGCCGATCAGCAGCACGAGCGTCGTCGCCCCGAACACGCCGGCAAAGCCCAGCAGCGGATAGACGTACCCGACGAGGATAGGCGCGGCAATCGCGCCCAGCCGGCCAATCGACGAAGCGAGCCCGGTGCCCGTCGCGCGCACGTCGGTGGGAAAAACCTCCGGGGTGTAGGCATAAACGCCGGCATAGGTGCCGTTCATGAAGAACGAAAGCAGGATGCCCGACACCATGATGCCGGTATCCGTACCCGTCAACGCAAGCCCGAGCGCCGAGATGCCGCCCAATATCATGTACGACGCAATCGTCGCCTGGCGGCCGATCTTCTCGTTGAGCCACGCGCCCGAAAAGTATCCGGGAATCTGCGCGATGTAAATCACGAGCGAATACGAAAAGCTCCGCGTGATCGTCATCCCGTTCTGAACCAGCAAGCCGGGAATCCACGTGAAAAACGCGTAGTAGCTGAACGTGATGGATAGCCACATCAGCCACGTCATGGCCGTGATGCGCGCGAGCTTCGCCGCCCACAGCGCCTTGACGTTGGCGATGATCGAGGCCCGTCCGGCCGCGAGCGGAACGGATCCCTCGCGCGCGGGAGACAGCGGCTCCAACTGTATGCCGGCTTTCATCACCTCCGCTTCCATCCGCGACACGATCGCATCGGCTTCCGCGTGCCGGTCGCGTGCCTCGAGCCAGCGCGGCGACTCGGGCAACGCGCGGCGCCACCAGAGCAGCATCACAATGGGCAGCGCCGTGATCACCATGACCGCGCGCCACGCATTGGGTGCGAGCGGAATCACCAGATAGCCCAGCAGTGCGGCCGCCACGAAGCCAAACGAGAAAAATCCCGCGAGGCTGCCGGTGAAACTGCCGCGATATCGCCGTGCCACGAACTCGGAGAGAAACGGCGCGACGATGGCGCTTTCCGCACCCGTCCCCAGGCCGGCGACAATACGCGTCGCCAGAAAAAATCCCCAGTCGTTCGCGAGCGCGCTGGCAAGGGACGCGACACAGTAAATCACGAGCGCATACATCATGACCTTGCGTCTGCCGATGATGTCGCCAAGCATGCCCGCGAGCATCGCACCGACGAAATAGCCCATGAACGTACCGCTTCCCAGCACGCCGGTCTGCACGCTCGTCAACCCCCATTGCGTGCGCAGCACGGGCAGCAGGAATGCGAGCACGGCGGCGTCCATCGCATCGAAGGTGTAGCCGAGGCCGCCCATCAACAACAGACGGCGGTGAAAACCTGAAAACGGCAATCGCTCGATGCGAGCGGCAATCATCGACATGGACAAGCTCCGATTGGGACATTGGGGCGCCGCGAACGCGGGCGGGCTCATAAGGTCAAGCGCTTTCGAGTTCGTTGACGAAGATCCGGCCATCCTTCATTACGAGCGGAATATGCTCGCCCTGGCCCAGCAGGCAATCTACGGACTTCAAAGGATTGCCGTCGACCACCAGCACATCGGCATGCGCGCCCGCCATGATTCTGCCGAGCTTGTCCTGCATACCGAGCACTTCCGCGCCAACGATGGTCGCGCTCGCGATCACCTCGGCCGGCGACATGACGTCGGCCAGAATCCGGAACTCATCGCTTTGCAGCCGCTGTGCCTCGCCGAGCAGGTCCGTGCCGAAGCCCATCTTCACGCCGGCGCGCTTCATGATTTCAATCGATTGGAGCCCCGCGCCATGCACGTCCGCGACCTTGGCGATGCTGGCCGGCGGCAGTCCATATTTCTCGCCTTCGCTTGCAAGGGCGTCGTAAGTGACGAGGGTCGGCACGACATACGCGCCGTGTTCCGCCACGAGACGCGCGGTCTCCTCGTCGATCAGATTGCCGTGCTCGATCGTGCGCACGCCGCAACGCACGGCGCGCGCGATCGCCGCGGGCGTATAGGCATGCGCCAGTACATACGTGCCACGCCCCTGAGCTTCGGCGACGATGGCGCGGATCTCGTCTTCGGAGTAACCGAATGCGCCGACCGGATCGGTGGGCGAAGCAACCCCGCCCGAAGCCATGATCTTGATCTGGTCGGCGCCCATCTGCAGTTCCTCGCGCACGGCCCGGCGCACTTCATCGACACCGTCCGCCACGCGGCCGAGCGCGCCCACGCGCACGCAGCATCCGCACGGTGAATCGGGCGGCATGTAGTCGGAGCGGGCGCGCGGATCCGCATGACCGCCCGTCTGGCTCAACGCGCGGCCGGATACAAAGAGGCGCGGACCTTCGATGAGCCCCGATTCGACCGCCTGCTTGAATGGATACCCTGCCCCGCCCGCGTCGCGCACGGTGGTGAAGCCGCGGCGCAGCATCGCGCGCATGATCGGCACGGCGCGCAGCGTGACGAGCACGTTGGGGAGCGTCGCCACGCGCGGCAGATTGAACTCGATTGCAACGACATGCACATGCAGATCGATCAGCCCCGGCATGATCGTTTTGCCTTTGACGTCGATCACGTGCGCGTTGCTGCTCTTGATCGGTTTATCGGACACTTCGCGGACGAAGCCGTCCTCGATGAGAATTTCGAAACCTTCCAGCAGATCAGGATGGGTAGGATCGAGAAGCGCGCCGTTACGTAAGAGAAAGCTGGTCAAGTGTTATCTCCTTCAGGTTTCGACCGCAGCGCCAGGCATACGGGCCTCGCTTCGAGTGTGGAGGCCGGCGTATGGAAGCGCTGCCAGGATATTCATCAGGATAAATCCCGCATGTATCAAGTATGGCGCTGACCTACACATGCCGCAAAGCGGATCCAAAAAAAAGCTTTTCCCACATGTTGATCTATTGCAGCTGTCCGCATTAAGATGGGCACCTCGGCGCGCGACATGCCACCCGAACGCAAGGTGACATCCCGCAGCGGCCACCACACCGAATTGATCCTGCTCGCGAAGCGAGGCCAACGGATCAGGTTCCCAGCCAGGCAGCAAGCTCAGCCAGGAGACAACGATGCTCAGTCCACACGAATTCGCGACCCTCATGTTGCTCAAGGATGCACCGGATCTACCGAGTCTGGACGGTGCCGATCTGGAAGCGCTTCTGGAGCGCCAACTCGTCACGCTGGAAGAGCTCGCTTCCGGGCAACAACGCCCTCTCATTACCGATGACGGACAGATTTTTCTGAAGGCCGCCGCTCGTATCCTGAACGACGAATGACACGTATCGCTTGATCAGTTGCACAGTCAAGGAGTGTTGCATGGCCGAATCGGGGGCGGGAATCGTCGTGGGTCTGTGTGGTCTGAGTGTCGCCATGCTGTTGGTCGCCGGACATTATTGGCGCGAGATGATCAGGCGTCGGCAGCTCAGACGAATGAACCATCACGATTGCTGGGAAGTGATGCGCCACAGGCGCTGAAGGCGCGCTGCCGGATGCGTCGATAGTCACGGCATCAAGTGGCTTATGTGCATTTCGCGCGCAGTCTTGCGGACCTGTTTGATTCAATCGTACCCGCAGCGAGCAGGTCACGAGAAAGCCGATCATGAACTGGCTGGCCAATGCGGTGCTTGTCGCGCATGCGCTGCTTGCGTTGTTCATCGTGTGCGGATTCGTCGCGATCTGGGTGGGCGCCGGCCTCCGCTGGAAGTGGATACGCCAGCGTTTCTTCCGGCTCGTTCATCTGTCAGCGATCGTGATCGTGGCCACGCTGTCGCTGCTGGGTATCGCGTGCCCGTTGACGACGCTGGAGGACTGGCTGCGTACGGGTTCGCCGGATACGCAAGGATTCACGCAAGGCTTCATTCAGCGCTGGGTGAGCCGCCTGCTCTACTACGATTTGCCGGGCTGGGTCTTCACGCTTCTGTACGTCGCTTTCGGTCTGGTGGTGTTGCTGACCTGGCGGCTGATTCCTCCTGAGAGCGCACGTCGTTCGAAAGCAATGCGCTCGTGAGTCAGAGCTAACGCGCTGGACACCTCAAAGACGAGCAACCGCTACGATGGCCATCTGAATGTCCACGGCCCGTATCGCGCAGATACGTGTTCCACAGCCGGCGCACGTATATTGCCCGCTCACGCCGCGCGCCAATCGTCCAGTCGCTCGCCGATTGCTTCCAGCTTGGCACGGTCCAGTTTGCCTAACGAATTGCGCGGCAACCGGTCAACCACGATGAGCCGCTCCGGCATCTTGTAGTTCGCAACTCTGGTGGACAGATCACGCAACACGTCCTCGACCTGCGTCGCGGTTTCGGTCAGTTCAACGAAACCGATCACGCGCTGCCCGAGGACGGCGTCCCGCACGCCGACTATCGCCGCCTCGCGCACGCCGCGATGGACCGTGAGCGCATGCTCGATTTCAGTTGGCGAGATGTTCGACCCGCCGCGAATGATCAGGTTTTTCTTTCTGGCGACGTACCAGAAGTCGCCGGCCTCGTCCTGGCGCATCACGTCGCCGGTGGGCCACCAGCCATCCTTGCGTGCGTCGTCGATGCGCCCGGCGCCGAGCCAATAGCCGACGAACAGGTTCGGTCCGCGCAGCATCAGTTCGCCCGCTTCGCCGCGCCTGACCGTGTTGCCTTCTGTGTCGGCGAGACGAACGAGGTCCACGTCGACCGCGCGGCACACAGGCCCGCTATCGAATCCATAGGTGAAGGTGCCCGCGCTTTCGCTCATGCCGAGGAAATTGCGCATTCTGACGCCGAACACCCGCAAAAACTCCTCCTGCAGACTCGGCGGCGTCGCGTCGCCTCCGACGAGGCAGGTGCCCAGTGACGCGACGTTGCGTGGCTGCGCGATCTGCTCGACGATCGCCGCCGAATACATGAACGGCAACCACATCATCATCGTGCAACGGTGCCGTTCTATCAGGTCAAGCGCGGCCGCCGGCTCGAATCGGTCCATCAGGACGCAGGTGCCGTCTGTGGCGAGCGTCGCGAGCGCAGTGAAGAGCCCTGCAGCATGCATCATGGGCGTGGCAATCAGCGTGACGTCGTATGGTCTCGACGCAATGGCCTGGTAAGCTTGCATCATCGCGCACGCAGTGCGCGGGGTGTGCGTGACGAACTTCGGTTCTCCCGTGGTGCCGGACGTCGACAGCAGAAGCGCCGGTTCGTCGACGCGCACCGGCTCGAGCCGCATCTCGTCTGCCTCGTGCTCGATCAACTCACTCCATGCTCTGCCGCCCGCGCCTTGCGCCGAGCCGTCGACAAGAAAGCGCTTGTCCGCAACGAGAATCGAAGCATCCATGCCGGCAATCGCACCGTATAGATCCCGCTGGCCCAGATACAACGAAACCTGCAATCGTCGCAGTTGCGGCTCGAGTTCCGCGCGTGTGAGCCGGTTGTTCAGCGGCACCGCAATCATGCCTGTCAACATGCACGCGTAATACGCGGCGACGGTTTCCGGTTTGTTCGTCATGTGCAGCGCAATGCGATCGCCGGGTTTCAGACCGTGAGCGAGCAGACCTCGCGAAAGCCTTCTGATATACCGTGTCAGGCGATCGTAGGTCCATGTGTCATCTCCGGCGATCAGCGCAATGGCATGCGGGCGGGCTGCCGCGGAGTCGAACAGGCGTTCGTGCACAGTGGCGAGTTGCGGTACCTGCATGGGTTGCGGGCGTGTTCCGGGACAAGACATGGCGGTTGCTCCAAGGGTCGATTGGCTGTCGATGACAGGTCTGCCCTCACAACAGACAACGCTCGCAGATTATTCCGGCGCCTGTGTTGAACCAACTCCTCTTCCCGCGTCAATGACAACGACAAGTCGAGCCATGGCGCCGCCATCTAGTCCAGCGGCACGGTAATAACAGCACGCCCTGCCGCGCGTTTCATCAGCTCCGCGTGATTGGATGGCTGGCCTAACCATCTCGCCAGTCCACGCGGTTTCCGGTGACCCAGCACGAGCAGATCCGCGTTGAGCAGGCCCGCATAATTAGCCATGCTATCGACCACGTTCCCCACTGCGACATAGCCGCGCGCAACCGTTCCGCTCTCTCTCAAATGATCCAGCGCTTCCTTCAAGGTCTGCTTCGCCGTGCCTTCCATCTGTGAACACGCGACGTCCGATAAGTATCCAAGACTGCTGCCCACAGCCGAGCCGATATCCACTACCGACAGTACATGAACAGTAGCGGTCAACGCATATCCCAAACGGGTCGCGCGCAGTAATGCCGATCTGGATTCAGGCGATCCATCGTAGTAGACGAGCAGGTTGTAGTGGTCAGGCATGGGATCCTCGAATCGTGCGACGAAGGGAGTGGCGGCGGTTGCGTCATCCCCATAACACCCGTGGCCGACGAGGTATTCCAGAAAAGCGCAACGCTTCTTTTCGCTCGCGGCTCTTTGCCGTCACGGAATAAAACCGAAACACCAGGCGTTCGGAGGAGGACGATTCAGCGCCAAAGAGATCGGGCAGTTCAATCCGCGGACTCACTGTTCGCTGATTGCACGCCCATTCCTTTGCGCACTCAGGGATCGTTCGTTCGCGTGCATCGCAGATACAAGACGATTGCGGCGGGCGCTACTCCGAACATAAAAGGAATCGCGAAATGAAACTGCGTCAAAAGGCAGTGCTTGCCTGGTCATTCGCCGCTTGCACGGCAACGCTCACCGCATGTGGCGGCGGCAGCGACAATTCCACGCCACCGGCCCCGGCCACCGGTCCTTTCAAAGCCACCATGCTGGTTTCCGATGGCAGCGTAAGCGCACCGAACACGGACGCCAATCTCAAGAACGGCTGGGGTATCGCCTTCAACCCGACCGGCGTCATGTGGGTGTCCGACAACAATACGAAAAAGTCGACGCTTTATGACGGCAATGGCGTGGTGCAGTCGCTCGTCGTGACGATCCCGCCCGCGGCGAGTGGACAGGCTGCCGGGCCGACGGGCATCGTGTTCAATACCAGCACCGACTTCGGCATTAGCGCAAACGGCCTCACGAGCAACGCGGTCTTCCTCTGGGCCACCGACGCCGGCACGATCGCCGGCTGGTCACCGAAAGTACTGCCGACGCAAGCCGTCAACGCGCACGACGACGGCACCGGCGGCGCGGTTTACAAGGGCCTTGCCATCGGCGCGAATGCCGGTCAGAACCTGCTCTACGCGGCGGACTTTCATAACGGCAAAGTCGATGTGTTCGACAAGTCGTTCAACAAGATCCAACTCGACGGGCAATTCAAGGATCCCAACTTGCCTGCCGGCTTGTCCCCTTTCGGCATTCGTGTAGTCGGTACGACCGTCTATGTGACGTTTGCGAAGCTCGGTCCCGATGGACACACACAGGTGAACGGCCCGGGCAACGGCGCGGTCGACGCGTTCGATACAGCGGGGCACCTCACGAAGCGCATTGCCGTGGGCGGATCGCTGAATTCGCCTTGGGGTCTTGCGGTGGCGCCGGCGAATTTCGGTGCGCTTAGCAATGATCTGCTGGTCGGAAATTTCGGCGACGGCACGCTCGACGCGTTCGATCCCAATTCCGGGGCGTTCATCGGTGCAGTGACACAAGCTGACGGATCGACTTTCAAACAACCGGGTATCTGGGGCATCTCGTTCGGCAACAACGCTGCCAATCAACCGCTCAATACCCTGTTCTTCGCCGCCGGCCCGACACCGACGACCGGCGTCTACGGTCGGCTCGACGTCGCCCAGTAACGAGCCGGCGGACGCGGCGCGAGCGGCGCCTACCCAGGACGCTCTCAGGATCCGCATGCGCCGCGGACGCCGACTCTGACCACGCAAGCCAAACCCGGTGCCACCCATGTCCGGTGAACAGCCCCTCCACTACGAACGACGCGAGAGTCCGCGCGTCGGCCGCGCGATCGGGCTGAAGCAAATTCTGGTGCGGGTGGTAATCGAGTGCGCCGGCGTTTTTTCCCCCCTCATAGTCCAGCGCCTGTTGCCGTTGCCCGGTCAGTTGCACGGCAAGAACGTCCGTCTGTGCGTCTTCGCATAACACCCCATAAGCCTTTTTATTCCGCCGCGAGATAGCGAAACACGCGTTTCGCCGCGAATGGATTTCATTACGCGGCCCTGCACCGAAACGTACCCTGCTCTATACTCGTCAGCTTTTTGGATCGGCGCGTTCGCTTTCACGCTGCATCATGTCCCGACCCCAGCCATCAGCGCTTCTGCTTCGCTACGCCTTCATCGTGATCGTCATTGCGGCTGTCGCGGGAGCGTTCGCATGGGTCGCCGGCTGGATTCGCTGGCCGGGCAGCGAGCCCGCATTGACGCCCGCCCGGATGATCGACGCCTTCGAGAACAGCATGGGCAGGCATCCCGGCTTTCGCCGCAATCATGCCAAGGGCGTGTGCGTGCGCGGCTATTTCGACAGCAACGGAAACGGCGCCGCGCTTTCGCGCGCGAGCGTGTTCGAGCGCGGCCGCACCCCTGTGATCGGCCGCCTCTCCGCACCGGGCGGCAATCCCGCCCAGGACGACGCCGACGCATCCGTGCGCAGCTTTGCATTGCTGTTCTCGATGCGCAACGCAGAGCAATGGCGCACCGCAATGAACTCCGTGCCGATCTTCCAGGTCGCCACGCCACAGGCGTTGTACGAACAACTGGTGGCGCTGCGCCCGGATGCGCGGACCGGCCGGCCGGATCCCGCGAAACTGAACGCGTTTCTTGCGCAGCACCCCGAAACAATGGCCTTTCACCAGTGGGTCGACACCCATCCGCCTTCCACGGCTTTCTATAACGCGAGCTACTTCAGCATCGACGCGTTCCGATTCGTCGATGCCGATGGCAACACACGTTTCGTCCGCTGGAGTGTGGTTCCCGACACGCCCTATGCGCCGTCGAACGAACGCACGAACCCGGCGCGCGATCCCGACTTTCTGGCACACGATCTCTATCTGCGCTTGCAGGCCGGCCCCGTCTCCTGGCACCTCATGCTCACGCCGGCAGGCCCGGGGGATCCGGTCGACGACGCGACGCGCGCATGGCCGCCCGAGCGCGAATTGCATCGGGTGGACGCCGGCACGATCGTGATCGAGCGCGCCGAAAGCCAGATCGACGGCGCCTGCCGGGACATCAATTTCGATCCGTTGATCCTGCCCTATGGCATCGCGCCCTCGGACGATCCGCTACTCGCCGCGCGCTCGGCGGTCTACGCGGTTTCGTTCAACCGGCGCACGCGCGAAGAGGCGGGAATTGGCACGCACCGCCGCTAGAAAGGGCGGCATCGAGATCTCCTCGATGGAATAAAGACGGCTTTCACACGTTGTGCGGTCTCAAGTTAAACTACACCGTTCGAACTTCGTAGCGAAAAAAAACGGTGGCGAACGACAGTGCAATTTTTAGTGCGAGGTCGACGGGTTCGCAATGCTGTCGAACCCGTCTCGGGGAACATGGGAGATTTTCGTTCAATGAACGGTGTAGATTTACCTGGCATGCTTCCCGAAATGCTGCCGCGCCTGTGGGCGTTCGCGCTTCGCCTGTCGGGGGACCAGCATGACGCCGAGGATCTCGTGCAACGCGCCTGCCTGCGCGGGCTCGAACGCGCCCATCAGCTTCAGCCCGACACGGCTCCTTTGAGCTGGATGTTCTCGATTGTCCATTCGACCTGGATCAACGAGCTGCGCGCCCGCAGCGTGCGAAGACGGTCCAGTTTCGACTGGGATGACGACTTCCTCGAAAATCTTCCCGACCCCGTCGACCGGGGTCCCGAAACGCAATTGATGCACGGGCAGATCATCGACGCAGTCGAACGCTTGCCGGAGGCGCAGCGCGTCGTGATGCTGCTCGTCGCCGTGGAAGGCCTGAGCTATCAGCAGGCCGCCGACGTGCTCGAGGTGCCCATCGGCACGGTCATGAGCCGCCTGTCGCGCGCCCGCCAGGCGGTCGGCGCGCTGCTTGGCGGCGAGACGCCGAAAGCCCGGCCCGCGAAGACACAAAAGGATTCAATCGCATGATGGCTGACGACGCTCAACTGCTCGCTTACGTGGATGGCGGCCTGTCGCCCGAGGATCGCAGCGCGGTCGAAGCGCGACTGCGCGAGTCCGCCGAAGCAAGGCAAAAGGTCGCACTGTTGCGCGCTTCGCGGCTCGATTTCGCGGACGCCTTCGCGCAACAGAGCCTCCCGCCAGTGCCCGATTCATTGAAGCTCAAGATCGACGAGATGGTCCGCGCGCAGCGCGCCCGGGAATCGAACGACCCGGTCCTGCCCGCCAGCGAAAAAGCACCCTCCGAACCCGTGCGCTCGCGCCTGCGCGGCATGCCGGTCTGGCTTGCGGCGGCCTGCGTCGCCGGCGCTTTCGCCTGCGGCCTGTTCGTGCGGGTCGGCCCGCTTGCGGGCGGCGGCATGCAGATGGCCGCCAACGCCGACGTATCGCCGTGGGTGGCGGCGGCGGTCGGGTATCAGAAGCTGTACACGCGCGACACCCTCGCGTACACGGAGGAAGATCCGGCGGCCGCGGCGAAGATCGTCAGGGACATCCGCAGCGACGACAAGCTCGCCCTGCGCGTGCCGGACCTGACGAGCGCCGGGCTGACGTTCAAGTCGGTGCAACGGCTGCGCTTTAACAACAAGCCGCTCGTGCAGATCGTCTATCTGCCGCAAAATGGCCCGCCGATTGCGCTGTGCGTGATGAAAGACTCGAAGCCGGACCAGCCGGTCGCGACGAAGACGGTCGATGCCATGGACGTCGCAACGTGGCGGCAAGCGGAGTTGAGCTATGCACTCATCGGGCAGTCGGGCAACGTCGATCTCGCCGCGCTCGGCAAGCGCATCTCCAATCTCGACATGGCGCCGCTTTTCAGCGATGCCTCGCCGATCGCGCGTCCCGTGTCCGGATAACGGCATGCCCGAGCGCGTCACGCGACAGTGACGCATCGGGCCGTGGCGTGGCGATGCGCGGTAAGCCTTTACCGCGCATCGCCACGCGTTAGACGGCATCCTCAAGCGCCGCCAATACACAGCCGCGCACCCCGCCGCTGAACGGCGAAGGCGCTCGCGTCGGCCCGAAAAAATCTTCAAGGCCCGACGGAATAATGTCGAGCCACGGGTGTTATGTCATTAGCCCTTATGGCGTCATGCAGGTTTGGGAGGGGTGTCCCATTCCCGCCAGGAGCGAAGACAGGCCTTATGAATCTGGACGACATCGAATTGATGGGCTACGTGGACGGCACACTGCCTGCCCGCGAGTGCGTAGCCGTGGAGCGCGCGCTGAGTGGCTCTCCCGAGGCCACGCGACGCGTCGCGTGGCTCATGAGGTCGCGCCTGCCGTACGCGCAAGCGTTCGCGCAGCAGACTCTGCCGCCGGTGCCCGAAAGCCTCAGCGTGCGGATCGGCGACATGGCGCGCGCGGCGAAAAAGCCTGCGCAGGATTTCGCGTGGAGCGAGCCGCCGAGCCCGACCGGCGCGGCCGCGCCGGTCGGGCGCGATGCGAGTGCCAACGACGCCGTCATGCCGCATCCTGACGGCGCTGCGGCGTCAGCGCCGATCCGCTCGCGCTTGCGTATCGCGCCCGCGTGGCTTGCCGTCGCATTCGTCGCGGGGGCGTTCGCCTGCGGCTTCGTGCTGCGCCTCGGCAGCGGCGTGGGGCCCGCGTCGACGGCAGGCGCATCGTTGGCGTCGGTGGGAACGGGGGTGTCGCCCTGGGTCGCGGCCGCCGCCAGCTATCAGCAGCTCTATTCTCGCGACACGCTCGCCAACATCGAAGCCGATCCCGCGCTGGTGGAAAAAACCACCGCGCAGATTCACGACGACGATGGCCTCGCCGTTCGCATTCCGGATCTGAGCGCCTACGGCCTCACCTTCAAGCGCGTGCAGCGCCTGCGCTTCAACAACAAGCCGCTGGTTCAGATCGTCTATCTGCCCGAACGGGGTGCGCCTGTCGCGTTGTGCGTGATGAAGGAGGCCAAGCCCGACGCGCGCACGGCAACGCAGCAGGTTGCGTCGATGACGGTCGTCACCTGGCGTCAGTCCGAACTCGGTTACGCATTGATCGGCCAGCGCGAAGGCATCGATATGAATGCGCTGAGCAATAGCATTTCCAGCCACCGCGCCGCGCCGCTGTTCGGTTCGCTGCCCGCGCCCATTCCGATTGCCGCCCTCGACACGCCGCTTCTTCCCGCCACGGAATAATTTCGCCGCTTCGCTGTTGTGTTGAAGAGACCGGCGTTGTCTGTCCGGCATCGTCAACTTGCGAGCAAAGCACATGGTTTATCGACTGCGGGCATGGACCCTGGGTATCGTCTTGCTGGCCGCGCTGTCCTCGCCGGCACGCGCGGCCTGGACGCTTGTCAGCGCGGATTCTCCCGTCACCGTGGTGCGCGCGGCCAACGTGTTCGCGTTCGGCGTGGGCGAGTCCTTGCGTGCCGACGATCTGATTCTGTCGCCGCGACAAGGCGTCGTGCAGATTCAGGACGACAACGGCACACTCGTCGCACTCGGTGCGCAGTCGCGCCTGATGCTGCAATCAGATGAACGCATCGACATGCTGGGCGGCTGGATGAAGATCGCCCCTGCCTGCAAGGCTGCGCCGTGTTCGCAGCGGATCGTGGAGACGGAGCGCGGTGCCATTCGCCTGAGCACGAATGCGAGCGCGGCGGCCATCGTCGCCACGCCCGGCGACGCAGGCGAGATCGCCGTGTTCAGCGAAAGCGGCGTGCAAACGCTCGCCCTCAAACCGCCACTGACGATCGACGCCGGGAGCTTCGCCGAGATTTCCGGGAACGCGCCCGCCCACGTTTTGCCGCGTCCATCGAGCGCGTTCCTTGCAGCCATGCCGGTCGCGTTTCGCGACGCGTTGCAGCCGCTCGCCATCAACGCCACGCCTGCCAGCGACGCCGCCCCCAAGCCGTTGCGCCCGGCGACCTACGACGACCTCGCGCCGTGGCTCACGAGCACGCTGCCCGCGCGCAAACGCTTCGCCGCGCGCTTTCATACGCGGCTCGCCGACAGCGCGTTCCGCGCATCGATCGAGAGTCATCTGAACGCGCTGCCCGACTGGCGCGGGTTCCTCTACCCGCCCGCGCACGCCGCTCGCAGCAAAGTCCGCTATCCATGAAACGTCGCGCCAAAACCGCTTACAGCACGCCATGAAACTCAAGCTTTCGCTCAGCGTCAAATTCAACCTCGTGTTCCTGCTCATCTTTTCGATCGGGCTCGTCGCCGCCGGCATCGTGGCGGATCGCCTTCTGCAAAAGCAGGCGCTCGAAGAAACCGTCCACGACGCCAACGTACTCATCAGCGCGGCGGGGTCGATGCAGAGCTATACGGCCGCGCACATCACGCCGCTCCTCGCCACGCAGATCAAATATCGCTTCGTGCCGGAATCCATCCCCGCCTTCTCGGCGATCGAAATGCTCAATCTGCTGCAGAAGGATTTCCCGAACTTTTCGTACAGGTCGACGATGGTCAATCCGACCAATCCGCGCGACCGGCCCACCGATTGGGAAGCCGATGTGATCAGCCATCTGCATGACCGGCCCGAACTCAAGGAGCTTACCGGCCAGCGCGATTCGCCCGGCGGCCGCACCCTCTTTCTCGCGCGCCCGAGCCGCATCACCGATTCCGCCTGCATGCAATGCCACAGCACCCCAAGCGCGGCGCCCGCCACCATGCTGGACAAGTACGGTTCCGCGAACGGCTTCAACTGGCCGATGAACGAAGTGATCGGCGCGGAATTCGTGTCGGTGCCAATGGCGCAGCCGATCGAACGCGGCCGCGCGATCTGGCGCGCGTTCATGCTCTCGCTCGGCGGCGTGTTCGCAGTCGTCCTGATCGTGATGAACGTGATGATGCATCTGTTGATCACGCGGCCGATCCAGTCGCTCTCGCGCGCCGCCGATGAAATGAGCCTCGGCAAACTCGGCGCGACGCCCTTGCCGACGAGCGGATCGGACGAGATCGCCTCGCTTGCCGTATCGTTCGGACGCATGCAGACGAGTCTCGTCGAGGCGTTCAGGATCCTCGACGAAGAAGAGGCCTAAGCCATGCCCTCCCCGGCCGACTTCCCCGCCCGGCTTGGCCGCTACGTCATCGAACGGATACTCGGACGCGGTGCGATGGGTGTGGTGTATCTGGCCTTCGATCCGCATATCGAGCGCGAGGTGGCGCTGAAAACCATCCGGCGGGAGCTGACGCCGGGTGAAACGCCGGACGACTCCACGCACGATCTCACCGCCCGTTTTCTGAACGAAGCGCGGGCGGCGGGCCGTCTCGTTCATCCGAACATCGTGGCGGTGTACGACTACGGCGAAGCCGACGACACCGCCTTCATCACGATGGAATACGTGCGCGGCGAGAGCCTCGCGGCGCGTCTCGCGCAGCACGTGCGCGCCGGTTCGCGCATGGGGGCGCCGCGTGCGTTGCGATGGTTCGTGCAACTGCTCGATGCACTCGACTACGCGCACGGCGCGGGCATCGTTCATCGCGACATCAAGCCGGCCAATCTGCTCATCGCGCAACGCGGCGAATGCAAGATCGCGGACTTCGGTATCGCGCATCTCGACACCTCGTACCTGACGCAATCCGGCACGATGCTCGGCACGCCGAGCTATATGTCGCCGGAGCAATTCACCGGGGAACCCATCGACGCGCGCGCCGACCTGTTTTCCGCCGCCGTCGTGCTGTACGAAATGCTGACCTGCGTGTGCCCGTTCACAGGAACGCCGAGCGTGGTCATGCAAAAGGTCCTCAACGACACGCCGCCTGCTCCGAGCACCATCGCGCCGGAATTGCCCGGCTATATCGACGCCATGCTGATGAAAGCATTGTCGAAGCGTCCGCAAGACCGTTTCGCTTCCGCGCGCGAATGGCGCGACACGCTGCTTGCCGAACTCGCCACCTATAACGAGAACGCCGAGGACCCAGAGCGTACCGTGCTCGCCTACGCGAGTCCCGCCGCCACGCTCGATATGGCGCCCGCGTCAGAGACGTCGAAGGCGTCGAAGGCAGCGAGGAATTGGCCGCCCGAATTGATCGCGCAACTGGAGGAGCGGCTCGCCAGTCACGTGGGCCCGGTGGCGACCTTGCTGCTGCGGCGCGCGTCGGCGAGCGCCGCGGACGTCGACGCGCTACGCGAGCGGCTCGTCACGTACCTGCCCGACGGCGCCGCGCGCCGCGAGTTCGATTCGCTTTTGTCGCAACTGGAGGCCGGCTCATCGCGCGCGCTACCGGCGCAAAAGATCAGCGTCGAGCAGGTGAGCGACGCCGCGCGTCATCTCACGACCTATCTGGGCCCGATCGCGCGCGTCATCGCGCGCCGTGCGGCGGCGAGCGCGCCCGATCTGCAAACGTTCCATGCGCGTCTGCTCGACGCCGTGCCGCAACAGAAAGACCGCGACGCGCTACGTCGCGAGTGGGATACGGAACGCGATTAATCGGCATCGAGCAGGCGCAGGAACAAAGCGGCATCGAACGGCCCGTCATGATGCACGACCTCACCCACATCCGACCACCAGACGCTGTCTGCCGCGCGCGACGCGGTGCCGGATAACTGCGCCCGCAATCCGGTCAATGACGCCTCCAACTCGGTCAGCGAAAAGGCCGGCTTGAGGGTGGAGAGCGCGAGTGCCGCGGCATCGGTATGCCACGATGAAGCCGACACGCATGCGTCGCCGTCGACCGGCCGCGCGATCACGAACGGGAAGTAGCGTCCCACCGCATCGATGCCCGGCATCAGCACGCCGGTGTGCGCTTCCTCGGCGATCACGCCGCGCCGCACCGCGAAGCACCACACGGGCATGGCGAGATACCGGCACAGCCAGTTGTCGGCATAGCGCGCGCGCGCGGCCACGAGGCCGCGCTGCAGCCATGCATCCCATTGCGCGACGAATCCGGCCGACAAGCCCCGCCTGACAAAATCGCCGTGCGTGCGGACTTTGCCGTAGAAGCCCGCGTCCATCCGATCGTCAGGTTTCATAGCGAGGCGGGGCAACGAAAGCGGTCGAGCACGCCCGCGCGAAACGGATTATCCGCGCTGTTCGCGACGAGTGCGAGCGACACGCGGCCTCCATCGAAGGACACGTTGAAGTGATCGGCCTGACCGGACTGCTGGACGCGCGCGGCATCGAAGAGATGAAACAGCGCCCACGGTCCGTCCGCGTGCGGCGGCGTGCCTTGCGCCGGGTCGAGTTCGACGTGCGCCTGCGCCGTGCCTTTTCCGCTCGGCCACTGGAACGCGGCGGTGGCGTTCGGCGCGTCGCTGGTCGCGATGAGTTGCTGTCCGTCGATATCGAGCACGAAGCGCTTGAGCGACGGATCGAGCGACGCGACCTTCACCGTGAAACGCACCGAGACATCCCGGCCGCCGTCGCGGAACAATGCGTCGCGCAGCATGGCCGCGTTCTGGAATTGAACCGGCACATCGTCCGGAATGCCAAGCGATTTTGCTTCCGGCCGCCATTTCCACACGGCGCCCGAGGTATCCACGCGATTCTGCAAATTCTTCTGGAAGAAGTCGTCGATGAGACCGCCCGGCGCCAGGATGCGCGCGAAGTCGTCCGGCGCGGCGTCGCGCGTCGATGTCTTCACGAGCGGATAGCGCCCGTCGAGCGCCTGCCTGCAAGCGGGAGCCACGCTCGCCGCCCACAGCGCACTCAGTTGCGCGCGCTGGCTCTGCAGCTGCACGGTGTCGGCATTGCCGGCCACGCCTTGCAGCACTGCCGCGAGCGGCGCGGGCGCGTTCTGTGAAAGCAGCTTCAGGCGATCGAGCGGGCCGGTCGCGGGCAGCGGCAACGACTGCTTGCGCGCGGTGTCGTCGGCCTGCAGCGTGGCGGCGGCATCCTTGAACGCGCCGATGGATTCATCGAGTGCAGGACCGGCCAGGTCGTGCAGCGGCTGAAAATGCGTATCGACGAGCGTGGGCGCCGGCGCTTCCCCTGCTCCCGCTCCCGTCACCAACGCCTTGCCGAGGTTCTGCTTGAGCGCGTCCAGCTTGCCCGGCGGCGCGGGGGCCGGGGTGAACGTCGTCTCGCGCGCGGCGGCCTGAATCAGGCCGCGCAACGGCGAGGCGGGCGACCCCAGCAGATTCGCGATGCGCGCGCCCTGATCCGGCGCGGCAAACGGCACGACGCCCACATCGGCGAGCAGGCCGTCCCATTGGCGAATCGTCGCCTCGCAGTAGAGCCGCGTCAGCGCGGCGCGCAGCGCATCCGTGCCGGCGGGATCGGGACGCGCCTCCCCGCGGCCGAGCACCCAGTCGTCCTTCGACAAGTCGGCGAGCGCGGCTTCACGCAGACGCACGAACGCATCGAAGCCTGCGCGCGTGTACGCTCCATCGATGCCTTGCGTGAGCGGCGCTCCGCTCTTCCTCACGAACACCAACAGACCGCTCGGTCCGGCCGCTTTCGCGATCGTGAAGTCCGGCAGGCGAAGCTGCGCCAGTTGTTGCTCGATGCGTCCATCCAGACGCTGCGCGAGCGGCACGCGATTCAGCGTGGCCCGCGCCTGCGCGATCAGGTTCTGGTCGAGCGGCAGGTTCGCATCGAATTGCCCACGGCGGAACAAGGCTTCCAGATGCCCGTCGATGCTGGCGCGTTGCGCATCCGTCGCGTTCTGGAGCGCGCCGCGCTGCCAGGCGTGCATCGCCCAGACGCGCAGCGCGGCCGGATCGAAGTGCGTCGGATCGCCGAGCATCAAATACGCTCGCAGCGCTTCGTATTGCGTGGCGGCGTTGTCGGCGTCGCCGCGGCGCAGTTGCTCCTCCATGCGCTGCACGACGATCGGCAGCAACGTCTGGCGCAACAGGCGCTGATACACGCGCTGCGCTTCCAGCCCGAGCTTCTGCCGCTGGTCGAGGCCGAGTTTCTCCCACCACGCGTCATGGCCCGCCGCGCGCTCGGCCTCGCCGCCGGGCAGATTGCGCGCGGCGTCGAGCAGCGGCAATACCGCCAGCGGGTCGTCGCCGGCCGTCGTCTGCTGCGCGCGCTGGGTCAGCGCGGCAATCTGCTGGCGGCTTTCGTCGACGAAGCGGCGGTTCGCCCGGTCGGCCGCGAAAAGGCCGATCAGCCCCGCCGCCAGCAACACGCCGATCACACCGATCGCGACCCGCTGAAAACGCGCACGGCGGCGCTCCACGCGCGGATTGCTGCCGGCAATGCCCGCTTCCTCGAAGATCACATCGCGAAGCAGGCGCTTGACGAAGTAAGCGCGCCCGCTCGATGAATCCGTCAGCAACACCTCGCGCTGAAGTCCGAGCGACGCCGCCATTGAACTCATCATCCGGTCGAGCGGCCTGCCGGTCTGCGTCCCGCTCGTGAAGTAGACGCCGCGAAGCATCGCGGCGCGGGCGAAGCGCGACTCGCCGAACGCGTCGTCGAGGAAGCGCTGCAACGCGCCTTCGATGCCCGCGAACTGCTGCGGAAAGGCATAGATCAGCGCGCGCCGCCGAACGTCGGTCTCCTGCTGCATGCGCTGCAGCACGCGATCCTGCAACTGCCGGTGCAGCAAGCGGAATTCATCGGGAAAACGCTGCAGCGGAGAGTCAGCGTTTGCCGCGTCGTCGCGCTCCGCGAGCGGGAACGTCACGCCCCAGACCTGCTCGCGCTCGTCGCGGCCCAAGTCGTCGAAGAATTCGGCGAAGCCGGCGAGCAGATCGCTTTTCGTGACGACGACATAGACCGGCAATTGCACGCCCAGTTGCCGGTTCAATTCGGCGAGGCGTTCGCGCACGGACGCCGCATGCTTCGCGCGCGCCGCGTCGGTCTGCTGCAACAGATCGGTGGCCGACACGACGGCCATCACACCGTTCAGCGGACGGCGCGGCCGGTACTTGCGCAGCAAGGCGAGAAAACCGAGCCATGCGCCGCGATCGGCCTCCTCGTGACTGTCCTGGGTCGTGAAGCGGCCCGCGGTGTCGAGCAGCACGGCGTCGTCGGCGAACCACCAGTCGCAGTGGCGCGTGCCGCCCACGCCGCCGATCGCCTGCGCGCCGAGCCGGTCCGCGAGCGGAAAGCGCAGCCCCGAGTGCACGAGCGCGGTCGTCTTGCCCGCGCCCGGCGCGCCGACGAACATGTACCAGGGCAAGTCGTAGAGCGTGCGGCGGCGCAGGTTCAGCCATGCAAGAACGCCGCGCATTTTGCCCTGGCCTGGGCCTTTGCCTTCCGACGGGCCCTGCACATGCCGCAGCGTTTTGATGGCCTCTTCGAAACGCGTGCGCAAGACCGCGAGGTCGGCGGCCGCGGCCTTGCGCGCCGGACTCGGTTCGCGATTCGCCGGATCGAGCGCATCGGCGACGATCCCGCGCACGAAATTCGAACTCGCGATGCGCGTCTTCACGAAGCGGACTCCCCACCAGAGCGCCCAGCACGCGAAGATGAACGCGATGGCCAGCCAGCGGCGCGACTCGCTTTCGAGCGGCGCGTGGCCGTCGAATGCGAACAATGGGCCTTCGAACCACACGAGCGCCGACAGCGCCAGCACGCCGGCAAACGATACGGCTGCCGGTCTCCTCAATCCGTTCAACCACTTCATGGCGCCGCTCCTGGCGAAAGAATGTCGATGGTTACGCGCCGGTTCCGCGCGCGTCCGGCCGGGGTGTCGTTCGATGCGACCGGCTCGGTATCGCCGCGGCCTTCGGCGGTGACGCGCGAAGGCGTGTCGAGCTTCGCGGCGATGATGGCCCGCACCGTGTCCGCACGCGCCTGCGACAGCGCGACGTTGGAGGGGAACTGCGCCGACACGATGCGCTGGTTGTCCGTGTGCCCGATCACGACGATGTTGCCGGGCTTGTCCCGCAAGGCCAGCGCGATGCGCAGCATCAACGGCGCGAAGTGCGCGTCGAGCTCCGCGCTGCCCGAGGCGAACAGCTGCGTGCCTTCGGCGGCGTTGTTGATCGTCACGGTGGTCCGGTCGGCGGAGTCGCCGACCGAGACGAGGCCTTGCGCGATCTCCGGCGCGAGGAATCCGGCGAGCGCCGCCGAGAGCCTCGGCGCGGCGCTCGTCTTCGCCGCCAGCACCGGCGCCGGCGCGACGCGGATCGCGCGCATGGAGGCGAACACCGGGTCGGAGAAGTCATTGATGCGAATGGCGAGCACGAGGCTCGTCGCCATCAGAACCAGCCCGGCGAGCGCCAGCGCGACCCACAGCGGCACGAACTGCAGCAGCCGCTTGCGCTCGCGCGCCGCGGGCTGCCAGTGCGGCGAGAGCGCCCGTTCGATCGTGCCGCGCTGCGTGCGAATCATCTGCTCGAGCCGTTCGCGGATCACGTCGAGCTGCGTCTTGCCGCCTTCGATCAGCCGGTAGCGTCCGTCGAAGCCGAGCGCGAGCATTACGTAAATCAATTCGAGCATGTCGATGTCGACCGCCGGGGTCTGCACGAGGCGCTGCAAAATCACGAAGAGCCGTTCGCCGCCCGACGCTTCGTTATGAAACGTCACGAGCAGGCTGCGCCGGCCCCACACGCCCGCGCCCCACGGCGTCGCCGCGATCGCCTCGTCGATGAACGTGCACAGGCAATAGCGCGCGGGGCCGAGTTGCGCATCCGGCACGCCGAAGGAACGGCCGTCGGCTTCGAAGCGGCGCATCATCTGGATCAGTTGCGTGCGCAAGGCGTCGAGGTCCGGATGACTCGCGAGCCTCCGCAGCGGCAGCGCCAGTTCAAGGAGCGGATTGGCCGCCCGCAAGAGCGGATTGCGCCCGGCGAGCGAGGCATCGAGCGGTGCGAGCGCGTCCGGCTTTCCCTGAGGTTTCGCCTCTGGCCTGGCGGACTCGCGCCCGCGGCCCGGCGTCGGCATTCTGATGGTGCGCGCGGCGTCGAGAAACTCCGCGTCGTCAAGCGTCGGATCGGTGTTGTCGGTCATGGAAGAGTCCTTGTTTCGGCGCCTTCGATTGGCGTGGCGTCATGGGCGTGGCGTCGTCGGCATGGTCAGCGGCGGATGGCCCAACATTCCATTGCGAGTCCGGGGAATTCCCCCGCCACGTGCAGCGCCATGCCGGCCGATGAGCCGAGCGAAGCCCACGCATCGCTCTTGTCGTCGAGCTCGAAATAGGTGTAGCCCGCGTGGAACGGCAACTGACGCGGCGCTACAGGCAGCGCGCGCAAGCCAATGCCGGGCAACTGCAGATTGACGAGATCGCGGATCTTCTCGATGCTGCCGATCTTCACCTGGCTGCCGAACGCCGAGAGCAGCGTCTCGGTGGGCACTTGCGCGCGCACGGCGAGCACGAACGTCGCGCTCGTGAAGAGCGACCGATCCGCGACCTGCGCCACCCGCAAACCGTATTTGCGCTCCTCGAGCGGGATCGACACGACCTGCGGGTCCGCCACGCGGCTCAACGCAAGCCGCAACGCGTCGATCACCGGCGCGAAGGTCTCCTTCAGGCGCTCGTGACGATACGCCGGAAACAGCGGCGGCCGCCGCTCGCGCTGGCTGAAGGTCGCGAGCTCGCCAGCGAGCGCCACGCACGCCTGATACAGCGTTTCGGGATGCAAGCCGGTCATCGCGCCGAAATGCGCGACGAGCGGTTGCGCGCGGTTGACGATCTGCAGCAGCAGAAAATCCGAAATCTCCGCCATGCCCGCACCGTCGGGCTGCGCAAGCCTGCCCGCGAGCGCTTCGCCGCGTTGCTGCAAGAGCCCGCTCAGTTCCGCCGCGAAGCGCCCGAGCCCGTCCGCGACGCGATAGTCGAGGCACGGCGGGCAATAGTCGCCGTCGAGCAGAATGCGCGAGTCGCTCAGGCGTTCGGTCACCCGCGCGACGCCCGCATATGCGTGCGCGTGCGCCACGTCGGGTTCGAGCGCGAGACGCAGGCGCAGCTTGCCGATCTGCAACAGCGTGGCGAGCGCGTCCGGGTCGTTGCTGTCGTGAACCTCGAAATCGCCGGCGCCGTAGCGGGCCAGATTCTCCGCGCTGTCGGCGCCGCCGGACTCCGGCGCGCCCGGCCGGCGCACCGGCAACGCCAGCACGACCAGCTGGTTCGAGGTGCCTTCCGGAATATCGAGCGGCACCGGCAAATCGCCGTCGGCAGGCAGGTTGAACGGCGTGCCATCGGGCAACACGCCGGCAGCCGAGCGCAGCGCGAGCTTGCCGAGCTTCAGGAGCGCCTCGTCGAGCTCCAGCTTCGTGAAGCCCCAGCCATACGCGCGCAGACCGCCCGCGCGGCCTTCGAGTTGCGTCTCGATGTGGCGGTCGTGCTGCTGCAGATGCTGCGGCTGAAGGAACATGCCTTCCGACCAGATAACCTTGTTGTTCCAGTACATGGCGTCAGTTTTTTGAGGATTTCAGTGCGTCGAGCTGCGCCTGATAGGCACGGCCGAACGGTTCGCCGAAGCTGCGCTGGAGGTCGTCGCCCGCGTCGCGCGCCACGTGCTCCCAGGTCTCGACGAAGCGTTGCCACAGCCGCGCGCGGCGGTTGCCGATGAGCGCGTCGAAACCGCTCGGCGCGTCGAGCGAACGTTCGATGGCGCTCGGATCGATGCGCTCCATCGCGTGAGCGAGCGCGGCGCGCATGCCCGCGACCATCGCGAGTTCGTGCGCCTGGATATCGCGGAACGCCGCACGCATGGCTTCCTGCGGCGGCAGATAGCCGCTGCCGCGCGCGCCGAGCATTTGCGCGAGGGCCCGGTCCGCATCGGGGAAGAACTTGAGCGGGTTGTTGTCGCGCTCTTCGATCATCGTCATCGCCATGCGTGTCTCGCGCTTGGTCATGGCGCGCGAGCGCAAGGCCGTCATGGCGCCTTGCGTCGCTTCGCGCAGCATCGTGCCCGCGAGGCGCGCAAGCTCCGCGGCCTCGACGTGGCTCACGGCGGCGGGCTCGATGCCGAGTCCTTCGATCAGCGCGTCGAGCAACGAGGCGTGATCGGCGTGCGGGTCGGCGTGCGGGGTGACATGCGGCTCGCTGCGCTCGCGCGCCTCATGAACCGGCAAACGCGTTGGCATCGACGTGAATTCGGGATTCGGCAGAGGCAGGCCGGGCATATCGTCCTCCCGCGCCAGCGAAGGCGGCTCCGGCACCGCGGGCATCACCGAGAAAGCCTGTTCCGGCGACACATGCTCGAAGCTGCGCGACAACGGCACTGGCTTCGCCACCGCACGTGCGCCGATATCGCGCAGCGGATCGCGGGGACTGAGCGCGTCGATCAGCGCCTGATCGGCGTCGCCGCGGAAGTGTCCGGGCTCGCGCAGAAGCGGCGTCGCGGCCAGCGGGTCGGGCAGGAACAGCGCGTGCGCGCCATCGGCCGGTGCCGCATCGTGCGGCCCGTTCCAGTCGTCGGGGATCAGGGGTGCGGGCGGCGGCGCTTCGAACTCCGGCGTACCCGGCATGCCCTGCGCACTCGCGGTAGGCCGCGCGTCGGGCCACGACTGCGTCATGATGGTCTGGTCGACCACGAAGCCGCCGGCTGCGTCGCCGCCTGCTTCGCCGGTTGCCGAGACGACGAGCGTGTACGCGCCGATCCTCAGGCAATCGCCCTCCTCCAGCGGCGCCTCGTGCGTGCCGTCCAGCGCGCGATCGTTGAGCAGCGTCGGATTGCTGCCCGCATCGATGAGCACATACGCGTTCTCACGCCGCTCGATGCGCGCCTGGATGCGTGAGATGCCGCGTTGCCCGTCGCTCAGCACCATCGTGCAATCCGGCGCGCGGCCGATCGTGGCGCCCTCGCCTTCGATCTCGATCGCGCGTGGCGACGCGCCTTCGCCGCTTTGCACCGTCAATGTCATTCTCATCGGGTTCTCCTATTTGCGGACCTTGCGCGTGCCGTCGTCAGCGTCGCGCGGCGGCGTGGGCGGCGGCGGCGGTGTCGTGAGCGGCACAGGGGGCACGCCGGGGCCGAGCGGAATCGGGAAGCTCGACATCTCGATCGTTTCGGGACCGATGAGGATGTACGACGCCCCGGCTCGCAGCGCGATGGTCGCGCTCGACTCGATCTCGACCGCCACGCCCGCCTTGATCTGCACCGCCACGCCCGCGTTGAGCGCATAGGCTTCGCCGACGAACTGGTTGTGCGTGGTCATGGTCGCGGCCGACACGCTGCCGAGCACGCTGGACTTGCTGCTGCCGCGCACCGCGTCGTTGCGCGTGCCGCGCGTCTCGCGGAATTCGTTGCCATCGATGCGCACGTGGCGCTCGCCGGATACGTTCATCAGCGCGTCGTGCCGGACCCAGGTCTCGTGATCGCGCTCGGCGTGGAAGAACAACTGTTCGTCGCCCTTGCGGTCGTCGAAGCGCACCTCGTTGTAGCCATTGCCGCCCTTGGTGGACTGGCTCTTCATCGTCGATACCGCGCTCCCGGTCGGCAACTCGTAGGGCGGCATGTTCGTCGAGTTGTAGACCGCGCCCGTGATGACCGGTCGGTCCGGATCGCCCTCGATAAACTCGACCAGCACCTCCTGCCCGACGCGCGGCAGGAACATCGCGCCCCAGCGCCGGTTCGCCCAGCTTTGCGCGACGCGCACCCAGCACCGGTCGAGCCGGTTCGCGCCGTCCGGCTGAGTGAGCTGCTCCCAGTGAAACTGCACCTTCACACGGCCGTACTGGTCCGTGAGAATCTCCTCGCCCGGCGGACCGATCACGACAGCCGTCTGCGGGCCGCCCACGTTCGGGACCGGTGTGGTCTTCGGCGTGCGGAACGTGTTGTCGCTGCGAATCGCGCGGAAGCTGCAATCGAAAATGGGCAGCGTGGAATCGCTTGTCGACACATACGCGTCGGAGACGATTTCCGCGCGATTCTCGATCACGAGGTACTGCCGGTTCTGCGCGCTGCCCGGATGATCCCGCAGCCGGAACAGTCCGCCCGCCGCCATGCCGCGCGACGTGGAGCGCCCTTCGATGGCATCGTTCTGCGCCTGATGAATCTCGACGTTGACGCGGGCAAGCCGTTCTCCATCGCCCGCCTTGACGTGCCCCGTCAGGTGCTCCTGCATCAGATAGCGCGGCGGATCGAAGGGCGCGCTGCGCGTCGCGCGCGCGACCATCCCTTCGCTGTTGCTGACCGAGGCCTTCTCGAAGTCGTAGTCGTTCACTTCGTAGCGGCCGGTCTGCAGCGTCGCGCCCGACATCCAGCGGTACACGCATTCTTCATCCTGCTCGGGCGTATCCCAGGCCTGAAACGGAATCGACTCGTAGTGCGCGATCGGCCGATGCTCGGCGCTCGAATCCGTGAGTACGAGTGTGTGCTTGCCGCCCGCATGCTCGAAGAAATAGTGGATGCCTTCGCGCTCCAGAAGCCGGTTGACGAAATCGAAATCGGTCTCCCGGTACTGCACGCAATGCTCGAGCGCCGGATAGCTCGCCGTACAGGCATTGCGAAAGTCGATGTCGAACGACTCCAGCACCTGCGTGACGATCTGCGGGACCGTGCGCTGATAGAAGAACCGCCGGTGCGACGCCTGCGTGAGCAGCCAGAGCCGCGGGTGCACGACGGCGTCGTAGCGCGCCATGCGGTTGTGGGTGGTGTCGCCTGGCGCGATCAGACGCAGCGTCGTCACGATGCCGTTGAACTGGCGCTCGCCGCCGGCCGGATAGTCGAGCGTGACGGACAGGTTCTCGCCCAGCACCGTGCCGGGGTCGATATCGTTGCGCGTGCTCAGGAACACCAGCTCGAAACGGCTCAGGCGGCCCAGGGCTTCGCTCGCGGACATCCGCAGGAAGATGGCCTCGTCGCCGAGCGGCGCGCACTGCATGCGCACGTGGCGCGTGCTAGTCGAAGGCATAGGTGAACTCCTCTTGCTCGACGCCGACGTGAACGCGCGCGAGCGAGTGGCCGTCCATCACGCGTGTCAGGAACTCAGTGCTGATGCGCGGCAGCACACTGTTGGTGAGAATCGCGTCGATCATGCGGCCGCCGCTTTCGAGGCGCGTGCACCGCAGCGCAATCTGCGCGATGACCGCTTCGTCGTAGGTGAACGGCACCTGGTGCGTGCGCGTCACGCGGTCGGCCACGCGCCCGAGTTGCAGGCGGATGATCGCGCGCAGCATGTCGTCGGAGAGCGGGTAATACGGGATCGTCACCATGCGCCCGAGCAACGCGGGCGGGAACGTGTGCAGCAATTGGGCGTGCAGTTCCTGTTCGATGACGTCCAGCGGCGGCCAATCGTTCGGATCGCGGCACAGTTCGGCAATGCAGTCGGTGCCCGCATTGGTGGTCAACAGGATCAGCGTGTTGCGAAAGTCGATGGAACGGCCTTCGCTGTCCTCCATCCGGCCTTTGTCGAAGACCTGAAAGAACAGTTCGTGGACGTCGGGATGCGCCTTCTCGACTTCATCGAGCAACACGACGCTATGCGGGCGGCGGCGCACGGCTTCGGTGAGCACGCCGCCCTCGCCGAAACCGACATAGCCGGGCGGCGCGCCTTTCAATAGCGAGACCGTGTGTGCCTCCTGGTACTCGCTCATGTTGATCGTGATCAGATTCTGCTCGCCGCCGTACAACACCTCGGCCAGCGCCAGCGCGGTCTCGGTCTTGCCGACGCCGGACGTGCCGGCGAGCAGGAATACGCCCACGGGCTTGTCCGGATTGTCCAACCCCGCGCGGGAGGTCTGCACGCGCCGGGCGATCATCTGCGTCGCATGCTGCTGGCCGATGATGCGGCCGTCGAGCAGTTCGTTCAGCCGCAACACGTTGCCTATTTCGTTCTTCAGCATGTTCAGCACGGGCACGCCCGTCCAGTCCTGCACGACCGCCGCGACCGCGTGACGATCGACGCCCGGCAGAATCAGCGGCGCGTCGCCTTGATGCTGCGCGAGGCGCGCCTGCTGCTCGCGCAGCGCGGCGAGATCGGCCTCGGGCGCGCCATCGCGAAGCTGGGCGCGGCGCGCGAGAATGTCCTTCACCATCTCGCGCTCGATGCGCCAGCGCGCATCAAGTTCGGCGAGGCGCTCCGTTTCGCGCTGCAACGCAGCCGATGCCGCCTCATGACGCGCCGTCGTGTCGATACCAATCGCACTTTCGCGCGCGATCACTTCGAGTTCCGTGTTCAGCGCGTCGATGCGCTTGCGGGCGTCGTCCACTTCCGGCGGCGTGGCGTGCTGGCTGACCGCGACGCGGGCGCATGCTGTATCGAGCAGGCTCACGGACTTGTCGGGCAACTGCCGCGCCGGAAGATACCGATGCGAAAGCCGCACGGCCGCCTCGACGGCCTCGTCGAGAATCTGCACGCCGTGATGCGCCTCCAGCGCAAGCGCGATGCCGCGCATCATCGTGACCGCGCGCGCCTCGTCGGGCTCGCGGACCTGCACGACCTGGAAGCGCCGCGTGAGCGCCGGATCCTTTTCGATGTGCCGCCGATACTCCGACCATGTCGTCGCCGCGATCGTGCGCACGCTGCCGCGCGCGAGCGCCGGCTTCAGCAGGTTCGCGGCGTCGCCCGTGCCGGCCGCGCCGCCCGCGCCGATCAACGTGTGGGCTTCGTCGATGAAGAGAATCACCGCTCGCTCGGCCGACTGCACTTCCTCCAGCACCTGGCGCAAGCGCGCCTCGAACTCGCCCTTCATGCCCGCGCCGGCCTGGAGCAGCGCGACATCGAGCGTGCGCAGCGTCACGTCGCGCAGCGCGGGCGGCACGTCGCCCGCCACGATCCGATGCGCGAGACCTTCCACCACCGCCGTCTTGCCCACACCGGCCTCGCCCGCCAGCAGCGGATTGTTCTGCCGGCGGCGCATGAGAATGTCGATCACCTGACGAATCTCGTCGTCGCGGCCGACGATCGGATCGAGCTTGCCCGCGCGCGCCTGTTCCGTCAGGTCGAGCGTGAAGCGCTGCAACGCGTCCTGCGTGCCGGGTGGCGTGTCCAACGTGCGCGTCGCGGCGGGCTCCTCCAGTGCCGCTTCGGGCGAACCGTCGAGCACGCTGGCGAAATCGTCGGCGAGTTCGTCGACCTTCACACGATCGAATTCGCGCGAGATGCCGCGCAGCGCATTACGCAATGCGGGCGTCTGCAAGGCCCCGATCAGCACATGCGCGCTGCGGACCTTTTGCGCGTCGAACAGCAGCGAGCCGTAGACCCAGCCGCGCTCGACGGCCTCCTCCATCTGCGACGAGATATCCGTGATCGACGTCGAGCCGCGCGGCAGACGATCGAGCGCATCGGTCAAATCGCGCGCGAGCACGGCGGTCTCGACGTCGAAATGCCGGATCACGCGATGCAGGTCCGAATCCGGCAACTGCAACAACTGATGCAGCCAGTGCACGAACTCCACATACGGATTGCCGCGCAGCCGGCAGAACGTGGTTGCGCTTTCCATTGCGCGAAAGCTGAGCGTGTCGAGTTTGCCGAACATGACGGCGCGGCTGATGTCTGCCATTGAACTAGTCCTTTGCGCGATGTGAAGTGGAGTGTGAGGTGGGTGGTTTGAGCATCAGTTGCCTTGCGTCGGCGGTCGCCGCGCGAGCATGCAGCCAGGTGGTGTAGCCCAGACGCTGACGGCGGCCGAGCGCGAGGCGCGGCACTTCGGATTGACGCAACTGGAGATTGACGTCCCAGTCGAGCGGATCGCGCACGTAGAGACGCACCCAGTCGGTCAGGCTCACGAGGCTCGCGCCACCCGGAAGGAAGCGCTGATAATCGCGCATGGAGAGCGGCCCGAGCACCACGCGAAACTTGTGTTGCCGGTCGAAGATGCGCGCGCCGAGCATCGTGCCGACACCCAGTCGTGCGCTCTCGTCGCGTGTGCCCAGACGGCTCATCGAATGCGCGGGCAAATTCATCCAGTGGCCGACGTTTTCGCGCACGTCGACCGGCAGACCGAAGAAACGCGCCAGGACGAGCCGCAAACCCGCGGCGTGCCGCGTGCCGCCGGCAAGCAGTCCGGCGAAGTGCAGCTTGGCGAAATCGGGCACGCTGTCGCGCTTGCGCAGCGCGGGCTCGCCGAGACCGAAGGTCGTGCCCACATAAGCGGAAAAACGGTCGCCGTTGTCGCGATCGAGGCTCACGACCGGCTGCGCCACCGCCCACGCGCGGTAGAACAACGACGCGATCCGATGATGAAACACGTCGAGAAAGCGCGCGAAAGTAGGATCGCCGGCATTGCGCGCGCGGTCACGCACGTATTCGGTCAGGTGCGTCGGCATCGGGCCATTCGGTCCGAGCAAGCCCAGGAAATTCACGACGAGTTTCGGCGCAGCCTCGCCCGCGGTCGCGAAATGGCGCAGCGTGGTCGGGAAGAAAATCAGCTCGGGCTCCTGTCCGAAGCGCACGGCATCTTCGCGCGGACGCAGCGACGAACCGACGCGCGGCAAGCCCGGATACGCACATTCGACGAGACGTACCGCCTGAAAGAAGTCGAAGCGGTTCGCATCGGCGGAGAAACGATCGAGCAAGGTCAGAGCGTCCGGCATTGCCCGCTCCCTGGCGCCCAGCGCATGAGTTCACCGCGCGTCACACTGGACACGATCGTTTCGGTGAACGAGTTCATCGACACGTACTGCGTGAAAAACCGCGCGAGCACCGCGCCGAACAGGAATGCGCCCGCGCCTTCAAAGCCGCTTTCGTCGAGCAGCACCTCGATCGCGAGGCCGCGGCCGAACACGATCGGCCCTCGCGAAGGCAAGCGCCGCGTGACCGGCGCCGAGCGGATGGAGCGCAAGCCGTCGATCTGTCGTGCCGCGGCGCTGTCGCCGGTGGGCGCGTACAGTCCGAGGAGATCGCGCATGGCGCGCGCGCCGCTGCCGTCGGCATCGTCCACGAGCGACGCATAGTTGAGCGACAGATGGCTCAGCAGACGCCAGGCAACCGGCCCTTCCGCATACGACGGCAGCGGACGGCTGGGCCCGCCGATGCATCGCACGCTCGACACGGGCGCCTCGAGTTCGAGCGTGAAGTCCGTCTCGCCCTGCCCGCGCGGCATGCTCAGCGTCAGGTCGCGATTCGTGCACAGCACGCTCAAACCCAGTTGCTGAAGGTCCGCCGGATACGGCGCCTCGCGCGTATCGACCAGCGCGAGCCAGGTTTCGCTGCCGGTATAGGACGAGCGGGCGCCACGCTCGTCCCGCTGCGCGGGAAGCAGCCGCTTTTCGCGCCGTACCTGATAGAAGGCGTGTCCCGGCTCGTCGCTTCCCAGATCGCGTGCACGATAGAACGGCTGAAACTCGATCGGTCCGCCGCCGCCCGACCGATAGCCGGTGACGCTTTCCACCCGGTACACCTCGAAGTCCCGCGGGCGCGTGCGATCCACCACGACGTGGTGCTCGAATTGTTCACCCGTGACCGGAATGCGATCGGTGCGACGCGCGAACAGATTGATCGCGGGCGTGCAATGCAGCGCGAAATTGGCCTCGTCGACGATCTGTTCGAGCGCCGGGTCGATCTTCGACAGCAGCACGATCAACTCGATTTCATCGCGCTCACAGCGCTGCAAATGCAGGCGCAAGCCGTCGATGCCGATGAACATGAAGCGTTGCGCGAACGCAAAATACTCCTGCAGCAAGCGATAGCCGGGAAACGACTGCTCGCTCACGGGCAACAAGGCTTCGTCGTCGGAGAATCCGAGGGGGCGCAGGGCCGAGGGCGGCAATACCGCATCGGGCAGCGCCACGCCGAGCGCCGAGCCCAGCAGCAATTCATATAGCCGCGCGGCCAGACCGTCGCCGCCGCGCAGATGGATCGGCAGATGATCGAATGCAAGGTCGCTGAATTTCAGCTTGTTCAGCGCGCGCAGCTTGAGGCGCAGGCCGGCCTTCACGCCCTGCGGCAGCCTTGCGTCGACACCGGGCAGCGTGCCGCTGTGCGTAAAGAGACGCGCCTCGACGAGTTCGATTGGAGACAGCGTGAGCGCGTGCGCGGTGCGGAATTCGCAACGCGTGGAGCGCTCGCCGTCGAGCCTGCCGAACAGCGCCGTGCCGCGCGGAATCGCCACGCCGTCGGCAAGCGCGGGATGCGTCATGTCGGGCTGCATTTCGACGATCGTCATTGCCGGCGTGGGCGCGAGGTAATGCGGGTAGACCAGCTCGGCCAGATGCTCCGTGAAACGCGGGAACTCGGCGGCGATCTTCATCTGCACGCGCGCGGCGAGAAAGCCGAAGCCTTCCAGCAGCCGCTCCACGTAGGGATCGGCGCACTCGAAGCCTTCCAGCCCGAGCCGGCTCGCGATCTTCGGAAACGCCTTCGCGAACTCGCCGCCCATCTCGCGGACGTGCTGAAGCTCCTCGCTGTAGTACTGAATCAGGTCCGGGTTCATGGCGTGGGATTTCCTGGTATGGCTTCGATGCAACGACGCGCCGGCGGGGTCACGCGCGCGGTCCTTCCGAGACGTCGACCTTGCCCGCTTCGAGGTCGAGTTCCGTGCGCAGATACAGACGCTCCGGCACGGGATGCGCGTGAAGATCGCCTTCGACGATGAACGCAATCGCGTTGTGCTGGCCACTCGTTTCGCCCCTCTGGATCGCGCGAACGCGCAGCGTGCCCGGCAGAATGCGTGGTTCGAACGCGCGGATCGCATCGGCCATCAGGCGTTCGATCCGCGCGACATCGACATTCGACGCGCTCTTGCCCGCGAGGTCGGAAAAGCCGAAATTCAGCACCGACTCCGCGACGCCCGGATAGCGGGCGACGTCCTGCGACGACGCGATACCCTGCGCATTGAGCAGCCAGCCGAGATCGCGCATGACGTTGCGGCGCAGCGAGCGCGCCGAACTCGACCGATGCTCGCGCACTTCGCGCGTGGCATCGGGCTCGTGATCGGTCAGCCTCTCCAGCAGCGAAGGCTGCACACGTTCGGCGTTTTTCAGGCGCATAGCCGCTTACGCCGTCGCGTTCGCCGGGATGTTCCACTTGCTCTCGACGACCCCGCCGAGCGCCGAGCCCGAGGTCGGGTCCTGCTGCTGATAGGTCACATGGAACTTCTCGAAGTTGAGCGTCACGGTTTCGGTGAAGCGGTCCTCGCCATCCGAGCCGCCGGTCGAGTAGTTCGTCACCAGCACCTTCTCCATTTCGATCGTGTAGTACTCGAGCGGCTTCGTGCCGCCGGCCTTGCGCACGGTGAGCTTGCCGGTGGGGAAATGCTTGCCGGTCGAACAGGCCGTGATGATCGACGGCGTGGCCCGGTCGGTGTACTTGGTAACCGACAGATCGTGGACCGCCACCTTGCCGCCTCCGCCGCCCGTGCCGAGGTGCATCGTGCCGGACTGGGAGAGACCCCAGCTCCACGAGAGCACATCGATTTCGTCCTTATGCGTGGAATCGAGCGATTCGCCCTTGACGGTGCCCAGATCCAGAAAAATATCGACTGCCATGGTGTATCCCTATGTAGATGACTGCGGTGAAAAGAATCGTGTACTCGTGTGCGTCAGGCGGCTTTGGCCGACGGCAGCTTCGAGACGAGCCGCAGCGACACGGTCAGCCCTTCGAGCTGATAGTGCGGACGCAGAAAGAATTTCGACGTGTAGTAACCCGGATTGCCCTCGACCTCCTCGACCACGACTTCCGCCGCCGCGAGCGGACGACGGGCCTTGGTCTCTTCGGACGAGTTCGCGGGGTCGCCATCGACGTACTGAAGAATCCAGTCCTGCAGCCAGCGCTGCATATCGTCCTTTTCCTTGAAGCTGCCGACCTTGTCGCGCGCGATGCACTTGAGGTAATGCGCGAAACGGCTGCATGCGAACAGGTAAGGCAGCCGCGCGGCCAGATTCGCGTTGGCGGTCGCATCTGGATCTTCATACTCGATCGGCTTGTTCAGCGACTGCGCGCCGATAAAGGCCGCAAAATCCGAGTTCTTCTTGTGAACCAGCGGCATGAAGCCGTTCTTCGCCAACTCCGCTTCGCGGCGGTCGCTGATTGCTATTTCGGTCGGGCATTTCATGTCGACGCCGCCGTCATCGGTGGGAAACGCATGCACCGGCAAGTTCTCCACCGCACCGCCCGACTCGATGCCGCGAATGCGCGAGCACCAGCCATAGGTCTTGAAAGACCGATTGATGTTGACCGCCATCGCGTACGCCGCATTCGACCACGCGTACCGGGACGCATCGGTGCCGGCGGTGTCTTCCTCGAAGTCGAATTCCTCGACCGGGCTCGTCTTGGCCCCATACGGCAGGCGCGCAAGAAAGCGCGGCATGGCGAGGCCGATATAGCGTGAATCTTCGGAGTCGCGCAGCGAGCGCCATGCGGCGTGCTCGGGCGTCTGGAAAATCTTCGTCAGATCGCGCGGATTCGCCAGCTCCTGCCAGGAATCCATCAGCATCACCGCAGGGTCCGCGCCCGCGATGAACGGCGCATGCGCCGCCGCGGAGATCTTGCCCATCTGGGTCAGAAAATCGACATCGGGGCTGCTATTGTCGAAGTAGTAGTCCGCCACCAGCGCGCCGTATGGCTCGCCGCCGAACTGGCCGTACTCCTCTTCGTAGAGCTTCTTGAAGAGCGGGCTCTGATCCCACGCCACGCCTTTGTATTTGCGCAACGAGCGATGCAGATCGGACTTCGAGATGTTCATTACCCGCAGCTTCAGGCTTTCGTCGCTTTCCGTATTCGTGACCAGATAGTGCAGGCCGCGCCATGCGCTCTCCAGCTTCTGGAATTGATCGGTGTGCAGGATCACGTTGATCTGCGCGCTGAGCTTTTCATCGATTTTCGCAATCAGCGATTCGATGCTCGCAAGCGCATCGTCCGACACGCGCTGGGTGTCGAGCAATGCCTGCTCCGCCAGCGTGCGCACCGCGTTCTCGACGGCCTCGCGGGCCTTGTCGGTGCGCGGGCGAAACGCCTTTTGCAGCAGCTTCTGAAACTCGCCGGATGAACTGGTGTCGTCGACCTGCTGCTCGGCCGGCTGCTGCGTGCTCGTGGATTGCTCCAGGTTGGTATCTGCCATCGTGGCTCCTTTATTCCGAATCGTCGGTTTGGCTCGTTTGCGGCTTGGGCGCGGCGGCGAGCGCGCTCAACAGCGCCGGGTCTTCGAGCAGCTGGCCGACGAGTTTTTCGGCGTCGGTCTTGCCATCCATGTAGGTAAGCAGGTTCTGCAGCTGGCTGCGCGCCTCGAGCAGCTTCGCGAGCGGCTCGACCTTGCGGGCGATCGCAGCCGGCGAGAAGTCGTCCATGCTCTCGAAGGTCATGTCCACGCCGATCTTTCCTTCGCCCGTCAGCGTGTTGTCGACGTGCATCGCGACGCGCGGCTTCATCGAGCGCAGCCGCTCGTCGAAGTTGTCGATATCGATCTCGACGAACTTGCGCTCGGTAACCGGCGGCAGCGGCTCCTGCGGCTGACCCGACAGGTCCGACAGCACGCCCATCACGAAAGGCAGATTGACCTTCTTCTCCGAGCCATACACTTCGACGTCGTATTCGATCTGCACGCGCGGCGCACGATTGCGCGCAATGAACTTCTGACTGCTTTCCTTGGCCATCCTGTGATCCTCCTCAATGAAAACAATGTGATGCGGCGCGATTCGAATCAGGTGGCCGGCAAATCGGCGGCCGCCGTTCCAATCACCTGAGTCAATTGCGCGAGCCCTTCCGGCGCGAGTTCCTTGAGCAGATCGACGAACGACTTGTCGATCAGGCCGCGCGCACGTGCGAGCAGAAGCGGCACCGGGCTCGCGGGCTCGTGCCTGGCGTAATACGCGCACAGGCGGTCCAGCGTCGCGGCGACGTCGGCGCGGCTCGAGATAACGTCACCGGCCCCCGCGGACCTCGTTTCGGTTGCACGATCGTCCGCCGGCGCGGCTGGCTCCGCCGCAATGCCCTGCTCCTTCAGGCATCCGCCCAGCAGTGCTCCCGCCCGGCGAAGCAAGGTCTTGAGCGCGTGCAGTTCGAGCGCCTGCGTCACGCCCACGCGCTCCGTCAACACGCGTTCGAGCGCCTCGGCGTTGGCGAGCGCCATGTCGGATGCGGTCTTCGCGCGCAGCGCCGCTTCCGGCGACGAGGCCGTGGCCGCTTCGATCTCCGCAAGGCTCATGACCCCACGGTTGTCGGGGGCAACGGTCTCGCCATTCGCATACGACCACTCGCGCAAGGTGACAGGCACGTCATGCGGCACGAGCCGGCAATCCATGAGATCGGCGAGCAGACCGGCTGCATCCACGAATGCGGCGAGTGCGTTGATCCGCACGGTGGGATCGTTGCCGTCGCTCGCGTCGAGTTGCGGATGGACGTGATCCCAGTTGCGATTGAGAAGCGCCGCGGCGAGCGCGAGGCCATCCGCGAGCCCGGCAATACCCTCGTGAGCAAGCCGCGCTCGCGCAAGCCACGCGACCACACGCAGGTCTCGCGTGCGCGCCATCAACTCGACGCACAAGGCGTCCGCCGCCGCCCAGTCGGGCGGTACGGCGGCGACGAGCGTGGCGCCATATTCCGCTTCAGGACGTCCGCCGACGGCTTCCTCGAGTTCGCGAAATCGCGGGTCGTATTCGAGATCAGGGCCGCACGGCGCTTCATGCGACAGCGTGTCCAGCCATTCCGTCCAATCCTGATGAGCGATGAATTCAGTTTTCATGGTCTGCGTTGTGCGTTGAAACCAGGCGGTCCGTTCATTTGCCTCCTGCTTCAGAAAACACGCGAACGGTCTCTCTATTCCATCGACTTTTCAACTGTAGTAATCCGAATTAATTTGACCGGTCATCATGCGCGAGGGGCCAACGTCTTCCGCCGCTTGCTACTTGAAAAAAGTGTAAGTGGCGATGTACGGCGAGTTGCCCGCCGCGTGTTCGACGGTGCAAGGCGCTGTTGGCGCCGCGCCGCCTGCGGTCATCGTGCGTTGCACGTAGCGCACCTCGCTCAACATGCCCTGCGCGCCCGTCGAACGTGTTTCCAGCAGGAGCTGCGGCACGCCGTTCGGCGTGTCGCTCGGCATCTGCGCGAGAACATGGCCCACGATCCGGCTGCCGTCGCGAGCTTCCCAGGACGGTCCCGCCGAATGCTCGATCACCGCGGTCCCGCTGGAGTCAAACAACGTGGCGCGCGGACTGCGGAACACCCAGCCGAGCGTGTGCTTCGCATCGTATTCACACGAGTAAATCTGCACGCCGGATGCGGTCGCGCTCAGGAGCGCTCGCGCATCGGGTGGGTCGATCGGCGCGGCGCCGGCTGACGTGCCGACTACCGCCAACAACCATCCGGCGCTGATCGAATGGCGCGTTCTGCGTGACAAGCGAATCATGGCGATGCTCCTTGTTGACCCGATACGATGAAAGCCTGCAACCGCCCCTCGTCAGACACGGTCGAGATTGGCCGAGGCGAACGCCCAGTTCAGGTGACGCGAGACCGTTGCAACGAGATAGTCCGGCCGGCGGTTCTGATAGTCCAGGTAGTACGCGTGCTCCCATACATCGACGGTGAGCAGCGGCACGAGTCCGCGCGTGAACGGCGTTTCCGCGTTGCTCGTCTTGACGACCGCGAGTTCCCCGCGATCGAGCACGAGCCACCCCCAGCCACTGCCGAACTGCGAGGCCGAAGTCGCGACGAGCGTCTTGCCGAGCGCATCGACGGAACCGAACTTGCGCACGATCGCCGCCTGAAGCTTCGCGCTCGGCGCGCTCGGCGCCGGGCTCAGCGAGTTCCAGTAGAAGTTGTGGTTCCATGCTTGCGCGGCGTTGTTGAAGACGTCGGCGAGCGCGGGCTGGTCATGCGACTGCATGATGACCTGCTCGAGCGATGCCTGTTCGAGCGGCGTGCCGGCAAGGAGCTTGTGCAGATTGTCGAAATACGCCCGGTGGTGCTTGCCGTGATGAATGCCGATGGTGCGCGCCGAAATGGTCGGTTCGAGCGCATTGTCGGCCCATGGCAGGGGCGGCAGCGTTTGCGGCGACGAGCCGAGAAATGCCGGAACGACACTCGTCGCCATGCTGGCCGCGGGCTCGGCGTCGGGAGTGGTCGCGCCGGTCGCAAGCTTCGAGAACAGCACGCCAAATGAGGCCATGGACCCCGCCGCCATCAGACGCCGCCGGGAAATGAAGGAGTTGAGCATGTTTGAACCTGTTGTTGTGTGGGCGACCAGTTCACCCGGTCTGCTGACACAACACCTCGTCATTGCGATCTATTCCACGCCGCTTTGAAATCTCCGCGCGCGGCTGCCGGCGGGATAACAGCCGTTACCTGACTATTCCTTGCACGTGAAGAAACCGCCAGCCGGAGATGCGATGAAAGCGAGAATGACCATTGAAAAATGGTCGAATCCCTACGAAAAAATTACGACGGTCGGAGGGCGCCCGTTTCGACTGCGGCCGGCACGCGTGTCGATGGATAGGCGCATCCGTTATCCCCTGTCCAATGCTCAGCTGGAATTGCGCGCAACGCGAGTATTGCAGCAAGAAACGGAAGGCGGCCGACTGCTGGCGCCCATATTGTTCAGGCAGAGGGAAGCGATTGCGTTTTCCTCGTTCAACCACAGTCAATGAGGAATTCACCATGTCCAAAGAAGATGACAACAAGGCCGTCGTAGGCCGCTGGTTTGCCGATTTCTGGGGCAAGACCTGCAACCTCGGCATCGTCGACGAACTCGCCGCTCCTGACATGCTTCTTCAATACTCGCTGCACGAGCCGCGCCGTGGCCGCGAAGACATCAAGGCCTTCATGACCGGTTTCCGCGAAGCGTTCCCCGACCTCAACTTCTGGGGCGCGGCCGATCTCATTGCCGAAGGGGACTATGTCGTGGGCCGTTGGGAGGGTGGCGGCACGCATACCGGTCCGGCATTCCGCGATTTCCTCGTCGGCTCGTTGCCTGCGGCCACCGGCCGGACCATGCGCTTTACGGGCACCACCGTGTTGCGGCTCAAGGACGGCATGATCGTTGAAGAAATCGGCCTGGACGATGGCGTCACCGCCCTGCAGCAACTCGGACTCATCAAGCCAGTGTGATCGAAGACGCGGCGCTGCCGGTATCTCTCGACGTCGCCGTGTGCCGATAACGGGCGTCGACCGTGAATGTCAACCTTGAGTTTGCGGCGCAGTCATTCAACGCGACGACGTTGACCTTTGCTTCGATTGACTGCGCCGTAACGCCATCAAAGTCCGATCAACCAGCTAAAGTCTGCCACCGGCAACAAGCAAACCCATGAGCCGTGCAAGAAGGATAGACTGGTCGGCCGAAAAGTCACTGTTCAAGCTGAAACGTCGGCTCCAGCATCGCTGCAAAACGCACGATGGAAGAACAACCAACCACGATTGTGAGGTCTCTCATGAAAACGGCGGTCAAGGTTCTGCTCGGCATGGTTGTCTATCCGATGGTCTGTTCTGCTCAAACAAACGGCTGCGATGCGAAGCGCAGTTCGATAGAAAAAGAAATCGCCTACGCGCAAACGCACAGCAATGCGAAGCGCGTCGATGGTCTGGAAACCGCCCTCGCCCAAATGAACGCGAACTGCACGGATGCCGTGCTGCGCAGCGAGGCGCAACGCAAGGTGGCCGCGTCGCAAAAGAAACTGGCTGAACGCGAGCACGACCTGCAGGAAGCGAAGGCCAACGGCAAGAGCGCGAAGAAAATCGCCGAGCGGCAACGCAAGGTCGATGAGGCGCATGCGGAGCTTGAACGGGTGCAGCTGGAAGCATCGCAGTAAGCCGACATGCTCGGCACCGTCTACAGAGTAGTCGTCTTATCGCTCACCCGGCCTGGCCTCACGCCGCATCTCCCGCGGCGGCACGCCAAACCCGCGCATGAACATTTCGCGCATATGCCGGCGATCGCGAAACCCCGTCTCTTTCGCGATCACCTCCAGCGAGTGCCGGCTCTTTTCGATCATCAACCGCGCGGCTTCGAGCCGCAGCCCCTCGATCGCCTTGGCAGGCGACTGTCCCGTCTCCAGGGTGAACACCCGGCTGAACTGCCGCGGGCTTAGGTGCGCCTGACTCGCGAGTTCCTCGACGGTGAGCGGCCGGCTGAGATGCTTGCGCGCATAGTTGAGCGCGTCCTGGATGCGGTCGGACCTGGGTGCGAGATCGAGCATTTCCGAATGCTGCGACTGGCCACCCGAGCGCCGCTGATGCATCACCAGCTTGTGCGCGACTGAACGCGCGATATCGGCGCCGAGGTCCTTCTCGACCATCCCGAGTGCGAGATCGAGTCCAGCAGTCATGCCGGCCGAGGTCCAGATCGGGCCATCGACCACGTAGATGCGATCTTCGTCGAGCTGGATGTCCGGAAACCGGCCCATCATCTCGCGGGCATACGCCCAATGCGTGGTCGCGCGCCGGTTCGCGAGCAGCCCTGCTTCGGCCAGTACGAAACCACCTGTGCAGATGCCCGCGATGCGCCGCGCGCGCATCGCCGCCTTGCGCAGGAACTCGAGCACTTCGGCGGACGGCGGCGCGGTGAGCGGGTTGTTGACGCCCGCGGCGATCCACGTGTCGATCGCCATGCGCCCGCCAAGCGGCCGCGTGCCCGATCACACCTCGCCGCTGACCACCGCGGCATTAAGCGCCAACGAGAGCGCGCCAACCAGGACAAGACTCAACGCCCAGACCGCATCCAGATTGAACCAGCTCCGCGACACGAACTTCAACCCCAGGTAGCGGTAGACCAGCCAGGCCAGAAGCCCACCGGCAATCATCATCGCGCATGCATGCACACCCGAGACAAGCAGCGCCATCCCCAGATTCGCTTCGATCAGGGTCTGCGCGGCCCGATGTCCTCGATCCATGTCGTAAGCGCTGCACAGTCCGAGGTAAATCGGTACGAGCATCAATCCCGCACCGTGCGCAATGGCAACGGCGAACGACCACAGCGCGAGCCGGGACGGCGGAATCCGTACGAGGACACGCGGATGACGTCGCCGGATCAGCAGGACAACGCCGAAGCCGATCACGAGCACGCTGGCGCCGATCTGGATCTCGCGCTGCCAGGCAAGCAGGATGGTCAGCATGGCAAACGGCAGCATCACCAATAACACCGCCAGCACGTGTCCAACCGCAAGATAGACGAGCGCGCTGAACAGCGCCCGCGCGCGCCGCTCCATCAAGCCGCTCGATACGGCGAGCGGCCATCCCATCGCCGGGTTGATACCGTGATAGAGACCGCTCGCCAGAATGGCCAACCACAGGCCGGTCTGCGACCAGCCTCCCCCGATCAAACGCCCACCGACGGGTAACAGAACGAATCGGTCGAGCAGTCTCCGCCTTCGAGCCGGATCTGGTGGGCCCGGTATCCGTCTGGGAACGACACCCAATAGTCGTCGGCCAACGCGAGCCCCCCGCCGGGTTCGGCCCGCGCCATGACCTGCGCACCCGGCACGCCGTCCGGATAGAACTGGTTGTCCCAGGTCGAATAGAGCGAGTTGGTCCAGTAGACCCGCTTGCCGTCGCGGCTGATCTCCACCATCTGCGGACCACCCGCAAAGGTCTTGCCGTTCGGATGCGGCGTGCGCCGCACGATCCCGCCGATGTGGACCGATCCCGTGAGCTTCGGCTTGCGCGGCTCCGTCACGTCGTACTGGCGCATCTCACCGGTGCCCCAACAGGCGACATAGAGGAATTTGTCGTCGATGGAGAGATCGATGTCGGTGACGAGCGGCGGCACCGCGCCGAAACCCTGCAGCAGAGGCGGCAACTGTTCGGTGGCGGCGGGTTCGGGCGGAATGGTGGCGGTCTTCTCGATGTGAAACTCGCCCCCCTCGCGCCACCACGTCCAGATCGACCCTTCCAGATTCGTCGTATCGACCACGACCCCGATGAAGCCGTACTCCCGGCTTGGATCGTGCGCGGGCCGCACTTCTAGCGCCATCTGATGGTTCGCGCCGAGGTCGAGCGTCTGCACGTTGCGCCGGCCCCGCAAGTCCCAGAAGTGGATGCGGTGCCCGTATTGGTTCGACAGCAGATCCTCGGGGACGATGCCGTTCTCGAATTGCGGCGGCAACGCCCATTCGCTCGACACCATATAGTCGCGCGGCAGGTTCCACCAGAAATCGTAGTGCTTCTCCTGCATCCCGCGGTCGATCTCCCAGCGGCCGAGCACCTCGAACGTTTCGCAGTCCATGATGAAGATGCCCGGCGGCCCGTCGGTGCCATCTTTGCCTGCGCCGCCGAGCGTGCTGACGTAAATCCCTTCCGGCCCGCAGTGAACCGTGTGCGGGCGCGAGTAGCCCGTTTTGCGGAAAATCTCCTCGGGCTCGATGATCTTGTAAATCTTCGCCTGGGTCGGATGCGGATGGGTGTCGACGATGTAAATGCGTGAAGAACGCATGCCCGGAATGATCAGATAGCGTCGCTCGAGGAATGCGTGGCCGGTCAGCGGCGAGAGCGACGACGAACAGGCATTCCAGCCGAAATGATGGAATTCGTCCCCCTTGTACGGCACCGGCACGGTGTGAACCACCTGGCTGTAAGTGGGCGAACCGGGCTTCACGTCGATGACGGCGAGCGCGTCGGGCTGCGAGAAATCGGGGCTGAGAAGCACGGTGTAGGCGTACTCCTCCGCGGGCGCATCCATCGCGAGTTTCGGTGATGCATGGAACGTGGGATCTGGGCGTATACCCATGGCGGGAGTCTCCTTGTTTATCTGATTCGGGGCCAGGGCTTTTGCGTATTCACCGTCACGGACGGGCCGCTTGCCTTGTTACGAAACATCGTGTGTCAATGAGAAGCACGGCCCGATGGTGGCGAACCGTGGCGCACCCTTAGATTTGTAGTTCACGGCGGCAGCGACAGCAACCGGGAGTTTCGTCAGGTTTTGTGCAGTGCACCTTTCGTCATACTTTGGCGCCTTCTACATTAGAGTAGTCGCCAGCACCAGATAGTTCGACAGGATCGTTGCGCAACCGTTCAGTTCTTGCGGCGCGCGCAGATGGCGCCATGATTGCGGCCGTCAGTGCTGCACGCCCCAGCGCCGTACGGTCACGCGTTCGAGTGTATCGAACACCAGATGCTCGATCAGCAAGCCGATTACGATTACCGCGGCGAGGCCCGCGAAAACGCGGTCCGTGTACAGCTCGTTGCGATTCTGGAAGATGTACCAGCCGAGACCACCGCTGCCGGAACTCGCGCCGAACACGAGTTCGGCCGCAATCAGCGTACGCCAGGCAAACGCCCAACCTACCCGCAAGCCCGCCAGAATCGCCGGCAATGCCGCAGGCACCAGAATCAGCAGCACATGGCGCATGCCGGTGAGCCCGTAGTTGCGGCCGGTCATGCGCAGCGTCGCCGGCACCGACTGAAAACCGGAATAGGTGTTCAGCGCCAGCGGCCAAAGCACCGAATGGACTAGCACGAACAACAGGCTTCCGGTACCGAGGCCGAACCAGAGCAACGCGAGCGGCAACAGCGCGATGGACGGCAGCGGGTTGAACATCGCGGTCAGCATCGACAGGACATCGCGGCCCAGACGGGTCGACACGGCGAGCGACGTCAGCACGAAGGCGAGCGCCGCGCCCAGCAGATAGCCGCGCAGCAGCACGGACATCGACACCGCCGTTTTTTGCAGCAGTTCGCCCGACCACACGCCTTGTACGAACGCACTGAACGTCGCGCCGAACGTCGGCAGCAGCAGATCGTTGTCGATCGCGCGCGCGGTGATTTCCCAGATACCGATCAACACCAGCGCAATCAGCGTCTTGCGCAACCAGCTCTGCGCGAAGAGGCGCTTGCCGAGCGGCAGCGGCGCTTCGAGCACGAGCTCGCCGAGCGGTTCGAGCGGACGCTCGTACTCCTTGCGAACCGGCGGCAGCAAGGTGGCGGGAGAACTCATTGCACGGCCTCCGTCTCTTCGAACAACAGGTGATGAATACGCGCGACGCTGCGCTGAAAATCGCTGCGCCCGAAACTGTCCTGCGAAAATTGATGGCTGTTGAGCTCCGCACGCACGCGGCCCGGATGCGGCGACAACAGCAGAATGCGGTTGCCCACCACCAGCGCTTCTTCGATCGAATGCGTGACGAACAGCAGTGTGAAGTTCACCTCTTCCCACAGACGCAATAGCTCTTCCTGCATCTTGCGGCGAGTCAGCGCGTCGAGCGCGGCGAACGGCTCGTCCATCAGCAGCACGCGCGGCTGCATCGCCAACGCGCGAGCAATCGCGACGCGCTGCTTCATACCGCCCGACAACGTATGCGGATAAGCATTGGCAAACGACGCAAGCCCGACCTTCTCCAGATAATGCAGCGCCCGCTCGTTGGCCTCCGCGCGCGAGAGCTTCTTCGCGACGCGCAGCGGAAAGGCCACGTTCTGCAATACGGTCTTCCACGGCGGCAACTGGTCGAATTCCTGAAACACGACAATGCGATCGGCGCCGGGGCCTCGGATAGTCTGACCGTCGAGCGAGATGCTGCCGGATGTCGGCTCGATAAAGCCGGCCACCGCTTTGAGCAGAGTCGATTTGCCGCAACCGGACGGTCCCAGCAGCACGAAACGGTCGCCGCCGTAGACGTCGAAACTCACGTCATGAGTCGCGCGCACGATCTGCTCACGCGTGCGGTATTCGAGGTTGACGTTTTCGACCGCAAGCAATTTTTCGCTGGTCGCCGGCGCGGTTGCTTCGGCGCGGTTCGGAAACAGCACAGTAGGATTGGCCACCATCAGATCGCTCCCTGTAAGCCGACCACTCGGGCCGATAGATATCCAGCGATGCTCGCGTATGCACTCATGTTCAGCTTCCGGTGGCGGTCGCCGGGTCGTCGAAGAAATAGTCCTTCCAGGACTTCGGTTCGTTCCTGATCACACCGACGCGATGCATGAACTGCGCGAGTCCGAACGTGTTCTGCGGTGCGACCTTGAACTGCACTTGCGGATCCTTGATGACTTTCAGCAGCAGATTGCGGTCGATCTTCGACTGATTCGTGCGGATATAGATATCGGCCGCGGCATCGGGATTCGCCGTGATGAAGCGCGCCGCGTCGGCGAGCGCGTCGACGAATGCGCGGTACGTCTTCGGATTGTTGTCGCGGAATTTTTCCGTTGCGTACAGGACGGTCGCCGAACTCGGGCCGCCCAGCACGTCGTATGAATTCAGCACGATGTGCGCCTTCGGATTGCCCGCCAGTTCCTGCTCCTGAAACGGCGGATTGCCGAAGTGTCCGGTAATTTCCGTGCCGCCCGCGATGATCGCCGCGGCCGCGTCGGGATGCGGCAAAGCCTGCGTGAACTTGTCGAGGCGGTTGTAATCCTTGTCGCCCCAACGTTTCGCCGCCGCATATTGCAGCACGCGCGATTGCACCGACACGTTGACGGCCGGCACCGCGATGCGGTCCTTCTCGCTGAAGTCGGCAATCGTCTTGACGTCGGGATTGTTGCTGATGAGGTAATACGGCAGATTACCGAGCGACGCCACGCCCTTCACGTTCTGCTTGCCATGCGTACGATCCCAGATCGTGAGCAACGGGCCCACGCCCGCGCCGGCGATATCCACCGCGCCGGAGAGCAGCGCGTCGTTGACGGCGGCCCCGCCCGAGAGCTTCACCCAGTCGACCTTGATATCGAGCCCCTGCTTACGCCCTTCCTTCTCGACGAACTGCTGATCGCGCGCCACGTTCAGCAGCAGATAGACGATGCCGAACTGCTCGGCCACGCGAATCTGCCCTTCGGCATGCGCGGGCATGGCTGCGCCGAGACCGGCCGCAGCCGTCGACAGAGTCAGCAGCGTCGCGGTCAAACGGCGAGCGAAAGACGACCGCGCGGCGGTCGGGCGAAACATGGCGAGCATCGGAACTCCGGTCAGCGTGTGAGCGTGTAGTTTTGGTAAAAGCAGTGGCCAAAGCGGGCCACGTGGCCGTCAGAACGGCACGTCGCCTTCAATCGTCGTGCGATACAGTTTGCGGCGCAGATGATCCGGCGTGCCGGCCGCGAGATGCATCAATGAGCGGTTGTCCCAGAACACCATGTCGTGTTCGGCCCACTGATGGCGGTACAGATGCTCGGGGCGCACGCTATGCGCGAATATTTCGTCGAGCAACTGCTTGCTCTCGTCTTCGGGCAAGCCGATCACGCGGGTCGTGAAATGCTCGCCGACAAAGAGCGCCTTGCGTCCGGTCTCCGGATGCGTGCGCACGATCGGATGCACGACCGGCTTCACCTGCGCGATCTGCTCGGCGGAGAGATTCGGGCGCCACGGGCTGCGCTTTTGCAGCTCGGCGTATTTCGCGAGATACGTGTGCTCCGCCGAACGCCCTTCCACCGCGGCGCGCAAATGCGCGGGCAGCGTCTCGTACGCCAGATGCATGTTGGCGAACAGCGTGTCGCCGCCTTCTGCCGGCAGTTCCTGCGCGTGCAGCAGCGAGCCGAGGCTCGGCTTCTCCTTGTACGACAGGTCGGAATGCCAGTAGTGACCGGCATCGCCGAGACCGATCGGCTGGCCGTTCTCGACGATGTTCGAGACGACCAGCACCTCCGGATAGCCAATCAGCTGGAACTGATGCAGCACATGAATCTGCAGCGGACCGAAGCGGCGGCTGAAGGCGATCTGCTGATCCGGTGTGATGCGTTGGTCGCGAAACACCAGCACGTGATGATCCAGATGCGCGCGGTGAATGCGGCGGAAATCGTCGTCGCTCAGCGGCTGGCCGAGATCGAGGCCCAGCACTTCGGCACCGACGGGGCCGTCGAAAGCGCGAATTTCGATGGGCTGGGCTTGATGGACGCGGCCAGTCTCGCTGGCGGCGGTAGGTGCAAAGGCAGTCGTCACAGGAAACTCTTCGTCGAATCTGTTCGGAAACGCCGGCTAGGGCGCAGTCAGACGAATTTACCGGCGCGGGCGCGCGCCGACAACGAAGCAAATCCGATACTGTTATCTGCTGGAGTGATAAACCCGATGCTTTAACGCGTTCCGGGCAGTTGATCGCCTCTGGATGCATCCATTCACCGAGCCTTTAAAGTCGCCCAGGACGTGGATCGGCGACGAAACCATCGCGATTGGGCATGACCACGCGCGGCAGCGACGCCGCGTCGAGCCGCGTATTCGCCGGCACGATGCCGTTCTGGTTGAGCAGGAATGCGCTCACCGCGTACACCTCGTCGGCGGAAAGCGATTCGGGCGCGTTGTAGGGCATCGCGCGGCGGATATAGTCGAACAGCGTGGTCGCGTACGGCCAATAGCTGCCCACCGTGCGCTTCGGCTTTGCGCTCGTCAACGTGCCCTGCCCGCCTATGAGCTGATCGCCGAGACCGCCTTGGCCCTGCGCGCCGTGACAGGCCGCGCATTTCGCGGCAAAGATGTGCGCGCCTGTGGCGACGTCGCCGCTGCCCGCCGGCAGGCCGCGGCCATTCGGCGCGATGTCGATGTCCCATGCGGCGAGGTCTTGCCCGGTAAGCGGCGTGCCGATGTCGTGACTCGCATCAGCGCTGCGCGCGCCCGGCGTCACCGATGAACACGAAGTCAGCGCCGTCAGGGCCAGCAGCACGGCCAGCGCCGCACGCGCAAGCGTGTATCGCGAAAGCCTCTCACGCATTCCGCACCTCGCCGCTTGCGTCCACGCGCCACTGCTGAATCGCGTTGTAGTGGTACTGCGAATTCAGCCCGCGCGCGGCGACGAGTTCGGCGCGCGTCGGCTGCACATAACCGGTCGAATCCGTGGCGCGCGACAGAATCGCGGCGGCGCCGCCGTCCCACCGCCAGTCCGCCTCGAAGCGCGTCAACGCGCGATCATGGATCGCGCCGACGAGACGCGCGGCGCGCCACGTCGTCCCGCCATCGGTCGAGACCTCGACCTTGCGGACCGTGCCGCGCCCGGACCAGGCCAGACCGGTGATCGGGTAATAACCGTGCGTGGTGAGCCGATGCCCCGGTGACGGCCGCGTGATCACCGACTTCGCGTCCATCTCGAACGCGAACTGACGCGCGGTGCCGTTCGCGAGCAGGCTGGTGTACTTCGAGGTTTCCTCGCGCGTTTGCAGCGGTGCGTCGACCACCTTCAGCCGACGCAGCCACTTGACGTTGGTATTGCCCTCGAATCCGGGGACGATCAGACGCAACGGATAACCATTCTCCGGACGCAAGCGTTCACCGTTTTGCGCGTACACCACGAGCGCGCGATCGAGTATCCGTTCGAGCGGCAAACTGCGGGTCATTGCAGAGGCGTCCGCGCCTTCCGCGAGTAACCAGCCGCCCTGTGTTCCGTTGCCGGACACCGATACACCGCCGACCTCTTCCAGCAAGGTGGAAAGGCGCACGCCGGTCCATTCGCAACACGACAGCAGACCGTGTGTGAGTTGCACGGGCATGCCGCTGGGCCCGTTCCATTCATTGCCGGTATTCCCGGAACATTCGAGAAAATGAATCCGCGATTCGGATGGCAGGCGCAGCAGGTCGTCCATCGTGAACAGTTTCGGCGTCCGCACGAGTCCGTGAATCGCCAGCCTGTGCTGATCGGGATCGATATCGGGCACGCCGCCGTGATGACGTTCGTAGACGAGACCGTTGGGCGTGAGCGTGCCGTGCAAATCGGCGAGCGGGGTCATCGACGAAGCCGCGCCGGGCAGCGGCCATGCGCGTGCGCTGCGCCGCACGACGTCCGCCTCATGCGGCGACGGCACGCCGTACGGATGCTCGAGTATGGGCGCGCCGGGCACGCGGCTCGACGGCGCGACCTCGAGCGGCTTGAGCAATTCGCTCGCTGCCGCGGCTTGCGAAGCAACGAGGCTGCCGAGTGCCAAACGGCCAAGCACGCGACGGCGACCGCGCGACGGCGGCGTATCCGGTTGAGCGATACGCGCAGGCATTATCGCGTTCCCGTCACGGCTGGCTCCGCGTAATCCTCGCCGTCGATGTCATAGCCCGACGGCTCCCACCGAATTACCAGCAACGTGAGCAGCGAACTCAGCGGCGCGATCGCGATCAGCCAGAACACCTTCGTGCCGAGCGCGGCGGCCAGCACCGGAAAGAGAAACAGCGAGACCGTCGAGGCGGAGCGCACCAGCGTCTGGTTGAAACCCACGCCGATCCCGCGCAATGAGGTGGGATAGCTCAGCGACGCATACGTCATCGAATGAGAGCCCGGTCCGAAACCTTGCCCGAACAGATAGCCGCCGAGCAGCAGGATCGCCACCACGACGAGCGCGCCGCTGCCCGGTTTGCCGATCAGCGCGAGGCCGATCAGCGAGGCGAACTGCAGCGCGTGTCCGAGCACCGTCATTTTCCATGCGCCGACCGTCGGCGCGGTGCGCACGCCGATCAGGCCGCCGACGAATGCGAACGCCAGATTCAGCGCCAGCGCGGCGATGATCGTCGTGAGCGGCCCCTGCTGGAAGAAGCTGGTGATGATCACCGGCAAGCCGAAGATGATCGCGTTGTAGCCGAACGAGGAAGCACTGCCGATCACCGCGGCGAGAATCGTGCGGCGGCGATACGTTGCGTTGAAGAGCACACCGTAGTTGCGCCATGAAGCGGCACGCGGCGTTTTAACCGGCGTGTCGCTTTTCTCGACCACAGCATCCACGCCATATGAGCGTTTCAGGATGCGGGCGGCTTCGTCGAGATTGCCCTGATTCGCGGCCCACACCGGCGATTCGCTGATATAACGGCTGCGCACGAGAATGATCGCGATGGCGGGCACGGCGCCGAAGGCCAGCGTCAGACGCCACAGCCAGCCGAGCTGATGGTCGGGCAAAATCGCGTAGAGGCCGAGAATCAGCAGATAGCAGGTGCTCGTGGCCGCATACCACGCCGGACACCACGCGGCGACGCTGGCCGCCTTGTTGCCCTTGCCCGCCACGCGCGAGAACTCCGCGAGAAACGCCATCGCCACCGGCAGATCGAGACCGACGCCGAAACCCATCAGAAACCGCGCGCCGCCGAGCACCCACGCATTCGGCGCGAGACCGGCCGCGATCGCGGCGACCACGAAGAACAGCATGTCGGCCATGAACACACGATAGCGGCCGATGCGATCCGTCAGATAACCGCCGAACAGCGCACCGAGAATCGCGCCGAAGGTAATGGCCGATGAAACGAAACCCACCTGCACCGGCGACAGCGAGAACTGACGCGCGATGTCCTTGATCCCATAAGCAAGCGAGGTCAGATCGTAAGCATCCAGAAAGACACCGCCGAGCGCGATGGCAATCACGATGCGCGCATTGCTGCCCTTCGCGGCGCCGGCGTTGACGATGCGCGAAACGTCTTGCGCGCTACGGATGACAGCGGGCCGCGCCGCGCTGTCGGCGGGCGTTTGAGTGTCGACGGCGGTCGACGGAAAAGCAACAGTGGACATGATCCGGGTTTCGCATGAATGGCTGAAGCGTTGCATGGTAGCCATGCGATTCACGCCGGCAAAACGACGAATTCAACTATGCAAATCGGGATTTCCGCGCTGGCTTCATGGCGCGCCACGCAGTGGCGCTGCTCACCGCACGGTTCGCACTTCTGCAGATTTTCTTATCTGCAATGATTGGTTGGATTCGAGCACACGCGAATCTAACGTGTAGTTCCGGCGGCCGGCGCGCCGGTTATCCGCCAACCCGAGCTTTTACACCCGCTCCCACTCCTCGATTGGTATTTGCGCATGCGCTATTTCCGTCTGCTGAAGTCTTTCGTCGCCGTGGCGACCCTCTCGCTTGCCGCGGCTCACGCCTATGCCGACAAGCCCGCGGTGATCCGCATCGGCGTCGCGCAGCAAGGCACGGGCGATCCGCCCTCCTTCGGCGGCTCGCCGGCGGCGACCGTGCAATTGCAGCAGTCGCTCGAAAAGGAATTCGCCGCCGACGGCATCAAGGTCGAGTGGCTGTTCTTTAAAGGTGCCGGTCCGGCAGTCAATGAAGCGATCGCCGACAAATCGCTCGACTTCGCTTTCCAAGGTGACCTCCCGGCGGTGCTCGCCCGCGCCAATGGCCTGAAAACGCACTTGCTGCTCGCCTCGGGCGTGCGCACCGGCATCAAGGTCGCGGTGCCGGCCGACTCGGATGTGCGTTCGATCAAGGACCTGAAGGGCCGGCGCGTGTCGATCTTTCGCGGCACCAATCTGCAGCTCGTCGCCGACAACGCGCTCGCCGCGAATCAGTTGAACGAGCGCGACCTGCGCGTGATCAATCTGGACACCGCGAGTTCGCTCGCGGCGCTCGCCTCCAAGGGCATCGACGCGTCGGTCAACGATTACCACGTCTACAAGCTGCGCGATCAGGGCCTTGCGAAGGTGGTCTACGAATCGCAGAACGACGGTCCGCAATTCACGCGGCAGTCGCACCTGCTTGTGGTCGATGACTTCGATCATGCGCATCCGGACATCGTGCAGCGTGTCGTCAACGTGTTCGTGCAAGGCGCGCAATGGTCCTCCGACGAAGCGAACCGCGATGCCCTCTTCAAGCTATGGGCCAAAAGCGGCGTGCCCTATTCGTCGTGGCAGGCCGAGTTCGCCAATCAGAAGCTGAAGGATCGCAACTCACCGTTGATCGATCCGTTCATCGTGGGTCGCTACAAAGCCGTCGCGACGGATGCGCTGAACCTCAAACTAATCCGCCAGCCGGTCGAGGTCGATGGCTGGTTCGAAACGAAATATCTCGACAATGCGCTGCGCACGCAAAAGCTCGACCACTACTGGACGCGTTACGACGCTGCGGGCAAACCGCTCAGCTAATCCACCGGAGCGATCACGATGAGCGACACCGCAATCCAGGTCGAACGCGAACGGCTCGCGTCGTCCACCACGCCTCACGTTCCGCTGTTTCGCGAGCCGCGCCTGCGCGCGCTCGCGTGGCGGCTCGCGCCATGGGTCTTGCCCGCGCTGCTGTTCGCGCTGTGGGCCGTGGGTTGCGAACGCGGCTGGATCGCGCCGCAGATTCTGCCGCCGCCCGAGCGCGTGTTCGAGACGCTGCTCGAACTGGCGAAGAGCGGCGACCTCGCGCGCAATACGCTGGTCAGCCTGCAACGCGTGCTGCTCGGTTTCGGCGCTGGCACGCTGCTCGGCTTCGCGCTCGGCGCGGCGCTGGGGTTGTCGCGCACGCTCGAGGCTTACGTGCTGCCGAGCTTCAATGCGCTGGTGCAGATTCCGGTGCTCGGCTGGCTGCCGTTCCTGCTGTTGCTCGTGGGCGTGGGCGAGCCGCTCAAATACATCCTGATCGCGCATGCGGCACTCGTGCCGGTCACGTTGAGCACGCTGCAGGGATTCCGCCAGACACCCGCCGCGCTCGATGAAGTCGCGCGCGTATTCGAATACAGCGGCTGGCAGCGGATTGTCTATCTCGTGCTGCCCGCGGCTGTACCGACGCTCGCCACGGGCGTGCGGCTCGCGTTCACTAAAGCCTGGCTCGCGCTGGTGGTCGTCGAACTGGTTGCGTCTTCTGAAGGGCTCGGCTATCTGATCGTCTACGGGCGGCAACTTTTTCAGCTCGATCTGGTGATGGCGTCGGTGGTCGTGGTCGGCGCGATTGGCTATGCGGTGAACCGTGCGCTCGATGCGCTCGAAGCGCGTTTGCGGCGCGGACAGCCGTCGGCGTTTCGCGAGTGATCGCATCAATCGCATCCATGACGCTACACGTGAGGTAACTACGATGAGTCTCGCCCTCTTCAAGCGTTCCAGTCAGTCGCAACAGTCCGCCGACGCGTCCTGCGATTGCGGCGCGCCCGCTTCCTTCCGGCGCGCCGCCCAACCGCGCCGCCCGCTGCTGACACGCGTCGACTGGCGCGGCGCCGTCTTGCCCGTCATCGCAATCGTGATCTGGTGGGCCGTCTCGGAAGCGCACGTGGTCAAAAGCGGATTGCTCGTGAGTCCCGCGCAAGTCCTCGCCACCGCATGGCAGCAGATCGAGAGCGGCGCGCTGCTGAAGGCGCTCTCGGCATCGCTCGCGCGCGAAGCGAGCGGCTTCGTGATCGGCACGCTGGGCGGTTTGCTGCTCGGCAGCGCGCTCGGCTTTTCGCGGCTCGCCACACGCATGGTCGGACCGAGCTTCGACACCTTCAAACAGATCTCGCTGTTTGCATGGATCCCGTTGATCTCCGTGTGGTTCGGTCTCGGCGATGCCGCGAAAGTCGTGTTCCTCTCGCTCGCCGCGCTCCTGCCCGTCACCGCGCATACCTGCGACGGCATCCACGCCGTGCCGCGCGCCTATATCGAAGTCGCGCGCGCGTTCCGCTACTCGCGATGGCAGCTCATCCGCGCGGTGATTCTGCCGGCCGCGCTGCCGTCGATCTTTACCGGCATCTACCTCGCGCTGATCTATTCGTGGCTCGCCACGCTCGGCGCCGAGTATCTGCTGGTGGCCGGCAGCGGCATCGGCAACACCTTGATCGACGGCAGCGAGCAATTCCGCATGGACCTGGTGCTGTTCGGCGTGATCGTGGTCGGGGTGACGGGCTGGGCGTTGAATGCGCTCGCGCGGGCCGTCGAACGGGCGATCTTTGCGCGCCGGTTCCAGTCGGCCACGCGCTGAACCCGCACCTGAACTCTCACACACCGGACCGCCCATGACTGCTTCCACGCTCTCCGACAGCATCGACATTCTTCACGTCAGCAAGCGCTACGCGCAGCAAGGCGGCGCGCCGCTCGCGGTGCTCGACGACATCAGCCTGCGCGTGCGCGCGGGCGAGTTCGTCAGCGTGCTCGGCTCGAGCGGCTGCGGCAAATCAACGTTGCTGCGGCTGATCGCGGGACTCGACACCGACTATAGCGGCGACATCGTCGTCGCCGGCGACAAGGTCCGCGATACGTCGCTCGAACGCGGCATCGTGTTCCAGGACCACCGGCTCTTTCCGTGGCTCACGGCGTCGCAAAACATTCTCGCCGCGCTGCGTAACGCGCCGCTTTCCGCACGCGAGAAACGCGAAGCCGTGGCGGAACATATCGCGCTGGTCGGACTCAAGGGTTTTGAAAATGCTTACCCGCATCAATTGTCGGGCGGCATGGCGCAGCGCGTCGCGATCGCGCGCGGCCTCGTCAATCGTCCGCGCGTGCTGCTGCTCGACGAGCCGTTCGGCGCACTCGACGCGCTCACGCGCGGCCGTTTGCAGAACGAGTTGCAGCGCATCTGGGAACACGAGCGCATCACGATGATCCTCGTCACGCACGACGTCGACGAAGCGCTTTACCTCGGCGAGCGCGTCGTCACGATGGCGCCGCGGCCGGGCCGCATCAAGCGGATCGTCGACGTCGCATTGCCGCGGCCACGCGAGCGCAACGATCCACGCTTCATCCGTTTGCGCGACGAAGTGCTGGCCGACTTCGCCGATCAGGATGGCACGCGACGCGAAGCGCGCGAGGACCGCGATGATGACAGGCCGAACGGAGGCACGCGCGTTCCAGTAGCAAGCCCGCCGATCACGGAATGGCGGCTTGCATGGTGACGCACGCGTTCTCCCCGAACAACAAACCTTCATGGAGCAGACGATGAGCGGCGAAACACAGCGGAAGCGGCAGATCAAACTGGGGGCCTTCCTGATGGAGACGGGCCATCACATTGCCGCATGGCGACACCCCGATGCGCATGCGACGGGTGGACTCGACTTCGCGCACTACGCGGAACTCGCGCAGATCGCCGAGCGCGCCAAATTCGACGCGATTTTTTTCGCCGACAGCGTGAGCGTACGCGACACGAATCTGCCTTCCCTATCCCGCACCGCGCGCGCCGATCATTTCGAACCGCTGACCTTGCTTTCGGCACTCTCGGTTGTCACGAAACACGTCGGCCTGATCGCGACGGTCTCCACGACATTCAACGAACCGTACAACCTCGCGCGCAAATTCGCATCGCTCGATCATCTGAGCGGCGGCCGCTCGGGTTGGAATCTCGTCACGTCGAGCACGGAATCCGAGGCGCTCAATTTCAGTTTCGATCGGCATCCGGATCACGCGGTCCGCTACGAGCGCGCTCGCGAGTTCTACGACGTGGTGGCAGGGCTGTGGGATAGCTGGGAAGACGATGCGTTTATCCGCGACAAGGAGAGCGGCGTCTACTTCGACCCGGACAAGCTGCACGTGCTCGGCCATGCGGGCAAGCATTTCAAGGTACGCGGGCCGCTGAACGTCGCGCGTTCGCCGCAGGGCTGGCCGGTCGTCGTGCAGGCCGGCGCGTCCGAGGCCGGGCGCGAGCTCGCCGCGCAGACCGCGGAGGTGATCTTCGTCGCGCATCAGACGCTCGACGAAGCGCAGTCGTTCTATCGCGACGTCAAAGGGCGTCTGGCGAAATACGGGCGCGCGCCGGATCATCTGAAGATCATGCCGGGCATTTTCCCGATTGTCGGCCGCACGCAGGAGGAAGCCGAGGAGAAATTCGCCAAGCTGCAGGACCTGATTCATCCGACCGTGGGTCTCTCGCTGCTGTCGAACATGTCGGGCGGCGTGGACCTTTCCCAGTATCCCGTCGACGGGCCGCTGCCCGAATTGCCGGAAACCAATGGCGGCAAGAGCCGTCAACGGCTGCTGTTCGATCTCGCGCGGCGCGAGAACCTGACGATCCGCGATCTGTATCTGCGCATTGCGGGCGCGCGCGGCCATCAGCAGGTGGTCGGCACGCCGACGAGCATTGCGGACCAGTTGCAACAGTGGTTCGAAGAAGAAGGCGCGGATGGGTTCAACATCATGTCGCCGTGGTTGCCGGGCGGGTTGACGGAATTCGCCGACCAGGTCGTGCCGGAGTTGCAACGGCGTGGACTGTTCCGCACGGAATACGAGGGCAGCACGCTGCGCGACAACCTCGGGCTGCCGCGCCCCGTGAATCGCCATGCGTCAGCGACGCAGCAAGTCGCCGCCCTGGCAAGCTGATCAAGCGGCGGTTTTCGCGCCGCCGGACACGTTCTCTTCATCAGGACATCAGGAGCTTTTCATGAGTGCAGCCGCAGTGCAGGACGTACAGTCGATTCAGGTCACGCCGCTTTCCGCGCATATCGGCGCGGAAATTCATGGTGTCGATCTTACGCAAAAGCTGGATGCGCGCCAGATCGCGGAGATTCGCGCGGCGCTTCTGAAGTGGCGCGTCGTCTTCTTTCGCGAGCAGTTTCTCACGCACGAGCAGCACGTCGCGTTCTCGGCGCAGTTCGGCGAACTGACCTTGGGGCATCCGGTGTTCGGCCACGTGGACGGTCATCCGGAGATCTACTCGATTTCGAAGTACCGCAAAGCGACGCGCTTCGAGGGGCAAACGCTGCAACGCCCGTGGACCGGCTGGCATACGGACGTGACGGCCGCGCTCAATCCGCCCTGGGCGTCGATCCTGCGTGGCGTGACGATTCCGCCTTACGGCGGCGACACGCAGTGGACCAACCTGGTGGCCGCCTATCAGAAGCTGTCCGCACCGCTGCGTGCGTTCGTCGATGGTCTGCGCGGGCTGCACCGTTTCACGCCGCCGGCCGGCGCGAGCGGCACGGAGGCGTTCAACAAAGCCGTCGAGCAACGCAGGCTCGTCACCGAACATCCGCTTGTCAGAGTTCATCCGGAAACGGGCGAGCGGGCGCTCTATGTCAGCCCGAGCTTCCTGAAGTCGATCGTCGGCGTGAGCCCGCGTGAAAGCCAGGTGTTGCTCGAGCTGCTCTGGGAACATGTGACGCGGCCGGAGTTCACCGTGCGCTTCAAATGGGAGGCGGGCAGCATCGCGTTCTGGGACAACCGGGCGACGGCCCACCTCGCGCCCACGGATATTTTCGATCTCGACTTCGACCGGCAACTGTATCGCACGACACTCGTTGGCGACGTGCCCGTTGGCCCGGACGGCACGCAGTCGGTGGCGATAGAAGGCTCGCCGGTGAGCGCCGCGGCGGCGGTTGCGTTGAACTAAGGACGAAGGCCCCGCGAGCGGAAAACCGGCAGCGGGCGCAGCAAAAAGATATCGCGGCCCTGACCGGCGCTGTCGATCAGATCGACAGCGCCTACCGCTTCAGTTTCCCGCGTGCCTGCGCGTCGAGTTCGCGCAGATGAGCGAGCTTGTCGCCGATTTTTGATTCCAGTCCGCGCGGCACCGGCTGATACCAGCGTTGTTCGGCGACGTCTTCGGGAAAGTAGTGTTCGCCCGCCGCGTACGCATCCGGTTCGTCATGCGCGTAGCGGTAGTCCTTTTTGTAGCCGAGATCCTTCATGAGCTGCGTCGGCGCATTCCGAAGATGTAGCGGCACCGCCCGCGTGCGGTCGCCGCGCACGAATGACAGCGCCTGATGCCACGCCATGCTGAGCGCATTCGACTTCGGCGCGACGGCGATATACACGAGGGCCTGGGCGAGCGCCAGTTCGCCTTCGGGCGAACCGAGCCGTTCATAGGCCTCGGCCGCGTTCACTGCGACCTGCAACGCTCGCGGATCCGCATTACCCACCTCCTCGCTCGCCAGGATGATGATGCGGCGCGCGAGATAACGCACGTCGACACCGCCGTCGATCATTCGCGCCATCCAGTACAACGCGGCATCCGGATCGGAGCCGCGCGCGGATTTGATCAGCGCGGAAATCTGGTCGTAGAACTCCTCGCCCCCTTTGTCGAAACGCCGCGTCGTTGTCGCGGACGCGGTGCTGACGAAGCTCGCGTCGATGCGTGTGAGCCCGGCTGCGGTAGCGGCATTGGCGAGCTGCTCGACGAGGTTCAGAAACTTGCGGCCGTCGCCGTCGGCAAAGCCGATCACGGCATCGAGCGCGGATGGCTCGAACTCGAGTTCGCCCAACACCGCCTGCGCTCGCCGGAAGAGCTGCCGCAATTCCTCGTCGGATAGCGGCTTGAGCACGTACACCTGCGCCCGCGACAGCAGCGCGCTGTTGACCTCGAAGCTGGGATTCTCCGTGGTCGCGCCGATGAGCGTCAGCCGGCCCGTTTCCACGTGCGGCAGCAAGGCGTCTTGCTGGCTCTTGTTGAGCCGGTGAATTTCATCGAGGAACAGGACGGTCGAGCGGCCCCGGTGGTCGAGCATCTGCTGGGCACGCGCGGCGGCCTCCCTCAGTTCCTTGACGCCGGCGGCGACGGCCGACTCGGCAATGAACTCGTAGTCGAAAGCCCGCGCGGCAAGCCGCGCAATCGTCGTCTTGCCGACGCCGGGCGGCCCCCACAGAATGAACGAGTGCAGTCGTTGGGAGTCGAGGGCGAGCCGCAGCGGCTTACCCGGGCCCAGCAGGTGAGACTGCCCGACGACATCGTCGAGCGATTCGGGCCGGAGTTGCTCGGCGAGCGGCGCGCGAGGCTGAGTGGCAAAGAGGTCGGTCATGGTGCGGATGTGAGCGGCTTTCCCTTGGCGGACGTGCGGGCTCACGGAATTGAGTGGCCGCAATAAAACGCCCTTATATCTTGTGAGTCGACAGCAGAATACTCGTTTCAGTACTCGCGATGCCGTCGATCAGACGGATCGCGCCAAGCACCCGATCGAAGTTTTCCAGTGAATCCGCCCGCAGCTCCGCGATCAGGTCCCAACGCCCATTGGTGCTGTGGATCGTCGCGACGTTGGGGTGGCCACGAAGCACTTTGAGCACATCGGCCGCGCGGTTGCCTTCAACCGCAATCGACATCAACGCCCGGATCCGGTGCGCCTCCGCCGCGGGTTTCAGGCGCACGGTATAGCCCACGATCACGCCGCTCTTTTCCAGCCGCGTCAGCCGGTTCTGCACCGTGGCGCGAGCGACCCGCAAGTGCTTCGCCAGCGTCACAACGGACATGCGCGCGTCATCGCGCAGTAAAGCAATCAACTGCCGGTCGATGTCGTCGAGATCGATCATTTTTTGAGCCTACACCGGTTTCCGGCCGGGTTCCGTTCAGGCTGCGTCGAGCATACCTGGGTCAGATAGAAGTGCGGACAGTACAAAACGCGCATTCGGAGTGCGCATCTTGACACTTCCGAGCACCAAACTGCAATGTTTGTTGTCTTTTTGTTGGCGTGGAGGCACGGAATAATTTCGCTATCGCTCCGGTTCGGAGCCTGCAACAACAACGGAGACATCACCATGACCCGCTTCCTCGACGTACCCGCAACGTACCGGCTCGTCGCCGATATCGGCGTACCGCGCTTTCTCGACGAACTTGCCCAGATCATCCGTGCCGACTATCTGCGCTGGAGCGAGTTCGACAAGTCGCCGCGTGTCGCCTGCCATTCGCGACTCGGCGTCATCGAGTTGATGCCTGTGGCCGACGCGGAGCTGTTTGCCTTCAAGTACGTGAACGGTCATCCCATCAATGCCGAGCGCGGCATGCAAACCGTCATGGCGTTTGGCGCACTGGCCTCGGTGGATACCGGTTACCCGCTGTTTCTTTCCGAACTCACCTTGACCACGGCGCTGCGTACCGCGGCGACTTCCGCGCTGGCGGCGAATGCACTGGCTCGGCCCGATTCGCGACGCATGGCCTTGATCGGCAATGGCGCGCAAAGCGAGTTTCAGGCCATTGCGTTCCATACACTTGTGGGCATCGACGAGCTTCGCGTGTTCGACGTCGACGACCGCGCCACGGACAAACTCATTCGCAATCTCGCGGCGTGGCCGCAATTGCGCATCGTCCGCGCGACGTCGGTTGCGCAGGCCGTGCGCGGCGCCGATATCGTCACGACCGTGACCGCCGACAAGGCCTACGCGACGATCATCACGCCGGACATGATCGAACCGGGCATGCATCTGAACGCCGTGGGCGGCGACTGTCCGGGCAAGACCGAACTGCATGCCGATGTGCTGAACATGAGCCGCGTGATCGTGGAGTACGAGCCGCAGACCCGTATTGAAGGCGAGATTCAGCAATTGGCCGCCGACTCGCCCGTGGTCGAACTGTGGCGCGTGTTGCGCGGCGAAATCGCCGGACGCGAAAATGCGCAGCAGGTCACCGTATTCGACTCCGTCGGCTTCGCGCTCGAAGACTATTCGGCACTGCGCTATTTGCATGAGCTCGCGCGGACACACAAAGTCGGAATCGAAGTCGCGCTGATTCCGCCTGCCGCGGATCCGAAGGACTTGTTCGGCGAACTCGCACTGGCAGCCATCGAGCGGGCGAGTGTCGACCACGTATTGGCGCCGGTCTGACGCGCAGCCCGCTATCGACGCGCATGTTCTCTTACTTCCGCGATCCCTATCCATGAGCCTTCTGTCGATTCAGGCGCCGTCCGCTGTCGTCGTGATCCGCCCGCACTGTTTTTATCCCAACCCCGAGACGGCAAGCGACAACGCGTTTCAGCGCACCGGCGGCTTCCCAGATCCCAATGAAGCGGGATCGCTAGCGGCCGCCGCCTATGACGAAGTGACGGCCGCTGCGGCGGCGTTGGAAGCCGCGGGCGTGCGCGTTCATCTCTTCGAGGACCACGGAACACGGGGCACGCCCGATTCCGTGTTCCCGAACAACTGGTTCTCGACGCACCCCGGCGGGCACGTCGCGTTGTATCCGATGCACTGCGTCAACCGCCGGCGTGAGCGCAGAAGCGATGTGATCGAGATGTTCAAGGCACAGTATCGCGTGCAGGACGTCATCGACTATTCGGGACTCGAATACGACGACGTGTTTCTCGAAGGCACGGGAGCCATGGTGCTGGACCACATCGCGCGCATCGCGTATGCCGTGCGCTCGCGCCGCGCGGATCCGGTGGCGCTCGAACGGTTCTGCACGAACTTCAACTTCGAGCCGGTATGCTTCGACGCGGTCGACTCGGCAGGTCTCGCGGTCTATCACACCAACGTCATGATGAGCGTCGCAACAGAGTTCGCGTTGATCGGGCTCGACCTGATCGCCGATGAACGTCGGCGCGCCGAAGTGAGGGCGCGCCTGATGGAAAGCGGACGCGTCGTGATCGATCTCGACGCCTCGCAGATCGGCAACTTTGCCGCGAACGCGCTTGAACTATCCGGCAGCGGCGGACGCGTGCTCGCGCTTTCGGAGCGGGCCGCGTCATGCCTGACGGCCAGGCAGAAGGCGCTGATCGAACGCTCTGCCCGACTGCTGCCACTGCGCGTGCCCACCATCGAAATGGCCGGGGGCTCGGTCCGCTGCATGCTGGGGGGCATTCATTTGTCGCGGCGACCCGTCTGAACGGCGCGAAGCCGGATGCAACCCGGGATGGACGCGTTCCGGATGGCGGCGCAACTGACGCCGCACTCGACGCGCCTCACGCTTGCCGCTATCTTACGGACACGCACGCTCGAAGGGCACAACCATGGCGACGTTCCGCGGTCTCGTTGCAGTCTTGCTGATCACGCTGCTGTCCGGCTGCGCGAGCCTGCCGCCGCAGACCGGCCGTACCGCGACGCACGCACTGACGGATACGGACGGCACGCGGCTCGCCGTCGCCTTCATCCCGCAGGAGCGCAAGCATCCCGACAACAGCGCGTTCCATCTGCTGTCCAACGGCGTCGATGCCCTGCTCGCCCGCATCGTGCTGACTGAGGCCGCCGAGCGCACGCTCGACCTGCAGTACTACATCTGGCACGACGATCTGACGGGCCGTCATCTGGCCGGCGCGGTGCTCAAAGCCGCCGATCGCGGCGTCAGGGTTCGCGTTCTGCTGGACGATCTGGGCACGGCCGGCGACGACAAGGTTCTGCTCGCGCTCAGCTCTCACCCCAACATCGAAATACGGCTCTTCAATCCGATCGCCAATCGGTCCTTCAAGAAGCTGGGCATGGCGCTCGAGTTCAGACGGATCAATCGGCGCATGCACAACAAGGCATTGATCGCGGACAATCAGGCCGCCATTCTCGGCGGCCGCAATATCGGCGACGAGTACTTCGGCGCATCCAGCGAGGTCGACTTTGGCGACCTCGACGTGCTGACTTTCGGGCCCGTCGTCCACAAGGTCTCCAATGCTTTCGACGAATTCTGGAACTCGGATGCCGCCTATCCGATCGCCAGCCTGACCGGACATCCCGCCGAGCCGGACTCGCTGCCGGCTTATCGTGCCAAGCTCACGGCGTTCATCGCCTCCGAGCGCGATTCGCCGTACGTCACGCAGGTCAAGGCACGCCTCGGCGAAACGCTGAACGCGCGCGACACCGATTTCTCCTGGGGCAAGGCGACCCTCCTGTACGACGATCCCGCCAAAATCACACGCTCGCCCGACGATCCACAGGGACATCTGCTGTCGCAATTCAATGCGTTGAGTATCGAGCCCGCGAAAGAAGTGCTGATCATCTCGCCGTACTTCGTCCCCGGCAAAAAGGGCGTGGAATGGATGCGCGCGCAAACGAAGCGCGGCGTGCGCGTGACCGTGCTGACGAACTCGCTCGCCGCGACCGACGTCGCGGTGGTTCACGCGGGATATCAACGTTATCGCAAGGATCTGCTAGACGCCGGCGTGCATCTGTATGAGTTGAAGCCCGTTGTCGACAGGAACGCCGGCGAAGACGCCGGCCAGAAAAAGAAATCGATCCTGGGCTCTTCAAAGGCCTCGCTGCATGCGAAGACCTATGTGTTCGACAGAACCAGCATCTTCATAGGCTCGATGAATCTCGATCCTCGTTCGATCACGCTCAATACGGAAATCGGCGTGTACTGCGAAAGTGCCCCACTCGCCGCACAAGTCGCGGATGGAGTCGAGCCGAAGCTCGATCAGATCGCGTGGCGGCTCGAAACCCGCACGGATGCGAATGGCACGAGCCGGATCGTATGGATCGACACCGCGCCGGATGGCAAGGTCAGCGAACTCGACGAACCCGGCGTGTCCAGCATGAAGCGTGTCGGCATCTGGTTCCTCGGTTTGTTGCCGATCGAGTCGCAGTTGTGATGAAGCGGCCCGGCTGTGGGCGCCATAGCAACGGCGCAGAGGTGGGAAGGTTGCGCCGGCGAAAAATCAGGGGCCGCCGTACTACCGTTTGATCCTCAAATACGCCCGGCTGATCGCGGGCCGCGTATGCACCCATAACCGCGAGGCGAGCCACGAAGCCGGCCGGTCACGCACTTCCAAACGAGTGATCGAGCGAGTCGCGCCGTCATGACGTCCCGGATAGTTCGAACCCGCCTCGCACGTGTAAAAGTGACGGAAGCCGGCCTGAGCCGCAATGCGCCGATAGTCGTCGTCGTGGTATCCCTGCGGCCAGCACAGATGATCCGATACGGCGCCCAGTCTTTGCTCCAGCATGGCGCGCGCGCTGGCGAGATCGCGTGTCAGCCCGGCGCACTTCTCCTCTGCGTTGGCGGAGACTCGATCCCACCGCACATGGCTATGCGTATGACTGTGAAACTCGAACGTGCCGGCTTCACGCATCGCGTCGATCTCCGACCACCGAAGAATGGCGCGATCGGCTTCACCGCTTTCGATCGCGACCTCGCCATCACGGTGATTGAGCAATGCAGGCAGCGCGCCGCCCGAACGCGCGTGCGCACGCACCGGTCCTTCGCCGATCCAGCTCGTCACCAGAAAGCACAACGCGGTCAATCCATGTGCCTGTAGGACCGGGTGCGCATGCACCCAGTTGTCGAGGTAGCCGTCGTCGAAAGTCAGCACGACGGACTTCTTCGGCAATGGCTCGCCCGCCAGATAGGCCGACAGTTGCGCACTGCCGACGGTCGTGTACCCCGCCTCGGCCAGATACGCCATTTGCGCGGCAAAGTGTTCCGGCGACACCGTGATCATGCCTGGCGAGGTGCTGATGTGGTGATACATCAGCACGGGCACCGCGCGGGCGAACTTCGTCATGCCGCCGCCCGCCGTTCGCCGTAGTAAGCGCGCCGGGCGTAGATGCCGCGCATATAGCAGTCGATGGTCTCGTTCGCCATGGCGTCCACCGTGAAGCGGTTATCGGTCTTCAGACGCGCGGCCAGTCCCAGGCGCTCGCGCAGCGGCGCATCGTCGATCAGACGCGCCAGTGCGCTCCTCAACGCATCGATGTCGTGCGCCGGCACGAGCAGGCCATTCACGCCGTCGTCGATCAACTCGGGCACGCCGTCGACGCGCGTGCCGATCACCGGCAAACCCACCGCCATCGCTTCGATAAACGATTGTCCGAGCGCTTCCTGATGCGTCGGCAAAACGAACAGATCGCAGCCGCGCAGCACGTTGGTAATGTCCGTGCGAAAGCCGAGCAGATGGATACGCTGGGACAAGCCCATGTCATCGACAATCGTCTTGATCTTCTCGAACCACACGCCGTCGCCCGCCATCACGACATGCAGACTGGGACGCTCGGCCAGCATCGGCCTGACGGCCGCGATCAGGTCTTCGTGGCCTTTCTTCTCGCGGACGATCGCCACCATGCCGGCGACAACCGTGTCGGCGTTCAGTCCGAGTTCATCGCGCAACGTGGAGCAGGTCCCCGCTTCCGGCTTCAGGATGCCGTCGTAAATCGTCTCGACGCGGTGTTCCTGCACGCCCGCGGAGATCAGGTACTTCCGCACATGATGGCTGACCGCGACGACGCGATGAGGAATCCAGTTGTACGTGGCAAGCGATGTGATCGGCAACGCCAGATGCCGCGTGCGCACGATGAACGGCGTCCGCGCGAGCCGCCCCGCCATGCCGGCGACGAGGCTGTCATGGCCGCTGTGCGTATTCAGCACATTGAAGCGACGACGCTCGAGCAGCGACCGGATCGTGAGCATGGAGCGCAGATCCGCGCCCGCCCGCATGCGCGCGTAATGCACCTGAAAGCCTTCAGCGTGCGCGCGAATCCCAAGACACGCGTCTTCCGGACAAACGAGTTCGACGTTATGACCCAGCGCTCGCAACGCGATCATTTCCTTGAGCGTGCGAACCTCCTGGCCTCCCCATCCCCGTGACGACTCACTATGGAGAACACTTAATGCTTTCATGCGCTGACAGTCTCCCCGGACCCTTGCTGTGTACGACGACCCGGTTTGTAATCGTTGGTAATATTTACCCCGGACCGCTGCGACCTTAGGGCAAACGCAGTGTTCATGGGGGGAAGCGAATGTGAAGTTGCGTCAGCCGATGACGGCTGACGTCCGTGTTAAACGGACTGGCATGACTTCTCGTTGACACTCGACTTTCAAGTTGTGGCGGGAGTATTTGGGTAGCCTCCCGTTTTGTAAATAGCCAAACTCACTGACCCGGACGGATTGAATCGGCGCAAACGTTATCGCCGGGTAAGTGTTGGTTTTTGCGCAGTTGAAGCGGCGGGGAAAAGGAGAGAACGCAGAAAGCGCTTGACTGGGAATGACGTTTAGCGTGGGTTGAAGGCATCGGCGATGCCTTCAGTTTTTGCCGTGGTAGCGACTGCTGCTTCGACCGATCGGAGCCGGTCGTATTGCGGAGGATCGGGCCGCCGCGGTGTGCCAGGCGACCTCACTCAAATGACCGATTTTCTAAGAGGAATAGTCAATAGGCCGCGCTGGCAATTTTAGTTTGTTCGCTTACACCGTCGTCAGCTTCGCCTCCAGGAACGGCATGATATTGCCCATCGCGCGGGACAGGTAGGCCTCTTTCTCTCCGACCGGAGCGACGTAATGCAGTGCGCTCTGCGCCGCGTCGATCCCCTCCAGACGGGCGATGATCCAGGCGGCGAGATAAGCCGAAGCCAGACAGCCTCCGGCGGTCGCCACGTTGCCGCTGGCGAAAATGGGCTGATTCAACACGTCGATACCCGCTTCCTGAACCCACGGCCTGGTGGTGAGATCGGTACATGCCGGCACGCCATCGAGCAGGCCCAACCTGGCGAGAACAAGCGTGCCGGAACACTGCGCGGCCAGCAGCTGTTTCGACGGGTCGAGTTGCAACTGCGCCATCAACGCACTATCGGCGACGACTTCACGCGTCTGTCTGCCGCTGCCCACGATCACCGCATCGGCAGTACAGGCCTCTTGCAGTGAAGCCTGGGCTTCGATGACCACGCCATTCATCGACTTGACCCGCGCGGTGGGACAAGCGATCGACACCCGCCAGCCTGGCTTCTTGACGCGATTGAGGACGCCGAGCGCGATAAGCGAGTCGAGTTCGTTGAAGCCTTCGAAAGTAAGGATGGCGATGTGCATGATGTTGTCGTCCATGAGCCCAAGGGGCGCTGACTGTTGGCGGCCGCTTCATGAGGCCGCGGCACTAAAGCCGGCAGGTCCCGCGACGGCGCAAACAGAGTTGCGATGTGACATCGTATGGCCGAGAATCAATACAATCAAATAATTGTCATGGATACATTTGCGCATGCCCACCTCGCGGTACAAATTGCTGGTCGACAGAATGGCGACCGAGATTCGGACGGGACGCCTCGCGCCCGGCACGCGCTTGCCGACTCACCGGCAGCTCGCCGCCAAGGAGGGACTTGCGCTGGTCACCGCGTCGCGGGTCTATGCCGAACTCGGGGCGATGGGATTGGTCAGCGGCGAAACCGGCCGCGGCACCTTCGTGCGAGAAATATCCCTGCCTCCGCGCCTGGGCGTCGACCAGCATGCCGGCGACGCGGGTTTGACGGACCTCAATTTCAACAATCCGTCCCTCCCCGGTCAGGCCGAACTTCTCAGAAGCGCCCTGCGCCAACTCGCGTCCTCCGGCGACCTGGATGCGCTATTGCGCTATCAGCCGCACGGCGGCCGGACGCATGAACGGGAGATCGTCGCGCGTCACCTGGCGTGCCGGGGGCTCGCTGTCAAAGGCGATCAGGTCGTGATCGTGAACGGCGCGCAGCATGGTTTGACAGCAACCGTTCTAGCGCTCCTGAAGCCCGGCGATGTGGTCGCGGTCGACGCGTTGACCTATCCGGGGTTCAAGGTGCTAGCCGAAACGATCCGGCTCGAACTGGCGCCGATTCCGGTTTCCGACCAGGGCCCCGACCTGAACGCGCTCGAACGCTTGTGCCGAAGCAGAAAAGTGCGTGCCATCTACACGATGCCGACACTCCATAACCCGCTAGGCTGGGTCATGAACGCGCATTGTCGGCACGAGTTGGCGGCGCTTGCCCGAAAGCACGGATTGCTCATCATCGAGGACGCCGCGTATGCCTTCCTCGCGCAAGACCCGCCGCCCCCGTTGGCAGCGCTCGCACCTGAGACGACGGTGTACGTCTCGGGACTGTCGAAAAGCATCGCCACCGGCCTGCGAGTCGGTTTCGTTGCCGCCCCCGACCGCTGGGTCGCGCCGATCGAGCGTGCGATCCGGGCCACCACCTGGAACACGGCCGCGGTGATGACCGCGATTGCCTGCGGCTGGCTGGACGATGGCACCGTCGCACGTCTGGAGATAGAGAAGCGCGAGGATGCGAGGCTCCGGCAATCGATGGCCGCCGAGGTCCTCGCCGGACTGCGACGCGTTTGTCATCCGGTGTCCTACTTCCTCTGGCTTCCTCTCGCAGAGGAGGTTCGCGCGGACGTGGTTGCGATGGCGCTCGTGCGCGAGGGAATTTCAGTCTCGACTGCCGAGCCTTTCTCGACTTCGGAACATGTACCGCATGCGATTCGCGTGGCGCTTGGTTCTGTTGAATTGACCACGCTCCGGGAGTCGTTGGAAACGATTAGACGCGTGATCGCCTCTTACACCTATTGAGTGGCTTAAGCGGAAGCGCTCCTTTCGTCGGAAATAGCGAACGGCCGTTGTCACGTCGACCCGACGCTTCGCCGGTGTGCCAACACCGCCGAGAAAAATTATCGATCCGCAGGCTGTTTTCGATCAGCAATTTCACGAGCGGCACCTCACGCGATTTTGGCTACCACGCGGGCACCGTACGATTTCCATCAGCCTGCGCGACAAGCAAAAGGCCCCGAGTCGTGCCTCCGATGCATCAGCCCCGTCTCCATTTCTGCGAGTATCCGATCGTGAAAACACTGAAGTGCACCACCGCCATGTTTGCTCTGGCACTAGCGACGTCGCCGTTGTCGGCTCGCGCGGACGTCACCGTGAAAATCGGCCAGGTGTCGCCGCTGACCGGCGAACTCTCGCACATCGGCAAAGATGACGAGAACGGCGTCAGGCTCGCAATCGAGGATCTGAACAGCAGGAAACTGCGTATCGGCGGACAGACCGTGACGTTCGCGCTCGACTCCCAGGATGACGCCGCCGATCCCAAGACGGCAGTGACCGTGGCGCAAAAACTCATCGATGACAAGGTGGCGGGCGTCGTGGGACATGCGAATTCCGGCACGTCCATTCCCGCATCCAAGATCTATTCCGACGCCGGTATTCCGATGATCACGGAGTCCGCGACCAACCCGAAGCTGACGGCGCAAGGCTACAAGTCGGTGTTTCGCATGGTTGCCAATGACGTCAGACAGGGAACGGTTATCGGCACCTACCTCGTCAAGGATCTGAAGGTGTCCAGGGTCGCCATCGTCGATGACCGCACGGCATACGGGCAGGGCCTCGCCGACGAGGTCGAAAAGGCCGTCAAGGCGGCGGGTGGCACCGTCGTGGTTCGAGAATACGGAACGGACAAAACGACCAACTGGATGGCCGTGCTGACCACGATCAAGAGTCATGTTCCGACTGGCATCGTGTTTACGGGTGGCGATACGCAGGCAGCCTCGTTCGCGCAACAGGCGCAGAAACTCGGCCTGAAGGCGAAACTGATTGCAGGCGATGAAGCGTGCACGCCGCAGTTCATCAAGCTGGCCGGATCGGCCATGACGGACAACATGTACTGCACGCTCGCAGGCGTGCCGCCTGCGAAGATGCCGCAGGGCGACGCCTTCTTCAAACGCTTCCAGCAGCGCTTCGGCACGCCTGTGCAGCTCTACGCGCCGTATGCATACGACGCCGTGATGGCCATGGCGGGCGCGATGCAGGCAGCCGACTCCACCGACCCGAAGGTCTACCTCGCCAGGCTCCAGACTTTGAAAATAGATGGCGTAACCGGCCCCATCCAGTTCGATGCGAATGGCGACATCCGCAATGGCGCGATCACCGTTCGCCAGTTCGGGCAAGGCGACTGGCACGACCGCAGCGTCGTCAGATAGCGACGGGCTATTCGTCGAGATCGACCGGCACCGTCAAGCCGACCTTGACGCGGCTCATGCTGACCAGCGTCTTGAAGCGCTTGACGTTGTTATTCGCGAAGAAGAGTTGCCGGGTCAACTCGTTGTATTGCTCCATATGCCGCACCGTCATGACGAGCACGAAGTCCCACTCGCCGGCGACGTAATAGCACTGCTGAACTTGCGGACACTGTGAGAACGTCCGCTTCATCGCGTCCAACAGGTCGATCTGTTCGCTCTCGACCTCGATGGACGTGATGATCGTGAGAGGCGAACCCACCTTCTCCGGCGAAACGATTGCGGCATACCGTTCGATCACGCCCTCGTCGGCAAGACGGCGCAGGCGCCGGTTCACGGCGGCAGTGGACAGACTGACGCGTGACCCAAGCTCGTTCTGCGGGATCTGCGCGTCTTCCTGTACTTCGCGCAGCAGCTTTCTGTCGAAGGTATCGAGAGTCGTGGCCATAGTCGTGCTTCAACCCGGTTAAATGAGATTTTTTTTCATAAAGAGCCTGCATTTTGCGTCATATCGGCGCGGATCAAGCAATATTATTTTGGTGGAAGGTGACATGTCGAGGACGGCGTCCCGCCCTTTTCCCGACTGAAATCACTTTGTCCAACCGTCTTTCCGGAGTCGAATTGCAATGCTCATCGCCAACAAGCATGCGTCGCGTACCTGCTACCCCAATGACCTGACGCAGATCCTGAACGTTGCGGCGGCCCAGCAAAGCCGTGCATGGCTGTCACATTGGGATCACCTCAATCCAAAGGCAACGCCGCTCCGGGATTTACCCGATGCCGCGGCGCGACTCGGCGTCGCGAAGCTGTGCGTGAAAGACGAGTCCGTGCGTTCCCCACTCGGCAGCTTCAAGGCGCTGGGCGCACCCATCGCACTGGTCCGGCTGATCCTGCGCCTTTGGCCGATGCACGACCTCGACGCAGTTGCCGTGATCGAGGGACGCTGCAAGGACATGCTCACCCATCTGACGGTGATCAGCGCAACGGACGGTAACCACGGCAAGGCGTTGGCGGCGGCCGCGCAAACGGTCGGCTGTGAATGCGTGATCGTGCTGCATGCCAATGTGAGCGTCGAACGCGAGCAGGCGATCGCCGCGTACGGCGCGAAGATCATCCGCATCGCGGGCAACTACGACGAGTCGGTCGAAGAGGCAGCCCGCCTTGCTGCTGCAAACGGCTGGCATGTCGTGTCGGATACCTCGTACGAAGGCTATGAGGACATTCCTCGCGACGTGATGCAGGGATACGGAACCGTGGTCGCCGAAATCATCGAGCAAAGCGCCAGCGATCAGCACGTCCCGGCATTCACCCACGTCTTTCTGCAAGGCGGCGTGGGCGGCCTTGCCGCGGGTATCGCGAGCTTTCTGTGGGAGACCTATGGCGCGGATCGGCCGCACTTCGTGGTGGTCGAGCCGCAACAGGCCGATTGCCTGTATCAAAGCGCGCTCGAGGGCCGCGCGACGAGAGCTAGCGGAGCGATCGATTCTCTTATGGCCGGGCTGGCTTGCGGCGAGACATCGCCGCTCGCGTGGAAAATCCTGCAGCCTTGCATCGATCACTTCATGACCATCCAGGACGACGACGCGATCACTGCCATGCGCACATTGGCCGCCGGCTCCGCGCGCGATGTGCCGCTAGTGGTTGGCGAGTCGGGCGCTGCGGGTTTCGCAGGCCTGACCGCTTTAATGAGCGACGCGAACCTGGCGCGAGCAGTCGGACTGAATGCGGATTCGCGCGTGCTCGTCATCAGCACGGAAGGTGCGACCGCGCCCTCCGTCTACGCGCAATGCGTGGGCGAAACCGCTGCGTCGGTGCTGGAGCGTCAGGCCGATTGGCTCGGCCATCTTGCTCACTCATCGGCGGATATGGCATGACGCGTCGGCATGCATTGAATTCGAACAGGATCTGAAACCATGGAAACGTCCCTGCAATCGCAGTTGAAAAGCTGGCGTCAGCATCTGCACCAGCATCCGGAAACCGGCTTCGAGGAAGTCGCGACCGCCGATTACGTGGCGAACATTCTGCAAACGCTCGGCCTCGAAGTCCACCGTGGAATCGGCGGTACCGGACTCGTCGCCAATCTCACCGTTGGGCCGGGAAAAGGCGTGATCGGACTGCGTGCCGATATGGACGCGCTCAATATCCTCGAAAACGCGCCTGACCGTTCGCACGCGTCGTGTACGCACGGCAAGATGCACGCGTGTGGTCACGACGGCCATATGTCCATGATCCTCGGCGCGGCGCGCCTGCTTTGCGAGCGGCGAGACTTCAACGGTACGGTGCGGTTTATCTTCCAGCCGGCGGAGGAACACGGCCGCGGCGCAAAAGCGATGATGAGCGACGGACTCTTCGAGCGCTTCCCTGTCGACGCAATTTTCGGTGCGCACAATATGCCGGGCCAGCGGGCCGGCACATTCGCGACCCGAGCCGGCGGAATCATGGCGAGCGAGGATAACTTCGTCATCCATATCAAGGCGCGCGGCACGCACGCGGCGCGGCCGCACATGGGCGTGGATCCCATCGTGATCGCGTCGCAAATCGTGCTGGCGCTTCAGACCATCGTTTCGCGCAACCTGGATCCGGGCTTACAGGCGGTGATTTCCTGCACCGAGTTCATCACGGACGGCATTCGCAACGTCATCCCGTCGAATGTGACGATCAAAGGCGACACGCGCAGCTACGCGCCGGAGGTGCAGCACATGCTCGCCACCCGCATGCGAGAAATCAGCGAAGGGATCTGCCACGCGCACGGGGCGCAGTGCTCGTTCGAATACACGCACGAATTTGCACCGACCGTGAACTCGGGGGATTATGTGGAGCTTGCGGTCTCGGCGGCTCGCAATATCGTCGGCGCTGAAAACGTCGAAGCCAACGTGCAGCCCATGATGATCTCCGAGGACTTCGGCGCCTTCCTGCAGGTCGTGCCGGGCAACTTTGCTTTCATCGGCAACGGGGATACGGGCAAGACGGGCGGCGTGCCGTTGCATAATTCAACCTATGACTTCAATGATGATATTTTGCTAACCGGCGCGCGATACTTCGCGGAAATAGCGAGGCTCGCACTACCTCTCGCCTGAAGCCGCTGATAAGCTCGTCAATGTTTGTCGAGAGTCGGGCGATAAGGGCCGCCTCCTCCACATCATTACGAACGCGGACACCGCCATGAAAGCTACCCCGGTTGTTGAAGACGCCATCTTTCACGCCCCGGAAGTCGTCGCCCTGCGGCAGAATCTTGCGCTGGCACTGCGTGCCGCCGCGCATCACGGTCTCGGCGAAGGGATATGCAATCACTTCAGTATCGCACTGCCCGGAAACCGCGGCCTCTTCCTGCTGAATCCGCGCGGCCTGATGTGGAGCGAAATCACGGCGGACGACATCGTCATCGTGGACGGTCTCGGCAATCGCGTCGCCGGCCGGCACGAGGTCGAGCCCACCGCCATGTTCATCCACGCGGCGGTCCATAACATCGCGGGCAAGCATTGCGTGCTGCATACGCATATGCCCTACGCGACGGCGTTGACGCTGACCGAAGACTGCGGCCTCGATACCACGCTGTCGCAAAACGCAATGCGCTTTCACGGCCGGATCGCACTGGACCGCGAGTACAACGGCCTGGCACTGGATGCCGGAGAAGGCGAACGGATCGCGCATGCAATGAATGGCAGCGACATCGTATTCCTCGGCAACCACGGCGTGGTGGTGTGCGGCGAGCGCATCGACTACGCGTACGATGATCTTTACTATCTGGAGCGGGCTTGCCAAAGCCAGGTGTTGGCGCTTTCCACGGGGCGGCCACTGAAGCCGGTGGACCCTGCCCTTGCGGCTCGCGTGGCAAATCAGGTGCAAAGCGAGCGGGCGCAGTCGGAACTGTTCTTCACGGCATTGAGGCGCACACTTGGCGAACCTGAGTAACAGTACACGCAGTGCCCCTATGCCCCGGACAATGGCGAGGCGGGGTTGCAGCCACGCCGCGTTTCGTGCAGAGTAGCAACTAATGAAAGACGAGGAAGCGAACCCGCGATCCGTCTCGATCATGTCGGCGCAGTATCCCCGCTATTGAATAGAAACGAGTACAGCACGAGCAGCAGAACATCATGGACTTTTTGAGCATTCTCCCGCAACGACCTCCGGTGCCCGCTATGGCGGCCGGAGTCTGCTCGAGAACTCAATATGCGCGACAGGGAGGCTAAGCGCCTGCGCCTCGCGTGAGAATCGATGATCCGGACGCCCCTTGCGGGCGTTTTTTCATTTCAGGCCTGTTTTTACGCTGAATTCTGAATCCGGAGCACATCATGAAATTCTCACAGCATTTTTTCGCCAACAGTTTCTTCGAGCAGGACAACACCCGGCTGGAACTGACCGACCTCGCCCGCAAGGCATGCCTCGTCCATCAGGACGCCGCGGGACTTTACTCCTGGATGTCGCTCGGCCTGAGAGCGCAGCGGCGCGTCGAGAGCGTCGTGCGCGAGGAGATGGAGCGCGCCGGCTTTTGCGAAATCCAGATGAGCCTGTTGCAGGACGCCGATCTGTGGCGGCAAACCGGGCGACTGGACGTGTATGGCGACGAGCTGATGCGGCTCACGAGCCGCTCCGGCCGGCTCTTTTGCCTCGGCGCCACATGCGAGGAATTGGCCACCAACATGGTCAAGACGCACTACAACAGGACGGACATGAGTCTGGGCCTCTATCAGTTCGGCAACAAATACCGCGACGAACTGAGGACGCGCGGCGGCCTCGCACGCGCCAAGGAGTTCATCATGAAAGACGGCTACGCCTTCAATGCCACGGAAGACGGCGCGCGCGCAGCATATGAGGCCGTTCGTGAAGCCTATCAGCGCATCTTCAGGCGACTGGGGCTCGCCGCCATCGTCAAGTCCAGCGACAACGGGGAAATCGGCGGCCAAAGCTCGGAGGAGTTTCATGTCCTCAGCGAACTCGGCGAGGACGAGACCGACGGCAAGAAATCACTCGAATGTGCGCACATTTTCGACCTGGGCGACCGTTACTCCAAGGCTATGGGACTGGTGAACGCCAAAGGCGAATTCGTCAGAATGGGCTGCTTCGGCGTGGGCGTTTCACGCCTCGCCATGTTGCTCCTCAGCCGGCAGCGCGACGAGCGCGGCTTTTGGGGCAGCGAGTCGTTGAACACCTTCGACGTCGTGCTCACCGTCATCGACTGGGAGCGTCAGGAACGGCAGGAGGCCGCCCAGGCGCTGCAACGCGAACTGCAAGCAAAAGGATTGAGCGTGCTGGTCGACGATCGTCTGGCGCAAGCCGGAAAAAAGCTCGCCGACGCCGAGTTGATCGCATGCCGGCAACGCGTGGTGGTCAGCGGCAAAGCACTCGCGTCGGGCCGCTTCGAATGGATGGACCGGCGAACCCTGGCGCGTGAGGAGGCGTCGGCGGCGGAGATTGTGGCGCTTTGCGCGAGTTAGTTAGCCTTGGCGCGTGTGCGCTTCGGCATCTGTTTCGGGCGCGCCCAGATCGTTGCTGATCCGCACACGCTCCGGTTGGCCGGCCGCGCCACTTCGATCACCCGTGTGATTCAACCCGCCGTCCATCCTCCGTCAACGACCAGATTCGCGCCCGACATCAAGGCCGAGTCGTCGCTCGCCAGAAAAGCGGCGGCGCTGGCGACTCATGTCGTTCTCTCGCGCCGGGATTTCATGCGTGCTGACAGGGCTTGCGCAATGAACTCCTCACTGAAGCCACTTCCGCACATCCTTCTCCCATTCCGGGTCGCCGCAGCCTTGCGGGTTTTCCGGCCCGAGCACGGTAATGTAGCCTTTGCTCTTCATGCACGATTCGTAAGCGCGAACCTTCGTGCATTGACCCGGGCCCGCGTTGCGCGACACCGTTTTGCATTGCGCGATCGTCCTGTCCATCGGACCGAAGTCCATATCGCTTGCCTGATTGAGCATCGGCGCGTCGGCGCCCGAGGCGGAGAATTCGACGGGGCCGGTCTGCGCGCAGGCACTCAATGCACCGGCCAATATGGTAATGAAGAGAAGATGGACACGCGGTTGCATGGGGCGGCTCCTGTTTGGCAGAGGTTGCGAAATCATACGCCCGCGCGGGTGTATATCGTTGCCGTTAGCTCGCATGGAAGCGTCGAGCATGCTTCACACGTTTCTCACCAGCGCCCGGTCGTGTCATGATTTGCCTACCGGATCGCTTCGCATCGACCAACGCCTGACCAGCTCCGAACGCCCGCCGGCTTTCACCTCAATGGAAACCTTCAACACCGCCATGACCACGCCCACATCGAATGCTTCCCCTCGTACGGCCCTCGCCCGTCTGAACGCCCTTGGCCTCGCCTTGCCGAACGTGCCCGCGCCGCGCGGCGCGTTCAAACCGTTTTCACGCTCGGGCCAGTTGATCTTCCTCTCCGGACAAATCTGCGAATGGGAAGGCGAAGTGCGATTCAGTGGTCCGGTCGGCGAGGTCCATGACCTTCAAGCCGGACAGCAAGCCGCGCAGATCTGCGCGCTGAACCTGTTGGCGGCGTTGCAACTCGCGCTGGACGGCGACCTGGACCGCGTGCTCTGTTGCCACCGCGTCGGTGGCTTCGTGTACGCGACGCCGGGTTATCCGGACGTGCCGAAAGTGATCAACGGGGCGTCCGATCTTTTCTTCGAGGTGTTCGGCGAGCGCGGCCGGCATGCACGGACGGCGGTCGGCGTCGCCACCCTGCCCGCCGCGGCGTCCGTGGAGGTTGAGGCAATCTTCGAGGTTCGCTAAGGCGTCGCCGTGCCGGCCGTCAGCGTGTCTTCTTTTCCGACATGCGCTTCGGCCGCGAACATATCGACCAGTTCACGGGCGAACAGCGGCAGCGCGTCGAAGTCGCGCACGCAGACATGCAGCCGGCGCAACGCCCAACTATCGGTCAACGCGATCGCGGTGATGCGCATGGTCGGCACGAGCCTGCGCGCCACGGAGTCGGGAATCACGCCGATGCCGACGGTCGCCTCGATCATCCGGCACACTGCATCGAAATTGCCCATCTCCGCGCGAAAGCGGAACGGCCGCCCGGCCTCGGCGGCGGCCCGCACGAGAAACGCGTGAATCGCACTCCATTCCGACAAGCCGACGTAATCGAACGCGAGCGTCTCGGCGAACGCCACCGCGTCACGTCCCTCGAGCACGTGACCGCTCGGCACGATCAGCACCAGACGGTCGTCGCGGCAAGGCAGGTAGCGCAGGTTTTCCGCAGGCGGACAGCCCGCGACAATGCCGAGATCGGCGGCGCCGTCGGCGACCGCCCTTGCAATCGCCTGACTGCCGCTCTCGCGCAGTTCGAGGTCGACATCCGGATGCGAGGCGAGAAAACGGCTCAGGATGTTCGGCATCACCTCCATCATCGCCGTGGTATTGCCGAGCACGCGCAGCCGCCCTTTGACGCCTCGCGCGAATTCCTGCATATCGCCGTGCAACTGTTCGACCTGCGCGATCAGAATGCGCGCATGCCGCATCAGTTCCTCGCCGGAACGCGTGAGCGTCACGCCCTGATTGGTGCGGTACAGCAAAGGTGTGCGGAAATAGTCTTCGAGGTTCTTGATCCGCATGCTGGCCGCGGGCGCCGACAGGTGCGATTTCTCGGCCGCCCGCGTGAGACTCAATGATTCGCCGATGTTCACCATCAACTGCATGTCGGTCAGATCGAAATGCGTCGCCATAACGTGGATTGTCTCCTCAGCGGCAAACCGGGGCACGGGTGTCACGCTTTGCCCGTGACCTCGCGCGTGGCTTATGTTACCTCCTCCGGCGTGCCGCATCATCATGGCGATGTTCGCAACCGCGCATTCAGACCAGGCCCAGGTCTTTGCGCACGTTCGGCAAAAACTCCATCATCGCGACCTGAAACAGGAACTGCGCGCCCTGAATCATGATGAAGTTCATACCGGCGTCGTGCAGCCGTTTGACCCGCTGGCGCATTTCCTCCAACGTATAGGCGTAGCTCGTATTAGCGCCGACCATGATGCCGCGCTGTTGCGCTTTCTTCACACCACGGTCCACCAGCTTCCACAGATCCGGACTATTGAAGTCCGGTTTCTTCGCATTGCCGCCCAGCACTTTCGACAGATCGGTCATCGCGAAGAAGAACATCTTCAGATCGGGATGATCGAGTACCTTGTCGAAGTCGTCGATGCCGCCCTGGCTCTCCACGTGCGGAATGATGTACGTGGCCTGCGCCATCTCGTCGGTGCGCTGCTCCCATTCGCGATTGTTGAACGGATGAATCCAGAGCGCGCGCCGGTGCCAGTCGCGCGCAATTTCGAGCGCTTCGTCGATTTCCTGCAGGCCCGAATGCGAGATCAGCACGTATTCCGCGCCGAGGCCTTGCAAGCGCGACAGATCGACGCCAATGCGCGCATCGTAGCCATGCCACGGATTGGTCTGCATGCGCACGACCGGCGTAATGCCGGCCGCCTCGCAGGTGCGGATCATGTTCTGCACGTCATGGAAGTCCATGCCGGTAAACATCATGTCGATCATGATCCAGTCGAAGCCGAGATGCGCGCACAGTTCCGCGGTTTCGGGATCGTTCGCCCACACGCCGAGTGCCGTGCGGCCCGACTTCATCGTGTCCATCAGCATGTTCTTCGGTTTCATACCCTGCTCCTCCAGACGCCCGGCAACGGGCAGATTACGCAGACGGCCGTCTGCTTCAGTTCGGTGTGACCGGTTGCATGGAACGCGGCGCGCTCCAGCTGCGAAAGCAGGTCTTCAAAATCGCCATGAAGACGATGCCGACCGCCATCTGCAACAGCGAGTAACTCGCGAGCCGCGAGAAATCGCCGACATTCCACGCTTCGAATGCGAGCACGGAGAACGTGCGGTCCGCCGCGGTGTAGAGAATCACGACCATCGAGAGCTCGGTCATGAAGAAGCTGAAGAGCAGCAGCCACGCTGCGATCACGCTGGCGCGAATGAGCGGCAACGTGATTTGCGTGAACGTGCGCAACGGTCCATAGCCGCACACGCGTGCGCTCTCTTCGAGCTCGGGATGCACCTGGATCAGGCTGGCCGACACCGACCGCACCGCATAGGCGGTAAACCGGCCGACGAACGCAAAGACGATGATCAGCGTGGTGCCGTAGACAGAGAGCGGCACGTTGATCCAGAACAGCAGCATGCCGACGCCGAACGCGATGCCCGGCATCGAAATGGGCAGCAGGATCACGTATTCGAGCAGGCCCTTGCCGCGCAGCCGGGTGCGCACCACGATCCACGCGATCACGATGCCCGCGAGCGTCGCCGCAGTCGCGGAAACCACCGAGATGAGCACGCTGTTTTGCAGCGTGAACCAGACGTCGTCCGATTGCAGATAGCCGATCGCCGTGGTGAACGAGTACTCGCCGGACCAGGTGTAGCGCGACAGCGCCGCGGCGATCAGGATTGCGATCGGCGCGAGGATCGTGGACACGACATAGAGCGCCGCAAGCGCGCCGGTGGCCCAGCGCCATGCGCCGAGTTCGACGAGCCGCGGCCGGAACCCCTTGCCGCTGATGGTCGTATAGACCCGCTTGCCGATCAGCACGCGTTGCAGCCACGTCGTGAAGCTCGACAACGCAAGCAGATAGATCGACAGCACGGCCATCACGCCATAGTTGGGCGGCACTTCCTGCGAGCCGATCCAGATGCGCGAGGTCAGCATGAGAATCTGTCGCGACCAGCCGAGTACCACCGGCGTGCCGAACAGGCCGATCGCTATCGTGAATGCGAGGACAGCGCCGGACAGCACGGCCGGCGTGAGTAGCGGAATGGTGATGCGGCGCATGGTCTGCAAGGGCGTGAGGCCGCACACCTGCGCCGCTTCCTCGAGGCTCGGGTCCATGCTGCGCAGCGCCGCCGCGACGATCATCATCACGTACGGCGCGAGATACAGGCCGATCACCATCAGCATGCCCCAGCGGCTGTAGACGTCCAGCACGCCCGGCAAACCGAGCGCCGCGAGGAGCCGGTTCATGATGCCGCTGCGGGGCGCGGCGAGCAGCGCCCACGCGACCGCGCCGACGAACGGCGGAATGAAGATCGGCAACTGGCTGATCCATTGCAATACGCCACGCATCCACGTATCGGTGCGCTCGAAAATCCACGCGAACGATACGCCGAGCAGCGTGGCGATCATCGCAGCGCCGCCCGACACGAACAGCGTGTTGCCCAACGCGTCCCAGTAAATCCGCTTGCCCAGCACTTCGGCGAAGTAACGGCCCGTCACCGACGGCGTGCCCGCGTCCGCGTCGAATACGGCGCGATATAGCACGGCGCACAGCGGCGCGATCACGAGGACGGCGACGGCGCAGCAGATCAGCACGATCGCCATGATCGCCGGCACCTGCTGCATGAACCGGTGGCGCTGCACGGCGTGACGCTCCGAAAGAGGCAGGTCGGCCAAGGTCACGCTCCTATCACGCGTATATCGTCCGCCGCCACTTCGATACTGACCGCGTCGCCCGGCCGGCGTGGACCGGCGTCGAGCTGCACGACGCTCATCTGGCCGAACGCGGTGTCGATCCGGTACTCGGTGCGATTGCCGACGAAACTCGCCTCGGCGACGCGCCCGGCGATCGAGCCGGGTGTACCCGCCTGACGCACGCGCCACTTCTCCGGACGAATGCACAACAGCTCGCCGGGCCGCGGCGGTTGCGCGAGCGCGGCGGGCAACGTCAGGCCGCCGGGCATCGCGAACACCGCGCCGTTCGCGCCCATTTGCCATTCGTAGTCCGCGATGATGTTCGCCCGCCCCAGAAACTCCGCTGCATGACGCGTGGCGGGACGATCGTAGAGATCCTTCGGCGCGCCTTTCTGGATCACCGTGCCGGCGTGATACAGGTAGACGGTGTCCGCTATCGACATCGCTTCTTCCTGATCATGCGTGACGAACAGAATGGTGCGGCCGAGACGCCGCTGCAATTCACGAATTTCGATGCGCATCTCCACGCGCAGTTTCGCGTCGAGATTGCTGAGCGGCTCGTCCATCAGAATGACAGGCGCCTCGGACACGATGGCGCGCGCGAGCGCCACGCGCTGCTGCTGACCGCCTGATAACTGCGTCGCGCTGCGCTCGGCGAACGTGTCGAGGCCGACGAGCCGCAGCGTCGCCATCACCGCGTCGCGTGCCTTGGCGCCGCTCACTCCTGCCGCCCGCAACGGCAGGCCGACGTTTTCGAATACGCTCATATGCGGCCAGATTGCGTACGACTGGAACACCATCGACACATGACGGCGTTCGGGCGGCACCCACAGCGCGGGCGTAGCCTGATACACGGTACGTCCGGCGATCACGATCTCGCCATCCGAAGGCCGCTCCAGTCCCGCGATACAGCGCAACGTCGTGGTCTTGCCGCAACCGCTCGCGCCGAGCAGCACCGAAATCTGCGCCTCGGCGAAACTCTCGCTGACCGACTTCAGCACCGGTTGCGCGCCATAGGATTTTTGCAGGCGGCGAATGATGATCGACATGCGTGGCCTCACCTGATTCCGGTTGCTTTCTGCCAGAGCTCGATCAACTGCGCCTGCTGCCTGAGCGCGGCGTCGATGTCGAGCGGCAGCACCTTCACCGTCGCGAGCTTCGGCATGCCCTGCGGCGGCGCCGAGCCGTTGCGCAATGCGTACTCGTTCGCTTTCTGGATGATCGTCTGCGCGTCGCTCATCATGAAGTCGACGAACAGCTTCGCCGCCGCGGGATGCGGCGCGCCCTTGAGCGCCGCGACCGAAAACGGCGTCGACACGGTGCCGGATTTCGGCACGATGAATTCGAGCGGCGCGCCCTTGGCGACCGCACCGCTATAGTGGTTGTTGACCACGTAGAACATCAGCGGCTTTTCGCCGGACAGCATCTTCGACAAGCCGGCCGGCGTGGTCGGTGTCAGTTCAGCCCCAGACTTGATGAGCCCCTGGTAGATCGCCACAGTGCGCTGTTCGCCGAAGTTCTGGTACAGCGTCGCAAGCAACGAGAAAGCCGCCGACGACGTACGCGGGTCGTAAAACGTGATCTGGTTTTGCCACTCCTTCTTCGGGTTGGCGAAATCCATCCAGTCTTGCGGCGGTTGCATGCCGTTCAGATACTGTTTGTTTGCACCGACGCCGAGAATCAAGGTCTTCACACGTTCGAAGTCCTTTCCGGCGGGCGCGGCATCGGCGGGAAAGTTCTTCAACTCCGGCGAGTGATACGGGTCGAGCAGTTGCTCGTTCTGCATCCGCGTGAAGACGTCTTCCAGCGAGAAAAACGCGTCCGCGGCCTGCTTGCCTGCATTGCGCTCGGCGATATGGCGGTTGTAAATCTGCCAGCAGCCCGCGACGTAAGAACTGACCTTGATCTCCGGATAGCGCTTCTTGAATGCGTCGAGATACACCGGCGTTTGCGGCGGGTCGCATCCGTAGACCACGAGGCCGCCCTCTTTCTTCGCCAGCTCGATCAGCGCGGGATCGCTCGCGAAGGCCGTACGCGAGACCATTGGCAAGAGTGCAAGCAGCACCGCCAAGACGCCGATCCAGGTTCGCAGCGGGGCTCGTAGCATGTCTGTCTCCAATCGTCTTATGGTATTTCCCGTGCCGCTCACGGACACGCTGCGTCGCGGGCTTTACCGAGCATCGCCGATAATCGCCGCATACGGAATTTCGATATGCTGAACGTCGATTTAAGCGTGGACGAAGATCCGGGTTATCGCGGATGTGCACCGTGTTTTTCGCGAAACAGCTTGCTTGTCACGCAGGCCGATCTATAACGTGAATCCTGTTGGCCCGCGATTTCAGGCCTCGAATTTCGACATGCGATGGAGCTCACGATGGCAAGCACACCCGCCGGCAACCGCACGCTTTCGCAAACGTTCGCAGCGTTTGCTCACTCGCTGAACCTCGACGAAGTGCCGCGCCACGTACGCACGCGCGCCAAGCATCTGATCCTCGACGCGCTCGGCATTGCGTTCGCGTCCCATTGCAACGAATTCGCCGACGTGATCTTGCGCGGCATCAGGGCGCTCGGCGAAAGCGGAGTCAGTCCGGTGATCGGCAGCAGCGAAACGCACACCGTGCGCAATGCGGTGCTGCTCAACGCGGCGCTGATGCATGGACTCGATTACGACGACACGCATATGAAAGGCATCGTGCATGCAACCGCCTTCTGCGCGCCGGCGGCGCTATCTGTCGGCAACGAAACCGGCGCCAGCGGGCGCGCTGCGCTCGCCGCGTATCTGGTGGGTATGGAAGTCGCCACGCGTCTGGGCGCGGCGGCGAAAGGCGGCTTTCATCATGCCGGCTATCACCCGACCGGTGTGCTGTCGCACTTCTCGGCCGCGTTGATCGCCGGCCGCCTCTATGGACTGGATACCGCGCAACTGGCCGCGGCGCAAGGGATTGCTGCGAGCACCGCTTCGGGCGTGCAAGTGTTTCTCGAAGAAGGCACGTGGTCCAAGCGCTTGCATCCGGGCTGGGGCTGCGTTGGCGGCATCACAGCGGCACGGCTTGCACAGGCCGGTTTTGTTGCGCCGTCGCGCCCGTATGAAGGGCGTTACGGGCTTTTCGATTCGCACCTGCAGCAACACGCGGGCGAAGTCGATTACGTCACGGCGAGCGCGGGTCTCGGCGAAATCTGGGAAACGGAACAGATGGCGATCAAACCCTACCCTGTGTGCCATTTTCTGCATTCGATCGCGGAGGCCGGCGCCGATCTGGCGCACAGCGGCGAGATCGATGTGAGCCGGATCAGCCGCATTCAGGCGCTGCTGCCCGAACCGGTCATGCCGATCGTTACCGAGCCGCTCGAAGCGAAAAGGCGGCCCACCACGAAGTATGAAGCGAAGTTCAGCGCGCAGTATGTGGCGGCGGCGTCGCTCGTGCGTGGACGCTTCGGACTGGCTGAACTGGAACCCGATACGCTCGCCGATGAGCGCATCCTCGCGCTGTCCGCGCGAGTGGAATGCGTCGCGGACCCCGATAGCGCGTTCCCCGCCTACTACTCGGGCGGCATGCTCGTCGATACGGACGACGGCCGGCAACATCGCCGCTATTACCGCATCAACAAAGGCGCCGGCGAGCGCGCGCTCTCCAATGAGGCGATCGTCGCAAAGTACTTCGAGAACGCGTGTTGGGCCGTCAGTCACGCGCGCGCCGAACAGGTTCGCGATGCGGTGCTTGCGCTCGATGAACTGCAAAGCAGCGACCTGTGGGCCGTGCTTCGCGGAGGCTGAACCCTGCGCCGCAAGTGCCCCTACCGCGCTCTCGACGGATCTTGCAGGCCGCTACGTCCGGCTCGAAATCTTCTTGCAGTACTTGGCGACCGCCCGGCCGATGGAGATCTCGTTGCCCTTGACCCGCTGCGTCGGCGCGCCGACGACGATCGCATATGCCTCGCCGTTGATCCACACGTAGTGCCCGATCGAGGCGATCTCCGACTGATATCCGCCGATCGACACGAACCAGCCGCGCTCCTTGCCCTGCTCGATCAGACGCTTGTAGCGCGTCTTGCTGGTCACGGTATTCGGCGCGTATTGCTCGAACTCGAGTTCCTCGATCAACGCGTTGCGCGCGTCGTCGGTCATCGCGCCGAGCAGCGCCTGCCCGGCGGCGCCGATATGCAGCGGCCGCTTTTCTCCGACCGTCGCCGCGTAGCGCAGCGTTTGACCCGACTGCACGACTTCGAGGTAGTGCGACTGATGGCCGGTTCGCGTGGCGAGGAACACCGTCTCGCCGGTTTCGTTGCAGAGCTCCTGCAACACCGGCCGCACGTGCGATAGCAGCGGATCGTTGTCGATGATGACGCGCGCCTCGTCGAAGATACGGCGCGTGGGATAGTAGTCCGCCGAATCGTGCACGCGATACAGGTAGCCGTTCGATTCGAGCGTCTTGAGCAGCGCGAGGCAGCTCGACTTGGGGAACTCCAGACGCTTGCTGATCAACGCGAGCGGCACCGCCTGCTTGAGCTCCGCGAACAATTGAAAAATCTCGACTACGCGCCGTGCGCTTTTGACATCCGAATCGTTCGCGACCGTCATTGCGCCCCCGAAAAAGCCTAAGGAAAACCCGAATTCACGCATGGACGGAAGGCAAACGCGCTTGCGCAGCGTTTGCACATCGCCTATTCTGAGTTCATGGATAAGCATAGACGTTCACATATATGAACGCAAGAAGTTTTCTGAACGGGCGGCGCCGAGCGTGGGAGACTGCGCCCCGGCCGTGCTGACAGGCGCTCGTCACGTGTATCGCGGAGGAGACTCGCATGGCATCGAGCATCATCGTCAGACCGCTGGCCGGTTCTCTGGGCGCCGAAGTGTTCGGCGTCAATCTGTCCGGCGAACTGGATCCTTCAACGGTCGCACAGATCCGGCGCGCGTTTCATGAGTACCTCGTGATCTTTTTCCGCGAGCAAGATGCATCGGATAACGATCTTGCTCACTTTGCCCGTTATTTCGGTGAGCTTGCGGTGTTGCCGCCACACCGGCAGCATCCGGGCTCGCTGCCCGAACTGCTGATCATCGACAAGAAGCCGGAAGACGCGCTCGTGTTCGGCTGGGAATGGCATTCCGACACCACACACCTGGAGATTCCGCCGCTCGGTTCGGTGCTTGCCGCGCGGATTCTGCCACCAGTTGGCGGCGACACGTTGTTCGCGAATCAGTACATGGCGTACGACACCCTCTCCGACGGCATGAAGACCATGCTGGCCGGTCTGCGCGCCGTGCATGCGAACGGCCACATTCTCGCGTCGCTCGAAGCCGAAGACGTACTCGCGCAGGGCCAGGGTTACGGCAGCCATACGACGCTGTCAGCGGTGCATCCGGTCATCAGGACGCACCCCGAGACCGGCAAGAAAGCGCTGTTCGTCAATTCGCTGCATACGGAACGTTTTGAGGATATGACGGTGGCCGAAAGCGCACCGTTGCTGCGCTTCCTGTTCGAACACTCGACGCGACCCGAATTCACCTGCCGCTTCCGCTGGGCTCCCGGTTCGATTGCGTTCTGGGACAACCGCTGTTGCCAGCATCTCGCGCTCGACGATTATCCCGGCCAGCGGCGCCTGATGCATCGCGTCCAGTTGCGCGGCACCCGGCCGGTGTAGATCCGCGAGGAGCCTCAAACACTCGGGAACGAGACGCGTAATTCTGGAGGAAGACACCATGTCGATCGCAGAGGCAACTATCGAACGGATGCCTGTCGGCGCGGCGCACCGCCGGATGTTCTGGCTGCTCGGCGCGGGCATGCTGATCGATGCGTTCGAGTTGTTCATGCAATCGGGCGTGGTGGCTTCGATGGTGCACACGAACTTCACCGGCACCGGCGGCGTCGCGCAATTCATCTTCGCCACCTTCTTCGGGCTCGCGATCGGTTCGGTCATGAGCGGCACGCTCGCCGATCGCTTCGGACGCAAATCGCTCTACCAGTTCAATCTGCTGCTGTTCAGCCTCGCGACGCTCGCGACCGCGGCGGCGCCCTCGTTCACGCTGGTCGTGATCTTGCGCTTCATCGCCGGGATCGGACTGGGCGGCGAGTTGGTGGTGGGCTACGCGATCATGGCTGAGATGACGCCCGCGCATTGCCGCGGACGCTGGGGCGTGACGCTCGGGCTGCTGGTGAATTGCGCGCAGCCGCTGTCGGCATTCGTCGGCGCATGGTTTCTGCCGGCTGTCGGCTGGCGCGCAATGTTCGTGGTGGGCGCGGTGCCGGCACTGATCGTCTGGTATCTGCGCCGGGCGCTGCCGGAATCGCCGCGCTGGCTCGAACGTCAGGGCCGCACCGCGGAAATGCATGAGGTGCTCGACGCCCTGTGGCTCGAAAATACCGGCGACGCGCACGCGCCGCGCGTCGCGCCGGCGAGCTTCCTGCCGGAGCGCAATGAGTTGCCGTGGACCGCGCTGTTCGGCCGCCATCGGCTCGGGCGCACGCTGTTCTGTTTTGCGATCGTGTCGCTGATCCTCGCGAGCCAGTACGGTTTCATCGGCTGGGTGCCGACGCTGCTGCTGCATCGTGGCCAGTCGATCGTGCACTCGCTCACCTACTCCGCGGTGATGGCAATGGGCGCGCCGATCGGCATGCTGATTCCGATTTTTCTCGTCGACCGGCTGGGGCGCCGGACCGTGGTGGCGACGGCGTCGTTTCTGGCGGCCGCCGTCGGCATCGGCTATGCGTTCGCACTCGATGCGCCCGCCTGGCTGCTCGTCACCACCGGCTTTCTCGAAGTGCTATTCGTGCAGATCACCGCGAATACGGTGCTCGCAGTCTACCTGCCCGAACTCTTTCCGACCGATATCCGTGGCACGGGCTTTGGCGCGTCCACCGCAGTTGGACGAGTGTCGGCCGCGATCATGCCGTATTTCGTGTTGTTCGTGCTGAATGGCTTTGGCTCGTTCGCCGTGTTCGTGATGCTGGCAAGCGTGCTGCTGCTGTTGTGCCTGCTGGTGCTCGCGGTCGGTCCGGAAACGCGCCGCAAAACGCTCGAAGATGTCGAGCGGGAAATTCTCGCGGGCGTGGACTTGAGCGCGGATCATAAGCACGCGAAGTCGCCGGCGTCCTGAAGACGAGCGATAGGAGTTTGCACGCGCGGCTTCATGGAAGGCCGTCGCGCGAGGCGCTCACCGCATATGAGCGAACCGGCGAAACACATTCGCCTCTTCGCTGCGATGCGAGGTGACGCGTGCATGATTCATGGCGGGGTCGAGCAGCGTGATGCCGGACCACTCGCCCTGCGCGGACAGTTCGTGAATCAGATCGACGATGGTCTGACACACCACGGAAGTCGCGGAGTTCATCGGCGTCGCGCTGGACCAGCAGACGCTCGCCGGGCGCTTCAACGCCGGGTCGACGATCCTGCGCACTCGTGGGCGCCTTGCCGGATCGCGTTGCGCCAATGCCGACACCGGCAGGATCGTGCACGCCGCGCCCGATTGTGCAACGGAGATGAGCGTGGGAAGCGAGTCGATATCGGCGACGATATTCAGCTCGACGTTCTCGCGCGCGAACACCCGTTCGAGCAACAGGCGCAAACCGTTCGAGATGCCGGGCGCCACGAGTTTCACGCCGCTGAGTTGCGCGAGGGTGCAGGTTTGTGCAAGCGCACCCACTGTTCCGCCCGGCTCGCCGAATACGTACAGCTGTTCTTCGAGAACCGGCAGCGCGGTCACGCCCAGCGTGTCCGCATCGCGAAACAGAATGGCCAGATCGATGCGTTCGTTCGCGAGTAGTTCGCTGATAAAGCCACTCATGCTTTCAAAGAACTGCAAACGGATGCGAGGAAAGCGCTCCTGAATGCGCGCGAATAGCGGCATGGCGAGAATCGACGCCATGGTGGTCGGAAAACCCACGGCGACGGTACCGCTCTCGGCATTTCCGCCTTCCCGCACTTCCTGCTTGAGTTCTTCCATTTGCCGCAATACCAGCCGGCTATGACGATAGAGCGACTGGCCCGCGGCGGTCGGCGCCACGCCTTGCCGGCTTCTGATCAACAGCTTCGTTTCGAGTTCCTCCTCGAGGCGGCTCATCTGCTGGCTCAGCGAAGGCTGCGCGACATACAGCTTCTCGGCGGCCTTGCCCATGCTGCCGCAATCGACGATCGCAACGAAGTACCGAAGCTGACGGGTATCCATGATTCGTGATCCTGAGTTTAACGGTCAGAGGTTATGCCTATGATGGACTCATTCAATTGGTATTTCCACGCAAACCGCACTTCTTCTACAGTCTTTCAATTGGCATCACACAAGCGCGCCGACACGCTGGCGCCCGACAGGAAATGCAGACCGTTCTTCGCGAGAGAGAAAGCATCGATAGCGGCATAGCTGATATGCCGGCGATCCGATTGATGCTGCACGGCGATCAAAACAACAATGGACCCGTCGACTCCCCTTTCGCCCACTTCTATTTACGGCTCATGAATCCTGCAACCGCAACGACTTCATCCCACGCCCTGCTTTCCGTGCTCGCCGCAAACGGAATCGATCGCGTTTTTCTGGTGCCCGGTGAAAGTTATCTGGGGATTCTCGATGCGCTCGCGGACTTTCCGCAGATCGACGTGGTGACATGCCGCCACGAAGCGGGCGCCGGTTTCATGGCATGCGCGGACGGACGCCTGACGCGCCGTCCCGGTGTCGTCATGGTCAGCCGTGGACCCGGCGCGAGCAACGCGTCGATTGCTTTGCATACCGCGCAACAGGACGGCATTCCTCTGCTGTTGATCGTCGGACAGATCCCCAAAGCGGATTTGCGCAAGGAAGCATTTCAGGAGATCGACTATCAAAGGATGTACGGGTCGATCGCCAAATGGGTCGTGGAAGTCACGGCGCCGGAACAGTTGGCGACCGCCGCGTTCAAGGCGCTGCGTATTGCAATGGCCGACACGCCCGGCGCCGTCGTGCTGGTCGTACCCGAAGATATTCAACAGCAGCAGGTCGAGTCGGATGCATGGCAGGTGCCGCCTGCCGTAGCGACAATCCCCTCCGACGCAACGCTCGAACGTATCGCCCGTCTGCTCGAACAGGCGCAGCGGCCGCTCATCATCGCCGGCGGCGCGTTCGAGGCGCCGCGCGGGCGCGAGTCGCTGCTGAGGTTCGCGCAAACGTACGACGTTCCCGTCGCGGTGTCGTTTCGACGCCAGGACATTTTCCCCAACCGGCATCCGCTGTATGCGGGCGACCTGGGATTGGCCAATCCGGCGGAGCAGATCGAAGCCTTCGAGTCGAGCGACTTCGTGCTCGCACTCGGCACGCGGCTCGGCGATATCACGACACAGGGTTATCGCTTCCCGAAGCCGCCGCGCGCGGCGCAGACATTCGTGCATTGCCACGCGGACGGCCACGCCGTCGGCCTGCATGTGGCGCCGGATATCGGTGTCGTGTGCGATCCCGTGGCGCTTGCCGATGCGCTCGTTGGTGTGCATCGTTCACCAGCGCGTTCGCAACGATGGTCTATGCGCTTGCGAGGCATCGCCACGCGCATCGCCGAATGGCCGCACCGCACCGTCGAACCTGGCGACAGCAACGGCGACACTGGCGCTGGCGTGCGATTCGTCGACGTCGTTCGCTCACTGGCGGAGCATGCCCCCGTGGATGCCGTGATCTGCGTCGATGCCGGCACGTTCGCCGCGCCCGTGTACCGCCATTTTCCTTTTCGCTATCCGCAACGCCTGATGTCACCGCTGTCCGGCGCAATGGGTTACGGCACGCCGGCCGCCATTGCGACGCAGCTACGCTTGCCGGCGCAGAAAACGATCTGCCTCGTCGGCGACGGCGGCTTTGCCATGACCGGCAACGAGATGATTGCCGCAGTGGCGCGCCGCTTGCCGATCCTCTTCATTCTCTCCAACAACAGCTGCTACGGATCGATCCGCGTTCACCAGGATCGCACCTATCCGGGACGGCATATCGGCACCACGCTGACCAATCCGGATTTCACCCTGATTGCCGGCGCGTTCGGCATCGACGCCGAGCGCGTCACGGCTTCAGACGAAATCGACGCAGCCGTCCAACGCGGCCTCGCGGCACAGCGGCCCTATTTCATCGAAGTCATGTCGAGCATCGAATCCGTTCAGCCACTTTCGAGCGTGCCGTCGATGGCGCTCAACCAGGAGCCCTGATTGCGGTTATCACCCTACAACTAGAGACACGCAAGGAGACAACATGAAGATGATGTCCACGGCGGGACTGCTGGCAATCATTGCCGCAACCGCGCCATCCGCTTTCGCCCAGTCGAGCCTCACGCTGTACGGAATGATCGACGAAGGGCCCGAATACAACAGCAACGCAGGAGGCAAGCACCTGTACAACCTGACCACGGCCGCGCAGGGTGGCAGCCGTTGGGGGTTTCGTGGCTCGGAAGATCTCGGCGGCGGCCTGAGCGCCATCTTCAGGTTGGAGAACGGCTTCGATCTCGGCACCGGCAAACTGGGCCAGGGCGGCCTGATGTTCGGCCGGCAGGCCTACGTCGGGTTGACGTCCACGCGCTTCGGCTCCGTCACGCTGGGACGTCAATATGATTCGGTGGTCGACTATATCGGACCGCTGACGGTGGGCGATCAGTGGGGCGGCACGATCGGTTCGCACCCCGGCGACCTCGATAACTTCGACAATAGCCAACGCACCAACAACTCGGTCAAATACGCGAGCGCGAACTACGACGGCATCACGTTCGGCGGTCTGTACAGTCTGGGCGGCGTGGCGGGCAACGTCACGCAGAATCAGGTGTGGTCGCTCGGCGCCGGCTATACGAACGGACCGCTCGCGCTCGGCGCCGCGTATCTCAACGTGCGAAATCCGAACGTCAGTTTCTTCGGCAACAGCACGACGGGCACGGCCACGCCAGCGGCCAATTCGATCACGAGCCCTGTGTACAGCGGCTACGCGTCGGCGAATACCTATCAGGTGATCGGCGCCGGCGGCAATTACACGATCGGCGCCGCCACGCTCGGCGCGACCTATTCGAACACCAAATTCATGGGACTCGGCAATACCGCGCAAAGCGGCCCGAATCCACGCCACCTCGGCGGTGAAGTGACATTCAATAACGTCGAACTCAGTTTCAAGTACCAGGTGCTGGCCAGTCTGCTGGTCGGGCTCGAATACGACTACACGCGCGGCAGTTCGGTGAACGGTGCAGATGCGGCCCAGTACCACCAGGGCACGCTCGGCGTGGACTACTTTCTTTCGAAGCGAACCGATTTGTATCTGGTCGGCGTTTATCAACACGCCTCAGGGGTAGACTCGACCGGCAAGCCGGCGGTCGCGGCGATCAATCAGGTCACCGCGTCGAACAGCAATAACCAGACCGTCGTGTCGCTCGGCTTTCGCCACAAGTTCTGATGAAACTCACTCCGCACGCGATCCGAGCCGCCGACACCAGCCGCTTTCTCCCACGTTTGCGCGTGACGCCCGCGCGCAATGAACGTGCGCAGTCCCAACGGACACAAGGATGCACCATGACAACCAACCTGCGCATTCCCATCGCCGCGCGAATCGAGCGCCTTCCCGAATCGAACTACCTGCGCTTATCGATTCTGCTGATTTCGCTTGGCACGTTCTGGGATTCGTACATGCTATTTTCAGTTGGGCCCATTTCCGCGCATTTCTTCGCTTACCTCGGGCAACCGCATCTCGCCACCGAATTGCCGCTGGCGCTTTTTTTCGGCACGTTCGTGGGCGCGGTCGGCTTGAGCACGGTGGCCGACAAGATCGGCCGGCGCGGCGCTTTCACGCTCGACCTCTGCATTCTCGCGACCGGCGCGCTGCTCGCCGCGTTCTCACCGAATGCCACGGTATTGCTGATCGCGCTGTTTATTGCGGGCATCGGCACCGGCGCGGAATTGCCGTTGTCGACGACCTACGTGCAGGAACTGTCGCCCGCGCGAGCGCGCGGCAAAATGTCGAGCTTCGCGCTGACGATTGGCTTTCTCGGCGGCACGGTGGGCGGTTTCGCCTCGATGCTGCTCGTGCCGCTGAATGACTTGCCGCTACCAGGATTTCGCATCGCATTGCTGCTCGCGGCGCTCGGCGGCTTTTCATCGCTTCTGCTGCGCGTGGGCTTGCCCGAGTCGCCGCGCTGGCTGGAACGCATGGGCCGGCGCAACGAAGCCGACGACGTGATGGATAAAATCGAGCGCCGCGTCATGCGCGAAAAGAACCTCGTGATGCTGCCGCCCCCGCCGAAAACGGAATACGAAATCGAGAGCGGCGTATCGCCGATCAGCCTGCTGCTGTCGCGCGCCTATCTCCGCAGAACCATGAGTGCGTGGGGAATCGAACTGCTGCAGGGATTCGGTGCATACGGCTTTGCCACGTTCGTGCCGTTCTTCCTTTACTCGCGCGGCTATTCGATCGTGCACGCGCTGACCTACACCGCCGTCATCCAGATCGCGTACCCGGTCGGCTGTCTGGTCTCCGTCTACATTACGGACAAGATCCAGCGCAAATGGGGCATGGCGTTCGCGTATGTGCTGAATATGATCTTCGGCCTGTGTTTTCTGCTGGCCGACTCGACCTACATGATCGTGCTGTTCGGCTTTCTCACCGAGGCCATGATTTTCATCAACGGCCCGTTGCTGCATACGTATGAGGCTGAAATCTATCCGACGGGCATCCGGGCGCGCGGTGCCGGCATCAGCTTCGCGCTCAGCCGGTTGGGCGGTTTTTTCGCGCCGCTCGTCGCGTCGTTCCTGCTGGGGATCGGTGCGGGGCATAGCTGGTTGATCGGCATCGGCGCCGCGGCGTGGTTTGCCTGTGCGCTCGTTGCCGCGATCGTCGCCGTGGATACGACCAACATCAGTCTGGAAGATCTCGAAGTGAAGCATTGACGCGCCGATCGCCGCCGGTTCCTGCGCCGGGCGGCAACGCCCGTCGCAATGGAAGCGGCAGCGATATCCTCGCGGCCCCGCTCAACCGAGCCGCGCGATCAGTGCGTCCGTAAATACCGCCGTCGATGCATGCCCGCCCAGATCGGGCGTGCGCACGTTGTCGTCGTTGAGCGTCTGTCTGATCGCCTGATTGAGGCGCTGCGCAAGATTGCCCGCGCCGACGTGTTCGAGCATCAGGCCCGCGGCCAGCATCTGCGAGACAGGATTGGCAATGCCGCGCCCGGCGATATCCGGCGCCGAGCCGTGCACGGCTTCGAAAATGGCGGCGTCGGCGCCGATATTCGCGCCGGGCGCGAGGCCGAGTCCGCCGACCAGTCCCGCGAGTTCGTCCGAGAGAATATCGCCGAACAGATTCGTGCACAGCAGCATGTCGAACTGCCACGGATTCAACACGAGCTGCATCGCACAGGCGTCGACGATGCGATCGTCGACGGCCACCCTGCCCTCGTAGTCGCGCGCAACCTCTCGCGCCGTCTCGAGGAAAAGACCGGTCAGCGCCTTCAGCACATTCGCCTTGTGAACGACGGTGATTTTTTTGCGTCCATGCTCGACCGCGTAATCGAACGCGTATTGCGCGATGCGCCGGCAACCTTCGCGCGTGTTCATTCCCGTCAGAACGGCGACGCCATGCGGATCGTCACCTATCGGAATGTAATGTTCGTGCGCCACATAAAGCCCCCCGATGTTCTCGCGCACCAGCACGATATCGATATGTCATAGCGCCCGGGCACGATGGTGCGCACCGGCCGGAGATTGGCGTAGAGCGAAAACGCCTCGCGCAGCCGCACATTGACGGAGCGAAATCCTCCGCCTACGGGTGTGGTCAACGGCCCTTTCAACGCGAGCCTCGTGCGGCGAATGCTGTCGAGCGTCGTCTCCGGCAATGGTTCGCCGCCACGTTCGATTCCGGCTATGCCCGCGTGCTGAATGTCCCACGCAAAGGGCGCGCCTAATGCGTCGAGTACCTTGACTGTGGCAGCGGTGATTTCCGGGCCGATGCCGTCGCCCGGTATCAACGTCGCGGGAATGGGGGATGATTTGCTTGAACTCATCGTGCGACTCCTTCTGTGTGTTCCTGACACGGCAGTGCACTGCGACATGCTCGCGGGCAATGCCGCCGGATGCCCGGGTAGAGCACTATTATCAAAAACTTTGTGCGCGCCTCACAATCGGTTTATCGGGCATAGCAGCTATGCCGCAAAAAAGCAGGAGCGTCAGAATGGATCTGAGACGACTCGAATTGCTGATGCAGGTGTCCGCATTCGGCAGTTTTTCGAAAGCCGCCACTGTGCTGGGCATCGCGCAACCTGCGTTGGGCCGGCAGATCCAGAAGCTCGAAGAGGAATGCGGCCTGCGTCTACTCTACCGCCACGGCCGCGGCATTTCGCTGACGCCGGAAGGCCTCGCACTGATCGAACGCGCGAGTCCGCTCGTGCGCCAGTTGGCTGCGATTCCAGCGGATCTCCAGTCGGAACGCGACTCGCCGCATGGACTCGTTACCGTCGGCTTGACGCCGACCGTGTGCAATCTGATCGGCATGCGCTTGATCGCCGGTTTGCGCGAGACACATCCCAATCTGCAGGTGAACGTGGTATCGGGCTATAGCGGCTATGTGCACGAGTGGCTGATCGACGGCCGCCTCGACATGGCGATTCTGCACGACGCCCGCCGTTCGTCCACCGTCGCGGTCGATCCTTTGGCGGCCGCGGAGTTGTTCCTCGTCACGCCGGCCGCCGCCACGAACTTCGCGATACCTGACGAGACGACGCTCGCGGGCGTTGCGCAAATACCGCTGGTTTTGCCGACGCGCAACCACGGTCTGCGCCGCACGCTCGAATACGCGGCCGGCAAGGAAGGCGTGACGCTCGACGTGCAGTACGAAGTCGACACGCTCGAACTGCTCAAGGAAATGGTGGTCGCCGGCCTCGGCTGCACGGTACTCGCGAAACCCGCCGTGCTCGGCGAACTGGCTGCGGCCACGCTGCACGCGCGGGCGCTCGCGAGGCCGCAATTGCACACGCGGCTCGTGCTCGCGACCGCGGTTCATCGCCCGGTCACACACGGCATCCGCATTGTGGAGCTGGCGATCAAAGCACTGTTTACAAAGCTTATCGAGCAGCACGATCAATATGGTCTCTCGCTGCCGCAGTAGCGTGAGCGAACCATAGGATTGGGCTATGTCCGTGTCATCGTTTTGGTATTTCCGCGTTGCGGGCGCTTGCTCTATATTGGTTGCAACACAACGCAGCCGCCTCAGACGCAAGACGGCGAACCACTAAACGGAGACCCCTCGCACGTCACGCGCGCCACAGCCTTACATCGGCATTGCGTGACAGTCACTTCATCGCGCCGGCAAGAACTGCAGCGTCTCTCGCGACGCCCGGTCAATCATGCCGCGACCGACCTCGCGTTCACCCAGTGCATCGGTCACGCATGCTGCTGCGCGGCGCGAGGCAATTCCGATAGCACGGTTCCTGCTCGAGCAAGCCGAGGCGCCGTATCGTAGGGCAGATATGTGTCAAACAGAAGAGGACGCAATGGAGCACACAATGAGTCAATCGAAAGAACCGATCGATGTCGTGGCGATGTTTCCCCAGGTCGCCGACATTAGCGACGCGACGCTGCGCAAGGCCGTCATTGCCACATGGGAGACGCTGTGGGAGATGAGCCCCTGGAAGCGGATCGCGGAGGTTCCGACATCGACTGAAATTCCTTATCCCACTCTGCCCCATAACCAGTGTGTGCTGGAGATGGCGATGTCGGTCGCCGATCTGTTCGAACGCCACCACGGCATCAAGGTGAATCGCGATTATCTGATCGCGGCGGCCGTGTTGCAGGACGCGAGCAAAGTGGTCGAATTCGCACCAGACGCGGAAGGCAAGGTCGTCGCCACCGATATCGGCAAACAGTATCCGCACGCCTTCTGGGCCGCGCATCTGGCCTTGCGCAACGGCATTCCCGATGAAATCGTGCACGTGCTGCTGACGCATTCGCCTCAGGCGCCGAAATTCCCCGCCACGCTCGAAGGCAAGATTCTGTACTACGTCGATCAGATAGACGTGATCGGCATTCACAAGGACCGCTGGCGCAAAGAGCTTTTCATTACGAAGTGACGCGCAGCGTGAGCAGCCATTGCCGGTTCGTATTGCCTGGAGGAAACGATGAGCAAGAGAAGCAAGCTGCGTGAATTGATTGCCGCCCCTGAAATCCTGGTGATGCCGGGCGTGTTCGATGGTTACAGCACGAGACTGCTCGGCGCATCCGGATTCGCCGCGGGCTTTGTGACCGGCGCCGGCGTGAGTGAAGCCAGTCTTGGCTGGGCCGATCAGGGCATCATGGGACTCGAGGAAAACCTGCGCGTCACGCGCGCGCTCGCCTCCTGTTACGAGCAGCCGCTGATTGCCGACGCCGACACGGGCTACGGCAACGCGGTCAACGTGCATTTCACGGTTCGCGCATTCGACGGCGCGGGCCTCGCCGGCGTGATGATCGAAGATCAGGTCTGGCCGAAACGCTGCGGCCATATGAAAGGCAAGCAGGTGATCTCCGCCGAGGAAGGCGCGGAAAAAATCCGCGCCGCTGCGGAAGCGCGGCTCGATCCGGAGCTCCTCATCATGTCGCGGACCGACTCGCTCGCCACGCATGGCATCGACGAAGTCATCAAGCGGTTGAATATGTACGCCGAAGCCGGCGCGGACCTACTGTTCGCCGACGCGCTGCTGGCCACGGATCATATTACGACGGTCGTCAAGAATGTCTCCAAGCCGGTTTGCGTCAACATGGGATTCGGCATTCGCCAGCGCTCCACCACGCCGTTGATTTCGGCGCGGCGATTGCAGGAGTTGGGCGTGGCCGTGGTGGTCTATCCGCGCTTGCTGACGGCGGCGGCCATTCAGGGCATGAAGAACGCGATTGCTACGCTGAAGGAGTCGGTGGAAAGCGGTGATGTGATCGAGCGCCCCGACCTCGTCGTGTCGTTCGAGGAACTCAACGATCTGGTCGGGATCGCGGAGCTTGAACGCATCGAACAGCGCTATCTGACACCGGAACAATATCAGCAGAAATACGAGCATGCCGCGTACGAAAAAACGGCCGTGACCACCAACCCTGGCGCGGAGCTTTGATATGACCGATTCGGCAAAAGATCGTCGACATACTTTAACGGATGAACCGCCGGTCTGCCAATCGCCGGATGCCTCGCCGGTTGCGCTACCGTTCGTCTTGCCGCCGGGCGCATGCGATTGTCATGCGCACATCTACGGGCCGCCTGAACGGTATCCGTACCGCGATAAGCGGCGCTATACGCCCGCGCCGGTCGGCCTCGACGAATATCGCGCACTGCTCGCGAAGCTCGGCGTCACGCGCGCGGTGATCGTCCAGCCGACTGTCTATGACGACAATCGGATCACACTCGACGTGCTCAACACATCGTCCGGCGCATGGCGCGGCATTGCGCAATTGAAACCGGACGTGAGCGACGCGGAGTTGCGGCGTCTCGACGCTGCCGGATTCCGCGGCGTGCGTCTGCATACGCGCTCGGGTCTCGACGATCTGGACGCAATGGCAAGGCGCGTGGCGCCGTTCGGCTGGCACGTGCAATTGCATCTCGATGCGCGTGACCTCCCGGAGATCGGCCCTCGCCTCGCGCGTTTGCCGGTGCCTGTCGTGCTCGATCATTTCGCGCGCATCGTCGTTCAGGACGGCCTCGATCAGCCGGGTTTCAAAGCGCTGCTGACGCTCATGGAAAGCGGCCAGTGCTGGGTCAAACTATCCGCGCCGTTTCGCCTCGGCAACGACATTTCCCCCTATGCCGCCGTGCAGCCGTTCGCCAAAGCACTCGTGGCAGCGCGGCCTGACCGGCTGGTGTGGGGCAGCGACTGGCCGCACTCGTCCTATCACGGCGTGATGCCCAACATGGGCGTGCTGCTCGGCCTCGTCGGCGAGTGGGCGCCCGAGGGCGGCATCCGCGACATGATTCTCGGCATCAATCCCGCGCGGCTATACGGCTTCGAATAGCCGTATAGCCGCGCGTTTTCCAAACGTGGAGAGTGGCATATGGGCAGCACGAAAATCCAGCAGATGCGAGCGCTTCTGAATTCCGGCGAAATCATCATTTCACCGGGCGTCTACGACGGCTACAGCGCGAGAGTGATCGAGAAGATGGGTTTCAAGGCGGCCTCGACGACCGGCGCGGGGCTGGCCAACTCGCGCCTGAGCCAGCCGGACATCGGCATCATGACGCTCACGGAAAATGTCGATGCATGCCACTGGCTGGCGCGTTCCGTCTCGCTGCCGCTGATGGCCGATGCGGACACCGGCTATGGCAATCCGGTGTCGGTGTATCACACCGTGCAGTTGTTCGAGGAAGCCGGCGTGGTCGGCGTGAATATCGAGGATCAGGTCAGCCCGAAGCGTTGCGGCCACATGCGCGGCAAGGAAGTGATCGACGCGCGGGAAATGGCCAAGAAGATCGAAGCCGCGGTGAAGGCGAAATCCGATTCCGGCTTTGTGATCAATGCGCGCACGGATGCGATCGCTGTCGAAGGTATCGATGCCGCGATCGAACGCGCGAAACTGTATGTGGCCGCCGGCGCGGACATGGTCTATCCCGACGCGATCGCATCGGAAGAGCAGATCAAAAAATTCGTCGACGGCGTCAACGCGCCCGTCAGCATCAACATGGGCTTCGGCATTCGCTCGCGGCCCACCACGCCGCTGATCCCCGTGCGCCGTTTGCAGGAGCTCGGCGTAAAACGCGTCACCGTCGCGCGGATGTTGCCGGCGGCCGCGATCATGGGCATGATGCGCGCGCTCGAACTGTTTCGCGACGGCGCGCAGAACGGCACGGTGCACGACCGGCCCGATCTGCTGGTGGGCATCGACGATATTACCGACCTGATGGGCTATCCGATGATCGACAAACTCGAAACGGAATTTCTGCTACCCGAGGATATCGAGCGCAAATACGGGTCGAGCGCGGCGAACTACGTGGTGCGGGAGAAACGTTAGGCTTTCAGCACGCACGCGGCTTCGCGAACCGGACGAGGCTGACTCGCTGCCCGCTTCCTCGTCCGTCGATAAAACTTCCTTCAAGCCCAGTTTCTCGGCAATCCTCGACATAAGGCCGTCGCGCCGCCACTGCAACCATTTGATATAGCAGGTCTACAACGGAGGAAAGGACGCGGGCAGTCGATGCCATCTTTCGTTCTGCGTCGTGACCCATAGGCGCTGGCGGTTCGGAGTCGAGGGTGCGCGTTCGGCAAATCCTAATAACGGTTCAGCGGTCCTGGCAAGGTCTCGTCCTTGCGCTTCGTCCTCGCCCGATTTGCACTCCGGCGTAGAACCGCGCCGATCTCTTTCCATCGAGGACGACGCCGCGCATCGTCGCCCGCATAGTTCGATTCGACCGCGGCGATCAAACTCGCGGCATCCTGATCGCCGGTCGCATCGATGTTCTCGAAGCGCGCGGGACGACCGAAGTCGCCTCCTCTGTCCATCCACGCATACAAGGCCGGAATGGTCCGCCGCCACTCGCCCTTGCGCGCGGCCATTGCGAGCTTGCGCCAGGCGAGCGCGTCGCTTGCCAGCCAGCGGTTTCGCGCTTGACTCACCACACGTGCACCAGGCGCTGCAGGAATTGACCCGCACGCTGCAATCGCTGAACGCGTTGGCCGACTATCTGGAGCGCCATCCGGAGTCGCTCGTGCGCGGCAAACCTGGAGACACGCCATGACTTCCTCATGGCCCTCCTCCATCAGCCAACGGCCCAGCGTCGGCACTGACACAGCAATGCGTTTGCGATAGGACAAGGCACCGACGCATCGCTGTGCGACCGCGAACCGTTACTGTTTCATAAGCTTCACGATGGTCAGCGTGCCATCTACGTTTTCAACGCGAACCTTGACCTTCTCGCCCGCCTTGGCCTGTTTGACCATCGCCGCATCCTTGGCCTTGTACGCCATGGTCATCGCCGACATGCCGATGTTCTTCAGCTCGCCGTGCTGAAGCGTCACCATGCCGGTGGACGGATCCACCTTTTTGATGACGGCATCGGTGAGCGCTGCGTTGTTCGGTGTCCCGGCATCCATCGCGCCGTTGGCCATTTTCATGCCGGCCATGTCGTCCGCCGCTATCGCCGCGCCGGCGAGCGTAAGACCGGTGCAGAACGCAGCCGTCAAAGTGATCAACTTCTTCATTGGTTTTCTCCAGAGTGAGTTTGCGGCACAAGCGTGCCAGTGGGTGCTACGTGGGATTGCAGCGCTTCTTGCGTGGTGGCTTTCATGCGCGCAACGCGGCGGCGTTGCAGCAACAGCCAGGCGGCGGGAATGATGAGCATGGACAGGAGCGGCGCGGTCACCATGCCGCCAACCATCGGCGCGGCGATGCGCTGCATGACTTCGGAGCCGGAGCCGTGGCCCAGCATGATCGGAATGAGGCCCGCCAGGACAACCGCGACCGTCATCGCCTTGGGCCGCACACGCAATACCGCGCCTTCGCGGATGGCGTCGACCAGGGTCGCCTCGGTAAAGGGCTCGCCCGCGTCGAGGCGATGGTTAAGCGCGCCCTTCAGGTAAAGCAGCATCACGACACCGAATTCAGCCGCCACGCCCGACAACGCGATGAATCCCACCGCCGTCGCAACGGACACCGCGTGCCCGAGAAGCCAGATCAACCAGAACCCGCCGACCAGCGCAAATGGCACCGTCGACATCAGCAACAAGGCATCGGCCGCCGAGTTGAACGTCAGGAACAGCAGTACAAAAATGACCGCGAGCGTTACCGGAATCACCGTTCGCAGCTTCGCGGCCGCCCGCTCCAGATACTCGAACTGACCCGACCAGGCGATCGAATAGCCGGGCGGCAGGACAACATGCCGCGCAACCGCGACCTGCATCGCTTTCACCGCCGATTGCAAATCCGTATCGCGAATGTCGACGTAGACGTAGCCTGATAGCCGGGCGTTCTCGCTACGGATCATTGGCGGTCCATCCGAAATCCTGATCGTCGCCACATCGCCCAGCGTGATCTGCGCGCCGCGATCCGTGACGACCGGCAACTGGCGCAGGTTTTCGACTGAGTCCCTGATCTCCCGCGGATAGCGGATGTTGATCGGAAAGCGTTCACGGCCCGCGATCACCTCGCCGACGTTATCGCCGCCCACCGCAGTCGACACGATGGACTGGATGTCCGTCACGGACAGTCCATAGCGGGCGGCCGCGAGCCGGTCGATATCGACGTCGATGTAATGACCGCCGTTCAGGCGTTCGGCCAACGCCGACGTGACGCCCGGCACGTTCTTCAGGTCGGACTCGACCTGCGTGGCGATCTTGTCGATCTGCCCCAGGTCCGCGCCGGAGATTTTCACTCCGACGGGCGTCTTGATCCCGGTCGACAGCATGTCCAGGCGATTGCGAATCGGCGGCACCCAAACATTCGACAGCCCCGGAATCTTCACCCGCGCGTCGAGTTCATCCACCAGCTTCTCGGGTGTCATCCCAGGCCGCCATTCGCTGCGCGGCTTGAACTGGATAGTGGTCTCGAACATCTCGAACGGCGCGGGATCGGTCGCCGTGTCGGCGCGTCCCGATTTGCCGAATACGCTTTTCACTTCGGGAACCGTCTTGATGAGGCGATCCGTCTGCTGGAGAAGCTCGGCGGCTTTGTCCGCGGAGATGCCGGGCAACGCGGTCGGCATGTAAAGCAGATCCCCTTCGTCGAGCGGCGGCATGAATTCGCCGCCGAGCCGCGACACGGGAATCAACGTGATGGCAAGCGCCAGCACTGCCAGCCCGATCGCGATCCACGGCCGGCGCAACGTCGCTTCGAGCACGGGACGATAAAGCCGGATCAACACACGGTTGATCGGATTGGCGTTCTCATGCGGAATCCGGCCACGGATCAGATAGCCCATCAGCACGGGCACGAGCGTGACGGACAAGCCGGCGGCAGCGGCAATGGTGTAGGTCTTTGTGAACGCCAACGGCGCAAACAGCTTCCCTTCCTGGCCTTCGAGCGAGAACACCGGAATGAACGACAGCGTGATGATCAGCAGCGAAAAGAACAGCGCCGGGCCGACTTCGGCGGCCGACTGTGCGATCAACTCCCACCGCCGGGCAGTCGTGATCGGCGTATCGGGGTGCGTGTGGTCGTACGCCTCGAGATGTTTGTGGGCGTTCTCGATCATCACGATCGCTGCGTCGATCATCGCGCCAATCGCGATCGCAATGCCGCCCAATGACATCAGGTTCGCGTTGACGCCCTGGTAGCGCATCACGATAAACGCGGTCAACACGCCGAGCGGCAGCGACAGGATCGCAACGAACGCGCTACGCAGGTGGAACAGGAACACCGCGCAGACCAGGCCGACGATGATGAACTCCTCGATGAGCTTGTCCCTGAGGTTGTCGACCGCGCGCTCGATGAGCTGCGAGCGGTCATAGGTCGTCACGATCTCGACGCCCGGCGGCAGAGACTGCTTCAGGCCGGCGAGCCTGGCCTTGACCGCGTCGATGGTCGTCAGCGCATTCTTGCCTGAGCGCATCACGATCACACCGCCGGCCACTTCGCCTTCACCGTTCAGTTCGGCAATGCCGCGGCGCATTTCAGGTCCGATCTGAATGCGTGCGACGTCGCCAAGCAAGACGGGAGTTCCAGTGCTGTTCGTGCGCAGCACGATGTGGCGGAAATCGTCGAGCGAGCGCAGATATCCCGACGATCTGACCATGTACTCGGACTCGGCCAGTTCGACCACGGAACCACCGGATTCCTGGTTCGCCTTGCCGATGGCATCCGCGACGCTAGCCTGCGTGATGCCGTAGGCGCGCAGCTTGTCCGGATCCAGAACGACCTGGTATTGCCGCACCATGCCGCCGATGCTGGCGACCTCCGAAACGTCCGGTACCGATTTCAACTCGAACTTCAGAAACCAGTCGTTCAAGGCGCGAAGCTGGCCAAGGTCGTGTTTGCCCGTGCGGTCGACCAGTGCGTATTCGTAGACCCAGCCAACGCCCGTGGCATCGGGCCCGAGTGAGACAGTCGCGCCCTGCGGCAAACGGCTCTGCACCTGATTGAGGTATTCGAGCACGCGCGAGCGGGCCCAATACGGGTCCGTCCTGTCATCGAATAGCACGTAGACGAACGCGTCCCCGAACGACGAATAGGCGCGGATGGTGGTGGCGCCCGGCACCCCCAGCAGGGTCGTCGTGAGCGGATACGTCACCTGGTCTTCGACGACTTGCGGCGCCTTGCCGGGATACGATGCCTTGATGATGACCTGCGTGTCGGACAGATCCGGCAGTGCGTCGACCGGCGTTTGAGTCAGCGAATAAACGCCCCATGCGGTGACGAGCACTGTCGCGAGCAGCACGAGGAACCGGTTGTAAATCGACCAGCGAATGACGCGTGCAATCATTTCGCGCCTCCGGCCGGTTCGACCTGCGTCAACTGGTAGCCGTCGTCGGACGGCTTGAAAACGAAATGCACGGACTCGCCGACCTTGACGTCCGGAAAGGCCGTCGGAGACGGCTTGCCGAAGGTCATGGTCATCGCACCCCAGCCTAGCGCCGGCACGGGTTGATGTGAGAACGTGATGTCGCTGCTGGTGACTTTTTCGACCCTGCCGGTCGTTTCGTAGGTTTGCGCGGCAGCGGGCGCGGAGGCAGGAGCAGGAGCAGGAGCGGAAGTCGAGGCCGACGCCGCCGGTGCCGCGCTTCCTTCGAGTTTCGGCAGCACGGACCTCAGGCTTGCTTCGGAGTCGATCAGGAACTGGCCCGACGCGACGACCTGTTGGCCTTCGGTCAGCCCGCTCGTGACCTCGGTGCCGTCGCCGCTATCGTGGCCGATCACAACCTGGACAGGCTGCAACCGGCCATCGCTATTCCTGACAATGACGATCGAGCGCTTGCCGGTCGTGATGACCGCTTCGGACGGCACAAGCAGCCGCGAGACCGGTTTCGCTCCACTGACCCGTGCGCGCATCAGCATCCCGGGGGTCAGCTTCAGTCCTGCGTTGTCGATTTCGAGGCGCGCCTGCAGCGTCCGGCTGTCCGGACTGATGCCCGGCAGGATTTCACGGATGTGGCCGCTAAAGTGTTGCGAAGCGTCGCCGGCGAACGTCGCGTCGACCATCATGCCGGGCCGCACCTGCAATGCGAGCGACTCGGGTATCTCAACGATCAGCCACAGCTTCGACAGCCCCGCGATCTTGGCGAGCGTTTGTCCAGGCGACACCATCGCACCATCGCGAACATTCAGTTCCGTCAGCACGCCGGCTTGCTGGGCGAATAGCGTGACATGGGTCTGCGCTTTTCCGGTTCGCTCGAGGCTGGCAATCAGCCCGTCCGGAATCGACAGCGCCCGCATGCGTGCACGTGCGGCGGCAAGCAGTCCGGCATCCATGCCCCCGCGTTTGAGCGCCAGATACTCTTCCTGAGGCGCCAACCAGTCGGGCACGAAGAGCGACGCAATCGGCACCCCCTTCGCGACACGTTGCATCGGCGCGCTCGCGTACAGGTGATCGATATAACCCGTCACCCGCGACTGGATGACATCGGCCATCGACTCATCGAACTGGGTGGTTCCGATCGCATCGAAACTTTCAGAGGCGTCCTGCCGGACCACCGTCGCGTATCGGATGCCGAGATTCTGTTGCAGCGTCGAGTCGACCTTGATACCGCTGGAACTCCCTTCGTCCGCGAAGACGGGCTGAAGCTCCATGTTCATGAAGGGTGATTTGCCGGGCTTGTCGAAGTGCTGGTTCGGCACCATCGGATCGTGCCAATAGAGCACGTTGCGGCCAGTTTTCGGGTCGATCTTGTCTCCGGCTGCGGATGGAGTCGCGGCTGTGGCTGACGCCGTGGGCGTACTTGTTGCGGCACGATGACTGCCGGTCACATAGCCGGCGCCTACAAGCGCAGCGGCAGTGAACACTGCCGCCACGGCGCGAACGATCAGTTTCTGGTTCATGTTTTTCTCTTTACTGGGCGGAGGTCAGGTCGGGCGGCAAAACCTGGTATTCGAGCTGCGCCCAGACGAGGGAAACGTCCCGTTCAAGGTTCAACACCTGAAGGTCCGCTTCGAGCTGTGTGTGTCTCGCGTCCAACGCATCGGAGAGCGTGCCGGTACCCGACCGGTACGCGGCATTGGCCAGTTGCACTTTTTGTTCGGCCGCGGGAAGAACGGTTTGTCTGGCGTTGGCCAGACGCCCCCGCCCACTGGCGAGCTTTGCCGTCAGACTCTGGATATCCGCGACCACCTGCCGCTCGGTGTCTTCATAAACGAGCCGCGCCTGCGTGCCCATTTCGGACTTTTGCTCGACGTCGCGGTCTTCGACGTTCCCGCGATGGATCGGCAAAGGGATGGAAACACCGACCGACACATAGTCCGGGAACTTGCCACCGCTCTTGAAGTAGGTCAGCCCCCAGGTCCAGTTCGGGCTTCGGTTGCTTCGGGTAACGTCCGTGTCGGCATCGGCCAGCGAAATGGCTGCGCGGGCCGCGATCAACGAAGGCTGAACCTGAGCAAGCTGCTCGACGCTCAAACCCGATACGTGTGACTGGAGTGCCGGCGGCGTGCCGCCCACTTCGAGCACATTGCCCGCTCCCGTCCAGCGCGACAGCGTGATCAACGCGGTCCTCTCGTCCTGCTGGGCGCTGATCAGTTCATCACGCGCATTGCCAAGCGTCAGGCTCGCCTGGGCGACATCGATCGCCGCCCCTTTTGCGCCACGGTACGACGCCTGTTTTGCGGCGAGCTCCTGGCTCAGATGGTCGACCAGCGCCTGACTCAGCGCGACGGCCTTCTTTGCGTAGATGGCATTGAGCCAGGCCATCGCCACTTGCTGACGAACCTCCGCGACCTTTTCGAGGTACGTCGATTTGTCGCGCTCCACGGCACGATCGGCCAGCGTTGTTTGCAGCCGGCGCTTTGCGGGAGAAACCCACTCCTGCTGGATGCCGATGCCACGCATCGTGAAATTGTCCTGGCCGATCGTGAAGGCATTGGGTCCATTGACAGGCAGGTCCTGGACACTCAGATTCAACGTGGGATTGGGCAATTGCCCGGCTTTGACAACCACGTCCGAACTTCCCCGAACCGAGGCTTGCGCAGCCTGGATCGAGGACGAGCGACTAGTGGCTATTTGAAGTGCCTCGTCGAGCGTCAAGCCCGCGTCTTGGGCATGCGCCGCGCGGCCAGCCAGCAGGCCGAACGCAAGGAAGACGGCGCACGAGCTAGCCCAGGCGCGCCGGGATGCCGGCGTGCCGATGATGGAAAGCATGGTCTAACCTCGAATGGTCGAGCCGTGTGTAGCCGCGCGAGCGGACACACGCACTCACATCCCGAAACGGGACGACATCACCGCGTAAAAGCGGCGAACCAGAACGATGGAGTTAGAGGGACTGCGGTGGACGCCAGAGGCCATCCGGCTCGCGGATGGAGAGCGACTGTGCGTAGTGGAAGCTGACGGGAACAAACGACCCGGCGGGTCGAGTCACGGTGGGAGAAGAAACGGGGTGATAGAGGCTGCCCATCTGACACTGGGCGCTCACCTTGCACAGCGATATCTTCGACTTGGCGTGTTCACTGGACATGGGGCTTGCCGAATCGCAGCCGGGCATATCAGCCGACATGGCGGCGGTGTCGCCGGTCATGGCGGATTCCATGGGACACGCTCCAGTCGTGCCGCTTGCTGCCAGCCCACTGAGGGGCAGCATCACACACAGCAGCAAGACGAGAAGTGTCCGCAGGATTTTCATCGCCGCAAGTATAGCGCAGCCATCGGCATTGTCACGCTGTCAAAGGCGTACGCGTAAGAAGCGCGTGAATCAACACGAAGTTGCTTAGAACATATCCGCAGCCGCTTGACGCTCCGTGCCCTTCCCTCTGGTTTCCGACTCGACCCGGGACGGAATGAACGGCCCGGTGATCATATTCGCGTAGCTTTGCCCTGGTCCGACCATCGGAAAGACATCGGCATTCTCGTCGACCATCACTTCGAGGAAAGCCGGTCCGTCGAATTCTATGAAGGCCCTGAGTTGGCCTTCGAGTTCGCTGATTGCGTCAACGCGACTGGCAAACTCAAACCCGTCGGCCCGAGCTGCCATGACGAAATCCTTGCGATGAAGCGACTTGTCGCTCACGCACAAGCGCCCCTCGTAAAAGAGACGCTGCCATTGCCGGATCATCCCGTCACCAAGATTGTTGAGCAGCAGTACTTTGACAGGCACGCCGTAGGTGGTTGCCGTCTCCAGGTCGCCAATATTCATGCGGATGCTGCCGTCACCATCGATGTCGATGACAAGCGCATCCGGTCGCGCCAGTTGAGCGCCGATCGCCGCGGGCAGCCCGAAACCCATGGTCCCCATACTGCCCGAAGTCAGGAAGCTGCGCGGTTCGACGAAGTCGAAAAATTGCGCAGCCCACATCTGATGCTGACCGACGCCTGTGGTGACGATGGCTCGCCCGCCGGTAATTTCACTGAGCTTTTCGACTACGAACTGTGGCTGAATTGCCGGGCTATTGCGGTCGTAGTTCATACCGTAGACCCGTTTCAGTTCCTTGATTCGGTCCAGCCAGTCCAATGGCGGTTGCTCGACTGGACCATGCTTCATCAGTGACAGCAAGGTATCCTTCGCGTCGCCTACGTGCGTCCAGTTCGCCCGTTTCACCTTGTTGATTTCCGCCTCGTCGATGTCGATGTGCGCAACATACCGCGCTCTGGGTGCGAATGCGTCGGGGCGGCCACCGGCAACCCGGTCATCGAATCGGGCGCCCACCGCGATCAGGAAGTCACAATCTTCCACCGCGTAGTTCGCACAGGCCGCGCCGTGCATGCCCAGCATGCCGAGCCCCAGTTCGTGTTTCACGGATATCGCGCCGAGACCCATCAATGTGGTCACCACGGGGATCCCGAAGCGCTGTGCAAACTGGCGCAACTCTGCCGTTGCGCCGGCCGTGATAATGCCGCCGCCGGCATACAGCAACGGTCGTTTGCTGCGCGCCAGCAGATCGAAGAATTCGGTGCGCTTGTCCTCTTCGAGGCGAGCGCCTTTTGCCACCATGCGAAGACGGTCAGAGTAGCCTCGAAACTCCAGCGTACCGTGCCCGTGATAGACGCCGCTCCAGTTCTGGATGTCCTTGGGCACATCCACGACAACCGGGCCTGGACGGCCGGTGCGAGCGACTTCGAATGCGGTCCGCAGCGTCTGCTCCAGCTTTGCCGGGTCGGTCACCAGAAACACCTGCTTTGCGCACGCCGACATGATGTTGAAAACGGGCGCTTCCTGGAAAGCATCGGTGCCGATCATGGCACGAGGCACCTGTCCGCATATGAGGACGACAGGGATCGAATCGCCGTTGCAGTCGGCGATCGGCGTCACCGCGTTCGTCGCCCCAGGGCCTGACGTCACCATGAATACGCCGACCTTGCCGCTCGCGCGCGCATAACCCGCGGCCATGAAGCCGGCGGCCTGTTCATTGGCGGGTACGACGAGTTTGATCTGGCGCTCGGGAGTTCGCGCGTGCATTTCGTTGAAACGAAAGACGGCATCGTACGTCGGCAAAATTGCGCCGCCGCTATAGCCGAATACGGTATCGACACCCTGTTCGCTGAGCACGCGCAGGATGATGTCGGCACCCGACATCGATTCGCCGGCAGCCGGCGGTTTCAGGAGAGCGTTTAAAGCAGCGTTTGGGTTTTGGGTCATGGCTGACTCGCATGGAAACGGACGCTGACAACATCAGCGGCCAAAATCTAAGGACGATTTCTCTTCCAACTCGAGAACAGCGTATGTTCCTTACCAGCTCATGGGCGATTGCTCCAACGGGTTCTCCGTACGAAGCGCAGCCCATCCAGCACTTTTTTGATGTGCGTCTGGAAGAATCGTGAGAAACGGTTTTATTTATTCTGACAATGATTGAGGCTGCGCACACGCATAAAAGCGCTTGTATATGGGCCAAGATAGATCGCATTTGAGCCATTGCGATGACACGCCGTTCGCAGATCATTTTCGGTAGCATGCGAACGGTCGCCGCTCGGGCCGCTTATCCACGTCCCGAGCGACTGAAGGTCCGCGCGCGGTATCACCGCGAGATGCACAAGCCATTATTGCGCGAACGCACTTGAGATAAGCGCAGCCTGTCTCGCCGCATGTACCGCGTGATAACCGGGCGCGGTCGACGCGGAAGCCGCCGGCCCCGCATACTGCAATTGCGCGGCCGAAGGCAGGATCTCACGCAACTGCGGTTCGACGAAGCTCCATGCCCCCTGGTTGCGCGACTCCTCCTGACACCAGACCACGGTCTTCAGATTCGGATAGCGCGCAAACTCCGCGGCGAGTTGCCTGGACGGAAACGGATACAGCTGTTCGACGCGGATGAGCGGCGTATCGTCAACACCCGACGTGCGGCGCTGTTCGAGCAGGTCGAAGTAGACCTTGCCCGAAGACACGATGACGCGCTCCACATTCGACACCCGCGACGACTCGACCTGCGTGTCCACCAGGATCTCGCGGAACGCACCCGTGGCCAGCTCGTCGAGCGTGCTGACCGCTTCCGGATGACGCAACAGCGACTTGGGCGTCATCACGACGAGCGGCCGGCGATCGAATACAGCCGCTTGCATCCGCAGCAAATGGAACAGTTGCGCGGGCGTGGTCGGTTGGGTGACCCGCATGTTGTCCTGCGCGCAAAGCTGCAGATATCGCTCGAGTCTCGCCGACGCGTGTTCCGGTCCCTGCCCGTCCTGCCCGTGCGGCAGGAACAGGGTCAAGCCGCTGAGTTGCCCCCACTTTGCGGCGCCCGCTGCGATGAACTGATCGATCACAACCTGCGCACCATTCGCGAAGTCCCCGAACTGCGCCTCCCACACGACGAGCGCATTGCGGTTGACCGTCGAGTAGCCATACTCGAAGGCCAGCACGGCCGCCTCCGACAGAATGGAGTTCGTCACCGTAAATCGGCCGCTTGCGCCGTCGATATGATCGAGCGGGATGTACACGCCCTCCGTCCTGCTCGTGCGTGTCTGATTGTGCACAACGGCGTGGCGGTGATTGAACGTGCCCCTCGCGCTGTCCTGCCCGCTCAAGCGGACATCGATCCCGGCGCCGAGCAACGAAGCGAACGCCAGGTGCTCGCCCATGCCCCAATCGACCGGTTTTCTCCCCGCGGCCATCTCGCGGCGCGCGGCGATCATCTTGCCGACCAGCGGATGGATTTCATATCCGTCCGGGATGGTCGAGATCTGCTGCGCCAACGCGCGCACCTGCGCGGGCAACGGAGGACCATACTGGACCGGGCCGGCATAGTCCTCGAGAAACTTCGGCCATGTGGGTATTTCGTCTGGCTGTACAGATACGCCGGGCGCTTCGGCTTTTCGCGCGTGTTCGAGACTGCCTCGATGTGCATCGAGGGTGTCCTTGACCTGCTCCGGCGTCACTACGCCTTCCTTGATCAACTGTTGCGCGTACACGGTCCTCACGCCAGGGTGGCTGGTAATCGCGCGGTACATGAGCGGCTGCGTGATGGCGGGCGTGTCCTGCTCCTGATGCCCGTGCTTGCGGAAACAGACAAGATCGATCACCACGCTGCGCCTGAACGCCGTGCGATAGTCGAGCGCGAGGCGCACCGCCATGGCCACCGCTTCCGGGTCGTCGGCGTTGACGTGCAAAACCGGCGCCTCGATCATCTTCGCGATGTCCGTGCAGTAGAACGACGAGCGTGTATCGCGCGGATCCGAAGTCGTAAAGCCGATCTGATTGTTGACGACCACGTGGACCGTTCCGCCCGTGCCGTGTCCTCGGGTGTACGTCAGGCTCAACGTCTCCATCACGACGCCTTGCCCGGACATCGCCGCGTCACCGTGAATCTCGACGGGCAACACGTCGCTTCCGTCGCCCGTGCCCGAGGTCTCGCCTTTGGCGCGCGCCATGCCTTGCACGACCGGGTTGACGATTTCCAGGTGCGAGGGATTGAATGCAAGCACGACATCGACAGGCCCGTCGGCCGTCTGCGTGACACCGCTATAGCCCTTGTGGTACTTGACGTCGCCGGCCGGCAGAGGGTCGCCGCTCTTGCCCTCGAACTCGTCGAAGAGCGCGCGCAAAGGCTTGCCGACAATGTTCACCAGCACATTCAGACGCCCGCGATGCGCCATGCCCATCACCACCGTGCCGACCTTCTTCGATGCGCCATAGCGAACCAGTTCGTCCAGCAACACGATCAACGATTCGCCGCCTTCCAGCGAGAAGCGTTTTTGCCCGACATAGCGCGTGTGCAGGTACTTCTCCAGTCCTTCAGCAGCCGTCAGGCGTTCGAGGAACCGTTTTTTCTCCGCTACCGAAAACGAAGGCCTCGCGCGTGTCGACTCGAGTTGCATTTGCCACCAACGCCGCTCGCCGGCATCGCTCAGGTGCATGAATTCGGCGCCGAGTGTGCCGCAATAGGTCTGTTCGAGCGCCGCGACGATCTCGCGCAGCGTTGCGTCTTCGTCGAAAAGAAACGTGTCGGCCGTGCTGAATCGCGTGGACATGTCTGCCGCCGACAAGCCGTAGAACGCCGGCGTGAGTTCGACGGAGGCCTGCGGCGGAGTCCACAGCAGCGGGTCGAGTTTCGCCTTGCGCGTGCCGACCATGCGGAACGCGGCAATCAACGACTGCACCGCCACCTGCTTTCTGGCGATTGCGAGTCCGTCATCGAGCGTCGTCTCCGTGGCGCGCGAGCGCTTGCCCAGCTCGACGAAGGTGGAAACGACAGGCGCATGCTGTTCGTCATCGCGGTCGCTGCCGTCGATGGCGGGGGTTTCGCGCAACGCATCGAAATACGCGCGCCACTCATCCGCGACCGATGCCGGGTCAGCCAGGTAGAGTTCGTACTGCTCCTCGACATAGGGGGCGTTTCCCCCGAACAGGAAAGAGCTTTGAATTTTTTCCATCAGCATGATGAATCTGTCCTCGATTCGCGTCCGGTCTGAACTTCGACCGTGACATGGGTTGAGGCGGCTGTAGCCTCATCGTGGCCAGTCCGGCGTGCAACCAGGGGCTAAGGACGGACGACCATTTCGCCGACGACAGATTCTCTGGTGCGCCCGAGCTTTAAGATCCCAGCCGCATTGATGAGATAAAGCATAGGTAGTCGGTACGGCAACCGTGCGCATCGTTGGCGCCGCCGCGGGCCAATAGAGGTGAGATTTGGGCCACGTAGCCCGTGTTGCCCCGCGCGTCGGCTGCGAACAGGGTCATGAGGGGCGCCGCAATGAACCGCGCTCTCCTGACTCCGCCCTTGCGACGGCCAACGAACGGGTCTGCGTGCCGCTTTACCAGTATTTCCCGGCTTGCATACCCGCACTTCGTGTAATAAGTGATTTTCGGCGCGACGCATTTATCCCGTGGCGCTTCGCTCTTATAGTGGGTCCAGCGGACATGAAGTCCGGCAACGAGGAACGAGGGTCACGACATGAAAGTCGCCATTGTTGTATTCGATGATGTGCAGGCGCTGGATGTTGCGGGCCCTCTGGACGTATTCGCGGAAGCCAACACATTTCTCCCTGAACACCAGAAGTATGAGGTGTTTCTGCTGGGTAACGAGGCCGGCACCGTGTCGTGCTCGAACGGGATGCAACTCGCGATTCCCTATAGCTATGCGGACTTCGACACGCCATTCGACTTGCTGCTGGTCGCAGGCGGACCGCGGTTGCCCAATGCCGAGCCGCGGCCCGAGTTTCTGAATTGGTTGCAAGATCAGGCGCGCGGCGCAACCCGCTTCGGTTCCGTTTGCAACGGTGCATTCGTGCTCGCGCACGCCGGGCTGCTCGACGGCAAGGACGTGACGACCCACTGGGCAGACGCGGATCGCCTCGCTGACGAGTTCCCTCAGGCACGCGTGCAGCCAGACCGGATCTTCATCCGCGACGGACGCCTTTTTACCTCTGCCGGCGTGACGGCGGGCATAGACCTGTGTCTTTCGCTGGTCGCGGAAGACTGGGGGCACGAACTGGCGGTGCGGGTTGCGAAACGCCTGGTGGTCTACATCCAGCGAGAAGGCGGACAGTCTCAATACAGTCCTTACGTCGGAGTACGGAAGGACCAGGATCCGATCGTCGGCAAGGTGCTCCGGTACGTGACCGAGCACATTACCGATGCGTTATCGATCGAACAGCTTGCCAGCGCTGTTTCAGTCAGCCGCCGTACGTTCTCGAGGCTATTCGCGAAGTATGCCAAGGTGACGCCGTCCGCGTTTGTCGAGCAGGTTCGCGTGGACACCGCGAGGAAGCTGCTTGAGGAGACCGATGCGCCTCTGAAGACCGTGGCGTTCAATTGTGGCTTTCATAGCGCCACGCATATGCGAACCACTTTCTTCCGACGGCTCAACGTTACGCCCAGACAGTATCGCCAACGATTCCGCGGCACGGTAGGCAAGCAGCAGTGGGCATCTGGCGAGGTCGAGGAGCAAGTCGAAACAGCAGAACTGGAAACTGTCGATTAGCTCTCGGGTCTACCCAGGTTGGGCTGGCAAGAATCGGAACACATTTGACCTGAAATCGACGCTCTTGCCGCTTGTCCGTCGTGGCGGCGTGGTTCAAACTGCGCTCGTGGTGTCGTCGAGGTAGCCTGTTGTTGCCACTCGGCGCCTCGAATGTACATCTTGAATAGGCCTACACCCATCCGTGACTCGCTCCGATTCACTTCAATCTCTTCCTGATCTGCTTGAGCCGGGTTTATCCGTTGTATTTTGCGGCATCAATCCGGGCGTCCGCGCGGCGTCGAGCGGCCGCCACTTTGCCGGCAGAGGCAACCGGTTCTGGCGGACCGTTCATCTGGCGGGTTTTACTCCCGAACAGCTTGGTCCCGAAGACGACCACACGCTCCTGCAGTATGGTTGTGGTCTCACCACGGTGGTCTCGCGTCCGACCGCACGAGCGGATCAGCTATCGCAGTGGGAATTCAAAGCGGCCGCGACGGAGTTCGAACGGAAGATTGAAGGATATGCGCCGCGATGCGTCGCCTTCCTCGGAAAGATGGCGCTCAGCGCAATGTCGGGCAGCCGCGACATTCAGTGGGGACTCCAACCGGCCACATTCGGCGGCGCTCGCGCATGGGTGCTGCCCAATCCGAGCGGTCTGAACCGGACATTCAGCCTCGATGCGCTGGTGACCGCCTATCGGGAACTTCGTCTTGCAGTCGCGCCGGCCGGTTCGGCTTGAGCTTAAAGAATTCGCCGTGTGGACTAGCCGGCACGATCCGACTTGCCCCATCAGCATGCCCTATTTGACCGGACTCAAGATTCCAGAGGTCCCATTCATCGTCACCGCGGTTTCCATGTGTTGAAGATGCACGTTTCTGCGCAACGTCTCGGTGACGAACTCCACGAAGGCTCGAATCTTACCGCTTGCGCCCCGCCGCTCCACATGCAGCAAGTTGACCGGCGTCGACTCGGGCTCGAATGCCGTCAAGATTGGCAGCAACGTTCCATTGAGTACCTCGGACGCCCCCTGGTAGGAAAACAATTGCGTTATTCCCACGCGGTCGACGGCTGCCATAACGGCCGCCGGCGCCAGGTTGACGATCATTCGTGGCTGAACGCGGACCGACAGCCTCAAGCCGTTTTCATAAAACGTCCATTCGAGAGGATTCGTCACTCCCGTGAGGGACACGCAGTGATGATCGGCAAGCTCCCTGGGATGAATGGGTTCTCCATGCGCCACTAGATAAGCCGGGGCCGCATAGGTTCGACGCCGTACAAAACCCAACGGAATGGCATATATCGAAGAATCCCCCAGATGGCCTATCCGGATGGCAATATCCACGCCCTCCTCCAGAAGTCGCGTGGTGCGATCGACATACACCGCGTTGATGCTGACGTCCGGATAACGCTGGGCATACGCATCGATTAGCGGAGCGATGAATCGCTGGCCAAACAGCACCGGAGCAGAAATGGTCAGTGTGCCTACCGGGTTGTCCTGGCAAGCCGCGACATCGGCTTCTGCGTCCGTGACGGCATCCAACACCTTGCGGCAGGCATCGAGGTACGACATGCCTGCCTCTGTCGGTCGGACTGAACGGGTTGTTCGCGCCAGCAGTTGCGCGCCCAAGCGGGCTTCGAGCGAGTTGAGCGCCCGCGAGACCGCAGGCGCCGACATTCCGAGTTTCTCCGACGCGCTGGTAAAACTGCCTCGGTCGACGATGGCTACGAAAACCTCCATCTCACGTAATCTGTCCATCTTGATTCCAACTTGAATGTGTTTTCAGCCTGCCAATAGATCACGCCCTCCTCACGGGGACGCGGCGTCATCAGGCGCCAGGAAGATGCGGCAATAGTAAGCGTCATGTCCTGCATGGTGACGCTCTCTTTCCGCGGCTGACTCGAAGAAGACCACGAATGGCCGATTTCGCGCTCTTTCAACGAGCAAAGGAAGTGGCCTTCGCGATATCCCATCTCAGTGGGATTTTGTTTGTTAGCCAAACGGAAAATGACCGTTTCCGGATCGGCGCTTCGCCTCTGTGATCCGTGATGAGCCAGCCTGGCAAAATTCGCGCATGGAATGGCCCAATACGCGGCCTGATGAGGCTTCAAGAAGCCCTCTCCATCTCCGACAATCAAATGACCCATCGCGCGACGGTCACATGGTGATGAACCGACTGCATCGCTGCGGTTACCTGTCCCGCCACATGACCAGGCATCCTCAACCAGACGAAGGAATCCATGTTTTCTGCAATGCTCGAAGTCAATCCGCTATCCGAACAATTCGACGCCTATCTCGGCATGGCCAAGATGCTGCGCCCGGAGCTCGAAGCGATCGATGGTTTCGTCGACAATACCCGCTACGCAAGTCTGACACGCGAGGGATGGCTGCTTTCGCTATCGAGCTGGCGCGATGAGAAGTCGCTGATACGCTGGCGAGTGACGACGAACCATCACAAGGTGCAGCAGGCGGCGCGCGATCGCGTTTTTGCCAACTACCGCTTGCGCATTGGCCAGACCGTCGCGGATACGTGCGTACCTGCCGGGCAGACGTTGATCGAGCAACGCCTCGACACCACCGAAACGGGAGCAGGCAAGGCGATAACGCTACTCGATGCCACGTACGCACCGGATTGGGTCAAGCTGGTGCGCGCGGACGCGGTTGCGCAATCGCTGGGACTCGATACGAAGGCGCCCGGTCTCGTCGCCTGGGACGCATTCGACGCGCTGATGACACCCGGCGACGTCATCGCGGTGGCAACGTGGGAAGACCTCGCGGCCGCTGAAGCCTTCGAGCGCAATACGACGCTGCCGAAGTTCGTGCGCCTGCGGCACATCCGCGTTGTCCGGGAGTACGGAATGTTCGATCGCCGCGAGGCGCCTCAATACTTCGCCGAAGCGCAGCCCAAGGCGTAAGCCGGACGCCGCGCGAATTCGGCATTTCTGAAACGAGGCGGCGGCCAGTGGCGCAATGGTATGCCGCTTCCGCATTCGCGCGATTCATCTACGGTTACCCTCGGCCGCTACAAAAAGATGGCTGCTCTCGCCGCCCCGTGTCCGTGAAATTTGTTCTGTTGACCGAATGGAAAAGATTCATTGCCGGCGGTTCGCACCTTGTCCCGGGAGCGACAATGACATTGGCCAGATTCGCGCACGAAATGGCCAGATACGCAACATGTGTCAGCTTTAAGAAAGTCGGGCCGCCTCCTAGAATTCATAAACCCATCGCGCGGCGGCAACACGGTAGCGAGCCGGCTGGATCTTCGCGAACACCGGGCATGGCAGGAAGATTTTCCGACGGAATGCCCCATTAAACACTGGTAGCCGGACCCCTATGAACACCGCCAACCCATCGATAACTGGAACAGGAGATGCGAAGCTCGCGCCATCGTCGACGCCGGTCTCTGTGCCCCAGACAGGGACTCCTGTGCAGCGGGCGCCCACCGAAGCCGAGTTGCCCTTGCGCCTCGCTATCGGCCTGATCGGAATGCTGCTGGCGTCGCTGCTGGCCATACTGAACGAACAGGTCACCGCGGTGGCGCTCGCTGATATCCGCGGCGCGTTCTCGATCGGACGAGACGATGGAACCTGGCTGACCGCGCTCTTCGAGGCGACGAACGTGGCCACGATGGTATTCGCGCCGTGGTTCGGCGTGACTTTCACGCTGAAGCGATTCACGATCGGCGCGGTGCTGGCCGTGATGTTGCTTGGATTTCTGTGTCCCTTCGCGCCGAACCTGCTGGCGCTCTATGTGTTGCGTGCGCTGCAGGGCGTCGCAGGCGGATGTCTGCCGCCGATGCTGATCATCGTCGCGCTGCGTTACCTGCCCCCGAGGGTCAAGTTATATGGACTCGCGGGCTACGCACTCACCGCGACCTTCGGACCGGCGCTCGGCACGCCGCTCGCCGCGTTGTGGACCGAATATGTCGGCTGGCAAATGGCCTTCTGGCAAATCGTGCCGCTTGGCCTCGTGAGCTGCGTGGCGATCTACAAGGGGCTTCCAGCCGATCCAACCAGACTCGAACGGTTCCGTTCATTCAACTGGACCGGATTCCTGCTCGGCTATCCCGCCATCGCCATGCTCGTCATCGGCCTGCTGCAGGGCGATCGGCTTGACTGGCTGAATTCGACGTTTATCTCCACGATGTTTTGCGGCGGGACGCTGTTGTTCGTGGCATTCCTTGTCAACGAGTGGTTTCATCCGCTGCCGTTTTTCAAACTGCAACTGCTTGCCCGCCGGAACTTCGCGCACGGGCTTCTCACACTGGTCGGCGCAGTGATCCTGCTGGTGGGCGTCGCCGCCATACCCGGCCAGTATCTCGCGCAGATTCACGGCTACCGGCCGCTGCAAACCGCGCCGCTGTCGTTGCTCGTCGCCATTCCGCTACTGATTGCGCTGCCCGCGACCGCCGCGCTGCTCAATCTCCGGCAGGTCGACCACCGCTGGGTCATGGCCATTGGACTTTGCCTGATCGCCACCACGTGCTTTCTGGGGAGCTTCATGACCTCCGAGTGGATTCGCGAGAACTTTTACTGGCTTCAGTCGCTGGAGATCGTTGCTCAGCCCATGGTGATCATGGGCATCCTGATGGGCGTCACGACCGGCCTGCCCCCAACGGAAGGTCCGTTTGCCTCGGCCATGTTCAACACACTCAAAACATTTACCGGCGCAGCGGCAACCGGTCTCATCGATGGGCTCGGTACGGCACGCGAGCATTTCCATTCGAGCATGCTGGTGGACCACCTGGGCAACAACGCGCTGGTCACGAGCCAGAGCATCGATGCGGCTCACAGCATCGGCGAACTCGCGCACCGGATTCACGAGCAGGCCGTCGTGCTGACATCGGCGGATCTCTATCGCGTGATGGCGGGTATCGCCGTCGCCTTCCTTTTCGTTATTCCGGTGTTACCCGTGCGCGTTTATCCGCCCTGGAGCACAACGCCGCCCTCTTCCCGCTAAGTGCCGCTATCTATGTCATCCGCTACCCGATTTCCTCCCAGAACGATCCGTCTTGCCGCGTATGTGCTCATACTCGGCGTCGCTGTACTGGCGGCCTGCCTTTGGCTATTCACCGGCTCGACCAGCGAGACCACCAATGACGCCTATGTGACGGCCGATTTCACGCTGGTCGCGCCGCGTGTCGCGGGCCAGCTTTCCGAGGTGCTCGTCGAAGACAACCAGCAGGTGAAAGCCGGGCAACTGCTGGTACGCATCGACGACCGCGACTTCCGCGCCGCGTTGATGAGCGCGCAGGCGGACGTGGCGGCAGCGAAGGCATCGGTCGCGAACTACGAGGCCGAGATTGCGCGGCAGCCCGCGCTCGTCGATCAGGCGCGTGCCACGCTTCGCGCGGATGACGCGACGCTCGAGTTTGCGCGTGCGAACGCCTCGCGCTACCGCAATCTGTCGGAAACCGGCGCGGGCACGACGCAGGAGCAGCAGCACGCCGCGAGCGCGCTGGCCGAGGAACTCGCGCAGCAGGCTCGCAACCGGGCCGCACTCGTGGCGACCGAGCAGAACCTCGACGTGCTGAAGACCCAGCGCGACAAGGCGGCCGGCGCGCTGGCGCACGCCGAAGCCGCGCTCGAACAGGCGAAGCTCAACCTGTCGTATACGGAGATCCGCGCGCCCGTCGACGGCAAGGTTGGACGGCGTTCGGCACGGGTCGGCGCATTCGTGACGACCGGCGCGCCGCTGCTCGCGATCGTGCCGCTGTCGGACGCCTATATCGTCGCCAACTTCCAGGAAAACCAGCTCGCCCGGATGCGGCCCGGCGACGCTGTTCGGATCAAGGTCGACAGTTTTCCGGGCGAAGTGATCCGGGGACACGTCGATAGTCTTGCCCCCGCCACGGGTGTGAGCTTCGCGCCTATTGCGCCCGATAACGCAACGGGCAACTTCACGAAGGTCGTCCAGCGCGTGCCGGTCAAGATCACGATCGACCACGGACAACAGGCCGCGTCCGCTTTGAGCGTGGGCCTGTCCGTCGAAACGGAGGTCGCCGTCGGCAAGCGTGCCGATATGCGCATCGCGGGAGCGGACGCGAAATGAATGCGAGCGACTCCTCCCTCCGCACACCGGCGCTCGCGCTGTTGCTGAGCTCCCTGCTCACGGGCTGCCTGGTCGGCCCGAACTTCGAACGTCCGCAGACGGCCACGCCCGACGTGTTCAACCGCACCCAGACCGCGCAGGCTTCGAGCAAAGCGGTCGAATCCGAATTCAGTCCGCAATGGTGGACGCTCTTCAACGATCCCGTGCTGGACTCGCTGGAGAACCAGCTGAGCGATGCGAATCTCGATGTCGCGGCCGCGTCGGCGCGCCTGCGGCAAAGCCGGGCGGAACAGCGCATTGCCGGTGCCGAAGAATATCCGACGCTGGCCGGCGCCGCCTCCTATAACCGCGAGCGCGGAAGTCCGAACGGCATCCTGTCGCTGCTTGGCGTCACCCCGACGGGAAGTCAGCCGCAGTCGGCATCGGGCAGCGCGCCGCTAGGCGTGGCGCCGTTGCCGGGCGCCAAAGGCTCGCCCGCTTACGATCTCTACCAGTTCGGCTTCGATGCATCATGGGAGCTCGATTTCTGGGGTCGCGCCCGACGCGGTGTCGAGGCCGCTTCGGCGCTCGCCGATGCGTCGTACGAGGACCGCAACGCGATCCTGTTGTCCGCCCGCGCCGAACTCGCCCGCGACTACATCCAGTTGCGCGACACGCAAGCGTTGCTGCAAATCGCGAAACAGAACCTGGCGATCGCACACGACGCCACGAAGCTCACGCAAACGCGGGTGCATGAAGGCGTCACCACGGAGCTGGATGTAGCCAACGCGATGGCCCAGGCGGAGTCGATCGAAAGCCTGATCCCGACGCTCGAATCGCGCAACGAGACCACCATCAATGCGATTGGCGTGCTACTGGCGAAGGAACCTGGCGCATTAAGACAGATGCTCGCCGAGCCGCACGATGTGCCGGCACTGCCTGATCAGGTGCCCATTGGCGTGCCGTCGGAACTGGTGCAGCGCAGACCCGACATCAGGAAAGCGGAGGCTCAGCTGCACGCGGCCACCGCGACGATCGGCATGGCGAAGGCCGACTTCTATCCACGCATCTCGCTGAACGGCAGCGCCGGGTTCCAGAGCCTGCAGCTCTCGAATCTCGCCGACTGGGCGTCCGGGCAGTTTGTCGTGGGACCGTCGATCACGCTGCCTATCTTCCAAGGCGGACGCCTCAAGGGCACGCTTCATCTGCGCGAGGCACAGCAGCAGGAGGCGGCGATTGTCTACAAGCACACCGTGCTTCAGGCATGGCGCGAGGTGGACGATGCGCTCGTCGTCTATGACGCGGAACAGCGGCGGCGTGATCGCCTGAAAACGGTCGTGAGCCTGAACCAGCGTGCGCTATCGATTGCGCGGCAACGGTACAAGGCCGGTGCGGTCGATTTTCTCGACGTGCTGAACGTGCAGAAACAGTTGCTCGATGCGCAGAGCAACCTCGAACAAAGCAAGGCCGACGCCGACGCGAACCTCATCACGTTGTGCAAGGTGCTCGGCGGCGGGTGGGAGTCAACGTATGCCAGACAGGACAGTGCACATTGACGTGGCATGCTATTGCGTGTGATTGTGCGCTGACCATGAGCAGACGTTGTAGGCGCGCTCTCGTGATTCAGGAGGAAGCATGGCTCGATTGCTCTCGGTGAATGTCGGACTACCGCGCGACATTGACTGGAAAGGCCGCACGGTCCACACGGGAATCTGGAAGGAGCCGGCGCACGCGCGTTGTTGGGCCGGCCGCCTGAATCTGACCGGCGATGGTCAGGGTGATCTGGCTGGGCACGGCGGCGAGCAGCGAGCCGTGTTCGTCTACCAGATCGAGTCCTATCGCCATTGGCAGGCGCAACTGAAGCGGAGCGACTTCGTCTACGGACAGTTCGGCGAGAACTTCACGATCGAAGGCATGCCGGACTCCGACGTATGCATCGGCGACCGCTATCGGATCGGCACGGCCTTGTTCGAAGTGACGCAACCTCGCGTGACCTGCTATCGCGTCGGCATTCGGACGAACGAGCCCCGCATGCCTGCGTTGCTGACATCCAGCGGACGGCCGGGTTTCTATTTGCGCGTCCTGCAGGAGGGTGCCGTCGGCGCCGGCGACGACATCGTGAAAGTCGGCGAGGCAACAGAGCGCATGAGCGTCACCGAGATCAATGCGCTCCTGTATTCCCCTCATCATCCGCGCGATCGGCTGGAGCAGGCCTTGCGCATCGAGGCACTGTCGCCCGGCTGGCGTGGGTCGTTCGAGGCGTTGTTGCGCGACCAGACAAGGGGTGCAGCGAGCGGGAATGCAGGCCTTGCGCCCGCCGCTGCCGCGCATCCGGTTGCCCCCGGATTTCGGCCACTTACGGTGACGGCGATTGAACCGGCGTGCGCCGATGTGCTCTCGCTGACGTTGCAAAGCGCGAACGGTCAACCGCTGCAAACGGCGCTGCCCGGTCAGTACGTGGTGTTGCGTCTGCCACGGCCCGCCGGCGGCCCGCCACTCTTTCGCAGCTACTCGCTTTCGGGCGAAGCATCGACCGAGCGCTATCGGATCAGCGTCAAGGTCGAGCCGCATGGGGCAGCGGGAACCTACCTGCAAGCGCACGTCCGTGCAGGCGATGCACTCGATGTCAGCGCGCCGCGCGGCAGCTTTGTTCTGCAGCCCGGCGACGGTCCGCTTGTTCTTCTCAGCGCGGGAATCGGCGTGACGCCGGTTCTTGCCATGCTGCATGCGCTGGCCGCGGCGGGCTCGACGCGGCAGGTGTGGTGGCTTCACGGCGCTCGCGACCGGCAACACCATGCGTTCGCGGACGAAGCCCGCGCTCTGGTGCACAAACTGACGCACGGGCGCAGCTATGTCTGCTACAGCCGGCCGGATGCGAGCGAGCGCATCGGCGAGAATTTCGATGCGCTCGGCCACCTCTCGCGGACGGCGCTCGACGAGGCAGGCGTGCCGCAAGGCGCGGATTTCTACCTCTGCGGCCCGACGCGCTTCATGGCGGACATGAAAATGGTGCTCGCCGCGCTGAGCGTCGCGCCGGAGCGGATTCACGCTGAAATCTTTAGCGGCGGTGAGACTTTGACACCGGGCATCGTCGGCACTTCGGCGCGCGCGCCGCACCAGCCGACCGAGGATGCCGACACCGGGCCGCTGGTTTCATTTGCCCGCAGCGGCGTCGCGGCGCACTGGAATGCGGCGCTGTATCCGAACATTCTGGAGTTGGCCGAAGCGTGTGACGTGCCGGTTCGATGGTCGTGTCGAACCGGTGTTTGTCACAACTGTGAAAGCGGACTGGTTTCGGGGACGGTGAACTATAGTCCCGAGCCGCTCGACATGCCCGCGCAAGGGAACGTGCTGGTCTGCTGTTCCCAGCCGGCTGGTGACGTCGTCATTGATTTGTGAGCACGAACCTGTCCGCCTCTTTCGAGGCGAACAGCCTTTTCACAAACGCTGCCCTTGAAGATCGGTCACGGCTTGAACTCGGAGAGATCCGGCCGCAAGTGCAGCGTCAACGCCACGCATATCAGACCGAAGCCGACGCGCGGGGCGACGATCGCAACCAGCATGGCTGACGTGAACCCCGCAAGGACGATCAGCGATCGGCATCTCGCTGTACGCCGCATACGCGCGGACACCATGCTGGCATCCGCCTGGGTCAATACCTGATGTTCGAAAACGTTGTACGCCGCGTCGATACATATAAACAGACCTGCGTAAAACATCACGGACGACGACGCGAGCTGGGTCGTTGCTACCCACGCGGTCGCAAACGGCAACAGCGAGACCAGGAAGAGATGAACGAAGTTGACCCATATCATTCCCAGCGTCGGCGGACCGACGAACCGCATCAGGTGATGGTGATTGATCCAGATGATCGCGACGAAAAGATAGCTCACCGCGTAGCTGAGGGCGATCGGCCATAGAGGCAACAGCGCCGAGAACGAATGCTCCTCCGGTGCCTTGAGCTCCAGCACCATGATGGTCACGATCACTGCGAAGACGCCGTCTGAAAAAGCAGCTAGACGTTCGGCGGTTGCTTTTGCTTCACGCATGGCGGGCTCCCTGGGATAAGCAAGAAGTCATTTCAACAGCAACGGCCGCGCTCGGACAGTCAAGACAGCATACAAACCAAAACATGCGACATAAGCAGGACCGTGGCCGCCAGGGGCGGGCACGGTCCTCATATCCGCAGAACGACCAACGTCCAGCGGTTCGGAGCATCGATCGATATCGATCCGGCCGCTTAGTGCCCGGAAAGCAGAACGTTGGCGATGACGCCTGTCGCGATGGCAGCGAGTACGTAGTCCCCGTTCACGCCCACCCACTGATACCCGCGCGGCGGCGCTTGCAGTCCATGCCCGTGCCAGTCGTCGACGACGTAATTATGATCGCGGTACTCCGCCGGAAGCCGCTCGCCCTTGTGCCAGTCGTTATGAGGAATGGGACCACCGGGACCTCCGCGCGACGCGTCGTGCGGAGCAGGCCCGTGACCCTTTCCATGTGGAGCCCCGTGACCAGGGTTTGGCTTGTTGTGCGAAGACGGGCCATTGCCGTGGTCATCGTGATGCGGCTGCGCGAAAGCGGCCACCGACGTGCCAAGTAACGAAGCGATCAAAAGCGGTGCGATGATTCTCGACTTCATGTCTGTGTCCCAGAGAGGATGGCGGGAGATCGGTTTAACACGCGGTTTGGTGCGCGAAGGGGCGTCTGACAGACTGGCTATTGAGCGGCCATGGGCCTGCTCCCCAGCCGCACCGCGTGCGACGGCAAGCCTGGCAAAATGCGATGTAAGTGTATGTTAAATAGTGTTTGGGCGTCACGCGTAATAAAAACGACACAAGCCTCAATAGCCGACGCCGGCGACCGTTTTTTCATCGAGTCCCACATTTGCATTAACATCGTCACACTGAACGTATTGAACGCACCGTGTCGCGACCAGAAATGCTGGTTTGATATTCCACCGTGAAGAGGGAGACGATCGTGGCTGATGAGAAGATGCTGGCGCAAGTTTGTGAGAAACAGGGATTTTTTGCCGCCCTGGACCAGAGCGGCGGATCGACCCCTGGCGCATTGCGGCTTTATGGCATTCCGGAGAGCGCCTACAGCAATGACGCCGAGATGTTCAAGCTGATACACGAGATGCGCGTGCGCATCATCACGGCACCCGCCTTTACGGGGGAGAAGATCATCGGGGCCATCCTGTTCGAAGCGACCATGGACGGACAGGCGCAGGGGAAACCCGTTCCGACCTTCCTGTGGGAGGAGCGCGGCGTGGTGCCGTTCCTGAAGGTCGATAAGGGCCTGGAAGCCGAAGCCGACGGTGTCCAGTTGATGAAGCCGATTCCCGGCCTGGACGATCTGCTCGCCAGGGCCGCGAAGCTCGGTATCTGCGGCACCAAGATGCGCTCGGTCATCAACCTGAATTCGCCAGCCGGGATCGCTGCGATTGCCAGGCAACAGTTCGAGTTGGCCGCACAGATCGACGCGCACGGTCTCATGCCGATCCTCGAGCCCGAGATTTCGATCAAGAGTCCGGACAAGCCGGGGGCTGAAGCCACCCTCCTCGCGGAACTGACCAAAGGCCTCGATGCGTTGCCGGATAGCCGTCAAGTGATGCTCAAGCTGACCATACCGGACGTAGCGGACTTCTATCGTCCGCTGATCGAGCACCCGCGTGTCGCACGGGTAGTCGCGCTTTCCGGCGGCTACACGCGAGCCGACGCGTGCAAACGGCTCGCGTCGAATCACGGCATGATCGCCAGCTTCTCACGGGCTTTGATCAACGAGCTCAAGGCATCGATGAGCGACAGTGAATTCAACACGACGCTCGAGAAATCCGTCGACGAGATCTATCAGGCCTCCGTCGTCAAGGTTTGAAGCGGCTTTCAGGAGACCGCGCCTGGCGAATCGAGGCCCTGGTTCGCCGAACGTGAACGGGCTGCTTTGTCCGGCTTCATGGCCGGACAAAGCGCGCGGCCTGATGCTCCTCGAATTCTTCCTCGCACATTCGCGTAAAGCGCGCCATGGCCTAAGCACCGCTATCGATCCAACTTCGGCCTCTCGCCGCGACACGGCGAACGCTGCATCCTGCTTATTTTGGCGAGCAGCTTCGGACCGTCTTTTTACAATAATATCGGGGCGCTGGCGTCCGCTCCGAATGGCCAGCGTGCCGCCAGTTCCGGAACCCCGAAGATGAACCGTTTGCCGCCGCTGCGCGCCCTCCAGGCATTCGATGCCGTGGTTCGCAACAAGAATGTCGTCGCCGCCGCCGAATCACTGCACGTGACGCCCGGAGCAGTCAGTCAACAGATCCGCCAGCTCGAAGAATTCCTCGGCGTCGCGCTGTTCGACCGCGAAAGCACCGGCCTGCGCCCCACCGCGCTCGGCCAGCTCTACCACGAGCACGTGGCCCGCGGCTTCGAATGCTTTCATGCCGCGCACACGGCCCTGGAAGCGGCGCAGCATGGTCCTCACCTGACACTCAGTACGTTCCCTTCGGTTGCAACGCATTGGTTTGCGTCGCGGCTGGATAAGTGGCACACGCTATCACCCGGCGTGCGCGTCCACGTGGAGGCCACGGATCGCGAGCCGAAGCGCGGCGAAAGCAATTGGGATGTCCGCATGACGTACGGAACGCCGCCCGCGGACGGAGCCCACTACCGTCTGCTATTCACCGACCGGGTGACACCGGTGTGCTCGCCGTCACTGCTGCGGGCGGACCAGCCGATCGAGCAGCCCGCGGATTTGCTGCACTACCCGCTTGTCCATGTCGAGTGGGGCTGGAACGAGAGGTCGCCGCCGACCTGGGGCGACTGGTTGCGCGCAGCCGGCGTCCCCGTGCCAGACACACTGGCTCCGTTGACCTACTCGCTTTCGGGCATGGCCGTCGATGCGACGCTGCGCGGCAGAGGCGTGTCGCTCGGTCAGGGACTTTTCACTGCCGATAGCCTGACGCAGGGACTGCTGATCGCACCCTTCAGGATCTCGCTGCCCATGCCGTATCCGTACTACCTGGTGTGGCAACCCGGCGCGCTCGAGGCGCCGGACGCACGGCAATTCCTCGACTGGCTGACCGAGGAAGCCGCGCAGACGCAACGCGACATCAACGCGATATTTGGTTGACCCTTCGTCATTACGGACACCGGGCGCACCGCTCGTGTTTTAGAAAAACTATAGAGGCTCCGCAGATTAAATGGTTTGTCGGCGTCTATGCGCCACCCTATGCTCGAAAGCGAATCCATGCGCATCAGCCATCGCTGTTTGCCGCTGCGTGCCTGCCGCATGGTTTCAGCTAACCGGCCAAATCATAGGGATCACGCATGAACATGAACACAGGGCACGATAGCCTGCGGGCTCGTCCAAAGCACATTAGCGAAGTGCTGCTCGGCGATGACGACATATCGATCGAGGAATTTATCGCGGTCGCAAAGCATGGCGCGAAGGTCCGCTTCTCGCAGAAATATTGCGAGCGCGTGTCGCGCTCGCGCATGCTGGTCGAACGGTTTCTCGAGGAAAATCGCCTCGTCTACGGCGTCACCACCGGATTCGGCGACAACTCCACCCGCGTGATCCGGCCGGAAGAGGCCGAAGATCTGCAACGCAATATCGTGCGCTCGCACGCGGTCTCGGTGGGCGCCCCGCTGCCGCGCGAGGTTGTCCGCGCGACTCAGCTCATGATCCTGAACAGCCTTGGAAAAGGCTATTCCGGTGTCACGCTCGACTTACTGCTGCAGATTGCGGAATTGCTCAATCACGGCATCACGCCGGTAGCGCCTGGTGACGGCTCGGTCGGCTACCTCGGACCCGAAGCGCACATGGCCCTCGTGCTGATCGGCGAAGGCGAGGCGACTTATGGCGATGAACGGATGAGCGGTCTGGAAGCGCTGCACAAAGCCGGCCTGAAACCTCATACCCTGCGTTGCAAGGAGGGGCTCGCGCTGGTCAACGGCACGACCTCGGTGACCGCAATCGGCATGCTCGCGCTGCATAACGCGCTGGAAGCGTCCAAGGTCGCCGACATTGCCGCTGCCATGTCCCTGCAGCCGCTCAAGGGCACAACACGCTCGCTCGACGCGCGCTATCACTCGGTCAAGAAACACCGGGACCAGTCCAACGCGGCCGACAATCTGCGACGAATTCTCGCCGGCAGCGCATTGACCGAACGCTTTGTCGATTACCGCTTGCAGGATACCTACAGTCTGCGAGCCATGGCGCAAGTCCATGGCGCCTCGAAGCGAGCCATCAATGATGCGCGCGAGGCCATTCTCGACGAGGTCGGTTCTTGCGGCGACAACCCCGTCATCTATCCCCACGAGGGCGACGGCCTCGCCATTTCAGGCGCGAATTTCGATGGCACGTTCGTTGGCATCGCGAGCGACCTCCTCTGCATCGCGATGACCAATCTCGCCAAAATCTCCGAACGCCGGACCGACCGGCTGGTGAACCCGCACTTCAGCGAACTGCCGGCGTTCCTCGCGCCGCGCCCCGGTCTGAATAGCGGCTACATGATCGTTCAGTACACCGCCGCGGGCCTGCTCGGAGAAATGCGTATCCTGTCTCATCCTGCGAGCGTGGATAGCGTCTCGACGAGCGGCAATCAGGAAGACCCCGTGAGCTTTGCGTATCTTGCCGCGCGCAAGGCTTACGAGACGTCGCAGAAACTCCAGCATGTGCTCGCGATCGAACTGATGGTGGCGACCCAGGCTCTGGATTTCTTCGACCCGGCAGACGCCTCGCCTGCCACGGCAGCGGTCTACGCCCGGATCAGGCAGAAGGTGCCCAAGGTGGAGGGCGATCGCTTCTTCCACCCGGACATGGTGCACATTCACGAACTGGTCACGCAGGGCGATCTGCTGAGCGTCGTCGAGAACATCACCGGCGCGCTGCACGAATAACTGCTCCACTGATGGCAAACGAGCCGTCGATTCCAGGGATATCGACGGCTCGTTAAAAACCAGTCAAGCCAAACTGCGTCTCGACCATAAATTCAGCTTCAGGGCGTGACGTCCGTTTTGAACCACTTCTGACTGAGCGTGTGCACCGTCCCGTCAGCAAGCGCCGCGGCAATTGCCTGGTCGAACATGGCTTTCAGGTCCGTGTCGGCTTTGCGCAAACCGAGCGCTTCACCGTCCCCCCAGATTGGACCGCCGATCTTCGGACCGGTGAATCCCAACGTCGCGTTGGCGGGTTTCGACAAGGCGGACGCATAGTAGGATGCGTCGTCGAACGCCACGTCGATACGTCCCGCGATCAGATCGATGTCGTGTTCCGGAGCGTTCTTGTATTCGCGAATGCTCGCAATATCCTTGAAGTTCTCGTTGATGAATTTGCTGTAGACCGTCCCCGTGACGATCCCGATCGATTTGCCCTTCAAGCTGACGCGCAGCAGGTCGACGGCCGGCCTGTCGACTGCCGGATTGCCGGTCAGCTTGATGGGTACGGCGCCTGGCGGCAGCTTCGGCAGCACGCCCGACCCGACCGAGACAAAAGCGGCTGGCGTATTTGCATATGGCTTTGAAAAGGTGATCGCCTTCTTACGCTCGTCACTGATCGACAGGGCATCCATGATCACGTCGAATTTGCCGGAGTTCAACCCGGGAATCAACCCGTCCCAGTCTTGCGCGATCAGTTTGCACTGGACGCGCATACGCGTGCAGAGATTTTTCGCAAGCTCCGGTTCGAACCCATCCAGCGTGCCGTCCGGACGTGTCAGATTCCACGGTTCATAGCTGCCCTCGAGGGCAATGGTGACGGTCTTCCACTCCTTCGCGTAGCTGGTTGAAGAAAACGCGACGGCCATGACGGACGCCGCGCAAGCCACTGCCTTTACAACGTCCCGACGACTGAGGTTCATTTGAAGTCTCCCTGCCTATGGATTTGAATGCAAATACCCGTGCCGCTCACGCCAACTCGTCAAGCACCAACACGGATGAATTCGACCTCGATACGCACGGCAGGAAGCACGTCCCGGCCGCGCGTTCGTCATCGGTCAGATAGGTGTCGCGATGGTCGGGCTCGCCCGCGAGAACGCGCATCATGCAAGTCCCGCACACGCCCACTTCGCACGACGATGGCAGGTCGAATCCCGCCTCGCGCAGAGACGCCAGCACGGTCTTGCCTGGCGGGACGGGTATTGCGTCGCTCCTGCCTTCGAGCCGTACCGAAAACTCGCGTTCGTCGCCGGCAACCGGCACCGCAGGGCCGAACGACTCCTGATGCACGAACGGTTCGCCCAGCATGTCGCGGGCAAGGCGTACCGTCATCTCCATGAAGGCGAGCGGTCCGCAAACATAGAGATGCGTGTTGGGCAACGCGGCAGACAGCAGACCGGCAATACACTCGCGAGTCGCGGCTGGCGAGAGGCCGACGTGGATATGCGCGTGGTCCGCAAGAGGTAATCGTCCGAACTCCGTACGGAATACGACAGACGCGTCGCTGCGAGCAAAATAGGCGAGCGTGTACCGCTTTTGCGATGCCGCGAGCGCGTAGGCCATCGAGAGAATCGGCGTGACGCCGATTCCGCCGGCAATCAAAAGGTGCTGATCTGCCGTATCGCTCAAGGCAAACGCGTTGCGCGGCGTCCCGATCCGCATGCGCGTGCCGACCTGCGCGGCGCTATGCAGCCATGCGGATCCGCCGCGGGACGCGGGTTCGCGTTTGACGGCGATGCGGTACTCCGGTGCGCTGGCGTCTGCGCCGCACAGCGAGTACTGGCGCACCCGTCCACTCGGAAGATGAACGTCGATATGCGAGCCGGGCGCGTACGCCGGCAACGCCGCACCGTCTGTACGGGCAAGCCGGAATACACGGATGTCGTCAGCCGCCGCGCTGACGTCAATGATGCGCACTTCAATCGTATCTGTACCGGCGCTCATCGCAGTAATCTCCAGGGAAGTCACGAAACGACCTGTTGTGGCGCACGCTCGGCTTCGATCATCTTTTGCAGCATGCGGCGAAAACGCAGCGGCGCAGCGTCGGTTTCAATGTCCGTATTAGGCGTTCGCTTGTTCGTCATGCCGTCATCGACCGCGGACAGCACGACCAGATCCTCATTGAATGCGCTGATGAAATCGTCGGTGAGCGCGCGGTCTGTCGCTGCGCAATCAGGCCGGAAGTTGCGCACCTGAAACCAGAAGTAGCGACAGCTATGCTCGGTCACCGGCGTAACGAAGTTATATGAGTCGAGCAGGAACACGTCCGGATGCAACCGCCCCTGCGGCGCACCTGAATTCGCCGGTGCAATGATGTCGCGAATAATCGCGTGCGACGGATAGCGCACTTCATAATGCTGCAGCCGGTCGGCATGTCCGGCGAAGCTCACATACGGGCGGAAGAACGGCGCGAGTTCGCAATCCAGCATCCACCGCGAGGCGAGCACGCCGTTGTCGAGGACCGTCATCCTGACCGGTACATCCGCGGTGGCGAAGTTACCCAGCGAAGTCTTGTGGACATACGTGACGTGAGACGGATCGAGCAGGTTATCCGTCATGTACTGATAGCCGCAGTTCACGTCCATCGCAGGACCGAGATTGACGCCCCACGCCGGATCGTCGTAGTGCGCAACGGTCAGTATTTCGTCCGGATCAGCCAACTCGGGGTTGCCCGTCCAGATCCAGACCAATCCGTAGCGTTCGGCTACCGGATAGCGTCTCACGCAAGCCTTCGGTGGAATCCTGGCAAGACCTGGCGCATGCACGCAAACGCCGTCGGGACTGAACTCCAGTCCGTGATAACCACAGCGCAGGTTGTCGCCCGTCACCTCGCCCATCGAAAGAGGCAGCTTGCGATGCGGGCACGCATCTTCAAGCGCGATCACCGCATGCTCCAAACCGCGATAGAGTACGACCGGCTCCTCCAGAATGATTCGTCTCACCGGCTTGTCTTCGATCTCGTCGCTCCAGGCAGCGACATACCACGCGTTCCGCAAATACATTCCCTGCCCCCTTTCGTGTTCAATCAATCGTCCAGTGGGCAAAGAATAGGAACAACAGCAGCAGATCATCAAACGATTTGAACTACAGCCGAGGCTTAGTTTTTCTAAAGACACTCGCGAGGGCACTTCAATTCGCTTCGTGCAACGCTTCCCGGCATGATGCTAAGTACTCTTAATATGTAAGGAGTTTCCCGAGGATTGACCGCTTCCGGATCAAAACCGCTTGCGGCAGATGTTTTAATTGTGCAGACTTGTCTATACAAATTTTGTCGCGCAAGTCACTAAGGGACCAGTCATGAAATCACGTGCTGCAGTTGCATTCGGTCCAGGACAACCCCTGGAAATCGTCGAGATCGATGTTGCGCCGCCGAAGAAAGGCGAAGTGCTGGTAAAGATCTCCCATACGGGCGTATGCCACACGGACGCCTTCACGCTCTCGGGCGACGACCCCGAAGGCCTGTTTCCCTGCGTGCTCGGCCATGAAGGCGCAGGCGTTGTCGTGGAAATCGGCGAAGGCGTCACGTCGGTCCAGCCCGGCGACCACGTGATCCCGCTTTACACCGCGGAGTGCGGCGAATGCCTGTTCTGCAAGTCGGGCAAGACAAACCTGTGCGTCGCCGTACGTGCCACCCAGGGCAAAGGCGTGATGCCGGACGGTACCACCCGCTTCTCCTACAACGGCCAGCCTATCTATCACTACATGGGTTGCTCGACGTTCAGCGAGTACACCGTGGTCGCCGAAGTCTCCCTTGCAAAGATCAATCCGGCTGCCAATCACGAACAGGTCTGCCTGCTGGGTTGCGGCGTCACAACGGGTATCGGCGCCGTGCACAATACCGCGAAGGTGCAGCCTGGCGACAGCGTCGCCGTGTTCGGACTCGGCGGCATCGGGCTCGCTGTCATTCAGGGGGCTCGCCAGGCCAAGGCCGGCCGGATCATCGCGATCGACACCAACCCTTCGAAGTTCGAGCTGGCGAAAGTCTTCGGCGCCACGGATTGCGTGAATCCGAAAGACCATGAAAAGCCGATCCAGCAGGTCATCGTCGAGATGACCGGTTGGGGCGTCGACCATTCATTCGAATGCATCGGCAACGTCAATATCATGCGTGCGGCGCTCGAGTGCGCACACCGCGGCTGGGGACAGTCCGTCGTCATAGGTGTTGCGGGGGCCGGTCAGGAAATCTCGACACGCCCGTTCCAGCTGGTGACGGGCCGCACATGGAAAGGCACAGCATTTGGTGGCGTGAAGGGCCGCTCACAACTGCCGGGCATGGTGGAAGACGCCATGCGAGGCGATATTCAGCTTGCCCCGTTCGTCACGCACAGATTGCCGCTTGATCAGATTAACGAAGCATTCGATCTGATGCACGACGGCAAATCGATTCGCACGGTGATCAACTACTAGGACACGACTGTGCGCCGTCTTCGGTGCAACTTCATCGCGCCGATTTTCATTCAGAAACATTGGAGGTGACAGAATGAGTACCTTGACAATACACCCGTCAGTGGACGCCGGCGTCAAGAAGGGCACCCCCGGCTTCACCGGCGGCACGCTCCACTGCCAATGCCCGAGCGACAAAGTCGAAGTCCGGGTAGAGAGTAACGTCGCGCACAACCACATTTGCGGCTGTACGAAATGCTGGAAACCGGCTGGCGCAGCTTTCGCAATGATAGGCGTGGTGCCGCGCGACAAGGTCACGGTCACCGCTCATGCCGAGAAGCTCCAGATCGTCGACGAGAAAGCGGCCATCCAACGTCATGCCTGCAAGGCGTGCGGAGCGCACATGTATGGCCGGATAGAAAACCGTGACCATCCGTTCTACGGTCTCGACTTCATTCACGTCGAACTCTCCGATGAAAGCGGCTGGGAAGAGCCGCGCTTTGCGGCCTTCGTCTCGTCGGTAATCGAAGCTGGCGGCGCGAAACCGGAACAGATGGACGATGTGCGCGCACGGCTCACTGAGCTCGGACTCCCACCGTACGACGCGCTCAACCCGCCGTTGATGGACGCGATGTCCACGCATATCGCCAGGCGCACTGGTGTGCTGAAGTAGTGCAACTCAGGGCGGCTCGTCCGTACCGATCCGCCCGTCCACAGGATTCGCAATGGAGCGGATAGCGTGGCAGCGATGCGGCATAGGTGGCAGCCTTTAGCTGTCACGCCCCGCATCCGATGCACGGGCTCAGGGGGCGTGCAACCGCGATCGCCAGTCGAAGCTCCGTAGCGATTTGCTGCGACAGTACCGCGAATACGCCGACGCAAAATGTCATACGTTTTCCGGGCAATCGTTCGCATGGGAAGGGTACGCCATGACGGGACTTCGTTTTCTTGCCGCCCTGCTGGTTGGGATCTCGGTGCTCTCGTCGTTGTCGCCGGCGCGAGCCGAGCCGGAACAGAGTGCGTCCGCTGCCGCACCCGCATCATCGCCCCCGGCCGCTGTCGCGAAGGCCCGCCGGTTGAACCTCGCGGTCAAACCGTGGACCGGCGACTTCGACGCGATGCTCGAGCGCCGCATGATCCGCTTTCTCGTGCCGTACAGCCGGACGCTGTACTTCGCCGACAAAGGTCGAGAACGCGGGTTGACCGCTGAACTCGCACGAGACTTCGAACGTTACGTCAACACCCGCTACGCCAGCCGGCTTGGCAAACGCCCGGTCACGGTCTTTCTGATTCCGACAACCCGGGACAAACTTCTGACGAACCTGCGGGCCGGTTTGGGCGATATCTCGGCGGGCAACCTGACGGCGACCGATGAACGGCGCAAGCTTGTCGACTTTGTTGCGCCGCGTGACCGCAAGCCGGTCCGCGAACTGATCGTGACCGGTCCTCGCGCTCCGGCTATCGCCACGCTGGACGACCTCGCGGGAAAGCAGGTGTATGTACGCAAGGTGACGAGTTACTACGAGAGTCTGACCGCGCTCAACGACCGGTTCAGGAAAGGAGGCAAGCCGGTCATGCAGATCACGCTGCTGCCCGACGCACTCGAAGATGAGGACATACTCGAAATGCTAAATGCGGGGATGCTCGGCATCGTGGTGGTCGACGACTGGAAAGCAAAGATATGGGCCCAGGTTCTGCCCAAAATCAAGGTCAGGGAGGATCTGGTGGTACGCAGCGAAGGCTATGTCGGTTGGGCGATCAGGAAGAACAGCCCGCAGTTGCAGGCTGCGGCGACCGATTTCTATAACGAGTTCGCCAAAAAGCAGGGTGTCATCGACTATCGGCTCGCACAGTTCATGAAGCGTATCAAGCAGGTCACTGATGCTTCAGGTGCTGCGGAGCGCAAGCGTTTCGAAGAAACACTGACCCTCTTCGAGAAGTATGGCAAGCAGTATGGCTTCGATCCTCTGATGCTGGCCGCCCAGGGCTATCAGGAATCGCAGCTGAACCAGTCGGCGCGCAGTCACGTCGGCGCGGTCGGCGTCATGCAGTTGATGCCGGGAACAGGCAAGGAAATGGCAGTCGGAAACATTGGTGTAACCGAATCAAACATCCATGCGGGCACCAAATACATGGATCGGCTGATGACACGCTACTTTCAGGACGCGCACTTCGATGACACCAATCGTGCATTGTTTGCGTTCGCGAGTTATAACGCGGGGGCCGCCAATATTGCCAGGATGCGCGCGGAAGCCACCGCACGTGGACTGGATCGGGACAAGTGGTTCAATAACGTCGAGATCGTAGTCGCGGAGAAGATCGGCATCGAAACCACGACGTATGTACGCAACATCTACAAGTATTACGCCGCATACCGCTTGATCGTCGATGCGCAGCAAACGCGCGACAAGGCGATTCGCAACATGCGTCCCGGCGGGTGATCGTTGCCGGTGCGCAGCCGACGTCCGAATGCCCGATGGTCCCGCGCGCGAATGACGTACATGGCCGCGTCTTGACCGTCCAGGTCGCCGACATATGTTGCGCTGATGCCGAGCGTGGCTGTCACTTCTCGCAAGGTCGCAACGCCAGGCCTGAAGTTCGACATCTGCTCAGGCCTCACTTCGACCCCGGCCGACATGCAACCGCGCGGCCTCGATCGGCAGGACGGATAGACACGCGGCGCTGGCGTGACGCTCGCCTCAAGCGGCGAGCGCGGCATCGACCGCGGCAACGTAGTGCCGAAAGCCAGCCTGCAGCAGCTCGGTTCGCACGCGCCCGAGCTCGCTTCGCACGGCTTCGTTCGCGGGCTCCCGCAGGGTGCGCGCGAGCACGCGGCCGCGCGCCGCGAACAGCTCGGCCCAGGGCAGCGGTTCGCGGCGCGTGTAGACCTCTAATGCCGTCACGTAGAGCAGCACGCCGGCCGGATCGCGGGCCGACAGCATCGCTTCGATGGCGTCGCGGTAGAACCAGAGGTGGTTGTGGCCGACCGCGCCGAGGCGCAGGAGATTCTCGCCTTCCGCCAGCAGCCGCGCACGCTCGTCGTTCTCGTCGACCGCGCGGGAAAGAGCGCCCAGGACCTTCGGCCCGCAGAACTGCGTGCCGACTTCGCGCGAGATCGCGAGCGCCTCGCGAAGCGCTTTCACCGCTTCGCCGCGGCATCCATCGTCCAGCCATACGCGTGCCTGCATTTCCAGGTTCTGCGCTTCGAATCGGCGCGCGCCCAACTGCCGGATCACCCGCATTTCCTGCTCCAGATGAACCCGCGCAGCCTGCACATCGCCTAGCTCGTAACAGGCGAATACGCCGAGCGTCTCGCCCAGCAATTGCGCGCGCGGCTGCCCGATCAGCTCGGCGGCGCGCGCGGCGGCAACGGCGTCTTCGCACGCCTGCCGCGCGTCGTTCAGATAGATGCGGCTGAAGCCCTGCATCGAACGATTGGCGACTTCGATGCGGCCGAACCCGTGCTCGCGGCTCAACGCCACGCAATCGCTGAAATGGCGGAACGCGGTCTGCATCCTCCCCTGCGCGTACGCGGCATCGGCGAGGCCGCCGAGAGCGCGGGCCTCCGCCTCCGGCAAGCCGAGGCGCCGCGCATAGGCGAGCCCGCGTTCGTGCTCGGCGCTGCAGGCATCGATCTTCCCGAGCGGAAAGAGGATGTTGCCGCGCAGATGGTGAAGGCTCGCGAGCTCGGCCACCCGGTCGTCGCGCTCCGCGATCCGCTGCGCGGCCGCGAGCAGGTCTAGCGCTTCGTCGAGACCTTCGCTCACGCGCAGGCCTTCCGCAAGCCCGAGCTGACAGCGGCACAGACTCGCGTCGTCGGGGGCGACCGCCAGCGCGGCGCGATAGGTAGCGGTCGATCCCGCGATGTCGCCGAGGTCGCGCTGGAGCTCACCCTTGCAACAGCTCAGGGCGTGCCGGTCCGCATCTGTGTGCGCGATCTCGAGGCCCCGCTCGGCGAGGCGCAGCGCGGCCTCGACCAGGTGGGCCGTGCGCTGCGCGCCCGCGGCGTCCAGATAGGCCCGCGGCGCCTGTTCGTCCTCGGCGCGGTCGAGATGCTGGGCGTGCAGCGTGGAGTCGCCGTGCGCGAACCAGTCGGCCGCGCAGCGGTGCAGCTCGCGCCGGCGCGCGCGCAGCAGCGTCGAGTACGCGCTCTCCTGAATCAGCGCATGGGCGAACAGGAAGTCTTCGCCCTCCGGCAGGACGAGCGCATTAGCGAGCAGGCCGTCGCAGACGTAGCCGGGATCGTCGATGAGCCGCCGCAGCAACGCGATGTCGAAACGCTGGCCGATCACGGCGGCCGCCTGGAAGGCCAGGCGGTCGTGTGGCGCGAGGCGGTCCATCCGCGCGAGCACGAGGCTGCGGATCGAGGCGGGCACGGCGCTGCCGCCGCCCTCCTCCGCGTTGCGCAATAGCTGCTCGAGAAACAGCGGGTTACCGCCCGCGCGCTCGATGCAGGCGCGCGCGACACGCTGCGTCGCGTCGATGAAGTTGCCCGCGAGGCTCAGGGCCTCGTCCTTTCGCAGCGGTCCGAGATCGATCGTCGCGAACGGGGTGTCCCGGCAGCGCGCACGCCACGCCGCATCGATCGGATCGCCTTCCACCCGCGAGGTCGTCACGAGGAGGCCCGGGCCGTTCGCGATGCCCGAGGCGAAGGCCGCGAAATAGTCGAGCACTTCGGGGTCAGCCCAATGCAGGTCCTCGACGACGATCAGCGTCGCCGCTTGCCTGCACGCGTCCTCGGTCAGTCTTGCAGCAAGCGCCTGCTTGCCGCGCTTGCGCGCGCCGTGGTCCATCGCGTCGTACAGGGCTCGCCATTCGCCCGCGAGCGGGAGATCGAGGAGGTCGTGGAGAAACGCGAGCTGCTCGGCCTTGACGACGCCCTCAGCGGCGAGACGCGCGGCGGCGGCCTGGCGCGCGTCGCTCGATGCGCCGGCCGGCAGGCCGAGCAGGCTGCCGACGATCGCGTGCACAGGGTCCTGCCCCTTGCCCACGCCGAAGTCGAGCACGAGGCCCCGATGGATGGCGAAGCCCTGCGACTGCGCGTAGCGGCGCATCTCGTCGACGAGGCGCGTCTTGCCGATGCCCGCTTCGCCGCGCACCAGGACCACGTGGCCGGCCCGCCTCGCGACGCACGCGTGGACGATACCGTGAAACTGTTCGAGCTCCGCCTGGCGTCCGACGAAAAGGCTCTGACTCGCCTTCGCCGATTCGCTCGCGATGGCGCGCAGCCGCCATGCCCGCACCGGCGTATCGATGCCCTTGAACCGCTGCTCACCGATCGCGTCGCAGACAACGGCATCGCCGAGCGCGCGCGCCACGTCATCGGAGAGCCAGGTCTCACCGGCCGCCGCCGCGGTCTGGAGCCGCGCGGCCAGGTTCACCGGATTGCCGGTCACGGTGTAGTCCCGCGCGTCGACGCAGCCGAGCGCGCCCGCGACCACCTCGCCGCTCGCAATGCCGACATGCGCCTGCAACGTCCGCCCCGCTTGCGCGCTCAACTGGGTCAACGCGTCATGGATGTCGAGCGCCGCGCGGGCCGCGCGCAGCGTGTCCGTCTCGTGCGCGCGGGGAGCGCCGAACAGCGCCATCACCGCATCGCCGATGTGCCTGTCGGTCGTGCCGCCATAGGCGAGCACGATGCCGTCGACGAGCGCCGTGTAGCGGCCGATCAGCGCGCGCAGTTCCTCCGGATCGAGCGTGCGCGACAGCGCCGTGAAGCCGCAGAGATCGGCAAAGAGGATCGTGACCTGCCTGCGTTCGTCCGCGGGGGTGTCCACGGCGAAGGGCACCCGCGCCACCGGCTGGGCCGCGGTCGCCGAGTCCCGCGCGGCGGCAGCGAGGATGCGTTTGCGGTGGCCGAGCGACTGCACCCCGAGCTCCTTCAGGTCGCCATCGGTCAGCTGCGCGAGCAGCGACAGATCGATGTCGTTTGCCGCGAACGCTAGCGCGTACTGCTCAAGTCCCAGGACGTGCAGCCATTGCTGGATATCCATGTTCGCCGCCTGCATCCAATGCCGGGCGGCGCGCGCCGCTCTGCCGCCCGGGTCCGCTTCCGGCTCCTTCCCATGGGCTCAAAGCGCAGACGAAAAGCGCGCGCCGCTTGCCGATGCGAATGGCCCCGAGCCTGTCGGGGATCGTGCCGATGAATACCCAGTGTAGGCGTCCGCCACGGCCCTCGTATGGCGTTTGACACGCTTTCGATCGAGGACGGATACTGGACGGCTCCCTATCGCGCCTCCGCATTCCACCGGGAATTCACGTGAAGCCGGGCAAGACCGTTTCCGTCTCCGACGCCCCGCCACGCTCGCGCGTCGCGGGGCTGCCCGGCGATCTGGCGGCCGGGGCGATATCGGCGCTCGTCATGCTGTGCTACGCGATGAGCCTCGGCACGATGATCTTCAGCGCCGATCTCGCCCGCTACGCGATGCTCGGCGTGCCCACCGCGCTCGTCAGCTGTGTCGTCACGGCGCTCGTGATTTCCCTGACGAGCTCGATGCGACTGAACATCGGCGGCCCCGACAGCAATGCGGCGGCGTTTCTCGCGGGTGTGGCGGCAGGCGTCGCGAGCAGCGTGCGCGCGGACGGCGGCTCCCCGCAGACCCTCCTGCTGACCGTGCTGATCGCGATCGCGCTCTGTTCACTCGTGACCGGCATCGTGCTCTACGCGATCGGTTCGTCAAAGCGCAGCCGCTCGCTGCAGTTCCTGCCTTACCCGGTCCTCGGCGGATTCCTCGCCGGCACGGGCTATCTGCTCCTCGCCGGCGCGTTCCGCGTGCTGACGGGCGAGTCCCTGCAATGGCAGACGCTCGTGCTGTTGACGCATCTTCACTGGCTCGCGTGGCTCCCCGCGCTCGTCGTAGGGGTGCTGGCCACCATCCTGATGCGCACCTGGAAGCACGTCGCGGCGCTGCCGCTTACGCTCGCCTTCGGCATCGTCCTCTTCTACGTCCTGCTGCGCGCCGCGGGCCTCTCGATCGACGAAGCGCGCGGCATGGGGCTGCTGCTGCCGCGCGTGGCGCTGCGGCTCTCGGGGTTTCCGGAGCTGCACCTGACAGCGCAGCTCGCGCAGGGTGGCATCGACTGGTCGGCGATCGCCGCACACCTTCCGGAGAGCCTCATCGTCACGTCGGTCTCGGCTGTCACGATCCTGATGAATTCGACGGCAATCGGCGCGGCGACCGGCGAGGAAGTCGATCTCAATCGCGAGATGCGGGCCGCGGGCCTCGCCAATCTCGCGAGCGGGCTTCTGGGCGGAATGGTCGGCTACCAGTCGTTCAATCGCTCGATGCTCAACGCGCGCGTTGGCGCGACGAGCCGGCTGGCGGGCGTGTTCGCGTCGCTCGCGTGCCTCGTCGTGCTTGCCGCGTCGCCCGGTCTCGTCGCGCTCTTTCCCGTGCCGGTGCTCGTCGGCCTCCAGCTTTTCATGGGGCTGCGCCTCCTCGTGCAGTGGCTTGTCGGCGCCTATGCGAAGCTCAATTGGTACGAGTACCTGCTCGTGCCCGTCATACTCGGCACGATCGCGGCGTGGGGCGTGATCATCGGCGTGGTCGCGGGCGTCGTCGCCGCCTGCGTGATGTTCACGCTGCTCTACGGGCGGGTTAGTTGCATACGCATGGAATTCGACCTGCTCACCCGGACATCGAATGTCGAGCGCAACATCGAGGAGACCGAATCGCTGTGCGGACTCGGCGCACAGGTGTGCGGAATGTGCCTGCAAGGGTTTCTCTTCTTCGGCACGGCCAACTCGATTCTCCACCGCATACGCGAGCGGCTCGCCGCGCGCGAACCGGCGTCGGTCCGATTCGTCGTGCTCGACTTCGCGTCGACCCAAGGCATAGACGCGTCGGTATCGATCAGCTTCGTCAAACTGCGGCAGCTCTGCGCGGCGACCCACGCAGACTTGATCTTGACCGCGCTGCCGCCGCACTCGCGCGATCTGCTGACTAAAACCGGCACGCTCAATCTGCGGATTCGTGAATTCGACACGCTCGATGCCGGCCTGGAATGGGTCGAAGACCAACTGCTCGCCTCAAACGCGCTGGCGCCGAAACGCGGTGCCGACCTCCACGCGATGCTCGCGCGGCATTTCACGGCCGGCGCGCTGGACACCCTGTCCACCTATCTCGAAGTGCATGAGTTGCTAGCCGGCCAGCCGCTGTTTCGTCGCGGGGAGCCGGGCGACGCACTCTACATCATCGAACGCGGGCGGGTCGCGGTTTCGCTGCCGCTCGGCAACGGGCGGTCGGTGAGGCTGCGCGCTTCCGGCCCGGGCACGGTCGTCGGCGAAATGGCCGTGTACACGCAGCAGCCGCGCAGCGCGGACGTGTTCGCCGAGGTGCCGACGCGCGTGCGCAGGCTGTCGCTGGCCGCGCTCGTTGCGCTCGAGCAAGACAACCCCGCAGCCGCGCAGCAGTTTCATCGCTTTCTGGTGAAGGTCATCGCGTCGCGGCTCACCCTCGCCACCGAGGCTCTGCGCGCGGCCTATTGAGCGGTGGGCGGGGACGGTGTTCGGGTAATTGCCGTGGCGCTTCGAAGGCGGCCGACGCGCGGTCGGCGTGTATAGCGAGGCGTGTAGCGATGATACGAGAAGCGTGCTTAAGCGGCGAGAGTCCGCTATCCGATGGTACGTGACGCTTGAATGCCCACCACCAGACATGATTCTGGCGAAGACCCCGACGGATTGCGTGCTGCCCGCCCCAGAGCGCCAGACCATCGGCTCAGCAACGGCGCAGAAACCGCGCTTGTCCGGTGACTCCGAAGACGGTTGCCGCTGTGCCGGTCCATACGTTCGTATCATGGGAATCCGGCCGTCTTGGCACTACGCTTCCCAGTGAAGCGTTCATCCTGGACGCTGGCGCTCTTCGCTATCGAGAACGCCTCACACCAGGCGGTCCCCATGGGTTCTCTCCGGCTTGTTTCGATTGTCGACGACGACGAGTCTGCCCGCCTCGCCACCGAAAGCCTGGTGCACTCGCTGGGGTGGCCGACGCGTACCTTCGATTCGGCCGAGGCATACCTGCAGTCGATGCCACCGGCGGGCACCGCCGGGACGGGGTGCCTGATTTCCGATGTGCGCATGCCCGGCATGTCGGGCATTGAGATGTTCGAGCACCTGCTCGCGCTCGGCGCTGCGCCGCCGACGCTCCTCATGACAGCCTTTCCCTCCGATGCGCTGCGCGCCCGGGTGGCCGCGACCGGCGCCTTGGCCCTGCTCGAAAAGCCGCCCGACGCCGCCACGCTCGAGCGCCATCTGACGCGTGTGCTCGGCACACCATGATCGAAAACCGTCGCCGTCGTAGCTTGCGTCTCGGGCGGTGAGCGTGACGTGACGCGTTCGCGAGACTCGTGACGGCGCCTGGTGACGACGTGGCTCTACGCCGCGTGCCCCCTTGAGATGGCCGGCTTCACCCTGCGATCAGACCGCGCTCGCTACGAGCGCAGCACCTCCGTGCTCGCCTGCGCGTTCTTCCTGGTCGGCAGCGTGAAGCGGAAGACGGCGCCGTGCGGCTCGTTCGGCGCGGCTTCGAGCCGTCCGCCGTGCGTCTCGACGATGGACCGGCTGATTGCGAGGCCCATGCCCATGCCCTCGGCCTTCGTCGTATAGAACGACTGGAACAGGCGGTTGAGGTGGCCGGGGTCGATACCGGTGCCCGTGTCGCGTACCTCGACCATGGCGGTGTCCGGGTCGGCCCTGGCTGTGCTGATCGTCAGCTCGCGCGGCCTGCCGTGCACGCCGGTCATCGCTTCGATGGCGTTGACGATCAGGTTCATCAGCACCTGTTGCAACTGCACACGGTCACCCTTGACGAGGCGGACGTCATCCGAAAGATCGTTGCGCAAGCCGACGCCGTTGCGCAGCAATTCGGGGCGCGTCAGCGCCACGACTTCGCCGACAGCTTCGTTGAGATCCCAGTGCTCGATGCGTGGCGGTACCTTCTTGACGAGCGCGCGTACGCGGCTCACCACCTCGCGGGCCCGGTTGGCGTCCTTCTCGATGCGCGTGAGCGCCTGCCGGACTTCCTCGAGCACCGGCGGCCGGGCATCGAGCCAGCGCAGGCCCGCGTTCGCACTCGTGACGACGGCGGCGATCGGCTGATTGACCTCATGGGCGATCGACGCGGTCATTTCGCCGACCACCAGGACGCGGTTCAGTCGCGCGAGATCGGACTGTGCCTGCTGCAGCGCCTCCTCCATCCGCTTGCGTTCGCTGATGTCGATGTTGGTTTCCAGGATCAGCGCGGGTTGTGCGGCATTGTCGCGCTGGAGCGACCAGCGGCTCGTTACGACGACGGACGTGCCGTCCGCCTTGCGGTTGATGAGCTCGCCCTCCCAGCGGCCTTCGCGCAGCAGCCTGGTCATGATCTGCTCGAGCGGCGTGACGAACGTTGTTTGCAGGAGCGTGGGCGCGACAGCGCCGAGCGCCTCGGCGCCCTTGAATCCATACAACTCCTCGGCGCCGCGATTCCAGTAGAGGATCTTGCCGTCCATGTCGCGCGAGAAGATGGGGTCGTGCGTCAGGTCGAGAAGATTCGCCTGATTGCGCAGCGTCGATACCGTTTGCTGCGCGTGCAAGGCCAGGGCCGTCACGACGCCGATCGTCACGATGCTGATGAACTCGTTGATGAGGGTCTCCACGCTCGGGCGGGCGGGCGGCGCGAGCGCCCAGCTCAAGACCGTGAGCGCCACGCAGCCGAGTCCGACAAGCACGACGCTTCGCGGCTTGCAAAAGCGTGCTGCGATCAGCACGACGACCACATAGAGCGTCGCGACGGCGATGTCGAGCAGCGTGGCCGTATCGGCGATGAAGATGACCGCCGCCAACGCGGCGGTCGCGACAGCGAGTGTAACGGTGGTCTTGCGCGGCGAGCGCCTTTCGTCTGTCATCCCGGCTCCAGCTCGATGCGTTTGATCGGCACACTGGTGTGCAGCGTGGGCGACTCACGCTTGCGCATCTCTCCCGGCATCTCCCGGCTGGGAAAAAACCAGGCAAGCGAGTTAAGTATAGGAATGTTGACTATCTCCTTACAAGCGGAGCGTTGCCGTGCCTGGCACTGGCGCGCTGGCGCTCTGCCCTCGCGCGTATTTCGATCCCATCTTTCTGCGCCGCACCGCTATCCGCGCTTGAAGATGGCTCGGGTCGCGGGGCGAGATCCGGCGTGACGGGCTCTTGCAGTGCGCGCGATATCAGCGGCCAACAACGCTGGGGCGCAAGGCCAGCGACGACGCGCATGAGGACAGCTACGCGGTCCATGGTATGCGCGCCGCGATTCCCACCGACGCTCCAGTTTCCAAAGCAATCGGCGACAACGGCAATCAACGCCGCCACGATCCATGCGGCAACTCCACATCCCGCTGTGCCGCGGCCAATCCCTCCAGCATGCCGGCGCGGTCGAACGGAACGCAATACACCGGCTTGGCGCGCTCGAAGCGCCAACTGTCCGCCAGCGCGCCGGCGTCGACGGGATCGAAACCGAACTGATCCAGCAACCCGCTCACGACGCGTTTGGCGTGCTCGTCGTCACCGGCAAATGGCAGCGCGCGGCGCTTCGGCGTATGAGGCGCTGAGCCATCGGTTTCGAGATCCCTCGCCAGAATCGCGTTGAAGGCTTTCACCACACGAGCGCCAGGCAAGGCGGCGGCAAGCATCTGGCTGGTGGTCGTGGCGTGACTGTCGAGCGCCTCGATCCGGCCGTCGCGCTCGGGATAGTGATTGCACGTGTCGATCACGATCTTGCCCTCCAGCGCCGCTGCCGGCAGCGCGTCGATGTTGCCGAACGGCACGGCGACCACCACCACCTCGCCGAACGACGCCGCCTGTTGCGCCGTACCGAGCGCGCACCCTATCGCCGCAGCCGTGCTGATCAGCGTCCGCGGATCGCGGGAATTGCTGATCATGACTTCGTGACCGTTCTGCTTCGCCAAAGTCGCCATCGCGCGGCCGATAAAGCCCGCGCCGAGAATGCCTATCTTCATGTTTCACACTCCATGCGTGTCTGAGGATCGCTCCGTCGAGCACCCGCCCGACGGTGAGAACCACTATGATTCAAAACTTCAACGGAATAAATGTCCGCGATTCGATGACTGTCGAAAGCAGGAGTGGGGAATTATGGATCGGCTGACCAGCATGGCGATCTTCGTCAAAACGGCGGATAGCGGCTCGTTCGCCGCGGCGGCGCTCGCGTTCGGCATCTCGTCGCAAATGGCCGGCAAGCATGTCAGCACGCTCGAAGAGCGCGTCGGCGCCCGTCTGCTGAACCGCACCACGCGCCGCCAGAGCCTCACCGAGATCGGCCAGATCTTCTACGAGCGCTGCAAGGCGCTGCTGGCCGACGCCGCGGCGGCCGAGTCGGTGGCCCAGGAACTGTCGGCGTCGCCACGCGGACGCTTGCGTATTACCGCGCCTGTCACGTTCGGCGCCTGCTGTCTCGCGCCGATGATCACGCGCTATCTGAAAGCACATCCTCAGGTGCGGGTCGAGTTGACGCTGACCGACCGCTTCGTCGATCTGATCGACGAGGGTTACGAGGCTGCGATCCGCCTCGGCGCGCTGTCGGATTCGTCGCTGATCGCGCGGCCGTTGATGCCTTACCGCCTGGTCGCCTGTGCGTCGCCCGGCTATCTGGCGGAACGCGGCGAACCGCGCACGCCGCAAGAACTGACGGCGGACGAGTGTCTGAGCTTCCTCTATACGAGCATGCCGGCCGACACCGAATGGCGTTTCGGCGACGCTCAGGGCGAGCACGTGGTGCCGATTGCCGGCCGCTTCGAGGCCAATGACGTGAAGGCGCTGCTGGCCGCCGCGCTCAACGGCGGCGGCGTGATGCTCGCACCCGAAGTGGCGGTCAGGGATGAACTCGCGGCCGGCCGCCTCGTGCGCTTGCTGTCCGGCTATGAGGCCACCGCGCGGCCGATGCATCTGGTATTCCCCGCCAGCCGCGTCACGCCGAAACTGCGCGCGTTCATCGACCAGGTCGTGGCCGAATTCGGCCCGCACAACGCGTGAACAACGCGCAAAAGAGCCGCAAGCAAATGCTTGCCACACGCCCGTGACAACCCGCCAATCTCGCCGCATTGCCCGCTAGAATGGCCGGCTTTGCCCGCTTCGGGCGCGCCACAAGGCAAAATACGGGTTTTGCGCGCGCAAGCCGCGCCGCGCATCCGGCCAAATCAGATGCCGGCGGCACGCACGCCGCCGGCCTTCGCAAACTCGCACGACGACGGCCCGCCCAAGCCCTGCGCGGCTTGGCGGCCAATAGCGTGCGGCGCAGCCAGGACAGCTCGTCCTTTAACAGAGCACCTCAGGAGCATTTATGACCGATTCGAACCCATCCTTCCTCGGCAGGATTTCCCTGGCCGTGGGCACGTTCTTCCGCATTCTCGGCGATGGCGAATTCGCCGCCGGGGTCTTGCGTTTGCGTGACGGCGGCGTGACCGCCAGCGCCGCGCCCGCCCCGGCTCCCGCTCCGGCACCCGCACCACAGCCTGCGCCCGTGCTGAAGGAAGCGAGCCCCGACGCCGCGTTGCAACTGCTCGGCCTGCTGCAACGCGACGCGCGCTTCATCGATTTCGTCGAGGAAGACATCAAGAGCTACAGCGACGCCGACATCGGCGCGGCGGCGCGCCTCGTGCACGACGGTTGCCGCGCGACGCTGCGCGAGCACTTCACGATCCGCCCGGTGCGCGACGAAGCCGAAGGCAGCCGCGTCACGCTGGCCGAAGGTTTCGACGCCGCTTCGATCCGCCTGACCGGCAATGTCGTCGGTAAGGCGCCGTTTAACGGCAGCATCAGCCATCGCGGCTGGCGCGTCGAAGAAGTGCGTCTGCCGAAACTCGCGGATAGCCATAACGCGAAAGTGATCGCACCGGCAGAGGTGGAGCTATGAGCGACGCACGTCAATCACGCTACGCCATCGGCATCGACCTCGGCACCACGCACTGCGCGCTGTCCTACGTGGACACTACCGCCAGCGACGGCGAAAAGACCTCGCAAGGCGTGCTGCCGATCGCGCAGCTGACGGGTCCCGGCGCGATCGACAACCTCGATCTGCTGCCCTCGTTCCTCTATCTGCCGCATCCGGACGAACTCGCCTCGGGCGACCTCTATTTGCCGTGGACCGGCCAGCGCGAATTCGCGGTCGGTGAATTCGCCCGCAGCCGCGGCGCGGCCACGCCGATCCGGCTGGTGTCGAGCGCGAAGAGCTGGCTGTGTCATCCAGGCGTCGACCGGCGCGCGGCGATTTTGCCGAACGACGCGCCGCCTGAAGTCGCGCGCGTCTCGCCGCTCGAAAGCTCGGTGCGTTATCTGACGCATTTGCGCGAAGCCTGGGACCACGCGCATCCCGATGCGCCGTTCAGCGAGCAGGACATCACGGTGACGATCCCCGCATCGTTCGATCCGGCCGCGCGCGAGCTGACCGCCGAAGCCGCCGAGGCCGCCGGCTTCGGCCGCATGACGCTGCTGGAAGAACCGCAAGCGGCGCTGTATAGCTGGATCCAGAAGAGCGGCGGCGACTGGCGCAAGCAGGTCAAGGTCGGCGATATCATCCTCGTGGTGGATGTGGGCGGCGGCACGACCGACCTCTCGCTGATCGCCGTGATCGAACGCGAAGGCAATCTCGAACTGCATCGCGTGGCGGTCGGCGAACACATTCTGCTCGGCGGCGACAACATGGACCTCGCGCTCGCACACGTGGTCGCGCGCAAGCTGGCGGCACAAGGCACCCAGGCCGACGCGTGGCAACTGCGCGCGCTCACCTATGCATGCCGCTCCGCCAAGGAAACGCTGCTCAGCGATCCGGCCACCGACACCGTGCCGCTCGTCGTGCCGAGCCGCGGCTCGAAGCTGATCGGCGGCTCGATCCGCACCGAGCTCACACGCGCCGAATTGACCCAGACGATCCTCGAAGGCTTCTTCCCGCAGGTGGACAGCGCCGCGCGTCCGGTGAGCCGCGCGCGTGCCGGTCTGACGCAGCTCGGCCTGCCGTATGCGCAGGACGCGGGCATCACACGGCATCTGGCAGCGTTCCTCGGCCGTCAAGTCGGCGCGCTGGCTGAACTCGCAGGTGTGAGCGGCATCGCGGCTGCGGAGAATGCGAGCTTCCTGCATCCGACGGCGGTGCTGTTCAACGGCGGCGTGTTCAAGTCGCCGCTGCTGGTCGAACGCATCATGAGCACGCTCAACAACTGGCTCGCCGCGGAAGGCGCGGCGCCGGCACGGCTGCTCGAAGGCGCCGATCTCGATCTCGCCGTGGCGCGCGGCGCGGCCTATTACGGTTACGTGCGACGCGGCCGCGGCGTGCGGATTCGCGGCGGCACGGCACGCGCGTACTACATCGCGATCGAATCGGCGATGCCCGCCGTGCCCGGTCTCGAGCCGCCCATCCAGGCGCTGTGCGTGGCGCCGTTCGGGATGGAGGAAGGCACCGATGCCGAACTGCCCGCGCAGGAATTCGGGCTGGTGGTCGGCGAGCCGGTGCACTTCCGTTTCTTCGGGTCGTCGGTGCGTCGTCAGGATCAGGTCGGCACGCTGCTCGATTTCTGGGGCCCGGAGGAATTGCAGGAACTCGAAGAGATTCAGGCGACGCTGCCCGCCGCCGGCCGCACTGCCGGTGAAGTCGTGCCGGTGAAGTTGCATGCGTGCGTCACCGAGGCGGGCACGCTCGAACTCGAAGCCGTGCCGCGTGGCACCGACGAGCGCTGGAAAGTCGAGTTCGACGTGCGCGGCAACGCGAATGCATGAATGAGATGAAGCGGTATAGCGTCGGTATCGATCTCGGCACCAGCAACACGGTGCTCGCCTATGCGGAGGCGGGGTCGCAGTCGATCAGCGTCTTCGAGATCGAGCAGTTGGTGAGTCCCGGCGAAGTGGCCGCGCGGCCGCTTCTGCCCTCGGTGCGCTATCACGCGGCGCAAGGCGAACTGAACCCCGGCGATCTGCAATTGCCGTGGTCCAGTGCGAATCAGACCACCGCGCAAGCGGACGCGCAGCCGGTCGTGATCGGCCGGCTCGCACGTGTGCTGGGTGCTCAGGTGCCTGGCCGGCTGGTATCGAGCGCGAAGAGCTGGCTCTCGCATGCGTCGGTGGATCGCACCGCGCCGATCCTGCCGTGGGGCGCCGCCGACGACGTCCGCAAAGTCTCGCCGGTCGAAGCCAGCGCGAGCTATCTGGCGCACGTGCGCGCGGCCTGGAACCAGCGTTTTCCGGACGCGCCGCTCGAACGCCAGGACGTGGTGCTCACGGTGCCGGCGTCTTTCGACGAAGGCGCGCGAGCGCTCACCGTGGAAGCCGCCCGCATGGCCGGCCTGCACAACGTGAAGCTGCTGGAAGAACCGCAAGCGGCGTTCTACGACTGGCTGTTTCATCATCGCGAGCGGCTGGCAAGCGAGCTCGCGGACACGCGGCTCGTCCTGATCTGCGACGTCGGCGGCGGCACCACCGACCTCACGCTGATCGAAGTCAGCCTGCGCGACGGCGAGCCGCAGCTCACGCGAATTGGCGTGGGCAATCATCTGATGCTTGGCGGCGACAACATGGATCTGGCGCTCGCGCATCTGGTGGAAGCACGGCTGCCGGGCGCGAACCCGGCGGGCGAACGCACGCGCCTGTCGGCGGCAAGCCTGTCGCAACTGGTCGAGCGTTGCCGCAATGCCAAGGAACAATTGCTCGGCCCGCAGGCGCCCGACTCCACCTCGATCACGCTGCTCGGCGCGGGCTCGAAGCTGATCGGCGGCGCACGCACGGCGCAGGTCACGCGCGAGGAAGTCGAGCGGATCATCGTCGACGGCTTCTTTCCGGCGGTGGCGTCGCGCGAACGGCCGGGCAGACCGCGTGGCGCGATCGTCGAATTCGGCCTGCCCTATGCGACCGATGCCGCGGTCACGCGTCATATCGCGGCGTTTCTAAGCCGCTTCGCGGCGCAGTCGCGTAAAGCGCTGGGCGCCGAGTCATCAGGTTCACCAGACGAAGACGCGTTGCCCGTGCCCGACACACTGCTCTTGAACGGCGGCGTGTTTCGAGCCGAAGCGCTCACGCAGCGTCTGGCCAGCACCTTAGGCACGTGGCGCGGCGAAGCGCTCAACGTGCTGCACAACGACAACCCCGATGTCGCCGTGGCACGCGGCGCGGTCGCCTATTCCCTCGCGCGCGCGGGCAACGCGCCGAAAATCGGCGGCGGCGCGCCGCGCAGTTACTTCCTCGTGCTCGACGAGACCGGCGACGGCAAGCAAGATGCCGAGCCCGTGCAACGCGGCATCTGTCTGCTGCCGCGCGGCACGGAAGAAGGCCACGAGATCCTGATCGCGGATCGCACCTTCGCGCTGCGGCTCGGGCATCCGGTACGGTTTCACCTCGTGTCGTCGAGCGCGGATACGGTGTATCAACCAGGCGAGTTGATCGATCTCGCCGGCGGCGACTTTGTCCGCTTGCCGCCGATCGCGACCATCGTGCAGCCGCGCGGCGCGAGCAGCGCGCGCGAGACCGCGGTGCAGATCGCGACCTCACTGACCGAAGTGGGCACGCTCGAAGTCCACTGCATCGAACTCGACAATCCCGCGCAGCGCTGGCTGCTCGAATTCCAGTTGCGCCGTGAAGGCGCGCAAGTGAACCTGGCGGGCGACGCCGAACCGGCCCGCCATCCGGCGCTCGACCAGGCGATCGAACACATCGACCGTTGCTTCGGCTCGCGCGCGCAGAAGGTCGATCCCAAAGAAGTCAAGCGCCTGCGCTCGCAACTCGAACAACTGCTAGGCTCGCGCGAAAGCTGGAACAGCGCGTTGCTGCGCGAACTGTTCGGCGCGCTGTGGGAACGCGCGCGACGTCGGCGCCGCTCGGCGGATCACGAGCGCCTCTGGCTGAATCTGGCCGGCTATTGCGTGCGGCCGGGCTTCGGTTATCCACTCGACGAATGGCGCGTCGAACAACTCTGGTCGCTCTTCGACGACGGCATCCAGTACGTCAACGAGAGCCAGGTCTGGTCGGAATGGTGGACGCTCTGGCGCCGCGCCGCCGGCGGACTCGACGAGAGCGCGCAATTGCGCGTGCTCGACGCGATGGCGTATCTGCAAGGCGCCGCGCAATCGCGTCACAAGCTGCCGTTCGACGTGGCGAAAACCGGCTTCACCGACATGGTTCGGCTAAGCGCATCGCTCGAACGGATTCCCGTCGAGCGCAAGATCGAGCTCGGCGAATCGGTGCTGACGCGTCTGAAGAAACCCGCTGAAAATCATCAGAGCTGGTGGGCAGTCGGCCGTATCGGCGCACGGCGGCCGTTTTACGGCAGCGCGCATAGCGTCGTGCCGCCTGAGATTGCCGGAGTATGGCTTAACGCAATCCTCGCGCTCGACTGGAAGAAGGTCGATCCTGCTGCGTTTGCGGCCGTTCAGATCGCCCGCATGACCGGCGACCGCTCGCGCGACTTGCCCGAAGACTTGCGTCTTGCGGTAGTGCGCCGGCTCGAAGCGGCCAACGCGCCGCGCGCGTGGATCACCATGGTGAGCGAGAGCGTCGAGCTCGATAACGCCGACGAAGGCCGCGTGTTCGGCGAGTCGCTGCCGGCGGGACTGAAGCTGATCGCGAATTAAGGCTCGCGCGACTTGGGCAGATCGAAACTCAGTACGGCTTCCGCCGCGAGCGTGTCCTTGCGATTCTTGAGGCTCTCCGCGAGCAGGTCGCGGAATATGAGCAGTCTGTCAGCGCCGTGCTGCGCGCGAAATTCGTTCAAGACTTCGGCGATGGCGGCCTGTTGCGTCGCCGGCGTCAACGTGCTGGCAATGTACGAACTGCCGCGCGCCAACTCCATCATGTAAGTGGTTCTGCAGAGTGCCTTCTCTGTCTCTCGAGCGGATTTTCGTCCGTTACGCATCGTTGTTTTTCTCGGTTGTCTTTTTCGTTGCGCGTACAACCAGCAGCTCTCATCTGCCGGCGAGGCCAAGCGTTCTTGTGCTTCGGCCTGACGCAACCATCTCCTTCTATCTGAGCAGTTGAACCTTAAGAGAACCTTATGCGTGACGGATAAACGCTACGCGGACGCATTGATTGGATACACGCCACCGATTCGCTTGATGCGTATCGGTATGTTTTTCTGAATGCGCGTGGCGCGTTGCCTCTTCACATGCAAAAAAGGCCGGAAAAACCGGCCTTTCGTATGACGACTCGACGATTGCCTGGTAGTACTACACCTGCGCCATGCCGCCGTCCACAGCCATTTCGATCCCCGTGATGAAGCTCGCGTCGTCGGAAGCGAGGAACGAGACGGCCTTGGCGATCTCGTCCGGTTCGCCGACGCGGCCAAGCGGCGTGGTCTCGCTGGCCTGCCGGCTGAAGGCGTCGATCTGCTCGTCGCTCATACCCAGTTCGGATTTGTAGGCCGGCGTGACCACTACGCCCGGCGCCACCACATTGACGCGAATTCCGCGGCCCTTCAGATCGGTCGCCCATGTGCGGGCGAATGAACGCAGCGCGGCCTTGGTCGCGGCATACACGCTGAAGGCCGGCATACCCTTGCTTCCGGCGATCGAACCTGTGATGACGATCGCGCTGCCTGGCCGCATCAACGGCAAGGCATTCTGCACCGTGAACAGCGTGCCTTTGACGTTGATGCCGAAGTACTTGTCGAACTGCGCCTCGGTGATCGCGCCGAGCGGCGAAAACTCGCCGCCGCCCGCATTCGCGAACAGAATGTCAAGCCGGTCGTGAGCGGCCTGCAGCGTGCTGAACATCCGCTCGAGGTCGGCGGCTGACGAGATGTCCGCGCGAATCGCGACAGCGCCGTGGCCGATGCGCTCCACCGCTTCGTCGAGTTCCGCCTGACGCCGGCCGGAGATGTAGACGGTCGCGCCTTCCTGAGCGAAACGCGTTGCGGCGGCGAGGCCGATGCCGCTGCTGCCGCCGGTCACCAGCACGATCTTGCCGGCGTGTTTGCGGGGATTGACGTTTTCGAGTGTGGATTGATTCATGAACTGCTCCTGTGGGTGAGGTCGGTTGACCATGACGCCCAGCTTATTTCATGCACACACGGAGATAAATATGTATCCTGTGGTTTATTTATTCACAACTGTGGATAATCTAGTCGAAGGGAGCCCACATGGATCATTTGCAGGCCATCCGCATCTTTGCGCGGGTGGTGGAAACCGGTGGCTTCGGCCGTGCGGCGCAGTCGCTGCAGATGCCCAACGCGACAGTCAGCAAGTGGGTCAAGTCGCTCGAAGATCACCTGGGCGTGAAACTGCTCGAACGCAGCACGCGCAGCGTCAACGTCACGACGGACGGCACGGCGTATTACGAACGCACGCGGCACCTGCTGAGCGAACTCGACGATATCGAGGCGACCTTGGGTCGCGACCGCGCAAGTCCGCGCGGCGTGCTACGGGTCGATACCGGCGGCTCGACCGCGAGCGGCATTCTGATTCCCGCGCTCCCGGAATTTTGCGCGCGCTACCCGGACCTTCAGGTGCGCTTGAGCGTGACGGACCGTACCGCCGATCTGATCGCGGAGAACATCGACTGCGCGATTCGCAGCACGGCGGATGACCCCGCTTTGGTGACACACGCCATCGGCTCGCTACGCTGGACGACTTGCGCGAGCCCGGCGTATCTGGCCGAACATGGCGCGCCCTTGCACCCGCGTCAGATCGTCGACGACCGGCATGCGGTGGTCGGTTATTTTTCGGCGAGCAGCGGATTCGTGCAGCCCTTGCATTTCCTCAAGGACGGCGAGCCTCTCGTGCTCGACAACGTCCGCAATACAGTCATGGTGAGCGAGAGCAATGCGCATCTGGCCACCGCGCTCGCGGGACTCGGCATTGTTCATACGTTGGATTTCATGGTGCGGCCGGCCGTGGAGCGCGGCGATCTCGTGCCGATCCTGACGGACTGGCGGCCCGAGCCGCTGCAGGTTTATCTCGCCTATCCGCCGAGCCGCCGTTACAGCACCAAACTTCGCGTGTTCGCCGACTGGGTGAGCCAGCTCGGCGCGCTGCACGAGACTCCCTGAACGCAGAGGCGGTCTACGCCATCGTCACCTGGTTTCGACCGCCATGTTTCGATCGATACAGCGCCCGGTCCGCGCTCGCGAAACCCTCGCGATGCGCCGGCCGTGACGTTTCGCTAATGCGCGTCAACGACGCGCCCACGCTTACCGTCACCCTGCCGAGCGGCGACGCGCGATGCTCGATCGCCAGATCCACCACGCCCTGGCGCAGCGTGTCGAGCGTGTCTTCGAGCGCTGCGTGCTCCGCTTGCAACACCAGCAGGCCGAACTCCTCGCCGCCCATGCGCCCGACGATGATGCGTTCGCCATCGGCCGCCGCCTGCATCACCGAGGCTACTTTGCGCAGGCATTGATCGCCCGCCTGGTGGCCGTAGGTGTCGTTGTACTGCTTGAACCAGTCCACGTCGACCACGACCGAACCCATCACGTCGCCGTCCTGCGCCTCTTTCCAGCGGCGCGTGATGCTCTCCAGCAGGAAACGGTGGTTGTACAGCTGTGTCAGCGGATCGATCGCGGTGGCCGTGCGCATTTTCAGATCGTTCTCGATCATCGCGCGCAGGTGGTAGAACACGCCGCGCTGCCCCGCGTCGAGGCGGCCGGGCGACGGGTCCATCGCGCACAACGCGCCGACGATCTCGCCATTAGGCGCGCGCAACGCAATCGCCGCATAAAAGCGCACGAAGGGATGCCGCTGCACCAGCATGCATTCGCCGAAACGCGCGTCGTCGTGCGCATCTTCGATGACGAACAGCTCCTCGTCGCGCACGGCATAGTCGGCGAGCGAGCGGGCACGCGTGACGAGCGGCATCGCCATGCCGACCTCGGCGCGGTAATGCTGGTACTCCTCGTCGAGCAGCGTGATCGCGGTGATCGCCGCGCCGGTCACGCTCTTGAGAATTTCGGCTGCGTGGGTGAAGCATTCGCGCATCACCTGATCGTCGTGCAACAGCCATTCGATGACCGACGATTCCACCTCGGGTTCGCCGGCGGCGGACGAATCGAACTGCATGCGGCTGGACAGACGGTCGTTACTGAAGGCGAGTTGCACGGCTGGGTTCCAGAATGTAATTAGCTCGTGTCAACGGCACCAGCACGCGAAACTTGAGCGGCCGTGAAGCTTGTCCGCGCGCAAGCCAGAGCCGGCCGTGCGGATCGGCGTGCGGCGCCAGGAAGTACAATTCACCCGCCGGTCACGCGCCGCCCGCGTTTGCTCAAAAAACAGGCGGCACGTCCTTTTCAACAGACAATTGCCCACACCTTCGCCGCGCTTTGTTCAAGCACGCGACGCCGCCGACCCGTTCTCATGACGACAACCGCCCAACACCGCCCGACGAGCGCCTCGCTCATCACCAACGTCCGCCTCGCCGACGGCACCCAGGTCGACGTCTCGATCGCCGACGGCCGCATCGCCGCAATCGGCGCGGGTCTGTCGCGCGAGCCCGGCGTGACGCTCGAGGACGGCGCGGGCGCGTTGCTGCTGCCGGGCTTCGTCGAAGGCCATACGCATCTGGACAAAACCAACTGGGGCATGCGCTGGTATCGCAACGAGGTCGGGCCGAAGCTGACCGACCGCATCGAAAACGAACGACGCTGGCGCGCCGAAAGCGGCCATGACGCGGGCGAGCAGTCGCTCGCGCTCGCGCGCGCGTTTCTGCAGGCGGGCACGACGCGCCTGCGCACGCACGTCGATATCGACACCGACGCGGGCCTGCGCCATCTGGAAGGTGTGCTTGCCACGCGCGACACGCTGCGCGACGTGCTCGACATGCAGATCGTCGCGTTTCCGCAATCGGGGCTGCTTGGCCGCGCGGGTACGGATGCATTGCTCGACGGCGCGTTGAACGCGGGCGCCGATGTACTCGGCGCGCTCGATCCGGCGTTGATCGACGGCGATCCGGTGGCTTCGCTGGATGTGACGTTCGGGCTCGCGGAGCGCCATCACAAGCCGATCGACATTCATCTGCACGAGCCCGGCGAAATCGGCGCTTTCACGCTCGGCCTTCTGCTCGACCGCGTCGCCGCGCTCGGCATGCAAGGCCAGGTGGTGGTCAGTCACGCGTTCTGTCTCGGCGCGCTGCCCGAGCGCGAACGCGACGCGTTGCTCGAGCGCCTCGCCGATCTGCGCGTTGCGCTGCTGACCACCGCGCCCTCCTCGACGCCGGTGCCGCCGCTCAAAACCTGCCTTGAAAAAGGCGTCACGCTATTCGGCGGCAACGACGGCATTCGCGATACGTGGACGCCTTACGGCTCGCCGGACATGCTGGAGCGCGCGATGCTGATCGCGATGCGCTACGGCCTGCGCCGCGACGACGATCTCGCGCTCGCCTTCGACTGCGTGAGCAGCACGGCCGCGCGCGCCTGCGGGTTCACGGACTACGGCCTGCACGCCGGCGCGCGCGCCGACCTCGTGCTGGTCGATGCCGACACGCTCGCACATGCGCTCGTCGCGCGGCCGCCTCGCAAGCTCGTGGTGGCCAACGGCCAGATCGTCGCACGCCACGGCGCGGCGCCCGAATCCCTGAATTGAACACGACGGCGGCGCGGCTGCGCGCACGCGCCACGTCACCCGCTACAACGTATTTCGCATTCACATGATCAATCTCTTTCAGGCCATGCAGGCGTTCGTCAAGGTCGCCGACGCGGGCAGCTTCGCGCAGGCCGCGGAGCAACTCAGCGTCTCGACCTCGGTGGTGACGCGCCACGTGTCGAGCCTTGAAAAGCATCTCGGCATTCGCCTGTTCCAGCGCACCACGCGCAAGGTGGTGCTGACCGAAGCGGGCGCGGAGTATGCCGACGGCTGCCGCCTCCTGATGGCCGAACTCGAAGAAGTCGAATCGCGCGCGACCACCGCCTCGAAAGAAGTCGCGGGCGATCTTCGCATCGTGGCGCTGGGCAGCTTTTCGCTATTTCGCCTCACGCCGCTGTTCGCGGAGTATCAGGCCAAGTTTCCGCATGTGAATCTGCGGGTCACGCTCACGGAAAAACGTGTCGACCTGCTCGAAGGGGGTTTCGACGTCGGCATCGTGACCGAGCACATGATCCGCTCGGAGTCGCTGGTGGTGCGCTGCCTGATCAATTCGCACGCGGTGCCGGTGGCGTCGGCCGCTTACCTCGCCCAGGCGGGTCATCCGAAAACGCCAGCCGACCTCGCGCGGCATCGGGTGATCACCGCGCCGCTCGATACGAGCCCGCAGACCTGGGTGTTCAGCAAGGGCGACGCCGGCGAAGAGAGCATCGCGCTCGATGCGTCGTTCACGGTCAACAGCATGATCATGCAGAAACAGGCGGCGCTCGGCGCGATGGGCATCGCGCTCCTGCCGCTGGAGATGGTCAACGATGAATTGCGCGCGGGCACGCTGGTGCGGATTCTCGACGACCACGCCGTGCTCAACGGCGACGTGGCGGTCTCGCTCGTGTACCCGAGCCGGGAGTTCGTGCCGCGCAAGATCCGGGAGTTTATCGATCTGGCGGTGGGATTTTTCGAGTAATTCGTTGGAGAGAGGCGTCTGAGGCCTCTCTGCTGATCAAGGCCGCTCGCCGCGCGCGAGGCGCGCCTCGATGTCGTACACCACCGGCATCAGATCCGCGACGCTGTCGATCACATAATGCGCGCCCGCCGCCTGCAGCTTCTCGATCGCCGCCTTGCGACGCCATGCGAACTCATCCGGCGCCAACGCCTTGACGTCGTCTTCGGCCATGCCGAAAGCATTGCCGCTCACCGCGACTCCGACCGCCCACGTGCCGCCGTTGATGCCTTCTTCGATGCCGACCTCGGTGTCGTCGACCTTGATCGCATCCTTCGCGCGCCAGACGCCCAGTTCCGGCAACGTCTTGTAGATCATGTACGGCGACGGCCGCCCTTCCGGCGTATCGCCGGTGCACACGATGCTGTCCGGCGAGAAACCCTGCGCCGCCGCGCCCGGCAGGATCTCGGCCATGATTTCGCGCGTATAGCCGGTGGTCGTGCCGATCCGGATGTCGTCGCCGCGCAGCGCGCTCGCCACCTCGGCCACGCCCGGAATCACCGAGCTGTAGCTCGCCGCCACCGCGATGTTCTTCGGCACGAATACGTCGTACACGGCGTCGATATCCGCTTCGCCCGGCGCGTGCCCGTATTTGTCGGCCCAGGCTTGCGCGACGCGCGGCAACGCCATCAGCGCCGCGATATGCGGGCGCTTGGCCATGCCCATCGGGCCGCGTGCTTCATCGATCGTGATCGACACGCCGAATTGCTCGAATGTCTCGACGAAGGCACCCATCGGCGCCAGCGAACCGTAATCGACCACCGTGCCGGCCCAATCGAAAATCACTGCTTTTACGTGTTTCATTGACTTCATTCCTCAGGCCGCATCGGCCAATGTCTTGCGTTCTTCGATCGCAGCCGCCGGCGGGGCGGCGTGCTCGACGCCCATCGTCCGCAGCGAGTTGCCGCACGCTTCGACGACGCGGCGCATCACGTGCTCATCCACCTGGCCGATGCAGCCGATACGGAAGCTGTCCACCACCGTCAACTTGCCCGGATAGATGATGAAGCCCTGCTCCTTCATCAATTCATAGAAGCGCTCGAACTTGAACGACGGATGCGCCGGCGCGAAAAACGTCACGATGATCGGCGAGCGCCAGCGTGCGTTCAGCAGCGGCTCGAAGCCGAGTTCGTGCATGCCGGCCACCAGCACGTTGCGATTGTTCGCGTAGCGCGCGAGACGTCCGGGCTGGCCGCCTTCGAGTTTGTGCAGACGCAGCGCCTCGATAAACGCGGCCACGGTGTGCGTGGGCGGCGTGAACCGCCACTGGCCGGTGCGGCTCATCACGTCCCACTGGTCGTAGACGTCGAGCGAGAGCGAGTGACTGCGGCCCTTCGCCTCCAGCAACGCGCTCTTGCGGGCGATCACGAAACTAAAACCAGGCACGCCCTCGATACACTTATTCGCCGACGACACGAAGGCCTCGCAGACAATCTCGCGCACGTCGAGCGGCACTGCGCCGAAGGCGCTCATCGAATCGATCAGCAGCTTGCGGCCCTTCCTCGCGGTGGCGGCGGCGATTTCCTCGATGGGATTGAGAATCCCCGAACTGGTCTCGCAATGCACGGCGACCACGTGCGTGATGCCCGGATCGGCGTCCAGCGTGCGCTCCACTTCCGCGCCGCGCGGCGGCAGGTAATCGCCCTTGTCGAGCACCGTGCAGGCGCGGCCGAGATAGCCGAGCGTGGTCGCAATGCGCTTGCCGTACGCGCCGTTGGCCAGCACGAGCGCGTGGCCGTCGCGCGGAATCAGACTGCCGAGCATTGCTTCGACGCAATAGCTGCCGCTGCCTTGCAACGGCACGCAGTCGTATTCGCCGGCGGTGTCGCCGGCGATCTCCAGCAGGCTGTTGCGCAGCAGCGCGGTCATCGCGCGGAAATCGCCGTCCCACGAACCCCAGTCGCGCAGCATCGCCTCCTTGGTCGAGAACGCCGTGGTGAGCGGCCCGGGCGTCAACAGGTACGGCTCGCCTTTGGCCGGTGCCGCGCACGTCACGGTGGAAGAACTTGCGGCGTTCACGGCTGGGGAGCGGTCGATCACGCTGTCCATGGTCGGAATCTCCGATATCGCTGTTTCGGTGGCTCACACAGTACAGAAACGCGCGGCATCGGTAAAATCGATATAATCGATGCAGGTATTGCAATAACTTATAGCTCGGCGAGGCACACGTGCAATACGCGCAATTGCGGGCGTTTCATGCGGTCGCGGAACATGGCGGGTTTTCCAAAGCGGCGCAGGCGCTCTCGCTCACGCAGCCGGCCGTATCGGATCATGTGCGGCGGCTGGAGCAGGATTACGGCGTCAAACTGTTCGAACGCGGGCCGCGCGGCGTCGAGACCACCGAACTCGGTCTGCGCCTCTTCAGCGTGACGCGGCAGATGCTCAGTTGCGAGCGCGACGCGCGGCAACTGCTCGAATCGGCGGGCGGGCTCGAATCCGGCTCGCTGTCGCTGGCCGCGGACGCGCCCGATCTGGCGGTCGCGTTGATCAGCGCATTTCGCAAGCTGCATCCGGGCATCGTCGTGACGCTGTCCATCGCCAACGCCGCGGACTGCATGCAGCGCGTGCTCTCGAGCGCCGTCGACGCGGCCATTACCGCCGCGCCGCAAGTGCACAGCCGCCTGGAGGCCCGTGTGTTGCGGCGCGATCCCCTGGTCGCGATGGTGCCGGCGAGCTATCCGGTGGCGAAGAAGCGCAAGCTGAGCTACACCGAACTGGTGCAGCAGCCGATGATTTTCCGCGAGTCGCAATCCGTTACGCAGCAGTTGCTCGAGATCGAACTGGTGCGCGAATCGCTGCAGGTGGAACCGGTGATGTACGTGGACGGCCGCGAGGCGCTCGAAGAAGCGGTCGCGCAAGGCATGGGCGTGGGCGTGATCGCGCGCGCCGAATTCAACGAATCGCGGCGGATCAGAATGATTCCGCTACAGGACTGTCAGGTGCGGATGATCGAATCGCTGACGCGGCTCGCCGAGCGGCCGGGATCGCATCTGCTGGACGCGTTGTTCGCGGTGGAGTTGACCAAGCCTGCGCCTGCTACGCCGGCTGGATAAAACGAAAAGCCGCCCGGCAGGCGACGCCTGCGGGCGGCTTTCGTTCTTCGCGCCAATCCGCTTAACGCGATCCACCGCTCGCGATCAGGCTTTCGCCCGTCAGCCAGCGCGCGTCGTCGGAGGCGAGGAAGGCGACGACATCGGCGATATCGTCAGGCTGGCCGATACGGCCGAGCGGCGTCGTGCTGACGGCCCACGTTTCAAAGTCGGAACCGATGATGCCGCCGCTATGCGTGCCTTCGGTTGCAACCATGCCCGGATTCACCGAATTGACGCGGATCTTGCGCGGGCCGAGCTCGCGTGCAAGCACCCCCGTAATACCGTCGACGGCACCCTTGGTAGCGGTATAGACCGCGCTGCCCGGCGGCGTGATGCGGCTCACCACCGAACTGATATTGACGATGCTGCCGCCTTCGCCGAGATGCTTGACCGCTGCCTGCGTGGTCAGTAGCAGACCCAGCACGTTGACGTTGAAGTGCTTGTGGAAATGCTCTTCGGTGATCTCTTCGATCGGCGAGAATTCATACACGCCCGAGTTGTTGACGAGAATGTCGAGACGGCCATACGTTTCCACAGCCGTGTCGATGATGCCTTGCGCGTCCGCCGCTTTCGACACGTCGCCTGCAACGGCCACGGCCTTGCCACCGGCAGCGGTAATCGCTTCGACCACGCCGTCCGCGCCCGCCTTGCTCGACGAGTAGTTCACCACCACTGAAGCGCCTTGCGCCGCCAACGCCTTGGCGATCGCCGCGCCGATACCTTTCGATGCACCGGTTACGACAGCAACTTTACCTGTGAGTTTGCTCATGATCGATTCCTTTAAATGGGATTGGCGCCGACGCTGTCGCGAAGATTCGCGGGCTGCGGTGGAAATGCACTGGCGCTGACACTGGTGACAATGTAGGCACGTCGGCCGTAGGGATAAAGCGGCTGAAGGCGAATAGATACGTCGGTTGAGCCGAACAATCGGAAGACAGGTGACGCGGATAGCTCGAAGGCTCGATGCGAGTGGCGGCGTCACCCGCCAGCGCGAATGGGGGATCGCGAGTAAGCGCGCACATAAGACCGAACGGTGCTCTCCCCCTGTCAGTGTAGGCGGTTCAAACCGTCAGCGTTTCACAAAACAGCCTTTGCGCGCCGCCCACCTGTTTCAGGCGCACGCTCTTCGAGCGCGAGCTCAATGAAGGCCCGCGTTGCCGCGTTCCGATACGCGCCCTTGCGCAATAGCAGCGCAGCCGTACGCTGCGGCAGAGCCGGCTCCAACTGCACGAGAAACAGATCGCTATGCTCGCGCGCGATCGCGGCCGGCAGCAGCGTGGCGAGTGCACTGCGGCGCACGATCTGAACGACCGCGCCAATCGAGTTCACCTCCATCGCGATGCGCGGCGAAATGCCGTGCTGTCTGCAATATCGATCGATGTACTGACGCGTTGCGAACTCTTCGTTAAGCAGCACGAGTGCTTCGTTTTCAAATTGACTTAGCTTCAACGCGGAACGACGCTTCGAATACGGGTGCGCGTTGCCGACCACCATCGCCAGTGCCTCGACGAATAGCGTCTGCGTCTCGATGTCGGGTGTGTGCGTCTCGTCGAATGCGATGCCGATGTCGAGCGCATCTTCGTTCAGCAACGCCTCCATCCGGTCCTGCGGCATTTCGAGGATGTTCAGCGTGATGTTCGGATAGCGGCGGTTGTACTTCTCCAGAAGCGGGCCGATCAGGTAGGCGGTGAATGTCGGCGTCATCGCGAGACGCAGCGAACCGCGGCTCAACTCCTGTACGTCGTGAATCGCCCGCTTGCCCGCCTCCAGGTCCTGCAGCGCGCGCTGCGCGTAGTGCACATAGGCCGTGCCGGCGTCGGTCAGCTGGATCGTGCGGCCGGACCGGTCGAGCAATTGCACCCGCAACGTGTCTTCCAGTTGCCGGATCTGTTGCGACAGCGTCGGCTGCGACACGTGCAGCGCCTCGGCCGCGCGCGTGAAATTGCGGTGCTCGGCGACTGCAAGAAAATATCGGATGTGCCTGAGCAGCATGATGTCCTCTCGAACTATTGGTCTTCCCTATCGAGAGAATAATAAACCAGTCTTGGACGCTATAGTTTGATCGGCGCATTCTTCATCCATCGATTCCCAACCCACACCCCGATGGAGCGAACCATGCAAGACATCATCGACGGCTTCCTGAAGTTTCAGCGCGACGCCTTTCCGCAGCGCTCCGAGTTGTTCAGGAAGCTGGCCACGAGCCAGCACCCGAGTACCTTGTTCATTTCGTGCTCGGACAGCCGGCTGGTGCCGGAACTCGTTACGCAGCGCGAGCCCGGTGATCTGTTCGTGATCCGCAACGCGGGCAATATCGTGCCGTCGTACGGCCCGGAGCCGGGCGGCGTGACCGCCACGGTCGAGTACGCGGTCGCCGCGCTCGGCGTCACCGATGTGGTGATCTGCGGTCATTCCGACTGCGGCGCGATGACGGCCATCGCGACCTGCAAATGCATGGACCATATGCCTGCCGTGCGCAACTGGCTGCATTACGCGGATTCCGCGAAAATCGTCAACGAGGCGCGCGAGCACAAAAGCGAACGCGACCGGGTCGACTCGATGGTCCGTGAAAACGTGATCGCGCAACTCGCGAACATCAAGACCCATCCTTCCGTGCGGCTCGCCCTCGAACAGGGACATCTGGCGCTGCACGGCTGGGTGTACGACATCGAAACCGGCTCGATCGATACGCTCGACGGTTCGACGAACCGCTTCGTTTCTCTCGCGGAACATCCGCATGCATGTGCCACCCCGGCTCGACTCGACGTCGCGGCCTGACTTTACTTACCCTCGAGGAAATTCATCATGACGCAATCCCAATACAGCCAGGCCCCGCGTGAAGCCCTGACCGACGCGATCATCGACGCAAAGGTTCGCAAGAATCTGACGTTCGAGCAGATCAACGAAGGCACGGGTCTGAGTCTTGCATTCGTCACCGCCGCGTTGCTCGGCCAGCATCCGCTGCCGGCCAACGCCGCCAAGGTCGTGGCCGACAAACTCGAACTCGGCGAAGACGCGGTGCGTCTGCTGCAAACCATCCCGCTACGCGGCAGCATTCCGGGCGGCGTGCCGACCGATCCGACCATCTACCGATTCTACGAGATGGTGCAGATCTACGGTTCGACGCTGAAGGCGCTGGTTCACGAGCAGTTCGGCGACGGCATCATCAGCGCCATCAACTTCAAGCTCGACATCAAGAAAGTCGACGATCCGGAAGGCGGTCACCGTGCCGTCATCACGCTGGACGGCAAGTATCTGCCGACCAAACCGTTCTGAGGCGGGCGTGGAGCCGTTCTGGTGAAAACGGCTCCATGAATGGCACTGCCACCGCTTACGACGCAGTGAATTCAGCACTTACGCAGCAACATGATCTGCGCGGCCACGCTGGCCAGCACTGCCAGCGCGCCGAGCGTATCCAGAATAATGGGCCACACGATTTGCTCCTTCCACGTTCGCTTTCACTACTGCCTGATTAAACGAATGCGCGCGCCCAGTAGTGTCCGGTTAAATTTCGAACAAATTCAGTTGGTTACCGGATTGAGGCATTTCCGGGAGTGATGGATCGGGCCGCAAGGCGCTTGAAATCTCGGTTTTCTCGAATACGGAGACCGAAAGAATCTGTAGCAACGTATAGAGCGAGGCATCGAGTTGAAGCTCCTTTTTGACGATGGCGATCAACACGTAAGTGCAGACGGCGCACCAGATTTGCGTCTTCACCGCGTTCTCGCTTGTGCCGAGGAATCGCTTGATGCGCAGGTGCTGCTTGATCCACTTGAAGAACAGCTCGACCTGCCAGCGGTTCTTGTACAGCGCTGCAATGGTCAGCGGCGGCAGCGTCGTGTTGTTGGTCAGAAAAATCAGGTTCTTGCCCGATTCCGGGTCCTTGAAGCGGATGCGCCGCAAACGCTCGGGATAGTCCTGCGCGGCGTAAAAGCCGTTCAAGGCGATGCTCTGGTCGCAGATCAAGCCCGTGCTGCGGTCGGTGGCAGCCGAATAGACGCGACGCGCGTTCATGTTGCGTTTGGCTCGTGTGACGAAGAAAGCGCCCGCCTGATGCAGCTTGAACAGCCGCGCGAAGTCCAGATAGCCGCGATCCATGACGTAAAACGCGCCGGCTTCGATGGGCAGAAAATCGAGCACGCCCACCTCGTGCATCTTGCCGTCGCTGATGTGGATGAAGGCGGGGATCGCGCCGCGCAAATCCAGCAGCGTATGCATCTTGACCGCCGCCTTGGTCGTGCGAAACGGCGCCCACTCGAACAGGGACAGGCACAAATCTATGGTCGTGGCATCGAGCGCATAGACGGTCGCATCGAGATCGATGTCCAGCGGCTGGGTCGCGTAAAGCGCTCGGGCGCGGGTGATGAGGCGCATTGCCAGCGCGTGATAGATGCGCCAGTCGCGCAGATTCAACGCATCCGACAACGTCGAGCGTGCCGGGACGTTCTTCAATCCCATATGAAACAGCTTGCCCCGATTGGCAGACAGGCAGGCCTCGATGTCGCGCAGGGACTCGCGCCAGGTCAACTGCGCGAAGGCCATGATGCGGAACAAATCGGCACAGCCAAGCGTGCGGACCCCCGCGTCGCCGCGGTGTCGCTCGATGATGCGGCCAAACGTCTTCCACGGCACAAACTCCATGACTTGCGCAAACAGCGTCTTGCCCACGTTCATGCGTTACCCCAGGTCGCCCAAACCCGAAAGGATCGCAAATGCTGATTTCAAAATTCAAATCGTGGACACCCATGAAGCCCTCGAAAGCCCTGTCAACAGTCGCTCTCCCGCCTGTCGACCTCAAATAAACCGGACACTACTGGCGCGCGCCATCAATTGAATGCCCAGTCCGAGAAGGCAGATAAAGAACCAGCGCCTGAACGTTTGCGCGCTAATGCGTCCACGCACGCGCTGTCCGATCCACATGCCGAGCAGCGCCGGGACCACGGCGAAGAGCGATTCGCGCAGATCGCTGGCGGCAAACGCGTGCTCTCTGGTAAGTCCGATCGCCAGCGCGATGGTCGACACCGTGAACGACAAGCCGAGGGCCTGCACCAGATCCTCTTTCTTCAATGCCAGCCCCTGCAGATACGGTACTGCCGGCACGACAAACACGCCAGTGCCGCCGGTGACGACGCCCGTCACCGCGCCGATTGCCGGCGACAACCAGCGCTCGTGCCGCGCCGGCACTGAAAAGCGCCACGCCAGCAAACCGGCCACGGCGTAGAGCGTCAACGCGGCGCCGAGTCCGACCACGGCCCACTCGCCGCCCCCGCCCGCAATGAACGACGCGGCCGCGACCGTTCCGGCAACGATGCCCAGCATCATCGGCCACAAGCGTTTGAGGAGCGCCCGCACGCTCGGCCCCGCGAAAAGTTGCCAGAGGTTCGTCACGAACGACGGCAACAGCAGCATCGCGGCAGCCTGCGCCGGCAGCATCAGCGTGCCGAGCACACCCATGGCGACGGTCGGCAGTCCCATGCCGGTCACCCCCTTGACGAAGCCGGCGACCACGAAAGTCGCGGCGACCACGCCCGCACGCATTGCAAACGAAGAGATCATCGGAATGTTGTTATTAAAGTGATGTCGGCAATTTTCAATCGCCGCGAGGACGGCCACAATGCGTAAGATACTTACTGTGACTTAGGCTGGGGCTAAGGCTGTGACCACAGGCTGAGCCTCGCCCACAACCGAACAACAACCCGTTCCTCCATGCGCTTCGATCTCATCGACCTACGCCTGTTTCTGCATATCCTCGAAACCGGCAGCATCACTCACGGCGCCGCGCGCGCGAACATGTCGCTGCCGTCGGCGAGCGCGCGGCTGCGCGGCATGGAAGACGCGCTCGGCATGCCGCTGCTCGAACGCGGCCGACGCGGCGTCGAATCCACGCCGACGGGCGACACGCTCGCGCATCACGCGCGGCTCGTACTCGGGCAGATCGAAAGAATGCAAGGCGAACTGGGCGAGCATCAGGAAGGCCGCAAAGCCTGCATACGCCTGTGGACCAACACGGCGGCCATCACCGAGTTCCTGCCCTCCACGATCGGCCTCTTTCTGCGCGATCACCCCAATGTGCAGATCGACCTGAAGGAGCGTCAAAGCAGTGAAACAGTCAAGGCGGTGCTGAGCGGCGCGGCTGAAATCGGCATCATTTCCGATGCGGTCGAACATGGCGCGTTGCAGACCTTCCCCTTCGCCATCGACAAACTCGTGTTGATCACGAGCCGCGACGACGCGCTCGCCACCCGCCGCCGCACCACGCTCGCGGAAGTGGCGGACAGGGAGTTCATCGGACTGAGCGCGGACAGCGCGCTGCAGGCCTACCTCGGCGAGCGCGCGCTGCTGGCCGGACAGCCGCTCAGCTTCCGCACCCACGTGCGGACGTTCGACGCCATCTGCTGCATGGTCGAACAAGGCGCCGGCGTGGGAATCGTGCCGGCCACGGCGGCGAAGCGCTATCGCGGCACGTCCGGCATCCGCACGATCGAGCTGACCGATAGCTGGGCCGCGCGCCAGTTGCTGATCTGCATGCGCGACCTGAACGCAATGCCGCGACCGGAAAAGGCGTTGGTGCGGCATCTGGCCGGAATTTGAAGCTACGGTCTGGTGCGTCAGCGCCGCAGCATTATCAGTCTAATTTATCTGACTAACCATTTTTAATCGATTTGCCTGATTTAGCGCGGTTTCCTATCCTTGACGCACAACCGCATGCGGCTCGCTGCATGCGCCGTCCGCCTCTCTTTTGCCGGCAAGATCATGGAAAGAACCACCTTCAACGTGCGCGTCGATAGCGTTCGCGACGAAGCGCATGGCGTGCGCTCGTTCAGCGTCTCGCGCCTGGACGGGCAACCGTTCGATCACTACGAACCCGGCGCGCACATCGACGTCACCGGACCGTCCGGCGTCACGCGGCAGTATTCGTTGTGCGGCGACCCGGATCAGCGGGACGCGCATTTGTTCGCCGTGAAGCGCGAAGACACGTCACGCGGCGGCTCGCGCTCGCTGCATGAGGATGTCACGGTCGGCAGCGAATTGACCATCGGCGCGCCGCGCAATCTGTTCCAACTCGCGCCGGGCGCCGAAGAACATATTCTGATCGCCGCCGGCATTGGCGTCACGCCGCTCCTGAGCATGGCGTACCGTCTGCTCAAGCAGCAGCAGCGCTTCGTGTTGCACTATTTCGCGCGTAGCGCGGAGCACGCGGCGTTCTTGCCGCTGCTCTCACGCGCGCCGTTCAGCGATTATGTGAAGCTCCACTTCGGCGTCGCGCGCGAGCAACTCGATGCGGTGCTCGGCGATTGTTTTGTGAATGCGCGCGAAGGCACGCACGTTTATACCTGCGGGCCGGCGCCTTTCATGGAACGTGTGGTGGCGATTGGCGAAACGCATGTCGCGTCAGAAGCGATTCATCTCGAACGCTTTGCCGCTGAGCCGGCTTCAACCACGAACTCCGAATCGGTCACGCTCGATACCTTCGACGTGCAGATCGCGAGCAGCGGCGCGACCGTGCGCGTGGACAAGGACACGACCATCGTCGCGGCGCTGGCGTCGATCGGCATCGAAGTGGATACGTCGTGCGGTGAAGGCGTGTGCGGCACGTGCATGGTCGACGTGGTGAGTGGCACGCCCGAGCATCGTGACCATTGCCTGAGCAAAGCGGAACGCGCGAGCGGCAAGGTGATCTGCTGCTGCATTTCACGCGCTACGTCGCCGGTTCTGGTGCTGGATCTCTAAAGCATCAACAAGGTGCTGCGTTCGCAGCACCTTTCACAACCGCCTCGTCTTACCGGTCGTCGTCGCGAATCGACGACGCATGCCGGCACAGCGCGCGCACTTCGACATCCATATACGGAAACAGCGGCAACTGGCTCAGCACGTCATGCAGATGCGCGGGGCTCTCCACGTCGAACACGCTGATATTCGCGTAGCGGCCGGCAATGCGCCACAGATGCCGCCACACGCCCTCCTGTTGAAGCCTTTGCGACATCGCCTTCTCATCGGCCTTCAGGCGCGCGGCGCGTTCGGCATCCATATCGGCCGGCAGGTGGACGGTCATCTCAACGTGAAACAGCATGCTTGCTCTCCTCTCTGATCGGTAACAAAAAAGCCCTGGCGGCCCGGCCAATCGCGCCGCGCAACCAGGGCCGACAGATTCGTGCGATATGTCCGGGCGTTTTCTCTCAGGTGCCCGGTTTCAGCCCCGCGAAAGCGGCATCAGGCTTCAGCGCGCAGACGCTCCACTTCGGCGTCCGGCAGATTGTCGCGCTCCTTGAACAGCGTGAAGTCGAAATCGATCAGCGCGAAATTACCCTCCACGCCATACGGTTTGCCTTCGGCGCCTTCAGCCTGCTTGACCGCCGGCACGAGGCCGTCGCGCGTGGCGAAGGCGAAGTCGTCCCACAGATACGGATCGCCGTCGATGTTGATCTGCGTGGTCAGCTTGCGAAAACCCGGCGCGGAAACGAAGAAGTGAATATGCGCCGGACGATGCCCATGACGGCCGAGTTGATCGAGCAACAGTTGCGTCTGGCCTTGCGGCGGCACGCTATAGCCGACCGGCACGACGCTGCGGAAGCTGTATTTGCCTTCGGCGTCGGTACGGATCGAGCGGCGCAGATTGAAGGCCGGCTGCGATTTATCGAAGTACGAGTAGTTGCCGAGATGGTTCGCGTGCCACACTTCGACGAGCGCGTGAGCGAGCGGCTTGCCGTCTTCGCCCAGCACGCGGCCGCGCATGATCAGCGTCTGGCCCGGATCGGTGCCGTCGTCGAGGCGCGCATGCCCATCGGAGACCGGCGCGCCGGCCACATACAACGGGCCTTCGATCGTGCGCGGCGTGCCACCTTCAATGCCGGCCTTCGCCTCCGCTTCATCCAGACGCAGATCGAGAAAATGCTCGAAACCCAGACCCGCGGCCAGCAGACCGAGTTCGCCGCTCTTGCCGGCGTCGCCGAGATAGTTCAGCGCGGTCCAGAATTCGGCGGGCTGCACGTCGAGGTCTTCGATCGTATAGAACAGGTCCTGCACGATCCGGTTGACGATCTGCCTGGTGCGCGGATTGCCTTCGCTGGTGGCGCTGTCGTTGATTTTATTGAGCAGCGCGTCGATAGCTTGCTTGTTCATGGGGTATCTCCTTCGATTGATGTTCTGGATGGCTAACGGATGAGCCTTCAGTGCTTCAGTTCGTGGTGACGCTGGCGCCTTTGCGCGTATCGCGCCGCAGGCGCTCGATCTTGTCCCAGTCGAGCGTGATGCCAAGACCCGGACCTTGAGGCAGATGCAGCGCGAAATTCTCGTAGCGCAGCGGTTCGATGAGGATCTCTTCGGTCAGCAGCAAGGGGCCGAACAGTTCCGTGCCCCACTTCAACTCGCCGAAGGTGCTGAAGAGTTGCGCCGAGGCGATCGTGCCGACCGCGCCTTCGAGCATCGTGCCGCCGTACAGGTCGATATTCGCGGCCGACGCGATGACCGCCACGTGCGCGGCGCCCACGAGGCCGCCCGATTGCGCGATCTTCACGGCGAATACATCGGCGGCGCGCGCGCTGGCAACGGAGAACGCATCGGCCGGGCCGTGCAGTGCTTCGTCGGCCATGATCGGCACCTGAGCGAGGTCGGTCAGACGCTTGAGGCCCGCGCGATTCTCCGCCGCGATGGGCTGCTCGATCAGCGTCACGCCCGCATCGGCAAAACGCCGCGCGGCCCAGATCGCCTCCGATTCGCTCCACGCCTGGTTCACATCAACGCGTACTTCGCCGCGTCCTTCCAATGCTTTTCTGATCGCGACGACATGCGCCGCATCCTCGGCGACCGCACGCGTGCCGATCTTCAGCTTGAACACGCGATGGCGCTTCGTTTCATACACCTGCTCGGCTTCGTCGATATCGCGCTGCGTGTCCCCGCTCGCGAGCGTCCACGCCACCTCCACGGAATCGCGCACGCGGCCGCCGAACAACTCCGACAGCGGCACGCCGAGGCGTTGTGCCTGCGCATCGAACAAAGCCGTTTCCAGCGCGGATTTCGCAAAACGGTTGCCCTGAAACAGCTCGCGCAGTTTCGCCATCGCGGCGCCCGGACGCGTCGCGTCCAATCCTTTGAGCAACGGTGCGAAATAGGTGTCGATGTTGGCCTTGATACTTTCCGGGCTTTCCTCGCCATAAGCGAGGCCGCCGATCGTGGTGCCCTCGCCCACGCCGACCAAGCCGTCCGCGCAACGGATGCGCACCAGCACCAGTGTCTGGCAATTCATCGTTGCGACCGAGAGGCGATGCGGACGGATCGTCGGTACGTCGACGAGAATCGTCTCCACGCTCTCGATCTTCACGGGTGTTGCTATCATTCGTTGCCCTCCTGAACTGCTTGACCGGGAGCCCCAATAGTAGAAACAACCCGCGAAGCAGTCCAACACCGATTCCGACTACTTCCATACCGTAGGGGTATGCATGGAACTACGCCAACTCCGCTACTTCATCGCGGTCGCGGAAGAGATGAACATCACGCGGGCCGCCCATCGCCTGCATATGACCCAGCCGCCGCTCAGCCGCCAGATCCAGCAGATCGAGGAAAGCGTCGGGTTGGCGCTGTTCGAGCGCGGTTCGCGGCCGCTGCGACTGACCGAAGCCGGGCGGATTTTCTATACGCAGGCCAAGCGCCTCGTCGACGAAGCGGACGAACTCGCCCCGCTCACGCGGCGCCTCGCGCAACTGGCCGAGCGCGTCGTGATCGGCTTCGTGCCGTCGACGCTGTACGGCGCGCTGCCCGCCGTGATCCGCGCGTTTCGCGAGGCGGCGCCGCATATCGAACTGTCGCTGATCGAGATGTTCACGATCGAACAACTCGCGGCGCTCAAGGGCGGCCGTATCGACGTGGGCTTCGGCCGCCTGCGTTTTGACGATGCGCAACTCGCACGCGAAGTCCTTCTAGAGGAAAGAATGATTGCCGCGCTGCCGCAAGACCATCCGCTCGCCCGGCAGAAGAAGCCGCTAACGCTCGCAGCCCTCGCGCAGGAAACTCTGATCGTCTACCCGAGCACGCCGCGCCCGAGCTATGCCGACCAGCAGCTATCGGCCATGCACGACCATGCGCTGGAGCCGAAAGCGATCCACGAAGTGCGGGAATTGCAGACCGCTTTGGGTCTGGTGGCGGCGCAAGTGGGCGTGTGCCTCGTGCCGGAAAGCGTGGAAGGTCTGCGCGCGCACGGCGTGGTCTACCGGCCCATTCCGGCGGCCAATATCGCTTCGCCAATCATCATGAGCCGGCGTCAGCAGGATGAATCGCCGACCACCACACTGCTGTGTTCGATCGCACGGGACCTGTTCAAACGGGCCTGACGCGGCCCGGCAGTCACTTCTCGTCGAAGCGCCGCACGATATCCCCCATCAGGTTGCGCAGCCACACGTTGCCCTCGTCCTGATCGAAATGCTCGTGCCAGTGCATCGTAACCGCCGCGATCGGCAAGGTCACGGGCAACTCATAGATCTGAAAGCCGCCGTCGCGATTGAAAATATGCGCGAGACGCCGCGGCAGCGTGGCGAACAGATCCGTGACGGCCAGCACACTCGGCAAGGCCACGAAATGCGGTAGTTCCAGCGCAATATGACGCCCGACGCCTTGCGCGCGGAATTCGTCGTCGAGCGCATGGTGGCTGTGCTCGACCGAGCTGATCTGCACGTGCGACGCATCCAGAAACGCCTTCAGGCTCAGGTCCTTCGTGCGCGGCAGGCCGCGGCGCTTCCTCGTCATACACACGTACGTCTCTTCAAACAGCGCCTGATGCCGTGTACGCGCGGTCAACGTAGGCAGATTGCCGATGGCGAAATCGAGCCGGCTCGCGCGCAGTGCGTCTTCCATTTCCTCGACCGGCAACGGCTCGATGCGCAATCTCACACGCGGCGCCTGCCGGTGCAAAGCCTCGCAGATCGGCGGCAGATAGGCCAGTTCGCCCGCGTCCGAGAGCGATAGCCGGAACGTGCGCGTGCTCACCGCCGGGTCGAAATGCTCCGCGTAACGGAGCGCTTCGCGCACCGTATCGAGCGCGCGGGACACGATAGTGGACAGTTCCAGAGCGATCGGCGTGGGCTGCATGCCGGCCCGCGTGCGGATGAACAGCGGATCGTCGAACAGCGTGCGCAAACGCCCCAGCGAATAGCTGATGGCGGGTTGCGACAGCGCCAGCCGCTCGCCCGCGCGGGTGAGGCTGCGTTCTTCGACGATCGCCTGAAAAACGCGCAGCAAATTGAGGTCGACGTGGTCCAGCGAGTTCATTGAGATATCCATGCGGTTGATTTTATATTTCATTTTAGATCAATTTGACGCATATCAACGAGTCGGCGAGACTGCGCTTCATCGACCACCCCACCTACACAGCCATGAGCGAATCCTCATATCAGACCGTCGACACGAGCGCGTTATATCAGCGCGCGCAGTCCGATCGCGTGGCCCCGTCGCTGTACTACGACCCGGCCGTCTTCGAAGCGGAACTCGAGCGCATTTTCTACAAGACGTGGATCTGGGTCGCGCACGAAAGCGAGCTGCCGAATCCGGGCGACTTCCGCACCACCACGATTGGCCGTCAGCCGGTGATCGTGGTGCGCGACAAGAGCGGCGCCGTCAACGTCCTGCAGAACCGCTGCCGTCACCGCGGCGCGACCGTCTGCGAACAGCACAAGGGCAACGCCAAAGGCTTCACGTGCCCATATCACAGTTGGACCTATGGCCTCGACGGCGCATTGCGCGCGTTGCCATACGGCGACGGTTACGAAGGCGTGGTCGACAAGACCGAACTGCCGCTCGCCAGTCTGCGCGTGGGCATCTATCAAGGCCTGATCTTCGCGAGCTTCAATCAGGACATCGAGCCGCTCGAAGATTTCCTCGGCGGCGCCAAGCCCTGGATCGATCTGTTCATGAAGCAAGGCGCGGGCTATCCGATCAAGGCTAACGGCGAGCATCGCTTCCGCTTCAACGGCAACTGGAAGATCCAGCTCGAGAACACCACCGACCTGTATCACTTCCCGGTAGTCCACAAGTCCTGGATGAAGTCGATCGACGACGAAACCGCCGCCGCGATCACGAGCTTCATGACGAGCGACGAAGCCTTCTGCCGCTCGCTCGGCAACGGCCACAGCCTCGCCGTGCTGGTGCCGGAGATCGTCGATCTCGACAAGGACGACGGCGCGCCAATTCCCGAACGCTTCGAAGAACTCGCCGCCTCGCTCGCGAAGGACCACACGCCGGAAGAAGTGCGCCGCATCGTACGCTCTCTGATGGGCGTCGGCTTCAATCTGAACCTGTTTCCAAACCTCGCGCTGTCGATGGCCTTTTTCCGCGTGCTGCGGCCTATTTCAGCGAACGAGACCGAGATCCGCCACGTCGCGCTCGCCATGGACGGCGGCCCCGAGGAAGCGAACCGCGTGCGTCTGCGCATTCACGAACACTTCCAGGGCCCGTTCGGTTTCGGCAGCCCCGATGACGCCGAAGCGTGGGAGCGCGTGCAGCGCGGCTCGCAGGCGGGCCCCGATCTGCCGATTCTCGTGAACCGCGGCTTGAATCGCGAGAGCACAGCGCCAAACGGTGAAAAAACCGCCCACGCCACCGACGAAACCGGCATGCGCGAAGCGTACGCGCAATGGCGCACGATGATGGAGCAAGCATGATGGACGACAGAAATACGCTGTTTTCGCAGAAGACATTTGCCGGTGCGATCGAACTGATCTGGCGCGAAGCCGAACTGCTGGATCGCAAGGACTATCGCGAGTGGCTCACGCTGTGGGACCCGGCGGGCTTCTACGTGGTGCCGATCGATCACGACACCACCGACTTCGCCGCCACGCTGAACTACGCATACGACGATCAGGACATGCGCGAAAAACGCGTGCAACGCATGACGTCCGGCTATTCGGCCTCGGCGAGCGACGCCGCCCGCACGGTGCGCACCGTGTCGCGATTCACACTCACGAGCGACGCCAGCGATGAGGTCACGGTGAATTCGGCGCAAGTCATCGTTGCCTATAAACGCGGCAAGTCGACGCTGTTCGCCGCGGACCTCACGCATCGCATCAGTTTCGCGAGCGGCGAGCCGCGCATCGTGCAGAAGGTGATCCGGCTGATCGATTCGACCGAAGCGTTGAGCGCGATCGGCTTCCTGCTCTGATCTCCTGGCCTTTGAAACTACGAGCGCAGCGATGCCCACATTAGAAGTTTTTTTGCCGGAAGGTTACGAAGTGGCGCGCAAGGCGCAGTTGATCGCGGGTCTCACGCAGGCTACGGTCACTGCAATCGGCGCACCCGCCGAATCGGTGCGGATTCTGCTGAGTGAATTGCCGCCGCACGATTTCGGCTTGGGTGGCGCGAGCAATGCGAACACTCGGGCACCGCTTCTCACCATCGTGGCGATCCTCATCGCCGGCCGCACGCCCGCGCAAAAAGAAGCCTTGATCGCCGCGCTCAGCAAAACCGGCGCGGACGTGCTCGACACGCCGCTCGCCGCCGCCCGCGTGATGATCAAGGACATTCCGAATACCGATTTCGGCATTGGTGGCCAGACCGCGAAATCACTCGGACGTTAACGCCTTCCCCATTAACCACCGCGAACAGCGAGCACGACGATGCAAAACGACACGTTTTCTCCCACGGCCGGAGCGCCTCCTGCATCCGCGGCACCGGCCACCTCGCGAACATTGCGGCGGATCATCGTCGCCTCCGTGCTCGGCAACGCGCTAGAGTGGTACGACTTTTTTCTATACGGCACCGCCGCCGCACTGATCTTCGGACCGCTGTTCTTCCCGGTGCATGGCGACCCGCTGCTGGGCACGCTCGCCGCATTCGCGGGCTTTGCAATCGGTTTCCTCGCGCGCCCGCTGGGCGGCATCGTATTCGGCCATATCGGCGACCGGCACGGCCGCAAACGCGCGCTCGTCATCACGCTGATGATGATGGGCGTGGCGACCTTCGGCATCGGCCTGTTGCCCACATTCTCGCAAGTCGGCTTTCTCGCGCCTGCCGCGCTCGTGTGTCTGCGGGTCGTGCAAGGCATCGCATCCGGCGGCGAATGGGGCGGCGGCGTGCTGCTGATCAGCGAGAGCGCGCCGGCCAATCGTCGCGGCTACTATGCGGCGTTCAGCCAGTTGGGCGTGGCGGGTGGCTTCGTGTTGTCGGCGGCCGCGTTCTATCTGGTGCAGCGCTTGCCGGTCGAAAGCTTCATGTCGTGGGGCTGGCGCGTGCCGTTTCTTGCCAGCGTGCTGATCTTCGGCGTCGGCGTGTACATTCGCCGGCGCTTGCCGGAAAGCCGTGACTTCACGGCCGCCAAACCGAAGCATATGCCGGTGCTGACGGTGCTGCGCAATCATCCGAAGCAGGTCTTGCAGGCGATGGGGCTGCGCGTCGCCGAAAACGGCGGGACGTATATCTTTCTTTCGTTCGTGCTGGTGTACGGCAAGACGATCGGCGTGCCGGTCTCGGTGATGCTCGGCGGCGTGATGTTCGCCATGCTGCTCGAACTCGTGACCATCGTGTTGTGGGGGCGTCTGTCGGATGTGATCGGGCGGCGGCCGGTGTATATGATCGGCGCGCTCGGCCTGGTGGTGATCGCGTTTCCCGCGTTCTGGCTGATCGACACGCATCAGCCGATGCTCGTGTTCCTGTCGCTCGTGCTCGGACTGCCGTTCTGCCACGCGGCGATGATCGGCACGCAACCCGCATTGATGGGCGAACTGTTTCCCACGGAAGTGCGTTATTCGGGCATGGCACTCGGTCACGAAATCGCTTCGGTCTTTTCCGGCGGACTCGCGCCGCTCGTCGCCACCGCGTTGTATGCGAAAGTGCGCGCGCCGTGGCCGGTCGCGCTGATGCTGATCGGCTTCGGCGTGATCACCGCGCTCACGCTCGTGACGATTCCCCGCAACACCAGCACCACGCATGATTGAGCTGCGATCAGCCGGGCGGCGCGGCGACGAGAGGAAGCGAGAAGCTGCATTCGAGCCCGCCTTGCTGCGCCGGTTTCGCCCAGATCTCGCCGCCGTGCCGCGTGACGATGTTCTTGCACAGCGAAAGCCCGATGCCATTTCCGCCCGCTTTCGACGAAGAGAAGCCGTCGAAGAGCCGGCCGTGTGCATCGGCGGGAACGCCTGGGCCGTTATCGATCACCTGGGCGATCGCGTACTTGCCGCGCAGGTGCGTGACGAGGCGAAGCTCCCGACGCCGCGCTGCCGCGCCTTCGTTGACCCCTTCTCCAAGCGCTTCGATCGCGTTGAAGGCCAGATTCAACACCACCTGCCCGATCAACACGCGCTCGACATAGACAGGCAGCGGCTCCGGCGCCTGCTCGATCTTGAGCGTCACACTCGCCTCGCGAGCACGCAGTTCGATGAAGTACGCCACATCCGCAAGCACCTCGCGCAGGTCCGCATGAGTCTCGCTCGGCTCGCGCTTGACGATGTAATCGCGCACGCTCTTGATAATCAACGCCGCATGTTCCGCCTGACGATCGGCGCTGCGCAGGCCCCACACGGCGTCGTCGATCGAAGCGGGTTGCGCGAGCCGCCGGATCGCGCCTTCGATAAAGTTGCGCACGGCAGCAAGCGGCTGGCTCAGTTCATGGGCGATCGCTGTCGCCATTTCCCCCATCGCGTTGTAACGCCCCGCATATTCGAGCAAACGCGCTTCGTTGCGCCGCGCTTCTTCGACGGCGACTTCGTCCGTCACGTCGCGAAAGTGCAGCAGCCGCCCATTCAGGTCGTTTTCGATCTCGATACGCCGGCACGTAATGCGCAGCCAGCCCGCCGTACCGTCGCGACGCGTGATGCGGTAACGCTGCGGCGCCGACGGTTGAATCCGCGGTGCGTCGGCAAGCTGGTCGAGCAGACGCCTGCGGTCTGGCTCACTGCAATAGTCGAGCACGTCCCCCATCGGCGCGCCCTCTTCCAGGCCGAGCACGCGCCGGCCGGACTCGCTGACGAACTCCACTTCGCCCGTGGGCGTCAGCACCGCGACGCCTTCGCCGAGATCCTGCATGAATTCGCGCAGCCGCGATTCGTAGCGGCGCAGCGTTTGCTTGAGTGTGTCTTCGGCGCTGATATCGCGGAACTGCACCATCACCACCGCGCGCTCACGCAGTGGCACGTAAGTGGCGATCGCTTCGGACAACATGTCGGCACCGGTGCGCGAGCGGTAACACCACTCGTACACCTGCGGGCCTTCGGTGATCGAACGATCCATCGCGCCGACGCCGATCTCGCGGCGGTACTTCGGCACCGGACGCGTCATGTCCTTCGCCTTGAGCGGCAACAATTCGGCGAGCGTAAAGCCGAGCGCCTCGCAGGCCGCGCGATTGGCCCACACGATCGCCTTGGTGTCGGCGTCGTGCAGCAGCACGCACAGCGTGAGCGCGTCGAGCAGGCGGTGGAAGTCTTCTTCGGCGGGGAAATTCATCGGGTGGTACGGCACACAGGTTCGATCACGTATGGGCAGAAACATAACACCAGTGCGCGCATTGCGCGTCTGAAGATTTCTTTAGATGAACCCGGAGCGTTACCTAAAACTGAGGCCCGCGTCCCAATTGAAGCGTTCTTTTTGCATTTCTAGACTGGTCTGAACCTGCACGGCGCGTCATGTCGAGCACCAACGCGCCGCGAGTTCGAGCCAATAACGAATCAAGGAGAAACCCCATCATGTCCGACACCGCCACCGCCGTTGCTGCCGATCAATCGAGCCCATCGAATGCCGCCCGTTTGACGCTCGACGAAGTGATCGCCGAGATCGCCGCGCGCCGCGACGAGTTCGACCGTCTCTCGCATGTGCCGCGCGACGTGATCGCCAAGCTCAAGCGCGCGGGCGTCTATCGCGCTGCCACGCCGCGACGTTTCGGCGGCGACGCGCTCGCGCCCGCCGCGTTTCTCGACATGATCGAGCGCATCGCGGTAGCGGATGGCTCAGCGGCGTGGGTCGCGAGCTTCGGCTCGGCCAATGTCTACCTGGCGGCGCTACCGCTGCACACCCAGGCGGAAATCTACGCCGACGGCCCCGATCAGGTGTTCGCGGGCGGTCTCTTTCCGGTGCAACCGGCGCAGCCCGCGGAAGGCGGCTGGCGTGTGAACGGCACGTGGAAGTTCGCGAGCGGCTGCAAAGGCGCGGACTGGCTCGGCGTGGGCATCGGCGCCGGCGCCCCTTGCACCGGCGGCAAACCGCGTACGGCCGTGTTCCGTCCGCATCAGGTGGAGATCGTCGAAAACTGGGACGTGGTCGGGATGCAGGGCACCGGCAGCCACGATCTGCGCGTCTCCGACCAGTTCGTCGCCGACGATTGGACCTTCGTACGCGGCGGCGAACCCTGCGTGGACGAGCCGCTGTATCGCTACCCGACTATCGCCTACGCCGCGCAAGTGCTCGCCGTGGTCAACCTCGGCCTCGCGCGCGCCGCGCTCGACGTCGCCAACCACATGGCCGGCGGTCGCAAGACCACGACCGGCGCGCCGCAACTCGCCGACCGCGCTTACTACCGCATCGAACTCGCGAAAGCGGAGGCACAACTGCGCTCGGCTCGTGCATTTTTCTACGACACGACCAATGAAGTGTGGCAATCGATCCTCGCCGGCAATCCCGTCACCGCCGACCAGGTGAGCCTGCTGCGCCTCTCGGCGACGCAGATCGCCCGCGAAGGCGCCGATGTCGTGCAGCGCGCTTACCGGCTCGGCGGCACGATGGCGATTTATCGCTCGCATCCGTTGCAGCGCCTGTTGCGCGACTCGATGGTCGTAACGCAGCACGCGTTTCTCGGCGAAGGCAACTACGACGGCGCCGGCGCGGTGTTCGTGGGCGTGCCGCCGATTCCGGGCTACCTGTAAGCCATTTTCTGATCGATCACAATCCACAACATAACTGCGATTGCAAGGAACAACACCTCATGTCCGATACTTCAACGCTGCCGCTGCGTGTTCTGTTCTGCTGCGGCGTCACGCAGAATTTCTTCGACTTGCCGCGCGAACAGATCGGCGAAGTCTGGCAGGCTTACGGCAAGATGCTGGCCGCGATCGAAGCGATGGAAGGCGTCAAGGTGCTCGGCATCATGGACGACGACCGCCTCACGGTAGGCCATGCCGACAACTCGCCTTGGACCTTCTATATCATGGCCGACGTGCGCGATTTCGACACCACCGTAGCCGTGTGCAATCTGTATCGCACCACGCCGGTGGGCGAGTACAACCTGTGGCGCTATGGCAAGATCGAAGCGCGTGTCGGACGTGCGCTGCAAGTGCCGCCGCAACATGCCAACGCCGCTTGAGCGTGCCGCAATGAAGGCGAACCAGGATACGCTTGCCATATTGACCGAACGGCTCGCCGCGCTCGAAGCCGAATCGGCCGTGCGCCGCACGATGGCGCGCTATATGGCGCTATGCGACGTGCCGTCCGGCGCGCTCGAAGACGAGACGCTCGCGGCGCTGTTCTCCACCGACGCGATCTGGGAAGGCATCGGCCCACAGTACGCGAACAAGTTCGGCCGCCTGACGGGCCACGCTGAAATTCTCGCGATGCTCACGCGCTACCTGCCGCCCTCGCCGCATTTCTCGGTGAACGTGCACTTCCTCACGTCGGAAACTATCGACGTGCAAGGCGCGAGCGCGAAAGGCCGCTGGATCATGCTGCAAGCGTCTGGCTATGTCGATGCGCAAGCCGAACTGATCTCGGCGCGCCTGGAAGTGGATTTCGCGCCTGCCGGCAACGGCCGCGACTGGCTCATCACGCACTTTCGCACGGAGCGCCTGTTCGACGCGCCGTGGCAAGTCAATGCAAGGAAACCGCACCCATGAACGAGTTTATCCAGACGCTGTCGTTAGGCGGCACCGGCCCGAGCATCGCGATCAAGGACACGATCGACATCGCCGGTTACGCCACCATCGCCGCGAGCCGCGCACTGGCCGACACGCCGCCCGCGCAAAAGCATGCCGAAGTCGTCGAACGATTGCTCGCGGCCGGCTGGCACATCGTCGGCAAAGCGAACATGCATGAGCTGGCGTTCGGCATGACCGGCATCAACGACTACACCGGCACGCCGCAGAATCCGCAGGACGCGGCGCGCATTCCGGGCGGATCGTCGAGCGGATCGGCGGCGGCAGTCGGACTGAAGCTCGCCGACGCCGCGCTCGGCACCGACACCGGCGGCTCGATTCGCGGCCCCGCCGCATGTTGCGGCGTGATCGGTTTGAAGCCCACCTTCGGGCGCGTGTCGCGACTCGGCGTGGCGCCGCGAGAGTCCACGCTCGATTGCGTTGGACCGTTTGCACGTGACATGCGCATGCTCGTTGCCGCGATGCAGGCCATCGCCGCTAACTTCGATGCGAACGCCGCGCACGCGTGGCAAGGCGCGTGCAAAGTCGGCATCGTGCAGGCCGACGCCGCGCCCGAGATCCTCGAAGCTGTGACACGCGCCGCCGATCAAGCCGGCTGCACCGCGCACGCGCTGCCGCTCGCCGGCCTCGCCGCCGCGTTCGACGCGGGCGTCGCGGTCATCAATGTCGAGACTTCGCGCGCGTTCGGTCATCTGGTCGCCAGTGGCAAGCTCGGCGCGGATCTCGACGCGCGCCTGCGCGCCGCGGCCAACACCACCGCCGCGCAACTCGATGCGGCCGAACAGGTGCGCCGCGACTTCACCGCGGAAGTCGATCACGCTTTAAGCAATGTCGACGTGCTGATTCTCCCCACGCTGCCCGCCCTGCCGATCACACTCGACGAAGCACGCGGCGGCAAGTCGGTGATCGCGATGTCGTCGCTGATCCGGCCGTTCAATCTGAGTGGCCATCCCGCATTGAGTTTGCCGCTGCCGATCGGCGGTTCGCCGCTCAAGGCAGGTCTGCAGATCGTCGGACGCAAGGGTCAGGACGAGCAGGTGTGCGCGATCGCGGCGCGTTTCGAGGCCGCCCTCGCCGCTTGAATCGCTTGAGCCATGCCTCGGGCCGTTCGAACGGCGGCCGATTTCTCGAAGTGAAGCGAAGTGGAGTGGATGCAATGCAGAAAAGAGTCGTTCTAGTCACCGGCGCGGCGCGCGGCCTGGGTGCCGCGATCGCGACGCGCTTTCATGCGGCGGGTTACGCGGTCGCCATCGGCGATATCGCGTTCGATGCCGCGCAAGCTCTCGCGCGCGATCTGAGCGCCGACGGTTCCATGGCTTTCGCGCTGAATCTCGACGTGACCGCGAAAGCCGCGTTCATCGCAGCGCGCGACGCGATCCTGCAGCGCTGGGGCCGCGTCGACGCGTTGGTCAACAACGCAGGCGCCTCGAAAGTCGTGTCCGTGATGGACATTACCGCGGAACAATTCGATCAGGTGATCAACGTGAACTTGCGCAGCGTGCTGTTCGGCTGTCAGGTGTTCGGCCAGCATTTCGCCGACGCGGGCACGGGCCGTATCGTCAACATCGCGTCGCTCGCGGGACAGAACGGTGGCTCGGCAACCGGCGCGCATTATGCGGCCGCGAAAGGCGGTGTGATCACGCTCACCAAGGTCTTCGCGCGCGATCTCGGCGCTGCGGGCGTGACCGTCAACGCCATTTCGCCTGGACCGATGGATCTGCCGATCGTGCATGAAAGCGTGGCCCCCGACAAACTGAAGGCAGTGATCGCGAACATTCCAGCCGGACGTCTAGGCTCAGCGGACTATGTCGCCGACGTAGCCGTGATGCTCGCCGCGGAAAATGCTTACTTCGCGAACGGCGCGTGCTGGGATGTGAACGGCGGCCTGTTCATGCGCTAAGCCGATGGGCGTGCACACCAGCGCGGCATGCTTCAACGCTGCATGCCGCCTGTGTCCGCATCCTGATCCCACACCGCCATCACCTCGCGCACCAGCATCGCGATCGAGGCCGCGCCGAGTTTGTCCTTGATGCTCGCGCGATGCACGTCGACGGTCTTCACGCTGATCGACAGATCGCTGGCAATGCGCTTGCTGCCCTTGCCGTCGATCACGCCGCGCAATACCTCTTTTTCACGCGCGGTCAGCGACTCGATCCGCTTGCGCAACTCGCGCTGCTTCTGGGCGGCCACGTGACGTTGAGCGGCGAGCTTCAGCGCACTTTGCACGCGGTCGAGCATCTGCTGCGAGTTATACGGTTTCTCGACGAAATCGATCGCGCCGTTTTGCAACGCGCGCACCGACATCGGAATATCGCCGTGGCCGCTGACGAAAATGATCGGCAACGTGGCGCCGCGACGATTCAATTCCGCTTGCACGTCGAAGCCGCTTTGCTCGGGCATGCGCACGTCGAGCACGAGACAGGCAGGCACGTCCGGATCGAACGCGCCGAGAAACTCACCGGCATTCGGAAAACCCGCCGACTTCACGCCAACCGATTCGAGCAGCCACGCAAGCGACGTGCGCATGCCGCTGTCGTCGTCGACGATGTACACGATCGGTGCGAGGGGTGTGGCGGACTGCGAAGGCTGGGGCATGGGGGTAGTTTTAGATGCGATTCGAAGCGTATTACTGGCCCATCATAACCAGCGGAAAAAGCGCTGCAAAGCGATAGTTACCCTGAAATGGCGCTTTGTTTTGCCTATCAGCCCAACATTCGGCGATGCATTGGGGAAAGCTTTAGACGGACTGGGAAACACGGCTGCCCGGCTACCGCTCGCGCGGATTTTATTTTCCGCGGGGATTGCTTACGCTTGAATCCAATCACACGAGATCAGCCCAGGAACCCGAACGATGACGCCGACCCAACACGCGACTCCCGACGCCGAAGCTCACATGGACGCGAAACAGCAATTCCGTCAAGCCATGGCGCACCTCAGCGCCGCCGTCAACGTGATCACGACAGCGGGCCCGCATGGACGATGCGGCGTCACCGCGAGCGCCGTGTGCTCGGTCACCGATACGCCGCCTACGTTGCTCGTCTGCCTGAACCGGTCGAGCGCCATGCACGCGACCTTCCAAAGCAACCGGCATGTTTGCATCAACGTGCTGCCTGGCGAGCACGAACTGCTCGCGCGCCACTTCGCGGGCATGACCCAGGTGCCGATGGAAGAACGCTTTGGCTGGCCCATCTGGGACGAAGGCACGCACGGCGTGCCGGTCTTGCGCGACGCGCTGGCGAGTCTGCAAGGCGAGATCGTCGACCTGAAGGAAGTCGGCTCGCACTCGGTGATGTTCGTGAAGACCACACGCATTAGCGTACGACGCGATGGCGATGGCTTGATCTACTTCGACCGTAACTTCCATCGCATCAAACGTGCGGCATCGCATTGATGCATGATCGCGGCACGTGGACTGCTCATGCGACGTCCGCACGATCGGTGTCGAATTGAAAAAGCGGCGCCTGAGGTGACAGCTTCGACGAAACTGTCGAGTTGCGCGCCGCGCGCGCTGCGTGTCACGAGCGGCACGCCCAATTCCTGGTCGAGTTCGCGGATCGCCTTGGTCAACGCGGGCTGGGACAGGCACACCGTCTTGGCCGCGGCGCGGATGCTGCCGTGCTGGGCAATGGCCACTAAAGCGCGCAACTGGTTGTATTCCACGGGCGTTTTCGCCATTCGGATTGAGGCCATACTGGGCACGCAGCAACTCGAACAGACCCCGCTCCGTCGACGCCGGGTTGTGAGCATTCACCACCCCCGCCGATTCCTGCGCCGTGATCCAGAGCAGGTCACTGAATTCGGTCGGTGAAATGCCTTCGAGCTTTATCACTTTGCGCAACGCGTCTCGCGACGCGATCGGCACGATCAACGGATCTCTTGCCACCCAACCCTGCTTGCCGTGCTTAACCTGACGATGGACATGCGCATGCTTGTTCATAAACGATCTACATTCCAAAGATGCTGGAAGCGGCGGTTGCGCATGGATGGGGGTTCGCTTTTGCCGTCACTGATCGGGCTGATGCAAGGCATCTTTCGGTTGTGTTTCTCACCAGCGCACGTCATGTTTCGTTGTCCCATTGCACGAGCAACTCGGCCGGAATCGCCAGGACCACCTCCGCATAGCGTTTGCCGACGAACCGTTCCGCGCGCCGCAGCAGCACTGGAATGGGACTGCTCGGCTCATGCTGCTCGAACCACTGACGAGCTGCCCGGACCAGTTCGAGCGCGGCTTGACGATCCGGCGGTGTCGCGTCCAAGCGACAATTGACGGCGGCAGCGACAGGCGATGCTGTTCTCTCTTCGTTCGCGGGTAACGAATCGCCCGACGCGGCATTCGTGACTTCGTCCATAGCCTGCGCGTCGGCCGCGACGATCGCCGGGTGAGCGCTTTCCGATCGCGCTTCCCCGGCGCTCAGATGCCGCAGCAACCGGGTAAGCGCTGACAAGTCCGCGGCGTAGAGATTCAGGTGTTCGCGGCTCCACGCGTCGATCGAGGCGACGCTCGCCAGCGCGTCATCGAATCCCGCCAGAGCCGCTGGTTGTTGCACGCGTAGATCATCGAGTTGCCGCGTCACCGACTCGGGCGCAAGCGCATCGCTCGGACGCGGTTGAGCAAAGGCGCGTTCAACGTCGCGCACCTGCAGGCGTGCCGCCGTCGACTTCGTCAGCGCGATCTCGCGCACGTCCGATAGCAGACCGTCTGTATCGGCCAAGGTCTGCAACGCATTCATGCGAATTTCCAGCGCGGCATCACGATCTGTGTCGACGCCCGGTTGCGGGTGAATCCCGTCGGGAAACGCAGCCAGCCATGCAGCGAGCAATCCGGTGCCTTCGGCAAGGCCTGCGGCACCCGCAAGGCGCGTGCGGCACCGCGTAAAGAGGACCGCGAGGCGCATGTCCTTGCTGCGCATCATCAGGCGCCGGCAGTCGCGATCGACATCGCTCCAGTTGACCGGGTCCGGAGAACCCACGAAGTCGCCGTACTGTGCCTCAATCCTTGTGGCCACTTTCGCCGAAAGCACCACGAATTCCGGATCGTATTCGAGGTCGGCCCCGCAAGGAGCGCTGTCATCCACCGGCATCATCCAGTCGTGAAGCGCTGGCCCCTTGGCCGGCGCGGATTTCTGCGGCGCCTGTTTTCTGTTATTGCTCATCGTCTACCTTCATCACCCGCGCGGCTGCGCCACATCCACGGCATCGCGCTTGAATTCCTTTACATAGCGTTCCGGCTCGAAACGCATACCGGTAATCCGCTCTTCAGACGCTGAACGTCCCAGCCACCCGGACCATCCGAGCTGCTGCGGGCCGCCCATGACAGCAGGCGGCGCACTCTGCGGCCGGATGCGCAGTTCCAGTTCCCAGTTGAACTCATTGCCGACGAACGTCCTGACCCATTCAATCAGTCGCGGCAAATCCGCACCCTGCGGGGTAAAGCGCAGGTATTCGTCGAGGTCGACCGGCCCGACGACAATGCGGAATTTGTGCTGACGATCGGGTATCTGTTCACCGAGCGTCGCGCCGTCGCACATGGTCGACGGCGAGCCAGGCCAGCCGAGACGGCTGTGTTCGCTCGGATCCACGTCGAACCAGTGAAATGCAAATTCCTCGATGGCCACTGGCACGCCGAAGTAGTGCGCAAGCGTGGCGCGCAGGCCATCCGGATTGCGCGCCTCGCGCACGAGATGCGGCGCGGCCGACAGGCGCGCATGCGCAGGCAGCGGCCCGTGATCGATCTCGCGGACATCCTGGCCGGTAAGGCTCGCAACGTAGAACGAGAATCGCTCGTTGCCGGGTCGATCGAGTCCCGCCGCGGCCTGGGCGGACGCCCATGCGCGGTACAGCAGCGTCAGGTAGCGGTGGTGGAAGATGTCGAGGAAATTGACCAATGTGGTATCGCGTCGGCTCTCCTCACGTTCGCGCGCAATCTCCGTTACGTGGATCGGCAGCGGCCCGTTCGGCCCGAGCATCCCCAGACTGAAGAGGCGCACTTTCAGTCTTCCGTTCGCTTGCCCGACGCTCGCAATTTCGCGCGGGGCGAAGGTCAGGCTCGGCTGCTGCCCGAGACGAAACGGTTCCGCCTGCGGGCGTTGCGCCGTGCCGACCGGATCGATTCGCGGATCGGCGCCGATGCGACGCAGCAGCGTCAGGAAGCCGTAGCGCCACGGCTCGGCCCGCAGGCGTTCGATCAACTCCGGCGAAAGCGCTGCATCGCGCACGATCGCCTTCAGCAGGGCCCGGTCCATCAGACGATCCCACGCGTGCCCATGCGCACGGGCCAGTTCGCCACGCGGCCGCGCTGCATCGAATGCAGTTCGGTCTGCGTGAAGCTGTTGACCGACACGTGTCGCGTCAGATAGTGCTCGAGAATCAGGCCGAACAGATAGGGGCTGGTGCCCGAGAAGCCGGTTTCGTCGACGGTCAGCGCGCACTCGATGCCACGTCCGAACACCAGCGGGCCACCACCCGGAAGTTTCCTCGCCACCGGCCGTGTCTTCACGCCGACGAGGCTTTCGACCTGACGTCGGTGCTCGGTGTCGTCGGCTGCCAGGAACAGTCGCAACAGGTCACGCAGGCCCTGCCCGCCCTCGCGGTGATCGAGATCGTCAAGGGGCAAATAGTTGAAGTTCAGTTGACGGATCAGCCGCCAGGCCATCTCGCGCTCCGCGTAGGGCGCTCTCGGCACACTGGGGGCGCGAATCAAGCCGGTGCTCGCCACCGCATCGGCGTCGGCTACCGCAAGATCGTTGACGCCGTCACGCGGCACAAGGTTTGGCAGATCGCGGTTGGTAACCCACGCATCGACCGACAGGTAGCGGATTTCCTCGCTGTAGGGCGCCTCATGCTGATCGACCAGCGACACAAACATCTCCGTGCCGATGTACGGTGTTCGTGTACCGTAGCGGCGCGCCGAGTCCGAAATCAGCCGGCGCTCGCGGCGCGTCGAGAAATACCGTCCGTAATTTCCTTCGTCGTTGTTCAACGTTTGAAACAGCGGCCGGAATTCGCGCTCGGCGGACGTCGTCGTGACCTGCCCGGACAGCTTTTCAACGGCAAACACCTCATAGTCGAGTGGATGAAGCCGCGCCGGCACGATGCGGAACTCGGTGTCGCCTTCCGACAGTTCGATCTGGTCGGTGTGCTTACGGAACAGGTTGATGACCGGCGTGCAGAACAGCGCAAAGCGCGACGCGTCGACGAGGCTCGCGAGCCGGTCGGGTGACTGGTCGAGTAGCAGGACAATTTCCGCTTCCGGGCCGTTGACGCGGCGCAGGCCCTCCTTGAGACCGGTTAGCGTAAAGAAATAGAAGCGACTCGGGCACGCGAAGTATTCATGCAACAGGTTGTGTCCGTGAAATTTCGACCACGTGAGCGGCAGCAGGCCCTCGTCGTGCCGCAGCCCCTCGTGAACCACCGCGTCGGAGCTCACCACGGACAGCGGCCGGCCGGCTGTGCCGAACTGACCCGGCACGCCGGTTATCGTTGCGACGCCCGCCGCGTGGATCAGCTCGAACAGGTGTGAAGCAACCTGTTCGTCACCCGCCAGGTACACAGGCAATCTGTCCAGCCCTCGCAGATCGGCCATGGATGCTGCATTAGTCGTACGCAACTTCAGGCGCAGCGCGCCGCGTACCTGCACGTTCGGTGGCACGTAGCGGCCGAGCGAGGCAATGTCGGGCGGAATGCCGGTCAACCTTGCTTCGGCAATCTCCAGCGGATAGAGCATCACGTCCTGGCTGCTGCGGAACTGACAGGGCGTCTGCTCTCCATCAGGTACGCGGGACTTGAAGGCGGTGCCGCGTGCAACGCGGAAACCTTCGGCAAGATTGCCTTCGACGGGGCTCGGGTACAGGCGCGCGACGGCCATCGAAGGCGTGGGAGCAACGTAGTTGGGGTAGATGACTTCGAGCAGCCGCCCGGTGAAACGCGGAAACTCGGCATCCAGCTTGATCTGCATGCGTGCCGCCATGAAGCAGAACGATTCGATCAGACGTTCGACATATGGGTCCGCCACCTCACCCGCCTGCATCCCGAGCCGCCGCGCAATCTTCGGATGAGCCTGCGCGAACTCGCCGGCGAGCTCGCGCATGTAAATCAATTCCTGGTTGTAGTAGTCGAGCAGTCGCGGATCCATCGGTGTTTTCTCGTTGTTCTTTAAGCTTCTCTTGCGCAACGGAGGGCTGTGCTCAGCCCGCGCGCATGCCGGTGACGTTCAACTGGCTCGTTTCCAGATCGAGCGAACTCTGCACCATGAATTCGAGCGGATAAGGATCCATGCGGATCATGCAGCGGATCTCGAATGCCAGCACGTTGTAGTGAACGTCGGCATCGACTCCCGCGAGCGGCGCAATGCTGAGCGAATCGGAGATCAGCCGCGGCTCGAACTCGCTAATCGCGGTCCGGATGATCTTCTCGATGTCTTCCCACTTGCGCGTTGCCGTGAAGGCGCCCGCCAGCGCCGGCACACCGAAATTCACGGTTGACGAAGCCGCGTGCGGATGTCGCTTGCGATCGATCAGGTCCTCGATGCTGGTCGTGTTGAGCAGGAACGCCAGGTCGCGCTGCACGATGTCGCGCATCTGTGCACGGGTCACCGCGTATTCATTGGGCGCTTCTGTCTGCCTCTGCGGGGCATCGTCACGCAGACGATCGAGCAAGGTCGGCAGCAGGTGCGCATTCGCACGCCGAGGCGTGGTGCCGCCATCACGAACCGACCGCGCGTCGCCGCGCATCGGCTTCGACGCCGGCTTAAGCCTGTTCATTTGAGCCGCCCTGCTGATTCGATCCGCGCTTGCTCGCGCCGTTACTGAATTCGCAACCAGCAAGCTCGAAGACACTCAAGTCGCCGGCACTGGTTGTCCACGTTTTTCGGCCATGGGCGATCACGCCGGTCGCCCCCGATTCCCGCCACACCGTCTTGCGTCCTAGTCGGATGGCATCACGCTCGCCGCTGTCCCCCTGCACATCTTCCGCGCCGGGGTAACGCGCCGGCGCGAAGCCGCACACCGTGGTGCCGTCGAGCAGCGTCCACGTGCACGGTGCCCAGACGAGATCAAGGAGCGTGGCGGGACGCTCGACCTTCCACGCGGCAAGATCTGAAAACGGCAACCACCGGTAGCGTCCTGCCGTCACCACTTCGCAGACTGGTCCGAAGCGCGAATCGCTGTCGCCGATCCAGTCGAACGCGAAATGCGGCGCTTGACCCGCGACGAGCGGCGCGCGATCGAGCGCCGCATAGCGCGCCTGATCGGCGGCGTCGATCTGACCGGCAGCGCTCAGACGCAACGCCTCGATGAGCCCCTCGACCCATGACGGCGCGTGGAAGACGAACCCGGGACGCTCGCGACCCGCGATGACTTTCGCGCGCCAGAGCTCGGCGCGAATCAGATCGCGATACACCTGAACGGCCTGAGTCTGCACGGGACAAAGTTGCGCAAACACCTGGAGCTGACCGATTGCGCGCTCCCAATGACCGGTCACGCATAGCAACTGGAACAGCGCCCAGCGAAATTCGGCTGCTGCGGGGAGCGTGCGAATCTGCATTTCAGCAGCCGCGATGCGCTCATCGAGCGGCATGCCGTGATCGGTCGTCGGGTTGATGCGGGATAGCTGCGCGGTCATCGAGCGTCTTCGTGTGTCAATGAATGAGAGGCCGGCAATGGGCTGTCAAGACCCAACGTATGGTGCTCGCGCCGCGCAAGCGCAGGCGGCAACGCGCGGACGCGCCGCGCTGCCGCGGCGAGGTATTCCTCCGGCGCAAAAAGACCCAGGATTTCCGGGACCGGCTCCGATGCCGCCAGGTCAGCTTCATGGGCCGCCGCCAGCGGGCCGAAGACGTCTTCCATGAAGCGCGCGCCGGACAGGAGTGCCTCGATCGACCCGCTGTGCGGCGCCTGGGCAACCACCGATGACTCGTAGTGCAAAGCCGGGTGCAGTCCCGCCGATAACGCCGGCTGTGCTCCCCACCCTTCGGTAAGCGACGCCTGCGGATCAACAAGCACGCGACGATACTGCTCATGCAGCGTCTCGATCAGATCGTCGGCGCCATTACCTGCCTCGTCTCGTTCGCGCCGCGATTCGCCATTTTCAGAGGCCAGGGCGCCGCCGATCAGTCCGAATATGGCGTTACTGCCACGCAAGTCTTCGTCGATGCGGTCATCGGCATCGTCTTCACAGGCACGTAGTGGATCGTCGACGGCCTCACGTGCGAGGCGCATGTCTTCCCGCAGTCCGCATTCCGTTTCGGCCGCGCCCGGTTCAATGCGCGTCGGCGCCATGGCGTCGCGCCTGATAAGCCTGTTTATCCACATGCGATTCCCGTGCCTTTCCTCAATGGCGAGAGATCGCATTTTAACCACAACTCGCGGGCATTAGTCCATTACCCATCGAATGAATTTTACTCCGATAACCGATCTTATTTTTGAGACAAACACCAATCGGCGAAAAACCTTGATCGACGTTAGACACCTCCCAACCTCACAACACTCACCAACATTTAAATGCAATATAGAGATATATTTTTATTCCATAAAAACAATGACATGTAGACACAACACCAATGCCAACATACTCACCATGAAGAACTTTCCGAACATTGAATAGAAATTTCCCAATCTAGATAAGTTGCAAGTTTTATAGGCAATAGTCAATTGACGAATCATCCAAGCCATGTGTTTAATACAGTCAAGACGATTTGCTTATTCCAAAGAATATCGGGAAATTCGGAATACAACCTTGATTCGACCAGACTAAATTGAATAGTCGTTGGGCTGATTAGAAATTACGTTGTCCGGCAATAGTCGAAAGCACAAAACCAAGAACAACGATTCAGAGAAACCACATGGCGATTTCGCGTCAGGCGCTTTTCGGCAAGCTTGGAACCACGCTGTACAGAAGCATCGAGTCCGCCACGGCCTTCTGCAAGCTGCGCGGCAATCCGTATATCGAGCTTGTGCATTGGCTCCATCAACTGCTGCAGCAGCCTGATTCGGACCTGCATCGGATCGCGCGGCACTGTGGCATCGATCACGCAACGCTAGATCGCGATCTGGCGCGTGCGCTGGCCGCACTGCCCGCGGGTGCCAGTTCGATCAGTGACTTCTCGCATTACGTCGAATTGGCAATCGAACGCGCGTGGGTGCTTGCAACACTTAGTTTCGACGACCGAAGTATCCGTAGCGCGTGGCTCGTCGCCGCACTCGTACAGACGCCTGAGCTGCGGCGTGTGCTGCTGTCCATCTCGCCGGCGTTCGGCAAGATACCTGTCGAAGGTCTGGACGACGCTGTTCTTGCATACATCGACGGGTCGCCCGAAGCCGCTGACGCACCTTACGACAACAGCGATTTCTCGCCAGCGGTGCCCGGTGAAGCCTCGCATGCCCTTTCCGCGGTATCAAAGGGCTCGCCGCTCGAACAGTTCTGCACGGACCTGACAGCGCGCGCACACAACGGTGAAATCGACCCGGTCGTCGGGCGCGAGCTGGAAATTCGCACCATGATCGACGTGCTGCTGCGCCGCCGGCAAAACAATCCCTTGCTGACCGGCGAGGCGGGCGTCGGCAAGACCGCCGTTGTCGAGGGGCTGGCGTGCGCCATCGCCGCGGGCGACGTGCCGCCCAAGCTGGTGGGCGTGCGCTTGCTGAATCTCGACGTGGGCGCACTGCTCGCAGGCGCAAGCATGAAGGGGGAATTCGAAGCGCGTCTGCGAGGCGTGCTGGAGGCGGCGCTGAAATCAACGGTCCCCGTGATCCTGTTCGTCGACGAAATCCACACGCTGATCGGTGCGGGCGGCCAGGCCGGCACCGGCGACGCCGCCAATCTGCTCAAGCCTGCGCTCGCGCGCGGCGCGATTCGCACGATCGGCGCGACGACCTGGGCGGAGTACAAACGGCACATTGAAAAGGATCCCGCGCTGACGCGGCGTTTCCAGGTTCTGCAAGTGCCGGAGCCGGAAGAACTGGCGGCGATCGACATGGTGCGCGGACTTGCGGAAACGTTCTCGCGGCATCACGGCGTGGTCGTGCGTGACCAGGCGATCCGCGCGGCCGTGACCCTGTCGCATCGGTATATCCCTTCCCGTCAGTTGCCGGACAAGGCAATCAGTCTCCTCGACACCGCCTGCGCGCGTGTCGCACTTTCCCAGCATGCGCCCCCGCGAGAGCTGCAGGACGTGCGTCAACGCGTGCGGGCAGCTCGCGTCGAAAGCGAGTTGCTCGCCGCGGAATCGCGTATCGGCCTCGATGCCGGCCGCGCCTTGGAGGCGGCCCAGAGTCGCATCGATGAACTCGTCGCCGCCGAGCAGAGCATCGAAGCGCGCTGGCAAGCACAGCTCCTCGCGGCGCAGGCCTTGCTCGCCGCCCGTGATGCGCTCGGTGCCAATACCGGTGCGTCGCAACCCGACAGAAGCATGGATACGCGCAGACCGCTTCATCCGCTCAAGGAACTGGAACGCGCGCTCACGGAATTGCAGGGCGATGGGCCGCTGGTGTTTCCGGAGGTGAGCGAAGCGATCGTCGCCGAAGTTGTGTCGGATTGGACAGGCATCCCGGTCGGCCGCATGCTCACCGACGAAGTGGCCGCCGTGCAGTCGCTGCCGGCCACGCTCGAGGCGCGAGTGATCGGCCAGCGCGATGCACTGCATCAGATCGGCGAGCGGGTGCAAACCGCACGCGCCGGGCTAACGGACCCGAAGAAGCCGCTCGGCGTATTCCTGCTCGCGGGGCCCTCCGGCGTGGGCAAAACCGAGACGGCGCTCGCACTGGCCGAAGCGCTCTACGGCGGCGAGCAGAACCTGATCACCGTCAATATGAGCGAATATCAGGAGGCTCATACCGTTTCCGGACTGAAAGGCGCTCCGCCCGGATATGTCGGTTACGGCGAGGGAGGCGTGCTCACTGAGGCCGTTCGGCGCCGCCCCTATTCGGTGGTTTTGCTCGACGAAATCGAGAAGGCCCATCGCGACGTGCACGAAATGTTCTTCCAGGTCTTCGACAAAGGCTACATGGAGGATGGTGACGGCCGCTACATCGATTTCCGCAACACGACGATTCTGCTCACCAGCAACGCCGGCTCGGAACTGACGACAAGCCTGTGTGCCGATGCACCGCTCTCGCCCGACGCCGACGGGCTGCGCGAAGCCCTCACACACGAGTTGCTCAAGGCATTTCCCGCGGCATTTCTCGGCCGCGTCACCGTGGTGCCGTACCGGCCGCTTGCCGGTGAATCGCTTGCGCGCATCGTGCGCTTGCATCTGGACCGCGTGGTCATGCGCATGGCCCGCGTCCATGACATTGCGCTTGCCTACAACCAGCAAGTGGTCGACTACATCGTCGGCAGATGTCTTGTCGACGAAACCGGGGCTCGTGTACTGATCGGCTTCATCGAACAACACGTGCTGCCTCGCCTGTCCGCGTTGTGGCTCGACGCATTTTCGTCGAAATGGCCCATCACGCGCATTGAAATCGACGTCGTCGACGCGAGCGCACCACCCATCGTGGCGCTCACTTTTCAATGCACGTATGCGCATGCCCCGGTCGAGCCATCAGCAGCCGCAATGTCACCTTCCCTTTCCGTCGAGCAGGTTGACTAAACGCTGCCGACTCATCACCACCGTCCACGGAGACCTCAATGTCTGTTCCCAGTAGTTCGCAGAAATTCATCGCGCGCAATCGGGCGCCACGTGTGCAGATCGAGTACGACGTCGAAGTCTACGGCTCCGAGAAGAAGGTCGAACTGCCGTTTGTCATGGGCGTGCTTTCGGACCTCTCCGGCAAGCCCGTCGAACCGCTGCCGCCGGTTGCCGACCGCAGTTTCCTCGATATCGATATCGACAACTTCGATGAACGGATGAAGGCGATCAAGCCGCGCGTCGCATTCGCGGTGCCGAACACGCTGTCAGGCGAGGGGCAGTTGATGGTCGATATGACCTTCGAGAGCATTGAGGACTTCTCGCCGGCGGCCGTCGCCCGCAAGGTCGATTCCCTGCGGCAACTGCTCGAAGCCCGCACGCAACTCGCGAATCTGCAAACGTACATGGACGGCAAGTCCGGCGCGGAATCACTCGTCAACAGGCTGCTGCAGGATCCGGCGCTGCTGAAATCGCTTGCGGCCACACCGAAACCCCAGCTTTCGAACGCCGCAGCCGACGTGGCGGATGCCACGGACGCGCCCCGCTGATCGACGGGACAGAACAGATTCAGAGGACAAACCATGGCAAAACAACCAATGCACGCGGCCACCGCGGAAGTACACACGCAGTCCGACTTTACCCAACTGCTCAACCAGGAATTCAGGCCGAAAACCGAACAGGCCCGCGAGGCCGTCGAGCACGCCGTGCAGACGCTCGCCGAACAGGCGCTGCTGCAATCGGCCACGATCAGCGACGACGCCTACAAGAGCATCGAGGCGATCATCGCTCAGATCGATCACAAGCTTTCCGAGCAGATCAACCTGATTCTGCATCATGACGACTTCCAGAAACTGGAGTCCGCCTGGCGCGGCGTACACCATCTGGTTTCGAACACGGAAACCGACGAGCGTCTGAAGATCCGTTTCATGGACGTGTCGAAAGACGAATTGCGCCGCACGATGAAACGCTATAAAGGCATCGCCTGGGATCAGAGCCCGCTCTTCAAGCAGATCTATGAAGAAGAGTACGGCCAGCTTGGTGGCGAGCCTTATGGCTGCCTGGTGGCCGACTACTATTTCGACCATACGCCGCCTGACGTCGATCTGCTCGGCTCGATCGCCAAAGTCGCCGCGGCGGCGCACACGCCGTTCATCTCCGGCGCGTCGCCCTCGGTGCTACAGATGGAATCGTGGCAAGAACTCGCCAACCCGCGCGACCTGACCAAGATCTTCACTCAGAATCTCGAGTACGCGCCGTGGAACTCGCTGCGCAATAGCGAAGACGCGCGCTATGTCGGTCTCGCGATGCCCCGTTTCCTCGCCCGCCTGCCCTATGGCGCGAAGACCAATCCCGTTGACGAATTCGACTTCGAAGAAGACACCAACGGCTCCGACCACCGCCGTTACGCGTGGGCCAACGCGGCCTATGCGATGGGTGTGAACATCAATCGTTCGTTCAAGCTGTATGGCTGGTGCTCGCTGATCCGCGGCGTCGAATCCGGCGGTACGGTCGACAATCTGCCGTGTCATTCATTCCCCACCGACGACGGCGGCGTCGACATGAAGTGCCCGACCGAGATCGCCATCTCGGACCGGCGCGAAGCCGAGTTGTCGAAGAACGGTTTCATCCCGCTGATCCACCGCAAGAATACCGATCACGCCACTTTCATCGGTGCGCAGTCCTTGCAGAAACCGGCCGAATACCACGACGCGGACGCCACCGCGAATGCGAATTTGTCCGCGCGCCTGCCGTATCTGTTCGCCTGCTCGCGCTTCGCGCATTACCTCAAGTGCATCGTGCGCGACAAGATCGGCGCGTTCAAGGAGCGCGAGGAAATGCAGCGCTGGCTGAACGAGTGGGTCATGCACTACGTCGACGCGGATCCTGCCAACTCATCGCAGGAAACCAAGGCGCGACGCCCGCTTGCCGCGGCCGAAGTCGTCGTGGAAGAAGTGGAAGGCAACCCCGGTTATTACCAGGCGAAATTCTTCCTGCGCCCGCACTTCCAGCTCGAAGGCCTGACGGTGTCCTTGCGTCTCGTCGCGAAACTGCCGTCCATCAAGGAAGCGGCTTAATCGATACGTTTGCGAGTAGGTCCCCCTGAATGCACGGCATGTCTGCTGTCCGAAACCAGCCGTGCGTCCAGGCACGGACCAGCTCGTCGTTCGTGATTCTTTACCGTTTTTTTCCGATTCAAGGCGTTGATATGGCCGATGAAAATTACGATGTCGATGCAGCCGTAGCGCATCTCAATGCTCACGCACATGCGGACTCCCTTGGCCGATGCGCGTCCTACGTCAGGCAAGCGATTGCGGCCGGCGGAATCGTCATTCCTCGAGGGCCGGCGGTCGAGTTGGCGAAGAACTACGGCCCCGTTCTGCGCACGCGCGGTTTTGTCGAGGTGTCGGCAAGTGACCTCATTACGCCGCGCAAAGGGGATATCGCCGTCATTCAGTCTTACCCAGGCGGCAATATCGCCGGCCATATCACCATGTACAACGGTCAGCGGTGGGTTTCCGATTTCCGCCAGAACGACATGTGGAGCGGCCCCGGCTATCGCCAGAACAAGCCCGCGTACAAGGTGTACCGGTGGCAGGGAGAACAGTGATGCGATTGCGAGCCTGCGTATTGGCGCTGATCGCATGGGCTGTTCTGAGCATGCAGCCGGCATTTGCACAAAGCGCCGCGTCAGCGCAGCGGTTTCTGCAAACCGTCTACAGCGCCTACACGTTCAACGGCGATCCTCCCGGCATTGAAGCGGCGGGCTCTCACGCCATTGCCTCGCCATCGCTCCTGCAGTTGATCAGGAAAGATCAGCGGGCGTTGAAGGGCGAGGCCGGCTATCTGGACATGGATCCGATCTGCCGTTGTCAGGACTTCGACGTGAAGACGACCGGCATTGAAGTCACGGTGGCGAAGCGCCAAAAAGCAAAGGCCGTCGTTTCATTTACGAACTTCAGGAAACCGAACAGGGTGGAGCTCGATCTGGTGTGGGTTCGTGGCAAATGGCTTATCGACGATATCAGGGGCAGTGATGATCGGCGCAGCCTCCGTGACGCACTACAGGCAGAGATTGCTGATTTGGTCAGGTAGTTGTTGTGAAACCAGGTTGTAGATGTTTAACACCAAGGAGCTTTAGATGGCACAAGACATTTTTCTCAAGATCAACGGCATTGATGGCGAGTCGCCCGACTCGTCGCACAAGAACGAGATCGAGGTGAGGAGCTGGGGCTGGCGCGTGTCGCAGCAAGCGAACATGCACGCTGGTTCGGGTGGCGGCGCCGGCAAGGCCACCGTCGAGGACCTCGAGTTCGAACACCTCGTGGACCGGGCGAGCCCGAACCTGATGAAGTACTGCCTGACCGGCAAGCACGTCGACCAGGCTGTGCTGGTTGTCCGCAAAGCCGGTGGCAACCCGCTCGAATATCTGAAGATCACGATGAGTGACGTGATCGTGACTCAGGTTCATCCGTCCGGCAGCAACTCCGACGAAGGCATTCACGAACACGTCCGGCTTTCGTTTGCCAAGGTCAAGCAGGAATACGTCGTACAGAACGCGCAAGGCGGTAGCGGCGGCGCCGTGACGGCCGCCTTCGACATCAAGGGCAATAAGGAGGCTTAAGCCGTCCTGCCAACAGTCGCCCGGGCAGGTCCTGGCCCGCCTGGGCCTTTCCGGTTTGCTTCCCGCGGCGTTTCTATCGCGCCTCATTTTGCGTTGCCTAATGCGCCTCTTCATCAACGTTATTGCTCTCGCTTTTGCATGCGCGCTGACCGCGTGCGTCAGCAGCGATCCCAAAATGGCGAAGGAGCCCGTCAAGCTCGAACTGTCGGTCGTCGCATCCGCCGGCGTCAATCCCGACGATCAGAAGCGCGCGGCGCCGATTGTCGTACGGATCTATGAATTGAAAACCGACGGCGTGTTTAATTCCGCCGACTTTTTTTCATTGCAGGACAAAGACAAGACCGCTCTCGCGGACGATCTCGTCACCCGCCAGCAATTCCAGCTGCGGCCTGGCGAGAGCAAATCCATCAAGACCAGGGCCGATCCCGCAACCACCAGCGTCGGAATCCTGGCGGCCTACCGGGATCTGCCCAACTCGGTATGGCGCGCGGTCTATCCGCTGCCGGCGGCGCCGGATGCGGCGTGGTACCGCGCCTCGCCCAAACTCAAACTGACCATCAATCTTGAACCCAACGCAATCAAGATTACCGAGACCAAATAGTGGAATGAACGCATGAGCTGGCACAACAAGGTCGTCTGGAGCGAGGGGCTCTTTCTGCGCCCACAGCTTTTTCAGCAACAGGAACGGTATCTCGAACACTATGCGCACAAGCGCGCGGCAACGCTCTCGCCGTTCTTCTTCGGCTTCAGTCATTACAGCCTCGATACCGAGGCGCTGGCGCTAGGCAAGGTGATCGTGAAATCGGCCAGCGGCGTGTTCGCCGACGGCACGCCATTCGATACGCCCGGCAGCACTCCCCCGCCTGCGCCGCTCACCATCCGCGCGGAACACCTGGATCAGTTGATCTACCTCGCCGTGCCTGTCCGTGTGCCGAACGGCGAAGAGACGACTTTCGACAACGCTGCTGACTCGCTCGCCCGCAACGTCGTATTCGATACCGACCTGCGCGACACCAATTCGATCGGACAAGGGCCGAAGACCGTGCAATTGTCGAATCTGCGCCTGCGACTCGTGCCGGAAAAGGAATTGACCGATGCATGGATCGGACTTGCGCTGACACGCGTCAAGACGATTCACGCGGATAGCAGCATCGTTCTGGACGACACATTGATTCCACCGGTGGCCGGTTTCGGGGCGAGCGACCTGCTCAAGAGCTGGCTCGCGAAGATTCACGAACTCACGCGCCTGCGCGCAACCGCCCTCGCTACACGGCTGACCGGCGGCGACGGCAAAGCCGGCACGACCGCCGAAGTGTCCGACTATCTGCTGTTGCAGACGCTTAACCGTTACGAGCCTCTGCTTCAGCATCTGCGCCGGGTACCGACCACGTCGCCGGCCGATCTGTACGCGCTGCTGCTGAGCATGGCAGGAGAACTGTCGACCTACGTGCGTCCCGAAAGCCGCCGCCCGCTCGACTCCCATCCAGCCTACCAGCACACCACACCGCATCTTTGCCTGAAGCCCGTGGTGGATGACACGCACCTGTTACTCAACGCGGTGCTGGTGCGCAGCGCGCAAAGCATCGTGCTGAAAGAACAGGGACATGGGATGCGCAACGCGGTGGTCGATCCGGTCGACATGCGCGGCTTCACGGCAGTCGTGCTCGCAGTGCACGCCGCGATGCCGCCGGATCTGCTCCAGCAACAGTTCGCCGCCCAGGCGAAAGCCGGTCCCTCTGAACGGTTGCCGGACCTGGTGCGCGGCCACTTGCCGGGCATCGCGCTGCAGGCGTTGCCGGTGCCGCCGCGACAGATCCCGTTCAACGCGGGCTTCGTGTACTACGAACTCTCGCGTAGCGGCCCGTTGTGGGAAGAAGTCGCGCGGCACGGCGGCCTCGCCCTGCATGTCGCCGGTGATTTCCCGTCGCTGAAGCTCGAACTGTGGGGCGTGCGCGGCTAGCACACATCAGCCGCTATCGGGCAGCGGGAGCTGCTCGTGCCTGAGATCAGAAGGCGCGACGAACTTGCAGAGAAAAAAGGTAAACCAGTGAATTCAGACGTAGCGAACCGTTCGGGCGAGCGTGACCGGTGGCCAGGCGATCAAGACGGCATTCAGAGCACCGTCCCGCGCCCCGCACCAGGAGGACAGTCGTCCCGGAGTGCGGGCGCGGCAGCGTCCGGAGCGTCTCTTCATCGAGATGTGCCGCAGGGGGAATCGACTGCGGAGCGCCTTGCCGCCATCAGAGCGGCCCGCAATCCGCTGCTCGAGGCAGCTCGCCCTCTATTGCGGGCGCTGGCGGACTTGCCCGATCAGCTGGAAAAGGACGGAATAGATCAGTTGCGAGTCTTGCTGGAGCAAGAAGTGCGGGTCTTCCAGAAGCTCTGCGATCAGATCAGTATCCGGCGCGATCACATGCTCGGCGCACGCTATTGCCTGTGCACGGCACTCGACGAAGCCGCGATGCAAACGGTATGGGGAAAAGGCGGTGAAACCGGCGTCGAATGGAATACCAACGGTCTTGCCACGCTTTTCCACGAGGATCGCCAGGGCGGCACCAAAGTCTATCTGTTGGTCGGGCGGCTGATGAGCGAGTCGCAGGAGCATCTCGACCTGCTCGAACTCATTTACCGGATTCTTAGCCTCGGCTTCGAAGGTCGCTACCGCTACGAGGCGGATGGCCGACGCAAACACGAAACCGTGCGTCAGCGCATCTACAACGAGATCATGTCGCAGCGCGGGAGCCTGGCCGTCGCACTATCACCTCACTGGCAATCGGATGTGACGGGCAAGCGCGTGTCGTTCTTCGACTTCCCGGTATGGATCACGCTTGCCGTTCTATCAGTCATCCTGATCGGTCTGTTCGGCTATTTCAAATACGAACTGTTGAACCGGAGTGCCGAGGTGCAAAAACAGATCGCCGACATCGGGCGCATGACGCCCCCGCCTGCCCCGCCCGCACTTCATCTCAAGGAACTGCTGAAGAACGAGATTGCCGCGGGCACCGTGAGCGTCGACGAAGACGCGCATCACAGTTCAGTGACGTTCCGCGGTGATTCGATGTTCCCGCCGGGCGCCGCGGCGGTGAAGACGTCGATGACGCCGTTGGTCACGAAGATCGCGGGCGAAATCGTCAAGGTACCGGGCAAGGTAACGGTGCTGGGTTACACCGATAACCTGCCGATAAAGAGCCGCCAGTTCGCGTCGAACGAAGCCTTGTCCGAGGAGCGCGCCACCCAGATCATGCAGATGCTTCAGACCGCGGGCGTGCCGGCGGCCCGGCTCGAAGCAGTAGGAAGGGGTGACGCCGATCCGATAGGCGATAACGCAACCGTGCAGGGCCGCGCGCAGAATCGCCGCGTCGAAATCACGGTCGCGCAATAACGGGCCAACCAGGAAACACGGGAAATTCAAGCATGAAGAAGTTGTCGTTTCTGGTATCGCGCCAGTTTCTTGCCTTTGTCGCGCTGCTGGTTGTCGCGCTGGTGATCTGGTTTGTCGGTCCCCTTGTTGCGTTCGGTGGGCTGAAGCCGCTCGCAACCGTCGGGATGCGTGTGCTGGTGATCGCACTGATGCTGGGCGGCGTGCTGCTGTGGCTAGCCGGCTGGTCCACCAGCGTGATGTTCGTGGCGCTACTGTGCCTGCTCATCTGGTATGCGTCGCCGCTCCTCGCGTTCGGGCGTGAACAGCCGTTTGTGCCCGCGTCGGCACGCATCATTGCCATTGCAGTCGTGCTGGCGATCTTCGCCGTGTACTGGACTTTGCGGCTCTGGCAGAGAATGCGCACCGACGCGCAATTCCTCAAGAGCCTGCTCGAGTTCGGTGGCGCAAAAGAAGCATCGCCGGCTGCGGCGCAACTGGAGAAAGTGCAGGCGATCGTATCGGGCGCGTTGGCGCGGCTGAAGGCAATGCGCACCGGAGCACGCGGCATCGGACGCCTGTTCCAGGGCAAGCGCTACCTGTACGAACTGCCGTGGTACATCACGCTCGGCTCGCAGGGTTCGGGGAAAACGGCCGCCTTGCTCAATGCCGGCCTGTCGTTTCCGGTCGCGGGCCAGATGCAGCGTACCGTCGGCGCCCTTGCCGGCACCGAGTCCGTCGACTGGTGGCTCACCAACGACGCGGTGCTCATCGATACCGCGGGCCACTACACCCGTCACGGCACCTCGCAGCACAGCCGGCTGTTGTCGACGGTCGCTACTGCCGGAAGGAAATCTGCCGACAGGACGGATGCCACGTCAAAGAGCGAAAGCGCGCACGACAAGGACAAATCGGTCGTGGCTCTCCCGGTGCAGCCCGCTGCCGCTACGGCTTCCGCCACGGTCCATCCGGCCTCTGGCCCGTTGCACGAGAAAATGGATGCGGCCGAGTGGTTCGGCTTTCTGGCGATGCTGCGCAAGCACCGGCCTCGCGCACCGATCAACGGCGCACTACTGACACTGGATCTCGCCGTGCTGACGAGTCTCGACGACAGCGCGCGCATGGCCGAAGCGGCTGCGTTGCGCGGACGTCTCGCGGAGCTGCGCGAAGCGCTCGGCATCCGTTTTCCGGTCTATCTGGTCGTGACCAAAATGGACCGGCTGACCGGCTTCAACGAATACTTTGCTTCCTTGCCAGCGGAGGGACGCGCCCAGTCCTGGGGTTTTACGCTTCCCTACGGCAAGGAGACCATTGCGGCGGAAGGAGTTCGGACTCGCTGCAACGAGGAACTCGGCTTGCTGGCAAATCGTCTGGCCGACGGCGTCAACACGCGCTTGCAGGACGAGTTCGATGCCACCCGACGCCGGCAGCTTGTCGCGCTATCTGAAGAGTTCGCCGCACTGTCCCGACCGCTCGGCGAGCTGGTCGAACGCGTCTTCCTCGACTCGCGTTACGACGATACCCAACTTCACGCCACTCTGCGCGGCGTCTATTTCACCAGCGCGATCCAGGCAGGCGGCACACTTGTGGCCGAGCGGCGGACTATCGCGCAGCGGCTGTCGGCGTCGCTCGATCGGGTACTGGGCACACGCGCGTCGAGACCGGCCGGCAACCAGAGCTACTTCCTGCACGATCTGCTCACGAAAGTCGTGTTCGCCGAGGCGCAGCTGGTGCGACCCAATCTGCGCTGGGAATTCCGTTTCCGTCTCCTGCGGCTCATCGGCCATGCCCTCGCTGTGCTGCTTTTCGCATGGCTGGCCATCGGCCTGCGCCTGAGCTTCGGCAACAACAGCGACTATCTCTCCATCATCAGCCGCAAGACCCAGGCGCTGGCCGCGAAGGTCGCGCAACTGTACAAGGAGCCGAAACCCGAGGCGATCCCTGATACGCTCACCGAGGCACGCTACCTGCCGACCTTCCCGAGGCTCGACCTGTCGGACCCGGATAGCGCCTTTCGTTTCGGCCTTTACACCGCGACTGACGTCGTCACTGAGAGCCGTCGCACCTACGACGTGCTCGAGGACAACCTGCTGCTGCCGCAGATCGTCAAGCGTGTGGAGGACATCATCTCGCAGGCGGTGGCCAACAAGGATTCGAAGGCGGCCTACGACGCGCTGCGCGTCTACCTGATGCTCTACGACAAGGCGAAATTCAACGCCGACGACGTGAAGGCCTGGGTGCTCAACGACTGGGCGAACACGGATAGCGCAACGGCCTTCGGCGGCCGGGCCTCGATGGTCGACCACGTACAGCAGCTCTTTTCAGGAAGCCGCGTGGTCCAGTCGCCGTTGATCCGCAACGATTCACTGGTCCAGCAGGCCCGCTCGTTTCTCGACGGCAGTAATGCAACCGGGCGTCTGTACGAACGGGCCAAGACGACGATGCAAAAGGAAGCGCCCGACGAATTCACGTTGATCCGCTCGGTCGGGCCGCAAGCCGGACTCGTCTTCACGCGGGCGAGCGGCGCGCCGCTGTCGCGTGGCGTGCCTGGACTGTTCACCTTCGACGGATACCGGCATCTATTCGACAAGCGGCTGCCTGAGTTCGTGGAGGCCGCACGCGACGACGATGCGTGGGTGATGGGTCGCTCCTATCTCGGCGAGGCTCAAAAAAAAACATCTGAATTCGTAGGCACCGTGAGCGGCGCTGACGACCCGCTGACGGACGCCATCCGCCGGCAGTATCTGACGGAATACGCACAACTGTGGGACGCGTTTCTCGGTGACATCCGTACAGTGAACGGTACCAGTCTGCAGTTCAATCTGCAGGTGCTGCGCAGCTTTGCGGCGCCTGATTCACCGCTTGCCCGGCTGGCGCGCGCAGCGGTGCGCGAGACCACGCTGACGCAACCCGTCGCGGCAGCGGACGGCTCTCTGCTGCAAAAGGCGGCTGACCAGCTAAGTCAGAAGGCGGACAAGACGCTCGGAATACGGGCTTCGGAAATCATCGAACGCGAGCTGGTCGATAGCCACTTCGCCGCGCTGCGCGAGGTCGTCACGGGCAACGCGGACGGACAGGCCGCACCGCAAGCAGCCACTGCGCAGGCCGGCAAGACCGGTCTCGACGGTGTCGCGAGCTTGTTGAACGACTATTACACATCGCTGACTGTCGCCGACAACGCCATCGCCAACAACAGCATGCCACCGGCAAGCGACACGGCGTCCAAACTCAAGATGACCGCCAACACGATGCCGGCTCCGTTTCGCGCCGTATTGCTGGCGCTGGCGGGGGACGGCTCGCGCGAGGTGAATCAGGGCATTGGCCAATTGTTGTCGCGACAGATGCAGGCGGTGGTCGGCGACACCTGCCGGCTGACGATCGAGGGCAACTATCCGTTCGCAGCCGGCAGCAAGCGCGATGTCCGTATCGATGACTTCACGCGCGTCTTCGCACAAGGTGGCGTCATTGACGATTTCTTCACGAAGACGCTCTCGGCATTCGTCGACACCTCGGCAAAACCCTGGCGCTACAAGACGTTGGCCGGCGCCACCGAACCCGTCCAAGGTCCAGACCTCGAACCCTTCCAGCATGCCAAGGCCATTCGCGACATCTTCTTTGCCGATCCGGATCAGAAGCAGTTGTCCTGGAAGGCGGATATCCGGATTCCTGAACTCGATCCGACGATCACCGGTCTGATGGTCGACATCGACGGCCAGACGACGCTCTATCAGCATGGGCCGGTTGCGTCGTTCCCGGTGACCTGGCCGGGACCACGCGGCGGAGTGCACGCGGAGATGATGGCCGAGCCGCGCATCCGGCCGGAGAGTTCGACGATCACAGCGGACGGTCCGTGGGCGCTGATGCGGCTGGTCCAGAAAGGGCAGGTCGTCGAGACCACGACACCCGGACGCATACGTGTCGCATTCGATTTCGACGGCCGTAAAGCCGTACTCGATATCGCCGGTGTAAGCAGCGTCCCCAATCCCCTGACGAGCGATGTGCTGAAAACATTCCGATGCCCGAGCTCAATGCCGGTGTTCACCCTCACCGACAGCGGGCCGCCGGCGGGATTGCCGCCGGGCGCTCCGGCTGCGGCGCCGGGCACGCCTCATTGAACTCGCACACGACATCCGGGGAATGCACATGACATCGACATCCGGTCCAGCCATTTTGCTCACGCAACCACGCATGCCCGCATCGCCGCCGATTCGCACGCGTGTCGAGGCGGCTGAGGCCGCGGCAAATCCGCTTCTCGAAGCCGCGCGCCCTTTGCTCGACGCACTGGCCGATACGCCCGTGGTACTCGACGGCCGGGCCGTCGAAATGCGTTACAGGTGGCTCTCGCATGAAGTCAGGGTATTCGACAAAGCCTGCGCCGAACTCCGTCTTCGCCCCGATCACGTTCAGAACACGCGTTATTGCCTGTGTTCGGCGTTGGACGAAGCCGCCATGCAAACTGCCTGGGGCAAAGGCGTGTCGACTGGTGTGGAGTGGACGACGCATAGCCTCGCCGTTGCGTTCGGCGGAGATCGCCAGGGCGGCGACCGGGTCTATGCGATTATCGAGCAGGCCATGCTTGATCCGCTCGAACATCGTGATCTGATCGAGGTGGTCCAGAAGGTGCTGGACCTCGGCTTCAAGGGACGGTACCGGTTCGCGTCGAATGGGCAAGCCGAACTCGAAGCGGTTCGCAAGCAGCTTCACAACGCCGCCGCGACAACGAACCGATCAGCACCCGCGCGTCTTGCTCATACCGCAGTCGCTGCCTCCGCCCTCACTCCGTCGCCGCGCGACCACGTCGATCCGGAGGTCAGGCTCGTGGCAGCAGCGCCAAGACGCAAGGCGTATCTGCGGGTTGCGCTCGCCCTCGTGCTTGCCGCGCTGCTCGGTTTCGTCACCTACGCCGGTTTCCACACCAGAGTTGATGAGCCGCGACCGGCTCGACTCGCAAAGCCGGTTGATGTACTGGCGGGAAATCTGGCTGATCTTCTGAAGAACGAGATTGCGGCCGGCACGGTCAGCCTGATGGAAAATGCCCGGCAGGGAACCATTAAGCTTCGCTTTGACGACATGTTTCTGCCGGGCGAGACAAGTATGAACGCCTGGGTTGCGCCGCTGATCGCCATCGTGGGAAGAGAAGTTGCCCGGATGCCGGTAACGGTGCGGGTCACAGGGTATGCGGACAGTTTGCCGGTCGCCAGGTCTTCGCTGGCGTCCAACCAGACGCTGTCCGAGGAGCGCGCGAAACAGGTCATGCAGATATTGCTCGCAGCGGGTCTGCCGTCTGATCGTGTCATTGCAACAGGAAAAGGCGATGAGGAACCGATTGCAGCCAACGACACGCCTCACGGCCGGATGAAAAACCGGCGCGTCGAGATCACGGTGACGCAGTAGCAGCGCGGCTGCGCAGCCACCCATACCACGCTTCCATGCCCTCCCCGCTCTGCGCCGACACCTGAAGAATGTTCATTTGTGGATTGACACGCTTCGCATACTCGATGCACCGCTCCACATCGAAGCGCAAATGCGGCAACAAGTCGATCTTGTTCAGCAACAACAAGGAACACGCCCGGAACATATGCGGATACTTGATCGGCTTGTCTTCGCCTTCGGTCACCGAAAGAATCAATACCTTGGCGGCTTCACCGAGATCGAATAGCGCGGGACACACCAGGTTGCCGACGTTTTCGATCATCACCACCGAATGCAGCGGCGGGTCGAGTTGCGTCAAGGCTCTCGACGCCATCTCCGCGTCGAGATGGCACCCGGTGCCGGTGTTGATCTGCACCACGCGCGCGCCGGTTGCGCGAATCCGCTCGGCGTCGTTGAGCGTGGCCTGATCGCCTTCGATCACCGTGAGCGGGAACGCGTTACCCAGATCGCGGATCGTTCTTTCGAGCAATGTCGTCTTGCCGGCGCCCGGCGAGCTCATCAGGTTCAGCGCCAGTATCGAACGGCCGGCGAGCCAGCCGCGATTGCGTTCGGCCAGTAGCTGATTTTTGGCCAGGATGTCGCGTTCGAGGTTGATCGAAGTGCTGTGTTCGTGTTCGTGGTGATGTTCGTGATGGTGGTGGACATCTCCGTGATCGTGCACATGATCATCGTGATGGCTGTGCGAGTGTGAATGCGAATGCGCACTGACACCCACAAGATGATTCGAGCTGACTCGCCGATAGGCAGTTCCGGCCGAGCCCGCACCTGCGGTTGTCCCCTGAGACTGAGTCCCCGCCTCCACCGCCTCATCCAGATCGGTCACTGCCGCGCTCCGCGTATTCGAGCATCCGCATGTCGTACACATCACACCACCTCCATCTGCCGGATCTTCAACTGCTGACCGGAAACCAGTTCGAGATTCCCGCTGCCGCACGCGCATTGCCCAAACGGCACGTCGACCGCGAGCGTCGCGCCGCATGTGAGACAGCGCGCCTCGCCCGGTATCACGACGATCTCGAGCGTCGCGCCCTCCACCGCCGTATCCTTCGCGCACACGTCGAAGCAAAACCGGATCGCCTCCGGCATCACCGCCGACAGTTGCCCGATCTCCAGCGTCACGCGCCGCACGCGCGCGCCGTGCGCCTGTTCCGCGCAAATCTCGACGACGCTGTTCGCAATACTCAACTCGTGCACGGCGCACTCCCGATTGGCCGCTCAACAGATGCGAGGCAGTTGCTCGCCCACCAGCATATCGACGATGCGTTGCCCGCCGAACACGGTCCGCATCACGACTAGCCCATTCGCCTGCGCCTCGTTCCGTTCAACCGTCCCGATCACCGCCGCCTCGTGTCCCACCGGGTGCACGCGCATGGCCGCCAGCACGCGTTCGGCGGCGTCGGCGGGCACGACGGCCACCAGCTTGCCTTCATTGGCCAGATACAGCGGGTCCAGGCCGAGAATCTCGCACGCGCCCTTTACCTGTTCACGCAAGGGCAGCGCGGCTTCATCGAGCCGTATCGTCACGTTCGAGCTTTGCGCGAATTCATTGAGCACGGTCGCAACACCACCGCGCGTCGCATCGCGCAGACAGTGGATCTGCGGACACGCGTCGAGCATTGCCGCGATCAGGCTGTTGAGAGGACAGCAATCGCTCTCTATGTCGGCTTCGAGTGCAAGCTGCTGACGCGCCACCAGAATCGCCGCGCCGTGATCGCCGAGACAGCCGTTGACGATCACCACGTCGCCCGGACGCGCGTTGCGCGCCGAAATCGAGACATCGCGGCGCACCACGCCAATGCCCGTGGTGTTGATGAACAGCTTGTCGGCGCAACCGCGCTCCACCACTTTCGTGTCGCCCGTGACGATCGCGACGCCGGCTTCGAGCGCGACGCGCTGCATGCTCGCCGCGACGCGGCGCAGAAGATCGACGGAGAACCCCTCCTCGATCACCACGGCGCACGACAGGTATAAAGGCGTCGCGCCACACACCGCCAGGTCGTTCACCGTCCCGGACACGGCCAGCGTGCCGATGTCGCCGCCCGGAAAGAACAGCGGATCGACCACGTAACTATCGGTTGTAAAAGCGAGCCGGTCGCCGTGCGCGGCGAGATCGGCCAGCGCGAAGACGGCCTGATCTTCCAGCGCCGCGAGCGTGGGATTGTCGAAGCTCGACACGAACACGTCCTCGATCAGATCGCGCATCGCACGGCCACCGCTGCCATGCGCCAGATTGACGGTCGCGTCGCGCACGCGGTGCGGCGCGCTGGCTTTGATCGAAGTAGAAGCGCGATCGTTCATGGGCCACCTCGCGCGGTGGACACGCCAACCACATCGGCCCTGCTAGCCGCGCCAGGACACGCCCCGCCCTGAACCGCCGCTTGCCGCGCTTCACGCCGCTCATCGATACGCGACGTATCGATCCGCCCATAGTTGTAATACGCCGCGCACGCCCCTTCGCTCGACACCATCAGCGAGCCGAGCGGCGAATCCGGCGTACACGCTGTGCCGAACACCTTGCATTGATGCGGCTTGATCACGCCCTTGAGCACCTCGCCGCATTGACATGCTTTCGGATCGGCGATCTTCACGTTCGGCACCGCGAACTTGCGCTCGGCATCGAATCCCGCAAACGCCTCGCGCATCCGCACGCCGGAATGATCGATCGAGCCGAGTCCACGCCACTCGAAAAACTCGCGCGTCTCGAACACGCGCGTGACCGCCGACAAAGCCTGCGCGTTGCCATCCTCCGGCACGATCCGCCCATACTGGTTCTCGACCTCGCAGCGGCCATCCGCAATCTGCTTGAGCACCATCCACATCGATTGCAGCACGTCGAGCGGCTCGAAGCCCGCCACAGTAATCGGCTTGCGATAGTGCCGCGCGATGAAGTCATACGGCCGCGTGCCGATTACCATGCTGACATGTCCCGGACCAAGAAAGCCGTCGAGGTGCAAATCGGGTGAGTCGAGAATCGCCTTGATGGTCGGAATGATCGTGATGTGATTGCAGAACAGCGAGAAATTCGTGACCTTTCGCGCGTGCGCCTGCAAGACGGTCATCGCGGTGCTCGGCATGGTCGTCTCGAAGCCCAACCCGAAGAAAATGACCTCGCGTTGCGGATTGAGCTGCGCGATCTTCAATGCGTCGAGCGGCGAATAAACCATGCGCACGTCGGCGCCGTCGGCCTTCGCCTTGAGCAGGCTTTTCTTCGAACCGGGCACGCGCATCGCGTCGCCGAACGTCGTGAAGATGACTTCCGGACGCTCCGCCAGCGCGACGCAATCGTCGACGCGCCCCATCGGCAGCACGCACACCGGGCAGCCGGGACCGTGCACGAACTCCACGGCGTCGGGCAGCAATTGCTGGATGCCGTAGCGGAAAATCGTGTGAGTGTGGCCGCCGCACACTTCCATGATTTGCAGCGGCCTCTGCTTCGCGCGCTCGATGCATGACACCAGCGCGCGAATTTCCCTCGCGAGCGTTTTCGCCTTCTCCGGGTCGCGAAACTCATCGACGTATTTCATGGCGCGCCTCCGGCGGCCGCCGTGGGCGAAGCGCCGAGACCGCCGCGGTCGTCGGCGAGCAGCGTATGCACGAGGTCCCACAGAATGTGATAAATCGCGACATGCGTCTCCTGCACGCGATGAATGCTGTCGCTTTTCACCACGAGGCAATGATCGAGCGCGGCGCTCGTCGCCATGCGTCCGCCGTCGTGACCGGAGAGTCCGATGGTCAGCAGTTCCATCTCTTTCGCCTTCGCGAACGCGGCCAGCAGGTTCTCCGAATTGCCGCTCGTCGACACGCCGATCAGCGCGTCGCCGCGCCGTGCCTGCGCGACCAGTTGCCGGACGAAAATATGATTGAAGCCGACGTCGTTGCCGACCGCCGTCAACATGGCCATATCGGCGACAAGATTGATGGCGGTGAGCGCGGGACGTCCCGTCGTGACCGGATGCAGAAACTCGACCGCGATATGCGCCGCGTCGCAACTCGAACCGCCGTTGCCCATCGCGAAGAGCCGGCCGCCACGGCGATACACGTCGGCAATGGCGTGAGCCGCGCGCACGACCTCGGGCGCGCTTTCCTCGAAGAAACGCGTCTTCGCATCCACACTGTCCTGCGCCTTGCGACGCACCGATTCGAGCAGGGCCGCGTCGAGCCGCTCCGCATCCTGATGCGCGCCATGCAGGAACGGATACAACGCTTGCAGCGATTCATGTTCGGGCATGGCCGGTCTCCGTGTGCTGGCGACGGCGCGCTCACGGCGCGCCGCGCAACTCATCCATCTCGCCCTGCGCGACGCCCAGTTCGTGCAGCAGCGCAAGCGTGCGCGCCGCTTCCTGCTCGTCGAGCCGGCTCATCGCAAAGCCGACATGCACCAGCACCCATTCGCCGACGCACGCGCTCGCCGGCCGGTCTTCATCGATCACGAACGCGATGTTGATCACGCGCCGCACACCGCCGACATTGACGAGCGCGAGATCGTTCGCCGCATCCGTCACTTCGACGATCTGCCCTGGGATGCCCAAACACATGTCGCTCTCCTCTCTGCCCCCGTGCGAACCATCAACGCTCGCCGTGCTGCCGCGCCGCCGCGATGACCGCCTGCCCGAGCGACAATCCGCCGTCGTTGGCCGGCACCTGGCGATGCGTCAGCACGCGAAACCCCGCCTCGCCAAGGCGCGTTGCCACCTGTTCGAACAGGATGCGGTTCTGGAACACGCCGCCCGATAGCACGACGCTGCGCGCGTCGGCCGGACCGGTCAGCAGGTCGGCAAGACACTCCACCATGCGCACGATCGCAATCGCCACGCCCTTGTGAAAACGCGCCGCGATCACCGGCACGGGCGTGCAGCGCAGCAGATCGTCGAGCAGGGCTTCCCACATCGGCCGGGGTTCGATGCAGCGCAACCCACCCGGCACGGTGTTGGTCAGTTCGAACGGGTATGCATGCGCGTCGCTATCGTTGCGCAGCGTGTGCTGATCGACCAGCGCCTCCAGTTCGATCGCGGCCTGGCCTTCGTAAAGCACACGCTCACGGCACACGCCGAGCGTGGCCGCCACCGCGTCGAACAGGCGGCCCGTCGAACTTGCGAGCGGGCTGTTCACGCGCTGCGCGATCATCGAGTCGAGCGCGGCGCGCGGACGGCCGCTCAGGAACTGCTGCATCTCCAGACCGCTGTAGTGCCGCGTAAATCCGTACCAGTCGAAGGCAGCCCGCAGATGCGCGTAGGCATTGCGCCACGGCTCGTCGATGGCGCGCGTGCCGCCCGGCATCGCCACCGGCTTGAAGCGGCCGAGACGCGTGTAGCCGCGATAGTCGGCCAGCATGAATTCGCCGCCCCACAGTGTGCCGTCGTCGCCGTAGCCGAGACCGTCGAGCGCGACGCCGAGCATCGGCAACGCATCGAAGGCGACCCCGTTTTCGGCCATGCACGCGGCAAGATGCGCATGATGATGCTGCACTTCGACCACGGGAATCTGCGAGGCTTGCGCGAGCTCGTAGCCGATCTTGCGCGACAGATACTCGGGATGCAGGTCGAGCGCGATCACCTGCGGTTCGTATTCGAACAAACGCAGATACTGCGCCACCGCGCGGCGGTAGTCCGCATACGTCAGCGCGTCTTCCAGATCGCCGATGTGATGCGAGACGATCGCTTGCGCATCGCGCGCAAGGCAGAAGGTGTTCTTGAGCTCGCCGCCCATCGCCAGCACCGAGGGGGTGTCGGCGAAACCTTCGGGCAACAGCAGCGGCGCCGGCGCATAGCCGCGCGCGCGCCGAACGATCTGCGCGCTACCCCGCACGACGCGCGCCACCGAATCGTCGACCCGGCGCGAAATGTCGCGATCGTGCATCAGGAAGACATCGGCGATACGGCCGAGACGCGCGCGGGCGTCCGCGTTGTCGATGCACGGCGGCTCGTCGCTGGTGTTGCCACTCGTCACGACCAGCGCGGAATCGATCGACTCCGTCAGCAGCCGATGCAGCGGCGTGGACGGCAGCATGAAGCCCAGCGTGCCGACGCCCGGCGCAACACTTGGCGCGACGCATTCGGCGCCGTCGGCGGACATGATCACGATGGGTCCGCCGGCGCTCGCGAGCAGCGCGCATTCGGCCTCGCTCGGCGTGCAATACCGCCGCATGGCTTGCAGATCGCGCGTCATCAGCGCGAAGGGTTTGCGCTCGCGCCGTTTTAGCCGCCGCAGACGTGCGACCGCGGTTTCATCGCTCGCATGGCAGGCGAGCTGAAAACCGCCCAAGCCTTTGATCGCGACGATCGCGCCGTGCCGCAACAGCAGGCTCGCCGCGCGGCACGGGTCGTCGCCATTCACGCGCGCGCCGTCGCGGCTCTCCAGCCAGACACGCGGGCCGCATGCGGGGCACGCAACCGGTTGCGCGTGAAAGCGCCGGTCGGCCGGATCGTCGTATTCCGCGCGACACGCGTCACACATGACGAACGCCGCCATTGTGGTATTGGCGCGATCGTAGGGAATGGCTTGTATGATCGACAGCCGGGGGCCACAGTGCGTGCAATTCGTAAACGGGTAGCGGTAGCGGCGGTTCGCCGGATCGGCGATTTCCGCAGCGCAATCGGCGCAAACGACGGCATCGGGTGTGACGCCGGTTTGCACATGGCCGCTCACGCTCGGCACGATACGAAAGTCGTTGGCCTCGGCCGCTTCGTTCAATTGATGCCGCTCGATCGCGTCGATCCGCGCAAGCGGCGGACACTCGGCGCTCAGGCTGTCGATGAAGCGCTGCAGCATCCACGCGTCGCCCCATGCGTGAATCAGCACGCCGTCGCTGTCGTTGCACACGTCGCCGACCACGCCGCAGGCATGCGCAAGCCGCCACACGGTCGGCCGGAAGCCGACGCCCTGCACCAGTCCGCGCACGCGGATCTCTTCGCCGACCGGTCCCACGACCGCCGGATGCTGTGCCGAACCCTGCCCGGCGGGCTGTGCATGCGTGCTCATCGCCATCTCCCTGGCCGTTGTCGCCTACATGTTGCGAATGCGGATATAGCGCTTGATGTCCTTCATATTCGCCAACACGCCGACCACCAATGCCGGCAACAAGAGGTACTTGAAAAATCCTTTCATGATGTCTCCCGCTTCAGTCGTTTCACACCGTATGCATGACGTGTTCGCGCACCCCGCATGTCAGGCCACGCGCGCGGCGCGCTGTTCCAGCCTCGCCGTCACGAGCCGCACCACCACTTCGGCGGCCTGCTCCACCGCGGCCGCCACGGGGCGGCTCAAACTCATCCGTCCTTCTTCGCCCTCTTCGCAACCGAAATCCTGCGGCTCGCAGCCGAGCACGACGATGTCCTCGCACCCGCCGCCGAGCATCCGCACGGTTTGCAGCACCTTGGCCGGGTCCATCTCATGCGGCGACATCAGGATCGGCACGGCGTACGGATCGTCGCTCGCAGCGCCACCCGACTCTTCGATGGACGGCTCGATCACGTACAGCGTGCCGGGCGCACCGCCGCGCTGCGTCGCATCGATCAGGATCGCGCTGTCCACGCCGTCGAGCAGCGCGTAACACAGATCGACGCCGCGAATGCCGAAGTCCGCGACGTTTACACCCGCCGCGAATGCCGGCAACTCACCCGCGGCCAACTGTTCCTGCAAACGCCGCACCACTTCGACGCCGAAGCCGTCGTCGCCGAGAAACACGTTGCCGATGCCGGCCACCAGAATCGCGCTCATACGAGCCCCCGCCGGGCGCCGGCAGCATGGCCGAGCGGCTCGATCTCGTCCGGCCCGAAGAAGAACCGGTGGCCCGGCATGCGCTGCACGCCGAAGTCCTTGCCCGGATCGTCGTCGATAGTCACGGCGACATGCACGTGGTCGTCGAAATCGCGTTCGATCGATTCGATCGTCGCGACCATGCCGCTCAGCGCGATATCGAAGATGTCGGCGCGGCCGCGCGGGCGCAAGCGCACCTGATCGCCGATGCGAATCTCCACGCCCGCGACCCGCACGCAGGCAAGATGCGGTCGCGCATCGAGTTCGGCCCACGGCGAGACGGGCATGGCGGTCTGCGCCGCGGAGATGGACGCGCCCACGCTCGCCGCGTCGAGCGCGCGCACCTGCCGCAAGGTGCCGTGCAGCTTCTGCATCTGCTCGGCGCCCAAACCTTCGGTGCGCGCGAGCAAGGCGCGAGCACGCTCGTCGGTGGCGATCATTTCGCGCTTTTCTTCGTCCGTCATGGTAAGAATGCGCAGCGTGAGAATCTCGTCGATCTCCGTGGCGTCGAACAGATCGCCGGCGCTTTCGGGCGCGATCTGCGGAAAATCGTAGAGGATGATCGGCGAGGCGAGCATGGTGTCGGGCCGCTGTTCATCGCCGACCAGCACCGGCCACACGCCGATATTGCGGCACGCGGCCGACGCCGCCGCGAGATCGTCGGGCGGATCGATCGACGAGATCCACGTGCCGCGCTCGATGCTCAGCACGGTATGGCACGAGACCAGCGCATACAGCGAAGCAGCGTCGCGCGTGAGGTCACGCGCATGCTCGAGCGGCGTCTCGTTGACGATGCGCACTTTCAGCCGATAGACGCCCGCCGCCACGCTCGCCGCACTGATTTCGACGCGGCCTTGCAGCGCCGCACGCGTGCGGCGCAACGCGCCACGCAGCGTGCCATGCCGGTCCGCCAGCGGTTCGAGGTCACTACCGGCGTCGAATGAAAACGGCATATCGCGCGGCGCGTTCAGCAATTCGCCCAGCACCAGCACGGGCAGCGCGAGATGCCGTTCAGCCGCTTCCTGCCACGGCGTATAGCGCCGTTCGTCGATATCGAGCCCAGGCACGGTGCGCCACGTGGGCTCGCCCGACTCCGGGCGCACCGCGGCGTTCTCCGACACGTCCAGCACCATCCGCTCGATCACCTGCAAAAACCCGGGCCGCACCGCGACGCGCGTATGTTCGCCGCCGCGCAGCAGACACTCGCTTTGCGTCACCCACGGATCGCTGCCGGATGCCTCCGCATAGGCGCGCGGATACACGCCGCCGAAGGTCCAGCGCTGCCGGTTCTTCACCGAAGTCGGCCGGTACGGATACAGCATGTAGCCTTCGTACAGCACCGCCTGCACCACGCTTTCGACCGCGTTCACGATATGTCCTCCTCGAGCCTGTCGAGCAGGCTCGTGACCGCCTGCTCCCAACTCGTCAGCCCCCCACGGGTTTTGAAGCGCGAGAGGCGATCGAACACGTCGCGATGCAGGCACAGCCATGCGCCGCTCGGGTAATAGCGAGCCATCATGTCGCGCCATAGCGCCACCGGCAGACGGTACGCCGCCTCCTTGTGCCACGGAATCGGCGCGACCTGCAATGCGCCGTCGGCCTCGCGATAGAACACGGTGCCGCTGAACTGCAGCATCAGCGGAATCTCGCCCTCTTCGAGTCCGTGAAAATATTTGGTGGCGGCTACATTGAAATCGTAGCTGCACGGCACGGGCAGATCGAGCGTGCATTCGCCGGTAAACGGAGGCGCCACCGCCGACGCATGCGTCCACAGCATCGTGCGTAACGTATCGCCCCAACGCGGCGGAATGCCGAACAGGTCTTCGAGACCGTACTGCTCGGCGGGCGCGTAGCGGCGTTTCGCGGCTTCGATCTGAATCTGGCATTGCAGCGTGATGCTGGCGATCTCGCGCTGCGGCGCATTGTCAACCGCCGTATCGACGACACGCAGCTTGAACATCAGCAGCGGCGCCGCGGCAAACGGCACCACTTCCGCCGACTCGACGGTGAATCCGAGGTCAGGCATGGAGCAAGCCCTCCGGCACGCGGCCTTGGGTCTTCAGCGCGGCCAAGAAACGATGGATCGCGTCCCAGGCCTGCCGCCCGCCCGCGACGCCACGCCAACGCGCGCGAATTACGCCGGTCAGCGCATAACATTGGTCGATCGGCACGCGGTAGTACTCGCGCGCGCCCTCGCTGCGGTTCACGAGCAGCGCTTCGACATCGGGCTCCAGTTGCGCGAGCCACGGATTGTCGGCGACGAGTTCGGTCCACGCCTGCAGATCCAGCAGCGACTGCGTGCCGCCCGCCGGTCCGGGATACAGCGCGACGATCCGTTGCGCCGAACTGTCGTGAAAGAAGAAAGCCATGTCGATGGGAATCGCCAGCGCGTCCCACTGCGCGTCGCTCATGCGAAAGCCGTCGAGATAACGCGCGTCGCGCGGCACCGGACGATAGCGCGCGTTCTGCTGATTGCCGAACAGCAGCGCGCAGGCACGGCAGCAGCAATACAGTTGGCGTTTGGCCATTTCGAACAGATGAGGATGGTCGGCCAGCAGCGGCGCGCCGCACAACTCGCAATGCACGTCGTCCGCTTGGCGCACGAAATGGCGCACGGCCGCGACCCAGCCGCGCGTCGTGGCGGCGGCGGGTGTCATTGCGCGCCGGCCTCGGTCCGGCTGGCTACCTCGGTGTGCTCAGTGTGCTCGGCGTGCGGGTCAGTGTGCGTGTTAGGCACGAAGCGCAGTTCATGCACGTTGACGTCCTGCAAACCCGCGATGTCGACGCGCATCGTCTCGGGCGCAGCTTCGAAAATCGCAAGCTCGATTTCCTGCCGCAATTCGCCGACCGAATTGTGCTTGCCTTGCAGACGCCCGGCCACTTTCACGCGCACCGCTTCTTCGGCGGCGTCGAGCAATTCGATCTGAATGCCTTGCACGCCGAGCAGCGGCCGCATCTTCTCCACCGCGCGCGATACGCGCGTCGGCAGATCTTGCGGATGCAAACCGTGCAACAGCAGCAGCGCCGATACGCTGGCATCGCGTTCGAACGCTTCGAGCATGGCGTCGTCCATCGCCCCGGCGGACGAAACGATTTCCAGCAGACGCGCGAGTCCGTTCGTATGCAGATCGAGCACCACCTGCAGCAGTTCCTGAGCGCTCTCGCGCGCCGGCGGATCGTCGAGCGTCTCCAGCGCCGCAATGAGTTCCTCGATGCGGCGTTGCTGGGCGGCGACCGAGCGCGAGTCGCTCGTCTGGGCGCTCACGTATGCGCTCCCTGCATCACGCCGAAGGTCGGCGAGTGCGAGGTGTCGATGGTCTTGCCGTTGCCCACATACATGTGCACGCCGCACGGCAGGCATGGATCGAAGCTGCGCACCGCGCGCATGATGTCGATGCCCTTGAACTTGTCGGGGCCGTTCTCCTCGAAGATCGGCGTGTTCTGCACCGCGTCCTCATAAGGTCCGGGCGTGCCGTAAATATCGCGTGGGTTGGCGTTCCAGGGCGTAGGCGGATACGGATGATAGTTGGCGATCTTGCCCTCGCGAATCACGAGGTGATGTGAGAGCACGCCGCGCACCGCCTCATGGAAGCCGCAGCCGAGGCCTTCTTCCGGCACCGTGAAATCGCTGAACGTGCGGGTGCGGCCCGCATGCAATTCGGCGAGCGCCTGCTCGGCGAAATACAGCGCTGCTGCTGCCGAATAGGCCTGAAAATACGTGCGGGCGCGATCGCGTTCGAGCGCATTGCTCCACTTCGGAATCTTCCATTCGAATTCGACTTCGGGCTTGAGCGCGGTCTTCGGCAAATAGATTTTCACGCTGTGACCGGTCGCCTTGATATAGCCGATATCCACCAGTCCCGCCAACGCGGTGGCCCACAGGCGCGCAATCGGACCGCCGCCGGTATCGAGCGCGAGGTGATCGCCCGTGCGCTTGTCGAGCCAGCGCGGCGACATCACCCACGTATAGTTGCCGTCGAATTTACGCTTCTGCGGATGCGGCAACGTGGTCTGATTCCACGGATGCTTGCGGTCCACCGGGTTGCCGAGCGGGTCGTTCTTCACGAAGGTTTCTTCGTGATCCCAGTCGTCGTAATAGGAACTGCCGAGCAGAATGCGAATGTTCAGGTTGATGTCGACGAGATCGGTCGTGACCAGCTCGCCGTCCACTACCACGCCGGGCGTGACGAACATGCCGCGGCCCCATTGCGTCATGGTGTTGTAGTTGTAGTCGCACACGTTCGGATCCTGGAACGAACCCCAGCAGCCGAGCAGAACACGGCGCCGGCCCACTTCTTCGTAACCCGGCAATGCCTCGTAGAAGAAGTCGAACAGATCGTCGTGCAGCGGCACGACCTTCTTCATGAACTCCACGTATTTCATCAGGCGCGTGATGTAGTCGGTGAAGAGTTGAATGGTCGGCACGGTGCCCACGCCGCCCGGATACAGCGTCGACGGATGCACGTGGCGGCCTTCCATCAGGCAGAACATTTCGCGCGTGTAGCGGCTCACCATCAGCGTTTCGCGGTAGAACTCGCCGGTAAACGGATTGAGCGCGGTCATGATCTCCGCAATGGTTTTATAGCCGTGCTTGTCCGCGTGCGGCGCGGGTGTTTTCTGGGCCTTGGCCCACACGCCCGGATTGGTCTCCTTGACCATCGTCTCGCAGAAGTCCACGCCCACCAGGTTGTCCTGGAAGATGTTGTGATCGAACATGTATTCGGCCGCTTCGCCGAGATTGACGATCCACTCGGCGATCGGCGGCGGCTTCACGCCGTAGGCCATGTTCTGCGCGTAGACCGAGCAGGTCGCGTGATTGTCGCCGCAGATGCCGCAGATCCGGCTCGTGATGAAATGCGCGTCGCGTGGGTCCTTGCCCTTCATGAAAATGCTATAGCCGCGAAAGATCGACGAGGTGCTATAGCATTCCGCCACCCGCCGGTTCGCAAAATCGATCTTGGTGTAAATCCCCAGACTGCCGACGATCCGCGTGATCGGATCCCAGTTCATTTCGACCAGCTTGCCCGGCGCTGCCTGGGTGGTGCCGGTCGCTTCAGGTGCGGTGCTGACGGCCATGACCTTCTCCTGCTGACTATGCTGACGACACTGACTACGCGAATTCCGCCCGCTCAGCGACGGTAACCGGTGGTGAGTTCCGAACGGTTATGACGCCATTTCGGCTCATCGTTGAGCGTGTTTTTGGTCAGCTTGCGCAAGCTGCGGATCAGCGGGCCATAGCTCCTGATCAGATTCGACGACAGCACCGCGCCGGGCGGCTCGTCCATGAACGGCATGAACTTGTCCGGGAAGCCCGGCATCGTGCAGCCGATGCAGATGCCGCCCACGTTCGGGCAGCCGCCGATGCCCGCCATCCAGCCGCGCTTGGGCACGTTGCATTGCACGACCGGTCCCCAGCAACCGAGCTTGACGATGCAATTCGGGCTGCCGTATTCGGTCGCGAAGATCGCCTGCTCGTACGAACCCGCCCGGTCGCAACCGTCGTGCACGGTGCGGGTGAACAGCCACTTCGGCCGCAACGCGTCGTCGAGTGGAATCATGGGCGCGAGGCCCGCGAGCTGATACAGCAGATAGAGCAGCGTCTCCATGAAGTTGTCCGGCTGCACCGGACATCCCGGCACGTTGACGATCGGCAGACCCGCTTTCGACTTCCAGTCCCAGCCGAGATAATCGGCGAGACCCATGCAGCCGGTCGGGTTGCCCTGCATCGCGTGAATGCCGCCATACGTCGCGCAGGTTCCCGCGCCGACCACCGCCAGCGCGCGTGGCGCAAGCCGGTCGAGCCATTGCGGAATCGTGATCGGGTCGCCCGTATCGGGGTCGGTGCCCAGGGCGGCCCAATAGCCCTCGCGATTGATCCGCTCATTGGGTATCGAGCCTTCCATCACCAGCACGAAGTTGTCCAGCTCGCCACGCGCGGCCTGATGAAACGGCTTGAGAAACTCGTCGCCGTTTTCATACGCCAGCACGGGATTGTGTAAATGGACCTTCGGCAAGCCGGGAATCGCGCCGAGTATCACGTCCTCGATACTCGGCTGGGTGGCGGCGGTAATGGAGACCGAATCGCCGTCACAGCCGAGGCCCGCGGTGATCCAGATGATGTGCACTTCCTTGAGGGCCGGCGCGTGCTGAGTCTTGCGCCCATAGGGGACGTTGTCTGCTTCTGCCATGATGTGTCTCCACGACGTTCACGTTCTTTTGGACAAACAAAGATACGTGGCGAGCGCCGCACGGCAGTCACGTGTCCAGCAATCGATCAGGGATAAATTCCGCGTGGGGAGCGGTTAAAAAGATCGGATTTGCTGCATGTTTTCGTTTGAATGGTGCCCACCGCAATGAGCCCGCAAAACTTTTTCGAGTATAGGTCAGCGATTCGGAATAACCCAATTTTCATAGCTTATTCGCGAAGCTTCGCGCGCCGCGATAGCCGCATCCACGCGCTCTATTCAATTCTCTGACGATAGCTCTTAAGGGTTTGCGCCAAACTGATCTGCCGTTGCGTGCCAATCAGGAACGGATCTCCATCTCCCCGATTCGCTGCCATTTGTAGATCGCCGCGGATAATAACCAGGCGGCCGCGAATACGCCGACGATCGCATAGCCGAGCATGCCGAAGTTATCGTTGAGAACCGCCACCGCCTGCCAGAATCCGCCATTCAGATGCAGCTTGTCGGCTACCAGCCCAAGCCCTTCGATGCTGCCGACCAGCAACGCCACCAGCACCGAAATCGTCGTGATGGTGAGGTTGTAGTAGAGCTTGCGGACCGGCTTCACGAAGGCCCAGCCGTAAGCGCCCAGCATGAGGATACTGTCGGTGGTATCGATCAGCGTCATGCCCGCCGTAAACAGCACCGGGAACACGAGGATCGACCAGATCGACATGCCTTGCGCGGCGCCCGCCGCGGAGATGCCGAGCAAGCCGACTTCGGTCGCGGTGTCGAAACCGAGGCCGAACAGAAAGCCGAGCGGATACATGTGCCAGCTTCGAGTGATCAGGCGAAACAGCGGCCGGAAGAGGCGTGCGAGAAAACCGCGATTGGCGAGCAGCATGTCGAGATCTTCGTCGACGTAGGGCTCGCCGCGGCGCACGCGCCGAAACGCACGCAGCACGGCGCGCAGCACGACGAGGTTCAGCAGCGCAATGGCGAACAGGAAAAACGTCGACACGAGCGTGCCGATCATGGCGCCCGTTTCCCTGAATCCGCTCAGCCGGGTTTGCAAGGCCATCGCGGTGACCGCAATGCCGAGCGTGGCCAGTACGACGATGGTGGAGTGGCCGAGCGAGAACATCAGCCCTGCCGTGAGCGGACGCTGGCCGGACTGCATGAGCTTGCGCGTAACGTTGTCGATGGCGGCGATGTGGTCCGCGTCCACGGCGTGCCGCAAACCGAGCGAGTAAGCCAGTAGACACGAGCCCATCAGCAGCGGATAGCCGCGAAACGCCATGAAGGCCGCAAGCCACGCCGCGAGATTAAAGGTCAGTAGCAACGCGTAGAGCCACGCGATCCGCCGGCGCTGATGGCCGGGCACCACTGCCGGGAACGCCTTCACGAACTCCGTCATGTGTTCTTCTCCCCGGAGCGAAGGCGAAGGCGGCTGCTTTGCACAGCCAGGCGCGCGAGGCGTCTTTTCGATAATAGACCTTTTCACACGCTGCGCCATCGCTCGATGGATGACGCAGCGCATCACCGCTTCAGGCTATTTCACATTGAACGCATAGTCGCCATGCGTGCGATGTCCGTCCGACGCCACGGCCACCCAATGCACCGTGTAGTGACCGGCCGCGAGCGGCGGCAGCGGCACGGCGATGAGCGCCGGCTGATGCTCGTCGACCGCGGCCTTCTGCGTGTTGACCTGCTTGCCGCTCGCGTCGGTCACCGTCAGCGAACTGAACGCCGCTTCGAGCGGCCCGTCGAAAATCACCCGCACCTGCGCGGGCGAGGCCACCGTCGCGCCCGCTCCCGGCTCCTGCTTTTGAGGGAACACGTGAGCGAAGGCCGCGCCCGCGAGCGCGAGGCCGCCGCACAGCGCCGCCAGTTTCGCCACGGCGTTAGTGCCGCGCAAACGTCGGTGTTTCATCGTGCCATTCATCATCACTCTCCTGCGTTACTGGAACAGCGGTTTGCCGATCGTGGTCGGCGCGACATCGTCGAAGAAAATATGCGCCTGCACCAGAATGCCCACATGCGAGCCGCTCGCACGATTGATCGGGATCTGCGCTTCGACGCCGAACTGCCCATAACGGTTGATCCAGATAAAGCCCGGATTGACCGTGCCGGTCGTCTGCCCCTGGCTGCGCGATAGCGGAATTTCCACCAGCGGAATCAGGTTGGCGAACGGCTGCGGCAGACCGACATCGCGCACATGCTGTTGCAGATACGGCAAGCTGTACTGCACGGTGAAGCCGTAATTGAAGGCGTTCGGCTGTCCCGCGCCGGTGGTCAGCGCCGGTCCCGCTTCGCCCGTGATGGCGATCGGCCGCAGATACGCCAGCGAGTCGGGCAGATCGCCCATGCCCTTGCCGGCAAAGATGGTCGGCGAGATGGTCGAAAAGTTGTCGGCGATCGCGCGGCTGCCCGTGCCGCCGAGTTCGGCATCCACACCGACCGAGGTCATGAATTCGTGCGCGTCGTTGACGTACAGCAGGTACTTCAAGCCAACGCCGAAGTTGTCGAAACCGTGCGCCCGCGGATTGTTCTGCATTGCATATGTGCCGTCGACGGACACCGCGAGCCGAGGTGTGATCAGCTTGTCGTATTCGAAGTCGAAGGTGTTGATGCTCTGGTCGCCGTTGTCGCCCGGCACGCGTTGATGGCCGAACTGAAGGTTGGCTTCGTCGCCGACGCCGGGGTCGTCGACGGCCATCGTCGATGGGAAGACGCGGTTGCCCGCAATCGCGTGAGCGCCGGCAAGCGAAGGGGCGCACAACAGTGCGCCGGCAGTGGCCGCGCAAAGCGCCGCCGCGCGCAGCGGTTGCCTGCGGGGCGTTGTGTGGGTAAGCATGATTCATCCTGTTTCATGGGTCGTGACAATGCCGGCGCGCGCAGTCGATAGGGACGCGCGGCGGCAACCGCGATGCATTCGATGCATCGCGCCGTAGTGACTCGAATCAGGATGCGGACGGAGGTGCCCGGGGTTGAGCGAAGGTGAGCGGTTCGACGCGGCGCACGCTCTCGAAGCGGGTCGCGACAGTGTGCTGCACAGCGCGGACGGTGACGACGAACAGTGCCTCGACGCTCGGCACGGCCGGCATGTGGGCGAGCAGGCTGCAATAACCGCAGGGGTCGCCGTCGGACATGGCCGTGTGGTCGGCGTGTTTGTCGCCTGCTGGATCCGGCGCGCTCGACGTGACCGATGTCGCGTCCGGCGTGTCGTCCTGCATCGAGTCCATCGAGTCCATCGAACCCATGGACGCCATCGACGGCATGTCGCAATGCTCGGCTGACATGGCGCTTTCATCGCTGCGTGCGGCGAGCGTGTGCGAGATCGTCGGAGCGAGCGTGGCCATCAGGATCGCGAACAATCCCAGCCAACTGCCGATCTTCCGATAGAAACGACTCACGATGCGCCCGGCGACACGATGAGGAAGCTGTCGCGGATTATGCCACGGTCGATACCGCATTCCGGTCCTGATGCGGCAGTTATGTTGGACATTTCACTCATGCATCACGCATGCAGCGCACGTCTTCGAAGGTGCCGCGCGGAGGACCCGCGTCGCCAACCGGCAAGAGCTTCGCGACCGCCCGGTCAATAGAGCAAACTGCCGACGCCAAACCCATCGCGGACGGTGGACAATGCGATCATCCCGGCTCGGCACGGAGTGTCCATGAAAGCGCAGCGCCCGCGTCCCCCGCACTTTCCCGGCGAAGAGCCGCATGCCGAGTGGCGCGACCACACCCTGCTCTATGTCGTCGTGGCCGGGGTCATCATCCTGATGGTCACGCTGGCCGTCTGGCTGGTCGATCCGGCGCCGCCCAAGACGATCACCCTGAGCGCCGGTCCGCATGACAGCTCGTTTCTCGTCGCCGCCGAGCAGTACAAGAAAATTCTCGCCCGCAACGGCATCAAGCTGAACGTGCTGGAGTCCGACGGCTCCGTGCAGAATCTGCACCGTCTGCTGGACCCGAAAGAGCGCGTCGACGTCGCGCTCGTGCAAGGCGGCGTCGCCGACGGCCTCGACACCTCGTCGCTGATGTCGCTCGGCAGCGTTTTCTATATTCCTGTGGTGGTGTTCTATCGCGGCACGGGCCTGAGCCAGCTTTCGCAACTGGAAGGCAAACGCGTCGCGGTGGGCCGCGAAGGCAGCGGCACGCGGCTGCTGGCGCTCAAACTGCTGGATGCGAACGGCATCGAGCCGGGCGGCGACACCACGCTGGTGCCGAGCGACGGCATGCAGGCCGCCACCCAACTGGTGGCGGGTGACGTGGACGCCGCGATCCTGAACGGCGACTCGGCCACGCGCGGCCTGATGCTGCGCCTGCTCAAGGTGCCCGGCGTGTCGGTGATGAACTTCGCCGAAGCGAACGCGTATACGCGTCTCTTTCCCTATCTGGACCAGATCGACCTGCCGGCCGGCGTGCTGGATCTGAAGCGCAGGATTCCGCCCGAAACGGTGCATCTGATCAGTCCGACCGTCGAGCTGGTGGCCCGTACCACGCTGCATCCGGCCATTTCCGATCTGTTGATCGAAGCGGCGCAGGAAGTGCATGGCATGCCGGGCCTGTTGCAGCGCGCGGGGGAATTTCCGAGTCCCGTCGCGCGCGAATATCAGATCAGTGAAGACGCGCAGCGCTACTACAAGACGGGCAAAAGCTTTCTGTATCGCACGCTGCCGTTCTGGCTGGCGAGCATCGGCGACCGCACGCTCGTTCTGCTGCTGCCGATGGCCGTGCTGCTGTTCCCGGCCATGCGCCTGATTCCGGCGCTCTATCGCTGGCGGGTGCGCTCGCGCATCTATCGCTATTATGGTTCGCTGATTGCGATCGAACGCGGTGCGCTCGCCGATTCGACCGACGAGGAGCGCGCGCGGCTCTTCGCGGAACTGGATCAGATCGAGGATTCGTTGAATCGGCTGCGCATGCCGCTCGCTTACGCCGACGCGTTCTATGTGCTGCGCGAACACGTCGGCTTCGTGCGCAGCCGGCTGGGGGCTGCGTCGCGGCTAGGCAGCCACCCATAGGCGGGGTGGCGGGTTTTGCGCTTTTCGGGTGACGGGTGAGTTGGGCGGTTCGGCCGGAAGCTGCGTGGGAGACTTCGGGCGCGGTTTCGTGCCCGGTGTCCTGCACATTTTCGTGTGCAGTGTCACCGATCAGCCGGTCGGCTCGTCGAGCCGGCCTACGCCTTACGCCTTCGCTTCGCCGTCCTGCGAAGCCGTGGCGGCCTCGGCCGGCGCATTCGCTGCTTCGGCAGTGGCCTGCGTGGTTGCTTCAGCGGGCGCTTGCGTGGCCGCTTCAGCGTTCGGCTCCGCGGCTGTCGCGGCGGATGCTTGCGTGGCTACTTCAGCCGTCGCTTGCGTGGCCGTCTCGCCGGCCGCATTCGCGCTCGCCGCACCGGCTGCCGCCTTCTGCGCACCCCTGGCTGCGCGATGCGCCTGCAGACGCTGCGCGCCCGCGGCTTCCTGCGCCGTGACCTTGCCCGCTTCGGCGCCCGTCAGATCGACGCGAGCCGCGCCTTCCACGAGACATTTCCAGTAGCGGCTGCCACGGCACCACGTCTTGATCGCGTCGCGCAATTCCGCTTCGCTCAACGACAGGTCCTTGGCGTGCACCACGAGGTCTTCGAAAATACCGACCTTGAGCGGCAGCTTGGGCGCCGGATTCTTCGGGAAGGCAATGGGGAAGCGCTTCTGCAGCCGCCCGATCGATTTCACCACCGGATCCACGGGCTTCGCGTCCACCGCCGGTTTGGCGTCGGACGCGGCTGCGGGCGCGGCACGGCGCGGCGGCGCGGGCTTGCGGGCAGGCCTCGCGCCCGGCTTGGACGCGTCCTTTGCAGCAGGCTTGGAAGCGTCCTTAGCGGGCTTGGAAGCGTCCTTCGAAGCAGGCTTGGCGCCGGACTTCGCGGCAGGTGCAGCCTCGCGGCGAGCCGCGGCCAATTGCTTCTTCAGTTCAGCGAGTTGTTCGAAACCCATAGCGCACAATCAATCGAGAAAGACGAGATTGTAGCAGCGTAAGGAAACACGCTCGTGACGCCGCCGCGAGCCGCGCCGCGCGGGGCTCCGTGCGGGGTTGCGCGAGTGTTACCCTGTAGGCTCGGCGCGGCGCGGTTAAACTCGGTGTTTGCGGCCCTTCCCGCCCCCTTCCGGCCCCGTCTCCGCCCCCTTTTTGTCCCTTCCCGGCCCCGTTCCCGCGCTTCATGGACCTCAAGCAAATCCAGTATTTCATCGCGCTTTTCGAAGACGGCTCAGTCACGCGCGCGGCGAAACGGCTCAATATCGTCCAACCCGCGCTCAGCATGCAGATTTCGAAGCTCGAAACCGAATTGCGCCAGAAACTCTTCGAACGCGGGCCGCACGGCATGACGCCGACCGACGCGGCGCGCCAGATGTATCGCCTGTACACGCCGATCATGCGCGACATCGAACGGGCGCGCGACCAGTTGAGCCGGCAGGATGCGATCGTCACGGGGCGCGTGTCGCTCGGCATGGTGTCGTCGGAGGCGGAAAGCGTGCTGCCGGAGTCGCTCGCCAGATTCAACGCGATGTTCCCGCAGGTCGAAGTGTCGGTTGCCGACGGCTTCAGCGCGCAGTTGATCGACGCGGTCGAAGCCGGCCGGCTGGATGCGGCCATCATCAACAAGCCGCGCGGGCGTCTCACGCTCGACGTGGTGCCGTTGCTCGACGAGGAAATGGTGCTGGTGACGAGCGCCGCGCTCGGCCCCGACCTGCCGCCGACCGTCGATCTCGCGAAACTGGCCGGCATCGAACTGGTGCTGCCGACCCGCCGCAATGGCTTGCGCGGCGTGCTGGACGCGGCGCTGCTGGCCGCCGACGTGGTCATCAAGCCGAAGTTCGAGATCGACCTGCTCAACACCATCGTGCAGTTCGTCGAACAGAGCGGCGTCGCGACGATCCTGCCGCGCGTGGTGGTTCAGCGCAAGGTCGACGAAGGCGTGCTGTGCGCGCGCGCCATCGCGTCGCCGCCGATCGTGCGGCACATCATCCGCGTGAGCCATCCGAAGCGGCCGATCGGGCCGGCGGCGCATGCGCTGATCGATATCATCGGCGAGGAGATCCGGCGTGTGACTACCGGTGTCCCAGCCGGCTGAAACGTCGCGAGGCCACCCGCCCAACCGCGACCTAAACCGCCTCGCGCACCGCCCCCTCCTCGAGCCTCCCACGCGTTTCCGGCACGACGAACGCGCCGATCAGGAAAATCACGCTGATCGCCCCGACGAAGATCGCCAGCGTCATCGGCAACTCGCTCGCGTCTTTCGCCACCAGCGAGACGGCGGTCGGCATTATCCCGCCGATCGCAAAGCCGATGTTCCAGGAAAGCCCCGTGCCGGTCGCGCGAATCGCCGTCGGAAACCGTTCGTTCAGGAAGATCAGGACCGGCGCGTAGCCGGCGCTGCCGAGCGCGCTGAGAATCACCGCGTACACGCCGATCATCGTGATGCTTTGCGCCGTGGGCAGCAGCAGGAACAGCGCGGGCAACGCGAACAGGCGAATCAGGCCGAGCCAGATGAAAGCGCTCTTGCGCCCGATGAACGTGCTCAGATGCCCCGCCGCAACCGACGCGATCACCACCGCCACACTGCAGATCAGCAGGATCGCCGCCGCGGCGCCGTTCGGCGCGTGGCTCACCACCTTGAGAAAGGTCGGCAGATAGCCCGAGGTCAGGTAATAGCCGCTGCCGCCGCCGATGGTCAGCAGCAGGTTGACGAACAGAATCGAGCGATAGTCGCGGGAAAACAGCGTGCGCACCGGCGAGCGCACGATTTCGACGGGCGTGTCGAGCTTCTGCGCCGCGGCCTTGGCGGCCTTCTCGGCGGCGAGCTTCTTCCACAGCGGCGACTCTTCGAGGCTGCTGAAAACGAACAGCCCGAGCACCGAACTGATGATGCCGGTGAAGAACATGCAGCGCCAGCCCCACACATCGAACGATGGGCCGGGGAACAGCGCCGACATCGCCAGATACGTGAGCGAGGCGAGCAACGCGCCGAGGCCTGCTCCGCCGCCGCCGATCAGCCCCGACACCGCGCCGCGATATTTCGGCGCGACCGATTCCGTGCCGATGGTATGCGTCGACGCCACCACGCCGCCCACGAACACGCCCTGCACGAGGCGCAACGCGAGGAACAGGATCGGCGCGACGAGGCCCACCTGCACGACGGTCGGCAGCACGCCGAACGCGGCCGTGGAAAGACCGACGCCGACCACCGCGATGATCATCGCGCCCTTGCGTCCGTGGCGATCCGCATAGGAGCCGAACCATGCCGAGCCGAGCGGGCGCATCAGCAGCGTCACGGCAAACGACGCATAAACCGCGGCGAGCGAGAGCATCGCGTGTTCGGACGGGAAGAACAGCCGCCCCACCACCGGCGCGACGAACAGCAACACGAACAGATCGAACAGATCCAGTGCCCAGCCGAGGCACGAGGCCATTACCGCACCCATCACTTGCCGCTGGTCTACCGCGGGCAAGGCGGCGCCATTTTGCGCTGCTACGGACATCGTCATCTCCTTGACTATCAGCGGGCCGTCTCTCGATCGTCCGCGTTTGTAGGCACGCTCTCTTGCGCGCGCTCTTGGTGGTGTTAAGAAACCTTATGGCGAGGCCGCGGTGAGCGGCGCCGTTTCGATGCTGCGTTTGCCTCGCGCCGCGCGAGCATCGCGTCGGCGATTTTTTCGGCCATCGTGACAGTCGGGACAATGAAGTCTTCGAGCGCGCCCGACTCGGCCAGCAGCGCGGACATGCGTTGACCCCGCGTGAAGAAACGCTCCATCCCCCTGTCTCCTTTGTCGACCGGAGTTAGCGCTTCAGCGCTTACTCCGGTCCCATGCAAGGCTGTCGACCGGAGTTAGCGCTTTAGCGCTTACTCCGATCCCATGCAACCTGGTCCGCTGTCTTCCCATTCGCCGTCGTGCGGCGGTCGCATTAACTGCCGCGAAACACCGGCTTGCGTTTGCCGTGAAATGCCTCGACGCCTTCGCGGAAATCGTCGGAAGTGCGCAGACGGCTATAGCAGTGCCCTTCGAGTTCGATCGCGATCGACAGCGGCGCGTCCTCGGTGTCGTTGAGCAGCTTCTTCGCGGTGCGTTGCGCGAGCGGCGAGAACGCGCGCAGCTCGTCCACCAGCGCGTCGGTCGTGGCTTCGAGTTCCGAGTCGGCCACGCACTCGACCGCGATGCCCCACTCGTAGGCCTGCTTGCCCGGAATGCGGCGCGAGCGCATCACGATGTCCTTGGTGCGGCCGATGCCGACCATCTGCTGCAAACGGGCCGAGCCGCCCGACCCCGGAATCTGGCCGAGCTTCTGTTCCGGCAGCGCGTAAAAAGTGGTGTCGGTGGCAATGCGGAAGTCGCACGCGAGCGACAGTTCGAAGCCCACGCCGAAACAGAAGCCGCGATTGGCGGCGATCACCGGCTTCGAGCAGCGCGCGGGCGCGGCGATATTCCAGGCGAGCTTCGACACGGTTTCCGGCGATGCTTCGAGAAAGCCCTTGATGTCGCCGCCGCTCGAAAAGTGCTCGCCCTTGGCGCGCACCACGATCACGCGCACGCGCGGATCTTCGTCGAGCGCCTCGAAAGCCGCGCGCAACTGGTCGCGCGCATGCATCGAAATCACGTTCAGCGGCGGCCGGTGCAGGATGATGTCGGCCCGCTCGCGTTGCGCGTCGATCTCGATGGAAAAGCCGTCGAGATTTTGCAGCAGGCTCTGGCCGCGGTGAGTCAGGTCGGTCATGAGGTTACTCCTTGGTGGTTTCCGTGTGAGGTGCAATGGATTCGCCGCGCGTGTCGCGGTGGTACTCGCCCGCGGACAGCTTGCGGCGCAGGATCTTGCCGACCGGCGACTTCGGTATGTCGTCGACGAACACGTATTCGCGCGGACGCTTGAAGTTGACGAGATCGGAGGTGCGGCAGTGCGCGTCGAGCGTGTCGGCGTCGACGTAATCGCGGCGCTTGACGAAGGCGACCACGCGCTGGCCCCAGCGCTCGTCCTTCACTCCGGCCACCGCGACCTCGTCGACCGCGGGATGCAGCGACAGCACCGACTCGATATCGACCGGCGAAATGTTCTCGCCGCCGCTGATGATCATGTCGTCGACGCGGCCCGACACGTACAGGTCGCCTTGCGCGTCGAAGAAACCGGTGTCGCCCGTGAAATACCAGCCGTCGCGCAATGATTTGGCGTTCGCATCGGGACGGTTCCAGTACCCTTCGAAGGCTTCGTCGCCGAGCAGGTCGGCGATGATCTGGCCTTCCTCGCCCACTTGCGCGAGGTCTTCGGGCGTGTGGGCGTCGAGCCTGACGACGCGCAAACGCGTGTTGATGCCCGCGCGCCCCGCACTGCCCGGCTTGCGCGTGGCGTCCTGATCGATGCTGAAGGTGTAGACCTCGGACGAGCCGTAGTGATTGACGAACAGTTCCGGTTCGAACGCCGCCGAGAGGCGCTTGAGCAAACCGTCGTTCATCGGCGCCCCGGCAAAACCGAGCTTCTTCACCGTCGACGTATCAATCGACGCGAAAGCCGGATCGGCCAGCAGATCGTGATACAGCGTCGGCACCAGATAGAGACACGTGAGCTTGTGCTGCGCAATCGCATCGAGTGCGAAGCGCGCATTCCAGCGGCGCACGCAGACGAACAGGCCGTCCACGAGTGCCATCGAGAGCAGCGAGCGCACGCCCATCGTGTGATAAAGCGGCATCACGCCGAGCGTGCGCTCGCCGTGGCCATACAGATTCTGCGCGACATGCGCGAGCGCGGCGGCGCGTTCATGACGATGACGGCGCGGCACGCCCTTCGCCTTGCCGGTGGTGCCCGAGGTGTAGAGAATCAGCGAGTAGTCGTCGGCATTCGCGCAGGTGTGCCCGGCGTTCAGCGCATCCGGCGTGCTGTGCGCCATCAGTGTTTCGAAGCTCGCGGTGCGGCCCTGCGCGTCGTCGAGACCGATACGCGGCAGACGTTGCGCTGCGGGACTCTGCGCGACGGCATCGGCGCAAACCGGCTCGTACACGATCGCCTTCACACCGGCGTCGGTCACGCAGTAGTCAAGTTCATCGCGTTTCGCACGCCAGTTCAGCGGCACGATCACCACGCCCGTGAACTGGCAGGCCCAATGCAAGGTCGCCATTTCCCAGCGGTTTTGCAGCACCGCCAGCAAGCGGTCGCCATGCGCGAGGCCCAGGCCGCGCAGACCTTCGGCCACCTTCATGATCAGTCGATGCCACTGCGCATATGTCAGCGTCAACTCACCGTCGACGAGCGCGAGTGCATCGGGGCTGCGTTCCACGCTCTGCAAAAAGGTTCGGCCGAGATCAAGCATGAGCGGCCTCCACGGTCTCGCCAGCCGTCTTGCCTTGCCGGCGCCGCGAAGCCACGTCGAGCACCGCGGCGACGATCGGCGTATAGCCCGTACAGCGGCACAGATGACCCGAGAGCATGTCGCGCACCTGCGCTTCGCTCGGATCGGGCACGCGCTGCAGATAGTCCGCGCACGACATCAGAATTCCAGCGGTGCAGAAGCCGCACTGCAACGCGTGGTGACGCTGGAACGCCTGCTGCAAGTCTCCGAGTTTCATGTCGGGCGCGAGTCCCTCCACGGTGTCGATGCGGCGTCCCTCCGCCTGCACCGCCAGCATCAGGCACGAGCGTCCCGCCACGCCGTCGACGTGCACCGTGCACGCGCCGCACACGCCATGCTCGCAGCCGACGTGCGTGCCGGTCGCGCCCAGTTCGTGACGAATGAAATCCGATAGCAGTTCGCGCGGCTCGCAATAGCCGCTGCGTTCACGGCCATTGAGCGTCAGCGTGACGCACTGCCGTTCGCCCTGCCGCATCACGTGCACGTTGCCGTTCGATGTGTTGCTCACTTCGCCTCCTCGATTACGCGCCATCCGAGTTGCCGGACCAGATGCCGGCGATACGCCGCGCTGATATGCGCGTCGTCCTGCGCGCCCAGCTTCCAGCTCAAATCGTTCAATGCGCTGCGCAGATCCTCGTCACGCAGACGCGGCCATTGCTCGACCACCGGCCGGTCCGCGACGCCGCCCACCGCGAGGCGGATCGAATCGCACGTCACGACCGCCGCGCAAGCAACCATCGCGAAGTCGCCGTGGCGCGCGGAGAATTCCGTGAAGCCGTGGCGTTCGCCCTGCCGCTTCAGCGGAAAGCGCACGGCTTCGACGAGTTCATCCGGCTCGCGCGCGGTCATCAACATGCCTTGAAAAAACTCGGCGGCGGGCAGCACGCGGTGTTTCCTTTTCGAGCGCAACATCACGTCGCCGCCGAGCGCGGCCAGCACCAGCGGCAGTTCCGCGCTCGGGTCGGCATGCGCTATCGAACCGCACACCGTGCCGCGATTGCGGATCTGGAAGTGCGAGATGTGCGGGAACGCCATCCCCAGCAACGGCACTTCGTCGCGCAGAGATTCACGCCACTCGACGCTGCCTTGCGTCGCCGCCGCGCCCACCACCAGCAAGCCCGCCTTGTGATCGACACGCACCGAGTTCAGCTCGTCGGTGCGCGAGATGTCGATCAGCATGCGCGGCTGCGCGAGCCGCATGTTCAGCACCGCCATCAACGACTGGCCGCCGGCCAGCACGCGTGCGTCCTCGCCGCTTTGCGCGAGGGCGTCGAGCGCATGCTGGGTGGTCATGGCGCGCAAATAATCGAACGGCGCGGGTTTCATGCCTGTCTCCTGAAACGGGCGAAGAGGCGCGAGAGCCACGAGCCACCGGTTTGAACCGGCTTGCCCGCCGCCTGACGGCCGAGCGATTCGAACAGCTGCCGCAACACGACCTTGGCCGCGCCTTCGAGCATGCGCCCGCCGACCGCCGCGACCTTGCCCGACACCTGGGCTTCGTAGTCGTACGAAAGACGCGTGCCGTTTTCAATCGGCGTCAATTCGACGAGGCCGCTGCCGCGCGCGCTGCCGAGCGACGACATGCCCGCGCCAGCCAAACGCAGCCGATGCGGCGCGTCGATTTCCGACAGGCCGATCTTCGCTTCGAAACGCGCCTTGATCATGCCGACGCCGACCGTCACGTCGGCGCGATACTGATTCGTACCTTCGGCTTCGAGCGCATGGCAGCCGGGAATGACCTTGGCGAGCGCGTTCGGATCGAGCAGCACGGCAAAAATCGCTTCCGGCGACGCCGGCAGATCGACGCTGCCCTGCGCGGTAAGCGCCTTGCCGCCGCCCGGCAGCGCCGGTTTGGCCGCTGCGGCTTCACGCAACTCGGGACGCGACGGCGCGGGATCGTCGATGCCGATCAGCGCCATCACTTTCGAAGGCGTCAGCGGCAAACGGATATCGTCGACGCCGAGCGCGTCCGCCACCGCATTCGCGATGCACGGCGGCGTGCTCATGTTGTTGCCCTCGCCGAGTCCTTTCGCACCGAGCGGCGTGAACGGCGACGGCGTCTCCAGATGCACGATCACCGGATCGGGCACTTCGCAAGTGGTGGGCATCAGATAGTCGGCGAGCGTGCCGGACTGGAAGCTGCCGTCCGCGCCGTAGCGGAATTCCTCCATCAACGCCGCGCCGAGCCCTTGCGCGAAGGCGCCGCGAATCTGGCCGTCGGCGAGCGCGGGGTTCAGCAGCGTGCCGGCGTCGTGCGCGGTGACGTAGCGGTCGATCCGCACCCGGCCGGTGGCGCGATCCACTTCGACCCCGCACATGTCGAACGCAAAGCCGTAGGCCGCCGAAGTGTTGATGCGATCGTTCTCGTCCGGCGCGGCCATGTTCGGCGGATTCCAGAACACCGTCTCGCGCAGACCGGGTTCTTCGCCTTCGGGCAACAGCGCGGGCGCCCAATGCGGCGCATTGGCGGCGACGCGGCCGAACGGCTGCGCGCGATCCTCGGCGCCCTTTGCAAAGATGCGGCCTTCTTCAAAACAGACATCGTCCGGCGCGCAGCCCAATTGTTTCGACACGATGCGCGCGATCTTGTCCCGTACGCGCACCGCCGCCAGATGCACCGTGCCCGCCACCGCACCGGCAAAGCGGCTCGAATAATTGCCCGCCGCCACCGACCACGCATCCTTGTGTGTATCGAATTCGACATTGACGACGACATCGTGCGGCGAGACGCCGAGCACGTCCGCTACGACTTGCGCACACACCGTCATATGCCCCTGGCCGGCGGGCGTCGACGCAATCGTCACCACCACGCCGCCGAGCAGATCGACGCTCACCGTCGCGCTCGCGATCGCGCCGCTCTTCGGTCCGGCTTTCTTGCGGGCGTCGGCGGGCATTACCGTCGTGATGTAGCCCATGTTCGACACCGACGGTTCGACGATCGCCGCAAAGCCAATGCCGTACAGACGTCCTTCCTTGCGTGCCGCCTCACGACGCGCATGCAGTTCGTCATAGCCGCCTTCGGCCAGCGCGCGGCGCAGCGCTTCCTGATAGTTGCCCGAGTCGAGCAGCGCGCCGGCCGCGGCGCGATATGGGAACGCATCGGCGGCGACGAAGTTGCGGCGGTACACATCGAGCACATCGAGCTTCAGTTCGAGCGCGATGCGCTGCATCAGCCGTTCGAGCGCGAAATACACCTGCGGTCCGCCGAAGCCGCGCACTAGCCCCGTCGGCGTCTTGTTGGTCAGCACGACGCGGTTGCGCACCAGCAGATTGTCGATCGCATACGCGCCGGTCAGGCAGCCGTGCATGCGATAGAACGTGGCCGGTTCCGGCGCGCGCAGATAGCCGCCGCAGTCTTCGAGTTGATCGTAGGAGAGCGCCGTGATGCGGCCGTCGTTTTCCACCGCCGCTTCGAGTGTCGATACGCGCGCGGTCGCGGAAGTGGCCGCGCTCAGATGTTCGAGCCGGTCCTCGACCCATTTCACCGGCGCGCCCGCCTTGCGTGAAGCGAGGCACATCAGTACGACGTACGGAAACACTGCCTGCTTCACGCCGAAGCTGCCGCCCGAATCGCGCGGCGCCTTGTGACGCAAACGGTTGGCGGGCACGTTCAGCGCCATCGCCATCACCGCGTGCAGCGAGAACGGGCCCATGAAATTCGACGTGACGTCGTAGCCTTCATCGCCCGCCAGATACTCCGCGATCACCACGCCGCATTCGATCGGCGCGCAGCTATTGCGCGGATAGTGCGCAACCAGTTTCACGCGATGCGGCGCTTTCTCGAACGCGGCTTCCGGCTCGCCGTAGCGGAAGTGCCGGTCGCTGATCACATTGCTGCCGACCTTCTCGTGCAATACCGGCGACTGGTCGTTTGCCGCCTGTTCGATCGATGTGACCGGATCGAGCGTCGCGTACTCGACCTTGAGCAGATCGAGCGCGTCTTCGGCGATAGCGCGCGATTCCGCCATCACGACGGCCACCGGTTCGCCGACATAGCGCACGCGGTCCATCGCCAGCGCCCACTGCTCCATCGGTGACTTCACGCCGACCACGAACGGTCGCGACCATCCGCGCAGATCGTCGCGTGTGAGTACGGCGCGCACGCCACCGAGCTGCGACGCCGCTTCCGTGTCGATCGACACCAGTTCGGCATGCGCGTGCGGCGAGCGCAGGATCGCGGCGTGCAGCGTGCCGGGCCGGATGCCGATGTCGTCGCCGTAACGGCCGTGGCCGGTGAGAATCGCGGGATCTTCCAGACGCTCCATCGGGCGGCCGAGATGCCGCCGCGAGTGCGCTTTGTGCTCCGGCGCGACTTCATCCGCAGCGCGTGCATTGATATCGGCAAAGGCGGTCTCACGCTGGTTCATTGCTCTGCTCCTTCATCGCGGCTCGCGAATTCGTCGGCGAGACCGCTCCAGCGACGCGCGATTTCGCGATGCTCGATGCCTAACAGATCCAGAATGCGCCCGACCGTGTGATCGACCACATCGTCGATCGTCTTCGGATGCGCGTAGAAAGCGGGCACCGGCGGCATCACGATCGCGCCCATTTCGGTGGCGAGCGTCATGTTGCGCAGATGCGCAAGGTTCAGGGGAGTTTCGCGCGCGACCAGCACGAGCCGGCGGCGCTCCTTGAGCATCACATCGGCGGCACGCGTGAGCAGGTTGTCGGCGAAGCCGTTCGCGACGCTCGCTAGCGTTTTCATCGAGCACGGCGCAATCACCATTCCCGCCGTGAGGAACGAACCGCTTGCGACGGACGCGCCGACGTCGCGCACGCTGTGGACGACGTCGGCGAGCTTGTGGATGTCACCGCGCGTCAGACCGAGTTCCTGCGCCGCCGTGACCGCGCCGGAGGCCGACACGATCAGATGCGTCTCGTGCGTGCCGAGCCGGCGCAGCGCGGCGAGCAGACGCACGCCGATCAGCGCGCCGCTCGCACCCGAGATGCCGACGACGATACGCTCAGTCATGATGGCGGCTTAGATAGGCATCGAACGCGCGGTTGTCCGCTGCGACGAGCGCGTCGAGATCGACCGTGTCCTGGCCGGGGATGTAGACGCGCGTGAAGACGTGCGCCGGATAGACCGCCGGCCGCGTGGCGTCGAGGCCCATCTTCGCGCTCACGCCCTGCAGATGCGGCGGCGCGTCTTCCGGCTGACCCACGGTCGTCGAGGGATCGAGCGGCGAACCCTGCGCGCCTGCGATCACGACGAGATCGCGATCCGCCTGGAAGCGCGTGGCGATTGCCCATTCGATTTCGGCCGGATCATGCACGTCCACATCGGTATCGACGACCACCACCTGCTTGATGTCGTAATGCGCACCGAATGCGCAAAGAATCACGTTCTTTGCTTCGCCTTCGCGCTTCTTGTCGAACTGCACCCATAAGTGATAACGGCACACGCCACCCGCCGAAAGATGCACGTCCTTCACGCCGGGATGGCTGCGTTGCAGATGCGCGAGCAGCGTCGCTTCGCGCGGAATCGCGCCGAGCAGCAGATGCTCCATCTCAGCCGGCACAATTGTATGAAAGATCGGATCACTGCGATGCGTGACCGCTGTAACCTCGATCACCTCGCGCGCTTCCTTCGCGCTGTAGTACTTCGGGAATTCGCCGAACGGACCTTCCGGCTCGCGCACGTTCGGCAGGATGCGGCCTTCGATCACAATCTCGGCGAACGCCGGCACATGCACGTCGTTCGTCACGCACTTCGCAACCGGTAGCGGCGCGCCATGCAGCGCACCGGCAATTTCCAGTTCGTCGTGATCGATAGGAGTGATGGCTTGCGAGGCGAGCATCGTCAGCGGATCGACGCCGATGGCGACCGCCACGTCGAGCGCATCGCCGGCTTCCTCGGCTGCCTTCTGAAACGCATACAAGTGGCGCGGCAACAGCAGGATCGCCATGCGATCGGGTCCATGCACCTGAATGCGGTTGATGGACACGTTCTGCACGCCGGTACGCGGATTGCGTGCAATCACGAGACCCGCGGTGATGTACGGCCCGTTGTCGTGCTCGCTATGAGTCGGAATCGGCAGCAGCTTGTGAAGATCGATGCCGCTGGTATGCACGACCTGCTGGCAGGCTGCTTCGGCACGCGGGATTTCCTTCGAAGGAACCGGCTGATCGGCCGCGTCGCGAAAGCGCGCCAGCAGATCGGCCTCGGCCACGCCCATCGCTTCCGCGATCCACGCGCGCCGCGACATGAAACCGCTGACCACCGGAACGTCGTGACCGCCCGGCTTCGTGAAGAACGCGGCTTGCGTGCCGTCCAGCCGCTTTGCAATCGCGGCGAGTTCGTGTTCGAGCGCGACCGGCTTGTCGATCGTCGCGACCCGGCCCGTGCGCGCCAGATGCGCCAGCCAGTCGCGCAGCGTGAGCGCGGCGGACGGGCGGGCCCACGTCAGGTGAAAAGTACCGTGCGATGCGGCATCGCGAGTATTCATCTACGTCTCCATCAATGCCTGGCTTCATGTCCGAACCGGACTGCCAGTTGATGATGGAAGCGTAACGAGATCAGCGTATAACTTCTAATATTGATTATTGATGCGTCGAATCATTCCCGATGATATGCGTGTTAGCACCAATGACAGGTAATTGTAGGCAGGATATCAATAGACACGGCGCGGGCGGGGGCGCATGCGCCACCGTCGGCTGAGGGTTTGGGAGCGTCCATGGCACACGGTTGCGGCCTTTATCTGATACGGCGCGTCATTCTCATTACGTTTGCTGATGTTTTATTCATACCAACATGGACCTCAGGCAAATCCAGTATTTCATCGCGCTCTTCGAGGACGGTTCGGTCACGCGGGCGGCGAAACGCCTGAACATCGTGCAGCCCGCGCTCAGCATGCAGATCGCCAAACTCGAGGACGAACTGCACCAGCAGCTCTTCGAGCGCAACGCGCACGGCATGGCGCCGACTGCCGCCGGCCGGCTCATGTATCGGCTCTTTCTACCGATCATGCGCGATCTCGCGCATGCGCGTCAGCAACTCGTGCAGCGTGACGAGGTGGTGACCGGCCATGTATCGATCGGGCTGATCGCGTCGGTTACGGAAAGCGTGCTGGCCGATGCGCTATCGCGTTTCCACGCGCGCTACCCGCATGTCGAGGTGACCGTGGCGGACGGCTACAGCGCGACCTTCATCGACTGGGTGGCGGGCGGCCAGCTCGACGCGGCGCTGATCAACAAGCCGCGCGCGCGTCTCTCGCTCGACGCGCAGCCCTTGCTCGACGAGGAAATGGTGCTGGTGACGAGCGCCGAGCACGGCCCCGAGTTGCCGCATGCGATCGAACTCGCGCAACTGCCCGAGCTGGAGCTGGTGTTGCCGACCAAGCGCCACGGCTTGCGCGGCGTGCTCGATACAGCCGCGCAACATGAAGACGTGCTGCTCGCGCCGCGCTTCGAGATCGACGTGTTGAGCACGATCGTGAAGCTGGTGGAAAGCACGCACTTCGCGACCATCCTGCCGCGTATCGCCGTGCAGCGCGCGGTGCGCCTGGGCAGCCTGCGCGCTTATCCGATCCTCGCGCCGCGCATCGTGCGGCATATCGTGTGTGTGAGCCATCCGCGCCGCCCGTTGAGCGCCGCGGCGGATGCGCTGGTGTCGATCATCGCCGACGAATTGCGCCAGGTGTCGAGCGCGTCGGAACTGGACGCGACGCTAAACGGGCCGCCCAGTGATGCATCGAACGATCAGCGTTCATCGCCCTTGTCCAGGGAGCGCTCCGTATGAATGCCGCGCCATGAAGCAATGGCCGTCAGCTTTTGACGGCCACCGGCGCGTCGACGTCATGCGCCTTCAGACCGGACACGGTCACACGCAAGCCGTGCCGGCCCTCGTTGTTGCGCAGCGAAAGGTCCATCTGATGCCGCTCGGCGATACGCGACACGATCGCGAGCCCGAGGCCGCTGCCCTCGCCTTGCGCTTCCTCGCCGCGATAGAAGCGGTCGAAGACCCGTTCGAGTTCGGCCTCCGGAATGCCCGCGCCGGTATCGACGACCTCGAAGCCAACGCGCGTACCGGCACGCTTCAGGATCACGTCGACACGGCCGCCGCGCGGCGTATGCCGGATCGCATTGTTGATCAGATTGCCCAGCAGCACGCTCATGCCGTGCGGCTCCGCCAGCACGGTATAAGCATCGCCCTCCGTGCGCGCGCCTTCGCATTCCAGGCCGATGTCGATCTCCTTCGTTTCCGCCAGCAACGAAAAATCACCCACGGCCTGCTCACCGATCCGGCGCAAGCTGACCGGCACCATCGACGTGACCGGATGCGCGTCTTCACGCGCCAGCGTCAGCAGTTGCTGCACCAGGTGAATGATGCGGTTGACGCGCCCTTCGACGCGCTCGAGCGTTTGCCCTTCGCCCTTTAACGAACCGTCGCGCGACGCGGCCTGCAATTGCAGCTTCAGCGCGGCGAGCGGTGAGCGCAACTCGTGCGCGGCATCGGCAATAAAGGTGCGCTGTGCCTGCGACGCCGTGTGCAGTCGCTGCAGCATATCGTTGAGGGCTTCGACCAGCGGCTTGATTTCGACCGGCACGCTGCCGTCCAGACGCAGCGGTTCGAGCGAGTCGATGGTGCGGGTGGACAGCGCGCGCGATAGCCCGCCGATCGGCGCCAGCCCGCGCGCCACCACCAGCAGGACCAGCACGATCGTCACCGGCACCAGCACGCCGAGCGGCCAGAGCGTGTGCAGCGCGAGTTGCAGCGCAAGGTCCTCGCGCACGGAGATGGGCTGCGCCACCTGGATATAACGCTGCGCCTGCTGCACGGCGAATGTGCGCCAGTGATACTCGCCGCGCTCCACCGTGTTGAAGCCCGCGGGCTGACGCGGAAACACCGGCGCCTGCAGCGAGTGATAGATGAGCTTGCCGGCAGCGTCCCAGATTTCGATGACGACCCGGTCGTCGGCCAGACCACCGAGGTCGGGGTTGCGATGTTCACCGTCGCCCGCACCGGCGAGGTTCGACGGCAGCGACAGCGCGATCGTGCGCAACTCGTAGTCGAACAGTTCGCTCGCTTCCTCGCGCGCCGTGTGAAAGATGCCGTAGCCGGCCACGCCCGAGGCAACCGCCAGGCCGAAGATCAGCCAACCCAGCAGCCACCGGCGAATCGACTTCATCAGTACCTCTTCAGACGGTAGCCCACGCCGCGCACGGTCACCACCTGCTCCGCGCCGATCTTGCGCCGCAGGCTATGTACATGCACTTCGATGGTATTGCTGCCCACTTCCTCGCCCCAGCCGTACAGTTTCTCTTCCAGCTCGGCCTTGGTGAACACGCGCGTCGGCTCTTCGATCAGCGCCTGCAGCAGCGCGAATTCGCGCGGCACGAGCGGCAGCGACTCGCCGGACTTGGTGACTTCGTGCGCGGCGGGGTCGAGCGTGAGCTCGCCGTGGGCGTAGACCGGCTGCTTCTGGCCGGTGCGGCGTCTGAGCAGCGCACGCACGCGCGCGGCCAGTTCGTCGAGGTCGAATGGCTTGATCAGATAGTCGTCGGCGCCGGCGTCGAGGCCGCGAATCCGTGCGTCGACGGCGTCGCGAGCCGTCAGGATGATGACCGGCGCGGCGCCGCCGCCCTTGCGATAGGCGTTGAGGATGTCGATGCCGTCCTTCTTCGGCAAGCCGAGATCGAGCAGCACGAGGTCGTACACACCATTGTCGAGCGACAACTCCGCCGCGCGGCCGTCTTCGGCCCAGTCGATCGCGTAGCCGGCGCGGCGCATCGCGCCCAGTACCGTTTCCGCAATCATGTCGTCGTCTTCGACCAGTAGCAGACGCATGGTCTCTCCTCTCCCGTGTTGGCCCCGGCATTGTCTCGCCCGGTAGCTTAACGCTTCCTTATGGCTTGCTTATGTTTTCCTGAAGCGACGCTGAAGGGACGCTTAAATTGGCGTTAAGCGTGTCTTAAGCAGTCCATCAGCAGAATCGGCTCCTGTTCGCGGCATCCCTGCGCGGATGCCCTATTTCTTCGTTCAGGAGCCGGACTTTGCCCGTTTTCAATGCCGCAACGGCGGCTATATCGGCGGCCGTGTCAGGGTTCGCCGCGCCGGCCGAGCCCGCGGTCAAACACACTTCGCGACCATACGACCGGCTGCGCGCGCTCGTGCCGCTCTGCGCGCTGCTGATGGGCGGCTGCACGTGGTATCACCGCGAGCCGCTCGCGCCGCAAGACACGTCCACCTCCGCGCATTCGCTCGAACGCATCCGTATCGATCCGTCGAGCATGCCGCTGCCGGAACTGGCCGCGCATCGCTTCGACCCGTCCGACGGGCTCGATATCGACGAAGTCGCGATGCTCGCGGTGGCCAACAATCCCGACCTCAAGCTGGCCCGCGACGACCTCGGCATCGCCCGCGCGCAGGCCTACTCGGCGGGTCTGCTGCCCGACCCGCAACTGAGCGTATCGAGCGATTATCCCGGCCAGATCGGCACCACGCGCGCGTTCAGCTACGGGTTGAGCATGGACGTGATGGCGATCGTCGTGCGCAGCGCCAACCAACGATCAGCCGACGCCACCGTGGCCAAAACCGATCTTGGTCTGCTGTGGCAGGAATGGCAGATCGTCGCGCAGGCGCGGCAGTTGTTCATCAAGACGCGCTTCCAGCAGGACACGTTGCCGCTTTTGCAGCGTCAGCGCGATCTCGCGCGCACGCGCTACGAACGCATGGCCGAAGCGCGCCGAGACCGCAATCTCACCGACGACACGCTGAATGCGGCGCTCCTCGCCTATAGCGACGCACGCAAGCAATACACCGACGCCGAGCGCGCAGCCGAGCAAACGCACCACGATCTGAACGCGCTGCTCGGCGTCTCGCCCGAGGTGCAATTGCAACTCACCGGCGGCGAAGACATCGAGCCGCTCTCCGACACGACGCTCGACGCCACGCTCGCAGGATTGCCTCGACGCCGCCCCGATCTGATCGCGCTGCAAGCCGGCTACGAGGCGCAGGAACAGAAATATCGCGCCGCGATTCTCAGCCAGTTTCCGAGTCTGTCCGTGGGCTTCGTGCGGGCGCGCGATACCTCGAACATCTACACGAGCGGCTTCCAGATCAACTTGAGCCTGCCGATCTTCAACCGTAACCAGGGCAACGTCGCGATCGAGCAAGCGACCCGCCAGCACCTGCGCGACGAATATCAGGCGCGGCTGAACAACGCTTACGCGGATGTCGCGCATCTGCGCGCGGACAACACGATCCTCACACGGCAGTTGCAGCAGACCGAGGCCGCCTTGCCTGATGTCGACGTAGCCGCCAACGACGCGGCCGCGGCCTACGCGGAACACAACCTCGCGCTCGGCGCTTACACCGACGCGCGAAGTGCCGCGCTCACCAAACAGATCGACGTCGCGACGTTGCGCGAGTCGCTCGCCGAACAACGCGTCGGCTTGCAGGCACTGCTCGGCAGCGCGATTCCCGACGCCTACTCCACCGCTCTGACTGACTCCGACACTCATGCGAAATAGCCTGACCTCAGCGCTGCGGCCACGCATTGCCGCCGGTGCGATTTTTATCGCCTGCGCCACGTTGCTGTGCGCCGGCGTTCATGCGGCCCCTGCCGCAAGCGCCGCGGCAGCGCCCGCCGCCGACGCCGCCGATCAACCGGTGGTCGCCGTCCAGACCGTGCACGTGCAGCGCGCCGAGATCGCGCAGCCGGTGCGGGCATATGGCATCGTCGCGGCGTCCGCCTCGAACCTCACCACCGTCAATCTGCCGTATACCGCGCGTATCGTGCAGATGCGCGTGCAGCCTGGGCAAACCGTGGCGCGCGGCACGCCGCTCTTCGTCGTGCAGGCCGACCCTGCCGCCGTCCTCGCGGCCACCCAGGCGAAAAGCGCCGTGACACTCGCACAAGGCGAGCTGGCGCGCACGCAATCGCTGTACGACAAAGCGCTCGCCACCCAGTCGCAACTCGCCAGTGCCCGCAAGGCTGCAGACGACGCACAGCAGGCGCTCGCCGCGCAGATCCAGACAGGCGTGGCAAGCGGCAACAAGATCATCACCGCGCCAAACGACGGCGTGGTGCTGCAGGTCACGGCCGCTCAGGGCGACCAGGTGCAGCCCGGCGCGGCGATCCTGCAACTCGCCGGCGGCAGCGGCAAGGACGCGCGCGCCAACGTGATGCTCGGCGTCGAACCCGCCGATGCCGCCGCGATCCACGCCGGCGACACCGTTACGTTGCACGGCCTGTCCGCGTCGCTCGCGAAGACTTCGGTGAACGGCCACGTCGCGCTGGTCGGCGCGTCCGTGGATCAGCAGAGTCAACTCGTCGACGTCGGCGCGAACGTGCCGCTCGGTCAGACTGCCTTCATTCCCGGCACGCGCGTGAGCGCCGATATCGCGACCCGCAGCGGCACGCACTGGATCGTGCCGCGCGCCGCCGTGCTGAAAGACGACAACGGTGCGTACGTGTTTCAGATCACGCCGCAGAACAAGGCGCGCCGCGTGGCGGTGACCACGCAGGTGGAGAACGGCGACCGCTACGGCGTGGATGGCCCGCTCGACGCCAGCGAGGGCCTCGTGGTCAGCGGCAACTATGAGTTGAAGGACGGCATGGCGGTGCAAACCAGCGGAGGCACGCCGCGATGAATTTCGGTCAATGGATGCAGAAGCACCGGCGCTCGCTGCTGTTCGTGATCGCGTTGCTGGCGATGGCGGGCGCACTGACCGCGTTCCGCCTGCCGATCTCGCTGTTCCCGAACGTCGCGTTTCCGCGTGCGGTCGTCTCGCTCGACGCGGGCGACCGCCCCGCCGAACAGATGGCCACGCTCGTCACGATGCCTGTGGAAGAAGCGCTGCGGCGCGTGCCGAACGTGCGCGACGTCGAATCGAAAACGAGCCGCGGCGCAGCCGAAATCTCGATCAATTTCGATTGGGGCACCGACATGGCGCAAGCCACCTTGCAGGCGCAGTCGGCCATCAGCGAAATACTCGCGACGCTGCCGCAAGGCACCTCGATGCAGGTGCGGCGCATGGACCCCACCGTGTTTCCGGTGCTGGCGTATAGCCTGACTTCGCAGCGGCAGTCGCTCTCCGCGCTGCACGACCTCGCGCAATTCCAGATGCGGCCGTTGCTGTCTTCGGTGGAAGGCGTGGCGCGCGTCGACGTGACGGGCGGCGATCAGGACGAGTTCGAAGTCGCGATCGATCCCGCCCGCCTCGCCGCGTACAAGCTCTCGCTGTCCGATGTGTCGAAGGCGATCGGCGCGAGCAATGTGCTGATGGCGAACGGCCGCATCGAGGATCACTACAAGCTCTACCTCGTGATCGCCAACACCACCATTACGCGGCTCGACGAACTGCGCAATGTCGTGGTGTCGGCCAACGGCGCGACGCAGATCCGCCTCGGCGACATCGCGACCGTACGCGCTGGCGTGGTGCCGCAATGGATGCGCGTCACTGCCGACGGCCAGGACGCCGTGCTCATCAACGTGTATCAGCAGCCGGGCGCGAACAGCGTGGCGATGGCCAAGGCGATCCGTGCGAAGCTCGCCGATTTCCAGCATCAGATGCCGGCCGGCGTGCATCTGTCGAATTGGTACGACCAGAGCGAACTGGTGATCGCCTCGGCCACCAGCGTGCGCGACGCGATCATGATCGGCGTGGTGCTGGCGGCGTTGACGCTGTTCGCTTTCCTGCGCAACTGGAAGATCACCGCGATCGCCGTCGCACTCGTGCCGGTGGTGATGGCCGCGACGATCCTCCTGCTCGACGTGTTCGGCATGGGCTTCAACATCATGACGCTCGGCGGCATGGCAGCCGCCGTCGGTCTCGTGATCGACGATGCGATCGTGATGATCGAACACATCGTGCGGCGCATGCGCGAGGGCGGCGCGCGCGCATTTCATGGCCGCGTGATGGCGGCGGCGCTCGAATTCACGCGGCCGCTGGCCGGGTCGTCGGCGGCAACGCTGATCATTTTCGTGCCGCTGGCGTTTCTGTCCGGCGTGACGGGTGCGTTCTTCAAGGCGCTCTCCGTGACCATGGCAAGCGCCCTGTTCATCTCGTTTCTCGTCACGTGGCTCGCGGTGCCGATTCTGTGCGACCGCTGGCTGAAACCGAAAGACGCCGAGGAGCACCAGGAAACCCGCTTCGCCTCGTGGATGAACCGGCGCTACGCGTTTCTGGTCGAGCGCGTCACCGCGCGGCCGGTGCTCGTGTTATTGGGCCTGCTGCCGTTGATCGTGGTGGCCGCGTTCGCGTTCACTCGCGTGGGCAGCGGATTCATGCCGAGCATGGACGAAGGCGGTTTCGTGCTCGACTATCACACTGAACCGGGCACGTCGGTGACCGAGACCGACCGCTTGATGAAGCAGATCGAGAGCATCATCCGCGCGAATCCGAATGTCGCGACCTATTCGCGCCGCACCGGCGCCGGTCTTGGCGGCGACCTGAACGAGCCCAACAAGGGCGACTTCTTCGTGCGGCTGAAGTCTGGCAACCGCGAACCGATCGACACCGTGATGGAAGAAATCCGCTCGAAGATCGAGACTCAGGTGCCGGGCGTGAGTATCGAACTCGCGCAGTTGATGGAGGATCTGATCGGCGACCTGACGGCAGTGCCGCAACCGGTCCAGATCAAGATCTATTCCGACGACCCTACCACGCTCGACACGACCGCGCGCAAGGTCGCGGCGCAAATCGGCAAGATCCAGGGCGTGGTGGACGTGAACGACGGCATCAATCCGGCCGGCGACGCCCTCGAATTGCACATCCGCCCGGAAGCGGCGGCCGCCGAAGGCATGGACCCGCAGTCGATCGCTCAGGCCGTCTCCGATATGGTGGAAGGCAATGTGGCCACGCAATTCCAGAGCGGCCCGAAAACGGTCGGCGTGCGCGTGCGCGTGGCCGGCGCGATGAAGCTCACGGATACGCAACTGGGACAGTTGCAGATTCGCGCGCCAGACGGCCACCTGTTCGCGCTCGATCGCGTCGCCGATCAGGTGACGGTGACAGGCCAGCCGGAAATCAGCCGCGACAATCTGAAACGGATGGTGGCGGTGACCGCGCGCATCGACGGCCGCGATCTCGGCTCGACGATCGCCGACGTGCAGAAGACGCTCAGCGATAAGGCTCTATTGCCGAGCGGCGTGTATTACGAATTGGGCGGCCTGTATCAGCAGCAGCAGATTGCGTTCAAAGGGCTGCTGAGTGTGTTCGGTGCGGCGATCGCGCTGGTGTTCGGTTTGCTGCTGTTTCTGTACGAGCGCTTTCGCGTCGCGCTGGCGGTCATGGCGATGCCGTTGCTGGCGGCGGGCGCGGTGTTCATCGGCTTGTGGATCACCGGCATCGAGTTGAACATCTCCGCGATGATGGGGATGACGATGATCATCGGCATCGTGACCGAGGTGGCGATTTTTTATGTTTCGGAGCTGCAGGGGCTCGTGCGGGATGACGAAATGCCATTCGAGGAAGCGTTGCTGAGCGCCGGGCGCAATCGTCTGCGTCCTATCGCGATGACGACGATCGCCGCGATTCTCGCGCTGCTACCGCTGGCTTTTGCATTGGGGCAAGGATCGGCGATGCAGCAGCCGCTGGCGATCGCGATTATCTCGGGGCTGATTGTTCAGTTGCCGCTGGTGTTGCTGTTGCTGCCGGTGTTGTTGAAGTTGTTGATGAAGAAGGAGGCGATCTAAGCGGCGCTATGCGGCCCGCGCGGCTTCCGGTGTGTGCACCTGCGGCTCGCCGCGGGCGCATCTCCGACTCAGTCGACGCAGTGAAAGACCTACACCTTCAGCACATCACGAAACCCGCCAACCCGCACCCCCGCCGCACGAATCGCCATAGCAACTTTCGGCGACAACAACGCGCGCAATTCGTCCTCGTGACGATACATCCTCATCCCGTCACTCAACGGCCGCTCCCCCGCCACCGCGGGATGGCAGTAAATCTCCCCCACCCCGTGCGGCAGATCGGCGAGCGCCGCCAGCCACGCCGCCTCATCCATCCGGCCGCTATCGGCGATTCCCACTACGTAATCGTTATGCGCGATGCCGGCGCGATCCAGACGCGCCTTGACCCGCGCGATCCACGGCCGCAACCACAGCGGCGCATTCGCTTCGAACGGCAAGCGCATGGCCTTCATCCCATACTCGCGTCCGATGTCCAGAATCAATCCGAGCACCGTCGGGTGCAAATGAAAATGCTTGTGCGTGTTGACGTGGTCGAGCGTCAGACCGGTCTGCGCAAAGGCATCGAACTGCGCGCGAATTTCCCGCGCAAGCTGCTTGCGCACATGCGGCAAAAAGAAAAACCGCACGCCGTCGCGCACCATGTTGTCGCCGAAGCGGCCATGCTCGTCGAGCAAGGCGGCAATCCCCGCGCGCGGCGTGACCGCGTCGCCGTCGGCCAGCACCAGATGCAGGCCGACGCGCAGCCGCGGCAAGGCGCGGGCGCGCGCCACCGCGTCGCCGGCAGCCGGTGCGCCGATCATCAGGCTCGCGGCGCTCAGGACGCCTTCGCGATGCGCCCGCTCGACCGCCAGATTCACCCGCGCGTGCAGGCCGAAATCGTCGGCGGTGACGATCAATGCGCGTGGCTTAGCCGCCATCCGACGTCTCCATCACATCCATCACGTTCAACGCGCCGTTGCGCGCGGCCTTCGACGTGGAGGCGTCGACGGGCACGCGCGCACCGCGCCATATCACATGCGAGCCGAACACGGCGGCGCACCACTGCAACGCCAGCAACGTATCACGCAACGGCACCAGCGGCAGATCTCGCCAGAACGTACGCTCACGACGCGCCGAGCGCAGATGCAACAACAGACGCGCGGCGAGGCCGGCGGCCGTGCCGGTTGCGCTCGTGAACGCGGCCCACGCATGCACCGCGTCGGACGAACTGGCCGCGAGGGCGGTGGTGAGCCACGCGCCGGCCACGAGCCAGGGTGTAGGAAACGTAATGAAGAGGAACGCGAAACCCGGCGCATTCACCGAGCGAATCGTACGCAGCCAGCGTGTTTCGCGCTGCCACAAGGCCGATAACGCCGGCTCGATCACGTCGGTGGCCACCGTCACGCGCGAGAGCACGGTTTGCAGGCCGAGAGCGCGCACGTGTTCGGCCAGCCAGTAATCGTCCGCGAGACAGTTTTTCAGCGCCTCGAAACCGCCGATGCGCTCGAGCGTGGCGCGCCGCAACGCGAGCGTCGCACCGAAGCCGAAACGGCGCGAGCCGGCCGCGTGCGCGACCCGCACCGACGGCGCGAACCATTCGTTGATGAAGAGCGCGCCCACGCGCGGCCAGAAGCCGCCGATGCCGCGCGCCACGTAGAGGCACGTGACCACGCCAACACGCGCATCCGCGAGCGGCGCGGCCACAGTGTCGAGATAATCGGCTTCGACGGCAATGTCGCTATCGGCAATCACGATCACGTCATGGCGTGCCCGCGCCGCCATGTTGATCAGATTGCTAACCTTGAGATTGCTGCCGTGCACGCGCGTGTCGATCGCGAGTTCGATATCGTGCGATGGATAGGCGGCTTGCAAACGGCGCACTACGGCAATCGCCGGATCGTCCGGCGAGGACACGCCGAGCACCAGTTGAAAATGCTCATGACGCTGATCGCAAAAGGTCCGCAGATTGTCGTAGAGACGCGGCTCCGCGCCGCACAGCGGCTTGAGCACGCTGACGCCGACATGCGCGAAGCGATGCAGCGGCTGCGAAGCTTGCGAGGTGAAATAAGAGGCACGACCCGCCGCGCCGCGGCGCGAGCCGAAAAAACGGCATCGCGACCGCCGCCAGCAGCGCGTACAGCGACGCGCATGCGCAGCCGGCTAGCAGGATCCATTGGGATGCCGTCACCGCGTGCACCGCCATCGTCCGGTTCCGTCAGTGCTCGGCCAGCACGAACGCTCTGCCGGTCAGGCGCAGATGAAGAATCACGAGCCAGCGCCGCGGACAATCCGAGGCGATCGCGACCGGCCGCGCGAGACGGTTGGTCCCGGTCGCGTAGTGGCCCTGCAGCGCGAGTTCGAAGGCAGCGTGCGCGAACTGGCGCGTCACGATCACGCCGCTCGCAATCACGGCGATGGCGAGCAGACGGAACGGCATGGAACTGAAGACGCTCTGCGAAACCGGCAGCACCAGCAGTGCGAGGCACGCGAGCAACTCGGCGCCCATGGCGGTGAGCGAGGCCACCATCAGGTGGGCGCGCAGCATGTCGACGGTGGCTGGCTTCATGGCTGGGTCTCGTGACCTGATGGAATGCCCGGCGCCCTGATTCGACGCAACTCGTCGGCGTGGAAAAGCACCGACTGTCATCCCATCGATGTGCTTACGATTGAACTGCAACGACATCGCAACAGCCCCGCCGCCGCGTGTCCGCGATGACGCCGCGACAGCGATCTGTTGAGGGGCGATAGTAGCGATTCAAGCTGAAGGAAACCTTAAGGTAGAAGGCGTATAAAGCGGGGGATGAACAGCATGGTTAAACTTCGGACTACGGCCCAGCGTCTGCTCGAATATCGCGGCTGCCGTGCAATGGAACATCGAACGGAAATATTCAACTCATGCGCGTACTCCTCGTAGAAGACGACGACCTGATCGGCTGCGGTATCGAAGCGGGACTGCGTCAAGCCGGCTTCACGGTCGACTGGGCTCGCGACGGCCACAAGGCCGGTCTCGCGCTCGACACCACCGCCTACGCGCTGGTGCTGCTCGATCTCGGCCTGCCCCGCGTGTCAGGTATGGAACTGCTGAAACGCCTGCGCGATTCGGGCAAGGACGTGCCGGTGCTCGTGCTGACCGCGCGGGGCACGGTGGTCGACCGTGTCGGCGGCCTCGAAGCGGGCGCCGACGACTATCTCGGCAAGCCCTTCGATCTGACCGAACTGATCGCCCGTTGCCGGGCGTTGTTGCGCCGCGCGCAGGGCCGCAGCGTCGAGCGGATCCGCTATCAGGACCTGACGGTCAACCCGGCCGCGCAAACCGTCGAAGTGGGCGCGACGCGCGTGTCGCTCACCTCGCGCGAGTGGGCGATCCTGTTGCAGTTGCTGACCAACCAGGGGATTCCCCAGTCGCGCTCGCGTCTCGAAGAAAGCCTGTATGGCTGGCAGGAGGAAATCGAGAGCAACGCGATCGAGGTGCACGTGTCCAATCTGCGCAAGAAACTCGGCGCGAAGCTGATCAAGACCGTGCGCAATATCGGCTACGTGGTGGAGAAAGAATGATGGGCGCGTCGATTCGCCGGCGTCTCGTGCTGTTGGTCCTCACCAGCATCGCGCTGGTCTGGGGCATTGCGCTGGTGTCGAGTTATCGTCAGGCCACGCGCGAAGTCGCCGAATGGGAAGAGGCGCGTCTCGCGGAACTCGCGCAGATTCTCGCCCTGCTCGATCAGCGCAATCTGACCACGCTCGCCAACGCGCGCATCGACGTGCGCGAGGAAGAAAAAGGCGGCGAGCCGGGCGCCAACGACAGCGACGACGACGACGCGCTGCCGCGCGACGCGCTGTTCCAGGTGCGCGGCCCGAACGGCGCCGTGCTGGCGGGCAGCCCGCAATTGCGCGAGCTCAAGGCGTGGGACCTGCCGGTGCCGGCCGTGAGCGGCACGCAGGACATCACGCTCGGCGGCCAGATGTACCACTCGTTCACCTTGCGCGACACTACGCTCGGCCACACCGTGCGCGTATTCGAACCGGCCAATACGCGCAGCGACCTGGTGAGCGGCGTCGCGAGCCGGATCGCCCGGCCTACGCTGGTCGCGCTGCCGGTGCTGGCGGTGCTGGTGTGGCTCAGCATCGGCTGGAGTCTGGCGCCGCTCAGGCTGCTCTCGCGCGCTATCCGCTCACGCGACGTGAACCGGCTGGAACCGATCGACATCGGCCGCGCGCCGACCGAGGTGCGCCCGCTGGTCGATGCGATCAATCAGCTGCTGTCGCGTTTGCTGCATTCATTGGAGCGCGAACGCGCGTTCACCGCCGACGCCGCGCACGAACTGAAAACGCCGCTGGCCGCGATCAAGGTGCAGGCGCAAGTCGCGCTGGCGGAACAGGACACCGTGCGCCAGCGGCTGGCCATGGAGCGCGTGGTGCAAGGCGTCGACCGCAGCGCGCGGCTCGCGGAGCAATTGCTGCTGCTCGCGCGCCTGGACGTGCATGAAAAAATCTCGACGGCGCCGCTCAAACCAGCAACGGTGGCGAAAGACGCGCTGCTCGCCAACGAGCGCAACGCGCAGCAGAAAAACATTCACGTGATGCTGCTCGGCGACATGCGCGCGGAAATCGACGCGGAGCCCGTGCTGATCGGCATCCTGCTCGACAATCTGCTCGATAACGCGATCAAGTACGGGCATGCCGGCGGCATCATCGAAGTGGCGGTGCAGCACGCCGAAGACCGGGTGCAGGTGACCGTGCGCGACGACGGCCCCGGTGTCGCGGCGAGCGACCTCGACCGTCTGACGAATCGTTTTTTCCGCGCGACCGGCAATCAGGCCACCGGCAGCGGACTAGGTCTTTCAATCGTCGCGCGGATCGCGGAGCATTTCGGCGCGAGCCTGCGTCTGGGCAAGGGTATCGGCGAGAGCGGGCTCGCGGTCGAGGTGTCGTTTCCCGCTTATGCGCAGGCGGGCTAAGGTGCGCGCTCGAACGCCCGCTCGGGTGCCCGATTCGACGACTCCGCGAACTGCCATGCAATGAGGCCGGGCACGAACATCACGAGGTCGCGAATCCGGCGCGCGCCGGCCAGCGCGAGACAGATGGATGGATCGAGGCCCAGCGCGCCGCCGATCAGAATGAAGCCGCCCTCCTGCACGCCGAGACCGCCCGGCACGAAGAAGGCCGCGCTACTGATTGCCTGGATCAGCGATTCGATCACCACCGCTTCCACCAGCGTGACCTGCACGCCGAGAAAGTACAGCGCCAGCCAGATTTCCAGCGACGTGAGGAAGCACTGCAGCGGCTGCCAGAAGAACAGATAGCGCAACACCACGCCACGCCGGCGCCAGATCAGCTTGATGGCCTGATCGATCTGCGCCGACTGCCCGACCAGCGCGGCGAGCTTGCCGCTCGTCATATGATTGAGCGCGCGCGTGATGCGCTCGAACGGACTCGCATGCTGCACCAGCGCGAACAGCACCAGCAACGGCGTGAGCACCACCACGCCCCACGCCAGTTGCCCGGCGAGCCGCAGCGTGTCGGAATGCGCGTGTGCGAACAGAAAGCCGATGCCGACCATCGTGAAGAGCAACTGGCTGATCACCGTGAGCTGCATATCGACGATGATGCTGCCCACCGCCATGGACGGCCGCACGCCCCAGCGCTTGAGCATGCGAAACGACACCACTTCGCCGCCGATGCGCGCCACCGGCAGCATGCTATTCACCGATTCGCGCACCCACACGAGGTGCAGCATATTGAGGAGACCAGGACGGTTCGCGCCACGAATCAGCGAACGCCAGTCGCAAGCGTTGGCGAGCATCGGCAGCACGTGCGCGAGCGCCGCCAGCAGCAGCCCCGCGCCGGCCGCGCGCAGCGCGCCGAGCACGGCGCCGGGATTGTCCTGCCAGACGAGCCAGAGCGACACCAGCAAGCCGGCTAGCGCGGCTACGCGGCCGAGATGCTTCGTCACGCGAGCACCCCCTGCGCGCGCTTCAGGCGCCTTGCCGTGCTTTTAACCGCTGCTTTAAAAACCCTGCGCATCATGACCGATCCGTGGTGCCGTTCATTCGTCCTGTGCCGCCGACAACAGGCCGTCGCCATCCACCTTGAAGCTGACGCCTCGCCAGATCACGCGCGAGGACCAGAAGCTCGCGACGAAGATCGCAAACGATACGATATCCCAGAACGGCAGCAGCCACAGATCGCGATGCGCCTGCTTCAACGCGCGATCGGACAGCAGTTTCAAGGCGAGCCGCGCGCACATGGCGGCCAGCGCGAGCGACCATGCCCACCAGCCGCCAGCCGAGAAGATGACCGCGAGCAGCGCGAACGCGAACGGATGAACCAGCGCGGAGCCGAGATGGCCGAGCGGATCGATGCGGCGAATGGTGCGGCTCCAGCGCAGTTCATGCGCGATCAGTTGCGCCGCGCTCGATTCGACGCAGGCATGCGAGATCGTGAACGGCGGAATCACCACCTTCTCGCCGAGCAGGCGCACCGCCTCGCCGATCGCATGGTCCTCGGCCAGATGCCGCACGAACGGTGTAAAGCCGCCGATTTTTTCGAGCGTATCGCGCCGCATCACGATGGTCTGCCCGAAGCACGGGCGCGCGAGCCCGAGCGCGAGACCGGTCACGACACCCGGCAGGAACTGATAGTTGGTCGCCTTGGCCGACAGGCGCGGCCAGAAGCCCGGATCGGGCTGTCCGCGATACGCGCAGGTGACAAGTCCGACGCCGGGCTTCTGCAACTCGCCGATCACATTGCGCAGATAGTTCGGGCCGACGCTCACGTCGCTGTCGGCGAAAACGAGCACGTCGTGCCGCGCTTGCGGCAGCATGTTGAGGATGTTGCTGATCTTGCGGTTCGGGCCGTACAGGCGCGTGTCGGCCACCACGGTGATGTCGGCTTCGGGAAAGTGGCGCCGCAGATCGTCGACGGTTTGCAGCGCGGGGTCGGCGGAGTCGTGCACGCCGAACAGGAATTGCACGGGCCCTGGATAATCCTGCCGGCAGAAGCTCGACAGATTGGCGAGCAACGCCCACTCGTTACCGTGCAGCGGTTTGACGATGGTGACCGGCGGAAAGGTGCTCGGCTCCGACACAGCTCGCGCGAAGAATCGTCCGATCAACGCGCCGGCGAGCACAGTGTAGCCGACGCCGACAACGGCGCCCGCCGCGCACGCATAGGCCAGCGTGACTTCGAGCAGGTGCGCGGCGTTCACGCCTCGTGGGCGCGCAGGAACCGGAAGAATTCGACGCCTTCACGCAAGCGCCGTTTCATCATGTCCCAGCTCGTCAACATCTCACGCAGGATTTCCCAGATCTTCGATGGGCGGAAATAGAACCGCTTATAGAAGTTTTCGAGCTGATGGTAGATCTCGTCGCGCGACAGATGCGGATAGCCGATCGCGGCCAACTGCACGCCTTCCTTGCTCACGAGATTGATCACCTTGTTCTCTTCGAGCCAGCCGTTTTCGACCGCCTGGTTGTAGAGCGTCGTGCCCGGATACGGCGCGGCGAGCGACACCTGGATCGTGTGCGGATTGATCTCCTTGGCGTACTCGATCGTCTTCTGGATCGTGTCCTGCGTTTCGCCCGGCAAACCGAGAATGAAAGTGCCGTGAATCTTGATGCCGAGCTTGCGGCAATCGTCGCTGAACCGGCGCGCGATGTCGGTGCGCAGACCTTTCTTGATGTTCAGCAGGATCTGGTCGTCGCCGGATTCGTAGCCGACCAGCAGAAGGCGCAGGCCGTTTTCCTTCATGATCTTGAGCGTGGCGTACGGCACGTTCGCCTTCGCATTGCACGACCACGTCACACCCAGTTTGCCGAGGCCGCGAGCGATTTCCTCGACGCGCGGCTTGAAGTCGGTGAAGGTGTCGTCGTCGAACATGATCTCCTTGACTTCAGGCATGTTGTCGCGAATCCACTTCACTTCGGCCAGCACGTTCTCGACCGAACGCGTGCGGTAGCGATGCCCGCCCACGGTTTGCGGCCACAGACAGAAGGTGCACTTCGAACGGCAGCCGCGGCCCGTGTAGATCGATACGTACGGATGCTTCAGATAGCCGATGAAGTAGTTGTCGATCTTCAGATCGCGCTTGTACACGGGCGCCACGAACGGCAGCTCGTCCATGTTCTCGAGAATCGGGCGCGCTTCGTTGTGCTCGATCGAACCGTCGCGGTTGCGATAGCTGAGCCCTTTGATCTGCGCGAACGGTTTGCCCTCGGCGATTTCCTGGCAGGTGAAGTCGAATTCCTCGCGGCAGACGAAGTCGATCGCCTCGCTCGCGGTCAGCGAATTGTGCGGATCGACCGCCACCTTCGCGCCGACCATACCGATCAGCAGCGACGGCTTGCGCTTTTTCAGGTCTTCGGCGAATAGCGCGTCGGTGGGAAAGGACGGCGTGCTGGTGTGGATCAGCACCAGATCGTATTGCTGCGCAATGTCGAGCGATGCCTCGACGGACAGGCCGTCGGCGGGTGCGTCGAGGACACGGCTGTCGGGCACGAGTGCGGCGGGCTGCGCGAGCCACGTCGGATACCAGAATGAGCGGACTTCACGCTTGGCCTGATAGCGCGAACCCGCGCCACCATCGAAGCCGTCATACGACGGCGCCTGCAAGAACAGGGTTTTCATGGATGCTCCAGCAAGCCTTGTATCGGCGCTTTCAGTTCTCTGTCGCCAAACTATCGGAACTATTGCCCGCCACCCGGCGGGGGAATCGCGCAAATACTACGGAGCAAAGCTGAAGGAAACCTTAAGGAAAATACGGACGCTGACGATACCCGCGGCGCTGTTCCATGTGCCTGGAAACTGGCGTCGGACCACGTGCGGCAACCAGGATCGAGCGGACAAAATCCGGTTTACGGCGCTTCATGTCAAGCGTGTGAACGAGCCGCTTTTTTCGATGTGGGGATCATGCAGATTGATGGCCGGCCGCACGCGTTGCGCGCGCGAACCGGCCATGACGTCAGACCGGCTTGATATCCGCCGCCTGTTTGCCCTTCGGCCCCTGCTTGATTTCAAAGCTGACCTTCTGGTTTTCCTGCAAGGACTTGAAACCTTCGGAACGAATCTCCGAGAAGTGGGCGAACAGATCTTCGCCGCCGTCGTCGGGGGTGATGAAACCAAAGCCTTTTGCGTCGTTAAACCATTTCACTGTACCGGTTGGCATGTCGATTCCTCTGTGCATCTGGGTTGATTGGGCTGCATTCGCCGAGCTTCGCCCGCCGCCGCGGGTGTGCGCCGGATCCTGTCACCGCTGCTCGACTCTACGCTTCTTTGCGCGGCGCTGCTTCGCCCGGTTTTCCGCCGCCGCAACAGCCGAGCCGCAAGACGCGTGCCGCGCACCAAGTCCGGGCAGGCCGCCGGTGCGATTTCACACAATCAGATAAGATGTTTGGTTATCGGCAGTCCACCCATGGCCGCGCAGGTCCAGCCCAATGTTTCACGACCGCGCGACCTGTCGTTTTCCCCTATACAGGAACCCCAGCATGGCCTCGAACTATACGGATACCCGACTTCTGATCAACGGCGAGTGGTGCGACGCCGCCAGCGGCAAGACGCTCGACGTCATCAACCCTGCCACCGGCAAGGCCATCGGCAAAGTGGCGCACGCCGGCATTGCCGATCTGGACCGGGCGCTGGCCGCCGCGCAGCGCGGCTTCGAAGCCTGGCGCAAAGTGCCGGCCAACGAGCGCGCCACGACCATGCGCAAGGCCGCCGCGCTGGTGCGCGAGCGCGCCTCGGACATCGGCCGCCTGATGACGCTGGAACAGGGCAAGCCGTTCGCCGAAGCACGCGTCGAAGTGCTGGCGGCGGCGGACATCATCGAATGGTTCGCCGACGAAGGCCGTCGTGTCTACGGCCGGATCGTGCCGTCGCGCAATCTCGCGGCGCAGCAACTGGTGCTCAAGGAACCGATCGGCCCGGTAGCCGCCTTCACGCCGTGGAACTTCCCGGTCAACCAGGTGGTGCGCAAGCTGAGCGCCGCGCTCGCGTGCGGCTGCTCGTTCCTCGTCAAGGCGCCGGAAGAAACCCCGGCATCGCCGGCTGCGCTGCTGCAGGCTTTCGTCGAAGCCGGTGTGCCGGCGGGCACGGTCGGCCTCGTGTTCGGCGACCCGGCTGAAATTTCGAGCTACCTGATTCCGCATCCGGTGATCCGCAAGGTCACGTTCACCGGCTCGACGCCGGTCGGCAAGCAACTGGCGGCACTGGCCGGCGCGCACATGAAGCGCGCGACGATGGAACTGGGCGGTCATGCGCCGGTCATCGTGGCCGAAGACGCCGACGTGGCGCTCGCCGTGAAAGCCGCGGGCGGTGCGAAGTTCCGCAATGCCGGTCAGGTCTGCATCTCGCCGACGCGCTTTCTCGTGCACAACAGCATCCGCGAAGAATTCGCCGCGGCGCTGGTCAAGCACGCTGAAGGCCTCAAGCTCGGCGACGGCCTCGCCGAAGGCACCACGCTCGGCCCGCTCGCCAACGCACGCCGTCTCACCGCGATGAGCAAGGTGCTCGACGACGCGCGCAAGACCGGCGCCAAGGTCGAAACTGGCGGCGAACGCGTGGGCTCGGAAGGCAACTTCTTTGCGCCGACTGTGCTGACCAACGTATCGCTCGAATCGGACGTGTTCAACAACGAGCCGTTCGGCCCGATCGCCGCGATTCGCGGCTTTGACAAGCTCGAGGAAGCGATCGCCGAAGCCAATCGTCTGCCGTACGGTCTGGCGGGCTACGCGTTCACGAAGTCGTTCACCAACGTGCATCTGCTGTCGCAGCAACTGGAAGTCGGCATGCTGTGGATCAACCAGCCGGCCACGCCGTCGCCGGAAATGCCGTTCGGTGGCGTGAAGGATTCGGGCTACGGTTCGGAAGGCGGCCCGGAAGCGATGGAAGGCTATCTGGTCACCAAGGCGGTATCGGTGATGTCGGTTTAAGACGGACCGAGGCGGCTTACCGGTCGCCTCTTTTTACGCCACCGTACCGGGTCCGCGAGCCGTCGCTCGCGGACCTTTTTTATTGCCATGAACGACACCACCCAACAACTCATGCAAGCCACGCTGACCGGCAAGACCGTGGAGCTGCGACCGCTTCAGCGGGACCATGCGCAAGCTTTGCTCGACGCCGCCGCGGACGGGCAATTGTGGAATATGAAGCTGACCGTGGTGCCCGGACCCGGCAGCATCGACAGCTACATCGCAACGGCGCTCGAAGGCCGCGCGGCCGGCACCGTGATGCCATTCGTGATCGTGCGGCGCGACACTGGCGCGCTGGTCGGCAGCACGCGGTTCTGGAAGATCGACCGGGTCAATCGCAAACTCGAAATCGGCCACACGTGGCTGAGCGAATCGGTGCAGCGCTCGGCGGTGAATACCGAGGCTAAGTATCTGCTGCTGTGCCACGCATTCGAAGCGATGCAATGCGTGCGCGTGCAATTCACCACCGACGAACTCAACGAGAAATCGCGCGCGGCGATTCTGCGCATCGGCGCGAAACAGGAAGGCGTGGTCCGGCACGAACGCATCATGCCGGATGGGCGTAAGCGCAACTCGGTGCGCTTTAGCATCATCGACGAGGAATGGGACGAGGTGAAGGCGATGCTGGAGGCGAAGCTGGCGCGGTAAAGCCACCAGCGCGCGGCCCGCTCACGCTTCTGAAAAGCGCAAGCGAGCCGCCTCCACCCTGCTCTACACATGCACATCCCGCTCATTCAGCGGCGGCGTGTTGGCCGCCGCGAACTCCTCGCGTAACGCATCGCGCGCATGATGCCGGCGCACCCACATCGCCGTGAGGATCGGCACCAGAATGGCGGTCACGAGGCAGGCCGTCGCGACCATCGCGGTCGCGGCCGGCACCAGCGGCTTGAAGCTCGGAATCATTTCGCCGATGATCGCCGGATTCGCCACCGCGGCCCCCGCCGTCGACGACGCCGCCAGCCCCGCCGCCCCATTGCCGCCGGCGATCCAGCGGTCCGCGAGAATCAGCGGAATGCCCGTCACGACGATCACGCCGAGACCCAGCACGATGCCCGGCAAGCCGCTCTTCGCGATCACGCTGAGGTCGATGCCGTTGCCGAGCGCAAAGCCGAAGAACGGAATCAGCGGATGCACGCAACGGCCGAAGAACTCGCGCAATTCGCCATCCAGGTTACCCAGCGTGAAGCCGACCAGAAACGGCAGCACCGCGCCGACGAACAGACGCGGTTCGAAGAACGCCACGCCGGTCGCGCCGAGAATGATCATGCTGACGAGTGGCCCCGATTCGATCGACATCAGCACGAACGCGCCCGCCTCTTCCTTGGTCCCGTATTGCTGCATCACAGCCGCGTAGAGACCGCCGTTGGTCATGTCCATCGACGTCGTGATCGCCAGCACCGAAAGGCCGGCGAAGAGCCCCGCCTTGACGCCGTCGATCGGAATGAAGTGCGACGCGATGATCGTCGCGATCCACGCCACGAGCATTTTCGTCACCAGCAGCGTGCCCGACTTGCGCAGCACCGTGCCGGTCGCCCGCAGATCGATGGTCGCGCCCATGCAGAAGAACCACACCGCCAGAATCGGCACGGTGCCGGAGATCAACCCATTGGTGAACGAGCCGAAGTACTTGCCCGCGCCCGGCGCAAACGTGTGGACGCAGGCGCCGAGCAGCAACGGCACCAACATCAGGCCGCCAGGAATGCGGTCGATGGCCTTCTTGAGCTTCATGCCTCCTCCATGGACTTCGCGTCCAGTTATTGGGTAATTCACCCTGGGTAATGACCCCGTTCTGACGCCGGGCTGCTCCCTTTCGGCGCAATATAGCACCGTGAAAGGAACGCTGTTCCGCTTCTGTTAGAAATAGTGCTCATCGTTTACCCGCGTGTTCTTTGAAAGCCTTGCCAGCCGTGATGCGGCGTCGCAATATTTTCGGACCACTGTTCCGAAGCTGTATTTCTGCGCTACAGTCGAGCCCACAACCCCAGCGGAGAAAGAACAATGGAAGTGAGACAGGCCATCAACAGCGAATACGCGAAGACGCTGGATACCGACGGGCTGCGCAAGGCGTTTCTGGTCGATCAGGTGTTCGAGCGCGATGCGCTGAAGCTGACCTATAGCCATATCGACCGGATCATCGTCGGCGGCGTGATGCCGGTGGCGCGCGCGGTCGAGGTGCCCAGTTCGCTCGGCAAGACGATCGGCGTGAGCTATCTGCTGGAGCGGCGCGAACTCGGCGCGATCAACATCGGCGGCGACGGCTGGGTCGACGTGGACGGTACGCGCTACACAGTGCGCAACGAAGAGGCGATCTACATCGGCCAAGGTGCGCAGGCCATCGCCTTCGGCAGCGACGACGCCGCACGTCCGGCGAAGTTCTATCTGAACTGCGCGCCTGCTCACACGTCGTATCCGACCCGCACGATCTCGCTCGCGCAGGCCTCGCCGCAAACTCTCGGCGACCCCGCCACGAGCAACCGCCGCACGATCTACAAGTTCATCGTTCCCGAGGTGCTGCCCACCTGCCAGCTTTCCATGGGCATGACCAAACTCGAACCCGGCAGCCTGTGGAACACCATGCCGTGCCATACGCACGAGCGCCGCATGGAGGTGTATTTCTACTTCAACGTCGCCGACGACGCCGCCGTCTTTCACATGATGGGCGAGCCGAACGAGACGCGGCACATTCTCGTGCACAACGAGCAGGCGGTGATCTCGCCGAGCTGGTCGATTCACTCGGGCGTCGGCACGCAGGCGTACACGTTCATCTGGGGCATGGTCGGTGAAAACCAGGTGTTCAGCGACATGGATCACATCGCGGTTCGGGCCTTGCGTTGATGGGCCGCTTTTTTACGCCGCTTTTTGACCTCTGCCACTACGACCGCACGACATGGGCTCGAACATCGTGAACCCCTTTGATCTCACCGGCCGCGTCGCCATCGTCACCGGCAGCAACACGGGCCTCGGCGCCGGCATGGCGGTCGCGCTCGCCGCCGCTGGTTGCGACATCGTCGGCGTAAGCCGCGCCGACGCCGGCGACACCGCAGCACGCGTCGAAGCCCGCGGACGCCGCTTCGCCGACGTGCGCGCCGATCTCGGCTCGATCGCGCCGGTCGAGGACATCGTGCGCGCCGCGGTTGAAGCCTTCGGCCGCGTCGACGTGCTGGTGAACAACGCGGGCATCATCCGCCGCGACGACGCGCTCGATTTCACCGAAGCCGACTGGGACGCCGTGGTGGACGTCAATCTGAAAAGCCTGTTCTTTCTCTCGCAGGCCGCCGCACGGCAGTTCGTGAAGCAGCAAAGCGGCGGCAAGATCATCAACGTCGCGTCGATGCTGTCGTTTCAAGGCGGCATCCGCGTCGCGTCCTATACGGCGTCGAAAAGCGGCGTGCTCGGACTGACGCGGCTGCTCGCGAACGAATGGGCGTCGCAAGGCATCAACGTCAATGCGATCGCGCCGGGCTACATGGCGACCGCGAACACGGCCGCGCTGCGCCACGACGCGCAGCGCAACGACGAGATTCTCAGCCGCATTCCGGCCGCCCGCTGGGGCACGCCGGACGATCTCGCGGGACCGGTGGTGTTCCTCGCGTCGTCGGCTTCGGACTACGTGCATGGGCATACACTGGCGGTGGACGGCGGCTGGCTCGCGCGCTGACTCGGCAGCGCGCGCCGGACGCGGTATGCTCTCGGCGCCTCGCCGGCGTGTGCCGGTATTGCGGGAACGTCGCGGGTACAGATAGACAGGGAAGACGGAAATGGCATCAACAGGCAAACAGCGCAAGGACGACGGCACCGCACAGGCGCAAGACGCGGAGAATGCCGACTGCGGCGAGCGCGGCGAATCGGCCTCGTCGATCGGCCGCGTCTTCGCGATTCTCGGCGCGATCGGCGACAGCGGACAGATCGGCATCAGCGAACTGTCGCAACGGCTCGGCATGTCGAAGACCACCGTGCACCGCGTGATCCAGACGCTCAAGGCGCTCGGCTACGTGACGCAGGAAGTGGAAACCGAGCGCTACCGGCTGACCATCCGTCTGTTCGAACTCGGCGCGAAGGCGCTGGAAAGTGTCGATCTGGTGCGCGAGGCCGACGTCGAGATGCGCCGCATCGGCGAAGCGACGCGCGAGGCCGTGCACCTCGGCGCGTTCGACGAAGACGCCATCATCTACATTCACAAGATCGACGCCGACTACGGGCTGCGCATGCAGTCGCGCATCGGCCGGCGCAACCCGCTGCACAGCACCGCGATCGGCAAAGTCTTGCTCGCGTGGATGGACCCGGCCGACGCGCGCGAGGTGCTCTCGCACGTCGAATTCCGCAAGTCGACGCAAAAGACGCTCTCGTCCGCCGAAGCCGTGCTGAGCATCTTGCCGCACGTGCGCGAGCAAGGCTACGGCGAGGACAACGAGGAACAGGAAGAAGGTCTGCGGTGTCTCGCGGTGCCGGTGTTCGACCGCTTCGGCCGCGTGATCGCCGGCCTGTCGATTTCGTTTCCGACCATGCGCTGCGGCGCCGACACGAAGTCGCACTATGTCGCGCTGCTCAAGAAATCGGGCCTCGCGATCTCGACACGGCTCGGTTATCGGCAAGCGCCGGCGCCGCAACAGATCGCCGCCGAGCCGGGCTGAACCACGAGCCGTCAGGCCGCCTTCGCCGCCGGATTCGGCTGCACGCTGCGCGTGAAACTGCGGCGGCCGTCCACACTCACCGGCACGTCGCCCTTCAGCGTCACGCGACGCACCACGCGGTGCGCGTCGCCATAGTCGTTGACCGCGTAGTGCTGGGTCGCGCGGTTGTCCCAGATCGCGACGTCGCCCGTCTGCCAGCGCCAGCGCACGATGTTCTCCAGACGCGTCACGTAGCCTTGCAGCAGTTCCAGCAGATGCGCCGACGCGCTCGGCGTGAGACCCACGAAGCTCTTTACGAAGTGCCCGAGAATCAGCGTCTTTTCGCCGGATTCCGGATGCACGCGCACGACCGGATGCTCGGTCTCGTAACGCGTCGACACGAACGCCTCGCGATGACGCTTGATCGCTTCAGCGTCGCGGCCACGCTCGCCGACGCTGGTGTGATTCGCGTAGTCGTAGTCGTTGCTGTGCACGGCCCAGAGCTGATCGGCGAGCGCTTTGAGCGGCGGCGGCAGATCGTCGTAGGCGGTCGCCGTGTTGGCCCACACCGTGTCGCCGCCCACTTCGGGAATCGTCACGCCGCGCAGGATCGACGCCTGCGGATAGGCGTCGACGAAGGTCACGTCCGTGTGCCATGAATTGGCGCGGCCGCCGCGATGCGAGTCGAGTTCGAGCAGATAGTCCGTGCCGTCCACCACCGGCACCGTGGGATGCGAAACCGGCTCGCCGAACAGCTTGGCGAAGGCTTCCTGATCGGCGTCCTGCAAGTGCGTCTGGCCGCGGAAAAATATCACCTTGTGACGTACCAGCGCCGCACGAATCGCTTCGACGGTGGCCGGCTCAAGCTGGCTCGACAGGCGTACGCCGCGAATTTCCGCGCCGATGCGGCCAGTGACGGGATGAATGTCCAGTGCGTTGGACGTCGCGAGACTGAGGTTCGACATGCTATGCAACTCCTGGTGTGAGGACGATCGAGGACGAGGCGGCTCAGCGTGTCAGCCGGCGCGCGGACTGACACACAGCCGACCCAGCGATCTAACCAGTCTTGGCGGCGCGCGTAAAACACTTGTTTTTCATGTGCTTATCACACGCGACGTCGTGAGGATCACGCATGGACGCGATGGCGCCGATATCGCCGCGATGCTGCCGCTCAGGTTCGCTATCGAGGCGCGCGCTTCGCGCGAACGCATGCACACGCACGGGTCGCGTCAAAAAAATCGCTCGACGATGCCGGTCGGCACAGCTAGTCTGCAACCGAATGTATCTGTACGACATAGCTGCAACGATAGGCGCCACTACACGCTTGACGGCTGCCACTACACGCGCCGTTCAGCGCCCCGCAACACGCGAGACGCGCGACCACGCCGTCTTTTCCGCAACGCGTTCAATGGCTTGCGCGCTCAACCGCCCGCCGAGCCCTACCTCCTCGCTGCGCCCTGACGCACGCTATTGAAGCGACGCGCGCCTTGCCGGCATGCATCGCAATCGACACGTCCTGTTACACACAAACACACCGGAAATGCCGCGGCTCAGTAGAGTTCGGGTCACAAGGAAACAGGAGCAATGTCATGAAAAGAATTTTCGCGCTGGTCATTCTGGCTGTCACGCTCGGCAGTGCATTGGGCGGTTGCATCGTGGTGCCGGAAGGCGGCTACCACAACCACTATCACGATCGCTATTGAGCGCGAGCCGCGCAAGACTTTCCACTCACCATCGTAGAAGCCGGAAATAAAACATGAACCAATCACAAAACCGCTGGCTGTCCATGGCGATTGTCGCGGGTCTCGGAATCGGCGCATCGTCGGTCGCGCTGGCCCACGTCGATGTGGGCGTGAACATCGGCATTCCGGGCGTCGCTTATGCGCCCGAACCCGTGTATGCCCCGCCGCCACCGCCGGTCTATGCGCCGGCTCCGCCGGTGGTCGTGGTGAGTCCGGGCTGGTACGGCGAGCGCTATTACGACGGCCACCGTTACTGGGAACGGCGCGAGTGGGAAGATCGACATCACGGCGGACGCGAGTGGCATGAAGCGCGTGGTCCGCACGGCGACTGGCGCGGTCACGATAACGGCTGGCATGGTCATGGCGACGACCACGGCCACGGGCACGGCGATCATTGATGCATAGGCCGCGGCCGCGTCGATGACGCGGCCGTGCCGCGCACGCATTCGCGCCACACCTTCTGTAGGAGCGACGATTTGCTACGCAGCGATCCAAGACGAGTCACCGCGCAAATCAACAACACGCTGATCTGCGCCGAATATAGCGAACAAACCGGTCAATTGTGTTTGCGTCAGGACGGCACACTGTTGCGCGAATGGTTTCCACCTCACTCGTGGATCGCGATTGCGTCAGTGGCGGGCGCGCGGCACTGGGGCACGCGGCCTAGCGATGATGATTTGCTGGCGTTGCTGCACAACGAGATGACACTGTTGCGCACGTCATAGAAGACAGAAGAAGACAATAGGATTTGCGCGCGGCGATGTGCTCGCCGCGCGCTTCGTGAATCGCTTAACGCGCGTTGCGAATCGGCGGCGAGTACGAGCTGACCGTCGTGTTGTTACTCTGACCTGCTTGCCACGAGCCAACGCTGGCTGAACCATATCCGCTGTTGTCGGCTTGAGCCGCGCCTTGCTGGCTCGAGGCCTGTGCTTGCGCAGCCTGTGCGCCTTGCGATACAGGCTCGTCGGACGACTGAGCAAACGCGGCTACCGGCGCGGCAAGAACAACGGCGATAGCCACGGTTTGAATGAGCGACTTCATGAAACCACCTCCAAAGATTGTCTTTCTACGCGCTGCGGATAGGGCTGTCGTTGCAGCGGTAGCTTGAGTGTAGGTGGCCAGCGCGGCGGGATAAATCCGCCAATCCTGAATTCACTGTTGCTGCTGCCACTACAATGAAAAACGGCTGTTCAGCGATTGTTTTTTAAATTTCATTTGCTCGAAACCAGCCGTTTCCCGGCCATCAATGGAGAGACTGTTCTGCCTTGCGCGCATAGTCGCGTTTTTTGCGGCGCCACAGTCGTGGGGCTAACGTACCAGACAAACTCGGGTGCTTCACGGCGTTTGCAGCGTACCGTCTTTCAGCCGCGTTTGTGTCCACGTCGTCACGCTGTTTTCGCACGGATATTTCGCGGCCTCGGCTTCGTCGATATCGACGCCGAGACCCGGCTTGTCGTTGGCGTAGACGTGGCCTTGCCTGAACTCGGGTAGGCCCGGGAAGACTTCGAGCAAGGCTGCCCTCGGCCCTTTCAGGTCCTGGATCACGAAGTTCGGCGGCTCGGTGCCCGACCATTCCTGCACCCCGAAATTGCGCGCGGCCAGATCGATATGAATATTCGCCGCATGCGCTAACGGCGACATGTCGCCGGGGCCGTGCCACGCCGTCCGAACCCCGAATTGCTCGGCAAAGATCTGCAGCTTGCGTCCGGCGGTAATGCCGCCGATCTGGCTGAGATGCACGCGGATGAAGTCGATCAGGCGCTCCGTGATCAGGAAGCGCCATTCATAGGGATTGTTGAACAGCTCGCCCTGTGCCAGCGGCGTGGTCGTTTTGGCGCGTAACTGGCGCATCCATTCCCCCTCCTCCAGCGCGATCGCGTCTTCGAGAAAGAACAGCTCGTACCGTTCCAGTTCGCACGCGAAGCGGATCGCTTCGACCGGCTTCAAACGTTCGTGCACGTCGTGACACAGCGCGACGTCGAAACCGATCTTGCTGCGAATGCCGTCGAACAGCTTGAGCGTGTCGCGCATATACTTCCGGCTGTCGAGATAGACGCCGTCCGCGGCGCCTTGCGGCGCGCTCGCCGGCGCCTTGCCGAAACCGCCTCCGCCGTAGCCGCCGCTCTGGCAGCGAATGTGCGTGATGCCCTGCTCGCGATACTTCTGAATGTTCTCGCACAACTCGTTCAGATCGCGGCCATCCGCGTGACGATAGATCGGCACGCCTTCGCGGCACTTTCCGCCGAACAGCTGGTATAGCGGCATGTTCGCCAGTTTGCCCTTGATGTCCCATAGCGCCATATCGACGCCGGAAATCGCGTTGTTCTCGATCGGTCCGTTGCGCCAATACGCGTTCTGATGCATCAGTTGCCACAGTTCCTCGATCGCGTCCGCGTCGCGCCCGATCAGCAGCGGCCGCAGATACTCCTCGATCAGGCACTGCACCGCGACGTGCCGGTAGGCGAACGTCGCGCATCCCAGCCCATAGAGACCGGGCTGGTTCGTTTCCACCTTGACGACGATCAGGTTGATGCCTTCCGGCGCGGTCAGGATGACTTTTACATCGGTAATCAGGGTTGCCATGTTCTATCTGCCAGGTTTCAGCCAATGAGTTCGATCGACTAGCGTTACGTGCGATGCAGCGACAGCGATGCTTCGCGCTTCGCACGTTCATCGGAACTCGCCGGCACCGTCATCATCAGGATCACGGACGAGAGCAGGCCGCCCGCCATGAAAATATAGGAAGCCGCCGGGCTGCCTGTCGCGCCGTTCAGGTATCCCACCACCCATGAGCCGGCGAACGCGCCCAGCGCGCCGCACGCGTTGATCAGACCGATCGCGCCGCCCAGCACGTTGCCCGGAATCAGCTCCGGCACGAGGGCGAAGAACGGGCCGTACGGTGCGTACATCGTTGCGCCCGCCACGACCAGCAGCGCGAACGAGAGCCAGAAATGCGAGCCGCCGATCAGGTACGACGCCACGAACGCAATCGTGCCCACCAGCAGCAGCGGCCAGACGAACAGCTTGCGGTTGCGCGTCTTGTCCGACAGCCACGACGCGAGCAGCATCAGGATGATCGCCGCGAGATACGGAACCGCGGCGAGCCAGCCGACCGAGACGATGTCGATCGTCGACGCCGTCTTGAGGATCGATGGCAGCCACATGATGAAGCCGTACACGCCGATGCTCCACAACGCGTGAATCGCACAGAACTTCAATACGATCGACGAGCGGAACGCGGCCTTGTAGTCGCGCACCGGTGCGATATGCGCCTGCTCGGCTTTCAGGCGTGCGTCGAGTTCGGTCTTTTCGGCATCGCTCATCCACGGCGCGTCGGCCGGGCGATCCTTCACCGTGAACCACCACACAACCGCCCACGCGAGCGCGGGCAAACCTTCGAGGATGAACATCTCGCGCCAGCCGAAACTGTGCACCAGATAGCCGGACACCACCGACATCCACAACACCGTCACCGGATTGCCGAGAATCAGGAAGGTGTTGGCGCGCGAGCGCTCGGTCCTGGTGAACCAGCGGCTGATGTACATCAGCATCGACGGCATGACGGCCGCCTCAACCACGCCGAGCACGAAGCGCAGCACCATCAGCATCGGAATGTTGCTGACCATGCCGGTGGCCGCCGCGCACAGCCCCCAGAGAATCAGGCTAAAGAAGATCAGCTTCTTCACACTGTTGCGTTGCGCGTAAATCGCGCCGGGCACCTGAAACAGGCAGTACCCGAGAAAGAACAGCGAACCGATCAGCGACGACGTGCCGTGCGTGATGCCGAGATCGCGATCGATGCCGGCCGCGGCGGCGAAGCCGTAGTTCGCGCGATCGAGATAGGCGAGGCTGTAGGTGATGAAGATGATGGGCATCAGATACCACCATCTTTGGGGTGCTACGGATTTGACGCTTTCCATGATGTCTCCGGATCGGTACGGCATACTCACTATCTGGCGCGGGCGGTGTTTTGGTTGTGCTCTACCCGCGCGAATCGGTCTTTACAGTACGGCCAGCCAGCCGCCGTCCACGTAAATGATCTGGCCGTTCACGTAGCTCGAAGCCGGCGACGCCAGATACACCGCCGTGCCGACGAGTTCTTCCGGCTTGCCCCAGCGTTGCGAAGGATTGCTGTTCTTGACCCACGCATCGAACGCGGCGTTTTCGATCAGCGGCTTGTTCATGTCGGTCAGGATGTAGCCCGGACCAATGGCATTGGCCTGAATGTTCGCGGCCGCCCACTCGGCGCTCATGGCGCGGGTCAGCATCTTGATGCCGCCCTTCGCCGCCGTATAGGCGCCGACCGTCGCTCGCCCGGCCTCGCTCGTCAGCGAACCGATGTTGATGATCTTGCCGCCCGTGCCGCGCGCGATCATGCGGCGCGCAGCCTGCTTCGCGACGATGAATGCGCTCGTGAGGTTGGTGTCGATCACACGCTGCCAGTCGCTCAGTTCGAGGTCGACGAGCGGTTTGCGAAACTGGATGCCGGCGTTGTTGATCACGATGTCGATCTGCACACCGTCCTTGTCCCACTGCGCAAAGGCTTCGGCGACGGCGGCTTCGTCGGTCACGTCGAAGGCACGGCCTTGTGCTTTCAGGCCCTTGGCGCTGAGGCGCTCAACGGCTTGCGCCACCGTGTCGGCGCGCGTGCCGTTCAGGATCACGCCGGCGCCGGCGGCAGCGAGGCCTTCGGCGAACGCGAAGCCGATGCCGCGCGCCGATCCGGTGATGAGCGCCGTGCGGCCGCTCAGATCGAATAACTGTGTCATGCAAGTGTCCTCTCGAGGTTCGGTAACGAGGCGCGAGTGCGCCCCTCGCGTGTCGTCATGACAGCCGCGATAAATGAGTTGGGGATGCAACGGCGCTGCTTCTGGACGGTCCGCCTAAGAGGCCGCCCCGTGTGGTCGTGTTGCGTGGTTCAGGCGATTCGTGAGACGGGCTTCTCGTTAGCGCTGCGATCGAGCGCGGCACGGTCCTCGAAGTCCTGCTCGGCGCGCTGGATCAGCGTAAGCACGGCCTGTTCCGCCGCCACGGGATCGCCCTGCTCGATCGCCACGCACAGCGCCTCGTGCATGGGCAGCGAACGAGCCGGCCCACCCTCGATCTCCGAGCTGAGTTCGAAACTGGTACGCAGGATCGCCGACAGCGCGTTCTGCATCTGCTGGACAAACTGGTTGTGGCAGGCCGTGAGAATGGCGCCGTGAAACGCAAGGTCGGCGGGAACATATTCGCCGTGCCCGGCGACCGCGCGCTCCATCAGCTTGAACGCGCGCCGGACCGCGACGCGATCTTCCGCGGTCGCGCGTTTCGCGGCGAGCCGGGCCGCGTTCGGCTCGATGATCAGACGCAACTCCATCAGATCTTCGATGAGGCCCGGCTCGACGGCACTCGCGCGCGCCCGCCATGTGATCACGTCCGGGTCGAACAACTGCCATTGCGAACGCGGCAGCACGACGGTGCCGTAGCGGCGGCGCACCTGAAGCATGCCCTTGGCGGACAGCGACTTCATCGTCTCGCGGATGGTGATGCGGCTCACCTGCATCTGTTCGGCAAGCACGGGCTCGGCGGGAAGAATATCGCCGGGCATGAACTTGCCTGAACAGATCTGCTCGCCCATCTGGTTCAGGACCTGCCTGTGCAAAGTTGCCACGATTCACTCTCTAGGTCATACGTATGATGTAGAAAGATAGTCGCAAGAACTTGAGATGGCAATGCGGGTTGACCCGGGGTGTCGGAAGGAATGGATGGAGATGCCCGAGCGGGCGGGCGAGTGGGCGGCGGGTGCGATTCTGGCGGGAAATGATCAGATCATTCGACGGTCATGGCACGCGCCGCCGATTGCTTATGGTCACAGAACCCTGCACGTACCGGATTTCTTCAAAGGAAGAGATAGGCGACGATAGAACGCGCAACATTCGCCGCCCAGATAGCCACTTAAGGAGTGACCGCCACGGAAAACGCCGGCCTTGCCTTGATCGCCTGAAGCCATCGGTTTAAGGAAGGCAACGGCGGCGGAGCCTCCAACTTCTCGGGGAAGCGCTCAGCCAGTTGCACCCAACGGTGCGCCGCCAGCCCGACGCCGATATCGGCCGCGGTAAAGCGATCTTGCGCGAGATAGTGGTGCTTTTCGAGGGCCGCGTCGGCAATGCCAAGGAGCCGCGTTGCGTCACGATATGAACGCTTGATCGCGTCGTAATCGCGTTGCGCCTCCGGCACACGCGTCAGCCCGAGGAACGCGACGCGCAACGTCGCCCACAGCGTGCCGAGTTGCCAGTCCATCCAGCGCTCGACATCGGCACGGGCAGCCGGGTCGGACGGCAAGAGCGTCTGCGCATCATATTTCGCGGCCAGATAACGGACGATCGTGTTCGACTCCCACAACACGCACTCGCCGTCGACGAGCGTCGGCACCAGTCCATTCGGATTGAGCGCGCGATATTGCGGCGTGTCGATCACACCGTACTCCAGTCCCGCGTCGATGCGCGAAAACTCCCGCCCCTCTTCGAAACCCAGTTCGGCGAGACACCACAACACTTTCTGCACGTTGATCGAACTGCGCCTGCCATAGACCTGCATTGCATACCTCGTTAGCTAGAGAACGTGGCCGATTATCACATTCACCAGACCCGCGGCGAACAGAACGATCAAGGGATTCATCTTCGGCCGCGAAAGAAAGAGGCTCAACGCGATGGCGGCAAGCGCCCAGATCGTCCACGTCGACGAAGAAGCTCGCAGCACGGAAAACGCGCCGGCGAGAATCAGCCCGGTAGCGATCGGCGCGAGGCCCTGCTCCGCCGTCCGATGCCAGGGGTGCTGTTTGTGCCGCGTCCACGCCAGCGTCGCACCGTAGGCGAGCACCGAAGACGGCACGAACAGCGCTAGCGACGCAATCACCGCGCCGAGGAAGCCCGCCGCCTTCCAACCGATCAACGTCGTGAGCAATGCGCCCGGTCCGGGCGCCGCGCGCGAGATCGCGAACAGGTCGACGAATTCGGCCTGCGTCACCCAACCGTGGATCGCCACCGTCTGCTGGTTGATATCGGCGACGATACTTTGCCCGCCACCCAGCGAGAGAAGCGACAACGGCGCGAATACCGCGATCAGTTGCAGATAGATGTTATCGCGCACCTTGGCCGCTCCTCCACGCAACGTATAGTCCCGCCGCGCCCGCCACTATAGCGACCGGCACGAGCGGCCAGCGCAGTACGCCGACCGCAACGAAAACCGCGACGATCATCACCAGCGGCCAGCGTTGTATCGCGAGCAGCGAGCGCGCGGTACGAAAGCCCACCGATGCGGTCATGCCGATCGCCGCCGCGGCGACACCTTCGAGAAACTCATGCAGCCACGCGAGTTGCGCGAACTGATGAAACACGGTGGCGAGCAGAACGATCACCACCATGGGCGGCACGAGCAAGGCTGACACGGCCACTGTGCTGCCGATCGCGCCTTTCATGCGGTAGCCGACATAGATCGACAGATTGATCACGTTCGAGCCTGGCAAGATCTGGCCGAGCGTCAGCGCGCCGAGGAATTCATCTTCTTCCAGCCATCCTCGTTGCGTGACCACCTCGCGGTAAATCCATGCGGACAGGCCGCCGCCGAAACTCGTCAGTCCGACCCGCGCGAACAGCAGAAGAATCTCCAGCAACGACACGTCGCTCGACTTGCGCTCGGATAGTGATTGCATGCGGGCTTTCCTTCAGCTGGTCATATCGCGGCGCAGGCAGCAACGGCTGCATGCATAAGTAAAACCCGGCAAAACGTGGGGTGGAACTCAATGCCGCTCGTTCGCCAGCCGATGCGCGGCTGCGACCTGCTCTTCTACTTCCCGCACGAGCTTCGACGACTTTCTCCGACGGCTCCAGATCGAAGCCCCCACACTAATGGCAGCACAGCCGAGCAGACTTGCGGCAATCGGACTGCGAAGAAACACGCTCGGATCGCCATTCGAAATGGTCAACGCCTGACGGAACGACTGCTCGAGCGTATGGCCGAGAATCAGCCCGAACAGCAGCGGCGCCTTGGGAATATCGAACTTGCGAAACGCGTAACCGACAATGCCGAAGAACAGCGCAAGGAAAAGATCGAACACGTCGTTACTGAACGAATACACCCCTGCCGACGCAATCACCAGGATCAAACAGAGCAGCACGCCGGACGGCACGTACAGAATGCGCGACAGAATGCCCACGAGCGGCAGATTGAGCAGCAACAGCATGATGTTGCCGATGTACATGCTCGCGATGAGCCCCCACACGAGATCCGGTTGCGTGTGAAACAGCATGGGGCCCGGCTGCATGCCGTACATGATGAACGCGCCCATGATCACCGCCGTCGCGCCGGAACCCGGCACGCCGAGCGCCAGCAGATGCACGAACGCGCCGCACGTGTCCGCGTTGGTCGCCGCTTCCGGCGCCGCGACACCTTCAATGGCGCCGTGGCCAAACTCTTCCGGATGCTTCGAGATTTTCTTTTCCAGCACGTACGAGAGCATGGCCGCGAGCGTGCCGCCGAGGCCAGGCGCCGCGCCGCAGAGAAAGCCGACTGCCGAGCCGCGGAAGATCGCGGGCCGCGCGCGCCGCCACTCCGCGCGAGTGAACCACAGCTTGCCTTCGACACGCACCGTATGCAGCGTGCCGCCCAACGTACCTTCGACCATCCGGCTGACTTCGGCAATCGCGAAAAGGCCCACCACGACCACCAGAAAATTCACGCGATCCTGCAATTGCGTGAGACCGAGCGTAAAACGCGGCACCCCGCTTTGCAGGTCGATGCCCACGGTCGCGAGACCGAGTCCCATGAACACCGCCATCATGCCCTTGCCCAGCGAGTCGCCGGTGAGCGCACCGACCGTCGACAACGCGAAGCAGATCAGCGCGAAATATTCAGTGGGTCCGAAATGCAGCGCGACGGCAGCGAGCGGCGCCGCCACGAACGCGAGCGCGGTCACACCCATCATGCCGGCCATGAACGAGCTGACGGCGGCAATCGCCAGCGTCGCGGCCGCTCTGCCTTTCCTCGCCAGTGGATAGCCGTCGAGCACCGTCATCACCGCTGCGGCGTCGCCCGGCGTATTGAGCAGGATCGCCGTGACCGCGCCGCCGTACATGCAGCCGTAGTAAATGCCGGTGAGCATCATGAGCGCGGAAATGGGATCCATGCCGAAGGTCACCGGAATCAGCAACGCAATCCCCGCCGACGGGCCGATGCCCGGCAAATGGCTGATCATCGTGCCGATGAAAACGCCGAAAAGCGTATACATGAGATGCATCGGCGTCGCGGCAACCGCGAGTCCGTGCAGAATGCCATGCAGACTGTCCATGATGCGAACGCCTCAGAATGGGAGAAGGCCGGTCGGCACCGGAACGCCGAGAAGCTGGGAAAACAGCAGATCGAAAACCACTGTCACGCCGAGCGCGATGGCGAGATTGGTTTTGTGGCGCTGGCGATTGAAATAGCTGAGCAAGCCAAACAGAAAGACCGAGGTCGAGAGTACGTACCCGGCAGGCTCGAAACACAGGTAATAGATGGCGGTCCAGACAACCATGCTGATCAGAATGAACGGACGTTGCTTCGGCTCCGGCACGGCATGGTCCACGTGGCCATGCTCCGCATCGGCCACTGTTGGTGCGGGAACCGGTTCGGCCGCTTGCGCATGCGCCTTGCCGCGCCCTTCGAGTAGAAGGACGAGCGCCGAGGCGATCAATCCCACGCCGACGAGAGCCGGAAACGCTTTAGGCCCGAGCGGATCGCTCAGCCGGACTTCCGGCAAACGCATGTCCATGTACAGGTACACGGCGGCGAGCGCCATCACGCAGAATGCGAGCCATACGTCGCTTCTGATGCTTTTCATGTCTCCTCCAGAGTTCGACTCCGTCGGTGGTCGCCAAACGCAGCGACCACCGACGGTTCGCACAGTCCGCGCGGACTCGCGTAGTCGTGCTCGTTGATCCGCGTGCGCGCCATGCCGCGCATGCCGCGCGCGCCGCTTGCGCCGGGTTGCCCCCGTGCGCCACTACCTGTCAGCAACGACAGCGCCGCATCACTTCTCGTTGTAGCGGCCCGGCTTCACCACTTCGGCGATCGTGCCGTCCGGTGCGCGAAACTTGAGTGCGCCCTCGCCCTTTGCCGAGAGAATCTCGCCGCCGTACTGCTTGATCTTCTCGGCAGCGGCTTCCTGGTCGTCGACCGTGACGCCCCAGTGGTGCAGACGCGGACCGGCGCCCGCGATCTGCGCTTCGTGCGAGTCTTCGCTGTCGTACTTCATCAGCGTAAAGTCGATGTGACCATCGGTCATGTGACGCGAAATGTGTTCGCGGTTGCGCCCGGTCTTCACTTCCTTGAAGCCGAACACTTCGGTATAGAAACGCGTGGCCTGCTCGAGGTCGTCGACCTTGACTGCGAGGTGAACGATGCGTGACATATGGATCTCCATGTCGATAGGTACTGCGGGTTAAAAGAAAAATTCGCTACTTCGCGATGCCAAGCTCGCCAAGCAGAGGGGTCAGGCGATTGCGCTCGCCCTGAAGGAAAGCACGCGTCTGAGTGCTGTTCTTGTAGTCGGCGGTCCACAGATTGCGCTTCACGGCTGCCGCCCATTCCGGTGACGCAGTGGCCTTCTGCAATACGTTGTCCCACCATGCAATTTCGGCGGGGGTCATGTTCTTCGGACCGACCAGCACGCGCCATGTCGTGAAGTCCACATTGATGCCCTGCTCTTTCCACGTCGGCACGTTCGCCAGTTCGCCGCCTTGACGCGTGCCGCCAGGAATCGCGATCATGCGCACGCTGCCCGACTTGCTCGGTCCGAGCACCACGCCGGCGGGCGTCGCAGCCGCGGTCACGTGGCCGCCCATCAGCGCCGTCAATGCTTCACCGCCTGAATCGAAGAACACGACTTTGATCTTCTTCGGATCCTGCCCGGCGCCCTTCATGACCAGCGCCGCGGCATCGTGACTCTGGCCGCCGGGCGAACTCGACACGCCCAGCGTCACGGTGGTCGGGTCTTTCTTGAGCATCTGCACGAGATCGTTGCCCGATTTGATCGGCGAATTGCCCGGCACCGAGAACACGACCTGTTCGGTGACGAATACGGCGAGCGGCGTCACGTCGTCGATGCCTACCGTGGAAAGGCCCGTGATCCGGTTGGTGATCAGCGGTAGCGCCTGAACCGTGACGAAATGGCCGTCGGCTTCGTGTGAATTGATGTACGCGATACTGACGGTGCCTCCGCCGCCCGGACGGTTGATGACCGTTACCGGTTTGGTCGAGAGCTTCTCCTGCTGAATCACGCTCTGCAGCGTGCGCGCGACCAGGTCGAGTCCTCCACCCGGCGCGCTCGGCACCACGATCTCGACCGGCCGTCGAGGCTGCCATGCGTCCGCGGCATTCGCGAGCGTCGCGCACGCTGCAAGCAACGCAACACAGATGCCACGTGCGACACTCGATGTCTCAAGCCTCCTCCTCATCACTTCGTCTCCTGTTTTGGTGCTCTATGACGGTTTAAAAATTGAATGCGTCGAAGGTGCTAGCGGCGAAGAGTCTCTCCATCGGCACCTCGTCCTGGATCAGGCCGTCGCTTTTCGCATAGCGCTGCAACGTGTCGAGGTCGGTACGGTTCTCTTTCAGACCGTAGCGCCAGTAGTCATCGCCCATCAGTGATTTGACGCACTCGTATTCGGATGTGATCCACGGATGCATTACGCGCAGCGTGTCGGTGATCGCGAGCTCGCCGAGCGCGATATCGCGCGACTTCCTGAACGCGGCAAACACATTGACCGGCAACCACGGATGCTGTTCGACGAGCGAGCGGCGAATGCCGACCATATGCATGGGCGGGAACAGCCGTGTTTTGCGGAACCACGCTTCCTCGTTTTCGCGGAAAGCGGGAAAAAGGCGCTGCACGTGTTCATTGCGGCCGAAGCACGATGGTGGTTTCGGCGCGATCAACGCGTCGATCTCGCCTCTGTCGAGCAGGCGCGCGAGTGTCTGGTCCGACGCAATCGGTTCCACCTGGATAGCGGACGGCAGGTTATAAGGCACCCGCGCCTCGCGGCCAGCCTGCTCGAGGCCGCCGATCACCCACTTCACGTCGCGGCTGCTCACACCGTATTCATCGGCGAGCATGCCGCGCACCCAGATGCCCGCCGTCTGCTGAAAGTCGGGCACGCCGATGCGGCGGCCCTTTAACGCTTGCGGAGAATCAATGCCGCGATCGGTACGGATATAGATCGCCGAATGACGGAACGACCGTGACAGAAACACCGGCACGCCGATGTAACTGGTTTGCCCACGAGCGGTGGTCAAAAGATGCGTGCCGAGCGACAGTTCCGAGATATCGAATTCGCCGTGGCGGAACGCACGTTGAAAGAGTTCTTCGGCAGGCCCATTCACGAAGTTGACCTTGCATCCGTCGATCGCGACCTTTCCGTCGATCAGCGCACGTGTGCGGTCGGTAATCTGACAAGCCAGCGATAGTTCAAGCATAGAAGTAAAGCGCCGTAGGCTGGTATAGAAACTGGGGAAGAGTGCTCAAAAATAAATCTGAAAAAAACGCTTCGTCTTTCGCAGTGCAAACTAATAATCCTGCACCCGACTCGACGTTGGGTGCCCATCAATCCGCGCTCGTTAAACGCGGAGGTGCTTCGGTTTTTCTGGTAACCGGCCTGGTCAGGCGATCTGATCCGTGGCCGGCGGCGGCGCCGCTTCCTCGCCGGATTTCACCATGCCGTCCAACGCGACAAGCATGCGCTCCTTGCCCTTCGACACGTGACTGAAACTCATCTCGTAGCTCAGGCTCGCGTTGCGCGATTTGAGCGCATTGACGATCTCGCGGTGCTCTTCATTCGACTGAAGCAGCGCGCCGCGCTGAACCATTCCATGCACCCGGAACAGATGAAATTCCTTGACGAAGCCGCGATACAGCTTGATCAATCGCGAGTTCCCCGTTGATCGCACGATGTAGTCGTGGAACTCGAGGTTCAACGGATCGAATCGCGAAAAATCGCCTTTCTGCGCGGCTTCCTGCATCTCGTCTACATACGCGTCGAGCTGGGTTGCCATGTCGTCCGTCAGGAACGGCGCGAGCAACGACGCCGACAATGCCGTGAGACCTGCGCGCAGATCGTAGACTTCGATTGCATCGTCTCGCGTGACGCGCTGAATGAATACGCCGCGCTGCGGAATCAGATACACGAGGCCCAGTTCAGCCAGCGCGCGACATGCCTCACGCACAGGCCCGCGGCTCACCGAAAGCTTGTCCGCGACTGCCTTCTCATTGAGCCGTTGTCCCGGCTTCAACTCGCCGCTCAGAATCATTCGCTCGATCTCGTGCTGCACGACACCGGTCAGCGTATGCGCCCGGAAATCAGCTAGAGAGACGGTAGGGGAGATGTGATCAGTGTCCATGAAAACGAGTCTAGGTGGCGCCCTGAAAAATGTCAACACTTTACTTTTCACGATCTCATTCTTGCGAAACGCCCGTGCGGCGGGCCTGACGCGCCTGCCATCTCACTGACATTTTCACGTCAGACCAACCCGAGACCCACCGACGTGCTTCTGCCCTGCCCCTCAAAACCGGTGGCGCATCCCGATCCGGAAAGCCAACTGGTTTTGCGCGTCGCTGCCCGAGTTGCCGAAGTAACTCGTCGTTTTGCCGATCATCGCCTGAACCGGCACGCCATCATTCGTTCCGGACGCTTTCTGGTAAATCGCCAGCGCATAAACGCTGGTGCGCTTGCTCAGCGAATACTCGACACTGCTGTTGATCTGGTTCCACGTGCCCGTGGCAGATCCTCGAACCTGCGTGCGCGTGTAGCCCAGCGCGGCCACCAGCGGCGCATTGACCTGATACACCACGCCGCCTTCGTAGATGTTGAGCGTCGCGGCGCTGTGGTCCAGATTCTCGAGCCGCGTGTTGGTCCATAGCGCGTAACCGAGCACCGAGCCGAACTGATATTTGGCGCCGATGCCGAGGGTTCGCAGATCACGCTCGCCGAGCGGGTCCAGATTGGCGAGCGTCAGCTTGAGCGGCGGCACTTCCTGCAACGGATACGTGATGTCGGTATAGGCAAAGGCCATGCTGAACGGCCCGTTGCGATAGTCGACGCCGAAGCTGTACGTCCGCGACGAAACCGCCGTTGCCGTTGTCGCCGTTCGAACCGCCGAACTCGCCCGCCGCATTGGAAAAACCGTACATCGCGCCGACTTTGAAGCCGTACAACCGTACGCTGTCGAACTTCACCGAATTGTTGATCCGCACCGACGTCAGCAGATCGAGCGTGTCGATGTGATATTCATAAGCATCGCCGGCCGTCAGGCCGCCGGTCGAATACCGGTTCAGATAGTCGTGCGAGAACGGATACTGGCGCCCCATCGTGAATGCGCCCACGCCACTTTTGGATATACCGACGAAAGCCTGCCGGCCAAACAGCGCGCCGCCCTGGCTGAGCGTACCGTCGCCCAGACCGAAACCATTTTCCAATGTGAACACGGCCTTGTAACCGCCGCCCAGGTCTTCGGCACCCTTCAAACCCCAGCGGTTGCCACCGTTGATGCCGTCGTCGAACTTGACGAGACTGGAGCTGCCGCCGGACGCGTTCTCCGCATGATTGACGTAGCTGATGCCGGCGTCGATCAATCCATAAAGAGTCACGCTGCTCTGCGCGTGGGCCGCGCCAGCCAACCCTCCTATTGCTACGGCACACATCAGCTTCTGAGCCTTGTGGGTGTTCACTTAAGTCTCCTAATTTTTATATCAGATTGAAAGGAATTCCTCGCTTCGGGTTTCGGCCTCAACCGGCGCCCTCGAACCTCCACCTTCAACTGCCTTACAGCCGAATTCCGCACTTGCCTGCTCCGGCGACGCAACCTGCCGTAAGAGCCGGTTCCGCTGGTGCGTCACAACTTGAAACGGAGTGTCGAAGGTTTTATGATAAATGTCAACATTTTACACACCGAGGGTTTTCCTGACACACAGCATCGATATGGCTTACTGCGCAATAGATTTCGGCACCTCAAATTCAGCCGTGGCGGTCCCTGACGGCAACCGCATCGCACTCGCATCCGTCGAAAAAGGCGCGACCACCCTGCCGACGGCCATCTTCTTCAACCATGACGAACGGGTTCACGTATTCGGACGCGCCGCGCTGGCGGCCTACGTCGACGGCTTCGACGGCCGCCTGATGCGCGCCATCAAAAGCATTCTCGGGACGGGCATCGCGGAATCCAGCACGGCCTTGGGCGATGGATCGGCAATCCCGTATCTCGACGTGATCGCGATGTTCATCGGCCATCTGAAGGGCTGTGCGCAAACGCGGCTCGGCGCGCCGATCGATCAGGCCGTGCTCGGGCGCCCGGTGTTCTTCGTCGACGACGACCCCGCCGCCGACGCCCGCGCGCAACGGCAGCTCGAAGCGGCCGCCCGCTCGGTGGGTTTTCGCGACATCGAGTTCCAGTACGAGCCGCTTGCCGCCGCCTTCGATTACGAATCGCGGCTCGGAGAAGAAAAAATCGTGCTGGTCGCCGATATCGGCGGAGGCACCTCGGATTTCTCAATGGTGCGGGTGGGTCCGCAGCGAATGTCGAGGATGGATCGAAAGGAAGATGTGCTCGCGCATCACGGCGTGCATGTCGCCGGAACGGACGTGGATCGGCGGGTCGAATTGGCGGCCATTCTGCGAGAGGCCGGGTATCGTAGTCTGGACACCGAAGGACGCGAAATACCGAATCGCGCCTACTTCGATCTGGCGACCTGGCATCTGATCAACTCGCTCTACACGCCTAAACGGCAAACCGAGCTTCGGCTCATGCGCCATCTGTATCGAAACCCGGTTCATCATGACCGGCTGATGCGGGTGGTGGACCGGCGGCTCGGCCATGCGCTCGCCGCGAGCGCGGAACGGGCAAAGATTGCGATTGCGGCCGGGGGCGACACGCTCATCGAGATCGACCCGATCGAGCCGGGCCTGAGCGTCGCTTTCGATGAACAGCAACTCGCCGAAGCCATGCGCGAAGAAAGAACGCGGATCGTTCACGCCGCGCGGGAGACTGCGCGGCTGGCCGGCATCGCTGCGGGCAAAGTCGACGCCGTGTATTTCACCGGCGGTTCGACGGGGCTCGCGTCCTTGACGCGCGCTATTGCGGGTGCGTTTGCGCAAGCCGAACTCGTGTTCGGCGACCCGCTAGCGAGCGTGGCTACCGGCCTCGGCATCCACGCAAAACGGGTGTTCGGTTAGCTGGATTCGTGACGGCGGTGTTACCCCGCGGCGCCCGCTCCAATCAATTCCCGATGCAACGCCACGAATTCGTGGGCGAGCTTGTGACGCGGATCGAAGTGAATCATCGGCTTCGCGTACTGATGCGACTCGCGAATCTTCACGGACGTCGACAATCGCGACTCCAGCACAGGCAAGCCCTCGCTGATCAGTTCCTCGACCAGTTGAAGCGGCAGACTCGCGCGCGGCTGAAACTGGTTGATCACGATTCCTTCGACTTCGAGTCCGGCGTTGTGATCCTGCTGAATCTCCTTGACGTTGTCGAGCAGCGTGTACAAAGCGCGGCGGGAAAAGTCGTCACAGTCGAACGGAATCAGGCAGCGTTCGACCGCAATCAGCGCGGAACGCGTGTAGAAATTCAACGCCGGCGGAGTGTCGATGTAGATCGCGTCGTACTCATCCAGTTCGTTCAACGCGTCACGCAGCTTGTAGATCTTGTAGCGCGATTCGAGCTTGCCGTGCAGCGTGTCGAGATCCGGATGGGAGGGCATCACGTCGAGGTTCTCGAACGGCGTGGGGTGAATGAAGGTCGAGACCGGTGTCGGCCTGAAACTGAAACTCAAGGCTGTTTCGAAGAAGTCCGCGACGTTGGGCTTGAGATCGCTGGCCTGCTTGCCAAGAAGATACTGGCTGGAGTTACCTTGCGGGTCGAGATCGATGACCAGCGTACGCAGGTTCTCGCTGGCGTTGATGGCCGCCAGGTTGCATACGATGGTCGATTTGCCCACACCGCCCTTCTGGTTGAATATGACACGCCGCATGGACCTCTGCCCCTTATTTGAAGAACGCACCAAAGGCACAGCTTACCCTGGCAAAATGACAGCGCGAGGTGCGGCCTTATGAATAGTTCTCGAAGCCCTTCACCTGCGTCCAATCGGGCCATGCCGGGGCGATACGATCTGGTTCATGGCGATGGTCCGGAATTGAGTTGATGCGCGTCGGGGTTAGCGCGCTTGTCGACTGGCCGGCTTCTCGCCGAGCGGCCGCAGCCTCGACAGGTACCCATCCACCAGCGCGATGAGTTCCCGCCGCAAGACGGGCGACGCAAGCTGCCCCTGCCGTGCCGCTTCGTGGACGGCGCCCGCAAGGGCGCCTGCGAGCACTCGCGCACCCACGCAGCCGCGTTCGGCAACGCCGCGAACGTTGGCCCTGAACAGCGTTTCGTACGCCTTTGTGCATTCCACATCGAAGCGATCGTGAGCGCTACGCGAATCCTCGCCGCGCGGGCTCTCTTCCAGCAGCTCGCGGTGTGCCGCCGGATGCCGGCTGTGTACCGCGATCATCCCGTCGACGAGCACCGTGATGCGTTTCACGCGCGGGGTTTCGAGGTTCGCCGCGGCATGCAGCACTGCGAGCACATCGTCGAAGTGCCGGCGACGCACGGCTTCGATCAGCGCCAGCTTGTTCGGGAAGTACTGATACAGCGATCCGATGCTCGCACCCGCCGCTTCCGCTACGCCGTTAGTGGTAAGCCCTTCCCAGCCGCGCTCGCCGAGAATGTGAGCCGCCGCGTCGAGAATGGCGTCGATGGTGGCCCGCGAACGCGCTTGCTGCGGCGCTTTGCGCATCGCGCCGCGTGGCGCGGCAATGCGAGTAGCCAAGTGTGACTCCTGAATGGGAATATGAGCAATATGCTCGCATTCCCGGCGCGGGTCCAGAGGTTCGCCGGGCACGCGGATCTTCTGGAGAAAAAACGATGGCCGTGATCGGACATGGCGAGTTTTATCGCCAGCGGGCTAGCCGTCTTTCAGCGCGATCAGATCGTCGCCGAAAGGCGTCGCCATATCATCCAATGCAACGCGCCCTGCCCGCTCACGCATGCGCGCCCGCGATGCCGACGTAGTTTTCCGCCATCACTGTGGCCGCCGCGCGCGAGGTCGTCACGTATTCGAGCTCGGCCACCTGAAGCTGTTGCTCGAAAGGCGACGCGCCCTCGATACGGTGCATCATGCTGGTCATCCAGTACGAGAAATGCTCGGCGCGCCAGATGCGTTTGAGTGCGGTCGTGCTGTAACTGTCGAGCAGATCCGTGCGATTCTCGACGTAGAACGCGTTCAGCGCCTCGGTCAACACACGCACGTCGGCCACCGCCAGATTCATGCCCTTCGCGCCGGTGGGTGGCACGATATGCGCCGCATCACCCGCGAGAAACAGCCGGCCATGTTGCATCGTGTTCGACACGAAACTGCGCATGCCGACAATGTTCTTCTGAAAGATCTTGCCGTCGACGATTGTCTGGCCGTCGTGCGAATCGACTCGTGCATGCAGTTCCGCCCAGATGCGGTCGTCGGACCAGTTCTCGACGGAGTCCTTCGGATCGCACTGGAAGTACATGCGCTGCACATTCGGCGAGCGCGTGCTGATCAACGCGAAGCCGCGCTCATGACGCGCGTAGATCAATTCATCCGATGACGGCGGCCCTTCGCACAGGATACCGAACCAACCGAACGGGTACACCCGCTCAAAGTCCTTGCGCAATGCCTGCGGAATCGATGCGCGCGACACGCCTTGCGAACCATCGCAGCCGATCACGAAGTCGCATTGCAATTCGTACGCTTCGCCCTCGTGGCGATAGCGGATCGACGGCGTGTCGGTATCGATGCCGTGAATCGACGTCTCCGAGACGCCGAAGCGCAGCTTGCCGTCGTCGGCCACGCGTGCCGCGACGAGATCCTTGATGACTTCGTGCTGCGCGTAGACCGTGATCGAATGCCCCGTGAGTCCGGTCAGGTCGATGCGGTGCCGCTTGCCTTCGAAAGCCAGTTCGAAGCCGTGATGCAGTGCGCCTTCCGCTTTCATCCGTGCGCCGACGCCGGCTTCGGTCAACAGGTCCATCGTGCCTTGTTCAAGCACGCCGGCGCGAATGGTGGATTCGATCTGATCGCGACTGCGCGACTCGAGCACGACGGAGTCGATACCGCGCAGGTGAAGAAGATGGGAAAGAAGCAGGCCCGCAGGCCCGGCACCGATGATGCCAACTTGGGTGCGCATAAGTTGTCTCCTGAATGCAGCGTTAGATTTGCACTCAGTTTGACGATCACGCACTGTATCGCGCAACGCGATATGGTGGATAGGCTGTATCCAGTTTTGAGATAGCAACCCTGCTCGGGCACATGCAGCCGATCGGCGAAATCGAGCCCAAACGCTGTCCGGACGGGGCTTGTGGCGCATTCACCCGACGCCTCATCCTTCGCACAGCGTTGCGCTAGCTCAAGGTAAACCCCGAGCCGCTCTAGGACGCGAGAAACAGCCGATACACCGGGTTCTGCGTCTCTTCCCAGTTCGGATAACCGAGCGTGGCGAGAAACTTGTTGAACGCTTCATTCTCGCTGTCCGGCACCTGGATGCCGACCAGAATCGAACTATAGTCCGCGCCCTGGTTGCGATAGTGGAACAGGCTGATATTCCAGTTCGGCGCCATCGACGAGAGGAATTTCATCAGCGCACCCGGACGCTCGGGAAACTCGAAGCGGAACAGACGTTCGTCGTGTGCCAACGGCGAGCGCCCGCCGACCATGTAGCGGATGTGCTGCTTGGAGAGTTCATCGAACGTCAGGTCGACTGTGGCGAAGCCGTGCGCTTCAAACGCGCCCGCGATCTGCGCCGATTCGCTGCGATTCCTGATCTGCACGCCCACGAAGATATGGGCGGAGTTCGCGTCCGCAATGCGGTAATTGAATTCGGTGACGCTGCGCGTGCCCACCAGTTCGCAAAAGCGGCGGAAACTGCCACGCTCCTCGGGAATCGTCACGGCGAACACCGCTTCGCGCGCTTCACCGACTTCGGCGCGCTCGGCCACGAAGCGCATGCGGTCGAAGTTCATGTTCGCGCCCGACGTGATCGCAATCAGCGTCTGGTTCTCGATGCCTTCGCGTTCCGCATACTGTTTCGCGCCAGCCACCGCGAGCGAGCCGGCGGGTTCCAGCACGCTGCGGGTGTCCTGGAAGACGTCCTTGATCGCGGCGCATAGCGCGTCGGTGTTCACGAGCAGCACGTCGTCGAGATATTCGCTGCACAGGCGGAAGGTCTCTTCACCGACCAGTTTCACCGCCGTGCCGTCCGAGAACAGACCCACTTCGTTCAGCGTGACCCGCTCACCGGCTTTCAGCGACGCCGCCATCGCGCACGAATCATCGGTCTGCACGCCGATCACCTTGATCTCCGGGCGCACCGACTTCACGTACGCGGCGACGCCCGCCGCCAGTCCACCGCCGCCGATCGGCACGAAGATCGCGTGAATCGGGCCCTGATGCTGGCTGAGAATCTCCATCGCGACGGTGCCCTGGCCGGCGATCACATACGGATCGTCGAACGGATGCACGAAGGTCAGGCCGCGCTCTTCCTGCAGTTTCACTGCGTGTCCGTAGGCGTCGCTATACGATTCGCCGAACTGCACGACTTCGACAGTGGGACCGCCGTGCGCGCGCACCGCATCGACCTTCACCTGCGGAGTCGTGACAGGCACGACGATGATCGCCTTCACGCCCATACGGGCCGCCGACAGCGCCACGCCCTGCGCATGATTGCCCGCCGACGCCGTAATCACCCCACGCTCCAGCGCCTCGGAAGGAATATGCGCCATCTTGTTGTACGCGCCGCGCACCTTGAACGAGAACACCGGCTGGTTGTCCTCGCGCTTCAGGTAGACCGGGTTGCGCAGACGTGCCGACAGATTCGGCGCGCGTTCGAGTTCGGTCTCGCGGGCCACGTCGTAGACGCGCGCGGTCAGGGTTTTTTTCAGGTAGTCGTGACGAAGCGCGACGCTATCGGCGGCTTCAGCGGCCTGTTTGAGTTGGTGTAACGACAAGGCAAGCTCCTGTGCGGCAAGGACGAATCAGCAGAGAGTTCACCAGGAGGCAGGCTGCAAGCGGATATAAAAAAACCCGCCTCGTGGGGCGGGTTACGTGTCACTGCTATCAGACGCGCGCTAACCCACCATTCGATGAATGATGCTAATAATCAGCGCAATACGGATGTCGAGGCAGTTCATGTGGCCGATCTTCGTTGACTTGGGGCGCTTTGTCAATCCCTGTCGATTGTTATGCGCACCGCGGCGTGCTCTTTGCGTGGCGGCGAAATGCGCTCGACGACGCGCAAACCAGGATCCGGCAAGGCGGCGGAGCACCGCGTATTCAACGCACGCTCGTGTAGAAACTGGTCGAGCTTGCCGACCGGTTTCACGTCGATGTTCTTCAACTTGCCTGAGCGATTACCACGGGATCCGAAATAAATTTCGAGCGCGTCCAATCCTTCGTCGAGTGAAACATGCATCAGCGTAGTTGGACTCTCTTGCGCTCCACGTCGCGCATGAGTATCAATGCACGCCGCTTTGCTTTCTGAAAGCGTTGAGAATGCGCTTTTCGAGCGAATTGTAATCGCCACCGAAGTGGTGATCGCCCGAGGTGCGAATCACCTCGACGCCGGTTTTGGTCAGCGCCGGACACAAGGTGTCCTTCTCGTTCTCGCCGTAAAAGCACTGCACGATCGCCGGTGGCACGCGCGTCAATTCCGGCTGGACCTTCAACGCCTTGTCGCTTGCCGGCATGCCGAGCCAGCCGCCCACGCGAATCTGAAAATCGGCGTCCGGCGCGAAGCCGAGCAACGCGATCAGCGACACCTTCGCGCGCAGCGTTTCCGGCAGACGGTTATAGGCGAACGGCATCACGTCCGCGCCGAACGAATAACCGACCAGCGCGATATGCTGCGCATTCCAGCGTGTGCCGTAGGTTTGCATCACGCGCGCGAGGTCGCGGCTCGTTTGCGCAGGCGGCTTTTCGCTCCAGAAATAGCGCAAGCTGTCCCAGCCGATCACGGAGACGCCGTCTTTCTGCAGCGCCTGGGCGATCGTCTTGTCGAGATCACGCCAACCGCCGTCGCCGGAAATCACGATCGCCATGAGGCCGTTCGGATGCGCGGCCGGCAATTCGATGAGCGGCAGATCGGAGACGTCGTCGTCGCTCGTCGACACCGCTTGCAAATGCGGCGTGACCAATGCGACGAGGCGGGTGCGATCGGCGTTACCCGTGGCCGCCTTTTCGACGAAGCCCGGCACCTTGTCGCGGATAATCGTCGGGTCCGGCGGGCAAGGCTGAAAGCGCGGATCGAGCGTGTGGTCGGCGCCCACCGAGACCGCGCCGGCGATCGTATTCGACGGCGCCTGTTCGAGCACGTGCACTGCGAGCGTCGCGCCTTGGCCCGTACCCGCGACGATCGGCGCGAAATAATGACTCGATTGCGATTGACGTTCGAGTTGATGGCTCAACGCTTCCGCATCGCCCACCAGTTGATGGCAGGCTTCCTTCTTCGCACCTAGATTAGCGGCGTAGCGCGCGGTGTCCACGCCGACGGTCAACGCGCCGGCCTTGGCGAGCGCGTCGGCGCTCTGCTGATCCGCCGCGCTCCAGCCGCTCGCTTGCGAGTACAGCACCACGAAGCCGCGCAACGGGCCGGTCGGCTGCGTCACCGTGACGTCGCCATAACGGCCACCGGACACGGTAGTGGTCGCGGCGTGCGCGAGCGCGCCGCCGGTCACGAGGCTCGCCGCCACGGCGAGCTTGAACAACGAATGCAATGTCATGAACGCCGGCCTCCTGCCAGCAATGACAGGTCCGCGAGCGTGAAGAACACGCCCACCGAACCCGACGCCGCGAGATAGCGCGGCTCCCAATGCGGCTGGAACTTGCTCTTGAAAGCACGCAGTCCGCGGAAGTTATAGAAATGGCCGCCGAAGCGCCACACGATGCCGGCGAACCGGTGCCAGCGCGATGCGAGCGGTGTGGGCTGCATGCCTGAGAGCGGCGCGATGCCGAGACTGAGCGAGCGGAAACCCGCCTGCTTCAGATGCAGCGCCAGCTGCGTGAACAGATATTCCATTGCATACGGCGACGCGCTTTCCACATGACGCATCACGCCGACCGTCGCCTCGGTGTTCATGTCGGTCGTCATGAAGGTGACGAAGGCGGCCGGCTCGCCGTTCTGGCGTACCAGCATCACCGATTGCGCGGCGAGGTACCCGTCCGTGAAGGCGGCCACCGAGAAGCTCTTTTCGCGCGCGTCGCGGCTGTCGAGCCAGCCGTCGGAAATCTCGCGCAGCGTTGCGAGCGACGCGGGCACGTTCGCCTGATCGATCACTTCGACGGTAAAGCCATCACGCTCGCCGCGCTTGAGCGCGTAGCGAAGGTGCGCGCGATGCGAGCCCTTCAGGTCGAAATCGTCGAGTACGACATGTGCTTCCTCGCCTAGCTTCATCAGCGTGAGACCGGCGTCAAGATAAAGCGGCAACGCGTTGGCGCGCACCTGATAGAACGCCGCGCGCCCGCCGTGCGTATGCGCAAGCGCGACGAACTTGCTGATCAGACCGGCCCACTCTTCGCGCGGACCCACCGGATCGTGCAAAGCGGCCCACGTGCGGCCGTATTTCGCGTACATCAGGAAAGCCTTGCGCGACTCGGAGAACAGAAAGCTCTTGTCGCCCATCAGCGCGAGACCGGCGTCGCTGCGTTCCTGTGCTCGCACGATACGCGCCGCGTCGTGCAGATCTTCCGGCGCCGGTTTGACGAAGCGCCCCGGCGCGGGACGCAGCAACTGCCAGAACGAAAACGTCGCGGCGAACAGGCTCGCGGCGAGCGTCGCGCGCAACGCGCGCGGCGCGCGTTCGTCGAAGGCGAATTGCCACCACAGGTCGCGCGTGTATGGCACGTCGCGGAAAGCAAACAGCATGACCCACGTGGCGAGCATCAGCACCATCGCAACCGACACCAGCCAGCCGGCCGTAAAGCGCTCCGCGAACAGCGACGAATGACGGTTGAAACGCCGGCGCGTGGACAGCAGCAACACGACCAGCATGCCAAGCACCCCGGCTTCCACGAACGCCAGACCTTTAGTCAGCGACAACGCGAGACTCAGCACTGCCAGCAGAAGCGTCATCCACCACGCGGCGTCCAGCCGCCGCAGCAAACCACGGGCAACGAACAGCAACGCCACGCCGAGCACGCTGCAGAGCATCTGCGAACTTTCGAGCACCCACAGCGGCAGCACATCGCGCAGCATGTGAATGCGTTGCCAGAACGCGGGCGTCGCGCTGGAAATCACCAGCATGCCGCCGACCACGAACGTGACGAGACTCAGGAACAGCGGCGCGAGCTTCGACGCCGCAGCGGCATGTTGCAGCGGCAAACGGCTTTTTAGCGCGCGGCCTTCGAAGCCGGCGAGCAGCGCGGCCGAGACGATCAACGGGACACCCAAGTAAATCGCGCGATACGCGAGCAAGGCGGCAACCATCTGATGCGTTTGCACGCTGCCGTTCAGCGTGAAGACCATCGCCGCTTCGAACACGCCGACGCCGCCGGGCGTGTGGCCGATCATGCCGAGCAGCATGGCCGCGGCGTAGACCGTGATGAAGGTCACGAAGCTCACGTCCGCATGCGGCAGCAATGCCCACAACGCGAGGCCGGCGGCCACCACGTCGAGCACCGCGAGCGCCACTTGCGCAAGCAGGTCGCGGCGCGCGGGAATATCGAACGAGAGCCACTCCCAGCGCGTGCGCATCGGGCGCGTTTCGCTGCGGCAGGCGGCGGCCGCCAATCCGAGTACGACGAGCAGCGCCATGCCGATCCAACGCAGCGTGACGGGTTCGAGGTGCAGCATCGGCGCGAGCGTGCCAGCCACGCCGACCATGCCGAGCGCCGTCATCAACACCAGTGCGAGCGCGAGCGACACGCTCGTGAACACCGTCATGCGGCCGATCTGCGCGGGCGTGATGCTCGCGACGCCGTAGACGCGCGCACGCACGGCCCCGCCAGTGAGCGCGCCGAAGCCGGTGGCATTGCCGAGTGCCGAGCCGGCGGTCGCACCGATCCACAGCGCCACACGCGGCACGACCGCGCCCAGATAGCGCAAACCGACTGCATCGCGGCCGACCAGCGCCACATAGCTGAGCGCCGTGGCGCCGAGCGCGGCGGTCCACTCGCCGGCCGTCAGCTGACGCAATTGACGCATCACCGAGCGATAGTCGACTGCTTGCGAGAGGTGTTGCAAAACGACCAGCAGCAGCGCGCCAATCACGAGCGCGAGCACAGGCGAGAGAAATCCCCTGCTGCTGAGCGTTTTCGATGCACGGTCGAACATCGCGCCTAGCCGGTCGAATTTATAGTTATATCGATGGAACATGGTCAATGCAGGGCCTTGCGTGGAGCTGTCGCGACGGATTGTCCTTCGCGGCGTCGCCGGTTATTGGCGATTACAAATGGATAACGGCACAGGGGTAAAAAGGTTGACAGCGTCAGCCGTATCGAGGGGTTTAACCTGGCCCGCCCATTGAATTTGAATGCACTGCGCGACGTGGCGCAGCAATCCGCGTGCATAAAACGGTCGATATTGCCGATTGGGCCGCGATGAGGCGCGCCGGCTTGTCGACAGGGGGCTGAAGTTTAAACGCTATTTGCGCGCGGCGAATGAAGATTCGACGTGGCGTCGATTGCGCGCGGCATGGCCTATCGCTCGAAGCATTGAAACGCGGCATCAAGATTTTCTCTTCGCGTGCCGTAATCGAGAGCAATAGCTCAGTGAAACGCGGCGCACTTGCCGGGTGAAATCAGGTACTCGAAGGAGAATGAAGATGGCGGAACAGGATTGGATGATGGCGGGCGTGTATCTGGTCGGGTTGGTGTCGATGGCGCTGTTGATGAGCGCACTGGCCACGCGAGCGACCATGGAGCGCAAGGCCGTAGTGAGGGTGTCGAGCCGCGCCCGCGACTAAACCGAGCCGTAAAGTACGGGCGGTTGCCGTACGAGGTCGGAAACACGAGCGGCGTCACGAATGACGCTCACACGGTGCGAACTGCACGCGTGCCGCCGCTGCAAAGAAGCTTGAATGATGAAACCAGATCGCACAGCGTTCGCTGCACGTGCCAGCGGGCCGCGGTGATATCGCAGCCGTCGCGGGCATGAATGACGCAAAAACGACGCTAAACCGTGGCGCCGTGCGCATGACAGACGCGGCGCATGTCTGCGCCCTGCTGTATCGGTCTGCGCGTGTGGCGCGCGGCTTTTGTCTTACTCCGGACGGCGATGCGCTTCCGCGATCACAGCGCAGTTTTGCAGGTGGAGATTCAGTGCATGCAATGCCAAGGCGCGCAGCTTGCCAAAGAAGGTGTTGTTGGCGGCGACGGTAGCGCGGACAGCGGAAGCATTGGAAGCGGTATTCATGGCGGGACTCCTGTATAGGGTTTATACCTAAGCAATAACCCGATTATAGCCATCTCCTGCCGCACTGCAACAAATATCAATAAAACCGCAGACTGTTGCGCGACGGTCACAATTACAACGACACGATCTTAAAAAGGGCGGCATCGGCTTGTGCGCTGTTAACAATCCGCACCGTACAGGTGCAATAATGGCCCCTTTGCCCGCGGCCGTTCGCCGCAGCCCGCCGTCATGACCGCCGTCCAGAAAGCTCTGATTGCGCCCCTTATCGTCGCGTGCGCGATGTTCATGGAAAGCGTCGATGCGAACGTGATCGTCACCGCGCTACCGGCCATGGCACGCGACTTCGGGCGCGATCCGGTCACGCTGAAAATCGCGGTAACGAGCTATGTGCTGGGCCTGGGCGTCTTCATTCCCGTGTGCGGATGGCTCGCCGACCGGTTCGGCGCGCGCACGATTTTTCGCACGGCGATCGGCATCTTCGTGACGGGCTCGCTGCTGTGCGCCGCGTCGAATTCTCTGGCCACCTTCACGCTTGCGCGCTTCGTGCAGGGCGTGGGCGGCGCGATGATGGTGCCGGTCGGGCGGATCATCATCTTCCGCGTGGTGCACAAGTCCGACTTCATCCGCGCGATGAACTATCTGAGCGTCCCGGCGATGCTCGGCCCCGCCGCGGGACCGCTGCTCGGCGGCTTCATCACCACCTATCTGCACTGGCGCCTGATTTTCTTCATCAACGTGCCGATCGGCATTCTCGGCATCTATCTGACCAACAAGCACATCGCCAATACGCGCGAACCGGACCCCGGCCCGCTCGACTGGATCGGCTTTTTTCTGTCGGCGGCGGGTGCGGTGCTGCTTCTGCTCGGGCTGTCGCTGGTCGGCGGCGAACTGATCTCGAATCGCGACGCGTTCGGCATGTGCGCGTGCGGCGCGGTTCTGCTCGCGGCCTATGTCGCCTACGCGCAGCGCGTCCCACTGCCGCTGCTCGACCTGCGCTTTTTCAAGGTGCCGACGTTCCAGGCGAGCGTGCTCGGCGGTTCGTTGTTTCGGATCGGCCTCGGCGCATTGCCGTTCCTCTTGCCGCTGATGCTGCAGGAAGGCCACGGCATGAGCGCGTTCGAATCCGGCCTGATCACGTGCGCGTCCGCGTTCGGCGGCATGTTCATGCGCACGGTCGCCTCGAGCGTGCTGCACCGCTTCGGCTTCCGTTCGGTGCTGGTAGTCAACGCCGCGTTGTCGGGGCTCTCGATTGCGGCCTGCGGACTATTTTTCCCCGGCACGCCGACCTGGATCATCTGGGTGGTCGTGTTGCTGGGCGGCTTCTTCCCCGCGCTGCAATTCACCAGTCTGAACTCGCTCACCTACGCGGAAATCGCCACTCGCGACGTGGGCCGCGCCACGAGTCTCGGCAGCGTCGTGCAGCAGATGTCGCTCGGCCTCGGCGTGACGATCGGCGGTATCGTGCTGCAGATCTCGCGCGTGCTGCATGGACATCCGGGCATCACATGGTCGGATTTCTGGCCGGCGTTTCTGGTGGTCGGCCTGTGCTCGTTCGCATCGATTCCGGTCACGCTGCGCATGCCGCACCGCGCGGGTGAGGAAATCTCGCGCGGCGGCCGGGGCTGAGCGGTCGCCTCAAGCCTTCTTGCGGATCACGCTCACTTCGCCGTTGCGTTCGAGAATTGCCGCGGCCACGTCGTCCATCGAACGTGAGCCGGTTTTCTGCCGCACGCTTTCGTGCACGTCGGTTCGGGTGATGAGCGCCGCATCCAACTCGCGCGTATTGAACGCGCCGTTGCTGAACACCTCGCGTTCGACGCCCCCCACCAGCCGCTCCAGCCCGGGCGAGCGCATGCACGCCCACGCCAACAGCCGATGACACGCAACGATCATGAACGACGCGACCACGGTGGCGATAAACGGCGACGCGCCGGCAATGGCCCGGCTCAACGTCGCGCCGAGCAGTATCACCACCACCGAATCGAACGGCGAGCGTTGTCCGAACGAGCGCCGGCCCGAGATCCGGATCAGCACCAGCGCGATCAGAAACACGACGATCGCGCGCATGGCCATCTGCAGCGGATCGAGCGTTCTGCCTTGACCGAACAGCAGCAAGATCGCGTCCATCATGTCGCCCTCCTTTGACAGCGACAGCGGCTGCGCCCCCTTACCCGGCGGCCGCCCACGCCGCCAGCGTATCGCCGAAGCCGCCGCGAGCGCGAGCCGCTGCGCGCGCGCTCGTAATCACGCGCGGCGCCGCGCTCCACGCAATGCGCGCACCGATCGCGATCAACCGGTCGACCAGCGCGACATCCTCGCTGCACTTGAGCGGTGGAAAGCCGCCAGCGCGCCGGTAGGCGTCGGCCGACACGCCGAGGTTCGCCCCGTGAATGTGACGATGACCGTCGGCATCCACGTAAGTCTTGCGGAAGTATTCGCGCACGCTGTGCGGGTGCGCGGTCCAGTCGTCGACGGCAATCGAGCCGCACACCGCGTCCGCATCCAGCGAAAGCTGCGCGACCAGCCAGCCTGACGAGACGCGGCTGTCGGCGTCGGTGAACGCGAGCCAGCGCGCGCCATCCGCCAGCAGGAAGTCCGCACCGGTCGCGCGCGCAATGCCGACATTGCGCGCTTTCAGCGCCAGCGTCTCGACGCCGTAGGCACGCGCGATCGCGCCGGTGAAGTCGTCGCAAGCGTCGAGCACGACCACGATGCGCACTGTTTCGCCCGCCAAGTCCTCATGGCGGGAGGCAGCGATCAAGGCCGCTAGGCAAGGCGCCAGCAACGCCTCTTCGTTATGCGCCGGAACGATCACGCCGATCATAGGAGCCCCTCGCGCTGCGCGACCGACCGTGCGTCGCGCGACCAGACGTCGATCAGCAGATCGGCTTCATCGTGATGCGCGAGACGCGCGAGGCCGCAGCGCGTATCGAACAGCGCATGCGCGGCATCGGCGGATTCGAGCGCTTCGGCGAAGGGACGGCGCCAATGACATGCGAGCAGCGTGCCGTCTGTAGTGAGCGAGGCGGCGATTCGTGAAGCCAGTGATTCGAGCTCCGCCGAATCGAGGTAATACGCGAACTCGCTGATCACGATCAGATCGAACGGTCCGGCTTCCGTCGGCCATTCGCGCGGCACCGTGCGCTGTTCGACGCGGACGTGCGCTGCGCCCGCGACCCGCTCGCGCGCAAGCTGCACCGCGCGTTCGTGCAGATCGGCGGCAAGCAGCGTATCGCAGCGCTTCGCCAACTCGACGGTCAGTTCGCCGTTCGCGCAACCGGGCTCGAACGCGTTCCGGTAACGCGGACGCGGCAGCAACGCGAGCGTGAGAGAGCGCTTGCGGCTCTCGTACCAGCCTTCGCGCAACTTCCACGGATCGTCGCTCTGTTGATAGAGTTCATCGAAGTATGTGACCGGAGAGCTCATGTCAGCGGCCCTCCGTGCATGGCGTCAAAGCGTCCACGGGGCACCTCCGGCATCGTGATCGTCACGACCGTCGCCCTGTCCCGCCGCTGCAACCAGTTCACCGAGCGCGGCCAGATCGCGCTCCGCGTGGCTCTGCCGCAGGAACACCGGCAGATCCGCCAGCGCACGCGCGAAGCGCGCGTTGCGGCACAACGGGCCGGCACCGAGGGTACGCGTTGCGTGAGTCATCACGGCAGTCGCGGCCTCTTCGACCACGAGGCGCGCGCGCATCGTCTCGCGTTGCGAGTCAGTCGACGGATTGGCGTCGATGCGCGCGGCGGTCTCGCGCAATACCGCGGCCGCCGCGGCCAATGCCACGTCGACCGCGCCGAGATGGACGAGCCGATGTGGATCCGCGCGCTGCGTGGACGCGTCGCGCAGCATCCGGCCGATCTGCGCGGCGGCCCCATACCAGCACGCGGCAATACCGGCGCCGCCGTGCCAGAAGCCTGGACGCCGCACATAGGAATGCGCGCCGCCCACGAGCGTCGCTGACGCCTGGTCGAAGGCCACGTCAGCGCTTGCCGTGGCCTGCATGCCGACCGCTTGCCATTTCGACGTGTCGATAGAGATAGATGGCTGATCCATCGCGACAGCCGCCAGCACCGGTTCATCGTCCAGCCACGCGGTAACCAGCGCATGCGTGACGACACCGGCGCCCGAGCACCAGGCTTTTGTGCCTACCAGACGAAGGCCCTCGCCATCGCTTCGGATTCCTACTTTGGTCGCTTGCACGCGCGCATCGGGCGGCTCGGCGGCCCAGACACCCCACCGGCTTCCCACAGGCGGCGTGGGACCATGCAATTCGGCGAGAATCGCAAGCGCGTCCGTGTGGCCTTCGAACAGCTTGACGAGTCCGAGATCGCACGCGGCCACTGCTGCGAGGGCGCGCCAGCGCGCGAGCGTCTCGCCGCGACCCGGCAAAGGCACAAAAGGCGCGCGGTCATACCCGTGTTCGATCAGCGCGCGCAACACATCGCCGAGCGCGGCGGGGTCATTGGGATCGAAGCGCGTGTCACGCAGAAAATTTTCAAGCGACCCGGCAGGTTGCGCATTTTTCCGGGCCCTGCTCGCCGCTGTATGGGAATCGCGAGACGCGGTCATGCCGGAACTTTGCGGCGGCCGCGCGTTGACGCCGGCCGCACGATCACGCGTATCGAGCATCGTGCCTCCCTGAAGCTGTTCGATCGAGTGCCGGCGGACTCTCAAGGGCCGCCGCGCACAAAAGACGCTCAGCAAGCGGCGTGCCGCAGGCGCTGAAACGCGTGGACACGTGACACCTTTCTTCGGGAATCAGGAATGCCGATGCAAGCCAGCCATCACACCGCTCTCGTATGAAGGAAGCGTGCGTTGCTCGAACGGCTAGCCGGGGTCGCGCCCGCTGCGCCGCGCTTCCACCTCGGCCAGCAAGGCATCGAACAGCTCGAGCTCCACCGGCTTCACGAGATGCGCATGAAAACCGGCGTCACGGGTGCGCTCGCGATCGCTCGAGTGGCCGAAGCCGGTCATGGCGGCGTACAGGGTGTGGGCAAGCTCGGGCATCGCGCGCAGCGCCGCGATGGTCGCGTAGCCGTCCATCTTCGGCATGGCAAGGTCGATCACAGCGAGGTGGGGCGCAAAGCGCGGCGCGACCTGGACCGCCTGCTCGCCCTCGTAGGCGATGCGCACCTCGTGGCCTTTGAGTTCGAGCAGCATTGCCAGACTGTCGGCCGAATCGCAATTGTCATCGACCAGCAGAATGCGCAGTGGCGCGACTTGGGTGTTCGCCGCGTTCGCCTCATCGCCCGTCGCTTCGGACGGCGCGGCGGCCAGCGGCAGACTCAGCGTGAAGGTACTGCCGCAACCCTCCCCTTCGCTGCTCGCGATAATGCTGCCGCCGTGCATCTCGACAAGCGACTTGCACAGCGTGAGGCCGATGCCGAGACCGCCCTCGCCGGCATTCTGCCCTTCCTTCTCCTGAGCGAACAGCTCAAAGATCTTGTCGAGCGAGCGCACAGGAATGCCGCAACCGGCGTCGCGCACTTCGAGCACGGCCATGTGGTAATCGATACGCGCCACGACGTCGATGGTGCTGCTCACCGGCGAGAACTTCGCCGCGTTGTGCAAAAGGTTTTTGCAACACCTGCACGAGACGCGTCATGTCGCCGCGCACGATCACCGGCTCGTCCGGCATATGCTGCACGACCCGCTGCTCGTGCGCATCGGTGAACGGCCGGGCTGCCTCGATCGCGCGCGCCATCACCTCGGCCAGATCCACACGGCCGAGGCGCAACTCGACCTTGTTCGACATGATCCGGCCGACGTCCAGCAGATCGTCGACCAACCGCGTGAGGTGCGTGACCTGGCGATCGATCAGGTCGCGCGAACGCGCCAGCGTGGGACTGACACCGGTTTCGAGTTGCATCACGCCAATCGCATTGCGGACCGGCGCGAGCGGATTGCGCAATTCATGAGCGAGGGTCGCGAGAAACTGCCGCATGCGTTCGCCGGAACGCTCCAGTTCCTCGCGCTGACGCCGCTCGGTCAGATCGCGCGTAACCTTGGCGAAGCCGCGCAGCCGGTTCGACTCGTCATGCATCGCGGTGATCACAACGTTGGCCCAGAAGGTCGTGCCGTCCTTGCGCACGCGCCAGCCTTCGTCCTCGACGTGTCCGATCTGCCGGGCGATTGCCAGTTCGCGCGCGGGCTTGCCTGCCGCCGCTTCCTCAGGCGCGTAGAAAACCGAGAAATGCTGGCCGACGATTTCCTCGCGCGAATAGCCTTTGATGCGCGCAGCGCCGGCATTCCAGCTCACCACGTGGCCTTGCGGATCGAGCATGAAGATCGCATAGTCCTTGACGCAGTCGACCAGCAAGCGGAACCGCTCCTCGCTTTGCCGCAGCGCTTCCAGATACTCGCGTTGCGCGGTCAGATCGCGCGTGATCTTGGCGAAGCCGGTGAGAATGCCCGCGTCGTTGCGGATCGACGTAATCACGACGTTCGACCAGAAGGTCGTGCCGTCCTTGCGGACCCGCCAGCCTTCGTCCTCGAAGCGGCCGGTCAGCGACGCCTGTTGCAGTTCGTAGGCGGGCCAGCCGCGCGCCACCGCTTCATCGGGATAGAAACACGAAAAGTGCCGGCCGACGATCTCGTCCGTGTAGCCCGTCAGCTTCTGTGCCCCGGCATTCCAGCTAACGATCCGCCCGGTCGCGTCGAGCAGGAAGATCGCATAGTCTTCGATCGCCTGCACCAGCGTCCAGTAGTCGACGTCGGCAATCGCACTCGGGCGGGCCACGGTCGGGGTCTTGGCAGGCTTGCCGTTTTCGCCGGCAGAGGGGACATCAAGCTGTTTCATGGTGGTCCGGAATAAAGGCTACGTCTAAAAGCATACACCGCCAGTCACCGTCCGCTTCGCTTATGGTTTTACCTGAGGCCCACGCGAAAAGTCCGGCGCCGTCTTCCGCGCCGACAAAAGCGCGAGGGCAATCGCCGGGCCCCGCAATTGCTACTCGCTGATCGCACACTCATCAGAAACCAGGAGCCGCAATTGAAACAAGCATTCACCACCCTCGCTCTCGCCGCAGCGCTGGCACTCACCCATAGTGCCGCGCAGGCCGAAGGCTGTACGAAAGGCGCGGTCGTGGGCGGCGTCGCCGGCCACGTCGCGGGCGGCCACGGCGTAGCGGGCGCGGCCGCCGGCTGCGCGGTCGGCCATCACGAGGCCAAGAAGAAGGACAAGGAAGCTAGCGCGGCCGCGGCCGCGAGTCAACCCGCCGGGAAATAAGCGGCATGTAGAAAAGAGCCGGTAGCGACCTGTGAATCACTACCGGCTCGATCAATCAGGAACTCGCTATCTCCGCAACATAGTCACCCGGCAGCGCTGACCTTTTCCGCCAGCTTCGCGTCGTAACTGGAGTGTACGTGCACGCGCTTTTTGTCCGGATAGGCGTACGAATATGCACGGCGCAGCGCCAGCGAGGCCTCATGAAAACCCGACAGAATCAGCTTCTGCTTGTTCGGATAGTTGGCGATGTCGCCAACCGCGAAGATGCCGGGCCGCGAGCTCTCGTAGTTCGACGTATCGACATCGACGCGCCCGCCATGAATCGACAATCCCCATTGTGCGATCGGCCCGAGGTCGGCAACGAGTCCGTACAGCGCGACGAGATGCTCGGCCGCGAGTTGGGTCTCGCCCTCGATATGCCGCAACGTGATCGACTTCAATGCATCGCCTTCGACATTGAGCCCCGCAATCGCGCCGACAATAAAGTCCATCTCGCCCGCTTCAACCGCGCGCCGCATCAACTCGACACTCGAATCGGCCGCGCTGAAACCGCTGCGCCGATGCACCAGCGTCACCCGGCGCGCGACCTTGCGCAGCGCCAGTGCCCAGTCGAGTGCGGAATCGCCGCCGCCCGCCACGACCACGGTCTTGTCGGCGAAGTCGGCAAGACGTTGCACGCTGTAGTGCACATGGCGCGACTCTAGCGGCACGGCCTCGGCCAGCGCCAGCTTTTGCGGCACGAACGCGCCGTTGCCGGCGGCCAGCAGGATCGCCGCGACATCGAACACGAGGCCGCGATCGGTACGTACGATCCAGCGCCCGTCGCCGCCCTGCTCGACCGACTCGACCCGTTGTTCGAGATGAATGGGCGGATCGAACGGCTTGCATTGGGCCAGCAGGCGCTCCACCAGTTCACGCGCGGTGCACGACGGAATGGCGGGAATATCGTAGATCGGCTTGTCCGGATAGAGCTCGATGCATTGGCCGCCGACCTTGTCGAGCCCGTCGACGATCTGGCAGGACAGGCCGATCACGCCCGCCTCGAAAGCGGCGAAAAGCCCCACGGGGCCGGCGCCGACGATCAGGACGTCGGTGCGGATCGGTGGCGGTTGTTGGTCTGTGGCGGAAGTCATGCGCGATCTCTTCGGATGGGTGGATGGGGGGATAACCCACCATACCGAATCGCCCGATGCGCGGCAACGATGCCATTACCACCGGTAAGGACGCTCGGCGGGCCGCATGCGTTCGCCGTTACCGAGTCGAAGTGGTTACCTGAAAATAGCCAAAATCGGTCATTTTCCAAAGCCAGTCAGGCGTCTAATCTTCACTCATCGCATCACGGAATGCGTTCAGCCCAACTCAGGAGTGAATCATGCAACAACGTCTCGACTTCTACAAAGCCAACCCTGCCGCGATCAAGGCCATGATCGGCGTTGAAGAACGCATCGGCAAATCGGCCCTCGAAAAATCGCTGACCGAACTGGTTCGTCTGCGCGCCTCGCAGATCAACGGCTGCGCATACTGCGTCGACATGCACACCACCGACGCCCGCAAGGGTGGCGAAACCGACCGCCGTCTGGCGACCGTCGTGGTCTGGCGCGAAACGCCGTTCTTCACGGACCGCGAACGCGCCGCGCTCGAATGGACCGAAGCGCTGACGCTGGTGTCGCAAGACCATGTGCCCGACGCCGTCTGGGAAGCGGTGCGCCCGCACTTCGGCGATGAGGAACTGGTCGATCTGACGCTGCTGATCTCCGCGATCAATGCATGGAACCGCTTCGCGATTTCGTTCCGCAAGCTGCCTGCCTGAGGTCACGCGCTCGAAGGCAGTTCAGTTCACTTTAGAAAACCGCCTCACGCTGCGCCGCATCGCTCGCGACTTTGAAGGCCGCGGTCAAGTCGCTCAATTGCCGCGCCTGATCCGCGAGCGAATTCGCGGTCGCCGCGCTTTCCTCGACCAGCGCCGCGTTGTGTTGCGTGACCTCGTCCATCTGCGTGACGGCGAGGCTCACCTGTTTGATGCCCTCGCTCTGCTCTTTCGACGCCGCCGCGATCTCGCCGACGATACGCGCCACGCGCCCGATCGCGGCTTCGATTTCCTGCATCGTATTGCCCGCTTCGTTGACGAGCCCCGCGCCGCTCTCGACGCGCGAGGTCGACTCCGCGATCAGCGCGCCGATCTCCTTCGCGGCCGCCGCCGAACGCTGCGCGAGACTGCGCACCTCGCCCGCCACCACCGCGAAACCGCGCCCTTCTTCACCGGCGCGCGCCGCTTCGACGGCCGCGTTCAGCGCGAGGATATTCGTCTGAAACGCAATGCCTTCGATCGCGGTAATGATGCCGGTCATTTTCGACGAACCCGCGTGAATCACGCGCATCGTCTCGACCATGCTGCCGACCGACGTGCGCCCGCGCGCGGCCATCTCCGAGGCACGCAACGCCAGTTCGCTTGCGTGATGCGCGTTCTCCGCGTTCAACTGCACGGTCGACGTGAGCTGCTCCATCGCCGCCGCGGTTTCTTCGAGCGATGCCGCCTGTTCCTCGGTGCGTTGCGACAGATCGAGATTGCCGGCGGCGATCTGCTGCGTCGACGACGCGATCGAATGCGAACCGGCCCGCACGGTGGTGACGGTGGCGCCGAGTTTGTCCTGCATCGAGGCGACGCCGCGCAAGAGCGTCGCCATTTCGTCGTTCGAACGAATCGGCACGTGGGTCGTCAATTCGCCGGCGGCGATCGCGTCGAATTGGCGCAGCGCGTATTCTGGGATCCTATCTACATGGCACACATCGGATGGATCCTCTATGCCGATGCGCAAACCGTCGTAGCCACGTCATTCGTGGCGCAGATCCCGGCGCCGTACGCCCTGGCCACTATTCCCCGATCCACGACCCGCGCAGATCGCTGTCGTGCAGCAATTGCAGCAGCGTGCCCGCCGGCCGGCTAAGCCGCTTCGCCGCCAGCGCGATGAATTCCACCGACGGCAGCACCGGCAGACTCGCCATGTTCAGCGGCGCCGCAAGGCCGCGCGCCGCCAGATACTGCGGACGAACCGTAATGCCGAGCCCGCCGCGCGCGGCCGCGATGCAACCGGCGTGGCTGCTGCTCGTGCACACCAACTGCCAGCTGAAGCCCGCCTCGGCGAGCGCGTCGAGCACGACGGCCCGCGTCACGCTCGGCTCGGCGACCAGAATCAGCGGCAACGGCTGGCTCAGATCGACCAGCGTGCCGGCACGCGCCAGCCACTCCAGCCGTCCGGTGAAAAGCGGCACGCCGCGCCGGTCGCCGAGCCGCCGCTTGCCGACCAGCAGATCGATCGCGCCGGCGTCGAGCAACTCATACAGCTTGCCGGTCATGCCGATGGTGATTTCCAGCTCGACATCCGGATGCGCGTCGCGAAACGCCGCCAGCACGGTGGGTAATGGGCCGAGCGCGACATCGTCCGAAGAACCGAGCCGCACGCGGCCTTTCAGACGCGGCGCGCGAAACTGCGATTCGGCCCGCGCGAGCGCCTGCAAAATCACGCTGGCGTGCGCGAGCATGGCTTCGCCGTCCGGCGTCATGGCAAGCGAATGGGTGTCGCGCACGAAGAGGCGCCGGCCCACGCTCTCCTCGAGCCGACGGATGTGTTCGCTGACGCTCGATTGCGTCAGGTCGAGCCGCCGCCCCGCCTCGGTGAAGCTGTGGCAGGCCGCAACGGTCGAAAAGGTCTTGAGCCAGATGGGATTGAGCATGGGGCATTGTCGCGCTGCTTATCGGCAAAGTCGATAACAGTCAGCGTCCCTAGTGGGGTTCCCGATTGACGAGGATGTCAATATGATGACGGAATTGCCCCCAATGAATGCCTAGAGCCGGGGCGGCCGCCCGCCAGTGCCGCCACTCCGCCGCTCCGTTAAAGATGACCAAGGATACTTCCCAGACCGCTCTGCTCTGGATCGTCGCCGCCGGCTTTTTCATGCAGTCGCTCGACACGACGATCGTCAACACCGCGCTACCGTCGATTGCGAACAGCCTGCACGTCGCGCCGCTCGCCATGCAGCCGATCGTGGTCGCCTACACGCTGACCATGGCGATGCTCACGCCCGCCTCCGGCTGGCTCGCCGACCGCTTCGGCACGCGGCGCGTCTACTTCGCCGCCATTCTCGTGTTCGTGCTCGGCTCGATCTGCTGCGCGAGCGCCCATACGCTCGGCCAACTGGTGATGGCGCGCGTGCTGCAAGGTCTGGGCGGCTCGATGCTGCTGCCGATCGGACGGCTCGCCGTCCTGCGCAGCGTCACGGGAGAACAGTACGTGGCGGCGCTCGCGTTCATTTCGGTTGCCGGACAGTTGGGGCCGATCGCCGGGCCGACGCTCGGCGGCTGGTTCGTTCAGGCGATCACGTGGCACTGGATTTTCCTGATCAACGTGCCGATCGGCGCCGTGGGACTGTACGCGGTGCAGCGCTTCTTGCCATCGCATGGCGAAGCAAAGGCGCCACCGTTCGACTTCGTCGGTTGCGGGCTGCTCTCGCTGTGCATGATCGCGTTCTCGCTCGCCGTCGACGCGCCGGTGCCCACGCATCGCGTGGCATGGTCGGTGGCGCTGTTCGCGCTCGCCGCCGTGAGCGCGCTCGCCTACATTCCGCATGCACGACGCCGCGTCAATCCACTCTTCAAGCTGTCGCTCTTTCGCGAGCCGAACTTCAGCGTCGGCCTGATCGGCAACCTGGTGTGCCGCATCGGTTCGAGCGCCGTGCCGTTTCTCGTGCCCTTGCTGCTGCAATTGCAACTGGGCTACTCGCCGTTGCATTCGGGCCTGATGATGCTGCCCGCGGCATTGGCCGGCACTGTCGCCAAACGCTGGATCGCGCCGCTCGTGCGCCGCTATGGCTACGACACGTTTCTGCTCGTCAACACGATCATCGTCGGTTCGTCGATCGTTGCGTTCGCACTGATTACGCGCGGCACACCGCTCGTGGTCGAGATCGCGATTCTGGCCGTGTTCGGCGCGGCCAACTCCATGCAGTTCGCGGCGATGAACAGCGTCACGCTCAAAGGCCTCTCGCATGAAGATGCCGGCAGCGGCAACAGCCTCTTTTCGATGGTGCAGATGCTCGCCATCGGGCTGGGTGTATCGATCGGCGGCGGGTTGGTGAATCTCTTCTCGGCGCAAGTGGGATCGGCCGCGCTCGGCTTTCGCCTCGCCTTCGTGTGCGTCGGCGTGATCACGCTGGTGTCGGCGTGGGTGTTTCGCCACCTCGACGAAGCGCCTGCCTCGCGCGCGGTGCACGGGCAAGCGACACAGACCGCCGGCCGCTAACCCCGGCTTTGCCTTGCTTCAGTCCGGCAAGCGAATGCCGGAAAACTCCTCGCACGCTTCGATCAAACGCTCCTGCACGGCAACGTCGCGCACCGCCGGGTGCGTCTCGCACGGCTTCATGTGATAGAAGTACGCGCCGCTGACGGTGGCCGCCGGTTCGTCGCTGGCGGCAAGCCATACCTGGGTTTTCGGAGCGGCCCGCAGATCGTCCGGTGCGCCCGGACCGCCCATTTTCGTCGCCACCCAGCCCGGCTCCAGCGCGTTCGATAACACCTGAGGCCAACGTCGCGCGATCGCGAACGCCAGCAATGCATCGTGCAGTTTCGAGTCCGAGTACGCCGCCGTGCCCCGCCAGGGTCGCTGCTCCCAGGCCAGATCGGCGAGGCTCGCGTCGCCGCTGCGATGCAGGCCCGAACTCAGATAGACGAGCCGCTTCGGCTTCTCGATCAAGGCGGTCAAAACGTACGGCGCGAGCGTATTGACCGCGAACACGTGCGGCAAGCCGTCGACCGTGGCGATCCTGCGCGGCTCCTGATAGCCGACCGCCGCGTTGTGGATCACCGCGTCGAAGCGGCCTAGCCGGTTGACCTGCTCCGCGAGCGCGACCGTAACCGCGATGCTCGACAGGTCGCCGGCCAGCGCGGCTTCCGCTTGCGGCACGGCGTGCAACGCTTCGTCGGCGCGCGCGGCGCTGCGCGCATGCAGCACCACCTGATGGCCGGCATCGACGAGCAGACGCGCGGCCATCTGACCGAGACCATCGGCGGAACCGGTAATAAAAATACGCGACATGGGGCGTTCTCCGTTATTCAGTTCAAATATGCCCGATGCATGACGAGAATCGCATGTCTTGGTGCTTCGAGCGAACGTCAGCAGATTAACGTCCGCCGCGCGATTGACGCGATAGCCTGGCTGTCATTCCACTCATGACATGACATCATTCGCCGCCTTGCCTGGCGGCGTTTTCCCGGCGTCGGCACGTGATTTCAAACAGACTTTCGCGTTAGCATGTCACGCATTAATGAATAACAAAGGACTATCACATGCCATTTGACGAGCGCGTGCTGAACGGCATGGGCGTCTTGACGGCGATTGTCGATTGCGGCAGTTTTGCGGCGGCAGGCGTTGCGCTCGACATGTCGCAATCCGGGGTGAGCCGTTCGGTCGCGCGGCTCGAAGCGCGTCTCGGCATCCGGCTCTTTGACCGCACCACGCGCTCGGTCACGCTGACCGACGAAGGCCGGCGCTTCTACGAACAGATCGTGCCGCTACTGGGTGGACTCGAAGAAGCCGCGGCTAGCGCCGCAGAGGGCGCGAGCGCCGTACGCGGACGTTTGCGCGTGAACATGGATCCGTTCTTTTCGCGCCTCGTGCTGGGGCCGCGGCTGGCTGGCTTTATCGACAAGCATCCCGATCTGCAGCTCGAACTGATCACCCGCGACCAGATGGGCGATCTGGTCGCCGACGGTTTCGATCTCGCGATCCGTTTCGGCGATCCGCCGGTGTCGACGCTGATCGCTCGCAAGCTGCTGGACACGCGGATTCTCACCGTGGCCGCGCCGCCGTATCTGAAGAAGCATGGACACCCGGTGAACCCGGCCGAGCTCGAAAACGGCAAGCACGTCTGCATCAAGTTTCGCGATCCGCTCACGGGCTACCCGTTCAGTTGGGAATTTCATCGCGGCCGCAAGAAGATGGCGATCACGCCGCACGGCCGTTTGACCGTGAACGACGTGGGCACCTTGCATAGCGTCTGTACAGCGGGCCAAGGCGTCGCGCAGATTCTCTCGCTCGGCGCCGAGTCGTTGATGGCGAGCGGAAAACTCGTCGAGCTATTTCCCGATTGGGGCGACGAGGTTTATCCGCTGTATGCGCTCTATCCTTCGCGGCATCATCCGCCGGCGAAGGTGCGGGCGTTTTACGATTTCATCGTGTCGCTCACGGGCGCCGCGCCGCGCGAACCGGCGGCGGCTTGAGTCGGCGGTCCGCGACGTCCGCGCGCCTGCGAAAGGCGCTGCGCTGCGTCAGGAAATCGTGTACCGGTTTTGCGGGCCGCCGAGGTACAGGCCGCGCGCGAGCGTGAGGATCTGCTCGCGATGCCGGTCGAACGCGGCGAGCACGGCCGGTTCGTCGGAGCCCACGCTCGGGCTCAGATTCGAAATCACCGAACGGTTGACGGTAAAAGCGATTTCGCGCGCATTGTCGTAGCCCCAGAAATTGACGCAGTGGTGAGACGCGTCGTAGCTGCGGCTGGGATTCGGGAAGTTGAGGGACATTTCGTACTCCCGGGATATAGGGTTCTCCTTCCACGGTGCGCTGAATGGGGGAACGGGTCAAGGGGTTTTTGCAGGCGGGCGGAGCGGGCTCGCCGGTGTCGGGTCACGGCGGGGTTTTCGAGTCCGGATCAGTCAATGATGTGCTAGAGACCGGATCAATACGCGAATTAAGAGCCCAGGTCTGCCGCTTGCTGCAAAGCTCGTGTCATCCAACCAGGAGAGCACGATGAGCCAGACCAAAGAACCCGCCAAGGGCAAGCCGGACGACATCGAACATCCGCAGCCCGCCACGCATAGCGACAACGAAAAGAGCAAGCTGCCTGAACGCGACGATGAAGGACGCGATCAGTCACCCGCGGACCGTCCGGGCAAGAAACCCGGCGAGGGCGAGCCGTCGGTCAGTTGAAATATTAGAAGCCCATCCAGGAGCGGCTTTGCTGCATTTTCGCGGCGAAGCCGCATAAATTTTTCCCTTCCAACGACTTTCATAAGCCAAACATTTCTTCCTAATTTTTACCGATTATTTTTTCTGCATGATGGACTATTTTTCTGCTTGCAGCGACGTGTGCGCCAAGCGGACCGCTGCCGCCCCTCAACAGATAACAAAGGCGACGCTCATGTCCATCTCCTCGACTCTCCCCCACCGTCCCCGGGTCTCCATCTGTCTGCCGACCTGCGATCGTCCCGATCTGATCGCAACGTGCATCGATTCGTGCCTCGCGCAGAGCTACGACGATCTGGAGATCGTGATCGGCGACGACTCGAAGGACGCGCGCACCGAGCAGTTGATTGCGGCCCGTTATGCGCGGGAGCCGCGCATGCGCTATGCGAAGAATCAGCCGCCGCTCGGCCAGGCGCGCAATGTCGCGAGGCTGTTCCAACGCGCGAGCGGCGACAAGATCCTGCTGATCCACGACGACGACCTGCTCACTACGGACGGCGTCGAAAAGCTCGTGTCGCTATGGACGCTTCACCCGCAACTCGATGCGGCATTCGGCGACCAGTACGAAGCCGATCACAGCGGCGCCATCGACTTCGAGGCGAGCGCGAACCTGAACGCCGCGTTTCGGCGTACGAAAGATGCCGAAGGCCTGCAGTCCCTGCCGGGCAGAACCGGCCTGATTCAGATGTTTCCGAACAACGGCTGGATGGCCAACGCCGCGCTCGTGAAACGGATCGGCTACAAGGAAGAATATGGTGTGTGCTGCGACTTCGTGTTCGGCACCGAACTCTGTCTCGCCGCGCGCGAGGTGTTCTATCTGCACGACTATGTCTCGGTGTATCGAAAGACGGCCAGCTCGATCTCGCATAGCACGCGCGGCACGGCGGTCGCCGCAACGGTCAGCGCGTATGCGTTCGTCAAGGCGTTGAGGCTGCCGGCGCAGCTCGAGCCGTCGCGCACGCTGGCGTTGCGCCGTCTCGCGCCGATCGTGGTGTCGGTTCATGCGAAGAATCGTCAGGCGCTCACCGGCTTCAAGGTCGCCCTCGCCCATCTGTACGCGTACAACTATGGCCTGAGGGCGCGGCTTTACTACCATCTTCTGTTGCTTGCGCGTGGGGCATTGAGCGCGCGTCAGCAGCCCGTCGCGGCGGCGGTTGCCGCGGTAGCGGCCGCGCCTGTCGTTGCCGCGGATCCGGCCGCCGTGGTGAAGGAGCTCGTCTCGGAACTGGTAAGCGATCATTCGGAACAAGTCTGACGTGGCAACGCCGGCGCTGAACGCCGGCAAGCCTTCGCGCAATAAGCGTGTTTTCTGCTAAGCATCCTCTGCTAAGCAAACGCGGATTTGTTGCTTGGTCCGGCGCGGTGCGCTGATTACGATAAGGGTGAACCTTCACCAGCCCTGAGGTGATACACCATGTCCGACAGTGCCTGTTTCAAGCCGCGTGTGATCGAACCGGTCGTCGTCAACCAGCCTGAAGGATTGGGCCTCGCGGTGGAGTTGTGGCTCGCCCAACCCGTCGATGGAATCGCGGGGCGAGCGCTGCAGATTCATTTACGCAGCGACGCGAAAATGGCGCAAGCCGAGACGCTGCGCGATCTGCTGCACGCATTGGGCACGGAGATCGTCGTGGCGTGAGCATGCGCCCTGCCCTCGCTGCACAGTGGGTTCGCATCGCCGGGGCCCATAAAAAAACGGCGGCCGGGATTGACCCGGACCGCCGTTTTCAAGCAGCGCCTAACTGCGCTGCTCGACGAGCCTCAAAGACTCAAGGCTCGAGACGCAAATACCCTTCTTTCGACGGATCGCGCATCCGCAGAGCCACGAGGCCGGCAATCGCGCACAGCGCGGTGACGTACCAGTAGAACATCGACTCGTTGCCGACCGACTTCAGCCACAGCGCCACATACTCGGCCGAGCCGCCGAAGATCGCATTCGCCACCGCGTACGAGAGCCCCACGCCGAGCGCGCGCACTTCAGGCGGGAACATTTCCGCCTTGATCAGACCACTGATCGACGTATAGAAACTGACGATCGCAAGCGCCACCACCACCAGACCGAAGGCCGCATACGGGCTCGTCACGTCCTTCAGCGCGTGCAGGAGCGGCACCGTGCCGATGGTCGCGAAGAAGCCGAAGAACAGCATGGAACGACGGCGGCCGATGCGGTCCGACAACGCGCCGAACGCCGGCTGTATCACCATGTAGACGAACAGCGCGGCGGTCATCACGTTGCTGGCCGTCTTCGCATGCATGCCGGCCGTGTTGACCAGGTACTTCTGCATGTAGGTGGTGAACGTGTAGAAAATCAGCGAGCCGCCGGCCGTGAAACCGAGCACCGTCATGAACGCGCCTTTGTGCAGCCACAGCCCGCGCAGCGTGCCGGCCTCCTTGCGTTGACGCGTTTCGGCGGTGGTGGTTTCGTCGAGCGATTTACGCAGATACAGCGCGACCAATGCCGCGACCGCACCGATGGCGAACGGCACGCGCCAGCCCCATGCCTTCAGCTCTTCGGTGGAAAGCGTTTGTTGCAGCACCACCAGCACCAGCAGCGCGCACAACTGGCCGCCGATCAGCGTGACGTACTGGAACGACGCGAAGAAACCGCGCCGGCCCTTGAGCGCGACCTCACTCATATAGGTCGCGCTGGTGCCGTACTCGCCGCCCACCGACAAGCCCTGGAACAACCGCGCGACCAGCAGCAGCGCCGGCGCCAGCGCGCCGATCTGTGCGTACGTGGGCAGCAAGGCGATCACGAGGGAACCGCCGCACATCATGAACACCGACACCATCATGGCCGTGCGGCGGCCGTGCTTGTCGGCGAGGCGGCCGAAGAACCAGCCGCCGATCGGGCGCATCAGAAAGCCGGCGGCGAACACGCCCGCCGTATTGAGCAGCTGCGTGGTGGTATTGCCGCTTGGGAAGAACGCCGGCGCGAAGTACAGCGCGCAGAACGAATACACGTAAAAGTCGAACCACTCGACGAGATTGCCCGATGAAGCGCCAACGATCGCGAAGATGCGGCGCCGTGTGTCGTGAGCCGAGGCCACGGTTTGGTCGGTTAGGTCGGTCATGCTGTTCTCTTTCCTTGTCTTTGAACGGAGGTAGCGGTCGTGGCGCGGCCTTCATCACCCGCGAACCGACATGCCGCAGAGGCAGTCGGCGCGTGCGTGCGCGAATTTTACAGAATCGCAAGGAGAAGATGGGGGTTTGTTAGGGGGCGCCAGACGGGGGGCATGTCGATGTTGCGGCGCGGCAGCGCTGAAGTCTTGTCCTGATCGCGACTGCGCGGCCAAGAAAAAAGCCAGCTCGAAAGCTGGCTTTTTCACATTGTATCGATCGCGTCGCGTCGCAACCCGCCGATCACACTCTCACCGCTGGCGGTACATAGCGGCACTCATAACGCTTGCGGACCGTGCCGTTCTCATCGACGCTTTCCAGATACACGTCGAACTGCCACAACCGCGCCATGTGCTTGAGCACTTCTTCGCTATCGCCCGACAGATGCCGGTTGTCGCTCATGAAGTGCCGCAGCGTCAAACTCCGGTCGCCGCGCGTGTTCACCGCCCACACCTGAATATTCGGCTCGCGGTGATGCATGTCGTACTGGCGCGACAACGCCTGACGCACGTACTGATAGCCGCTGTCGTCATGAATCGCCGAGACTTCGAGCGCGTCGCGCATGTCGTCGTCGAGCACGGAGAAGAGGCGCATCTCACGGATCAGATGCGGCGACAGATACTGCGCGACGAAACTCTCGTCCTTGAAGTTACGCATCGCGTAGTGCATGGCGGGCAGCCACGGACTGCCCGCCAGTTCCGGGAACCACTTGCGATCTTCGTCCGTTGGCGCCTCGCAGATGCGGCGAATGTCGCTCATCATCGAAAAACCGAGCGCGTACGGATTGATGCCGCTGTAGTACGGTTTCGTCACCGGCGGCTGGTAGACCACATTGCTGTGCGAATGGAGAAACTCCATCATGAAGCCGTCTTCCAGCTTGCCCTGGTTGTACATGGTGTTGAGCAAGGTGTAATGCCAGAACGTCGCCCAACCCTCGTTCATCACCTGGGTCTGCCGTTGCGGATAAAAATACTGGCCGACCTTGCGCACGATGCGGATCACTTCCCGCTCCCACGGCTCCAGCAGCGGCGCATTCTTCTCCGCGAAATACAGCAGGTTTTCCTGCGGCTCCGGCGGATAGCGCTCCTCGATTTCCTCCGGCAACGGCGTATGCCGGGTCGGCAAGGTGCGCCACAGTTCATTGACCTGCGACTGCAGATACGCTTCGCGTTCGCGGCGCGCCGCAAACTCCTTTTCCAGCGACAACTTCTGCGGACGCTTGTAACGGTCCACGCCGTAGTTCATCAACGCGTGGCACGAATCGAGCAATTCCTCGACCCGGTCGAGCCCGAAACGCTCCTCGCACTCCGCGATGTAATTCTTCGCGTAGACCAGGTAGTCGATGATCGCGTGCGCATCCGTCCACAGCCGGAACAGATAGTTGCCCTTGAAGAACGAGTTGTGCCCATAGGCCGCGTGGGCGATGACGAGCGCCTGCATCGTCATCGTGTTCTCTTCCATCAGATACGCGATGCAGGGATTCGAATTGATGACGATCTCGTACGCCAGCCCCATCTGCCCGCGACGGTAGCTTTTTTCGGTGGAGAGAAAGTGTTTGCCGAACGACCAATGACGGTAGTTCACCGGCATGCCGACGGACGCGTACGCATCCATCATCTGTTCGGCGCTGATGAGTTCGAGCTGGATCGGATACACGTCGAGTTCATATTGCTCTGCAACACGGGCAATATGCGAGTCATACTCTTCGATCAATTCGAAGGTCCAGTCGGACGGGCACGGCAGAGGCCGTCTATCGGCTACGTTCATACGGACTTCCCTTTGCCCCTCAGTGGGCGTTCCGGTGTGTCCCCGTGCTGCAGCGGTGTCGACTGCTCCGGCTGCGGCGGCTCCCGTATCGTCCGCCTTCGCCTCGGCATGCCCCGACTGTTGCTGCTGCGGCACGCCTTTCCCGCGCTCCGGCTGGTAGCCGCGCGCTTCGTTGTGCAGGTGTTTTGTCATGAAGACGCCACCTGCTTCTCAAACAGCTCGCGAAATACCGGATAGATGTCGGCTGCGGTTTCGACCTTCTTCATCGCCATGTGCGGCTGGCTCAAGGCCAACTGCGCATATTCGAGCCACAGATTCTGCTCTTCCGGCGTCACCTGAATATACGCAAAATAGCGCACCTTCTCCAGAATGTCATCCGAGAGTATCTTGCGGCACTTCGGCGAGTCGTCGGTCCAGTTGTCGCCGTCCGACGCCTGAGCGCCGTAAATATTCCATTCAGTCGGCGAATAGCGCTCGTCCATTACCTTCTGCATCAGCTCCAGCGCGCTCGACACCACCGTGCCGCCGCTTTCGGTCGAGTGGAAGAACGTGTCTTCGTCGACCTCTTCAGCACGCGTATGGTGGCGGATGAACACCACTTCGATCTTCTCGTAGTTACGCTTGAGGAACAGATATAGCAGGATGAAGAAGCGCTTGGCGAGGTCCTTGCGCTGCTCGTCCATGGAACCGGACACATCCATCAGACAGAACATGACCGCCTGGCTGGAGGGCGTGGGTTGCTTCACGCGATTCACGTAGCGCAGATCGAACGGATCGATGAACGGAATCCGCCAGATGCGCCCGCGCAAATGGTGAATCTCCTCTTCGAGCACTTTGATCTCTTCGCGACGATCGTCGGGATCGGCTTTCATGGTTTCCAGTTGCCGTTCCATCTCGTGCAACTGGTTGACGAGCGGCGCACCGAGCGCGATGCGGCGGCCGAGCGCGCTGCGCAACGAACGGACCACGTCGATGTTGTTCGGCGTGCCTTCCGCAGCCCAGCCCGCGCGGATGCTTTTCCACGTGGGCACGGCCATCAGATGGGTTTTGACGAGACGCGGCAGCTCGAGATCGTCGAAGAAATACTGCATGAATTCTTCGCGGCTCAGCTCGAACACGAAGTCGTCCTGACCCTCGCCTTCATTGCTGGCCTGGTTGCCCCCGCCTCCACCACCGCCGCCTTGCGGGCGCTGGATCTTGTCGCCACGGATGTAGTCGGAATTGCCCGGATGCACCATTTCCCGCTTGCCGCCGGGTCCATGCCGGAACGACGGCTCCGCAATGTCCTTGCGCGGGATGGTGATGCTCTGGGTGTTCTGAATGTCCTTGATGCTGCGATCGCGCACGGCTTCCGAAACGGCGCGACGAATATAGTTCTTAACGCGACGCAAAAAACGTTCGCGATTCGCAATGCTTTTGTTCTTGCCTGCTAACCTGCGGTCGATGATTTGATGAAGCACGCCCGGTCTCCCGTATCGATGGGCGTTAGCGCTTTAGCGCTTACGCCCATCCCATGCACCGCATGTCGATCAGAGTTGGCGCTTTAGCACTTACCCAGACCCCATGCAGCGGCACTAATTTCCGGTGCGCGAGACGCTTGCTGCTTAAGCCCACGCTATGTCCATGCAGCTTGCGCCTCGCAGGGTGCCCGCGCGGTCGGACCGCGCGGGCGGCACGCAATGCGCATCATGACGACTTGCGCACGCGCAGATACCAGTCACACAGCAAGCGCACCTGCTTCGGCGTATAGCCCTTCGTCACCATGCGATTGACGAAGTCTTCGTGCTTGCGTTGTTCCTCCGCCGAGCCCTTGGCGTTGAACGAGATCACCGGCAACAGCTCTTCCGTGTTCGAGAACATCTTCTTTTCGATCACGACGCGCAGCTTCTCGTAGCTGACCCAGGCGGGGTTCTTTCCGCCGTTGGCAGCACGCGCACGCAGCACGAAGTTCACGATCTCGTTGCGGAAGTCCTTCGGGTTGCTGATGCCCGCGGGTTTCTCGATCTTCTCCAGTTCGGCGTTCAGCGCCGCGCGATCGAAACTCTCGCCGGTGTCATGATCGCGGAACTCCTGATCCTGAATCCAGAAGTCCGCGTACGTCACATAGCGATCGAAGATGTTCTGACCGTACTCGGAATACGACTCCAGATACGCGGTCTGAATTTCCTTGCCGATGAACTCCGCATAGCGCGAGGCGAGCACGTCCTTGATGAACGACAGATACTTCTGCTCGGTTTCTGGTGGGAACTGCTCGCGTTCGATCTGCTGTTCGAGCACGTACATCAGGTGCACCGGATTGGCCGCGACCTCGGTCGAGTCGAAGTTGAATACGCGCGACATGATCTTGAACGCGAAGCGGGTCGACACGCCGGTCATCCCTTCATCCACGCCCGCGAAATCGCGGTACTCCTGATACGACTTGGCCTTCGGATCGGTGTCCTTGAGATTTTCGCCGTCGTACACCTGCATCTTCGAGAACAGGCTCGAATTCTCCGGCTCCTGCAAACGCGTGAGCACCGACATCTGCGCCATCATCTTCAGCGTGCCCGGCGCGCACACCGCATTCGCCAGCGACGAATTACGCAACAGCTTCTCGTAGATCTTGACCTCTTCACCGTAGCGCAGGCAGTACGGCACCTTCACCACGAAGATCCGGTCGAGCAGTGCTTCGTTGTTGCGGTTGTTGCGGAACGCCTTCCATTCGGACTCGTTCGAGTGAGCCAGAATCACGCCGTCGAACGGGATCGCACCGAAGCCTTCCGTGCCCTTGAAGTTGCCTTCCTGGGTCGCAGTCAGGAGCGGGTGCAGGACCTTGATCGGCGCCTTGAACATTTCGACGAACTCGAGCAGGCCCTGATTCGCGAGACACAAGCCACCGGAGTAGCTGTATGCGTCCGCGTCGTCCTGTGCGTACTGTTCGAGTTTGCGGATGTCGACCTTACCGACCAGCGACGAAATGTCCTGATTGTTTTCGTCGCCCGGCTCGGTTTTGGCTATACCGATCTGGCGAAGGATCGACGGATAGCGGCGCACCACGCGGAACTTGCGGATGTCACCGTTGAATTCGTGCAGGCGCTTGACCGCCCACGGGCTCAGAATGCTTTTCAGGTAGCGGCGTGGAATGCCGTATTGTTCTTCGAGAATCGGGCCGTCTTCCTCGTAATCGAACAGACCGAGGGGCGACTCGTTCACGGGCGAGCCCTTGATCGAGTAGAACGGCACGCGTTCCATAAGCTGCTTCAGACGTTCCGCAATCGACGATTTACCGCCGCCGACCGGGCCCAACAGATACAGAATCTGCTTCTTTTCTTCGAGCCCCTGGGCCGAGTGCCGGAAGTAGGCGACCACCTGCTCGATCACCTCCTCCATTCCGTAGAACTCACGGAATGCGGGGTATACCTTGATGACCTTGTTCGCGAAGATGCGCGACATGCGCGGATCGTTACGAGTGTCGATCTGTTCCGGCTCCCCGATCGCCGTCAACATGCGTTCGCCAGCCGTGGCGTACGCGGCGGGATTGTCTTTGCAGAGCGCGAGATACTCCTCGAGCGAGAGCTCATCTTCTCGCGTTTTCTCGAAGCGGGTCGCGAAACTGCTGTAGATATCCATGCTACCTCCTCGCCGAAGTCTAGACCGATGTCGTGCGCGGCGCGCTATTCGGAAACGACATCGCTCGAATTCATCCTAAACCCTTTTAAATTTTTTTTCACGAACTACGTTGCGAAAATCGCGCCGCATTCGCCTCCCGACATTCCTCACTTGGAAACAAAGTTTCGACCACCTACAATCTTGCACTCATATCGCAGCGATTGCAGTCATACGTCCCTGCCTTTTGCACTGTTGCCTTGACGCCTCATCAGCACTCTACTGCAGTGCTGCTCAGTGTTCCTCTCTTCCTGTCCTGCAATACTCTCTTGCGTAAAGCCGTTACGTTCATCGAACGATCCCACTGCTGTACCGGACGGCATGTCTGCACACGCACACTTTGTTGCTGAAAAGCGCTGACGTCTGCCTGCTTTCTGTGTCCGTCACCTTTTTCCTCAACGCGCGACCCAAGCGTTCGGTCTACAGCGACACATGCCTGTTACATGTTCGTGCGCGATCCACGCGCGGTTTCACACATAAGCAAAGTCCGTGCAGCTTCATGCGGTTCGTCAAGCCAAGAACGTTTTTGTTCCGTCATTGGCAAGCGTGTCATGCATCGTCGTGAGCGACACGCAGGCATTAACCGCGTCGTGAGCATGGTTAGCCGCATGTATAACTGAATGACGACAACGCAATGCATCGCTTCAACAGGTGTATACGGCAAAGCCGCCGCTACGGATGCGAGCAACGTAAAACGGCCACCCGCAGGCAGCCGTTTGAATGAAGCTTCGTAATACGCTGTTACAAGCGCGCGGCCTCTCAGGTCAGTTCAATCTCCACTTCCCCAAGGCCGTCGATGTGTCCGCGCACGATGCCCGCTTTATCCAGCCTGTGTGCGCCGACGTACGAACCGGTGGTGATAGTCCACTCCGGTTCGATGGTGATACCCATGGCGGCGCAATGGTTGACGAACCAGACCAGCAGTTCGCGCGGGTCGCCGGCCGGATTGCCGGTGGCTTCCGGCAGCAGCGAAGCGCCGTCGAAGCTCAGTTCCAGTTCGGGTGAAACGAAATCGAAGCCGCGCGCGAGACCCGCATAAGCGACCGGATGGCCCGTGATCAACGCGCCATTGTTCTGCGCATCGGCCAGTTGCGCGAGCGGCGCGACATTCGGCCATTCGGCGAAGCGGCTATCGACGATCTCAATGGCCGGCAATACGACGCCGACCTTCGAGAGCACCTCGTCGCGCGCATAGGCCCGGCCGCGCGGTTCGATCGCCTCGGCGAAGCGGAAGGCGATTTCCAGCTCGACCAGCACGCGGAAGAAACCGTCATGCGCGACGCGCGCCGGCGAGCGCAGCACCAGCGAGGCCGGAATCGGCGCGCCCGCGGCGGCGCCACCGGGCGCTTTGGCACCGATCTTCCAGGCGCCCGTCGAGTCGCCGAGACCTGCGATGACCGCCTGCTGGATCGCATACGCGGTCGCCGCATCGGGCGGCAGGCTGTCGGGTGCGGGCGCATCGATCGGGCGATGCTGCCGGCGTGCTTCGACGAGGCGGTTCGCGAGGTCGTATGGCGTCATGTCGGTCCTTTGTGGCTGGCGCATTGAGCGGTTGGTTGTGGCGTGCTGGTGGGTGGTGGCCGTGCTTTGGGGCATGCGTTGCTGCGCTCGAATGCGGCGGAACCACGCTCGTGGGCTAACGGGCCGCGTCGGCGATTGCCGCACCATGGCGGATAGCGTCCCCCAAGGGGAGTTGCTTCGGTGCGTCCGTCAATGTACCGGATCACGACGCTTGCCGGGGGACCGACTGCGGTCGCAAACGTTACTTAATGCGCACACCATAAAAAAAGACCGCGAATGCGTGCGCAATCGAGGTCTTTTTGAAGCGAGGCCGTCATCCTCTCGCGGCATCTACCCATCTAATGGGATTGGCTGCGGCGCCGGGAATGAATGTTGCGACTGACTTCCGCTCAGAACGTTTCCCAATCCTGATCGCTGCCGGCGCTAGCGGTCGCTATCGCTTTAGCAGGCGCGCGTGCCGCTGCGGCAACGGGCTGTGCCGTCGCGGCCGGCGCGTTCGTCGCGGCTGCGGCTTGCACGGCGGGTTGCGCAGCACGAGCGTGCGCGACCTTGCGTGCGACCACCGTACGCGGCGGCGTAGCCGCGCGCTTCGGCGGCGCGCTCACGGGCGCCTTGTAACCGCCTTCTTCGAGTTGGAACACGGCTACCGCGGTACGCAGTTTGCCGGCCTGGTCTTCGAGCGACGACGCTGCTGCCGCCGCTTCTTCGACCAGTGCGGCGTTTTGCTGCGTGACTTCGTCCATCTGCGTAACAGCGCGCGCCACCTGGTCGATACCGCTGCTCTGCTCTTCCGACGCCGCGGCGATTTCGCCCATGATGTCGGTCACGCGCTGCACCGCGCCGATGATCTCGGTCATGGTGCGGCCGGCTTCGTCGACCAGCGCCGAGCCCGACTGCACGCGCTCCACCGAGGTGTCGATCAGTTCCTTGATTTCCTTCGCCGCCGCTGACGAGCGCTGCGCGAGGCTGCGCACTTCACCGGCCACGACCGCGAAACCGCGCCCTTCTTCGCCGGCTCGCGCCGCTTCCACGGCCGCATTCAAGGCGAGGATGTTGGTCTGGAACGCAATCCCTTCGATGATCGAAATAATGTCGGCGATCCTGGCCGAGCTTTGATTGATGTCGCCCATCGTGCCGACCACCTGGCCGACCACCGCGCTGCCCTTATTGGCGATCTCCGACGCATTGGCCGCCAGCGAGCTCGCCTGGCGGGCGTTGTCGGCGTTCTGCTTGACCGTGCCGGTCAGCTCCTCCATGCTCGACGCGGTTTCCTGCAGCGCGGAAGCCTGCTCTTCGGTACGCGAGGACAGGTCGATATTGCCGGCCGCGATCTGGCGCGTAGCCGTCGCAATCGATTCGCTGCCGCTGCGCACGGTACGCACCGTTTCGGTGAGACTGTGCTGCATTTTGGCGATGCCTTCGAGCAACTGCCCCATTTCGTCGCGCGATGTCACGACGACCGGGCGGCGTAAATCGCCGGCCGAGATCGCGTCGAAATGTTTGAGGGCGGCATCGAGCGGCCGGGCGATCGCGCGGCTAAGCGTCAGGTACGAAATCGCCGCAGCCAGCACGCCGATCAGCAAGGCGCCCACGCTGACCATGCGGAACACATCGAAGCTGCCTTGCGCGGCATCGTAACCCTCTTTCGCCGAGGTGAACTGGTATTTGCGCAGCGCGTCGTCGGCATTGGCGAGGTCGTTGTAGGCCACTTGCAGACGCTTGGCGCCCTCGACCAGCTTCGGCGGTTCGTTCGCGACGACGATCGCCGCAAAGGTGTCCATCTGCTGATGCAGCGCGTCGCGTTTGGCGACGACGTCCTGCGCGAGGCGGTCTTCATCCGGGTCGCGCGGCAGGTCCATGTACTGTTTCCACCACGTGTCGGAGGTGGCGCGCATGCCGCGCGCGCGCTCGAGCGTCGGCGTCGCTTCCGGCGTGCCGATCATGAACGCCGCACGGTCGAGCGCCAGCCGCTCACGCGCCGCGAACAGCTCGGCGTTGCCGATATTGACCGCGCTCGGCATGGCGTTGGTGAAGGTGTCCTTATAGGCGTCGTTCGAACGGCTCATGCCGAACAAACCGAAGACGCCGATGGCGACGAGCAGCGCGGCGAGAAAAGCCATCGTGAGGCCTATCCGCGCCTTGATCGTAATGCCTTTGTTCAACATGCTTGTTCCTGTGCTTTACAAAATGAGAGGCTGCGTACGCAGCGCGGTTTTGCGTGTGGCGTCTGCGTAATGGCGCTTTTTCGATACGTCGCTCTAATAGTCCTGTTTACGGCCTGCTGACCGCGTACTTGAAGGATTTATATGGTATGAGGAAAGGCGCTGTAAGCAACCGGAATAAATTACAAGATGCTGACAGACGGCGGATTTGCGCACCGGTGATGCGGAACGGGCGTGCCGGTGCCTGGAGATGGAAGTGAGAGACCGCGCGACATTGCGACCGCTGGGAATGTGCTGACGGCGTCGCGCCACAGGTGTTGAATACCGCGACGGTAGCGAGCGCGCCGCACGGCTGAATCCGATCGGCCTGCGTTCTTGCTGCGACGAGGGCAAGCGTTGCAGAACAACGCTATTGAGCGTTAGGACGCCCGCGCGATTGCAGCGCCCCGCTCGACAGCGCCTGCCAGATCTCAAGAAATGCTCAACGCCGCTGCGGGCGAGAATCGAAGGCTACGTGTTACGCCAAGCAAATCGCCCGATGACGCGCGCGGCCGCGCCGCTAGCCACAAATGCGCGTATGCATCAGCGCATCGAATCCAATCACGCCGCCAGATCGCGCTTGGCCGCGCCGGCCCATGTCGCGGTGGACTCGCGCACGATCAGCCGCGGCGACACCACGCGCCGGCGCCCCGCCGCGCGCGGCGTGCCCGACGACGTGCCGGCAATCCGTTCGATCAGCGTCTGCGCAGCCATATCGCCGAGCGCGCGCACCGATTGCCCGACGGTCGAGAGGGCCGGATAGGTGAAACGCCCCAGCTCGATATCGTCGAAACCGATGATCGAGCAGTCGCGCGGCACGCTGATATTGCGTTCCGCGGCGGCGCGCAATGCGCCGATGCCCATCATGTCGTTGCCGGCAAAAATCGCCGACGGCTTGACCGTGTCGAACAGTTGCGCGGCCGCACGGTGGCCGCCGGTGCCCGAAAAATCGCTTTCCACGATCGCATCGGGCGGAATCTCGATGCCGCGCTCCGTCATCGCGCGGATAAAGCCGTGCACGCGCATCGCGCTGACCGCCGTCTGAACCGGCCCGGTGATGCAGCCGATCCGCACGTGCCCCAGTTCGAGCAGATGCCGGGTCGCGAGATACGCGCCCTTCTCGTGATCGATCTGCACCAGATCCGCGTTCAGCCCTTCGATATTGCGATCCAGAATGACCAGCGGCTCGTGCGAGTCCGCGAGCGTTTGCGCGAGCACGGCGTCGTCGCCGGCGGAAGCGACGATCAGGCCGTCGATCCGCTTTTCCTGCAGCACGCGCAGATAGTTACGCTGCTTGGCCGGATCGTCGTCGGAATTGCAGAAGAACACGCAGTAGCCGTTACGCGAGCAACCGTCCTCGATGCCGCGCGCCAGTTCCGCGAAATACGGGTTCGTGGTGTTGGGCACGACCAGCCCGATCGTCGCGGTCGCCCGTGCCTTCAGTGAGCGGGCCACCGCCGACGGAACATAGTGGAGCTGACGGATCGCGTGTTCGACCTTCGCGCGCACGTCCGCCGACACCGGCCGCGAGTTGTTCACCACGTGCGATACCGTCGTGAACGACACGCCTGCCACAGCCGCTACATCCTTGATCGTCGCCATAACCTGTTGCTCTCCCGCCTGTTTTACCCGCCGGCCGCGCCATCTGGCGACCCACCGGACGTCTTCATCGAAGACAGACCAAACCCATGAATTCTTACGCTTTACCGCTCATGACGCCGCAACCGCCCTGGTTGCGTTACTCTGCCGGCTTGCGGTGCCGGCCACCGCTCAGGCGCGCTTGCGGCGGCTGCGATACGTATCCAGCACCACCGCAACCACGATCACCGCGCCGGTGATCATCCGCTTGGTCGGCTCGTTCGCGCCAATCTGCGCGAGGCCGGCCGCCAGCACTGAAATGATCAATACGCCGAAAAAGGTACTGATCACCGAGCCGCGCCCGCCCATCAGGCTGGTGCCGCCTATGACCACGGCCGCGATCACCTGCAGTTCCAGGCCGACACCCGCGTTCGGATCGGCCGCTTCCAGACGCGATATCTGGAACAGCGCGGCCAGCCCCGAGAGCGCGCCCATCAGCGCGAACACGATGACCTTGTACGGACGCGGATTGACGCCCGCGAGCCGCACCGCTTCCTCGTTGGTGCCGATGCCGACCAGATAGCGGCCGAACACCGTGCGCGTGAGCACCAGCTGCGCGATCACCATCACCGCCACCGCGATCAGGAACGCCGGCGAGATGCCGACCGCGATCGGGTTCGACAGGAAGTCGAACGCGTCGCCGATATAGGCGGTGCGCGAATTCGTCATCTGATACGCCATGCCGCGCGCCGCTTCGAGCACGCCGAGCGAGACGATGAACGACGGAATCCGCCAGCCCACCGTCACCGCGCCGGTAATGGTGCCGGTCAGCGCCGCCGCGGCGACGCCGAGCAACGCCGACGGCAACGGCCCCCAGCCCCACTTCAGCGCGGCCACGCTCACCACCGACGCGCCCAGCGCCAGCACCGATCCCACCGACAGATCGATCCCGGCGATGATCAGCACGAAGGTCATCCCGACCGACATCACCACCAGATCGGGAATCTGGTTGGCGATCGTACTGAACGTGTCATACGTCAAAAAGTGCGAACTCAGCAGCGAGAACAGCACGATCATCGCCAGCAACGCGCCGGCGAGCCCGAGATAATTCGAAAAGCCCAGCCGCGTGCCGGCCGGTTTGCCGCTCGCGAGCGGCGCCGACGGATCGGCCGGCGGCGCGACTGTGCCAGTGCCGCTACCCGTTCCCGGCTTGTCGCCCGATGCTTCCCGCAACGGTTGATCGTTCATGACAGACTCCCTGCTTCGCTGGCGTCGGGGGCGGCGTGCAGCAACGCTTCGCGGCTGCGGTAGCCGGCGAAAGCCGCGGCCAGCAACGCATCCTGCGACCAGTTATCGCGCTCGAACACACCCGTCATGCTGCCCGCGGACATCACGCCGATCCGGTCGCAGATCAGCATGAGCTCACGCAGATCGCTCGACACCACGACGAGCGCGCGCCCTTCACGGGCCAGCGCACCCATCAGGCCATAAATATCGAACTTCGCGCCGACGTCGATGCCGCGCGTAGGTTCGTCGAATAACAGCACGCGGCAGTCGCGCGCCAGCCAGCGGCCGATCACGACCTTCTGCTGGTTGCCGCCCGACAGCTCGCCGACAATCTGCCCCGGCCCGGACGTGCGGATCCGCATCGCCGCGATCTGCGTCTGCGCGAGCGCATTCTCCCGCTTCGCATCGACGATGCCGTGCCGCGCCACGCTGCTGATATTGCCAAGCGACACATTGGCCGCGATCGGCTGCGGCAGCAACAGGCCTTCGCCTTTACGGTCCTCGGTGATCAGCGCGATGCCCGCGCGCACCGCGTCCGAGGGCGACGCGATCTGTACCGGCGTGGGCGGCGCGCCCGGCGTTTGCGCCAGCGACACGGTGCCGCCGTCCTTCGGATCGGCGCCGTAAATCAGCCGCATCAACTCCGTGCGGCCCGCGCCGATCAGGCCGCTGATGCCGAAAATCTCGCCCGCGCGCACTTCGAACGACACCTCGCGCACCACCTTGCCGCGCGTGAGCCTGTCCACCTCCAACAGCGGCGCGCCGATGTTGCGCACGCCCAGATCGATCCGCTCGCCGAGCTCCCGGCCGACCATCCATGTGACGATTTCGTCGCTGGTCAGGTTGGCCATCGCGTCGACATGCACCAGCCGCCCGTCGCGCAGGACCGCGATCTGCTCGGCCACCCGCGCGAGCTCCTCGAGCCGGTGCGAGATGTAGACGAGCGCCACGCCGCGCGCCTTCAGCCGGTCGATCTGTTCGAACAGCAGATCGACTTCGCGCGCGGTCAGCATCGCGGTCGGCTCGTCGAGGATCAGCACGCGGCAGTCGTCGATCAGATTGCGGGCGATTTCCACCATCTGCTGATGGCCGATGCCGAGCTCGCCGACCAGCGTGTCCGGATCGATCGCGTCGAGGCCGACCTGCGCCATGGCGTGACGCGCATCCTCGCGCAGCTTGCGCCGGTCGATCCAGCCGAAGCTGAATGCGCCGATCCGCGGCAAGCGGTTCAGGAACAGATTTTCGGCCACCGACAAGGTCGGCAGCAGATTCAGCTCCTGCATCACCATGCGCACGCCGAGCGCCTCGGCTTCGGTGCGGCTCGCCGGCGCATAAGGCGTGCCGCCGAGCTGCATCGTGCCGGTGGTCGGGTCGACCAGGCCGCCGATGATTTTGGACAGCGTACTCTTGCCTGCGCCATTCTCGCCCGTCAGCGCCAATACCTCGCCGGCGCGCAGCGACAGCGAAATGTCGGCGAGCACCGGTTCGGCGTAGGTCTTGCCGATGCCGCTGACAGACAGGACGGCAGGCACGGCGTCGTGATCGGTTGAGTCCATCGCAATCCTGGTTCCGTGGCGCCGGGCCGTGGCCTCATGCGATTCGCTCGCTTGAAGTTGCGGCCCGTGTCATGCCGGCCCAATGCGCGGAATGCGCAGGCGCTAAAAGCCACGCACCCTCCCGTCGCGCGGCACCGTCATGACGCTTACCTCTGGAATTAACGGCGGCGCGGCAGGTTTCTTGAGCGTTTATTGAATACACGCGGGTTTGCGAGCGTGTGTCATGCATTGAGCACGAAACGACGCCGGCGCAAAACCGCGTACCCGACTTACCCCGGGACTGACCGGGCGATGCTTACTTCGTGACCAGATCGCACGGCGTTTCCACCACGCCGGACAGATCCGCCTGCTTCTTGTGTTCGCTGAGCGCCTTCAGCGCGGTGTCGATGCCGAACACGGCCTGCTTGGCGGCGTACTGATCCGCCGTGGCGAGCACGCGGCCGTCCTTGAGCATCGGCTTGATCGCGTTGATGTTGTCGTAGCCGACCACCAACACCTTGCCCTGCTTGCCTGCCGCGCGCACGGCCGAGACCGCGCCGATCGCCATGTTGTCGTTGCCGGCGAGGAGCGCCTTCAGATTCGGGTATTCGTTGAGCATGGCCGACGCCACCGCGTTGCCCTTGTCGATTTCCCATTCTCCCGATTGCACCGAGACGACCTTGGCGCCCACCTTCTGCATCGCGTCCTTGAAGCCTGCGGTGCGCTGTTGCGCGTTGGTGGTGGTCGACACGCCTTCGATGATGCCAACCTCGTCGCCCGCCTTGAGCTTCTTCGCCAGATAGTCGCCGACCTTCTGCGCGCCCTTGCGGTTATCCGGTCCGACGAACGGCACGTTCAGGTCCTTCGACTTGAGCACGTCCGGGTCGAGCCGGTTGTCGATGTTCACGACGATGATGCCCGCGTCCACCGCCTTCTTGACGACCGGCACCAGCGCTTTCGAATCGGCCGGCGCGAGCACGATCGCGTCGACCTTCGAGACGATCATCTGTTCGACGATACGGATCTGGTTTGCGGTGTCGGTCTCGTCCTTGATGCCGTTGGTGATCAGGTCGAACTGCGACGGGTTGTGTTTCTGATAGTCCTTCGCGCCGGTCTCCATGGTCAGGAAAAACTCGTTGGCGAGCGACTTCATCACCAGCGCGACCTTAGGCTTATGAGCAGGCGCGCTCTGCGCGTACGCGGAGGAAAACGGCAAGGCGGCGGTAGCGGCGGCGAGGACGGCGGCCGCCAGGATGCGGCGGCGAATGCGTTGGCTCATGCATATCTCCAGGGTCTGTCAGGCTCGCAACGGAGCCTTATTTTTAATTAGTGCGCAAACGTTTGCGAGGCCCATTCTCAGCGCAGTCCATTCCGATTGTCAACGATGCGCGGTGTTGCAGTGCATCGGCGCGCGGCGATGCGCCGGCGTGCTGTGCACCCGGTCGAATCGGAGCGGCGCGCTGTTGTAGCGGGCCGGCAGGCGGCGTATGGCAAAGGGTTCCTCGCTTGGTCCGTGCGTAGCAGATTTGCCGCCGGCTGCAAGATCAACGGCCGGCGGGCCGCCTATGCTGGACTTTTATTGCGCGCGGTGCAAGCGTGGAGAACGCCGGACGGTCAGCGGGTGGGTTTGCTGCGGGCGCGCTGTTGCTCAGTCCGGCCAGGTTGAGCGGATGGATGGCGGCGCCGACGGACGCCGCCCCGCCCGCTCATCAAAGCCAGCCGACCTTGCGGAAGCGCCAGTACAGCACCAGGTCGACGGTCAGCATGACCGCGAGACAGATCGGATAGCCGTACTTGTAGTGCAGCTCGGGGATGGTCTGGAAGTTCATCCCGTAGATGCCGGCGATCATGGTCGGCACCGCGAACAGCGCCGCGAACGAGCCGAGCCGTTTGGTCACCTCGCTTTCGGCCAGCGAAATCATGCCGAGATTCACCTGCACGGCGGTGACGACCATTTCGCGCCGCCCGTCGATGATCCTGACGATCCGCTCGAGGTGGTCGTAGACATCGCGGAAGTACGCCTGCATGCCCCCGCAGACGCTCGGAATGCGGCCGCCCGTCAGTTTGCTGATCGCTTCCTGCAATGGCGCGATATGGTGCTGCAGAATCACGAGGCGCCGTTTCAACGAGTACAGATCCTGGATGATCGCGCGCGATGCCGCCGAATTGTTGCGGTCGAAAATGCGGTCTTCGAGCGCTTCGATCTCGGTGTTCAGCGCCTCGATGATCGGGAAGTAACGATCGACGATATCGTCGGCGAGCGCATACAGCACGAACGCCGCGCCTTCCTTGAGCAGTTGCGGCTCGCGCTCGCAGCGGGCGCGCACGTTCTGAAAGCCGATGCGCGTGCCGCGCCGCACCGACAGCACATAGTTGCTTCCCACGAACACGTCGACTTCGCCGATCAGCAGTTCGCCCTCTTCGTCCATTTCCACCGTGTGCATCACGGCGAACAGCGACTCGCCGTACTCCTCGATCTTGGGGCGCTGATGGCCGTTCTGCGCATCTTCGATCGCGAGTTCATGCAGGCCGAACTCGTGTTTCATCACGGCCAGTTCGCCCGGGCCCGGGTCCTTTAGCGCCACCCAGACAAAACACTCGGGCCGCGCCACGTAGTCGCTGATGCTATCGATGTCGATGTCTGCCAGCTTCCGGCCGTCCTGATAGGCGGCGCAATTGATCAGCATGTTTGGATTACCTTGAAAACGGAACAGAGCGGCCGGACGCTTACGAAACGTAAGCCTGGCGGCGCATCTGCAGGAACGGATTGGCGTTAGCCGCCATGTTAAGGGCTATGCGCGCCGCTCATGTATCGAATTGTTAAGCTGCGCGGACGCCGTGCGCAACGCCCGCGAGACAGAGCACGCTATTGCGCGACCCGGCGCAGCGCGATACGGTGATCGTCGCCGAACGTGACCGAGGCGCGGTTCGTGTAGCGCGTATCGGCCGTCACTGTGAAGCGCATTTCGACGACCGGATCGAACTGCGTCGACACGGCGATGCGATGCACGCCCGGACTCAGATAGAAGACCACGTGCTCGCCGTTCATCAGGTCGGTGACCTGCTCGCCGTCGATATACACCAGGGCATCGCGAAAGCGGACGATCACGTCACGGGAACGCTCACGGCGGACACGGCGACGAGCCCCGTCCCGGTTCCGTGTAGCCTGGCTGGACGATGCGAGCGGCCGGCACCGGCTTGAACGGAACCGGCTCGGCGGGTGTCGAGGCGCAGCCGGCGAGCACGCCGAGCCTCAGCGCGGCAAGCGCGCCCAGCTTCGCCAATACGACCCACGCGGCTTGACGGTAACGGTCCGGACGCGTCGGCATGCTGGGGCTCCCGTGTTTTTGATTGTGGTCTTCTTCTTGCTGATCGGTATGCGGGACGATGCCTGGCCATCCTGATTGCTCACGTTCGTGGCACCCGCTCAACCTTTGCCATGCATGATAGCTACGCGCGGTCGTTCTGCCAGCCTGGCCGATCGGACGACCCCGCGGCCTCTTGCATGGCGCCGCGTTCTTCTTCATGATCGCTGCAAAGGGCCGTTCCGTGGGCTGCCGCGCGTTGTGTTCCCGTTGCGGATTTACCCTCGGTTCCAGCGCATGCCACTTTGCCCGCGGACATGCCGGCTTCCCTGTTCAGCCTATGCGCCGCGCTTCGGGGCCGGCCTTGCCGGACATACGACCAAGGAGACTGCAATGTGGTATTTCACCTGGATTCTCGGCATCGGCGTGGCGTTGGGCTTCGGCATCATCAACGTGATGTGGCTGGAAGCCGGAGGCAAGTTCGCGCGTGACCCGGAGCGCGCCGTATCCGCCACGCCCGAGGACACGCCTTCGTGACCCATCTGGTTTTCTTCTGCGGCCACGCGGGCACGGGTAAGACCACGCTCGCGAGAAAGCTGCTCAGCCCGTTGATGAAAGCGAGCGCCACGCCCTTCTGCCTGCTCGATAAAGACACGCTCTACGGCGGCTACAGCGCGGCCGCCATGGCCATGCTGACCGGCGACCCGAACGACCGCGACAGCCCGCTGTTTCTGCAGCATCTGCGCGATCCCGAGTATCGCGGCCTGCTCGATACCGCCCGCGACAATCTCGAACTCGGGGTCAGCGCGATGGTGGTCGGGCCGCTCTCGCGCGAAGTGCGCGAGCGGCGTTTGTTCGATCGCGCGTGGCTGGGGGTCGCTGCGGACGTGGTACTACGGGTCGTGTGGGTCTATACGTCGGAAGAGACGGCGCGGCAGCGGATCCTCGCGCGCGCCAATCCGAACGACGCATACAAACTCGCGCACTGGGACGAGTATCGGCAGCGCCGTTTCGTGCCCAGTGGCGATATCTGCGGCGATCTGCTGATGTTCGACAATACCGCGCCTACTTCGGCGGATCATGAAACCCTGCTCGCGCGCATCGTGGGCGAGCCGCAGGCGGCGACGATCATGCCGCCGGTACCTGTGTAGCAGCGGCGTCAATAAAAAACGCCCCGAATGTCGGGGCGTTTCCTCGGCTCTCTGCGGAGCCGTCTTTGCTGCTCGCGGCAGACGTTTCATGCCAGCTGCCGCCTTGTCGCACGGCCCTCGATGCCGGTCCTTCAGACAGTAGCCATCGTCTCCAGCGACTGTCCTTCGTACAACTGCCCGAAGCGGTTCGCGAGGAAGTCGCGCAGCGACACCTGCTCCTGGCGCACGAAGCCCTTCTGCGGCAGCTTCTGTTCGCGGAACAGATCGAGCACCGCGCACATCGCGCCGGCCGTGGTGATCTGGATCGCGCTCATCGGCACGCCGCACACCGTCTTCGCGAAGATCTTGCGGGTGAACACTTCCTGCACCAGTTGACCGTCGCGCATGCCGCTCACCGTGATGAACACCAGCACCACGTCTTGCGCGGTGGACGGCACCGAACGGCGCATGATGTTCTTGAGCGTGTCGCGGTCGCTGGCAAGACGCAGGTCTTCGAGCAGGAACTGCATCAGGTTGCGGTGGCCCGGATAGCGCACCGACTTGTAGTCGAGCGACTCGACCCGGCCCGACAGTGTTTCGCACAGCGTGCCGAGACCGCCTGAGGTGTTGAAGGCTTCGTATTCGGTGCCATCGAGCGAGAAATGTTCGAGGCCTTCGAGCGGCTGCACCCACTGCGTGCGGCTGTCGCGGATCGCTTCGCACGGCTGGCAGTACTCGTTGATCAGACCGTCGACGCTCCACGTCAGGTTGTACTTCAGCGCGTTGGTCGGGAATTCCGGCAGCGCGCCCACGCGCATCTTGACGTCGCGGATTTCCGTGAAGCGGTTCGCCAGTTCATGCGCGGCGATGCCGATGAAGCCCGGCGCAAGACCGCACTGCGGCATGAAGGCGTGATCGGCGTCGTCGGCGATCGCGCGGATCGCATGGGTGGCGCGCACGTCTTCCGTCAGATCGAAGTAATGCACGCCCGCGCCCTTGGCCGCCGACGCCACGTTCACCGCGAGGTAGTACGGCAGCGCGTTGACGAGCGCGTCGAAGCCTTGCACGGCGGCGCGCAGCGCGGCGGCATCGGCGGAATCCACACGGCGGGTCGGAATACCCTGGGCGGCAAGTTTGTCGAGCGCGTGCTGGTCGCGGTCGAACGCGACGACGTCGTAGTCGCCGGTTTCGCGCAACATGTGAGCGATGGTGTGACCGATCAAACCTGCACCAACGATGGCTATTTTCATTGCGCTTCTCCTTTATCGACCGATGTCAGCGCTTTAGCGCTTACTCCGGTCCCATTTTGTGTGCTGTCTCCAGCTTGGGAAGTGCGCTGCGCTCGTGGCGCGGCGCCCGGCGGGCTGAACCCTTGAGCAACAGTTTAGGGAGAAGCAAAAACAGTTCATACGCGCAAAATGCTGCGCTATGACCATGAACTTCGACGTTATGACGAACTTTTTAGTCGATATGTCTGAAAGTTGTTAAAACGGCGTAAACGCGGGGTGGCGCTCACACCATGCCGCGATCGATCTTGCGCGCGAGGATGATCGAAGTCGTGGTCCTCTCCACGCCTTCAAGCCCGCCGATCTGATCGAGCAGATCGTTCAGGCGATCGGGCGAATCGGCACGCAGCCACGCGACGTAATCGAACTCGCCGCTCACCGCGCACAGCAACTGCACCTCGGGCATCTTACCGAGGCGCTTCTGCACAGCCGGCCCATGCTTCGGCGCGATGATGATGCCGACGTAAGCCACGATGCTCGAGTCGAGCACGTCCTGGCCGAGCCGCACGCTGTATCCGGCGATCACATTGCTGCGTTCGAGCCGCGCGATGCGCGCGATCACCGTGGTGCGCGCCACGCCGAGCTGACGAGCGAGATTGGCAACGCTCTCGCGAGCGTTGGTTTGCAGCAGCGCAACGAGGTTGCGGTCGAGGTCGTCGAGTTGGTCGAGGCGCGGAGGTCTCATCGAGAGAAAAGGAAGTGGCTCAGATGAGGCGGATTATCGCGCGTCTTCCGCGGCAAATGGAGAAGTCACCCAACCCAATCGCCTTGAACATCATCATGAGCGAGATGGCGGGCGTTACGAGCGTCACGGAGCATCGCATGGGCCGCCGCTTTCATGCGCCGAACCGCTCGATCACGAAATCGATGAAGCTGGTGAGCTTGGGCGTGGCGCGCCGATCGCGCGGATACAACAGATGGACCGGCGCGCCCTCGGGCAGATAATCTTCCAGTACCGACACCAACTCGCCGCTGGCAATCTCCCTGGCAAGCAGCGCCTCCGGCTGCAACACCAGCCCGAAGCCGTGCAACGCGGCCACCTTGAGCGCCTGGCCGTTGTTCGCGCGAAAGCGGCCGGCGCGCAACTGACACTCGGTCGCGCTCTCGCCGCCGAGGCGCCACAAACCTTCGCGGCCCCAATGCAGAAATCCCAGGCATTCATGCTGCATGAGATCCTCGGGTGTGCGCGGCGTACCGGCGCGCGCCAGATACGCCGGCGACGCGCACGCGCGCATCCGGTACGGCTTCAACGGCCGCGCGACGAAACTCGAATCAGGCAACTGGCCGATGCGCACCGACGCGTCGAAGCCCTCTTCCACCAGGTCGATCATACGGTTCGACAGATCGAGTTCGAGCGTGATGTCGGGCCAGGCGGTGAGGAACTCGGTCATCGCCGGGGCGAAGACTTCGACACCATAGGTGAGCGGCACCGTCACCTTGAGCACGCCGCGCGGCGCGGCGGCCATCGCCTCGGCGAGCGACTCCGCATCCTTGACGTCCGCCAGGATGCGTCGGCATTGCTCGTAATACTGCCGGCCGATCTCCGTCAGACTTTGCCGACGTGTGGTGCGCGTCAACAGCCGCGTGCCGAGCCGCGCTTCGAGCGAACGGATATGTTTGCCCACCATCGCCGACGATATGTCGAAGCGCTCGGCCGCGGCCGTCAGGCTGCCCGCCTCGACCACGGCGACGAAGATCTCCATGCTGACGAATTTATCCACCCGCTATTTCCTGTTCGTTTCGGTTGTAAGCGTTTGTCGCATAAGAGCCGCATTGTAGGGATATCGTGATACTAATAGCGGCGACGGCAAAGTGGGCAGCCGGCCGCCGTGCATAATCATGACCCGCGCATGACCACTGCATGACGGGCCGCTCGCACGCGAGCCTTGTCCCAATTCGAATAGACATCAGGAGTTTCGATGAAAAAAGCACTGGTAATGCTGGCCACCGCAGTCGCCATGAGCGGCGCGTTCGCACAAACACCCGCGCCGGCGTCGGCACCGGTGAGCGCCGCTTCCGCACCCGCCGGCAAGGCCGGCCACGAGCGCAACGTCGAAGACCGCATCGCCTACCTGCATTCGCAACTGAAGATCACCTCGGCGCAGGAATCGCAGTGGAACACCTTCGCCGACGTGATGCGCAGCAACGGTCAAACGATGGGCCAGTTGTTCCAGCAACGCCGGGCCGCCACCAACGTGTCGGCGCTAGACGACATGAAGCAATACGCGACGATCGCGCAAGCGCATGCGGACGGCATGAAGAAGCTCGTCGATGCGTTCGATCCGCTGTACAACAGCTTCTCGCCGGAACAGAAGAAGCTGGCTGACGTGACCTTCCATCAGCCGGGCGGCGTGGAAGGCCACGGTCATCATGGCAAAGGCAAGGGCAAAGGCGGCAAGTCCGCGCCGGCCCCGGCAAGCGACGCCACGGTGAAGCCGTAAGCGTAAGAAACCGCCGGCGCGCAGCGCGGATTTGCCGCGCGGCGCGCCGGTTTTTTTTGCTGTGGGCGGCGGCATATGGCCGCGTTCCCTGAGCGCATCGATCGTGTCATAGACAGACGATCCGCGCCGCCGTCCATCGCAAAAGAAACCGGTCGCCAAATGCATCTGGCATGATGCGAGTCGTCCGCGGCCCGAACACCTGAAGTCGGGCACCGCCGTAAAACTCTCCACACCTGCTCGCTTCATGACCGAACTGAAAAATCTAGACCTGAGCCAAGACGCCAACGCCCGCCGTGTCGTCAAAGACGAAACGGTCAACGTCGAATTCGCCGCCGCCGAAGGCGAACTGATGAGCCTCGAAGGCCCCAACCGCTATGTGCGCGGCGACGCGCTGATCACGGGCTCGACGGGCGACCGCTGGGTCGTTTCGCGCGAACGCTTCGACGCCAAATACGTTCCCGCCGATGCCGCCGTCTCGCACGGCGAAGCCGGCGCGTACCGCAACCGCCCCGCCGTCGTGCTGGCCAAACAGATGCATGAAGCGTTCACGCTCGCGCGCTCGGCATACGGCGGCGACGTGCTGCGCGGCGCCGCCGGCGACTGGGTCATGCAATACGCGCCGGGCGACTACGGCGTGGTGCAAGCCGCCCGCTTCGCGAAGGTCTACCGGCTCGCCGATTGAGCCGTATCCGCCAGTGCATTAAGCGAACTCGTCGCCGAGATCCACGGTGACATCGCGCGGCACCGCTTCGCCGTTCGCATACTGCTCCTCGAGCGAACCGATGCTCGCTTCGACATACGCGCGCAACACCGCGAAACTGCGGCCGCGCAGCCGCGCCGGCAGCGCGCGATAACGCGCCAACGCGGCCGGCGCGATCACCACGGTCATCACGATACGGCGCGCGGTCGCGCCGAAACGCATCGCCACCCAGTGAATCGCCAGCGTTGGCGTGCCGTCTTCCGCGGCGCGCTGGATGAACTGAGTCTGCTCAGGAAACAGATCGCTGATGACGCGCGCCAGCTCCTCGAACTTGGGATTGGCGCAGTCGTATTGGTAAGCTTCTTCCATTGAAGTGTGCCGAAAGGGTGGCCTCGAAAAGAGGCCGATTGTAGAGAACGGTCGACAGTTCATAGTGACATGCGCATCATGCGGCGCCGTCAAGTGCGGCCGTCATGCGGGCACCGCGGGACGCCTGAACGCCCGGAACAGCAACCCCGTCACGATCACCGCTCCCACGGCATACACGGCGTCCACCGCGGCGAGCGGCACGAGTTGCGCCTGGAACAACGCGGCGGGCACATCCACCAGCGCATGCAGCGCAATCGCGAGCGGCAGGATGCCGCGCCAGCCGGCTCGCAAGCCACGCCACATCAACACGGACAAGCCGATCTGGAACACCAGCGCGGCCACGCGTTCGAGCGCGAAAATGCCGGCGGTCTGCGGCGTCAGGCTGGCGAGAATCAGGTGGATGCGCATCACCGCATCGGTCGGCAGATTGCTCAGATAGCCGTCCAGTTCGCCGCGGTTTTCGAAGACCGCGAACAGGATCCATTGAATCTGCACCAGCACGCCGACGAGCCACGCTTCGGCGCCACCGTGGCCGAGGCCGTAGGTCAGCGCGGTGCCGTCGTTCGTTCCCGCCGCGAGCGATGTCGAGCCCGACTTCGCCGCCGCGCGCTTGAGCAACAGCCGCATGCCGATGAACCGCCCCACTTCCTCGCAAATACCCGCGGCCAGCGCGCCGTACACCACGAAGGCGAGCGGATTCGACAGGAAGCTCGCGGTCGCTTCGTTCCGATGCAGCACGTAGTCGTTCAGCGCGCGCTCGATCACCATGGCGAACAGCGCGAATACGGCGATGCCGGTGATGGCGTCACGCGGCTTGAGCGCGAGCGGACGGCGCAGACGGCGGTAGATCAGAAAGGGTAATGCGGCGACGAGCAGCGTCGCGACGGCGAGGCTCGAGAGGGTAAGCGGTGCAACAACCATGAGTTTCCTTGCGATGTCCGGCGCGCACCCGCTGCGCGCCGCAGCCCGAATGATCGCAGATCGGCGAGAATTCAGCGCAAAGTGGAGGCGCGGACGATCAATTCGCCCGGCAAAAGGCAGTCGCGCGCGGTGGTCTGAACGCCTTCGATGCGTTCGTGCAGGAACTCGACCGCGCGGTAGCCGATCTCGTAGGTCGGCTGGCGGATCGTGGTGACGCCGGTCAATTCGGCCCATTCGGGGTCGTCGATGGAAAGCAGCGCGACGCGGGCTTGCCAGCCGGCGCCGTAGCGCGCTTTCAGATGCAACGCGAGACACAGCGCGACAGGCGCGTTGGCCGCGAACAAGGCGACGCGCGCGGCGTTGCCCGTGGCGCCGGCGTCGCGCGTGTGGGCGGCCGCGTCGATCGCGCGGTCCAGTTCGGCGAGGCTGCGCTCGACGTCGACGGCATCCGCGAGATTCAGCACTAGCGTGTGACCGCGTGCGGCGCCGTTCCCACCCTGCTCGCTCATCGCCTCACGAAAAGCCGCTTCGCGCAATTGCCGCGAGCTCACCTGCTCGAAAGGCTGAACGACGAACCAGATATCGTCGAAACCATTATCCAGCAGATGCCGCGTGCCGAGTTCGGCCGCCGCCCGGTTGTCGAGACCGACCATATCCGCGACGAGCCCATCCACCGAACGGTCCACCAGCACCGCCGGAATCCCGCCGCCGCCCACCGGTCGCAGCGTCTCCTCGCGCACGCCGAGCGCGTTGACGATCACGCCTTCCACGCGGTACGTGGTGAGCAGTTGCAGATAGCGCCGCTCCATCTCGACTTCGTTCGCCGCATGGCAGATCAGGGGCATCAGGCCGAGCGCGTGGCATGCCGCTTCCACGCCTTGCAGCACTTCGACCGTGTAGGGATTCGTCAGGTCGGCGAGCAGCATGCCGATCAGGCGGTTGCGGCCACGCTTGAGGCCGCGCGCCATCTGGTTGGGCTGATAGTCGAGGCGCGCGATCGCGGCCTCGATACGCGCGCGCAGTTCGGGCGACAGCACGCTCATCTCGCCGTTCAGATAGCGCGAAATGCTGGTCTTGCCCGTGCCGGCTTCGCGCGCGACGTCGGTGATGGTCGCGCGGCGCGGCGTGGCCTGCGGCGTCGTGCTCATCGGCTGCTCGTGGATTGGCTCATCAATCGGCTCATCAATCGGCTCATCAATCGACTCACTGAGCGCCTCACTTGGCGAGAACGTCGCGGTTGACGATATTGCTGGTCAGCGTGCCGTCGAGCGCGGCGACCAGGTTCTCCGCCGCATTGCGCGCCATCGCGTGACGGGTTTCAAGCGTCGCCGAACCGATATGCGGCAACGCGACCACATTCGCGAGCTTCAGCAGCGGCGAGTCGGCCGGCAGCGGTTCGGTCTCGAACACGTCGAGACCGGCGCCGTGGATCGTGCCGTTCCGCAGCGCTTCGATCAGCGCCTTTTCGTCGACGGTCGCGCCGCGCGAGGCGTTGATCAGGATCGCGCTCTTCTTCATCGACTTCAACTCAGCCGCGCCGATCATGTGCTTTGTCTCCGGCGTCAAAGGCACTTGCAGGCAAACGAAGTCAGACACGGCGAGCAGTTCCGCCAACTCGACGCGCCGCGCGCCGTACATCTCTTCGGCCTGCGGGTTCGCGCTGCGACTGGTGTACAGCACCTTCATGTTGAAGCCGAGCGCCGCGCGCCGCGCCACCGCGCTGCCGATCCGCCCGAGCCCGACGATACCGAGCGTCTTGCCCTGCACGTCGACGCCGAACTGGGCCGGGCCGATGCTGTGCTGCCAATGCCCCGCCTTCACCCACTCGGCGAGTTCGACCACGCGCCGTGCCGACGCGAGGATCAGCGAGAACACCGTGTCCGCGGTGGACTCGGTCAACACGTCCGGCGTGTGCGCGAGCACGATGCCGCGGCGCGTGAGGTCGGCCACGTCGAACTGGTCGAAGCCAACGGAGATAGTTGAGAGCGCCTTGAGCCGGGTCGCGCCTTCGAGCATCGCCGGCGTGATTTTCACGCTCGAACCGATGCCGCCGTCCGCATCTTTCAACGCGGCCACGAACGTGTCGTGCTGCGTGGCATCGACCTGCACGACTTGCGCATGCTGTTGCAGATACGCGAGCACATCTTCGGGCAGCGACTTCCAGGCGACGATCTTCTTCATCAGCTTATTTTCCTTGCAACGGGGTGGCGAGCAGCGGGCGCATTGTTCTGCGCTTGCGGCTGCGGTTTGACGATCAGCGTCAGAATCACGGCGGCGATCAGCGCCACGCTCATGAACACATACGACGCCGCGGGCGAACCGGTCGCGCCGTTCAGATAGCCGACCACATACGAGCCGACGAACGAACCGAGCGCGCCCATGCTGTTGATCAGCGCCATCGCGCCGCCCGCGACGTTCTTTGGCAGCAGTTCCGGCACGATCGCGAAGAACGGGCCGTACGGCGCGTACATCGCGGCGCCGGCGATCACCAACAATGCGTACGAGAGCCAGAAATGCGTGGAGCCGAGCGCGTACGAAGCCGCGAACGCCACCGCGCCGACCAGCAGGAACGGCCACACGAATACTTTACGGCGATTGAGTTTATCCGATGCCCACGAAGCTGCGAGCATCGCGATGGTCGCGGCGAGGTAAGGCAGCGCCGAGAGCCAGCCGGTTTCGACCATGCCGAGCGTCGAACCGTTCTTCAGGATCGACGGCAGCCACAGCACGAAACCATACACGCCGATGCTCCAGCAGAAATACTGCGCGCACAGCTTGATCACCGCGGGCGTTTTGAACGCGTCGCTATAGTTGCGCACCGGCTTGATCGCGGCCTGCTCGGCGCGCAGCGTTTCGGCGAGGTCGTCCTTTTGCTGCTGCGTGAGCCACGACACCTGCTGCGGCTTGTCCTGCACGATGAACCACCAGCACACGGCCCAGAGAATCGCGGGCGCGCCTTCTGCGATGAACATGTGACGCCAGCCGAACGAGTGCACCAGATAGCCCGACACCACCGACATCCACAGCACCGTCACCGGATTGCCGAGAATCAGGAAGGTGTTGGCGCGCGAACGCTCGCTCTTGGTGAACCAGTTGCTGATGAAAATCAGCATGGCGGGCATCACCGCGGCTTCAACCACGCCGAGCACGAAGCGGATCACCATCAGCGACGGGATATTGCTGACCATGCCGGTGAGCGACGCGCAACCGCCCCACAGAATCAGACTCCAGAACACGAGCTTCTTGACGCTGCGGCGTTCCGCGTAGATCGCACCGGGAATCTGGAAGAAGAAGTAGCCGAGGAAGAACAGCGCGCCGATCAGCGACGACAGTCCCTTGCTGATGCCGAGGTCCTGGTTGATGCCGGCGGCCGACGCGAAACCGAAGTTGGCGCGATCCAGATAAGCGAGGCTGTAGGTGATGAATACGATCGGCATGATCGTCCACCAACGGCGAATCGCAAGCGATGAGGTCATGGGGTGTCTCCTTGGACGGCTTCCCGAAACAATGATGAACGGTCATGGGGCGCTCTGTTCGAGCGCTCTTGCTGTTATCGAGGCAGCTTGACGGAACGCGGCCGGTTGCGGACCTCGCTCGCGGATCTTCAGGCCGCGGCCGCGATGGACGGCGCACCGGCCGCTTCCAGCGCGTCGAGTTCGGCACGGCTCGGCAGTCCTTCCGAATCGCCGATCACCTGAATCGCCAGCGCGCCGATTCGGTTGCCGCGCGCCACGGCTTGCGGCAGCGATTTGCCTTCGAGCAGCGCGCTCACCACGCCGACCGCAAAACCATCGCCCGCGCCGACCGTGTCGACGACTTTCGCGACCGGCTGGCCGGCGATCACGGCGGCATCGTCAGCGGTGCGGAAGTACGCGCCCTGCGCGCCGAGCTTGATGATCACGCCGCGCGCGCCTTGATCCAGATAGAACTTCGCGATGTCCTCCGGCTGCGTGTAGCCGGTCAGAATCTCGCCTTCGCCGATGCCGGGCAGCACCCAGTCGGCCAGCGCGGCGAGCGCGTTCAGGCCTTCGACCATCGCGGCGCGCGACGGCCACAGCGTCGGACGCAGGTTCGGGTCGAAGGAAATCGTCTTACCGGCGGCACGCATTTCGCGCGCCAGATGGAACGCGAGTTCGCGCGAGGTCGCCGAAATCGCGGCCGCCACGCCGGTCAGATGCAGATGACGCGCCGGCAGCACATAGTCCGCCGAGTAGTCGGCCAGCGACAGATGGCTCGCCGCCGAACCCTTGCGGAAATACTCGATCGCCGGGTCGCTGCCGTCGTCGTTTTTCGACTTGAGCTGGAAGCCGGTCGGATAGCGCTCGTCGGTCGTCACGCAGCCCTGGTCGATGCCCTCTTTCGTCAACGTGTCGCGTACGTACTGGCCGAACGAATCGTTGCCGACGCGGCTCATCCAGCCCACTTTGAAGCCGAGGCGCGACAGACCGATCGCCACGTTCAGATCGGCGCCGGCGACGCGCTTCGTGAACTGCCCGACCCCCGCGAGCGGGCCGGTTTCGGCGGCCACGAACATGGCCATCGCTTCGCCGTAGGTGATGACATCGAGTGCTGCGCTTGTCTTGCTCATGCTTCGCTCCTGCGTGATCTCTCTTGCTGCGTGTTTTGCGAGTTTTGCGTGGATGCTTGCCGCTTACCGTTCGCCGCGTGCTGCTTGCCGCGTGCTGTCTCCGGTGTCGCCGCCTTCTCTCAGGTCCTGCTGCCGCTCACGCGGCGGCCAGCCACGCGACGTAATGCGCCGCGTCCGTGTCGACACGGCTCGTATCGAACGGAAACTCGATGCCGCGCGGCACATGACGCGGCAGCTTGTCGAGCACCGCGGCGAACTGCGTATCGTCGGCGGCCGGGGCGGCGGGAAAGCGTCGTGCGCCCTCGCCCATCGTCGTCTTGCAATGGATGTATTCCACATGCGCCGCCAGCGGCGCGGCGGCCTCGAGCGGCGCGACCTCGCGCCAGGCCCAGTTGCCGATGTCGAAGGTCATGCCGAGCACGTCGGCGTGACCTTCGCGCGCCAACGCGTCGAACAGGCCGGTGAACTGCGCGAGCGAACCGCCCTCGGCCAATTGCCCGTTTTCGACGACGAGCCGCAATTGCGCGCAGCGCATGTGATCGGCGATCACGGTGGCATTGGCGTCGGCGGCGAAACCGCCGAGCTGCAACTTGACGAAGCGCGCGCCGAGCGCAAGCGCCTCTTCGATCGAGAGGCGCAACGCGTCCGCATCGAGCTTGCCCTGCGCCGTGTACAGCGCAGCCGGCGTGGAGTACACGGACCACAAGCCCAGTTCCGCGATCTGCTTGCCGAGCGCGCGCAGGTTGTGCGGAGCGGCGTCGGTTTCGTCGGCGAACAGTTCGCGGCGCACTTCGAAACCCGCCGCGCCGGCCTGTTTGCTCGCTCGCGCCCACTTCAGATGACCGTCCGTGCGGACCGCTTCCATCCCGAATGCGCTTGCGACGATCACCACGTCCACTGCGTCAGCCATGTCGAATTTACTCAAATCTGTTTCTTGATCAGCATTTGGAACCGGTTCCAAACACACTTCGAAAAAAAGCGCCGAGGCGCTTGCGATGCCCGAATGGTCGCCGAGGCCGCCGACATGCACCATAGTGGAAATCCCCAGGCGCGGGTGGCACGGCGCTCGTACCTCGCGCCTCAAGGTCCCTCGGCTAGACACAGTGCGAGAAACTGCTCCACGACCCGCGATGGCGCGCTCGCATGCGGCACCAGGATCGACAGCCGCCGCGTGAGCGGCTCCGGGCTGAGCGACAGCAGGCACAGCGCGCGGTCCTCGTGCCGCATCGACATCGCCGACACGAAGCCGATGCCCATACCCGCCCGCACCGCTTCCTTCACGCCTTCGACGCCGGCAATCTCCAGCGCCACGCGCATCGGCACGCCCGCCCGCGCAAACGCCCGCTCGACGATCTGCCGCACGCCCGAGCCTGCCTCGCGCAACACCAGTGGATGCTCGCCGAAGGCCGCCAGGTCTGCGGGGCCGCCGTCGCCCAACTGCGCCAACGGATGCGAGCGCGGCATGATCGCAACGATCTCGTCTTCGCGCCACGCATGCACCGCCGTGTCTGGCGGCAGATCCACGCCGACCGGCCCCTCGATCATCGCGATGTCCACCGAATCCAGCGCACCGACGATCTCCGTGGTGTTGCCGTCAGCGGTATGCAGCGTCACGTCCGGATAACGGCGATGGAAGTCGGCGATCAGATACGGCAGCAAATAGCTTGCGGGCGTGGTGCTCGCGCCGATTCGCAAGGTGCCCTGCTCCAGGCCGCGCAAGGCGTCGCGGTACGCATGCGCCTGCCGCCAGGTGTCGCGCAGCCGCGTGGCGTAGCTGGAGAGTTGCTCGCCGGCAGGCGTGAGGCGCACGCCACGGCCGTCGCGCTGATACAGCGGCTCGCCGAATTCGTCCTGCAACTGCCGCAACTGGCCGGACACGGCGGGCTGCGACAAATGCAGCGCCACAGCCGCCCGGCTGATATTGCGATGCTCGGCGACTGCAGCGAACGTTATAAGTTGGTCTGGGGTCATGACGGTCAAAGTATCAGCTCAGGCGATACCTTACATTCTAAATCATGATTTTTCATATCGATATATCTAATTTAGGATTAGCCCATCGAATCTTAGTCAGTCACAGAAAAGGGCTGTTCCATGTCCACCGCTCATCTCACCGCCGCCAGTACGACGCCTGCCGGGTTTTCCACCCGCGGGCAACTCAACGGCATTCTGTTCGTCGCGCTGTTTGCCGCTGCCGTCACGCGCATCGCCGCGATTCCCGCCATTGCCGGATTGGGCTTGAGCCCGCTGATCGTCGGCATCGTGGCCGGCGCCATTTACGGCAACGCGCTGCGCGACGGCATGCCCGCCAGTTGGGCTGCCGGCGTCAATTTTTCGGCGCGCAAGCTGTTGCGCATCGCCGTGGCCTTTTTCGGGCTGCGCGTGAGCCTGCAGGAAATCGCTCAGGTCGGCGTGCCCGGCCTCGCGGAATCCGTCCTGATCGTGGTCAGCACCCTCGTGATCGGTACATGGGCCGGCATGAAAATCATGAAGCTCGACCGCGACACCGCCTTGCTAACCGCCGCGGGCAGCGCGATCTGCGGTGCCGCCGCCGTGCTCGCCTTCGAGTCGACGCTGCAATCGAAGCCGCACAAAAGCGCGATGGCCGTGGGCAGCGTGGTGCTGTTCGGCACGCTCTCGATGTTCCTTTACCCGGTTCTGTTCAAGGCAGGCTGGCTGCATCTGGACACGGTCGGCGCGGGCCTCTTTTTCGGCGGCACGATCCATGAAGTGGCGCAGGTGGTCGGTGCGGCCAGCAACGTGAGCCCGGAAGCGACGCATATCGCCACCATCGTCAAGATGACCCGCGTGATGTTGCTGGTGCCGGTGCTGCTGGTGGTCGGCATGTGGGTGAACCGCTCGGCGCGCCGCGATTCGGCTGCGGGCGGCATGGACGGCGCCCACGGCAACGCGCCGCGCAAGCTGGCGATTCCCTGGTTCGCGCTCGGCTTCCTCGCCTTCGTCGTGATCAACTCGCTGCATGTGCTGCCGGAAAGCGCGACCAGCACGCTCAACATGCTGGACACCTTTGCGCTGACCATGGCCATGACCGCGCTCGGCATCGAAACACGCATTTCGCAAATCCGTCAGGCCGGCCCTCGCGCACTGACCACGGGCTTCATCCTGTATGTGTGGCTGATTGCCGGCGGACTGGGTATTACATGGACCGTCCAGCACCTGTTCGGCTAAGCCGCCCTCGCCTTCACACCCACCCCGCCGCGTGCGGGGTTTTGCGCATTCTGGAGACCCATCCGGCGCGCTCGCGCGGCATACTGGTTGCTGGCGTCGTCAGCTCATGCAGCATGCTTGCGCGGCCCGCTTCTGCGCGCCGTCTTTGCGTCTGTGTCAATGCAACCGGAATGAGGATCGATCGATGAGCCTGGAACTTTACTATTGGGATGGCCTGCAAGGCCGCGGCGAATTCGTGCGGCTCGCCCTGGAGGAAGCGGGCGCCGACTACGTGGAAGTAGCGCGCGGCGAACGGTCGGAGGGTCTCGGCACGAACGCGATGATGTCGGTGATGAAGAGCAAGGACGAGCCGTATCCGCCGTTCGCGCCGCCGTTTCTGAAGGACGGCGACCTGGTGATCGCGCAGACCGCCAACATCCTGTTCTACCTCGGTCCGCGGCTGAACCTTGCGCCCACGGTGGAGAGCCTGCGCTATGTAGCCAACGGCCTGCAACTGACCATCGCCGACATGGTCACCGAAGCGCACGACACGCACCATCCGCTCGCGAGCGCGCTTTACTACGAAGACCAGAAAGACGCCGCCAAAGTGCGCGCGCACGACTTCATCGACAACCGTATTCCGAAATTCATGTCGTACTTCGAGCGCGTGCTCAAACAGAATCCGGCCGGCGATCAGTTCATGGTGGGTGACGCGCTCACTTACGTCGACCTGTCGATGTTCCAGCTGATCGACGGCTTGCTGTACGCGTTTCCGCGCGCGCTCAAGCGTTTCGGCGAACACTACCCGCGGCTCGCCGCCTTGCACGACGCGGTGATCGAGCGGCCCAACATCGCCGCGTACCTGCAGTCCGAGCGGCGCATCGAACACAACGAGGCCTGCATCTTCCGGCACTACCCTGAACTCGACAAGGCGGCGACTTGAGCCACGCCTTCTTCCCTCGCTCACTCACCGTCTCGCGCCCGCCGTCCAAAGCGGGCGCGATGCTGTTGCCGTGCGCGCTTATCCACCCGCTTTCACGCCCCGTACCGACGACGTGCTTTCATTCCTGCTGAAGCTGCGCACCCGCGCCCAAGATCTGTTCCGTCTCTCCGAAGCTCACACGATGCTGATCTGGTCGGTCGTGGTCGGCGTCGCGGGCGCCTTCGCGACGATCGCCTTTCGCGAGGGCATTGCGCTCCTGCAATTCGCGGTGGTCGGCAAGTCCGGCAGCTTCGTCGAAATGGCGCGCGGTTTGCCGTGGACCGTGCGGATCTGGCTACCCGCGGCGGGCGGCCTGATCGCCGGCTTCTTTCTGCTGATCGCGCAGCGTCACGCGGACAAATGCAATCACGTCGACTACATGGAAGCGGTTGCGATCGGCGACGGCGTGGTGCCGGTGAAGCTGAGCTTGTGGCGCAGCGTGTCGTCGCTGTTCACGATCTCGAGCGGCGGGTCGATCGGCCGTGAAGGTCCGATGGTGCAACTGGCGGCGCTCGCCGCGTCGCTGATCGGACGCTGGGTGCATTTCGATCCGTCGCGGCTGCGTTTGCTGGTGGCGTGCGGCGCGGCGGCCGGGATCACTTCCGCGTACAGCGCGCCGATCGCGGGCGCGTTTTTCGTCACCGAGATCGTGCTCGGCTCGATCGCAATGGAAAGCTTCGGGCCCGTGGTGGTCTCGGCGGTGGTGGCCAACATCACGATGCGTGAATTCGCCGGCTACAAACCGCCGTACGAAATGCCGGTGTTTCCGCCGGTGGCCGGCGTCGAAGTGCTGCTGTTCGTCGCGCTCGGCGTGCTGTGCGGCGCGGCGGCTCCGCAGTTTCTGCGGCTGCTCGACGTGTCGAAGAAAAGCTTTCGCAAGCTGCCGGTGCCGCTGCCCGTGAGGCTCGCGCTCGGCGGTCTCGTGGTCGGCATTCTGTCGGTGTGGACACCCGAGGTGTGGGGCAACGGCTACAGCGTCGTCAACTCGGTTCTGCACTCGCCGTGGACGTGGACCGCGCTCGTCCTCGTGCTGGTGTTCAAGCTCGTCGCCACGGCGGCCACGGCCGGCTCCGGCGCGGTCGGCGGGGTGTTCACGCCGACGCTGTTCGTCGGCGCGGTGGTCGGCTCGCTGTTCGGCCAGGGCATGCACGCGCTGTGGCCGCACGGCACGTCGGCGCCGTTCGCCTATGCGATGGTCGGCATGGGCGCGTTTCTGGCAGGCGCCACCCAGGCGCCGCTGATGGCGATCCTGATGATCTTCGAGATGACGCTCAGCTATCAGGTCGTCCTGCCGCTGATGCTCTCCTGCGTGGTCGCCTATTTCGTCTCGCGCGCGATCGGCAAGACCTCCATGTATGAAATCACCTTGCGCCGCAATCACGAGGAACAGGAGCGCTCGCGCCTGCGCGCCACGCAGATGCGCGAGCTGATCCGTCCCGCCGAAACCGTCGTGCCGCCCAACGCGAGCGTGCAGGACATGACGCGCGTGTTCCTCGAATATCCGGTGAAGTATCTCTACGTGGCCAACGAGTCAGGCGCGTTTCTCGGCGTGGTCGCGCTCAAGGACATCACCTCCGATCTGCTCGACGGCAGCGACACGTCGGCGAAGACCGCGGCCGATTATCTACAGCCGCATTTCGACGTGCTCACGCCGGACATGCCGCTCGGCGTGGCGTTGCAGCACTTCCTCGCGTTTCAGGGCGAACGGCTGCCGGTGATCGAAAGCGCCGCGCATCCGACGCTCGCCGGCGTGGTCTATAAAACCTCGCTGCTCGACGCGTATTTCCGCATGAATCCGACGCGTTAGGCGCCACGCACAATTCGCCTTCACGCCGCGCCCGCGCTGCCTTTGGCGCGCGTGCAAAGCGCGCCAAATTTTCTACAATGGACAGACCGCTGCGGCGAACGCCGACAGCGCGCGTTACGCCAAAACGGGCGCACCGAGACGCCCGTCCTTCGATCGGAGCGAAGATGAGCGAACCGTCCCCCGATGCCGTGCGCCGTGATCAGGCGGGCTGGATTTTCCTGCACACTGAAGGCGAGCCGTACGATCGCGGCGAGCAACACGGCCAATTGCTCGCCGGCGAAATCCGCAACGCGATCCACACCGCCCGCTATCTCGCGAAGTGGGACACCGGCGAAGACTTCGAGACCTTCGTCAACGCCGCCGTTTCCCAGTTCGCCAATAAACTCGACACCGAGTTCGCCGACGAAATCCAGGGCATCGCCGACGGCGCACAACTGCCGTTCGCCGAAGTGCTGGCGTGGAACGGCTACATGGATCTGCTGCAAAGCTGGTGGCCGACCCACGCGTCGCAGAAGCAGCCGAACCTCGGCGTGAAGCCGTGGCGCGGACGGCGCGGGCATCATTGCAGCGCGTTCATCGCCACCGGCCGCGCGACCCGCGACGGCCGCATCGTGATGGCGCATAACTCGTGGGACCGCTACGCCGCCGGCGACGCGTTCAATGTAGTCTTCGACATCGTGCCGGACCAGGGCAATCGCATCCTCATGCAAGGCTTGCCCGGCTGCATTTCCAGCCTTACCGATTTCTGGGTCACCGCCGCCGGGCTGATGGTGACGGAAACCACCATCTCCAACTTCGTCGGCTACAACGCGGCCGGCGCGCCCGAGTTCTATCGTTCGCGGCGCGCGTCGCAGTACGCGAACAGCATCGGCGAATGGTGCGAAATGTTCGCCATCGCCAACAACGGCGGCTATGCGAATAGCTGGCTGCTTGGCGACGCCAAGACCGGCGAGATCGCGCGTTACGAACTGGGCCTGCACTTCTCCGGATTCGAGAGCACCAAGGACGGTTTCTACAGCGGCTATAACACCGCGACCGACCTGAAGATCCGCAATCAGGAATGCCTCGGCGAAGGCGAGGACTATACGGACGTGCGCAAGAACGGCGCGCGGCGCCTGCGCTTCATGCAACTCGAAGAAATGCATCACGGCAAGATCGACGTGGAACTGGCCAAGGAGATGATCGCCGATCATCACGACGTCTACCTCGACCGCAACGACAACCCCTGCTCGCGCACCATCTGCGGGCATCTGGAACTGGACGACGCGCGCTTTGGCGGCACCGATCACGGACCGTTCAACCCGTGGGGCGCCAACGACGGCAAAGTGGTCGACAGCGAAATGGCGCGCGAGATGGCGTTCAGCGCGCGCTGGGGACATCCGTGCGGGCGGCCGTTCGACGCGCAGGCGTTCATGAAGCGGCATCCGCAGTGGAACTGGCTGAACGGTTATATGCGCGACCGGCCGTCGTGGCCGTGGACGCGCTTCGACATACTGCGTTAGACCGGCGTCCGCCGCACTGCAACATGCCGTAGTATGACCGTTCGCGACGGCGCTGCTGCGTTGTTGCCGGCTTTCTGCCATTATCTGAAATCTACAATACCGTTTTGCCGCAAATGTGCGCGCCCTGCAGATTTTGCGCATCTAAGATGGAAGAGGCGAGTTAGCCGCCGACTGCGACACCTCGGCAACACCGCGTGTAGCATGCGCCGTCCTTTCGACGCGGGGACGGCACAGCGCTTGCTCAACTGTCAGCGCCGCATGAGCTTAGGAGGTCGGGCGATGAAAACCTCGACACTGTTGACCATGGTGACGCTGTCAGCCTCGTGTTTTGCCGCGCCGGTTCACACCGCGCCGGACGGCACGAACGCCAATAGTCTTGCCGAACGCGCCAACGCAGCACCCGTCGCCCCTGCGGCGCCGGACGTCGCCGCCACGGACGATAATCGTCCGCAACAATGGCAACATATCGCGCTGCCCAAATCGCGGCATCTCGATCGAAGCTTTACCGGACAGAACGAGCATTTGCAGACCTGACGCCGGCATGTGCAGATTTACGCGCCGGTTGTATGCGTGAGACTTCGTGGCCCTGAAACGGCGACGATGGCGAGCGCGGCTGTGCACTTTCTAACGCGATAAGTAACGGGTCGCGCAGGCTGTGGCTCCTCGTTCAGCGGCAACACTCACGTCCCCAGTACCCATCACGTCCAACCGTATCAACAGGAGCGCTTGCATGACCGCATCGGCTATTCCCGGCGAATCGATTGACCTGCAGATCACCGACCTTCTGAGCGAAGTCCAGTTTCCGACCTACAAGGACGCGCTGGTCGACGCCGCGCGCGAAGCCGGCGCGAGCAACGAAGTGCTGTCGATGCTCGACGGCTTGCCGGAACAGGATTACGCCGACGTGGCTTCGGTGACGCGCCTCATCAGCGGCAATTACGGTCCGGGGCTCGGTGCATGAGCGAGGAACCGGCTTCATCGCCGACTGGTTCGCGCCCGCCGTCCCTTCCGCTTTCGCTTTCGTCAGGGCAGAAGCGCGGTTCCGACTGGATTTATCGCTCGCCGCAGACGGCCGGTGTGAGCGGAATCGAACGGATCGAGGCTTTCTTTCATCAGGCCGGCTACGCGATGCACCGGCACGATACCTATGCGATCGGCCGCACGCTGGCCGGGGTGCAGAGCTTTCGCTATCGCGGCAGCACCCGCAACAGCTTACCGGGCGGCACGATGGTGCTGCATCCCGATGAACCGCACGACGGCCAGGCCGGCACCGGCGACGGTTTTCACTACCGCATGATCTATGTCGATCCGGCGCTGTTCCAGCAGGCGCTCGGCGGCAAGCCGCTGCCGTTCCTGGAAGGCGGCCTGTCGAACGATCCGCGCCTGTTCGCCGCCACCGAGAGCCTGTTGCGCGCGATGGACAGCGCCATCGACCCGCTCGAACAGGACAGCGCGCTCTACGATCTGGCCGTCGCACTCGACACCGTCGCGGGCGCGCCGGATACACCGCGTCCGGTGGATTACCGCGCGGCGACGCTGGCGCGCGACTACCTGCTTGCGTCGCTCGATCGCGCCGTCACGCTCGACGAACTCGCCGCCGCCGCGGGCCGCGACCGCTGGAGTCTGTCGCGCGATTTTCGCGCGCTGTTCGGCACCAGTCCGCATCGCTATTTGACCATGCGGCGTCTCGATCTCGTGCGGCAACTGGTGCTCAAGGGTGTGTCGCTCGCGGACGCCTCGGCGGCAAGCGGCTTTGCCGATCAGAGCCACATGACGCGGCACTTCAAGCACGCCTGGGGCGTCGCGCCGGCGCAGTGGCTGAAGATGCTCGGCTCGCCGGCGCCCGGCGCGCGCTGAGCGAAGGCGCGCAGGATCGTACCGCGCCGCACAAGCGCGCACAAACGTTCAAGACCCGGCTCCGGCTTGCGCCGTACGCTCCTGCCTGACACAACCGCTCAGGAGGAGCACTGCGATGTCCGACGCACAGATCACTCAACGGCCGTATCAGGCCATCAACTTCGCCGAAAAACTGCGGCTCTTCAACGACCAGTGGCAAGCACGCGTGGTCGCCGAAATGAACGACTATCAGTTCAAGCTGGTGCGAATCGAAGGGGATTTCATCTGGCACGAGCACGCCGATACCGATGAAACCTTCATCGTGCTCGACGGGCAATTGCGCATCGACCTGCGCGATGGTTTCGTGCTGATTTCGGCGGGAGAGATGTTCGTGGTGCCGAAGGGCACCGAGCACAAACCGTACGCCGAACGCGAGGTGAAGCTGCTGCTGATCGAGCCGCGCGGTGTGAAGAATACCGGCGAGGAAGTCAGCGAACGGACGGCGGCGAACGACGTGTGGATTTAGGCAATCAATCTCGCAGTTCGCCGCGGCGTCGGCCGGCACGTGGCTCATCTACGAGATTCGTCCGCGCGGCTCGCGCACGTAATAAATGTCCCATTCGCTTTCGCCGGTTTTGACGAAGCCGTGGCGGCGATAAAAACGGTTCGAGTCGCTGTCGCGCAGCGCGCCTACTTTGATCGGCAGCGATTTCGAATCCGCCTGCGCGAACAGTTCGGCTAGTACCGCTTGCCCGATTCCCCTGCCTTGCTGCGTGGGGACGATGTAGAGATGGTCCAGCACGAGGTGATCGGCCAGGGACCTGAACAGCACGAATCCGGCTTGCGCGCCGTCGATCAGAATGAACCGGCAAAACGCCGGATCGAACGATGCAACGAAGCGCTCGCGAGCGCGCACCGGATCGAAGCGGCCGACACGCTCCAGGCTTTCGCGCATCGCCGCGATGCGGATGTGCACGAGCGTGTCGACGTCGGCGAACGTCGTGCCGGCGAAACTCAGGTTCATGCGGTTCGGCTCTCCGGGTAGTCTTATCGTTTTCGAACTCGTGCGGCTGCACGAGCCTCGAATCGAAGAAGATAACCCAGTCGCGCACGTCTCAGCCGAAAACCCTAACGCCGCACCTCACACGCCAACGCCCCTCGCGCGCCAAATCAAAACGGCGACGACGCCGCGACCCGCGAGCGCGCGGACTTGTGCGAAGGACGCGCCGCGTCGGCGGCCAATTCCGGCAGCGACAGGTCGTCCATGTCCGCAACAACCTTTGTCGACTCGGTCACGGAACGCGCCGGCGCCACGGTACGCGGATCGCGCGCCTGCCGGCCCGGCTGCTGGAAATACTCGACGAGGTGATCGATGAAAGTGCGCACCTTCGCCGGCAAATGCAGGCGGCTCGGATAGGCGATCGTGATTTCGATCTGCGGCAAACGGTAGTCGCGCAGCAGCGGCACGAGTCGCCCGGACGCCAGGTCACGGCCGATCAGATAGCTCGGCAGGATCGCCACGCCCATGCCCAGCAGCGCGAACTGCCTGAGCATCTCGGTATTGTTCGCGACGATCGCATTCGTGGGGCGCACGCGGACTTCGCCGTTCGGTCCGGTGAACAAACGCTCCTCGCCGCCCTGTTCGGCCGGCCGGCTCAGGCACGGATGCGAGAGCAGATGCTCGGGCCGGGTCGGCGTGCCGTGCTGCGCCAGGTAGGCAGGCGTCGCGCAAACCGTCAAGTAACCGGTGGTCAGCCGCCGTGTGACGATGCTCGCGCTGCGCATGTGCCGCGCCACCAGAATGCCGACGTCGAAGCCCTCTTCCACCAGATCGACATGGCGATCCGCGAGCGTGACATCGGGCACGACATCCGGATAACGCGCGGCATAAGACTGCACCACGGGCGCGAGGCTGTGCAGCCCGAACACCACCGGCGCGACGATACGCAAAGTGCCGACCGGCTCGTGATTGCGCGCCACCACCATCTGCTCCACGCCTTCGAGGTCATCGAGAATGTGGCGCACGCGCTCCAGATACGTCGTGCCGGACTCCGTGAGCGACAGGCGGCGCGTGGTGCGATTGAGCAGGCGCGTGCCGAGGCGCGCTTCCAGATCGGCGACATGGCGTGTGACGACCGCGGTGGAAAGGTCCAGCGCGCCGGCCGCGCCAACGAAACTGCCGAGGTCGGCCACTTTGACGAATACGCGCATCGACTGCAATTGGTTCATTGGACGACTCCTGCCTCGGTAAAGCCGGGCCGGCGCACCCCTCGCGCCTGTGTCGACCCGTGCGGCAAGGCGCGCGCGGGTTTGCCCAACGATCCGATTGTATCGACCCGATCATGTCCCAACCCTGACCTGAACATGACAATCCGGACAGGTTTGCGAGGCGTTCCCGTCACCTTCGCGGACTTATGGCGGGTTTTATTGCGAGCATTATTGCGAATTTTGACTAGGTATAAACCCTAGTATTCTGGTAACATAGCGCCCGAAAGTAATCAATCGCTATCGCTATGACACACCGTTTTCAGCTTTTCGAAAAAATCGCGTTCTCGCTGGTCTGCTGGTCCGCCGCCGCCTGTTCGGCCTTCATCGCTTACGAACGCTGCCCGGACATCAAGGTGGTCCTGCACGTGGGCAAAGAAGTGCTGCGCTACAGCGGTCAGTATTCGTACGTGTGCGCGACGCCGGTTGCCGACGCCTGCACCCAGTTGCCGACCAACTGATCGCGCGTTTCAACGCGCTTACGCGTCGCGCCCGAACACCACGCGCGCGAAAAATCCCGCCAGCACCGTTTCAGCCATCTCCGCCGGGACGTTCTGCGGGTCGACCGTGTAGAAAAACTGCACGCCGTCGCACAACCCCATCAAGCCGATCGCCAGCGTCTCCGGCGGCATCAGCATCGGCGTGCCGACTCGCGCCGAAAACTCGCGAATATACGCGCTCATTTGCTCGAGCTTCTCGTGCACGAATGCGTTAAAGCGGATCCGGAAGCGGCCGTCGCGCACCGCGAGCAGCTTCGCCTCCACCCACAACAGGAAACACTTGTTCTCGCGATGCAGGTTGCTGTAGTAGCGCAGCACGCGTTCCTCCGCTTCCTCACGCGATGCCGCGCTCGCGAAAATGGCCTGCAGCCCCGCCTGCATGATCTCGTGGTCGCGCCGCAGTAGCTCGAGAAACAACTCGCTCTTGCTGCGGAAGTTCGAATAGAACGCGCCACGCGTATAGCCCGCCGCCCCGGCGATGTCCTCGACACTCGCCGCGACAAAGCCTTTCTTCATAAAAATCGCTTGCGCAGCGTCGAGCAGACGCTCGCGCGTCTGGTCCTTGCTCTGCTCGCGTGTCAGTCGTTGCCGTTTCATGGGCGCAAGTCTAGCACTGAAAAGAATTCCAATTCACCCCAACATTCAAATACAGGTATGTATTAGAATGCACATCGTCATTCTGAATCAGTCGCGTATGCCAATTGCATGAACGGCCAGCGCGTCTTCGCTGGCGGGCCGCTGCGGCTTGCCCTGTTCGTTCGCTGTCTCGAGTTGGGGTAATTGTGAAGCGTCCCGGTCTTCCCGCATCGTTCGCGCTGCGTCCGCAGTCCCATCGGTATCGTCATCGCGCGCGCCTGCGCCGCGCCGCATTCGTGCTGGTTCTGGCCGGCGTCGTCACGCTGGCCGCGTGTTCGAAGAAAGAAGCCGCGGCGCCCGAGCCGCGTCCGGTGGTAGCCGTCGCCGTGCATGCGGACGGCAGCGCCACGCAGGCGGCGTCCTTGCCCGGCGAGGTGCAGGCGCGCTATTCGACGCCGCTGTCGTTTCGCGTCGGCGGCAAGATCGTCGAGCGGCGCGTGCGTCTCGGCGATGTCGTGAAGAACGGGCAGATCGTCGCCCGGCTCGATCCGGCGGACGCGCAGAAGAATGCCGCGAGCGCGCAGGCGCAGCTCGCCGCCGCGCAGCATGCTCTCGTGTATGCGAAGCAGCAACTCGATCGCGATCAGGCACAGGCCAAAGAAAACCTGATCGCGCCCGCGCAACTCGAGCAGACGACCAATGCGTACGCATCCGCCGTCGCGCAGCGCGATCAGGCCGCGCAGCAGGCGGCGTTGTCGAAAGACCAGTTGCAATACACCACGCTCGCCGCCGATCACGCCGGCGTGATTACCGCCGAACAGGCCGACACCGGCCAGAACGTCTCCGCGGGCCAGGCCGTCTACAACCTCGCGTGGAGCGGCGACATCGACGTGGTGTGCGACGTGCCGGAAAGCGCGCTCGCCGCGCTCTCGGTCGGGCAAACCGCCAACGTCACGCTCGCCGCGCTGCCGGGACGCAAGTTCAGCGCGCACGTGCGCGAACTGTCGCCCGCCGCCGACCCGCAAAGCCGCACCTATCGCGCCAAACTCACGCTCGAGAATCCCGGCCCGGACGTGCGCCTCGGCATGACCGCCGATATCGAACTCGCCGCGCAAGCTAACGCCTCGGCTACTCGGCACGGCTCGTTCACCGTGCCCGCCACCGCGCTGTTCCACGACGGCACGCAACCCGCCGTGTGGATCGTGCGCGCCGCGGATAACGCGCTGGAACTGCGCCGCGTGACCGTCACGCGTTACAACGAACGCACCATCGTGATCGGCCAAGGCCTCAAGGACGGCGAACGCGTCGTGCTGCAAGGCGTGCATACGGTGAGCGCCGGCGAAAAAGTCCGCGCGATCGCCCCGCTGCATCCCGAGGACTTCGCTTCATGAGCACCACGCATGAAGAAGGACGCTTCAACCTGTCCGCATGGGCGCTGCGCCACCAGGCGCTGGTCGTTTTCCTGATCGCGCTCGCGACCGCCTTCGGCATCCTCGCCTATACGCGTCTCGCGCAATCCGAAGACCCGCCCTTCACGTTCCGCGTGATGGTGATCCGCACCTTCTGGCCGGGCGCCACCGCGCGCCAGATGCAGGAACAGGTCACGGACCGCATCGGCCGCAAATTGCAGGAGACGCCCGCCATCGATTTCGTGCGCAGCTACTCGCGCCCCGGCGAATCGCTGATGTTCTTCTCCATGAAGGACTCGGCGCCGGTCAAGGACGTGCCCGAGACCTGGTACCAGGTGCGCAAGAAAGTCGGCGATATTGCGGCGACGCTGCCGCAAGGTATTCAAGGCCCGTTCTTCAACGACGAATTCGGCGACGTCTACACCAACATCTACACGCTCGAAGGCGACGGCTTTTCTCCCGCGCAACTGCACGACTACGCGGACCAGTTGCGCACGGTGCTGCTGCGCGTGCCGGGCGTCGGCAAGGTCGATTATTTCGGCGACCCGGATCAGCACATCTACATCGAGATCGCCAACACGCAACTCACGCGCCTCGGGATCTCGCCGCAGCAGCTCGGCCAGGCCATCAATTCGCAGAACAGCGTGTCGCAGGCCGGCACGCTGACCACCACGGACGACCGCGTGTTCGTGCGCCCCACCGGCCAGTTCAAGGACGTCAACGCGCTCGCCGACACGCTGATCCGCATCAACAACCGCTCGTTCCGTCTCGGCGATATCGCCACGATCAAACGCGGCTACGACGATCCGGTTATCACGCAGATGCGGGCGGGCGGTAAGGCCGTGCTCGGCATCGGCGTGACCATGCAGCCGGGCGGCGACGTGATCCGCCTCGGCAAGGCGCTCGATCAGCAGATGGTGCAGTTGCGAAGGGCGCTGCCCGCCGGCTTGCAGTTAGTCGAAGTGTCGAGCATGCCGGACGCGGTCGCGCGTTCGGTCGACGACTTCCTCGAAGCCGTCGCCGAAGCGGTGGCGATCGTGCTGGTGGTGAGCCTGATATCGCTCGGCGTGCGCACCGGCATGGTGGTCGTGATCTCGATCCCGGTGGTGCTCGCCGTCACCGCGCTGTGCATGTATCTGTTCGACATCGGCCTGCACAAGGTGTCGCTCGGCACGCTGGTGCTCGCCTTGGGACTGCTCGTCGATGACGCGATCATCGCGGTCGAGATGATGTCGGTCAAGCTGGAGCAAGGCTGGAACCGTACGCGCGCCGCAGCCTATGCGTACACCAGCACCGCGTTTCCGATGCTGACCGGCACGCTCGTCACCGTCGCCGGGTTCCTGCCGATCGCGCTGGCCAAGTCGAGCACCGGTGAATACACGCGCTCGATTTTCGAAGTGTCGGCGATCGCGCTGATCGCCTCGTGGCTCGCCGCGGTCGTGCTGATTCCGTTGCTCGGCTATCACCTGCTGCCCGAGCGCAAGCGCGAGGCGCACGAAACTCATCTGCCCGACGATCATGAGCACGACATTTACGACACGCGTTTTTACCGGCGCCTGCGCGGCTGGGTCGGCTGGTGCATCGAGCGGCGCTTCGTCGTGCTGGCGATCACTGTCGTGCTGTTCGTGCTGGCCATGGCCGGCTTCACGCTGGTGCCGCAACAGTTCTTCCCGAGTTCGGACCGTCCCGAGTTGCTGGTGGACGTGCGGCTGCCCGAAGGCGCGTCGTTCGAAGCTACCTTGCGTGAGGCCACGCGGCTCGAAAAAGCGCTGGTGGGCCGCCCGGAAATCGATCATACGGTCGACTTCGTGGGCACCGGCGCACCGCGTTTCTATCTGCCGCTCGATCAACAATTGCCGCAGCCGAATTTCGCGCAGTTCGTGATCACAGCGAAGTCGGTGAAGGATCGCGAAAAACTCGCGCAATGGCTCGAACCGGAATTGCGCAACAACTTTCCGGCGATTCGCACGCGTTTGTCGCGCCTGGAGAATGGGCCGCCCGTCGGCTATCCGGTGCAGTTCCGCGTGAGCGGCGACGATATCGCCACCGTGCGTTCGATCGCAGAGCGCGTCGCCGCGACCCTGCGTTCGAACCGCGGCACCAGTAACGTCCAGTTCGATTGGGACGAACCCGCCGAGCGCTCGGTGCGCTTCGAAGTCGATCAGAAGAAAGCGCGCGAACTCGGCGTGAGCTCCGACGACATATCGAGCTTTCTCGCGATGACGCTCTCCGGCTACACCGTCACGCAGTACCGCGAGCGCGACAAACTGATCAGCGTCGATCTGCGCGCGCCGAAGGCCGAACGCGTGGACCCCGCGCAACTCGTCACGCTGGCCATGCCAACGCCGAACGGTCCCGTGCCGCTCGGCACGCTCGGCCACTTGCGCAACGACCTCGAATACGGCGTGATCTGGGAACGCGACCGTCAGCCGACCCTCACCGTGCAGTCCGACGTCGCGCCCGGCGCGCAAGGCATCGACGTCACGCACGCGGTGGACAAGGCGCTGGGCCCGATTCGCGCCAGCCTGCCGGTTGGCTACCGGATCGAAATCGGCGGCTCGGTCGAGGAAAGCGGCAAAGGCCAGACCTCGATCAACGCGCAGATGCCGATCATGATCATCGCCGTGCTCACGCTGTTGATGATCCAGTTGCAGAGCTTCGCGCGCGTGCTGATGGTCGTGCTGACCGCGCCGCTCGGGCTGATCGGCGTGGTGCTCACGCTGCTGCTGTTCGGCCAGCCGTTCGGCTTTGTCGCGATGCTCGGCGTGATCGCGATGTTCGGCATCATCATGCGCAACTCGGTGATTCTGGTCGATCAGATCGAACAGGACATTGCGTCGGGACATAAGCGGTTCGATGCGATTGTCGGCGCGACCGTGCGGCGCTTCCGGCCGATCACGCTGACCGCGGCCGCCGCCGTGCTCGCGCTGATTCCGCTGTTGCGCTCGAACTTCTTCGGTCCGATGGCGACCGCGCTGATGGGCGGCATTACGAGCGCCACCATCCTCACGCTGTTCTATCTGCCCGCGCTGTATGCCGCGTCGTTCCGCGTGCGTGCCGACGAACGCGAGCCGCAAGCGCCGTCCGCGTCCGGCACGACGCATACGGGGAATTGAGCATGGCTAATCTCTCGTTGCTCCGACACGCGGGCCGCGCCGCGCTCACCGGCATGGCATGCGCGCTCGCCGCCTGCTCGTTCGGGCCGAGCGGCGAGCCGCCCGCGATGCCGCAACCGGCACACTACGGCGCCGAAGCACAGCCGACGCAAACCGTGCCCGCGCAAGGCGTCACGCAGCAGTTCGTGGTCGGCGCGAAGCCGGTGCCCGAATGGTGGAAGCTGTATCAGTCGGACGCGCTGAACGCGCTCGTCGACGAAGGCCTGCGTAATAGTCCGACGCTCGCCGCGACGGACAAGAGTCTTGCCGCCGCGCGTGAGCAGTTGCGTGCGCAGATCGGCAGCTCGATGCTGCCGACCGTCGATCTCGGCGGCCAGGCGACGCGCAACCGCGCATTGGCGATCCCCGAGATCGGACCGAACACGTTTCTGTACAACATCTTCGTCGGTCAATTGCAGGCGCACTATACGTTCGATCTGTTCGGCGCCGCGCGTCTGGCCGACGCGGCGCTCGCGGCGCGCGTCAACGTGCAGGCGTATCAGTTCGACGCCGCGCGCCGGGCGCTGGCCGCCAATATCGTGAGCGCCGCGATCACGAGCGCCGCGCTGCGTGCGCAGATCGAAACGACCGAACGGCTCGTGACGATCGCCAACGATCAGGCTCGCGACACGCAGCGGCGCTATGCATTGGGCGCCGTTTCGCATGCCGACCAGTTGAGCGCGCAACAGAGCGCGGCGAGTCTGTCGGCGAGCTTGCCGGGGCTGAAGCAGCAATGGCTGAGCACGCGTCACGCGCTCGCGGTGCTGCTGGGCCGCACACCGGATGCCGCGCCGGACGATCTCGAACTCGCCCAGTTGCATGTGCCTGAACAGGTGCCCGTGGTGGTGCCGTCGGAACTGCTGCGCGCGCGTCCCGACATTCAGGCCGCCGACGCCGCCTTGAAGGCCGCGGCGGCCGATGTCGGCGTCGCCACGGCGCAGATGTTCCCGAGCCTGTCGTTGAGCGCGTCGATGGGACAAGGCGGCTTTAGCTGGCCGGTGGCGCTGTCCGGCGCGGGCGCGATCTGGAGCATCGGCGCGTCGCTGTCACAGCCGCTGTTTCACGGCGGCGCCCTGTTCGCGCAACGGCGCGCAGCGGTCGATACGTACGATGCGACGGTCTCGCAGTACAAACAGACGGTACTCGCCGCATTCCAGAATGTCGCCGACACGCTCGCCGCGCTGGAGCACGACTCGCAGGCGCTGGACGCCGCGAACGTTGCCGCGCGTTCGGCGCAAGGCATCTTCGACGAAACCTCGGGGCGCTATCGATTGGGCGCGTTGCCTATCGCGTCAGCGCGTTCGAGTGAGCAGCAGTTTCGCAACGCGCAGCTCGATGAGATCCGCTATACGAGCGCGCGTCTGACGGATACGGCGGCGTTGTTCCAGGCGATGGGGAATCCGCCGATGGAGCCGGCTGCGTCATCCGCGTCCGCTTCGACTTCGGCCTCGGCCTCGGCGATTCGGGCAGCGAACGCGGGCATCGCCGACTAGCCAAACCTGGGATTCCGTACTGATCGCCGCGGACTTATCCCCACTTTTTGTTGATGAGCCTGTTGAAAACTATCTGACAAGCAGGCTAACACCTTGAACGCATGGGGAATTGTGCAGGCGGTACGGAATGAACCAGCAGGCCCGGAGCGGTAGCTTTTTCACGGAACGAAGAACCTGGGATGCCTCGACGTTATCCCCAGTTTGGGTTGACAGGGTTGTTGATAACTCCGGGGCTACACGCTTAAGTGCTCGAGCCGAAGGGGTTTGTTGCTTGAGGTGCCGGTGGATGCAGCGGCGTTGGGCGCCGCGACTTGTGTCTCGTTTGCCATTCAAGCCAACGCTGTCCTTCAATGGCGACCAACAAAGCACGTGACTTGTCTAAAATCCAGACAGTCCAGTTCGTGCCCCCGTGCCGGGCCGGTGCATATCGTGCGGCGATTTTGCCCTGTTCAGGGGTAGTCAGTAGGCGACTCAATTTTGATGCGTGCGTCAAACAGCTTTGGCGCGCGAGCGAAGACGTCCTGATAAGTCGATCCTCGTTGCTCGCATCCTCGTTACTCGGCGCTGTGATCGGCAGGAGACACATCAGGTATAAACCTAAGTGTCGACCAATTTGGTTGTTGCAATGGTCCATCGCCCCACCGCAAATATTCAAGCTCATACAAACGGTCGGCCGGATCGGCGAACAAAAGCAGGGATATCAACGAGCCATCCTCGTCGCTCACTTCTCCCTCAACCGGGTATAGGCTCTGGCCGCCACCATGTGGATGCTGATATCCTTCAAGGCAGATTTGGATCAATTCTCCGTCCGCCAGTTCGGCTTCTACCTGTGCGATTGCCAGGTCATTCATCAGCCTGTTGCGCGCTTCACTGTCAAGCCGTGATGCTACGCCACGGATGAAGTATTTTTCGTCGTCGGTAAGTGCGCGAATCACATCAGTATCCTTTCACAGGAAAAATAGTTCCCACACTCGCTGTGCCATTCGGCAGGATACGCACCCGGAACTCAACCAGGACGCCGTCAACGGTCATTCTGCCAACCGCGCTTGTATTGGGAAGCATGTCCGGCATCATACCGGTCACAGCATCTGCAACCTGGCCCTCTGCGTTTGCGACATTTACACCCTCCGCTTCCAAACGGGAGGCATAGTGACCCGTCTTGAAAGTAAGGTCTCCGGCACTATTCACGCCCGTTGGCTTGCACTGCTTCGCTTCCGTCGCCTGCTGAATGCCTTGCTTGCTGGCCCACATCGGGTCTTTGGCAAGCTGGAATACAAGCCAGGCAAAACGAGCGCCTGCAGCGATTGCGCACTCAGGACACACCGGCTCCAGTCCCGGCTCCTGCACGAACTGCAGCCCCCTAACCATACCGAGCAGATTAAGCGATGGCCCTGCGGGCAAGACTCCAGACTCGACATTCTCAAGCCACTTGTCAATCTCATCATCACTGATGGAAAAGTCGGGGCCGAGATTTGTCGACACAGTACCTGCACGCGCCACCAGAGTTCCATCCGCAGCGTACGTGTAGTTGACTTTGAGGGCGCGTTGAACATTTCCGTTTAGCGGACTTGCATCTTCGAAGTATTGGAAACCGATCAGCCGTCCACGTGCGTCGTAATAGGGATTCGCAGTGAAGCCTGGGCTGTTGAACTTGATCGCCCGGTGCGCTGAATCTCGCTGGGAAACTATAAGTATGTTTCCAGTCTTCCTGTCGCTAACCGATCGCAGGTTGCCGGTCGCGTCTTGCGTTATCCCCCATTCACCCGTCAACTGCCCGTCGTCGTACATCTGGGCAAACGTCAAACGGTTCGACGAGTCATACACCATTCCGTAGGTACGGGTCGGGCCGTCAGCCAAGGCCGCGGCCAAACCATCCGCCCCTGTTGCATCCGTGGTCCGTCGCTCACTGACGCCCGTCGCATTGCCGTTCGCGTCATATACATATGTGCGGAGCCATCCTGGTTTTGCGACCATATAGGGACGCAGACTCACGGAATCAGCGTAGCGCACCGTTGTAATCGCTATACCGCCTGAATTACTGATCGAAGTCGCCTGGATGGGACGATCAGCCTCGTCATATTTGTATTGGACATTCTTCCCAAATGGTGTGATGTCACTGGTCAGTTTGCCTCCAGTGTCCCAACCCATGCTGTAGCCAGCGTCACTTCCTGTCGCGCGCGACATTCCCCCGATCGAGGAGAAGTTCACGGTCGTCGCGCGCTGGTTGCTGGTCACCGTGGATGTGTTTGCACCGTAGGCAAATGACACATTCTGCTGCGCGTTCGGATGGGTTACCGACGTGGCACGGCCCATCGCATCGTATGCCCAGGTCGCAACACGAGTGCCTGTCTCGTCAATCACGCCAGTTAGGGCACTGGTGAAGCGCGTGTCCTCATAGGCGTAACGGCGGACGCTCCCATCTGCCCAGGTAACAGAAACAAGGTTGCTAAATCCGTCATAACCGTACTGCGTTACATTCCCGGTCGAATCCGCGAACTGAGTAATACGGTACTTCGCATCGTAAGTCAGACGGATGGTCAGATCGTAGTAGGAATTTGTTCCGGCTGCGTGTTCGGTAACCGCGACAAGCAGGCCCACTGCCGGTGCCACGGAGACGGGGGTATTCGCATCGCTGTATGTCAGCGTAGCCACCCGACCATCGTGTTGGGTAACAGACAGCAGTATTCCCTGTGCGGAATAGGCTTCTCGGTTGCCATTGGTCAAGTCATCAAGCGTCCACGATGAAGCGCTTTGCGTCAACGTTAGCGGTTTTCCGTCCGCGGACCGCCATCCGCCGGAAGCTTTATTAAATACAACCGGGTTCCCATCTTCACGGTAAGCAGTGACCCGCGACGGAACACCATTTACGTTCGCAAGATTTAACTGGCGCTGCCAGTTGTGAACCCAAAGAGACCCAAAGCCGGAATCTGGTCGCGCAACCGGACGAGCGCGGTAAGTGCGGCTGAAAATAAAAGGCCGGTCGTCGCCGCTATGAAAATCAACTTCCCTGATCGTCGTTGCACCTGAATCTGCATAAACCGGGTCAGCCACCGGACAACTATTATCTGCACTCGTGTCGTCCGGCGGCGTCCCACACCACCGCGTGATTCGCGCCGGCTCGTTGACGCAATAGTGGTTTGAGGTCCGCCGGAAAAAGTGGACGCCAACATTCCGTAAAATTGAGGAATGGAGGCATACATGAGTCGAATCCCCAAAGCCGTCTACACGAAGGAATTCCGTGAAGAGGCGGTGAAGCTTGCAATGACCGAGGGCGTTGGCGTATCGGAGGCTGCGCGTCGGCTGTCGATATCAATGAAGACGGTGGCAAACTGGGTGCGTGCTGCGAAGGCAGGCAAGCTGGAACGTGTAGGTCAGCATCAAAAGCCGCTGACGGAGATCGAAGCGGAACTCGGGCGAGTCAAGCGGGAGCTGGCGGAAGTTAAAATGGAGCGCGATTTATTAAAAAAATTCGCGACGTACTTTGCGAGGGAGTCGCGGTGAAGTACGGCGTGATTGAACAGATGCGACAGGACTATCCGGTGCCGCCGATGTGCCGGCTGCTGGGCGTTTCCGTGAGCGGCTATTACGCGTGGCGCAAGCGCTCGCCGTCGTTGCGGGCACAGCAGGAGCCGAGACTGGAGGCCGAAGTGCTGGCGGCGCATCAGCGCACGCGTGAGAGCTTCGGGCCCGAACGCTTGCAGAAGCACCTCGACGAGCACGGCGTGCGGCTCGGTGTTCACCGCATAAAAAGGCTACGCAAAAAGCTGGGACTACGCTGCAGGCAGAAACGCAAGTTCAAGGCGACGACCAATTCGAAGCACGACCTACCGGTGGCGCCGAACCTGCTGAACCAGGATTTCACTGCAACCTCGCCGAATCAGGCCTGGTGCGGCGACATCACGTATATCGCGACTGACGAGGGCTGGCTGTACCTCGCCGGCCTGAAGGATCTGTTTAGTGGGGAGCTCGTCGGCTACGCCATGAGCGAGCGCATGACGAAGCATCTGGTAATGCAGGCGCTGTTCCGTGCGGTTGCATCGCAGCGCCCGGCGCCCGGCCTGATCCATCACACGGACCGTGGGTCCCAATACTGCGCTCACGCCTATCAGGATCTCGTCGGCCAGTTCCGCATGCAGGCGTCGATGAGTCGACGAGGAAACTGCTTTGACAACGCGCCGATCGAATCGTTTTGGGGCACGCTAAAAAGCGAGCTGGTCTATCATCGACGCTTCGCCACGCGCGATGAAGCCAAGCGATCCATCAGCGAATACATCGAGATGTTTTATAACCGGCAGCGCACGCAGGCTCGTCTCAATTACCTGTCACCTGTAGCATTCACGCAGCGATACTATCTGAATCAGGTCGCTGCTTAACCCGTTGGCGTCCACGCGTCTCGACCGACCTCAGTTGGACAGATTGATGGGTGTGTTTCCCCATGCATTTGCGAAACAGGTCGAGGTTCCTTGTATCGCTCCGGACCTGACATATAGTGGGGCGCAAACTCCGTCTCCACTCTCGGCATTGGCGCCGAACGCCACCAGGAGCAACATGAATGCTGCCAGCAGGCGGGCCGCCATTCCAGTTGCAGTTTCTTTGCTTCTGTTTCTTTTCATAGTTATCCTGATTGGTGGTACTTGGCTCGAGCCAGAGCACCCTATCGGGACTGCAATGAACAGAAAATCCGAATATTCCTAAAATTACGCCTGGCTTGCACATGAACATGTTTGCCGTCGTCCACGCCCACATGTGATGTAGGAAAATAACCCGACGCCTGTCATCCATCTGACGTCAGCCTGCAAAAGGCACATTGCCCGTCCCAGCACGTTTAGGGCGCACTGACACGAGACTAGATGAGCAAAAAGATGGGGGGCGTGCAGCAGATCGTGCGGGTTGCAGTCCGGTGCTTCCCGATTGAGCTCCGGAGATCGCCATGAGCACAGTGATATATTCGCGCCATCCGATGGCAATGAAAGAGGTAACAGACTGTGACGAATGAGACTATCCACACGATGCAGATCGCTGACCCGTATGATCTCGTGACTACGAGACACGGGACGATGCTGGCCAATCGATACGATGTCTACATTGGCCACGCACTGATCGAATACGGCGAATACTGCGAATTGGAAACCCAATTTCTGCTGCAGTTCATCAACCGGCCAGGTACGATATTGGAAGTCGGAGCGAATGTCGGCAGTCAGACCATCGCTCTGGCAAAGACTGCCAAAACAGTCGGTGCCGTCGTCATGGCATTTGAGCCGCAACCGTTCGTATTCCAGAATCTGTGCGCGAATCTGGCATTGAATGGAATCAGCAATGTAGCCGCCTGGCCTTTCGCCTGTGCTGCAGAGGAAGGGTCCGTATGGCTCCCTCATCTGGACTATAGCCGCTCGAACAACTTCGGTGGTATCTCCGTACAGGCAGAGGAAATACCGGAAGGTGTCGAAGTACCCTGCGTCCGGTTGGACGACATGACTGGTGCACGGGGCGTGCGGCTCATGAAGATTGACGTTGAGGGATTCGAATTGCAGGTACTGCAAGGCGCGCAGCAGATTCTCGCCCGTGATCGTCCGGTGCTGTACGTCGAGAATGACAAGGTTGCCCACTCGCCTGCGCTCATCGAATATCTGTGGAAGCAGGGATACAGGCTGTGGTGGCATATCAGCCCGCTGTTCAACCCGGAGAACTTCCGGTGCAGAACTGAGAACCTTTACCCAAGGCTGTCCGCTTTTAACATGCTGGGACTGCCGCGTGAATCGAACATGACACTGCAGGATGGCTACGAGATCACGGATGCGGGATTTCATCCGCTGGCCGGTCCTTCCGCCTGACCACTCGGTGAATGCCATGGATGAACCTGTCTCACGGGCGGCGCGAGACAAGTCCGCGCGAGGATCGCTCGCGTTCGACCTTGTACTGCGTGTCGCTCCGCTGCCGGACATCCTTGCAGCCTAAAGTCTTCGTTTGCAGTGCGTCGCGAGACAAACTTATCCACAGTTTGTGTTGACAGACCTGTTGATAACACCAGGAGACCCCGCCTAAGTACTTGACCCCGCACCACATTCACCACCAGACGCATTTGACGCCGACCCGCCTCAATAAACGCCCGCCTCACCTGCCGGCCGATTCTTGAACCGCTTGTGCACCCAATAATATTGATCAGGAATCCGTCGCACCTGCGTCTCGAGAAATTCGGTGATGCGCCGCGCGTCGACGGCCACGTCGTCGGACGGGAAATCGCTTAGCGCTTCGAAGATGCTCAGCTTGTACCCGCGATAATCCGGCAGCACTTCTGTCACGAACGGCACTACCCGCGCATTCGCCGCGCGCGCCATCCGCGAGACGGAGGTCAGCGTGCAGGCCGGCACGCCGAAGAACGGCACGAACACCGAATCCCGCAAGCCGAAATCCATGTCCGCGGCCAGCATCACCGGCTTGCCGTCGCGCAGTACGCGCAACGCTCGCCGCACGCTATCGCTGCGTGGAATCATCTCCGTGCCGAAGCGGCCGCGCTGCCGCTTGGCCATCGCGTCGAGCAGGAGATTCGACATCGGCGTATAGAGCGAAGCGACCGGATGCCGCGTCGAGTACATCATGCAGCCCGCCTCGATACCGACGAAATGGAAGCCGACGAAAATTGTCGGCTGACCCGCCATGTCGGACAGATCGATCGCGCTCTCCACTTCGACGAGGCGTGCCAGCGCCTGCGCATTGCCGAACCATTGCGGCCCGCGCTCGACATAACTGCGGATCACGTGACAAAAGTGCGCGCGCGCCAGACGTTCGCGCGCCTCGTCGCTCATGTCCGGGAAACACAGCTTCAGATTGGTATGCACGACACGCCGGCGCGTGCTGGGAATGCGGTACAGCAACGCGCCGATACCGCTGCCGATTCGCGCGACAACGCTATACGGCAGAAAGGCAAATGCGCGCAGCAGACCTGTCATCAGACAGATCAGGATTCGACTTTTCACAAGGCGGGACCCGGTGGATGCTGGATGGCAAACACGTCGGCCGCGGCAACCTCTACATTGCCAGCGGACGAAGTGACATGCGCGCGCGTCATACCGGGTCTCGCGCGGCGCGGGGGTTCGAGAATGGACGTCTCGCTCGAGGCGAGATGCAGTGGTGCTGGAGACCGAAACCGGTTAGGGATCAGGCGTCCTTCAGGACCCTTGATAAAAGCACCGCTAGTGTGATTAGAACACACCGCGCATGCCGGGCACACAATCTGCTGGGTGGCCCACCCGAGAAGCGGCGCGAAAACCGCACCGGGCGGCGCTTTCCTGCTCTTTCAAAACCTTGCGTGTGCGGGGCCGCAAGACTCACACGGCCCGCAAATCTCCGTTGCTCTCCAAGGGTATCCCCTGGAGAACATCACGGCTTGTTCGATTCGAACAGATCCATGATCTGCTTCTTCTCGTTCGACGAGACACTCGGCGGCGGCACCGCCGGCGGAGTCATGCCCGCCGGGCCCACGCCGCCGATCGCATCGCTCACGCCGGCGGTCGGATTCGCGGAATCCAGACCGATGCTGGCCACGAAACCATTGCCCGGCGTCATGTCGGTATAGAACAGCTCGCCGTCGACCGAGGTCACGCCGTCCGGCTGCGCCGGTTCGCCTTGCGGCACTCCGCGCAACGCGCGCTGCATGTATTCCACCCAGATCGGCAACGCCAGCTGCGCGCCGAATTCGCGGCTGCCGAGGCTCTTCGGCTGGTCATAACCCATCCAGGCCACTGCCACGAGCGACTGCTGATAGCCAGCGAACCAGCCGTCCTTCGCGTCGTTGGTCGTACCCGTCTTGCCCTGCAAGTCCGAACGATGCAGCGCGTTGGTCCCCGCGCCCGTGCCGGCCGTCGCCACCGAATGCAGCAGGCTGTTCATGATGTACGCGTTACGCGGTTCGAGTGTACGCGGCGCATCGCGTCCAGCGGTCAGCGGCTGCGCTTTGGAGAGCGGTTTCGCCGCGCGCGTCGGTCACCTCGTTGATCAGATACGGATTGATCCGGAAGCCGCCGTTTGCGAACACCGAATACGCACCCGCCGACTGCAACGGCGTGACGAGGCCCGCACCGAGCGCCATCGGCAGATACGGCGGGGTCTTGTCGGCGTCGAAACCGAAACGCTGCGTGACGAAGTCTTGCGCGTACTTGGTGCCGATGAACGACAGAATACGGATCGACACGAGGTTCTTCGACTTCTGCAACGCGAGACGCAGCGGCATCGGACCGTCCGGCTGGTCGTCGTCCTTCGGCTCCCACGCGTCGCCGCCCGGCGTGCTCGACGGGAAATACAGCGGCGCGTCGTTGATGATCGTGGCCGGTCCGAGACCCTTGTCGAGCGCGGCCGAATAGATGAACGGCTTGAAGCTGGAACCCGGCTGACGCCACGCCTGCGTGACGTGGTTGAACTTGTTCTTGTTGAAGTCGAAGCCGCCCACCAGCGCGCGAATCGCGCCGTCCTGCGGCGTGAGGGACACCAGCGCGCCTTCCACCTGCGGCAATTGCGTGATCTGCCAGTTGCCCTTGTCGTCGGCAACCAGACGCACGATCGAGCCTGGCTTGATCTTCGTGGCCGCCGTGGCGCGCGCGCTCAACCCGCCCGCCACGAAGCGCAGACCGTCACCGCTGATCGTCACCTGCGTGCCGTCCACCAGTTGCGCCTTGACCTGCTTCGGACTCGCGTCCGTCACCACGGCGGCGATGATCTCGCCGTTGTCGGGGTGATCGGTGAGCGCGTCGTCGATGGTCTGATCGCGGTCGTCGCCCGGCGCGGGCAGTTGCACGAAACCTTCCGGCCCGCGATAGCCGTGGCGCCGCTCGTAATCCATCACGCCCTTGCGCACCGCGCGATAGGCGGCATCCTGATCGGCGGAGTCGATCGTGGTGGTGACGTTCAGGCCGCGCGTGTAAGTTTCGTCCTTGTACTGCGCGTACATCATCTGCCGGACCATTTCGGCGATGTACTCGGCATGCACGCTATATTCGTTGCCCGGATTCTTGGTGTGAATCTCTTCCTTCACGGCCTGATCGTACTGATCCTGGCTGATGTATCTCAGCTCGAGCATGCGCCGCAGAATGTACTCCTGACGGATCTTCGCGCGCTTCGGATTGACCACCGGGTTATACGCGGACGGCGCCTTCGGCAAGCCGGCCAGCATCGCCGATTCCGCCAGCGTGATGTCTTTCAGATCCTTGCCGAAATACACGCGCGCGGCCGCCGCGAAACCATACGCGCGCTCGCCCAGATAAATCTGGTTCATGTACAGCTCGAGAATCTGATCCTTGGTCAGCGCGCGCTCGATCTTGTACGCGAGCAGCATTTCGTAGATCTTGCGCGTGTAGGTCTTCTCGCTCGAAAGGAAGAAGTTGCGCGCCACCTGCATGGTGATCGTGCTCGCGCCCTGCGACGCGCCGCCGTGCGCGAGGTCGGCAAAACCGGCGCGCAGAATGCCCAGGAAGTCGACGCCGCCGTGCTCGTAGAAGCGATAGTCTTCGATCGCGAGCACCGCTTTTTTCATCTGATCGGGAATGTCCTGGAAGCGCACGAGACTGCGCCGCTCCTCGCCGAATTCGCCGATCAGCACATGGTCGGCGGTATAGACCCGCAGCGGCACCTTCGGACGATAGTCGGTCAGCGCGTCGAGCGACGGCAGTTGCGGCCCCATCACCACCAGCGCATAGCCGACGATCAGCGCGCCCACCACCGCGATGGTCGCAAGCAGGCTCGCGAACCAGATGGCAATGGTCGCGCCGATGGAACGGCGGCCGGCCTCGGCGTCGCGCGAAGCTGCATTGCGTCCTGGAGTGCGTTGGTAGGAATCCCGGTCTTCACCAGACGGAGAATTGGATGAATGCGGTCGTTTGATGATTGGCATGACTGGAGTAGTGGGCGCATGACTGAACGCCTTTCTGCATGCGCTCCTGGCGCACACATGGATCGTGATCGAGCATCGTAGCCTGAGGCGCAAACCACCGCACGGCCCTTTGCCCCCGGCCGGCCGCACGGCGCGCCTGGACCGGGCCCGGCGCAACGTAACAGCGCATTTTAAAAGAAATCACGCGCGGTCCAAGTTAGTTTTTTTGTAAGAATTCCCTTCGCGCGAAAGGAGTCTGTAGTTCCGGGCAGTCTTGCGAGCGTTTTCCACGTGGCCGGAGTTATACACAGAAAATGTTGAAAGGCCTGTGGACAAGCCGCCCGCAAACGCTACAACTCATTGATGTCACGGGATTTTCATGTCGCGCCCGTTCCGCATCGGGGCAACTCGTCATATGATGGACTCGGCGCGCGCTAACACCCGCTCGCGCCACGGCGTCCGCCAAATGCACGCTTTGAACCGCCCATGCCAACAAGTATGCGAGCCGACTATGAACAAGCCCAGCGAACGCATCGTCGTATTCGTCACAACCGCGCAGAAACGCGCGATCACTTCCACCGCCGAGAATCTGGGGATTAGCGTCAGCGAGCTGATGCGGCGCGCGGTGTTGAGCTTCGGCGCAACCAGCGAGCAGGTGAAAGCGGCGAGCATCGTCGACCGGTTGCGCGCGCCCCGCGCGCCGGACGCGCTCGACGCCGCACTGCAACGGGTCGCGCGCGGCACACGGCATGCGCGCGCCGCATTGCCGCCGGCTTTGCAAACGCGCGGCGACAGCGCGACAGGGGCGTCCGCGGATAGCGCGGCGGGTTCCAATGCGCCGGCGCCGGCTGCGAACGTGTTGCCGGGTGCGCCAGCACGGCAAGCGGAGGCTGAACCCGCGCCGTTGTTGCCGGCAGGTCTGGCCGCTGCCCTCGCCGCTGGCATCGACGAGGAAGCCGCGGCAACCGCCGAAGCCGTCGCGCGCATGGCAGCGGCCGAAGCAGCTTCGGCGGAAGGATCCACGCCCCAGCAAACCGATCCGGAAGCGCAATTGCGCGGCGTGCTCAAACGCCCGCGCCTCGACACCCCACGCGACGACGACGATCCGCTCGGCGATCCGAGCACGAAAGGCGGCCGTTTCGCGTAGTGAACGTGCGCCGCATATCGCACGACGTGTGGCGACGCGTTGCATATCGTTACATCGGCGTCATTCAAAATGCGCGAGCTTTCGGCACTGCAAGCCTGGCATTCACCGAGCGATTGGCAGCGGCTGTTGCGCATTGAAAATACCGTCGGCATAGACGTCTTTAGTGTCGTTGAATGCACGGCTACTGGACGTATTCAGCCCTACTCGCTTGCGGCGACAACGGACGCAAACACGGCACACACGCACCGCGTCCATTCACGCCCGCGACACTTGCCGCGCGCGAAGTTGGCCAATTTGTCATCGCGCCCTTTAAGTCGGTTTTAAGAGAGCGCGTGGTGTAATATCCGCGAGCGGCTGAATGACGCGCCGCGCGATTTAACCTTTGAGCTGTTTGTCACTCGATATTCGAATCGAACAATTTACGTCGCCGCTATTGCAATCGGCGCGCACGCCCCGAACTCCGGTCCGAACGTTGCGCAGCTTCGCGCGCAGCGGCGTAAAGTAGCAGTTGAATGCAGTTAAGCGCGCGGGATTATTCAGCGCCGTTTACATTCTTTGGAGGTTTTCATGTCGCTTTTTGACAGCATTTCGCGCACGCTTAAAGGTCTCCTGAACGACGCAGCCGATTCCGTGCAGGATCCGTCGCGCGACTCGCGCCAGATCGTGCGCGAACTCGACGAGAGCATCGCCAAAGCCGAGAACTCGCTGATCGAGATCCAGGCGCAAGTGGCCACGCAGCAAAGCAAGCGCGATGTTGCCGCGGACAAGGCGAAGAAATACGAAGACGGCGCGAAACGCGCGCTGCAATCCGGCGACGAAGCGCTCGCCCGCGAAGCCCTCGGCGCGCAAGCCACGGCCGAAGCCGAACGCGATGCGCTCGCGAAGGAACTGACTACGCTGGAGCCGTCGGTGGCGCAGCTCAAGAGTCAGATCGAAGACATGCGCACGCGTCGCAACGACCTGAACGCACGCTCGAACATTCTGCAAGCCAAGCAGCAGATCGCGCAGGCGAAAGACGTGGCAGCCACGGCATTGGGTGGCATCGGCGGCAAGAATCTGTCCGAAGATTTCCAGAAGCTCGAAGACAAGGTCGCGTTGTCGAATGCCCGTTCGGACGCACGCCTGAATTCGGCTGACGTGAAGAGCGGCAAGGCGCTCGAGGACAAGCTCGCGGATCTGAACCGCGGTCCTTCCGTTGAAGATCGTCTCGAAGCATTGAAGAAGCAGATCAATACGCCGGCCCAGTAATTGCGTCGGCAGCAGTACATACCGGCGGCCTTCGTGTGAGCCGCCGGAATCGACTGAAGGAGACGGGCGCAATGCGCCCGGTCCGTAAATGAAAAAATTTCTCGCAACCGCGTTTGCCTCACTGCTGTTCGTGTCGGCCGCGGCGTTCGCTGTGCCCACCGTTCAGCAGATCGAATCGGCCATGTCGCAAGGCAACTGGCAACAGGCCGACGCCGGTCTGAGCGAAGTGCTGCAGGCGCATCCGAACAATGCGCGCGCCCACTATCTGTACGCCCAGGTGCTCGATCGCGAAGGCCGTTCCGCCGACGCGCTCGCCCAGGTCCAGCAGGCCAAGACACTCGACCCGCAAATCCGCTTCACGGACCCGACCCGCTTCGCGCAAACCGAAGCGCGTATTCGCAAGGACGCGGAACGCGCAGGCGCCGCGGGCGGCAACACGACCAGCCGCGCGCCCAACCCGTTCGCGCAGCAGCAGACGGCGCCGTCCGTGCAGCAACAGTCGGCGATGGTCCCGCAAGCGCCGCAACGGCATGGTCCGGGCATGGGTATGTGGATCGGCATTCTGGTCCTCGTTGGCGTGATCGCGCTGGTGCTGCGCTGGACCTTGCGCCGCGCCCGCACGCAAGGCGATACGCGCGCCGACGACGAGCGTCGCGTGCAACTCAAGCGCGCCACGGAGATGCTCAACACCGTCCGTTCGCTCAAGCTCGATGTGAAGCTCTCCACCGTGCAAGGTCATGAGGCGCTGGAGAAGGAAGTCGAAGCGACTGAAGACCAGTTGCGCGGCCTCGTCGAAACACTGTCGGGCAGCAAGAATCCGCTGCCGCCGTATCAGCTCGACGAACTCGAGCAACGCCTCGGCAGCATGCGCGCGCGCCTCGAAGGCCGGCCCGATCCGTATGCCGCGCCGGCCGCCAGCTCGCAGCAGCAGTCGCCGTATGCGCAGGAAGCCGAACGTTTCGGCAATCCGCCGCAAGCGCCTTATCCGCAGCAAGGACCGTATCAGCAACAGCCGCCGGTCATCGTGCAGCAAGGCGGCGGTGGTTTCGGCGGCGGCATGGGCGGTCTGCTGACCGGTGTGCTGCTCGGCGAAGCGCTGAACTCCGGGCGTGAGCGCGTAGTGGAGCGCGACGTGGTCGTCGACGACGAAGCGCGCCGCCGTGGCAACGATGGCGGCAATGGCGGCGGCCTCGACTTCGGCCAAGGCTCGAACGACTGGAACGACAACGGCGGCGGTGTCGACCTGGGCAGCAGCGACGACTCCGGCAGTTGGAACGACAACACCTGAGCTTCGCTGCGCGGCTGAAATCGAATCAGCCGGACAAGCATGCGTCACGAAAACAGGCTCCATTACGGAGCCTGTTTCGTTATGGCGATTCGTTTAAGGCTTCACACGTGTATCGGCGCCAACGCCCTTTCCGGCTCGTGCTGCGCCATCAACACCGCCCCCGCGAACAGCCTGACGATGAAGCGCTCCGCATACGCGATCAGCGCATCGCGGCGTGGGTCGTCCGCGTCGATATAGTCAGCCGACAAATGAAAGAGTTGCAGCACGATCTGCGTGCAGACTTCGTCGACGGTTTCACGCGTAAGCGTCGGTATCAATTCCAGTTGCACCACGTCGTCGGCCATTTCCGCCGACACCTCGTGCAGGTTCGCGCGCACCGCCTCGCGCAATGCCCGCGATGTACCATGATATTCGGCGAGCGCGCTCAGAAACGCCTCGCGGTTTTCCAGCGCGAACGCAAAGAACGCGACGCAAGCACGACGCGGCACGCTATGCGGTTCGTCGTGCGCGGCGAGCCAGCGCTCACGCCGCAGCATCGGCCGCAAACGGCGGCTCACGGATTCGACGGCTTCGCGCGCCAGATCGTCGAGCGTGTCGAAATGACGATAGAACGTATTGGGATTGAGCCCGGCCTCGCGCGCCAGTTCGCGCAAACCCAGGCTCGTGAAACTGCGGCCGCCAGCGGTCAGACGCAACGCGGCTTCGATCAGTTTGCGCTTGCCGGCCGGCAATTCCTGGCCCGCGGCAGCGCCGTGCTCCGCGGCGGCTGCCGCTTCCGGTACGGATGTCATGTGTTTTCAATCGATGCGCGCCTGGCGCGTTTAATAGCAGTACTCTAAACGATCTTGACGTCATGTGCACAGTTGTCTACCCTGCGCGTTATGCTGCAGTAGACACATGTAGACGCCTGAAACTCGCCCCCTGCCGGAGACCGCCGTGACGCCTGCCTCATCCGCCCCACCTGCCGCGCCACGCATCGCGATTGTCGGCAGCGGCTTTGCCGGCATCGGCATGGCGATTCGTCTGCTGCGAATGGGCATCACGTCGTTCACGATTTACGAGGCGGCTGGCGATATCGGCGGCACCTGGCGCGACAACACCTATCCCGGCGCGACCTGCGACGTGCCCTCGCATCTCTATTCGTTTTCGTTCGAGCCGAATCCCGCGTGGTCGCGCGCGTTCGGCGGCCAGGCGGAAATCTTCGCCTATCTGAAGCACTGCGTCCGCAAATATGGCGTGGAGCGTTACGTGCGCTGCAACGCGCGCGTGGCTGCGGCGCGTTTCGACGAAGCGCGCCAGGTTTGGCAAGTCGAGATCGACGTGAACGGCGTGCGCGAAACCATCGAGGCCGATGTGGTGATCGCCGCAAGCGGTCCGCTGTCCCGTCCGGCGATGCCGCGGATTGCCGGGCTCGAACGCTTCGAAGGCAAGCTGTTTCATTCGGCGCGCTGGGACCATGCTTATGCGCTCGAAGGCAAACGCGTCGCGGTGATCGGCACCGGCGCGAGCGCGGTCCAGTTCGTGCCGCAAATCCAGCCGCGCGTCGCACGACTCGATCTGTTCCAGCGCACCGCGCCTTGGGTCATGCCCAAGCCCGACAAGCCGATCGACGCGCGTGCCCGCTGGCTGTTCCACCATCTGCCGTTCACGCAGCGCTTCGTGCGCAGCGCGATCTACTGGCAGCTCGAATCGCGCGCCATCGCGTTCGTGGTCAATCCGAAACTGATGAAGGTGCCGATGAAGTTCGGCCTGAGTTATCTCGAACGACGCGTCAAGGACCCTGCCCTGCGCGCCAAGCTCACGCCGAACTACCGGTTCGGCTGCAAGCGCGTGCTGCTCTCGAGCGACTACTATCCCGCGCTTAGCCAGCCCAACGTCGACGTGGTGACGAGCGGCATCCGCGAGATCGTCGCCGACGGCATCGTGACCGAAGACGGCGTGCATCACCCCGCCGACGCGATCATTTGCGGCACGGGCTTTCAGGTCAACGACGTCGGCGCGCCGTTCGACGTGACCGGCGTCGACGGCGCGGATCTCAGCGCCCTGTGGCTGCGCGATGGGCCGGAAGCCTACCTCGGCGTCAGCGTGGCGAACTTCCCGAACTTCTTCATGCTCGTCGGCCCGAATACCGGACTCGGCCACAACTCGCTGCTCTACATGATCGAGTCGCAGGTGCAGTACATCGCCGATTGCCTGCGCGTACTGCGTCGCCGCAACGCACGCACGATGAATCTGCGGCCCGACGTGCAACGCGAATTCAACGCGCGTTTGCAGAAGGATATGCAGCACTCCGTGTGGGCGAGCGGATGTCGTAGCTGGTATCAGACCCGCAGCGGCAAGGTCACCGCCTTGTGGCCCGGCTTCACCTTCAGCTTTCGCAAACGGACGCGGCGTGTGCGTCCGCACGACTATCGCTTCGCGCCCTGAGGCCATGCGCTGCGGCTGATGGACTGAGAGAGCGAGACGCCGCCAATGCAATCCGATTCGCGGCCAGGCGAACCACAAAATCGAACTGCACGGGAGACAACAAAACATGGCAAGTATCGACTCCGGCACGCCCGCCTCGACATCCCCGCTGCCGCCGCGCTCGCTCGCCGCGCGCCTCGGCGTCACCAGCGTGCCGCGCGACGAATTGCGCCGGCGCTACACGCAAAGCGGCTCCAGATTCGTGAAGATCATGGGCGCCGACGTGCATTACGTCGACGAAGGCAGCGGCGAACTCATCGTGATGATTCACGGCTTCGCGTCTTCGTTGCACACGTGGAATCGCGTCGCCGATGAACTCAGGCGCGAGTATCGCGTGATCCGCCTCGACCTGCCGCCGTTCGGCGTGACAGGACCGCTGCGCTCCGGCAGCGGCGAAATCGAAACGATGAATCTGCCCACCTATCGGCGTTTCATCGACACGTTCCTGCAGGCACTCGGCATCTCGCGCGCGACCTTCATCGGCAATTCGCTCGGTGGGCTGATTGCGTGGGACTATGCGGTGCGCCATCGCGAAGCCGTTGAACGACTCGTGCTGATCGACTCGGCCGGCTTTCCGATGAAACTGCCGATTTACATCGCCCTGTTCAACAGCGCGCTGGTGCGGGTCAGTTCGCCGTGGTTGCTGCCTGAAGTCATCGTCAAGAGCGCGGTGCGCAACGTCTATGGCGATCCGCGCAAGATCGACGCGGTGACGCTGCGGCGTTACGTCGAGTTCTTCCACGGCGAAGACACGCGCACCGCGATCGGCAAGATGGTGCCCACGCTCGACTTCAAGGACGTCGACACCGACGTGCTGAAGACACTCGATGTGCCGACGCTGGTGCTGTGGGGTGCGAAGGATCGCTGGATTCCGACTGCGCACGCAGCCGAATTTGCAAGCCGCATTCCGGGTGCGAAGTCGGTCATGTATCCGGGGCTCGGCCATATTCCGATGGAAGAAGCGCCCGAGCGCGTGATGGCCGATCTGCGCGCGTTTCTTGGCACGCGCGGCGCGGATGTTTCAGTTGACGAAGGCACCCGTCGCGCGCGGGCCTGACCTGGCTGCTTTCTTCCTGTTGTTCCAATCATTCGATCGATGCTTCGCGCGTGCACGCCGAGCGGATCTCGCACGCCCTTCCCTCGCGCCGCGCCGACGCGCTCAGCCGCCGCCCAGCAAACGCAACAGTCCCCAGAGAAATTTGCAGAGCATGACGATCAGCTGCCACAGGTGATAGAGCTGTTGCCAGCCCGAAACGCGCGCGAAGGAGTCGATCATCGGTTGCCGGTAAGAAACGGAAAGGTCTACGGGTAAGGCTGTGGATCACAGTTTGACCGCACATCATAACGACTGCGGGATACCCCGTATCAAGTCGCTTGAAAGTCCGCCGTAAACGCATCGAGAAGACGCTGCATCCGTTCAGGGTGGTTGCGCCAACTGAATGCGCCGAGCGCGCCATCAGCAAACTGTTGCATGGGACCAGAGTAAGCGCTAAAGCGCCAACTCTGGTCGACAATGGAGACCACCATGACGCGTTTCAGCTTTCGCCGGGCGGCCCGTTCGCACACGGTCGTCGGCGATATTGCCGCGCAAGCCGGCAAACTGGGTATCGAGATCTGCGACGTATCGGGACACGTCGAGGAAGTGGCCGCGCGCGTGCAACGTCAGGCGCAAGTATGCCGCGCGCTGCGCGAATCGGCTGCGCAGACGCTCGCCGGCAATCATCGCATTGCCGCTGCCGCGCGGAAAATGAGCCACGTATCCACTGAAGCCGCGACCGGCGTGCAGGAATCGCAGCAGACGCTCGAAGCGTCGCTGGCGGACATCCACGGCCTCGTGGAAGGCGTGACGGTCATCGAAAGCCAGATCGGCGCACTGCGCAGCGCGTTGGCGCACGTGAGCCGCGTCTCCGAGGAGATCTCGCTGATCGCGCGTCAGACTCATCTGCTGGCGCTGAATGCCGCGATCGAAGCCGCGCGCGCCGGCGACTCCGGCAAGAGTTTTGCGGTGGTCGCGGCCGAGGTGAAGAACCTCTCCGCGAAAACCGCGCAAGCCACCGGGCAGATCGAGACGACGCTGGCGCAGCTCACGCAACAGACCGAGCAGTTGATCAGCGAAGGTTCCGTAAACACCGCGCGGGCGCACCGGGTGCGCGAAGGCACACGCAAGATCGGCGACGTCGTGCATGCAACTGGCGATGCGATCGCGCATCTGAACGACGAGGCGGGACAGATCGCCGTGCTGACCGGCGAGATCGAATCGCAGTGCGGCGGACTCGAGGCGCAGGTGCTGGAAATGGCGAGCGGCGTCGAGGATTCGAGCGAAAACTTCGTGCAGGCGAAAGACCGTTTGGGGAATCTGCTCGGTGTGTCCGAAACCCTGATCGAGCTGACCGCCGCGACGGGTGTGGAAACGGCGGATACGCGTTTCATCGACGCCGTGCAGCAGGCGGCAGCCGCCGTGAGCAAGGCATTCGAAACGGCCGTGGCGCGTGGTGAAGTGTCGCTCGAGGATCTGTTCGATCAGCACTATGTGCCGGTGGCTGGAAGTAACCCCCCGCAGTTTCTAACGCGGTTTACTGCGTTGACCGACCGGGTGTTGCCGGCAATTCAGGAGCCTTTGCTTGATCTCGATCCGCGAGTCGCGTTTTGTGCGGCGATCGATTTGCGGGGTTATTTGCCGACGCATAATCTGAAGTTCTCTTTGCCGCAGCGTGGTGGTGATGTGGTCTGGAATACGGCAAATTGCCGGAACCGGCGGATGTTCGATGACCGGACCGGGATTGCTGCGGCTTCACATACCAAGCGGTTTTTGCTGCAGACATATCGGCGGGATATGGGCGGTGGGGAGTTTGTGTTGATGAAGGATGCGTCGGCGCCTGTTTTTGTTAACGGGCGGCATTGGGGTGGGGTTCGGGTTGGGTATAAGGTTTGAGTTTTTTTGGTTCTTGTTCGGGTTTGTTTCGTATTGTGTTGGCCTTCGGACAAAGTTGCACTGTTCGCATTCCGCATCAAACAACGCGACCTGCAACTGACCTCACACGTATCGGAGAGTGACATCGAGCGGAAGGTCTGCTTGATGATGCCTGGTGATCCTACTCGTACGCCATCGTGAAAGTCGCCAGACCTCGCACCGTGCCGGAGGTCATCGCGTCGGCAGTACGGACGTACTGAACGGTCAGCGGAATCGTCATCGAACTGCCTGACGCAGTGCCGGCAAACCATTGATTCTGATTGCCCGCCGATGCGGAGTCTGGGACATGGCGATAGGCGTTGATCCATTCAGCAGCTGCAGGCCGACGCCCGCCGCGGTAGAGTCTGGCGCAAGGCTCAGCGTGGTGGAACGATTCGAGATATTGGACGCATCTGTGAGCGTTACGCTGACGGCGGTGCCTTGGTCGCAATTGTTTAGTGCGATATTGAATGGCGTCGCTCCCGTCGTTGCGCCTTGGGCAGAGAGCGAAGCGGCGTCGGCCGAAGGTAGCGTTACGGCAATCGAGGAATTCGTTACGCTGCAGCTCGGTTGGGTAATAGGGCCGTCTGAAAACACGAAAGTGTCCACACTTGACGAGGTCCCCCTCGCGGGCCACGCACCCCCGGCATAACGCATAGTTTGAGAGGCGGTGACGACTTCGCCGCCGTGGTTGCTGGTGTCACCGAGTCGGATAAGATCGGTCATCAATTAATGCTTATTGGAACCAGATTGATATATCACTTTCGGATATCTCTCACGACGAAATACAAAAATTTCGTCGTCGTATCCAATAAATACCCGCCGTGGACATTTTGAAAACCTCCGCTCCGCCCCAAGCCATCAAAATTAAAACTTACGCAGAAATATTTTTTATTTTTACCCTTTGCAATAATCCATTGCGCCAACGCTGGATTGAATGCGCCAGGTTTGATGTCATGATTATCGCCCAACGGTATCGCCTTGGATAGTCGGTAGAGTTTGTCCAGGTAGATCAATGCTTGGTCGTCTTTATTCTCCGCGTAACCAACATCGGAACCACGATATTCGAACATATAGAGTGCATCGAAGCCATTGGCGTATTTTTCCTCTCTCATAATCTCTTCAGTGTTGAGCCTTTCAATAGTGACAGAGGGAACGATAGCCTGCGCCCGAAGACAACTTTTCACTATATTTTTATCTGGCTGAGCAGCGCAGCTCACGCCAGACACGATGAGACTCATCAGCGCAGCGAAGGCGACTCTGTTCATTTGTATTCCTTCGCGCCCGTAGTGTCTATGTATTGCCGATCAAATTTCCAGAAGATCGTGCCGCCCACGCCAGCCGTCGAGTCGTAGACGTGATCGTAGCGTCCTATTTCTTCTTTCTTAATTGTCACTTTGTGTGTTTTTTTGTTCTTTATCTTCGTGGTCTTATACAGAATTACGAGGTGGGTCGAATCTTTGATGTCGTAGATGTTATGACTGGGGTCAGTAATCTTGATCCCCTGCCTTACCTTGAAATGATGGGAATAATTTGTTTTGATATCGGCACCGTCCCAAAAATAAGCACCATTCGATTTATCCGGGCCCCCGGCTAGCGCATTGCGTGCCGCAGCAATCGCGGCCTGCATCGCTGAATTGCTGGCTATTTTGTCATTCGTCGCCTTCATCAGCCCGTTGTATCGTGCATTACCATCACTGACCACGAACGAAAACGTCGGTTCGTTATTTACAAACGTAGCCATGTCGGAATAACCACGGGCGTCGCGTTGTCGTTTAAGCACGCTAGCAATAGCCATCATTTCATCGGCATTGTCCTGCAAAGATGCCTCTCCGTAAGCCATCGCTGCAAGTTGCCTTGTCTGGGCATCGATTGGTTGTGCCGCAGCTGGCGCACTTGGGGGTGTCGCTCCACTTGCCGGTTGTGGTGTACTCAAAGGATTGGAATCGGTCATGCATCTTTCCTCGCTGAGTCTCGCGCAATCCATGTAACAAGTTTCAGGGGAGATTGCCCTAAAAATTTCACCGATTCGCCATCAGAATATTTCCCTTTGCGCGTATGGAGATCATCCCCATCGCTGTAAAGGTCGTAGTGGTATCCATCTACGGGCGTAACCCCGTCGCGCAGTAAACTGAAGCTTTGTTCGATAACTTCTTCATCAGAAGAAGGCAAAAATGGCATTGGCACTCGCTTCGCATCGGGTCCCGGTACGTCCCACGACGCGCCTTTCTCCAGGATTGGCCCCGGTGAGCCGTTGACGATGCCGCTGCCGTTGATCTGGATATACGAACCACCCGCGCCGATCCACACTTCCTTTGACGCCGTGATGATGACTTTCCCGTCCGTGCTGCTGATAGTGAGGTCCTTCAGCGCCGCCAACGCCATCCCGTCGCCCTGCGCCTGCAACTCGATCTTGCCTCTGGCCGCGTAAAACTTCATGCCGTCCTGATAGGCGAACAGCGAGATCGAGCCCCGCACCGAAGCGTGGTACGAGCGCCCCGCCGACAGGCTGTAGTCGCGGCCCGCCGTGATCGCGTGATCGTTCATGCTGGCTTGATGCGTGCTGTCCGCCGCTGTTGTCGCCAGCCCTGCTGCGCTCGCCAGCAGTAGGTCAGGGCGAGTCATTTCCGGCGACGGATTGTCATGGGTTTGCGCGCCGCCCCTGACTGCATCGTTCTGCGTCTTGATGGTTTGCGTTGCATCGCGCTGGCCCGCCCGTGCATCCTGCGCCTTGTGCTGCTGCGCAAGCTGCGCCATGTTCTCGTGCTGCTCGCGCGCCTGCGTGAGCCGTTGCACGGTCTCGCCCATGTCCTTTACCGGAGCGGTGGCACCCGCGCGCGTTTCGGTGCTGATGAGCATGCCCTGATTGGCGCGCAGCACGCCCCATGCGTCTGTCGCCAGTTCCCAGCCTTCACCCCGCGCTTCCGTGCGCCCCTTGTTGCCGTCGATGCGCGTGTTGTAGCCGACGATGAGCCGCGACTGCGCATGGTCGCTGCTGACCTGTACCTGAAGTTTGCCGGGCGTGTCGTCGGCGACGATCTGGTTGGCCTGGAACCCTTTCAGTTCCTGCGTCCGCGTGCCGCTCAGTGCGTAGTTGGCTGGCAGTAACCACGGTGGCTGCCTGAACCGGTTGACCATCCGGTCGGCAATATAGGGCTTGTCGGGGTCGCCTTCGTGGTAGTTGATCGTCACTTCCTGCCCGATGCGGGGCACGTAGATCGAGCCGAACGAATTGCCCTGCCACGGCGAGGACACGCGTACCCAGCAGCTCGCGTTCTCGTCCTTCGGCCTGTCCACGTCCCACAGGTAGCAGATCTTGACCCGGCCGTACGCATCGACCCAGGTCGTCTGGTCCTTGGGACCGACCACCACGGCCGTCTCGGCGTAACAGCGAGGCTTCTTCTTCGGCCTGTTCCTGAAGAACCGGTTAGGCGACTGCAGCACGAAGTCGGTCACGCACTGGAACTGGCCCGCGCCCGGCGTTCTGGCCGATGTTCTGCCCGATATCGTCGTCTCGCTCACGTTGCGGATATCGAGTGTGGTCGACACCACCAGGTACTCGGCATTGACATCTGACTCCGGGTGATCCGTGAGAAAGAATGTCCTGCCCGTCTTCAGGCCGAGCAGATTGCCCTGGCCCCTGAGACGTTCGTTGCGCGAGTAAAGCGCATGGGCGCGCACGCCCGCGAGATAGTGTGCTTCCTCCAGATAGTTGTTCGGCTGGCCCGACAGACCCGTTGCGCCGGCAAGGGGCTGCGAGTAGTCGCCCCAGTGGCGTTCCTCGGCCTTGTGCAGTTCCCCGAACGCATCATGTTCCTCGACGAACTTCTGCGCTCCACGCGTATAGTCGTAATCGACTACGGTCACCTTGGCCGCCGTGATCCTGCGTGACGCCTTCAGCTTGTGGATATGTTCCTCGTCGATGCGCCCACCCTCGCGCGCGTGATAGCGGATCGAGTCATAGGCATTCCTGTGCGGCTCGTGGACACCGGGTCCGTCGCATAGCACCAGCCTGTTGTTATCCTCAAAGTAGTAAATCCCCCATTCGCGCCATAGCCGGGTCAGGAAATGGAAGTCAGACTCCCACATCTGGCGGACGAAGTCGCGTTGCGGGTAGCCTTTCTCCAGTCCGTGGGCCGACACCTTCACATCAAACAGGACCGGGTGCTCGCGTAACACGTCCCGCGTGATATCCAGCACGCTCCTGTTCTGGAATATGCGACTGCGCGAGGTCTTTGTGGTCAGCCACAGGGCGGGACGCACGACAAGGCGGTAGTACGTGTGGCGATCATCGACACCGGTCATCTCGACTCTGGCGATGATCCCGGAAATCGTCCTGACGCCCGCTCCGACATTACCGGCGCCGCTATCGCCGGGCATCCCCGGAATGAATACCCCTTTTCCGTCGAACTCGATTGAGATAGTGATGTCCTTGCCGACCAGCCTGGCGGGGACGATCTGAAACCTGGTGTTGTACTGGGAAAGCCCCGGCGTGTACGTTGTCGCCATGTCCAGCGTGTACCTGTACAGCTTGCCGAGCGCCTCGGTGCCACGCAGCCGCACGGGAGACAGGACCGGCACACCGCGATCAACCGGGAACGCCTCGCACGACACGCTCAGGGTGCGTGACTGGTTGGGGCTATACATGGCCCCTCCGTCGACTGACTTGCACCAGTAGGCCTTCGCATGCCCTCATACGCTTTACCTTGCTCAATTTGACGTTTTCATTATCAAATTGGATTTTGTTAGGCGTATATAGGATCACCGTAAAAATTGGTCAAACCGATTAAATAGATAGGTATTTCGCATAACCAGGCGAATGATTGATCGAAGACATAAGCGGGGGACACTGTTTAAGGCAGGGGGAGTTTTTCTGACCAGATGCTTTGCGCGAGGTTGTCGAATCGCACGAATCGCAGGTTAGAAAAAAGGAGGGTTTCCCCCAACGTTGCCCCCCGTGCGGGGCAACGCTAATAGACCGACATGAATTAAAGGAAGGCCAACACCACAAGACCAACCCCAATAAAAAGCCAAAAAATTCAAACCGCCATCACCGCCCGCTTCCTCTCCGCCCGCTGCATAAAATAGTTAGCGACCACAACCCCAACCGTGACCACCGCAATAAACAAAGTAGCCAAAGCATTCATCTCCGGATTCAACCCCAACCGCACGCGGGAAAAAACCACCAGCGGCAAAGTAGTCGACCCAGGCCCCGACAAGAACGCCGACAACACCAGATCATCAATCGACAGAGTAAACGACAGCAACCACCCGGAAACGAGCGCTTGAGAAATCAACGGCAACGTAATAAAGAAAAACACCCGCAACGGCGTAGCCCCAAGATCCAGCGCCGCCTCTTCAAGCGAAGGATGCAACTCCTTCACCCGCGACTGCACGATGATCGCCACATAAGAAATACACAGCATCACATGCCCGATCCAGATCGTGAAAATGCCACGCCCGGCGGGCCACCCCAACCACTTGGCCATTTCGATGAACAGCAGCAGCAGCGAAATCCCCTGAATCACCTCGGGAATCACCAGCGGCGCATTGATCATCCCGGTATACAGCGTGAAGCCGCGAAACCGCCCCATCCGCGCGAGCACGAAGCCGGCCCACGTGCCGATGATCACCGACGCAAACGCCGTCAACAACGCCACCCGCAACGACAACCACGCCGCCGCGATCAGCTCGTCATCCTGCAACAACGCCGCATACCAGCGCGTAGAAAACCGCGTCCACACCGTGACCAGTTGCGATTCGTTGAACGAATACACAATCAGACTGACGATCGGTATATAAAGAAACAGAAACCCGATCCCCAGGGCAATCAACTGCAAAATCCGGTTCGGCTTCATCAGCGCCTTTCCTCCATCGCCTTCGCCTGCGCGTACTGGAAAAACGCCATCGGCACCAATAACAGCAACACCATTGCGCACGTCACAGCGGACGCCATCGGCCAATCGGCATTGTCGAAGAACTCATTCCACATTACGCGGCCAATCATCAACGTGTTCGCGCCGCCCAGCAATTCGGGAATCACGTACTCGCCCACCGCCGGAATGAACACCAACAGACAACCGGCGATAATGCCGTTCTTCGAGAGCGGCAAGGTGATCTGCCAGAACGCCTTCCACGGTTTCGCGCCGAGATCGTAGGCGGCTTCCAGCAGCGTCATGTCCATCTTCACCAGATGCGCGTACAACGGCATGACGAGGAACGGCAGATACGAATAGACCATGCCGATATAGACGGCGGTATTCGTGTGATACAGCTCGATCGGCGTGTGAATCAGCCCGATCGACATCAGGAAGTTATTCAGCAAGCCGTTGTTCTTCAGAATCCCGATCCACGCATACACGCGAATCAGAAACGACGTCCAGAACGGCAGCATCACGGCCATCATCAGCAGATTGCGGCTGGCCGGATTCGATCGCGCGATGTAATACGCCATCGGATAGCCGATCAGCAAACAAAACAGCGTCGAGATCGCGGCGACCACCACGGAATTCACGTAGGTCGCGAAATAGAGGCTGTCGGTCACCAGAAACGCGTAATGCGACAGGTCGAGCGTGATGTGAATCGCGCCGTCCGCGAAATTGGTCAACTCCGTGTAGGGTGGAATGCCGAGCTGCAAATCGGCAAAGCTGATCTTGACGACCAGCAGGAACGGCACGAGGAAAAACAGCAGCAGCCAGATGAACGGACCGGCCACCACCGCGGTGCGGCCGGTCAGATTGAAACGCCGCACCGGCCACGTGGCGAAAGAATTGAACGAGCGCTTCATGACGTCAGCACCACGCCGGCCGATGCGCTCCAGCGCACGTACACTTCATCGCCCCACGTAGGCGGATCGATCTCGGTCAGCGCGAGACTCGTCACGTTGGCGATCACGGTTTTGCCGGCGTCGAGTTTCACGTGATAGAGCGAATAGCCGCCCATGTACGCGATATTCGTGACAACGCCCTTGCCCCAGTTGTACGCGCCTTCAGGCGGTTTGCGCGTGAGCGCGATGCGCTCGGGGCGCACCGAAATCGTCACCGGCATGCCGAGCGGACCGGTGATGCCGTGGCTCACATACAAGCGGCATGGCAGGTCGGGCGTTTCGATGAACACATGATCGGGCTCGTCTTCGACGGTATGGCCTTCGAACAGATTCGTCGAGCCGATGAACTCGGCCGAGAAACGGCTATTCGGATACTCGTACACTTCGTGCGGCGTGCCGAGCTGAACGATCTCGCCTTCGCTCATCACGGCAAGGCGGTTCGCCATGGTCATCGCCTCTTCCTGATCGTGCGTCACCATCATGCAGGTCACGCCGACCTTGTCGAGAATGTTGACCAGTTCGATCTGGGTGCGCTGACGAATCTGCTTGTCGAGCGCGGACATCGGCTCGTCGAGCAGCAGCAGCTTGGGCCGCTTGACCAGCGAACGCGCGAGCGCCACGCGCTGCTGCTGGCCGCCCGAGAGCTGATTCGGCTTACGCTTCGCGAAGCGGCCCATCTGCACGAGTTCGAGCACGGTCTGCACGCGATCCTTCAGCTCGGCCTTCGGCACACCTTCCTGCTTCAGACCAAAGGCGACATTTCCCTCCACCGTCATGTGCGGAAACAGCGCGTACGACTGGAACATCATGTTGACCGGCCGGCGGTACGGCGGCAATTGCGCGAGGTCTTCACCGTCGATCAGGATCTTGCCCGAGGTCACGCTTTCGAGTCCGGCCATCATGCGCAACAAAGTGGACTTGCCGCAGCCGGAACTGCCGAGCAGCGCGAAAAGCTCGCCCTTCTTCACCGACAGGTTGACCCCTTTGACCGCCACGGTCTCGCCGAACTTCTTCACGACATCGACGACCTGGACGAAGTTCTCCGTGGCGTCGTCTGTAACGGCGTTCAGGCTCGGGGACGGCGCGACGGCCCCTGCCAGCGCGCCCGACTGGTCACTACTCATCACAATGCTTTACTCCGGCGTTTGACGAACAAAGCCCCCGGTGAACACCGAGGGCTTCATGATGATGCTTACCCGTTCACTCTGGCCGCGGGTCAGCGGCCGGACTTGAATTCAGTCCACAGCCGCGTTTGCAGCCGCTGGATTTCCGGCGGCAACGGCTTGAGCAGGAACAGGGTCTTGATGACGTCAGGCGGCGGATACACGGCCGGATCGTTCGCCACGTCCTTGTCCACGTACTTGCGCGCTTCGAGGTTGGCGCTCGGGTAGTAAACGGCGTTGGTGATCGCGGCGTGAACCTGCGGCGTTTCGATGTAGTTGATCCACTCGAGCGCGGCTTCCTTGTTCTTCGCGTCCTTCGGAATCGCCATCACGTCGAACCACACCGGCGCGCCGCCCTTCGGAATGTAATACTCGACCTTGTAAGACTTCTTCGCTTCGACCGCACGATGCTTGGCGATCACGACGTCGCCCGACCAGCCGTACGCGAAACACACGTCGCCGCCGACCAGGTCGTTGATATAGCCCGACGAGTTGAACTGCGTGATGTACGGGCGGATCTTCTTCATCATCTCGAGCGCGGCGCGGTAGTCGGCCGGGTTCGTGCTCATCGGATCCTTGCCGATGTAGTGCAGCGCGGCGGCGAACATCTGGTCCGGCGCGTCGAGCACGGAGACGCCGCAAGCCTTCAGCTTCGAAATGTTTTCCGGCTTGAAGAGGACGTCCCAGCTGTCGAGCGGCACGTTCTTACCGAGGATCTGCTGCGCCTTGGTGACGTTGTAGCCAAGGCCGGTGGTGCCGTATGCCCAGGGCACCGTGAACTTGTTGCCCGGATCGGCGCCGGCGACGAGCGCCATCAGCGAAGGATCGAGGTACTTCAGGTTCGGCAGCTTGGATTTGTCGAGCGGCGCGAAGATACCGGCGGCGATCTGCTTGCCGGCGTAGTTGCTGGTCGGCACGACGATGTCGTAGCCCGAATTGCCGGTGAGGAGCTTGGCTTGCAGCGTGTCGTCGCTGTCGTAGTTGTCGTATTTGACCTGGACGCCGGTCTGCCTGGTGAAGTTCGGGATGGTGTCCTTGGCGATGTAATCGGACCAGTTATACACGTTGAGCTGCGTGTCTTTCGCAGCAGCCGTCAACCACGGCGTCGCGCACAAGACCAGCGCCGCCACCTGCCCCACTACCCGTCTTTTCATTCCGTTCTCCAATCCTGACCGGCCCATTGCCGACCGTCCCCACCTACGCCGCGGCACTGCGCCCGCGGCTCCCCTGAAAAACCCGAAAAGTACCATCAATTATTGCGCGCTCCAAAAAAATTGCCAGGCTGTCGCGCAAACGGTACAGCGCAAGCCGCACCGCTGGAAAATTGGCCGCAATTTTAGCGGGTTATGCGCGCGTGTCTACCCGAAAAAAACACCCATAACAGCCGCGCTGTTATCTTGTTGTCAAGTTGACGCCGTGTAGGGTGTGCCTCGCTCGCGCAAACGGTGGTGACCGATGGCCGCATGGCGTGACTTTTATGCCGGACGGCTAAGGTCGAAGCGCACTCAAGCCGCGAAGCGTTCGACAGTGCACAATAGCTCTCGAAGGCTCTCGAAGGCCGAACGACAGCGCGCCGCAAATCGCGTTATCGCTTCCTGGCCTCGACGCGCCGCCCGCCGCACACGCAGCGGGCACGTGGCTTGCAAGAGGATGCAGTCTTGAACCTCAGGCATCGATGAACACGAATCCGTTCGCATTGCGTCCCAACCGCCGCCGGCGTCTGCCGGGCGATGGGCCGGCACGTCCGCCGCACTGGTTCTCGTTCGTCGGCGCGGGCGCGTTGATCGCGGTCGGCTATATCGATCCGGGCAACTGGGCGACCGCGCTCGGCGCCGGCGCCGGCTACGGCTACCGCCTGCTCGGCATGGTGCTGCTGTCGAGCCTGATGGCAATGCTGCTGCAATGGCTGTCGTCGCGCCTGGGCGTCGTGACCGGGCGCGATCTCGCGCAGGTCTGCCGCGAACGCACGGGCCGCCGCGGCACCCTCTTTCTGTGGCTGACCAGCGAGGTTGCGATCATCGCGTGCGATGTCGCCGAGGTGGTCGGCAGCGCCGTCGCATTGCAAATGCTACTTGGCGTGTCGCTCACGGTCGGGGTGCTGATGTCGGCGGTCTGCACCTTCGCGCTGCTCGCGCTCCAGCAGAAAGGCGGCCGCAAACTGGAAGCGGTGATCGCGGCGCTGATCGGCTTCGTCGGCCTGTGCTTCGTGGTCCAGCTTGCACTGGCGCGCCCGGACTGGCATGCGGCGCTCGCCGGCAGCGTGCCGAGCGTCGAGTTGCTGCGCAATGCGGGCATGGTGTGGCTCGCGGCGGGCATCGTCGGCGCGACGGTGATGCCGCACAACCTCTATCTGCACTCGGCGCTCGTCAAGCATCACGCGCCGGACGGCAGCGACGCGCAGATCAAGGTCGCGCTGCACGTCGTCAATCTGGATACCTTCGGCTCGCTTTCGTTTGCTTTCGTGATCAACGCGGCGCTGCTGATCGTGGCCGCCGCCGTGTTCTATGTGAGTGGCCATCGTGACGTGACCGATCTCGCGGATGCCCATCGCCTGATCGCGCCGCTCGTCGGCACGCATTGGGCCGGCATCCTGTTCGCGGCGGCGCTGCTCGCCTGCGGACTGAGCGCGACCGTCACCGGCACGCTGGCCGGCCAGGCGGTCATGGAAGGCTTTCTGCGCATCCGGCTGCCGCGCTGGAAGCGCGCCCTGCTGACCCGCGGGCTGGCGATCGGACCGGCGCTCTTCGCGGTCGCGCTATTCGGCCAGCACGGTTCCAATCAGTTGCTGGTGGCAAGCCAGGTGGTGCTGAGCCTGCAATTGCCGCTCGCGGTCGTGCCGTTGATCCGCTTCACGTCGGACGCGGCGCTAATGCGCGGCTGGCGCGTGCGCGGCGCGCCGCTTGCGCTCGCGTGGCTGTCCGCCGCGTTCATCATCATGCTCAACGGCGCATTGTTGTGGCAACTGACGATCGGCAGCTGAAAGACCGTTTCTCGACCAGGCTGTCAATGAAGTGACTTTGTAAGTATTCTCTGAGTATCTCGCCATGACCGGCGACGCTGCCCGCTGCTGCGGCGTGCCGGCCGTGCGGCCTGTTTCCATCTCGGCTGCCGGGTTTCTTGCGGCAGCCGTTTTTGTGCCCATTTTTTGCGCCCTTCAGCGCTTCCGCGCGATCGGTCCGGTGTGCCTTGCACGTGTCGTCTTTCGATGGCTGCCGCGTCCGTTTCGCTCGCTGCCCTTGCTCCAGGACGACAGCCCCATGCGCTTTGACGCCTCGATCGACCGCCTTGCCCGCAACGCCTTCCCTCAGATTCGTCAACTCATCGCGCGCTTCTCCCGCGTCACGCCGCTCGCCACGCTCGTCGTCTGCGCTGTGCTGTCCGGCGAGGCGCGCGCAACGGTCGCGATGCTGCAACCTGCTCGCGTGGCCGCGGCCAACGAGCCGTTGCAGATCACGCTGCTCTACTCCGCCGACGACGCCAAGCCCCTGACCATCACCGTCCCGCCGACCATTCGCGTGACGCTGAGCGCCGGCGAAGTGTCACCACAGCCGCTCGATTTGCAGCGCGAAGCGGGCGTGCCGGACACGTTGCATCTGCACCCGGGACAATTCCGCAAAGTGCGTTTCTCGGCGCCCTGGCCGCAGTCGGCGCGTGGCGAGGTGCGCATCGACCCGGTGGGTTTCGATGCGTCGCCGGCGCTCGTCGCGATCAATCGCGGACCGCAGCAGGACGCGATTGCCGAGGCGGAACGCGCGGAAACCCAGGCGACCACACCCGCTGAAGCCGCGGCGACGGCAGCCGTGGTAGGCGGCCCGACCGGCGACGCGATCTCGCCGCCCGGCGACTCGCTCGCGACCACGGGACGCGGCGTGCTCTCGCACCTCTCCTATTACGATCCGATGTACATCGCCTTCGGTCACAACGGCGACACGAACGCGCGGCTGCAGTTGAGCTTCAAATACCGCATCCTGATACCGGACGATTTGCGCTCCAAGGCCTTCCTCGACAACCTGTACTTCGCGTACACGCAAACTTCGATCTGGGATCTGTCCGCCGATTCGCGCCCGTTCCGCGACACGACCTACTCGCCGCAATTGTTCTACTACGTGCCGGATACCGGCTGGCAGAGCCCGTTCTTCACTCGCATGGGTTTTGCGGCGGGCGTCGCGCACGAATCGAATGGCAAGGCCGGAGCGGACTCGCGCAGCATCAACATGCCATTCATCCGGCCGACCTGGGAATTCGGCGATCTGACGGCCAACCACCTGAGCGTGTCGCCGAAGATCTACTACTACCTCGGCACGAGCAGCAACCCCGATATCGCCGACTATCGCGGCTACGTCGACTTGCTGGTCAAATACGGCAGTCCGGACGGCTGGCAACTGGCGACCACGCTGCGCAAAGGCACCAAGCACTGGTACGGCAGCATCGATACCCAATTCACCTACCCGCTCGCCAAACTGCTGGGCAGCGCGTGGGGCGGCTATCTCTGGGTAGGCTATTTCAACGGCTACGGCGAGGACCTGCTCGACTACAACAACCGTCAGCACTGGATGGCGCGGATCGGCTACAGCATCGCGCGCTGATACGAACGGGCGCTACCGTCTGTCGAAACATGCGGCAAGACGTGCGGCGGATGCTGCCAACCGTGCGCGAACCGCGGCCATGCCGGTCGCGTATGGCGAGGCGCATCGCGCGCATCGGTTAACATAGCGGAACTTCGCTTCTCCGCCCCAAGGTTTCCGATGGCCTCGAATCTCCACGATCTTCCCGACAGCCCTTGCATCGGCGTCTGTTCTACGCTGTTCGACGACGTCTGCAAAGGCTGCGGCCGCACTGCCACCGAGGTGTCCAACTGGGTTTTCCTGAGCGACGAGGAAAAGCGCGCCGTGTGGGTTCGCATCGAGCAGGAAGGCTCGGCGATGCGCTTTGCGAACGACAAACTGTAGGATTGCTTTCCCAGCTTCCCCGGTCGCATGGTTGCGCTCGGGTCGCGCTCAAACTTGAAACCTGAACGAAAACGCCGAGGCGCGAACCGCGCCGCGGCGTTCCTGCATGGCGACTACGGCTGATCAAGCGCGCAAGCGATGCGTGACAATCAGAACCGCATCCCGACACCCAACCCAACCACCACCGGATCGATGCTCAAGCGGCCGAGCGCCTGACCGCCGAGCGAAGCATCCGTGTGCATCCAGATCTTCTTGATATCCGCGTTGACGAACAACGACTTGGTGACCTGCACGTCGACGCCCGCCTGCAACGCCGGCCCCCAACTGTGATTGGTAATCGAGATCGGCTGGCCGCCCGCGTTCAGGCCGTTGTTATAGAACAGCGTGTAGTTGAGACCCGCGCCGACATACGGACGAATCCGCCCCGCGTGGTTGAAGTGATATTGCAGCAGCAGCGTGGGCGGCAACACATTCACGCCGCCGAGACCGCCGAGGCTCGAAGTCACTTGATGCCGCGACGTGCCGAGAATCAGCTCGACGCCGAGGTAGTCACGGATCATGTACGTCAGATCCAGCTCCGGCACGATCGCATTGTTCACACCCACGTTGAGCGTGGTCAGCGATCCGGTCGTGCTCACGTTCGGCATGATGCTGATCGCGCGCAGACGCACCAGTACGTCGCCGGCGTGAATGCCGCTCATCGTGTCGTCGCCGGCGGCATGCGCTTGCGGCGCGAGCGCGCCCGCGAACAGCAGGCTCGAAGCGATGACGGCTGTTCTGATTCTGTTTCTGGATGAGTACTTCATGTGCTTCCCCGCTTTGTTTGTTTGCGTGCGGGGATTGTCGAAGTTCTCGTCGCGCGGCAGGTTGACGCGTATCAACCCAGCGAGAATGCCCAGCGCCCTGCGACAGCCGGTCGCGTCGAGCCTGTGAGCAGCAGTTCGAGCAGGTCGTGCACGCTGCGAATCGCCGTGCCGAACGGCAACGCTTCACGGCCGCGGAAGAACAGACCATTTGCCACATCGCCGCGCAATGCCGCCGCGAGCCGTGTGTCGATGCAGAAGTGGCCGAACTTCTCGATACCGTCGCGCCAGCCGCACGCGCTGAGGCATTCGAGCGCGGTCGGACAGACGTGTTTGAGCGCGCCGACTTTTTCGCGGATCTTCGTTTCGTGGCGCAAATAGCGCATCAGCCATGGCGTTTTCACGGCGCGCGCGGGCAGTCCCGTCACGCTGACGAATTCGACGATATCCTCCGGCGTGGCTTCGGCCAGCACGCGCTTGAAGTTCGGATGCGCGTCGCCTTCCTCGGTGACGGCGAACGGCGTGCCGAGCTGCACGCCGCTAGCGCCCGCGCTCAGCAACTTACGGACGGCTTCGTGACTATTGATGCCGCCCGCAACGATCAAGGGCACCTCCTGACGGTTCAGGCCGAGCGAGGTGAAGACCGTGTCGAGTTCTTCGAGGATGCGGAAGAAATCGAAGCGTCGATCGTGTTGATCGGCCAGGTTGTTGACGCCGAGATGGCCGCCCGCATGCGCCGGATGCTCGATCACCACCGCGTCGGGCAAACGGCCTTTTTTCATCCACTTCTTCAGCACCAGCGCAACGCCACGGCTGTCCGACAGAATCGGAATCAGCGCGATGTCATGGCCCTGGGTCATGTCCGGCAGATCGAGCGGCAGGCCCGCGCCCATGACGATCGCGTCGGCACCGCTCTCGCACGCGACGCGCACGTAGTCGGCCTGCGCGCTGAGCGCTTTCATCACGTTGACGGCGATCATGCCGCGGCCTTCGCTGAGTGCTTTGGCGGCGTGGACTTCGCGGGCCAGCGCGGTGAGATTGGCTTCTTCCAGCGTGGCCCGATCGGGCGACTCGCGGCAACGTTCGATCAGATCGCGATGATGATGCCGCAAGTCGATACTGGCGATGGTGCCCAGCGCGCCTTCGCGGGCGACACTGCCGGCCAGGCGGTGCGCCGAGATGCCGACGCCCATGCCGCCTTGCACGATCGGCAATAACGACCGGCCGCGAATGACGAGCGGTGGAAAGGAATGAGAGGTGAGCATGACTGGCCCGATGGCGGATTATCGAAACGCTGATAATCGTCGGTCGGGCACAGTCTGCGTTGTTTCAGGTCAATGAGCCGGCGAATGTCCAGGTCATGTGTGGTCTTCGGTTGACGTCGGTCAGCTGAATCACGCCTTGAACTGCATGGACTTGAGTTCGAGATACTCTTCGAGTCCGTAGACCCCGTTTTCGCGGCCGAAACCCGACTGCTTGAAACCGCCGAACGGCGCGGCCATGTTCCACGTGCCGCCGTTGATATCGACCTGGCCGGTTCGAATCCGCCGAGCGACGCCGGCGGCACGCTCGTCGCTGCCGGCCCATACCGCGCCGCCGAGACCATACGGCGAATCGTTGGCGATCCGAACGGCTTCCTCTTCGTCCTTATAGGTCAGAATCGACAGCACCGGGCCGAAGATTTCTTCTTGCGCGATCGTCGCCTTGGGATGCACGCGGCCGAACACGGTCGGCTTGACGAAGAAGCCTTTCGATAGTCCATCAGGCAAGCCCGCGCCGCCCGTCACCAGGTCGGCGCCCTCCTCGATCCCCTTCGCGATGTACTGCTGCACGCGCGCCTGCTGTGCCGCCGACGCCAACGGGCCGAGACGTGTCGTTTCATTGCGCGGATCGCCGGCGACGTAGGCCTCGGCGGCCTGCTTCGCCAGCGCGCGTGCTTCGTCGTAGCGCGATTCGGGCACCAGCATGCGCGTATGCGCCGAACAGGTTTGCCCGGAGTTCAGGAAGCACGCGCTGACCGTGCCTTTCACCGCCGCGGCAAAATCGGCATCGTCGAGAATCACCGACGCCGACTTGCCGCCGAGTTCGAGCGCCACGCGCTTGACCGTCGCCGAAGCCAGTTCGGACACGCGTTTGCCGGCGCGAGTCGAGCCGGTGAACGAGACCATATCGACCGACGGATGGCTCGCCAGCACCTCGCCCACCACCGGTCCATAACCGCTCACGAGATTGAACACGCCGGCCGGCAGCCCGGCTTCGTGGATTGCCTCGGCCAGCACGAACGCATTCAGCGGCGCAATCTCCGACGGCTTGAGCACCACCGTGCAACCGGCGGCGAGCGCCGCCGCGACCTTCAGCGTGACCTGGTTGAGCGGATAGTTCCACGGCGTGATCGCCGCCACCACGCCGACCGGTTCGCGCACCACCAGCGAATTGCCGACGCGTTCCTCATACTGGAATTCGCTCGCGAGCTTCGCATACGCGCCCCAGTTGTAGACGGGACCGCCCACCTGGATGGCGCGCGCGAGCTTCAGCGGCATGCCGACTTCGCCCGCGATCAAGCCGGCCAGTTCGTCGGTGCGCGCTTTCAGGTTCGCGGCGATCTTGCGCAGATATTCGCCGCGCTCGGCGGCGGGCGTCGCGGCCCAGCCGTCGAACGCCACGCGGGCGGCGGCGATCGCGCTTTCGGCATCGGCCTCGACGCCTTCAGGGATGCGGCCCATGATCTCTTCCGTGCCCGAGTCGATCACGTCGATCGTGCCGGTGCCGCACGGTGCGATCCACTTGCCGTCGATATAGAGTTGCTCGTAGGTCTTCATGATGGTCGGTCCCTGTCTGTGTCTCCGGAATGGTCTTCTATTCTAACCAGCGCCGTGGGGAAGGCCGATGCGCGAGGCGCGTGCCATGAAAAAAGCCCGCTTCGAAGAAGCGGGCTTTGCGGGTGCAGCTTGATGCGGCGAGTGAGTCAGCCGCGCTTACTGCACGCCCTGGCTCAGCAAAAAGTCTTCGTAATTGCCACCAAAGTCGTTCAACGTGCCATTGGTCTTCACTTCGATGACGCGATTCGCCAGACCGCTCACGAACTCACGGTCGTGCGACACGAAAATCAGCGTGCCTTCGAACTTGTCGAGCGCGATCTGCAGCGACTCGATCGATTCCATGTCCATGTGGTTGGTCGGCTCGTCCATCAGCAGCACGTTGTGGCGGCCCAGCATCAGCTTGCCCCAGATCATGCGGCCCTTCTCGCCGCCGGAGAGCACCTTGACCGACTTGCGGATGTCGTCGGCATTGAACAGCAGCCGGCCGAGCGTGCCGCGCACCATCTGCTCGTCGTCGCCTTCCTTGCGATAGCCGTCGATCCAGTCCATCAGCGTGACGTCGTCCGGAAACTCTTCGTACGTGTCCTGCGGCATGTAGCCGACGCTCGCGTTCTCGGCCCACTTCACCGTGCCGTGATCGAGCTCCAGCCTGCCCAGCAGCGAGCGCAGCAGCGTGGTCTTGCCCGCGCCGTTCTCGCCGATGATCGCGATACGCTCGCCCGGCTGCACGCTGATGCTGAAGTCGTTGAAAATGCTGCGCTCATACTTCTTCGAGATCCTGTCGGCCACCACCGCGATGTTGTGCAGCTTCTTCTCGTACTCGAAGCGAATAAACGGGTTCTGCCGCGACGACGGCTTGAATTCCTCGATCTTGATCTTGTCGATCATCTTCAGCCGGCTGGTGGCCTGACGCGCCTTCGACTTGTTCGCCGAGAAGCGGCGCACGAAGTCCTGCAGGTCGGCCACACGTTCCTTCGCCTTCGCGTTGGCGTTCTGCTGACGCTCGCGCGCCTGCGTGCTCGCCAGCATGTAGTCGTCGTAGTTGCCCGGATAGACCTTCAGCGTGCCGAAGTCCATGTCGGCCATGTGCGTGCAGACCTGGTTCAGGAAGTGTCGATCGTGCGAGATGATGATCATCGTCGAGTTGTACTGGTTGAGCACGTCTTCCAGCCAACGAATCGAGTTGATGTCCAGGTTGTTGGTCGGCTCGTCCAGCAGCAGCACGTCCGGCTTCGAGAACAGCGCCTGCGCGAGCAGCACGCGCAGCTTCCAGCCCGGCGCCACGTTGCTCATCGGGCCATTGTGGTCCTCGATCGCAATGCCGATGCCGAGCAGCAGTTCGCCCGCGCGCGCTTCGGCGGTGTAGCCGTCGTACTCGGCGAACTTCGCTTCAAGTTCGGCGGCGTGCATGTAGTCGTCGTCCGTCGCGTCGGGGTTCGCGTAGATCGCGTCGCGCTCGGTCATGGCGGCCCACATTTCCGTGTGGCCCATCATCACGACGTCGAGCACGCGCACGTCTTCGTAAGCGAACTGATCCTGGCGCAGCTTACCGAGGCGCACGTTCGGCTCGAGCATGACGCTGCCCGAACTCGGCTCCAGGTCGCTGCCCAGAATCTTCATGAAGGTGGATTTGCCGCAGCCGTTCGCACCGATCAGGCCATAGCGGTTCCCTTCCCCGAATTTGACCGAGATGTTCTCGAAGAGGGGCTTTGGCCCGAATTGCATGGTGATATTGGCGGTAGACAGCACGGCGCGTCCCTTTGAATGTGATATCGGCGAAAAACCCAATATTTTAGCAGGTTATCGCGAATTCAACCCGCACGCGCGTCGCGCTACCGGGTTTGGGCGCCGCGCGGCGTCTGCAAAACGTCGATGAAGGCCGACAGGTCGGCCTCGCCGAGCCCCATCGCCGCGCCGAGCCGCAGCAGTTGCTGGACCGTCGACGACACCGGCATCGGCGTGCCCGTCTCGTACGCGGTGGCCGCCACCGTGTCGATGTCTTTCTGAAAGGTCCGGAACGCGCCGATCGGCGCGAGGCCGCTTTGCGTCATGCGCGGCACGAACGTCTGCAGCAGCACCGAATCGGCCCAGCCGCCGGCGAGACCCTCGGTCAGCCGGGAGGCGTCGAGGCCGCTGCGCTGCGCGAGGCTCACCGCCTCGGCGATCGCCGCCAGCGTCGCGGTGACGATGGCCTGATTGCACAGCTTCGCGGTCTGGCCCGCGCCGACCTCGCCCATGTGCGTGACACGCGCCGCGTAGGCGCTGAGCAGCGGTTTGACGGCTTCGACGTCCGCTGCGGCGCCGCCCGCCATGACCGCCAGCGTGCCGGCCGTCGCGCCGGCCACGCCGCCGGACACCGGCGCGTCGATCCAGCCGACGCTGCCGACCGCCTCGCGCTCGCCCTCGCCTGCGTCCGCGCGAACCGCCGTTAGCGCCGCCGCGCGCTGCGCGAAGGCGCGCGTTGCGGCCGGCGGAATGCTGGAGTGATCGACGATCCAGCGCAACCGGCCCGGTACGGGCGCATCGGCGCTCAGCAGGCCCGCTGCGCCGAACACGGTTTGCTCCACTGCCGCCGCGTCCGCCACGCACAGCAGCACGGCCTCACACCGTGCGGCGAGTTCGCGCGGCGTCTCGACCACTTGAGCGCCGTCCGCCAGCAGCACTTCCGCCTTGGCCCGCGTGCGATTCCAGACATGCACCGTATGCCCCGCGCGCAGCAGATGCCGGATCATCGGCGTGCCCATTAAACCAGGACCGCAAAAACCAATTTCCACTTTGGAACCTCGTCGCATGTCAGATTGAGTTGCGCGGACATGATAACGGCGGCGTCCCGCCACCGCATACCGGGCACGGCATGTGCGGCATGACTTGCTCACGCGGGGGCCGTTCGCGGCGCTTGCGTTGCCTATACTTTTTGAACACCAACGAAGATCAAAGGAGGAAGTCCATGTCCGAACACGTCTATAAACAGATCGAACTGACCGGCTCGTCGACCAAATCGATCGACGACGCCATCAGCACGGCAATCGCAAAAGCGTCGAAGACGCTGCGCAATCTGCACTGGTTCGAAGTGACGGAAACGCGGGGCCAGATCGAAAACGACAAGGTGGCGTACTGGCAGGTGACCATCAAGGTTGGTTTGCGCATCGACTGACGTGCCGGCCGCCTGGCCGTCGGCGCGCTAAAACCCAAGGCAAAAAAAAGCTGCGTCCGTACAGGACGCAGCTCCTTAAAGCAGCGGTTGCTGAGACCGCCGCCTGGTCGACCTTTGGCGGCGTTACTTCGGCAGAGTGCCGTCCACGCCTTCCACATACCAGTTCAGGCGTTGCAGTTCCGGATCGGTCAGCGTCTTGCCGGCGGGCACCTTCACCGCGCCGGATTGATCCTTGAGCGGACCCGTGAACACGTCCCACTTGCCGCCCGCCAGTTCGTCGCGCTTGGCCGCGACCTGCTTCTGCGCGTCAGCCGGAATCGCGGACGTGTTCAGATCTTCGAGGTTGACGGCTTTCTGCGGAATGCCCCACCACACCGGATCGTTCTTCCACTTGCCGTCCAGCACCTGCTGGATCGCCGCGTTGTAATACACGCCCCAGTGCGCGACCACCGAACCGAGGTGCGCGTCAGGACCGAACTTCTTCATATCCGAATCCCAGCCGAACGCGTGCACGTGCTTGGCCGACGCCGTGGCGAGCGTGGCGCTCGAATCGGTGTTTTGCAGCAGCACGTCGGCGCCCTGGCCGATCAGCGTTTCAGCCGCCTGCTTTTCCTTGCCCGGATCGAACCAGCTATTGATCCAGATGACCTTGGTGTGCACCTTCGGATTCACCGAGCGCGCGCCGAGCGTGTACGCGTTGATGTTGCGGATCACTTCGGGAATCGGCACCGACGCCACGAAGCCGAGCGTGTTGGTCTTCGTCACGTAGCCCGCGGCGACGCCGGCCAGGTACGCGCCCTGGTACATGCGCACGTCATAGGTGCCGAAGTTCGGCGCTTTCTTGTAGCCGGTTGCGTGCAGGAAAACGGTATCCGGGAAATCCTTCGCGACCTTCAGTTCGAAGTCCTGATAGCCGAAGCTCGAACCGATGATGATCTTGTTGCCCTTGTTCGCCAGATCGCGGAACACGCGCTCGGAGTCGGCCGATTCCGGCACGTTTTCGATGCGCGTGATCTTGATCTTGCTGCCGAACTTCGCTTCCGCTTCCTTCGAGCCCTGATCGTGCGCGAAGGTCCAGCCGGCATCGCCCGGATTGCCCAGGTAGACGAACGCGACGCCCGGCGCATCGGCGGCCTGCGCGCTTTGCGCGAGCGGCGCGGCGAGCGCCAGCGAGGCCGCGCCCCAAGCGAAAGCGGTCAGCAGATTTCTTCTCTTCATGTTTTCTCCTGTCGTGTTTATCGAATGATGTGAAAAGCGAAGTCGATGGTCGGTCAGCCCGCCGAGAAAAACGGTTTGCCCAACGACGCCGGCGCATTCAGACGGATCGTGTTCGGATTGCGCGAGATCAGCACCAGCACGACGACCGTCGCGACGTACGGCAGCATCGCGAGAAATTGCGTCGGCACCGGCACGCCGATCGCCTGGGCGTAGAACTGCAGGCCCGTCACGGCGCCGAACAGCAGCGCGCCGATCAGCAGGCGCCCCGGGCGCCACGTCGCGAACACGACCAGCGCGAGCGCGATCCAGCCGCGGCCCGAGGTGAGCTGTTCCTGCCACAGGTGCAGATTGACGATCGAGTAGTAGCCGCCCGCGAGCCCGGCCATGCCACCGCCGAACGCGACCGCGCCGTAACGCACACCGACCACCGGAAAGCCGACCGAGTGCGCGACCTGCGGCGATTCGCCGACCGAGCGCAGTACGAGGCCCGCGCGCGTGCGGTACAGGAACCAGCCGATTACCGCGAACATCAGGAACGCGAGGTAATCGAGCGGCGTGAGGCTGAAGAACGCTGGACCGAGCACCGGGATCTTCGAGAGGCCGGGAATCGTCCACGTGTCGATGGTCGCGCGCACCGCAGCCGACGTGTACGGCTTGCCGACGTACGCCGAGAGGCCGATGCCGAAGATCGTCAGCGAAAGGCCGGTGGCGACCTGATTGGCGAGCATGGTGAGCGTGAGAAACGCGAACAGCAGCGACATCGCGAGACCGGCGCCGATCGCGGCAAGCACGCCGAGCCACGGGCTGCCGGTGATCGCGGTGACCGCGTAGCCGGTCACCGCGCCCATCAGCATCATGCCTTCGACGCCGAGGTTGAGGACGCCCGATTTTTCGGTGACGAGTTCGCCCGCGCCCGCGAACATCAGCGGAATCGCGGCGGTGACGGCGCTCGACGTGAGCGAGCTGGCTTGTTGAATGTCCATGTGGATCCGGCGATAAATCAGTGAGCGAATGTCAGAGAGCTGATCAGTGAACCTGGGCGGCCAGCGTTCGGCGGCGCACGCGATAGTTCACGAACAGGTCGGCACCCAGCAGGCAGAACAGCAACAGCCCCTGGAACACGCCGGAAAGCGCCTGCGGCAGTTGCATCGAGGTCTGCACGGCTTCGCCGCCGAGATAGAGCAACGCCATCAGCAGGCTCGCGAGCACGATGCCGAGCGGATGCAGCCGCCCCACGAACACGACGATGATCGCTGTGAAGCCGTAACCCGGCGACCACGTGGCCTGCAACTGCCCGATCGGACCGGAGATCTCGCCCATGCCGGCGAGGCCCGCGAGGCCGCCGCTGATCAGCAGCGACGTCCAGATCGTCTTCTTGTCGGAGAAGCCGGCGTAGCGCGCGGCGAGCGGCGCGAGACCGCCGACGTTCATGCGGTAGCCCGCGAAGCTCTTGCGCATGAAAACCCACACGAGCGGAATCGCGATCAGCGTGACGAACACCGATGCGTTCAGACGCGTGCCGCGCAGCCATTTCCAGTGCCAGTCGCCGGAGAAGGTCGGATAGAGCGCGTCGCCGCTGAACATCTCCGAGAGTGGGAAGTTCATGCCCTGCGGATCGCGCCACGGGCCGCTCACCAGGTAGATCAGCAGTTGCGTGGCCACATACGTGAGCATCAGGCTGACGAGAATCTCGTTGGTGTTGAAGCGGCTTTTGAGCAGCGCCGGAATCGCCGCCCACGCCATGCCGCCCAGCACGCCGGCAATCATCATGGTCGGCAAAATCCACCAGCCGGTGGCCTGATCGAAATAGATCGCGACGCCGCTCGCGGCGATGCCGCCGAGCAGCATTTGCCCTTCGGCGCCGATGTTCCAGACGTTGGCGCGATAGCCGATGGCGAGACCCAAGCCGATCAGGCACAACGGCGATGCCTTCAGCAGCAGCTCGGACCAGCCGTTCACGCTGGACAGCGGCTCGATGAAAAACGCGTGCATGGCCTGCAGCGGATCGCGGCCGACGAGGCTGAAGATCAGAAAGCCGATCGCGAGCGTGAGCAACGCGGCGATCAGCGGCACGGCGAGCTGCATGGTGCGCGAGGGCGTCGTGCGTGCTTCGAGTCGATACGGAAGAATCATGGGTAGCGTGTGAGTGATATGGTTCTCGTTCTGATGCCGGGCGAGCTCACGCGTATTCGCGCGACAGACGCCCGCTCAGGCATGCGCCGGTTGTTCCGCCGAAGGCGCTGCGCCCTCGCGATCGCCGAACAGCCCCGCCATCCAGCGGCCGATTTCCTCGGCGTTGGTCGCTCCCGTGGCGCGTACCGGCGAGAGTCTGCCGCCTGCCAGCACCGCGATGCGATCGCAGATGTCGAACAACTCTTCTAACTCCTCCGAGATCACCAGAATCGCCACACCGCGCGCCGACAGATCGAGCAACTGCTGGCGAATGAACGCCGCCGCGCCGACGTCGACGCCCCACGTAGGCTGCGCGACCACCAGCACCTTGGGCGCCTGCAGAATCTCGCGGCCCATGATGTATTTCTGCAGATTGCCGCCCGACAGACTTTGCGCGAGCGCTTCCGAGCCGCCGCAGCGCACGTCGAAAGCGTCGATGCAGCGCTTCGCAAATGCGCGCATCGCGCCGGCCTTGATCCAGCCCGAACTCACCATCTGCTGACGATGCGCGGTGAGCAGCGCGTTTTCCGACAGCGTCATGGCCGGCACCGCGCCGCGGCCAAGACGCTCTTCCGGCACGAAGCCGAAGCCGAGCGCACGTCGGCCGCCTGCGCCGAGGCGTCCCGCCGCCTTGCCGCAAATCGTGACCGCGTCGGCACGCACGCCGCGCTTTTCGCCCGACAGCGCCGACAGCAGTTCCGCCTGTCCATTGCCCGAGACGCCCGCGATGCCGAAGATCTCGCCCGCATGCACGCCGAACGACACGTCACGCAGCGAGGTGCCGAACGGGTCGTCGCTTTCCACCGAGAGTTGCTTCACGTCGAGCAGCACCGCGCCCGGGTTGTGTTCGCGCCGCGTGTAATCCGGCAGCGAATGGCCGACCATCAATTGAGCGAGCGACGCGTGGGTTTCGCCCTTCGGCTTCACGTGACCGGTCACGCGGCCGCCGCGCATCACTGTCGCGGTGTCGCACAGTTCCTGGATTTCGTCGAGCTTGTGGCTGATGTAGAGAATGCTGCAGCCTTCGGCGGCGAGCCGCCGTAGCGTCTCGAACAGTTTGCGGACCGCTTGCGGCGTCAGCACCGAAGTCGGCTCATCCATGATCAGCAGACGCGGGTTCTGCAGCAGACAGCGGGACGATCTCGACGCGTTGCCGCTCGCCCACCGTCAGGCTATGCACGTGACGCTGCGGGTCGATGTCGAGCCCGTAGTCGGCCGAGACTTCGCGGATGCGCTTGGACAGCGTCTTCAGATCGAACGGTTCGTCGAGCGCGAGCGCGATGTTTTCGCCGACCGTGAGCGTCTCGAACAGCGAAAAATGCTGGAACACCATGCCGATGCCCAACTTGCGCGCCGCCGCCGGATTGGCGATCTCGACCGTCTGGCCTTCCCAGCGAATCTCGCCGGCGTCGGGCCGCACCGCGCCGTAGATGATTTTCATCAGCGTGCTTTTGCCGGCGCCATTTTCGCCGAGCACGGCATGGATCTCGCCCGGCGCGACGATCAACGTGACGTCGTCGTTGGCTCGCACGGCCGGGTATTGTTTGGTGATGCCTTGAAGCACCAACCGGGGCGCCGCCTGTTCCGGCCTGTCTGCCGGCTGCGCGGCGGCGCCGTCGCTATAAGAAGAGTCGCTCATGTGATTCCGTAGTACGTCAGTGACTGCCGGTAACAGCGCGTCCGTCCACCTTGCCGGCGGCCGATCCGTCACCACAACCGGATGACAATACCTAATTCGACCCAGTCAGTCGAGCCGCCAAAATTCCCCGCAAACCCGCGCCGCAGCGCGCTCTGCGGGTATCCCACTCTTGACGCGGCGTCTCGTTCATATTAAAAGTCATATACTCCCACGCCCGTTCGATCAGCCAGCACATATATTTCGGAGAAGTCATGAGTCAGCAACGCGAGGCGATCGATACTTATCTATTACGCGTCTTGCACACCCTCTTGATGGAACGCAGCGTCACGCGCGCGGCCGTCAAACTGAATCAATCGCAACCCGCCATCAGCGCGGCGCTGCGCCGTTTGCGCGACATCACCGGCGACCCGCTGCTGGTGCGCGGCAAATCCGGCATGGTGCCGACGGAATACGGCCTGCGCCTGCTTGAACCGGTGCAGAACGCGCTGCGCGAGATCGAACGCATCAAGTTCCAGCAGCACAACTTCGATCCGGCCACGTCCATCCGTTGCTACCGGATCGGCTGCCCGGACTATCTGAATGTGCTGTTCGTGCCGACGGTGGTCGAACGCTTTCGCCAGGCCGCGCCGAACGCGACGCTCGAGTTTCACTCGCTGGGACCGGCCTTCGACTACGAACTCGCGCTCGAGGACGGCAAGCTCGACATCGTGGTCGGCAACTGGCCGGAGCCGCCGGAGCAGTTGCACCTGTCGAACCTGTTCGTCGATCAGATCGTCTGCCTGATGAGCAACACGCATCCGTTCGCCAAACGCGGCGGCCTCACGCTCGACCAGTACCTGAATGCGCCGCATCTCGCGCCTACTCCTTATTCGGTGGGCCAGCGCGGCGCGATCGACGTGCACCTCGCGCGCGAGCGCTTAAAGCGTCATGTGGTCGTGACCTTGCCGTACTTCAATCTGGCGCCGTACGTGCTGATCAAGTCCGATCTGATCTTCACGACGACGCGTCTCTTTGCCGATTACTACGCCAAGTTCCTGCCGCTCACGGTCGTGCCCGCACCGCTCGATTTCCCGCCGATGCAGTACTACCAGTTGTGGCACGAGCGCGTGCATTACTCCGATGAAGTGCGCTGGTTGCGCAGCCTGGTTGCCGAAGCGACCAAGACGTTGATCGACAAGCCTTGAGTCTTTGCGTTTGTGGGTTATCGGCGGTTATGTGTCTCGTCGCCGATAACCTCACCCTCCCCGTTACGCCGCTGCTTCGTAAAGCGTCTTCGCCAACCGGTTGTGCTGCTCGATCACCGGTCCGAGTTCCAGCGTCGTCAACTGCCCGTCCTTCACGACCACCTTGCCGCCGATCACGCTGTAGCTCACTTGTGACGGCGCGCAGAACACGAGCGCCGCGACCGGGTCATGCAACGCGCCCGCGAAGAGCGGCTGACGCAAATCGAACGACACGAAATCCGCCGCCATGCCGGGTGCCAATGCGCCGATGTCGTCGCGATTGAGCACTTTCGCGCCACCGAGCGTCGCGATTTCCAATGCCTCGCGCGCGGTCATCGCATCCGGCCCGAAGCCGACTCGCTGCAACAGCAACGCCTGACGCACTTCGGCGATCATCTGCGCGCCGTCGTTCGACGCCGATCCGTCGACGCCCAAACCCACCGGCACGCCCGCCAGACGCATGCGCTTGACCGGCGCGATGCCCGACGCAAGCCGCATGTTCGAACACGGACAATGCGCAACGCCGGTGCCGGTGCGCGCGAACAGCTCGATGCCCGCGTCGTCGAGTTGCACACAGTGCGCATGCCACACGTCATGACCGACCCAGCCGAGGTCTTCCGCATACTCCGCCGGCGTCATACCGAACTTCTCGCGGCTATACGCGATGTCGTTGACGTTCTCCGCGAGGTGCGTATGCATCGACACGCCGTACCGCCGCGCCATGACCGCCGATTCACGCATCAGATCGCGGCTCACCGAGAACGGCGAGCATGGCGCGACCACCACGCGCAGCATCGCGTAACGGCCTTCGTCGTGGTATGTCTCGATCAGGCGCTGCGTATCCTTCAGAATGTCCGCTTCACGTTCGACCACCGAATCCGGCGGCAGGCCGCCGTCTTTCTGCCCCACGCTCATACTGCCGCGCGCCGCGTGAAAACGCATGCCGATCCGGCGCGCCGCCGCAATGCTGTCGTCGAGCCGGCTGCCGTTCGGATAGATGTACAAGTGATCGCTCGAAGTCGTGCAACCGGACAGCAACAGCTCGGCCATTGCCGTCAGCGTCGAGACTTCGATCATCTCCGGTGTGAGGTTCGCCCACACCTTGTAGAGGTTGGTCAGCCAGCCGAACAATTCGGCGTTCTGCGCGGCGGGAATCGCGCGCGTCAGGCTCTGATACATGTGGTGGTGCGTGTTCACGAGACCCGGAATCACCAGATGTCCACGCATGTCCAGCACTTCGTCGGCGGTTTGCGGCAGTTCCGCCGTCGGTCCGACCGCGACGATGCGGTTGTCCTCGATATACAGGCCGCCGTCGCGCAGTTCGCGCCGGGCGCCGTCCATCGTAACCAGCACGTCCGCGTGCTTCACCAGCATCGTTTTTTTGGGCTTATTCGTTTGATTAGCCGCTTGTTCCATCGTCATTCGTTTCTCCGCTTCATTGCTTCCGTGCAAAGCCGTTCGAACGCGATGTGCCGGCACGCCACCGTGCCGCCGCGTCCCGTCGAACGCCGTTGGCCCGGTTACCCAGCGTGTTTCCGCCGTCTTCGGGGTGCGTCGCGGCTGAATCGTCGTCGATTCGCGTTTGCTGCAACGCACAGACGTAACCTTCGACGGCCAAAATAATGCTGACAACTCACGCCAATGCGATACCCAACTTCACGCCGTCGATATAGTGGGCCTTTTTTGGCGCCGGTACGATCCGCCGGTAAGGCAAATGCGCTGTAATAGTCGAAGGAATCGAGTCGTTGCGGCTTTCAGCAGGCTGTCCGTCATGCGCCAGCTATTATCTTTCTTATCTCGCGCGCGCTGGACGGAACAACCTTTTTACAATGGCTGTCACGGCGCTCGCTTCAATTCGCCGACGGGTATGTAGCCACTGACGTGGAGCCTCGATCCGCCGCAAACGTGTCTGGATCGGGCTGCCGCCGAAACCTCGCATTCACATAAGGAAAATTGCGAATGGGAAAGCTCACTACCCATGTGCTCGACACCGCGAACGGCCGTCCCGGTGCGGGCATCAAGGTCGAACTCTTCGCGCTCTCAGGCGATACGCGCCGCGCGCTCAAAACCACTACCACCAATGACGACGGTCGTTGCGACCAGCCGCTGCTCGAAGGCGAGGCGCTAGTTGCGGGCGAATACGAACTCGTGTTCGGCGCCGGCGACTACTTCGCGTCGATCGGCACGAAGGTGCCGGAGCCGCGCTTCGTCGATCGCGTCGTGTTGCGCTTCGGCGTGGCCGATGCCAGTGCGCACTATCACGTGCCGCTACTGGTGTCGCCGTGGTCGTACAGCACGTATCGCGGCAGCTAGGAGACATCTGCCACGAGGTGCGGGAAAGGTGTTGGACAAAGCGAGGTCGAGTTCGCGCAGCATACCGGTCGCGCTCGATTGCATTGCGCAGATGCTCATGGAGACACATGCGAGCACCCGCGAAACGCAATCGAACGCATGCGGCTCGACCCGCTTCGCCCCATACGCGACCCAACCGACGAGCCAATAAAAAAACGGCGCTGTGCGAACTGAGCGCATCGCGTCTTCACCCCGCAGTCTGCGCAGTGACGTGCTGCTCGTGCTGCCCTGCCAATGACCCGTCAGCCGGGTTTTAGAAGGCACACAGCGTCATCGCGTGTACAACGAATCAGAAGTGGAGGAGTTTCATGGAAGGCTTTATCACAGACTGGTTGAATCTGGCGATTCGCTGGTTCCACGTCATCGCCGCGATTGCATGGATCGGCGAATCGTTTTATTTTGTCGCGCTCGACAACAGCCTGAAGCCGCCGATTGACCCGAACCAGCGCAAGCGCGGCGTGTTCGGCGAACTGTGGCACGTGCACGGCGGCGGCTTCTACAACATGCAGAAGTACACCGTCGCGCCGCCGGAAATGCCGGACGATCTGCACTGGTCGAAGTGGCCGTCGTACACCACGTGGCTGTCGGGCTTCGGTCTCTTCACCGTGCTGTATCTGTTCTCGCCGAGCACTTACCTGATCGACAAGAACGTGCTGGATATGGGCCCGGTGGTCGCGGTCGCGTCGGCGCTCGGCTTCCTCGCCGCCGGCTGGATCGTGTACGACTCGCTGTGCCGCATTCTCGGCAACAAGGACAAGGTGCTCGGTATCTGCGTCGGCGTGTACGTGCTGATCGCGGCGTGGCTCGCGTGCCATATCTTCGCGGGCCGCGCGGCTTACCTGATCATGGGCGCGATGCTGGCGACGATCATGTCGGCCAACGTGTTCTTCGTGATCATTCCGGGCCAGCGCAAGATGGTCGACGCGATGCTCAAGGGTGAAACGCCGAACCCGATCTACGGCAAGCGCGGCAAGCAACGCTCGGTGCACAACACGTATTTCACGCTGCCGGTGGTGTTCGCGATGCTGTCGAACCACTACGCGATGACCTACACGCATCCGTACAACTGGGCCGTGCTGCTGGTCATCATGCTGGCCGGCGCGCTGATCCGTCAGTTCTTCGTGATGCGTCACCGTGGCCAGGTGCTGTGGTATCTGCCGCTGGTTGGCATCGCGCTGATGTTCGCCGCCCTCTTCTGGACCATGCCGAAGCCGATCGTGCCGCAAGCGCAAGCGGCGAACGCGCCGACCGTCAAGGTGGCCGATATCGCACCGGTGCTGCAGCAGCGCTGCGTGGCTTGCCACTCCGCGCATCCGACGATGATGGGCAGCGCCCCGGCCGGCGTGCTGCTGGATACGCCGGATGAAATCTCGCAGAACGCGCAGCGGATCTATCAGCAAGCGGTGACGCTGAAGGCTATGCCGCTCGGCAACGTGACGCACATGACCGACGAGGAGCGGATGAAGATCGCCGCGTGGTTCGAAGGTGGAGCGGTGAAGTAATGACCGGGCCGGGCGCGTTGCCCGGCGTGGCGATGGATGAAGCAACAAACGGCGGGCCTTTCGCGCGAGCGGGAAGCCCGCTTTTCTTTGGGCGCGTCGGTGTCGGCTCATCAAAGGTGCGCTTTTAGTATTTTGTAGCCTGCGGGCTACAAAATACTAAAATTCGTTCAGAATGTAGCCCATGAGGCACAAATCTCATCAGCTGTTTTGTGCCTCATGGGCTACAATAACAAACGAATTCGTCAAAATTGGTGCCGCGGGGCTACAAATGACCAATCTCGCCGATGTATCGGACATGCTGAAGGCCGTGCGCCGCGAAAGCAACCTGTCGCAAGAGGAACTGGCGCACCGGGCGGGCGTCGCGCGCACCACCGTCGCGCGTATGGAAACGCTCGCCAAAAACGACATGAGCGTGTCCGTGCTCGTGCGCCTGCTCGAAGCGGCAGGCTACGACCTCAAGTTCGTCGCGCATGGACACGGGCGCACGCTCGAAGACATCCTCGCTGAACAACGCAATCCGGACGCGAACTCATGAGGCTCGACGTTCAGGTACTGGGCAAGAACGTCGCCACGCTATTTCGCGAGCGCGACGACTACGTCCTCAAATACAACCGCGACGCGAGCGCGGCGGACTTCGTCAGTCTGGCCATGCCGGTGCGTGAAGAGGCCTGGCGCTGGCCGCGCGACCTGCATCCGTTTTTCCGGCAAAACCTGCCGGAGGGTTATCTGCTGAATCTGATCCGCGAGCAATTCGGGCCGTTGCTCGACGGCACCGACCTGTCGTTGCTCGCCGTGGTCGGCGCCATGGGGATCGGCCGCGTCACCGTGACACCCGAAGGCGTCGCGCCGGGCACGGAACTGCAGGCGCTCGACGTGCAGGACATTCTGCACGGCGACAACACGGCCGAACATTTCGCGCAACTCGTGCGCGAATATGCGCGCGCGGCCATCTCGGGCGCCGTGCCGAAGTTCATCGCGCCTCAAGACGCGACGTCCAGCACGTCTACGCCGATGCCGCTCGGCAAACCGACCATCCGGACGAGCCGCCACATCGTCAAAGGCTCGGACGACAACACGCCGTTTCTCGGCTTCAACGAGTTCTATTCCATGCGCGTGCTGGAACGGCTCGGCGTCGCGCCGGTCGCGCGCACGCAGATGTCGGACGATGGCCGGGCGCTGATCGTCGAACGCTTCGACGTCGACGCACAAGGATTGCCGGCCTACGGCATCGAAGACATGTGCGGTCTATTGGGTTTGCCGCCACATGAAAAATACAACTCGACCAGCGAAAAAATGCTCAATGCCGCGCGAGCGTATCTGCTCGATCGCAACACCATGCGACAGCAACTGGAATATCTCGGCTGGCATTTGCTGACGAACTACGTCGTACGCAACGCGGACTGCCATACGAAGAATGTGGCGTTGTTCTATACGTCGGTCGACGATGTCGCGTTCACGCCCGTCTACGACATCGTCACGACGCAGGCATACCCACGCTACGCGGCCAATCCGCCGGGCTTGCCGATCGACGGCCGCAAAACCTGGGCGGCCGGTAAAACGATGGAGCGTTTTTTCAACACGCGCATGGGCATCGCGCCACGACAATACGCGCAGATGGTCGAGGCGCTGTGCGATTCGGCCGTCGCCGTCGGCCATGAGTTGATCGAAGCGGCGCGCAACGAGACGCAATGGCACACCGTCGCGAAGCACATGCTTCACGCGTGGGACGACGGCATGGCGTCCTTGCGTTCGCCGAAGAAGAGCCTGCAATTCAAAGGGCTCAAACCGGCTATCGAAGCCGCGGGTTTTTCCGCGCCTGAACCAGCGGAACGCGCGCGCGAGGTGATCGGGCATTCACCGCTTCTTGCCAAACGCAGCTAAACGCAGCTAAACGCGGAACGACGGCGTCGCGCTAACTTCGCGGTTCGCCGCCAAAACAAAAAACCCACAGCACTGATGCTGTGGGTTCTTTTTAAGTCAACCGGCTCGCTACGTCAAAGCGATAAAACTCAAACAGCCACCGCGCTCAACGCATCTTCCGTGAGCCACAACGACTCCGCGAGATCCTGCTCATTGAGGTTGAGGCCATCTCCGCCACGATCGACGACGATAAAGTCGCTCACGTCGCCCAACGCGATCAGCGGATGATGCCATACGCCCTTCCCATAGTTCACGCCCTGCCAGCCGCTCGTCACGAACGCGCGAATCTTCGACGCATCCAGCTCGCCCGCCGGCGCCACGACCACCAGATACGGCTTGTCGTTCAGTGGCACGAACGCCTGGCTGCCGAGCGGATGACGTTCGAGCATCTTCAGTTCGAACGGCAGCGTGCGCGGCTGCCCGCGAAACAGGTTCACGAGCGTGCGGCCGTTCTCGTCGTCGACATCCACTTTCGCGAGATCGTGATAGCGGATCGTCGTGCCGAGATTGATCGGAATCTGCTTCGCGCCTTCGAGTTCGATCACGTCGCCAAATGCGGCGAACGCTTCCTTCGTCAACGGTTCGATCGCGAGCGTTTTCATGATGCGAGCGTACCCCACAGACGCAGACGCGACACGCCGCCGTCCGGAATGATGTTAAAGCGCACGTGCGTCACCGGACCCAGCGCCGCGATTTCGCTTTCGAAATAGTGCTGGTTGTCCATCTTCAGCTTCTGTTCACCGAGCAGCACCGGCCAGAACATGGCTTGCGTAATCAGCGAACTGTCCGTGCCGCCCGTCACGTACGCGGCCTGAATCGAGCAGCGGTCCGGATAGTTGCCCTTGAAGTGCGCGGTATCGACTTCGATCTTCCTGATCACGCCCGGTTGCGCCAGCGCGACGATCGCCCAGTCGTTGCCCGGCTCGCGACGGCGGCGCGTTTCCCAGCCGTCGCCCATGTTCACGCCGCGGCCCGGCATCAGGATCGTCGACGCAGCGCCGAAGTGCTGGTTGTTCGCCGCGACCAGATACGCGCCGTTTTCCATCGCGGCGAGATCGAACTGCTCGGTGCGGCTCGCGCCGGCCCAGTCGACTTGCGGTTGACCATATACACGCAGACGCGCGATACCGCCGTCCGGATAGATGTGCACGCGCAGGTGCGTGTACGCATTCGCGTCGCTGACTTCGTGATAGTGGTGGCTATTGCCTTGCAACGTGGTCGACGGCACGATTTCGGTCCATTGCGTCGACTGGGTCGGCGCGCCGTCCACCACGCGCGCGGCTTCCACCGACGCCGCCGGCGGGAAGTTGCCCGTGAAGTGGCTGGTGTCGAGATCGAGGCCCTTGATCACGCCCGGACGCGCCAGCTTCACGACGCACCAGTCATAGCCGTTGGCGCGCTTGCGGCGCGTTTCCCAGCCGTCCATCCACTTGCCGTTGTCGTCGTATTTGCCCGGAATGAAGACGGCCGGCTCCGGATTCAGCATGCGTTCCTTCGGTGCGAAGAAATCGTCGCTGGCCTCGAGCGCCTGCGCGCCCAGGCGCGGGTCCGCCAGATTCACATAGCGGCGCGTGAATTCCGGTGCGTTGGGGTCGAGAATCGGGAGTGCCATCTTTGTCTTCCTTAGTGTTTGTCAGTGCTGAAAAAAACGTTTCGGTTCGAGTCCAGCGACGCGTGATAAGACCTTACGCGTCGATCAGGTCGTCGAGCCGGAAACGTGCGATGCGGTAGATCTGATCGAGGCTCGCGCGCAATTCGTCGGCGCGGCTATTGTTCACGCGCGCCTCGAAGTTCGCGATGATGCCGTGACGGTCATACCCGCGCACGGCCAGAATGAACGGAAAGCCGAACTTCTCGCGATATGCGGCGTTCAGCGCGAGCAGCCTATCGAATTCTTCCTGCGTACACTGCGCGAGGCCGGCGCCGCTCTGCTCGCGCGTGGATTCGGCCGTCAGTTCGCCGCGCACGGCAGCCTTGCCGGCGAGTTCCGGGTGGGCATTGATCAACGCCAGTTGCTTCTCTTCACCGGCCGTTTCGACGATGTTCGACATCTTGCGGTGCAACTCGTCGATGCTGGCGAAAGGCCGTTGCTGCGCGGCAATTTCCGCGACCCACGGCGAGTGCTCGAAAATGCCCGACAGCGCTGCCACGAACGCGTCGGTCGAGGTGCTGTTGAGTTGGTCCAGAGTGTATTGCATCGCCTTCATGCCGCAGCCCCGCGGTTGTTTTGTTGGTAAGGATGATGTTCGCGCCAGTGGCGCGCAATATCGACGCGTCGCGTCACCCACACGCGATCGTGCTGTTCGATATGGTCGAGAAAACGTTGCAGCGCGCGGAAGCGCCCAGGGCGCCCGAGCAGGCGGCAGTGCATGCCGATGGACAGCATCTTCGGCGCTTCGTCGCCTTCTTCGTAGAGCACGTCGAATGCGTCGCGCAGGTACGTGAAGAAGTGGTCCGCCGTGTTGAAGCCTTGCGGGCTCGCAAAGCGCATGTCGTTGGTGTCGAGCGTGTACGGCACGATCAGTTGCGGCACTTTCGCGCCACCGGTGACGTCGACGTCCATCCAGAACGGCAGATCGTCGCCGTAGTAATCCGAGTCGTACAGGAAACCGCCGTATTCAGCGACGAGGCGCCGCGTATTGGGACTGTCGCGGCCGGTGTACCAGCCGAGCGGACGCTCGCCCGTCACGCGCTCGATCGCTTCCATGCCGAGGCGCATGTGTTCCGCTTCTTTCTCCGGCGCCATGTCCTGATAGTGAATCCAGCGATAGCCGTGGCAAGCAATCTCATGACCGAGTTCGACGAAGGCACGCGCCAGTTCCGGATGCCGTTCGACCGCCATGCCGACGCCGAACACCGTGAGCGGCAGCTTGCGCTTTTCGAATTCGCGCAGGATACGCCAGACGCCCGCGCGCGAGCCGTACTCGTAGATCGACTCCATGCTCATGTGGCGCCCCGGAAAAGCCGCGGCGCCGACGATTTCCGACAGAAATTGCTCCGAGCCGGGATCGCCGTGCAACACGCAGTTTTCACCGCCCTCTTCGTAGTTCAGGACGAATTGCACTGCGACACGCGCTCGACCCGGCCAGTTTGCCTGCACCGGGTGGCGGCCGTAGCCGATCAGATCGCGTGGGTAGTTCGGGTCGAGTGGCATGGTTTGACGAATGCGTGGTGACGGTACGTAAAATTCGCGTGGAACTCACGTGGCATGCACGTGAGGTTGGCGTGAGCTTGCGTGCTGAGTGCAAATGGCTCACGCGGGCGTGGCTGGAAAAACACCAGAAGCCGTACCGAAAGCAGCAGAAAAAAGCCTTTCAGGCGGCCCGCGCCGAGTTGGACCAGTGTAGCGAAAACACCCGGGTGCGCCCATACACCCGGGCAGATAGTGCATGTCAGACTGAATGTATGTGCGGCCCAGATTCTGTAGTGTTTACCCGCAATAAATCGGCCGTTCCTGCGGTTTGCGGCGCATTTGCGGCGGAAATGACAGCAGAACTTCGCGGCGTGAGCGGATTCGGATCGGTGTCGGTCGGGCTGAAAGATGCCAGCGCGCCGTCGTAGCGCTTGGCCAGCGGCCGGGCGTAATCGCCGCGTTTGGCCGTCGAAAGACGCAGCGCGACCAGCGCCTCGGTCCACTTGACAGCGGCCGTCACGCCCTCGATCACCGGCGCGCCGAGCGCGTCTTCGATCTCCGCGCACAACTCGGCCATGCCCGCGCAGCCGAGCACGATGGCGTCCGAACCGTCTTCCGCAAGCGCGCGCCGGCATTCGTCGAGGATGATGCGACGCGCCGCCGAGCCAGGCTTGTCGAGATCGAGCACGGCGACGTCGGTGGCGCGCACGTTGCGGCAAAACCGTTTCATGCCGTAGCGCTCGGCGAGGTGCCACGCCATACCGCACGTGCGCGCCAGCGTGGTCACCACCGAGAAGCCCGGCGCCAGCACGCTGGCCGCGTGCATCGCTGCTTCGGCAATGCCGATCACCGGGCCGCGCGCCAGCTCACGCGCGGCGTACAGACCGGGATCGCCGAAGCAGGCGATCACGTAGCCGTCGCAACCTTCGCGCTCGCCGGCGGCGACTTCGGCGAGCAGGCCCGGCGTCGCAAGCGCTTCGTCGTAATAGCCTTCGATCGACGGCGGCCCCATGGTCGGATTCACCGCGATGATTTCAGTGCCCGGCGCGGCGACTTCGCGCGCGCAGCGGCCCATCGCTTCCGTCATGCGTTGGGTCGTATTCGGGTTGATCAGTTTGATGCGCATATCGACTCCTGTTGCGTCTGCAAGCTTCAGCGTGCGAGAACGCGATAGAACAGCGCGGCGAGGCCTGCGCCAATGAACCACGAGAAATTCGCCATGCCGTCGAGCGCGGGCACCATCACGCAGATTACCGCGATCACGGCAGCCGGCAGCAGCGCAGCGACAGCCCGGTAGTTGACGCCGTTGCGATACCAGTACGAACCAGTGGGCGCGACCGTGTACAGATCGTCGAGGACGATCTTCTGACGCTTCACCAGATAGTAGTCAACAATCAGTACGCCGTACAAAGGTCCGATGAAACTGCCGAGGACGTCGAGCGTGTAGTGGATCACGGCCGGGTTGTTGAACAGATTCCACGGGGTGATGAAGATCGACGCGACCGCTGCGAGCATACCGCCCATGCGCCAGCTAATGAGGCGCGGCGCCACGTTGGAAAAGTCGAAAGCCGGCGAGACGAAGTTGGCGACGATGTTGATGCCGATAGTCGCGATCGTGAAGGTCAGCGCGCCGAGAATCACCGCAGTCGGATAGTCGATACGGCCCACGGTTTCGACCGGGTCCGTGATCAGTTCGCCGAACACCGGCAGCGTGGCGGCGGTCGTGATCACCGTCACCAGCGAGAAGGCCAGGAAGTTGACCGGCAGCCCCCAGAAGTTGCCGCGCTGCACGCTGCGAAAGCTCTTGCCGTAGCGCGAAAAGTCGCCGAAATTCAGCATCGGTCCGGAGAAATACGACACCACCAGCGAGATCGCCGTGATCATCACCGGAACGACCTGCATGCCGTGATATTTGACGCCACCCAGGTTGATGCCGATGTTGCGCCATCCCGCGCGATACACCATGTAGCCCGCGAGAATGAACATCACCACGTAGACCGCGGGACCGGCGAAGTCGATGAACTTCTTGATGGTCTCCATGCCGTGCCAGAACACCAGTGCCTGCAACACCCACAGCAGCATGAAACCGGTCCAGCCGAGCGTCGAGAGTCCCATGAAGCCATGATGATGAACATCGGCGTAAGGCAGCAACTGCGGAACGAACTTCAACACGACGATCACCAGCGCGCTCGAGGCCAGATAGGTCTGAATGCCGTACCACGCGACCGCAATCAGGCCTCGAATCACCGCGGGAATATTCGCGCCGAGCACGCCGAAGGTCGCGCGGCACGCTACCGGATACGGCACGCCGTTCGCCTGGCTCGGCTTGGCGATCAGGTTGCACAACAGGTTGACGATGGTGATGCCGACCAGCAGCGCGATCAGCACTTGCCAGCTCGTCAGGCCGAGCGCGAACAGACTGCCCGCGAACACATAGCCGCCGACGCTGTGCACGTCCGACATCCAGAACGCAAAGATGTTGTAAGCGCCCCAGGTTTGATGCCGCAACGGCGCGAGATCCTCGTTATAGAGGCGGTCGCTGTAGCCTGCGGGCATGGACGGTTCGCTGGGCGCGCCGTCGTCTGCATAAGTGGGAATTGCGGGATTGCCGGGCGCTGCACTGAACTGAGCCATGATTCCTCCTTGGAATAGGGACCGTCGATAGCGAATCGAAGGACGTTGCATCGGCCATGCCAGTCGCGCCCGCCTCGTCCGTATGGGACGAAGGGTCTTGGCGCGTCTGTCCGGCCGTGCCGCGGATGTCTCCGTACCTGAAGTACTGTGTTTATCGCACCGCCAGCAGCCGCGACTTCCCGGCGATGCGTTACTACTCGAAGCCCGTCGCCCGGCGGCGGACACGCGTGCACAAGCCGGCAGCGCTCACGCCGAGCCGCCTTGCAACGCTAGATTCGTTCAGTTCAATTCAGTGCGGCGCGCACCGGTAATGGGCGCGCGCCGGCCGCTTGCCTCAGCCTTGCGCGGACTTTGTCTTCGATGAATCTCTGGCTGCACCGTTGAGTGCGCCGAACACTTCGTGCAGATCGGCCGCGCCACGTGCGGGGCGGTCCAGCATCTTCAACTCGACGCTTTGCAGATGGCGCGACATCAAGGCCGCCGCCTCTTTTGCATCGCCGGCGTCGAGCGCGGCGAGAATGGCTTCGTGGTCCTCGAACGAGCATGGGCTGCGTCCGAGCGACTCGTACAGCGCGGAAATCAGCGTGGAGCGCGCCACCAGACCGTTCAGGCAGTCGCACAACACCGCATTGCCGGTGAGTCCCGCCAGCTCGGTGTGAAACTCGCCCGACAGGCGAATCCACGCCGGAAAATCACGTGTCTCGAACGCTTTGCGTTCCCGGCCGATCATGCTGCCGATGCTCTTCAAACGCCGCATGCCGTGACCAGTGCAAATCTTTTCGACCACCGCCAACTCGATGATGCGACGCATCTCGAACACTTCGTGCACTTCCTGCAGCGACGGGCTTGCTACGAACGCTCCGCGATTCGGTTCGAGGTCGACGAGGTGATCAGTCGCCAACTGCGCCAGCGCCTGCCGGATCGGGCCGCGCTTCACGCCGAATACTTCGCACAACTGCGCTTCTGTCAACTTTGAGCCCGGCGCGAGCCGATGCTCGAGGATCGCGGCGCGGATGCGCTCGGCAATCACTTCGGGTTTCGAACTATTGGCGGCTGCGGACTCTGTGTCGGACATGATGTTCGTCTCGGTATGTAGGTCATCATAGGATGGACATAAAGATTGTCAACAATTTTTGCTTCGAATTTCGACAATCTTCGCGATGAGGGCGAGCTGGCGCGCTGCCGGCTCGGCTTGAGTGCCTAGTGCCGCCTCAGTACGAGTTTAATTAGGTGAGGCTGGGGTCGTCTATTGATGGCGGATTTTGTCAACAAAATCGAAGGACCTTCACGAGTCGTTCTGTTGGCGGTGGTCCATAGGAACTGACCGTTAGTTGCGTTAATGATCTTAAAAAGAAAGCGGGCGGCCGCCCGCTTCCCTCCTGCGCCGGTTCAGGCCAGGTACGGATAGCCCGACATACTCAGTTTGAACCCGTGTGCGTCGGCGACGAGATGCGCGTCCGCGCCCACCGGCAGCGTCAGCATGTTGCGGACATGCCCGAATTGAAGGCCGGTGACGACCGGAATACCGATCACCGACCTCACCTGCTCGATCATGGCGTGCAGGTCGTAACCATTGTCGTAGTCGTAGGGTTTGGCGCCGGAGAAATCGCCCAGCACGAGCGCCTGTTGCTGCGCGAGGATGCCGGCCAGGTGCAATTGATAGATCATCCGCTCGACCCGGAACGGTTGCTCGTTGACGTCTTCGACAAACAGGATGCCGCCCTGCACCGGCGGCATATACGGCGTGCCAATCAGCGATGCCAGCACCGCCAGATTGCCGCCCCACAACATGCCTGAGACGTCGACCGGCTGCGCTTGCGGCGTGTTGCTCGAGACCGTCATGGTCGACTTCGTCAACGCCGACCAGAAGTGCTGCATGGTGAATTCGCTCAGTTCCTCCGCGCCGAAGTCGCTCATCACCATCGGGCCGCCGAAGGTCTTTACGCCGGCACGCGCCAGCAGCGCAAGCTGGATCGCGGTGAAATCGCTGTGTCCCACCAGCGCGATCGGCTGATCGGTCAGCCGCCGCTGCAGCCCGTCGTAGTCGAGCCCGTGCAGGATGCGCACCGCGCCGTAGCCGCCGCGCACGGCCAGCACGATGTCCGGCAACTTGCGCGACGGGTCGGCGAGCCGGTTCAGATCGGCCGCGCGCTCGCCATCGGTGCCGGCAAAGCGCTGATAGCGACGCCGCGCCGCCTCCACGCCCTCGACGTGATGCCCTTGCGTATGGAAGCGTTGCAACGCGCGATGCAGCACCTCGGGATCATGCGGATACCCGGACGGCGCGATCAGTTCGATGGTGCGATGGACGGCCATTGGCAAGACCTTGTTGGACGTTGTTGTTTTAGAGCGACTCAGCCGGACCCGGTTCGTTGTCCGGTTCGCTGCCTGCGTCGGCGCGTGCCGCCGCGCGTGCTGCGCGGCTCGCGCGCCGCCGCTCGGCAAAAAAACGACTTGAGCGCGGCGCCACATTCATTTTCGAGCACGCCGCCGATCACCGTGGTGTGATGATTCAACTGCGGATTCGCGAAGGCATCGACGACACTGCCGCACGCGCCGGTTTTCGGATCGCGCGCCCCGAACACGACACGGGCGATGCGCGCGTGCATGATCGCGCCCGCGCACATCAGGCACGGCTCCAGGGTCACGTAGAGTTCGCAGCCCGGCAGACGGTAGTTCTCGACGGCCTGCGCCGCGGCGCGCAACGCGGCCATTTCCGCATGTGCCGACGGGTCGTGCCCGCCGATCGGGTGATTAAAACCTGTGGCGATGACTTCGTCGCCGCGCACGAGGACTGCGCCGACGGGCACTTCGCCGGCAGCGCGTGCTTCTTCGGCGGCGGCTTGCGCCAGCGCCATGAAGCGGCGATCGCGCTCCGGGACTTCGGGAACAGCGGGAAATATGGACGGCTCGCCAAGCGTGGGATCTGAACTCGCGAAGGCACCGGCAGCGCTCGCATCGGCCGCAGTCAATTCAGCGACACCGCTGATCGAGGCCTGAGAACCCTGCACATTTAGCACATCGCGAGACTCGACAGAATCCGAATCCGGCAAGGCGGCGTGGGCAAGCGGCTCGCTCACTGCGAACCCGCGTCTGCCGTATTGAGGTTACCGGCGCGCTCGGACAGCCGCTCGGCAATGCGCCGGCAGTACTCGCGCGGCAGAACCAGTGGCCCGCCACGCAATGATTCAAGTGCCATATCCAGCGCCAGCATGCGCGCCTGGAGACGGCAACGGGTAGCCTGGTCGCTCACGGCATTCAACTCCGCTTGCAGGTCGCGCAACGCGCGCAACTGCTCGACAGCGGGCGGCACGAAGCCCGCATTCTTCAAAATCCGGTTGGCGACGCGCACTTCTTCGGGGACCAGAGCATCGTCGTCCAGCGACAGCGGCGCGCCCGCGCCAGGTAACTCGTCGAACTCGCCTCGCGCGGCGGCGGCGGCAATACGCTGTTCGACTAACGCATCAAGCAATTTCATCTGCAATCCACTACGTTGCGGCCCAAGCATTCTATCAGGGAGCGCACGATCGTTCCGCTTCTCGAACCGACGAAACCTCCTACGTTTTCAGATTCCGCGTATTTGAGGGACATAGGGTCGTGCGCTAGCCTCAGCGATTCGCGGCCGTGCCGCATGCCGCCCCTTTTTCTCCGCACAAACCTGACAGAAGACTTGCGACGAACGACGCCGTTCGCGCCTTTGCTCTCCGCTCCCCTAAGCCATTGACGTTATGAAATCCCGAATGACCAACTCAAGCCTTACCTGCGCCACCATCGGTTTCGACGCCGGCATCAGCCCGCATGCCGCTCCCGATCTCACACACCTCGGCGAACGCATTCTCAAACCGAGATTGCGCGCAACGCTAGCCGCCGTGGCCATGTCGCTCGCGCTATCCGGTTGTGGCGTGTTCTGCGGCGGCGCAGGCGGCAGCGGTGGCGGCTTCGCCGGCGGTTGCGCGACGGGCATGCGGTTCTAGCCCGGCGCGATCGACACGCCGCCGTTACCTTGGGCGATGCGCGCTATGACTCGGCGCCCGCTAAAGTCCATCGAGCCAACGCGACATGCCGCGTACGCCCGAGCAAACTGTGCATCAACGCAAACTCACGCACGTTCCAGCATATCGGGTCAACGGGACGCGCCGCGGCCCATGGCATGCCGTACGCCAGTGTGACATGCGGTATGTAGCGCGAAGCCGATGAGACTGCGTGGTCCCCCAAACCAGCGTCCTGCAATGCATGGCCCAAAGCGCCGTGCAGCATGTGCAGGCCAGCGACGCCCTCGCCTCCGCCCAGCACCAGCGGTCCCGGTCGCGGCTTCGACGCAAAGCTGACCGCCGTGTCGAATTCGACGCTGAACGGCTCCATTTTGATCGAGGCGGCCGCCTGCATCGCCGCGTCGACTCGCTCCTGCGGCAAACCGCCCGCGAAATTTCCCAGATGATGCAAGGTGACATGCAGACGGCCCGCCGCAAGCGGCTTACTCCGCGCGCGCGTCTCCCCGCAAAGCTGTTGCGCGAGCTTCGCGATGCTGGCCGCTGTCGTGGCATCGGGAAACACGGCGAAGAACAGACCGTCTGTGGGCGTTGGCGGCGCCTCGAGCCCAGGCAGCCAGAGTTGTTCAGGCATGGCGTTCCTGACCGGATAAAGCCGGCATGTAGATGAATCTCCGTTCATTGTGCGGGCTCACCCGCGTACTTGATCTATTCAGACCGCTCGCCGGTGCGAGGTTCCGCGATCGTCTTGTTATTAATCCCATCGCGCCGCTGCAAGCAAACGCAACGCCATTCGGCATACGCCCGATTCCCGTTCTATTGCTTCTGCTCGCCCCGTTTGTTCACCGGACGCGCCCCGTGATCAACGCCCGCTTCTCATTAAAAACCGCTTGCAGTCACGACCCGCCCACGTACAATACTGTACATCCATACAGTATTGGCGGCAACGTGGAACTGCTCAAAAAGCTGGAAGTATTGGCCGACGCGGCGAAGTACGACGCGTCCTGCGCAAGCAGCGGCGCACCCAAGCGCGGCTCGCGCGGCATTGCCGGTCTGGGCGCGAGCACCGGCGCGGGCATTTGCCATAGTTTCACGCCAGACGGGCGCTGCGTCTCGCTGCTGAAAATTCTGCTCACCAATTTCTGTTTGTACGACTGTCAGTACTGCGTCAACCGGCGCTCGAGCAACGTGCCGCGCGCACGCTTCACGCCCGAGGAGGTCGTCGAACTGACGCTGGATTTCTATCGGCGCAATTACATCGACGGACTGTTTCTGAGTTCCGGAATCATTCGGTCATCGAACTACACGATGGAACAGCTCGTGCGCGTCGCCCAGTCTTTGCGCGAGGATCATCAGTTTCGCGGCTATCTTCATCTGAAGACGATTCCCGACGCCGATCCGCAATTGATTGCGCAAGCCGGGCGCTATGCCGACCGCTTGAGCGTGAACATCGAACTGCCCACCGACGGCAGCCTCGCGCGGCTCGCGCCGGAAAAGAACGTCCGCACCATCAAACTCGCCATGGGTTCGATCCGTCTTGCGCAGGAAGAGGCGCATAGCGACGCCAGAGCGCCGAAGTTCACGCCAGCGGGTCAAAGCACGCAGATGATCGTCGGCGCGGATCAGACGAACGACAGCACGATCTTGCAAACCGCCGCGACGCTCTACGGAGCGTACAAGCTCAAGCGCGTGTACTACTCCGCCTTCAGCCCGATTCCCGATAGCCCTTCCGCATTGCCCGCTCAGGCGCCGCCGTTGTTACGCGAGCATCGCCTGTATCAGGCCGATTTCCTGATGCGCGGCTACGGCTTCAGTGCGGATGAGCTGTTCGAACAACCCGGCAACCTCTCGCTCGATATCGATCCGAAGCTCGCGTGGGCGTTGGCGCATCGCGAGCAGTTTCCGGTCGACCTGAACCGCGCGCCGCTGCGCATGATCGCGCGTGTGCCGGGCATCGGCATGCGCAACGCGAAACGCCTGGTCGAGCTACGGCGTTCGCGGCGTGTGCGCTACGAGGACCTCGTGCGGCTGCGTTGTCCGCTGGAGAAGATCATGCCGTTCGTCGTGACGCAGGACTATCGCGCGGCGCTGCATGACGCGTCGTCGGCGCGATTGCGCCGGGTGTTGGCGCCGCCGGTGCAACTGGCGTTGTTGTGACGCGTCGCGATGCGTTCCATCGTTATCGAAGATCATTTCGCCGCGTGGCGCGCCGCGTCGCTTGGCGCTTTGGGCGAAGGCCTCGCGCCGGAGACGATCGAATGGCGCGTCAAGCAGGAACCTGAGTCGTCGCAAGAGCAGGCGCTGTTCGACTATGGCGCGACATCCCAAGCAGCGGAGCCCCGACCCTCTGCCGTGCATGTTTCAAAGGAACTGGCAGCGCTATTGCAAGACGCCGCGCTGTATCGCGAATCACAGCGCTGGGCGTTTTTATACAAGGTGCTGTGGCGTTGGCAACACGGCGACCGCTCGGTCGCCTCGGCAGCACACGCATGGAGCACAACTCCATCGCATGGCGAAAAGCGTGCGGCGTGCCAAGCACGACATGATCGCGTACGTGCGGTTTCGCAAGCAGACGTCAGCGTCGGCGTCAGCGGTGCAAACACCAGAATACATCGCCTGGTACGAGCCCGAGCATGATGTCCTCGCGTGGGCCGCGGAACATTTTGCGCAACGCATGGGACGCTCGACCTGGATGATCACGACGCCGCGCGGCGCGGCCTTCTGGGACGGTCAGCAACTGCATCTGGAGCAACGCCGCGCCCTGCCCGGCGACCATCGTCGCGATACCGCGGACGAAGCCGAGGCGTTGTGGCTCGCCTATTACCGCAGCACGTTCAATCCGGCGCGACTGAACGAAGCGGCGCTCGAGCAGCACATGCCGGTACGCTTCTGGAAAGGCTTGCCGGAGGGCCATCTGATCCCCGCCATAATCAGTGAAGCGAAAAACGGCGCGCGCCGCGTGGCGCAGGCGAGCGGCGTCGGCGCACTGAGCGGCAAAACCATTCCGATCGAAGCGGACATGGCGCAACCGGTCCGCGATCAACCTTCGTCGCTCGATGCATGCCGGCGTTGCGACCTGTGGCGTAATGCGACGCAAGCTGTCGGCAGTTCGGGGCCGAGCCGCGCGCGCATCATGCTGATCGGCGAGCAGCCCGGCGATCAGGAAGATCTGAGTGGTCAACCGTTCGTCGGGCCGGCGGGGCAATTGCTGACGATAGCGATCACGCGCGCCGGGCTATCGCGCGACCAGATTTATCTGACCAACGCGGTGAAGCATTTCAAATGGGAACCCCGCGGCAAACGCAGGTTGCACAAAACGCCGGGACAGCGCGAGATCGAAGCGTGTTCTTACTGGCTCGAACGTGAGTTGCGCACGGTGCGCCCGGCGGTGATCGTCGCGCTTGGCGCTACGGCGCTCACCGCCCTGTTGCGTGGCAAGGTCAGCCTGAGAGACCATCTTGACGCGCCGTTCAAAGTGGAAGGCGGCTGGGGCATCGCCACCTATCATCCGTCGTTCGCGTTACGGCAGCAGAACGACGCGGACCGCGACAAAGTATTGGCCGACATCAGCAAAGCGCTCATCCGGGCGCGTGAGTTCGCCGAATCCGCCACGCCGACTGGCACTAAAGAGCAGTAAACAAAAAATGACGCCGCGGCGCCCTCTTTCGTGCTGTTGGACCACTGAATTTATTCCTGCTGGAACGTCATCGAGCAAAGAATCCTCGACGGTGGCGACAACCTCTGAGAATCTTCTCGCAGCATCACGATTCCCCGGCATCATCCTGCTGCACCAGCGCGACGACATTCTCGATTCCCTGCCGCGCCATCTTGGTGTAAGGGCAAAAGCGTTCGGTGTTGCGAACCAGTTCTTCGGCGACAACACGCTCGACACCTGGCAAGCGAACACGGGTCTGCGCGCTCAGAATGAACAGACCGTCCATCGGGTCACGGCCAAAATCGACGGTGACTTGCACCGAGGCATCGGGAATCGCAACGCTCGCCTGTGCCGCAAGCAGACTCAGCGCGCCATGAAAGCAGGCCGCGTAACCCGCCGCAAACGGTTGCTCGGGATTGGTGCCGCCACCAGGCCCGCCCAGCGCCTTCGGCAATCGCAAATGGACTACGAGATTGCCGTCGTCAGAACGGGCGATGCCCGACGCGCGCCCGTGCCCCGCGTCCCCGCCTGTTACGGTGACGGTGGCCGAATACAGCGTTTGGAGGTCGCGCCCGTGATACTTGTCGAGCAGCGTCAGCGGCGGTGGACGCAACGTGGTCATGGCGCGCCTCGTCGTCTCGTGGCTTATTTCGCGGCTTGCGTCTGGGCGAACCACGCCTCGAAGCTCATCGTACCGAGACGCGGATTGGCGCCCGGGACGAGCGTGTCGTCCTGCAACCTTGCGCCGAAATAACGGGCCTGTGGGTCTTCGGTGACCTTGCGCGAATCGTGCGTCGCCAGGAGGAAACGCTGCACCATGTCGGCGAGCCGCACGCGTTCCGGGCCCGCAATCTCCGCGATGCCGTTGCGCGGTTCGCCCGCCGCAAAGTCCGCGACGGCTGCCGCCACATCATCCGATGCGATCGGCTGGAAGAATGCCGGAGACAGCCTGATGGTCTGGCCGTCGCTACCCGATTGCGCGATGCCGCCAAGAAACTCGAAGAACTGGGTTGAATGGACGATCGTGTACGGCACGCCCGATTCGCGGATCAGCTTTTCCTGAGCGATCTTGCCGCGGAAATAGCCGCTTTCCGCGAGCCTGTCGGTGCCGACGACAGAAAGCGCGACGTGATGCTGTACGCCCGCGGCAATCTCCGCCGCAAACAGATTGCGTCCGGCCGTCTCGAAGAACTCGAGCACGGCGGCATCTTCGAACGACGGTGAATTGGCCAGATCGACCACGACATTCGCGCCCGCCAACGCCTCCTTCAGGCCTTCGCCAGTGATTGTGTTCACGCCCGATGCGGGCGACGCGGCAACGACCGCATGACCGCGCGCGCGCAGATTCTTGACGACTTTACTGCCGATGAGTCCCGTGCCACCAATCACGACGATCTTCACGATGTCTCTCCATGAGCTTGCGCGCGGCTCTCGCGCCGCCGCCATTTGTTCGACTCCCGGCTTTGCATCGCAGTGCGGAAGGTGCGGATGGGTTTGCCGGTGCTGTGCCGGACGGGCCGCGATTCGCGCGCCGTCCGTACAGAAAGCATGGTAGGCATGCACTGCGTCATGCGGTAGGGCCGCAGCGGGACGCACCGTGTTGCATGACGAGCATCAATACAAGGTCGTTCGGATGCCGTCATTCGACCGTCGACAACGACGATCGCGCCGTGATCGTGGTCAGACACTGCAGGTCGAGCGCTCTCGTATGCTCGGTCATATAGTCGACAAACACGCGGACCCGCGCGGGCAGTTGCTTGCGGCTGAGATAGCAGATGTAGTGGCCGCCATCTTCCGGCGCGTGCTGTGCGAGACAACTGACCAACTGCCCGTCGCCCAGCAGGTCGCAAACCTGGTACGCCGGCAACTGCGCAACGCCGAGCCCGTCCAGCACCGCCTGCACGATCAGATCCGGGTCGTTGAATATGTGCTGTGCGACGGGTTGGCGCCGCTGCGGGAGGCCGTCGACCTTGAACTCCCACTCACTGATGCGGCCTGACGCGGTCAGGAAGTTGATGCAGCGATGACTCGCCAGTTCATCGACATGCCGCGGCAACCCGTGTTGTCGTGCATAAGCCGGCGACGCGCACACGAGCATCTGCATCGGAATCAGCTGGCGCGCCACGATTCCGCTGTCTTCCATGCGCCCGTCGTGAAACGAAACGTCGACGCGATCGGCCGTGAAGTCAGCGGGCCGATCGTTCAGCAGCAGTTCGAGGGCGATCTCGGGATAGCGCGTATGAAAGCCCCGCAGCAGGGGCGCGACGATCTTGCGGCCGAAGCCCGGCATCGAGACGATGCGCAGATGGCCGCGAGGCGGTCCGTTGCGCAGTTCCCGCATGTCTTCCAGCGCCTGGGCGATGCGCTCTATGCCGGGCTGGCAATTCTCGTAGAAAAGCTCGCCCTCGCGCGTCAACGACGTGCTGCGCGTTGTGCGCAGGAAGAGGCGCGCGTCGAGCTGGGCCTCGAGCTTCTGCACGTTGCGGCTAACGGAGGAACGGCCGATACCGAGGCGATCGCCCGCGCGGGCAAAGCTGCCTTCGTTGGCAACGGCCAGAAAAGAAACGACGCCGGCGTAGCTGGTCGCAAAACTGCTTGCGAACGGGTCGGCGGCGCCGGCGATGGGACGGCGTGGCGGGTTGTCTGACATGGAAGCGCGGTTCGTGAAGTCCATAGCGACTAGACGTATCAGCGCTGCCGTTTGTGACACAGTCCACCATTTTTTTAAACCGGATGCGGCGCGCAGAGGCGGCTATTTCTCCGGAACCAGAACGGGCGCGCCCTTATCCTTCAGCAATAGCACGATGAACCTGGCCGGCTTGGTCTGGCTTGCGTTGCGTCCAACCGTGTGAACATCGTTTGGACCTTCATAGAAGGTCTGTCCGGGTGTCAGCGTGACGGCCTTGCCGCCCTTGACCTGCATCACGATCGTTCCTTCCAGGACATAGATAAAACCGTGCGCATGATGCCGATGCACGGGATCCGCCGCTCCCGGTGGGTACTCGACGCTGATCATCAGGGCTTCCTTGCCCGGATAGTCGTCAAGCGGCTGCGTCATCAGCGGCGTGACGATTGCGGCGGGCGCCTCGGCGCGGGCCACACCCAACGACGCACCCACGACGACGAGCGCGGCCAGAGCCGTATTTCTCAAACGAAGCATGATAGTTTGTCCTCAAGTAACGCGGCCCGCCAGTGCGGGCCTAACTGAAGAACCAGCGAAACGCGTCCGCTCAGACGAGGTTCGCCTTGTCCAGACCGAATGCCTTGTCCGACGAACCCGGCACCGTCTTGAACGCGACATTCGCGCGGTTCCATCCGTTGATCGCCATCACTTCGAACGTCAGGTCCGAGAGTTCCTTTTCGGAGAACTGGGTGCGCACGCGCTCGTAGATATCGTCGGGCACGCCGTGTTCGGGAAGCCTGGTCAGCACTTCCGTCCACGCCAGGGCGGCGCGTTCGCGCGGGGAGAAAAGCGTCGACTCGCGCCACGTCGCGAGGTGATGGACGCGCAACTCGCGCTCGCCGTGAAGGCGCGCTTCCTTCACGTGCATGTCCAGACAGAATCCACAGCCATTGAGTTGCGACGCCCGGATCGATACCAGGTCACGGATCGATTCTTCGATTGCGCTGTCTTTCAGCAGATTGCTGAGTTCGAAAAACTTCTTGAACAGTTCCGGCGATTGCTGCACATAGTTGATACGCTGCGTCATGTTTTCTCCTGGCGACGATGAGTGGCCACCCTGCCTTGCAGGTGCCGTTAGCGGCAGTGAGCCGCACGAATTCATCGTAGGCCAGGGCGGCGTGTCACGGTAGGCCGGTGGACGCGCTCACGGTGTTGCCCGCGAGACACCAATCGACGCGCCGCGGAGAGACCGGCGTTCAGCCGTTGGCGTGTGCCGCCGCGATGCGTGCGAGCTTGTCAGGGTTGCGCTGCACATGGATGCGAACGATGCGCTCGCCGTCCGTTTCGAACGACTGTGCCGATTCGAGTTTGCCTTCGATAAAACGCAACAGTGCCCATTGACCGTTGAGCACCACGAGCTTGACGCTGAGTTCGTCGCCATAGCGCCGCGACGACGCGTAGAAAAGCTGCGCGATGCGCCGCCCACCCGCCATCGGCTTCGGGAAGCTCTGGACTTTGCCGCCGCCGTCGCCGATCAGCGTCGCGTCTTCGGCCAGCAACGCGTTGATCGCGTGGAAGTCGCCGTGCTGCAGCGCCTGCGCGAACGTTCCCAGCAAACGAAGATGCGTCTCGCGCGGCACCACATAGCGCGGACGATCGTCGCGTAGTTGCGTTTTTGCACGGCTGACCAGTTGACGGCACGCCGCCTCAGTCTTGCCGATGGCTTGTGCGACTTCGTCATAGTCGGCGTCGAATACCTCGCGCAGCAGGAACGCCGCCCGGGCTTCCGGCGTCAGCCGCTCGAGCAGCGCCAGAAACGCCACGGAGACGTCGTCGGCGCGCTCCGTGGCCTCCTCCGGCGTAGCCGGGAAGTCCGTCATCTGCGGTTCAGGCAACCAGATGCCCGCGTAGTGTTCGCGTTGAATCTTCGCCGCGCGCAAACGGTCGATGGACATGCGAGTCGTAACTGAGACCAGCCACGCTTCCGCGTTATCAATGGCTTCACGGGCTGTCGCATGCCAACGCAGCCAGACCTCCTGCACGATATCTTCGGCCTCGGCAACCGACCCCAGCATTCGATACGCAATCTTCTGGAGTCGCGGGCGCAGCCCGTTAAAGGCACGTGCATCTTCGTTCATGCACAGACTTCCTGTTATGTTGAAAGAACAAACGCTGCCCGAAGAGATTGCTGGCAGCAAAGTATTGCCACGGATCGGACAAGCCTGATACGCCAGGCATTGTGTCCTTTCGATCTACAGAAACTGGAGCTCGCCGCACTCACTTGCAGAGCGCGGCTTCGTTTCAGGTAAAAATCTAAACTCCTTTTTCCCGCAGCGACGCGACATATTGCTTGGCTGCTTCGTTGCCATGCGCGAGCGCCCGTGACGCAAGAGAAAAACCCACCTGAGTTTCATGGGCGACCGCGCTGCGGTCTTCATCGAAGACTTTTGCCGCGCGCCGCAGATGTTGCGCCGCCTGTCCATGAAGCTCCGACGCCGCCGCATGGTGTTGCGCGGCAGTCAGCCCGCTTTCAACGGACCCGGCCGGCAATGGCGCGCCGGAATGCTTGGCGGCGAGATTGGACTCCTCGATGGCGAACAGTGCATGGCCTTGCGCCAACACGGCCTGATGGGCCGCGTGATCGTAATTCTTGGCCGCCTCGTAGTACTGCGATGCCTCGCGGTGAAATCGCGCCGCTTGCTCGTGATGCGATGCAGCAGCATCGAGATGTACTTTTTTACCCTGCTTCGTATTCATGGCAGATCCTCCTGGAGCGGCTGCGCTTCGGTGGTAACCGGTTGCGGTACCTTTGTATAGCCAAACTCTTGCGCGACATGTCAGCGAACTGAACCGACCGTCGCTTGTGAATATCCTGATGTCCGGCATCGGCGCACACCTGCACCGCTTCGCTCCGCAGTAATGCCAGGGACACTCGAAGCTGATTGGTACAGGCCTGATTGGCAAGAGCGTCTTGCGTCGAATACATGACTTGTTCTAATCGACGTGCGATTCACCGCGAACAAATACTACCTGAAATGTGCAGACCGCTCGGCCGCATCAGCGTTCGTTATGGGCGTCACGTATCCCTCTGCTCTTGTGCGTATTGAGTCGGCGGTAGTCCGACATAGCGAGTGAATGCAACGCTGAACGCACTCGCCGAACTGTAGCCGACGCGCTCCGCTATTTTCGCGACGCCGCTATCTTTCCGTCGCAGCAGGTTCTTGGCCAGGGCCATGCGCCAGGACAACAGGTATTCCATCGGCGCGACGCCTACCGCGCGGCTGAAGCGTTCGAAGAATGCCGAGCGGGAAAGCGCGGCTGCCGTCGCCAGTTGCGCCACCGTCCAGGACTTGTCAGGACGTTCGTGCATTTGACGTATCGCCAGCGCAAGGCGTCCGTCGGCGAGCCCGCGCACGAGGCCGGGCGACGCTGCCGTTCCCGTCGACCGGAGCGCCTCGATGAAAAGAACTTCGAGCAGGCGCGCGAGCACGACGTCCCGCGCGGGCCGCTGCTCGCGAGACTCTTCTCTCACGAGCTTCACCAGGGTGGCCAGCCGGCGCTCGCCGCGAACGTGCACGAGTTCAGGAAGAAGCGACACCAGCAAGGCGGCGTCCGGCGAACCGAACACGCAGTGGCCGACGAGCAGTTGAACGTCGGCTGGGTCGCCCTCGACGCCCAGCCTGAACCCGCCATCGAGCAGCGCGACGGGCGACGTATCGGTGTCCTCCGGGTCGGGCGGCTCGAGGCTCGACATCGTGAAGCCGCATACCTCCGGGATCAGAACGAAATCATCTGCCTGAAGGATGACCGGCTCGCGCCCGTTCGTGACGAGGCGGCACGAACCATCGAGGATCACACAGTAGAACGGCTGCCCGGCGTCCGAGCGGCGAACACGCCAGCGACCGGCGCCGCTGACCACCTTCGAGAACGTGGCGACCGGCTGTAGCAGCGTGACGATCTCGGCGAGAGGGTCGACCATAGCCGGACTCCTTCGAATGAAAACTGGACGTTCGATTGTAGCAAGTCCACCAAGGGCGAATTATCGTTTCGGTACTTCGACCTTCTACAGGAATCGCCATGAAAACCGTCCTGATCACCGGATGCTCGTCCGGATTCGGCCTCGAAACCGCCCGCTATTTCCTCGATCGCGACTGGCGCGTCGTCGCCACCATGCGCACGCCGCGGGAGGAGGTTCTGCCGCGCTCCGAGCGTCTGCGCGTGCTCGCCCTCGACGTGACAGACCCGGAAAGCATCCGTCACGCCGTGGACGCGGCCGGGCCGCTCGACGTGCTCGTCAATAACGCGGGGATTGGCGTGCTGAACGCCCTCGAAGGCACGTCGATGGACATCGTTCGCGAAGTCTTCGAAACGAACACCCTCGGCACGATAGCGATGACCCAGGCGGTCCTGCCTCAGTTTCGGGAGCGGAAAGCAGGCGTCGTCGTCAACGTCACCTCGAGTGTGACTTTGAGGCCGCTGCATCTGCTTTCCGTTTACACCGCCAGCAAGGCGGCGATCAACGCGTTCACCGCATCCGTCGCGCTGGAACTCGAGCCATTCAATGTGCGCGTGCGCCTGGTCCTGCCGGGACGCGCGCCGGAAACCCGTTTCGGCGAGAATGCACAGTCCCGCATGCAAAGCGGCGTTCCCGAAGCGTATTCGGAGCTGGCGCAGCGCGTTTTCGCCCAACGGCAGCAGGAGTCGGCAATCACACGCTCGCTCGACGTGGCGGAAGCCGTGTGGCGCGCAGCGAACGATCCATCGAGCCCGCTTCGCATCGCCGCAGGTGCCGACGCTATCGCGTGGGCCAATTCACGCTGAAGCGGGAACGCAGACGCCGAGGTTTGTCGTCACCGTAAGTGTCCTTCGTGGCGACGACCAGCGATGTCCTTTGATTCGAGGCCGGTGGCACATTCCCTTGCGTTTGCGTTCGAAAGGCTGCGATTGGGGATGCTACAGGCCAGCTAAACCGGACGGCACCGGTTAGCGCACAGCGTTCTCCCCTTGCCCACGCGGCAACGCCGTCAGCACGAAATCGCCTTTGGCCAATACGGGCTACTTCCCAGCGCCAAACTCCCTGCTGACCGTAAAAGGGTCGCCGATCAGCCAGCGCCAACTGCCATCTTGCTGACGGCGCGCAACCTCGATCGCGTACACCTTCATCGGCTCCGGTGCGGAGACTGTCCACTCCGTGTGCATCAGCGCAATGTCTCCGGTCTCGATCACCTGTTTGACCTTGAAGTCGAAGCGAACCTTCATTGCCGCGAGGGGCGCCAACTCCTGCCTTAAACCTTCCCGGCCCTTGCTGACATCGCGCGATTGATTCAAGAAGACTGCGTCGGGGTCGTACACGCTCAACGCTGATTCAAGATCGCCCTCGGCCATGTCCTGCTGGAACAGGCGACAGATTTCTTCAGGATTCGTGGCGGGCATGCTGCCTCCTATCTTTTCGGCCCGATGGGCACTTCCATCGGGCACCGGGTTGGACCGGCCGAATGCGCAATGACGCCCGCATGTTGGGTGCCTTCCGCACAAAGGGGGATGGTTAGGATGCCGATCGTCGTCCGTGTACTCATAGGTAAGCCGGGTGCCGTCATTCAGGCGGCGAAGGCCCTCCGTTCCAGGATGATGCACTTGTTCCGGCCTTCCGTCCTCGATCGACGCCCCTGATCGGCTGTTGCGGCGCATCAACCGTAAGACCCACTCCGGGTGCGCGGAAAACTACACGTCACGCCCTTTCAGCGCTCGTCCGCTACGCGTCGTTCCAATCAGATTTGCATGGATTTTCCAGGGTTAACGTTGCTATCCGCGCGATTTCGGTCAACGTGGTTCGCGCCAAGGTCTTGGGACTCCTCGGCCCCGGCGTACCGACATATCTCTACGCTGCGTTGCGCCAGCCTCTTGCCTCGAGTGGGCTGTCACGACTTCTTCGTACGCGGCAGCGCCGCATTCAGAAACGGATTGAAACTGCTCGACCTGGCCGGCGTATCGGCTTTGTTCGAGCGACGTCGCTTACCTGGTTGTGCGCTGCCCGATAATTGCGCCAACAGTTCGTCCGTGCCGGTGTCTTCGTCTTCGTCTGCGTCGGACGTTTTCCTGCTTCTGGTACGCCGTGGTTCAGCCTCCTTGGCGGATTTGCTCGCAGCGCTAACCGAAAGCACGCTTTCCGCGATGTGTTCGACCACCGTCATGAACGACGTTGAAGCCGACTGCAGGTCATCGCGCGGAAGCATTGTCTGGACGACGATTTCATGCAGCGAGCGGCCGTCGACTGAACGGCCAGTGGAAGTGCCATGCCAGTCGGCACCCGCCTGCGCGAACGCGCCAATGACGCGCTCTAGCACCGCTGGCGACAGAACGCCGCCGTCGTAAAGGCTAATGACCACCCGCTCGAAAATTCCAAATGCAGTTGATGGAGAGGCTTTCGGCACGAGTTCTTGCTCCTTGATGGTCCCGTTGTTAAGCGCCTCGCAATGAGGCGGCCCATACCTCATGAACTGCACTCTGGAATGTACCGCCATCGCGGGAACAGGCGTTGCTCGCTTCGTCTGAATTCAGTCCACGCATGCAATCGCGCGATGTACCCATGAAACAAATTGGCGACGTACGCATAGGCATTTCCGGTTGGCGCTACAAGGGATGGAGAGATAGCTTCTATCCCCATGGGCTAAAACAGGCCGCCGAATTGCAGTTCGCGTCGTCGCTTTTCCAGAGCATTGAAATCAATGGTACGCATTACAGCCTTCAGTCGCTCGACAGTTGGCGGCGTTGGTATGCCGAGACTCCTGCCGACTTTGTCTTCAGTGTGAAAGGTGCGCGGTATCTGACGCACCTATTGCGTTTCCGCGACGACAGCGCGCGAGTCGCCACTGCCAACTTTCTCGCGCAGGGCCTGCTCTCGCTGAACGAAAAGCTCGGGCCCATTCTGTGGCAGTTCCCGCCTTCGTTCCGCTTCGAATTGGCGGCAATGGAACGCTTTTTACGTTTTCTGCCGCGCGACACCGCCGCCGCGCTCTCTTTGGCGGAGCAACACGATGAGCGCGTCAAGACGCCGTATATCGCGATGGACCGCAAGCGAAGACTGCGCCACGCCATCGAGGTACGCCACGCCAGTTTTATGGACCTTGCCTTCGTCGATCTGCTCAGGGAGTACGAAACCGCGCTGGTTGTCTCCGACTCGACCGAACCGTGGCCGCTGGCCGAAGACGTTACCGCTGACTTCGTCTACATCCGACTGCACGGCACCGAATCGCGGTATTCCGGCGCCTACACGGACGAAGCGTTAGACGACTGGGCCGCCCGGATCGATGCATGGCGCCGCGGTTCGCAGCCAGCCGACGCGCGGCTGATCGCGCCGCACCTTCGTCCACCCACTCGGGCGCGGCGGGACGTATACTGCTATTTCGATAACGACGCGAAAACACATGCGCCCTTCGACGCGCAACGGTTGATGGAACGGCTTGACTTGCAGGCAGCGCAATCGGCGGCGTAAGCGCAAGGCGCTCGGTTCAGCGTGGGCTAAGCCATCAGTTGGATCGCTTGTGCTTGCGACTCAGCTTGTCCGCGTCCTGAAGGGCCGAGACAATCGCGTCATACGCGCGTTGCCGCGTTGCGGCATCCGGCGCGCGCAATGCGAACGACGGATGATACGTCGCAACAACCGTCCGCTCGCCGTGCTCGATCGTTTTGCCGAGCGTGTCCTGTAGCCGCGCGTGCGAATCGTCCAGCACCGCCTTTAGCGCAGTAGCGCCTAACGCAACGATCACGAGCGCCGCTGTACTCCGCAGTTCCTGTTCGAGCCAGTATCCGCACGCTTCGATCTCCCGCTGTCCCGGCGTTTTGTGCATGCGGCGCTTGCCACGCGGCGTCCACTTGAAATGTTTGACGGCGTTCGTCACATAGACCTTTTTGCGTTCCAGCCCGGCCTCTTCGAGTGCCTTATCGAGCAGTGCTCCCGCTGGTCCGACGAACGGTCTGCCCTGCAAGTCTTCGGCGTCCCCCGGCTGCTCGCCAATCAACATGATTGCCGCATGTTTCGGTCCTTCGCCGGCCACCGCTTGTGTCGCATTGCGCCATAGCGCGCAACGGCGGCATTCGTCTAACGTCGCCGGTTGCTGGTCATGCTCGACATCCGGGTCGGCCTGCGCGCTGCCGCGCGGACGGATCTTCGGTTTGTCTTCAGACATGGTCGCTTGTGGGGAGCCGAAAGCGTTGCGAGGCGTCGGAGGATGCAACGCCTGCTGTTGAATTGCATACCGCTATGCCTCGGTCTGGAAGCAAAACACAGGCCCGGCTGATGGATGTTCACCGCGTGGCGCGCCAATGCTGGGGGCATCGGTAATTCCGCTTGTGTCCTGCCCTAGCGCCCGACGGTATGCATCTTGCGGTAGGTTCAAAACATCCGCCAACTCGGGTCGACAGGAGACCGGCATGACCACTCTAAAAATCGAACGCCTACGTCCCACCCAGATGACACACGGCGCACGGGAGGTCCGCGAAAAAATCAAACAATACAAAGCGCTGAGCGGGCACGATCTGGAGATGGCCATCGCAGAGAAACCGATACCCGTGGTCTACGGGCCGAACGACGCGCCGTTTGCGATCGATCATCATCACGTAGCCGCCGCGCTCTGGCACGTGGGCATCAAGTCCGTGCCGATTGTTTTGGTCAGGGATCTGTCCTCCTATTCACAGGCGTCATTCTGGCTCAGCATGGAAAACGAACGATGGACGTTCCCGTACGACGCTGAAGGCAGACGTCGGCCGTTTTCCGATTTACCAGAACACATCTGGGCGCTGGCGGATGACGAGTACCGCAGCCTCGCAGCCGCAGTCCGCGATGCCGGCGGCTATGAAAAAACCAGTGTCCCTCTGGAAGAATTCCGATGGGCCGACTTCTTTCGCTCGACTCTGCCGCGGCCGGACAGCGACGAGACATTCGCCGCGCAAGTGAACGAAGCGATCAGACTGGCAAAGAGCAACGCGGCACTAGGATTGCCCGGCTACCTCGGTCCGGACACGGACGGTTAGCCTCTGCACCACAGGAACCCGCGGGCGTAAGCCGAATGGAGATGAAACCGCCATGAAACTCGTCAATTGGAATGTTCAATGGGGACGCGGCGTGGACGGCAGGGTCGACCTCGCCCGAATCGTGAGCGAAGCGCGCGCGCTGTGCGATTTCGACATCCTCTGCATGCAGGAAGTCACGCGCGGTTTTCATGAGGACCCAATGTCGGGAGGTTTGGCCGGCGGCCCCTCCGCCGATCAATTCGCCGAACTGGCCGCATTGCTTCCGCAGTTCACGGTGCTCGACGCAGTGGGATCCGATCTTCCGGCGCTCGGCGCGAGCCATCATCGCCGTCAGTTCGGCAATGCAATCGTGACGCGATTGCCCGTCAGGCAGGTGTTGCGCCACTCCCTGCCGTGGCCTGCGGATCCCGCCAAACCGTCGATGCTGAGAGTGGCGCTCGAAGCCGTGATCGAAACCCATATCGGCGCGATACGGGTGGTCTCGACGCATCTCGAGTTCTATTCGGAGAAACAGCGGCTCGCGCAACTCGCCCGATTGCGGGAGCTGCACAGGGAAGCATGCGATCACGCACGAGCGCCCGCCAAGGCGGAAAAAATCGACAGCCCGTTTTCCGACACCGCGCGGCCTACGAGCGCGATTGTCTGTGGCGACTTCAACAGTGCGTTTGAAAGCAGCGCGTATTGCCGGATGCTTGAACCGATCGCCGATGCCCCGTGTTTTATCGATGCGTGGGCCAGCGCCCACCCTCGCGCGACGCGTGCCCCGACGGTGGGTTTATATGATCACGAGCAGTGGCCGGATGGTGCATTCGCCTGCGATTTCATTTTCGTAACGGACGACCTGACATCACGCGTTGCGGCTTGCGAGGTCGATCCGGACAGTCAGGCCTCGGATCATCAGCCAATGTGGCTCGAATTGCGTTAGGTCCTCCATAGCTAACGAAGTGTGTGCGGATCGGACTCGTCGTTGAATATTTGCGCAGCGCCTCGAAGAAGACTGAGTGCCTGACGTTCCGGCGGCTCGGAAATTGCTCGACCCTGGACACTTAAGGCAGCGAGCCGACGGGAGAACAGCATGGAATATCAGAGTCGCAACGCCGGCTCCCGATCCAGCCGAGCAGGCAACGCAGTGGCCGTCATGAGGGACGCCGTCGAACGATTTTCGTCGGACCGGTGCGCGATGATGGGTGCGAGCATCGGCTTCTACTCCGCGTTTTCGCTGGCTCCGACCTTACTGATCGTTCTCGCGATTACGGGCTGGTTCGTCGGCCGCGACATCGCACAGGGCCAGTTCTTCGGCCAGATCAGGCAGTTGCTCGGCAACGAGGCTGCCAGTGCGATGCAGGCTGTTGTCGAACACGCGCATCGTTCGAGTGGCAGTGGCGTGGCTGCGGCGTTCTCTGTCGTGCTGCTGCTCATCGGGGCTTCGGCGACGTTTTCGTGCCTGAATACGGCACTCGATGTGGTCTTTGCGGCGAAATCGCCTAAAGGCCTAGCCGGCCTGGCATGGGTGATACGGGCGCGACTCGTCTCGCTCGGCCTGCTCATGGGACTCAGCTTTCTGCTGGTGGTCTCGCTGGTCCTCGACGCCGCGATACAGACAGCGGGCCGTGCTGTATTTGGCAGTTCGACCCTTAGCGTTCTTGCCGACGTCGCGCAGTCTATTTTTGGCCTCGTGATAATGACTTTCGGACTGGGAGCGCTGATCAAGTGGCTACCTGACAAGCGAGTCAACTTCCGCTCCGCCTTGATAGGAGGAGCCGTCGCAGCGTTGCTGTTTACCGTGGGCAGGCACCTGTTTGGCCTATACCTCGCCCACGCGGGAACGGCGGGCGCATTCGGCGCAGCGGGCTCGCTTGCAGTGCTGATGATGTGGCTATATTTTTGCGCCGTCGTTTTTCTTTTTGGCGCGGAGGTCACTGCTTCGCTGGGTCAAACGCCGAAAGACGGCAACGCCGCGGACGTCAAGGCTCGCTTGAGCGCAGCGCATTGAATGACCAAAACAAAGACCGGTGAAGTTGGGACATTCAAGGCCGCGAGCGTCCTGTATCAACGCTCTAGCGAGTGAGCCGCATGTGCGCTCGCTCGCGCCCGCGCAACGCCGGCGCTACCGTTTTTCTCTACCTGCCGCATCCGCATCGCCGCCGGGCACGTCCTGCAGTTGCTCTTCCGGCGCAATCCGGCCGCCCCGCTCCCGATCCGCCGATTGATCGACGTTGGGTTCTGGACTGCCCTGCGCATCATCACCCTCGGCTTCGATCTGCCGGCGCGCTTCCTCCCAGTGCTTTTCGGCGTTGCTGTCCGGCGACGGATCATTTTCCCAGAGCTGATACGCCCGGGTGCGAATGCGAGCTTCGAGATCGTTGTCCATGCTGCGTTTCTCCATAAAATTCGGCTGCACCGCGCTACAGACGGCGTGCGGCGATGCGCGCCGATATCGCTGCCTGTCCGGCGCCTTGCCGCCGTTCGCAATCGACTCGTGCGCGATGGCAGTGAAGGCGAGCTGCGCGCCGACCAGAGCTACTGGCTCGCGCCCGATGCGCCGGCACTCATGCCACTCGCGGCAGACGGAGCGCTCATTGCTCCCGTGCTGCTGCCGGCATCAGCACCTGCACCGCTGCTGTTGTCGGCGCGCTTGCAGCCTGCGCCACCCATCGTCAGTATCGCGATTGCCGTGATCACCATGACGTTCCTGAAGTTCGGTTTCATCGCTGAATCTCCTGCATGGTTCGGGGTCGCGGCCAAACAACACGCCGCCCCTCCTCAACGGTGCAATAAGCATGCCCATAGATGCGTCGCGAAGATGCGGTTTTCATACGGCCTACGATGCTTTGCACAAATTGCAACGCAGCGTAAAAATTCGCGGGCACACGTGTTTTCTTCTATAAACCGCTAAGGGCTTGAGCCCAACGAAATCGCCCGTTGCCCTTCTATCGACTAAGCAGTCGCAGCATGGCAACGCATGCCACGCCCCGGCGCACAGAATGTTGTCGATTTCGACGCGCAATCCTAACGTTCGATGAACTCGCGGACTATAACGATACTCATACAGCGGACGTCCTGCGAGCGGCCGATCGGCTCTGGCTCCTGTCCCGCATGACCGGCCATCCGGAGTTCAGTATGCAATCGACCGACGAGCAAATCGAAGCGGCACCGGACGATCCCGCCGTGCAGGGGATGACAACCCGGGACAGCGCACCGCTCCAGCACGATCGTTACCGGCTCACCGTGCGTGCAAAGGCAGGCAACTTGAGGGTCGTTGCCGCGTGGCAGGTTTTCGGTTGCGAGGCGCCCCAGGCGGATCACGTTCGGATCCGTGTGGATCGCCGTCACAGCTTCGAAGAAATGACCATTACGTTCGCGGCAGTGTCGCCCGATACACTCGCAACGATGGTGGGCCGCCTGGTCGCGCTCCCGTGGGCGCTCGATGCGTACTTTTGTCCCTGCGCATTGCCTCAGGCGTAAAGAATTCCCTGCTCGCTTCCGCCGCCTGACGAGTACCTTGCGCGCACGCGTGCCGCGCTCGACGGATCACCTGGAGAACTCAGGAATCCGTGTCCGCCCTCGGCGATGACGCACTGTTGCCGATGCCGTTGTGTCCACCCGGAACACCGATTCCGCTGTCGTCCTTGCGCGAGCATCCGCTGCACGACGCCGCAATGACAACGATGAGAAGAATTTTCGTCAATGTGCTGACCATTGTGATCTCCACTCGCATAGCGCACGAGATATCGCGCGTGCGGCCCCTGACCATGCGCGGGCGTTGCAGCCTGCTCACGGACAGATGCATCGGACGGATTGCTCGCAGGCGCTTCGGATGATGTCCACGCACACGCCGGCTCATTTCCCTTCGATGTCGCCCCAGCCCTGAGCACCAATCAACGGTACAAAACGCACGAGGTCGAGCATTTCCTCGTGGTAAGTCGTGCTGCTGTTACGAGTCAGCCGGATCAGCCGCTGATGCTCCGGGCCCGGACCCACCGGCATCACGATCCGGCCGCCAATCTGCAGTTGCGCGCTCCACGCCGGCGGCACGCCCGGGCCGGATGCGGTGGCGACGATTGCATCGAACGGTGCATGCGCCGGCAGTCCGAGTGTGCCGTCCGCGGTGTAGACGTTCACGTTGTCGTAGCCGAGTGTACGGAGCCGGTCCATCGCGCTCTCAGCGAGTTGCGGATGACGCTCGACCGTATCGACGTGTGCAACGATTTCCGCGAGCACGGCCGCCGCGTAGCCGGAACCTGTGCCGATTTCCAGTACACGGTCGTCCGGCTTGAGCCGCGCCGCCTGCAGCATCCGCGCTACCATGAACGGTTGGGTGATGGTCTGGCCGGCTTCGATCGGAAGGGCTGCGTCCGCATAAGCCCATGCGCGCAGATCAGGACTCAGAAAGGCCTCGCGCGGCACGCGCCGCATCGCGTCAAGAATGCGCGGCTCCGCAATGCCGCGCGCAATCAGTTGCCGCTCGACCATCGTTTCGCGCGACACCGCCAGATCTTCATGCACAGTGCTTCTCCCCTTGTTGTGCAGCGGCTCGCTGTACCGGGGGCTGCCCAACCATACATCACCATAGCGCGGAAAATGCCACAAGGCATGACCTGAGAAAGAAGACAGGTGTGTTCACGGCAGAATTCCGATTTTGATTCACACCCCTATCTTTTTTCAGCAACTGACGTGCCTCAGGATCGCTTGCACGTGCAGCTCATCACGCCCGGCTACGCAGATAGAAGCGCCGGTCGACATGGGCGAGGATGCTGCGCGACAGACGCGCCGCGCGTCCCTGAATCATGCGATCGCAGGCGCGCGAGAACGCATACGACGCGGCGAGCACGGCCAGCACGGTCGCGACGAAGAGCACAAGCGACGTCTCCCGGCCGCTCTGCCCGAACACGCCCTCGAAAAAGTGCAACGTCGCGTAGACGCAGATGAAATGCCACAGGTAGATACCGTAGCTTTCGCGGCCCAACGCGTCGGCACAACGGCGCATGTATGTACCGCGAGCATCGTCGCCCGGCGCGGACCGGTTGCGCGAGCAGACGAAAAGCAGAAACGCGACTGCGCTGCATGCGGCGAAGACCGGCGCGAGTTCGTGCGCTTTCGCGAGCCACACGCCGAGCGCCGCCGTCCCGAGCGCGAAACCCGAGGCGAGCGAAAAAATCAGCCACGTCGTGCGCCGCGTCACGCTGGATCTGCCCGTCAGATGCGGGCGGAATGCGTACCACGCCCACATGCCGACGATGAAGCATGGCCCTTGCACCGGCGGCCAGAAATAGCTGAACGAGTTGTTCGTTACATGACAGTCAAGCGTGCCGTGACAGTCACCGATCGACAGTGCCACGACCGACAGCGCCAGCAACGACACCGTCGCGATCAGCAAGCGCGTGCGGTTCATCGCGACGAAAAACAGCAGCGGCGCGATCAGATAGAACAGCATCTCGACACCGATCGACCAACCGCCCGGCACCACGTTGTTGATCGCAGTCGGCGACAGCGCATGCAGAAACAGCACGTTGAGCAGAATATCCGTTGCGCCGTGGGCACCGAGCACCCATGCGGGTTCGTAGCCTGAGCGCGTCGCGCCGTAACTGATCAGTCCATACACGGCGATCGCGGCGTAATACATTGGGGCAATGCGAAAGAAACGCTTGATATAGAAACGCAATGTCACGTGACGTGGGCCCGCGCAACGTTCGTGGTCCGCTTCAAGCGTCATGAAAATCGTGATCGCGCTGATCACGAAGAACAGTTGCACGCCGTATTGGCCCATGCGCGCCAGCAGCGTGACGCTGTGCGGCAGATTGGGAAACTGGAACGACAGGTGTACTGCAACGACACCGACGATCGCGAGCGCCCGACCGACGTCGAGCGCGGCAACACGTCCTTTTTCCATCGATACGTCCTCCTCGCGGTTCATGCCGCCCGCTCAGGCGGGGGCGAGCTTCGTGGACAAGGCACGGTTCGCGGAAGTTCCTACTTTTTTCGCTACTGAATGGCGCTTGAGAGTTCGTGCAATCGATCGGGTTTCTGATCGTGTCGCGATGAACGGGGTCGTGAACGGCGTCGGCGTTGCGCTTGCGCTCGCGGTTGTGCGGTTCCTGTGGCGTGCGTGGCGTCCGCGGTCGCGTCGATCAGATGAAGGGCTATCGCGACGTCGCCCGCAATCCGGAGGGCCGCTGCATTCCGGGGCTCGTCATGCCCCGGTGGGATGCCACGTTCTTCTTCGCCAACACGGAGATTTTTCGCGAGCGCATGCTGCAGACCGTGCGCGAAGCGGCGACAAAACCCGCATGAATCGCCCTCGCAACACTTCTTTCCTACTGTCGGACGGGCGTTAAATCGCTATCTGGAGTCGCATCCGGTCGGATGGCACGGATGGGAGGATCACGCGTACGCGTGTCGCGTTATAGAAGCGGCGTGGTGGCGGTTGTCCTGGCTTGGGAAATTCTGCTGGTCGAGCTGACCAGCAGAATCCGCGGGCGATCACCGCGCCTGCAAGCGCGGTAGCGCAGCTCAATGCCGGGCGCTGCTCCAATGCCGCCAGTAGTGATGGTGCCCCATCTGTCTGAGTCGTTTTCGACGCATTTGCTCCTGGTGATAGTGAGCGGCGACGAACACGGCTGCCGTCGCCATCACGAACGAACCTACGGCGATTGCCACTGCTTCATTCATCGGAACCTCCGTTGCTGACTATCGGCTTCATTGCAGGTGTTGCCCGCCGTTGATGGCAATGTTGGCTCCGGTCACGAAACCGGCTTCGCGCGAGCACAGGTACAGCACAAGTGCGGCGACTTCGTCGGGCTGTCCGAGCCGGCCGACCGGAATCTGCGGAATGATCTTCGTCTCGCGAATCTCTTCGGGCACCGCCATCACCATCTTCGTCGCGATGTAACCTGGCGAGATAGTGTTGACCGTGACGCCTTTCTTCGCCACTTCGAGCGCCAGCGATTTCGTGAAGCCATGCATGCCGGCCTTGGCCGCCGCATAGTTGGTCTGACCGAAGCCGCCCTTGGAGCCGATGATCGACGACACGTTGATGATGCGACCCCAACCCCGTTCGACCATGCTGTCGCACACCGGCTTCGTCATGTTGAACACCGAATCGAGGTTGGTTCGGATTACCGCGTCCCAATTGACCTTGTCCAGCTTCTTGAAGCTTGCATCGCGCGTGATGCCGGCGTTGTTGATCAGGATATCGACCGGTCCGACTTCTGCTTTGATCTGCGCCATGCATTTTTCGCACGAGTCGTAGTCGGCGACATCGACCGCGTACGCGCGGAACTGTCGTCCCTGGGCTTCCATCCGTGCGAGCCACTCGTTCGCGCCGGTGTTGGCCGGCGAACAGGTGACCACGACCGCATACCCGGCGTCATGCAGCTTGACACTGATTGCTTCGCCAAGTCCGCCCATTCCACCCGTCACCACCGCGATCTGCTTTGCCATCGAATCGTCCTCGCAAAAAATTGGCCTCGTAGATAACTTGAGCCACACTGCATTCAGTCAAGAACTTGATGTATTGGAAACCGGATTCCGCCGCTCCCTAAGTATTCCTTCATATAAATCGAGTGCGGCAACGCGGGCATCGCTGCCCGCGTCGGCCTTATCCCTTCGCGCCGGCGGCTGCGGGAACCTGCTCGGCGTTGCGTCGCGCGGCCTTTGACGCGGTGGCCGTAACCGCATCGAAATTATTTCCGGCGACCTGCACGGCCTGTTGCCCGGTCTTCTGCAGCGTTTCGTACAGAGTCGTGGTGGCGCCGATCGCGGATTTCCACGCAGCGATCGCCGCTTCGGAACCTGCCGGAGCATTCTTCGCCGCTTCCTCGACGAATGCCTGCACACGGGCGTTGTACCGCTCGTACTGCGCCTGTGCGAATTGAGTGACTTCAGCCTGCGTAGTCGATGCGATGTCGAACACTTGCCGCCCGTATGACAGCGATTTTTCCGTGAAAGGTCCGGTGAAACCCGATTGCAGCGCGAACCACTGCAGCGGGTCTGTCGTGCCGGGCGCCTTCGTCATATTCTCCTGCGCCTCGGCCAGCGTGGACCTGACGACCTGCAGGTTCAACGCGGCCAGTTTTTCAGCGCCTTCAAAGACCTTCCCGGTCAATCCGAAGAATGCGTCGAAGCTGGCCTTGGCGGCAGCGGCTTGCTCGGGACTCGATAGAGCCATGGTTGAATTCCTCAAAATTCGATCCGATGCACGAAACCCCCGGTCGGACGGGTGTGTTGCGACGGATCGCGATGGTGGATAAATCAAAGCGCAAGGACGCCTGTCAGGCAGAATGCGTCGCGAGAACTTCGACGGTCGTTACATCAACAGGCACTACAAACCAATCCGCAACTGAGACGTTTCGTTCATGACTGTTTCGTCGGCGCGTTCGCCGGGAGGCGCACGCCGCAGATGGCTAGCGCATCCGGGCGACGGCCTTGAGAATGGAATCGCCATCGCTTGTGACTTGAGCACGCGGGCGTCCTGAGGCAAAGTTTTCCAGTGATATGAGTTGCCGCTCCAGCAGCGTATCGAGCTCAGCGCGGCCCAGTTCGAGCTGGTCCGGCGCGTCCTTGACGAGCATCAAGGTGGCGAATTCATGGGGACTCAACATAGCGTCTCCTCGATTTAGTCTCTCTGCGCGGAGAGCATCAATTGCCTCTCCTGCGTGAATGCCGGCAAATATTCCTGCCGCCCCCTCCGTGACGCAATCATGCGAGAAATCGAATCACGGAGACGCCATCATAACCGCTCAATTTTTGAACGCAATATGTGAAATGCTTTTTTTACGGCCATCGGTTTTCTTTTTATATCGGAGGACAACGCGCTGCATGTTCTGTCCGTCAATGTCACCACGGAGAAGCCCGACCGGCATGGCTTTCATTTATCAGGCATGCATATTATCGTTTTAATAGCTCACTTACTTAACAATGCCAATTCAACAGGAATCTATTGATCGATTTATATGTGAATATCGTATTTATAGGCCGCCAGCGTATTGTTATCATTACTCCAGAATTGCGAAATATTTATTACAGCGCACGGATTGGGCTCGTTGCGCCGGGGTACCAGATGGGCTACCGCTCGGAGCGCTCGGCGGGCCATGTCGGCCGTCTGTGGTTTCGCTGAGAGCAGTCAAATAGTGGCTTGAGCGGATACGTTCTGTGTCTCCGACAGAGGTATCATGGTTGTTGCTGGTCACGTCCGCGCAGGAGGAAATCATGCCCTCAACCCCGACCACACGCCCCATTCGCCGGCCAGGAATTCCGGACCATCCCGTCCGCGGGGTTACGCCGGGCACACGGTCGCCGGCTCCTAAACCTGCGTCACGCACCAAGGTCGATCTTCCGGATGCCGCGGAAGCGGAGCCGGTGCCGCACGAGCATCTGCCGCCCAGGTCGGATGACAATTGAGCGCTTTGTGCGTTTGGCGTAATGCCACCCGCCGCGTTCCATTGAGCCGACCTGGACAAGCACGCAGAGCTCGGCGGCAATTACAACGCGGCGGCCAATTCAGGATCCGCACGTGGACGTGCGTTGCAGTCGGCGAAACGAACGGCCAGGTCGGAGATCGCTCGGACTAAATTTTTTTGCAAACCTGGCGTCTTTTCCAGAACCAGAAGCATCGCTGACAAGTCTCACGGATACCCTTGTGCATATCGCTGGCCCCTGCTCCGCGCGGCCAGTTCGACCACGAATGATCTATAACGATATGGCGTCGCGGAGTCGACGGGCTGCGTGCTGCCCGGCCAACCGACCCCGAAGTCGGCAATTCACCCGCGGAGGTTTAGCGAATACAGCCTGACGAATCCATGCTTTGTCTGTTCGAATCGCGCTTAGCAGGTATTGGAGGCAATCATGAAGTACGAGTACGGCGGCTGGGTCATTGACGCAACCCCGGATTTTTCGCTTGGTCAGTTCTTCGCGCATGCGCGGATCATCCGGGCGTCGCCTGACGACGATGTGGACACGGAAATGCACATCGAGCGCAATCTCGCCTGGTTCGAAACCGAAGACGAGGCAATCGAGGTCGCGCGGCAATGGGCGATCGATTGGATCGACGCCCGCGACGATAACCTCACCGTGACGAAGGCTCCTTCATTGAGCCGGCAGAACGATATGTCGGCGAAGGCCCAGGCCAGATGAAACTCCGCATACCGTGGTTCTGATGCCGGACGACTGACTGGCCCTGTGGCCATTGCGCAACGCCGTCGCCAGCGATGACCCAGGCTCGCTACACGGCAGACGCGGCAATACGGCGGCTCGCAAATACTCAGACGAGACACCTGATTGCTTCAGAAACGCGGATGTGTAGGATGGAATCAACGTCAGCGCTCCATGCGCGGCGTGTGTTTTCAGGCCGCAGCGATGTCTGCGGCTTTTTTTCGTTCGCGAATCTCGCCAGCATCTGCACGAGTCGTCCGGCGGCTTTGACTTCGAGGGTACAGACGATACAGGCGATACAGGCGATATAAAGGGCCGCCACAGGAACAATCCGCCAATCAGAACTGTTCAGTAACGAACCGTCGTCAGCGTGCGAACGTGTCGTCCACTACGCGCTGCCCGGCACTATATCCTGCCATGAGCGCCTCGGCCTGTGTCGGGAAGGGTTGCTGGATGGTTGCCCCGAGGCGGATCGGAGCAACCACGGGGCGCGTTGCGCCCACCGCGCCCATCGTTCTGACCTGCACGACGGCGACGAAGCCGCGCGGGGGCAGCAGCGTGACGCTGCCCGCGGTCTCCCACACCGGCTCCAGCTCCACGGTGACCTCAAAGCCTTTGTACCCGTAGATTCTTTTCATTGATGATCCTGCGTGTTCTGCCCGGCCCTGAACAGTGGAATGCCCCTGCTGGAAAGTGTACATCGCAGTTGCAGCATAGAGGCGAAGGGAATTTCCGAATAGTTCCTGCCGCAATATCAGGTTCGAAAACTGTTGCCGTTCTGACCGGGTTGGGGACCGCTTCACATGGGCTCAGAGCCTGTGTGCGATGGACGCGGAGAGCACACGCGTCATTCACATCATCCGCTTGACGGTCCTCTATTTGCGCGCACACTGCATATCTACGGTGACTGCCTCCAGCAAAGGAGACCAACCATGACCAAGCCTTTTCAGCAGTGGAAAGTCTTGCCGCACGGCAAGCTCACGGAATTCGACGAAAACGTACTCACCGTGACCGGCGAACTCCATATGCCGCTCACCGACCTCCCGCGACGTATGACGGTGGCACGTTTGAACGATTCGCGACTGGTCATATTCAGTGCAATTGCGCTCGATGAACTCGAGATGCAAGCGCTCGAAGACTATGGGCGCCCCGCCTTTCTGGTGGTGCCCAACGACCATCATCGGCTGGACGCAAAAATCTGGAAAGAGCGCTACCCGTTAATGCAGGTCGTTGCGCCCGAAGGGTCGCGGGCGAAGGTGGAAGAAGCGGTGCACGTCGACACGACGGACCCCGGCTTCGGCGATCCGAACGTGCAGTTCGTCACGGTCCCTGGAACACGTGGACATGAGGCGGCGCTCGTCATCCGCACGCAGAACGGTACGACGCTGGTATTGAACGATCTGGTCGGCAACATTCGCCATGAATCCGGGTTCGGCGGCTGGTTCCTGCGCATGATGGGGTTCGCGGGAGACGAACCGCATATTCCGAAGCCGGTGAAGCTGATCCTCGTCGCGGATAAAGAGGCGCTGCGCGCTCAGCTTCTGGAGTGGGCGGAACTCCCGTCGCTGAAACGCATTCTCGTGTCGCACGGTTCGCCCATCGAAGATGATCCGAGTCACACTCTACGCGCTCTGGCGAACTCGTTGGGGTAACACAGAAGCGCACAACAGCAGCGGCGCGCGGAACGTTACTGCGCCGCAAGCGGACTCTGACCCACGACGGTGCGTGGCCGCCCGAACCACAGCGATTTCCACCTCGAATACCGCAATGAGCGCCGTCAGCGCAGGTCGGCGCGAAGATCGCGCACTCCCCGTCCCAGGCGCTGACGCAAAAGTGTTCGTAACGTCGCTCCGTCGACGTAACCTACCTCGGCAGCGATCGCGTCGAGGCCGAGACCGCTGCCGTGCAGGAGAGACTGCGCACGTTCGACACGCAGATCCTGGAAGTAGGCCAGCGGCGATTTGCCGAGCACCTCCTGACACCGGCGTTGCAATGACCGCGCGCTCGTCGCCAGCGCGTTGGCGGCTTCCTGCAGCGAGAACCCGGCCTTGAGATGGTCTCGCGCCCACCGTTCGAAGCGAAGAATAAGCGGATCCGCCTGCGCCAGATGGTTGGGAATGATGTAAGGCGCCTGCGAGGAGCGAATATCGGCAAGCAGGTAACGGGAGACGACGGTCGCCAGTTCGGGGCTAGCCTTGCGTATCAACCACAGGGCGAGATCGAGATGCCCCATCGCCGCGCCGGCCGTCACGCCCACGTCTGTCGGCACCAGCATGCGAGACTCGTCGAGCAAAACATTTGGATAGCGTTGCCGAAATAGCGGACCGAGCCACCACGTCGTCGTCGCTTCCCGGTGATCGAGCAGTCCGGTTTCTGCCAGAAGGAACGTCCCGATGCAGGACGCGGCGATACGCGCGCCTTCAGCATGCCATTCCAGCAGTTGCGCCTTGGCTTTCCTCGCGTCCGGTCGATCGAGAGCTGGGATCAGCTGCTCCGGCGTTCCGGTATTCAGTGCAGGAACGATGACCCAGTCCGGCTTCAAGTCCGCGGTGACTGCGTGCACGGGTATGACCAACCCTTGTCCGGACCGAACCCTCTTTCGCACGCCGACGATCGACACATCGAAATAAGGTGTTCCGCCCATTTGCAGGGCTGAAAATTTATTGGCGAGCGTGAACGCGTCGAGCAGGACGGTGAGCCCGGTGTCGAACAATCCCTCAAGGGCAAGGATGGAAATGCGCATGGCGTAAACGACCCTAAAGTTGGCATTTACGACGATACCGGTTTTTCTGCCCGACCGCTACAGTGATCCCCGTTGTACATCCCAATGAAGATTGACTCAGGAGTTCGCTCATGAAAGTTTTCGCTATCGGATCGCTCGTTCAGCCGCTCACGCCAGACCAGCGCCAGCAGATCATGCCGAAGGAAGTTCCCGACACCCTCAAGCTCTACCTCGATGGCAAGATCGAACAGTTCTGGTTCCGTGAGAACGCGGCGGGCGTGATCTTTCTCATGGAAGTCCAGTCGGTCGAACACGCCAAGGCGGCAGTGGATGCGTTGCCGCTCACCGCTGCTGAGCTGATGAAGTTCGATCTGTTGCCCGTCGGCCCGCTCGCTCCGCTTGGCATGCTGATTCAAGGCAAGTAAGCATTGCCATGAACGGCGATCCATCTCAGCTTCGTGATCCTAACGAGCAATCGAATAAGGTTGCGCTGGCGATGGATCGCCCGCTTCGAAGGGCCGATTCAGAAAGATACCCAGCATGCACGACTTGATTAAGTCTTCCCTCGAAAAAACTCACGGCGGCCTCGCGTGGTCTTCGAGTCGGTCCCTCTTGCCCGCGCAATGGAAAACTCACCCGGCAAAAATGCGGTCTGTGCTTGAATCTATTCGATAAGCGGGATCGCGATTCTTGGCTTGATACATCGCGAAGTCCGCCTTCCTGATGAGTTCACACGAGTCCTCACCCGCATTCAGAATAGCAATACCGAAGCTCGCACCGACCGTCTCAACACCCCAACGTGAATTCAGGGGAGCCTGCAGAGCAGCGGTCAATTCGGTGACCATCCGTTCGATTACGTCGGTTATAGCGTCAGTCGTGAGTACAAGAAGGAACTCATCTCCGCCGAGGCGCCCTACTACGCCACGCTCCTGTACGGTAGCCTGGAGGCGCGTCGCCACCATAGCCAGCACTTCGTCGCCGCACTGGTGGCCGTACGTATCGTTGAGGTCTTTGAAGTTATCCAGATCGACAAAAATGACAGCGACTTTTCCGACCGCGCCCGGTGCCGCGATCGCCTCGTCGAGCAGGTCCACAATTTTGCCGCGGTTCGGTAAATCCGTCAGCCGGTCCGTTTGAGAAAGACGCCGCAATTCTTCTTTACCGTTGAGGAGTTTGACGATCAGAGCAGTAATCCAGGCCGATAATGCCGTGAGCATCACCGTGATGGTCGAGGCCATCGTCACATACACGCGACGCATCCTGTAGTAATCGTCCAGCGCCTCGTCGACGGAAAGGCCGGCGACGACGGTCAAACCATATTTCTCGAGATGGCGGCTTGCAACCACACGTTCGACATGATCGATCGGATCGGAGAAGTCGGCCAGCACCGTCTTGCCGAGTGGAACATAGCTACTCGGCAGCGCCTCGCCAGACCGGCTCGGTGAATTACCCGCACGACGCGACAACATGAACCCACGGCCCGACAAAACGGCAATCATGCCTCGCTCGCCCAGCGCGGCATTGTTGTAGAAGCCATCGGTCAGATAAGCCGGATCTTCCGAGACGATCACTACGCCGCCGAAACCTCCATCCGGGCGATCGATACGGCGGGTTGCCTGAACGGACCACTGCCTGGAAATACGTCCGATCACAGGCTGGCTGATGAAGAGCCCGATGTTGGCAGGGGAAAGGTGGACCCGGAAATGTTCCCGGTCCTTGAGATCGACCGTCCCCGAAAATGGCAAAGTCGATGCAATCACGCGGCCGTCGGCACCCGCAATGGTGACCTGTAATGCCGTGTCCGCGGTAATCAGCCCGTAGGCACGATACGCTGCCAGATCGAAGGTTTGCGGCGTACGCTCGTATCCGTATTTGACCAGCAACGCGATCTCGTCGACATCGTGGACGGTCTTCAACGTATGGGTTTCTAAAGCATCGGCCAGCGTGCGGGCAGCCACGCGTGTGTCGCGCATCACGGATGCTTTCTCGACCTGCAAGCGCAACAGTATGGTTACCCACAAGATGCCGAGGACCAGAACGGTCAGCGCGGGCACCAGAACGAGCGCGTGGCGGGAGGATCTGATGCTGTTCGTGGCGTAAATTGTTCGATCCATGGTTCATTTTCACACTGCACAGGCGAACGCGAATCTCTCAGTGCACCGAAAGTAACGGGCCGGCGTTTCTTAGGTCGCGCAATGCTTTAACGACAAACCTCGCAAAAAGTTTATTGTTTCTGGCGAAATAAAAAAGGACGATCGTATTGTCTGATGAAATAGATGAAGTGCTATACGCCGTAGACTGCGTATCAAATCGTCGGTCGATGACGGCTGCTCCGCGACTGGCACGCCCGGAGCCTAAACTTGGAACAGTCGCGATTCCGTTTTGGCAAACGAGAAACTTTTATATTCCATTGAATTCCGACAACTCAAATATTCCGCTACAAATAAATTATCCAGTGCAATGATTTTTCCATTATCAAATAACCTCCCGCTGCCAAAGCGAGCGACTCAATAACGAACTGTCGTCTCTTGGGATTCGGGAATGTGTCGCCCGATCCGCGCCGATTTGTCCGCCGGCGCATCGCTCAGTGGCCCGATCCCCGCGTATTCGTGCTCGCGTACGTATCGCCGACGATCAGATGCACGATCTCGTCGCCGTTAGTCCCGGCCACGAGCCGTTCGCCGGCGACCTCACCGCGCCGCAGCACGACGATGCGATCGGCAATGGCAAAAATGTCGTGAAGATTATGCGAGATCAGAATCACGGACACGCCTTGGGCTTTCAGCGCGGCGATCAATTCCATGACCTTGCGTTGTTCGGGTACGCCGAGCGCGGCAGTCGGCTCGTCCATGATCAGAACACGCGCATTCCAGTAAATGGCGCGGCCGATCGCAATCGCCTGCCGCTGGCCGCCGGAGAGCATCTTCACCGGGCCGCCGAGCTTGCGCTCGGGAATCACGATATCGAGGCGCTCGAGCACTTCGCGTGCGACCTGCGCCATGCGCGGCCGGTCGATGACCTGAAGCCCGAATTGCCGGCGCGTCGGCTCGCGTCCGAGGAAAATATTGCTGCCGACATCGAGGTTGTCGGCGAGCGCGAGATCCTGATAGATCGTCTCGATCCCCTGCGCGCGAGCGTCCTGCGGGTCGCGCAGCTGCAAGGGTGAGCCGTTGAACCGCAAGTGGCCCGCGTCGGCATGGTAGACACCGGAGAGGATCTTGATGAGCGTCGACTTGCCCGCGCCGTTGTCGCCGGCGAGCGCCAGCACTTCGCCCGCCATCAGTTGCAGCGAGACGCGCCGCAGCGCCTCCACGCCGCCGAAGCGGATCGAAATATCGCGCGCCTCGAGGATCGGGGTGCTCATTGGGCGCCTCCGAGACGTTCCTTGTACTGATCGATCAGCACCGACATGATGATGACGATGCCGACCACGATGAATTGCCAGAACGCGTTGACGTCGATGAATACCAGTCCGAACTCGATCACCGCGATGATCAGTGCGCCAATCAGCGTGCCGATGACATTGCCGGTCCCGCCGAACAGACTCGCCCCGCCGATCACGACTGCCGCAATCGAGTCGAGCAGCATTGGCTCCCCGGCGTTGGCAGCGCCCGCGGCAAAGCGCGCCGTATAGACGGTGCCGCCGACAGCGGCAAACGCAGCGGCGATCAGATAGATCACCAGCAGATGACGCCTGACATTGATGCCGGCGCGGATCGCCGACTGTGAATTGCCGCCGATTGCATAGGTGTACTGGCCGAACCGCGTCTTCGACAGCACGACATGCATGATGACCAGCAAAACGGCGGTCAGCGCCACCGGGGTCCAGCCGCGCCCGAGCCACGCGAGGCCGGCATTGTCCACCGCCACGGTCATGCCGCTGCCCGCCGCCAGAAAACCCACACCTCGTGCGACACCATACATGCCGAGCGTGCCGATGAAGGCGGGCACACCGAACCGCGCAATCAGTACGCCGTTGACGAGCCCCGGAATCGCGCATACCCCGACGGTCAGTGGAATGGAGAACAGCAGGATCCACGGCGAGCCGCTGCCCAGTAGCGTGAATTGCGCGACACACACGGCAGCCAGCCCCATCACAAAACCTACCGACAGATCGATGCCCGCCGTGATGATCACGAACGTCTGGCCGATCGCGAGCAGTAGCGGCGCGCTGGCCGCCAGTCCGATCGACTGCAGGTTGTAGGCGTTGAAGATGAATGAGCGATGATCCGCTATCCGCGCCCAGACTTCGAAAAACACTAGTAGCGCACACAGGAAAAGCCAGGGCCAGAGCCTGCTGATCAGTGCGAGCCTGTCGAGCCGTGAGTTGTCCATCGAGTCGTCCGGGAAGTCGGAAATGACGTGCGTGCGCGCTGCGGCGCACGCCGGGATAGGTCCTCGTTCGACAGCGCTTGTCTAGTTCGAATAGATGTACTTCTTCATGTCCGGCTGATCGATGTTCGTCTTGTCGAGCACCACGAAGCCGGTGCTCTTGAAGGGCGGAATCTTCTTGCCGCGAATCACGTCTGCCGCGAACTTCACGCCGTAATAGCCGATTTCATCCGGGCGCTGCGCGATCGCGATATCCACGAGGCCGCTTTTGAGCTGCTGGTCGATGCCAGGCACGGCGTCGAACACCACCACCTTGACAACGCCTTGCTTGCCGGCCGCCTTGACGCCTTGGGCGGCGCCGCTGCCGGAGAACGTGTTGGCACCGAACACGCCGGCAAGGTCGGGGTTGCGCGCGAGCACCGCGGCGACGTGGGATGCAGCGCGGTTCGCATCGTCCTCGTTATATTGCGTCTGCAGCACCTTGATGTTCGGGTGCTTCTTCATCTCGTCGAGGAAACCCTCGGCACGCGCATCGGTACTCGAGATGCCCGGCTTGTTGTTTTCGCAATAGACCGTGCCCTTGTCGCCGATGGCCTTCGCGAGCGAGCGCGCCGCCACGCGCCCGCCTTCCAGGTTATCCGAAGCGATGTAGGACAACGGGAAATCCGCGTCGCCCTTGCCGGTCTGATAGTGGCCGTCGCCGATATACGTATCGACCGTGATGACCTTGATGCCGGCGTCGGCCGCTTCCTTCAGCGGTCCGATCAGTTGCTGCTTGTCGACCGGTGAAACCAGCAGGACATCGGGGCGTTTGGCAATGAACGCCTTGAGGATCGGCACCTGCTCGGTGGTGTTCCATGCCTTCGGCACCTGGAATAACAACTGGACGTGTTCTTCGTTTGCGGCCCGCTCGGCGCCACGGTGCATCGTGAAGTAGAAAGGATCGGTGACGCCCGGCAGCAACGCGACGACGGGACGCGCGGCATCCGCATAAGCCGGCCCCGTGAGCGAAGATGCAACGATCGTTGCAAGTGCAATCAGATAGTGGGAAACGATGCGCTTCATTTTTGTCTTCCTCCTGTTGAGTCCGACGAACGGCGCCTGACCTGACTCGTTCTGACCTTCCCGAAGTGACGGCGTCCGGCAGTTGGCCAGTATACTGACGAGCGTCAGGATCGACCCTGGTGTTTTCCTGCATCGTTTCCGCATAGTCGCGCTGATGGGCCGGGATTGCCCTGTGCCGTGGCTGCCGTCTCGCCTACCCGGCGCCGCGTCGGCGGCGCAGCCTTGCGGCCTGTATGGTGGTGTCTCGCGGCGCCAGGTCCCGGCGATTCGAATCGATCGACCTTGAGGCAATGCCGTGCCGTCCGCCCAGCACGCACGCGGTCAGTCCGGCATGCCGTTGTGATCACCGATCGGCCTGAGCGGCCAGTCCGTCCAGCGGTCCGCGCGCGTCAGTTCGTGCGCTTCGTTGAGCGGATACCGGATACGGTTGTCTTCGCGCGGCCGCTCACCGATCACCATCAGCCTGACTTCGTCTTCAGTATTGTTGATGAAGGTGTGGCAGATACCGGTGCCGGCCGGAAACGCCACCGAGTCGCCTTCGGCAAGAGCATGCAGAACGCCGTCGATCCAGACATCGGGCCTGCCATGAAGCACGTAGACGAACTCCTGTTCGGTGCTTTCGGCGTGCGGATATGAAGTGCGCCGACCCGGCAGAAGCCTCACATGATGAATGCCGATCCGCGTAATCCCCATCGCGGCGGAGAGTGGCGCGTCAAGGCCCATCGGCTCTGAATCGCCGCGATAGCAATGCGCATGGGGTTCTTCCAGTTCGGTCCAGTGTTTGATGAAATCGGGGCGACCCATCGCTTGTTCTCCTTGAGGACGAGAAAGATGATAACGGGTTACCGAGAGTTCGACGAAACGCCGTCATTCGCCGCACGGGCGCTGATCGACTCTCACGTTCGGCCCGTGCTGCCAGCATCAATTCAATGCGCCACTCCTTATCCGTTCCAGAGACGCCAGTATCGGCGCGACCTTCGCCAGCTCTGCGCGCATCTCGTCGATCAGCCATTGGGACACCTTGCGCACCGATCCCGATGGCTCGCGCGTACGGCATTCCAGCACGTAATTGCAACCCGTCTCCACCAACCGGTCCGACGCGGGGACGACCGCCCCTGTATTGAGCGGCGCGGCGACCGCGAGAAGCCAGCCGAGCAGCGCCCCGTGCCCGAGCATGGCGCCCTGCAGCGCGAGGCCCGGATCGGAGTAGCTGGCGTGTTTCGCCGATGCATGGTTCATCACCCGCGTCAGCTCGAAATAGTCGGCCCACGTATGCGTCGTCGGCTCGAGGTGAATCAGCGTGTGGCCGCCCGCCTGACGCGGCGCGTCGAGGGGGCCGTGCTCCGCGAGATAGCCCGGGCTGCACACGGCGATGATCAGCTCCGGACAGAAACAGAGCGCATCGTGCTCGGAACCGGGCTTATGCAAACGAATGCCGAGATCGGCGCCATCGAGCGGACCGTACAGGCGGCTTGCCATCACCTGCAAGCGCAGGTTCACCGAAGGAAACGCATGCTGAAAGCGCTCGAGGCGCGGCAGCAGCCACTGCGACGCGAACCCGCTGGAGATGGAGAGCGTGACCGTCTCGCTCTCTTCCTTGCGGCTCTTCAGTTCGGTGATCGTGTCGCTCACCTGGCCGAAACCCAAGGCCACCGCGACGTGCAGTTTCGCGCCCTCGTCGGTGAGGGCCAGTCCGGTTTTTGTGCGCGAGAACAGCTGGAAGCCGAGCGCGTCTTCGAGACGCGCCACCATGCGGCTCACCGCGACCGGCGTCACGTTCAGTTCGAGCGCCGCACGCGTGAGGCTCATGTGACGCGCGGCGGCCTCGAAAACGAGCAACGCCTGAAGCGAAGGAAGTCTAAGTCCCATCTGCTAACACCATGTTATCCACGTTGACGAACATGTAAATTGACGCGCTTTCAGGGCAACTCTACTTTGTCGGCAGACCCATCGAAAGAGTCCCGACATGACAGAGCACAACGCGGACGAAGCGCGGCCAGCCGCTTCGTCTGATCCCTTGCTGCAACCGCTGACGCTCAAGCACCTGGTGCTGAAGAACCGCGTGATGAGCACGAGCCACGCGAGCCGTCTCATTCAAAACGAATTTCCGCAAGAAGTCTATCAACGCTATCACGAGGAAAAGGCCAGGGGAGGCATCGGGCTCACCATGTTCGGCGGCTCGTCGAACGTGAGCATCGACAGTCCCAACACGTTCCAACAGATCAACATGGGCGTCGACGAAGTCGTCCCGCATCTGCGGCACTTCTCCGAACGCGTGCACGCCCACGGCGCCGCCCTGATGTGTCAGATCACCCATCTCGGCCGGCGCGGCGATCCGTACGCCGAACCGTGGCTGCCGATGCTCGCGCCGTCGCCGCGCCGCGAAACGCTGCATCGCGCGATCCCGCAAGCGATGAGCGAGCACGACATCAAGCGCATCGTGGCCGACTTCGGACGCGCGGCGCGCCGCTGCCTGGAAGGCGGCCTCGACGGCCTGGAGACGCATGCGGGCGGCCATCTGATCGGGCAGTTCCTCAACCCGGCCGTCAACTTGCGCAGCGACCGCTATGGCGGCTCGGCCGCGAACCGGTGCCGCTTTGCGATCGAGGTTCACGAGGCGATCCGCAAGGAAGTCGGCGATGCCTATCCAGTCGGCTTGCGCTTCGCGCTCGAAGACGGCTGCAGCTTCGAAGAAAGTCTGGAAATGGCCCGCATCCTGCAGCAGAGCGAGCTTTTCGACTTCTTCAACGTGGTCTACGGACGCATGGACACGAAGATGTCGCTGGTCGTCAACAGCATGCCCGGCATGTTCATGCCGTCCGCGCCGTGGCTCTCCAAGGCCGCCGCGTTCCGGCGCGCGGTGCGGCTGCCGGTCTTTCACGCCGCCAAGATCGCCGATCTCGCCACCGCGCGCTATGCGATCGGCGAGGGCCTCATCGACATGGTGGGCATGACGCGCGCGCACATCGCGGAGCCGCATCTCGTGCGGCTCATCGAGACGGGCCGCGAGGAGGCCGCGCGCCCTTGCGTCGGGGGCTCGCATTGCCGCAATACGAAGGCGACCTGTATCCACAACCCGGCGACCGCGCGCGAAACCTTCCTGCCGCACGACATTGCGCCGGCCGCGGCGCCTCGCCATGTGCTGATCGTCGGCGCGGGGCCGGCCGGACTCGAAGCGGCGCGTGTGTGCGCGAGCCGGGGCCATCGGGTCACGCTGCTCGAAGCGGCCGACCGCGCAGGCGGACAAGTGCTGCTCGCGGCATCGGGAAGCTGGCGCAAGGATCTGATCGGCATCGTCGACTGGCGTCTCGCCGAACTGGAGCGGCTGCGGGTCGACATCCGCTACAACCAGTACGCCGAACTCGGCGACGTACTCCAGGAGCGCCCGGACGTGGTGATCGTGGCGACCGGCGGCACGCCCGATCTCGACGCGCTGCCGGGCGGCGAATCGTGCCGCTCGGTGGTCGATGCGTTGTCGGATACACCGCCGCGAGCCGGCCGCGTGCTCGTCTACGACGGCACCGGCCGTCATAACGCCTATCTATGCGCCGAGCGCTTCGTGTCGGCGGGACTCGACGTGCGCCTCGCCCTGCTCGACGCGTTGCCCGCGCAGGAAACCGGCGGCAAGGGCGACGACCTCGTGTGGATGCGCAACCTCGAAAAGTGGCAGGTGCCGGTGCGCGCCCATCTCGAACTCGTCGAAGTGCGGCGCGAAGTGCGGCAGGACAACGCGGGCATGCTGCGCGCGATCTTCAGGCATCAGTTGACCGACGAACTCGTGGAGCTGGAAGCGGAGCATGTGGTCGTCGAACGCGGGACCCTCGCCGTGGACGATCTCTTCGAAGCCGCCCGCGTGCACTCGGTCAACGACGGCCAAATTGACCTCGCCGCATTCGCACGCGGAAACGCGCAGCCGGTCTTGCAGGCGGCAAACGGCGACGCGCAGTTCCATCTTTACCGGATCGGCGACGCGGTGGCGTCGCGCGACATCCATACAGCGATCTATGACGCGTATCGCCTCTGCGTCGCGATGTAGGCGAACACCCTTCCCGCTCGATCAGAACTCAAAGGACAGACCATGACCATGCCTCCCGACCTCGAACGCAGGCGTGCCGTGAAAACGCTTCTCGCGGCCGGCGCCGCCGCAACCGCAGGCTGGTCCGCATGGGCCGGCGCGGCCACGACCGCGACTGCGGCCGCCGCTGCCGTTGCGAAGCCGCGTCAAGGCGGCATCCTGCGCGTCGCGACGGCCAACCAGTCGCAGTCCGATTCGCTCGATCCCGCGAAGGCCTCGCATACCGCCGACTACTCGCGCATGTTCATCTTCTACAGCGGCCTGACCGAGTTCGACAGCAACTTCAAGGTGCAGAACGCACTCGCCGAGTCGTTCGACACCAGCGATCACAAGCGGTGGACCGTCAAGCTCAAGCCGAACGTGCATTTTCACGACGGCAAGCCGCTCACGGCGGACGATATCGTGTTCTCGCTCTCGCGCCACAAGGACCCGATGACGGCGTCGAAAGCCAAATCGATTGCCGATGCCATCGACTCTGTCAAGGCGACAGGGCCGCTGCAAGTGGAGATCGTGCTGAACGCGCCCAACGTCGATCTGCCCGCGCTGCTCGCCGTGCCGCATTTTGTCATCGTCGCCGCCGGCACGAAGGATTTCTCCAAGGGCAACGGCACGGGTCCGTTCGTCTGCAAGGAATTCATGCCGGGCGGCCGATGCGTCGGCACGCGCAATCCGAACTTCTGGAAGCCGGGACTGCCGTATCTCGACGAAGTGCAGCTCGTCGGCATCGTCGACGATGCCGCGCGCCTGAACGCACTGCTCGCCGGCGATATTCAGCTCGTCTCGCCGGTGCCCGCGCGGGACGTCGAGCGCCTCAAGCGCGCCGGCGGCTTCGGCGTGCTCGAAAGCCAGTCGGGTCTCTACACCGATCTCATCCTGCGTCAGGACGCGACGCCCACCCGCAACCCCGAGTTCGTCCAGGCGATCAAGTCCCTGCATGATCGCGAGCGCATTCAGAAAACACTGCTGCGCGGCTATGCGACCATCGGCAACGATCATCCGGTTCCCGCTTGGCACCCGTACTATCTCGCGGGACTGCCGCAGCGCACTTACGACCCCGACCGCGCGAAGTCGCTCATCAAGAAAGCCAATCTGTCCGGCACGGCGGCGGAAATGGTGGCGCCGCCTTCGATCGAATCCGCACTCGATTCCGCGCAGATGTTGCAGCAAGCCGCGATGCAGACCGACCTCAAACTCGACGTGCGCCGCGTGCCCGCTGACGGCTACTGGTCGACGCACTGGATGAAGCATCCAATGACCTACGGCTCGATCCTGCCGCGGCCGACGCTCGATCTGCTCTACACGCAATTCTTCAAGTCGGATTCCGTGTGGAACGAGTCGGGCTGGAAGAATGCGCAGTTCGACGAGCTTCTGGTGCAGGCGCGCCAGGAGAAGGACGAAACCAGGCGCAAGCAGATGTACGGCGATATGCAGACCATCGTCTACGAGAAAGGCAGCATCATCATTCCTGCGTTCATCAACTTCATCGACGCGCATAGCAGCCATGTCAAAGGGCTCGCCGGTTCGCCTTCGGGACGCTTGATGGGCTACCGCTTTGCGGAATTTGCCTGGCTCGACGCCGCGTGATCGAGCGTTCGCGGGCGCTGTAACTGGCCTCGCGAATGCCAGCGGCGCCAAAGACAATGCTCGCACGTTCGACGAACCTGCCTCCGTAAAAGGGAGGCGTCACGGAGGGAAGTGATCGCGCCTCGTCACTCAGAAGCGATTGGTATAGGAGATCGCGACGGTGTGGCCGCGCGCATCGCGACTGAGGGTGATGGCCCAATTGGTCAGCAATGCCCCCGACAACGCGCCCGCCAGGTCCGCAACCAGATCCTTGTAGGAAAAGCCGCTGCTACGGCAGGTGCCGTCGATGCCTTCCTTGATCAAGCCAGGTACCGTGCCGATAAGTGTGCCGTAAATGACGGGATGCTCGGTGTCGCGTGTCAGATAAGCGCCGAGCGCACCGAAAGGCGCCGAGACCGCGAAATGCTTCAGCTTGTCGCTTTGAAACCAGCCATCCGATGTTTGAAAGCGGTATCCGCCGCGTCCGCCGTCGCAGTCCACATCGGCGTGCGCGGCAACACTTGCCGCGAGCATGATCGCGAGTGAGATGCCGTGTCCCCATGTTGTCAACATGTGTTACTCCCCGTTTGTTTTTTCGATTTGGTTTTTTCGGGGACGCGCACCGAGCCGGTACCCGTATTGCGCCGTCACCCAGTCCTGAGTTCTACAGAGACGATGCGCAGCACAATGTGCGCCGGATGACTAAACTTCCGCCATGTGTGTGTGCTGTGCCGCAGATATGGACGCCGTCCGGCTATCTGGCGGCACACCGCATGCGCCGGATGGCTCGGTCGAATTGTGGATTCTTGGCTCTGTTGACCGAGCCGTAAGCGGGGTATCGTGAGCATCGTTCCCTGTGGAGACACACATGCCCGCCTCGCTTCGCTTCGTTCACCTCGATACGCCCGATGCGCTGCTGCCCGCATTCGACGTCATGCGCCAGTTGCGCCCGCACCTGACGGACGCGCCCTCGTTCGCCGCGCAGGTGGCCAGACAGAATGCCGAAGGCTATCGCCTGCTCGCTGCGTCCGACGCGGGCAGCGTCGTCGGCCTCGCCGGTTATCGCACGCTGACTAATCTGTTGTATGGCCGCTTCGTCTATGTCGACGATCTGGTTGTCGATGGCAGCCTGCAGCGTGGCGGCGTCGGCGCGCAACTGCTCGACGCGGTACGGCAGATTGCGCGCGAAGCCGGCTGCGCGCAATTCGTGCTCGACACGGGCCTGCACATGCCGCTTGCGCAACGCTTCTATTTCCGCAATGGACTGCTCGCTCGCGGCATGCACTTCGTCGAACCGCTCGCCCCTCTTTCCCATCCTGCCGGGCTAACGTCATGAGAATTTTGCTGCTCAATGCCAGCCCGCATGGCGAGGCGAGTCACGGCTACCGTTTCGCCGACGAGATCGTCGGCATGCTGCGCCGGCACGCCGCACCCGCTGCATCGGCCATCCAGGTGATCGAACGCGACCTGGCAGCCGCACCGCTGCCGCCGGTCGCCCGCGACTATGCCCGCGCTGTCACGTCGCGTACGCCGGATAACGCGCAATTCGACGTCTCGGAGCAACTGATCGGTGAAATCGAAACGACGGATGCGCTCATTATCAACACGCCGATGCACAACTTCACGGTGCCGGCAGCGCTCAAGCTGTGGATCGACTACACGCTGCGCATTCATCGCACGTTCGCCTCTACGCCGGAAGGCAAGGTCGGACTGATGCGCGACCGGCCGAGCATCGTGATCGTCGGTTCGGGCGGCGTGCATAGCGGCGAACGCGCGCGGCAGCCGGATTTCCTGACACCGTATCTGCGCTACGCGCTCGGCTCGATCGGCATACAAAGCGTGCAGTTTCTTCTCCTGCAGGGGCTCGTAATGGGCGAAACGATGGTGGCCGAAGCGCTCGATGCGGCGCGCGCCCAACTTACCGGAGATGCAGTGTTCGCCTCGCTCGCCGCGCTGGCGGCCGGCAAAGCGACGGCGACGGCGGGTCCCGCTGCGCGGAGCGCATAGAGCACGCGGACGGAATGCGTTCCGAGAGCGCTCTTGTCGCATCGTGCGAAGGCGTGCCACGCCGCGCCAATTCGCGATCTGGAGACATACCCCGCGCGTCAGCCGTCCAGACACGCACGTAACGTTCGCGCGAGACGGCCTGCTTCATCCGCATCGGTAATGTTAGCGAAGCCCATCACGAGGCCGCGCAGCGTGCGCCGCGCGCGGCCATTCGCGTACCAGATCGAAAGCGGCAGCACCGCGAGCCCCGCCTCGCGGGCGCGCGCGGCGACGGCGACATCGTCGACCGGGCCATTGGGGCCTTCGGCGAACTGCACTGCGAACTGAATTCCACCTGGCGGCAAATCGACAATCAGCCGTTCGCCAAACGCCTGCTCCAGCGCGCGCACGATCAGCACGCGCCGCTCGGCGTACAACGCGCGCATGCGCTTCAGATGCCGCGCAAAATGCCCCTGCCCAATGAAATCCGCCACGGCGGCCTGCAATAGCGTCGGCGATCCGGCGTTCATGCTGCGCGCCACCCGCCCGACGCGCTCGACGGCCCGCTCCGGCACCACCACATATGCGAGCCGCAAACCGGGAAACATCACCTTGCTGAACGTGCCGCAATAGATCACGCGATCGCGCCGGTCGAGGCTCTTTAAAGCCGGCAAGGGCCGGCCCAGATAGCGGAACTCGCTGTCGTAGTCGTCCTCGATGATCCAGCGGGACGCCTTTCCTGCCCAGTCCAGCAGCGCCATGCGTCTCGCGAGCGACAGCGTGTGCCCAAGCGGGCTTTGATGCGACGGCGTGACCATGGCGAAGCGCGCCTGCGCATCCAGCAGTGTGCCGCGCTCGACGTCGATCCCTTCGCTATCCACCGGCACCGGCACGAGTTGCACGCCGGTCTCGGCGAGAAAACCGCGCGCCAGCAGATAGCCGGGATCCTCGAACCACACGCGATCGTTCGGGCGGGCGAGACTGCGCAACACGAGTTCGAGCGTCGCACGGTAGCCGCCGGTCACGAACACCTGTTCCGGCAGGCAGGTCACGCCGCGCGACAGCCCGAGATAGGTGGCGATATGTTCGCGCAGCGGCCGGTAGCCGGCCGGGTCCGGATACGCGAGCATCGCGCGTGCGCCGCTGCGCGCGCGCTGCGCAACGAGCCGGTTCCAGACCTTGGTTGGAAACGCGTCGAGCGCGGGCAGCCCGGGTTGCAACGGCCTTGGCTCGCCGCTCATGGTGACGGTGACGGCCAGCTGGCGCGCCGCCGCTTGACCATCGCGCGATTCAGTTGGCGTCCGCGGCGTGGCGGCACCTTCAGTGCTTTGACTACCGCGCGCATCCTGAACACCTTGCGCACGCGACGAGCGCATCACCGATGCCGGCAGCGACGGCGATACGAACGTGCCCGCCGCGCCGCGCATCTGCAGGTAGCCCTCGTCGACGAGGATGGTGTAGGCGAGCTCGACCGTGCCGCGCGCCGTGTTCAGCTGCGTGGCGAGGCCGCGCAGCGCGGGCACGCGATCGCCGGGACGCAGATGCCCGGCGGCGATCGCGGTCCTGAAGCGCTCGCAGATCTGCAGATAGATCGGCAACAGCTGCTGTCGATCGATTTCGATGGTCAAAGCGGGAGTCGGTACGGTCATGACGGTCTCGCGGGCAAGGTGAGCGGCAAACGGGCTGGACTAGTCGGGTCGATAATTCTTGGCACTTTTCGATCGAGCATGATTCTTCCACAATGGCCTCACGCGATGCGACGGCGGCGAACACTTTCATGCGATACGACGCTCGCCCGGCGCCCCCCGCGTTCATTCACTCTCTTCTGGAGAATCTGCCATGAAAATCGTCGTAATCGGTGGGTCCGGCCTGATCGGATCGCGTCTCGTCACGCTGCTCAGCGAGGCGGGCCATGAAGCGCTTCCCGCGTCGCCGCGTACCGGCGTGAACAGCGTGACGGGCGACGGCCTGAGCGACGCGCTCGCGGGCGCGGACGTCGTCGTGGATGTGACGAACGCGCCGTCATGGGAGCCGCAGGCGGTACTCGACTTCTTCCGCACCTCGGCGCGCAACCTCGGCAAGGCCGAAGCAGCCGCAGGGGTGCGCCATCACGTTGCGCTATCGATCGTCGGCTGCGACCGCTCGCCGGAGAACGCGTATTTCACGGCCAAGGTCGCGCAGGAAGAGGTGATCAGAGCCGCGGGCGTGCCGTACACGATCGTGCGCGCGACGCAGTTCATGGAGTTCATCGGCGGTATCGCGGATTTCAGCACGGACAGCGGCACCGTGCGCATCGGCGAAGGACTGTTTCAGCCGATCGCCGTCGACGATGTCGTGGCGAACCTCGCGCAGGTCGCGCTCGCCGCGCCGCTGAACGGCACGGTCGACATTGCCGGCCCGGACCGCGCACCCTTCGCGGAAATCATCGCGCGTTATCTGAAATCGGTAGGCGACGCGCGCCCGGTGGTGACGGATCGCGCCGCGCGGTACTACGGCGGCCTCGTCGAGGAACAATCGCTCGTGCCGCTCGGCGACGCGCGGATTGGCCGCGTCGGGCTTGACCAGTGGCTGGCGCAGGCTAAAAAGGGTTGATTGCACGCGTTGATCTTCTTCGTGTGAAATCCATCTGCGATGTGCAATACCAGGCGGTTCCTTTTTCAGCCCACGCCGTGAGCGCTATGAATGTAAGTTGAGGACGAGCGATCGGTTTAAAGCCGCGCACCTGGAATAAACAGACGCCTCGAGTGTTCCGTTAACGTCGAGGCTTCAGGAGATACCGTCTCGCTTTGGACGGCGCGCTCGATCCTCGCCTAAAGTTCATATCCATTTCGCTGGGTGACAAAATGCCGAATGTGAAGAAGCACTACACGATAGAAGAAGCCATGGGAGCGATTGATCGTAGCAACGGTCACGAACTGACAAACGGGCCAGGCTCACCCCGCCCTGTCGGACAAGTACCTGACGGTCGAATCCCTTACAACAATACCGGAAAAAAGCAAGGGCATGAATACATGCACCGGGGACACATCGAGCAACGAAATCATAGTGGCGATCACCCGTCAGGCCTCGTTACACTTAGCCAGCTCCAAAAGAATATGCTGAAAAAGAGCCGTACCGAGAATCGGTATACGTCCGCCCGGCTCACTCAATATCTGCTGAACAGCACACAGGGACAACAAGCGCTCGACGAGTTGGACAATAACGTCGGTAACCCGCAGAAATGGATCCAAAACATTCCGGTAACAGACGGCACAATTTACGGGTTCGAGCAAAACGGCGACGTGCCTAAACAGGTTACGAGCGCTGCGATCAATATTCGCAAAATCGGCGGCGAGTTATTTGTCGCCTCCGTCTATCCAATGGGATTTTCCGGCGAACGGAATTACGAGTTGGATACCTTTTTCTGATCTCGATCGAAGGCAACGGCCGCTGCGGATTGCCTGGCGCCGGCATCGGTTCTTCGCGATCCTCGCAGATGTCACTCAGTTTCGCTGTCGTCGGTGTCCGCATTGGCGGTCACCGTTTCCTGATTCATGGCGGCGGCTGCCAGCGTCGTTGCAAGCTCCGGGTGCGCTTCCTTGCGCTCGCTATAGCGATCGTTCAGGTAGTCGGAGCGGTCACGTATCAGTAGCGTAAACTTGTACAGCTCTTCCATCACGTCGACGACGCGATCGTAATACGACGAGGGCTTCATCCGGCCATCCGCATCGAACTCCTGCCACGCCTTCGCCACCGAGGACTGATTCGGGATGGTCACCATCCGCATCCATCGGCCGAGAATGCGCAACGCGTTCACCGCGTTAAACGATTGCGATCCGCCGCACACTTGCATCACCGCGAGCGTACGGCCCTGCGTGGGGCGAACACCACCGCTTTCAAGCGGTAGCCAGTCGATCTGGTTCTTGAATACGGCCGTCAGTGTTCCGTGACGCTCCGGGCTGCACCACACCTGCCCTTCCGACCACTCCGAGAGTTGGCGCAGTTCAACCGCCTTCGGATGATCGGCTGGCACGCTGTCCGCAAGCGGCAAGCCGTGCGGATCGAACACCCGCGTTTGCGCGCCGAAATGGCGCAGGATGCGTTCGGCTTCCAGCGCGAGCAGCCGGCTGTATGACGTGGGGCGCAGCGAGCCGAAGAGCAGGAGGATTCTTGGGGGGTGCTGCGAAACCGTGCGGGGTTCGAGTTTCTGCAGATCCGGCGAGTCGAGGTGCGGTGCGCTGAGGTTGGGCATATCCTGCGTCATCTGAGGAGCCTCCGGCCTTCGCTATCGACGACCTGCTCGCCGTCCTCTTTGGCGAACGCGCCTCTCTGCCCGGCAGGCAGGATCTCGAGCACGACCTCGGAGGGCCGGCACAGGCGCACGCCAAGCGGCGTAACAACAAACGGACGGTTGATCAGAATCGGGTACTGCATCATGGTGTCGAGCAACTGCTCATCGCTCAGGGACGCGTCGCCCAAGCCAAGGTCGGCGTAGGGCGTACCCTTTTCACGCAGCGCGGCGCGGACCGTCAAGCCGGCGCGAGCAATCAGCCCCTTCAGTGTCTTCCGATCGGGCGGCGTCCTCAGATACTCGATGACTTCGGGCTCGATCCCGGCATTGCGGATCATCGCCAGCGTGTTGCGCGACGTGCCGCAATCGGGATTGTGATAGATCGTGACGCTCATACATTTTGCCCCTTGATGCCGTGTTTCGCTTCGTACCAATGCTGCGAGCGGTTGACCACGCCGACGACGAACAACATCACCGGCACTTCGATCAGCACGCCGACTACAGTTGCCAGGGCCGCGCCTGAACGGAAACCGAACAAACTGATTGCCGTGGCGACCGCAAGCTCAAAGAAATTGCTCGCGCCGATCAGACTGGACGGCCCCGCTACGCAGTGCGCGACACCGAGCCGCCGATTCAACAGGTACGCGAGGCCCGAATTGAAGAACACCTGGATCAGGATCGGCACCGCGAGCATGGCGATCACGAGCGGCTCCTCGACGATCGCCTGCCCCTGAAAGGCGAACAGCAGCACGAGGGTCGCGAGCAGTGCGCTGATCGAATAGGGACCGAGACGCGCGACCGCCTGGCGGAAATGCGCGTCACCTTTGGCGAGCAGCTTGCGGCGCAGCAGTTGCGCGAGGACGACCGGGACCACGATGTATAGTCCAACCGAGATGATCAGCGTATCCCACGGCACCGCGATCGCAGACAGGCCGAGCAGGAGTGCGACGAGCGGCGCGAACGCCACTATCATGATGGAGTCGTTTAACGCCACTTGTGAGAGCGTGAAATACGGATCGCCCTTGCAGAGTTGCGACCATACGAAGACCATCGCCGTGCAGGGTGCGGCGGCCAGCAGGATCAGGCCGGCGATATAGCTGTCGATCTGATCGACGGGTAGCAACGGCGCAAACACGTGGCGGATGAAAATCCAGCCGAGCAATGCCATCGAGAACGGTTTGACGAACCAGTTCACGAACAGCGTGACGCCTATGCCGCGCCATTGGCTCTTAACCTGGGTCATGGCGGCAAAGTCGATCTTGACCAGCATCGGGATGATCATCACCCAGATCAGCACACCGACCGGAAGGTTGACCTGAGCCACTTCCATTGCGCCAATCGACTGGAAGAGCCGGGGTAATAATTGGCCGAACAGAATCCCGCCCACAATGCAGAGAGCGACCCAGACCGTGAGGTAACGCTCGAAAAATCCGATCGTCGGCCGTGCGCCGTCGTTCGCCGTATCAGTGCCGCTCATTGGCTTCCTCTGTGGACTTCTCGCCAATCGCGCGCATTTCTCGCAGTTGCGCTGCGTTAAAGCACATAGTCATCTCGGCCAACTCCACATGGATGGGCATCCGTTTCACGGTTTGTCTCCGCAGCAGCTGACGATGTTGCTTGCCGCACAGGTTGCACCGGCGCAGCAGTTCTCCGTCAGGAAAGCGATCAAGCCCGACATGGCGTCGAAGTTCGCCGTGTAGATGATGAAACGCCCCTCCTGCCGCGGCTTCACCAGGTCTGCATGTGACAGGTCCTTCAGGTGGAACGACAGGCTGGAAGGGGAAAGCCCAAGCTGCTGGGCGATTTCGCCGGCAGCCATGCCATCAGGGCCGGCCACGACCAGCAGACGGAAGATCGCAAGGCGCGATTCATGGGCGAGCGCGCTCAAGGCGCGTACAACGAGGTTTGAGTCCATGCCCGAACAATAAATCATCCATTTCCATATTTCAAGGATTGTTGAAATAAAGATCGGATTCAGGCGAATGACACTCGATGGCCGAGCGGAGTTCGAGCTCGCGAACGTCCAACCGCCCCTGCTTGAGTCGCTCGGTCAGCGCCTTGTCAGCGACCGCGCGGTGACTCGATACCGCTCAGGATGAGATCGATCCCGGCGAGAAAATCGACCCGGTCGTCGTGAACGCGCAACTGTCCGGCGAGGCTGCGTGCGAACGGATACTCATTCGGATCGAGCTTGGACCATACGCTCGCCATCGCGTCCAGGAAGTCGGATCTGTCGACGCTTCGCGTCCGGGCGAACTGCGTGTTGGCGGCGTTCTGTCCAGCGACGCCAAGGATGTAGTGCAGCAGCGCGGACACCGCTGCCCACTGGTCTTCATCGGACACATCAAGCGCGCGAACCTGCTGACCCAGGCATTCGACAATGCGCACCATGGGCAACTGCCCCGCCACACGTGTGAGCGCCGAGCCAACCCACGGATGCGCGTCGATCGCGTCGAACATGCCCAGCGCGAGGGCGCGAATTGTCGCCTGCGGTGTCGCGCCGGCCACGCACGACGCCATCGTGCGAGCGACGATGGCGTCGCAGGCGGCGGTCAGCAGATCGCTCTTGTTCTCGACGTGCCAATAAATGGCGCCAGCACCAGTAGCAAGCCGCTCGGACAGGGTGCGGAATGTCAGTCCGCTTTCTCCACTGCTGTCCAACAGCGCGATCGACGCCTCGATGATGCGATCCCGCGAGAGCGATTCTTCTCGTCGCTGAGGGCTACGTGGAGTGTTACGTGATTTTTTGGTCATGCCGCATCTTGACACATTTGGAATGTCGTTCCAATATTGTGGAATGACGTTCCATAACTATCTGCGGGGTTCCCGGTGGCGGCCTCCAACATCGAAGGAAGCAGGATGAATAATCCAGTCACGGTCAACCGCAAGCAATCCGCACAGAATCGATCTATTCACGACGTGATCATTTCCGGCGCGGGCCCGGTAGGGTTATTTCTCGCCTGTGAACTGGCTTTGGCCAAATGTTCCGTCTTGATACTGGAGAAGACGGAGGATCCGCACTCGCCATTGAAGCAGCTTCCCTTCGGCATACGCGGACTCTCCGCGCCCACTATTGAAGCGCTTTACCGTCGTGGATTGCTACAGGAACTTGAAATCCATAAACGCCTCAAGAATCCCCACCAAAACTCTGGCGAAGGGTCGCGTCGTCAGGTGGGACACTTCGCCGGCATTCCGTTTCATCACGGCGATATTGACACCTCTCAGTGGACGTATCGCCTGCCGAGTTCGACCGCAACCAGTTTGATATCCGAAATGGAAGAGCTTGAAGTGGTGCTGTCTCGCCGCGCAGAAGCCTTGGGCGTCGAAATCAAGCGCGGGTTTCCCGTTACCGACTTTCATCAAGCCGAGGACGGAGTCACTGTTCAGTGCGGAAACCAGACTTTTGAAAGTCAATGGCTCGTGGGTTGCGATGGAAGCCGCAGTGTTGTTCGCAAGGCAGGCGGTTTTGAATTCGTCGGTACTGAGCCGGAATTCACCGGCTACACGGCTAAAGTCGACATTGCCGATCCGGAGAAGCTCAAGTCGGGCCGAAACGTGACACCCACAGGCATGTACTTGCAGTCGCAGCCAGGTTACCTGGTGATGCAGGATTTTGATGGCGGCGCATTTCATAGCGCAGGAACGCCAATCACGCGAGAACACGTGCAGGAAGTTCTACGCCGCATCTCGACCACCGACGTGAGTATCAATGGCTTGCACATCGCGGCCACGTGGACGGACCGGGCACGGCAGGTAACAACCTATCGCAACGGACGGGTTCTTTTAGCTGGCGATGCCGCGCACATTCATGCGCCGCTTGGAGGCCAAGGGCTCAATCTTGGCCTCGGCGACGCCATGAACCTGGGCTGGAAGCTCGCCGCCACCATCAAGAGGAAAGCGCCGGAAGGCTTGTTGGACAGTTATCAGACGGAACGACACCCGGTCGGTGCACGGGTTCTGGACTGGTCCCGCGCCCAGGTCGCAATCATGAGACCCGACCCACAAGCCCGCGCGCTAAATGCAATCATCCGCGACCTGATGAACACGCGCGATGGTGCCACCTACTTTGCAGGAAGGGTGTGGGGCGTTTTCACAAACTACAATCTTGATGGCGGCCATCCTCTCGTAGGCCATAGCGTTCCCAACTTTGAGTTCGAAGACGGCGCAACAATCGGTCAGCTAATGCGCGATGGCCGGGGCGTACTGCTTGATTTTGACAGCAACGCTTCCCTGAAAACTTTGGCGAACTCAGATGACGACCGAATCAAGTACGTTTCTGGCCGGGCGAAAGAACAATTGGGCTTGAGCGCTGCACTGGTACGTCCTGATGGGATTATTGCCTGGGCCTCTGACAACGACCCGGACTACAGCGAACTCCAAAAAGCCGCGGCTCGCTGGTGAAGGACGGAATCAGGATGAATACTCCAGTCACAATCATCGGTGCCGGGCTCGGCGGCCTGACACTCGCTCGCGTCCTCCACGTTCACGGTATTGCTTCGACGATCTACGAAGCGGAAGCCTCGGCAACCGCGCGCACGCAGGGAGGATTGCTCGATATCCACGAATACAACGGGCAGCTCGCACTTAAGGCAGCGGGGCTCTTCGGCGAATTCCTCGGGATCATCCGAACTGGCGGCGAAGCGACCCGGGTGCTCGACAAGGACGGCAATGTCCTGATCGATGAGCCCGACGACGGTACAGGCGGTCGCCCTGAGGTACAGCGAGGAGACCTTCGTCGGATTCTGCTTGACTCACTTCCTGCCAACACGATCCGCTGGGGACACAAGGTCACAGCGGTCGGTCCACTCGGCGACGGCCGGCACATGTTGACCTTCGCCGATGGCTCGACCGTGACCACCGACCTCCTCGTCGGCGCAGACGGCGCCTGGTCAAGAGTTCGTCCGCTTCTTTCCAAGGCTAAGCCCGCATATCTCGGCGTTTCATTCATTGAGACATACCTGTTTGACGGCGACACCCGTCACAAGGCAAGCGCTGAAGCGGTGGGCGGTGGCGCGCTGTTTGCGCTAGCGCCGGGGAAAGGCATCCTCGCACATCGCGAGGCCGATGATGTGCTGCACACGTACGTGGCCTTGATCAAGCCGGAGGATTGGATCGCTCGCATCGACTTCTCCCACCCGCCAACTGCTTTAGCCCGCGTCGCCGAGGAATTCGACGGCTGGGCTCCGGAGCTCACAGCGCTCCTAACCGATGGTGAGACTGACCCTGTGCCTCGCACTATCCATGCGCTGCCGGTCGAGCACAAATGGGATCGCGTACCCGGCGTGACTTTGCTTGGCGATGCAGCGCACCTGATGTCGCCGTTCGCTGGTGAAGGGGCCAACCTCGCGATGTACGACGGCGCTGAACTCGGGAAAGCCATCTCCGCCAACCCCGGTGATGTTGAAGCTGCGCTCATCGCCTATGAAAAGGACCTCTTTCCCCGCAGCGCGTCCACTGCTGCGGAGGCTGAACGGAACCTCAAGCTGTTCTTCAACGACAACTCGCCTCAGAGCGTCGTTGAATTTTTCACCAATTACTGCCTACAGCCTAGTCCGCCTTCACGCCTTCAACCTGAATCTGCAAGCGAGTCAGCGTCTTGAAGCCATATTTAGTGCCCCAAGTCACGCCGTAATCGGCCCGGTCGAATTGCGCGCTGGCTTCCGCACCACACACCTCACGCTTGATCAGCGGGTTGACGAAGCACTTGAACGAATCAATCTTCAACGTCAGCGGCTTGGTCACCCCATGAAACGTGAAGTCGCCCGAGACCTCGGTCGGCGTGTCGCCATCAAAGCGGAGTGCATTGCCTTTGAACGTCGCGGTCGGATACCTCGTGACATCTAAAAATTCATCCGACCTCACGCGCGTATCGAGTTGCGCATTACCGGTGTCAATCGACGCGGTGTCAATCGACACGTCGATCGTGCCAGTCTTCTCAGCGCGGTCAAGTGTCACGACGCCGCTGCTTTTCGTGAACTTACCTCGCCACACCGAAATGCCGCCAAAATGGTCAGCTTCGAAGCTGGGATAGGTGTGCCTCGGGTCGAGGTCGTAAGTCGTCGGGGTCGCCATGGCGGCGCCCGTGATCAGCGCCAGAATGCCAGCTGCAATCAGGTTCTTGTTCAATTCAGATTCCTTGGGTTGGTCTGGTAAGAGTCAAAAAGGCAGCCTGTATATCCACTTTGTCTGGACGGTTCGGGAAGACGAAATCACCCGGGCAAAGATCGGGATGGATCGCGCCAGGTCAGTATTGGAAGAAGGAGCGCCTCGGGGCATGCCGCCGGCGATGTTGAGCACGGACATGTGCCTAACGCTGAAACGTTATCTCGACAATCTGCCTAGTTACATCTGGATTACTAACGAACCTCTCTATGACACAGTCGCCTTATCGGCGATGTCCATGCGATCATCCTATCCGCGTAACTTGACTAGGGCAAGTGAACAGGTTATCTATTCCTTTGCCAACCATGCAACAATGACACCGAGTCAGAGTGGGAAGCGAATCGCAATTGAGCGTCCATCGGCAAGATTTCTGGCCGATGGACTTGATTTTGACTTTCTGAATTCGGAGACGACGCGCGCGAGAGTACGACAAATTGGCTTGGAAACGGCGATGATCTGTTGAACTGGCTCGAACGGCACGCCATTCGATTCAACTGAAGCGACAGTCGCGATCCACACCGATACGACTTCGGCAGCACTCGACGCCGTCGCCGCCAACTGCGCTACGCTGTCTGAGGCACAAATCCAGATGAAAACTGTCGGTCAGAATTCGCTGGAAATCAATACCGCATGGCTTCAATCAGACGGGCTGAACCGCGAATCACCAAGGCTCGTCGCGTAACGTTACTCCCGTACACCGTCTACGCGGCGACCATCAGCGGACCGAGCTGAGACCGTGCAACGTCAACGAAAGCCTGCATTGCACTCGAGACATAAGCATCATGCCGCCGGATAAACAGCGTTTCGACTTGCCCCTTCTCTGGCGATATAGCGTGGATAGTAACGAGATCCTGCTCCGCTGCCGCGGAGACCACGCCTCGGGGCAATAGCGTGATACCGATACCCGCAGCAACGCATGCGATGATCGCATCCATCGAGCCAAATTCGAGGGGCGCTGCCGTGAGCACCCCCATTTCGGCCAGCAGCGCGTCGAGCCGCTGACGGTACGAGCAACCTGAACGGAAGACAATTGTTTTGAGGTTCTGCACCGATCTGATCGCCTCGAGCGTGCGTACGGTACGCGGCGTAACCAGAACCAACTCCTCATGAAAGACTGTCTCAATGTAAAGGTCCGGATGGTCCAGCGGACCCGCTATAAACGCTCCGTCCAGACGACATTCCGCAACATCGGCCGTGAGACTGCAACTCGTGCCCGTTGTCAGAGACAGTCGAACCTGCGGATACATTCGAGCGAAGTTACTTAGTATTGGAGAGAGCCTCAACGCCACAGTCGTCTCGAGTGTTCCGAGCGTGAGAGTGCCGCTCGGTGCGCCGTCATCCAGCGCTGCCACCTTGGCATCTGCAATGAGCTTTGCAATACGCGCGGCATACGGAAGCATCCGCTGCCCCGCAGGGGTCATGCTCACGCCGCGCACGTGCCTTTGAAAGAGAGCGACTCCGACCTCTCTCTCCAGAGATCGAATTCGCGCTGTCACATTGGATTGAACGGTATTGAGCTCGGTAGCTGCCCGGTTCATACTTCCATGACGAGCTACGGCTTCGAAGACCTTGAGGTCGGCAGCGTCCATGCTTTGCACCTCTATGAAATGTCCACAACCTCGACAAAAGCTTCGATGTCCGAGCGGCAAGCTATCAACAACTTCGGCTCGATAACTTCGTTTTATTCAGACGCTTGCACGACAAACTGATTGAACAGAGTGCAGACCGTCGGCAACTGTCGGAGGCGGCCAAAATTCACGAACCGTACGGCGGTTCGCACCGCGCTGCACAGCGCACGTATCTTGCATGCTACACCAAAGCGAAATTGAACATTCGAGGCAAGCAGTACCCTTTGGTCGCTTCGCAAACGCGAGCAACAGCGCAGGAACAGAGCAGCGTTGGTGGATGTTCAGCGCACTGCCGAGCTTGGAGAGTGCCTGCTTCTATCTGACCGGAAAGTGTACAGAGCGGATCTCGACGATCCGCCCTCGAACTGAGTGACGAGCTATACCACCTTGTCCTGCGGCCGACCACTCCATCGGATAGCCCCGCGAGTTCGACCACTTAACGGCGACAAAATCTCTGTACGCCGCTCCCGGATCTAATGACCAATCGGTCCCGCGAATACCGGATGCTCCTGTAGAGTCGCACTGCGCGCCCTGTCAGCATCCGCCTGTTTGCTACGGTCCAGTATGGATATCAACCAGCACGTCATAAACGCGAGCGGCATAGTCACTATGGTCGGCGGATCGATTGAGAAAAGTGGCTTCGCATTCCCCATAACATGCACCCAGACGGCTGGGCCTGCGACCGTCAGCAAGATGGCAGAGACCAACCCGACAGTTCCACCCACAACGGCTCCAATCGTGGTCAATCGTTTCCAATAAAGGGCAAGCAGTAACACTGGAAAAGTCGAGCTACAGGCGACCGAGAAAGTAAGTCCAAGCATGTAAGCCACATTCTGTGTCCTGAATGCAATGCCTAATGCCACCGCGATGACCCCAAGAACCAGAGTCGATATCCTTGATACCCGTACTTCATTGGCTTGACTCGCGGAACCTTTGCAAAAGACACGGGCGTAAAGGTCATGCGAAACTGCCGAAGAACCCGCGAGTGTCAACCCTGAGACAACCGCAAGAATGGTAGCGAATGCGACTGCGGAGATAAACCCAAGCAACGCGTTTCCTCCTACCGCCTTTTCAAGGTGGATAGCAACCATATTTACGCCGCCGAGCGGTTTTCCCGCGCCATCCAGAAAGTCCGGATTGGAGGCGACCAGTGCGATAGATCCAAACCCGATGACAAACACGAGTGCAAAGAACAGGTTGATAAATGCACTTGCCCAAAATACCGAGCCGCGTGCAGCCCGTGCGTCGGGAACCGTGAAGAAACGCATGAGAATGTGCGGCAATCCCGAGGTACCAAACATCACCGCAAGACCCAATGAAAATCCCGACACAGGATCTCTCACCAGAAACTGTGGACTGAGGATTGCACTGCCCTTTGGATGAATTTCCACGGCATGCCGCAACAATTCCGAGAAGTTAAAGCCAAAATTTCGCAGCACCAGAAAGCTCATCACGATCGTGCCGAGCAGCAGCAACGTCGCCTTCACTAGCTGTACCCAAGTCGTGGCGACCATCCCTCCGAAGGCCACATAAAACATCATGAGAGCGCCAACAAGCATTTCGGCGTAGACATAGTCAATACCAAACAACAGTTTGATCAGTTGCCCTGCCCCCACCATTTGCGCGATGAGGTATAGCGAAACAATGCATAGCGATGCGCAAGCCGAAAAGATACGAATCGGTGTCTCGCCAAGACGCGTTGAAACCGCATCAGCGACTGTATATTTACCGAGTTTTCGCAGTCTCGTCGCCAGCAGAAACACAACAATTGGCATCCCCGTCGCATACCCTACCGCGTAGACAAGACCATCAAACCCACTACTGAACACCAAAGCTGTCAGACCAAGAAATGCACCGGCTGACATGAAGTCACCCGCGATTGCAAGACCATTTTGCAATGCGGTTATTTCACCTCCGGCTGCGTAGAAATCGTCAGTCGACTTCGTTCGCTTGGCGGCCCAGTAGGTAATAGCAAGCGTCGCCAGTACGAAAGCAAGAAAAAACGCTATCGCCACGCCGTTTCCGGTACCTACGCCGCTCCCGGCAGCAAAGGATCCGGTACTCGCAACGCATGCGGATGCTGAAAGCGCGAGAAAAGCACCATGTCGAAGAATGTTCATAACGGGTCACCGGGCAATTTACGATTGAAATTCAGCGGAATCGATACGAAACTTTCGCGAATCTGCTGCGTTTTCGACCAGGACATACATCCCGATAAGCAGCACGCTAACGACCAGAATGACTATTCCGTATAGGAACGCAACCGTAACCTCCGACCCATCTATCACCGGCGAAGCGAGCGTTGCCGGCGACACGACGGCAAGAGTAATGAACCCGAAGAACATCAGCACTTCGACGAACGTCAGAAATATTGCCAACCCTACCCTATCACTTCCGGCAGCGACACCGTCTGCCGCCATTTTTGCTCTGTCCATTTCTCCTCCATATTATTTTGTACTACGTACTATGTATATCGAAAAACGCGTTTCTCAACAGACCTGCTAGAGACAACGCTATGGTTATCCGTATCTTCAATCGTTATCGCATGCACTGCCTTCCAGCCGCGGGACACCACGCCCGGCGGAACTCCGAACAAGACCCTGGCGCGCAGTTTGGCGCGGCTACCCGGCGGACTTCTTGAAGTCCTCTCCATTAATCCGACTGGAAATACTGATATTTTCAGCCGGATGTTCGTGCAAGATCACATTGATAATCTTCGGGTCCGATCCGATCGAATCGTGCGTGACCTGGATGATGTCCCTGATGAGTTGTTCACGTCGTTCTTGCGTAAGACCGCTCTTGATATGGCATTCGATGAAAGGCACAATGTTTCTCCGTCAGATCTATTTAAGACGTTCAATCAGTTCTTTATCGTTCGCCGCACCCTCGACATACTCCGGAAGATGCTCGCCGTGTTCGACGAAATTGATTCCACGTCCCTCGCGAATCACGAAAAAGATGTCATTCTTCGTTTCACCTGTCGCGGCGCTGACCACCCGGAGTAAGCCGGCGGCAAGTTGCCGCTTTTGTTCGTCGGTCCGACCAAAACGCATGTCACAAGAAATGAGTGCCATATATAGCTCCTAAATACCTTTATGGATTATTGAATTCCCGGATGCATCGCCGGGAATCGTGGCTCCGGACTGACTTTCGCCAAGAGGTTCATTAAGTCTTCAATCGGATGTTGATCCAGCTCCGAGACGAGCTCGATGATCTGGTCTCGGAGTTCCTTGTCCGCGTGTTGTTCGCTTAACCAGTTAAATTTTTCGACAGTGCGTTCCCACGTGAACGGATTGTCCAGGCCGCCTTCGAAGCCGATATGCTCAGTGACCAACACGCGACCATCCTTGCATTTGATCGTCACGCGCGTGTTGAGAGCGTGTGGGTATTGCGCTGAAAATTCAGCGTCAGGTTTCACCGACACTCTTCTGAGCAATGCCTGTGCATCGGGTGCCTGTACACGCTCGGGTTCAAGCTGAGCCGGACCGACCTGGCCATCGAGCAACGCAGCCGCAATCAGATACTTGAGGTTATAGTCCGCCTGTTCTTTGGTCTGCGGGTCATCCTTCGGGCCGAAGCTGCCGCCGCCGGCAATGTCGAATCCGCTTTGGAAGATGTCACATTGGACTTCGTCCACGTCATCGCTCGTCAGATCATGTTTTCGCTTTAACGCGAGCGTCGCTTCAAGGACAGGTTGACCATGAATGAGCGAACAGTATTTCTTCATGATCGTCTGGTGAACGACCTCGAGCCGCTGGTCTTCCCAATCGACGTCGAGCGGTTGGTCAAACATTCGCACCAGACCATTGGGCCCTTCGAAAAGGCGAAGAGGACCTGTGAATCCACGCTTGGCAAGAGAAGCAGAATAGACGGCTCTCATGCCCGTGATACCGGGGGAAAAGCCTTTCCACTGTGAAACCGGCTCGGAATGGACGCACGTCAGTGAAATATTGTCGATCGTTGCGATTGCAATCGCGTTAGCAATCTGATCGGCATCGAGACCGAACAGCTTTCCCGACCCGGCTGCGGCCGAGATCGCCAACTGAATAGCGTGGTTAAACCCTTTGGCCATAACCGGCACGATTGCGGTAATACGGCAGCCAATTTCATAGGCCGTTGCCAACGCCAGCATAAACTCTTCGCCACTTGCGGACGTATGCTCAGCAGCGGCCAGAATGGTGCCGAAGTTATCGCTCGGGTGACAGAGTCCACCGGGGGACATATAGCTGTCCAGCAGGTCTACATATCTGACCAAACCGGAGTTGTATAAGGCGGCTTGATCGGGCGAAGTCTTACCGCCTCCAATCAAGGAACATGTCCCCGAGCCGCGGTACTCATCGAACTGATCGCGAAGCGCCTTGAACGGCTTACCAGGCAGCGCTGCTATTGCACAACCCAGACTGTCAAGAATATTCCGCTTGAGAATTGCCCTCGCGCCGGGAGTAAGATGATCTGCACGTGCGTCGTATGCAAAGCGGCCGATACGCTGAGCAGTCGTGGGTGTACTCATTTGAAATCTATCCCTCAAAAATTTCCGGATCGCCTCGAACGGCAGTCCGATTCTCAATTGGCGACCCGCGTGCATTTCTTTCAATTGACGCGCTTCGCCTTCCGTCTACACACGCTTATAGCTGTAGGGCCGCGATTTCGCTTCGTTGCCCGGCGACGTTGAACCAGCAGCAGTGACTCCGCCATCTGCCATCTACTACCGAAGTCGGGTTTCGATGTGACATTGCCGTGTCTCCAACCAATGAGACAAACTCGCATCATTCGAACTGGATATCAAGCGAAGGTATTAAATACGGTTATCTATCTCAGAGATAACCCAGTAATTCCGGACCCCTGGCCCATCCGGCCAGTGCGCCCCGGAGCCGCTCATAGGATTCCGCTCAAGTGCTTTGCTGGTTGCGCTGCTTCTAAACGGTCAACCGATTTTCGGATCATTTCGTCGCTGGAATCGAGAGATCACCGCGACCAATCGACTGATCAGTTACGCACGGGCAGTTCGCTTCAGATTGGTGTCGCCGAAGAACGCTTCACCCACGAAGGCTCATGAGTAGAGGCCGCCCGACGGAGCAGCTGTAATTTCCGACTTATGGTTCCCGCCGTGCGCGGACACGCCGCCGGTCCAGAATTGCACTTATCGACTCCCGCCGCGGGCCAGAAATTACCTGAATCGACGAACCTGCGGAAATGAATCCAGTTTTGAACACGCTTAAATAAACACCGGAGTACCCACTGGCCATCATGTGTTTGGCAGCACGCGCGTATCCCATCACGGCGTTAAACTTGTAGCAGGGATTTCGGGGAGACTCGTTACGAAATTCGACCTCATCGATCAAGATGCGATCTCCGACCCAGAGTTGAGTTTCGAGCAGCCCACTCGTCGTTAAATTCTCTCCCATCGCAGCAAACGGCAGCGGATCGTCCGCGCCTATTACGCCTGCTTCAAGCCGGCGTTCGCGCCACCATTCGTAGTGTTCGACCGGATACATATAAACAGCTTTCTCGAGGCCTCCATGCACGCTAAGGTCTACTTGCTCATCACCGACCAGCCCTAGCCTCTTGACCTCAATACAAGCCCGGTCGTGAAGCACGCTGACAGGGGTTTTGCGTATTCCGGTGTTAACCACCATCCCTGGTGAGGTACTACCCACGTCCAGCGGAGCACTCGAACCTACACTGGCCGCGAGTAGTCGGACGACGATTGGGTTGGTCGTTTCCGTAGTTGTATGCCTGCACAAACTGTTGTTGCATAGCCATATCCGAGTGTTTGGTTCGGCCGAACGTGCCGTCAATCGGTAGACAAGAAAAACACTCTTTCCATCGAGGCAAGACGCGCAGTGTCGCTCCTGGATCGCCACCGATGGAGCGCATAGCTATCGCTTGAAATTCGTTGCAGAGAGGACCCTCCACGACGATCCGTGACAGGAGAAGACGATGCGGCAGGCCACAGCCTGGGGAACTACACACAGACAGAAATCAGACGCCGCATCGTGCCGCACGCGACGCCCGATCACTTTTGTCGAATCAGCTCGCTTACTTCGCTGTGGGCATTGCAAATTCAGCGCCCTTCTCGGTGCTCTCCGGCCAGCGCTGCATGATCGACTTCTGCTTCGTATAGAACCGAACACCTTCCTCGCCGTATGCATGCGTGTCGCCGAACAGACTGCGTTTCCAGCCGCCGAATCCGTGCCAGGCCATCGGGACCGGAATAGGGACGTTGATGCCGACCATACCTACTTCGATGCGTCGCCCGAATTCGCGAGCGATGTGCCCGTCGCGGGTGTAGCACGCCACGCCGTTGCCGAACTCATGAGCATTGATCAAATCGACCGCTTCCGAGAAGTCCTTCACACGGACGCAGGCAAGAACGGGCCCAAAGATTTCTTCCTTGTAAATTCTCATCTCCGGTGTAACGTTGTCGAACAGCGTACCGCCCGTGAAGAATCCGCCCTCATGACCGTCAACCTTGAGGCCGCGACCATCAACGACCAACTTCGCACCTTCGTCGACACCAATCCCGATGTACCCTTCTATGCGTTCGAGCGCCTGTTGCGTAACGACAGGGCCCATTTCCGCATCGGACTCCATGCCGTTCTTTACAATGAGACTACGCGCACGTTCGGCAAGCTTCGGAATGATCTTGTCAGCCACATCGCCGACGAGAACGGCGACCGAAATAGCCATACAACGCTCGCCAGCGGAGCCGTACCCAGCGCCAACCAGCGCGTCGACCGCCTGATCGATGTCGGCATCGGGCATCACAACCATGTGATTTTTGGCCCCGCCCAGCGCTTGCACGCGCTTGCCGTTCTTCGCGCCGGTCTCGTAGATGTAATTGGCGATTGGCGTCGATCCGACAAAGCTCACCGCTTTCACATCCGGGTGCGCCAGCAAAGCATCAACAACGACCTTGTCGCCCTGAACCACGTTGAAGATGCCGTCCGGCAAACCGGCCTCCTTCAACAGCCTTGCCATGAACAACGAGGCCGACGGGTCACGCTCGCTTGGCTTCAGAATGAAGGCGTTGCCCGCCGCAATCGCAACAGGGAACATCCAGCAAGGCACCATGCACGGGAAGTTGAACGGCGTAATGCCCGCGACAACGCCGAGCGCCTGACGCGTTGTCCAGTTATCCATGCCCGTTGAGACCTGCTCGGTATAGTCCCCCTTGAGAAGCTGCGGAATGCCGCAGGCAAATTCGATGACATCGATACCCCGCGCCACCTCGCCTTGAGCATCCGAGAAGACCTTTCCATGTTCAGCCGTGATGATTGCAGCCAGCTCATCCCGATGCCGGTTCATCAACTCGAGAAACCGCAGCATGACGCGGGCGCGGCGGATCGGTGGCGTGTTGCTCCACTTCGGAAATGCAGCCTTGGCGCTTGCGACAGCGGTGTCGACATCTGCGATCTCCCCCAGCAGGAGTTTGCGTCGGCGTTCACCGGTCGCAGGATTGAAAATCGCCTGGGTACGCATTCCTGACCCACGTACTGGCTCGCCATGAATAAAGTGGGTGACGTCGGCTGTGTCGTTGAACGCTTGCATCTCGCTTCCTTGATTGATGGGTGGTGAGCAAAGTCTAGGAGTCGGCATTACGTTTGCAAAGGCGTTAAACTTGAAATGATCGTTTCCAACGGCGAACAATAGACATATGGATACGCGAAAGGTCGAAGGCCTTTGGACTCATTTGCACTGGCTGACGGTTCTTGCCGAACAGGGCACGTACACTGCGGCGGCCGCTCGCCTTGGCGTGAGCAAAGCCGCAATGAGCCAACGCATCGCAGAACTCGAACGAGCCTCGGGTGTCGCACTGGTGCAACGTAACACCCGCAGCGTACGACTCACTGAAGCCGGCCAGCGACTCGTCGACAACACACGTCTGGAGTACGAGCACATTGCGACGAGTTTTTCGATGGTTAAGGAAATGGCGGGCGTTGCACGCGGATTGATCAGGGTAACCGCTCCAGTGGCGTTCGCGCGGCAGCAGTTGGTGCCGAAGATGTCTGCGTTTCTGCGGGCGAATCCCGAAGTACGGGTTCAACTCGAAGCGTCTGATCGTCTGACCTCGATTGCCACGGAAGGCTTCGATCTTGCCGTCAGACATAGCTCTCAGGTCCCTGAGACCCATGTCGCCTGGAAGCTGTGCGAGACGCAATCCGTCATTGTCGCCACACACGCATATCTGGAGCGTCGAGGTTACCCTGAATCGCCAGCGGATCTCTCCGCTCACGATTGCCTGTTCTATCCTCGTGCTTTAGGGTCCGGAATCTGGTCGTTCGAACGCAGAGCCGCGCGGCGGACGCAGTCGGCTCCTTTGATGATCACGGTAAACGGCCCCTTCTCCGCTAACAATAGCGAAGCATTGAGAGACGCGGCCCTTGACGATCTGGGCATCGCGCTGCTGCCCGATTTCACGGCGCAAGCAGCGATTCAATCGGGAAAATTCATTGTTCTCCTGCCTGACTGGCGGCCAATAGGCGCCTTTGCCGAGCAACTCTATGTGGTCCGGCCATACACGCCGCACGTACCGCGCGCTGTCGAACTGTTTGTCACGTACCTGAGGGATACTTTCGCTGAAGGATTTCCTCCATAGCCGTTCGCGCCGCTACGTTTTCACGAGAAGCCACTGGATTTCGAAACGGATTCCCAAGCGTCAATTTCGTGGCTCAGCACTGACATTCTGTCTCGGACTACACTTAACGCATCATCGCCAAGCACGAGGTGAACCGGCGGATCAACCTCGTCGATCAGGTCCAACATGATCTGCGCCGCCTTCACCGGATCCCCAGGCTGTTTCCCATCTTTCGCCATACGGGCGCGGCGGATCGGAGCAAACACCGGGTCGTAGTCGTCGATATTGTGCTCAGTGCGCACCATCGATCTGCCCGCCCAATCCGTTCGAAACGCGCCCGGAGCAACAGCCGTCACCTTGATACCGAAACTGCGCACTTCCTGTTCCAAGGCCTCTGATATGCCTTCAAGTGCGAACTTGCTACCGCAGTAGTATGCAATGCCGGGAAATGTAACTAGCCCAGCCATCGACGTGATATTGATGATGTGACCGGTGCGTCGTATTCGCATCGACGGGAGCACGGCCTTGATCATAGCGACTGCGCCGAACACATTCACATCGAACTGACGACGGAGTTCATCGAGCGGAGATTCCTCGAGGATTCCTTCATGACCGTATCCTGCACTATTCACGAGAACGTCGATCGCACCAACGCGCTCGACGACTTCCTTGATCGTCGCATTGATTGAATCGAAATCAGACACATCGAGGATCGCACCGTGGGCGTGGTGTGCATGCAATCCCTCAAACTCAGCCTTCGCACGCTCGCTCCTCACAATGCCAATCACCGTATTGCCGGCGGCCAATGCTGCTCGCGCCAAAGCACGACCAAAACCGGAACTCGCACCGGTAATCAAAAAAATGCGCTGGGCGGCGTGGCTCATGTTTGGAACCTCCCGTTGGATAGTCTTCGAACTGCCGTTCCAGCAGCTACTTTGATAAGAAATCGGGCGCCAGGTAACATAAGTAGGTCTGCACCACGCGCTACCTGAACCACTTCGTCCATGACTCAACACGACTCAAGCAGGCTGAATTCGCGGATCGAAATCGAACTCGAGTCTGATGCCGCCCGGCTCATACAACATCGTGTGACGCTTGGGTCCTTCACCCATGTTCTCAGGTGCGAATTCAACCACTACCCCTGGCCATCCGGAGACCCGTGCGAAGATTGCGTCGAGAGCCTCTTTACTACCGGCCCGCAGCGCGAGGTGATGCAGACCTACATTCGTTTTGCGGTCGAACGCCACGCAATTCTGCAGATCCTTGACCTCCCAGAGTGTCAGCGTAATGTGCCCGTCGGACACAAAAGCCGCAGGGTAGTCGGGCCTCCCGCCAACCTGTGTCCAGCCCAGGACGTCGATGAAAAAGTCCCGGGTGACGCTCAGATTACGGACCGTCAGACCAACGTGGTCTATGCCAAGTGTTAGAGGTGCATCAGTCATCCCCAAGCTCTCCATTTGAACTTAGATGATATTCGCCAACTCCGAAGCGGCCTCGCGTGTAGCGTATTGTTCGAAACGATAAGATTTCGGCACCGTTGCCATCATCGCGGAGGTACCCTTTGAAAACCCGACGGAGCGTATAACGACGTGCCTGCGTTCGGATAGTTGACGCATCACGCAGAAAGCAGCTTAACAATGTTTCGAGAGTGCATAAGCGGTTTGTGACGATATGGGTATCGAGAAAATAGATATCCTTTCCTTGACCAGTACAACGGCCAGAATAGTGGTGATGAAAATGATCGCGCCGGCAACGGCAGCAACATGCTCAAGCTGACGGCTGTCGTGAACGCCCCGAATACGCGGACGATAAGGTTTCTCCGCCAGTACACCGCTACGCGGCCGCCATCAAAGGCCCAAACTCCGAGCGCGAGACCTCGACGAAAGCGCGCATGGCGCTCGACATGTATGCGTCATGCCGTCGGACGAAAAGCGTCTCGACATGTGTTTTTTCAGGCGAGACCTCATGGAGAGCAATGATGTCCTGCTGCGCCGCCGCCGCGACCACGCCTCGCGGCAGCAACGTGATCCCGATACCGGCCGCTACACACGCAATGATTGCGTCCAACGAGCCGAACTCGAGAGCCGTCACAAGAATCCCCATCTCGACAAGCAGCGCTTCCAGCTGCTGCCGATACGCGCACCCGACACGGAACACAATCGTTTTCAGGTTCGGGATTGACGCCAAAGACTCCGGCGAGTCTATGGCCCGAGGGGTCACAAGCACCAGTTCTTCATGGAGAATCGTTTCGCTGTGAAGCTCCGGGTGGTCAAGAGGACCTGCTATGAACGCTCCATCCAGACGACATTCCGCGACATCCGTCGCGAGGCTGCGGCTTGTTCCGGTCGTCAGCGACAGCCTGACTTGCGGATACATCCGCGCGAAGTTGCTCACTATCGGTGAAAGCCTCAGCGCCGCAGCGGTTTCCATGGTTCCCAACACCAGGGAACCGCCCGGCGGTCCGTCGTCCATGGCCGCCACGCGAGCGTCTGCAACGAGCTTGGCGATCCGCGCCGCGTAGGGAAGCATGCGCTGCCCCGCCGGAGTCATGCTCACACCGCGGACATGCCGCTGAAAGAGCGCAACACCAACTTCTTTTTCCAGTGAACGAATCCGGGCCGTTACGTTGGACTGCACAGTGTGCAACTCTACGGCCGCCCTGTTCATGCTCCCGTGGCGAGCGACCGCTTCAAATGCCCTGAGGTCCGCAACATCCATAACGCTACCCTATGAAAAATTTCCGAAGTCGACGACGAACCGACATCGCGGCGCGAAAGTCATCGCGGAAGTCACTGCGGAGGATGCCTCACGCTTCCGCCAGAATTTGTCGAATGGCGTCCTCAAAGGCTTCGACAGGCTGTGCGCCGGTCAGCAGATAGCGATTGTCAACGATGATTGACGGCACCGAATAGATACCCATCGCCTGGTATTTCTCTTCTTCCGCACGAACTTCATCGGCGTAGTCGCCGCTTTGCAGAACGGTGCGCGCCTGCTCTGCGTCGAGCCCCACAGATTCCGCGGCGTCGACCAGAACGTCATGGTCGTTCGGGGCTTTACCCTCGCCGTGATAGGCCCGTAGTAGCGCCTCTTTCAGCGGTAACTGTTTGCCTTTGATAGCGGCCCAATGCAACAGGCGATGCGCATCGAAGGTGTTGTAAATGCGTGTGCGCGGGCCAAAGGTAAAGCCGACATTCGCGCCACGCTCGCGCAGCGCGACCTGTGCCTCGGCTATCTGTTCCGGGGTACGCCCGTATTTCTTTCCGATATGTTCGACGAGTGCTTCGCCATCGTTGCCCATCTGCGGATTCAGTTCGAAGGGATGCGTGACTAATTCGACGTCGACGGCCTCGCCCAGGCGCGCGATCGCAAGTTGCAGCGCGGAGAGACCGATAGCACACCACGGGCACGCTACGTCGGAAACAAAATCGATTCTGAGTGGTTTTTTCATTGCTTTCATGATGAAAATGACCTGTTACGCGAATGACTCGATACGAGGGCAGCAGAGACAGACAGGCACAACCGAATTTGTGAATGCCTGCGGGATCGTTCGCCCGATTACGGCGCACTCAAGGTCGGAAGCCGCGACACGACATAGTGGCGAGTTCGTCGAGCACCAGAGCCGGGCGGGACAAACGTCAGGCGAATGCGCACGGAAGGTCCGGTGGCCGTCGGCAGAGCGGCTGGCGCTACTGCCACGAGTCATCTTCACGGATGCGTGTTGCGGGTTAGCGTTCATGTGAATAGCCTGACCACGTCGAGAGACATCATGACGTTTCGGCTGTGATGGGGATGCCTCGTATTCTGAACGACTTTCGATGCGAGATGATCGCAGTCTGTGGTAATTCAATTGTTCCTGTGCGTCAACCATTCTGCGATGCCATCATCACCGGTCGTGCGACGCCGCGCGAATTTCAATTGTTGGCCGGTGTTCAAGTGTCCACGCCACTGTATCGGCCAAAGAAAGAGGAATGCAAAGTAGGATAAGCGCTTGCCGGCGATAGCTTTCACATCTTGATGCTCAGCATCGTTAGGTCGCCAGGCCCAGCGCCTATACATACGTTTGGCTGGTATCCATGCCGAAGGTCGCATTGTCAGGCTGGGAATCCAGGCTGGATCATTCCCATCGCTCGTGCCATCGCGCCGACACCGTTCTTTTATTCACGGAGGAAAGAATGCCGCTAATTCGTATCGATGTCCTTCAAGGAAGAACGGAGGCTGAAATCAACTCCTTGCTCGATGCCGTACATCGAGCCGTAGTCAACGCTTTCGAAGTACCCCAAACGGACCGCTACCAGGTGTTGACGGAACACAATCTCCGCCGGTTAGTCGCGCAAGACACCGGGCTCGGAATCGTACGTACCGAAAAACTGACGCTGGTTTCAGTCACCACTCGTCCACGTTCTGACGAGTCAAAGCGCAAATTCTATAGTGAGCTTACGGCCGAATTAGCGGCAAACTGTGGCACGGGTGCAAATGATGTGATCGTCTCCATCACCACCAACTCTGACTCGGACTGGAGCTTCGGGAACGGCGTCGCTCAGTATTTAACCGGCGAACTTTGACGCGTGCACAACGTGGTCGCTGCTGCCTGACGGGCTCCAGATCACTCTGACCGCATTGCCAGCCTGGCTCCCACCTCGCGGCCTGCCATGGAGCGTTAGCAAAGGATTCGGGTGCACCGCTTTAGCCCCGCACTCGGTAAGCCGCAGTAACAACATCGTTCATTCACAAAATGGTTTAAAGGCTTGTTTGCTATCAATTTCGAGAGACCCGACGGATAAGTCCCCAGTCAGTCGAACGCGGTGCGATATGCAAACAACGAAGGGGTACCCCCACTCATAAGAAACAGAACCTTTTTTCCCGCACCGAATGTTCCATTCTCGACGCTCTGAATCAGACCCGCGAACGCCTTGCCGCTATACACCGGGTCCAACAGAAGACCTTCCTGGCTGGCCAAAAGATTGACTGCCCGGCGCATTGAGTCAGTAGGCAATCCGTAGCCGATTCCGAGTTGGTCACCGTAGAGAACAACATCGTTGCCGGATACCGTGAGACCAGAACCCATCAAGTCAAGCGTCTGCTGCACTTTTTCGCATGTGGTGGCATACGCTTTTTCGAGCGGCGCAAGAACCGTGTACCCCACTACTTTCGTCGGCGACACACCAGCAGCGATCGCCCCCGCTACAAGCCCGGCCTGCATGCCACCACTGCCATTTGCGACAACGATATAGTCAAAGTCAATTCCGCTGCTCCTCGACTGGTCGAGAATCTCAATTGCACAGGAAACATAGCCCAGACAGCCGATCGGGCTCGATCCGCCGAGCGGACACACATACACTTTTCGGCCTTCGCCACGCAGCTTTGCAGCCCGCTCTTCCGCAACCTGCAGCGCATTAACGTTCCCTGGAACATCATGAATGACCGCACCAAAGAGGCGATCTAGTACCACGTTGCCATTTTCGACATAGTCATCGTCTTCGATCGGAACCAGCCTCGAGAGCACCAGTTCACATTTCATTCCAATGCGCGCAGCCGCCGCAGCCGTCAACCGGGCATGATTCGACTGTCGGCCGCCAACCGTGATGATCGTATCGGCGCCAGCCGCCTGCGCCTCCCCGATCAGAAACTCGAGCTTGCGCAGCTTGTTGCCGCCGCCTCCCAGGCCATCAAGATCTTCCCGCTTGACATAGATCTCGGCACCTCTTAAGTGCTGACTCAATCTAGGCAGTGCCAGAATCGGTGAAGGCCCGTCGCGCAATTGCGCCTTGGGAAACCGGGAAAGATCCGGTACTCGCAATGTCATTTAGTCACCCCACAAGTTGGTTGATCGTTCGTCGAAACGGAGAGTGTCGTCGTTGGGTGGCCGGGTTGAACTCGCGGCTGGGCGCACACGCGTACCGGCTCCTAGTCGTTTCCACGGCAGATCGGCAGGATCAGCCGCCATCGGGCCAGGCGACTTGGCCACGAGAATACGCTCGGCAATAGGACCGAAGTCCGCGCGGAAATGCACCGAACTCTTGTTCACCAAAATCCTCATCTTCTCAGGCTGGATACCAGCCATTCTGAAAAGGTTGCGATCGTTCATCGGTGCCTTAACGGAACTCACCGCGACTCTCACGTCGTCAATTCGAAGGCAGGCCGTCGGACCGACATCGACGTGCATTCCGTGCATCATCGGACCGTCAAAGATACATTTGCCGTCTGAAAGATGCTCAACTTCGAATGTCGCCTTGAACGGGAAGTCACCAACAACCTTAGACTTGCCGCCCAACGCCACCGTGATGTAACTTCCTTTGCCCGCCTTGTGAGCCACTCGAACGACTTCAGGGTCCCACATCAGGCCCAGTGCAGCGCCCTGAGCCTTGTTGCGCACCAGTGCCCGGAGCATTCCCGTCGTATTTGAATCCGCGCCGCCATGAGGGTTATCCTGCGTGTCGGCAATGACCACCGGACGGTTCGCGCGGGAAGCGATTCGCTGTGCCTCACGTACAGCCTCGTCCGGGTTAAGAAATTCGACCGCCCATTCGGACTCCCGCTCGATGATGTCGTCATAAATGGCTGCCACCGCCGCATCCGCGTGGTCTGGTTCGGTCGCATAGCACCAGACCATCGGTCCGCATTCCGGAAAATCCGCAGCGGGGAATCCCGGCGTGAACGAAATTGACAGTACTGCGGTATTTTCCTGGGCTGCCAGATGTTGGTAGACGCTACGTGCCGGCTCAAGCAGTGTGCACATCGCATTCACCGGAATGAGAAACGGAATGCGCCGATAGGCCATCGTGACTGGCGTTTTGCTGGCTATCAGCCGTCGCAATAGATGCGCCGCAGCCCTTCCCGTATCAGCCATGTCCACGTGAGGGTACGTCCGGTATGCCACGAGACCGCTTGCATTGCGCAGCATCTGCTCCGTTACGTTCGCATGCAGATCAAGTGACGCGACAACAGGTAGGTCACTGCCGACAATACTTCGAATGCGTGCCAGCAGCTCCCCTTCCCCGTCATCGACGTGCTCGGCGACCATGGCTCCGTGCAGGTCCAGATAAATCGCGTCCACCTTGGTGGAGCGGACCGCTTCGACGATTTCACCAGCAATCCGCTCGTAAGCTGATCGGGTTACGTGGGCCGAAGGGCTCGCCGCCGCCCATATGATCGGGATCAGGTGATGTCCTTCCGCTTGCATCTCCTGGATAAATCCTCCGATCGGGATGTTCACGTTTTGCAATTGGAATACGTCGTCTTCGCGGACCATAGCTGGAAATCCTTCCCCGCGGACGAAATTCTCATAGTCCGCCTTGGATGGCGCAAACGTGTTTGTCTCGTGCTGGAACCCGGCAATCAGTATTTTCATGATGTGGCGTCCTTCAAGCCTCTCGTTTGGATCGAATAAGCGCTAGAACGCACGCTCCCACCATCAACAGAGCAACCGTTGGCAGAAGTGCAGTCTGCATGCTCCCGGTTGCGCTTTTTACCCATCCAATGATGCTTGGGCTGATAAAACCCCCAACCAGCCCAATCGTGTTGATCAGCGCAATGCCGCCAGCCGCCACGTCCCCCTTCAGATGCTCTGACGGCATGGCCCAGAATACCGTGTACGCAGCCCACGTGAGAGCTGTGGCCAACGTAATGCTGGCGAGCGACAACCACAGCGAGCCTATCGAAAATGCTGAAACGGCCAACGCAACCGCACCAACCATTGCGGGCACCGCGCTATGCCAGCGACGCTCCATCCGCTTATCAGAGCTTCTGCCTATCACCCACATCGCGATCACCGCAAGACCATAGGGAATGGCTGACAGGAAGCCAATGGTCATGAGATCTGACACGCCTCCTGACTTGAGGATTGTCGGAAGCCAGAAACTGACGGCGTATATGCCACATATAAGGCAGAAATACGCGAATGCCATCACATAGACGCGACCGTCGGTGCAGACGTCCCTGAACCCGGCGTGACTCGCCTTCCGGCTTCCGATGTCTTGCAAAAGTGATGCCTTCTCATCGCTGGACAACCATCGCGCCGATTCAATGCGATCGTCCAGACAGAAGAACGTAATGACTCCGAGGACAACGCAAGGCAAGCCCTCGAGGAGAAACATCCACTGCCAACCGGCAAGGCCGTGCGCACCCGAAAGCAAGGCCATGATCCCTGTCGACAAAGGCGCCCCGACAATCCCACCGAGAGGCGCGGCCGCCATCACGAAAGCCATCACCTGTGCCATCCGCGCCTGGGGATACCAGCATGTCAGATAAAAGACCATTCCCGGCGCGAAACCCGCTTCGAAGACTCCGAGCATGAACCGCAGAATGTAGAAGGAATGCACATCGTGAACAAACATCATGGCAGCGGATGTGAGTCCCCATAGCACCATGATCCGGCTGAGCGTTTTGCGCGCTCCGAGGCGAGGAAGCAGCAGGTTGCTCGGGATTTCAAAGAGCATGTACCCCAGAAAGAAAATCCCTGCACCGACCCCGAACGCCGCATCGCTGATTCCGATGTCGGATTGCATCTGTAGCTTCGCGAAGCCGATATTGATCCGATCAAGATAGGCGAAAAGATAGCAGCACACCAATAGCGGTAACACATGCAAGTCTATGCGACGATAAACAGCTCGCTTGCCATGCGAGAGCGCAGCGGAAGACAGTGTAGACATCAATTCGCTCCAGTTTCGATAGCGGATCCGGCGGTTCTGGTGTCTGCATCGTTACCCAAGAAAAACCTGGTTGCAAGAGCAACCGTGGACCGCTATCGTTGTCTTTTGAGCAACACGGGGGATTTACGCCATGCGGGAAATAAACCAACGCAGGCTTCGTTATTTTCACCAAGTGCTGACCCACGGCTCAATTCGCAGCGCCGCCGACAGCGTCAACACGGCGCCGTCGGTCATTACGCGGCAGATCAAGCTGCTGGAAGATGAAGTAGGAATGGTCCTGTTTGAAAGGCAATCCCGCGGCGTGGCGCCAACCGAGGCGGCACATCAGCTGCTGGAATACTGGAGAGCCTGCCAGGCACAGCAGGAGCATCTTCAGGACAGGCTAGATGAGTTGCGTGGGTTGCAGCGAGGTCAGGTTCGGATCTCCATCAGCGAAGGCTTCGTCGATGACTTCCTGGACGAAGTGCTGAACAGTTTCTCGGCGCAGTACCCGAAGCTGGATGTGGTAATGAATGTGGCGCCCGTCAACGAGGTGGTAAGAGAAGTCGAAGAAGACATCGCGCACATCGGGATAGCGTACAACCCGCCCAACTCCCCACACACCCGATACCTGGCAAGCGCCCCGGAGCCCGTCGTCGTACTCGCCGCAAGAGATCATCCACTGTCACAGGGCGATACCCGAACACCGATCTCTGTCCATCAGGCACTTTCTTATCCGATCGGTCTCATGCCGGTGTCCTTCGGTCTCGGTCAGCTCATGCAGGCCCTCGCTTTCGCGGAGAATCTGCGTCTCGCGCCAGTACTCACCGTTAATTCCCTGCGTGTGCTGATCAGGTTCGCGAAGACGGGACGTGGCGTCATTTTCGCAACCAAGTTTGCTGCCCGCGCCGAGCTCGAGGCAGGAACCTTGGTTTCTAGAACGGTCGACCATCCGCTGTTTTCGTCCGCGCAAGCCAGAGTTCTCGTGCGCAACGGGCGTCCTCTTTCAAAGGCAGCTGACGAGATCCTCAAACGCATCCTGTCCGATATGACCGTATTTCAGTCACACAGAGCGTCAGCACGGAAGCGAAGCACACGCAAAAAAGGATGATGGGTACATCGGTGGGAAAACATGACGCACACCGTATTGACCGTCTACACATGGTCGTGTCGCACGCGATTACGCCTGGAGGCGCGATCGGACACTGCCTCAACGTTCGGCCGTCAATAGCGCATGTATTTCGGCCACTACGCCGGCACCTTCCCCGACGGCGGACGTGACACGCTTAATCGAAGTCGAACGCACGTCGCCGATTGCAAAAACGCCCGGAACACTCGTCTGAAATGCGAAATTGGCCGTCGTTGACTCCGTCGAACCCGTGCGGTCGGTAATAACGAAACCTTTGTCATCAACCTCCACTCCGCATCCACGCAACCAGCCGGTGGCAGGGTCGGCGCCGGTAAAGAGAAAGAGATGGCGAGTTGGGATTCGTGTGTGATTTCCGTCCGAACAAAAATGAACCTCCGTCACGCCGTCCTCGTCTGATGCGACAGATTCGATGGCAGAGTTGCTATGAATCGTCACGTTGGCGAACGAGCTCACGCGATCGATCAAATATCTCGACATCGTTTCGTGCAAGCTCTTGCGTCGAATCAGCACATGGACATGTGCTGCATAGCTCGCGAGGAAGACGATTGCCTGTCCAGCAGAATTCCCTCCTCCCACGAGTACGATTTCCGAACCCTGACAGAGACGACCCTCGATCGATGACGCCCAATAGTAGACGCCGCGAATCTCGGACTCATTGAGGCCCGTGATTTGAGGGCGGCGATAGGCAGCACCGGATGCTATAACAACCGTCTTCGCGTGGGCGCAACGACCGTCCCTGAGTTCGATCTTGAAGGGCGATTCGGCGCAATGCAGTTTTGCCACCTCGGTCGGTATGACTATTTCCGCGCCAAATTTAACAGCCTGCTCATATGCGCGGCTAACGAGAACATGACCGGAGATGCCGGTTGGAAACCCGAAATAATTTTCGATCCTGGTGCTTGCGCCGGCCTGTCCACCAAAGCCCTTTGAGTCGAAAACCAGCACGGAAAGTCCTTCTGACGCGGCGTACACGGCCGCGGCGAGTCCGGCTGGACCCGCACCGACAATGACGGTGTCGTACGTGCCGGCTTCATCGAAGCCGAGCAGCAGACCGAGCTTGGACGCGAGAAGCGTTTCATCGGGATTGCGCAGGATAGAGCCGTCAACCAGTACGGCTAGCGGCATCTGTCCTTCTACGCACTGTGTCTTCGAAAGGAAATCGCGAGCCTCATCGTCCGTGGACGGATCGAGGATCCGATGTGGATGATTGGCGCGCCTCAGCAGATTTGCGAGAACGATGAGTCTCGCGTCAGTCGAAGATCCGATCAGGATCGGACCACTACCATCCTGAATCAATCCGACCCGCCGAAGAATGAACGCGCGCATGATCTCCGAGCCGAGTTGAGCTTCGGCAATCAGAAGCGCCCGGAGCCGCTCAGGCGCGATGAGGAATGCATCAACGTCCGTGATGGCAATCGCGTCAACAAGGTATGGTTTGCCGCTGAGTGTGGCCGTCTCTCCGAGAAAGTGCCCCTCACCAACTTCCTGAAAAAGCCGCGACTGCCCAAATCCGTTCCGTACGATCAAATGTACGGTTCCACGAGTCAAGATCCTCATGCCGTCGCTCTGCTCTCCGGCGCGAAACATGACGTCGCCGGCTTTCCAGTGTTCCGTCGTCCCGAAACGAGCCGCCTTGGCTATCCGCGTTGCGGTCAAACGGGGATACATCTGATACCGACGCCGCTCAATCTGCGTGCGTTGACCTGCCTCGACGGTTTCGTAATCTTCAGGCGCGACACGGACGCCGGGTGATGTACCGTCTTTCAATGTCATGGGAGTTTCCTTGTTCAACCAGGAGGTAGTGGGCATTCGAATAGTTACGCATGCGTCTCTTGTATTTGCAGCTGCCCATTTGACCTCGGTGCGATTTTTCCCCGACAGCAGCGCCGTACGGCGACGGATTTGATCACCTTATTCGCCGCCGAATCGCTTGGGTTTAGCCTCCAGGAACTGAGTAGCATTGCAAGAGTCTGCAACAAGGGATTCAGCTGGAAAACGCTCCAGCAAGCACGATCTGTCTCAAATGACGCCAACAAAACTATGTCTGCGCTCGACCCATCCCAACCCACAGCCTCCAGTAGGAACTATAAGGTTTGCGACGACGCTGAATAAAGGCCAACGCATGAACAACACCTTTTACATCTGGTAAATAGAGAATGTCATGGGAGGTCGCAAAGATGATGTTCTCTCTACATGGGTTCAGCATGGATGCACGATTCTGTTCTGGATTCCTCCAAACTTCTCTGACTTGGGCGATCACCCGTTTGCTCATCTGGCCAATTCACTAAAAGAGATTTCAGCCATCACAAATCATCATTTGATGTGATTGAGTAGTCCATATATCGTTCAACAAACAGAAAGCTGCAGCCCGGGAGGTGGAGAAAGCAATCTCCTGATGGGACAGGGCATCAAAAACCTTCCATGGACGGAGACAAACTGATGGAAACAACTGCAGCGGCCGGTATTCGGTGCGGATTCAACTGGCTATTCGATGCACCGGTTGCAAACTCGAGCAGACCAGCGCAACGACTATTGCGGGGATAAGCCAATGAACCTCGCCCATCAACTCCTCCTTACCACCATGGCTGACATCGAGTCGTACCGAAACGGCCAATGCCGGATTGGTGCGCAGACGATGCCGAGCGCATCCGAAGCGGCAACCCACTTGGATTTCGGCTGGCGCCTGCGTTGAAGGCTGAACTTGACCTGCCGGTGTCAGCCCTCTTCATGGCCCGACCGTCGTCAGAAAAACACACGCAAGGAGGTAAGTATGAAACTGCGGGACAATGGCCTCGGGTTCTCACCCGTCACTATCGCGCTGCATTGGATAGTGGCCGCTCTGCTACTCTCGATTATCGGCTTCGACATCGCCATATCCCAAACGGCCGGCGAGGTGCAAAGGGCGGGCTTGACGCGGATCCAAAACCTGCTCGGCACCATATTGTTCGTCATCTCGATCTATCGATTCGGGGCGCGGATGTTTTCCTATCATCCCCTGCCCGTCGGCACGCCGAACCCCATTGAGGTGATCGTCAGCAGATCCGTGGCAGTTTCCCTAGCCTTGGCGATGGTTCTGCTTCCGATCGCCGCATGGCTTTCAAAGTCAGCCGCGGGTGAAGGTATTGGTCTGCCAGGCGGATTCGCGATACCTGCTCTCATTGAACCCAACGCGCAGGTCAAGCGAGTTGTCGATATCCTTTTCAACGTCGGCGCGACAGCCTTTCTCCTGGGCTTGGCGCTGCATATTTTCGGCGCGCTCAAGAATCACCTGGTTTTACGGAATGACGCCTTAAAACGAATGATCGGAAAACACGTGGAGCTTTGAAGCCATGCGCGAAGTCAAATCGGATTTTGCCGTGAGCGAGGTCACTCGACTCTGCGGCGTCAGGTACCCTATCTTTCTGGCGGGCATGGCAGCGATTTCTGGCCCCAAGCTTGTCGCTGCGGTGGCGAATGCCGGCGGAATGGGTACGCTCGGCGGCCTGCGACTGCCGCCGCTGGCCCTGCTCAAATGGATACGGGAAACAAGGGAACTGACAGACATGCCCTTCGGAGTCAACCTCGTTCCGTCGTTCGGTGGTCCTGAGGTATTCGAAGCGCAGTTCCAGGTGATCCTCAGGGAGAAGCCGCGGGTGCTTTCGCTGTTCTACGCGGAGGACTATGTCGAGATGATTCCCCGTGCCAAGGATGCCGGGCTGGTGGTCTCGGTGCAGGTTGGCACAGTCGAGCTCGCCGAATTGGCAATCGAGCGCGGGGCGGATATGATCGTGGCGCAGGGAAGCGAGAGCGGTGGCCACCTCAACCGGGGCACCATTGGCCTGATGTCGCTGCTACCGGCGATTTGCAAAATCGCGCAAGGACGGCCGGTCCTGGCGGCAGGAGGCATCACCAATCGCGACGACGTCAAGGCCGCAATGGGGCTAGGCGCCGCGGGTGTCCTGGTAGGTACGGCGTTCGTGGCAAGCCACGAGTCGAGCGCACATCCGCTCTACAAGCAAAAGATCGTCGAAGCCACCGTGGACGATACTGAGTATCGGACGGGCTACTCATTCGGCTGGAAGTACGGCACCCCGCACCGGGTGATTCCAAATCGCGATAAATGGAACTTGCTGCGCTTCATCGGCGGCGGAGCACGCGTGATTGACAAGCCGCGGATGGCACAGAAACTGTCGCTTTACGCTGGACAGGGTGTTGGAAAGATCGGCAGTGTCGTCTCTGCGGCCGAACGGGTAGCTGAACTCATCCAAGGGCTACCTGTGTCATCCGCCGCCCCGAAAATGCGGGGCGATGATGCAAGCGACCACCACGCATTGGCGCCACTTTGTCATGATGCAGGCAATGCGATCTAACCGCAGCGGCCTCTCAGTCAGCATACTCGCCGCGCACGGAATCGCATCAGCAACCCCTTCTGAGCGTACCGTCTGCCGGTGAGTATGCGTCTGTATAGCCGCCCCCGGACACGCAGAGGTACGCCGTCCTGCCCGCTTGTTATCGCGGCGCTTACCCCTCACACGCTGGGCCGCCGGCGCAATCGCGCAATCCCTGGTGAACGTCGAGCTTCGGCGCGTTGGTAGCGGCATGTTTCGCTGGCGCGACTCTTTCCACGACGATCTTCGTATCTTCGTTAACCCGGATGAACTGATCTCGCGCCAGACTAATGAAAGCGGTCAATGCTGGGGTGATCAAGGTGTCACTCCTATGAATGAAAACGGTCTTGACATTTGCGATCTCGGGCGGCAGCCGATGGTAGCGGATCGTCTGGCGGGATACATAGCTTTCGACGACAGTCTTCGGCAACAACGTAACGCCTATGCCCGCAGCGACACATGACAGGATGCCATCAAGCGTTCCCCATTACCTGATTGGGAACCAGCCCGCCCTGATGAAACCAATGCTCGAGTGTAGAGCGGTAAAAGCATCCCGTCCGGAAAACAAGCACCGTTTGTTGAGGCATGACGCGGATAAGCGCTGCCAGCGAGTCAAACTCGCAACTGCTCACCAGGACCAGTTCTTCTTCGAACGCCTCCTCCTGGGACAGACCTGTGTTCTCGTGAAACCCGCCCACGAACGCGCCATCAAGACGATAACTTTCGATAGCCTTGATCAATTCGACGGTGGTGCCCGTCAACAGAGATAACTTGACCTGGGGATGCTTTGCCCGGTATTTCGTCAGCACCTGGGGCAGTCGTATCGCAGCCGTCGTTTCCATCGATCCGAGTCGAAGGTGCCCGGCGGGCGTTGCAGTATCCATCAGCGCATTGCGACTCTCCTCCGTGAGTTGCAGAATGCGGCGTGCGTAGCCGAGGAGAGTCTGTCCGGCCGACGTGAGCACCACGCCACTCTTTTGCCGAATGAACAGTTGCTGACTCAACTCAGCCTCGAGCTCTTTCACCCGCATGGTGACATTGGACTGCACGGTGTGCACTTTGTCCGCCGCCGCAGTGAAGCTGCCCTCTTCGGCCACAGCACAGAAGATTCTCAACTGACGCATTTCCATGACGGCATCCTATCGATCACTGAAAATGACGAATGGCGTAACGCAATGCGACGCCCTTTCACCCAGGCTTCAGACCGTTGTTAGCGCATGATCTACGTCGCGGTCCAGACGCTGTGGGATTGCCGCCATCGCATTAGGGATAGGTCCGGGAAGCGAGCGGAAAAAATCAATGCAGAAATCGACGAAGGTTCTCAGTCTCACAGGAAGCAATTCCCGGTGCGAGTAGAAAAGACATACCTCTGCGCCGCTTTCCGACGTGGAGCACTGCGGCAAGATGTGCGTGAGATGCCCCGCGGCAATGTCTTCACGAACCATAGCTTCGGATATGGTCGCAATGCCGGTTCCCGTAAGTGCCGCTGCCCGAAGCAGCACCTCGTTGCCGTCCATGGACGACATCGGCAGCACGCTCATTCGCTTTCCTGTTTCCAGAAGATCGATGAAATTCGTGCCCTTCTGCTTTGACGCAGGGTCCAACAGAAGGAAATGGCTAGCCAGATCCGATGCGGCTTCGGGTGTCCCGCATCGTTCAAGATATCCTGGAGCGGCGACAAAAATGTGCCGCGACCTGGACAACGTACGGCGAATTACCCCAGACTGCTCCACTAGATGAGGCGGAAGAATCGCCATGTCGAAGTGGCCGTCATACAGGTTCACCGCTTCTTCCCGAACGGAAACCATGAGATTCACGTTGGGAGCGATTGCTTGATAGTCGGACAAAAGTCGCGAGAAGGTTTTGTTCACCAGCATCGGGTGCACAACGAGTCGTAACCTTCCACTATCGATTTCCCGTTCTTGCGCGATCCGACGATTCGCTTCGTCAAGTTCTTCGAGGAGACGGCAGCAACTCAAATAGTACGACTGTGCCGCATCTGTCACTGAAACAGATCGGGTTGTTCTATGCAGGATCAGCGTCTGAATGCTCTCTTCGAGCTTGGCGATAGCTTTGGAGATCGAGCCCGTGGTCACGCCCAATGATGCAGCCGCCTTACTAAAGCTTCTATGCTGTGCGACTGCAACGAATGCTCGCAACATGTATAGCTGATCCATCGCCTACCTCGCTGATAAATTTCACAAAGCAAACATCCCCTGACTGGAACTTTCGTGGCTGTAAAGATCCGAAGGCTGCCATCATTGCCGACAAATCCATCGAAGGTCAGACAAACCATATAGCGACGTTCTTACATTGAGATTGTTGACATATCGCGCAGGAAACAGCTTAGCAACGTTTCCAATACGCATAGGCGGTTTATGGCGATAAGGGTATCGCGTAAACAGATAACCGACAGTTTCTGCGGAGTTCCGGCGGAATCGATCGACAGCTAGCCGCCCGGCGGGACCGCTCACTGTGCGCCCAACTTGTTCTCGCCGGGAAAGAGTGTTTGCCTATCGTGGGTATTCAAACTCGAAGGCAACGAGCTTACGATTCGCAATTTATCAGCATCGCAGGTTCGATAGAAGCTGGAGCCAACGTGGGCAAAGTGCTCCTCGTCTGTTCGTCACGATCTGCGGGAAAATCAACATGTCTATCGAGAAAATGCCCGAACTTGCCCAAGCCGTCGATCTATATTTTCAGGCACTGCACGAGTGCGATCTGGACAAGTTTGATCGGGTTTTCCACACGAGTTGCAGCTTGTTCGACACGGACGACGGAAAACTGACTGTCGTTCCCATTGCCGACTACCGGGAGGTCATCGCTGAACGTGTGTCGCCAATGAGTAAAGGCCAAAGGCGTGACGATGCGTTGATCTCGGCGGACTTTCTGTCGACCGACATTGCAGTCACCAAAGTTCACCTGCGCATCCACGACAAGGTTTTCATCCGATCACTTGAACTGGGCGTATGTCAACGGCTCCTTTGTGATCGTGGCCAAGCTGTGGCACGACATATCGACCGTGTCCGTCTGATCGTATTTGTCCGTTCCTGATGAAACATTCCATGGTCGCTGCCCAGTTCGCCTCGGCCATCGGGTAATAGGTCTTTTTGCGGCATGAAGGGATGTTCCTCCTACCCTACCCTGCCCTTCTGTTGTCGCGGCGCACATTCTCGGAAGTGCGCTTTTTTTGTGAGCTATCCCGATCACCCAGTGACGGGTGCACCCCACAGACTCGTGCGGGCCCACGGATGGGTCGTCTCGTTCGTTGCCGGCGTAGCGTTATCTATCAATCAGATAGCCGTATATTTTCCCTTCGCTTGTCAATCGCTCCGGACAGTGCGAGCGTATGACGTCAATCATGCTCCTGCCTGTATGCGTGATGCTCTAATGGTTAGTTTCCCCTGTACATATCCCTAACGGAGAAGCAATGACACTTACCCACAAACAGCAATCGATCAAGGACGAGTTCATCCGCGTGCGGGGTACGTGGGCTCCGCAATGGGAAAGCATTCTTCGCGTCGACTGTGATTTCCTGCATGCGTACCTTAACCTGTCAGCGGTGCCACTGCGACACAACCACCTGGAGGACAAGGTCAAGGAGTTCATCTATATCGCGGTGAATGCGTCCTCGACCCATCTCTTTGCTCCCGGCATCCAGATGCATCTGAAGGCGGCGGTGGATTTTGGTGCCACACGTGAAGAACTGATGGAAGTGCTCGAGCTGACCAGTACGATCGGTATTCACGCTTCCAATGTTGCCATGCCCATCCTCGCAGAAGTGCTTGAGGAAGAAGGTCTCCGCGAGCGGACAGTGTCTGCGGATAGCCGCAGGCAAACATTGAAGCGGCGCTTTACCGAAGTACAGGGGCATTGGGATCGCATCTGGGACGATGCGCTGGAACTCGATCCGGATTTCTTCGAGGCGTACCTCGAATTTTCGTCGGTTCCGTGGCAGAACGGAGTTCTCGAACCGAAAATCAAGGAGCTTGTGCTTTGCGCGCTCGATGTCGCCGCCACCCATCTTTACGAGCCGGGTATCAGGATTCACATGCGCAATGCACTTCGTCACGGTGCAACCGCGGAGGAAATCATGGAGGTCATCGAGATTGCGAGTGTTATCGGAATCCACGGTGCACTGATCGGTACTCAGATGCTGGAAGACGCAATCGCGGCCGCGCAGGATATATAGACAGCAACGAAAGGTACACCGTTTCTTTCCACAACGGGTCCATCAAACCGGCGGTGATTTCCAAACGACGAATTCGTCGGGCGAGAGCGCATCACTCTAAACGAGGCATTTGCGTCGCGCTCTGCCCATTACTGACGATAAGTCGTGGCTTATCGATGGCGGAAGACAGGAGCGCGCTTGGCCAGGAACGCGTACATGCCTTCCTTTTGACCTTCGGTCGCGAAGGCGGCCTGAAAAAGCCGACGCTCGTGCAGCACACCTTCGCTCAGCGGTGTCTCGAATGCACGATTGACCGCCTCCTTGGCAAGCCGTACGGCAGGCAGGTTATAACCTGCGATGGTATGCGCTGTCTCGAGCGCGGTTTGCAGCAAATCGGCCGACGGAACAACGCGCGCAACGAGGCCGGCTGCAAATGCCTCATTAGCGGCCAAATTCCGGCCGGTAAGAATCAGATCCATCGCAAGCGACTTTCCGACGGCACGTGTCAAGCGCTGCGAACCGCCAATACCAGGCGGAATCCCAAGTTTGATCTCCGGTTGGCCGAATTGGGCATCATGGGCCGCAATGATGAAATCGCAGGCCATCGCCAGTTCGCAACCGCCGCCGAGTGCGTAGCCGCCAACAGCCGCGATGACCGGCTTTGAAATGGTTCGAATGCGATCCCATTCGGCGAAAAGGTCTTTGGCGTGCCAGTCGGCGAAGGACTTGTCGACCATTTCCTCGATGTCCGCCCCGGCTGCAAATGCGCGCGCATTGCCTGTTATCACGATCGCGCCGATTCCATCGTCCTGATCGAACTTAGTAAGCGCCGCGAGCACCTCGCGCGACATCTGAACATTGAGCGCGTTGAGGTTCTTCGGACGGTAGAGCGTGATCAGGCCGACGCGCTCCCTTCGATCGATCTTGATGGTTTCGTACACACCGTTTTCCGACACCGCTCCCACGGCATCTGCATTCGCGCCTGCGACAGCAGGTCCCACGTTCGGTTCGATTACTTGCATCTTGGTTTGCTTGGCGGATGCTTCCTGCACTGCTGAAACGTCGGTCTTCATATATTCACCTGTCAGTTCAAAATTGCGGCGTCATGCAGCAAGGCTCGCGGAGCGCTTCATTTCATCGACGCCTGATTCGGATTCAGCCTGCGACGCGTAGGCGCCCGACGAAGCCATCAGTTCAGCCAGAATCGCTTCGCGATGCTCGTCCACTGCCGGCGCTCTCCTGACCACCGTGACGTCCTCGTCGGGTGAGGTATTCATCTTGATCGGATTGCCGGCGGTTTTCACTTTCCGCTCGGACTTACCCTGGACGTGGATGAACATATTGCGCGCCTGAAGTTGGGGATGATCGATGACCTTGTCGATCGTGTTGATCGGAGCACAGGGCACGCCAGCCTCGTTCAGCTTGTCGAGCCAGACACTGACCGGTGCGGAGCGGGTTACCCGCTCAATGGCCTCGATCATGGCGGGCCGGTTTTGCACGCGAAGATCGTTCGTCAGGAACAACGGGGCGAAGGCCACTTCCGGTACGCCCAGGGCGTCTGCCATCAAAAGAAAAAGCTGATCGTTGCCTGCGGCGATGATGAATCGCCCATCCCGGGCAGCAAAGCTTTCGAACGGTGCGAGTGACGGGTGGGCGTCGCCAGTCCTCGTAGGCACCTTCTTTTCGACATCGAACCGGGCAAACGCCGTTTCCATCAACGCGGCCTGGCAATCCAGCATCGCAATGTCCACGTGCGTGCCTTGTGCATCTCTGGAGCGCTTGTAGAGCCCCGCGAGGATGCCTATCACGGCGAATAGTGCTGCACCGAGGTCGCCGAAGGCTGTGCCAACTCGCGCGGGCTGACTGTCGGGCCACCCCGTCAAACTCATGACTCCGCCCATAGCCTGCACGACGGTGTCGTAACCGGGCAGATCCTTGAACGGGCCGGTGTGACCAAAGCCCGAAATCGATGCGTAGACGATGTGCGGATGCGTCCTCGCCAATTGCTCTGCGCCGTAGCCGAGCCGATCCATCACCCCGGGCCGGAAGTTTTCGACCACCACGTCGGCCTTGTCCAGCAATCGGCCGAGCAGTTCGCGGTCACGCGGAGACTTGAAGTCGAGTGCAATGCTCTCCTTTCCGCGGTTGAAGCACATGAAGTACGCCGATTCGTCGTCGACGAACGGACCGAACGCCCGAGTGTCGTCTCCCGTGCCCACACGCTCTATTTTGATGACGCGTGCTCCGAGGTCAGCAAGCGTCATCGCGCAGTACGGTCCTGACAGCACACGCGAGAAATCGATCACCGTGATTCCTTCAAGGGGTAAGCGCTTCTTCACCCCGGTTTTGTTCTCAGTCATAGCCAATTCCTGGTTGAATAGAGTCAAACGCCCTGGTGAATCCAGCGCGAAGCTTTCTCTGCGATCATCATCGTAGGAGCGCCCGTATTGCCGCTGGTGATCGTGGGCATCACGCTCGCGTCCACCACCCGAAGTCCCGCAACGCCGCGCATGCGAAGATGGCTGTCGACGACAACATTCGGATCCGCGAACGTGCCCATCTGCACAGTACCCACGGGGTGGAAGATCGTGGTGGCGATGTCACCGGCCAGTTTCGTGAGTTCAGCATCCGATTCGTACTGCGGACCCGGCTTGTACTCTTGCGGCCTGTATTTCGCGAGCGCAGCCTGGCTCGCGATGCGTCGCGTCAAGCGGAGGCTGTCGACGGCGACTTTGCGATCGTCTTCCGTGCTGAGGTAATTCGGCGCAATGGCCGGCGCATCCTCGAAGTTGCCGCTCCTGATATGCACCATGCCCCGGCTTGTGGGGTTCACATTGGCCACACTGGCGGTGAACGCCGGGAATGTGTGCAGCGGTTGCCCGAAAGCGTCGAGACTCAGCGGCTGCACGTGATACTCGATGTTGGCGTGCTTCCTCGACGGATCGCTCCGGGTAAAGGCCCCGAGCTGAGAGGGTGCCATGCTCATCGGACCCGAGCGGTGCAGCGCATATTCGAGACCGATCTTGGCCTTGCCGACCATGCTCGACGCAAGAGCGTTCAGCGTCTCGCAGTTTTCAACCTGGTAGACCGCACGAATCTGAAGGTGATCCTGCAAGTTCGCACCGACGCCCGGTGTGTGCTGGACAATATCGATGCCGTGTTTTTTCAACAGAGACGCCGGCCCAATGCCTGAGTGCTGCAGAATATGCGGCGAACCGATCGCACCGGCGCTGAGCACCACTTCGCGCGCGGCGCTCACCGACACGAGTTCGCCATCGCGGACAAGTTCCACACCGGTACAACGCAGCACACCGTTTTTGTCACGGTCGATCCTGAGCTTCTTCACATGGGAGTTGGTCCACGTCGTGAGATTCGGCCGGTGTTTGATCGGACGCAGGAACGCCTTCGAGGTATTCCAGCGCCAGCCGTCTTTCTGCGTGACGTCGAAATAGCTGACGCCGAAATTATCACCAGTGTTGAAATCGTCGATGATAGGAATGCCCGCCTGCTCCGCCGCTTTGGCGAACGCATCGAGGATTTCCCACTTGAGACGCTGCCTTTCGACACGCCACTCGCCGCCGCTTCCGTGAGCCTTTGCGATGGCGTCGACACTGCTGTTCAGCAGGTCACGCTGCTTCGGATCGAGTTTGTAGAAGTCTTCGTGAGCCTTGAAGTCCTTCAATGAGTTGCTCCAGTTCCATTCCGGATCGCCCGTCAGGTCCGCCCAATGATCGTAATCGCGAGCCTGGCCACGCATGTAGATCATCCCGTTGATACTGGAGCAACCACCCAACGTTTTGCCACGTGGATAAAGAATCTGCCGGCCGTTGAGGCCTTTGTCCGGCTCAGTGCGGAATTGCCAGTCCGTGCGCGGATTGTCGACGCAATATAGATAGCCGACAGGGATATGGATCCACATGTAGTCATCGGTGCCGCCCGCCTCGACCAGAAGGACATTTCTGGTTTTGTCAGCGCTCAGACGATTCGCGAGCAGGCTGCCCGCGGAGCCGGCGCCAATCACAATAAAGTCAAATGTCGTACTTTGCATGTGCATCCTATTTGTCCACACGAGCGGTTTCCAGCGCTGCCCATTTAAATTAGACCGATCGTCTATAAAAACAGAAAAAAAAGCCGCCTAACCGAGCGCAGCGAAAAAAACGTTCGCAAAAGTACGCAACGCTTCAGGCCCGCCTTCGAGCTTCGCCCTCAACACCGCGCCCTCCCAGCCTATCCAAAAAAATGCGGCAAGTTGCGAGCAATCGGCCCCTTCCGCAATCTCGCCCGCAGCCTGCGCTTCCATCAGGCACTTCGTTGTGCGGGCTTCCCAATCGGCAAAAACCTCGCGCAGCCGTACACGATGAGCTTCCGGGAGTACGGCCATTTCTTGTCCGAGATTGCCCACGAGACACCCACGCCGAAAGCCGTAACGCCCCATCCCTGCCTCTGCGTCCGAGACGAAATCCTGCAAGCGCTTCAGGGGCGATATAGATTCGTCCGCGAGGAACTGATCGAGCTTTCTCGCAAAATACATCGCGTAGCGGTCGATCAATTCGAGGCCGAACGCTTCCTTGCTCCCGAAGTAATGGTAGAACGAGCCCTTTGGCACGTTCACGCTGCGCAAGATTTCGTCGAGTCCGGTTGCAGAGAAGCCTTTTTCCGTGAGCGCCACGACTCCAGCGCGCACGAGAAGCTCTCGGGTTTCGCTATAGCCTGCAAGTTCTTTCGGCGGGCGCCCTCTGCGGCGCGGTCCGGTATGCGTATCCATCTCACTGATATTAGACCGCTCGTCTACGAAATGCAAGGCAATGGCGTGCGTTGCGATACGCTGGGCAACCGCACCCGGCTTTTCTCTCTAAAGACGTCGCACCTCGACTCAAGACTGCCCGGCGCGAGGTACATCGGAATCAACGGTCCTGCAGGCCGTCAATCGCCAGGGCGTTCCGAAGATCATCGAACACAGTTGCGGCTTAGACGAGCGTAAGCGTCACGTCTATGTTGTTCCGCGTTGCGTTCGAATAAGGGCACACAATATGGGCCCTGTTGATGAAATCCTGAGCCGCTTCGCGTGCCATGCCCGGCAACGATATCTTCAACTCGACTTCGATGCCGAAGCCATTGGGGATCGGTCCGATGCCCACAATTCCGTTCACCGACACATCAGCAGGGATAGCAATTTTGTCGCGCGCAGCAACGAATTGCATCGCACCGATAAAGCATGCGCTATAACCGGCCGCAAAAAGCTCTTCGGGGTTTGTGCCCTTCTCGCCCTTTCCGCCCAATCCCTTCGGCCTCGTCAGCTTCAGGTCCAGTCCACTTTCAGGCGCCACGGCGCGCCCTTCGCGGCCTCCAGTAGCCTCTGCGTGAGCACGGTAGAGAACATTTTCGATCGACATTGCCAACTCCTTATCGATAAGTCAGTTAACGGGCGCAACCCGTAGCGCCCAACGATCCTTCAGTGACCCGCGCTCTGACCGCCGTCCACGTGCAGGATCTCGCCCGTCACGAACGGTGCCGCATCCAGATACAGGATCGCGTTCACGATATCGCTCATCTCGCCCATGTGGCCCACCGGGTGGAGTGCGCCGAGTGCCGCGTGCGTTTCGGGCGCATGCATCGGCGACTTCATGATGCCGGGTGCAACCGCGTTCGCGCGGATGCCGCGCTCCGCGTATTCGATTGCAAGCGACTTCGTGGCCGCGTTCAGACCGCCTTTCGTCAGCGATGCCAGCACCGACGGCACACCGTCGATGGCATGATCGACGAGACTGGTCGTGATACTGACCACATGGCCGCTTCTGTTCTTCTCCATTTCAGCGATCGCCAACTGCGTGATGTAAAAGAAACCGTTCAGATTTACACCCGTCATCGCAGCGTAGTCTTCAGCGGTATAACCCGTGAACGGCTTTGCGATGAAGATACCGGCGTTGTTGATCAACGTGTCGATGCGGCCGAAGCGCGCCACACCTTCCGTAATGACGCGATGCGCCGTCGCCGGGTCAGCGATGTCACCCGCCACGGTCAGAATGCCGGGGTCGTCCGACGGCTTGATGCTGCGTGCCGTTGCGACGATGCGATAGTCCAGCTTGCGGAATGCTTTGACGGTCTCCGCACCAATACCTTGCGATGCACCCGTCACGACTACGACCTTTTGCGATGCGCTCATTCAAACCTCGAAGTTTGGATTGGGCTCTCTTGCCCACCGGGCCGGCGGCTCCGATGCGTGCCTAATCTAGGTGTATTTATGCTTCGAGCAAATACCCGCCATGGACAAACTATTTTTCGTGCGCGGAACAAATCGGGTCGCGGCCCCATGATTCATGGGTTAGCGTGGACCGAGGAAGTTTCGATTCTCGGTCTTTGACAGATCACCCCGCGCTCGCCACGCGTCATCCATTATTCGCGAATGCCAGCGCGATGGCGTTTCCCAATTCGTCGGCGACGGGCGCGGCTGCACCCGCCGCAGTGAAAATCGTGAACTCGACATCAGGCAGTGAAGGCAAGCCTGCATCAGGCGGGACTACGTGCAAGCCGTGTACGAGTTGCGTCTGCACGACCGGCGTCACCGCAAAGCCGGCCTGCGCCGCGGCACATAGACCGGCGCCGCTCGAACACACCAGCGCAATCCGGTAGTCGATGCCCGCGCGGGCAAGCGCGGCCAGTGCGGCCTCACGATACGGACACGGTTCTGGCAGCACCGCAAGCGGCACCGGAGCGCCAGGCGTAAGCGACGCCCATTCCGCGCCGGCCCACACGAGTGGCTCGCGCCAGAGCACGCGTCCAGAACGGGCGCCCTCGCAGCGACCGCCAATCACCAAGTCCAGTTCGGCCTGATCCATTGCGTGCAGCAGTTCGCCAGGAATGCCAACCCTGACGCTGAACGCTATGCGCGGGTAGCGCACCGCGAACGTCTGCATGACATTCATCAACCTGACGTTGGCGAGGTCTTCGGAAAGGCCGACACGGATCGCACCCTCGCTCGGTGCGCGCGAAAGCTGCGCCTGCGCATCGTGATTGAGTGCGAGGATCGCCCGCGCGTAACCCAGCAGCAGTTCACCGTCGGCCGTGAGCGTGACCGAGCGCGTGGTGCGCGCGAGCAGATCGCGGCCGGTCTGTTTTTCCAGACGCCGCAGATGCGCGCTGACGGCAGACTGCGTCAGATTGAGACGGGCCGCGGCGAGCGTGAAGCCGCCCTCCTGGACCACGGCCACGAAGGAGCGCAGCAGGACGGTATCGAACATGGGGGTCCTCGCTATATAGTGCGAACCAAACTGAATATGGCGATCATACTTCGTTTATATTTTGAATCGAAATATGTTGTGATGGCGACTCCCAATCCAGATGGAGTAGTCCCATGCCTACCTTGCTGCATATCGAATCGTCGCCACGTAAGAAGCGGTCTGCGTCCCTCGACGTCGCACGCGCGTATCTGGACGCTTATCGCGACGCTCATCCGGATCATCGGATCGACGTGCTGGATCTGTGGTCGGTGGAGATGCCGGAGTTCGACGGCGACGCGCTCGATGCCAAATATGCGGACCTGAGCGGCACACCGCTCAGCGAAAACCAGCAGCAGGCGTGGACGAACATCCGAGAACTCGCGCAGCGATTGCACGACGCGGATACGTTGCTGTTCTCCGTGCCGCTATGGAATTTTTCCATTCCCTACAAGCTCAAGCATTTCATCGACGTCGTGTCGCAGCGCGGCATCCTGTTCTCGTTCGATGAGCGTGGGCTACAGGGTTTGCTGAAAGACAAGAAGGCGGTGGTCATTTATGCGAGGGGCCTCGACTATTCAGTGGGCTCGAGCACACCCGCTCATTCGTTCGATTTTCAGCGGCCGTTCATGGAAGCGTGGCTGCGATCCGTCGGCGTGAGCGACGTTAAGTCGATTGTGGTCGAGAAAACACTCCTTGGCCCCGAAGTCGATTACGCGGCAAGACAGGCTGCACGCGGGCAGGCAATGGCGCTTGCGCGGGCGGTCTCCGTTTCAGTCGGCAAATGAAATATTGCGCGGCGCATGTGGCGCATCACCTCGCCTGAAGCAGGGTGATGCTCGACCACGTAACGCCGCCTACATTCTTACTTTTTAACGAGGCACCATTTTGAATACGCTGATCAAGCAAGGGTTGTCGTTACTCGTCGTTGCCGCTGGTCTGATATCCGCCGCCACTGCGCAGGCCGCGTCCGATCCTGATCTTGCAGGCATGAACGTTGTCCTGGTACACGGCGCTTTCGCGGATGGCTCGAGCTGGAATAAAGTCATTCCTCTCCTTGAAGCAAAAGGCCTCCACGTGACGTCCGTGCAAAACCCACTGACATCACTGGGCGATGACGTTTCGGCAACGACCCGCGCGATAGACCGGCAAAACGGTCCGGTGGTGCTGGTTGGCCACTCGTGGGCCGGCTCCGTCATCACGCAGGCGGGTAACAACGACAAGGTCAAAGCGCTCGTGTACGTTGCAGCGTTTGCACCCGACAGCGAACAATCGGCCAACGACATTCAGAAAGAGCTGCCGGCGCCTTCGTGGGCGGCCGAGCTGCACAAGGACGCTGCCGGTTTCCTGACGCTGTCCGATAAGGCGATGGTCGAAGACTTCGCGCCCGATGTCTCCCACGCGCAAGCGCTTCTACTCGCTGCGACGCAGGGGCCGTGGTATTCGGGCTGTCTCGCCGAAAAGATTGGTCACGCTGCGTGGCATGACAAGCCGTCCTGGTATGTTGTCTCGATGAAGGACCGTATAGTCCCTACCGACTTCCAGATGAAATTGGCGAAACAGATCGGTGCAACGGCCGTCGATGTCGATGCGAGTCACGTACCGATGCTATCGAAACCTCAAGAGGTAGCTGCTGCAATTATTTCGGCGGCACGCGAGGTTAAGTAGCGGGATGCGCCCGTCGGCGGGAAATCAGCCGACAGATCTGTAGAGGGTTCGCGGTGGGCACCAGACATATGACTCCGGCGTAGACATGTTCCGGCCTCCTGTATGTCCGGTGTCGCCTACCCAACATCCGGTGCAAGAGATCCTTCTGGGAAAAGCGCCAGCGCAAAAGGCTCCTCCGAAGCGAGAATAAAGCTCATCTTGTCGAAATGACGGATATTGTCATGGACCATCCCGGTACCGCCCCAACCTCACCTATCATTTCCCGCGACGCGGCAATGTGGTTTTCTGCCTATGGCTTCGGCTGGGAATATTGTGCCTTTGCCTTGCCTGCCGAAACGGTTCGTGAAAAGCTCCGAGCTGCGAGCGAGACTCCGAGGCAACTGACGCTCGCTTTCGAACTCGGCAGACTGCGAATATTGCAGGCAGTCCAGCAAAAAACGTTGCCGGCGACTGGGGAGCGGGCAGAGCTATCCGCAGCCGATCTTTAGCAGGGCGGGTCTAGCTGCATCGCTAACAAACGCCTGGCATTGTCGCGTCGCGACGCACTCTCGCCTGAGGCGATTCAGGCTGCGCCCCTTTCCTCTCTGAACAGATAAAGCGCCTCCTGGATGGGCCGGTCGGAAAAAGAGAACAAGACGCTGTCCTCGTCTGCTTCGTGCCGCACGTGATGCCAGGACGGGACGACAAAGATATCCCGCTTGCTCCACTCCACGGAGATGTCGTGTCCAATCCGACTGCGGCCCCGCCCTTCGATAGGCACAAAGACTGTCGCATCAGTTGAACGGTACGCCTCCGTCGAAAACCCTTTGTGCAGCAACTGCATGAAGGTAGCCATCGTCGCCATCGCATACTTTCCGTTGCGTGGGTTGACGTATCTCATCTTCAACCCATGACAGGGATCCCACGCGTTCGCGCGGCGCATCCGCTCAAGCGCTTCGCGTGTCCGTGTATAGGGATAGTTGAAGATCGGCGAGGTTCCGCCGGCAGGCCGATGGTCTACCGGAAGCAGATTGGCCCCATAGCGGACGTCACTGTCGCCGACGGGGCGCGTAATCGATTGCTCGTCCTCCCCGAGATGCTCGGCAAACGACGCGTTCACAAACTTCACCACCGGTATGTCCAGACCATCCAGCCAGAAAATCGGGCTGTCGCTTTCATTGCCATGATCGTGCCACGCCATCGGCGGCGTGATGATGAAATCCCCTTCGTTCATCATTGTGCGTTCGCCATTCACCGATGTGTGAGCGCCACCGCCTTCCATCACAAAACGAAGCGCCGTCTGCGCGTGACGGTGCGCGGGTGCGACCTCGCCGGGAAGGACCAATTGCACCCCCGCATACAGATCGGTTGTGATCTTCGATTCACCACGCAGGCCGGGGTTCTCTAGCACGAGCACGCGCCGTTCGGCTTCTTTTGCGGTGATGATCTCGCCCGCCTCCATCATGGCCGCGCGGACGTCCGCGAAACGCCAGTGAGCCGACACGCATTTGCTCCGTGGTTCGGGCGTAATCAATTCATTCAGCGACGTCCATAGCGGCGCGAGGTTCTTCTGGCCAATCCGCTCGTAGAAAGCCTCGCGCTCCGGCGTCGCTATCACACTCATCTTTTCAGAGTTGGCGGGCATCATTTCCCTCGTTCTCTTCCGGGTCGATTCCACGTTTATTGAAAATCCGCGCAGGAGCTGTTTCCTTCAACGCTGCGACTGCAATGGCTCCAGCGCAGATTGTCCAGAGCGGCATGGTCACCGCATGCTCGATGCCGAAATGCTTGGCCAGATAACCGGCATACGCAGGTGCCACACCACCGCCAAAGACCTCACCAATACCGATGATCATGCCCGATGCCGTGGACATCAACTGGACCGGCACGGCTTCCGCCGCGACCGGACCGACGGTCAGCGTGATCAGGCTGTACAGACAACCCATCGCGATCATCAGGCAGATGAACAACGGAACCGGCGCCGCCCCCGTTCGCAGGAAAATCCACAGCGACAGAAATACGCCCGCCGTTGAAAACAGCATGACGGGCTTGCGGCCGACGCGGTCTGAAAGGGCCGGCAGCACGAGAGCGCCGATCGCCCCGCCGAAGCCTAGCGACGAAAGAATGAAACCCATCTGCTGCATGTCGAGATGCAGATAGTCCACGAGATAATTGGGGAACAGCGCAGCAATGACGATCTGGCAAGCGAGCCAGCACAGCATGCAGATGATGCCAAGCGGTACATTGCGATAGCGAAATACCTCATACCAGCGATGCTGGCCAGTATCGTGCGTCGCCGTGTGCTTCGCAATTTCAGTCGGCGTCGGTCGGCGCAATACCCGTTGCGCGAGGAGCGCTACAACGAGACCCGGAAATGCTACAAGCAGGAAAATCCAAGGCCAGCTCATCACCTTGAGAAGTTGCGTCACCACGATCGGGGTGAGACCAAGCCCGAGCAGAGCCGGCATCATTTGCTGGATCCCGACGTTGCGTCCGTGCCGGCTCGGTGGCGACGCATCCATCGTTGCAATGATGCTAGCGGGCGTGAAGGCACCCTCGGCAACCCCCATAAATGCGCGGATGGCAATCAGGCTTCCAACCCCCGTCGCCAGGCCACCGAGACCTGCCAGCAACGAAAATCCGACCATTGCCGGCACGATGACTCTCTTGAAGCCGATCCTGTCCGAGAGATTGCCTGTCAGCAGCGCAGACAAGCCCCATGCAAGCGCCAATGCTCCCGTGATATGCCCAAGGTCCTGATAGTCAAGCTTCAAATCGCGCATCAGTACGGGCATCAACGGCACAATCAGGAAGCGGTCTATGCCGACCAGGCCCATGCCGAGAGCCATCAGCGTGACAGCCTTCCATTCATAGCTTTTCGACGACTCAGCATGAGACTGCGCTACCGTTGAGGGCGCCAGCGGAGGGGTGATGTTCATTGGAAGTCCTTCTGGTTGGACAGCATCGCACCTACGAACGCCGGCATTTGCGCGTGAAGCAACTTGTCGGCAACAACAGCGTCGAATCTGCCCGATGCGCTCCTATAGCCGGGATCGCCTGACGCCGGATCAACAACACGCGACGACTGGCGATCCACTTCGCACAAGATCCCATCAAAGCGGCTCGCGAATTTGGACGCGCCCTTGTGATATGCGTGAGCGGCTATGCGCGCCGCCGAAAGTACATCGATCATCTTCGTCTCCTACTCGATTTTGTGCTGCTACCAACTATCGACGCGGCCGTGATCACTGTCCAACGATAAAAATCGACCGCCTGATCTCGATAAGTGATTACCAGTCAACGGGTTGAGCTCGCACTTTTTATTCTAATTATGTAATGCGAACTATCTTTAATATGCGTTTGACACGGAGGATCCGGACTGGCTTATCGGGGACGTTCGATTTGCGTCGAAACAGCAACGATCTTTCCCGGCAAGAAGTGATGCGCGGTAGTGGTAACCCCTATTACACTACGATCACTGACTCCAGACACGGACGTCTACGGCGCTAAACCAAAACATCAAGACTGCCTCCATGAAACCCTTAATCAACCTGCTAATCGCCGCATCTGCTCTGGCCGTTCCGGTTCTGTCCTTCGCCCAGCAATCTTCGCCGCCTGTCACACGTGCTCAGGTGCGTGCAGAACTCGGTCAACTCGAGGCCGCCGGTTTTAAGGGCGCCTCCACCGGTCCTTACTACCCCGCGAACCTTCAGGCTGCGGAGGCTCAGGTCGCCCGGCAGAAAGTCGCTGTGCAAGCAACATCCAGCAACTATGGTCCGTCGACCAGCGGCTCATCGCAATCTGGCCAGCCGGGAGTTTCGGCGGACGCGCAATAGTCGGACTACGGACATTTAAGGCCACGGCCGTTGCACTCCAAGCAACGGCCGGTTTTCGATCACCGCTCTATCGCATATACACTGAGCCGGTTGTCGACTGAAGAGACGCCAGGCACGCTCCTGGCGATCTCTCCAGCGCGATCCACCTGATCACTCTTCGGCACAGAACCAGACAACGTTATCGCGCCAGCTTTCGCGTAGACGAACAACTGTGTCATGTCGATCCCCTTTGCCTTCGCCATTGCAGTTCGCACATTTTTGGCGAGCTTGCGATTAGCGGCCCTGATCGATTTTGCGCTCGATGCGCTGCCCGCAGCCGCCGACGCGACCGCTGCACCGTTGTTACCGTCCTGCGCAAATGCCGCCAACGGTGCAATGGCAGTTGACAACGCGGCCACCAATCCAAATCGTACGATTGCTCTCATTTCGCTTTTCACTTTGTTGGAGATGTTTGAGACCTGCCTGGATTCATCCAGCAACTCGCGAGTCAAATGGTGGTACTGTCCGTTAGGGAGGCACTGCCACAGCAGCGCTTTCCCGATCCAGATCGCCATTCGTCAAGCGCACGGTCAGAAGTCTTTCGCCTTAGAACGAATGCCGTACACCGATCTGCACACCGGTCTGACTGCTGTCGGCGGACGCCGTCCGGTAAGCTGCAGACGTGCCGTTGTACGAGTCGAAGTTAAGCGCTGAGTGACGCGAATACCCGACCACGACGTACAAGTCGGTGCGCTTCGATAGCAGGTAATCGCCGATGGCCATAATCTGCTGCGGGCTGGCCGGCCTCGTCACCTCGCCATTCGCTCCGGTTGCCGTCTGAATGCGGTCGTAGTAGTACGCAAGGGTCAGTATCTTGTCGACCGCGAACAGGTAGCGCGCAGCCACCCAGAAGTAATCGTCGCGTGCGGCGTAGCCGGCGAGCGGATCGTTCTTTCCGTACCGGTATCCCCCCATGAACTTGAGCGCGGCGGTCGAATAGGTAATACCGATAGCCGCCTTTTCGAACCGCGCATAGTTACTGCCAATCCCTTCAGAACGATGAAGGTTGTCATATCCCAAGCTTACGGAGAGTGTGCCGTTATCGTATGCGGCCGCACCGCCGTAACCCGAACCATTCGAGAACTGCCCTGCAAGATTGCTAAAGGAGTAGTGCCCCGTCAGCGTCACTGGTCCGAAAGAGTTTTTGTATTTGACAACATTGCTCTCCCAAAGATTGGAGCCCACTTCCGCAACGACCGGCTCGTAAGTTCCCGAGAGATCCGTCGGCGACGACGGGTAAAGCGCATCCACGAGCGATGTATATTGCCGACCAAAGCGAAGCGTGCCAGCCTTCGGCGATGTCAGACCCACCCACGCGCTACGGCCAAAAAATTCCTGCATCAGAGCGCCGTTTGGAACCAGAAACCCGCTTTCCACCTGGAATTCCGCCTTCAGACCGCCACCAAGGTCCTCATTGCCAGTCAGACCCCAGCGTGAGCCACCCGAGCGAGCCCCATCGGCCATTGACCAGCGATCACCACTCGTCCCCGACTGGCCGGGATCGGCTGGCCAATGGTTGGTGAACTCGATTGCGGTGTCGAGAATGCCGTAGAGCGTTACACTCGATTCGGCATGCACACAAACCGCAAACGTCCCGGCCACCAGGCCGGTGAACATCTGCCTCTTCATCAAAAGTCCCCTCCGTTTAGAATTGCCATTTCGAAACTCTTTCCATCCCCGTGTATTTCGTTTTTTTAGCGGGAACTCTCTCCGTTGCGCGGAAGCTGTAGTCAACTTTTTTATTTAGTATCACTGCCGATTTAGAAATCTATTTTCCTCAAAGGAAAATTTGATCAGTTACGCTCCTGCTTGGTGACTTGGGCACACCATCGCCACATTCTTCAATTTCGGGCGTAAGAATTCCCCCCAACATTGCAAGATGCCGGTATCTAAGGGTTTCAGATTCTTTTGTCGCCGATGGTTCAAGCCAGAACCGAAGCGTCAATCGTGAGGAGGCTTCAGAACTTTGTTGCCTCCGTGTTTGCGTTTCGCATTGCTGCAAACTATCGGGGTTGCGGTGATCGCTGTCTAACGATTAAAAATAACTACGCGATCTCGATAGCTAATCACCCGGGTTCAGAATTCGGAGAAAGAGCCGATACGATCTATCGGTCCTATGGTTGGAGAAGCATCTGACCGGCGATCCCGGCTGAGATCTCACGAAAGTTCGCGACCGCCGGATTGTCCGTGTTGGAGTTCCATGCGACGATCAGCTCATAAGGCGTGAGCAGTTCGTCAAGAGGGATGTAGACGACGTCGGGTTGCTGGACCCGCGCAACCCACTGAGGCACCAGCGTAACGCCAAGGCCCGCGCTAACGAGCGCGAGCAGAGTGTGGAGCTGTTCGGCCTCCTGGACGATTCGAGGCGCAAACCCGGCCGAAGCGCAGCACGCAACGATGATTTCCAGAATCCGGCTGTTCATTCTGCGGGGAAACAGAACAAACGGCTCGTTCGCTAGTTCGACGATTGAAAGCGTCGGCCGTGCGGCGAGCGGATGACCCTGCGGGATGGCCGCCACCAAAGGGCCCGTGGCAAGTTCTGCAGACTTGAGAGCATGGCCTGGCGACGGCGAGGGCATGATCCCTATATCGATGGCTGACGTCCGAATCGCCTCGATCTGCGCGCTTCGATCGAGCGGATGCAGCGTCAATTCGACCTGCGGCCACCGCTGGCGAAAGTCTCGGAGTATCGGCGGCAGTATGGACCACAGTACGTTATCAACGAAGCCGATCGCCAGCCGCCCGACCGTACCATCGGCCGACTCACGGGCACGGCGCATCGCTTCATCGGCCCGACGCAGCAGATCGCGTGCTTCAGGTAAAAATATCTCGCCGGGAACCGTGAGCCTGACGTTGTGGCGTGAACGCTCCAGCAGCGAAAATCCGAGCTCTTCTTCAAGAAGTTTCACCTGATGGCTCACCGCTGACTGCACGACGTGCATACGCTGTGCGGCCCGGCCGAAATGCAGCTCTTCGGCAACCGCCGTGAAATACCGAAGTCTACGCAGGTCCATGATGAGAGAGCGACATAAGGTTGCGAAAGTCCCATCGAAGGTCCGCGCTTTCAGGCGCTTTCCCCACGAGATGAACCGTGGCCAATAGACGGCGGCTCGCCGGGCAATTGACGGAAGCCGTGCTTCCGTAGAGCGGCCAAGCGGGATTAGCGAGCCGCGTCGAGCACGAGCTTGCCGCGCGCATGACCGGTCAGGTTCTTTTGCAAGGCATCGGCGGCACGCGACAGCGGAAAGACCGTCTCGACGTCGACCATGATTTCGCCGGAGTCAAAGTGTGCTGCGATCGCAGCCAACTGCTTGCCGTCGGAGCGGGTGGCGAAATGCTTCCCTACCACACCTCTTGACCTGGCACGCTCGGCGTCTGGCGGGCTGACCGGCGACACCAGGATGCCGCCAGCTTTTAACAACGACCAGGAACGATCCTGCGTTTCGCCGCCAACCAGATCCAGAACGATGTCCACGGCCGACACGCTCTCTTCGAAGCTCTCGCTCCGGTAGTCGACGACCTGCATCGCACCCAGCTGTCTGACGTACTCGAGATTGCCGGACGACGCTGTTGCGATTACCTCCGCGCCGGCGATTCTGGCCAACTGCACCGCCATGCTGCCTACTCCGCCCGCGGCGCCGTGAATCAGCACGCGCTGACCCGGCTTGACACCGGCGTGCTCGTGCAACGCCTGCCATGCCGTCAACGCGGCCGCTGGCACCCCTGCAGCTTCAAGCAGCGAGAGCTTTTTCGGCACTGAAGCCAGGCGGTCAGCGGAGGCAACCACTTTGGTGGCATAGCCGCCGACGATACCGATGAAACCGAAGACTTCGTCTCCCACAGCGAAGTCCTTGACCCCGGCGCCCAGCGCAGAAATCTTTCCCGACACTTCGACGCCCGGTGTATAAGGCAGTGGCAGCGGCAGGAAGGCTTTCATCCTGCCCTCCAGAATTTTCCAATCGACCGGGTTGACGCCGCTCGCCGCGACGTCGATCAACACTTCGCCCTCGCCCGGGACGGGGTCAGGGATATCTTCCAGCGTCAAACGATCGGGCCCGCCATAGGCGTAGGCACGTATAGCTTTCATAGGTAACTCCTGATTAAACGACCGTACATGTACAGCCGCGGTGACGTATCAGATGACCGAGAGCAGGCCGCCATCAACAAGCAACGCAATGCCGGTCACATAGCTCGACATGTCCGAACCGAGCCACGCAACGGCGTCGCCAATTTCTGACGGCTTCCCGAGACGGCGCAGCGGAGTGCGTTGCCGAAAGCCTTCCGAAGCTGCGGCAATGCCGGGATTGGTGCGCAGCAAATGCGTGTCGATCGTGCCGGGGCAAACCGCGTTGACGCGGATACCGTCAGGCCCGAGTGCATCTGCGAGAGCCTTCGCCATCAGCACGACGCCACCCTTGCTGGTGGAGTAAGCGACCGTCATTCCGGCGCCCGCGATACCGCCCATGCTCGCCATCAACACGATGCTGCCTGGCTTGCCGCGCGCCTTCATCTGACGCGCCGCCGCTTGCGCACCGAAAAGCACGCCGTCGAGATTGACCGCCATTAGCCTCCGGTAGTCGCTCTCGGCGACCTCGGGACCGTCCTCGCGCAGCGTGATGCCGGCGTTGCAAACCATCACGTCGACTCCGCCGAACTCAGCCGACGCATCGACCAGCGCGTCCACTTCCGCGTGCTGCGTCACGTCAGTGCGCTGAAACCGCGTGCGCACACCCAGTTCTTCAATCTCGGCGGTGGTCGGTCTGCCGCCCTCGTGCGGAGTTTCAGTGACGTCTGAGACGATCACTGCCTTCGCTCCATGCCGCGCCGCACTAATCGCAATGGCCCGGCCAATTCCGCTAGCCGCACCGGTGACCAGCACGACCTTGTCCTTAAGAATATTGCTCAATTTGGCATCCTTATAAATGCGCTAACTTGGCTGTATGTACCGAACCGACGGTCTAGCGGTGCGTAGCGGGTGTCACGACGACGCTGCGTAGGCATAGCCGGTTCTTCACGCTTTCGCCTCGCCTGCAGGGAAAGCACCGAGTTGCTGCATCACCGAGAAAAGGTTGGCGACACCCCAGTGCTCCGCAATCTTGCCGTTGCGCACGCGCATCGCGTCGACTGTTTCAAAATGGATCTTTCGACCGGTGGGCGGCACGCCGAGGAACGTGCCTTCGTGTGTGCCGTGATACGTCTTGTAGGTTGTCACCAGATCGCCGTCGGCAACCTGCCAATGGATATTCGCGTGGAAGTCGGGGAACGCGGCACGCAGCGCGTGGTAGAGACCGCGTGCGCCGTCCTTATCTGGCGTGCAGTTCGGCTGTGGCGTGTGGTCGACGAAATCGTCCGCAAACAGTTCTTCGAATACGTCGAAGTTACCGCCGCCTTGTACCTCTTCGGTATTGCGGCGAACTACAGCCTTTGCTTCTTCGCTTGGGTTGCTACGGGTCATGTGATGCTCCAGAACAGTTGAAATGCGAGTGTTTTTCAGTCCACCACTCCAGGGGCCGGTCACGGCAACTCGAGGCCATAGATGGTCATCTTTCCGTCGACCACCAGCATCTGGGCGATAATGCGTGGCTCACTCAAAGACTTGCCAGGAAAAGCGTTAGCCGAACAGCTTCGCCGCCGTCTTCGCCACCAGTTCGCCTTGGTGGCGTGCGCCGGCCAGATCGATTTCACTCGGCTGACGCGACCCGTCGCCGGAAGCGACGGTGGTTGCGCCATAAGGCGCGCCGCCGACGATCTCGCTCATGTTCATCTGCCCCTGATGGCTATAAGGCAGGCCAACGATAACCATGCCGAGATGCATCAGGTTCGTGATGATCGAAAAAAGCGTGGTTTCCTGCCCGCCGTGCTGGGTGGCAGTCGACGCGAAGGCGCCACCAACCTTGCCGTTAAGTGCCCCACGCATCCACAAACCACCGGTCTGATCGAGGAACGCGGCCATCTGGGACGACATGCGACCATAACGGGTGCCGGTACCCACAACGATCGCGTCGTAGTTCTCGAGGTCGGCGACGGTTGCGATCGGAGCGGCCTGGTCGAGCTTGAAATGCGCGCCTTTGGCGACCTCCTCAGGCACCGTTTCCGGTACGCGCTTGACGTCGACCTCCGCGCCCGCGCTGCGGGCGCCTTGCGCGACGGCCTCAGCCATCTGCTCGATATGTCCGTACGACGAATAGTAGAGAACCAGTACCTTGGCCATCGCAATCTCCTTTGGGTGATGAAGCGGACCGTCATGGCGCCGCAGGGGTGCTACAGATGTATTACCGCGACGACCCAGGGCCGCCCCGAGCGTCGTTACTGTGCGGTACCCGCCACCGGCAGTTCGCGACGGTTATCAAAGCTGAATGCGCCTGCACCATAAGCCGCGACCTGAATCAAACCGCCGGCCATCGCGACGTTCTTGAGAAAGTGGAACATCTGGTTCTGGTCGCCAAGCGCGTGGTGGAAGATGAATGCGGTAATGATCGAATACATTGCCAGCAGCACGGCAACGAGTCTCGTCCGATAGCCGACGATCAGCAGAACGCTGCCAACCAGCTCAAGCGCCATCGAGCCGAGATAGCCGAGTAGCGGCACTGGCAATCCCAGCGAGCCGATGTAGCCGATGGTCGCTCCCGGCGCTGCGAGTTTGCTAAGGCCGCTCACGAGAAAGATGGCAGCGATGAGGATGCGCCCAATCAGCGGAAGAGTCGGGTAAGAATTTGCGGAGGTTGAGTTCATAACGAGTGCCTTAAGTTTAAGAAAAAGAGAGGAATGCCAAGGGGACTGCTTGGGTGACTACCGGATGCGGCCGCGAAATCGAAGCTGTTCGCCAATTCGTGCGATCTGAGCTTCTCCCGCCTGCAGCGCGGCCTCTGATGTGTGCACCGAGTAGTAGCCGAGCACCAGCTCATGCGGGTGTTTTACCGCGGACGCGAGAATGAATTCGGAGTCGGTGTCCGCGATGAAGTCGAGAGCGTCTTCGGACTCGGTGAAGACCGCGAGCTCGCTACGCAGACGCTCACCGGCGACGCAAAGCGCGCCCCGATGCACATGGGTCCAGGCCACGGTATGTCCTGCGGGCGGCACATAACGCCATTGCTCGCCTGCCCTGAGCCGCACATGCAGATAGTTGATTCCATCAGGAGACAACACCGGGCTGTGCGTGCCCCTGTAGCTGCCGAGAATGACGCGCGCAGGACCGACACGCGGGATGGCCTGCGCGGGAAGATATTGGGTTTGCGGTTCCCCATTCTCGACTTCGCGCCGCAACGCCACCCACATCTGGTAACCATGAAAGCGCTCGAGGTCCGCGGGACTGGCGTCGTGCCAGATGCCGTTGCCCGCGTTCATCCATTCAACGCTGCCCGCGGACAACACGCCCGACGCGCCCGTTGTGTCTTCGTAACTCAGATTGCCAGACAGCAGGACCGTGATCGTCGCGATACCCGAATGCGGATGCATTGGAAACAGTGCGTCGCTCGACGGCGTGAAATCGAAGTAGTCCAGGAACACGAACGGCTTGATCAGTTCGCCCAGTTCGGCGGGACTGACGATGCGCGTGACCGGCCCGTGGCGGCGCCCCTGAGTACGCGCCACAATGGCGCGCGGAGGACTAGCCGGCCGGACAACGGGATTGTCCGCTTCCAGTAGATCAGACACATTCGCCATGACAATTTCCTTTTGAGGATGACATGACCGAAGGTTAGATGCTGACCTACCCCAGCGGAAGCCTATATATTTTAATGGAACCCATCGTGTTGACTTATGGGTTCCCTGCGACGGACATCTCCGCACGGCGGTTTGCAGATGCGATCGACCATGCAATGTTCAGGCATCAGGTGAACTTTCCGAGTTCGATGTACCGGGCCGTATTGGGTGGTTTGTCAATGGGCGGCTTCATGAGAGGAAGCGCCTGAGATGGTGAACGCGCTGCTTGTCGAGTTCCTGGACGGAATACAACCGTGACAAAGAGGCGTCACCCGGCCGCGACCATCAGTCTTCGTTTGAGGTTTGCTTTAGTCGACCGAGGAACCAACGGCCTGCAGGGCCCGGCGGTGTATCTCTGCGATAGATCGCATACATGGCGATCGGCGGCGTTCGGGGTTGAAAGTTTTCGATTCGCAGCGGTACCAGATCGCCTGAAGCCAGATCGGGATGCACCATCGCCGTAGGCATGTGCCCCCATCCGAGGCCCGCTCGTAAAAACGCATGCTTTGCGCCCAGATCCGATAACCGCCAGATCTGCGGAGAGAAGACCCCGAACGACTTCCCATCGGTCAGCGGCGTGCGATCCGTCAGTACAAGCTGCACATGCTCTTCCAACTCGCGCGATCGGATCACTCTCTTAAGCGATGCCAGCGGATGTTTCGGAGCGGCAACGGTGACCATCGGCACATCGAGCAGCTTCTCGGCATCAACCGTTTCGGGCACGGCCGGCATGGAACCACTAATGCCGAGCCTGCACGTGCGTTCCAGCACTCGCTGCACTACCGCACCCAAAGCCTCGACATATAACCGCAATGGAGTGTGAGGAAACGCGTCGCGGAATTCTCCAACCGCCACCGTGAGTGAGTCCATCGGATACATGACGTCCACCACGACGGAAAGCTCCGGTTCAAGTCCTTCTGCGATTGCTCGTGCCGTCGACTTGAAACCATCCATGCCGCCGACGACGAGCCGCGCCTGTGACAGCAATACGGCACCTTGCTCCGTGAGTCGCGGATAGCGACCGCTGCGGTCGAACAACGACACATTGATCTGGCTTTCCAGATTGGCGAGCGTCTGGCTCACCACGGACTGTGTCCTGCGAAGCTTGCGTCCTGCCGCAGAGAAGCTTCCTTCGTCCGCGGCAGCGATGAAAGTACGCAGCTGATCCATGGATACGCCGTCGAGCATTTATCGACTTCCCGAATGGTGTCTGTCGAGAAATATAGCCTTCCGAGCGTCGTGTCAAGTGCTTAAGGCCAAACCAGCTTGCCTCCGTCTCGGTTGAAAATAGCAAACTGCAGCGCTTGCACCGTCCAGCCTCGATAGCGTGCAGCCCGTGGCAAGAGCAAGCACTCTTCAGTATCGGCTCGTGGGCTCGCCATCGAGCCATGGATAGCGCTCCGTGTCGGCCCCCGCGTAGTCAGGATCAAGATAGACGAAGCAGCGCTGGATCCTGAAGTCGCGAATTTCCAATACGTCACACCATCGCCCGGTATGTGTGGTCCCTGCACGCCACCCCGCGCCATTCTTCAGCTTCCCAGACGACGTGGCTTCGACCACCACCCGATCGCCTTGCTGAACAAAATTCGCATAGGCCATGTCGTGCGAGATCTCAGCGAGAATCCCGCTCAGGTCTTCGAGAAACTGGGCAATCTCTCCACGACCATGAGCGACGCCCCATTTCGGAAAATAGAATTCGGCCTTCTCATCAAATAGTTCAAGAACGTCGCCCCCACGATCCACGCGTCTGAAGAACTCTATCGCGATAGCTTTGCGCTGCTCGTCTGTCATTGGTTGAATTTGCATGGCAGTCTCCGGGAATGGTTGCACGTCCAAGTTCCTTGCACGTGGCTTCGACAAACTATCGGAGAGGTCGCGATCACTGTCTAATGATAAAAATTGGGCGCTTGATCTGCGTTGGTGATCGTCGCTCGAAGACCAGACTTTCGCCGCGAGACTCGGGCAGGCGCTCACTGGCAACGACGCAATACTGAATGTGAGGGTTGCTCTGCAAAAAAGCCCGGCAGCCAACCCGGAGTGGGGGGTCGTGATCTCACTTCGAGATCACGATGTCAGTATTCATCGTTGGACGCGGATGCAGCGCCCAACCATACTTCCACGGGCAACCCATAGGAGCAAGTCATGAAATATGCCACCCTGGCGGCGCCAGGCCGAGAAATGCCCACAACGGATGCGCTGACGTTGATGCACGTCCCCGCAAAGTTCGACGTAACCCAATGGCCCCGAGAAGTCGAAGCATTTCTCCACAAGACGACCAATCCGCATCATCGGGCCATGTTAAAGAACTACTTGCGCCATTTGCTGCTGGAAGTGGCGGGATACTGGGATCAAATCATCGTTCCTGAACTCACCGTCGAGGAACCGATGTATCGCGTTGGCGACCGGCGCCAGATGCACGTCCTGACGGGCAAGGTGGCCGTCGAAGGTTTCTATCGCGAAGCCGCTGAAACACGCCAGAACGTGATGGGCGCACGAACCATGAACATGGGTGTCGACGACTACGGCGTCACGACGGAAGCCGTATGGACTCACGTCGTGCCCGGCGTGTGCCTGAAGGACCACGGCATCGACGCCGACCCCGCGGCGCACTACCTGATGACGCATCACCTCTTCCAGATCTTCACGTACACGAACGAGCCGAAGCCGAAGCTCATCGCGGAGCGTATCTACGACGACCCGGAGAGCTACACCTACGAGAAGCTCGCACCCTCCGAGGTCGTGACGCCGGAGATCGCCCGGGAACTCCTCGCCCCATTTCTCGCTCGAGCCACGCTGGACTGAGTGCATTCGAGTCCGGGTTCCGGGAGTGACGACGATCTTTAGAACGACGTCACTCGTCGTGGCCACTAGAGCGCCGGCCGAGTATCCGGCTCTGCGCCCGTCGCAATACCAATCGAATCGATATGGAAGACGAGACCATCCGCATTCCGAACGATGCGGACTATGGCCTCTGCGGGAATCTCTACTCGCGACATCAGAAATGTAGCTCCGGCATTGCCCTGGGCACAGGCAACGCCGAAGCATCGCAGACACGGCTCTTTAGAAGCCGACGCTGTGGCGTCCCTTGAGATTCAACATGGCGCGAGCCTCATCAGGCGTCGCCACTTGAAGCGACAGGGCTTCAATGATGGTGCGAACGCGCCTTACCTGCGTAGCGTTGCTACTTGCGAGCTTGCCGGGGCCATCCCAAAGAGAATCCTCGAGTCCGACGCGCACGTTTCCGCCGACAGAGGCAGAAATCGCCGCGAGCGGCATCTGGCTACGCCCGGCCCCGAGCACAGACCAGACATAATCTTTCCCGAACAATCGGTCAGCCGTACGGCGCATATGCATGAGATCCTCGACATGTGCGCCAATGCCACCGCGTAGACCAAATACGGACTGAATGAGAAGGGGTGGCTTAACGAGCGCCCTGTCGAGAAAGTGCGCGGCCGTATAAAGATGGCCAATGTCGTAGCACTCAATCTCGAACCGGGTTTCGTTCTCGCTACACGATTGCAGGATGTAGGCGATATCCTTGAATGTATTCTTGAAGATGCGATCGTCGCTTCCTTCCAGATATGGGCGCTCCCAGTCATATTTAAGCTTGTCTTTGAAGCGCCCGAGCATTTCGTACAACCCGAAGTTCATTGAACCCATGTTGAGAGACGCCAATTCGGGCCGCAATTCAAGTGCCGGTTGCAGCCGCTCCTCGACCGTCATCGTAGGCGCCCCGCCGGTGGTGATATTGATGACCGCATCCGAGGCTTCCTTAATGGCGGGCACGAACCGGCGAAACAACTCCGGCGCCTGCGTTGGACGGCCATCGAGGGGATCGCGCGCGTGTAAGTGGACGATCGCCGCTCCAGCCTGGGCTGCTTCAATGGCGCTCTGCGCGATCTCGTCCGGCGTAACAGGCAGATAAGGCGACATCGACGGAGTATGGATCGCTCCGGTTATGGCGCAGGTGATAATGACCTTGCTCATGCGCGCACTCCGTCTTCAGTGTTCTTGAAGAAGTAGCCCGGCACGTCGGGCCCCCATAGATAGAGTGAATCATCAGGCGGATGATTGCCGCCGGCCCATTGGCCGCCAGGGGCGATAAAGTCGATATCGGCCGAATACTCCCAGAATGAACCCCACGGGTCGCGCACGTAGTGAAAGTAGTTGGAGCCGAGCACGTGCCGGCCCACGCCCCAACCGTCGCGGTATCCAGCGCGCTGCATCTGCATTTGGCCGAGGCCAACGTGGTTGACGTCGGGAACGTCCCATGCGCTGTGATGCCAACCCTTTGCCGCCCCCTGAACAAACGCGATCATATGGTGGTCGCTGCCGTGAGGCGCGTGCATGAAAGCCACGATACCTTCCGAGCCATCGGACAGACGCACCCCAACCGAACGCTCATAGAAACTGACCGCGCGACGAATGTCCGGGGTGAACATCACGACGTGCGCAAGCCGTAACGGCTGAACCGGCTCTGCGTTCTCGCGGGCGACCGCGCCGCGTAGCCGAGGCAGCGCGGGTTCAGCGTCACGAGGCGGCTTGAAATTTGGCGACGTCTTGGGCCCTGCCTTGAGCTGTAACAGATTGCCGTCCGGGTCTTCAAACCAGAACCCTTCATGTTTGGCGGACTCAATTCGAGGTGTCGCTTCTTGTCCACCCGCTTCGATGATCTGTGCGCGGATCTTCGAGAAGTCATCGGCGAAGCAGTTCAGAGACAAATAGGCCAATCGCTTACGCGTACCGGCAAAAATCCGCGCCCACACGTGGGCACTGCCGGCAGTACGGAGCAGCAACTGACCTTCTTCCTCCTGCACGCGAAATCCAAAGGCCGTGAGGAATTCTCTCGCCTCGTCGAGTCGAGGAACTTCGAGCGCGAAGTGATCGACCGAGTGTATGCCGGCTGTTCCTACGCTTACAGTTGAAGCGGTCATGTCATTCTCTCCCGGCAACAGTTGAAGCCGTAGCGCTATGCGACCTCGTGGCAGACATGCTTTGCGGCTCCCGGCCGAGTATCTGCGCGAATACCCGCCGCAAGGTTCCTAAAGGGTCGGCGACGAGATCATTGGCCCGATACGCGACAAACCGGTCCGGCCGAACCACCACGCAACCGCCGTCCTCGATTTCCCGGAGTTCTCCCCAGCGCCCGTAAGCGTCGATGGTCGATGAGCCGTGAGCGATGACCCACCCATTCACGGAAATGCCGAATTCGTTGCCGACCTGTCGGAGTGCTTCGACCCAGGGTTGCCCGCCCATGCCCGTCAAGAGCGCAAAGGAGCCTTGCCCGACGAGGTCAAGCGTAGAGACGCGCCTGCCATCGTGTTGAATCCACGCGTGGGGTGTATACGCGCCGGGTGTAGTGGTCGCGTGATAATACAGTTCCGCGTCCCGGCTCGGCTCGGGAAAGCGGGCGCCGTCTCGCACGACCGCGGCGGAGGTGTACCGCTGACCCAATTCGACGCCATGGCAGTTGAATTGGTAGTTTTGCAGATCGATCGCCGAGGCCAACTGCTTCCTGCGCGTGCGGCCCACGGACGTATCGGAGAAAAGCTCGTCCAGTGACGCCCACCCTTCGTCGGCTCCTTGCCCATCGCGGAAGCCCAAAGCCTGTGAAATGGGCAACATATCCGTCATCGACCTGATCGCCCGGTTCACCACTTGCTCGGCCACGGGTTGTCGCTCATCGGAGTATGTCTGCAGCAGCGAAGGAGCCGCTTGTCCCTTGACGATCAAGGCAAGCTTCCAAGCGAGATTGAATGCGTCCTGCACCGATGTATTCGATCCGAGCCCATTGGCGGGCGGATGGCGGTGCGCCGCATCGCCCGCTATTGCGACACGTCCCTTCACCATCTGGCGCGCGACCATGCGGTTAAGCGTCCACTTCGATACCGCCTTCACTCGCACCGGAATATCCGGGTCGCCAATCGTCGCGCGAGCCCTCTGGATGATCGCGTCCTCACTGAGATCCGGCTCTCCGTCGGCGGGGTTATACATCGACACCATCACCCATTCGTTCCATGGGCGCACGCAGATCCATACCCCGCTTCCCACCCAATAGTCACAGCCGGGCTGATACATCCAGTACAGCACCCCAGGCCTGTGTGCACAGTATTGACTGAGATCGACCTCAAGCCAGCAATTCAATGCGTAACCGAGCCCCATCTCTCCTTCGAGTTCGAAGCCGATATCTTTGACTACCAGGCTTTGTGCGCCGTCAGCGCCTACCGCGAATTCTGAAATGACCTCTATTCCCTCCCCCGTTAGCCGATCAACCACGCGGGAAAACACAGCCTCCTCGGTCTGACGTATCGACACGAGTTCGGTATTGAAGAGAACCTTCGCACCGAATTCGCGTGCGGCCGTCAATATTGCCGGTTCCAGCAAATGCTGCGGCGCGTTGCACATCTCGGACGGACTGGCCATCTCATAGTCAGCCTTTCGCTGTTCTCCCGTCCCCCAGGTTTGAAGGCGGCCGAGTTCAGTTCCGGTGAAACTCGTTGCCCAAACGTTGTTGGTCATCAACTTGTTCGACGTGGCAAGCGCGCGCACGCGATCTTCGATGCCAAGGTCGCGAAACACTTCGACTGTACGCTGATTTGTTATATGTGCGCGCGGCGAATGTGCGGTGCCAGGGTAGCGGGTAATAGCGAGTACCTCCACGCCATATTTCGCCAGCAGCGCGGCGGTTGTCAGTCCTGCGGGGCCCGCGCCAACAACAAATACGGGGACGCGAATTTGTCTCATAGTTCCTCCGATCTCTTATGCCGTGCTGTCAGTCCGCCGGCTTTTCGTCTTGCACAGTATTCTTCAGTACACCGAGCCCTTCGATTTCAACCTCGCAGACGTCGCCGTCGCGCATAATCAGTTTCGGCTCTCTTGCCCAACCAACACCGGCCGGCGTGCCAGTGACGATGACATCGCCCGGCGCGAGCGTGATGGCCTCGCTGATGATCGCGATGAGTGTCGCCACGTCGAATACCAGGTCGCTCGTGTTGGCCGCCTGCACGACCTTCCCATTTAGCCGGGTCTCCAGTTTGAGTCCCGCGCCGCCTGCGGGCAACTCATCGGCGGTCACGAACGTGGGCCCGAAAGCACCCGTGCCGTCAAAATTCTTTCCGACAGTCCACTGCGGCGCCTTGAACTGGTACTCGCGAACTGAACCGTCGTTGAAGACCGAATATCCCGCAACATATTCCAAAGCCCGCTTCTTGGGAATATGACGACCACCGGCTCCAAGAATCACCGCCATCTCGCCTTCATAGTCCAGCGAATCGGATACGAGCGGACGGATCATGGGTGCCAGATGTCCGATCAAACTGCTATCAAAGCGGGGAAACAACGTTGGGTAGCTCTGCGGCTCGAAATGGCTTTCTTTAGTGTGGTCCGCATAGTTCAGGCCAACGCAAACGATCTTACCCGGACGAGAAAGAGGCGGCAGCCACCTCACGGTGTCAGCAGAATACTCCGTGCCTTTGACGATTCCGGCCTTCGCATATGCCGTCAGGTTCGTTCCCGACGCCAGCAGCTCCTCAAGCGTTGCATGGCCCAAAGAGGTGATCGTCGATCCCTGCAAGACGCCCAGCAGACGTTGGTGCCCATCGGGCGAAAAGTGTACGTATCTCATTACGGCTCCACGGTGGCTCAAGAGTTCGTTCGTTGCCGTGCAACGTTCGATACAAATTTAATAAATATATATATTTTCGTCTTTGCATGTTAACCCTGATACTGGATATAATTTCCCAATACCTATAGTGGTTCAGCCGGGAGGATTCTGTGGACGATATGTTTGACATGCCGGGCTCTACTGGCCGAACCATGGCATCTGTGCTGGCAGAAACGATTCTCCAGGACATCGTGACCGGCGTGCTGGCGCCTGGCTCGAAGCTGAAGATCCGTGAACTGGCGGACCGTTACCAGGCTGGCGCGATTCCGCTGCGTGAAGCAGTTTCACGACTGGCAATGAGCGGATTCGTTGAAGCCGAGGACCAGCGCGGATTTCGCGTAACGAAAATTTCTCGCGCGGACCTGGAAGACATTACGGCAGTGCGGCAGCGTATCGAATGCGACGCCCTTCGTGACGCAATCGAGAGTGGAAACCTCGAATGGGAAGGTGCGTTGCTAGCGGCCTATCACCAGGTGAACAGCCTACCGCCCATTATCGGAGATCCAGAACGCGTCAACCCGGCATGGGATCTCGCGCACGACAAGTTTCACTCCACCCTGCTGGAAGGATGCAGATCAAAGTGGCTCAAGCGTTTTGCCGCGACCCTGCGCATCCAGACGACCCGCTACCGGCATCAGTCGATCCAGGCCCCTCATGCGGCTTCACGCAATTTCGCGCAAGAGCACGAGGACATCGTAAAAGCTGTGCTCGCGCGTGACGCCGACCGGGCGTGCGAACTGCTGCGTCAGCACTTCGCCGCCACCACTGAGCTGGTGCTCGAGGACATTGCTAGCGGCAACGCCGCGAAGAGCGAAGGCACAGCGCGAGGTCGGGCGCGCGCGCGGTCTACAGCGTGATGCTGTGAAATAGAACGCGTCGTCCGTGTGAGCCGCTCGCTCGGCTTTGCTTGAACAGCGCTGCCTGACCCAACTCATCCTGACCGAATGAAACGCATGACATTCGCGCTATCAAGGAGCCGGGTAGCAAGCCCGTTCATGACCATTCGTGAATTGCAGGTGGATTCACCGGCAACGTGTCGCGCCGGCGCTTAAGCCGCTAACCGCTGCGCGCCAATCCGCTTGCAACCAGACTCTCTGCGCATCGCCTCCACCGTTCAAATGTCCCCAACGACAAAGGCATGGCAAGCACCGCGCCCGCGGTGCCGGTAAGGCGTCTTCTCGTTCCACTCTCCTCCTGATTTGCAGATGTCGCCGTCGCTATGCCGGCGACATGCAGCTGCATTGCGCTTCAGCGCGCTGCCGACGTACGTCGCTCCTGGCGCGCCGCAGCGTTCGCGCCGGACGTGAACAACACACGCTTCCATTTGACGCGATTCCTATCATCTCGATAGTTTTTATATTATTGTATATTTTTCTGTTTTATATATATTTGTCTCACGCGAGCCGCCGTGCGGGCTTCGACGGAGTAGGCAACGAAAAACAAGGAGGAAGACAATGCAAAACGCAGAGCGATGGGCATCCCGCGCGAGCGCGGCTCCCGCATCAACACACCGGCTGGCCAGCCATTCAATTGAAGCCTTTGACGCGATATTCGACGTCATTGTCGTCGGAGCCGGCGGAGGCGGATTTCCCACCGCCCTCTTTTCCCGCTGGCTCGGCAATTCGGTTGCGCTCGTCGAGAAGGACAGAACCGTGGGCGGAACCGCGAAAAAAGCCGCTTTCTGGTACTGGGTGCCAAACAACCGGCCGATGCGCGAAGCGGGCATCGAAGATCGCAAGGAGGACTGCCTGTGTTACATGGCGCGCCTCGCCCGCCCCGAACACTATGATCCGGAAGATGCCAATCTCGGACTCGATGCATGGGAATATGAAGCCTTCAGCGCAATCTATGACAGCGCATCATCTGCTGCTGAGTTGCTCCACGCGCGCGGCGCTCTCGAGTACCGGCATTTGCCCGGTGTCACAGACTACTGGGCCGAGCTTCCCGAGAACACCGCGCCGCAAGGCCGCGTGCTGATACCAGCGGGCGCGTGCGAGTCGATGTCCGACGGCGGCAAGGTGGCAATTCAATCCATGCACGCCGCCGCCCAGCGCGACGGCGTCGACGTTCGCACCGGTCTGCGTGTGCAGCGCGTGATTCTCAACGAGGCCGAAGAAGTAGTCGGTATCGAAGCCACGGATGTCGAAGGCAACGACGTCCGCCTCGGCGCGCGGAAGGCGGTCATCTTCGCGACCGGCGGGTTCACGCACAACAACGACCTGCGGAAAAATTTCCTGCATGCGCCGCTATTCGGTGGCTGTGCCGCGCGCTCGAATGAAGGCGATTTCATTCACATCGCGAGCCCCCTGCGCGCACAGTTGCGCAACATGAACTATGCCTGGATGTGCCCGGTGTCGCTCGATCGCCTGGTCGCTGGCCGCGATGATTTTACGGGCACGTTTTCCGTTGGCGGCGATTCGATGCTGTGGGTGAATAAACAAGGAAAGCGGGTGGTCAACGAGAAACTCGCCTACAACGAACTGGCGCAAAAGTTCTTCGAGTGGGACGCGCAGCTTGCTGAATATCCGAACCTGGTTCTCGTCGCCATCTGGGATCAGCGCAGCCAGGACCATAGCGCAAGCACGGAGTACGGCTGCCTGATCCGGCCCGACGCGGCTCAAGAGGGACATCTGATCAGTGGCAATACATTGGAGGAACTCGCCGATGCGCTCGCCCGGCGGCTCGAGACCTTCGAACGTCTCACCGGCCATCTATGCCTTGCCGACGATTTTCTCGTGAATCTGCGGGACACCATTCAGCGCTTCAACCGATTCGCCCGCGAAGGGGTGGACACCGATTTTCGCCGCGGTGACCGCCTTGTAGAAAAGATGTTCAACGGCGCTGTCCAAAACGAGTCTGCCTCACCAAACCCGACGATGTTCCCGCTCGCGGACAGTGGGCCCTACTACGCGGCGTTGGTAACCGGCGGCACGCTGGACACGAAAGGCGGTCCTTTGACCAACAGTGACGGCCAGGTTCTCAACGATAGCGGCATGCCAATACCTGGCCTGTACGGCGTGGGGAACTGCGTGGCGTCCGCATCTGCGCGCGCCTATTGGGCGGGTGGCGGAACACTTGGTCCGATCCTCGCGTTTGCCTATCGCGCCGCGAATACCGCCCATCTCGAACCGAATAAAGCGCTCCTGACGGAAGCGACCCAAGCCTAGCCTTGGAGCCGGCACGGTCCCGGCGCGCCTTCTATCTGCTTTTCAGTACACGTCGAGGCCAGCATGGTCACACGTCGGTCTCGACGCGCCCCTTAACCATGGAGACAAGATGCAGATTCAATCGATGAACGACGAGCAACGCAAAGCGATTGCCCTTGAGTACTTCAAGCGAATGGACCGCGGCGACAATGTTCTCGATCTATTCGACGAACACGCGGAGGTTTATTTCCCGAAGTGGGGCATTGCGCGTGGACGAGAGCAGATCGCTACCCTCTTTGGCGACCTCATGGGCATCATTGCCGAAATCGCGCACGACGTCACCTACGCCAACGTTGTACAGCAGGGCGATACGGTCGTCGTCGAAGCGGCCTCACGCGGCAAGCTGAAGAACGGCGTTTCGTGGCGAGCCGGCACTTCGCATGCGGGCCGTTGGTGCGATGTATTTGAAATCCGCGACTTCAGGATTCAGCGCTGCTTTATCTACCTCGATCCCGATTACGCGGGCGCTGACACAGAGCGCTATCCATGGCTTAGACATGCTCCGGATGACCGGTACTGAGCCAATCCATTCCATGCAAGGCATGCAGCGCAACAAAGCGGAGATTTGACGATGGCGAGATTCGAGGGAAAAACGGTGGTCATAACGGGTTCGGCGCGCGGTCAGGGCGCCGCGGAAGCGCAGCGCTTCTTCGACGAAGGTGCCAATGTCGTATTGAACGACCTGTTGTCCGCGGAAGGTGAGGCGCTCGCCGCGAAGATGGGCAAACGAGCCATCTATGTCACGCACGACGTGACGCGCGAAGACTCCTGGCGAGCGCTCTTCAAGGAAGTCGAGCGCGCATTCGGCCGATGCGACGTGCTGGTGAACAACGCGGGTATCTATGTACCCGCCGCAATCGCCGAAACGACGCCAGAGTTAGCGGAGAAGACATTCCGCGTCAATCAGTTAGGAACACTGCTTGGGATGAAGCATGCCATCGAGCCGATGAAAAGAAGCGGCGGCGGTTCCATCGTGAACATCTCGTCGAGCGCCGGGCTGCGCGGCTTTGCCAATGCGATTGCCTACGGCGCTACCAAGTGGGCGGTGCGAGGAATGACCAAGGTCGCGGCTGCGGAACTGGCGCCTCATGGCATTCGCGTGAACTCGGTCCACCCCGGGTTTATCGCTACGGAAATGCTCAAGGCCAACAGCGACGAGACGAATCGTTTCGGCGCAGACGCGGCGCCGTTAAAGCGGCATGGCACCGCCGAGGAGGTGGCGGCTATCGTTTGCTTCCTGGCTAGCGATGAAAGCGCCTTCATGACAGGGGCCGAGGTGGCAGTCGACGGAGGCTGGGCGATCTGATTGATCCGCTGAAACAGGAAAGCCAGCGCGCATCGAATGGATGCGCGCTGGCTTTGCCTTTGCGTAGCAGTCTAAATCATTCCCACTCGATCCTAAATCGGTCCGTTGAAGCCAATACCAGCGGGCGGTCAGGGCGATCCATGCGAACATAATACCGTAAAGCGTACCGTTGTACGCCTTCCTCTTGCGGCTTACAGTATGGAAGCCGCATATGCGCCGAAAAATTCTCTCGGCGCGGCCATGTGTCCAAGATGGTCTGTCGGCGTCCACGCATCGACCAATAAACCATGTGTCGAGCCAAACTGCACCAACGAGACGCCCTCCGCTATCGTGAATGACGGTATCGCGAACGGCATAATGCCCCAAGACGTCGATACCGTCACCTGATACCGTCAAAGTAGTGAATCGGCCTTAGTACTACAGCCGTAGATTTTTTTACTATACTCAAATAATTAAGGATTACTATACGTTAAGGCTATGCATTCGACTGCAAAAGCGTGGGAGCGTGAACTGGAGGTACTGCACCAGCGGCTCGGGGAACTGTTCAGGCGTCCGGAGCCCCGACAGCGGTCGCTCGCATACCTGAAGGGCCTGCTGGGTACAGTCGAGCGCAAGAACGGCTGGCAACTCGCCGAATGGATCGGCGAAGCGACACCCGATGGCGTACAGCACCTGCTGGAGCGGGCGCAATGGGACGCGGATGCCGCTCGCGATGTGCTGCGTAGCTATGTAGTGGAAGAACTGGGCGAGCGTGACGCGGTGCTGATTGTGGACGAGACCGGCTTCCTCAAGAAGGGACAGCACTCGGCCGGTGTTCAACGCCAGTACAGTGGCACGGCAGGTCGTATCGAGAACAGCCAGATCGGCGTGTTCCTCTGCTATGCCGGTCGTGGCGGCAGTGCGTTCATCGACCGCGAACTGTATGTACCCAAGGTGTGGACCGATGACCGGGTGCGCTGCGAGGCAGCGGGCATTCCCGGGTCGGTGGAATTCGCAACGAAGCCACAGCTTGCGCGTCGTATGCTTGAGCGGGCGCTGGACGCAGGGGTGCCGTGCGGCTGGGTCACGGGGGATGAAGTCTACGGCGGTGACCGTCACCTGCGGCTGTGGCTCGAGTCGCGCGGCCAGTCTTTCGTGCTGGCCGTTGCGAAGAACGAACCCCTATGGTGGAAAGGTCCAGAGTACGTACGGGCAGACCGGATCGCCGAGGCCCTGCCGGCAAGGGCATGGCGCCGCCTGTCAGCGGGTGCCGGCGCCAAGGGCGAGCGCCTGTATGACTGGGCGCTGACTCCTCTGTGGCGCTTGCAGATCACCGAAGAGGAGCGCCGCTTCGGGCATTACCTGCTGGTGCGACGCAGCCTGGACGAGGAACGCGAACATGCGTATTACGTCGTATACGCGCCGCGCAGCAAGGCCACACGGCAAACCCTGGTGAACGTGGCGGGCCGCAGGTGGGAAATCGAGACCGGCTTCGAGGCGACCAAAGGCGAATGCGGACTCGATCAGTATGAGGTGCGCCGATGGCAAGGCTGGTATCGCCACATCACGCTGGCTCTGCTGGCCCATGCGGTACTCGTCACCCTGCGGGTGCACGGCAAAAAAAACACCTGAAGGTTTGGTGCCGCTCAGCGTGCAGGAGATCCGCCGGCTGCTCTGTCGCATCCTGTGGCGCGGCGCCCACTCTATCGCGTACGTGTTGTCCTGGTCGGCATGGCGGCGCCGACACCAGTACCGCGCCCAGCAGTGCCACTACCGAAGACGAGGATGTGTGCCTCCAGTTTACCCAGATCTACGGCTGTAGTATTAGGCGATGTTTCAAAAAGAGCTACGGCTACTGTTAACTCAAACGCAAAGCTGTTAACCTCGACCGTTGTGACGAGCGGAGCGAGGAGATGGCCAGGCAAATCATCGACGACGAATTGTGGGCATTGATCGAACCACTTCTACCGCCAGCAAGGCCGAGACGCTTCCGGTATCCGGGGCGCAAGCCCGTGGCCAATCGGGCCGCGCTGACCGGGATACTGTTCGTGCTCAGAAGCGGCATTCGCTGGAGCGAACTGCCCGCCGAAATGGGCTGCGGATCGGGTATCAGTTGCTGGCGGCGCTTGCGCGACTGGCAACAGGCCGGCGTCTGGGATCGGCTCCACGAGATCCTGCTCGCAAAGTTGCGTGCCGCCGACCGGATCGACTTTTCTCGCGTCGTCATCGATTCCACTTCTGTTCGAGCGGTTGGGGCGGGCGAAAAACTGGACCGAACCCCACCGATCGTGCGCGACCCGGTTCCAAACATCACGTTGCCACCGACGCCAACGGTACGCCGCTCGCGGTCATCCTGACTGGCGCGAATCGCAACGACGTCACGCAACTGCTTCCACTGGTCGATGCGATCCCGCCGGTTCGTGGCTTGCGCGGTCGACCACTTCGCAAGCCGGCCCGAATCTATGCGAATCGCGCTTATGACCACGACAAGTATCGCCGGCCCTTGCACGCTGCCGGCATCCCCACATCGATCGCCCGGCGTGGCGAACCCCATGGCAGCGGTCTCGGTAAAGTCCGCTGGGTCGTCGAGCGAACCAATGCGTGGCTGCACGGATTTCGCCGCCTTCGCACTCGATATGAGCGTCGTGCCGACATCCATGAAGGGCTCCTTAAACTCGCATGTTGCCTGATCTGCTGGCGAACGCTTCAGCGCTCGGACGACTCTTTTTGAAACATTCTCTTAGATACTATGAGGGCAGTAGAAGCGAAGCCTGAGGAGTAAAACGGAATATGCAAACCGTTTTCTTCATGGGAGCACGCAAATGGACACGCCCGGCATGACCCGTAGTGGGCAGGATGTAAAGGTGGTCGGCTCGTTGTATGTCGCTTTCGAGTTGGGCGACAGGAGCTGGAAGCTTTGTCTTGGCGATGGCATTCGCTCGCCGAGCCGGTGTACGGTGGCTGCCGGCGATACCGCGGCAGTCCTGAAGGCGATTGCGAGAGCGAAGGTGCGTTGCCGCCTGCCCGACGACGCTCCGGTTCGCAGCTGCTACGAAGCCGGACGTGATGGTTTCTGGCTGCACCGCTGGGCGAGCGCGCAGCGGATCTCCAACCTGGTAGTGGACCCTGCCAGCATCGAGGTAAGCCGGCGGGCACGCCGCGCGAAGACCGACCGGCTCGACGCCGACCGACTGCTCTCGATGCTGATGCGCTACCACGCAGGCGAGCGGCGGCTATGGGCGATCGCACGTATCCCGAGCCCTGAGCAGGAAGATCAACGGCGTGTGCATCGGGAACTCGGCCGCCTTCGGCAGGAGCGCACGGCGCACAGCAACCGTGTCCGCTCGCTGCTGGTGCTGCACAACCTGCGCACTGAACACATCGGTGGGCGCACCTGGGGACGCTGGTGGGCGGAACACGCTGCGCAGCTCCTGCCGGACCTGCGTGCCGAGATTGACCGTGAGCTCGAGCGGCTCGCTCTTGTCGCCCGGCAGATCAGGACGCTTGAGACAATGCAGGCTCATCAGGTGCGCAACGGCGAGCAACCGGCCATTGCCGGGCTGGCACGGCTGGCGGGCATTGGCACCGGCAGTGCATGGACACTCGTGAAGGAACTGTTCGGATGGCGGCGGTTTGGTAATCGCCGCGAGCTCGCCGGCTGTCTGGGCCTGGCGCCAACGCCATATGCAAGCGGCACCAGTGAAGTCGAACAGGGCATCAGCAAGGCGGGCAACAAGCGGGTGCGATGGCTGATGGTGGAGCTTGCATGGAGCTGGCTGCGCTTCCAGCCGGCCAGCGAGCTGAGCAAATGGTTCAACCAGCGCTTCGGCGCTGCGGGCAAGCGTTCGCGACGCATCGGCATTGTCGCGCTTGCGCGCCGTCTTGCAATCGCAATATGGCGCTATCTCGAACATGGCGAATTTCCGGCAGGGGCAAAGCTCAAACCGGTGACAGCGGCGGAGCTGTAACCTGAGCAGCGACCCTCATTCAACGCAGGTCAGGCAGGTTTGCGCACCCGGACAGTAAGAGGGTTGCCCGGCGGGTAACCGTAGTTTTAGATGGGGTGCCTCGGTAACGGAGTGGTCCCAGCGCTCTGCGCATGCGGTATGTGGTGACCGGCCTGGTGCCGGCACGGATAGAAGTTACACCGGGCAGACCGCCCGGATATCAGACACTCCGGCCTCTAACTTCCTGCTGAACAGTCACAAAGGATTCCAAACAGAAATAGATATCACACCACCTCAAATGGAGGCCGCTGACTTGAGGAAAGCAAATCGCTAAAGGGCTTGACTTCCCATGCCCCATAGAAGTCTTACTGTGTCACATAATCGGTTGCGCAGTCTATTACCGGACAATGCCATCGTTGCATGAGCCGTAATCCAAGCAGGATGCGCAACGTAGTAATGGAATCAGGAACGTGGCGCTGAGCGCGCTGGACTGCCCCGGGGGATGTAATCCGGGGGAAGGGCAGGCAGCGCGCGTTCAAGGAAGTTTTTTTTACCACGTCCGTCTGATTGCATTCGGAGCCGCTGAGCCATCAGAAACCCATACGCGGCGATACTCAGCGTGGCGTGGTGGTGAAAGCCACGCCAGCCTCTGCCTTCATAATGACCGAGCCCGAACTCCTGTTTCAGGTCCTGATAGTCGCGCTCGATGCGCCAGCGCATCTTGGTCACGAATACAAGCTGCTCAAGTGTCGCCTCCCCGGGGGCAGTAGAGAGAAAGTATTTGAGCGGCTCCGTATCGCCATCGGGCCATTCAATGAGCAGCCATTCTTCGTCGCGAACGGTACTTCGCCAATAGTCGCGATGTGCGGGACGAATCCGTACGGCGGCAAAGCGTGAGGAAAGTGCGGCGTTGCTGCCTTCCCGCCAGGTAACAGCTTGCCAGGCGTTCACGGGTAATTGCGTGGCCAGTTCCTTCACCGCGATCGGCTCGTGACCGGGCGCACGGCGCAACAACGTTGGCGGCTTGCCGCGCCCTCTCCAGGGCTTGGGTGGAAGTGGCGCCGCGCCGGGCGCCCACACTGTGGTACCAGGCCGGATCCCCACCGCGTACAACAAACTGAAGTTGACCCGCAAAAATGGACACCTATCCTTTTGAACAGGAGGTGCCACCATGGCGAAGCATCGCACCCCGTACCCGGCGGAATTCCGGGCCCAGATGGTCGAACTGGTCAAGGCCGGGCGTACGCCCGAGGAGCTGGAGAAGGAGTTCGAGCCGACCGCGCAAACCATCTACAACTGGGTGGCGCAGGCCGATCGTGACGCAGGCAGACGGCACGACGGGCTGACCACCACGGAACGCGAGGAACTGACACGGCTGCGCCGCAAGGTTCGTCAGTTGGAGGTTGAGCGGGACATCTTGTCAAAAGCGGCGGCCTGGTTCGCCCGGGAGACCGGAACCGTGCCCGACAAGGGTTCGAGTTCATGAAAGCGAATCAGGCCATTTGGCCCATTACCACCATGGCGCGGCTGCTGAAGGTCTCCACCAGCGGCTTTTACGCATGGCTTGGACGCGGACCATCGAAACGGGCACTCAGTGATATGGATCTGCTGGCGCGCATTCGCGCGATACACGCGCGCTCGCGCGGCACCTATGGGATGCCCCGCATTCACGTCGAACTGGTCGACCAGGGCGTTCACGTGGGGCGCAAGCGGGTCGCCCGCCTGATGCGTATTGCGGGGCTGTGCGGCGTGAGCCGGCGGCGCTGGATCACCACCACGCGGCGCCAGCCCGACGCGCGGCCCGCGCCTGATCTGGTGCAGCGGCACTTCAGCGCCGACGCGCCCAACCGCCTGTGGGTGGCCGATGCAACCTACGTGCCGACCGGCGAGGGCTTCCTGTATCTCGCGGTGGTTCTCGATGTGTTCAGTCGCCGCATTGTCGGCTGGTCGATGTCAAATCATCTGTACACCGAATTGATGCGGCGGGCACTAGACATGGCACTGGCGCAACGCCGACCCGACGGGGTGATCCACCACTCCGACCAGGGTTGCCAGGGCGGATTCAACCGGTCGTCGCAACACTGGATTATTGAACAGATTTTAGGTACTCGTCCAAAGCTTCCGCAGGCGTCTTCCAGCCGAGGGTTTTTCGGGGCCTTGCGTTCAACGTGTTAGCAACCGCCTGGAGCTCTTGAACACTCCATCTGGACAGGTCCGTGCCCTTTGGAAAGTACTGTCTTAGAAGGCCATTGGTGTTTTCGTTCGTACCACGCTGCCATGGACTATGCGGGTCGGCGAAGAAGACCTTCACGCCCGACTCAATTGTGAAGCGTGCGTGATCGGACAGTTCTTTGCCACGATCCCATGTCAACGATCGCCACAACTGGGCAGGTAAGTCCGCCACAGTCTTCTTGAGTGCGTTGGCCATCGTGACAGCTCCATAGCCGGCGAGCGCAGGCCCGTTCTTCGTGCGCGGGATGACACCATAGCCTTTCTCGCGAGGTAAGTGCACGAGCATCGTAAAGCGGCTTGATCTTTCCACCAACGTTCCAATGGCTGATCGATTCAAGCCAATAATCAGGTCGCCCTCCCAATGGCCCGGCACAGCACGATCTTGCACCTCTGCAGGCCGGCTGGAAATCATCACCTCCTCGCTGACGTGCGCCCATGCCTTGGCACGCGCTCTCGCTCGGGGAACGCGCAAAGCACGCCCGGTGCGAAGACAACCCACCAATTCGCGTTTGAGTGCGCCACGCCCTTGAATATAAAGGGCTTGATAAATGGCTTCGTGAGAGATTCGCATAGATTCATCATCCGGGAAATCGGTCTTCAATCGATTAGCAATTTGCTCGGGTGACCAGCCGTTGACCCATTTTCGGTCTCCGCGATGTGGTTTATTGCGCCCCTTGAAGGGCGCCTGCCTGGGACCTGCAATAGCATGGCCATGCGCGTCGCGCACCTTGCCCTCCAAACGCTCCCGTACATATTGGAGCAGCCTTGCATTACTCGCGAGCTTCGCCGGCTTTGGTCGTTTGGCGAACCGTTCCGCCTTCCACTGCGCGACCGAAGCACGATACTCGAGGTACCCACCACGTGTCGCCGCATTGCGGGTAAGCTCTCTTGAAACGGTTGATGGACTGCGTCCGATGCGGCGGGCGATCTCGCGTACACCGATGTCTTGAATAGAAAGCAATGCTATCTCTTCTCGCTCAGCGAACGACAAGTATCGACCAGCGATAGGTTTTGACATGAATAGTGGCATGCCGCCACGATAGCGGAACCAGCGCGAGCCTACCGCTTGAGAGACGCCGACCGCCTGCGCTGCTTTCTCGCTTGTAATGCCGGTTCCGATCTGTAGCCAAAAGCGACGCTCGACCTCATTTCTAAGCGACGGCGCACCCGGTGAGTACATCGCTGCTCGCCCTGTCAACTGATACATTCGCTTTGCACTTTGAACCATGGCAACACCTCCTCGGTTTAAGGTGTTGCGACGACCGGTTGAATCCGCCCAGTACACGTCGATCGCCTTCGGCCGGCGCTGCCGCGAGGCTGGCGTGCGTCTGTCGATGGGGACGGTAGCGGATTGCTTCGACAACGCCATGTGCGAAAGCTTCTTCGCCACCCTTGAATGCGAACTGCTGGCGCGCTCGCACTTCGCCACGCGTGAACAGGCGCGGCGCGAGATCTTCCACTTTCTGGAGGCGTGGTACAACCCGTTTCGCCTTCATAGCGGGCTCGGCTATTACTCGCCGATCATTTACGAACAGCTGCATGCGGCACAAAAACCGACTTCATCCACATGTGAGTTGCCCACCGCCGGCCGGCGTCGTGGTCGTGACAGGCGACCCGCCGACCGGCCGTGGACAACTCACAGCACCTCTTCAAACGGAGGTAATCTATCCACTCAAAATTCAACTACGTAACCGTCCACCGAAACGGGTCACCCCCAAACCCAGTTCCGATACGCCATCCCGAAAAGCGGTTTCGTCGCCGTATCCGGCATCGGCAAGCACGATGCCCGGTGCAACGCCGGATGCCATAGCCTCGCGAAGTTGGGCCAACGCAATCTGGGGCTTGGTCTCGAAAGCCAGATCGTCAGGAATGCCAGCACGACGGGCACGTTCCCGGTCGTCAAGCCATTCCTTGGGGACATACAACCGCCAGGCAACCGGCAGGCTGCCGCGTTGCGTCGCGATCGACAGGCTCACGGCGACCTGGCAGTTGTCCTGTTTGCCGAGCTGCCCACAGTACTGACGTGCCACCCCGACCGAATGACGTCCCTTCTTTGGAAAACCGGTGTCGTCAATAATCCAGTAGTAGCCGGTTTCTTCGGCAGCGTGCGCGTCCAACGCGGGCATCACCCATTCGCGTACCCGCTGCAATACCACTCGGTCAGACCATTCCGCCTTGGCCACAAAGTGGTGAAGTGACTGGTGCTTCGCACTCGCGTGAAGCGGGTCAATATGAGCAGCCATCGGCTCGACGCTCTTACGTGACAACGGCATTACCAGGCCAGAACAGTAACCCTTGAGGCCGGCATGGCGATCGGCGTGCCCTAACGCCTGCGTCAGATGATTCAGATACGCGTCAAATTCGTCGACATCTTCTTTCATCGCGATCGCCCGGAGTCTATATTATTCAATAGTACCAGGTATCGCTTCGCTGCAAATGGATTTTATGACACAGTAAGATTAGGGTGCCACGATGTGGGCTGCTTCATCGACCTTGTTGCTGTACATCGCGTGGCCCAGCGATGTCCGCAAAGCGCGCCGACAGCACTATAGCTGTACGCCGAAAAAGGTGGACCGCGGCGCGATTCGGCCCAGGCCCGAGATCCACTCGTTTCTCCCAAGTCGTCGCCTTTTCCATACCTAGTATTTCCACATTCGTTCATACAGTGTGGCCGTCGGGCGCCGCCAGCGGTAGCCGCTCTTGCCTATCATTCGATGGCCCGCAGCGCAAAGTCCGCTCTTGCCACGACCAGAGGTTGCTCCATTGGATAATCGGGCGACCGCATATCCAACAGTATCGTCAGCCGAAGGCCCGGCAAGTCGAGTAATTTTTGACGATTTAACCGAGCTGCTCGACTCCATGAAGCGAAGCGTCCGGAAACAGTCTGGCCTCGACCACGGCGGCGCGTGCCGCCGCCACGTCAGTGGTGAACAGCACAACCGCCAAGTCCTTCACCGCACGCGAGCAGCAGACATAAAATAGCCGCCTCGTGCGGTCGAGCACTGACTCCTTTCCCTCGGCGATATTCACTTCGTCGGTGTCGGACAGGGGCGTATAGCCGAGATATTTGCCGTAGGAGTACTGGTTGTAAGAGGCCTCCTCGTCGTCAAGTACCACGAGCACGCGCTCGAACTGCGCGCCCTTGACGCCATGATGGGTCGCGAATGGCGACTCTTCGAGGATATATCTACGATGCGCCCAGAGTTCGCCGACATTGCATTCAAGAAACGCGGCAACGTTGCCAAATCCTGCCGACCCGTCGTCGACCGGGTCATCCATGAGGTGTGCGGCGAAGCGGTCGTCGAGCGCCACCAGTTCGGTGCCCCGGACGTGCCGAAGGACGTCGCGGACCGTCGCCACTGATCCGTCGGCCAGCAGTATGGCAAGTTGCTCGATTGCGTACTGAAGAGCAGCGAGGACAGGAGCTACTGCCTGCCCGCGCAACCGTTCTGCTTCCAGGCAGGGACTGTCAGCGCGGAGGATCGAGATGATCGTGAACTGGTCATTTACACGTGATGCGACGATCAGCGGCAGCAATTGCCGAACGAACGGCCGAAGCGGCCAGGCCGAACCGTCGGCAATGCCTTCACTCAGGCTCTGCGGCGCGCGATCGTTTAGCGCCGAATAAAGCGCAGCAAAACCGACCCGCCTGGCGGCCATGCGATGCACGAGCACCAGCAACCGGACATCTCCGTCGCGCATGTCGCTGGCCCACAGAGCGTCGCCGGTCTGCGCGGCCAGCCGTGCTCGTACTGCACCGAGACGTGCAGTCCTATGATCATCGCTTGGCAGGATGAATACGTTGACAGTACCGACCACGGGCTGCTCCTGCCCATCGACGGTCACAGTGCGTCCACGGGTCTGGACGAGACCGTCGCCCGCCGCACGCACCGCGTTGACCACGCTCAGGACCGACGCCGGGCAGCGAAAATTTTCCGGCTTGGTTATCTCGGCCCAGCCGGGTAGCGGCTCGATCGCACCGGCTCCGTGTCCGTAGATCTTCTGCATCGGATCGCCGAAGAAACCGACGCAGAGGGGCTGCTCGCCGGCGATCTGTCGGAGCGCTTCGATAACAACAGGCTGTGTGTCCTGACTCTCGTCGACGAAAATATAGGGAAACCGCCGCGCCACAATCTCGCGTAGCAAGGGATGCCTCTCGATGCAGGCGGGGGTCAACTTGAGGATGTCATCGTGGCCGAGGATGCCTTCGGAGTAACGGCTGCCCGTTCCGTAGATGAACTTCTCGACCCGACCGACAGCCTCGCGTTCGGCTTCGAGGCTGGCGATCTCCTGATCAAGTTTTGCCTTGGTCGCGGCCCGTGTGCCAGGTCTGTCGTAATGAACGCGCTTCTCGGCGATCTTCTCCTCGATACGGCTGACGACCCAGGCAGCGATGTCCGACTGGAACGCGCGAACGACCGACCACAGGAAGCTGTGGATGGTCGAGATATGAAATAGCGGGGTCATGCCGACGTCTGCTGAGATCTCACCGACCGCGACTTCAGTGTAAGTGATGCAGGCGATCTGCTGGCCCGCGCGCCGCAGCGCCTTTCTGCGCGTTTCGCCGAGATGCGCGAGCGCCTTGATCAGCGATGTGGTCTTTCCCGACCCCGCGCCTGCCACCATCACGAATGAGCGCGGCGGCACTCGAGCGAGACAGTCCCGGACATCGATGTCGGCCTGGGTGTCGGGACTGCCGATGCGGCTCGTCACGCCACCACCACGGCGATGACTGGATCACCAACCGCCTGCTCCCCCTGACCGTCGTCATCGGGCTCAGCCGGCGGGGCGATCTCGCCCTCGAGCCAGCGCAGCCCTTCGGCGATATAGGTCGGTACCGCCCATTGTGTCGGGTCCTCGGCCAACAGAGCTAGGGCAAAACCGGTCTTGCTGAAGCTCTTCGCCTGGACCCGCCGATGAATGCGCCGGGTTAGCTCAGTCAGGTCCTTGTTGTCGGGCCTGGCGACGCGAAGCTGCAGCGGCTTGCGCGCGATATCCTGGCACCAGTCGAGATTCTCGAGTGCGAATGCCTCTTCGAGCGTGCGACCAGCCAAAGCTTGTGTCTCACTTGCCCAGGTCACGTTGGTGCGGCACTGATAGGCGACGCGCACGGCCGCCTCGCAGTGCTCGCTCCGTGCCTGAGTTTTTTGGTCGTTTGTCGCCGCCCAAAGCATGGCCACCGTGCCGCATTTCGGCAACCATTGCAAAAGGGTCTGGTTTGAGGTCACAGCGCCGGGATGGCCCGCGATGCATACCTTGCCGGGCGCGCCTTCTGCTCCCGCTTCAGCGTCCTCGTCGTCATCTTCTTCCTCGGGCTCAGCCCCTTCATCACCCGCCTTCACCGGTGCCGCGCCGGCCGCGCCGTTCTCTTCGGCGCCAGCAGCAGGCGCCGGTGGCCCGAAGACGCTGTCCAGGTCCGTGATGATGAGTGCCCTAAGCCCGAGGAATTCGATCAATGACTTAAAGCGATAGCCGAAGGCGCCGCCGATCTCGAGAACAGTAAGATATGTCGACTGCAGACGCGGCGCCGAATTGGCGATCATCTGAGGCAGCAGCAGCCGCTCGACATTGCCTTCCACAAGCACCACGCCGTCCGCAAAGAACAGGTCGCAGTGGGTGAGTTTGAGATAGCGCTCGAGGAACGTCCGCACATCCTGGTCGGTAGCGTCGTAGAACACCGACATGTTCAGCACGGTCGAGGTCGAAACATGCTCGGCGCGGCTGCGGCGGAAGTAGCGAATTGGCCGGAAACCGCGCTCATAAAGAATGTGCGTTGAATGGGTCGTGACGACGACCTGGCTTGTATAGTGTGTACGGTCCTCCGCGCCCAAGGCGAGGATGGACATCACCTTGCGGATGAAGGCCTGCTGAAGTTGGGCGTGCAGATGGGCTTCAGGCTCCTCAATGAAGATGAGGTGCACAGGCGGCCTGTTATCCTCGAACGCGAGCCATTGGGCATGAAGGTCAAGTAGCTCCACCACCATGAAGATCAGGTTCTTGAAGCCGAGACCGTTGTAGCTGTCGGGCAGCGTCGGCGGCTCCGGTGTACCGTCGTCCGGGCCAAGCGCATAGTGCACCCGCGCGCCGCGCGGGCTGCTCATGATGGATGCGGGATCCAGCGCCGAGCGGATCACGAGCCGCGGATTGCTGAGACCGGGATAACCGAGTTGCGCCAGACGCTGCAGGGTCGGCTCGAACACCCGCTCGAGATGCTCGTTCAACGACACCTCAGACTCGGCGAGCGCCCGCAGCGCCACCAGATCCTCGCCCTTCTGCTCGAGGTTGCGTTCGTAGAAGCGGCTCAGCACGCGCGAGAGGGTCTCGGCCCGAGCGCTGCCCGGCGCGTCAGCAAGGTGCCGCTGCGCGTGAAGGAAGTCGATGCGCAGCAGCCCATTGAGAATGTCGCGTCCGCTGCGATCACGCCCGGTCAGGGGCATGGCGGCATAGTCCTGCTGCGCGACCATGTTCGCGTCGAACCGAGTGGGGTCGAGCACATAGTGGCGAAGCTCATATTCGTCGTTCAACCGGTCGCGCAGATAGTCCTGCAAATTGCGAGGCGAGGGATCAAATTCGAGGCCTTCTCCGCCAGCAACAGCCTCGAGCGCACGTCGCCGCGCCTCGGCGTATCGCGCGCGGGTCGCCGCGGAATCGATGGGTGCGAACACCACCCTCATACCCACCAGCGAACCTTCCCATGCCAAGCTTGGCAGCAGATCAACCAGCCGGTGAATGTCGTCAGCATTGATCTCCAGCCAGATGTCGGCCTCGATCGTTGGCAGGACCGCGTTGGCATCGCCCTCGCCGTACGCTACCATTTGCGGCCACTGATCGGCGCTGAAGTCATGGACGCTGAACTTTCCCCGCTCAGTGAAAAGCTGCAGCGCATGGCCGACAGACGTCTTTCCACTGTTATTCGCGCCGACGAAAATCGAGATGTCCGAAGCGAGATCAACTACGACGTTGCGCAGACGTCGAAAATTGCGCAAGGCTAGCTTCTTAAGGTGCATCCTACCCCCAGGTTAATCGCACACCACGTTTCGTCTTGCGTAAGACCTCATGTTATCTGTGAAAGCACGAATTTACGAGCAAGCGCGCATCCGTTTTTAAGTGCCATCTCGTGCAAATGGACGCCCGCCATCCGGCGGCCAGTGTTCGCGGGGGGATCTTGTGAAGGCAGCGACGGGTGGTGTTTCGACCACCGCAGAGTTCGAAGAGGCATCGCACACGCCGCTCACTTCACCGTCGTCTGGCGATTATGCGTTCCTCTATGAAGTCCCGGATTCAAACCCGCCTGTGAAGCACAGCAGCAGATGGGATCGACTCACTGACCGCGCGACAGCGGCGCGAGCGAGCGCAGCATCCAAAACCCTCTGATCGAGAAAAGGAGTTGTAGTATGAACCCAGCTAGTTCACAAGAAGCCAGATTCCGTCCTCCGTGGCCCAGAGAGTCTTATCAGATCGCCGCTACGGCCTCGGAAGGGTGTAGACGTTCCCGCCCAGAGGATTCTCCTCAAGCGCTGTTTGCACCTCCGCGGTCAAGCCCTGAAACCCACAATGGATATCGGTAACGCCCGCGGCGATCCCCAGATGCGCGTGCCTGCCGTAGGGAGATCATAAGCGCAGACTTGCCAGCACGATCCGCAGCGTATCGGCATCGACCAGACCATCCACTTTAACCACCGCGCGGCCGATCCGGATCTTGCTGATCAGCCAGATATCGTCGCCACCAAGCGAATACCATATTTGCGTTGATGCCATTTTCGCGGGCCAGCTTCGCGACCGATACTCCGGGCTCGCAAGCTGCTGCCAGTCGATCACGAAGCTCCCGGGGGTAGTTAGAGCGCCCCGTAGGGGAACCCAGCTTCTTCTCTGCAGACTGTGTCAAAGTGGTGCCAATCAGAACGGAAATGATGGACATCACTTTGATGCCTCCCTCAGCCACCGTCTACAACGGCCGGCACGAGCCGCTTACGGAGCTTTTACATCAGGCGGTCCTGTTGTGAATCAGTGATCGCGGGCCACGCGCCGGGATCAAGCGCCCCAAAGGGCCGGGACGGGTGCGCGAAAGATCGCCTCCGGCAGAACACAGTCCGTTGTCGGGGAAAGCAGGCTTTGTCGCACAGGCAGTGCGAGTCGATATTGCCGCTTTCACTGACGACCAGACCAGGCCTCCTGCCGCGCCCGATCGCTCGAGGGTAGCCGATGGCCGACCAGCGTCAGTCAGTCAGAGACGGTCTCGCCCGGCATTCAATCGCCGCTCGGTGACAACCCCTGACTTTGCCCCCCCCGCGGCTCACTAATCATCAAAGACCGTCCTTACAGTGAAAATCGCGCGCGATGCAACTTCTGATTGTCCCAGTGTCGCGTGGCTCGATCCAACACTCGTTCAATCGCCGCGATCTTCTCCTCTGTCTGCCGTGCGTCCATTTCCGAGATCTCTGAAATGCGAACCAGACCAATCGAGTTCGGAGAGGTGCCCAGCCTGAGTCCGCTTTTGCTCGAGACAATCCAGCGATCGTGGATGGGGTGTTTTCCATCAGGGCCGAAACCCACCACGATTATCTCGGTCTGCGGCGGCGCACCGTCACACAGTTCGTCCCACGCATCGCGGAAAGCCTCCTCAGGCGAACTGCCCTTGACCTTTTTCTGCATCTGCTCCTTGCTGGTCAACACGACGATCTCTTTTTCGGGCGCGACTTCGGCGATGGCCCTGATGACATCAAGATCGTCCGGTCCAAAATACGGGTCTGAAATTCGGATTTTGCTATCCTCCTGGGCCGCGACCCACTCCCGGATTCTGGAAAAAAGCTGTCCGCGTTCGCCCGGGCCGATCGTATCGCCCTGGCCCAGCAGGGAAGTACGGACTCCCCCGCCACTTCTTGACAGTAACGAAACGGCGACTTCGGCCGCATTGCAGATGCATTCGAACATGTGCGGCAGCGTTCGCTGTGCGCTCTGCTGTGTCGCCTTGCGCAGGCCACTCTCGATTATCCACAACCACACCGGATAGGCGAACGGAAAGGGATAATGCTTGCTGGCATCGGCCAGGAGCATGAACTCCCTGGTCTGCTGTGGTATCTGACGGCCGGCATTCATCGCGCTCACACTGCGGATCGCAATCTCGGAGAGTTCTTCAAGCGAGTACTCATCGAGGCTTAGCCTCCCCACATCGGTTGCGGCCTCTTTCCTCGCATCGAGCAGCCTCGAGTGTTCTTTGAGCAACTTCTTCTGGAGCTGACTCGCCTCGTCGTTGTCCAGAAGGTCGACGATTTCATCGACAAATACCGGATCAATGTTATGTGCCAGATCCAAGATTCTCTGACGCTTGTCAATCACGCTGTCATCCGACAGATGACTTGATGCGAGCATTGCCTCTTTCAGGATAAGCCTGCATTTTGGCTTGTCGAAAGATTCAAGGATCTCCGCGACCCACTGGAAACGCTCGAGACGATCCCGGTCAGATGGAATCGCGAGAATACCCCGCCGCACATTGTCGAACCACGTATTGTCTCGGAATGGACCGCCACCGCCCGCGCACGATGCAACCATACTGACCACGATCACCCGGTCAGCGCCATTATCAATTGACTCAGCGCGACGCAGCAACGCCTGCCATTGCCCGTTATCCCTTTGCTTGGTCTCGGAAATTCGACATCTGTGAATCTCGGCGAGACAGGCAACGAGAAATCCCTCATGACTGATGTTATTGGCGTCTGGCAACCTGGATTCAACGGTCTTTTTCAGATCGACGAGCAGATCAGCCACCTGATTGCGTCGAATGGTGCCCCTGTTTTTCTTCGAACTCAGACTGTTGCATAGCCGGGATACGTTCCGGTATATCGCCGAGTCGCATGACATCATCGATACGAGGGCGTGCACCTCCATCGCTTCGGAATACGACAGATCGAACTCGGCTCTTTCCCGCTCGTGATAAAAATCCGTGGGCAGCAGTTTGCGCATGATGGTCGCGCAGATGCGATCCCGGGCTTCATCCCGGAGGTGCTGCGGCAAAACCCGATCAATCCGCGCGTTGGCGGCAACGGCTGACGTCAGATAGAGAAGGGGCGCAGTATTGACAACGATATCTTCAAGCAGCGGCTTGTTATGCTCATAGTCATACCCAAGCAGCGGCTCGATCTTCGTCTCGACAATACGTTGGCCGAGATCCCGCTTCGCCTTGAACCACAGGGCCACGCCCACCTCTGTCCATATCTGTGCCTGGTCGTCAAGCCCGGGAAGCATAGAAACAAACCTGTCCAGACGCGCGAGGGACGGCTCGTATTCCTGCGGATTGGCCGCAACGTGTTGGGCGAACACCCGGCCAGCCAGTCCTGCAATGAGACCCAATTGCGTCCCGGCCATGAAAGACGGTGCCCCGCTAGCCTTCGCGTCTTCCCGCACCATCGCCAGCCATTTTCGCGCCAGATCCTTGTCTACGACTGCAAGTTCACTAACCGCCCAGTAACCTGCATCCACCCGCAGGTAGTTTTCATGGATTTCTGCCCAGACAGATTCCGCCGTCTCAATGAGGCTCTCCTGCCGGACCAGATAGGCGCATAACCTGATCACCTTGAACGTGAGAACGATCGCCTGCATTTTTCGACTTGGATGCGCGACGCGCTTCCAGAGGATGAGCAGACGGGGATCAACGGTTGCGTCGTGCACGGCTGTCAGATGCATGCACATTCTGAAAAGAAGGAAGACAATCAACTTCTCTTTTTCTTCCTGCACAGTGATACGTTCGATACTCGACAGAAGAACTTCCGCGTTCTCGCTATGCGTTTTATTGACCGCGATACAGCGCACAATCAGGCCATATCCCTTATTACGGCGTTCCTCAGTGTTGATGCGGCTAACGAGATCAATCGCCCGGCGCGGGTCACACATGCAGATTGCCCGTATTGCGTCCACCGCAGCCGCATAGTGATCGGCAGTCTGCGAAAGCAGAATGTCGATCGCCTCCAGCAAATGCCTGGTTGTTTCCGCGATGACACCGGTACGTGCTTCCAGCGAGTCCTTTTCGAACAGATGACCAAGATGATAGAGCATCCAGGCATAGCAGGCGGTACGGATTCCAACGTCTGATACTCCATGCACCTGTGCGAACAGCTCGATCAGGTCACTGTCAACCCCATCCTCACTCCAGCGCTGCTTGGCCCTGAGCAACAGCATTTTAAGACGTACGGCTTCTTCGGTAGTTCCGTGTCCAATAAGCTCGCTGCTTTGTGCCTCCAGCCGTGCAGTAACGCGTTCGGATTGCTCCCGGTCACCGATGTGAGGAGCCACGACCGCAATCTCCCTGATGTCCTTGATCTTTGGGGACGTCGACGTCGCGCGAAGCACAATATCCAATGCCGCGAGGGCTACCTCCGGTGCATCCGGCTTGCGGCGATGCACTTCCAGCCAGCGCTGCAAGATGAACAGCCTGTGAGGCTCTTCAAGATCAGTCGCTCTGCGCAGCACTTCCTGTGCCGTCATCTTTCTGACAAAAAGCGCGGCGGCGTCAAGGATTGGCCGCAATTTGGTGGGTGCCTCCAGCTTTGCGACGGCTTCCGCAGCGTCCTGATCAGCCCCCTCGATGCTACTGCGTGCCCCGTTCTGCTTCGAAGCGCTTCGTTCCTGGCGCCGGCGGACTGCGACCGCCTTTTCGAGAATGTGAAGTGAAAGATCAACATCGACCGGCAGCAGCTCTGCCGCTATCGAAATCAGTACGGGTTCTGACAATTCTCCTTCCAGCTGCTTCAGCAATTCGCGAATGGCCGTGACAACCTGATCAGGCGGTTCCTTTCCAAGTTTCCGGAAGCAACTGGCGGCCGCAGCGAGTTGCCGAAGGCGTTGCTCAGGGGTCGCCGCCGTCAGTGCCAGTGCCGCTGCGGCATCTTCCATGCCGAGCGAGAGCAGGGCCTCAATCTCATACGTGGAACTTGCGGCCAGCGTCGTTCCATTAATCGTAGACTGAATGAGCGAGAATCTCAGTTCCGAGTAAATGTCTTCGTTTTTTCTCGCTGACACGACACCGTATTCCGCATGTGTTCTCAGAACGCGGAGCGAATTTTCATGGGCAAGCAGGTTTGCGAAATGCTCGCCAGTAAGACGCTTGAGCACTTCTCCATGCTGGCCGGCGGCAATCAGCTGTGACGGAAGCGAGACGGTCGACTCTTTCGCACTCGCGCCATCAATAAGCCGCTTGATCAAATTTTCTTCAACCGGCTTTCTTAGCGCCTGCAGCTTCTCGGCAACGAACTGCCGTTGTGCATCTGAGCGTATGCTCCACGTGTCACCCGTGGCGTTTCGCTCAACGATCCTGCATCGGCCTAAAAGATGTCCGACTTCGGGACTGTCGATACCCGTGAGCTGTGCGAGAGCATCTGTCGTCAACAGGGAATGCGAGAACGCGATAAATGCAAGGGCTTCCTCGACCCGCCTGTCCAGCCGAAGCGCGTTCCATTCGAACTCGAATATCTTGCTCAGACTGCCGCGCTTCTCCGCAAGCAATTCGTCCAGGGAGCCACCCTCAGCGACCAGTACGCGCAGTTTGCTCAAGGAACCGATGTTTCCGCCTGAATAGATGTGCAAAGCACGAACGTCTTCTTCCGGCAACTTCAGATCGGAAAGGTATTCTGCGGATTCCGGCAGACTAAGCGCAAACCTCGGAATCCTGACCGCACCCCGCGTCGCGAACGGTAGCTCCTGGAATAACCGGTCGCTCCCGGTGATCAAAAACCGAAACTCGGATTGAACCGCGGGAAGCTGGTTAAATATCTCCAGGGTGTCCTGTCGGGCCGCTCCTTCAGAATCTGCCAGGCCATCGACAATAAAGGTAATCGGGCGCTTTCGGCCCAGCGATTGAAACCGCAGGATGTACTGATTGAAAAGCGCCTCACTGACGTGCATGTCGGCATTCGTCGGTGTGTCCGACTTGCCAACGAGCAAACGGATCTGCTCGGCGAAGGCCAGCCGAAGGAACGCCGACGAATAAAATACAGGGGCACCCGCGGTAAGAAACGCCCCGATGGCACGACCTTCATGCCGGCGCATGAACTGCGCGGCGAGTTCTGATTTTCCAGATAACGGATCCCCTTCCAGGAATACGATACTGTTCGCCTCGAAGGCTCGATCTATCGTGTCCAGAACATTGTCCCGGGAGATCCGCCTAGCAGGCTCAAGCGGTGCGTTTCGAGCATGCAGGATGACACTGTCAATTTCTTGTTTCACTTCTATCCCCGAAATCTGAATGCCTGACTGCACAAGCCCGCCCCTTCATCGTCGAGTCCAACACGACTTGCAGGAAGGGGCGTGGACCAACAAGGCAGACTGGCGAACCATAAATGTTGAAGACGGACTGGGCAGGTGATCGTCCTGCCCGAAGTGCATGCGTGTTTTCCTGCTTTTCTAACGGTTCGCGCAACGTCAGGGACCGGTATGCCGACGCGGGTACGCGCAATTCACCCAACAGGAGTTCGACATGCTCTTGAAGCAGGTCGAGCTTCTGCTGGGCTGAAAGTTTTATCAACGCCACCAGGTTCGCACGCTCGATATTTGACTTGTCGGCGCGAACATCCCACACGCAGTTTTCGATCCAGTATTTCGCATCGTTTCCCTTCGCGGATTGAAATGCCGGGCAGTACCCGTCGATGCCCGTGAACAGTTCGAGAAACTTCGCCCCGTTCGATTCACGTCCCGGTGCATGGAGAGGAAACGTCAACACATCAAGCGCAGTTACAGCTGGCCGGTGCGTGACGATACGAAAGCGCGATAGCTCTCGATGTTGGTCGCGGGAAAGTGAAACTTCGAAAATCGAGCTGCCGACGGCGTCTGACTTGCGATAGCACAGGTCAGCGACTGACCAGAGCTTGTCTGCTTCACCGCCCTTCACCTGTGCGAATTCAGCGATGCGTCCTGCTTCGCCCGATCGCAGGAGCAGAATGTCGTCGTGCGATTCGCAGTGGATTTTCACCAGCGAGGGATCGCACAGCATATCAATCAGAAAGCCGACAGCGACCTCGTCCTGATAACTAAAGCCGGTTCTGGCGATAGGGCCACCCTCTTCCGCCGGACAAGCGTCATCGACAGATGACCAGCTATTGTCATTGGACGTGTCGGCATATGCCCCGGCCGTTATCGGGTCCCCCATTTGCCCCTCTCTCGCTCTATTCTAGTTGCCGGTCTGATTTTCGCATTATCATACTCCAACTAACTCAAGAATTGCCTCCAGGTTCTTTCCTTTCAAGACCCACTCGATCAAACGATCGTGACGTAAGCCGCTTCCATCGCCATGAGCTATGACGTTGCCCGCGAATTTCGGATCCCTTAACTGAGCGGAGATTATGCCACCCGTTGGTTCTGGGCGGCGTGCCAGTCCTGCTCGAATTGCATCGGGCTGACGTAGCCCAACGTCGAGTGCAAGCGCGAATGATTGTAGAAGCTCAACCAGTCGATTACCTCGTCCATCGCTTCGCGACGCGTTGCGAAGCGCTGGCCAAGGATGCGTGCTCGCTTGAGCGATCCCCACAGGCTTTCGGTCGGCGCGTTGTCCCAACAATTTCCTCGACGGCTCATCGAGCTGCGCATGCCGTAGCCCTTAAGCAGGTCCTGGAAGTCATGACTGCAATACTGGCTACCCCTGTCGCTATGGACGATCAGGCCCGCTTCCGGCCGGCGGCGAAACCACGCCATACGCAGCGCGTCAGACACCAGCTCCGTGCGCATGTGTGGCTGCATCGACCAACCCACCACCTGACGGCTGAACAGGTCGAGGATGACCGTCAGGTACAGCCAGCCCTCGTCAGTCCAGAGGTACGTGATGTCCGTACTCCAGGCCTGATCGGGGCGAGCAGGCGAGAAATCGCGTTGCAGCAGGTTCGGCGCGACCGGCAGGTTGTGGTTGCTGTCGGTGGTGGCCTTGAAGCGGCGTTTGGTCTTCGCCTTGATGCCATGCAGCTTCATGAGCCGCTGGACACGATCCTTGCTGACGCGAATGCCCTGGGCAAGCAGCTTCTTCCACACCCGCGGCCAGCCGTACTCGCCTTTGGATTCAGCGTGCACGGCCTTGATGTGGACCAGCAGGGCGTCGTTGCTGATACGTCGGCGCGGACGCTCCGTATCGACGTCCCGGGCCTTGCGGGCATGGTAACCGCTGGGGCTGACACCCAGCACCTGGCAGGTCAGGGAAACCGGCCATTGTCGGCTGTGAAGTTCAATCCAGGCGTACTTCAATCCGACACCTTTGCGAAGTACGCCGTGGCTTTTTCCAATATGTCGCGCTCCATCTTCACGCGTGCCAACTCCGCGCGCAGCCGGGCAATCTCCATCTGTTCGGGAGAAACCTGCTTGCCTGCGCCGTTCAGCTTGCCAGCGGCATCGGCCTTAACCCAGTTGTGCAGCGTCTTCGGGCTAATGGCTAGTATCTTTGCCACCGCCGCCATGCTCTGGCCGCTGCGGACCATGCGCACGGCTTCTATCATGAATTCCTGCGTGTACCGTGCTCTCGGATTACCCATCTTTCCTTCCTCCTCGCGTGAGTTTTACACACTCAGCAAGGGATCCATTTTTTACGGGCAAGCTCACACTTTTATTGCCCTTCAAAAGCGTGGCCCTCAGATCTTCGGAGATGACCATGGCCGTCATGGCGCGAGCCGTTCGATATGGTCTTCGCCAAACTTCGCGATATCGGGCTTTCACGTAACCTGCTCGCCGTATGATGCCCACATCCGCTTGTTGTGGAACGACCACGATATAGAAACTGAATTTGACGCTCGCCGACGTTTCGCAAGGTCGCGACCATATTGTCGATGAATATGCAATTAAGTGTAACAACAATGCATCTCTCTCGACCAGCAAAGCTGTATTGATGTCGCCGTGCCGTCCGTCGTCTCACGGTATCCCCTGCGGTCGTCCATTGCGGGCAGTCGAACTCCGTGGATAATCGGCCACAGCAAGTGCAATACGGAGCCGAGCGAAATGGACCAGGTAATGCGCATGAAGGATGTCGTGAAAAAGATTGGCCTGTGCCGGGCGACCATCTATGCAATGATCAGCCGCGGAGAATTCCCCCGGCCTATCCGCATCGGAGAACGTGCAACAGGCTGGCGCGAGTCGGAACTGGAGGCGTGGCTTGCGAACCGCACTGAAGCAAGGGAGCGGTCGGCGTCGACGCTACCATCGGGCCGCTGATTTGCCGCTTGCAAGATCAAGAGCCCACTGCCAGCATCGTGCCACGGCATCCCGACGCGCCACACCGGCAGACATAGCTGGGCGTCGCTTCTTCGTCTGTTGGATCTGCAATGGCCAACTGGCAGTCAAGAAACAGTTCCTCACCGGGCGTGACCGCAGTCGACGCATGAATGTACACGCGGTCTTCGATTTCGATCGCCTCGCAATTGGCGTTGCATGAGTGATTGAGCCAGCGCGCGCTGTTTCCCCGACGCCCGCCGTCAATGACGCGTCCGTCCGACAGCCCGAAGAAATACGTGTGGCCGGCGGTGCCGGTGCTTCCATGCTGCCTGAGGGCGGCTGTCCACCTGATCGTCTCGCCCTTGTATTCGATAATTCGAACGCCGGCTTCGAGTGCCCGTCATGCGAACACGTCACGCCCATGCACGGGCGAGCGTCGAACCACTACATGTCGGCGAATGACCTGTCTGTCCTCTTTTTTCATGGCCAAAGTATAGGGCGACAGATTGCGATCTACGTGTACTTCTTGAAGTACTTCGCCATGTTCCATACCGCGATCACAATCATGATCGACACCGGCCAGAAAAGCAGCCAGATCGGCAGCCGTACCGGCGCGACGAGCCAGATGACCGCAGTCAACGGGATCACGCCGAACGTCAGAAAGCGTTTCGCGTGATGGTAACGGGTCGCCGACTCGTGTCCGCCCTGCGCGCGCCTCACGTGTCGCGCCGCCAGACCGTCGGCCACGGCAACAGCAATCGCGAGCACGAACTGCGGAATCGTCATTGCGAGCATCGCGATGCGAACGCCGAAGAGCTTGATCCCGTACATTGCCACCATGAGCGCCTCGCGCGTCGCCCCGGAAAACGCCGGTTGCAGGTAGGACCCCAAACCATGCGAAGGCAGGACGCCTGCCTCCCATGCCCGCGCCGACGCATCGACGCCGGTCCAGCCGAACCAGCCCCAGTACGCGGCGTCCGCCGCCCACGCAGCCAGCCCGGGATCGGTCGTCTCGCTCAGGTAATAGCGAAGCAGCGCCTGCATCCCACCCACCGGGTCATCGCGCCACAGCGTTTGCGCCGTGGCGAGATCCGCCAGCACCGCGAGGATGCTGGCGAGCAGCAGCCAGAGGACAACGTGGATCGCCAGATCGACGATCCAGAAGAAAGACTTCACACCATCGGCATTACCGTCGCGCGTTTTCGCCGCCATGGTCGCTCGTCTATCGTCAGAACCCGGCACCCTTGCCCTGCACCGTCCACGGTCCAGAGATCGGTGCGGGCGTACCGGCATCCGCGTGGACCGGCATGAAGCTGCCTACGGCGCCGCCAATAGCATCGGGCGACACACCTCCTGCCTCGTCGAACGGCGACACCGCCTGGACATAGGACGCATAGCGGGATCGCATGTCTGCCACCACGTCGTCCAGCCCCGGCAGCATGATCGGGTCATGCGCGTCGAGCAGCGGCAGCCGCACCTTGACCAGCTGGCCGCCCTCGATGAGCGCGAACGCCTGGCCCTTGGGCAACTGCGTCAGATCAGATGCCTGCAGCATCGGTACCTGTCGTACCGAGATCTGGTCGTGTGTCTGCGCCGTGAAATGCACGCCCTCGCCGTGCCTTACCGCATCCGTCGCGGACGACGCAAGCGTCAGTGATTTCACATCGACCATCGGGAGCTGGTCGGTCAGAATCTTCGCGGTCGTGACGTACTTCACCCGCAGCATCACGACCGTATTGAAGTTCCCGAAAATCTGTTCGGCCTTCGCCCTTGAGCCGATCCTGGCTTCAAGATCAGCGCTCGTCTGCGTGTAGGCGGTGACCTGATAACCGGCGCCGCCCGCCTTGTTGACCAACGGCACGAATTCGTCGCCGACCAGTTCGTTGAACTCGTCCGCATGGATCGAGACGCGCCGCCGGCCGCCTGCCGTGCTTTGCCCATAGCCATGCCCGTACTTGTAGATGCGGCCCGCGGTCGACGTCAGGTCCGCGAACATCGCATTGCCGACCACGCCAGCCACCTCGAAATCCGACAACGCGTCCAGTCCGACATACACAATCCCGCCGCGATCCATCACGCGATTCCAGTCGAACACGGGACGCGGATCGTGGGGATCATCATAGTCGGGCGACAGGAGTTCTGATGTGCGACCTGTGGTGAGCTTTTCCAGGAGCGGATACAGCGACGACACGAGCTTGTCGAAATACGAGCGTTCGTTGCTGATGACCGACAGCAGGCCATTGGCGATCGGATCGGTCCAGCCCTGCTGCCGGATCAGGTTCGCCACCTGCAGCACTTCCTGGTTGCGCTGCAGGCGCATCGCCTGCTTCGCCTCTTCCTTGTCCAGCGGCTCGAGCCCGTCCTCCCATCCCGGGTAATCACGATCGAGCCAGAAGCGGAAGTACCGTAACGCGAGCCCGTCGATGTTCACCGCGTTCCGGTAAATCATCTCGTAGGTTGGGCGAATCCCGAGCGCACTCATCGCCCGGGCCATTACGTTCACGAAACGCCAGACAAAGTCGCGAAATGCAGCGGACTGCCCCTCCTTCGGCAGATTGCCGGCAATGCGCGTGGCAACCTCGGTGATCCGCGAATACGTGCCGATCGGGCTATAGCGCGCCGACCTGTCGGGATAGCCGAGGTGGAAGAACGTGAACTCGCTCTCCCGCCCGCAACGTTTCGCTTCCGCATACATGCGCAGCAGCAGGTCGACGTCGCCCTTCGGATCGAACACGATCACGACGTCACCGCGGCGGATGTCCTGGGCCACCAGCACCTCGCACAGGCGGGTCTTGCCCACGCGCGTTGTCCCAAGCACGGCCATGTGCCCCACACGCTCGGCCATGTCGAACCAGATGGCCCGCTCGTCCGGTTCGACGCCATGCAGCGCGGGGTCTCCTCCAACTGGCGGCAACGGCGCGACGGGATTCCACCGTGCCTCACGGCGGGTCACCTGTGCAATCCGGCTACCGGGATAGCGGCGCTCATGGTCCCGCGCCCGGTCGTACAGGTCATTGCGGGCAAGCAGCCGGCGATTTTCGGGAAAACGGGCCTGATAGAGCCGCTGCGTGTGAATAACGCTCCAGCGAAAGCCGCGTCCGAGGAACACCTCCTTCGCGGAGCACGGAATGTCGGCTGCGGGGATCACGTACTGCGGCAAGCGGCGAAGATTGCGCTGGAAGCGGATCAGCCGCCACGCCTGTCGCCCGCGAACGTAGGCGAGTGACAGCAGCGCGAGGGTCGTGACGCCGCCCGTCGCGGGCGTGATGAGAAAGAGTGCCGGGTGGGACCAAAGGATGCCGGTCGCAGCGAGCGCCCCAATGGAGGACACCAGTTCGACGGGCCTGCGAAAGAAGTTCTCGACCGGATACGCCATCGCCGTCGCCCCGGTGCCTCGTTACGCCTCAGACGACCGAGGTGAATCGGCGTCTTGCGCTACGACCGCCTTCTGCTTCGACTGGATCATCACGTTCGGCGGCGGCACGGGACTGAAGAACCGCTCAGGCTCCGGAACGAGCATCGCAGATAACTGACGGCCGCCGGCGCCCTTGATGGTGTAGTGGAGCAGATAGGAGCGCCCCGCGCCGCCCGCATCGGCGGTCACCGGATAGCCGGACTTCTGGAAATCACGCTGGACCTGCTTCCACGGTTCCGGGGTTGCGCCATCTTCCGCCAGCGTCTGTTCGATCGCGTCGGGATGAGCCTGCGCGAAATCGCGGAAGATCGCGGGCGTCACCAGCAGCATACCCTCCGGCACAAAATGTACACGGGCCATCGATTCGTTGTACGGCAACCCGCCATTGGCAACCCCCTCCTGCACCCAGGCCATGAACCGTTCGGCATTTGGCCGCGGCTGCCGGGCACCCGCCCGGGAGGCAATGGATCGCGACGGAACCCGCGCCTTCTCGCGCGGGCGAACCGGGGCGCTCACCAGATCCGGTACGAGTGCAGGATCTCTTCTCCCGTCGCGATCAACGATTTCATCGTTCAGCACGGCGGCGCTCTCTGCGTCCGGCAGATAAGCCTGCTCACGCTCGTTCATGGACGGCGTGCCGGCATCGAACGCAGCGCTCTCCTGCGGGTCGGGCAAGTCATCGGCCGCGACTGGCGACGACGTTTGCGGGCCAAGCTCTGCGTGTGCTTCAGTCACGCCCTCATCAGTGAGCTCGACACATTCAGCTGTCGGGTTCGGCACAGCGCCCACTTCGATAACCTGAACCGAGGCCGCCGGTAGCGCACGCGGATAGCGAGCCGGATCGGCGTAGAGCCGATCGAGCGGAAAGCGCAGGACCGTGAACGTTTGCTGCCAGGCACCAATCGTCACTGTGATGGTCCAGATGGCGCCGCCTTCCGGCGTCGGCACCAGCGCACCGTATTCCTGCCACGTGTCGAAGAGCCGGTTGTTGTCCGACGGGATGCCAGCCGCGCCGCGCTGTTGCTCTTCATGCGACGCGACGTAAGTGCGGACAGCCTCGGCCAGCGTTTTCGCCACGCACCACAGCGATTCGCCGTCGCAATAGCCGGTGGCTCCCGCACGGTTAAGCGGCACGCCGCCCTCGGCCAGAAGCCGTCGCAGCCCTTCCATCAACCGCTCGATCAACGGAACCGCGCGCGCCGTCGCAAACCGCGTACGGGGACCGGCGAGCAGGTTTTCCGCTACCGAGCGGCGATCCGCATCGCCGACGATCTTCGCCAGCGCGCTGTCTTTCGAGCTGGTCTCGCCGGATAGGTAGGCAGCTAGTTCATGCAGCACCGGCGGATACTGGGCCAGCCAGCTCAATGACGCCGGTGGCACGACGCGCTGCAGCAGCACGATGGCAAGACGCGAATGGGCGCCGTAATCGCGCTCGCCAGGCGCCGGGAAATCCACGCGATACCACTCGCCACCCTGCCCGTTCATGCTGCCGGCCATCGGCACCCAGGGACGGAGTTCGTGCCTGCAAACCAGTTCGACCTTCAGATCCGCGAGCGGCTTGCCTATGTCGTGCAGCAGCGCGCCGACCAGGACCGCATAACTGCACCGCGCTCCGTGCTGCATCTGGTCTTCGGGACTCGCCCCCAGCGGCAGCCGGTACCCCTCACGGAAATGCAGCGCATAGCGCGCCACCTCGAGCAGGTGAATCAGCAGGCCGCCCGGTTGCGCGTGATGATGCGATTCCGATGCGGGCAGGAGCTGCACGAATTCCGTGAGCCGCTGCAGCAACGGTTCGAGGTCGCGCTTCTCGCTGTCGAAAGACAGACCCAGACTGCTGGCGATACGCTGGACTGTCCCCTCAACACCGGTTCGCTGAATCAGCTCACGGTATCCCAGTACCGGCAGGTATTGCGGCGAAGGCGGCACGCTGCGCCTGACAGGCTGCGCGGGCGGCGCAGCCGGAGGCAGCGGCGGAGTCGCATGCACCGTCGCTTGTTGCAACTTCAACCAGTCAAGGGCATTGGCAAAAGCCATGTGGGGTTTCCGGCTGAACGGGAGAACGGGATCAGCCTCGGTCGTGAGGCCTCGCGAAAGGTCGCCATGGTTGAACGGTACGCATCGCGCTGCTGGAACCGACGCAAATAACTGCGCGACGGGATGCCGCACCGCGCAGTCATACTGCTCCACAGATGGTCTCACTTGCGAGCCGCCGGCCGGTCCTTTCCCGGCCTTCTGCGGCAAAGGCCGCAGCGTCTTTCTCTCTTGCAGCAGAACCCCTTTTTTGCCCTTCGCCGTTTGCGCCTTTGAGCGGGTGATGCGATTCATCCCAGCATCACCCGCGGCCTTTGGATTGGGCCCTTCCCTTTACGCGTCCTTCATTCCCCTTGCCTTTCCAGCTTTCTTGCAACGCCTTTATCCCGCAATGGACAGCACGCGCGCTGTCGGCTCCGTTCATTGGCCCCGTCAAAAAATGACGGCGCGAGCCGCAGCGCTTTGCTGCTGGCATTCCGGCCATACCGGCACCTGCGCTGCCTACAGTGAAGCCGTCAGTCCTTCCCCCTGGACTGACGCGCGCTGTTGACCTGCCGGGCTGCGCCCCGCTCCCGGCAGGTTCTTTTTCGCAGATTCTTTTTCGCAGCTTCTGTTTCCTTCAGGCAACCCCAACCGGATGAGGTCAACGTGAAGCGGGTCCCGATGATGTCCCTGTGCACATTGCTCGTTGCAGCGACCAGCCGCGCCGACTGCATCGACGATGCCGCGCGGTTCCATTACGTCAACGTCCAGCTGGTACGCGCGATCGCCACCATCGAATCGGGACAGCGCGCGGGTGTCGTCCATCTGAATGATGACGGCACCACCGACATTGGGCTGATGCAGATCAACAGCCGGTGGCTCGTGACGCTCTCGCGCTTCGGCGTCTCGCGCGCAGGCCTCCATGACGGCTGCACCAATGCCTATGTCGGCGCATGGATCCTGTCGCAGGACATCCATCGCCTCGGACTCACATGGGATGCCATCGGTGCGTACAACGCCGGCACACGCGAGAAGCGCATTGCCTATGCGCGACGCGTCTACCGCGAATTGCGCCTGGCTCCGGCACCCGTGGCTCAGCCGCAGGAAGCCGTGACCGCCAGGCATTCCAGCTCGAACTTCATTGCCCGGCTTTTTGAACCCATCGCATGGGGGAACGCGCAATGAGCCGGGTCACGTACGAATACGCGATCGAGGTACTGAACGATTACCTCGGCCCGCTGCAACCGATGCTCGCCGATCCCGACGTGCAGGAAATCATGGTCAACCGCGCGGACACCATTTTCGTCGAGCGCAACGGCATCATCTCGTTTGTGGCCCGGTGCGACCTGAATCCTGACGCGCTCGATCGCGCGATCACGATCCTCGCCAACGTCAATGCGAAAGCGCAGACCCCACTGCTCGATGCGCGGCTGCCCGGCCTTCGTCTTGCCGCAGCCCGCCAGCCGGTCGCCATTCACGGCGATATGCTGTCGATCCGAAAGCACGCGCGCCGCCGCATCGGTCTGGCCGACTACGTGCGCAGTGGCGCGTTAGACGTACTGCCTGCCGCGCAGCGCGCCTTCTCCCCGCGCCGCAATGCGGCCCTGCTCGACCGGCTGTCAGGCGGTGGTGCCGCGTTGTGCGAGTTCTTCCAGTGGGTCATGCGTGAGCGGATCAATGTCGCATTTTCGGGCGGCACTTCGTCCGGCAAGACCACGTTGCTCAACGCGATGATCGATGCGATGCCGGCAAGCGACCGGATCGTTACCATCGAGGATACAGCGGAGCTTCAGGTCCACGCGCCGAACCACGTGGGCCTGGAAGCCAACCTCGGCATCACCATCCGCGATCTCGTGCGCTTCTCGCTGCGCATCCGCCCCGACCGGATCATCGTCGGCGAAGTGCGCGGCGCTGAAGCCTTCGACCTGATGGAAGCGCTCAACACGGGACACCCCGGCTCCATCGTGTCGTTTCACGCTGACTCGGCTGACACGGCACCCGCGCGACTCGAATCGCTCATCCGCATGAGTGACGAGGGGCGCCTGATGAGCATCGCCGACCTGCGCCAGAAGATTGCCTCGACGTTCCGATTCTTCGTGCATGCCGAGCGGCAGGGCGCGATACGCGGCCCCGTCGAAATCCGCGAAGTGCTCGGCGTCGAGCACGACCGTTACCGCACGCGCTGTCTCTTTTCCCGCTACGCCGATGTCGAGGAGGCAGCCCATGCCTGAAACCACCCATACCTCCCGGGGCGTGATTGCCATGCGCCGCGCGGTCTCCCCTGCCGTCGGCTGGTGTCGCGCAGTTCGCACAGCGTGGCGAAGTCTTGTGCTGCTCCATGAACGTCCCATCCGGGCAGTCCTCACTGCGTTGTGGCTTGGCTCGATCCCGGTTATCGCTCATGCGGGCATCTGGAACGGTGGCCTGTGCACCGTCTATCAGGACGTGCTCGACAACGAGCTGCTGGAAGTCGTGTCCCTCTCCGCACTGGTCGGCTCGATCGTGCTGTGGCTGCTCGACGATGGTCGCAGCAACATCAAGACGCACGTACTGCGCGGGGTGCTCGGCACGCTTGCGATTCTCAACATGCCGCTGCTGTGGGCACAGGTCTTCAACCATGGCGCGGCCTGCACCGGCACGCTCTGACGGACACCTCTGAGGACACACGCAATGGACGCACAGCACGCCGATCAACGCGCGGACAGCGAACCGGACAATCCGCTCGCTGCACGCATCCGCAAGACGATGCTCGAACAGTTCCTGCTGCTCGGCATCGACCGTCGCTGGTGCATCGCACAGGGTGCCATCGTGATCACGTTTGCCGCCGGTATGCGCAACGCGTGGGTGCTGCTCGCGGTGCTGGTGACGCACCCGGTGCTGTGGCTTGCCGTGCGGCGCGATCCGGACCAGATCCGCTGCTACACCAAATACAGCCGCCAGGGCGATTACTACGAACCGCGCCATCTCCTGCGCCAGAAGGTCAACGCGCGCCCGAAAGGCTTTGCGCGAGGGTTGCCATGCTGAAGTCCGCCTTTGCACGCTCCCCGTTCGACAGCGAATCGCTGGCCCGCGTTGCACGACGCACTGATGGCGATCGGCGCTCGACCGCCGAACTGGTGCCGTGGCTCTTCCGCTTTAGCGACGCGCTCGTCGTCAACAAGGACTCAGCGTTGATGGCGACGTACGCGTTTTCAGGACCCGACGCCGATGCGCTGTCGACGGGCCACATCCTCGAACTGATGGACAACCTTGTCACGTCCCTGCGCGACACGGCGCGCCGTCCGGTCACGATGTGGTGGACCGTCCACCGCCGGCGCAGCGCGCAGTATCTCAGCGCACCGATGCCGGATCCGGTTTCACAGCAGGTGGACGACGCCCGACGGGCAACGTTCGAGCAGGCTGCGAACTATACAAACCGTCACTACGTGACCTTCACGCTGGCGCCCGAGGTCGGCATCGATCGCTTCGCGGGCAAGGTCTCGCACGGGATGACGCGCGACGGGCTTCCCGTCGCCCGGTCGCTGATGCAGGCCGTGCGCGGCACGTTCTCGGACCAGTACCTGTTCGCGTACACCGCCTCGGAACTTGCGACCGTCGTCGAAACGTTCGAGCACATCCTGTTTGGCTTCGTGGCCGGCAACCCGCGCCTCGCCTGCCGACGGCTGTCCGGCGACAGGTTGGGTGCCTTCATGCACGCCTGCGGCTCGCCCGCCAGCGATCATCTGCAGGCCGTGCCGGTCCCCGACATTCCTGCGCTCGACGTCGCCATGTGCGATACCGAAGTGCGGCCCGGCCACGACTACCTCCATTTCTACGCTGGCGGTCGCCAGCGCTTCGGGATCGCAGCAGGCATTCCAGGCCGCCGTGACTTCTGGCCGGACAGCGTTCTGCCGACCAGTCTCGACGGCCTGCTCAAGGTACCGGGCGAGGTAACCATCAGTCACTGCTTCCGGGTCACATCCCCTTCTGCCACGATGCGCTTCATCGACGGCGTGCGCCGCTATCACGAAGGACGCCGGCTCGATACGCGATCGCTCCTTGCCGCCACGCTGCGCGGCGGCGACATGTCTGGTGCGCGGCAGAACCAGGCACGTTCGGCGGCGGCCGACGAAGCCAACCGCCGCGCCGGCAAGGTCGAGATGGCTGAAGAGCTGTACGGGTACTACAACCTGTCCGTGCTGTCGTACTCGCCAGTATTCGAGACAGGGCCGTTCGATGATGGCCACGCCGCTGACGCGGCATGGACCCAGGCCGTGGCCACCCACAAGGCAGTAGAGGAAGCGCTGCGCGCAGCGCACTTCACGCCGTTGCGCGAAACCCTTCACGCCCTTTCTGCGTTCGCAACCACGATTCCCGGCATGTGGCGCGAATGTGCGCGATGGTCGTTCATCGACACGGAAGCCCTTTCCCGCCTGCTGCCGCTGCGCGGTGTCTCGGACGGCCACCGCATCAACGCGCATCTGACAAAGGAAACCGGCGTGCTTTGTCCCGCGCTGGCTGCGTTCCCAACGGAGTTCGGCACACCCTACTGGTTTACCGGCTTTCTGGGTGATGTCGGGCACATGCTGGTATGTGGGCGCACCGGCTTCGGCAAGACGATCTTCATGCTGCTGTGCGCGACGCTCTTTCGCAAGTATCCGAACGCCCGGCTCTATGGCTTCGACAAGGATCTGTCGATGCGCATCCCGACGATCCTGCAGGGTGGTCGCTACATGCATTTCGACAGCGAGGCGGGAGACGTCCGCAGCGACGAGCGTGCGCAGATGAATCCGCTGGTGCTGCTGGCTGATCAGCGGCATCTCGAATTCCTCGTCGAATGGGTCGTACTGCTCGTGCAGCAACGCGGCACGTATCGCGTGAGCGCCGGCGACCGGCGCGAGCTGGAAACGGCATTCGCCGCGGTTCGTAGCCGGGGCAGCCGCACCGACCGGCGGCTCTGGCGACTGGGCACGGTCCACGCGTCATTGCCGGCAGGGCCGCTCGCGGACGAACTGGCGCTGTGGGTCGGCGGGGCCGTGCACGCCCACTACTTCGACAATGTCGACGACAGCTTCGATGACGCGCACTGGGTCTCGATGGCAACTGACCGGATTCTCGCGAGCCCGGTGATCGCACGGCCATTCCTGTCGTACGTCACCTACCGCATCCAGGATTCGCTCGAGCAGCGACGCGCGAACGGCGTGATCGGCCCGACGCTCGTGATGCTGCCCGAGATCTGGAACCTCCTCGACGATGAGGCATTCGCCGCGCAGATCGGCAACTGGATTGTCACGATGCGCAAGAAGCTCGGCTGCGTATGGATGGATGCCCAGTCGCCCGAGCAGGTATCGTCCTCGTCCGTCTGGCCGCAGATCCGCGACAACGTACTCGTGCGCGTGTTTGTGCCCGTCGAGAACTTTACGCCCTCCGCGAAGACCGCCTACCAGCGCGACTTCGGCCTGTCCGACGGTCAGATCCGCACGATCCAGAAGCTCGTCGCAAAGCGCGACTACTTCATCGCCGAACAGGGTGGCGCGTCGCGGCGCATTTCGGTGCCGCTCGATCCCCGCTCAATCGCAATCCTGCGCTCGGAAATGAGCGCCCAGATCGTCTTCGACCGGCATCTGCATTCGGGTTATCCGGACTGGAAGGAACGGTACACCGACGAAGCCGCAGCGCAGGCGCGCGGCGATGCAATGCCCGCGCCCGAGCCGGAGGCCGGCCATGCGTAACGCCCTGCTCGGCCGCATCGGCGCACCGGTCGTCATTTGTCTACTTGTGCACGTCAGTGCTGCCCGGGCCGGTGGCGGCATGACCGGCGGCGCCACGGAGATCACGCAACTCCTGAATCACGCGGAACTGGCTTCGTCCGTTTCGCAGCAGGCGCAGATGGTCGAACAGAACGTCCAGGCGCAGATCACGCGCCTGCAGCAGTATGTGACGATGGTCCAGAACCTGAAGCAGGTGCCGGCTTCTCTCATCGACCAGACGATCGCCCCCTACCGCACACAGATGGCGAACTTCCAGTCGCTGTCGACAGCGATCACGCAGCTGCAGCAGGCGGCGAACGCCACGAGTGGCCTGTTCGGGCGCAGCCTGTCGGAGATGAACTCGACCGGCATGTCACCGGCGCAGTGGCTGTCGGCCTACACGTCGCTTGCCTCGACGCGTGGCGGGATCTACCAGCAGCAGCTCACGCAGGACATGCAGAACCTGAACACGCTCGCCGCTCGCGCGGAGAACCTGCAGCAGATCCAGTCCCAGATTCCGAATGTCACCGGCGCCGTACAAGGGCTGCAGATGCTGAACCAGCAGTCGAACGTGCTTGCCGGCGAAATGGTGGACCTGCACGCGCTCATGCAGCGCCAGGTCGCGCAGCAGATGCAGGACCGCGCCGGCGAGGCGCAGGCCCAGGGCAATGCCGCGCAACTCGCCGCCGCGCGCGCCGCAGCGATGGGCCGGGTCAACCGGCAGGAACAGCAGACGACGCAGGGCGCGCCGGACTTCGATCTGCTGCAGAACCCGTGACCCGGAGGCGACGATGCTGCTGCGCTGGCTGATCCGCTCGCTGTGCATGACACCTGCCGAACTGCGGCTCGTCCTCGGGGGTGTACGCGCGTACCGTGGCCACCGTCAGACCATCGACGAGGAACGAGACGCGCAGTGGCGCTTCGACCGGCGGATCACGCGCAATACCCGCCTGTCCCTGCTCACAGGACTCCTGATCGTGCAGGTCGACAGCCCGCAGGTCTTTGCGGCCGGCTGGTTCGCGCTGCCGCTCGCTGCACTGCTGGCTATGGTCCGCCTCGCCGGCGGTCTGCGCTAAACGGATGTGGAATCTGAGTCATGAACGACGTCATCTCGGTCCTCAATATACTATTCGCGACGATGCAGACGAAAGGAGGCAGCCTGCAGACGCTGTTCCTGTCAGACGGTCTGGACCTGCTCGCAGCGCTCGGCCTGATCATCGCGACCTGGCACGTGTTCCTGTGGCTGCTCGAGGGCGACTTCCCCGGCTTCTTCGCGAACCTGTTTCGCCACCTGATCAGGTGCGCGGTCATCCTGGTGCTGCTCACCGCGTGGAGCACCACGGTTCATAGCTATTTCGTCGACAACATGCAAACGATGGCCTCACGCGTGTCCGGCGGCGACGGCAATCCTGGCGATCTGCTGCGTGCGCTCGTCAATGCCGCCTCGACCATCATGCAGGGCGTGCGCACCGAAGCCGCCCAGGTGTGCGAGGAGGTGCCCGATGTCACACCCGAAGGCGTTGTGATTCCGAACACCGAACATCAGGAATGCGGTGCGACGAGTGACGCAGGGGCGAACTCGGCGGGCGTGAGTTCGATCTGGACGCTCGTCAGGAACCTGCCGCTGATCCTGCTCGCGTTCCTCGCGAAAGCGCTGGCGATCATCGCGATCACGCTCATGACGTTGATCTTCGTCGTGGTTGTGCAGTTCGGCTCGTTCCTGCTCGACATTGCCTTCTGCCTCGGACCGGTCCTGATTCCCTGGTATGTGCTGCCTGCCGGTGAATTCCTCTTCGATGGCTGGCTCAGGTTCACGATCTCCGCAGGCCTCTTCAAGGTGGTGGCCTGGCTGATGATGGCGATCGTCTACAGCGGCGTGCTGCCCGGCATCCAGAGCCTCGTGCAGCAGACGGCGATGCAAAGCGGCACAAACAGTGACGCATACTACGCGACGAACTACCTTGCGATGCTCGCGCTTGCGCTCGTCTGCGGTGTAGGGGCTTTCATGATGTGGCAGGTGCCGGACATCGCGAAGTCGCTTGTCTCAGGCGGCGCTGGTGGTGGCTTGCGCGGCTTTGGCAAGGGTGTCATGGGGAACAAGTTGACGCCCAACGTATTGAAATGAGATCAGTGATGCCTACTTTCGTTTTGATGACTCGCATAGTACGCATTCCAGGACGCATCTGCATCTCTGAGATGCTGCTCGTCTGCCTCCCGAGACTGCTGCCTGTCTCGTGGCGTCCGGCTAAATGCCGCCCACGCGAGAAACCCCACTGCTCCCGCGAGCATCATCGCGACGCCGAAATGCTGCGCGCCGACCTGATACAGGAGGAACGCGGCAAACAGGAAAACTGGCAGCACGAAATACAGCAGGATGATCCTGAGTCTGGCCATGGCTGCACCCGCGCAGCAAGTGAACTGGGTTTCAGTCTAGCACCGCACGCGCGGGCCTGCGCGGAGGCATGAGCGATGGATGAACAGATGCCACCGTCGCGTCCGTCCCGTTCAGACCCGGCCGCCCCTGCCGGCACTGATCTCTTCGCGCCGCCCAACACCGGAGAGGCCGTGGCCGCATGGTTCGCTGCATTTCAGCGGCCCGTGTGGGAAAAGCGCCTCGCCATCAAGGTCGCCGCTGCTTTCGCGCTGATTGCAGCCGGCGAATGCGCAGCACTGATCGTCCAGAGTGCGCATAGTGGTCCGCGTCCGTATTTTGTCGAGCATGATGAAAAGAGCGGCGCGGTGTGGGTCTCGGACCGTTACGCCGAAACGTATTCAGTGACCGCGGCCAACAGGCGCTATTTCCTGGTGAAATGGGCCTCACGCGTGTTCACGATCGAGGCCGACAGCCAGAACACGCTCACGCGTCAGATCCCCGCTGCGTTCGGCTGGACATCGGGTGCGGCGACGCGGGAGCTCGAAACCTGGATCACGGTGACCGATCCCGTCGCGCAGCGTGTCGTGCAGACGCCGGGGCTCACCCGTGAATTCGTCGAGAACTCCACCTCGTTCTCGCCCGATGGCCAGGTCGCGTACCTGATCTTCACACTGGTCGAGAGCGTGAACGGCAAACCATCGCGACCGAAACAGATGCTGCTCACGATCAGCTTCCTGCTCGCGCCCGAGACCCTGAAGCCCGGCGAAGAGAAGGACAACCCGATCGGCCTGCGTATCACCCATTTCAGTCTCACGCCCTACCTCGGCGTCGATCCTGGAGCAGCGCAATGAACGTCATTGCATCCGTCACATGCGTCGCGATGCTGCTCGGTGCCAGCATGGCGACGGCCAACGGGCAATCCGCGTCGTCAGCCCCGCCTGCTGCCTCGCCGCTGCCACCGGGCATACCCTCCATGGCACAGAAGCTGCCGGACCCAGCCCCCCCACATCCTGCTCCCTCGTCCTCCCGGCACCGCCGGCAAGCGGCGGCGCTTGCGGCGATCAAAGGTCCCTACCCCGCGCCTGATGACGCGTCGCTCGTCGTATACGACTACGACCCGGACTACTCGTACCCCGTGCTCGTGCGGACCAGCCAGGAAACGCATCTGGTGTTCGGACCAGACGAGGAAGTGGTGGGCGTCTATCTGTCGGATACCGGCAAGCGCTGGCTTGAGCACACCGCTCTGACGAAGCGGGATGTATTTATCGAGGCGCGCCTGCCCGGACTCGAAAATGCCGCCACCATCATCACGTCCCGCCGGCGCTACGAACTCGACCTGCGATCGTCCGATGACGGCAAGGCGTACCACCGGGTCTCGTGGCACTACCTGGGTGCCGACGCGCAGACAACGGTAGGAGAGGTCTCACCGTTTGGCATCGAATACCCGGGTAACGCACCCACGAGCAACGCTGCCGCGCGGCCGGACCGCGCGACGCCCGAAGGGCAGCCGGCATCGGACACGGCGGGGCCGGACGGCCCTCACATTGCGCTCGATCACGCGAACTTCGACTACCGCGTCGAGGGCAAAGCGCCGTTCGCGCCCGTGATCGTGTTCGACGACGGGCGGTTCACGTACCTCCAGCTTCCGCATCAAGCTGAACTGCCCGCCATCTTGCTGATGGACGACAAGGGGGAAGCTGAGATCGCGAGCTTCGTTCCACTTGGCAACGACTTCTACGAGGTCCAGCAGACCGTTCCGTATGGGTTGCTGCTCAAGCGTGGCAAGGAGGAGGTCCGGATCTTCAACGGTCAGGGCAAAGGCTGCGGACTCTTCGGCTGCGATTCAGCGCGCATGACGAACGTCTACGGGAAGCCGTGATCATGGCCGCCCCGCAACACAACGGCCACAGCGGCGCCCCGCTTACGCCCGATCCAGCGCGCCTGACGCGCGTGCGGCGCGATCTCGCGAAAGTGCTGCTAGTCGCGCTGGGCTCTGCCCTCGTCGCGATTGTGCTCGTCCACGCGCTGTCTCACCCGCACGAGAGCGCCGCCGAACGACGCGCGAGAGAGCAGCTCGATGCTGAGGCGCGGCAGCCCAGGGCGTCGCCGGATGCGCTACGCAAGCGGCTGGAGGACCAGCGCAATCTCGCGATGGCCCGAGCAGGAAACGAAACGGCCAGCGCCCCGCTTGGCGGCACGCCGCTTGACGGTATCCCCAAAGGTGCACCCGGCGAAGACGCAGGTCCCCTTCCCCCCAGCTATCACACTTCCAGCCAGTCGGCGGCGAACCGCGATGCCGATCGTCTCGCCCTTCAACGGCAGATCGAAGCGATGCAGAGCCAGTCGCTCGTTGCGTACGAAGACACGACGCGCGGCACCCAGGACGCAGCGGCACGGGCAACCAGTGTCCAGGACCCGGATCGTCCTGCAGGCCGCCTGGCAAACCTTCCGGAACAGTCTGACGCCGCCGCTCAGACGATCCATGGCGCGCCTGACACAGCGTCGTCTGCGTTACAGCAGGCAAGCGTCGCGAGCGGCATTGACCGACGCAACGCGGACTGGCTGAAACAGCAGTCAGACACGGCTGACGATGAGAAACCATTGGTCCCAGTCCCGCTCAGGTCACCGTACATGGTACTGGGCGGCACGCCCATTCCCACGGTCATCCTGCAGGGCGCAAAAAGCGACATGCCAGGCGTCTTCCGCGCGATGGTCGACCGCGACATCTATGACAGCATCGACGGCACCTGCAAGCTCATCCCGAAGGGCACGCGCATTCTCGGCCGGACCAACAATGACGTGGCGATCGGCCAGGACCTGATGCTCATGGCCGCCACCCGGATGATTTTCCGTCACGCGACGATGCGCCTCGACGGCCTGACCGGCAACGATCCCGACGGCGAGGCGGGTGCCAGTGCCGACGTCAACAACCACTTCTTCCGGATCTTCGGCTCGACGTTCCTGATCGCAGGCGTCGCCGCCTGGATCGGCCACAACCAGAACCAGTCGAACGGCACGACAATCAACGTCAACGGCGGCGTGGCGACGGACCTGTCGTCGGCCGCAGCGCAATCGCTGTCACAAACGACGCAAACCATTCTCCAGCGCAACATGAATATCCAGCCGACGCTGAAGCTCGAGCCGGGCCAGCGCATCACGTTCATCACCCAGCGGGACATGATGCTGCCACCCGGCGTCACTGACGGGAGCTGCCATCGATGAAACAAGCCACCACCCTGCTTTCTGCAACCGTCCTCCTCGCCGGCTGCCTGCTCCAGTCAGCCTGCGCCGAACCGCCGCCGATGACGGGGCCCGTCTACGACTTCGACTGGCATCTGAGCGGAGATGCCGAAGCCCGACCGTACCAGGTGTTCGACGACGGCCGGAAGATCTATCTGCAATTCGCCGATCCAAAACGCGTGCCCGCCGTTTTCGCCGACACCGCGGGCGGCCTCCTCCTTCTGCATTGGCGTGCCGATCCGCCGTACATCATCGTTGATCAAATGGAAAACGCGCTTGTATTCCGCGCCTCAGAGCGGGAAGCACGGGCGCTCCGCGCTGCGCCGTCGCGGCCACCGCAAGCCGCACACTTCGGCGCAGCCCAACCCGCGGTGCTCATGCCTGCCGCCTCGTCGGCAGACGTCAACCGCACTTCAGACGCAGCATCGGAAGACAGATAAACGCTGCCCGGTCGTGACTGTCGTGACGCTCTCGTACGCCACAGGGACCGGGCTATGGTCGACTGACCGCATCGATAGGGTAACCGTTGACCGCCAGCAAATTGACCCGTCATTCGACGATTCGTCACGCGTGCTGGAAACGTGTGCCACTGAATTCGCCGTTGAGGGCGCGGCACGCCGCTTAATTCTCTCCACGCGCGCGCTTCAACTCGAGGTAGTTCTGGTTTGCCTCAGCATCGTCCGCCCGGTATGCGATGTCCGGTGCACTGCGCCCGTCATCTCCGTTGAGCCCCGGTAATGACATGAGGTGGTCGCGGAGATCGCCCCTGGCAACGGGAGCCACCATCAATGGGAGCAGATACGCGTCCAAGTGCTTGCCCTGTGGATTTTCCAGTTCCCGGGTAAGCGATTCCAGGTAATCGTCTTTGCGGGATGCATTCCAGTTAATGGCGAAACCTGCGCGGTGGCAAAGTTCCGCATGGACGAGAAGCATCGTGCGACCGTTGCCGTCCAGAAAAGGATGCCCCCAGGCAAGAGCGCCCATGACCATCCCCGGTTTTTCCCGAATCGCCTTGGGATTGTTGCCAGCCGACAGTCCCCATTCAACGGCACGCTGGCATAACTCCGAAGCTTCGAACTGTATCCGCTGTCCCTTCCCGACCAGTCTCCCAACACCGAGAGCATGGCGATCCTGGCCCGCCCACGGGTAAAACTCACTGAACAGGATCCGGTGAACCTCAAGGAAGTGCACGTACGTAATCGAACCTCTGATGGCGTGAAGATACGCCAATGCCGCCTCGAGGTTCGACTCAAAGAATCCGTGTTCTATGTACTTGAGTTCATCCAGATCCTTGATGCCGTCAACGTTACGCAGGTAACCCCTGGTTTCGTAGTCCCCGAACGGGTCGAACACGCTTGATCTCCCTTATGTGGTTCGCCATCAGTCGGGCAAACTGCCGGCCGTTAATCCGATCCTGCTTCTTGAGTGCAACCAGCAGCTTGCCTGTGAGATCGAGCTTGACATCGTCACCCGCCGCTCGCGTCACTGCCTCGGCAAAATCATCGAGGCCCGAGCGCCGGTATTGAATGCCGTAGGCTTGCGCGAGCCGCTCAACAAACTTCCCGACGTTCTGGGTTGGCAGCTTGTCGACATCTGCAGGTAGGCTGGGGGCCGCGCCCGTTTGTGATCTTTCGGGTTGACCGACATACCGCACCCGGATGTTGTCCCAGCCGAGCTTGCGGGAAATCCGGCTCGTCCCTGCGTCAACGAGGCAGACGGAGCGACCGTTTTCGTGCTGGATTGTCACATCAAGGACCGCCACGCCCAGTTTCCCGAGCGCCTCGCGCAACAGCACGTCACAACCAACGGCAAATCGCGCGTTGCCTTCCGGATCCGGACTGGTCTTGGCATAAACACCGGCTCCCAGTCGAACGAGGCGTCCATCGGCAACGAGATGCTGAAGTGCAGTGCTAAGGTGCGACGAACTCCCCAACCCAGCCAGTTCCCGTCGAAGCACGACATTACCCGACCGCTTCTTCAGCGACATCAAAAGCCTACCGTCCAGGTTCATCGATCACCTCCAAATCCGGGTTACATGGTTCCATTATAACCCGCACGAAATTCCTTATACAACAATGGGTTATCGATACAAATCTTGCCGAAGTAGCAGCATGATCCGTTGGCCGGACGGCACCTACAGGGTTTCGCGCAGAAGCGTTGGCAGTCCCCATGGCGCGCGCGGCCCACGCAAGTGGCTCATCCCAGCGCCGCCCGGCGCAATCCCGGGCGTATCGCCGGCTGGTATTGACGGGAGCTCCGACGCCAACGCGTCGCTGTTGCGGGTGAGGATCTGGCAGCCTCGACCGAGGCGTCCAAATTTACCGTCCTGTCACGTTCCGTGGACAACAGAAGCCGTTGTACAGCCGTGTGCCGGCCCGAAGCCCGTTTCACAAAAGTCGTCAAGCTCGGTTTCACGCCGGACAACTGTGGGACAGTGACACGCGCCGGATCTTATACGCGTCACTGGCGGTGAGGCGCACCCGACCGATCGAAGCCCCTGAGGGTCACGCGGACGCGTCCCGTGCCGCCCGGGCTTGGAGCCCGGCAAGCTGGGTCAGCGCATCAGCGGCGCGCTCAACCGGCACGAAAATATGATCGTGAAAGGCGGCGGCAACGACGTTGCAGCTGATGCTGGCCTTCGTCAGCACCTCAGCCACCGCGGCAGTGAGTCCCACCGCCTGCAGATCGGAGTGAACGGTCAGCGTAATCCACGCTGCCCGGAAAAGCACAGGCAACTCCTCGCGCAGTGCTGTCGGCTCATCGATGATGAGGGTCATCCCTTCGCGCTCACGAAACGTCGCCAAAGGCGCGAGCCGCGACACATCCCGGTCCGCCGGAACGGATGAGAAGACATAGGCTCCTTCATTGAGCTCTGGCTGCATTGACGCGAGCAGTTGTTCGAGATCCGAAAGGGGTTGGCTCACTGTGCTCCCTGTACAAGAAGAGAATGAATTGGGCTAGGTATACTGGCCGCGCCATTGCAGGCCGTACCCACGTTGCATATCGAATCTATAGTGACCGAATCCAGCGAACAAGACGCGATTGAAGGCGCGTCCGAGACGTCGTTGAGTTGATCGCGCCTCCCAAGGCCCAAACCCTCAAACAATGGGCCACCTTCGCAGGCAAAACCCAATGTTCAAAGGCGAATTGCACCGTCCTCGCTGACTCTCCATGAGGTCGTAGGATCGCCGGGGTGCGACGGGACGTGTGACCTACGCGACAGAACGCACAAAATGGTCAGAACATAACGTATTACACATATTTTTAAATTTCAAGTCCTTCTTTGCTATCGGCCGGCACCGCACACTTGGCGCATTTGAGGGCGGGAGCAGCGGTGACACGGCAGCAAGGCGAGCAAGAACATCTGGTCGGGGCAATCGGCAAGGCCATTGCGCGGCGACGCAAGGCGCTCGGCCTGACCCAGGAACAGCTATCTGAAACCGCAGGTCTCGCCCAGGCGTCGCTCTCCCACATTGAACGCGGCGTCACCTCGCCCAGCATCGAGCGCCTGGCGCGGCTCGCAGGCATTCTTGAATGCCGTCTTTCAGACTTTCTCGGTGAGACCGGCACAGGTCCGGCCGACCGCGCCACCCGTATCCATCAGAAGCTCTCGGGGCTCAGCCCGATACAGCAGGATGCGTTGGAGCGCCTGATGGATGAGGCCATCGCTCTGGCAACAAACGCACGCCCCGCCGTCAAACGCCGCTTGCGCAAACAGAGCCCCTGACTGCGCGACCGGGCTGCACGGCATTGTCCCCGAATGGCTGATGCTGTTGAAAAAGTCGCTGCCCTGCTTTTTCAACTCGGCGGTGAAAAATCGACCTCTCAGATCGGTCTACAAACCGCTCGCGAATGCCGGCTAAGGGTAAGACGACCCCTAAAAACCTTATGCGGGAGACGTCAACGACTTTTTCAACAGCATCGGCTGCTGGCTGCCATTGGGTCTTCTTTCTATATGTGGCGTCAACCTGCCCCTCTGCCGGTTCGCGAGTACGCAATGCAATATTCCAACGCAGGCCGGGCGATGCGCGGCCGTTGGGCTTGACTGGCTACCGGTCCGCTTTTATCGCCTGCTATCCGCATTCGCCGGAAATGATCCGGCAGACGGAAGGCATTCCCTACCGGATTCCCGACCGGCACTCACCAGTCGTGCCCGACCATGAGATTGAGTCGCCTGTCGTTATATCACTAAGATGTGCGAATTAAATATCGAGCGGATTAGCTTGATTTTTCGATTTCGCCGGCTATCATTCGCGATTGAAGTTGCCCGCTGGAGCCCATCCAGCATCCCTTGCAGCACCGTCGCTTTGCGACACCTTTTGCGGTTGCGCTTCGTCCCATTGTCCGGACCGCCGCAGGTCGTTTGACCAGAAGCTTCCTTCCTTGCCCGCCCTGGGGAATTACCATTCCCCGACGCGGGACATGGCGATTCCCCTTTTTTTCGTTCTGGAGAATCGTCATGAATCAGTTAGTCGAACCCCGCAAGTATTTCGACCTTCATCTGCGTGGCCTCGGGTATCTGTCGCGCGTGCGCGACGTAGCCGCCAAAGGCAATGGCCGCAGCAAGGCGAAACCCTTCCTCGCATGCGCCATTTCCGCGTTTCATGGCGATCCCAATGTCGAGAACGGCATCGTCTATCTTTCGCTCGACCTGATCGTCGCCGGCGAAAAGGCCAGGGAAGCGGTCCGCGCCGTGATGGACGACGCGAACGATCCCGATGTGAAAGTCCTCGTTGCCTTCCGGTCGGGTGACCATTACATCCGGACATTCGAGCGTACCGGCAACCGCGCAGGCGAAACCGGCGCCGTACTCAAGGGGCGCCTGCTCAAGCTCTTCTGGGTCAAGGTTGACGGCCAGGAAGTGTACCGCGACGAAAGTGATGGAAGCGACGACGCCGACACGGAAAACGATCAGGCGCCGGAACGGGTCAACGCATATGTACCGTCCACTGACCCTCGTGATCGGCACGATTCGGCCAGCGTCGAGGAGCTTCCGGGCAGTAGCAATGCGCGGGAACCCGGCGAAGCGCCGTCTCCGGCTGAGCGCACTGCTCCGCGCACCAACCGCTATCCAACCCTGCGCCGTCATGGCAACGCCAATGCCCGTCGTGCGCCCGTCAGTGTCGACTGAACCGTAACCCTCGTCCCCCGCCTCGCGGGGGTCTTCTCCCACGCACGACCGGTCTGCCGGTTTTCCCGGGCGACGTATCACGAAACGCCCGGGAAAGCCGGCGCCGACCACCATGCGCACTGGGTTCACGGTGGCCCGAGCACGCCGTGCCGTTTGTGCCGGAACGATTTCTCCGGCCCAGACACGCGCCTGGCAGGTTCAACTGCCAGGCGTCATGCGTCATTCGCTTCTCACCTGCAATGAAAGTACGCATGAGAGCGAATGACGCATGACGGTTTCACTGCCGGCCTGCCAGCTTGCAGGCCCGTCTGTCGCCACGCGAGGCGACACCTTTACAGCCAGCTTCCGGTGCCACTGTCTGCACGGCTGTTCCCACGTCACGTGACGCGGGCTCCGGAATCACCTCCTGTCACGCCTTCGGGCCTCACCTTGTCCAACCTTCGCGGGGATGCGCTTCCCCGCCCGGGCAGCCGTTCGCCGCGTCTTTCCGGAGAACGTCATGACTCAAGCCAGCGAAACACACGGCGTCACTGCCACGATCGTGCCTGATGAACGCCGCATCGATATCCTGCCGCGCTATTTCGGCAGGCACATGATCCGCGCGGAAGTTGCTGTCTACACCGCAATGTCATCGCTATGCGACACCTATCACGGTGGATTCTGGGACTACATCGAACTGTCCAACGGCGCATTCTATATGTCACCGCGCAAGGATGGGCCGCTTGCCATCACCTGTGACGGCAACGGATACGACGGCGAGATGAGCAGCGATGCCGCAGGCATTGTTGCCACGCTGTTCGCGCTGAATGCGATGGCGTGGTCGACCGAAGACGCAAGCTTCACCGACCTCTATCACAGGCTGCTCGCCTTCGTACCGTCTCACGCGGAAAGCCGCGAAATCTTCGCGGCGATCGACTGACGTCCTGCCTTTCTCTTACACCCTGCGGAACGCATCCCGCTGGGGCGCGTCTCCGCGACTCATCACGGAGATGCCCATGTCAAACTGTAGCTGCCGTGCCGTCAAAGCATCCGTCGACAAGCCCCGCGACGTCGGATTGCACTACTGGCCGGGTGTGCGAACGAAACACCACGCGCGAACGTCAGGGACGCTTGCCCACGCCGCGAACCGGCCCGTCGACGAAGGCGATCCTTCGCAGCAGGTTTTCCGGTGCCGTGACGGGCGGATATTGCCGAGCTACACGAACCGGAGCGTCGGTCTTTCCGCCGGCCTCTATCTCGGCCTCTTCAACGGGCGCGACGATCCGCTCGGATCCTCGCTTGTCGACGGGTTTGACGGACCGCTAATCGGCAGACTGCGCTATTGCCACACGATCAGGGCCCGCGATGTCGAACTTGACTTTCTCGATCCGTTCGAAGCGCGCCTGTTCTTCCCCGACACGGCGTACGTCGCCGGGCCGGATGGCGAGGTTCCGGCCGCAAAGATCGTGATGCCAATCCCGCTCATGTTCAACTCAGGAGCCATCGTCTTCGATGGCCGCTACTTCGCCGACTGGACCGTGTTCATCATCAGCGCCGTTCGTACTGCGACGGGTCGCGATCTTCGCGCGCAGCGGCGCGTGTGACGCCGGCATCACGGTCGCCGTTTTCACTTTTTTCCATCATCTGCACCGCATCAGCGGTGCTTCCCCGCGGGGCATCGCCCCGCCCCGGGAACGATGCCTCGCCTCACCTTGCGAGGACCATCATGGGATGGCTGTTTGGTCATGGACAGACGCGTGCGCAGTTGATCGCTCGCCGGACAGGTGACGAGGAGCATGACGGCTTGACACGTCGCTGCCTTCGTCACTGCACCAGTGGCAACGTACTGTGGACCGTCTGGGAAATTGAACGCGCGGGCGTTGCACCAATGCGTTTCATCGGCTGCGACCTGCTCGCATGGGACAAAACCTGCGCAGGCAGGGGAAACAAGGATATGTGCGAGGAGATGGAACCGCTTTACTACTCCTGCCCGCTCGCCTATCTCGACATGGTCCCGCCCGTGGCGCCCGCATGGCGCGAGCAGGTTCGCGCATGGCATACGGCACGCTCACGGGCACACTCACGCCCGCTCGCGCCAGGCGATGTGCTCACACTCAGCGGCCTGTCGATAAAGGAGGCTGTCGTCGTGAGTCGACACCATCGCTCGTGGATCGTCGAAAGCGGCGGGCGACTGTTCAGGTTTCCGCCACGTCTGTTCCGTCATATCGTCGGGCAGCGCAGCGCCGACGCGTGCGGCCCGCAACACGCAGGCTGATGCATCAACGCCGTCATGACGCGTCGCGCTCCCTGCGCTACCTGCCGGAAGTTTCCGTCCATGAGCTTGAGGAAATGAACATGACTGCGGCCTGTCCGCGCCGGTTGCGCATCGCCCTATCGGCAAAACCTGTCAGCAGGGCCTGCAATGTTTCGCTCGGCGGTTCGGCTGTGCCGCTGTGCTTACCGCGCAGCGGCCGTCTGTCCGCACGATCTTTCCCAAACCGCGGGACACCATGCCCGCCAGGGAGGGTCCCGCCTCACTCCGTGGAGGCATCATGATTTCGCTTTCCGGCACGCTTGACGTGCGCACCATCAAGGGCAGCAACGGCCCCTTCCAGGTCGGCGAACTGACGACGTCCGTCGGCGACTTCAAGGTTAAGGACAAGCTGCTTGAGCAGTTCGAACCCGGCGCCTACACCGGCACCTTTCTGATCGACAAAATCTATCCGCACAGCTACGTGTGGTACGGCAAGGTCACCGTCGAAATCCGCGCGAAGCTCGCCGACGTGCAACTGGACAACGACGAACCGTTCAGCGAGACAGGGCGCGAGTCCGCCTCGACGGAGCCGGACCCCGTCGACGAGGAACGCGTACCGGCCGCTCCTCGCCCCGCCCACGCGGAAGAAGCGCCCGCAGCCGCGCAGACGGGCAATGATGCTGGTGAGCTGTATCTGCCCGATCTCTTCGGAACCGACCTAGCCGATGCGATCGTCGCCGGCGAGCCGGTGAAGCTTGATCCGACCGTCGATCGCGGCGTGTTCCGTCAACAGCGCGACCAGCTTCGCGCATTTGGCTACGCCTTCCAGGCGTCTACCCAGACCTGGCTGAAGGCCTGATTCCGATCCACCTTCGGTGTGCCAGGGTTCCACGCTCCGGCACACCCGTGACCCACAGGAGATTCGTATGGCCCTGATCTTTCCTCGTCTAGCGCGAAATTTTGTGAAGAACGGGTACTTTCCGACCGACGCCGTCACACTCGCGCGCATCATGCCGGCACTCGCGCTGGCCGACCCCGACCGTCCCTCGCGACTGCTCGATCCCTGCTGCGGTGAAGGCGCCGCGCTGCAGGAACTGAGGGCTTCGCTCGTTGCGCGCTCCACGACGCCCGATAGGGTTCGCGCCTTTGGTGTTGAGTACGACCGCGAGCGTGCGTGGCACGCGAAGGAAGTGCTCGATACGGTTGCGCACACTGACGTTCACGACATGTTCATCACGGCCCGTAGCATGGGACTGCTGTTCCTCAATCCACCGTACGGTGATGTCGTATCTGACAAGGCACAGACGGGCGAACGCCAGCCGGATCGTCTCGAGAAGATCTTCTACCTCAGGACGGTCCCCTGGCTCACATTTGGCGGCGTGCTGGTCCTGATCGTGCCGCATTACGTGATGGACCGCGAGTTCGCCACGATGATTGCCCGCAACTTCACACAGGTCCAGGTGTTCCTCGCGCCCGACCAGACGTTCAGGCAGCTTGTGCTTGTCGGCGTCAAGCGCCGGGCGGATGGGGTCGACGCCGCACTGGCCGCGCGCCTGGCCTGCATCCATGAGGGCGAACTGCCATCTGAGCTGCCGCAAAGCTGGACGGCCGAGCCGTATCGCATCCCTTCGATGGCCGGCGAATACGCTTTCATGTCGGCACGGATCGACGCGCCGCAGCTCGAACAAGAGTTGCAGCGCCTGAAGCACGCCACGCTCTGGCCACAGTTCGCCACGATGTTTGCGGCGAAGGCTGTCACGCCGCGGCGTCCACTACGTGATCTGTCCGACTGGCATCTCGCGCTCGCGCTTGCAGCCGGGCAGATCACAGGTGTGGTGACGGGCGCCGACGGCACGCGCCTGTTGATCCGCGGCGACACCATCAAGCAGAAGGAGCAGGAAGTCCAGATCGAGGAAACCGACAAGGGCGAAATCCGGACCACGATCCTGATGCGCGACCGGTTTGTTCCGACGATCGCGGGCATCGACTTCACCCCCGGCCCTAACCTCGGCCGGATTGTCACGATCCGCTAACCTGGATCATCTTCATCAAACCCGCGGGGCAACGCCCCGCAGGGGCGGGATCCGCACTTCACGGACACGACATCATGAATGATACGAGCCTCCGGAGGCAGCCATTGCCCGCCTTCATGGTCGGCTACAGTCTTGACCATAGCCACCGCGTCGTCGTCGGCGTTCGGGCCGCCAGCGCCGATGCCGCCTGTGCCATCGCACGTGCGGCCTTCGACGCCGGAACATTGTGGGACGATACGCCGGACATACCACTGCTCTACGACGACTACGAAGAGCTTGATGGCCAGGTCCTCAACTTCGACGCCACGTCCGTCGCAACGTGGCCGGCCGCCGATGTGTCGGTACGCGCCGCAAGATTGCATGCAGCCGCGCATCGGCTGCTCGCGTTCGCACGACTTGCCGACCGACGGCTACCGCTCGCAGCGGCGATCGAAGCGTGGCATCCCGATACCCTTGTGCCGATGACGGTCACCGCCGAACAGGCGCGCGAACTGCGTGTATTGCTGGAAAGGCTCCATGCCTGCTGACGCACGAGCCCATTTTTCGAACATACCTGCGCGCCCCTCGAAAGGGGCGCTTTCCCGGAGAGTCCCACACGACGTTCGGGGAAAGCGATCCCGCTGATCTGCCGGCAGCAGATCCGTCGTCGCCCGTGACGCGACACCCTTCGTATCACCCGCAGCTTTCTTCCGGCGCCTTCGTCTGCGCGGCTGCGGCTTCGTTCGCGAAGCCCCGGAATCTTCCTCAACCCGCCCGGGTCTGCACCCGGCGGGTGCGCCGGACATTCAGACTGGAGCACCCTCATGCTGTATCCCATCAAGGAACTGCAGGACATCTTCGTCGACGCTTGCGTGCGTGCCCCCGATGGCGAACTCGTCTTCGTCTCCGTCTTCGGACGCGATGGCGCCGTTCAGCAGCTCTATGCCTCGCTGCACCTGGGTATCCAGGAAGGCGGCATCCGGCAGCTCACGCTGCTTGATCCACACAGCAGCCAGCCGGTTGCGGTCATCCCTATCGGCGACCCGCGGCGGCTCGACAAGTACAGCGGCCGCCTGCCGAAAGACAACCTGTTCGGGAACCTTGTCCATACCTGGATTTATGACGAGTCGCTCCTCAACCCATCGAAAGCCGCTGGTTCGGCATGGTTGCTGGTTGATCGCGACACACAGGCGCACGACGACGAGTCCCTTCAGGCCCGCGTCTGGTCGCTGATTGAACATCTCAGTCCAATACCGCTGCTGCCGCCTTGGCGTACGCCGGTGCTCGACGCACTTGGCGCTCAGCTCGTCAGCCATCTCGGCAACACACTTTATGCGCCTGTCGGGCGCATCCACGCTTCGCGGGTCACGCTCCCCGAAACATTCGGGAAGGCCATTTCGGATTTCGTCAGCAGCGGCATGCTCACGCTCGACTGACGCGCACTAACACGCACTAACGCTGGTTCAGACCGCACAAGCCGCATCCGCGGCTCTCTACATTCACCCCAACCTGCGGGACTCACGCATCCCGCCAGGGAAACGTGCGACCCGCGTCTTATGGAGACGCATCATGGAAGATCTGCAACCCGCTGTCGTCGATAGCAACGCCATTGATGAAGATTTGGTGCCCGGCGATCAGTCTCGAGACGTGATCGCGCTACCGGACTTTATCGCGAACTTTGGAGCCGGCCTGCTGGACGCCGTCCGCCAGCAGAATCCGTCGATCTATGACGGCCACCGACCACCACGCTGGGACGCATTGCTCAATGAACTTTCGCGTCAACCATTTCCCGCGCAACGCGAAGTCATCCATGCGATCACGACGCTGCTCACGCAGCACGCGCCAGGCGGCGTCATCAATGCCGAAATGGGCACGGGAAAGACCTTGATGGGGATCGGCGTCGCAGTCCTGCTGCATCACGCCGGTTATCCGCGCACACTGGTCATCGCGCCACCGCACCTCGTCTACAAGTGGCGACGCGAAATCAGAACGACGGTGCCGGGCGCACGCGTCTGGATTCTCAACGGCCCTGACACGTTACGCAAGCTGCTTCAGCTGCGTGTCATGCGTTCGAAGCCGGCCGTGCCGGAGTTTTTCATTCTCGGTCGCGTGCGCATGCGCATGGGTTTCGACTGGAAGCCGGCCTTTGCCCATCGCGTCGCCACGCTCGACATGGAAACCGACGCGGTCACCCGCGTCTTTGCCTGCTGCCCCCGCTGCGGCGAATTCGTTTGCGATGATGACGGCAATCCAATGACGCCCGCCCTGGCGCGGCCAGCACTCAACGAAAAGCGCCGTGCCTGCAGTTGCGGCGAACGGCTGTGGACCCTCGCGCCAAAAGGCCAGGGCACACGAACAATGCGCGAGCTGGTGAAAGGCGCGCTGTTGCAGATGCCAACCGTCGGCGAGAAAACCGCCGAGCGGCTGCTCTCGCGCTTTGGCGAATCGATGCTGGCCGACATGCTGCAGGATAATCTGTACGAGTTCATCAATCTGATGGACGACAGCGGTGAGCTCGTTTTCTCGGACCGGCAGGCGAAGCGCATGGAACGTGCCCTCGCCCACACTGAAATCTCGTTCGGACAGGGGGGCTATCAGGCCTCGGAGTTCATCAAACGCTATCTTCCCCAGGGCTACTTCGGCTTGCTGATCGCAGACGAAGGCCACGAATACAAGAACGAAAATTCTGCGCAGGGACAGGCCATGGGTGTGCTGGCCCGCAAGGCCTCGAAAACGTTGCTGCTCACCGGCACACTGATGGGTGGTTACGCCGATGACCTCTATCACCTGCTCTATCGCCTGCACCCCGCCATGCTGATCGACGACGGGTTCAATTACAACAGCAACGGCTCAATGGCAGCGGCGACGATGGCCTTCATGCGCGAGCATGGCGTGCTCATCGATATTCACAGGCAGGTCGATGAAGGGTCGCACCGCACGGCGAAGGGCGACCGGAAGAGCGTCTCGACGGTGAAGGGCCCGGGCTTCGGCCCCAAGGGCATCATGCGGTACGTCGTGCCCTATACGGCCTTTCTTAAGCTCTCGCAGATCGGCCAGAACGTCTTGCCACCCTACGACGAATCGCTGCTCCCGGTCGCGATGACCGACGAAATGGCGGCCGCCTATCGTGCACTCGAATCGACGCTGACGTTGGAACTGCGCGCCGCGTTACGCTGCGGCGACAAGAGTCTGCTCGGTGTGGTGCTTAATGCGCTACTCGCATGGCCGGAATGCTGTTTTCGGCCCGAACTCGTCCGTCATCCGCGCACGAAGCGCATCCTCGCCAGCGTGCCCGCATTGCTGCGTGACGATGAACCGGGTCCCAAGGAAGAAGCGCTGCTGCGACTCGTGCGCGGTGAACTGCTCAATCGGCGGCGCACGCTCGTCTATACGACCTATACCGGCACGCGGGATACGTCGGTACGCCTGAAAAACCTTTTCGATGCGGTCGGTGTCAGGGCATCCGTTCTTCGTGCCAGCGTCGCTGCTGAAAAACGCGAGGACTGGGTCGCGGACCAGCTCGAACGCGGCGCCGAGGTCATCATCACCAACCCGGAGCTGGTCAAGACCGGTCTAGATCTGCTCGAATTCCCGACGATCGCTTTTCTTCAGTCGGGCTACAACGTCTATACGTTGCAACAGGCGGCACGCCGCAGCTGGCGTATCGGTCAGACGCTCGACGTCACGGTGCGTTTTCTCGGGTACGAGGGCACCGCCCAGATGCGGTGTCTGAAACTGATGGGGCAGAAGATTGCCGTCTCGCAATCCACTTCCGGTGACATGCCGGAATCCGGTCTCGACATCCTGAATCAGGGCGGCGAAAGCATCGAGGTCGCCCTCGCGCGACAGCTGGTGAATCAGGGATAGCCTCGCTCATAACTCATCCACCTGAACCATCCCTGCACTGCAGACGGCGGAGCTGATAGTCCCTGCGCCATTCAGCAACCACCCAGTTTCGCCAATTCCCTAAACTTCTGGAGGTATGCAGCATGATCGTGTTTCCTGCTTCAGAACTGCGCCCGGTCCTCGTCGAGGCCCGCACGCTTGCCTGCCGGGTCATCCTGGTCAAGGATCACGGCGTCTACATGATGTCGGAGAAATCCAGCCCGTCGCGTGTTACGTCGCGAAACGGCGAATCCCGCCTCATTGCATATGCCGTTGGTTGCAATCCCGAAACGGTGTCATTCGATGAATGGTGGAGCCTCGCATGTACCGAATTCGGCGGCGACGACTTTGCCGAATATTTCGATCATGACGCCGCCATTTTCGACCGTGTTATTGACGACGGCTGGAATCTGGAAATTCGTGCAGACGAACATCACCTCTATCTTGATGTAGTCCTACGCGATGCCTGACGGCCTTCAGACACGAGGAAACAACAGGCGTCGTCCTGAAGCCCCTGTTCTCGCAAGCGAACAGGGGCATTTTCATCCCATCCGATCAACCTGCGTCTCCGCTTCGCGCCGCCTGGAATATCGACGAGCAATTGCTTCAACAACAAAATGGCCACGCGCATTGCGTTGGTTCGATCGGCCCGACGGGTCAACAGCACGATTCCACTTGCGAGGAGTCCTCCTGCTTCGGGGGATTCCGGGTTACCGCGGGCTGCCGATGATGCAAAACACCGAATTTTCTGCTTCGCCCCAGGCTGCACTCACAGGACGTCAACACCCCTCGCGCGTGGCCCACACGCTTCTTGCGGCAGGGATTGGAACGGCGGTCGCGCTGACTGCCTGGTATCCCGGGCACTACGCAATCGCGCTGCTGGCGTTGCCGGCCGCCTGGTCGAGGTTGCGCAGCCAGCTCGCCGCTTTCATGCTTTGGGCCACCTATTATCTTGCCGGCGCACGCGACATTCCGATGGTATGTGAGCGGTTCTTCGGGGGCTATGACGAGCTCACGCGGCCGACCGCGCTCGCGCTTGGCGTGGTGCTGTGGGTGCTTCAGGCCATCGTGCTTGCGTCGCCCTGGGTCCTGCTCAAACCCGGTCGCTCGCTTCGCGATCGCAGTCCTGTCTGGCGCGTGGTGGTCGCGACATTGTTCGTCACTGTTCCGCCGGTCGGCATCATCGGGTGGCTATCGCCGCTCCACGTGGCGAGCATGCTTTATCCTGGATGGCGATGGGTTGGCATGGGCCTGGGCATGGCTGCGCTGTGCGCCGCCGCCATGCCGCAAGCGTGGCCCAGGACGCGGGTCACGTGGACGGCACTTGTATGCCTTTCTGTCTGCGCACATTGGCAGTTCGGCTCTGCGGCACCGCCTGCCGGATGGATCGCGGTCGACACAGCACTCGGTCGCTTTGACCAGTCCAGCTACACACCGCTCTACGAACGCAACGCGCGGCTTCAGGCAATAGCCCGGCGCGCGTTCGCAGCAGGGAACATCGTCGCGATCCTCCCCGAAGAAATCGCCGGTTTGTGGCGCGCTTCGACGGCGCTCTGGTGGCGTGCCGATATCCAACGCATGCGGGCCACCGGCCAGACACTCGTGATCGGGATGGACATCGCCGTGAAGACCGTGCCGTTCCGGTACACCGACAGCGCGATCATCATTGGTGCGGGGCATGGCCGTGTCAATAGCCGGCAACCTGTACCGCTCGCGCTATGGCGCCCGGGAGGAGCAACCAGTGCCGTCCCAGGGAGTCTCGCGCAACCGTATCCCGTTATCGCCGGTAAGCGCGCGGCGATATCACTCTGCTACGAGGATCTGCTGTGGTGGCCGCACTGGCGCACATTAGTTGAAAAGCCGGATGTCGTTATCAGCCAGTCGAACGGCTGGTTCGACGGCGACCTTGCGCTGTCGCGCATCCAGCAACAGGGGATCGCGTCGGTGGCGCGTCTGGCGGGTGCCCCGCTGTTACGCGCCACGAACAGGTAACCGGGCTGCTTACCTGCTGCCGTTGACCGCGTCCTTGAACGCCTTGCCAGCGGTGAACTTCACGGTGTTTGCCGCAGCGATGCTGATTTCCTCGCCCGTCGCCGGATTGCGGCCCGTACGCGCGGCGCGCTTGCCCTGACTGAACGAGCCAAACCCGACCAGTTGCACCGTCTCTCCCCTGACCACGGCTTTCGTGATTGCGCTGACAACGGCATCGATTGCCTCACCCGTGATGGACTTGCTCGAGCCCGTAGCCGACGCAACCGCATCAATCAGTTCCTGCTTGTTCATTACCTTCTTCCTCTTCGTTGAATGACATCCCTGGTGGCTTCCCATACGCTGGGTACCTTGCCGGTAGCGTCCGAGATACGGATTGCGTACCCTATCGCGAAGACGGCACGCACGCAAGTCCGTCCGGGCGCCATAGCACAATCGGCGCGTCGCCGCGGTATCGATCGCGCCGCGCAAGTTTCAAATCAGTGAGTTCGGTTCCACGACAAAGGGACAGCGATCCCGGGTACCAGCGGATGCGCCCATCCTCGCATGGTCGGCTCCCAGCGTCTTACGGGTATTCCTCCGGTTCATTTATTCCGGGCGTCGCCAGGGTCTTGAAAACCAACAAGCAGTCGCCATATTGCCTTTCCGATCACCTGGTCTGCCGGACGGCACCTCACATGGATTACCAAGTCAGCTACGAGCACAGCCTGAGAACCGATCCCGACGCGTTCATCGTACGGGTGCCATCGCAGCGCGTGGAAGGCATCCCAGCCAGCCTTCCCCGGGATCTCCTGCCCGATTACATTACCGAGCTCATCCTCCAGCGCTCACCAGCAATCGGAAAGATTCGAAACCTTCGAATTCTTTGACAATCAGGCTCATCCGGCCGGCAGGTATGGACCGCCGCACGCGCAGGCTGTCTCAACCGTCGCCAGCTGCACCAAATATTGACCAATCAAATGAGTCGGAAGTCTTCCTCGCGTTCGCGCCCGCCGCTGGGCAAAAGCATGCTGTTGCCGCTTCCGCTTGCCCGGATCCGGTCACTTTCACTCGAACATCATCTCGCACTGGAAACCATCACCAGCGGCCACGGGAACGTCGATTTGCTGGTATGCCTGCTCAAAGCCGTCTATACAGCCTGGTATCTTCGGGAGGAAATGCCCGCAGGCGCCTGCAGCCGACTTTTCCAGCACGCGGAGGCCGCGCTTGAACGATGTATCGCCAGGGCCGAGCGTGGCGAAGCCTGGGAGATGCTTGATGCGGACAAGAGCGCAATTGAAAAAGTTTTGTTACTTCATGACAAACAGCTCGCGACAGTGCCTGCTCATCGCTTTCTGATGGCGCTCGATTCGCTTAACCACTTTGCCGTCGGGGGACTGAAATCACCGATCCCGCCATTGACGTGCTCCGACCAACATTAGGCTGAACGAACCTCTCCGCCGAGGTTTGCCGGAAGACTTGCGGCAGGTTGTCCTTGTTGGATGATGCCTTAGCCCGGTCATTGAGCGGACTACCGTAAGCGATACCGAAGATCCCTCCCGCCTGTTCCCGGTATTCGGCAGGCCACATTGGACATCAACGTCACCCTCGAAAAATCTTGAAGGCCGCTCTTTTCAAAGCACCAATCAAGACAGCATCGTTAGTTTTACTGAATTAGTGCATGACCCTAGCGGCACCACGCGGAGCCACGATCATCCACCGAATTTGTGAGATCAAGCATAGCTTTATGACGTAAACCGTCTCCGATCCAATTGCTTCGGGGCCTAAAGTAGACATTACGGCCATGCTGTCGAGACTTTGATGGTTTTAAGGCATTGAAACGCCCGGCGGTTAAATGATCGCTCCGGCTCCCGAAAAAGCTCACCTTCAATAGAAACGCGTCAGCGGTCGGCGTGTGCGCGCGCCCGAGATTACGCGAAGGCGTGGCAGTGACTTCAGTGGCGAAAGCGCAGCACCTCGTCAGCGCGCTTCAGGTGCTCTGCGGCCCCTGTCGCACGTGACGACGTGGGCGACGTGCCACAACAACCAGGTATTTTGTTGCGCCCAGATCGGCTGCCAACAACGATCCGCGAATCCTCGACATGCTCACCGCTGCCGGCCGAGGTCGTCGATGATCGGCTGGAAATCGAACAGGTATGCCCTGCGTTCAGATCCACCTATCCGAATGTTGCTGGCAGTGGCTGACGCAGCATTCGAATTGTCCCAAGGGATTGGCGTCTCAAGAGACGACATCTACGATCCACCGGAACGACCAACTGCTGACGCGCCACTCGTCGGTCGACGCCGGCCGGAACAATGTCGGGACGACGATCAGATCACCTTCAGTCGGGCATTCGCGGCCAACTCTGCTGTCACTGGCGGCCTGCTGGCCCGGCTTACGGAATGGTATGGCTTCCCCCGTCCGAACGCAGCAAAAATCGTCACTGCGATCCAGGCACGAATCGAGTCGGTTGTAGCAAAGACCGCCAGCCCGAGCGAGGCCATGCAAGGGATGGTCTCCGATGTTCAGGCGCTGCTGCCACGTACAACCAAGTAACCCGAAAATTCGAGACTTTAACGGAATCCCGATGCTTTCCGACCGCACCAGTAAGCAATCGCGTGGTGCGACCGGAAGCAATCCTCACCGGACTGGGCAGAATCGCCGGCAACATAACACGAGCCCGATCGAACACTCGACCTTGGCCGCAGCGAATTCGACACAGCGACGGGAGCGAGGCGACCGGCACCGCAGGAACTGACCAGCGAAGTCTTTACACTTGATTTGCACTCCTATGAGTTTTCATCCGTGACTATCCGCCCCGTCTCACTCTTATTATCAACTCGTCCTGAAATTGTTGTGAAGCGAAATGAGCACATTGGTCCAGTTCGGTCTCTCATGGGAATGCCTGGCGCCAGCGGTACCTCGCACGCGCGGGGCTCGATCATGCTGTACGGACCATGATCCCATCGCGGTGGTGACACCTTCGCGGCCCAGCCGTACTATAACGACAACATCGGCAACCGCATCCGTAACAACAACAACGCGGTCAAGTATCAGAGCGTCACTACGACGGTTGCAGGTCTGGCGGGCTCTACGGCTTCGATGCGGCAGGCGACTGTGTCGACAGTCGTGCGTACAGCTTGGGGGCGTCATACAGGTTCGGAGGATTGACCGTTGCCTCCGTCTACCGCCAGTTGAACAATTGCGGATCGTCCAGGAAAGTGAGTGGCGCAGTGGCAAGCACAGACTCGACGTTGTATGCATCGCTTCAGCGCACCGGGGTGCCGGCGTCAATTACGCATTCAGTTCGGGTGCTGCTGCCGCAGTTGTCAGCCAGACCCAACTGAGCCGACCCAGCCGGTCTACGGCTGCGTGATGGAGCGGGTGAAGGGAATCGAACCCTCGTCGTAAGCTTGGAAGGCTTCTGCTCTGCCATTGAGCTACACCCGCGCGGCACGCATTCTTGCACAGCTAACGGCCTGGCGACAGGCATCAGAAGCACTTTCCTGAAATCGGGCAAACGCGAGCACCGCAGCGCATCTGCGTCGTCGCTGTCATCACGTGCGTCACCGCGACGATCGGAAAAGCATCCGGCATCTTCACAAGTCGACCAGTCAACGGTGCGAAGAAGCTCGTACCTGGCAGATGGATCGATACCAACCGCCCGGCCGTGTACCTGCCAGCAATGCGGCCAGCCGCGCGCGAGGTGCGCTGACTCGCGGCGGCCGCACTGCATCCTGAATCACAAAGCACCTTCCGGGTTGTCACAAATGCATCATCGGCCGCGCTCACGATGCAACGGGTGGTGGCCCCAGAGCCGCTGCCAGGAACAACCACCAGGAGATCATCTTGTCCGTCATCCGATCCGCCAGGGCTTACGCCAACAATGCTGTCGCTTACGTCGCATGGTCTGTCGAACAGGTCATTGCCGAGTGTCTTGGATTCGAAATCACCCGCATTTATGCAGACGGAACCGAACGTCCACTGGCTGCGTGGGTTGCCTTTGAAGGCCAGTCCAATCCCGACTGGGTGCCGCAGACCACGTCGGTCTGGCCTATACAGAAATTCACCTGGCGCGACCTTACCGTGCGGCAGCGCCGTGATGAAGCCAGTCTGCGCCCGGCAGACCCCATTGTGAAATACCGCATCCGCCCGGTGGCCCGCATGCGCGACGGGTTGCAACCCGTCGCGGCACCAGCAGTGGCGCAGTACACAGGCGCTCCGCTGCCACTCGGTTATCTTGACGAGGGCATCGAGACGGGCGATATCAAGGTCACCAGCGACTTTGGCGAGATTCACGCCGCATTCAACAGCGGCATCCTCTCCACCCAGTGGCTCAGCCACGCAATGGAAAAGACGCTCGGTCATGTGCCGACCAAAGGCGATGTCAAGGACGAGATCGTCAAAGTGGACAGCCCGATTCGCGCCTACCTGGCGGGCGACCTTCCAGATCTGGTCCAGGGCCTCTTCGATCGGCTCCACGGAGGCGGTGAGCTCTATCTCGCGCTTTATGAACTGACCGACCCGTTGCTACGACAGCTGATCGTCGAGCATGCGCCCAATGTACATCTCATCCTGTCGAACTCCAGCTTCGACAAGACCACCAAGGCCTGGGACACCGAGAACGATCTGGCCCGCAAGAAGTTGCGCGAAGCCGGCCTTGCGGAGATGCACGACCGCATGTTCAACAACAATGGCCATATCGGGCACAACAAGTTCGCCGTCTATGTAGACCAGCATGGCCAGCCCCAGGCGGTGCTCTCAGGCAGCCTGAACTGGACAGAGAACGGCTTGTGCGCCCAGAGCAACAACAGCTATGTGGCCGGGCACCCGGAGCTTGCTGCGCAGTTTCTGCAGTACTGGAACGACCTGCGCGACGACACCAGCCATTTCGAGGAGCCACAGCCCAGCTCGGCGCCGGCGCGCAATGTCCAGGGCGCGCAGCTGCGCAGCGCCAACGTCGGGGCGCTGCCGGCCGTCACCCTCGATGCGGGTGCGGTGCGGCTGTGGAAGTCGCCCAATACGCGGCAGGCCAACAAGCCGTCCAGCAACCCGGCCTTGCCGCCCGATCTTAACGAGGTGTACGGTTTCATCCGTAACGCAAGGCAGGCGGTCTTTTTCGCCGTCTTTCTGCCCACCGTGAGAGGTGCGACCAGTATCGTGCAGGAAGCAATCGACATGGGCCGCAAGGACACCAACCTGCTGGTGTACGGGGCCATCAGCAGCCCGATGGCGATGCCGAACTACATCAGCCCGCAGGATCGCGCCGACGGCGGCGACGATGACAGTAGCGACGCCCAGGACAGTCACTACCAGCCTTCGCTCTTCGAAGAAAGCGGCGTGCACATCGTGCGAGCGAACGCGCTCAATTCCGGTGACATCACGGGCAACTTCGAGCGCGAACTGCTCAGCGCCGGCAACGCCATCATTCACGACAAGATCCTTGTGATCGACCCGCTCTCCGAAGACGGATGCGTCGTCGTCACGGGTAGCCACAACCTGGGCTACAAGGCCTCGTACGCCAACGATGACAACCTCGTCATCGTGCGCCGAAACCCGCAACTGGCACAGGCGTACATGGTGCATGTGCTGGATCTCTACGAACACTACCGTTTCCGTGGCGTCCAGGCGGAACTCAAGCACGAGGGCAACCGCCCGTGGAGCGGCTTCCTGCACACCGACGCGGGCTGGCAAAATCCCGCGAGCATTGAGGCCCCATCCCTCGCGCACTATCTCGGTTGAGAGTTGAAACGACCGGGCGCACGTCCCGATGATGGCGTCTGTGCGCCCGGCGGTGCGGGTCCGTCATCCAATGACACGCTGGAAATGGCCACACCAGGTTCTGACGTAACGCATTTGCGCGCCCGTGGCGTTCGGGCAGGCGATCCGGCGGTCTGGCGGCCGTTGGCTGCGTCATCACTCGAACACGGTCTGGTCACACAGCAGAAAGCGGCAGGCCGGACCTGACGCCGCATGCTGGGGACAACGAATCTCGACGGTCGCCGTAGGGCGCCCTGCGCCGAAACGACCACCCTGTGAGACCCGGACGTACCATCCGCGAAAGCACGCGACAAAAGGTTCGTGCCGCGCGACGGCCAGGCCTTCGGATACAAGCGCGCGCAGCATCCGTTCTCCTTCGATATCCGCTATGACGGGACAGGCGCTGCCGTTCGTGGCCGCGTCCTCCCGCGAAGCCCGGGAATACCGCCGCGGCTCGACGTACGAACGGGAACTGCCGCGGCAACAATCAGGGTGCGTCATTGCGCTTGGGTCCGCGCAGCCCGGCGCGAACGCCGGCTGGCAGAATGGGAGGACCTGGCGTCAGGTTCCGGGGAGTCCGATGGTGGCGCATCGTCCTCGATGGCCTCGGCCTGGGGGGTGTCACCATTGTCCGGATCCTCCGACCCGGCTGCACCCTGGTCGTGCGACGAACCATCCGGAGTTTCTGCTTCACGTGTCTGCCGCGCCCGATACACGACCTGGTCGATCCGCACGAGGTTGAGCGAGATGGACTCGGCGTCGATATGCGCGCCGGCGTCGGCCTCGTTGTCGCGGGTGACCCAGGGACTGACATAAAAGTCGCCGCGCACGACAACGCTGGCACCGGTGCGGATGTGCTGCAGCACACGCTCGGTAAGGCGCTCGTTCCAGATGGTCACGTCGACGGGAAATGTCCGCTCTTCGCGCTGCTCCAGCGTGCCGTCCTCAAGCCGCCGGTAACTGGCGGACATGACGCGCAACTCGACAATGCGGCGCGTGCCACTCGCGGTATTGACCTGTTTCATTGTCGGCGACACCAGCACGTTGCCGACCAGTTCTGCATAGATGCCCATTGCGAAACTCCGTTCATCAAGGGATTGCCCCTGTAATTCGAACATTCGAACGCGCTGTCCACTGCCTGCTTTACCGGTGGGCTGCTCTGCGTCAGCCTGATGGCCTCAATCACGCCACGACGGGACCCGCGCCTGTCTCAGCGCTCATCGGTCCGTCGAACCTTGACCGTGCCGTGCTCCAGATACATCGCGAGCTGACTCGCCGCATAGCGGAACACCGACTCCAGTGCATTAAGCTCGTTCGCGCGCGCATTGCACTGCTGCAGATACGTGCGCAGCGGCGCCGGGATGCGATTGAAACAGCCCTTCACACGATGCCAGCCGACCGCATGCGGCGCGCCGCGCATAAACCAGTCGAGCCGGTGGCGCGTTGCGCCACTCGCGAGCGCAATGCGTACGCAGCGAAGCGACACGTCGAGCCCGGCGGTCGCACTCTCCGATGCCAGCGTCTGCATTTCCGTGACCGTCTCGTCAAGCCAGTGCTCGTATGAACGCAGCAGCACGCGTATCCCGGGGTCGCCCGCGATCCGCGACACGGGTAGCGCCATCGCCGGCTCGCCCCTGGCCGCCGCCTTGCGCTCGCCCTTACCCTTAAAGGCCTTTGAACGTCGATCCAGATCCGAAGGTCGGTCAGTCATTGCCGCAGTCCTCGCATCACGGGACCAGCGCCGCTGCCGCAGCTTCCGCGACCGCATCGTCCCCGGACAGCCGCACACTGTCGAGCAGCCGCAGTTCCGCGTCCGACAGACGGCTCACGCGCCTCCGGCTGTGGCGCGGTTCGCGTGCGCCGGTGAAGACATCGCGCGGCAACACACCGAGCAGCGCGCGGGCGGCTTCAACGCGCTGGCGTGCGGCAGTATCCGCATTCGGCAGGAAGTCGACCCGCGAAAGCGGCAGCAGTTCGGCGCGCGTGAGCACGCGCTGGCAGTGCACCGCGAAATGGAACACGGACAGGCACCGGTGTCTGGCCGACCCGATGCGCCGGAAGCCTTCGGTCGACGACATCAGATCGCGCAGTACCGCGGAGCGCACGAGGCGCACCAGATAGTCGAGCTCGACCAGCAGCATCACGATCATGTAGCCGTACGGCGAGCCAAAGCCGAGCGAGACCTGTGCGGGTTCGCGCGATTGCAGCACCGAGTACTCCAGGCCTTTTTCGCGTGCAGCATCCAGCAACTGGCGGGCACGCTGCTGCTCGAGTTCGTTCGCACGCCGGATACCGGCGATCCGCTCGGCGATCTCGATGAGCCTCCAGTCCGCGTACGGATTGTCGTTGCCCGACAGTGACCACAACGCACGCAGCGAAGCGGCCACGCGGCGGCCGCCCGCCATCGGATGTCCCTGTTCTCCCGGCGCGATTGATCTGCCGAGAAAAAGCCGCATCGCGTCCCGCGTGTGCAGCCGCATTTGGTCCGCGCCGTCGCTGCCGAGCTGGCCGATGCGGCTGATCTCCTGCGCCTCGTGCGGGCGCACCAGTGAATCGCTGCCCTGTCGCAGCGCGTGCGTCTCGCGCATGTGGTTCAGCGCGTCTTCGCGTTCGAGAAACAGCTGATATCGGCCGAACAGTGGATCGGCCGGATCAGGATCGTCTTCAGCAATCAGGTGCGCGAGGACCGCGCGTTCCGCGTCGAGGTCGTAGCCGTCGGCAAACGGTGAGGACGTGGAGCGCGAGAAGGCATCAACAGCGGGATCAACATGATCATGATGGGCAGACGAGGTGTCCATGAATGGGCTCCTTGAAACAGATAGTCGATGACCGGAATGGCGAGCACTGCGGTGTTACCCGGGGTAACACGGCGCGCGTGAGGGTAGCCGGCCAGGCTGGCTGTTACCCCGGGTAACAGCAGCACGTTGCAATGCGCGTCGCACAGACGATAAAGTCCGTCATGCATGACAGCCCACCCGATGCGCTGATCGATGCGCAATCCCGGCACGCAGTGCATCCCGGATCGCCGCCAGATGCCGGCACGCGGTTTCGCGCGTTGACACAGGCAGACCGGCCGGGTCCTGCGGGCTGTGCGACGCCACGATCGCGCCCTCGCCTGGCCCTGCCTGCCTGCGCGCCGCCCGTTCGAGATGCGCTCTTGTGGGGATGAACTCCCCGGCGAGATAGCGGCGCACGAGACCTGCGATGTAGGCGACGGGCAGTTGCACCGGCTGATGCCGGTGACCTGCCGCCATCTCGTCGAGCAGCATCTGCCGATCCGCAACAGGAATCCGCGCGAGGTGCGAAGCGACCAATGACCGCTCGCTCACACTGACCATCGCTGGCCAGGACAGCGGACCATCGTCGGTGCCGCCGGTTGTTCGCGGCGAAATCGAACCGCCCACGACAACCTGCGTCGGGCCATGGCCCCGCGAATAGCTGTCGCTCGGGGTTGTCGTAGTCTGGTATGTAATCCTTCCATATACGCGCGCGTCTGGAACGCACGTTTCCCGCCATCGGTAACGGATCAAACCCGCCCACCGCATCACAGTTGCGGCAGCATTCGCGTCCAGTCCTGCCTCCAGTGGGCGACTTCCGGTTGGCGAGTTCGGGCACGCACGTGCGCCCGCGCAAACGGGCGGCCGGTGGACCGGTTCGCTTACTGGCGTTGTGAATGACGCGCTGAACGGCGTACTGAACGACGCACCCTCGTCCTGGCTGTTACCCGGGGTAACAGCCAGCGGTCTGGATGCCGCAGCGCCCTCTTCTTCATGCAGACTCTGCGCGAGCAGGCGTTTGCGCGTCGCCAATCGCTCGCGCATATCGCCGCGCGACGCCAGGCGCTCAAGCTGGCGTTTCAGTTCGCCCGCATTGACCTGGGTGAACACACGTCGACCGGTGCACTGGCGCATGAACTCGCGAATCAGCCCCTGGCGCAGGAGCCGCGCTCTCGCATTGTCGAGCTGACGCCGGTTAAGTCCCAGCGTGCGTTGCCATTCTCCGGCCGTGTGCGTGAACCAGGTACATTGCCGGTCGGCCTCACGGCGCTGCAACTGCACCATGCGCGAGAGCAGTAGCGCGGCATTCACGTTGCCGATGAGATCAACAAAAATACGTCGGTACGCGACAGTCGGTCCCAGCAACGCGTCACCTGCGAACGGGTCCGCCCGCATCGCTTCGATCGATGCCGGGAGCTGCACGGCCATTGCACAGGTCGCGCGAACGGCGGTCGAGATGGCGTCGACCTCCAGCCGGTAATGCATGCGCGCGGGCTGGCCACCCCGCCATTCGCTCACCAGATTCAGCTCCCGCAGGCGCCGCCGCGCATTCTCCTGCTCCTCGCGCGAGAGGCCCGTCTCAAGCAGCCAGTGTTCGCGGGTCTTGTGGACCCAGCCGCCGTTGGTCTCAACGTCGCGCCCGCGTCGCGTCCAGTACACGAGTTGCGAGAGCAGCAGCGCCTGCTTCGGATGCCCGGTGATGCGGGCCATGCGCGTGCCGAAAGCGATGGGCCGATGCGGCCTGAGCAGGATCCACATCGTTTCGAACTCGGTGATATAGGGATGGCAGCCGGGCATCATGATTCGATCTCCTCCGGCTGCTCCGGGTGCTTTGGCTGCTTCGACTGTTGTCCATGATCCGGACGGTCGGGACGTACGGGCGGCCAGACGATATGGGCGGTGCGCTCCTGGGCCTTGCGCTGAAGCAGCGCAAGCACGGCCGGCCAGAGGATGCGGAACTCATCGGCTGACAGCGCCTTTCGCCGGCGGTGCGCGATGAGGCCCTTCGATCGGAGCAGTCGCCGCGCGGCGCGCTGCTGCGGCTCAGTGAGTGCCAGTCGTCGCGCAAACTCATCAGGCGTGATCTGCAGCCAGGCATGCTGCCGTCCGTTTTCGCTTTCAACCGTCGACAGTTCCGTCAGCATGGCGGCCGCGGCGAGGTCGCCGCAGATCTCGACGAAACAGCGGTCGATCGTGATCGGCACGTCGAGCATCGAGAGAACCATTTCAGTCTCGGCAGGCGGCAGCCCGGGTGAATCGTCCCAGGTCTTGCCGGGCAGCAGGTTGCCCTGCGGATCAAGTCGCATGTCGTACATGGTCAGACTCCTGGTGGGAAGAAGACGGGTGACGGTCGCCGGCATCCGCGTCGAGTGCCGCGAAAAGCGTCGCGAGCGACCATCGCCCGTCACATTGCTCATGCAGCGCCAGATAGCGTTCGCGCAGGTCGCCGATGTCTTTGAGACGGGCCCATGCATCGAACAGCTGATCCATCCCGGAGCGCGACAGCGCGCGGGGTTTCGTCGGCGCGAGAACATTGAGTTCGGCTCGCAGCTGCGTGATCGTTGCGCGCGTGGCCGTGCGGAAAAACCTGCGGATCATCGGAATGCTGGCCTGCCGCTCCACAAAGGCGCGCAACAGATCCTGATCGCGCCACTGCCGCTCGATCAGCTCGCAGCGACGCTGCAGCGCGTCCGCATCCACAAAGACACGCAATGCACCAGCGCCCAGCAGATCGCGCGCGAGTGCGGATGAACGGGCATCGCCGAGCACACGCCGGATTCCGTCCGGCAACCGGTCTGTCAGCGATGTCCGCTGGCGCGACGCTGTTTCACATGAAACTTCGGCATCCTGAATGCCCGTAGCGATGTACCGATCTGTCACGCAGGCGCACGCAATCAGCTCAAGCAGCGCGATGCGTTCGAGCGCTTCGCTCTCCAGTCGCAGGAAGGCGGTGTCCATCACGGCCCTCCCCGCTGAAGACGCTGGTCCGCACCGGGCTCGGGCCAGCGCGCGGGCGTAAAGCGTTCGGGATACGCGGCACGGAATGCGCGCGCCGCGCCAATGACCTCGCCCCACCACTGACCGATCGGGTGATCGGGATTGAGCATCACGTCGAACATCACGTCCATGCGATCAGCGAGCAACGGCTCGCCGACGCTCGCGTCACAGGTGCGGTTCCACGTCTCGTCATCGCGGGCCATGTGTGCGAAGCGGCTGTCAGGCGGCACGCGTGTGACGCCGGTGGCGCTGTTTTGCCGTGAAAGGCTCACGAGCCACCACCAGCCGAGATACTGGTTGAGCATCTCCTCGTTACGCTGCGCGTCGGCATCGGGCGAGGAACCGGATGAGAAACCGGGCGATGAACCGGATGAGAGGCCCGGCGACGAATCAGCCGACAAATCGGGCGACGAATCGGGCGAAAAGCGCGGTCTGCCCGGCGGCGGTGGCTCGACCATGAATCCGTACGGCAGCCCTTGCGCATCGCGCACGCAGCCATCGAGACCACAGGTCCGCGCGAAAGCCAGCACCGCCTCCCGGAAAAGCTCACCCTGGTTTGAGGGCGATGCAGCGTACGGCCCGCTGTCCTGATGACCTTCGTCGGTCACCCGTGTGAACGTACCGTCCAGCGCCGGTTGCGGGCCATCGGGCGGTACGTCTGACCCATCAGGTTGTTTCCCTACGGCGGTCGGGGGCGACACGGCCCGATCCGCACCCGGCGTGGCGCGCGATTGTTGGTCGGCGCCTGATACCAGCACGGCCGACAAAGCCGACGAAGCCGACGAGGCCGACGAGGCCGAGGGACCTGGCGTTGCCCCTGCACGATCCGCGTCGAGAACCGGCGTGACCGATAAAGGTTCAGGTCGTTCGCCTGGCATGCCACCGAGTTCACGTAGCGCATCACCCGTGGCATCCGGCACGCGCTCGAACAGATGACACATCCGGTCCAGGGCATCGCGCGGCACGCCCAGTTCGCCTGCGAGGCGCTGTCTCAATCCGTCGACCAGCTGCGCAGCGTCAGATGGCGTGGACCGCGCCAGCGTACCGGCCGCATCCGGGTTGTCCGGATTGCACCGGGCGGCGATGCCGGTCAGGTGCGGGTCGATCACCCGCGTCTGCAGCCAGTGATCGTCGAAGCCGAGGCGGCGTACGAGACGCAGCAGCATGCCGATGCCGGGCTGGATCACATCGACGAGTGCGCGCCGGCTCAGGTACACCGTGGCCGGCCCCAGGGCCGACAGACGGTCGATCGCGAACTGGAAGAGCGCGAGCAGCACATGACTCACCGGCGCCCCCTCCTGTTCGAGCAGCCGCGAGAACTCACGTAACGACAGCGTCTCGCCCCGCCCGGCTTCCAGATCCGCCCTGAGCGCAAGATAGCCGTTCGCCCTGTCCCAGAAACAGAGGTCAGCGCGCTGGTCGTTCTCACGCAGGTGGGCCGCCAGCAGCTTCGGCTCGCCCGGGTACGGCACGCAGACGAAGTCGTAGTAAAGGAAGCGCTGGTCGCGCGTTTCGTCGTAAAGGGCCGTCGCTGCGGTCACGCGCGAATTGCCGCCCTTCGCCACCACGTAACGCGTCTCGCCAGGACGGCGGGTCACCGTCACGATCTGTTCGATACCGTTCGCGCGGATCGACTCCTTGAGCTCAACGATGCGCTCATGCGATGCCCGCCGTGGATTGCGCTCGTAGACCATCACATCGAGGATCCTGAGCCGGATCACCGAGGTGAGCTGCGGTTCGGGCGTCCGGGCGGCCGGGGGCGGCACGTCCAGGCGCTGCGCGGCGAGCGCCTCGTGCGTCTCGTGCGCCTCGCGCACCCCTCTGAGCGGGTTTGCTGACACGCTCATGCGAGCGCCCCCTGCCCGATGTCGCGAGCCCGGATGTTGATCGTACCGACGTCGACCATCGCACGTCGCGGTGACCCGGCATACACATTCGCCAGCGACGGGAACAGTTCCCATGCGAGACGGTGCATGACATTCCAGGCCGAATTGTCGAACCGGCGGCGACGATCGAAGTCGTGCACGGGAATGCGCGCCGTCGCCGCGGCCGCATAGGCGGCCGCTGACGGGATCACAGTGTCGAGGACCCGGACTTTTGGATGCCCGGCAAACCGCTGCCGCAGCACGGCGGCAAGTGCCCGCGCATTGGTGGTGCGCTCGTGCGCATTGATCAGCGCAAGCAGGTCGCCGGAACGGAAGGATTCGCCGAAGTCGGCCAGCCGGTTCAGCTCATCGAGCATGGCGATCGTACCGTTGGCGAACTCCCCGGCGCTGAGCGCATCCGGCTTCACGGGCGACACCATGAGGTCGGCCGCCATCGCCGCGGACTTCTGCAGTTCGCCTACCGCACCCTGTGTATCGATCAGCACCACGTCATACGGCTCGATCAGCGGGCTGCGCATCGCCCGGCGCAGGATCATCAGGCGATCCTCGCGCCGGCTCAGCCACGCCTGCAGCGCTGCATCGGGCGTATCGGAGTAGACGAGATCAAGATTCGAGAAAATCGTGCGACTGATGCAGTCGATCGACGGATTGCCGCCTGAGGTCACGACAGCGCTCAGAGCCTGCGGTGAACGGTACTGGACGGGAAAGAACCTGCTTAGACCCGGCTGGACATCGGCATCGATCGCGAGCACCTTCAGGCCGAAGGCTACGAGCAGGCCGCCCAGATTGGCGGCGACGGTCGTCTTACCGACGCCGCCTTTGGTGGAGACGAAGGAGATAACTACCGGCACGGTGGGATGTCCAGGACAGCATCATCGCTTGAGTGGAAATTCAGGTTAATGAAACAGAATTTGCGTCGCTAGGTCGGGTCGTAAGCCGGCCCATGTGGATCAGGATCGGGCGCCTCAGTGGCGTCGCCCACGGTCCCGTTCGCGCCAGAGTGCGTGAGTTGCGAGGCAATCCACTTTTCATACTCGTCAGCGGGAAAAAGACGACGGCGCCCCACGCGGATTGACGGTGGCATCGGCAGCCCGAGCGTGAGCCGGTTGCGTGCAGTCGCTGGCGCGATATGCAGCTCGCGCGCAATCTCTTCCAGCGTGTAAAACCGGCTACCGATCATTTTCCCTTCATGACGCGTCGACGCATCATGTCTCCAGAAAACGCCCGTTTAATCCAGGTACGTCCAGACTTGTCCATTACTCAATTGTTCCTATAATCAAGGCACAAGATCACTCTAGGAATGTGAGACAGACATGTCAAGCACCACGGATCACGGCGACTACCATCAGCGTGTCGCGCAGGTGCGCGAACACCTCGGCCTGTCGCAGGACAAGATGGCCCGGCAGCTCGGCCTTTCCCTGCGTGCCTATGCGAATTACGAGCGCGGCGAGCGTGCGGTACCGGTCGAACTGCTGCGCGCGCTCTATGAGCAGTTTTCAGTCGATCCCGTCTGGCTGATGACGGGTGACGGCAACATGATTCTCGACCGCGATGTGCACTACCGGCTCGACCAGAAGACGCTCGACAGCGTGCTGGTCGCCGTCGCACGCATCGAGCAGCGTCTTGATGTGCCGCTCGACGCGAAGAAAAAGGCGCGACTGATTGGCCTGCTCTACGAGCAGTGCCAGTTGCTGGGCGAGAGTGCCGAGCAGATCCTGAAGGACTCGCGCATCAGTCGTCTCGCACGCTGATTGCGGTCAGTGATTGCGCTCAGGTCAACGACGAGAACAATTCTGCAATGATGCCCGTCGACCATCGTTCCAACATTAATCTTCAGACGTAGCGTTTTGTGACGCATGCGTGAAAGCGCCTGTGATATCGCCATCGGTCGTGGAGAAAGGAATGGGACGCCGGGAAGAAATCAGCAAGGAACTGGACGAACTGGCCATCGAGATCGAGAAGGACGCGCTGCTTGCCCGTGGCAGGCAGGCCGCGAAAATCGCATTGGCACCCGAAACGCATATCCGTCTTGAATTCGTCATTGGACAGCACGCGCCCACCAGCGTGCAGATCTGTATCTCGACGGAGCCGGCCGACGATGGCGCACCAGCATAGCGCCGCGCGTTCTGTTCGTGGCGCCGGCCGGCCCGCTGATTCCTGAAAAATTCCCCGAGCCGTTGATCGATTCTCCGCGCGGAATATCGCGCATCGTCACGTGACGGAGCCTCCTTTCGCGGAGTCGATGAGGGGACCCAGTTGACGCCATGACCGTGGTTTAGAGCAAGAACGCCTGTGACCATCTTCATCGCGAAGCACCGCGTCACCCCGGGATCCATACAGGATATCGACGATAGAGCGCCCAGACTGACGCTGTAACCCACACGATCACCTGTCTCTTCAGTCCTTCTTCAAGGCGTGCTCCGTGATGTTGCGTGAGGTTGCGTGATAGAGCGGAACGTTTCGCAGTCCTGCCTGGCATTTGTCGCGTGCCTCCAATTCCCGCGGCGCCGCGCACGTCATCCGCCCGATCATACCCGCGCCCTTCATTTCATTGCCGCCGGAAACGGTCGGCAAGAATCGAAAAACATCGCGCACGCCGTTGCCGAAAATGCAACCGCATGAATATTTTCGCAACGCGGGATCAAGCGCGCGCTGGTTTCGTAATATCAAAGCCCGTTGTCGTCACCCATGTGCATGCGATGCGATTTCGCATCCGCTGCGGGCGACGTGCCTGTCTTCGTTGTGAGGTAATCCATGCGAGGTAATTCATGAATAGTCGCGCCGTAATTCACGACCAGGATCTGATCCGCTCCGCGTTTCCCGAATGGGATACCCTTCACCGGACCATGACATCGCCCGACGTGCTCAATGTCGTCATCGATATCGTGTTCGACTGGCTGAGCATCACCGTTGCCATCCTGATCCTGCTGCGTGTCGGATGGTGGACGGCACCGGCGGCTGTTGCATGGATCGGTAACCGGCAGCGTGCGCTCGGCAACCTGCTGCACGACGCCGCACACCGCAATTTTGCCCGTTCCAGTCGGCTCAACGACGCGCTCGCGCGACTTTTCATCGCGCCGGCGCTCTTCAACGGTCTAGCCCTCTATCGGGAACTCCACGCCCGCCATCACGCGTGGCTCGGCGACCCCACGCACGACCCTGACTACATCGCCGTTCAGCCCGGGCCTGGGGACGGCTGGTGGCAACCGTTTCTCAAGGTGCTGCTTGCGCCAGCGGCCCGGTCAGCTTCAATATTCGGCCACCTGCATCTACGGCGGCTCGGCTGGATGCAGCGGTTGGGCATCATCGGATGGTGGGTCGCCGTACTGGGTGCCGTGACACTTGTGCGGGGTGTTCATGCGGCGGCGCTTTTTTTCGGCATCTGGATGCTGGCGAGAGCCACCTTCTTTCACGCGATCACCACGTTTCGTGAGCTGTGCGATCACTTCGGTCTGGCGCGAGGCGGGATTTTCAGTTACACGCGTGACGTCTCGTCCCGCAGCGTCATGCGCTGGATCATTCACCCGCACAACAACGGCTACCACCTCATGCATCACCTGATGCCGTCGATTCCCTATCACCGCCTGCCTCGCGCACAGCGCAGGCTGCTGGCTTTGCCCGCCTTCGCCAGCGAGGCGAGAGTCTGCCATGCGTACTTTCGCGGCCCTGAGGCCGTCGTGCGCGAATGGGAAGTCCAGGGAGGTGAAAATGCTGCAGCGTAATCTCGGTGCGATCCACGTGGCCGCGCTGCTCGTCTCGGCCAGCTACGGTGTCGCCTTCCTGCTCGGTTCCGGCGAAATGGCACTGCATGCCGGCATGGCGGGCAGTCTGTATGCGATCGTCACCGCACTGGGCATGCTCGGGCTTGCGCTGGCCGCGCCGACACTCTGGCGGGGCCGCGAACTCATCTGGGACGTGTTTGGCGAGCGGTACGGTCCGGTGGTGCGCAGGCTCGTCGCGCTGCTCTCGCTCGTGTGGATGTCCGGCGTACTGGCCGCCCAGATCCATGGCGGTATCGCCGTGCTCGTCGCGACGGGCCTGCCGGCAACCCATGCACTGGTGCTGATCGCCGCGGCGCTGCTGGTCATGTCCTGCATTGAGCTCGGCATCGCTGCGGTGCTCTTTGCGTGCTGCCTGCTGGCGACGAACATCGCGCTTGTGCATGCGCTCGCCGCATCGGGCGGCCTGCCCGTGTACCTGCATGCGTGGCCGTCCTTCATTGCGGAGATATGCACTGCGCCACGAGCCGGGACCCTGGTCACCATTGCAGCGGTCGGCTTTCTGGTCATCACGGGATCCGACTATCAACAGTTCGCCATCGCGGCGCGCCGACCGCGAGATGCGTGGCTGGGCTGCGTGCTCGCGAGCCTCTTCCTGATGGTGACGGGGTTTCTTCCGGCCGCGACGGTCGTCGCTGCGCTTCGCGCCGGCAAGCTGTACGGCCTGAGCGAGACCGCGAGTGCGATCCCATGGATCATGCTGCAGACCAGTGGGGCGATGGGGATGATTTGCATCGGCGTTATCCTCCTGGCCGCGCTCGGATCGGGAACGGCCATCACGCGAGCGATGTCGTCGGCCCTTGAGGGCCTATATTCGCGTGATGGCCGCCACGGCCACGCGAGTGATGGTCACCACGGCCACGCGTCGCGCGTGCTGATCGTTGCCATCGGATGCGCAATCGCGACGGACGGTCAGGCGATCGTATCAACCATCGTTTCGTTGAACGTCGTGTATGTTGCGGCCGTCGGGTTGCTGTTTCTCCTTCACGAGACCGGACGACGCGTTGCGCCGCGCTGCGCATCATGGATGTTGCTCTCTGGCGCCGCGACCTCCCTGCTCGTTTCGTCGATGAACTGGACTGATATCGGAAATCTGCCCGCCTGGCTCCCGCTGCCGGCCGGGTTGCTGGCGTCCGCCTGCGTGCTGGCCGCATGGCGATTCACCCGCCTGCCGGGGCGCGCGCGATCCTGAAGTCCGGCCGTCGAAGCCGGGCAGAATGGAGCGGTGGGCAGGCAATCTTACCCCTGGTCGTTCGGGCGTTCAGACGAGCAATTCTGATTTCGGCTTCGGAAGTTTCAGTCTCCCTGGCTGGATTCGCCCGACCAGCGCTGGATGGCCCTGTAGTCGGTAGGGGTCTTGCCGAGATGCCTGCGAAACAGCTTGGCGAGTCGCCCGCCGCTGCCCACGCCGCAACGTCGCGCGATCTTGTCGACTGGCAGACGGGTCTCGACGAGCAAACGGCAACACCTGTCGAGGCGCAGATGCAGGAGGTAGTCGCACGGTGTGACGCCCATTTCCGCCTTGAAACGTCGCAGGAAGTTCCTGCCGCTCATTGCTGCCGCCTCGGCAGCCCGCCCGATCGCAAGTGGCTGGTTGCCATTTGCCTCCAGCCATCGCGCAGCGGCCCTGATCTTCTCGCTGACATCGCGCGTCGCCGTTCGACAGATCATGTCGGTAAGTTGCGTCAGCGCCGGTGACATGATGTCGGGCGGAATCGGGCGCACAATCTCACCGCCAAGGTCTTCCTGGATGATGCTCAACGCCGCGCGAATCGCCGGAGACACCTCGTGCGTCCTCGGCGCCCGGAGGGCCGTTCTCCCCCCAACTGAAGCCTGTTCGTCGATGCACCAACCGGCTTGCGCGCATCTGAACCCGGCTCCTTCCAGTAGCTGGTGCCCTTCGGCAATGGCATAAACGAGCCCGGCACGCTCACCTGTTCGGCGCAGCCACTCCATGCTCTGCCTGTCACACGCGATGTGTTGAACGCCTGCCCCGCCTGCGACGAAAAGCACCTGGAAATGCCTGACATGGCGCGGCGTGTCGACGCTTTCGGTCCACACGTTGACCGAAGACGAGCTTGCGACGCAACCGCCGGCACTCGAAAGCAGATACACCTGGTACGGCACTGCACGCCCCCGGTCACCTGAAACGAGTGCATTGGCACACTGGAACAGTTCGATCACAGAAGCGGTCTCGCAGAGCGCAAATCCGTCGAATAATGCAATACCAATATGCTTCACTGACTTGATCGTAACGTTCTCTGGCATGTATGCGTGAATATCGTCGCTGGAAAAGGGTGGCCGCCCGTTGGCAGGCAACGTCTCCCGCCTCCATGGACCGTTATGGTCCCGGATCCGTCGCCGGCGTAACATTCACCGCTTGCGTCACTGCGGAACCCCCGGGTGGACGGAATCGAGGTAAATGAAACGGGACCGGCTATGAGAAAGGACAGCGGGAGATCGGACCGCATGACATGTCCCCAGAAAAACACGGGCGACAATGAGCGGCGTGACAAGCGCGGCCGAAAGACGCGCCACGCAGCGTCGAGGCGGCCATCTGCGATGATCCTTCAACTGCCGCCGTCTCCCTCCGGAGCCGGCTGAACCAGGCTTCCGCGTGCCGCTTCCATCACCAGTGCACTGATCTTCGCGAGCGACTCGGGCTCCTGCTCCCAGTGATGCCAGTACAGATCGATCATCACGTCGTGATCGGGGGCGAGCGCAACCAGTCTGCCGTCAATGATTCGCGGCTCGGCCTGCATCGCAGGTACGAGACCATACCCGACGCCGTCAACAATTGCATTGAACAACGCCGACGGTGAAGGCAAATAGTGCTTGATGTACCTGCCGACTGTCGCGCCGAAGTACGACCTGAGAAATATGTCGTGCAACCTGTCCTTGCGGTCAAACAGGATGGCTGGTGCCTTGAGCGCGCCGGGCAGGATCAGGCCGCCAGCGAAATGTTCGCGGGCGAACCCGGGCGAAGCGACACACTGATAGCGCATCTGTCCGACCGGCTCGGCCGCGAAACGCTCACCCACAGGCTCCGCCTGCGTCGAAAGAAAGCCTTTGACGTCGCCGCGGGCAAGCGCATCGAGCGTGTGATCCTGGTCATCGACCAGAATCTCAAGCTCGACATGGTACTGCACCAGTTCGCGCGTCACCGGCTCGAACCAGGTTGCAAGGGAATCGGCGTTGATTGCCAGTGCCAGCGCAGTGGTCGCGGCTCTTCCGGGCTCGATTTCCCGTAGCAGGTCGTCCTTCCGAAGCCGGATGGACATGAAATGACGATAGACTTTTTCTCCTGCCTGCGTCGGCATCACGGTCGGTTCGCGGATCAGGAGGAGTGCCCCCGTTGACCTTTCAAGCCGCTTGACCCGGCGTGTCGCTGCAGCAGAAGAGATGTTTAGTGCCGCGGCCGCCTGCGAGAAACTGCGATACTCAACGACCGCGGCAAACGTTTCTAGTTCGGTCATGTTCAACATCGTGTCCCCTTCCTGAACCACGCATAGGTATCAACAAAAAACTCTGTCTGGAATGCGGCGGCGCCGTCGCCCATAGCCGCTCGAGGCGGCGGCGTCGATGGTTTCCTTCGTTCAGGTGCCGAAGCGCCGCCATCGGTACTCCAGCAGACGCGCACCTTCGCTGAAGTTGTTGCCCGATTCCAGTGGTTGGTCCATGTGCGTAACGGGCTGGGCATTCATTGCATCTTCCAGATCGTTGCCGGCCTTGCGCATGACCATCCATGCCCAGCGAGGATGCGATGCCGGCGCCGTTTCAGTGGTTCCTTCCGAAGCATGCCATTGCAGCTTCAGCCGGCGCCAGGCCGGCGTGGAAGTAGCCCTGCAGACGTTTGATGATCATCGCGTCAGGGTGATACGGCGGCCGCACGAAATTTGCTGCTACGGCTTCGTCGTACCAGGCGCACGTCCATATCTCGAGCTCCCGGGCGTATTCGAGCGTGAGCGGCTTCGACTTTTCGAACATTTTTGTACTCCATTCATTCCCGGACCCAGTCTGGATTGCGCCGCCGATACCTCAATCGCGGTGCACTCGAAGGAAACTAAACACCGGACGTTCAGGCTCAGGCGGGAATACGCGTCAACCGCGGTCATTGCTGCGGAAGAAAATTGCAAGCGGACTCGCAGTTGGTCCGCATGCCAGCGACGAGCTGTGCGATGACCGGCACGCCACTTTCAGGTTTGTGGTGAAGGATGTCGCTCAAGATTTCTCCTTTCTCCCGCAGGACCTTCCATCTCGCACATCAGTCCGTTCCGGCTCAGACGCCGATTGCGCCAAACCGGCGACGAAGATCGGCTCAAAGAGATATCCCTGAACCCAATGCGCGCCACAGGCCTGGGATATGTGCAGGTCTTCCTCGTCCTCGACACGTTCGACCACCACATGCGAAGCGCATCTTCGCGCCAGACGGATCAGCGCACCCAAATGTACTCTTACGCATCCGTTCGAGCGGGCCCGATGCAGATATCCACCATCGACTTTTGCAATGTCCACACTCAGTTCCATAAGACTCCGCACGGAACTGTAGCCTGCACCGATGTCATCGAGAGCGACGCGACATCCGAGCTGTTGCAGCGCCCGGACGAAGTCCGCGACTGCGTCGATGTCGGTCAGCGGCGCGCTTTCCGTCAACTCGATGACGAGCCGTGCCGCGACCTGAGGCTCCCCGGCAAGGGTTTCGATGACCATCGACCGCCAGCCGCCGAGCGCTGCACTCTGAATCGACACGTTACAGCCCAGCGACATGTCCGGATGCGCACGCAGCGTATCGATCACGGTCGTCACGACCCATCTGTCGAGGCGGCTCACCAGTCCGAGCCGTTCGAGAGCGGGAATCCACTTGCCTACACTGACCGGTACGCCATCTCCGGTCCTGCACAACAACGCCTCCCAATAGCTGACGCACTCCGTACCGGTCGCGCTGCAGACCTTCTCATAGCGGAAGCACAACTCGTCGCGTTCCATCGCGCCTAGCAGTTCCCCGGCAATTTCCATGTCCCGCGCGTATCGGGTCCGCCACTTTCTGGTGCCCATGCGCATCTCCGCGGATGCTTCTTTTTCGGAGTCGAACGGTGTGCCGTCGCAGGTCGGGATCGATGCACCGATGTCTGCGCGGATCGGGCCCATCGACGTGAACACCGGCGCGTCGCCCAGCGCCGCGACGACCGCATCGACGATGCTATGGTCGCTGCAAACTGCGCGAGCGTTCGCCAGGTCTTCAGGAACAGCATGGTCAATCAGAACGACAATCTGCTCTCCGCTGCGTGTCATGATGCCCGACTCCCGCGTCCAGAAATCGCGGGCGCGCCCGTATACAACATGCCCGACGGTCAGCGCGGTTGCGGTGCCGTAAGCACTTTCAATGTGCGCGAGGTTACGGATTGACGCCACGATGCACAGTGAGTTCCGGCGTGCGGTGCTCTCGGACACGGGACCTTCGTTCGCTGCCTCGCATGTGCCCTGCACATTTTCCTCCTCCGCTATCGAAAGCGATCTGACCTCCGTTGGCCGGCGGACGAGCCGAAGGCGATTGCTCATCGCGGCACCGTAGGCCGCGATGCGCGACGGAAGGCAAGCTCGTGCACGTAGGCTGCTCTACCGTTCAGTGCTCGTCGAAACACTCCGAGACGTGTACGGACAGAAGGTTCTTTAGCACTGCGCCGCAGCACAAAGGCGCACATGCGGTTTATGAAGCGCGCTTCGGCTTGATCGGCGGCAAAGATAGTTGAATTAGTCACCACAAGACATCATCGGGTATCGGTTTAACCATTGCATCCTTCCAAGGAGGCAACGATAAGGGAAGCAGAGGCATAGTCCGGGTAACAGCTCCGTCGGCCTGTTGATTTGCGCTCTTTCGTGCTCAACACAATTCTGCAACCTGCATGGCGGGTCTTTCTGGCTGTGGCGGTAAGATGCACCATGACCCGTCACGGTGGCGAAAAAAGAACATTGCCCTCGAGCCCGCTCCATTGTCTGCGACGACGCAAACGTAGCGTCCCCTGCTGGATCGTCCATAGTGGCTGACCCGAAATCCTCTTTTCGGGTTGGGCGCCAACCAGTCCTGCACCATATTTCTCAACGAGGTTCCCACGATCGTCATAACTTTCTCATCCTTTGTGAAGGTCACAGTACGGGATCCTGAAGATCGAAGGTAGTGACTGGCTCGCTGCAACACGTGATTGACAGACCCCGAGGACCTACGTTTACTTCGGACCTGCCTTTTCGCGCTTCGGCGGCAAATCGGTACACACGCCTTCGTACAGTTCGGCGGCCATGCCGATCGATTCGCCGAGCGTCGGGTGCGGGTGAATCGTCTTGCCGATGTCCGTCGCATCCGCGCCCATTTCGATTGCGAGGCACACTTCGCTGATCAGGTCGCCTGCATTCAGACCGACAATCCCGCCGCCGATCACGCGATGCGTTTCCTCGTCGAACAGCAGCTTCGTGAAGCCCTCGTCGCGGCCGTTGGCGATCGCGCGGCCTGAAGCAGCCCACGGGAATACTGCCTTGCCGTACTTGATGCCTTCAGCCTTCAACTGGTCTTCGGTCTTGCCGGCCCACGCCACTTCAGGATCGGTGTAGGCCACCGACGGAATCTGCAGCGCGTCGAAGTACGCCTTCTCGCCGTGAGCCACTTCGGCGGCGACGTGGGCTTCGTGCACGGCTTTATGCGCGAGCATCGGCTGGCCGACGATATCGCCGATCGCGAAGATGTGCGGCACGTTGGTGCGCATCTGCTTGTCGGCTTCGATAAAGCCGCGATCCGTCACCGCCACGCCCGCCTTGTCCGCGCCGATCTTTTTGCCGTTCGGCGTGCGGCCGACGGCCACCAGCACGAGGTCGTACCGCTGCGCTTCGGCCGGCGCCTTGTCGCCTTCGAACGACACGTAGATGCCGTCCTCTTTCGCTTCAGACGCAGTGGTTTTGGTCTTCAGCATGACGTTTGCGAAACGCTTGCTGTTGTACTTCTCCCAGACCTTGACGAGATCGCGGTCGGCGCCGGCCATCAGACCGTCGAGCATTTCGACGACGTCGATTTTCGCGCCGAGCGTGGCATACACCGTCGCCATTTCAAGACCAATGATGCCGCCGCCGATCACCAGCATGCGCTGCGGAATCTGGCGCAGTTCGAGCGCGCCGGTCGAATCCACTACGCGCGGATCTTCCGGAATAAACGGCAGCTTCACCGCCTCCGAACCTGCGGCGATAATCGCCTGCTTGAACCTGACGACCTTCTTGCCGCCCTCGGTCTGCACTTCCATGTGATTCGGATCGACGAAAGAGCCGGTGCCCGTCACCACTTCGACCTTGCGCATCTTGGCCATGCCGGCGAGGCCGCCCGTCAGCTTTTTGACGACGCCCGACTTGAACTCGCGCAACTTGTCGAGATCGATTTGCGGCTTTGCGAACGTGATGCCATGCGCGCCGAGCGCTTCGGCTTCGTCGATCACGAGCGCCGTGTGCAGCAGCGCTTTGGACGGAATACAGCCGACGTTCAGACACACGCCGCCCAGCGTTGCATAACGCTCGACGAGCACCGTCTTCATGCCGAGGTCCGCGGAACGGAACGCAGCCGAATAGCCGCCAGGGCCCGAGCCGAGCACGAGCATGTCGCATTCGATATCGGCCTTGCCGGCGAAGCTGCCCGCTTGCGGAGCCACGCTTGCGGTGATGCTCGACGGTGCTCCCGCAACGGACGCCTCGTACGCCCTAATGTTTGTTGCTTCTAGCAGAACAATCAGCGTACCTTCCGAAACTTTATCGCCAACCTTCACTTTCACTTCTTTAACCGTACCGGCTTCCGCGCTCGGCACATCCATCGTCGCCTTGTCCGACTCCAGTGTGACGAGCGATTGCTCCTTCCGGACCGTGTCACCCGTTTTGACCAGTACCTCGATGACCGGAATATCGCCGAAATCGCCGATGTCGGGTACTTTGACTTCAATGAGAGTCATGAACAATCCACCTCTCGCTCAAAGAATCACGCGACGGAAATCGCTAAGCAGCGCCGCCAGAAACGCATTGAAACGCCCAGCCTCCGCCCCGTCGATGACTCGGTGATCCCAGGATAACGACAGCGGCAGCGTGAGACGCGGCACGAACTGCTTGCCGTCCCACACCGGCTTCATCGCACCACGCGACAGCCCAAGAATCGCGACTTCGGGCGCATTGATGATCGGCGTGAAATTCGTGCCGCCAATACCGCCGAGCGACGAAATCGAGAAGCAGCCGCCTTGCATCTGGTCCGGCTTCAGCTTGCCTTCGCGCGCGGCCTTCGACAGATCCGTCATTTCCTTCGCGATTTCGACGAGACCCTTCTTGTCCGCGTCGCGAATTACCGGAACCACCAGACCGTTCGGCGTATCGGCGGCAAAGCCCACGTGGTAGTACTGCTTGAACACGAGGTTGTCGCCGTCGAGGCTCGCGTTGAACGTCGGGAATTTCTTCAGCGCCGACACGACGGCCTTGATCACGAATGCCAGCATCGTGATCTTCACGCCGGCCTTTTCGTTTTCCTTGTTCAGTTGCACGCGCAGCGCTTCGAGTTCGGTGATATCCGCTTCGTCGTTGTTCGTGACGTGCGGAATCATGACCCAGTTGCGATGCAGGTTCGCACCGGAAATCTTCTTGATGCGCGACAGCGGCTTCGGATCGACCGGACCGAACTTCGTGAAGTCGACCTTCGGCCACGGCAGCAGATTCAACCCGCCGCCAGCCGCCGCAGGCGCGGCTGCACCGGCCGGCGCTGCGCGCTGACCCGTCATGACGCCCTTGATAAAGGCAGTGACGTCGGCTTGCGTAATGCGGTCCTTCGGTCCCGTGCCTTGCACCTGCGTCACGTCGACACCCAGTTCGCGCGCGAACTTGCGTACCGACGGCGAAGCGTGACTCGTGCGACGCGTGCCGCCTTCGCCTGCCGGGATCAGCGGCGCCTGCGCGAGCGCCGACGGCGAAGCCGCAGCGGGCGACGGCGCAATCGGCGCATCCGACGGCTTTTCGGCCTGCTGTTTCGGTGCAGCTGCGGGCGCCGGGGCGGGAGCTGCGGCAGCACCTTCGGCTTCCACCACGACGATCACCGAGCCTTCGGATACGGTATCGCCGATCTTGACCTTCACTTCCTTGACGACGCCGGCGGCCGAACTCGGCACGTCCATCGTCGCCTTGTCCGATTCCAAGGTCACGAGCCACTGCTCTTTTTCGACGGTATCACCCGCCTTCACCAGCACCTCGATCACAGGAATGCCCTTGTAATCCCCGATGTCCGGCACCTTGACTTCCTGCAGGCCGCCGCCGCTTGCGGCCGGGGCAGCCACGGGCGCGCCAGCCGGTGTGCGCGCCGGGGCCCGGGCCGGGGCCGCCGCCGGTGCAGCAGACGCCGGAGCCGGCGCAGCCGCGCCGCCTTCAGCGCCGTCCAGCACGACGATCAGCGAGCCTTCCGATACGTTGTCGCCGACCTTGACCCTCACTTCCTTGACCACACCGGCGGCCGAGCTCGGCACGTCCATGGTCGCCTTGTCGGATTCCAGCGTAACGAGCGATTGCTCTCTCTCGACGGTATCACCGGCCTTCACCAGCACCTCGATCACAGGAATGCCCTTGTAATCCCCGATGTCCGGCACCTTAATCTCTGTAACATGCACCTCAACATTCTCCCAATGGCGGTTCAAAGCCGGCCCAACGATCGATTTGCACTACGTCTCGTGAATGCATCAGTGTCCGAACAAACAGCAAGGCACCACCGCTTCGCGCAGCCCTGGCCAGACTGACCTATCGGTCGAGGTCGCCTGAATTCATCAGCATCTCGGTCAAACCCGCGCCTGATCGAACCATAGGCCAAACGTTCTCCGATGCGTCGATTGCAAAATCCATGAACACTGTCCGGTGTTTCATGGCAAGTGCTTCCCGCAACACGGGCTCGACATCGCACGGGCGCTCGATGCGGAAACCGACGTGGCCATATGCGCGGGCAAGCGCGACAAAGTCAGGCAACGCTGAGCTTGCCCGTAAAAAATGGATCCCTTGCTGAGTGTGTAAAACTCACGCGAGGAGGAAGGAAAGATGGGTAATCCGAGAGCACGGTACACGCAGGAATTCATGATAGAAGCCGTGCGCATGGTCCGCAGCGGCCAGAGCATGGCGGCGGTGGCAAAGATACTAGCCATTAGCCCGAAGACGCTGCACAACTGGGTTAAGGCCGATGCCGCTGGCAAGCTGAACGGCGCAGGCAAGCAGGTTTCTCCCGAACAGATGGAGATTGCCCGGCTGCGCGCGGAGTTGGCACGCGTGAAGATGGAGCGCGACATATTGGAAAAAGCCACGGCGTACTTCGCAAAGGTGTCGGATTGAAGTACGCCTGGATTGAACTTCACAGCCGACAATGGCCGGTTTCCCTGACCTGCCAGGTGCTGGGTGTCAGCCCCAGCGGTTACCATGCCCGCAAGGCCCGGGACGTCGATACGGAGCGTCCGCGCCGACGTATCAGCAACGACGCCCTGCTGGTCCACATCAAGGCCGTGCACGCTGAATCCAAAGGCGAGTACGGCTGGCCGCGGGTGTGGAAGAAGCTGCTTGCCCAGGGCATTCGCGTCAGCAAGGATCGTGTCCAGCGGCTCATGAAGCTGCATGGCATCAAGGCGAAGACCAAACGCCGCTTCAAGGCCACCACCGACAGCAACCACAACCTGCCGGTCGCGCCGAACCTGCTGCAACGCGATTTCTCGCCTGCTCGCCCCGATCAGGCCTGGAGTACGGACATCACGTACCTCTGGACTGACGAGGGCTGGCTGTACCTGACGGTCATCCTCGACCTGTTCAGCCGTCAGGTGGTGGGTTGGTCGATGCAGCCACACATGCGCACGGAGCTGGTGTCTGACGCGCTGCGTATGGCGTGGTTTCGCCGCCGGCCGGAAGCGGGCCTGATCGTCCATAGCGACAGGGGTAGCCAGTATTGCAGTCATGACTTCCAGGACCTGCTTAAGGGCTACGGCATGCGCAGCTCGATGAGCCGTCGAGGAAATTGTTGGGACAACGCGCCGACCGAAAGCCTGTGGGGATCGCTCAAGCGAGCACGCATCCTTGGCCAGCGCTTCGCAACGCGTCGCGAAGCGATGGACGAGGTAATCGACTGGTTGAGCTTCTACAATCATTCGCGCTTGCACTCGACGTTGGGCTACGTCAGCCCGATGCAATTCGAGCAGGACTGGCACGCCGCCCAGAACCAACGGGTGGCATAATCTCCGCTCAGTTAAGGGATCCGAAATTCGCGGGCAACGTCACGCGTCCATGTATGAATGGGAGTACCGGTCGCCATAACTCACATGCTGCAGTTGCCGCACCATGCCAAGACAGCCATTGTTGAGCGAAACGATTTTGACCCCGAGGTCGTACTGCTTGCAGGTCGACAACTCCTGGATGCACATCTGGATTGACCCGTCGCCTGTCACTGCAACGACATCCGCATCCGGAAACGCACGTTTCACTCCCATGGCGTAAGGCAGGCCCACTCCCATCGTTCCCAGGCCGCCCGAGTTGATCCATCGACGAGGCTTGTCGAATTCATACAGTTGTGCGGCCCACATCTGATGCTGCCCGACGTCGGAGCAAACAAAGGCATCCCCCCCAGTCGCTTCCCAGAGGCGTTGGATGACATACTGCGGCTTGATTACGTTGACGTCCGGTTCGTAAGCCAGGCAACGCTTCTCCCGCCAGGTCCCTATCTGATGCCACCAATCACTGCGATTTTCAGCATTGATACGCTGCTCTTCGAGCAAGGTCAGAATCGCCTGCGCCACAGTCTTGACGTCTCCTACGATCGGAATGTCAACCTGCACTCGCTTGTCTATGGTCGCGGGGTCGATATCAACATGAACAATCGTCCTTCCGTCCGACCGGAAGTCTCTGGTATTCCCAATGACCCGGTCATCGAATCTCGCCCCGAGCGCAATCAACACATCACAATGCTGCATCGCCATGTTGGCTTCGTACGTACCATGCAGTCCCGGCATCCCTAAGCATCTGCTGTCTGAGCCGGGAAACGCGCCGAGCGCCATTAACGTGTTTGTCACCGGTGAATCAAGTCGATGCGCGAGTTCCGCGATTTCGTCGCTTGCACCGGAGGCGACCGCGCCGCCGCCCACGAAAATGCACGGCCTGCGTGCGCGCGCGAGCGCGTGGGCAGCGCGGCGCACCTGCCCGATATGAGGATCCATACGCGGGCGATAGGATCGCAAGGAAACCGTTTCAGGGATGCACAATGGCGTCTTCCCCTGAAGTACGTCCTTGGGGATATCGACCAATACAGGTCCGGGACGCCCGGTGCGGGCGATGTGAAATGCGCTCTTTAATGTCCTCGCAAGTTGTAAGACGTCCAGCACCAGAAAGTTGTGCTTCACGATCGACCGTGTGATCCCGACAGCATCGCACTCCTGAAACGCATCGGTTCCTATACAGTGTGTGGGAACATTGCCGGAGATCACCACCATCGGAATCGAATCAAAATAGGCGGTAGCAATGCCCGTCACCGCGTTCGTCACGCCCGGCCCCGACGTCACCAGCGCAACACCCACCTTTCCCGTTGCACGCGAAAAGCCATCTGCTGCGTGCACGGCGGCCTGTTCATGGCGAACCAGTAAATGCGTGATATCGACAGTTTCCTGGAGCGCATCGTAAAGCGGCAGGACGGCACCGCCCGGATATCCCCAAACCGTATCAACCCCCTCTTCACGCAATACGGATATGACAATCTGTGCTCCCGATGCATGGACGTCTTTGCCCGACGCACCGGAAGGATCTGCCTTAGCGACCTGTTGTATCTCCGAACCCGCAATCTTCATTTTTAGCTCCACGTAGTGCGGATCACCGTTGCCACGGCGCGGCTCTGTGCTCGTCTCGCTTGCCATAGCGATCAACGGCCTGTCTAACGATATCGGCCGAGATTGCACCGTCGTCCGCAAGCGCTTTCAACGCAGCAGTCGCGATCGAATTCCGATCGACTTCGAAGAAGGCTCGCAACGCCGCACGGGTGTCACTGCGCCCAAAGCCATCCGTACCGAGCGTCACGTAGCGGCGAGGCACGTATGCGCGGATGAGTTCTGGCACGGCGCGTACATAGTCTGTCGCCGCTATCACGGGTCCGTGCGAGGTAGACAGTGCGGACGTCACATACGAAGATGTGCTCTGATCCTCCACGAACAAACGCTCGATGCGCACGGCTGCGGCGCCGTCTCGATGCAACTCGGTAAAGCTTGTCACGCTCCACACCGATGCTTCAATATTCCAGTCTTCCTTAAGGATGCGCGCCGCCGCCTGCACTTCACCCAGAATTGCACCCGAGCCGAGCAACTGGACCTCGGCCCGTTCGAGCGATGCCGCGTCAAGCGGATACATCCCCTTGAGCAAGCCCTCGCGAACGCTTTCGATGGGTGCACTGGGGAGCGAAGCCTGCGCATAGTTTTCGTTCGTCACGGTCAGGTAATAGAACACGTCACGCTGACGTTCGATCATCTCGCGCATGCCTTCGTCGACGATCATGGCCACCTCGTATGCGAATGCGGGATCGTAGGCGCGGCAGTTCGGCACCGTCGAAGCCGCCAGATGGCTCGTGCCGTCCTGATGCTGCAAACCCTCGCCACCGAGTGTCGTCTTGCCCGCCGTCGCGCCAATCAGGAAGCCGCGCGCACGCTGGTCTGCGGCAGCCCAGATCAGATCGCCGATGCGCTGAAAGCCGAACATCGAGTAATAGATGTAGAAAGGCAGCATCGGAAGATCGTGCACGCTGTATGAAGTTGCCGCCGCGACCCACGACGACACAGCGCCAGCCTCCGAGATACCCTCTTCCAGTATCTGGCCGCCGGTATCTTCCCGGTAGTAAAGCATCGAGCCCATGTCTTCCGGCTCGTACAGTTGCCCAAGTGGCGAATAGATCCCAACCTGGCGGAACAGATTCGCCATACCGAACGTACGTGCTTCGTCGGCGACGACGGGGACAATGCGTGAGCCGAGCGACGCGTCTTTCAAAAGGCTGCCGAGCATCCGCACTATCGCCATCGTCGTAGACATCTCTTTACCGTTGGCTTCCAGCGCGAATTGCCCCCAGGCTGACATTGGCGGCACGGTCAGCGTCTGTGACGCGGTTGTTCGCCTCCGGGGCAGATACCCGCCGAGTGCAGCTCGTCGGGCATGCAGATACCGCATTTCCGGACTGCTATCCGCGGGCTTATAGAACCGCAGGTCCTCGACGTCCTCGTCGGAAAGAGGCAAACGGAACCGGTCGCGAAACTCTTTCAACTGTTCGACGTCGAGCTTCTTCTGCTGGTGCGTCGTCATACGCCCCTGGCCGATCGAGCCCATGCCGAAGCCCTTCATGGTCTTCGCGAGGATGACCGTGGGCTGGCCACTATGCTTCAGTGCCTTGTCGTACGCCGCATACAGCTTGCGCACGTCATGGCCGCCCCGCCGCAAGCGGTCGATGTCGTCGTTGCTCAGATGCGCGGCGAGCGCGGCTAATTCATCGTTCTGTCCGAAGAAGCGCTCGCGGTTGTAGGGGCCATCGTTGGCTGAGAAGGTCTGAAACTGTCCATCGACGGTATGCGCAAATGCGCGTAACAAGGCGCCCGTGCGATCGCGTGCGAAAAGGCCATCCCAGTCGGAGCCCCACACGACCTTGATGACGTTCCATCCCGCGCCCGTAAATTGCGCTTCGAGCTCGTCGATGATGCGACCATTACTTCGCACGGGCCCGTCCAGTCGCTGCAGATTGCAATTGATCACGAAAACCAGGTTGTCGAGCCCCTCGCGTGCCGCGAGCGACAATGCGCCGATCGATTCTGGCTCGTCCATCTCGCCGTCGCCGAAAAAGCCCCATACCGTGCGACCTTCAGTCTTCAGCAGGCTGCGATTCTCTAGGTAACGCATGAAGCGCGCCTGGTAAATAGAGTTGATTGGTCCGATGCCCATCGAGCCCGTCGGAAACTGCCAGAAATTGGGCATCAGCCAAGGATGTGGATAAGAACATAAGCCTGGGCCCGAGATCTCGCGACGGTAGTGCTCAAGATGTTCCTCGCTAAGGAAGCCCTCAAGAAAAGCCCGCGCATACACACCCGGCGACGAATGCGGCTGGAAGTAGACGAGGTCGCCACCATGAGCATCATTCGCACCGTGAAAGAAATGATTGAAACCGACTTCGAACAGATCTGCTGCCGATGCATAGCTCGCGATGTGTCCGCCGAGTTCGCCGTACGCGCGGTTCGCCCGCACAACCATCGCTAGCGCATTCCAGCGTAACGCGGCGGCCAGTCGCTCCTCGGTATCGACATCGCCCGGAAACGGCGGCTGTTGATCGACCGGGATGGTATTGGCGTAGGGCGTGACGTTCGCACGCGCCGTTGCAATGCCGCTTGACAACGCGTGCGCGGCTAGGCGGTCGAAAACATACTGGGCACGCTCGAGCCCAACATGCTCCACCACGCCATCCAGTGCAGCGAGCCACTCGGCAGTCTCCTGCGGGTCGCTGTCGATACGAGTTTGAGTAAGGGCGAGAACCGGCTGAACACCGCTAGATAAATCGGTCATGGCGACTCCAGGCTGAACTGGGTGTAAATTCGTGAAACTCGTGAGGATCGTGGCAATCGAACCCTGCAGTTCGACGGTGTGACAGAGAGCTTAGCTACGCGCTCACAAAATGTGCGTCTATTTTCTTGATCGTCTCAGCTGCAGATAGGGTATAAATTCTTGCAATGCTGCCTCGCATGAGATTTCCATACCATGACCTCCGAAACTAAGCTCTCCTCGCGTCGTTTGGACCGCACCGACATCGCGATCCTGCGCGAGTTGCAGGACAATGCGCGCATCACTAATGCTGACCTTGCGCGCGCGGTCAATCTGTCGCCTACCCCCTGCTTCAATCGCGTACGCGCTCTCGAAAAGCTCGGTTTGTTCCGGCAACACGTCACTCTCCTCGACGCTGGCGCGCTAGGGTTGCGTATCAACGTGTTCATTCAGGTCAGGCTCGAGCAACAGGTAGAAGACGCGTTACGCTGCTTCGAAAGAGAGATCGCTGACCGGCCCGAGGTGATGGAGTGCTATCTGATGACTGGCGATGCCGATTATCTGCTGCGAGTTGTCGTGCGCGATATGCAGAGCCTCGAGCACTTCATCGTGCAATGGCTGACGAAAATACCCGGCGTATCGAACATCCGATCCAGCTTCGCGCTGAAGCAAGTGCGTTACAAGACGGCGTTGCCGCTGCCGACTCCAGGCCTCACACTTTCGAGCGGCGACGAAGTACCTCAGGAGTGGACTTAAACGGGTGGCAGCCAATGTCTGTTCGTCGACGGCAACGTGTTGCGCTGACAACAACGCGTCGTGCCGGCAGGTAGCCGCCGGCTCAAACAGGCATTGTATAAATCGCGAAGACACAAGTCCTTCATGAGTACAGCTGGCACGTATGCAATTGTATGGCTAGTGGCGGATGGACAGCATTCACCGAAGTCGCCTTCATTCAAGCAAGAATCTCGTGGATTGATAACTCTGCGGCCAATCCAGTATCGATCGCCGCAAGCCCTCTAATGGGATTCGAAGCGGCACAGAAAGCCGGTTGTAACCGCGTCGACACCGAGTAATGGCTGTCTTCCGGGGCGTAGACGAGCAAATCCAAAAAACTCGATCGAGTTCCGTCAACGCAACGGCCAGCCGGCGCGCCGCGGTTGGTGTGGAACGCGAACGATAGTCCGTAGAGCAGGTGGATCGACGAATATGGCACGATCGTCTTAGGAAAGTACCTTGACACCCCTTCGACAGATCGCAAAAAAGACGCCTTGAACCATTTGTTCCGTTGCGGGTCAACGTCCAAGGCGCGATCCACCTTTGGCACGACAGACTAACCTGCCACTCAAGTCCATCCAAGTTCGCCCAACACAGCAATGACAGTGCCTCCGTCAGAACTTATGACGAATGCCAATGCGAGCTGCGAGCTGGTTTGAGTTGGAAGAGGCCGAAAGCGTGGGCAGAGCAGCCACAGCTGCAGTCACGCCGGTCCCCGCCGAATTAGCGGTATAGCCACTTGCATGCTGGTAGTCGGCGACGACATATATATCGGTGCGTTTAGACAGAAAGTAATCGACGCCGGCCATGCCCTGGTTATACCTCGGTGCCGAACTACCATTGATACTGCTACCCCGCAAGTAGTCGTACGCGATACCAACAAGAAGCGCCGGTGCGAATTGATATTTGAAGTTCACTTCCACATTATTGAATGTGGCGGTTTGGCCCGCAAATGCCGACGCATATGATGACCCAAGCCCATAGAACTTCACATTAGAATACGTTGCCCCAATCGTAGCAGAACCAATCGTGTATGCACCGCCCGCTCCAACAACCTGATAGGTGTGCGCGGAGCCGTATCCGCCATAGATCGGCGACGAGACGTTCGACGTGGTGGTGCTGACCGTACCGGAGGTGGAGTTGCCAAAGAAGGCGACATTCGGGTTACGCACGTTGAGGTATGCAGCGCTCAGCAGAAGTGGGCCGTTAGCGTATTGACCACCTACTGACCAGACCTGGTTCCGCGAGTAGTCTCCGGCAACGCCGCCAAGGCTATACACGCCGCCGAACGTAAAGCCGCCATAGTTTGGACTCGCGTATTTGATTGCGTTGTTGGTGCGGTAAGAGTTGTTGAAGTTATCAATGTCGCCCGGATGTGCGCCCATTGAAGAAGCCCACTGGTCGCCTGCCTCCAGTGGTCCGACGAAATCCACGACCGAGTCATACTGCCGGCCAAGAGTGACGGTACCATAGTTACTTTGCATGCCGACATAGGCTTGACGGCCAAACCCGAGTCCCCCTTGAGCGAGCTTTCCAGTGCTTGCGTCAAAGCCACTTTCGATTCTGAAAATCGCTTTCAGTCCGGCACCAAGATCCTCTGCACCACGCAGTCCCCAACGGCTACTTTGCAATACGCCGCTGTTGAGAAGGTACTGATGCTTGCCACCGTTATTGGTGATCATAGTCAAGCCCTCATCGATAATTCCATAGAGCATGACGTTACTTTGCGCATGCGCCGTCGGCGTCACTCCCAGTGCGAGAGCAACGCCACACCCCATAACAGCGTTAATTTTACGTTCCATCATTTCCTCCTTATATAGGACTACCAATTTACTGTCATATTGCTTTCGGTGTTATGACACTTCTATTCCGTGAGGAACCTCTCGTCCCACTAGAATCCTTCAGAACTGGAGTTAACGATACAGGCGATGTATCAACCGCATCTCCTATGCCAATCTAAAAGGCGTGGTCCTTGTTCGCTGGAGCTGCTGTGCTTCGATGCCGGGCAGACACACTCAAGCAGAAGGTTCCGTTTGAAGTGTTGCGTTGACGTGAACCTCACTGCGTAGGAAGAAACGATGTTCTCATACCGTGCCCGCGCCCCAGTCCCGACGAGGTACCGACACCTTTCCATTATTTCCTGCCCCTTCTACATCAATCGAAGCGAGGCTGCGTCAAGCGGCCGGTCGTAGTGCACTTCCTCTTTGTACCCGTGAGAAGTTGTGACGATGACAGCGTTAGCTTCACGAGACACAACTCCCTCACGCACCAATTTCTTGAGGCCACTCAACGCCGAGGCACTTGAGAGTTCCACATACAAGCCGGCGCGAGCCAGCTCTATCTGATCTGCTCGAGCTTGCGTCTCGTCGATCGAGACAGCTGCCCCCCCGGTTGTCCTCAGCGCTTCCATCGCTTGAAACGTGACAGTCCCGCCCCCGATGGAAACGAGGCCCGAGTTTCCAGCGAACGTCTCACGCCTATCCGCGCCGGCAAGTACACGCGTTATGCGCGGGAACGGCTCTACCGCATGCACTCTCGGTACCACCGCAATGAGCCCGGCCTTCCGCAGGTCGGCATAGCCCTGCGCGACGCCCCAAACAATATCTCCTCGCGATGTCGGCACCGCGATATCCGTCGGTTGGTTCACGCCCGACTGCGCAAAAATCTCGTATGCGATGGCGCGATAAGCATCGACCCCGAATGGGTTACTTCCTACTGGAGGAGTCAAGTAGTTGGTAACCGGATACCAAGCTCCGGAGCGCACCTTTTCGGCGACGAGCTGCCATCGCTCCTTGCTAGTAGCTGTCGCGACGATTTCAGCTCCGTGCATTTCAGCTGCACGCCGCCAATTCGCATTCATCTCCGGCGTCGTTACGATGACGCAGTTCAGGTCGGCACTCGCGGCGTAAGCAGCCAGCGACACGCCGGCATTGCCGCTTGACGCAACGGCAACTGTAGACGCCCCAACTTCCTGAGCCCGATGCACGACGAACGCGCTCATTCTGTCTTTATGCGAGCCAGTCGGATTAGCGCCCTCGCACTTTGCGAACAAGCGGCCGACACCGATACGAGCTTCGATCTTGGGCAATCGAACGAGCGGCGTCTCACCCTCCCCGAGCATTGACCCGCCCGAATAGGCGAGCCACGTTTCCCATTGCTCCGAGCCGAACATTCCTCCGTCATATTCCGGTACGACACTGGCAGGCCAACCCGCAGTCAGGCAGACCGGACATCCTTCAAAGTAATCGGCGATTGGAAAACGCATGTTGCATCGAATGCACCGCATGTCCGTCAAGTACGGATTGCGACGCGCTGCGCGCGTAGTCATGTACGCCCCCCCTTTCAACGTCTCGCATAAGTGAGTAAAGACAATCTCCCCGTTTCGTTAGAGTCGGGAAGCGCCGGCAAGCGACCAGCCCGGATGCACCAAAAGCCAAACTGAGCGGCAGTTCCGTCGGATAAGCGATGGAGTGGAGATATCCCGCGTGCTGGCCAACCGTCACCTCGTCGCCGGGTGCCACCGAAGGCTCGAACAGCCCGTCCGATTCTGCGTAGAGGAAAAACTCCCTCCCTGGCACTTCCATCATGCGGGTCTCGGGCCGCTTTGAAAGCGGAGTGTCAGCGAGAATCCCAATATGTTTCAGCAGACGCAACACCGCGGCGCGAGCAAGTTCTTTTCCGTAGGCCCTGAGCGTCGCGCCGCCTCCGAGTTCCGCAGTGATCACCGGTACTCGCAGTTGCTCCGCTGTGGCAGGAAGCGTGGTGTTACCGCCGCCACCTTTGCCGTCGGTGATGTAGCTAATTGGCGCGCCGAACACGCGCACCAGTTCTATCATTCGATCGTTCAGCTGCTTGTCAACGGAAGGTCGAATGAGCGCACAAGGCGTATAGTCCAGCGAACGGCCTCCCGAATGAAGATCGACGACGAGATCAGCCATCGGCAGCAAGATGCTCGTGACGTAATGCGCGATCATCTGAGTTGCCGTCCCGTGCGCTTCGCCCGGATACAAGCGATTCAGATTCCCCTCGTCGATCGGGGAAACTCGGCGACCAGCCTCCACTGCCGGAAAATTGAGCGCCGGAAGTATGATGATGCGGCCTGCTATCGCCGACGCTTCGATTGAGCGGGCGAGTTCCAGTAGCGCGATTTGCCCCTCGTATTCGTCACCGTGAGTACCTGCAATCAGCACGGCCGTGGGTCCGCTACCGTTCTTGATGCAAGCGACGGGAATGGGAATCCACCCATATGCTGAAAGGTCTGAGGAAATCGGGAGCCGCAGAGAGCCCGCCTGCTTGCCGTCGCGAGTGAAATCAACCGGCGTCCAAATGCGTGTGAGTGTTGGCATATCTTCAAATGAATTAATCAATTTAGCGAATAACACGGACCTATTGCGGCGAAAGCGCACTCAATAATTCAGTCTCCTTGTTGCTCAGTAGATCAGCTCCTAGAAATCAGAGATCGCCCGTCGAGTGCGACGGCCTGGTGTCAGCGCGGGCAGCACCGAGGCGATACCTTCGGGATTCAACTCCGCAGAATCACGACAGCGCAACTCACCACTTATGGCGATTGAAGCCGATGAGGATCCATCTTCCTTGGCTAGATGCAAAAAATCCGATGTGACGCGTCAGCGAGTGGGAGAGACAGGGCATCGTCTTCCCATCGCGTCGCGGAGAATCCGGTGTCCGTTCAATCGCCCTCCTCCCGCAGCCGTGCTAAATGGAGCATCTCAGGGACTGGTCTTTCCTGGTCCTTGAAGGCTCCAATGCGGATACAGGCGGCTTGGTGCCTACCAGAGAGGGCCGTTAGCTTCGGCACGACCTCACCGCAGCGCTCGATGACATGCGGGCAGCGCGTACGGAATACGCAGCCGGACGGCGGCGATAGAGGGCTAGGGATGTCGCCAGTCAGGATCTGGCGGCCGCAGCGTCGGGCCGTATCGATGGTCGGGATCGCTGACAGCAACGCCCGCGTATACGGGTGGGCAGGCGTACCGTAGACCGCCTCGCTCGGCCCCATTTCTGCGACGCGTCCCAGATAGAGCACGGCCATTTCGTCACAGAGATATTCAACGACGCTGAGATCGTGAGCGATGAAGAGAATCGTCAGGCCACGGCGATCCCGCAGGTCCTGCAGCAGGTTGAGGATCTGCGCCTGGACCGAGACGTCGAGCGCCGAAACTGATTCGTCGGCAACGAGAAACTCCGGCTCGACGGCGAGTGCGCGTGCAAGACCGATCCGCTGGCGCTGACCGCCGGAGAACTCGTGTGGATAGCGAGACAGATGATCGGCTGAGAGCCCCACCTCCTCTAGCAGCCCAGCAGCAATGTCGTCGCGTTCGCGGCGACTGCGGCCAATCCCATGGGCGATGAGCGCCTCACCAACGATCTGGCGAATGCGCATGCGCGGATTGAAGCTGGAAAAGGGATCCTGAAAAATGATCTGCATTCGCTTGCGCATGGCCTTGAGCCCGCGCGCGTCGAGGCGTGTGATGTCCATCCCGTCAAAGATCACCTTCCCAGCCGTCGGCTCAACGAGACGCAGGAGACACCGCCCGAGCGTCGTCTTGCCCGACCCCGATTCACCGACGAGCCCCATCAGCGAGCCCCTGCGTACGTCAAACGATACGTCGCTCAAAGCTTGCACGTCTCCGGAAGACGTGTGGAACACCTTTCTTAGCCCTTCGACGCGAAGCAACACCTCGGTGGATTCCATCTGTGCTCCACTCATACCTGCCCCCTCTTTTTCCAGCATCGCGAGAGGTGGTTCGGTCCGCAGGATTCGAGCGTCGCCGGCTCATTGCATTTTGCCTCGGCGAGGCTGCAACGCGCCTTGAACGGGCAGCCAGGCGACAGGTCGTAGAGAGACGGCACGGATCCAGGGATGGCAGTCAGCCGCTTTCGCCGACCTTGCTCGTCCCGCTCGCGATTAGCCTCGGGGATCGAGGCGAGAAGTCCCAGCGTGTAGGGATGGTTCGGGCGGTCGAAGAGGTTGCACACCGGTGCCTGCTCGACGGCGACACCTGCATACATCACTGCCACTTCGTCGGCGATCTCGGCGACGACGCCCATATCATGCGTGATGAACAGTATCGACATGCCCATCTCGCGTTGGAGCCTGCGCATCAGACCGAGGATCTGTGCCTGGATCGTCACATCAAGCGCGGTCGTCGGTTCGTCGGCGATCAGCAGTGACGGCTCGCAGGCGAGCGCCATCGCGATCATGACGCGCTGGCGCATGCCACCAGACATATGGTGCGGATAGTCGTCGACCCGCCGCTCGGCAGCCGGGATCTCAACGAGGCGCAGAAGTTCGATGGCCCTCTGGCGCGCATCGGCTCTGCTTATCGACAGGTGCAGCCAGACCATTTCGGCGATCTGCTCGCCGACAGTCAGCAGCGGGTTCAGCGAACTCATCGGTTCCTGAAAGATCATCGAGATCTCCTTGCCGCGGATCTTTCGCATGACGCGCTTGCTCGCTCCGGCGAGATCAACGGTCGAGCCGTCCGACATTCGATATAGGATGCGACCGTTGACGACGCGGCCGGGTGGCTTGAGCAAGCCCATGATCGACAGGGAGGTGACGGACTTGCCCGATCCCGATTCGCCGACAAGCGCCAGCGTCTTGCCTTTCTTGAGCGTAAAGCTGACGTCGCGGATCACCTGGGCTACACGACTCTTATAGACGAAATGGGTGCTCAGCCCGTCGACAAGCAGCACGTCGTCGCTGGCCATCGTTAGATCGCCCACCTTGGACGTGGCCTTGAAACCGACAGCAGGCACATTGTGAAGAACAAGTTCAGACACTTCTAAAGCTCCTTCGAGAGGTTCGGGTCGAGCGCATCCCTGAGGCCGTCGCCGACAATCTGGAGGGCCAGCACGCACATGGTGATCGCGATCCCCGGATAGAGGATCATCCAGCCGGCGGTCGAGACGTATTGGCTCCCTTCGTTGATCATCGTGCCCCAGGTAGGCGTCGACGGATCGACGCCTACGCCTAGGAAGGAAAGACCGGCCTCTGCGAGCATCGCATAGGCGAACGTGAAAGTCGCCTGCACGACGAGAGGCGAAACGATGTTGCGCAGCACGTGGATAATCAGGATGCGCCATGTCGAAGTGCCGAGCGCACGCGCTGCTTCCACGTAGGTAAGCTCGCGGATGACCAGCGTCGAAGCGCGCGCGACACGGGCAACGCGCGGCGTGTAGACGATCGACAGCGCAATGATGACGTTGAGGACCGAGCCGCCGAGTGCCGCGACGAGCGCGATAGCAAGCAGAATGTCTGGAAAGGCCATCATCGCGTCGACGACACGGGAGATCGGCGCGTCCAGACGCCGGAAGAATCCTGCGAGCAACCCGAAGAAGACGCCGACGATCGACGAAAGGATGGAGACCGATATCCCGACCGTCAGCGAAATGCGGCCGGCGAAGATCACGCGCGAGAAGATATCTCGCCCGTATTCGTCAGTGCCGAACAGATGCATCCCGCCTGGCGATTTCAGCCGGGTGAGAACCGCGAGCTTGCTAGGATTGAAGGGAGCGATCCACGGCGCAAAGACGGCAGCGAATACTATAACGAGAAGAATTGCAAGGCCAACGATTACCGAATGCCGTTGCACCAGCGATTTCAGGAGGCTGACTTCAGCGAATGGAGTAGATGCGGTTGCCATGGTCAGTATTTCACTCGCGGGTCGATCACTAAATAGAGCATGTCGATCAAGAGATTGATGAATACGTAGAGTCCCGCCATCATGACGAGCACTCCCTGTATGACCGGATAGTCGCGCCTGAGCACCGCGCCGACCACCAGCGAGCCGAGGCCCGGCAGGTTGAAAACGCGCTCAGTCACGATGGCGCCGGAAATGAGAAGCGCGAAGGTTAGCCCGATGACCGTGACGATCGGAATCAGCGCGTTCTTCAGGGCATGCTTGACCAACATGCGCCGCTCGCTCATGCCCTTGGCGCGGGCCGTGCGCACATAGTCGCCACTGAGCACGTCGAGCATCGCGGCGCGTGAAAAGCGAATGATGAGAGCGGAATTGACGAGACCCAGCACGATGGACGGCAGCGCAAGATAGCGAATTCGCTCGAGGAAGCCCGCGTCCGGCGTGCCGAAACCGGAGACGGGAAACCAGCCCGCACCCGTCGCCAGATATCGCTGGAACATGAGGCCCAGCCAGAAGCTTGGCACCGAGGCCGCAAGCATCGCCGTGGAGAGCGCTGCCTGATCGAATAACGTGCCGCGCGTATAGGCCGACAACACTCCGACCGGTAGCGCGATGACCACCGCAATTACGATTGAAAATAGGGTCAGCAGCGCGGTCGGCTCGGCACGCGCGGCGATGACCTTTGTCACCGGCTGATCAAAGAAGACAGAACGGCCGAGATTGCCGGTCGCCATCTGCTCAAGGAACGACACATACTGGACGGCAATCGGTCGATCAAGGCCCATCTCCGTGCGCAGGGCGACTACGTCTGCCTGCGTGGCATCCGGGCCCAGCATCAGCGATGCCGGGTCGCCGGGAGCGAGACGAACGATGACGAAGACCGCGGTGAGCACGATGAACATCACCACGATCATGCCGGTAAGGCGTTTGGCGGCGTAATTATTCAATTGATACTCCTCCGAAGGAACCTATTGGGGGGCCAAGGGATAAGACAGCGCGTACTACTTACTAACCTTCGCGTTCCAGAACACCGGCCACCCGATTTTCGGAACGCCGGTCATCGTGCGGTTCTCGGCAGCCAGCCAAGCGAATGAGCCGACCTTGTAGAACGGCAACTGATCCCACACGAGCTTCTGCACTTGCGCAAACGCCTGCTCGCGCTTCTTTTCATCGGTAGCACTGAGGAAGGCGTCCCAGACCTTGGTCCTCTCAGGTGTGTCCCAACCCATAGGTGCGGACGAATAGTAGGCGCTAAGCGTCGCCGGCTCGGGATTGAACGAAGAATGAGTGATGTAGATGTCCCACAGCTTCGGGTTCCCGCGGCGCTGCGTCAGCGTCGCCCAGTCGACGACGTCGAGTTGGACCCTGAACCCTGCTTCTTCGAGACATGCCTTCGCCACCTCGGCCATCTGGTAGTGGAACTCATATTGGTGCGAGGTAAGGATGCGCAAGGGCGCGCCGTTATAGCCGCCTTCCTTGAGCAGGCTGGACGCTTTCTGGGCGTTGTGCTGGTTGTAGACCTGAGCCCCTTCCTCGCTGTGCCAGCGATAATTCGTCGGATAGAGGGCGGCGTCAACGCTGTAGAACTTCTTGTCACTGAAAGCCGCAAGCAGCATGTCCTCCGGGCACAGGGCCGCCGCGACTGCCTGGCGCAACTTCAGGTGGCTCATCAGCCCAGCCCTCATATTGAACGCGAAGAATGGCCAGCTCGCATCCCGAAGAAGGACGGGCTTGGACCTGTCGCTCTTTTCAAGCCGGCCGTAGGCTTCTATCGGGAGGCCGTCAACATAGTCATACTGGCCGGCGACGGCGCCCTCGACCCGGGTATTGTTGTCAGGAACCGGAATGAAATCGATCTCTTTCACGATCTGTTTGCGTTCGCCGAAGGTGCCGTCGGAGGGTTCTTTGCGCGAGACGTAGCCCGTGAAGCGGCTCAGCTTGATGTATTGATCGGGCTTGTGCTCCGCAAGTCTGTAAGGGCCGGTGCCAATCAGCTTGGTCAACTGGTCGCCCTTAATGTTTGCCTTCGGCACGATGACCGCGGCTGACACTTGTTTGGCGAGCAGCGACAAAAGCGGAGTAAATGGTTCTTTTAGCTTGATAGTGACGGTATGATCGTTGGTGGCGCGGATTCCGTCGATATGGACTGAAGCCTCCTTGCCCGAAGTCGCTGCCCTCTCCCACCGCGCGAGCGAAGCGACTACATCGTCCGAGGTCATCTTCGAACCGTCCTGAAAGATGACATCCTTGCGGATCGGGATGATGTAGGTCAGACCGTCACCGCTAATCGTCGGCATGCTTTCCGCAAGCAGCGGGCGGACCCTCCACTGGGAATCGAATGTGAAGAGCGTCTCGAAGATGTGCTCGCTCGGGCTGACAACTACGTCCGCTGTGGTGGTCATCGGGTCGAGTGTAGGTGGTTCACCGACGATAGCGTCGGTAATGACGTCGCCCTTAGGGCTCTGCCCAAGGCTCACTTGCGGTGCGAGAATTGTTGCGATGGCGAGCGAACCCAATGCAATTCGCGCGAGCACGCGCCTGTTGTTCCTCATCTTGCTGTGTCTCCGATTTTTATAATAGTCACCGATTTTAAAAATATCGGGATCTAGTATTGAACCATCGTCTATTTTTACGTACTACTTATGGAATATCTGCACAACGCGGTTTAAAAAGGCTAACCTTCTAGCGCCAGAGTAACCTCGGCAGTACCGATTTCCGCTTTTCTGCGCCGAGTCCATTGCGGATCGGGCGTCCCGGAGTTGGTCTCCGTCGATTACTCAAGCGCGGCTTTGGCGAAATGCAGGAGGTCGAGCACTGGAATGGGTGTCACCGAACGGATAGTCTTCCGGAAGTCCGGCAACAACGTGCATTCGAGCACTAAAATACCGACGTCATGGAACACTCCATCTTTGCCGAACGCCTCGGCCAAGCGCTCCGCCAACTGTTGCGCCATGCGCTCCTTCCTCCATCCGCATGGTTGTTCCAGAGCGCAGGGGTCCAGAACCCAGTTCGCGCAGTCGGGCAGATCGCGTATGCTCACGAAACGAAGGCGTTCGAAGCCGGGCTGGTCTTTCAGTAAAGGCACCAGCGGCACGGCGTCCCAAGTGATAATCCCGACCGGCAGCTTTGTCATACGCAGGGCAAGATCGACAAACTCGAGCGCGCTGGTGAGTACGGGTGTCGACGTCTGTCCGTAAAGGTGTTTGCGGGACGCCCACATATACCCGCAACCACCAATAATCAGGTTAGTGCAACCATCGAGCCGCCGTGCGGCTTCAAGAATGCCGCGGGCAGCTGCGGGAGTCGGCACCTTGTTCGCCACTGCGTTTGCGCCTTTGGCAACCGTCTTGCATATCGGCAATGACCAACACGCCGGGTCGTCCACCATGAATGGCATAACTGTCTCCCTTTCCGCGGTCTCCGACGATTTCTTCGATACATCGTCGCGGTCCAGTTTGATGACCCCCAAAAGCTGGCTATTGTCACTTGAATTCGCCGGCTCGTCCCTACACCCACTGTGCTCGGATGCTATCACTTTCATTTTGACCTTCTCGCTGATTCAAAAAACCGTCTTGAAATCAACAGACTTGGGCGTTACAACCCAACCAACGGCATATTCCGTGGCCACGCCAGCCCTCACCTCTTCCCACCCGGTACTAGAGGCCGACCGCGGCCGGTTTGGCTGTCACTTCGAGCAGCGGCGCGATTTCTCCATTTAGAAGACTGGTGAAAGCACGAAGCACGTCTTCTTGCTGATCATGGTCCAATGTATTACCCGACGCCCTTCGGAACTTGCACACCAGTGCCTCTATGGGCATTGGTGCGTCGGCAACGCATGGAGGCGACGTGGGCGATGACGAATATACGGCGCTTCGGGTTATGACCTCTACGCGATTGAGTGCGACGCTCGGATATTTGGCGCTGTACTCGGCGTCCGGAATGATTTCAACCTTATCGGCAAGAGCCGAGATCTCCCGTCGTCCGAGCAAGGATGCGTCGATCGGCAACAAAGCATCAGCGCCTAAAATTGCCACAACCGCCATGCAGTACGGAATGCTGTATTGGATGTCGGTCAAAGTCTCGGGGCGGCTTTTGTTGGATAATCTTAGCGCATAATCGAAGATATGAACTTTGATCGCAGTGATTTCACTTGCGTTTATGCCGTGATCCGCGACCAGTGTTTCAAGGGCCTTGACCCCTGCGTGGAAATGCCGACAGGTCGCATAGGGTTTGAAATAGTTGCTATTGATCTTCATTTCGTCCTCGCCCAACCCTCTAAGAATCCTCTCTGAGTCAAAAAACGGTGGGTGATCAAAAATGTCTGCGAAACCGACGTGCCCAAACTTAGCCAAGACCAATGAGCTGTAGCCCGCGACAGTACTCCATGGAATTCCTTCTTTAATGTCGGCCCCGAGTTGGGTTGTATATGAAGTGGCGACCAACCCGGGACTGTAAACTCCCGCCAACGAAAGGCCGTTGGCAATTTGATCTTGAGATGCCTTCAGTAGCCACCCAGCAGCAGCAGCCACGCAGAATCCCGTCCACACCCCGGTCTGGCCGTTCCAGCCTTGTTGCCCGTGATCGCCACGCCCGGACTTTATCCGGATTCCGACCTCGTAGCCGATCGCAACTGCACTCAAAACCTCATCAGCTGAGGCTCCGATTTCCGCGGCAACAGTCAGCACTGCTGGAATTACTGCAGCGGCGGGATGACCACGGGCCTCAATGTGTCCATCATCCATATCGAGTACAGCCGCCGCAGAGCTATTGGCAAACATAGCCCCGGCCGCCGTCGTGCGTCCTCCGTCAAACCAGAGAGGGACATCCCCCTTTCCGAACAAATCCATACTGGCCTTTCGTGCCGCGACCACGCTCGGCACACGTAGACCAGCCGCGACCGCGCCAAGGGTGTCGAGAATGCACATTGCCGCACGGTGCTTGGTCTTGTCGGAAATGTCGTTCGCTTTGAGATCGCACACGTAGCGCGCCAGCAGCCCGACCGTTGGACATTTCATTTCGTTGGTTCCCCTAGGACAGATCGTGACAAGGTGTCCGACGATGCCTCGGCTTCAGCAACGCGGACAGCCCGCCACATGAAGCGCTCTAGTTGCGCCGTTCTAAAAATTATCGGGCCGACAATAATGTCCGTCAAATATCAAATATGATGTGGTTGATTCATTGTTGATATTATTGCATTTGCAAGGTGAGAGACGGGCGACGGTCAAGCTTCGACCTGATACGCCGTCGAGGCCAAAATGCTCCTGTATCATCGGGACCGGTCAAATTCGCTGCCGGCACAGGATAGATGGGAGATTTCGTTTCGCAGGCTGTTGAAAAAGCTTCCTGCGGCAGTCATCCGGGCAGGAGGGGTGAACGTTGAAACGAAGAATCGAACAACACTGAGAAGAAACGATGCGCAGGAAGGACGGCCACACCGAGTCGATGTTCACCGTGGCGAGGTTGGATCACTTCGCACCGGCCAATCATCCGTTGCGACCGATTCGCGCCTGGCTGAACGTTGCGCTCAAGGGCATGCACCAGGTGTTCTCTGGCATGTATGACAGCGATGTGAAAGGCGGGCGGCCAAGCATTGCGCCGGAGAAACTGACTCCGGCGCCGTTGCTGCAAGTGCTGTGTTCGGTTCGCAGCGAACGTATGCTGATGGAGCGGATTTCATACAATATGCTGTTCTGCTGGTTCGTGGGGTTGACGATGGACGATACAGTGTGGGGCCACTCGGCTTCAGCAAGAAGCGCGACCGACTACTGACTCACGATGTCATCGTGCGCCTGATCAACGAAACGGTCGAGACGGCGCATGCACGCGGCTACCTGTCGGAGGAGCATTTCAGCGTGGACGGCACGCTGATTTAGGGCTGGGCCGGACATAAAAGCTCCGTGCGTGAAGACAGACCGGACGACGACGCGCCGCCCGATGACGGTGCCCGCGTGCGAGAGAACTGGTACGGCGAGAAGCGCAGCAACGACAGGCATGAATCGAGCGCGGACGGCCACGCGAGGCTGTTTCGCAAGAGTCGCCGCACCGGTGCGCTGCTCTGCTACCTAGGGCACGTGTTGAGCGATAACCGACATGGCTTGGTGGTGAATGCACAGGTTACGCAGGCCAATGGCACGGCTGAGCGCGACGCCGCAGCCGAAATGCTCGCGGACGCCGCGCGCGTTGCTGGTGCGCCCACCACGGTCAGCGCCGACATGAACTACGACTCGGCGGGCTTTTTAGCGACGTGCCGCGCAAATCGCGTGACGCCGCATGTGGCACGAAACGATGGTCGCACTGGTGGTTCGGCGATTGACGGCCGTACAACACGCTGGCCCTGCTACGCCATCAGTCAGCGCAAACGCAAATGCATCGAGCAGGTCTTTAGCTGGGCAAGACGGTGGGCCGAATTCGGCAGGCGATGTATCGCGGCCGCGAGCGAATTGAACAGCTCTTCATATCGACTCAGGCGGACTACAACCTGACTCGCATGCGCACGCTCGCCGCTAAAGCGGCAAAGGCGCGCAGAACGGCGAGATGACAACATTGGTTTTGCCCGAATTAAGGAAGTGCAGAACCAAATCACCCGAACGAACCAGCGCGACGGTTCATTCGAAGGAACCACCGCGCCTCGGCGAGGTGTATTTCAACAGCCTGTTGGGGGGCAAAAATGGACGTACGTCAAATCGAGCTATTTCGCGCAGTCATGTTGCACAACGGCATAAACCGCGCAGCGGCCGCACTGGGTATGGCTCAGCCAAACATCAGTCGGGCGATCGCAGGCCTTGAGGAAGACATTGGTTTCGCGCTTTTCAATCGCGAGAAGCAACGGGTAGCGCCGACAGACGAAGGCGTGGCTTTCTTTCGGGAAGTCCAGCACAGCTTCGTCGGACTTGATCGCCTCCGACAAGCAGCGCGAGACATAAAAGAGTTCGGGACTGGCAGGCTGCGCATAGCCAGTCTTATGGCACTCTCGTTCGACTTTGCGCCACGCGCAATGCGCCGGTTTATCACTGACTTCCCAGAAGCAACGATTTCGTTTCAAGCGAGACCGAGCAGCCAAGTTTGGGAGTACACATCCGGTGGTCTATGTGAAATCGGCTATGCGGGGCCTAAAGATGGCTTTTCGGGGGTCTCTTCGACGGCATTTCTGACCCTCGACGCCGTGGCGGTTTTGCCTAAAGGACATCGGTTGGCTCGCAGACAATCGCTTACCGAGGCTGACTTCGAGAATGAGCGCTTCATATCACTTGCGCTTGAAGATCCTACCCGTCATGTGATTGATCTCGCCTTCGCGGCTCGTAATGTCAAACGAAACCTGGTTGCGGAATCTCAATCGAGTTCCGTGCTATGCGCGATGGTCGCTAACGGCATCGGCATTGCAATCACGAATCCGTTGATGTTTTTGGAAAGACGTTACAAAAATATCCTTTTCAAACCACTCGAGTTCCCGATCAAAATAGCCATAATCCTTCTTACGCCGAGTTACCGGCAGCCCAGCAGGCTCGCAGTAGGCTTCATTCAGGCCATGGAGGATGAGAAGACAGTGACCCTTGACTCGCTGCGCGAGAGCGGCATCGCAGACTAGACTGTGTTAGTACAGCAGCCGTATGCAACACGTGTCGCCGTCCGCCGAGCGTTATTCGGCATGCAGCAATGGACGCCAAAACTCAATGGATGGTAAAGGTCGATGCTGCCTTGTCACGTTCAATCCCGGAACATTACAGGTTGGAATTGTGACCTGCTGTGCGACCAGCAGTCGGCTACCCGGACGTGCGCGACTGGTAACGCGGTCGGGTTCGAAGCTTCGGGACAACACACCCTCCCTATGCGCGGTTCAACCGGGTGACCGAGAAGAGCCGACACTGTGAGGTTGACCCGCAAAAACGGACACCTATCCTTTTTGAAGGAGGTGCCGACATGGGCAAGCATCGTACCCCGTTCCCGGCGGAATTTCGGGCCCACTTGGTCGAGCTGGTGAAGGCGGGACGTACGCCCGAGGAGTTGGCGCGCGAATTCGAGCCGGCGACGCAGAGCATCATCAACTGGGTCGCGCGGGCCGATCGCGACAGCGGCGTGCGTCACGACGGACTCACTAGGGCCGAGCGGCAAGAACTCACGCGACTACGCCGCAAGGTGGGTCAGCTCGTGATGGAGCGCGACATCCTCTCTCACGCGGCGGCCTGGTTCGCCCGGGAGAGCGGGGCCCTCATGCCAGCGCGCGCATGTGCTGTGGGTGGCGGACGCCACCTACATCCCGACCGGTGAGGGGTTCCTGTATCTGGGCGTGATGCTCGACGTGTTCAGCCGGCCCATTGTCGGCTGGGCGATGTCCAATCACCTGTACCCCGAGCTGATGCTACGTGCCTTGGACATGGCGTTGTTTCAGCCGCGGCCTGAGCACGTCATTCACCATTCCGATAGTAAGAATACGGGTACCAGATGTTTCCGGGCAGTCACCGTTTCGAAAGTGGGGGCTTTCGGGAGAGGTCTGGTGCCGTAGAGCGTTCCGGGCGACCTGACCCACACTCCGATCGACTCAATGTCTTGCCCTGGACCCGTCGGTCCTCTGGAACTGCCGAACGGCGAGGTTTCACCTCGTCGATACGTGTGACTCAAGAAGGGCCTGACGCCCTGTCACTTTACTGTCTTGTCCAGGTACTCGATGTCGGTGAGATCGCCCATACCCCATCGGCAACCGGAGCGAGGCCGTATGACAGAAGAACTGCCTACTGCTGGCCGTCGCAGCATCGTAGGCGGCGTTGATACGCACAAGGATCTGCATTTCGCGGCTGTCGTTGATGAACATGATCGCATTCTCGGCAGCGAATCTTTCCCAACCACCCGGCACGGCTACAAGCAGATGTTGCTTTGGATGCGCTCGTTCGGTGAGCTCGTCCGGGTGGGCGTCGAGTGCACCGGAAGCTATGGCGCGGGCTTACTGCGCTACCTGCAACAAGCCCATGTAACTGTGCTGGAGGTCACCGCGCCGGATAGAAGCGACCGGCGCAGACGTGGCAAGGACGATACGCTGGATGCCTACAACGCCGCTCATGCTGCCTTCGCCGGCGTGCGTACGGTCACGCCCAAGACGCGCGATGGCATGATCGAATCGCTGCGCGTTCTGAAAGTGTGCCGGAAGACGGCCATTTCGGCGCGTCGCGTTGCTTTGCAGCTGATCCACAGTACCATCATCAGTGCGCCCGATGAGCTACGTGAATCACTACGCGCGATGACACGGATGCAGCTCATCCGAACATTGGCGGCGTGGCGTCCGGATCTGTCCGACTATCGGAACCTGACCTCTGCTTGCCGAATTGCACTGAAGTCACTGGGACGTCGGTATCTGGAGTTGCACGACGAGATTGCCGACCTCGACGTCATGATCGCGACGCTCGTGGACGAACTTGCCCCCGACCTTGTCTCGCGGAATTCGATTGGTTACGAGTCGGCGTCGCAACTGTTACTGACCGCTGGCGACAACAGCGACCGGCTTCAGTCAGAGGCCAGCTTCGCCGCCCTTTGTGGCGTGAGCCCCGTCCCGGCGTCTTCCGGTAAGGTGACGCGACATCGACTAAATCGCGGTGGGGATCGCGCAGCCAACAGCGCCTTGCACATCATTGCCATTGGTCGCCTGAGAACCGACGCTCGCACAAAGGCCTATGTCGCCAAACGCGTCAGCGAGGGGCATTCGAAACTTGAAGCGATCCGCTGCCTCAAGCGCTATATCGCGCGGGAGGTCTACTACGTAATCCAGCAACGCAACCGCCAGATCACACAGACTCAAATTGCCCCTTGACCTTTAGAAGGGCGTCCAAGGTTGCCAGCTTAGGTTCAAGGGGTCGTCGAAACACCAAATGTTTATGACGTGAATAGTAAGTATCTGAGTGCTTCTGGTGGTGATCCTGATCGGCTCCGTTATGCCTCTGCGGCCGCGATCGCTAACCAAAAAATCCTCTGCCCTATGCCGCATCCGGCATAGCGCGGTACCAACCAGAGTGTAGATAGCGGCCCCGCGTTCGCCGCCGCAGTCGATACGTAAGCGCGGCACCAGCCTTGTGATTACCCACATTTCAGCCACGAAACCTGGTAACCTGGCACGCGTTATAGTCATTGCGCGAGCGAGATGGCTAAAGAAGAGCGGGCAGACGAGCGAGCCTGGTTCGAGAAGGAGATCGAGGCGAGCAGGTATCAGGATGCCAGATTGTGCAAACGCTTTGGCATGGTCCTGGAACGGTTGTGGTCCGGCATAGGCCAAACGATCCCTTTTGCATGTCAGGATTGGTCTTCAACGAAGGCCGCTTACCGATTCCTGTCTAATCAGCGGGTCAGCGAGCAGGAGATCTTGAGCGGTCACTTCCATGCGAGTGCAGAGCGCTTCAAGTCGACGCAGGGCCCCATTCTTATCCTTCAGGATACGACGACATTCTCGTATCAGCGGGAGCGCCCGGAGCTGATCGGCTATACAGGCAAGATGGCCATCAAGCGTGGAAAAAATGGCTCGCTAAGGCCGCTGACACAATGCGGCATCCTGATGCATTCGAGTCCGGTAGTTACTGCCGAGGGATTGCCGCTGGGTCTGGCCGCCGTAAAATTCTGGACCCGAAGCAGGTTCAAGGGTACTACCGCGCTGAAGCGGCACGTCAATCCTACACGCGTACCAATTGAAGAGAAGGAGAGTTACCGCTGGCTGGAGAACATGCGCCAGTCAACGGCGCTGCTCGGCGACCCGGTGCGTTGCATTCACGTTGGCGATCGGGAAAGTGACATCTACGAACTGTTTTGTACAGCGTACGATCTGAGCACTTACTTTCTCGTGCGGACCTGCGTTGACCGACTCGCCGGCGATGGAAATCACACCATCGCAGACGAGATGGTGCAGGTCAAGGTCAAAGGACTGCATCGTGTCGAGATTCGTGATGCGAAGGGGCATCCGATGACCGTAACCCTTGAGCTTCGATACCAACGCATGACGGTGCTGCCGCCCATCGGCAAGCAAGGCCGCTACCCGGCGCTGCAACTCACGGTGATCCACGCGAAAGAGCGCGATGTGCCGCCCGGGCGTCCTGGCATCGAGTGGAAGCTGCTGACCAATCTCCCGGTCCAATCGCGTGCAGAAGCAATCGAGAAGCTCGACTGGTACGCCATGCGCTGGAAGATCGAAACGTTCCACAAGATTCTCAAATCCGGATGCAAGGCCGAGGACTCGAAGCTACGCACCGTCGATCGACTTGCGAACCTTATCTCCGTATTCTGCATCCTGAGCTCGCGCATATTCTGGCTGACAATGATCAGCCGATGTGCGCCGCAAGCTCCAGCTGAGGCAGCCTTCACCTCAACGGAAATAGAATTGCTCGAGTGCATAGTCCCTGACTTGCCGCTTACCGCGCAGGCACCACCGCTCCTGCGAAACCTTATCAAGGTCGCCCGGCTTGGAGGCTATCTGGGCCGAGCCAGTGATGCGCCACCAGGTAATACCGTCGTGTGGCGTGGCATGCGGCGCCTCACCGATATTCAACTAGGTTATGAACTCGCCCTGAATCGAAGTGGGTAATTGCAAGAATGAAGACGCGCTTACGTCGAAACCGAAGTGCAGCAAGTTTTCCGGCCGAGAGCGACGGCACGAAAAGCGCGTTCGGCTGCGTTGTTGTCGATTTCTACGGCGCCGTCATCGAGGTACAGCGTGAGCGCTACCCACTGATTCAGCGCGTAGTTGATAGCTTTGGCGGTATCGCCTTTTTGCGACACCGTACCCAATGTCGAGCGCAGCCAGATCTAGGGAAAGTCTGCAAAAGTCCTGGCGTTGAAGTCTGGTTGGCCTATCCTGGGAGAACGCGAGTTAAAGAAGTTCGTCGATGACACAGCTCGGTCTTGGTCTGGATCTTTCAACGAAACGTACGCGCAAGCGGGAATTTCTCGATGAGATGAGGCGCGTTGTGCCATGGTCAAGGTTGATTGCGTTGATCGAACCGCACTATCCGAGGGGCAAGACTGGAAGGCCACCATTTCCGGTTGCGACGATGCTGCAGATCCACTTCATGCAGCAGTGGTTTGGTCTGTCAGACCCTGCGATGGAAGAGGCGCTTTATGACGTGCCGCTGTATCGCGAGTTTGCGGGGCTGAACGAAGGTATGACGCGTTTGCCGGACGAGAGCACGATTCTGCGGTTCCGGCACCTTCTCGAAACGCACGGCCTGGCCGCGCAGATGCTCACGCTGGTCAATGAGATCCTGACCGAGAAAGGCTTGATGTTGAAGGCAGGGTCGGCGGTCGACGCGACCTTGATTTCCGCACCCAGTTCGACGAAGAACGGCTCCGGTACACGGGACCCGGAGATGCACCAGACGAAGAAGGGAAATCAATGGTACTTCGGGATGAAAGCCCACATCGGCGTGGACGCGGAGTCGGGTCTGGTCCACACCGTCATTGGTACGGCGGCCAACGTCCACGACATCATTGCGGCCGAAGCGCTGTTGCACGGCCAGGAAAAGGATGTGTACGCTGACGCCGGATATCAGGGTATTGAGAAGCGCTGTCAGGCGAACCCGGTACGCTGGCATGTAGCGATGCGACCAGGCAAGCGTCGACAACTGGACCTGAACAATCGTCTGGACGCGATATACAACCAGATTGAGCGTCTGAAGGCTGGCGTGCGCGCCAAGGTTGAACATCCGTTCCGCGTGCTCAAGCAGCAGTTTGGCTATACGAAGACGCGGTACCGGGGATTGTTGAAGAACACCGCGCAGATCACGACACTGTTTGCGCTGGGCAACCTCTGGATGGCACGCAAGGCATTACGCAAGGCGTGAAACGCTCGGAGGTAAAGGCCGTGAGTCTCGGCAAACGGAGGTCGTCATACCTGAAAAGCCAGACGAACAACCTGCCAGCAGACGCTTACGGCTGATACGCCCCAAGTGTCAAAAAATCAGCGCTCTGAAAACGAGTTGTGCAGACCTTCCCTAATCTTACTGTGTCACAAATTGGCGTGTTCGATACCGAAAACCCTGATCGTCAAATACAATAAGGATATCCAGGCATAAGGCGAGGATCAATGAACGCGCAAAGCCGGTTTGAGCAGTACATCGAGCATCTGGCTGGAGGCCTGGGTCATGCGGACCGGCACGCGGGCCTGAAGGCCTATTGCACCGGCCTGATGCTGCCATTGACGCGCAAGAGCGTCGAACCGATGGCCGCCAGTGTTGACCCGCTTCACGCCAGCGCGCGGCATCAGGCCTTGCACCACTTCGTTGCGAAGGCCGACTGGTCGGACGATGAACTGCTGCGTCGGGTCTGTCAGTGGGTCGTGCCGCGAATGGACTTTTCCGCCGGCGGCTTTTGGATAGTGGACGACACGGGCTTCCCGAAGAAGGGCCGTCATTCGGTAGGCGTGGCGCGCCAGTACTGCGGCGTGCTCGGGAAACAGGATAATTGCCAGATCGCGGTGAGTGTCTCCCTGGCCTGCGAGCAGGCCAGCATTCCGGTGGCGTGGCAACTCTATGTGCCGCAAGAGTGGGCAGAGGATGACGCGCGGCGCGCGAGAGCCGGCATTCCTGCGCATATCGGGTTTGAGACCAAGGCGCAGATTGCACTGCGGCAGATCGAGACCTTACTGGCTGCCGGGGCACCGCGGCACTGCGTGCTCGCGGATGCAGGTTACGGCATCGATAACGCGTTCCGGCAACGTCTGGACGATCTGGGCCTGGCTTACGTGGTCGGTATCACGTCGTCGCTGGTGGTCTGGCCACCGGGCGTCGAACCATTGCCGCCGAAACCATATGGCGGCATGGGGCGCCCGCCTGTGGTGCCCCGCCGTACGCCCTCCCGGCAACCGGTGAACGTGAAAAAACTGGCCCATTCACTGCCTGCTACTGCCTTCACGACGCTCAGTCGGCGCGAGGGTTCGAACGAAACACTCAGCGGGCGTTTCGCAGCGGTTCGTGTGCGCCACGCGGGTGGCAATACCGGCAAGGCGCGGTTACGCCCCGAGCAGTGGCTGCTCATCGAGTGGCCCGCTGACGACGCAGACCCGCTGAAATACTACCTCTCCAATCTGCCGGCCGACACCGGCCTGGCGCAACTCGTGGCGTCCGCACATATGCGCTGGCGCATTGAACGGGACTACCAGGATCTGAAGCAGGAACTGGGGCTGGGGCACTACGAAGGTCGAGGGTGGCGCGGATTTCATCACCATGCAGCCCTGGCCATTGCGGCCTACGGGTTTCTGCTCGCTGAACGTCTCGCTACCGGCACTCCGGTCAGCGCCAAAAAAAACTTCGCAGCACGCCAGACACCTGCTGTTCCCGAAGATTACATTGCGAGGGGAAGTTCGCCGCGCGCAACGCCACACGGCTGATTCGCTCGCTACCATTCGCTATCAACTCACCGTGCGGCTTGTCGCCAGTCTCGACGTATGCCCATGCTGCCGAAGTCCGGTGAGACGCGGTGACTTTATGACACAGTAAGACTTCTATGGGGCATGGGAAGTCAAGCCCTTTAGCGATTTGCTTTCCTCAAGTCAGCGGCCTCCATTTGAGGTGGTGTGATATCTATTTCTGTTTGGAATCCTTTGTGACTGTTCAGCAGGAAGTTAGAGGCCGGAGTGTCTGATATCCGGGCGGTCTGCCCGGTGTAACTTCTATCCGTGCCGGCACCAGGCCGGTCACCACATACCGCATGCGCAGAGCGCTGGGACCACTCCGTTACCGAGGCACCCCATCTAAAACTACGGTTACCCGCCGGGCAACCCTCTTACTGTCCGGGTGCGCAAACCTGCCTGACCTGCGTTGAATGAGGGTCGCTGCTCAGGTTACAGCTCCGCCGCTGTCACCGGTTTGAGCTTTGCCCCTGCCGGAAATTCGCCATGTTCGAGATAGCGCCATATTGCGATTGCAAGACGGCGCGCAAGCGCGACAATGCCGATGCGTCGCGAACGCTTGCCCGCAGCGCCGAAGCGCTGGTTGAACCATTTGCTCAGCTCGCTGGCCGGCTGGAAGCGCAGCCAGCTCCATGCAAGCTCCACCATCAGCCATCGCACCCGCTTGTTGCCCGCCTTGCTGATGCCCTGTTCGACTTCACTGGTGCCGCTTGCATATGGCGTTGGCGCCAGGCCCAGACAGCCGGCGAGCTCGCGGCGATTACCAAACCGCCGCCATCCGAACAGTTCCTTCACGAGTGTCCATGCACTGCCGGTGCCAATGCCCGCCAGCCGTGCCAGCCCGGCAATGGCCGGTTGCTCGCCGTTGCGCACCTGATGAGCCTGCATTGTCTCAAGCGTCCTGATCTGCCGGGCGACAAGAGCGAGCCGCTCGAGCTCACGGTCAATCTCGGCACGCAGGTCCGGCAGGAGCTGCGCAGCGTGTTCCGCCCACCAGCGTCCCCAGGTGCGCCCACCGATGTGTTCAGTGCGCAGGTTGTGCAGCACCAGCAGCGAGCGGACACGGTTGCTGTGCGCCGTGCGCTCCTGCCGAAGGCGGCCGAGTTCCCGATGCACACGCCGTTGATCTTCCTGCTCAGGGCTCGGGATACGTGCGATCGCCCATAGCCGCCGCTCGCCTGCGTGGTAGCGCATCAGCATCGAGAGCAGTCGGTCGGCGTCGAGCCGGTCGGTCTTCGCGCGGCGTGCCCGCCGGCTTACCTCGATGCTGGCAGGGTCCACTACCAGGTTGGAGATCCGCTGCGCGCTCGCCCAGCGGTGCAGCCAGAAACCATCACGTCCGGCTTCGTAGCAGCTGCGAACCGGAGCGTCGTCGGGCAGGCGGCAACGCACCTTCGCTCTCGCAATCGCCTTCAGGACTGCCGCGGTATCGCCGGCAGCCACCGTACACCGGCTCGGCGAGCGAATGCCATCGCCAAGACAAAGCTTCCAGCTCCTGTCGCCCAACTCGAAAGCGACATACAACGAGCCGACCACCTTTACATCCTGCCCACTACGGGTCATGCCGGGCGTGTCCATTTGCGTGCTCCCATGAAGAAAACGGTTTGCATATTCCGTTTTACTCCTCAGGCTTCGCTTCTACTGCCCTCATAGTATCTAGAAGGCATTGACTAGCGGACGAGCCTGCTCCTGCCTGACACCTCTTCGTTCGTCCGGTGGCCTGCCACGAATCGCGGCCTCAATTGCGTACAGTTCGCCGATCCGGTGCAACGCTTCAGTGTTGACCTCGTTTCTGCGCGCGACGAACAGATCGTGGAATCTGCGGCGCGCGTGTGCCATACATGCCGCCTCACGCACGTCACCATCCTCGTAGATCGCGTTGTACCCCGCGAACGCATCGGACTGCAACGTTCCCCTGAAGTCCTTCAGATGGGCCTGTGGATAGCCGCGCGATTTCCTCGCGTTCAGAAAGAGACAGGTAACTCTCGGAGCATGGTGCTAGTTCGATGGGCGGCACTCCGCCCGCTTCACGGAACCATCTCGGCCCCAAAGGCTGTGACACGCCACAAGTCAGCGGGGCAGCCTCGGTCTTCATCCCTCGCGATACAGCTCCAGAACGCCCCCGCTTTGTCTCTAGCCGGTTAACTCCTGGGCCTGCCAGGCGATCGCATCATTGGTCTTCGCGTTTCTTCCGATCCCCACCCCCGTGGGCGTCCCATTTGACACCTACAGTAGGAGATGTTGCAACGACCGGTTGAATCCGCCACTCACGAGCAGGCCCTGCGGCGCATCTTCTGGTTTCTCGAAGGCTCGTACAGCGTCCGTCGCCTACGCAGCAAACTCATCATCGCCCATGGTCCGCGTCTGAAATGTAGATTGCGGACGCGATCGTCGCTCTTAGGAGCCGACGAAGCTAGGTGTGCTCTTTTTAGCGCTTACGGTGTTTCGGCGATACGAGTCGCAACCGGTAGACCGGATGATAGAACTGATCAATCCGGTGTTACGCGGGTGGGTGAAATTACTTCGCCGTTGGACATTCCAGCGAGTGCTTCAGCTTCATCAAGGACCGGGTAGAAAAGAAGATCAGGCGCCACATGGGGCACTCCCGGAATCGACGTGCTTCGGCTGGAGGCGGTGGAGTACCTGCGAGAGCCAGCGGGTGCGATTCCCGTGGGCTACTCACCTAGGCGGTTCATATCAAACTTTTGCCGTGCGAGGACGAGGCCACTGAGTAGTTGCAATCTCGCGGGCACAAAGAGCTAAAGTCGAATCTGGTGTACGGGGGGAGTTGAGGCGGGAAGTTGAAGGCGGTGGAGGTTTCAGCTGAGAATCTGATTGTCGAAGTCGGAAACCAGCAAACAAACAAACCATCCACCATGAGCAAGGATACGGAAAAAGCAGTCGTCGGTCTATCGGGAGTCGGGCTTGGTCTGGACGAATTGGTTCGTCACGGGGCGCGGCAAGTGATTCAACAAGCGATCGAAGCGGAGCTGGCAGAGCTGATGGAGCGGTTCGCGAACGTCAAGACCTTGCACGGGCAACGCGCCGTGGTGCGCAACGGTTACTTGCCAGAGCGCGAGGTATTGACGGCCGCCGGGCCGATTGCGGTGAAGGTGCCGAAGGTGCGCGATCGATCGGGATCGGGCGTGAAGTTCAATTCGGCGATCGTGCCGCCGTACGTGAGGAAGTCGCCTCGCGTGAGCGCAGCGCTGCCCTGGTTGTATCTGAAGGGTATTTCGACGGGCGATATGGGCGAAGCGTTGAGCGTGCTGCTGGGCGATGATGCCAAGGGCTTGTCGGCCAACGTGGTGAGCCGGCTGAAGGCGCAATGGGCCGACGAGCATGTGGCCTGGAGCCGTCGTGACATGTCCGGGTCGCACTACGTCTATTGGTGGGTCGACGGCATTCACACGGGGCTGCGCAGTGAGAACTCCGATGGACAATGCTTGCTGGTCATCATCGGCGTGAAACCGGACGGGAGCAAAGAGCGTGTGGCGATCGGCGATGGTTATCGCGAGACGAAAGCGTCGTGGCTGGAACTGCTGCTCGACCTGAAAAAGCGCGGTCTGAAGGCGGGCCCACGGCTGGCGGTCGGCGACGGCGCAATGGGCTTCTGGGCGGCGCTGGAAGAGGTGTTTCCGACCACGCGTGGCCAGCGCTGCTGGTTTCATAAAATGGGAAACGTCATGAACGCACTGCCCAAGTCGCAACAGGCACGCGCGAAGGCCGACATGCAATCGATCTGGATGGCGGCGACCCGCGCCGACGCGCACGCCGCGTTCGATCGTTTCGTGTCGATCTATGCGGCCAGATATCCGAAGGCGACCGAGACGTTGAAGAAGGACCGGGAGGCCTTGCTCGCGTTTTACGAATTCCCTGCCGAGCACTGGCAGCATCTGCGCACGACCAACGCAATTGAATCGACGTTCGCGACGGTGCGCCACCGTACGACGCGCACGCGTAACTGCGTATCGCGACCAACCTTCCTCGGACTGGCGTTCAAGCTGATCGAGGAAGCCGAGAAAACCTGGCGCCGTGTCAACGGCCCGGAAAAGATCAAGCTGTTGCTCGAGGGCGTTGCCTTCAAGGACGGCGAACCGGTGCAAGACGATCGGCCGGTTCAGCAGAAATTCGCCGCTTGAAATCGTCCGCCGTCAAATTGCTCATACACCACTCTTGACCTTAGCTCGGGCACAAAGGAACGACTCAGGTATCACCAGCGAACAAAAAGCACTGTGTACGAAGTGTTTGGCAACCCACATCCACTGTCGACCATGTCGGCTTCGATACATGCCAATGTTGTCCACGACTGTCTACCGTGAGCTTCAGGTCGTGACCGATAGCTGGTTTCCTCCTCGGATGCTTTGCAATCAAAGCTGGTACGGATCTTGAAATGAGCGATGGAAAGTCTCGACAAACGTTTTTCAAGTGAAACACTGATTCGCCATTTGTGGCTGACACGAAATCGGGACATGCAAGGAGCTTCGTCATGCAAGCAGGAGCAAGAATGCGCGAGGCGATCGCACACCGCGGTGAGTTCCTTCAGGGCATTTTTGAGGACGAGCGAGGTCAGTTGCACTGCGGATCCGCTTCCTTGGAGCCACCGTAAGGCGAATTTTTGGTGGATCGCGAGGTTGCAGTGAGCGCCCTTCTGGAACGTTGCGAAAAGCAAAGCGGCCGCAGCACTCACGTTCCAGAGATTCCCGCGCAGACGCCTCGGTAGGATCTAGCAATTACGGTCAGCGTCTCGCTCACACGTGGTACGGCGTTATCTATCGCGGATGTTTTGACCACTATTTTTGTTCTTGAATGCTGGGGCGTCCGACAAATCGTGTCATAGAGATCGCGGGGAATGCTAGGTCTGCACATAATTCCAAGTCCGCTCTCACGACAGGCGTTGCTCTTCGTGCAATAGGACCTAATCGCAACATGGCCCTTCAGAAAATCACTTCGATCGATTGACATCGGTCAACGCTCAAGGAAGCTGTCGACACTTTAAACTCAGACCGGTTGAATATGCAACGTAGAGATCAAAACGTTTCTGACTCCAAGCACTCCCGCTTCAACCACGCATCGCTTCCGATCTCAACTTGTTGAGCCGCGCTGCTACCGCAATCGATCGTGTCAATGAAAAGGATCCCGTCAAAGCTTCATCTAAACGGCGCCGAAGCAATTTGGATCGCCCAAGGCACAGGTGGCCCGCAGTGGGCCAGTTGTCGACCCAATATCGGATCCATCCATCAACCACGCTTAGCAAAGCGTCCAGGAGGAATGAATGTCTAGTCGAACCCTAATGCGAAATCTGGAGGATTTTGAGAATCCTCGAATCGTTGAACTGAGCGCCGATTTGTACGGCGCGAGCTTCTTCCTTATGAAGCTGCTCCCAGCGCGGTTCATGCTGGAAAGAGCCGTAGAACAGGGACAGTTAAAGCCAGGATTCACGATCTGTGAGTCATCGTCTGGTACTTTCGGCCTTGCCTTAGCGATGCTAGCTGTACAATACGGATACAAATTCACACTTGTAAGCGATTGGGCAATCGACCGACATCTTCACAGACGACTTGCGGAACTCGGTACACATGTAGAAATTGTCCAAACGCCGGCACCCAGCGGCGGACTTCAACAGGCGAGGTTAAATCGGCTGGCCGAATATCTTCGGGAAATACCCGATAGTTTTTGGCCCTCACAGTATTCCAACCCCGACAATCAGCTTGCCTATGGAAAGTTTGCTGAACTACTAATCAAAAAGATCGGGAAAGTCGATTGCCTGGTTGGCCCCGTCGGGTCGGGGGGATCAATGTGCGGTACAACCAAGTTTCTTCGTCCCCTCTTTCCGGAATTACGCGCGATTGGCGTTGACACCCCAAATTCTGTACTGTTCGGCCAACCCGGTGGAAAGCCGATCGAGCTCCGTGGCCTAGGAGGTGCAATCGTTCCATCGAATCTCGATCACACACAGTTCGATGAAGTTCATTGGCTGACCGCTGCGGAAGCGTTTCATGGCGCCAACCTATTGCATAAAGAGCATGGGCTATTTATGGGGCCGACCAGCGGCGCTGCCTATAGAGTAGCCGACTGGTGGTCACGCAAGAATCCGGGCAAAAAAGTCGTCGCGATCTTTCCAGATGAGGGGCACCGTTATGTAGAAACGGTCTATAACAAAGATTGGCTCTCAACCGCACCTGGCGGGGCTGCAGCGATGCGTCCGGAACCAGTAGTCGTCGAAGCGCCCACGGAGGAGTTGAAGGGCTGGTCCACCTATGCTTGGCATAGGCGGACGCGAGATCAAGTCCTATCTAGTCTCGTCGATAAAGCTTCAAATCGCGTGATCAGCCCGCCCGCTCGGTTGACGACACCGCTCTCCTTCGAATGCGATTCTGAACCGCAACACAATACCACTATGTCAACTAATGAACCGTGTCGGGTGACACTGACGGCTTTGTCTCATTTTGATGACGCGAGCCTTGCTCATCTGGAACTGGCGCCCGAACAAGCGCAGTTTGTTGAGCCGTTACACACGGTATTCTTGGGCCTTCAAAGCAGTGACAATTCGGAACTGAAGCACCCTTTCGGAATTGTCGTCCAAGATGAAATTGTCGGCTTTTTTGTGCTCCGCGAAAAATCTGCGTTGCCAGAATGGGCACCGCCAGATGTTATCACCTTGCACAGCTTTCGTATCGGTCGTTCATATCAAGGCAACGGATACGGAAAAGCGGCAACCGAGTTGATCTCCAAATGGGTGGCGTCCAACCGACCATACATTAGTCGCGTGATGCTTGCGGTCAATAGAAAAAATCTTATAGCCAGGCATATCTATGTAAGCTGCGGCTTCCGAGAAACTGGCGCAACTTACTGCGGCCCCGCCGGTCCTCAAGATATCCTCCAATATAAATTAGACACTATGAGGGCAGTAGAAGCGAAGCCTGTCGAGTAACACGGAACGTGCAAACCGTTTTCTTCGTGAGAGCACTCAAATGGACACGCCCGGCATGACCCGTAGTGGACAGGATGCAAAGGTGGTCGGCTCGTTGTATGTCGCCTTCGAGCTGGGCGACGGGAGCTAGAAGCTTTGTCTTGGCGATGGCGTTCGCTCGCCGAGCCGGTGTGCGGTGGCTGCCAGCGATACCGCGGCAGTCCTGAAGGCGATTGCGAGAGCGAAGGTGCGCTGCGAGCTGCCCGACGACACTCCGGTTCGCAACTGCTACGATGCAGGAGGCGATGGTTTCTGGCTGCATCGCTGCGTGAGCGCACAGCGGATCTCCAACCTGATAGTGGACCCTGCCATCATCCCGAGCAGCCGGCGGGCATGCCGCGCGTAGACTGTTACCTTTCGGCGCATTGGCGCCGGGCATTGTCGCCGTAATGGCGCCATTACGTCGAAACGTAACAAGCGTGACGCGGTGCTGATTGTGGACGAGACCGGCTTCGTCAAGAAGGGACAGCCCTCGGCCGGTGTTCAACGCCAGTACAGTGGCACGGCAGGCCGTATGGAGAACAGCCAGATCGGCGTGTTCCTCTGTTCCTCTGTTGTGCCGGTAAGCGTTGGCGCACCGATAGTCGCGAGCAACGCGCTGGCCGTGGGCCGACGCCGCGCAACTGCATCGGCCTCTTGCTGCGCACATCCTCGCGCGCAATCTCGGCGATCGCACGGTCGTATTCGAGCAGGCGATCCTCGATATGGCCGGCATGCTCAAGCAGATCACTGATGCTGCGCTTCGCCCAGCCTGGCAATGTATCCAGATGTTCGGTATGTACCTGCGCAGCTTCTCGGGCTCTGTGGCAGCACTACACCGAATTCCGAGAGCAGGCCTCGCAACCGGTTGTAGGTCGCTGTCCTCTCTTCGACGAATCCTTGTCGGGTCCGATGCAGGCAAAGCGTTGCCTGTTGATGTTCCTTGAGTACGGCTACACGGCTGATTTTACGATCAGCGTCGTGCGGGTTCCGTAGCCCCGTCCTACATAGGATCTTTCATTTTCTAGCCAGCTTTCACGGTAACGAGATGGGTTTAAGCCAGTTAAGCAGCGCCTGCATCCACACGCCCAGCGGCGAGCCCACGGCGTTCACGCGTTGCCCGCTTTTTGGCTCGTTGCACGACTACTTCCGTGGGTCGTCGCGGATCAACTCGCACCACTGCGTGAGCCTCCCGATCGCTGGTCAAGACGTTGCTGCGGCGGTTCTTACGAAAGGCGAGTGAGGCTGCGAATTAGAGCGGTCGCAATAGATGCATTCAGGCCCGACAAGATAAATAGAGTGCACTTGCAATAATTATGACCGATCCGAGCACTGCCTGTAGCGAAATGCTTTCTCCCCAAATAAGATAGTCAAAAATGATTGACCACACGACCCCGAAGTAGCTAAACGGGGCGAGAAAGGACGTAGTAGTGCTTGCCACGGCAATGGTAAGCATAAGTTGTCCTACACCGGCAGTCACGCCCAATAGCACCATGTACCCTAAATCCGTTAAGCCCGGCGTTGTCCAAGCGAAAGAAAGAGAAATGCCGCTAACAATGGTCGCAATGATCGTAAAGTATAGAACAATTTCAGTCGGCTCATCGCTCAGGGAAAGTTTCTTGATTTGGATAACTGAACCAGCGTTAAACATAGCACTCAGCAGAATTAGGAATATCGCTAGCATCGGCGCGTCGCTTCTTGTAGGCGAGAATGAGACCATAGTCACGCCGATAAATCCAGATATCGTCGCTATCCCTGTGGTTAAACGGAAGCGTTCGCCCAAGAACACAATGGCGAAGAGACCAATGAAGATTACGTCTGTGTACTTGAGCGTCACAGCAGTTGACAAAGGCAGATATGGCAAGCCGGCAAAGAATGAACCAACTGCGCCAAGCACCGTGACGGCTCTTAGACAATGCCTGATGAAACGGCGAGCCGTCAGTTCCTTCCATTGACCACTGTGAAGCCTCAATAGGAAGGCAGCCGGGATCAATCCAAACAGCATCCTGAAGAACGTTACTTCGTTTACCGGGTATCTTCCCGATATGAGCCTCGCAATTAGATGGGCCACGGCAAAGAGAAAGGTCGCGCAGGACATGAACGCAATCCCGCGCAACTTCTGCCTAGTCAGCGCATGAGAAGACCGGTTTTTAGTCGTCAACATCTCGTCAGACCCATTGGTAGCTCTTCGATGACATGCGAATTGCATGAACTTTCCATGATTCACCGCACATCGGACCGTGACACAGCGAGGACCTTTGGGTGCGGCAAGACGGTCAGCGGGATCCCGTAGGAAACGTATCTCGGCCGCGAGACGGTTAGAGCAGTTGTTCGCCCTGACCTAGACGGCCTACAACCCCACTCGTGTACGTACGCTCGCCAAGAAAGCGTCATAGAGGGCCGAATCGACAAAAAGGCGGTTTCATAAAGACTGCTCCGCAATGAGAGAACACCCCAAGGTCGACGAATGCTTCGTGAATGTGAGCACAAAGTTCGAATCGAATGCGAAGACGCATGGAAATGATGCAACCAAGCACGCGTACGCTCGAGGATCCAACGGTACGTGCCGAGACAGGTCCCGTTTTCGGCGCGACCTCGTGTGATCGCTGGTTCGATGCCTCGCTCGCGCAGTCGCTTTCGGTGTGCATCGGAATCGTAGCCGCGATCGGCATAGACGGCGCGCGGCTCTTGTTGCGGACGCCGCGTACACACCCCGAATCGGCCGAATGGCGTCGATCAGCGGCAACAGTTGTGTGCATCGTGACTATTTGTGTCGGTGAGGATAGCTGCGATTGCGATACTGTTGGCATCGATGGTGATGTGGTGCTTCAAACGTGGTAGCGCGCGATCGGCCGGGTCCGGTTCGATTTTTTCGCCGCCCCAACTGCACGAATCAATGACGAGTCGACAACCGCGCGGGAAAAATCGATTCGTCTGCGTGCAGCTGAGCAAGCAGTCGTTCATGTAGCTGCAACGAGACGCCGACCGCTTGCCAGTCCCGTAGGCGGCCTCAACATGTCACACACCTGTGCCGCATCCCATCTCTGTGGGGACGTCGCGCCATCGCAGGCCGATCTTGCAAAAGGATAATGCCAGTCAACGCAGCGTGATCTGGTATCGGATCGCGGCCCGCATTCTTCGAGTATCGAAGCTTCGGATCCTCAATAGTTGTTCGATCAGTTTCCACAATTCGCCATCAATGGTCGGGATTCCCCTCTCCTTCGCCTCATAAATCAAGTCGCGCAAGGTGAGCCGGAAGCCTCATTCGTTATAAAGAAGGTCTGCATAACCCGTTTCTTTCCGCCGTTCTTTTGCTAATGGCACGGAAGCGGCATTGATTGAGAACTTGCTGGCACGGTGACACACCGTGTTCGATCACACCTCGCCCTTCCGATGCGCTGGACGTCAGCGTCCATGGCATTCACATCTTTTATATAGCCTTCCGTACCATCCACGAGTTACCCAGCGCAAAATTCAATACCCTGATAGGCAGCATCGGCATACATATCTGCTTCTCCACCGTGCAGCAGTGCTTCGGTCGCGTTGATGTCGTGGACGTTGGCCGTCGCGCCGATGACGGTGCGAACTAGGTGCGACTCTACGTCCACGGCGATATGCACCTTCATCCGGAAGTACCAGTTGCCGCATTTTTTGCGTCGACCGAATTTCCGGGCCTCGTGTACTGGAGCCGTCTTTCGTTGAACTGGACGCTGAAACGAGTGTGGCGTCGATTGCGGACCCGGTTCTGAGCAACAAACCTTTCTCGCTCAAAATTTCGTTGATCAATGCGAGCATCTGCTCCGCCAGGCCATAAGCTTCTAGCAGACGGTGAAACCGCAAGATCGTACTTTCGTTCGGCAAACGTGTCGTCCCACGATCCAGTCCAGCGATGTCGCGATACAGCGGCACGTCGCATAGTGGCTCTTCCATCGCCGGGTCAGACAACCCGAACCACTGCTGCGTGAAATGGATCTGCAGCAGCATGGTCCCAGCTAAGAACGGAGGCCGTCCCGTTCTGCCTTTCGGATAGTGCGGCTCGATCAGCGCGATCAGCTTTAGCCGGGGCGCCACGCGTCGCATCTCGTCGAGAAATTCACGCTTCCAACCAAGACCCAGTTGCGTCATTGCGGCACCTCGCTCTGTCATTGTTCCCAGGATAGTCCACGCGCCCATCAAATCTAGCACTTTGCAGACCTTCCTTAACATCTTCTTGGGGCCCCTTAGAACCTTTCTTAAACTCAACTGCTCTCTCGTCCTCTGGAGCAACTGCGGCTTCCCAAGCGGCGGATTTGAACTGATCTCCGAAATAGATTTGTAGTCGTACTGCACGGCTGGGATGGCCAACGAGAGAACAAAAGTACCGAACAGGAGTCGCAACTAGCGGTGGCCAAACCGGAGCGCGACCTCCTCCGCGGCTCTTCGAGCATAAACGGCGCCGGAAGCAGCTTGATAAGAAAACTGGTGCATATCGGTCGTCGTTCAATTGAACATTCAGGCATTCTCGAAGCCGTGTTTACGCATCAAGCGGGGGCTAAACATCCTCTCTCATTAAAATCAATGTTCGATAATTGAGCCCTCAAAACCCAAACGTTTCAACTTACCGATTGCTCGCTCCATGTTCTCTTCAGTCCTTTCCTGCGCTGGATCAAACATCAGGCCTACGACGGTCCCGCTGTGGGCGACCTGTATGCCGATTGCGTCATACAGAATGCCAATCGCCTCGATTTCGCTCAGGCGGGGCTTTTGCAGAAACCTTTGGTTGATGTGAGCACTTGCCGTCGCAACGCGACCAAGGAAGTTGAGATTCGATTCGTTAATCGCTCGACGGAGGAGCGCCCGCATCGGTCGGAACAATTCGATCTCCGTTGAGCAATACAGCGCCGGTTCCATTTCCAGTGTTCCGACAGTCTGATCAATAGTTGTATCGATGCTGATAAAATCAATCGGCGGAAGAGGATTTCTGAATGACTCTATTACAAGCCCTTCTCGCTGTGCGAAGAGCACGGCTTGCTGAGAGAATAACGTAGAGTCGCAGGCAGTCTCGGCGTTGACGGCAATCTGCATAACGTAGTCAGCTGGTGGCTGGATTTGCAGTGATTCGAGAACGGCGAAGATGGTCGCCAGGACATCGGCAGTAGACGACCCCAAGCCCCTTCCAACCGGAATGTTGCTCTCGATCGTCAGATGTCCGCCTATTTCTCTGTTAGAGAACCTGTGGAGCGCAAGTTCTGCGGCGCGTTTTGCCTTTGCGCAATGTTTTGGAACAACCGATACTCCCTCGGCATCGTCTACTACAAACTTTGCCTTTGAGGTAAGGTGACGACAAGGAAGTGAAGCCAACCCGCGGCGCAGCTGACCCTCATCGTCCTCAAAGACGCCCTGGAGAATCTCACCATGGTGGCCGATGGCCTCACCGCATCCTTGTTTTGCGGACATGCAAACCTCCTGGCTCTTGCCTAGTCGAGATGTAATGGAGTTTCTCGGCAAGCGCGGGATACTGGCCCGTCTGTGAACTGTACGTCGAGTACTCGATCACCGTCATTCGCCGCGGTCCCGCGCGCTGGACGATGTTGTCGCGCGGCGCGAAGTGGATCAGCCCCGTGTCGAGCATCGTCGCGCGCGATTCGGTGAGCTCCAGTTCCTTGTCGGCCTTGCGCTCGTTGCAGAACAGGCCGCCCAAACGCACGCCGCCACTGTTACGCATTCGAAGTGCTCTTCGAGATGTTGTTCGCTGCGTACATCGCCATCATCTTGCCCGACATCACGATATAAGTTTCTTGGCTTTTATTCTGCCGAATCGGCATCGCGAAGCCGCCGCAGACGGCGTCGCCGACCACATCGTATGAGATGTAGTCGACCCCGTCGTACACGCCGATTTCCTCGAGGAAAACGATCGATGTGATGACGCCGCGGCCGGCGCACCCCACCCCAGATTCCGGACCACCCGACTCGACGCAGCGGATGTTGTTCTCGCCAATCTTCATGACGTCATCGAATTCCAAGTCCTCGACCGGACCTGCTTCCGCCGCGAGAGACAGGATCGCGTCCTCCGCCTTCGCGTGTAGTATTAGGCGCGTCGAACCGGCCTTCGAGTCACGGCCAACGATGAAAATCTTTTGCCCGGGATCACTCAACGCCGCGAGCGTATTCTGCGACGTGGTCGATTTTCCGATGCCGCCCCTTCCGTAGAAGGCTACTTGCCGAAGTTGAGACATTGTCGTGCTCCATTTGAAACAGAGGGTGAAGCTTGGATTGCGAATCAGGCTGCAAAGCCGCGACCATGTCCTGAGCCTGCGGTGTCCGTATGATCTTGTTCTGTCGAGTTATGCATCGGCCGGATTGTGTCCGTTCGGAACGCTACGAAGCAGCTTTTGTGCCAAGTGCGCACGAATCGTTGAAACGCTTGCTAAATCCGGCTTTCAGCGAATTTCCGAAATTGCGTTCGCTGACGCTATCAATGTCATCTTCCTGACAAACCGCACGCCTGTTGTCGCAAACGACAGTAACAGTACCGGGCTTCCTGCCCGCTTTAGCCTGTTTAGCGGCACTTAGTACAACAGCCGTGTGCGACACGTGTCGCCGTCCGGCGAGCGTTATTCGGCATGCAGCAATGGATGACAAAGCTCGATTCTGCCTTGTCACGTTCAATCCCGGAACATTGGAGGTTGGAGTTGTGACCTGCTGTGCGACCAGCAGTTGCCTACCCGGACGTGCGCGACTGGTAACGGTCTGGTTTGAAGCTTCGAGGACAACGTAGCCTCCCTATGGGCGGTTCACCCGGGTGACCGGGAAGGGATCGACACTGCCAGCGGCCATGCGGTTTGAGGGCCCGGCAAATTCCGCATGCGCAACTCAAGTGAACCGTCGTCGAATCCTCGTTAAGTACGCAGAGCCAAAGCTGCTGACAGGCTCTAACCAAAAGGTGGATGGCTGGTTGTTTCCCTACGGCTTGGGGCACGTCGCCAAAGTGCCATCGGCGAATAGGCGGGCGCTAAACGGATAGGTCCGGGAACAGTCGGGCCGGCAGGATTGGGAACGTGGTAATCCAGATTTCCCACCCTTGCTCCAATTTATCGGAACGGCGGCAGGTGACCCGCAGGGAAGCTGTTGGGGAAGCGGGCATGAGAACGCGGAGAAAGCGAATGGCGATCCGTAATGGGTCGTATAGGGGTTCGAGATTTGCCCCAACCTGAAAGGGTGCAGACTTCCGCGTGTTGCAGTTCTCGCAAACCAGCATTTGAGACTCAACGAAGGGCCGCTTGTCAGTGAACGGTCTGATTTCGGTTCAGCGCTCTTCGCCTAGGCAATGAGGCGAATCAACGATGTGACGTTTGCGAAGGGCTTGTTTGCAATGGCGAGACCGGCGGAGCTAACGTCAATAGTGGTGTATGAGCAGCATCGTGACTGTCGATTTCAAGCGGCGAATTTCTGCTGAACCGGTCGATCGTCTTGCACCGGTTCGCCGTCCTTGAAGGCAACGCCCTCGAGCAACAGCTTGATCTTTTCCGGGCCGTTGACACGGCGCCAGGTTTTCTCGGCTTCCTCGATCAGCTTGAACGCCAGTCCGAGGAAGGTTGGTCGCGATACGCAGTTACGCGTGCGCGTCGTACGGTGGCGCACCGTCGCGAACGTCGATTCAATTGCGTTGGTCGTGCGCAGATGCTGCCAGTGCTCGGCAGGGAATTCGTAAAACGCGAGCAAGGCCTCCCGGTCCTTCTTCAACGTCTCGGTCGCCTTCGGATATCTGGCCGCATAGATCGACACGAAACGATCGAACGCGGCGTGCGCGTCGGCGCGGGTCGCCGCCATCCAGATCGATTGCATGTCGGCCTTCGCGCGTGCCTGTTGCGACTTGGGCAGTGCGTTCATGACGTTTCCCATTTTATGAAACCAGCAGCGCTGGCCACGCGTGGTCGGAAACACCTCTTCCAGCGCCGCCCAGAAGCCCATTGCGCCGTCGCCGACCGCCAGCCGTGGGCCCGCCTTCAGACCGCGCTTTTTCAGGTCGAGCAGCAGTTCCAGCCACGACGCTTTCGTCTCGCGATAACCATCGCCGATCGCCACACGCTCTTTGCTCCCGTCCGGTTTCACGCCGATGATGACCAGCAAGCATTGTCCATCGGAGTTCTCACTGCGCAGCCCCGTGTGAATGCCGTCGACCCACCAATAGACGTAGTGCGACCCGGACATGTCACGACGGCTCCAGGCCACATGCTCGTCGGCCCATTGCGCCTTCAGCCGGCTCACCACGTTGGCCGACAAGCCCTTGGCATCATCGCCCAGCAGCACGCTCAACGCTTCGCCCATATCGCCCGTCGAAATACCCTTCAGATACAACCAGGGCAGCGCTGCGCTCACGCGAGGCGACTTCCTCACGTACGGCGGCACGATCGCCGAATTGAACTTCACGCCCGATCCCGATCGATCGCGCACCTTCGGCACCTTCACCGCAATCGGCCCGGCGGCCGTCAATACCTCGCGCTCTGGCAAGTAACCGTTGCGCACCACGGCGCGTTGCCCGTGCAAGGTCTTGACGTTCGCGAACCGCTCCATCAGCTCTGCCAGCTCCGCTTCGATCGCTTGTTGAATCACTTGCCGCGCCCCGTGACGAACCAATTCGTCCAGACCAAGCCCGACTCCCGATAGACCGACGACTGCTTTTTCCGTATCCTTGCTCATGGTGGATGGTTTGTTTGTTTGCTGGTTTCCGACTTCGACAATCAGATTCTCAGCTGAAACCTCCACCGCCTTCAACCTCTCGCCGCAACTCCCCCGTACACCACTTCCGACTTTAGCTCAGACCGGCGCCAGTATGGCGCTTAATGCTGTGCTCGAGCTGTATGCAGGGAAACTTGCACGTACAGTTCTTCGGGGGCCGCGTTTCTGAGAGGGAGCGCGGCTACCCGCTAGATACGGCAGAGGCACGCCATCGCGTCGCCGATAGTGACATTGCTGGGCGCGGTATTGATGTCGACGCCGCCAGATTGACCACGACATCACATGCTCAATGGAGTGGAGCGTGCGCCATATCAGTCGACACAGTAGCCGGCGGATCTTCTGAACGCCGAACCGCAGTGAACCTTCAGCTTTTTTTGGCCTGTGCCCTCAGGGCAGCAAGCACCGCGTGCGCCAGCAATGCCAGAATGATGTGACGGTACCAGCCTTGCCAGTGACGAACCTCGTATTGATCAAGGCCGCATTCACTTTGATTTTCCCATCGCCCGTCGGCGACGTTAACAAGCGTCAGACGGGTGACCTTGCTGCGGGGCGCATAGACGACGTAATACGCGTGGTCGTGGGTCTCATCGCGACTGCGCCGCACCAGCAGGTAATGGCCAAAGCGACGCTCCTCGGCGCTCAGTTGCAGGCGCCATAACGGCGTGAGCGCCCAGTCATACAGACGCTCGCCTTTTCCGCCGGTTCCGGCCGACAGGCGGCGCCAGACCTGTGGAGGCAAGGCTTGTGCAATCTTGTCGGCACGTATCCAGGTTGGGCCTTGCCACCACAGCGGTTCGTTCTTTTTGATTGCCAGCACAAATGGTTGCTCGCGCGACTCGAGCGACAGCAGCAGGGGACGGTCACCGCCGTACACCTCATCGTCGGTAACCCAGCCACAGAGCACTCCCGCATCCAACGCCCGCTCCAGCATCCGGCGCGCGAGTTGGGGCTTTGTTGCGAATTCCAAAGTGTCGGGCACGCCAGCCGCCCGGCAACGACTAACATAATCGATCCAGCCCTGCGGCATGTACAGTTCGCGGTCGATAAATGCGCTGGCTCCGTTGCCGGCGTAGCACAGAAACACACGAATCTGGCTGTTCTTGATGCGGCCTGCCGTGCCGCTGTACTGGCGCTGCACTCCGGCGGAATATTCGCCCTTCTTGAGAAAGCGCGTCTCATCCACAATCAGCGCGGCGTCACGTTCGCCAAGTTGTTCAACGACGTAATCGCGAAGGACGTTGCGAGCCGCGTCCGAAGCCCACTGCGCCCGCTCGAGGACGTGCTGCACCCCATCGGGTGAGGCCTCGCCGGTCCATTCTGCGAGCTGCCAGCCATTCTTGCGTTCGACGGAGCCCAGCAGACCTTTCAAATAAGCCAGAGAACGCTGTCGCAGCTCGGCGCGCCTGAACAGGCCAGCCAGCCTTTCATGCAACAGATCGATTTCATGTTCCCACGCTTTCGCGATTTCTTTCATAGTCTTATACAAAGTAGTAGTACTAAATTAGTATAGGATGCCTGTAATATTAGACGATGTTTCAAAATGAGCTACGGCTACTGTTAAGGAAGATCTTATGTGGACGCCTCCCGGATTGCAAACAGTTTTGCGATGTTGACTGGCAGGTTTAGGCAGCACGCTTATGTCCGGCCCGTTTGCGCAGGCCGGTATCTGCCTGCTGGCCCTAATGGAATTCGCTGGCGAGGTCCTCATCTGCACATCGAACGCAATGGTTCATCTTCCTTATCGGGTTTTCCTCGCCCCGGTCCAACCTGTTAGCCATCATGCAGCACTTGCTTGCGCTCCTTGAGAAAGTCGTGAATGTTGCAAATCGTTGCCTCTAGGCGGTAGCGCGCGGAGATGCTTGGTATTTGTCCGGCCGCGCGAGTACCGCCCAGATTGTTCTTGCCAACTTGTTGGCAACAGCGGCAACCGCTACGTTAAATGGTCTGCGTTTGAGCAAACCGTCTACCCAAGGCGATCGCTTGCCTTGAATGATCACCGAGCGGGCACCGTGCATCAACAGCGTGCGTAAATATGTATCGCCCCGCTTGCTCAGACCCATCTGCCGGACTCGGCCACCTGTGCCAGACTGACGCGGCACAAGCCCTAGCCATGCGGCGAACTCGCGCCCCGATTTGAACGTACGCACGTCGCCTATAGCTGCGACGGTCGCTGTTGCAGTCAGAAGTCCAACACCAGGAATATCGGCGACCTTCTGACAGTCCGGGTTGTGGCGAAATAGGTTTGCAAGGCGCCGCTCTAGAACGGCCATTTCTCGATCAGTATCCTGAGCACGAGCCCATTGTTCCCGCAGGCTGTCGATGAGCATGGCTGGCAGACGTTCGGCGGCACGTGTAAGAGCAGCTGGGAATGCTTTGCTGAAGGCGCGATAGCTTTCGGGTAAAACCTCTCCGAATTCGTACAACAAGCCCCGCAGCGCATTAGTTTGCATGATGCGGAACTTCATCAATTGAGCTCGCACCCGATGTATCGCCAGAACTGTTTGCTGAGCTTCGCTTTTGACAGCAACGAATCGCGCCTCTGGCTGTTGGGCAGCGGTGCATATTGCCCGCGCGTCGGCTGCGTCCGTTTTGTTCCGTAGTACAAAGGGCCGCACCGAACGGGCAGATATTAGCTTCGCTTCATGCCCCAGGGCTTGCAGTCGTCGCGCCCAGTCGTGGGCGCTTCCGCAGGCTTCCATCACGACAATCGAAGGTGCCCGCTTCGCGAAGAACTCGAGCACTTGCGCGCGCTTGAGTTTGAATCGCTCAACTTGTCCGCTTTGCGGATCAAGCGCGTGAAGTTGAAATACTTGCTTGGCGATGTCCATCCCGATGATCGTGAGTTTCATTTCAGATTCTCCGTAAAGAATGGTTGACGAGCATTCTCACTTTCGCACATTCGGGCGAACCCACGCTCGACGTCTTGCATTCGCTACGTCATCTTCCCGGCGGCCCGTTACCGGGGGGAGGCGTCCATACCATCTGCACAACCCGCTTTTGAAGCATTACCTTTTACATCCAGCGCAGCCTCGGCCTTCAGATCTTTGTTTGTGAGTTGATTGCCATGGTTTTTCCGCGCGCCGGAGCGCTACAACCAGAAATGTGATCTTCATCGCAGGCCGGTGTTTCAAGCTTTGCGCAAAGCTCTACGCGCCATCCATAAATTGCCCAAAGCAAACAGCGTGGTGATCTGGTCGGTGTTCTTCATCAAACCACGATAGCGGGTCTTCACGTAGCCGACTGTCGCTTGAGGATGCGAAACGGGTGTTCGACCTTGGCCCGATTACCCGCCTTCAGACGCTCGATCTGATCGTAGATCGCGTCCAACGAGTCGCTCAGATCCAGTTTCCTGCGCTTTGCCGCTCGCATCGCCACATGCCAGCGGACCGCGTCAGTCTGAGAACGCTTTTCGATATTCTGATGACCGGCGTCCGCATAAACGTCCGCTTCCTCACCATGCGGCAACGCCTGGGCTACCGCGATGTCGTGAACATTGGCCGCCGTTCCAATGACCGTATGGACGAAGCCCGAGTCGGCGTCTACGCCGACATGCATTTTTATCCCGGAGTACCAGTTGCCACCTTTCTGCGTGGATTGCATTTCCGGATCGCGCTTGCCGAAGCCATTCTTTGTCGAACTGGGCGCGGCAATCAGGGTGGCGTCGACTGCGGACCCAGCCTTAAGCAGCAGGCCTTTCTCCGTCAGGGATTCATTGGCCAGCGCCAGCATTTGCGCCGCCAGTCCGTGGCCAATCGGGCCGCGCTGACCGGGATACTGTTCGTGCTCAAAAGCGGCATTCGCTGGAGCGATCTGCCCGCCGAAATGGGCTGCGGATCGGGTATCAGTTGCTGGCGGCGCTTGCGCGACTGGCAACAGGCCGGCGTCTGGGATCGGCTCCACGAGATCCTGCTCGCAAAGTTGCGTGCCGCCGACCGGATCGACTTTTCTCGCGTCGTCATCGATTCCACTTCTGTTCGAGCGGTTGGGGCGGGCGAAAAACTGGACCGAACCCCACCGATCGTGCGCGACCCGGTTCCAAACATCACGTTGCCACCGACGCCAACGGTACGCCGCTCGCGGTCATCCTGACTGGCGCGAATCGCAACGACATCACGCAACTGCTTCCACTGGTCGATGCGATCCCGCCGGTTCGTGGCTTGCGCGGTCGACCACTTCGCAAGCCGGCCCGACTCTATGCGGATCGCGCTTATGACCACGACAAGTATCGCCGGCCCTTACACGCTGCCGGCATCCCCACATCGATCGCCCGGCGTGGCGAACCCCATGGCAGCGGTCTCGGTAAAGTCCGCTGGGTCGTCGAGCGAACCAATGCGTGGCTGCATGGATTTCGCCGGCTTCGCACTCGATACGAGCGTCGTGCTGACATCCATGAAGGGCTCCTTAAACTCGCATGTTGCCTGATCTGCTGGCGAACGCTTCAGCGCTCGGACGACTCTTTTTGAAACATTCTCTTAGGGCGATTTTGGCGCTGGTACGGACGTTGCAAGCTGGTATGGACGTTGCAAACCTTTTTTCTGCCATCACGCTGACGAATTGACCACCGCCCGATTCTGGGATACTTCGAATTTTATAATGAGGAATACCAATGACCGATACGCTCCGACGCCATGAACTGGACGAAACCCCATCGGCCCGTTCGCGGCACGAGGGCCGACTCTTCAACGCGGTCTTCACGGGGCACACCAACACGCCTCATCGGATCGGCTTTCGCGGCGAGTTCGCGCTACGCCTCGGGCCGCGGCTTGCCGACCAAGCTCGCCCGCCCGAAATATCTTGCGAGCAAGTAATGGCGGTGGCGGACGTCGGCGAGCAACACCTCCCGTTCTTCGCCGGTTGACTCTTGAGCCCCGAGAACCTGAGGAACGTTGCCGCCGCCCAATCGTGACGGCGACGCTTATCCACTCAGCCGAAGCAGAATCATGTCACTGCTTACCGACACTGTTCCACATGAAAGCGCGAGTCGTAGTGACATCCTAGGCTGACGCGAACCGGCAAGCTCCTACGTGTTCACTGGTCGCTAAATGGCTATCTGCTACGATTTCCCGGACACTCAATCGCGCAGCATTGACGGCATGACGCCGCTGATGCTGGCGGCGCTGCACGCCGAGGACCACATAGCAGCCGCATTGCTCGACGAAGGGTCCACACCTCTGCGCGCTCGATGACGAAGGTAACCATGCACTCTGGTGCGTGTTTGGGCGGAGTGCCCGTGCCGATCCTACGGTTGATCGGGACGGGCCTCGACATTGATCATGCGAACGGGAGCGACATCACGTGTCTGATGCAGGCTAGGCCGCCGCCAATGGCCCGCTCGAGCTCATGTAGTTGCTGCTGCCACTCGGCGCGAGCGACATCCTCGTTGCGTCCGACGGACGAACCGAATTCGACATGACCGCGCCAAAATCTTACAGCATAACGACTCGCCCTTAGCTAAAAAGCATTTCTCAACCTATCCATGTTATAGATTCAAAGCATCAACACAATCTATTTTACAAATCGCTTTTTGTGTTGCACAGTGAAACTGGTGTTACGGAAATGGGAATTGAAGTTAATGGATTGGTTACACATGTCTACAAACTTAAATAGTACGACGAGCTTTAGGTATCTCTCGATGATTTCCGCCTCGCTGAATGTGTCTCTCGACACAATGCAAACCTGGTGAAGTACGACGCGAAACATGGACGCGAATCGGATCATCCGGATGGCGTGTCCCCAGCCCACAGTTCGGCGTATGCGTGCCCCTTACGGAATATGGGCGGACGAAGTGCTAAGGCGTGGCTGGCGGCTCTTGACTGGACGGTAGACGCGCGTGACTGGTCTCGCCCCGGCGTCGATGCGATTGTCAGCGCGGTGCTGGCCTCTGTCCGGCCTGGCGCAATTGTGCTCTTGCACGACTGACGTCCTCCCGGCGAGTCAGGACGGTGGTGTCATGCTGGGCTGCGCGGCAGACCCTCATGGCGCTTTCCGCCTGGTTCCAGAACTGCATGACTGCGGATTTGTAATCAGCTCGCTACTCCAACCACACTGAACAAACCGACATCTATGAATGCCATTGCCACAATCAGCACTGCCCCGGTTTTGTTGTATGCACTACTCACGACCGCTTACAAAAGCGTACAGGCCCTGCATGGCCTACCGACGAGTGCTCCGCTGAAGTCGCCCAATGCCGCCGACCCCAACTTTCTGCCGGACGTCGACGTCATCGTGCCGTGCTTTAACGAGGACCCGCGCACGCTTCGGAGGTGCCTGGAGTCCATCGCGGCTCAAGACTATGCAGGATGTCTGGACGTCTATGTGGTCGACGACGGCTCTGGCAATCTTGACGCCGTGAGGCCGGTATATGATGCGTACACGCGCGACCCGAGATTCAACTTCATTACGCTTCCCCAAAATATGGGAAAGCGCAAGGCACAAATCGCCGCAATACGCGCTTCATCCGGGGAACTGGTACTCAACGTCGACTCGGACACGACGCTGGCGCCCGATGTCGTCAAGAAGCTCGTATTGAGAATGCGAGACACGACGATAGGCGCCGCCATGGGTCAGTTGACGGCCAGCAACCGGAGCGACACCTGGCTGACCCGCCTGATCGATATGGAGTACTGGTTGGCTTGCAACGAAGAACGCGCGGCACAGGCTCGCTTCGGCGCTGTTATGTGTTGCTGTGGTCCGTGTGCCATGTACCGCCGGTCCGCGCTTCTTTTGCTCTTAGACCAGTACGAGACACAGTTTTTTCGGGGGAAACCGAGCGACTTCGGCGAGGACCGCCATCTCACGATTCTCATGCTGACCGCAGGTTATCGGACAGAGTACGTTCCGGATGCCATTGCGGCGACAGTCGTTCCGGACAGACTGGGGGCGTATCTGCGCCAACAACTGCGCTGGGCGCGCAGTACGTATCGGGACACGTTGCTTTCGCTGCGCCTCCTGCCCTGTCTCGATCGCTACCTTACGCTGGAGGTGATCGGACTGAACCTGGGCTCGCTATTTCTCGCCTTATCGCTTCTAGCGGGGCTCGCGCAGCTCGCATTGACAGCGACAGTGCCGTGGTGGACTGCCCTGATAATCGCATCATTGACCATGATCCGCTGTAGCGTGGCATCGGTTCGCGCTCGCCAGATTCGATTTCTTGGCTTTTCTCTTCACACACCTATTAACCTCTTTCTCTTGCTCCCGCTGAAAGCCTATGCGCTGGGTACATTGAGCAATAGCGATTGGCTGTCCCGTGGCTCTGCAGGCAACGTATCGAACATTCGTGAAAAACAGCCCGACACTCCGGATCCGGTTACAAAGCCGAACATGACTTCAGCGTCAAGAGTTGAGACTCCGCACCGTCGACCGGATCACGCGTGTGAGTCTTCAACGTTAGCAACGTCTGACGAAGCATTCGATGGCAATTAGTTAATCGGACATATAGGATCTCGAGTATTGCGCCACCCCAGAATCGCCCACCGTCGGCAGTCGTCCGCTTGAGTGCGATCGTCTCACGCAATGGCTCAATTGCCGCCTTCCCAACGCGAGTGCATTCACCGGAATCCTGGTACTCCATTGTCAGTAACTCTTCCGCATGGCAGGCAAAGGATCTTCTATCGGCTAGGGCGTTTTCAATCGGGCCGCGGCAGCAAAACGACTTCTTTTTCTCCAAGACGAGCGCGTAATTTTCCTTCTTATCTCCATGTCCAAAGCAGCAATCAGCTTCGCCGGTGTAAGGAAGTCATATGGCGACAAGATCGTAGTCGACGGATTGTCGTTCAGCGTCGCGCCTGGAGAGTGCTTCGGTCTGCTAGGGCCAAATGGCGCGGGCAAGAGCACGACGCTGCGTATGGTTCTCGGCATGGCGCCGCCCGACGCAGGCAAGATCATCGTGCTCGGGGAGCCAGTGCCGGCGCGCGCTCGTTCGGCACGTATGCGCATTGGCGTGGTGCCGCAATTCGACAACCTCGAGCCCGGGTTCACCGTGCGCGAGAACCTTCTGGTATTTGGGCGCTACTTCGGCATGAGTACACGTGAAATTGAAACGGTCGTGCCGTCGCTGCTCGAATTCGCCCGCCTCGAAAGCAAGGTCGATGCGCGCGTCACCGAACTATCCGGTGGCATGAAGCGGCGGCTGATGCTGGCACGCGCGCTGATCAACGATCCACAGTTGTTGGTCATGGACGAGCCTACAACGGGTCTCGACCCGCATGCGCGCCACCTGATCTGGGAACGCCTGCGTTCCCTGTTGGCGCGCGGCAAGACGATCCTCTTGACCACCCATTTCATGGAAGAGGCCGAGCGGTTGTGCGACCGACTGTGTGTGCTGGAGGAGGGTCGAAAGATCGCCGAAGGCGGGCCTCGCGCGCTGATCGCAGAACAGATCGGGAGCCACGTGATCGAGATCCACGGCGGCAATCCGCAAGAGCTGCGCACGTTGATCGCGCCGCACGCGCAGCGTATCGAGGTCAGTGGTGAGACCCTCTTCTGCTATGTGTCCGATCCGGAACGGGTGTGCATACAGTTGCGCGGGCGCACAGCGCTGCGCCTTTTACAGCGTCCAGCAAATCTCGAGGATGTCTTTTTGCAGCTAACCGGGCGCGGGATGAAGGAGTGAACGATGAGAGAGTTTTATGCAGCGGCCCTGCCCGCGAACCTGTGGAACTGGGTTGCAGTGTGGCGCCACAACTATCTGGCATGGAAAAAAGTCGCGTTTGCCTCGATTCTCGGTAACCTTGCCGATCCTATGATTTATCTGTTCGGCCTCGGCTTTGGTTTTGGGATAATGGTAGGTCGCGTCGATGGCGCATCTTATATCGCGTTTCTCGCGGCGGGTATGGTCGCGACGAGCGCAATGACCTCCGCGACCTTCGAAACGATTTACGCAGCTTTCTCTCGCATGCATGTTCAGCGCATGTGGGAAGCGATCCTCTGTACACAGCTCACGCTCGGCGATATCGTTCTCGGTGAACTGGCATGGGCCGCCACCAGGGCCTTTTTTGCCGGCATCGCCGTCATGGTGGTAGCTACCGTGCTGGGTTACGCAGCGTGGTCATCCATTCTCTATGCATCGCCTGCCATCGCCCTGACTGGCCTCGCCTTTGCGAGTCTGGCGATGATCCTCGCGGCGCTTGCACCCAGTCACGATTACTTCGTGTTCTATCAAACGCTCGTTCTCACGCCCATGGTGCTCCTGAGCGGCGTGATCTTCCCGATCAGTAAGCTACCTGCCGTTTTTTGCGACGTAGCGCGCTTCCTACCGCTGGCACATTCCGTCGACCTTATCCGTCCCCCGATGCTCGGACGCCCGGTGAGCTATGTTGCCCTGCATATTGGCGCTCTCTGCATTTGCACGGTGTTGCCGTTCTTCCTGTCAGTGGCGCTGTTACGTCGACGTCTCATGTCTTAATGCCAGCTATGGCCAGTACGAGTCAGTAGAAAAAACACCATGTCGTATCAACACGAACGCTTCGTGCATCCGCGCACGCGCCTCATCCGCCGACGGTAACCGCGCAGCCCGATATAGCACCGGAAACGAGTCGCGATGTGGGCAAACAGCGGCGCCAGCGCGCTGCTGTTTGCGTTCGACCTGTAGTTATGCTCGGCGAGCCACACTTCATGGCAGCCGAACGTTCGGGCGGCCGGCGCGTTACGCACCGTTTGCGTCAGCGCATCGCGCGCGTCGCCGTCGAGGTTCTCGACGTTGAGGAAAAGGCCGTAGCGTTGTGCGGACTCCGGCATGGCAGGCCCTCTCGTGGAAAGACCACGTCAAAGGCAAGTTTTGCGCCCACATCTCGCGGTATGTAAAGTCATGACGACGTCAGCCTTGCCTCAGGCAGAAGCGCGACGCTGCGACCACGCCGCGCGGCTGGGCAGGCCGAGCCCGCAACACGCCCGCGATGAAGCTCGTCACGCTCGACGAACGCAAAGCGGACCACGGCGCGCGGTGACGCGCGCACAACCGCCGCAGCGCGAACAGCGAGTCCGGGTCGATTAGATCCAATGGGCACAGCACCCGGTAGGCGCCTGACAGCAAAGCCTCGAAGCCTTCGGCACGGCTATCGTCGTCGATGGTCCCGGTGTGATGAACGAACTCGCCTCCGGCCGCCTCCACCAGCGCACGCTGCACGGCGTTGATGCTTGGCCGCCCGCCCACATAAACCCATCGACGCCCGCTCAATGCGCGCGTCAATGCGCGGTCGTCGAGCAGCACCTGCTCAACCGCGAACAACTCGTGCTGCAGGCTCGCGACATGTGCCCGCGCGCGCTCCAGCGACAGGCTCGCACTGCTGTCGGGAAGGCATGTGCCGCGGTTCTGATTCATGACGGGCTGCGCTTCGGATCGCACCGTTACGGCAACAGCAGGCGGCATGGGTCTCATGGCGAGCGCCTCGTGGCATGGCCCGCAAGCCGTTCGCCCGCTGCCGGAGTGAGAAACCAGCTACCCACCGTGTCGTACGTGTAGCGCGTCCGGCCAGCATGACGCGCGGGCGGCGCCAGCCGATGCTCGGACAGCGGCTCCGCCCAGCCCCGGAAGTCGGCGCGCAGCGCGGGCGGGAAACCGACGTCGTCGAACGCGTGCCAAAGTTGAACCAGCCAGGGTTCGCGGCCTTCTTCGTCAAGCAGCAACGGCGGCCCGGAACCCGCCTGCAGATGCGCATGCCGCTCGCCGCAGGACTCGACCACGAAGTCGGCCACCTGCGACGCGACACAATCGAAGCGGTGACCGACGCGTGCAAACAGTGGCATAAGCCTGAGCCGCTGCAAGTGGTACAGCGCCAGATCGCGCAACCCCGCTTCGTCGCAGATCGCGAGTAGCCGGTGCGGCGGTTGCGGCAGCGCGGACACGCAGGCGGGCGGCAATGCCCCGGCGCGCGGCCTTTGCTGCTGCGACTCCGCAACGGGCCATTGCAGCGTCAGGTAGCAGGCCCGGGTGCAGGGTGTACAGCGAGGGCAGGGCCCCGGGGACGCAGCAGGTCGGAACGAATCCATAGGTGTGTAAGGTTAGTGGTTCGATTTCTCGGTTTAAATGCCTGAATAGATAACGATGAGCCTGCTTAAGCAAGTCCAGCGCCTTCTCACCGTGAATCTACCGAAGAAGCCTGGCAAAGCGGACCGGCGACGCACCTGCTCAATGGGGGCGCGAGCCGGGCATTTTTGCCTACTCCGCGCCAAAGCAATGCGCATGGTCCGAACAGACGCCACAACTCGGCGCCTTACAGATGAACAGGCCCTCGCGCTCGCACAGTTGCTTGTAGAAGAACTTCTTCCACTTCATGTCACGCATATTCTTCGCGGCCAGCCGCGGAAACCAGTGGCTGATCAACGCGGACAACTCGCGCCGCGACGGCAGAAGCAGGTCTTGCCAAAGGTGGTTTTGCCCGAGGCTCGCGCAGGCCAACGCATGGGCCACGCAGTTCGCCTCGTCTGCCGGGCCGGCGCGCGGATCGACATGGTGATTGAGCAACGCCACCAGATCTTCGAGTTCGTCGTCACGCGGCATCGTGGCGGGCGACAAGACGCACGTAAGACCGAGCGCCGGCCCGGCACCCGGGAACCAGCGCGCGAGCATCCGGCGCGTCTGGTCGGCGTCCAGTCCGTGCATCGGCAGCACATCGATGCCGTGGTGCTCGAACCCGCTCGACAGCACGCCGGCCAGTGCCAGCACGGTGGGATCGCCCGCATCCACCGCACACGCCATCAGGGTTGCATAGGCGTTCATCGCGGCATCGCTCAGAGAACGGCCGCGGCGTGCGTGTAGCACTTTTTTGGGCAGATCTTCGCGCACGCGGTGCAGCCGACGCACAGTTCCCGATGCACGATAGTCATCACCTTCTTCTCGTACTCGTCGTCTTCATCTTCGCCGTTGCCGTCCAGCGCGATGTGCGCGCCGTCCTCGTCAAGCCCGACGAGTTGCAGCACGCCACGCGGACAGACACGGAAACAGCGTCCGCAACCAATGCATTTTTCTTCGTCGAGCCTGTTGACGAAGGTCGGCGTCCAGGTGGCGCCGCTCGGCAGCGTAACGCTGAAGATATCGCTCATGGTGTGGCTCCGTGGCTTCGCTGGTTCAGGCCGCTGCCGCAGCGGCAGCCTTGCGGGCTGCCATCAGCGCGGCGTGGGCGTCATGGCAGCGCCGGGCGACAGCGAGAATGTTCTCCCAGTTGGTCGGGAGTTCCTCTGAGAGGTCGTGCAGGTCCAATTTCGCCTGGGTCGCTTGCGCGTTGAGTTTCTTCAGGTGCGCCTTGAGTTTATCGGCATCGGTGCTCATCGTCTCGGCCCCCTCACAATTCCTTCAGGCACTGTACTGTGCGACGGCGGGGTACGTCCGGATCAGCTCGACCGCTTCGCCGAGTAGCTTTGCGCCAGCCTCGCCGAGCTTCTCCAGTGAAGCGAAGCCGAACCGGTGTACGTCGCGCAACTGCTTGTTGACGACAACGAGCCGCCCCGCGAGCAACACCATGCGGCCGAAGCCCTCGTGGCTCATCTTCATCATCGGTGAAACCATTTGGCCGGTCTCACGCTCGATCGCCACCGCAATCGCGCTATAGAAAAGCTCGAGCCGCCACAGCGTTTCGGGGTCGGGGTCGGGGTCGCCCATGATCGGAATCGCGCGGCGTTCCTCGGGCGTGTGGATGTACGGCTTGAGCAGTTGCAGGTCGGTCTTTCCGTCCCACACGCCGTGGGCATCCTGCGCGCGCAATTGCCTGACGAGCTGCTGCACGAACGGTGCGCGCAGCAACATTTCGTCGCTGGCCTCGGACGGAATTGCGGATGATTCAGTCATGGGATACCTCATCGTCTTCAAAGTCGTATACTCGTTCGCCATCCTTCGCCAGCGCCTTGCGCAGCCACGGCGGCGGCGTGCCCTTCAGCACCTGTTGCAACTTGCCGAGAATCTCCTCGATGGACTCGGGCCGCGGCACCTTGATCGGGTGAATCTTCAGCGCAACCACTCGCGCCGCGGCCGAGCCGCCGATTGCGGCGACGTACAGGATCGCGCAATCCTTGACGGCTTCGAGCTTGGGCGCGAGCTTGTCCTCGTCGCCGTCCTCTTCGAGCTTGCCACCAAAGTCGAACGCCTCGACGAACTGGTAGCCGTCCGGTGTGACGTTGTAGGTGACGATGCTTCTCGCCCAGCCAAAATGCGCATCGACGAACTGCCTGTCTTGGGTGGCGAACGCGATCTTCATGCTGTGTGCTCCTTTAGGTGGGTCAGGCACCGGCCGCGACGACAGGAATGTTCGCTTCCCGCGCCGGATCGCGCGCGGCCAGATCGATAGCGGCCTGCGGCAGCGGCCAGTCGCCCGGATCGTGATGCGGAATCTGCTCGATCATCAGGTTGGCGATCTCAAAGATCAGGTTCATCGTGCCGCGGTAGCCGACGTAGCGTCGATGTGCGTTTCCAATCCGGTCGAAGACCGGAAAACCGATCCGGAAGAGCGGCTTTTGCAGGTGCTCGGCCATCTGCCTGCCGTGCGAATGGGTGATCAGCAGGTCGCAGTCCGCCGCGGCGCGCTCCATGTCTTCGAGATCGCCGATCACGACCTGATCAGCGGGCAGCAACGCGTGCGCGGGCGATCGCGTCGTGCTGATGCAGCAGCGCAACTGCGCGCCCATCTCGTGCAGCATGCTGCCCACCGCGAACAGCAGATCGGGCTCTGCGCCGATCGCGACCTTGATGCCTCCAGTGTAGAAATGGCCGTCTAGCATCGCATCGAGCAATTGGCTGCGCTGACGCCGGTATTTCGCGGGAACGGGTCGTCCTGCGCGCTGCGCGAGCAAGTGCAACAGACGGTCGTTGGGTTCCAGTCCGGTGAGCCGCCCGAACACTTCGAACGGTGTGCCGGCGATAGCATGCAATGCCTCCGCACCGTCGCGCGTCTGCTCGCCCACACCGATCGTAAATGCCGATGCACCCGCGGCCCGGATCTCCGCGAGCGTGGTACCGCCCAGTGTGGTGCCGCGCCAGTCCGGCGCGATATGGCCGTCGAGCGAGCCGGAAATGTCGGGCAGCACAATGACATCAAAGCCGAACGCTTCGATGATCTCGCGCAGTTCGTCGATGTCACCAGGCGACAGATGGCTGCCGGGCAGCAGCGTCACCTGATTGGCCACCGTTGGCAACGCCTTGACCAGCGCGTTGACGATGCCGGTAATCGCATGCCGGTAGCCGTCTTCGAATGCGCCGACATAGTCGGGGGTCGACACATAGACGATCTCAGTGTCCTTGAGTTCGGGCTTGCGTTTGCGCACGGTAACGAGATAGCCGGCCACGTCGTCGCCCTCGGTCTCGGTGAGACCTGTTGAACAGATCGCGATGACCTTCGGCGCAACGCGCTTGCGGATGTTGAGCAGCGCGGCCTCGATGTTCTCGTAGCCGCCGAGCACCGCGGTGACTTCCTCCATGGCCGTCGTCTGCAGCGGGATCGCCTCCCTGAAGTGGCGCACCAGCAGCACGAGGCCGAACGACGTGCAGCCCTGCGAGCCGTGCATCACGGGCATGCAGGCATCGAGCCCAAGGAACGCGAGGCTCGCGCCCAGCGGCTGGCTCATCTTGAGCGGGTTGACCGCACAGGCTTTCATAGATTCGACGACATCGGCCATGGCATGTTCTCGAGTTCAGGGGGCGTCAGGTCGGTATACCGGGTTCGAGGCTCATCGCCCACGCCGCGACGCTCGACAGTGGGCGCGCGGCTTGCGTTTGGACCACACCGAGCGCTCCCCCGTCTTCACCCCACGGAGCAGGGATGCGCACCTGTTGCCACACCGGGTTGTAGATCGCGCGGTCGATCTCGTACACCAGCTCGACCATCCCCTCGTAGCCGCCATAAGGGTGGTGGCGTTCCTGGTTGATGTCGAGCCACGGTATGCGGGCCTTCAGTGCGACGAACTGTGAGCGGCCACCGGACAGCATGATGTCGGCCCGCGCGTCCCGGAGCATCGCGTACATCTCGCGCGGCGCCATGCCGTCGATCATGTGGGCGTCGTCGCCCATGATCTCCTTGATCTTGTCCTTGTCTTCCTTAGTGCTCTTCTTGACGCTGGTGCCGACGATTTCGAGCCCTGCTTCCTGCAGCGCGGAAACCACCGACCAAGACTTCACGCCACCTGTGATAAGCAACACCCGCTTGCCGGTAAGGCGCGCTTTGTAGTGTGCGATGCGCTCCCACGCGCGCGCTTCCTCGACGGCGATCAGGCGCTCGGTCCGCTCGAGCAGATCGTCCGGCGCGCCCTGCCGCACGAGCAGGCTGGCGATATGGCGCAGCGTGTCGCTCATGTCGCCGATCCCATAGAACGAGCCCTCAAAGTAAGGGATGCCGTAGCGCCGCTGCATCTTTGTCGCGATGTTGATCATCGACTTCGAGCAGACCATCATATTGACCTTGGCGCGATGCGAACTTGCGATCTCGTTGTAGCGCCCGTCGCCGGAGATGCACGAGAGGATACGGATGCCTAGCGCGTCGAGCAGCGGCTTGGTCTGCCAGAGTTCGCCCGACAGGTTGTATTCGCCAATGACGTTGATGTCATACGGCGTCGTGTACTCGGGCTCGCGCGTGCCGATCACATAGTTGAGGATCGCCTCGCCGCCAAGCTTGTTGCCCAGATTCTTCGGCCCGGCGAAACCGGGGGAAAGGACCGGAATCACCGGCTTGCCAAATTGTTCGGTGGCGCGCTTGCAGACTGCCTCGATGTCGTCGCCGATCAGCGCAGTGACGCAGGTCTGGTAGACGAACACTGCGGGCGGATCGTATTTCTCGATGATTTCGCGCACGCTCCTGAACAGGCGCTTCTCGCCGCCGTACACCACGTCGAGTTCGTTGATATCGGTGGTGAAGCCGGTGCGATAGAGTTGCGAACCGGATGAAGCGGCGTGCCGGTTGTCCCACGAGTTACCTTCACAGGCAATCGGCCCGTGCACGAGGTGTGCGACGTCCACCACCGGCTGCAAAGCGATCTTCGCGCCGTCGAACGCGCACCCGCCTGCGGCCGAACCCGGCGAAAGCTGCTTCGTGCAGCCCCTTTTGCGTTCCTTCTCGCTCTTGCCTTGATTCTTGTCGCAACCCGGCTCGTCGAAAACTTCGGCGATTTGGGCATTGAGCGAAACAGACATGACATGCTCCTGATGGATAGACGTTTCTCTAGTGGCAAGTTCCATACCACCGCACCGGGAAACGCCTTGAAAACGTGCCAATTGGCGCTGAAGCGCGTCGCTCGCGCGCATCGCCATGGCGGGTTTGAACGGTTTGCGACAGACGGTTCGCGACACAGAAAACGACAACACACGTTCACTGCCTGCCTTGCCGTTCCGTATGGAGCAGGACCCGTGCGATCGCATTCGCGCGCGCCTCCAGCAACGCATCCGGCCCCAAGGGTTCGCGAACCGCTAGGTAAGCAGTCAGCACGCGGCGCATCCGTGGAGCTTTCGCGTAGTCCGTCTACCATGACCGGGATACGCCGCGAAGTCGCAGAGACAGACTTCCAGCAAGCGCTCGAAGCGCTCAGGCCTGATCTCGGCCGGTACGCGTTCGAGCAATGCACCGAGCGCGCCTGCGCGCATATCCCATGCGCTATTTCAGTGTGCATGCGCCATTCGGGCTCCTGCCCCGCTGGGCGGCTCAGTCGTCGTCGGCCAGCACTTCGAGCGCCGCCAGTTGCTCATACTCGTCGCCCACCGCGCAGATCGACAGGTACTCTGCCCGTCCGTTCGCATCGGAAACGTCGTTGACCAGCGCGAGCAGTTCGTACGCCGTTACCTCGTCATTGATCTCCGCGAGGCTCAACGGGTCGAACGCCGCCACCTCGCGCTCAAAGTCGTCGTAAGCGAACCACGCACGCAGCGCACTGAGTCACACTGCTCGACTACATAAATCATGCCCCGCTCCCTCGCTGAGGTTCGTCACGCAGGCTAGCTACATGCAGCGCAGCAATTTCGTTTTCAGCGGTGCCCCGCTACTCGACACCCTCCGCCGCAATCTTCGCCCACACCGCTCGAGGTAACCACGGCGCGATGCCCGCCGGGCTCGCGCCGAACTGCCGCCGAGCCGCCGACATCGCACTCTGTGCAATCGCAGTCTCCTCGTGCGTCAACGGCAACCGGCGGCCACATGCGCGGCCTCCCGGCAGCACCTGGGCGATCACCTGCCGGTTCGGGTGTTCGAGCAGCGGGACGAGGTGGTCGGCCTCGCTCACACCGGCCAGGCAAACCTAGCCGCTGATGACCTCGACGTTACGGCCGTCCTGCGTCATCTTGACCAGAACTTCATCTGCCACGCCCGATGTATCTGCTGTGTCTGCCATCGCCGCGCTCTCCTCGTCAGCGAATGATGTCGTAGCTGTAGTCGGTCTTCGCCACGTCGATCGTGTTGGCGTCGAGCGCTTCGAAGAACTCGTCCAGCAGCGTGACCAGCACCCGCAACGCACCTTCATAGCCCCAGGTCGGAAAGCGATGGTAATGGTGGCGATCGAAGATCGGGAACACCATGCGTATCAGCGGCGTTTTGGTATCGCGCTCGAGATATTTGCCGTAGGTGTTGCCGATCAGGAAATCCACCGGCTCGGTAAACAGCAGTGAGCGCATGTGCCACAGATCGCGTTTCGGATACACCTTGCAGCCGGCGCCGTAGGGCGACGCGTCGAACACCGCCTGCACCTTCGCAGCCCAGGTTTCGTTGCCGTTGGTCGCCAGAACGTGCGCCGGCTCGGCGCCGAGTTCCAGCAGGAACTGCGTGTAGCCCAGCATCTGGTCCGGGTCGCCGTAGAGCGCAAAACGCTTGCCGTGCAGGTGAGCCTGGCTGTCGGCCATCGCATCGACGAGCTGGCCTCGCTCCTTCTCCAGTTGCACCGGAATCGGCTTGCCGATCACGCGCGAGATTTCCATCAGGAACCGGTCGGTGCCCGCGACGCCAACCGGCGAGTTCAGCACCACCACTTCCTGGCCATGCTCGCCAATGAACTTGCTGGTCCTCTCGCAGCAGTATTCCTGGAACACGAAGGTCGCCTTCGCGTTCAACGCGCGCTCGACCTCCTCCTTGGTCGTGCCGCCTTCGTACATCCGGAACTCGCCGTCGGTCGGCGTATTCCACGTTTCGGATGGGTCGCAGATGATGTTCACCGTCACGCCGAACAGATCGAAGATGCGGCGAATTTCCTTCATGTTGCCGACCACGTAGCCGTCGAAGCCACCGATGAAGTTGACGCTGTCGTCGGGCACGCGCTCAAGCGGCGTCGCTGTGCCGGCCTTGCCGTCCCAGAAGTGCTTGAGGATGCCGAGGAGCGCGTTGTCGTAGCCGGTCACGTGGCTGCCGACGAAGGCCGGCGTGTGCGCGAACGGCACGTCATAGTCTTCCGGCACGCTGCCCTTCTGCTTGCTGTTCTTGATGAGCGCGTCGAGGTCATCGCCGATCACTTCCGCCATGCAGGTAGTGGAGACCGCGATCATGTCGGGCTTGTACAGGTTGTACGCATTTGCGAGGCCGTCGATCATGTTGTTCATGCCGCCGAACACCGCCGCGTCTTCGGTCATCGACGAGCTGACGCACGAGGTTGGCTCCTTGAAGTGACGCGAGAAGTGCGAGCGGTAAAACGCTACACAGCCCTGCGAGCCATGCACAAAACTGAGCGTCTTGTGAAAGCCGATGGCCACGTACACTGCGCCGAGCGGCTGGCAGGCCTTGGCCGGGTTGATGGTGAGCGAGTCGCGTGCAAAGTTCTTTTGCCGGTAGTCTTCGCTCTTGGTCCACTCGACGATCTGCTTGACCTGCTCGTCTGAATGGTTGAACTCGAAATTTTCCTTTTTCGCCTGGAAAATTTTCTGGTACTCGGGCTCACGGAACAGGAATTCCTGGTCGAGAATGTGGTCTGCGGATTGGGGCACGGGATGCTCCTGATATTCAATTCAATGGCCTGCCGGCCGCTGATCAGTCCGGTGATCGGTGCGGTGGCCGGCGCTTAGGGGGTTTTCTTCCAGGGCGCCTTGGCGAGCCCCCACACCGGGCTGGAAATAGCCATGTCCATGTCGCGCGCGAAAATGGCGTAGCCGTCGTAGCCGTGATATGGACCGGAATAGTCCCAGCTGTGCATCTGGCGAAACGGCACGCCCATCTTCTGGAACACGTACTTTTCCTTGATGCCGGAGCCGACCAGATCGGGCTGGACCTGTTCGACGAACCTCTCAAACTCGTAGCCGGTCACGTCGTCGTAAATCAGTGTGCCGTCCTTCACGTAGTGCGTGGTGCGCTGATAGTCGTCGCTGTGGCCGAATTCGTAGCCGGTGCCGACCACGTTCATGCCGAGGTCTTCGTAGGCGCCGATCACGTGGCGCGGACGCAGGCCGCCAACGAACAGCATTACGGTCTTGTCCTGCAGGCGCGCTCTGAACTTCGCGTTCACCGCATCGACCAGGGGACGATACTTGGCGATCACCCTCTCCGCGTTGGCTTTGATGGTGTCGTCGAAGTGGCTGGCGATCTCGCGCAGGCTCTTCTCGATCATCGACGGGCCGAAGAAGTTGTATTCCGTCCATGGAATGCCGTACTTCTCTTCCATGTGCCGGCTGATATAGTTCATCGAGCGGTAGCAATGCAGCAAATTGAGCTTGGCCTTGGGTGTATTCTCGAGCTCGGCGATCGAGCCGTCGCCCGACCATTGTGCGATCACACGCAGGCCGATCTCTTCGAGCAGAATCCGGCTCGACCAGGCATCGCCGCCGATGTTGTAATCGCCGATGATCGCAACATCATAAGGCGTCGAAACAAATTCGGGCCGCTTGTCCGGATCGGCCTTGTCGAATATCCAGTCTCGAATCGCATCGTTAGCCAGATGGTGGCCCAACGACTGGCTGACGCCGCGAAAACCTTCGCAGCGCACCGGCAAAATGGTGTGCCCTTCATACTGTGCACTCTTCTTCTTCGAGACGGCCTCGATGTCGTCGCCGATCAGGCCGATCGGGCATTCACTCTGGATCGAGATGCCCTTGTTCAGCGGAAACAGTTCCTGAATCTCGTCTATGATCTTGTCGAGCTTCTTGTCGCCGCCGAAGACGATGTCCTTTTCCTGGAAGTCCGACGTGAACTGCATCGTCACGAAGGTGTCGATACCGGTAGTGCCGATGTAGTAGTTGCGACGCGCGCCCCACGAGTACTGGCCGCAACCGACCGGACCATGACTGATGTGGATCATGTCCTTGATGGGCCCCCAGACCACGCCCTTCGAGCCGGCGTACGCGCAACCGCGAATCGTCATCACGCCCGGCAATGACTTGATGTTTGATTTCACGCCACAGTCGGGCTTGCCGTCCTCGAAGGTGCCCAAATGCTTGGCGCGCCGTTTGGCCATTTTCTCCGGATAGGCCGTCAGCACTTCATCGATCAAGGCCTTGTTCGCGGCCTTGCGCTCTTCAACTGTGACGCTCATGGGAATGCTCCATAGTGTGGGTATCAAGCCTGGCAGCGGGTAGCCGGCACGGCCCGGTTCATCGCGTGAAGAAGAACACCGTGCCGCGCGCAGCGGCGCTCGCTTAGGCGGTCAGTTCCGCTGCAGGCTTGCCTACTTGCGATTCGTCGATGGACGTCATGATTCCGTGCTCCATTAACAGGTCTTCCAGTTGATCCATTGTGATCGGCGTCGGGATCGTGCCGTTGCCCGCGTTGTTGTGCACCTTGGTGGCGAGCTGCCGATACTCTTCCGCCTGTTTGGATTCGGGCGCGAACTCGATCACCGTCATGCGCCGCAGCTCGGCGTGCTGCACGATGTTATCGCGCGGCACGAAGTGGATCAGCTTCGAGCCGAGCATCTTCGCCAGCGCTTCGGCGAGTTCGAGTTCCTTGTCGGTCTGACGCTCGTTGCACACGAGCCCGCCGATCCGCACACCGCCGCTGTTCGCGTACTTCAGAATGCCCTTTGAAATGTTGTTGGCCGCATACATGGCCATCATTTCGCCGGACATCACAATGTAGATTTCCTGCGCCTTGTTCTCACGAATCGGCATTGCGAAACCGCCGCACACCACGTCGCCGAGCACGTCGTACGACACGTAGTCCACGCCGTCATAGGCGCCGTTTTCTTCGAGGAAGTTGATCGACGTGATGACGCCACGGCCCGCGCAGCCGACGCCCGGTTCCGGGCCGCCGGACTCCACGCAACGGATGTTGCGGTAACCGATCTTCATCACGTCCTCGAGTTCGAGGTCCTCCACCGAGCCGGCTTCGGCCGCTAGCGACAGGATGGTGTCCTGCGCCTTTGCATGCAGGATCAGGCGGGTAGAGTCCGCCTTGGGATCGCAGCCGACGATCAGGATCTTCTGCCCGAGCTCAGTCAGGGCTGCCAGGGTGTTCTGCGAGGTGGTCGACTTGCCGATACCGCCTTTGCCGTAGAACGCGATTTGCCGAAGTTTAGACATTGCATTTCTCCATTCAGGAAGAAGGGTTGAAACCAGGGTTGCGTAACCGCGACCATGTCAGCCTGTCGTGCCTGTATGGGTCTTCTTATATCGAGTCACGCATCGGCCGGACCTGTGTCCGCGCCGGACTCCAAATGCAGCTTCTGTGCCACATCACCAGCGGTACTGCGTCGCGTCCGCCCCGCCGCGCTGCGGCGGTTGGTTCGGGACTTTTGCGGACTCCTCCTGTGTCTTGTCGATTTCGCGACAAACCACGTGAACTTCGTCGCCAATGAAACCATTCGGCGCGTTTGTCGTGCGATTTCTGTCGCATTGGCCTGCGTGCAGCCGGACAATCGCCGGGTTGCCGCCTGGTTCGGTTATTGCTTTGATGGCATCATGGACACACCAACCACCCAACCTTCGCGACCCGTGCCGCGCGAGACGCACTTCGACCGTCTAGGCGGCGAGACCGACGTCAACCGCCTGGTCGACGCGTTCTATCGGCACATGGATACGCGGGCCGACGCGCAGCGCATTCGCGCGATGCATCACCCCGACCTGTCTTCGACGAAGGCCGTGCTGGTGCTGTATCTGTGCGAATGGCTCGGTGCCGACAAGCGATACTCGGCACAGCATGGCCAACCACGGCTGCGCACGCGTCATGCCGCATTCGCGATCGGCACCGCCGAACGGGATGCGTGGCTAGCTTGCATGCGCGCCGCGTTCGACGAGACAGGTGTCGATCCGGCGCTGCGCGACGAACTGATGCAGGCTTTTTTCAAAATCGCCGACCGGATGCGCAACACGCAGACGTGCCCCCCCTTCAACTCTGTTCAACCCGAGGATCTGTGATGACCGAAACGCTCGCCCACAAGGATATCGACGACACCGCGTTCGCCCGTCTCGAACATGAAGGCCGTCTGCTCAACCCGGTACTCAAGGGGCTGACGAACAAGTTCGGCCGGGTCGGCTTCCGCGGCGAACTCGCGCTGCGCTTTGCCCCGAAGCTCGCCGACGAAGCGCGGCCGCCGGAGCTGACCTGCGATCAGGTGATGGCATGTGCGACGATCGGCCATAAGCACTTGCCGTTCTTCGTCGGGTATCTGCTGAGCTTCGAGCATCTGAAGGACGTGGCCGAGGTGCTCAGCGACACGCTCTCGGCGGGTGGCAAGTACTTTCTTTTTTGCGACAACGTCGACCTGAGCAAGCGATATCAGGTGCCATACAAGGGCGCGATGTTCTATGTTCTGCCGATTCTCGAGTCCACCGTCTACAACGAGATGCTCGAACTGCTGTACCTCGAAAAGAACGAATTGAAGAAGAAGGACTCAGGCGGCAAGCTGGATGCGGTAGCGGACGCGGCCATCAAGTTCGACGTGACCTTCGACAGGATCACCTACAGCGAAGGACTTGAATTGATGGGGCCGGTGCGCAACCCCAACGAGAACCGGCCCGTCTGAAGCGCGGATCCCAACGGCTGCCGCCCGTGCCGCTGCGCCAACCGATGTTCCCTTGCACCCGAAGGCGACCATGATCATGCATACCGACACTGCTTTCGTCGTCCGCGAACGCCTGGCCTCGCGCGTTGTCCGGAACGCCGATGCACAACTCGAAACAAACGTGCCTGCCGCACTTTCCACCTGGCTGGCGTACCACGGCTTCCCTGATCCGCATTCGCGCTGCGTGAACGGCGAAACCCCGTTGATGCGCGCCGCGCAGCATGGCGAGGACGCGGTGGTCGAAGCGTTGCTCGCATTCGGCGCACGCGCCGACGCGCTCGATGATGACGGCAACCATGCGCTCTGGTTCGCGTGCCTGCACGGCGGCCCCGCGACCATCCTGCGGCTGATCGACGCCGGCGCGCCGATCGACCATGTGAACGACGACGACATCACATGCCTGATGCATGCAGCCGCGAGCGGTCGCCTCGACGTCCTGCAGATGCTGCTTGCGCATGGGGCGAACGCAGAACTGTGCGCACCGGATGGCCGCAGCGCGCTCGACATGGCAGCCGACCTCGGGTTGCAACTGCTGCGCACGGCCCGACAGATGGAAGGAGCGGGCACGCAACGTATCACTACAGCACCGGCCCTCCTCTGAGATGTGAGCCATCGGTCGACGAGCCCATCGGCAGCGAACCCGGTACGGCCGGCATCGTCGACAGGAGATCACAAGATGAATGGCCAACGCGTGTTTCCTCGCGACCGCGCCAGCATCGCCGCATGCAGGCGAGCCCGCACGCCATCGTCCTGCCATTCCCGCAACCTTCGCGAGCAGGTCATACCGCTACCGAAGTCCATCTCCGGCGGCAAGTCTTTCCACGGTATGCCGGTGAACAGCACGAACAGGATGCCATTCAATGCAGCAGCGCGTTCATCAACACGCGGGCGTCCGCCCCGGGGCGATACCCGTCGCTCTGGCAGCAAGGCTTCGAGCGTTGGCCATAACTCTTCGCCGATTCTTTGTCTTGTCATCCAACCTCAAACGTATACCCCTTGCTTTCGGATGATAGGCTTTGTTAGCGAGCCTTAAGAGGGACGTGCGTCGCGCGACCAGCGAAATCGGTCCACAGATCAGTCGAAAAATCGTATAGTTTGCAGCCTCGTGCGGTGTCGAAGTACCAACGTCACGAAAACCGCTGCACGACGATCCGTTCCGGAAGCATCGCTTCGAGCATTCGCTGAGCACCGACGAGCCCGTATAGAGGGAGACTCATGTCGACGTGATGCGCGGTGTGCTCCATGATGTGATGAAACAGCGCGCCAAAACGCCAGCGAAAGGTCAAGTGCACCGTCGTGGATACGAACGGATCCGAACGCCCCCATTTCGCGCGATCATCGTACCAGTGGATTTGCGGATGCGTGTGGTGCGCGTACACGACGAAACCGACCATCGCGCACCAGAACAGGAACGGCACCCCGAACCCGCATGCGATTGACGGGATCACCCCCCGCTGCGTCGCGCGAGCGATCCACGCGAGCGCGCCGATCCATAGCAGTGCGAACACCGATACCAGCGTGCAGTCACAGAAGAATACCGGGCGCCGCGTCGGCATTGCGGCACGCGACGGGAAAAACATCTTCGTCCACCAAATTTCGATCATGTAGTAGAGACCAGGCGCGCAGCCGCTGCGATAGATCCGTTCCAGTGCGCGCCGTGGCCCACTCAAGGCGCGATATTCTTGGATCGTCAGCGGTGCCCACACAAAATCGACGCCTCTCAGGTTCGTGTAGCCATGATGCACCACGTTGTGACCCACTTGCCCCAGGCTATACGGCGTGAGCGACGGCAGGAAGGCGACCCGGCCCAGCCAGCGGTGGAGCGTGCGGTGCCGGGTCAGGCTCTCATGACATGCGTCGTGACCGATGACGAAGAGCCGTCCGATGACGAAGCCCGCCATGCATCCGAATACGGTCTTCAGCACGAACCCGTGCGCGAACACGCTCGCGGCGAGCGCACACAATAGTAAAACGTAGTCGAACACGAGCAGCAGAAGCGCGTAGGCGGTGCGGCGTTCGGCGAACGGCGTCAGCCACGAGCGGATGGCCTTGCGATGGGGCAATGGCTCATTGGCGGGAACAGGGTGATTCGGGCTGTTCATGAAGAAAGACCGGTAGAACGGTGCAGCACAACACTACGCATGCGGTCGACGGCTGCATGGCGTGTCCGCGATGATGTGACCAGACCGTTTCGCGCTGGCGGGGAGTCAGCGCGACATCATGTTCATGCTGACATTGTGCATCACCCAGATCGTGCCGAAGATCAGGAACAGCGCGGCGAGCGCGGTGTAGCATAACGCCAGCACGTTCCAGCGCTGGCCGCGCGACAGGTCGAGATGCAGGAACGTCACCAGTTGCACGACGATCTGCACGAACGCCAGCAACGCGAGCGCCATAATCGCGGAGCCGGACGGCAGCAACCGTTGCGCGACGATCGAGAATGAGCCAGCCGTCAGCAGCACGGCGAGCACGAAACCGGTGATATAACCGGCGACGTCACCACGCGAGGCGATCGTGGACGTCGAGTGTGAATGGACCATTTAGAGCATGCTCCCGAGATAGACAAACGAAAACACGCAGATCCACACGATGTCGAGGAAGTGCCAGAAGAGGCTCAAGCATGTCAGACTCGTGAGGTCGCGACCGGACAGTTCAGGCGAGCGGACGACCTGCACGACGAGCACGGCCATCCAGACGAGGCCGGCTGTCACGTGCAGGCCGTGGGTGCCAACCAGCGTGAAGAACGACGACAGGAAGGCGCTGCGACTGGGCCCAGCACCGTTGGCGACCAGGTGCGAGAACTCGCGCAGCTCGAACGCGAGGAACAGCGCGCCAAGCACGAACGTCACGAGGAGCCAGCCGATCACGGCACCACGCCCCTGGCGCTGCGCGCCGAGCACCGCGAAGCCGTAGGTGGTGCTGCTCAGCAGCAGCGCGCCGGTTTCAAGTGCGACACCCGGGATGTCGAACAGGTCCCGTCCGGACGCGCCACCCGCGAACTGGTGCGCCATTACGGCGAACACGGCGAACAGCGACGCGAACAGCATGCAGTCGGTCATCAGGTACAGCCAGAAGCCGAACACGGTGGGCGTTGGGCCGTGGTCAGCGCTCGACCTGCCGTGATGGACGAGTAATGCAGATTGCGTCATGGATCAGGTCTCCGCAGATTCGGGCAATTCAAAGTCGGCCGGGGTGGGTGCGCTGCCGCGTCGTGCTTCGATTTCGCGCACGCGCGAGGCCGGAATCACGTAGCCATGGTCGTCGCGGAAGCTACGCGCGATCAGCGCGGCGACGATCGCGACGAAGGCCAGCACGGCGAGCCACGTGATGTGCCAGACGCCGGCGAAGCCGAGCACGAGGCTGAATGCGCCGATCAGGAACCCGTCCGCGGTGTTCGACGGTAGGTGGATGTCCTCGTAATGCGCCAGTGCGGCATTTGCTGCGCCGCTCTCCTTCATGTGCGCGAACGCGTCGAGCTGGTGGACGACCGGTATGCGCGCGAAGTTGTAGACAGCGGGCGGCGACGCGGTGGCCCATTCGAGCGTGCGGCCGTTCCACGGGTCGCCCGTCAGGTCGCCGTATTCCGGCTCGTTGCGATGGATCACGCTCACGACGACCTGGGCGATCTGGTGCACGACACCGAGTGCGATCAGCACCACGCCGCATGCCGCGACGAACAGCCAGGGATGCCAGGTCGGATTGTCGTAGTGATTCAGGCGCCGGGTCATGCCCATGAAGCCGAGCACGTAGAGCGGCACGAACGACACGTAGAAGCCGACGAACCAGCACCAGAACGCCCGCTTGCCGAGCTTCTCGTTAAGCTTGAAGCCGAACGCCTTCGGGAACCAGTAATGGAAGCCTGCGAGATAGCCGAACACGACGCCGCCTATGATCGCGTTGTGAAAGTGCGCGATCAGGAACAGGCTGTTGTGCAGCACGAAGTCCACGCCCGGGATCGCCATCATCACGCCCGTCATGCCGCCGATCGTGAACGTGACCATGAAGCCGATCGTCCACAGCACGGGTGCGGTGAACTCGATGCGACCGCGGTACATCGTGAACAGCCAGTTGAAGATTTTCACGCCCGTGGGGATCGCGATGACCATCGTCATAATGCCGAAGAACGCGTTAACGTCCGCGCCGGAACCCATCGTGAAGAAGTGGTGCGCCCACACGAGGAATGCGAGCACCGTGATCGCGCACGACGCGTAGACCATCGTTCTGTAGCCAAACAGCGGTTTCTTCGCAAACGTCGCGATCACTTCCGAGTAGATGCCGAACGCGGGCAGCACGAGGATGTACACCTCCGGGTGGCCCCACGCCCAGATCAGGTTCAGGTACACCATCGCGTTGCCGCCGAGCTCATTTGTGAAAAAGTGCATGCCTGCGTAGCGGTCGAGGCCGAGCAGTGCGAGCGTCACGGTTAGGATCGGGAACGTTGCCATGATCAGCACGTTCGAGCACAGCGCGGTCCACGTGAACACCGGCATCTTCATCAGCGTCATGCCGGGCGCGCGCAGCTTGACGATCGTAACGAAGAAGTTGATCGCGGTAATCAGCGTGCCGACGCCGGAGAGCTGCAGACTCCAGATGTAGTAGTCGACCCCGACGCCGGGACTGAACTGCAGCTCCGACAGCGGTGGATACGCGAGCCAGCCTACCTGCGCGAACTCGCCGATCACGAGCGACAGATTGATCAGGATCGCGCTGATCGCCGTCATCCAGAAGCTCAGCGAATTCAGGAACGGGAAGGCGACGTCGCGCGCGCCGATCTGCAGCGGCACGACAAGATTGAAGAGGCCGACCATCAGCGCCATAGCCATGAAGAAAATCATGATGACACCGTGCGCGGTGAATATCTGGTCGTAGTGGTGCGGCGGCAGGTAACCGGGGCCGTGAAACGCGATCGCGAGCTGAAGCCGCATCATTACGGCGTCGACAAAACCGCGCATGAGCATCAGCACCGCGACGATGATGTACATGATGCCGATCTTCTTGTGATCGACGCTTGTCAGCCACTCGGTCCAGAGCCACTTCCAGCGGCAGAGCTTCGTGAGCGTGGCGATGACCGCCAGCACGATGAGCGCCATGAACGCGGCCGCGCCCATGATGATCGGCTGATCGAACGGAATCGCGCCGGGCGTGAGTTTTCCAAACATGGCTTACTCCGTGGTCTGTGTGCGACATGCGGCGTCGCGGAAGGCCGTGACGTTGCCGTTGTTGTATCGGGCAACGATGTTGCGGAACAGGTGCTGGTCGATCGATGAGAAGTAGCGTACCGACTGCTTCTCGCTCGGCTTCGCGACTTCGGCGTATTCGTCCATGCTCAGGCGGTCCGGCGAAGCCTTGACCTTCCGCACCCATGCGTCGAAGTCGGTGGGGCTCGTCGCAAGCGTGCGGAATTTCATGTCGGCGAATCCCTTGCCGCTGAAGTTGGCGGACATGCCTTCGAAATTTCCCGGTGCATCCGCGATCAGGTGCAGACGGGTCTGCATGCCGACCATTGCATACACCTGGGTGCCGAGTTGCGGGATGAAGAATGAGTTCATCACCGAGTCCGACGTGATCCGGAAATTCACCGGCGTATCGACTGGCACGGCGAGCTGGTTCACCGACGCAATGCCGAGGTCCGGGTAGATGAAGAGCCACTTCCAGTCGAGCGCGACCACCTCGACATCGATCGGCTTCACGCTCGACTGCAGCGGCCGGTACGGGTCAAGCTCATGCGTGGTGCGCCACGTCAGGATACCGAGGTACAGGATGATCAGGGTGGGGATCGTCCAGACGGCGATCTCGATCGCCGTCGAGTGCGCCCATTTGGGTGCATAGACCGCGTGACGGTTCGACGCACGGTAGCGCCACGCGAAGAACAACGTCAGCAGGATCACCGGGATCACGACGATCAGCATCGCCCACGTGGCGGTGGCGATCAGCGACTTCTCGGCCGCGCCCACGCTCCCTTTTGGATCAAGCACAGTCAGATCACATCCCGATAGACAGGCGCTCAATGTTGTGACGATGGCTATCGACCGTTTCCTTAAGGCTTTTCTGTCTATCATGGTAGTTAATCTGGGTTGTGGCAGCTTTGACCTGAAGCTCGCTTGACGCATGCGGCATCACACTCGCAGCGTCATGGTCCAACAACCTGCCAGCTTTGTGATTGATGCCGATCAAGGATGAACAAAGCGGCGGGGTGCGGTGCACTGACGCAGTGCGCGGGCTAAATCAGGCGATTGCCCATGTCTTCATGGCTGAACTGAAGCAGAGCTAGGCTGCGAGGGATGGCCTCGATCTGGCAATCGAGGGTCGCAACGGGGCACGTGGCGCGGAACGAAGGACAGACTTTACGGCGTCCGTGTGAACAGCAGGGCTGTTAACTGTTCGAAAGTTGTGTTAAGGAAGGTCTTATGTGGACGCCTCCCGGATTGCAAACAGTTTTGCGATGTTGACTGGCAGGTTTAGGCAGCACGCTTATGTCCGGCCCGTTTGCGCAGGCCGGTATCTGCCTGCTGGCCCTAATGGAATTCGCTGGCGAGGTCCTCATCTGCACATCGAACGCAATGGTTCATCTTCCTTATCGGGTTTTCCTCGCCCCGGTCCAACCTGTTAGCCATCATGCAGCACTTGCTTGCGCTCCTTGAGAAAGTCGTGAATGTTGCAAATCGTTGCCTCTAGGCGGTAGCGCGCGGAGATGCTTGGTATTTGTCCGGCCGCGCGAGTACCGCCCAGATTGTTCTTGCCAACTTGTTGGCAACAGCGGCAACCGCTACGTTAAATGGTCTGCGTTTGAGCAAACCGTCTACCCAAGGCGATCGCTTGCCTTGAATGATCACCGAGCGGGCACCGTGCATCAACAGCGTGCGTAAATATGTATCGCCCCGCTTGCTCAGACCCATCTGCCGGACTCGGCCACCTGTGCCAGACTGACGCGGCACAAGCCCTAGCCATGCGGCGAACTCGCGCCCCGATTTGAACGTACGCACGTCGCCTATAGCTGCGACGGTCGCTGTTGCAGTCAGAAGTCCAACACCAGGAATATCGGCGACCTTCTGACAGTCCGGGTTGTGGCGAAATAGGTTTGCAAGGCGCCGCTCTAGAACGGCCATTTCTCGATCAGTATCCTGAGCACGAGCCCATTGTTCCCGCAGGCTGTCGATGAGCATGGCTGGCAGACGTTCGGCGGCACGTGTAAGAGCAGCTGGGAATGCTTTGCTGAAGGCGCGATAGCTTTCGGGTAAAACCTCTCCGAATTCGTACAACAAGCCCCGCAGCGCATTAGTTTGCATGATGCGGAACTTCATCAATTGAGCTCGCACCCGATGTATCGCCAGAACTGTTTGCTGAGCTTCGCTTTTGACAGCAACGAATCGCGCCTCTGGCTGTTGGGCAGCGGTGCATATTGCCCGCGCGTCGGCTGCGTCCGTTTTGTTCCGTAGTACAAAGGGCCGCACCGAACGGGCAGATATTAGCTTCGCTTCATGCCCCAGGGCTTGCAGTCGTCGCGCCCAGTCGTGGGCGCTTCCGCAGGCTTCCATCACGACAATCGAAGGTGCCCGCTTCGCGAAGAACTCGAGCACTTGCGCGCGCTTGAGTTTGAATCGCTCAACTTGTCCGCTTTGCGGATCAAGCGCGTGAAGTTGAAATACTTGCTTGGCGATGTCCATCCCGATGATCGTGAGTTTCATTTCAGATTCTCCGTAAAGAATGGTTGACGAGCATTCTCACTTTCGCACATTCGGGCGAACCCACGCTCGACGTCTTGCATTCGCTACGTCATCTTCCCGGCGGCCCGTTACCGGGGGGAGGCGTCCATACCATCTGCACAACCCGCTTTTGAAGCGTTATCTTTCACATCCTGCGCGGCCTCGGCGTTCAGATTTTTGTCGGCGAGTTGATTGCCGGAGTTTTTTCCGCGCACCGGAGCGCTCCAACCAGATATATGGCCTTCATCGGCCCGGTGTTTCAAGCTTTGCGCAAAGCTCTACGTGCCATCCATAGATTGCCCAAAGCAAACAGCGTGGTGATCTGGGCGGTGTTCTTCATCAAACCACGATAGCGGGTCTTCATGTAACCGAACTGCCGTTTGAGGATGCGAAACGGGTGTTCGACCTTGGCCCGGATACCCGCCTTCAGGCGTTCGATCTGATCGTATATCGCGTCCAGCGAATCACTCAGATCCAGTTTCCTTCGCTTTGCCGGTCGCATTGCAACATGCCAACGAACCGCGTCAGCCTCACATCGCTTTTCGATACCCAGATATCCGGCGTCCGCGTACACATCCGTTTCTTCACCATGCAGCAACGCCTGGGCTACCGTGATGTCGTGAACATTGGCCGCCGTTCCAATGACCGTATGGACAAGGCCCGAGTCGGCGTCCACGCCGATATGCATTTTCATCCCGAAGTACCAGTTACCACCTTTCTGCGTCGATTGCATTTCAGGATCGCGCGTGCCGGAGCCATTCTTTGTCGAACTGGGCGCGGCAATCAGGGTGGCGTCGACTGCCGAACCAGCCTTGAGCATCAGGCCTTTCTCCGTCAGGATTTCATTGACCAGCGTGAGCATCTGCACCGCCAGTCCGTGCGTTTCCAGCAGATGGCGGAACCGAAGAATCGTGCTTTCATCCGGCAAGCGAACCATCCCGCCGTCGAGACCCGCGAACTCGCGATACAGCGGCACGTCATAGAGTGCCTCTTCCATAGCAGGGTCTGACAAACCGAACCATTGCTGCATGAAATGAATCTGCAGCATCGTCGCAATCGGGAACGGCGGCCGACCGGTTTTGCCCGTGGGATAGTGCGGCTCGATCAGCGCAATCAGCTTCAACCAAGGCACAACGCGTCGCATCTCATCGAGAAATTCCCGCTTGCGCGTGCGCTTCGTTGACAGATCCAGACCAAGACCAAGTTGCGTCATCACACTGCTCCTCACCCAATTAGCTCTGTTTCCAGGATAGCTCAGCAGCAACACAATGCCAGGACTTCTGCAGACCTTCCTTAACGTAATTTTTTGAGTTGTCCATGGTGAAATGAGATGCTGCTTGGAGGATTATTTTCGGAATTGGTCGACCAACGCAGAGCGAGAGGCAAGCGTTATCAGCAGGAGCCACTGCTGTGCGCATTATTGCTGGCCGTGTTGTCAGGCGCGACATCATTGAGAAAAATGGAGCTTTTCATCGAAGAGCGACTGGGGCAACTCAATGCCTTGTTTGGTACGTCATGGAAGAAAGCGCCCACATGGGTTGGAATTCGCCGGTTTCTGCTGAAGCTCGATGCGACGAAAGTTGAAGAGGTCGTTCGCCGACATGCCGAAAAGCAAGTGTCGACGCAGCCAGGAATACAGTTCATTGCGCTCGATGGCAAAGCGCTGCGAGGAAGTGCGTCGCGTGTGATGGACCTACGAGCACGGCAGTTGGTGTCGGCTTTTACGCAGGATGACCTGATTATCCTGGGGCATCTTGAAGTCGCTGACAAATCCAACGAGATTCCGGCCGTGCAGTCGCTGATTGAGTCTCTGGGGCTATCAGGACGCGTGTTCACACTTGATGCCATGCATTGCCAAAAAAAACGCTTGCAGTAGCCCGTTCAGGTGGCGCCGACGTGCTGGTGCAGGTAAAGGAAAACCAGCCTGAGCTGCTCGCCATGTGCCAGATGTTGGCTCAATATCAGAACCCTTGCCAACAGCACGTCGATTACGACAAGGGGCACGGGCGCATAGAGACGCGCATGATCGATACTTTCATCCCGCCCAATGCGTGGCTGCCGGAAGGCTGGCAACCGCTGGTTCAAGCGGTGGTGAAAGTGGTCCGCGTGATTGAGCACAAACGCAAGGAGATGGCACAGACCAGTGAAGAGACAGCATGGTGGGTTAGCACGGTTGCCTTATCCGCTGAGCAGTTTCAAGGCGCAATTCGCGGCCATTGGTCCGTCGAAAACCAGAACCATCATGTACGTGATGTCGTGATGTTCGAAGACGCCTGCCGCATTCGGGCGCAGCCAGGCATCCTCGCGCGACTGCGTTCAATCGCACTCAACTGCATGCGCGCCAGCGATGAACCGTGTATCTCACGAGCCATCTACAGAAATACTCTCAACTTCAATCACGCGGTCTCTGTTGCACACGGGAGAACTTAACAGCCCTGGTGTGAACAGGGGAACACCTTGCTGACGGTGCGGTTTGCGGGTAATGCAACGCTCGCAGCATTCTCGATGCGCGGGACAATCTGATCCGGATCAGCGAATACGCACCCTGGCGTTGCTATTTCGGAGTTCGACGAACACGCCCCGTCGCGTTGTTTGCGCCAGCCACCGCCGTCGTGCCGCTAGATCAGTTTTGACCAGGACGCGCTCGAGGGTCGCTCCAGACAACCGTCGAACACCATGGCCACTGCGCGCACGAAGAACCGGCCTTTTGGGGCAATCGAGATGCCGTTTCCATCGATGCTCACCAGTCCCGCCTCCCGGTATGGTTCCAGGGCAGTAAGCTCACTTGAGAAATAGCGGACGAAGTCGATCTGATGCGCTAGCGAGATCGCCGCGAAATTCAGCGGCACGCTGCACATGAGCGTCATGATCACCTCCCGACGCAACGCATCGTCAGGCGATAGGGCAATTCCGCGTTCGACCGGCAGCCGGCTGGGTACCGGTCAATGCGGGTGAAGGCCAATAGTCCGGCCTCAAGGCTCCCGCTATCTCGACATTCCGACGCGTGACCCGATGTCGCATCTTGACTTCGGGCTCGGGACCGGTTGATCCTGCGCAAGGGCCACCCTGATTTGCGCGTCGACAATTCCCCGCATACGTCAACAAGGGCAAAGCGATGAAGCACATGATTAACGCCGTGATGATCGTGGCAAGCCTGTGCGCTACCGGTTTGTTCGAAGTACGGGCATACGCGAATGACGTAAGCGCGAACGGAAGCACGATGGCAGGCGCGGTGCCGGCGGACGGGACCCACGCCGGTGACTTACTCGTGCGTTTGCGTGCCATCTCGATCGAGCCGGAAGTACACGCGAGCGGCACGTTGTCGTCGCTCGGCATGGGTGTCAATAACGCACTCGTGCCGGAGTTGAACCTGATCTATATGATCCGCGATGCGAACGGCGTCGAGCTGATTCTCGGTACCTCGCGGCAACACGTGACGTCTGGTCTTTGCGATCTGGGTGGCGTGAACGTGCTACCACCGACACTGCTGCAATATCACCTCAACCATGCTGGCATGATCCGACCGTATGTCGGCGCGGGGGTCAACTACACGTACTTCTACAACGACGGCCTGAGCGCGAGCCCAGAAGGCACCCGAGGTGTCACGCAGCAGCTTCGGTCCGGCGGTGCATGCTGGCGCCGACGTGCAGATCACGAAGACCGTCTTTCTCAACGCGGATATCAAGAAGATCTGAATGCACACGGATGCCTCGGTCGGCGGCAGTTCGTTGGGCCGACTGGACATCGACCCGCTAGTACTGGGGCCAGGCGTTGGGATGAAGTTCTAGCGAGCGCAGTGAGTGTTCCGTTCCGTTGTTAAGTGCGCACGCTGCTCGGACTGGGCGCCGATCCGGCTGTGCATTACCAAGACGACTTCACTGCCATCGACATGGCGGCCAGCCTCGACTGCCTGCAACTGCTGCGTCAAACCTGAGAACCCCGGCAATGGGCCCACATCACCATCTACAAAAACCCGGCTGCTCCGGCAATGCGCGCCAGAAAGCCCTGCTGCGCATGGCCGGCCACACGCTCGACGTGTGCAACCTACTGAGCTGGCCTTGGACCGCCGCACGCTGCAGGGCCTTCATGGCGCCGCGGCCGATCAGCGAGTGGTTCAAACGCGCGGCACCGCGTATCAAGTCGAGCGAAGTGGTGCCGGAAACGATCGACGCCAATGTAGCGCTGACGCTGTTGCTGGCCGAGCCGCTGCTGTTCCGCCGGTCGCTGATGCAATGCGACGAGCGCCGCATGGTCGGCTCCAATGCGGCCCTGGTGTACACTTGGATCGGGCTCGGCGCGCACGCACCGGCCCCGGACATGCTGCTCGAAGACTGCGCCGCAATGACAGACCACAGCTCGCACCAACGCGCGATCCGCTGCGCCCCATCCACCTGAAACGGAGATCGGATCACCATGCCCCTGTACGACTACCGCTGCGCGGCCTGCGGCCACGCATTCGAAACGCTGGTGCGCGCCGGCCACACGCCCGTCTGCCCGCAATGCGGCGGCACCGCGCTGGACAAGCAGGTCAGCGCGCCGGCCTCGCCCGGCAAGAGCCGCGCGATCATCTCCTTCGCGCGGCGTCAGGCGGCCCGCGAAGGGCACCTCAGCAACTATTCGCCGGCCGAGCGCTGCAAGCTGCTGCGCTAAGCCGAACGGGGAATCGCGCTGTCGATGCATGTGAACTTCGAGGGGCGCCTACCCGATGGCACTCAGACTCACCGTCGTCATGTGGCCGGCACGCTGGAACAGGCCACCGCCGACTGCCTGCCGGAACGCGCGAAGGGCATCTGCCGTATCTCGACGCTACCCGGATCCACGCCTTCGGTCAGGATCATCGCGGCCGTGCCGGCCTGCTCGATGATCGCCAGCCGCGCGCTGGTTTCGATAGCGGCGCTGCGGGTCGTGCCGGCACCGCCGCAGGATCGATGTCCGGACAGGCATGCATGAGACGCGAGTTCAATTCGAGCGCGATCGCACGTAGCAGCGCCGCGTCCGGCTGGTGCTCGTCAGGGAAGTTCTGACAACGCGCACGACGTGTTGTTGAACGCCAGCTCCGCGCTCAGCAGGGTCGGTGTGGCCGCGAGCGCGTCAGCAAGCAGCGCGGGCAGCGGCGGATCGAACCTGACATGCTCCGCCCCCAGCCGCTGCAGCAACGCGAGTACCGCCCGGCGGCCACGCAGCACGCGTGTCGCAGCGCTACTTCGTGTTTGCAGTTCAAGCCAGGCGCCGCGGTCACGCAGCATCAGCAACGCGCTGCTGGTCCGCACGCAGGCTGCCGCAGCGCAGCACGACCAGACGCGCCGTCCCGCCTGCGATGCGGCGCGCCCCGGCATGCGTCTCAAGCGGCCCCTCGCGCCGCTGCGGTTCGCGGTTCGGGTCGGTGAGCCAAAGTGCATCGCCGGGGTCGTGCTGCCGCACGCTCGGCATACCCAGTTCGAGTTCGTCGAGCAGCGCGCCGATGCGCGGCTCGGCATCAGGCCAGAACCAGGCCGGACCTAGACCCAGCGTCTGACCGGTGGCTTAGCAATGTTGCGTCAGCACGGCCGCCCACGCGCTCGCGCGCTTCGATGACAACGACGGAAACGTCCTGAGCGTGCAGTGCGCGCGCCAGCGCGACGCCGCATAGACCCGCGCCGACGATGGCCACGTCGACCACCAGCGATTCGACCGCGGTCATCTCGCCGCTCAGACGAAGTCAGCAGTTCGATGGTCACCGGCTCTTCGGCCAGCACGACTTGACAGGCGAGGCGCGACTTGGAGCCGATGCCGACGAGCGTATCGAGCTTGTCGTTTTCGAGCCGCTGGATCTTCGGCAGGCTCTTGCGCCCTTCCTGTACGAACAGGCGGCACGATCCGCAGTCGGCCTTGCCGTTGCACTTGTGCTCGATGCTCTCGCCTGCGGCGAGCAGTGCCTGCAGCAGGGTCGCGCCGACGGCAACGTCGTAGGTCTTGCCCGAAGGCAGTACGGTCAATGTGGTCATGATGGCGATCTTGATAGAAGGCTACGGATAAAGAACGCTGGCTAGCGGCCACGCTTCACGCGGCCAGTGTGGGTTGCAAGGCATCCACCAACGCTTCGGCGAACCCGCCCAGCGGCATCGCGATGCACGTGATGCCCTGCTCTTCGAGAAAGCGCGCCTCCATACGCGTCGGTTCGTCGGGCAGCACGGCCCAGTGCATGTCGGAGGAGCGCTTCATGATCTGGCGCGCGAAGCTGCGTGTGAGCTGGTCGTCAAAACGGCAGCCCAGAAACAAAAAACTTCGACCGCGGCGCCACGCCTGCACGGCGGGCGGAATGGGCGTCTGGATATCGATCTCGGTCATGACTTCGACGAAGTCGCTGTCAGAGACCAGGTAGTTAGAGGCCGGCGCATGGCCGCCAATCGGCTTGTAGAGCAGCGCGCCCGAGGCCGGCACGGCATCCAGCAACGCGCCGTCTGCGCTATAGGCCGCGAACCAATGGCCGAAATGCTCGGCCTGCGACAGCCCCTGCAACTGCGCCCAGCCGCCCTGCGGCCGCGCCTGCGCCAGCGCGCAGGCGAAGGTGTCGTCGTACCAGCTGTCGACAACCAGCCCGGCGCCCATCGCCGCCAGCGCGCAATGCAGTGCCGACGGCGTCGACGTCATGGCGAAGGCCTCATTCATGACGCTCACCAGCGACTTGCGATGCTTGAAGTTTTCGATGAACTGCGCCGCCTGGGTCAGCCGGGTGCGGATCTTGTACAGCACGCTGACCTTGGCCGTGATGATTTCGGCGAGCGCGAGCGGCGTGGCAGGGGCGGCCGTATCGGGGCACAGCGCGAGCAGCGCCGGTCCCAGGTACGGAATGACGCCGCCCGCACACAGGCGTTCGGCGATGGTCTGGACTGAAACGGTCATGGAGTGCGGCTCACAGATAAATGGCAGCGCCGGCGCCCACGTTGGTCGCGGTGTCTTTCAGCGTCTTGACGATGTACTTGACCTGGTCGGTGTCGAGTAGCGTGTGCAGCGGCAGCGCCAGCGCGCGATCGCCGATGCGCTCGGTGTCGGGCAACAGGCCGCTCTTGCGGCCGATCGCATCGCCCGCGTTCAAGTAGTGGAACTGCTGATGCAGCGGATGGCTGTAGGCCACCGTCTCAATGCCGCAAGATTTCATGTCGTCGATCATCTGGGCGCGCGCGCTCTGCGTAAAACGTTTGCCCAAATGCACAACATAGAGCATCCTGTGCACTTCTTCGACGTCCTCTGCCAGGTAGGCCGGCTTGATCCCTTCGAAGCTTTGCATCTCTTCGTGATACCAGGTCTCGACCTGCTTTCGCTGCGCGAGGCGCGTGTCGAGTTCGGCCAGTTGCGCGAGACCGAGCGCGGCGGTCAGATCACTGATGCCCGCCTGCAGCGGCACCCACGAGCCGACCGAGACGGACGCGCGGTCCGTGACGCGCCGCTCGCGCAGATAGCGCAGTTCATGAACGAGTTCGTCATCGTCGGTGACGAGCATGCCGCCCGCTCCTGTGCACAGCGCGGACGGGCTGGAGAAGTCGAACACTGATACGTCGCCGAAACAGCCGACGTTGCGGCCCCGGTAGCGCGAGCCCAACGCCTCGGTACTGTCTTCGATCAGCCGCAAGCGCTGCGCGTCGGCCAGTTCGCGCAGCAGCGCCCACGCGGCCGGGTGGCCGTTGGTATTGCCGGCGAGGATCGCGCGCGTGCGAGGGCCGATCTTCTGCGCGGCTTTTTCGGCGCTCAGACAACCGCTCCAGTAGTCGATGTCGGCGAACACCGGCATGGCTCCCGCCAGCGTGATCGCCTGCGCCACCTGATGCCAGGTGTGCGACGCGCAGACCACCTCGTCTCCCGGGCCGATCCCCATCGCGCGCAACGCAATCCAGGTCGCGAGCGTGCCGCTCGCGACCGCGACCGCATACTCCCGGCCAACCCAGCCCGCAAACGCGCGCTCGAACGAATCAAGCATCGGCCCGTCGCTCCAACGCGAAGATTGCAGCACAGCGTTGACGAAATCGATCTCGCGCGCCGCGCAAGCCGGTTCGCTCAGCGCGATCTCATCGATTTCCATGCGCCCCGTCCTCGGTCAGGATCAACGCATCGGCCTCTTCAGGCCGCTGCGTGATGGACCTGCAATGCCCGCCCGACATCGCGAAATAGATACTGCGCACACCGAACCGAAGCGCTGCTATATCGTCGCGCATCACCGCTGCGCTGACATGCATTGTGAGCACCTCGGGATAACGTTCGTGCCATTGCGTGGCGGCGTCGCGTAGCGTCGGTGCCGTGCGGAGCAGGTCCGCCGCGAAGTCCAATTGCTCGGCGTTCAGGGTCATCTCACTCCTCCACGCCCGCAATGCGCCGCGCTTCGACCGTGATGGGCAGCGGCGTATCGTCGGCCATCGCGGGCAATTCGAGTTGCCAGCCGTTCGCGAGCGTGACGAGACCGCCCCACATCCCGGGCTGCGCCATCGCGACAATGGGCTCCTCCAGGTCCTTCTTTGGCACGTAGGCGCTCAGCGCGCCCTTGCTGTCCTTGCGGATCATGACTTTCATGGTTTCGGACTCCGGAGATTGATGACAGGTTCAAACCACGTTCAAGCGGGATGCGCTGCTTCCTCCAGCAGTGGACGAAGCAACGGCGGCAGATAGGCGAGCACGTACTCAATGTCCTGCGCCGTAGTGGTTTCGCGAGCGACAGACGCACCGCCGCCAGCGTCTCATCGCGCGGCACATCCATCGCGGCAAGCACGTGCGACGGCTCGCTGCCGCCAGACGAGCATGCCGAGCCTGACGACGCGGCAACGCCCGGCAGCTCGATGCGCTGCAACACGACCTCGGCAGGAACCTCGCCGAAACGCAGGTAGCTGGTGCCGGGCAGACGCGATGCCTGCGCCGAAAACACGTGGACGGCCGGCAGTGCGCACCGCAGCCCCTGCTCCAGTGCGTCACGCAGCGCGGCCACGCGCGCCGCTTCGCTCGCTACGTCGCTGATACGCTCGAGCGCCGCTGCAAAGCCGGCGATGGCCGGCAGGTTCTCGGTGCCGCCGCGTCGATGCCGTTCCTGGCTGCCCTGCACCTGCGGCACCAGCGTCACGCCGTGGCGCACGAGGAGCGTACCGATGCCCTTCGGCCCGCGCAGCTTGTGCGCCGACAGCGACACCGCATCGACCCCGCTCTGCGCGAAATGGAACGGCAGCCTGCCGGTGAACTGCGTCGCATCGACATGGAGGCGCGCGCCGGCCGAATGCACGAGATCGCGTACTTCGGCGACCGGCATCAATACGCCCGTCTCGTTGTTGGCCGCCATCAGCGATTCCACCCCGACGTCAGGTCCAATCAGCGCGGCGACACTGTCGAGGTCCAGCGTCCCGTCGGGCCGCACGGCGATGTAGTCGACCGCAACGCCGCGTGCAGCCAGCGCTCGCGCCAGCTTCAGGTGCGCTGCATGTTCGATCGCGCTGAATACGCCACAGTGCCGCCCCCCGGCGGCGCCGCGTGCAGCCAGCACACGGCCAGGTGATTGGCTTCGGTGGCGCCGCTGGTGAAGATCAACTCTGCGGGCTTGCAACCGAGCGCTCGCGCGATCGTCGCGCGGGCCGCAGCGAGCGCGCCCTTCGCCTGCTGCCCGACGGCATGCTGCGACGACGCGTTGCCCCACGCATCCGTCAGGATGGACAGCATCGCCTGCGCCACGGCGGAGGCTGGCGGCATGGTCGCGTTGTGGTCGAGATAGATCATCGCCGGGCTCCGTTAGTTTGCTTCACGGCCAGAACACGCATTCGCGATCGATGCACAGCGTGTCCAGCAGCTCGGCCAGACCGGTGCTCTCATGCTGGGGCATCCATCGGTGCGACGCATGATCGCGCGCGCTCAGGTGCCACATACCGTCTTCATCGCGCGTGAGCCAGGCTATGTCGATCAGCCCGCCATTCGCGTCGACATTGCGGGAGCAGCACGGGCTCTCGACACTGAACCCCTGCCCATCGCGCAGCACGCGCGGCAGCACATAGTGGTAGCGGGTACGCTCGCGCAACGCTTGCTCGATCTGGCGCTGGGTCAGGTCGAACGGGCGGCTCGCGCGCAAACCGTCGCGCGGCGCCGCCGCTTCTGGCGCACTCGCCTGAACCGTCATGACATGGCTCCTTCTTCAGGTAGCAGGCCGGCGGGCGCGGGCGCAATTTCATTCCCCGTGCATCCGACGACACAGTTGCCGAAATCCACCAGATAGACCGGCTCGCCGCTCTCAACCACCTGGCCGACGTTGACGATTTCGCCGACCGTACCCGCCTCGGCCAGACAATCGTCCTGGCCGCGCTCCGGAAAGCTGCCGTCGTTGCACAGGTCATCCAGCGCGATCACGCGCATGCCCCACTGATAAGCAGGCTGAACCGGTTCGGTACTCATGCTGACGGCTCCTGCGGTTGCGACGTTTCGGGCTGGACCCGCGTGCCGATCTTGTGCAGCGCTTCGGCCCGCTCGCCCAAGCCTTGCAGCACGTCGTCCGGCAGGTTGTCGAGCGTACATAGCTCTTTCGCGCGCATGCCGACACGGTGGCCGCTCTCGACGAAATCCACCGCGTAGATATAGAACTGCTGAAGGAAGGTGTCGATGCTGGTGACGTAGCCGATCTCGCCCTTGTTCACCAGCACTTCGCCGATGTCCTTGCCGTTGTACGTACCGTCGTTGCGGATAACCGAGCGTGCGATCACGCGCTCGCCGTAGTTGAAGCGCGGGGGAAACGCGACCTCAATCAGGTCGTCGTCGCGGTTGATGTCAGCCATGCTTCGCTCCTGCTGATCGTTGCGTTTGTCCGGTGGTCATCAGGTTCGCGACCTCGCCCGACTGCCGGCGCCGCCGCGCGAGCGCGCGCACCTCTTCGTCCGCGTCATCCACCAGCGACGCCACGATTTCGCCAGCGGCGCGCCGCGCGACTTCCCAGCGCACTCGCCAATCGGGATCGAACGCGAGGCGCGATAGCATCGTCGCGGGCAGACGCTCAGCGACGATGCGGCGTACCTCGGCCTCGCTGTCGTCGGCAATACGCAGCAGCGCGGGCATCTCAAGACGCTCGGCCAGTCGCATCCGGACTACGCGATCAGGGTCGCCGATCATCTGCGGCAGCAGCGCGAGCGGCAGACGCTGCGCCACCCACTCGCGCACGCCGTAGTCGGAATCGCCCCGCATGCCGACCAATGCAGCAGGCGCCACGCGAATCCGCACCTCGCGATGCGGATCGTGGATCAGGCGCGCCAGTTGCGCCTGCGGCAATCGCAACGCGAGCGGCAGCCGGACCATCTCGTCCGGATCGCCGAGCAATGCAGGCAGACAAAACACATCGGCGTGACTCGCGGCGATTGCGCGCACCTCGAAGTACGGATGCGCAAGCTGCTCGTTGGCCAGTTCAGGATACCAGTGAAAGAAGCACTCGATGCGGCGCGCGTACGCATCCTGCATGCACGCGTGACCTGGCCCGCAACCGTGCTCCGCCGGCAACTCGCGGAACCGCACGTAGCCGCAGCCGGTGCAGTCGAGCGGGCCGCCCTGCCAGTGGCGCGGTACAATGTCGCCGCCTGGTACGCGCACGTTCTGTACGCTCATGGTTGCGTCCCCGTCCAGCCGCGCGTCGGATACGCACTCAGCGCATCCATTGCATTGTCGGACCCGGCGCCGGTCTCATGACGATCCAAGACATGCGAAAGCAGCGCGCCTCCCACCCGGTCTTCGGGATCGAGCCGGCGCAATTCGCGCAGTAGCATGCGCGCTTCTTCAAAGTCGCCGAGACGCATGTTGAGGTACACGAGGCCCTTCAGTGTGAACAGATAAAAACGCGCGGCCGCGTCATAACGCGTGATCACGTTCGCGGCCGCAAGCGGTTCCTCGCCGAAATCTAAGCCCAGCGCGGTGCGGGCGACCGCCAGCGCGTCTTCGCCGATCGCACGCGCCTGCGCCAATTGATGGCCGTAGAAGTAAAAGCGGTACAGCGCGATCAACGGCACCGGATGGCGCGGCGCGGCGGCGCGGGCGCGTTGCAACAGCGTGAGCGCCTCATCGGGGCGCTCACGCAACCGACCCGCCTCGGCGATCAATGCATTGACGCCTGGCGGCAAGCCGCCGCCAATCGCGCTCTGCGCAAACGCGGTCATTGCGTCGTCGAGGGCGCGGTCGCCGGACTCCATCGCCATCGCTCCTCTTCAGGAAATCTGACGCGGCAGCGGCGGCCGTCCGCGGCCAATCGCGCTGACATCGATGGTCGCCACGCCTGGCGGCGCCGAATCCGCACTGCTGCTGCAACCACAAGCGGCCTGGTTCGGATTGAAGAAGATCAAGCCGGACTGGGTTGGCGTGTCGGCGAAATCTATCGTTATGCCTTCGAGCATCAGCCGGCTCCCAGCCGGCAGGAATACGCGCAGGCCGTTGATGTCGAGTTCCTGTTCGCCTGGTTGTAGCGCCGGCTCGGCGGTGAATTCCGCGGTATAGCCGGAACAGCCGCCGGCGCTCACCACCAGACGAAAGCCGGCGCCAGCCGGCAGGCCCGAAAAGCCCACGATACGACGCATGAACTTCTCGGCGGCGCTCGTAACAGTTACGTTGGACAGCATGATGCGTAGTCTCCTGTTGGATGAATGGCCGGCCCGGCCACGAGCCAGACTCAAACCTGAACGATGCAGCCGTCCACGGGACACACCGCGACGCACTGCGGGTCGTCGAAGTGGCCTTCGCATTCGGTGCATTTCTTGGGGTCGATCGCGAACACGCCGCCTTTCTCGCTGATCGCGACATTAGGGCATTCCGGTTCGCAGGCCGAGCATCCCGTACAGGTGGACGCAATAATCTTCAGAGGCATGGAGGCTCTCCTGTTGTCCTGTCTGGAAGGGTGTGGGGTATCACGCCGCTGAGGCTGACGAGGTGTAAGCGCCCTGGCGGATTGAAGCATCGCCGCGGTCCCGGTGCACGATGGCGCCGCTGGCGATGCGACTGCGGTAGTCGTCGAACCAAGCAAGCAGCGCTTTTTCGATGAATTCGCCGACGTACTGATCGACCGGCTCGATGCCCGCTTGCGCCAGTTCGTCTTTCGGACAGGCGCCGATCTTCGCGACCAGCACCGCGTGGCAGTCGTGGAGCGCGCGCACGACCGACGGTAGTTGCTCGTCGTCGCCGTAGCCGCCCCGGCAATACAGGTCCACCCGGCGATGGCCGCCGAACAGCGCTTCGGCTGCCGAGACCTCGAAGATCTGAAACTCCGCGACGTGGCCGAAGTGCTCGTTGACCCGGCCGCCGCCCTTCGTTGCGACCGCGACCAGCACCTTCATGTCGTCGGCGACGTCGATCTCGCGAGAGACAGCCAGCGCTTCTTGCTTCGCGTCGTGCTGCGCCTGACGCTCGGCTTCGACGCGCTGCTGGTATTCACGGCGGCGGTCGAGATCGTAGACCACTTCCATCTGCTCGATCTTGTCGAGCGTGAATTCCTCGCTGCGGTCCTCGCCGAGCAGGCCAACCGCATCCGCGCGGCACTGGCGGCAATGACGCATCAGGTTGGCGCCGCCCATGCAGGCGTCCTGCACGGCCTTGAGTTCCTGCGCAGTCGGCCCGCGCTGGCCGCTCAGGCCAAAGTGAGTGCCGTGCTCGGGCTCCGAGATCAGCGGCATGATGTTATGCAGGAACGCGCCGCGTTTCTTCACCTCGCGGTTGACCTCGATCAGGTGCTCGTCGTTGATGCCGGGAATCAGCACCGAGTTGATCTTGGTCAGCACGCCGCGTGCGGTGAGCATCTCGAGACCCTTCATCTGCTGGTCATAAAGGATGCGGGCTGCTTCGTAACCGGTCACGCGCTTGTGCTCCCAGAAAATCCACGGATAGATTTTCTCGCCCACCGCCGGGTCGACCATGTTGATGGTAATTGTCACGTGGTCGATGTTGTACTTGCAGATTTCGTCCACGAGGTCGGGCAACGCCAAGCCATTGGTCGACAGGCACAGCTTGATGTCCGGCGCCTGTTCCTGCAGCATCCGGACCGTCTCGAAGGTCTTCTTCGGGCTCGCCAGCGAATCACCAGGACCGGCAATGCCAAGCACCGTCATCTGCGGAATTTCGCTTGCGATGGCCACGACCTTCTTCACTGCCTGTTGCGGCGTTAGCTTCTGAGAGACCACGCCGGGACGCGACTCGTTCGAGCAGTCGTATTTGCGGTTGCAGTAGTTGCACTGGACGTTGCAAGCCGGCGCCACCGCCACATGCATGCGCGCATAGTGATGATGGGCTTCTTCCAAGTAGCACGGGTGATTCTTGACCTTCTCCCAGATGTCCGGCGGCAAGTCGTCGAGACTGCCCGACGCGCCGCAGCTGGCCTTACCCTCGCCACCGTGCGTGCCGCAGCCGCCACCGGTGGACGGGTCTTCGATCTTCACGCCGAGAGGTTTAATCTGCCCGATGCCGATATAAGCCGCTGCGGGCAAGTCGCTCGCTTTTGAACTCGCTTGCATGGATATCTCCTCGCAACCGACGGCGGCCGCGCGCAAGCCATAAAGCCAGATCCATGCCACTCGACAAGAAAGCCAAGGATCAATGTGTTAGGGGATATTTCGCAGTTCTGTATGATCCCGGCGCGCGACGTATCCCTCCAATTTCGTTGCGTCGTGTCGGTGTTGCGACAAATCTCACACGACCTGGAACGCATGTGCCGAACCAGCGAGATGGACCCGCACAAGCTGGGTAGGCGAAGCATTCTTTATCCTGGTCAGAACCGGTGAACCTCAATAGAGGATGTATGCAGCGCATAGCCTATCTGCCGGGGCGTGATCCCCAGGAGGCGCGCCGCCTTCGCCTGAACCGAGCCGCTGCGTTCCGTCGACCAGATCAATCGTTCGCGTTCATCCTCCGGCTTCCCCGGCTTGCGATGTCGCGAACGTTCGGTCGTCCGCCGCCGGATCCAGATCCGTGGCAGCCTCAGTGGCCGGGGTGCCCACCAGACAGCCGGTGCCGACGCCATATCCGGATCATGATGCCCGTACGGCGGCTGCGACGACGGCACTTCAGCGATCGGCATTTCGCCCAGAGGCGCGGGGCGAACCGCATCCTCGCGCTCGATATAGTGCAGCACCTCCGTCAGACAATGGTCCTCCTGCCACAGGAACTTGAAACGGTCGATCACGAGGTCACGCGTCACGGTCGCCTTGCGTTCAACACAGTTCTCCAGTTCACGAACTTTGCCTGGCCAGTAGCATCTCATGAGCACCCGCATCGCTTCCGCGTCGAAGCGAATGGACTGCGCGTTTTCACGGTTGAAACGGGCAAGAAGCTGTGCCTTGGCCGGAATATCTTCTCGCCGCTCACGCAGGGGCGGCAACTCGATACTGACCACGTTGATACGGTAGTAGAGATCCGAGCGCAACTGGCCGCCCGTCGCCATCCGTTCAAGTTTGCGATTGGTCGCGAGAATCAGACGCACATCCACCTTCACCGGCGTCATGCCGCCGACACGCTCGAACTCGCGCTCCTGCAGCACGCGCAACAGCTACGCCGGAAACGACGGCGCGATATCGCCGATCTCGTCAAGGCACAGCGTACCGCCGCCAGTTCGAAGCGGCCCTTACTTGTGGCCCCTGCGCGCCGGTGAAGGCGCCTTTCCCGTCGCCGAACAGCTCGCTTTCCCGCAAGGACTCCATCAACGCCGCGCAATTGCCCGGACGAACGACTCGCCGCCACGCGGCGACAAGTCGTGGATCGCATGCGCGATGAATTCCTTGCCAGTGCCACTCTCGCCGTGCAGCAGCACGATGGTACGCGCGGGGGCGAGCTGTGAATCTGTGCGAACACTGCCTGGATCGCCGCCGAGACACCGACTACCTGGTCGATCTGTTAAGCGGGCTTGATCACCTTCCGCATGCGCCTGACGTCATCCTGCATGCTATCGTGCGCCGCGCATACGCTGCGCTGGAGCAGCAACGTCTACCCCCCTCAGGGTCGCGACAATCATCACCAGATGCAGGTCATCGACAAACAGCCGGCTTGCACCGGGGTTCACGCAATCGACAGCGAGCACGCCGAGAGTGCGCCGGTCGGTGTGGATCGGCGTCGCTAGCATGGCGGTGCACGCCCCCGGTATCTGGTCCGCACCACCCATGCGGACAGGAGCGACGGTTCATCATTCACGTTGGACACGATCACCCCGATGCCGCTCTTTCACGCGCGGCCGACGGTGCCTTCGCCGGGACGGAACTGAAGACGCTGCTGCTCGTCACGCGAAAGACCCTTAGCGCTCAGGCCGCCCAGTTGCCGGTCCGGTTCGGCCAGCACCACAAAGGCGCGCCGCCACTCCATGGTGCGCACAAGATAGTTCAGGGACTCGCGGAAGGCTTTTGCCACATCGAGCGACGAAACCAGCGTCTTGCTCGCCTCGTAGACACCGTCCAGCGCTTGCCGGGCAACGGCTGCCTGCATGTTCACATTAATTTCCTCTTCGTGCGCCGCGCGCTTTCGATGTACCAGCGCAAAGCGCAAGATCAACGCAAAGACACAGCGTTTAAGGTAAGCCCATTTCTACGCCTGATGATTGAGCCATCGCGCATGTCAATCCCGCGTGCGCAACGACAAATCCGACAAAAAGGACGACGAAAATCCGGGCTCGTCGCGCGCATCGACACAAAAACAACAGCGAAACAACGCCGGCCCGGCTGAAAGTGGCCACTAGAACGTGAAAATCCACTGGCATGGAAGTTGCAATGAAGGTCGCACTACCCCCGCTTTCAGGAGCCTGCAATGTCGGATTTCCAACGCGTCAGTACCGGCCTTCATCCACGCGGCGCCGACCCCGTGTATCGGGATCATGCCACCACCACTGCGGTCGATCCGCGCGTGATCAGACGCATGCTGCCTTACCTGATCGAGATGTACGGCAATCCTGCCAGCCGTTCGCATGCCTATGGCTGGGTCGCCGAAGAAGCGGTTGAACTGGCCCTCGAACAGGCCAGTTCGCTCGTGAACGCGGACCCGCGCGCGATTGTCTGGACCTCCGAAGCGACGGAATCGAACAACCTCGCGATCAAGGGTGCCGCGCACTTTCATCGCGCCAAAGGCAATCCCCTGGTGACGCTCACGACCGAGCACCAGTCGGTGCTTGGCGCGATGCCCGAACTTGATCGCGAAGGCTTCGAGATCACAGTGTTGCCGGTGCAGGAAAGCGGCCACGTGGACATCGCTGCAAACGGCGCGCTCTGCCGCGCCCGGGGCATCCTGCTGCACGTGGATGCCGCGCAGCCCGCCGGCAAGTGCCGGTCGATCTGATGTCTTTCCCGGCTCACAAGATCTACGGCCCCAACAGCATCGGCGCGCTATATGCGGGGCTCCGGCCGCGCATGCGGATCGTCTGCCAAATGCACAGCGGCGTCCACGAGCGCGGCATGCGCTCCGGGACGTTGTGCACGCATCAGTTCGTCGAGGAACTGGCATCGCCGCCGATCGCGATCCACTGCTCGATTCTCGCCGAGGACGCGATCAAGGCGGCCGTGTCCGACTTTCGCTCGCGCCAGACGCTTCGAGGCGCAGTAGCCAACGACCTGCAACTCGCCGAACAACCGACCTGCTCATCCAACCCGAAGTGAGTCCATTCAAGCCTGAGAGGAACCTCCATGGAAACGCTCGCCCAACCGGCTTCCGCCACACCTGGCGTCATGCCGGGCCTGCTCGAATTCACGTCTCAGGCCGCTGCGAAAGTGGCCTCGCTGATCGAGGAAGAAGGCAATCCCAACCTGAAGCTGCGGTTGTACGTGTCCGGCGGCGGCTGCTCGGGCTTCCAGTACGGCTTCGCGTTCGACGACCAGGTGGTGGACGACGACATGCAGACCGTCACGGACGGCGTCACGCTGCTGGTCGATTCGATGAGCCAGCAATACCTGTTGGGCGCGCGCGTCGACTACGAAGACGGCCTGGAAGGTTCGCGCTTCGTCATTCACAACCCCAATGCGCAGAGCAACTGTGGCTGCGGCAGTTCGTTTTCCGTGTAAGACAATCATGACAATCTCACTGACTGGCGCCTCCTGACAACGAGGAGAACAACCAGTTCGACAATGCATGGGGTCTTGACGTGCAATCGCGTCTCGCGTGCTGCGTGAAGCCGCGCGACGCCGACCTGACGATCGAACTGCCATGACATACGCGCGACCTCGCGCGTGAGCACTGAGGGCCAGCGTCCTTAGCGCTGTGTGGCCTCTTCAAGCACCATGGCGGTCATTGCCGCGAGCGCATAGCCGCGCATTGCCGCGAGCGCATAGCCGCGCTGATAGCCGCCGCCTCTGTTCATTTTCCGGCATCGTCGTTCCTATGGATAGCCAATCTCTACAGCGTTTGCATCGCACCGATGGCGTCCGCACATCCTGGCTGACCCCGCACACCGCGTCGTGCATCGCTTTTTGCAGCGCCGTCTCCCTCGCTACACCTGGCTGTTCGAAACAGGACATTCGCGACAGGTCTTCGTTGGGACCTCTTCATCACAGCGCCAGCGAACGCCGGGAAGCCCCGCAGCAAGCGGCTATTCGCAGTAACCGTGCATGGCACAGTACTTGCGGAGGGTTTGATCAAATGCCTAAAGGACCACTTCCCGTGTCGAATCCGATCATCAACGACACCACACTGCGCGACGGCGAACAGACCGCTGGCGTCGCATTCACGGTTGCCGAAAAATGCGCGATTGCCGAGGCGCTGTCAAGCGCCGGGGTACCCGAACTGGAAATCGGTATCCCCGCAATGGGTGCCGAGGAAATCGATTGCATCCGGACCATCGTCGCGCTGAATCTCGACGCCGATCTGATGGTCTGGGGCCGTCTCACCGACGCGGACCTGGCGTCGGCCTTGTGCTGCAATCCCGACATCATTCACCTGTCGATTCCCGTCTCCGATATCCACCTCCAACACAAGTTGCGCCAGCCGCGCTCATGGGTGCTCGCGCAGGTGAATCGCGTGATCAGCGCCGCCGTCAAAAGCGGCCGCAAGGTTTCGCTGGGCGCGGAGGATGCCTCGCGCGCGGATCCCGCGTTCCTCGACGACGTGGCGCGGCACGCGCAACAGTGCGGTGCGCAACGCATCCGCTTTGCGGACACGCTCGGCGTCCTCGATCCTTTTTCGACCTATGAAGCGATTGCGCGATTGCACGACGCGGTCGATCTGGAAATCGAAATCCACGCGCACAACGACCTCGGGCTCGCGACCGCGAACACCCTTGCGGCACTGCGCGCCGGCGCAACCCATTCCAACACCGCCGTCAATGGTCTCGGCGAACGCGCCGGAAATGCCGCGCTGGAGGAGATCGTGATGGGCGTGCGCCACATCATGGGTCGCAACACCGGCGTCGACACGACCGCGCTATTGAGCATCTCTCGGCTTGTCGAACGGGCTTCAGGACGCCCGGTCGCGCTGAACAAAAGCATTGTCGGCGCCAGCGTATTCACGCACGAGTCCGGCATCCACACAGACGGGCTCGCGGAGAATGCATCGACCTACGAGAGCTTCGATCCCGCCGAACTCGGTCGCGAACGCTCGGTCGTGCTCGGCAAGCATTCGGGTTCGCAAAGCGTGCGCCAGGCTTATGACGCGCTCGGCCTGCCCGTCAGTGAAAAACTGCTCGTGCTGCTGCTGACCCGTATCCGCCACCATGCCACCCAGCACAAGCAAGCGCCCAGCGCCGCCGACCTGTATCGCTTCCTGATCGAGTTGCGCTACACCGGCGGAGAATTGTCATGACCGGCGCTGTGGCCCGCTTCACGAAGTGCGTCGCGCAACCGGATCAGTCGGGCACGACGCCGCCGTGCGCCATCAGCGACGCCTGCGACAAGTACTTCGCCGAGCCGACGTTCTGTCCGCACCTATCCTCATCCGCTTGCAAGGAGTAAACACGATGAAAAGCTTTGTCCAGCAACTCAAGGCGCTGTCCTCAGCCGAGGACTTCCTGCAGTTCTTCGGCATTCCGTTCGACCAGAAGATCGTCAACGTGAGTCGGCTACACATCCTCAAGCGCTTCTTTCAGTACATCCAGCAACAGGACGCGCTGCCGGAAAGCGACGAAGGCGCGCTGTTCGCGTCATATCACGCGCTGCTGCTCAAGGCTTACGGCGACTTCGTCACCTCCACGCCGGCGCAGGAAAAAGTGTTCAAGGTGTTCCGGGACACAAATGGGCGGCAGCACGTTTCACTCGACAGTCTGCGCGCGTCGCTGCCCGCGCGCACCCTTGCCTGACAGGTGGAGCAAGACCATGCACATCGTTAAGACCATGCACATTGTCGTCTGCATCAAGCAGGTCCCGGACTCCACGCAGATCCGCGTTCATCCGGTCACCAACACGATCATGCGCCAAGGTGTTCCGGCGATCGTCAACCCATATGACCTGTTTTCACTCGAAGAGGCGCTGCGGCTGAAGGACCGCTTCGGCGGCAAGGTCACGTTACTTTGCATGGGCCCGCCGCAGGCCGAGGAAGCGCTGCGCAAGTGCATCAGCTTCGGCGCGGACGACGCCGTGCTGCTCACCGACCGCGCATTCGCTGGCGCGGATACGCTCGCTACGTCGTACGCGCTGGCAGCGGGTATCCAGCAGATCGCGAAGGAGCAGGCGGTGGACATCGTGTTCACTGGCAAGCAGACGATCGACGGCGACACCGCGCAAGTCGGCCCCGGTATCGCCAAACGCCTCGGGCTGCAATTGCTGACCTACGTGTCGCGCATCGTCGAGACCGCTCTCGATGCGCGCACGATCACCGTCGAGCGCCGCGCCGAGGGCGGCGTGCACGTGCTCAGGACCGCGCTGCCGTGCCTGATCACAATGCTGGAGAACACCAACGAACTGCGTTTTGCGACGCTGCCCGCGATGATTCATGCGGCCGGCTATCCGGTGCGCAAATGGAACTGCGAACAGGCCGGCATCGAAGACCTCAGCAAGATCGGTCTGAAGGGCTCGCCGACAGTGGTCAGCAAAGTCTTTGGACCGACGCCGCGCAGCGAGAAAGCGGAGATGCTCGACCTCGACGCATCGAGTCTTTGCGACGTGCTGGTGAACCTGCTGCAAAAGATCTTCACGCGCCATCCTACTTTGGAAGCTGACCTGCTGATGAAGGAGGGGTCATGAACGCACCCGCCGCCCCCGCGAAGAAACCCGCCGGCCGCGCAGCACGCAACCTCGAACTGCCGGAACACCTGAAGGCCTACAAAGGCGTCTGGGTCTTTATCGAGCACGACCGTGGACACGTGCACAGCGTCTCGTGGGAACTGCTCGGTGAAGCGCGCAAACTGGCCGACACGCTCGGCAGCCGAGTGGGCATTGCCGTGCTCGGCGGCGCGAATGAACCGCTCGAACAGTTTGCCGCAGAAGCCTTCACTTACGGCGCGGACGATGCGTACATCGTCCACGACCCGGTCTTGCAAGGCTATCGCAACGAGCCGTTCACGAAAGGGCTCACCGACCTCGTCCACCGGCATCAGCCCGAGATCCTGCTGCTGGGCGCGACGTCGATGGGCCGTGACCTTGCCGGCTCCGTAGCAACGACCCTGCTGACCGGGCTGACCGCCGATTGCACTGAACTCAACATCGATCCTGCGACGCGGGCGCTGGCGGCGACGCGCCCCACCTTCGGCGGCTCGCTGCTGTGCACGATCATGACGCTCGCGTACCGTCCACAGATGGCGACGGTGCGCCCGCGCGTGATGCCGATGCCGCTACGCGACGCCGAACGCACCGGCAACATCGTCCCGGGAACGCTGGGGATGATCGAGACGGATATCGTCACGAGGCTGCTCGACTTTATCCCGGATGCGAGCAGCAACCGGATCAACCTGCCCTATGCCGATGTGATTGTGAGCGGCGGCAAGGGGTTGAAGAGCCCGGAGAACTTCCAGCTGGCGTTCGAACTGGCGAACGTGCTCGGCGGCGAAGTGGGTGCGACCCGGCCATGTGTGCAGGCCGGCTGGGTCGAGGGGGAGCGCCAGGTGGGACAGACCGGCAAGACGGTGCGGCCCAAGCTCTACATTGCCGCCGGCATATCCGGCGCGATCCAGCACCGCGTGGGCATGGAAAGCGCAGACGTGATCGTGGCGATCAACACCGACCCGAACGCACCCATCTTCGATTTCGCACACTACGGGATTGTCGGCAATGCGTTGCAAGTGTTGCCCGCGCTGAAGCAGGCTTTTGTGGAGCATTTGACCCGGCGCCGCAAGCAGGCTGCCTGAGGAGAATCACGATGAGAAAACCATCACAGTTCGATGTGATCGTGGTCGGCGCCGGTCCGTCCGGCAACGCTGCCGCTTACACGATGGCCAAGGCAGGTCTGGAAGTGCTGCAGATCGAGCGCGGCGAATATCCGGGCAGCAAGAATGTTCAGGGCGCGATCCTGTACGCCAAAGCGCTCGAAGAGATCATCCCGGACTTCCGCGACGATGCGCCGCTGGAACGCCACATCATCGAGCAGCGAATGTGGATGCTCGACGACTCGTCGTTTGTCGGTACACATGTGCGCAGCGAGGATTACAACAAGCCGCCCTATAACCGCTACACGATCATCCGCGCGCAGTTCGACAAGTGGTTTTCATCGAAAGTGCGCGAAGCCGGCGCACTGCTGCTCTGCGAGACCACGGTGAAGGAACTGATCATGGACGGCGACCTGGTGGTCGGCGTGCAGTGCGACCGCGAGCACGGCGATGTCTATGCCGACGTGGTGGTGCTCGCCGACGGCGTGAATTCGACGCTCGCGCGCAAGGCGGGCTTTCATGGAGAGATCGGGGCCGGCAACGTTGCGCTCGCCGTCAAGGAGATTCTCTTCATGCCCGAGGAGACGATCCGTCAGCGCTTCAACGTCGGCGAGGACGACGGCGTCGTGATCGAGATGGTCGGCAGGATCACCGACGGCATGATGGGCACTGGCTTCCTCTATACCAACAAGGAATCGCTCACCATAGGCGTGGGCTGTATGCTGAGCGACTTCAAGAAAAACCCCAACCGCACGAGCCCCTATGTGCTCCTCGAAAAGATGAAGCGGCACCCGTCGATCGCACCGCTGATTGCGGACGGCGAGATGAAGGAGTATTGCGCGCATCTGATTCCCGAAGGCGGTTTTCACGCAATCCCGCAGGTCTACGGCCACGGCTGGATGATCGTTGGCGATTCAGGCGGTTTCGTGAACGCCGCGCACCGAGAAGGATCGAATCTTGCGATGACCACAGGACGCCTCGCCGCCGAAACGGTGATCCACGCGAAAGCCGCGGGCCAAGGCTACCGCGCCGGCACGCTCAAGGCCTACAAGGCCGCGCTCGATCAGAGCTTTGTGATGAAAGACCTGCACAAGTACCGCGACATGCAGGCCGTGCTACACCAGAATCCGCAGTTCTTCACGACCTACCCCGACCTCATGGCGCGCGCCGCGCGCACGATGATCACGGTCGACGGTAAGGACAAGAAGAGCAAGGAGCGCGAGATTTTTTCGAGCTTCCGCAAAGCCCGTTCGCTTTCCGGCATCGTGGGTGACGCCTACAAACTCCTGAGGGCCTTCCGATGAGCACCCTACCCGTCAACGTAGAGGAAAAGCTGTTCCAGAACCGTTACCGCGTCGATGCAGGACGGCCGCACGTCCACATCAAGGATGCCGACGTCTGCCAGAGCGAATGCAGCGAGAAGAGTTGCACCTTCGTCTGTCCGGCCTCGTGCTACAAGGCCGAAGGCAACGGCGCGGTGACGCTGATCACCGACGGCTGCCTCGAATGCGGCAGTTGCCGCATCCTCTGTACCGACCACCAGAATATCGAGTGGGACTACCCGCGCGGTGGTCACGGCATCCTGTTCAAGTTCGGTTGACGAACATCGTCATGGCCAGACCAGAACGACATGTGTTTGCTTGCAACCAGAACCGGCCGCCGCAGCATCCGCGCGTCGTCTGCGCAGGCCGCAAGGGCTCGACCGCGCTGCTGAAGGCATTCTGGGCGGAACAGCAGAAACGCCAGGCGCCCGATACCGTCGCGATCACGTATTCGGGCTGTCTCGGCCCGTGCGATCAGGGCACGAACGTGCTCATCTATCCCGACGCGGTGCTCTACAGCGGCGTGACGATGGCCGACGTGGAGAAAATCTTCACGCGTCAACTCGAAGGCCGCGAACCGGTGCGGCGCCTCATCGAAGGCCTGCATGGCGCGCCGGCCGAGCAGATCGACGCAGTCCTGTGGAGCGTCACACTGACCTCTCCGCGAAGCCTTGCCGCCTACTATCTGCTCAACAAATTCCATGCCGGACGCCGCGAACTCGATGAGGCAGAGCACGCGGCCTATCTGGGACTAAAAGCAGCTGCGCATGCCGCCGGGTTGAATGAGGATTGGCAGATGGTACAAGCCGGCGACGCGAACTTCCACGCGCCCGATCCCGCCCGGTCCCGCCCGCTTCTGGCTGTTCACGCTAAAGGCGCTCGCCTTCATCGGCCTGCGGCGCGGCGAACGCGAAACCGCAACACAGTTGATCACACAACTACGACAGCTCGATCCGGCGGGCCACCTCGGCTTCGGCGTAGTGGAAGCGTTGCTGCAACGGTCCGTCTGAGGAGAAGCACGATGTCCAAACAGCCCGCCAACGCATCGTTGGCCGACGACAATCTGGCAGCCGGCGGCGTGGCAGCAGTCGACCGTGCGCTGACCCTGCTGGCTGCCTTCGGCAACGGCACGCACGTGCTGTCATTGAGCGCGCTCGCGGAACGCACGCGTCTGTACAAGAGCACCGTGCTGCGCCTGCTCGCGTCGCTGGAACATGCGCATCTCGTGGTGCGCCGCGCCGATGGCTGCTACGTGCTGGGGTCCGGCGTCGCAAGGCTGCATGCCGTCTATGCGCAATCGTCCTCCAGCGAGTCGCTGGTGATACCCGTGCTGCAGGAACTGGTGGCCGCAACCCGTGAAAGCGCCGCGTTTCACGTACGTCAAGGTGCGCAACGGCTATGCCTGTATCGCGTCGACTCGCCACAGCCTGTGCGAGATCACATCCGCGCGGGCGAGCTACTGCCGCTGGATCGTGGCACAGGAGGCCGGGTGTTGCAAGCCTACTGCCACGAGGGCGACGAGGCACTCGGTCAGCAGATCCGCCGCCAGCAGGTCATCGCGCTAGCAGGAGACCGCGATCCGCAATTGGCAGGTATCGCCGCGCCGGTGTTCGGCCCGTCCGGGCAACTCGCCGGTGTCATTACGCTGACCATGCCCCGCGAGAGACTGGACTCCGCTTGGGCGGAGATAGTGAGGAATTCTGGGCGAACTCTCACACGATACCTTGGCGGAATCAAGCCGGGCGAGGCGGACGGGTAGTGATGCGTGAGGAACGAACTTGGGTTGTTACTCGCTTTTACTGAATGTCTTAATGTTGGCCATTGCGGCCAGCCGCGCTCGATCCCAACTTCGACTCAACGAATGTCAGTACATGGACACCCTCAGTTTGTCAAGTTTTCAATCGGTGATGATGGGTAGGTAGATTGCAACCATAGATTCGGACTTTCAATGTGGCTGTGCCGCTGTGCCTGACGGGTTTCGCTTGATCGGTTCCCCGTCGCTTTCGCACACTCGGCGGTGCTCGGACATTCCCGGGCCTTGCCGACCACACTCTAACCTGTCGTGCCATCACGTCATGATTACCTAAGCAATCGGTCGACTCTTCTCGTGTTGTCAGCGTTTTGTCCTTCTATTAGCCGGGCTGACTACGCAACCGCAGCGGCAGATGTATCTTCTGCCCGGAACTCCCGGTCATCTGCCCACAGCGCCCAGACGGCGCGCGATCTTGTTGGCGTGCGACAGAGTCGCCTCGCTGATATGACCCCGGGCGCGCCTCCAGAAATTCAACGCGATCGAACACCACCGCTTGCGTCGCTGACCGCATCCGGTGTGAGCTGATGGTCGAGCGCGACATGGCCGACGCACCGGCGATGACAGCGCAGCGTTCGCACCACCTTAGTCGAGATACCGACCGCCCCTGAGGTCGGCCGGGCTGTTCTCGACGATTACCGAATTGGCGCCGACTGGGCCACTTCCGATCGTGATCATGCCAAGGTCCGCGCCAAACCCTGGCTTGACTTGTCTGAGCTATTCGCATCAGTCTCGATGTCGCGGCCCCGACACGCCGCAAGTCCGACAGTGCTTTCAGAAACGCTTGATCTCGACACCGTATTTCCTCAGCGCGTAGCCAATCTGGCGAGGCGTCAGTCCAAGTAGCCGCGCCGCCCTTGCCTGCACCCAGCCGGATCTTTCCATGGCGGCGATGAGACGCTCGCGGTTGGTCATCTTCGCACCACTTCCGAGAGCTGCACCGCCAGGCACTAGCGGAGCCCGCTCGCTGCCGACAGGCGGGACCGCAACTGCGCCCGGCGTAGCAGCCTCAGCCGGGGGCGTACCCGGCTTCACTTGCACTGGTACGATCGGCCCGGGCTGCAGCGCCATCTCGTCCGATCCGCTCTTCCACAGCATCGCGGACAGACACTGGCCGTGGCAGCAGGCAAAGTCGTTTCTCACGATCGCTGGTCCCGGCGCCAGGGTCGCGCTCCGCTGCACGCAATTCTCGAGCTCGCGGACATTGCCGGGAAAACCGCAGTTCATCAACACTTCAATCGCGCTCGCATCGAAGGTCAGCGTACGGCCGTTCTCGCTGTTGAAATTCTTGAGAAACTCAACGGCGAGGAGAGGAATATCACTGCGCCTTTCACGCAACGGCGGCAGCAGCAAGGGAACCACGCTGAGGCGATAATAAAGGTCGGCGCGGAACTCGTTCCTTGCCACCGCGTCTTCCAGGTTCTTATTCGTGGCGGCAACCACGCGAACATCGACCTTGATGGTCTGGTTGCTGCCGACGCGCTCGAATTCTTGCTCCTGCAGGACGCGCAGCAGCTTTGCCTGGAACGAGGCCGAAATCTCGCCGATCTCGTCCAGAAACAGCGTCCCCTTGTCGGCGAGCTCGAAGCGCCCCTTGCGCGAATTGAAGGCGCTGGTAAAGGCACCCTTCTCATGACCGAACAATTCGGATTCCAGCACCGTCTCAGGGAGCGCCGCGCAATTGAGCTTGATGAAGGCCCGCTTGGCTCGCGGCGACAGCTCGTGAAGGGCCTTGGCGACCAGCTCCTTCCCGGTACCGGATTCGCCGCGCAACAGAACTGTGCTGTTCGATTTGGCTACCATCGCGATCTTCTCAAGCAGGCCGCGCAGCGCCGGACTGTCGCCAATGATCCCCTCGACCTGAAACTTCTTACGCTCCTGCGCAGGGTACTTGAGCTCGGACAATTGTTTTTGCAGCCCGTCCCTCCCCGCCATCAGTCGCTCGCGGTCGCTCTTGAATAAGCGATGCAGCTTCACCGTCTGCCCCACCAGGTTGGCGATCATAGTAAGCAGCCGCACGTCGCAATCGAGCCGGAAGTTCGACCCATTGTCCAAGATGCGGTCGATGGTCAGTGTGCCCACGACCTTCGCGTCGATGCGAATAGGAACGCCGATGAACGACACTCGCATGTTGTCGGAAGCACCGAGCACGCCCATGTCGGCGGCACTGAAGCCCGAATGCCCCACTACGTTCTCGGCGACGAGCGGCCTGTCCGTCGACATGATCTGGTCAATTGCCTTCTGCGGCAGGCGCATCCGGTAGCGCTCATCGCTGCCTTCGCTCCAGCCGGCGCCAACGGTAATGTCCGGTACGCCATCATCGTCGAAGAGAGAGACGATGCCGAGCCGCATCTGCACAAACGATTGCAGGAGATCGACGACGTTGGCCAACATGACTTCGAGCCGGCAGGGGGCGGTAAGTACCTTCGATATCTCCAAGATGCCGGTAAGCGCGCTCTCGTACCACTGCACAATAGGGACCGCGTTGTCCGTCTCGGACTTTGAGCTAGGCCTTTCGCGTACGGAAGCGATATGCAGCATGACGACGTCTCCGTTGTTGTGACCATCCTCTCTGTCACCTTGTTCGGATTTACGAGTATTGTGTTGCATATCATCCTCGATCTCGCGCCCTTCACGGGCTGACTTCAAGAGATAACGCCTTTTCATGGCAGGACGGTGAAACTATAGTGCCTTGATTTACTTATTTTCTCCTTTTGCGATCTCGCCGCGCAGATTCCGCCGGGAACGCGAGTTCCATTGATGTCGCTCAAAACAACTGCGATTTGTCTACTTCGGTGCAGCCGATTTCAGGTGTCGTCCATCATTGATTGCTGCCTCAGTCTGATGCGCTATACCGACGACTTTGTGATCACCGGTCACTCGAAAGAGTTGCTGGAAGACGAGGTCAAGCCACCGGTCGAGGTCTTTCTGTAGGAGCGCGGACTGACGCTCTCCCCGGAAAGGACCAGGATCACGTACTTCTCGCAAGGGTTCGACTTCCTCGGGCAGAACATTCGAAAATATCCAACGGCAAGCTACTCATGAAGCCACCAAAAAGAATGTTCAAGCGTTTCTGACGAAAGTGCGCACAGTCATCAAGGACAATGCATCGGCCAAACAGGTCAATCTAATCGGCCTGCTCAACCCGATCATCAATGGCTGGTCGAACTATCGTCGATACGTCATCTCGAAAGAAGTCTACAGAGCAGTCGACACTGCCATCTGGCAGGCGTTGTGGAAGTGGTGCTGCCGGCGGCATCCGTGCAAGAGCGCACGATGGATCAGAGCGCGATACTTCCATCATGAAGGAACGCGGCACTGGGTATTGGACGTAATACTGGTGGACTAACGGCAGCAGCTTACGCCGTCACGCCGATTCACCAATATCGATGACGTCACCCAGGACCAAGCTCAAAGACGGGCATTACGCACCATTGCCTCACCGGTCGTCCGCAGCGCCGCGTTCGACTTTGCCCACACCGAAGCCACCCTTTGTTTCTTCGGCGCGATTTGCGACAGCGGGCCGATTATTTCGCTCAAAGGGCAAAGCGGCGATGCGCTACACGCGGTACTGTGCGCTGCCGGTTACAACCTGCGCTGGCTGCTGCGCGCCACCGTCCATCTCGGCCGGGGGGCCTGGATTTTTTATTCTCGCGGTGCTGCATGGGCTCGCCAATGTCACGCTGCAGTCGAGCGCTTGTTCGGCACAACCGCTTTCGATGGGCTGATTCCTGTTCGCCGACAGGCGCACCCTTGGCTTGGCTCGCTACCGCAAACTGAATTTCTTCAGGATCGACATCTACCCGCACTATGTCTTTGATTCGTGGATAGAGCGATGGCGGCGTCACCGCGCGCAGCAGGGGCCCCGGCCTGAGGTCTCAGGATTACCCACAAATACGAACGGAACGGGGAATTTCGCTTGTAAACAGGTGGCGCCGATGTTAACTTCGACCATCCTGTCCGCAGTAGTAGTCGAGTGGCTAAGGAAACTGATACAGATGATTGGGCAAGTACCGAATTCGGCGAAGCGAATCTGGGCGACTCGCGTCTGGCGCAGCGCCTGGTTATGCTGGCCCGGCGGCTTGCCTGTAGTCCACATGGGTCGTTTCCACAATCGCTCAAGCCCTCGGAGCTTAAGGCGGCGTACCGGTTTTTCGACAACGCGCAGATCGATACCGATGGAATCCTGGCGCCGCACATTGCACAAACCCTGGATCGCATGGGGCAGGTGCCTATTGTGCTGGCCGTGCAGGACACGACCGAATTCAACCTGACGCACCTGCCCGCGACAGAAGGCCTGGGCTACGGCTCCGGGCGTTATGAGCGCGGTTTCATCATGCACAGCTTGCTGGCCGTGACCCCCGAAGGACTGCCGCTGGGTGTGCTGGGCATGAAGACGTGGGCGCGTCCCGAAAACGGGTTTGGCAAGAAGCATCAACGCGCAACGCGCCCGATCGAAGAAAAAGAAAGCATCAAATGGATTGAAGGCATCGAGCATCTTGCCGCACTCAAGGCCCGTTGTGCCGGGACCCGGCTTGTCGGCGTGGGCGACCGCGAGAGCGACCTGTACGAACTGTTTACGACTGAACGACCTGATGGCGTGGACTGGCTGGTTCGTGCTTCCCGCAACCGGCGCGTCATGCATCCCGATGAGTATCTTTGGGATACTGTGCTTGCTACTGCGCCTGTAGGCAATACTGAGCTTCTGGTCCCTGCAAGAGGCAACTTGCCGCAGCGTACAGCGCGACTGACCTTGCGTTGCACGGCCGTAAGATTGCGCCCCCCGCAGAGGCGCAAAAGGCAGACCCGTTTGCAGCAGACCGATGTGTTTGCGATTCACGCTCTCGAAGAGGCGCCGCCAGGCGACGTTGAAGCGTTGGAATGGATGCTGCTGAGTTCGGTGCCTACGACCACGTTTGACGAGGTCCTTGAAAGACTGGCCTGGTATGCGCGCCGCTGGACGATCGAAACCTGGCATCGCGTCCTGAAAAGCGGCTGCCGGATTGAGGCCCGACAATTTGGCAATCTCGACAGGTTCGTACGCGCGACTGCGCTGTTTGCCGTCATCAGCTGGCGCATCCTGTATGCGACCCTGCTCGCACGAGCCGACCCGGATCTTTCGTGCGAAGTATTGCTTCAGCCCATCGAATGGCAGGCACTTTATAGCCACACGCATGGCACTACAAAAGCGCCAGCGCAGACTCCGTCGCTGCGACAGGCTGTCTTGTGGATCGCCATGGAGCTAAAGTCGGAAGTGGTGTACGGGGGAGTTGCGGCGAGAGGTTGAAGGCGGTGGAGGTTTCAGCTGAGAATCTGATTGTCGAAGTCGGAAACCAGCAAACAAACAAACCATCCACCATGAGCAAGTCTACGGAAAAAGCAGTCTTCGGTCTATCGGGCGCCGGCCTGGGGTTGGACGAATTGATCCGCCACGGAGCACGGCAGGTGATTCAACAAGCGATTGAGGCGGAGTTGGCAGAGCTGATGGAGCGGTTCGCAAACGTCAAGACTTTGCACGGGCAACGCGCCGTGGTGCGCAACGGCTACTTGCCGGAACGCGAGGTGTTGACGGCCGCCGGGCCGGTTCCGGTGAAGGTGCCGAAGGTGCGCGATCGATCAGGATCAGGCGTGAAGTTCAATTCGGCGATTGTGCCACCGTATGTGAGGAAATCGCCCCGTGTAAGCGCGGCACTGCCGTGGCTGTATCTGAAGGGCATCTCAACGGGCGACATGGGCGAAGCGCTGAGCGTGCTGCTGGGCGATGACGCCAAGGGCTTGTCGGCCAACGTGGTGAGCCGGCTGAAGGCGCAATGGGCTGACGAGCACGTAGCCTGGAGCCGGCGTGATATGTCCGAGTCGCACTACGTCTATTGGTGGGTCGACGGCATTCATACAGGGCTGCGCAGCGAGAACTCGGCCGGTCAATGTCTGCTGGTGGTCATCGGCGTGAGGCCGGACGGGAGTAAAGAGCGCGTGGCGATCGGTGATGGATATCGCGAGACGAAAGCATCGTGGCTGGAGTTGCTGCTCGACCTGAAAAAGCGTGGCCTGCAGGGGGGTCCGCGGCTGGCGATTGGCGATGGCGCGATGGGCTTCTGGGCGGCGCTGGAAGAGGTGTTTCCGGCGACGCGTGGTCAGCGCTGTTGGTTTCACAAAATGGGCAACGTACTCAACGCGCTGCCCAAGTCGCAACAGGCGCGCGCGAAGGCCGACATGCAATCGATCTGGATGGCCGCAACACGCGCCGAAGCCCACGCCGCGTTCGATCGTTTCGTGTCGATCTATGCAGCGAAATATCCGAAGGCGACCGAGACGTTGAAGAAGGACCGGGAGGCCTTGCTCGCGTTTTACGAGTTCCCTGCCGAACATTGGCAGCACCTCCGCACGACCAACGCGATCGAATCGACGTTCGCGACGGTGCGCCACCGTACGACACGTACGCGTAACTGCCTGTCGCGACCAACTTTCCTGGGTCTGGCATTCAAGCTGATCGAGGAAGCCGAGAAAACCTGGCGCCGTATCAACGGCCCGGAAAAGATCAAGCTGTTGCTTGAGGGTATTGCCTTCAAGGACGGCGAACCGGTGCAAGACGATCGACCGGTTCAGCAGAAATTCGCCGCTTGAAATCGACAGTCACGATGCTGCTCATACACCACTATTGACGTTAGCTCATCGCCATGCTCGGCGGCTATCTGAATCGCAAACATGATCACCCTCCCGGCCCCACGGTCATGTGGCGCGGGTCTTTCATATTGCACGAAGTCACAAAGATGTATCGCCTCTTCAGGCAAAACGAATAGTCCAGCTACGACAACTTGTGGGTAATCCTGAGGCCTGAGGTAGAGGTACTGCCGCACCTCAGCGGTCCCGCGAGAGTTATGGGACCGAACGCCCGCAAGGCACCTCGTAGCTCATGGCTTGCACGTCGGCGTATCCGATAAAGAGACTGCATCGCAAGCAGGGGGTTGCGTTGCAACCAGAAACGCAAATTCAAGGCAACAACCAGATTGACACGGCTTGCCGGTCGCGCCGAACCTGCTCAATCAGGCGTTTGCCGTCACCGCGCCGAATCAGGCCTGCTGTGGTGATATCCGTTATGTCGCCACAAAACCTTCGAAACCCCACAGATCCATGCCGCATAAGCCTTGCTGAAAGATCCCATTTCCTAACCTGGGTGGACTGGTCTTCGCGTGGTCTCACGCGGAGCAACCATGCGTGACGCCTCCTGCAATATTATCTCCCGCATCCAGTTGCTTGCCGGATCACTGCTGTGAAGGGCAGACCATTGGACGGCCTCGGTGAATGCGGGCAGTGGCAGCGGAAGTTCGACGATCCGCAGAGGCATCGTTTTTTCGAAATGCTTGGCCAGCCTGAAGGGCATCGTCCCTATACGGTCAGTGTTTAATAGCATAGGCAGGATCATGCTAAAGCTCTGCACGATGACCTCGTTCCGTCTCTTGAGGCCGTGCTCAAGCAAAAACCACTCGTCGACGGAGGGCCGCCGCGTCCGTCCGAACCTGACCGAAACGTGCCCCATCGACATGTATCTCTCGAATGTAAGCTGCCCTGATAGCTGCTTGTTCGTGCGGCAGCCTACGCACACGAGTGTCTCCTCGAACAGCTTCGCTTTAGGATGCGCGCTCGACATGAACAATTCCGGCAAGATAAGAAAATCGGCTTCGCCGCGCCGGAGAACCTCATCGGGGTCATCGGCAAGTGGTAGCAATTCGAAGCCGACGGCGGGAGCTTCCCGTGCAATACGCTCCACGATCTTTCGAAAAAATACGACTGCCATGAAATCGGAAAGGATGATCCTGAAGCGGCGATCCGATTTGGCCGGGTTGAAGACGTCCCGGGAAATAACGGAGAGCTGGATGTGCACCAGAGCCTCGCGGATTGGAGCAGCGAGCCCTTCAGCACGCGGTGTGGGGACAAGTTCCCGGCCCCTCATCGTAAACAGTTCATCGCAGAAATAGGCGCGTAGCCGGGCGACGGCCGCGCTCATGGCCGGCTGGCTCAGGTTGATGCTGCGTGCCGCCGCGGTGAGGTTACGCTCGGTCATCAGAGCATCGAGCGCGACGAGGAGATTTAGATCGAGGCCCTTGAAACGCATGATCCCAACTTATAAATAATGTGGATGTGTTCCATCAAAACAATCGATTTTACGAATTGTACGCCATGGAGGATAGTGTTCCTGGTAAATCCGATTGGATTTCGCAAACCTGCTGGCGCCTTCGTGGTGCCGGGGTAGCGGATGAAGTGTGCGGTAGAACTGAGCGAAGCCGAGGAACTGACATTGCAGCAGTTGTCGATCAATCACATGCATCGGGACACGCCCACGCGAGCGCGACCCTGTCGCTGCTCGGACAAGGATCAAGCGCAAGCTCATCGCCGAGCACAGTCGGCCTGTGACTGGCTCACGCATGGCGCAACAGCGACGTGTACGGCCCGACGGGCGGCCATAACGGTGGGAACATGAAGCACCACTGGCGACGCTTCATCACCTGCACGAAGGAAACGGCGATGCCGAACTCGCTGAACGTTCTCGGAAGCCACGGCACCAAATTTCAGGTCAATTTCTCGTGGACGCTTTCATGAATACTGTAGCAATACGTCGGGCCGGAGAAATGGAATTTAGGCATATCAGGATGGTTGTCGATCTTTGGCCCGACTCCGAGAAAAAAACTCGGGTGTCCGCAGAGCATCAACCGAGGCGCATGTCCAATGCGGCCACAGTCTTCGGCGGCATGGGCAAGCTGGATCGCGCCGACACGACGCGACAAGCGTCTTGCATGACGCGTTGGCGCTTACTACCGGCAAACCTTCGCATAGTTATCCAAATCGTTTCTATATCGGCCGCTTACCTTCGTACAGTTGAACCAATGCTCGATTTCGCCGTGGCTTCGCGACGAATGGGTAGCAGCCGATTGCAGATGCCAAATGCTTCAGCGACCCGGCCAAATGGATCACGTGTTGATCGCAGTCAGATCGAGCGGAAGATGCGGGAGAAGTCTTTTGTAGATCTGGTGAGAAAGGCACGCGCACTCGATGTAATCTCCGTTGTGGATGAGGTTCGATTGGTCCGTGAAGCGTTGACGGTAATGCTCTTTTCTTCGGGCTTCATCCCAGAACTGTTCCAGAGTGCAGACGATTTCTTGAAATCGCACCGCTATCCCAGCAAGTCATTCGCGTTCGTCAGGTCCACCCTCAAAGGCCGGACGGCGCATAGGAGGCAGTCATGAACCTGGCGGTGTCCACAGCTGGAGGACCTCTCGCCCTGCGCTCTCAGGTGCGGTGGAGGCTGGCTTGGGAAAATGAGTTGCGACTCGTCGACCACATCGAACTGTCCGAGTTCTTCCGAAAGACCTACGGACCGACCGGGGCGTTTAACGCAAAACCATTCGAAGGCAATCACAGTTGGGCTGGTGCGAGGCCAGAGGTGCGTGCAATCGGCTACGACGCACGCGGCGTAGCGGCTCATATCGGCGCACTGCGCCGTTTCATCAAAGTTGGCGCAGTCGATCTACTGGTGGCCGAACTAGGATTGTACGCGGTACGTCCGGATCTTGAGGGGCTCGGAATCCCTCATTTAATGCGCGTGATGTACCCCGTGTTGCAGGAACTAGGCGTTCCATTCGGCTTCGGCACGGTTCGACACGCAATGCGGCAACATATTGCAAGGCTGCTCGGCCGACACGGTCTGGCGACTATTGTGTCTGGAGTTCGCGTGAGGTCGACCCTTCGAGAAGTGCATCTCGATACGCCGCCCACGCGCATCGAGGACGTACTCGTTGTCGTCTTACCGATTGGACGGTCAATGAGCGAGTGGCCGACCGGAACGATAATTGATCGGAACGGGCCAGAGCTGTGAGACACTGCTTATCCGAAGCGCGTAGCGAGTGCGCTGACACCACCGGGCGTCGCACCGTTTATTTGACGTTTGACGACGGCCCTAATCCACTTTGCACACCGGACGTCCTCGATGTGCTGGCGGAACACCGAGTGCCAGCGACTTTCTGCGTCATCGGTGCGTACGCAGCGGACCAGCCGAAGCTGATCCGACGGATGATCGCAGAAGGGCACGAGGTCGCAAACCACACGATGACTCATCCGGACCTGTCCAGATGCGAACCCACCGAGGTACAACAGGAAATACTAACGGCAAGCAGCGTCATCAGGATGGCGTGCCCCCAGGCTTCGCTGCGGTATATGCGTGCCCCGTACGGCATGTGGACCGAAGCAGTGCTCACTACGTCAGCGAGTACTGGTCTGGCGCCCCTCCACTGGTCGGTAGACCCGCGAGACTGGTCCCGTCCCGGCGTCGACGCGATTGTCAGCGCAGTGCTGGCCTCTGTCCGGCCTGGCGCAATTGTACTCTTGCACGACGGATGCCCCCCCGATGAGTTGGGACGATGCACTCACGCTGGTCAGCGCGAGCAGACCCTCATGGCGCTGTCCCTCATGATTCCAGCATTGCATGACCGGGGGTTTGCAATCCGATCGCTTCCTCAACCTCACCGGACAAACCAGACACCCTATGAACATGCTTGCCGCAACTAGCGCTGTCTCGTTTTATGCGCTGCGCTCGACTGTCTATAAAAGCACGCAGGCGCTTTATGCTCAGCCGACAAACCTGTCATCGCTGTCGGACGGCCTGGTGGACTCCGACGCTCTGCCGGACGTGGATGTCATCGTGCCCTGCTTCAACGAGGACCCGTGCACACTCTCGGCATGCCTGGAGTCCATCGCAAACCAGGACTACGCCGGAAAACTGCGGGTCTACGTGGTTGATGATGGTTCTGCGAATCTCGACGCCGTGAGGCCGCTATACGATGCGTATACATGCGCCCCGAGATTCAACCTCATTACGCTTCCCCAAAATATGGGAAAGCGCAAGGCACAGATCACCGCGATAAGCCGCTCGTTTTGAGATTTGGTGCTCAACGTCGACTCGGACACGATAATCGGCTCAGACGTGGTCACGAAGCTTGCATTGAGAATGCAAAATCCAGCGATCGGCACGGCCATGGGTCAGTTAACGGCCGGCAACCTGAGCGACACCTGGCTGACCCGTCTGATCGATATGGAGTACTGGTTGGCTTGCAACGAAGAACTCGCCGCACAGGCTCGCTTCGGCGCTGTTATGTGCTGTTGCGGTCCGTGTACCATATACCGATGGTCCGTGCTTCTTTTGCTGTTAGACCAGTACGAGACACAGTTTTTTCGGGGGAAACCGAGCGACTTCGGCGAGGACCGCCATCTCACGATTCTCATGCTGACCGCAGGTTACCGGACAGAGTACGTTCCGGACGCCAGTGTGGCGACAGTCGTTCCGGACAGACTGGGGGCGTATCTGCGCCAACAACTGCGCTGGGCGCGCAGCACGTATCGGGACACGTTGCTTTCGCTGCGCCTGCTGCCCTGTCTCGATCGCTACCTTACGCTGGACGTGATCGGCCTGAATCTCGCCTCGCTATTTCTCGCCTTATCGCTTCTAGCGGGGCTCGCGCAGCTCGCATTGACAGCGACAGTGCCGCGGTGGACAGGCCTGACGATCGCATCGTTGACCATGATCCGCTGTAGCGTGGCATCGGTTCGCGCTCGCCAGATTCGATCTCTTGGTTTTTCTCTTTACACACCCATTAACCTCTTTCTCATGCTCCCCCTGAAAACCTATGCGCTGTGTACATTGAGCAATAGCGATTGGCTGTCAAGGAGCGTTGCTGCCAACGTACCACACGGGGGTGGAAACAGGCCGTCACCGGAAACTCGAAGGCAGCACCGAACGCTACAGAATTTTCGGCAATTGCGGTGGCGCTTCGCAGAGCAGATCTTACGCGCGGCCCTTCGACGTTGGTGGTGGCATATGACGGCGTTTGTAGCGCCGAGTGATCGTGCACACCACTTATCTTAGATGCTATGGGAGGGCCGTATCAGTCGTATCCATTTTGCGTGCTCCTTTGCAGAAATGGGTCTGGAAAAGCCGTTTTACTCCAGCGGGCTTACTTCCACCGCCCTCCCATATCATCTAGGAATGATCGTCCTTTCCGTTGAAGATCTAGCGGTTGGTTTCTAGAATCCCTTACCGACTAACGATTCGTGCATCCGTCGATTCCGCGAAGATTACGGAGCTACTGAGCCTTACTGCAAGCAGCTCGGCACTCGCCCGCCGCCAGATTTTGCACAGACAGGAAGATTCCCCTGTGAAAACTTCGCCGCGCGGCGTTCGTACTGCATCCGCATATAAACGTCTCAATTAGGAATGCTATATGGATAGATGGCATTATTTCTTGATGATACTTGGCCCGTTGGCCTTGAGCGACGAAGTGACGGCGCAGATGCAATTCGATATGGGCTCGCGCGACCGGAGCTTCAAAAACATCACGGCTTCGGTGCGTAAACTGATGATCGAGCTGATCGACGGGAATGACACACATTCGGTCGTCCCAATCCAGGGCAGCGGTTCCTACGGTATGGAGGCTGCGCTGGCTACCTTCGTCTGTCCGTCTGATCGGCCGCTCGTCTGCATCAACGGAATTTATGGCGAGCAGATACTGGAGCTGCGAGGCGTGCAGGCCGTCAGCATGAAGACGCCGAGCGATCAACCGCTCTCGGCCACCGACATCGCCGCGCATCTGGGGCAGGACCCCACGATCACGCAGGCTCTGGTGCAAATAGGCGGTCTGTGGGAGGTGTGTGTTATAGAAAGGACACCTTATCAAGAAGACGGGACGGCCTCCCAAACTGCGGGCGCAGCGGTACCTTTGAGGCCAAGATTCGCGAGGCTGAATTGGCCCTTGGGAATACGATGGACCAATTCAATACCTGAGAGAGTAATCGCTGCGTTCCTGAAACGTTTGAAGCCGAGCATGACTTTTGTCCGGGACTCGATGTTGCCATGGTCCTGCTCGACCAAATTATTGAGATATTTCGAGGATCGGACGTTTGTGTCATCAGGGCAGCAAGCCATCGACCTTCATCTCGCGCACGGCGCGGTGCGAGGCTGCACAACCATCAAGCGTGATGGTATTCGGTCGCTGGCCTTGATGTTCGATTGCCTTGCTGAAAAAGGCTCTTGCCGCCTTCACGTCGCGCTTGGCGCTGAGCATGAAGTCTACTGTCTGGCCCATCCGATCCACCACTCGATAAAGATAGACCAACTTGCCGCGCAGCTTGAGGTAAGTCTCGTCGACACGCCGCGACTGCCCTGTGGGCCTGCCAAAGCGGTTCGACCGTTTTACGAACTCCGGCGCAAAGCGCCGCACCCGGCGCAGGATCGTCGTGTGCGCCAGCGACAGACCCCGTTCCGCCATCATCTCGACCAGTTCGCGCAGGCTAGGCTTGTAGCGCAGGTACCAGCGAACACACAGAATGATCACGTCGCGGTCAAAGTGACAGCCTGCGACCAGTTCGTCAAGGCTCTTCAGCTTGCTAATCGTCGGTTCTCAATTTGTTCAGCCTGACACCTTAATCGATTCGCCCCCGCGCTATTTGCACCAGAGCCGTTTCTGTCACCAAGGACTCCATCACTCGCCATGCAGATCGTTGAATATGTCGGCCTTGATACGTCACGAGTGAGCGCACAGTACGAAAAAGTACGTGCCGCGCTCGAGCGCGATGACTTTCGGCAAGCCCAAGTCAAAAAGCTGAGCAATCTTACGCACGGACATTTCTATCGCGCAAAATTGGATTATGCGAATCGCCTGCTGTTCACGTTGATCCGGCACGGCGATCGCGTTTGCGCGCTGATGCTCGAAGTCATTGAACATCACGCCTATGAGAAATCCCGCTTCCTGCGGGGCGTCGCGATCGACGAGGACCGGATTCCCGATGTCGATGCGCTTACGTCTGATGGCGCGACGCCGGTGCGCTACCTACACCCAGAGTGCCGGGAAATCCATCTGCTGGGCAATATCCTGTCGTTCGATGATACGCAGGATGCCATCTATCGCGAACCTGTGCCGCTGATCATATCCGGCAGCGCCGGCAGCGGCAAGACTGCACTGGCGCTGGAAAAACTCAAGCAGGTCGATGGGAATGTGCTGTACGTTACCCAATCGGCCTATCTGGCCCAGAACGCTCGCGACCTGTACTACAGCCACGGCTTTGGGCATCCCCGCCAGGACGCGACGTTCCTGTCGTATCGCGAATTTGTCGAGAGTGTGCGCGTTCCGCCCGGACGGGAAGTTGGCTGGCGTGAGTTCGCCTCGTGGTTCACGCGGCAATTGCCATTCAGAGGACTTGACGCTCACCAGAGCTTCGAGGAAATCCGTGGAGTCATCGGCGCCGACGCTAACGGGGCACTCCGGCGGGAGCAGTATCTTGAGCTGGAGGTAAGTCAGTCGATCTTCCCGGCCGATGAGCGCAATCGTCTCTACGACCTGTTCGAGCGTTACCAGGCATGGCTCGTCGAGGCGAACCTGTATGATCTGAATCTGGTTGCCCACGTATGGCGGGCGTTGGCGAGCGCATGCTACGACTTCGTCGTCGTCGACGAGGTTCAGGATCTGACCGACGCGCAACTCGCGCTGATTCTGGCGACCCTGAAAAATCCGGATCAGTTCATGCTATGCGGGGATGCGAACCAGATCGTGCATCCGAATTTCTTTTCGTGGAGCAAGGTCAAAACCCCGTTCTGGCGCGATGAAACGCTCGCCCTGCGGCAGCAGTTAAAGATCCTGCAGACCAGTTTTCGCAACGCCCACGAGGTCACACGGATTGCGAACACGCTGCTGAAAATCAAGCAGCGCCGCTTTGGCTCCGTCGATCGCGAAAGCAACTTCCTGGTCATGCCGGTTGGCGACGAGGCCGGATCCGTAAGCCTGATTGCGGGCAGCGATTCCGGCACGAAAGTGCTCAACGACAGGACGCGTCAATCGACGCGCTTCGCGGTGCTGGTCATGCGCGATGAGGACAAGGCGCAAGCGCGCACGCATTTCCAGACTCCGCTGATTTTCTCGATCCACGAAGCCAAAGGCCTCGGATATGAAAACATCATTCTCTACCGTTTCATCTCCGGGCATCCCGCGCAGTTCGACGCGATCGCGCAGGGCGTCACCGCGAACGATCTGATGGATGACAACCTGGAGAACCGTCCCGCCCGGGATAAGACCGACCGGTCGCTGGAGGTCTACAAGTTCTATGTCAACGCGCTCTACGTGGCGCTCACCCGCGCGACAACCCATGTATATCTGATCGAGTCGGACCTCGGGCATCCGCTGCTGCAGTTGCTGGGACTGCAGCAACGTGTTGAGGGCATTGATGCGAAGACGCAGACCTCGACCCGCGAAGACTGGCTAAAGGAAGCGCGCAGGCTGGAGCTGCAGGGCAAGCATGAACAGGCTGAAGCAATTCGCGAACTGGTTTGCCAGCAACCAGCGGTCCCTTGGCGCGTATTTGATGAGGCGTGGTTGCGTGACACGATGGATCGGGTGTTTCGCCAGCCCGCGTCGGGCAGCAGATCCAGGCAGCAGCTGCTCGAATATGCGTGCAGCTACGATGAGCCGATTCTGGTTAGATGGCTGGCGACGCGGGTGCGTTTCGACGCCGCACGACATCTTGAACAGCAGCGCGCTACGCTTGGGCGCAAACATCTGTCGGCGTATTTTTCCGCGTGCTCCAGGGAGGTCCTGCAGCACTGCGACGGCTATGGCGTGGACCATCGCACCCCGATGAACCAGACCCCGCTGATGGCGGCGGCCGCCGCCGGTAACGTGGCGCTCGTTGAGAGCCTGCTTGAGCGCGGCGCGAACCCCGAAGCGACCGATCACCTCGGACGTAACGCGCTGCACTGGGCATTGCTCGAGGCGTTTCGCGATGCCCGGTTCGCGCGCGGGCCGTTTGCAGCGCTGTATGAGCGGATCGCACCGCCATCCATTGACCTGATGAGCGGTGAACGCCTGGTTCGCATCGATCGGCACCTGTCCGAATACCTGCTGGTGCAGACACTCTGGGCGCTCTTCAAGTCCCGTTTTGCAGTGCCAGGTGGGCGTGCACGTGGGGGATTTGAGGCCGCATCGATCCTGGACGCGTGGCGCGATCTGCCGGACCACATCCTGGCTCCAGAACGCAAACACCGCGAGTACCTGTCCGGGCTGTTGTCGCGTAATGAAATAACGCGCGACTATTCCTACAACCGCCATCTTTTCACCCGTCTCGCGCAAGGGTGGTATCAGTTCAACCCGGCGTTGGCAGTACGGTGCCGGGATGCATCCGGTGAGTCGTGGGTCCCCCTCTATGAAGCGCTGAATGTGCGACTGATCGCAGAAAGCGCCGATCCACGGTACCTGAGCCACATTAACGCGCTCATGGAAAAGGCACATCTCGCTCCACTGTCGCCGCCAATCGTCGCATCTGGGGGTCGCGAGGTGCCAAAGGCGCTTCCCTCGCCGGTACGCCCCCTGGCGTCGCACGCCGGATTTTCGGTGGGCGATATAGTCAGCTTCACTGACAAGGCGCTGCACACCCGCACCGGCACAATCGTACGGCTTAACCAGAAGACAGCGGCCATCACTTGCGCTGACTCTGAAGGGCATTGGCGAGTCTCCTACCTTTTGCTACGACGGAGCACGGCATAGGGATGTGGTACAAGCCAGATTTCGCGCGCTACAGCAAGAAGCCCTTCGGCGCGCGTCAAGCAATTGTCGCCTCACTCGTGCAGCGGCGTTGTCACGTTCGCGCGCTGGTCAGCTAAGATGACGTGATGAAAAAGACGAAATCGCTCTACCCTGGCCATCGATTTCCGGCATCAGTCATCAGCCACGCGGTTCGGAGGTATTTCCGCTTTCAACTCAGCCTTCGCGACATCGAGGAGCTACTGTTCGAGCGCGGCGTGGTTGTCAGCCATGAATCGATCCGGTGGTGGACGGACAAGTTCGGCGCCAGTTTTGCGCATCAGGTCAGGACTGCCAGTCGCAAACCGGGCAGCACATGGCATCTCGACGAAATGTTCGTGACGCTGCGCGGCGAGCCCTGGCTGCTGTGGCGTGCAGTCGATGAGCACGGCATTGAACTCGACATCCTGCTTCAGAAGTGCCGCGACAACGCCGCTGCCAAACGCTTCTTCAAACGGGTGTTGGCGGCCTGTCCTGCGGCGCCGAAGAAAATCGTCACCGACCAGTTGCGCAGCTACCCGGCCGCGAAAACGGAGATCCCTGAGCTAGCGAATGTGAAGCACGTTTTCGTCAAGGCCTGCGCGCGCGTGAACAACCGCGCTGAAAACAGTCATCAACCCACGCGTGAATGCGAGCGCCGGATGCGAGGTTTTCGCTTGCCCGAACGCACGCAGTCATTCCCGTCGTGCTTCGGTCCGATCCGCCAACACTTCGCTCAAGCGTCATCTGCTGAGCGCCTCGCTCTATCGCAAACAGCTCGCCGCGCGATTTGAAGCATGGCGTCTCTTCACCGGCATTGCCCAAGCTCCGACCACCGTGTTCTGAGACACGACTGTCCTGGCCGATATCTCGTCATGGAGTCAGCAACGTGACAGCGCCGTCGCAACCCCACTTCGGCACATTGATGTCGTTCGGTCCTGGGGACCCTGAAGCGCGCCCACTTCTCCGGAGGGAGGGCGGCGTCCATTCCATCTCGACCGGTTCATGGCCAAATTGCTTTGTTAGCCTAATTATTTCGAGTATGCATCAAGCGAACAGGTTCGACATTCCATCCGCTAGCGGATGGAACCGATCGAGCCACCTCCAGCGCGGCCGAATTGTCCGGAACGTAACATTCGCGACACGAACAATCGGACGATGCACCGCCATAACCCGACATTGTGCCGGTCGACATCCCGCAAATTGTGCCCCGACTGTAGATGCTCGCTTGGCACAACGCTTGCAATCCATCGGCGACAACTCAAGAGACCTGACATGCTCAATCCGATCATCAATGACACAACGCTTCGCGACGGCGAGCAGACCGCTGGCGTCGCATTTCGCACTGAGGAAAAATGCGCAATCGCCGCCGCACTGTCGCAGGCCGGCGTGGCCGAACTCGAAATCGGAATTCCTGCCATGGGTGAGGACGAAATGGCGTGCATCGCTGCAATCGTCGACCTGAACCTCGACGCTCGCCTGATGGTTTGGGGGCGCCTCACCGACGAGGATCTTACCGCGGCATTGCGTTGTGATGCCGATATCGTTCATCTCTCGGTTCCCGTTTCGGATATTCATTTGCAACACAAGCTGCGGCAGTCGCGCAATTGGGTACTGGCGCAGATCGCACGCGTCGTCGGCGAGGCAGCGAAAAACCATCCCAGAATTTCCTTGGGCATGGAAGACGCCTCGCGCGCGGATCCCTCATTTCTCGTAGAAGTGGCTCAATGCGCGCAGCAGCACGGCGCCCAGCGCGTGCGCTTTGCCGACGCTGTCGGTATCCTGGACCCCTTTAAGACCTTCTACGCCATTGCAGCGCTACGCGTTGCCGTCGATCTGGAGATCGAAATACATGCGCACGACGACCTCGGGCTCGCCACAGCCAACACACTAGCCGCCCTTGGGGCCGGCGCGACCCATGCGAGCACCACCGTCAACGGGTTGGGTGAGCGCGCCGGCAATGCAGCGCTGGAAGAAGTCGTGATGGGCGCACGGCACCTGCTGCGACGAGAAACTGGCGTCGACACCAGAGCGCTGCCCGACATTTCGTCGTTAGTCGAACAAGCCTCAGGCCGCGCAGTTTCCTTCAACAAGAGCATCATCGGTAGGAACATCTTTACTCACGAGTCGGGCATTCACACCGACGGCCTCGCGAAGCACCCCACGACCTACGAGGGATTCGATCCGGCAGAGCTCGGCCGGCAACGGTCGACGATACTCGGGAAACATTCTGGATCTCAAAGTGTGCGTGAGGCCTACGACGCACTAGGCGTGAGGGTGTCGGAGCGGCTCATCCCGCTCCTGCTTGCGCGCATCCGCTCTTTCGCCACGCAGTACAAGCAGGCGCCGAATGCAACCGATTTGCGCCGCTTTCTGACCCAAGCCTGCGGCATACGGGTCAAAGTGCCGTAGTGTGGTTATGCCCACGCTTGTCGAGCTGGTGGGGCGGACTGCGGAACTGGCTATGCCGAGCCGGGCTATGTGGAGGATGACTACTGGGAGCAGACGCTGGCGATCCGCCTGACGCAGCGCTCGACGACCCGGGACTGTTAAGAAGCCTTAACAAAATGATATTAGGGGCTGTTAAGGAGTCGCTGATTAATAGGCCATCCCGCGAGGTTGTCGGCGGCGATGGGTCGGAATTTCCGGATGCCGAAATGAAGCGTTGGCAATTCTGGTGAGTTTGACCCGAGGATGCGCCTCATTTCTCGCACTTTTCACACGCGTGACGGACTGCTCCCATGAACCGACCGCACCCGGTTTCGCGCGATCGCCAGGTTCGCCAGGGCGAACAGACTGAACAGTTGCGCCATGTTCTTGGCCAGTCCCTTGTAGCGCACCTTGCGATGACGGAACAGTTCTTGACGATATGAGACGGATGCTCGACCCGTGCGCGAATCTGCGCCTTCGTTCGCTCGACCTGGATCACCAGATCCTTCAGCGGACAGCTCAGCGATGACGGCCGGGCCTGATAAATCAGTGTTTCCCTAATCCGGCCAATTGCCCAACCAATTCTGTTTTTTTGTGCAAGATTAGTGTGCGATATCAGTAATCGTGAAAATAATGTTAATAAATTTGATCCGGATTTTTCATTGACATTCGTCAAAGTTCGCCCGCCGGCTTCTTGATCTCGCACCAAATCTCCGACTGGACGCTTGCGTTAGGATCAAGACTGTTCGGCGCAACTATTCTGCGGATGTCGACGCATCGAAAGATCGCCCCTTCGACGCAACCCACGGCACGACGTAGATCAGTTGGGAAAACGTAGCGGCATGGTGGCGCGTTCTCTGCCGAGTGCGCCGTCTTCTGGCAAACAGAGTTGCAGCGAGCGAAAGAGGAAGCGCTGCAGTGCGGTTGCTGCGGACGTGCGGTCGTTCGACTTCGCGTGGCTGAATAGACCGAATTCAGCCACAGGCGGCATCGGCAGCCCGACAGCACGCGGATCGATCACGTGCATAGTATCGCGGCGCACGTGCCAGTCGAGCAGTAAAGCAATGCCGAGTCCGGCCTCAACGGCCGACTGGATCGCCGACAGGCTCGTGCTCGTGCAGGCAACGCGCCACACGATGCCGGCGTCAAGCAACGTCGCAAAGAAGTTCTCCTGCCATCTACATGCTCCGCCGAATGCGATGATTGGTAGGGGGCCATCACGCAGGTCGGCATTGCGGGAACGTGCGGCGGCCCAGCGAAGCGGATGCCGCCAGGTAACGAGCGGCTCCGCGTGGATCAGCGCAGGATCGCCGATCGCGAAATCAAGTGTGTTGCTTGCGAGCCGCTGCGATAACGCCGGGCTCGCATCAACGACTATCTCCAACGAGACATCGGGAAACGATGCTGAGAATTGCCGCAATGCATGGCGAAGGTGACTCATTGCGATGTCTTCCAGAATGCCCACCCTCACCGTACCCGAGACGTCACCGACAGTCAGTGCGGAACGGGCCGCGAGGCCAATTTCAAGCACCTTGTGTGCATACGGCAGTAGCAGGCTGCCCGCCGAGGTCGGCTTCACGCCGCGCGGTGAACGTTCGAGCAGGCGTTGGCCGACTTCGTCTTCGAGACGTCGAAGGGCCATACTCACGGCAGCCTGGGTGCGATGAAGAGCCACCGCAGCATTGCTCACGCTGCCGGCCTCTATCACCGTAACGAACGTACGCAGCAGCGTGCTGTCGAGATCGCGAATCATCAATTCCCCTCATGCAAACATAAAGATTATCAGGTTATACCACGCATACAGCCGCGGTTAATATCCTTCCGTCACTCACGCAGAGAGCATAGATGAAGAGGAATTGAACGGACAGCAAACCGGATACGCGTTGCTGAAAGCGTCCGTGACATTCGTGCGTGCTACCGCGCCGATGTCCACCGTCGCATTCATATGCGCGATCCAATGAAGTACAGTACCGTTACCCGCGACGATGGCATACGGCACGATTAGCACAACTTGGCTACTACACCGCTTTGCGGTGTTAGCGCTCGTGGCCATGGTCCAGCCCCCTCTCGAGAAGGAGTTTCCATGTTTTGGCACACGAGAAGATCGAACCAGCTAGCTTCAGTCGACAAAAAACATTCGAGGCGAGAGCGTTCCGCAACGTTTGGCACGATTCCACCGGCAAAAGCCACGCTGATCAAAAATCGTCTAGGAGCGCCCGACAGTACGCCCTGTCACCGCACAGCGACTGCAACGCGGCTTAGCCCCCACTGCAGGGGAATTCTCAGACTCTCCAAGGGACATCATTGCTTATTGTAAAGGCAGCTGTGCCCCTGGTTCGTCCGGCTCAGGCATAAACAGTAACCGGTGCGCCCTGTTTTTTTTCGATCTGGATGGTTATATGAATACAAGCAACGATCGAGCACGTCTTGAGCGAGTCGCTCAAGACGCAGTCGCCCAGATGTTCGCTACTTCGCCGGAGACCGCCGCCTTCCATCGTGGCGATTGGATCGACAGTGAATACTATCGCCGCCACCTCATCGAAACAGTGTTGCGAATCCGCCTTAACAACGAGGTCGACGCGTTCGCGCTGTACAAAATCGGCTTCAAGGACAACACGCTCGCGCAAATTCTCGCGCAATACCTTGCAGAAGAATATGGGCATGAGGGGCTATTTCTGCGTGACATCGAGAAATTCAGCCTGTCTGCATCCGAGATCGACTGCACCGCACCTTTCCACAGCACCGACAAGCTGATTGGCTATCTTTATTTGAGCATTAGCCGCGACGGTCCGCTGTCGACAATGGTTTGGAACTGGTTTGTCGAATGGTATTCGGATCGCTATAACAAAATCATCACCGAAGCAGGAGCGCGCGCGTTCGGGCACGATCTCGTGAAGCGTCCGCTCGACCACATTCAGCACGACGGATCTCACGGTCACGATGATGTGATGTGGGTCGGTCTGCAGCGGGCAATCGACGGCTGGGGCGGAATCAAACAGGCTGAGACCTATTTGCGCCACTTCGTCGAACTGCTCCACGAGTACTTCGACGAGCTACTTGTGGCGACCACGCCCCGACGCGAAACTGTTGCTATATAAGGAACGTCCCCATGACCGCCATCATAGTGATTGAACCGGCGTCGTCCGGCACGGCGCTTGTCGCCGCCGCTGCGCGCCTTGGTGTCGCTGCGCACGTGTTTTCCGCCGAGCGCGTCGTGCCGCGTGACCTACGGGCGGCCGTCACGTCGTTCACGGTGGTGGACACTGCTTCGTCGAGCGCCGTCGCAGCCGCCGCATACGCCATTGGCGCCGATGGAATCGTACCTGGGTTCGAATACTCAGTCGATGTAGCGGCGCAAGCGGCCGCTCGGCTCGGTCTCCCGCATCTGCCGCTCGAAGCGGCAGCGCTCACTCGCGACAAGTACCGCAGCCGATCACACCTCGCAATTGCGGGACTGGCGGGGCCCCGATTCGCCCGAATCGCAGATCGCCGTGACATCGTGACGGCCGCCTCGCAGGTCGGCTTTCCAGCCGTTGTTAAGCCTGTGGACGGCTGCGGTAGCCAGCACGCGACGCGCGTCAACTCTCTTGTCGAGCTGCAGCTCGCGGTCGAGCGCGCCATGCGCCACGGCGTTGTAGATATGGGCCGCGAAATTGGCCACGTGTTGCTACTTGAGCAATATGTCGAGGGTCCGGAGTACAGCATCGAAGGTTACGTCGGCCGACATGGGCCGCGCGTGCTTGCGGTGGCAGAAAAGCTGCTGAGTGCCGAGCCGTATTTCGTCGAGATGGGGCACATTGTCGAAGCAGCGTTGGCGCCAGAGCATCGTACAGCGCTGGTCGCTTACGTCGAGAAGGTCGCCGCGAAAATCGGCCTCAACCTCGGCGTTTTCCATGCAGAGGCGCGCATGACGCGCGACGGCCCCGTGCTCATCGAGATCGCCGCACGGCTCGGAGGTGATCGGATCTACCAGCTGGTTGAACTCAGCAAGTCCATCTCCTTGCCAGAAGTGATGATACGCAGTCATCTCGGCGACACCGATCCAGCGCCCCTCTGTGATGCAAGGCATGCGACGTGCGTGAGCGGTGTGCAGTTCTTCACGCCCGTAACTGGGCGCTTCGCCGGCGCCGCTGCGGTCGAACGCGTGCGCGCGACGCCCGGCTTCGAAGAGGTCGAGGTTCTTTCGCACATCGGCGGTACAGTCCTAAAACTGACGGACTTTCGCGCCCGCGTCGGACATGTGCTGTTTACGGCCGCAGATCGCCCGACGCTCGATTTGCGCCTCGCCGAAGCGCTGAAAGCGCTAAAATTCGATCACGCCGATAACGGTAGCTGAAAAATTTTCGCGACATGAGAATCAACTGATCCTCCGAGGGTAATCGCATAGTCGTGCTCAACCGTTGGTCCGACGAGTTCGCTGCTTAATATCACAACATCGATGATGCCGTCACGCTGCGCGCGGGACTGGACGCCAATCGGCGCCGTCGCCCCCAATCCGGAGCGCGAGTCAGTCGTCACGATGGCCTCGCACACCGCACTCAAACAGCCTTTGGCTGCATGACTGAGGCGAGTACCTTGACACGCGCCGGCTGGCACCACGCCAAACGGATTGTTCAGGGTGGACGAAATAGCTTGCGCACGGCCGAAATATCTTCTCACAAATCAACCAACCCCCTTTATCAGTAGTGAGTCATGGCTGACGAAGCTACTCTCACGTTAGCTTGCTACAAACATCAATTTTATTTGTTTGATATGACCGCAGTCGATTTGATATCGTGGCATCCATGGATATTCACCATGAATAGCATTTTTCTGCGAGGGGCAGCACAGCTATCGGCAACGGAATAAATAACCTCGATCTCTTCTGTCGAAGGTCCCTGCGCTATTTCCAGCCATCACCATTCCTCAAGTGGATGCATTGCCACAAAGGAGAAAATCCATGAAAAATCACGTCGCATCTTCACAAAGTCCATCGCCGACTGTTGACCTATTGTATGACTACGCGCCGTTCCTCCAGCTCTGCGAGTCTGAAGGGGCAATCGGCTCCTTTTCATCACGCACTCCAACTCCGCGCGTTGCCATCGTGGGGGCCGGTATTAGCGGTCTTGTGGCGGCGACTGAACTGATGCGGGCAGGCGTAAACGACGTTACGGTCTTTGAGGCCCGCGATCGCATTGGAGGAAGAATATGGTCACAAGTATTTGATCCGCGGTACCCGCACCTTATTGCTGAAATGGGCGCAATGCGGGTCCCTCCGAGTGCAACCGGTCTTTTCCATTATTTGAACAAACACGGCATTTCCACGACCACGTCTTTCCCCGATCCAGGAGTGGTTGATACCGAATTGCATTATCGCGGCACTCGCCATACCTGGCCGGCGGGAGATTCACCGCCACCTTTGTTCAGGCTTGTTCATGAAAGCTGGAGGGCATTTTTACAGGAAGGGTGCGTGATCAATGGCACATCTCTTGTAGCGCCGGCAGAAATCACGGTCATGTTGAAATCACATCGCTTTCAGGAAGCGCGTGCGGCATGGCAAACGTGGCTCGATGTGTTCCGTGACAGTTCTTTCTATGCGGCCATTGTCGCGATTTTCACTGGCCCTCGCCCCCCCGGAGGTATCCCTTGGGAAAGGCCTTATGACTTTGAGCTGTTTGGCTCTTTAGGAATAGGATCCGGAGGTTTCCTACCTGTTTATCAGGCCGGATTCACCGAAATACTGCGCTTGGTCGTTAACGGCTATCTGGATGATCAACGCCTGATTTCCTGCGGAATCTCTACACTGGCTGAGCGCCTGGCGGGAGCGGAGATCGCAGGGTGCTCCGTTTCTGAACGGGTTCGCTTCAATAGCGTGGGTCGCATCTACAAAGAGAATGGAAAGATAAAACTGGTAACTGATGAAGACGAGGCATTGGTTTTCGACCGAGTGATCGTCACTAGCAACAACAGGGCAATGCAGATGGTTCATTGCCTGACCGACGACGAAACGTTTCTCAGCCACGACGTCTCACGAGCCGTCAGGGAAACGCATCTTACGGGTTCCTCAAAGCTGTTCATGCTCACCCGCGACAAGTTCTGGATCACTAAAGACCTGCCAGTCACCATCCAGTCTGACAGTTTTGCGAGAGGAGTATATTGCCTTGATTACGAACCCGATAAGCCAGATGGTCAGGGTGTAGTTTTGCTTAGTTACACTTGGGAAGATGACGCTCACAAGCTACTGAGTGTTCCCAACAAAAAACAGCGGTGTGAGTGCTTTGTTGACGACCTTGCTACATTCCATCCAGAACTTGCGCGCCACCTGGTTCCCGCCGATGACGACTATGAACGTAGCATCCTGCACCATGACTGGCTGACCGATCCGCATTCTTCGGGTGCCTTTAAGCTCAACTATCCGGGCGAAGATGTTTACTCGCAGCGTCTCTTCTTTCAGTTCAAGACCGCGAATGATCCCGCATGGGATTCCGGCCTTTATCTGGCAGGATGTGGCTGCTCTTTTACCGGTGGATGGATTGAGGGAGCTGTGCAGACGGCTGTGAACAGCGCCTGCGCCGTCATACGTAGCGCAGGAGGAAATCTTTTACCGGGCAATCCTCTTGACGAGATCCGCAGTGCTTATCGTTACTGACATCGGACAGGATGACATCCTATTCGCGGAAATTTTATGTATCCAAAAAACACTGTGGAATCGCTTTGCGATGGCATACGTACCGGTGCACTTTCAGCGGCTGAAATCCGGGAGCGTGCACTCAGCGCTGATTCGCATCTGAAAAAGCTCAACTGCTTCATCCGCACTTGCGGCCCGGACGCGCATTTCGCTAAAGCGAATGATGCCCTGAAAGGCGCACCGCTCTACGGCATTCCCTTTTCCTTAAAGGACAATATTTGTGTTAAGGGGCTCCCTGTCACTGCCGGTACACCGGGGATGGAAGGTTGTATAGCCACGCGCGATGCGCTTGTTGTCAGAAAGCTGAGAGCGCTCGGTGCTGTCGTTGCCGGCAAGAACAACATGCATGAACTCAGCTTTGGTATCACATCGGTCAATCCTCGATGGGGAACGGTGGGAAATCCAGCGGCTCCAGGGCATTTGGCTGGTGGCAGCAGTGGCGGCTGTGCCGCTGCTGTGGCAGCCGGTATCGTTCCGATGGCGATCGGAACGGACACCGGCGGCTCCGTAAGGATACCGGCCGCCTTCTGTGGTATCACCGGCTTCAGGCCCACAAGTGGTCGCTGGTCTTCGGCCGGAATCATTCCAGTTTCTCGCACGAAGGATTCGCCGGGCCTTCTGACGCGGACGGCGAAAGATGCATTACTTCTATATGATCTGCTGTCCCCCGATAGGCACCTTCCGACAAAACAGAAAAATACTCGCGGCCGAATAGGCCTTCCGGCCTCCATGTGGACTGACCTGGAGGATGATGTCCGAAAGTATTGCTGGCATGCCGTCAGGCGATTGACTTGCGCTGGTTTCCAGTGCGTTGAACTGGATGACGCGGTTGTTGCTGACCTGAATAGAACCGGAACCTTCACCATTCCGGTTTACGAATTCTTCACTGACTTTCCCCGCACATTGCTTTCCTTAGGATGGGGAAACAGGATAAATGCTGTATTTGATAACATTCGCGACAAAATTGTTCGCAACATCATTCACGCCAATCTTGGTGGACAGCTTATATCTGCCGCAGATTATTCATCAGCAATCCAGAATATAGGCGTCTTACGTCTACAAATAGACTCGCTGTTCAGCACTCGAGGCATCGATTTTCTCGTGTACCCGACAGTTCCGCGTAGCGTCCCTCATCTGAGCGATGCCAGCAGGCCGGGACTGTTTGCCGAGGTGATACGTAACACCGACTTGGCCAGCAACGCCGCGATACCTTCTATCACCCTTCCAGTTGCTCCCGACGATGCATTACCGGTGGGATTGAGTATTGACGCCGCGCGGGGCCAGGACCGCCGCCTTCTGGCCGCAGCAATGTCTATGGAAGACATTTTGGCTTCCTGAAAATGAGGCTGCCATTCAACACCGCACAGACGCACGGCACCGATAACAGCCAACATTCATACGCATTGCCAGGAGGCAGATAGCTAATGCAAATTTCGTTGAAAAGAATAAACGTGCTCTTTGACGCAGATAGTTTTGTTGACCGTCAACCTGCCGCAAAAAGTCATTTCATCTGCGGCGAAGGAACCATAAATTTGGTAAAAACCTTTCTGGTCATGAATCGCGGAGGAGACTGTGAATTTCAGGGAGGCGGACAGTGGCGCACTGCCGAGCAGATCATCAGCACGGTAACTCGGGCCCGGGATAAACGTGCCCCCTTAATCTACATTCAGGACAAGGCAGGAGGGACAGGTAGTTTTGACACCGCGAAAGTGCTCTCGCCGGACATGGCCAGATTACTTTTATCTCCATTCGGAATGGGCAGGGTCAGTGCATCCCTCGCAGAATTTGCAGAAGGAAATTTGCTAATTTCCGTCATACTCGGTCCGACCTCAGGTCCACTTGCTTTACCGTTGATGCTCGCAGACCTAGTGTTGATGACTGAGAAAGGTGCTCTATGTATGGGTCGTCCGGATATGGTGAAGGCAATGCTGGCCCAGGAGTCCGATCTCTATTCGCTAGGTGGAACAGACGTTCACAGCAAGGGCTCGGGCTCGGTTCAACTGGTATTCAAAGATGAAGAAAGTTTATTCAAGTGCATAAGAAAATTACTGCATGGAAGTTTCAAAGGCAAGGGACCCCATGGCCTTGAATATGAAGAACCCGATGCGGTTGATTTTGAAAAATTAATTCCAACAGATCATCGCACACCCTATGACATGCATCATTTGCTGAATTCCTTTATCGACAAAGGCAGCTTTACGGAAATAAGCGACGAATACGCGGAGGAAGTGTTGACCGCCTACGCGAGCATCAAAGGAAATTTCGCTGTAATTATTGCCAACAACCCCCGACATAATGGAGGTGCAATTTATCGGAAATCCGCCTCAAAAATGGTAAAAATGATAAATATTGCCGCAAAAACCAACATTCCAATCATATTCATTGCCGATATCCCAGGATTTATGATCGGCAGAGAAGCTGAAAAAAGTGGCATATTTTCGGCCGCAGCGGAATTATTCAGAGCACATGTTCGATGCAAGGTACCAAAATTACTGCTCGTTGCCAGAAAAGCGTATACGGGAGGAGTGTACGCCATGGGTGGTCCTGGATTTGACCCTGTGGCAGTACTGGCGTATCCGCGGGCCCACATCGGCGTTTTCAGCCCGGACACGATGAAGAAAGTAATGTCTGAGTCTGATGAAACCACCAGATCCATAATGCGAAAACTGACCGATGAAATTGAAAACCCAGAATTGTTGAAAATTAATGGGCTGATTACTGATGTCATCGAGATAGAACATACTCGAGAACAAATTACCAAGTATTTGTTCCCTGTAGGGAGTGAAGCTAGCGCCTGAGTTGAATCGCAAGCGTCTCACTTCCACAGTCCAGCGCAGTCTGCTTGTCGGTAACGCGGATACATGGCGGGCGGATACGACCGCATTAAAGGGCGAAGTTTCGCGGTTTGGCCTCGGTCTGCCGTTGTTGAGAGCTAGCGAGGAGGTGCATGCGGCGTCGACTGAAGCCGACGCCGACCGAATGTCGACGAACCAAGTTGCAGTCTCCAGCGAAGCCACGCTCAACCGCGAGCAGATCCAGAAGGACCGAGAAAATGTTGAAACTAGCGCTTGCTGGCCGTGGAAGTCCGACGTTAAGTCGTGAGTTCGGTGCACGGAGTGGTGGCAGGCTGCCGAACCATCGCGATCACTCACAAACCGTCCGAGAAACCTGTATTACATAACGGCCGCTAGCGTCGACCGACGACAGTCCCCGTGGCGCACAGCACGCGTACTGTGAGCGATAGACTTCATTAATGATGATCTTCAGCACCCAGCGACCGCGCAGTCGCAGCGTCGTCCATCACCGCAGCGCCATTCAGGCAACAACCAGATTGACACATGGCTTACCGTTCGCGCCGAACCTGCTCAATCAGGCGTTTGCCGTCACCGCGCCGAATCAGGCCTGCTGTGGTGATATCCGTTATGTCGCCACAAAACCTTCGAAACCCCACAGATCCATGCCGCATAAGCCTTGCTGAAAGATCCCATTTCCTAACCTGGGTGGACTGGTCTTCGCGTGGTCTCACGCGGAGCAACCATGCGTGACGCCTCCTGCAATATTATCTCCCGCATCCAGTTGCTTGCCGGATCACTGCTGTGAAGGGCAGACCATTGGACGGCCTCGGTGAATGCGGGCAGTGGCAGCGGAAGTTCGACGATCCGCAGAGGCATCGTTTTTTCGAAATGCTTGGCCAGCCTGAAGGGCATCGTCCCTATACGGTCAGTGTTTAATAGCATAGGCAGGATCATGCTAAAGCTCTGCACGATGACCTCGTTCCGTCTCTTGAGGCCGTGCTCAAGCAAAAACCACTCGTCGACGGAGGGCCGCCGCGTCCGTCCGAACCTGACCGAAACGTGCCCCATCGACATGTATCTCTCGAATGTAAGCTGCCCTGATAGCTGCTTGTTCGTGCGGCAGCCTACGCACACGAGTGTCTCCTCGAACAGCTTCGCTTTAGGATGCGCGCTCGACATGAACAATTCCGGCAAGATAAGAAAATCGGCTTCGCCGCGCCGGAGAACCTCATCGGGGTCATCGGCAAGTGGCAGCAATTCGAAGCCGACGGCGGGAGCTTCCCGTGCAATACGCTCCACGATCTTTCGAAAAAATACGACTGCCATGAAATCGGAAAGGATGATCCTGAAGCGGCGATCCGATTTGGCCGGGTTGAAGACGTCCCGGGAAATAACGGAGAGCTGGATGTGCACCAGAGCCTCGCGGATTGGAGCAGCGAGCCCTTCAGCACGCGGTGTGGGGACAAGTTCCCGGCCCCTCATCGTAAACAGTTCATCGCAGAAATAGGCGCGTAGCCGGGCGACGGCCGCGCTCATGGCCGGCTGGCTCAGGTTGATGCTGCGTGCCGCCGCGGTGAGGTTACGCTCGGTCATCAGAGCATCGAGCGCGACGAGGAGATTTAGATCGAGGCCCTTGAAACGCATGATCCCAACTTATAAATAATGTGGATGTGTTCCATCAAAACAATCGACTTTACGCGTTGTGCGGCATGGAGGATAGTGTTCCTGGTACATCCGATTGAGTTTCGCCAACCTGCTGGCGCCTTCGTGGTGCCGGGGTAGCGGAAGAAGTGTGCGGTAGAACTGAGCGAAGCCGAGGAACTGACATTGCAGCAGTTGTCGATCAATCACATGCATCGGGGCACGCGAGCGCGGCCCTGTCGCTGCTCGGACACAGGATCAAGCGCAAGCTACTCCAGCGGGCTTACTTCCACCGGCCTCCCATAGGATTCGTGCATCCGTCGATTCCATGAAGATTGTGGAGCTACTAAGCCTTACTGCAAGCAGCTCGACACTCGCCCACCGCCAGATTTTGCACAGACAGGAAGATTCCCCTGTGAAAACTTTGCCGCGCGGCAAAGCGTTCGTACCGCATTTGCATATAAACGTCTAAATTAGGAGTGCTATATGTACGGCCAACATCATTTCTTAATGACACCAGGCCCGTTGGCCTTGAGCGACGAAGTGAAGGCGCAGATGCAATTCGATATGGGCTCGCGCGACCGGAGCTTCAAAAACATCACGGCTTTGGTGCGTGAACTAATGATCGAGCTGATCGACGGGAATGACACACATTCGGTCGTCCCAATCCAGGGCAGCGGTTCCTACGGTATGGAAGCTGCGCTGGCTACCTTCATCTGTCCGTCTGATCGGCCGCTCGTCTGCATCAACGGAATTTATGGCGAGCGGATACTGAAGATACTGGAGCTGCGAGGCGTGCAGACCGTCAGCATGAAGGCGCCGAGCGATCAACCGCTCTCGGCCGCCGACATCGCCGCGTATCTGGAGCAGGACCGCACGATCACGCACCTTTGTTTCGTGCATTGCGAGACGACTACCGGTGTCATTAATCCACTCGATGCGATCGTGGATCTGGCTAAACGGCGCGGCGTCAGGACGATCATCGACGCGATGAGTTCTTTTGGCGCCACCGACATCAGTGCCAGGAGAATCGCTTTCGACGTGCTCGTAACGTCCAGCAATAAATGCATCGAGGGGCCGCCGGGCGCGGCTTTCGTCATCGCATCACTTGATCTGCTCAGGAGCAAGGGCAATCCGGTCAATTCCTTTGTCCTCGACGTCCGTAATCAGTGGCAAAGTTTCGAGCAAACCGGCGAATGGCGATCCACGCCACCCACGCATGTGATCCAGGCATGCGCAAAAGCGCTTGAAGTACTTGCCAGTGAAGGCGTGATTCACCGCGGCGAACGTTACGGCGCGGTGCGTGACGAAATCGTCCGCTCGACCGAACGATACGCATCGCCACTTCTAAACGCCCAAGTGCGCTCACCCGTGTGTCTGGCGCTCACGGCAAACGGCATCATTAATACCCAGAGGGATTTCGATGCGCTTTACGCGCATCTCACCAACTACAACCTCTATATCTATTCGAAGCTGCATCTTCAGACCCGCAGCTTCAGGATCGGATGCATCGGCTCCATCAAGCCGGCATGGATCCGCCTGCTGGCGACCGCATTTCGAGACTTTTTCGACGCGTCCCGGATTACCGGAAAGGCGTCAATCCACCCCGAAGCTGAATTCGTCAAAGAGGTCTTGTAACATGTCACGGAATATTCCCGGCACGGAAATGTCCCGAGAAACCGCGCTCCTGTATGCCGGTTATCGGCACGACCCCATCACCAAGGCCGTCGCGGTGCCGATCTACCAATCCACCGCCTATGAGCTCGACGGCGATCTGTCGAAGATTGCCGACATCTACAACGTCAAGGAAGACGGATTCACCTACACGCGGATCATCAATCCAACCACGCGCATCCTGGAACAGAGATATGCCACGGTGGACGGCGCCGCCGATGCACTCGCCGTGGCGTCGGGACAGGCCGCAACGTTCCTTGCCCTCGTGAATCTAAGCAGCGGGCAGCCTGGCGACAACGTCGTGGCATCGAAGTACCTGTACGGGAATTCTTGGAACCTGTTGTTCAACACGTTCAAACGGCTGGGCATCGAGGCGCGATCGGCCGACCCACGAGAGGTGTCATCGTTCGAATCGCAGATCGACGATAGAACCGTCGCGATCTTCGGCGAGGTGTTTTCCAACCCCTGTCTTATACCGTTTCCCGTCGCGGCGCTTGCCGAAATCGGCAAGCGCCGCGGCATTCCGCTTGTGGTCGACAACACGACCACGCCGCTCGTGTCCCGCCCCGCTTCGCTTGGCGCCGCCATCACAACATATTCGGCGACGAAATACATCTGCGGCCACGGCACGACGCTGGGCGGGTTGGTAGTCGACAACGGCAACTTCGCCTTCGACGATCCTTCCCGCTTGCCTTTACTCAATGAGCCCGACGAAGCGCATGGCGGAATACTCTGGCGCGATGCCGTGCGGAAACTGGGCGACCTTGGCGCGAGCGCCTATCTCCTGAAGGCACGGATGACCTGGCTTCGCGATACCGGTGCCGCGATCAGTCCGTTCGCGAGCTTCCAATTGATTCAAGGCCTAGAGACGCTGCATCTGCGCATGCAACGCCATTGCGAAAACGCGGCGGCGGTGGCCAGTTTCCTGAAGCAGCACCCGAAGGTCAGGCGCATCTCGTATCCGGGGCTCGCCACTGGACGCGATCGCGAACTCGTTGACGAACTGGTCGACGCCCGCGTCGGTCATGGCGCCATGATCATGTTCGAACTGGACAACGAGGCGGCTGGCCGGGCGTTCATCCAGAACATCCGGCTCATGTATCACGTTTCGAACGTGGGTGATGCGCGGACACTCGTGACGCATCCCGTCTCGACCACTCACACCACCGTCCCGAAAGAGAAACGCGAGGCCGCGGGAATATTCGACGGATCGATCCGCCTGTGCGTCGGCATCGAAAACGTGGACGACGTGATTTTCGATATTCAACGCGGGCTCGACGCCATCTGATGCCCAATCCGGCGAGGAAGATAACCATCATGGAAACGTCTCAAGTCTGGAAACTGCGGAACAAGCGGTTCGATACATTCCATTTCTCCCGCGACATCACGCGGGATCTGTCCGAATTGCGACCGGACAATATCACCGGCGCGCTGTACGTTCTGAAGGACTACCTGGTCATGCTGGCTTGTGCGTTTGTCACGGTTCGGTTCAGTTGGTGGCTTTACCCAATTGCGGTGCTCATGATTGGCGCGCATCAGCGGGGGCTGACGACGATCTCGCACGATGCCGCCCACCGGATACTCGCGAAAAATACAAAATGGAACCATTTTCTCGGCATTACGTTCGCCGCCTATCCGATCTTTCAACGGCACTGGGCCTATCGCGTTTCCCATGTGCATCTTCATCATCCGTACCTTGGCGATCCCGAGCAAGATCCCGACCTGCAGTTTTTCATCTCTTCCGGGGTTTATCAGGTGCGCGAGCCGCGCGAGTATGCGTTTTCGATCGTCTGGAAGGCCATTCTGGGCGGGGCCACGCTGCGCTATCTGAAGTACCTGTGGCACAACCGCTTTCTGATTTCGAACAAGGACGACAAGAGCGTCGACAAACGGGGCGCCGCCATCGATTCCTACGGGTTCGCGGCCTTCTGGGTGATCATCATTGCCGGCTTTGCCAAGGCCGGTGCGCTGCATTTACTGGTGCTGTTCTGGCTGATTCCCTATCTGACCACCTTCCAGATACTGGGCTGGTTCATTGAGATCGCCGAGCACTCGCCAATGTGCGAGACCGAGGTCGAAAACGTCTATCTCACGCGCAACCGAAAGGGCAACCTGATCGAACGGCTGCTGTTCGGCGTAAATTTCGATGAATACCATCTGGAGCACCATCTTTCGCCCGGTGTTCCGTTCTGGCTGTTAGCGCGCGCGCAGAACATCCGCATGCGCGATCCGAACTATGCCGAGATTACCGATTCCTGGGGCGGCCTGTTTGTGCGTGGCCCCAAGGGGCAGCCGAGCGTCATCGGCCAGTTGCTCGACCGGAACAGGCGTCTCTACGACGCGCGGCGTGCATCCCTCTCAACGGCGGTGCAAGAGCAATGATGGACAAACCTCGTGATGTGGGTCGCGCCGTCGTCGGAGTCACGGCCAATCGTCACCTTTACGACGGCGTTCACCGTGACTGGTTGCGGCGGCGCTACATCGATGCGCTCGACCGGCACGCATCCGTCGAATGCGTGATCCTGCCAACGATCGACGGCGATCTGCCCTGGGACGCAACCGTGCGCAATTTCCGCGAAGTGATGCGGCGCCTGGACGGCCTGGTATTGACCGGCGACGAATCGAATCTCGATCCCAGGATCTTCAACGAGCAGCAACGCGTCTGGAATCGCGGGGAAGACGATGTCATTCCCGGCGAGCGAGATCGGCCAAGGGATCGTCTGTCAAGCGTCGCATTGTCGGTCGCTATTGAACTCGAAATGCCGGTCCTCGGTATCTGCCGCGGTTTGCAGGAGATGAGCGTTCATCGGAACGGCACGCTGCATGCCGACTTGTCAGTGGTGGGCCAAGGCATCGTGCATAGCGAGAACCCGAACGTGCCTCGCGATCAGCAGTATCTCCCCGTTCATACGATCCAGGTCGTTCCCGGCGGACTACTGTCGTCGATCGTCGAGAACCGCGAGCTCTACGTCAATTCCCTGCACAACCAGGGCATCACCACGGTGGCGTCCGGTGTTCAGTTGGAAGCGGTCGCCGAGGATGGCGTGATCGAGGCTCTGTCCTACACGACGTCAGCGGCCTTTCAACTCGCGGTGCAGTGGCACCCCGAATGGCATGCCGCCGCCGATACCACGAGCCGGAAGATATTCAGGGCATTCGGAAGTGCATGCCATGCTTATCAATCAACGGGGCAATTGTCGAAATAGCGGCCGGGCCGGTTTTTTGGCAATCCAATCTCCCTTGCAATTCAATCGCATCTTCAGGCTAACTGGACGATTTATGGATTTACATTTGTTGGCTTTGTTTTCCGTTGCCTTCACGTCCGCAATCGCCGTGCCCGGCCCCAACGTTGCGTTTGCAGTTGCCCAGGCGATCAGGCATGGAATCAAAACGACAATTCCCGGTGCATTATTCGGTTTTGGGCTGGGAACCGCCATTCACGCGACGGTCGTGCTGTCGGGCGTCGGTTTGATCATCTATGACCATCGCTGGATCCTGACTTACCTACGATGGATCGGGGCGATCTATCTCGCCTACCTCGCGGTCGGCGCCTTCTTCGCGAAATCCGGGCCGAGCGACGGGAAGGTCGGCGATTCGAGCCCGAAGCAGATGTTTGTCGATTCGCTGCTCGTTTCCCTGACCAACCCCAAGGGATGGCTGGCCAGCCTGCTCACCTACCCGAGTTTCATCAGCCCGCGCGTTTCGTACACCATCCAGGCAATCTCCTTGGGTCTGGCGGCGATGGTCATTTCGCTCTCGATCTATAGCGGGTATATGTTCCTCGCCCACAAGGCGCGCGCGGCCTTCGACAACAAATCTGCATTCAACAGGGTAACAGGCGTGATTTACGCGTTGGTCGCGCTTGGTCTGATCCTGTCTCCTTATTGACGGACTGGAATCACCGATGGTTTATCGATCAACGGCATGACAAAAAGGAGCACCATGATCTTCGACTATATTTTAATTGGCGGTGGCAGCGCGGATCGATCATCGCGCGACGGCTCGCCGATGCGAATATCGGCTCGGTCCTGCTCATCGAAGCAGGACCACCTGACGAGGGAATCCCCGCGATGATGGATATCTCCCGTCTGTTTGAACTCGATTCCGGTACGGACTGGGCGTTCCTGACCAAACCCAAGAAGCATTCCGGCCGCCAGATCACGTACTCGCGCGCCAGGATGCGGGGCGGCTGCGGCAATCACAACGACTGTGCCTACCTGGTACCGCCGGAAGCGAATTTTGATTCATGGCGCGAGCTTGGTGCCGATGGATGGTCAGGAAAGGATGTCAGACCGTATTTCGAGCATCTGAAAGAACGCGTCACGATCGAGCAGCGTCCGGAGCGACACCTCGCTTCGCGCGCGTTTATCGAGGCAGGTGTCGCGCTCGGATTGCCGAAGGTCGATTTCGGCATTGGCATGCTGACCTTGAACGTGCACGGGCGCCTGAGGAATTCGTCGTCCGTCGCCTACCTCCATCCGTTGACGTCCTTGCCCCCTAATCTGGAGATCCAGACCGACACGCTCGTCGGCAGGATCAAGTTCATCGGCAGCGTGGCCAGCGCCTGCCTCACCGGGAGGGGGCGCATTGCCGCCGGGCGGGAAATCATTGTTTGCGCAGGGAGCATCCAACCTCCTCAGCTTCTTTTGAGCTCGGGAATCGGCGATGCGGCCGATCTGCGTGAACTCGGTATCGACGTGGTCCACCACAGTCCCGGTGTCGGCAAACACCCGATCGATCACTACTCAGTGCCGGTGATTTTCGAAACGGCGGCGCCGGTACCCGACCGGCACATCACGCCTTACGAGGCGATTGCCATGCTGAACACCACACCGGGCGCGCAATCGGTGGAGAGCCAGCTACAACTCGGCCCGACGGCCGGCTGGGTCAACGGGCGGTTCGGTGACGAATACCAAGCGTCGACCCCGAAGCGAGATCTATTATTGCGCTCGAGCCGAATGTCGCCAGAAGCCGGAGCCACGGGTTCCGAAAATTACCTCCCCCGATATTTGCGTCGCGCCGACAATCGACCTCAACTATCTTTCGGACGCCGATCATTACGACGAGAATATTCTGCTCGAGAGCGTTTCGTTTGCCGGCGGCTGGGCCAGACGGAAAGCTTCAAGAGAATTATCAGCAAGGAATTGCTGCCCGGCCCCGACATTATTCAAGAGAGCGATCTGCGCGAATACATCCGGAAAAATTGCCAGACGAACTATCACGCTGCCGGCACCTGTCGAGCAGGCTCCGCCAACGATCCGAACGCCGTCGCGTCCCCGATCTGAAGGTCAAGGGGGTTTCCGGGCTGCGCGTCTGCGACGTGTCCGTGTCCGTGTCCGTGTCCGTGTCCGTGTCCGTGTCCGTGTCCGTGTCCGTGTCCGTGTCCGTGTCCGTGTCCGGCGATGGTGTCGGTCAATATCAATACAACCGTCACGATGGTCGGCGAAAAGGCAGCAGATCTGATTGTTTCCGCTGCCAGGCAGTTTGCTTCCGCCGAAACTGGCAGCCAGTCAAGCGTGGATCGGCAAGTACCTGGCCGATCGATGCCGATATCGGCCAGATGCTCGGATTGGCATCGTCTCAGTCGCGCACTGAAGCAGAAAAGACGAATGAATACGCTGCAGAATAAATCGCAATTCCCGTATGGTTTCCGTGATCGATGCCGGCTGCGGCGAAAGCCGCGACCGAATCGTTTTGATACCTGGCGTACGTTTAACTCATAACGGAGGCTGCAAGCCCATGCCAATCAGAATTCCCAAAGGTTTGCCCGCAGTGTCCGCACTTGAGACGGAAGGCGTCACGGTGGTGGACGAAGAGAGCACGGTATATCAGTATCACCGGCCGCTGCGCGTTGGCTTGCTGAATCTCATGCCAAACAAGATCAGTACGGAAATCCAGATTGCCCGCCTGCTCGGCGCCACAGCGTTGCAGGTCGAATTGACGCTCGTCAAGATCACCAACCACGCGCCCAAGAACACGCCGACTGAACATCTCGTGTCGTTCTACCACGACTGGTTGGACGTCAAGGCGCAGAAATTCGACGGATTCGTCATTACCGGGGCGCCGGTCGAAACGATCCCTTTTGAGGAAGTCAGTTATTGGGACGAGCTCGCCAGCATCTTCAGCTGGACGCAAACCAACGTCCACAGCTGCTTCAACATCTGCTGGGGGGCCCAGGCGGCAATGCATTATTTTCATGGCATGCCCAAATACGCGCTGAATGAAAAAGCCTTTGGTGTATTCAGGCATCACGGCCTAAAAATCGACTCGCCGTACCTGAAGGGTTTTTTCCGACGATTTTGATATCCCGGTGTCACGCTGGACGGAAATGCGGCACACCGACATTCCGGCCGACAGCGGCGTCTCTGTGCTCATTGACTCGGCGGAAACCGGCCTCTGTCTGCTCAACGACTGCAAACATCACGCGCTCCAAATCTTCAACCACATCGAGTACGACTCACACACGCTGGCCGACGAGTACTTCCGCGATCGAAACGCGGGCAGAGACATCCATCTTCCGAGAAACTATTTCCCCGACGACTGCGAAACCTTGCCGCCAAAAAACCAGTGGCGTAGTCACGCACATCTGTTGTTCGGAAACTGGATAACCCAGATTTTTCAAACCACCCCATCCGATCCGGGCAGGATCGGCATCGATCGATGATGGCCGCCCGACGGCGTACGCCCATACGGATTGGAACCACCTCGGCCCCGGCCGCCCCAAGGGCCTCCCGTGCAGATAATTGAAATGACACCTTCTTCTTGATAGATGGCTGAAAACATGAGCATGAAATTCGATGAATTGAAGCACGCAGTGACCTCTGGCGCCATAGACACCGTGCTCGTCTGCATGGTGGACATGCAGGGCCGCCTGATGGGAAAGCGGTGTCATGCCGATTTTTTTGTCCATCACGGCTACCAAGAAACGCACGCCTGCAATTATTTATTGGCCGATGACATGGACATGCTGCCGGTGCCCGGTTATACCAGCGCCAGTTGGGTGGACGGTTATGGCGATTTCCTGCTCAAGCCCGACCTCTCCACCTTGCGGCGGCTGCCGTGGCTCGACGCAACCGCATTGGTGATCTGCGACGTGTTTGATCATAATGGGCAGCCGGTTGTCCATTCGCCGAGACAGATTCTGCAGAAACAGTTGCGCCGGCTGGCCGATCGCGGCATGTGCGCCTGTTTCGCATCGGAGCTGGAGTTCTATTTGTTCGATGAATCCTACGAGGCGATATCGAGAAAAAAATACAATAAGCTGGAGACATTCGGCGCCTACAATCAGGATTACCACATCCTGTCGACAACGCGCCAGGAATCCGTCATGCGCCCGATCAGAAACGGACTGCACGGCGCAGGAATCGCCATTGAATGCTCTAAGGGCGAAGGCGGTTCGGGTCAGGGAGAAATCAATGTCCGCTATTCCGACCCGCTGGTGATGGCCGATCACCATACGATCATTAAGCACGGTAGCAAGGAGATTGCGGCACAGCATGACAAGGCGATCACCTACATGGCAAAGTGGAGTTATGATCTGGCAGGTTCCTCCAGTCATGTCCACGCCTCGCTGCGGTCGCTGGACGGGCGACCGCTGTTTTATGACGACAAGTCGCCTCACGGCATGTCCGATCTGATGCACCATTACCTTGGGGGCCTGCTGAAATATTCGAAGGACATCACCCTCTTTCTGGCGCCCCACATCAACTCCTATAAGCGATTCCAGATCGGCACGTTCGCGCCGACCAAGGTCGCATGGAGCCAGGACAATCGGACGGTCGGTTTCCGCCTTTGCGGCGAAAGCTCGGACGCCGTCCGCGTGGAGTGCCGCATCGGCGGTGCGGATCTGAATCCGTATCTCGCTTTTGCGGCCCTGATCGCGGCGGGTCTTGCGGGCATCGACGAGAAACTGGCATTGCCAGACCCGTTTGTCGGCGACGCTTATCGGGATGCCGAGCTACCGGAAATTCCGAAAACGCTGCGGGACGCCACCGACATCAGTTCGAATTCGACGTGGCTGCGCGAGGTGTTGGGGAACGAGGTCGTCGATCATTACGTGCACGCCGCGCGATGGGAGCAGTTCGAATACGATCGGCGGGTCACGGATTGGGAGTTGGCCAGGGGATTCGAGAGAAGTTGAATCGCCACGGGACTGCCACGTTAAATTGTTCGCGACGCGATAGGGGTTGCCCTTCTACGAGCAGAAAGTTGTCAAGGTCATTTTCGAACTGACTCGTGAATCGCCGACATGTCCCTCCTACACCTCGTCAGGACGAGGTGATGTTGCTGTAGTCGAATCTGCCGGGAGCACCCGTTTTGCAGTATCGAGTCCATATGTCGTAGCGTCCATCTGGGGCCTCTGTTCCTCAAGTGGTTGTGTCGCAACTCCACTTCGGCACATTGATGTCGTTCGGTCCTGGGGACCCTGAAGCGCGCCCACTTCTCCGGAGGGAGGGCAGCGTCCATTCCATCTCGACCGGTTCATGGCCAAATTGCTTTGTTAGCCTAATTATTTCGAGTATGCATCAAGCGAACAGGTTCGACATTCCATCCGCTAGCGGATGGAACCGATCGAGCCACCTCCAGCGCGGCCGAATTGTCCGGAACGTAACATTCGCGACACGAACAATCGGACGATGCACCGCCATAACCCGACATTGTGCCGGTCGACATCCCGCAAATTGTGCCCCGACTGTAGATGCTCGCTTGGCACAACGCTTGCAATCCATCGGCGACAACTCAAGAGACCTGACATGCTCAATCCGATCATCAATGACACAACGCTTCGCGACGGCGAGCAGACCGCTGGCGTCGCATTTCGCACTGAGGAAAAATGCGCAATCGCCGCCGCACTGTCGCAGGCCGGCGTGGCCGAACTCGAAATCGGAATTCCTGCCATGGGTGAGGACGAAATGGCGTGCATCGCTGCAATCGTCGACCTGAACCTCGACGCTCGCCTGATGGTTTGGGGGCGCCTCACCGACGAGGATCTCACCGCGGCATTGCGTTGTGATGCCGATATCGTTCATCTCTCGGTTCCCGTTTCGGATATTCATTTGCAACACAAGCTGCGGCAGTCGCGCAGTTGGGTACTGGCGCAGATCGCACGCGTCGTCGGCGAGGCAGCGAAAAACCATCCCAGAATTTCCTTGGGCATGGAAGACGCCTCGCGCGCGGATCCCTCATTTCTCGTAGAAGTGGCTCAATGCGCGCAGCAGCACGGCGCCCAGCGCGTGCGCTTTGCCGACACTGTCGGTATCCTGGACCCCTTTAAGACCTTCTACGCCATTGCAGCGCTACGCGTTGCCGTCGATCTGGAGATCGAAATACATGCGCACGACGACCTCGGGCTCGCCACAGCCAACACACTAGCCGCCCTTGGGGCCGGCGCGACCCATGCGAGCACCACCGTCAACGGGTTGGGTGAGCGCGCCGGCAATGCAGCGCTGGAAGAAGTCGTGATGGGCGCACGGCACCTGCTGCGACGAGAAACTGGCGTCGACACCAGAGCGCTGCCCGACATTTCGTCGTTAGTCGAACAAGCCTCAGGCCGCGCAGTTTCCTTCAACAAGAGCATCATCGGTAGGAACATCTTTACTCACGAGTCGGGCATTCACACCGACGGCCTCGCGAAGCACCCCACGACCTACGAGGGATTCGATCCGGCAGAGCTCGGCCGGCAACGGTCGACGATACTCGGGAAACATTCTGGATCTCAAAGTGTGCGTGAGGCCTACGACGCTCTAGGCGTGAGGGTGTCGGAGCGGCTCATCCCGCTCCTGCTTGCGCGCATCCGTTCTTTCGCCACGCAGTACAAGCAGGCGCCGAATGCAACCGATTTGCGCCGCTTCCTGACCCAAACCCGCAGCACGCGGGTGAAAGTCTCGTGAGTGTGGTTATGGCGGCCGAACTTGTCCAATAGAAGTAACGACATGCAAGAAGTTATCGAACAACTGCGTCACCTGTCGTCGGCCGAGGATTTCCTGCGATTCTTCGACATCGCATTCGACGAGAAAGTGGTGAACGTGAGCCGCCTGCACATCCTCAAGCGCTTCTTTCAGTGTATCGAGCAACAGAAAGAACTGCCGTGTAACAGCGCGACGGCCGTGCTCGCCGTTTACCGATGCTTACTGCAGAAGGCCGACAACGACTTCGTTGTATCCACGCCCGCGAAGCAAAAGGTATTCAAAGTTTTTTGGAAGCGGACGGTCGGCGGCTCGTCTCAGTTGACGACCTGCGCGCGTCGCTGCCGGCACGCGGCGGCGCCTGACCTGGAGTACCTCAATGCATATTGTCGTCTGCATCAAACAGTTCCCGGATTCCGTGCAGGTCCGGGTTCACCCTGTCACCAACACTATCGTGCGCCAGGGTGTTTCGGCGATACAGTTCTTTACAACATACCCTGATCTCGTCGCTCAAGCGGCCCGCACCATGATTACGGTAAATGGCGTCGACAAAAAGACCAGAAAGCACGAGATCATGGCCAGTCTCCGCAAAAATCGCTCACTGACCGGGCTGGTCAGCGACGCATACAAATTCGGAGAGCCTTCTGATGAAAACGGTCACTGTCAATATCGAGGAAAAGCTGTTTCAGAACCGCTACCGCGTGGACGTCGGGGCGCCGCACGTCCACATCAAAAGCATTGAAGTCTGCACCAACGACTGTGCCGAAAAAACTGCACGTTCGTGTGCCCGGTCTCCTGTTATCGGAAGGAGAGCAGCGGCTCGGTCACGCAGATTACCGACGGCTGCCTGGAATGCGGTAGTTGCCGCATTCTGTGCACGGACCATCACAACCTCGAATGGGTGTATCCGCACGGCGGGCATGGCATCCAGTTCAAGTTCGGGTAGACAAACACATCCATCGTCACATCGGCTTCCGCGCGCCGCAAAAGCGGCCGGACGCCTCACCATATCGGAGTAAATTGTTGAATCTCATTACTGGTATCGAATCGACCGATCTGTTTGGCGGCAACGTCCCTTCCCCCGTGCTACAGTTGATCGAGACAACCCGCGGCGGCAGCAATGACGATGTGGCCGCCGCGTTGTGGACTGCGGTCCTGTCGTATCCGCGCTGCCTGCCATCCTACTATCTGCTGTATAAGTTCCATGCGAACCGGGGTGAACTTGGCGAGGCGCAGGAGGTCGCGACCAAGGCTTTGGCGGCCGCCGCCCGGCAAGCGTCGCTCGACAGCGACTGGTGTGCGGTGCAGCCGGGCGACACCGACTTCACCATTCCTGGTCCGGGCCGCTTCTGGCTCTTCACACTGAAGGCGCTCGCGTTCATCAGCGTGCGGCGCGGTGAGCGCGCCGTTGCACTGAAGCTGATCGCCAAGCTGCGCAGGCTGGACCCGCTCGATTGCATAGGCTTGGACGTCGTTGAAGCCTTGCTCGCACAGTCCGGGTCCCGATAATCGCCGTCGGAAGATCAACTGACAGATCGACAATATGCCCGCGGCGTGGCTATGGTAGAACTCCATTGCAGTCCATGGCGATCGTTTCAGCATCGCTTCAGTAGTCAAAGCTGACGCTCACCGCACACTTCGCGCGGGCGCGCACGCAGGGCTACCTAGACAGCCAGATCTTCATTCTAGCCCGAAGCAATCCGCGAAATCGGCACAATCGCCGCTGAGCTCGGCTGAAAAAAGTGAACGCCAACATTCCGTAAAATTGAGGAATGGAGGTATTGATGAACCGAATCCCCAAGGCTGTGTACACTGTTATGTCGCACTAAATTTGGGTTTCAGCGGAGCTGTTCGTCTCGGTATCAAATAGGATAAGTTGTAGCACGCCGCCTTGAACATCATGAGATATGTCGGACGTGAAGAAGGCCAGTACTGCTCTGTTATCGTGGGAAGTGACGAAGCCCCACACGAACAACAAACCAGACCGGCCTATGCCTCGAATTGTATTCGCGTTTCCTGTTCTTGAACGACATCTCAACGCGGCCGATCGCACGCCACAGGTCCATCGGCCCGTCGCTTGCGGGCACTGCGGCTGCTCGGGCGTGTGGTGTCACGGCCGCTATCACCGCAAGGCTGACCGCAGCGCCGCCGGTGATCTCAATCCGGTTCCCGTTTTGCGCTTTCGCTGTCGAGCCTGCAGCCGTACGTGTTCGCGCCTGCCGCTGTGCATTGCGCCCCACCGCTGGTACAACTGGGCGCTCCAGCAGCAGGTCCTGCTTCTGCTGTTTGCCGGCTGCTCGCAGCGCCCCGTGCCAGCGCGATCTTCGCGCTTGGTCGGCATACGGTACGGCGCTGGTGGCAACGCCTCGGCGAATGCAGTCTCACCTTCGAATTCTATTTGCGTAGCCGTTTCGGCCAACTCGGGCGCTCAGTCGAGATTGCTGAATTCTGGTTGCGCTGTCTGCAGCGCATGCCACTGTGTGAGGCGATGGCCTGGCTCGATGGCGACGGTGTTTGCGTCCCGTGATCAACGGCTTCTGAACGGGTGCGCGACGGCGTAATTCCTGTCATTCCGGCTATCCACACACTTTGCCCACTCGCGCCGAATTCGGATCGCGGTTCTCATGGTTGCTCCCTTTTAACAATTGGAGTGCGCATGAAGGACATCGACCCGAAGGCCCTGTTTCGCCTATCTGTACTCGGACCACTGGTCAGTCGGGAACGGCTTGATCGTGGCGATGTGCAGAAGATCATCCGGCAACTGGCTCAGCAGGAGTACGCCATTCCGGGTTCCCGCCGACACCACATCGGCGAGAAGACGCTTCAGTCGTGGTATTACGCCTGGAAACAACACGGGCTGGAAGGCTTATGCGGCAAGCCTCGTGTTGATCGCTGGCAATCGAAGCTGCCGCCCGCAGTGCAAGCGGCGATCCTTGCGGCCAAACGCGAGAATCCGCGACGTTCGATCCGCCAGATCCGTCTATTGCTCGAGTCCGCCGGTATCGTGGCGCACGACACGCTCTCGCGCTGCGCCGTTCATCGGCTGTTGCAAGCCAATGGGCTCTCGCGGATCATTGGCTCGGCGAGTATGCCCGAGGAGAAGCGCAGCTTCGTGGCCGAACACGCCGGCTCCATCTGGTACGGCGATGTTCTGCACGGTACGCACCTGTCGCTCGGCCGTGGCCGCCGCAAGACTTACCTGGCCTCGTTGATGGACGACGCCTCGCGGCTCATCGCCCATAGCGCGTTCTGTTTCTCTGAGACCGCGATCGACATCGAGGGCGTGCTCAAACAGGCCTTGCTCAAACGCGGCGTACCGAAGATGTTGATCGTCGACAGTGGTGCCGCCTACCGCGCTTCCACGCTGCAAGGCATTTGCGCACGGCTGTCGATCAGACTGGTTTATTGCAGGCCGTACGCGCCTGAGGGTTATGTGCCGGCCAAATATATGGCGCGGCGAACGGCCAGAAGTATGCAACATATTTTAAATCGTTCGATACTGGTTCGCCCATGTTTTCAAAGGAGGGCAAGCCATGTTGGAAACCCTATTCGCTCGCCCTTGTCATCTGGCTCGACACTGCTCAAACCCGTTCGCCGCATCGATAGATCAGTATCTCGAACATTGCCTGGAGCAAGGCTATCCACGGTCGTCATTGAAGAAGATCGCCTGGGTCGGCTTCGCCGCGCCGGAGAACCTCATCGGGGTCATCGGCAAGTGGTAGCAATTCGAAGCCGACGGCGGGAGCTTCCCGTGCAATACGCTCCACGATCTTTCGAAAAAATACGACTGCCATGAAATCGGAAAGGATGATCCTGAAGCGGCGATCCGATTTGGCCGGGTTGAAGACGTCCCGGGAAATAACGGAGAGCTGGATGTGCACCAGAGCCTCGCGGATTGGAGCAGCGAGCCCTTCAGCACGCGGTGTGGGGACAAGTTCCCGGCCCCTCATCGTAAACAGTTCATCGCAGAAATAGGCGCGTAGCCGGGCGACGGCCGCGCTCATGGCCGGCTGGCTCAGGTTGATGCTGCGTGCCGCCGCGGTGAGGTTACGCTCGGTCATCAGAGCATCGAGCGCGACGAGGAGATTTAGATCGAGGCCCTTGAAACGCATGATCCCAACTTATCCATAGTGTGGATGTGTTCCATCAAAACAATCGATTTCACGAATTGTACAGTATGGAGGATAGTGTTCCTGGTACATCCGATTGAGTTTCGTCAACCTGCTGGCGCCTTCGTGGTGCCGGGGTAGCGGATGAAGTGTGCGGTAGAACTGAGCGAAGCCGAGCAAATGACGTTGCAGCAGTCGTCGATCAATCACATGCGTCGGTAGTCTTCTTCGCGGGCCCGCCGCATGCTTGGCAACGATTTGGGATTTCCGCGAGGTTCCAGCACTTCAGCTTTCTGGTCGCGCCATCACTGAAGCGCAACCATCGCCAGTGTGGAAGTCAGCCTGTCACGGAAGATCCTCAATGGCATCCAGTCAATCTATCGACGCTGGAACGCTGGCATCGTGAGTCGGCTGACTTCACATCATTGATTCAATCCCGAACTGTCGCGAACAACGTTATCTGGAGCCAGAATGACCCACCCTACACCGCCTCCTGAGCCATTTGCAATCCTTGCGATGCCAAGGACGGGCACGCACTATCTGGAGCAGTTGCTAAACAGGCATCCGAACGTATTGAGCAACGGTGAGCTGCTCAATACGTATGATACGAATTGGCCCGATAAGAATCGCCTGCTACGTGGCGACCGTGAGCTCCTCGAGCTTGCCTACCTTCGCTACCCGACGCGGAGCGACAAGACCAATGTGACGCATGTCGGCTGCAAGATCAATGAACCTCAGTTTCGCGCCCGTCCGGGCTTATTGGCTGAGCTGGCTCGTTGGCCACGCCTCAAGGTCATCCTCCTGCCTCGCAGAAACACATTGGAATCGCTTCGATCGCTGGTGCAGGCAAGGCAAACCGGCCAATGGCTGAGGTTCAGTTCTGGCAACGATGCGGCTCTGCCTCCGCGCGTCGGATTGTCAATCGCCGACTGCGAGGCCTACTTCAAGACCGCCGAGGATTTCCACGCTAGGGTCGCGCACTCCTTCGCATCGACCAACCTGCTTGTGATGGAGTACGAGAGCCTTCTTTGCGAATCCGCCGCATGCCTGGCAACGATTTGGGATTTTCTCCAAGTTCCAGCGCCTCAGCTTTCTGGTCGCGTCATCCTTCAGCGCCAGGAAACGCGACCACTGGACCAAACGGTACGGAATTTTCATGAATTGCGGCGCCATTTTGCAGACGGACCCTACGCGAGATTCTTCGGGGCTGGTGAGGTCTGACTGGTATTCGCAGCGGCGAGCGATAGCCTACCTTACTTAGGTGGTGCGGGTTCGAGTCTTGCCAATAGGGCCTTCCTCCCACAATCAAGGAGAGAGACATGCTGTGCTTAGGAGTGAGCGGCGGGCTGGACAAAGTTCATGAAAATCCACTCGAACTGCCGAACACATTTCTGCACGATGGCGCTGCGGTGCTTGTCCGGGACGGACGCGTAATAGCGGCCGTCGAAGAGGAGCGCCTCAACCGGATCAAGCACTCTAACAAGTTCCCGAGCAGTTCGATTCAATACTGCCTTGCATCCGCAGGGATTCAGCTCAGCGATATCGACCGCATCGCGTTTTACGCTACCGAGGCCTATTGCAACGTCATGCTCGAACGCCTGTTCCTGTCCCAGCCGAACATCTCAATTCCGGTGGATGCCAAGCTGTTTCTGCGTAAGTTACTAATGCAGGAGTTCGGTACCGAAGTCGATCCTTCGCGAGTCTCATTCGTGAGTCACCATCTGGCGCATGCCGTGAGCGCGTTTGCGATGTCTGGATTCGAGCAAAGTCTGATCCTCGCGGTCGATGGCGGTGGTGATTTCCTCTCGGGGCTTTTGGCGCTCGGGTCCGGAACAGAAATTACGCAACTCGCGACTTTCGCAGAGCATAATTCTCTAGGGCTGTTCTATCTCGAAACAATCCGGTATCTCGGTTACGGCTTGTTCGACGAATACAAGGTCATGGGGCTTGCACCTTATGGGGACCCCGCTCCCTATCGCGGGCTCTTCGAGCAATTCTATCAACTCTCCGCCGACGGTGAGTACCGCGTCTACCTGGACCGCATCGGTCCGACGTTGCTCCGCAGCATCCAGGTCCGGCGAAAGGGAATGCCATTCACACAGCAGCATCGAGATGTGGCTGCTTCATTGCAGGAAGCGCTGGAGCGGATCGTGTTTCACATTCTCCGCCATCATCGCGAGGTCACCGGTATGAAGCGGCTGTGTATAGCCGGAGGAGTAGCTCATAACTGCACCATGAACGGTAAGCTGCTGTATTCGGGACTTTTCGAAGACATCTTTGTGCAGCCCGCAGCGCACGACGCCGGTTGCGCATTAGGCGCCGCCCTTATGATGTCAAACGACTTCGGTCAGCCCGCGCCGCGTGAGCGATTGCAGGAGGTCTATTGGGGGCCCGATCTTGGGAGCGATCTAGTCGTGGAGCAAGAATTGAATGCGTGGGCCGGACACCTCGACGTTGAACGCAGTGATGACGTGGCAGGCAGAGCAGCCGACTGGATGGCAAATGGCGCCGTGATCGGCTGGGTGCAGGGTCGTTCGGAGTTCGGGCCACGCGCGCTTGGCAACCGCAGCATTCTTGCCGATCCCAGGCCGACCGCAAACAAGGACCGGATCAACGCCATGGTCAAGAAGCGCGAGGGTTACCGACCGTTCGCGCCATCAGTGCTGGAGGATGATGCGCACGAATTTTTTGACCTCCCAGAGGGTACCCGCGAATTCCCTTTTATGAATTTTGTAGTTCGCGTGCGCGACTCCAAGCGTGCCTTGCTCGGCGCCATCACGCACATTGACGGTACAGCGCGGCTGCAAACAGTATCGCGGAAAACCAATCCCGCCTACTGGGAGGTTATTAATGCGTTCAAGAAGCGGACAGGAATCCCAATTCTGCTCAACACTTCCTTTAATAACAACGCTGAGCCAATCGTAGATTCGGTTGCAGACGCGATTGCCACATATCTGACGACAGAGCTGGATGGACTTGTGGTCGGGCCGTTCCTCGTCAAAAAACGGCCCGCAACGCAGGAACATTGGACTGCGCTCGCGGTTTCACTGCCGCCCTATGCATCGCTCTATCGAATCCGCGCTCACACAGCGCGGGATCGTCAGGAGACGGTATGCGAAATTCGCACCGGCGGCTCCATCTGTGACAGTGTGCGCATTTCACATGAGTTGTTCGATATGCTAATGCAGATCGAAGGCGAAGCCGTGCTCGGACATCTTCTCGATACAATTACGCTTGAGCAGACGCGACGTGAAACCCTCGTCAAGGAACTGCGCGGATTGTGGGAACAGCGTCGGGTTCGACTGCATCCCTCACGGGCGTTGTCACGGTAACGACGCCCTTCCAATGAGTGGCTGAAGGTCTGAAGCTGCGTAACAGCCCTCGCGAGCTATTTTTTCTGGAAGTTAAACAATAGCGTTTGGTCGCCGTGCAGTTCTCGTAGCAACACGCCTCTTTTCAACGGAGCACCAGTCCCGGCCCAAGGTCCGGATACTTGCAGCGGCGAACCATAAAGGTATGGCGGAATTGAAACATCAAACGAACTTCGAATTGCTGCGCCGGGAATTGGACACAGACGATCCATGGCGGCTCGACAACAATCCGTTTGAGCACGAGCGCCACAGGCAAATGCTTCGGATGGCACTTTCGCAGGGATCTGTCACAAATGCGCTCGAAGTCGGATGCGCCGGCGGAGCCTTTACGGAAAAATTGGCACCGCACTGCCAACGGCTCACCGTGATCGATATTGTGCCACGCGCAATTGCTAGGACACGCGAACGGATGATGGACCCACCACACATCAATTGGATCGTCTCCGATGTCCAGCATTTTTCGACTGAGCAACAGTTCGATCTGATCGTGGTGGCGGAGGTTCTCTATTACCTCGACGGCAGCGTCGAGGTGCGCGCCGCTGTCCGCAATTTAGCACGGATGCTTGCGCCCGGTGGACAGCTGGTTTTCGGATCGGCACGTGACGCCAATTGCCGGCGATGGGGCCACGTTGCCGGAGCCGAGACGGTCATAGCCATCCTGGAAGAAGAGCTGGTTGAGATCGATCGTTTGAGCTGCGTCGGTCAGTCGTTGAATGAAGACTGTCTGCTCGCCTGCTTTCGGAACGGGACTTCTCCTTCGTGTGGACCAACTTACCAGCGTTAGGCAGGGAGATATTATGCGCATCTGTGGGATCAAACTGACACACGACGGAGCGATCGCCCTTGTCGAGGATGGAAAACTCGTTTTTTGCGTGGAGCAGGAAAAGCGAGACAACAATCCGCGGTATCAGGCGATCGACGACCTCGACGCGATCACGATCGCATTGTCCGAGCATGGTTTCCGTGCGCACGATATCGACCAGTTTGTCATCGACGGCTGGGACGGGGTAGTCGAGTCGCAGTTTCGGGTCCTCAGTGGGTCGCTTCCCGTCAGCCTAAAAGGGGCCCCTTATGCCGAACGCCGAGCCGATGATCTGCTCGCTTCGCTCGACGGCTCCGGACTGCTTGTCGGCGGCCACTCCTTTCCTTATAAAAGCTATCCTCATGTGTCAGGCCATGTGGCCTCCGCGTACTGCACCAGTCCCTTTGCCCAAAGCGGGCAACCTGCATTCTGTTTGGTGTGGGATGGTGGCATCGTCCCACGGCTCTATCATGTAGAACGCCACCACGCCCGCCATGTTGACTGCCTGTTCCCCATGGTAGGTCACATCTACGCCGCAGCGGGTCATCACTTTGGTCCTTATAAGAAGCCGGGCGGCGCCCGGTGGGATCTGGGTGTGGCCGGCAAGCTGATGGCTTACATCGCGCTGGGCTCCGTTGACGAAGATATCGTTGAGGTATTTCGCGGGCTTTATCAGGCACGCTTTGCTGGCGACGCGGAGTGTGCGCAAGCTTATCGCGAGAACATCCACAGCGCGGACGCGTCACTAGCGGCTGTAGGAGAGTTCTTCGAAGCTAGCGCGCTGCGACTGGAAGCCAGGCCATCCGAAGACGTACTCGCCTCGTTCCATGTATTCCTCGAGCGTCTTCTCGTTCATGAAATGGGTATCGCGCTGCAGCGCCATTCGATTCCGGGGCCGAGAAATTTGTGCATCGCTGGCGGATGCGGGCTCAATATCAAATGGAACAGCGCCCTGCGCGCGAGCGGTTTGTTCGACGCAATCTGGGTACCGCCGTTTCCCAACGATAGCGGCTCGGCGATCGGCGCCGCTTGTTGCGCGCTGGCAGCTGAGAAGGGCTTCGTGCCGCTGGAGTGGTCGGTATATAGCGGACCGGTCTTAAAAGGTTGCCAAGTACCGCCCGGATGGACGGCGTCTACTTGCTCCATTGCAGAACTCGCCAGCATACTCGCCAGTAGCAAGCCCGTCGTTTTCCTTGCCGGCCGGGCCGAGCTCGGACCACGAGCATTGGGGGGCAGAAGCATTCTGGCCGCCGCGACTTTGCCCACAATGAAGGATCATCTCAACGACATCAAGTTTCGAGAGCACTTCCGTCCCGTGGCGCCAATTTGCCTTGAGGATCGTGCGCCGACCATTTTTAGCCCGGGGAGCCCTGATTCCTATATGTTGTTCGATCATCAGACGCGCGCGGAATGGCGAGAAAAAATCCCTGCCGTCGTGCATCTTGACGGATCTGCCCGATTGCAGACCATTTCAAGAACTTCCGAGCATCCGGTGGCGCAACTTCTGGTCGAATACGAAAAGCTGACGGGCATTCCGTTGCTCTGCAACACGAGCGCCAACTATCACGGACGAGGTTTCTTCCCGGACGCTGCTTCAGCCTGTGCGTGGGGACGCGTCGAACGTGTGTGGTGCGATGGTTTGTTACTGACCAGGACTGGTCTGTCGCCGTCAGTCGACGAAACACTTTTCGCTACGTCGCCGTTCGAAGATTGCTGACGTTGCAGCTCAGTGGTCAGTACGATGCGGTCAATTGTCCCGGCAGCTTTATCGCTAAGGTCCGAAGACGATCAGCAGGCCGCCCTTGGCTCGATTTTCGCAAGCACTTATCCCGGGCGGAGGTTGCTCATCGACCCACGGAAGCTCGATGCCATCCTCGGAAATTTTCAAGGTAGTTGTTGCCTCAACGTTTAGAGTTCAGACGGCCTTTCGCTCCTGCTTATCGCGCTGCGGAGTGCCTGGCAGGTTGTGAGTTCGATCCGGGTTCAGATGCACAGTACTTATGCGCTGCCACTTGCGCGTGCGGCCTGTCCATCGCAGCGGATTGCGTTGCCGGGCAGTCTCATAGAGCGCCATGCGCCGATTCCAGAATGTCCTGATCAAGGTTGGCATGACGCTGCGCCGGCGTCACGAACCGGATCGCGCTGTGACGATGTTCGTCGTTGTACCCGCGCACCAGTGCGCCCACCCAGGTGCGCGCGACAGAGGTGACGCCGTTGGTTCGGACAGTCAGATCGAGTTTATAAGTGGAAGCGCCGGGGTCATCAAGCTGCCGATTTGATCGCTGGCAGTGTCGCGAAGTATGCCTCATCCGGCGTCTGATCGGACAGACTCGAATGAGGTCGTTTCTGGTTGTAAAGATTCAGGTAATCGCCAATAGAACGGCGGGCATGGCTGACCGATTCATAGGCCCTCAGATACACCTCTTCATATTTCACGCTGCGCCACACACGCTCGACGAACACGTTGTCGCGCCAGGCACCTTTGCCGTCCATGGACAAGCGAATGCCGCGGCGGAGCACCGCGTCGGTGAAGTCTGTCGCTGTGAACTGGCTGCCCTGGACGCCCTTCTAAAGGTCAAGTAGCAATTTGAGTCTGTCCGATCTGGCTGTTACGCTGCCGAATTACGTAGTAGACCTCCCGGGCGATATAGCGCTTGAGACAGCGGATCGCTTCAAGCTTGGAGTGCCCCTCGCTGACGCGTTTGTCGACATAGGCCCTCGTGCGGGCGTCGGTTCTTAATCGACCGATGGCAATGATGTGCAGTGCACTATTGGCAGCGCGGTCCCCGCCTCGATTTAGCCGATGTCGGGTTACCTTTCCTGAAGACGCTGGGACGGGGCTTACGCCACACAGGGCGGCGAAGCTCGCCTCCGACTTAAGTCGGCTACTGTTGTCGCCAGCTGTCAACAGCAGCTGCGACGCGGACTCGTAGCCGATTGAATTGCGCGAGACCAGATCTTGTGCAAGCTCGTCAACGAGGGCCGCTATCATGACGTCGAGGTCGGCGATCTCATCGTGCAGTTCGAGATAGCGACGTCCGAGCGACTTTAGCGTGATCCCGTAAGCAGAGGCCAGATTCCGGAAGTCAGAGAGATCCGGACGCCACGCGGCCAACGTGCGGATAAGCTGCATGCGGGTCATCGCACGTAGTGGCTCACGCAGCTCATCAGGTGCGCAGACAATGGTGTTGTGGATCAATTGCAGGGCAACACGCCGGGCGGCGATGGCCGTCTTGCGACAGACTTTCAACACGCGCAAAGACTCGATCATGCCATCACGGGTCTTCGGTGTAACCGTGCGTACGCCGGCGAAGGCAGCATGTGCTGCGTTCTGGGCATCCAGCGTATCGTCCTTACCGCGTTTGCGCCGGTCGCTTTTATCCGGGGTGGTCACCTCCAGCACCGTTACCCCTTGCTGCAGATAGCGAAGCAGGCCCGCGCCGTAGGTCCCGGTGCACTCGATGCCGACTCGGGCGAGTTCGCCAAATGAGCGCATCCATATCATCATCTGCTTATAGCCGTGTCGTGTGGTTGGGAAACATTCGCTTCCCAGCACGCGATCATGTTCGTCAACGACGGCCGCCACGTGCAGATCCTTGTGCGTATCGACCCCGCCCACCACGGTGCGACGGCCAGCAGTAGCCTGTTCTTCTTTCATGCAGCCTTGCTCCAGTTCTCGATCTTGGATTGGGCGATTCCACCGACATCGAGTACCTGGACAAGACAGTAAAGTGACAGAGCGTCAGGCCCTTCTTGAGTCACATGTATCGACGAGGCGAAACCTCGCCGTTCGGCAGTTCCGGACGACCGACAGGTCCAGGGAAAGACAATCAGTCGATCGGTGTTTGGGTCAGGTTGCCCGGAACGCTCTACGGCACCAAATCTTCCGCGAATAGTCGATGCCTGTAAAACACAGACCGGCCGGGAATAATTGGTACCGACATTCTTACTATCGGTGTTGACGATCTCCGGTTGACCGTATTTCGCGAATGCTTCCTCCAATGCCTCGACAGCATTCATCGCCTCCATCGTGATCGCCACACGGTGGGCCAGTACCTTTCGGCTGGCCCAGTCCACTACGGCGGTCAGGTACACGAAGCCCCGCGCCATCGGGATGTAACTCGTATCCAGTGCCCAGACCTGGTTTGCGCGATTGATCGTCATGCCCCGCAACAGATAAGGCCAGATCTTGTGCTTCGCATGACGGCGGCTGGTGTTCGGCTTGCAGTACAGCGCTTCAATGCCTATGCGTTTCATCAGTGTGCCGACATGTTTGCGTCCGACCTGGACGCCTTCCCGCTTCAGCAGGCGCACCAGCATCCGCGCACCGGCGAACGGAAACTCCAGATGCAGCTCATCGAGCCGGCGCATCAGCTTCAGATCAGTCTCGCTTACCGGGTGCGGTTGGTAATAGGCGCTCGAACGAGCAATGCCCACCAGCTGGACCTGCCGGCTCACCGGCAGCGCGTGCGCGCGATCAATCATCGCTTTACGCTCAGCAATCCCGCCTTGCCGAGCGCGCCCTCCAAAAAATCATTCTCCAGTGTCAACTGTCCGATCTTCACGTGCAACACCTTCACGTCGACGGGGGGCTCGGCCGATGTCTTGCCTGTCTCGAACACTTCAGCAACGCGTTCCTGCAATTGCTTCTTCCAGTCCGTAATCTGGTTCGGATGCACTTCGAACTGTTGCGCCAACTCCGCCAGCGTCTTGTCGCCCTTCAGGGCCGCCAACGCCACCTTCGCCTTGAACGCTGGGGAGTGCGCGCGTCGATTTCGTTTCGTCATTTCTGGGTTCCTATTTGCCAGCCATTATGGCCGACTCGGACCCCAGCTTTTTCCACTTACCGAGCTGTCCGAATTCCCGGCGCCACCTCTAAGGACGGTGGATCCTCACAGGCAAACGGCATCGATGTGCCAAGGTGGAGAATACGGAGTTTCCAGGCAAACCGGAGAATCCATCGTGAAGCTTACGCCAGTTGGGATTGACATTGCAAAGTCGGTTTTTCAGGTCCACTACGTCGATCAGGAAACCGGAGAAATCGTGAACAAGCCGATCAAGCGTGCAAAGTTTCTCGAGTACTTCGCGAACCGGGCTCCGTGCCTGATCGGCATGGAGGCGTGCGGCGGATCGCACCACTGGGCCCGGCAACTGACGAACATGGGTCACGAGGTAAAGCTGATGCCGGCGAAGTTTGTGAAGGCTTTCAACATCCGCAACAAGAACGATGCAGCGGACGCTCGGGCAATCTGGATGGCTGTCCAGCAACCCTGCAAGCCCGTCGCGGTGAAAACGGAGATACAACAGGCGATGCTTGCGCTACACCGTATGCGACAGCAGCTGATCAAATTTCGCACAATGCAGATCAATAACCTGCGTGGACTGCTGATGGAATATGGAGAGATCATGAGCAAGGGCCGGAGCAAGCTGAACAAGGAGATACCGGTCGTGCTGGAACGGATCGCGGAGCGCCTGCCCGCCGTGCTGATCGATACTTTTCGCGAGCAGTGGAATGGACTGGCGAAGCTGGACGAACAGGTCGCCGAGATCGAGCGCCGGATGCGCGAGTGGAAGAAGGAAGACAAGGCGGTGAAGGCGGTTAGCGAAATTTGCGGCGTCGGGCTGCTGACGGCGACGGCAGCCGTCTCAATGATGGGCGATCCGAAAGCATTCAGTTCGGGGCGGGAGTTTGCCGCATGGGTTGGCATCGTGCCGAGGCAGACGGGCTCGGGCGGAAAGGTGAGGCTGCACGGAATTAGTAAGAGAGGCGACGCCTATTTGCGCACACTGCTGATCCATGGTGCGCGTAGCGTAATAGAGCACGCAAAGGAGCCCGGCGAGTGGGTCGAGCAAATGATGAAGCGGCGACCAAAGAATGTGGTGGTCGTAGCATTGGCGAACAAGATGGCGCGGACGATCTGGGCTGTGCTGGCCCATGACCGGCCCTACCAGAAGGCCTACGTGAGCGTGAAGCCTGCCTGAATGGTTCACGCGAAACAGAGGATCAACGTTTAACACAGGCTGAACGTCGAAAGGTTGCGCAGCAATCGAGTGTGATGACAAACCAGGTAGGACCGGGACTCGCTAAACCTGAATCCGCCGTCCAGCTTCGATTGAGCTTGCCCGTAAAAAATGGATCCCTTGCTGAGTGTGTAAAACTCACGCGAGGAGGAAGGAAAGATGGGTAATCCGAGAGCACGGTACACGCAGGAATTCATGATAGAAGCCGTGCGCATGGTCCGCAGCGGCCAGAGCATGGCGGCGGTGGCAAAGATACTAGCCATTAGCCCGAAGACGCTGCACAACTGGGTTAAGGCCGATGCCGCTGGCAAGCTGAACGGCGCAGGCAAGCAGGTTTCTCCCGAACAGATGGAGATTGCCCGGCTGCGCGCGGAGTTGGCACGCGTGAAGATGGAGCGCGACATATTGGAAAAAGCCACGGCGTACTTCGCAAAGGTGTCGGATTGAAGTACGCCTGGATTGAACTTCACAGCCGACAATGGCCGGTTTCCCTGACCTGCCAGGTGCTGGGTGTCAGCCCCAGCGGTTACCATGCCCGCAAGGCCCGGGACGTCGATACGGAGCGTCCGCGCCGACGTATCAGCAACGACGCCCTGCTGGTCCACATCAAGGCCGTGCACGCTGAATCCAAAGGCGAGTACGGCTGGCCGCGGGTGTGGAAGAAGCTGCTTGCCCAGGGCATTCGCGTCAGCAAGGATCGTGTCCAGCGGCTCATGAAGCTGCATGGCATCAAGGCGAAGACCAAACGCCGCTTCAAGGCCACCACCGACAGCAACCACAACCTGCCGGTCGCGCCGAACCTGCTGCAACGCGATTTCTCGCCTGCTCGCCCCGATCAGGCCTGGAGTACGGACATCACGTACCTCTGGACTGACGAGGGCTGGCTGTACCTGACGGTCATCCTCGACCTGTTCAGCCGTCAGGTGGTGGGTTGGTCGATGCAGCCACACATGCGCACGGAGCTGGTGTCTGACGCGCTGCGTATGGCGTGGTTTCGCCGCCGGCCGGAAGCGGGCCTGATCGTCCATAGCGACAGGGGTAGCCAGTATTGCAGTCATGACTTCCAGGACCTGCTTAAGGGCTACGGCATGCGCAGCTCGATGAGCCGTCGAGGAAATTGTTGGGACAACGCGCCGACCGAAAGCCTGTGGGGATCGCTCAAGCGAGCACGCATCCTTGGCCAGCGCTTCGCAACGCGTCGCGAAGCGATGGACGAGGTAATCGACTGGTTGAGCTTCTACAATCATTCGCGCTTGCACTCGACGTTGGGCTACGTCAGCCCGATGCAATTCGAGCAGGACTGGCACGCCGCCCAGAACCAACGGGTGGCATAATCTCCGCTCAGTTAAGGGATCCGAAATTCGCGGGCAACGTCAGAGCTCGCGCAGGAAATGAGGTGCGAGTCAGCGTATTTCATAGAGGCCCGCAGCAGCAATACCGGCTGCAACAAGGCTGATGGCATGGACTCCCGCCCCCTTCGGGGCGACACTTACCTCACCAATTCCCGGGAGAACGTCAATGCCTGCACTTACCATTGGTCTGGATATCGCAAAGAACGTGTTTCAGGTTCATGGCGTCGATCGCCATGGCAAGACCGTTGTGCAGCAGAAACTTCGCCGAGCTGAGGTGTTGAAGTTCTTCGCAAAACTGGAATCCAGTCTGGTTGGTATCGAGGCCTGTCACGGCTCCCATTTCTGGGCCCGTGAGCTAACCGCGTTGGGACACACGGTCCGCCTGCTGCCGACACAATATGTGAAGCCGTTTCTGCTCGGTGGCAAGAACGACGCGAATGACGCGGCAGCGATTTGCGCGGCAGTGACGCGCTCAGGCATTCACTTCGTTGCGATCAAGAGCGCTGAACAGCAGTCGCTGCAGTCGGTTCATCGCATGCGCCAACGGCTCATCCAGGAGCGGACAGCGAAATCGAATCAGATCCGGAGCATGTTTGCTGAAGAGGGGGTGATCTTCGCGGTCGGGCTTCCGCAATTGAGAAAGGGAGTGGTTGAGCTCGTCAACAATCCCGATGCCCACATTACCGCATTGCTCAGACGGCTTGGCTCGATGTACCTCGAGCAACTGAAGGCACTGCAGCAATGGCTCGACGAACTTGCTGCCGAGATAGCGGAGATCTTCAAGAGCAACGAAGCTTGCCAACGGCTCGCTACCGTTCCAGGAATCGGGCCAGTGATCGCGACCGCGCTCGTCAGCAGTGTCGGTGATCCATCGCAGTTCAGGAACGGCCGACAGTTTGCGGCCTGGCTGGGGCTGACGCCGAGGCAAAAATCCAGCGGAGGCAAAACCAGGTTAGGCGGTATCACAAAACGCGGCGACACCTATCTGAGAACCCTGCTTGTACAGGGCGCCCGCGCGGTCATGCACTTCGTGAACCGTCGCGACGATCAGCACAGTCGCTAGATCAAGGCTGTGATGCAACGCCGCCACGTGAGCATTGCTGCGATCGCCCTGGCGAACAAGACGGCGCGCATTGCCTGGGCAATATTGACAGGTAACGGCTGCTTCCGAGTTGCGTAACAGGCAACAGATATTGAGTATTGCTTTATTTCTTTCGCGATTGCGCAAGAAGCAGCAAGCATGGCGAACCGGTCGGACCGGCGCTTGCAGATCCTGATATATCCGGCGGCTGCAGTACGAAGCCAGAAGGCCGATGAGGAGCAAGCGCGCAAATTTCCATGATGGCTCGTGCAGCAGCAAGCACATCAGAAGCCGAATGTACGGACGCAGTCGTGACCCTCAAAATGCAAACCGATCTTGCTCATAGGCGGGAGTCCATGTACGGATATAAAGCTGCAGCCCATCCTGTCTGTCTGAACACACGAAAACTGTTGCAAACGGGACGCGTTCATATAAAGCGGCGGATGAACTCATCGGCTGTCAGGGTCATGGTCCTGTGGCGGGCTTCGTGCCGGTAGTCTTTCCACCGGAACAGCACCGAATCGCCATCAAAGTGCAGCAGCCGGTTATTCGAGATGGCGACGCGATGCGTGTAGCGACCCAGGTAGTCGAGCACCTGTTGGGCGCCGCCAAACGGTGGTTTGGCGTAGACCACCCACTCGGCCCGGGCGGTGGGCGCAAGCCACGCGGCGAACGCCCGGGGATCCCGCAGGCGTTCGAGCTGGCCATGGAAACGCAGCCCGCCGGCGTCGAAGGCGCGGCGCAGCTGCTCGAGGAACAGGCGGCGAAACAGGCGCGAGAGCACGCGCACCGGCAGGAAGAAGCCGGGCCGGCACGCGATCCAGCGCTCGCGATCCGGGGCAATGCCGCCGCCCGGTACGACGCAATGCACGTGCGGATGGTGCAGCAGATTCTGCCCCCACGTGTGCAGGACCGAGAGGAAGCCGATCTGCGCGCCGAGATGTTTCGGATCGGCGGCGATCGTGCGCAGCGTTTCGGCCCTGGTGCGGAACAGCATGTCGTAGAGCACGCGTTTGTTCTGGTACGCGAGTGCCGCAACGGGTTCTGGCAGCGTGAAGACCACATGAAAGTACTCCACCTCGGGAAGCAGTTCGGCGCGCCGGCGTTCGAGCCATTGCGCACGGGCAAGTGACTGGCATTTCGGGCAGGCGCGATGCCGGCACGAGTTGTAGGTGATACGCTCATGTCCACATGTATCGCACTGCTCAACATGCCCACCGAGTGCGGCGGTACGACACAGTTCGATGGCGCTCATCGCGCGCCGCTGGGCACAACCGAGGGCGTCGGCATGGGTCTGCCGGTACTGCGGGCCGCGACGGCGGAAGATGTCCGCCACTTCGAGCGCGGGTCTCATCGCCAGGTTCAGAAATACTCGGGCGCGGCGGGTGCAGACGGAATAGGTTCAGGGCGCGGAAGAAGGTCGAAGGGACTGGTGGTGGCGCACACAGTGCTCGTGGCCACTTTAAGATAGCGCAAATGTGCTGCAGCACATTTCCGGTACCTCCCGTTTGTCGCAGAACTGGCTGCTGCGGCCAGCGACCGTTTCAGGGAGCGCTACGGTGCGCTTGTCCGACCATTTCCCGATGGAGGTGCAGCATGAAAGCGACGTACCCCAACGTACTGGCCCAATCACTGCGATCATTCGTCAGCGAATATCTGACTGAACAGCGTGGTGTGAGCCGGCATACTGTGCTCAGTTACCGGGATACCATGATTCTACTTCTGCGTTTCATCGCGGCGTCCAGGCACTGCGATCCGGTAAAGCTGGATCTGGATGCAATCTCGCCGGAGGCTGTTCTGGCGTTCTTGAGCTATTTGGAACAAGAGCGTCATAACAGGACCTCGTCGCGCAATGTAAGGCTCGCTGCCATTCATGCGTTCTTCCGCTACGTGGGTTCTCACTCTCCCGACAGGATGGAACAAGCCCAGCGGATTCTCGGAATTCCCTTCAAGCGCACGCGAACCAGATCGATAGACTATCTGGAGGAAGACGAAATTCGCGTCACCATGGAATGTATCGATCGGGGTACGTCGCTCGGACGTCGCGATTACGCGTTACTCGCCGTCGTGTTTAACACTGGCGCACGAGCCCAGGAAATTGTCGATTTGAACGCCTGCAACCTACAAATCGCCCCCCCACCGCTGGTAAGTTTATTCGGGAAGGGGCGCAAACGGAGGATCTGTCCTCTCTGGCCCGAAACGGCGCAGGTCCTGAAGCAGTACACAGAGGAAATGCGTCTGGATATGCGCTCCGATATGCCACTTTTCTGCAATCAGAGAGGACAGCGGCCTACCCGATTCGGAATCGCTTACATTATGTCGAAATACTGCCGCGCAGCAGCTGTCAGATGCCCGTCAATGTGCAACAAACGGCTCCACCCGCACAGCGCCCGGCATAGTGCCGCAATGTTGTTGCTCAAATGTGGCACGGACCTGCCAACCATCAGTCACTGGCTCGGTCACGCCAGCATCAACACCACCAATCGTTACGCAAGTGCCGATCGGGAAATGAAGCGTCAAGCAATTGCTCGCACAGGAGTCGCTAATCCCGTCAGGGCAAAAGCGTCATGGCGTCGTGACGCGTCCGTGATTGAATGGCTTGCGTCGCTTTAGCGCCGATATAATGGGGAGTCCGGTCGCTCGGACTCCCCTACCTGTAAGTGCTTTCTTTGGCAACTCCACATTACTGACCTCTCGACATTAGGCAGAGATTTTTTTGGTTGGCGGTCGCGGCAACCAGCGCATCGCCATGTCGTCGGACCTGATCCGCGACCGGTAATCAAAAAAATGTTTGTGCGAAACCGCTCCACAGGCGGTGGCCGCTATGGGCATTGAATGGCCGCCGCGGTAATTTGTGATGCCTTGCAGGGGCGATCACACACGGACTTCCGGCGAGAGTGGGAAGCATCACGTGTAAAGGAAGCGGGAATGTGCGCGTGAACCGGAAAATCACCCGCCATTTTGGAGTACGCTGGTGCGCCAGCAGATCGAAGGCACGAGTGCAGCCGCGTTGGCCTCGTCAGGAAAGGCGAACGTGTACGGAAACAGGTGCGGTGGCAACTAGCGCGCATGGGTGGGACCTGGCGGGGCTCGTGGAAGGCTGCCGGGCATGTCTTGGATGTGGAGCATGTGTCCCTTGCCACATACGGGGCAGTCGCGCAGTGACTTGCCGGTGAGTCGCTGGTAGCGGTCACGGTAGTCTTCCCCGGGCTCGGCTGCGGCAGCGGCGGGAGCCTCGACACCGAGCAGCTGCCTGCAGGTGGCGAGCCTGGTGGCACGGTGGCAGTTGGCGAGCCACCCGTAGCTGCGGATGCGCTTGAAGCCGTCAGGCAGCACATGCAGCAGGAAGCGACGGATAAACTCGTCGGCCGTGAGCGTCATGGTCCTTTGTCTGGACTCGTGCCGGTAGTCCTTCCAGCGGAACTGCACGGTGTGCCCGTCGAAGGCGAGCAGCCGGTTGTTGGAGATGGCGACGCGGTGGGTGTAGCGGCCCAGGTAATCGAGCACGTGTTCGGCACCGCCAAAGGGCGGCTTGGCGTAGACCACCCACTCCGCCCGTGCCGCGGGTGCAAGCCAGGCTGCGAATGCGACGGGATCGCTCAGGGATTCGAACTGACCGTGCAGGCGCAGCCCGCCGGCGTCGAAAGCGCGGCGCAGCTGTTCGAGAAACAGGCGGCGAAAGAGCCGTGACAGGACCCGCACGGACAGGAAGAAACCGGGACGGCAGGCGATCCAGCGCTCGCCGTCCGGGGAGATGCCGCCGCCCGGCACAACGCAATGCACATGAGGGTGATGCTGCAGATTCTGTCCCCAAGTATGCAGGATCGTGAGGAAGCCGATCTCGGCGCCCAGGTGCTTCGGATCGGCGGCGATCGTGCGCAACGTTTCGGCGCTGGCGCGAAACAGCAGATCGTAGAGCGTCCTCTTGTTCTGAAGCGCGAGGGCGGCGATGGATTCGGGAAGCGTGAAGACGACATGGAAATACTCGGTCGAGGGGAGGAGCTCCGCATGCCGGCGTTCGAGCCATTGCGCGCGGGCGAGTGACTGGCACTTCGGACAGTGCCGGTTACGACATGAGTCGTAACTGATGCGCTGATGGCCGCATGCATCGCACTGCTCGAGATGGGCACCAAGCGCTGCGGTACGACACAGCTCGATGGCACTCATCACGCGTCGCTGCACACGACTGAGCCCCTCGGCATGGGATAGCCGAAAACTGGGCCCACACTGGCGGAAAATGTCCGCCACTTCGAGCGCCGGCCGCATGACCGCGCTCAGAAGTACTCGGGCGCAGGTGGCGGGGATGGAATGGGTGCCGGGTGCGGCAGCAGATCGAAGGGACTGGTGGTGGCGCACACGGTGCTGGTGGCCACTTTAAGGTAACGCGATGTTGTGGACAGGGACCTATGGCCCATCAGCAGCTGGATCCGGCGCACGTCAGTCCCGGTTTCCAGCAGATGCGTGGCGAACGCGTGTCGCAAAGAATGGGGTGTCACGGGTTTGGTGATGCCGCTGCGCTTGCGTGCAAGCTCGCATGCGTCGCCCACGGCATGGCGGGTGATGGGCCGCCCCGGAATGCTGCCTGGAAAGAGCCATTCCTTCGGATGGGCGTCCTGCCAATACAGCCTCAGGATCTCGAGTAGCCTCGTCGAGAGCATTACATAGCGATCCTTACGGTTCTTCCCCTGGTTCACACGAATAACCATGCGCTTGCTGTCGACATCGGTGACCTTCAGATGCACGACTTCCGACACCCGCAGTCCGGCGGCGTACGCGGTCATCAGGATGGTGCGGTGCTTGAGACTGGCGACCGAATCGAAGAAGGTGGTGATCTCCTCCAAACTGAGGACGACTGGCAGTCGGAACGGCTTCCTCGGCAAGGGAAAATCCTCGTCGCTCCAGTCGCGCTTGAGCGTCACACGGTAAAGAAAACGCAGTGCACCGACCGTTGCGCCGAGACTGGCGGGTGCCAGCTTGCGCTCTTCGAGCAGGTAGACGAGCCAGGCCCGGATCTCGTCGGGGCCCAGCAGTTCGGGCGAACGGCGAAAGTGGCGGGCGAAACTGCGTACCTGAATCAGATAGGACTTCTGTGTGTTCTCGGCGAGATTACGGATCTCCATGTCGTGCAACATGCGTTGGCGCAGCGGCGTCATGACTAACCTCCTGGAAGCAGTGATGGAGCCCGGTTGGGCATCCACATACTGCTCCTGGAGGTATCTGCGCCCCCTCGTTGGGATCCTGCGTCAGCTCACCGCCACAATGAACGTCAGCCATCAGCTCTCGCACTCCTCCCCTACCGCGTCAGCGGTTTAGTACAAATCGAGTAATGCTACACATAACGTTACTCGACGCCGATGGCTGCTACGACGCGGGCGACTTCAACGACGGCTTGATACTTGGTCTCAAAGGTACGATGGCACAGGCCGAACTGCACTTCTTGCGCGGCCGCCTCCAGGGCGGCAAACTCAACAAGGCGAAGAAGGGTGAGTTGCGCTTTCCACTGCCCGTCGGCTTGTGCTACGGCGATGACGGCCGCATCGCTCTGGATCCCGATGACGAGGTACGCGGTGCCGTGCAGCTCGCATTCCGTCTGTTTCAGGAGACCGGCAGCGCGTACGCGGTTGTCAAGCGCTTTGCCGAAGAGGGTCTGCGCTTTCCAAAGCGTGCCTATGGAGGTGCCTGGGCAGGTCGACTCATCTGGGGGCGCCTGAGTCACGGACGTGTTCTCGGTTTGATACGGAATCCTTCCTATGCCGGCATCTATGTTTTTGGACGATATCAGTATCGTCAGCGCATCACAGCACAGGGAGAGGTCCATAAGCACGTACAGCCGGTTCCGAAGACAGAGTGGCGCGTTCATCTGCCAGACCATCATGATGGATATATCACCCCGGAGGACTTTGAGCGCAACCAGGAACACCTGGCGCAAAACAGGACCAACGGCGAAGGTACCGTGCTCAGTGGTGCGGCGCGTGAAGGATTGGCGCTGCTTCAGGGGCTGCTGATATGCGGCGGCTGCGGTCGGGCGTTGACCGTTCGCTACCAGGGTAACGGCGGCCTTTATCCATTGTACTTATGCAGTGCTCGTCGCCGCGAGGGGCTGGCGACCACAGATTGCATGAGCATGCGCAGCGAACTACTTGACAACGCAATTGGCGAGGCTGTATTCACCGCCCTGCAACCAGCCGAACTCGAGCTCGCCGTGACCGCCCTGAGCGAACTGGAACAACGCGATCATGCCATCATGCGCCAGTGGCACATGCGCATCGAACGCGCCGAGTATGAGGTCGCACTCGCTGAACGTCGCTATCAGGAATGCGATCCGGCCAATCGTCTGGTCGCGGGTACCCTCGAACGGCGCTGGAATGACGCGATGCTTCACCTTGAGGCGATCAGGACGGAATCCGCCCAGTTCCAGAGCCAGAAGGCACTCGTCGCGACGTCCGAACAGAAAGCTCAGGTCCTCGCGCTGGAGCGCAATCTGCCGCGCCTTTGGCGGGCGCCGACCACGTCAGCGAAGGATCGCAAGCGCATGTTGCGACTGCTCATCCGGGACATCACGGTCGAGAGACGGTCCGCCACGAGACAAGCCTTGCTGCATATCCGCTGGCAGGGCAGCGCGTGTACTGATATCACCGTGGACTTGCCCAAGCCGGCTGCCGACGCGATGCGCTACCCCGCCGCGTTCGTCGAACAGGTGCGCGAACTATCGCAGCATCTGCCTGACCGGCAAATCGTGGCGCACCTCAATCAGGAAGGCTTGCGCAGTTCCACTGGCAAATCGTTCACGCTTGAGATGGTCAAATGGATCCGCTACCGGTATCGAATTGAAGTAACCTGCTTCAAGCGGCCGGACGAGCTCACGGTACAGCAGCTTGCTCATCGGCTGCATGTCAGTCCACACGTCGTCTATTACTGGATCGAGCGCCAGGTAGTCCAGGCCCGCAAGCTCGATGGGCGGGGCCCGTGGTGGATCGCGCTGGATGCCGCCAAGGAACGGCAGCTAGACGATTGGGTGCGCACTTCAGGGCATCTACAGCGGCAACATTCCAACACTCAACTGTGAGAGGTGCATTATGAAGTCCCCGTCGGAATTCCCAACGAGCGCTTGCGGTGCTTGTCATTGCCCTTCGGAATTTCCACGCCACGCACCGGCGGGGGAAAGTAGCTCCCTGAAGACATCCGGCTCCACAGCTTGTACAGATTGCCTCCAAGCCGCTGTTCAAATGCCTCGATGGTTTGCCCGTCCACACCATGCGCGCCATGGTTCGCTTTCACCTGAAGCCATGCTGTCCACACAGACTGCTTCGTTATTGCAAACGGCCTGACTCGACTCATCGGCTCATCCCATTCTCTGGTTGGCCCACAAGTCTTGCCGGATGACGCATTCCCTTCGCTCCACCCCCGTTACGAGGCTTCATCGCTACTACGAAATGCTCCGCCCCTGTATCCCGCATCGGTACTCTCGCCTTCTTCGAGTCTTTCAAATCAAGCTTCTCCCTTCGCATCGGAATGACAGGTTCCTATGTTCCGTTCAATCGCCTGGAGTAACGTCACGCCGTCTATATGCCGGTCGCCACCAAGCCAGTCATCAGGCTCCCGTTTGGTTTATCCCAGGATGCAACGTGGACCCTGGTTTTGACGACGGGTGGGAAAAGCTATCGACACCTCATCGACGGTTCGCTTGCGCTCGTCTCGTTATTCCGTACCTGACGCATTCACTGCGCCTTTTCTTCAACGCTCACCACCATGGCTCTTTACCACAGCAGCTTGAAGTGGTTTGATGCCTTCTCCTGAAAGACGACATCGAGGGGCCTGCCCTCATCGATCAAACAGCTTTCATAGCACACACGTTGCGAACTTTTTTCAATAAATCGCGCTCCATTTTTACTTCGGCCAATTCCTGCTTGACCCGCCCCGCCCCGGCTCGGCCTCGACCTCCATCAGTGGTCTCTGATGCTGCCCAACATTCTCCAGCTTGCCATCCTTTGCAGCACGAACCCAGTTTGCTAATGTCTTCATCAAAATTGACAATCGATACGCGGCTTCGAAGATGCCGAGGCAATCGGCTATTACCAGCTTTACTGCCTCTTCACGAAACTCCTTCGTGTACACAGCCTTGGGGATTCGGTTCATCAATACCTCCATTCCTCAATTTTACGGAATGTCGGCGTCCACTTTTTCAGCCAACCTCACCATCGCACGACGCGATTGATGACGATCGCCGCAAGCGATGACCACGATAGACAGATTCGATGTTCTGAGTCCCGGATGTTATCCGAACCACTGAGCAGCGTGACAACTCTCTCTTTGGACTGCGGGTGATCCGGCGTCTGAATCCGATAACGCCGCGTGGACAATTGACGCACCGCAAGGTTTGCGTATGTTCAAGGTGTTCAGCTTCTCAATTCCTCGTATGATTCACTCAGGCGGCCCGAGGTAATGTCAAACCGAGCATAGTGCTGGTCAGAATGCCATTGGGAAGAAAAGCGATCGTCATCTACGGTTTTCGTTTTCCTGCAGCGGGCATCGGCTACGCAGTACGCCGGTACGACCGCCTCAATCTTAGTTCACGGGAATTGCGCTGCACTATATCGGCTGGCCCATTTCCCTCTAACGGCGGAACAACCTTCCTATGGACATGCTAGACGTCATCGGTATTGGTATTGGACCCTTCAATTTAAGCCTCGCGGCGCTCATTCAGCCCACCGGTTTGCGAGCGCTCTTCTTTGAGAAGCGCATAGAATTCTCCTGGCATCCCGGGCTCATGCTGACCCAAAGTCAACTCCAGGTGTCGCCGCTCAAGGATTGTGTGACCCTGGTGAATCCCACAAGCCCATATTCCTTTCTCAACTATCTCTCTGTACATCGACGCCTGTACAGCTTCGTGAATAAAAGTGGAAACAGCACGTCGCGAAGTGAGTTCACCCACTATTACCAATGGGTCGCGCAATGCCTGGACACGCTTCGATTCGGCGAGGAGGTGATCGATATCAGGCCTTGCAGTAAGGGCTATTGCGTGACCACTACCGCGCGCACATATCATGCGCGCGCGGTAGTGGTCGGGGTCGGCGTCGAACCCAAGGTGCCGGCATGTGCGCGGCAGGTGGTTGGCGAGACGGTCTATCACGTAGACGACTACCTTAACCGGAAACCGTTCAGCGAAGACGAACATGTGCTGGTGGTGGGCGGCGGGCAGAGCGGCGCGGAAGTCGTCGAGCACATGCTGACCGAGTCAGGTCCCGACAAGATCACTTGGGCGACGTCGCGCGCCAATCTGTTTGCGATGGACGACAACGCATTTGTCAATGAAGCATACATGCCCAGTTATAGCCAAAGCTTTCACACGCTGCCGATCCAGCAGCGCAGGGCCATTGTCGAAAGCGAAAAGCTCACCAGCGACGGCATCTCCGCCAGCCTGTGCAACCGGCTCTATGAAGCGTTGTACGAACGCAGCGTCCATGGCACGCTAGCCGACTGCTTTCGTCTGTTGCCTTCGGTGACAATGGACGAGATCACCCGCCGCAGCGGTCGCTGGCATATCGGGTTGACCTCGCGCGTCACGTCGCAGCGCAACGGCATAAGCGCGGACAGAATCATCCTGGCAACCGGTTTTCAGCCGCGCCATTTACCATTCGTTCAGAAGCTGCTCGACGGCGCAAGCCTTGAAGACGGTCTGCCAACGCTCGATCCCGATTACGCCGTGCGCTTCGATGCGCCAATGCCCGGTCCCGTGTATCTGCAAAACCAAAGCCGCGTGCAGCATGGCCTGCAAAGCGTCAATCTTTCGCTGGTCGCGTACAGGAACAGTCGCATCATCAACAGTCTGCTGGGTCTTGCCTTCTATCCGGATGTTCCGGACCGGCAACTGCTCGACAGCCTTGAGGATCAGGAGACTGAAGCAGGATCAATACTGTGCGACGCGCCTCAGGCCTCGCGCCGGCCGGCAGTGGCGTAAGCGCATGACTGACTCCTCCATTTATCTATCGACTGGCAAGCGTGCGATCTCGCACCCCGAGCACTTGCCGGCATCCCTGCAATTACGGGCGTTCATTCCGTTTCTGATCGCGTCACTGGTGATCGCCGCTTCGTACGGGACGAGTTTTCTCCTGCCCGAGTACCTGCAATCCCTAGGCATGAAGAGCGATGTCGCCGGCGCCGTGATTTCGAGCGGTATGGTCTCGACCATGATCTGCTGCTGCGTGGCTGGACGCATAGCCCAGCGTATCGGTGTCATGCCGACCATTGCGCTGGCCTCGCTCGTCATGGCAGGCAGCATGCTCTGCTTCGCCGCTGCGCCAATGGACATTCGTGCCGTCTATGCGGGCGGTTTGCTGTTGGGCGCTGGGTGGTCCGTGTTCTTCATACTCGCGCCGCTGCAAATCATCCATCATCTGTGCCCCAACGCGCGTATCCAGTACCTGACCTTCGTTTCCGGCACGCAAATGGCCGGCCTAGGCATGGCGGCGCCTTTGAGCCGCCTGATCGCCCAACATACCGGCTCGATCGCGCTGGCCTACCTTCTGTTCGCTGCGGCATGCGCGGTGGCGGCAGTCTGCGTCAAGATCGCCAGCGAGGCGATGAGGGATAGGTCCTGTTTGCCGATGACGCGCGTGGCCATTACCGCGACCGACACGTTGGCCCTGCTCAGGGCACGAACAGCAGTGCCGATCGCAATGATCGCACTGGCAGCCTGTGTCTTCGCCGGGCTGGCGACTTACCAGACACCCTATGCCGTCTCGCGTAACCTCAGGCCAGACCTGTTCTTCCTGACGTTCACGATAACCAGCGTGGCACTGCGCTTGTCGTTCGCGAGAACCCTGGGACGCATCAACCCCGCGCGACTGGCGCTCGCATTGTTTTTGCTGACCGGCGCCTCGCTCGTACTGTTCCTGTCGAACCGCGGCAGCACGACGCTTTATATCGTCGCTACCGCGCTGTTCGCCACGGGCTACGGACTGAGCTACTCGACCCTGAATGGCATGGCCGTGAACCTCGCCGGAGACCACGGCGTTTCGGTGCCGATGACTTCGCAAATCTTTACGCTTGCCTATTTCATCGGTCTGTTCGGATGCCCTTTCCTATGTGGCGCCCTGATTCACGTTTTCGGCGCCGATGCAATTCTCGTCGCCCTGCTAGGCGCCGTACTCGCCAATGTCGTGCTACTCGGCGTCATGCGAATGAAGGCACATTTCGCCGCCTGACTTCTCCTTGAAAACTCCTTTCTTTAACGAGGTGGTTCGTATGCTGAATGAAACGCAAAAATCCAAGTGGCATGAAGATGGATATCTAAAAGTAGAGGGCTTTTTCGATCCGGTCACCCGCGAAAAGATCTCTGCTCTGGTCAACGATGTCTCGCGCTGGGAAATCAGCGACAACAAATGGATGATGTGGTTCGAGAAGACTGAGGACGACCGCAGGATCGTTTCAAAGGTAGAGAACTTTTTGGACTTCAACAACGAGCTGCGCGACCTGTTGCTGGCCGACAAGCGTATCCAGACGGCTGTCGAATCGCTTCTCGATGAAGATACCCGCATGCTCAAAGAACTGCTCATCTTCAAGTACCCGGACAGCGGCGGCTATCGTCCGCATCAGGACATCTATCACATCCCGCACAACATTCCTGAACGCATGGTGCATGCCGTGGTCGCCATCGGCATCGACGATTCCGGTCCGGACAACGGCGGCCTGTTCTTCAGTCCGGGCAACCATCAGAAAGGTGTGTTTCCGATGGACGCCGGCGGCGTGATTCATCCGGAGGTGGCCGAGACGTTCAAGTGGGAACCCATGCCCTGGAAGGCCGGCGACATCTTCGTCTTCGACGACTACGCGCCGCACTATTCGCAGCCCAACAAAAGTAACCGTTCGCGCCGCGTGCTCTATCTGGTGTTCCAGCGCGCCTCAACTGGCGGCCCCACGCGTACGGAATACAACAAACTGAAGCGTGCCTACAACCCACCCGAAGGAAAGGAATCGGATATCCACGATCTGAAGCCGCCAAATGGCATTTTCTATCGCACCTAATGTAATTCACCGGAGGATGTGCGTGTACACAAAGCAGATTGACTCATCCATGATGCGGCCGGAATACGGCGTTCTTGTTTGCCGGCTGCTCGAACATCTGCCCGCTGGCCTGACAAAAGCGTTCGGCACGTCGATTGTTGAGGTCGTGCCGGCGGGCGCTGTCAATCTGCACTCCCATTCCGAGCATGAACTGTGGGTACTCATTTCAGGCAAGGGAGTCTTCGAGGTGAATGGTCAGGCGCAGCCAGTCGCAGATTCAACGCTGCTCTATATCGAGCCGAATCAGGAGCACGCGATTCGCAATGCCGATCCGGCAGCGAGCCTGAAATTTCTATCGATATGGTGGGACTAACGTGACCACACGCACTTTTTTCGTTTGCCCCGCACCGCCCTGCCCGAACGGCAAGCTGCATCTCGGCCATATCGGCGGGGTCTATCTGCTCACCGATCTTTTCGTTCGCTTTCAACGCATGAGAGGTCACCGCGCCTACCACGTCACAGGTGCGGACGAGCATGGCACCTATACGGTAGTGAAGGCGCGCAAGCTCGGTCGTCCGATTGACGAAGTCGCGCAGCTGCATATTGACGAGATAATGGATTGCTTGCGGGCAATGCACATCGAGCCCGATGTCTTCGTCAGAACAACGGACGCTACGCACAAGCAGAACAGTCTGAAGATCTTTCGCGAGCTGGAAGCTGCAGGCTACATTGATGTGCGTGATGGCCATCAACTCTACTGCGAAAACTGTGACCAGTTCGTGGCCGATTCGCTTGCCGTCGGCCGCTGCCCCGCGTGCGATGCGTCCACCGACAGCAACTTGTGCGAAAACTGCGGTTTGGCGCAACAGCACTCGAAGTTGCGAGCGCCAGTCCACACGTCGTGCGGCAAACCGCTATCGCTTCGCCCCATCGAACAGGCGGTTTTCGACATCCCTCGCATGGCAGCCATGCTTGACGATGCGATCAAGGGGAGTGAATGGGATCAAACGATCCAGCGTAAAGCGCGTGCATGGTTGCGTAACGAATTGCGGCCGCTGCCTATGTCGCGCATTTTCGACCGGGGTGTGACACTTGAAGCACCCGCGAAGATTGCGGGACAAACGTTGATGACGTGGTTTGAAGGGCTTTGGTGTTTCGAGACGGGGATCCGCCTGCAGTGCGCGCGCGACGGGGTCAACTACGACACCGTGATGCGCGACCCCGATACACGCCTCCTGTTTTTCATGGGCCAAGATAACCGCTTCTACTACACCATCGGCGTGACTGGCAGTCTGCTTGCGCGCGGCTATCCGCTTCCGGCAAATCATTCGATCCAGGACTTTTACAAATTGGAGGGCGAGAAATTCTCGACCAGCCGCGACCATGCACTCTGGGCGGATGAAGTATCCCGGCAGGTCGACCCGAGTGTATTGCGCTATGCGCTCGCTCGGATTGCCAAGCCGTTCGGCACCAACAATAACTATTTCCAGATCGGCGAACTGATCCGGTCGGCTTCGCACATCCTTGCGTGGGAAAGCGCCCTCCGCCGCGATTCACTGCACTCGGCGAATGTCGATGGAAGCGGTCTTACGCCGGCGCACGACGACATAGTCCAACGTTATATCACCGCGATGGACCAGGTACGCTTCTGGAACGCCCTCGATCTGATTGACGAATACTTCGTCGCGACGGGCTTCGGCACGAGCCCGGAAACGTGGCGGCCGGTGCACGTATCCGTCTTTCTGAGCATGCTCCATCCCGTGATGCCAGTGCTGGCCGAACGCTATGGAAACGTGTTCTTTGGCGGGAATTGGACACCGGCACTCGGCGCAAACGCCACGCTATCGGCTACGCCTCCCAGAGCAACGGCCGAATTTCCGCCGTTCGGAATGCCGATTGCCGACTCGTTCATCCGCCAATATCAATCGCGCTTCCAGCGCGCTGTCGATGCCGCGTAACCAACGATGGAGCCAGTCATGTCGATGCGCAGTCGCACTTCGCTCAGTTATGGGGTATTCGACTACACCTCAGGCAAGGACACAGTCAACTTCGCCTATGGGCTTCCCGATCCTTTGACGTTCGCCCGCCTGCAATGGCCGGACCCGCTTACCGTCGAGACGGGCGTCAGCATCTCCGACCTACCGCAGTACACCGACGCCTATGGCCTTCCCGAACTGCGCGGACAGCTTGGCCAAAGGTACCGGATGGCGCGTGGCAATGTCATTCTGACGAACGGCGCTTCACAAGCCCTGCAACTGCTCGCCGATGCTTTTATCGACCCAGGAGACGTCGTGCTGACCGAAGACCCGTCCTATCTCGGCGCGTTGCGCATTTTCTCTATTGCGGGCGCGACGGTGGTTCAAGTAGGTGCGGATTCCTTGGGTGTCGACCTCGATCTGCTCGAACAAGCATTGCTGCACGCAAAGGGGCGAGCCAAGTTGTACTACACCACTCCGGCGTTCCACAATCCGACTGGACGATACTTTGCACACCGGCATATGGTCGAGGTGGAGGCTCTACTGTCCCGCAACGGCGTGCGGCTGGTGCAGGACCTGGTTTATAGCGAGTTGCCCTACGATGGCGCGTCACCCGAGGTTCTGCAGGCGGGCGGCAACATCATCAATGTGCATAGCTTCTCCAAAATCTCAGGCCCCGGGCTTCGCGTAGGCTGGGTGCTGGCCGAGCCGGAAATTGTCGACCGCCTGGCCCACCTGAAATGCGATGGAGGTGTGAGTCCCATTGTCAGCAATATGGCGCTCGCCTTATTGCAGTCGTCGTCTTTGGACGCTCACGTCGAACACCTAAGGACGCACTACCGGAGCAAGCGTGACGCAATGCATAGGCTGTTACAGGCCTGCCGATTCTGCAAACCGGATTACGAGATTCCGAGTGGTGGATTTTCGTTCTGGGTCTCGCTTGCCGAAGGCATCGATTCCGCCGAATTGGTCCGCGAGGTGCGCCGGAAGCACAATGTGAAACTCGTCGAAGGAAAGCACCATGGACCGTGCGGTGCAGCCCGTGTACGCTTAAGCTTCAGTTATCTCCAGCCGCGTTTGATCGAGCGCGGCTTGGCTCAGATAGACGATGCGCATGCGAGCCTTCTGACATCGACGCGCTTTAAGCTGCGTGGCTAGAGAATGCCAAGTACTACGGATAGTCGGTGCGAGATGCACAAGCGTAGGCCGAGCGAAGACATCCACTGCGCCGCCCCTACCGCAAACAACTCGACGAACGCTTTTCGGCATGGCACTACGTCACTGATTTCGCCCAGGATCCGTCCGTTATATAGACAGACACCCCCTTCGCGCGTGTCTCGGAACCCTCAACGTGAGAACCTCAGTACATTCTGCGTTCGGTTCGGCAATTGATTTACCGCAATAGTCGATTGCTGTGCGTTCTGTACGATCAACGCGTCATCGCTCTGAAGCCGATATCAACATCAAGACCTACCTGATGTAAACGGTATGGAATTCCGACCAAAGTCGAAGCAGGAGAGCAAGTGAAGAAACTTCTGATCGTATCGATCGCCGTCGTGCTGATAGGCTATCTATGCATCAGCGGTATCGCGTACATCCACCACAAGGACTATGCGGAAAGAGCGGCCGTGAGACTGGCCGCGTCCCCACAAGCGTACGGCATCCGTGAAGTGTTAGATCGAAACGCGTGCTATTACTGCCACTCGACGAAAACCGTCCTGCCCAACTATGCCGCGCTACCAGGCATTCGTCAGCTAGCCGAGCACGACATACAGACGGGCCTCGCCTACTTCCGCATCGACAGCCTGTACGCGGCGCTCGAGAGTGGCGCACCGGCCCCCGAAGCCGATCTTGCAAAGCTGGAAACCGTTGTGAACGAACGCACAATGCCACCAAATCTGTTTCGCTTCGTACACTGGACCACCGGCTTGAGCGCCTACGATCAACGTGCGCTTCTCGACTGGATCGCGTCCCAGCGACGCAGCGCATATGCGACGCCCGGCGTTGCACCAGAGTTCGCTAACGAGCCGGTACAACCTTTGCCTCATTCCTTGCCGACTGACGCGGGCAAGGTCGCGCTCGGGAAGCAGCTTTTCAACGATGTCAGACTATCGGCGGACAACACGATATCGTGTGCGAGCTGCCACACGCTAGCGATCGGTGGCGTAGATCGAAACAAGGTTTCGTCCGGCGTGGGCGGCCAGTTGGGTGCAATCAACGCACCGACAGTGTTCAACTCGGCACTCAACCGCAAGCAGTTCTGGGACGGTCGCGCCGCCACGCTGCAGGAGCAGGCCGGCGGCCCACCGCTGAATCCGGTCGAAATGGCGTCCACGTCATGGAGTGAGATCATCGATAAGCTGAAACAGGACTCATCGCTGACGCAACAGTTCTTGCGGGTATACCCGGACGGTTGGTCAGGCGAGAACATCACAGACGCGATCGCCGAATATGAGACGACACTGCTAACGCCGAGTCGCTTCGATGCTTACCTGCGCGGCGACATGGATGTGCTGAATGGCGAGGAACTGCGCGGCTACCAGTTATTCAAAGCAAACCATTGCGCGACCTGCCACGTTGGCAAGAATCTGGGCGGACAGTCGTTCGAACGGATGGGCCTTGCGGCTGACTACTTCGCCGCGCGGGGTTACGAACGCACCGACGCAGACAACGGCCGCGCCAACTTTACGAAAGATCCGCTCGATCGCCATGCGTTCAAGACGCCGACGCTGCGCAATGTTGAGTTGACCGCGCCCTATTTCCACGACGGTAGCCGCGTCGATCTGCGCGAAGCTGTACGTGACATGGCGACATATCAGGTCGGTAAACAATTGGCCGAATCGGAGGTTGACGCAATCGTCGCGTTCCTGAGGACGCTAACGGGTACGCACCAACCCGTCGCGACCCATTGATCCGACCACCGCGGCTGACATCAGGGCGCGACAAAAGCACCTTGCAACGGCCGCGCGCACGCGCTGATCCTCCCCGCACGCGCATTGGGGAGAGATGGCGCTACCCCTACGGGCCGGTCGGGGAGCTAAAGTCGAATCTGGTGTACGGGGGGAGTTGAGGCGGGAAGTTGAAGGCGGTGGAGGTTTCAGCTGAGAATCTGATTGTCGAAGTCGGAAACCAGCAAAAAATCAAACCATCCACCATGAGCAAGGATACGGAAAAAGCAGTCGTCGGTCTATCGGGAGTCGGGCTTGGTCTGGACGAATTGGTTCGTCACGGGGCGCGGCAAGTGATTCAACAAGTGATCGAAGCGGAGCTGGCAGAGCTGATGGAGCGGTTCGCGAACGTCAAGACCTTGCACGGGCAACGCGCCGTGGTGCGCAACGGTTACTTGCCAGAGCGCGAGGTATTGACGGCCGCCGGGCCGATTGCGGTGAAGGTGCCGAAGGTGCGCGATCGATCGGGATCGGGCGTGAAGTTCAATTCGGCGATCGTGCCGCCGTACGTGAGGAAGTCGCCTCGCGTGAGCGCAGCGCTGCCCTGGTTGTATCTGAAGGGTATTTCGACGGGCGATATGGGCGAAGCGTTGAGCGTGCTGCTGGGCGATGATGCCAAGGGCTTGTCGGCCAACGTGGTGAGCCGGCTGAAGGCGCAATGGGCCGACGAGCATGTGGCCTGGAGCCGTCGTGACATGTCCGGGTCGCACTACGTCTATTGGTGGGTCGACGGCATTCACACGGGGCTGCGCAGTGAGAACTCCGATGGACAATGCTTGCTGGTCATCATCGGCGTGAAACCGGACGGGAGCAAAGAGCGTGTGGCGATCGGCGATGGTTATCGCGAGACGAAAGCGTCGTGGCTGGAACTGCTGCTCGACCTGAAAAAGCGCGGTCTGAAGGCGGGCCCACGGCTGGCGGTCGGCGACGGCGCAATGGGCTTCTGGGCGGCGCTGGAAGAGGTGTTTCCGACCACGCGTGGCCAGCGCTGCTGGTTTCATAAAATGGGAAACGTCATGAACGCACTGCCCAAGTCGCAACAGGCACGCGCGAAGGCCGACATGCAATCGATCTGGATGGCGGCGACCCGCGCCGACGCGCACGCCGCGTTCGATCGTTTCGTGTCGATCTATGCGGCCAGATATCCGAAGGCGACCGAGACGTTGAAGAAGGACCGGGAGGCCTTGCTCGCGTTTTACGAATTCCCTGCCGAGCACTGGCAGCATCTGCGCACGACCAACGCAATTGAATCGACGTTCGCGACGGTGCGCCACCGTACGACGCGCACGCGTAACTGCGTATCGCGACCAACCTTCCTCGGACTGGCGTTCAAGCTGATCGAGGAAGCCGAGAAAACCTGGCGCCGTGTCAACGGCCCGGAAAAGATCAAGCTGTTGCTCGAGGGCGTTGCCTTCAAGGACGGCGAACCGGTGCAAGACGATCGGCCGGTTCAGCAGAAATTCGCCGCTTGAAATCGTCCGCCGTCAAATTGCTCATACACCACTCTTGACCTTAGCTCCCGGTCGGGTGGCCCGACATAGACGTACGACGCGCATGCGCTGATGCAATGAGCACTCGGTCAGTGATTCCGTGGCAAGCGCCGCGATTTTCTCGGTACGTCTCAGCTTGGCGGAATATATGTTCGGAGAATCTTCATGCGTCTTACTGTCCAGCTCGACATGTTCAATCGGGCCCATCCGATGGCATTTGCAATCCTCTGGATCGACAAGGAAAAGCGGCAATGGTCGCGCGAAGGTCATTTTGGACTTGAACTGCCTAAATGGGGCTCGCTGCACGTGGATTGCGGCAATACGCTAGTGTGCGAGCCCAACGACAGGACACCAGTATATGTTCTAGAAGGACTGAATCTAGACTGTTGCTACGGACTCTTCCAAGGTGAAGCCGGACGCGTGCAGTGGTGCACGGAAGGCGACCTCGCTCTGATGTCTGGCCGTTGGCGTGTGCAGTGTATCGACAACGAACGGGCGCAGCCGGAACACGGACTGTTCGCTACCGGTGGCGACTCCTAACGCAATCTGGGTTACAGGTTGTGATAATCATATAGCCGACCTCCCTCCGTTCGAATCGAACGGCCGGCGTACAGTCAGGGTGCGAACACCGACGTGACGCACAGGAGGCCAGCATGAATAAGTTTAGTGGAATCGACCTGCACTCAAACAACAGTGTGGTCGTCGTTAGCGATGACGCTGACCGGGTTGTCTACCAGCGACGGTTGCCGAACGATCCGGTGCAGATCCGGGCGGCGCTGGCGCCGCACCGCGAAGATCTGGTGGGCGTGGTCATCGAAGCGACGTATAACTGGTACTGGCTGGTGGATCAGTTGATGAACGATGGCTACCGGGTGCATCTGGCCAACCCCGCGGCAATCAGGCAGTACGAGGGACTGAAATACAGTGGTGACTTCACCGATGCCGCCCATCTCGCACAACTGCTGCGTCTTGGACTATTGCCTGAAGGCTACATTTATCCAGCAGAAGAACGTCCGGTGCGCGACCTCTCTCGCAAGCGGATCCAACTGGTGCAGTGTCGTACGGCCCAGATCCTCGCGATTGAGAATCTGTTCTCACGCCATACTGGTGGGCAGATGCAAGGTGAGCGGGTTAAGCGTCTGGATGAGATGCAGAGCCGACGGTGCGAGCGAGAACGAATCGGCTTGATCGTCGCTTGCCGCGCAGTGGAAGCCGCTACGGGCTACGCCCTTCGCAGCTTCCACTGCGCGATACATCCTCACACGAAGGAGGACAAGCACTCCGCAAACCCATACACTTATCCACAACCGGTCCTGCTTCGGACCGGTCTCCACCCCGGCTCAAAGCTCGGTCGGCGCGGTGGCTCAAAATTCATTCGGCGCGGACAGGTGAAGGACTGCTGTACTACAACCGGTCATGTTGGGCCGCTGGCCCGGACCCTGATGAAAGACGCGCGCAAGGACCTCATTCGTTGGGCGGGATAGGAATCCCCGTTTCTCTGACAGGTATGCCTTGCGCGGGGTCCAACCCGCTTCACATCACCGCTGGCAGTGCAAAGTGATCGTCTATCCGCTCATGATGACTTTCGTTGGTCGTCGGTGTTTGGTGAGGCGCGACGACTTCACGCTGCGGCCGGTTCGTGCTTGAAATCGTCGCCGTAATTTAGCATTGCCCAAGCCATTCTCGCATTCTTGGCCGCGATCGCGACTGCCGCACGCCAGTAGCCGCGGCGTTCCACCAGGCTGCGTACCCAGCGGCTGAACCGGTCCTGCTTCTCGCCGAGACTGGCGATCACGGCGCGCGCCCCGAGCACCAGCAGGCTGCGCAGGTAGGCGTCGCCTGCCTTCGTGATGCTGCCCAGCCGCGCCTTGCCGCCGCTGCTGTGCTGGCCGGGCGTCAGGCCAAGCCATGCAGCCACCTGGCGACCGTTCCTGAAATCATGTCCGGCACCGATGCTCGCAAGCAATGCACTTGCGGTGGTCGGACCGATGCCGCGCAGTAGCATGAGTCGCTTGCTGCGTTCGTCCTCACGCGCGATCTCCCTGATCGCTCGGTCGTATTCGGCCAGCCGGTCCTCGATGAGGTAGCCTGACTTTTTAAGACACTCCTTTTTGACAAACTTTATCAATGGGAGCACAGATGACGAAACCAAGAACATACACACCAGAGCTTCGTGAAGAAGCTGTAAAGCTTGTGCTTGCACAGGGCCTGACGCTGGATGAAGCGGCGAAGCGAATTGCCATTCCGATGGGGACTTTGGCCACGTGGGTCGAAGCAGCCAAGCTTGGCGATGGCGCCGTGACGGCGCCAGGCAGTCGTACGGTTGCCGAATTAGAAGCCGAGGTAGCCAGACTACGTAGGGAACTGGCGGAGACCAAGATGGAGCGAGATATCGTAAAAAAAGCGGCAGCGTATTTTGCGCAGGAGTCGCTGCCAAATACGCGGTCATGAATACGATGCGACTCGATTATCCGATTGCTGTCCTGTGCCGTGCCTTTAAGGTTTCACGCAGCGGCTTCTATGCCTGGTCTAAAGGTAAGCTGTCTCCACGTGCGCAGGTTGATGAACGCCTGAAAGTCGCCATCAAGGCTGTGCACAAGCAGAGCCGCGAGACCTATGGCACGCGACGCGTGCAGCCTGAGCTTGAGGCACAAGGCTTTATAGCCGGCCGCGACCGCATCGCTCGCCTGCGCCGAGAGCTCAATCTGCGGTGTAAGCAGAAGCGCAAATTCAAAGCACGACGAATTCGAATCACAACTCGCCTGTCGCCGACAATCTGCTGAACCAGACGTTCGCGCCAACGCGGCCAAACGAAGCCTGGGTGACAGACATCACCTATTGTGCCACCGACGAGGGATGGCTCTACGTCGCCGGCATTAAGGACGTCTTCACCTGTGAGTTGGTTGGATACGCCATGAGTGAGCGCATGACGCAAGGACTCACGGCGCAAGCCCTGTGGCGTGCTGTGCGCAACAAACGCCCCGAGAAAGGCCTGATTCATCATTCGGACAGTGGGAGTCCGCCAATAACCAGAATCAGGCGAGGCGCCGGGAATCGTAGCCTGAAACAACCATCACTGTAACGTCGAACCCCAGCGTTGTATTTACGCAAAAAATGGCACGAATTTAAAGCCCGCCGCAAATGAGTACATCAATGAGTACGTTACGAAGGAAGAACAACAAAAAATCCTTTAAACTCAATATGCTATAAGACGAACATGAGTCCTCTCCTGAGCATCGAACTGTTGCTCAGTGAGGTATATAGGATTTCGAATTAAATGATCAAGCAGTTGAACGTGCCGCGCTTTTAGTCCGTTGCCGTCCATATTGGAAAGAAGTAATCCAGGTGCAGACGAGTACGTTTTTGAGTACATCGAAAGTTCGAGTTCGAGAAATGTACTCGCCTGCACTCTTGCCTGCCATTCGCCGACCGACAATCTGTCTCCGCTCGGTTCTGACAGATACACCGTCTCCAGGACTCGACACTGTGTCGCTTCTATGCGGTCAGGGTCAAGCCGCGCTCGGCCGGCTGTACCGGACCGGCGCTATGCGTCGCGGGATCCTTTGCTATCCAGCCGTCAAGCATATCCGCCCACGCCTGCAACATTGACCGCCTCTGCTCGGCATATTCGGCCTTGTTGTAGACGGCTCGCACCCCGCGCTGCTCGTGCGCCAGACACTTTTCTATCCAGTCGCTGTTGAACCCGGCTTCATGTAACTGCGTGCTGGCCGTTCTCCGCAGGTCATGCACCGAGAAGGATTCGAAGTCCTCTGCCCCGCTCTCGCGGACAATCTTGACGGCAGCGTCGATCACGCGATTCAGGGTGGCGGCGCTTATCGGCAGTTCCGTTTCGTAACGACCGGGATGCAGGTATGAGCTTGCGCCGAAACACGTCTTGAAGGTGACCAGAATATCGAGGGCTTGCTGGCTCAGATAAACGTTGTGCGCGCGCCCGGCCTTCATCCGGTCTTTCGGAACCGTCCAGACCGCCGCATTGAAATCCACCTCATCCCACGTGGCCAGGATGAATTCCGACTTGCGCACCATTGTCAGCAGCATGAACCTGACCGCCAGACGCAGCGTAGGCAGCGTGGGCGTGCGCTCAAGGGCCTTGAAAAACACATGAATTTCGGCTGGCGTCAGTGCCCGGTCGCGCGGCTTGAAGGTGGCGATAGCGGAAGGCCGGATATCTTCTGCCGGATTGGCTACTTTTAGCCCCCTTGCCTGCACAAAACGGTATACCTGCAGCACGATTTCGCGCGCCTGAACAGCGGGGGCGGCAGCCCCCCGTTCCTTGATCTTTTCGCACCTGGCCATGAGGCGTACCGGAGTAATTTCCTCGAGCTTCAGCCGCCCGAATTCCGCGGCCAGATTCCGGTCATAGACGGACCGCCGCATTGTGCGGGTCGACTCCGCGAGGCTCGCTTCGGCAAAGTACTTCTCGGCCCACTTGCCGAACGTTAGCGCCTCGGCCGCTTCCACGCGCTTTTCGACCTTGGCCCGAGACGGGCTGATGCCCTGCTCGACGTCGCGGCGGGCCCGTTCGATAAGCAGCCTCGCTTCCGCGAGGCTGAGTGACATCCCGAAGCTCAATTCGTGCGTCTCACGCACGCCCTTGGCGGGTAGCCGGGCATCGTAGCGGCCAATGACCAGCGTCTCCCTCCGCCCGTTGAGCCGGTAGTCAAACCGGAAGCTGACGACACCGGACACCGTAACCGCGACGTACAGGCCGCGCTGGTCGGCCACCTTGTAGATCCTGCCGGCAGGCTTGAGCGCCCGCAATTCCAGATCGGTAAGCATGCAATACTCCGTGAACTGATACCGTCACCTGATACCGTCACGCGTCGTGACGGTATCGCGTTGGATCGTCCGCAGAGCAAGATGCTATACCGTCAACCATACCGTCGGTAGTGCCCAGCTGTTATCAGCCCCCATTAGACTACATCAGGCAATAAACCCTTGATTCTGTGGGGAAAAGCGGGAGAATCCGGATGTCTGCAGACTGCCGCAGAGCAGCCTGAATTACTCCCACTCGATCGTCGCAGGCGGCTTACCCGAGATGTCATACACAACTCGATTAATCCCGCGCACTTCATTGATGATCCGGTTCGACACATGCCCCAGCAGTTCATGCGGCAGATGCGCCCAATGCGCGGTCATGAAGTCCAGCGTCTGCACGGCACGCAACGCGACCACGTACTCATACGTCCGCCCGTCGCCCATCACGCCGACACTCTTCACCGGCAGAAACACCGCGAACGCCTGGCTCGTCAGATCGTACCAGGACTTGCCGGTTTCCTTATCGATGAAGGTACGCAGCGTCTCGATGAAAATCGCGTCCGCGCGGCGCAACAGGTCCGCGAAATCGCGCTTCACTTCGCCGAGAATCCGCACGCCCAGACCCGGACCCGGGAACGGGTGGCGGTACACCATGGCCGGCGGCAAACCGAGCTTGACGCCGAGTTCGCGCACTTCGTCCTTGAACAGTTCGCGCAGCGGTTCGAGCAGCTTCAGATTCAGCGTCTCAGGCAGGCCGCCCACGTTGTGGTGGCTCTTGATGGTCTGCGTGGCTTTCTTGCCCTTGCCGGCCGATTCGATCACGTCCGGATAGATCGTGCCTTGTGCCAGCCACTTCGCATCGGTCAGCTTGCCGGCTTCGGTCTGGAACACTTCGACGAATTCCGCGCCGATGATCTTGCGCTTCGCTTCCGGATCGGTCACACCGGCCAGCTTGCGCAGGAACACTTCGCTTGCGTCGACGTGAATCACCTTCACGCCAAGGTGGTCAGCGAAGGTCGCCATTACCTGCTCGGCTTCGTTCAGGCGCAACAAGCCATGATCGACGAATACGCAGGTCAGTTGATCGCCGATCGCGCGATGCAGGAGCGCCGCCGCCACCGACGAATCCACGCCGCCCGACAGGCCCAGAATCACGTGCTCTTTACCGACCTGCTCGCGAATCTTCGCGACGGCTTCGTCGATATAGTGGCCCATTTCCCAATCCGGCTGCGCTTTGCAGATCTGCAGCACGAAGCGCTCGAGCATGGCGCGGCCCTGCACGGTGTGCGTGACTTCCGGGTGCCATTGCAGGCCGTAGAAATGGCGCTTTTCGTCGGCCATCGCCGCGATCGGGCACGATTCCGTGGACGCCATCAGCGCGAAGCCCGGCGGCATTTCCAGCACCTTGTCGCCGTGGCTCATCCACACCTTCAGCATGCCGTGACCTTCCGGCGTGGTGAAGTCGCTGATGCCTTCGAGCAGGCTCGTGTGATTGCGCGCGCGCACTTCGGCGTAACCGAACTCACGCAGGTGGCCGATATCGACCTTGCCGCCTAGCTGCTCGGCCATGGCCTGCATGCCGTAGCAGATGCCGAGCACCGGCACGCCGAGTTCGAACACGGCTTGCGGCACGCGCGGCGTATCCGTTTCGGTGACCGAGCTCGGGCCGCCGGAGAGGATCACGCCCTTGGGCGCGAAGTCGCGAATGAACGACGCATCCACGTCGTACGGATGAATTTCCGAATACACGTTGGCTTCGCGAACGCGACGTGCAATCAGTTGGGTGACTTGCGAACCGAAGTCGAGGATCAGGATCTTGTCATGCATGGCAGCGGACGGAGTCAAAAGTGAGCGGATACGGAATGCAGCGCGCGGGGCGCGGCGTTGAATTCAAAGCGGTCCACGTGGGGACGATCGAGCATGAAGCGTAACGATGCAGCGTGTTGGCGCGAGCGGCGCCGCAGGCTCTTGCCCGCGGCGCACGCAAACCAGATCCGAATGCTTCGGCGGACGGCGTGGCGCGCAACGCGTCAGCCATGAAACGGCGGCCGGGGCGCGCCAGGCGCGTCGGCCGCGCCGTTGCGCGCTTCGTCTCGCGCGGCCGCGGCTTGCGCCCGCGCTGCGCGTTCGGACGGCGTCAGACTGGCTTCGTCGACTACCGGATGAAGCGGTGCCCCTGCAACAGGACTTGTGGCACTGACGGGCCGCGTAACCGGCACGACGGGCTCGACGACCGGCTCAGCGTGATAGACCGGGAAGCCCGCTGTGACATGGCCCGGCTCGCGCCGGTTGGCCGCGTCTTTCGCGGCGTCTTTGGCCGCCTGCTTGTCGGCACGCTCGGCGGCGACGGCTTCAGCGAGCCGCACTCTTTCACGCCGCCGCACCGCGCCCGACAAACGCACACCACCCAGGCCGATCACCAGCAGCACCACGCCTGTCAGCACCGCGACGATCTGCCCGAAACCAGTCAGCGCCGGCGTATGCAGACCGAGCAGCCAGATCAGCATCAGCACGCCGGTCAGCCAGTTCACATGACCGACCACCTTGGCGACCGTGGAAGTAAGCGCGCCGTCGATCGACGCGTGAAAGGCCAGCCATGCGAGCCCGATCAGCGCCACGCCAAACCCCTGGCCGACCAGAGCCGGCTGGGTTTGCACCAGAAGCAGCGCGTTGTACAGCGAAGTCCACGGCGTCAGCAGAAACAGCAGGCCGAACGCAAGCAACAGCAAGGCATCGAGGATGAGTACAGCGCGCAGCAATGGCTTCATTGGCGTTTAGTCCACGTGGTAGTTGGGCGCTTCCTTGGTGATTTGCACATCATGCACATGCGACTCGCGCAAGCCCGCGCCCGTGATCTGCACGAACTCGGCCTTGTCGTTCATCTCGGCGATGGTGCGGCAGCCGCAGTAGCCCATGCTGGCGCGCACGCCGCCGATCAGCTGGAACAGGATCGCGTTGACCGAACCCTTGTAGGCGACGCGGCCTTCGATACCTTCCGGCACCAGCTTGTCGATGTTCGCGGAGTTGTCCTGGAAGTAGCGGTCCGCTGCGCCGTCCTTCATCGCGCCGACCGAGCCCATGCCACGGTAAGACTTGTACTGGCGGCCCTGATACAGGAACACGTCGCCCGGCGCTTCTTCGGTGCCGGCGAACATGCTGCCCATCATCACGGCATTCGCGCCGGCTGCCAGCGCCTTGCTGACGTCGCCCGAGAAGCGCACGCCGCCGTCGGCGATGACCGGCACGCCCGTGCCCTTCAGCGCTTCGGAAACGTTGGAGATCGCGGTGACCTGCGGCACGCCCACACCGGCGACGATCCGCGTCGTGCAGATCGAGCCCGGGCCGATACCGACCTTCACGCCGTCCGCGCCGTATTCGACGAGCGCCTTGGCGGCCGCCGCGGTGGCGATGTTGCCGCCGATCACTTCGACGTGCGGGAAGTTCCGCTTGACCCACTTGACGCGCTCGAGCACGCCCTGGCTATGGCCGTGCGCGGTATCGACGACGATCACGTCGACGCCCGCCTGCACCAGCAGTTCGACGCGCTCTTCATTGTCCGCGCCGACGCCGACCGCCGCGCCCGCGCGCAGCTTGCCGTGTTCGTCTTTACACGCGTCCGGGTGTTCGGTCTGCTTGGTGATGTCCTTGACGGTCATCAGACCGCGCAGTTCGAATGCGTCGTTGATGACCAGCACGCGCTCCAGCCGGTGGCTGTGCATCAGCGCCTTGGCTTCGGCGAGCGGCGTGCCCTCCTTGACGGTGACGAGGCGCTCGCGCGGCGTCATGATGTTGCGCACCGGCTCATCCAGACGCTCTTCGAAGCGCAGGTCGCGGTTCGTGACGATACCGATCAGTTGCGCGCCTTCGACGACTGGGAAGCCCGAAATGCCATGCTGCTGCGACAGCGCGATCACGTCGCGCACCTTCATCTGCGGCGGCACCGTGATCGGATCACGCACGACGCCCGATTCGAAGCGCTTGACCTTGGCCACTTCACGCGCCTGTTCGGCCGCGGTGAGATTCTTGTGGATGATGCCCACGCCACCCATTTGCGCCATCGCAATGGCGAGGCGTGCTTCGGTGACGGTGTCCATGGCGGCGGACACGAGCGGCATATTCAGGGAGATGTTGCGGGTCAGCCGGGTCTTGAGGCTGGTGTCGCGCGGCAGAACATCGGAGAAAGCCGGGACGAGGAGCACGTCATCGAACGTGAGTGCTGTTTGGATCAGACGCATGGCAAATCCTATAGGCGCAAAAGCGAATTATACGCGATACCTCCCTGGTTTTCACTGCACGAACAGCAGCTTAGCGAATTTCGGGCGGTTTTTTTCGCGCCATCGGGCCCCTGGATTTCGCTTGGCTGTTCGCCTCGGGTTCGATCGGGTTTCGTTTGCGCGTTCGGGCGCAGCGGGGTGTCGGCGGCCCGAAATCCCGCTCATTCGCGTCGGCGCACGGTCCGCCGGCCGAGCGCGCGAACTCCGTTGAGCACATGAAAACGCGTGCTCAAAGCGCACAAAAACCACCGGAATGCAGAATCGAACAAGACGCCCGGCCCGCCAACCGGCTATTCTGCCGACCATTCCAGTTATTTTGCAGGGGCAGTCGATGCAGCGCGGTGTGGCATATGGAGTAATGGCCGGGGCCTTATGGGGCATGGTTTTTCTGGTGCCGCGCGTGCTGCCGGACTTTTCACCGCTGCTTCTGAGCGCGGGCCGCTACACGATGTACGGCATCGTATCGCTGGCCGCCGCGCTGCCGATGGCGCGCTCGCTCGTCAAACGCCTGACCCGCGAGGATCTCGGCGCGCTGGTGAAACTGGCTTTGGCCGGCAACCTCCTCTACTACCTCCTGCTGACGGCGGCCGTGCACCTGATCGGCATCGCGCCGGCCTCGCTGATCGTCGGCGTGCTGCCTGTCACGGTGACGCTGCTGGGCCGGCGCGATCACGGCGCGGTGCCCCTCGCCCGCCTCGCCTGGCCGCTGACGATGGTGATGGCGGGCATCGCCTGTATCAACATCGATGTGTTCACGGTGGCGGACAGCACGCCGGTGAGCGTCGTCACCAAGCTGATCGGACTGGCCTGCGCGGTCGGCGCGCTCGGATGCTGGACGTGGTTCGCGGTCGAAAACGCCCGCTACCTGCAGCGTCAGACGCATTTCAGCGGCAATGAGTGGTCGGTTCTGTGGGGCGTGGTGACGGGCGCGCTCGGCGCGGCGCTGTGGCTCGTGATCGCCGTGCTGCCGGCGGGCGGCCCGCAAGGCGAACTGGCCGACGGCCGCTGGCACACTTTCTGGATGCTCAATCTCGGGCTCGCGATCGGCGCATCGTGGCTCGGCAACGGGCTGTGGAATGCCGCATCGAAACGGCTGCCGCTGACGCTCTCCGGCCAGATGATCGTGTTCGAGACGCTTTTCGCGCTGCTTTATGCGTTCATTTATGACCAGCGACTGCCGCGTCCGCTGGAACTGGCGGCCATTCTGCTGCTGGTGGCCGGCGTCTGCTGGTCGGTGCGCCAGCATGCGGACGACGACACGTCCGCGGTCGCACGGATCAAGAAAAAGCCGCAAGTCTCGGCGCCATGACGCGGAACGTGGGCTGGGACGTGGCTTGTGTGAGGATTGACGGCGCAGTTCGTGAGCGTGGACGCGGCCCGACTGAGGCTTGACAGAAGCAGTTCGTGGCCAGCAACGCTGCCCGACTAAGGTTTGATGCCAACAGTTCGTGGCAGCTGCCGTGCCTCGCCACGCAAAGATCCGCCTACCGCGAATCCTTGTTCTGCCAGCGACGCCCTTCGATCGAGCCCGCCTTGCGGGTCTTCTCGACGCGCCGCTGACGCGACACCTTCGGATCGACCAGCAGCGGCCGGTAAATCTCCACCCGATCGTGGTCGGCCAGCACCGTGTCGAGCGGCTTGAGCTTGCCGAACACGCCCACTTTCTGCGTGCCCAGATCGATCTGCGGGAAACGCCGCAAGATGCCGCTCGCGTCCAGCGCCTGCTGCAGCGTGGCGCCTGCGGGCAGTTCCACGCCAATCAACGCCTGCTCGCCAGCCGACGCATAGCAGACTTCAATCGACAAGCGCGCGCTCATGCCTTACCGTAGCGCTGATCGGCGCGCTTCACGAACGATTCGACGAAGGTATTGGCGATGTGGTTGAACACCGGTCCAATGATCTTCTCGAGGATGATGTTGGTGAATTCGTAGTGCAGCGCGAATTCGATCTTGCAGGCGTCGGCGCGCAATGGCGTAAAACGCCAGAAACCGGTGAACTTGCGAAACGGGCCGTCCGCGAACTCCATGTCGATGCGCGTGGGCCGCTCCATGCTGTTGCGCGTGGCGAAGTGCTGCTTGATGCCCTTGAAGTTGATATCGATCTTCGCCTCCATACCGGTTTCGTCCCGGCGGCGGATTTCGACTCCCCCGCACCAAGGCAGGAAGTTGGGGTAATCGGCGACGTCGGTGACGAGGTCGAACATCTGTTCCGCCGAATGGCGGATCAACACAGTTTTCTGGACATCTGCCATAAATTGAACAGCGCGTGGCAAGGGTGGACGAGCGCAGCGGGCTTTCCTCGCCCCGCTTTGCTAAAATCGTGATTTTAAACGAGTTGGGCACTTTCCATTCATGAGCATCATCGACAACAGAAAAGCCTTCTACGACTACTCGGTCGAAGAACGCTATGAAGCAGGGCTCGTGCTCGAAGGATGGGAGGTCAAGGCGCTGCGCGCCGGGCGCGGCCAGATCAAGGAAGGTTACGTCGTTATCAAGAATAACGAACTGTTCCTGATCGGCACGCACATCAGCCCGCTGCCCGAAGCCTCGACCCATATCAACCCCGACCCGGTACGCACGCGCAAGCTGCTGTTGCATAGCGAAGAGATCAGCAAACTGATCGGCAAGGTCGAGCAACGTGGCTACACGCTCGTGCCGCTGAACTTTCACTACAAGGGCGGCCGCGTCAAATGCGAGATTGGTCTCGCCAAGGGAAAGAAGCAGCACGACAAGCGCGAGACCGAGAAGAAACGCGATTGGGAACGTGAGAAGGCGCGTTTGATGCGCTCGCCGAGCTGATCGGCGGATTGGCCTGATTGGCGGCGGGTGGTGTGCGGATATGCCACGCTTCGGTTGCCGCTAACGCCCTGACCGGATAGCAAGCGGCGGGCAACCGGGCCCGCCAAGCGTTCAAATGAAAATGGCCCGCACTGTCCGCGGGCCATTTCTCTATTCAGCAGGTCAAAGCACAGTCGCAGCATTCAGCGCGTTCAGCGCACCTCAGTCGCGCCCTTCCCTTTGCTCACGATGGTCAGCGCCGAAGCGATCATCGAACTCATGTCCGCAAGATTGCCCGGCACGATCAGCGTGGTGCCCTGCTTCGCCAGATTGCCGAACGCGTTCACGTATTGTTCGGCCACCTTGAGGTTCACGGCTTCCATCCCGCCGTTCGACTGGATCGCGGCCGCGATCTTCTGAATCGCCTGCGAGTTGGCCTCGGCCACGGCCAGAATCGCCGACGCCTGACCTTGCGCCTGATTGATCGCCGCCTGCCGCTCGCCTTCGGACTTCTGGATCGCCGCCTCACGGCCGCCGGACGCGATATTGATCTGCTCCTGCTTGCGCCCTTCCGACGCGGCGATCAGCGCTCGCTTCTCGCGCTCGGCGGTGATCTGCGCCTGCATGGCGTGGAGGATTTCCTTGGGCGGCGTCAGGTCCTTGATCTCGTAGCGCAGCACCTTCACACCCCAGTTCGTCGCAGCTTGATCGAGCGACGACACGATGCTGTGGTTGATGAAGTCGCGCTCCTCGAACGTCTTGTCGAGTTCGAGCTTGCCGATCACCGAGCGCAGCGTGGTCTGCGACAACTGCGTGATGGCGAACACGAAGTTGCTCGATCCGTACGACGCCTTCATCGGATCGGTAACCTGAAAGTACAGCACGCCATCCACCTGCAACTGCGTGTTGTCGCGCGTGATACAGACCTGGCTCGGCACCTCGAGCGGAATTTCCTTGAGGATGTGCTTATACGCGATCCGGTCGACGAACGGAAACGCGAAGCTCAAACCCGGCGTCAGCGTACGGTGATAGCGCCCGAGCCGCTCAAGGACCCACGCATGCTGCTGCGGCACGATCTTGATGATCTGCGCCGCCAAGACGATCACGATGATCAGAAGCACCGCCCCGACGATGGTCGAATCCATTACTACCCTCCGGTCCGTAGTTCGAATAGTTGTTTGTGATGCGTGTGATGTGCGAACGCTCAGGCCGCGGTGGCCCGGGTGTTTGAATGACGCGCCGCCACCACGACGAGGCAGCTGCCGCGCAGTTCCGTAATTTCGTAGAGCGGCGCGTCTTCCGGCTCGCCCGCGGCCAGTTCGACGTCCCATGCCGCGCCGCGATAGTCGACGCGCGCCCGGCGCTCGTGCCACACCGGCACGATGAGCGTTTGACCGATGTCGAGATTGACGTCCGGGTTACGCGACGCCTCCTTGCGCGTTCTGCGGCCAAACCGCGAACGTCTGAGCAGCAGGACAGCCGCCAGCGCCACCACGGCCGCGACCGCGAACTGCACGTCGGCTCTGGCGCCCGCGAGGTGCGCAATCGCGGCCGCCACGCAGCCCAACGCGATCATCAGCAGATAGAAAGTGCCGCTGAGCAACTCCAGCACGACCAGCACACCCGCCCCGATCCACCAGAACAGTCCACCTGGCGCCACGTCGACCTCCACAAAGCAAAACACCCCGGATCTACCGGGGTGTTTATAGCACGAAGCGAGCGCATTTCAACGGACGATGCAGCACGGTTTCACGTGCATTCGACGCGCGCTTGACCTGCCGCATCGCACGTTATGCATGCCGCTTGGAAAGCGGCATGCCGTTCGCCTTACTGCTTCGCCGACTTCGCCAGTTGCTGCCACGTCTCGATGATCGTATCCGGGTTCAGCGAGATCGACTTGATGCCTTCATCGGTGAGCCATTGCGCAAAATCCGGATGATCCGACGGGCCCTGGCCGCAGATACCGACGTACTTGTCCAGTCGCAGACATGTGTCGATCGCGCGCTTCAACAGGAACTTGACCGCTGGGTCGCGTTCGTCGAAATCCACCGCCAGCAGTTCCATGCCGGAATCGCGGTCGAGGCCGAGCGTGAGCTGCGTCAGGTCGTTCGAGCCGATCGAGAAGCCGTCGAAGAATTGCAGGAATTCCTCGGCGAGAATCGCGTTCGACGGCACTTCGCACATCATGATCAGGCGCAGGCCATTTTCGCCGCGCTTCAGGCCGTACTTCGCCAGCAGCCCGACCACGCGCTCCGCCTGCTTCAGCGTACGCACGAACGGCACCATGATCTCGACGTTGTCGAGGCCCATCTCTTCGCGCACTTTCTTCAGCGCGATGCATTCCATCTGGAACGCTTCGGCGAAGTCGTCGGCGATGTAGCGCGACGCGCCACGGAAACCCAGCATCGGGTTTTCTTCATCCGGCTCATAACGCGAACCGCCGATCAGCTTCTTGTACTCGTTCGACTTGAAGTCCGACAGACGCACGATCACGGGCTTCGGATAGAACGCTGCCGCGATCGTGGCGATGCCTTCCGTCAGCTTGTCGACGTAGAAGGCGCGCGGCGATGCGTGACCGCGAGCGACGCTTTCGACGGCCTTCTTCAGGTCCTGATCGATGTTCGGGTACTCGAGAATCGCCTTCGGGTGAACGCCGATGTTGTTGTTGATGATGAACTCGAGCCGCGCCAGACCCACGCCTGCGTTCGGCAGTTGCGAGAAGTCGAAGGCCAGCTGCGGGTTGCCGACGTTCATCATGATCTTCACCGGAATCTCCGGCAGTTCGCCGCGCTGCACTTCGGTGATTTCGGTTTCGAGCAGGCCGTCGTAGATCTTGCCTTCGTCGCCTTCCGCGCACGACACCGTGACCAGCGCGCCTTCCTTCAGCACGTCGGTCGCGTCGCCGCAGCCGACCACCGCCGGCACGCCCAGTTCACGCGCGATGATCGCCGCGTGACAAGTACGACCGCCACGGTTCGTGACGATCGCCGAAGCGCGCTTCATGACCGGCTCCCAGTTCGGGTCGGTCATGTCGGCGACCAGCACGTCGCCCGGCTGCACACGGTCCATTTCCGACGGATCGTGAATCACGCGCACCGGACCCGCGCCGATCTTCTGACCGATTGCGCGGCCGGTGGCCAGCACGTTCGATTGACCCTTCAGCTTGAAGCGCTGCTCGGCCTTGCCCGCAGCCTGGCTCTTCACCGTTTCGGGACGCGCCTGCAGAATGAAGATCTTGCCGTCGCGGCCGTCTTTGCCCCACTCGATGTCCATCGGACGCTCGTAGTGTTTTTCGATGATGACGGCATATTTGGCCAGCTCGATCACGTCTTCGTCCGTGATCGAGAAGCGGTTGCGCTGCTCGTGCGCCACGTCGACGGTCTTCACGCGGCCAGCTTCCCCCGCCTTGGTGAATTCCATCTTGATCAGCTTCGAGCCGATCGAGCGGCGGATGATCGGGTACTTGCCTTGTTCGAGCGTGGTCTTGTAGACGTAGAACTCGTCCGGATTCACCGCGCCTTGCACCACGGTTTCGCCGAGGCCGTAGCTCGACGTGATGAAGACAGCGTCCTTGAAGCCCGACTCGGTGTCCAGCGTGAACATCACGCCCGCCGCGCCGACGTCCGAGCGCACCATGCGCTGCACGCCCGCCGACAACGCGACTTCAGCGTGAGTGAAGCCCTTGTGGACGCGATAGGAGATAGCGCGGTCGTTGTACAGCGACGCGAACACGTGCTTCATGCGATCGAGCACGTCTTCGACGCCGACCACGTTGAGGTAGCTTTCCTGCTGACCCGCGAACGATGCGTCCGGCAAGTCTTCCGCCGTCGCCGAGGAACGCACGGCGAACGACAGCTCTTCAGGCGAGCTGTTTTGCAGGGTGTCGAAACCCGCGCGGATGTCCGCCTCGAGCTGCGGCTGCATCGGCGCGTCGACGATCCATTGACGGATTTCCTTGCCCGCTTCGGCGAGCGACTTCACGTCGTCGACGTCGAGCGTCTCGAGACGTTTGGCGATGCGTTCGGTCAGGTTGTTGTGATGCAGGAAGTCGCGGAAAGCCAGCGCCGTGGTGGCGAAACCGGTCGGCACGCGCACGCCGGCTTCGGCGAGCTGACTGATCATCTCGCCAAGCGACGCGTTCTTGCCACCGACGATTTCCACGTCGGTCATCCGCAACTGCTCAAACGGAACTACATACGCCTTATCCTTTGCGACGGTAACTGCGTTAGTCATACAAGCCCCTAAGTGTGAAAGAAATTCACGGCTGTGCAAGTGGGCTCGAACGCGAGACGCCCATTGGAAGCGTGACCTCGCGTCTTGCACAACCTGTTGGAGAAGCAATCGCTGCAAATTGCCAGAAACGCCCGATGTGCGACGAAGAAGGCGAATGGACGAATTTACCGAGCGATCCACCACGTTCGCCGCAACTTGGCGACTAAAATACCGGCCAAAAGCGAGGCGTTGACCGACCGTTCGCGGTAAGTTAGACGCCAATCGCCTGCAATTGCTTATCCAACAGGTTGCCGCTATTCTACCGTGCCGACTCTCAAAATGTGACAGTCGGACGAGAATTGCGCCTCGAATCGCGCCCCGGACCGGCCGACGGGCTTTTGCGAGGCCCCGCCGCCATCCGGGCGCAGTTGCGGTGCCCACGGCGCGCTGGTCGAGTGCCGCTGCAGTCTCCGGTTAGCGACCGGGCAGCGTCGTCGACATAGCGATGTTTCTTTCGAGCGCTTTTTTCCGCTCACGTTCCCCAGCCCCACTGATGCCGCCCACCGTATTCATCGTCTCCGACGGTACCGGGATCACTGCCGAAACCTTCGCGCATTCGATCCTCTCCCAGTTCGACCAGAAATTCCGTCTGGTTCGCGTGCCCTTCGTCGACTCGACGGAAAAGGCCTACGCCACGCTCGAAAAGATCAACGAAGCGATCCTGCAGGACGGCCGCCGTCCGATCGTCTTCACGACGCTGGTGGACAGCGCGTCGAATCAGATCGTCAAAGGCTCGAATGCGCTCGTGCTGGACATGTTTCAGACGTTCGTCGAGCCGCTCGAACAGGAACTGGAACTGAAGTCGAGCCACGCGATGGGCCGCGGCCACCAGAACGCCGACACCGAGGAGTACAAGAACCGGATCGAGGCGATCAACTTCTCGCTCGCTCACGACGACGGTCAATCGAACCGCAATCTGGCCGACGCCGACGTGATTCTGGTCGGCGTCTCGCGCAGCGGCAAGACGCCGACGAGCCTCTATCTGGCCATGCAGTATGGCGTGAAAGCGGCCAACTATCCGCTGATTCCGGAAGATTTCGAACGCGGCAAATTGCCTACGCCGCTACTGGCGCATCGGCAGAAGATGTTCGGTTTGTCGATCGATCCGCAGCGGCTTTCCGAGATTCGCAACGAGCGCCGGCCGGGCAGCAAGTACGCGGCGCCGGAGAATTGCCGTTATGAAATCAACGAAGCCGAAGCGATGATGCGGCGTGAAGGGATCAAGTGGTTGTCGTCGACGCACAAGTCGATCGAAGAGATCGCGACGACGATCCTGCAGGAAATCAAGCTGGACCGGCCGTCTTATTGAGCCCGCGCGTGAGGCTCGATATAAGCCCGGTGGCTTGAAGCAGAGACACGCGCGGCAACGCGTGTGTCTTTCGTGTCAACTACAGCCGCGCTGCTGCCGGCACTGCTCGAATACGCACACAGCCGCCGCGGCGGCCACATTCAACGACTCCATGCCGCCCGGCTGAGGAATCGTCACCCGCAACGAAACCGCATCGCGCCAGATCGGCGAGACGCCCGCCCCTTCGTTGCCGAATACCCACGCGAGCGGTCCGCTCAGATCGCAATCGTAGATCGCCTCGGCGCCGTGCGAATCCGTGATCACGATCGGCACCGTGAGACGCTCGATCAACGCCTGCGCTTCCACATCTTCGTGAATCTGCAGCAGGAAGTGCGCGCCCATGCCCGAGCGCAAGACTTTCGACGACCACGCGTACGCCGTGCCCGGCGCGCAGAACACCTGTTGGATGCCTGCGGCCGCCGCGCTGCGCAGAATCGAACCGACATTGCCGGCGTCCTGCACGCCGTCGAGCACGAGGCAGGTTTGCGCGACCGTGTCGGGCAGCGGCGAGTCGAGCTTCTCGACCAGCAGCAGAATGCCCACGCCGTGCACGACATTCGACAACTGCCCGAACAACGCGTCCGGCAGTGTCACGAGACGATGATCTTCGATGCGCGAAACGATCGCCTGCGCTTCGTCGTGGCGCAGCGCGCCGTCGGTGACGATGCACATTTCCGGTTGCCCGGCGACGTCGAGATACGCGCTCGCGAGATGAAACCCTTCGAGCAGCGCGTGGCCGCTCTTGCGCTGTTGATGCGTCGAGCCGGCCAATGCCTTCAGGCGCTTGTAGAGCGGATTGTCCCGCGAGGTGATGGCTTTCACAGGCAGCGAAGGCAGTGAGAATAAGGAAAGGGTGGGTTATACGCGGCGCTCACGGGGCGCTCGTATGACGTTCAGGCGGCGCTGGCGCTGTGTTCGCCGAAGGCGTCGTCGTCGAACATGACTTCGGACACGACGATCACTTCACCCGACGGTAGCGGCACGCCCGTGCCGAAGCGCAGATGCGCTTCACGCACCGGCGCGAACGAGCGCCGATGATGCTCGCAAGGCCCATGCTCGCGCAGCGCCGCGAGATGCTGCGGCGTGCCGTAACCGGCATGCGCGTTGAAGCCGTAGACGGGATACGTCTGATGCAATTCGAGCAGCATCCGGTCACGCGTGACCTTGGCGAGAATCGACGCCGCCGAGATGCTTTTGATGAGCGCGTCGCCGCCGATCACCGCTTCACTGCGCACGCTCAGCGTCGGACAGCGATTGCCGTCGATCTTCACAAGCGTCGGCACGACGGACAGGCCTTCCACGGCGCGCTTCATGGCCAGCATCGTGGCGTGCAGGATATTGAGCGAATCGATTTCTTCGACCGATGCCGACGCGACGCAGTAAGCCAGCGCCCGGTCGATGATCTTGTCGTACAGTTCGTCGCGCTTTTTCGCGCTCAGCGCTTTGGAGTCGTCGAGGCCGCGAATCATCGGCCTGGACGGGTCGAAGATCACCGCCGCGGCCACGACCGGGCCGGCCAGCGGGCCGCGCCCTGCTTCGTCGACACCGCAGACAACGTCGTCCGGCGTCTCGAAGTTCAGGCCGACCTGTTGCGCCGCCGCTCCCGCGACGGTTTTGCGGCGAGGTGCGCGCGCCATGGTCACGGCCGCGCCTTCCGCTTTTCGATGACGCTCGCCACGACTTCCGCCGCGCGCTGCGCGGTATTCTGCTTCAGCACGTGATGCATCTCCGTGAAGATTTCCGTCAGCGTGCGCCGGTTGGTCTCGTCGCGCAACTGTTTCAGCGTGGCTTCGGCCAGCGCCTGCGGCGTGGCGAAATGCTGCAGGATCTCCGGCACCACGAAGCGCCCCGCCAGGATATTCGGCAGGCCGACGTACGGCAGATAGCCCTGGCGGCGCATGATCTGGCCGGTCAGCCAGGGCACCTTGTACGAGATCACCATCGGCTTTTTCAGCAGCGCCGCTTCGAGCGTCACGGTACCGCTCTTCACGAGGATCGCGTCGGCCGCGGTCATGGCGAGCTGCGCCTGGCCGTCGGTGATCGTCAGCGCGAGGCCGGGGTGCGAATCGACCAGCGGCCGCAGCATCTCGCGCAACGCCGGCGTGGCCGCCGGCATCACGAAGCGCAGACTCGGCTCCTGGTGCTGCATCATTTCCATCGCGGCGAAGAACGTCGGGCCGATCAGGTCGATCTCGGAGCGCCGGCTGCCCGGCAGCACGGCGATGATCGGACCATCTTCCGCCAGACCCAGCGTCCGGCGCGCGCCGAGCGTGTCCGGTACGAGCGGAATTTCGTCCGCGAGCGGATGGCCCACGTACGATGCCGCGACGCCCGCCTTCTCCAGCAGCGCCGTTTCGAACGGGAACACGCACAGCATGTGGTCGACCGCCTTGGCGATCTTCTTGATACGGCCGCCGCGCCACGCCCAGATGGACGGGCACACGAAGTGAACGGTTGGAATCCCCGCATCGCGCAACGGATGTTCGAGCCCGAAGTTGAAATCGGGCGCATCCACGCCGACGAACACCGACGGCGGCTCGGCCAGCAACTGGCGTTTCAGTTCGTTGCGAATGCCGAGGATGCCGGGAATGTGCTTCAGTGCCTCGACATAGCCGCGCACCGACAGCTTTTCCATCGGGAAGTGAGCGTCGAAGCCCGTGGCGATCATGCGCGGGCCGCCGATCCCGTAGTACTGGGTGCCGGCAGGCAGACGGCTCGCGAGGCCGTCGAGCAGCGAGGCCGCCAGCAGGTCGCCGGACGGCTCGCCGGCCACCATCGCGACGCGCAATGGACTGGGTTGCAATGCCATCGGTTAGCGGATGATGCCGCGTTGCGACGCTTCGACGAACGCGAGCAGCGTTTGCACTGGCGCATCGCCATCGCCGCCCGCGGACGCGAGTTCGCGCAACTGCACCTTCGCCTCTTCCAGCGACAGGCCGTTCTTGTACAACACGCGATACGCCGCGCGTAGCGCCGAGATCGCGTCCGGCGAGAAACCGCGGCGGCGCAACCCTTCCACATTGATGCCGTGCGGCTCGGCCTTGTTGCCCGCGGCGATCACGAACGGCGGAATGTCCTGCACCAGCGCCGAAGCGCCGCCCAGCATGGAATACGCGCCGATGCGCACGAACTGATGCACGCCCGACATGCCGCCGATGATCGCGTGGTCGCCGATCGTGACGTGGCCGGCCATCTGCGCGTTGCTCGACAGAATGACGTTGTTGCCGACGTGGCAATCGTGCCCGATGTGCACGTAGGCCATGATCCAGTTGTCGTCGCCGAGCGTGGTGACGCCCGCGTCCTGCACCGTGCCGGTGTGGATCGTGGTGAACTCGCGGATCGTGTTGCGGTTGCCGATCACGAGCCGGGTCGGCTCGTCCTTGTACTTCATGTCCTGCGGACGGCCGCCAACCGATGCATAGTGGCCGATCCGGTTGTCTTCGCCGAGTGTGGTGTGACCTTCGATCACGCTGTGCGAACCGACCGTGGTCCGCGCGCCGATCGTCACATGTGCGCCGATCACGGCATACGGTCCGACTTCGACGGATTCGTCGAGTTGTGCGCCCGGTTCGACGATCGCAGTGGGATGAATCCTGCTCATGCGTCCTCGCTTCTGATTCTGTTGCGTTGTCTGGATGGGCATCTGGCGGGCGGGCGGCGCGCGCATGACGCCGCCGACCGCCCGGACGCTGGTTTAAGCGCTAAGCGCGTTAAGCGTCCTTGTCCGTGTGCCGCACCGCGCACATCAGGTCGGCTTCCGCCGCGACCGCGCCATCCACTTCGGCGCGCGCCTTGAACTTCCAGATACCGCGCATGTGACGCTCGAACGTGCAGTTCAGGATCAGCTGATCGCCCGGTTCCACCACGCGCTTGAAGCGCGCGTTGTCGATGCCGACGAACAGATACAGCGTGTTCGACGGGTCGCTCGGCTCTTCCGAAAACGTCAGCAGCGCCGCCGTTTGCGCGAGCGCTTCGAGAATCAACACGCCCGGCATCACCGGACGGGTCGGGAAATGACCCTGGAAATACGGTTCGTTGATCGACACGTTCTTCAACGCTTTGATGCTCTTGTGCGGCTCGAGTTCGAGCACCCGGTCGACCAGCAGGATCGGGTAACGATGTGGCAGCAGCGTGAGAATCTTATGAATGTCGAGATTGATTTTTTCGGTGCTCATGGTGTTTCTGCTCACGCATTGACTGCGCGGTGATGACTGCGGATGCTGGTGCAGGTGGGTTGGTAACGCGTGCTGCCGGCGCTCGCCGTGACCTGGCGGCCGCGCCACCCGGTCACGGCAACCGACTTTGCTTCCTGATGCTTGCCCGCCATTTTACGCGGAGCCGGCAGGTTGCCCTGCGAAATGCCTAGCCAGTTGCCTTAAGATTTTCAGACTTTGTCGCCTGCGGCCTTGCTTGCCGCGTTGGCCACAGGGCTGTCTTGCTTCTCCGCCGCGGCGTTTTCAAGCGCCTTGATACGATCGCGGAGTTTGTCGATATTGCGCAGCAACGCCGCGCTCTTGTTCCAGTCTGCATGGTTCACGGCCGGGAAGGCACTGGTGTACATACCAGGCTTGAGCAGCGACTTCGAGACGCCCGATTTTGCCGTGACGATCACATAATCGGCCAGCGTAACGTGTCCGGCAATCCCGACCGCGCCGCCGATCATGCAATGACGCCCGATCGTGGTGCTGCCCGCGATGCCCGCGCAGCCGGCGATCACCGTATAGGCGCCGACCTTGCAGTTGTGGCCGATCTGCACGAGGTTGTCGATCTTCACGCACTCTTCGATGATCGTGTCGGCCATGGCGCCACGGTCGATGGTGGTGTTCGCGCCGATTTCGACATCTGCCGCGATCGACACGCCGCCGACCTGCGGAATCTTCACCCAGCTTCCGGTACGCGCCTCACCCTCGCCGACGAAATCCGGCGCGAAACCGAAACCGTCCGAGCCGATCACCGCGCCCGCATGCACGATCACGCGCTCGCCGAGCTTGCAACCGTGGTACACCGCGACATTGGGATAAAGATGCGAGCCCGCGCCGATGCGCGTGCCACGGCCGATCACGACATTGGCGTCGAGCCGCACGTTTTCGCCGATCACCGCGCCCGCTTCCACCGTGACGTGCGGGCCGATCACCGCGCTTGCGGCGATCTGTGCCGACGGGTCGATGGTCGCGCTCGGATGCACGCCGGGCGCCGCCTTGGGTGCCGCGAGGTCGATGAAGGTTTGTGCGACGCGCGCGAAGTAAGCGTACGGATTCGGCGTGACGATGAAGTTACGATTCTCGCGGGAAGCGAGCTTGGCGAGGTCGTCGGCGTTGATCAACACCGCGCCCGCACGGGTCGTTTCGACCTGCGACAGGTACTTCGGATTGGCGAGGAACGCCAACTGGTCCGGGCCTGCCTGGTCGAGCGGCGCGAGACCGCCGACGCACTGCGAACCGTCTCCGACTACTTCACCGCCGAACCGTTGGACGATGTCCTCGAGCGTAAATGCCATGCCTATCCTGTCTCCTGTGTCTACCTGCTCCGGACCACTCAGCCCGCCAGCCCCGTTCAGTTACCCGACGCCGCCAGCGCCTTGAGCACCTGATCGGTGATGTCGATGCGCGGGCTCACGTACACCGCTTCCTGAACGATCAGGTCATAGTGCTGCGCCTCGGCGATCTGCTTGATCACCTTGTTGGCGCGGTCGAGCACCGCCGCCAGCTCTTCGTTGCGGCGCTGGTTCAGATCTTCACGAAACTCGCGTTGCTTGCGCTGGAAGTCCGTGTCCAGCTGCGACAGATCACGCTGCTTCTGCGCGCGATCGGCCGGCGACATGGACGCGCCGTTCTTGTCGAGGGAATCGGACATCGACTTCAGCTTCTGCGCCATGTCGGCAAGGTCCTTGTCACGCTTGGCGAACTCGGCCTCGAGCTTGACCTGCGCAGCCTTCGCGGCAGCGGATTCGCGCAGGATACGGTCGGAATTCACCGCCGCGATCCTGGCCTCCTGCCCATGGGCAACCCCGACACCCAAGGTCATTGCCAGCGCCAGCGCGCACGCCACACGTTTCGAAAACATACCGGTTAGCAAAGTCATCCTCTCGATACTGTAGTTTGGCCGGGCCGGCCGCCGGGAACCGTCCGCCGCCGGATCAGAATGCCGTCCCGATCTGGAACTGGAATTTCTGATACTGGTCACCTTCATGCTTGACCAGCGGGAAACCCAAGCTGAGCTTGAGCGGGCCGATCGGCGAGATCCACGCGAGACCGACACCGTAGCCGTAACGCAGGCCGTTGGCGCCGATACTGTTGCCTTCCGTACCCCAGACGTTACCGGCGTCGAGGAACGTGAAGACACGCAGCGTGCGGTCGTAGCCCGTGCCCGGCAACGGGAACGTCAACTCGATGTTACCCACCAGCAGCTTCGAGCCGCCGATCGGGTCGTTCGTCTTGGCGTCGCGCGGACCCAGCGAGCTCGGCTCGTAGCCCCGTACCGAACCGATACCACCCGCATAGTAGTTCTTGAAAATCGGATAAGGCTTGCCGCCGAGGCCGTTACCGTAACCGCCCTGGAAGTTGAAGCCCAGCACGAAGCCGCGCGCAAACGAATAATAGTACTGCGCGTTGATGTCGGCCTTGTAGTACTGCGTGCCGCCGATCGGCGTGCCGTATTCGGCGTTCGCCTGCGTGAAGTAACCGCGGCTCGGCACCAGCGCGCTGTCACGCGCGTCGCGCGACCAGCCCACCGTGATCGGCACGTTGTTCGACACACGGCCGAACTCGTTCACGTAGTCGATGTAACTCTGCGGCGTGTTCGCGTCGACATCCAGCTGGTTCTGCTCGAGGCCGGCACCGAAGTACACCGTGTCGACTTCGGAGAACGGAATACCGAACTTCAGGTCGCCACCGACCGTGACGATCTTGAAGCTCGAATCCGTCGAGTAGTACAACGGCTGATACGTGCGGTAGTAGACGTCGGTAATGCGCTTGATGCCGTCGACCGTGAAGTACGGGTCGACCTGCGTGACCGTCAAGGTACGGTACGTCTTGGCGGTATTCACGTTCACCGCGAGGCTCGTACCCGAACCGAACACGTTGTCCTGCGACACGCCTGCCGAGAGCACCACCTTGTCGGTCGACGAGAAGCCCGCGCCCAGCGTAATCGCGCCGGTCGGCTTTTCGGCCACCTTGACGTCGACGTCGACCTGGTCCGGCGTGCCTTCGACCGGCACCGTGGTCACGTCCACATCCGTGAAGTAGCCGAGACGGTTGATCCGGTCTTTCGACAGCGCGAGGCGGTTCGAATCGAACCACGAGCTTTCGAGCTGGCGCATTTCGCGGCGCACCACTTCGTCACGCGTACGCGTGTTGCCGACCACGTTGATGCGGCGCACGTAGACGCGGCGGCTCGGATCTACTTGCAGCGTCAGGTCGACCTTGTGGTTGGCCTGATCGATCTGCGGCTGCGCATTGACGGTGGCGAACGCATAGCCGTATTCGCCGAGCTTGTCGACGATAGCCTTGGTGGTGGCTTGCAGCTTTTCAGCCGAGAAACGGTCACCCGGTTTGATCTTGATGAGCTTGGCCAGCTCCGGCTCACGGTCGAGCAGATTGCCCGCCAGCTTGATATTCGAAATCGTGTACGGCTCGCCTTCGTGCAGCGTGACCGTCAGATACATGTCCTTCTTGTCCGGCGAGATCGACACCTGCGTCGAGTCGATGTTGAACTCGAGGTAGCCGCGATTCAGGTAATACGAGCGGACGTTTTCGAGGTCGCCGGTAAGCTTGTCTTTCGCGTACAGGTCATTCTTCGTGTACCACGAGAACCAGTTCGGCGTGGACAACTGCATTTCGTCGCGCAGCGTGCCCGTGCTGAACGCCTTGTTGCCGATGAAGTTGATCTGGCGGATCTTCGCGCTCGGACCTTCGGCCACCGAGAACAGCACCGACACGCGATTGCGGTCGATCGGCGTGATCGTGGTGGTGACTTCAGCGGCGTAGTAGCCGCGCGTCAGATACTGACGCTTCAGTTCCTGCTCGGCCTTGTCGACCAGCGCCTTGTCGTAGTAACGGCCTTGCGACAAACCCACGGCGCGCAGCGCCTTGGTCAGGTTTTCCTTGTCGAACTCATGAATGCCGGCGAAGTCGATCGTGCCGATGGCCGGACGTTCCAGCACCTGCACGATGACGACGTTGCCTTCGGTCGCGATCTTGACGTCGTTGAAGAAGCCCGTGGCATACAGAGCGCGAATGGCTTCCGATGCCTTGTCGTCGCTGAAGGTGTCGCCTTGCTTGATGGGCAGATAGGCGAACACGGTACCAGGTTCGACGCGTTGCAATCCCTCGATCCGGATGTCTTGCACCACGAAGGGCGTCGTTGCGTGAGCAACCAGCCCATGCGCGGCGAATGCCGCGGCTATAACCGTCTTTGGAACAAAGCGATGAGGTTTAAACAACGTGCTTCCCCAGTGTGTATAGCTGCATCAGGTCGGGCGGTCGCCATCGTGAACGCCGCCGAACACTTTAAAAATGGATTAAACGAGCCAGATCGTTGAACAGCGCGATCGCCGACAATGCGACGATGCAGGCGAGACCCGCCCTCTGAAAAACGAGTTGCCAGCGATCGGAGACAACTTTACCGGTCACAGCTTCAACCAAATAATATAACAGATGACCCCCGTCCAATACCGGAATTGGTAACAGGTTCAGTACACCAAGGCTAATACTGACAAGGGCCAGGAACGACAGGAATGCAGAAGGACCTAGACGTGCGCTCTTTCCTGCGTAATCGGCGATCGTCACCGGACCGGAAAGATTTTTCAGCGACGCTTCGCCGACCACCATCCTGCCGAACATGCGCACCGAGTACACCGCGAGATCCCACGTGCGGTGCGCACCCAACTGCAAGCTTTCAATCGGACCGTAATGCACATCGATCGACGGCACTTGCGTGGCCAGTTCCGCGCCAATGCGGCCGATCTGCTGACCTGTCGTTTCATCACGCTGTGCCTGCGGCACGATGCTCACGTCTTCGAGCTTGCCCGCCGCCTTGCCGCCACGCTCGACCTGCAGCGTCACCGCTTTGCCGGCGTGCGATTTTACATAAGCGATGAAGGCCGTGGCGTTGTCGGTCGGAATGCCGTCGACGGCACGCAGACGATCACCCGCAGCCAGCCCGGCCTTTTGCGCCGCGCTACCCGGTTGCACACCCGCGACGGTCAGCTTGCCACCGCCCGGCTCGAAACCGAGATGCGACATGAAGTCGTCGTCGACGTCTTTCTCGCCGAGGCCGCGCAGATCGAGCTGGAAATCCGACGTGCCGTGCGCGTCTTTCGCGCTCAGCACGACGCGCTTGTGATCGAATGCCGCACCCAGCAGCTTCCAGCGCAGGTCCGACCAGGAGCGCACGGGCTCGGACTCGCCGGCGTTCTCGGCACGCACGGCCACGATCGTTTCGCCGCCCTCGAAACCGGCAATGGCCGCGGGCGTATTCGGCGAGGGCGCGGCGACCACCGCCGCCGGCTCCGTCACGCCGGTGGCGAAGACGAGCGCGAACAGCACGATGGCCAGCAGGAAGTTCGCGACCGGACCGGCCGCGACAATCGCAAAACGGCGCCACACGGACTGCCGGTTGAACGCATGCGGCAATGCTTCAACGGGGATCGGCTCGGTGCCGGTCTCGCGCTCGTCGAGCATCTTCACATAGCCGCCGAGCGGCAGCGCGGCAATGGTCCATTCGGTGCCCGTCTTCGGGCTCACCCATTGGAACAGCGGCTTGCCGAAGCCGATCGAAAAACGCAGCACCTTGACGCCGCACAGACGCGCCACGCTGTAATGCCCGTATTCGTGGACGACCACGAGTACGCCAATCGCGACCGCGAAGGCGAGCAGTTCGATCAGCAGGTTCATGTGCGCCTCACTGGACGGCGCGTTCCGTTCGACGAGCGCCGTCGGGCAGACGCGCGATGAATTCGGCAGCGGCGCGACGCGCGGCGGCATCCGCTTCGATCACGTCTTCGAGCGCGTGCGCGCTGCGGTTCGGCAACGCGTTGAGCACCGCGTCGACCACCTGGGCAATCGTCATGAAACCGATCTGGCGCGCGAGGAACGCTTCAACCGCGATTTCGTTCGCGGCGTTCAGGGCCGCGCTCGCGAGGCCTCCCTCAGCCAGTGCCTTCACTGCAAGGGCAAGACACGGAAAGCGCGTGTAATCCGGCTTCTCGAACGAGAGCGACGCGACCTGCAGCAGATCGAGTTGCGCCACGCCCGAATCGACGCGATCCGGAAACGCCAGCGCATGTGCGATCGGCGTGCGCATGTCGGGATTGCCGAGTTGCGCGAGCACCGAGCCGTCCGCGTACGACACCATTGAGTGGATCACGCTCTGCGGGTGAATCAGCACCTCGATGCGCTCGCCCGGCAAACCGAACAGCCAGTGCGCCTCGATCACTTCGAGGCCCTTGTTCATCATGGTGGCCGAGTCGACCGAAATCTTGCGGCCCATGACCCAGTTCGGATGCTTACAGGCTTCTTCCGGCGTGACGTCGACGAGCGTGGCCGGTTCGCGCGTGCGGAAAGGGCCGCCCGACGCGGTCAGAATGATCTTGGAGACGCCGCCGTGCAGCGCGGCTTCGCGCGGCAGGCATTGGAAAATCGCGTTGTGTTCGCTGTCGACCGGCAGAAGCACGGCGCCGTTGTCGCGCACCGCGTCCATGAAGATCGCGCCGGACATGACCAACGCTTCCTTGTTGGCGAGCAGGATGCGTTTGCCGGCGCGCGCGGCGGCAAGACTCGGCGCAAGACCGGCCGCGCCGACGATTGCCGCCACCACCGTGTCGCAGCCGTCGCTCTTCGACACGTCGACGAGCGCCTGCGGTCCGTACGTGACCTCGGTCTTGCAACCGGCTACGCGCAGTTTCGCCGCGACGCTCGCGGCCGTGTCGGCGTCGCCGACCACCGCGACTTCGGGCTGAAAGCGCAGGCATTGCTCGACGAGCTTGTCGCCGTTGCGATGCGCGGAGAGCGCATAAACCGAAAAACGCTCGGGATGACGCGCGACGACGTCGAGCGTGCTGTCTCCAATCGAGCCCGTGGAACCGAGCAATGTCAGACGTTTTTGCATATCTCTTTCTCTAGCCGAGCAGCAGCATGGCAAGCGGCAGCACCGGCAACAAGGCATCGATGCGGTCGAGCACGCCGCCGTGCCCCGGCAACAGGCCGCTTGAATCCTTCACACCGGCCTGGCGTTTCATCATCGATTCGAACAGGTCGCCCACCACGCTGAATGCCACCAGCAGGGTCAGCGCGAGCAGCGTGCGCACGGCGCCCCAATGCGCCAGCAGCGCAGAATACAGGGTCGGCTCGAACGCATGCAAAAAGACCGCCGCCGCCGCGACGATCATCACCACCAGCCAGCCGCCGATCGCGCCCTCCCAGGTCTTGCCCGGACTGATGGCAGGCGCCAGCTTGTGTTTTCCGAACGCTTTTCCAGAGAAGTATGCGCCGATATCGGCCAGCCATACCAATAGCAGCAGCGACAGCACGAACGGCACGCCCTGCATGCGCGCGGCGACGAGAGCATGCCAGCACGCGACGAATACCACAATGCCGGCAAGAAACAGAAAGGGACGCCAGGCGCCCTGCGCGAGCGTGGGCTTGCGCAGCAGCACGAACGGACCGGCGATCACCCAGAAAATAGCAGCGGCCTGAAATAGCGGCCGCGCCTCTTCGATCCCGGCGCCGAGCCGCGTGCTGGCGACCAGCGCCACCGCGGCCACCAGCGCGTAAATGACCGGGCCCGCGCCGCCCAGCTTGAGCAGGCGCGCCCACTCCCATGCGGCGAACACGACGACAAAGGCGATCAACGCGCCGAATGCGCCCACCGGCGCGAACAACGTGACCGGCAGGAACACCGCCAGCAGGATGATCGCCGTGATGACACGGGTTTTTAGCATGGAAGCGAATCGACGTTTTGCGATTGCGGCTCGAGTTGAGCACTGGTGCGGCCGAAGCGGCGTTCGCGCTCCGCGTACGAAGCGATGGCATGGCCGAGCGCGTCGGCGTCGAAATCCGGCCAGAACGTGTCGGTGAAGTAGAACTCGGTGTAGGCGAGCTGCCACAGCAGGAAGTTGCTGACACGGCGCTCGCCGCCGGTGCGGATGAAGAGATCCGGCTCCGGCGCATAAGCCATGGACAGGTGCTCGGCGAACGATTCCTCGGTCACCTCGACCGCCTTGCCCGCCAGCGCCGACTGTTCGGCGAGCTTGCGGGTGGCCTGCATGATGTCCCAGCGGCCGCCGTAATTCGCGGCGATCGTGAGCGTGAGACGGGTATTGCGCGCGGTCTTGGTTTCCGCGCGCCTGATCAGGTCGCGGATGCGCGTATCGAAGCGGGACAGATCGCCCACCACGCGCAACCGGATGCCGTTCGCGTGCAGCTTGCCGATCTCGCGCTCCAGCGCGGTCACGAACAGGCGCATCAGGAACGACACTTCGTCGTTCGGACGACGCCAATTTTCCGAGCTGAAAGCGAACAGCGTCAGATATTCGACACCCTGTCGGGCGCACGCCTCGACGGCCGCGCGCACTGCGTCGACGCCGCGCGTATGGCCCGCCACGCGCGGCAAGCGCCGCTGGGTGGCCCAACGGCCGTTGCCGTCCATGATGATCGCGATATGTCGCGGCACCGCGGCGACATCAGGCACGCGCACGGTTGAGCTGGTATAGGTCATGGCCGTCGGGACAGTGACTGCAAATAAAAGAAGTGGAAACCCTGAAAGTGCTGAGCCGGCCGGCCTCAGACCGTCATGATCTCGGCTTCCTTCGTCACGACGAGCTTGTCGATTTCGGCGACGAACTTGTCCGTCAGCTTCTGAACGTCGTCACCTGCACGACGCTCGTCGTCTTCCGAAATTTCCTTGTCTTTCACGAGCTTTTTCAGTTGCTCGTTGGCGTCACGGCGCAGGTTGCGCACTGCAACCTTGGCCGTTTCCGCTTCGCTCTTGACCACTTTGGTCAGTTCGCGGCGGCGTTCTTCGGTCAGCGCGGGCATCGGTACGCGGATCACGTCGCCTTGCGTGGCCGGGTTCAGACCCAGGTCCGAATCGCGGATCGCCTTTTCGACGACCTGCACCATCTTCTTTTCCCACGGCTGCACGCCGATCGTGCGTGCGTCGATTAGCGTCAGGTTCGCGACTTGCGAAATCGGCACCGGCGAACCGTAGTAGTCGCACTGGATGTGATCGAGCAGGCCCGTGTGCGCACGGCCCGTGCGGATCTTCGACAGGTCGTTCTTGAACGCGTCGATGGAGCGCTGCATCTTTTGTTCAGCGCCCTTCCTGATATCAGCCACAGACATTTTTAAACCTCCGAACCTTCAAAACGGTGCGAGCCGGCCAGCGCGCGCAAGATGCGGCGGCCCGGGCTCGCGCGAAAGCCCACGTTATGTGAACGAGAGTTTACACGTGGACGAGGGTACCCTCGTCCTCGCCTTGTACGATGCGCTTGAGCGCGCCCGGTTTGACGATCGAAAACACCCGGATCGGCAGTTTCTGGTCGCGGCACAGCGCGAACGCCGTGGCGTCCATCACCTGCAGATTGCGGCCGATCGCCTCGTCGAAGCTGATCGTGGTGTAACGCGTCGCGCTCGGGTCCTTCTTCGGGTCGGCGGAATACACGCCGTCCACCTTGGTGGCTTTCAGCACGACTTCCGCGCCGATTTCCGAGCCGCGCAAAGCGGCGGCCGTGTCGGTCGTGAAGAACGGGTTGCCGGTGCCGGCCGCGAAAATCACGACTTTGCCTTCTTCGAGCTGGCGAATCGCGCGGGGCCGGATGTACGGCTCGACCACCTGGTCCATGCGCAGCGCCGATTGCACGCGCGCCTCGATGCCGGCGTGGCGCATGGCGTCCTGCAGGGCCAGCGCGTTCATCATGGTGGCCAGCATGCCCATGTAGTCGGCCGTGGCGCGGTCCATACCCGCCGCGCCGCCCGCGACGCCGCGGAAAATATTGCCGCCGCCGATCACCACGGCCAACTGCGTTCCGAGACGGACCACTTCGGCCACGTCCGCCACCATTCGTTCGATGGTCGCGCGATTGATGCCAAAGGCATCGTCGCCCATCAGAGCTTCACCGGAGAGTTTGAGCAGGACGCGTTTATAGGCAGTGGGCATAGGGGTATCCAGATCGCGCAGAACAGGGCAACAACAAGGGACTAATGTAGGGGTGAAATGCTGATTCGGGCAAGCGTCGCCAAATTGACGAACCCTGGGGTTCGCCAGCGGCGGCTGCGCGGCGAGGGTCAACCCGCGCGCAGCCTTGCGGCGCTGCCGACCGCGGCAAAGTCTTGCTCCGCCGCGGGTCCAACGATATTGCAGTGAAGCTTGGGTGAGACTTATTGTTGCTTTGCAGCAGCGACTTGAGCGGCGACTTCAGCGGCGAAGTCGTCCTGCTTCTTCTCGATGCCTTCGCCGACCACGAACAGCGCGAACTTCTGCACGCTCGAGTTGCCAGCCTTCAGCATCTGCTCGATCGTCTGCTTGTCGTTCTTAACGAACGTCTGGTTCAGCAGCGATACTTCCTTCAGGTACTTCTGCACGCTGCCGTCGACCATCTTGGCGACGATTTCAGCCGGCTTGCCCGATTCGGCGGCCTTCTGTTCAGCAATGCTGCGTTCCTTGGCGATCAGATCCGCCGGCACGTCTTCCGACGACAGCGACACCGGCTTCATCGCGGCGATGTGCATCGCGACGTCCTTGCCGACCTGCTCGTCCGCGCCGGTGTACTCGACCAGCACGCCGATACGCGTGCCGTGCAGGTACGCCGCCAGCTTGTTCGAGGTTTCGAAACGCACGAAACGGCGGATCGACAGGTTTTCACCGATCTTGCCGACCAGTGCCAGGCGCACTGCGTCGACGGTCGAGCCGTCCAGCGGCAGTGCCGCCAGCGCTGCGACGTCAGCCGGGTTTTGCGTGGCGACCAGCTCGGCGACCTGCTTCGAGAAAGCCAGGAAGTCGTCGTTCTTCGAGACGAAGTCGGTTTCGCAGTTCAGTTCGACCAGCGAACCCGCGTTGCCACCGATGAACGATGCGACCACGCCTTCAGCCGTCACGCGCGACGCTGCCTTGCTGGCCTTGTTGCCCAGCTTCACGCGCAGCAGCTCTTCAGCGCGCGCCATGTCGCCGTCGGCTTCCGTCAGCGCCTTCTTGCATTCCATCATCGGCGCGTCGGTCTTTGCGCGCAGTTCTGCAACCATGCTTGCGGTAATTGCCGCCATCATTTGCTCCTTGAGTTCCGTCTGTCACACGCCGCCCGGACTTCGATGCCGGCGGCAAGAATTCGTTTCAGCGTCGACCGTACTTTTTTACGGAGAACGCCTCGGGCACTGCTTCGGACACTGCCGGCAGCGCCCCACCACAATGTCGCGGCTTAAAAAAAGGGGGCCTGTAGAAAGCCCCCTTTTTTGCCGGACACGGGGCAGCTTTACGCTTCCGAGTTGACCTCGACGAACTCGTCGCCGTCGCCACCACGTGCAGCTTGCACCACTTCGTTGACCGCGTTCGCACGGCCTTCGACGATTGCGTCAGCCACGCCAGCCGTGTACAGAGCGACAGCCTTCGAAGCGTCGTCGTTACCCGGGATCACGTAGTCGATGCCTTCCGGCGAGTGGTTCGTGTCGACCACGGCGATGACCGGAATGCCGAGCTTGTTCGCTTCGGTCACGGCAATCTTGTGGTAGCCGACGTCGACCACGAAGATCGCGTCCGGAATGCCGCCCATGTCCTTCACGCCACCGATCGACTTTTGCAGCTTGGCCATTTCGCGTTCGAACAGCAGCGCTTCCTTCTTGCTCATGCGTTCGGTTTCGCCTGCTTCCAGCGCTGCTTCCATGTCCTTCAGCCGCTTGATCGAGACCTTCAGCGTCTTGAAGTTGGTCAGCATGCCGCCGAGCCAGCGCGCGTTGACGAACGGCATGCCAGCGCGTTGTGCTTCTTCAGCGATCGTGTCGCGCGATTGACGCTTCGTGCCGACGAACAGAATCGTGCCGCGATTGGCTGCCAGTTGACGCGCGTACTTCAGCGCGTCGTTGTACATCGGCAGCGTCTTTTCGAGGTTGATAATGTGAATCTTGTTGCGATGACCGAAAATGAAGGGGGCCATCTTCGGGTTCCAGAAGCGCGTTTGGTGACCGAAGTGGACACCGGCTTCCAGCATTTGACGCATGGTAACTGCCATGAAAATCTCCGCGAGGGTTGGGTCTTAAGCCGGCTGCCGTATCGGCCGCGTTGCCATTAATCTCTCTGGCTGAACGCGGCGGACACCCTGGGTGCGCCGGCTTGCGAGTCTGCTGCCTTGTTGCTTCTGCTTTCGCTTCTGCTTTCACCTCATAGCGCAGGCAACCGGCGTTATGAGAAGCCATTCTTGCCGCTTTTTTGTCCACACGGACGAATAAAGTAAGACAGAGATCGACTTAGCCAAAGATTATAGCACGCGACTATTGCACGACTCAACCTGCCCGGTAGTCCTGCCCACGGCCGCCGGGTTGCACCCGCGCGAGCGCCGCCCGCCTCGAACGAGTCCGCCGGGGAGCCAGTGAAACGCGCCGGCCCCGTCGCAAAAGGCTGCGGCAGCCGGAATATGGTGCGATAATCCCGCAATAAATCGCATTTCAGGCCCGACTCATGGCTATTACGCTCAAAAACGAACACGATATCGCGCAGATGCGCGTCGCCTGCAAACTGGCAAGCGAAGTGCTCGACTACATCACCCCGTTCGTCACGGCCGGCGTCACGACCGGTGAACTCGACCGTCTGTGCCACGAATACATGCTGAAGGAACAGGGCACAGTCCCGGCGCCGCTGAATTATCAGCCGCCCGGCTACCCGCCCTATCCGAAAGCCACCTGCATTTCAGTCAACGACGTGATCTGCCACGGCATTCCCGGCGACAAAACGCTGAAGAACGGCGACGCGCTGAACATCGACGTCACCGTGATCAAGGAAGGCTATTTCGGCGACACCAGCCGTATGTTCATCGTCGGTGAAGGCTCGATCCTGGCCAAGCGCCTCGTACAGACCACTTTCGAATGCATGTGGCTCGGCATCGACCAGGTGCGCCCGGGCGCGCATCTCGGCGACATCGGCTACGCGATCCAGAAACATGCGGAAGGCCAGGGCTACAGCGTGGTACGCGAATACTGCGGCCACGGCATCGGCACGGTATTCCACGAAGACCCGCAGATCCTGCACTACGGCCGCCCCGGCACCGGGCTCGAATTGCAGACCGGCATGATCTTCACGATCGAGCCGATGATCAATGCCGGCCGCCGCGACATTCGCACCATGCCGGACCAGTGGACCGTCAAGACCAAGGACCGCAGCCTGTCGGCGCAGTGGGAACATACCATCCTCGTCACCGAAACCGGCTACGACGTGCTGACCGTATCCGCCGGCACGCCCGCGCGTCCGCCGGTCGTCGCGGCCACGGCCTGACCGACTTCCGACCTCACCGCCTCCCTGCCAATGAGTAGTGTTCCAGCCGTCGCCCAATCCCCTGCCACGTCGCTCAAGGCGGAGTACAAAGTGGCCAAAGCTCAACTGCTGGAACGCTTCAAGACGGCCACCAACGTCGACGCGTTGATGGCGTCGTTGGCGCGCGCCACGGACGACTCCCTGCGCGCCGCCTGGAACACCTGCGAGTTGCCGCCCGAACTGGCGCTGGTAGCGGTAGGCGGCTACGGGCGCGGCGAACTGGCGCCGCATTCCGACATCGACATTCTGGTCCTGCTGCCCGACGCGCCTATCGAGCATCTCGAAGCGCGCATCGAACGCTTTATCAGCCTCGCCTGGGATTTGGGGCTGGAGCTCGGCAGCAGCGTGCGCAGCGTGTCGCAATGTCTCGAAGAAGCCGCCAACGACGTCACCGTGCGCACCTCGCTGCTCGAGGCACGGCGCATTACCGGCAGCGCCACGCTGTTCGACGACTTCGCGAAGCGTTACCGCGAAGCGCTCGACCCGAAGGCCTTCTTCCAGGCCAAAGTGCTGGAAATGCGTCAGCGTCACGCCAAATTCCAGGACACGCCCTACTCGCTCGAACCCAATATCAAGGAAAGCCCGGGCGGCCTGCGCGACCTGCAACTGATCCTGTGGATCACCCAGGCGGCCGGTTTCGGCAGCAGCTGGCGCGAACTCGAGGCGCGCGGCCTGATCACCGAGCGCGAGGCGCGCGAACTGCGCCGTAACGAGAGTTTCCTGAAAGCGCTGCGCGCCCGGCTGCACGTGATCGCCGGCCGTCGTCAGGACATCATGGTGTTCGACCTGCAAACGGCGGTGGCCGAAAGCTTCGGCTATAAGCCGACCGCCACCAAGCGTGCGAGCGAACAGCTCATGCGCCGCTATTACTGGTCCGCCAAGGCTGTCACGCAACTCGCCACCATCCTGATCCAGAACATCGAAGCGCAGCTCTTCCCCAGCACGAGCGGCATCACGCGCGTGCTGTCGGACCGCTTCGTCGAAAAGCAGGGCATGCTGGAAATCGCCAGCGACGACGTGTTCCAGCGCGAGCCGAACGCGATCCTCGAGGCCTTCCTGCTGTACGAGCAGACGCCCGGCGTGAAAGGCCTGTCGGCGCGCACGCTGCGCGCGATCTACAACGCCCGCGACGTGATGGACCAGCACTGGCGGCGCGACCCGGAAAACGGTCGCCTCTTCATGGACATCCTGAAGGAGCCGGCCGGCATCACCCACGCGCTGCGTCTGATGAACCAGACCAGCGTGCTGGGGCGCTATCTGCTGAACTTCCGGCGCATCGTCGGACAGATGCAGCACGATCTGTATCACGTCTACACCGTCGACCAGCACATCCTGATGGTGCTGCGCAATCTGCGCCGCTTCGCGGTGGCCGAACACGCGCACGAATATCCGTTTTGCAGCCAGTTGATCGCCAACTTCGACCGGCCGTGGGTGCTGTACGTGGCGGCGCTGTTTCACGATATCGCCAAAGGCCGCGGCGGCGACCATTCCACGCTCGGCATGGCCGACGCGCGGCGCTTCTGCCGCAATCACGGCATCACGGGCGAGGACGGCGAACTGGTGGTGTGGCTGGTCCAGCAACATCTGACCATGAGCCAGGTCGCGCAAAAGCAGGACACGAGCGACCCGGAAGTCATCAAGCGCTTTGCCGAACTGGTCGGTACCGAGCGCCGCCTCACGGCGCTCTATCTGCTGACCGTGGCCGACATTCGCGGCACCAGCCCGAAAGTCTGGAACACGTGGAAAGGCAAGCTGCTGGAAGACCTGTACCGCGCCACGCTCGCCGTGCTCGGCGGCGCGCGGCCGGATGCGCATTCGGAGCTGAAATCGCGTCAGGAAGAAGCGCTTGCGCTGCTGCGCCTCGAAACCGTGCCGGAAGGCGCGCAAAAGGCGCTGTGGGACAAGCTCGACATCGGCTATTTCCTGCGTCACGACGCGGCGGATATCGCGTGGCAAACGCGTGTCTTGTACCGCCACGTGGAAACGCCGACGCCGATCGTGCGGGCCCGTCCGTCGCCGATCGGCGAGGCGCTTCAGGTGCTGGTGTACGTAAAGGATCAGCCGGATCTGTTCGCCGGCATTTGCGCGTATTTCGACCGCAATGGCCTGTCGGTGCTCGATGCGCGGGTCAGCACGACCCGTCACGGGTACGCGCTCGATAATTTCCTCGTCGCGCATACCGAAGAAGACGTGCATTATCGCGATATTGCCAATCTGGTCGAACAGGAACTGACCGCCCGCCTCACTGGTGACGGCACCCTGCTTCCGGGACCGTCGAAAGGCCGTTTGTCGCGGCTGTCGCGGACCTTCCCTGTTACCCCGCGCGTCGATCTTCGGGCCGACGAGCGCGGCCAATATTACATCCTGTCCGTGTCGGCGAACGACCGGCCAGGCCTTCTTTATTCGATCGCGCGTGTGCTGGCCGAGCATCGGGTCGGCGTCGCTTCGGCGCGGATCAATACGCTCGGCGAACGCGTCGAAGACGTGTTCCTGCTGGATGGACACGGTCTGTCGGACAACCGCCTGCAAATTCAGGTCGAGACCGAACTGCTGCGCGCGATCGCAGTGTGAGATTTCATGCGAGTCAAATTAACAGCCAAGCACCCGCGGCCGGCTTCGTCCGAACGCGCCCCTGTCCGTACCGGCAGCACGTCCGCGCGAAAGCCGACGCGCCCGGCGGGCCCCAGGCCGGCGACGCCGGGATCGAGCGGGGCGCGGGGTGAAGGCGCTGGCGCGGCGGGCGGCGGCAAGCGGCCGGCGGGCGCCGGCAAACCGGCTGGTTCTGGCGCACGTACTGCGCGTCCTGCAAGGGCTGAAGGATCGTTTTCGCGCGAGCGGGACGGTGGCGGCGCGCATCGCGCGGCGTCGGATCGGCCGCCGCGTCGCGAGGGCGCGGGTGGCGCGCCGCGCCGCTTTGAGGGTGGCGGTGATCGTGCGCCGCGTCGGGATGACGGTGAGCGCGCGCCGCGTCGATTTGAAGGTGGTGGTGACCGTAGCGAACGCGCGCCGCGTAAGGCTGAGGGTGAACGGGGTCCGCGCCGGTTTGAAGGCAGTGGCGACCGCGCCCCGCGTCGGGACGCTGGAGAACGCGCACCGCGTCGATTTGAAGGTGGCGCGGATCGAAGCGAACGCGCGCCGCGCAGGGCCGACGGCGAGCGTAGCCAAGGCGCGCCGCGTCGTTTTGAGGGTGGTGCGGATCGTACGGGTAGCGCGCCACGCCGTTTTGAGGGCGCAGGCGATCGCGGTGAACGGGCTCCGCGCCGCTTCGAAGGTGGCGGTGAGCGCGGCGAACGGGCTCCTCGTCGGTTCGAGGGCGGTGGTGACCGCGCCGATCGCGCGCCACGCCGGTTTGAAGGTGCGGCCGATCGAGGTGAACGTGCGCCGCGTCGCTTTGAAGGCGGTGCCGACCGCGGTGACCGCGCGCCGCATCGTGAAGCCGGTAACCGAGCCGAAGGCGCGCCCCGCCGTTTCGAACGCAACACGGATCGCAGCGAACGCGCTCCGCGCAGCTTTGGTGATCGCACCCCACGCCGCGACGACGGCGAACGCCGTCCGTTCAGCGGTGCTCGTCCAGGCGCAGGCCGTCCGTCGGAAGGCGGTCCGCGTGGCGAGCGACCGGAGCGCCGTGAACGCGACGCATCCGACCGACCGCGCTTCGGCAGCGACCGTGGCGCTCCGCAAGAGCGCCGCGTCGGCGAGCGTGGGCCGCGCAGCGACAGCGCGCCGCGCCGTTTCGAAGGCGAGCGCGGTGCGTCCGAACGTGGCGAACGCAGCTTCGCGAAACCCATCAAAACCGGCTACGGCGACGGCGACCGCGACCGGGCAGACAGTCCGGCACGCGCTCCGCGCGACGACCGCGGCGAACGCGCCCCGGCCAAGCGCGAATTCGGCGACCGTCCGGCGCGCGGCGCTGAACGCACCGAGCGCACCGACCGTGGCGAACGCCCGGCCCGCAGCTTCGACAAGACGCTGCCGGCCGCCGGCCGTCGCTTCGGCGACGAGCGTCCCGCGCGCGCCGACAAACCACGCGGCCCGACCCGAGCCGAACGCGGCAGCGAAACCGATGCCGCTCCGCGCACGCCGCGTCGCGACTACGAAGACGCGCCAGGCACGCTGCGCCTGTCCAAGCTAATGTCCGAACTCGGCCTGTGCTCGCGCCGCGAAGCCGACGAGTGGATCGAAAAAGGCTGGGTGCTGGTGGACGGCGAGCGCATCGACACGCTCGGCACGAAGGTTCGTCCGGACCAGCGCATCGAAATCGACCCCGCCGCCGAAGCCGCGCAAGCGAGCCAGGTGACGGTCCTGATCCACAAGACGGTGGGTTTCGTCTCGGGTCAGGCGGAAGACGGCTATCAGCCGGCCATCACGCTGGTCACGCCGGAGAATCGCTGGGAAGGCGATCGCTCGGACATCCGCTTCTCCGTGTCGCATTTGCGCCAGCTTGCGCCGGCCGGCCGTCTGGATATCGATTCGACGGGCTTGCTGGTGCTGACGCAGGACGGCCGCATCGCCAAGCAACTGATCGGCGGTCATTCCGAGATCGACAAGGAGTATCTGGTGCGCGTGGCGTTCGGCGAGCACACCACGGACGTCGAAAGCCACTTCCCGCCGGAAAGTCTCGCGCTGCTGCGCCACGGCCTGTCGCTCGACGACGTGCCGCTGAAGCCCGCCCAAGTGAGCTGGCAGAACGGCGAGCAGTTGCGTTTCGTGCTGCGCGAAGGCAAGAAGCGGCAGATTCGCCGCATGTGCGAACTGGTCGGCCTCGAAGTGATCGGCCTGAAGCGCGTACGCATGGGCAGTGTGATGCTGGGCGCGCTGCCGCCGGGCCAATGGCGCTATCTGGCGCCGGACGAGTCGTTCTGAAGCCGGGCGTCTGAAGACGCTCCGGCGCTTCCAACAAAAAACCCACGCTTTCGCGTGGGTTTTTTTATCCCGACATCAGCACAAACCGCCTCAATCGTCGCTATTCGGATCCATATCCGGAAACAACACTTCCGTGAAGCCGAACTTCGCGAAGTCATTGATCCGCATCGGATACAGCTTGCCGATCAGGTGATCGCACTCATGCTGCACGACGCGCGCGTGAAAGCCCTCTGCGACGCGGTCGATCGGCTTGCCGTATTGATCGAAGCCGTGATACTTGATCATCGAAAACCGGCTCACCGCGCCGCGCAGACCCGGCACCGAGAGGCACCCCTCCCAGCCCTCTTCCATGTCCAGCGAAACCGGCGTGATGGTCGGGTTGATCAGCACCGTTTCCGGCACCGGCGGCGCGTCCGGATAGCGCTCGTTGTGCCCGAAGCCGAAGATCACCACCTGCAGATTGACGCCGATCTGCGGCGCGGCGAGGCCCGCGCCATTGGCGTCGTGCATGGTCTCGAACATGTCTTTGACGAGTTCATGCAACTCGGGCGTGTCGAAGTGATCGACCGGATCGGCAATGCGCAAAAGGCGCGGGTCGCCCATCTTGAGAATTTCGCGGATCATAACTGCCCCTCCAGGAGCTTACGCATACCATCTTCGTCGAGTACGGGGACGCCGAGTTCCTCAGCCTTCGCCAACTTGCTGCCCGCGTCGGCTCCCGCCACCACATAGTCGGTTTTCTTCGATACGGAGCCGGCAACTTTCGCGCCGGCCGCTTCCAGCATTTCCTTCGCCTCTTCGCGGGCGAGGCTCGGCAAGGTGCCGGTCAGCACGACCGTCTTGCCGGCCAGCGCGCCTTGCGGCGCCTTGGGCGCGGGCGGCCCTTCCGGCCACGTGACCTTGCCCGGCGCGCGCAACTGCTCGATCACCGTGCGGTTGTGTTCCTCGGCGAAGAACTGATGAATCGACTCGGCGACCACCGGCCCCACGTCGTTGACCTCCAGCAAGGCTTCGACCGAAGCGTCCATGATCGGATCCAGCGAGCCGAAGTGCTTGGCCAGATCCTTCGCCGTCGATTCGCCCACATGCCGGATGCCGAGCGCGTAGATGAAGCGCGCCAACGTGGTGTGCTTGCCCTTCTCGAGCGAGTCGAGCAGATTCTGCGCGGACTTTTCGGCAAACCGATCGAGTTCGGCGAGCGTCGCAAAACCGAGGTTGAACAGATCGGCCGGCGTGCGCACCAGATTCTGCTCGACCAACTGGTCGATGATCTTTTCGCCGAGACCATCGATGTCCAGCGCGCGCCGCTGCGCGAAATGCCATAGCGCCTGTTTGCGCTGCGCGGGACAGAACAGCCCACCGGTACAACGCGCGATCGCCTCGTCGGGCAGCCGCTCGATATTCGAGCCGCACACGGGACATTGCGTCGGCATCACGAATTCGCGGGCGTCGGAAGGACGCCGGTCGAGCAGCGCGCTCACCACTTCGGGAATCACGTCGCCGGCGCGCCGCACGATCACCGTGTCGCCGATGCGGATATCCTTGCGGCGCACTTCGTCTTCGTTGTGCAGCGTGGCGTTCGTGACCGTCGCGCCGCCGACGAACACCGGCTCCAGCCGCGCCACCGGCGTAATCGCGCCGGTCCGGCCGACCTGCACGTCGATCGCGACGAGTTTGGTCAACGCTTCCTGCGCGGGGAATTTGTGCGCCAGCGCAAAGCGCGGCGCGCGCGACACGAAGCCGAGCGCGTCCTGCTCATCGCGCCGGTTGACCTTGTAAACCACGCCGTCGATGTCGTACGGCAGGTTCTCGCGCTTTTCGCCAACGCTGTGAAAGAAGCCCAGCAAACCCTGCGCGCCCTGCACCACCGCCCGCTCGCCGTTCACCGGCAAGCCGAGTTCCTTGTACCAGTCGAGCAGTTCGCTGTGCGTGGCCGGCATCTCCATGCCTTCGAGCACGCCGATTCCGTAAGCGAAAAACGACAGCGGCCGGTGCGCGGTGATCTTCGAATCGAGCTGCCGCAAACTGCCCGCCGCGGCGTTGCGCGGATTGGCGAATTCGCGCTGTTCCGCGGCCCGCTGGCGTTCGTTCAGACGCTCGAAATCGCGCTTGAACATCAGCACTTCGCCGCGCACGTCGAGCACGTGCGGGACGCGTTTGCCCTTGAGCTTGAGTGGAATGGAGCGGATCGTGCGAACGTTTTCGGTGACGTTCTCGCCGGTCGTGCCATCGCCGCGCGTGGAGGCTTGCACGAACGCGCCGTCGACGTAACGCAGCGAGATGGCGAGGCCATCGAATTTCAGCTCGGCCGCGTAGTCGACCGGCACCGGCGGCTCGCTTGCGTTCTTGCCGAGCGCGTCGCCGACGCGCTTGTCGAACGCGACGATGTCTTCATCGGCGAAACCGTTGTTCAGCGACAGCATGGGATGGTCGTGCACGACCGGCTCGAAGCCGCTCGCCGCCTCGCCGCCCACGCGCTGGGTGGGCGAATCCGGCACGATCAGGTCCGGATGCTCCGTCTCGATACTCTCCAACTCTTTGAACAGCTTGTCGTATTCCGCGTCAGGCAGGTCCGGCTGGTCGAGCACGTAGTACGCGTAGTTAGCGCGTTCGAGTTCCGCGCGCAGCCACGCGGCACGCTCTGCCGGGGCGTTGGTTGCGGGATGTGAGGCGGAGGTTCGGGCCATGCTGTCGGAAGGTTCGTCAGTGAAGTTCAGACATTGGATTATCGCAGGAAGCGTGCCCCTTTACATCGGCCGAATGGCCAGTTTCGACGCGTCGCGCGTCCGGTCGAAAGATGTACGTGAAGGCGCGGCCTGAAACGACAACGGCCGCACATCGTGCGGCCGTCGGAGACACCGGTAAAACGTAAAAAATTTACTGGCTGAACAAACGCCGCGTGGCCGGCGAGCCGGCCGGAATGCCCGCCTGTTCGAGCTTCGCGTAGAGCGTCATCAACTGCTTTTCGATGGCGAGCAAGGCGGTTTCCGGCAGCGGACGGCGGCCGTCGTCGACCACCCGGCCGCCGATGCGCTCGGCCAACGATTTCGCGTAGTCGCACATCAGGCGGAACGGCAGGATGTCTTCGTCGGCCACCGGCACGTCGAGCACCAGCGTGATCATCTGACCGCCCTTGTAGGTCAGGTCGTCGCGCAGGAAGTTGGTGTCGCCGAACTGCAGCATGAACACCGGGCTCTGCTTCGCGTCGAGCTTGACGAAACGCGTGCCGTCACGCGACAGCAGCAGGCCGTCTTGCGATGCGACCGCCTGCACGTAGTTGGCGGACCACGGCGCGCCGTCGGAGAGCACGTTGATCGACAACTGCGCGTCGCACTGTGCGGCGAAACCGTCGAGCTCGCGCGCCATGGCCACCGTTTCGAGCATGTCGGGGAATTCCGGCGATGCATCCAGCGCGTCGGCAAACTGCTGCACGCCGGTCACGAACTCGGAAAACTCCAGCTCGTTAAGGGCGCCGCTGCGATTGGCCAGTTGCGCGGCCGCGCGCAGCTCTTCATAGCGCGCGCCGTTTTGCAGCAGCTCCCACGCGCCGCCTTCGAGCTTGCCCTCGATATGCACCGGCTTGCTGCCCGCGCGGCGCAGGCGCTGCGCGAGCGGGATCACCTTGTCGCCCGCGACCGGCCCGTTCAAACGGATCGGCACGATACAGTCGATACGGCGATCGACGATAGCCGGCGGCGCGGACGAGATCGTCGTAGCAGCGGGCAGAATCGGTTCAACCGGCTCGCCGGCCTGGCGGGCGGCTTGCGCCGCCTTACCGGCCCCGGCGGTCTCGCCACTTTCGGCTTCAGCCACGCCCTCGGCTTCCGGATAGCCGTTCGGCGAGGTCGTCTCGGCCTGGATATCGGCCGGCGTGTCGAGCGGCGCCGTTCCAGCCGCCTGGCCGCCGAACGTCGGTTCGACGCGCGCCGCCGCGGTTTGCTCCGCCGCTTCGGCGCCCACCACCGGTTCGCGGCGCGTGGTCGGCCGGGCCGGTTCGATGAACGGGCTCTGCTCCTCCTGATCGTCCCGCGCGAGGTTTTCGGCGGTATCGGCCGGCATCGGCCGCGGCATCTTGCGGCGCACCTTCGCGCTCTGCCACGCGTTGTACACGACCACGCCCCCGACCACCACGGCACCCGCGCCGATCAAACCGAGTGTCAACTCGTCCATGCATGCTCCATCAGCAATTCTTTTATCTGCGCGCTCTGCGCCCGCTCCACGTGTCGCGCGGCCACCGGCCGCTGCGCTGAACGCGGACACCCGCGAAGGCTTGGTTTAAACGATATTCTGGGCGAAACCGGCAGCCGTTTCCATGTCGACAGCAACGATCCGCGACACGCCCTGCTCCTGCATGGTCACGCCGATCAACTGCTGCGCCATTTCCATCGCGATCTTGTTGTGCGAGATGAACAGGAACTGGGTTTTGTCCGACATCGCCCGCACGAGATTCGCGAAACGTTCCGTGTTGGCGTCGTCGAGCGGCGCGTCCACTTCGTCCAGCAGGCAGAACGGCGCGGGATTCAACTGGAACATCGCGAACACCAGCGCGGTCGCGGTCAGCGCTTTTTCGCCGCCCGACAGCAGGTGAATCGTCGAATTCTTCTTGCCCGGCGGCTGCGCCATCACCTGCACGCCGGCGTCGAGAATTTCGTCGCCGGTCATGATCAGCTTCGCTTGCCCGCCGCCGAACAGGCGCGGGAACAGTTCGCCGAAATGCTGGTTCACCTGGTCGAAGGTGCCTTGCAGGAGCGTGCGCGTTTCGGCGTCGATCTTGCGGATCGCGTCTTCGAGCGTTTCGATTGCGCTGTTCAGGTCGGTCGATTGCGCATCGAGGAACGACTTGCGCTCGGTCGCCGCCTTCAGCTCGTCGAGCGCGGCCATGTTGACCGGACCGAGCGCCGTGATGGCGTTGTTGATGCGCGTGACTTCGCCCTGCAGGTACGACGGCTTCATGTCCGGCGTGAGCTTGGCCTGCAACTCGGCCTCGTCGACACCCGCCGCGGCCAGTTGCTCGATGAACTGCTCGCCGTTCAGACGCGCCGCCTGTTCCTTCAACTGCAATTCGTTGATGCGGTCGCGCAAAGGTTGCAGCGCGCGTTCGGCCATGAGGCGCGTCTCGTCGGCGGCACGCAGCTTGGCGGTCAAATCGTCCAGTTCGAGGCGCGCGGCGTGCAGCGCTTCTTCCTTGACGGCGCGAATATCCAGCGCGTCTTGCAGGCCGGTGTGCGCGGTCTGCTCGTTGATGGTTTCCAGCTCGGCGCGCGCATCTTCCAGCGACGCCGCGACACGCTCGCTCTGTTCGTGCGCGACCTGAATGCTGCGCTTCAGTTCGTCGATGCGGTTCGCCATGTTGCGCGCGGCAAAGCGCGCGTCGGTGGCGGCGCGGTCGAGATCGCGCGCCTGGCCGCGAGCGGCGGTGAGTTGTTCGTCGAGTGCTTCGAAGGCCAGTTGATGATCTTCGAAACGCGCCTGCAATTCGGCGAGCTCACCATCATGACGCTCGAAGTTCGCTTCCGACTCCGCCCGCATGGCACGCTGCTCTTCGATCTGCGCGGTGATCTCTTCGAGTTCCTCGCGAATCTGCGTGCTGCGCTGGGTGTAACGCTCATACGCCTGGGTGAGCTTGAGCACGTCCATTTGCAAGGCATGCACGCGCTGCGTGGCGCGCTCCGCCTGCTGACGCACATCGGTCAGCGCATGGGCGGCTTGCGTGTGAGCGGCTTCGGCGCGGATCGCGGCGGCCTTCGCTTCGTCGGCGAGCAAGGCTTGCGCACGAACCTGACGCGCCAGATTTTCGATTTCCTGCTGACGGGCCAGCATGCCGGCCTGCTCGGAGTCGGCGGCGTACAGTTGCACGCCGACGCGCGTCACCACATGCCCCGCCTTGACGACGAACGAGCCGCCTTCCGGCAACTGCGAGCGCATGGCGAGCGCCTGCTGCAGATCGTCGGCGACGAACGAGAGACCGAGCCAGTCGTTCAGAACCGCACGGATGCCCGCGTCGTCGATTCGCACCAGCGACAGCAGCGGCCGCAATGCAGCCGGCGCAGCCGCCGGCTGGCCGGCTACCGGCGGCGCATAAAAGGCGAGCTTGGCGGGCGGCGCATCGGTCGCGAACGCCTTGACCCAGTCGAGGTTCGACACTTCCAGCGCGGCGAGCCGTTCGCGCAACACGGCCTCGAGCGCGGCTTCCCAACCGGCTTCGACATGCAGCTTCTTCCACAGACGCGGCAGGCCGCCCAATTCGTGCTTCTCGAGCCACGGCTGGATCTTGCCTTCGGTCTGGACGTTTTCCTGCAACTGCTTGAGCGCGGCAAGGCGCGCGTCGAGCTGGTGAATCTGGGCGCTTTCCGTTTGCACGCGCTCCTGCGCGGCGCGGCGTTCGCCGTCGAGCCGCGGCAGCGTTTCCTGCGCGTCGGCCAAACGCGTTTGCGCGTCGTGCAGGATTTCCTCGTGCTCGGCGAGTTGCATGCGCAGGTCTTCGAGCTGCGCTTCGTCGGGGGCGTCGAGACCGCCCGCTTCCGACTTCAAGCGCTCGTGACGCGCCTGCAGTTGCTGCAATTGCTGATCGGCATTGCGCTGATGCGCGGCTTCGAGCTTGAGCGCCTGTTCGGTCTGCGCGATCCCGCCGCGCTCGGCGTTCAACTCCGTTTGCGCATCGCGCCAGCGCGCTTCGAGCGCGGGCATCGCGTCGTGCTTGGCTGCGGCTTCGTCTTCGGCGAGGGCGGCTTTTTCCTCGGCGACGGCCAGTTGTTCCTCGGCGTCCGCGAGATCGTCTTGCGCTTTTTGCGCCTGCGACTGCCATTGCTCACGCTGCGCGTTCAGCGCGGCGATCTGCGCCTGCACGCGATTGCGCGATTCGACGATGAACTTGATCTCGGCTTCGAGCCGGCTGACTTCCGAATTCGCCTCGTAGAGCGCGCCTTGCGCGCCCTGCATCGCGTCGCTGGCGGAGTAATGCGCGACGCGCAGCGTTTCGAGTTGCGCTTCGACTTCGCGCAGCTTCGCGGTGTGCGCTTCGAGGTCGATCTGGGCCTGCTCGATCGCGCGTTGCTGGCGTTCCTGCTCGCCGCCGGCTTCGTTCTTGCGCAACAGCCACAGAAGACGCTGCTTCTCTTCGCCGTCGGCCTGCAGTTCTTTGTAGCGCGTGGCGACCACGGCCTGCGCTTCCAGCTTCTCGAGGTTCGCGCCCAGTTCGCGGACGATATCCTCGACCCGCGTCAGATTTTCGCGCGTGTCGTGCAGACGGTTCTCGGTTTCGCGGCGGCGTTCCTTGTACTTCGACACGCCCGCGGCTTCTTCGAGGAACACGCGCAACTCTTCCGGCTTCGCCTCGATCAGGCGCGCGATCATGCCCTGCCCGATGATCGCGTAAGCACGCGGCCCGAGGCCGGTGCCGAGGAAGATGTCCTGAATGTCGCGGCGGCGCGCCGGCAGATTGTTGATGTAGTAGCTCGAGGTGCCGTCGCGCGTGAGCACGCGCTTCACGGCGATTTCGGCATACTGCCCCCACTGCCCGGCGGCACGGCCGTCGGCGTTGTCGAACACCAGTTCGACGCTGGCGCGGCTACCGGGCTTCCGCGCGGTCGAGCCATTGAAGATCACGTCCTGCATCGACTCGCCGCGCAGCTCGGAGGCGCGCGATTCGCCGAGCACCCAGCGCACGGCGTCGATGATGTTGGACTTGCCGCACCCATTCGGTCCGACCACGCCGACTAGCTGGCCCGGGACCTGGAAATGCGTAGGATCGACGAATGACTTGAAGCCAGCGAGTTTGATCGAGGTCAGACGCACGGCGATTTCGCTGTTTGAAAAGGGAAAAAAATAAGTGGCTCGTGAAGGCCGCGCCAGCCGTTCGCCAACAGAGCGATACGGCCCGCGAACCCTCGGGCCTCGGATGCCGGCTTCACGCGGTGAGGCATGCGCCGGCTAATGAGGGGCAATCATACCATCGCGCGTGAGCGGTTTTTGCCGTCCTTACGGTCGTCGAGCCCCGCATCGCGTCCGTCAGCGAGACTCTCCTCCTGAATGGCCGGATCGGGCGGCATAGCCTTGGTCCGATGCACCCAACTCGACAGCGCCGAAGCCAGCACGATGCACACGCCGCCCGCCCATTCGCGCGGGCCGGGCGTCTCGCCGGCGAAGAGCCACGCGGACAGCGCCGTGACCACGATCTCGAACAGCATGATGATCGACGCCCGGTTGGCCGGCACGCGCGCGAGGCCGTACTGCACCAGCATATTGTTCGACGCCAGCAGAAAGCCGAGGCCGAGCACCAGCCAGGCGGCCGTGCCGAGATGCGCGCCGGTGGGCGGCGTGGGCATCGCCTCGAACAGCGAGGCACAGGCACTGAACAGCGCCGCGCCGCCAAAGATCGTCGCGGTGCGCATTTCCGGCTTCATGTCCGGCAACACGCGGCTCGTCTTGAGAATCAGCACGTTGCTCATGGCGAAGCCCATGCCGCCCGCGAGGCCTGCCCATTCGGCGAGATTGCCGGGCACGGGAATGCCCAGCTGCGGCGACCACAGCATGGTCATCGCGCCGGCCAGCGACAACGCTGCCAGGCCCGCGCCCGCCCACGTCAGCCGTTCGTGCAGGATGAAGTGCGCGAACAGCGCGGTCCACGCGGGAGTGAGATAGAACAGCAGCAGCACGCGCATCACCTGGCCGTGAATCGAGCCCCACACGAAGCCGAGGTTGGTGATGCCCGCCGCCAGCGCGAGAGCCGGCAGCAGCCAGTGCCAGCGCACGGTCTTGAGCGCGCGATAGCGCACCAGCAGCACGAACAGGCAGCCGGCGCCGCTCGTCAGCGCGCTGGCTGCGGTGCCCGTCACACCGAGCGCCGCCAGCATGCGCAATGGATACCAGATCACGCCCCACACCGACGCGCCCAGCATGATCGCGAGCGTCGGCCAACCGTTGCGAAGCCAGTTGGTCATGGTGCAGGGCTCCTTGCGGAGGTTTTTGGGGCGTTTCTGTCGTGGACCGCGGTGCTCTTTGCGCAGGCGCTGGTGGCGTTCAGGCCGACGAGCGCGACTTTCCTTGCATAGGCGCTACTGGTGTTCCGGCCGCGCACTGCCGCTCTACTCGCAAAGGCGCTGCGGGCATTCCGACCGAGGACCGCGGCGCTCCTGCGCCTGTTGTGTCCGGTTGTCTCCAAGACTGCTGCGTACATTGCTGCTCCTGCTTCTTTTTTTGCGCGAACCGTCGGCGGTTCGCGTCGTTCCCGCTGCAGCGCATTGCCTGCGCCGCCTGGCGGGTTGCGCCGTTGCTCAACGACGCGATGTCTTTTACCTGTTCGACTGCTTAACTGTTCAACTTACCTTTACGGCGCGGCCGTGAATCGCCTGTGCGCGCCGCCGGCGCCAGTTCTGCCCGTGAGCGGCTGCGTCACGCTACGCCCGCCACGCCATGCGCACCACGCTATAATCATCCGCTTGCCGCTCTGCCGTGTGTTTCGCGCACCTTGTGCGCTTGACCGCCGGCGCGCGTGCCCCGCTTCTTCCGCATCCGTCTGTGCCCCTCTTCGATCAGGCTCGATCCGCCCAGTGAATCCGCTACTCGACTCCCTTCAGCCCTACCCGTTCGAAAAGCTGCGCGCGCTTTTCGCGGAGCTCACGCCGACCGCCGGCCTCGCGCATATCAGCTTCGGCATCGGCGAGCCGAAACACCCCACGCCCGCGCTGATCCGCGACGCGGTGGTGGCCTCGCTCGGCGGTTTGTCCTCGTATCCGGCCACGATCGGGTCACCGGCGCTGCGCGAGTCGATCGCAAAGTGGGTCACGCGGCGCTACAACCTGCCGCCGGTCGATCCGGCCACCCTGGTGCTGCCGGTGTCGGGTTCGCGCGAGGCGCTGTTCGCGCTCGCCCAGACCGTGCTCGACCCGAAAAAGAATGCTGACGGCGAGCCTGCGATCGTACTCTGTCCGAACCCGTTCTACCAAATCTACGAAGGCGCGGCGATTCTGGCCGGCGCGCAGCCGTATTTCGTGAATAGCGATCCGGCGCGCAACTTCGCCTGCGACTACTCGGCGGTGCCGGCCGACATCTGGGCGCGCACGCAGCTGCTGTATGTGTGCTCGCCCGGCAATCCGACCGGCGCGGTGCTCACGCTCGACGACTGGCGCGAACTGTTCGCGCTGTCGGACCGCTACGGCTTCGTGATCGCCTCGGACGAGTGCTACTCCGAAATCTATTTCGACGAAGCCAACCCGCCGCTCGGCGGCCTGGAAGCGGCCCACCGGCTCGGCCGCGGTTTCGAGCGGCTCGTCATGCTGTCGAGCCTGTCCAAACGCTCGAACGTGCCAGGCATGCGCTCGGGCTTCGTCGCGGGCGATGCGGCGATTCTCAAGGACTTCCTGCTATACCGGACATACCACGGCGCGGCCTTGTCGACAGTGTTCCAGAGTGCCAGCATCGTGGCCTGGAATGACGAGACGCACGTGCGCGAGAACCGCGCAAAGTACGTGCAGAAGTTTTCCACCGTGACGCCGATGCTCGCCGAGGTGCTCGACGTGCGCCTGCCGGACGCCGCGTTCTACCTGTGGGCGGACGTCTCGCGCACGGGTCTCACGGACACCGAGTTCGCCCAGCGCCTCTACGCCGACTATAATGTGACGGTTCTGCCGGGCTCGTTCCTCGCGCGCACTGCGCATGGCGTGAACCCCGGCCGCAATTTCGTGCGCATGGCGCTCGTCGCCGACGTCGACGAATGCACGCAGGGCGCGCAGCGGATCGTCGATTTTTGCCGCGCGCTGGCGGGTTGAGTTTTCACTTTGCGACCCCGCGCACCGCATCCCCTTCTTCAGACTTCAACTCTTCGATAAAGCACGCATATGTCGCAACAACTTCAGCAGATCATTGACACCGCCTGGGAAAACCGCGCCGAACTGTCGCCGAAGGCCGCTCCGGCCGACGTGCGCGAAGCCGTCGCCCACGCTATCGAGCAACTGGACAAGGGCCTGCTCCGCGTCGCGGAGAAGAAGGACGGCGACTGGGTCGTCAATCAGTGGCTGAAGAAAGCCGTGCTGCTGTCGTTCCGCCTGGAAGACAACGCGCCGATGCCGGCCGGTGGCTACTCGCAGTTCTACGACAAGGTGCCGTCGAAGTTCGCCAACTACACCGCTGAAGACTTCGCCGCCGGCGGCTTCCGCGTGGTGCCGCCCGCCATCGCGCGCCGCGGCTCGTTCATCGCGAAGAACGTCGTGCTGATGCCGTCGTACACGAACATCGGCGCGTACGTGGACGAAGGCACGATGGTCGACACGTGGGCCACCGTCGGTTCGTGCGCGCAGATCGGCAAGAACGTGCACCTGTCGGGTGGCGTGGGCATCGGCGGCGTGCTCGAGCCGCTGCAGGCGAACCCGGTGATCATCGAAGACAACTGCTTTATCGGAGCGCGTTCGGAAGTGGTGGAAGGCGTGATCGTCGAAGAAAACTCGGTGATCTCGATGGGCGTGTACCTCGGCCAGAGCACCAAGATTTACGACCGCGAAACCGGCGAAGTCACGTATGGCCGCATTCCGGCGGGCTCGGTGGTGGTGGCGGGCAACCTGCCGTCGAAAGACGGCTCGCACAGCCTCTACTGCGCCGTGATCGTCAAGAAGGTCGACGCCAAGACGCGCGCGAAGGTCGGCTTGAACGAGCTGCTGCGAGGCGACTGATGGCGCGCGGCACGAAAACCGTCGTCTACGGCATCCCGAACTGCGATACCGTGAAGAAAGCCCGCGTGTGGCTTGAAGAGCACGGCGTCGAGTTCGAGTTCCACGACTTCAAGAAACACGGCGTGACCGAACCGCTCGTGCAGGACTGGCTGAAAGACGTAAAGCTCGACGCGTTGCTGAACCGGCGCGGCACCACGTGGCGCGCCCTGTCCGACGACATGAAGGCGGCCGCGGACACGCAGTCGGGCGCGATCGCGTTGATGATCCACAAGCCGTCTGTGATCAAGCGGCCTGTGCTGGTGGTCAACGGGCGCGTCAAGTCGCTCGGCTTTTCGGCGGACGACTACACAGCGCTGTTCGCGTGAGCCTGCGCGCCTGGCCTGAAGCGTGATTTCGCGCAACTGAGCGCAACACGTAGTCGCGGTACGTAGTAAAACGCGGCCTCGGCCGCGTGGCTCAAAAGCTGTTGCCGGCTGCGGTGTTCAACCGCCAGCCGGCATTTTTTCATTTCAAAGTGGCTGTATCGAATCCATGTCCGGCACCCTCGCCCTTACCGAACAACTGATCGCGCGTGCGTCCGTCACGCCCGACGACCAGCATTGCCAGCGCCTCCTGATCGAGCGCCTGTCCGCGCTCGGCTTCGAACACGAGACCATCGAATCGAACGGCGTGACCAACCTGTGGGCCGTTAAACGCGGCGTCGACGGCACCGCGGGCAAGCTGCTCGCGTTCGCCGGCCATACCGACGTGGTGCCGACCGGCCCGCTCGAACAATGGCACTCGGCGCCGTTCGAGCCGACCCATCGCGACGGCAAGCTGTATGGCCGCGGCGCGGCGGACATGAAAGCGTCGATCGCCGGCTTCGTGGTGGCGAGCGAGGAGTTCGTCGCCGCACACCCGGCACACCGCGGCTCGATCGCCTTCCTGATCACGAGCGACGAAGAAGGCCCCGCCACCGACGGCACCGTCAAGGTCGTCGAGGCCTTGCAGGCGCGCGGCGAGCGCATGGACTACTGCGTCGTCGGCGAACCGACTTCGAGCGCGCAATTCGGCGACATGGTGAAGAACGGCCGGCGCGGTTCGATGTCGGGCAAGCTGATCGTCAAAGGCGTGCAAGGCCATATCGCCTATCCGCATCTGGCGAAGAATCCGGTGCATCTGCTCGCGCCCGCACTGGCCGAACTGGTCGCCGAACGCTGGGACGACGGCAACGAATACTTCCCGCCCACCACGTGGCAGGTGTCGAACATTCACAGCGGCACCGGCGCGACCAACGTGATTCCGGGCCATGCTGACGTCATGTTCAACTTCCGCTTCTCGACGGCGAGCACCGTGGAAGGGCTGCAGGCCCGCGTGCACGCGATCCTCGACAAGCACGATCTGGACTACGATCTGCAATGGACCGTGAGCGGCTTGCCGTTCCTCACGCCGCGCGGCGATCTGTCGAACGCGCTCGCCAAGGCGATCAAGGACGAAACCGGTGTCACCACTGAACTGTCGACCACCGGCGGCACCTCGGACGGCCGCTTCATCGCGCGCATCTGCAAGCAGGTGATCGAATTCGGCCCGCTGAACGCCAGCATCCACAAGATCGACGAACATATCGAAGTCGCACACATCGAGCCGCTGAAGAACGTGTATCGCCGCGTGCTCGAACAACTGATTGCGTGACCCAAGGACTATTTGCGATGACGCTCCCGTTTTCCACCGTTCGCGACCTGCTGCGTTTCGCGGTCTCGCGCTTCAACCAGGCCGATCTGTCGTTCGGCCACGGCTCGGCCAATGCCTACGACGAAGCCGTCTATCTGGTCCTGCACACGCTGCATCTGCCGCTCGATCTGCTGGACCCGTTTCTCGACGCGCGTTTGACCGCGGCTGAAATCGACGCCGTGCTGAACGTGATCGAGCGCCGCGCCACCGAGCGCGTGCCGGCCGCCTACATCACGCAGGAAGCCTGGATGCACGGCTTCCGCTTCCACGTGGACGAGCGCGTGATCGTGCCGCGTTCGTTCATCGGCGAATTGCTGCAGGACGGTTTGCAGCCCTATGTGGAAGATCCCGAGCAGGTGAGCGCCGTGCTGGAGTTGTGCACCGGCTCCGGCTGCCTCGCGATTCTCGCCGCGCATGCGTTCCAGAACGCGGATATCGACGCGGTGGATCTGTCGGCGCCCGCGCTGGAAGTCGCCGCGCGCAACGTCACGGACTACAAGCTCGACGACCGCGTCGCGCTGTTTGAAGGCGATCTGTACGCGCCGCTCGCCGAGCGCCGCTACGACGTGATCATCAGCAACCCGCCGTATGTGAACGCGGCGTCGATGCAGGATCTGCCGGCCGAATACAAGCACGAGCCGGACATGGCGCTGGCGGGTGGCGTCGACGGCATGGACATCGTGCGGCGGATCATCGCCGAAGCGCGCAACTGGCTGACCGACGAAGGCGTGCTGGTCGTCGAGATCGGCAACGAGCGCGCGAACGTGGAAGCGGCGTTCGGCGGGCTCGATCTGGTCTGGCTGTCCACCAGTGCCGGCGACGATAACGTGTTCCTGATCCAGGCGGCCGATTTGCCGGTTTGAGGTTTTATCGCTTCTTCGGGATGCGGTGCGCATGGCGGGCTTGACCTGCTGTGCGCAGTGCGCCTGAGCAAAGCCGCTTTACCGGGCGCTCGCTTTGCGCCCAATCTCTGCGTGTCGCGCGTCCAAACGAAGCCGCTTTCACGAGCGCTCGCTTCGAGCCCAAGTCTCGTCCAACATCCCACGCCCGACTCGCGCGCTTACGACCAGGCAAAAGCAAAAATGTTCTGCCCATGTCGACCACACCGCATTCGCGCACGCGCCCCCGAAGCTTGACTGCGGCTTGACCATTCCCCACCCCCAACGCACGCACGTTCGGTAAGATGGGCGCGGTCAGCTGCCCGGCGCCTATCGAGCCGGCCGAGGCAGCGCTTCGCCAACCCAACCCTGCCTATGCAATTCGACCTGCTTCACATCGGCACGCTGGTCGCCCTCTGCCACATTCTCGGCGTGGCCGCGGCATGCCACGCGATTCTCAACACGCGCACTTCCCAAGGTGCGATCGCGTGGGCCGTGTCGCTGGTCGCGATGCCTTATCTGACGCTGGTGCCGTATCTGTTCCTCGGCCGTAGCAAGTTTGCCGGCTACGCGGACGCACGCCGCGTCGAAAACGAACTGCTGCGCACGCGCGCGCATCCGCCGGAATGGGACACGCGCGCGTCATCGGCGGGCCTGCCCACGCTGGAGCTCGGCGGCAGGCTCGTGCATTCGCTCACGCGCCTCGGCGGCATGCCGTTTCTACCCGGCAACTCGGTACGCACGCTGGTGAACGGCGCAGCGACCTTCGAGGCCATCTTCGAAGCGATCGAGAACGCGCGCCGCTACGTGATCGTGCAGTTTTTCATCGTGCGCGACGACGCGCTCGGCGAGATGCTCAAAGACGCGCTGATCGCGAAAGCGCAACAAGGCGTGCGCGTCTATTTCCTGTACGACAGCATCGGCAGTTTCGATCTGCCGCATCGCTATGTGGCGGCGCTGCGCGCGGGCGGCGTGGAGACGCATCCGTTCGCCACCAATCGCCGCTTCGTTAACCGTCTGCAACTGAACTTCCGCAATCACCGCAAGATCGTTTCGGTGGATGGCGAACGCGCGTTTGTCGGCGGACACAACGTGGGCGTGGAATATCTCGGCGGCAAGCCGCCGCTCTCGCCGTGGCGCGATACGCATATCGAGGTGCGCGGCCCGGCGGTCGCCAGTATCCAGTTCGTATTCACGGAAGACTGGCACTGGGCCACGCAGCAGTTGCCCGAATTCGACATGCCGCCCGCTCCGGTCGCCGATCCCGCGGCGGGGCAAGGCATGCACTGCCTCGTCGTGCCGAGCGGTCCGGCGGACAAGCAGGAGACCTGCTCGCTCTTTTTCGTCGAAGCGATCAACGCGGCGCGCGAGCGAGTCTGGATCACCTCGCCCTACCTGATCCCCGACGAGGCGGTATTCTCGGCCTTGCGGCTCGCGGCGCTGCGCGGTGTGGACGTGCGCATTCTGATTCCGAGCCGGCGCGATCACCTCGTAGTGTTCGCCGCCTCGAAACTGTACGCGTACGACTCGCTACGCGCGGGAATCCGGATCTTCCGCTACCAGCCGGGCTTTCTGCATCAGAAGGTCGTGCTGATCGACAGCGCGGCCGCGGCGATCGGCAGCGCCAATCTCGACAACCGCTCGTTCCGGCTGAACTTCGAGATCATGGTGCTGACCGTGGATCGCGGCTTCGCCAAAGAGGTCGAAACGATGCTGCTGGCCGACTTCGCCGAATCGCGTGAAATCGACCGCAATGAGTACCGCAAGGCCACCGCTTTGAAACGCGTGCTGATGCACGTGGCGCGTCTCTTTTCGCCAATCCTGTAGCGGCGGCCGGCTTACAGCAGCTTTTCGATATCTTCGGTAATCGCCTCGGGCTTCGTCAGCGGCGCATAGCGCTTCACCACGTTGCCGTCGCGGCCGATCAGGAACTTGGTGAAATTCCACTTGATCGCTTCCAGCCCCAGCAGGCCCGGCGCCTCGCCCGTCAGATAGCGGAACAGCGGATGCGCGTTCGCACCGTTCACGTCGACCTTGTCGAACATCGGAAAGGTCACGCCGTAGTTCTTTTCACAGAAACTGCCGATCTGCTCGGCGTCGCCCGGCTCCTGCTTGCCAAACTGGTTGCAGGGAAATCCGAGCACCGCGAGCCCGCGTGCCGCATAGGTGTCGTACAGCTTTTGCAAGCCCGCGTACTGCGGCGTGAACCCGCATTCGCTCGCCGTGTTGACGATCAGCAGAACCTTGCCGTCGTACTGCCCGAGACTCACTTCCTCGCCGCCCAACGTACGTGCTGCAAACGAATAAATCGATGTCATGTGTTCCCCCCGTGAAAGCCGTCAGTCTATGCCAAAAGCTTCGCCGGTACAGTCGGCCGAATGGCCGATCCCGGTTGAGCGCCCGGTGTCGGGCCCGGCAGTCTAAAATAGCGGTTTTCTTCAGTCGGCCTTTTCGTGATCCGCTTTAACCAGTTCAGCCTCGCGCGCGGCACCAAGCCGCTCTTCGACAACACCACGTTCACCCTCAACCCCGGCGAAAAGGCCGGCCTGGTGGGGGCGAACGGCGCGGGCAAGTCGACGCTGTTCGCCGTGCTGCTCGGCGAGCTGCATGCTGACGGCGGCGATTTTTCGATCCCGCCGAACTGGCAGATCGCCCACGTCGCGCAGGAAACGCCCGCCGCGGACAAGACCGCCCTCGCCTACACGCTGGACGGCGACGCCGCTTTGCGCGCGATCGAAGCGGCGATTGCCGCCGCCTCCGCCGCGCACGACGGCGCGGCCGAAGGCGAAGCGCACGCCGCGTTCGCCGACGCCGACGGCTACACCGCGCCCGCGCGCGCCGAAGCCCTGCTGCTCGGCCTCGGCTTCACGCTGGAACAGACGCGCGAGCCGGTCAGCAGCTTTTCTGGCGGCTGGCGCATGCGCCTGAACCTCGCGCAGGCGCTGATGTGCCGCTCCGACCTGCTGCTGCTCGACGAACCGACGAACCACCTGGATCTCGACGCGATCGTCTGGCTGGAAGACTGGCTGGCCCGTTATCCGGGCACACTGATCGTGATCTCGCACGACCGCGAATTCCTCGATTCGGTCTGCAACGTCACGCTGCATCTGGAACAGCAGCAGATCAAGCGCTACGGCGGCAACTACTCGCAATTCGAAGTGCTGCGCGCACAACAGATCGCGTTGCAGCAAAGCGCGTACGAAAAGCAGCAGCGCACGGTCGAGCATTTGCAGAGCTACATCAACCGCTTCAAGGCGCAGGCCACCAAGGCGCGCCAGGCGCAGAGCCGCGTCAAGGCGTTGGAAAAGATGGAGCTGATCGCGCCGGCGCACGCGTCCTCGCCGTTCACGTTCGAATTCCGCACGCCCGATTCGGCGCCGAATCCGATGATGGTGATGGAAGGCGTGCGCTGCGGCTATCGGAGCGAGAGCGATCCCGCCGTCGAGATTCCGATCGTCGATCACGTCATGCTGTCGATCCAGAACGGTCAGCGCATCGGGCTGCTCGGCGCCAACGGCCAGGGCAAGTCCACGCTGATCAAGACGCTTGCCGGCACGCTCGAGGCGCTCGGCGGCCACGTGCGCGAAGGCAAAGGGCTGCGCATCGGCTACTTCGCGCAGCATCAGCTCGAAACGCTGCGCCCCGACGACACCCCGTTGCAGCACCTCGCGCGTCTCGCACCGGACACGCGCGAGCAGGAATTGCGCGACTTCCTCGGCAGCTTCAACTTTTCCGGCGAGATGGCGACCTCGAAGATCGCGCCCTTCTCCGGCGGTGAAAAAGCCCGCCTCGCGCTCGCGCTGATCATCTGGCAAAAGCCGAATCTGCTGCTGCTCGACGAACCGACCAATCACCTGGATCTCGAAACGCGTCACGCCCTGACCATGGCGCTCGCGCAGTTCGAAGGCACGCTGATTCTGGTGTCGCACGACCGGCACTTGCTGCGCGCCACCACGGATCAATTCATGCTGGTCGCGAAACATCGCCTGCAGGAATTCGACGGCGACCTCGACGACTACCGGGACTGGCTGCTTCAGCATGCGGCCGAGCAACGCGCGGCGCTCAAAGCGAACGCGGCATCGAGCGGCGGCAATGGCGGCGACAGCGGCGTGGACAATGGCGTGAACCGCAAGGAACAGCGGCGCCTCGAGGCGGAAACGCGTCAAAAGCTTGCGCACCTGAAAAAACCGCTGCAAAGCCGGATCACGAAGATCGAAAAGGAAATGGACGCGCTCAACGCGGAGAAGGCGACGCTCGATGCTTTTGTCGTCGATCCGGCGAGTTACGAGCCCGAGCAGAAAAGCAAACTGACGGAGGCGATCCGCCGTCAGGCAGATGTGAACGCGCGCCTCGAAACGCTCGAAGCCGAATGGCTGGAGACTCACGAGGAACTCGAACAGATCGGCTAGCGGCACGCAGTTTCAGGTCCGCGCCGGCATCGACGGGAGGTTGGCTTTGTCATCCGCGACATCATCCGTCTCAACGCCTGATTCATCGGCCACGGTTTCGGCCGCCGCGTCGGCTGTCTCCGCGCCGCCCGCGCTGCAAGGGCTGCGTGTGCTCGACCTGACGCGCCTGCTGCCGGGACCGGTCGCCGCCCTGCGCCTTGCCGAACTGGGCGCCGACGTGCTGAAGATCGAAGCGCCCGGCGCCGGCGATCCCACCCGCACGATGATGCAGTCCTCGAGCGATCGCGTGGCCGGGCGGCCCGGCGCGTTTTACCGGCTGGTGAATCGCGGCAAGCGCGAAACGCGCCTCGACCTCAAATCCGAAGCGGGACGCAACGTGCTGTGCGCGCTCGCGGCGGAAGCGGACGTGCTGATCGAGAGTTTCCGGCCAGGCGTGATGGAGCGGCTGGGCCTCGGCTACGAAACGCTGCGCACGCTCAATCCGCGGCTGGTGTTCTGCGCGATCAGCGGATACGGCGCGAGCGGCCCGTTCGTCGACCATGCCGGACACGATCTGAACTACATCGGCTACGCGGGCGTGCTCGATCAACTGGCGGGCCGTGACGGCGCGCCGATCCTGCCGAATTTCCAGATTGCCGACCTGCTCGGCGGCGCCTTGAGTGCGGTCACGCAGATTCTCGCGGCGCTATGGCATGTGTCGCGCGGCGGCGAAGGCCGCTTCGTCGATGTCTCCATGACGCATGCCACCTACGCGCACAACGTCGTGGCGCAGGTCGCGCTCGCTAACGAAGGCGCGGCGCCTGCCGTCGGCGCCGGTCTGCTGAACGGCGGTGTGCCTTGCTACAACCTGTACCGCACGCTCGATAACCGCTGGCTCGCGGTCGGCGCGCTCGAACTGAAATTCTGGGAAACGCTCTGCATGGCGCTCGACCGGCCCGAATGGGCCACGCGCCACTGGAGTCTCGGCCAGGCAATCGGCGGTCCGGACGCCACCGCGCTCACTCAGGAACTAGCCGACGTGATCGGCAAGCGTCCGTTGGAAGAATGGGTTTTGCTGCTGGAGTCGCTCGACTGCTGTGTCTCGCCGGTGCTCACGGCTGCCGAAGCCGCGCGGCATCCGCTGTTCAATCCGCAGGCTTACGATGCGGCGAGCGCGAGCGGTGAAAACGATGAAGGGAGCCTGATCAGGTAAGGCGCAGGAGAAGCAGCGCCTTGGCGGGGCCAGCCGGCCGGCGGTGAAATGACACCTGGTGCGCCGCCTTTTAGCTCTGTGCGGCGAGAAAAGGCTCAGAAGCCACGAGGGCTAAAGGCGTAAGGAGCAAAGGCTAGCGGCGAGCCGCGAGCGCAGGAAAATAACCACGCGACACACTCCGGGCCAGCCCGCTCCGCCCGCACAAACCTCAGCGCCGCGCAGCAGTTTGCCGCGGCAACGTCTGACGCGGCGTCTTTTCGTCGTCGTACAGCACGTGCTTGCGGCCTTCCACATGACGATTGATCGTCGCGCGAACTTCGGCGGCCGTGGCGTCTTCGGCCACCACCCGCCGCGAAATCTGCCCTGCCGTGTCGATCCATTCGACGATCCGGCAAGCGCCGCCCCAAGGCTGGCGAATAGGCGCGGAGACGCGGCAGCCGCGCACCTGGATCGGCTGCTCGGCTACGGTTTCATATAACTGTTTCAAGGCGCGATCCTTTTTCGGGCATCAGAAGGGATGCATACCCTTGCAGCTTAGGAAAAAGGAATGTCGGGTAGGTTACAGCCAATATGGAGATATTTACCGGGCATTACGGAACGTCGGGCGCCCCAGGACGCCCGAACCCCCGTCTATTCGAGCGTGCGGACCCGGTCGATCGCCTGTTCGATCCGCTCGACCGCAACGACCTGTAAGCCTTCTATCGGCTGCTTCGGCGCATTGGCCTTGGGAATCACCGCGACCGAAAAGCCCAGTTTGGCGGCTTCCTTCAGACGCTCCTGACCGCGCGGCGACGGCCGGATCTCGCCGGCGAGACCCACTTCCCCGAACACCACCAGCCCCTTGGGCAACGGCTTGTTACGCATGGACGAATGAATCGCGAGCAGCACGGCCAGGTCGGCCGCGGGCTCGGTAATCTTCACGCCGCCCACGGCGTTCAGAAACACGTCCTGATCGAAACACGCGATACCGGCATGCCGGTGCAGCACCGCCAGCAGCATCGCGAGCCGGTTCTGTTCCAGGCCGACCGCAAGGCGCCGCGGATTCGGCGCGTTGGCGGCATCCACGAGGGCCTGCACTTCGACCAGCAGCGGGCGTGTGCCCTCCTGCGTCACCAGCACGCAGGAACCCGGCACCGACTGCTCGTGCTGCGACAGAAACAGCGCCGACGGATTGGCCACGCCGCGCAAGCCGCGCTCGGTCATGGCGAACACGCCGAGTTCGTTGACCGCGCCGAAGCGGTTCTTGATCGCGCGCACCAGCCGATACGAGGAATGCGTGTCGCCCTCGAAGTACAACACCGTGTCGACGATGTGCTCGAGCACGCGCGGCCCGGCGAGCGCGCCTTCCTTGGTCACGTGGCCGACCATGATGATGGTGGTGCCCGACTGCTTGGCGATCCGCGTGAGTTGCGCCGCGCACTCGCGCACCTGGGCGACCGAGCCCGGCGCGGAAGTCAGCGCATCGGAATAGACCGTCTGGATCGAGTCGATCACGGCGACATCGGGCCGCTGATCGGCGATCGTCGCCTGAATTTTTTCGAGCTGGATTTCAGCGAGCAGTTGCAGCTCGCTCGCCTTCGAGCCCGGCTCCAGCAACGAAAGCCGTTGCGCGCGCAACGCAATCTGCGCGGCCGATTCCTCGCCGCTGATATAGAGCGCGCGTTTGTCGGCGGCGATCTCCGCGAGCGATTGCAGCAGCAGCGTCGATTTGCCGATGCCCGGATCGCCGCCGATCAGCACCACGCCGCCCGGCACCAGACCGCCGCCGAGCACGCGGTCGAACTCGCTCACGCCGGTGGAAAAGCGCGGCACATCGGACGCGTCGATATCGGCGAGCCGGCGCACCGGCGCGCTCTTCGCGAGCGACTGGAAGCGGTGCGTGGACGGCGCTTCCGCCACCGACTCGACCAGCGTGTTCCACGCATTGCATGACGGGCACTGGCCGGCCCATTTCGGCGATTGCCCGCCGCATTCACTACAGATGTACAACGTCTTCGGTTTAGCCACGCGTTATTCCGCCCGTACCGGCACGCGCGGCGCCACGGCGCACATCAACTCATAGCCGATGGTGCCGCACGCCTGCGCGACGTCGTCGATCGGCAGCGAGGTACCCCATAGCTCGACGCGCGAGCCGACGTTGGCGGTCGGCACCGGCGTCAGGTCGACGGTGAGCATGTCCATCGAGACGCGCCCGACGACCCGCGTGCGCACGCCGTCGACGATCACCGGCGTGCCTTCCGGCGCGACGCGCGGATAGCCGTCCGCGTAGCCGCACGCCACCACGCCGATGCGCATCGAACCGCGCGCCTTGAACGACGAGCCGTAGCCGACCGTATGGCCTTCGTTGAGCATTTGCACGGCGATCAGTTCCGAAGCGAGCGTCATGGCCGGTTGCAGGCCCGTGCCTTCGATCGCGGCTGTCACGCCGGACGGCGACGCGCCGTACATGATGATGCCCGGACGCACCCAATCGAAGTGCGTAGCGGGATGCCACAGCGTGGCGGCCGAATTGGCGAGGCTGCGCGCGCCGGCAATGCCCTGCGCGCCGCGCTCGAACGCTTGCATCTGATAGTCGACGCCGCGATCGCCGTCGGCGTCCGAGAAATGGGTCATCAATGTGATCTGGCCGACGCCCTGGCAGGCGCGCGCCCGCTCCCACCCGGCGCGGAATTTCTCCGGCGTGTAACCGAGGCGATTCATGCCGGTGTTCATCTTCAACTGGATGTTGACCGGCTTGGACAGGCGCGCCATTTCGAGCATGCGCAACTGTTCGTCCGAATGCAGCGCGGTGGTCAGGCTGTAGCGGTCGATCACGTCGATATCGGTCGGACGAAAGAAGCCTTCGAGCAGAAGAATCGGGCCGGCCCAGCCCAATTCACGCAACTTCACGGCTTCTTCGAGGTCCAGCAACCCAAAGCCGTCGGTTGCGCGCAGGCCGGGAAAAACGCGCGCAAGGCCGTGCCCGTACGCGTTTGCCTTGACGACGGCCCAGATTTTGGATTTCGGCGCGTAGCGCCGGGCAACGGCGAGATTATTGGCGAGAGCGGAGGTATGAATCGTGGCTGAGAGGGGGCGCGGCATGGGATATTTTCGTAAAGACGCTTGCGAATCAGCGGCTTACAGGGCGTTTTCAACGCTCGGCAGCCCGCTGGGCGGTGCGATCAAGGATTCTGCTAGTCCGAATCCATCTATTTTCATGATATAAAGCCGTGCGCACAACCCATTTCGAACGGCATAAGCCCGGACGCTCAACCAGCGGCCGGGGCGGACAGACCGCAGCGAGGACAGCATCGCATCAGATGAAAAAAGGTTTTTACACCATCATGGCCGCGCAGTTTTTTTCGTCGCTGGCCGACAATGCGCTTCTGATCGCTGCTATCGCACTGCTGAAAGATCTTCACGCCCCGAACTGGATGACGCCGCTGCTCAAGTTGTTCTTTGTGCTGTCGTACGTCGTTCTCGCCGCCTTCGTGGGCGCCTTCGCCGACTCCCGTCCGAAAGGACGCGTGATGTTCATCACCAATACCATCAAGGTCGTCGGTTGCATCACGATGCTGGTCGGCGCGCATCCGCTGCTCGCGTATGGGATCGTCGGCTTTGGCGCGGCGGCCTACTCGCCGGCCAAGTACGGCATTCTCACCGAACTGCTGCCGCCTGACCGGCTGGTCGCCGCGAACGGCTGGATCGAAGGCACGACCGTCGGCTCGATCATTCTCGGCACCGTGCTCGGCGGTGCGCTCATCAGCCCGCACATTGCGGCGCCGATCCTGCGGCACCACATTCCCTCGGTCAACACGCCCGCCGAGGCGGCGATGCTGGTCATCATGGCGATCTATATCATCGCCGCGCTGTTCAATCTGCGCATTCCCGACACCGGCGCGCGCTATCCGAAACAGGAACGCGGCCCGATCAAACTCGTTACCGATTTCGCCGACTGTTTCCTCGTGCTATGGCGCGACAAGCTCGGCCAGATTTCGCTCGCCGTCACCACGCTGTTCTGGGGCGCCGGCGCGACGCTGCAATTCATCGTGCTGAAATGGGCCGAGGTGTCGCTCAACATGTCGCTCTCCGAAGCAGCCATCCTGCAGGCGGTGGTGGCCGTGGGCGTGGCGGCCGGCGCGATCTTCGCGGCGTCCCGCGTACCGTTGAAAAAGTCGCTGTCGGTGTTGCCGGTCGGCATCATGATGGGCATCGCCGTGATGCTGATGGCGTTCTACACGCGCGACCTGTTCCCTGCCCATTGGGGTCTCTATTTCGGCCGCGTGCATGTGCCGGGCTATCTGATCGTCGCGTATGTGTTTCTGATGATCGTCGGCGGCCTGTCGGGCTTTTTCGTCGTGCCGATGAACGCGCTGCTCCAGCATCGCGGGCACGTGCTGCTGTCGGCGGGTCACTCCATCGCCGTGCAGAACTTCAACGAAAACCTCTCGGTGCTCGTGATGCTGTGCCTCTACGCCGTGCTGGTGTGGCTCGACGTGCCGGTCACGGCGGTGATCGTGCTGTTCGGCACCTTCGTCTGCGTGATGATGTGGTTCGTGATGCGGCGCCACCAGGCCAACCAGCGCGCGTTCGATTCGGTCGCGCTGATCGGCGAAGTCAAGCACTGATCCGCGCTGGCTGCCCGCTCACGTCGCGGCCCGCGCCTTCCTCCTTCCTCGCTTTGCCATGACTCAACCGATTCCCAATGTGCTGACGATCGCCGGTTCCGATTCCGGCGGCGGCGCCGGCATTCAGGCCGATCTGAAGGCTTTCTCGGCGCTCGGCGCGTACGGCGCGAGCGTAATCACGGCGTTGACCGCGCAGAACACGCGCGGCGTCACCGCGATTCACGCGCCGGACCCCGGCTTCGTTACCGCGCAACTCGACGCGGTGTTCGACGACATCCGCATCGACGCCGTGAAGATCGGCATGCTGGCGAACGCGCCGATCGCGCGCGCGGTCGCCGACGCGCTGCGCCGGCATAAACCGAAGCACATCGTGCTCGACACGGTGATGATTTCGAAAAGCAACCACGCGTTGCTGCTGCCGGACGCGGTCGCGGCGGTGCGCGACGAATTGCTGCCGCTTGCCGATCTGCTGACGCCCAATCTGCCGGAAGCCGCCGCATTGCTCGGCGTGCAAGCCGCGACCGATGAAGCCGGCATGGTCGAGCAAGGCGAAGCGCTGCGTGCGCTCGGTGCACGCGCGGTGCTGATGAAGGGTGGCCATCTGAGCGCCACCGATAGTCCGGACTGGCTGGTGCAGGAGAGCGGCACGCTGCGTTTGGGCGGCCCGCGTGTGCCGGTGAAGAATACGCATGGGACGGGCTGCACGCTGTCGTCGGCGATTGCGGCGCTGATTCCGCAGCGTGGCGATCTGGCGAGCGCCGTCGCCGACGCGAAGGAGTATCTGACCGGCGCGCTGCAAGCGAGCGATCGACTCGACGTCGGCAGCGGCGTCGGGCCGGTGCATCATTTTTATCGGTGGTGGTGAGAAGCGGCTGGGTGTTGTGGCGCTCTGGCTGCGTTCGCCCGGTCTAGGGGCTTGGCTGATGGTTGCGCGCTTGTGCGTTGTAGCGGACCTGCGACGTTGTCCAGTTCTACGGCACTCTTAACGATGGTAGTGAGGCGCTCGCGCGTGGTTGTGGACCTGCGGCGTTGCCCGGCTCTACGGCACTTTTAACGACAGCAGTGAGGTGCTCGCGCGTTGTAGCGGACCCACCGCGTTGCACGGCCCTACTGCGTACTTTGATCGACGTTGGAGACAGGTTTTGTGCGTCGTAGCCGACTGGCTGCGCTGCTCGGGTCTGCGTCTCAGTCTTTCTGGCGCCGCCTGGTTTTTTCCGCTTCTTTCCCGCTCACCCGCCGCTACAGCCGCGCGTAGCTTTGCGCCAGCTCGGGCCATTCGTCCGGCACGATAAAGCCACGCGAGCGTTCTACAAGGTTGCCTGCGCTGTCCTCAGCGAACGCGGCGACCATCGCCGGTCCATGCTGATGCAACGTTTGTCCGCCGAGCGTTTGCGCATCGACGAAAGCGAGGCCCGCGGTCTGCACCTCAAGAGGCGTATAACGCCGCGGCGCAAGCCATTCCAGCCGCGGCAATGTTCGCCACTTTTGCGCCTGCGCCGCCGCGAACGCCTGCCAATCATCGCGCGTCACCCACCACCCACGGCCATGCGCCGGATCGACCTCAACAGGATCAAGCGGCGTCTCGCCATGCCGGTAAAACAGCCAGCCTTTGATGAACATCTGCGGCGTCCACGGACCCGCGTAGCCGACCGAGGCGAACTCCTCACGCGCGCTCAACGGCAACTGGTGATTCAGCACATGCGCGAGCTTGAGGTCGAAGCGGTCTTTCAGATTCGGGCCGACGTAATCGGATAACCGAGCGGACGACTGAGCATGCCCTCCGCCAGCATGCAGATAGCACTTCACGGCCAGCTCCCAATGCAGCCGCGCACCCTGCCGCGTCTGCACCAGAAAATCGCATTCGCCAAGCGTGACACCAGCGCGCCGCAAGGGCACGCCGGCAGCCACCAGCCGCGCCGCCGGTCCATGTTGCAGGGACCAGCCGAGCAGCCGTTCGGCGTACCGGCCAAGACGCGTGATGCGCGTCGCCGCCAGCTCGCGATGCAAGGGTTCGGGCGCGGCGTCGAGCGCGCGCAGCCAGTCGATGGTCGCCTGCGCTTCCTGCGGCGTGTCGAAGGGATTCGCCAGCGTGCCCACCGGTGGTTGCGGGCGCAACAGATCGGCGCTCAGCAACAACCACGTGAGATCGCGCACGGCGGAGTCGTGCAAGGTGTCGAGCAGCGTATCGCGGCTTGCGGCTTCGATGCCCGGCGCAGCGTCGGAACCGGCCGCCGGCCCCTCGGAGGGCGTCACTTCGACGCGTTCGACGGCGCGCCGCCCGCCGCCCGCCACGTGTCGCGCGCAAGGCACAGGTCGGCCCAGGCTTTGGCCTTGTCGGGCAGGCTGCGCAGCAGATACGCCGGGTGATACGTGACGATTACGGGCACGCCCTCGTATTCGTGCACGCGGCCACGCAGCGACGAAATGCTCGCCTCCGTTTTCAGCAGACTTTGCGCCGCGAAGCGGCCGAGCGCGACGATCAGCTTCGGCTTGACCAGCGCCACCTGACGTTGCAGATACGGCTCGCAACGTGCGACTTCGTCCGCTTCGGGATTACGGTTGCCGGGCGGCCGGCACTTGATCACGTTCGCGATATAGACGTTCGTGTCGCGCGCGAGCGTCAGCGAACGCAGCATGTTGTCGAGCAGCTTGCCGGCCTGGCCGACGAACGGCTCGCCAAGACGGTCCTCGTTCTCACCTGGCGCTTCGCCGATCAGCATCCAGTCGGCGCCGCGATCGCCGACGCCGAACACCGTGTTCGTGCGTTTCTCGCACAGACGGCAAAGCCGGCAGGCGGCGACGCGCTCGCTCAACGCGTCCCAGTCTAGCGTGTGGATTGCCGGCGCTGCAGGGGCTTCGTCGCGTGCGTCGGCGGGAGCTTGGGTCGGCAGGTCGTCGAACCACGCGAAATCGTCATCGGGTGGCGCGTCGAATGTCGGCGGCTCGGGGCTGCGCGGTTGCTGCGCTTGCGTTGACTGCGATGGTTGCGGCTGGCGTGTCTCGACCGGCGCCTGCGTCCGTCCTTGCGTCGGGTCTTGTGCAGGCCCTCCATGACGTTCAGCTTGCTCGCCGTTCTGCATGGAACGCGGTGACTCGCCTGCGCGCGTCTCAGCCGTCGGCCGCCGGTCATCGAACCGATCGCGTGCCCCCGCCGCAGGCGATGCCTGCTCCGGACGGCCAGGCGTGCGGCGTTCGCCTTGCGCTGGCGCGGCGTTGACTTGTTGTACGTCGGCCGCGCGCGTCGCGGGCTGCGAGGTTTGCTGAGCGCGAGCAACGGGTGGCAATCCTGGCGCCGCGCCGCGCGTCTCTGCTCGACGCGCATCCGGCCCGGCCAGCGCACCGGCGCTCTGCCCGACCACGCCTGCGGCCTCGGATGCTGCTTGAGCTTGCGGCTCAACAACCACCTCCTGCGCCACCGCCATCCCGCGACGCACCCACAGCGGCGCGAGCCCGAACTCTTCCAGTACCGATTCATGCAGCGCCATCTGCGCCCTCCGTGGCAAACGAGAAACGCATCACGATGGCGTCCTCCCGGCTGCGATGCCGCGCCGGATAATAGTTTTTGCGCCGGCCGATCGAAGCAAAGCCGAAGCGCTCATACAAGTGGATCGCCCGATAATTCGACGGCCGCACTTCCAGCAGCAGGCCGTCGAGTTTTTCAGCGCGGGTAATGCGCACCGCTTCCCGCAGCAGCGCGAGCCCGGCGCCGGCGCCTTGCGCCGCGGGCGTCACGCACAGATTGAGCAGATGCATTTCGTCGACGACCGGCATCAGCACGCAATAGCCGATCAGCGTGCCCGTGACATGGCGCAGACAAACGCCGAAGTAGCCGTTGCGCAGCGAGTCGCCGAAATTGCCCCGGCTCCATGGAAACTCATAAGCGATTTTTTCGATGGCGGCGACTTCGTCCAGGTCGCCTTCGGTCATCGGCGACATGTAGCGGTCCGCGAGCAACACGCCACTCATTGCCGGCCCTCGCCTTGCGCTGCGTCGTGCGCGAGTCTGGCGGCATGCTCGGCCTTGGCGGCTTTTTCAGCTTTGTCTGCAACCCGCTCAGCGGTGGTCTGGGCGACCTTGTCGCGTACGTATTCCGGCGCAGCCTGGTCGGCGGGCACCGTACGGCCGGCGCGCACTGCGCGCAGCGCAGCGTGGGCGAGCGGCACGGCGTGCGGCAGCGCTTCGCCGTCGACGCTCTTCGCCGCGGCGAGCGCCGGCAGCCGCGCGCCGAAGGCCGCGGCGGCATTGCCTGCCAGCGTGAAAGGGACATCGGGCAAAACGAGCCGGTCCGGTGCATCCAGCGACGCCGCCTGCAGCGTGCGCCATTCACCTTGCGCGTCGTCCCAGGCGTAGTCGGCCCAATAGATTTCGTCCATGCGGGCGTCGAGCGCGGCGAGCACGCGTGTCACCGACGGATCGCGCAGGCGGGCGCTCTCGGCACAGGCGAGCAACGTGCTGACCGGCACGACTGGCAGATTCAGGCCGAACGCGAGGCCTTGAGCGACGCCGGTCGCGGTACGCAGGCCGGTGAACGAGCCTGGACCGGAACCGAAGGCGATGGCGTCGCAGTCCGCCAGTTTCAGGCCGGCTTCGTCGAAAAGTTCGCGGATGGCGGGCAGAAGGCGCGTGCTGGACACCGCACCGGTTTGCTCGTGGCGCACCCAGAGACGCGGTTCGGCGCGAGCCTCTTCAGGCGTGGCGCCGACCGCACTGCCGGCAGCGGACAGAAGCGCTACCGAGCAGAATTCGGTCGAGGTATCGAGGGCGAGGAGCACAGTTTGAGTCATGGACCGTATTGTAATCGGCACGGCGCACGCAAATGTGGTTTGGCATGCGCGCGGCATGCTTCGGCGTTGCGGCCGTCTGCCGGCCGGTGTTTGGAATAAGCCCTCGGCCCCGCGGCGGTACGCAATTGTTATGATCATCAGCCGATCTCAATCCCGATCCCGCCCGGCGGGCAACATGACAATGACCGACATCGACACCCAGTTCACCCAAGCCCACGAAGACGTCCAGCAGTTGCCGGAGCGTCCGGGCAATCTCACCCTGCTGCGCCTCTACGCGCTCTACAAGCAGGCTACCCGCGGCGACGTTCACGGCGACAAGCCGGGCTTCACCGACATCGTCGGCAAATACAAGTACGACGCGTGGGCGGCGCTCAAGGGCACGGCGCAGGACGCCGCGAAGCAGCAATACGTCGAACTGGTCGAAGCGCTCAAGAGCGGCGAGGCGGCCTGAAGCAGCTGCGAAGCGACCATTGGCGGCCCGCCCGACAACCGGACCGCCCGCCAGACCAGCACCCGGCACAAACTTTTCCACTAGGAAAACTCCTAACAGTGGCGCAGTGCAGCAAAACCCTATACAATGCTGCCTGCGCTTCACTGCTTTGCCCGGCTTTCCTCTACCGGCCTTTGCGGCGCAGCGCCTCGTAGCGTTTAGCTCCAATCCAGTTTAGAACCTGTCCCCTCCTGCCTAGCCCCCTACGGGCGATCATGTCCCAGGCTGGCGGCACGCCGTGTTGGCATGTCGCATCCGATACAGCTTCTAACGAAAAGCTCGCCTTCATTGTCGCGAGCTGCCCCCGTTTTTCGATTTGCTCGCTGCTTCTTTGCTCGCTGAATCCGACGACTTGGGTATGCCGATTGGCGCCGACGTTTTAATTCCGTGTGTACCAAGGATTTACCAAGGATTCTCATGACTTCGAGCAATACCCCCAGCAGCCCGTTGAACGCCATCGCCGACCAAGCCCTCGGTCTCGCCGACGCACCCGCACAAGCCGCAGCCGTTGCTGCCGCTCCGGAAGCCGTCGCCGCAGAAGCCGCAGCGCCGGCCGGCCCGTCGTTCGCGTCGCTCGGTCTGTCCGCGGATGTCGTCTCCGCGCTGACCGCCGCTGGCTATCAGAACCCCACGCCGGTTCAGCAACGCGCCATCCCCGCCGGTATCGCCGGCCGCGACCTGATGGTCTCGAGCCCGACTGGTTCGGGCAAGACCGCCGCGTTCATGCTGCCCGCCATCGAGCGTTTCTCGCAACTGCAGAAGGCGCAAGCCAGCCAGCCGCGTGAACCGCGTCCGGCCGACGGCGCCCGCACGCGCCGTCCGCAACCGGTCGCCCGTCCGACCATGCTGGTTCTGACGCCGACCCGCGAACTCGCGATGCAGGTCACCACTGCCGCTGCCACGTACGGCAAGCACCTGAAGCGCCTGCGCACCGTCAGCATTCTGGGCGGCGTCGCTTACGGCCAGCAATTGATGCTGCTCGCGAAGAACCCGGAAATCCTGGTTGCCACGCCGGGACGTCTGATCGACCACCTGGAACGCGGCCGTATCGATCTGTCGCAACTGCAGATCCTCGTGCTCGACGAAGCTGACCGCATGCTCGACATGGGCTTCATCGAAGACATCGAAACGATCGTTGCCGCTACGCCGGCTTCGCGTCAAACCATGCTGTTCTCGGCCACGCTCGACGGCAAGATCAGCTCGCTGACCGGCCGCCTGTTGAAGGATCCGGAACGCATCGAGATCGTTCAGCGTCTGGAACAGCGCACCAACATCGCGCAAACCGTCCATTACGTCGACGACCGCGATCACAAGGATCGTCTGCTCGACCATCTGCTGCGCGACGAAGGCCTCGACCAGGCTATCGTCTTCACGGCAACCAAGATGGACGCCGACCAGCTGGCCGGCCGTCTGGCCGACGCCGGTTTCGAATCGGCCGCCCTGCACGGCGACCTGCCGCAAGGCGCGCGCAACCGCACGATCCGCGCACTGCGCGAGCGCCGCGTGCGCGTGCTGGTGGCAACGGACGTCGCCGCTCGCGGTATCGACATCCCGGGCATCACGCACGTGTTCAACTACGACCTGCCGAAGTTCGCTGAAGACTACGTGCACCGTATCGGCCGTACCGGCCGCGCTGGCCGCTCGGGTATCGCGGTGAGCCTCGTGCATCACGCGGAACAAGGCGCGCTGAAGCGCATCGAGCGCTTCGTGCGCACCCCGCTGCCGGTCAATGTCGTCGAAGGCTTCGAGCCGCGCAAGTCGGCTCCGTCGGGTAACGGCCGTCCTGGCTTTGGCGGCCGCGGCCGTCCGGGCGGTGGCAACGGCGGTGGCCGTCGCTTTGGCAGCGGCTCGGGCAAGCCGGCCGGTAACGGCGGCGGTTCGCGCAGCGGCAGCGGCAATGGCGGCGGCTGGGCCGGCAAGTCGGCTGGCGGCGGTTCGCGTGAAGGCGGCTTCGGCGGCGGTTCGCGTGAAGGCTACGGCGGTTCGCGCGACGGCGGCTACGGCGCACGCCGTAGCGACGGCCCGCGTACGGCGCGTCGCGGCAGCTAAGTACTGAACCGGGCGCACTCTGCTTCAGGGCTTCGGCCCGTTGCAGCGCCCAGGCGGTACTGCGCAGTCAGCTGGAAAAAAGACCCGGATGGCCTCGCGCCGTTCGTCAGTCGAAAGAAACCGGTGCTCAGGCGCCGGTTTTTTTTTCGTCCGTACTGCGGCGCGCCCCAAATTTCACGATGTGGAAAATTTTTTTGCGTCGTAAAAAATCGTGCTGCAAGGCACAAGACGGCCTATTGCAAGATGGAAAAAGTCGTTTCTTAATGCGAAACGCGCGACGTAGTTCTTTGATTTTAAAGACAAACAAATATTCGAAAAAGGCTCCGCGGCGACTATTGCGCGACCATTGATTTGCCTAGACTCTTATATAAGACTTCACGAAACGAAACGCCCCAACCGGCCAACCGCTTCGACGAAGAAAAGAGTCACCCATCCATACAGGCAACCAAGGAGTACACCATGTCCCGTCAAGAACAAGCCAAGCAACTCCAACAGCAATGGGAAACCGATCCGCGCTGGAAAGGCGTGAAGCGCAGCTACACGGCGGAAGACGTGATCCGCCTGCGCGGGTCGGTGCAAGTCGAGCACACGCTCGCCAAGCGCGGTGCGGAAAAACTGTGGGAAAGCGTGAACAATGAGCCGTTCGTCAACTCGCTCGGCGCGCTGACCGGCAATCAAGCGATGCAACAGGTCAAGGCCGGCCTGAAGGCGATCTATCTGTCGGGCTGGCAGGTGGCGGGCGACGCGAACGTCGCCGGCGAAATGTACCCGGACCAGTCGCTGTATCCGGCGAACTCGGTGCCGCTCGTCGTGAAGCGCATCAACAACACGCTGACGCGCGCTGACCAGATCCAGTGGTCGGAAGGCAAGAATCCGGGCGACGAAGGCTACGTGGACTACTTCCAGCCAATCGTGGCGGACGCGGAAGCCGGCTTCGGCGGCGTGCTGAACGCGTTCGAACTGATGAAGGCGATGATCGAAGCGGGCGCCGCCGGCGTGCACTTCGAAGATCAGCTCGCGTCGGTGAAAAAGTGCGGCCACATGGGCGGCAAGGTGCTGGTGCCGACCCGTGAAAACATCGCCAAATTGACGGCCGCGCGTCTGGCCGCCGACGTCTCCGGCACGCCGACCGTGCTGCTGGCGCGTACCGATGCGGAAGCCGCCGACCTGATCACGTCGGATATCGACGAAAACGACAAGCCGTTCCTGACTGGCGAGCGCACGGTGGAAGGTTTCTACCGCACGAAGCCGGGTCTCGAGCAGGCGATCTCGCGTGGCCTCGCCTACGCGCCGTATGCCGACATGATCTGGTGCGAAACCGGCAAGCCGGACCTCGAGTTCGCGAAGAAATTCGCCGACGCGATCCACAAGGAGTACCCGGATCAACTGCTGTCGTACAACTGCTCGCCGTCGTTCAACTGGAAAAAGAACCTCGACGACGCGACGATCGCCAAGTTCCAGCGCGAACTCGGCGCGATGGGCTACAAGTTCCAGTTCATCACGCTGGCCGGCTTCCACGCGCTGAACTACTCGATGTTCAACCTCGCGCACGGCTATGCCCGCAACCAGATGACCGCCTTCGTCGAAATGCAGCAGGCTGAATTTGCTGCGGCCGAAAAGGGCTTCACCGCGGTCAAGCATCAACGCGAAGTCGGCACCGGCTACTTCGACGCTGTAACGCAAACGGTCGAACGCGATGCATCGACGACCGCGCTGCATGGCTCGACGGAAGACGAGCAGTTCTTCGACAAGAAGGTCGCGTAATCCACCCCGTGGTCTGATCGCAGGGACAAGGCAGACAGACGAAAAGCGGCTCCGCCAGAGAGCCGCCGTCACAGGGAGGAGCTCGGTCGTCGGCGCGCGAGTCGAACAGCGCCGACGGCCGGAATCTCGCAGTGGAACTTGGGAGAGATCGCAGCAGCAGTGGAGAAAAAGCCAGCACAACGCATTGTGCGGCGAACACAGCGCGCGCCGGCCTCACCGCCGGCGCGTTTTTTTGTGGCCCGTGATTCGACGATTCAGCGATACACGATCACCGGAATCTTCGTATGCGTGAGCACCCGCTGCGTTTCGCTGCCGATCAGCAGGCTCCCCAGACCGCGGCGGCCATGCGAGGCCATGAAGATCACGTCGCAGCCGCCCTGCTCCGCCGCTTCGATGATGCCGAGATACGGCGCCGGGTGCACGCTGGTCCGGCTGTCGACCGTGACGCCGACACGACGCCCCGCCATCTCCACCTCGCGCAGGTGCACGCGCGCTTCACGTTCGCTGCGTTGCAGGAATTCGGAGGGCGGTTCGACCACCACGTCGGAGAACGGCGAGTATGGATATTGCGGCAGGCACGCGTAGGCGGTCACGTGCGCATTGACGGCTTGCGCGAGATCGATGGCGCCGTCGATTGCCTTGCGAGACAGATCTGAACCGTCGGTCGGAACCAGGATGTGTCTGAACATGATGTCCTCCGTCGCCGGCTGCGCGCAGCGCGGCCTAAGCGTCCAACGAGGCCCGGCTGACAAGCCGCTTCAATCGATTGTAGGTCGCGGAATTGAGCGTATGAATCTGTTGAGGGTCTGTCCGCATATGGGAAACCCGTTGTTCGCGGCGGCGGCGCAACCGCCGGGCAAGGCCGCGCGGCGCCGGTGGGCGTCAGCCCCCGCCGTTTTAGCCCCAGTAGTCAGGGTGCCCATACGTATGCTTGAGAAAGTCCAGAAACAGCCGCACCCGCAACGGCAAATGGCGGCGCTGCGGAAACACCGCATGAATGCCGATGGGCGGCGCGGCGAATTCGTCGAGCACGCTGACGAGCCGCCCGGCCGCGATGTCCGTGCCGACTTCCCACCACGAGCGCCACGCGAGACCGTAGCCCTCGAGACACCATTCGTGCAGCACGGCGCCGTCCGAGCATTCCATCGTGCCGGACACCTTGATCGACACGACCTTGTCGCCCTGCTGGAACATCCAGCCGCGTTGCTGATTGGCGCTCGCGCCGAGCGCGAGACAGTTGTGATGTGCCAGATCGGCGAGGCTGTGCGGCGCGCCGCGCCGGCTCAGATACGACGGCGAGGCCACGCATACACGGCGGTTCTCGCCGAGCTTGAGCGACACCAGCGACGAATCCGGCAACTCGCCGAGCCGCACCGCGCAATCGAAACCCTCGTTGACCAGGTCGACGAGTCGGTCGGACAGGTCGAGCGTGATCGACACGTCCGGATGCGCGACCGTGAACGCCGGCACCAGCGGCGCGACGTGGCGCCGCCCGAAGCCCGCCGGCGCGGACAGCCGCAAATGGCCGCTCGCCTTGACGCCGCCCGCCGAGACGCTCGCTTCGGCGTTCTGCATCTCGTGAATGATGCGCTGGCAGTCTTCGAGAAAGGCCGAGCCTTCGAAGGTCAGCGTGATCTTACGCGTGGTGCGCACCAGCAATTTGACGCCGAGGCGCTCTTCGAGCGCGTCGATGCGGCGGCCGATGATGGCCGGCGCGACGCCTTCGGCCGAAGCCGCGGCAGACAGGCTGCCTTTGGCCGCGACGGTCACGAAAGTCTCGATCTGCTTGAAACGGTCCATGAGCGATGGGAACCGCACTTGGGCGGGAAAGTGGTCGGTGCGCGCCAGATTAGGTGGATGAAAGTAAAAGATCAAGTGATGTTTAGCCTCTTTTTTAGCGTATAGCATCACTAATACAATTCGACCTGACCTCTATAGGAGCGCACGGCAATGTCGGCCACAACGACACTCTCCCCAAAAGCAGTGATTTTCGACGCCTACGGCACGCTTTTCGACGTGCATTCGGTGATCGCTGCCGCGGAGCAGATGTTCCCCGGCCACGGCAATGCGCTCTCGCAGTTGTGGCGGCAAAAACAGATCGAATACACGCAGTTGCGCACGCTCGCCGATCCGGCAGACGCACCCGGTGCGCACTACCGGCCGTTCTGGGACATCACACTCGACGCCTTGCGTTTCGCCGCGAAAAAACTTCAGCTCACGCTGGGCCGCACGGCCGAAAAGCGTCTGATGGACGAATACGCGTGCCTGTCCGCGTTCCCCGATGCCGTGCCCGCGCTGCGCCATTTGCGCGACGTAACGCCGAATCCAGCAGCGCCTGCGGGCGGCGAATCCGCCGCGCGTCCGCTGCTCGCGATTCTCTCGAACGGCAATCCGCAAATGCTCGACATCGCCGTGAAGAGCGCCGGCATGACGCGCCTGTTCGACCACGTTCTCTCCGTCGACGCCGTGCGCGCCTACAAGCCCTCGCCCGCCGCTTACGCGCTCGGCACGCAAGCCTTCGACGCGCTGCCGCGCGAGATCGTCTTCGTGTCGTCGAACGGTTGGGACGTGGCGGGCGCGACGTGGTTCGGCTTCACCACTTTCTGGCTCAACCGGCAAAACGCCCCAGCCGAAGAACTGGGCGTCACGCCGCATGGCGCGGGCGGAGGCATGTCCGATCTGCTCGCTTTTCTGCAGACCCTCGCGTCGCCCGGCCGCAGCAGCGGCATCGGAGGCAGCCGCGCGCGCCACAGCCCTGGCGCATGACGGCTGCCACTGGATAACGCGACGCACATCGACCGCAATTCAACGGCATCTCAACATTTGCATCTTTGCAATCTGACCGACCAAGGAGAAAACATGGCGAACCCGCAGTCATCGCATTCATCATTGCAACTGCCGCAGGGCATGGAAATCACGGCTGAAATCAAGCCGGGCTATGACGCGATTCTCACGCGCGAAGCGCTCGAACTCGTCGCCGCGCTGCATCGCACGTTCGAGCCGCGCCGTCAGCAGTTGTTGCAGGCACGTGCGGAGCGCACGAAGCGTCTCGATGCAGGTGAACGTCCCGACTTCCTCGCCGAAACGAAAAGCGTGCGTGAAGGCGACTGGAAAATCGCGCCGTTGCCGCAGGACCTGCAATGTCGCCGCGTGGAAATCACCGGTCCTGTCGAACGCAAGATGATCATCAACGCGCTGAATTCGGGCGCGGATTCGTACATGACCGACTTCGAAGATTCGAATGCGCCGAGCTGGGACAACCAGATCACCGGCCATATCAATCTGAAGGACGCGGTGCGCCGCACGATTTCGCTGGAACAGAACGGCAAGTCGTACACGCTGAACGACAAGGTCGCCACGTTGATCGTGCGTCCGCGCGGCTGGCATCTGGACGAGAAGCACGTGAAGGTGGACGGCAAGCGCGTGTCGGGCGGCATCTTCGACTTCGCGCTCTTCATGGTGCACAACGCGAAGGAACTGGTCGCGCGCGGCTCGGGCCCGTACTTCTATCTGCCGAAGATGGAGAGCCATCTCGAAGCGCGTCTGTGGAATGACATCTTCGTCGCCGCGCAGGAAGCGGTCGGCGTGCCGCGCGGCACGATTCGCGCGACGGTGCTGATCGAAACGATCGTCGCCGCCTTCGAAATGGACGAGATCCTGTACGAGTTGCGCGAACACAGCTCGGGCCTGAACGCCGGGCGTTGGGACTACATCTTCTCGGCGATCAAGAAATTCAAGGCCGACCGCGACTTCTGCCTCGCCGACCGCTCACAGATCACGATGACGTCGCCGTTCATGCGCGCCTACGCGCTGCTGCTGCTGAAGACCTGCCATCGCCGCAATGCGCCGGCGATCGGCGGCATGAGCGCGCTGATCCCGATCAAGAACGATCCGGCTGCGAACGAAAAGGCGATGGGCGGCGTGCGCTCGGACAAGGCGCGCGATGCCGGCGACGGCTACGACGGCGGCTGGGTCGCGCATCCGGGCCTCGTGCCGATCGCAATGGAAGAGTTCGTCAAGGTGCTCGGCGACAAGCCGAACCAGATCGGCAAGCAGCGCGACGACGTGCTCGTCACGGCCACCGACCTGACGGACTTCCGTCCGGAAGCGCCGATCACCGAAGGCGGTCTGCGCAACAACATCAATGTCGGCATTCACTACCTGGGCGCGTGGCTCGCGGGCAATGGCTGCGTGCCGATCCACAACCTGATGGAAGACGCCGCCACCGCGGAAATCTCGCGCTCGCAGGTGTGGCAATGGATTCGCTCGCCGAAGGGCAAGCTCGAAGACGGCCGCAAGGTGACGGCCGATCTGGTGCGCGAGTTGTCGGTGCAGGAACTCGACAAGGTGAAGCAAGCCGTGGGCGGCGATACCAAGCCGTATGAGCGCGCCGCGCAGATCTTCGAAGAGATGTCGACGTCGGAGCAGTTCACCGACTTCCTCACGCTGCCGCTGTACGAGGAAATCTGAGGCCAACGTCAGGCCTCATGGATGCGTCGGGGACATTCATTCAGATGCGCTCCGATGCGTTGATAACGGACGACGCAGTAGCAAGCCTGCTTTAGCGTGTCACCTCTAGCGCGAAAGCGGCTTGAGTCGCAAGGCTGACCGACCGGACGGCCCGACAGGCGTATGCTTGCCGGGCCGTTTTTTTGCGCGCGTGAGGTAGCGCGTTTGTTAGCGCGTGCGGCGGTACTCGGTCCAGTCGCCCGATTTGATTTCAGGCAAGCCCTTCACCGCATTCGGCGCAACCGGATAAAAGCGGCAATTCACGACGTCGCCGTCGACTTTCACCATCACTTCGCGCGCGAGGAAACGATCCTCGACGCCCGGATAGACCGCCTCGATTTCGTCGAGCACGGCAACGAGTTCGTCGTCTATCTCGTAGACGTCGCCGACTACGTCGACGCCCGCTTCGTCGATCACGAGGCCCGGATACGAACCGAAATCGAACAGATGGCCACGCACCGTGGCCGTGCCGAGCCGATTGGGCGCGGCGATCTCGTTGCGCGCCGCGGCTTCGCTGATGTCGTTCACTTCACCGGCACGCAGCGTGCCGTATACAAAGACGGTCTGCATCGTCGTTTGCTCTCCTTGAATGGGGGTTTGGGTGGCTTCTGTTTCTGGCTCTGTTCGAACGTAAGTGCCGGCCGCGTTCAGTCGAGCACCGCGCTCGCCACGAGCACGCCGTCGATATCCGCGTAGATCCATTCGCCGGGACGCACCAGCGCGCCGGGCAATTGCACCGCTACGCCGCGCTCGCCGGCGCCGAGCTTCTGGCCGCGCCTTGGACAGGTTGCCAAAGCCGCGACGCCGACGTTGACCTCATTGAGCTCCAGCGTATCGCGCACGCAGCCGTTCAGGACGATGCCCGCCCAGCCGTTCTGTTCCGCGATCTGCGCAAGGTTGCCCCCCACCAGCGCGCAACGCAGGCTGCCGCCGCCGTCGATCACCAGCACACGGCCCGCGCCCTTCTCCTCGAGCGTGACCCGCACAAGTGCGTTGTCCTCGAAGACCTTCACTGTCACCGCTTCACCGCTGAAACACTCAGCGCGGCTGAACAGGTGAAAGACCGGCTCGAGCACGCGCAACGTGCCGAGGGCCAGTTGATCCTCGTGCGCGTCGCACAAGTCCGCGGTAGCAAAACTCATGGCGTTCTCCTCGGGTCCGGGCAATCAGGACATTATGCAACGCCCGGTTCCTTGCAACACCTACAATGAGGATCCCGCAGCGGTTTGCCGTAGCGGGTTTTGCCTTGCGGTGCTTTCGGATGACTTTCGAGGTCCGCGCTTGCCGCGGTCCGTTATCGGGATCGATCTTCACCATGACTTCATCCGCCGACTCAAACCCGTCGAGCCTCGTGCGCTTCGCCGATATTCCGCCCGAGTTCCAGCCGAACGAAACGCATCCGATCCGCGTACGCTCGCGGCAGATGCCCTCGGGCTGGCGCATCGCGCGTCACACGCATGCGTGGGCGCAGGTGGCCTATGCGTCGCGCGGCGTGCTGCGGGTCGCGACGACCGGCACGACGTGGATGGTGCCGCCGTCGCGGGCAATCTGGGTGCCGCCGCATGTGACGCACGAAGTGGTCGCCGTCGAAGACGCATTCCTGCGTACGCTCTACATCACCGAAAGCACCGTGCCGGCCGGACTCGATACGCCGCGCGTGGTCGAAGTCTCGGATCTGCTGCGCGAAGTGATTGCCGCGCTCGACACACCGGGTATCTCGGCTACGCGTGAGCAGTTGCTCGGCGCGCTCGCACTCGACGAACTGACTCGCTCGGAACCGCTGCCGCTCTCCGTACCGATGCCCAATGAAAAGCGTCTGCGCGCGCTGTGCGAAGCGGTGATCGCGGACCCGACGCATGGCGAGTCGCTCGAACAATGGGCGTCCAGCGTCGGCGCGAGCACGCGCACCATTGCGCGGCTATTTCGTCAGGAGCTGGGGGTGAGTTTTTCGCAATGGCGCCAGCAGGCGATTCTGGCGCGCGCGATTCCGCTATTGAGCCAAGGACGGCCGCTGTCGCATGTCGCGTTGGAACTGGGCTATCAGAGTCAAAGCGCGTTTTCCGCGATGTTCCGGCGTGCATTTGGTGAGAGTCCGCGCGCGTTTATCGAGCGTGGCTCTGAACATCGGGTAGGGAATGGGGAGCATGGCGACACAGAGGTGGACGACGAGACCGCGCGAGATCGCGCGGATGCAGAGAACGATGCCGGACGCTGACTGAGTGCTTGAAATCCCGGTGCCAAACGTGCGCTTAGACGCAGCGCCTAGCTGGGTGCCTGGTTGCGCGCCGCTAACCCTGCGTGTCGATCACCTGCGCGTCAAACATGATGCCACGAAGCCAGCGTGCCAAACGTCCGCGCTCAGGCCCCGCGTGTCAAGAACACCGCCGTCTCAAACCCGTCGCGCCAGATGACGGATCGCGCCAAGTTGCGCAAGGCGCGGCCCGGCCAGCTTATAACCTTTGCGCTGATAGAGCCGCGCGGCGGGATTGTCGACGAACACGCGCAGTTGCAACTCGCGCAGGCCACGCTCGCGTGCCCATTGATGCGAAACATCGAGCAGATATGTGCCGGCGCCGAGCCGGCGATGGCCTTCCGCAATCTGCACGTCGCGGATATGCAGCGAGTCGCCCTCTTGCGTGATGCGCAATACGCCGATCGGTGTGCCGTCCATTTCGAGAATGAAATTCTCCGACTCGCGCCAGCTACCTAGAAACAGATCACCGCGCCAGACGAGATGGTGGCGACGGTAGTAACCGCCCATGTTGTTGCGAGTCAGCGCCTCGGCGAACTCGAAATCGTCCATGCTGGCTTTGCGCAGATGAAACGGTAACGGAGCTTCGGTGGGATCGAACATGGCGGGGCGACATGGAAGAGTCGGGTCAACGGTAAAACAGGCCGCGCGCGCTGGCAATGGCTGTTTTTCCCGAGCATACCCAGGCGCGCTGGACAGCGGAATAAAAAAAGCCCACTTCTTACGAAGTGGGCTTTCTCAAATCTGGCGGAGCGGACGGGACTCGAACCCGCGACCCCCGGCGTGACAGGCCGGTATTCTAACCAACTGAACTACCGCTCCAGATTTTCTGCACCGCGGCTCACGAGACTGGCTCATTTACCGCTGCACCGTTCAACTTCCAACCGAACGACGCCGATGTGCTGGCGTCCCCTAGGGGATTCGAACCCCTGTACTCACCGTGAAAGGGTGATGTCCTAGGCCTCTAGACGAAGGGGACAACGTACTGCTTACACCTTTAATGAAAAAGCCCGTTCAAGTTTGGATGAACGGGCTTTGTCTGGCGGAGTGGACGGGACTCGAACCCGCGACCCCCGGCGTGACAGGCCGGTATTCTAACCGACTGAACTACCACTCCAGTCTTTACACCCTGGCTTGCGAGCGTCGGTTATTTCTCTGCAAGCTGCGCTGCTCTACTGCTACTCGAAGCATGACTTCGAACACTAAAGCGACGCTGATGTTTGGCGTCCCCTAGGGGATTCGAACCCCTGTACTCACCGTGAAAGGGTGATGTCCTAGGCCTCTAGACGAAGGGGACATAATCTTTTCAGATCTGTCTTTATCTTGCTGCTAACTCACGCTAACTTTCGCTTCGTCAGCAGCAAAGACCGATATTCTAGCTACGTTACAACTGTTTGTGAAGTCTTTTTTCCTACAAGTTCCAGACTTCGGAACAACTTCACTCTGCTCTGATGGTGGAGGTAAGCGGGATCGAACCGCTGACCTCTTGCATGCCATGCAAGCGCTCTCCCAGCTGAGCTATACCCCCCTTGCAGAACAGAAACGAGATTTTAGAGGCCAATTTGCGCTTTGTAAATACCCTTTGAGCAATTGCATGCGACTTTTTTCACAAGTCGCATGCAAACCCTCTCAAGGCTCGCGCGAACGCGCTCAAGCCAGCGCTTTTTCGATCCGGCCGACGACAACATCACGCCCGAACAGCATCAACACGCTGTCGATCGACGGCGTATGCGTGGTGCCCGCCACCAGCAGACGCACCGGCATCGCCAGTTGCGGCATCTTCAGCTTATGTGCGCCGAGCGTCGCCTTCAACGCGGCCGCGATCGCTTCCCTGGTCCACTCCACGGTCTTCAGCGCGGCGGCCAGGTCGGCAAGCGCCGGGCGCACCATGTCGGTCACGTGCTGCGCGAGGGACTCGGCATCCGGCGCCGGCGTGCGATAGAACATCGCGGCGTTCTCGGCGATCTCCTTCACCGTCGATGCACGGTCCTTCAGCAAGCCCACCACGGCCGCCAGATCGGCGCCCTGGGCAAGCGCGGCCTCGTCGATACCCAGTTCGGCGAAGAACGGCTTGGCCAGCCCGGCGAGGCGCTCGTTATCCGCTTCCTTGATGTAGTGCGCGTTCAGCCAGTTCAGCTTGTCGTGGTCGTATTGCGCCGGCGACTTGCCCAGATGCTCCAGATCGAACCACTCGACGAACTGTTCGCGCGAGAAGATTTCCGCGTCGCCATGCGACCAGCCGAGGCGCGCCAGATAGTTGACCACGGCTTCCGGCAGGAAACCGGCGTCGCGATAACCTATCACGCTCATCGCGCCGTGGCGCTTGCTCATCTTCTCGCCCTGTTCGTTCAGCACGGTCGGCAAGTGCGCGTAGACCGGCGGCTCGCCGCCGAGCGCGCGCAGAATGTTGATCTGCCGCGGCGTGTTGTTGACGTGATCGTCGCCGCGAATCACGTGCGTGATGCGCATGTCCAGATCGTCGACCACCACGCAGAAGTTGTAGGTCGGCGTGCCGTCCGGACGCGCGATCACGAGGTCGTCGAGTTCTTCGTTCGAGATCTCGATACGGCCCTTCACGGCGTCGTCCCATGCCACCACGCCGGTGAGCGGGTTACGGAAGCGCAGCACCGGCTGCACGCCGGCCGGCGGTTCCGGCAGAACCTTGCCCGGCTCCGGACGCCACGTGCCGTCGTAGCGCGGCTTTTCGCCGGCTTCGCGCTGACGCTCGCGCAGCGCGTCGAGTTCTTCGGTCGACATGTAGCACGGGTACACCAGGCCCGCGTCCTGCATCTGCTTGAGCACTTCGCGGTAACGGTCCATGCGCTGCATCTGGTAGAACGGGCCTTCGTCGAAATCGAGCCCGAGCCACGCCATGCCTTCGATAATGGCGTCGACCGATTCGCTGGTAGAACGCTCGACGTCGGTGTCCTCGATCCGCAGCACGAAGGTCCCTTTCATCTTGCGCGCGAACGCCCACGGATAAAGCGCGGAGCGAATGTTGCCGAGGTGGATGAAGCCGGTGGGACTCGGTGCGAAACGGGTACGAACGGAGGTGGTCATTAGCGGTTACTCGGAAGACAGGCGCCGGCGCCTGCGGGCAGACAATCGCCCATGAAGCGCGGCAGCGGAGCGCGCCCATTCGGCAAAACAGCGCCGTGCATGGGCACGAAGGAATTAAATGCGAGAGGCGAATTATACCTTCGAGAAGCGTCTTACCTGCCCTCGTCCGAACGGCCAGGCGCGGCGTGCATACCGCGCCGCATCGCGTCCGAGGGCTTCCTCTGCAACGTTTCATTACCGCGCCGCCGCGCGCGTGGAGCTTTGCTTTATGATGTGCGCGCGCCGCGGCCGGAGATAGATCCACGGCGCATGGTATCGCCGCCGGCGATGCCGTCCGTCTGACTATCCGCCTGATCGCGGCCACCGGCGACGCCGACTGCGTTGCCCGCGCCGTTGCTGGAGAACTCGTTGAAGCCCTCATCGCCTAGCCTCGCCCGCCGCAACTTTTCACTGGCCGCCGCCTCCGCGGTGCTGGCCGCCTGCACCACGACCGGAGGCAAGGCCGATAGCACGCCCGTCGCCACCACGCCCGTTACGACCACGCCGCCGCTCGACAAGCCGCAACGGCCGCTGCGCGTCGCGCTCGCGCTAGGCGGGGGCGCTGCGCGCGGCTTCGCGCACATCGGCGTGATCAAGGGGCTCGAGGCGCGCAATATCCAGATCGATCTGGTGGCCGGCACCAGTGCCGGCTCGGTGGTGGGCGCGCTGTACGCGTCGGGCATGAACGGCTTCGCGCTGAACAAGCTCGCCCTGACCATGGACGAAGCGTCGATCAGCGACTGGGCCATGCCGTTTCGCACGCGCGGCTTTCTGCAAGGCGTCGCGCTGCAGAACTACCTGAACACGACGCTCAACAACCGCCCGATCGAGAAAATGGCCAAGCCGCTCGGGGTGGTCGCCACCGACCTCAGAACCGGCCAGCCGATCCTGTTCCAGCGCGGCAACACCGGCATTGCGGTGCGCGCGTCGTGCAGCGTGCCGTCGATTTTCGAGCCCGTGAAGATCGGCGGCCATGAGTATGTGGACGGCGGGCTGGTGAGTCCGGTGCCGGCGTCGTTCGCGCGCAAGATGGGCGCGGATTTCGTGATCGCGGTGGATATCTCGCAGCGGCCGGAAAGCGGCCTGACGGCCAGTTCGTTCGACGTGCTGATGCAGACCTTCACGATCATGGGCCAGACGATCAAGGCTTATGAACTCGACAAGTACGCGGACGTCGTGATCCGGCCGAATCTGGCCGCCATGAGCGGCAGCGATTTCTCGCAGCGCAACGCGGCGATTCTGGCGGGCGAAGAAGCGGTGGCGAAGATGATGCCGGAGTTACAACGCAAGCTGGCGGCGAGCCGCGCTGCAGCGTAAGCGGACCCGAAGCGGACCCGAAGCTGACCTGAAGCGGTCCTTGGAACGGCCGCATCGGCCGTTCAAACGCAAAAAAGCCTGCTTCATTCGAAGCAGGCTTTTTTATGCCGCGAACCGCCGGCGCAATCTCTTACTGATTGCCGCCGATGGTCGCATTCACGCGCTTGCGCAGATCCTGGCCGTCCTGATACGACGCCTCGATCCGCCGCGCACCGGTAAAGCGCTTTTCCCAGTAGCCGTCATCCATGTCGTCGACACGGATCGTGCTGCCCGTGGAGGGTGAATGCACGAACTTGTTGTCGCCGATATAGATGCCGACGTGCGAGAACGTGCGGCGCATGGTGTTGAAGAACACCAGATCGCCCGGCTTCAGGTCGCTGACGCGAACCTTTTCACCGACGCGGCTCATTTCCTCGGCGCGGCGCGGCAACGCCATACCGAGCGTGTCCTGGAAGACGTAGCGGACGAAGCCGCTGCAATCGAGCCCCGAATCCGGCGTGTTACCACCCCAACGGTAGCGCACACCGATCATGTTCAGGGCGCCGACGACCACGTCGCCCGCCTTGCCGGCCATGCCGGAGAGGAACGATTTGGCGCTGCTGTCGCCAGGGGGAGCGACGGCTTGCGAATTGGGAGCGGACAAAGAATTCGACCCGCTGAGGGTCGAATATGAGGCATTCTGATTGAAACTGCTTACTTCGTCGGCGAACGCGCCGGGAGCTGCTGCCATCAAGACGCCAATGAACATCCCGGCGACGACGCGCGTGCAAGCCTGGGTTAGGTTTCTGTGCTGCATTGGTCGGTATTTTTTGCCTAAAAATCAGGGGTCTACGGAAAAAAGTTTGGTCGATACTAGCCAGTAAGTATTCACATGTCAAAACAAATAGAAAAATACAATCGAGACCCGCACCCAATTGGTGAAAAAGCGGTAAATCAATGGTCCAGCGCGGCTTTCAGCAGCTTTCGAGTGTAGGGGTGGGCGGGTGTCGCAAAAATCTCCTCAACCTCGCCACTTTCGACGATCGAACCGTTTTGCATGACCGCGACACGATGCGCCATTGCCCCGATTACCGCTAAGTCGTGGCTAATAAAAACGAAGCCAAGGTTGTACTTCTGTTGCAACCCGGCGAGCAGTTTCAGCACCTGCTGTTGAATGGAAACATCGAGCGCGCTGGTCGGCTCGTCGAGGATCAGGATGCGCGGTTCCAGCACCAGCGCGCGCGCAATCGCGATCCGCTGACGCTGCCCGCCGGAGAATTCGTGCGGATAGCGTTGCAGCACCGTGCGATCGAGGCCGACTTCGCGCAGCACCGAGATCACCTTCTCCCGGCGCGCTTGCGGCGTCATGGTCGGCCGGTGCAACGCGAGCCCTTCGCCGACAATCCGTTCGATGGTCTGGCGCGGCGAAAGCGAACTGAACGGATCCTGGAAGACAACCTGCATGTTCGAGCGCAAAGCGGTCTGTTCGGCGCCGCGATAGCTGCCGAGCGCCCTGCCCTGAAACTCGATCTCGCCGTGCACGGTGCGTTGCAGGCCGAGCAAGGCCATCGCCAGCGTCGATTTGCCCGAACCCGATTCGCCGACGATCCCGAGCGTCTCGCCTTGGCGCACCGACACGTTCGCGTCCGCAACGGCGCGAAACCGTCCCGAGTGAAACCACCCGCTGAAACCCGGCAGCTTCGTTTTGAAATCGACCGAAATCCCGCGCGCCTCGAGCAGCACGGGCGAAATCGGCAAAACCGGCACCACCGTGCGTTCCGGGCGGCTCGCCAGCAGGCGTTGCGTGTACGGATGCTGCGGCGACGCGAACACCTGCTCGACCGGCCCGCTCTCCACCAGAACGCCCTTCTCCATCACCGCGATGCGTTGCGCGAAGTGGCGCACCAGATTCAGGTCGTGCGTGATCAGCAACACCGCCATGCCGCGTTTTTCCGCCTCGTCGCGTTGCAACTCCAGCAGCAGTTCGACGATCTGCGCGCGGATCGTCATGTCGAGCGCCGTGGTCGGCTCGTCGGCCAGCAGAAGACGCGGACGGCACGCCAGCGCCATCGCGATCATCGCGCGCTGACGCTGGCCGCCCGACAGCTGATGCGGATAGCTGTTCACGCGCTTGCCCGGCTCGGCGATGCCGGTGCGTCCCAGGAGCGCCACGGCACGCTTGCGCGCCTCGTTCGCCGTCACGCCGTCATGCACGACGATGGTTTCCGCAATCTGATCGCCGACCGTGTAGAGCGGATTGAGCGCGGTCATCGGCTCCTGAAAAATCATCGCGATGTCCGAGCCGCGCAAGCCGCGCATCTCGCGCTCGGTTTTGCCGAGCAGGTCTTCGCCGTCGAAACGGATCGACCCGCTCACCTGCGCGTCGCTCAACAGTCGCAGGATCGACAGCGCGGTCATGCTTTTGCCCGAACCCGATTCGCCGACCAGCGCCACCCGTTCGCCGCGCTGGATCGCGAGCGTGACGTCGCTCACCGCGACCGTATCGCCGAAACGCACATGCAGATGGTCCAGTTCGAGCAGCGGCTGCGTCGTGCCCGGCGACGCGTTGCTTTGCAAGTTCGCGCTCATTGATTGCCTCCGGCGCGCATGGCATCGGAGATACGGGTGTCGAGTGCATTGCGCAGCGCGTCGCCCATGAAGGTCAGCAGCAACAGCATTGCCACCAGGACGCCGAAGGTGGACAACGAAATCCACCACGCGTCGAGGTTCGCCTTGCCTTGCGCGAGCAGTTCGCCGAGGCTTGGCGTCGGCGACGGCACGCCCAGGCCGAGAAAGTCGAGGCTCGTCAGCGCGAGAATCGCGCCGCTCATGCGAAACGGCAGGAACGTGATCACCGGCGTGAGACTATTGGGCAGCACATGCCGCCACATGATCTGCCAGTTCGACAGCCCCATTGCGCGCGCCGCGCGCACGTAATCCTGCTGGCGATTGCGCAGGAACTCCGCGCGCACGTAATCGGACAAGCCGATCCAGCCGAACAGCGAGAGCAGCACGATCAGCAGAATGAAGCCCGGCTCGAAGATCGACGAAAAGATGATCAGCAGGTAAAGCTCCGGCATGGCGCTCCAGATTTCGATCAGACGCTGCCCGATGATATCGGTACGTCCTCCGAAATAACCTTGCACGGCGCCCGCCGCGATTCCGAGTATCGTACCGATCAGCGTCAGCACCAGCCCGAATTCCACGGATACGCGGAAGCCGTAGAGCAGACGCGCGAACAGATCGCGGCCGCGGTCGTCGGTGCCGAGCCAGTTCTCGCGCGACGGCGGCGCCGGGTTCGGCGCCTTCGAAAAGTAATTCAGCGTGTCGTAGTAGTAGTGATTCGGCGGATACACGGCGAAATTGCCCGGCGCATCGAAACGATGCTTGATATACGGATCGAGATAATCGGCCGGCGTCGGGAAATCGCCGCCGAAGGTGGTCTCGGCGTAGGTCTTGAACATCGGGAAATACAGGCTGCCGTCGTAGCGCACCACGAGCGGTTTGTCATTCGACCACAACGGGCCGGCCAGACTTGCCGCGAATGCCACGACGAACACGATCAGGCTCCAGCAGCCCAGACGCTGCTGGCGAAAACGCTGCCACACACGGCGCGCGGGCGAAGGCGAGACGAATACGCGCGCCGGTTCGGTGCGCGCCGACGCATCGGCGGAAAGACGGGCTCGATTCATCAGCGCTCCAGTTGTTCGAATTGGATGCGGGGATCGACCCACACGTAGCAAAGATCGGAGATCAGCTTGGTCGCGAGCCCGATCAGCGTGAACAGATACAGCGTGCCGAGCACGACCGGATAATCGCGCCGCACCACCGATTCGTAAGAGAGCAGCCCAAGGCCATCGAGCGAAAACAGCGTCTCGATCAGCAGACTGCCGGTAAAGAACGCGCCGATAAACGCGGCCGGAAAACCAACGATCAGCGGCAACAGCGCATTGCGGAACACGTGCTTCCACAGCACGCGCTTTTCGGACAACCCTTTGGCGCGCGCGGTGAGCACGTATTGCTTGCGGATCTCATCGAGAAAAGCATTTTTCGTCAACATGGTGACGACCGCGAAACTGCCCACGACCGAGGCCGTGATCGGCAACGCGATATGCCACAGATAGTCGAGAATCTTGCCTACGACACTTAGTTGCGCCCAGTTGTCCGAAGTGAGATTGCGCAGCGGGAACAGTTGCAGGAACGTACCGCCGCCGAACAGCACGAGCAGCAAAACACCCAGCACGAAGCCCGGAATCGCGTAGCCGACCAGCACCACGAGGCTCGTCGCGACATCGAAGCGCGAACCGTTGCGTATCGCCTTCGCAATGCCGAGCGGCACCGATATCAGATACGTCAGAAAGAATGTCCATAAGCCGATGCTGATCGACACCGGCAGCTTGGAGACGATCAGCGACCACACGCTTTGATGGCGGAAGTAGCTCTGACCGAGATCGAACGTCGAGAAGCGCTTGAGCATCAGCACGTAGCGTTCGAGCGGCGGTTTGTCGAAGCCGTATAGCGCCTTGAGTTGCGCGATCTGCTGCGCGTCGACACCGGTATGCGCGCGCAGACCGAACGGCGCGCCGTTCTCGGCGCCTTTGCGCAACTCGTGCTGCATCTGCTCGACCGGGCCACCGGGAACGAACTGGATCACGGCGAAGGTCAGCGTCAGCACGCCGAGCAAAGTCGGGATCATCAGCAGCAGGCGTTTGAGGATGTAACTCCACATGGCGGCGTTTCCGAATGAATGACGCGTTAGCGCGGTTAAGGTTGCGCTTGCGGCTGCGCTTGCGACTGTGGCTGCGCGAACCACCACATCGACGTGATCCAGCCTTCCGCCGAATAGTACAGGGGCAGCGTTTTCGGCCATGCAAGGCCGCGCTTGAACGCCACCCGATGCGTCGCGCTGTACCAGTGCGGCACGACATAGTAGCCATGCATCAACACACGGTCGAGCGCGTGCGTGGCGTCGACCAGTTGCTCGCGCGTCTGCGCATGCACGAGCGCGTTCAGGATCGCATCCACTACCGGCGACTTCAGCCCGATCATGTTATCGGAACCCTGCGTATCGGCGGCCTTGCTGCCGAATCGCTCGATCTGCTCGGAGCCGGGCACCTGCACGTCCGGCATGCGGATGGTGGTGGTGTCGAAATCGAATGCGTCTAGCCGCTTCTGATAGACCGCGAAATCCGACACGCGAAACGTGGCCTGGATGCCCAGCTTCTGCAGATTGCGGATGAAGGTCGCGACGATCGGCTCCATCTGCGCGGACGAGCCGGAGTCGTCGAGAATCTCGAAGCGGAACGGCTCGCCCTTGGCGTTGCGCAAGGCGCCGTCGCGGTAAGTCCAGCCGGCCTCCTGCAAGAGCGCGCGCGCCTCCAGCAGGTTGGCGCGCAGCGAGCCGGGAGGATCGGTATCCGGCTGTTTCGGCGGCGGACCGAACACGGCCGGGTCGAGCTTCGCGCGCCACGGCTCGAGCAGGGCCAACTCACCAGGCGAAGGCAGACCCTTCGCCTGCAAATCGGTGTTGGCGAAGAAACTGTCGATACGCGTGTACTGATTGAAGAACAACTGGCGATTGAGCCACTGAAAGTCGAGCGCAAGATCCAGCGCCTTGCGCACGCGCACGTCCTGAAACAACGGCCGCCGCGTGTTCAGCATGAAGCCCTGCATGCCGGTGCCGTTATGTTGCGCAAACACCTGCTTGATCAGCTCACCGCTATCGAATTTCTTGCCGACATCACGCCGCACCCAGTTGCGCGCGACGTATTCGACCAGGGCGTCGTACTCGCCGGCCTTGAACGCCTCCAGCCGCGCCGTGCTATCCGAATACAGCTTGTAGACGACGCGATCGAAGTTATACATGCCGACGCGCACCGGCAGCGCCGCGCCCCAGTAATTCGGGTCGCGCCGGTACGTAATCGTGCGGCCGTTGTCGTATTGCTCGATCAGATAAGGTCCGCTGCCGATCGGCTTTTCGAACGCGAGCTGGTCGAACGGAATGCGGCTGCCGTCCGGTTTCATTCCCCACTTGCGCGAGAACACCGGTATGCCGCCCGCAAGCAACGGCAGCTCGCGATTGCGCTGGTGAAACTCGAAGCGGATCGTATGCGGATCGATCACCACTGCGCGCGTGATCTCACCGAAGATCGAGGCGAATTGCGGCGCGGCCTGCGGGCTTTTTAGCGTGTCGAGCGAGAACTTGACGTCGTCGGCGGTGACCGGATCGCCGTTCGAAAACCGTGCGCGCGGATTGATGTGGAAGGTCACCGACAGGCCATCCGGCGCGATGTTGATGTCGTCGGCGAGCAGCCCGTAAGCGGATGCCACTTCGTCGCTGCTGCCGGTGGTAAGGCTTTCGAACATCAGGTCCACACCCGGCGCCGTATTGCCGCGCAGTGTGAAGGGATTGAATTTGTCGAAGCTGGTGAGGCGGCTCGGATTGGCCAGCACCAGCGTGCCGCCCTTCGGCGCGTCCGGATTGACGTAGTCGAAGTGCTTGAAATCCGCCGGATATTTCGGCTCACCGTATTGCGCGATCGCATAGACCGCGTGCGCCCGCGGCGCCACGAGAAGACCAGCCACGGCCAGCGCGCCGCACATCAGCGCTGTGCAAGCAGAGCGCCATGAACGCGGCGCAATCGCGAGGCCGGCACGCAAGGGTCTGTGAATCGCGCTGCACCGGAGTGCACGAGGCGTTGGAACCCGTCGCGAGCCAGTTGTCATGGGGGCCTTGTTGGTCAATGGGCAATTGCAGTGTGAGAGAATTCTACCCAATAAACCCGCGCGATCCGCACGTCCGTTGCTCACATTGTCGACGTGCGCGGCGCGCCGATCCGATCAGGAGATTTCATGGGCTTCCTCGCTGGTAAACGTATCCTGCTGACTGGCCTGCTGTCGAACCGTTCGATTGCCTACGGCATCGCGCAAGCCTGCAAGCGCGAAGGCGCCGAGCTGGCGTTCACCTATGTCGGCGAGCGCTTCAAGGATCGCATCACCGAGTTCGCCAACGAGTTCGGCAGCGACCTGGTGTTCCCCTGCGACGTCGCCGACGACGCGCAGATCGACGCCCTCTTCGTCTCGCTCAAGCAACGCTGGGACGGCCTCGACGGTCTCGTTCATTCGATCGGCTTTGCGCCGCGCGAAGCGATTGCCGGCGATTTTCTCGACGGCATGACGCGCGAAAATTTTCGCATCGCGCACGACATCTCCGCGTACAGCTTCCCGGCGCTCGCCAAAGCCGCGCAATCCATGTTCACGCCGGACGCGTCGCTGCTCACGCTGAGCTACCTGGGCGCCGAGCGCGCGATTCCGAACTACAACACCATGGGTCTCGCCAAAGCTTCACTCGAAGCCAGCGTGCGTTATCTGGCGGTCTCGCTCGGCGCAAAAGGCGTGCGCGTCAACGGTATTTCGGCGGGCCCGATCAGGACGCTGGCCGCGAGCGGCATCAAGGGCTTCGGCAAAATTCTCGAGTTCGTCGAACAGAACGCGCCGCTCAAGCGCAACGTGACGATCGAACAGGTCGGCAATACGGCGGCGTTCCTGCTGTCGGATCTGGCGGCCGGCGTGACGGCGGAAATCGTGCACGTCGATAGCGGCTTTAGCGCGGTGGTGGGTGGCATGGCTGCCGCGGCGGATTGAACAACACGCCTTGCGCGTGAGCGCGTAGCGCTTTGTGTACGCCACTGCATTTTGCTGGCTTGTTGCAGAAGCCCAACAAAAAAACCGCCTTTTTCAGGCGGTTTTTCTTTGACGCCGCGATTCGATCAACCGCGGGTCTGGATGCTTAGTGCCAGCCGCGATGATTGTCGTAGTGGTCGTGACCGTAGTTGTAATGGCCCGGGGGATGATGACGATACCAGTCATCGCGCGCCCAGTAGCGGCGTCCGTCCCAGTAGCGGTCGCCATGCCAGCCGACCACGATCGCCGGGCCGCCGTAGTACACGGGTGCCGGTTGATAGACGACCGGCGGCGGGGGCGGAGGCGGCGGTGCATAAACCGGTGCCGGCGCGACGTAGACCGGCGCGGGAATGCCGATGTTGACACCAACACTGAGACCGCCGGCCATTGCGGCACCCGACGCACCCAGCGCGAAAACCCCGATCAAAAGTGGAACAAGACGAGCGGACTTCATCGATCACCCTTTGGAAGAATGTGTTGTTGGCGGAAATATAGCGCAAGGCGCCGCTGCGCGTATTTCAAGTTTGTAATAACTGATGCATAACATCGCGTGCGTGGCCGGCCGGTTACGTCTCGTTACATTGGACATGGTTTTGGTGAAGAAGCGGTGGCGTTGTAATCAGAGCGCGGCGCAATGCAAGGCGGCTCTGCTCGCCGCACGTCATGCAGCGGGGCATTCGGCCGACGGCGATATGCGCAGCCAGGCACGCATGGCATTTGTCATTTCCAGCGCGGACAATATCCGTAGGATGTCGAAGCATTATTTCTTCATGCGTCTGCCCTGCCTCGGCGCAGAAACGCTCTCGCGCGATTTGGGTTGTATCGAATGCGACCTGCTTCGAAGCCCCAGTCGATCCGGCTCATACGGCGAAGCTCGTTTAAGGCATAGCACGCCGCCGCCACAGCGGACTCACGCAGCCATCCGCCATTTGTGTCGCGCATGCGAAACGAACATTTGTTGTTCGAAAGAATATATCTGCGAAAATTCAAACGTGGCCGGTCGTCCGATCTCTAATCGGCTCCTAATGTTGAATCTCCCGGCATCATTGGAAATTCTGCGAAAATCCAAACAAATCGAATGTTTTTTCTAGTTCCGCAAGCATACCAGTGATACGATGACTGACATCGAATGCCGATAGCTCGCTGTTCGCCAGGGAACCGTGTTCAACACGTGCGGCGTGATTTCGACATATCGCATCACGCCCGCTGTGATAGTCGGCGCCGGGTACAGCAGCACGTGCGCGAGCAAGGCAAACAGCATGAGCGATCCGGCGCGCTATCACTAGATATCACTGGAGCAGACCTACAACCGCTCTACGCCCACTACGGTGTACGCGCTGAAGGCGTAACAGCTCGCACGCGGCAAGACGCTGATCGCGGCGGGCAGCGCCACGATCATTACCGATGCGGTGGCGGTGGTGGGCGACTCGCAGAATACGACGTCGCCGTCGTCGGGGCCATCGCAGTTTGTTGGGATGGTGGGACCGCAGCACGCATTTCGCGTGCGGCTTGCAGCGGCGATTGACGAACGGCAGACCCGCGCACGAAATCGGCCGCCAGAGCACGCCGTGGGACTTCGCGGGTTCCAGTTAACCCACGCTCAGTGGTCCGGCGAAGCCAGCCATTCAGACAACGTTCGCAGCTTCTCAACACGCCGACAGCAAGGCGACGACAACCTGCCATCTGCCTCCTCACAGGACGCCGAACCGACTCGTGCTAACCTCGCCGGACAAGCACTGCGCTTCAGTGCTGGCTCTCGCGTACGGAGACCTGGACGATGGACTGCGCCGCCCTGCCGATCCTTGATTGTCACCAACACTTCTACGACGCTGGGCGCTTCCATTACCCCGTGTTCGCGACGCGCAGCGAAGGCTTCGAAGCCCTCGTCGGCGACTACAGTGCGCTCCCCCGCATCTACTTACCCGACGACTACGCGCGCGACACGAGCGCGTTGAATGTCGTCGGCACAGTCTGGGCCGAGTTCATTTCGACCGATCCGGTGGGCGAAACACGCTGGGCGCAGGACCTTGCGAACACAACAGGACGCCCGGACGGCATCATCGCTTTGGTCGATTTTTCGAATCCCGATCTGCCGGGCACGCTGGACGCGTATGCATCAGCAAATCGGATCCGTTGCGTTCGCCAGCATCTGGGTTGGCACCCGGCGAACCCGCTGCTTCGCTATGCAACGGCGCCGGGCCTCACGTCGGACGCGGCATGGCGACGCGGACTCGCTTCGCTGCGCGGGCGCAATCTGATCTGCGAAATCGAGATATTCGCCCCGCAGCTTCCCGAACTCGCATCGCTCGCGACTGCGTTTCCAGACATTCAGTTCGTGCTGCCTGTGCTGGGCTGGCCGCTCGATCTGACTAGCGAAGGCCAGGCGGCGTGGCGACGTGGAATGACGTTGGTCGGCGCGTGTCCCAATGTGGCTGTCAAAATTTTTGGGCTGGAATGCATCTTCGGCATTCATTGGACAGTCGCTCAGGTTCGCCCTTGGATACTGCAAGCCATCGAGGTTTTTGGGCCCGAACGCTGCATGTTTGCGAGTCATATGCCGATCAGCAAGCTGGCTTGCAGTTTCGAACAGCTTTATCGCGCGTACTTCGAGGTGATTGCAGAGTTCAGTGTTTCGGAACAGCGAAGACTGCTCCATGACACGGCAGTTCGGATTTACAAGCTGAGCTAAACGTTAACCTGGAGGACCGAATTGCGTGCGTGATTGCACATACGGTCACGAATGAGATTGAGCGACAGCAGGCCGTCACTGTACCAATCCACTCGAACTGCAACGCCCAAAAAACAAAACCCCGCAGAGCCTAGACTCTGCGGGGTTTGCCACCATCACTGGCGGAGACGGAGGGATTCGAACCCTCGATCCAGGTTTTGGCCCAGATGCTCCCTTAGCAGGGGAGTGCCTTCGACCTCTCGGCCACGTCTCCCAAACTTTCGGTCGCGCAGGGAGTCAGCGCGACGAAGCCAAGATAATAGCGGGCCGAACCGCGAAGGTCAATGTCTCGCGAACATTTTTTGTGCCAGTTTCGTCACCGGCGACGCAATTTATTCACCTCGGCCGCGCAAAACAAACGGAGCGCTCTTGTCCACCCCGTTGTTCGAAGCAAATTACGCTTGATCCAGTTCGAACGCTTTATGCAGCGCGCGCACGGCGAGCTCCATGTACTTCTCGTCGATCAGCACCGAGATCTTGATTTCGGAGGTCGAGATCATCTGAATGTTGATGCCCTCTTCCGACAGTGTGCGGAACATCGTGCTCGCGATACCGACGTGCGAACGCATGCCGACGCCGACCACCGAGACCTTCGACACCTTCGGATCGCCCAGCACCTGCTCGGCCTGCACGTGGCCCTTCACCTGGGTCGTGAGGATGTCCATGGCGCGCTGATAATCGCCGCGGCCAACCGTAAACGTGAACGCCGTTTTGCCTTCCACGCTCTGGTTCTGGATGATCATGTCGACGTCGATATTCGCGTCCGCCACCGGACCGAGAATCTGATACGCGATGCCCGGCTTGTCGGGCACACCCATCACGGCAATGCGAGCTTCGTCGCGCTGAAACGCGATGCCCGAGATGACTGCTTTTTCCATGGTCTCGTCTTCTTCAAAAGTAATCAGGGTGCCCGACTTCATTTCAGCGTCGAGCGGTATCAGCGGATCGGTCAAGCTCGACAACACACGTGTCTTCACCTGATATTTGCCGGCGAATTCCACCGAGCGGATCTGCAGCACCTTCGAACCCAGGCTTGCCATTTCCAGCATTTCTTCGAACGTCACGCGATCGAGCCGGCGCGCTTCTTCGACCACGCGCGGGTCGGTCGTGTAGACCCCGTCGACGTCCGTGTAAATCAGGCACTCATCGGCTTTCAACGCAGCCGCGACCGCGACCGCCGACGTATCCGAACCGCCACGGCCGAGCGTAGTGATATTGCCGTCAGGATCGATGCCCTGGAAGCCGGTGATCACCACCACCTTGCCTGCGTCGAGATCGCGCAGCACGCGCTCGCCGTCGATTTCGCTGATGCGCGCTTTCGTGAACGCGCTATCCGTTTTGACCGGCACTTGCCAGCCGGCGTAGCTGACCGCTTCGACCCCGGCTTCCTGCAGCGCGATAGCCAGCAAACCCGAGCTGACCTGCTCGCCCGTGGCGGCGATCATGTCGAGTTCGCGCGGGTTCGGCTGACCCGTGATTTCTTTCGCGAGACCGAGCAAGCGGTTGGTTTCGCCGGACATCGCCGACGGCACGACGACCATCTTGTGGCCAGCCTTGTGCCATTTCGCGACGCGCTTGGCGACGTTCTTGATGCGCTCGACCGAGCCCATCGAGGTGCCGCCGTATTTATGTACGATGAGTGCCATTGTCGTTCTGAACTGGAGGAGAAACCGCGCTGGCGCGCTGGAGACGACCGCACAAAAGCACAGGCGCGCAACGTCTTGTGAACGACGGCAGAGTGTGTGGCGGCGTAAATGCAGCACGCGTGCAGCACGCGCGGATTTGCCCGGGAATGATCGCTGATGGCTTACCGGAAACGACGGATCACGATCGAAAACCGACTAATTCAACAAAAGCGACGGCGAAATCGGGTCGGGCAAACAAGTAAACGTACCCGATCGAGGGCAAAAAGACAAGCCGGAAAGGCTATTGGAATGCGCCAAATAAGGGCTGCAAAGGCCCGTTTCATGCGGATTTGCGCCCTATTTCCGGATTCACCGCCCGGCTAATCCAGGTGTCCGACCGGCCGGTCAGGCGATCAGCAGATCCTCGCGCCAGATGATCTTGACGCGTGTTTCGGCCTCGTCGACCTGGTCCGGCAACGCTGCGCGATTGACGCCGAGCAGAGGCACGAACAGCAGATCGTCGCCGACGTAAAGCAGCGGCACGTCGCGCTTCCACGCGGGAACCCCGCGCTCCTGGAACAGATTTTTCAGCGTGCGGCTCGGTGCATTGCGCGCTTCGCTCGTGCGCATCCGCTCGCCGCCGCTGCGCGATCGCGCGCTCAACACGGCGCGCCGTAGAACGCTCGCGGGAATCGTGTCGGAGTCGCCGGCGGCAACGTCTGCGTCGGCGAATACGAAAGTGCCGCGCCATTGCGGCAAACGCCAGATCGACTCACCTTGCCACGCAAGTTCGCTGATCGCGCGAGCGGCGAGCGCGGTTTCGTCGGCGGGCTCGTTGCTGTCGCCCGCTTCCCAATAGACGAGGCCGCGATAGCTGCGCAATGCATGACCCGCGTGATCGATACGCAGACCGTGGCCCTCGCCCGCCGCGCCAATCTCACGTAGCTGACGCAGTGCATCGCCGAGACGCGCGCTCGATGCGGCGACGAAACCCAACGTGCGCATCCAGTAACGCATCAAGTTGAGCGCGCGATCGTCGTCGAACGCGAGCAATGCATCGTGCGATAGAGCACGCCCTTCGTCGCGTAAAGCGGATTCCATATCGATGCGCGCCAGCGCGTCGAGCAAACGCTGCGCGGATGCCGCATGCGCCGCCGTGCGCGCGAGCGCGTCGCGAAACCCTGGAAAGTGGACGGCCAACGCCGGCGTCACCTCGTGGCGCAATGCATTGCGCGCATAGCGTGTATCGGCGTTCGACTCGTCGTCGATCCATTGCAACGCACGCTCGCCCGCGTATTGCTCGAGTTGCGCGCGCAGCAGATGAAGCAAAGGCCGCACGCGCGTCGCTGACGCATCCGCCGGCAAATACTCGGGCGCCATCGCGGCAAGACCCGCGAGACCCGCGCCACGCAGCAATTGCAACAGCACGGTTTCCGCCTGATCGTCCGCATGCTGCGCGAGCCACAACGTGGCGACATTGCGCGACGCGCACATATCTTCCAGCGCGCGATAACGCGCGTCGCGCGCGGCGGCTTCGACACTCACGCCCGCGTCACGCGACACCTCGACGCGCTCTGCCGCGAACTCGACGCCACGCTCCCGCGCAAACGCCTCGCAGTGCGCGAGCCACGCATCGGCATGCGCGCTCAGCCCATGATGCACATGCAGCGCGAGACAACGCGACGCGCCCGCGACACGCACCGCGGCATCGAGCAGCACACTCGAATCCACGCCGCCACTGAACGCAATCGCAATACGCGCGTTAGCGGGCAGCGTAGACAACGAAAAGCCGACGGCCTCGAGAACGAGGCGGTCGGCGGGCGTTTCGGCGGTGGGAATCACGTCACTCGCGCGCTGGGCGCTGCAGGACTAAAGAGAACGCGCGCGGGCTCACGCACCCGGCGTCGTTTCCTTGAACTTGCCGTACGACATCAACCGTTCGAAACGGCGTTGACGCAGGTCGTTGATGCTCATGCCCTGGAACTGGCGCAGCGAATCGGCGAGCGCACGGCGCAACATGGCGGCCATGCCTTTCGGATCGCGATGCGCGCCACCCAACGGCTCGTTGACGATCTTGTCGATCAGACCGAGCGCCTTCAGACGATGCGCGGTCAGGCCGAGCGCTTCCGCGGCTTCCGGCGCTTTCGCGGCGCTCTTCCACAGAATGGAGGCGCAGCCTTCCGGCGAGATCACCGAATAGGTCGAGAATTGCAGCATCAGCACGCTGTCGCCGACGGCGATCGCCAGCGCGCCGCCCGAACCACCCTCGCCGATGATCGTCGCGATCAGCGGCGTCTTCAGCTCGGCCATGACGTACAGATTGCGGCCGATCGCTTCCGACTGGCCGCGCTCTTCCGCGCCGATGCCCGGGTACGCGCCCGGCGTATCGATGAACGTGAAAATCGGCAAGCCGAATTTTTCGGCGAGACGCATCAGACGTTCGGCCTTGCGATAGCCTTCCGGACGCGGCATGCCGAAGTTACGCAGCGCGCGCTCCTTGGTGTCGCGGCCCTTCTGATGGCCGATCACCATGCACGCCTGGCCGTTGAAGCGCGCGAGGCCGCCGACGATCGACAGGTCGTCCGCATAGTTGCGGTCGCCGTGCAGTTCATGGAAATCGGTGAACAGCTCGTTGACGTAGTCGAACGTGTACGGACGTTGCGGATGACGGGCGATTTGCGAAACCTGCCACGGCGTGAGGTTCGCGTACAGATCTTTGGTGAGCTGCTGACTCTTCTTGGACAGCCGCTCGATCTCTTCCGAAATATCGACGGCCGAATCGTCCTGCACGAAGCGCAATTCTTCGATCTTCGCTTCGAGTTCAGCGATCGGCTGTTCGAAATCCAGAAACGTGGTCTTCATTGTTTGTAATCCTTGGACTTACCGGCAGCGCGTATTCTAACCGCGCTCGCCGATGTCAAAACCATCTCGCAACTATCAATTTTTAACAATCGATAGCTTTTGAAATGGTCCCGTTTCTTCTTTTTCAGTAGTCGACCGGCAACGGATCAAGACTACGCCACATATACCAGGTGGCGACGGTGCGCCACGGCTCCCAGTTGGCGGCGACCTCGCGCGCTTCGCTGCGTGTGACCGGTTCGCCGCTGAAGTAGTTGACACTGATCGCACGAATCAGGCCCAGGTCGTCGAGCGGCAGCACGTCGGGGCGCGACAGGTTGAAGATCAGGAACATCTCCGCCGTCCAGCGGCCGATGCCGCGAATCTGCGTGAGTTCGGCGATCACCGCCTCGTCTTCCATCGACGTCCATTTACCGACGTGCAGCGCACCCGAAACGAAATGCTGCGCGAGATCGAGCACGTATTCGGCTTTGCGCTTGGACAACCCGCACGTGGTCAGCTTCTCCAGACCGAGCTTGATGAACTGTTGCGGCACCAGCTTCGGACAGGCGGCCTCGACTTTCGCCCAGGCGGCTTGCGCGGACGCGACCGAAATCTGCTGGCCGACCACCGAACGCGCGAGCGTGACGAACGGATCGCCGCGGCTCAGCAGATGCACCGGGCCGAACTTCGGAATCAGTTTCTTCAGAATGCGATCGCGCTTGACGAGGTCGGCACACGCCTTGTCCCAATAGGCCGGACGCGTGACTTCAGGCGTGAGGCCGCCGATCTGCACCGGCACCGCGACTTCGCTCGCACTCGCCGCTTCGCCGCCCGCGGTTGCGGACGCGCGCGTCTTGCGCACGACTTCGCCTTCGTGCCCCTCCACCGTTACGCGGGCGAGCTCCTGCACGTCGCCGGCCAATTCAGCCGGCAAGGCGCCATTGCTCTTCAAACGCGGCGCCTTCGCGCGCTTCGCGAGAGGCGCATGCGCCGACGCGCCATTGAGCCCGCGCTTCACGGCGGTCTTTGTCGCTGCGCCCGCCGCGGTCTTGGCCGCCACCCCGGCGGCTTTCGACGATGCTTTCCTTACCGCGCCGCCGCCCGTGCGAGCCGACGTGCGTGTCGACTTTGCCGCGGTTGCCGCGTTTGTTTGAGACGCGGCTCGTTTAGCCGGCGTCTTCGTGGCCGTTGCCATCCTGCCTCCTGCCTGGCGAGTCGATCAAAGGGTAAGTCGAGGTGCGCTCACACGCGCCGCCACTCGGTCAACCCGCCGGGTTTGTCTTCAAGTGCAACGCCGGCCTCGAGCAATTCGGCCCGGATCCGGTCTGCTGCCGCATAGTCCTTCGCCTGCTTGGCGGCCACGCGCGCCGCGATCTTCGCTTCGATCGCGGCGGGCTCGAGCGCGCCTTCGGCTGCTGCCCCCGCTGCCTGCTGCAGGTACGCACGCGGCTCGCGGCCGAGCAGTCCGATCACCGCGCCCAGCGAGCGCAATTGACGGGCCAGCGCGGGGTCGCGCGTGCGGTTCACTTCTGTTGCCAACTCGAACAACACCGACACTGCAACCGGTGTGTTGAAGTCGTCGTTCATTGCTGCCTGGAAACGCTGCGCATGCGCTTCGTTCCAGTCGAGCTCGGCGTCGTCCGGCGTGACGTCCTTCAGCGCGGTGTACAAACGCGCGAGGGCGTTGCGGGCGTCGTCGATATGCACGTCGCTGTAATTCAACGGCGAGCGGTAATGCGCGCGTGCGATGAAGAAACGCACGACCTCGGCATCGTACTGCGCCAATACTTCGCGGATCGTAAAGAAGTTGTTCAACGACTTCGACATCTTCTCATTGTCGATCTGTACGTAGCCGTTGTGCATCCAGAAATTGACGAACGTTTGACCGGTAGCGGCTTCACTTTGCGCTATTTCGTTTTCATGGTGCGGAAACTGCAGGTCCTGTCCGCCGCCGTGAATGTCGAAATGTTCGCCGAGCAACGTGCAGCCCATCGCCGAGCATTCGATATGCCAGCCAGGACGGCCGCGCCCATATTTCGAATCCCAGCCGGTGTCGGCGGGCTCTTCCGGCTTGGCCTGCTTCCACAGCACGAAGTCGAGCGGATCCTGCTTCGCGTCGTTCGCCGCGACGCGTTCGCCCGCGCGCAGATCTTCGAGCGACTTGCCCGAGAGCTTGCCGTAGTTCGCGAACTTGCGCACCGCATAGTTCACGTCGCCGTCACTCGCCTGATAGGCGTAGCCGTTCGCTTCGAGCTGCTCGATCATGCCAAGCATCTGCGGAATGAAGTCCGTAGCGCGCGGTTCGATGTCGGGCCGCTGAATGCCAAGCGCGTCCGCGTCTTCATGCAGCGCCTTGATGAAGCGATCGGTCAGCGCTTTGATCGTTTCGCCGTTCTCCACTGCGCGCCGGATGATCTTGTCATCAATATCCGTGATATTGCGCACGTAGGTCACGTCGTAGCCGAGCGTGCGCAACCAGCGCTGCACGATGTCGAACACGACCATCACCCGCGCATGACCGACGTGACAATAGTCGTACACGGTCATCCCGCAGACGTACATCCGCACGACGCCTTCTTGCAGCGGCACGAAAGTTTGCTTGTCACGCGCGAGCGTGTTGTAGATGCGCAGTGATTCCATAGAGAACGGTGCGTGGGCCGAAAGAAATCCGCAATGTGTTTCATGCGCGCCGCGCCCCGCGAACAAATGGCGGGTGCGTCGCATACAGCAAAACCGGTGCACCTGGTGCGGCGGTCAGGCTGCGATCAAGGCGGAGACGACCACGAGTGGCGAAAAGACAGTTTGCGGTTCGACGGAACGCGCAGACCTTTTGTTAGAATGGGTCGGAGTATAACATCCAGACCTGAGCCTATGAAACCTTCAAGCGGCCGCGCGCGCAGCGCTGCGACCCTCGCCGCGGCGGCCTTCGGTGGCGTCGCGCGCGGCATGAGCGGCGGCGTCGCTCTCGGCGCCACGCGTGCCCTCACGTTGCGCGTCACCCTGGCTGTCGCCCTTGCCGCCGTGCCCGCCTCGGCCGCCTTCGCGCAGAAAGCCGCCACGCGGCCGCAGGGCCCCGCCGTGCGCGACAACACGCCGGAAATCGACGCCTCTATCGCGCAGAAAAACTGGGCGGCCTCGCTGGCCCAGCTCGACGCGCGCATCGCCTCGAATCCACGCGACGCGCAAGCAAAGTTCAAGCGCGGCACGGTGCTCGCCCATCTGAATCGCGACGACGAAGCCATCGCCGCGTTCACCGAACTCACGCAGACGTACCCCGAGTTGCCCGAGCCCTATAACAACCTCGCCGCGCTTTATGCGAAGCAAGGCCATTATGCCGAAGCGCGCGCCGCGCTGGAAACGGCAACCAAGGTCAACCCGGGCTACAGCCTCGCGTACGAGAATCTCGGCGACCTGTATCTGCGCATGGCCAACGAGGCCTATCGCCGCGCACAGAGCCTCGGTAAGGTGAGCCCCACCACCACGCAGCGCCTCGCGGACATTCAGAAGGTCATCTCGCCGGTCAAGACCCCGGCCCAGGCGAAGCAGTCCGCCGTCCCGGAAGACGACTACACCGCTCGCGCCACCTCGAACATGACGCAGACGCCGAGCTTCCAGTACGGCGGCGCGAACGGCTCGCTCGCCATGCCGCCTTACATGGCGCCGTCGAAGTAAAGCCCATTACGCTCTCGCGCAATACGTTTTTTCCAACCCTGAGGATCTTCATGAAATGGTTGATGTTGGCGCTCGGCAGCGCCGCCCTGATCGCAAACGCTCCCGCATTTGCCCAGTCCGGTTCGCAAGCCGCGCATCCGTCCGTCCTCTTCAAGACATCGGAAGGCGACATCCGCGTCGAGTTGTATCCTGAGAAAGCGCCGAAGACGGTCGCCAACTTCCTCGACTACGTGAAGTCCGGCCAGTACAGCGGCACGATTTTCCATCGCGTGATTCGCGGCTTCATGATTCAGGGCGGCGGCTATACGCAGAGCTTCGCGGAGAAGCCGACGCGCGCGCCGATTCCGCTCGAAAGCCGTAACGGTCTGAAGAACATGACGGGCACGCTCGCCATGGCGCGCACCAGCGATCCGAATTCGGCCACCGCGCAGTTCTTCATCAATACGGTGGACAATGCCGGCCTCGACTATCCGAATCCGGACGGCAACGGCTATGCGGTGTTCGGCAAGGTCACGAGCGGCATGGACGTCGTGAAGAAGATCGAAGGCACGCCCACTACCTCGCGCGGCCCGATGAGCGACGTGCCGCAAAAGCCGGTCGTGATCGAGTCGGCCACGGTCGTCGGCAAGTAATTGAAGCAAAGGCGAGCACTGAAAGCGCGCGCAAGACACCGCGCCCACGAGAAAAGCATCAGCGCTCAATCCACGCCCCGGCGCGGCCCGGCGTCAGTTCATGACGACTCGCCGCGCCTTTTACCCACCCTGTTCATCAAAGGATTCCATCATGGTTGAACTGCATACGAACCACGGCGTCATCAAACTCGAACTGGACGCTGAAAAGGCGCCGAAGTCGGTTGAGAACTTCCTCAATTACGTGAAGGCCGGCCACTACGACAACACGGTGTTCCACCGCGTGATCGACGGCTTCATGATCCAGGGCGGCGGCTTCGAACCCGGCATGAAGCAGAAGCCGACGGCCGAGCCGATCACCAACGAAGCGAACAACGGTCTGAAGAACGTGAACGGCTCGGTCGCCATGGCTCGCACGAACGACCCGCATTCGGCCACGGCACAATTCTTCATCAACGTGAACGACAACGATTTCCTGAACCATTCGTCGCCGACGCCGCAGGGCTGGGGCTACGCCGTGTTCGGCAAGGTCGTCGAAGGCATGGACATCGTCGAGAAGATCAAGAAGGTCAAGACGGGTTCGAAGGGCTTCCATCAGGACGTGCCGGCGGACGACGTGGTGATCGAAAAGGCTGTGATCGTCGACTGAACGTGAACGAAGCGTCGACTCGTTCGAACTGACATCAGGCACCTTCAATGCTGCAAGAAACGCCGCTGCGAAGCGTCGCCGCGGGCGTGCCTGGCGAGGGCAAACGCCCGCACGCCGCACGCCCGTTTTTTCTCCTCTCCGATATTCATCTGAGCGAGGCGATTCCGCGTACGGTCGCCGCGTTCGAGCATTTCATCCGCTTCACGGCCGAGCAGGCCGATTCGGTTTTCATACTCGGCGATCTGTTCGAGTACTGGATCGGCGACGACATGCTCGTCGAGCCGTTCGTCGCGCGCATGGCGGCGCTGTTGCATACGCTGTCCGAGCGCGGCATCGCGCTCTACATCATGCACGGCAACCGCGATTTTCTGCTGGGCAAGCGTTTCATGAAAGCGGCCGGCGCGATCTGGCTGCCCGATCCGTTTGTGATCACCGCATTCGGCACGCGCATCGCGCTCGCGCATGGCGATGGCTTGTGCACCGCGGATCGCGGCTATCAATTGTTCCGGCATTTTGCGCGCAACCGTTTCGCGCAGATGCTGTTTCTCGCGTGGCCGTTACGCTGGCGTCAGAAACTCGCCGAGAACATGCGCGCGAAAAGCGACCAAGGCCGCTCGCGGCCGGTTACGCCGAAGTACGACGTGACGGCGGCGGCCGTGGCCGCGTTATTCAAGTCGTCGAAAACGGCGACCATCATTCATGGGCACACGCACCGGCCGGCGCGGCATCGCGAGCCGGGCGGCACGCGCTGGGTTTTGCCGGATTGGGATCTCGACCACGGCGAGCGCCGTGGCGGGTATTTGCGTATCGATGCTGAAGGGATTCGGGCGTTGCCGTTAGGTTGAAGGTGGTGGTGCGGGTGAATGCAGCGCCGCGGGCTCTCCGCATGTCAGCGCTTTCGTTGGTTGAATGCGATCGTAATGATTGATCGCAGAGCGACTGTCGCAGCGCATGCCAGCGTCGTTACTGCCGCGCCTCCGCGTTGCATGCCGCATTGGCGTTAGCGCCGGCCGCCAGCGTGAACGGCGGCATCGTCGTCTGCAAGCAGACGTCAACGCTCCGCCGCCGCCCCTTCCACCTTGCCTGCAATCGCGGCCGACAACCGCCGCAGATCGAGCAACGCCGCATCCGCGCCTTGCAGTCCTTCGAGACTCGTACCCAGCCGCTCCAATGCGTCGACGATTTCGTCGATGCGTTTCGCCTGGGTGGCGGCGTGATCGATCAGGCCATGAATCGCCAGCGACACCGGATCGTCCGCGTTCGGCGTAATGCCGTATGCGCAGAAGCCGCTGCTTCCGGCGGAGCGTTTGACGTCGCGCGCGGCGCCGTTGGAACCCGCATTCGCCGCCTCTGAAACCACTGCGGCCGCCGCCGGCACGATGATCCGCGCCGGATTACCCACCGCCGTGCCACGCGCGGGCACGGGCTTCGTCACCACCGCGTTCGATCCGATCTTCGCCTCCGCGCCGATCGTAAAACCGCCGAGCACCTTCGCACCCGCGCCCACGATCACGCCGCGCTCGAGCGTCGGATGCCGTTTCGCGCCACGCGTGAGCGACGTGCCGCCGAGCGTGACGCCCTGATAGATCGTGCAGTCGTCGCCGATCTGCGCGGTCTCGCCGATCACCACGCCCATGCCGTGATCGATGAACACGCGCCGCCCGAGCGTCGCGCCCGGATGGATTTCAATGCCGGTCATGAAGCGCGCCATCTGCGAGATGAATCGCGCGAACCAGCGGCGTTTAGCCCGCCAGCATGCATGCGCGAGCCGGTGCAGTACGAGCGCGTGCAGGCCCGGATAACACGTGAGGACTTCCCAGGCGCTGCGGGCGGCGGGGTCGCGCTCGCGGATCGTGGCGATGTCTTCGCGAAGTCTCGTGAACATGGCAGGGACTGTGTTGTGGGAGAAAGGGCCGCTCGCGCGACCTGGCGCGCGCCACGGCACGGCTTGCCGGATAGCACGGCGGCAGCTTTGCTTAGAACGTTTTGAGGATTGTAGGGGGATTGCGGAAAACCTGCCGGAAGTCCACGCTGCCGGCGGGGTCGTCGCCGGCTATCGGAAAAGCATTCAGGAACGGCATGCGGCGCTCAGGACGCGTCGCCGTCCTTGGACTTGGTCTTCAACAGAATGTGCTTGGCGATGCCGCGCACGATATTCACTTCCTCGCGCTCGAGACCCGAGCGTGCAAAGAGACGCCGCAGACGCGACATCAGCTTCTTCGGATTGGCGGGATCGAGAAATTCGAGCGCGACAAGCGCGCTTTCCAGATGCGTGAACATGCTTTCGATTTCGTCGCTCGCGGCGCGTGCGCCTGCCGGCTCGCCCTGCCCCGCAGCCGCCCGAGCCGCAGCCACTTGAGCCGCCGTGGGCGCGCTATCGGCCGACAGATACATCGTGCGCAACTCATACGCCAACACCTGCACGGCCTGCGCGAGATTGAGCGAGCTATAAGCGGGATTGGCAGGAATATGCGCCAGCGCGCTGCATCGCTCGACGTCTTCGTTCGACAAACCCGTGCGCTCGTTGCCGAACACCAGCGCGATCTCGCCATGCACCGCCTGCTCGCGCGCGACGCCGGCCGCGGCGCGCGGCGTCCATTGCGGCGGCCCGTATTCGCGCAGCCGCGCGGTCAGCGCGATCGACCAGTGCACGCCGTTCAGGGCGTCAGCGAGCGTCGGCACGACGTGCGCGGAGGCCAGCACGTCGTCGGCGCCGCTTGCCATGGCGATGGCTTCCGGATCGCTCTGCACGTGGGGCACGCGTGGCGACACCAGCACGAGCCGCGAGAACCCCATGGTTTTCAGCGCGCGCGCCGCGGCGCCGACGTTGCCCGGATGGCTCGGCTCGACGAGCACGAAGCGCGTCGAGGTGAAGCCCCCACGCAGTTCGGCCACGTCAGGATCGGAAGAATGGTGGGTGTGGTCCACGATGGAATTCTGCATGCTAAAGACGCGTATGGTAGCGCCAACGCCGCAGCCAGTCCGATTTGCATGCGAACTAGCTTGCCAATGCCGCGTAAAACCCGGGGAGATGACCCGCCCGTCCCGAGAACGCTGCCGCGGCGCCCGGACTCAGGTAAAATACCCGGATTCGCGTCCAGCTTCGCCGTCCGGCTTGGCATGAGCGCCTCGTTCTTATCCAATTCGTCTCCGTCGGCGGAATGCGCACTGGTCCTGTACCGGGCGAGCGTTCCGTGCTGTTTCCGCGCCTTTCTCGAGGGCGCCCAATTAGCGCAGGTTAGCGCTCATTTACCGGCCAGCAGCCGTGCTGCCCCGGCACAAGGATCCAGTCTCATGCATCCCATGCTCAATATCGCTGTGAAGGCCGCGCGCCGCGCTTCACAGATCATCACCCGCGCGTCGCTCGACCTCGATCTCGTCCAGGTCAGCAAGAAACAGCACAACGATTTCGTCACGGAGGTCGACAAAGCGTCTGAAGCGGCGATCATCGACACGCTCAAGACCGCCTACCCCGATCACGCGATCCTCGCCGAAGAATCCGGCAAGTCGGATGACGAATCCGAATATCAGTGGATCATCGATCCGCTCGACGGCACCACCAATTTCATCCACGGTTTTCCGTACTACTGCGTGTCGATCGCGCTGGCTCATAAGGGCATCGTGACGCAAGCCGTGGTCTACGATCCGACCCGCAACGACCTGTTCACCGCTTCGCGCGGCCGTGGCGCATTCCTCAACGACCGCCGCATCCGCGTGGCCAAGCGCGACCGTCTGGCCGACGGCCTGATCGGCACCGGCTTCCCGTTCCGCGAAAAGGACGGCCTCGAAGCGTACGGCCGTCAGTTCGCTGAAATGACCGAAGCCTGCGCCGGCCTGCGCCGTCCGGGCGCCGCCGCGCTCGATCTGGCGAACGTCGCCGCCGGCCGCATGGACGGCTTCTTCGAGCAAGGCCTGAATGCGTGGGACGTCGCCGCGGGCAGCCTGCTCATCACCGAAGCCGGTGGCCTGGTCGGCAACTACACGGGCGATTCGGAATTCCTGCACGTCGGCGAAATCGTTGCGGGCAATCCGAAGGTCTACGCGCAGATGATCCCGATCCTGTCGCGCTACAGCCGCACGCGTCAGCAACCGGCGTAAGCCTTGCCCGCGTGACGCCGGGTCAGCACCGGCAACCGGAATATGAACAAGCGGCTTCGGCCGCTTTTTCGTTGGCGCGCCTGCATGCAGCGGGCGTTCGTGCTACAAAGCGGAAGGCCGCGCCGGCGCACTCCATTGCTGGCTGCGTTTTGCGCGTTTTTGCTGCGCCCTGCTTTGCGCCTGACTTGCGCGCAGCTTCCGACCCGCTTCATGAAAAAAGGCTTCTACACAATCATCGCGGCGCAGTTTATTTCGTCGCTTGCGGACAATGCACTGTTGATCGCGGCCATCGCGCTGCTCTCCGTGATTCGCTCGGCCGCCTGGGTCACACCGCTACTGCAGATTTTCTTTACCGTTTCGTATGTGCTGCTCGCGCCGTTCGTCGGCGCATTTGCCGACTCGATGCAAAAGCGCCACGTCATGTTCATCTCCAACGCGTTGAAGGCGAGCGGCTGCCTGATGATGATCGCGGGCGTTCATCCGATGATTGCCTACGGCGTGGTCGGCTTCGGCGCGGCCGCGTATTCGCCGGCCAAGTACGGCATCCTCACTGAACTGCTGCCGGCGGAAAAACTCGTCAAGGCGAACGCGTGGCTCGAATCGGCCACCGTGCTGTCGACCATCGTCGGCACGATGGTGGGCGGCGCGCTGATCAGCACCTTCGCGGATAAATTCGTCGCGCATGCGCATCTGCCGCTGATCCGCTCCTCAGCCGATCTCGCCATGTTCGCGACGATGGTGACGTATGCGATCGCCGCCGCGATCAACATCTTCATTCCCGACACCGGCGCACGTTATGAGAACCGGCTGAGCGAACCGAAGAAACTGATCGGCGATTTCTATCATTGCTTCAACGTGCTGTGGGCCGACAAACTCGCGCAGATCGCGCTGTGGGTGACCACGCTGATGTGGGGCGGCGCGGTCACGCTGCAATTGCTGGTGCTCAAATGGGCCAACGTGAACCTCGGGCTGTCGCTCTCGAAGGCGGCGGTCATGCAAGGCGTCACGGGGCTCGGCATCGCGGTGGGCGCCGCGGCCGCGGCCGCGCTGATTCCGTTGCGCAAATCGCTGCGCGTGTTGCCGGTCGGCATTCTGACCGGCGCGGTGGCGATCGCCATGGCGTTCTACAACAAGGATCTGTTCCCGCCGGGCGCGGGTATTCGCATCGGCACGTACGTGCTGCCGTTCTACATTCTGCTCGCCTATCCGCTGATGATCCTGCTCGGCGCGCTCTCGGGGTTTTTCATCGTGCCGATGAACGCGATTCTTCAGCATCGCGGCGCGACGCTGCTGTCCGCGGGACATTCGATCGCGGTGCAGAATTTCAACCAGAATCTCGCCGTGCTGCTGATGCTCGGCGCCTACGCGCTGCTGCTCACGGCGAAGATGCCGGCGCAGTGGATCATCGTCGTGTTCGGCACCTTCATCACGTTCATGATGTGGCTGGCCAAGCGGCGTAGCGCGGTGAATGAACGCACGGTGGATATGCGGGCGATGGTGGAAGAATGACGCCTTCATGCAGGTGAAGCGGGCGCGGCGCGGCTCGTGCGGGATGTGCCGCCGCGGCGTAGGGCTGCAATGCGGATTGGCGGTTCAGATTGGCCGTCCGGCCAGGGTCCGCTCGCCGCGCCGGCAGGTTAAACTCACGCCCTGAACAGCTAACGCAAGAAGATACCGAGGATGGGCATTCAAACCGCAGCGGCCAACGACGTCGCACAACACACGCCGATGATGCAGCAGTACCTGCGCATTAAAGCGGATCATCCGGGCACGCTGGTGTTCTACCGGATGGGCGACTTCTACGAACTCTTTTTTGAAGACGCGGAAAAAGCCGCACGTCTGCTCGATCTGACACTCACGCAGCGTGGCGCGTCGGCGGGCAACCCGATCAAGATGGCGGGCGTGCCGCATCACGCGGTCGAACAATATCTGGCGAAGCTGGTGAAGCTCGGCGAATCCGTCGCGATTTGCGAACAGATCGGCGACCCGGCTACGTCGAAGGGCCCGGTCGAGCGCAAAGTGGTGCGCGTGGTCACGCCGGGCACGCTCACGGACGCTGCGCTGCTGTCCGACAAGAGCGATGTCTACCTGATGGCCATGTGCGTGGCGCATAACCGCCGCGGCGTCGCGACCAGCGTCGGTCTTGCATGGCTGAATCTGGCGAGCGGCGCGCTGCGCCTCGCCGAAGTCGCGCCCGACCAGGTGGCGGCCGCGCTCGAGCGCATTCGTCCCGCGGAAATTCTGGTGGCCGACACGCCCAGCGACTCGGCGAACTGGACGCCGCCGGTCAATGCGGGCGCCCTCACCCGCGTGCCGGTCTGGCACTTCGACGTCACCTCGGGCACGCAGCGCTTGTGCGATCAGCTGGAAGTGGCGGGCCTCGACGGCTTCGGCGCGCATTCGCTGACTTGCGCATGTGGCGCGGCCGGCGCGCTGCTGCTGTATGCCGCCGCCACGCAAGGCCAGCAATTGCGTCACGTGCGCAGCCTGAAAGTCGAATACGAATCCGAATATATCGGCCTCGACCCCGCCACGCGCCGCAACCTCGAACTCACGGAAACACTGCGCGGCACCGAATCGCCCACCCTGTGTTCGCTGCTCGATACCTGCTGCACGACCATGGGCAGCCGTCTGCTGCGTCACTGGCTGCATCATCCGCCGCGCGAATCGGCGGTGGCGCAGGCGCGTCAGCAAGCGATCGGCGCATTGCTCGACGCGCCGCCTGGCACGAGCGTCGACTCGTTGCGCGGCGCGTTGCGGCAGATCTCGGACATCGAGCGGATTACCGGGCGTCTCGCGCTGCTGTCGGCACGGCCTCGCGATCTGTCGAGCCTGCGCGATACCTTCATTGCGTTGCCCGAGTTGCGCACGCAGCTCGCGGCCGTTGCGCCGAATGCGGATTCGCTGGCGCGCATCGACGCTTCGCTCGAACCGCCGCAAGCCTGCGTCGAACTGCTCAAGCGCGCAGTCGCGCAGGAACCGTCGGCGATGGTGCGCGACGGCGGCGTGATCGCGCGCGGCTATGACGCGGAACTGGACGAGTTGCGGGATATTTCGGAGAACTGCGGGCAGTTCCTGATCGACCTCGAAACGCGCGAGCGCGCACGCACGGGCATCGGCAATCTGCGCGTCGAGTACAACAAGGTGCACGGCTTCTATATCGAAGTCACGCGCGGTCAGACCGACAAGGTGCCCGACGACTATCGCCGCCGTCAGACGCTGAAGAACGCCGAACGCTACATCACGCCGGAACTGAAAACGTTCGAGGACAAAGCGCTGTCCGCGCAGGAACGCGCGCTCGCCCGCGAACGCTCGCTGTACGACGCGCTGCTGCAGGCGCTGCTGCCGTTCATCCCGGATTGCCAGCGGGTCGCCTCGGCGCTCGCCGAACTCGATCTGCTGGCGGCCTTCGGCGAGCGCGCCCGTGCGCTCGATTGGGTCGCGCCCACGTTCTCGGCGAACGCCGGCATCGAAATCGAACAGGGACGGCATCCGGTTGTCGAAGCGCAGGTCGAGCAGTTCATCGCCAACGACTGCGCGCTCACGCCCGAGCGCAAACTGCTGCTGATCACCGGCCCGAACATGGGCGGTAAATCGACCTTCATGCGGCAGACCGCGCTAATCGCGCTGCTCGCGTATGTGGGCAGCTACGTGCCCGCGCGGCGCGCCGCATTCGGGCCAATCGATCGCATCTTCACGCGCATCGGCGCAGCGGACGATCTCGCCGGCGGCCGCTCGACCTTCATGGTCGAGATGACCGAAGCCGCCGCGATCCTGAACGACGCCACGCCGCAAAGTCTGGTGTTGATGGACGAGATTGGCCGCGGCACGTCCACGTTCGACGGACTCGCGCTGGCGTGGGCCATCGCGCGGCATCTGCTCGCGCACAACGGCTGCCATACGCTGTTTGCGACGCACTACTTCGAGCTGACGCAGTTGCCGGCGGAGTTTCCGCAGGCGGCCAACGTGCATTTGTCGGCGGTGGAACACGGGCACGGCATCGTGTTCCTGCACGCGGTCAACGAAGGTCCGGCGAATCAAAGCTACGGCCTGCAGGTCGCGCAACTCGCCGGTGTGCCGAACGCCGTGATTCGCGCGGCGCGCAAGCATCTCGCGCATCTCGAACAGCAGTCGGCCGCGCAACCCGCGCCGCAACTCGATCTGTTCGCCGCGCCCATGCCGATGCTGCTCGAAGACGCCGACGACGAACGCGGCGATGCCACGGCGGAGCCGGCGGCGTCGCCCGCCATGCAGGCGCTCGTCGAGCGTCTGCGCGGCATCGATCCGAACGATTTGCGGCCGCGCGAAGCACTCGATCTGCTGTACGAACTGCACGAGCTGGCCGCCGCGCCAGATGCGGATCATTGACGCACACAGGCCCTCGCAGCGTCCGCGCAAACTTCGCGCGGCGCTGACCCTCGCCCTCACGCTCTCGGGCGGCGGCGTGCCGTTCGCGGGCTTGTCAGGTTTTGCGCCGGCGGCCTATGCCGATACGCCGCGCTACACCTTCGCGGTCATCGCCAACACAATGCAAAGCGCCGCCGACGAAGCGCCCACGCAACGGCTGATCGAAGCGATCAGCCGCGAGCGCGACATATCGTTCATCGTCTACGACGGCAATCTGAAGGGCGCGAAAGAAGCCTGCCGCGACGCGCTTTACGAGCGTCGCCACGCGCTCCTCGAAACGTCGCGGCCCGCCCTCTTCTTCATTCCCGGCCAGCATGACTGGGCCGATTGCGGCACGGCCGAAGCGGGCGGCTTCGATCCGATCGAGCGGCTCGATCAGTTGCGTCAGACGCTCTTCGCCGACGCCACCTCGATGGGTCAGAACCCGATCGCGTTGACGCGTGAAAGCGAAGTCTCGCGCTTTCGTCCATATCGCGAGAACGTGCGCTGGCAACTGGGCGATACCGTGTTCGTCGGCCTGAACGCACCGAGTCCGAACAATCATTACCTGACCGCGGGCGGACGCAACGGCGAATTCGAAGACCGCGTGATCGCCAATGCGTTCTGGCTGGAACACGCGGGAGAATATGCGAAACGCCGCGACGCGCGCGCGATTGTCGTGTTCATTCAAGGCGACCCGGACCCTGAGCGCTACGAACGGCCCGACCGTTTTGCATGGCTACGTTTTGCGCGTAACACGCGCCGCGATGGTTTTCTGGAATTCAAACGCAGCCTTGTGAAGCTCGCGCAGATTTTCCGCGGACCCGTGCTGGTGATTCATTGCGACGACGAGCGCGCGAGCGCCGGCTTCGTGATCGATCAGCCGCTACGCAATGACAAAGGGATGCTGGTGACGAATCTCACGCGTGTCGCGCTCGCGCCGCATGATCGTCTTAATCAGTGGATTCAGGTGGATGCGGATCTCGGCAGAAAACCGCCGTTCCGCGTAAGCGTGCGCGATGTGCCGAAGCAAATGCCGATGCCCACCGCGCAGCCCGTGCTGCCGCGCGATGAACCGCCCGCCTCGATGCCGGCTGTACCGGCGCTCGGACCCGCGTCTGAATTGCCGCCACTGTTGCAGACGCCCGGGGAGTCGCAACTGGATCAGCAGCCGCGCATACCGGCAGATCAGGGCGGCGGCGGCTACGGGCCGGCTACCTCGACGCCGCCCGCGCCAGCCTCACAGCCGCACACGCCGGGCGCTTCTTCAAGCCTGCCCGGCATGCCTGCAAGCTCAGTGCAGCGTGGGCCCTGACTTGTCTTCTTCGTCGTCCTCGTCTTCGTCGAGAACTTCGAGGCCGTCGGCGCCATGCGCGTGTTCGTGCTGGATTTCGTCTTCGGTCGCCGGGCGCACGTCTTTCACCGTCAGCGCGAAACGCAGTGCCATGCCGGCGAGCGGATGGTTGCCGTCGAGCACGACTTTGTCTTCCGCGACATCGGTCACCACGTAGACGAGCGAATCGAGATCCTCGTCGCCTTCTTCCGGCGTGCCTTCGAATTGCATGCCGACTTCGAGCGGTTCCGGGAAGCGATTGCGCGGCTCGATCTTCACCAGATCAGGGTCGTACTCACCGAACGCGTCTTGCGGCTCGAGCTGGATCTGAGTCTCGAAGCCGGCCTCGTGGCCGTCGAGCTCTTCCTCGATCTTGGGGAACGTGCCATCATAGCCGCCGTGCAGATAGACCATCGGCTCGTCGCTTTCTTCAATCAGATTGCCCTGCGCATCCGACAGCTTGTAAGCGACCGACACGACGGTGTTCTTTGCGATTTTCATTCGATTCTCCAGAATACAACTCACATTATACGATGCCCAAGCGGCCCACTGACCACCCGGCCGACGCAGCTTCGGCACGGAATTTGTCGCCGGCTTCAAAGCCGGCGGTTCCGGTTCTCCCGCCTTCGCCAGACACGCCGACACCACTGCTCGGCAATCTGACGCCGTCGCAATTCATGCGCCGCTACTGGCAAAAAAAGCCGCTGCTGATTCGCCAGGCGATCCCGAACGTCGAGGCGCCATTGTCGCGCGACGAATTTTTCGAACTGGCCGATCAGGACGAAGTCGAAGCACGCCTGATCACGCATTTCCGCAATAAATGGCAGATGGAGCACGGGCCATTCGCACCTGACGAACTGCCGTCGGTGAAGCAACGCGCATGGACGCTCCTCGTGCAAGGCGTGGATCTCTACGACGATCGCGCGCGGGCTTTGCTGGACCGTTTCCGCTTCGTGCCGGACGCGCGTCTCGACGATCTCATGATCTCGTATGCAAGCGACGGCGGCGGCGTAGGGCCGCACTTCGATTCCTACGATGTGTTTCTTTTGCAAGTAAAAGGCAAGCGCCGTTGGCGTATCAGTGCGCAGAAAGATCTGACACTGCATGCCGATTTGCCTTTGAAAGTTTTACAGAATTTCCAGCCCGAAGAGGAATGGCTGCTCGAACCGGGCGACATGCTGTACCTGCCGCCGCACATCGCGCACGACGGTATCGCCGAAGGCGAATGCATGACTTGCTCGATCGGTTTTCGCGCCCCTTCCGCGGGCGAATTGACCGCGCAGTTCCTCTATCATCTGGCGGAGCGCGGCGAGTCGGCGGGCCGGCCAGGCGCGCTTTATCGCGATCCGCAGCAACCTGCCGTCGAGCGTCCGGCCGAGCTGCCCGCAGCGTTGGTCGATAGGGTTGGCGCAATCCTTGCTGGCGTCAAATGGAATGAGCAGGATATTGCGTCGTTCCTTGGCACGTATCTCAGCGAACCCAAGCCGAGTGTCGTCTTTGATCCGCCGCAAAGGCCGCTTAATGAAGCCCGTTTCGTCAGTCAGGCATCGAAGTCAGGTATTCGGCTGGACCGCAAGACTAATTTGTTGTACAACCGCCGTTTTTTCTTCGTAAATGGAGAGGAAACGTCATTTAATGGCGCAAAAAAGTGGTTGTTTGACCTCGCAAATCACCGGTGTATGAGTGCGAAACGCTTTGTAACACTCTCAGACGATTCGTCGGTGACAGCACGGCTACACGAGTGGTATTGTGCGGGCTGGATACAAGTGGGCGAGCTTGCGTAACTCTGCCTGCCTGCTATACCGTACAGTGAAATTTTGTATGAGAAAGACAACGTATTGACCCCGGATTTATGGATTGTCAGTACGAAAGTGCATATAATTTCCGCCCAAGCCGTAGGGAAGATTCGAGCTCGTCAAAAGAGCTTCTCCACCAGCGGCCCAGGTCGGTGTTGGAGCACATTACCGGTTTTATTTTGCGCTGTTGCTTACCTTTAAACCATAAAAGGACGTGATCATGAAGAAATCCCTCCTCGTAGCATCCCTGTTGGCAGCTGTGGCACTGGCTGCATGCAACAAGAGCAACGACCAAGCCGCTGCCCCGGCTAGCGACGCAGCTGCTGCTTCGGCACCGGCTGCCGCAGCTTCGGATTCGGCTGCTGCTGCTTCGGGTGCTGCTGCTGCTGCGAGCGACGCTGCTGCTTCGGCTACGACCGCTGCTTCGGACGCAGGCGCTGCTGCTTCGGACGCTGCCGCTTCGGCTGCTGCTCCGGCTTCGGGCGCAAGCCAGTAAGCTGTCGCATAGGGTTTCGCCTCTGGGCGAAAACTGCATCGGGAAATCATCGCGATTTCCCGTGCAGTAAAGCAAAACGCCACGGATTTACATTCGTGGCGTTTTGTCATTTAAGCGCCGCTTTTTACAGCGGCGTCGATTGCTTCTATTCAGCCTGTTGCGCCGGCGCGGCGTTCTCTTCGAAGAACTCGCGCACGACCTCGATCTCACGGGTGCGTTTGAATGGCGGCAGGCTCTGCCAGATACGGCGCCCATACGGTTTGTCGACGAGACGTGTATCGCAGATCATCAGCACGCCGCGATCGGTCTCAGCGCGAATCAGGCGGCCTGCGCCCTGCTTCAGCGTGATCACGGCCTGCGGCAACTGATGCACGGCGAATGGGCTCAAGCCTTTCTTGGTCAGCGCATCGAGTCGCGCCGACAGCACCGGATCGTCGGGCGGCGCAAACGGCAGCTTGTCGATCACCACCAGCGACAATGCGTCGCCGCGCACGTCCACGCCTTCCCAGAAGCTCTGGCTGCCCACCAGAATCGCGTTGCCGTAGGAACGGAAGCGCTCCAGCAACTCGGTGCGGCTCGCATCGCCTTGCACGAGCAGCGGATAGTCCCAACCGCGCGCTTCGATCGTATCGCGCAGCTTGGCCGAGATGCGGTCCACCGCGCGCAGTGTCGTGCACAACATGAAGACGCCGCCACCCGATGCTTCGATCGCCGGCAACGCGGCGTCGAACACTGCGTCGGTGAACATCGGCGAGGACGGCTGCGGCAAATTGCGCGGCACGTACAGCAGCCCCTGCGTCGGATAGTCGAAGGGACTGGGCAGCGTCATCGAACGTTTCGCGTTCAGGCCCATCTGCGCGGCGTAGTGCGTGAAATCGCCGCGCACCGACAGCGTGGCCGACGTGAAGATCCATGCGCGCGGCACGCCGGCGCGCTGCTTCGCGAAGATCGGCGCGACCGACAACGGCGTTTCGTGCAACTGCACGGTATGCGAGAAGACTTCGATCCAGCGCACCTTTTCGTTCGGGTCGGCGCGCTCGGTTTTGCCGTCCGCAGAGGCGGCGTCAGCGGCTTCGCGCTCGGTCTGCGTGGGCGGCGTGGTCCAGCCGGCAAGCACGCCTTGCAGTTCGCGTGCGCGGCGCAAACATGCGCCGATCGATTCCGCTCGCTCAGCCTGACCCGCCAGCGCGGACGCCAATGCATCGAGTTCGGTTTCGAGCGTTTCGAGCGCGGGGAACAACGGGTGATCGTCAGGCAACTGGCCGATCGACAAGCGCACCGTGTCTTCCTTGAAGGCAAGCCGCACATCGCGCGCGGCGCGCTCGAGCGTCGCGCCGAGCTTCACCCAGTCGACCGTTTCGCGTGCATGCCCCAAACCTTCGGCCACCGAATCGCGGGCGAGCTCGAGAAACTGCGTGGTCGAAAGCGTCTCGCCGAAGAACAGCGTGGCTGTCTCGGGCAGTTGATGCGCTTCGTCGAAGATGATCGTGTTGGCGGTGGGCAGCAACTCAGCCATGCCTGTATCGCGCAGCATGATATCGGCGAAAAACAGGTGGTGATTCACCACCACGATATCCGCCTGCTGCGCCTCGCGGCGCGCCTGCATTACAAAGCAGTCCTTGTAATGCGGACACTCCTGGCCGAGACAGTTTTCACGTGTGGACGTGACCATCGACCACACCGCGGCCGTTTCAGGCACGCTCGCCAGTTCGGCCTTGTCGCCGGTGCGCGTGATCTTCGCGAAGCGCACGATATCCTGCAGATACGAGGTTTCCTGGCGCGACGGCAGACGGCCGTTATCCGCGGTGCGCTGCAGATAGTAGTGGCACAGGTAATTCGCACGCCCCTTGAGCATGGCGACCGACACCGGCACTGCGAGCGCATCGCGCACGGTCGGAATGTCGCGCTGAAAGAGCTGATCCTGCAAATGCTTCGTGCCGGTGGAGACGATCACCTTGCCACCCCACAGCATGGCCGGCACCAGATACGCATAGGTCTTGCCAGTGCCCGTACCGGCTTCGACGATCAGCGTGTTTTCGCTGCCGTCGAGGCCGCCCGCTTCCGCGCCCTCAGCGGCCTCGGCGGCGGCGTCGGTGCCTGCCCCCTGCAGACGCCGCGCCGGACGCTTCTGCGCCTCGAACATGGCCGGCTCGGGCATTGCGCGGCCCGACGCTTCCATGGCGGCGGCGACGGCGCGCGACATTTCGATCTGCGACGCGCGCGAGCGATACCCGTCGATCTGACGGGCCAGCAAACCGTTCTCAGCGAAGATCTCGTCCAGTTCGACGACGCGGCGCGGATTCAGCGACGCGCTCAGTGCGGACGCGGCGGGACGCGGCGCCGGTGTAGCGGCTCCTGATGCGTCGTCGCCCGGCGTGGCACGGGATGAAGTTTCAAGCGGTGAATTCAAGGCAAGCGTTTCCTGCAAAGTCCGGCTCGCGCGGCGCGCGCCCGGCGCCTGCCAGGCCGCGAACTCAGGCGCGTGCGTCCGGTTCGAGCTGCAACTGCAGCAAGATGATGGTGTCCTTGACTTTGAGTTTGCGCTTTTTCAGGCGCTGCAACTCGAAGTCGTCGATGCCGGGCTCATCCGACATTCGGTCGATCAACCGGTCAAGCCCACTATGCTCCGATTCCAGTTGCAGAATGCGGTCGCGCAGTGTGTCCGCGTTGATGACGTGATGTTGATCCCGCATGCTCGCCTCCTCTCGTCGATGGTGCGGGCTACGTGTGCAGCCCGCTACCTGAGGTTGCTGTCCGGCTTAAAACGCATTACGGCGGCTACGGCCCTGTCACGCACGCTCAGGGCCCCTTCAGCACGCTTACTGCTGTTGTTGCTGCTGCTTTTGCTGCTCTTCCTGTTGCTGCTGTTTCAACGCGTCCTGACGCTTCTGCTCGGCTTTCTCGGCCGCCTGTTTCTGACGCGCCTCCACGTCGGCCTTGTGCTGCGCCGCGTCCGCCTGCTTCTTCTCGAAGCTCTGCTGCTTCTGCACGCGCTCCTGCGCCTTCTGCGCGCCTTGCGCACGCGCCTCGTCGAGCTTGCGCTGGAAGTCGCCCTGCTTCTGATCGTACGCCTGCTGGTTGGCGGCAGCCTGCGACGGGCTGATGCCGCGCTGCGCCTGATCCAGCGCATGCTGACGCTGCTTCTCCTGATAGGCCTGCGCATTCGCGCTGCGCTGCGGCGCTTCGGCGGCGCGCTGCGCCTGATCGAGCTGATGCTGACGCTGCTTGTCTTCGTAAGCCTGAGCGTTGCGCGCGTCGTCGGCGGCACGCTGCGGCGCGCTCGCTTCGTCCTGCGCGCGCTTGATCGCGGCCTGCTCGTCACGCACACGGGCGCGCTGCGTGCGCTGTTCGCCGTCGAGCGCGAGCTGTTCCTTGCGAATGTCGGCCTGCACCGAGCGCATGCTGTCGCGCGCCTTGTTCAGGCAATAGTTGACGAAGAACTTGCTATAGCAGTCGTGTTCCGCAATGCCGTAGCGGTAGTTGTTCTCCTCGGTGCGCTGATCCAGGACTTTTTGCCGTGCGTCGAAATCGCTTTCCGGCGCTGCCGCGTTGCCGGCGTTGTCCGTGCCCTCGGCGTTCGTGGCGCCCTGCGCCTTCGTTGCGCTCATGGCCTGTTCGCCCGATGCGGCGGCCGGCGCCAGGGCGCCTGCGGGCCGCGCGGCGCCGCTGCTCGCCGGCGTCACGGATTGCGCCACGGCCGGCGCGGACATGGTCAGCGCGGCGGCCAGCACACATGACGCGCACGACGCGAAAAACTTCCCATTGGCGAGGAACGTGGACCTGAACACGGAGCGCGGCGCCGACACGAGCGAGGTGCGCGGCGAACGAGACAAACCCGGCGACAAAAACGGCGGCAATTGTGACAGGCGAGAGACCAAGCGGGAGCCCAGGCGGTTGAGGGACAAGGAGATCGGCAACGTCGTAGAGGGTCAACGGAACATGCCCGAAATTCTATCACCCTGCGGTTGAGCCCTTTTGCATTTATGGCAAAATGCCCCGCTCCAGCAACCTGGTCGCAGCGCGCACGCCCGGCCTGTCCCGACGTGCCCCACGTGCCCTCACGTAGCGTCAGCGCGCGGCCCCCGAACTGAGTCCGCAGGAACACCAAGACCTTATGACGGAAACCGTAGCACTCAAGATCGTACAGCGCATCGCCGCCGAACTGTCCGTCCAGCCGCGCCAGGTCGCGGCCGCGGTGCAACTTCTCGACGAAGGAGCGACTGTTCCGTTCATCGCCCGCTACCGTAAGGAAGTGACCGACAATCTCGACGACACGCAACTGCGCAACCTCGAGGAACGCCTGCTGTATCTGCGCGAGCTGGAAGACCGGCGCGCCGCGATCATCGCCAGCATCGACGAACAGGGCAAGCTCAGCGACGAGCTGCGCGCCGCGATCGAAGGCGCCGACAGCAAACAGGTGCTGGAAGACCTGTATCTCCCGTACAAGCCGAAGCGCCGCACGCGCGCGCAGATCGCCCGCGAAGCCGGCCTGCAGCCGCTTGCAGACGGGCTGCTGGCCAATCCCCTGCTCGACCCGCAAACCGAAGCCGCCGCCTACGTGGACGCCGAGAAAGGCGTCGCCGACGTGAAGGCCGCGCTCGACGGCGCGCGCGACATTCTCTCGGAACAGTTCGGCGAAACGGCCGAGTTGCTGGGCAAGCTGCGCGATTACCTGTTCAACCAGGGCGTGGTGTCGTCGAAAGTGGTGGAAGGCAAGGAAAACGCCGAGGAAGAAAAATTCCGCGATTATTACGACTACGCGGAAACCATCCGCACCGTGCCGTCGCATCGCGCGCTGGCGCTGTTCCGCGGCCGCAATGCGGGCGTGCTGATGGTCAAGCTGGGCCTGGGCGAAGAACTCGACGCGCAGGTGCCGCATCCGGGCGAAGCGCTGATTGCGCGCCACTTCGGCATCGCCAACCAGAATCGTCCGGCCGACAAATGGCTTTCCGACGTGTGCCGCTGGTGCTGGCGCGTGAAGGTGCAGCCGCACATCGAAAACGAGCTGCTGACCAATCTGCGCGACGAAGCCGAGCATGAAGCGATCCGCGTGTTCGCGCGCAATCTGAAAGACTTGCTGCTCGCCGCGCCGGCCGGGCCGAAGGCCGTGATCGGCCTCGATCCGGGCATGCGCACCGGTGTGAAAGTCGCGGTGGTCGATCGGACCGGCAAGGTGCTCGCCACCGACGTGATCTATCCGCACGAGCCACGCCGCGACTGGGACGGCTCGATCGCGAAACTCGCGCGCATCTGCGCGCAGACGCAGGCTGAACTGATCAGCATCGGCAACGGCACGGCGTCGCGTGAAACGGACAAGCTCGCGAGCGAACTGATCGCGCGTCATCCGGAATTCAAGCTGCAGAAAATTGTCGTGTCCGAAGCCGGCGCGTCGGTGTACTCCGCCTCCGAACTCGCGGCGAAGGAATTCCCCGACATGGACGTGTCGCTGCGCGGCGCGGTGTCGATTGCGCGCCGTCTGCAGGACCCGCTCGCCGAGTTGGTGAAGATCGAGCCGAAGGCGATCGGCGTCGGCCAGTATCAGCACGACGTGAATCAGCGCGAACTGGCCCGTTCGCTCGATGCGGTGGTCGAAGACTGCGTGAACGCGGTCGGCGTGGACGCGAATACGGCCTCCGTCGCCCTGCTCGCCCGCGTCTCGGGTTTGAACGCCACGCTGGCGCGCAACATCGTCGACTATCGCGATGCGAACGGTCCGTTCCCGTCGCGCGAGCATCTGCGCAAGGTGCCGCGTCTGGGCGACAAGACCTTCGAACAGGCAGCCGGGTTCCTGCGCATCAACAACGGCGAGAATCCGCTCGACCGCTCGTCGGTTCACCCGGAAGCGTATCCGGTCGTCGAACGCATGCTGGCGAAGATCAGCAAGCATGTCGGTGAAGTACTGGGCAATCGCGAGGCATTGCGCGGTCTGTCGCCCGCGGAATTCGTCGACGATCGTTTCGGCCTGCCGACCGTGCGCGACATTCTGCTCGAACTCGAAAAGCCGGGCCGCGATCCGCGTCCGGAGTTCAAGACCGCGACGTTCCGCGAAGGCGTCGAGAAGGTCAGCGATCTCACGCCGGGCATGGTGCTCGAAGGCGTCGTGACGAACGTGGCGGCGTTCGGCGCGTTCATCGATATCGGCGTGCATCAGGACGGTCTGGTGCACGTGTCGGCCATGTCGACGAAGTTCATCAAGGACCCGCATGAAGTCGTCAAGGCCGGCCAGATCGTCAAGGTGAAGGTGCTGGAAGTCGACGTGAAGCGTCAGCGTATTGCCTTGACGATGCGGATGGATGACGAGGTCGGCGCGGCAACGGCGCGCAGCGGTGGCGGCGCCCAGCAGGATCGCGGCGGCGCGGGCCGCTCAGGCGGCGGTGGACGCGGCGCGCAGCAACAGCGCTCGCGCGAGCCGGAAGCGGGCGGCGCGATGGCGGCTGCGTTCGCCAAGCTCAAGCAGAAGTAAGTTTGCTGCTTTTAGGGCGCGTGATTCGCTCACGCGCTGGTTGAGCTTGTTGAGCGCCGCGCATTGCTCGATCCATCAAGCTCCAAACAAATAGCCCACGCATTCGCGTGGGCTTTTTGTTTGCGCCCTGCATGGGGGCGCTTGAAAATCAGCGGCAGCCGTCAGATCTCGATCTTCGTCCCCAACTCCACCACCCGATTAGCCGGAATACTAAAGAAGTCCGTCGGCTTCGCGGCATTCTGATGCATCCATGCGAACACACGTTCGCGCCACACCGACATGCCCGGCAGTTGCGTCGGCACCACCGTTTCGCGCGCGAGGAAGAACGACGTGTCCATCATCTCGAAGGTCATGTCGCGCGTGCGGCCGACTTCGAGCAGGACCGCCTTCACGTCAGGCGTTTCGTTGAAACCGTAGGCCGCCTTGACGAGATACAGGCCCCCGTCGATATCCTTGACCGTCACACGCTCCGAGTCGTTCACGTACGGAATATCGCGCGTCACGAAGGTCAGGAAGATGGTGCGCTCATGCAGCACCTTATTGTGCTTCAGGTTGTGCAGCAGGCTCACCGGCACGAGCGAATCGCTGCCGGTCAGATAGATCGCCGTGCCCGACACGCGATGTGGCGGATGCGCGAGCAATCCCTGCAGGAACGGCATGAGCGGGATACCGTCGGCGGCCGTGCGCTCCTTCACGATCATGCGGCCCTTGAACCAGGTCATCAGCAGGAAGAACAGCAACGCGCCGATGCCGAGCGGCAACCACCCGCCTTCTTCGACCTTCAGCAGGTTGGCGCCGAAAAATCCTAGATCGACCGTCATGAACACGCCGATGATCAGCGCCACCAGCAGCTTGTTCCAGTTCCACACGTTCACCATCACGACGCAGGCGAGAATCGTGGTGATCACCATGGTAGCGGTCACCGCGATACCGTACGCAGCCGCGAGATTGTCCGAACTCTTGAAGGCAATCACGATGCATAGAATGATGAACAGCAGCATCCAGTTCACCACCGGCACATAGATCTGGCCGATCGCCAGCTCCGATGTGTGCAGGATCTTCATGCGTGGCACATAGCCGAGCTGGATTGCCTGGCTCGTCAGCGAATAGGCGCCGGAAATCACGGCCTGCGAGGCGATCACGGTCGCGACGGTCGAGAGCACGACGAGCGGCAACAAGGCCCAGTCCGGTGCGAGCAGGAAGAACGGATTTTCGATGGCCTTCGGATCGTGCATCAGCAGCGCGCCCTGGCCGAAGTAGTTCAGCACCAGCGAAGGCATCACGAGGAAATACCACGCCATGCGAATCGGCTTGGCGCCGAAGTGGCCCATGTCGGCGTACAGCGCTTCGGCGCCGGTCAACACCAGCACGACCGAGCCAAGCACCACGTAGGCCTGCAGCACGTGCGCGGCCATGAAGGTGTAAGCGTAATACGGGTTCAGCGCACGGATCACATTCGGCGACTGCAGGATATGCCACAGGCCGAGCACCGCGAGCACCACGAACCACAGCACCATGATCGGACCGAACAGACGGCCGACCATCGCCGTGCCGTGCCGTTGAATCCAGAACAGCAGCACGAGGATCACCATCGTGAGCGGCAGCACCAGATGCGACAGATGGGGCGCTGCGATCTCCAGGCCCTCGACCGCCGAGATCACCGAAATGGCCGGCGTGATCACCGCGTCGCCGTAGAACATGCAGGCGCCGAAGATGCCGAGCATCACCAGCAAGCCGGCCATTTTCGACTTCTCGTCGAGCGAGCGCAGCGCCAGCGCCATCAACGCGAGCACACCGCCCTCGCCGTTATTGTCCGCGCGCATCACGAACAACACATATTTGATGCCGACCACGATCACGATCGCCCAGAACAGCAGCGAGATCACACCCAGGATTGATTGATCGGTCAGCGGAATGCCGTGAGACGGGCTAAAGGCTTCTTTCAGCGAGTACAACGGGCTCGTGCCGATATCGCCGAACACCACTCCGATCGCAGCGAGAGCGAGGGAAGGCAGAGGCTGTTTGTGCACGTGATTGTTATCTGTCATAAACGCGAGGAAATCCGTTCCCTGAGCGGAAAAACGACCGCCATTCTAAACTGCCAGCATGGCGCCGCCCGGCTTGTTGTGGATACACCACGTGATCGTCCGCGCAGTGTAGCACTGCGATATGAGCGCGTCTGCTGCACGAGCCGCATTGCCGGCATCGTCGATGCGCGGTTTGCGATGCGGGCGCGCGCGGCCCACACATAAAAAAAAACGGAGCCCGATGGGCTCCGTTTTGCGAGACTACGCGGGGTACGACGCAACACGTTCCGCGCCGTCTTGCGCATCACTCCCCCGACGACTCCTGCGCTTGCTGCATGCCACGCTTGATCCACGCACCGAGGTTATGCGGACGCACCGTGTCCCATTCCTCGAACGGTTGATGGATCCACGGATTGGTGGGCAGATACTGCACGTGGTAATCGGGCTTCACCTTCGAGCAGCCCTTGTACCAGAGCACCGCCGAACGCACCGCGGTGATCGCCGGATAACGCTCTTTCAGATGCTGCTGAACACGCGCGAGCGTCACGCCGGAATCGACCAGGTCGTCGACCAGCAACACGTTGCCGTGCAACTCGCCACGCGTCATGGTGATGTATTGCGCGATGTCGAGCTCGCCCTGCTCCGTGCCGGCTGCTTCACGATACGAACTCGTGGCGAGAATCGCCAACGGCAGATCGTAAATGCGCGAGAGCTGATCGCCGCCGCGCAGACCGCCGCGCGCGAGGCACAGGATCTTGTCGAACTTCCAGCCGGACTCGTGCACCTGCAACGCCAGCAATTCGATCAGCCGGTGATACTCGTCCCAGCCGACCCACAGGTTCTTGTCATCGTTGCGCGGATCTTTCATCGCAATCATGGGTACACCTTGCACCATGGCTTAAACCTTGAACGGATGACGAAGCAGAATCGTTTCGTCGCGATCCGGACCAGTCGACACCATGTCGATCGGAATGCCAGCGACTTCCTGCACACGCGACAGATAAGCGCGCGCATTCGCGGGCAGCTTGTCCCATTCCTTGATGCCGACGGTGCTTTCCTTCCAGCCCGCGAAGGTTTCGTACACCGGCTCGCAGCGCGCGACTTCCGACGAGCCGCGCGGCAGCAGGTCGACATGTTTGCCGTCGACCGTGTAGCCGACGCACAGCTTCACTTCGTCGAGACCGTCGAGCACGTCGAGCTTGGTCATGCACAGACCCGACACGCCGTTGATCTGGATCGAGCGGCGCAGCGCGGCGACGTCGAGCCAGCCAGTGCGGCGCGGACGGCCGGTGACCGAGCCGAATTCCTTGCCGACGGTAGCCAGTTCGAGGCCGATCGCTTCCTGACGGGCGGCGTTATCCGCGTCGTACAGTTCGCTCGGGAACGGGCCCGAACCGACGCGCGTGCAATACGCCTTGGTGATGCCGAGAATGTAGTTCAGCTTTTGCGGACCGACGCCCGCGCCCGCCGTGGCCGCACCCGCCACGCAGTTGCTCGACGTGACGTACGGATACGTGCCGTGGTCGATGTCGAGCAGCGTGCCTTGTGCGCCTTCGAACAGCAGGTTGCTGCCGGCCGCGTTCGCGTCGTACAGACGGCGCGACACGTCGGTGACCATCGGCTTCAGACGGTCGGCATAGCTGAGCATCGTGTCGAGCGTTTGCTGGAAGTCGACAGCGGCGACGCCCAGGTATTGCGTCAACACGAAGTTGTGATAGTCGAGGTTTTCACGCAGACGTTCGGCGAAGATCTCCGGCTCGAACAGGTCCTGCACGCGCAAACCGCGGCGCGCCACCTTGTCTTCGTAAGCCGGGCCGATGCCGCGGCCGGTGGTGCCGATCTTGCCCGCGCCACGGCGCGCTTCGCGGCCCTGGTCGATGGCGATGTGATACGGCAGGATCAGGGTGGTGGCTTCGGAAATGAAGAGGCGATTCTGAACGTCGACTCCGGCGGCTTCGAGCTCGCCGATTTCCTTGAACAGCGCTTCCGGCGACAACACGACGCCATTGCCGATGTAGCACGCGACGCCGGGATGCATGATGCCCGACGGAATCAGACGCAAGATGGTTTTCTTGCCGCCGATGATGAGCGTGTGACCGGCATTGTGACCGCCCTGGAAGCGAACGACGCCTTGAGCGTGGTCCGTCAGCCAGTCGACGATCTTGCCCTTGCCCTCATCACCCCACTGGGTTCCCACGACGACGACGTTACGCCCGGGGTTCACATTCACTGCGCTGGCAGACATGTTGTTTCGTAAGCTGGTTAAAAACGTATTCTACCTATGTTCGCGGAACCTTCCGAATTTTTCCGTTTCCGCTCAACGGTATGCACGTTATGTTGGGTATTGCGAAAGTAGCGCGGCCGGTGGCCGCGCAGCGTTTTAACGGCACGTTCGACGCCGTCTGACATGCCCTGGCGATCGCCCTCGGACGGGTCCGCGGAACGCGCTCAGTCGCGCGGTTCGACGACCCAATTTCCGTTGCGCTCGACCAACACGCGGTCGAACGCGAATTCGTCCAGATCGTGTTCGTGGCCAGGCAGCGCCTGAATCACCACTTCGCCGGCATCGCGCAACGCGGCGACGCTCACGCGCAGTGCTTCGTCGTGCTGCCACGGCGCGAGAATCGCGCTGCTGCGTGCTTCGACCGGCGAAATCCGCGCCACTTCGCGCAGATCGAGCGAAAAGCCGGTGGCCGCCCGCGCACGGCCGTACGCTTGGCCCACGTGGTCGTACCGGCCGCCGCGCGCCACCGCGTTCGGCACGCCGTCCACATACGCCGAGAACATCACGCCGCTGTGATAAGCATAGCCGCGCAGATCCGCGAGATCGATCATCACTTCGGCGCCGTCCACCTGGCTCGCGAGGAACGCGAGGTCGTCGAGCGCGCGGGCGATGGCCGGCGCGTTCGGCAAGCGCGCACGCGCTTCCTCGAGCACCGAGGCGTCGCCGTACAGCGTGGGCAGTGCGCGCAAGGCGTCGCGGATCACCGGCGTGAGGTTGGCCGTCAGTTCGACGAGGCGCGGCACGTCCTTGCCCGCCAGCGCGTCATAGAGCGACTGCCCGAGCTCAGCCGCGGCCGGCTCGGCTTCGATCAAGGCGGCGAGCACGCCCGCGTGGCACAGATCGAGGCGCACTTTCGCGAGGCCGGCCAGACGCAGCGCGTCGAGCATCAGTTGCTGGATTTCCAGGTCCGCTTCGAGGCCCGCGTGTCCGTAGATTTCCGCGCCGATCTGGATCTGCTCGCGCGTGGCGTGCAGGCCGCGCGGACGCGTATGCGCGACGTTGCCCGCATAGCAAAGACGCGTCACCCCTTGGCGATTCAGCAGATGCGCGTCGATACGCGCGACCTGAGGCGTGATGTCCGCGCGCAGACCGAGCGTGCGCCCGGACAATTGATCGACCAGTTTGAAGGTCCGCAGATTCAGATCGTGTCCACCGCCCGTCAGCAGCGACTCGATGTACTCGAGCAGCGGCGGCATGACCATCTCGTAGCCGTACGAGCGGAAACGGTCCAGCAAATGGCGCCGCAACTCTTCGATCTTGCGGGCTTCCGACGGCAGCACGTCGGCGATATTCTCGGGAAGTAACCAGGTCGACATCGATACAGTCCTACGACGTTGAACACGGCGGCTGGGTGCGCCGGTAAGTGAGTGTGAATGGCGGGCGGCGGCTCGATTTTGGCGGCCATCGCGGGTGTCCGGATTGCCTGCAACGACCGCATCCGGCTTTTGGCCGCAGAGCGATGCACTACGCGGCGTTCAGGCCGCGGCAGACGAAGGCGGCTGGTTGCTTGCGGCCGCGGGGCCATGACCCGCGCCGCCGCCAGGCCGCGAAGCCATCGGCAAAACAGGCCCGATCAAGTCACGATAAACAGCAGGATCAGCCCGAGCACCATCACGATCAAGCCGCCCACGCGAATCTGATGCGGCGGCCGTTCCGCTATTTTACGGAACGTGTCGCGCCAGGCGCTCGGAAAAACGAAGGGAAACATTCCCTCGATAATCAGCATCAACGCGATCGCGAGCAGTAACGAGCCGGCTATATCCATGCGAATTAAAGGGCCGCGATGCGGGTGCCGCGGCGTTCCGGTTATCAGGGTTTGCGCGGGACCGCGGGAGCGTCCGGGGCGGCGCCGCCGGTCGGGCTACGCATGAAGCGGAAGAACTCGTTGCTCGGGTCGACCACGATCACGTCGCCCGGCTTGAAGGTGTTCTTGTATGCCTGCATGCTTTGATAGAACTGGTAGAACTGCGGGTCGCTGCCGTAAGCGTCGGCGGCGATTTGCGCTGCCTTCGCATCGCCCTCGCCCTTGATGGTCTGCGCCTGGCGATAACCGTCCGCGAGAATCGCCTGTTGCTGGCCGACCGCATCTTCCTTGATCTTGTCGGCTTCGGCGGTGCCCTTCGCGCGTTCGTCGGCTGCGACCTGCTGGCGCGCGGCGATCATGCGCTTGTAGACCGAGTCGGCCATCGACGCGGGGAAATCGACGCGCGTCAACTGCACATCGACCACCGACACGCCGAGCGATGCCGCGGCCTTGTCCATTGCGGCGCGCGCTTCGTCGGCGACGGCCTGCTGCCTCGCGAGCGCGTCGGATAGCGTGACTTTCGCGAATGCATCGCCGAGCGCGCTACGCGACAGCAACGCGAGCCGGTCCGGCAGGCTCTGCGCATCGCCGCGGGTTTCGGCGAGCAGCTTGAGCGGATCGGTCACGCGGTATTTGAGGACCGGGTTGGCCAGCAGATCGATCTTGTCGGACGTCACGTAACGGTCTTCGTCCGGTGCGTCGAGCGACTGGATGCGGTTATCGACCAGCGTGACGGTTTGCAACGGCGGTGGCAATTTCACATGCAGGCCGGGGCCGAGCAGGCTCGGCGCCTCGTCGCCATGCGAGGACAGCACCGCCATGTGACGCTGATCGACGACGAACACCATCGACGAAGCAGCGAACAGCACGATGACGACAGCCACGACGAGCGCAATGATCTTGTTCATGATGTGCGCTCCTTATTGAACGTCGTCTTCGCGCATACGGCTGCGGAAGGAGTCGCGTGAACGCAGCGCGTCGCTGCTGGCTGCGGCCTGGCTGGCCGGTGCGGCAGCCGCGGCAGGTGCCGAGGCCGCGGAGCCGGTTGCAGAGGCAGACGGTGTAGCCAACGGCGATGCGGCACTGCTCGCCGCTTGCGGCGCGGCAGCGGCCGTGGCCGCGGCGCCGGCAGTGGCGCCCGATGCGGCAGCAGCGTCAGCGACCCGCTGGCGGGTCTGCTCGACCAGTTTGTCGAGCGGCAGATACAGCACGTTGTTGCTGCTCTTGCTGTCCACATACACCTTGGTCGTATTCGAATAGATCTGCTGCATGGTTTCCAGGTACAAGCGCTCGCGAATCACAGCCGGCGCTTTCGAGTACTGCGCGTAGACCTGCTTGAAGCGCTCGGCGTCGCCTTGTGCCTGGGCCACTGTCTTGTCGCTGTAGGTTTTCGCTTCGTCGATCTGGCGCGCCACGTCGGCCTGCGCGCGCGGCAGAAGATCCGCGGCGTAGGCTTCGGCGTCGCGCTTGGCGCGCTCGTTTTCCTGACGGACTTTGGCGGCGTCGTCGAAGGCGGCTTGCACCCGGTCGGGCACCTGCACGCCCTGGATCGTCACACCCGTAACGGCGAGTCCGGACTGGTATTCATCCAGGGATTGCTGGATCGCCGCCATCAGCTGCTGGCGAATTGTTTCGCGATCCTGATAGAGGATGTCGTTGGTGCTGCGCGCGCCGACGATGCTGCGCACCGCCGCCTGGCCAGCCTGCATCACGCCCTGATCCGGATCGACGCTGCGAAACAGATAGTCGGTCGGCTTGCGCACCTGGTATTGCACGGCGAAGCGCACGTCGACGATATCCGCGTCGTGCGTAAGCATCGACGCGTCTTTCACATTCGCGAGACGCACCACGTTATTGCGGCCGATCTCGACCTGGCGAATCTGGCCGATATTGACGAGCTCATGCGCTTCGAACGGATACGGCAGACGCCAATGCACGCCCTGCCCCGCCGTGTAGCGATACTTGCCGAACTGCATCACGACGCCGGCCTGACCGTCCTGCACGACGAACACACCGCTGCCGAGATAAATGGCCAGCAGCACGCCGATCACGATGCCCACGCCAATGCGCGCGCCGCGACCGTTGTCCGGACGGCCACCGCCAGCACCGCCGCCCTTGCGGCCGAACACGCGGCTCAACCGGCGGTTGAAATCGCGCCACATCTCGTCGAGATCGGGCGGACCTTCACCGTCTTTGGTCGGCGGACGCTTGGGCTCGTTTGGACGTTGCCGGTCGCCATTGCCTTCTCCCCGGCCCCAGCGCGGATCGTTCAGTGACAGCATGGCGCGCATGCGCAGCCAGATACTCCGCTCGTTGTAATCGTTCACCTGTGTTCGTTCACCAGAGTAGACAGCGGGTCAGTGCAATTGGAACGGGTCAGTGCCCGAATTCTGAGACCTTATGGTCGTCGCGTGGTGCTGCCGCCCGGTCTTCTTCCGAGAGATCGACCAGCGTTTCGGAAAGAGGTTCGGCAGTTGCGATTTCAGCGATGGCAGCGCGCAGTGTGTCCAGCCCTTGCCCCGTGCGCGCGCTCAAAAAGACGCGCGAAATATTACCATACTCGTCCCTCTCAACCGCGTCCCCACGGGCCGCCAACTCCGGCACCGCGTCGATCTTGTTGAATACCAGCACCTGCCGGATCGTGTCTGCACCGATTGCGTGCAACACCTCGTTCACCTGATCGATCTGGTCGAGCCGCACCGCGCTCGATGCATCGACCACGTGCAGCAGCAGGTCGGCGTGAATGGTTTCCTCGAGCGTGGCGCGAAACGCCGCCACCAGTTGGTGAGGCAGTTCGCGGATGAAACCGACCGTATCCGACACCACCACCTGCCCCGCTTCGTCGCCGAGATAGACGCGCCGCGAGGTGGTGTCCAGCGTCGCGAACAACTGGTCGGCGGCGTACGCCTGGGCCTTGGTGAGCGCGTTGAAGAGCGTGGATTTGCCCGCGTTCGTATAGCCGACGAGCGACACGGACATGGTCTGATTGCGGCTGCGCGCGCGGCGCTGCGTGCCGTGCTGACGGCGCAATTTCTCGAGCCGCGTCTTGAGCGCCTTGATGCGCTCGCCGATCAAACGGCGGTCGGTTTCGAGCTGCGTTTCGCCAGGGCCGCGCAAACCGATACCGCCTTTTTGCCGTTCCAGGTGGGTCCATGCGCGGATCAGCCGCGTCGACAGATACTGCAACTGCGCGAGTTCCACCTGCAGCTTGCCTTCATGGCTGCGGGCGCGTTGCGCAAAGATGTCGAGAATCAGACTCGTGCGATCGATCACGCGCCGATTAAGCGCCTGCTCCAGATTGCGCTGCTGCGCAGGCGCCAGAGCGTGATTGAAAATGACGAGTTCGATGTCGTTCGCCTCACACGCAAGACGCAGTTCTTCGGCCTTGCCGCTGCCGACGAACATCTTGGCATCGGGACTGGACCGGCGCCCGGTGAGGGTGACTAAGGGATTCGCGCCCGCGCTTTGCGCGAGCAGGCTGAGTTCTTCTAGGCTGGCTTCGAAATCGATCTTACCGAAGTCGATGCCGACAAGCGCTGCATTGATCAAATTGGAGGGTATCAAAATGAGGCGGCCGGGAGTAATCGCCAACGGGCGACGTTACGCCGGCCGCGACGGGGGTTAGGACTGTTCAGAATCCGGGTGGAAATTCACCGGACGGGCTGGCACGACTGTCGAGATTGCGTGCTTGTAGACCATCTGGGTGACCGTATTCCGGAGCAACACGACGTACTGGTCGAACGATTCAATGTTCCCTTGAAGCTTGATGCCGTTGACCAGGTAGATCGACACCGGCACATGCTCTTTACGCAGTGCGTTCAAAAACGGGTCTTGTAACAATTGCCCTTTGTTGCTCATAGCAAACTCCGTATTTTTTTGCAGGTTGACTTAATTGACGAGGAAGAAAAAGAGATCCACCGTCAACCGCTACACTATAGCCGATTTTCATTTTTGCGCGAGAGACCTGGCCAGGCGGCCAAAGCCAGCACACACGCGGGTTTCAGCCTGGAACTAGCCTTTGTCCGCGTAAGGGTTCGTCGACGATCTGAACTCTATGCGCAATGGAGTCCCAGTCAGCTTGAAAGTTTCCCGGAAGCGGTTTTCCAGGTAGCGTTTGTATGTTTCGGTGATCGCGTCGAGCGCGTTGCCGTGAATCACGATGATCGGCGGGTTCTGACCGCCCTGGTGCGCGTAACGCAGTTTCGGGCGCACCGGACCACGGCGGCGCGGCTGCTGGAATTCCACGGCATCGATCAATGCGCGCGTGAGCTTCGGCGTCGGCAGCTTGGCCATGGCGGCTGCGTAGGCGTCGTCGACGGAGCGCATCAACGGGCCGATCCCTGTTTTTTCCGCGGCGGAAATGAAATGGAATTTGGCGAAATCGAGAAATTCTAGTTTGCGCTCGAGGTCCGCCTTGGTGCGCTCGCGCACATGCGGATCGAGACCGTCCCACTTGTTCACGCCCACCACCAGCGCGCGGCCCTGTTCCACCACGAAGCCGGCAATGTGCGCGTCCTGCTCCGAAATGTCCTGGCGTGCGTCGAGCAGCAGGATCACGACGTTGGCGTCGGAGATCGACTGCAGCGTCTTCACCACCGAGAATTTCTCGATCGCTTCGAACACTTTGCCGCGGCGGCGCAGACCGGCCGTGTCGATCAGCGTGTACGGCTTGCCACCGCGTTCGAAATCGACGTAGATCGAATCGCGCGTGGTGCCCGGCATGTCGAACGCGATCACGCGCTCTTCGCCCACCAGCGCGTTGATCAAAGTCGACTTGCCCACATTCGGACGGCCGACGATCGCGATCTTCACGCCGCGCGCCGCTTTCTCGTCGTCGTTTTCTTCAGGCTGACCGGCGTAGGCGACTTCGAGCGCCTCGTTGATCATTTCGGTGACACCGTCGCCGTGCGCCGCGGAAATCGCGCGCGGGTCGCCCAAGCCGAGTTCGTAGAAGTCGGCGGCGACGGTGGTGTACTTCATGCCCTCCGCCTTGTTGACGACGAGGAAAATCGGCCGGCCGACCTTGCGCAGATAGTCGGCGATCGATTTGTCCTGTGGCGCGAGTCCATTGCGGCCGTCGACGATGAACACGACGATGTCCGATTCCTCGACCGCCTGGCGGGTTTGACGCGCCATTTCGTGCAGGATGCCGTCTTTCGCGACCGGTTCGAAACCGCCGGTGTCGACGACCAGATACGGCCGCTCGCCGGTGCGCCCTTCGCCATAGTGGCGATCGCGCGTGAGACCGGGCAGGTCGGCAACCAGCGCGTCACGCGAGCGCGTGAGCCGGTTGAACAGCGTGGATTTCCCCACATTGGGGCGCCCAACAAGGGCAATAACGGGTTTCATCAGATGTTGTTCACGGTGAAACGCGGGATCGAAATCGACCGCCCGCGTAGCGACGCCATGCGGCCGCTACACGGCAGCGTTTGACGAAAATTATCACGAATTCGGCCAGCCCCGGATGTGCTGTCAATATGCGCACCCGGGCGGACGGGGGTTTGGCTGTATGGGCGGCGCCATGGGGCCGCCAGGTTCAGTCTTTACTACTCGACGGCTCGCACGCCTGTTCGAATACGATTCTTTGCGGTACGTGCGAGGATGCCGCCGAAGGTGGTGCCGCAAGCAACCACCGATGGCCACGTGGGCCCGTGCGCCATGTCTGATCCGACTTGCCGGACCAGCCAGTCCGGCGAATTCTTCTGCTCACTCTGCCCTGCAACTACAACTCAAACGGAAAACCCGACAAAAACGCGCGCGGCCGGCAAAGCCGGCCTGCACGCCAGACGGCGATTGCCTCGCGCGATCAGCGCGGGCGGTAGCCGTACAGATCGCCGTCGTGCGTCAGTACCACCAGCGTTTCGCCGGCGAGCACCGGCGCCGCGGTAATCGGGCTGCCGTCGGTCTTCACGCGCGCGACGAGCGTACCGTCGTCGCGGGACAGGAAGTGCACGTAACCCTGGTAGTCGCCCAGTACCGCGGCGTGACCCAGAATGAACGGCACGCTCAGGTCGCGGTTCTTCAGCTTGTCGTTCTTCCACAGCGGCGCGCCGCTGCTGACGTCGAACGCCGATACCACCGACCAGTCGTCCGCCGCGACCACGGCGCTGTCATCCTGCGCCAGACCGCTCGTGCTGGAGAACGCCTTTTCCCACACGGCGCGGCCCGAGTTCGCGTCGAAACAGCCAATCTGGCCCTGGAACGTCACAGCGCAGGTTTCCGAGCCGACCAGCGTGGGCGGACCGGTCACGTCGTTGATACGCTCCACTTCCGTCACGCCCTTCGGATAGGACACCGGCGTTTGCCAGTAGTTGTCGCCCGTTTGCAGGTTGATCGCCGCGAACGCGCCGCCCGGGAAACCGGCCAGCACCGCCGCGTCGCCCGCGAACGTCATGCCCGACGACACGCGCAGATTGAGCGGCACCGCGCGATTGCGGTAGTTCCACTTCTGCTCGCCGGTTTGCGCGTTGAACGCGACGATCTGACCGTCGACCGTACGCACCACCACGAGGCCGTTGCCGACGAGCGGCGGCGAAATGATCTCGCCCGGCGCCTTGGCGGTCCACAGTTGCTTGCCGTCCGCGCCGAGCACGTAGACGTCGCCCTTCAGGCCGCCGACCGCCGTGAGCGTGCCGTCGCTGCCGACACCTGCCGAGAGGTCGTCGCGCAGCTTGACGCGCCAAACGTCCTGACCGGTCTGCGCGTCGATCTTCGCAACCGAACCGTTTGCGCCAGCCGCGTACACCGCATTGCCGACCGCAACCGGCGAGAACAGGTAACGCCCTGCCTTACCGACGCTCGCCTTCCAGGCCTGCTGCACGTCGAGCACGGGTTTGAACTCGGTGAGCGGCGTCGGCACGCGGCGCTCGTCTTTCGTGGATGAGCAAGCCGCCATGGTGAGCACGGTCATCGCACAGGCAACGGGCACAGCGTAACGTTTCAGCAGATTCATCGGTGGACGAAGCATTCAGGAAATTAATTAAAGGAGACCGGTTGGTCGTCGCATGCGGCGCTGATTGTGGCGCTCATATGCGGCGATCAGCCGCCCAGCGCGTCCAGCTTGAACTGAATCAACTGGCGTGCCGAACTATCGTTTTTCGACAGGGAGTCGAGGGCCAGCTTGTAGGCCGCGCGCGCATCGTCGCGCTTGCCTTGAGCGGCGAGCAGATCGCCGCGGCCGTTCGCCACGATGCCTTTGAACGCGTCGGACTGCGGCTCGGCGAGCAGCGCGAGGCCCTGGTCGTAAGCCTTGTCGTCGAGCAGCAGCGAAGCGAGGCGCAGCTTGGCGATCTGCTTGAACTCGTCATCTTTCGCGTGATCGATGGTCCATTGCAGTTGCGCCTTCGCGGCAGCTTCGTCGCCGGCGGCGTACAGCGCCTTGGCGGCGCCCAGCGCGGTCATCTGCGCATAGGCGGTGCGGCTGAACTTGTCTTCCATGTCGGTGGCGACGCGCGTAATCTTCGCCTTGTCGCCCGATGTCACGGCTTGCTGCACCTGGTCATACAGCACGGCGGCTTCCGCCGCCTCGCGCCGCTGCCAGAAATTCCAGCCGTTCCAGCCAGCCGCGGCCACCAGCGCCACCAGCACGATCCATGTGGTTGCATTGCCCCACTGCGCCCACCATGCCTTCAGACCTTCAATCGATTCTTGTTCGTCGTGGTAACTCATTGCCCGGCGATTTCCTCTTTCTTGCTACGTGTGCGTGTCGAACCCGATTGGGAACCAACCGGCTCGACGACATCGCGATCAGTCGTCGCCGTCTTCGGCGGTTGCAACCATCGCATTGATTAGAAATTCGGTCAAGTCTTCGGCCGGCACGTTTTGTTGCTCGTTTTTACCGCCGTTAGCATTTGTATCGCGCAGCGGTTTCACGCCGACCGTGCCGTTGGCGATCTCGTCTTCACCGAGCACCACGGCGAAGGCCGCGCCGCTTGCGTCGGCACGTTTCATCTGCGATTTGAAGCTGGCCGATTGACCGTCGGCACTGCAATGCAGGATCACGTCGAGGCCGGTGTCGCGCAGACGCTCGGCGATGATGAAGGCCTGCTCGCGCGCCGCGTCGCCCTGATGGACCACGTACACGTCGCAACCTTCATCTTCCGGGACGAGCTGCTCTTCTTTCAGCAATTCGAGAATCCGCTCGACGCCCATGGCCCAGCCGCATGCCGCCGTGGGCTTGCCGCCGAGTTGCTCGATCAGCGGATCGTAACGGCCGCCGGCCGCGACGGTGCCCTGCGCGCCGAGCTTGTCGGTCACCCATTCGAACACGGTCAGATTGTAATAATCGAGACCGCGCACGAGACGCGGATTGATCGTGAACGGAATGTTGTTCGCCTTCAGGATGCGCTGCAAACCTTCGAAGTGTGCGCGCGATTCTTCGCCGAGAAAATCGATCAGCTTAGGCGCGTTCAGCGCGACTTCCTGCATGGCCGGATTCTTCGTATCGAGCACACGCAGCGGGTTCGTGTAGAGACGACGCTTCGCTTCTTCGTCGAGCACGTCCATGTGCTTTTCGAGGTACGCGATCAAATCGACGCGGTGCGCCGCGCGTTCTTCCGCGAGACCCAGCGAGTTGATTTCGAGCTTGATGCCCATCAGGCCGAGATCGTCCCACAGACGCTGGCACATCATGATGATTTCAGCGTCGGCGTCCGGACCGGCAAAGCCGAGCGCTTCCACGCCGACCTGATGAAACTGGCGATAGCGGCCGCGCTGCGGACGCTCATGGCGGAACATCGGGCCGATGTACCACAGGCGCTTCGGGCCGTCGTACAGCATGTTGTGTTCGATCGCCGCGCGCACCACCGCTGCGGTATTTTCCGGGCGCATGGTCAGATTTTCACCGTTCAGCGCGTCGGTAAAGCTGTACATCTCTTTCTCGACGATGTCGGTCACTTCACCGATACCGCGCTTGAACAGCTGCGTATGCTCGATGATCGGCGTACGAATATTCTGGTATCCGTACGAACGCAGCATCGACTTGACGGTCGTTTCGAAAAATTCCCACAGCCCGGCTTCCTGCGGAAGGATGTCGTTCATGCCCTTCACGCCGGAGAGCTTTTCGAGCTTTTTCTTCTGTTCAGTCATCTGTCTTCGATAGCCGATATTTAGTTGAGCGCTTCGGCGCGGCCATAGCGGCGCTCGACGTAGTCACTCACGATTTGCTGGAATTCTTGCGCGATGTTTTCGCCACGCAGCGTCTTCACCTTTTCGCCGTCGATGAACACCGGCGCGGCCGGGTTCTCGCCCGAACCCGGCAGGCTGATACCGATATTCGCCTGCTTCGATTCGCCCGGACCGTTGACGATGCAACCCATCACCGCGACGTGCATCTTTTCGACGCCAGGATATTGATCGCGCCACACCGGCATCTGCGTGCGCAGATAAGTCTGGATTTGCGACGCCAGTTCCTGGAACAGCGTGCTGGTGGTACGGCCGCAACCCGGACACGCGATCACCATCGGCGTGAACGAGCGCAGACCCATGGTCTGCAGGATTTCCTGGCCGACGATTACTTCGCCGGTGCGCGAGGCGCCCGGTTCCGGCGTAAGCGAGATGCGGATCGTGTCGCCGATGCCTTGCTGCAGCAACACGGACAACGCCGCCGTCGATGCCACGATGCCCTTCGAGCCCATGCCCGCCTCGGTCAAGCCGAGATGCAGCGCGAAGTCGCAACGGCGCGCGAGTTCACGGTACACGGCGATCAGATCCTGCACGCCGCTGACCTTGCACGACAGGATGATCTGATTGCGCGCCAGACCGAGTTCGACCGCCCGCTCCGCCGAGCCGATCGCCGACTGAATGAGCGCTTCGTACATCACGCTTTGCGCTTCCCACGGCGTGGCACGCGTGGCGTTCTCGTCCATCATCTTCGCGAGCAGATCCTGATCGAGACTGCCCCAGTTGACGCCGATACGCACTGGCTTGTCGTACTTCACCGCGGCTTCGATCATCTGCGCGAACTGCGTGTCGCGCTTTGCACCATGGCCCACGTTGCCCGGATTGATCCGGTACTTGGACAGCGACTCCGCGCACGCGGGGTAATCGCGCAACAGCAGATGGCCGTTGTAATGGAAGTCCCCGACCAGCGGCACCGACACACCCATGCGATCGAGCTGCTCGCGCACGGCCGGCACGGCCGCAGCCGCTTCCGGCGTGTTCACCGTGATACGCACCAGTTCCGAGCCGGCTTGCGCCAGTTCCTTGATCTGGATCGCGGTGCCGATGGCGTCCGCGGTATCCGTGTTGGTCATCGACTGGATGCGCACGGGTGCGTCGCCACCGATGGTGACGAGCTGGCCGCCCCAACGGACGTCGACCGCGTGCGACTTGCGCCGCGCGGCCTGGCCGCCGAACACCGGCTCGTTGGAAACGATCTTGCTACTGGATTGGGATTGAGCTTCGGATTGCATCGAAAAACCCATTTACGCCGCATGCGCCACACAAAAGACGTAGCGCCTGAATTGAAAAAGCGCCGCGGACCGGTTGGCCGCGGCGCATACCGTATCTGTCAAGGCAGCGCGAAGCGCGCCACGTTGCCTTTGGCCGCCGCATATTTTGCGGGATCGACCGGCTGGCCATCGAGCGTCAGCGAGTCGAGACCGGCCCTGTTGCCGACCGTGACCTTGAACGGCGCTTCGCCCGTTACTTCCTTGGTGTCGCCCGCGTGCACGAGGCCGGAAAACACTTCCTTGCCATCTTTGCCACGCACGCTGAACCAGCTGTCCTGTTTTACGCTCAACGCAACGATCGACTGACCTGCAGCCGGCGCCACCGTTGCCGCCGACGCCCCCGCGACCACCGCCGGCGTACTTGCGCCCAGCGTTGCGGCAGCCTTAGGCGCGGCCGCCATTGCCGTGACTGCCGGCGCCGACGAAGGCGCCGCGCCGGTGGCGAGCGGTGCGGGCATCGGCGTAGCCGACGCTGCGTTGTCTGCTGCTGCCTGTGCGTCCGGCGCCGAAGCAGCCTCTTCCGCGGTGGCTTCCGAACCTGCCGATTGACCCTGCGCCACCGCGCCCGATGCGCCGGTCGCGCCGCCAGCGGCACTGCTCGCGCTCGCTTTCAATCGTGCAAGCCACGCCGACGAATCGCCGCCATTGGTGTGCCACATGCCGAGCGCAATCACGGCGACGATCACCGCCGCCACGCCCCACAACCATGAGCGGCTCTTCTGCCCACTGCCGCCCAGCGAGAGCGATACCTTGCCGCGCGGCAAATCCCTACCCGACGACGCCGGCATCGACAGATCCGGCGCCGGCACACCCTTTTCGCGACGCAATGCCGCCGTGAACGGCGTGGGATCCGCGCCGAGCATCTTCGCGTAGCTGCGCACCACGCCCAACGCGAAGGTCGTGTCCGGCAAGTGGCTGATGTCGCCCGATTCGAGCGCACGCAGCTTGATGGCGGACACCTTCAGACGCGCTGACACGTCGTCGATCGTCCAACCTTTCGATTCACGCAATTGGGTCAAGCGCGCGCCAGCCGCCGCCAACGAGTCCATGCCCGGCTGCACAACAGGCTGCACCGCCGCCCGTGCGACTGGCGCCGGATGGCCTTCGTTCGTGTCTGTGTCCTGCGGCTGCGGGTGCTGCGGCTCACTCATCCCAAATCCTTTCGCGTCGATTCTTTTTCACTTGTGCAACCCGGACGGGCTCAAGCCTCACGTCCGAATCGCAGACCGTTTATAACAAAATGTGCGGCCTTGTGCGCCGCTTCCGATCGCTTCTGCAAACTTTCTTTTCAATCGACACCGGCACAGCAGGCTGTCGCACGTTCGCGGAGCTTTCTCCGAACGCCGGCGCCCTGCCATCCCCGCACGATTACACGGCGCGAACCTCGATGATCTTCGCTGCCTTCCCGGTGCGCTCAGCGAGCCGTGTGCGGTCTTTCACCGCGCCGGCCAACTGACCGCAGGCAGCGTCGATATCATCGCCGCGTGTCTTACGCACCGTGGTGACGACGCCCGCGTCCATCAACACTTGTGCAAACCGTTTGATCTGTTCCGATTTCGAGCGGATGAGGCCCGATTCGGGGAACGGATTGAACGGAATCAGGTTGAACTTGCACGGCACGTCGCGCGTGAGCGCGAGCAATTCGCGCGCTTGTGCTTCGCTGTCGTTCACGCCGTCGAGCATGCAATATTCAAACGTAATGAAGTCGCGCGGCGCGACCTTCAGATAGCGCTGGCAAGCCGCCATCAGTTCGCGCAGCGGGTACTTCTTGTTCAGCGGCACCAGCATGTCGCGCAGCGGATCGCTGGGCGCATGCAAGGAGACCGCGAGCGCCACCGGCAGATCGGCGCCGAGCCGGTCCATCATGGGCACGACGCCCGAGGTGGACAGCGTGACACGGCGGCGCGACAGGCCATAGGCGTTGTCGTCGAGCATCAGGCGCATAGCCGGCACGACCGCGTCGTAATTGAGCAGCGGCTCGCCCATGCCCATCATCACGACGTTCGTGACGACCCGCTCGCCCTTGCCGTCGCCACCCGTTGCGCGGCCGCCGTCCACGCCGCGCGATGCGCGCAGCGCGAACTCAGCCATGCGCAGCTGGCCGATGATTTCGCCGGTGGTGAGATTGCGGGAAAAACCCTGTTTGCCGGTCGAACAGAAACGGCAGTTGACCGCGCACCCGGCCTGCGACGACACGCATAGCGTGCCGCGCGTTTCTTCGGGAATGTAGACGGTTTCAACCGCGTTGCTGTTGCCGACGTCGATCAGCCACTTGCGTGTGCCGTCGGTCGAAATATGGTCGCTGACGATGCCCGGCATCGAGATCGCGGCGCGCCCCTTGAGCTTTTCGCGCAAGGACTTCGCGAGATCGGTCATACCGTCGAAGTCGGCAGCGTTGTATTGGTGAATCCAGCGCTGCAATTGCTTGGCGCGAAACGGCTTCTCGCCCAGGCTGTCGCAGTAGGCGACCAGCCCTTGGGCGTCGAGGTCGAGAAGGTTGACGGTGGGACTGCTCGTCATATCGAATCCTGCCATTTCAGTGCGAGACTACGTTCATGCAACAAGCTGCATGAACGCAATGCCGTTCGCGCCCATTCCTGCTGCTTTTACCTTACTACTTTGCCGGGCGATTCGTGCGATAAATCCAGTCGGCTGCACGAATCGCGCGAGGCAAGTCCTGCTTAACGCGAGTAGACGTTCACTTGCGGGAAGAAGAACGCGATTTCGACGGCAGCCGTTTCAGCCGCGTCGGAACCGTGCACTGCGTTCGCGTCGATGCTGTCGGCGAAGTCGGCGCGGATCGTGCCCTTTTCCGCCTTCTTCGGGTCCGTTGCACCCATCAGGTCACGGTGCTTCAGGATGGCGTTTTCGCCTTCGAGCGCTTGCACGACGACCGGGCCCGAGATCATGAAATCGACCAGGTCCTTGAAGAACGGACGTGCTGCGTGCACGGCGTAGAACTTCTCCGCGTCGGCGCGCGACAGGTGAACCATGCGCGAAGCCACGATCTTCAGACCAGCGTTTTCGAAACGGCTGTAGATCTGGCCGATCACGTTCTTGGCCACTGCGTCCGGCTTGATAATCGACAGGGTGCGTTCGATCGCCATAAAAACTCCAAAAAATTAAGAGGTTACAGATTCAAATGAATCCGCTATTGTAGCATGTTCCCGTGTATGATTGCGATTGAACCCTTACAACATTGAAAGACTCCAAGCAGGAGTTTCCGAATACTGGTAGCGTAGGCGGTGTCGGTATTTTCCGGGCATTGAAACTCCCTGCCCGCGCGCCAATCTTAGGGATGTGAGCGCCGCGGCCGGCGACAGACATTCCCACCGGCGCAGCCCGACTCGCCACAACCCGCTTCACAACCATACGCATCACGCTTCTGAGGTAAGGAGAGACCATGAACGAACATCCGTATAGCTTTGGCCGCAATGGCGCGGTCAGCACGGTCGAAACGCGTAACCGCGTGCTACGGAACACCTACTGGCTGCTCGCGCTGTCCATGATTCCGACAGTGCTTGGCGCGTGGGTGGGCCTCACCACCGGTTTCTCGCTGTTCGCCGCCACGAGTCCGGCCATGAGCATGCTGGCGTTCTTCGCGATCGCCTTCGGCTTCATGTTCGCCATCCAGAAGACCAAAGACAGCGCGGCCGGCGTGTTCGTGCTGCTCGGCTTCACGTTCTTCATGGGCCTGATGCTGTCGCGCATCCTGAGCTTCGTGCTCGGTTTTTCGAACGGCCCGTCGCTGATCATGCTCGCCTTCGGTGGCACTGGTGTGATCTTCGCGTCGATGGCAACCATCGCCACTGTCAGCAAGCGTGACTTCTCGGGCCTCGGCAAGTGGCTATTCATGGGCGTGATCGTGCTGCTGCTCGCATCGGTCGCGAACGTGTTCCTGCATCTGCCGGCGCTCATGTTGACGGTGTCGGTCATGGCCATCGTGATTTTCTCGGCCTACATGCTGTTCGACGTTCAGCGCGTCGTGAACGGCGGTGAGACGAATTACATCACCGCCACGCTCGCGATCTACCTGGACCTGTACAACGTGTTCGTCAACCTGCTGGCGCTGCTCGGTATCTTCGGCGGCAACCGCAACTAAGCTTGCTTCGGGGGCGCGGCGTTCGAAACGTCTCGCCCTGAAAGAAAAAGCCCATAACGAGCGATCGTTATGGGCTTTTTTCATGCGCCGCGGCGTCGGAAGCGCCGGAAATCGAGCATCAGACGCGGATCACACGCTCAGCCACGCAAACCCCTCATCCTGCGACGCCACCACCACTTCCGTCGGCGCCGCGCCCAGCACACCGGCCATGGCGGCTTGCGCCAGCTCTGGCAAATTGTTCTGCTGGCTCAGATGCGCGGCAACCAGATGGCGCAACCGCGATCGATCAAGCGAGGCCAGAATTTCGGCCGCCGCGTCGTTGTTCAGATGCCCATGATTGCCACCGATGCGCGCCTTCAGCGACTGCGGATAGCGGCTGCCCGCCAGCATCCGCACGTCGTGATTGCATTCGAGCACCAGCGCGTCGCAGCCGCTCAGCACCGAGCTGATATGCGGCGTGGACGTGCCGACATCCGTCAGCACGCCGAGCCGGCTCGCGCCGTTCGAGAGCACGTACTGCAGCGGCTCGCGGGCGTCGTGCGGAACGGTGTAAGGGAGAATGCTGAGGTCGCCGATCGCCACCACTTCGTCGCCCCACAGCACCTGCAGGTCGACATCGGCTTCGTCGGCGCCCACCGCGCGGGCGGTACCCCAGCTCATGTACAACGGAATCGACCACTTGCGCGCCAGCGTCAGCGCGCTGCCAATGTGGTCGCTATGTTCATGCGTGATCAGAATCGCGTCGAGACCTTCGACGCTCGCGCCGAGCCGCGTCAGACGCCGCTCGACTTCCTTGGCCGAAAAACCGCAGTCGAGCAGTACACGCGTGGTGGTCGCGCCGCTTTGCGCTTCCACCAGCAAGGCATTGCCTTCACTGCCGCTACCGAGACTCGCGAACCTCACGGTCCGTTTAGTTCAGTTGCGCGTGCAGCAGCGTCACGATGCGCTGCGCGTCGGACGAATTGTCGACCTGCCCGTTCGCAGTCAGCACCGCCACCTGGGTCACCGTGTCGCCCTTCGAACGCACGTTGACGAGGAATTCCTGACCCGGCTTCTTCGACGAATTGCCGCTGTAGAACAGCTTGCCGAGCAGCCCTTCCTTCTTCAGTTCCTGCATCGAGTCCGCGTAGCGCACGTAGTAGATACCCTTCGCGCGGTCGCGGTTGTCGACGGTGAAGTTCGTGCGGTCGAGCGCCAGGCCCACGCGCAGCCATGCACGATCGAACGACTCCTGCAGGTCGAGCGTGGATGCGCCCGCGCTCTGATCGATCGTGGTCGGCGCGACGGCCGTGCGCGCGTCAGTCAGCAGTTCCTTCGATTGCGCTTCGGTCAAGCCGAACTTCTGCATCAGCTTGGTGAGGAACAGCGCCTCGAGCGCCGGATCGCGCGGGCGCTCTTCCCAACGCGACGACGTCTTGTCCTGCCCGGTCAACACTTCCTCCATGGCGCTGTGCGTAATGGAGATGTCGGTCGTGTCGCCCGGCGCACGCGACACGAGCGTGCGGAAGCTGTCACGCGTGCCCGACGAATACGCGAAGTCGATGACCTTGCCGACCGTGCGGCGGAACCAGTCGTCCGGAATGTTGGCGCGGTTTTCCGCCCAGTCGGTCGTCATGATGCCGGTGGCCGGCGCGTCGGTCTTCAGCACGAAGCCGTTCTCCTGCCAGAACTCCTGCAACTGCGGCCAGAGTTGGTCCGGCGAGCGGCCGTCGACGACCAGCCAGCGGCGATCGCCGTCGCGTTCGATATGCATGCCGAGCGGATCCTGCGCGTTCGGCTGGCCTTCGGTCGAATTGCCGGCGGCCGTGACCGCGCGCGTCTGCGCACCGCCCAGCGCCAGATTGGCCGGCGGAGCGACGTAGCGCTCGTCGGTCTTGGTGGTGCTCAAATCGTTCGGAACGGCAAGCGGCGGCGCGCTGGCCGCGCCCTTGTAGTTGACGCGGTCGGAAGCAAACCAGTCGTTCAGCGTGTCACAGCCGGCGAGCGTCGTGAGGGCAAGCGCCAGCGCCGCCATGCGGGTTGCGTGGAGGGAAAGTGCGGAACGTTTCATGAGGTCCTTCGTGATGCTGGAACGCGGTGCCTTGGTTCTGTGTGCCGGGAACGTGGGCTGGATCGACGTCGGTTAAGGGAGTGCCGGTGGCAGGCTTTCGTTGGCGCTGGTGGGTGCCGCGGAGGATATCCGCCTAGCCCAGCAGGCCCGCTTCGCGCAGCGCGCCGCGCACCACTTCGTGGTATTGCGCGTCGAGCGGCGTGAGCGGCAGGCGGATTCCGCCCTGCACACGACCCAGTTGCTGCAGTGCCCATTTGGCCGGAATCGGATTCGATTCGATGAACAGGTTCTTATGCAACGACAGGAGTTTCAGATGAATCTCACGCGCGGTCTTCGCGTCCGCGGCCAGGGCGGCCTTGCAGAGCTCGCTCATCGCGCGCGGCGCGACGTTGGCGGTGACCGAAATGTTGCCGTGGCCGCCGAGCAGCATCAGCGCGATCGCGGTGGGATCGTCACCGCTGTAGATGCCGAAGTGCGCCGGCGCGGATTTGATCAGATGCGCGGCGCGATCGATATTGCCGGTCGCTTCCTTCACACCGATGATGCCCGGCACCTGCGCGCAGCGCAAAATGGTTTCGTTGCTCATGTCCGCAACGGTGCGGCCCGGCACGTTGTACAGAATCACCGGCAGATCGACGGTTTCGGCGATCTTCGCGAAGTGGCGGTAGATGCCTTCCTGCGTCGGCTTGTTGTAGTACGGCACGACCTGGAGCGTGGCGTCGGCGCCGACTTCCTTGGCCTGCCGGGTGAGTTCGATGGCTTCGGTCGTGGAATTGCCGCCCGAGCCCGCGATCACCGGAATCCGGCCCGCCGTGTGCTCGACCGCGGTCTTGACCATCAGCACGTGTTCTTCGACCGACAGCGTGGCCGACTCGCCGCTCGTGCCGACCACGACGAGAGCGTTCGTGCCCTCCGCGACGTGCCAGTCGATCAGTTTGCGAAACGCCGGCAGATCGAGGCTGCCGTCTTCGAGCATCGGGGTGATGATGGCAGGAATGCTGCCGCGAATCTGAACGCTGTCGTTGCTGCTGTGGTTGCCGTTAGTCATGAAACGCCATGAATTTGATCAGGTAAACCGCGATTGTAGCGGATTAGCCAGCCAACTCGTAACAACGCGGAGATGCCGCCTGCGCGGGGTCGTCTGAGCGCTCCGCCTCCAGAATCGCGCAGATCCGCTGGACGTAGGCCGGGCGCGGCTGCGCGAGAAAACCGTCCTGAAAAGCGACCACCCTGAGCTGGCCGCGCACGCGATCGAGAAGCTCGCCGGGCGCCAGCAGAAACGCCGGATTAGAGGGTTTGCCGACGCTTTCGTTTCCTTGCGCGAAGGTCTCGTAAACCAGTACGCCGCCGGGCGCGAGCGCGCGCAACAACTGCGCAAAGAGTGGACGGTGCAGGTAGTTCGTCACCACGACGGCGGCGAATTTCGCGTCAGCGGGCAACGGCCACGCGGCGCCTTCCAGGTCGGCTTCGAGCGGGGTGACGAGCGGCTCGTCGCGCAGCGCGTCGAGCGCCGCCGCGTCGCGGTCGATGGCGGTCACCGGATGCCCCAGCGACGCAAAGAGCCGCGCATGCCGCCCCGCCCCGGACGCGACATCGAGCACCGCGCCGCCCGCCGCGACCAGATGCGCCCAATCGCGCACCCAGGGCGACGGCTCGCCCAATCCATGCATGGCGGTAGCGGGAGTGCTCATCACTTCGGCGCGGCTCAGTTGTACGACAGGCCCATGGCTTCGCGTACTTCGCGCATGGTTTCCGTGGCGAACCTGCGGGCCTTGTCGCAGCCGTCGGCGACGATCGCGCGCAACAGCGACGGATCGTCCATATACTTCTGCGCGCGCTCGAGCATGGGCTGCTGCTCACGCAGAATGCCTTCGATCACCGGCTGCTTGCACTCGAGGCAACCTATGCCGGCCGTCCGGCAGCCCTTCTGCACCCACTCGTGGGTGGCTTCGTCCGTGTAGACCTGGTGAAGCTGCCACACCGGGCATTTGTCGGGATCGCCCGGATCGGTGCGGCGCACGCGGGCCGGATCGGTCGGCATGGTGCGCACTTTCTTCGTGATGGTCTCCGCGTCTTCACGCAGGCCGATCGTGTTGCCGTACGACTTCGACATTTTCTGGCCGTCGAGGCCCGGCATGCGCGACGCCTCCGTCAACATGGCTTGCGGCTCGACCAGAATGATCTTGCGCGAACCTTCGAGGTAGCCGAACAGGCGCTCGCGGTCGTTCATCGACAGGCTTTGCGATTCCTGCAACATGGCGCGCGCCTGTTCGAGCGCTTCGTCGTCGCCTTCCTGCTGGTAGGCGTTGCGAAGTTCGTGATAGAGCTTGGCGCGCTTGCCGCCGAGCTTTTTCGCGGCGTCGTTGGCCTTCTCTTCGAAGCCCGGTTCGCGGCCGTACAGGTAGTTGAAACGACGCGCGATTTCACGCGTCATTTCGACGTGCGGCACCTGGTCTTCACCAACCGGCACGAGCGAGCCGCGATACAGCAGAATGTCCGCCGCCATCAGCACCGGATAGCCGAGAAAGCCGTAAGTGGACAGATCCTTGTCCTTCAGCTTCTCCTGCTGCTCCTTGTAGGTCGGCACGCGTTCCAGCCAGCCGAGCGGCGTGCTCATGCCGAGCAGCAGCGCCAGTTCGGCGTGCTCGGGCACCTTGCTCTGGATGAACAGCGTGGCCTGCGCCGGATCGATCCCGGAGGCCAGCCAGTCGATCAGCACGTCCCAGACGTTCTTTTCGATCACTTCGGGCGTTTCGTAGTGCGTCGTCAGCGCGTGCCAGTCGACCACACAAAAGAAACACGGGTACTCGGACTGCAGCCGCACCCAGTTTTTCAGCACGCCGTGATAGTGGCCGAGGTGCAACGACCCGGTGGGCCGCATGCCGGAGAAGATACGGTCTGGGAACATGGTTATTTAGAAAAGCGAAACAAGGGGAGTCAGAATGGCGGTGATCGCGCTGTAGCCGATCGTGACCAGCGGGTTCAACCAGTATCGCGTCAGCGTACCCGTCATGACCAGCGCCATCACGATGAAAAACCCGTACGGTTCGAGGCGCGACAGCGTGATGGACTGCCGCGGCGGCAACAGCGCCATCAGCACACGCCCGCCGTCGAGCGGCGGCAGCGGAAACAGGTTGAGCACGCCGAGCACGAGATTCACGCCGACGCCCGCTCCCGCCATGCGCGTGAAGAACGGCTCGTCCACGTTCGCCACCGCGAGCGCGACACCGAACAGACCCCAGATCACCGCCTGCACGAAGTTGCAGCCCGGACCCGCCGCTGCGACCCACAGACTGCCCCAGCGCGGATTGCGCAGATTGCCGAAGGCGACCGGCACCGGCTTGGCATAGCCGAACATGAACGCACCGCTGGTGGCGAAGTACAGCAGCAAGGGAATCGCAATCGTGCCGAGCGGGTCGATGTGCCGCATCGGATTGACGGAGACGCGGCCGAGCACGTAGGCGGTATTGTCGCCGAGCCAGCGCGCGACGTAGCCATGGGCGGCTTCGTGCAGCGTGATGGCGAAAATCACCGGCAGCGCGTAAACCGCAATGGTCTGTATCAGGGAAGAATCCATAACTCGTTATTGTAACAACGCGATTGCGTGCGTCTGTCCGCTTTCACTCATGCCGTCTCTTCGAGGCCGAACGGCGCGAGAGAACCGCGCCCCGGCCGCACCAGCACCGGCTCCGCACCGGTCAGATCGATCACCGTGGACGGCTCGCACACACACGGACCGCTGTCGATCACCAGATCCAGTTGCTTCTCCAAACGCTCGCGGATTTCTTCCGGGTCGTTCAGCGGCTGGGTTTCGCCCGGCATGATCAGCGTCGAACCGAGCAGCGGCTGGCCGAGTTCTTCGAGAATCGCCAGCGTGATCGCGTGATCCGGCACGCGCAGGCCGATGGTCTTGCGCGACGGATGCGACAGGCGCCGCGGCACTTCCTTGGTGGCCTGCAGGACGAACACGTAGGGGCCCGGCGTCACCGATTTGATCAGCCGGTATTGCCGGTTGTCCACCATCGCGAAGTTCGCGAGTTCCGACAGGTCGCGCACCAGCAGCGACAGCAACTGCTTCTCGTCGAGTCCACGAATACGCCGCAGACGCTCGACCGCGTCCTTGTCGTCCAGATGGCAGGCGAGCGCGTAGCTCGAATCCGTCGGCAACGCGACCACGCCGCCATCGTTGATGATCTGTACGGCCTGCTTGACGAGGCGCGGCTGCGGGTTATCAGGATGAAGCCGAAAGTATTGAGACATGGCGACTAACGTTGGCTCGCGGATGGAAGCGGATAGACGGCAAATTGAACTGCGGCTGAACACCGGTCGGAAGATCGGACGAAAAGCACGTGCGGCGCACGGCCCGCTTTCGCGCATGACGTGCCGCGACGGCACGGCGCGATCACAGCCAGCGTTCCCAGACGGGCTTCAGATCGGAGGGCAGCGGCGGCAGCGTGCCGAGATCGACGCGGCCTTCGCCGGGTGCGTGGAAGTCTGACCCGCGCGACGCCTCGAAACCGAACCGGCGCGCGACATCGGCGTATTCGCGGTATTGATCGGGCGTATGGCTGCCCGTCACTACCTCGATCGCCTTGCCGCCGAGATCGATGAATTCGGCGAAAAACGCGTCGAATTCAACCGGCGAGTAAGCATAGCGACCCGGATGCGCAATGATCGCTTCGCCGCCGGCAGCCTGGATCCAGCCGACCGCGTCGGCCAGTTTGGCCCAGCGGTGCGGCACGTAGCCCGGTTTGCCGTCGCCGAGATAGCGGGTGAACACGTCCTGGGTGGAACTGGCGTAGCCGCTGTCCACCATGAAACGCGCGAAATGCGTGCGCGAAATCATGTCCGGGTTCGACACGTATTTGAGCGCGCCCTGATAGGCGTCGGGAATGCCGAGCGTAGCCAGTTGTTCGCCGATCGCCTCCGCCCGCGCGGCGCGGCCGTTGCGGGTGCGCGCCAAACCGTCGATCAGGATCGAACTGGTCGGATCGATGCCCAACCCAACGATGTGCACCGTGCGCGACGCCCACGTCACCGAGATCTCGACGCCGCTCAGATAGTCCATGCCGAGCGCCTCGGCGGTGCTTCTGGCTTCGTGCTGGCCGCCCAGTTCATCGTGATCGGTGAGCGCCCACAGCGTCACGCCGCCCGCGTGCGCGCGGCGCGCGACGTCGGCCGGCGCGAACTGGCCGTCGGAAACGGTGGAGTGACAGTGGAGGTCGGCGTTCATCGTTGTCTTGAAAAGGTTCTGCGCTCATTTTACTGCAACGCAGTAAGCGGACGCAGAGCTATCTCACAACGGACGTCCCGAAGGTAGCCCCTCGGGAACCCTCAAACTTTTTTAAGCGCTACGCGCAGAATCCCTCGATCAGCGCGGCCACCTGCTCCGGCTGGTCGTGATGCACCATGTGCCCCGCTTCGTCGATGATCTTCTCGCGCCAGTCGGGGAACGCCTGAAAGCGCGCCTTGAATTCGTCGAGCGGAATCTCGCCGGCGATCCGCGCGAGCGTCGGCGAATTGGCGGCCTCCACGTGCAGGACCTTCGCGCTCACCTTGCGCCACGTCGCCATCACTTCGTCCAGACGGTACAGCGCCGGGCCGCGCAGCTTGTGCGCGGGATCGGCGAGCAGCATGTAGCGCCCTTCGCCGTCCGGCTTCGACCAGTGCTGCGCGAGAAATTGCGCGCGTTTCGGGTCGAGCCGCGGATTGGTCTTGATCAGGCGCGCGGCGACGTCGTCGAGCGACGCGTAGCGCTTCAGCTGCGGCGGATCGCGCAATTCGTCGAGCCAGGTGCGCAGGCGCTTGGGCGCTTGTGCCGAGTGCGACGGCGCGAGTCCGAAACCTTCCAGGTCGACCACCCGCCGCACCCGCTCCGGCCGCACGCCCGCATACACGCACGCGATGTTCGCGCCCATGCTGTGGCCGACCAGATTCACTTCGCCGGTCGGCGCGTAGTGGTCGAGCAAGGCGTCGAGGTCGGCCACGTAGTCCTGAATCCAGTAGTTGCCGCCGCCGCGTTCCGCCACCGGCCAGTCCGACAGGCCGAAGCCGCGCATGTCGGGCGCCAGCACCTGCCAGTCGCCGCCCAGCGCGTCGACGACGAACTGGAACGAGGCGGCCACGTCCATCCAGCCGTGCAGCATGAAGAGCATCGGGGCGTCGGGGTTGCCCCAGCGCCGCACATGCAAGCGGATGCCGCGCACCGCGACGAATTCAGACTGCGAAGTGTTCATGAACGGCACGCCAAAAAAGAATGATCGTTCGATTATAACGAGATAGCCCGCCTATACGCGGGGTCGGATGGTGAAGGAGGTCTCAGTCGCCGGCGGACGGCAGCTGCGCTTGCGGCGCGTCGAGGCCCGCCAGGGCTGCCAGAGCGGCCAGTTCGGCTTCGTCGAAACCGGCGTCGCGGCGCGCCTCGAAATTGAACGGCCCACGTAATTTCGGTGCGTGATACTGGTCGGCGAGGCGCGCGTAAGTCTCGTGAGGGTCGAGGCCGCTGCCGTCGCACAGATGGCGAAACCAGCGATTGCCGATCAGCACGTGGCCGATTTCGTCGCGCAGGATCACGTCGAGAATCGCCGCCGACGCCTGATCGCCAGCCTGCAGCAGGCGCGCGCGGATCGGCGGCGAGGCGTCGAGGCCGCGCGCTTCGAGCGTGCGCGGCACCAGCGCCATGCGCGCCAGCACGTCGCCGCGCGTGCGCTCGCACATGTCCCACAGACCGTCGTGGGCCGGAAAATCGCCGTAGACGTGGCCGTATTCAGCGAGGCGCGCGGTCAGCAGCGAGAAGTGATAGGCCTCTTCGGCGGCGACTTTGAGCCAGTCGGTGTAGAACGCGGCGGGCATGCCGCCGAAGCGCCAGACCGCGTCGAGCGCGAGATTGATGGCGTTGAATTCGATGTGCGCAAGTGCGTGCAGCAGGACCGCGCGCCCTTGCGGCGCTTGCATGCTGCGCCGCTTCAAACCGCGCGGATCGACCAGTTCGGGGCGCGCGGGACGGCCCGGCAGGCCAGCCGGTTCGTCGAGTTCGAGGTCCACGGCGCATGCCATGCTGCCGTCGAGCACCGCGGCATAGAGCGCCCGGGCCGCGGCGGCCTTGGCGGCCGGATCGGCTTCGCGCAATGCGGCGAGCGCTGGGGTGCGCGCGCAAGGGGCCTCGCGGCCGGTTTCGGTGGCCGGTGAATGAGGCGAAACGGACGAAACAGCGGACATCATGGCAAGCGGATCGGGCAAGGGAAGCTATGAAGGAAGCCAACAACGGCATGGCTAAGGAAATGGCTAAGCCGGCGGTAACCGACGCTTTGGCATACTGCCGTGAAAGCACGCGCCGCAACCGCGCGGCCGGCAGCCTGACCAACGAAGCGGCGAACGCCCCCGCGGCCAGACCAAGCGGCCCAACCACACAACCGTTTACAATACTCGATTCGACCATCCAACGCGCCCGATGCGCCGACGAGGCGCGACAACCCGGCGTGGCAAGACGTTTCGGGCGGTTCGGCGCAATGTCCGGCGCGCGCAGTGACCGATCAAGAGGAGACACCGTGACCATTTACAAGCTTGGCGAAGCCGCCCCGACCATCCATGAAAGCGTCTTCGTCGCCGATTCGGCGAGCATCATCGGCAACGTGACGCTCGGCGAGAACGCCAGCGTCTGGTTCGGCGCGACGATTCGCGGCGACAACGAGCCGATCACCATTGGCGCCGGCAGCAACGTGCAGGAAAACGCCGTGCTGCACACCGACCCCGGTTTTCCGCTGACGATCGAGCCCAATGTGACGGTCGGCCACCAGGTCATGCTGCACGGCTGCACGATCAAGGAAGGCTCGTTGATCGGAATTCAGGCGGTGGTCTTGAATGGAGCGGTAATCGGCCGCAACTGTCTGGTCGGAGCGGGCGCCGTCGTCACCGAGGGCAAGGTATTTCCCGACAATTCGCTGATTCTCGGCGCGCCCGCCAAGGTGGTGCGCGAACTGACCGAGACGGATATCGCCAACATGCAGCGCGGCGCGGCAACCTATGCCGAGCGCCGCGACTATTACAAGGCGCAGCTCGTGCGCATCGGCTAATCAGCCGGAGCGCGCGGCGCGCACGGCGCGGCATCACGCTGCGTCATTCGACCGAGGAAAAGTTGTGAGCGACCAGTTGCAAAAATTCATGTTCAGCGCGGCGCCGGTGCGCGGCGAGATCGTTTCCCTGCGCAATACCTGGCAGGAAGTGCTGACGCGCCGCGATTATCCGGCGCCGGTGCGGACGGTTCTGGGCGAAATGATGGCCGCGTGCGCGCTGCTGTCGGCGAATCTCAAGTTCGACGGCACGCTCATCATGCAGATTTTCGGCGATGGCCCGGTCAAGATGCTGGTGGTGCAGTGCAGCTCCGATCTGTCGATGCGCGCGACCGCCAAGCTGTCCGGCGAAGCGGCCAACGTGATCGGCGAGACGACCAGCATGGTCGAGCTGCTGAACGCGAGCGGCCACGGCCGTTGCGTGATCACGCTCGATCCGGCCAACAAGCAGCCCGGTCAGCAGCCCTATCAAAGTATCGTGCCGCTGTCGGGCGTGGACGGCCCGCTCAACTCGATGGCCGAAGTGCTCGAGCACTACATGCATCACTCGGAGCAACTCGACACGCGCCTGTGGCTCGCGGCGAACACCGAGCGCGCGGTCGGCATGCTGCTGCAAAAATTGCCGGGCGACGGCGGCATCGTCCCCCATCCGGGCGATCTGGACGCGGACACGTGGGAGCGCGTCTGCACGTTGGGCGGCACGCTGTCGCAAGACGAGCTGCTGAAGGAAGAGCCAGAAACGGTGTTCCGCCGTCTGTTCTGGCAGGAAAACGTCCAGCATTTCGAACCGGCCACGGCGCGCTTCGAGTGCACGTGTTCGCGCGAAAAAGTCGGCGGCATGCTGAAGATGCTGGGCCGCGAGGAAGTCGACGGCGTGCTCGAAGAGCGCGGCCATGTCGAGATTCATTGCGAGTTCTGCAACCAGCGTTATGAGTTCGATCCGGTCGACGTCGCGCAACTTTTTGTCGCCGAGGCGCTCTCACAAGGTGTGACGCCCGCGGCTGACCAGCGGCACTGAACGGCTCGTTGGCGCGCGGAGTCCATGCGCGCCGAGCGGCGGTTTGTCACGCCTGCATTACGGCAGTAAAAATACCGCGCCGCCCGCTGCGTTTTCAGGGCCCGGGCGGCGCGGTATCTTTGATCATTGGGTTGGATCATTGGCGGTGCGCGCGGCGCATGATTTGCTTAGGCATCCGACCGATGGAGATCGGACATGAACTACCCTACTTCGCCGATACCGCTGCTGCGCCGTGCGCGCACGGTCGCTGTGCTGGCTGTCCTCGCCGGTATTGGCGCGCTTGCGGGCTGCGTGATGGACCCGCCGGGCCCGTCGCCGATTTATAGCCGGCTGCCCGCCGATCAGTCGGGCATGGCCGCCACCGCCCAACCGCTGACGCCTGAAGAACGCGAGCGCTATGACGCGATCGACCATCAAGTGATGGCCGAGCAGAATCAGGCGATGGCCGCGGAAAATGCGGCACAGGCGTGGTCGCGTTACTACGCGCCGCCTGTCAGCGTGTACGGCAGCTATTACGGCGGTGGATGGGGGCACGGCTGGGGTACAGGTGTCGGCATCGGTTACGGGCCGTACTGGGGCTGGTAGGCGGCAGCGAGTTCACACACGCCGCGAGAATCCAGGTTCGACGGGCGGCGGCGAGCCCAAAGAAAAAGGCACGGTTCTCACCGTGCCTTTTTTGCATCCTTCGTACTGAACCGTTGTTGCGCTTCGGCGCAGCTCAATGCGCAGGCTTCTTGTCTTTCTCAGCAGCGGCTTTACCACCGTGCTTGCGATCCGGCTTCGCGCGCGACTCCGGATTCGGTACCACATGCAGCGGGGCGGTCGACATCTCACCACGCGTGGACGTCGTAACCGAAGGCGTGTTCGCCGCCGGCAACGGGGCATTTGGCGAAACGAACTGCACGAACACTTCGCTGTCCTTCACCATGCCCATTTCATAACGCGCCCGCTCTTCGACTGCGGCCGTGCCGTTCTGCAAATCCTGCACTTCGCCCTGAATGCGTTCGTTGCGCAGTTTCGAATCAGCATTTTTTTGCACTTGCTGCGCCAGTTGCTGCTGCAACTCGTGCACGCGCAACCAACCGCCGTGCCCCCACCAGAGCGGGTACTGGATCAGCGCCAGTAGAACGATCAGGACAGCAGTGACAAGCCGCATGAAGTAAGCACAATAAATACACGCCGCCCTGCGCTATACGCAGGGCGGCGGGGTCAATCAAAAACGAAGGATAACCGGCTCATCGGTCAGCGCTTGCAAACCAGCCATTAGCGCAGATTGTAGAACGCCGACTTGCCCGGGTAGCTAGCGATATCACCGAGGTCTTCTTCGATGCGCAGCAACTGGTTGTACTTCGAGATGCGGTCCGAACGCGACAGCGAGCCCGTCTTGATCTGACCGGCATTCAGGCCGACCGCGATATCCGCGATCGTCGAATCTTCGGTTTCGCCCGAACGGTGCGAGATCACGGCCGTGTAGCCGGCGCGCTTGGCCATTTCGATTGCCGCGAAGGTTTCCGTCAGCGTGCCGATCTGGTTGATCTTGATCAGGATCGAGTTGGCGATGCCCTTCTCGATGCCTTCCTTCAGGATGCGCGTGTTGGTGACGAACAGGTCGTCGCCCACCAGTTGGACCTTCTTGCCGAGCTTGTCGGTCAGAATCTTCCAGCCGGCCCAGTCGCTTTCGTGCATGCCGTCTTCGATCGACACGATCGGGAACTTGTCGGCCAGGTTCGCGAGGTAGTCCGCGAATTCCGTCGACGACAGTTGCAGGCCTTCGCCGGCCAGTTGGTACTTGCCGTCGTGGTAGAACTCGCTGGCTGCGCAGTCGAGCGCGAGCAGCACGTCTTCACCGGCGCGGTAGCCTGCTTTCTCGATGGCTTGCAGGATGGTCGACAGGCATTCGTCGTTGCTGCCGAAGTTCGGCGCGAAGCCGCCTTCGTCGCCGACGGCCGTGCTCATGCCGCGGTCCGACAGGATCTTCTTCAGCGCGTGGAACACTTCGGCGCCGCAGCGCAGTGCTTCGCGGAAGGTCGGCTGGCTGACCGGTACGATCATGAATTCCTGGATGTCCAGGCTGTTGTTGGCGTGCGCGCCGCCGTTGACGATGTTCATCATCGGCACCGGCAGCTGCATCGCGCCCGAGCCGCCGAAGTAGCGGTACAGCGGTAGGCCGGCTTCTTCAGCGGCAGCCTTCGCGACGGCCATCGATACGGCCAGCATCGCGTTCGCGCCGAGGCGCGACTTGTTGTCGGTGCCGTCGAGTTCCAGCAGGGTCTTGTCGAGGAAAGCCTGTTCGGAAGCGTCGAGGCCCATGATCGCTTCGGAGATTTCGGTGTTGATGTGCTCGACGGCCTTCAGTACGCCCTTGCCGCCGTAACGGCCGGCTTCGCCATCGCGCAGTTCGATCGCTTCACGCGAACCCGTCGACGCGCCCGACGGCACCGCTGCGCGGCCCATCGTGCCTGACTCGAGCAGCACGTCGCATTCGACGGTGGGGTTGCCTCGCGAATCGAGAATCTCTCGACCGATGATATCTACGATAGCACTCATGGTTTCCTCAAGAAATGACGTTGAATTCTTTACTGTGACACTGTATCTGGCACAGCCGGTCTCCCCGGCAAACTACCTGCGCGCCGATACGTTCGACGACCATTGCGTGCATTCGCCGCGTGCTCACGACCAGGTCCATTATGCAAAGCTCTCGTGACACGCGGTGAACGCCTGAATCAGTTGAAATCGCTTTCGAGGAACGGCGCGCGCTTGACTGCCTGATCGAGCGTAACCAGCGTCTCGAGCAGATCGGCCATGCGATGCAGCGGCACGGCGTTCGGACCGTCCGACCTGGCTTCGGCCGGATTCGGGTGCGTCTCCATGAAGAGCCCCGATACGCCCACCGCCACCGCCGCACGCGCCAGCACCGGCACGAATTCACGCTGACCGCCCGAGCTCGTGCCCTGCCCGCCCGGCAACTGCACCGAGTGCGTGGCGTCAAACACGACCGGCGCGTTGGTTTCGCGCATGATCGCGAGCGAACGCATGTCCGACACGAGGTTGTTATAACCGAACGACACGCCGCGCTCGCACGCCATGAAGCGGTCTTCCGACAGACCGGCTTCACGCGCGGCATCGCGCGCCTTGTCGATCACGTTCTTCATGTCGTGCGGTGCGAGAAACTGGCCTTTCTTGATGTTGACCGGTTTGCCCGAACGCGCGCACGCGTGAATGAAGTCCGTTTGACGGCACAGGAAAGCCGGCGTTTGCAACACGTCGACCACCGAGGCGACCTGCTCGATCTCATGCTCGGCGTGAACGTCGGTCAGCACCGGCAGACCGAGCTGGCGCTTCACTTCCGACAGGATGCGCAAGCCTTCGTCCATGCCCAGACCCCGGAACGACTTGCCGCTGCTGCGATTGGCTTTGTCGTACGACGATTTGTAGATGAACGGAATGTTCAGCTTCGCGCAGATTTCCTTCAGCCGGCCGGCTGTGTCGATCGTCATCTGTTCGGATTCGACGACACAAGTGCCTGCGATCAGGAAAAACGGCTTGTCGAGCCCAATTTCGAAATCGCCCAGTTTCATGCTTTCTCCGCGACTGCGACCGGCGTGCGCGCCTCGTGATGCGCGAGCGCCGCTTCGACGAACGACTTGAACAGCGGATGGCCGTCACGCGGCGTGGACGTGAATTCCGGGTGGAACTGCACGCCGACGAACCACGGGTGCATGCTGCGCGGCAATTCCATCATTTCCGGCAGATCTTCACTCGGGGTACGGGCGCTGATGATAAGGCCGCCGGCTTCGAGCTGGGGCACGAAGCGGTTATTGACTTCATAACGGTGGCGATGGCGTTCGTTCACGTCCTTGCCATAAATCTCTTCGGCCATGGTGCCGGGCTTGATCGGGCAACGTTGCGAACCGAGGCGCATCGTGCCGCCCAGATCCGACTCTTCGGTGCGCTTCTCGACGCGGCCTTCGCGGTCGTACCATTCGGTGATCAGCGCGACCACACGGTTCGGCGTTTCCTGATCGAACTCGGTGCTGTTCGCATCTTTCAGACCGACCACGTCGCGCGCGAATTCGATCACGGCGAGCTGCATGCCGAGGCAGATGCCGAGATACGGCACTTTCGCTTCGCGTGCATAGCGGATCGCCGCAATCTTGCCTTCGGTGCCGCGACGGCCGAAGCCGCCCGGCACGAGCACGGCGTCCAGATGCTTGAGGCTCTCGACGCCTTGCGTCTCGACTTCTTCCGAATCGATGTATTCGATGTTGACCTTGGTCGACGTATGCATCGACGCATGGCGCAGCGCTTCGATCAGCGACTTGTACGACTCGGTCAGATCGACATACTTGCCGACCATGCCGATCGTGACTTCGTGCTTCGGATGCTCCAGCTTCTCGACGAGATCGGACCACATGGACAGATCGGCGGCCTTCGGCGCGAGCTTGAGCTCTTCGCAGATGATCGCGTCCAGACCCTGATCGTGCAGCATCTGCGGAATCTTGTAGATGCTGTCCGCGTCCCACACGGAGATCACGGCGTCTTCCGGCACGTTCGAGAACATGGAGATCTTGGCGCGCTCGTCGTCCGGAATGCGGCGGTCGGCGCGGCACAGCAGCACGTGCGGCGAAATACCGATTTCGCGCAGCTTCTGCACGCTGTGCTGCGTGGGCTTGGTCTTCAGTTCGCCGGCCGTGGCGACCCAGGGCACCAGCGTGAGATGCACGAAGCACGCGCTGTTGCGGCCCATGCGCAGGCTCATCTGACGCGCGGCCTCGAGGAACGGCAGCGATTCGATGTCGCCCACGGTGCCGCCCACTTCGACGATCGCGACGTCCGGCTCACCGCACGTCGCGGAAGCCGCGCCGCGTTCGATGAACGCCTGGATTTCATTCGTGATGTGCGGGATGACCTGCACCGTCTTGCCGAGATAATCGCCGCGGCGTTCCTTGCGGATCACCGATTCGTAAATCTGGCCCGTGGTGAAGTTATTGGCCTTGCGCATCTTCGTGCTGATGAAGCGCTCGTAGTGGCCGAGGTCGAGGTCCGTCTCCGCTCCGTCTTCCGTCACGAACACTTCGCCGTGTTGAAACGGGCTCATCGTGCCGGGGTCGACATTGATGTAGGGATCGAGCTTGAGGAGGGTGACTTTAAGACCGCGCGATTCGAGGATCGCGGCGAGGGAAGCGGCGGCAATACCCTTGCCGAGGGAAGATACTACGCCGCCGGTGACGAAAACATATTTGGTCATCGCTGGATGCTCGCGGGAAAAACGGATTATACCGTAAAGCAGGGCCCCAACCCCAGCAAAATCCGAGCGAGGTCGGCACGCGCGTATGCCGCGGCGGCGGCCGTTGCCGTGCTTCGATCATGCACCGTTTTCTGCGGCCGTCAGCCGCGCTGCTCCAGTTCATGCAGCATGCTTTGCACGGCGCGTGCGGTTTCGACCGGTTTTTCCATCGGGTAAAGATGACTGCCCTCGATCCATTCCACATGGCCGCCGGTCGCGCGGCGGGTAGCGTCGAGACCGGCCTGGCGGATTTCCTTCGAACGCGTGCCGGCGATGAAGCCCACCGGCACCGGCGCGCCCCGCGCGAGCCGCGAGCCGAGCGTGTGCGGCAAGGTCTTATAGATCTGATATTCGGTGCGGCGGTCGAAGGCCAGCGAGCGCGAGCCGTCGGGTGAAGTCTGCGGAATGCCGAAGTCGATGTAGTCGGAGAGCATGCGCTCATCCCAGCGCGCGAACGCCGGCTTCGAATGGAAATGGCGCCACGCCTCGTCGCGGCTCGCCCATTGAGTCCGCCGCGTGCGGGTGGCGGCCGCGGGCGAGAGCCGCTCGTCGAGGCCGGTCCATTGCGACACGCGCAGCATGCTGCTGCGCCAGCCGGCGATCACCGGCGAATCGAGCATCACTACGCCCCTCACCCACTGCGGCTTCTTGAGCGCGGCCATCAACGACAGATAGCCGCCGAGCGAATGCCCCACCAGCCACACCGGATGCTCGTACGTCCTGCGAATGTCGTCGAGCAACTGTTCGACCAGATGCGGCCAGTCCTGCGTCACCGGAAAGCGCGCGTCGTGGCCGATCCGCTCGATGTAACGCAGTTCATAGTCGTCGGAGAGTTCGGCGAAGATCGTCCGGTAGGTCGACGCCGGAAACCCATTCGCGTGCGAAAAGTGAATGATGTTTTTCAACTGCGCTATCTCCGTTCTGTTTTTTTGCGTGCGAGTTGTCGTGCACACCTGCGTGCAGTCACCACGCCCGGCAGCGTTTCTTCTATCTGTGCGGCCGGCGATTCATCGACGCCCGTCAGCGATCCATCCAGTAGCGTCGCCGCGTGTCGCGATAGCGCTCGAGCGTGAGCATGGCGCTTTTGCCGGCGACGTCGGCATTCGCCTCGGTCTGTGGGCTCACCTCGACGCGCACCGCACCGTCCGCATCGCTGCGCCCGAGTTCGATCTGCCGCGCCTTGTAGCGCTCGAACACACCCGCATTCGGATGACGAAAACGGTTGCGATAGCCTACCTGAAATAGCGCGATAAGCGGGTCGATAGAGTCGAGGAACGGCTCGGTCGACGAAGTCTTGCTGCCGTGATGCGGCACGACCAGCACCTGCGCGCGCAACGCCCCGCGATCACGCGCGAGCAGAACGCGTTCGACGGGCGCTTCGATATCCGCCGTCAGCAAGGCCGTCATGCGTGACGATTCTGCTTGAATGCGGCTAAGCGACGGGCTCGCGGCGGCGGGCAACGTACTGACCCGCAACACGCAGCAATGCGAGTTCGGCTTGCCTTGCAGCGGACCGGCGTCCGGCCAGAGCATCGCGAACTCCACGCCGTCCCACTGCCAGCGCTGGCCCGCCGCGCACGGCAGCGTGTCGGCGCGGTGCTGCCTCGCGTTCGACCACAGCGCATTCGACGGCGCCAAAGCCGCCACCATTTGATGTACCTCGATCACGTCCAGCACGGCGGGCGCGCCGCCCGAATGATCGGAGTCGGCGTGACTGATGATCAGCGTGTCGAGCGCCGTCACGCCATGCGCCTGTAGAAACGGCACGACCACCCGCTCGCCGGCGTGAGTCGACTCCGGACCCGGCCCGGTATCGAACAGCAAGGTGTGATGCGCCGTTTCGACCAGCACCGAGGTGCCCTGACCGACGTCCAGCGCCGTCAGACGGAAACTGCCGTGCGGCGGCCCGGACGGCGCCGGCATCAGAAGCGGCAGCCATGTCAGCGGCGCGGCCCAGCGCAGCGGCCAGCCACGCGGCGCCAGACACCAGAGCGCGCCCACTGCCGCCGCGGCCAGCGTCCACGCATCCGGTTGCGGCAGACGCCAGAGCGCCCAGGCGGGACCGGACAGCCTCTGCAAGCCCGCTGCCAGCAGCTCGAGCAAAGTGTGCGCGACGTGCCACGCGTAGGCGTCAAGCGGCGCGGGCAATGCGACGCCGGCCAGCACCGCCGGCGTCACCAGCATGCTTACCCACGGAATCGCGAAGGCATTCGCGAGCGGGCCGATCAGCGGAATCTGCGCGAACCAGTAGACAGTCAACGGCGCGAGCGCGACCGTCACGGCGAATTGCACGTGCGCGGCGCTGCGCAGCCGCTCGCCGGTACTTCGCATGCGGCGGCGCACGCCATCGCGCAACCTCGACCATCGGCTCGATGCCTCGCCGCCCTCGCCCGTTTCGTCGCGGTGCTGTCGATGATCCTGCACACGGGGCCGCCCCGACATGGCGAACAGAATCGCCGCCACCGCGCAGAACGACAACCAGAATCCCGCCGACGCGACCGCCCAAGGATCGATCAGCAGCACGAGCCCCAAGGCCCACGCAAGCACCGCCGAGCGCGCCACATTGCGCCCGCTGATAAAAGCGAGCGCGACGACCCCCGCCATCCACAGCGCGCGCTGCGCCGGCACATTGAAGCCGGCCAACGCAGCGTGCAGCGCGGCGAACACCGCGCCGCCCGTGACCGCGACGACTTGCGCGGGCAGCCGCAACGGCCAGTTGCGGCCGACAAATCCGGAGCGCCGCCAGAACGCGCCCGCCAGCCAGCCCGCGAGGCCCGCGACGAAACCGATGTGCAGCCCCGAAATCGCCACCAGATGACTCGTGCCCGTGCCTCGCATCAGCAACCAGTCCGCGGTGCTGACTTCGTCCTGCGCGCCGATGGCGAGCGCCACGACGATCCCGCGGTGCGGCGCGCCGGCGAGCACCGCATCGATCCGTTCGCGCAGTGCGGCACGCCAGCGGTCCACCGTCACGCCAACGCCGCGCGCATAGCCGCGCAATCGCACGGCATGAGCCGGCGCGCTGACATAGCCGGTGGCCCGCACGTTGCGCGCGAGCAGACTCGCCTCCGCGTCGCGCACGCCGAAGTTGGCATTGCCATGCGGACGTTTGAGGCGCACCGTCAGCCGCCAGCGTGAGCCGGGTTCGAGCAAAGGCGGCGGCGCATCTTCAGCGATCCACGAGAGTTGGATCACATGTGGGAAAGCGTCAATGGGTGCTTCGGCCGATTCAACGTGGAAGAGAAAACGCGCGCCGTTTTCATCGCGTGACGGCAGGCCTTTGATGCTGCCGACCACCTCGATATCGCGCCCTTCCCACGCGTTCGGCAAGCTCACCGCGAGACGCATTTCCGCGCGAACGGCTGCATAGCCGAAGCCCACACATAACGCCGCGCAGGACACCGCGCTCCAGCCGGCGAATGAACGCACACGCTGGCTGACGCGGATCCGGTCGGTTAGTGCAGTGAGAATTGCCGCGCGTGCATACGTGATGCTAGTGGCCGCAGACGTCGACTTCGCGGCAGCCGTAGCGCCAGTAGCGGCCGCAGTCGCAAGCATAGCTCCAGCGACCGCGTCATCCCGACCAACGCGAGCACTTCCGCACTCGCCCAAACCCCACACCGCCACCACGACCGCGGCACAAGCAACCACCACCAACCCGCACAACGCCATCCAATCCGGCAGCACCGCCTGCCGTTGCAGCCCGATCACGCCCAACGCAAATCCACACCACCATGCCCGCATCCGCCCTCCGCCAGCAATCGCCGGACGACGCAACGCTCGCCACGCGGGCGTCAGCGAGCCCGCCAGGCGTGGGTATCGCCCGGCGCGAACCACTCAAACCATCGAGTTCAATTATGCAGAGGAAAGTGCGAGGCGCGGCAGCGCGACGAGCGCGTTAGCCGTTGTGCCTAGGGCGGCTTCGTCGGCGGCCATGCCGCGCAGTTGCGCGAGGCCCGCGCCGATCGCCGGAATCTGCTCCGGCGTATTGCGCTGTTTGTAAATCCACGAAGGCGCGATGTCCGGCGCGTCCGTTTCCACGACCAGCGCGTCGAACGGCAACTGCTCGGCGAGACGGCGGATTTGCCGCGCCCGCTCGAAAGTCAGATTGCCGCCGAAGCCGAGATGCATGCCCTGGTCGATATACGCCTGAGCCTGCTGAAAACTGCCGTTGAATGCATGCGCGATGCCGCGATGAATCTGATGCCGCCGCAGTCCCTTGATCACCTGATCCTGCGATTTGCGCACATGGCAGATCACCGGCAGATCGAATTCACGCGCGAGCTGCAACTGGCCGTTGTAGAAGAATTGCTGACGTGCGTCGTCGAGACCCTCGACAAAATAATCGAGGCCGATCTCGCCGATACCGACAAACAGCGGGTCGTCGAGACTCGCCTCGATTTCCATGCGCAACAGATCGAGATCACTCTCCTGCGCGCCCGGCGTGAACAACGGATGAATACCGAGCGCGTACGCGCCACCGTCGACCCGGTGCGCCAGTTCACGCACCGCCGCGAAATTCTGCCGGCCGATCGCCGGAATCACGATCCGTCCCACGCCCGCGCGGCGCGCCGCCGCCGCGACTTCCGCGCGGTCGGCGTCAAATTCCGAAGCGTCGAGATGACAGTGCGTATCGATCCACATGACGTGCCTCGTTATCGGCGCAAGCGGCGCAGCGCCGGCTCACGGCGTCCGGCCATTTAAACCGGCACCGGCGGCTCTTCGTGCAGCACGCCGTCGCGCAGCCGCATGATGCGGTCGCAACGCCCCGCGAGTTCCGGATCGTGCGTGACGATCACGAAGCTCGTATCGAGCGTTTGCGACAGTTCGAGCATCAGGTTGAACACGGTGTCCGCGGTGCCACCGTCGAGGTTGCCGGTCGGTTCGTCGGCCAGCACGCAGGCGGGCTTCGTCACCAGCGCGCGCGCAATCGCGACGCGCTGGCGTTCGCCGCCCGACAACTCGCCCGGACGATGCTTCGCGCGATGGCCCATGCCGACGCGCTCCAGCACCGCGAGCGCTTCGCGGCGCGATGCTTCCGTCGTCATGCGGCGAATCCGCAGCGGCATCGCAACGTTGTCGAGCGCGGTGAACTCCGGCAGCAGATGGTGGAACTGATACACGAAACCCAACGCGCGATTGCGCAGGTCGTTGCGTTCGCGCTCCGAGAGCTTGGTGAAGGGCTTGCCCATCACCGAGACATGGCCGGCGCTCGGATCGTCGAGGCCGCCAAGCACGTGCAGCAGCGTGCTCTTGCCGGACCCCGACGCGCCGACGATCGCCAGCTTCTCGCCGCGCCGCACGCTCAGTTCCGTGTTATTGAGCACCGTCACGTTCAGACCGCCCTGCACGAACGACTTGGAAATGCCGGTTGCTTCCAGCACGTAGGGATGCGGCACGGTGTCGGAAGAAGCCATGGATAGGTTTGCGGAACGGTCATTCATAGCGCAGTGCCTCCGCCGGACGGACTTTCGCACCACGCCAGCTCGGGTACAACGTGGCCAGCGCCGACATCGCGAAGGCGATGATGCCGATTCGCGCGACGTCGGCCGGAACCAGTTCGGACGGCAGTTCGCTGATGAAATACACCGACGGCGGCAGGAACTGCACACCGATCAGATGTTCGATCATCGGCACGAGCCATGGAATGCTCCACGCGATCAGGCAGCCGAGCGCGACGCCGGTCGCCGTGCCGATAAAGCCGATCGTCACGCCCTGCACGACGAAAATCTTCATGATCGAGCCGGGCTGCGCGCCGAGCGTGCGCAGAATCGCGATGTCGGCCTGCTTGTTGGTCACCGTCATGACGAGCGACGACACCAGATTGAACGCCGCCACCGCGATGATCAGCGTGAGGATGATGAACATCATGCGTTTTTCGATCTGCACCGCCGAGAACCAGGTCTTGTTCTGCTGCGTCCAGTCGCGAATGTATAAATCGCCGGACAGTGTGCGCGCAAGCTGATGCGCGACTTCCGGCGCGCGCTGCATGTCGGTCAGGCGCAGCCGCACGCCGGTCGGCGCGGGCAGCCGGAATAGCGCCTGCGCGTCCTTGATGTTGATCAGTGCGAGCGTGCTGTCGTATTCGTAGTGTCCGGACTCGAAGATGCCCACCACCGTGAACTGTTTTAGCCGAGGCAGCATGCCGGCTGGCGTGATGGTGCCTTCGGGCGCGACCAGCGTGATCTTGTCGTCGACCTGCACGCCGAGATTGGTGGCGAGGTCGGCGCCCAGCACGATGCCGAAGTCGCCCGGCTTCAGCGCGTTCAGACTGCCGCCTTTCATCTCCTTACCGATATCGGACACCTCCGGCTCCAGCGACGGCTCGACGCCGCGCAGCGCCACCCCGCTCACCGCGTCCTGGCGCGTGAGCAGCGCCTGCGCTTCGACATACGGCGCCGCACCGATCACTTCCTTGTTCTGGCGCGCTTCCTTGGCGGTCAGCTCCCAGTTGGGCATCGATCCGGTCGGCGAAAAAATTTCGACGTGCGCGAGCACCGACAGCATGCGGTCGCGCACCTCTTTCTGAAAACCGTTCATCACGGACAACACGACGATCAGCGCCGCGACGCCGAGCGCGATGCCCGACATCGACACGAGCGCAATGAAGGAAATGAAGCCGTTACCGGTCGTGCGTTTGCCGGCGCGGGTGTAGCGCCAGCCAATCTGCCATTCGTAGGGAAATTTCAAGCGAATCCTTGTCTGCGTTCTTCGGCTTTGTGCCGCGCACGATGGCGTGAAGCGCCTGCCGTGCGGCCCGAGCGTCGTGATCATTGGTGTCGTTGCGACGCGGATGGTTCCGGTACGGCGTGCCGTAGCGTAGCAATGCGCGCGCCACCGCGGTCCGCGGCTGTCCGGGAGGCGGCCGTTGCTGTCGCCAACATCGCTGCCACCACTAATCAAGCGCGAAGTTTGCCATACAATGCCGCCCGCTCGCGCAAACGCAGTGTGGACGGGACCTCGAACAGAAACGCCGGCCGCCTGCGGTCAGCTCGGCTCGGCGGCGGCCGTCCTGAACCGGCGCCGCGTCGCCGTGCGCCGCGTTCGGGCACGGCCCCGGTTCCGCCTAACGCAGGTTGTAACGGCCGCGCAGCTCGTTGATGATGCCCGCGGCGGCGCTGTTGGCGGCGTCGCGCACGTCGGCGTCCTTGCGGTCGCGGTGCAGATGGCTGATGTCCCAGTTGCAGCCGCTCTCGTCGTCCACGGTCTCGTGGAAGCCGGTCGGAATCCAGCCGGCCGTGGCCGGGTTCGCATCGAGCGCCTTGACGACCAGCGCTAGCAATTCCTGCTCGGTTTTGAGTTCACGCGACATGCCGGTCTCCCTCGTCATGTGCGCGGTGCCGCCGCGCGCGGCTGTTGCTCCGGCGGCCGGCCGGCGGCGAACCCGGAGGTCCGCTGCCGCCACGCTTCGTCGAGCGGATGCTGATGGTCGGAATACTCGCACTCTTTGCCCTACAATGCGCAGCATCATGCTCGCCAACCGTCTCCATCTTCTCCTGCCCTTCGCGCTGCCCGCCGCAGCGGACGCCTCCACCGCCCTTCACGCCATCCGCAGTCCGGCCCTCGACCGGCTGATCGCGCGCGCGACGCTGGTGGAACGCGTGATCGGCGAAGACTTTCAGCGCACGCTGCCGCACGAGCGCTGGGTGGCACGCCAATTTGGCGCGCTGCCGAGCGGCGCGGCGGCCGCCGACGAAGCGCCGCTCGCGCCGTACATGCTGCGCGCCGACGGCGGCGAACCCGGCAACGCCACATGGGCCTGCGTGCAGCCGGTGCACGTGCGCATCGCGCACGATCATCTGGTGCTGATCGATCCGGCCTCCCTCGATCTGTCCGACGAGGAAGCCGGCGCGCTGCTCGCGGTCGCGCGGCCGCTGATCGAGGAACTCGGCGTGCGTATCGAAGCGCCGCGGCCCGCGCGCTGGTATCTGTCGGGCGACGGCTTCGGCACGCTGGCCGGCGCGTCGCCGTTGCGCGCGAGCGGGCGCAACATCGAAATCTGGCTGCCGCACGAGGCCCATTCCGGCGAGCGTTCGCGCGCGTGGATGAAGCTGCAGAACGAAGTGCAGATGGCGTGGTTCGAGCATCCGGTCAACGAAGCGCGCGAGGCGCGCGGCCTGCCGGCCGTCAACTCGATCTGGTTTCACGCGCAGGGCGCGGCGCAACCGGTGCGCAGTCCGTTCGCGCGGGTGCTGTCCGACGCGGCCGCCACGCGCGGCCTTGCGATGACCGCCGGGGTCGCGAACGGTGCGCCGCCGGGCTCGTTCGGCGCGCTGGCGTCGCTCGCGGACAAGGCGAACGGCGCCACGCACGCGGGCGCGAGCATCACGCTGGTCGAACTCGATCCGTTCTCCGCGCCCTACATCCAGCAGGACTGGGCGCGCTGGAACGACGCCTTCGCCGCCATGCAAACAGACTGGTTCGAACCCGCGCTCGCCGCGCTGCAATCCGGCGATCTCGCCGAACTCGGCCTGACCTTGTGCGGCGACACCGGCTCGGTGACGCTCTCGGTTACGCGCGGCGACCTGCGCAAATTCTGGCGGCGGCGCGTGCTCGCCTCGCTCTTCATCGAATAATTGATCGAATGACTCACGGCCTTTCCGAATGACTCGAATCGTTACGCGCGCCTGCTCTCCTGTCGACGCCGAAGTCCTCACCCGCCACGGCCTGCATCCGGTGCTCGCGCGCCTCTACGCATCGCGCGGCGTGTGCATGCCCGACGAAATCGAAACCGGCCTCGCGCGGCTCGTGCCGCCGGTCGCGCTCAAGGGCTGCGAAGACGCCGCCGCCTTGCTCGCCGACGCAATCCAGCAGAAACGCCGCATGCTGGTGGTCGCCGACTACGATTGCGACGGCGCCACTGCCTGCGCGGTCGCGGTGCGCGGCCTGCGCATGTTCGGCGGCCGGATCGAATATCTGGTGCCGAACCGCTTCGAGTACGGCTACGGCCTGACGCCCGAGATCGTCGCGCTGGCTGCGCGCAGCGCGTCGGGCAAACCGGATCTGCTGATCACGGTGGATAACGGCATCGCCAGCGTCGACGGTGTGGAAGCGGCCAATGCGCTCGGCATCGACGTGCTGGTCACCGATCACCACCTGCCCGGCGACGAACTGCCGGCCGCCCGCGCGATCGTCAATCCGAACCAGCCGGGCTGCACGTTCCCGAGCAAGTGCATCGCGGGCGTAGGCGTGATGTTTTATGTGCTGCTGGCATTGCGCGCGGAACTGCGCCGCCGCGGCGCCTTCAACGACGCGTTTCCCGAACCGCGCCTCGACGGCCTGCTCGATCTGGTCGCGCTCGGCACGGTCGCGGACGTCGTCAAGCTCGACGGCAATAACCGCGTGCTAGTCGCGCAAGGCTTGCAGCGCATCCGCAAAGGCAAGATGCAGCCGGGCATCGCCGCGCTCTTTCGCGCCGCCGCGCGCGACGCTCGCAGCGCGTCAGGTTTCGACCTCGGCTTCGCGCTCGGGCCGCGCCTGAACGCGGCGGGCCGCCTGTCGGACATGTCGCTCGGAATCGAATGCCTGACGACCGACGACATCGGCCGCGCGTGGGATCTCGCGCAGCAACTCGACACGATGAACCGCGAACGCCGCGAAATCGAAGCCGGCATGCAGCAGCAGGCGCTCGAAGACCTCTCGGCGATCGATCCTGACGGCGCGACTACCATCACGCTGTTCAATCCCAGCTGGCACCAGGGCGTGATCGGCATTGTCGCGGGGCGGCTGAAGGAGAAGTTCCACCGGCCCTCGTTCACCTTCGCGCTCGCCGACGACAGCGGCCAGACCGTCAAAGGCTCGGGCCGCTCGATCGCGGGCTTCCATCTGCGCGACGCGCTCGATCTGATCTCGAAGCGCGAGCCCGGCCTGATCGTCAAATTCGGCGGCCACGCGATGGCCGCCGGCCTCACGCTCGCCGCCGCCGACGTAGCGCGCTTCACCGCCGCGTTCGAAGCGGTCGGCCGCGAATGGCTGTCCGAGGACGCGCTCTCGCGCACGGTGGAAACCGACGGCGAGTTGGAGGACGCGTATTTCACGCCGCAATTCGTCGAAATGCTCGACGCCGCCGTGTGGGGCCAGGGCTTCCCCGCGCCGGTGTTTTCGGGTGAATTCGACATCGCCTCGCAGGCGCTCGTGAAGGACAAGCACCTGAAGCTGCAACTCGTGCGCGGGCGCCAGCGCTTCAACGCGATCTGGTTCAATCACACCGACACGCTGCCCGCTCGCACCACCGTCGCCTATCGCCTCGCGAGCGACACATGGAACGGTGTATCGCGCGTGCAGCTGATCGTGGAGCACGCCGCGAGCTGAGGCGATGCACTGAAGCGGTGAGTCGAAGCCGCGCGGCGCGCCAGGCTCCGGGACACCGAAAACCTCGAAAAATCGCCGCAAAATCAACCGCAAACACGCGCCGGATCGCTGAACAGCCTCCGGCGCGGCACGCCGATCGGCTATAATTTCCCCTTTTTACGAAGCTATAAAAGATCGACATGGAAGCGGAACGTCTCAACGCGATCGAAGCCTCACTGGCGGACCTGCGCACTCGCGCGGGCGCGCTACGGGGGTATCTTTGACTACGACGACAAAGCACTGCGTCTAATCGAAGTCAACCGGGAACTCGAAGACCCGGACGTCTGGAACGACTCGAAGCACGCCCAGGCCCTCGGCCGGGAGAAGAAGCTGCTCGACGACACCGTCGGCAAACTCACGTCGCTCGATAACGACCTGCGCGACGCGCAGGACCTGTTCGACATGGCCCGCGAAGAAGACGACGAGGAAACACTCCTCGCCTGCGAATCTGACGCGCAAGGCATCGAACAACGTGTCGCCGACATGGAATTCCGCCGCATGTTCGCGAACCCGGCCGATCCGAACAACGCCTTCCTGGACATTCAGGCCGGCGCCGGCGGCACCGAGGCGTGCGACTGGGCCTCCATGCTGCTGCGCCAGTATCTGCGCTACTGCGAACGCAAAGGCTTCAAGACCGAAGTGCTGGAACAGACCGACGGCGATGTAGCGGGCATCAAGAACGCCACGATCAAGATCGAAGGCGAATACGCGTACGGCTTTTTGCGCACCGAAACCGGCGTGCATCGCCTCGTGCGCAAGTCGCCGTTCGACTCGTCGGGCGGCCGTCATACGTCGTTTTCGTCGGTGTTCGTGTACCCGGAAATCGACGACTCGATCGAAGTCGACATCAACCCGGCCGATCTGCGTATCGACACGTACCGCGCGTCCGGCGCGGGCGGTCAGCACATCAACAAGACCGACTCCGCGGTGCGTATCACGCACATGCCGTCGGGCATCGTCGTGCAGTGCCAGAACGACCGTTCGCAGCACCGTAACCGCGCCGAAGCGATGGCCATGCTGAAATCGCGCCTGTACGAAGCGGAAATCCGCAAGCGTCAGGCCGAGCAGGACAAGCTCGAAGCCGGCAAGACCGATGTGGGCTGGGGTCATCAGATCCGCTCGTACGTGCTGGACAACAGCCGTATCAAGGATCTGCGCACCAACGTCGAAATCAGCAATACCAAGAGCGTGCTCGACGGCGACCTCGATCCGTTCATCAGCGCCAGCCTGAAACAGGGCGTCTAAGCGCAACCGGCGCGGCCTGCCCTTGCAACGCCGCGCCGTATCTTTTTACCGCCTGAGGTTTTTACTGACTGGCCACCCGCATGCGAGCCACTTCCGTGCGGGCCACCGAATACCAAATCATCATGACCGAACCGACCCAGCCGAATGCGGCCCAGCCGAATGTGGCCCAGCCGAATATGGCGCCCGAGGTGGACGACAACAAAATCATGGCCGAGCGCCGCGAAAAGCTGCGCGAGCTGCGTGAGCAAGGTGTCGCCTATCCGAACGATTTCCGTCCCACGCATCACGCCGAAGATCTGCAGTCGCAGTATGAGCACGCCGACAAGGAAGCGCTCGAAGCGAATCCGCTCGAAGTCGCGATCGCCGGCCGCATGATGCTCAAGCGCGTGATGGGCAAGGCGAGCTTCGCGACCGTGCGCGACGGTTCGGGTCAGATCCAGTTCTTCATTACGCCCGCCGACGTCGGCCAGGAAACGTACGACGCCTTCAAGAAGTGGGACATGGGCGACATCGTCGCGGCGCGTGGCGTGCTGTTCCGCACCAACAAGGGCGAGCTCTCGGTGCGTTGCACGGAACTGCGCCTGCTGTCGAAATCGCTGCGTCCGCTGCCGGACAAGTTCCATGGCCTGTCGGACCAGGAAATGAAGTATCGCCAGCGCTACGTTGATCTGATCGTCACGCCGGAAACGCGTAAGACTTTCGTTGCGCGCACGAAGGCGATTTCGTCGATCCGCAAGTTCATGGCCGACGCCGACTTCATGGAAGTCGAAACGCCCATGCTGCACCCGATTCCGGGCGGCGCGGCGGCCAAGCCGTTCACCACACACCACAACGCGCTCGACATGCAGATGTTCCTGCGTATCGCGCCGGAGCTGTATCTGAAGCGCCTCGTGGTCGGCGGCTTCGAGCGTGTGTTCGAGATCAACCGTAACTTCCGCAATGAGGGCGTGTCCGTGCGCCACAATCCGGAATTCACGATGATCGAGTTCTACGCCGCGTACACCGATTACAAGTGGCTGATGGACTTCACCGAACAGTTGATCCGCCAGGCCGCAATCGACTCGCTTGGCACCGCGACAATCACGTATCAGGGCCGCGAACTCGATCTGGCGAAGCCGTTCCATCGCCTGACGATCACGCAGGCAATCCAGAAGTACGCGCCGCAATACACGAATGAGCAACTCGCCGACAGCGCTTTCCTGCGCACGGAATTGAAGAAGTTCGGCGTGGATGCGTCGCAGCCGCAGTTCCTGAACGCGGGCGTCGGTTCGCTGCAACTGGCGCTGTTCGAAGAGACCGCCGAGTCGCAACTGTGGGAGCCGACCTACATCATCGACTACCCGATCGAGGTGTCGCCGCTCGCGCGCGCGTCGGACAAGGTCGACGGCATCACCGAGCGCTTCGAGCTGTTCATCACCGGCCGTGAAATCGCCAACGGCTTCTCGGAGCTGAACGATCCGGAAGACCAGGCGGCCCGCTTCAAGAAGCAGGTCGACCAGAAAGACGCCGGCGACGAGGAAGCGATGTTCTACGACGCGGACTACATTCGCGCGCTCGAATACGGCATGCCGCCGGCCGGCGGTTGCGGCATCGGCATCGACCGTCTGGTGATGATGCTGACCGACAGCCCGAGCATCCGCGACGTGATTCTGTTCCCGCATCTGCGCCGCGAAGACTGAGCGTTGCGTGGTTCGCATCCTGGAGAACGCCCGGCTCGATGCCGGGCGTTTTTCTTGCTACTTCCTTTGAAAGCACACCTGGCGGCCGTCGGACGGTTTGTAACCATCGGTAAAAGCTGCGCGCCATGCGAGGATTCCGCCGTCCGTGTTCGCCGCGCGAGCGCTTGCCGGAAGCGGCGGTCCGCCGCGCCGCGTGGGCTTTGACAGGACGCCATCGCGGCGATCACCCGGAAATCGTTACAAATTGAAACCCTCACCGAATCGATTTACCAGACACTTTGTCTTACCAAAAGTCGACTCCTGTTGAAGACGGAGGCCAAAATGGACAATCCGAACACGCAACCCGCCACGCAATCCGCGCAGCCTGCGCAACAACGCCGGATTCACCCGCTCGTCGCGACCGCTGCCGGCGCGGTGATCATCGCAAGCCTCGTCGCCACCGCGGCGGTCACGGGCCTGTTCCCGAAGGCATCCAGCAACGGCGCGCAAAACGATCAGACGCAATCGGCGCAAGTCGCCACGCAAGCTAACCAGCAGGGCGTGGTCGATTCGGCGGCGCCTGCCAACCCGACGGCGCAACAGGCAGCACAGCAGCAGGCCGCGCAGCAACAGGCTGCCCAGCAGCAAGCCGCGCAACAGCCGCAGCCCGCGCCCGCTCCGGCGCCTGCGCCCACGCAGCAGCAGCAATACGCGCAGCAGCAACAGGCCCAGCCGGCGCCCAACTATGCCCAGCAACAGCAGCAGCCGGCGCAACCAGCCTACTGCTCGACATGTGGCGTAGTCGAGGCCATCTCGGCGGTGCGTCAGGAAGGTCATGGCACCGGTATCGGCGCGGTCGGCGGCGCGGTGGCCGGTGGCGTGGTCGGCAACCAGTTCGGTAGCGGCGGCGGCCGTACCGCGATGACCGTTCTCGGCGCGCTCGGCGGCGGCCTTGCCGGCAACTCGGTCGAGAAACATATCCGCAGCACCACGTCGTATTCGGTACGGGTGCGGATGGAAAGCGGCAAGACGCGTTACTTCACCTACCATGAAGCGCCGCCGTTCCAGCAAGGTCAGCGCGTTCGGGTTCAGAACGGCACGCTTGTAGCAAGCTAGGGCGTAACCAGGCGGAATTTGCGCCAGACGCAAAAAAGGCGACTCCATTGGAGTCGCCTTTTTCTTTGCCGTAGCCGGCAGCGGCGTGGAGCACATCGCTGACCGGCGTCGGAAATTTCAGTGACGCTCAATAATCCGCGTCTTCAATCCATGCAGCCTGAATCGCCTCGAGGATCTTTTCGTTCGACCGGTTAGGATCGTCGTCGAATCCTTCCAGCTCGGTGACCCAACGGTGCAAGTCGGTGAAGCGCACCTGTTGCGGATCGATGTCCTGGTGCTTGTCAGTCAGGGCCATCGCGATGTCTTGCGTATCGGTCCACTTCATGGCTGCATCCTCCTGTTAGTGGTTTTCCTTCGCGTGATTGATCGAGTAGCGAGGGATTTCGACAACCAGATCCTGCTCCGCCGGCACCATGGCCTGGCACGACAGACGCGAGGCCGGTTCGAGCCCCCACGCCTTGTCCAACAGATCGTCCTCGTCTTCCTCCGATGGCGTCAAGGCGGCGAAACCCTCACGCACGATCACGTGGCAGGTCGTGCACGCGCACGACTTCTCGCACGCGTGCTCGATTTCAATGCCGTGTTCGAGCAGGCTGTCGCAGATGCTCTTGCCGGGCACGGCATCGATCACCGCGCCTTCTGGGCACAGTTCGACGTGAGGCAGCACAACGATTTGAGGCATACATTTTCCGTTTGGGTCTGAGGCACGGCGGCCGCAAACAGGCTCCGTACCATTTTACTGGCGCCGCGCGGACTTTTTAAGTCCACGCGGCGCGATTCGATTCTTTGCGGCGGCCCGACCGGGCGGCCCGCCCTGCCGCAACCGCGGCGCTCAGATCTCGTCGAGCTTGCGGCCGGCGAGCGCGCGGCGAATGCCCTTGTTCATGCGGCGGGCGGCGAATTCGTCAGTGCCTTCGGCGAGGGTTTTGGTAGCGGCTTCGATCGTGTCGACATCCTCGCTTTGCGCGACGTTGCGTAATGCATCGAGCAGCGTGTCGAGCTCGGCGCGCTCGCTGTCGTCGAGCAGTTCGGCGTCGGCGGCGAGCGCGGCGTCGGTGGCCTCCACGAGTCGCCGCGCTTCGACTTGCGCTTCGCGCAGCGCGCGAGCGCGCATGTCGACTTCAGCGGTCGAGAAGCTGTCTTCGAGCATTCGGGCGATATCGTCGTCGGCGAGACCGTAGGACGGCTTGACCACCACCGACGCTTCCACGCCCGAGCCCTGCTCGCGCGCGAACACGGACAGCAGACCGTCGGCGTCCACCTGGTAGGTCACGCGAATGCGCGCCGCGCCGGCAGCCATCGGCGGAATGCCACGCAGCTCGAAGCGCGCGAGCGAGCGGCAGTCGCTGACGAGCTCGCGCTCGCCTTGCACGACGTGGATCGCCATGGCCGTCTGGCCATCCTTGAATGTCGTGAAATCCTGTGCGCGCGCGACCGGAATCGTCGAATTGCGCGGGATGATTTTCTCGGTCAAACCACCCATCGTCTCCACGCCGAGCGAGAGCGGAATCACGTCGAGCAAAAGCCACTCGTCGCCGTCCGCACCGCGATTGCCCGCGAGCAGATCGGCCTGGATCGCCGCGCCGAGCGCGACCACCTGATCCGGGTCGAGATTGATCAGCGGCGGTTGGCCGAAGAGCGATTCGACCGCGCGGCGGATCACCGGCATGCGCGTCGCGCCGCCGACCAGCACCACGCCCTTGATTTCCTTCGTCGTGACTTTGGCGTCGCGCAGCGCCTTCTTGGTGGGGCCGAGCGTGCGCTGAACCAGCGCCTGCGTGATGGCCTCGAAAGTGGCCTCGTCGATCGTCAGATCGATCTGAGCGCCGTTCGAGAGCGTGGTCTGTAGCTTCGAACTCGGCGCGTCCGACAACGCCTCCTTGGCCACGCGCACGCTGTCCAGCAGCGAGCGCACGTCTTCCGGTGCGAGGGTTTGCGGCGCGATGCCGGCTTGCTCCAGCACATGGCGATACAGCGCGTGGTCGAAATCGTCGCCGCCGAGCGCGGAGTCGCCGCCCGCCGCGAGCACTTCGAATACGCCCTTGGTGAGCTTGAGAATCGACAGATCGAAGGTGCCGCCGCCGAGGTCGTACACGGCGTACAGCCCCTCGGAACCGTTGTCGAGGCCGTAGGCAATCGCGGCCGCGGTCGGTTCGTTCAGGAGGCGCAGCACATTCAGCCCGGCCAGACGCGCGGCATCTTTGGTCGCTTGACGCTGGGCTTCGTCGAAGTAAGCGGGCACCGTGATCACCGCGCCGACCAGTTCGTCGCCGAGCGAGTCTTCGGCGCGCTGGCGCAGCGTCGCGAGAATTTCGGCCGACACTTCGACCGGGCTCTTCACGCCGTCGACGGTGCGGATCTGCACCATGCCCGGTGCATCGATGAAATCGTATGGCGCGTTTTCGGCACCTTCCACTTCCGCCTTGCCTCGGCCCATGAAGCGCTTGACCGAGACGATCGTGTTGCGCGGATCGCTCGCGGCCTCGGCCTTGGCCGTGCGGCCGATACGGCGGCCGCCCTTTTCCAGGTAGCGCACCACCGACGGCAACAGCACGTGGCCGTCTTCGTCGGGCAGCACATCGGGCACGCCGCTGCGCACGGCGGCAACGAGGGAGTTGGTGGTGCCGAGATCGATACCGACCGCCAGACGCCGCTGGTGGGGCGCCGGCGCCATGCCGGGTTCGGAGATTTGCAGTAGGGCCATCTGGATCTTCTCGGGGCCGCTCGACCCCGTCCTGAATTTTCGCGTTGCTGGTTGTAATGTTACGGCGCCTCGGGTCGCTTCCGCGGCGTTCGTGCCGGCGGTACACGACGCACGGCTCTGGCTCGCTAGTTCTCGAGCCGCTCGATCTGCGTGCCGATTTCCGACGCCACCCGCTCGATGAACATCAACTGCCGCACCGCCTCGCCCGCGGCGTGATTCGCGCCGCTGTCGAGCAAGGCGCCGAGCTTGTCAAAACGCACGCGCTCTTCGTCGCGCAGTTCGGTCAACAAGGCGTCGAGCGCATCGACGTTCTTCGCCGCGGCCGCGTCCTCGATGCCTTCACGCCATTCCATCTGCTGCATCAGGAACGCCGGCTCCATCGCCGTATTGTTCTCCGCGCCGACGTCGATGCCGCGCAGATGCAGCAGATAGGTGGCGCGCTTCAACGGATCGCGCAGCGTCTGATACGCCTCGTTGGTGCGCGTCGCCCATTGCATCGCGATGCGCTTTTGCGCGTCGCCGGCCGCCGCGAAGCGGTCCGGATGCACTTGCGCCTGCACCGTGCGGTAGGCGTGATCGAGCGCTGATGCGTCGAGCGCGAATTGCGCCGGCAGATCGAACAGGTCGAAGTGGCTGTCGTTCAGCGAGGCCATCGGATAAAAGGAGTCCGTTCAGGAAAGCGCACCGGAGTGCAGTCTAAAAACGCGGCTCGGCAGAGCCTGGCGGCACAGGCGAATTCGCGGATGAAACTAAAAAGGCGGCCCGCGCCGCCTTTGATCCGCTGCACGCGGAATGTCCGGATCTACACGCGGAACGATTCGCCGCAACCGCATTCGTCCTTCACGTTCGGGTTGTTGAACTTGAAGCCTTCGTTCAGCCCTTCACGTGCGAAGTCGAGTTCGGTGCCGTCGATATAGGCGAGGCTCTTCGGGTCGACAATGAGCTTCACGCCGTTGCATTCGAACACTTCGTCTTCGGGCGCGAGTTCGTCCACGTACTCGAGCTTGTAAGCCAAGCCGGAGCAACCGGTGGTGCGCACGCCGACGCGCAAGCCGACGCCCTTACCGCGACGGTTCAGATACTTCTGGACGTGCTGTGCTGCCTTTTCGGTCAACGTAATTGCCATAGCGTTTCTCATTGCGCAGTGCGTGCCGGTCATTCTTCTGCCTGCTCACGCGCTGCTACCCTGCCTGCATCAAATATCGCTCGGACCGGGCGGCCCGCTGCAATTCGCGCCGCCGCCCGTTTCGATTCACCTGAAAACCGCGCTGAAACCGCGCCGCAATCACCACTTAAGCGTGTTGCTTGTCGCCTTCGACGACTGCTTCACCGTGGCGTTGCTTGTAGTCGGCGACCGCCGCCTTGATCGCGTCTTCCGCGAGGATCGAGCAGTGGATCTTCACGGGCGGCAGCGCCAGTTCTTCGGCGATCTGCGTGTTCTTGATCGACATGGCTTGATCGAGCGTCTTGCCTTTCACCCATTCGGTGACGAGCGAACTCGACGCAATCGCCGAACCGCAGCCATACGTCTTGAACTTCGCGTCTTCGATAATGCCGTCCGCGCCCACGCGGATCTGCAGCTTCATCACGTCGCCGCATGCCGGCGCGCCGACCATACCGGTGCCGACCGCATCGTCGTCCTTCGCGAAGGAACCGACGTTGCGCGGGTTTTCGTAATGGTCCAGAACCTTGTCGCTATAAGCCATGATTACACTCCTTGATCCGTTTCAACCTGCAATTGCAATTCGATGAATTCGATATCGTCCCAAACCCGGCGCGTCAGTGCGCTGCCCACTGGATGGTCGAAATATCGATCCCGTCCTTGTGCATTTCCCACAGCGGCGACAAATCGCGCAGCTTCGAAATCTTGGTCTTCAGCAGGTTGATCACGTAATCGACGTCCTGCTCGGTCGTGAAGCGGCCCACCGTGAAGCGGATCGAGCTGTGCGCCAGCTCGTCGTTACGGCCCAACGCGCGCAACACATACGACGGTTCCAGCGAAGCCGACGTACAGGCCGAGCCCGACGACACCGCCACGTCCTTCACCGCCATGATCAGCGACTCGCCTTCGACGAAATTGAAGCTGATGTTCAGGTTGTGCGGCACACGCTTTTCCATGTCGCCGTTCACATACACTTCTTCCATTTCCGACAGGCCGCGCAGCAGACGGTCGCGCAGCATGCGGATGCGTTCGTTTTCCGTCGCCATTTCTTCACGTGCGAGACGGAACGCTTCGCCCATGCCGACGATCTGGTGCGTGGCCAGCGTGCCCGAACGCATGCCGCGCTCGTGACCGCCGCCGTGCATCTGCGCTTCGATACGGATACGCGGCTTGCGGCGCACGTACAGCGCGCCGATGCCCTTCGGGCCATACGTCTTGTGCGCCGAGAACGACATCAGGTCGACCTTCAGCTTTTGCAGGTCGATCGCGATCTTGCCGGTGGCTTGCGCCGCGTCGACGTGGAAAATGATGCCCTTTTCACGAGTGATCTCGCCGATCGCCTCGATGTCCTGGATCACGCCGATCTCGTTGTTCACCGACATGACCGACACCAGAATCGTGTCCGGACGCAGCGCGGCCTTGAGCTTTTCCAGGTCGATCAAGCCGTCGTCCTTGACGTCCAGATACGTGACTTCGAAGCCTTCGCGCTCGAGTTCGCGGCAAGTGTCGAGCACGGCCTTGTGCTCGGTCTTCACCGTGATGATGTGCTTGCCCTTGCTCTTGTAGAAGTGCGCGGCGCCCTTGATGGCCAGGTTGTCCGACTCCGTGGCACCCGAGGTCCAGATGATTTCGCGCGGATCGGCGTTCACCAGCGCGGCGACATTCTCACGCGCTTCTTCGACTGCGCGCTCCGCCGCCCAGCCATACGAGTGGCTGCGCGATGCGGGGTTGCCGAACTGCTCGCGCAGATACGGAATCATCTTGTCCACCACGCGCGGATCGATCGGCGTCGTCGCGCTGTAGTCCATGTAGATGGGCAGATGGAGAGTGTCGTTGTTCATCAATTGCTCCGGGGACGTCATGTGCTCTGGCTTCTGGGTTTCTTATCAGGCTGCGGTGACTGCTCGATACCGCGCCTAGGAACCGGCCATGTTGAAAACGGAATTGGGCCCTTTCGGCGCCACGCGGACGGGTTCGACCGCCGGCGCTTCGTTGCGCCTGTCGCGCAGCACGGCCGGCGCGCCTTCGCGCGAACGCTGCTGGTCCACCAGATCTTTCAGGGAGACCGAATCGAGGTACTCGACCATTTTCTGGTTCAGCGTGGACCACAGTTCATGCGTCATGCAGTGGCCGTCGTGCTGTTTGGTACCCTCGCAGGAGCCCTTGCCGCCGCATTGGGTGGCATCGAGCGGCTCGTCGACGGCGATGATGATGTCGGCCACGGTTACGTCTTCGGCGCGGCGGGCCAGATTGTAGCCGCCGCCCGGTCCGCGCACGGACTCGACGATTTCATGACGACGCAGCTTGCCAAACAGCTGCTCGAGGTACGACAGGGAGATGTGTTGGCGCTGGCTGATACCCGCAAGCGTCACCGGGCCCTGCTCCTGGCGCAGTGCCAGGTCAATCATCGCCGTGACGGCGAAACGGCCTTTCGTGGTGAGTCTCATATGGTGTGGGAACCGCAATTCTCGACAAGTTTTGTCAAGTATAAATACATGAGCGATTTAGTCAAGTATCCCTACCGCGATTTGGGTCATTTGCTTAATTGTTGGATAAGCTGGCGCGCTCTCTCGCCAAACTCTACACAAGCAATTGGGGACGTAACGCCGCAATCAGGCCACGGCAGGCCGCTTCACACTGATCCAGTACCTGCTCGAAACCTTCCGCGCCGCCGAAATACGGGTCGACGACTTCGCGGGCGCCGCTCCAGCGGGCGTCCGCTTCGGGGACAAACTCCATCAGCAGACGGATCTTGTCGCGTTGCTGCGGCGGGCAGACCTGACGCAGCGCGGCGACGTTTTTGTCGTCCATCGCAATGAGCAGGTCGAAGCGCTCGAAATCCGCTACAGCGACCTGGCGGCCGCGCAAGGCGGCGAGTTGATAGCCGCGCCGGCCGGCCGCCTGCTGCGCGCGCTCGTCCGGCGGCTCGCCGATGTGCCAGTCACCCGTTCCGGCGGAGTCGATCAGAATGCGCTCCGTGAGCTTCGCCTCGCCGACCAGATGACGCATCACACCTTCCGCGGTCGGAGAACGGCAGATGTTCCCGAGGCAGACAAAGCAGATGGATACGGTTTTCATCAAGGGGCTTTTTCAGGCGCGCGACGCGCGCAGGACGACTGTTAACAAATGGTGCCGCGATTATACAAAGCTGGCCGGAATCTCGCCGGAAGCCGGCGCGCTAGTGGCCGCGAGCGTGGCGTTCGGGTGCTGCGACCGATTCCGCTCGCGCTTAACCTTTGCTTACGACGCTTCCGCGATCGGCATCGCCGTAGCGGCGCGCATAGGTTTGGCCGGCAGCGTGGCAGTGTCGTCGATCATGCCGTACGAAACGGCACGCGCGAGTTCAGCCGTCAGCTGAGCGGCCGCGAGCGGAGCCTGCGGGGCGCGCGACGCAGCGTCGCCGCAAATATGCAGATAAGCAGCCGCAGCGAGCGGCACAACGATGGCGAGGGGCCAGTACACCGATATTGTCTTTTTCATGATGTCGTTTCTTCCGATTAGGGGCAGATGAGTTTGTAACCCACTATGCCCAGTGCGAATGCTATAGGAATTCGCAATCGGGAAAAACCCACTGGCGCGAGATAGAGCGTTGCTCCGAATGGAACAGTGAATTCACGTTTTGCGGCGCACGACGTCGACGCTCGTCATGGCACAAGAAAGAAATCCTTACAAACACATACAAAGCTCTTGCGACGGATGACGATAATAGCGGTCTTACAGAAACATAAATCTCGCACTGGTCCATCACCATGAAACGCATCGCACCCATCGCCTGCCTCGCTGCCGCCACCCTGCTCGGCGGCTGCGCGGTCTATCCGGACGGCACGCCGATGTACAGCAACGGCTACGGCGGCGGTTACAGCGGCTATGACGATTACGACGGCTACGCCACCGGCGTGCCGGTCGTGCCACAAACCAACGTCTACATGGGCTACAGCAACTACTCTGGCCCCGGCTATTACGACGGACCGGGCCGCTATTACGGACCGGGCTACGGCGGCTATCCGAACCGGGGCCGGCCGAACAACGGCAACTATGGAAACAACGGCAACCACGGCGATAACGGCGGCTGGCACGGTCAGCCGAATGGCGGCTCGCACGGCGGCCCGCCGCCTCAAGGCGGCGTAGGAGGGCCACGTGGCCCGAGCGGATCAAATGCGCCCCGGCCGGGGGCTGCCAGCCCGCCGCCTCCGCCACCGCCGTCGCAGCAGGCGGGCAATGGCGGCGGTCGTGGTAATGGCAATAATGGGGGCGCCCCCGTGCGAGGGGCACCCGGCCGACAGCCTGGCCAGATGACGGACCACTAAGCGCCGCTGGTCGCATAGTTGCGCGGTTCGCATGCGTATCTGTCAACGCATGCGTACCGCGCTTCGTTTTCTGCGGCTACGTCCTGAACGGCAGACGGAGACAGCCGTCAAACGGCACGGCCATTACTTAGATGGCGCGGCGCCGGAATCACCGGCTCGCGCGCAACGCCACCAACCTCCAAAAATACGACGGCGCGATTCGCCCAAGAAGCCCGCTCAGCCGATATGACTGCGCTGCGCCGCGTACAACTCCCTGAACGTTCGACCGACCGGAGCGGGCATATCCCGCGTATTGGTCCAGCCCGCGCCGCCCAACGGCAATTTGGCGATCGACCGATTCCTTCCGCCCATGCGTTCCAGCACGCGCACGGCAAGCTTCGTGAACAGCGCGTACGCATCCGGATGCAGCGCCAGAAAACCCCACACGGCAAGTCCGGCGCGCTCTTTCCAGGGCCGCAGATGCCGCTCCACCTGCTTCTCGCGCAGCTTGCGCAACAGATCGGATAGCGGAATGCCCACCGGGCACACGCTGTTGCACTCGCCGCACAACGTCGCGGCCTGCGGCAAATCCAGCGCCTTGTCGATGCCGACGTAGCTCGGCGTCAACACCGAACCCATCGGGCCGGGATAGACCCAGCCGTACGCGTGGCCGCCCACCTTCTGATACACCGGGCAATGGTTCATGCACGCGCCGCAGCGGATGCACCTCAGCATTTCCTGGAAGTCGCCGCCGATCAGCCCCGTGCGCCCGCCGTCGACGAGCACCACATACATATGCTCGGGACCGTCCTGGTCGCCCTCGCCGCGCGGCCCCGTCAACACGGAAAAATAGTTCGAGGTGGTCTGCCCGGTCGCTGAGCGCGGCAATAGACGCATCGCCGTGGCCAGGTCTTCGAGCGTAGGCAGCACTTTCTCGATGCCCGTCACCGCCACATGCACGCGCGGCATCACGGTGCACATGCCTTCGTTGCCCTCGTTCGTGACCAGCACGACCGAGCCCGTTTCCGCCACCACGAAATTGCCGCCGGTCACGCCCATGTCCGCGGTCATGAAATGCGGGCGTAGCATCTCGCGCGCTTCGCGCGTCATGTCGGTAATTTCGGTCAGGCGCGGCCGGTTGTGAGTCTTCGCGAACAGGTCGGCGATCTCGTCCTTATCCTTGTGGACGACCGGGGCGATGATGTGGCTCGGCGGCTCGTTGTCGTTGATCTGCAGGATGTACTCGCCCAGATCGGTTTCGATGGATTGGACACCCATTTGCCCGAGCACTTCGTTCAGGCGCATTTCTTCGGTGACCATCGACTTGGTCTTGATGACCTTCTTCACCTCGTGCCGGCGCGCAATGTCGCCGACGAGCCGCGCGGCCTCCTGGGTCGTCTCGGCAAACAGCACCGTCACGCCGCGCCGGGCCGCTTCGCGCTCGAAGGTTTCCAGCCACACGTCGAGATTCTCCAGCGCGCGATTGCGGCGCTCCTTCAGCGCGGCGCGCGTGGCGGGAAAATCAATCGCTGTCATGGCCGTGGCGCGGGCCGACACAAACTTGGTCGACAGCTTGGTGAGGTTCTGCTGCAGACGCTGGTCGGCGAGTTTCTGACCGGCGCGTGCCTTGAATTGCATCGATTGGACTTGCATGGCGGCCTTGTGCGTATTCGAGCGAAGCGGGCAAAACAGGCGAAGCGCGACTGAAGTACGAGTCAAGCGCGCGAATCTGAAAATCAGCGTTACACGTCGCCGGCCAGCACCTGCGCGATGTGCAGCACGCGCGTGGTGGCGTCGCCGGTACGCCGCAAACGGCCTTCAATATTGAGCATGCAGCCGAGGTCGCCGAGCACCACCGTGCCGGTGCCGCTTGCACTGATATTCGCGCACTTTTCGTCGACGATCGCCGTGGAGATGTTGCCGTACTTGACCGCGAAGGTGCCGCCGAAGCCGCAGCAATGCTCGCAATCCTTCATCTCGTTCACCGTAACGCCGACCTGCGCCAGCAAAGCGCGCGGCTGCGCCTTCACGCCGAGCTCACGCAGCCCGGAGCAGGAATCGTGATACGTGACCTGACCCGCGAACTCGCCCGGTTGCAATTGCACCTTGGCCACGTTCACGAGGAAATCGGTCAGTTCGAACACCTTGGCGCGCAGCCGGCCGAAGCGGTTCATCAGTTCCGGATCATCGGCGAAGAGATCGCCGTAATGCACGCGGATCATGCCGCCGCACGAACCGGACGGGACCACGACGTAATCGAACTGTTCGAACTCGCGCAGGGTTTTCTCGGCCAGATCGCGCGCGATGCGCCGTTCCCCGGAGTTGTACGCGGGTTGACCGCAACAGGTTTGGGCGGGTGGCACCACCACCTCGAATCCGGCGCCTTCGATCAGCTTGATGACCGAAAAACCGATCTCGGGACGCATCAGGTCGATCAGGCAGGTAACGAACAATCCGACTCGCATGAGCCCTCCTTCGGGAAAACGTCCCTGATTATCCGCTGTTTGCCGCACAATACCAACGGCCGGAAGGCATAGGACGAAAGCCGCTGAAATTGGAATTGGCGTTCCAATCGCTTTCCTTCTTTTCACAATACGGGATACAATCAATTTCCGCTGTTTGACGCGTCAACCGATTCCTCCCATGAGCGACACGAACCCGGATCCCAAAACTTCGATCCAGGTGATCGAACGCATGATGCGCTTGCTCGACGCACTCGCCGCGCATAGCGACCCGGTCAGCCTGAAAGAACTCGCCATCCGCACGGAGCTGCATCCGTCCACCGCGCACCGCATCCTGAACGACATGGTGATGTGCCGGCTGGTCGACCGGTCGGATCCCGGCACCTATCGTCTCGGCATGCGCCTGCTCGAACTGGGCAATCTGGTGAAGGCGCGCCTGTCGGTGCGCGACGCGGCGCTCACGCCGATGCGCGAACTGCATCGTCAGACGGGCCAGACCGTGAATCTGTCGGTACGTCAGGGCGACGAGATCGTCTATATCGAACGTGCTTATTCCGAGCGTTCCGGCATGCAGGTGGTGCGCGCCATCGGCGGACGGGCGCCGTTGCATCTGACCTCGGTAGGCAAGCTGTTCCTCGCCGCCGACGAATCCACTCGCGTGAGGGCCTACGCCACGCGCACCGGCTTGTCGGGCCACACGCAGAACAGCATCACCGACCTGACCAAACTGGAGCGCGAGCTCTCGCACGTGCGCCAGCAGGCCTGCGCGCGCGATAACGAAGAGCTGGAACTCGGCGTGCGCTGCATCGCCGCCGGCATCTACGACGACACCGGCAAACTGGTTGCCGGTCTGTCGCTGTCGGCGCCGGCGGATCGCTTGCAGGATTCCTGGCTCGGCCAGCTTAGCCAGACGGCGCTGATGATCTCCGCGTCGCTCGGCTACCGGCCGCAACCCGCGCAGGACCATTCGCATAGCCATCACGCGTAGCCCGGCGCTGGGCTTACGCTCAAGAAACAAAAAAGCCTCGCAGTTGCGAGGCTTTTTGTTTTCATGCGGCCGGTCCGGAAACCGGCCACCGAACCAACGCTTCAGGTACCCGGACCGCTGGCGTCCGCACTAGTAATCCGCGCCTCGCCGCCGCCGTTATCCAGCCACGTGCGCAGACGCGTGGCGTCCGCGAACCGCGAGTACTTACCCGACGAGTCGAGCAACACCATGATCATCGGACGGCCGTGAATGGTCGCCTGCATCACGAGGCACTCACCCGCTTCGTTGATAAAGCCGGTCTTTTGCAGACCGATGTCCCACGTGGGGTTACGCACCAGCGCATTGGTGCTGTTGTACGCCAGCGAGCGCTTGCCGGTGTACACCTCGTAGCTGTGATCGGTCGAGAACCTGCGGATCACCGGATACTGATACGCCGCGTTGACCATCTTCACGAGGTCGCGCGCGCTCGACACGTTCTGGCTCGTCAAACCCGTGGGGTTTTCAAAGTGCGTGTCGGTCATGCCGAGCTGCTTGGCCTTCGCGTTCATGGCCGCGAGGAACGCCGGACGGCCGCCCGGGAAATAGCGCGACAGCGCCGCGGCCGCGCGATTTTCCGACGCCATCAGCGCGATATGCAGCATGTCTTCACGCGAGAGCACCGAGCCCACCGACAGACGCGAGCCGGTGTTCTTTTCGTAGTCCCGGTCTTCGTCCGTGACTTCGATCTGGTCGGTCATCGGCTCTTTCGAGTCGAGCACCACCATCGCGGTCATCAGCTTGGTGATCGACGCGATCGGCACCACGGCGCGCGAGTTCTTGTCGAACAGCGACTCGCCCGAGTTCTGATCGATCACGTAGGCGACGCTCGAGCGCAGCATGAGCGCGTCCGGCGTTTCGTGCAGACCGAAAGCCTGGCCGACGCTCGGCTGACGCGGTTCGTACGCGATGCGGCGCACCACCGAGTGGTGACGGCCGTTCGACGTGTAGGTCACGCGCTTGCGCTTGACGCCCGCGCGCGGCGCGTCGTCGTCAGCGGCTACGGTTTTTGCAGCCGCGGCTTTGGTCGCTTTCGAGGCCTTGCCCGACACCTTTTCAGGAGCGGCAGCCGGCTTCTTGGCCGCTTTGGCGTGTTTGGAGGTTTTTGCAGGTGCATCGGGCGTGGCGGCAAAAGCGCTCACGGGCGTGGCGAACGCCGCCGCGATGACCATGGAGGCGGCCACCGACAGAGCGGTGCTGCGGGCCGCGCCGTGGATCACTTTTAGCGACGAAAACATGTCGGTTTTCATGGGTGTTCGGTAGGGAGCGGCGAGAGGTTTCCGCAAGTGTAGTAAAACAACGAAAAATTAGCAATTTGAAGCACTTATACGCGCTCCTTAAACCGGCTTGTAAGCTCCGATCGCAAAAACACGAATAAGTGCCGTGCATCGATCGAAAAAAACGATCGCCGGCACGTTACGCCTCGCCGCTGCCGCCATACGCCGGAATCGAGGTGATTCTTCCAGCATAACGGCAATTTCGAGACAACCTTGATCAGGGGAAATACGGTCAGAGCACGGGCGGTCAAACTACCAGTGCAACAGCACGCGGCAGCAGTCGCGCAGCGAAGTTGTTAAACGCCTGCTGCAGACCGCAACGCGCATTCGACCAGCATGAAGCATTAACGTTCCGTGACACTTTCCGGTTTACACCAAATCGGCCTCCGAAGACTTTTTTAACAATTGCCGGATGTTAGCGTCCCCGCATAGCCCGCGTTTGTCGGTCAAATTGACCTTACAATTCAGTAATAAATACGGCATGATTAGGCACCGGCGCGGTGCGGCGGTTAAATCGACCTGCGTCATAAGGATGTCATGCCGATCGCATAACACTATGTTTTATCAGTAGTTTCTTAATATTGTGCGACGCACAAAAAGCGCTTGACATTCTTTGTAACCATCCTAAAATGGGAACCATTGCTGCGATGCACAATACATCGCGGTCCGGCGGGACGCACCCATGTGTCTCACCATTCACCCAATGCGGTCCGCACAGACAGACCGCGATCCAGGAGCGTAAACCATGACTCTGCTGACCCCTGAGCAATTCGCCGCAGCCCAGAAAGCCAACTTTGAAACGTTGTTCGGCCTGACGACCAAAGCATTCGAAGGCGTCGAAAAGCTGGTTGAGCTGAACCTGCAAGTCGTGAAATCGACGCTCGCGGAAAGCCAGGAAAATGCTCAACGCGCCCTGTCGGTCAAGGACGCGCAAGAATTGCTGGCTCTGCAAGCAAGCCTTGCACAGCCGGTGGCTGAAAAGGCGCTGTCGTACGGCCGCCACGTGTATGAGATCGTTTCGGCAACGCAAGGTGAATTCACCCGCGTCGCGGAAGCGCAATTCGAAGAGCAGAACCGCAAGGTCCAATCGCTCGTCGAGAACGTCGCCAAGAATGCACCGGCTGGTTCGGAAACCGCTGTCGCCGTGATGAAGTCGGCTATCACCGCCGCTAACACCACGTACGAAACGGTTCACAAGGCAACGAAGCAAGCTGTCGAAATCGCTGAAAGCAACTTCAATGCAGCTGCAACGGCCGCATCGAAGGCAGCTTCGCAAGCCGCCGCGCAAGCATCGCGCTCGGCCAAGAAGGCAGTCTAAGCTTCAGTCTCAAGCATCACTCTGCAGGCATCATCCAACGCCGGCACAGCTCGAACGCTGTGCCGGCGTTACCGCAAGCAACAGCGTCGTGTCGTTGCCGCCCACACGGTGTTAATTGGCCGAACGCTCCGATACGTTGAACGGCGTATCGTTTGCCCGGCGAAAGGCCGGGATTTTTTTACCCGACGCTTTTCGCCGTCGCCCGAGTCGTTCAGCATGTATTGATGACGCCGTCGTCGCGCGGCAACCGCCCCACTCTGCTGCCCAAAGAAAAAAACGGCGCGCCCTTTGCGGGGCGCGCCGTTTTTATTTGCATCATCGAATCCGCCTGCACGAGTGCAGACGGGCCGAATCGCCTTACTTCTTTTTCTGCGGCGGCAGGTCGGTACAGACGCCTTCGTACAACTCGGCGGCCATCCCGATCGATTCGCCAAGCGTCGGATGCGGGTGAATCGTCTTGCCGATATCCGTTGCGTCCGCACCCATTTCGACCGCGAGACAGACTTCGCTGATCAGGTCGCCCGCATTCAAACCGACAATCCCTCCGCCGATCACACGATGCGTTTCCTCATCGAACAGCAGCTTGGTGAAGCCTTCGTCTCGGCCGTTGGCGATCGCGCGGCCCGAAGCGGCCCACGGGAACACCGCCTTGCCGTACTTGATGCCCTCGGCCTTCAACTGGTCTTCCGTCTTGCCGGCCCACGCCACTTCCGGATCGGTGTACGCCACCGACGGAATCTGCAGCGCATCGAAGTAGGCCTTTTCGCCGTGTGCGACTTCGGCGGCGACGTGAGCTTCATGCACGGCTTTGTGCGCCAGCATCGGCTGACCGACGATATCGCCGATCGCGAAGATGTGCGGCACGTTGGTGCGCATCTGCTTGTCCACGTCGATGAAGCCGCGATCCGTCACCGCGACGCCTGCCTTGTCCGCGCCGATCTTCTTGCCGTTCGGCGAACGGCCGACGGCAACCAGCACGAGGTCGTAGCGTTGCGCTTCGGCCGGGGCCTTCTCGCCTTCGAACGACACATAGATGCCGTCGTCTTTCGCTTCCGCCGCCGTGGTCTTGGTCTTCAGCATGACATTGGCGAAACGCTTGCTGTTGTACTTCTCCCAGACCTTGACCAGATCGCGGTCCGCGCCGGCCATCAGGCCGTCGAGCATTTCGACCACGTCGATCTGCGCGCCGAGCGTCGCGTACACCGTGGCCATTTCCAGCCCGATGATGCCGCCGCCAATCACCAGCATGCGTTGCGGAATCTGCCGCAGTTCAAGCGCGCCGGTCGAATCGACCACACGCGGATCTTCCGGAATGAACGGCAGCTTTACCGCTTCCGAGCCCGCGGCGATGATCGCCTGCTTGAACTTGACGACCTTCTTGCCGCCCTCGACCTGCACTTCCATATGATGCGGATCGACGAACGAACCCGTGCCCGTGACCACTTCGACCTTGCGCATCTTCGCCATGCCGGCGAGACCGCCGGTGAGCTTCTTGACGACGCCCGACTTGAAGTCGCGCAGCTTGTCGAGATCGATTTGCGGCTTGCCGAACGTGATGCCGTGCGAGCCGAGCGCTTCGGCTTCGTCGATCACCAGCGCCGTGTGCAACAGCGCCTTCGACGGAATACAGCCGACGTTCAGACATACGCCGCCGAGCGTCGAGTAACGTTCGACCAGCACCGTCTTCATACCCAGGTCAGCAGAACGGAACGCCGCCGAATAGCCGCCGGGGCCCGAACCGAGCACGAGCATGTCGCACTCGATATCCGCGTTGCCGGAGAAGCTACCGGCTTGCGGAGCGGGCGCAGCCGCCTTGGCCGGAGCCGCCGCCTGCGGTTTTGCTTCCGCTTGAGCGAGCGCTTTCTCAGGTTCCTTGGCCGGAGCCTTCGGTGCATCTTTCGCGGGAGCCGCGTCCGCCGATGTTTCGACGAGCGCGATCACCGTGCCTTGCGAGACTTTGTCGCCGGCTTTGACGCGGACTTCCTTGACCGTGCCGGCGGTATCGCTCGGCACTTCGATGGAGGCCTTATCGGACTCGAGCGTCATCAGCGCCTGTTCGTTCTCGATGACGTCGCCCGCTTTGATATTGACTTCGATGACATCGACATCCTTGAAGTCACCGATATCCGGCACTTTTACTTCGACGAGACTCATTAGTGTCCCCTTCTCTTATTGATCGTGATGAGACGAACGCACTTCACTTCGGCCTGAAGGCTGGCGACGTTCTGGACAGAATCAGCCTTTGCTGTCCGCCCAAGGACGCGCCTTTCTTTTGCCTACTTTTCTTTGGAAGACAAAGAAAAGTAGGTGCCGCCCCGCACAGGGGCAACACTAATAGACCGACATGAATGCAAGTTCAACGAGAGACGCGGATAACAAACAAAAAACCCGCGCCCCGCGCAACCCAATCACCACATCAAAGAATCACACGCCGGAAATCGGCAAGAAGCGCCCCAAGATACGCATTGAACCGCGCCGCCGCAGCACCATCAATCACACGATGGTCATACGACAAAGAAAGCGGCAAGATCAGACGCGGCACAAACTGCTTGCCATCCCAAACCGGCTTCATCGCGCCACGCGACAACCCGAGAATGGCGACTTCAGGCGCATTGATAATCGGCGTGAAGTTCGTGCCGCCAATGCCACCCAAAGAAGAAATCGAGAAGCACCCACCTTGCATCTGATCCGGCTTGAGCTTGCCATCGCGCGCAGCCTTCGACAGCTCGGCCATTTCCTTGGCGATCTCGATCAAACCTTTCTTATCCGCATCGCGAATGACAGGAACGACCAGACCGTTCGGCGTATCAGCCGCAAAGCCGATATGGAAGTACTGCTTGAACACCAGGTTATCGCCGTCGAGGCTGGCGTTGAACGTCGGGAACTGCTTCAGGGCGGAAACCACGGCCTTGATCACGAAAGCCAGCATGGTGATCTTCACACCGGCCTTTTCGTTTTCCTTGTTCAACTGCACGCGCAGCGCTTCGAGATCGGTGATATCCGCTTCGTCGTTGTTCGTGACGTGCGGAATCATGACCCAGTTGCGATGCAGATTCGCGCCCGAAATTTTCTTGATGCGCGACAGCGGTTTCGGATCGATCGGACCGAACTTCGTGAAGTCGACCTTCGGCCACGGCAGCAGATTCAACTCGCCGCCACCCGCGGCAGCCGGTGCGGCAGCGCCAGCAGGCGCGGCACGCTGGCCGGTCATGACGCCCTTGATGAAGGCGGTCACGTCGGCTTGCGTAATGCGGCCCTTCGGACCCGTGCCCTGCACCTGCGTCACGTCGACGCCGAGTTCGCGCGCGAACTTGCGCACGGACGGCGATGCATGGCTCGCATGGCGCGCGCCGCCTTCGCCGGCCGGAATCACCGGTGCCTGGGCGAGCGCCGACGGAGCCGCCGGAGCCGGCGACGGTGCAGCCGGTGCGTCGGACGGCTTCTCGACCTCCTGCCTGGGAGCCGGAGCCGGCGCAGCCGCGCCGCCTTCCGCTTCCACGACCACGATCACCGAGCCTTCCGACACGGTATCGCCGACCTTGACCTTCAGTTCCTTGACGATGCCGGCAGCCGAACTCGGCACGTCCATGGTCGCCTTATCGGATTCGAGCGTCACCAGCGACTGCTCTTTCTCGACGCGATCGCCGACCTTCACCGCGACTTCGATCACGGGAATGTCTTTGTAGTCGCCGATATCCGGCACTTTGACTTCCTGCAGACCGCCACCGCTCGCAGCGGGAGCGGGTGCCGGCGCAGCCGCGGGGGCCGCAGCAGGTGCCGCCGACGGAGCCGGAGCCGGAGCCGGAGCCGCAGCAGGCGCAGCCGCGCCACCTTCAGCACCTTCCAGCACGACGATCAACGAACCTTCCGACACGTTGTCGCCGACCTTGACCTTCACTTCCTTGACGACGCCGGCGGCCGAGCTCGGCACGTCCATGGTCGCCTTGTCCGATTCCAGCGTAACGAGCGATTGCTCTTTTTCGACGGTGTCACCCGCCTTCACCAGCACCTCGATCACAGGAATGTCCTTGTAATCGCCGATGTCCGGCACCTTGACTTCGATCGCTTGACTCATTGTTAGTGTCTCCTGGGCCGCGCACGCGGCCTGCCCCTGGCGATCAGGGGCGGGCGCGCACGCCATGGCACACGGGGAATGATGCCTTAGACGGTCATCGGGTTGGGTTTGGCGGGATCAAGGTTGTACTTCTTGAGCGCCTCGGCGACTACCTTGCGTTCGATCGTGCCTTCATCTGCGAGTGCATTCAACGCGGCAACCGTGACCCAGTAGCGGTCGACTTCGAAGAAGTGGCGCAGCTTTTCGCGCGTGTCCGAACGGCCGTAGCCATCCGTGCCCAGCACGACGAACTTCTGCGGCACGAACGCGCGGATCTGTTCGGTCAGCGCGCGCACATAGTCGGTCGAGGCGATGACCGGACCTTGTGCGTCCTTGAGCAGCTTCTCGACGTGCGAGAGCTTCTTTTCTTCGGTAGGGTGCAGCAGGTTCCAGCGCTGCACTTCGTGGCCTTCGCGAGCCAGTTCGGTGAAGCTCGGCACGCTCCACAGATCGGCGGCGACACCCCAGTCGTTCTTCAGCAGATCGGCGGCGGCGATCACTTCGTTGAAGATCGTGCCCGCGCCCATCAGTTGCACGCGCGGCGCCTTCTTGTCCGCTTCGGCCTTGCGGAACGAGTACATGCCCTTGATGATGTCGGCCGCTACGGATTCGCCCTGCGGAATCGCCGGGTGCTCGTAGTTCTCGTTCATCACCGTGACGTAGTAGTACACGTCTTCCTGATCCGCGACCATGCGGCGCAGGCCGTCCTGCATGATGACCGCGAGTTCGTAACCGAACGTCGGATCGTAGCTGATGCAGTTCGGCACCGAAGCCGCCCACAGCAGCGAGTGACCGTCTTCGTGTTGCAGGCCTTCGCCGTTCAGCGTCGTGCGGCCGGCCGTGCCACCCAGCAGGAAGCCGCGCGAACGCATGTCGCCCGCCGCCCATGCCAGATCGCCGATGCGCTGGAAGCCGAACATCGAGTAGAAGATGTAGAACGGAATCATGATCTCGCCGTGCGTCGAGTAAGACGTCGCGGCTGCGATCCAGTCGGCCATACCACCGGCTTCGTTGATGCCCTCCTGCAGAATCTGCCCGGTTTCCGACTCACGGTAGAACATCAGCTGGTCGGAATCTTCCGGCACGTACTTCTGGCCTTCCTGATTCCAGATACCGATCTGGCGGAACAAACCTTCCATACCGAAGGTACGCGACTCGTCCGGCACGATCGGCACGATGCGCTTGCCCAGCGCCTTGTCTTTCAACAGGATGTTCAGGATCCGCACGAACGCCATGGTCGTGGAGATCTCGCGGCCTTCGCCCGTGCCCTTCAACAGCGGCTCGAATGCCGACAGTTCCGGCACCGGCAGCGACTCGGCCTTCTGGCGACGCGCCGGCAGATAGCCGCCGAGGTCCTGACGGCGAGCGCGCATGTACTCCAGTTCCTTCGAACCTTCTTCGAACTTGAGGTACGGCACGTTGACGAGGTCTTCGTCGGCGATCGGCAGGCGGAACTGGTCGCGGAATTTCTTCAGCTGATCCACGTGCAGCTTCTTCTGCTGGTGGGTGATGTTCATCGCCTGGCCGGCTTCGCCCATGCCGTAGCCCTTGATCGTCTTCGCGAGAATGACGGTCGGCTGGCCCTGCGAATTCGACGCTTCCTGGAACGCTGCGTAGATCTTGTGCGGATCGTGGCCGCCGCGGTTCAGATTCCAGATTTCCTCGTCGGACCATTCGGCGACCAGCGCCTTCAGTTCCGGCGTGTTGAAGAAGTGTTCGCGCACATACGCGCCCGACTCCGACTTGTACGTCTGGTACTCGCCGTCGACCACATCCATCATGCGGCGCATCAGCGCGCCCGACTTGTCGCGTTGGAACAGCGCGTCCCAGCGGCTGCCCCAGATGACCTTGATGACGTTCCAGCCGGCGCCGCGGAATTCGCTTTCCAGTTCCTGGATGATCTTGCCGTTACCGCGCACCGGACCGTCGAGGCGCTGCAGGTTGCAGTTGATCACGAACACGAGGTTGTCGAGCCGTTCGCGGCCGGCCATGCCGATCGCACCGAGCGATTCCGGCTCATCCGTCTCGCCGTCGCCGAGGAAAGCCCAGACCTTGCGGCCGTCGGTCTTCGCAATGCCGCGCGCCTGCATGTACTTCATGAAGCGCGCCTGATAGATCGCCATGATCGGGCCGAGACCCATCGAGACGGTCGGGAATTGCCAGAAGTCCGGCATCAGCCACGGGTGCGGATACGACGAGATGCCCTCGCCGCCCACTTCCTGACGGAAGTTGTCGAGCTGGTTCTCGGTCAGACGGCCCAGCAGGAACGCGCGCGAGTAGACGCCCGGCGACGAGTGGCCCTGCACGAACACGAGATCGCCGCCATGTTCGGCCGACGGCGCGTGCCAGAAGTGGTTGTAGCCGACGTCGTACAACGTGGCGGCGGAAGCGAACGAGGCGATGTGGCCGCCGACGTTGGTGTCCTTGCCGGCGCGCAGCACCATCGCGATGGCGTTCCAGCGCGTGTACGAGCGGATACGGTGTTCGATGTCCTGATCGCCGGGGATCTTCGCCTGACGCGAAACCGGGATCGTATTGATGTAAGGCGTGTTGGCCGAGAACGGCAAATGTTCGCCATGCACGCGGGCGAATTCAATCTGTTTCTCGATCAGGTAGTGAGCGCGATCTGGGCCCACAGCAGAAATCACGCCATCCAGCGCTTCAAGCCATTCGCCGGTTTCCTGGGGATCGTCGTCTTTTTCAGCAGCGACATATTTCATGACTTCGTCGGGTACAGCGGACATGCTCGTCTCCTGGATGTAGAGGAACGCTCTTTGAACAGACGACGCGGACGAAGCACGGCCGCGGCAGCTTCGGCCGATTGTAATAAGGGTCCCGACGTCCACGCAACAAAATTTTCGAATTACGAGATCGAATCTCATAATATGAAAAATTGTTGCGGCGCAACCTGATTTGACTGCCGATCGACGGATACGTTGGCTAGTTTGCGCCGATTAATGGTCCTTTCCGCGCTTTTTTGCGCCATTTGCTAGCTTCACGCTGCGCTACAATGCCACGCATGTTGACCGAACGGCTTTTCGCACGCTCGGCGCGCACCGCCGGTTCGCCCGCGGATTCGACGCCGTCCTCCCGCTGGCACCACGGACCGTGGTGGTCCAATTCCTATTTGCTCACGCCGCTCCTGTCGATCCTGGTCTTCCTGGTCGTCATGAGTCTGATTTTGTGGAGCCTGAACCGGCGCGAACAGCAACAGCAGGAAGACACGCTTTACCGTAATGTCGCGTGGGCGCAGCAGCAGATCCGCCTGTCCATGACCGGCGCGCAGGAACAGATCCAGGCGCTCGCGCGCGATCTGGTCGCCGGCCACGCCGATCCGCATTCGTTCCAGGTGTCCACCACGGACATCATGCAGGGGCATCCCGAGATCCTCTACATGAACTGGTACACGAGCCAGCAACAGCCGCGCTGGCCCAATACCGCGCTGCCGGTGTTCGGCCAGCGTCTGGCCAAGCCGAACGACACGCAGATGGACGAAGCCGTCAAAGCCGCCTTCGCCGAGGCGCGCAACACGCGCCGCCAGGTGTATTCGCCGCTCATCTACGACGACCTCGGCAACGGCTACATCACGCTGCAAACGCCGGTGTTCCGCGACCGCGACTTCCTCGGCACGATCGCCGCCGTCTTCTCGGTGGAAGGCATCCTCAAGCACGACATTCCACCTGAGCTGTCCGCCAAGTACAAAATCTCGATCATCGACGTGAACAACCGCGAGTTGACCACCACGTCGACCCGCCCGCGCCTGCCGCGCGACATGTTCTACGATCTGCCGCTCGACCCGCCGGGCCAAGGCGTCTCGGTGCGCGTCTACGCGTTCCCGCAGATGACCAACTTCACCAACAACACGCTGGTGTGGCTGGTGGCGGGTCTCTCCTGTTTCGTGTTGTGGAGCCTGTGGAGCTTGTGGAAACACACGCGCCAACGCTTCGAAGCGCAGCAGGCGCTGTACGCCGAAGCGTTCTTCCGTCGCGCGATGGAAAACTCCGTGCTGATCGGCATGCGCGTGCTCGACATGCATGGGCGCATCACCCACGTCAATCCGGCGTTTTGCCGCATGACCGGCTGGGACGAAAGCGATCTGGTCGGCAAGAACGCGCCGTTCGCCTACTGGCCGCGCGACGCTTACCCGGAAATGCAGCGCCAGCTCGACATGACGCTGCGCGGCAAGGCGCCCTCTTCCGGCTTCGAATTGCGGGTGCGCCGCAAGGATGGCTCGCTGTTCCATGCGCGTCTCTACGTGTCGCCGCTGATCGACAGTTCGGGCCGCCAGACCGGCTGGATGTCGTCGATGACCGACATCACCGAGCCGAAGCGCGCGCGCGAAGAACTCGCCGCCGCGCACGAGCGCTTCACCACGGTGCTCGAAAGTCTCGACGCCGCCGTCTCCGTGCTGGCTGCCGACGAAGCCGAACTCCTGTTCGCCAACCGCTATTACCGGCATCTCTTCGGCATTCGCCCGGACGGTCATCTGGAATTGGCGGGCGGCGGGTTCGATAGCGCACAGGCGTCGTCCGATTCGATCGATATGGTGGATACCTACGCCGGCCTACCCGCCGCCGCGTTGACCGAAAGCACCGCCGATGCGCAGGAAATCTACGTGCAGAGTATCCAGAAGTGGTTCGAAGTGCGCCGCCAGTACATTCAGTGGGTGGACGGCCACCTCGCGCAGATGCAGATCGCAACCGACATCACGACCCGCAAGCAGGCCCAGGAGCTGTCGCGCCAGCAAGACGAGAAGCTGCAGTTCACCAGCCGTCTGATGACGATGGGCGAAATGGCCTCGTCGCTCGCGCACGAACTGAACCAGCCGCTCGCCGCGATCAATAACTATTGCTCCGGAACCGTGGCACTGGTTAAATCCGGTCGGACGACCCCTGACAATCTGCTACCAGTGCTCGAAAAGACCGCCCAGCAGGCGGTGCGCGCGGGCATGATCATCAAGCGCATCCGCGAGTTCGTGAAGCGCAGCGAGCCGAAGCGGCAAGCCACGCGCGTGGCCGATATCGTCGCCGATGCCGTGGGTCTGGCCGAAATCGAGGCGCGCAAGCGCCGCATTCGCATCGTCACGGATCTGCGCTCGCGCCTGCCGGTGATCTACGTCGACCCGGTGCTGATCGAGCAGGTGCTGGTCAACCTGCTGAAGAACGCCGCCGAAGCGATGGCCGAAGCCCGTCCGAATGCGGTCGATCCGGTGATCCGCGTAGTCGTGAGGCTGGAGAGCGGGTTTGTCTGCATCAGCGTCGTCGACCAGGGACCGGGCGTCGACGAAGCGACAGCCGAGCGGCTGTTCGAACCGTTTTACAGCACCAAGTCCGATGGTATGGGCATGGGGCTGAACATTTGCCGTTCGATTATCGAATCGCACCGCGGCCGTCTGTGGGTGGTCAACAACGTCGAATCTGACGGCCACATCACAGGCGCCACGTTCCATTGCAGTCTGCCTATTGGAGAGCCTGATGGCCCGAGCAACGGCGGGACACAGGCGCCGACACCACAAACCGTTACGGGAGAGCTATGAACAGCCCAGTCACCACACAGGAAACTGTCTTTGTCGTCGATGACGACGAGGCCGTGCGAGATTCGCTGCGCTGGCTGCTGGAGGCGAACGGCTACCGCGTGCAATGCTTCTCCAGCGCCGAGCAGTTCATCGACGCATGGCAGCCGCATCAGCATCCGGGCCAGATCGCGTGCCTGATTCTCGATGTGCGGATGTCCGGCATGAGCGGGCTCGAGTTGCAGGAACGCCTGATCGCCGACAACGCATCGCTGCCGATCATTTTCGTGACGGGCCACGGCGATGTGCCGATGGCCGTGTCCACGATGAAAAAAGGCGCGATGGACTTCATCGAAAAGCCGTTCGACGAAGCCGAGTTGCGCAAGCTGGTCGAGCGCATGCTCGACAAGGCGCGCAGCGAAAGCACCAGCGTACAGCAGCAGCGCGCCGCGGCAGAACGTCTCGGCAAGCTGACCGCGCGTGAGCATCAGGTGCTCGAGCGCATCATCGCCGGCCGCCTGAACAAGCAGATCGCCGACGACCTCGGCATCAGCATCAAGACGGTCGAAGCGCACCGCGCGAACATCATGGAAAAGCTCAACGTCAACACGGTCGCCGATCTGCTGCGACTGGCGCTGTCGAACAAGCCGCAACCGGCGCAATAAGCCTCGCACGGCGGCGCTTACCCCGAAGGAGGGCCCTTTGGGGAACTCGCCGCCACACCAGAAGTGACTGCGTGCCAACGGCCGGACTATCGAAGAGTCCGGCCTGTTTCGTCCTCTTTTTCCCTCCTCATTACCCTCCCCTCTATCGCACGGCAATCACGACGAAGCGCGTGATTTCGACGCACCTCGCGCGTGCAAAATAATACGCATTGCTCAGCAATTACTTACGCTAATCCGCAACAGGTTCTTTCCTCAGACAAGATTGACGGATTCGGACGCGCCCCTTAATTTACGCAGAACTCCTTAGCAGACAGCGCCGATGCGACGATCGACGCGGGAGTGACTTGCTGCGATACGCCGCATGCGGCATCGCCTGGTGATGCGAAACAATTGGAGCGGTTCGAGCGCTTTTACACGGCATCGTGCCGTGCCGATCGAGCCGTCCGACCACCCACCGGACACCGGCCCGACTCGCCATTTCCTCGCCGTATTCCATCGCGGCGAAGCGACGCAGCCCGTGCTGCGCACCGACATCTCGTCGTATAAACCCCACCGGGAGGAATTCATCGTGAAACGATCCCGAGCACATCGCTCGCCTGTGATGCTTATTTGTGCCGTTTTTGCGGTAGCGCCGCTATTCGTCGGACTGGCCGCGCCGGACGTCGTCCATGCGCAAGGCACCGCGAAAATGTCGAACCAGCAACTCGATTCGCTGGCCGCGCCTATTGCCCTTTATCCGGACGCCCTGCTCGCCCAGGTGCTGATGGCCTCGACGTTTCCGCAAGACGTGCAGGCGGCGGCCATACGGTCCAGAGTCAACTCGACGCTGCAAGGCGACAGCGCCGTCAAGGCTGTCGCGTCCGAGCCGTGGGATCCGAGCGTGCAGTCGCTCGTTGCCTTCCCGCAGGTGCTCGCCATCATGGCCTCGAAAGCGGATTGGGTGACGCAACTCGGTAGCGCGTTTCTCGCCCAGCCCAACGACGTAATGGACTCCGTGCAGCGTCTGCGCAGGCAGGCACAGGCGGCGGGCAATCTGAAGACGACGTCGCAGCAAACGGTCGTGGTCGAACAGAGCACGATTCAGATCGTGCCGGCCAATCCGCAAATGGTGTACGTGCCGACCTACAACCCGACCGTGGTCTACGGCATGTGGCCTTATCCCGCGTATCCGCCGGTGTATGTGCCACCGCCGCCCGGTTATGTGATCGGCACCAGTTTCGTCGCGGGCCTCGCGTTCGGCACCGGCGTCGCGGTGGCGAACGCGCTGTGGGGTGGCTTCGACTGGAACTCACATGACGTCAACATCAACGTGAACCGGTACAACACTATCAATGTGAACAACCGGATCAACGCGAATGGCAGCACAACGAACTGGAATCGCAACACCAGCATCATTCGCAACGTCGGCAACGCGAATGTCAATCGCAGCTTGAACAATAACGTCGGCGGCGCACAGCGCGATGCGTATCGCGGCCGCGACGACGCCCGCGCTCGGGCGCAGCAGACGCTGCAAAACCGCACTGGCCAGAATCTGGGCGGCAGCGCGCGCCAGCGTGTGCAAGGCATTCATCACGGCGGCACGGCGAACCCCAAGTTGCAGAACCGCGCGCAGAACGTCAATCGCGACAACGCGCTGCGCGGCGCCGGCGACGGTAAAGCCGCGCGGCAGGACACGCAGCGCGGCCAGGCAAGCCGTGATGCGCTCGCCGGCCGCGGTGGTCAGCAGCATGCGGGCGGCACGACCGGCGTAAATGCCAGCGGCCTGCAGCGCACAAGCGAAGGTCTCGTCGCAAATGGCGGCGGCCAGCAACACATGAGCGGAAGTCTCGACGCGAACAGCGGCGGTGTCCAGCGTAACGGCGGTACCGCCGGCGTGGGCGGCGGCGTGGGCGGCGGCTTGGGCGGCGGCGGCGGCGGCCCAGGCAGCGGCGGTGCAGGCGAACATCACTTCGGCCGCAACCGTTGAACAAAAAAGGAGAAGTCTGATGATGCGTCCATTCTCTCGGGGCAGGCTGCGTGCCCAGGTCCTGATACTTGCTATCGCGCTCGGCAGCACCGGCGCACTGCTGCTGGCGCCGGCGCTGCTAATCAGCGCGATCCCCGCTCATGCCCAGGCGATCTATCCCAGCGCGGACGACGCCGCCAATGCCTTCGTCGAAGCCCTCGCCCGCAACGACGACGATGCCCTCAAGCGCGTGCTCGGCGGCGATTTTCATCGCTTCATTCCAACCGAAGGCATCGGCGAGGACGACATCTATCAGTTCCTCGGCGAATGGTCGAAAAACCATCAGATCGTCGAGGACCCCGTCATGGACAAGGGGCGCGCCACTGCGCATCTGACGGTCGGCTACAGTGGCTGGACCCTGCCGATTCCGCTCGTGCAGTCGGGCAACGGCTGGCGTTTCGATCCGCCGGCGGGACGCGACGAGATGCTGACACGGCGCATCGGCCGCAATGAACACGCCGCGATCCTGACCTCGCTCGCCTACCTCGATGCGCAGTACGACTATCGCAACCTGACCCAGCACTATGCACAGCGCTTCGTCAGTACGCCGGGCCAGCACGACGGCCTGTACTGGACGACGGCGCACGGCGAAGCGGAAAGTCCGCTTGGGCCGCTCGCCGCCACGATGCCCGACGGCACGCAGCCTGAAGAGGCGTATCACGGCTATCACTTCCGCATTCTCACGGCACAAGGGGCGCACGCTAAGGGTGGCGCGAGGAACTACGTCGACAACGGCGTGCTGAGCAAAGGGTTCGGACTGATCGCATCGCCGGCCGACTATGGCAAGACCGGCGTGATGAGTTTCATCGTCAATCAGGACGGACAGGTGTATCAGAAGAATCTCGGGCCGCGAACCGCACGCGCGGCGGCGGCGATCTCATCGTTCGAGCCGGGCTCGGGTTGGCAGCCGGTCCAGCCATAGCAAGTCGCGTTTGACAGCTTTGCCTCCGCCCGCCGCACCAGGCGGCAGGCGCGGCCCCGAATACGCGTCTGGCGGCGCACCCGCTGCCGCCACCGTTCCAACCGGGCATCCGTCCCACCATGTGAGGCACGCGCGGCCGGCATCCGTAGCGCTGCCGCACAGCCTGGAATCCGTACGCGGCGCACCTGGCAGGGCCGGTATAATGTCGCACTTTGCAGCGCTGCTTAACCCCGATTCGCGCCGCGCGCTTTTCACGTGCCGACCCATTCCCGTTGAAAAGCGCCATCGCGCGCGGCACGCACAAGCGTCTGCGCCCTGCCCCGCTTTCCAAACTGCCCATCTCGACCGACCATGACTGCCAAACTGATCGACGGCCTAGCCCTTTCCAAGACCCTGCGCGCCGACGTCGCCGCGCGCGCCGCCGCCCTCACCGCTCGCGGCCATCAGCCGGGCCTCGCGGTGGTGCTGGTCGGCGACAATCCGGCCAGCGAAGTCTACGTGCGCAACAAAGTGAAGGCGTGTAACGACAACGGCCTCGGCTCGTCGTTCGACCGTTATCCGGCCGACCTGCCGGAAGCCGAGCTGCTCGCACGCATCGACGAACTGAACCGCGACCCGCGCATTCACGGCATTCTGGTGCAACTGCCGCTGCCGCCGCATATCGACAGCCACAAGGTGATCGAAGCGATCGCGCCGGAAAAAGACGTCGACGGCTTTCACGTTGCCAACGCCGGCGCGCTAATGACCGGCCGGCCGCTGTTCCGCCCGTGCACGCCGTACGGCGTCATGAAAATGCTCGCCGCTTACGAGATTCCGCTGCAAGGCGCGAACGCGGTGGTGATCGGCCGCTCGAACATCGTCGGCAAGCCGATGGCGCTGCTGCTGCTCGAAGCGGGCGCGACCGTCACGATCTGCCACAGCAAGACGCGCGACCTGGCCGCTCATACGCGCAACGCCGACGTGGTGGTCGCCGCCACCGGCTTGCGCAACATCCTCACGGCGGAGATGGTGAAACCGGGCGCGGCGGTGATCGACGTCGGCATGAATCGCGACGAAGCCGGCAAGCTGTGCGGCGACGTGGATTTTGCGGGCGTCAAGGAAGTGGCCGGCTACATCACGCCGGTGCCGGGCGGCGTCGGCCCGATGACCATCACCATGCTGCTCGTCAACACGATCGAAGCCGCCGAGCGCGAAGCGGCAGCGAACGCGTAAACGGCGGGAGAAAAGCCGGCGGAGCACCTTCGCCGGCTTCAGGACCTAGCGGCCCTGGCGGCGTCTTGCCAAACTCTCCAAGTCAATCGGCACCGGCCGCGGACCTCATACTCAGCACATCTCAGCGCACCGCCTGATCGCCAGCCGGCATGCCCGCGGCTACCTGCGTCGACGGCCGCGCGAGACGCCCGCGGCACCACTTCAGCACCGGCCGCTCCACGAAGTGCCACGACAGCGCCGCGCACAAAAGAATAAACGGCGCGGCAATCAACACCGCCGCCACATGGCTCAACTGCGGCGCGATGTTCGCGACGCATTGCTGCACCATGAAGCCGTACAGATAGATGCCGTACGAGTAATCATGACGCGGCACGAAGCGCCGCAGAAGCGGTGTCGTCCCGACCCACAGCACGCCGTACACGAAGGCCAGATAGAACAGCGGCTGCGCGCCGGCCGTGTCGCGGAACACCAGGAACACCATCGCGAACGCCAGCGCCGCCAAGCCGTTGATGTCGATCCGCTCACGCCAGCCATACAGCAGCATGCCCAGCATGAAAAACGGCTGCGGCCAGAACGAATAGCCGTCGGGCGTTTCGCTGAAATCGCGCAAGCCGATCTGCCAATGCGCGTGATCCACGTTCAGCATGAATGTGGCGCAGCCGAGCGCGGCCGCGAGCACCACGCCACGCGAGTTGGACAGCAAACCCACCATGCCGGTCACGAGCACGAGCAGATAGCAGCGCACTTCGACCGGCAGCGTCCAGAGCGGTCCACAGATGTCGACGGGATAGCGGTTGTGCTCGAACACGCCGGGCAGCGCCCAGCCGGCCGACCGCACGATGGTCGAGAAGTTGTCGAGGTTAGCCCAAGTCATGCCGGAGGCAAAATACTCGCGCAGCGTCAGCGTCGTAAAGAGCGGACCGACGATGAACACCGTCACCAGCGACCCGGCCGCCACAGCCGGCCACAGGCGCGCGATGCGCAACACGGCGAAGCGCGGCACCGAGCGTTGCCGGTCGAAGCTGGCGGTCACCAGCATGCCGCTCAGCAGGAAGAAGGCGTAGACGCCCAGCGCGCCGAAACCGTCGAAACCCAGCGCGTTCTGAACCCAATCGGTGCTGCCGTCGGGAGCCTGCAGCACGTACGAATGGCCATACACGACGGCAATGGCGGCCAGCAGTCGCACGAGATCAAAATTGTTGCCCTTGTGCGATAGAGCGTCCGAAAGCGGATTCATTGATACCTCTTTGCAAAAAAACGCCGCTGACCGATAGCGACGCTCCACCTTGCCGCATAGCAGCAATCGGGACCGTGCGCTTTCGCACAAAGCGCAGCGGCGCGTTATTGCCGCGCGCGGCGCCGCCCGGCCTGTCCGGCACGCGCACAAGGCCGCGACATCTGATAATTTGTCTGCCGACGGATTGGAATCGGCGCGCCCTGCCCCAATAATGTCTGTATCGGCCGTTATGGGGCGTCATTGCACGCGCTCCAAAGGAAGTCCCCTTGTGGGACGCCCGTCGATGCACCGATTACCCGTTCACCCGCGTCAGACAGGAAGCCTCATGTCCACTACCGCCTCGAATCACGACAATCCGCTCCTCGATTTCTCCGACCTGCCGCGCTTTGGCGAAATCCGCCCCGAACACGTCACGCCAGCCCTCGATGTGCTGCTCGCCGATGCGGCCGCCGCCGTCGAACGCGCTGCCCAGCCGATCACCCCCGCTTCGTGGGCCGACGTGGTCGAACCGGTCGAGCGCGCCACCGAACCGCTGTCGCGCGCCTGGAGCGTGGTCGGCCATCTGAACGCCGTCGCCGATACGCCCGAGTTGCGCGCCGTGTATGGCGAAAATCTGCCGCGCGTCACCGAATTCTGGTCGAGCGTCGGACAGAATCTCGCGCTGTACGAGAAGTACAAGGCGTTGAACGCGAGCAGCGATTTCGCCTCGCTAACCGACGAGCGTAAGAAGATCCTCGGCAACGCGCTGCGCGATTTCCGCCTGTCCGGCGCGGAATTGCCGGAAGACCGGAAACCGCATTTCGCCGAATTGCAGGAACGTCAGGCGGCGCTCTCGAAAGCGTTTTCCGATCACGTGCTCGATGCGACCAACGCCTATGCCTATGTCGTCGAAGCCGGCGATGAAGCGCAATTGGTCGGCCTGCCGGAAGACGTCGTCGAAGCCGCGAAGGAAGCGGCCGAACGCGAAGGCAAGACCGGCTACAAGTTCACGCTGCACTTCCCGTCGTATTTCCCGGTGATGCAGTACTCGGAAAATCGTCCGATGCGCGAAGCGATGTATCGCGCCTATGTCACGCGTGCTTCGGAACTCGGCCCGCAATACGGCAACGGCAAGCCCGAGTGGGACAACACCGCGGTACTCGCCGACCAGTTGAAACTGCGCGCAGAAGAAGCGCACATGCTCGGCTTCAACAACTTCGCCGAAGTCTCGCTCGCGCCGAAAATGGCCGAGTCGCCCGCTCAGGTGATGAGCTTTCTCGAAGACCTCGCCACGCGTGCGCGTCCGCATGCCGAGCAGGACTGGAAGGAACTGCGCGAATTCGCCGCGAACGAACTCGGCATGAGCGAGTTGCAACCATGGGACATGACGTTTGCCGCGGAGCGTCTGCGTCAGAAGCGCTACTCGTTCTCTGAGAACGAAGTCAAACAGTACTTCCCGGAAGACGCCGTGTTCAAGGGGCTGTTCAAGGTCACTGAAACGCTCTTTGGCGTGCGTATCCGTCGCGACGACGCGGCCGTGTGGCATCCGGACGTGCGCTTTTTCCGCGTCGAGAATCAGGACGGCGGCCTCGTCGCGCAGTTCTACCTCGATCTGTATGCGCGCGAAGGCAAACGCGGCGGCGCCTGGATGGACGATGCGCGCGGTCGTCACAAGCACACGCACGGCAGCGTGCAAACGCCGGTCGCGTATCTGACCTGCAACTTCTCGGCGCCGGTCGGCGGCAAGCCCGCCTGCTTCACGCACGACGAAGTCATCACGCTGTTCCACGAGTTCGGCCACGGTCTGCATCACATGCTCACGCGTGTCGATGAACTGGGCGTGTCGGGCATCAACGGCGTCGAGTGGGACGCGGTCGAACTGCCGTCGCAATTCATGGAGAACTTCTGCTGGGAGTGGGACGTGTTGAGCGACATGACGTCGCACGTCGAAACGGCCAAGCCGTTGCCGCGCGATCTATTCGACAAGATGCTCGCCGCGAAGAACTTCCAGAGCGGATTGGGCACGCTGCGCCAGATCGTGTTCTCGATGTTCGACATGCAACTGCATACCGGCTTCGACGCTTCGGGCACGAAGAACGCCACCGAACTCGCGAACGAAATCAACGAGCGCTTCCATGTCGTGCCGCAGGCGCCGTTCTCGCGTTGGCCGAATACGTTCAGCCATATTTTCGCGGGCGGTTACGCGGCGGGCTACTACAGCTACAAGTGGGCTGAAGTGCTCTCCGCCGATGCCTACGCGGCATTCGAAGAAGCGGCGCAAGCGGCGAGCGGCAGCGTGCTCGATCAGGCGACCGGCATGCGCTATCGCAAGGAGATTCTGGAAGTGGGCGGCAGCCGTCCGGCAATGGAGTCGTTCAAGGCGTTCCGCGGCCGCGAGCCGAATATCGACGCCTTGCTGCGCCACAACGGCATGTCGCCGGGCGCGGCGCATTGATGGGTTGAGGCAAGCGTCGGCGCTTTGCTTCGCGCCGATAAAAAACCGGTGACCTGCGTAAGCAGGCACCGGTTTTTTTTTCGCGCGAAGCATCAAGCCGCAATCAATCGGGATGCAATTTGAAGTCCACTTGCGCCGGACGGCCTTCGAGCGACAGCGCCGCGCGCGCAGCCGGCGCGCGGCTCACCACCTTGCCGCGGCTCACTACCGCGAGGCGCGCGGCGCGCAAGCGGATCGCTTCCACCGGATCGCGCGCATCGAGCAGCACCAGATTGGCCGCGCATCCCGGCGCGATGCCGTAGCCTTCCAGACCGAGAATGCGCGCGGCGTTCACCGTCACCGCGTCGAAACAGGCGCGCATGCCGTCGACGCCCGTCATCTGCGCCACATGCAAGCCCATGTGCGCGACTTCGAGCATGTCGCCCGAGCCGAGGCTGTACCACGGGTCCATCACGCAATCGTGGCCGAACGCGACGTTGATGCCGGCCGCCATCATCTCCGGCACGCGCGTCATGCCGCGGCGTTTCGGATACGTGTCGCTGCGCCCTTGCAGCGTGATGTTGATCAGCGGATTCGCGATCGCCGCGACGCCCGACTCGCGCATCAGCGGCAGGAGCTTGCTGACGTAGTAGTTGTCCATGGAATGCATCGAGGTCAGATGCGAGCCGGTAACACGCCCGTGTAAACCGAGCCGGTGCGTTTCGGCCGCGAGCGTCTCGATGTGCCGCGACATCGGATCGTCCGATTCATCGCAATGCATGTCGACGCGCAAGCCCTGCTCCGCCGCGTACTCGCACAAGAGGCGCACCGACTGCGCGCCGTCGGCCATGGTGCGCTCGAAATGCGGAATGCCGCCGACCACGTCCACACCCATCGCGATCGAGCGCTTGAGATTCTCGAACGCGCCCGGGCTGCGCAACACGCCGTCTTGAGGAAAGGCCACCAGTTGCAGATCGAGATACGGCGCGACGCGGCGCTTCACTTCGACCAGCGCCTCGACCGCGAGCAGACGCGGATCGCATACATCCACGTGGCTGCGGATAGCAAGCAGTCCGCGCGCGACGGCCCAATCGCAATACTGCAGCGCCCGCTCGATCAGCGCCTCCTGCGTCAGGTCCGGCTTCAGTTCGCCCCATAACGCGATGCCCTCGAGCAGCGTGCCCGACGCGTTCACGCGCGGCAAACCGTACGAGAGCGTCGCGTCCATATGGAAATGCGGATCGACGAACGGCGGTGTGACGAGTGAACCCGCGGCATCGATTTCTTCGCGCGCGCTGGCGGCCAGCTTCGGCTCGACGGCGACGATGCGGCCCGCTTCGATGCCGATGTCGATGCCGATGTCGACCGGCTCTTTGTATTGCGGCGCGGCGCCCGGTGGCAGCATCGCGCGGCGGATGATCAGATCCATCTATCGCTCCCTTTGACCCCGTCCTGATTGACTACGATTCTATCGGCGTCAGAAAGCGCGTGGCGGCGTTTTTGTTCGACGCTTTTTTCATCTGGCCGTACCGGCGAGCGGCGCGCGATCCGTACCGGCAGTGCATCGCGCCGCCCGCCTATACTCGCCAGACAGACGGTCGATGCGATGCGGCGCCGTCATCCACTCACGGAGCAAGCACATGAAAACCATCGGCGTGATCGGCGGGATGAGCTGGGAATCGTCCACCGAGTATTACAAGCTGCTCAACCGCCACGCCAAAACGCGCCTGGGCGGCCACCACAACGCCCGCAGCCTGATGCTCACCGTCGACTTCGCGCCGATCGAAGCGAACCAGCGCGCGGGCGACTGGAACGCGCTCGGCCAGCAGATGGCAGACGCCGCGCGCCAACTCGAACGGGGCGGCGCCGATCTGGTGATGCTCGCGACCAATACGATGCATCGCGTGTATGAATCGATCGAAGCGGCGATCGACGTGCCCTTCCTGCATATCGCCGATCCGACCGGCAGCGCGCTGCGCGCGGCAGGCATCGAGCGGGTGGGCTTGCTGGGCACGCGCTATACGATGGAGCAAACTTTCTACACGGGACGCCTGCGTGAGCGCTACGGCCTCGACACAGTGATTCCCGATGAAGCCGAACGCGCGGACGTGCACCGCATCATTTACGACGAACTGTGCCACGGCAAAGTGAACGACGCTTCGCGCGCGGTGTATCAGCGTGTGATCGAAGCGCTGGCCGCGCGTGGCGCGCAGGCGGTGATTCTCGGCTGCACCGAGATCACGTTGCTGATCAAGCCAGAAGATTCCGTGTTACCCGTGTTCGACACGACCGCGTTGCATGCGCAAGCGGCGGTGGAATGGGCGATTGATTCGGAGTGAAGGTGTCTTGCGCACGCGCTTCAACCCGTATGCGCACGGATGCCGCAGAAGTTAAAAAGCCCGCGTGGCTTGCGCCAGCGGGCTTTCAACAATGCTTGGTTGCGGGGGTAGGATTTGAACCTACGACCTTCGGGTTATGAGCCCGACGAGCTGCCAGACTGCTCCACCCCGCGTCAGAGAAAACGGATTGTATAGAGATGTTCGCAAGACGTCAAACAATCGCGCGAATTATTTCACGCTCGTGAAATGACGCACACGCGACTCACAGATCCTGGACCGTCGCGCCTTCCACCTTACCGTCGATGATGTCCGCGCCGTACTGGCTCGCACTGCGTTTGGCCACGCCGAAATCGGAGAACGTGAGCGGCAGCACGAGACGAAATACGCGGCTCGCCTTCGAGCCGCTGATTGCTCCCGGCCGGCAGACGCGCACCGCGACGTCGTAGCCTTCGGAGTGGCGCTTGTGACCGTCGAACTTGTCGAACGCCCGCGAAAATACCAGCGGATGCACTTCGAAGTCCTTATAAAGGGCTGGGTAAAGTTCGGCCATGATGCCTCCCCGATGCGCAAAAGCGCGAGTGTGAGTGATCTCACTATACGCCGCGACATGACCGGCTCGCGCTTTTATTTTCGGTGCCGCGGCGGGGCCATTTTCACCGTCCGCTCGCCCGCGCGATAAGATGCGGGACTATCGGAATCACGCAAGCTTGTGAGAATGTCATGAAAATCGCCACCTGGAACGTCAACTCCCTCAAAGTCCGCCAACAGCATGTGGTCGACTGGCTCGAAACCAGCGGCACCGATGTACTGTGCCTCCAGGAACTGAAGCTGCCGGACGAAAAATTCCCGCGCGCCGAACTCGAAGAGAAAGGCTACCGCAGCTGGTTCGCCGGCCAGAAGACTTATAACGGCGTCGGCATTCTGGTGCGCGGCGGCCTGACGGTCGACGAAGGCAGCATCGTGCGGAATATTCCGGGCTTTGAAGATCCGCAGCAACGCGTGATTGCCGCGACCATCGAAGGCGTGCGCATCATCTCCGCGTATTTCCCCAACGGCCAGGCGCCGGACACCGACAAGTTCGCGTACAAACTGCGCTGGCTTGCTGCGCTGCACGACTGGATCGCGAGCGAGATGGCTGTACATCCGAAGCTTGCACTGCTCGGCGACTACAACATCGCGCCGGAAGACCGCGACGTGCACGATCCGAAAGCGTGGGAAGGCCAGAATCTGGTGTCGCCCGAAGAACGCGCGGAGTTCGTGCGGCTGGTCGAACTCGGTCTCGTCGATGCATTCCGCCAGTTCGAGCAGCCGGAAAAGATCTACTCGTGGTGGGACTACCGGATGATGGCGTTCCGTCGCAACGCGGGGCTGCGCATCGACCATATCCTGCTGTCGAAGGCGCTGGCTGACGTATGTTCGTCGTGCGACGTCGACAAGGTGCCGCGCAAGTGGGACCAGCCGTCGGACCACGCGCCGGTCGTCGCGCAGCTCGGCTGATCCTTCCTCACGACGTCAGGCCTGCGTCGACCGGTTCAGAGTACGCCACAGGAACTCGAACACCATCGCATCGTGCTCGGCCTGCTCCAACTCGTCGGAGCCGCCGTGCCCGCCTTCCGTGTTCTCCCGATACCAGACGTGGTCGGCACCCAGCGCCTGCATGCGCGCGGCCATCTTGCGCGCGTGGCCGGGATGCACACGGTCGTCGGCCGTCGATGTGGTGAACAGCACAGGCGGATACGCAACGTTCGCCGACACGCGGTGATACGGCGAGTAAGCGGCCAGCATGCCCGCTTCATCGGGTTCGTCGGGATCGCCGTATTCGTCGATCCATGACGCGCCCGCGTGCAGCAAGTGATAGCGGCTCATGTCGAGCAAGGGCACCTCGCACACCACGGCGCCGAACAGCTCGGGTCGCTGCACCATGCACGCCGCCACCAGCAAACCGCCATTGCTGCCACCCTGAATACCGAGTTGCGCGGCGCTCGTCACGCCCGTCTCGATGAGCGCTTCGGCCACCGCGATGAAATCGTCGAACGCGCGTTGGCGATGCTCGCCTTGCGCCGCCGTATGCCAGCGCGTGCCGAACTCGCCGCCGCCGCGAATATGCGCGACCACGTACACGCCACCGCGCGCCAGCCAGCCGATGCCCTGCCCCGTCAGGTAGCTCGGCAGCAAGGGAATTGCAAAACCGCCGTAGCCGTTGAGCAGGCATGGACGCGCGTGTTGTTGCTCGGCGCGCGGGCCGATCACCGTGTACGGCACGCGCGTGCCGTCCGCGGAAACTGCGTGGCCACGCGTGACGCCGAACTGCGTTGCGTCGAATTGCGTCGGCCAGCGGTCAAGCAACTCCCATTCGCTCAGATCGTCACGGGCGAGGTCGGCGAGCCAGTACGCAGGCGGCTGCAGATAGTCGTCGGTATCGACGAACACTTCGTCGTCGAGCGTCGGCTCGACGGGCGAGACGTCGGCTTGCGCATCCTCGCGCGTTGGAAAGACGCGTTGCTGCCAATGCCACGCCTGATCGTCGCCTTGCGACGGCGTCAACAGCAAGGTCTTGTTCTGCACGTCCTCCAGGTACGACACGATCAGGTGGTTGCGCGTATGCGTCCACTCGCAGGCCGAGGTTTGCGGCGTCGGCGTGAATAGCGGCTGCACGTCGCGCTCGCCGCGCAGGAACGCGTCTTCGCGGATCGCCAGCAATGCGCCGCCCGGATAGTGCATGCCATTGCAGTCCCAATCGAGCCGCGGTTCGAGCAACAGCCAGTCTTGCCAGCCGCTCACCGCGACATGCGACGGCACCTCGTAGCGGCGCCAGGCGTCGACGGCACCATCGGCATCATCGAGGTAGTACGTGTGCGAATCGAAAAAATCGACGCTGCTCACCACCGTGTGCCGTTGCTCGACCGGATCGTAGTGCCCCTCCACGCCGATGTCGCCGAACGCGCCCTTGAACACCACCGGCGCGTCGGCGAGCGCGGTGCCGCGCGTCCAGCGCCGCACTTCGCGGGGATAACCGGAGCGCGTCAACGTCTTGCGGCCGTTATCCCAGCCGACGTAAAGCGTGTCGCGATCGATCCACGACGCCGTGTGCTTGCCGGCCTTCGCGATCACGAAGCCGTCGTCGACAAAACGTCGCGCGTCGATGTCGAACTCGCGCACCGCGAGCGCATCCGAACCACCGGGCGACAGTGTGATCAGCGCGCGGTCGCCATCGGGATAGAGAATGTCGAGTTCGACACAGACCCAAGGCGTGCCCTCGGCAGCACCGAGCGCGTCGAAGTCGAGCAGGTTCTGCCACTCCGGTTTGCCGCCACGCCATGCCGCCCACGTGGTACGCCGCCAGATGCCCTTGGGATTGCGCTCGTCCTGCCACAGGTCGTAAGCCCACTCCTTCCAGCGATCGGGAATCACCGGACGCTCACGCGGCAGATAGGCGTCGGCAAGCCGTTGCCTGAGCGACTCGAATTCCGCGCTGTTGCACCACGCGGCGCGCGTGCGGGCGTTCTGCTGTTCGACCCACGCGAGCGCGTCAGGGTCGTCGAGCGCTTCGAGCGACAGGAAGGGATCGGGAGAAAGCGGCCAGGAGAAAGGAGCGGGAGAAGCGGGCATCGTCAGCTGTCGAATGAAAACAGCGTCGATTATGCCTTGTGGGAGCCCGTGACTCGTTTTACAAGCGAATGAGCGGAGCGACGCGCGCGCCGCCCCGCTCTACAACGCGACACTCAGGGCTCGAGGTTGAGTTCCTGAATCTTGCGCGTAATCGTATTACGGCCGATGCCGAGACGCTCCGCCGCTTCGACCTTGCGTCCACGCGTGAAGTCGAGCGCTTCTCGAATCACGGCGGCTTCGAATCGGCGCGCGAGTTCGTCCATGACGTCCGCCGCATTCTCGCGCAACATCCGCGCGACTTCGGTGCGCAAGCCGCCTTCCCAGGCGCTGACGGTGTTCGCGACCGGCATGCCGCCCGCCGCGGCCGGATGCGCCGCGGCGCTCGTGCCGTTGACCGGCACGCCGCCTGCGAGGCCCGCATCTCCTGTCCCAATCGCACCGCCACCGCCGGCCAGATCGGTCACGCCGGCTTGCGCGGGGCCGAGATCAGGCGGCAAGTCCTTGATCTCGATGGTCTGCGCCGGCGCCATCACCGTGAGCCAGTTGGCGAGGTTCTCCAACTGACGCACATTGCCCGGAAACGGCAACGACGCGAGATAAGCCAGCGCTTCTTCGGACACGCGCTTCGGCTCGACACCGAGGTCGCGCGCGCTCTTTTGCAGGAAGTGCCGCGTGAGCAGCGGAATGTCCTCACTGCGCTCGCGCAAGGCCGGCAAGCGCAGGCGGATCACATTGAGCCGGTGATACAAGTCCTCGCGGAACAGACCCTGACGCACGCGCGATTCGAGATTCTGGTGCGTCGCCGCGATCACGCGCACATTGGCGCGCAACGGATTGTGGCCACCGACGCGATAGAACTGCCCGTCCGACAGCACGCGCAACAGACGCGTCTGCAAATCGAACGGCATGTCGCCGATTTCGTCGAGAAACAGCGTGCCGTTCTCGGCCTGTTCGAAGCGGCCCTGGCGCATGGCCTGCGCGCCGGTAAACGCGCCCCGCTCGTGGCCGAACAATTCGGATTCCAACAGATCCTTCGGAATCGCCGCGGTGTTCAGCGCGATGAAGGGACCGTTCGCGCGTGGGCTATGTCGGTGCAACGCACGCGCGACCAGTTCCTTCCCGGTGCCTGATTCGCCGGTAATGAGCACGGTTGCCGCGGAATGGGACAAGCGGCCGATCGCGCGGAACATGTCCTGCATCGCCGGCGCCTGGCCGAGCATTTCCGGTGCTTCGGTAACGCGTTCGTCCCACGTCTGTTCGCCGCGCATGCTTTCGTCCACGGCACGGCGAATCAGTTCGACCGCCTTGTCGACGTCGAACGGTTTGGCGAGGTATTCGAACGCGCCGCCCTGGAATGCGGCGACCGCGCTATCCAGATCCGAGAACGCCGTCATGATGATGACGGGCAAGCCCGGCACCTTGTCACGCACGGTTTGCAGCAGTTCGAGGCCGGAGCCGCCGGGCATCCTGATGTCGGACACCAGCACCTGCGGGCTGTCGTGGTCGAGCGCGGCCGACGCCTCGCGCACGTTCGCGAAGCTGCGGGTCGCGAAGTTTTCGCGGGCCAGTGCTTTTTCGAGCACCCAGCGAATCGATTGATCGTCGTCTACTATCCAGATCGGCTTCATATGGGTCGGTCAGAAGTCTCAAGAGTGCCCCCAAACCTGTCGCTTCGCGGCAGGCCCCCCGAAGGGGAGTGAGAAAACGTGGGCGGCCCGGCGTTTTCTCACGAGGCATTGGTGTTAGCAGTCGAGCGGCAGCAGAATCTGAAACTCGGTGTGGCCCGGGCGGCTATCCACTTCGATCAAGCCGTCGTGCTGTTGCACGAAAGTCTGCGCGAGCGTCAGTCCGAGACCACTACCGTCCTCGCGCCCCGACACGAGCGGATAGAAAATGCGGTCACGGATTTCTTCGGGAATGCCTGGGCCGTTGTCAGTGATATGCAAGTCCAGTGCCAGCTTACATAAGCGTTTCGACACCGTAATCTTGCGCGCAATGCGAGTGCGCAATTCGATCCGCGCATCGCCTTGAGAAATACGTTCGCGCAACGCTTCAGCCGCGTTGCGCACGATGTTCAGGAGCGCCTGGATCAACTGCTCCTTGTCGCCGCGCAGATCCGGCACGCTCACGTCGTAATCGCGTTCGATGGTGAGGCCGCGCGGAAACTCCGCGAGAATCACCTGGCGCACGCGCTCGCACACTTCGTGGATATTCACGTCGCCGACGATATGCGGATGGCGGTGCGGCTCGAGCAGCCGGTCGACCAGCGTTTGCAGCCGGTCCGATTCCTTGATGATGACCTGCGTGTACTCGCGCAACTCGTCGCGCTGACGCTCGCCGAGTTCGAACTCGAGCAGTTTGCGCCGCGCCGCGAATTCCGCCGAGCGGATTCTTGATCTCGTGCGCGAGATTGCGGATCAGTTGCTTGTTGACCGCCGTGAGGTCGTTGATGCGCTCCTCGCGGTCGGTGCGTAAATGCCGCTCGTTTTCGAACAGTTCGAGCAGCACATAGTCTTGCGCGCCTTCCAGGAAGCCGACGATCGCATGCACATGCAGCGGCTCGTGGCCCGGACGTTCGAGCACGGCGTCAAGATGCGTCGCGTGGAAACGGTGGGCGGCGATCGCGGAAATGGTTGCGACCAGTTCGTCGGCATTCGAGAAGATGTCCGGCCATGCCATCTGCGTCAGTTGCCGGCGCGAGAGGTCCAGCATCGACTCCGCCGACGGGTTCGCAAACGCGACGCGCAGCGTGCGCTTTTCGAGCACCAGCACGACCGTCGGCAACGCCTCGAAGCCCGGCAGTAAACCGGAACTGACGAGCTGAGCGTCGTCCGAGAGCGCCTGCTCGTGCCCTTTCCTTGCCTTGATCAGATTCTTGAGAACCATCTTGCAGTCTGGCCGATAGGAGATGGTGATAAACCGGTGATGCGCTTTTTTGTGTTGCTCTTTGCCCATTGCCCGCGAGCCGCAAACGTTGTGCGCGGTCTAACGAAAAAGGGACGGCGCCGCCGTCCCTTCGTGACCGATCGCGAGCGTCGGGCAAAGCACTTCGCCGTGTGAAGGGCGAAGCGCCATTGCCGCTTACAGCGAGTAGTACATTTCGAATTCGATCGGGTGCACCGACTGACGATAGCGTTGCAGCTCGCCCGTCTTCAGTTCGATGTACGCGTCGAGCATCGAATCCGTGAACACGCCACCGCGCGTCAGGAATTCGCGGTCAGCGTCCAGCGCGTCCAGCGCCTGGTCGAGGCCGGCGCACACGGTCGGGATCTTTGCATCCTCTTCCGGCGGCAGGTCGTACAGGTTCTTGTCGGCAGCTTCGCCCGGGTGAATCTTGTTCTGCACGCCGTCCAGACCCGCCATCATCAGCGCGGAGAAGCACAGGTACGGATTCGCCATCGGATCCGGGAAGCGCGTTTCGATACGGCGGCCCTTCGGGTTCGACACGTGCGGAATACGGATGGATGCCGAACGATTGCGAGCCGAGTAAGCCAGCTTGACCGGTGCTTCGAAGTGCGGCACGAGGCGCTTGTACGAGTTCGTCGACGGGTTCGTGATCGCGTTCAGCGCGCGAGCATGCTTGATGATGCCGCCGATGTAGAACAGCGCGAATTCCGACAGACCTGCGTAACCGTTGCCTGCGAACAGATTCGTGCCGTCTTTCCAGATCGACTGGTGAACGTGCATGCCCGAACCGTTATCGCCGACCACCGGCTTCGGCATGAACGTTGCCGTCTTGCCGTACGTGTGCGCGACGTTGTGGATGATGTACTTCATTTGCTGCAGCCAGTCGGCGCGTTGCACCAGCGTCGAGAACTTGGTGCCGATCTCGTTCTGGCCTTGGCCCGCGACTTCGTGGTGGTGCACTTCGACCGGAATGCCGATCTGTTCGAGCAACAGACACATTTCCGAACGGATGTCCTGGAACGTGTCGACCGGTGCGACCGGGAAATAGCCGCCCTTCGTGCCCGGACGGTGGCCGGTGTTGCCGCCTTCGAATTCCTTCGCCGACGACCACGGTGCTTCTTCCGAACCGATCTTGATGAAGCAGCCCGATTGATCCGTGTTCCACTGGACCGAATCGAAAATGAAGAATTCCGGTTCCGGGCCGAAGAATGCCGTGTCGCCGAGGCCCGTGCTCTTCAGGTAGGCTTCAGCGCGCTTTGCCAGCGAGCGCGGGTCGCGCTCGTAGCCCTTGCCGTCCGCCGGTTCGACGACGTCGCAGGTCAGCACGAGGGTGGATTCTTCGTAGAACGGGTCGATGAAGGCCGTGTTCGCATCCGGGACCAGCAACATGTCCGAGGCTTCGATGCCCTTCCAGCCGGCAATCGAAGAACCGTCAAACGCATGGCCGCTTTCGAACTTGTCTTCATCGAATGCCGACACCGGCACCGAAACGTGTTGCTCTTTGCCGCGCGTGTCGGTGAAACGAAAGTCGACAAACTTGACGTCTTCGTCTTTGACGAGTTGCACGACGTCGGCCACGGATTTACTCATAACCTTTTCTCCTGATTAACGAATTCGGCGGATTCAGCCGCCGCCCAATCTAGCTGACCCGTCCCGGCGCGTCCACCCTCAATCGTTGAGGAGGAACATAAAGGTCTGCCTGGACAAATCGATCGGCAGCAATAAAGCAGCTTCTGTGCCACGTATGCGCCAACCCGGAGCAGAACCACGGTGCGCGCGCGTTTGCGGGGAATGGGCGCACCGAACGGCATGCAGCCCCGAAATCTTTGGACGATATGTCGCACCAAATACGTGCATTCGCCAAATCGGCAACGGCCAACATTTCTATTTTGGTGCATTTCACAAAACTTGCACCATGTTTGCGCATTCGCCGGATCGCGGCGCACGCCCGTTCGCCGCCGCTCGCGCCACACGTGCGCGCCTCGCGCCGCGCGCTAGAATGATCATTTGGTCCGAAGGAGATTTGCGCTCATGAGCACGCTCGAACAGTTGTACGCCAGCGCGGACAAACGCCGCACCGAGAATCAGTTGCCGTACGCGGGCGCGATATCGCCCGCCGAAGCGTTCGAACTGCTGCAGCTCGATCCGCGCACGCGTCTCGTGGATGTGCGCACCCGCGCCGAACTCGATTGGGTCGGCCGGCCGGTGATCGGCGACGGACAGTACGCGCACGTGGAATGGACGCGCTATCCGGGCGCGGTGCCGAATCAGGAATTTCTCGCGCAGTTGAAGCAGGTCGCCACGCCGGATACGCCCGTGTTGTTCCTGTGCCGCAGCGCCGCGCGCTCGAAGCTCGCCGCGATCGCCGCCACCCAGGCCGGCTTTACGAAGGCGTATGACCTGCTGGAAGGCTTCGAAGGCGACAAGGACGGCCAAGGGCATCGGAAGACGGTGTCGGGCTGGTGCTTTCGCGGGTTGCCGTGGATCGGCGCGTGAGTGCGGCGGTTGTGCGGCGCGCGGTTGCCTTGCGGTCGCCTTGCGGTTGCCTGATCGCTGCGCGAGCGCTGCGTGATATTTGCTTGTCGCCGCGGCTCGTGGACGCCGCCTCAAAACCGCCCATTAAGGCGCGCACGTGAGGACAGGCACATCGTCGGCGCCGAATGTGACAGGCCGATGATCCGCCTCTGCCGCGCTCAGAATCGGCGACGAGTGCGATGAAAAACGGGCGCCGCAGCGCCCGAACCCAGGATAAACGTGCGCCGCGCGAATCAGCCGCGCGGCTTCGCCGCCGCAGCCTCCGCCTCGGGCTCGACGATATCGCCGCCCAGCAGGTGCACGCCTTCCCGCAGCTTGACGAAGGCCGCCGCCACCGCTTCGGGCTCGCCCTTCACGCCTAGATCGATGTGATGCCGCGCGTACACGCCACCGCGTTCCGCATCGCCCACGCTCGGCAGACTGAAGACCCGCACGCCCGGAAAATCGCGTTCGATCTTTTCCATCAGCGGCGTGAGGCGCGACTCCGGCAACTCGAACACCAGCAGCGACTTCTCAGCGTGCGGCATGGCGTGATGCAGATGCGCGTATTGCGTATCCAGCACCCACTCGATCATCGGCCACGCCATCACCGGGAAACCCGGCACGAAGTGATGCTGCCTGATCGAAAAGCCCGGAATCTTGTTGTAGCCGTTCGGAATGATCGACGCGCCCTGCGGATACGTGCCCATATTCAGGCGATGCCGGTTCTCCGGCGACTCCAGATCGAGCGGCGTGGCCGCGTTCGCCGGATGCATGTCGCGGATGCGCTCCTGAATCAGCTTCGCGGCTTCCGGATGCAGTTCGAGCGGCACGCCGAGCGCGGCCGCCGCGCATTGGCGCGTGTGGTCGTCCGGCGTCGCGCCGATGCCGCCCGTGGAGAACACGATGTCGCCCGAGGCGAACGTGCGCCGCAGCGTCGCGGTGATGCGCTCCGGATCGTCGCCGATATACTCCGCCCAGCCGAGCGACAGCCCACGCGCGCCCAGCAATTCGATGACCTTCGGCAGATGCTTGTCGATACGCCTGCCCGACAGGATTTCATCGCCGATGATGATGACGCCAAATGCCATTGCCGCCTCTTTTTCGCTTAGTCAGTAATTCATCAGTAGGGAACCGGCGCCGCGTGCCGCACGCCGCCGTGCTCATCCGCGCGCATGCGTTGCAGCGCGCGCAAACAGTAGTAGCCGAACCATAACGCCGAGAACACGAGGATGAACGCATAGATCCAGATCGTCACGGCCGTGACCACCGGGAACAGCACGATCAGCCAGACCGACGACGCCCACAACAGCGTCGGCAGCGAACCCAGCAAGCCGCTCGCGATGCCGATCAACAGCAACGGCAAACGGAAACGCCGCACCAGCACGCGCCGCTCGTCACGCGTGGCATGCAGCGCGAGCGCGTCGTAGCTCATCACACGATACGTCAGCCAGCCCCACAGCAGCGGCGGAATCAGCGCGAAGAACGGCGGCACGAGCCAGAGCGGCAACGTGACGATCAGCAGCACCAGACACACCAGCGTAGTCCACAACGCCTGTCCGAGACTACCGTACCACGTTCCGCCGCGGCGCATTTCCAGGCTCGGGAATTGCCGTGCCGACAGGAAGCGGATCACCGCGGGCATCGACAGCGTGGCGATCAGCAGCAGCACCGTGACGACGATCAGCGGAATCGTCATCGCGATCACCATAAACGGCGCGATCGCCGCATGCAGCGCTGAAAAACCGAGCCAGTCGAACAGATGATAAAGCGTGAGCGTGAACGACCAGCCCTCGAGCCAGCTGCGGGTCGCACCGATCAGCGTCTGCCAGGAAAACCACAGGATCACGCCCCACCCGACCGTTGCCGCGAGAAACGGCATGAAGGTCAGCCAGAGCATGCGCGGGTGGAGCGCGCTTGTGAGCGCGCGCCCGAACGAGCGCAACAGATCATTCATGCGAGCCAGTGCCGGTGAGCGAAACGATGGAATGGAGTGAAGCGCGCGACAAACCCGCCGGGCAGCCCGGCGAAGGATCGCAAACGTGAACAGGATAAACCACGTGACGCGGCGCCGGGGAAACCGGCGGCGTGGGAGGAAGCGCGCTCAAACGGCGGCGGCGTCGTTGCTTTCGGTGCGGCGTTTCGGCGAAAGACGCCCGGCGATACGCACGAAAGCAAGCCAGTGCTGCGCCCAGAAACCGTCGCCGTAACGGCGGCCTTCGAGTTGATCGCTGATGCCGGTCGGCTCCATTTCCCGGCTCCAGGACACGCTGCGAAACAGCATGTCCCACCACGGAAACAGCACGCCGAAGTTGCAACCGTATTTCAGCCCTTCGTGGCCATAACCAATGGCGTGGTGACGGCGATGGAAGGTCGGACTGACCAGCAGGCGCTCGCCCAGCCAGCCGAAGTACAGGCGGATGTTCGCGTGCTGGACACTCTGCGCGAGATTCGTGATGGCGACCAGCACGACGAACTGCGACGGCGGCACGCCGATCACCAGCGCGATCACCGCGAAGAACGAGGCTTGCAGCAGATCGTCGAGCAGATGGTTGCGGTCGTCGGACCAGAGCGACATCTGCTGCTGGCTGTGATGCACCGCGTGCAGTTCCCACCACACGCCGATCCGATGTTCCCAGCGGTGATACCAGTAACCGGCGAAATCGAGCACCAGCAGATACATCACGAACGTGACGAGCGGCTGCGTGGTCACGCCCGGCCACAGATTGTCGAACTCGATATTCGAAATGTTGTGCAGTCGCAGCCACGCCTGCACGGTGTCGAAGAATGGCTGGAGCGCGAAGAAAAAGAACAGGTTCAGAATGCCGAGCTTGGCGATCCACGTGTAGATCACGTCGACGCGCACCGCCTTGCGGGTCTCCCACTTCTCTACCGGACGCAGCGCTTCGAGCGGGCGCAGAACCGCGTACATGGCCAGCACTTCGACGACGCCCACGATCACCCAGTACAGGCTGTCGTAGGTGTCTTCGTCGTAATCCATCAGATCGAAGCGGAACAGCAGCGGCTGCACCACGTCGACGTACAACAACGTCTGCACGGCGGAGACGAAGTTATCGAGGGAAGAAAAAATCAGATGGAACATGGTGCTGGTCTGGTTACTTCATCCGTGACGGTTCGCGTGGTGCGGCATGGGCCCCTGCATCAAGCGCCGTTCGGCGCCGTGACCGGCGCGCGATTGAAGAAATAGATGCCGTGCGGCGAACGGCCGACAGCGATCGTCTGGATCAGCTTACGCGTTGTCAGGTCGATGATGCCGACGTGCTTCGCGAAGCGGAACGTAACCCACAGATAGCGTTTGTCGGCGGAAAGTTCCATGTCGTCCGGTCCCGGCATCAAACCGGTGATGTCGCCGACGTTGGTGAGCGTGTCCTCGTCGATGATGCTGATCGTGCTCGCCACGCGGTTCGACACCGCGACGTGCTTGCCGTCGGCCAGCGAACGGAAGTTGTGCGCGCCGTTGCCGGTGTGGATCGTCTTGACGATCTTCTGGTTGCGCCAGTCGACCACCGCGACGTAGTCCGCGCCGGTCATGCCGACCAGCAGGTATTTCTCGCCCGGCGTCATCCACAGGCCCGCCGGCACCTTGCCGACCTTCATCTTCCACTTGACGGTTTGCGTGGCCAGGTCGATCGCGGCCAGTTCGCCCGACACCTGCAGCGTGACGAATACCGTCTTGCTGTCGTTCGTGAACGCCATGTGGCTCGGCATGACCGCGAGCGGCAAGCGCGAGGCCAGCGTCATCTGGTTCTTCTGGCCGTCGTAGTGATAGATGTCCAGACGGTCCAGACGCAGGCCGGTGGTAACCAGCCATTTGCGGTCAGGCGAAAAGCCGATCTGGTACGGATCTTCGATGTTCTCGACCCAGCGCTGCACCTGCCCCGTTTTCGGGTCGACGAACATCAGATTGTTCGACACCGAATTCGCGACGATCAACGACGAATTGTCCGGCGTGGCCATCAGGTGGTGCGGTTCCTTGCCCGTGGGCACCGTGCCGACGACCTGGCGGGTCGCCTCGTCGATCAGGCTCAGCGTGGCTTCGCCGGAATTGAGCACGATCACGTTGTTGGCGTGGGCCGCCGGAGAAAAAAAGCCTGTGGCGGCGACCAGCAGCGCGCCCGCAGCGACCGTGGCAGTCAAGCCGGGAAGAAAAAATTTACGCATGAAAACTCACTTCGGAGAACAACCATCATTGTAGAACGTTTGCCGGGGCCAGCGGTTGACGCAGATCGGTCTGCGGGGCAGGAGAAATGAGGGACACGATGGGCCGTGGCGGCTGGATGGCGAGCCGCGGGGGCAACGTGCGATCACCTCTTTTTGAAACGCCGGCGATATGTATCACGCTTGACATGTCGAATCTCACTGAGAGCTCATAGATACAAGAACACATTCAAATTAAATGAATAATTTTCAAAAAAAACTGCGAATGTTCTTTATTTAATTCTATTTACGCTCCTGCAAACTAAGACACGCCCACATAAAATGATTTTTCCACACTCGCTGCAGATTTAACTGATATCCCCGTCCCGCCGCCAGATCGGACAATCCTGCCGCCTCATCGCCCACCTATCAATCTTGTGGGTGAACGGGCATGACGCGGGTGTTTCGCACGAGCAAAAAAAGACCGCCAAGGCGCTAACGCAGCTAAACCAAAGGCTGCCGACTTTCATTTTTGCGCAATTTATCAGGGCGATGAAATCCTTGCCGGCTTACCCGCGCTCATGCACCGTCCACGCACGCAATACCGCGGAGTTTCTAAAACAATGAAAAGCAATAACCCATTGGTTTGGTGTGAAACGCCGGAAACCTGGCTGGCATCGCCGACAACGGCAAGATCAACGGCAAAGCGCACGACGACTCGCAAGAAAGCCATCGCCCAAGCGGTACTGGTTCTGGCGGCATTGTCCTGGGGGGTGTCGGTGGCACACGCCACCGTATTTTTTTGCGGGAGCCCCGGTTAATCCCGGCTTGGACGCGGATGCGCTCGCCACGGGCGTTGGTTCGATTGCAGCAGGCATCGCGGCACAAGCGGCGGGCCCCTATTCAATTGCGCTCGGCATGCAAGCGAACGCGGTAGGCCTGTATTCCATGGCGTTGGGCAAGCAATCAGGCGCGCTCAGCGATGGCGCCATTGCGACGGGCTTTCAGGCAATGGCGTCAGGCACGTTTTCGATTGCGACGGGCGTGCAATCGACCGCGCAAAAATACGGCTCGATTGCAACGGGCGTGCAAGCGAGCGCGCTGGGCAATAGCTCGACCGCGATTGGCGTCAGTTCCTATGCGAAGGGCGACAACTCAGTGGCCGCAGGCGCGCAAGCGAAAGCGGCCGGTACGAATGCTGCCGCGATCGGTCATCAGTCTGCCGCAGGCGGCACGGGCTCTTTCGCTGGCGGCGATTCAGCTCTGGCGGCGGCCGACTACAGTATCGCGATCGGCAATCAGGCCCGCTGCCAGCGAGGTGGGGGCGCTGGCATTCGGCGGAATCGCGCAGGCGACCGGCGTCAATGCCACTGCTCTTGGCTACGCGGCAACGGCCGGCGCGGCGGGCGCTGTGGCGCTCGGCAACAATGCGGCTGCCACCTCGGCCAACAGCGTCGCATTGGGCGCGAATTCCTCCACCGCAGCGGACCTGTCCCAGACAGCTTTTGCACCGGTTGGATCGGGCGCAACGGCGATCGCGGGGCCCACCCCGGCGGGCGAAGTGTCGCTCGGTTCAGTGAACCAGGAGCGCCGTCTGACGAACGTGGCAGCGGGCGCGGCGGCGACCGATGCGGTCAACGTGAGCCAGTTGCGTGCGGTCGATGGCAAGGTCGACACCATTGCGCAGAGCGGCACCCAGCACTACTTCAAGGCCGATGGCGTCGCCGACGGTTCTGACGATGCCGTGGCAAGCGGCACACATGCGGTCGCGGCTGGCGTAGGCGCAAGCGCGACCGGTGCCGATGCGGTCGCACTCGGCTCGAACGCCGCTGCCCGCAGCGTCGGTTCTACAGCGCTAGGCGCGAGCGCTGCGGCCAACGCACCGGGCTCAACCTCGATTGGCGGCTCGTCCGTTGCCAGCAGCGTCGGCGCCACGACGGTCGGTGCGTATTCGAGCGTGACGGGCGTCGGGAGCGTCGCGCTCGGCTACATGGCCACCGCGAGTTCGGATGGCTCCGTGGCCCTCGGCCAGAATTCGGTGGCCGACCGCGTGAACACGGTGTCGGTAGGCTCGGCGGGGCAGGAACGGCAGATCACGAATGTCGCAGCCGGCACCAACGCGACCGACGCCGTCAATCTCAGTCAGTTGCAAGCCGCCAGCGCGAACGCCTCGCGCTATTTCAAGGCGAACGGACTCAACGACGGCACCGACGACGCGTCGGCCACCGGTAGCAACGCGGTGGCCATCGGCAGTTCAGCGCTCGCTGCGGGGCAAGCCGGATTTGCCGCCGGCACGAGTTCGCAGGCGAACGGCAATTTCGGCACGGCAGTCGGCAGCTTCGCAATCGCTGAAGGTGACGGTTCAACCGCTCTCGGCTACCTGGCCAGCGCGGCGGGCGCGAATTCGACCGCGCTCGGATATCAAGCCAGCGCTGCAGCCGCCAACTCCGTCGCACTCGGCCAAGGCTCGGTCGCGGACAGGGCGAATACCGTCTCGATCGGCTCCGCCGGCAACGAACGCCAGATCACGAACGTCGCGGCCGGCACCGCCGACACCGACGCCGTCAACGTCGCGCAGTTGAAAGCCGTGAGCGACCAGGGCGCCGCCAATGCCGCGAAGCTCGACGGAGCGGTCATGTATGACCAGAACGCCGACGGCACCATCAACAAGAACAGCGTCACACTCGGCGGCGACGCGGCGAACGGCGGCACGGTCATCCACAACGTCGCGGCAGGCGTGGACGCAACCGACGCGGTCAACGTCGCTCAACTGAACGCCGCCATCGACAGCGCCGTCAGCAACGTCGTGGTCAATACCGCCAATCCGTTCTTCAGCGCGGAAGGCAGCCGCGATAGCGAAGGCGCCGTGTCCTCCGGCGCCCACTCCGTCGCCGCGGGCGCCAACGCGCAGGCCACCGGCACCAACGCTACGGCCATCGGCGCAAATTCGCTGGCGAGCGGCGCAAACGCCATGTCACTCGGCGCAAACTCCGTCGCCAGCGGCGCCAACGCCACCGCGCTCGGCGCAGCAGCAAACGCCAGCGCTGACAATTCCGTCGCATTAGGCCAAGGCTCGATCGCGGACCGGGCAAACAGCGTATCCGTCGGCGCAGCGGGCCAGGAACGCCAGATCACCAACGTCGCAGCCGGCGTGCAAGGCGCCGATGCCGTCAACGTCAACCAGTTGCAGCAAAGCGTCAGCGGAGCAGTGAGCCAGGCGAACAGCTATACGGACGACCAGATCCGCTCAGCCCGTCGCGACAGCTACGGCGGCACGGCATCCGCGATGGCAATGGCCGGTCTGCCGCAGGCAGTCCTGCCGGGTCACGGCATGGTCGCAATGGCCGGCGGCACGTACGCCGGCCAGTCGGCGTTGGCCATCGGCGTATCGCAGCTTTCGGAAACGGGTAAGTGGGTCTACAAGCTGCAAGGCACCACGGATTCGCGCGGCCAGTTCGGCGCGTCGATCGGCGCCGGCATGCACTGGTAGGCGGAACTGGCAGGGCAGGCCGGGCCAAGCCGAGTCACGAGCAACCGCCTGGCCATCGACGTTGCAGGTGCGACGAGCGCGGGACCGACAAGAGCCCCGCGCCACTCTGCGCGCGCCGTCATTCCCACAAGGCATGGCGGCGCGCGCGTTTTTATCCGCGCCGCGAAAGGCAGCCGGGCCATAACCGAAGCCACCCGCATGAGGCGGCAGCGCACAGCGCGCCCTCGCCCCCCACGTCGATCAGCGCTGCATCGACTCCCACACCTTGTAAAGCCGCTTCACCGAAACGGGCATCGGTGTACGCAACTCCTGCGCAAACAGCGAGATCCGCAACTCCTCCAGCAGCCAGCGGAACTCCGACAAGCGCGGATCGAGCACGCCGCCGCGTTGCGCCACCGCGCGCTGATAGTTCTGCAGCAGCGGCTGGAATTCGGCGAACTGCCGCGCGTCGCGCGCGGGGTCCGCCTTCAGCTTGTCGATGCGCAGCGCGATCCCTTTCAGATAGCGCGGGAAATGCGCCAGTTGCGCGTATGGCGTGTCGACCACGAAGCGCTTGCCGATCAGTCCGTCGAGCTGGTTCTGCAGATCGGCGTGCGCCGCCGTGAACGACTTCGCCTGCACCAGCTTCTTCGCGACCGTCGCGTATTCGCTCAGAATCTGCCCGACCAGCCGGGCAATTTCCTGAGCCAGTAACGTCAGGCGGCTACGGCCTTCGTCGCGGCGCGTGTGGAAACTGGCGTCGTCGTCGGGCAACGGGTCTTGCAGACAGGCGCGGTCGAGCGCGGTGTCGATCAATTGATCGCGCAACTCTTCCTGCGTGCCGCGCGGCATGAACTGCATCGCCATTTCGCGCAAGCCCGGCAGATTCTTTTCCAGATACTTGATCGGCTCCTTCAGCTGCAACGCGAACAGCCGGCGCAATCCCGCGCGATGAATCCGCGCGGCTTCGTCCGGTGAATCGAACACTTCGACGTCGCAGTGCGTACCGCGATCCACCAGCGCCGGATAACCAAACAGCGTCTGCCCGCCCCGGCGGATTTCGAGCAACTCGGGGAGCTTGCCGAAGTTCCACGTCGTCAGCTTTTCATACAGCGCCGTGCCTTGAGTGCCGGCTTGCGGCGCGGTCTGCGGGCCTGACGCGGCAGCGCCCTTGCCTCGCTGCGCGGCTCCACCTGCCGCACCGGACGCTTGCGACGGCGTCGCGACACCGCCGCCGCCCGCGTCCGCCAACGCTGCGCCCGCCGCACTCGACGCGATCTTCTGGAAATGCTGCTGCGCCTGGCCGCCGAGTTCGGCGCGCAGTTGCGACAGATTGCGGCCCATCGCTAGCTGACGCCCATGCTCGTCGACGACCTTGAAGTTCATGAACAGATGCGGCGGCAAGGTCTCGAGCTTGAAGTCCGACTGCTTCATCGCGACCTGGGTCTGCTCGCGAATATCGGCGATCAGCGACTCGAGCAAACCGCCCGCCCCGAAACGCGGACCGCTATGCCGGTCGACGAAACCCGCCGCGTACTCGGGCAGCGGCACGCAATGACGGCGCAGCTTCTGCGGCAAGGACTTCAAGAGCAGTTGCGTCTTCTCTTTCAGCATGCCGGGCACGAGCCATTCGCAGCGCCGCGCGTCGACCTGATTCAGCGCATACAGCGGCACCGCGAGCGTCACGCCGTCGCGCGGCGAACCCGGCTCGAAGTGATAGGTAAGCGCCATTTCGACGCCCGCCATCGTCATCCGCTTCGGGAACAGATCGGTGGTCACGCCGGCGGCTTCGTGCCGCATCAAATCATCACGCGACAGATACAGCAGGCGCAGCTTGTCTTCCGGCTGGCCGCTCTTTTTCACCTCGTCGCGATACCAGCGTTCGAACGACGCGCCGGTGTAAATGCCCTTCGGCAGCGCCTGATCGTAGTAGGCAAAAATCAGCTCGTCGTCGACCAGCACGTCCTGGCGGCGCGACTTGTGTTCGAGCTGCTCGATATCGGCGAGCAGCTTGCGGTTGTGAGCGAAGAACGCGAGCTTCGTATCGAACTCGCCTTCCACCAGCGCGCCGCGAATGAACAGCTCGCGGGCGCGCGCCGGATCCTGTTTGCCGAAGCTCACGCGCCGCCGGTGATAGATCGGCAGCCCGTACAGCACCGCGCGTTCGAACGCCGAGACCTGCGCCGCGCGCTTTTCCCAATGCGGCTCGGAAAGCGACTTCTTCAACAGATGCGCGCCGATCTTCTCGATCCACTCCGGCTCGATCTTCGCGATGCAACGCGCGTACAGGCGGCTCGTCTCGACTAGTTCGGCGGCCATCGCCCACTTGCCGGCTTTCTTCACCAGCGCCGAGCCCGGCCACAAATAGAACTTGATGCCGCGCGCGCCGAGGTAATACGGCTCGTCGTCGGCCTTGAGACCGATATTGCCGAGCAAGCCCGTCAGCAGCGCAAGATGGATCTGCTCGAAAGTCGCTTCCGCTTCGTTCAACCGCCAGCCGTGCTCGCGCACCACCGTCAGCAGTTGCGAGTGCACGTCGCGCCATTCGCGCAGGCGCAGTTGCGACAGGAAGTTCTTGCGGCACTCCTCGTGCAACTGCTTGTTCGACTTCTTGTGCGCGATCGCTTCTTCGAACCAGTTCCAGATTTTCAACCACTGCAGGAATTCGGAGCGCTCGTCGGCGAAACGGCGATGCGCCTGATCGGCCTGCTCCTGCGCTTCGATCGGCCGGTCGCGCGGATCCTGCACGGACAAGGCGCTCGCGATGATCAGCACTTCCTTGAGCGCCTGCTGGTCGCGCGCGGCCAGGATCATCCGTCCGACGCGCGGGTCGAGCGGCAGGCGTGCGAGTTCGCGGCCGAGCGGCGTGAGCTGGTTGTCGTCGTCGACGGCGCCCAGTTCGTTGAGCAGCTGATAGCCGTCGGCGATCGCGCGGCCCGGCGGCGGCTCGATGAACGGGAAGGTCTCGATCGCCGTCAGATGCAGCGACTTCATGCGCAGAATCACCGACGCCAGCGACGAGCGCAGAATTTCCGGATCGGTAAAACGCACGCGGCCCTGGTAGTCGCTTTCCTCGTACAGGCGAATGCAGATGCCATCGGCGACGCGGCCGCAACGCCCGGCTCGCTGATTCGCGGCGGCCTGCGAAATCGATTCGACCTGCAACTGCTCGACCTTGTTGCGATACGAGTAGCGCTTTACGCGCGCGAGGCCGGTATCGACCACGTAGCGAATGCCCGGCACCGTCAGCGAGGTTTCGGCGACGTTGGTGGCCAGCACGATCCGGCGCGCGTTCGAGGTGCGGAACACGCGCTCCTGTTCGGCCGCGGAAAGACGCGCGAACAGCGGCAGGATTTCCGTGTGCGGCGGATGGTGCTTGCGCAGCGCCTCGGCGGCGTCGCGGATTTCGCGCTCGCCGGGCAGGAACACGAGCACGTCGCCGGGGCCTTCGCGGCAGAGTTCGTCGACGGCGTCGACGATCGCGTCCATCAGATCGCGATCGGTTTCGCGCTGGCTTTTCGGCCGGTCGCCACGCGGAGCGGACGACACATTGCCTTCCGCGGCCTTCACGGCGGGGCTGTCTTCCGCGACCGGCCGGTAGCGCACCTCGACCGGATAAAGCCGCCCGCTCACCTCGATCACCGGCGCGGGCTTTTCTTCGCTGCCGAAGTGGCGCGCGAAACGGTCCGCGTCGATCGTCGCCGAGGTCACGATCAGCTTCAGATCGGGGCGCTTGACGAGGATTTCCTTCAGGTAGCCGAGCAGGAAGTCGATGTTCAGGCTGCGCTCGTGCGCCTCGTCGATGATCAGCGTGTCGTACGCTTTCAGCAGAGGATCTGTCTGCGTTTCGGCGAGCAGGATACCGTCTGTCATCAGCTTGACGGAGGCGCCCGGCGACAGATTGTCGGTGAAGCGCACCTTGTAGCCGACCACCTCGCCGAACGGCGTGCCGAGTTCCTCGGCGATGCGGCGGCCCGTCGCCGACGCCGCGATCCGGCGCGGCTGCGTGTGGCCGATCAGACCGGAGCCGCCCGCGCCGAGCCCGCGCCCGAGTTCGAGGCAGATTTTCGGCAGCTGGGTGGTTTTGCCGGAGCCCGTCTCGCCGCAGACGATCACCACCTGATTCTGGGCGATGGCTTTGGCGATTTCCTCGCGACGGCCCGACACGGGCAGCGCTTCAGGATAGGTGATCGGCGGAATCGGATTGGGCTCGACCACACGTGGAGCGCGCGGCGGCCGTGGTTCGCGCGGCGGCTGCTGCTCGCGGCGGCCGGCGCTGCGCTCGGCTTCGCTCGCCGCTGGCGATTTTTGCGCGGGCGCGCCGCCGGACTCGCGGCGCGGCTCCGCGCCTTGCGCCGATGCGTGCCGCGGCTGATCGCCACGACCGCCGCCTTTCTGCTGATTCGCGCCCGGCACATTCGCGGGCTGAGCACGCCGCTCGCCACTTCGCTGCGTCTGCTGGCCGTGCGGCGCATTCTGTTTCTGCGGACGCCCCGGGTTGTGGCCCGGGCCTCGACCTTCCTTGCCGTGAGGCGGCTGCGACTCGCCACTTCCGGCGTGTTTCGCCACGTCGCCACTTTCCTGACCGCGGGCTTCACGGCCCGGATTATTTCTCTGCGCCGACGCCTGCGCATTTTCCGCGGCGCGCCGCGGCTCGCGCGCCGTGTGCGGCGCGTTGCGTTCGGCGTCCTGCGCATCGCGGCGCTTCGCGTCGCCGGCCTTCACCTGATCGGCGGCCGGCGCCGGATTCTCGTTCGCCGCAGCGGGACTTTTGGGTACATTCGACATGGGGGCGCATTATAATCCCCGGCATGAATTCCCAAACCGACCTCGTCCCCGCGCCCGCGAGCGCTCCGGCCCCCGCCGGAGCAACGGAAGATCTCGCCCAGCACGCGCAATTCGTCGACTGGATGCGCTCAGTCGCCCCTTACATCCATGCATTTCGTAACAAGACGTTCGTCGTCGGGTTCGGCGGCGAGGTGGTGCATCAGGGGCTCCTGAACGCGCTCGTGTCCGACATCGCACTCTTGCAGGCCATGGGCATCCAGATCGTGCTGGTGCACGGCTCGCGTCCGCAGGTCGAGGAGCAGATGAGCCTGCACGGCGTGGAGTCCGAGTTTTCGCACGGCATGCGAATTACGGATGCGCGCGCGCTCGAGTCCGCGAAAGAAGCGGCCGGCGAAGTGCGTCTGGATATCGAGGCCGCCATCAGCCAGGGTTTGCCGAATACGCCGATGGCGCACGCGCACATCAGCGTGGTGTCGGGCAACTTCGTGACGGCGCGGCCGGTCGGCATTCTCGACGGGGTCGATTTCGCTCACACCGGCGTGGTGCGCAAGATCGACGCCGATTCGATCCGCCACTCGCTCGCGAGCCGCAAGCTGGTGCTGCTCTCGCCGCTCGGCTTCTCGCCCACCGGCGAGGCCTTCAATCTGGCCATGGAGGACGTGGCGTCCGCCGCCGCGATCGCGCTGCGCGCCGACAAGATCGTGTTCCTGACCGAAACGCCGGGCCTGATGGAAGCCGGCGAAAACGGCCCCGAACTGGTGCGCGAACTGTCGCTCGACGACGCCTACAAGCTGCACGAAAGCGGCGAGGTCACCGGCGACGCGGGCTTCTATCTGAAGCACTCGATCCGCGCCTGCCGCGGCGGCGTGGCGCGGGCGCACATCATCCCCTACGCGCTCGACGGCAGCCTGCTGCTCGAACTGTTCCTGCACGACGGCGTGGGCACGATGATCTCGTACGAGAACCTCGAAAGCCTGCGCGAAGCCACGCCGGACGACGTCGGCGGCATTCTCGCGCTGATCGAGCCGCTCGAATCGGACGGCACGCTGGTGCGGCGCGGCCGTCACCAGATCGAACGCGACATCGACCACTTCTCGGTGATCGAGCACGATGGCGTGCTGTTCGGTTGCGCGGCGCTGTATCCGTACACGCAGGAGCGCATCGGCGAAATGGCGTGCCTGACGGTCGCGCCCGAAGCGCAAGGCACCGGCGACGGCGAGCGACTGTTGAAGCGCATCGAGCAGCGCGCGCGGGCGCGCGGCCTGACGCGCATTTTCGTGCTCACCACGCGTACCGAACACTGGTTCCTCAAACGCGGATTCGTCAAAGTCACGGTCGACGACCTGCCGGAAGACCGCCGCCGACTCTATAACTGGCAGCGCAAGTCGCTCGTGCTGATGAAACAGCTCTGAGCGGCCCTATATATATAGCGACTGCCCGCCCCCACACCGATTTTAGGAGAAGCACAGCATGACTCGTATGGTTCAATGCGCGAAGCTCGGCAAGGAAGCCGAAGGCCTCGATTTCCCGCCGCTGCCGGGCGAACTCGGCAAGCGGATCTACGAAAGCATCTCGAAGGAAGCCTGGCAGGCCTGGTTGAAGCAGCAGACCATGCTGATCAACGAAAACCGCCTGAACATGGCTGATCCGCGCGCACGCCAATACCTGATGAAGCAGACCGAAAAGTTCTTCTTCGGCGAAGGCGCGGACACCGCGCAGGGTTATGTGCCGCCGTCGGCTTAACTGAACGCTTTCGCGCTTCAGGCTGCATCACCGAAATCCGCGCCGCGTGCGCGGATTTTTTTCGCGTCTACGCGCCACCAGATTGACCGGGCGACGCTGCCAGATTCGCGGCCCCGGCAGCGTCGAAAGAATTCTCCAAACGGTACATTTTCGCGCCGTTTTAAGCCCCTTTTCCACACCGCCCGGACCCGCTCAATCCCCCGCCCTGCAAGGGATTGAGCGCCCCCGCCAAGGCCCCCGCCGAACACCGGGTTTGCACGATCCTCTGTTATCGTGCTATCATGTGCCTCGTTCCAACAGCATTTCACCTTCATTCACGTTCTCTTCAATCTGGCGCGCAGTGCGTGTGCCATCCCGAACTGAACAGTTTTTATACAAGAAGGCTCGTCGGTCGCTTCCCCGTGTCATGCGCCCCCTCGTGGGCCACATGAGCGGCGAATAAAAGCACCGGCCTTTTTCGTTTCAAGCCTTCCAGCGGCGCATGGGCCAGCTTTCAGCCACCCCAGCGTCCTCATGCACCTGCCCCCCTTCCACGGCCACGCAGGTGCAACAGTCAGCACAATCTAGACGAGTGTTTTTTCGCGACCTGTCTCGCGAGGCACGGGCGTTCTGCTTTCCATCGCGCCCAGCTCCATCGCCCTCAGCGGCGACGGAGACGCTTTTCGCATGGCTCGCGAAACTGCACTCCCCAGCAACCGTGGCGGAACGTTCATGCGCATCATGAGTTTCGTCGCAGTCATTGGAGTTTTCACCTTGACCGCTTCCAGCAACGGCTTCTGGCGACACCACAAAGAAGAACAACGCCTCTCTCTCGACGACATCACCGTCGTCGACAAATCTCTCCTCAAGCGTGCCGTCGGCGCAATGGCGCTCGGCAACGCGATGGAATGGTTCGATTTCGGCGTGTACAGCTACATCGCTGTCACGCTCGGCAAAGTGTTCTTCCCGTCGGCCAGTCCGGCTGCGCAGTTGATCGCCACGTTCGGCACGTTTGCCGCGGCGTTCCTCGTGCGGCCGGTCGGCGGCATGGTGTTCGGGCCGCTCGGCGACCGTATCGGCCGACAGCGCGTGCTCGCCATGACCATGATCATGATGGCGCTTGGCACCTTCGCGATCGGTCTGATCCCGAGCTACACGACGATCGGCATTTTCGCGCCGGTGCTGCTGCTGGTTGCGCGTCTGGTACAAGGTTTCTCGACTGGCGGCGAGTACGGCGGCGCGGCGACCTTCATCGCCGAATTCTCGACCGACAAGCGCCGCGGCTTCATGGGCAGCTTCCTCGAATTCGGCACGCTGATCGGCTATGTGCTCGGCGCGGGTACGGTGGCCGTGCTGACCGCGACGCTCTCGAACGATGCGCTGCTTTCGTGGGGCTGGCGTGTGCCGTTCCTGATCGCCGGCCCGCTGGGTCTGGTGGGTCTGTATATCCGGATGAAGCTCGAAGAAACACCCGCGTTCAAGAAGCAGGCCGAGCAACGCGAAGCTGAAGACAAGGCCGTGCCGAAGCAGTCGTTCCGCGGGTTGCTCATGCAGCAATGGAAGCCGCTCTTGCTGTGCGTCGGCCTCGTGCTGATCTTCAACGTCACCGACTACATGGCGCTCTCGTATCTGCCGAGCTATCTGTCGGCCACGCTGCACTTCAACGAAACGCACGGCCTGTTCCTCGTGCTGCTCGTAATGGTGCTGATGATGCCGATGACGCTCGCGGCCGGCCGTCTGTCCGACACGATCGGCCGCAAGCCCGTGATGCTGTTCGGTTGCGTGGGTCTGTTCGCACTGTCGATTCCCGCCCTGCTGCTGATCCGCATGGGCACAGTGCTGCCGGTGTTCGGCGGCCTGATGATTCTCGGCGTGCTGCTGTCGTGCTTTACCGGCGTGATGCCGTCGGCGCTGCCTGCGCTGTTCCCGACCCGGATCCGCTATGGCGCGCTCGCGATCGGCTTCAATATCTCGGTATCGCTGTTCGGCGGTACGACGCCGCTCGTGACGGCATGGCTGGTCGACCGTACCGGCAATCTGATGATGCCCGCGTACTACCTGATGGGCGCGTCGCTGATCGGCATCGTCTCGGTGATGGCGCTGCGCGAAACCGCCCGCAAGCCGCTGCTCGGCTCGGGCCCGTGCGTGGCCACGCGCGCGGAAGCGCATGCCGTGCTGCGCGGCGAGCGTGAAGCCGAGGAGATGGACGAAGGCTATGCGGCAACGGCTACGGCGCGCGCCTAAGGGCGAGTTGTTCGACTGTTAGTGCGAGTTGTTAGAGAACGGGCCGGCAAAATTGCCGGCCCGTTTTTTATGGCACCAGCGAATCGAAGCTCGCGCTGGCGTGAGCGCCTTCGACCATCAAGATGCCCGCCGAAATCGGCAGCTTGAAGCGCCGCGGCCCGGCGCTGCCAGGATTGACGAACAGCACGCCGTCGCGCTCGCTGATCAATGGCTTGTGCGAATGGCCCGTCACCACCACGTTGATGCCCTGGCTGCGCGGATCGGCGCCCACGTCGGCGATGTCGTGCACGACGAGAATCGTCACTTGCTGCACGGTCAGCGTGGTGTGCGTCGGCAGCGACGCGGCCCAGTCGCCGGTGTCGTTGTTGCCGCGCACCGCCGTGAGCGGTGCAATCCGCCTGAGCGCTTCGAGCACCGCCTCGTTGCAGATATCGCCCGCGTGAATGATCGCGTCGCAACCGGCGAGGTACTGCAAGGCCTCGGGACGCACGAGATTGTGCGTGTCGGAGATCAGGCCGATTCGGGTGCGTGTGGATTGTGGGGTGCGCAAAGTCATGTTGGAAGTATCGGGCAAATGAGCGGACGGCGTGCGCTGCCGGTTCGCATGAGCAAGTGTTCCGCGTGCTTCGAACTGCGTTGAACCCGTGCGCTCAATCCGCCGACTGCTGCTCCGCGAGCTCATGCGGCACGCGCTGCACCGGCCGCTCCGCGTGGAGCATCCGCCGCGTCGCGCCCTGCACGACGATCGAGACCAGCGCCGCGCATGCGAAGCTCAGCCACACGCCATACCGCGGCAGCATCGTCGCGGTCACGGCGAAGAACGCTGCGAACGAGGCGCGGCCGATCACCATGCCGCGCATCAGCAAAGCGACGAAGTCCGCGCCGTGCGCGCGCTGCGCCGACACCGCGAGCACGATGCCGAGCAAGGGAAACACCGACAGCAGTCCGCTCCAGGTCGCGCCCAGCGACGCGGACAGCGTGGTCACCGCGACCGCCAGCAATGCGCCGGCGAGCATGCGCACGGCGAGGTCGCCGAGTCCGAGGCGGGCCGCCGGCACGTGACCAGTCACGCGCGGCAAGCCGCTTTGCGACACCGCCACGGCGACACAGGCCGCCGCCACCGCCCATGCAAGTCCGGCCGGAAGCTGCGTGAGCAGAATGGCCACGCCGACCCAGCCCACCATGCCGACGACCAGCGCGAGCTGCCACGCGACACGGCGGCAGCTCCACGCATACGCAAAATTGAAGGCTTCCGACGCGGCAATCGCCGCGATCGAGGCCACCGACGCCTGCGCCGCGAACGACGGACCGCGCTCCAGCGCGAGCAGCAACACGATCGGCCCGGCGACTACCGGCAGCCCCGCGAGCCACCCCGCCACTGACGGCCCCCACACGCGCCCCGCCACGGTCAGCGCAGCGAGAAACGCGGGCACCAGTACGACTTTGAGCGCGAGCAGCAAGCTTACGATTCCAGCAGGTGTTCGATGCGCCGGTCCGGCACCAGCCACCACGCGGCAGCCAGCGTATAGAGCGCGGCCGAAACCCACGGCGCGACAAACGCCAGCGCAATGCCCGCCAGATAAATCACGACCGAGACCTTGCCCTTGAAGTCGTTGCCGACCGCTTTGGCGAGGGTCGAGTCCCCGCCGTGTTCGCGGATCAGCACGCCCGTCAGAATGAAATACGCGATCGACGACATGAACAGCACCACGCCGTACATCGCGGTCGGCCAGGAGGCCAGATGGTTTTCGCCGGCCCAATGCGTGACGGCCGGCAGCAGCGACAGCCAGAACAGCAGATGCAGATTGGCCCACAGCACCGCGCCGTTGACCTTCTGCACGGCATGGAACATGTGATGATGATTGTTCCAGTAGATGCCGACGTAGATGAAGCTCAGCACGTACGCGCAGAACACGGGGAGCACCGGACGCAACGCGGCGAGATCGAAGCCTTCCGGCACCTTCAACTCGAGCACCATGATCGTGATGATGATGGCGATCACGCCATCGCTGAAGGCTTCGACACGTCCCTTGCCCATCGGTTGGATTCCTGATGATGAATGCGGTTGTGCGCACCGTTCGCCCGCATTCCGCAGACGACCCGCGCCGTTGCCGATTATCCGCGATGGCCCAACGCTTTGTCGATGCGCCTGATCGATCGGTGGCGTGCCGCGCTCAGGCTGAAGCGCCGTCCGGGTAGTAGACGGCGAGCCACACGCTGGGCTCCTGATCGCTCGTCCATGCCACCCGATGCCGGCAATGCGCGTCGATCAGCACATGATCGCCGGCCTTCATCCGATGCGGCTCGGCCTCGCCTTCGAATTCGAGCGCCGCCGCGCCGCTCAGCAGCACGACCCATTCCGCGCGCGGACTGTCGTACCAGAAGCCCGGCGGACTGGCATGCCCCATCGAGACGATCCGCTCGATGCTCACGCCGCCCTGCTCCACGAACGTGTCGACCTGCTCGTCCGCGCCCGCTGGTGCCCGGTCGTCGAACAGATTGCCGCTTCTGACTGCGCGCTTCACCGTATGTGCTCCGCTTGTGTGCGCTGCTCACTTCATGGGCTTGAGTCCATCGAGCAAGGTCGGCACCAGTTCGCTGATGGTCGGGTGAATATGCATCGCATACTCCAGCGTCGGATACGGCGCGCCCGCCGTCATGATGTCGATGAACGTGTGCAGCGCCTCATCGCCTTCGATGCCGTGAATCGCCGCCCCGAGAATCTGCTTGCTCTCCTTGTCGACCATCACCTTCATGAAGCCGTCGGTCTCGCCCCGTTCGCGCGCGCGGCCCACTCGCGTCATCGGCATGGTGGCGATCAGCGCGTCGCGGCCCGCCTTGCGCACCTCGGCCTCCGAGGCGCCGACACGCGCGAGCGGCGGATCGACGAATACCGCATACGTCATGATCCGCGTATCGACGCTGCGCGAGCCGCCGTCGAGCAGATTGGCCGCGACGATCTGATAGTCGTCGTAGGAGGTGTGGGTGAAGGCGCCCCGCCCGTTGACGTCGCCGATCGCCCAGACGCCCGGCACGTTGGTGCGCAACTGGCCGTCGACCGGAATCGTGCCGTGTTTGTCCGTCGTGATGCCGGCGGCCGCGAGGCCGAGGTCGTCGGTATTCGGTTCGCGGCCGGTCGCGAACAGCAGATGCGACGCTTCGAGCGCGGGAATGTTCTGCTCGAAGCCGATGCACACTTCGTTCTCGCGATGCGGATGCGGCTCGACCCGCGAAGGCTGTACGCCGAAGCGGAACTCCACGCCCTCGCGGGCCAGCACCTTGTGCACGGAATCGGCGAAATCGGCGTCCTCGCGGGTGAGCAGACGCTCGCCGCGTACCAGCACGGTCACCTGGCTGCCGAAGCGGCGAAAGATCTGCGCGAATTCGAGCGCGATATAACTCGCGCCGACGATCACCAGATGACTCGGCAATTCGGTCAGGTCGAGCAGGTTGGAGTTGGTGTAGTAGCGAATCCGCTCGAGCCCGTCGAGCGGCGGCACGACGGCGCGCGTGCCTGTATTGATGAAGATTTCGTCGGCGCTGATCTCGTCGAGCAGGTTGCCGTCCGGTCCGCTGATAGCGAGCGCATGCGGTCCGGTGAAGCGCGCGTGGCCTTTGAACACGCTCACGTTCTTCGTGCCGCGCAGCCATTTCTCGACGCCGTCGCGCGACTGCCCGATGATCTCGTCCTTGCGCGCCTTGACCGCGGCCAGGTCGACGCTGATCGCGCCGCCCACCTGCACGCCGAGTTCCGCGCAATGACGCGCGACATGCGCCGCGCGGGCACTCGCCACATAGGATTTGGTCGGCGTGCAGCCGACGTTGACACAGGTGCCGCCAAAGGCAGCCCGTTCAATGACCGCGGTTTTACGGCCGCTTTGACCGAGACGCACGGCGAGCGGTGAGCCGCCTTGTCCCGTACCGATCACAACTGCGTCGAAGTGCTGTGGCATGGCAACTCTCCCGAGGCTGGGGTGCTGGTCGTAGCATCTTACCCTTCGCCCTTGGAATCACCATGTTGTGCCGCTCACTACTGCCGCGGATTGTTGCGGATGACTGCTGTTTTCCGTCTGTTTTGCTCAGGCGTGGCAATGCACGGCACAGATCAATTCGCGCGAACGTTGCAGCGCGGCCTGCGCGCCGCGGGACGCCATTACCCAGCCGACCTGGCCGAGATTGAAATCCTGCGACACCATCACCTGCATGAGGGCGACCATCGGTAAGACCACCGACGGCCGGTAAAGCTGGTCTCTGATTAAAGCTGGCATGACAACTCCCATCGCACGATGCCGCTTCGGCATCGCACTCAATTTACCTTTCGATGGGAGCATTTTAGGGAGACCGACCTCGCGGATAAATACCGGGAACGCGAAGTCACTTGTTTGTCAAACCGAACAATCGAATCCGGCTGCCCGCGGCCGCACCCGGCGAAAGCCCGCATTCGCAGGCCCGGCAAGGCGTCCGGGCTTGCATGCGGGTCGCCGCCGGGTTCAGGAGGCGTCGGCCACGTTGAGCTGCGCGTCCCACAAAGCGCGGGCATACGCGCTTGCCCCGACCGGGCGGCTGTAAAGATAGCCCTGCTGCTTGTCGCAATCGATCGCGCGCAGGAACGCCGCCTGTTCGGCGGTTTCCACCCCTTCGGCGGTGACGTTCATGCCGAGGGAGTGCGCCATCGCCACCACCGCCTGGGTAATCGCGATCGAATCGCGATGATCCGGCAGCCCCGCGACAAACGAGCGGTCGATTTTCAGGTTATGCAGCGGGAAGCGCTTCAGATACGACAACGATGAATAGCCGGTGCCGAAATCGTCGACGGAAATGCGCACGCCCATGGCGTTCAGCGCGCTCAGCATCGGCAGAACGGTTTCGCTGTCGCTCATCAGCAGCCGCTCGGTGATCTCCAGCTCCAGCGCCGTCGGTTCGAGCCCGGACTGCGCGAGACAGCGTTCGATCCGCTCCACCAGGCCGTCGTTGAACTGCCGCGGCGACAGGTTCACCGCGACGATCAGCTCCGGCGCCAGCGTGCGGCGCCATTGCGCCACCTGCTCGCAGGCCCGCGCCAGCACGAAGTCGCCGATCTCGACGATCAGCCCGGCATCTTCGGCCACGGGGATGAATTCCCCCGGCGACACGTTGCCCAGCTCGCTGTTGTACCGGCGCAGGAGCGCCTCCGCGCCGATCGTGCGGCCGTCGTGGCTATCGACGATCGGCTGGTACACGAGGCTCAGTTCGCTGGCGGCGAGCGCGCGCCGCAGCGATTGCTCGATCGTGAAGCGGCGCTGCAGATGCTGATTCAGCTCGGCGGTGAAGAACTGGAAGTTGTTGCGGCCGCGCTGCTTGGCGTGATACATCGCCGAATCGGCGTTGCGCATGAGCGTGGCGACGTCCTGGCCGTCTTCGGGAAAGCGGCTGATGCCGATCGACGCGCCCAGGTAGTACTCGTTGTCCGCCACCGCGAACGGCACCGCGATCATGTCGAGGATGCGGCGCGCGAGGCCGATCAGATGCCCGGTGTTTTCATACGCGCTGACCACGATCACGAACTCGTCGCCGCCCACGCGCGCGAGCGTGTCCTCGGCCGAGATGCACGCCGACAGGCGCTCCGCCACGCTGCACAGGAGCGAGTCGCCGGCCTCGTGACCGGCGGTGTCGTTGACTTTCTTGAAGCCGTCCAGATCGACGAACAGCACGGCGACGCTCGCCAGCTCGCCCATGCCGGACGACATGTCCGGCGTGAACAGATCGCGCATCCGCTCGGTGAGATAGGCGCGGTTGTAGAGGCCGGTGAGCGAATCACGGGTGGCGAGGAACTTGAGTTGGCGCTGCGCCTCGCGCACAGGTCCGATGTCGGTGAACGAAATCAGCACCGAACTGGGTTCGCTCTCGCCCGGCTTGATGATCGGCACGACGTTCTCGGTGATCCAGACGATGTCGCCGCCGATCAGCTCCACGCCGATCGTGACGCCGAGCACGGGTTTGCCGGTTGCCAGCACCTGGGTGGTCGGGCGAGCCGTATCGGCGACGAGCGAGCCGTCCTCGTGATACGCGCGCACCATCACCGTATGAATACTGCGGCCGACGATCTGCGGGGTCGCGCGCAAAATGCGCTGCGCGCTCGGATTGCAGGCGAGCACGATGCCCCCGCGCGACTGCACCACAATCCCTTCGATCAGGTGATCGACCACCAGCCGGTGATGCTCCTCGCTGTGCGCGAGGCGCTGAACCATGGTGTCCTGATGCACGGCGAGACCGACGCTGTGACCGATGTCGCGCAGCATCGCCTCTTCCTCGGCGCTCGGACGGCGCGGCACGCGGTAGTACACCGCGAAGGCGCCGAGCACCACGCCGGAATCGTTTTCAAAGGGCACCGACCAGCAGGCCCGCAGGCCGAGCGGTAACGCGAGGTGCCGGAAGTCGGCCCACAGCGGATCGGTTTCGATATCCTCGACGACGACGAGACGCCGCTCGTACATCGCGGTGCCGCACGAGCCGACCCGTGGGCCGATCGCGGCGCCGTCGATCGCCGCGCTGAAGTGCGCCGGCAGCGACGGCGCGCCGCCCACTCTGGTGTGCACGCCGTCGGGGTCGAGCAGCAGGATTGAACAGGACGCGCCTTCCCCCAGCAGCGCTTCCGCGCGGCGGCATACTTCGTCAAGCAATTCCGGCAGCGGCGTGTTGCGGGTGATCAACCGCAACACCGTGCGCTCCGACGCCAGCACCCCTTCGGCGAGATTCGATCCATAGCGGCCTTCAGGCGCTGCTCCCAGCGTGTTTTCTGATGTCGCTTCGCAAGTCATATGTGCGCCCCCTAACCCGACATCGGCAAGTTAGTGTACGCGGCACACGGGGGTTTACGCGAGGCCGGCGAATTTAATTCGTCGCGTGTCGCAGACGGGTTGGGTAATTGGGCCGGTTGATCGCTGGGTCAAACGGCCCAATGGCCATGCTGGAGCGGGTGATGACGCCGTGGGCGGGCGCCGCGCGGGCCGGGTTTCGGGCTCCTCTGCCGCCTGTCGCGCAGGCGGAACCCGAATCGCGCTGGAACACGCCTCGGCGACTTGCGCATGAGCGCGATCAGCTATGCTGATCCGGTGGACGGCCGCCGCCTCCGCCGCCGCCGCCTCCGCCGTGTCCTCCGCCACCGCCTCCGCCGTGTCCTCCGCCACCGTTACCGCCGTTGCCGCCGCCCGGCGGCCTGTCTCCGCCACCTTGAGAATGACCGCTTTGAGGCCGGCCACCGGCATTGCCCTGCGGTTGACCCCCCGGTGGCCGCCCGCCAACATTCCCCGGCGGCCGGCCATCCGATGGCTTTCCTCCGCCATGCCCCGGCGGCTGACCGCCCGATGGCCTTCCTCCGCCATGCCCCGGTGGCGGTCCGCCCGGCGGTCTTCCTCCGTCGTGCCCCGGTGGCGGTCCGCCCGGCGGTCTTCCTCCGTCGTGCCCCGGTGGCGGTCCGCCGGGTGGCCTTCCTCCGCCGTGCCCCGGTGGCCGTCCCGCGCCGGGCCGCGGCGGGGGCGGCGGCGGATGATGCGCCCAGCGCGATTGCTGGCCGTACCAGGGTCGGCCGCGATAATAGTCGCCCCAGTACGTACCGATCGAGAACGTCACGATCGGCAGCCCGATCACCGTGCCGTAGTTCATCACCGGTACGTTGGCGCCCTGGTAGGGATAACTGAGCGACCCTGCATAGGCCCAGCCGCGCAAGTTCGGCGCGGCGACATCGCACCATTGATAGTTGCTGATGCAGCCCATGACGCTCAATGGCACACCGCGCGGCAGTTGCGCCACGACCGGATAATCCGGCGCCGGACCCGCGCGAACGTTGACGGTAGTGTTGGTATAAGCCTGCGACTGCGCACTAGCTACAGCGGGCAAGGCAAGCACGCCGGCCGCCGCATACAGACAACGAACGAGGTGTCGTTTCATTCTTTCTCCCGTTTCAAGGGCCGCGTTGGTGTTGCCAGGTGTTGGCGGCCTGTCCTGCTTGTTGTGAGTCCTGCTTCCGGTCCCTGCAATGCACGCCGCATAGCCATGCGCGGTGCGTCGGCTCACAGGCGAGTTGCACGGCACATGCCTGAAAGCGTTTGGTCAACGTCTCGCGTCGATTCCTGCCGCCCCCGTGAGGCAAGATTTGGTAACCACCCACGTGAACTCACGCGTTTTTCGGTCGTCCGTATTCCAGCGACTCGGCTGATCATCCATTGCATGAAAAAGCCATGCACTGCCGGGACCGCCATGACAAGAATCCGCCCACTTCTGATCGCCGCGCTGATGCTCGCGCATCCATTCGCCCACGCCACCAGCTTCGACTGCAACAGGGGGCGCTCGCTAACGGAGAAGATGATCTGCAACGACCCCGCGCTCTCGAAGCTCGACGACACGCTGGGGCAACTGTACTGGAAAGTGCGTCGGCGGGTCACCAACCGGCGGGCCTTTCTCACCGACAGCGACAGCAAGTGGGCATGGCGTGAAGCGAACTGCCGCGATGCGGCGTGTCTGGGGACGTGGTACGCGACGCGTATCGAAGAACTGCGGAAACTGATCGACAGCATGCAAGCCGGAACGCCGCTGCCGTCCGCTACGCCGGTTGAACCGGACACGCGGCGCAGCCCGCTCATGGCGCCCGCGCAGCCCACCGAGGTGGCGATGCGTCAGTGCACAGCAGCGAATCCGGGGATCGCGATGAACGAGCAGTGTTCCACCGTGCTCAGGGAGACCAGCGGTCAGTGGAAACATCAAGCGCGTGGCGGCGACTGGTTCTGCGGCGTCGCGACGCTCGCACCGGCGGAGATGCAGGCGGACGCCGCGCAATGAGAAAGGTGATTCGCATGCTGGCGGAGCGCCGCCACGCCAGCATGCGTGCAAGGTGGTCGTTCTCCCGCGAAGGCGGCGAAAGCACTGCTACCGGCCGCTCCAGAATCTGCGCTGAACTTCCATCACCTCGGCTTCCACCTCGGGCACCGGCCCGAGCACCTCGACCGGTTTCTGGCAATGATCGAACACATACCGGCAGTCCACGCTCATGGTCGGATTCTCGGCGTGATCGCCGGTTGCTTCCAGCAAGCGCTTCTCGGTCATGCCGAACACGACCCGGCCGATGTTGGCCCAATACATCGTCCCGGCGCACATGCAGCAAGGTTCGACCGACGTGTACAGCGTGCAACTCCACAAATACTCGGGCGTGAAGTTCAACGCCGCCACGCGCGCCAGCACCGACTCCGCGTGATTCACCGTGTCGACGTTGCCCTGTTCCATCAGCACGGTCTCCTGGTCCGGCCCGACCAGCACCGCGCCGAACGGATGATGTCCTAGCAGCGTCGCCCGCTCCGCCACCCGGCTCGAATGCCGCAGATGCCGCACGATCTGTTCGTGCGTGGGCGTCAAACCCTGCGGCGGATAGTTCGCGGCCGCGGTGGCGGCCTCCGTCGAAACGGTCAGACTCACGGGCGATCTCCTTGAATAATAGTTAGATTAGCGAAGTAAATTTCTACTTGGGCAGCGAGCCATCCACGCCTTGCACGAACCAGTTCAAACGCAGCAGTTCCGGATCGCTCAGCGACTTGCCCGCGGCGACCTTCACCGCGCCGGATTGATCCATGATCGGACCGGCAAACGGATTGAACTTGCCGGAGATAATGTCGTCGCGCTTCTGGCTCAAGGCCTTTTGCGCGGCCGGCGATACGGCGTCGGTGTTGATGTCGGCGAGATCGATCGCTTTCTCTTTCAGCCCCCACCACACCGGCGAGTTGTTCCATGTGCCCGCCATCACCTGATCCACCAGATGCGTGTAGTACACGCCCCAGTTGCTCACGCATGCGCCGAGTTGCGCGTTCGGCCCGAACTTCTTCATATCCGAGTCCCAGCCGAACGCATGCACCTTCTTCTGCTCGGCGGTCTGCATGGTCGCCGTCGAATCGGTGTTCTGGATCAGCACGTCGGCGCCCTGGCCGATCAGCGTTTCGGCAGCCTGCTTTTCGCGGCCCGGATCGAACCAGCTGTTGATCCACACCACCTTCACGCGCGCATTCGGATTGACCGAGCGTGCGCCCATCGTGAACGCGTTGATGTTGCGCACGACTTCGGGCACCGGCACGGAGCCGACAAAACCGAGTGTATTCGACTTGGTCGTATAGCCCGCGACGAGACCTGCCAGATAAGCGCTCTGATAGGTGCGCACGTCATAGGTGGCGAAGTTGGCGGCCTTCTTGTAGCCGGTGGCATGTTCGAACACGGCGTCCGGGAAGTCCTTCGCGACCTTCAGTTCGAAATCCTGGAAGCCGAAGCTCGAACCCACCACGATCTTGTTGCCCTTGGACGCCAGATCGCGGAACACGCGCTCCGAATCCGCCGACTCCGGCACGTTCTCGACGCGCGTCACCTTGACCTTGTCGCCGAACTTCGCCTCGAGCGCTTTCACGCCCTGTTCGTGCGCGTAGGTCCAGCCGGCGTCGCCGGGATTGCCGAGATAGACGAAGGCAATGCCGATCGGCTGCGTGGCGGCGGCCGACGCCCCCGCGGCGCTGAATGCCAGGCTCGCGCCAAGCGTCGCTGAAATGAGCGTGCGGACGGTTCGGACGGTTTTGATGCGCAGTGAATGATGCAGCGCTCGCGCCAGCGTTGTTTTCATGGATTCTCCGAAGATGGTTGAAGGTGCTTGCCCCAGCGCTTGGGATGACCCGGGCAAGGCTCCAGCATAGGGGGCCATATTCGAAGGTCAATTTCAGCGGAAAAATTATTATTCGTTATCTCGTCTATAACGAATCCAGTATTCTGGGTGGCCAGGAAACATGTTCGATGACTTCGAACGAGTGCATCGGAGAAGTGGTACGGCAAGCATCTCGCACAGGCGCACTATGACTCTCACCAACCCGCAACACTCTTTCGGAGATTCAAAATGACTCGCTTCCAAGGTAAGTCGGTTCTCGTCACCGGCGGCAGCAGCGGCATCGGCTTCGCAGCCGCCAAGGCATTCGCCCACGAAGGCGCCCGTGTGGTCATCACCGGCCGCGACGCCGATGCGCTCGAAACGGCCAGACTGGCGCTCGGCGCCGACGCCGTCGCGGTGCGCAACGACGCCGGCTCGGTGGCGTCGGCGCGTGAACTGGCCGCCGCGATCAGCGCCGCCGGCATCCGCCTCGACGCGGTGTTCGTCAACGCCGGCACCGCGAAATTCGCGCCGTTCCCGGATGTCGACGAAGCCTTCTGGGACGCGATGTTCAACACCAACGTCAAGGGCGCCTACTTCCAGATTCAGGCACTGTTGCCGTTGCTCAATCGCGGCGCGTCGATCGTGATCAACGGATCGATCAATGCGCATATCGGTATGCCGGCGTCATCCGTGTATGCGGCGAGCAAGGCCGCCGTGATTTCGCTGGCGAAGACGCTGTCGTCGGAATTGCTGCCGCAAGGCGTGCGCGTCAATGTGGTGAGCCCCGGTCCGGTGCAAACGCCGCTGTACGGCAAGCTCGGTCTCGACGCCGCCGCGCTCGAAGCCACCGCCGCGCAGATTCTCGGCCAGGTGCCGGTCGGCCGCTTCGGCACGCCGGAAGAAATCGCCTCGACCGTGCTGCATCTTTCGGCGCCGGAATCGGCGTTCATTGTCGGCACGGAAATCATCGCCGATGGCGGTATGAGCCAGCTTTAAGCTCGCGCTCAGGCGAGCCGCGCACGCGGCTCGCCGATCTGTCGCCCAGTCACGCGCGACGCGCTTCAGTGAAGCTTCGGCGACGGATCCGCCTCGTCGTCATCGGGCAATTCGCCATCGCCGAACAAGTCGGCACACAGGCTTTCGCCGAGTTCGCTCAGGCGCGCCGTGCCTGTCCCTTCCTCGTTGAAGGTGGTGTCCACCAGACCGCCGTCGACGAGCGCCGTCAAGTGCCGGCGCAAGCCGCTCATCGGCACGCCCGCCTGCTTCGACAGTTTGGCGAGCGACCACGCGCCGCCCGGCGTTTCCCGATGCGCGCGCCATAGTTGCGTCAGCACGGCGGCCAGCACCGGATCGAGTTCGTCGTCTTCCATGGTGAATGTCTCCTCGTTCTCTTATGCCATCTGTGTGACCAGTTCACCCAACGTCTTCAAAGCCGCTTCGGTCTGCGCCGTCCACGGATAGCTGTAGTTGAGCCGGATGAAGTGGCGGAAATCGTTGCGCGTCGAAAACATCATGCCCGGCCCGACCGTGATGCTGCGCGCAAGCGCCGCCTGGTAGAGCCGCATCGAATCGACGCGCTCGGGCAGTTCCACCCACAGCACGTATCCACCCTGCGGCGTCGACATACGCGTGCCGACCGGAAAAAACCGCTGCACCATCGCCATCATGATGCTCGCCTGCTGCCGGTAGACCTTGCGCACGTGCCGCAGATGCCGGTCGTAGCCGTCCTGCCGCAAATAATCGGCGACCGCGACTTGCGGCACCGACGGCGTGGTCAGCGTATTGAGAAACTTCAGCTTCTCGACCTGCGCGCGATAGCGTCCCGGCAGCGCCCAACCGATCCGGTACGACGCGGTCAGGCTCTTCGAAAACGACGCGCAGTGCAGCACCAGCCCTTTCTTGTCGAAGTTCTTCAAGGTCGACGGCCGCGTCTCGCCGAAGTACAGCTCCTGATAGACATCGTTTTCGATCACGGGAATCTCGTGCGCGGCGAGCAGTTCGACCAGTTGCCGCTTGCGCGTGTCGGGCATCTGGAAACCGAGCGGATTCTGGAAGTTCGGCATCACCATGCAGGCCGCGATTTTCTGTTCGGCGATCACTTGAGCCAACGCCTCGATATCGATGCCGTGCACCGGATGCGTGGACACCTCGATCGCGCGCATGCCCAGACGCTCGATGGCATGCAGCATCGCGTAATAAGTCGGCGATTCGACGGCCACCGTGTCGCCGGGTTTGGCGACCGCCTGCAGGCTCAGGTTGATCGCTTCGGTCGCGCCGAGCGTGATGACGATTTCGTCGGGATCGACCGGCACGCCGTTCTCGGCGTAGCGCCGGGCGATCTGCCGGATCAGTTCGGGGTTGCCCGGCGGCAGGTCGTCAATCAGGTTCCAACTCGCGTGGCGTCGCGCGATCGCGTTCGCGTACTGATTGATGCGCCGCCACGGGAACAGCGACGGATCCGGATACGGCGAGCCGAACGGCACGGCGTCGTGCGCGCGGATGCTGCGCAACGTCGACAGCACGAGGCGGCTCACGTCCACCGCGGCGGCCACCGGCGGCGTCTGCGGTGTTGACAGGCGGCCGGGCCGCGGTTCGTCGAGCGCTACTGCCCGCGCTGCGGCGTCGCGCACGAAATAGCCCGACTGCGGACGGGTCTCGACAATCCCACGGCTTTCCAGCAACGCGTATGCGTGCAACACCGTCTTGATGCTGACGCCGTGCTGCTGGCTCGCCTGGCGCACCGACGGAATCCGCTCGCCCGCCGCGAACACCCCGCGACGCACGGCTTCGGTCATTTCATCGGCGAGTTTTTCGTACAGTTTCAAGGACCTGAGTCAAACCGAAGCGTGGGCTGGAACGCCAGTCTATGACAAAAGTCTCGCAACTGTATCCCTTCTCTTTCCAATTTTCTGTATGCTGCGCCCTTTTTGGAACACAGTAGGCTTGCACCTATCGGCTCAACAGCCTCGTTCAAGCCCGATCCGGCGGCAACATCATGAAGAAACCCGAAGCTCGCATCGAACCCTACACGCACCCCGCCGCAGGCTGGGGCGCGCTCAAGTACGTCGCCATCAACCTGATCAAGGAAAAGGTGACGGGCGGCGACTACCGCATGCTGTTCAAGCAGAATCAGCCGGACGGCTTCGACTGCCCCGGCTGCGCGTGGCCGGATCGCGAGCATGCATCCACCTTCGAGTTCTGCGAAAACGGCGTGAAGGCCGTGGCCGCCGAAGCGACCAGCAAGCGCGTGACGCCGGCGTTCTTCGAGCAACACACCATTGCCGAACTGATGACGCAATCGGACTTCGAACTCGAACAGCACGGCCGCCTGACCGACCCGCTCGTCTACGACGCCGTGCGCGACCGCTACGTGCCGATCGGCTGGGACGAAGCGTTCGATCTGATCGCCGATCACCTGAAGCGCCTCGACGATCCGGACCGCGCCGCCTTCTACACCTCGGGCCGCGCCAGCAACGAAGCCGCGTTCCTGTACCAGCTGTTCGTGCGCATGTACGGCACCAACAACTTCCCCGACTGCTCGAACATGTGCCACGAGGCGACCAGCCGCGGCTTGCCGCATACGGTCGGCATCGGCAAAGGCACGGTGACGCTCGACGACTTCGAACACGCCGATACGCTCCTGATCTTCGGCCAGAATCCGGCCACCAACCATCCGCGGATGCTCGGCGAACTGCGCGAGTGCGCCAAACGCGGCGCGACCATCGTGTCGATCAATCCGCTGAAGGAGCGCGGCCTCGAGCGCTTTGCGAGCCCGCAGCATCCGGTGGAAATGCTGACGATGGGCAGCACCAGGATCAGTTCCGTGTTCATCCGCCCGAAGGTCGGCGGCGATTTCGCGCTGATCAAGGGCGTCGCCAAGCGCGTGATCGAACTCGACGATGAGGCTGTGGCGTCGGGTCTCGAGCGCATGCTCGACGTCGCGTTCATCGCCGAACATACCGTGGGCTTCGAGGCGTTCGCCGATGACCTGCGCGCCGAAAACTGGGACACGATCGTCGCCGAAGCGGGCGTGCCGTTCGAAGACGTGCTGAAGCTCGCCGACATCTACGTGAAGGGGCGCGCCGTGATCTCGACGTGGGGCATGGGCCTCACGCAGCACAAGAATTCGGTGCCGACGGTGCAGATCCTGTCGAACCTGATGATGATGCGCGGCAACATCGGCCGGCGCGGCGCGGGCCTGTGCCCGGTGCGCGGGCACTCGAACGTGCAAGGCGACCGCACGGTCGGCATTGAAGAAAGGCCGACCCAGGCGTTTCTCGACCGGCTCGGCGAAGTCTACGATTTCGAGCCGCCGCGCGAACACGGACTCGACGTCGTCAATACGATTCAGGCGATGCTCGACGGCAAGGTGAAAGTGTTCATCGGCCTCGGCGGCAATTTCTCGATCGCGACGCCCGATACGCCGCGCACATGGGAAGCGATGCGTTCGTGCGACCTCACCGTACACATCACGACCAAGCTGAATCGCAGCCACCTCGTGCATGGACGCGACGCGCTGATTCTGCCGACGCTCGGCCGCACCGAGATCGACCTGCAGAACGGCGTGGCGCAAGGCGTGAGCGTCGAGGATTCGATGAGCATGGTGCATATCTCGTACGGCATGAACAAACCGGCGTCGGAGAATCTGCTGTCGGAAATCGCGATCGTGGCGCGCATGGCGCATGCGACGCTCGGCAGCGAGAAAGTGGATTGGCTCGCGCAGGCCGCGGACTACTCGCTGATCCGCGACGGCATCGCGCAGGTGATCGAGGGCTTCACGGACTACAACGAGCGGTTGAAGAATCCTGGCGGCTTCCACCTCGGCGTGGCGTCGCGCGAGCGGATCTGGAAGACGCCGAGCGGCAAGGCGCAGTTCCTGGTGCACGCGATCGATATGGCTACGCCGATTCATCAAGCGCGCAAAGAACACGGCGAGCGGCTGATGACATTGATGACGACGCGCTCGCACGATCAGTACAACACGACGATCTACGGTCTGGACGACCGCTATCGCGGTGTGTATGGGCAGCGTCGCGTGTTGTTCGCCAACAAGGACGACCTCGCGATGCTCGGCTTCGTGGCGGGACAGCGCGTGGATATCACGAGCGTGTGGGCCGACGGCATCGAGCGTCACGCGGAAGGTTTTCTGCTCGTGGAGTACGACATTCCGCGCGGTTGTCTCGGCGCTTATTATCCGGAGACGAATCCGCTCGTGCCGCTGTCGTCGGTCGCCGATGGCGCGGGAACGCCGACGTCTAAGTCGATTCCGGTTTTGTTGAAGGCTTCCGGGATTGAAGCGGTTGCCGCGTGACGCTTGACGATCAGGTCGGGCTTTTCGCCAATGCGCGATGCGTCAGGTAAAGACGCAAGTCGAATTCGATCTGGTGGTAACCCGGTTGCATGAACTCGCAGAGTCGGTAAAAGGCCTTGTTGTGGTCGCTTTCCTTCAGATGAGCGAGTTCGTGCACCACGATCATTTTCAGAAATTCCGGCGCCGCCGATTTGAACAGCGAGGCGATGCGGATTTCCTTCTTCGCTTTCAGCTTGCCGCCTTGCACGCGGGAAATGCTCGTATGCAGACCTAGTGCGTGGCGTACGACGTCGAGTTTGCTGTCGTAGGTGACCTTGTCGATCTGGTCCGCGCTGCGCAGGTGCTCGCGCTTCAGGTCGGCGCAGTAGGCGTACAGCGCTCTGTCTGTTTGCACGTCGTGCGTGTTGGGATAGCGCGCCGTGAGATAGGAGCCGAGTTGATCTTCGGCGATCAGCTTCTTGACTTTCTCTTGCAGCGCGGGAGGGTAGCCGCTCAGGTATTTCAGGTGGGACATGGTTCTGGTCGGCACCTACTCAAACACCGCGGCGATTGTCTTCGCAATCTTCCCAATACCGAAGCGGATCGCGATGATCCGGGTATTCCTTGTCCAGCCAGTCGGACAGGATCTTCCACTGAGGATGGTTCGGGCCACTGCGCGTATCCCAGAACGAATCCTTCAGGACGCTGTTGTTACGGCCGCGATCCCGCACGACGATCCGGCAGTGGTCGTTCGCCTCGTGGAATTCCGCCTTCAGGTAGTAGCGCGGAAGAATCTGCAATGCGGCGCCCTCCACGATGCGGCCCTGCGCACGAACGACGCCCGCCGATTCGATTCGCAGAACACCGTCCACCGACTTGTCCGCGCGCCAACCCACTGGCAGTCTGACCACGCATTCGTCTTTCCCGACCTTGATCCAGTCCATGCGCCAGATGCGGGCGAGCGCATCGCGCATGGCCGCCGCGTCTTCATAGCCGGGCGGCAGTTCGAACTGGGCCGGCAGCACGACGAGTTTGTTCCCTGTCGGCGTCACGCTGGCGGGATTGTCGAAGGGGTCGTTGCCGAAGGGATTCGAGGGCCGGCTGGCCGTGGTGTTGCTGCTGGTCGGCAAATCCCCGAAGAGGCTTTCGGCGGCGCGGCGTGCGCGCTTCGATTTTTCACTGCCCATCATTTTTCTCCGATGGAGTTGGGTTGTTCTGGTGGGAAACGCAGGTTGGTAGACGTCGTCAGCAGCGCACGTTGTCGGATGCTTGCGCCGTATCCGAATGGGCCCCTCACGAGCGCCCTTTGGATCACGGCATTGCTGTCCTCGCCCCAAGGCTGCGGATGCCCGAGGTCAATGCGCGTATGCATGCGTTCAGCCAGCCGCGACACCTGCACGATATAGGTGATCGCATCAATGTCACCGAAATCGAACAGTGAGGCTCGCATCAGAGCCTCCCGGAAACGGGCCATTGCAGAAAAGCGCTCCTGCAATGCGCACGCTGATCGTCGATGGCCTAAGCTAGGCGGTCAAACGTGCGGCAGGTCGTCGATGCATTTTTCGACATGATCGCCGGGGACGTCAGTGTCGATCCCATCGCGGCCGTCGGTGTGGGAGACAGGCACAATTTTTGGCCCCAGAAACCGAGTGCCGCCGAGCGTAAAAAGGGACCAAACAGCGTCTCCCCGGCGGATCGCGGCGACGACTTCGGCCACCTCGACAATCGACGTGGGGGATAACCAGTCACGCGTCGACGGGTCGACGGGAGCCCAGCGCACGTGGGTGATCCTGTCGCTGGCCGGGTTGATGCGAATGGCATCGATAGCAAAAGTAGTCACATTTACCTCCATCACCCTGACAAATGGATTTCGTCATTATGCGCCGCATCTTTTGCGGTGGATCAGGAGGTGAAATCGTGAACGCCTTTATCAGCTCGTGCGGCACCTATCGCTATTGGCTGATGCGTGCTGCCGGATCGTTGTCGCCCGAGAAATCGACCGCGCTATTCGTGATGCTCAATCCGAGGACCGCTGATGCGCAACTCGACGATCCGACCATTCGCCGATGCCGCGGCTTCGCAAAGCTCTGGGATTGCAATGGCCTGGCAGTCGCCAACCTGTACGCGTTGCGCTCGACAGATCCGGCCGCCCTTTGGTCCCATCCGGATCCGGTCGGCCCCGACAACGACGACTGCCTGTGGACCTTTGCCCGCGAGTACGGCGACGTGGTTTGCGCATGGGGCTCGAATGCCAGGCCCGAGCGGGCCGCTTGTGTCGTCAGCATCATGCGTGATGCCGGCGCGCGCCTGTGGTGTCTTGGCACGACGAAGAACGGCTCGCCGCGCCACCCGCTCTACGTGCGTGCCGATCAGCCGCTGACCGAATGGAGTCCGCAGCAATGGCAGGAAACCAGAACCTAGCCCGTCTCCGGCGTGCCGGTCGCGCGACGTGGTCTTTTCCGCCAGACGGTGGTATCGCACAGCGAATGGATACAGGTAATGCCCTGGAATCCGGCCTAAGGCAAAAAAACTCACACCCTAAGGATTTGTGGCCAAGCCACGAACCGGGCGAAACCCTTGCGGGGACTGCTGGTGCCGGGGACCGGACTTGAACCGGCAAGCCGTTAGGCGGCGGATTTTAAGTCCGCTATGTTTACCAATTTCATCACCCCGGCAGGGGTCGAACCGCGTGTGGACGCGAATTCTACCATTGCCCGCCGGGCGTACCAAACCGCCCAGGCGCCGCCCCGCGCACTCCCATTCCACAAGCCGCATCGGCAAATACCGGCGTCATCCGTAAGTCACAAACCTTCCCGATAATCCGCTCACGAAAACGTTTACAACTCGAGCGCAAACCCATGATCCCTACGATCAAAGATGTCGCTGCCCACGCCGGCTTCTCCATCGCCACGGTGTCGCGCGCAATCAACGCGCCACACACCGTCAATCCGGTCACGCTCGATAAGGTGCGTCAGTCCATCGACGCCCTGAACTTCCGCCCCAGCCCGCTCGGGCGCCAATTGCGCGGCGAACGCACGCGCCTGATCGGCGTGATCCTGCCGACGCTCGCCAATCCGGTGTTCGCCGAGTGCCTGCAAGGCATCGACGAACTCGCCTCGGCGCAAGGCTACCGGCTCATGCTGATGACCACGCAGTACGACGCCGACCGCGAACGCCACGCCATCGAAACGCTGCGCGAACACCGCGTGGAAGGCCTGATCCTGACGGTCGCCGATGCCGACACGCACCCGCTGCTCGACGAACTCGATCGCGCGGGACTGCTCTACGTGCTGATGCATAACGACACCGTGCGTCGTCCGTCGGTCTCGGTCGACAATCGTTTGGCCGCCTACGACGGCGTGCGCATGCTGATCGCCCACGGCCATCGCCGCATCCTCATGCTGGCCGGCACGCTGGCCGCGTCCGATCGCGCCCGTCAGCGGCATCTCGGCTATTCACAGGCGATGCAGCAAGCCGGCCTCACGCCGGCGCCCGCGCTCGAGGTCGATTTCAACGCCGAGGAACTGTCGCCCTCGGTGCTCGCCCATCTGACGAGCGGCCCAAACCGCCCCAGCGCCCTCTTCTGCAGCAACGACCTGCTGGCGATGGTGGTCATGCGCGGCCTGCGCCGCGCACGTCTGCAGATTCCCCATGACATGTCGATTCTCGGCTTCGATGGCCTCGCCATGGGCGAGTTGCTGTCGCCAGCGCTCGCCAGCATCTGCGCGCCGAATCGCGAAATCGGCTGTGCGGCCTGGCAGCGTTTGCTGGCGCGCGTCACCGGCACTTACGAAGCCTTGAATGAAACGTCGCTCACGCTGACCTTGCCGCACAGCTTGCGCCAGGGCGCCACCATCGCGGCGATTTCGAACCACAACGACGCAATGCCTGTGCGTGCATCAACATCCGCCGGGCGGCCGTTCGCCTGAAGCGCCGCACAAGCGCCATTGGCTAACGCGCGTGCTATGCACCAACGCGTGCCGACATGAAAACGATTAACACGCTGCCCCGCAAGACGACTTTGAGTCACCCACCCCAAAACCCGAACCACCCGCTCGCTTGTTCTCCTGGAGACCCGCAGTGATCCGCACTTCCAAACCATTCGCTTCGCCAATCAAACCGCTCTGGCGCCGCCTCGCGCGCTCCACGGCTGCCGCGCTGTCGGTCGGCATGATGGTCGCCGCCGCGCTCGCCGCAATCGCACCGCAAGCCGCCCGCGCCGACGAAACCGCGATCTGCTACAACTGCCCGCCCGAATGGGCTGACTGGGCGAGCCAGATCAAGGCGATTCAGCAAAAGACCGGCATTCGCGTGCCGTTCGACAACAAGAACTCAGGCCAGTCGATCGCGCAGCTGATGGCCGAGCAGAAGAGCCCGGTTGCCGACGTCGTGTATCTCGGCGTCTCGTCGGCCTTCCAGGCGAAGGACAAGGGCTTGATCCAGCCGTACAAGCCCGCGCATTGGGACGACATTCCCGCCAACATGAAAGACCCGCAAGGCTACTGGTTCTCGATCCACTCGGGCACGCTGGGCTTTTTCGTCAACAAGGACGCGCTCGAAGGCAAGCCCGTGCCGCGCTCCTGGGCCGACCTGCTCAAGCCTGAGTACAAAGGCATGATCGGCTACCTCGATCCGTCGAGCGCGTTCGTCGGCTATGCGGGTGCGGTCGCGGTGAATCAGGCGCTCGGCGGCACGCTCGATAACTTCGAGCCGGGTCTCGACTGGTTTCGCAAGCTGAAGGCCAACGCGCCGATCGTGCCGAAGCAGACCGCCTATGCGCGCGTCATGTCCGGTGAAATTCCGATCCTGCTCGACTACGATTTCGACGCCTATCGCGCGAAGTACAAGGATCACGCGAATGTCGAATTCGTGATTCCGAAGGAAGGCACGATCTCCGTGCCGTACGTGATGAGTCTCGTGAAGGGTGCGCCGCACGAAGCGAACGGCAAGAAAGTGCTCGACTTCGTGCTCTCCGACGAAGGCCAGAAACTGTGGGCCGAAGCCTATCTGCGTCCGGTGCGCGCGAACGCGATGAGCCCGGAAACCGCCGCGAAATTCCTGCCGGCCAGCGACTATGCGCGCGCCAAACCGGTGGACTTCGGCAAGATGGCCGAGAAGCAGTCGAGCTTCGGCGAGCGTTATCTGCAGGTGATGCATTGAACGACGTCACGTTCCCGCTGCGCTGGCGCATCGCGTTGATCGCGCCGGCGCTGGCGGTGTTCATCGCCTTCTGGCTGTTGCCCATGGGCGCGCTCGCGCAGTTGAGCGGCGACGGCCACGCGTTCGCCACCTATCGCGCGATGCTGACGAATCCGCGCTACATGTCGAGCCTCGGCGCGACCGTGCTGTTGTCCGCGGCGGTCACGGCGGCGACGCTGGTGCTCTCGGTGATCGCGGGTCTGCTGCTGGCGCGGCGCGAGTTTCCGCTGAAACGCACGCTGCTTGCGTTGCTCACGTTTCCGCTGGCGTTTCCCGGCGTGGTGGTCGGCTTCATGGTCATCATGCTGGCGGGACGCCAGGGGCTGATCGGCGCGCTCTCGCTCAAACTCACGGGCGACCGCTGGGTGTTCGCGTATTCGATGAGCGGCCTTTTTCTCGGCTACCTGTACTTCTCAATTCCGCGCGTGATCGTTACCGTGATGGCCTCGGCGACCAAGCTCGACGCGTCGCTCGAAGAAGCCGCGCGTTCGCTCGGCGCGTCGCCGTGGCGCATCACGCGCGACATCGTGTTGCCGGCGCTCTCGCCCGGGCTGATCGCGGCGGGCGCGGTGTGCTTCGCCACCGCGATGGGCGCGTTCGGCACCGCCTTCACGCTCGCCACCGACATCGACGTGCTGCCAATGACCATCTACACCGAGTTCACCCTCAACGCGAACATGGTGACGGCCGCGGGTCTCTCCATCGTACTCGGCATCGTGACGTGGGCCGTGCTGGCGTTGGCGCGCAGCGTGAGCGGTTCGGCCGTGGCGGCAAGCGCATGAGCGGCGTTTCAAAACCTGGGGTTTCACAACCGGATAACGCACCGATGAATTCCGTCACCGCCTCTCTGCAACCGTCCACCAAGCCGCGCTCACGCTTGCGGATGTGGGATACGAGGACGTGGCTCGCAGCCGGTCAATGGGCCGTCACCCTGCTGCTGTGCGCGTTCCTGATCGTGCCGGTCGTCATGTCGATCATGGCGGGCCTGACGGTCAACTACTTCAAGGGCGTCTCCAGCGGACTCACGCTGCGCTGGCTCGGCGAAGTGTGGACGCAGTATCACGGCTCGGTGTTTCTCTCGCTCGAAGTGGCCGCGGCGACCCTGCTCATCACGCTGCTGACCGGCGTGCCCGCGGGCTACGTGCTCGCGCGCAGCAAGACGCGGCTCTCGCGCATCATCGAAGAGTTTCTGGTGCTGCCGATCGCGCTGCCCGGTCTCGCGTCCGCGCTCGCACTGCTGGTGGTCTACGGCGGCTTCACGATGTTCCGCATGAGCGTGGCGTTCATCGTCGTCGGGCATGTGGTGTTTACACTGCCGTTCATGGTGCGGGCAGTCGCCGCGGTGTGCGCGAGCAGCGATCTGCGCACGCTCGAGGAAGGCGCGGCGAGTCTCGGCGCGAGCTTCCTGCAGCGCTTCGTGACGATCGTGCTGCCGAACGCGCGGCCCGGCATCGTGGCCGGCGCGCTAGCGGTGCTGACGCTCTCGATCGGCGAGTTCAACCTCACGTGGATGCTGCACACGCCCGACACCAAGACGCTGCCGGTCGGTCTCGCCGACACCTACGCGTCGTTGCGCATCGAGATCGGCAGCGCCTATACGATTCTGTTTTTCATCATGACGATGCCTCTGCTCGTCGCCATGCAATGGCTCGGCGTCGATGCGACCGGCCAGCGCAGCGCGGCGAAAAAACGCGCCGCTGCATCTCCTTCGAAGTCCATCACGCCATGAAACTCGCTTCCGTTCCCATCACGCTGACGCAGTGCGCCAAAACGTTTCGCGGCACGCGCGTGCTCGAACCGCTCGACCTGCATATCGACGCCGGCGAAACGCTCGTGCTGCTCGGCCCGTCCGGCTGCGGCAAGACCACGACGCTGCGCATGATCGCGGGTCTGGAAACACCGGATGCCGGCGGCCGCATCGCGTTCGGCGAGGACGACGTCACTGCCCTGCCGATCGAAAAGCGCCAGGTCGGCATGGTGTTCCAGAGCTACGCGCTGTTTCCGAATCTGACGGTACGCGGCAACATCGGCTACGGTTTGAAGATCAAACGCGTGCCCGCTGAGACGGCGCGGCAACGCGTCGACGAATTGCTCGGCATGATGCGTCTCACCGCTCACGCCGACAAACCGATCGATCAGCTTTCCGGCGGCCAGCGTCAGCGTGTGGCGCTCGCTCGCGCGCTCGCCGTGCAGCCGCGCGTGCTGCTGCTCGACGAACCTTTGACGGCGCTCGACGCCCGTTTGCGCGACGCCTTGCGCAGCGAGATGAACACGCTGCTGCGCGAGTTGGGCATCACGACCGTCTACGTCACGCACGATCAGGCCGAAGCGATGGAACTGGGCGACCGCATCGTCGTGATGAGCGCGGGGCGCATCGAGCAGATCGGCTCGCCGCGTGAGATCTACTACCGCCCCGCCAACCGGACGGTCGCGCAGTTTGTCGGCACGATCAACCGGCTTGCGGGCGAGCGGCGCGACGGCATGCTGACGACCACCGGCGGCGCCGTGCCGCTGCCCGCGGGCTCGACGCATGCGAACTCCGCGCACGAGATTTTCTTCCGCCCGGAAGACGCTTATCTTGCCGATCCGGCTCATGCGCAATTGCGCGGCCACATCGAAAGCACCGCGTTTCTCGGCGAACGCACGCGTCTGACGGTCGGCGGCGCCGCGCCGGATGCGTTGCTGATCGACGTGGCCGGTCGCGTGGAATTGGCGCGCGGCACGCCGGTCGGCATTTCCATCGCGCAGGACGCGCTGATTGCGCTATCGTAATGAAGCCGCGCTGTTCTAATAGCGCGCTATAACAAGGACATCCCCATGCTGCTGGCTCAAATTAGCGACCTGCATATCAAACGGCCCGGTGCGCTCGCTTACCGCCGCGTCGACACCGGCGCCTATCTCGCGCGCTGCGTCGCCGCCCTCAATGCGCTCGAACCGCGTCCCGACGCGGTGATCATGACCGGCGACCTCGTCGATCAAGGTGATCCAGAACAGTACGAGCACCTCAAAACACTGCTCGCGCCTCTGGAGATCCCCTACTTCATGCTGGTCGGCAATCACGACGAACGCGCTGCGCTGCGCGCCGCGTTTCCCGATCGCAAGGAATTGGCGAGCGGCGGCGAGTTCGTGCAATACGCGGTCGATGTCGGCCCGCTGCGAATCATTGCGCTCGATTCGATGGTGCCGGGTCAAAGCGCCGGCACGCTGTGCGACGCGCGGCTTGCGTGGCTCGCCACGCAACTCGATGCGGCCCAAGGCAAACCGACGGTGGTCGCATTGCATCATCCACCGTTCGTGTGCGGTATCGGCCATATGGACGACCTGCGGCTCGATCCCGCCGCCGCCGACAAACTCGCGGCGTTGATCGCGCGTTATCCGAACGTGGAGCGGGTGATCTGCGGGCATGTGCACCGGCCGATGTTCGTGCGTTTCGGCGGCACGATCGCGTCCGCGGTGCCGGCGCCCGCGCATCAGGTCGCGCTCGATCTGCGCGAGGATGCGCCGTCGGCGTTCATGATGGAACCGCCCGCGTACGCGCTGCATCGCTACGATCCGGCGACCGGCATTGTCACGCACCACGCGTATGTGGAAAAAGCCGATGGCCCGTATCCGTTCTACGAGCCCGAGGGCGATCTGATCGATTGACGCGCACGGCTCACGCGCCGATAAACGTCTCATGCACGCGCCGGGACGACCTGAAATACGGAATCCCGAGCGCGGCCGCCACGAGAGCCTGAATGAAGCCGTCGTATGGAATGGCGATGTCGATGCCGATTGCGTGCGTCATGTAATCGCCGAGCAGATATGCGCCGGTGCGCAACACGACAATCGCCAGCAGCCACGCCTGGATATGCACGGTAAAACGCGCCGACTTGCGCCACGCAAGCAGCGCCAGCCAGCCGATGCCCGCGACGACGAACACGCCCGTGAGCACGTCGCAGCCCACCATCGCGATCACGGTGCGATACCAGCCGTGCGTTTCGGGCCGCGCGAATACGGCCAGCACTTCCCATTCGAGCATGAGTTTGAGCGGGTCGCGCATCGCGATCGCCGTATGGAGCGCCCACGCCGCGAGGCAAATCAGGGCGACGAGCAGCGAGCCGCCGATGCGTCGAGGTTCGTGTTTCGTGATCGAGGTCATGGAGTCGTTCTAGTAGTCGTCAGTCGGTTAAAGGCGCGCCGATTCTACGAACGAAAGCCGAACGACCATCTCATTTTGTCGGCAAGGCATTCTCAAGCGATCAGTGTCCGCCTTGTCGCTCCGCCCGCCGCCGTCAGCACGATCCGCCGTGCTCCGGTATGATCGGCACGCTTGAGGACCGCGCATGGGCCGGTCCGTCGACTGTCCCCTCTCATGTCCACTTCCAACGCGTCCACTCCCGCTTCCGCCGACCGGTCGTTGCGCGGCCTCCTGTTTCTGCTCGCCACCATCGCCGGTGTCTCGGTTGCGAACATCTATTACAACCAGCCGCTGCTCGACGACTTCCGCCAATCATTCCCGCGCAGCGCGTCGTGGGTCGGCGCGGTGCCGGCCGTCACGCAGCTCGGCTACGCGGCCGGCATGCTGCTGCTTGCGCCACTCGGCGACCGTTTCGACCGGCGCCGTCTGATCCTGTTGCAGATCGCCGCCATTTGCGTCGCGCTGGTCGTGGCAGCCGCGGCGCCGACGCTGACCGTGCTGATCGTCGCGAGTCTGGCGATCGGCGTGCTCGCCACCATCGCGCAGCAAGCGGTGCCGTTCGCGGCGGAAATCGCGCCGCCGTCCGAACGCGGCCACGCGGTCGGCATGGTGATGAGCGGTTTGCTGCTGGGGATTTTGCTGGCGCGGACGGCCTCGGGCGTGATTGCCGAATATTTCGGTTGGCGGGCGGTCTTCGGCGCGTCCGTGGTCGCGTTGCTGGTGCTCGCGGCCGTCATCATGGCGCGTCTGCCGAAAAGCCAGCCGACCTCTACGCTGCCCTACGGCAAGCTGCTGGTCTCGATGTGGCATCTGATCGTCGAGCTTCGCGAGTTGCGCGAAGCTTCGCTCACTGGCGCGGGCCTGTTCGCGGCGTTCAGCATCTTCTGGTCGGTGCTGGCCTTGCTATTGGCGGGCGCGCCGTTTCATCTCGGGCCGCAGGCGGCCGGGCTATTCGGCATCGTCGGCGCGGCCGGCGCGATGGCCGCCCCGCTCGCCGGCAAGTTTTCCGATCGACGCGGACCGCGCGCGATCATCACTCTTTCGATCGTGCTGGTGGCGATTTCGTTCGTCGTATTCGGCGCATCGGCGACGAGCATTGCGGGCCTCGTAGTCGGCGTGATCATTCTCGATATCGGCGTGCAGGCCGCGCAGATTTCCAATCAGTCGCGCATCTACGCACTCAAGCCGGACGCGCGCAGCCGCGTGAACACGGTGTACATGGTGGCGTATTTCATTGGCGGAGCACTCGGCTCCGCCGTCGGCGCAGCGGTCTGGCCGGCGTTTGGATGGATCGGTGTGAGTGTGGCCGGGATCGTATTCGCGGGGCTCTCGGCGTGGAATCATCTGGCGCTTCCCGCGCGCGCGAGCAGCTAGCGCGGCAGTTGCGCGAAGCGCTTATTTGCTGCTTCGCGCAGACGCGTACTCGTGCAACGCGTCGATTACGCGGTCGAATTCGAACGACTTGTCGTAAAAGTGGCGCACGCCATATTGCTCACAGCGCTCACGATACGCGGGCAACGCGTGATTGGTCAGCACCGCGGCGAACACCTTGTCGATCAATCCTTCACGCTGCAAGTAAGCGAGGACCGGCACGCCCGAGCCCTGCTTCAACTGCAAGTCGACGATCACCGCGTCGAAAGATTCGTCGCTCAACAGGGCGATAGCCTGATCCGCGGAATCCGCGTATGCGGCGACTTTCAGCAGGCCGGAGGCGTCGATCGTTTCCACGAGACTTCTGCGGATCAGCGGCGAATCCTCGATCAGCAACACACGCAACGGCGTGTGTTGGGCTGACTCGGCAACAGGGTTCGATTCGCTGTTCATCGGAATATCTCGATCGTCCATTATTCGATCAAGCCATTCTTGATCGCGTAATAAGTCAGATCGGCATTGTTCGCCAACCGCATTTTCTCCAGCACGCGAGCCCGGTAAGTGCTCACCGTCTTCACGGACAAATGCAATTCCTCCGCGATCTCAGTGGGAATCTGCCCCGCCGCGAGCTTGCAGAAAATCTGGAATTCGCGCTCGGAGAGCGCTTCGTGCGGACGCCCCGCGGCCGGCTTGTCGAGATTGTCGGCGAGCGTGTCGGCGACCGCCTCGGAGAGATAACGATGCCCGCGCGCCACCGCGCGAATCGCCCGCACGATCTCCTCGGGCTCGCAGTCCTTGTTCAGATAACCATTCGCGCCCGCGCGCAGCAGATTGATCGCGTACTGACTCTCCGGGTAGCCCGACAGAATCAGCACACCCTGTTCAGGGCGCACCTGCTTGATCACGCGCAAGGTGTCGATGCCGTTCTTGTCCGGCATCGCGATGTCGAGCAGCACCACGTCGAAGGCCTGTTCGCGCACGAGGCTGATGGTTTCGTCGCCGGTGGCCGCTTCGGCCGCGACGCACATATCCGGCTCGTCAGCGACGAACTGTTTGAAGCCACCTCGGACGATCGCATGGTCGTCAGCTATCAACACTCGAATCATCGGTTTAGGTGTCCGTGCAATGAAATCGCTCCAAAGCAGACATTGTAATGATCTCCGGCATGGCGTCTGCCGGATTTGGAAAACCGGGCGGCGCATGCCGGCGCGGGAAACTTCCAGACCCACCCGCGCCCGCTGCGCCGTCCGCCGCGCTGCCTGAACCGGCTAAGCGGGCCGTAATGCACGGAGCCGCCGCTCGCCGTTTTGTTACGGTCCTTCTGTAGGGTCTTCGCTTCTACGTTTTTTGCGCCGCCGCTTACTCACGGCCAGCCAGCAAATCCGCCATATCGTCGGCATGCTCTTCTTCGACGGCGAGAATATCTTCGAACATACGACGCGTGGTCACGTCCTTCTCGCCGAGATAGCGAATGATCTCGCGGTACGTGTCGATCGCAATCCGCTCGGCGATCAGGTTCTCCTTGATCATGTCCGTGAGATTGTCGCCTTCCTTGTATTCCGAATGCGAGCGCGTCTTCAAACCGTCCGGCGCGAAATCCGGCTCGCCGCCGAGTTGCACGATCCGCTCGGCAATGCTGTCAGCGTGTTGCTGTTCCTCTGCGGCATGTTGGGCGAACTCCGCCGCCACGGCCTCGGAATTGATGCCCTTCGCCATGAAGTGGTGCCGCTTGTAGCGCAGCACGCAGACGATTTCGGTGGCCAGAGCGTCGTTGCACAGCTTCAGCACCGTCTCGCGATCCGCGCCATAGGTTTGCGTGACCGGACCGTCGGACATGTGCTTGCGTGCGTCTTCGCGGATCTTTTTAAGGTCCATCACGAACGGATCGCGAGATTGAGATGCCGCGCCCTGGGCGCCAGGTGATTTCGACATTGAATTTCTCCTTTATCCGGTATTGGGGGAACTGCGCATCACGCACGAATCGCGCCTGATGCGCCGGCACAAGGGATCATTGCTGCGAATGACCTCCCGTCTACGTTCGGAATACGCCGAGCAGCAGCGTGACCACGAATACGACGAGGAAAATGTAGAACAGGATCTTTGCAATTTCGGCCGCACCCGCCGCAATGCCGGTAAAGCCGAACACGGCGGCGATGATCGCAATCACGAAAAAGACAATGGCATAGTGAAGCATGGCGACTCTCCTTCTTGTTGTATCTGCGTGGCATTGGCGTACGACGTCGACTGGCGAACCGTTCTCGAAGCTTCGAAGGCGCGGTTCGCGACTGCCTCATTTGAGCAGCGCTAATCAACGATCTTTTTCGTCACCACGAACCCCAGCACGAGAAACACCACGCACAGAATCACAAACACGATGAACAGGAACTTCGCGATCGCCGCCGCGCCCGCCGCGACACCGGTAAAGCCGAGAAGACCGGCGATCACCGCGATGACGGCGAAGAACAACGCCCATTTCAGCATGATGGCTTCCTCCCGAAACATTGATTGAACGATCAGGTCCATCCTATCGATCAGCGACGCGAGGCGCATTCCGACGCACGCCGGTTTTCGTGTGAGAATCCGCTTACATTGGATTACGGCAGCGTTACGGTGAGCGTGTCCACCACACCACCCCAGCGTGCTGCGCCGCGACGGCCGCGCGAGAGCGGCACCGTCGCCGAACGCGGCGGACGTTACACTGATGCCCCATCAGAGGAGCCGAATGTGCCAAATGTGCAGAACGTGCCGGACGCGGGCAATCCTGGGGCCGCAGCCCGGCTGAGCGACTGGATGCGCAATCGCAGCTGGGCGATCGCCATGACGGTGGCGATCGTGATTACCGTGGGCGGCCTCGTGATTCTCGAGACCGCGCGCCAGCGCATTGCCGCCGAGTACGAGACCGCGCTCGAAGCGCGCGACGTCACCGTGCAACTGAGCACGCTCGCAAGCCAGTTATCGCGCCTGAGCGCCCAGCAAAGCGATTTTCTTCTGACGAAGCAGGACGCCGCCGCCCACGAGTTCTGTGCGACCGCCGTGCGCATCCGCCAGAGCGAACAGCAATTGAACCGCTTCTACCGCGGCGGCAAAGCCGACAGCGCCGAGCTCGCCAGCTTCACGCAGATTCTTGGACTGATCGAGGCGCGTATCGGCGCGGGCGCGTCCGCGCTGCAGCGTGCGGCGCCGCATCCGCTCGATCTGTCCGCCTGTGGCAGCGCGAGCGAGGCCAGTCCGGCCGACGCGTCGCTGGTGGACAGCACGCTCTCGCTGCTGCGCGACAACGAGGAACGCCGCGCGCAACACGCGCTGGCCGCGAGCCGTGGCGATCAGCGCATCTCCACGCTGTGCGCAGCGGGTCTCTCGGCGCTGAACATCGTGCTGTTCATTCTGCTGTTTCGCAATCTCGGCATTCAGATCGATCGTCAGGCACGCGTGCAGCGTCAATTGATCACACAACAGGAAGGCCTCGACCAGCTCGTCAACGAACGCACCCGGCAGCTCGAAGCGCTCGGCTGGCACTTGCAGGCGGTCAGCGAAAACGAGAAGACCCAGCTCGCGCGCGAGCTGCACGACGAACTCGGCGCGATTCTGACGGCCAGCAAAATGGACGTGGCGTGGGCCAACCGCAAGCTGAAGGACAGCGAGCCGGACATCTCCGAGAAACTCAAGCGGGCACTCGCCAATCTCGACCAGGGCATTGCGCTCAAGCGCCGCATCATCGAAGACATGCGGCCTACGGTGCTGGCCAACTTCGGGCTCGTCACCGCCTTGCGCACGCTCGCCGACGAAGCCGCGCAGCGCAACAACTGGACGCTCGAACTGCACCTGCCCGCCGACGACATCAAGCTCGACGAGCAAACGGAGATCGCGCTGTTCCGCGTCGCGCAGGAGTCGCTCACCAACGCCGCCAAGTACGCGCGCGCGTCGAAGGTATCGATCGCCTTGCAGGTCGGCGACGGCCAGGTGGCGCTGCATATCGCCGATAACGGCGTCGGCATCATGCCGGCCGATCTGAAGCGCACGCACACGCACGGGCTGCTGGGCATGCGCCAGCGGGTCGCCGCGCATGGTGGGCGCTTCGATATCCGGCGCGGCGTGCCGAACGGCACCGACATCCACGTGGAGATGCCGAGCGTCAGCACCGCGACGCCCTCGATCGATCTGCCGCCAGCTACGCCTTCGCGAACCTCCGTCTAGGACGGGCTTGCGGCGCGCTGCCGGCAGGGTTGTAGGAGTGCGCCGACGCAAACACCGGAGCACGCCTACAACAAAATCGCAGCCCAGCCGACAGCGCCGCCCCCGCCCTTTTTTTACCATGCAATCAGACCGGATCGACTGGCGTAAGCCCCGGTCGGACGACAGCTAGCTCAGCTGGCGCGTGCCGTACAACATGGGCACGTCAACCAATGCATTCTCGACAAGGAGAACTTTCATGAATCGACTGATCGCTTTGCTTCTCATTGCAGGGACAGCTGCGCTCGCCGGTTGCAACACGATGGCGGGGGCTGGGCAGGATATTTCGAAGGGTGGCGACGCCATCACGAACTCGGCTGAAAAGGCCAAGTAAGCAGCGTAAAACCAGGCAGACGCCGGACGCTTTGCTGCGCCTGGATTGCAGGATTGTGAGAGCCCGTCGCGGGAAACCGTGGCGGGTTTTTTTGTGCCCTTGCTTTGGTGTTTCTTTGTGGTTTCCTCGCGGGTGTTTGCCGAAGCCGCGGGTCCTTGTCTGAGCTACGGTTGATAGCCAAGGCCGCATCTGTTTTGCCAAAGCCGCAAACAAAACGGCGACCCACTCGCGTGGATCGCCGCCCCGTCCTCCCCAGGACTTGCCGCCTATTGAGTGCGCTTTTGTTAGCGCCGCTGTTAGCGCCGCTGTTCGCGCTTCCCTCAGCCCTTATTGCCCGTTCAGCGTATTCGTCAATTCGACGCTCGGCGTTTGCGTGTTGCCGTTCTGCGCGACCAGCAGATGGATCTGACCCGGCACGAGCTGGCTCAGCGCACCGGCGATCGGCACCGACGTCACCAGCCAGTCGGCATTGTTCGACAACGTGAAGGCCGGCGACTGGAAGATCGGCGTCTTGCTGCCCGCCGCGGTCGCGATCAGCACGTAGGTGCCGCCGGACACGTAGATCGAATCCTGGCCGCTTGCCGGCACCGCGTTCTTGAAGGCCACACCGGCCATCGTCGGCGAGACGTTGGCGATGTCGGTGGAAGTGGACTGGACCAGATACAGGTCGAGGTTGGTCGCGTTCGCCGACGCGTTGAAGCCGCGCAGACGCGCGCTATTCGAGAGCAGACCCTTGTCGAACGGATCGTCGATCAGGCCGATGTCCGGCGCAGCCAAACCCGGCAATGCGAGCACGGTATATTCGTGGCCCTTCGCGACATCGGGAAAGCTGCCGCTCGCGAGCGCGGTCGTCGTGCCGGTCGCCGAGTAAGCGACCGTGGTCGCGCCCGTGTTGATATTGGTGAGGTTCGTCACACCTTTATAGCTGATGTTCGTCTGTCCCGAGGGCGCAGTGCCATTCACGAGAAAGTCGACTGCCGGGCCGCTGGGAATCGCATGGATGAAATGGATCTCCGGATTGGTCAGCCCGAGCTCCTTGCCTACGTCGTCAGAACCGCCACCGCACGCGCTCAGAACGGATGCAACGGCAGCCATCGCCACCATGGTTCGGATCAGTTTCATTATGTTCACCTTTATTGATTTGTCGGGCTCGCGGCCCATTGATTTTGTGGACGTCCCGCTTCGCACAACACGCCGTCCGGCACCTTGTTCGTTGGTCATACGAACGGTTCAGGCCAGCTCTGCGAAATGAGCACCCCTCCCTGCTGCACATCGCGCCACTTTTCCGAACGGCGCGGTCCGTGTCGATGGACGTTCGCTTTGAGCAATGCGTGTGCCGCGGGCTTCGATATGGCTGGTGGCGGCTGAAGAATGTCTTACGGAGCAACGAGTTGCGAGGATTAGAATTTTTCCTCGGAGGGATGGCAGGCCCGGCGGTGTATTGTTCGTGCGCGCCCAATACTTACATGGTCCTCCGCATGTCTTACCAACATTTACTCGCCGAACTCGACCTCGGCTTCACTCGCTTGCGCAACCGCGTGGTGATGGGTTCGATGCACACCGGCATGGAGGACCGCTTCTGGAATTACCCGAAGCTGGCCGCGTATTTCCGCGAGCGCGCGAAGGGCGGCGTCGGTCTGATCGTCACCGGTGGCATCTCGCCGAATCGCGAGGGTTGGCTGTTGCCGTTCGGCGGCACGCTGAATTCCGTGCTCGATTTGCGCAATCACCGGAAGTTGACCGAGGCCGTGCATGCCGAAGGCGGCAAGATCGCGCTGCAGATCCTGCATGCGGGCCGCTATGGCTATCAACCGTTCGTCGTATCCGCGTCCGCGATCAAATCGCCGATCTCGAAGTTCAAGCCGCGCGCGCTGAGCATCGCCGGCATTGCGAAGACCGTGCGCGACTATGCGCGCTGCGCGCGACTCGCTCAACGCGCGGGCTATGACGGCATCGAGATCATGGGCAGCGAAGGCTATCTGCTCAACCAGTTCCTCTGCCCGCGCACCAATCGGCGCACCGACGCCTACGGCGGCAGCATCGAAAACCGGATGCGGCTCGCGCGCGAGATCGTCGAGCGGGTGCGCGCGGTGTGCGGCGAACGCTTTATCGTCGTGTACCGGATCTCGCTGATCGATCTGGTGGAAGGCGGCAATACGTGGGACGAAACCGTACAGGTCGCCCAGGCGCTGGAAGCCGCCGGCGTGACGATGTTCAACACCGGCATCGGCTGGCACGAAGCGCGGGTGCCGACCATCGTGACCTCGGTGCCGCGCGCCGCTTTTGCTGCGCTGAGCGCGCGATTGAAGGCCGCGGTCAAGGTACCGGTGATCGTGTCGAACCGCATCAATACGCCCGACGTCGCCGAAGCACTGCTCGCACAGGGCGCCGGCGATCTGGTATCGATGGCGCGGCCGCTCTTGGCCGATCCCGAGTTCGTCGTGAAGACCGCCGAGGGACGCACGCATGAAATCAATACCTGCATCGCCTGTAATCAGGCCTGTCTCGATCACACGTTCAAGAACCAGCGCGCGACGTGCCTCGTCAATCCGCGCGCGGGGCGCGAAACCGAACTGATCTACCGGCCGGTCGCCGGAACGCGGGCCGCGCGTTCGATCGCGGTCGTCGGCGCGGGTCCGGCGGGATTGTCCGCAGCGACGGTGGCCGCCGCGCGTGGGCATCGCGTGACACTGTTCGATGCGAGTGCAACGATCGGCGGCCAGTTCAATCTGGCGATGCGCGTGCCGGGCAAGGAAGAGTTCAGCGAGACGATCCGCTATTTTCAGAGCCAGTTGCAGCGACACCGCGTCGACGTGCGGCTCGATACGCGCGTGGATCCCGCGCTGCTCGCCGCCGGCGCTTACGACGACGTGATCATCGCCACCGGCATCGTGCCGCGGCGGCCGGCGATTGCCGGCATCGACGGACCCAACGTGCTGTCTTATGTCGACGTGCTGCGCGGCGCGCCGGTCGGCCAGCGCGTCGCCGTGATCGGCGCGGGCGGCATCGGCTTCGACGTCAGCGAGTTTCTGCTGCATCGCGCGGGCGAGCCGCTGCCGATGCCCCGTGACGCGTGGCTCGACGAATGGGGTGTCGATCTGGCCGTGCGGGAACGCGGCGGCCTCAAGCCGCCCGCGCCGGCCCAGCCGCCGCGGCAAATCTGGCTGTTGCAGCGCAAGGCCGGCAAGCTTGGCATGGGACTCGGCAAGACATCCGGCTGGGTGCATCGCGCGACGTTGGCGAGAAACGGTGTGAAGATGCTCGACGGTGTGTCGTATCGGGAGATCAGCGCGCGCGGCTTGAAAATCGCGCGTGAAGGCGTCGAGCAATGGCTGGAAGTGGACACGATCGTCGTGTGCGCGGGCCAGGAATCGCTGCGCGATCTGCATCCGCAGACGGCAGCGGACGCGAAGGTGAGAAAGGCGGATCAGGGTAACGGTCCGCGCTATCACGTGATCGGCGGTGCGAAGGTCGCGACCGAACTGGACGCAAAGCGCGCGATTCGCGAAGGCGCGGAAGTGGCGGCGGCGCTGTAACAGGCCGTCGCCCGCTTCAAGCGAAACTCAGGCGAGCCCCTTCTTCCGGTAATCGAGCCAGAAAGACAGCCCCACGCTCGTCAGAATCACAATGGTCGCGATCACTGTGGAGTGAGTAACCGGCTCGCCGAGCAACAGCGCGCCGAGCGCTACGGCCACGACCGGATTCACGTACATGCAGCTGCTGGCGATGATCGGGCTGGTGTGCCGGATCAGAAAACCGTACGCGACGTAGGCGGCCATCGTCCCGATCAGCATCAGGTAGATGAACGCCAGCACCGGCAGGAAATGCACCTCGAGCATCCGCTCGCCCGAGACCCACGCGACCAGCGTCGACATCGCGCCGCCCAGGCCGATTTGCAGCGACGTCGAGAGAAACAGGTCCGAGGGCAGCTTCAGACGTCCGGCCAGATGCGCACCGCCCGCCCAGAAAAGTGCACCGCACAGAATCGCCAGACTGCCGCCCGCCGAGCCGGGCGCGCTGTCGCCGTGGCTGAGAATCGCAATGCCGACCAGACCGAGGCCGACCGCGAACCATTCGCCGCGGCCGATCTTGCGCCCCGCCACCGCCGCAATCACCGTCGCGAACAACGGCACGGTCGCGACCATGACCGCCGCGGTGCCGGTGCCGACGGTGCGCATCCCATAGGCGAGCATGCCGCTCGACAAACCGACCAGCATGGTGCCGACGAGGCCGGCATTGCGGATTTCGGCGGCGCTCGGCCAGACCGGCTTGCGGCGCGCCGCGAACACGAACAGCCCTATGCCGGCGAACAGATTGCGCAGCCCCGAGAGCAGCAACGGCGGAAACGAACCCAGCGCGACGTGCACGGCGAGATACGTCGAACCCCACACGAGATAGACGACGGCGAGCGCGAGCGCGATCTGCCCGTTGCGCGACTGCGGCAAACGGATCGGGAAACCACGCGAAAAAAGATTGGGGAGTTGCAGCGACATGCGTTCAACCCGCCCATGCCGCTCGAGGTGCTGCGCCCCCGCTGAAGACCCTGCTGCGGGATGGCGGACACCGCATCGGCGATGCGGTCTGACGGGCGAGGCTGGCGGACATGTCGGTGGAACGGAAGGACGATAGATGGCCAATGGGGCCACAACGCCGCGGCGATCGGTAGAAATCGAGCCACGGCGAACACGCGCCGAATGGTCGGCGCGCATCGCATTATGCAGTAAGCGCCCACGGCGTCGCTTGAAAGAATCGTAACTTTTTGGCGTACTTGCAACAAAAAGCCGGGGACGTGCCCCGGCTTTTCTGTCGCGCAGGCCAACGGCGCGTTCGAGCTATGCAGCTCGCATTATCAGGACGGCTCAGTTGGCCATCGCGCCCGACGCTTCGTGCTTCATGCCCATCGCGTCGCCCTTTTTCATCTTGTCGTGCTTCATCGTGTTCTTCTTCATGCCGTCCTTCGACATGCTGTCTTTGGACATGGAATCTTTCGACATCGCATCGTTGGACATGGCGCCGCTTGCCTGGGCGAATGCGGCGCCGCCGCTGGTCAGGAGAGCGACGGCGAGTGCTGCGATTGCAAACTTTTTCATGAGATGACTCCGAGTGTTGTGGATGAATCAGAACCGGCCAGAGCACTAGCCGGCGTATTTCCGAAGCTTCTGCCGCCTGGGGTCGCGCAGCCGTTTCAGCGGCGCCGACCCGCGCGCGTCAGGAGCCTCCGAACCAGTTGTAGCCCTGGTCGACCCAATAGCCGCCAGGGTACGTATTAGTGACGAACATCTCGACGATGTGCTTCGGATTCTTGTAGCCGAGCTTGGTCGGCATGCGCAGCTTCATCGGGAAGCCGTATTTCGCGGGCAGACGCTCACCGTCGTACGAAAACGTGAGCAGCGTCTGCGGATGCAGGGCGGTCGGCATGTCGATGCTTTCGTAGTAGTCGTCGGCGCATTTGAAGCCGACGTACTTCGCGCTGGTGTCCGCGCCGATGCGCCGCAGAAAGTCGCTGAACGGCGTGCCGCCCCAGCGGCCGATCGCGCTCCACCCTTCCACGCAGATATGCCGCGTGATCTGCTCGGCGTGCGGCAGCGCGTACAGCTCGGGCAAGGACCAGACGCGCTGGCCGGTCACGAGTCCGCTGATCTTCAGCCGGTAATCGGCACCGTTCACCTCGGGCACGTCGTCGATGCCGTAGAACGCGTTGAACGGAAACGGCCGCGTGATCTGCGCTTCGGTGTAGGTCGGCGCGAGTTGCTTCGGATCGAACAGCGCGGCCTGCGCGCGGTCGTTCAGGCGTGAGACGGCGGTGAGAAACTTGTTGACCGAGTCGTCGTCGGTGAGCGAGCAGCCGGTCAGCATCGACAGGCCGCCGAGCGTCAGAAGCCGTTTGCCGAACAGGCGCCGCGACGGCATCGCGAGTTCGCGGCGGGCGTCGATCAGGATCGATTCGCGGTCGAGTTTCTGGCTGATGGAGCGAGTGGGGTTTCGAGCGGGTTTGTTCATGATTCGGTATCCGTAACGTTCGCTTACGCGGATAAATGGCTCAGCGTCCGCGCAACATGGCGAGCAGCGAGCGTGGCACGAGCGCCACCATCACCAGATGCACGGCGATGAACGCGGCCATCAGCGACATCGCGCAGAAATGGACGATGCGCGCGTTGTCGTAGCCGCCCATCAGTTCACGCAGCAGCGGAAACTGCACCGACTTCCAGATCGCGAGACCCGAGAGCACCAGCACGATCAGATCGCAGACCACGAACAGGTAGGCGAATCTCTGCACCGCGTTGTAGACGCGTAGGTCGGCGTGCGACAGCTTGCCGGTCAACGCGGCGATGAAATCGTGCAGCACGGCGCGCGGCGACACCGGCAGGAACTTGCGCACGAAGCGCCCGCTTGCGAGGTTCAACGCGAGATACAGCAAGCCGTTGAAGACCAGCAGCCACATCGCCGCGAAATGCCATTGCAGCGCGCCGCCGAGCCAGCCGCCGAGCGTGATGCCGGTAGGAAAACGGAACGCGGGGAAGATCGGCGAGGCGTCGTAGATGCGCCAGCCGGAAAGCATCATTATGATGGCCGCGAGCGCGTTGAGCCAATGCGTGAGACGCACCCACAGTGGATGGATCGCACTGCTTTCCGGCTTGGCCGGCGGTGCGCTGTCGCGAAGAGCATGATGAGTTGCCATGAGAATCTCCTGTGTGCGCAGAGGCGGTGATCAAGGGCACGCGGCCAGTTCGGCCACCTGCAGGACCTCGCCGTTCGCCGCGTTTTCGACGAAGGCGACCACACCGAACCGGTCGGCGGGCGCGTTGACGCTGGCATCCGCGGCGGTGTCCTGGATGCGGATATCGCGGCGGATCTGCGCGCTGCCCGCGACCAGCGGCACCGGGCCGATCCATTGCCGCACGACTCGTTCGTGATGCAAGGTGGCGCCGCGGTTTTCGCCGGCGCCCACTTGCGAGCTCAGCGAGTTTTCATAAACGGCCAGGTAGGCGTCCAGTTGGCCCCCTGTGTCCGCTGCCTTGCTGGTGAATTGCGCCGCGACATTGAACGCGCCCGGCGCCTGCCCTTTGAGCTCCAGCGCGACATTCGCTTGCGCCGGCTCGGCGACGACCTTGCCGACGCGGCTCTGAAAACTGTCGCGTTGCGACCAGCTGCGCAATTCGCGTCCGGAGACAAAGATTTCCGGCGTGTAGATGGTGTGGCCGCCGGCAAGATCGGTGAGCGTTTGCTGACGTTCAGTAAAGCGATGTTGCGAGAAGCGGTCAGTCCAGCCGAGGCTGTTCCAATAGTCCACATGCAGCGCCAACGGTACGATGCTTTGCGCCGCGCCGCTATTCTTCCATTGGCTCAGCCAGTTATCGGCGGGTGGGCAGCTGTTGCAGCCTTCGCTGCTGTACAGCTCGACCAGCGCCACGCGATGCACCGGGCTATGCGCGCTGCAGATGGCGCCGGCGGCAGTCGCGAGGCCGCTGGCCGCGAGCATGGTCAGCGCGAGGCCGAGCGCGATGATTCGGGTGAAGCGCCGACAGTCTCGGCGGGGTGCGGCGGTTTGCATGACGTGCTCCGATCAGGATCCGCACGTTTGTCGAATCGCACGGCCGGTTATGACAGTCCGTTTCCAACTTTTTTCTTGAAACTCGACCGAGTCGAGGGACGCACGACCCCGTGCTAACATTGAGCTTTCGATCGCGCCCATTCAGATTGATGGCGGCGCCCTCTTCACTCTCTTTCGCTACCTGCCGGCTACCTCGATGCGCTTTCCGACTTCCCGTGCCTTCTTCCGCTTGCGCCCCCGTCGCGCAACCGGTTGCGCGCGCGCGGAACTCATGCCGCGTCGCGCCGGTGAGCCGTCCCGAACGCTCCCGCTCCACGCCGCCCGGCGCCCGATCTAACGCTGCTCGCTCCATTGCCTGGGCCGCGTTGTCGGGCTCCGGGCCGATCTCATCCGCACGCTGTCCCCTCAAATGCAGATCGAATTGGAGTACCCCTCGTGAAAAAGACGAAAACCTGTTACCTCACCGAACTCGACGTCGCCCGTCTCGAGAAACACGCCGCCGCGCCCGGCGCGGACACGCGTTTGCAAGACATGCTCGACGACGTGCTGGAACGCGCCGTGATCGTCGAGTCGCGCGAGATACCGGCCAACGTCGTCACGATGAATTCGCAAGCCACGCTGGTCGACGAAACCAGCGGCGAGCACATGACCTGGACCGTGGTTTATCCGCCCAATGCGGACTTCTCGCACGGCCGCCTGAATGTGTTCTCTCCCGCCGGCCTCGCCTTGCTCGGCGCCAAACGCGGCGAGCGCATCCGCTTCACGCCGCCAAGCGGCACGGAGAAAGTGCTGAAGCTGGAAAAGATCCTGTTTCAACCCGAAGCCGCCGACGATTTCACGCTGTAAGCAACGCTCGCGCGCAACGCAAAATTTTTGCCGCAGCATCTCCGGCTGCCCCGTCAATTCAAGAAAAGTGCGTGGCGGCCCGCTGTTATATCCATCATCCGACTTTTCAAGATGGGTTGCCAAGCAGCGGGCGGCCGGTGTATCGTGTGCGCTGCTAACGCGGGGGTCCTGCGTCGCACGGAGGTTGGAGGTCCGTGCTGCGTGGGTGAGAAATACCCTTTGAACCTGATCTGGATAATGCCAGCGCAGGGAAGCGTACGGATTTCGCACCTTGGCTCTATCGCCTCATCTCTCGCGAATTCCGACTACTTCCGTCTCGTCTCCTGCTTAGCGGCCCCACATAGCTTTGCATAGGAGATACAGATGAACGCCAATCCGAAGTTCCTTTCCGCCGACGCCCACGTCGATGAAGCCGCTGTCGCGCCGCTGCCGAATTCCCGCAAGGTCTACGTGACTGGCTCGCGCGCCGATATCCGCGTGCCGATGCGCGAGATCTCGCAGGCCGACACGCCCGACAGCTTCGGTGGCGAAAAGAATCCGCCGGTCTATGTCTACGATACGTCGGGCCCCTACTCGGATCCGGAAGCCAAAATCGACATCCGCGCCGGTCTGCCCGCACTGCGCCAGGCCTGGATCGAAGAACGCGGCGACACCGAAGCGCTGACGGGTCTGTCGAGCGACTTCAGCCGCGAACGCGCCGCCGACACGGCCACCGCCGATCTGCGCTTCCAAGGCCTGCACCGTACGCCGCGCCGCGCGATCGCCGGCAAGAACGTCTCGCAGATGCACTACGCGCGTCAAGGCATCATCACGCCGGAAATGGAATACATCGCGATTCGCGAGAACCAGCGCCGCGCCGAGTATCTGGAGAGCCTCAAGACGAGTGGCCCGAACGGCGAAAAGCTGGCGGCGATGATGGGCCGCCAGCATCCGGGCCAGGCATTCGGCGCAAGCGCGTTCGGTCCGAACGGCCTCACGGCGATCACGCCGGAATTCGTGCGAGAGGAAGTGGCGCGCGGCCGCGCGATCATCCCGAACAACATCAATCACCCGGAAAGCGAGCCGATGATCATCGGCCGCAACTTCCTCGTGAAGGTGAATGCCAACATCGGCAACTCGGCGGTGACGTCCTCGATCGGCGAGGAAGTCGACAAGATGACGTGGGCGATCCGCTGGGGCGGCGACACGGTGATGGATCTGTCGACCGGCAAGCACATCCACGAAACGCGCGAGTGGATCATCCGCAATTCGCCGGTGCCGATCGGCACGGTGCCGATCTATCAGGCGCTCGAAAAGGTCAACGGCAAGGCCGAAGACCTGACGTGGGAAATCTTCCGCGACACGCTGATCGAACAGGCCGAACAAGGCGTCGATTACTTCACGATTCACGCGGGCGTGCGTCTGCAATACGTGCCGCTCACGGCCAGGCGCATGACGGGCATCGTCTCGCGCGGCGGCTCGATCATGGCGAAGTGGTGCCTCGCTCACCACAAGGAAAGCTTCCTGTACGAGCACTTCGAAGACATCTGCGAAATCATGAAGGCCTATGACGTGGCCTTCTCGCTCGGCGACGGCCTGCGTCCCGGCTCGATCTACGACGCCAACGACGAAGCGCAGCTCGGCGAATTGAAGACGCTCGGCGAACTCACGCAGATCGCGTGGAAGCACGACGTGCAGACCATGATCGAAGGCCCCGGCCACGTGCCGATGCAGCTCATCAAGGAGAACATGGACCTGCAGCTGGAATGGTGCGACGAAGCGCCGTTCTACACGCTCGGACCGTTGACGACCGACATCGCGCCGGGCTACGACCACATCACGTCGGGCATCGGCGCGGCGATGATCGGCTGGTTCGGCACGGCCATGCTCTGCTACGTCACGCCGAAGGAACACCTCGGGCTGCCGAACAAGGACGACGTCAAGACCGGCATCATCACCTACAAGCTCGCCGCGCACGCCGCCGATCTGGCGAAGGGCCATCCGGGCGCGCAGGTGCGTGACAACGCGCTCTCCAAGGCGCGCTTCGAATTCCGTTGGGAAGACCAGTTCAACCTCGGTCTCGATCCGGACAAGGCGCGCGAATTCCACGACGAAACGCTGCCGAAGGACTCGGCCAAGGTCGCGCATTTCTGCTCGATGTGCGGCCCGCACTTCTGCTCGATGAAGATCACCCAGGACGTGCGCGAGTTCGCCGCGCAACAAGGCGTCACCGACGACGAAGCGCTGAAGAAAGGCATGGAAGTGAAGTCGATCGAGTTCATGAAGAAAGGCGCTGAGATTTATCAGCGGCAGTAAGGTTCGGGGCGCGGATCGAGCGTCGTTGTTACGCCACTCGATCCGCCAGACCACTGCGTCGCAGCATCGAAGCCCGCCACTGGCGGGCTTTTGCGTCTATGGCGTCCGGGCACGCCGCATGCTAAATGGAGGGAAACATTTGATTACGAAACCGTCGGTTCGCTGACAAGCGCATACATCCGGATACGGGATGCGGCGATAACATCAAATGCAAGGACGGGACTACTTCCAACCATAACTACTGGAGTCGACATCATGAAATCGATACGTCAAATCGGTACGTTTGCGGCCATCGTGGCAGTCGTGGTGAGCCTTTCCGCATGCGAAAGGCATGAGCCGTCAGGGGCGCGATACGGCAATCGGCGCGGGCTTGGGTGGCGCGGCAGGCGCGGCGATCGGCGGCAATGCGCTGTCGACCATTGGTGGCGCGGCGGCGGGCGGGGTCATCGGACACGAGGTGGGCAAGTAAGGGGTACGGCGGGTCATCGCGCAATGTTTATGTATGAGGCAAGCGTGAGTTGTGCGACGCCCGGCGCACGAATAACTCGCGCAGCCGCTCTCGGATAACACTAGTGACGCGCCCTCGCTTCGAATCGCGACGCGCGCTGCAATGAGGTGAAATAAGCCGTTACGGTTTTGCAATCCTCTGGGCGCGGCGACGGCGTAAGCTGGTGCCGTGACGCCCCTAATGGCGGCGTTCGATTCAACCAGGAGCGCGTCATGAAGTCCCGCCTCATCAATACGGTGTGCGCGATCGGCCAGCGGTTGCCGCTGCGCTTTTCCAGGTCTCTCCCGCGTCTTTCGCAAACAGGCATGGCGCTCGGTGGCGCGGTCTGTGTACTCACCTTGTCCGGTTGCTATTACCCGTACGGCTACTATCCGGGCGGCGCTTATCCATACTACGCCACGGTGCCCGCAGCCGGTACCCAGCAGGCGGTGCCGGTCGGGCAAGACGATTCCTCCGCCGCGCAACAACAGCAACAACAGCAGCAGCAACAGCAGGCGCAGACGGGCCAGCAAGGCCCGCCCCCGACTTACGCGGTCGCCGCCCCGCCCGTTTATGTGGCGCCGCCCTATCCCGCCTACTACCCGCCGCCGGTCTATCCGGCTTATTACGGCTATCCGGGCTGGTATGGACCGTCGGTCTCGATCGGCTTCGGCTTCGGTGGCTACTGTTGCGGCCACGGTGGATGGGGCGGTCACGGCCATTGGCATTGACGCCCGCCGGCGCAGTCCAGGTTCCTGATCTTCACTCGGTGCGCTCGCACGGCAGATTCCGGCCGTGCGGTGCCTGCACGGCATCGCGCAGTGCGTGCCGCGCCGCCCAACCCGCGCAAGACGCGCTCCCAGCGCCCATCCGCATCGCCCGTAGTTTCCCTTCTTGACGCGGCCCGACTGGGTTCTATGCTTGGTAGGCCGCACGCAGTACCTGTTTAAATAAGCGATCCCGGCCGCTCCCACGTGCCGCGGACGCCCATCCGTCATGCCAGATCGACGCGTCCCGTAGTGCGTAGTGCCGCGTCGAGTCCGAACAACAACGAAGGAGACGTGATGTTTCACCAACTACTCACTCCGGTCGGCAACTCGCTATTGCCATCGTTTCTAGTCGCGGCGTTACCGATCATCGTCGTGCTGCTTCTGCTTGGCTGGGCGCGCCGGCCGGCATGGCAGGCGTCGCTCGCGGGGTTGATCGTCGGCCTGATCGTGGCGATCCTTGTCTGGCAGTTTCCAGTGGGACTCGCGGTCGATTCGGTGGTCGCCGGCGCGGTGTTCGCCTGCTGGCCGGTCATGTGGATCGTGTTCACCGCGATCCTGCTTTACAACATCTCGCAGCGCTCGGGCCGCTTCGCGGCCTTTCGCATGTGGATGATCGACAACCTGCCGAACGACCGGCGCGTAGTGCTGGTGGTGATCGGGTTTTCGTTCGGCGCGCTGCTCGAAGGGATTTCCGGCTTCGGCACGCCGGTCGCCATCACCAGTTCGCTGCTGATTCTGCTCGGCTTTCCCACGCTCGAAGCGCTCACCTTCACGCTGATCTTCAATACCGCGCCGGTCGCGTTCGGCGCGCTCGGCGTGCCGATCACCGTGCTCGGCGCGGTCACGCATTTGCCGGCCGATTCGCTCGCCAAGATGGTCGGCCGCCAGTTGCCGTTCTTCGCCTTCCTGCTGCCCTTCTATGTGATCAGCGTCTATGCGGGCTTTCGCAACATGCTGCGGGTGTGGCCGGTGCTGCTGGTGTCGGGCGCGAGCTTCGCGCTGACGCAGTTCGTCGCGTCCAACTATGTGAACTACAGCCTGACCGACGTGTTGTCGTCGATGGTCTCGCTCATTCTGACGATCGCCTTCCTGCGCGTCTGGAAGCCCGCGGCGGATCCGAAGTTCGCGATCAACATCGACCGCGTGGGCGAAGTGCGCGGCAAGATCGGCGGCGGCCAGGGCTGGTATCCGTGGATCATCGTATCGGTGGTGGTGATCGTCTGGACCGTGGCGAAGATCTTCCTGATCGGCGACGTCAAGGTGCCGTGGCCCGGCCTCGACAAGGCCGTGTTCATCACGCTGTACAACACGCCGTACGGCGCGGTGTGGGACTTCCAGCCGCTCGCCACCGGCACCGCCATTCTGGTCGCCGCGCTCATCACGGCGTTCGTGGTCAAACTGAGCCCGCGCGAGTTCGGCGCGGCCATCGCCGACACGTGGGTGCAGACGCGCATCGCCATCCTGACGGTGGCGACCATTGTCGGGCTCGCGTATCTGATGAACTACTCTGGGCTCACGTACACGCTCGGGCTGGGCGTCGCGTCGGTCGGACCGTTCTTTCCGCTGGTGTCGGCGTTCCTCGGCTGGGTCGCGGTGTTCCTCTCCGGCAGCGACACGTCGGGCAACGCGCTGTTCGGCAACCTGCAGGTGGTGGCGGCCAATCAGTTGAATCTCAACCCGATTCTGATGGCGGCGACGAACTCGTCGGGCGGTGTGATGGGCAAGATGATCTCACCGCAGAACATCTCGACCGGGGTGGCGACCACCGAACTCAAAGGCAAGGAAGGCGTGGTGTTCGCCAAAACCTTCAAGCATTCGATTCTGTTGACGGTACTGCTTGGTGTGCTGGTGTGGCTGCAGCAGAATTTCTTGCAGTGGATGATTCCGCACTGAGGCGGGTTGGGCGGGTTGCTCAACTCTCACAACCCGCCTGGTAGGATGCACTCTCGCCAACCGGCGGCCGCGCGCTCACTAGCGCGCGCCGCTTCAAGGATGCGAGGATGACCATCCCGACCATTTGCCGCTGATGCGCTGCCGCAAAATAACTCACGCTTCTTCGCTCGAGCCCCTATCCTTTCTTAGCGCTTCGTCCCATCCCACCGCCTTGATCGCAATATTTCTCACATCAGCGTGAGAATTGCTCGTTTTGCCCAGAGCGCCGCTGCGCTTACGATGGACAATTACCAGACGCCTTGCCTCTCCCATATCTTGCCGTTTCATTCCAGCCTGAAACGTTTCGCATGATTGCGCTGCTACGATGCGCAGGCGTCTCGACTCAACCGCGCGCGGCGCCACCTCGATGAATGCTAAAAACCTGCTGCAGTTGCTGATCCTCGCCGCCCTGTGGGGCGCCTCATTCCTGTTTATCCGCGTCGGCGTCACCGACTTCGGCGTGGCGCCGTTGATGGCGCTGCGCGTCGGCATCGGCGCGGCGTTTCTCGCGATCGTGCTGATCGCGCGACGCCCCCTGGGCCAATCCGCGACGATCCTGCGCACCCGGGCCTTCCCGCTGCTGGTGGTCGGCATTCTGAATTCGGCGGCGCCCTTCTGTCTGTTCGCCTATGCGGAGTTGACGCTGTCAGCCGGCGTCACGTCCGTGATCAATGCGAGCACGCCGCTGTGGGGCGCGCTGGTCGGCTTTCTGTGGCTGCGCGACCGGTTGAGCGCGCTGCGCACACTCGGTCTGATGATCGGCTTTCTCGGTGTGCTGATGCTGGTGTGGGATCAGCTCGCCGCGCCGAACGGCACGCCGGCCACGCCGCTCACCACCGCGCTCGCGGCCGGCGCGGCGCTCGGCGCCACGCTGCTGTACGGCATCGCCGCCAACTACACCAAGCGCCATCTGACCGGCATCGACGCGCTGACTGTCGCCACCGGCACGATGACCGGCGCCACCATCGTGTTGCTGCCGCTCGCCGTCATCTACTGGCCGGTGGCGCCGATCTCGCTGCACGCATGGGGCGCGGTGATCGCGCTCGGCGTCGCCTGTACCGGCGTCGCGTATATGTTGTTCTTCCACCTGATCGCGGTGGCCGGACCGGCGCGTGCGATTACGGTGACCTTCGTCATTCCGATCTTCGGCATTCTGTGGGGCGCGTTGTTTCTCGGCGAAAGCGTCTCGCCCGGCATGCTGGAAGGTTGCGGCGTGATTCTGGTCGGCACCGCGCTCGCCACCGGCGTGATCAAGCGTCTGCCGTGGATCGGCACCCGCCGCGCCGACACCTGAAACCCGCTTCATGTCGCGCGACGCTTGCCCCGCGTCGCCGACTCTCCTCTTTCCCGCCATCAGGCCGGCCGCAGTAACGAATCACGCATGGCCATCTCCCGTCGAATTCCGGTTCGGACCGGTATTCAGGGAACCATGCAAAAAGACGCGCACGCGGGTTGACCGCGCTCTTGTCGGCCACGCACTGCGTGAAACCCAAGGCATAAAAAAACCCGCCCGGCGTGATCGCCGGGCGGGTTTTCAGACAGCGTTCCAACTGCTGCAGCCTTAGTGCAGCTGGTCGGACATCAAACTCATGATCTGCTTGGCCTGCGGGCTCTGGTCGATGGCGCCCTTGTCGTCGACCACAGCCACGCGCGTCTGGTTAGGCGTTACCGCGCGCACGTTCACCATATACTGCTTGGCAACTTTTTCCTTCTTGCCGTGGAAAACCTGGCTCCAGAAGCCCTGTTCGGCCGACGACATGTCCTTCGGATCGACGTAGCGCACGAAATACAGGCCGCGGGTCAGATCGCGGTCGTCGACGGTGAAGTTGCTGCGGTCGAGCGCGAGGCCCACGCGCAACCATGCGCGGTCGTACGGCTCGCCGAGCGTGAGTTCCGTCGACGAGAGCTGAGCGTCGGTGCCGTTCGCCGCGTCCCCAGCCGGCATGGGTTGCTGGGCGGACAGCGCGACGTTTTGCGCCGCCGTGGCCGCCGCCGCCGACTTGGCGCCCGCCGTAGCCGTGTTCGGCGCCGTTTGCGCGCCGGCCGACAGGTCGGCGTTTTGCGCGTCGGCCGGTTTCGAACGCGAATCGGCCAACGCCAGCGCCGCCATCAGCCGCTTCAGATATTCCTGTTCGAGGCCCGGATCGTTCGGCTTCGGCACCCACGTGCTCGAATCGTTGTTCGTGCCGGTCAGCGCCTCGCGCATGCCCTTCTGGCTGACGAACACGTACGTGCCGCCGTTCGGCGCCGCTTCCAGGCGCGTGCGGTACTTGTTGCGCTCCGAGGTCACGTAGCTGTTGCCCATGGCCTTGGACAGCGTGTTGCGGATCAGGCCTTCGTTGATCTGCGCGTGCGTTTCGTTCCAGTCGGTTTCCATCACGCCCTTGTCGCGCTGGTCGACCACCAGCAGGAAGCCCTGTTCCTGCCAGAAGCGGCGGATCTGCGGCCATGCCTGCTCGGGCGCCTTGTTGTCGATGACGAGCCAGCTTTCCGTGCCGTCGCGCTGGATATGCATGCCGTTGACCGCCGGCGCCACCACCACGGAATTGGCCGACGGGGCTTGCGCCTGAACCTCTTTGAGCGCGGACAACGAGGTTTCGCCGCCCTGCGGGGGCAACGAACGCTGATCGGCCGTCTCATCGATCATGTTCGGCGGTACGGCAAGTGACACTTGCTTCGATTTCGAGTCGCTCTTGTAGTCGACTTTGGTCGGCGACGAGGTGCCGCAGCCGGCGACCAGACCGCCTGCCATCAGCATTACTGCAAACCGCTTGGTAAGACGAAGATCAGTCATGTTCGGGGAATCCTTCCGCTACGCCACGGCAAGTTTCCGTGGATCAACCCAACATTTTACCGATCCCGGCGAGTCATGTGCAAAAACCCGGGTTTGCCCGTGAATTGAGCAGCGTGAGACGTGCGCAAAGGACGCGGGATCGACGCGCGAGAAGGACACCGAAGCGACTCCTTCCGTCAACGTTTCCATGAGTTGCAAGAGGCTCATTTTCGCGCGTGAAAACGAACGGCGCACTGCAAATTTAACAATCCCCCACATTTCCCAACGGTCTGTCAGATGCGCCCTAGGTGATCGTCAGATCATTGATTCGACGGCACTTTCCGGGGCCCTCGCCACGTTAATTTTGATATATCGAAATTTGCTGAATGCCGCTTCAGGTAACGGTCTGAAAACCCGAGTGATATCTTGAAATAGACAACTCAAGAGCCTTTGAGCTCTCCAGCCACGGGATCGACCGTCATGCCCTTGCGTACCCTTACCCCGAATTTTGCTGCGTCAGCGATCGCGGTTGCCGCGTTGTGCACGAGCCTCGAAGCGCACGCCGAATTGGGCGGCGCCATGCCGGCTCAGGCGGATGCGAGCGCGAGCGCGCCGCGCGCCATGTTGAACGGGGCGCTGCGCATGCGCACGCTGACCGACGCGGGCAACACGACCATCAACGAGTACGCGACGAACACCGGCGAGATCATCGCCTACGCGTGGCAAGGCCCAACCATGCCGGACCTGCGCGCGCTGCTCGGCAAGTACGCCGCCTCGTATCGCGCCGGCGCCGCCGCGGCGCCGGCGGACGGCAATCTGCATGTCTCGCGCGTGGCGCGGCCGGACGTGATCGTGGAATCCGGCGGCCCGATGCGGGGCTACGTGGGCCGCACATGGCTGCCCGCGGCGCTGCCGCCCGGCGTCACGGCTGACGATTTTCAGTGATGTGCGCAAGCACTCGGCACTAGCGCCAGCATCGGCACCACACCGCGACGAGCACTGACCACGCCATGAAATCCACCCTTTCCATTTACGCCCTACTGCTGGTCTGCGCCGCCTTCGCGGGATGCGGCGGCGGTGGCGGCGGCTCGCCGGCCGCGACGTCGCAGACGGGGTCGGCCGCCCCGGCCAGCAGCCCGAGCCCCGCCAGTGCGCCGGTAGGCGCCTCGAGCGCCGGCCCGACCGCCTCCGTGCCGCAGTCGAATACCCCGAACGTCCAGCCGATCGCCGTCACCGCCGCACCGGGTCTGACGCGCAACATGCTGACGACGAGCGTCACCGTCTGCGAGCCCGGCACCAGCAATTGCGCGACGATCGACAATGTCCAGGTCGACACCGGTTCGCACGGGCTCAGGATTCTCGCGTCCGCGCTGCCGGCGGACCTGTCGCTTGCGGCAATCGCGTCGGGCAGCGGCATCGCGGGCGAATGCGCGGTGTTCGGCGGCGGCTACACCTGGGGCGCGGTGCGCAGCGCGGACGTGCGCATGGCCGGCCAGTTGGCCGCGTCGATCCCGATCCAGACGATCGCCGACCCCGCGCTGCCCACCGTGCCCGCCGACTGCGCGGGCTCCGGCCGCGCCATGCAGACGGTGGCGGGCCTGCGCTCGAACGGCATTCTCGGCGTGGGCCTGTTCGCGGGCGACTGTGGCAGCGGCTGCGTCACCGCCGCGCTGCCGCGCTGGTACTACCGTTGCGACGCCGGCGGCGCCTGCCTCGCCAGCACGCAAGCGCTGACGCAGCAGGTGACCAATCCGGTCAGCCGTTTTGCGCTCGACAACAACGGCGTGGTGATCGAGCTGCCGGGCATCGCCGATGCCGGCGCGGCCAGCGTATCGGGTTCGATGATCTTCGGCATTGGCACCCAGGCGAACAACACGCTGAACGGCGCCAGCGTCCTCAAGGCGAATTCGCAGACGGGCTACGTCGTCACCACGAGCGGCGGGCAGACTTATTCGCAGAGCTATGTAGACAGCGGCTCGAATGGGCTGTTCTTCCGCACCACCCAGTTTCCGCAGTGCGGCTTCTGGTACTGCCCGGCTTCGATTCAAGCCGCGAACGCCGCGATCACCGGGACGGACGGCGCGTCGAACACGGTGTCGTTTGCGGTCGGTAATTCGAGCGCGCTGTTCGCGTCGTCGAATAACGCCTTCAACAATCTGGCCGGCGTGGCCAGCAGCGGCTTCGGCTGGGGCTTGCCGTTCTTCTTCGGCCGACGCGTCTATACGGCGATCGCCTCGCGCGAAACGTCGGCGGGCCCGGGGCCTTACTACGCGTTCTGAACGGACGGCTTCTTTCGACGCCGAAATTTCGCAAACTCACCTGACGGACAGATTTGGTACGTATCGGCTGAGATAATTCCACCTTCCGGCTAACTCCGTTCCAATTAGTTAGTCATGCAAATCCTGGAATTGTCGGCAGATGGAAGAACCCACTTTTTCGCTCGATCATTTCGAGCAGCTCGTCTATACGCGGCAGCATGTCAAAGCCGCGATCCAGTTCATTGCCGCGCTGGCGCTCCTTCAGCAAAAGCGCGGCGAACTGGACGGCAGCTTTCTTGCCTCGGGCATCGCCGACCTGCCGCCGGACGAGCAACGCAAGCGCTTCTGCACACGCCTCGCGAGCGCGGCGTCGACCCTGTTCGCCGACCCGGCGTTCCAATTGCCACCCGAGTGTTTCAGATTGATTCTGACCCTGCACGAGTGGGTCGGACTGGTGTTCGCCTGCACGCCGTTCGGCAATGCGGACCATGTGACCCGATACCTGAATCCACGTGGTGCGGACAACGCCGAATTTCTGTCCGGCGACAGCTTCATCGAAAAACTCTGCTCGCTCTACTCGACCGAGTCCGAACTGGAACTCGACTTCGCCGCGCTGTGGGCGTACGACAAATCGCTCGCCGCCTGTCTTGCCCTCGTTTTGCTGGCGCCGGTCTTCAAAGGATCGGCGAGCGCGCATATGAAGCGCGAAGCGTTGATGGAATGGCTGCCCGGCAAACTGCAGCAAATCGGCGACCTCGACGACCTGCCGACCGCCTTGCTGCACAACGCCTATATGTTCTGCAGCTACGCGGACACGCCGCGGCGGCACGAGATCAAACGGGACATCAACGCGCTGGTGCGCCGCAAGCTGGATCAACTAGGGCTGACAGACATTCCCGCAGCGAAGCTAGCCCGCGCGAAAAGCCGCGAGCAGCGCGGCAAAAAACCGCTGATGGCGGTCGTGCTCGAATGGTTCGGCGGCGCTCATTCGATCTACCGCACGCACTCGCGCACGCTCGAAGCCGCGCGCGAGCATTTCGAAGTGGTGGCCTTCGGCTTCGGCTACGCCATCGACCATATGGGGCGCGCGGTGTTCGACCGTTTCATCGAACTGGAGGAGCCGGATTACATAGGCGAATGTCTGAAATCGATCCGCGACTTTGCCGAGGCGGAACAGCCTGACGTGCTCTACATGCCGAGCGTCGGCATGTTCGCGCTCACGGTGTTCATGTCGAATCTGCGTATTGCGCCGCTCCAGATCGTCGGCCTCGGTCACCCCGCCACGACTCACTCCGACAAGATCGACTACGTCAGCGTCGAGGAAGATTATGTCGGCGATCCCGCCTGCTTCAGCGAACGTTTGATGAAGCTGCCGAAAGACGGTCAACCATACCGGCCGTCGGTGGCGCTGCCGGACATCGTCGCGCAGATCCCGCCGTCACGCGAAACGCTGGAGATCGTCATCACAGCCAGCGCGATGAAGCTCAATCCCGGCTTTCTCGAAGCGTGCCGTGAGATCGGCGCGCGCGCGGCGACGCCTGTCCAGTTTCACTTCATGAGCGGCGTGCCCTTCGGCTTGCCGCTCGAGCGCATGCGCGATGTGATCCGCCAGACACTGCCGTGCGCCGTCGTGCACGGCTTTCACGAATATGCGGGCTATCTGGCGCGCGTCAATCGCTCGGATCTGTTTCTCAGCCCGTTTCCGTTCGGCAATACCAACGGTATCGTCGACGCGCTCACGCTGGGTTTGCCCGGCATCTGCAAACGCGGGCCGGAAGTGTTCGAGCGGATCGACGGCGCGCTGTTCGAGCGTGTGGGCATGCCGTCGTGGACTACGGCGGAGAGCGTCGAGGATTACATCGCCGCCGCCGTGCGGATGATCGACGCGCATGACGAGCGCACAGCCTTGCGGCAGCGTCTGATCGATACGCGGGCTGTGGAACGTTGCTTTGAAGGACGGCCGCAAGCGTTCGGTGAATGCGTGCTGGAACGGGTGCGGGGAAGCAACGCCGGTGCAAGGAAGAAGCGACGGCTTGAGGTTCGGCGCCGCTCAGTGCGCCACCCTTTCGCATGATGCCCGGCGTCACGAGATTATTCGGCGCCGGGCCGCCGTACCCGTGCGCCGATACGCTACTCGGTCGCGTTGGGGCTCGCCGTTACAAGATCAGCCGGCGCCAGCCAGTTGAACACGTCCAGCGTCGGCCCGTGGAACGTGCACTCCGCGGCGGCTGGCGTGGCGATCTTCTTAGGTTTGGCGGGCTTGAGCGAAAGCGCTGTTGCCGATGCATCTGAGGCGCCCGCTGCACCTGCTCCACCAGCAGTCACAGCGGAAGCCGCCGGCGCACCCGAAGCTGCAAGCGGCGCACTGGCTGCACCCGCCTCCGCAGTCTCGGACGCCGGAACCGCCACACGTTCGATCGATCCCTCAACCACCACTCGCGAGCCATAGATGCCTGCGCCCGCATGAGTGATCTTCAGCGGATCCGCCGACGTTTCCGCCAGCTTGCTTCGCATCAACTGCTCGCACGCGTCCGTGTTCTTATAGACGGCCGTGCACGCCGCCAGCAGCGCGGCAGCGGTCGTGACGCAGGCGATAGAGAGAATCCGAATCTTCATTGGTGTTCCGTTTTTCAAGCCGTCGGCAATTGTAGCTTACGGCCTGCTTGAGCGGCGCCGCCTTCGAGCGCCGGCAGCGCGCGAGCCGCGTAAGGCGATCGACACTTTCACCGCGCATCCAGCGCGCCCGAAACCCAGTGACTGCTTGACCGCGGCGGCTCGCATCGGCATCGTGTTGCCCGGCCGCCATTCGATCGGCGCGCTGCCGACGTTGCGACGGGGCCTTGCGATGCGCATCGCTTCACCTTGTCACGCTTTCTCACTGTGTACCGACCGGCTTTCCCGCATGTTCAGCCTTGCCCTGCTCGCCATCGCGGGTTACACCGCTACCAACGTCGACAACCTGTTCGTGCTGCTCGCCTTCCTGGCGGAAGCCGGCGACGAGCGGCGTCGCGTGATCGCCGGGCAGTATGCCGGCTCGCTAATCCTGATCGCGGGGTCGGCGCTGCTCGCCGCATTGCTCAAGCACTTGCCGGCTGGTTACGTCGGTTTGCTCGGCATTTTGCCGATCGGCGTGGGGCTCGGCAAAGCGTGGGAGCGCTTTGGTCCCGGCAGCCCGCAGCAAGAGGAAGCGGCGCGAATCGAAACGGCGCCACCCGCATCATCCGGGCCGGCCGGGTCGGGGTATCCGGCTAGTGCAGCGAATCAGGCAAGCTCGCCCGCTTCAACCATCCCGTCCCACGCAAACCGCGCCTCATCCTGGTGGACTGTAGCGTGCGTGGCCGTCGCCAACGGTTCCGACAATCTCGCCGTCTATGTGCCCTTGTACGCCAGCCATTCGCACGGCGAGGGCGCATTCATCTCGCTGATCTTTGTCGTGATGATCGGGCTGTGGTGCGCCGGCGCCGTATGGCTCGTGGACCATCCGTTGCTGGGTGCGCCGATCCGACGCTACGGCACCGCGCTGCTACCGCTAATCCTGGTGGTGATCGGCGTCTCGGTGATCGCGCAGAACGGCACGCTGCGCATCGTCTTCGGACTCTGACCAGTGCCCGCATGTGGGCAACGCACGGCCCACTACTCGAAAAAGCCCAATTGAACAACACGGTCCGTGCAGGGATGCGCTGCAGTCCAATACGCGATACGGCACGACCGTCGTCCACGCGAGCGCTCAATTCGACGGCATTTGCGGTTGCACGTAAGTGCGCACGCCGGCGAGCGGCGAACCGTAACCGCCGGAATTGGTGTGATTCGGCAAGCCGTTGACCAACTGCGCACGCGGGTCGGTCGGGTTCAGGTTCAATTCGCCTGCCTGCTGGTTGCCGTGCGTCGGATATTCGCTGCCGCGCGCCGCGTTCGGCATCAAACGCGTGCTGTTTTGCGGCGCGTTCATGTCGTCCTGCGGGCTCAAACCTTGCGCTCCCGCCTGTGCCGCAATCGCGCACGCGGCCGCGCACAGCAAAACCCGCCCTACCCGCGACATCGTCGATGTTCGTTTCATACCTGCCTCCGGCAAAATGAAATGAAGGGAATCAAGTCGCGCCCGGTACACAACGATCCCGCTCGCGACAGCCAAACGCTGATCACACCATTTATACGCGCCATGCCGCGCTTCGGATTCGGCGACGTAAGCGCGAGTCGCGGTAAACAGAGAAACTGGCGGATATGGCCTTTTATTCCGGGCCGCGGCGGCAGGACACGCAAATCCAGCGAGCGCCTATCCTTATGCCGATTACCGATTTCCCTCCCGCGCGATCGCGCCCAATAATGGACGTCATGAACCTTCGACCCAATCTCCACGCTCGTGCGCTGCGCGCCACACTCGCGGCACTGACCGCAACGCTGTTGCTGGCGGCCTGCGCCGGCCCATCGGCGTCGACTTCCGCGTCCGCGTCGTCCAGTCCGGCGCTGCTCGACGCGGCGATTGCCGGACCACAACGCGGCGACAAGGCCCGCGCCCGCGACGTCTACCGTCATCCGCGGGAAACGCTGCAATTCTTCGAACTTACGCCGTCGCAAAGCGTGCTGGAGATCGAGCCGGGCGGCGGCTGGTACACGGAGATCCTGGCGCCGTATCTGCACGACCACGGCAAGCTCTACGAGGCGCAGTACGACGGCCCACAGGGGACGGTATCGGCGGAAGCGCAGGCCAATCGGGCAGCATTTGCGCGCAAACTGGCGGCCACGCCCTCCGTGTACGGCAACGTCGTGGTCGGCACGCTGCACGTCGGCCAGTTCAGCGGTTTTCCGGCCGATGCCAGCTTCGACGAGGTACTGACCTTTCGCAATATCCATAACTGGATCAAGGACGGCCAGATCGACACGAACCTGCGCGCCTTCTACGCGGCGCTCAAGCCGGGCGGCGTGCTCGGCGTCGAGGAACACCGCGCGGCGCCGGGCACTTCGCTGCAACAAACCATCGACACCGGCTATGTGACCGAAGACTACGTGATCGAACATGCGCGCGCGGCCGGCTTCGAACTGGCCGGCAAGAGCGAAGTAAACGCCAACCCGCGCGACAGCAAAAATTACCCCAACGGCGTCTGGTCGCTGCCGCCGACCTTCGAGGGCGGCGACGTCGACCGGGCGAAATATGCGGCCATCGGCGAATCGGACCGCATGACCTTGCGCTTCGTGAAACCGGCGCACTGATCTCGCGCCGCACCGGACGGCGCTTGACGCCGTCCCAATAATATGTTCCTATTGCGCACTATGTACCGCGCCCAGACCATCCTATCGCTACTACTAGCCCCCTCTACCGGGCTAGGTCTGCTGCTGCGCGCTTCCATCTGAACCACACGAAGCACCGCTCAATTCCCCAGTAACTGACCCAGCCCCGGTTTCCGACCGGCGGCCCAGTTATGTCTTTTCGTCGTCCGGTCGACTCCCAGCTACCTGGTCTCACCCACGGATGATGAAAATGTTGAAGAACCCCGCTACCAAATACCGCTCGTTCAAACCGGTCAACTTGACGGATCGCCAGTGGCCGTCGCGCACCATCACGCACCCGCCGATCTGGATGAGCACCGACCTGCGCGACGGCAATCAGTCGCTCTTCGAGCCGATGGACGCGCAGCGCAAGATGCGCATGTTCAAGACGCTGGTGCAGATCGGCTTCAAGGAAATCGAAGTCGCGTTTCCGTCCGCTTCGCAGACCGACTTCAATTTCGTGCGTGAGTTGATCGAAGGCGGCCACATTCCCGACGACGTCACCATCGAAGTCTTGACGCAAGCGCGCGACGACCTCATCGAGCGCACCTTCGAATCCTTGCGTGGCGTGCCGCGCGCCATCGTCCACTTGTACAACGCGACCGCGCCGGAATTCCGCAAGATCGTCTTCAATCTGGACAAGAGCGGCGTGAAGGAACTGGCGCAAAACGCTGCCCGCACGATGAAGCGGATCGCCGAGACCATGCCGGAAACGCACTTCACGTTCCAGTACAGCCCGGAAGTGTTCAGCGGCACCGAAATCGAATTCGCCAAGGAAGTCTGCGACGCCGTGTTCGACATCTGGCAACCGACGCCGCAACACAAGGCCATCGTCAACTTGCCGGCCACCGTCGAAATGTCCACGCCGAACATCTACGCGGACCAGATCGAGTGGATGCACCGCAATCTCAAGCGCCGCGATTCGCTCTTCATCTCCGTGCATCCGCATAACGATCGCGGCACCGCGGTGGCGGCCGCTGAACTTGCCGTGATGGCCGGGGCGGATCGTATCGAAGGCTGCCTGTTCGGCAACGGCGAGCGCACTGGTAACGTAGACCTCGTCACGCTCGCGTTGAACCTCTACACGCAGGGCGTCGATCCGGGGCTCGACTTCTCGAACATCAACGAAGTCGCGCGCACCGCGGAAGAATGCACGCAATTGCCGATCCATCCGCGTCATCCGTATGTCGGCGATCTGGTATTCACGGCCTTCTCGGGCTCGCATCAGGATGCGATCAAGAAGGGCTTCGCGGTGCAGAAACCGGACGCCGTCTGGGAAGTGCCCTACATGCCGATCGATCCGGCCGATCTCGGCCGCACCTACGACTCGGTGATTCGCGTGAACAGCCAGTCGGGCAAAGGCGGCATCGCCTATCTGCTCGAGCAGGGCTACGGCGTCGTGTTGCCGCGCCGCCTGCAAGTGGACTTCAGCTCGGCGGTGCAGCGCTTCACCGACGACAGCGGCCAGGAAGTCACGTCCGCGCAGATCTGGGAATTGTTCCAGCAGGAATATGTGCAGAACACGGCGCCGATCCACTACGTCGGTCACAGCCTGTCCGAGCGTGAAGGACGCGAGCACATCAAACTCACGGTCGACATCAATGGCACGCGGCGCGTGTTGACCGGCGAAGGCAATGGTCCGCTCGACGCGTTGATGCACGCGATCGGCGTGCCGGTGCGGATTCAGCACTATGAAGAACGCGCGTTGACGCAGGGTGCGGATGCCCGCGCGGTGGCGGTCGCCGAAATGGCCGGCGCCGATGTGACCGGCAGCGCGTTCGGCGTCGGCATCGATGCCAATCTGGTGACGGCGTCGATTCGCGCGGTGATCAGCGGCGTGAATCGCGCTTACGCACGGGTCAATGCGCAGGCGAAGGAGAGCTTCTTCGACGCCGCGATGAACGATGTCACGGAGAGCGTGGGGGTCTAAGGTTCTTGGCCGTTGGTGGTCGATTTGTAGCGGTTATATGCGCAGGGGGCGTCTCGACGACACCCCCTTTTTTATTCAACCGCATCGCGGGCGTGACGGCCTTTCAGGTCCGCGTCATTGAGTCCATTCATCCGGCAGACTGTGCGTCAACGTCGACACGAAACGCTCGGTTTCCGGCGCGCGCGGCTGCATGAAGATCTCGCGCGACGGCCCGGCCTCCACCACCACGCCGTTGTTCAGAAACACCACGTCACGCGCGATCGTCGCGGCGAGCCGCAAATCGTGCGTGGCCATCAGCATGGTCATGCCTTCGGTGGCGAGTTGCTTGAGCACCTCCACCACTTCCGCGGCGAGACCGGGGTCGAGCGCCGAGGTCGGCTCGTCGCACAACAACACTTCCGGCGACGGCGCCAACGCCCGCGCAATCGCCACACGTTGTTGTTGCCCGCCGGAGAGCGTCGAAGGCCATGCATCCGCCTTCTGCGCGATGCCGACCTTCTCCAGCAGTTCGTCCGCGCGAGCCCGCGCCTTGTCCTTGTCCCACTTCAGAACGGTCACCAAGCCTTCCATCACGTTCTGCCGCACGGTGAGATGCGGAAAGAGCTGGAAATTCTGAAACACCATGCCCGTGCGGCGGCGAATCGTCAGCACCGCGTCGCGCGAGGGCCGGTGGTCGCGGCTGAATTCCAGCCGCTGATCGCCGAGTTCGAGCGAACCGGACTCGGGAATCTCGAGCAGATTCACGCAACGCAAAAGCGTGCTCTTGCCGCTGCCCGATGGACCGATCAACGCGGTGACATTCCCCGAGGCGAGTTGCAGATCGACCGAGTTGAGCACCCGTTGACCACCGAAGTACTTGTCGATTTTTTCCAGTCGGATCATCAGTTGCCTGCCTGGAAAAGTGCGTGACGGCCGAACTTGCGCTCGAGCCTGACTTGCGCCGACGACAACACCGAGCTGAACACCAGATAGACCAGTGCCGCTTCCGTGTACAGAATCAGCGGCTCGTAAGTCACCGACGCGATCCGCTGCGCCGCCTGAAACACCTCGGGCACGGTCAGCACCGCGGCGAGCGAGGTGTCCTTCACCAGCGCGATAAACGAATTGGACAACGGCGGCAACGCAACGCGCGCCGCTTGCGGCAGGATCGCACGACGCAGAGCCTGCTCGCGCGTCATCCCCATCGAATACGCCGCCTCCCACTGCCCTTTTGGAATCGACTCGATCACGCCGCGTATCACTTCGGAGTTGTACGCGCCCACATTCAGCGAAAAGCCGATGATCGCCGCCGTCAACGGATCGAGCACGATGCCCACGTTCGGCAAGCCGTAGAAGATCACGAACAGTTGCACGAGCAACGGCGAGCCGCGAAACAGCCACACGTAGAAGCGCACGATCGCCACGGCCCACTTCGGCCCGAACAGGCGGACCAGCGCGACGAGGAACGCCAACGCAAGTCCGATCGCAAACGATATCAGCGTGAGCGGCACGGTAAACACGAGCCCCGCATACAGCAGGGGCCACAGCGACTGCGCCATCAGATGCAACCATGCCGGCATGATTCAGACTCGCGGAAGGCGTTTACTGGGAGACGTCTTTGCCGAAATACTTCTGCGAGATCTTCGCGTAGGTGCCGTCTTTCTTCATGTCGGCGAGCGCCTTGTTGATTGCGGCCTGCAATTCGGGGCTGCCCTTGCGGATCAGCACGGCGGACTTGTCGCTGCTGTCGGCCGAGGTATCGAGCGCGGCGATCTTCACCTTCGCGTCCGGCTTGTGCTTCTTGAAGTCGAGGAACGACAGCGAGTCGTTGACGGTGGCATCCACACGACCCGAGGTCAGCAGATCGATCGATTCATTGAAGCCCTGCACGGGGATCACTTCCGCGCCGTGCGCCGCCGCGATCTTGCCGAAGTTGCTGGTCAGCGTGTTGGCCGACTTCTTGCCCTTCAGGTCGTCGAAGTTCTTGATCGTGGTGTTGTTCGACTGCACGATCAGCGCCGCGTGCGACGTGATGTACGGGTCGGAGAAGTCGTATTTGACCTTGCGCGCGTCGGTGACGGCCACTTCGTTGATCACCGCGTCGTAGCGGTTCACGTCGAGACCGGCGATCAGACCGTCCCATTTGCCCTCGACGAATTGCGGCTTGACGCCGAGACGCTGCGCGATCGCCGTGCCGATTTCGACGTCGAAACCGGTCAGCTTGCCGGATTCGTCGTGGTACGTGAATGGCGCGTAGGTGCCTTCGGTGCCGATCCTGAACACGCCGGCGGATTTGATCTGCGCGAGTTCATCGGCGGCGAATGCGGAATTCACGGCCACCGCCTGGAACAACGCGATCAGCAGAATGGAACGAATCGATTTCATCAGGCGGCTCCGTCAAATGTGCCACGTCGGTGGCTGAGTCTTGTGTTGGACAGTCCCCGCCGGCGCTTGCGCCCGCAGAGTGGGCGGACTGTAGCAAACGGCCTGCGTTTTTACAAAGGATCAGGTTTCCGATCGATATGCGCTTGCGTGCTAAGCGAACAGCCATAGCCTCTGGTGTGACGTGGATTTCAACTCTACAGCAGATAGACAGACGCGGCATGCATCGCAACACGGAACCTATGTTGCGCGCCATCGGGGAAAACGCGAGAGGTCTCGCCGCGGTGAGCGCGCGGCAGGAAAAAACGGGCGGCGCCGCGTTTGAATGCGGCGCCGCCCGTCGTCGGATTGCGAATGGCTTACCGCTCTACCGGATGCGGCTCCTTGCGCTTGTTGGCGACGCGGATCGCGTCGAAGTAAGCGCCGTTCGGCGGACGCTTCAGATAGCGACCCGCACCGCGCACCGCCCGCAGCTCGCCGTCGGTCCAGGCGAGCGCGCCGCGCGTGAGCGTGTGCATCGCCACGCCTTGCACCGTCATGCCTTCGAACACGTTGAAGTCGACCTTCTGATGATGCGTCTTCACCGAAATCGTTTTGCTCGCGTTCGGGTCCCACACCACGAGGTCGGCATCCGCGCCGACCCGCACCGCGCCTTTGCGCGGATACAGGTTGAAGATCTGCGCGGCATTCGTCGACGTAATCCGCACGAACTCGTTCGGCGTGAGCCGCCCCGAATTCACGCCGTGATGCCAGAGCACCGCCATGCGGTCTTCCACGCCGCCGCAACCATTCGGAATCTTCGTGAAGTCCTCGCGGCCCATCGCCTTCTGCGACGCGCAGAACACGCAGTGGTCGGTGGCCGTGGTGTGCAACTGGCCGGCTTGCAACCCGCGCCATAGCGCCTCGCGATGCTCGGCCGAGCGGAACGGCGGGCTCATCACGTGGGCCGCCGCGCGCGTCCAGTCGGGATCGCGATACACCGCTTCGTCGATCACCAGATGGCCGGGCAACACTTCGCCGAACACGCGCAGACCTTCGCTGCGGGCGCGGGCAATCGCATCGACCGCGTCCTTTGAGGACACGTGCACGATATACACCGGCACGCCCAGCACCTGCGCGATCCGGATCGCGCGATTGGCGGCCTCGCCCTCCACTTCCGGCGGCCGCGACAACGGATGCGCCTCCGGACCGGTAAAGCCTTTCGCCAGCAACTGACGCTGCAACTGGAACACCAGTTCACCGTTTTCCGCATGCACGGTGGGCAGCGCGCCGAGTTCGAGCGAACGCGAGAAGCTGTTCACCAGCACTTCGTCGTCGGCCATGATCGCGTTCTTGTAGGCCATGAAGTGCTTGAAGCTCGACACGCCGTGTTCATGCACCAGCGTGCCCATGTCGCGATAGACCGAATCGTCCCACCACGTCACCGCGACGTGAAAGCCGTAGTCCGCCGACGCCTTCTCGGCCCAGCCGCGCCATTCCTTGAAGGCGTCCATCAGCGGTTGCTTCGGGCTCGGAATCACGAAGTCGATGATGCTCGTGGTGCCGCCCGATAAACCCGCCGCCGTGCCCGTGTAGAAGTCGTCGCTCGCCGTGGTGCCCATGAACGGCAATTCCATATGCGTGTGCGGATCGATGCCGCCGGGCATCACATACTGCCCGCCCGCATCGACGATCGTGGCACCGGCCGGCGCCTCCAGGTCCGCTCCGATCTGCAGGATCGTGCCGCCGTCCTGCGGGTCCGCACACAACACGTCCGCACGATACGTGTTCTCCGCGTCGATAATCGTGCCGCCGCGAATCAGGGTCGTCATGTTGCCGCCTCCTTATGAACTGCTGGTTTCGGTGCTACGTACTTCGTTTCGTTGATACTTACGCGCTCGCCACGCGCGCACTCGGTCCCTTGCTCAGTTTCATCCACGCGCTGTATACGATCGACGCCAACGCGAGCCCGACAAACCACGCATACGTATAGAGTGTATTGAAGATCGCCGGTACGTTCGGGAACGACGCCGGAAACGCGGTGTGCAAAAAGCCGGGCAGATTCGGCAGCACGCCGATCACGAGCGCGACCACCGCGCCGATATTCCAGCCGCCGGTATAGCTGTATTCGCCGTGCTCGTCGAAGAGTTCACGCGTGTCGAGACGCGTGCCGCGAATCAGGAAATAGTCGACCATCAGAATGCCCGCGACCGGACCAAGCAGCGCCGAGTAGCCGACCAGCCACGTAAAGATATAGCCCTGCGTGGTGGCGAGAATCTTCCACGGCATCATCACGATCGCGATGGTCGCGGTAATCATGCCGCCCACGCGATACGAAATGCCCTTCGGCCACAGGCTCGAAAAATCGTACGCCGGGCCGACGAGATTCGCCGCGAGATTGCAGCACATGGTGTCGAGCGTCAGGATGATCAGCGCGACGCCCACGCCGATGCCGGTCATGCGGCTCGTCAGGTCGATCGGATCCCAGATCGCCTTGCCGTAGATCACCACCGTCGCCGACGTGACGACCACCGAGATCACCGAGAGCAAGGCCATCGGCACCGGCAAGCCGACCGACTGGCCGATGATCTGATCGCGCTGCGTTCTGGCAAAGCGCGTGAAGTCGGGGATATTCAGCGCGAGCGTGGCCCAGAAGCCGACCATGGCCGTGAGGCCGGGCCAGAACGTGACCCAGAAGAGGCCTTCTTTCTTGCCGCCCGGCACGAATTGCGACGGCGCCGACAGCATCGAGCCCAGGCCGCCCGCTTTTGAAGTCGCCCACCACACGAGCGCAATGCACATCACGATCTTGATCGGCGCGGACCAGCTTTCGAGCCAGCGGATCGAATCGGTGCCATGCACGATGAAGTAGATCTGCAGTGCCCAGAACACCAGGAAACACGCGAGCTGAGCGAGCGAGATGTCGAGAAACGGTAAAGCCGCGCCGTGCAGCGCGTTGTCCGTGAGAATGTTGAGCAGCGTATAGATCGCGCTGCCGCCGAGCCACGTCTGAATCCCGTACCAGCCGCAGGCGACGATGGCGCGCAGCATCGCCGGCAATTTGGCGCCCTGCGTGCCGAACGACGAGCGCACCAGCACCGCGTACGGAATGCCGTGCTTCGCGCCCGCGTGGCCGATCAGCAGCATCGGCACCAGCACGATCAGGTTGCCGAGCAGCACGGTGATCACGGCTTGCCACGGTGACATGCCTTCTTCCGTCAAGCCGGCGGCCAGCATGTACGACGCGATATTCATCACCATGCCCACCCACAGCGCGGCGAAGTGATACCACTTCCAGGTGCGCTGCGCGACGCCGGTCGGCGCAAGATCGTCGTTGTAAAGACTGCTGCCCTGCACGCCGGCCGCGAACTGCGGGTCGGCGGGTTGCGCTGTCTGCTTCATCTAAAGATCTCCACTCGATCGTTGAGGCCCGCGCGGCTTCTGTCGGCGCGTCGGGACCTTTGGGGAATGATAGGTTCAGTGCTAGCGCTGCGTTCTTTCTAACCACATCGTATTTCAGGCCGCTTTTGCCGCGTGGGCATGCGCGTGCTCCGCGGTTTCGGCCGCGTCCGCCGCTGCGCCCTCCTGTGCGCCCACGCGCGCCGGGTTGTTCGGATGCGTGGTCCAGTTCGCGTACTCGCCGTTGTCCACGCGTTCCATCGTGATGCACTGTTCGACCGGACACACGTGCATGCACAGATTACAGCCGACACATTCGGAGTCCATCACTTCAAAATGCCGGACGCCATCTTTTTCTTTCATGATCGCCTGGTGAGCCGTGTCCTCGCAGGCGATATGGCACAGGCCGCACTGAATGCATTTGTCCTGATCGATGCGCGCCTTGATGTCGTATTTGAGGTTCAGGTACTTCCAGTCGGTGACATTCGGGACGGCGCGGCCGCGAATGTCGTCGAGCGTCGCGTAGCCTTTTTCGTCCATCCAGTTGGAGAGGCCATCGGCGAGGTCGGAAACGATACGGAATCCGTAGTGCATCGCCGCCGTGCAGACCTGCACGCTGCCCGCGCCGAGCACCATGAATTCGGCGGCGTCGCGCCATGTGGAAATCCCGCCGATGCCGGAGATCGGCAGATTCGGCGTTTCCACGTCGCGCGCGATTTCCGCGACCATGTTCAGCGCGATCGGCTTCACAGCCGGTCCGCAGTAGCCGCCGTGCGTGCCTTTGCCATCGACCATCGGCAACGGCGACATCGCATCGAGATCGACCGCCACGATCGAGTTGATCGTGTTGATCAGTGACACGCCATCCGCGCCGCCCTTGTAGGCCGCGCGCGAACCGAGGCGAATGTCGCTGATATTCGGCGTCAGTTTGACGAGGCACGGCAGCTTGGTGCCTTCCTTCACCCAGCGCGTGACCATCTCGACATACTCGGGCACCTGGCCGACGGCCGCGCCCATGCCGCGCTCGCTCATGCCATGCGGGCAGCCGAAATTCAATTCGACCGCATCCGCGCCGGTGTCTTCGACGAGCGGCAGAATCCACTTCCAGTCGCGTTCGTTGCACGGCACCATCAGCGAGACGATCATCGCGCGGTCCGGCCAGTCGCGTTTGACTTGCGCGATTTCCTTCAGATTGACGTCGAGCGGACGGTCGGTGATCAGTTCGATGTTGTTCAGGCCCGCCATGCGCTGGCCGTTCCATTGCACCGCGCCGTAGCGCGAGCTGACGTTCACCACATGCGGGTCGAGGCCGAGCGTCTTCCACACCACGCCGCCCCAGCCCGCTTCGAAGGCGCGGTTCACGTTATAGGCTTTGTCGGTCGGCGGCGCGGAGGCGAGCCAGAAAGGATTCGGCGAAGTGATGCCGGCAATCGTACAGCGCAGATCGGCCATGTTCGGCTCCTTGGGGACTGCTGTTCTTTGTCTGGGGTGCTGCTTCGCTTGGTTTGGCTTGGGTCGCTCTAGGCGGCTTTCGCCGCCGTGCGGGCGAACTGCGCGTCGATCGCGGCAGCCGCGATCTTGCCGTCCTGCACCGCTTGCACCGTAAGGTCGATGCCGCCGGTGGCCGCGCAATCGCCGCCGGCCCATACACCCGCCAGCGAGGTCTGGCCATTCGCATCGACAGCGATACGGCTATCGTCCAGCGTCAGCAATTCACGCTCGATGCCGACCGGCACCAGCGTTTGACCGATCGCCTTGAGCACCATGTCGGCTTCGACCATGAAGCGCTCCTCTCCACCTTCACGCGATGTGCGCGCGAATTCGACACCCGTGACCACGCCGCCGTCGCCGATCAAACGCATCGGCGTGGCATGCGTGACGAGCGTGACACCGTTGGTCTGCGCGAAGTCGCGCTCGGCCCAGGTGGCGCTCATTGCTTCGACGCCGCGCCGGTAAACCATCGTCACCGATGTCGCGCCGAGCTTGCGGCTTTGCACGGCCGCGTCGACCGCGGTATTGCCGCCGCCGATCACCACCACGCGCCGGCCCACCGGCACCGTGCCGAAGTCGCTCGCGCTGCGCACCTGTTCGATGAAGTCCACCGCGTTCATCACGCCGCCGAGATCCTCGCCTTCCATGGCGAGCGAGCGCACGCCCGTGAGGCCGATAGCGAGGAACACCGCATCGTGTTGCTTGCGCAGCGTGTCGAGGTCGACATCGCGACCAAGCGCGACGCCGTGTTTGATCTCGATGCCGCCGACGGAGCACAGCCACTCCACTTCACGCTGAGCAAAATCGTCGACGGTTTTATAGGCGGCGATGCCGTATTCATTCAGACCGCCGGCCTTTTCATGCGCGTCGTAGATCGTCACGTCATGGCCGGCCAGCGCGAGCCGGTGTGCACAGGCGAGTCCCGCCGGACCCGCGCCGACCACCGCGACGTGTCTTCCGGTTTCAGCCGCGCGCTTGAACAGCACTTCGCCGCGCGCCATCGCCCAATCGGTAGCATGACGTTGCAGCGCGCCGATCGCCACCGGCTTCGCGTCCTGATGGTTACGCACGCACGCGCCTTCGCAAAGAATCTCCGTCGGGCAGACGCGCGAGCACATGCCACCCAACGGGTTGGCCGACAGAATATCCACGGCCGCGCCCTTCAGATTGCCGTTGCTGATCTTGCGGATGAAGCTGGGAATGTCGATCTGCGTCGGGCAGGCGTTCACGCACGGCGCGTCGTAACAGTAGTGGCAGCGGCTCGCCGCCGCGGCCGCGGCGCTTGCGTCGAGCAAGGGCGCGATGTCGGAGAACTCGCACGAGAGCTGCTCGGGCGATAGCCGCTGAGCGGCAATGTCGCCGGTTTGCTTGATGGCCATACTCGTTCCTTCTTCGATGTGAGGACGTAGCCGCTCCTGCCGGCCACGCTTCAAGCGGAGCCGGGACGGCATGTTTTATGGGCACTACGGTGAAGCGGGTAAAGCGACCGTAACCGCCAAAGAGTTACGACAGCGTCATGAAACCGGCTCGCATGCACGCTCCAGCATGGCGTGCAGCAACACGTTGGCGCCGGCCTCGATCCATTCGAAGGTGGCGTCCTCGATCTCGTTGTGACTGATGCCGTCCACACACGGCACGAACACCATCGAGGTCGGCGCGACTTGCGACAGATAGCAGGCATCGTGTCCCGCACCGGACACCATGTTGCGATGCGGATAACCGAAGCGTTCGGCCGCCGCGCGCACCGACTTCACGCAGGCTTCGTCGAATGCGACTGGCGCGTAGTAAAAGATCTGTTCGAGTTCGGTTTCAAGACCAATGCCGTTGGCGATGTCGGCCACGCCCTTGCGCAAGGCCGCATCCATTTTCGCGAGCACCGCATCGTCCGGATGACGGAAATCGACGGTAAAGAACACGCGGCCCGGAATCACGTTGCGTGAGTTCGGATAGACCTGCATCATGCCGACCGTCGCACAGCCGAACGGCGCATTGTCGAGACCGATGCGATTGACCAGATCGACCACGCGCGCGGCACCGAGCAAGGCATCGCGACGGCGCGGCATGGGTGTCGGACCCGCGTGCGCCTCCTGCCCTGTCAGCGTGATTTCGTACCAGCGCTGACCTTGCGCGTCGGTCACGACGCCAATGGTTTTCTGTTCGGCTTCGAGAATGGGCCCCTGTTCGATATGCAACTCGAACGCCGCGTGCAGCGGCCGTCCGCCGCACGGAATATCGCCCGCATAGCCGATGCGCTTGAGTTCCTCGCCGATGGTTTTACCGTCCACGTCCTTGCGCGACAGGCCATAGTCGAGCGTGAACACGCCGGCGAACACGCCCGACGCCACCATGGCGGGCGCAAAGCGCGAGCCTTCCTCGTTGGTCCAGATCACCACTTCAACCGGATGCTCCGTCTCGATGCCGTGATCGTTCAGGCTCCGGATCACTTCGAGACCGCCCAGCACGCCGTAGATGCCGTCGAAGCGGCCGCCGGTCGGCTGCGAGTCGGCGTGCGAACCGGTCATGACCGGCAACGCATCGGGATTGCGCCCGGCGCGGCGCATGAATACATTGCCCATCTGGTCGACACTGACCGTGCAGCCGGCTTCCTTCGCCCAACTGACGATCAGGTCGCGTCCTTGCTTGTCGAGGTCGGTGAGCGCCAGGCGGCAGACGCCGCCTTTGGGCGTCGCGCCGATCTTCGCCATCGTCATCAGGCTGTCCCACAGCCGCTTGCCGTCGACCTTGATCGACGTGGTGGGTTCAGCGTGCTTCAGCGCTTCGGATACCGCGTTCATTCGTCTCGCTCCTTTCGGTGAACCGACTTGAAACTGGTGCATTGGTGGCGGGTTTTGGGGCGTGCTCGCACGGGGGCAGTGCACATTCGACACCTTCGATCGCCTCTTATACAGAGGGTAAACCCTGGGGCATCTGCCGCTCTTCCAATCCTGTCCAGTTGGACAGGTTGTAGACGATTAAGCTCGCCAAATCAACACCTTTCGTGCGGTGAGAAACATAGCGAGAAGTGTGCCATTGCACCGCAGCATGGCTTCGGCGCGTGTGACGAATGCGCGTGTGGGCAGCGCGCCAAACGACTAGAATGAAGCGCGACGCGGCACCCATGCCGCCGAAGGCGAACATGAGAGACGACGACGTGGCGGCCGACATCACGGAAAACGAGGAAACACGCGCACCTTTGCGGCGGCGCAAGGCGCACATTCGCGAGTCGAACGAAGCCCATCTTCTGGCGTGCGCCGAGGCGGTTTTCGCCGAGCGCGGACTCGACGGCACCAGCACCGCGATGATCGCGGAGCGTGCGGGCTTACCGAAAGCCAACGTGCATTACTACTTCCCGACAAAGCTCGCGCTCTACCGGCGTGTGCTGGAAGACCTGTTCGAAGACTGGCATCGCGCGGCGGACACATTCGAGTGCAGCGACGATCCGGTCGAAGCGATTGGTGGGTACGTGCGCGCGAAAATGGAATTGTCGCGCCGCCGTCCGCTCGGTTCGAAGGTGTGGGCAAGCGAGATCATTCACGGCGCGGAACACATGGAGGACATACTCACCGAACGCGTGAAGCCGTGGCTCGAGAGCCGCGTGAAAGTGATCGACGACTGGATCGCGCGTGGGTTGCTCGCGCCGGTGAACGCGCAAACGCTGATGTATATGATCTGGGCGACGACTCAGCATTACGCCGACTTTGATGCGCAGATTCGCGCGCTTAAAGGCAAGCGGGCGTTGACGCAAAAGGCGTTCGATGCGACGACGGAGGAAGTGGTGCAGTTGGTGATTCGGGCGTGTGGGGCGGTGTCGCCCGCACAGCATGAGGATGGCGCCGACCCGGCGAGATAGAAGTAACTCAAAGGGCCCCGCTGTCGATAGTGAACAGCGGAGCCTTAAAAGGCACGGCACCCTAATACGTCTCCAGGTGCAACCTGCCCTCCTTCTTCAACTTGACCCACAGCGCTTCCCAGTCCAGCTGATGCTGCTCACCGATCTCCTTGAGCGCCTGCAACACACCATCTTCCATGCCCTTCAACCCGCACACGTAGATATGCGTGTTGTCGTCCTTGAGCATGTGCGCCACATCGACCGCGCGCTCGCGCATGGCGTCCTGAACATAGCGCTTCGGTTGACCCGGCGTACGCGAGAACGCCAGATTGGTATCGATGAAGTCTTTCGGCAGATTCGTGAGGGGCCCGAAGTACGGCAACTCTTCTTTGGTCCGCGCGCCGAAGAAAAGCATCAGCTTGCCGGTCGCGCCCTTCAAACGGCGCCGGCGGCGATACTCGGTCATCGCGCGCATCGGCGCTGAACCCGTGCCGGTGCAGATCATCAGCAAATGCGAGTTCGGATGGTTCGGCATCAGGAAGGTGCCGCCGAACGGGCCGATCACGTTGACCACGTCCCCCTTCTTCAGATCGCACAGGTAATTCGAACACACGCCATCGGTCGAGTCGCCGTGCTGCTGCGAGACGCGTTTGACAGTGAGCGAGACGTTGTTATAACCGGGCCGCTCGCCATCGCGCGGACTCGCAATCGAATACTGGCGCGCGTGATGCGTACGGCCATCGGCGGTCGCACCGGGTGGGAGAATGCCGATCGACTGGCCTTCCAGCACCGGAAACGGCATCGACCCGAAATCGAGCACGATATGATGAATGTCGCTATCGGTCGAGCCATCGGTGAGCCGGTAGTTGCCGACCACCGTCGCGCTGGTCGGCTCCTTGTGCGTATAGAGGTTCACATACGGCTTTGCGGCCGACCACGGCGGCACGACCGAGCCGCGCACGGTATCCACTTCGATGCCGCTCGCCTCGGCCGGCGAATCACCCGATGCGCCCGCGCCCGACGATTCGTCCACGGCGGGCACGGCCATCGTGTTCTGTTCCGGCAGGACGTCCCACGTGAACTGCTCTTCGATCGGATACGCATCGGCCTTCAATACCGTGCGCCAGTTGTCGATCGCGCCGGTCGGGCACGGCGGCACGCATGCCATGCAGCCGTTGCAGATATCCGCCTTGACCACATAGTTGTTGTCGTCGTGCGTGATCGCATCGACCGGGCAAGTCTCTTCGCACGTATTGCAGCGAATGCAGATTTCCGGATCGATCAGATGCTGCCTGAGAACTTCGATCGATACTGGGCCGTTCATGACTTCCTCCACCTTGAGATGCGGCGCCAGCGTGCCACGCGCCGCTCGCGCACTCAGTTGAAGCGCACGTATTCGAAATCGACCGGCTGACGGTTCACGCCCATCGCAGGCGGCGCAATCCAGTTGGCGAATTTGCCCGCGTCCGTAACGCGGCCCATCAACGACGCGACGTAAGCGCGATCTTCCGGTGTGGCGAGCCATTTCGCTTCGCTGGCGGCCCATTCGGTTTCGCTGACCACGCGGCCTTCGGGCGACACACGCGTGCCGGCGAACGTGCCGATTTGCCGATTGAACGCTTTATGCGGCACCGTCATGCGGAAATCGATACCGGCCTTTTCGAGCACCTTGTTCCAGCGGCCCACGCCCGCCACCGAATCCTTGATGTAGTCGTCGCGCAGCACTTCGTTCATGGCGTTGAGCATGGGCACTTCGCGCTCGACCAGCTTGCCGTCCTGCACGTCGAGCAGCTTGTAGCTTTGCCCGTTCAACTGATGATCGTCGTCGCGCTTGTTTTCTTCGTAGCGGCCCTTGAGGCCCGAGCTATAGAACGTGGCCGCGTTGGACGAATGATCCGCGCCGAACAGATCGATCGTGACCGAGTAATGGAAGTTCAGATAGCGCTGAATGGTCGGCAGATCGATCACGCCGGCCGCGCGGATCTTCGCGACGTCGTCCGTGCCGAGTTCGTTCATTACCTGGGCGGTACGCTGGATCACACGAGACACACCCGATTCGCCGACGAACATATGATGCGCTTCTTCGGTCAGCATGAATTTGGTGGTGCGCGCGAGCGGATCGAATCCCGACTCCGCAAGTGCCGACAACTGGAATTTGCCGTCGCGATCGGTGAAGTACGTGAACATGAAAAACGCGAGCCAGTCCGGCGTTTTCTCGTTGAATGCGCCTAGAATGCGGGGATTGTCGTCGTCGCCGGAACGGCGGCCGAGCAATGCTTCGGCTTCCTCACGTCCGTCGCGGCCGAAGTAGCGATGCAGCAGATACACCATCGCCCACAGATGGCGGCCTTCTTCCACGTTGACCTGGAACAGGTTGCGCAAGTCGTACATGGAGGGCGCCGTCAAACCGAGGTGGCGTTGCTGCTCGACCGACGCCGGTTCGGTATCGCCCTGCGTCACGATGATGCGGCGCAGATTCGCGCGATGCTCGCCCGGCACGTCCTGCCAGGCCGCTTCACCCTTGTGTTCGCCGAAGTGAATCTTGCGGTCCTGGTCGCCGGGCGTGAGGAAAATGCCCCAGCGGTAGTCCGGCATCTTCACGTGATCGAAATGCGCCCAGCCGCCCGCATCGACGCTCACCGCGGTGCGCAGATACACGTCGTAGCCATGCGAGCCTTCCGGGCCCATATCGCCCCACCACGCGAGGAAATTCGGCTGCCATTGTTCGAGCGCGCGCTGTAGCGCCCGGTCGTCGGCGAGGTTGACATTGTTCGGAATCTTTTCGCTGTAGTTGATCGATGACATGGTCGGTTCCTGGTTCAGAAACTGCAGTGACGGTGAGAGGCGCGTGTCGGGCTGATGGCGGCCCGTTTCGCGCTCGTTGCGTTGATGGCGATCGGTCGCCCACCAAGCGCGCATCAAATGCGTATCAAACACGCGAGACGTCGAATTGCGCCTTGCCGCCCTTGCCGTACACCTTGAGCGCGCCCTTCTCGCCCACCGCGTTCGGCCGGTTGAAGATCCAGTTCTGCCACGCGGTGAGACGGCCGAAAATGCGCGTCTCCATCGTTTCCGGCCCGTTGAAGCGCAGATTCGCTTCGAGTCCGGTCAATGCGTCCGGCGACATCGCGGCGCGTTCTTCGAGCGCGATGCGAATTTCGTCGGCCCAATCGATGTCATCGGGCGATGCGGTCACGAGGCCGAGGCGTTCGGCTTCGACCGGCTTGATCGGCTGACCGATCAGGGAGCGCACGGCGTCGAGCGGCCCGGTTTCTTCATAGAAACGCCGGCCGAGACGCGACTGATGCGTGACCATCGGATAGAGGCCGAAGTTGACTTCCGACAGCGTGATAGCCGGCTCTTCCTCTTCATTGCCCGGCAGCGCCGCCATGTAAGTGCGATCAGCGGCGAACGCGAGTTCCGCGAAGGTGCCGGCAAAGCACGAACCCGGCTCGATCAGCGCGAACAGCGAACGCGACGAAACGTCGATGCGCGCCAGCGTGCGGCGCAACAGGCCGATGGTCTCGCGCACGAACCAGTGGTCCTTGTGCTGCATGAGCGAGGCGTCAGCGGCGAGCAGATTGCGGGCATCGCCTTCGGTCCTGAAGACCCACGTGCCGATCGCGAGCTCGTTGGTGCGCATGCAAAGGATCACGTCGTCGAGTTCGCGGGCGAATTGCAGCGGCCACCAGTTCACGCCGGCCGCGACGATGGCATCGATACTCGAGGGCGTTTCGGATTGCGGTGCCTTGGCCGTGAACGTCGCAATGCGCTTCGCGCGGTCGATCGTCACGTCGAGCGTTTTATAAGTGAGGCCGTCTTCACGATCCGTGCGTTCGATACGCGTGAGCATAACGCCCTGTGCGTCCGAGGGACGATCGCTCTGTTCGGCGAGTTCGAGCGCGCGCGCCTGGATCGCCTGATCGAACTGGTTCGGCTTCACGACTTCATCCACCAGGCGCCATGCTTTCGCGCGTTCGCCGCGTACGCCTTCGACCACCGTGCAGAAAATGTCGGCGCGATCGTGACGCACCTTGCGTTTGTCCGTGACGCGCGTCAGGCCGCCGGTGCCGGGCAGCACGCCGAGCAGCGGCACTTCCGGCAGCGAGACCGACGACGAGCGGTCATCCACCAGATAGATCTCGTCGCATGCCAGAGCGAGTTCGTAGCCGCCGCCGGCGCAGGCACCGTTCACTGCCGCGAGAAACTTCAAACCTGAATAGCGCGACGAGTCTTCCAGGCCGTTGCGCGTTTCGTTGGTGAACTTGCAGAAGTTGACCTTCCACGCATGCGTGGAGAGACCCAACATGAAAATGTTGGCGCCCGAGCAGAACACGCGGTCCTTCAGGCTCGTCAGCACCACGGTTTTCACTTCCGGATGCTCGAAGCGGATGCGTTGTATTGCGTCGTGCAATTCGATGTCGACGCCGAGGTCATACGAATTCAGCTTCAGCTTGTAGCCGTCACGGATGCCGCCGTCCTCGGCGATATCAATGCCGAGCGTCGCAACGGGACCGTTGAAGCTCAGCTTCCAATGCTTGTACTGCGAGGGATCGGTGCGGTAGTCGACCGGCGCGACGGCGGTTTCTGCTGTAGACATGGGGCCTCTCCTGGCTGGACGATGCAAATACTGTTTTTGAACAATAGTGCATCGTCAAATCCATGTAAAGCACTTTAGTGCATGTTTACACGTAAACCCTGACGCCGAATTGCATGTCAGCTCACGCCCGCCTCGTCCGGCGATTCCGCGGCGAGCCTTGCAGCAAGGCGGTCGCGCAGCTGCAGGTAGGCGTCGGCCAAGGTTTTTTCGCTGGTGTCGAAGGTCATGTCAGCGCGGCCATACAGCTCGCCGCGTCCCGCCAGGATGCGCTTCAGGTCGTCCATTGCCTCCTTGTTGCCCGACATCGGCCGCAGATCGCCCTGCGCGACGACGCGGCGCATATGCTCTTCCGGCGCGGCCTGCAGCCACACCGTATAGCAGTGCGACAGCAACGTATTGAAGGTGCCCGACTCCGACACCAGCCCGCCCGGCGACGCGATCACCGCGCGCTCGTGCTCCTGAATCACAGCCTCGAGCGCGCGATGTTCATAACGCCGGTAAGCGGCCGCGCCGTAAAGCGAATGAATCTCCGACGGCGGGCAGCCGGCCAGTTGTTCGATCACGCGCGTGAGTTCGACAAACGGCACCTTGCGCTCCTGCGCCAGCATTCGCCCGAGCGTCGATTTACCGGCGCCGCGCAGGCCGATCAACGCAATCCGGTCCTTGCGATGCGGGTCGCGCGGCGCCTGCGCGAACATCTCGGCGAGCGCCACGCGGGCGCGCTGCAAGGCCGCCTGATCGCGCCCCTGCAGCAGTTCGCGGATCAGCAACCATTCGGCGGAAGCGGTGGTTTCGTCGCCGATCACCTCGGCCAGCGAACAGTTCAGAGTAGCCGCGATCTGCCGCAGCACCAGCACCGACGCATTGCCCACGCCCGATTCCAGATTCGCCAGATGCCGCTCCGACAAGCCCGTTTCCGTTGCCAGTGTTTTGCGCGTCATGCCGCGGCGCGCGCGCAGGAGCCGCACGCGTTCGCCCATCGCCGTCAGAAAGGGATCGCGCTCCGCCGCCCGTTCGGTGCGGCCTGTGGCGTCGTCGGCGGAATCGTCCAGCGGTGCAGGAGAGTAATTTTGGTTCATGTTTTGCTGCCTCCGAACTGCGATACATGTACTATAGTGCTTGACAGGCACCGAGTGAACGGTTAATTTTCGCCAAATATTGATCCAATAACAAACGCTGTCGAGATTTTTTGGCAGCGTCACAGAGATGGCGCGACGACTCGCATGCATTAACGTGCGTGTGGCGGTCGAATGCGCTGATCTGGAGGCTCGCATGTCCCCACATGAATTCCAGCGCCTGATCGCGGGCGTCACAGAGCAACTCGACGGCCGACCGCTCGACGGCAGACTGGCCGGCTGGCTGAACGACGCCTATCCCGCGGACAGCGCCACGTTCCGCGAACTTGCCGAGGCGTGCCGAACCGGTGTCGCCGAAGGCTGGCTGTGCAATCGCGAAGGCGGTGGCATTCGCTACGGCCGCATCTTCAAGGCGCTGCCCGAGACCCACGGCTTTTCCGTCGACGTCGTCGATGTGAAGGATATTGCGGGTCCGCATCATGTTCACCCGAACGGCGAGATCGATCTGATCATGCCGCTCACCGAAGGCGCGACCTTCGACGGCCACCCGGCCGGCTGGTGCGTGTACGGGCCCGGCACCGCGCATCGTCCGACGGTGGCGAACGGCGAAGCATTGGTGCTGTACCTCCTGCCGCAAGGCGCAATCGAATTCACTCCCGCCTGAGCGCTGCCATGACCGAACTCTTGAAGAACCATGTGGCCGGCCAGTGGATCGCCGGCGGCGGCGCCGGCGTCACGCTCACCGATCCGGTGACGGGCGAGGCGCTCGTGCGTGTATCGAGCGAAGGCCTCGATCTCACCCGCGCGTTCGGCTTTGCACGCGATAACGGCGGCGCCGCATTGCGCGCTTTGACCTACGCGCAACGCGCCGCCAGCCTCGCCGATATCGTCAAGCTGCTGCAAGCGAAGCGCGACGACTACTACGCGATCGCCACCGCGAACTCGGGCACCACGCGCAACGATTCGGCGGTCGATATCGACGGCGGCATTTTCACGCTGTCGTATTACGCGAAACTCGGCGCGTCGCTCGGCGAAGTGCATGCGCTGCGCGACGGCAATAGCGTCTCGCTGAGCAAGGATCAATCGTTCAGCGTGCAGCACGTGCTCACGCCGACCCGCGGCGTCGCGCTCTTTATCAACGCGTTCAATTTTCCGTCGTGGGGCTTGTGGGAAAAAGCGGCGCCGGCCTTGCTCTCCGGCGTGCCCGTCATCGTCAAGCCCGCCACGGCAACGGCGTGGCTCACCCAGCGCATGGTCGCCGATGTGATCGACGCCGGCATTTTGCCGCCCGGCGCGCTCTCGGTGATTTGCGGCAGCTCGGCGGGCCTGCTCGATCAGATTCAGTCCTTCGACGTGGTGTCGTTCACGGGCTCGGCCGAAACCGCCGCCACGTTGCGCGCGCACCCCGCATTCGTGCAGCGCGGTGCGCGCCTGAACGTCGAAGCCGACAGCCTGAACAGCGCGATTCTGTGCGCCGACGCCACGCCCGACACGCCCGCCTTCGAGCTGTTCATCAAGGAACTGGTACGGGAAATGACCGTGAAATCCGGCCAGAAATGCACGGCGATCCGTCGCGCGTTCGTCCCCGAGGCTGTACTTGAAGCGGTGCTCGAAGCGCTCAAGGCGAAGCTCGCGAAAATCACCGTCGGCGATCCGCGCAACGAGGCGGTGCGCATGGGCTCGCTCGTGAGCCGCGAGCAATACGAGAACGTGCTGGCCGGCATCGCGGCGCTGCGCGAAGAAGCGGTGCTCGCCTACGACGGCTCCGCTGTACCGCTCATCGATGCGGACGCGAATATCGCGGCTTGCATCGCGCCGCATCTGTTCGTCGTCAACGATCCGGATAACGCGACGCTGCTGCACGATGTCGAGGTGTTCGGACCGGTGGCGAGCGTGGCGCCCTATCGCGTCACCGCTGATGCAAACGCATTGCCCGAAGCGCACGCGGTCGCTCTCGCGCGACGCGGCCAGGGATCGCTCGTCGCCTCGATCTATTCGAACGACGACGCGCATCTCGGCCGCCTTGCACTGGAACTCGCGGATTCGCACGGCCGCGTGCATGCCATTTCGCCCTCGGTCCAGCAGAGTCAAACCGGTCGCGGCAACGTGATGCCGATGTCCCTGCACGGCGGCCCTGGCCGCGCGGGCGGCGGCGAAGAACTGGGCGGTTTGCGCGCGCTGGGTTTCTATCACCGGCGCTCGGCCATCCAGGCGGCGAGCGCGGCACTCGACGCGCTGACGCAAGCGACTCATTTGCCGGCGGCCTGACCGCGCACGCGTTCAGCGATAAGGACCGAGCCCACCCATTAGCCTGCAAGCATCGAGCGGATCACGAGCACAGAACAGCCGGACCGCGCCCACCCGATGGAGGAGACACATGGAAGCCCTGTTGGACAAGACGGCGAATCAGCCCGCCGCGACGGTCGAAGCGCCGCCCGCGCTATTCAATTTCGCGGCCTACCTGTTTCGGCTGAACGAAACGCGCGCCGCCAAAACCGCCTATATCGACGACACCGGCAGCGCCACCTACGGTGAACTCGAGGAACGCGCGCGGCGCTTCGCGAGCGCACTGCGCACGCTCGGCGTGCATCCCGAAGAGCGCGTGTTACTCGTGATGCTCGATACCGTTGCGCTGCCGGTTGCCTTCCTCGGCGCGCTCTACGCGGGCGTCGTGCCGGTGGTCGCGAACACGCTGCTCACGCCCGCCGACTATGTGTACATGCTCACGCATAGCCATGCGCGCGCCGTGATCGCCTCGGGTGCGCTGTTGCAGAACGTGACGCAGGCGTTGGAGTCCGCCGAACATGACGGTTGTCAGTTGATCGTCTCGCAGCCGTGTGAAGGCGAGCCGCTCCTCGCGCCCTTGCTCGAAGAACTGATCGACGCCGCTGCGCCTGCCACCAAGGCCGCCGCAACGGGTTGTGACGACATCGCCTTCTGGCTGTATTCGTCGGGCTCGACCGGCAAACCGAAGGGCACCGTCCACACGCATGCGAACCTGTACTGGACCGCCGAGCTGTATGCGAAGCCGATTCTCGGCATCACCGAGAGCGACGTGGTGTTCTCCGCGGCCAAGCTGTTCTTCGCGTACGGTCTCGGCAACGGATTGACGTTCCCGCTGTCGGTCGGCGCCACGGCGATCCTGATGGCGGAACGCCCCACCGCCGACGCGATTTTCACGCGCCTCGTCAAGCATCGCCCGACAGTGTTTTATGGCGTGCCCACGCTCTACGCGAACATGCTGGTGTCGCCCAACCTGCCCGCGCGCGCCGATGTCGCGATACGCATTTGCACCTCGGCGGGTGAAGCGCTGCCGCGTGAAATCGGCGAGCGCTTTACCGCGCACTTCGGCTGCGAGATTCTCGACGGCATCGGCTCGACAGAAATGCTGCACATCTTCCTGTCCAATCGTGCGGGCGCGGTCGAATACGGCACGACGGGCCGCCCGGTGCCGGGATACGAAGTCGAGTTGCGCGACGATGCCGGTAACGCCGTGGCCGATGGCGAAGTCGGCGACCTGTATATCAAGGGGCCGAGCGCGGCCGTGATGTACTGGAACAACCGCGAGAAGACCCGCGCCACCTTTCTCGGCGAGTGGATTCGCAGCGGCGACAAATACTGCCGGCTGGCGAACGGCTGCTATGTCTACGCGGGCCGCAGCGACGACATGCTCAAAGTGAGCGGCCAGTATGTTTCTCCTGTCGAAGTGGAAATGGTGCTGGTGCAGCACGACGCGGTGCTCGAAGCGGCGGTGGTCGGTGTCGATCATGGCGGTCTCGTGAAGACTCGCGCGTTCGTGGTGTTAAAGCGTGAATTCGCGGCGTCTGAGATACTCGCGGATGAGTTGAAGGCCTTCGTGAAGGACCGGCTCGCGCCGCATAAATATCCGCGCGACATCGTGTTCGTCGACGATCTGCCGAAGACGGCCACCGGAAAAATTCAACGCTTCAAACTGCGCGAGCAGTCATAAGGTGATTTATGCAGAACCCCGCCATTGGCAACGTTGCAGCAACGACCGCTAGCAATTTCGCTGACTTGCCCGCTACCGCGTCGCATGGACCGTTGCGCATCGAGTATCGCTGGGTGAATGAAGCGGCGGGCAACGCGCCGATCGCCGTCTTCCTGCATGAAGGCCTCGGGTCGATCGCGATGTGGCGCGACTGGCCGCAAGCGCTGTGCGAGCGGCTCGGCATGCGCGGGCTTGTTTATTCGCGGCCCGGTTACGGGCTTTCCACACCGCGCCCGCATGAGGTGAAGTGGCCCGTCGATTTCATGACGGCGCAGGCGCGCGATATCCTGCCCGCGTTGCTCGACGCACTCGATATCGATATGCGCGAACGCCGGCGCATGTGGGTCATCGGCCATAGCGACGGCGGTTCGATCACGCTGTTGTACGCGGCGCTCCATCCCGACGAGTTGGCTGGCGCGATGGCGATTGCGCCGCATGTCTTCGTCGAAGATATTTCGGTGGATAGCATCGCGCAGACCAAACAACTCTACGAAACCACCGACCTGCGCAGCAAGCTCAGCCGCTATCACGCGGACGTCGATTCCGCGTTCTATGGCTGGAACGACATCTGGTTGAATCCGGCTTTCAGGCAGTGGTCCATTGCCCGGGAACTGGCGTCTATCCGCAAGCCCTTGCTCGCGGTCCAAGGCCATGACGACAACTACGGCACGATGGCGCAGATCGACACGATCGCCGCACACGTGCCGCATGCGCAACTGGTCAAACTCGACGCTTGCGGCCACTCGCCGCATCGCGATGCGCCAGGGCCGTTGAACGAAGCCATTGCGGCATTCGTTCTGACGCAGCGCTAAGCCACCTTCCCGACGCCGAACAGCGCATACCTATTGGCTGGCCTAGACGTAATCGCACGCCGCCCAATTCTCAACAAATACCCAAATTTCCACATCTTCACAAAAGTTACACAGGTAAGCGACTATTCTTGCGCATCGCTGACCTGGGCACATGGATGCCCTGGCGCAACTTCCCCGTGCCGGAGACATTGCCATGTCTATTGTGTCGCAGCCGTCTATTGCCTTCCATCGCAAACGTTTGGCGGGCGCACTGGCCGCCGTTTCGCTCTGCATGCTGCTCGGCGCTTGCGGCAACGACGACGACAAAGCCCCGGACACACGCGCCCTTAGTTCGACCGAGAGTTCCGCCGGCGACAGCAGCGCCGCCACGGTTCTGTCGGCGAATCCATCTTCCGCTTCACCCGCGCCCCCAGCACTGACGATTCAAACCCCTGCACTACCCGCATCAAGCGCCGATCCGGCATTGTCCGCCGCCGCGTCGACGCCGCTCGCCACACCTGTGATCCACACCGTCGACTGAGTTTTGCGTGGCACGCGACGCGCGGGCGAGGCTCGCGCGCCACGTGTCTCGTTCCTCCACCGAAGATCAAAAGCCAATACCATGACCTCAAAAAATCGCCGTGATTTTCTGCGCTCCGCCGCGCATGCAGCCGGTTCCGCCACCGCGTTGAGCATGCTGCCGCTGGGCATTCGCAACGCGCTCGCCATTCCTGCCAACAACAAGACCGGCACGATCCGCGACGTCGAGCACATCGTCGTGCTGATGCAGGAAAACCGCTCGTTCGACCATTACTTCGGCACACTCAAGGGCGTGCGCGGTTTCGGCGACACGCGCGCGATCAATCTGCCGAACGGCAAGCCCGTGTGGTATCAGCCGCTCGCGGCGGATGTCGGCTACGTGCTGCCGTTCCGCCCCACCGCGCCCAATCTGGGTCTGCAATTCCTGCAGGATCTCGCGCACGACTGGACCAGCACGCACGCGGCATGGAACGGCGGCCGCTACGATCAATGGGTGCCCGCCAAGAGCGCCACGACAATGGCCTATTTCACGCGCGAGGACATTCCGTTTCACTATCAGCTCGCCGACGCGTTCACGATCTGCGACGCGTACCACTGCTCGCTGATGGGACCGACGGACCCGAACCGCTACTACATGTGGAGCGGCTGGGTGGGCAACGACGGCAGCGGCGGCGGTCCGGTGATCGACAACTCCGAGCTCGGCTACGGCTGGTCCACGTATCCCGAAGTGCTGCAAAACGCGGGCATCTCGTGGAAGATCTATCAGGACATCGGCACCGGTCTCGACGCGAACGGCGCGTGGGGCTGGACGCAGAACCCGTACATCGGCAACTTCGGCGACAACTCGCTGCTCTACTTCAATCAGTACCGCAACGCGCAGCCCGGCAATCCGCTCTACGACAACGCACGCACCGGCACGAACGCCGCGAAGGGCGACGGCTATTTCGATATCCTCAAGCGCGACGTGCAGAATAATGCTTTGCCGCAAGTGTCGTGGATCGTCGCGCCCGAAGCCTATTCCGAGCATCCGAACTGGCCGACGAATTACGGCGCGTGGTACATCGACCAGGTCTTGCAGATTCTCACGTCGAATCCCGAGGTATGGAGCAAGACGGTCTTGCTGATCAATTACGACGAGAACGACGGATTCTTCGACCACGTGTCGCCGCCGTTCGCACCGTCGTCGAATGCGAACGGTTTGTCCACCGTCGACACCAGCAACGAAATCTATCCCGGCGATGCGAAGATTCCCGCCGCCCCGTATGGGCTCGGACCGCGCGTGCCGATGCTTGTGGTGTCGCCTTGGTCGAAAGGCGGCTACGTGTGCTCGGAACTGTTTGACCACACGTCGGTGATCCGTTTCATCGAAAAGCGTTTCGGTCATGAGCGCAATCTTGGCGAATCCAACATCACACCGTGGCGCCGCGCGGTATGCGGCGACCTGCTGTCGGCGTTCAACTTCAGCAATCCGAACGACGCCTTCCCGACGCTGCCGGGCACGAGCGGCTACATGCCGCCCGATCAGAACCGCCATCCGGATTATGTGCCGCTGCCACCGGCCATCCAGGCGGTGCCGAAACAGGAACCCGGCGTGCGCCCCGCTCGCGCGGTGCCGTACGAGTTGTTCGTGCGCGTGCACGGCGAAGGCGCGACGAACCAGCTCACGATGCGTTTCGTCAATACGGGCCGCGCCGGCGCGGTGTTTCTCGTCTACGCCGCTCACGGTCTCGACGCGCCGCGCACGTATACGGTCGAAGCCGGCAAGCGTCTGCAAGATCAGCTTCCGTTGAACGCCGACGGCAGCTATGACTTCACCGTGTACGGCCCGAATGGCTTTCTGCGCCGCTTTGCGGGCAAGCCGGTCTCGCGCAGCTGGTGGAACGGCTCCGACATCGCGCGGCCTGAAGTCGAGGAAGGTTATGACGTCGCGAACGGCAATCTGCAATTGCGCCTGGAGAACGTGGGCAGCGCGCCTTCCCAGTTCAAGATCATCAACGCGTACGACCCGACCAACGTGATCAGGCGTACGGTGCGCGGCGGCGATACCGACCAGCTCTACCTCGATCTGCGCAACGCCCACGGTTGGTACGACCTGGCCATTACGGTCAATACTGATCCGCTGTTCGCGCGGCGCTTTGCCGGACACGTCGAGACCGGCAAGAGCAGCATGAGCGATCCGGCGCTGGGTAGTTAAGCCTTAGCCGACAGCTTCGGTGAAATACAACGGCCGCTGCGATGTAGAACGCAGCGGCCGTTTTTTTGCTCCATCCTTGGCACTTGCGCCTGGCAACGTCACGCGGCGACGGCGGCCGATAAGGACGCGCGCTCGCGTGCCTTCTCGCGAATCGCGTGCACGATGAACTCCGCATCGCGCGCGACGCCGGAGAAACGCCCCGAGCCCCACGTATGCAGCCACGGCAAGCCGACGAAATACAAGCCGTCGATCGGCGTGATGCCGCGCGTATGCGCTGGATAACCGCGACCGTTGAACACGGGGGCGTCGAGCCAGCTGAAGTCCGGCGTAAAGCCGATACACCAGATGATCGCGGCAATCCCGCTCGCTTCCACGTCGAGCGTGGTGCGCTCTTGCGCCGGACGCCACACCGGTTCGTATGCGCCACCCTGCAGCGCGTCGATACCGTGCTTCTCGATGAAGCCGTCGATGCTCACGTTAATCCGGTTATACGTATCGTCCGCCGCATCGAGATTGGCCGCGAGCGTGGGCGAGAAATGGAATTGCCCGTCGCGCAGATCGTCGAGGCGGCCGTACAACTCCATGCCTTCGGCGGCGAACTTGCGCAGATCGATATCGCGGCCACCGTCGCGGCCCGTCACGTAATGATTGGTGTTGTCGCGCACGCCTTCGCGCAACGGATGCTTTTCGACCGGCATGTCGTAGTACTGCATGTCGGCGAGCCAGTCGACCACGTCACGGCCTCGATAGAAACGCGCGCAACGCGGCGCCTCGCCGACTGCGAGTACGACCTTGCGGCCGGCCAGATGCAAATCTTCTGCGATCTGCGCGCCGGACTGCCCCGTGCCGACCACCATCACCGCGCCATCAGGCAGAGCCTGGGGATTGCGATACGCCGACGACTGCAATTGTGCGATCCGCGCGGGCAAGCGCTCGGCAAGGCGCGGCACGATCGGCGTGTGATAGCCGCCCGAGGCCACCACCACCTGATCCGCGGTGAAATCGCCCTGCGTCGTGATGATCGAATAGACGCCGTCGTCACGCTGCTTGACGCGCTTGACTTCAGTGCGCTCCATCAGCGGCGCATCGACGTGTTCAATGAAACCGTCGAGATACGCAACGATCTCATCCTTTTTCATGAAACCGTGTGGATCGTCGCCACGATACGGATAACCGGGCAGCGCGCATTGCCAGTTTGGCGTCACCAGGCAGAACGCGTCCCAGCGCTGCTCACGCCACGTGTGCGTCACGGTGTTCTTCTCCACGACCAGATGGTCGATGCCGGCCTGCTTGAGGTAATAGCTGACCGACAGACCCGCCTGCCCGCCGCCGATGACGAGCACGCTGTAATGGCCCTCGGCGCGTGCGCGATGTGCTGGATTCGACATGATGCGTCCTCTGAAAGAATAAGCGCCTAGCTGAATTCGATGACCTTGACGGTCGCCTCCGGACGATCGCGAAAGCGCGCCGCGTCGCGCTCGATCTGCGCAAGCTGGTCGATCGCCGCCGAGCAGGCAAAGCCGTATTTCTCGCGCACACGCTCGGACGCGATACCCAGCGCCTGCCGCGATCGCGCGACGAAATCTTCCAACGCGTAGGCCTCGCCCGGTGTGAAAAAGTCGCCGATCACGAGCGAAGGCGAATAACAGTTCGCTTCGTCGCCATCAGGCCATTGAATGCGAAAGTGCATGACAGGCATTGCTAATCCTCGAATCAATGAGTAAGCAGAGCGCGCTTCGCGAGGAAACGGCGGTAGGCGTCTACGTGATGCTGCGCGCTCGCGGCCCAGCTAAAGCGCGCGAGCAACGCAGGCACGGCGTGCTCGAAGTCGAGACAACTCTCGCTCAACGCTCGCGTTAATGCCGCAGCGATCGAATCCACGTCGAGTGGATCGGCCCAGTAGCAAGTCGTGTTGTCGAGATACTCGGTGAATGGCGCAATCGACGAGGCCACCACCGGCGTGCCGCTCGCGAGCGCCTCCAACACGACGAGACCGAAACCTTCTCGCAACGACACCATTGAGAGAACATCGGCGCATCGAAACAACGCGGGCATGGCAGCATCTTCGAGCGGACCGGTCACTACGACGCTTTCATGCGGGCCGATGGACAGACCCAACTCGCCTGCGCGTTGCAGCAAGCGGCGGGTATAGGCATCGTGATCAAGCAGACTCGCACCGCCCGCGATAACGAGTTGCGCTTGCGGCACATTGCGGCGCATGGATGCGAACGCTTCGAGCAGCGCCAGTGTGTTCTTACGCACCTCGATGCCGCCCACTGTCAGCACGATAGGTCCACCGTCGATGCCGAAACGCTGCCCGATTTGCGCGTCGTGTTGGTCCCGCTGCGAAGAAAAACGCTTCATGTCCACGCCGTTCGGCACAGTGATGGCATTGATGCCATACATGGATTGCATTTCACGCGTCCATGTATCACTCACGCACAACACCTGATCCGCGTCCTGATACGCGCGCCGTTGCCAGGCTGCCAACTTGAGATCGTTGAAATGATCCAGGTGGTGAACCGTACGCATGAAGCCGTGAATGAAACCCTCCGCTTTCAACTCGGCGAGTGCATTGCCGCTGATGCTGTCCTGCGCGTGCAGCACGTCGAACGCGCTTGCGTCCTGTTCGATGAGTGCTCGCCGGAACGCATCGATCCGCGCTTCGACCATCGCAACGGTATCGGCCTGAGCCAATAAGATAGGTGCATACACCACGCGGCACGCCGGCAGACGAAACAGCGTCTCGCCAAGCGCGGCCGGCACGAACACCGTCACGTCGTGCCCAAGCATCGTCAACGCCGCCGCCAGTTCCAGCGTATGCACGACGCCGCCGCGCGGATTGACCGAGTGCGTCAGCAACGCGATACGCAACGCGTTCATTTCGTATCACCCTTCCCGACGATGAACGGCTCGCGCTGAAAGTCCCATAGCGTTGCAACATCGTCCCGCTGATGCAGAACAACCTCGCTCGTTGCATCAACGGAACCGATCACCGCACACGCGAGGGCACGCGCGTCGAATTGCCCCTGCACGGCATCGACATGCTCCGGCCGCACCGAAAGCAAATAGCCGAAACTCGGAAAGGCAGTCACCCAGCGCTCCAGCGTCACACCGTCAGGCTTGGGAATGCACGCGAGATCGATCCGCGCTCCCACCTTCGAACATTCGAGCAACATCAGCGCAGTGCCGAGCGTGCCTGCCATGCTGATATCTTTCGCGGCGTCGCACAGACCGCTTTCCGCCAGTTGAGGCAGCAGTTCGAGATCGCCGTGCAGACGTTCGGGCGGTGCGTTCACGGAAGCATTCCAGAACGGATACGGTTCTTCGAAACGGCCGCGTAGATCGACTGCCATCATCAGACTGTCGCCCGGTTTCGCGTTGAAGCTCGACAGCAACGCCTTGGCGCGGCCGATAATCGACACCGCCAGTTGCGCCGCGTCGCTGCGCGTATTCGTATGGCCGCCGACAATCGGCACGCCATACGCGACAGAGGCCGCCGCCATGCCCGCCAGCACCTGGTCGGCCGCGCCGATGCCCGGACTCCAAAGCGCGTCCACCACCGCCAACGGCCGCCCACCCATTGCATAGATATCGCTAACGTTGACCATCACGCTGCTGTAGCCGGCGAACCACGGCATGGTGCTCACGAAATCGCTGACCATGCCTTCGATCGCAAAGAGCAGATAGCCGTCGCCATCGGCGAGCGCGGCACAGTCGTCGCCGAGCGCCACGGCTTGCGCGAGATCGTGCGTGCCGCGAGGCAAACGCTTCGCCAGAGAGTCGACCACGTCGACGATATCGGTCTTGTGCCGGAACCCGCGGCTTTCGCGCAAGCCGGCGACGAGATCGGCGACGCTCATGCCCCACTCCGCGCGGGTTCGAGACGACGCGAATACGCTTGCGCTTGCGTGCGCGTGACAAAGCCGCTATTAGGCGTCACGCACGGCGGATAGCGGTCCAATTGCGCCTGCATCAGATGATGCGGTCTGCCGAGCAGGGTTTCCTCCGCGAGCACGTCCCAATACATCGCGCGAAAGAGCGGCACATTCTGGCTCTGCACATGCGCCAGGAACGTCTCACAGCCGAGCGCATGCGCGCTGCTCACGGCGAGACGAATCAGCGTCGCACCGATCTTTCCATGTCGGCGAAACGCCGCATGCACGGCGAGGCGCGAACCGAACCACACATTGTCGTGATCGCGATGAATGCGTACGGTGCCGACCACCTGCTCCGGCATGCCGCCGAGGCAACTGACGGCGACCAGTTGCTGTGCGTGCTGATCGATATCGTCGCGATCGTCCCCGACGAAAATGCCCTGCTCGACGCAGAACACAGCGCGCCGCAATTTGAACGCCTCTTCGGCTTCCCAATTCAACGTGGTCCACTTGATACGGAATTCGCCCGGCGCATACGGCGCGAAAACGATGTCACCATCCAGCGCCTCGCCTGCAATCGCTTCACCGAACATAATCACTCCTCGTACGATGACAGCGACGAACACGCGCCGCATTTGCCACAACCGGCCTTGATATCGCTCGAGCGCATGGCAGCGGCATTGAGCATGCCGCCAAGCGGCTGCAACACCGACTTCATGAATTCAGGCGTGGGCGCCGGATGATCTTCGAGCGGCGTGCCGCTGATCGGCACGAACGGCACGACGAACGGATAGACGCCGAGCTCGATTAGTTCGCGCGACATCGTCAGGATGGCTTCCGCGCTATCGCCGAGCCCGGCGAGAATGTAGGTACTGACCTGCCCGCGCCCGAATACGGCCACGGCGGACTCGAACGCTTCCATGTAGCGCGACAGCGGCACGCTCGCCTTGCCCGGCATGATCCGTTCGCGCAAAGCGGGCGTCACGACTTCGAGATGCATGCCGAGTGTGTCGATGCCGCTCGCTTTCATGCGCGCGAACCAGCGATCGTCGTCGGGCGGCTCGCATTGCGCCTGGATCGGCAGATCGACCGCGGCCTTGATCGCGAAACGCGCTCTCGCACAGAATCTGCGCGCCACGATCCGGCGTGGGCGGCGTGCCGGTGGTCAACACCATATGCTTCACGCCGTCGAGCAGTACGGCCGCGCGCGCCACTTCCGCGAGTTGCTCCGGTGTCTTGCGCGCAATCGTGCGGCCCGCCGCGAGCGACTGCCCAATCGCGCAGAACTTGCAGCTTTTGCGCCGGCTCTCGTATCGAATGCAGGTTTGCAACACGGTGGTCGCGAGCACGTCCGCACTGTGCAATGCGGCGATATGCGAGTACGGCACGCCGTCTAGCGTCTGCATGGCGTAAAAACGCGGCGCTTTCGGAAAGCTGATGTTGGCGATCGGAATCGTGCCGCGCAGCAGCGCGCTCGAACCACTCGCATCGGGCGTCTGCGCGACGAAGGGCGAGTGCCACGCGGTGCTCGTATGCACGGGCACCATGATCGTCACGCCGTCCACCGTCACCGCCTTGTGGTCAGACGGTCCCGCGCCGCCGCGCCGGCTCGCCGCGCCCGCATCCGGCGACACGAGCCGCAGACCGGTCGACTGCAATTCAGTCATCAATTGCCGGCTCTGCGCCGACAGCGACTCGCTGGCGTTCATCGCATCCTCCTTCGGTTGAATTCAAATCGGCGCTCGCGGCGGCCGGCCACGCCGGCATCGGCGCCACGGTTTCCGCGGGACGCCGGTTGATCGCGAGGCTCAGCAACTCGGGGCGCGCGTAATGGCCGACCGAATCCATCATGCGTTTGCGCTTGGTGATCAGCGCCATGTCGAGGTCGGCGATCACCATGCCTTCGCCTTCGCGCAGCGGCTCGACGAGATGCTGGCCTTCCGGCGACACGATCGCGGTATTGCAGCCGCCGCGCAGCGCCTTCTGCAAATTCGTATCCGGCGTCACGGACGCGATCTGCGCTTCGGTGAGCCACCCCGTCGCATTCACGACAAAGCAACCGGACTCCAACGCGTGATGCCGGATCGTCACCTCGATCTGATCGGCGAAAATCGGCCCCACCAGCGAACCGGGAAACTGACTGCAATGAATCTCTTCGTGTTGCGTCATCAACGCATAACGCGCGAGCGGGTTGTAGTGCTCCCAGCAGGCAAGCGCACCGATTCGCCCCACCGCCGTATTCGCCACCGTCAAACCCGCTGCGTCGCCCTGCCCCCAGATCATCCGTTCATGAAACGTCGGCGTGATCTTGCGGCGCTTGAGGACGATCCGGCCATCCACGTCGAAGATCAACTGCGTGTTGTAAAGGCTGCCGTGATCGAGCTCGTTGACACCGAGCACCACCACCATCCGATGCAAACGCGCCTGCTCGGCCACCGCCTGCGTCACCGGGCCCGGCACGATCACGGCCTCTTCGTAGAGTTTCATGTGATCGGCGCCGGACGCAACGGGCGGCCGCACGAAAGAGAAGTAGGGGTAATACGGCACGAAGGTTTCGGGAAACACGATCAGTTGGACGCCATCGCGTGCCGCTTTTTCGATTGCCTCGCAGACCTTTTCGAGCGTGCCGCCGCTGCGCTCGAAGTCGGGCGCGATCTGAACCGCTGCGGCGCGCACGATGCGCTTGCCCGTCGATTTTTCGGACATGGTGGTCACTCGCCTTTCGTCAAACCGTCCACGTATGGATGATCAACGCGTTGTCCTTGCGGTGAAGCAACTGGATGTCGAGCACGTCGAGCGGGCTGATCGGCCGGATGCCTTCGATCAGCGAGGCTTCCCCGTGGCCATACAGTGCCTGCAGCGCGAAGCGGCACGCGTAGACTTTGCCGCCCTCTTCCATGAACTTCATCAGTTGCTTGTTGAAGTTCAGATGGCCGGGAAACGCTTCGTCGCCGAGCGTGGGAAAGCCGCGTTGCAGACCGAGCGTGACGCCCGGTCCATACAGCAGCACCGACGTTTCGAAGCCCTTGCGTTGCAGGCGCGTCGCCTGCAGCAGATTGACGAAACCGATCGAGCCTTCGAACGCGACCGTGTGAAACGTGACGAGCGCCTTCTCGCCCGGCTCGGCTTTCACGTCTTCGAAGACTTTCTCCTCGTAGTCGACAAGGTAATCGCCTTTCTGATGCAGCGGTTTGTTGACGGCTGGCATGACACTCTCCGATCAGGTTTGCTAAGTAAAAGAGGGCGCGCGTTCAAGCTGTGCGCGCTTCTTCCAATGCAACGGCCGTGCCATTGATCGGCCGCGCGAATGCGATCAATCAGCAATCAATTCCGTCTCGATTCGAAGTGCGACTCGAAAAAATTTTTGGCGCGAAGGTTGCATACGACTCAGACATGCCGCGCTAACACCGTTGGCGCAGCCTTACCGCACCACCCATGTGCGATTCGCGCATAACGACGTGTCGGCATGGTGCAGTCATTCACCACGGTCGATCAATCCGATCATTGATCGCATGCGGATGCGATCAACTTCTTTCAACGTGAATAGAGGCCCGAAGGCAATGAGCAGCCCGACACATCACTGGATCAAACGTCTCGCCGACATTCGCAAGCCGGCCTATCTGGCGATTCCCGATCTGATCGAAGAAGATCTCGCCACCGGGCGGCTGCGTCCGCGCGACCGCTTGCCGGGATTGCGCGATCTCGCCCTGGAACTCGCGCTGAACTACACGACAGTGGCGCGCGCCTATGCCGAAGCACGCAAACGTGGCCTGCTCGATTCGCGCGCCGGCAGCGGCACGTTCGTGCGCGGCCGTACGGCCACGTTGCCGCTCGCAGGCGGCAGCAGCATCGAAATGTCGATGAACACGCCGCCCGAGCCGCCCGATTACGTGATCCGCCTGCGCGAATCCGCCGCGCGGCAGATGGCCGATAGCGATCCTTATCAGTTGCTCCGTTATCAGGACTTCGGCGGCTCGGCGGCCGACAAGGACGCGGGTGCCGAATGGCTGAGGCGCCGCGTGCCGCATTGCGACGCGCAGAACGTGCTGGTGTGCCCCGGCATCCATAGCGCGCTGGTGGCGCTCGTCTCCCAGCTCGCGCGGCCCGGCGGCACCATCTGTCTCGATGCACTTGCCTACCCCGGCATCAAGGCGATCGCCGCGCAACTTGGCGTGCGTCTGCAAGCGTTGCCACGCGACGACGAAGGGCCGCTCGCTCATGCCTTCGAAGCGCTCTGCAAGACGGACAAACCGAGCGCGTTCTATTGCAATCCGACGCTGCAAAATCCGAGCACGCTGACGCTCACGCACAAACGGCGCGAGGCGCTCGCCGACGTGGCGCTGCGCTACAGCGTGCCGATCATCGAAGACGATGCGTACGCGATGCTGCCGCAGAGCGCGCCCGATGCTCTCACGAGTTTCGCGCCCGAACTGACGTATTACGTGACCGGTTTGTCGAAGAGCTTCGGCGCCGGTTTGCGCGTCGCGCATCTGCATGCGCCGACGCCGCGGCAAACACAGCGGCTAGCCGGCGCATTGCGCGCCACCACCGTGATGGCGAGTCCGTTCACGGTCACGCTCGCGACGCAGTGGATCGCGGACGGCACCGCCGCGGACATGCTCAACGCGATCCGCAACGAGTCGCGCGCTCGCCAGGCAATTGCCTCGCGCATGCTCGAAGCGTGGCCTTACGAAGCGCATCAGGATGGCTTTCATTTGTGGTTGCCGGTGCCGATGGAAAGCGGCTGGAGCGCGTCCGAACTCGCCTTGCAATTGCGCAATCAGGGGATCGCCGCCGTGGCGGGCGCCGCATTTTCCACCGATGGCAATCCGCCCAACGCCATGCGCGTCTGTCTCGGCGGATCGAAAACGCGCGATGAATGCGAGGAAGCGCTGCGCATCGTGGCGGAGACACTCGACCATCCGCATCATTTGCATTCTCCAGTCATGTAAGGCGATCGGCGTTATTGTCATACGAATACAGCGCATCACCGGCCGCTTACCAGCGTGCAGCGAAACGCTGCTTCCGCACGCATTGAAAACGCCAACTCGCAAGAAATATTTCGCGGGCAGTCGACACGCCGCCCCGCACGGCTCTCCCGCCATTGGCGAGCAATTGAAAGCATTCGCCGCTCAAGTCCCACTTGTTGAAGCCGTATACAGCGTGTGAGGCCCCCGCCTCACCGACTCCGGTTCACCGCTCACTCCGAAAGACTCCCGACATGTTCACCTCCATTCGCGCGCGCATCGTCGCCCTGTGCGTCGCTATCGTTGTGGTCGCGCTCGCCGCCAACGCGGTTCTCAACTATGTCGTCGCCAACTCGTACAACGCCGATGCGATCGACAGCAGCCTGACCGCGGTCGAAAGCGGTCACGCGGACGGCATCAGCGACTGGGTCGCGGCCAACAGCCAGATGATCAACTCGTTGCAGGACGCAGTGCTGCAAGCCGATCCGTCCGCCGCGCTGAAGCAGATCGCCGCGGCTGGCAAGTTCACGAACGTGTATGTCGGCTACGCGGACAAGACCGCGAAGTTCTCCGATCCGACCGGCATTCCGCCCGACTACGATCCGACCGGCCGTCCCTGGTACAAGCAGGCCGCCGCGGCGGGCAAGCCGGTGGTGACGCCGCCGTACGTGGACGTGGGCACGGGCAAACTGGTGGTAGCGTTCGCCGCGCCCGTGGTGCGCGACGGCGCGGTGAAAGGCGTGGTCTCCGGCGACGTCGCGATGGACAGCGTGATCGCCAACGTCAAGTCGATTCATCCGACGCCGGCGAGCTTCGGCATGTTGATCGATGCGAGCGGCCATATCGTCGCGCATCCCGACGCGAAACTGACCCTGAAGCCGGTCTCCGACGTGGCGCCGGCCCTGACGAGCGACAAACTCGCCGCCCTCTTCAGTACCGACCGTCCGCTGGAAATGGACGTGAACGGCAGCACGAAGCTAATGCGTGCCCAAGCGATTCCCGGCACGGATTGGTACGCGGTCGTCGCGCTCGACAAAGCCGAAGCGACGGCCGGCATGCGTTCGCTGCTGACCGCTTCGGTGATCGCGCTGATCGTGATCGCCGGCATCGCCGCCGCGGTCGTGGCGGCGGTCACGGCTGTTTCGTTTCAGCGTCTGTCGAAAGTGCGCGACGCCATGGACGCCATCGGCTCCGGCGAAGGCGACCTCACACAACGCCTGCCGGCCTCCGGCAACGACGAAGTCGCGCAGATCGCGCGTTCGTTCAACACCTTCATCGACAAACTCAGCCACGTGATGCGCCAGATTCGCAACTCCAGCGAATCGGTGCGCGTGGCCGCGAACGAAATCGCGGCGGGCAACGTCGATCTGTCGGGCCGCACGGAATCGGCCGCGGCGAGCTTGCAGCAAACCGCCGCGTCGATGGAGGAAATCACCTCGACCGTCACGCAATCGGCCAGCGCCGCGAAGCAGGCCGACGATACCGCCGTGTCCGCCTCGCAGGTCGCCTCGCGCGGCGGCGTGGTGATCTCCGAAGTGATTGCGACGATGGGCGAGATCCAGCATGCGTCAGTGAAGATCTCCGACATCATCGGCGTGATCGACGGCATTGCGTTCCAGACCAACATCCTCGCGTTGAACGCCGCGGTGGAAGCCGCGCGCGCGGGCGAACAGGGCCGCGGTTTCGCGGTCGTGGCCGGCGAAGTGCGCAGCCTCGCGCAACGCAGCGCGCAGGCGGCGAAGGAAATCAAGGCGCTGATCGAATCGACCGTGGCCAGCGTCACGTCGGGTTCCGGTCAGGTGCGCCAGGCCGGCGAGACGATGACGGAGATCGTCAGCAACGTCGCCAACGTGACGACCATCATTTCCGAAATCACTCAGGCCGCCAACGAACAGACGCGCGGCATTCAGGAAGTGAACCGCGCGGTCAGCCAGCTCGACGAGATGGTTCAACAGAACGCCGCGCTGGTCGAGGAATCCACGGCGGCCGCCGCCGCGCTGCAAAGCCAGGCCGTGAGCCTCGCAAGCGCGGTGACGCAATTCAAGCTCGATTAAACGCCTTACCTGGGACATCGCAGTGACGTTCTATAGAAATCTGAAGATCGCCATTAAATTGGCGTTGCTCGGCGCGGTGTTGTTAGCCGCGACGATGATCGTGGGTCTGGAAGGCTGGCACGCGTTGTTGAAAACGCATGAGCTGCAAATCCAGTCGGCGCAATCGCTCAGTCAATACGCGCAAGCCGCCGACACGGCGCGCGTCGCGCAGGTCGAGTTCAAGAAGCAGGTGCAGGAATGGAAGGACCTGTTGTTGCGCGGCGCCGATCCGGCTGCGTTCGCCAAGTACCGTGATGCCTTCGGCAAGGAAAGCGGCACGACGCACGCCGCCCTGCTGCGCCTGAAGGATCAGTTGAGTGCGTTGGGTGCGAACGTGGACGGTGTCGACAAGGCGCTCGCCACGCATGCTTCGTTGCAGGACAGCTACCTCGATGCGCTCAAGCATTACGATGCCGCCGATCCGAACACGGCGCACGTAGTGGACGGTCTCGTGAAGGGCATCGACCGCGCGCCGACCGCCGCGATCGACGACATCGTCGCCACGGTGATGCAGCAGGCGCAAGACTCCAATGTGCGCACGAGCGAAGCGGCGGAACGCTCCTATACGCTTGCCACGGCGCTGTTGCTGTCGGTCGTGACCGGTTCGCTCGGCGTCGGTGCATTCGCGGTCTGGTTTCTCAGCCGCAGCATCACGCTGCCGGTCAGGCAGGCCGTGGGAGTCGCGCAGGCGGTCGCAGCAGGCGATTTGCGCGCGGACGTGGCGGTGATCAGCCGCGACGAAACCGGCCAGTTGCTCCTCGCGCTCAACGACATGAACCAGCGCTTGCGGCATATCGTCAGCGAGATTCGTGAAGGCGCGACGACGATTTCGTCCGCCACGCAGGAGATCGCGGCGGGCAACCTCGACCTGTCCGCGCGCACCGAACAGCAAGCGGCCTCGCTCGAAGAAACCGCTGCGTCGATGCAGCACTTCACCGACTCGGTTCAGCGCAACGCCGCCAATGCGCGCGAGGCCACGACGCTCGCGCAAACCGCCGCGCAAGCCGCGCGCGAAGGCGGCGCCGTCATGAGCGACGCGGTGCGCACGATGGGCCAGATCGACGCGGCGTCCAAGCGCATCGTCGATATTATCGCGGTGGTGGAAGCAATCGCGGCGCAGACGAATATCCTCGCGCTCAACGCCGCGGTCGAAGCGGCTCGCGCCGGCACGCAAGGGCGCGGCTTCGCGGTGGTGGCGAGCGAAGTGCGCAGTCTCGCGCAACGTTCGGCCGATGCCGCGCACGAGATCAAGGCGTTGATTCGCGAGTCGGTCGCCACGATCGACGCCGGCACGCAACTGATCAATCACGCGAGCAATACGATGGACGGTGTGGTGGAAAGCGCCGGCAGCGTGACGCGTATCGTCGAATCGATCGCGACGGCGAGCGTCGATCAGGCAGCGGGTATCGCGGAAGTAAACGATGCCGTCACGCAGATGGACCAGGTGACGCAAAGCAACGCAGCGCTCGTCGAGCAGGCAGCCGCCGCGGCCGATGCGGTGCAAAGCAAGGCATCGGGGCTGGTGCAAAGCGTGAGTTTCTTCAGGCTGGGCGCCGCGGCTTGAGGGATCGGCGCCGCGCGGCGATTGTTGTCGTGTGAGGACGAAGCGGCGCGCAATGCGCCGCTTATGACTCGAAGTCGAGTCCGCCGATCAAAACCAGAGGATCGGCCTGCGTATGCGAGAGAAAATCCAGTTCGCGCGCATGATCCCAGCCTGCAAGCTTGCGCGGCAACGCGGCCAGGTACCCGGCGAAACGCGACGGCCCTTCCTCGCCCATCAGTCTCTCGATCTCGTCGCTGTCCCAGGTCAGATACAGATTCAGCGGATACGGGTAATGTCCCATGTCTTCGATGGGCGTTGCATGAATTCGCACGCGTGTGGGACGTCCATGGCCGCCGTACGGCAGCACTTCGGTATGCACCGTGGTGGCGAAACAGGCGGCAATCGCCTCGGCGATGCGAGGCGCGAATTGTTCATCGAAACGGGCGGCGCTCTCGGGACGCATTTGTGTCTCCGACTTTTGTGCGTGGTGCGCTAGACATCGTAGCACGCGCGGAGGCGCGCGCCGGTTGTGGATCCGCCGCGGCATACTTGACCGTCGCGATGCTGCTCCAGCTTCGCGCTGCCCTCTCGCATCAAACCGTCTTCAGAATCCGCGGCCTCGTTTCGTTCAACACGCTTGCCGGCTCGGGCACCGCATCGGGCGCACTGTCGCCCTTCTCCGTGCGCATCGACAGATAGCGCAAACAGCACACCCGCAAAAACGATGCGAAGTTAGTCGGCATTTCGCCGCGCAGCGCGATCAGTTCGTCGTAGAGCTTCACGGCGAACTGGCTGGTCGTCATGCTCTCGCGCGCGGCGATTTCGTGCAGCACGTCCCAGAACAGATTCTCCAGCCGGACCGTGGTGATCACACCGTGAATGCGCAACGAGCGCGTGCGCGATTCATACAGGATCGGATCGGCGTTGATGTATATCCCACACATAACGTTCACTCCCGGTTTCCAGGCGCGCGCGCCGTGACGCTTTTCATGCAGCCACGGCACGCCGCCCGCCTTCGTCAACATACGCGGGCATCCAGCACTCGACAATCGCATCGAACCCGAACGCCGCTCCTGCCCCGTCGAACCGCTTTACACCGCGCGTTTGTTCATCTGCCCGGCGATGTGATCCGCCTGGCGGATCGCCAGCGTGACGATCGTCAAGGTCGGATTTTCCGCCGCTCCGGTGGTGAACTGGCTGCCATCCGAAATGAACAGGTTCGACACCTCGTGCGTCTGGCCGAAGCGGTTGCACACGCCGTCTTCTGCGCGCGCGCTCATGCGGGCGGTGCCGAGGTTGTGCGTGGACGGATACGGCGGCACGCGATATACCGTCTTCGCGCCCGCCGCTTCGTACACCGCGGTGCCCTGCTTGTATGCGTGCTCGCGCATCGCTTCGTCGTTCGGATGATCGTCGAAGTGCACGTTGGCGACCGGCTGGCCGTATTGGTCCTTCACGTCCGTATTCAAGGTCACGCGATTGCTCTCGCGCGGCATATCCTCACCGACGATCCACATGCCGGCCGTGTACGCGTATTGATCCATCGCCTGGGCAAATGTCGGACCCCACGCGCCCGGATTGAGAAAGGCCGCGTAAAACGGCAGGCCGAGCGAAACGGTCTCCATGTGGTACCCGCCCGCGAAGCCGCGCTGCGGATTGAACACCGCTTCGTCCTCGATGATGCCGGCCATCGTGGTGCCCTTGAACATATCCACCTTGTCGTTGAACACCGCATACACCGAGCCCGTGGTGTGACGCATGTAGTTGCGGCCCACCTGCCCCGAGCCGTTCGCTAGCCCCTGCGGGAATTTGCTCGAATGCGAGTTCAACAGAAGCCGCGGGGTCTCGATCGAATTGCCGGCCACCGCGACGATACGCGCCTTCTGCCGCTGCAATTTACCTTTCTCATCGTAGTAGAGCACCTCCTTCGCCTTGCCGCGCGCATCGGTTTCGATGCGCACCACGTGGGCCTGCGTGCGCAACTCGAGATGACCAGTCGCCTGCCCGCGCGGCAACTCGGTATAGAGCGTCGACCACTTCGCGCCCGTGCGGCAGCCCTGAAAACAGAAGCCGCGCTGGAAGCAATGCGCGCGGTCGTCGCGCACCACGCTATTGATCGCCATGTGGCCGGTATTGCATTCCTTGTAGCCGACCTTCATCGCGCCGGCCGACATCACCTTGAAGTTGTTGTTGCCCGGCAGGCCCGGCAGACCGTTGGTACGCGTCACGCCCATTTTCTGCGACGCGCGGTCGTAGTACGGATCGAGTTCTTCGCGCGTGAGCGGCCAGTCGAGCAGGTTGGCGTCCTTGATATTGCCGTAGGTCGTCTTCACCTTGAACTCGTACGGCTGGATGCGCAGGCTCGCGCCGGCCCAGTGCGCGGTGGTGCCGCCCACAGTCTTGCAGATCCACGCGGGCAGATTCGGAAAGTCCTTGGCGATGCGCCAGGAGCCCGACGTGGTGCGTTTGTCGAGCCATGACAGCATCTGGAAAGCGCCCCATTCGTCAGTCGTGAAATCGGCCTGCGTATGCAGCTTGCCCGCTTCCAGCACCACGACGTTGATGCCCTTCTGTGCCAGTTCGTTGGCGAGCGTGCCGCCGCCCGCACCCGAACCGATGATCACGACGACCTTGTCGTCGTTGTGCGAAAAACGCACCTTGTTGTTGTCCTGATTCATGTCTTGTCTCCGCTGTCGACCAGAGTTGGCGCTTCAGCGCCTTACTCTGGTCCCATGCACAATGTTTGCCGTCGTGGCGATTAGCTATCCGTCGGAATCGGGCCGCTGGCGGCGGCCGGCGGATTGGGCAGCCACGAGAGACTGTTGAATCCTTTGTTCAGATAACCGCCGTCGCCTTCCGATGCGCCGTAGCCGAAGTGCGCATACGCCATGGTGTTGGCATACAGCGAGACCACCGCGGTGCTGCGTATCGTGTTGAAGAAGGGCGTGCCCGCGAGCGACGCGACGTCTTTCGCCTGGTCGGAAGGCGTGCGCTTGAGCCAGTCCGAGCCGGCTTGCGCGTCGAGCTGTTTGACGCCGTCCGCGAGTTGCTGGCGCACCGCCGGATCGGCTTTCGCTTTCGCGTCGAGGTCCTTGACCACCAGCGCATAGACCGCGTTGTCGAGCGTGGGGTGCGGATAGAGCTGCCGCGTGAAGGCCAGAATCACTTCGCCCTGGTGCGTGTCCAGCCCTTGCAGCTCGAGCGCCCAGGCGCGGCTCGGTGCGAGCGTCGACAGCACCGACGAGAACGCCAGCGTGCCCATCAGCACACCCGTGCCTCTCAATAGCTCGCGCCGCGTGAGCGGAATCCGCAACGCGGCCGCGGCCGCCTTCGCCGCGCGATGTTCGTCGCCGGTTTCATGGGAATGTTCATGGGGATGCGCATGCTCATGACCAAGTGCATGACGTGCGTGATCGGACGTGACGATCGGGATGATCGTTGTCTTCATGTCTGTCTCCTTTGTCGACCAGAGTTGGCGCTTTAGTGCCTACTCGGGTCCCATGCAAGGTTGCTTGTGGGGTATTGCAACTATGCGCGGCGGCCGCCTGGATTGCTTTTACTATTGATAGTGGCCGTAGCGTTCCAGCACTTCGATCTTGTAACCGTCCGGGTCCTGAATGAAAAAGTAACGCGCCAGCAACTCGCCATTGTCGTTGTGAAACTCGCGCAGATCGTTGGGCGTCATGCCGAGATCGAGCAGACGCTGCCGTTCGCTTTTCGCATCGTCCACGCAAAACGCGACGTGACCGTAGCCGTCGCCATGCGAATACGGTTCCTCGCGGCCTTTGTTCCAGGTGAGTTCTATTTCGGCGTCCGCTTCCGCGTTGCGCAAATAGACGAGCGCGAAGTCCGGAAAGTCGAGCCGGTGCGATACGTCGAAGTTGAAAGCCTTTTGATAGAACTGCAGCGAGCGCGGCAGATCGTGTACACGGATCATCGTGTGAATGAGTTTGGCCATCGGTGTCTCCTCGTGTTTGAATCAAGTTTAGGAGGCCGCCCACGCGAGTGGTAATGCACGGCTAAATCGCGCCAGGGACTTGCCCTATGTTGCGAGAGCGTCGTTTGCGGCGTTTTCGTTCGCGCGTCGACGACGCAAACAGCGACGGACAGGGCGCCGCGTCAGGTTGCATTGCAGCACACCTAGCGGTTCAAGCGAGCACGCGCCGAATGGCATTAGGCAAAACCCGACCTCGACGTTGTGCTAACGCGTATCCGGTGAAGCCCATTCGTTTTTGCCTCGTGGCCATGCACACGCGCCTCGAGTTTCCCTAAGATTCGGTTGGTGTCTTCTTGATTGCTGTGGAGCGTAGTGCGTTATGGAATTCGATACGAAAGTCGCGATCATCGTGCTGGACGATCTCGCTGTCTGGCAAAAGCTCAATGTGACCGCGTTTCTCGCGACGGGCATCGCCGGCGCCGCACCGGAGGCGATGGGCGAGCCGTACGAGGACGCGGCGGGCCGCCGGCACGCGCGTCTGCTCGGCCAGCCGATGATGGTGTATCAGGCGGACAACGCGGGTTTGCTGCGCGCGTTTCGCCAGGGCATCGAACGCGAATTGACGCGCGCCGTGTATGTGCGCGCGATGTTTGCGACCGGCCACGATCAGGCGAACCGCGAGGTGTTCCGCGCCGAACCCGCCGATGCGCCCGATCTCGTCGGCATTGCCGTGCGCGGGCCGAAGAAGGCGGTCGATAAAGCCGTAAAAGGTCTCTCACTGCATGCGTGACACGCCGTGCCGCTCTCGCGTTCAGAGTTCAGGACTAGGCCCGCGCTCCAGATAGGTGGTCAGCGCGATGTAGCTGCGCGTGCCGGTAAAGCCTTCGATCGCATGAATGCGCGCGAGCAGTTGTTCGAGCGATTGCGTATCGCGCGTGCGGACCTTGAGCAGCATGGCGCTCTCGCCTGTCACGGTGTGAATCTCCTCGACGTCCGATAGCTCCTGCAGTGCCAGCAGTTGCCGCGTCACCGCCCAGCTCGTGGTATCGACATGTACGAACGCGAGCAATGGACGGTTGAGCCTCGCGGCGTCGAGCGCGGCGACGGTGGCCTTGATCACGCCATCCTTCTTCAACCGCCGGGCGCGTTCGTGGACCGCGGGCGCCGACAGAAACAGCAGCTTGCCCAGTTCGGCGTAAGTCCGCGTGGCGTCTTCGGCGAGCAGCGCGAGCAGCTTGCGGTCGGTGTCGTCGAGCGAGGCCGGGCCCGGTTGGGTGCCCGGCGTCCGGAGCGCCTTGCCGCTGCGAGTCGAGGGTGGACGTGGGCCGGTGCTCATCGTTTTGCGGTGGAATTATCCCCGTCTTCTCCGAGTCCCTCGCGCAACGCTTTGCGGATCACCTTGCCGGTCGCCGTCAACGGCAGGCTGTCGACAAAGCGGATCTCGCGCGGATATTCATGCGCGGCGAGACGCGTTTTGACATGCTGCTGGATCTCGCGCACGAGCGCCTCGTCGCCGACAAAGCCGGCGTTCAGCACCACGAACGCCATCACGATCTCCGTGCGTTCGCGATCCGGCGCGCCGATCACGGCCGCCATCGAAACAGCCGGATGACGCAGCAACGAATCTTCGATCGAAGCCGGCCCGATTCGATAACCGGCGCTCGTGATCACGTCGTCGCCACGACCGACGAAGCGGATGAAGCCGTCCGCGTCGCGCGTGCCGAGGTCGCCGGTCACCAGAAACTTGCCGCGGAATTTCTCGCGCGTCGCCGCCTCGTTGCCCCAGTAGCCGAGGAACATGACCGGATCGGGCGCGGCCACCGCGATATCGCCGATTGCGCCTGGCGGCAGTTCGTTGCCGTCCATATCGACGATCGCGACATGATGCCCCGGCACCGCGCGGCCAATCGCGCCGAAGCACGGCTCGAACAGCGCCGCGCACGACGACAGCACGACGTTGCATTCCGTCTGCCCATAGAACTCGTTGATCGTCACGCCCAGCGCCGCGCGGCCCCAGCCGATCAACTCCTCGCCGAGCGATTCGCCGCCGCTTGCCACCGAGCGCAACGCGAGGTTCCAGCGTTCGGGATGTTCGACTCCGCGCATCATCTTCAGCGCGGTCGGCGGCAAGAACGTGTGCGAGACCGCATGACGCGCCATCAGATCGAACGCGGACTGCCCGTCGAATTTCGCAAAGCGGCGCGCCAACACCGCGACGCCGTGATGCCATGAAGGCAGCAGCACGTCGAACAGGCCGCCGATCCACGCCCAGTCAGCCGGCGTCCACATCAGCGTGGCGTGCGCGGGAAAGCCCTGCTGCGACATCTCGACACCCGGCAGATGACCCAGCAACACGCGATGCCCGTGCAGCGCGCCCTTCGGTTTGCCGGTCGTACCCGATGTATAGATGATGACTGCCGGATCGTCGGCGCCGGTGTCGGCGGGCGTGAAGCTGGCCGTTGCGCTGTTCAGCGCCTGCCAGAATGAACGCACGGCTACTTGCGGATCGCCGCTGTCCTGATCGATATCCACGCTGAAGACACTGCGCAATGCCGGCAACGCCGCGCGGATTTCATCGACCTTCTGCACGCCGCCCCGATCCGTAACCAACGCGACCGCACCGCTATCCCCTAGCCGGTGTTCGATCGCGTCGACGCCGAATAGCGCGAAGAGTGGCACGGCCACCATGCCGGCCTTGTAGGCGGCGAGATGCGCGATCGCCGTTTCGATCGATTGCGAGAGGAAGATGCCGACGCGGTCGCCGCGTTGCGCGCCCGCTGCGAGCAACGCATTGGCGAAGCGGTCGGACAGCGCCTTCAACTGGTCGAACGTATAGCGTGTGGCGTTGCCCTCGGCGTCTTCGTAGATCAGCGCGAGGCGGCCCGAACCGTCGGCCCATTTGTCGCATACGTCGACGCCGATGTTGTAGCGCGCCGGGATGTGCCACGCGAAGTTTGCCGCGAGCGTTTCGTAGGTCTGGCCGTCGAGATTCATCATGTCTGCTCCTGCAAGCCCGTCGGCGGTTGATAGCGCGGGAAGCCGTTATATTCGATCGTACGCTGCGCTTCAGCGAGCGGCCATGAATGGCGCGCGTTCGGCACACCGCCGTCGACACGGATCACCGTGCCGTTGATGAACGCGGACGCCTCCGACAACAGAAAGACCGCCGCGCTGGCGAGTTCGGATTCGGTGCCGAAGCGCTGCAGCGGAACCTTGTGTTTCAGCGTGCGCAGCAACGCCTGATACTCGTCGTTGTAGCTGTCCATGCCCGCGGACGCAATCCAGCCGGGCGCGACCGCGTTGACTCTGACGCCCGCGTGGCCCCATTCGCATGCGGCCGTTTCCGTGAAGTTCCATACGCCGGCGCGGGCCGCGCCTGAATGCCCCATGCCGGGCATGCCGCCCCAGATGTCGGCCAGCATGTTGACGATCGCGCCGCCGTGGTTTTGCATCCATTGGGTATAGCACTCGCGGGACATCAAAAACGTGCCGTGCAGATTGTTGCGCACGACCGCGTCCCAGCCGTTCAAGGAGATCTTTTCGAGCTTGGCGGGGAATTGGCCGCCTGCGCAATTGAAGAGACCGTCCACGCGGCTTAAATCCGTGATGATCGAAGCGATCGTTTCACGGACCTGTTGCTCGTTGCGGATGTCGCACGAGTAAAGCTTGTGGCCGTTGGCGGAGGACGGATGATCCTCGGCCAGTTCGGCTTGCACTGCTTTCAGCTTGTCCTCGCTTCGGCCGACCAGCGCCAGGGTCGCCCCTAAGGACGCGAGTTCGTGAGCCGTGCATCGGCCGAGTCCGCTGCCCGCGCCGGTGACGATGATCACCTTGCCGGCGAAAAGACCTTCGCGGAAAACTGAACGGTAGCCGTTTGACGGCGGTGAGGTACTCGACGAAGCTGCGGGCATTCGGGTGTCTCCTCCATGTGCTGCGCTTTCGATGTTTTCTGAGTTTAGCTCAAGTTTTATCCGCGTGTTGCGCACGTTTGCAATTTTTGTTTCCTCTACCACGCCATTAGCATTGAAACAATCTTTGAGCCAGACTCAATTTGCCCTCAATGGCCCGCCGATCCCTTTCGATGAACGTCTCCTCCGTCTCCCGTCGCGTGCCCGTGGAGGCGCACTCCGAACAACGACTCGAGGCGATTCTGGAGGCGCCCCGGCTCGTGTTTTCCGAAGTCGGCTTTGAATCGGCCACATGACGGAGATGGCCGGGCACGTCGGCGTGTCGCAGGCGACGATCTTCACGTACTTCGCCAGCAAGCGCGATCTCTGCGTTCGCGTGCTCGGCAATTGATACGGCGAGATCATCAGTCAGGTTGAAAAACGAATTGCCGCTGATCGCGGGCACGCGCAACGAGTTCGCGTATTTGGTGCGGACGCACCTCTACCGGCTGACCGTCGACGGCACCGGTTTATGCGCGCTCATTCTTTGCGAAGGGCGCGAGAAGCGCAGGAAGCCGCGTTGCGGCAGTTGCGCAACGAAGTCATCGGGGCGGTGAAGCGGTTCGAGGCGGCGGGTTGGAAGTGAGCGGGCGGCGCTTACGGGTCGACATGATGAATGCACGAGCGGCTAGGACTGCAGAAACGGAAGGACGCGTTCGAGCAGCAACTCGGGCGCTTCCTCGGGAATGTAGTGACCGCACGGCAGCGCTGCGCCGCTCACATGGCCAGCCCATTGCCGCCATTCGGCGAGCGGCTCGAAGCATTGCTCGATCACGCCTTGCGCGCCCCACAGAGCCAGGAATTCGCATTCGATCTTCCGCCCTTCAGCGAGCGACGCGCGGTCATGATCGAGGTCGATTGTGATGCTCGCGCGGTAGTCCTCGCAGATGCCATGTGCGGTGCCGGGGTCGCTCAGACAGCGCAGATACTCGGCGTAGGCCGCGTCGGTGAACGGCGCGAGGCCGGCGCTGCGCGCGCCGATGGTCTGCTTCAGATAGAGATCGGGGTCCGCGCGAATCAGCGTCTCGGGAAACGGCGCGGGACGCACGAGAAAGAACCAGTGCCAGTAAGCGCGCGCGAAGTCGAACGAGGTTTGTTCGTACATCGCGAGTGTCGGCGCGACGTCGAGCGTCACGAGTCGCGTTACCGTCTGCGGATGATCGAGCGCCATGCGAGCGGCCACGCGCCCTCCGCGATCGTGCCCGATCACGGCGAAACGGTCGAAACCTTGCGCGCGCATCAGCGCGACCTGATCGGCGGCCATGCGGCGCTTCGAATAGTTGCCGTGATCGTGCGTGCCCTGCGGTTTGCCGCTGTCGCCGTAGCCGCGCAAATCCGCGGCGATCACCGTGAAGTGCTGCGCCAGCGTCGGCGCGACCTTGTGCCAGATCGCGTGGGTCTGCGGATGACCATGCAACAGCAGCAAAGCCGGCCCGTTGCCGCCGCGAATCGCGTTGATGTGGATGCCGTCGACCTCCGCCGACGCGTCTGTGAAATCTGCAAACATCGTTGCCTCCCATGTTTGGATGAAGTCTAATTGATGCCTGCCGCGATATGGTTTCGCCTAAGGCAATCCGGAATTAACTTTTTGGAACGAATCAATGGACGGCTTTTCCGACCTGAATCTGTTCGCGCTGGTGGCTCGCCACCGCAACCTCGCCGCGGCCGCGCGCGAACTCGGCGTCACGCCGCCGTCCATCAGCAAGCGGCTCGCGCAGATCGAACAGCGCCTCGGCGTGCGGCTCGTGAACCGCACCACGCGGCGCGTGAGTCTGACGGCGGAGGGTGAGATTTATCTGACGAATGGCTCACGCATCCTCGACGACCTTGTCGAACTCGAACAACTGGTCACGCAAAGCCGCGCCGAGCCGGCCGGTCTATTGCGCGTGAATGCGTCGTTCGGCTTCGGACGCGCGCATATCGCCCCGGCGATTTCGCGTTTCAGCGAGCGTTTCCCGTCGATGAAGGTTCAATTGCATCTGACGGACCGGCCGATCAGCTTGCAGGAAGAAGGCTTCGATCTCGGGATTCGTTTCGGCGAAGTGCCGGATGCGCGCATCAACGCGCGCTTGCTGCTGAAGAATCAGCGTGTCGTGTGCGCGTCGCCGGTTTATGTGAAACGGCACGGCGCACCGCTGATGCCGCACGATCTCACGCGCCATGCCTGCCTCGTCTTACGCGAAAACGAATCGGCTTACGGCACGTGGCATCTGTCGCGCGGCAAGAAATCAGAGACGGTGAAGGTGGACGGTCCGTTGAGCAGCAACGACGGCAGCGCGGTGCTGAAGTGGGCGCTCGACGGCCGCGGCGTCGCCGTGCGTTCGGCGTGGGAAATCGCCGGACACCTACAGCGCGGCGAACTGGTGCCGCTCTTGACCGAGTGGACGCTGCCGAACGCGGATGTTCACGCCATCTATCTGGAGCGGCACCGTCTGTCGGCCAAACTGAGAACGTTTATCGACTTTCTCGGTGACGAGTTGCGCGAGAGTGTTCAGGCGATCTAGCGTGACGTGGCTTGAAATGACACGTTCGACTCACCCTGCCCGTTTGCTCCGCTGTTGCGCCCGGTTGGCACGCCACCGCAAGAAAACGCTGACGAGCGCGGCAAAGGCGGCGGTCGCCGCATAACCCGCGAGGCGAATCGCGTCTTCACTCGGCAAGCGGGAGATCAACAGAACGACTACGGTGAGTGCCAGCACGGCTAGAAGTCCGATGACCCATTTCATCTCTTGTCTCCGCGACCACGGTTGTGAAGTGAAGCGCCGCTGTTTTGCGTAGCATACCTGCGCGAAACACAAGATGAACGTCGTCGTTTACGTGGGCAAACCTCTGCCCGTGCCGTGCGCCAGCTGCAAAATGAAATCGATGAATGTCGACGCTGCGCGCGTGTGATGCCGGTTCGGCATATACAGCATGTACATATGCGTGCCGAAGATGCTCAAGCGCCATTCATCGAGCGCGGTCACCACGTCGCCGCGGCGCAGATCGTCCTGCACCACATAGTCCGGCACGAGGCCCACGCCGAGGCCGGCGAGCACCGCCTGGCGCAAGAACAGAAAGTTCTCGGAGATAAGGCTCGGCTCCAGCAGCACTTCATGCCGTTCGTCGCGCAAATAAGCGGCCACGCGCAACTGCCTGCCGACCACCGCCGCCGTAATCAGCGGCGCCGTGCCGAGGTCGTCGAGGCGCTGCGGCATGCCATGCCGTTCCGCAAAGTCCGGCGACGCGCACGCCACATACCGCACCGGCCCCATGTCGCGCGCGACGAGGTTTTGCGGCGGCTCGGACATGACGCGCACGGCGATATCGACTTCATCGCGCATCAGGTCTTCGACGCGGTTCTCGAACATCACATCCAGCACGATGCCCGGAAACAGCCGTTTGAACGCGATCAACCAGTCCGACATGACGAGTTGCCCGTAACCGCTCGGCACGCTCAGCCGCACGCGCCCTTGCAGGCTTTGCCCGAGCGTGGTGACGGATTCACGCGCGGCAAGCAGCGCGTTCTGGATCGTGCGGCCATGCTCGTAGAGCTGCAGGCCGATTTCGGTCGGCTCGACGCGGCGCGTGGTGCGCCTCACCAGTTGCAGCCCGATGGAGCGCTCCAGCTGGTTCAGGTGGTAGCTCACGTTCGCGCGGCTCATTTTCAGCCGGCGTGCGGCTTCGCTGAGATTGCCCGCGTCGAGAATGTCCACCAGCAAGGTCAGGGAATTGACGTCCATGGCGGCACCTTTGTCAAAGAAATTTTGACAGTCTGTCAACCGTCCATGTAATTGTCAATAAACCTTGACCGACCCACAATCGGAACATTCGCCAGACCCGGCATGCTTCGCCACGCAGCCGATCACAATCAGGAGACGACACATGACCCCCACCCCTTCGGCCGATGTTGTGACGCGCGAATTGCGCGGCAAGGTGCTGCTCGTAACGATCGACCACGCGCCGGTGAACGCGCTTTCAGCCGACGTGCGGCGCGGCCTGCTCGCCGCCGTCGAGGCCGCGGACGCCGACAAGGCCGTGGAAGCCGTGCTGATCGTCGGCGCGGGACGCAATTTCATCGCCGGCGCGGACATTCGCGAGTTCGGCAAGCCGCCGGTGCCGCCCTCGTTGCCGGACGTGTGCAATCGCATTGAAGCGTGCACGAAGCCGGTGGTCGCCGCGATTCACGGCGCGGCGCTCGGCGGCGGCCTGGAAGTAGCGCTCGCGGCACATTACCGGATTGCCGTCGACGGCGCGAAGCTCGGCTTGCCCGAAGTGCAACTCGGCCTGTTGCCGGGCGCGGGCGGCACGCAGCGCACGCCGCGTTTGATCGGCGCGCAGGCCGCGCTCGATCTGATCCTGAGCGGCCGTCACGCTGGCGCGAAGGAAGCGCTGTCGCTCGGTCTGATCGACCGCGTCGGCAGCAGCGACGACATCCTCGCCGAAGGTCTCGCCTACGTGCACGAGTTGCTGGCCGCCCACGCGCCGGCGCGCCGCACACGTGACGCCGCGGCACTCGGCGATCACGCCGCGAGCCTCGCCGCCGTCGCCACGGCGCGTGCGGAAACCGCGAAGAAATCGCGCGGCCTGTTCTCGCCGCTGAAAATCGTCGACGCCGTCGAGGCCGCCATCGAACAGCCTTTCGACGAAGGTCTGCGGCTCGAACGCAAGCTGTTCCTCGAATGCATCGACAGCCCGCAGCGCGCCGGCCTGATTCACGCGTTTTTTGCCGAGCGCGAAGTGCTCAAGGCGCCGGAAACGCGCGACGCCAAACCACGCGCGCTGAACACGATCGGCGTGGTGGGCGGCGGCACGATGGGCGCGGGCATCGCCGTGGCGGCGCTCGACGCCGGCCTGCCGGTGACGATGATCGAACGCGACGACGTGTCGCTCGCGCGTGGCCGCGCGCACATCGAGAAAGTCTATGACGGGCTGATCGCCAAAGTCCGCATGAGCGCGGAGAAGAAGGCCGCGCTCATGGCGCGCTGGAGCGGCAGCACGTCGTACGATGCGCTCGCCGGCGCCGACCTCGTAATCGAAGCCGTGTTCGAAGACCTCGCGGTCAAACAGGCCGTGTTCGCCGAACTCGATCGCGTCTGCAAAGCGGGCGCGGTGCTCGCGACCAACACGTCGTATCTCGACATCGACGCGATTGCGGCGAGCATTTCGCGTCCCGCCGATGTGATCGGCCTGCACTTCTTCTCGCCCGCCAACATCATGAAGCTGCTGGAAGTGGTGGTGCCGAAACAGGTCAGCGCCGACGTGGTCGCCACCGCGTTCGAGCTGGCCAAGAAGCTGCGCAAGACGCCGGTGCGCGCGGGCGTGTGCGACGGCTTCATCGGCAACCGTGTGCTGGCCGTGTATCGCAGCGCTGCGGACGCCATGATGGAAGACGGCGCCTCGCCCTATCAGATCGACGCGGCCGTGCGCGCCTTCGGTTTTCCGATGGGCCCGTTCCAAGTGGTGGATCTGGCAGGCGGCGACATCGGCTGGGCGGCACGCAAGCGGCGCGCGGCCACGCGCAATCCCGCGGCACGTTATGTGCAAATCTCCGATCGGTTGTGCGAGCGCGGCTGGTTCGGCCAGAAGACCGGGCGCGGGTTCTATCTGTATCCCGAAGGATCGCGCAGCGGCACGCCCGATCCGGAAGTCGAGTCGATCATCGACGCCGAGCGCGCACGCGCCGGAATCACGCCGCGCAGCTTCACCGATGAAGAGATCATGCGCCGCTACATGGCCGCGATGATCAACGAGGGCGCCAACGTCGTGCATGAGCGCATCGCGCTGCGGCCGTTGGACGTCGACGTGACGTTCCTGTACGGCTACGGCTTTCCGCGCTATCGCGGCGGTCCGATGAAGTACGCGGACATGGTCGGCCTGCCGAAAATCCTCGCCGACATCCGTGAGTTCGCCAAGGAAGATCCGCTCTTCTGGCAGCCTTCGCCGCTGCTCGTCGAACTGGTGGAACGCGGCGCCGATTTCGCGAGCCTGAACCAGAGCGTCTGAAACGGCGCATCATCATCGACGTGCATCATGATGACCGGCCGCCCCGCGCGCCGGTCGCTCTACCCTATCCGGACGAACCCGCCATGGATCTGAATTTCACTCCCGAGGAAGAAGCCTTCCGCGCCGACGTGCAGGCCTTTCTGCGTGACAAACTCCCGCAGCGTCTCGCCGACAAGGTGCACGGCGGGCGCCGTCTCACGCGCGACGACATGGCCGAGTGGCACGCGATTCTCAACGCGCAAGGCTGGCTCGCCAATCACTGGCCAAAAGAGTACGGCGGCCCGGGTTGGAACTCGGTGCAGAAATTCATCTTCGAAAACGAATGCGCGCTGGCCGGCGCGCCGCGCGTGGTGCCGTTCGGCGTCAACATGCTCGGCCCGGTGCTGATCAAATACGGCAGCGAAGCGCAAAAGCGCCATTGGCTGCCGCGTATTCTCGATGGCTCTGACTGGTGGTGCCAAGGCTATTCGGAACCGGGCGCCGGCTCGGATCTCGCCTCGGTCAAAACCACCGCCGTGCGCGGCATGGATGCGCAAGGCGAGCACTACATCGTCAATGGACAGAAGACGTGGACCACGCTCGGCCACTTCGCGAACATGATCTTCTGCCTCGTGCGCAGCGCCACGGACGTGCGCAAGCAGGAAGGCATCAGCTTCCTGCTGATCGACATGAAGACGCCGGGTGTCGAAGTGCGCCCGATCATCACGCTCGACGGCGAGCACGAAGTCAATGAAGTGTTCTTCACCGACGTGCGCGTGCCGGTCGAGAACCTGGTCGGTGAAGAGAACAAGGGCTGGACCTACGCCAAGTATCTGCTCACGTATGAGCGCACCAATATCGCGGGCGTCGGCTTCTCGGTGGCCGCGTTCAACCGCCTGCGCAAGATCGCCGCGAAACAGCGGCGCAACGGCCGGCCGCTCGCGGAAGATCCCGCGTTCGCGGCGCGCATGGCGCGTGTCGAGATCGATCTGGAGAACATGAAGACCACCAACCTGCGCGTGATCGCGGCGGTGGCGGGCGGCGGCGTGCCCGGTGCCGAGAGTTCGATGCTGAAGATTCGCGGCACCGAGATCCGTCAGGAAATCTCGTCGCTCACGCGTCGCGCGATGGGTCCGTACGCGCAGCCGTTCGTCGAGGAAGCCTTGCACGACGGCTTCGAAGGCGCGCCAGTCGGCCCCGACGAAGCGGCGAGCGCCGCCTCGCTGTACTTCAACAATCGCAAGCTGTCGATCTTCGGCGGTTCGAACGAAATCCAGAAGAACATCATTTCCAAAATGATCCTTGGACTGTAAGAGGCGCACGTCATGAATTTCCAGCACACCGAAGACCGCCGCATGCTGGCGGATACGCTCAACCGTTTTGTCAGCGAGCAATACGGCTTCGCGACGCGCGACCGGGTCGCGCAATCGGCGGAAGGTTTCAGCCGCGAGTTGTGGAGCCGCTTTGCGGAGCTCGGCACTATCGGCGCACTGTTCGATGAAGCGGACGGCGGTTACGGTGGTGGCGGCTTCGATATCGCCGTGGTGTTCGAGAGCCTCGGACGCGGGCTCGTGGTCGAACCGTTTCTCGATACGCTGATTGTCGGCCGCGCCGTTACGCGGAGCGGCAGCGAGGCGCAAAAGGCCGCGCTTGAGGAATTGATCGACGGCTCGCGCATCGTCGCACTCGCGCACGGCGAGCCGGACAGTCACTATGAACTGTCCCGCGTGACGACGCGCGCGCAGCGCAGCGGCGATACGTGGCAACTGAATGGCGCGAAAGCGGTGGTTCAGCACGGCGAGCACGCTTCGCTCTTTCTGGTCTCGGCGCGCACGAGTGGTGACGACGATAGCGAAGCAGGCGTGACGCTCTTTCTCGTGCCGCGCGAGGCGGCCGGTGTCAGCGTGCGCGGCTATCGCAAGATCGACGGCGGACGCGCGGCCGAAGTGACATTCGACAACGTCACGCTCGGCGGCGACGCGTTGCTCGGCACGGCGGACGCGGGCTTCGCGACGCTCGAATACGCGATTGGCTGCGGCGTATTGGCTCTGTGTTCCGAAGCCGTCGGCGCGATGGATGTCGCCAAGGACTACACGCTCGACTATCTGCGCACGCGCAAGCAGTTCGGCGTGCCGATCGGCAGCTTCCAGGCGTTGCAGCATCGCATGGCCGATCTGTTGCTGGAGATCGAGCAGGCGCGCTCGGCGGTGATCAACGCGGCGGCGGCGCTCGGCGCCGAACGCAAGGTGCGGGAGCGCGCCGTGTCGGCGGCCAAGTACAGCATCGGGCGGATCGGCGCGCTAGTGGCGGAGGAATGCATTCAGCTGCATGGCGGGATCGGCATGACGTGGGAACTGCCGCTCGCCCATTACGCGAAGCGCCTCGTGATGATCGATCATCAGCTCGGCGACGAGGACCATCATCTCGAGCGGTTCGTCGCGCTGAGCCGCGAATGAGCGGGAGGCGCGAGGTAGTGAAACGCCATCAATGAATCGGGTAGATGTTTGCTGGAGTATGGTGATCGCGTCGGCCTGTTTCGTTGCAACCAGGCCTGCGACCGTCCGTGATGATCACGGGTACAGGGCGCGCACGCTCTGTTGCGCGTCGAGTCGGACGGTAGACATCGAACAACCCCTTTTGTATCGAACGTCTTACATACCAAGCATTCGCATCTAAAACTCGATCGGCTTCTTCCCGCCACGAAATGGGGCGCATGGAGTGTCTACAGCGTTGACGGCGGCCCGAGAAGGCCGCGTTTGATGATTCTCAGGCGATCGCAGAAACGGAAGTAACAACACGCAAACCTGGCCTATGCCGCCGGGCGCCCAATAATGGGCGCCTCACGCTCGGGCTAGCGCGCTGGCGTTCAGGTCATCGGTAGGCCGCTTGCTAAAGCGCACTCACTCCGGCGAATCCATTCCTGACTGCAGATAGTTCTGGATGCCGACCTTGTCGATCAACTCCAGATTGGTCTCGAGCCAATCGATATGTTCTTCGGTGTCGTCGAGGATATGGGTCAGTATCTCGCGCGAGATGAAGTCGCGAACCGATTCGCAATAAACGATAGCCTCCTTGCAGGTGGCCTGCGACATCTGTTCCAGCTTCAGATCGCACTCCATGATCTCTTTGGTTTCTTCGCCGATCAGCAGTTTGTGGAGGTCTTGCAGATTAGGCAGGCCGTTCAGCATGAAGATGCGCTCGATCAGCAGATCGGCGTGCTTCATCTCGCCGATAGATTCGTCATATTCATGCTTGCCGAGCTTGTCGAGCCCCCAGTGGCCGTACATGCGCGCGTGCAGGAAATACTGATTGATCGCGGTGAGTTCGTTTTTCAGTTGCGAGTTCAGGTATTCCAGGACCTTTGGGTCGCCTTGCATATTACCTCCCTGTTTCGTGTGCGCAGACCCCGGTACCGGCGAAGGACGATTGGTCGGGCAGGTTCTTCGGTGGCGTTGCACCAACACGGAACCGGCCTCACGTCATATGTTTTCTGCCGTCTATCCCAGCATAGCGCATCGAAACGGCAAGGCAAAAAATGAGAATCGTTATCAACGACCTAGGTAAAGGTTACGTCAGCGCTGAGAACGCGCCGCCGGCTTGCGTCCGCAAGCGGCATGCCACCTGGGGCGCTGGCTTTAACAACAGCGACAGCAGTTGAGATTCGCGCACTGCGGAACCGACGCGCCGGCATCGTTCTAGTTCGTACCGACCAGCCCAAATGAAAAGGCGGCACGACACTAGATAGCGTGCTTGGCTCCATTCGACAAATGACTAGTATGGTTTGGTGACCAATCGCCTCCGACGCCGTGGCGCACAACATGGATTGCGACTTACCTGTTGCTTAGGCGGCGGATGAAACGATGCCTGGCTGACGAAGGAGCGACAAAATGAACGCGAGTCTTCAGGCGATGCGAGCGCGCTCTCCAGACACGGTCGTGATTGCTCGCACGAAAGAACTCGAAGACAGTCGCGTCAAGGCGGTGAACATCGACGGAATCGATTTGATCGTACTCAGGCACGCCAACGCCATTTCGATTTTTCAGGGTCGCTGTCCGCATGAAGGCACCCTCCTTTCCGAAGGAACGATAAAAGACGGCCTTTTAACTTGCCGGGCGCACGATTGGCAGTTCAATTGCTCGTCAGGCTGCAAACAAGGACTGGGTGTATCGAATCTGAAGAGATTCGAAGCGATCGTCGAAGACGGCGACGTGAAAGTCGATCGCAATGAGGTGCGCGCATGGAATGCAAAGCGCTCTGCCCCAGACCATAAGACGCCGCTCCGCGCTTCTCCCGTCAGATCGCTTTCCCAGCTTCCTGGCCCAAAGCGAATTCCGTTTCGTGGCACTGCATTGCATCTACAACCCGAGAGGCTGCATCTCGTACTCGAACAGTGGTCCCGGGAATTCGGCCCTGTGTACACGTTCAGGTTGATCGGCCGCCCCTTCGTCGCGATCGCCGATCCGATTCTCATCCATCAGGTCTTGCGCGATCGACCCGGCGCTTATCGCCGCTGGAACACGATCGAAACGGTCGCGCGGGAACTGGGTATCAACGGCGTCTTCTCCACGGAAGGCGACGCCTGGCGAAGGCAGCGACAACTCGTCGCAAAGGCGCTGGATCCCCTGCATCTGCGTGCTCTCTTCCCGTCGCTGTGCGAGATGACAAGGCGATTGCTGCAGCGATGGGAGAGCGCGACTCTCGCTCAGCAAGCCATCGATATTCAGAAGGACTTGATGCGTTATACGCTGGACGTCACGACGAATCTTGCCCTTGGATATGACATGGGCACCATCGACGGCCAAGGCAAGGGCGACGTGATCCGGCGGCATCTCGAAGTCATGTTCCCGGCGATCAACCGGCGAATCAATGCGCCCTTCCCCGCTTGGCGTGACACCAGGCGACCGGCCGACAAAGCGCTGGATCGCGCCTTGATCGCCGTTCAGGCGCTCACGAAGGAACTCATCGCCGCCAACCGTGCGCGGCTCGCGCAACGCTCGGCAGCAGACACGATTCCCGCGAACCTGCTCGAGGCACTGCTCATGGCGCAACAGGAGGGAGAGGCGCCGCTGACAGACGACGAAGTGCTGGCCAACGTGTTCACCATCCTGCTAGCCGGGCAGGACACAACGGCGAGCACCATCGCCTGGGTTGCGTATTTCATGGCCTCTCACCCAGAGGTTCAGCGCAAAATGCAGGAAGAAGTCGACGCCGTTATCGCGCCTGCGGCCATGCTCGAAGATTTCGACGCGGGCGACGCCCTCGCCTATCTGAACGCCGTAATCAACGAAACCATGCGGCTCAAATCGGTTACGCCAGTTCTCGCAGTCGAGCCGAATTACGACGTCCAGGTCGGCGACATCGCGATTCCAAAGGGGGCAGTACTGTCGTTATTGACGCGCGAGGCAGGACTGCAGCAAGGCGGCAACTCGGCGGTCGACGTATTCGATCCGGACCGCTGGCTCACTGGCGCGAGCGCCGCCAGTCATCATCGAGCGGGCTTCATGCCGTTCGGCTCAGGACCGCGCCTGTGCCCGGGACGCAGCCTCGCTTTGATGGAAGTGAGATCGGCAGTGGCCATGCTGTGCCGCAACTTCGACCTGTTGCAGGTCAAAGACGCGCCCGAGGTAGAGGAAGTGTTCGCGTTTTCGATGGTGCCGCGAAACCTGCGCGTCGAACTGCGCCGACGGGGCTAGTCGATCCATCAACACAAGTCAGGCTCCCTTCTGTGCGCGCCAATCGTGCCGACGTGAAGCTGAACGGCGCGCTCACGAAAGCGCGTCGAGCAACGCATACCATGCAACTCCCGCGCTGATATAAAACCGCTGCAACGCATGCAACGGTATCGGCTCGATCGAAGTCGGCGGAAACGGCAAGCCTCTCGTCGTCCCGGCGATAAATGCGGCCAGATGCTTTCCCAACGTAGTCGCCATTGCGATGCCACGTCCGTTGTAGCCGAGCGCGATCGTCACGCCTTCCGCAGGCACATGCACGTGCGGCAAGAAGTTGCGCGTAATGGCGATGCGGCCCGCCCAGCGGAATTCGTACTCGGTGCCCTTCAGCTGTGGAAACATCAACTGCGCGGCACGCTCGAGATGCGCCCAATCCCCTGCGTTGCGAGGTTCGCGAAATGGTCCGCGACCGCCCATCAGCAAGCGTCCATCCGCGTCCTTGCGAAAGTACAGCAGCAGGCGCCGCGAATCGGAAGCCACTTCGCCGCCCGGCAGAATCGTTGCGCCGACTTCGCCCCGCAGCGGCTTCGTCGCGACAATGAAGCTGTTGGCCGCGATTACCGATTGCGCAAGACGTGGCCAAAGCCCGTCGGTATAGCCGTTGGTGGCGAGCAGCACCTGTTTCGCTTCGATGACCGGACCATGCGCCGTGCGAATCCGCCATCCGTTCACGCCACGCTCGACACTCGCGGCTCGGGTTCCGCCGTGAATCGCCGCGCCCGCCGCTTGCGCCGCGCGCGCTAGGCCGCGCGCGTAGCTCAGCGGTTGCACGCTGCCCGCGCGCCGATCGACCCAGCCGCCGACGAACGCATCCGTGCCGAGCCGCTCCGATACTTGCGCGCGGTCGAGCAGTTCGACCGGCGCGCCGCGCGATTCCCATTGCCGCGCCCGCGCGTGCAGCGTGCCCAGCAGCTTGTGCGAATGGGTCGGCTGAATCCAGCCCGCGCGCGTAGCATTGCAGCGAATGCCGTGGCGCGCGATCAGATCGAAGACCGTATCCGCGGCGCCGCCCGCCATTTGCACGAGCGCGTGGCCGTCGCGCGGACCGTAACGCCGGATGAGTTCATCGGGATCGTATTTCAGGCCGGGAATGACCTGCCCGCCATTGCGGCCGGACGCTCCCCAACCGGGTTCGTTGGCGTCGATCACGCAGACGCGCACGCCCTGCTCCGCCAGATGCAACGCCGTCGACAAACCAGTATAGCCGGCGCCGACGATCGCCACGTCGACCGTAATCGAATCGTCGAGCGGAAGCGTCTCGATTGCGGGTTCCGCCGTCGCTGCCCAGAGAGACGGGGGCAACGGTTTTGCAACTTCAACCTGACTCATGATGGTATTCAAATCCGATGGGCTTCGGTCAGCGCCGGCATCTTGCCGAGAAACTCGCGCGTGCGCGCATGGCGCGGATGGTCGAACAACTCCCGCGCGCTGCCTTCTTCATGGATCGCACCGTCATGAAGAAAACACACACGGTCGGCCACTTCGCGTGCAAAGGCCATTTCGTGCGTGACGACGATCATCGTCATGCCGTCGTCGGCAAGCTGGCGCATCACACCGAGCACTTCGCCGACCAGTTCCGGATCGAGCGCCGAGGTGGGTTCGTCGAAGAGAATCGCTTTCGGCTCCATGGCCAGCGCGCGTGCAATCGCCACACGCTGCTGCTGACCGCCCGACATTTCCGCGGGATAAGCATTCATCCGATGCGCGAGACCGACCTTGTCGAGCAGATGCCGCGCCCGCTCGCGTGCCTGAGCGCGCACTTCTTTCTTGACGAACACCGGCCCCTCGACCACGTTTTCCAGCGCCGTGCGATGGGGAAACAGATTGAAGCGCTGGAACACCATGCCGACCTGCGCACGCAGTTCGTGAATCTGCTTCGATTTCGCATCGACGACGCAACCTTCGACAGTAATCGCGCCGGCGTCATGCCGCTCCAGTCCGTTGATGCAGCGTAACAGCGTGGATTTGCCCGAGCCCGACGGACCGATCAGACACACGACCTGGCCGCGTTCGACACTCAGACTGACGCCCTTCAGCACGTGCTGATCGTGAAAGCGCTTGTGAATCGAGTCGACCTTGATCATCGTTTTCCCTTCAGTCCGAGGCGGCGTTCGAGCCGCCGCAGTCCATAGACGAGCGGCAGGCTGAGTCCGAGATAAAGCAGCGCGACCAGCGTGAACACCGTCATGTTCTGAAACGTCGACGATGCAATGAGCTGCCCGGCACGCGTCATTTCAGCGACCGTGATCGTCGAGGCGAGCGACGAATCCTTGAGCATCATCACGAGCGTATTGCCGTACGGCGGCAGTGCGATCCTGAACGCCTGCGGCAGCACCACGCGCCGCATGATCATCGCGCCGCGCATGCCGATGGACTGCGCCGCTTCGATCTGCCCGTGATCGATCGCCTGAATGCCCGCGCGGAAGTTCTCCGCCTGATACACCGAGTACGCGATACCGAGCCCGATGAAGCCGGCCTGGAAGGCCGACAACTGCACGCCGAGATCGGGCAGCACGAAGTAGATATAAAAGAGCTGAACGATGATCGGCAGTCCGCGAATCACGTTGATAAACGTGGCGGCCGCGTTCGACACGATGCGGTTGTCGGACACGCGCATCAGCGCGAGCACCAGACCGAGCACGGTGCTCAGAATGAACGAGCAGAAGGTGATCTCGATCGTGACGACCGCGCCTTTCAGCAGGATCGGCAGGAATTCGACGGCGTTCTGGAAGAACATGGCGGGCAGTCCTTATTCTGAAGACGGCGTCATTCCACCTGCCACTTCTTGACGATCTGCGTCAGCGTGCCGTCGGCCTTGATCTTCTTGATGCCGGCGTTCAACTGCTCCAGCGTGGCCGTGTCGCCCTTGCGCACGACGAAACACAATTGACCTTTTACCGACGGCTGATATCCGCTGACGAGGCGCAGTTGCGGATTCGGATTGTGCTGAAGCTGATACGCAATGATCGGATGGTCGCCGAAGCCCGCCTTGATGCGGCCCAACGCGACGTCGCGCATGATGTCGGCGACCGAATCGTAGGTGCGCACTTCCTTGAAGATGCCCTTCTTGTTCAAGGCGTCGACGAAAGCGGTGCCGACCTGCGCGCCGACGATTTCGCCCTTGAGATCGTCCATTGACGTGTACTGGCCTTTGTCGTCGGCGCGTACGATCAGGCCTTCGCCATACGAATAGACCGTGTCGGAGAAATCGACGACCTGCTCGCGCGCCGGCGTCTTCAGCATGGCCGCCGAAATGATGTCGATCTTTTTGGTGGTCAGCGACGGAATCAGCGACGAAAACGTGGTCTGCTCGATCTTCACATCGAAGCCTGCCGCCTTGCCGGTCGCGGTGATCGCATCGACGAGCAGCCCCTGGATCGAATTGCTCTTCACGTCGAGAAAGGTAAAGGGCACCCCGGTGGCCGTCGAGCCGACCTCGTAGGTGGTGGCGGCCGCCGCCCAGGCCGGGGCACCGGCGAGCAGCAATCCTGTTGCAAAGACACTAGCGAAGCGTTTGGCAAACTGGAACATGAGTCTCTCCACGGGGTTGGTGAGGGCCGACGGAAATATCGGTAACCATCGGTTAGTGCATGATATTCGAATCAAAAATATCGACAATCGTAAATTGCGTATCGATATTCGATATGCTAGTCTCGATTACACACCTAAACAATTGGGTAATTCCATGACACGCAAGACGCCCGACGCGCAGCGGCAAGCGCCTCCGGAGCCGGATGAGACGCCGGACGCACTGTTCAATCAGTCGCTGGAGAAGGGAATCGCGGTGCTGCGCGCGTTCAGTGCGCAGCGCAGGTCGATGACGCTGCCGGAAGTCGCGGAGGCGACGTCCATCACCAAGAGTTCTGCGCAGCGCATGATCTACACGCTGGAGAAGCTCGGCTATGTGAGAAAGCATCCGCGTACGAAGCGGTATCAGCTCGCGCCGCGCGTGATGCAAATCGGTTTCAACTATCTTGCGGCCGACACGCTGATCGACGTCGCCAACCCGTTTCTCTCCGAGCTCACCAACGTCACTGGGGAGACGACCAATCTGACCGAGCCGGACGGTGTCGACATGGTCTACGTCGCGCGCTTCGTCTGCATGAAGTTCGTGCCGATTCATATGCCGATCGGCAGCCGTATTCCGATGTACTGCACGGCATCGGGGCGGGCGTATCTCGCTGCGCTGCCGGAAGACGAGTCACGCGCGCTGCTGGTGGCCAGCGATCGTGTAACGCACACGCAGTACACCGTCACGGATCTCGAGGAGATCGGGACGCGTCTCGCGCTTGGGCGGCGCAATGGCTATGCGTCGAACCGCGAGGAGTTGTTCATCGGCGATATGACGATTGCGGCGGCCGTGCTCGACGGAGAGCGCCGGCCTGTCGGTGCGGTTCATGTCGTCGCGCCGACGAGCCGCTGGACGCTCGCGGAAGCGGAAGCGCGGCTGGCGCCGGCGGTGATCGATTGCGCGCGTGGTATCAGCAGTTCGATCAGGACGCTGGTCTGAAATGGCGTTTCGTGCGGGCTCGTGGAACCGCGCAACAGACTGCTTACCGTCGTGTGACGGTCTTCGTCTCCGGGCTCGAAGTAGAAGAGGACGGAAACGCCATCCCGCCTTCGGCCTCGCTCCAGCGCGCGACCCATTCGGGCAGCGCCGGCGAGGGTTGCGTCACGCCGGACAGTTGCAGTAACTCGGCAGTCGTGACGACACCGCCGCTTCGCTTCAGGAAGCGCGCTCGCACGACGGCCAACGCGACTTGCGCATCGTCGCGCATGAACCCTTGCTCGATGAAGATGTGCTTGTCATCCCAACCTATCACACGGGTCCGGACGTCATAACGGTTACCGAGTTCGAGCGAGCGGTGAAAACGCATCGTTTCCAGCGTGGCGACCGGATACCAGCGTTGCGCCTTCAATTGGCGCCACAAGCCGCTGCGCATCATCAGATCGACTCGCGCCAGATCGAGGATCGTGAAATAACGGCCGTTGTTCATGTGGAGCAAGACGTCGAGGTCATTCAACCAGACGCGAAAAGGCGTGACGCACGTATCGAGCACATGCAGCCGGCTGCGGCGCCGGCTGGTGAGTATCAGAAGCAACAAACGAAGTAGCAGACTCATGCGGAAACCTGGTGGTAGCGACGCGCCGGACGCGGCGGCGAAACGTGCATGGTAGTCGCGTGGAGATGATCCGGGATTGAGGTGACGGGCAAATCCGTAGAGCGCTTGCTCGAAAACGAGTGACGTGGTCGATATTGGCAGGACTGTGCCGTCGAGGTTTAAATATTATTATGGATTCTTAAGCGCTTTTTTTCGAGGCGCATACATGTCCGGAAAAACGTGCGGAGAATCACGCCGCCGTTTGCTTCGCATTCGTTCTTGCACTGTCCGCCGCTGTCGAAAACAGTACGCGATCTTCGAGAATTGATAGGCGCTCGAGGTATTGATCGGGTTGTGTAACCCGCCTTGCCGCCGAAGTTGGGTTGCCTTGAGCACGTGCCCAGCGCGGGGAGCGTCGGCGAATAGTTGAACGGACTGACCGAATAGCCACCCGTTATCGGCGACAGATTGAGGCGGACGATCCAGTAACCAGATGGTAATCAACGGCAGAATAGAAAAAGGCCTTACAAGCATTGCTTGTAAGGCCTTGATTTCTTTGGTCGGGGCGAGAGGATTTGAACCTCCGACCACCTGCACCCCATGCAGGTACGCTACCAGGCTGCGCTACGCCCCGAACAGCACAAAATTATAACAGACACTTCATTCGATTAGAACCGCCTTCTGCTAACAAAGGCGACTAGTGCCCCAACAAATCGATCACGTGCAGCAATTCCTTGCGCAACTGCTCGACGTCCACCGTGGGGGAGGCAGTGGTTGCCGCCGGCATTGCTGCGCCCTCGCCTTCCTCGACCATATCGCCCGGCGCACCGTGCGCCCCGCCGCCATGTGAATCGAGCCGGTTGCGCGCGCCGTTGATCGTGAAGCCCTGCTCATACAATAGTTCGCGAATCCGCCGGATCAACAGCACCTCGTGATGCTGGTAATACCGGCGATTGCCACGTCGCTTGACCGGCCTCAACTGCGTGAACTCCTGTTCCCAGTAGCGCAAGACATGCGGTTTCACGCCGCATAGTTCGCTGACCTCACCAATCGTGAAGTAGCGCTTCGCCGGAATCGGAGGCAAGACGACTTTTTCGATCGTCGCTGTCATCGTCAGTTAGCCGTCGTGGTGGGTTGCGCAGGAACGCGCCAGTCGATCAGCGCGTGAAGCTTGCTTCAGCGCCGTTCTCGACCAGCGCCTTCAGCTTTTGACTCGCATGGAACGTCACAACGCGGCGCGCGGCGATCGGAATCGCCTCGCCCGTCTTTGGGTTTCTACCGGGACGCTGGGGTTTGTCGCGCAACTGGAAGTTGCCGAACCCCGACAGCTTCACGCTGTCGCCACTCTCCAGCGCGTCGCGGATCACCTCGAAAAACGCTTCGACCATGTCTTTCGCTTCCCGCTTGTTGAGCCCGACATTGTCGAACAGCAACTCAGCAAGTTCCGCCTTGGTAAGCGTCGGCGTTTCAGTGGAAACGACGGCGGGTGATGTCGGAATTTCGCGAATCATGGCGCTGCGTTGCGCCGTAAGAAGGGCTTCGAAATCACTCGAGTTCATTTCATTCATATCTATCAAATGGCGCGCCAAGCAGAAAACAATGGATGCGGAAACAGCCGTGCAATTGTTAAATGCGGGTTATCCGCGCAACCGTGCGCCATATACTCGAGCCAGACGTTCCACCAGAGTTTGAATGGCCAGATCGACCGTTTCATCCTGAAGGGTTCCGCCAGTATCTTGCAAGGTCACACGGAACGCAAGGCTTTTCTCGTGAGCGGCCAGACCACCGGAAGTGTTTGATTTTGGACGGAATTCGTCGAAAAGCGCAACCTTCTGAACAGTCTTGCAGGCGGGTTCGGACTGGGCCTTCTGAAGCTCGTCCAGCAGTGCCTGAACCTCGATTTTTTGATCGACGACCACGGCTATATCACGACGCACCGGCTGGAATTTAGACACTTCCGACGGAGTGGGCAATACGCGCTGCATTAATGCTTCCGCTTCGATTTCAAACAGAATCGGCGCATGCGGTAAATCATATTTTTGCATCCAGCGCGGATGCAATTCGCCAATCCAGCCGACTGCGCGGCCATTCAGTTCGATACGCGCGCTGCGTCCCGGATGCAGCGCCGGATGTTCCGCTTTCACGAAGCGCGCGACCGCCGGTGCCAGCACGGCTTCCAGATCGCCCTTCACGTCGAAGAAGTCGACCGTGCGCGTCGCCGCGCCCCACTGCTCTTCGAGCGCGGGACCGTACGCGAGGCCGCCGATCATCTTCGGCTGCGCGAAACCTTCGACCGTCAGCTCACCGGCCTTGATCGACGGATCGTGCAGGAACACGCGGCCGGCTTCGAACACGCGTACGCGATCCGCCGCGCGGCGGTTCAGGTTCGTACGCAGCACGTGGATCAGGCTGCCGAACAGCGTCGTACGCATCACCGACAACTGACTTGCAATCGGATTCAGCAGACGTACCGGCTTGTCGTTGCCGGCGAAGTCCTGCTCCCACTCGGCATCGACGAAACTGAAGTTCACCGTTTCCGCGAAGTCGCGCGCCGCGAGCGCGTGACGGATCACGTGGATCGAACGCTGCGTTTCGTTGGTCGCGCGCATCTCGCTGGTCGCGACCGGCGGACGTGCGGGGATTTTCTCGAAGCCGTAAATACGCGCGACTTCTTCGATCAGGTCTTCTTCGATTTCGATATCGAAGCGATACGACGGCGGTATCACCGAGAACGTATCTTCATCACGCTCGAACGACAGGCCGAGGCGCGTGAAAATCTGCGCGATTTCCTCCGCGTCGATCTTGATGCCGATGATGCGATTCGCACGGGAGACACGCATCTTCACGGGCTCGCGCTTCGGCACGTTGACGACCTGATCGTCGACCGGGCCGGCTTCGCCGCCGCAGATGTCGAGGATCAGTTGCGTGATGCGCTCGATATGATCGACGGTGGTCGCGTAGTCGACGCCGCGCTCGAAGCGATGGCCGGCGTCGGTCGAGAAGTTGTATTTGCGCGAGCGGCCGCGAATGCTGTCGGGCCACCAGAACGCGGCTTCGAGATAGATGTTGGTGGTGTCGAGCGTGACCGCCGTGCTGTCGCCGCCCATGATGCCCGCGAGGCTTTCGATGTGCTGCTCGTCGGCGATCACGCCAACGGTTTCATCGAGCTCGACCGTGTTGCCGTTCAGCAGCTTGAGCGTCTCGCCCTTGCGGCCCCAGCGCACGTCCATGCCGCCGTGGATCTTGTCGAGATCGAACACATGCGACGGACGACCCAATTCGAGCATCACATAGTTCGAGATATCGACGAGCGCGGAGATGCTGCGCTGGCCCGAACGCTCCAGACGCTCGACCATCCAGTGCGGCGACTTGGCGCGCGCATTCACGCCGCGAATCACACGGCCCGAGAAACGGCCGCACAGATCGGGCGCCGAGATTTTGACGGGCAGCGTCTCGTTGAGCTTCACTTCGACCGGCTTGATCTCGAGCGGGCGCAGCGGCGCGCCGGTGATCGCCGAAGTCTCGCGCGCTACACCGAACACCGACAGGCAGTCCGCCTTGTTCGGCGTCAGCTTGATCTCGAAAACGGTATCGTCGAGATTGAGCGTTTCGCGGATGTCCTGGCCGATCGGTGTATCTTCCGGCAGGATCATCAGGCCGCTATGATCTTCAGAGAGCTTCAGTTCGCGTGCCGAGCACAGCATGCCCTGGCTTTCCACGCCGCGCAGCTTGGAGAGCTTGATCGCGAACGGCGTACCGCCTTCTTCGGCCGGCGGCAGTTGCGCGCCGACCAGCGCGACCGGCACCTTGATGCCGGGCGCCACGTTCGGCGCACCGCACACGATGTTCAGCGTCGCGCCCGTGCCGGCGTCGACCTGACACACGTTGAGCTTGTCCGCGTCCGGGTGCTTGACGACTTCCAGCACCTGGCCGACGACGATCTTCGAAGTCGGCGGCGCGGCCGGCCGCAGGTCTTCGACTTCGAGACCCGCCATCGTCAACGCGTGCGACAGTTCATCGGTCGTCAGTTGCGGATCGACAAAAGTTCTCAGCCAGGATTCCGGGAATTGCATGGTTCTGTGTACGTTCTGATCAGGTTAGGTCCACGTCCGGCAGTGCCTGGCGTGACTCGGTGTTCGTGAGAATCGCCGGTCACTGCCGGGGACGCTGTGGCGGCATGCACTGCGTGCCTTGCCGCGCTCAATGCTTGACGCGTTCGTACGCGCCGGTTCAGGCGAATTGACGCAGGAACCGCAGGTCGTTTTCGAAGAACAGACGCAGGTCTTGCACGCCGTAACGCAACATGGTGAGCCGCTCGAGGCCGCTGCCGAAAGCAAAACCGATGTAACGCTCCGGGTCGAGGCCCATGTTGCGGATCACCGTGGGGTGAACCTGGCCCGAGCCCGAAATTTCGAGCCACTTGCCGGCGTTCTTGCCCGTTTCGAACAGCATGTCGATCTCGGCCGACGGTTCGGTGAACGGAAAATACGACGGACGGAAGCGCACGAGAATGTCGTCGCGCTCGAAGAATTTCTTGAGGAAGTCGGTGTAGACGCCCTTCAGATCCGCGAAGCTGATGTTCTCGTCGATCCACAGGCCTTCGACCTGGTTGAACATCGGCGAATGCGTCGCGTCGCTGTCGACACGGTAGGTGCGGCCCGGCACGATCACCTTGATAGGCGGCGTGTTGGTGCGCGCGTAGCGAACCTGCATCGGGCTGGTATGCGTGCGCAGCAGCAGTTGGCGGCCGTCGGCATCTTTGCCGTCGACGTAGAAGGTGTCCTGCATGGAACGCGCCGGATGATTTTCCGGGCTGTTCAGCGAGGTGAAGTTGTACCAGTCGGTTTCGATTTCGGGGCCGTCGGCCACGTCGAATCCGATCGTGTGGAAAATCTGTTCGACGCGCTCCCACGTGCGCATTACCGGATGCAGACTGCCTGCGCCGGTGCCGCGGCCCGGCAACGTGACGTCGATGGCTTCAGCGGCGAGGCGTTGATTCAGCAGCGCGTCGGCGAGCGCCTGACGGCGGGCCGTCAATGCGGCTTCCACTTGTTGCTTGACGAGGTTGATCCGTGCGCCTTCGGTCTTGCGCGTTTCGGGATCGAGTTTGCCAAGGCCCTTCAATAGCTCGGTCAGCGCACCCGATTTGCCGAGAAAGCGTGCTTTCTCGTTCTCGAGGGTGGTGACGTCGGAGGCTTCTGCGAAGGCTTTTTGCGCGTCGGCGACAATCTGGTCCAGATCCATTGATCCCATCATTTCAACGTCAGTGTTCAATCGAAGCAAACTGGTTCTACCAACAAAAACGGGGCTCGGTGAGGAGCCCCGTTTTTGCTGCAACGTCACCGAGACTACCGGATCTTCGCTGCAACGAACCACGCAGTGTTAATTGCCAAAACGCAATCAGGCTGCAACGGCGGCTTTCACCTGCTGAACGATCGCAGCAAAAGCAGCCTTGTCGAACACAGCCATGTCGGCCAGCACCTTGCGGTCGAGTTCGATCGAAGCCTTCTTCAGGCCGTTGATGAACACGCTGTACGTCATGTCGTGCTGACGCACCGCCGCGTTGATACGCGTGATCCACAATGCACGGAACACACGCTTCTTGTTGCGGCGATCGCGGTAGGCGTATTGGCCTGCGCGCATGACCGCCTGCTTGGCGATGCGATAGACGTTATTGCGACGGCCGCGGTAACCCTTGGCCAGCTTGATGATCTTCTTGTGACGGGCCCGTGCGGTAACCCCACGTTTTACTCGAGGCATGTTTCGCTCCTATGAGTTTCGGTTAAGGGTTAAGCGAACGGCAGCATTGCGCGCACGGAGTTCATATCTGCTTCATGAACTGCCGTCGAACCGCGCAAATGGCGTTTGTTCTTGGTGGTCTTCTTGGTAAGAATGTGGCGCTTGAAGGCTTGACCGCGCTTGACGGTACCGCCCGGACGCACCACGAAGCGCTTTGCAGCACTCTTCTTGGTCTTCATCTTCGGCATGACAACTCCATTATTTGATGGATATGGGTGTGCGGTCGGCCAGTTGGCCATTACCCGCCCTTCGAAACCCACTCCACTTGGTATGCAGACCGCCTGAACCGCCGGCAGCCGCTTTTCGGGAAACGACGCGCATTGTACACACGTCGTTCCGAAACCTGCTGACACCGCACCGGACACCCGGCGCCGCATCATTTCAATCTTTCACAACCGGAGCGCGCACCACATGGCGCGCCACCGCTCCAGGCGGTTACTTCTTTTTCTTCGGAGCGAGCACCATGATCATCTGGCGCCCTTCCATTTTCGGCATCTGCTCGACCTGACCGACTTCGTCGAGATCCGTGCGCAGGCGCTCGAGCATGCGCATACCGATTTCCTGGTGAGCCATTTCGCGGCCGCGGAAACGCAACGTGATTTTCGTCTTGTCGCCGTCGTCGAGGAAGCGGATGAGGTTGCGCAGCTTGACGTTGTAGTCGCCGTCGTCCGTGCCCGGGCGGAATTTGACTTCCTTGACCTGGACGATCTTCTGCTTCAGCTTGGCCTCGTGTTGCTTCTTCGCTTCCGAGTACTTGAACTTGCCGTAATCCATCAAGCGGCAAACCGGCGGAACCGCTTGCGGAGCGATTTCGACCAGATCCACGTCTTGCTGTTCCGACATGCGGAACGCATCAGCGAGTTTCACGATGCCGAGTGGTTCGTTCTCGACGCCGACCAGACGCACCTCGGGTGCCGTAATTTCACCGTTGATGCGGTGCGCAGACTTATCAGTAGCGATGTTACGTTTCCTCTAAAAATTAAAAAACGAGCCGGGCTGCCAAGTGGCTCAATTGAACGACTGCACGTCCTGGCGCAGACGCTCAATGAAAGTGTCGGGAGGCATTACACCCAGATCGACACCACCACGGGCACGCACGGCTACCGTTTGGGCTTCACGCTCTTTGTCGCCGACCACAAGCAGGTACGGCACCTTTTCCAGCGTGTGCTCACGTATTTTATAGCTAATCTTCTCGTTGCGCAAATCGGCCTCTACTCTAACCCCTTGTTTTTGCAACGATTGGGCTAAAGATTTCGCATATTCGGCCTGATTTTCCGCGATATTCATCACGACGACCTGCATCGGCGCAAGCCATGCGGGCATTGCACCGGCGTGGTGCTCGATCAGAATGCCGAGGAATCGCTCCATTGATCCGACGATTGCCCGATGCAGCATGATGGGGCGGCGGCGGCTGTTGTCTTCGGCGACGTATTCGGCGCCCAGACGCTCCGGCAGCACCATATCAAGCTGCAACGTGCCGCATTGCCACGAGCGGCCAAGCGCGTCCTTGATGTGGTATTCGACCTTCGGGCCGTAGAACGCCCCCTCGCCCGCCAACTCTTCCCACGTCACGCCGCAGGCCGTCAGCGCCTCGCGCAGACCCTGCTCCGCGCGATCCCACGTCTCGTCCGTACCGGCGCGCGCGTCCGGGCGCAGCGAAAGCTTGATCTCGACATTATCGAAGCCGAAGTCCTTGTAGACGCTCATCGCCAGCGTATTGAACGCGATCGATTCGCTGATGAACTGGTCTTCGGTACAGAAAATGTGCGCGTCATCCTGCACGAAACCGCGCACGCGCATCAGTCCATGCAACGCACCCGACGATTCATTGCGGTGGCACGAGCCGAATTCAGCGTAGCGCAGCGGCAGATCGCGATACGAGCGCAGACCGTGGTTGAACACCTGCACGTGACCCGGGCAGTTCATCGGCTTGATCGCGTAGTCGCGCTTTTCCGATTCCGTCGTGAACATGTTTTCACGGTAGTTCTGCCAGTGGCCCGACGCTTCCCAGAGCGAACGGTCCATGATCATCGGCGTCTTGATTTCGAGGTAGCCCGCGTCGTTCACGCGACGGCGCATGTATTGCTCGACCTGCTGCCACAGCGTCCAGCCGCGCGGATGCCAGAACACCATGCCCGGCGACTCGTCCTGCATGTGGAACAGATCGAGTTGCTTGCCGAGCTTGCGGTGGTCGCGCTTCTCCGCTTCTTCGAGCATGTGCAGATACGCTTCCTGGTCTTCCTTCTTCGTCCAGGCCGTACCGTAGATGCGCTGCAATTGTTCGTTCTTCGAATCGCCGCGCCAGTACGCGCCCGCGACCTTCATCAGCTTGAAGACTTTCAGCTTGCCGGTGGACGGCACGTGCGGGCCGCGGCACAGATCCGTGAAGCCGCCGTGCGAGTACAGCTTGATTTCGTCGGTGGCGGGAATCGATTCGATGATCTCGGCCTTGTACTTTTCGCCGATGCTCTTGAAGTAGTCCACCGCTTCGTCGCGCGACACCACGCGGCGCGAAACCGGCTCGTCTTTCTTCGCGAGTTCCTGCATGCGCTTTTCGATCTTCTCGAGATCTTCCGGCGTGAAGGGACGGTTATACGCGAAGTCGTAGTAAAAACCGTTGTCGATGACCGGGCCGATCGTGACCTGCGCTTCCGGGTACAGATCCTTCACCGCGTACGCGAGCAAGTGCGCCGTGGAGTGGCGGATGATATCGAGGCCGTCTGCATCTTTCTCGGTGACGATGGCGAGCGCCACGTCGCGGTCGATCAGCGCGGACGTATCGACCAGCTCACCATCGATCTTGCCGCCGAGCGCGGCTTTCGCGAGGCCGGGGCCGATCGAGGCGGCCACTTCGGCGACCGTCACCGGATGCTCGTACTGTCGAACAGAACCGTCAGGCAGACGTATCGAAACCATTGCGTTCTCCGTGGTGCCGACCGGCGGCGGCACATACAACCATCAAATAAGCCAAAAAAAATGCGGCCCCACTTTCGAGGGGCCGCATTCACATTTCCTGCAAACTACATTGGCGAAAGTGGTCCTCGACTAGCGTCGCTCCGAAGTGGTTTCGGTCAACGTTCGCGGTGTCATAACCGTATTCGCCTTTTGCGCCAAAGGCGCTTGCTGCAGCTTGCGAAACCCCGGTAAAACCGGAATTTCTCTTTCGTTGGTAGGCTCGATTGGACTCGAACCAACGACCCCCACCATGTCAAGGTGGTGCTCTAACCAGCTGAGCTACGAGCCTGAAGAAACGAGATTATATGGAGCCCCACACTGCTTGGCAAGTACTTTTATGCACCGACTTTAAATTTCTACTCACGTCCAGCGGATACGTCGACGGGCCATGCGCGCGTCGCACACGCATCAACTCTTGCGTGAAGCGCGCACCACCCCTGTGACCTCGCCGAGCAACGTGCACGCGCGCTGAATCTGCGCCGCACTCGACACCTCGACGGTAAATTGCATGAACGCAGCGTTACGGCGCGTCTGCGTCTTCACGCCGATCACATTCATCTTTTCGCGCGCAAACACTTCGGAAATATCGCGCAACAAACCCTGCCGATCCGTTGCGTCGATCGAAAGATCGACGGGATAAACCGACTGGCCGCGGCCGCTCATCACTTCCGCCGACCAAGCCGTTTGCAACACGCGCTCCGGCGCCCGGTCGGCCATGCGCTGGAACGTCGGGCAATCGCTGCGGTGAATCGACATGCCCTTGCCGCGCGTGACAAAGCCGCAGATATCGTCGGGCGGCGCAGGCCGGCAACAGCGCGCGAGTTGCGTGAGCAACGCATCGACACCGACCACCAGCACGCCCGTGGACGCGCCGCGCGCCACGCTCGCGCCGCTGCTGCGCTTCTCGAATTGCTCCGGCGCTTCGACCACGGGTTCCGGCGGCGGCGCATCGTGCAGCGCCTGCTCGACGAGCCGCAAACTGAATTCTTCCTTGCCCACTACCGAGAAAAGATCGTCGGTAGTCTTGAAGCCGAGCTTGGCCGCAAGCTGATCGAGATTGACCGAGGTCTTGCCTTCGCGCTGCAAGGTCTTTTCGACCATCGCGCGGCCGCTCGCGATATGTTCCTGCACTTCGACCGCGTTGAACCACGCGCGCACCTTCTGCCGCGCGCGCGGACTTTGCAGATAGCCGAGTTGCGGGTTGAGCCAGTCGCGCGACGGCCCACCCTCCTTCACCGCGACGATCTCGACTGTCTGACCGTTTTGCAAAGGCGTGTTGAGCGGCACCATCGCGCCATCGACGCGCGCGCCACGGCAACGGTGTCCCAACTCGCTGTGCAAGTGATAAGCAAAATCCACGGGCGTCGCGCCATGCGGCAACGGAATCACCCGTGCCTGCGGCGTCAGCACATAGATGTGGTCGTCGTCGAGTGTGGCCTGGCGCAGTTGCTCCCACGGCTGCGCCGCGCGCTTCTCGCCATGCTCGCCCTCGGAGACTTCGTCTTTCCACGCGAGCAGTTGACGCAGCCACGCGATTTTCTCGTCGTACTTCTCGTTGGCGGCGAACTGGCCGCCGTAACCACGCGTGCCGGCTTCCTTGTAGCGCCAATGCGCAGCCACGCCGTATTCGGCGAACTGATGCATTTCCTGCGTACGGATCTGCACTTCGAACGCGCGGCCGTCGTCGCCGATCACCACCGTGTGCAGCGACTTGTAGCCATTCGGCTTCGGCCGCGAGATGTAATCGTCGAACTCTTTCGGCACCGGCTGCCACAGGTTGTGCACGATGCCGAGCACCGTGTAGCAATCCTTGATGTCCGGCACGATCACCCGAAATGCACGCACGTCGTAGAGCTCGGCGAAGTCCAGCTCCTTGCCGCGCATCTTGCGCCAGATGCTGTAGATGTGTTTCGGCCGGCCACTCACTTCCGCGCGAATATGCGCCGCGGCCAATTCCTTTTGCAAGCGTTCGATAGCCTGCGCGACATAGCTCTCGCGCTCGACGCGTTTCTCGTCGAGCAGCTTGGCAATGCGCTTATAAGTAACCGGCTCTTCGAAGCGCAGCGCGAGATCCTCGAGCTCCCACTTCAACTGCCAGATGCCAAGACGGTTGGCGAGCGGCGCATAGATATCGAGCGTCTCGCGCGCCACGTCCGGTGAAGGCGTGATTTTCGCCGCCGCATAGTAACGCAGCGATTGCAGGCGCGACGCAAGCCGGATCAGCACCACCCGAATATCCTGCGCGAAGGCGAGCAGCATCTTGCGCAGCGCCTCGACCTGCGCGCGGCGCGCGGCTTGCGCATCGCGGCCGGCCTCGGGCATGGCGTTCTGCGCGGCACGCAAGCTCACAGTGCCGAGACGCAACAACTTGCGGACGTCGCCGACCAGTTGCGCGACTTCTTCGCCGAAGTTGTCAGCGATCACGCGCTCCGGGTCCTGCAGATGCGGCGTCAACGCAAACAACGCCGCCGCCAGTACCGCCGGCGGATCGACGTTGAGCGTGCGCATGATCGACGCCGTACCCGCCGCGTGATCCGCCAGCATTTCGCCCGACGACAGCCGCACCTCGCCCGCATGTTCGCGCACGAACGCCATCGCTTCATCGAAAGAAGGAAGGGGGTTCGGCGTGCTCGTAACAGTTTCGGTATTCATGGTGCGACGGCCCACCGGGCCAGACGATTCAACGGAATTTCAACAACACGTGCCCGCTTAGCTGCGCTGTGCAGCGACCACGCAGATTTCGACCAGGCATTTCGGATTGGCGAGCTTCGCTTCGACGGTAGCGCGCGGCGGCGTGGCGCCTTGCGCGACCCACTCGTCCCACACGGCGTTCATGTCGGCGAAATGCACCATGTCCGCGATGTAGATCTGCACCGACAGCAAATGCGACTTGTCGCTGTTCACTTCGCCCAGCAGACGGTCGATGTGGCCGAGCACTTCGCGCGTCTGACCCGTGATGTCCTGATCCGCGTCTTCGGCGATCTGGCCCGCGAGGTACACGGTGCCGTTGTGCACGGCGATTTCCGAGAGGCGCTTGCCGACGTGGTGACGAATGACTGCCATGACGAATCCTGAGTTGGTTTGAAAATTGATCGGAGATGCGTTCCGCATCGGGCCCCGTCAAGGACGCGGCGCGGAACTGCATATTATGACGCGTCGGCGGCCGGTCCGATAAAGAACTGCCTGGCGATGTCGATCTGATCGGCCGACAAAAACGCCGGCGCATGCCCAACGCCTGGGATTTCCGCACTCGACACCGCGCGCCCGGTCTCGACCATCTTCGCGACGGTTTCACGCGAGAGCAGATCGGATAGCTCGCCGCGCACCACCAGCACCGGCCCCTGGAACGACGCCAGCGAATGCCACAACGCGGCCTCGCCGAGTTTGGACGCTTCCTCGGTGGCCGCGGTAAAGGGCTGCGCGATACGCGGGTCGTAACGGAACAGCCACTTGCCGCCCTGCTCGTGCAGAAGCGGCGTGTTGATCTCGCGCCACTCGTCCGGCGTGAGCGGGCCGAAAGTCTGCGCTAGCAAGGCCGCGTAGTCGATGCCTTGCTGCAGTGTTTCAAACTGCACCGGCTTGCCGAGATAGTCGCCGATGCGCTGCACCGCGGCCGGCTCCAGATGCGGACCGACATCGTTCAACAACATCTTGCGGATCGGCGTTTCCGGCAGACCGGCGAGCCCAAGCCCAATCAGGCCGCCCATCGACGTGCCGAACCAGTCGACTGTTTCGACATTCAGCCGCGCGATCAGCGTGACCATGTCGGCAACGTATTGCGGCACCATGTACAAGTTGGGGTTGGCCAGCCACGATGACAAGCCCCGCCCCGCGACATCCGGACACACCACGCGGTAAGTGCCGGCAAATTCCTCCGCGAGGCGGTCGAAATCGCGCCCTGAGCGAGTCAAGCCGTGCACGCACAGCAGCACGCGCGGATTGGCCGGGTCGCCCCACTCGGTGTAGGCGATGCGGTGCAAGCCACCGGCGCTCGCGCACTGCACGTAGCGTTGACGCGGCGCGAGCCGCCCGGCGGTGGAAGCCGACGTGATTTCGGTCATCTGGGTTCCTTGCAAAAGCGCTGCGGATTTGGCTTGGGCACAGCAGGGATCGATATGCGTCCAATCTTCAAACGATTGTAAACCGCTTTGCCGCGCGGCAAGAGTCGGCCGAAAGGCATAGGACGCATCTGAACGAAGTGCTCCGCAGAAAACAAAACGGGCGAGACTCACGCCTCGCCCGCCTCGGAACCGCCTTGCGGCCGCCTGCCGCTCACACCAGCCGGATCGGCCACACATCAGCCTCAACCAGCCTCAGACGGCCTCATTGCACGCCATTTAACTCACCGCGCTCACATCGAGCGGCGCGCCCGTCTTCGCCTTGATTTCGTCGACGCTCACGCCAGGCGCCAATTCGGTCACCTTCAGCCCGTCGTCCGTGACGTCGATCACGCCGAGATCCGTAATGATCTGATCGACCACGCCCACGCCCGTAAGCGGCAGCGTGCATTCTTCGAGGATTTTGTGCTGGTCGCCCTTCGCGACGTGCTCCATCAGCACGACCACGCGTTTGACGCCCGCGACCAGATCCATCGCGCCGCCCATGCCCTTGATCATCTTGCCCGGGATCATCCAGTTGGCCAGATCGCCCTTCTTGCTGATCTGCATCGCGCCGAGAATCGCCAGATTGATGTGGCCGCCGCGAATCATCGCGAACGAATCCGCCGACGAAAAAATCGACGAGCCCGGCAGCGTGGTGACCGTCTGCTTGCCGGCGTTGATGAGGTCGGCGTCCACTTCCTCTTCGGTCGGCGACGGGCCGATGCCGAGCAGGCCGTTTTCCGACTGCAGCCACACTTCGACGCCCGGCGGCACGTGATTGGCCACGAGCGTCGGCAGGCCGATGCCGAGGTTGACATAAAAGCCGTCCTGCAATTCCTTCGCCGCGCGCGCGGCCATTTCGTCACGAGTCCATGCCATGATCAGTCTCCTTTCGCGCGGACGACGCGTTGTTCGATGCGTTTTTCCGGATGCGCATTCAACACGATGCGCTGCACGAAGATGCCAGGCGTATGGATCGCGTCCGGATCGAGTTCGCCCACTTCGACAATTTCCTCGACCTCGGCCACGGTGATCTTGCCGGCCATCGCGCACATCGGGTTGAAGTTGCGCGCGGTGCGGCGATAGATCAGGTTGCCCGATTTGTCGGCCTTCCACGCCTTCACCAAAGCGACGTCGGCCGTCAGCGAGTGTTCGAGCACGTAGTGGTTTTCGCCGAACTGGCGGGTTTCCTTACCTTCGGCAATCAGCGTGCCGTAGCCGGTATTGGTGAAAAACGCCGGAATGCCCGAACCGCCCGCGCGCAGCTTCTCGGCGAGCGTGCCTTGCGGCGTGAATTCGAGTTCGAGTTCACCGGCCAGATACTGGCGCTCGAACTCCTTGTTCTCGCCGACATACGACGAGATCATCTTCTTGACCTGGCGCGTTTCGAGCAGCAGACCAAGGCCGAAGCCGTCGACGCCCGCATTGTTGCTGATGCAGGTGATGCCCTGCACCTTCGAATCGCGCAGTGCGCCGATCAGCGCCTCCGGAATGCCGCACAGCCCGAAGCCGCCGACGGCAAACGTCTGCCCGTCCTTGACGATGTCTTTCAGCGCCTCGGCGGCGCCTGGATAGACCTTGTTCATCAGTATGTCCCTTCCTTTATGGAAACCCGAATTCGGATCGTTGCGGCTGGTACGACGTTGCGCGAGCCTGAGCCCGACACGTCATTCTAGTCATCCCCGGCGGGCTGTGCGCCCAGGTTTCCCTGCGCATCGTGCAAATGCCCGCCGCGGACAGCTTCGCCGCGTTGTCATGTGCTCGAAAGAGTACGCTGGGCGCGCCATGCGGCACAATACGCAAAAATACATAAGTACTTGCCGCCAGCCCATGCCCGCACTGGATTACCAAACCGCGTTCCACCTCGCTCCGATCGGACTCGTGCTGTCGCGCGAACGGATTATCGAAGACTGTAATGACGAGCTCGCGTCGATTTTCGGCTGCACGCGCGAATCGCTGCTCGGCCAGTCGTTCCAGGTGCTGTATCCGTCGACGGACGAATTCGAGCGGATCGGCGCGCGGATTCCGCCGATCATGACGGCGCAAGGCAGCTACGCGGACGACCGCATCATGAAGCGGGCCAACGGGGAATTGTTCTGGTGCCACGTGACGGGCCGCGCGCAGGAACGCGCCGACCCGCACGCCGCGGGCGTCTGGACCTTCGAGGACTTGAGCGCGACGCGCCGCGTGGCGGTCGAACTGACGCCGCGCGAACGCGAAATCGCCGCGCAACTGGTGACGGGGAAAACCAGCAAGCAGATTGGCCGCGTGCTGGATATCAGCCCGCGCACGGTCGATGTCTACCGGGCGCGGCTGATGCGCAAATACGATACGGGGAACGCGACGGAGCTATTGCAGCGCCTGCTCGGGCATTGAAGGCGCCGCCAGGCAAGCGCGCGGGACTCGTCTATCTGTCGCCGCTCAGGCCGCCTTGACCAGCGCGGCACGCTCGATGGTTTCGCGCAGCATGTCCGGCACGGGGACCGACTTGCCGGCCGCGTAATCGATCCATACGCAGCGCGCGGCGCCGCGCGCATAGACGGTGTTGGGATCGTCGGCGCGCACCAGCTCGAAACCCGTGTCGAAGCTGCTGCGGCCGGGCGTGGCCACCGTCATCCGCCCGATCACGTCGCCGGGATAATGCAGTTGCTTGAGAAACTCCATCGACGCATTGACGATCACTGGCCCTTGCCCGTCGGCGTTGCTGCCGGCCAGGCCCAGCTGTTCGAACCAGGAAATCCGCACCTGCTCCATGTAGCGGAAATAGACCGTGTTGTTCACATGGCCGAAGGCGTCCATGTCGCCCCAGCGGATCGGCATCGACATCTCGAAAACTGCGTGAAAATCGCTCATCGTACTTCTTTATCGGATTGAAACCAGGTTGAAGCCGGCGCGTGACCCGGCGTAGAGACAAACATCAACATAGCGCGCGCCTTCAGGCGCAGGAAAGGCCGGAGCGCGTAAAACAGTTTCTTCGAACGGACGCTAATCCGGCGGGCAAGACCTGAAACGCAAGCGCCGGCTGCGCCGTCTTGCGCTCAGGAGAGCCCGAATCCGTCGTCGGCGGCAATCACCGAGCCGTTGATGAACTGCGATTCGTCGGCGGCCAGCAGCAGCAGGAGTCCGTCCAGATCTTCCGGTTTGCCGACTCGGTGACGCGGCAGCATCGACACGAGCTTCTGCCCTTGCTCAGTCGACCAGTGATGGTGGTTGATCTCCGTGTCGATATAGCCCGGGCAGATCGCGTTCACGTTGATGCCGTGTTTGCCCCACTCCAGCGCCATGGCTTTCGTCATATGCACGACAGCCGCCTTGCTGATCGAATACAGGCCGATCTGCGGCAGCACGCGCAAGCCGGCCATCGACGCGATATTGATGATCCGGTACGACGGTTTCTGCGCGTTGTTGCCGCGCATGATCATGCGTTTGGCGACTTCCTGGGCGACGAAGAACGCGCCGCGCGTGTTGGTATCGAACACGTATTCGAAGTCGGCGGGGGTGACCTCCGAGAGCTTCTGCGTGGTCGACACGCCCGAATTGTTCACAAGGATGTCGATCGTGCCGGCCTCGGTTTCCGCATGGGCGACGGCCGACTTGATGCTCTGGTAGTCGGTCACGTCGAGCGAAACGACGTGCGCCGCGCCGCCGGACGCCTCGATCTCGGCGCGCAATTCCTTCAGACGCTCGGTCCGCCGGCTCGCCAGCACGACCTTGGCGCCCGCCTGCGACAACACTTGAGCAAAGCGCTTTCCCAACCCGCTCGAGGCGCCGGTGATCAGCGCGACCTTGCCTTCCAGATTGATCGAACGGCCCATTGTCGTTCCTTGTTCGGTTGTTGTTACAGATGCGGTTGACGGGTGCGGTAAGACCGTCACTACGGGTCATACCGTATCATAAAAATAGAACGATCGTGCTAATCTGTGCTCATCTGGTTGCAGTGCGGGTGTGCATCGCCCACAATACGAACCCGAAAAAAGCATTCTAACGGTAAGAGGAGCATCAATGACCCCCGCAAGTCTCATTGAGCAGTACGGTCCGCGCGAGTCGATGGAATACGACGTCGTGATCGTCGGCGGCGGCCCGGCTGGCCTGTCCGCGGCGATCCGCCTGAAGCAGCTGGCGGCGGAAAAAGGCGTCGAGCTTGGCGTGTGCGTACTGGAAAAAGGCTCGGAGATCGGGGCGCATATCCTGTCGGGCGCGGTGATGGATCCGCGCGCTTTGAACGAGCTGGTCCCTGACTGGAAGGAAAAAGGCGCGCCGCTGACGGTGGACGTGACCGAGGACAAATTCCTGTTCCTGACGGAAACCGGTTCGAAGAGCGTGCCGACCTGGGCGCTGCCGGACAATTTCAAGAATCACGGCAACTATGTGATCAGTCTCGCGAACGTCACGCGCTGGCTGGGTCAGCAGGCTGAGGCGCTGGGTGTCGAGATTTTCCCAGGCTTTCCTGCTGCTGAGATCCTCTACAACGATGACGGTTCGGTTAAGGGCGTCGCGACTGGCAATCTCGGTATCGGCAAGGACGGCGAGCCGACCGAAAACTTCCAGCTCGGCATGGAACTGCACGCGAAGTACACGCTGTTCTGCGAAGGCGCGCGTGGGCACCTCGGCCGCCAGCTGAACGACAAATTCAAGCTGCGCGAAGGCGCCGATCCGCAGGTCTACGGGATCGGCATCAAGGAACTGTGGGAAATCGATCCGTCGAAGCACAAGCCGGGTCTGGTGATGCACACCGCCGGCTGGCCGCTCGAGAACGACACCTACGGCGGCTCGTTCCTCTATCACATGGATAACAACCAGGTGGTGGTGGGTTTCGTGGTGGGCCTCGGCTACACGAATCCGTACCTGTCGCCGTTCGAGGAATTCCAGCGCTACAAGACGCATCCGGCGATCCGCGCGGTGCTCGAAGGTGGCAAGCGTGTGTCATATGGCGCGCGGGCGATTACCGCCGGCGGCCTGATGTCGCTGCCGAAACTGGTGTTTCCGGGTGGCGCGCTGGTCGGCGACGATGCGGGCTTCCTGAACGCATCGCGGATCAAGGGTTCGCATGCGGCGATCAAGACCGGCATGCTGGCCGCTGAAGCGGCGTTCGACGCTGTGCAGGCTGGGCGTCAGAACGATGAACTGACGGCGTATCCGGAGAGCTTCAAGACCTCGTGGCTGCACACCGAACTGCATCGCGCGCGCAACTTCAAGCAGTGGATGAGCAAGGGCCTGTACCTCGGCACGCTGATGGTCGGCATCGAGCAGAAGCTGCTGGGCGGCAATGTGCCGTGGACGCTGCATCACCAGCATTCGGATCACGAAATGCTGAAGCCCGCATCGCAGTGCAAGCCAATCACTTATCCGAAGCCGGATGGCAAGCTCACGTTCGACCGGTTGTCCTCGGTGTTCATCTCGAACACGAATCACGAGGAAAACCAGCCGGCGCACCTGACGCTGAAAGATCCGTCGGTGCCGGTGAACGTGAACTGGCAGACCTATGCCGGTCCGGAATCGCGTTATTGCCCGGCGGCCGTGTACGAGTTCGTGAAGAATGACGACGGCAGCGAGCGCCTCGTGATCAACGCGCAGAACTGCGTGCACTGCAAGACCTGCGATATCAAGGACCCGACGCAGAACATCGTGTGGGTCACGCCTGAAGGTGGCGGCGGTCCGAACTATCCGAACATGTGATCGATGCTTCACTTGTCTTCGCAGCGCCTGCTTCTGAATGCTCGCGCTGTGAAGGCAAAAAACTCAACGCCGCCCCACCGCTTCAATCCGCTCGCGCACCTTCGCCACGACGGGCGCCCAGTCGCCGACGCGCGGCTGTCGAACCAGTTCAACCGAGTCGTACCACGCCGTCTCCGTCGAGCCATCGCCCCAGAACCAGGCGGACACGTGATCGATCATCAAGCAGGTCGGCACGCCGAGCGCTCCCGCCAGATGCACGGGCCCGCTGTCGATCGTGACCACCATATCCAGATTCGTCAGCAACGCCGCGACATCGTCGAAGCCGGACTGAAAATGATGCGTCAGATCCACGACGTCGAGACCCTTGGCGCGCCACTGCGCGACCGTCTCCCCGCGCCCCGGCGACAACGCAAAGTAGCTCACGCCAGGTACGTTCAACAGCGGTTCGATTTGCTCGACGGGCACCGAACGCCGCATGTCGCGAACATGGTCCGGATTGCCGTTCCACACCAGCCCGACCTTGCGGTTGCCTCGCTTGCCGGCCGTGTGCGCTTCGACTCGTTCGCGCCATGTCTGCTCACGCGCCGGGTCGGCCGTTAGGTACGGCGCGCCCCATCCCGTTGCGTCGAAAACACCGAGCCGCAGCGGCAGGCTCATCAACCCGCAGTGAAAATCCGGCTGTGTCTCCAGGCTCGTTTCGAGAGGCAAATCGGTGGGCAGCATCCGTTCGAATAAATGCCGCAAGGGTCCGTCATGGCCGAAAATCACCCGGCCGCCCTCGCGCCCCGCCCGCTCGGCCAGCAGCGGCAGAAAGCGCACCGCCCAGAGGCAATCGCCATTGCCTTGCTCGCCGTAGACCACCAACGTTTTGCCCGCAAGCGATTCGCCCTGCCAATGCGCGCTGATCGCCGCGAGCGCCTGCTGCGCGTTATTCAGTTCGCCTGCGGCAAACGCGATGCGCGACTCGTAATGCGCCCAGCCATCGGCAAAACGTCCGCTGCGAATCTCGAGTTCCGACAGATCGAACAATGCATGGGCGTTATCCGGCGAGAGCGTCAGGACTTGCCGCAGCAACGCCTCGGCCTCGCCGAACCGCGCCTGCTCCTTGATGCACAACGCCAGCTTGTGAAGCGCCACCGGATTGCCGGGAACGACACGCACCGCTTCACGCAACAGCGCCTCGGCCGCGGCGAAGTCGTCACGTTGCTGAACGGCCGCCGCGCGCCAGATCAGCGCGTTGGCGTCTTCGGCATCGCGCGAGAGCAGCAGGCCGGTGGCCGAGTCGACCAGCGCCCAGTCGCGCAGCACGAAGGCCGTTTGCGCAATCGTATGCAGCAGCGTGGGTTCGCAGGAAGGATCGAGTTGATAGGCGCGCACCAGTGCAGCAAGTGCCTCGCGCTGGTTCGCCTTGTCACGGCCGGCGTGTTGCAACAGCGCCTGACCGAACGCCAGGCACTCGCCGGCGGCGGCATCGGGCGCGGCGGCACGCGCACGCAGGCCCGCGAGGTGGCGCGCTGACGGCCCGAAATTGAGATCGGTCATAGAGACGGCACTGCTCACGCAGAACAGGTACAGAGACGCCTGAAACAGGCCCGTTAAGGCGCGCTCGCCGCGATCTTCGGCGTGCTGACGGCGACGTCGCCGCATTGCGCGCGATGGCGCAGCGCATGGTCGATCAGCACCAGCGCGAGCATGGATTCGGCGATCGGCGTGGCGCGAATGCCGACGCACGGGTCATGCCGTCCGAACGTTTCGACGATGACCGGTTGCCCCGCCTTGTCGATCGAGCGACGCGGCGTGCGAATGCTCGACGTCGGTTTGATCGCGATCGATACCGTCACGTCCTGTCCCGTCGAAATACCCCCGAGCACACCGCCTGCGTGATTGCCGACGAAGCCCTCCGGCGTCAATTCGTCGCCATGCACCGAACCGCGTTGCGCGACGCTGGCGAAGCCCGCGCCAATCTCGACGCCCTTCACCGCGTTGATGCCCATCATGGCGTGCGCAATGTCCGCGTCGAGACGATCGAACAGCGGCTCGCCGAGGCCGACCGGCACGCCGGACGCCACAACGTTGATGCGCGCGCCGATCGAGTCGCCTTCCTTGCGCAGCGCGTCCATATACGCTTCGAGTTGCGGCACGATCTCCGCGTTGGGCGCAAAAAACGGGTTCTCGCGCACGTGCACCCAGTCGACGAACGGCACGTCGACCTCGCCGAGCGCGGCCATATAACCGCGAATCTCGGTGCCGAACTTCTCGCGCAGCCACTTCTTGGCGACCGCGCCCGCGGCCACCGTCGGCGCCGTGAGACGTGCCGATGAACGGCCGCCGCCACGATAGTCGCGGATGCCGTATTTCTGCCAGTAGGTGTAGTCGGCATGGCCCGGGCGGAACGTGTCGGCGATATTGCCGTAGTCTTTGCTGCGCTGGTCCGTGTTGCGGATCATAAGCGCGATCGGCGCGCCGGTGGTCTGGCCTTCGAACACGCCCGACAGGATCTCGACCTTGTCTTCTTCCTGGCGCTGCGTGACGTGGCGCGACGTGCCGGGCTTGCGGCGGTCGAGTTCGAACTGGATGTCGGCTTCGTTGAGCGCCATGCCCGGCGGGCAGCCGTCGATCACGCAGCCGATAGCGGGGCCGTGCGATTCGCCGAAGGTCGTGACAGTGAAAAGCGTACCGAGCGTGTTGCCGGACATGGGCGTCGTCCAAAGAAATGCGGGGAAAGCAGTATTATGCCAGCCTCGTGGCGGCTGGACCGCGCCGCGCGGTCGTTTTGGCCGATCGGCCAGGGTGTGCATGCGCGGCCGCTTCCTGACGGATCACCCGGCTTGTCAGGACGTACGCTGTGTCGGGTAGGAATAGTCGCCCAAGACACTTGCGTCGCCTGTTGCCTGGTCAGTCACGCAGCTGGCGGGGGCGCAAAACATCGCAAGGCGGGAACTTCCATGCCGATATTGCGCACCGCCTGCCCTAGCCGCGCGGTCATGCCGCCACCTTTCGCAAGCTCTCTATGCCCGTGCGGTCACGTTTTCGGTTCCCGTGGTGCCGCTACCGAACTTCGGCACCCTTGCCGCGCTACTTCCGCGCCCCGCGCAACTCGGCGACGATGTCCTGCAGCTTTTCGGGCGTCGCCAACGCCGGCTCGATTGGCTCCCCTACCGCGAGCGTCAGACGGCTCATGACGCCCTTATGAATCGGCCGCGGCCAGCGCGCGTCGTTGGCGCGCGAAAATACGCTGCCCCACAGGCCGCGCAGCGCCATCGGGATGACCGGCGCCGGCGTGCGCCGGATGATCTCGGTCACGCCGTGACGGAACGGACTCATGTCGCCGGTTCGGGTGAGCTTGCCTTCCGGAAAGATGCAAACCAGTTCGCCTTCGGCAAGCGCCTGCGCGCAGCGCTCATAGGCGCGCGTCAGCATCTGCGCATCCTGATGCGCCGGCGCGATCGGAATCGCCTTCGCGTGACGGAACACCCAGCCGGCGAACGGCGTCTTGAAGATCTGGTGGTCCATCACGAAACGGATCGGCCGCGGGCTCTCGGCCATGATGACGATCGCGTCCACGAAACTCACGTGGTTGCACACGAGCACGGCCGCGCCCTCATCCGGAATCCGCTCGGCATGCACGAGGCGAATCCGGTAGAACGTGTGCACCAGCACCCAGGCGATGAAGCGCAGCAGAAATTCCGGCACGAGCGAGTAGATGTAGGTCGCCACGACGATATTGAGCAGCGCGGTGACGAGGAAAATCGCCGGAATGCTGAAGCCCGCCGAGGTCAGGGCGACGGCCATCAGCGACGAAACGATCATGAACAGCGAGTTCAGAATATTGTTCGCCGCGATGATCCGCGCACGGTGGCTCGGCTGGCTGCGGCTCTGGATCAGCGCATACAACGGCACGCTGTAGAGGCCGCCGAACATGGCGAGCAGGAACAGATCGGCCAGCACGCGCCAGTGGGCCGGCCGCACGATGAACTCGCCGACGCTCAGCAGATGCCCCTGCAGCGGCAGTGCGTGGCTCGCGAAAAACAGATCGATCGCGAACACGCTCATGCCGATCGAGCCGAGCGGCACGAGGCCGATTTCGATGCGCCGCTTCGAGAGCTTTTCGCACATCAGCGAGCCAAGGCCGATGCCGATCGAGAAGGTGCCGAGCAGGACGGTCACGACGTCCGGATCGGCGGACAGCACATTTTTCGCGAAGCTGAAAAACGACGACAGGAAGATCGCGCCGACGAACCACAGCCAGGAAATGCCGAGCAGACTCAGAAACACGGTGCGGTTTTCGTGCGCCAGCTTGAGGTTGCGCCACGTTTCGCTGACCGGATTCCAGTTGATGCGCAGATCGGCTTGCGGCGCCGGCGTGAGCGGCACGAAGCTCGACACCGCGCGCCCTACAACCGCGATCGCGACGCACGCGCAGGCGAGCACCACTGCGCCGTGTTCGACGAAACCGGCGCCCACGCCGCCGACGATCGTGCCGATCAGGATCGCCACGAAGGTGCCCATTTCGACCATGCCGTTACCGCCGACCAGTTCTGCCTTCGACAGATGCTGCGGCAGGTACGAGTATTTGACCGGTCCGAACACGGTGGAATGGACGCCCATCAGAAACGTGCACAGGTACAAAAGCGGTGCGCTATGCAGCCAGAAACCCGCGCCGCCGATCAGCATCACCACGATTTCGAAGCTCTTGACGAAGCGCGTGAGCATCGCCTTGTCGTACTTGTCGGCGATCTGGCCTGAGGTGGCCGACAGCAGCACAAACGGCAGAATGAAGATGGCCGAGATCAGGAACGCTGCCGTTTTCGGATCGACTCCGGAAAAGCGCGCCGCCTGATACGTGACGAGCGACGTGAAGCCGATCTTGAACACGTTGTCGTTCATCGCGCCGAGGAACTGGGTCCAGAAAAACGGCGCGAAGCGACGCTGGCCGAGCAGCCGGAACTGGGATTCGTGCGCTTCTTGTTGACGGGCGGCGCGGCGGGCGGCAGGTAACGGACGATCGCTCATGAAGTTCCGTGAACAGGCTAAAAGAACGACAAAGAAGAAAGCACCATGCGCGGTGTCGCGCGCGGGCGTGTCAGCGGGCGGCACACGGCGCCGGACTGCAAAGCGATCACGCGAGTTCGCACCGGCCTTGGCATCAAGCCAGCCCAAGGACCGGATACAAGGCAGGACATGAGGCCAAACCCAGCGCCGGACACAAAAAAAGCGCACGCTTTCGCGCGCGCCTTGACTGCCTCTTCGCGCTCACAGCAACGGCTAGCGCGTCGCAGTGAATCGCCGCGCATTAACGCGCCGGCTGCTGGTCCTGCTGTTCTTCCGGCCAGTCGCGGATATATGCCTTGAGCATGCGGTTTTCGAAACCCTGCTCTTCGACCACCGCCTTGGCGACGTCGTAGAACGAGATCACACCCATCAGCGTGCGGCTTTCCATCACCGGGAGATAACGCACGTGATGTTCGAGCATCATGCGGCGGACTTCGTTGACATCCGTTTCCGGCGTGCAGGTGAGCGGATGGTCGTCCATGACCTTGCGGATCGTGGAGGTGCCGACGCTGCCGCCGTTCTCGCTCAGCGTCAGAATGATTTCGCGGAACGTCAGCATGCCGACGAGGTCGCCGTATTCCATCACCACCAGCGAGCCGATGTCGTGCTCGGCCATGGCATTGACTGCGTCGTGCAGCGTGGTATCCGGCGTGACCGTGAATAGGGTGTTGCCTTTGACTTTGAGGATGTCGCTGACTCGCATGATTTGTCTCCCGTAATGCCCGCTAAGCTGGTAATGCATCGATGTTTTTCGATCCTAGCGGAAAGACCCATAAAAGGAAAGCGGCCCGCCCACCAAGGCGCAGCGGGCGTTCGCAGGTTCGAACCCGTAATTCCGAGCGTACGCGCATCGGGAAAACCGCGCTTGAAGCGCCGCATGCCGGTGATAGGATGGCCGCCACTTTCACCTTTCGCGAGGCCGTCCGTGGCCCCGCCGCCCAGCATGTCCGCGAACCGTTTCGACACGCTTGCGCTGCACGCCGGCGCTGCTCCCGACCCGACAACCGGCGCGCGCGCCACGCCGATTTACCAGACTACCTCGTTTTCGTTCCGCGACTCGGACCACGCCGCGGCGCTCTTCAATATGGAGCGCGCCGGTCACGTCTATTCACGCATCTCGAATCCGACCGTGGCCGTGTTCGAGGAACGCGTCGCCGCGCTGGAAAACGGCGCGGGCGCGATCGGCACGGCGAGCGGCCAGGCGGCCTTGCACCTGGCCATCGCCACGCTAATGGGCGCGGGCTCGCATATCGTTGCCTCCAGCGCGCTGTACGGCGGCTCGCACAATCTGCTGCACTACACCTTGCGGCGCTTCGGTATCGAGACGACCTTCGTCAAGCCCGGCGACCTCGACGCGTGGCGCGCCGCGCTGCGCCCGAACACGCGGCTGCTGTTCGGCGAGACGCTCGGCAATCCGGGCCTCGACGTGCTCGATATCGCCGCCGTGGCGCAGATCGCGCATGAGCATCGCGTGCCTCTGCTAGTCGACTCGACCTTCACCACGCCTTATCTGCTCAAGCCGTTCGAACACGGCGCGGACTTCGTCTATCACTCGGCCACCAAATTTCTCGGCGGCCACGGCACGACGATCGGCGGAGTGCTGGTGGACGGCGGCACCTTCGACTTCGAAGCCTCCGGGCGCTTCCCCGAATTCACCGAGCCCTACGACGGCTTTCACGGCATGGTGTTCAGCGAGGAAAGCACCGTCGCGCCGTTCCTCCTGCGAGCGCGCCGCGAAGGCCTGCGCGACTTCGGCGCATGCCTGCATCCGCAGGCCGCGTGGCAACTGCTGCAAGGCATCGAGACGCTGCCTTTGCGGATGGAACGGCACGTCGCCAATACGCGCCGCGTGGTCGAATTTCTCGCCGGTCACGCGGCGGTCGAATCCGTCGCCTACCCGGAGTTGCCGACGCACCTGGACCACGCGCTCGCGAAACGCTTGCTGCCGCGCGGCGCCGGCGCGGTGTTCAGCTTCAATCTGCGCGGCGACCGCGCCGCCGGACGCAGCTTCATCGAAGCGCTCGCGCTGTTCTCGCATCTCGCGAACGTGGGCGACGCGCGCTCGCTGGTGATTCATCCCGCATCGACCACGCACTTTCGCATGGACGCCGCCGCACTCGCCGCGGCCGGCATTGCGGAAGGCACGATCCGCCTCTCGATCGGCCTCGAAGATCCCGACGATCTGATCGACGACCTCAAGCGCGCGCTGAAGGCCACGCAGAAAGCGAGCGGTTCGGGCGCGCCGCGCGGCGGCGCACCCGGTGTATCCGGTGCATCCGGCACGGCTGCCCAACCTCGCCCGGAGTCCGCATGATCCTCACTGTTCAAGGCAAACCCGCCTACGCCTACACCGGCGGCAAACCGTTCGATGCGAGCCTGCCGACCGCCGTTTTCATCCACGGCGCCGAGCACGATCACAGCGTGTGGGCGCTGCAAACCCGCTACTTCGCGCATCACGGCTTTAGCGTGCTGGCCGTGGATCTGCCCGGCCACTGCCGCAGCGCGGGCCCGGCTCTGACCACGGTGCCCGCCATGGCCGACTGGCTCGCCGCGCTGCTCGACGCCGCCGGCGTGCAACGCGCTTTCGTGGCCGGCCACAGCATGGGCTCGCTGATCGCGCTCGACTTCGCCGGCCGCTATCCGGAGCGGGCAACCCACCTCGCCCTGCTCGCCACGGCGATACCGATGGCCGTCTCCGACGCCTTGCTCGACGCCGCCTTGCACCGTGAGCCCGAAGCGATCGGCATGGTCAACGAGTGGTCGCATTCGACCTTCGCAGCCAAACCCTCCTGCCCCGGCCCCGGCTTCTGGCTGCACGGTATGAACCAGCGCTTGATGGAGCGTGTCTCGGCAAGCGGCGAGCCGAACCTGTTCCACACCGACTTCGCCGCCTGCAACAGCTACGCGGACGGCCTCACCCGCGCCGCGCAGCTGCGCTGTGCGGCACGCCTGATCGTCGGCCGCCGCGATGCGATGACACCGCCGCGCGCGGCCAAAGCGCTTGCTGGCGCCTTGGCGCAAGCCGGTGTGCCGGTCGACACGGTCACGCTCGAAGCAGGCCACGCGCTCATGACCGAGCAACCGGACGCCACGCTCGACTCCCTCTTCAGCTTCGCTTCCGGTGCGCCCCGCGAGATCCGATAAACGTTGCGAGTCGTCACGATAGCCGCGTGAGGAGCGGCGCGCCATCGGCCGAACGGCCAGGTTGCGCGCGTCGCCCGATAGCCGCACAATGGATCAAGCCTGTCCTGCTTCGAGCGCGTGTGTCTGGGCCTGTTGGCGCGCACGCTGAAGCATCGAGAAGCGTCGCAATCGGAGGCCGTGATGGCTCAAACCGCGCACACCGATCACTTCGCGAGTTTCGCGGAGTTCTATCCGTACTACCTGAGCGAGCATCGCAACACAGTCTCGCGGCGGCTGCATTTCGTGGGATCGCTCGGCGTGATCGGCTGTCTCGCCATGGCGCTCGCCACCGGCGACTGGCTATGGCTGCCCGCTGCCGTGATCTGCGGATACGGCTTTGCCTGGGTCGGGCATTTCTTCTTCGAGAAGAACCGGCCGGCTACCTTCCGGCATCCGCTTTATAGCCTGATGGGCGACTGGGTGATGTTCAAAGACATCTGCGTCGGGAAGATTTCGTTGTAGCGATGCGGTAGCTTCAGCGCCGACCAGTACGCACTCCGCGCGGCTCAAGCCGCCTGATGCGGCATGGAAGGCGTACCGGATTCGCTCTGCTCGGCACGCGCCCCACGAGCGGCCGCGCGCGCCGTCAGCAACGCGGCGAGTGTGACTTTCAGCTTGTCGTTTTCCAGCGCCGCCAGCAACATCTGCCCGTCCACGCGGGTGGACGCGAGTTGGAGCTGATACTCGAGTTCCGCGCGGTCGATCACGAACAGCGCGAACAGGCGCTCGACCGTGATTTGCGCCGGATTCGCCAGCAGGAGGAAATGCGGACGCATGCCATCTTCCTGCAAGCGCGCGATCCACTCGATCTCTTCGAGCTTTTGCAGCAGGTTGATCGTGGTGTCCATATCGCGACGAAGCATCCGCGAAAGTTCGGGTACGGTATAGCCGCGCTTGCCTGCTTCACGCGCTTCCGAGAGCCGTGCGAGCAGTTCGAGCGAGTCGAACAGATTGCTGCCCTCGAAAGTGGGCCGGTGAAACTGGCCGATACGAATGGCCGGCAACGCGGACGCGATCATCGCGCCCGCGAGCGTAATGAACCAGCACAGGTACATCCACACCAGGAACAGCGGCACGGCCGCGAATGCGCCGTACACCGCGGTGTAGGTCGGAATGCGCCGTACGTAGTACCCGAAGCCGCGCTTCGCCAGTTCGAAGGCGATCGCCGCGGTCACGCCGCCAATCACCGCGTCGCGCCACTCCACCCGGCAATTCGGCAGGTAGACGTAGAGAATCGTGAAGGCGAGCGCCGTGAGCGGCAGCGCGGCGCCGGTGAGCGCCCACTCGATGACCGGCGTCATGCGTTGCGCCGCCGTAAAGGTCATGGATTGCGTGAACAGGTACGATGAAATCGACAAACTCACGCCGATCAGAATTGGCCCGAGCGTGATGATCGCCCAATACACCAGAATGCGCTGCGCGATCGGCCGCGCCTTGCGCACGCGCCAGATCACGTTGAAGGCGGACTCGACCGTCATCATCGTCATCACGGCGGTGACGAACAGAAAAATCATACCGATGGTCGTGAGGCCCTTCGCCTTCGAAGCAAACTGGTTCAGATAGTTGAAGATCTGACTGTTGAGCTGCGCGGGCATCAGATGGTCGGCAAGAAATATCTGCAGCGACATCTGGAACGAAGCAAAGATCGGAAACGCGGTGAACAGCGCGAACGCGACCGTGGCGAGCGGCACGAGCGAGAGCATGGTGGTGAACGTGAGGCTGCCGGCCACCTGCGGAATGCGGTCTTCGCTACTGCGCTGCGCAGCAAATTGCGCGAGCCGTTTGAGCGTGTCGAGATCGAAACGCACCCTGGACAACAAACCCCACCTCCTTGCTTCGTGTACCGGTGTTTCAGGACCGCGCGCGAGACCTGGCCGAACGGCTATGGGTGGCCTGTGGAGCGGACCCAGCCCCTATAATACCCGTTCACCGATGAGGCCTATGAAAGACATTCTCGTGCTCTATTACAGCCGTCACGGCGCCACGCGCGAGCTCGCGCTGGCGATCGCGCACGGCGTCGACAGCGTCCCCGGCATGCAGGCGCGCGTGCGTACCGTGCCGGCGGTGTCCACCGTCTGCGAAGCGACCCAGCCCGATATTCCCGCCGAGGGCCCGCCCTACGTCGAACTGCGCGACCTCGAGGAATGCGCCGGTCTGGCGCTCGGTTCGCCTACCCGCTTCGGCAACATGGCCGCGTCGCTCAAATACTTTCTCGACGGCACCACGCCGCAGTGGCTTTCCGGCGCGCTCTCCGGCAAACCCGCTTGCGTGTTCACGTCCACCGGCAGTTTGCACGGCGGCCAGGAATCGACGCTGCTTTCCATGATGCTGCCGCTTCTGCATCACGGCATGCTGATCGTCGGCATTCCGTACACGGAGAGCGCGCTGAGCACCACGCAAACCGGTGGCACTCCGTACGGCGCGTCGCATTTCGCGCGCGCGGGCAGCGCCGAACAAGGCATTTCGGCGGACGAGAAGACGCTCGCCATCGCGCTCGGTGCACGCGTCGCGCGCACGGCGGCATCCATGAGCGAAAGGCCGTGAGCGAGCCGCACGCCCAACCGGCCGCCGCGTCTGACGCCGATACCGCAGCGCAGGCGCCCGTGACCACAGCCGCCATGCCCGTGCCGCGAAATCGCGCTGCCGCGTTCGGCGCCACCACTGCCCTGGTGGCGCTGATCGCCCTGTCCGTCGCGTGGGAATGGTGGCTCGCGCCGCTGCGTCCCGGCGGTTCGGCGCTCGTGCTCAAGGCTGTGCCGCTGCTGCTCCCGCTACCCGGCGTCTGGCGGCGCCGGCTCTATACGCTGCAATGGGCGTCGATGCTGATCCTGCTGTATTTTGCCGAAGGTATTGTGCGCGGCTGGAGCGACCGCGGGCTGAGCGCCGGTCTCGGCTGGCTGGAAGCCGCACTCTCTGTGGTCTTTTTCGTCTGCACGCTGGCCTACGTCGCGCCGTTCAAACGCGCGGCGAAGCGGGCTGCAAAACAGGCCGCCAACCAGCCCGCAAAGCAGCCCAACACCACCGGCTGACGAAAACGCTGCGCCTCACCTGACATTTCCGCCCGAATACGCTGACCGACCAACATGACCCAGACCGCTTTCCTCACCGCCTGCCGCGACGCCATCGGCGCCGCGCAGGTGCTGACCGATCCGCACGACACCGCCCCGTACCTGACCGACTGGCGCCGCCGCTACACCGGCGCGGCGTGCGCGGTGCTCTGCCCGGCCACGCCTGACGAAGTCGTGGCGCTCGTGAAGCTCGCCGTCGAACATCGCATCGCGCTGGTTCCGCAAGGCGGCAACACCGGACTCGCCGGCGGCGCCACGCCGGACGCAAGCGGCGCGCAGGCGGTCATCAGCTTGCGGCGTCTGAACCGGGTGCGCGACATCGATCCGCACAACAATACGATCACGGTCGAAGCCGGCGTCATGCTCGCCGAAGTGCAGAAGCACGCCGACGAGGCCGGCCGCCTCTTCCCCTTGAGCCTCGCCGCCGAAGGCAGCTGCACGATCGGCGGCAATCTCGCCACCAACGCGGGCGGCACCGGCGTGCTCCGCTACGGCAATGCGCGCGAGTTGTGCCTCGGCCTCGAAGTGGTCACGCCGCAAGGCGAACTGTGGGACGGCCTGCGCGGACTGCGCAAGGACAATACCGGCTACGATCTGCGCGACCTGTTCATCGGCGCGGAAGGCACGCTCGGCATCATTACCGCCGCCGTGCTCAAGTTGCATCCGCAACCGGCTGCGCGCGTCACGGCGCTCGCCGCGCTCGCGTCGCCGTACGCCGCGCTCGACTTTTTGTCGCTCACACAGTGCATCGCCGGGCCGCTCCTGACCGGCTTCGAATTGATGTCGGATTTCTGCCTGCGCCTCGTCGGCCGGCATTTCGAGCAGATGCGCTATCCGTTCGCCGAGCCGCACGCGCAAGTCGTGCTGCTCGAACTGTCGGACAGCGAAAGCGAGGAGCACGCACGCGGCCTGTTCGAGCGTCTGATGGAAACGGCGCTCGAAGACGGTCTGGTGCAAGACGCGGTGGTCGCGGAAAATCTCAGCCAGTCGCGCGCGTTCTGGAATCTGCGCGAACACATTCCGCTCGCCCAGGCCGAGGAAGGCCTGAACATCAAGCACGATATCGCGGTGCCGATCTCGCGCATCGGCCACTTCATCGAGGAAACCGACGCGGCGATCGCGCAGGCCGTGCCCGGCGCGCGCATGGTGACGTTCGGCCATCTCGGCGACGGCAATCTGCATTACAACGTGCAGGCGCCCGAGGGCGGCGACGCTAAAACGTTCCTCGAGCAATACCAGAGCCCGATCAACCAGATCGTCTACGACAGCGTGCACCGGCATCGCGGCAGCATCAGCGCGGAACACGGGCTCGGCCAGTTGAAGATCGACGAGGCGATGCACTACAAGCAGGACGTCGAAGTGCAATTGATGCGCGCCGTCAAACGCGCGCTCGATCCGCTGAATCTGATGAATCCGGGCAAGGTGCTACGCTAGAGTCTGATGCTCCGCGCTCCCTTGCGGAGCTACTTGCAGGAGTCGTGGTCGTGAAGATTCGAGTGCTGTCCGATCTGCATCTGGAGAACGACGAGCCCGAGCTGATCCCGCATGCGCAGGCGGATCTGATCGTGCTGGCCGGCGACATCCACAATCACGCGGCCGGACCGCGCTGGGCTGCGCAGACTTTCGACGGCGCCGTGCCGGTGGTCTACGTGCCCGGCAATCACGAGTACTACGACGGCGAGTTCAGCGCGCTTGACGCCGCGCTCTACGACGCGGCCGCGCAGGTCGATAACGTGCACGTGCTGAACAACGCCGCGCTGGTCGACCCGCAAGGCCGGTGGCGCGTGCTCGGCACGACCTTGTGGACCGACTTCGCGTTGTACGGGAACGACCCGGACACGCTCGCCGAATCGATCGAGGCGTCGCGCAAGGTCATGCTCGATTTCCGCGGGCTGATCCAGATGAACTGGCCGCACGACACCCATGACGCCACGCGCGACTTCACGCCCGACGACTCGCTCGCGCTGCACCGGCAAGCACGCGCCTGGCTGGAAGGCGAACTCGCCAGGCCGTTCGGCGGCAAGACGATCGTCGTCACGCACCACGCGCCGCATCGGCTGAGTCTCGCCGAGCGTTACGCGGAAGACCTCGTGTCGGCGGGCTTCGTCAATCACTTGCCGGACCTCGTGGGCCCGCCGGTCGCGCTGTGGATTCATGGGCACACGCATACGCCGTTCGACTACAACGTGAATGGCACGCGCGTGGTCTGCAATCCGCGCGGCTATCTCGACCGACGCACCGGCTTGCTGGAAAATCCGCTTTTCGCGTGGGATAAGGTTGTCGAGATCTAGCGGGCACTGAGGTGGGTTGGGTCGGCTTCGGCTTGAGTCGGCTTCGGTTCGGGTCGCTCAGCCGGGTCGGTCGGGTCGGTCGGCTAGGGGCCGATCTGGGTAGCGGGCCGGCACGGCAGGCACTACGCTGTCGAGGTTGTCGAACCGCGGTCATCCAACCGCGGTTGTCGAACCCCAGGCAGGTCGCCTCCGGAGGTCGCTCATGTGTGGTCGAATCAGCCAGTATCGCGATCCGCATCTCTACGTCGAGCACCTCGGCCTCGCCGATCCACTCATGCTCTTCGACGCCGTCGACCGCCGTCCCGGCTACAACCTCGCGCCCGGCACCCACCCGCTCGCCATCTATCCGGATCAGACGGTACACGCGGTCCACTGGGGCTATTGCCCGGACTGGGCACGCGAACAACATCTGCCGCAGACGATCAACGCGCGCGCGGACGCCGCGCCGAACGGGCGCTACTTCAAGGAACTGTGGAAAACCGGACGGGTATTGGTGCCGGCGGACGGCTGGTTCGAGTGGCGCACGGAAACCGCGTCCGTGACCACCATCGCGGACAGCAAAGACAGACTAGACGAGCCGCCGATTCGCCAGCCCTACTTCGTGCATCTGAAGAGCGACTCGCCCATGTATCTCGCGGCGCTCTCGAGCGTGCGCGGCACCGAGCCGCAAATGGAAGGCATGGGAATGGTGATCGTGACGGCCATCGCCGACGCGGGCCTCGTCGACGTGCACGACCGCCGTCCGCTGGCATTCGCGCCGGACGCGGCGCGGCGCTGGCTGGACCCGAAACTCCCGCTCGACGAACTCGAGCAGTTGACGCGCAGCGCGGGCTTGGCCGCCGGGCGCTTTCGCTGGCATCGGGTGAGCCACGACGTGGACCGCACGCTCAATGACGAGCCGGGCCTGATTGCAGCAGTGAACTGAATTTGAGCGCCAGATGTGCGCCCGGAACGTGCGTCAACCGCTAGGCCCCAAGATCGGAAAACAGGCCGCCCGCCAAAGCGGCGCCACGCCAATCCTCAGCGATCGCGCCGCTGCCCCTGCAAATCCGGGCGCTCGACCTTGACCGGCACCAGTTGCGGCTGCTGTTCGCGCAGGCGGCGGAGCAGATCGCGCGATGCGGCGATCCCGATCAAGCCCAACATGACGGCCACGCCGATCATCAGATGCGTATCCATGAATCCCTCGTCCTTCTGTCGTTGCGATGTGTAGCGATTTGCCGAACGGCGGCGAACTGCGCGCGTCCGGTGCAATACCGCAGCGCATGAACGACACGTTAGCAAATCGACCGCGCGGGAGAAATAAGGAAATGTTGCGACGCGGCACTTATGTAACAGCGGCCCGTGCCGCCTGGCGGCAGCCAGTTGGCCATCGCCGGAACGCCCGCACGGCGCGGTGTCAGGTTCGCGCGAACTCGCGCAGTTCCTCCTGATCCGCGGCCAGCGTGACAGGTAGTTCCTCACGCAGGAACTCGACCCACGTGCGGATCTTGGCGTCCAGATACTGCCGGGACGGGTACAAGGCGTACAGATTCATTTCCTGCGACGTGTATTCCGGCAGCAGCCACACCAGTTCGCCGCTTCGCAAACCGCTAATTGCCGAGTAGATCGGAATCAGCCCGACGCCCATGCCGCTCGACACCGCCACCGCCATGGCTTCGGCCACGTTCACCTGGAACGTGGTCGCGCCGAGCGCGATGGTTTCCTCGCCGTTTGGGCCGTCGAAGGTCCATTTGTCGGTCGGGAACACCGGCGTGACCATTTGCAGACACGCATGGCGCGAGAGGTCGGCCGGCGTTTGCGGCACGCCGTGCCGCTCCAGATACGCAGGCGACGCGCACGCAATGCTGAACGCGCTGCCCAACCGCTGCGACACCAGCCCCGAATCCGGCAGACCGGTGGCGAGCGTGAGCGACACGTCGAAACCTTCGTCGAGCAGATCGGGCATGCGCTGCGCGAGCGTCAGTTCGATATGCACGTCCGGGTAGCGGTCCTGATAGCGGCCGACGGCCGGCACCACATAGTGCTGGCCAAAGCTCGTCATGGCGTGGACCTTCAGCTTGCCGGACGGGCGGGCGTGGGCGTCGCTCGCCTCGGCCTCCGCCTGATCCACGTACGCGAGAATCTGCTCACAGCGCTGCAAATAACGCTCGCCGGCCTCGGTCAGCGCGATGCGGCGCGTCGTGCGGTTCAGGAGGCGCGTGCGCAGATGCGCTTCCAGATCAGACACCGCGCGCGACGCGTAGGCCGTGGTCGTGTTCAGATGCTGCGCGGCACCCGTGAAGCTGCCCGCTTCGACGACGCGGACAAATACGCGCATGTTTTGAAGCGTATCCATAACTTTCCCTTGTGATCGGAAGCGATTGTTACACGATTCGCAAAGGCGATTGTCTCATATCCCGTAAAAATGCCTTGCATCTTTACCGGTTATTCCCCAATCAATCAAAAAATATAATGGCGCACATGCTTCTATAATCATTTTTGGAGGAAATCGTGCAGTCTCCGGTACAGAAAGGGGTCGCCGCAGCCGCGGTTCTTACGATCCTATTAACAATCGCCGGCTGCGCCAGTACCGGAGGCGTCGCGCCGCAAGCAAGCGGAATCGAGCCCGCTTCGCTCGACGCGGGCAACGCGATCCGCGCCGCCAACGCGGACGCCCAATGGCCGGCCGTCGACTGGTGGCGCGCCTATAACGATCCGCAACTGAACCAGTCGATCGAAGAAGCGCAGGCGGGCAATCCGAGCCTCGCGGCCGCCCAGGCGCGCGTGCGCGAAGCCATGGCAATGGCGGGTGTCGCCCGTTCGGCGTTGTCGCCGCAAGTCAACGGCAGCCTGTCGATCCAGCGCCAGAAGTGGGCCGACAACCTCTACTACGGCCCGGGGCCGCTGGCCGGCGAGCAATCGTGGAACAACACCGGCACGCTCGGCCTGTCGTATCACCTCGACATCTGGGGCAAGGACAAGAACGCCGCCGAGCGCGCGCTCGACGCCGCCCACGCGAGCGCGGCGGATGCGCGCGCCGCCCAGCTCGAACTGGAAGGCAACGTGGTGCGCACGTACATCGAGATGTCGATGAACTATGCGCTGCTCGACATCGCCAAAGCCACCTTGCAGCAACAGCAGCAGATCGTGGATCTGGCCAACCGGCGTCTGAAAGGCGGCATTGGCACGCAACTCGAAGTGAGCCAGGCCGAAACGCCGCTGCCGGAATACGAACGCCAGATCGACGAAATCGAAGAAAAGATCGCGCTCGGGCGCAATCAGCTGGCCGCGCTGGCCGGCAAGGGTCCAGGCGCGGGCGATTCGATCCAGCGCCCGACGCTTTCGCTGAACGCGCCGGCCGGCCTGCCGAGCGCCTTGCCCGCGGATCTGATCGGCCATCGGCCGGACGTGGTCGCGGCGCGCTGGACGGTCGCGGCGCAAGCGCGCGGCATCGACGTGGCCAAAGCGGACTTCTATCCGGACATCAACCTGCTGGCGTCGATCGGCGGTTATGCGGCGATGGGGCCGCTGTTCCAGTTTCTGAAGAACCCGTCGCATAGCTGGAGCGCGGGGCCGGCGCTGTCGCTGCCGATCCTCGACGGCGGACGGCTGCGTTCGCAACTCGGTGCGGCGTCGGCGGGCTATGACGAAGCCGTCGATGGTTATAACCAGTCGATTGTCGGCGCGCTCAAGGATATATCCGATCAGGTGATCCGCATCCGCTCGCTCGCCACTCAGGCCGACGACGCCGACCGTTCGGTCGCGGCGGCCCGCAAGAACTACGACCTGTCACGCGAAGGTTACCGGCGCGGGCTGACCGATTACCTGAACGTGCTGATCGCGCAAAACCAGTTGCTGCGCGCGCAGGAAGGCGTCGCGAAGATTCAGGCCGAGCGGCTGGGCGCGCATGCGTCGCTGGTCACGGCGTTGGGCGGTGGTCTCGACGATCCGGCTAACGGTCCGCAGGCGAATGAGACGCTGCCGGCGCATGGGAAGGGCAAAGCTGCAGCGGCGGGTTTGAACGCTGGAGCCGCGCCCGCGAACGCGACGGCAAAAGCCGAGTCGGCTAGCCGCCTGGAGAAAGCCGCACCGGCCACCGCTGACACAGACCGCGCACGGAATGCCGGGCCGAGCGTCGTGAAACCGTCGCCCGCTGCTGCCAACGGTGCGAACGCTAGCGGAATGAGTGCGGCAGCGGCCACTTCTGTTCCGTCCACCGCTGCCCCGTCGGCCAAGTCGGGAAGCTGACCATGTCCGCCTCTTCTTCCGCCTCGCGCCCGGCGTCGTTCGCCGCGCTATACGCGGCCGCCGCCGACTGGGCGCGCAACGACGGCCTCACCTGGATCTACCTCTTCAAAGCGCTCGCCGCCTGCTTCCTCGCGCTCGGCGTCGCGATGAAGCTCGACCTGCCGCAGCCGCGCACCGCGATGACCACCGTGTTCATCGTGATGCAGCCGCAAAGCGGCATGGTGTTCGCGAAGAGCTTCTACCGGATCTGCGGCACGCTGGTCGGTCTCGTCGTGATGCTCGCGTTGATCGGGCTGTTCGCGCAGCAGCCGGAACTGTTTATCGTCACGACCGCGATCTGGGTCGGCATCTGCACCGCGGGCGCCGCGCGCAACCGCAATTTCCGGTCGTACGGTTTCGTGCTGGCCGGCTACACCGCCGCGCTGATCGGCATCCCCGCTTCGCAACATCCGGACGGCGCGTTTCTGAGCGCGCTCACGCGGGTGGCCGAAGTGGTGGTCGGCATCGTCTGCGCGGGCGCGGTGAGCGGCCTCGTGTTTCCGCAGTTCGCCGGCTTGCAGATGCGCAGCACCGTGCGCGCGCGTTTCTCGGCGTTCGTCGAGTATGTGTCGGCGTCGCTCGCCGGCCGCAACGACCGCGCGCAGATCGAAGCGACCAACGCGCGCTTTGTCGCCGACATCGTCGGTTTCGAAGCGGCCCGCAGCGTGGCCGTGTTCGAAGGCCCCGATTCGCGCATGCGCGGCGGCCGTCTCGCGCGTCTGAACAGCGAGTTCATGACCGCGTCGACGCGCTTTCACGCGTTGCATCAGTTGATGAACCGCTTGCGCAACACACACACGAGCGGCGCGGCCACCGCGATCGACGCACTCGAGCCGTACTTCAAGGAAATCGCCCCGCTGCTCGCGAAATCCGGCGAACCCGTGCTGAGTGCCGCCGACGCCGCGCACGCCGCCGCGCAGCTCGAAGCCTACAAAGCCGAGTTGCCCAAACGCGTGCGCGCGACACGCGCGCTGCTGGAAGCGTACCCCGAGACGCCGCTGCTCGACTTCGACACCGGCGCCGAACTGCTGTACCGCTTCATCGACGATTTGCATGCTTATGCCGCCACGTACGCGTCGCTCGCCGTCGATACGCACGAGCGCGAGCGCTGGATCGAACGTTACGAACCGAAGACGAACGCGCTTGCCGCGGGCGTCGCGGGCGTGCGCGCCGCCATCGTGATGATGGCGCTCGGCGCCTTCTGGATCGCGACCGCGTGGCCGAGCGGTTCGACCTTGACGCTGAATGCCGCGGCCATTTGCGCGCTGGCGTCGTCGTCGCCGAATCCGAAGCGCACCGCGTTCCAGATGGCGGCCGGCACGCTGGCCGCCACGGTGATGGGCATGATCGCGGTGTACGGCGTGTTTCCGCACATCGACGGCTTCCCGCTACTGTGCGCCGCGCTCACGCCGTTCCTGCTGCTCGGCGTGTTCATGACGACGCGGCCCGCGCTGGCCGGCTACGGTGTCGGCTACTGCATCTTCTTCTGTTTCCTGGCCGGCCCAGACAACGTGATTCACTACGACCCGAGCGCCTTCATGAACGATGCGCTGGCGCTGGTGCTGTCGATCCTGGTGTCGTCGATCGCGTTCGCGGTGTTGCTGCCGCCTTCGACGCCGTGGCTGCGTAACCGCCTGCTGGTGGATCTGCGGCGCCAGGTCGTGCTGGCGAGCCGCGCGGGCATGCGCCGGGTGCGTTCGCGCTTTGAAAGCGGCGCGCGCGATCTGATGTTCCAGATCAACGCGCTCGCGCAGAACGAACCCGAGCTCAAACGCGACACGTTGCGCTGGCTCTTCTCGGTGCTCGAAGTGGGCAACGCGATGATCGACTTGCGCCGCGAAATAGCGGCGCTGCCCGCCGACGCGCGCTACGCAAAGTCGATGCCGTGGCGCGTCGCGTTACGTGCGATGCGCGACGCGCTGGCCGCGCTATTCGAGCGGCCGCGTGAAGACCGCTTCGACCGCGCGCTTGCCGCGACCACCGACGCCATCGCCGCCGTTCAGCAGATGCTCGCCACCTTCACGCCGCCGCGTGAAGAGCGGCATCGACTGCAACGCATATTGAGTCAACTGCATTTCATTCGTACCGCGCTGCTCGATCCGCAATCGCCGCTTGAACCGCTGATGAGCGGACGTGCCGACGCGCCAGAAGGAGTTCGTCATGCCACGTGATATCGCCGTTTTCGACGCCTACGTGCCGGCCATCGTGCTGCTGTTCATCGCGGGCGCCGCGCTTACCTGGGTGTTGGACCGCGTGATCGCCTATACGGGCGTGTATCGCGTGGTGTGGCATCCGTCCTTGTTCCGGGCCAGCTTGCTCGTCTGTGTGTGCGGCGTGCTGGGTCTCGCCGTTTATCGTTGATCAGAGTCGAAACATGACCATCCGAAATATTGTGGGCTTCGTCGCGACAGCCGTTATTTTTATCGTCGCGATTTTGATTGGACGCGTTTTGTGGGTTCATTACATGGACGAACCGTGGACGCGCGATGGGCGCGTGCGCGCCGAAATCGTGAACGTCGCGCCCGATGTTTCTGGCGCGGTTGTCGATCTGCCTGTGAAGGACAATCAACTGGTGAAGAAAGGCGATCTGTTGATGCAGATCGATCCCTCGCACTATGAGATTGCGGTCGAGCAGGCGCAGGCTGCGGTGGCTGCGCGAAAGGCCGAGTTGCAGATGAAGCGCGATGATGCGCAGCGGCGGGCGGATATGGATGCTTTGGTTGTGTCCAAGGAGAGCCGTGAGAATGCAACGCATACGGCTTCGGCCGCGGAGGCTTCTTATCAGCAGGCTGTGGCTGCTCTGGATGCGGCTAAATTGAATCTTTCGAGGACGCGGGTTGTGTCGCCGGTTGATGGGTATGTCACTAACCTCAGCGTGTTTCGCGGGGATTATGCGACTGCCGGGGCGGCTAAGCTGGCTATTGTCGATAGTCACTCGTTCTGGGTTTATGGGTATTTTGAGGAAACCAAGCTTCCTCATGTGCGTATTGGTGATAAGGCCGAGGTTCGGCTGATGAGCGGTGGCACATTGCAAGGGCACGTCGAAAGTATTTCTCGCGGTATTTATGATCGGGATAATCCCGAAAGTCGTGAACTGCTCGCAGATGTGAATCCGACTTTCAACTGGGTGCGTCTCGCGCAGCGCGTTCCCGTGCGGGTGAGGATTGATTCCGTGCCGGATGACGTGGTGTTGGCCGCGGGGATTACTTGTACGGTTGTGGTGACGCCATCGGCTGGTAAGTCGAGCTGAGCGGTTTTGTCGTTGCGCGCATGACCGGCGGGATTTGCGGCATGGTGGCACGCCCTTGCCGACACGCGTATTACGGCTGAAATGAAGACACTCGACCGGTGCGCAAGAAAAAGTGGCTCGCCGGTCGCAGTGGCGCTAAGATGTGCGCGCCTTCATTGTCAGCCCTTCAATCGCGGGCCAGGCAAGTCGTTGAAGGCTTGATAAAAATGAAAACTCAGTCTCGTCGGCGACTTGCCTTAGGCCACTGCTGCGAAGCGTACGAAAGCGCGTGCATAAGCCCTGATGCCTTCGTGTGTTCGTGCTGTTACCGGCTGGGCTACTGAGCTCCTCACGGTTCGACTGTCGCCAATGCCGCTCCTCGACGGCCCGCGACTATTTGAAAGGGCAATATAAGAATGCAGAAAATGTCACGCGGGGTTTTCGTACTAGGTCTGTCCGTCGTGTTAAGTGCTTGCGGGGGCAGCGCGGGAACAACTTCTTCAGGCAATACCGAGAGCAGCGCCAATGCAGCGCCGACCACGCTGGCGGCGGGCGCCAGCCGGACCATGACAGCAAACATGTCAGTGCAGGTTCCCGCCGGCACGATTGTTTCGTCGCCAAACGGCGACGTCGTCACGATCGGCGGAACGTCGAATACCATCTACACACAGACTGGCGCGCAGGTCACTGTGCCCGCGAATGCAACGGGTCCGGCAAACAATCTCGTGACAACCGCGCAGGCAACGGGTAACGGCATTACCACCTCCGCCTTGACGGCTGTCAGCATGGCCGGCTCCCCCACAACAAACCTGTCCCCCGTCGATGGAACCGGCGAAGCCGCGGTTCTCTGGGGAGGCGGCCATCTCACCGTGAACGCTTCCGGCGACATCGTCCTCTCCGACCGGCTAGCCCTGCGGCGAGTCACGCAGTCCGGCGTGGTCACCACACTATCGTCCGCTGCCGAGTGGGACGGCGTCGCAATCGATGCCGCCGGCAACATCTACGGTTCAGGCAACACCACGCTTACTTCCACATCGCCGTTCACATTGGGCGGATCGCTCAGTGAACTCACGGCGTCGGGCGTCTACCAGCAACTATTCGCAAACTGGGCCACCGCCAGTTCCGGCCTCGTTGGCGGAGGCGGCCTCATTGGCGGAGGCGGCCTCGTCGCGGACAACAAAGGAAACCTGTTTCTTGCCGATGCCGCAAACAACCGCATCGTGAAGTTCAATCTGGCCGGCAACACGTGGACGGTTCTAGCCGGCAGCGGTACGAGTGGCAACGTTGACGGAGTGGGTAGCGCGGCGACATTCTCATTCAACGGAACGCCCGATCTTGCGATCGACAGCAGCGGTGACCTTTATGTAAAAAGTCTCGACGCGGTCCGCAAGATTGCGCCGGATGGCACCGTGACGACCGTGGCGAGCAAGCTGTCGAATGCCAGTAGTGCGATTGCGGTGGACAGCCAGGGCAACGTCTACGCCGCGGGCGTGCAAATCATCTACCGGATTGCGGCCAACGGCAGCATGGTGTCCTACCCATTCAGCAACTCGACCGACTTCATTACGTCCATGACCACCGACAGCGCCGGCAATCTGTATGCGGGCACGCGTGGCGTAGGTGCGCAGGTTTTCAAGATCACGTTCTGATTGTCTAAAAGGGTGGGCCGCGCGACGAAGGGCCGCGCGCGACCTTCCCTTACAACCTGAACTTCCCAACCATCGTCTTCAAACCCCGCGCCTGATCGTCCAACGACCTCGCAGCGGCCGTAGCCTCCTCCACCAATGCCGCATTCTGCTGCGTCCCGGAATCCATTTGCGTCACGGCGAGATTGATCTCCTCGATCCCGGCGCTCTGCTCGGAAGAAGCCGCCGAAATCTCGCCCATGATGTCGGTCACCCGCTTCACGGCTTTGACGACCTCATCCATAGTCTGTCCGGCGTCCTGAGCCAGGGTCGAGCCATTGCTCACGCGCTCCACCGACGTGCTGATCAACCCCTTGATCTCCTTCGCCGCCGCAGCACTGCGCTGAGCCAGATTGCGCACCTCAGCGGCCACGACTGAAAAACCACGCCCTTCCTCACCAGCCCGCGCCGCCTCAACCGCCGCATTCAAAGCAAGAATATTGGTCTGAAACGCGATCCCTTCGATCACGCCAATGATGTCGCCGATACTGCGCGCGCTATCGTTGATATCGTTCATCGTCGCGACCACGCGGCTCACCACGGCGCCGCCCTTCTCCGCGATCTCCGACGCGTTGTTGGCCAGCGTGCTCGCCTGCTTCGCGTTATCGGCGTTCTGGCGAACCGTCGAGGTCAACTGCTCCATGCTGCTAGCCGTGCGTTCGAGCGCCATCGCCTGCTGCTCGGTGCGCTGCGACAGGTCCAGGTTGCCCATCGAAATCTCACCCGACGCCGTCGCAATCGCGTCCGCGCTGGACGCGATATCGGCGACCGTCGTCGCGAGCCCGCTTTGCATGTCGTGCAGCGCGAACAGCATGCTCGACTTGTCCTTGCGACCCAGCGCGATCTCGACCGACAGATCACCCGCCGCGATCCGGCTGGCAATTTCCTTCGCATACGCCGGCTCGCCGCCGAGCTGGCCGGCAAGCCGCCGCACCACCCACTCGCTGATGCCGAACGCGAGCACGATCAGCCCGAGCGTCGCCACCGCGATCATCACGAACGACGAGTGGTAAATGAAGCCCGACGCCTCGATGGTCGCCTTCGCCGCCTTGCCGCGCTGCGCGACGAGTTCGTCGACCATTTTTTCCAGCTTGCCGGTTTCAACCAGCATCGACACGTCCTGCGTGCCGACCTGCCAGTTCATTTGCGATAAATCGAGCGGCTGCGCTTTCACGAGCGTCACGAAGTCGCGCAGATGTCCGCTCCACACCGTCACGGCAGCGGCGAATTTCTTCTGCTGATCGACGGCCTTCGCGTCGGACGTGTCGACGTACTGTTGCAGCGTGCCGAGTTGCGCGGCGAGACCGCTCAGGCCCGCCTCGATATCGGTGCCGAGTTCGTCGCGCTCTTTCGCGGTGGTCGCGGTGAGCAGCATTTTTTGCGCGCGGCTCGCGCGCAGCATGTGGCCGCGCGCTTCTTCCGCGGCGCGGCTGGCGACGTGCCCCTGATCGTAGATGGATTGGGTGGACGCGTTCAGACGGCTGATCTGGGTCAGCGAAAACACGCCGATCAATAGCGTGCCGATCAGCAGCACGGCAAACGCGAGGCGCAACATCGCCTTCACCGACAAACCCTTGAGCCTCACCGCCCGCGAGCGGCTGCTCTGGCCACGCGGCGGCTTGCCCGCCGCTTCTCCCTCCGGTACGAATCCCGCGCCCGTCTGGCTGCCCAGCGAAACTGCTTTCATATTCCCCGTCCCCACGTTTAGAACTGCCGGAAAGGTCGGTTCCGGCATTGCTTCTTATCTCTCCGGGTCTACGGCAAGAACGTCCGCGATCTTTAACGTCGCTCGCGAAATGCCGGCCGCTTTCGCCACATGTGTCGCCCGGTCCTCGACGCGCTGCTTTGTAAGCCGCGCGCCCGCGACCGTTTTATACACGGCCAAAAATCGCCGGTCGGGATATATCAGATGACTTGCCAGCCGCGCGTGGCCGTGGCAGCACGCATGCTCCCGGCACCGTCGAGGTGCGCGCGGTTCCCGGTTTCGGCGCAGCGTCTCTGGCCCTTATCAGCAGCGCATGTCTGATTCGCGACAAAACTTGTCCTTACAATTCGGTCAGGCCACATTAAACTTCGACAAATAGTTGACGACGCAAAATGCCGCGCCGAAATGCCGCAGCGCCGAAAACGTTGCTCGAATAGCGCCCGGCGGCTTCAGATCCCTCTTTCTTCTCTCTCATCTAGCGTATGGAAACGAGCCTCGATAAAAGCGCCCTCGCCGGCGCGCCAGCCGGAACGGGAACCGGCGCGGCCACTGCCGCGCAACCCGCCGCCAAAGTGCAGCGCACGGTGTACTCCGTGCTCGGCGCGATCAGCTTCTCGCACCTGCTCAACGACATGATCCAGTCGTTGATCCTGGCGATCTACCCGATGCTGAAAGACAACTTCTCGTTGTCGTTCGGTCAGATCGGCCTGATCACGCTGACTTACCAGATCACCGCGTCGCTGCTGCAGCCGCTCGTCGGCACTTATACGGACAAGCATCCGAAGCCCTATTCGCTGCCCGTCGGCATGGGCTTCACGCTCGCGGGTCTGCTGCTGATGTCGGTCGCGCCCAACTTCGGCGTGCTGCTGGTGGCGGCGGCGCTGGTCGGCTGCGGTTCGTCGGTGTTCCATCCGGAATCGTCGCGGGTCGCGCGCATGGCGTCGGGCGGCCGTCACGGGCTGGCGCAGTCGCTGTTTCAGGTGGGCGGCAATGCGGGTTCGTCGCTCGGGCCGCTGCTCGCCGCATTGATCGTGATTCCGCACGGCCAGCGCAGCATCGCGTGGTTCTCGGTGGCGGCGCTCGTCGCGATCGTCGTGCTGACGCAGATCGGCCGCTGGTACAAGCAGCATCCGTCGGTGAAGAAGGCGCGCAGCGTCGCCGGTCACGCCACGCTGTCGCGCAACAAGGTCATGTTCGCGATGGGCGTGCTGATCCTGCTGGTGTTCTCGAAGTATTTCTATCTCGCCAGCATCAACAGCTACTTCACGTTCTATCTGATCGACAAGTTCCATCTGCCGGTGCAGGCGGCGCAGGTCCATCTGTTCGTGTTCCTCGCGGCCGTCGCGGCGGGCACGATGATCGGCGGCCCGATCGGCGACAAGATCGGCCGCAAGTACGTGATCTGGGTGTCGATTCTCGGCGTGGCGCCGTTCACGCTGCTGCTGCCGTACGCCAACCTGTTCTGGACCGGCGTGCTGACGGTGATCATCGGCGTGGTGCTGGCTTCGGCGTTCTCGGCGATCCTCGTGTACGCGCAGGAGTTGATCCCCGGCAAGGTGGGCATGGTCGCGGGCCTCTTCTTCGGCTTTGCGTTCGGCTTGGGCGGGATCGGCGCGGCGGTCCTCGGGCAATTGGCCGATGCCACCAGCATCACGTACGTGTACAAGGTCTGCTCGTTCCTGCCGCTGATCGGCGTGTTGACGGTGTTCCTGCCGGATGTGGAAGGCAAGCGCGCAAAGGCGTGATGGCCGTGCGATCGCGGGTCTGATGAGAGAAAGGCGCTTCGGCGCCTTTTTCTTTGTCTTTGCGCGAACCTGGCGAGCGCGGCGTGTGCGGCTCATCGCCGCGCCGGACGGCGCCCCGCATCGCTCATGGTGAACCCGCGTTGTCCGCCGAGCCACGCCTGCTCTATGCTTGTGCGGACACACGCCCTGCTCTCGCGCCGCGTCACGCGGCCGCACGACCCGACATCCGTTCACTCACGCAGCAGAAGGATCGCCGCAGATGACAAGCTATCGCGACTTCCACCGCCGTTCGATCGAAGACCCCGAGGCATTCTGGCGCGACGAGGCGCGGCGCATCCATTGGCAAACGCCGTTCGACACCGTGCTCGACCGGTCGAATCCGCCGTTCGCGCGCTGGTTCGTCGGCGGCCGCACGAACCTGTGCCATAACGCGGTGGATCGTCATCTGGCTGAGCGCGCGCAGCAGAACGCGCTGGTGTATGTCTCGACGGAAACCGGCATCGAGCGCCGCTACACCTACGCCGAGCTTTACGGCGAGATCAATCGGATGGCCGCGGTCATGCGCTCGCTCGGCGTGAAGCGCGGCGACGTGGTGCTGCTCTATCTGCCGATGATCCCCGAGGCCCTGTTCGCGATGCTCGCCTGCGCGCGCCTCGGCGCGATTCACTCGGTGGTGTTCGGCGGCTTCGCGGCGCCGAATCTCGCGGCCCGCATTGACGACGCGAAGCCCGTGCTGATCGTCACCGCCGACGCCGGCGCGCGCGGCGGCAAGGTGATCGACTACACGCCGCTGATGGACGAAGCGCTCGCCCGCGCGAAGCACAAAACGCCGCACGTCTTGCTGATCGACCGGCAACTCGCGCCCGAGCGGCTCAACGCCAGTTATCTCGTCGCCTACGAACCACTGCGCGAACAGTTCTTCGACGCCCACGTGCCGTGCGAGTGGCTCGAATCGAACGAGCCGTCCTACGTGCTGTACACGTCGGGCACGACCGGCAAGCCGAAGGGCGTGCAACGCGACGTCGGCGGCTACGCGGTCGCGCTGGCGGCATCGATGGAACACATCTTTCAGGGCAAGGCGGGCGACGTGATGTTCACCGCGTCGGACGTGGGCTGGGTGGTCGGCCACAGCTATATCGTCTACGCGCCGCTGATCGCGGGTCTTACCACCGTCATGTACGAAGGCACGCCGATCCGTCCGGACGGCGGCATCTGGTGGCGCCTCGTCGCCCATCACCGGATCAATCTGATGTTCACCGCGCCGACCGCCTTACGCGTGCTGAAAAAGCAGGATCCGGCGCTGCTGAAGAAAGCCGATCTGTCGAGCCTGCGCGCGCTGTTCCTCGCCGGCGAACCGCTCGACGAGCCGACCGCCGCGTGGATCGCCGGCGCGCTCGGCAAGCCGGTGATCGACAACTACTGGCAGACCGAGACCGGCTGGCCGATGCTGGCGATCCCGCGCGGCGTCGAGGCGCTGCCCACCAAGCTCGGCTCGCCGGGCGTGCCGTCGGCCGGGTTCAATCTGACCTTGCGCAACGAACTGAGCGGCGAGCCCTGCCCGCCCGGCGAAAAGGGCGTGCTCACGCTGGACTATCCGCTGCCGCCGGGCTGCATGTCGACGGTATGGGGCGACGACAAGCGTTTCGTCAGCACGTACTGGTCGAGCATTCCGAACCAGCAGGTCTATTCGACCTTCGACTGGGGCGTGCAGGACAAGGACGGCTACGTGACGATCCTCGGCCGTACGGATGACGTGATCAATGTCGCCGGACACCGGCTCGGCACGCGCGAGATCGAGGAAGCGTTGTCGAGCCACACAGCCGTCGCGGAAGTGGCGGTGGTCGGCGTGACGGATCCGTTGAAGGGGCAGGCGGCGATGGCCTTCGTGGTGCTGCGTGACGCGCAGGCCTACGCGGACAAGAAGAAGCGCAGCAAGCTGGAAGCCGAACTCACGGCGACGGTGGATCGCCAGCTTGGTGCGATTGCGCGGCCGTCACGGGTCGTGGTGGTGTCGATGCTGCCGAAGACGCGCTCCGGCAAGCTGCTGCGCCGCGCGATCGCGGCGCTCGCGGAAGGACGCGAGCCAGGCGATCTGCCGACCATTGAAGATCCGGCGGCGTTGCAGCAGGTGCGCGAGGCGTTGAGTGACAGCGGGGAGAAGTAGTTTGCAAAGTGGCGGCGTGGCTAAAGCGCGTGTCGTAGTGAATGCGCCGACACGCGCCCCTCGACGCCGGCCGTCAGGCCGTCGAACTGCGCGCTTCTAGAAACCGCGTCAGAATCGCGTTCGAATACATCCCGGCGATGTCCGTGAGAAACGACACGAAAGACTCGGGCGCGTGATCGTCGGCGGTATCCGAGACGGTACGCACGACCGCGCACGGCACGCCGTACTCGTAGCAGACCTGCGCGATCGCCGCGCCTTCCATCTCCACGGCGAGCGCATCTGGCAATGCGTCGCGCAACGCCTGCACGCCCGCCGCGCTAGCCACGAACTGATCGCCGCTGATGATCAAACCGCGATGCACACGCGGCTCGCGCGTGCCGAAACGCGCCGCCGAAGCCACGCCCTCCTCCGTGACGAAGCGCTCACAGGCTGCGGCGAGCTGATCGGCGAGCGCCGCATCGGCGTCGAATCGCGAGATGCCCAGCAACGGCACCTCGAAACGCGGAAACAGCGGCGACGCGTCGAGATCGTGCTGCAGCAGCGCGTCGGCGACGACGATGTCACCCACCCGCACCTCGCTCCCCACACCGCCGGCCACACCGGTGAAGACGATCGCTTCCACGTCGAATGCATGGATCAGCGCGCTGACCGTGGCCGCCGCCGCGACCTTGCCGACGCGCGCCAGCGTCACGACGCACGGCGCGCCGTGGACGGTGCCGAGGTGATAGTCCCGCTGACCATGCGTGATGGTGCGCACGCCCGACTCGGCGCGCATCGCTTCGATCAGATCGCCGAGTTCTTGCGGTAATGCCGCCAGAATCCCGAGCGGCCGATGTGACACCGGCACGGCAGCATTCGCCCCGCTCATTCCACCGCCTGCAATTTAGCAACCGCCAACGCCAGCCACTTCTCGCCGTGCCGCTTGAATTTGACCTGCGCCTTCGCATCGGTGCCGCCGCCTTCCAGCGCGGTGATCGTGCCTTCGCCGAACTTGGTGTGGAACACTTGCTGGCCGACGCGGAAACCCGTTTCCGCCGCACGCTGTTCGTTCGCGAACGCGGGCAACGGCGCCGGCGTCGACGACGCGGCCCCCGTATAACCCGGCCGCGCGAACCAGTCGCGCCCATAACCCGCGTTGTCCGAACGGCCGCCCCAGCGCGCGCCCGCCTCGACCTTCGGCGTAAGCCACTTGAGCGTTTCCTGCGGCAGTTCGTCGAAGAAACGCGAGCGGATGTTGTAACGCGTCTGGCCGTGCAGCATGCGGCTTTGCGCGAACGACAGATACAGCCGCTCCTTGGCCCGCGTGATCGCCACGTACATCAGGCGGCGTTCCTCTTCCAGACCGTCTGACTCCATCGCGCTGTTTTCGTGCGGGAACAGCCCCTCTTCCAGACCGGTGATGAACACCGCCGTGAACTCGAGGCCCTTGGCGGCGTGCACCGTCATTAGTTGCACGGCTTCCTGGCCGGCTTGCGCCTGGTTGTCGCCCGCTTCGAGCGATGCGTGCGACAGGAAACCGGCGAGCGGCGTCATCGTGTCCGGGTTTTGCGCCGGATCGGCGATGCCGGGCGCGTCGAGCACGACGGTGTTCGGATCGTCGGTGGCGACGGCCAGTTCAGGCGCGGCGGTCGCACCCGGCCGCAGTGGAATGGAGCGCGCCGGCGTGTCCATGCCGTAGCCCTCTTCGCTGACGAACGCGGCGGCCGCGTTGACCAGTTCCTGCAAGTTTTCCAGCCGGTCCTGGCCTTCGCGCTCGTTCTGATAGAACTCCGCGAGACCGCTCGTGCGAACCACGTATTCGACGGTTTCCGGCAGGCTCATCTGCTGCGTTTCCGCGCGCATCTTGCCGATCAGGTTCGCGAAGCCCGCAAGGCTCGAACCCGCCTTGCCCGCCACATACGGAATCGCCGCGGCCATTGAACAGTTGTACAGACGCGCCGCGTCCGCGAGTTGCTCGATGGAGCGCGCGCCGATGCCACGCGTCGGGAAATTGACGACGCGGGCGAACGCGGTGTCGTCGTTCGGATTGTCGATCAGGCGCAGATAGGCGAGCGCGTGCTTGACTTCCTGGCGCTCGAAAAAGCGCAAGCCGCCGTACACGCGGTACGCGATGCCCGCGTTGACCAGCGTGTGTTCGATCGTGCGCGACTGCGCGTTGCTGCGGTAGAGAATCGCCACTTCGCTGCGCGACGTGCCGGTGCTGATCAGCGCCTTGATTTCCTCGACGATCCAGCCGGCTTCCTGCGAATCGGTCGCGGATTCATACACGCGAACCGGTTCACCGTGACCCGCGTCGGTCCGCAGATTCTTGCCCAGACGGCGCGAGTTGTTGGCGATGAGCTGATTGGCGGCGTCGAGAATATGGCCGTGCGAGCGGTAATTCTGCTCGAGTTTGATCAGATGGCGGACGCTGAACTCGTGCTCGAAGTCGCGCATATTGCCGACGTTCGCGCCGCGGAACGCGTAGATCGACTGGTCGTCGTCGCCGACGGCGAAAATCGAGTTGGTCTGCCCCGCCAGCAGTTTGAGCCACGCGTACTGCAGCTTGTTGGTGTCCTGGAACTCGTCGACCAGAATGTGCTTGAAGCGCGCCTGGTAGTGGGCGCGCAGCGGCGGATTGTGCGCGAGCAGTTCGTAGCAGCGCAGCAGCAGTTCCGGAAAGTCGACCACGCCTTCGCGCTGGCATTGCTGGTCGTAGGCTTCGTAGAGTTCGACGAATTTGCGGTTGAAGTTGTCGGTGGCGTCGACGTCTTTCGGCCGCAGGCCTTGTTCCTTCGCGTTGTTGATGAAGTACTGGAGATTTTTCGCCGGGTACTTTTCGTCGTCGATATTGAGGCCCTTCATCAGACGCTTGATCGCGGACAGCTGGTCGGCGGTATCGAGAATCTGGAAGGTGGCCGGCAAGCCCGCGTCGCGATGATGCGCGCGCAGCATGCGGTTACACAGACCGTGGAAGGTGCCGATCCACATGCCGCGCGTGTCGATCGGCAGGAGCGCCGACAAACGCGACATCATTTCGCGGGCCGCTTTGTTGGTGAAGGTCACCGCCAGAATCGTGGCGGGCGACGCCAGTCCATGCTGGATGAGCCACGCAATGCGCGTGATCAGAACGCGGGTCTTGCCGCTGCCCGCGCCGGCGAGAATGAGCGCGGGCTCGTTGGGGAGCGTGACGGCGGCGTGTTGTTCGGGGTTTAGATTGGCTAGCAGATCGGGCATTTTTTGGGAGGGGCGGCAGTTCGTTCGACATTATATGCCCCGGAGGGGGTAGGGTTTTTTGGGGCCGATAGACCATCATCGACTCAAGGAAAGGCCGACACCCCAAGAAAACCGCCGCCCGGGCAACCACGCTAAGCCTGCGGTAGAATTTGACCCTTCGGCGTCAAAACAGACGCCCAGTCCCCGAAGGTCGTCGTCGATGCAAATTCAGATTCACAAGGAAGTCGATGCACGCGGGCTCATGTGCCCGCTGCCCATTTTGCGCGCCAAGAAGGCGCTCGCCGACATGGAAAGCGGCCAGATTCTCAAGGTGCTCGCCACCGATCCAGGCTCACAGCGCGATTTCGCCGCGTTTGCCAAGCAAACCGGCAATGAAATCGTCGAGAGCTCCGCGCACGACAAGGTCTTCACCTTCCTGATGAGGCGTCGCTGAAGCCCGTGTCCTGATTCACGCTCCAACAAAAAAGGCGCTGTGCCCCGCGTTCGCGGGCACAGCGCCTCTTACTTCGGTTCAACGCTTCCGGAATGCTGGCGGCAGAAGCCCGCTCAACCTTCCAGCACCGGCGAACGAGTACGCAGATACTCTTCGAAATCGGCGGCCACTTCCGGGTGACGCAAGGCGAACTCGACTGTCGCCTTCAGATAACCCAGCTTGCTGCCGCAGTCGAAACGCGTGCCGTGATACTTGTACGCCAGCACCTGCTCGTCGGCCAGAAGCGACTGGATCGCGTCGGTCAGCTGCAATTCGCCGCCCGCGCCCGGCTTCAGCGCGCGCAGATGTTCGAAGATGCGCGGCTTCAGCACATACCGGCCGACCACGCCGAGATTCGACGGCGCCAAGCTCGGCTCCGGCTTTTCGACGATGCCCGACATCTTGATGATCGAGTCTTCCCACTCCTTGCCGTCGACAATGCCGTACGACTTGGTTTCCTGAGCCGGAATCTCTTCGACGCCGATCACCGAGCTGTGATAGTGGTCGAACACCTCGATCATCTGCGTCATGACGGGCGGCGTACCGTACAGCAAGTCATCCGCGAGGATGACGGCAAACGGATTGTCGCCCACCAGCTTTTCGGCGCACATCACCGCGTGGCCCAAGCCCAGCGCTTCCGGCTGACGCACGTAGAAGCAGTCCACATGGCTCGGCTTGATGCTGCGCACCAGTTCGAGCAGCTTGTCCTTGCCGCGCGCCTCGAGTTCCGCCTCGATTTCATATGACTTATCGAAGTGGTCCTCGATCGCGCGCTTGCTGCGGCCCGTGACGAAGATCATTTCGGTGATGCCGGCTGCCATTGCCTCTTCGACCGCGTACTGGATCAGTGGCTTGTCGACAATCGGGAGCATCTCTTTCGGGCTAGCCTTCGTGGCAGGGAGGAACCGGGTGCCAAGACCTGCTACCGGAAAAAACCGCCTTTGTAACTTTTAGCATGTGATTACCCTGAATCCTCTGGATTAGCTATCGGTCCTTGCCCGCCTCTTGGGGCGGACACGGAGCATGATCAGACCGGCAAGCGCGCCAGCTGGGCTTTCAGCTTGCCCACCGTCGCTTCGAATTCTGCCAGTCTTTTCTGCTCCTGCTCAACGACTGCCGGCGGTGCCTTTGCAACAAAACTTTCATTCTGCAATTTGCCGTTGCACTTGATGATTTCCGTGCTCAACCGTGCAATCTCCTTCGACAACCGCTCCCGCTCCACTGCCACGTCGATTTCGACCTTCAGCACGAGCTTGTCGTTCCCTACGATAGCAATTGGCGCGCCATCTGCCTGCGCGTCCAGGCTTGCCTCGTCGGCAATGATCTGAACTTCGGACAAACGGGCCAACGCCTGGGCGTACGGAGCAAACGTGCGCAGGCGCTCCGCATTGCCGGTAGCGAGCAACGGCACCTTGACCGCCGGCGACAGATTCATTTCGCCACGCAGATTCCGGCACGCATCGATCACCGCTTTCAGGTCGGCTGCCCACTGCTCCGCGTCTTCATCGATTTTCGACGGTTCGGCAACAGGGTAAGGCTGCACCATGATGGACGCTTCGCCCTCGGCTTTGCCCTCGGGATAACGCCCGGCCAGCGGCGCCACTTTTTGCCACAGCGCCTCGGTGATGAACGGAATCACCGGATGCGCCAGTCGCAGCACCGTCTCGAGCACGCGCAGCAGCGTGCGGCGTGTTGCGCGCTGCTGGTTCGGCTGACCCGTCTGGATCTGAACTTTCGCGAGTTCGAGATACCAGTCACAGTATTCGTCCCATACGAACTTGTATAGGGCGTTGGCCACATTGTCAAAACGATAATCGGCGAAACCCTTGGCGATTTCCGCTTCCACGCGCTGCAGACGTGAAACGATCCAGAAGTCGGCCTGCGAGAAATGTAGATGTCCGTCCGGACCGCATTCGCCACATTGTTCCGGCTTGCCGAAGCCGCAATCGTGGCCTTCGCAATTCATCAGCACGAAACGGGTGGCATTCCACAGCTTGTTGCAGAAGTTGCGGTAGCCTTCGCAGCGCGCCAGATCGAAGTTGACGTTGCGTCCGAGCGTGGCCATCGAGGCCATCGTGAAGCGCAATGCGTCGGTGCCGAACGCGGGGATGCCGTCGGGGAATTCCTTACGGGTTTTCTTTTCGATCGACGCGGCCTGTTTCGGATTCATCAGGCCGGTGGTGCGCTTGGCGACCAGCGCGTCGAGGCCGATGCCGTCGACGATATCGATCGGGTCGAGCGTATTGCCCTTGCTCTTCGACATCTTCTGGCCTTCGGCGTCGCGTACGAGTCCGTGCACGTACACCGTGTCGAACGGCACCTGGCCGGTGAAGTGCGTGGTCATCATGACCATCCGCGCGACCCAGAAGAAGATGATGTCGAAGCCGGTGACCAGCACCGACGACGGCAGGAAGTGCTTCAGTTCCTGCGTTTCATCCGGCCAGCCGAGCGACGAGAACGGCACCAGAGCAGACGAGAACCACGTGTCGAGCACGTCTTCGTCGCGCTTGAGCGCGCCCGTGTAGCCGGCCGCCGCGGCCTTGGCGCGCGCGTCCTCTTCGGTCTTCGCCACGAAGATTTCGCCGTTTTCGCCATACCACGCCGGGATCTGATGGCCCCACCAGAGCTGGCGCGAGATGCACCAGTCCTGAATGTTCTCGAGCCACTGGTAGTAGGTGGTGGTCCAGTTTTCCGGCACGAACTTGATTTCGCCGCTGCGAACCACGTCGAGCGCCGTTTCGGCGATCGATTTACCCGGATTGAAGGTGCCTTCCGGCGCCGGCTTGCTCATCGCGACGAACCATTGGTCCGTCAGCATCGGCTCGATCACGACGCCGGTACGGTCGCCGCGCGGCACCATCAGCTTGTGCGGCTTGACCGATTCGAGCACGCCGAGCGCTTCGAGGTCGGCCACCACCTGCTTGCGGGCTGCGAAGCGGTCGAGACCGCGGTATTTTTCCGGCGCGTTCTCGTTGATTTTGGCGTCGAGCGTGAGGATTTCGATTTGCGGCAGCTTGTGCCGCAGACCGACCTGATAGTCGTTGAAATCGTGCGCGGGCGTGACTTTGACGACGCCGGTGCCGAATTCGCGGTCGACGTAGTCGTCAGCGATGATCGGCACTTCGCGGCCCGACAGCGGCAGCGTGACCGTCTTGCCGATGAGGTGCGCGTAGCGCTCGTCTTCCGGGTGGACCATCACGGCGGTGTCGCCGAGCATGGTTTCCGGGCGCGTGGTGGCGACCGTCAGATGGCCCGAGCCATCCGTGAGCGGGTACTGGATGTGCCAGAGCGAGCCGTTTTCTTCTTCGCTGACCACTTCGAGGTCGGAGACGGCGGTGAGCAGCACCGGGTCCCAGTTCACGAGGCGCTTGCCGCGATAGATCAGGCCCTGTTCATACAGGCGTACGAAGACATCGCGCACGGCGGCCGACATTTTGTCGTCCATCGTGAAGTATTCGCGCGACCAGTCGATCGAGGCGCCCAAACGCCGCACCTGGTTCGTGATGGTCGAGCCGGATTCCTGCTTCCATTCCCAGACGCGTTCGACGAACTTTTCACGGCCGAGGTCATGGCGCGAGACGCCTTGCGCGTCCAGTTGGCGCTCGACGACGATCTGCGTGGCGATGCCCGCGTGGTCCGTGCCCGGCACCCACAGGGTGTTTTCACCGAGCATGCGGTGATAGCGGGTGAGGCCGTCCATGATCGTCTGGTTGAAGGCATGGCCCATGTGGAGGGTGCCCGTGACGTTCGGCGGCGGCAGCTGGATGGAGAAATCTTTCCGGTTTTCCTCGATGGAGGGCGTCGCGTAGGCGCGCTTTTCCCATTCGGGGCCCCAGTGGGCTTCGATGGTGTGGGGCTCGAAGCTTTTGGCAAGCGTGGAGGTGGTGTCGCTCGGGGTCTCGCTCATTGTGTCGGTTCGGCTGGTGAATGCTGGGAATGGTCGATTATAAGCGGCGCCTGGCGGTGGGGGATTTTTGGGGATTTGATCGGGTGGCTTTTTTGCCTGCGGCGCTTTGGTGGATGGGGCTTTTGGGGGTGGCCTTTTCTTGAGTTCCTGGTGGTCTATTAGCGTTGCCCCTGTGCGGGGCGGCACTCCCTTTCTTTGCCGCCGCAAAGAAAGGAAGCAAAGAAAGCGGCTTCACACCGCCAGCCTATAAGCGGGTCCCCCGGCTTGGAGGGGACAATGGTGCATCTGGAATCGGTCACCTCGCACATTCAGCGCTTGCGACAAGGCAGTCATACCTCCCGCTTCGCGCTTCGCGCTCGCCGGAACGGTCGGTCTGAAAACAAGTGGGTGCGTGGTGGGAGCCGTCGGCTTCGCCTCGGCGATGCCGCGAAACGGCCGGTGGGTTTAAGGCGCCACGGGAATGTCTTCCAGCGCGGGAAATGGCTCGGACGAAAAAAGGCCGCGAGCCGCGCCAGGTGGGGAAAAAAACGCCAACGTCTCGATGAAGGCTCGTCGAGCACGGAACGCAGACGGTCTGCTGAACGACGTCGAGCTCAAAACACAGTCGACTTGCTGAACGACCTCGACGGCGCGCGCAGCGCCGCCGGAAGTATGACGCCCTTGTCACAGCGCGGAATGTGCGAAAAGACCGATTCCAGATGCACCACTACCGTGGCTGCGCGAGGGCCCCGCTTACAAGCTGGCGGTGTGAAGCCGCTTTCTTTGCTTCCTTTCTTTGCGGCGGCAAAGAAAGGGAGTGCCGCCCCGCACAGGGGCTACGCCAATAGACCACAAAGAATTCAAGGAAAGGCCAAAACGCAAAGAACAACAGCCCAAACCTACAACGCAACCGCCTCCCCCTTCAACAAAGACTCCCGCAACGCAACCCCAATCCGCGTAGCCTCCAACGCATCAGCAAGCGTAGCCCCAGCCCGCGCAGCAGAAGAAGAACCGGTCCCCCCTGTACCGCCGCAACAAACGCCCTAGCCTCAAACAAAAACGCCTCCTCGAAACGATCAAAAAAATTCGCCGTACATTCATTCCGAATCCCGGTGGCATCATAAATCTCAACCCGATTGGCCCGCGGATTACGTCCAATAGCAAGCGCTCCAGCCGTGCCGATCACTTCGCTATGCGTGTCATTACCATGCGCCTGCGTCCGCGACGCATAAAACATGGCCAGCTTGCCGTCTTCGAACTCGCAGATCGCGACACCGTTATCGACATCGCCGAACTCACGCAAGCCTTCATGCATCGCGGCAACGCCCGCGGCGAACACGCGTTTTGCACGCGGCTTACCCAGCAGCCAGCGCGCCACATCGATATCGTGCACGGTGCAATCGAGAAAAATCCCGCCAGACGTCGCCGCGAAACGCACAAAAAAACCATCGCTATCGTTCTGATCCGCGGTCTGCGAGCGCACAAGAAACGGCCGGCCGATCTTGCCGGCTTCGATCTTGTCGAACGCGTCCTTGTAACTCGGATCGAAGCGCCGCATGAAACCGATGGTCGCCTGCAAATGCGGATAGCGCGCGGCCTCGGCCAGCACCCTCTCGCACTCGGCGAGATCCAGCGACAAAGGCTTCTCGCAGAACACATGCTTGCCGGCCCGCAACGCGTCGACGATCTGCTGCGCGTGCAACGAAGACGGCGTGACGAGCCAGACCGCATCCACCTCGCGATCAGCCAGCAACTCTGCGTAATCCTCGTACAGTCGCGGCGCAGGCAACGCTTCCCGCGCCCACGCCCGCTCCTCCTCCACCGGACTGCAAGCCGCCACGAGCGACGCACCCGGCACGCGATACGCGAGATTCTCCGCGTGCCGCTTGCCGAGCCGCCCGAGGCCGACTACGCCCACACGAACCCGCGCCGCGGCGGCCGCCATCACGACGCCTCGCCGAGTTTGATCGCACGGCCCTCGCGCCACGAGCGCGTCGCCGCTTCGGCGAGTTCAAGCGCTTTCAAGCCGTCGGCGACGGTCGTGCGCACCGGTTTGCCATGTGTCACCGCATCGAAGAAATGCGCGATTTCATGCGCGTAAGCCGCGCGGTAACGTTCGAGGAAAAACGCTTCCGGCACGTCGCTCGACACTTCGGTTTTCGAATACGCCGTGACTTCCGTGGGCCGCACATTGCCCGCCTGCAGCATGCCGGTGCTGCCCAGCACTTCGAAGCGTTGGTCGTAACCGTATGCGGCGCGCCGTGCGGTATTGATCTGGCACAGGCGGCCGCGCTTCGTGCGGATCGTCACCGCGGTCGAATCGATATCGCCCGCGTCGGCGATCGCCGGGTCGCTCAGACAACTGCCGGTGGCGTGCAGCGTGTCGGCCTCGTCGTCGAGAATCCAGCGGAAGATGTCGAAATCGTGAATCAGCATGTCCTTGAAAATGCCGCCGGAATGCTTGATGTACTCGACCGGCGGCGCCCCCGGATCGCGGCTCGTCACCACCAGCATTTCCGGCGTGCCGATTTCGCCAGCGTCGAGCCGCGCTTTCAACGCCGAGAACGTCGGATCGAAGCGCCGCTGAAAACCGATCATGCACACCACGCCCGCGCGCTCCACCGCTGCCGCGCAAGCCCGCGCGCGCTCCAGCGTCAGATCGACCGGCTTCTCGCAGAACACATGCTTCTTCTGCGCGGCGGATTGCATGATCAGATCGGCATGCGTGTCGGTGCTCGAACAGATCACCGTTGCGCCGATCGACGCATCGCCCATCGCGCCGTCGATATCCGCGACCTGCGCGCCGTGCTCGGCGGCGAGCGCCGCGGCGGCCTCACGATTCACGTCGACCACGTACTTGAGCCGCACGCCCGGCTGCCGCGCAAGATTCGCCGCATGAATCTTGCCGATGCGCCCCGCGCCGAACACCGCGACGTCGATCGTCTTTGCCGCCTGATTTGCCCCATCAGTCATCGTATCCTCCAGTGTCTTTGGATTCTTCAACATTCAATTCGAGCTTGTACGCGAGCGCGATGAACAACGCCTGGCACAAACAGATCGTGCTGGTCAGCGAGCGAAACGCGAACGCGCTGCCCTCTTTCACATACAGTTGCGTGGTTGCATAACGCGCGAGCGGAGATAGTTGGCTATCCGTAATAACCAGCGTCCTGGCCTGGTGATGATGCGCGACCCGCAAGCAATACTGCGTCTCTTTACCATAGGGCGCGAAGCTGATCGCGATCACCACGTCGCCCTTTTTCACACTGCGAATCTGTTCGCGATACATGCCGCCGAAACCGGACACCAGGTGCACGCGCTTAGGCGTGTGCTGCAGCGCGTAGACGATATAGCTCGCCACCGGAAACGAGCGCCGCACGCCGATCACGTAGATGTTGTCGGCCTGCTGCAGCATCTTCACGGCGGCGTCGAACTCCTTGTCGTCGAGCCCCGCCTCCAGTTCTTCGAGACCGCCGCGCGAGGCCGCGATGAACTCGCGCGCCACCGAGCCGCCGGACAGCGCGCCCGGCTTCTCGTCGATCAGCTTGCGAATGCGCTGCTGATAGCTCGGCGACGAACTGCCCTGACCCGTGTAAGCCTGCCGAAACACCGCCTGCAGATCGGAGAAACCGGAAAAACCGAAGCGCTGCGCAAAACGCACCACGGCGGACGGATGCACGCCGCAACTCGCGGCGATGTCGCTGGTGCGATCCACCATCACGCTGGAGCGATGCTGCTCGATATAGGTCGCGACATTCTTCAACTGACGCGGCAACGCGTCGTAGTTTTCCGCGATGCGCTGCATCAATTCTTCGACGCTAGGCAATTCCTCGGTGCTCTCTTCCGCCATGGCTTTCTCTCGGGTGCTTTATTGCAGTGCCGCAGACGCTCCGAACGCCCGCCGCACGGCCTCCTGACGCTGCCGATTATAGGCAGGCGCCCTGTCAAATGGAACGTATTTTCTATTTTTATTTGTAATGAAATTTTCATTGCAACGACTTGGAAGATCGCCTAATCTTGGTCGTGAGCGATGGTGCTTTGGTGGCAACACCCGGGTTGGCCAGACGCTCCCTTCAAAAACGACATACCGAGAAAGGTGGAGACAATGAGACTTTGCAAGGGCAAGGCTACGCTCAGGATTCTGGTGACGGCACTGACGTTGGCGACGGGATTCGGCGCGGCCTCGGCCGCCCGCGCGGCTGACGCTCACTTCGTGCTGATCAGCCACGCGCCGGATTCGGATTCGTGGTGGAACACCATCAAGAACGCCATCAAACAGGCCGACGAGGACTTCAACGTCGAGACCGACTACCGCAATCCGCCGAACGGCGACATCGCCGACATGTCGCGTCTGATCGAGCAGGCGGCCGCGCGCAACTACGACGGCGTGATCGTCACCATCGCCGATTTCGACGTGCTGAAAAGCTCGATCAACAAGGTGACCGCGAAGAAGATTCCGCTCGTCACGATCAATTCGGGCACGGAGGAACAGAGCGCGCAGCTCGGCGCGATCATGCATGTGGGTCAACCCGAATACGTCGCGGGCAAAGCGGCCGGCGAGAAAGCCAAGGCCGCGGGCGTGAAGTCGTTCCTGTGCGTGAACCACATCGCCACCAATACGGTGTCGTTCGACCGTTGCCGTGGTTTCGCCGAAGCGCTCGGCGTCGACTACAAGGCTTCCACTATCGACTCCGGCCAGGATCCGACCGAGATTCAATCGAAGGTCAGCGCGTATTTGCGCAACCACCCGAACACCGGCGCGATCCTGACGCTCGGACCGACCCCGGCTTCGGCCACGCTGAAAGCGGTCACGCAAATGGGTCTGGCGGGCAAGATCTACTTCTGCACGTTCGACTTCTCCGACGACATCGCCAAGGCGATCCAGAACGGCACGATCCAGTTCGCCATCGACCAGCAGCCGTACCTGCAGGGCTACATCCCCGTGGCGGTGCTGGCGATCGTGAAGAAAGAGCACACCACCGACCCCGCGAAGATCCGCCAGATTCTCGAAGCCAATCCGAAGTTCAAGGAACGGCTCGCAACCTATGGCCTCGCACCCTCTTATGGGCCGAAGAACATTCGCTCGGGCCCGGGTTTCATCACTAAGGAAAACCTCGACAAGGTTATCAAGTACGCAGGTCAGTACCGCTGATTCTTTACGCTAGTTAGTCACGCGCACGGCGGGCACCGCTTCGATACAGGCGGGCCGCCCGCCGCCACCGCGCATTTCACCGGCTGTTGTTCTCGCCACGCATCCTCGCGTGCGAGTCGCACACGGCCGGGCTCCAAGGAGACATCATGGGTGTAGCCGGCAAACACTTCCCACCGCACGTCAAGACGAATTCCGGCGAGGCAGCGCCCTCGGTGCCCGATTCGGATGAACGGCTGCGCAAGGAATCCAGGTTCGGCCATGTGCTGAACCGCCCCGAGTTCGCCGCGATTTCCGGCGCGGTACTGGTGTTTCTCGTTTTCGCGCTGACGGCCGGCAACTCCGGCATGTTCAATCTCGACGGCGTGATGAACTGGTCGCAGGTCTCGGCGTATCTCGGCATTCTCGCCGTGGGCGCCTGCCTGCTGATGATCGCCGGCGAGTTCGATCTGTCCATCGGCTCGATGATCGGTTTCGCGGGCATGATGGTCGCGATCCCCTCGGTGTATTTTCACTGGCCGATTTCGCTCGCGATCCTCTTCGCGTTCGCCGGCTCCATGCTGCTAGGCGCGCTGAACGGCTATCTGGTGATGCGAACGCGCCTGCCTTCGTTCATCGTCACGCTCGCGTTTCTGTTCATCTTGCGCGGCCTCACGCTCGCGCTCTCGATCATGTTCGCGGACCGCACGATCGTCTCCGGCGTCGGCGACCTCGCTCAGCAGGACTGGCTCGCGGATACGCTGTTTCACGGCGTCGCGCTGAACGGTCTGTTCACGATGCTCGCCCGCCATGGCATCGGCACCATGCTCGATAACGGGCACGCGCTCGTGCCGGGCATTCCCAAGGTGATTCTGTGGTGGCTCGGACTCGCCGCAGTCTGCGCGTTCGTGCTGGCAAAAACGCGGGCGGGCAACTGGATTCTCGCCGTCGGTGGTGACGCCAACGCGGCCAAGAACGTCGGCGTGCCGGTGCGTCGCGTGAAGATTTCGCTGTTCGTGCTGACTGCGTTCTGCTCGTGCCTCTTCGCGGTGCTGCAAGTGTGCGACATCGGCTCAGCCGCGGCCGATCGCGGTTTGCAGAAGGAATTCGAAGCGATCATCGCCGCGGTGATCGGCGGCACCTTGCTGACGGGTGGCTACGGCTCGGTGGTCGGCGCGTGTTTCGGCGCGTTGATCTTCGGTGTCGTGCAGATCGGCATTACCTACACCAACGTCAGTTCCGACTGGTTCCGCGTGTTCCTCGGCGTGATGCTGCTGATCGCCGTGCTGTTCAATCACTATGTGCGCCGCCGCGTCGCGCAATCGTAACGAGGAGACGACCATGTCCGATACGAATACCGCAGCGAATGGCGTCGACGGCTCGAACACCAACGCGAGCGCCCCGCAGGAAGACGTGATCCTCGCTCTCGAGAACGTCAACAAATACTTCGGCAAGGTAATCGCATTGAGCGGCGTGACCTTGCGCCTGAAACGCGGCGAAGTGCATTGCCTGCTCGGCGACAACGGCGCAGGCAAATCGACGCTGATCAAGACCCTCGCAGGCGTGCATCAGCCCTCTTCCGGCCAGTATCTGGTGGATGGCAAACCGGTGCTGTTCGAATCGCCGAAAGACGCGCTCGATCTCGGCATCGCCACCGTGTATCAGGATCTCGCGCTGGTGCCGCTGCTCTCGGTGGCGCGCAACTTCTTCATGGGACGCGAGCCGCAGAAGAAACTGTTCGGTTTCCTGAGCGTGATGGACCTCGAAACCAGCGCCACCACCGCGCGCGACAAGCTCGCCGAAATGGGCATCAACGTGCGCGACGCGCATCAGCCGATCGGCACCATGTCCGGCGGCGAGAAGCAATGTCTGGCGATTGCGCGGGCGATTCACTTCGGCGCGCGCGTGCTGATTCTCGACGAGCCGACCGCCGCGCTCGGCGTAAAGCAAAGTTTCAATGTACTGAAGCTGATTCACAAGGCGCGCGCCAAGGGCATCTCGGTGATCTTCATCACGCACAACGTGCACCACGCGTATCCGATCGGCGATTCGTTCACGGTGCTCAATCGCGGCAAATCGCTCGGCACGTTCACCAAGGAAACCATCAGCAAGGACGAGGTGCTCGACATGATGGCCGGCGGCGCCGAGATGCAGAAGATGATCGGCGAACTCGAAGGCGCGACGATCTGATTCATTCGCGCGACGGTTTTGGCGCAGCCGCGCCGGCCGCCGCGCCCAGCTATTCAGGAAACTTCATGAATCACTCCAGCACATCCAGCGGGACCCCGTCCGCTTCGGCGCCGGCGAGCGGCAGCCGTTTCGCGCCGGGCCGCAGCCGCGACATCGTCTGCCTCGGCCGCCTCGCCGTCGATCTGTACGCGCAGCAAGTCGGCGCGCGGCTCGAAGACGTGTCGAGCTTCGCGAAGTATCTCGGCGGGTCGTCGGCGAATATCGCGTTCGGCTGTGCGCGGCTCGGCCTCGCGTCGTCGATGCTGGCGCGCGTCGGCAACGATCATATGGGCCGCTTTCTCACCGAGACGCTCACCAGAGAAGGCTGCGACGTCAGCCACGTGCGCATCGATCAGGAGCGTCTGACCGCGCTCGTGCTGCTCGGCCTGAAAGACCGCGATACTTTCCCGCTGATCTTCTATCGCGAGAACTGCGCCGACATGGCGGTCGATGAAGCGGATTTCGACGAGGCCTTCATTGCGTCGTCGAAAGCGCTGCTGATCACCGGCACGCACTTTTCCACCGAACAGGTGAACCGTACGAGCCGCCGTGCGCTGGATTACGCGCGCCGCAACCAGGTGCGCACGGTGCTCGATATCGACTATCGCCCGGTGTTGTGGGGTCTTACCGGCAAAGCGGACGGCGAAACGCGCTTCGTCGCGAGCGAAGGCGTCACCGCGCATTTGCAGCGCATTCTGCCGCTGATCGATCTGGTGATCGGCACCGAAGAGGAATTCCGCATTGCCGGCGGCAAGACCGAACTGGTCGACGCGCTCGCGATGGTGCGCGCCGTTACACCGGCCACGCTGGTGCTCAAGCGCGGACCGCTCGGCTGCCAGATCATCGACGGCCAGGTCCCCGCCTCGCTCGACGACGTGCCGATTCACGGCGGCGTGGAAGTCGAAGTGCTGAACGTGCTCGGCGCAGGCGACGCGTTCGCCTCGGGCTTTCTCTCCGGCTGGCTGCGCGATCAGCCGCTCGAAGCGTGCGCGCGCGCCGCGAACGCGAGCGGCGCGCTGGTCGTCTCACGGCACGGCTGCGCGCCGGCCATGCCGACGCCCGCCGAACTCGACTACTTCCTGCGCGAAGCGAAAGCCGATCCGCAGCGCATGCGCCGCCCCGATCGCGACGCGACGCTCGCACGGCTGCATCGTGTCTCGCCGGCCCGCAAACAATGGGACGAAGTACTCGGCTTCGCGTTCGACCATCGCAACCAGTTCTTCGAACTCGCGCAGCAAACCGGCGCCGACGAAGCGCGCATTGCGCGCCTGAAGGGCCTGTTCGTCGAAGCCGTCGCGCAGACTGAAAGCGCGTTGGGTTTGCAGAACCGCATCGGCGTGCTGATCGACGACCGTTACGGACAGGACGCGCTGAACGCGGCCACTGGGCGCGGCTGGTGGATCGGCCGGCCAGTGGAACTGCCGGGCTCGGTGCCGCTCGTGTTCGATCATGGCCGTTCGATCGGGACCACGCTGATCCCGTGGCCGCAGGAGCATATCGTCAAGTGCCTCGTGCAGTTCCATCCCGACGAACCCATCGAGCAGCGTCTCGAACAGGAAGCGCAACTGCGCGCGCTCTATGACGCGACGCAAGCAAGCGGCCACGAATTGCTGCTCGAAGTGATCCCGCCGAAACACGCGCATCTGCCGCAAGCGCCGGACACGGTGTATCGCGCGTTGAAGCGCCTGTACAACATCGGCATCTATCCCGAGTGGTGGAAGCTCGAACCGATGGACGCCGCGCAATGGCGCAACGTCGACGCGCTGATCGCCGAGCGCGATCCGTATTGCCGGGGCGTGGTGCTGCTCGGTTTGTCGGCGGCCGTCGAGCAACTGGACGAAGGCTTCCGCGCGGCGGCGCAATCGGCGACGTGCCGCGGCTTCACGGTCGGGCGCACGATCTTCCACGAACCGAGCCATGCGTGGCTCGCCGGAGAAATCGGCGACGACGAACTGATCGCGCGCGTGCGCCGCACCTTCGAAACGCTGATCGCTTCGTGGCGCGCAACACGTGGCGCGAGTGCCGCGCAGGCCAGCGCGCCGAACGATGTCCATCAGGAGCAAGCCGCATGAATCAGCGCGTATTGCATCACGACGCGGCGTCCGCCAACGACGCCAGCCACGCTCGCGCCGGCTCGGACGGCACGGTGCGCCTGACGACCGCACAGGCGCTGGTCCGCTATCTTGCCGCGCAACGCGTCGCGACCGAGGACGGCCAAGGCACCGAGCCGCTATTCGGCGGCGTGTTCGCCATCTTCGGTCACGGCAACGTGGCGGGGATCGGCGAGGCGCTGTATCAGCACCGCGACGAACTGCCGACGCTGCGCGCCCACAACGAACAGGCAATGGCGCATAGCGCGATCGCCTATGCGAAGGCGCATTTCCGCCGCCGCATGATGGCCGTCACGACGTCGATCGGACCGGGCGCCACCAACCTCCTAACCGCGGCGGCGCTCGCCCACGTGAACCGTTTGCCGGTGCTGCTGCTGCCCGGCGACATCTTCGTCTCGCGCGCACCGGACCCGGTGTTGCAGCAGGTCGAAGACTTCCACGACGGCGGCGTGTCCGCCAACGACGCGTTCAAGCCGGTGTCGCGCTACTTCGACCGCATCGTGCATCCGGCGCAGTTGCTGAACGCGCTGCCGCGCGCCGTGCGTGTGCTGACCGACGCCGCCCTGTGCGGACCCGTCACGCTCGCGTTGCCGCAAGACGTGCAGGCGCAGGCGTGGGATTTCCCCGTCGATTTCTTCAAGCCGCGCGTCGTCACGTTTTATTCGCCCGCGCCGCGCGTCGATGAAATCGAGGCCGCGGTTGCGCGTCTGCGGCATGCGAAGCGGCCGTTGATCGTCGCGGGCGGGGGTGTGCTATACGGCCGCGCCACCGATGCGCTGCACCGTTTCTCGACTACGCACGGTATTCCGGTCGCGGAAACGCAGGCCGGCAAAGGCGCGCTTGCCTGGAACGATCCGCTGAACGCGGGTGCGCTCGGCGTGACCGGCTCGCCCGCCGCGAACGCGCTCGCGCACGACGCAGATTGCGTGCTCGCCATCGGCACCCGCTTGCAGGACTTCACCACCGGCTCGAACACCTTGTTCACGCAGGCCGATGTGATCGCGATCAACGCCAATGCGTTCGATGGCCTCAAGCATCGCGCGCAGGTAGTCGAAGCCGACGCGCGTCTCGCGCTCGACGCGCTCGCCGAACCGCTGCAAGGCTGGCATGCGGACCGCACATGGACCGCGCGCGCGCACAAACTCGCGGCGAGCTGGCGCGATACGGTGAGCACGCTCACGCATGCGCCGCAGCGCGACACCGTGCTGCCCTACGAGGGCGATGTGATCGGCGCCGTGCAACGTTCGAGCGCCAGTTCGCCCGCGAACGATATCGTCGTCTGCGCGGCCGGCACGCTGCCCGCCGAATTGCACAAGCTGTGGCGCGCCGGCAAGCCGGGCGCGTATCACGTCGAGTACGGCTATTCGTGCATGGGCTACGAGATTGCCGGCGGACTCGGCGTAAAGCTCGCCCGGCCCGCGCGTGAAGTGATCGTGATGGTCGGCGACGGCAGTTACCTGATGATGAACAGCGAGATCGCCACCTCGGTGATGATCGGCGCGAAGCTGATCGTCGTCGTGCTCGACAATCGCGGCTATGGCTGCATCAACCGCTTACAGCAGGCCTGTGGCGGTGCGCCCTTCAACAACCTGCTCGAAAATTGCGTGCAAGGACCGCTCGGCGCACCGAAGATCGATTTCGCCGCGCATGCGCGTGCTCTCGGCGCGCAGGCCGAACACGCGGCGAATATCGCCGAATTCGAAGCCGCAATGGAACGCGCCCGCGCGGCGGATCGTACGTATGTCATCAGCATCGACACCGATCCGGCCCGCACCACCGACGACGGCGGCTGGTGGTGGGAAGTGGCGGTGCCGGAAGTGTCGGCACGCCCCGCTGTGCGCGACGCGCGTGCGAAATACGAAACGCAACTCGCGGCCCGCGCGGAGCCGTCGAGTTCCGCGCAAAACACCGGCCCCACCGACAACGAATGAGGACGCCCGCATGACTGCTTTCGACGTACGTATCGGCATCAATCCGCTCTCGTGGATGAACGACGATCTGCCTTCGCTCGGCGGCGAAACGCCACTCGAGGTGGCGCTGACGGAAGGCCGCGCAATCGGCTATCAAGGCTTCGAACTCGGCAACAAGTTTCCGCGCGAACCCCAGGCATTGAAGACGCTGCTCGCGCAATACGATCTCGCGCTGGTCTCCGGCTGGTATTCCGGACGCCTCGCGCGACGCAGCGTGGAAGAGGAAATCGCCTGCGTCGGTCCGCATCTCGAGCTCCTCGCGCAAAACGGCGCGACGGCGATGGTGTATGGCGAGGTCGCCGATTCGATTCAGGGCGCGTCGCAGCCGCTTTATCAACGTCCGCGTTTTTTCAGCGACGCACAATGGGCCGAGTACGCGGCGCGCGTCGACGAATTCGCGCGTTATACGTTAAGCCGTGGCGTGCGGCTCGCCTATCATCATCACATGGGCGCTTATGTCGAGACGCCAGCCGATGTCGATCAACTGATGTCGCGCACCAGCGACGCCGTCGGCCTGCTGTTCGACGCGGGACATATCACGTTTGCCGGCGGCGATCCATTGGCCGTGCTCGACAAACATATCGGGCGCGTCTGCCACGTGCATTGCAAGGACGTGCGCCCCGCCGTGATGAGGCTCGCGCGCAACCGAAACTGGAGTTTTCTCGACGCGGTCATCGCCGGCGCCTTCACGGTGCCGGGCGACGGCGCGGTGAATTTCCCCGCGATCATCGAGCGCTTGAAGCGGCACGGTTATTGCGGCTGGCTGGTGGTGGAAGCGGAACAGGATCCGGTCGTGGCGCCGTCGTTCGAATATGCGCAGAAAGGCTTCAGGACATTACGCACGCTGGTCGATGCGCCGCTGGGCGCCGCCGGCGGCTCTGAGCAGGAGGCAGCATGAGTTTATTGGTAAAGGCGCAGCGCGAAGGCCAGACGATCGCGCGAGTGACACCCGCGTCGGCGTGCTGGCGGTACGTCGGTTTTGCCGCTTACCGGCTGGGTGAGAACGAGGTCGTGCACGTGTTCGAACCGTCGCGTGAAGTGTGCATCGTCGTGCTCACGGGTGCGGTGGATATCGAAACCGCGGACACTAAATGGAGTTCGCTGGGTTCGCGTGACAGCGTGTTCGAGGACGCCGCACCATACGCGGTGTATTTGCCGCCGAACGTGCGGGTGACGGTTCGCGCTTGCCGCGACGCCGAAATCGGCGTGGCGAGTGCACCGGCCAAAGGCGAATTCCCGGCGAGGTTGATCGAGCCTGGTTCGATGAAGCGCTCGACCCGCGGCAAAGGACTGAATACGCGGTACGTCTGCGATATTCTTCCTCAGACCGAGCCTGCGGAGTCACTGTTGGTGGTGGAAGTCAGGACGCCTGGTGGACACGCTTCGAGCTACCCGCCGCACAAGCACGACACCGACAATGTCCCGCACGAGAGTTCGCTTGAAGAGACTTACTATCACCGGCTCGATCCACCGCAAGGGTTTGCGTTTCAGCGCGTGTACACCGATATGCGCGACATCGACGAATCGATGGCCGTCGAGAATCACGACGTGGTCATGGTGCCGCGCGGCTATCATCCCGTGATCGTGCCGTACGGGTATGACTCGTATTATCTGAACGTGATGGCGGGCGGGCAACGAGTCTGGCATTTCCGCAATGATCCGGCGCACGAGTGGATCATCAATAAGGACGCTTGATCTTGCAGCCTGCGCGGCGCTTTCCAAAAGCACCGCGCAGGCTACTGTCTAACGGCCAGATCGACCTCGAGGCCGCCGTCCTCGCCCATCTTCACCGTTCCCTTCGCCACGTCCTTGCGATAGCCGTACAGATCGAACTTCATCACGCCGGGGTTCGAACTGTCCCTGATGAACGTGCGCATATTCGTCGCCAGCGAGTTGAACATCTTCACGTCGCCGGACTCGATCCAGCCGAAGCTCTTCGCTGCGGCAAGTGAGTGGAAAGCCGCGTGCACGGGGCGTGAGCGGCGTGTCGACAAATGAGATTCAAACGCCATGATTGGCGCGATCTGGGCACAGAGCGCGGGGCACGCGACTCTGCCGACGCGTGAGGGATTTACCTCGACAGCAAATCGATTACCAAGCCGCCACGTCGCACCTCAATAGAGCACCGCGCGTAGGCTCAACCGACGCCGAGCCATTCACGCATCACGTCGGTCCGCTGCAAGAACGACGCGAGCGCACCGTCGAACACGATTTCGCCGTGCCCCATCACCGCGACGCGGCTGGCGATGTCCTGCGCGATCACCAGACGCTGCTCGATCAGCAGCATCGCCACGCCGCGATCGCGCAGCGTCCGCAAGCATCGGGCGACCTGCTCCATCACCAGACTCGCGAGACCCTCGCCGGGTTCGTCGATGACGAGCAGATCGGGGTCGCCGAGCAGCGCGCGGGCAAGCGTCAACATCTGCTGCTCGCCGCCCGACAGCGCACCCGCGCGCGTGCGCTTCCGTTCGCTCAGCACGGGGAAAAGCGCGTATGCATCGTCGATGGTGAAGCGCGGCGCGCGGCCGCGATCCTGTGGCGCGACACCGAGTTGCAGATTCTCGTGCACGCTCAGCGTCGGAAAAACGTCGCGATGCTCGGGCACATAGCCGAGGCCGAGGCGCGCGATCTCGAAGGTGCGCAGGCCACCGAGCGCGTGTCCCGCGAACCGCAACTCGCCTTCGCTCCGTACGAGACCCATGATCGCGCGCGCGAGCGTCGAGCGGCCCGAACCGTTACGGCCGACCAGTGCCAGCACTTCGCCCGCCTGGATGCTGAGCGTGACGCCGTGCAGCGCCTGGCTCGCGCCGTACCACGCGTTCAGCGCGCGAATGTCCAGCAGGGCGCTCATGAGCCGAACCCTTCGCCGAGATACGCGGCGCGCACCGCTGCGTCCGCGCGAATCGCCGCCGGCGTGCCGCTCGCGATGATGCGTCCTTGCACGAGCACCGAAATGCGATCGGCGATCGCGAAGACCGCGTCCATGTCGTGCTCGACCATTAGCAGCGTGCGGCCCGCCGTGGTCTCGCGAATCAGTTCGATGGCGCGCGCCGCTTCCGCGCGATTCATGCCGGCGGTAGGCTCGTCGAGCAGCAAGGTATGCGCGCCGCCCGCGAGCGCGATGCCGAGATCGAGCGCGCGCTGCTCGGCATAGCTGAGCGTGCCGGCCTGAACGTGGCGGCGTTCGCTCAAGCCCATCGCGTCGAGCACTTGTGAGGCGCGCGCGTCGACCGTGCGCGAGCCGCTGAAACGCTGCCACCAGCGCGTGCGGTCACGCTCGGCCAGCATCGCCGCACAGCGGAGGTTGTCGAACACGGGGAGGCGCGTGAACACGCTGGTGCTCTGGAAGCTGCGCGCGAGGCCGCGACGCGTGATCGCTGCCGGCGCGAGGCGCGTGATCTCCGCGCCGAACAGATCGATGCGCCCCGCGTTCGGCCGCGCGCCGCCAGCGATCAGATTGAAGAGCGTCGATTTGCCCGCGCCGTTCGGACCGATCAGCGCGTGACGCTCGCCGGGTTGAATCGCAAGATCGACGCCGCGCAGAATCTGCGTGGCGCCGAAGCGTTTTTCGATGCCGTAGAGCGCGAGCGCGGGGATCATCGCGAGGCTCCGGCGGTATGCGTGGCGTTCGAGCGCATGGCTGCAAGAAGCGTTTGCGCGCGAATCGCGTAATGCGCGAAGAGTCCTCCCAACGCGGTCAACCCAAAGATTGTGGAGCCGAAGTAAAGCGGAGACGCGTTGATCCATGAGGGCACGCCGGGCACGTTGAAGACCGCGCCGTCGTCCGCGCCGAATTGCGCCGCGTAGGCCCATTGCACGGCGAGCACAGCGGCCACAGTCCACAACAATGCGGCAGCCATGCCCCACACGTACGCCGCGCGGCACCGGCGCCAGCCGTGCGCGGCCACACGCGCCGTAAAACGCCCCATGAAGCCCGCCAATCCATCTGGCGAAATCACCACGACCACGATGAAGAACAGCCCCAGATAGAACAGCCAGGCCCGCGTCACGCTCGCCACCGCGACACTGAAAAACGTCAGAACGACCGCGCCCGCGACCGGCCCGAAGAACGCCGCCGTCCCGCCAATCACCGTGGCGATCAACACCGCGCCCGAGCGCATCATGCCGACGCTCTCCGTCGACACCAGTTCCACATTGATCAGCGCCAACGTCCCCGCGATACCCGCGAAAAACGCCGACATCACCACTACGCCATAGCGAATGCGACGCGGATAGCAGCCGATCGCCGCAGCCCGCACCGGGTTGTCGCGCACGGCGTTGGCAAGGCGCATGAATGGCGTACGCGAAAGCGCGAACATCGCCGCGCACGCGAGCAGGCACCACACGGCGATCAGCGCATAAGCCTCGCGCGCCGGGCCGAAGGTCCAGCTTCCCAGCAACGGTCCGTTCGCGCGATCGATCGCCACGCCTGCCTCGCCGCCGAACCAGTCCGGCAGCGTCCACGCGGCGGCCGCCACGAGTTCGCCGAGACCGAGCGTAATCATCGCGAAGGCCGTGCCGGCGCGCCGCGTCGAGATGAAACCGAACAGCACGCCGCACAGCGCGCCGCCGATCCCGCCGACCAGCGGCAGCAGCACGAGCGGCACGCCGATCCGGTTAAACACCTGCGCGGCCAGCAGCGCGCCGAGGCCGGAGTAAGCGGCATGGCCGAACGACAGCAGTCCCGTCTCGCCGAGCAGCAGGTTGTATGAAAGGGCGAACACGATCATCGTCGCGGTCTGCGCGAGGTAGGCGAGCAACCAGCTTTGCGGCCAGATGAACGGCGGCACCGCGAGCAACAGAATGAGCGCAAGCCACGGCGCAAGCATGCGCCACAGCGCGCGCGGCGCGGTCACGGACGGCGCTGGCGATTCGTCGGCCTCACGCATGGTCGTCGCGCCGCCCGAAAAGCCCGCGCGGGCGCAGCGCCAGCATCGCCACCAGCAGCAGATACGGAATCAGCGGCGCGAGTTGCGCGAGCGTCAACGCGTCCCATTCGACGGGGAGCGTGGCGTCGAATATCGACAGCACGTCGCCCAGCGACACGCTGCTCGCCACGGCCAGCGTCTGCACGCAACCGACCAGCAGCGACGCCACGAGCGCTCCGCTCAGCGAACCCAGTCCGCCGATCACGACCACCACGAACACGATCGAGCCGAGCGACTCCGCCATCCCCGGTTCGATCACGAAGAGCGGCGCGCCGATCACGCCGGCCAGCGCGGCGAGCGCCGTGCCCGCCGCGAATACGCCGGTGAACACGCGCGGCACGTTGTGGCCGAGCGCCTCGACGGCGCTCGCGTGCGTCAGCGCGGCGCGCACGATCAGGCCCGCCTTCGACACGCGCAACACCGCGAACAGCACGCCCAGCATGGCGAGCGACACGGCCATCATGAACGCGCGGTAGCGTGCGAACGCCGCGCCGTAGACGGTGAAGAGCGGCCCGTCGAGCACGGCGGGCACGGTCGCGGACAGCGGGTTCAAGCCCCACCCGAGCTTGACCAGTTCGCCGAGCAGATACGCGGCGCCGAACGTCAGCAGCAACTCGGCAAGATGGCCGTGCCCACGCACGCGCCGCAACAGCCACCGCTCCAGGGCCGCACCGATCAGTCCGACGACAAGCGGCGCCACGACCAGCGCGCTCCAGAACCCCGCGCGCGCCGCCACCGAAAACCCGACGTAAGCGCCGAGCATGTAGAAGCTCGCGTGCGCGAAATTCAGCACCCCGAGCATGCTGAAAATCAGCGTCAAGCCCGCCGACAGCATGAACAGCAGCAGGCCGTAACTGATGCCGTTCAGCAGGTTGATGACGAACGACTGCACGCGCCTAGTCCGGCTGTTCTGCGACGCTCAACGGTTCGAGCGCCGCGCGCAATTCGGCGGGCAGATTCACCGGGCGCCTTGTGACACGATTCACATACACATGCACGAAGTGTCCTTGCGCGGCGGGTTGATCCTCGCCTTCCTTGAAGAGACCGACCTGATAGCGCACGCTCGACGTGCCGAGCCGTATGACGCGCAGACCCGCGTCGATCCGGTCGGGAAACACCAGCGGCGCGAAGTAGTTGCATTGCGTCTCGACCACGAGACCGATCGTCTCGCCCTGCTCGAAATCGAGCACGCCGGTGCGGATCAGATACTCGTTCACCACGGTGTCGAAGTAGCTGTAGTAGACGACGTTGTTCACGTGACCGTAGACGTCGTTGTCCATCCAGCGGGTGGGGATCGTCAGGAAATGCGGGTAGGCGCTGCGCAAGGCGGATGCGGGTTTGTTCATGCTGGTGTGGTTGTCTCGGGTGTGGTTGTCTCGGGTGTGGTTGTCTCGGGTGTGGTTGTCTCGGGTGTGGTTGTCTCGGGTGTGGTTGTCTCGGGCGTGGTTGTCTCGGGCGTGGTTGTCTCAGGCGTTATCGTGAACGTTGGGTGGCCGGTTGTTTTGGTCAATGCCACTTGGTCAGCATGCGGCACGAGCGCCTTTGCTACTGGCGCACGGTCGGACAGGAAATATAAGCCATGCCGCGCTCCTCGCTGAGCGTGGGTTCATCGCACCGCTCATCGACGTGTTTGTCGGCTGGCTCACTGCCCCGGTCTTTCGACGAACTCGAACGGCAGGCCGCGCCGCCGCATCCATTCGCCGAGCGCCTGGCCGGTGCCCGCGCGCCATGGGCGCAACCTGGCCGGCTCGACCAGCCGGTACTCCAGCAATTCCGGCGACAACGCAATGGTTCCGTAAGCCTTCACGTGATACGCAATGATCAGTTCGTTCTTGCGAATGAATTCGTACACGCCGATCAACTCGACCGTCTCCGCGTGCAACGAGGTTTCCTCGAGCACCTCGCGGGCGATGCCCTCTTCCGGCGTCTCGCCGTTTTCGAGGAAGCCCGTGATCAGCGCGAACATGCCCTCGGCCCAGGCGGCATTGCGCGCCAGCAGAATCTTGCCTTCGTACTCGACGATCGCCGCCACCACCGGCAGCGGGTTGTTCCAGTGGACGTAGCCGCACGCCGGATCGGGACAGGTCTGGCGGATGCGGCCGCCTTCGTGTTCGGCGTCGGCGCGCTGGGTCAAAGGCGTGGCGCAACGTGGGCAAAATCGGTATTCGGTCATGGCGAAGGGGACGTTCCGTTTGTCTTGTGTGGTGGCTTGCAGCTTATGGGTGTGACGCTTGGTTTGCGGTGCCGTTTTAGTCGGCGCGCCCAATGGTGCGCAGGGTCGCGTTCAGGCCAGTGCTCGGGTTGGCGCTCAGGTTAGCGCGCGATCTCGACGCGCTCATGGCCCGGCACTTCAGCGCCTCCGGTCCAACACGGCCTCACGCCGCGCACAACTCGCGCACCTCGGCGGCGAACCGCTCGACCGTTTCCGGTTGCGTATCCCACGCGCACATCAGCCGGCATCCGCCCGCGCCGATGAATTCGTAAAACTTCCAGCCGCGCGCGCGCATGGCCTTGGCGGCTTGCGCGGGCAATTGCGCGAAGACCGCGTTCGACTCTCCGGGAAACATGATGCTCACGCCCGGAATTTCCTGCAACCGCGTTTGCAACAGTTGCGCCATCGCGTTCGCGTGACGCGCGTTGCGCAACCACACGTCGTTATTGAGCAGGCCGAGCCACGGTGCTGAAATGAAGCGCATCTTCGAAGCCAGTTGGCCGGCCTGCTTCAGACGGTAGGCGAAATCGTCGGCGAGCGCGCGGTCGAAGAACACCACCGCTTCACCGACCGGCAAGCCGTTCTTGGTGCCTCCGAAGCACAGCACGTCGACGCCCGCGCGCCACGTGATCTCCGACGGATGCACGTCCAGCGCGGCGACCGCATTGGCGAAACGCGCGCCGTCCATATGCACTTTCAGATGACGCCGTTTGGCGATCGCCGCGATCGCCCGCACTTCCTCGACGCTGTAGACCGTGCCGACTTCCGTCGATTGGGTCAGCGTGACGACTTTCGGCTTCGGGTAATGGATGTCGGCGCGGCGCGTGACCACCGCTTCGATCGCGTCCGGCGTGAGCTTGCCGCCAATGCCCGGCGCCGTCAGCAGCTTCGAACCGTTCGAGAAGAACTCCGGGCCGCCGCATTCGTCGGTTTCGATGTGCGCGAGTTCGTGGCAAATCACCGAGTGATACGACTGGCACAGCGACGCGAGCGCCAGCGAATTGGCCGCCGTGCCGTTGAACACGAAGAACACTTCGCAGTCGGTCTGGAACAGTTCGCGCAGACGGTCGCACACCTGGTTGGTCCAGGAATCGTCGCCGTAGGCCGGCTCGTGGCCGCTGTTGTTGGCGGCGATCAGCGCGTCGAGCGCTTCGGGACAGATGCCGGCGTAGTTGTCGGACGCGAAATGTTGCATCGCTGGCGGCGCGTCCGGCGATGGGCGCGCTGGGATGACGGGAAAGCGGTCATTTTAGTGCGCCCTTCGGTTATTTGTTTTCCGGCTATGGGATTGGCTGGGACGCCTGCATCCACGCGCTTTCAATGGCAGCCGCATTCGGGCATGCGGCCCCGGCCACGCGGCATGCGCGCGACGACGATCAGCCCGGCCGCGCCCAGCAGCAACGCGCCCGCGGCCAGCCACAAGGCCGGCGAAAACGATCCGGTCTGCTCGGCGATCGGCGCGGCGACGAGTGGGCCGATGATCTGACCGACGCCATAGGCCGCCGTCGCGTAGCCCATCAGACCGGCAGCGTCGTCGCCGCGCAGACGCCGCGCCTCGCGCATCGCGAACAGCGTGATCGCGGTGAACGGCAAGCCGATCAGGATGCTGCCGAATGAGAAGCCGCCCGCCGTCGGCCAGACGATACCGAGGGCGATGCCGCACGCCTGCAGCACATAGCAGCCGGCAAGCAGCGTGCGGTTGTCCCAACGCACCGGCAAACGCGCCGCCAGCAGTGCGCCGACGATCAGCGCCGCGCCGAACATCGGCCAGAACAGGTCGGGCCATGCAGAGCCAGGCAATGCGTGACGCGCGATGACGGGCAGGAAGGTCGCAGTGATGATGTAGCCGAAACCGGGGACGCCGTAGAGAAGGATGAGCCAGAGGGCGTCGGCGTGGTGATGGGTGGGGTGGTGGGCGGTGCCGGTCGTGGTGGGTTGGGCGGCGGGGCGTTGGATTGGTGTGGCTTGGGTTGCTGCGCGTTGAGTTGCGGCGCGTTCCGTCGTGCCGAATTCACCGGTGTCACGTTGGCTCATCGCGCCAACACTCGTCTGATCGCCACGACCAGAACCAACCATGCGAGCGCGCAGATTTATTTCCCCACTGCCGGACGCCGCGCCAAACACCGGCCAAACCACAACCGACAGAGCCGCCGCAATCAACCCGAACCCGAGCCACCCAACCGTGGCCCCATACCCACCCGCCACGCTGACCAGCAGGCCCGTACCGACGATGCCCATGCCCGGCCCCGTGTAGATCACCCCGCCCCATCCATGCGCACCGAGCTCGGCGAGCCGCCGCAAGCCCCACTGGGACGCGAATACGAACGTCCAGGCGCTGACCGCGCCCGCGATGAACCGCACCACCGCCCAGATCCAGAACTGGCTCGCCACACCCATCGTCAGCGTCAGCAGCACCGTCGCGACGAGCCCCCAACGCACCATGCGCGCCGGCTCGATCCGCAGCGCCGCGCACGTGACCGCGCCGAGGAAATACCCCGCGTAATTGAACGACGCCAGCCAGCCGCCATGCTGAATATCGAGCTGCGGCTGACCGAACGCGTCGCCGTGAAGCATCAGCGGCAAGAGCGGCGTGAATGCAAATCGCCCGATACCGAGCGCGACGGCCAGCGTGACCATGCAGGCAAGCGCCGCGCGGCGGGCGGGGTGGCGTCCGGCGAAGCTGCCGTGCGTGGTGGAGGCGAGATTGTTCATGAGCAGGCGACGATACGTGCGGTCAATCGATCAGATGGCTTACGTCCATAGTAGCTTGACCTTTCAATCACGAAAAATGAATAATTCGGATACCACCCATCGCCTAGAGAGAACCATGGATCTGGCCGCTTTGACCATTTTTCGTGCCGTCGTGCGGGAAAACGGCGTGACGCGCGCCGCTGCCAAGCTCAATCGCGTGCAATCGAACGTCACTACGCGCATCAAGCAGCTCGAAGAGCAACTGGGCACCGACTTGTTCATCCGCGACGGCCGCCGCCTGGTGCTGACGCCCGCCGGCGAGACGCTGCTGCCCTACGCCGAACGCCTGCTCGCGCTCGCCGACGAGGCGCGTCATGCGGTGCGCGAGGACCGTCCGAGCGGGCGGCTGCGTTTGGGCACCATGGAAAGTGTCGCCGCGACGCGTCTCCCCGCGCTGCTCGCGCGTTATCACCAGCAGTGGCCCGCCGTCGCGCTGGAACTCGAGATCGGCACGACCGGCAAGCTGATCGAGCGGGTGCGTGAATTCGAAGTGGATGCCGCGTTGGTGGCGACGCCGTTGGACCCGGCTGCGCTCGGCGAATTATTCGAGTCGGTGTCGGTGTTCAGGGAAGAACTGGTGATGCTGACGCCGCGCGGGCATCGGCCGATTCGCGACGTCCGGGACATTGCACTGTCGACGCTGATTGCGTTCGAGCGTGGCTGTGCTTACCGGTCTTATATCGAGAAGTGGTATCTGGAGCACGGCGTGAGGCCGGCGCGCGTGCTGGAGCTGGGCTCCTACCACGCGATCGTGGCATGCGTGGCCGCTGGCGCAGGGGTGGCGGTGGCCCCGCGGTCGGTGCTGAATTTGCAGACCGATGCCAGCAATATCGCGGTGCATGAGCTGCCCGACATCGGAGTGATCGAGACACTGCTGGTGTGGCGACGCGGGCACTTTTCGTCCGCACTGAATGCGTTGAAACAGGCGCTGGTGATGCGGCAGGATGCGGTGAGCTTGCCCGAGACTGTGACTGCTGCGGAAGGGGCGTCCTGATTTTTTGACTGGAGGGTTGTTGACCGCACGGTTGCGGCGCGTCGCGCCAGACCCTCAAAAAAACTTAGGCCACGCGACACGCCCAACCTCCCGGCGCTCCGCGTGGCCCAATCACATCAGAATCAAAGCTGGCCTTCGACCCAACCCTTCACGCCGGCCAGTGCCGCAGGCAGATTCGCCGGCTCGGTGCCGCCAGCCTGCGCCATATCCGGACGGCCGCCGCCCTTACCGCCGACTTGCTGCGCCACGAAGTTGACAAGCTCGCCCGCCTTGACCTTCTTGCTGGCGTCCGCCGTGACGCCGGCGATCAGGCTCACCTTGCCACCTTCGACCGAGGCGAGCACGATCGCCGCGCTCTTCAGCTTGTCCTTCAGCTTGTCGACGGTTTCGCGCAGCGTCTTGACATCCGCGCCTTCGAGCGTAGCCGCCAGCACGTGCACGCCGCCGACTTCGATCGCCTGACCGGCCAGTTCGTCGCCCTGGCTCGACGCCATCTTCGACTTCAGCGCGCTCAGTTCCTTCTCCAGCGACTTCACCTGGTCCTGCACCTGCGTGATCCGCTGCGTCAGTTCCGACGGTTGCGCCTTCAACACAGCCGCGGCCGCATTGAAGCGCGCGTCGAGGTCCTGCACGAAGCGCACGGCGTTGTCGCCCGTGATCGCTTCCACGCGACGGATACCCGCCGCCACGCCGCCTTCCATGACGATCTTGAAGAAGCCGATGTCGCCGGTGCGATGCACGTGCGTGCCGCCGCACAATTCACGCGAGAAGCCCAGGTCGAGCACGCGCACTTCGTCGCCGTACTTTTCGCCGAACAGCGCCATCGCGCCGCCTTTCACCGCTTCGTCGAACGGCATGACGCGCACGATGCCCGGCGCGTTCGCCAGCACCTCGGCGTTGACGATTTCCTCGACACGGCGGATCTGCTCGTCCGTCATCGGCGCGTTGTGCGCGAAGTCGAATCGGGTCTTGTCCGCGTCGACGAGCGAGCCCTTCTGCTGCACGTGCGAACCGAGCACTTCACGCAGCGCCTTGTGCATCAGGTGCGTGGCCGAGTGGTTGCGTTGCGTGCGGGCGCGGCGCACCGCGTCGATTTCCGCCTTGACGACGTCGCCGACCTTCAGCGTGCCCTGCTCGAGCGTGCCGTGATGACCGACCACGTCGGCCTGCACCTTCAGCGTATCGCTCACCGCGAAGCGCACGCTCGCGTTGGCCAGCACGCCCTGGTCGCCGACCTGGCCGCCCGATTCCGCGTAGAACGGCGTGTGGTCCAGCACGACGACAGCCTGCTGGCCGTGGCTCACTTGCTGCACCGAGGCGCCGTCCACATACAACGCGACGACCTTCGCGTCGTCGAAGACGATTTCTTCGTAACCGTGGAACGTGGTTTTCGCGCCCGAGTATTCGAGGCCTTGCGCCATCTTGAACTTGCCCGCCGCGCGAGCCTGCTCGCGTTGACGCGCCATGGCTTCGTCGAAGGCGGCTTCGTCGACCGTCACTTCGCGCTCGCGGCACACGTCCGCCGTCAGATCGAGCGGGAAGCCGTACGTGTCGTGCAGCTTGAATGCGAGTTCGCCGTCGAGCGTCTTGCCGCCCTTGGCTTCGAGGTCGGCCAGCGCGCCCTCGAGAATCGACATGCCGTGCTCGATGGTCTCGAAGAAGCGCTCTTCTTCCTGACGCAGCACGTCGGTCACGCGCTGTTCGGCTTCCTTCAGTTCCGGGTACGCGCCGCCCATCTGCGCGACGAGGTCCGCCACCATGCGATGGAAGAACGAACCCTTCTTGCCCAGCTTGTAGCCGTGGCGGATCGCACGGCGCACGATCCGGCGCAGCACGTAGCCGCGGCCCTCGTTGCCCGGAATCACGCCGTCGACGATCAGGAACGAACACGCGCGGATGTGGTCGGCGATCACCTTCAGCGAATTATTGGTCAGATCGCTCACGCCGGTTTCGCGCGCGGCGGCCTGGATGAGCGCCTGGAACAGGTCGATCTCATAGTTGCTGTGCACGTGCTGCAGCACGGCGGCGATACGCTCCAGACCCATGCCGGTGTCGACGCACTGCTTGGGCAGCGGCGTCATGTTGCCTTGCGCGTCGCGGCTGAATTGCATGAACACGAGATTCCAGATCTCGATGTAGCGGTCGCCGTCTTCCTCGGGCGATCCCGGCGGGCCACCCCACACGTCCGGGCCGTGGTCGTAGAAAATTTCCGAGCACGGGCCGCACGGACCGACGTCGGCCATTTGCCAGAAGTTGTCCGACGCGTAACGCGCGCCCTTGTTGTCGCCGATGCGGATGATGCGCTCGACCGGCACGCCCACTTCCTTCGCCCAGATGTCGTGCGCTTCGTCGTCTTCGTGATAGACGGTGACCCACAGCTTGTCTTTCGGCAACTGGTACACGCCCGTCAGCAGTTCCCACGCGTAGTGGATCGCGTCGCGCTTGAAGTAGTCGCCGAACGAGAAGTTGCCCAGCATTTCGAAGAACGTGTGGTGACGCGCGGTGTAGCCGACGTTTTCCAGGTCGTTGTGCTTGCCGCCGGCGCGCACGCTGCGCTGCGCGGTCGTGGCGCGCGAATACGGGCGCGATTCCGCGCCGAGGAACACATCTTTGAACTGCACCATTCCCGAATTGGTGAAGAGCAGTGTCGGGTCGTTGCCGGGCACAAGGCTCGACGAGCGAACGATCGTATGGCCCTTCGATTCGAAGAACTTGAGGAATTTCTCGCGGATTTCGGCGGCTTTCATAGCGGGCGGGGACGGGTTTGCCAGTTCCCTGGCTGTTACCGGCGGCATCGTGGGATGCGCCAACTGTTTGTTTCTTAAACGACTGATTATACGGGATCGGCGCCCGTGCGCGGCAGCGCGGCCTGCATGGTTGGCCGTTCGGCCAGGTTTGAGCGGGCAACGTAGGGCATCGCGGGACTTTGTGGCGCGTGTCATTCGTCCTATGCCGTTCGGCCGACTGCGCCTGCGCGCGGGAATCGCTTAAGATTGCCCCCATTCGCGGCGCCTTGCGCGCCGCTTGGCCACAAAGGAGACATTGACCAATATGGGCGCTCTCAGTCATATCCGCGTGCTGGATCTCACACGCGTGCTCGCCGGACCCTGGTGCGCGCAGACTCTCGCCGATTTCGGCGCCGACGTGATCAAGATCGAACGCCCCGAAGTCGGCGACGACACCCGCCACTGGGGGCCGCCGTACCTCAAGACGCCAGAAGGCGAAGACACGCGCGAGGCCGCGTATTACCTCGCGGCGAACCGCAACAAGCGCTCGGTCACCGTCGACATCGCCTCGCCCGAAGGCCAGCGGATCATCCGCGAACTGGCGGCGCAGAGCGACGTGGTGCTGGAGAACTACAAGGTCGGCCAGTTGAAGAAGTACGGTCTGGACTACGCGTCGCTTAAGGAAGTGAAGCCCGACCTCATCTACTGCTCGGTGACCGGCTTCGGGCAGACCGGGCCGTATGCGCAGCGCGCCGGCTACGATTTCATCGTGCAAGGCATCGGCGGCTTCATGAGCATCACCGGCGAACGCGACGGCCAGCCGGGCGGCGGCCCGCAGAAGGCCGGCGTCGCGATTGCCGACCTCATGACCGGCATGTACTCGACCATTGCTGTGCTCACCGCCCTCACCCACCGTGACCGGACGGGCGAAGGCCAGTACATCGACATGGCGCTGCTCGACGTCCAGGTGGCGATGCTCGCCAACATGAATTCGAACTACCTGGCAAGCGGCCAGCCGCCGGTGCGATGGGGCAATGCGCATCCGAACATCGTGCCGTACCAGACCTTCCAGACGAGCGACGGCTGGATCATCGTCGCGGTCGGCAACGACGGGCAGTTCCGCAAGTTCGTCGAAGCGGGCGGCCGCCCGGAACTGGCGGACGACGAGCGTTTTGCCACCAACCCGGCGCGTGTGCGCAACCGCGAGATCCTCGTGCCGATTCTCGCGGACATGGTCCGCCTGCAGGGCAAGCAGCAATGGATCGCCACCCTCGAAGCTACGGGTGTGCCATGTGGACCGATCAACGATCTTGGCGAGGTGTTCGAGAATGAGCAGGTGGTGGCGCGCGGGCTACAGGTGGATCTGCCGCATCCGTCGGGCGGCACGGTCAAGCTGGTGCGCAATCCGATCAATATGACCGGCACGCCGCCTGAAGCGCTTGCGCATCCGCCTACGCTCGGTGAACACACCGAGACCATTTTGCGCGACGTGCTCGGGTATGACGAAGTGAGGATTGCGGCGTTGCGGGGGCAGTCGGTGATTTGATTCTGGTGGGGGCGCGATGGGGGCGTTCAGCGCGGGCGTTACTTAGCGACAGTTTGGCGCGTCAAACGACTCCAGCCACTCGCGCCCTTCGTTCCAATCGCCGAGCCCGCTGTCCGCGTTGATATGGCCGCGCGGGCCGATGTCGATCCAGCGGCTGCCCCACGCGTTCGCACAGGTCTTCGAAAACGGCACGCCGCCGTAGGGATCATCGCTGCTGGCCACGACGATCGTCGGAAACGGCAGCCGCTTGAGCGGCACCGGTGCGAAACCGGTCGCGTCCCGCGGAAAATGCGCCTCGGCGGGATCGGGCAGCGCGACCAGCAGTGCGCCCGCCACCTTCGCTAGCTGCGCGGCGCTCGCGTATTGCGACGCCCAGAAAGCCGTCGTCAGGCAACCGAGGCTGTGCGCGGCGAACACCACGGGCGCGTCGGCGGCGGCCACCGTGGCGTCGAGCGTGCGGCACCAGGCGTCGCGCTGAGGGTGGTCCCAATCCGGCATCTGTACGCGCACAAATGCCGGGCTCAATGCTTCCCAGCGTGTCTGCCAGTGGCCGGCGCCGGAGTTCTGGTAGCCTGGCAGCACCAGCGTGTCAGGTTGTTTTTGTCCGCTCATCGCGTTCCCCGTCGTTAGTCGTTATTCGCAGTTTATTGTTTTTGTTCGCGCCGCCGCCAGGCCGCGTCAATGCATCACGCGCCCCACACCCACGCCGCGTGGGTCCGCCGCCGGCTCGGGCGTCGTGCCCTCGATGCGGATCAACTGCACGTCGCCGTTGAACGACTGCCCTTCGAGCGTGTAGCCCTTGGCTTGCAATTGCTCGGCCAGCTCACCTGTGATCGGACGATACGGCTCGAAATAGATCGTCTTCTGCGGCAGCAACTGATGGTGGAAACGCATGGCGGCGAGCGCGTCGACGGGCGACATGTTGAAGTCGTACAGATCGGTCATCACCTGGAAAATCGACGTCAGAATGCGCGAGCCGCCGGGCGTGCCGATCACCAGCGACACCTTGTTGTCCTTCAGCAGAATGGTCGGCGTCATCGACGACAGCGGCCGACGTCCGGGCGCCACCGTGTTCACTTCGGCGCTGCTTGCGCCGGACGCGCTTGCGGCAGCGGGCTTGGTGACGAAGTCATCCATGGCGTCGTTCAGCAGGAAGCCGCCGCCGTCCACCACCACGCCTGAACCGAAGTCTCCGTTCAACGTGTAGGTGTTCGACACGGCATTGCCCCACTTGTCGACCACCGAGAAATGCGTGGTTTGCGCTTTCTCCGGGGCCGTGTCGCCGAGGCCCGGCTTCACCGGCGCCGCGCCGGGTACTTCGTCGGGCTTGACTTCGTCGGCGCGCTGCGCGAGGTAGGCGTCGTCGATCAATTTGCCGGTCGGCACCTTGTACGCATCCGGATCGCCCAGGTATTGCTGGCGATCAGCGAACACGCGGTCCTCGATCTGCGCGATCAGATGGATATACGGCACGGAGTTCAGCTCGAGGCCGTCGAACGCCTGCTTCAGATCGGCTTTCATCTTCAGCATCTGGATCAGCCCAACGCCGCCCGAACTCGGCGGCGGCGCGGTCACGATCTGATAGCCGTTCCAGTCGGCGGTAAGCGGCTGGCGCCACACGGCCTTGTATTGAATCAGATCCTGTTTCGTGACCAGACCGTGGCCGTACATCTGCTGGGCGATCAGATCCGCGGTGCGGCCCTCGTAGAACTCGCGCCCGCCGTCGCTGGCAATGCGCGACAACGTCTGCGCAAGCTCCGGCTGGCGGTACGTCACGCCCGCCTTGAGATTCGAAAAGTAGGCGTCGAAATTGGTCTTGCCGGCGAAGGTCTTCGCCGCCGCGTCGTGGCGCTGCTGCAACCACGGTTCGACCTGGAAGCCGTCGGTGGCGTAGCGGATCGCGGGCGCCAGCACCAGCTTCCACTTCAGCTTGCCGAACCGCTGCTGCGCCTCCCACATCCCCTCGACCGTACCCGGCACGCCCACTGCGCGATGCCCGACGGCGCTCATGCCAGGCAGCAGGTTGCCCTTGTCGTCGAGGTACATTTCGCGGGTCGCCTGTTGGGGAGCGCGCTCGCGATAGTCGAGAAAGTACGGCTTGCCGTCCATGAACACGGTCATGAAGCCTCCGCCGCCGAGATTGCCCGCATCCGGCGCGGTCACGGCCAGCGTGAAGGCGATGGCGACGGCGGCATCCACCGCGTTGCCGCCGGCGGCGAAGATCTGCTGCGCCGTGTCCGCGCTGTAGCGGTCCGGCACGGCCACCGCCGATGCGTCGAACACGGCCTTCGGCGGCGGCGTTTTTGCCAGCGCGGGCACGGGCGCGACGACGACGCCGGTGAACGCGGCGAGCATGGCCGATACCGTCAGGATCCGGGCCAGAGAAAGCGAGGTGAAAGGCGCGCGAGGCGCGCCGTGCGTCGGGACAGACATCCGAGAAACTCCGGCAACTAAGGGCGCCATGGTGCACGAACGGCAAGAATTCGTGCAAGGCGACAAAGGGCGGTGCGGCCTGCGTGGACGGCTGCGACGAGTGCACGCGCTGCGCGTCATGGCGCAAGCTGCACTGCCCCGGGAAATGATCGGGCGGCGGGCATGTGAGGCAAGGCGGGACGGCTGATGCGCCTTGCTATACGCGGTGATTTTCCGCCCCGCGCGCTCAGGTTGCGAGAAAAGCGGCCTGATGCTGCGCGATGCGGCCTGAACGCGGGCGCACAACGCCTATTGCGGCGTCCGGAAACCCCACACGGACCTACCATGCGGCCCTCGCGGACGAACCCGCGCCGCTGGCATCCTAAGGCGGCGGCGGGCGCGCGAACAAAACGTTTTACCTCCTGTTACAGCGCCGGCCTGCCCCCTGAATTGCCGTCAAAACCGCTCAAACGTTGGCTGCACGCCGCACTCGCCTGCTGCGACGGGACTCGTCAGGTAGAATTGTCGGATAAGTGGACGCATTGCGCGCCCCCGACAGACTTTCACCTTCTCGCATGAATACCGAACACAACGACGCGCCAGCGGCATCCAATTTCATCCGCAACATCATTGACGACGACAACCGCACCGGCAAGTGGGGTCAGCGCGTCGAAACGCGCTTTCCGCCCGAGCCGAACGGCTATCTGCATATCGGTCACGCCAAGAGCATCTGCCTGAACTTCGGCGTGGCGCGCAGCTACGGCGGCGTGTGCCATCTGCGCTTTGACGATACCAATCCGGAAAAGGAAAGCGTCGAATACGTCGACTCGATCATCGACGCCGTGCGCTGGCTCGGCTTCGAGTGGGAAAAAGGCGGCAAGGAAGAGCTCTACTACGCGAGCGACTACTACGACAAGCTGTACGAATTCGCCGAACTGCTGATCGAACGCGGCAAGGCCTACGTGGACAGCCAGTCGGCGGAAGAAATGCGCGCGAACCGCGGCTCGGCCACGGAAGTCGGCACGCCGTCGCCCTTCCGCGAGCGTTCGGTGCAGGAGAATCTCGACCTGTTCCGCCGCATGAAGGCCGGCGAGTTCCAGGAAGGCGAGCACGTACTGCGCGCGAAGATCGACATGTCGTCGCCGAACTTCAATATGCGCGATCCGGTGATCTACCGGATTCGTTTCGCGCATCACTACCGCACCGGCGACAAATGGTGCGTGTACCCGATGTACGACTACACGCACTGCATCTCGGACGCGTTGGAAAACATCACGCATTCGCTGTGCACGCTGGAGTTCGAGGACCATCGTCCGCTGTATGACTGGATCCTGAACGAACTCGCCGAGGCCGGCATTTTCACGCGCCCGCTGCCGCAACAAATCGAATTTTCGCGCCTGAACCTGACCTACGCGATCACCAGCAAGCGCAAGCTGCTGCAACTCGTGACCGAAGGCCATGTGGACGGCTGGGACGATCCGCGTATGCCGACCATTGTCGGCGTGCGCCGGCGCGGCTTCACGCCGGAAGCGATCCAGCTGTTCTGCGAGCGCATCGGCGTGACCAAGGTCGATTCGTGGATCGACATGAGCGTGTTCGAAGGCGCGCTGCGCGACGATCTGGACGACAAGGCGCCGCGCACGGCCGCCGTGCTCGATCCGGTGAAGCTGATCATCGACAACTTCCCCGAAGGCGTGACCGAGCCATGCAATGCGCCGGTCCATCCGCATCACCCGGAAATGGGCGTGCGCGAGTTTCCGATTTCGCGCGAGCTGTGGATCGAACGCGATGACTACAACGAAACGCCGCCGAAGGGCTACTTCCGCCTGTTCCCGGGCAACAAGGTGCGTCTGCGCTACGGCTACGTGATCGAATGCGTCGGCGCGGACAAGGACGAGAACGGCAACATCGTCGCGGTCCATTGCAACTACTTCCCGGACAGCAAATCGGGCACCGAAGGCGCGAACAACTACAAGGTCAAGGGCAACATTCACTGGGTCAGCGCGGCAGCCGCGTGCCCGGCCGAAGTGCGTATCTACGACCGCCTGTTCAAGGAACCGCAACCGGACGCCGGCGGCCGCGATTTCCTCGAAGCGCTGAATCCGGATTCGAAGCGCGTGGTCAACGCCTACCTGGAACCGGGCGCGCGCGAAGCGCTGCCGGAGCAACGCTATCAGTTCGAGCGTCATGGCTATTTCGTCGCCGACCGCGTCGATTCCAAGCCGGGTAAGCCAGTATTCAATCGCATCGTCAGTCTGCGCGACAGTTGGGGCAAGCCGGCGTAAGCTGGAACGCACCCTTTTGCAGCGCATCTGAAGTTGGATATGGCGTGCGTCTTGATAGAAAGATGCACGCCGTTTTGTTGCATCATGTTCCATCGACAGCGACGGCGCGGCATCCGCCAACGCCAGTCCGGGAGGTCCGATGAAAGTTGCAGCCCGCCGCAGGGCGAGTACCCGGCGCACAACGGGAAGCACGGCGCGCGCGGCGCGTTTCGTTCAGGGCGCGCGTTGCGCGCTCATGGCGCTGACCACGTTCGGCGCGGCGTCGCTCGCCTGCTCCGCTCAAACGGATGAACTCACCGGCACGCTGAAAAAAATTCACGACGACGGCGTGGTCGTGCTCGGCGTGCGTGAAGCGTCGATTCCTTTCTCTTACTTCGACGGCAAAGGCACGGTCGGCTATTCGCAGACCATCGCGCTGCAGATCGTCGACGAGATCAAGAAGACGTTGGGCATGCCGCAACTGAAGGTGCACGAGATCACCGTGACCTCGTCGAACCGCACGCCGATGCTGCTGAACAACCAGATCGATCTGGAATGCGGCTCGACCACGCACACGGTGGAACGCGAAAACGTGGCCGCGTTCTCGAACAGTTTCTTTCAGTACGCCGTGCGCATGATCGCGCGCAAGAACAGCGGCATCACGGATTTCCCCGACCTGGCCGGCAAAGCGGTCGTGACCACCGCGGGCACCTCGGATGAACGCCTGCTGCGCCGCCTGAACACCGACAAGCACCTGAACATGCGCATCACCAGCGCACGCGATCATTCCGAGGCCTTTTCCGCGCTCAAGGACGACCACGCCGTGGCCTTCGTGATGGACGAGCCGATCGTGTACGGATTCAAATCGACCGATCCGCGTCCCGACGATTTCGTGGTGACCGGCACGCCGCTTGGCTATGAAGTCTACGCGTGCATGTTCCGTAAAGGCGATGAACCGTTCCGCACGCTCGTCAATGGCGTGATCACGCGCAGCCAGACTTCCGGCGAAGCGGAACGTCTGTACAAGCAGTGGTTCACGCAACCCATTCCGCCGCACGGCATCAATCTGAACTATCCGCTGTCGGAGCAGAACCGCGCTTTGTTCGCGCATCCGAACGACCGCGCACTCGACTGAGTGTCGGGCGGTCCACACAGTCGCTGGCCTCGCCGCTATAACAACCGATGCAATTCCGCGAGCGACAGCGTGGTCTGAAAGAGCCGCGTGAGACTGCGGCTCGCATACTTGTCCACTTCGTCAGGCGCGGCCCAGCGGTAGGCATCCATTTCGGGAATCAGCGTGCCGTCGGAGCGGCGCGGAAAGAGCGACGTGCAGGTGCACACGCTCAGATCGAGTTCATCGACAGTGGCACGCGCGCCGAACAGATGCAGGTCCTTGTCGCGCCGATAGACGAATAGGCCGAGGTCTTTCAGACGCTCGGGCTCGATGGCGATACCGGTCTCCTCGACCATCTCGCGCAGCGCCGTGACGTGCGGCTCCTCGCCTTCTTCGCCGTGTCCTTTGGGAATATCCCAGTGCGACGTTTCAGTGGCGTGCGCGAGCAGCACGCGGCCGTCCGGGTCGAGCAAGACGATGCCGCACGAGACAATCCGTGTGCTCATTGCAGCACCATTTCAAGCGAACGCAACGAACCATCGACACGCACATGCATGGCTTCGAGCCGCGCCGGCTGCCAACCGGCGCGCGCCGCCATCAAGGCCCGCATGCTCAGTGCTTTTTCTGCAATTGCCAGTTGCCGCTGCCGTGCTTGCAGAACTGCGGGCGCAGGTTCATCGATTGCCCCTTGGCGCTCAGCACGACGCCGACGTCGCGGCAGGTACGGTCGCCGTCCTTGGCCGTGCTGGCCATCGTGATCGCGGCGTCGATCTTCACGCTGTTGCCCGTGCCTTCATTGACCCAGTTCATGGTTTCGCCGTCCTGCTTGTCGTTCAGTGCGGAGAAGACCGCCTTTTTGACGGAGTCGATGTCGCGTTGCTTCATGTAGCTGATCGGCGTGTCGTTCAGAAAACCAAGATTCGCAGCTTGCGCGCCGATCGCAACACCCAGCAACAGGCTACCGGCAGTCAGTTGAGACAGGACACGGGTTCGCATCGACATGAAGGGTTCTCCTCGAAATTGTTCGGCGGTCTCGAGCGCGCGGGGCGCATCGTGATCTGGACCCCAAAAGCATAGCATGTCCCCCTCGAAGGGACCGCGAGAAACGGCCGGGCTCTCAGCCGAACAGGGCGGCCGCCAGCGGAATCTGCGGCGCGCTCTATTGCTTGAATCACGCGCCACCGGACACAACGAGCGCCCCTAATTTTAGGACAGCTCCCATTCCTAGCAGTAGGACGACTTCTTAAGATTGATTGATTGCGCATCCGCCCCAATCAGAATCTTAAGACGCTCCGCCATGCACACCCTCTCCGCCCTCAAAACTTTTGCTATCGCACTTGCGCTGCTGTGTGTCGCGCTCGTACCGGTTGCGATCAGACGCGATCCCGGACTCGCGCGGCGCGTCGTGCGGATGGACGCGTTGCCTCGCGCTCGCTGGCCGAATCTGCTGACGCGTGTTGGCGTCGCCTGCCTGTTGCTGTCCTTCGCCATGCTGCTCGTCGGCTGCTATTACATGCTGGCGAGCGTCGGCAACTAATCCTGACCTGAGCGACCGGCTACGCCAGCAGCCATCGCGTCACCTGCCTCACTTCGCGGCCACTGAATCGGCCGCCCCGCTTCCCGCCTTATACCCGTCGGTCAGCGTATTCAAAAACGCGACCACGTCCTTGATTTCAGCCTCGTCGAGCGCTGGCTTGTCACCCGGCTTGCGATCGAACGGCGGGTCAGTATTCAGATTGGCCCAGTACTGCTGGGGCAGATCGTCGAACTTCCGCACTTTGCCTTTCGCGACCGGATAGAACTTCTCCGGGTTCGTGTCGCGCTCGGCATAGAAGCGCACCACCTGATCGAGCGAATGATAGATGCCGTTGTGAAAGAAGCTCTTCTTCAGCGCCACATTGCGCAGCGTCGGCGTGCGGAAGATGCCGCAGAACTCGGCGCGTCCCTTCAGATCGGTGCGCTCCGGGCCGCAGGCGCCAAGGTCATGGAAATGCGGATCGCGATTCACCGACAGCGCGCGATTGCGCGGCACGCCGATCGCGATCAGACCGAAATCGCTGAACTGCGGCGGCGCACCGTCCATGGTCCGCTGGCTGATGTGGCAACTCGCGCAATTGCCTTTTTTCTCGTCGTTGAACAGTTGCAGGCCGCGCAGTTCGGCTTGCGTCAACTGAGCCTTACCCGCCAGATAGGCGTCGTACTTGCTGGTGTACGGGTAGAAAGTTTCCGGCGTCTGCTCGAAGGTTTCGAGCGCTTGCAACACGGCTTTGAAGGTGGCGTCGTCGCTATCGAAAATATGTGCGCCGAAGGCCGCGCGGAAAGCATCGGCGTAGGGCGCAGCCTTGAGCGCCGCAGTGACTTTGGCCGGCGTGCTGCCCATTTCAAACGACGACAGCAGCGGAATGCGCGCCTGGTCGCCACCGCGGTCGACGCGGCCATCCCAGGTCAAGCCGCCGGTCGGCCCGGCATCGACGCTTTCGTCGCCTTCGTCGTCCGACTCGTGGTAGTGCTCGGCGAATGCGGGAACCGATTGCAGATACTTCAGCGTCGGCGCGGCGCGCATGCCGGTGCGGTGCATGTCGTTGCCGCCGAGTTGCACCGACAACGCATTGGCCGGCGAAAACCCATGGTCCGGACTGTGGCACGACGCGCAAGCGAGCTTGCCCGACCCGGAGAGCGACGCGTCGAAAAATAACTGCTTGCCGAGCGCCGTCATCTGCCGCACGGATTCGTAGACTTGCGCACGGGACTGCCCCGCTTCATGGGCAGCCACCTGCACGGCCGACGCCGCCACCGGCGCGGACGAAGCCGAACCGCCCGCGACCGTGCTCGCGGCGGCACTCGCGACGGCTGCCGTCCCCGGCGCACCCGCATCGCACGCGGCAAGCGTCAAGGTCATGGCTGTCAGCGCGAACGCCGTCGCTTGCCGCACGCGCATCGTCGCGAGACCGGCGCCACGCCGCGCCTCGACCCGAGCCATTATTTTCCGAATCCCCGTCAGACCAGGCCGCATAAGAAAGATGTGAGTTTGCGATAGTGAAGTCCGCGAGCGTATTTCATTCCCATGTCTTTTAAATGACATACAGCCGACGGTATTCTCATATCAGAAGCAATTCGTAATTAATTACATCTTTCTGTCAAATTGCCTTGCCAAACTTTCGCCCGCGGTCATCCGTGTAAGGAGTGCAGGTGACCCGTCCCCAACGCGAGAGAGAGAAACCACATCAAATGAACAAGAAACTGATCTGCGCGACGCCTATCGCGATTGCAGCAGCGTTGAGCCTGTATGCGTGCGGCGGTGACAAAGTCAACGAACCGGACATCACTTCGATCAAGAATGTCGTGGTGATCTACGCGGAAAACCGCAGCTTCGACAACCTGTACGGCAACTTTCCCGGCGCCAACGGTCTGCAGAACGTGACGGCGGCGAGCGCCACGCAGGTGGACCGCAACGGCACGACGCTCGCGACGCTGCCGCAGGTGTGGAACGGCCTGACGCAAACCGGCGTCACGCCGGTGGTCACGCAGGCCATGACGGCAAACCTGCCGAACAGCCCGTTCGCCATCGACGACCCGAAGGGTCTCAACACGCCGATCACGGCGACGACGCGTGACCTGTATCACCGCTTCTACGAGAACCAGATGCAGATCAACGGCGGCAAGAACGACAAGTTCGCCGCGTGGGCGGATTCGGGCGGCCTCGTGATGGGCCACTACACGCTCAACGCCGACAAGCTGCCGCTGTGGAAAATCGCCCAGCAGTACACGCTCGCCGACAACTTTTTCATGGGCGCGTTCGGCGGTTCGTTCCTGAACCACCAGTGGCTGATCTGCGCGTGCACGCCGACCTATCCGAACGCGGACAAGAGCGTGGCGGCCAGCTCGATCTCGTCGGTGGAAAGCGACGGCGTCACGCTGAAGCTCGCGTCCAACTCGCCCGCTTCGGCGTTGAGCGGTCCGCCCAAATACGTAAACTCGGGCAACCTCACGCCTGACTTCTTCGCGATCAACACGATGCAGCCGCCGTATCAGCCGAGCGGCAACAAGCCGGCGACCGGCGGCGACGCGAACTTCGCCGATCCGACCCAGGCGACCACGCTGCCGGCACAGTCGCAGCAGCACATCGGCGATCTGCTGAACAACGCGAAGGTGTCGTGGGCATGGTACGGCGGCGCGTGGGGCGCGGCGGTGTCGGCGGCGCAAAACGGCACGTCGAATGTGATTTACGGCGCGAATCTGACGGCGCCGAACTTCCAGCCGCATCACCAGCCGTTCAACTACTTCGCCGACCTCGCACCGGGCACCGCGAACCGTTCGCAGCATTTGCTCGACGGTGGTCTCGCCGGCTCGGAGTTCATTAAGGCGATCGACAACGGCACGCTGCCGCAAGTGTCGTTCTACAAGCCGCAGGGCAACCTGAACGAACACGCGGGCTACACCGATGTCGCATCGGGCGATCAACACATCGCGGACGTGATCTCGCATCTGCAGAAGAGCCCGCAGTGGAACAACATGGTGGTGGTCGTGACCTACGACGAAAACGGCGGCTTCTGGGATCACGTGTCGCCGCCGAAGGCCGACCGCTGGGGTCCGGGCACGCGTATTCCGGCACTGATCATCTCGCCGTACGCGAAGAAGGGTTTCGTCGATCACACGCAGTACGACACCACGTCGATCCTGCGCTTCATCACGCACCGCTTCTCGCTGCCGACGCTGCCGGGCATCGCGGCGCGCGACGCGGCACTGGTGAGCAACGGCAGCAAGCCGATGGGCGATCTCACGGCTGCGCTGAACATCAAGCAATGAGTGCAGGGCGAAAGGCGTTCGATTTCAGACGGACGACGTTAAGCGGTAAGCAACAGTCCGCCTGAGGGTGAGACTTTGACAGGGCAGCTTCGGCTGCCCTTTTTTATGGCTGCCGTGGAGTCCGACGCGTTTTCACGAGCGGCGTATGCTTCGACCCAGGACGCGATCGTCTCGTCGATGGCGGCTCGATATCCTCCGCAACACGTTGCAAGCTTGACCACTCATTCAGGAGTTCGACAACATGACTGAAAAAACCATCAAGGTGCCCGGTCCCGATCATCCGATCACGGTCGAGCCGGCCAAAGCGCGCGTGGTCGTGACGGTAGCCGGCAAGGTGATCGCCGATTCGAAGAAGGCCCTCGTGCTGCGCGAAGCATCGTATCCGGAGGTGTATTACATTCCGCGCAACGACGTGGAAATGACGCTGCTGGAGCGCACCGATCACGCGACCTACTGCCCGTACAAGGGCGATTGCGCGTACTACAGCATTCCGCTTGGCGGCGAGCGGACGGTGAACGCGGTGTGGACTTACGAGTCGCCGTATGCGGCTGTGAAGGAGATCGCGCAACATCTGGCGTTCTATCCGAACCGCGTGGACTCGATCGAAGTGAAACCGGCGGAGTGACAAGCGAACGTGGCGCGGCGCAAGCTATGCGCGACTCTGGCCGCGTGGTGCGGCGAGCGCGCGCGCCAACATGAGAAGTACGGCAGGAGGGACTCGAACCCCCCACCCTCGGCTTAGAAGGCCGGGGGTGTAGCTTTTACCGAACTTTACAAATATCTACACACCCCTATAAATAAAGGGTTTCAGAGGAAAATTGCTCTATCGATTTCTATATGGGTTACGATATTTCTACCTGCTACGTAACCCCGGCGTAACCCCAAAGAGCAATGGAACCGACTTTTAACTTTACCGAAGCCAAGCTTCGCGCACTGTCTTTACCAAGCGCCGGTCAGCGCATCACCTATCGCGACACGAAGCAACCGGGGCTACAACTCCGGGTGTCGGCTGGCGGGGCCAAGACGTTCAGCGTATATCGCCGCGTGCGCAACGGGCCGCCAGAACGGATCACGATCGGCCGGTGGCCAGATATAACGGTGGAGGAAGCGCGGCGGCTCGCGGTCGGATTCGTGGCGAAGCTGGCGTCGGCGGAAAGTCCTGCCGCAGCCCGCCGCGCCGTGCGCGGTGAGATGACTTTCGGCGAACTGTATGAAGCCTACCTGGCCGACCGTGTGACCGCGGGCAAGAAACGGCCAGATCTCATTCGCGGATTGTGGGAGCTTTACCTCGGCCGGCTCCCCGACGTGCCGCGCAAGGCGCATGCGGCCGAGCGCAAGAAGCCCGCCGAGGGCGTCGACTGGTCCGGTAAGCGCGTATCCGAAATTACCGTGACGACGCTCGCGCAGCTGCATCGACGCGTCTGTGCAGCGGGCAAGGAGCGCACAGCGAACAAGGTGATCGCGCTCGTGCGGGCAGTCTACGGCTACGGGCTCAATCACCGAATCGTCACTGAGAACCCTGCCGTCGGCGTCACGTTGGCACCTGAAGGCGAACGATCCCGATTCGTCGAGGGGGCGGAGCTACCCCGCTTTCTCGCCGCCCTTGAGGCTGAAAGCCAGCCGTGGCGCGATTACTTCACGGTTTTGCTGTACGTCGGCTATCGGCGCGCGGCCGTGGCCGCAATGCGCTGGTCGGATCTCGATCTCAAGGCCGGCGTGTGGCGGGTACCCGGCGAAAAAGCAAAGAACGGCGACCCGATCATCCTGCCGATTGCCGGGCCGGCGTTGACGACGTTGCTCGCTCGCAACAATGACCGGCAAAGCGAGCAATGGGTTTTCCCTGGCGGTGGTCGTGCGGGTCATATCACGAGCCCACGCGACGCGTGGAGCCGCCTGCTCGCCCGCGCCGAAATAGATAACCTCTGGCTTCACGATTTGAGGCGGACCCTCGGTTCGTGGCTGGCTATGTCGGGCGTCTCGCTGCCGGCGATTGGGCGGGCACTCGGCCATAAAGACTCGCGGTCGACTGAAGTCTATGCACGGTTGCAAACCGAAGCTGTGGCGGGTGTCGTCCGGATTGCGCACGATGCGATTGCCGCGGCGGCATCGGACCCGGCCGCCATCCCTTCGCCCCGCACGGGCAAGGAATCTTAGCCGTACGCATACTCGGCTTTAACGCCGCTATTCTGCCCTCTATCACTCACACGAAGGGCGAATATGGACACCACTATCACTCCAGCGCTGCTTACTACACAAGAGGCAGCGCAATACCTTGGCGCAACCGCGAAAACGCTTGAAGTTTGGCGTAGCACGCGGCGCTACGCCATCCCCTATATCAAGATCGGCGCGAAAGTCCGCTATCGCAAAGCGGATCTCGACGCCTGGATTGCCTCGCGCGTGGTGGCGGCATGAACGGCGCGCAACTCGCCAGTGCGTGGCTGTCCGACTTCGAAACGCAACTGGTCAACGCGTCGCTGAACGAGGGACCTATCGAGGACATTCTCGACGGTCCCCGTCTGACGCTCACCCGCGTCATCAAGCTCGTGAACGGGATTGTCCTTGTGAACGACGCAGCGGGCATTACCCACATCGGCGAGATACAAACAACGCTCGAGGGCATGCTGCACGCAATCGACGGTGTGCTCCCAAGGCAAGCGCGCGAGATGACGATCGCACAGGCGCGACCTAGGCTGGCGCCGCTCGTCGCCGAGGTGCCCCAACTGCAGGAATGGCTGCGCCAGCTCGCGCCGTTCATCAGCCCATTTGGAGATCTGTGGAAATGAACAAGCCGAAAGTAACCCCTGTTGGACCCCCGGCAATCATTCCCGCAGCGCCGGGCACGATTGCCTACACGCGCATTGACGACTCTGAATATATCGAGCCGGTAATCGCGTTCTCCATTGAAGTGTTTGAGAACGTTGCGCCGGACGGCCACAGGTTTTACACCCACTTCACGACTGTGCTCAGCGTCGACGGCGAGATTAGCGAATACACCGCTATCGCGTTGCCCGATGGCTCGATGGCGCTTGAGCACGCGCAGCTGCAAACGCTGCAGGAATATCGGGAAGCTCGCAAACTGGCTCGCAAATAAAAAGCCCGCTGTGGTTAGCAGCGGGCTGAAAGTAAATCTTAATGGCTGACACCTTACCAGGGCATCAGAATGCAGAATACCATAAGCACTACTGAAATCAATGAGTTAGTGCTCGCCTACACGAAATTTCCTAATCGGTTCGCGACGGCAAAAAGCGACGAGCGCGCCACGTGGACGGATCTCGTGCGCCTGCTTGCCAACCCGCCACGCGCCGCAAATAAGGCCGCATGCCCCTGGATCAAACTCGCGCGCTTCGGCAACGTTACGACGGTCAAGAAGTGCTATCGGCATGGCGCCAACATACTCGCGATCAGCGGGCTCGAAGGCGACTATGACGACGAACAGGTAAGCATTCCCCAAGCCGCCGACCGGCTGGCCGCGCTGGGGATCGAAGCGCTGTTCTACTCAAGCGGTAGTCACACGCGAGCGAAACCTCGCTGGCGCGTCGTCGTGCCGCTGTCGCGTGAGTACGCCCCTACCGAACGCAAGCGGTTGATGGCCGTGCTTAACGGTGCGTTGGGTGGCGTTCTCGCCGGCGAGAGCTTCGTCGACGTGCAGTCGTATTACTTCGGGCGCGTCGATGGCGCCGAGTTCGAATCGCGACACGTACGCGGCGAATTCATCGATTATCTGGACGATCTAGGGTGCTTGCCTGACAGCGTCGGGCCGCGTGGGAAGAGCCTGTTATCTGTTGTCGAGAGCGCTAGCCGTGCCAGCGGCGACGATGATTACGAAATGGATCGCATGCTCGCGCTTCAGTGTGTCAACGACGAGACGATCGCGGATCTGCGCGACGCCCTTTCGACGTTCGACATGTCTGACCGCGGTGACTGGATCAACGCGGCTCAATACCTGCGATGCCTGGAGGAAACCGGCTTCGAGCTGTGGGCCGCAGCGTCGCGGACCGCGGACAACTGCGACCCCGACGACGAATTGCGTTACCGCTTTTTCAGCTGCGATGGCACGCACACAGACTACCGCGCGGTGTTCAAGGTCGCCGCGGAAAAATACCGTTGGGAAAATCCACGTAAAGGCAACGTGGAGCCCTACGCGGAGCCTGTCGAGACGGACGCCGACGGCAACCGCATCAATTCGTTCCAGCTCGCGCTCAAGCGCGCCGAGGCGCCAATCCGATCCGACCTGATCAAGGGCGTTATCCCTGACGCCGAGTTCGGGATTATTTTCGGCAAGTCGGGCAGTGGCAAGTCGTTTGCCGCGATCGACCTTGGTTACCACTTGGCACGGGGCGCCGCGTGGCGCGGCCGGAAGGTCAAGCAGCGCAATGTCTACTACATCGCCGCCGAAGGCGCGCACGGGGTTCGGCGCCGTGCCAAGGCTTACGCCCTGCACCACGGCGTCGACGCGCTGACGCCCTTCTACACCCGCGAGCGCGCGATCAACATGCATGCGAAAAACGGCTGGGTGCGGGCTGCGGAAGACATCAACGAAATCGCGGCTAGCGAGCCCGGCGTCATCTTCATCGATACCCTGTCGCGCTCGATCCCGGGCGTCGAAGAGAACTCGGCCAAAGACATGAGCCAGGTTATCGAAAACTGTCAGATGCTTGGCCGGGCGACGGGCAGCATGGTGATCGTGATTGCTCACGCCGGCAAGGACGACGACAAGGGCGTGCGCGGATCTTCGACGCTGCGCGCCGCGGCTGACTTCGAACTGGCCGTGAGCCGCCATCTCGAAACACAGTGGCGGTGCTTGAAACTCACGAAGGCCAAGGATGATGTCGACGGCGTTGAGTTCGGCTTCGAACTCACATCGGTTGAAGTCGGGATCGACGAAGACGGCGACGCGGTGTTCTCGGCCGTGGCTGTGCCATCGGACGACAAGCCCGATGTTGCAAAAAGACCACAGTCGCGGGACGCGGCACATGCACTCGATGTCGTTATCGAACTCGCCGACTTCTCTCCCGATGGCTGGGTTGACGTCGAGCAGGTGATTGATCGAGTACTTGAACTGCACCCGAATGCGTCAAAAAACGCACGCGTCAACATCAGGCGGTGGATAAGTGGCGCGCACAAACTTGCTGATTTCGACGTGTTCGACGGAAAGGTGCGCTACTCAGCTACTCAGCCCTACTCAGATGACATCTGAGTACTGAGTAAAAAGCCGCGAACACTACTCAAATTACTCAAATGCCTATAGGCATGAGTAATTGAGTAGCGCGGATTAGGGTTTCGTGAATCGAAATCGAAATTTTTTACGTGCTCCCGCGTCAATCGGCACGCTTCGCGACGCGCATGTGCGTGCACGCGAGGGTTTCGGTTGCAGTACGCGCGATCGCACGTGCGCGCACGTGAGGAGGTTTGATGGAAAAGAAACAACGCAAGACTTTCGCCGAACGGCTGGACCGCGCATGCGAGCGCGACCGCGCGATGAATGCATTGGTGTTCGGTGACGTGTTGCCGACGGCGAGCACCCGCCTGAAACTTTTCGAGCGGTGCCGCTATTGGTGTTTCGACGCCGCCGAGACCGCTGCACTTTTCGAAATGCTCGAAGCGAGGGACCTGACATGATCACTATCGCTGGGGTCTACCTGCCCGACACAATGGGCACCCGCATGCTCGCGGTGCTGTATCTCGCGCCGCACCACCCGCTGCCCGTCGCCGACATGCTCGGCGTGACGCCCGCAGCGGCGCGGAAACGATTGGAGCGCGCAGCGGATTCGATTGGGCGATTCGCGCCGCGCCTTGCGGTGGAACTGCGCAATCACTTGCGCTGGACGAATGGAGTCGCGACGTACAAACCATCGGGCCGTTATGTAAGCGTAAGGAATGCGTCACCCGCGTTGTAAACCCGCGAGCGGGTGGATATCCTGGGCTCAATTAACCCAGGAGCGCGCCATGCGCCGAGCAACAGTTTTGAAATCCGCCATCGCCGAGGCGCAGCATGCGTACAACCTCGCGATTAATGCCCGCACTGCCGCGCTGCAGGCTGTCAGCACCGATCCCACCAACGACAAGGCACACAAGGCACTCGACGATGCCGCGGCGGCTGTGCGCCCGCTGAGCGATCGTCTCGATCGTCTCAACGACGCGATGCACGAAGCGCTGCGGCTCGACGATATCGACGACAAGGCATCGAGGCGTGCCGGCTGGATCGCCGCTCGCAATCAGGCGGTGACGCTTTCCGCGGCCCGCGTGGAGAATGCCCGCGCGCTGCAAAAAGCACTTGACACACTGGCGGCGGCGCTCAAAGGGTTTGATGCTTCCAACGATGCTGTTCTGCAGGCGGTCTACGAGGCCGTGCAAGGCGCAGAACCTCGCACACTGCCTAACGACGCGTCGATGTTTGCCCAGCGGGTTGGCGCAGTCGCGCAGACTGTTACGGTCGGTATTCGCGACGCGTTCGCGCTTGGCTTGCGCGATGCAGGAATCGCCGAGGTTTTCGACCTCGACGCACTGCTCGAATTCAAAAACCCCGATTTCTTCGCCCACGGCACTCGCGGTCTGGTTGCTGCGGTCAACGGATCGACCGACCGGATCGGCTACGCGCTCGACCATCTGCACAAGACACTCGGCATCCTGCCCGCTGATCCCGTCGAGGAAGCCGAGCCCGCGATCGCGCCACCGACGGAAATCGAACTGCCTGACGGTTCGATTTACTCGATCGATGCAGTGTCGGTCGAATGGGCCGCGCCGAAATGAGTGACATTGAAACCACTACCGGCGCGTCGGGCGAGAGCGGCCCCGACCTCAATGCGATCGCTGACCGTCTGTTCGGCAAGTCCAGCGTTCCGAGCGCACCGGCCGATCAGTTGCCACCTGTCGAGGCCGCCAAGCCTGCAGAGGCCACGCAGGCAGACGCCAAACCCGCAACCGAGACGCCGGCCGCAGCCATTGAATTGCCTGATGCGATTCGGGAACTGCGCGACGATCCGCTGCGCCGGATGTTCTCGCCCCAAGGCACGTACGCCAGCGTCCAACTCGAAGAAAGCATGAAGGACGTCGCGCTCGATCCGGCTGTCAAGACCGCTGCAGCCGTTGAGTTCCGGGAAATTTTCGCAGACTTCGAGGCCAGCCCCCAAGACGCGCACGAACTCGTCAGCGCCGCCACGCGCTTCACGGCCGAGCCTATGACTACCGAGCGCGACGCCTCGAACACGAACGCCGCGATTGAGTTGCTAAATCAGCACTTCGGCAATGACGCCAAGAGCGCACTTGCAGCTGCCCAGCAGATGATCGCGCGCGACCCGCGTCTCTCACGAATGCTCGACCAAACGCGCCTCGGCAACGACCCGAAAACGGTGCTGAAGATCGCGCAGCTGGCTCGCAGCGCAAAGATGCGCGGCTAAGGAACATCCATGCTCTTCGACACCCAATCCCTGTTCAGCGACTCGCAGCTGATCACGACCACCGCGAACTCGTCGAACGTGATCGACCAGGGGCCGAATGCGATGACCGGCCTTATCGGTCAGACATCGCAAGGCGCGCTGTTCGTGCGCTGCATGCAGACCTTCGCGAGCGGCGTCTCGCTGCGCATTCAGCTTGTGTCATCGGACACGGCCGATCTGCTTACTAATCCGCTCACGCACTTCGATAGCGGCGCGATCCCGCTCGCCAACTTGACGGCGAAGTCGATGCTTGCAGCCACGCGCATTCCGCCACAGCGGCTGCGCCGGTATCTCGGCCTCATGTACACCGTGGTGGGCACGATGACCGCTGGTTCCATTCTCGCCGGCATCGCAGAAGACCTGCCATCGGTACTGACCACAGATCAGTTCGCAAAGGGGTTCAGCGTATGACGATCTCAAGCCAGACACGCAAAGCGGGCCCCTTTCGCGGCAACGGCGCTTCAACGGCCTTCCCGTTCAACTTCAAGGTATTCGGCAAAACGGATATCAAGGTGCTGAAGGTCGATAGCAACGGTATATCGACGACGCTAGCGCTCGATTCGGATTACTCAGTCCTGCTGAATCCGAACCAAGACAGCGGCCCCGGCGGCCAGATCGCCTATCCGGTGACTGGCGCTCCGCTCCCTACGGGCTACCAGCTTGTCATAGTGGGTGATCTGCCTTACGACCAAGGAACTGACATCACAAATGGGGGTGGCTTTTACCCCAAGGTGATCAGCGACATGGTCGACCGGGCAACTATTCAGATCCAGCAGCTAGAAGAGATCACTTCTCGGGCCATCGTTGTCTCAGAAGCGGAAAGCCTAAACCCTGTACTGCCGACCGCGCAGGCGCGCGCTGGCACGGTTCTCAGCTTTGACGCGCTTGGAAACCTTACGCTGTTGCCGATTCCGGCAGGCGTCGGCGCTGGGGATCTGCAAGACGAAATTGGAAACGACGGGAAGCCCGGTTTTGTCGCGGGAGTGGATTTTATAGCCGGGGCGACAGCCCAGCTCACACTATCTCGTGCGCCGGGCAACAAAGCCAACGTATGGATCGAATTTGATGGTGTATATCAAGGTGGTGATCAGATTCTGTCCCTAGTTGGAACGACGCTTACTCTGACGGCTCCGATCCCGCTTGGTACTCAGCGCGTCTATGTTCGCACTGGTACCACCCTCTCCGTCTATGTACCCCCCGATCAATCTGTTACCGATAGCAAGGTCGCACCTGGCTCGCTGCTGTACAACCGGGTGCACGATGCTCTCAGCCTTCGCGACAAAGGGGCTGTGGGCGATGGTAGCAATGACGACACCGCCGCCGTTGAGGCTGTAGAGGCGTCGGCTGTCGATACAATTTTCGTGCCCGAAGGTACATATTCAGCGTCGACAGCATCGGCATCGTTGACGAAAAACTACTTCGGTTTCGGGCAACTGAAGACAAGCGCCAACCGGCGCGCGAAATTCTTCAGCGCTATTCACGCCGCACCGGCCACGCTGGGTGATCACGATAGCATCGAGACTGCGTTCAATGGCGACGTCACACACAGCATTTTCCAGTCTGAGCATCGCATCACTGGCGCGGCAACGCTCGGCCAGCCCACGACAGGCTACGTGTACACCCCGGAGACTTATCAGGAATACGTTCGCCTTTACAACTCGTCCGGATGGAATAACGGTACCAGCGATAACAGCGGGCGCACGGCGGCAGTTGCCAAGCGAATAGCACTTGAGCAGTACGGGCAAGGTGACTGCGTCGCCTATAACGCAACCGCATTTGTGTCTGGCGCACGCGCCGGCGCGACAAGCTTTCTTGCGAATCCGGCCGCTTCGTTGTGGAACGGGGACATGACCGCGGGATCTTCCGGCGTGTATCTCAATCCATATGAGACGTTTCTCAGCGATGGTGGTTTCGATGTTGCCGGCATCGGAAGCGTAAGTAATCTTGAACGAACCAACGCGACGGGCGCCCTCTTTGCCTGGTGGGGTGGCTATCGCGTACAGAGCGTGGGATCAGCAAAGATCGACGTTGCGTTCTCTGCCATCGGCGGGGCGCGCTTTGGGCTCGATCTTTCCTATTTGCAACTGGATGCTACTCAATCGGCAATTGCGCTTTCCGCGAACCAGCGCATTTACGGAAACGTGACTGCGACGGACCCTGACGCGAGATATCCAATCGTCTCGGGGGATTGGTTCGGTTATCAAAGCTCGATCAGCGGGTGGGTTTTCCAGATAGCGAATAACAACGTGCTGCAAATGAACGGAAATCAGGTGACTGTGCCGACGCGTTTTCAGCATACCGGCACAAGCCTTGGCTTTTTTGGTGGCTCGCCAGTAGGGCAGCCAGGCGCAATTTCACAAACGGCGGGGTTTAACGCCGGTGCCGGAACAGCCATGAATAGTGCGTCTACGTCCACGGGCGGGATTGGGGCGAATGTCTACACATTCGGCGACGTTGTGCGTGCGCTTAAGCTTTTGAATCTTATCGCTAACTGAGGATTCCTCATGGATAAAACATTCGTGATCCCGGCTAACCTCTTGGCGCAGTTGCTGGAATATTTAGCGGCACGACCGTACCGCGAAGTTGCAACGGCGATGCAGGAACTGCAACATCTGAAGGAAATTCCGGGTGCCGACTAGAGCAACACATCGTGCGAACGCCGCGACGCTCCCGACGAGACTTAAAGGAAACACATGTCCGATTTGACAGTACCTACCGCCTCTGCGGCAGGCGCTGCTGTGCCAGACGCAGCTATCGCGCCAACGGCCAGCCCCGCCGCGGCGTATCTCGCCAACACGGCCGGCGCAGCACAAGGCAACGTCGCCCTTGCGATTGGCGCGGACCCCGACTATGAGGCCGCGATGCAGCAGCTCGCCCGGCAAACGGGCGTGCCAGTCGACAGCGTGAAGGCGTTCCCGGATCAGGCAAAGCAGCGAGCGCAGATCCAGAACACCGACTGGCAGGCGCTCGCCAAGCAGTTCCCGACGACCGCTGCGTTCTACCAGTCGCAAGACAATGCGCTTATCGCGCACGACGACATCCACAACCTGGCGAACGTCGAAAATGCGACGACGGCGCTCGGCCCTACTGGCAACACAGTGCCGCTCGCCCTTGGCACGACGGGATATTTTCAGCCCGACAACAGCCCGTTGCCGCTGCGCACGCGTATCGCCGATTGGGCGCGCAACCTGATCGGCCCCGACGCGAGCAGCCTGATCGGGCTCGACCAGACCGGCAATGCGCAGGGCGCTGGCGCCGCGCAGGCATCGGCTCAAGTCTTTGCTAACCAGACCGACACGCCGCTCGACGATCAGCGCCAAGCCGTCGGCGGCATGAACCCGGCGCCCGTCTCGTTCGCGCGCGGCTTCTTTCATTCGTTCCTAGCCGGCGCGACGGCCGACGCAACACCGAGTGGCAACACAGTGGCCGATGTGGCGGCCGGCGCCGGCAACCTCGCGGGCTTCATGACCGGCGCACCGCTCAAGATCGCAGAAGGCGCCGTCGAACGCGTCGGCGGGTCGTTGCTCGAGCATGTGGCCGGCGAGTCGTTCGCGAAAGCAGCAGTCAAGGACGTTGCGGGCCAAGCCGCCACGCTCGGGACGGCAAGCGCGCTGACGTCGGTCGGCGACTCGCTGAACCAGACTAGCGGTACGGATGCCTTTTCCTCAGTCGCCCGTGCGGGTGCGAGCGGCGCGGCGATGGGCGGCGTCTTCGGCGTCGCCGGCCGCGTGTTACCCGATAACACCATCCTGCAAACGACGGCCCGCATGCTCGGCGTGAATGCGGCAATGGACGCGCTGAACGGAACGAACCCGTTCGACAGCCGCCCGACCGCGCAGAAGGCTTTCGACTACGCACTCAATACGATGTTCTCGCTGCAGGGACAAGGCCGTGCCGGTGGCGGATGGCTCACCGACGCAGCGAAAGCAGACATTGCGACCGCCGACGCGGCGAGCCTGTCCAATCTCGTGAGTACCGCAGCCACGTCGAAGTTGCGCACGCGTGACCCGCAGGCGTTCAGCGACTTTATCAAGCAGTCGAGCGACAACGGCCCGATCCAGAATGTCTATGTCGACGGCACCGTGCTTGCGAACGCGCTGAACCAGTCGGGCATTGACGCGAACGCGTTGCAGGCCAAGTTGCCGGACGTTGCCGAGCAGTTGCAAACGGCGCTTCAGACCAACGGCCAGGTGAGTATTCCGGTCGAAGACTTCGCGACGCACTTTGCTGATCCGAAGCTGGCCGGCGAGTTGATCCCAAACCTGCGCACCGACCCGGAAGGCATGACGCAGAACGAGGCGCAGGCGTTTTATCAATCGCACGCGGACCAGTTTCGCGACGAAGCGCAGAACGTTTTCAATGCAGACGAGATGCAGACCGCGCATGAATTGAGCGCGCAAGTCGTCGGCGACAACGTGCGCAACCAGCTCGACACCGCGAACCGCTTCCCGGCCGAGACGAACGACGCCTATTCGAAGCTGGTGCAATCGTTCTACGGCACGACCGCTGAGCGCCTCGGCATGACGCCGGAACAGATGTTCGCGGCCTACCCCCTGCGGATCGCGGCCGAAGGCGTGCCAGGCGCGAATGCGCTCGACCAGGAAGCGCGCGGCAAGCTGTCGTTTCCGGATGACGTGAGCAGCGGGCCGAGCACGATCACCCTGCTCAAAGGCGCGGATCTGTCGACGTTTCTCCACGAAAGCGGGCACCACTTTTTGAACGTGCTCGATCACGTGGCACAGAACGGGCCGGACGCACTGAAGGCTGACATGCAGCACGTGACCGACTGGCTCGGCACCACGCCCGACGCGTGGCGCGCGATGACGCTCGAAGAAAAGCGCCCGATGCACGAGCAGTTCGCGCGCGGCTTTGAGGCGTATCTGCGCGAAGGCAAATCGCCGTCGCTCGAAATGCAGGGCGTGTTCCAGCGCTTTCGCGCATGGCTCGTGAACGTGTACAAGTCGATTGGCGATCTAAAGGTGCAACTATCGCCCGAAGTGCGCGGCGTGTTCGATCGCCTGCTCGCTACCAATGACGATATCGTTTTCGCCGAGACGGCGCGCTCTTACATGCCGCTGTTCAAGTCAGCCGACGAAGCCGGCATGACACCCGACGACTACGCGAAGTATCGCCAACTCGGCAATGAGGCGACGCTCGACGCGGTGCAAAAGCTCGGCTCGCGCACCCTTCGCGATTTGCGCTGGCTTGAAAACCGCAAAGCCGACGCCCTACGCGGCGTGAAAAGCGACGTTGCCGAGAAGCGCGACGCGACAGAAGCGGAAGTGCGCACCGAAATTTCTGCCGAGCCGGTCTACCAGGCAATGTCCTATCTCAAAGCCGACGGCGCCGGCAAGGATCCAGACATCACCGCCGAGACGTTCGGATTCGCATCGGCCGCCGAAATGCACGCGGCAATCGCCAACGCCGAACCGTTTGACAAGGTGGTGCAGGCCGTCACCGACCAGCGCATGCTCGAAAAGCACGGCGACATCACGTCGCCCGACGCCATGGGCCGCGCGGCCGATGCCGCGATCCACAACGAAGCACGCGCGCGCTTCATCGCGACGGAGTTCCGCGCGCTGAACAAGGCGACCGGTCCGATCCGCGAGATCACCCGCGCCGCGAAGGACGCCGCCGAGCGCACCATCGCCGCGACGCGTGTGAAGAACCTACGCCCGGCACAGTACACCGCCGCCGAGACGCGCGCCGCAAAGCAGGCCGAAAAGGCTCGCATGGCGGGCGATGTTCCGACCGCCGCGAAGGCGAAGCGCGACCAGTTGCTCAACAACCAGCTCGCCAAGGTGGCGACTGACGCGGCCGACGAAGTGCAGCGCACGCTCGAATACCTCAAGCGGTTCGGTAACAAGACGACCCGCGCGGCGATCGGTGCCGACTACATAGAGCAGATCGACGCCCTGCTCGACCGGTGGGATCTGCGCACCGGCATCACGGCGAAGGAACGCGCGCGCCGGCTGTCGCTGCTCGATTGGGTGCAGTCGCAGGAGGCGCAAGGCTTCGAGCCCGCGATCCCATCTTCGCTGTTGAACGAAGCGATGCGCGGGCACTATAAAGATATGACGCTCGAAGCGTTCCGCGGCCTCGCCGACTCGATCCGCTCAATTGACCATCTCGGCCGACTGAAGCAGACGCTGCTCGACAATCAGGACGCACGCGAATTCGACGCAATCCGCGAAGAAGCTGTTGCGCAGATGAAACAGCTTAAGCAGCGCACGCCCGACGACGTGCTTAACCCCGGTGAGGGTGGCAAAGGCGTCGACGCAATCCGCGCCGTGAGCGCGCGGTTCAAGAGCGCCGTGAAGTCTGGCGACGCGTCGCTGCTGAAGATGGAACAGGTTATGGATTGGCTCGATAACCACGACCCGCAGGGCGTGTTCAATCGGGTCGTGTTTCGGCGCATCGCCGACGCCGAAGCGCGTGAAAACGATCTGCGAAAGGACATCACGGCGAAGTTCAAGGAAGCGTTCGACGCGGTGCCCGACGAGGTAACAAAGGACTTCTCGAACCGCTACACGATGCCCGAACTGCGCGACGAAAAGACCGGCGAGCCGACTTCGATGTTGAAAAGTGAAGTGATCGCAATGGCGCTGAACACCGGCAACGAGTCCAACTATTCTAAGCTGCTCGAAGGCAAGGGCTGGTCCGATCAGGCAGTGCAGCGCGTGTTGAACCGGCACATGTCGAAGGGCGATTGGGACCTCGTGCAACGCATCTGGCACACGATCGACACGCTGTGGCCGGAAATCGAAGCGCTAGAAAAGCGGGTGTCGGGCGTGGCGCCGCCGAAGGTTCAGCCACGAGCGGTGCGCACGCCGCACGGCTCGTATGAAGGCGGCTACTACCCGGTCGTCTATGACCCGCTGCGCAGCTTCAGCGCCGACCGGAACAAGGGCCGTGAAGCCGATCTGTTCGCCGCCAACTACACGAAGGCAACCACGCGGCACGGCTACACAAATGAGCGGATAGACGAATACAAAGCGCCGCTCTACCTGAGCATGGAAGTGCTGCCGCGCCACGTCGGCCAGGTGATTCACGACATCGCCTATCGCGAAGCGATCATGGACGCACACCGGTTCCTTTCCGACTCGAAGGTGCGCGAAGGTGTCGAGAACACGCTGGGCCGCGAGTATTACGGACAGTTCACGCCGTGGCTGAAGGCAATCGCCAACGACCGCAACGTCGATAACCGCGAAGTCGCATTCTGGGAAAACCTCATCAAGTCTGCGCGCACCAACGCCACGATGGTCGGGCTCGGCTACCGACTGACGACGATCCTGAAGCACGGCGGCGCTGCCGCGCTGAACTCGGTCGGCGAGATCGGCCCGCGGTGGATGGCGTCCGGTGTCAACGCGTTCCGGCAGGACATGGCCGGCACGCGCGACTTCGTGTTCGAACGATCAGGCGAGATGCGGCACCGCATGGAGCAGGTCGACCGCGACGTGCGCGACCTGATCCGCAACGTGCAAATCGACAGTCAGTCCGGTCCGGTCAGCGCGGCGACCAAGACGCTCAACGCAGCGCGCCGCTACGGCTATTACGGTATCTCCATGATCGACATGGCGTCAGCGATGCCGACGTGGATGGGCGCCTACACGAAGGGACTGCATGAGAGCATGACCGAGCAAGATGCGATCTACTACGCCGACAAGGCAGTGCGCAACGCGCACGGCGGCGGCGGGGTGAAGGATCAGGCCGCGATCCAGCGCGGGAGCGAGTTCCAGAAGGCGATCACGATGTTTTACTCATTCTTCAACCACTTCTATAACCGTCAGCGGGATATCGGCCGAACGGCGGTTAGCGGCTTCGGCAATCTGCAGCAGGGGAATATCAAAGCGGCAGGCGGTGACTTCGCCCGCGTACTCGCCAAGTCGTTCTGGTACTTCGCCGCCGTCGCTGCATGGGACACCCTGATCAAGGGCACGCCGCACAACGAGAGCTTCGTCGGGCACTTCGCGAAAGAGCTGGCGGGGCTCGGCCTGGCCGGCGTACCTCTCGTGCGCGACATTGCGCCGACGCTGCTGCACGATCAGCAGTTCTCCGCGACGCCGCTAGCGCAGGCGGCGACCGCGATTTCAAACGTCGTCAAAGACGGCGCGCACGCGGCGACGGGTGGCAAGGTGGAGCACCCGATCGCTCACGCGGTGCAGGCGGCCGGCTACGCGTTCGGGCTACCAGTCGGCCAGGCCACGACGACCGGGCGCTTTCTGTGGGACACGGCAGACGGTCAGCAACGGCCGCAGGATATCGCCGGCTGGTTCCACGGCATCGTGTCCGGACGCGCCGACCCGCACTAGTCGTAGAAGAGTTCAACATCTTTCGGTTCGGGGGCGCTCGTGCGCGTGAGGTTCCACTCTCGCAGCACGAGCGCGTCGAAGGCTGACCACAACATGATCACTTCGCCGCGCCCGTTGCACACGACGTCTATACCGAACTGCTGCTTGAACCAGCGGCGCTGCTTCGAATAACGCCGGGCGCTAGTTATCCGGATCAGGTCTTCAGGCGACAGCAGGCGCTCATTCATGTTCGGTATCCCCCGACAAAGTTCGGCATTGCCTAACTTGTTGATTTACATACGATTTTCCTTGTAGTATGCCGCAATTCCGCCTATCCTTGAACCCATTGATGACACAACATCGATCGGGTTTAGCAGCCCGAATGCATGTGGCGGATTACCGCCGCTGGCGGTATTTTTTCGTCTGTATCGCGCCTTCAATGGGCGGCGATGGTGGGGAGACTTCGGTCTGCCGGGTTCCATATGCCCCGGTCTGCTAACCCGATCATTTGCCGCCCACCCCGTTTAGCAGCGGGCGAAGGACAAACGCCTATGGAGATCCAGATGAACACTTCCCTTTTGGCCGGCCGCTCGTTGCCCGGCATCAATGATCAATTCGTGCCGGTAACGCCCGCACTGCTCCAACAACTCCATGACGATGAGCTGCGTGTCGGCGATATCTTGACGTGCGCGGAGGATGGGCGCGTGACGGGGTTCTGGCGAGAAATGTAAGGCTACGGCCGTAACCCCGGCGTAACCCCGCAGAACTGCAAACCCTTGGAGATGGTACGGCAGGAGGGACTCGAACCCCCCACCCTCGGCTTAGAAGGCCGATGCTCTATCCAGCTGAGCTACTGCCGTATTGAAGTGAGGCGATGCAACCACGCACGACGTGCATCACCCGCAATGAGAACCCGCTTTCGGGCATTGGAACCTGTGCACCTGCAAGCCACAGGGTTCGTCGAATACCGAAATTCTAACTGACCGTGCGGTAGACGGGAAATCCACCCCGGCGCCTCGCGGACATTCCGCGCGCCACAGCGGCTGTTGCCAGTCACAAAACAAACGGGCCCGGCAGGTTGAGCCGGGCCCGGATTATAACCGATCGTTCACTGCCCGCCAGCACGCGCTAGCGGACATGGCGAACTCAATCACACCGGCTGCGGATGCAGCATGAACCAGCCGAGGAACACGATGCCGGCGATCACGCAATACACGCCGAACGAAGCCAGACGTCCGCGGCCTTCGAAATAGCGCATCAGGAAACGCACGCTGAGATAGGCGGCGATCGCGGTCAGCACGCCGCCGAGCAACGCGTCGGCGAGTTGGCCCGGCGCATGGAACAGCTTCGGCAACTCGAGCACGCCGGCCGCGAAGATGATCGGCGTGCCGAGCAGGAACGAGAACTCCGCCGACTTCTCCGCCGTCAGGCCGGCCGCATTGCCGGCGATCATCGTCAGACCGCTGCGCGAGAAACCCGGAATCAACGCACCGATCTGCGCGAGACCGACAAAAAACGCCTGGCCGAAAGTCAGCTTCTCCGGCGCCTGATGCGCACGCGTACGCTGCAGGCGATCGCCGAACCACAGCAGCACGCCGTTGACGATCAGCGCGATCGCCACGATCCGCAGGTCGTGAAAAAGCCGTTCGAGCCGCTTTTCAAGCAGCAGTCCGACCAAGCCCGCCGGAATCGTGCCGATGATGAGCGCCCACATCATGTGCGCGTCGTCGTTGCGGCGGCCGCCGAACGACGCGAAGAAGCCGCGCACCAGCGCGCACCAGCGCTTACGGAAGTACCACAGCAGCGCGAGCGCCGTGCCGAGATGCAACGCGACAAGGAACGGCAGCAATTGCGGCGCGTGTTTGTCGATATGCATGCCGAACAGTGCGGGCACGAGCAACGTATGGCCGAGGCTGCTCACCGGAAACAGTTCGGTGACGCCTTGCAGCACGCTCAGGAAAATGAGAAACGACAGGTTCACGCGGGGCGTCCTTGTAAGGAAAATGTCGGGGAAAGGCGCACCGGATAAGGAATCCACGGCCGCCTCAAAGCGCACCGATTATGCCTGGCTGCAATGTCAGCGCCAAGCGTTTGGACCGCATTCAGGGAAATTTTGTGCGTTGCGTCACAACTCGAAACCGTTGTTACGGCGCAGAAAAAGAAACGGGCCGCCATGAATGGCAGCCCTGTGGATCAGCAGAATGACGTGAAGCGAACTACGTGGTGCCCGGCAGAAGAATCATCCACGGGACCGGATGCCCTTTGACGAGCTGAGCAAGACGATGCGAATGCCCGGATCAGCGTTCGAGCTTGTAAAAGAAGTAGACCGTGCTTGCCGCGAACATGCCGAACAAAGTCACAGCCATTGCCATTGCGAGATCCATACAGCCTCCTGAGGCAGTCTCGCCCGGTCGTCGAAGTTACCGAGCAGTCAGACGAATTATCAGCAAGGATGGCCTTGCGGCGACACCCGCAATTTCCCGAGAAGGGTTTCCCCGTAGCGGAAAGCAGCGCAAAATCATTCTCTCGCGCGGCGCCGCGCGGCAAATTCCGACGCTCGCATGCGAGGATTGCGCCGCTTCCGGGCCGCCTCGCTTCTGCCTTCAACCTCTTACTCATCAGTCCATCGACCATGCCCCTCTCCCCGCAACCGGACATTCTCGAGATCGCCCAGGATGCCTCCGTGCTCCGTTTCGCGCCGCAAGCCGGCGGCCGTCTGATGTCGTGGACGATCGACGGCGAAGAAGTCATCCATTGGCCGGAGCATGCCGACTGGAGCCAGCCCGCGCGGATTCGCGGCGGCAATCCGTTGCTGTTCCCGTTTCTCGGCCGGCATCGTGTCGACGGCAAGATCGGCTACTGGCGTGACGCCCAGGGCAAGGTGCGCGAGCTGCCGATGCACGGCTTCGCCCGCGACCTGCCGTTCGAAGCCCACGCGGACGTGCATGGCGCCGGCCTGCGCATGGTCCTGACCGACAGCGAGGCGACCCGTGGCGGCTATCCGTTCGGCTTCCGTTTCGAGGCCGCCTACGACCTCGCGGATGCGCACACGCTCGACGTCACATTCACCACCACCAATACCGGCAACGCGCGGCTGCCCTACTACGCCGGCCATCACTTCTATTTCACGCTGCCGCACACGCAGCGTGGCGAGACCTCGCTGGAGTTGCCACGCACGCAGCGGTGCTATCAGCAGGAAGACGGTTCGATCAGCGCCGCCGAGCCAGGCGAAGCGCGCTACACACTCGACGAGGCGCGCATCCATGACCGCTTCCATTGCCTCGTCGGCACGCCGGATCAACCGGTGCGGCTCGTCGCGCCGGGTCTCGACCGGCTCGTCACGATCGACCTGCAACGGTCGGGCTCGGTGCCCTGGTACGCCGTCACCACGTGGACCGAAGCCGCGGAGTCGGACTTCTACTGTGTCGAACCGTGGCTCGGGCTGCCGGACGCGATTCACAACGGCAGGGGTCTGCGCTGGCTCGAACCGGGGCAGACCGAAGTCGCCGCGCTGCGAATCAGCGTCGCCAAACTGGGTTGATTGCGGGATTGCGGACCGAGTCGCGCGGTCGGCTTTGAGGCGGGATTTGGAGCGAGGTTTCGCCAAAAATTTCGCTGCATTTCGTCGCATTCCGCACCGCACGAGCCTGCCGCGTTGCCCGCTTTTCGCGTGTTGCAGCGCAAAACCGTTAGAATCGAGCGCTTTGTATCCACCTGCCGCGTGATCGGGATCGGCGCGCGGCAGCGCTTTGCGAGGTCCAATGCGTAACACAACAAGAATGATGAAACGGCTCGCCTGCGCGTCGTTGGTGGCACTGCTCGCCGCGTGCGGGTCGGCGCCGGTGGGGCCGGGGTTTTATCGGGTGGAACGGGGCGATACGCTGTCGAAGATCGCACGCAGTAGCCGGCAATCGGTGCAAAGCATCGTGCGCTGGAACAATCTGACCAATGCGGACAGCATCGAGGTCGGCCAGGTGCTGCGCGTCGCGCCGCCGGGCGGCACGGCATCCACCAGTGGCGCGGTACGCAGCAGCGGAAGCGGCAGCGCTTCGGCCACCCCGCGTCCGGCGCCCGCCGATAGCGCGCCGTCCGCCGCGCCGGCTTCGACGATCTCGCTGGTATGGCCGGCCGACGGCACGGTCATCCGGCGTTTTGACGGCGGCAATTCGAAGGGCATCGATATTTCGTCGGCGGCGGGCACGCCCGTCATCGCTGCGGCGCCCGGCACGGTGGTGTACGCCGGCAACGGCTTGCGCGGCTACGGCAATCTGCTGATTCTCAAACACAACGCCGAGTATCTGACCGCCTATGCCCACAATCGCGTGCTGCTGGTGAAGGAAGGCCAGTCGGTCACGCGCGGCGAGAAAATCGCCGAGATGGGCGACACGGATACCGACCGTGTGATGCTGCATTTCGAACTGCGCTATCAGGGCCGTTCAATCGATCCGTCGCGGGCGCTGCCGCCCCGTTAGAGGCTGGCCTGGGGCACGGCACTGTGCCGTCAGCGGGCGCTCTCGGCTCGCCCTGCGCGGTCCGTGTGCTTTCCCGCCGCTCGCGCCGCCTGTTGCCGGGCACGCGCCCTGCAACCGCGGCCGAGGGAACCCGGCGTGTTATAAAACGCTCAATCAGGACACGACGTGGCTTCGCGTCACGTCTTCCTCCGTCAATCTGTAAGGAATTTGTATGAAGAGCGCATTTGCGTCCGTCGCAACGGCCGCGGCGATCGGTCTCGGCCTGCTGGCACTCGGCAGCCTCGGCGGCTGCTCCAGCACCACCACCATGACCTACCTGCCGAACGGCGACACCGGCTTTGCAATCAACTGCAGTGGCAGCGACGCAAGCTCGAGCTGGGCCGAGTGCTACAAACGCGCGGGCGAAGTCTGCGGCAACTACGGCTACGACGTGGTGTCGAAAGACGTCGACAATGGCGCGACCTCGGGTGGAACGGTCGGTGGTATTTTCGGCGCGAACGTGAAGAACCGGTCGATGGTGGTTCGCTGCAAGCAGTAGCGACGACGCCCGCGCACCGCCGCACGAACTAGCGGCGGCGCCAGCGTCCCGAGCGCGGATCGATGCGCGCGGAGAAGGCGATCAGCACGCCAAGCGCAACCGGGCAGATGCCGAGAAAAATGATTAACGCGCTCATGCTCTGGAAAGGGGAAGTAAGTTTTCATGATCCACTACACATGTGAATCCGCAGTGACTCGGACGTGACTCGACGATGAGCGCGGCGAAAAAAAAGCCCGGCACGAGGCCGGGCTAACGGGGGTTCGGCGCATATCGGCAAAGGACCGGTTCACCATGCGCCAGAACGAAATCTAACAATCCCCTTTTACAAGCGCAATATATTAATTTCGCAGTCAATGTGATGCGGCGTACTGATTCCGCGTTACGTGAAGCGGAAAAGTCGGAAATAAACAGGCTAAATTCGCCCACCGTTTCACATTAAGCGCTTCAAATGGCCCCGGCTCGAAACTCAGGTATTGCCCGCCGGACCGCGCAAAGCAAGGGTCCGCCTGAAAGCGCCCGGAAAAGGCCTGAGGAAAGGGCGCTGGCCGATTTCGGCTAACCCATCCAGCATGATTCGGACGCTTTGCGTCCTGCGTAGCTTTAGTGCGCCACCGCACCCTTTCGCATTATTAACCGATATTGACGGTTCAATTAAAGCAGTGATTTCTTCACAAGAAATTCGCGAATAGCGAAAATAATAAAGAGATTCAAATCCGCCGACAAATTCCTGCACTGAAAATCGAGCGGCTTTTGATTCGACCAATCGAATGATAAACATCGGCATCCAATCGTTCAAGCTGGCCGAATGGCTAAAAATCGGCCAGCCTGAAGCCGCGCTCACATGACCCGCAAACCGAGTTCGGTGACGAGCACGGCCGCCTGGGCATGCGAGATCGTCGCGCCCTTGAAGAGCGTCGCGTCCACCAGTCGCACGCCGCTCAGGTCGGCTTCGCGCAGATCGGCGCCGTCGAAGCGCGCGCCCTTCAGATGGGCGTCCTTCAGGCTGCCGCCGTCGAAAATTGCTTCACGGAAGTCGACACCGGCGAGATCGGCATCGGAGAAGTCCAGTTGTTGCAGCGTGGCCTTGCGAAACGACAGGCCGCGCAAGTGCGCGCCGACCAGCAGCGTTTCGACGAAGCTCAAACCCAGCGCCGTGCACGCTTCGAAATTGGCACCGGTCAGCTTGCAGCTATGAAACGACGCCGAAGCCAGCTTGGCGCGCCGCCAGTTGGTGTTGTTCAGGTCGCTCGACTGAAACTCCGCGTCGACCAGGTCGGCCGATGCGAAATCCGCCTCGCGGCCACGGCAACGGACCCAGCGGGTATGCGAGAGCGCCGCACCAAAAAACGAGGTCTCGACGATCGTGCAGCGATGAAACTCGGCGCCGCGCAGATCGAGTCGCGACAGGTCGGCGCCTTCGAAATCGCAGTCGGTGAAATGCAGCGGCGCTTTATTGCCGGCGAGGCTCGCCGCGATGAGTCGCTCCACCTCGGCGCGCGTGAGCGCGGCATCGGTCACGACGTGAGCTTGCGCGCCCGAAGCCGGCGCCGTTGAATCCAGTGACATGAAGGTTCAGAATGAATTTCGAAGGACCCATAGCCTACCGGAACGCGCGCCGCGCCGGCGGCCCGCCCCAATGGTTTATAGTAACGGCCCCGTCAGAACCCGCTTACGATGACTTCCAACGACGCCACCCATAGCCCGCTGTACGCCAAGCTGCTCGCCGAAACCGCCAAGATTGGCTGGCCCGAACTCGAACGCTTCTTCGCACGCGGGATGCTGCTGCGCGTCGCGCGTGACCTCGATCTGGTGAGCGTCGCCGAAGCCATCGCCAGCGACGACACCACGCAAGTCACGCAATGGCTGTCCTCGGGGCTTGTCGAGCGCGTGCAGGCGGAAACCGCCGCCGACTTCGCCGAGCGCGACCCGGATCTCTGGGCCGTCGTCGTCTCGCCCTGGGTGTGCGTGCAGGAACGCAATTGAGCGAAGCCGCGCGCGACGCGGACCCGTCGGCCGCGGCACCCGCCGTCCCTGTGCACTGGCACCGCCGGGTGCTCGCGCTGGCGTTTCCCATCGTTCTCGCCAATCTGACGCAGCCGATTCTCGGCGCGGTCGACACCGCCGTTGCCGGCCATCTGGATGGCGCGTCGTATCTCGGCGGCGTGGCGCTCGGCGGCCTGTTCTTCAACTTCGTGTTCTGGGGCTTCGGCTTCCTGCGCATGGGCACGACGGGTCTCGTCGCGCAATCGCACGGCGCGGACGACCACGCCGAGTTGCGCAACAACGTCGTACGCGCGCTGTTGCTGGCGGCCGCGATCGGCGCCGTAGTGCTGGCACTGCAAATGCCGCTCATCGATTACGCATTGCGCGTGATCGGCGGCAGCGACGCGGTGCAACGCAACGCGCGGCTTTACTGTCATGCGCGCATCTGGGCCGCCCCGCTCGCCCTCGGCAACTATGTCGTGCTCGGCTGGCTGCTCGGCACGCAACAGGTGCGGCTCGCGCTGCTCTCGCAGGTGTTCATCAACAGCGTGAACATCGCGGCCGTGCTGCTGTATGTGTACGGATTCAATTGGGGCGTGGCCGGCATCGGCGCGGCTACGGCCACCGCCGATGCGCTCGGCTTCGTGCTCGGCGCCGCCCTGCTATGGCAGGGCAGGCCACGTGGCCTGCCCACGCTGAACCGCGCCGCTTTGTTCAACGCGGCGGCGCTCAAGCGGCTCGTCGTACTCAATCGCGACATCTTCGTGCGCACCTTGTGCCTGCTCTCGTCGTTCGGCTGGTTCGCGCATCTGGGCGCGAAGCAAGGCGACGCCACGCTCGCCGCCAACGCGCTGCTGCTCAATTTTCAGACCTTCATGGCCTACGGACTCGACGGCTTCGCGCACGCCGCCGAAGCGCTGGTCGGCGCGGCGATCGGCGCGCGCGACCGGCACGCGTTCACGCAGGCGATCAAGGTGACGGCATTGTGGTCCACGCTCGGTGCGCTGGGGTTCTCGCTGGTGTATTGGGGCGCGGGCTCGTGGATCGTCGAACGTCTGACGGATCAGGCCGCGGTGCGCGCCACCGCTGAAATGTATCTGCCGTGGGCCGCGCTCTCGCCGGTAGTTTCCGTGTGGGGCTTTCTACTCGACGGCGTCTTCATTGGCGCGACCCGCACGCGCGAACTCATGATGTCGATGGTGGTGTCGTTCGCGCTGTTCGTAGCGGCGTCGTGGGCTTTGTTAGCGCTGTACGGCAATCACGGCTTGTGGGCCGCGATGCTGCTCTTCATGGCGCTGCGTGGTCTCACGCTTGCGCGCTATTTGCCGGGCGTCGTGCGCGGCATGGCGGGCGCGGCTGCTTAAGCGCCGTTTCGCCATGCGCGTGTGCTACTTATCTCGCCCAGCGCACTATTGCACCAAACCTCCAAGCGCGCCGACGTATCGGTGCATCGCGCTTCCCAGGCAAACGGGCACGAACCACCGCGCATCCATTTCGCATCGCGGCACCCGGTTACGGCTTGAAACAAGCGCACACATATCGAACGCGACGCTCGCCCTAGAATGACCTCAGCCCGCGCTCTCCGCGCGAAAAGTCTGCGCGGGTCAGAAGCGCCGGCGTGCCCGCGCCGGCGCTTCGCTTCCGCTGTTCACACCGTTGCGGAATCCGCTATCAGCCGACGCTCAAGGCGTGACCGGCGCAGGCACCATGGCGGGCGGACGGCTGTCGGTGGGCACGCCGTGATAGTCGGCGGGATCTTGCGGCGGCGGGCCGCCGCGATGGCCGGACGGACCATTCGCGCAACCGGCAACGCCGGCAACCAGCAGCAACGCAAGCATCGAAACGCGGATCATAAACAGGAGTCTCTCGAAGCAGAATGAAAGAGCGGCTGCCCGGCGGTGACCGGGCAAGCGCGAGCGCCGAGAGTCTACCTGCAAAGCGCATTCCACGACGCCGCGGCGAGCAGCGGGCCCCCTCCCATTTCATTACGCGTGAGCTACTATGAAGTCACAGCCGCATCTCACAGGAGACTGCCATGGACGCTGAAACGATCGCGGGTCTGATCGGACTGGGAATAGGTCTGCTCGTGCTGCTCGTGTTGTCGATTTACGAATCGAGAACCTATCGGCGCGAACACAACGGCGAAGGCATGGTCCATCACTGGCTGACTCATCAGCACATGCCGCATTGGATGCGTCGCCGGCACTGAACGGAAAACCGGCTGCTGGCTGCGCTTGCGGCGGTTCCGGCTGATTCAACGGTTGATACGCTGCACCGCACGTGCGAGCCGGCGCTCGCACGTCGGGCGCTGGCGCGGCGATGGCGGTCGCGCACCCGCCATCAGCGCGCGAGTTTTTCCTGCCTGCCATTTCCCCTGACGCATCACCGCGCCACGGCTAAAGCACGCAGCCGCCCGCCCTCTCCCCTCTGAGCTTGCTTTCCGTTCAGGCACATGCCTTGCTGCATGTAAGCCTGCAAGGAGCGCGCAGATTGCGCGTCGAGCGTCCCGGCGCGAATGCGCCGAACCAACAGACCAAATGGCTCAGGCCAGACAGGGAGAACTCGAATGACCATCGGAACCATACTGCTTATCGTGCTCATTCTTCTGCTGATCGGTGCATTGCCGAGCTGGCCGTACAGCAGTGGCTGGGGCTATCGGCCGACCGGCGTGCTCGGGGTCGTGCTGATCATCGTGATCGTGTTGCTGCTGATGGGACGCATATAACGCGGCCGAATCGCGCATTCGAGCCTCCGTTTCGCACCGGCGCAATTCGTGATTGACTCTGGCACCCAATGCCACGTAGAATCTCGGATTCGTCGGAGCGTAGCGCAGCCTGGTAGCGCATCTGATTTGGGATCAGAGGGTCGAAGGTTCGAATCCTTTCGCTCCGACCACGAAAAGCAACATGAAACCCGCGTAGCCTCCGGCTTCGCGGGTTTTTGCTTTTTGGGCTTTCAGGCTCGTGGTTGCGATATACCGGAACGCTTATACGGTCAGCCTGAGCCATCGCCTTGCGGCCCGGCGAGCCCGCGTGAGACAGTGACTGAAACCTGGCGCACGCCTGATCAGGCTCAAGCGCCGCAACCAGAGTCAAGGAGACACCCATGGATCTGATTCTCTGGCGTCACGCCGAAGCCGAAGACATCGCCAGCACCGACCTCGCGCGCGCGCTCACCACCCGTGGCCGCAAGCAGGCGCAAAACGTCGCCAAATGGCTGCGCACGCGGCTGCCCGACGACGCCGTGGTGCTCGCAAGCCCAGCCGTACGCACCATCCAGACCGCCGAGACGCTGAGCGATCAATATCGCGTCGTGCGCGAACTCGCGCCCAACGCGAGCGCGGACGACGTGCTCAACGCCGCCGGTTGGCCCAAGGGCATCGCGCAGACGGTGGTGATCGTCGGCCATCAACCGACGCTCGGTCACGTCGCCGCGCGTCTGCTCGGCAACAGCGCCGCGAGCTGGCCGCTGAAGAAAGCCGGCGTGTGGTGGATTGCGAGCCGTGAGCGCGACGGCGACGACCAGGCCGTGCTGCGAGCCGCCATGAGTCCTGATCTGGTCTGAATCGGATTCGCGTCTCAACCAAACCGGCGGTCCATAAAATCCCACGCGGCGCACGAGCACCGCCGCTCTGCCCGCATCGATCACACACTTCACCCACATCGCCGGGATGGCATCGTCCCGGCGCTCGAATCGCTCCCACCCATTCCTCGATTCCCCACGTTTCGCACGGAAACAACACTCGCCGCTCCCCCTCGCGACATTACAAGCCGCGGGCAAGCAGCTTACGGGCAGTCATCCAATCGTCATGGGTTTGCCATGCGAGCGTCACCAGGCGTTACTACATTGGCGAAAAAAGAAATCTCCCTTTTTTCGACCAGGACCCCCCAATGCGAGAACTGCCGACGCCTACCCTGCCCCTCGCTTCGATCTTCGAGTCGCGCCGTCTGCCGCGCGCCGAGGAAACGGTCACCGCCCAGCATCGCCTGCAAGTCACGTGGGCTCGCACCGACGAAGAGCTGCGCGAAGCCCAGCGTCTGCGCTACCGCGTATTCGCCGACGAAATGGGTGCACGCCTGACGGGCCCCGCGGGTCTCGACGTCGATTCGTTCGACTCCTACTGCGATCACCTGCTGGTGCGCGATCTCGACACGTTGAAAGTGGTCGGCACGTATCGCGCGTTGCCACCGCATCAGGCCGCGCGTATCGGCCGCCTGTATGCGGAAAGCGAATTCGACGTGTCGCGTCTGACGCACCTGCGCGCCAAGATGGTCGAAGTGGGCCGTTCGTGCGTGCATCCCGACTATCGCAGCGGCTCGGTGATCATGTCGCTGTGGGCGGGTCTCGCCGCCTACATGAAGCACAACGGCTACGAGACGATGCTCGGCTGCGCGAGCGTGGCGATGGTCGACGGCGGCCACTACGCGGCGAATCTGTATTGCTCGCTGCGCGACAACGCGCTGACCGCGCCGGAATATCGCGCGTTTCCGCACACGCCGCTGCCGGTCGATGAACTGCAGACGGGCGCCGAGGTAGCGCCGCCGCCGCTGGTGAAGGGTTATCTGCGTCTTGGCGCAAAGATTTGCGGCGCGCCGGCATGGGATCCCGATTTCAATACCGCGGATTTCCTGACGCTGTTCCGTTTGTCCGATATCAACGCGCGTTACGCTCGCCACTTCCTCGGCGATGCGCTGCCGCGCTGAGCGGACTCGTTCGCGCGACGCGCTTTGATGCGCGTCGGCGAAACAAAACACGCTGCGACAAAAAAAGCCCGGCAATTGCCGGGCTTTCTCATTCATGCGCAGTGCGCGGGCAAGACCTCAATCGTCCGTATAGACCACGCGATACGGAATGCCGACCTTCTCCCACTCCGCGGCCTCCTGAATCAGGCTGTAGTCGGTCAACGGATTGTTCGCAACCCACTCGTTCGGCAAGCGCACCTCATAACCGCCGTTGACCTGCGCCACCGAGATGCCCGGCAAGCCGACATCCGCACGCCGCCGGCACAACAGCGCCGCGAGCCGCAAACAGAACAGCAGCGGCCACTCCACTTCGCGTGTTTGCGACAGCTTGCCGAGCTTGCCCGCGTGACCGAGCACGAGCGCGGCGAGCCGCGCCTGATCGGTGCGCGAAAAGCCCGGCATGTCCGCGTTGCTCGCGATATAGGCCGAATGCTTGTGATACGCGCTGTGCGAGATGGACAGCCCAATTTCGTGCAGCGCAGCGGCCCAACCGAGGAACATGCGGTTTTCCGCGCGGCGTTCTTCGTCGGGTTCCGCGAACTGGTCGTAGAAGCGCACCGCGAGTTCGCCGATGCGCCCAGCCTGCGCGCGATCCACGCCATAGCGGCGCATGAAGCCTTCCACCGTCACCGTGCGCATGTCCTCGTGCTGCGAACGGCCCAGCAGGTCGTACAGCACGCCGAGGCGCAGCGCGCCGTCCGTGGTATCGACATAGTCGACGCCGAGTTCGTCGAACACCGCGATCATGATCGACAGGCCACCGGCCAGCACCGGAACGCGATCGCCCTTCAACGCGACGAGCTTCAGCCGATTGACGTTCTCCGCCTTGATCAGCGCGCGCTTGAGCCGTTCGAGCCCACCGCGCGAGATGCCATGCGTGACGCCCGGATCGTTGAAGCCGTTCGCCTCGACCAGTTCGGCCAATGCGCGCGCGGTGCCCGACGAGCCGATCGCCTGCTCCCAGCCGGTTTTCTTGTACTCGGCGGAAATGATCTGGATTTCGCGGCCCGCGGCGAGTTCGGCCTGGCGCATCGTGTATTCGTCGACGTTGCCGGCCGGGAAAAACGCACGGCTATGGCTCACGCAACCGATATACAGGCTCTCCATCTTGATGGGCGTGTAATGCGAGCCGATGATGAATTCCGTCGAGCCGCCGCCGATGTCGACCACAAGACGTTTGCCCGGGCTCGCGGGCACGGAGTGTGCTGCCCCCGCGTAGATCAGGCGCGCTTCTTCGCGCCCGGCAATCACTTCGATCGGGAAACCGAGCGCGGCTTGCGCCTCGCCGAGAAATTCGCCGGCATTCTTGGCGATGCGCAACGTGTTGGTGGCGACCGCGCGAACGTGATCGGGATGGAAGTCGCGAAGACGCTCGCCGAAACGCTTGAGTGCGTCCCAGCCGCGCACCTGCGAAGCACGGTCGAGCATCTTGTCGCGCGACAGACCGGCGGCAAGGCGCACCGGCTCGCGCAAGGCATCGACCTGATAAATCTGGCTGCCCGCGTCGGTTTCCTCGACCCGGCCCACGATCAGCCGGAAGCTGTTCGAGCCGAGATCGACGGCAGCGAGGAGTTGCGGAGTATTGACCATCGGGTAAGCGTGCTCCATGCGCGCGAGCGCGGCAGCGTTGGATGCAGAGCGCGCCGCATATCCATTGGGTGCCTTGGGCGCCTTATGGCCGGCCGCGCTGTTCAAAGACGCCATTCTAAGCGTACCGGGCCTCACGATGTCACCTCGCAGCAATGGGGGTGCCCCATGGTCCCATACACACTGCGTCATATTGACGACACGCGGCGAATACGGCGTAGAATTTAAAACATCGAGAATGTCATAACAACGTCATCATACTGTGAGAATTTCCGAGCGTCTTTCCGCCTCCCTTCCTGACATTCCATTCTCGCTGCCGATGTCCATCCGCTACCCCTTATTGAATCGCGAGCTGGGCATTCTGGGTTTCAACGAGCGTGTGTTGGCACAAGCTGCCGACCCAGCCGTCCCTTTGCTCGAACGCCTGCGTTTCATCTGCATCACCAGTAGCAATCTCGACGAATTCTTCGAAGTCCGCATGGCCGGGCTACAGGAACAGATGCGCGACAACCCCGGCGCACTGTCGCCGGACGGCATGTCGCTGCAGCACGTGTACGACCTCGTGGTCGAACGCGCACAGAAGCTCGTACATCGTCAATACACCATGCTGCACGACACGGTGCTCACCGCGCTCGAAACAGAAGGCATCTATTTTCACGGCACGGAAGCGTGGAACGAAGCGCAGACCGAATGGGCGCGCAACTACTTCTTCGACGAACTTTTGCCCGTGCTCACGCCGATCGGACTCGATCCGGCGCACCCGTTTCCACGCGTGCTCAACAAGAGCCTGAACTTCGTTGTCGAACTGGAAGGCAAGGACGCGTTCGGCCGTCAGGCGATGATGGGCATCGTGCAGGCGCCCCGCGCGCTGCCGCGGCTCGTGCGCATGCCGCAAGACCTGTCGGGCTATCCGCATGGCTTCGTGCTGCTGAGTTCGCTATTGCAACGCTTTGTCGGCGAACTGTTTCCCAACCTCGTGGTGCGCAGTTGCAATCAGTTTCGCATCACGCGCAACAGCGAACTGTTCGTCGACGAAGATGAAATCACCAACCTGCGTGTCGCGTTGCAGGGCGAATTGCCGGCGCGGCATCTGGGCAACGCCGTGCGGCTCGAAGTGTCGGCGGAAACGCCCACGCATGTCGTGCGGCGCCTGCTCGACGAAAGCGGCCTGTCCAACAAGGATTGCTATTACGCCGACGGCCCCGTCAATCTCGTGCGGCTGATGCAATTGCCGGAGATGGTGGACCGCCCCGATCTGAAGTTCGTGCCGCACATTCCCGCGATTCCGCCGCAGATCGCCAACAGCGCCAACATGTTCGACGTGATCGATCAGGGCGACGTGCTGCTGCACCATCCGTATGAGAGCTTTCAGCCGGTGCTCGAACTGTTGCTGCAGGCGGCCAAAGATCCGAACGTGGTCGCGATCAAGCAGACCATCTATCGCACCGGCACCGATTCGCCGCTGATGGACGCGCTGATGCAAGCCGCGCGCAACGGCAAGGAAGTCACGGTGGTGGTCGAATTGCTCGCGCGCTTCGACGAAGAAACCAACATCAATTGGGCCTCGCAGCTCGAAGCGGTCGGCGCGCACGTGGTGTACGGCGTGGTGGGCCACAAGTGCCACGCGAAGATGATGCTGATCGTGCGGCGCGTGTCGGTGGGCGGTAAGGCCACGCTCAAGCGCTATGTGCACCTCGGCACCGGCAACTACCATCCGCGCACGGCACGCCTTTACACCGACTTCGGCCTGATGACCGCCGATCAGAAAATCTGCGAAGACGTGCATCACGTGTTCCAGCAGCTGACCGGCATTGGCGGCGAACTGAAGCTGCACGAGTTGTGGCAATCGCCGTTCACGCTCCATCCGAAACTGGTCGAAGCGATTCGCGCCGAAGCCGAGCATGCGCGCGCCGGCAAGAAAGCACGCATCGTCGCGAAGATGAACGCGCTGCTCGAACCCACGGTGATCGCCGAGTTGTATGAAGCCGCGAAGGCCGGCGTGAAGATCGATCTGATCGTGCGTGGCGTGTGTTCGTTGCAGCCGGGTGTGGCGGGGCTTTCGGAGAACATCACCGTGCGCTCGATCGTCGGGCGCTTTCTCGAACACCATCGCATTTTCTACTTCTACGACGGCGGCAAGGAGCAGGTCTACCTGTCGAGCGCCGACTGGATGGACCGCAATTTCTTCCGGCGCGTGGAAGTGGCGTTCCCGGTCAACAATCGCCGTTTGAAGCGGCGCGTGATCGCCGAAGGTCTGTCGGCATTTCTCGGCGACAATCAGTCCGCCTGGCTCATGCAAAGCGACGGGCATTATCGGCGCCGCCGGCCGGGCAAGTCCTCGCGCAACGCGCAGATGAGCCTGCTGGGGAAATTCTGTTCGTAACGTTAGTGATTGCACTCGCTTTGGCGAGCTAGCGACAGACACGCGTAAAAAAGCCCGCAACATGCGGGCTTTTTTCAGGTCGATGCATGTACGTTCAAGCCGGCGCAGGTTGCCGGCGCGCCGTGCGGTACACCGGGAAGCGCACGGTGAACGTGCTGCCACGTCCCTCTTCGCTCTTCACATCGAGTTGCGCATCGTGACGTTGCAGCACGTGCTTGACGATCGCGAGGCCGAGGCCCGTACCGCCGGTGTCGCGTGAACGGCTGCGATCGACGCGATAGAAACGCTCGGTCAACCGCGGAATGTCCGCAGAGGGAATGCCGAGTCCGCTGTCCGTCACGGAAAACACCGCATTGCCGCCTTGCGCGTGCCAAGCCACCTTGATCGCACCGCCGTCCGGCGTGTAACGAATCGCGTTCGTGACGAGATTGCCGAACGCACTGAGAATTTCCGTTTCGACGCCGGTGACGGTGAGCCCTTCGTCGGCATCGAACACGATCTTGTGATGATCGCTCGACAGGTTTTCCGCGTCGTCGCGCAGATGCCGCAACACCGCGCGCATATCGATCATCTGATCGCTCGGCGGCTTGTTGTCGCCTTCGAGTTTGGCGAGCACCAGCAGATCGCTGACGATATGGCGCATGCGCGAAGCCTGCTGCTCCATCAGTTCGAGATAGCGCGAACGCTCGCCTTCGCTCAACGGCAACTCGCGCATGGTTTCCAGAAAACCCGAGAGCACCGTGAGCGGCGTCTTCAGTTCATGCGAAACATTGGCCACGAAATCGCGCCGCATGGCGTCGGTCCGCTCGAGTTCGGTAATGTCTTGCGAGAGCACCAGCTTGCGATTCTCGCCGTACGGAAACACCTGCACCGACAGCACGTTCTGGCGCTTGTCGCCCATGCCGCGCATGATCAGCATTTCTTCGTAGCGGGACGAATTCAGATAGCGAACGAAGTCCGGCTGACGCACCAGATGCGTGATGTGCTGGCGCAGATCGCGCTTCGCATCCAGCCCGAAATGGAGTTCGGAGATCGCGTTGCACCACTCGATCTGATCGTGATCGTCGAGCATCGCCACGCCGTTCGGCGAGGCCTGGATCGCCTGGATGAAGCGCGAATGCTGCTGCTCGACCTGGCGCACCTGGGCGTGCCAGCGCTTCGCGAGCTTGTGCAGACGGTAGTAGATTTCGCCCCAGATGCCGGGGGCGCTCGGCACTTCGCCGTAAACCGGCGCGTCGAGCAAACGCCACAGACGCTGTTTATGAAAGGTGCTGAAAAGGCTCTGCGCGAGCAGCATGACAATCGCGAGGACGAGCGCTGCCTTGACGTTCACGAGTGCGCCGACCACCACGCACAGAACAGCCAGCAGCACGACCGACACGATGGAGCGCGCCCAGATGATGTTCATGGTCTAGCGATCGAAGAGAAAGGCCTATGCGCCGTGATGGGAACCGCGGCGCCTATCGTTGCGAAGATGACGTATCCGAAGCGGGCTCGAACAGCGCCACCGCTGAGCGAGCGTCAGGCGCTCTTCGCAAGCCGGTAGCCGCTGCCGCGCACTGTCTCAATCATAGCATCGCATCCAGCAGGCTTGAGAGCCGCGCGCAGACGCTTGATATGCACGTCCACCGTGCGCTCTTCGACGAACACGTGGTCGCCCCAAACCTGATCGAGCAGTTGCGTGCGGCTGTGCACGCGCTCCGGGTGCGTCATGAAAAAGTGCAGCAGACGGAATTCCGTCGGGCCGAGATCGAGCTTGATCTCGCTGCCTTCGGCATGCGCAGCCACGCGGTGGGTTGCCGGATCGAGCTTGAGGCCGTTGATCGCGACCACGTCTTCGGTCAACTGCGGCGCACGGCGGCGCAACACCGCCTTGATGCGCGCCATCAGTTCCTTCGGCGAGAACGGCTTGGTGACGTAGTCGTCGGCGCCGATTTCGAGGCCGAGCACTTTGTCCTGCTCATCGCCACGCGCGGTCAGCATGATGATCGGAATATGCTTCGTGCGCTCGTTGTTGCGCAGATCGCGAGCGAACGCGATGCCCGATTTTCCCGGCAACATCCAGTCGAGCAGGACGAGGTCGGGCAGTACGTCGCTGATCAGGTTCTGCGCCTGTTCCGCGTTGTACGCGCGAATCGGGCAGTGACCGGCGTGTTGAAGATTGACCGAAATCAGTTCGGAAATGGCGGGCTCATCTTCAATGACGAGAATGCTGCTGGGCATCGGCACCTCTGGTCCTTATATCTGGATTAACTGAGTGCTTCGCGTTCGAGCGCGTCGCGCGACTTGTGCCGCACGTCCGTGCCCTTGACGATGTAGATGATGAATTCGGCGATGTTCTTCGCGTGGTCGCCGATCCGCTCGATCGCCTTGGCGATAAAGAGGAAGTCGAGGCCCACCGAGATCGAACGCGGATCTTCCGTCATGTACGAAATCAGCTTGCGCACGAAAGCGCGGAATTCTTCGTCGATCGCTTTATCGTCGCGCACGATCTGCGCGGCGGCGACCGTGTCGAGGCGCGCGAACGCGTCGAGCGCGCGGCGCAGAATCGACACCGCCATTTCACCCGACAACTTGATCTCGGCGATATTGATGGTGCGCGAGGCGCCGTCTTCCATCAAACGCTTGGTGCGCTTGGCGATTTTTTCGGCTTCGTCGCCGGCGCGCTCGAGATTCGTGATGGTCTTCGAAATCGCGATCAGCAGGCGCAGGTCACGCGCGGCCGGCTGACGGCGCGCGATGATGTTGCTGCACTCTTCGTCGATTTCCACTTCCATCTTGTTCAGGCGCTCTTCCGCGGCGATCACCTGTTCGGCGATGTCGAGATCGAATTCGTTGAGCGCCTGCATGGCCTTGACGATCTGCGATTCGACCAGACCGCCCATTTCGAGCACCTTGGAGGAAACCAGATTCAGGTCGGCGTCGAACTGGCTGGACAGGTGTTTGTCGGACATGTCGTACTCCCTTGTTTTGCTCGGCGTTTTAACCGAAGCGGCCAGTGATGTAATCCTCGGTTTCCTTGCGGACCGGCTTGATGAAGATCTTTTCGGTATCGCCGAATTCGATCAACTCGCCGAGGTACATGTAGGCAGTGTAGTCCGAACAGCGAGCCGCCTGTTGCATGTTGTGCGTGACGATCACCACCGTGTAATCGCTCTTCAGTTCGGCGATCAACTCTTCGATACGGCCCGTCGAAATCGGGTCCAGCGCCGAGCACGGCTCGTCGAGCAGGAGCACTTCCGGACGAATCGCGATACCGCGCGCAATGCACAGACGCTGCTGCTGGCCGCCCGACAGACCGTAGCCGCTCTGGCCGAGCTTGTCCTTCACTTCGTTCCACAGCGCGGCCTTGGTCAGCGCCCATTCCACGCGGTCGTCCATTTCCGAGCGCGGCAGCGTTTCGAACATCTTCACGCCGAACGCGATGTTGTCGTAGATCGACATCGGAAACGGCGTCGGCTTCTGAAACACCATGCCGATCCGCGCGCGCAAGAGCGAGATATCGCGCTTGGAGGTCAGCAGGTTTTCGCCGTCCATCAGGATCTCGCCTTCGGCGCGCTGTTCCGGATAGAGCGCGTACATCTTGTTCAGCGTACGCAGCAGCGTGGACTTGCCGCAGCCCGACGGGCCGATGAATGCGGTCACCTTGCCTTCGGGAATCTGCAGATTGATGTTCTTCAGCGCGTGATACTTGCCGTAGAAGAAGTTCAGGTCGTTGATCTCGATCTTCGGGCGCGACGACGCCTGCGACTGGCCACTCTGGGCGGGATCGAAACCGGCGGGCGCAGTGGGACGCGCGATCGGATTGAGTTGAGTTTCTGCCATATTCATCGGATTACACTCCGCCCTTACTTGTTCGAGAAGATCGTGCGCGCGAGGATGTTCAGTCCCAGCACCGCGAGCGTGATCAGGAAAACGCCGGCCCACGCGAGCGATTGCCACTGCGCGAACGGGCTCATCGCAAACTTGTAGATCGTGACCGGCAGGTTCGCGACCGGCTGGCCCATGTCCATCGAGAAGAACTGATTCGACAGCGCCGTGAAGAGCAGCGGCGCGGTTTCTCCTGCGATACGCGCCACGCCGAGCAACACGCCGGTGACGATACCCGCGATCGACGCCTTCAGCGTGATCGACAGCACCATCTTCCACTTCGGCGTGCCGAGTGCGAAAGCCGCTTCACGCAATGCGTTCGGCACCAGTTTCAGCATGTTTTCCGTGGTGCGGATCACGATCGGAATCTGCAGCAAGGCGAGCGCGAATACGCCGGCCCAGCCGCTGAAGTGGCCCATCTTCGCGACGACCAGCGCGTAGACGAACAGACCCACCACGATCGAGGGCGCCGACAACAGAATGTCGTTGATGAAGCGCGTGAAACTCGCGAGCCAACCCTTCTGACCGTATTCGGCAAGATAGACGCCCGCCAGAATACCGATCGGCGTGCCGACGAAAGTCGCGAGTCCGACCAGCATCAGGCTGCCGACGATCGCATTGGCGAGACCACCGCCGTCGGTGTTCGGCGGCGGCGTCGATTGCGTGAACAACTCGACCGACAAGCCACCGATACCGAGGCGCAAGGTCGTGTACAGAATCCAGATCAGCCAGATCAGGCCGAACGCCATCGCGGCGAGCGACATGGTCAGCGCAACCGCGTTCTTCATGCGGCGGCGGCCTTGCAGACGCACGCGCATCGCTTCGAGCGCGACCGCGTCGTTCGAACCCGGCATATTCAAAGTGGGCTGGCTCATTTCGCGCCCTCCCCTTTTTCGAGGCGAAGCAGCATGACCTTGGAGATCGCCAGCACGATGAAAGTAATCACGAACAGGATGAGGCCGAGTTCCATCAACGCCGACGTATGCAGACCCGGATCCGCTTCGGCGAATTCGTTGGCGAGCGCCGACGTAATGCTGTTGCCCGGCGAAAACAGCGACACGTTGTCGAGCAGATTGGTGTTGCCGATCACGAACGTGACAGCCATGGTCTCGCCGAGCGCGCGGCCCAGACCCAGCATCACGCCGCCGATCACGCCGCTCTTGGTGAAGGGCAGCACGATCTTCCACATCACTTCCCACGTCGTGCAGCCGATGCCGTACGCCGATTCCTTCAGCAAGACCGGCGTGACTTCGAACACGTCGCGCATCACCGAGGCGATGTACGGAATGATCATGATCGCGAGAATCACACCCGCGCACAGGATGCCGATGCCGATCGGCGCGCCCTGAAACAGCGCCCCAACCACCGGAATGCCGCCGAGCACCGCGCCGAGCGGCTTTTCGAACCACGTCGCGAAGATCGGCGCGAACACCAGCAGACCCCACATGCCGTACACGATCGACGGAATCGCGGCGAGCAGTTCGATCGCGATGCCGAGCGGGCGGCGCAGCCACGCGGGCGCGAGTTCAGTCAGGAAAAGCGCGATGCCGAAGCTGACGGGCACCGCGATGATGAGTGCAATGATCGACGTGGCGATCGTGCCGTAGATCGGCACCAGAGCGCCGAATTGCTTGCTGGGTGGATCCCAGTCGGCGGTCCACAGGAAGCTGAGGCCGAATTGCTTGATCGACGGCAAGGACGCGACGATCAGCGAAACGATGATGCCGCCGAGCAGCAACAAGGTGATGATGGCGGCGAGGCGCGTGAGACCGCCGAAGATCACGTCGCCGGCGCGGCTAGGCGCTTTCTGCTGCGAAGCGCTGCCGGGCGGGGTCGACCTGCTCGCGCCGGACGCTAATTGGATATCGGACATGAGAGCCTGATGGACCTGTTTCCAGTTGCCGTATGACACGTGTCGTGCGGCCGGTAGTGCCGGTGGTTAAAGCCATTGGCCGTCCTCGCATGAGGACGGCCAACGTGTTACGTACTACGGATGCTGAGCGCTGTGCTCATTGCCTCTTTTACTCGGCGATTGCCTTGCCCGAAGCGTCCTTCACCTTCGACTTCCACTGCGTGCGGATTTCCGACACGACCGAATCCGGCAACGAGATGTAGTCCAGATCGTTTGCGGCTTGCGTGCCGTTCTTGAATGCCCAGTCGAAGAACTTCAGCGTTTCGGTGCCTTGCGGCGCCTTGTCCTGCGTCGTGTGAACCAGCACGAACGTCGCGCCGACGATCGGCCATGCGTTCTTGCCCGGCTCGTTCGTCAGGATCTGGTAGAACGACTTCGACCAGTCCGCGCCTGCTGCCGCTGCCTTGAAGGTGTCCGTCTTCGGCTCGACCACTGCGCCCGACGAATTCTTCAACGCCACATACGTCATGTGGTTCTGCTTCGCGTACGCCCATTCCACGTAGCCGATTGCGCCCGGCAGACGTTGCACGAAGGCCGCGACGCCGTCGTTGCCCTTGCCGCCCGTGCCCGTCGGCCAGTTGACCGTCGAACCTTCACCGACCTTCGACTTCCAGTCTGCGTTGACCTTCGACAGATAGTTCGTCCAGATGAAGCTGGTGCCCGAACCATCGGCGCGGCGAACCACGGCGATGTCGGTATCCGGCAGCTTGACCTTCGGGTTCAGCGCAACGATCGCCGGATCGTTCCACTTCTTGATCTTGCCCAGATAGATGTCGCCGAGCACTTCGCCCGACAGCGTCAGTTCAGCCGGCTTCACGCCCGGCACGTTGACGACCGGCACCACGCCGCCGACCACCGTCGGGAACTGGAACAGGCCTTCTTTGGCGAGTTCGTCGTCCTTCAACGGAGCGTCCGAACCGGCGAAGTCGACGGTCTTCGCGACGATCTGCTTCACGCCGCCCGACGAACCGATGCCCTGATAGTTAACCTTGCCGCCGCCGGACTTCTGATACGAGTCGGCCCACTTCGTGTAAATCGGTGCTGCGAAGGTGCTGCCCGCGCCGGTGATGTCTGCGGCTTGCGCTGCGATCGCGAAAAGCGCGCCAGCGACGCCAGCGAACACGGTTTGCATCAATTTCATGAGACCTCCAAAGGTGTGAGCGGTGTGAGCGTGTAAGACGAACACCGCGAAGCTTAGGGTCTCTTTGTGACAGTAACGTGACTGACCGTGAAACGGATGTGACAGTTGGATTACAGACCTGAAAGGCGCTTGAACGGAGAAATTGCCGGTTTCGCGACGATCGGGGCGTCGCTCTACAGATTAGGCGAAAAAGATGGGGCGCGAACGTTTGCGGGTGCGTGTTCGGGGAAGATGAGTGAGGCCGGGTGGTGCAGCAATGGGCCGCGGGTGGGACAGGGTTGGTGGAGACGGGGGGTGGCGGTGGGGTTTGGTGGCGGGTTACCGGTGGCTGGTTGCGAATGGGCGGCACAGCGCGGCGGGGCGATGTTGCCATCGCCCCGCCGCGCTGTGCCGCTAATGCACGTGGCTTACGCCGTAGCCTCTTTCACCGCGTCGGCAATCGACTCCGCATGCTGAAGCGCGTCGGCGACATTCTCCGCTTCGACCATCACGCGCAGCACCGGCTCCGTGCCGGACGCGCGGATCAGCACGCGGCCGCGGCCGTTCAGCGCGCTCTCGGCCTTGGCGATGGCACGGCGGATCACGTCGCTGCTCTTCCAGTCCGCGTCGGGCTTCATGCGCACGTTGATCAGCTTCTGCGGGAACAGCGTGACGCCGTCGAGCAGGTCGGCGAGCGATTTTTCGCTGCGTTTCATGGCCGCGAGCACCAGCAACGCGGACACAATGCCGTCGCCCGTGGAATGGCGGTCGAGTGAAAGAATATGGCCGGAGCCTTCCGCGCCGAGTTGCCAGCCGTGTTCGCGCAACTGCTCGAGCACGTAGCGGTCGCCGACCGCCGCGCGGACGAACTTCACGCCGGCTTCCTGCAGCGCCACTTCCACCGCCATATTCGTCATCAAGGTGCCGACCGCGCCTTCCACCTTGCCGTCGGTCGCAACACGATCCTTGACCAGGACGTACAGCAGTTCGTCGCCGTTATAGAGGCGCCCTGCCGAATCGACCACCTGCAGACGATCAGCGTCGCCATCGAGCGCAATGCCCAGGTCCGCATGATTCGCGCGCACAGCGCGCACCAGCGCATCCGGTGCGGTCGCGCCGACACCGTCGTTGATGTTGAAGCCGTTCGGCGCGACGCCGATCGGAATCACTTCGGCGCCGAGTTCGTGGAACACATGCGGCGCGACGTCATACGCGGCGCCATGCGCGCAGTCGACCACCAGTTTCAGACCACGCAGATCGAACGCAGCGGGAAACGTGCTCTTGCAGAACTCGATGTAGCGGCCCGCCGCGTCGTCGAGACGCCGCGCCTTGCCGAGTTGCTCGGATGCGGCACAGGCGAGCGGCAAATCGAGTTGCTCTTCGATCAGCGCTTCCACTTCGTCCGGCAGCTTGTTGCCGTCGGCGGAGAAAAATTTGATGCCGTTGTCGTAGTACGGGTTGTGCGATGCGCTGATGACCACGCCCGCGGCAAGCCGCAACGCGCGCGTCAGATAGGCGATGCCGGGGGTCGGCATCGGGCCGGCCAGCATCACATCCACACCGGCCGCGGAAAAACCCGATTCGAGCGCGGCTTCGAGCATGTAGCCCGACACCCGCGTGTCTTTACCGATCAACACAGTTGGCCGCGTGCCTGTCCTCGCCCAGCGGTCCGCGCCTGCCAATACCTTGCCGGCCGCGTAGCCGAGCCGCAATACAAACTCCGGCGTGATAGGTCCTTCGCCGACTTTGCCCCGAATGCCGTCCGTTCCGAAATAACGACGTGCCATGTTTTATCTTCCTCCTTGGCTGTGGGTTCAACCGCGCGCGCGGCTGTGCTTCGCCGCGTCGCGCATGGCTGCCCATACTTTCAATGCATCTACTGTTTGCGCGACGTCGTGCACGCGCAGAATCGCAGCGCCCCGTTCAGCGGCGCACACCGCCGCCGCAATACTGCCCGCGACGCGGTCCGGCGCCGGCCGTCCCACCACCGCGCCGACCATCGACTTGCGCGACATGCCGGCAAGAATCGGGTACGGCGGCTCCGCTCGCGGCGCCGTTTCCGGCAAGTGTGCAAGCAGCGCGTAATTATGCTCGACTACGGACTTGCCGAAGCCGAAACCTGGGTCCACGCTGATACGAGCACGCGCGATGCCCGCCCGCTTCAGCGCCTCGACACGCTCCTCGAGAAAATCCCGAACCTCGCTCACTACATCATCATAGACGGGCTCGCCGAGCTGCATGGTCTGCGGCTCGCCAAGCATGTGCATGACGCACAGGCCGCATTCACTGTCGCGCACCGCGTCGATTGCGCCGGGCATCCGGAAGCCCCAGATGTCGTTGATCAGATCCGCCCCCGCAGCCAACGTGTGGCGCATCACTTCGGGCTTGTAGGTGTCGACAGACAACGGTACATTCGCGCCGCGCAGTTGCTCGACGAGCGGGATCACCCGCTCCAGCTCTTCGTCGAGCGGCACTGGGGGCGCGCCGGGACGCGTCGATTCGCCGCCGATATCGATGATGTCCGCGCCGTCGAGCATCATGCGCTCGGCCTGGCGCAACGCATCGCCGCGCATCGCGTACTTGCCGCCGTCGGAAAAAGAATCGGGCGTGACGTTCAGAATGCCCATGACCAACGGGCGTTCAAAGGTCAGCTTGAAGCGGCCGCATTGCAGCGGCTCGGGAATAGGCAAAGAAGGGAATTCGACTTTCGACACGTGGTGGTGCTTCACGCAAAACGGATAAATGCAAAACGGGCCGGTGTGAAACACACCGGCCCGCACTTTCTACTGGTCGCCTATCAGGCCGGCGCGGTCGCGCTGCCCGGCTTGACCTCGGTGCCCGGGCTGCCGCCCGACGAGGCGTCGCTTGCCGACGGCGGCGAGCTCTTCGGCGAACGCGGCGGACGGCCTGCCATGATGTCGTTGATCTGATCGGCGTCGATCGTTTCCCACTCCATCAGTGCGGCGGTCATCGCTTCGACCTTGTCGCGGTTCTCGTCCAGCAGACGCTTCGCGAGGTTGTATTGCTCATCCAGCACGCGGCGAATTTCTGCGTCGACCTTCTGTTGCGTCGCTTCCGAAATGGTGCGCGTGAAACCGCGGCCAAACGGCGTGGCGTCGTTTTCGTCGTCGACGTAGACCATCGGTCCGAGTGCGTCAGTCATACCGAAGCGAGCCACCATGGCACGCGCCGTTTGCGTCGCCTTGTTGAAGTCGTCCGATGCGCCGGTGCTGATCAGGTTCAGGAACAGCTCTTCCGCGACGCGGCCACCGAACAGGATCGCGAGACGATCCAGCAGGTAGTCCTTCGAATACGTTTCGTTGTCGTGCTCCGGCAACTGCCACGTCACGCCCAGCGCACGGCCACGCGGAATGATCGTGACCTTGTGCACCGGATCGGCCTTCGGCAACAGCTTGGCGATCACCGCATGGCCCGACTCGTGGTACGCCGTGGCGCGCTTCGATTCTTCGCGGATCACGGCCGACTTGCGCTCCGGACCCATGAAGATCTTGTCCTTCGCGTCTTCGAAGTCCGTCATTTCGACGATGCGCTTGCCGCGGCGTGCCGCGAACAGAGCCGCTTCGTTCACGAGGTTCGCGAGGTCGGCGCCCGAGAAGCCCGGCGTGCCGCGTGCGATCACCGCTGCGTCGACGTCGTTCGAAATCGGCACCTTGCGCAGGTGAACCTTCATGATGTGCTCACGGCCGCGAATATCCGGCAGACCGACATACACCTGACGGTCGAAACGGCCCGGACGCAGCAGCGCCTTGTCGAGCACGTCCGAACGGTTCGTTGCAGCGATCACGATCACGCCCGAGTTCGCTTCGAAGCCGTCCATCTCGACCAGCATCTGGTTCAAGGTCTGTTCGCGTTCGTCGTTACCGCCGCCCATGCCGGCGCCACGGTGACGGCCGACCGCGTCGATTTCGTCGATAAACACGATGCACGGTGCGTGCTTCTTGGCCTGCTCGAACATGTCGCGCACACGCGCCGCGCCGACACCGACGAACATTTCCACGAAGTCCGAACCCGAGATGCTGAAGAACGGCACTTTCGCTTCACCCGCGATAGCACGCGCGAGCAGCGTCTTACCGGTTCCCGGCGGACCGACCAGCAGCACGCCGCGTGGAATGCGGCCGCCCAGCTTCTGGAATTTCTGCGGATCGCGCAGGAAGTCGACCAGTTCGGAGACTTCTTCCTTGGCTTCGTCGCAACCGGCGACGTCGGTGAAATTGATTGCGTTGTTGTTTTCGTCGATCAGACGTGCACGGGATTTACCGAACGAGAACGCACCACCTTTCCCGCCCCCCTGCATCTGTCGCATCATGTAGAACCAGAAACCGATGATCAGGATCGTCGGCCCGAGGTAGTACAGCGCGGACACCAGCGCATTGGGTTCGTCATCAGCCTTGCCGCTCACCTGAACGCCATACTTCATCAGATCGCCGACCATCCAGATGTCGCCGGGCGACACGATCTGGTACTTCTGGCCGTCTGCTGGAGTGACCGTGAGGTTCCGCCCCTGGACAATGACGTTCTTGACTTTGCCGTTCTTCGCGTCGTCCATGAACTGCGAATAGGAAACGCCTTCCTGGACACGGGGCTTGTCGAACTGCTTGAACACCGTAAACAGCACCAGTGCGATAACCAGCCACACTGCTGCTTTCGAAAACATATTGTTGTTCAAAGCACCACTCCTTCACTTAGACGGGCGCCTACATTTGCCTTGCGGCACCACGAAAGCATTCTAATCCAGTCCGCAGACCCCTGCCATAAGGTTTCACTACCACAGAAATAGCGCAGCGGGCCATTGCTACACCCATTTCCGGGGCCGTGATCGCATTATCGGCAGATGCGGAACCGTCCTGCAGCGCCCCTATGCGGGCCGCTTGAGATGCTTACCCAAAATAAATGTTTCTGACGACTTGTCCCGCGAGGCTTTCGGCTTGCGGGCCGCCACCACCTTGAACTGATGCTTGAACTTTTCGACAATCTGGCTGTAACCGCTGCCGTGAAAGCATTTGACTAAAAGGGCACCATCCGACTTCAGGTGATTTTGTGAGAATTCCAGCGCGAGATCGCATAAATGCTCGATTCGCGCCGCATCCGCCACCGCCACTCCCGACAGGTTGGGCGCCATATCCGAAATTACAAGATCAACCTGGCGTTCTCCGACCAATTCTTCGAGTTGGCCCAGCACGGTGTCTTCACGAAAGTCGCCCTGAATGAACGTGACGTCGGCGATCGGCTCCATGGGGAGGATATCCAGCGCGATGATCGTGCCGTCAATGCCCCCTTCGCGCTCGGCGTCGCGCTGCGAACCCTTTGCGAGCTTGTTACGCGCGTACTGACTCCAACTGCCCGGCACCGAGCCGAGGTCGACGATCACCTGCCCCGGACGGATCAGCTTGTCCTGCTCGTCGATTTCTTTGAGCTTGTAGGCTGCACGGGCACGATAGCCCTCCCGCTGCGCCATTTTTACGTACGGGTCGTTGATGTGATCATGCAACCACGCCGTGTTGAACTTGTTTTTTGCCATTAAGCGTTGAACTCTTGCTGCGTTATGACACGCTTTAGGGGATAATACGCGGTTAATTCGCGCGGACACCGCCAAAACTGGCAGTCATCCGCGATTCTGTTGTTCTGACGCGCCGCCCTGCGCAATTGGCCGAATCTCTCGGAAATGCAGGTGCCGCCATTTTAGTCGAGTCTCCCACTTTCCATGCCCGCCCTCAAAGTCTCTTCCGACCAACGCGCCGAGTTGCGCTCCCAGGCACATGCGCTCAAACCGGTCGTGCTCGTCGGCGCCGAAGGCTTGACCGACGCTGTGCTCTCCGAGATCAAGGTCCACCTTGGTGCTCATCAGCTCATCAAAATCCGCGTGTTCGGCGACGAACGCGAAGAGCGCATCGCGATCTATGAAGAAATCTGCGACAAGCTGAACGCCGCGCCGATCCAGCATATCGGCAAGCTGCTGGTGATCTGGAAGCCGGAAGCCGCGCAGCCGGCGGTGAAGACCAAACGCGGCGCGCTGCCGAGCGCTCGCGAAGCCGCCGTGGAAGCCAAACCGGGTAAGGGCCGTGCGCCGCGCGTCGTGACCGTGGTGAAGCCCAGCGAAATCCCGATGCGCAAACCCAAGGCCAAAGCGGTCGTGGTACGCGGCAATGAACGCGTGACGCAAGGCGGCAACATCAAGCGCGCCAAGAAGCGCCAGACCAGCGCGAAGCGCTCGCATCAATCGTCGAAATAAGCGAATGATGATAGGTGCGGGCGGCGTCCGCACCTTGACGTGGGCTACGTGATCAAGACCCGAAAGCCCAACGGTGCCTGGCAAGCTCGCTACGCCAGTTTGCACGCTCAGGCGCTGCAAAGCAGCTTTAGCGGATTGCCTCAGCCAGCGACCTTCCCCGCCGTGCCGCGAGCACCCTGCTCCGCCGGCACAATGCCTGCGCCGGCAGGCAGTTTCCACACCAGCGCCACGCCCAGCAGGCTTTCGATCAGATAGAACAGACTCGAGACGCCGTGCAGAATGCCGAAGCGCGTCGCATAAACCGAGTGTCCGACATCGCTGCCCGCTTCTAGCGCGGCAATGCGCATTGCATTCATAAACGGCTGCAACGCGAAGTAACCGACCAGCACGCACACCAGCATGCCGGCAATCAGCCAGCGCAAACGGCGATACGCATCGCTGCCGCGCCGAACCAGCACATTCGCGAGACCGAGCAGCAAAATGCCGCACACCGCACCCAGCACGCCTTCAATGCGAAACAGTTGCGCCGCCACCGCGCCCGCCGTCATCCGGTCGAGCGAAGTGAACAGCACGGGTGCGACGGCATAGCCGATAGTCAGCAGACTACCGACCCACACCACCGTCAACAAACGGAAAAATCGATGCGGCATCTGGGACACCGGAACCGCCTTCAAACGTAGCTAACCGCGATGATTTCGTATTCGCGCACGCCGCCCGGTGCCTGCACCGACGCAACGTCGCCTTCCGACTTGCCGATCAGGGCGCGCGCGATCGGCGAACTGATCGAGATCAAACCATGGTCGATGTCCGCTTCGTCGTCGCCGACGATCTGATATTTGACGGACGCACCCGAGTCCAGATCTTCCAGTTCCACCGTCGCGCCGAACACCACGCGACCGTCCGCTTCCACCGCCGCCGGGTCGATCACCTGCGCGCCGGCCAGCTTTGATTCGATTTCAGCAATCCGGCCTTCGATAAAGCCCTGCTTTTCCTTCGCCGCGTCGTATTCCGCGTTTTCCGACAGATCGCCCTGGGCACGCGCTTCCGCGATCGAATTGATCACCGAAGGACGCTCAACCGATTTCAGGCGCTGCAATTCATCGCGCAACATTTCCGCACCGCGCTTCGTCAATGGAACAGTGCTCATAAACAACTCTATGCAAAAAACAGCCGTAAAAAAAATCACCGCGGTTAAGTGCATTCCGCCGGGGCCAGAGCGCTGAGCAAAGCTCGGCGCCAAGCACCTGCGGAACGCCGCTTAACCGCGGCACTTACATCTTGGACAGGTATTCGAAGCCTTAGTTTAGGCGAGCGTGGAGGCCTTGTAAATCATAGACTTCCAGGTCCTTCAAATAGCGCAAACCTTCGACGGCAGCACGCGCACCCGACATGGTCGTGTAGTACGTGACCTTGTTCGCCTGCGCGCTCATGCGGATCGAGCGCGAGTCAGCGATCGCGGCACGGGTCTCGTCGACAGTCGTGAAGACCAGCGCGATTTCGCCGTTCTTGATCATGTCGACGATGTGCGGACGGCCGTCCTTCACCTTGTTGACGACCTTCACCGGCACGCCGGCCGCTTCGATCGCGGCGGCCGTGCCCTTGGTCGCGACGATCGGATAGCCGAGTTCGTGCAGCATGCGCGCGACTTCGACGGCCTTCGGCTTGTCCGCGTCCATCACGGTCAACAGCACCGTGCCCGACTCCGGCAGACGCGAACCCGCCGCGAGTTGCGACTTGAACAGCGCTTCGCCGAACGTCTCGCCCACGCCCATCACTTCGCCGGTCGAACGCATTTCCGGTCCGAGCACCGGATCGACTGCCGGGAACTTGACGAACGGGAACACGGCTTCCTTCACGCTGAAGTACGGCGGATCGATTTCCTTCGTCACGCCTTGCTGCGCGAGCGTCTGACCGACCATCGCACGCGCCGCGATCTTCGCGAGCGGCAGGCTCGTTGCCTTCGACACGTACGGCACCGTGCGCGAGGCGCGCGGATTCACTTCGAGCACGTAGATCACGTCTTCTTTCGAGCCGTCTGCCTGCGGCACCTGCTGAATCGCGAACTGCACGTTCATCAGGCCGATCACGTTCAGTGCTTTCGCCATCGCGCCGGTCTGGCGCTTCAACTCGGCCACGGTTTCCTTCGACAGCGAATACGGCGGCAGCGAGCACGCCGAGTCGCCCGAGTGCACACCGGCCTGTTCGATGTGTTCCATCACGCCGCCGATGAACACGGCTTCGCCGTCGGAGATGCAATCCACGTCGCATTCGATCGCGTCGTTCAGGAAGCGGTCGAGCAGCACCGGCGAATCGTTCGACACCTTCACGGCCTCGCGCATATAGCGCTCGAGGTCGCGCGGTTCGTGGACGATTTCCATCGCGCGGCCGCCGAGCACATACGACGGACGCACCACCAGCGGATAGCCGATTTCGTCGGCGAGCTTGAGCGCTTCGTCTTCGGCGCGCGCGGTGCGGTTCGGCGGCTGACGCAGGCCGAGGTCCTGCAGCAGCTTCTGGAAACGCTCGCGGTCTTCGGCGGCGTCGATCATGTCCGGCGACGTGCCGACGATCGGCACACCGTTCGCTTCGAGATCGAGCGCGAGCTTCAGCGGCGTTTGGCCGCCGTATTGCACGATCACGCCGACCGGCTTTTCCTTGTCGACGATTTCGAGCACGTCTTCGAGCGTCAGCGATTCGAAGTACAGACGATCGGACGTATCGTAGTCGGTCGAAACGGTTTCAGGGTTGCAGTTGACCATGATCGTTTCGTAGCCGTCTTCGCGCATGGCGAGCGCGGCGTGCACGCAGCAGTAGTCGAACTCGATGCCCTGGCCGATCCGGTTCGGGCCGCCGCCCAGCACCATGATCTTCTTGTTGTTGGTCGGGTTCGCCTCGCACTCTTCCTCGTAGGTCGAGTACATGTAGGCGGTTTTCGTGGCGAATTCGGCCGCGCACGTGTCGACGCGCTTGTACACCGGGCGCACGTTCAACTCGATACGGCGTTGACGCACTTCCGCCGGCTTCGCGCCGAGCAGCCTGGCGAGACGGCGATCCGAGAAGCCGCTTTGCTTCAGATACTTCAGCTCTTCCTTCGAGAGGCTCGCGAGCGTGCGGCCTGCCAGCGCCTTTTCCTTCAGGATGATCTGTTCGATCTGCGCGAGGAACCACGGGTCGATCGAGGTTTCTTCGAAAATCTCTTCGGCCGTCATGCCGACACGGAACGCGTCGCCCACGTACCAGATGCGATCCGGACCGGCTTCGCCGATCTCGCGGATGATCTCGTCGCGGTTATCGGTCTTTTCGTCCAGACCGTCGACGCCGACTTCCAGACCGCGCAGCGCCTTCTGGAACGACTCCTGGAAGGTGCGGCCAATCGCCATCACTTCGCCGACCGACTTCATCTGTGTGGTCAGGCGCGAATCGGCTTCGCGGAATTTTTCGAACGCGAAACGCGGAATCTTGGTGACGACGTAGTCGATGGTCGGTTCGAACGATGCCGGCGTTTGACCGCCGGTGATTTCGTTCTTCAACTCATCCAGCGTATAGCCGACGGCGAGCTTGGCAGCGACCTTGGCGATCGGGAAACCGGTTGCCTTCGACGCCAATGCCGACGAGCGCGACACGCGCGGGTTCATTTCGATCACGATCATCCGGCCGTCTTTCGGATTGATCGAGAACTGCACGTTCGAACCGCCGGTATCGACGCCGATCTCGCGCAGCACCGCGAGCGATGCGTTACGCAGGACCTGATATTCCTTGTCGGTGAGCGTTTGCGCCGGCGCGACGGTGATCGAGTCGCCGGTGTGGATGCCCATCGGGTCCAGGTTTTCGATCGAGCAAACGATGATGCAGTTGTCCTTCTTGTCGCGGACCACTTCCATCTCGTACTCTTTCCAGCCGAGCAGCGACTCTTCGATCAGCAACTCACGTGTGGGCGACAGATCGAGACCGCGCTTGCAGATCTCTTCGAACTCGTCGCGGTTGTACGCGATGCCGCCGCCCGAACCGCCCAACGTGAACGACGGACGGATCACGACCGGATAGCCGCCGCTGCCCGTTTGCGCGGCGATCTCGGCCTGCACCTGAAGCGCTTCTTCCATGGAATGCGCGGTGCCCGATTTGGCCGAACCGAGGCCGATCTTGGTCATCGCGTCCTTGAACTTCTGGCGGTCTTCCGCTTTGTCGATCGCTTCCGGCGATGCGCCGATCAGCTCGACCTTGTACTTCTCCAACACGCCGTGCGCGTGCAGATCGAGCGCGCAGTTCAGCGCGGTCTGACCGCCCATCGTCGGCAGGATCGCGTCGGGGCGCTCCTTCGCGATGATGCGCTCGACCACTTCCCACGTGATCGGCTCGATGTAGGTCACGTCGGCCGTGTTTGGGTCGGTCATGATCGTCGCCGGATTGCTGTTGACGAGAATGACCTTGTAGCCTTCCTCACGCAGCGCCTTGCATGCCTGCGCGCCGAGTAATCGAACTCGCACGCCTGGCCGATGATGATCGGACCCGCGCCGATGATGAGGATGCTCTTGATGTCTGTCCGCTTGGGCATAACGCTCTCGCTAATGTATTCCTGAATTCTTTCCGTCGGCGCGCGTCGCCGTGACGTTGCGCGCGCTCTGCTCTGTCTGGTGCGGCTCGCCGCGCGTGCTCCGCTGTATGTCGCGTGTGCGTCGATGACGCGCACCGCAGCGCGGCGCGAGCCGCGCGCCGCCGAGACTTGTATGCCGCTTTATGCCGCTGCGGTCTTGCCGGCCTTCTTCGTATCCATCAACGCCGTGAAGCGATCGAACAGATAGGCGATGTCATGCGGACCTGGTGACGCTTCCGGGTGACCCTGGAAGCAGAACGCCGGCTTGTCGGTCAGCGCGAAGCCCTGCAGCGTGCCGTCGAACAGCGAGACGTGCGTGGCGCGGGCGTTGGCGGGCAGCGTGTCGGCATCGACCGCGAAACCGTGGTTCTGCGACGTGATCACCACGCGGCCGTCATCCAGATCTTTCACCGGATGGTTCGCGCCGTGGTGGCCGGTCTTCATCTTCATGGTTTTGGCGCCGACCGCGAGGCCCATGATCTGATGACCGAGACAGATGCCGAAGGTCGGAATGCCGCGCTCGATCAGCTCCTTCGTGGCGCGAATCGCGTAGTCGCACGGTTCCGGGTCGCCCGGGCCGTTCGACAGGAAGATGCCGTCCGGATTGAGCGCGAGCGCGTCAGCGGCGCTGGCTTGCGCCGGCAGCACGGTGACGTGGCAGCCGCGTTCGGCCAGCATGCGCAGGATGTTGTATTTGACGCCGTAGTCGAACGCCACCACGCGATACTTCGGCGCCTTCTGCGTGCCATAGCCTTCGCCCAAACGCCATTCGGTCTGGGTCCACTCGTAGGTTTCCTTCGTCGACACGACCTTCGCCAGGTCCATGCCCGAGAGACCCGGGAACGAGCGTGCGAGTTCGATTGCCTTGGCCTCGTCGTCCGAACCGGCGAGGATCGCGCCGTTCTGCGCGCCCTTGTCGCGCAGAACGCGCGTCAGCATGCGGGTGTCGAGACCGGCGATGGCGACCACGCCTTCGTCCTGCAGATATTGCGAGAGCGTGCGCTCCATGCGGAAGTTCGACGCGAGAACCGGCAGATCGCGAATGATCAGGCCGGCGGCATGGACTTTCGTAGCTTCGACGTCTTCGGCGTTCACGCCGACGTTACCGATATGCGGATACGTGAGGGTCACGATCTGGCGCGCGTAGCTCGGGTCAGTCAGGATTTCCTGATAGCCGGTGATAGCGGTGTTGAACACGACTTCGCCGATGGTGTGCCCGGGGGCGCCGATCGAGTAACCACGAAAGACCGTGCCGTCGGCGAGCGCGAGCAGAGCGGGAGAAAATGACGGCAACACGGGAGACTCCTTGGGGAACACCCTGTTGCCGACCTGTCTATCCGACTGCGAGCCGCAGCGAAACGCATCCGGGATGCGCGCGCAGACTCGCTCGCGAACTGCCGTTGACGTTGCAAGAGGCGCGATGGGTCCATTGTGTGGACGGATCGGCTGGGGGCGGGGCCCTGCTTGCTACGCCAGTGGCGCGCGGCGGATGAACGGTATGGGAGAGGTAGGCGCTAGGGTGCGGGTTGATAAGCTCAAACCTTGGAATTATAGCGTGAAACTACCCTTCCCTCCAAATCCGAGATGGCTTCGACTCGTGGGACGGCGCGGCTCGAAATCGCTCAAAGCCTTGCTGCGGCTGGTGCGGACGGCGCTCCGCGGCGTTGCCATGAGCGCGAATCGGGATAGTGCCGGCAGATGGGGCGCGACCGACGAAGCGGCGCACCGGCCGGGCTCAGGCGTCCTGTTCGGCGGGGATTTCGGCCGGACGAACCAGCTTGCGGCCCGGCAATATGTACCAGATCGCGCTCAACACCTGCAGCGCGACCAGAATGCCCCACGCGGTCAGATGCGCGGCCGCCGGATAATGGCCGCCGCTCGCCGGCCAACGCGACAGCACCGCGCCGACGCCGATCTGAAAGCCGAAAATCAGCAGGAAGATGATCAACGTCAGTGTGGTATTCACGCGGCCGATCATCTGCGCCGGGAAGTGCCGGGTCATGACCGCGTAGCTGAGAATGCCAGTGCCGCCGAAAATCCCGTACGCCGCCCACAACAGACCCGCGGGCAGCGGCGCCTTGAACATGATCAGCAACTGCGTCAGAACGTACAGCGCCATGCCGATGCCGCAAAACGCATGGAGTGAGATGCCGCGCCGCTCGAGACTGCGCGCCGCCGCGCCGAAGCCCACGCAACCGGCCATCATCGCGAAACCGAGAATCGACACGAGCGCGGCGGCCTCGCGCGGCTCGAAGCCTTGCACGTCACGCAGCCACGCGCCGACCCAAAGCGACTGCATCGCGTAAAAGACGCCTTGCGTGACGACCGAGAACGACGCGACTTTCCAGAACGCCGCACTGCGCAGGATGTGCAGCGTGCCTTTGAACTGGGCGCCGATACTGGCCTGGTGATGGGCTTCCTTCGTGTCCGGCGCGAGCGTCCACTGCGCCAACGCGACCAGCACGGTCAGCAAACCCAGTCCGATGCAGACCACGCGCCAGCTTGCGAACGTCAGGACCCACGTCAGCGGCGAGCCAACCATCACGCCGCCGAAGCCGCCGATCGCCATCACCAGACCGTTCATCAATGGCAGGCGCGCCGCGGCGAAGTGCTGCGCCAATGCCTTGAACGCGGCGCCAAGACAGACAGAAACGCCGACGCCGATCAGCAGTCGCCCCACCATCATCATGCCGACGCTATGCGCGGCGCCGAACACCCAGATGCCGAGCGCCGCAAACAGCAGCGTGACAGCCGTGACGCGCCGCGCGCCGTATTGGTCGAGCAGCACGCCGGCCGGAATCTGGGCGCCCGCGAAACCGAGGAAATAAAGACTGGTGAGCAAGCCCAAATCCGCAGCCGACAAACCCAGATCGTGCGTGATGAACGGCGCAAAGCCGAGGTTGACGCCGCGGAACACGTAGGAAACGAAATACCCGGCGGAGAACAGCAAAAAGACGCGCAACTGGGTCGACGACATGAGCTTTGAATTAGGCGGCTGGCCGAATGGGTTTGGGCGAAGCACGAAAGATAAAGGAAAAGCGCTCGCTTTGCCGGAAATGATCTGCACAATGAAAAACGCCGTCACCCCAGGTGACGGCGTTGGAAAAAGCACGGTGCGTGATCGGAGCGCAATTCATGCGCTGCCCCCGCAACGCATGTGGTCACTACCGCCAGAGCCGCTATTGGTCTACTTACCCTTCTTCGCGTTGGCCACGGTCTTCGGGCGGCTCTCTGCCGCAGCCTTCGACGCCTTGCTGGACGTGGAAGCCGACACCTTGGTCACCTTGCCCTTATTGGCGCTGGATGCCGTCGGCTTGCTGACCTTGCCCACCGGTTCGGAGACTTTCACCACCTCTGTCCGGCCACGACCCTTCTTCTTATCGTAGCGCGAATCACTGCGCGCGTCTGCGACGCGGGTGCCGATCTTCTCGACGCCGCCGCCTTGCACGTCGGTCGCGATGCGCTCCGGACCCGGCTCGCTCGGCATCGCCTTGCCGACCGGCACGTGCAGCACGATTACCTGGCCGCGCGACACGCTGTCGCGATGCGTGCGGTTCCACGCCTTCAACTGGCCGACCGACACGCCGTAACGCACGGCGATGGCGGCCATCGACTGATTACGGCGCACGCGGATCAGCATCTTGCGCGTATCGGGGACGTCGGGCTCCATCGCCAGCACGGCGCTTTCAGCCACGTCGGCGCTGATGTCTTCGTCGTCGTCCGAACCGCGCGGCACCACGATCGTGGAACCGGGTTTCAAACGCATGCCGACCGGAATCTTGTTCACTTCCATCAGCGTGTCGGCGTCGACACTGATCTTCTGCGCGATCGCCGCGGGTGTCGCGCGTTCGGTGACCGTGTACGTGGTCCACGACGACAGCGAACCGGAGTACGTCTTCAGATTGCGCTCGAAGGCGCTGGCGTTGTCGAACGGCAGCAGGATCTGCGGCTGCGTCGCGCCGAGAATCACCGGCTTCCTGAACGACGGGTTCAGCGAGCGAAATTCGTCTGCGGACAGATTCGAGAGCTTGGCGGCCATGTCCACGTCGATGTCGTGCGAGGTGGTCACCGTCACGAAATACGGGTGGTTCGGAATGGACGGCAGCGTGAGCCCGTACATTTGCGGGTTCATCACGATGTTTTTCACCGCCTGCAGTTTCGGCACGTAGTTGCGGGTCTCGTTCGGCATGCGCAGGCTCAGATAGTCGGTGGGCAAGCCCGCCGCTTCGTTGCGCGCAATCGCGCGCTGCACGTTGCCCTCGCCCCAGTTGTACGCCGCGAGCGCCAACTGCCAGTCGCCGAACATGTCATGCAGACGCGACAGATAGTCGAGCGCGGCGCTGGTCGAGGCCAGCACGTCGCGGCGCTCGTCCTGCCACATGTTCTGCTTGAGGTTGTAGGTGCGGCCGGTGCCCGGCATGAACTGCCACATGCCGGCCGCCTTCGCCACCGACAAAGCCTGCGGGCTATACGCCGATTCGATGAACGGCAGCAACGCGAGCTCGGTCGGCATATGGCGCGCCTCGAGCTCTTCGACGATGTGGTACAGGTACTTTTGCGAGCGCTCGGTCATGCGCTGCACGTAATCAGGACGCTGCGCATACCAGTTGACCTGCATGTCGACGAGGTCGGTTTGCAGGTCCGGCATCTGGAAACCACGGCGAATACGGCCCCACAGGTCGGCGTCGGCGCTCGTCAACTGAGTGACGGAGCCCTGGTCGACGTTGATCGTCTCTTTGGCGGTGGCTGTCTTGCGAAGGGCGTCGGCTACGGCTTGCTGACTGGCGGGGCTTGTTGCGGTGTTCGGAATACTCGTCGTCGGTCCCTGGCTCGCGCAAGCGGCGAGCGTCAGGACCAGCAACGCACTAAAGATAAATCGCATGAACGTCTCGGCTTCCACAAGGGCTGGAATTTGCAGCCGATAGTACGAAACGGCAACGTTTACGTCAATCGGAAAATTACGAAAAAATCAAGTAAATCTTGGGCTTGGCGAATTTTTCCGATTCATCGCGTGAGGAATACCCTTCCTGGGATCGGCTCACCGGAAGCGGTTTTTCCATTCGCGCATCAAAGTAAAGGCCGTCAATCGATCCGGCACCTTCTCGTGCAACTGCTCCCGCAAGCTCGCCTGCACCGCCGGATCGCCGGCGCGCAAAAACGGATTTACGGCGCGTTCATGGGCGATCGTGGTGGGCAACGTGGGCACGTCGCGCGCGCGCAGTTCGCTCGCTTTGTCCCGCCAGGCCTGCAGTTCGGCGTTGCCCGGCTCGCACGCGAGCGCGAAGCGGATATTCGACAGCGTGTACTCGTGCGCGCAGTGAACCTCGGTCGCGCCGGGCAGCGCGGCGAGCGCATCCAGCGAGGCGAGCATCTGCTTCGGCGTGCCTTCGAACAACCGGCCGCAACCGCAGGCGAACAGCGTGTCGCCACAAAACACGTGCGGCGTGCCTTGCGGGTCGGCCGCCTGGAAATAGGCGATGTGGCCGCTCGTGTGACCCGGCACGTCGAGTACGCTCAATTCGAGCGCGGGCGCCGCAATCGACACATGATCGCCATTTTTCAGACGGCGCGTGAGATGCTCGATCGCTTCACCGGCGGGGCCGTAGACGGGCACGGCCTGGCCATTCAGCAGATCGGCCACCCCGCCGACGTGGTCTTGATGATGGTGCGTGAGTAAAATAGCGCTCAGCCGCCAGCCCCGTTTCGCCAGATAGGCTTTTACGGGGGCGGCCTCACCCGGATCGACGACCGCCGCGTGGTGTCCGTCGGAAACGACCCAGATGTAATTGTCATCAAACGCCGGGACCGGTACGTACTCGAGCGCATTCATAGGCGACGCATTCTTTGATATGACTGACCGAGCGATTATAGACTGGCCCGCCTGGACCGACTCGCCACCTGGCCGATACGTACTCGAATGGGAGCAAACCCAACTCGACCGCGTGGTGTCGGACGTGTTCGGTTACCATGCGCTGCAACTCGGCCTGCCGCAACTCGACGCGCTGCGCGAGAACCGCATGCCGTGCCGCGGACTCGTGCTCGACGCCGCGAGCGGGGCGAGCGCGCCGTATGCTTTTCCGCGCGGCGCGGGGCACGTTGGCAATGGCAATCGCAACGGTTCGAGCAGCAATTCGGGCAGTGGCGCGGCGCAAAGCGCACTCGCGGGCCTGCCGGCGCCGGCCGGACGCAGTGCCGTATGGTGCGACCTGCTGGACCTGCCGTTCGAAGCGCAAAGCGTCGATCTGATCGTGATGCCGCACACGCTGGAATTCACGAGCGACCCGCACCGTCTGCTGCGCGAAGCCGAGCGCGTGCTGATGCCCGAGGGCCAGTTGATCATTCTCGGCTTCAATTCGCTGTCGCTTTGGGGCGCGCGGCAATCGGTCGGCAAGATGACCGGCCGGCCTTTCGTGCCGGCGGCCGTCGACCTGATCGCCTTCACCCGGCTGAAAGACTGGATCAAGCTGCTGGGCTTCGACCTTGAACGCGGGCGCTTCGGCTGCTATCGTCCGCCGCTTGGCAGCGAACAATGGCTCGCCCGCTACGGTTTCATGGAAGCCGCCGGCGACCGCTGGTGGCCGATTTTCGGCGCCACCTACATGATCAAGGCGATCAAGCGCGTGCGCGGCATGCGTCTCGTCGGCCCGCTGAAAGTGAAGAAACCCGTCCTCGCCGCGGGCCTCGCGCCCGCCGCCACACCGAATACACGCAACCACACTCAATGACTTCCGATCTCATCGACATTTATACCGACGGCGCCTGCAAGGGCAACCCCGGCCCCGGCGGCTGGGGCGCGTTGCTGCGCTTCGGCGACCAGGAAAAAGAACTGTTCGGCGGCGAAGCCAACACCACCAACAACCGCATGGAACTGATGGGCGTGATCGCCGCGCTCGAAGCGCTGAAGCGGCCCTGCAAGGCGGTCGTGCACACCGACTCGCAATACGTGCAGAAAGGCATCAGCGAATGGATCCACGGCTGGAAGAAGAAAGGCTGGATCACCGCCGCGAAGCAGCCGGTCAAGAACGCCGACTTGTGGAAGCGGCTCGATGCGCTCGTCGCGCAACACGAAATCGAGTGGCGCTGGGTGCGTGGGCACAATGGCCACCCGGAGAATGAGCGCGCCGACCAGCTGGCCAATCGCGGCGTCGCGTCACTCGCGCAGATGTAATTCCTGCTGCGACGGCCGCGCCGGGTAACCGCGCGCGCCATTTTTTTGCTGCAATTATCTTTGGCAGGCTAATCCGACATGCGTCAACTCATCCTCGATACCGAAACCACCGGCCTGAATGCCCGCACCGGCGACCGGATTCTCGAACTCGGCTGTGTCGAGCTGGTGAACCGCCGGCTCACCGGCAACAACCTGCACTTCTACATCAACCCGGAACGCGACAGCGATCCGGGCGCCTTGGCCGTTCATGGCCTGACCACCGAATTTCTGAGCGACAAGCCGAAGTTCGGCGAGATCGCCGACCAGTTCCGCGACTTCATCCAGGGCGCGGACCTGATCATTCACAACGCACCGTTCGACATCGGCTTTCTCGATGTCGAGTTCGCGTTGCTGGGCTTGCCGCAGGTGAGCACCTACTGCGGCGAAATCATCGACACGCTGGCGCGCGCCAAGCAGATGTTCCCCGGCAAGCGCAATTCACTCGACGCGCTGTGCGACCGCTTCGGCATCAGCAACGCGCACCGTACGCTGCACGGCGCCCTGCTCGACTCGGAACTGCTCGCCGAAGTCTATCTGGCGATGACGCGCGGCCAGGAAAGCCTCGTCATCGACATGCTCGGCGAGTCGCATGCCGGTGGCGATGCGCACGCGCCGCGCATCGCGATCAGTTCGCTGGATCTGGTCGTGATCGCCGCCAGCGACGACGAACTTGCTGCGCACCAGGCGGTGCTCGACGGTCTCGACAAGGCGATCAAGGGCACGAGCGTGTGGCGCCTCGAACCTGCGCCCGCCGCGGATGAGCAAACCGCTTAAAAAGTACTGGACGAGGCCGAAAATCCCTGACATAATTCGGCTCTCTTCGGGTGGTTAGCTCAGCGGTAGAGCACTGCCTTCACACGGCAGGGGTCACTGGTTCGATCCCAGTACTACCCACCAGAATTTTGGTGTGTCGATCACCGAAGACTAAAGGGCTCACGTAGAAATGCGTGAGCCCTTTTTCATTTCGTGATTCGGCGTTCGGAAACCGTACGGAATGCCAGGCAGATTCCGGCTCTCAACGTCCGCCTCAGGCGTCAACTCCGGATCTTCGTACGTTTGCGGACGCCAGATACTGCTGATATAGTTGGCGCTCGGGCATTCGCCCCGTCAATTTTCTTCACTTCATTCGACCATAGGGAGGCGCCACATGTTTGCAATGCGTATCGCCGTCCCCGGCATGGTCTCGCGAGCGGTTTCGCGATCTTAATCCGTTCGATTAAGTCGCCTGATCGCCGTTCACGTGGCGTCGCCTGAAAAGGCACTCCGCGCAATTCCCAGACAGTCCGCAGTTCAATCGCCGGTGCATTCCGGCGCGTTTTGACTGTCTCGTCCTTCGCTTCTGACTGGAACCTCGGTGCGCTCATGCGCCACCGGGTCGTGGCAAATGACCAGAAAAAAACTCGACTTTCGTGGACAAGCCTTCAAAGATGTCCTCGGCTTTACCTTCCATCACTGGGCGCAGCAGCCCTGGCGCATCGTCGTCATTACGGCGCTGGTGCTGCTTTCGGCGTTGGCCGACGTACTCACGCCGATGTTCGCCGGACGCCTTGTCGATGCGATCGCATCGGGCGCGGCCAGCGACGCCGTCGCCTGGCATGCGGCGGTCACGGCCTTCTGCGTGCTGGGCGCGCTCGGCCTCGGCGCCACGCTGCTGCGGCAAGGCGTGTACTTCAACATCATCCGGCTCACGCTCAAGATGATGAGCGAGATCGCCGCGAATGCGTTTCATCGCGTGCAGCGCTTTTCGACCGACTGGCACGCCAACAGCTTCGCCGGCTCAACGGTGCGCAAGATCACCCGCGGCATGTGGGCGCTCGACCTGCTCAACGACACGCTGCTGATCGCGCTGTTGCCGTCGCTCGTGATGCTGGTCGGCGCGACGGTTCTGCTCGGCTGGCGCTGGCCGATGATGGGCGCGGTCGTCGGCATCGGCTCGGTGCTGTATATCGCGGTGACCGTGGCCATGTCGCTCGGCTTTGTCGCGCCGGCCGCGCGCCTCGCGAATGGGTGGGACACGCGCATGGGCGGCGCGCTCGCCGACGCGGTCAGTTGCAACGGCGTGGTCAAGGCGTTCGGCGCGGAAGAGCGTGAAGAAGTGCTGCTGTCGCGCGTGATCGGCAAGTGGCGGCACCGCACGCGCCGCACGTGGATGCGCGGCACGATCAACGGCGGCGTCCAGGGCGGCATGCTGGTGGCGATTCAGGCCGCGATCCTCGGCGCCGCGCTGCTGCTGTGGGCGCGCGGCGAAGCCGGCGTCGGCGACATCACGTTCGCGCTCACCATGTTCTTCATGCTGCAAGGCTATCTGCGCGACGTGGGCATGCACATCCGCAACCTGCAACGCTCGGTCAACGACATGGAGGAACTGGTGTCGCTGGAGAGCCAGCCGCTGGGTATCGAAGACCGTGCCGGCGCGGGTCCGATCGCGATCGGCAAAGGCGAGATCCGTTTCGAGCACGTGACCTTCCACTACGGAACGAACGGCCAGCCGCTTTACGACAACTTCTCCGTGCGCATCGCGCCGGGCGAACGCGTCGGATTGGTCGGGCATTCGGGCTCGGGGAAGACGACGTTCATCAAGCTGATCCAGCGGCTCTACGACATTTCGGAAGGCCGGATCACGATCGACGGTCAGGACATCGCCCGGGTGCGGCAGGCGTCATTGCGCAGCCAGATCGCGATCGTTCAGCAGGAGCCGGTGCTGTTTCACCGCTCGCTCGCCGAGAACATCGCGTATGCGCGGCCCGGTGCGAGCCGCGCCGAGATCGAGCGCGCCGCGAAGCTCGCGAGCGCGCACGACTTCATCGCGGCGCTGCCCAATGGCTATGACACGCTGGTCGGTGAACGCGGCGTCAAGCTCTCGGGCGGCGAACGTCAGCGCGTCGCCATCGCGCGGGCGTTTCTCGCCGACGCTCCGATCCTGATTCTGGACGAAGCGACGTCGAGCCTCGACAGCGAAAGCGAAGTGCTGATCCAGCAGGCCATGGAGCGGCTGATGATGGGCCGCACTACGTTGGTGGTGGCGCACCGCCTTTCCACCGTGCGTGCGCTGGACCGGCTGCTGGTGCTGGATAAGGGCAAGGTAATCGAGGAAGGCAGCCACGAAGCGCTCATCAGGCTCGAGAAAGGCCTGTACCGGCGGTTGTTCGAGCGTCAGGCGCTGGAGCTGATCAAGGGGCTGGGTGAGCCGGAACTCACGACGACTCGGGCCGCGCGGCCGAACGCGAACCGGACCGACGATTCCAGCTTGCTGGTCGGGAAGTGATTTGAAGGGGGCGCGTGGAAGGTCGACTGGAAACCGCTAGTATGCTGGCGGCGCTTTCGGTTGGCGTTCCACCGCCCATTTTTTACGAGCGCGAGCGTAGGTTCAAGCGCGTAAGCGCAAGCGGCTGGTCAGCACCAACCGCCCAAACGCCAACGCGCCCGCGCCGGAGTTAAACCACGCCCGCAGGCAACCCCACACCACGCGCCATCCCTGTCGCCGCAAACACCATCAGCACCATCAAAATCGTCTGTATCACGCTATAGCGTGCGTAAGAGCGCGCCTTGTGCAGATCCGGCGCCGCGCCTTTCCTGATCGCGGCGCGCCAGCGCATCAGCGCGAGCATCGACGGGACTTCGAGGATGAGAATGATCACGAGCAGCGTCATCTTGAGATGAAAGAGCGGCTCGTGGAGATAGTAGTCGGCGCCCTTTTCGAAACCGCCGAAAGCGCGCATCAATCCGGTGACGATCAGCACCAAGGCCGAGATGCCCCACCCTGTATCCGCCCGGAACACGGAGCGCAGCGCGGCAGGCACGGTGGCGCGGCGGAGCGCCCACGTGCGCCGCAGAATCGACGCGAGCGCGAAGCCATAAGCAAGCAGATGGATGGCGGCAATCAACCAGCGAACCAGCATAGCGACTCCTGCAAAGGACGCGATACGATCGTTGTGTGTCTCACTCGCCCGCGCTGAAGCGCCGGGCGCCATGACTTCATTATCGACTACGGCTCAATCTACAACGCCTGCTTCGGCCACGGGGTGTGGCCGACTGCACAAATCGGCAGACTCAGACCTGCTGCAAGGATGTGTCAAGCGCGCGGGCGGCGACGCGATCGCCTTCGGTCGTCAGCGCGGTGCGGAATACGGTTTGCCGGTTGTGCCCCGCGGCGGCCGGCGAATCCCACAGCAACTCGATCTTCGGACGGCGCCCAAAGGCGCCGTGTGCCAGCGACGGCGCAGCGGCCGAGCCCAGCGACGCGCCGGACCCTGCCGGCTCACCTGCGGTGCCGAACGCGACCGTGGGAGTGGGTGTCGGCGTCGTTCGCACGCGCTGCCCGGCCGCCCAGCGCACGGACAATTCGCGCGCGTCGTACTGTCCCACCTTGCGACGCTCCGCCCACACGATCACCGTCCGCGTGACCGGATCGAGCGCGACCGCATAGCGGCCGATCGCGAAACGGCGCGCGGCGATATTGGTGCGCCATAGCGCGCGCGGCCGGCAGATCCACAGCACGGCCGCATACAGCGCCGGCGCGGCCAACAACCAGCCGTTGGAAGCTGCCACCGCGTTGGCGGCACGCCGCCAGCCGGCGCTCGCGGTAAACGCGCCGACCGACCAGACCGCAAACAGGAACCCGAGGAAAGCGAACAGACGCAGCGCCTGCCGCAGCCATTGCGGCAGCGGATGAAACGGGCGCTCGGCCACGGCGCGCGCGCCCGGCAGGAAGATCAGCAGGAACAGGAAAACGAGGTTGATGCACGCCCACGGCGAGGACAGCATGGCCAGCAGCGACGCGCCCGCATCCAGGTCCGCCATCGAAAAAAGCCAGCGAGCAAGGATCACGAGACCGATGGCGCGCAACGCGAAAATCGTTCCGGCGCCGGGCGCCGCGTTCGCACGCGTCTCTTTCGTTCTCGCCAAGGCATCCTCCTGTCGTCGGCGGCGCCGCAGCCAAATTTGCGGCAGGGCCATTATAGGGATATTACGGAGAGTGGCTCATTCTTACCGGCCGAAACCCGCACTTTCGTCCGCTGATTAAGAAAAACGCGGCGCGCCTGCAACAACGCCCCGTGGGCAAGTGCCGCACGGGGCGTTGCTGGTGGCCGCCGGAGCGCCTGAAAGCGCTCCGCGAGCAGCGCTCCTCGAGCCGATGCGACTTTCTTACCTGCCGCGCATCACGTCGATTAGCTGGCGTTGACTTCGCGCAGCACGGTGCGATGCTTCTGGCGCAGCAGTTCTTCGTAGGTGGCGACGTAGTTCTTCGCCATCACCTTCGACGAGAAGCGCGACTCGAACGCCTTGCGCACACCGGCGCGCGACAGCGTGTGCAGACGCTTGACTGCGGCGACCGCGCTGATTTCGTCTTCGACGACGAAGCCCGACACGCCGTTTTCGATCACTTCCGGCACCGAACCGCGGTTAAACGCGATCGCCGGCGTACCGCACGCCATCGCTTCGATCATGACCAGACCGAAGGGCTCCGGCCAGTCGATCGGGAACACCAGTGCATGCGCGTTGCCGAGGAACTCACGCTTTTCGGCTTCGCCGATTTCGCCGATGTACTCGACGTGCGGGAGCGCCATCAGCGGCTTGATCACTTCTTCGTAATAGGCGCGGTCGGCCTTGTCGATCTTGGCGGCGACCTTGAGCTTCATGCCTGCCTGCCCGGCGATGCGGATCGCGCGGTCGAGGCCCTTCTCCGGCGAGACGCGGCCGAGGAAAGCGAGGTAGCCCGGCTCGACGTTGGCGATCGGCGTGAGCACGTTTTCCGGCAGGCCGTGATAGACGGTTTGCAGCCAGTTCGCCTGTTGCAGCGGAATGCGCTGGTTGTCCGAAATCGACACCACCGGCACGTCGCTGAACGTATTGAAGATCGGCTGCAGTTCCGGCAGATCGAGACGGCCGTGCAGCGTGGTCAGGAACGGCACCGGCTGGCGCGCGAACAGCGAGAACGGGTAGTAGTCGATGTGGAAATGAAGCACGTCGAATTCGTCCGCGCGGCGGCGCACTTCTTCGAGCAGCAGCATGTGCGGCGCCATCACGTCGCGGATGGTCGGGTCGAGGCGCAGCGCCTGCGGCCAGAAGGCTTCGAGTTTCGCCGAGGTTTGCGAATCGCCGCTCGCAAAGAGCGTGACGTCGTGCCCCTGCTCGACCAAAGCTTCAGTCAGATAGGACACCACGCGTTCCGTACCACCGTACAGCTTGGGAGGAACCGCCTCGTGCAACGGAGCGATTTGAGCGATTCGCATATGAAGAACTCCTCGTAAAAAATCAGGCAAAAGTACTGCGTTTGGTAAAAGCGACTCGCTTGCTCGCCAGGGCAGTCTGGCCGGAACATGCCGGCGCGGGCCTGATTCTTTCGAGAAATCCTGCGATGGATCGCTTGGGTAGTGAGCCCAGACCGGTGATCAATGTCTGCGCATGTGCCGGTAAACGCACACATGACACCTACGTTGACAAACTGTCAGAAAATTCGACGGGCCTACAGAGCATGCATTATCAATGCCGGCATTCTCGCTGCACCACAACATTTCAAAGTCTTTACGTTGTTACAAAGGCGAAACACTTTGCAAACCCTTGTTTTCTAAGACAGTTCTACAGTGGCAACTGGCTTGCGGCATGGACCGCCGAGGTGGCGTCGTAAGCTCTTGCGTCAACTTTGCCGGCAAGCGTTGAAGAAATGCCGCATCGCGGTTGAATGCAATTTGTAATTATATCCCTAAAAGTTTCGCAGCCTGCGTGAACCCTGACCCCATGAACGGGTCGAGTAGCAGTGGGTCGCGGACGTCTATCGCGAAATCAATCGCGCCAAGGCCCGGATACACAGGGCGCAATCGCTTTTGCATGTTTACAATGCGAAGCATCGGCTTCGCGGCGAACCTTTTCCATGTGGCCTACGCTTTGCATGCACAACCCGAAACACATCGACCTCACGATCAATTGGAACATTTAACCATCGCCCAGCGTAATGCCCAGAACGCAAAGCTCGCGAGCTATGCGCACCGGCCTCTTGCGTTCCTTTTCCGCTTTATCCGCCGCCATCCGCTCGCGCATGCGATCGTCCTGTGCAGCGTGTTTGCGGCCGTGGGCTGTGCGCTCGCTTCGCAATACGCGATTAAACACCTGATCGACGTGCTCGGCGAAGGCCGGCATCATCCCGGCCCGCTGTGGGGGGCGTTCGCCATCCTGGTCGGCCTGATCGCCGCCGACAACATGCTGTGGCGGGTCGGCGGCTGGGTCGCCGCGCATACGTTCGTCGCCGTGACCGGCGACCTGCGGCGCGACCTGTTTCAGTATCTGAGCGGACACTCGCCAACGTACTACTCCGAGAAGCAGCCAGGCATGCTCGCCAGCCGGATCACGGCGACCTCGAACGCGGTCTACACGGCGGAGAACACCACCGCGTGGAACGTGCTGCCGCCGTGCATCGCGGTGCTCGGCGCGATCGTCATGATCATCGCGGTGAATCCGCTGATGGCCTGTGGCCTGATGCTGTGCTCGGCCATTCTGTCGGTCGTGCTGTACAAGCTGGCCGGCCGCGGCTCGGCGCGCCATCACCATTTCGCCACCAAGGCGGCGTCGGTGGACGGCGAGCTGGTCGACGTGATCAGCAACATGGGCCTCGTGCGCGCCTTCGGCATGACGTTTCGCGAGCAGCAGCGGTTCGGCGCAACGGTCAAGGCCGAGATGGACGCGCGCCAGCAGAGCCTGCTGTATCTGGAAAAGCTGCGCCTGTTGCACGCGGTGATCACCGCGCTGCTGTCGGCGGGCCTGCTGGGCTGGGCGCTCTGGCTGTGGGATCAAGGCAAGGCGACCTCGGGCGACATCGTGCTCGTCAGTTCGCTCGGTTTCACGATCCTGCACGGCACGCGCGACCTGGCCGTGGCGCTCGTCGACGTCACGCAGCACGTGGCGCGCCTCGCTGAAGCCGTGCGCACGCTGCTGGAGCCGCACGGCATGCCGGATCGCGACGGTGCGACCGAACTCGTGCCGCAAGGCGGCCGCATCGATTTCGAAAGCGTGACGTTCGCTTACCCGCGCCGCCGCCCGATTCTCGATCACTTCGACCTGCATATCGAACCCGGCCAGCGCGTCGGCCTGATCGGCAAGTCGGGCGCGGGCAAATCCACCGTGCTGGCGCTGCTGCAGCGTTTCTACGAGACGCAAGGCGGCGCGATCAGGATCGACGGCCAGGACATCGCCACGATCACGCAGGACAGCCTGCGCCACACGATCGCGCTGGTCCCGCAGGACATCTCCCTGTTCCATCGCACGGTGTACGAGAACATCGCCTACGGGCGCCCGGAGGCGAGCCGCGAAGAAGTGCTCGCGGCCGCGCGCGAGGCGCGCTGCGCGGACTTCATCGAGGCCATGCCGGAAGGCTACGACACGATCGTCGGCGACCGCGGCGTGAAGCTCTCGGGCGGCCAGCGTCAGCGTATCGCGATTGCACGCGCAATTTTGAAGAACGCGCCGATCCTGCTGCTCGACGAAGCCACCTCGGCGCTCGACAGCGCGTCGGAAGAAGCGATCCAGAAGGCGCTCGACCGGCTGATGGTCGGCCGCACGGTGGTCGCGATCGCGCACCGTCTGTCGACGCTGAACAACTTCGACCGGATCATCGTAATGAGCGCCGGCAAGGTCATCGACGACGGCAGCCCTGAAGAACTGCGCCAGCGTCCCGGCCTGTATCGCGATCTGCTCACCAAGCAGTATGGCAAGGGCCACACGCTGCACATCGGCGGAAAGAAGGTCGACGAACAGCACGTGGTCTGAACCCGCGCGGCAGGCTTCGAGCCGCGAGCCGTCACCGCCAAAAGAAAAGCCGCTCTCGAGCGGCTTTTTCTTTTACACGCGCTGCAAGCAGCCTCGAACACAGCCTACCCGGCCTGAGTTTCGCGCGCCGCCTTTTTCCCCGACACGGCGCGCGCCTTCCCGCTTCGGGTGCTCTTTGCACCAGCGACGCCCTGCAAATCGCGCATGAAGTTATCGCGCCACACCGACACATTGTTCTCGCGCAACTGCACCATCATGTCCCGATGGCGCGCCTGACGCTCCGCGAGCGGCATGCCGAGCGCCCGCGCGAGCGCCTCGGCCATGCCGTCGATATCGACCGGATTGACGATCAGCGCTCCATCCAGCTCCTGCGCGGCGCCGGCAAAACGCGACAGCACGAGCACGCCGGGATTCTCGGGATCCTGCGCCGACACATACTCCTTGGCGACGAGGTTCATGCCGTCACGTAACGGCGTGACGTAGCCGACGTGCGCGGTGCGGAACAGCGCGGCCAGCACCGAGCGCTCGTACTGCTTGTGGATGTAGAGAATCGGCGTCCAGTCCAGTTCGGCGAAGCGTCCGTTGATGCGCCCCGACTCGCCTTCGAGCTGCAAGCGGATATCCTGGTACGCGTGCATGTCGGCGCGCGTCGGCGGCGCGATCTGCAGGAAGGACACCTTGTTGCGTTGCGCGGCCGCGTGTTCGAGCAGCCGCTCGAAGGCACGAAAACGCTCGACCAGTCCCTTCGAATAATCGAGCCGGTCCACGCTCATGATCAGCTTGCGCGAATGCAGCGTCGCCTTCATCGTGCGCACCGGTTTGCCGCGCTCACCCGCTTTCGCGAGTTCGGCGATCTCGTCCGGATAGACGCCGATCGGATACGCCGCCGCGCGCAGCGTGCGGCCGAACGCGTGGATCGTCAGCGGGCCTTGCGCCGATGCGTCGACAGAGCCGTTCGCCTCATTGACGATGTAGTCGCAGAACGCGCGCAGATCCGGCGCGGTCTGGAAGCCGAGCAGATCGAACGAACACAGCGCCTCGACGAGTTCGCGATGCGGCGGCACCGCCAGCAGCACCTGCGAAGCCGGAAACGGAATGTGCAGGAAAAAGCCGATGCGATTCTTCACGCCCGCTGCGCGCAGTGCTTGCGCGAACGGAATCAGATGGTAGTCGTGGACCCAGATCACGTCGTCTTCGCGCAGCAGCGGCACGAGCTGTTGCGCAAGCCACGCATTCACGCGGCAATAGCCCTCGAAGTCGTGACGGTCGTATTGCAGCAGGTCGGCGCGATAGTGGAACGCGGGCCACAGCGTGGCGTTCGAGAAGCCACGATAGTACTGGTCGTAGTCGCGGCGCATCAGCGCGATGGTCGCGAAGGTCACGGGGCCGCGCTCCTCGACCTTGATCTGCGGCTGGCCCGAGGTGAGCACGTCGCCGCTCCAGCCGAACCACATGCCGCCGGTTTCCTTCAGCGCGTCGTACACGCCGACCGCCAGACCACCCGCCGCCGGGCCGCCCTCCGAGATTGGCGCAACCCGGTTCGATACGATGATCAGTCGACTCATGAAGCGCGATTCCCGATACGGTGCGTTGTTTGCTGCGAGCGACGCGGCGTGGTCATCATGCTGTGCGCGCCGCCGCGACGATCGATGCCAGCCAGTCGAGCAGGCCCGACACCGAGCCGATGCGCGTATGCGCCATCGTCTCGCCCGGACCGACCTTGATCGACACGCCGCCCCGTTCGTTGACGACGGCGAAGCCCTTCTCGTCGGTCAGATCGTCGCCGGCAAAGACCGGCTTGCGGCCGACGAACGGCGGCTCGTCGAGAAACGCGCGCAGCGCACGGCCCTTGTCGACATCTTTAGGTTTGATTTCGTAGACCATCTTGCCCGGCTGCAGCACGTAGGAGCCGGCGTAATCGGCCACCAGCCGCTCGGTCGCCTCGCGCGCCAGCGGCTCGCGATCCGGCGCATTCCGGTAGTGCAGCGCCACGGCCGCGCCCTTGATCTCGAGCAGCATGCCGGGGTTTTCGTTGACCACCTGCGCGAGCACCTGCTCCATGCGCAGCAGCCGCTCGTCATGGAAGCCAATGCGCTGCGTGTCGCCGTTGGCATCGCGTCGCTCGGCGCCGTGCAGACCGGCAATCGGCAGATCGGGCATGTTCAGAAAACTGTCGATGCTGTCGATACCGCGGCCCGACACGACCGCGACCGCGCCGTTCGTCAAACTGCGCAACTCGCTCAGCAAGTCGTTCACGCGAGGTTGCACCAGCACGCCGTCCGGCGTGGGGGCGAGTTCGACGAGCGTGCCGTCGAAGTCGAAGAAAAATGCCGTCTCGCTCGGAGACAGAACAGCCGGAAGTGCTTGCATCGGTTAGTTTTGCCTTTCAGCCTTCTGCGGCCGGAAAAGTGTGCGCATCTTACCGCGCATCCACCAATTTTTCGAGAAAGTAAGGCTGGGCACAAGCCCAGCCGGGCGCCACACGCGAGCCTCGCCGGCGATTGCGTTCAAAACGGGAACAATCGGGCTTCACCCAGCTTTCAGCCACCTGCGTCAAATTGCCTCGCAAACCGCCCGCCCGTGGGCGCTGCGCGACGCCATCCGCCAATTTGCGCTAAAGTCGCTGCCACGCGGATCATTGCTGTTACGACCATATTTGCACACTATGACCGCGCACGCGCCACACGCGCATCGCGCGGCGCCGCAATTCAATCGAGTCACTGAACCCTGCTTTGTTCCCGATCTTCTCATCCCGGCACCTGCAACCGCACCCCGCAATTTCACGCAGGCCGTGGTCCGCGCGCCTGTTTGCGGCGACGGTCGTGCTGGGCACGCTGACGGCGCTCGCCGGCTGCACGCATCGCACGGAAACGTGGCAATTGACCAATGTGACCGGTCACTTGCCTGACCTCGATTTCAAGCTGACCGGCGACGATGGCCGCCCCGTCAACGGCGATTCGTTCAAGGGCCGCGCCTCGCTCGTTTATTTCGGCTACACACATTGCCCGGACGTCTGTCCTGAAACGATGGGCCGGCTGATGCAGGTGCTCGGCAAGCTCGGCCCCGACGCGCAGAAGGTGCGGATCCTGTTCATCACCGTCGATCCCGCGCGCGATACGGCGCAGGCCTTGCACGACTACGTCGGCGCCTTCGACTCGAAACATGCCGAGGGGCTGACCGGCACCGACTGGCAGATCGAGTCGCTCGCCAAGCGTTACCGCGTCGCCTATCAGATGGAAAAGCGCGACCCTTCCGGCAACTATGAAGTCACCCATAGTTCCGCCGTCTACGTGTTCGACAGCGAGGGCCACGCGCGCCTGCTGGCCACCGATCACGACACGCCCGATGCGATCGCACAAGACCTGCGCCGCATCATCGATGACCGTTCCTGACCTTTCCCGAGTTCAACCATGTCGATCAAGATCAAAACGTTCGCTGCACTGAGTTGCGCCCTCGCCCTTTCGTTCGGTGCCGCATCGACCGCGCAAGCGGCGGGCGCCAACGCGATGAGCGCGAAGGACGCGTGGGTCCGCTGGCTGCCCAACAACCTGCCCGCCGCCGGCTATGTGACGCTCGTCAATGCGAGCGATAAACCGGTCGACCTCGTCGATATCTCCAGCAACGACTACGGCGACGCGATGCTGCATCAGACCGTGTCGAACGGTTCGTCGCAGAAGATGGTGATGGTCGACAAGCTGACGGTGCCCGCGCATGGCCAGGTCGCCATTGCGCCCGGCGGCTATCACGTGATGCTCGAAGACGCGAAGCACAAGGTCGCGCCGGGTGACACCGTGCATCTCACGCTCAAGTTCTCCGACGGCGAAACGCTCGACACGCCGTTCGCCGTCAAGTCGCCGGCGCAAACCAAGTAACCAGGTAACGTGCCGCGATGAATCTGCTCTACTGGCTCGATCCCTGGGAGTTTTCGCCAACCGTCGTGATCGCGCTGCTGGTGCCCGCGATCCTGTTCGTGCGCGGCGCGCGTAAAGCGAAGGTGACGGTCGCGCGGCGCATCTCCTTCTGGTTCGGGCTGGTGGCGTTGTATGTCGCGTTGCATACGCGGCTCGACTATTTCTTCGAGCATGAGTTCTTCATGCATCGCGCGCAGCATCTGGTGCTGCATCACCTCGGACCGTTCTTTATCGCGCTGTCGTATCCGGGCGCGGCGTTGCGCGCGGGGATTCCGTTCAACTGGCGGCAGCGCTTCGTGCGACCCGTGCTGGAAACTCCGGTGGTGCGCAAGCTGCTCGACGTGGTGATGCATCCCGTCGTCGCGGTGACGCTGTTCGTCGGGCTGATCTACTTCTGGCTGATGTCGCCGATTCATTTCATGGCGATGCTCGACTGGCGGCTTTATCGCGTGATGAACTGGAGCATGGTGATCGACGGCCTCCTGTTCTGGTGGCTCGTGCTCGATCCGCGTCCCGCGCCGCCGGCGCGTCTGTCGCCGGGCAAGCGCGTGCTGGTGGTGATCGCCGCGATTCCGCCGCAGATCATGCTCGGCGCGTTCATCTTCTTCACGCCGCGCGAGTTGTATCCGATCTACTCGATCTGTGGTCGCGCGTTCACGTGGTTAAGCCCGATGCGCGATCAACAGATCGGCGGACTGTTGCTGTGGATTCCGGGTTCGATGATGAGCGTGATCGGCGCGCTGCTCGCCTTGCGTCACTGGATGCGGCTGTCGGCGCGCGGACGCTTGCGTGGCGAACAGCGTGCGAAAGCCAGGCAGACCCTGGCGCCCGCGGCTTCGGCGCCGGCGCGCGGCCAGCACTGACTCTACGATTCGATTGACAACCCGGCGCGCCCGCGCCGGGCTCTGTATGCTGTAGCCGCTTCAGGCCGACCGCATCCACACATGCGGGATGCCGTCTTCTTCGTGAATCTCCGAAACCGGGGTGAAGCCGAACGCACCATAGAAACCTTGCAGATGCGCCTGCGCATGCAAACGAATCGGCGTGCCGGGCCACTGCGCGCGAATGTGCGTCAGCGACCGTTCAAGCATCGCGTTGCCCAGACCGATGCCACGGAATTCAGCGGTCGTGAGCACACGGCCGATGCGGATGTCGGCGTCGTCCGCATCGGGCAACAGCACGCGCAGATAACCCGCGAGCGCCGGCCGTTTTTCATCGGGGCCATAGACCAGCAGATGCCACGCATCCATATCGAGCCCGTCGATATCGCCATACAAGCAGTTCTGCTCGATGACGAACACCGTGCTGCGTGCGCCCAGCATCGTATAGACCTCGAGGCCCGTGAGGTCGCCGAAGGATTTCCAGCGCCAATCAAGTTGCGCCAGCCGCGTGGCGGCGGTTTGCTGCGGTTCAGTCATGACAACGTTCTAAAGAAAGAGTCACGCCGCACGGAGAGCGGCGATGCGTGATTATGCCGCGCGCGACGGTTTTTTCGCCGCCGTGCCGCGCTCAGTTGCGATGGACCGCGCGCGCCTTCGACGCCTGTTTGTGGCTGTACATCGCGGCGTCGGCGGCCGCCAGCAGTTCGGCAATCGATTGGTGCAGGGCAGAATCGTATTGAATCTGCCCGACGCTATAACGGATGTCGTAGCCACGCTGCGCTTCGGCATTGCGCTCGGCCAGCAACTGCGTGAGACGCTGCGTCACTTCCTGCGTGGCGCCGCTGTCCGAATCGGTGAGCAGCACGACGAACTCATCGCCGCCGAGTCGCCCGATCACATCGCTTTCGCGCAGCGCGGTGCGCAAGACATCGGCGAAGGTCTTCAGCGCGCGATCGCCTTCGGCGTGGCCGAGCGTGTCGTTGATCTGCTTGAAATCATTCAGGTCGAAGAACAGCAGCGACGCCGGTTTGTGCATCCGCTTGCAAACGTTCAGCGCATGTTGCGCTAGTGCCTCGAAACCGCGCCGGTTCGACAGAAGCGTCAAATCGTCGAGCGTGGCCAACTGCACCGCCGCCAACTCCTGCTCGGCCATGCGCGCCAGATCGCGCAGCAATTCGCGCTCTTCTTCGTCGAGGCCGCGCGGCTTGGTGTCGATCAGGCAGAGCGTGCCGAGCTTGCTGCCGTTGGGCACCGTCAGCGGACAGCCGGCGTAGAAACGGATATTCGGGTTGTCCGTGACGAGCGGATTGTCGTGAAACCGCTCGTCCGCGAGCGTGTCGGGCACCATCATGATTTCGTCGCCGAGAATCGCGTGCGCGCAGAACGACACATCGCGCGAGGTCTCGCTCGTCTTCAGGCCGACGCACGACTTGAACCATTGACGGTCCGCATCGACCAGGCTCACGAGCGCGATGGGCACACTGAAGAGTCGCTTGGCGAGCCGGGTGAGACGATCGAAGCGCTCTTCCGGCAACGTATCGAGAATATGCAGCGCACGCAGGGTGTCGAGACGGGTGCTTTCGTTACTGGGCGTCGGTGGCACATGCATGTTGTATTCCCTAAGGCGACCGGCGTGGCCGAAGTGGTAGGCGGGTAGTGTATAGCGACGTGCTTTACCTTGGGGCAAAACCCCGGCGCGAGAGTTCCCTCGGATCGCGGGCGCGCCGGAGCCGCATTCGAACCGATGCAGGCCGCATCAGGCCGCCACGCTCGCGCGGCGACGGCTTTGCTATGGGTTGGCGAAGACCGGCTCGACGGGCCGCGCGAGACAGTCGATCAGATTGCCGGGGCCGCACAGATGCAGCGCGCCGACGACCACCAACGTGCGCTCTGGCCGCGTGAGGACCTCAGTCAAGCGCGCCGCCCATGCGCGATTGCGCTCGTCGAGAATCGCATGCCGGATGCCCGGCAGATTGAACATCGGCGACTCGATGGCGATCTGGTGCACGGCAAGCAGATCGCCCTCCAGCCAGGCCGCGTGCATGCGCTCGAGCGTGCGCTGCGGTTCGTCGAGGTCGGCCATCAGCAGGCCGAGCGCCGCGCCGACGGCGTCGAGCGGAATCGATTCGAGCGCCGCTGCTACCTCCTGCGCGCTCTCGAGATATCGATAGGGCTTGGCCTGCGTGATCGCCGAGCGCAACATGCGCGGCTCAACGCCTTCGACGACTTGCTGGAACAGCGTCGGCGCGACGATCAACGCGGCCCACGGACGCAGATCGGCGAGCGGCGCCAGCGGCCCTTCAACGGGCCATGCGGCGTGAAGTTGCTGCCATGCGTCGGCGGATAGCAAGGGCTGCAGTTGCTCCGCGTCGCCTTGTCGGTTGGCCTTCAGAAACGGCAGGATCGTCGGCGGATCGGACTCGAAGACGAGCGCTTCGGCCCAGTCATACGCTTCCGCGATCCACGGCGGCGTTCTTCGGCTTGTCGCCGGAAAGAGATGCATCGAGCCGAGCAGGCGAACGTGGGTGCCGGTGAGTTGTAGGTACATGCAGCCTCGGTGTGGACAAGCAATGACGTAAAGCAGGCGCGCTGTTCAATCGATCACTTGCAGCGCAGTGCGCCGGTTCACAGCCCCTCGCCCGGCCGTACGGACCGTGAACGCGACGAACAGTAGAAAGACGATCTGCGAGAGATACAGGGCCATCCGGATCGGGTGATAAAGCGCGAACCACGAATTGTGCGCCACATCCGTCACGATAACGGCAACGCAGAGAATCAACCCGGCTGCCGGCGCGATTAGCAGGAGCAAGGAGAACTGCTGCCACGTCAGCATATGTATCAACTCCGCCGAAGAACCGACGCCGAAAAAAGAAAAGCCCCGACAAGTCGGGGCTTTTCTTTACATCAACTACTGGAGGCGCGAGCCGGAGTCGAACCGGCCTAAACGGCTTTGCAGGCCGCTGCATAACCGCTTTGCTATCGCGCCGCAAGCGGACTGGAACCTAGCAACAGATTCGCAGATTTTGTTTAGCGGACAACCGGATGGACCGTGCCACCAAACAAAAAGGGAAGCGTTGCTTCCCCTTATGTATGGAGCGGGAGACGAGGCTCGAACTCGCGACCTCAACCTTGGCAAGGTTGCGCTCTACCAACTGAGCTACTCCCGCATTGAACTGCTTCGCAACGCCTTGCACTGTTACTTGCCAAACAACGCGTTGCTTCAAAAATTTGGAGCGGGAGACGAGGCTCGAACTCGCGACCTCAACCTTGGCAAGGTTGCGCTCTACCAACTGAGCTACTCCCGCATTGTGCTGCTTTTGCCGTGCTATCTGCTGCCTTGTTACTGCAACTACTCTTTACTGCCACCGATGTTTCGAACTGCGTGCATCGGAGAAACGAGATTATGGAGAAACGACTGAAACGTGTCAACCCCTTTTGCGTATCTCTTTTACCGAACAGATTTCACTCATGCGCCAGCGAAGTTCGGCCACACGCCGGGCGCCCTCCACCACGACGAAAACTCAGGCCACGCCGCCCCGTTCGCGAATTTGCGGCCATGCGAGCTTCATGTAATAGAGCATCGACCAGATCGTCAGGAACGCGGCCAGATAGATGAGCCACAAGCCCCACACGCGCGTATCGACCACCACGCCGCCACCGAACGACAGCGGCCCGTAGAACAGCAGCATGGGAATCGCCACCATCTGACAAACGGTCTTGAACTTGCCGAGCGAATTCACCGCGACGCTCTTCGATGCGCCGATTTGCGCCATCCATTCGCGCAGCGCCGAGATCGCGATCTCGCGCCCGACGATCACGAGCGCGATCGCCGAATCGATTCGGGCGAGTTGCACGAGCACCAGCAACGCGGCGGTCACCATCAGCTTGTCGGCGACCGGATCGAGGAACGCGCCGAATGCCGAGGTCTGATTCCACTTGCGCGCCAGAAAGCCGTCGAACCAGTCGGTCAGCGCCGCCAGAATGAAGATGGTCGCGGCCGCCAGATTACGGTGTGCGGGGCTCATCATCATGTCGGGCAAATAGAACACACCGACGACGAGCGGAATCAGGACGATCCGCAGCCAAGTCAGGAAAATCGGGAAATTAAACGGCATGGGCAGGCGCAGCGTCTGACAAGGGAGATGCAATTGTGCCGTGTCACAAGGCCTGCCACAAGCAAAGCGGCGCGCCGGGCCGGCCGCGCCCGCCGCGGCAGCGCCCCTCGAAGGTGGCTGAGCGGACGGCCGAAGCCGCCGCGATCAGTGCAATTGCCGGTAAATCTGCTCCGCGAGCGCCTGCGAAATGCCTTCGACGCTCGCCAGATCTTCGACACTGGCGGCGACCACGCCGCGCAGTCCGCCAAAGCGTGCAAGGAGCCGTTGACGCCGCTTAGCGCCCACCCCTTCGAGCTCTTCGAGCCGCGAGGTCTGACGCGTCTTGCCGCGCTTCGCGCGCATACCGGTGATGGCGAAGCGGTGCGCTTCGTCGCGGATCTGTGCGACCAGCATGAGTGCGGCGCTTTCCTTGCCGAGTTCGAGCGGCGCGCGGCCGTCGGCGAAAATCAGGGTTTCGAGGCCGACCTTGCGTCCCTCGCCCTTCGCGACGCCGACCAGCATGCCGGTATCGAGACCCAGTTCCGTGAACACCTGGCGCGCGATTTCGACCTGGCCCTTGCCGCCGTCGATCAGCACGATAGTCGGCAGGATGCCGCCGGCCGCGACCGGCTCCGCGGCGTCCGGCGTGAGCGACGGATCGGCGGCCGCGTCGCTTTGCAACTCCGCGGCTTCGTCAGCGGCATTCGCGGCGGCTTGCTCGACCATCTTCTCGTAGCGGCGCGTGAGCACCTGGCGCATCGCGGCGTAATCATCGCCGGGTGTAATGCCGGTGATGTTGTAGCGGCGGTATTCCGACGACTGCATCTTGTGATGGTGATACACCACGCACGACGCCTGCGTCGCTTCACCCATCGTGTGGCTGATGTCGAAACATTCGATGCGCAGATGCGCGAGATCGTCGCACTCCATGCCGAGCGTGTCGGTGAGCGCGCGCGTGCGGGCTTGCTGCGAGCCTTGCTCCGAGAGCAGGCGCGCGAGCGCGAGCCGCGCGTTCTGCTCGGCCATGGCGAGCCAGGCGCGCCGTTGGCCTTGCGGCTGGCGCAGCACGGTGACCTTGTGGCCGGCCTGCTCGATCAGCACGTCGACCAGTTCGCGGTTGGCGGGTGCGTGGCTGACCACCAGCACCGGCGGCACGCGATTGCCCAGGTAATGCTGGGCGATGAACGCTTCGAGGACTTCGGCTTCGATCCCGCCGGTTGCGCGGCCTTTGCGCGGTTTCGTGGGTTCGGAATCGGCTTCTCCGAGTGCGTCGTCTTCGTCGGGTGCGTCGTCGGCTTCATCGGACGCGTCGTCCTCTTCGTCTTCCGATGGCATCTCTTGCGCGATCGCGAGCGCATCGGCGGCATCGGCCGACTCCGCCTCACCGCCCGCGTTGTCTTCCGCGAGCGAACCGGACTCGATAGCGGTATCGGTCAACGCCGCGCCGTCGTCTTCCAAGCCGCCCTCATCAGCCGTCAACGCGCTTTCGACATGCGCCGGGAAATACGCCTTGTCGCCCAGATGCCGTCCGCCGCGCACCATCGCCAGATTCACGCACACGCGACCGCCCAGCGCGACCACCGCGAGAATATCGACGTCGCTGTCGCTGCCGACTTCGATCGCCTGCTGGTGCAGCACCGTCGACAGCGAACTCATCTGGTTACGCACCGCCGCGGCCTGCTCGAACTTCAGCTCGCCGGCGAAGGCGTGCATCTTCTGCTCGAGTTCCTTCATCACCTCGCCCTGGCGGCCGAGCAGAAAGCGCGATGCGTTGGCGACGTCGCGCGCGTAATCCTCTTCGGTGATCGCCGCGACGCACGGCGCCGTGCAGCGGCCGATCTGATGCAGCAGACAAGGCCGCGTGCGGTTGTTGAACACGGAGTCTTCACAGGTGCGCAACTGGAACACGCGCTGCAGAATCTGGATGCTCTCGCGCACCGCCCACGCACTCGGAAACGGACCGAAATACTGATTCTTGCGATCCACCGCGCCGCGGTAATACGCCATGCGCGGAAACTTGTGGCCGGTCAGCTTGAGGTAGGGATACGACTTGTCGTCGCGAAACAGAATGTTGTAGCGCGGCGCAAGCGCCTTGATCAGGTTGTTTTCGAGCAGCAGCGCTTCGGCCTCGGAGCGCGTCACGGTCGTCTCGATGCGCACAATGCGCGTCACCATCATCGCGATGCGCGGCGACAGTAGCGTCTTGGTGAAGTAGCTCGAGACGCGCTTCTTCAGATCGCGCGCCTTGCCCACGTAAAGCACCGCGCCGTGCGTATCGTAATAGCGATAGACGCCGGGCAGATGCGGCAGTTGGGCGAGCACTTTTTTCGGCTCGAAAGCGTCGGTTGCTTCGGGTTCGGTCATGCAGAATCGGTTGAGGTGGGACGGTCTCGCGAAGCCTTGCTCTGCGTGCCGCGCGCCGGGACGAACCGCAGGACGCCTTGCGCGCGCAATCGTGAACGAGTGCTTTAGAATCGCCAGTTTAGAACATTCCGCGTGCGTCCGAACGCTGTTGCCTTGAATCGGGCGACGCGTCCGCAGCCGTGGGTCGGCGCGCAACGCAGCACGGCGCCGAGGCATCACTCGCACCGTCCCACTCCTTCCATCCGTTCGAATCCGCGACCGCAGGCCATCATGTCTTCCGCTACGCCCCATTCCGAGCAAGCCGCTGACACGCCCACGGCGATCGCCTGCGACATCTTCTGCGCGGTGATCGACAATTTCGGCGACATCGGCGTGTGCTGGCGCCTCGCGCGCCAGCTTGCGAGCGAGCACGGCTGGCAGGTGCGCGTGTTCGTCGACGACCTGCATGCGTTCCAGAAGCTGTGTCCGTCGCTGACGCTGGAGCACGCTCGCCAGACGGTCGGCGGCATCGTCGTCGAACACTGGCATGAGCCGGCTCATGCGGGCGATAGGCTCGAAGTCGCCGACGTCGTGATCGAGGCGTTTGGCTGCGAACTCCCGTCCATCTATGTCGCCGCGATGGCGGCGCGCGAACGTACGCCGGTGTGGTTCAACCTCGAATATCTGAGTGCCGAGGACTGGGTCGCGGATTTTCATCTGCGACCCTCGCCTCATCCGCGCTATCCGCTGACCAAGACGTTCTTTTTCCCCGGACTCGGCCCCGGCACCGGCGGCGTGCTGAAGGAACGGCATCTCGACGGCGCGCGCGCGGCTTTTGAAGCATCGCCCACCGCGCGCCGAGCATGGTGGCAACAAACCACCGGCCACGCGCCGCCGCCCGCCGCGGCCACCGTCGTCTCGCTGTTCGCCCTACGAGAACCTCGCCGCCGACAGCCTGCTCGAACAATGGCGCGATAGCGCGGACCCGGTCGTCCTTCTGGTGCCCGAAGGCCGCGTTTCAGGCGCGGTCGCGCGCTTTTTCGACCTGCCCGCGTTCGCCACCGGCGCTCACGCGGTGCGCGGCAACCTCAGCGCACATGCCCTCGCCTTTACCGACCAGCCCGGCTACGACGCGCTGCTGTGGGCAAGCGACATCAATTTCGTGCGCGGCGAGGATTCGTTCGTGCGCGCCCAATGGGCCGCCAAACCCTTCGTCTGGCATATCTACCCGCAAGCCGACGACGCCCATCTGCCGAAGCTCGACGCCGCGCTCGCGCACTACGCGCGCACTCTGCCCGCCGACGCCCGCGACGCCCTTGCGCGTTTCTGGCACGCGTGGAACGGCACGGGCCGGCCGGACTGGGCGGAATTCCAGCGTCACTTGCCGGCGCTCAAGCAACGCGCGGCCGATTGGGCCGGCGAACTGGCTCAAGTGGGCGACCTCGCTGGAAATCTGGCCTTGTTCGCAAAAACTCAGTTAAAATAAGCGGTTATCCAACGGCCGACGACGCAAGCGCGGCCCGATCGCAACGGCGGAATCCGGTCAACTCGTTTGAGCGGCCCGCCAACCCGGCATCGAAAGATGCAACACCTTTCCCCGATATCAAAGCGTGATAGGTGGAATGTCAAAAAAGGGACGTATGTTGCGAATCGGCGCCACTCGTGTACACGCCCGCACCGGGTAAAAAGCAGGTAACGGATTGCTGAGAATGGCAGAGACCGCGGGTTTGCGGCGCTCCCGCCGCTCCCCGCGGCAAGCCGGCCACGCTTGACTCGCTCGCGACCCGCCGAGCCGCTTCGGCGGCGCGGCGCGCGGTGAGCAAAGCGCCGAAGCCGCTTGCGCCGTATGCCGTTGAGCACAAGTTGAAGCTACTAATTTCGTACAGGACAGTTTTATGAAGACCGCACAGGAACTCCGCACCGGCAACGTCGTGATGATCGGCGCAGACGCAATGGTTGTGCAAAAGGCCGAATACAACAAATCGGGCCGCAACTCCGCCGTCGTCAAGATGAAGTTCAAGAACCTGCTGACCGGCGCAGGCATGGAAAGCGTGTACAAGGCCGACGACAAGTTCGACGTCGTCGTGCTGGAACGCAAGGAAGTTACATACTCGTACTTCGCCGACCCGATGTACGTGTTCATGGACGCCGACTACAACCAGTTCGAAGTCGAAGGCGAAATGATGGGCGACGCCCTCCATTACCTCGAAGACGGTATGGCTTGCGAAGTCGTGTTCTACAACGAGAAAGCCATCTCGGTCGAACTGCCGACCACGCTGGTCCGCGAGATCATCTACACGGAACCGGCTGTCAAGGGCGACACGTCGTCGGGCAAGGTGTTGAAGAACGCCAAGCTGAACACCGGCTTCGAACTGCAAGTGCCGCTCTTCTGCAACATCGGCGACAAGATCGAAATCGACACGCGTACGCACGAGTACCGCAGCCGCGCTTAAGCGCCCTGCTCGCCTGAATCCAGCGCCCCAAGCCGGGCGCTGCGAAAAAAATGGCAAAAAAAGCGCCCAATTTGGGCGCTTTTTCTTTTTTGCGCCGCCGTGTATGGTTGAGGAAAACTTTACCGGCGATCTTCTCGAAATTGCCACACCGCAACCTCAAATTTCCCGTATGTCGGTCACCAAATCATTGATAAGTTTAAATAAATTATCGTGGCACGGTCCATGCTTCTCACTGGATACAGGCCAGTACGGCTTTATTTTCTTCAACTCCGGAGATGCGACATGAATAACGACATCGCTGAAGGCAAGTGGAAGCAGATGGTTGGCAAAGCCAAGACGGCATGGGGTGAACTCACGGACGACGAGTTGACCAAGGCCGAAGGTCGCGCTGACAAGCTCGCCGGCCTGATCCAGGAACGTTACGGCAAGACGCGCGAACAAGCGGAACTCGAAGTACGCCGCTTCTTCGACAGCAACCGGGATTTCTGACCGCCCGAGTGAAGGAAATACAGGCGTCCGTCCGTGCTTACAAAACGTCAGGACGGACTCCCAAATTAATAACGCAAAGGACCTGAACGACTTGAGTCGAATCGCCGCTTTTCTGCCCGGTGCCGTGCTTGGTGCGCGCGCCGGACGACCTGTCTACCTCAGACGCGGCCGCTCTTGCGCCGCGCGAGCCAAGGTTGCGCGCGCGGCGCTGGATTCGACTCGGAATTCGACCGACAGTACCGGCCAGCATCGCGCCCGTGCCGCGCGCCAACGTATCGGCGCAGCGCATCGGGTATTCCATCCATCTAAAAATTGCGCTCGCCATGCCACACGCCCTGATTGTTGAAGACGATCCTAATAGCCTGTCAGGCCTGTCCGCCATCCTCGCCGCCGACGGCTTCTCCGTCGACACAGCGACCACGATCGCGGAGGCCCGGGCCGCGTTGACACGCTTCATTCCCGACGTCGTGCTGGTCGACCTGAACCTGCCGGACGGCAGCGGACTCGACCTGCTGCAACACCTCCCCGCGCATCCGCCCGGCGGCGCCTTGCCCGTGATCGTCATGACCGGCAATGCGACAGTGGAAAGCGCGATCGAGGGTTTGCGGCACGGCATCTGGGACTACCTGCTCAAGCCGGTCAACATTCCGCGTTTGCGCAGCCTGCTCGCGCGTATCCCGCGGCCGTACGAACTGACCGAAGAAGTGCAGACGCTGCGCGCGTCGCTGCGTCAACTCGGCCGTTTCGGCTCGATGCTCGGCCGCAGCGGTGCCATCCAGCACGTCTACGACACGATCGAACATATCGCGCCGACCGAAGCCGCCGTGCTGATTTCCGGCGAAACCGGCACCGGCAAGCAGATCGCGGCGCGCACGATGCACGACATGAGCCGGCGCCGTAAAGGTCCGTTCATCACATTCGACTGCCGCAGCGCGAATAGCGCGGCCGGACAACGCTCGCTCGACAGCCTGCTGTTCGGTCACGAACGCGGCGCGTTCAACGGCGCCGAGCAGCGCGAACCGGGCCTGTTCGAGCAGGCGAGCGGCGGCACGTTGTTCATCGACGAAATCGCCGAGTTGCCGCGCGCCCAGCAGGAAGCGCTGCTGCGTGCGCTCGATTCGCAGACCTTCATGCGGGTCGGCGGCACGAATCAGGTGGTGACGGACTTCCGGCTGATCGCCTCGACACGCAAGGCGCCGCGTGCGGCGGTGGCCGACGGCAGCCTGCACGAAGATCTGGCGCTGCGCCTCGAAGCGGCCGCCGTCACGCTGCCGCCGCTGCGCGAGCGCGGCGAAGATCCGGCGCTGATCGCCCAGGCGTTGGTCGACGAATTGAATCACGAAGGGTTGACGCGCGGCTCGGCGGAGACCGCCAAGCAGGTCGCGCCGAACTTCCTGCGCGAGTGTCTCGCGTATGAATGGCCGGGCAATGTGCGCGAGTTGCAGGACCGCGTGCGGCGCGCATATCACGCGTCCGGTGACGTGCTGGAATCGCTGCGTGCCGATGAGGCGGGCTCGGCGAACGGCCGCGATCTGAATGGCAGCCGCGTGCAAGTTACCGTGGGGACGCCGCTCGCGGACGTCGAGGAAATGCTGATTCGCGCTACGCTCGACGCAGTCGGCGGTACGCGTCACCGGGCGGCGTCGCTGCTGGGCATCAGTCCGAAGACGCTGTACAACAAGCTGCAACGCATGCGCTTGAATTGAGTGGAGTGCCTCTGCGATCGCTCGCGGTCGGCCCTGGCTGAAAAAAACGGCGCCTTCAATGAAGGCGCCGTTTTTCTTACTTGCTTGCCGACTGTTATCGCGGCTTATGCAAACGCGCTACGCAACAGCGCCTGCGCTTGCAGGTACTGCGGATCAGCGGCCAGCTTGCTCCACTTCAACGCCTTGCCGCGCGGCCGCATGCGTTGCAAGCGCCGTTGCGATTCCTTCGACGGCGTAAAGCGCAGCGCATCCAGTACCTTCTCCGCTTCGTCCGGCTGATTGCAGATCAGCACCATGTCGCAACCGGCTTGCAGCGCGGCGCTCGCGCCTTCGGTCAGCGTGCCGCCCTGGCGCGCGGCTTCCATCGACAGATCGTCGCTGAAAATCGCGCCTTCGAAGCGCAGCTTGTTGCGCAGAATGTCCTGCAGCCAGACGCGCGAGAAACCCGCCGGCTTCGAATCGACCTGCGGATAGATCACATGCGCGGGAATCACCGATCCCAACGACAAGCCGAGCCAGTCGTACGGCGCCACGTCGTCGCGCAGAATCTCCTCGAGCGAGCGGTCGTCGACCGGCATGGCGACATGCGAATCCGCCTGTGCGAAGCCGTGCCCAGGGAAATGCTTGCCGCAATTGCTCATGCCGGCCAGCGCGAGTCCGTGGTTGAGGCTCTTGGCGAGCAAGGTCACCACACGCGGATCGCGGTGGAACGAGCGGTCGCCGATCACCTGCGATTGACCATAGTTCAGATCGAGCACCGGCGTGAAACTCATATCGATGCCGCACGCGCGCAACTCCGTCGCGAGGATATAGCCGACGGCCGTCGTCACTTTGGTGGCGTGCAGCACATCGCTGTCCCACAACGTGCCGAGCTTGCCCATCGCAGGCAGCACGGTGAAGCCGTCGGTGCGAAAGCGCTGCACGCGCCCGCCTTCGTGGTCGACGGCGATCAGCAGATCCTCACGGATCGCGCGGATCGAGTCGGTCAGCGCGATCAGTTGCGTGCGGCTCTCGTAATGGCGCGCGAACAGGATCACGCCGCCGGTCATCGGATGGGCAAGGCGGCGCTTGTCGTCGTCGTTCAGCGTTTTGCCGACCACGTCGAGCATCACCGGTCCGGGAATGGTTTTCATCGATTTCCGCTGGAAAAAAGCCTGAGGCAAGGAGAGACGCGGCCGGCCTGCGCCGCGTTCAGAAGTATTTTTTATTCGGCGACGTCGTCGGGCGTACCCGCTTGCGTCGTTTCCGCAATCACGAACGACACCGCGTAATCGCGCTCGTCGCTGATCGTGACGCGCGCCGTGATGCCGCGCGCGTCGAGCCATTCGGCCAATTCACCGGACGCGACCACCATGGGCTCGCCGCTCGGCTTGTTGAGCGTTTGCAGCGCGCGCCAGGTCATCGGCCAATGCATGCCGAGGCCGATCGCTTTCGAGAATGCTTCTTTCGCCGAGAACCGCGTGGCGAGAAACGCGAGCCCACGCGCGGCTGAGCGCGCGTGCCGCGCATGATAGACGCGCAGTTCGTCCGGACCGAGCACCTTCTCGGCGAAGCGGCCGTTGGTGCGCGTCATGACCGCGGCCACGCGACTCACCTGAACAATGTCCGTACCAATGCCGTAGATCGTCATGCGCAGGTTGCCGTCTCAAGTCGCATCAGGCGCGCGCGCCGAGACGCGCGGCGACCATGATCGCCTTCATCTCGCGCACCGCGTTGTCCCAACCGGCGAAGATCGCATGCGCGACGATCGCGTGGCCGATATTCAGTTCGTCGATGCCCTCGATCGCCGCGATCTGCTGCACGTTCGTATAGTGCAGGCCGTGGCCCGCATTGACCTTGATGCCGAGTGTCGCGCCGAATTCGACGGCACGAACCACGCGCTCGAATTCGCGCTCCTGTTCGGCGGGATCGTGGGCTTCGGCGTAACGTCCGGTGTGCAGTTCGATCACCGGCGCGCCCGCTTCGTGCGCGGCACGAATCTGCATTTCGTCCGGATCGATGAAGAGCGACACGCGCGAGTTCGCGTCGGCGAGCTGCTTGCATGCGGCACGCACCGCTTCGAACTGGCCGGCGACATCGAGGCCGCCTTCCGTCGTCAGCTCCTGACGCTTTTCCGGCACGAGGCAGACGTCGTGCGGCTGGACTTCACACGCGATGTCGAGCATCTCCTGCGTGACCGCGCATTCGAGATTCATGCGCGTCTTCAGCAGCGGGCGCAGCTTGTGCACGTCGGCGTCGACGATATGGCGGCGGTCTTCACGCAGATGCAGGGTGATGACATCGGCACCGGCCTCTTCGGCCATCAGCGCGGCGCGGATCGGATCGGGATAGGACGTGCCGCGCGCGTTGCGCAGCGTAGCGACGTGATCGATGTTCACGCCCAGGTCAATCACATTCGGCGACGTAAGAAAGAAGCTCATAAGTTCTGCAAGTCGATCAGGATCTGGCGCGTCGCGAGCGGCGTGCCGCCAAGGTAAGTGTTGAGCAGAAAGCGCATTAGCGTTTTGCTTTGCGCCACGGTCTGCGCTCGATGGTAATCGTCCTGTTCCATGTCGAGCAAGGTTTGCCCCGCGATTACCGGCCATTGCGCGGGCAGATCGTCGGAGGCTTCGCGCACGCCGCGCTCCGGGTCGAACACGTAGCGGCCTTCGGCCAGCACCGCTTTGCGCGCGACGGTGCGATCCAGCGCCATCGCGTAGCCGGTTTCGCGCAGCAGCACGCGCTCGAACGAACGCAGCACCTGCACGGGCGGCTCGTCGTGCGCGAGACGCGTCATCGTGACGACGTAGTGATGGAACAGTTGCGGATGCGGATCTTCACGCGCGCAGAACTTGACCAGCAGTTCGTTGACGTAGAAGCCGCACAGCAGCGCGTCGCCGGCCAGCGGCAACATGCCGCCGACCCATTCGGCGCCGGTCAGCGTGCGCACTTCGGATTTGCCCGACCACGACAGCGCGAGCGGCTGAAACGTCTGCAACACGCCGCGCAGCGCGGAGTGCGGACGCTTCGCGCCCTTCGCGACGAGCGCGAGGCGGCCATGATCGCGCGAGAGCACGTCGATGATCAGACTGGTCTCGCGATACGGATAGCTATGGAGAACGAAGGCGGGTTGCTCCGCGATCCGGTAGTCGGACGCGGAGGTGCGTGGAGCGCGGCGAGGCGGCGCTTTACGTGGTTCGCCTTCGGCGCCCTGGGCGCTTTTAGTCGAGGACTTTCGGGTGCTACGAGCGGGTTTGGACGGCTCGCGTGCCGGCGCTGCCGGCTCCGAATCGTCCGGGTCAGCGTCGGAATTCAGCGTCATCCACGCGTCATTCGTACCCATACGCACGGAGCCCGGCTTCGTTGTCGGCCCAGCCGCTCTTCACCTTGATGAAGGTTTCCAGATACACCGGACCGTCGAACAGCTTTTCCATGTCGAGGCGCGCTTCCGTGCTGATCTGCTTCAGCTTGGCGCCCTTCTGGCCGATGATCATCGCCTTGTGCGTGTCGCGGTCGACCATGATGGTCGCGAAAATGCGGCGCAGGCGCCCTTCGGTTTCGAACTTGTCGATCAGCACGGTGCTCGTGTAGGGCAGTTCGTCGCCGGTCCAGCGGAACACTTTCTCGCGCAGGATTTCCGCCGCGAGGAAGCGCTCGCTGCGATCGGTCAGGTCGTCTTCGCCGTAGATCGGCGCGCCTTCCGGCAGGAACGGCTTGACGGTCGCCATCAGTCGTTTGATGTCGTCGGAATTCTTCGCCGACAGCGGCACGATCTCGGCGAACTCGTGCAGCGCGCTGACCTGCTGCATGAACGGGAACAGCGAATCCTTATCCGACACGCGGTCCAGCTTGTTCGCGATCAGCAGCGTGGGCACCGAAGGCGGGATCAGGTCGAGCACCTTCTGGTCGTCCGGGCCGAAACGGCCGGCTTCGATCACGAACAGGATCGCATCGACCGAAGTCAGCGTGGACGTGACCGCGCGATTGAGCGAACGATTCAGTGCGCCGCTGTGCTTGGTCTGGAAACCCGGCGTGTCGACGAAAATGTATTGCGCGTCTTCGAGCGTATGAATGCCCGTGATGCGATGGCGCGTGGTCTGCGCCTTGCGCGACGTGATACTGACTTTCTGGCCGACCAGCGCGTTCATCAGCGTGGACTTGCCGACGTTGGGGCGGCCGACGATCGCGACCATGCCGCAGCGAAAACCAGTGGGAGTGGGAGCGTTCATATTCGGGCTACGGCAAGTTTCAGATCGACGCGCGGGAATGGCGCGCCGATGGCAATCAATGGCCCGCGTCGGCGACGCGCGTTTGCACCGCGTCGGCTACGCCGGGTTCGTGTTCGGTCGGTGCCGCTGCTGCGCTCGGCACGGGCACGGCGGGACCGGCTGTGGCTTCGCGGCTGCGGTGTTTGTCGACGCTGCGGACCGCAGCGGCTTCCGGCTTGGCTTCTGGTTTCGCTTCGGCGGACTTGGCTTCGGCGGGTTTCGCATCCGCAGCCTTGGTGTCGAGCTTTTCGGCGGCTTTGTCAGCCGCGGCTTTGTCGCCCGCGTGAGCGGCCGTCTTCTCTGCCTTCTCGGCGCGCTCGGTTTTGTCCTGTCCGCTGTACTCCACGTGCGCGGCGCGAATCACCGCCAACGGCGCAGCGGCGGCTGTCAGCGCGGGGCGTTCGGCTGCCGGTTCCGCAGCGCCGGCGGCGCGGGACTCACCGCGCCCCGCTCCGCGCTCGTTCTTGCGATCCGGGCTGCGCAAATCCAGCGCGGCCTGCACACCGGTCACGCCGGGGACGATTTCCGGCTCGGCGTTCTTCGCCGCGCGAGCGCCTTTCGAGCGCTTGGGCTTGGCGACCACGGCAGGCGCCGCGGCCATCACTTCGTCGAGCGCTTTCTTGGCCGCCGCCTGCTCCGCTGCGCGACGGCTCGCGCCGGAACCGGAGACTTTCACGTCCAGTTTCGGCACCGTGCATTCGACTTCGAATTGTTGATTGTGCGCCGCACCATGCGTGGCGACGACCGTGTAGGTCGGCAGCGCAATCTTGTGGCCTTGCAGATACTCCTGCAGCAGCGTCTTGGCGTCCTTGCCGAGCGTGCGTGGGTCGATGTGATCCAGAATAGGCACGTAAAGGCGCTTGATGACCGTCTGAGCGGCTTCGAAGCCGCCGTCGAGGAACACTGCGCCCAGCACCGCTTCGAGCGTGTCAGCGAGGATCGAGGGCCGGCGGAAGCCGCCGCTGCGCAACTCGCCTTCCCCCAGCCGCAAGCCTTCGGAGATATTGAGGGCCTGAGCGATTTCGTAAAGCGACTGCTGTTTGACCAGATTGGCGCGGACGCGCGACAGGTCGCCCTCGTCCAGTTTGCCGAAACGTTGGAACAAAAGCGCAGCCACCGCGCAATTCAGAACGGAATCGCCGAGAAACTCGAGCCGTTCGTTATGCGTGGAGCTATGACTGCGGTGCGTTAAAGCCTGGCGCAACAATTCCGCATTGCGAAATTCGTAGCGCAGACGGCTTTCCAACGGAGATAGGGGCATGGGCAGAGTATAACGCGGGCGCCAGACCCGGCGAAAACGCGGGACGGCCAGCGGAAAAAGCGTGGTGAAGCGACGTTACCGCGGGATCTTAAAGTAGCGTGATAACACGCCGCGGCTCACGTGACCTGGTGAAGGCCAACCGCGCGGCGTGTCGTGCAATCGACGCACGCGAACTCAGTTGAATGAGCCGATGCGTTTCAGATTGCTGAAGTTCATCCAGATAAAAAACGCGCGGCCGACGATATTCTTGTCCGGCGCGAAGCCCCAATAACGGCTGTCCGCGCTGTTATCGCGGTTGTCGCCCATCATGAAGTAGTTGCCCGGCGGCACCTTGCAGATCACGCCGCGTGCGTTGTACGTGCAGTTATCGCGATACGGATAATCTTCGGCGCCGACGATGAACGGCGGCACGGCCGAATTGTTCAGAATCGCGTTCTTGCGGCCGTCGATATCTTCTTCGAACTGCTTCGCGTAACCCATGCGTTCGTCGTCGAGGTAATCGGGCAGCGGCGTTTCCGGCACCGGCTTGCCGTTGATCGTGAGCTGCTTGTCCTGATACGCGACGGTGTCGCCCGGCAGGCCGATCACGCGCTTGATGTAGTCGACCGATTCGTCTTTCGGGTAGCGGAACACCACCACGTCGCCGCGTTGGAGCGGACGGCCTTCGGTGATCTTCGTGTTGGTGATCGGCAGACGGATGCCGTAGTCGAATTTATTCACGAGGATGAAGTCGCCCACCAGCAGCGTCGGCACCATCGAACCCGAAGGAATCTTGAACGGCTCGACCACGAACGAGCGCACCACGAACACCACCAGAATCACCGGGAAAAAGCTCGCTGAATACTCGAGCCACCACGGTTGACGCAGCTTGTCGTCACGCAGACGCGCGCGCGTTTGCGCCGCGTTTTCGTCGGCGAAACGCTCGCCGATGCGTGCCTGCTGGCGGTCGAACTCGGCGACCGCGGCTTCCGCCGCGCGGCGCCGTTGCGGCATGAAAACCAGTTTGTCTGCGACCCATGCGACGCCCGTCAAAATGACGAGCACAAAAAGAATCAGCGCAAAATTCATAGGGTTCCGTTGTTCGTCTTATTTGTCTTCGACACGCAGGATCGCGAGGAAAGCCTCTTGCGGAATCTCGACCGATCCCACCTGCTTCATTCGCTTCTTGCCTGCCTTTTGCTTTTCCAGCAGCTTCTTCTTACGAGAAATGTCGCCGCCGTAGCATTTTGCCAGCACGTTCTTACGCAACGCTTTAATGTTCTCGCGCGCGATAATGTTCGCGCCGATGGTGGCCTGAATCGCGACGTCGTACATTTGACGCGGAATCAGTTCACGCATTTTCGACGCCACTTCGCGGCCGCGATACTGGCTTTGCGAACGGTGCACGATGACCGACAGCGCGTCGACCTTGTCGCCGTTGATCAGCATGTCGACCTTCACGACGTCGGCCGCGCGGTATTCCTTGAACTCGTAATCCATCGACGCATAGCCGCGCGAAATCGACTTCAGACGGTCGAAGAAATCGAGCACGACCTCGCCCATTGGGATTTCGTAGGTCAACTGCACCTGACGGCCGTGATACTGCATGTTGATCTGCGTGCCGCGCTTTTGCGTACACAGCGTGATCACCGAGCCGACGTAGTCTTGCGGCATGTACAGATTCACGGTGACGATCGGTTCGCGCACTTCTTCGATCTTCGACGGCTCCGGCATCTTGGCCGGATTCTCGACCATGATGGTCGTGCCGTCGCGTTGCAGGACTTCGTACACCACGGTCGGCGCCGTGGTGATCAGGTCCATGTCGAACTCGCGCTCGAGACGTTCCTGCACGATCTCCATGTGCAGCAGCCCGAGGAAGCCGCAGCGGAAACCGAAACCAAGTGCTTGCGACACTTCCGGCTCGTACATCAGCGAGGCGTCGTTCAGCTTCAGCTTTTCCAGCGAATCGCGCAGCGCGTCGTACTGGTTCGCTTCGACCGGATAGAGGCCGGCGAACACCTGCGGCTTCACTTCCTTGAAACCCGGCAGCGGTTCGGGCGCCGGACGGTTCACCAGCGTGACGGTGTCGCCCACCTTCGCCGCGGCCAATTCCTTGATGCCGGCGATGATGAAGCCCACCTGCCCGGCCGACAGCGATTCGAGATTCTTCGACTTCGGCGTGAACACGCCGACGTGCTCGACCGGATACTGCGCGCCGGTCGCCATCATGCGGATCTTGTCCTTGGGACGCAGCGTGCCGTTGACGATGCGCACCAGCATCACGACGCCGACGTAGTTGTCGAACCACGAGTCGATGATCAGCGCCTGCAACGGCGCTTCCGGATCGCCCTTGGGCGGCGGCACTTTGGCGATCAGCGCTTCGAGCACGTCTTCGACGCCGAGGCCGGTCTTCGCGCTGCAATGCGTCGCGTCGGTTGCGTCGATGCCGATCACGTCTTCGATTTCGGCGATTGCGTTTTCAGGATTTGCCGCCGGCAGGTCGATCTTGTTGAGCACCGGAATCACGTCGACGCCGAGTTCGATCGCCGTGTAGCAGTTGGCGACAGTTTGCGCTTCCACGCCCTGGCTCGCGTCGACGACCAGAAGCGCGCCTTCGCATGCGGACAGCGAGCGGCTGACTTCGTATGAGAAGTCGACGTGGCCCGGCGTGTCGATCATGTTCAGGTTGTAGACTTGCCCGTCACGGGCCTTGTATGTCAGTGCGGCGGTTTGTGCCTTGATCGTGATGCCGCGCTCGCGTTCGAGATCCATCGAATCGAGCACTTGAGATTCCATCTCGCGGTCGGACAGGCCGCCGCAAATCTGGATGATGCGATCGGCGAGCGTCGACTTGCCATGGTCGATGTGCGCAATGATCGAGAAGTTACGAATATGATCCATTCAGTGCCGATCAAGCAAAAAAGGCGCGCTCGGACAATAGCGGAGCACGCCTTGTAAGTAGGTGAAAAACCTATCTATTTTAGCCGAAAAGGCTATCGCCCGGCGCATCTTGCGAAGCTCGGGCGGAAAAGACGGCTCGGGAGAGGCGTGAAACGTGGTGTGAACGGCGCGGCGTTGGCGCTGTGTTCGAACCCTTGAGCCAAGCTCAGGGCGTCGCCGCAACCCGTGTGGCGAGCGCGGCACGAACCCGCGCTTCATCGAGGTGATAGTGACACAGTTCGACGCCGTCGCAGACCAGAACCGGCACCAGTTCGTTGTAACGAGCTTCCAGTGTCGGATCGGCGTCGACGTCGATCACCTCGACCTGCGCGCCAAACTCGACCAGCAAGGGCTCGAGCGCGGCACGCATGTCGTCGCAAAGGTGGCACCACGCGCGCCCGTAGAGCGTGAGCGGCGCCGCCTTCGTCATTTTTGGACGCTGCGCGGGCGGACCGGCACGAACTGCGTGTTCTCGCCGCGGCGAACCAGCAGCGCGACCATCTTTTGCGAATCGAGGTGCGAGCTCACTTCGTCGAACTGCTTCGCGCTGGTGATGTCCGTATCGCCCACCCGCAGAATGATGTCGCCCTTTTGCAAGCCGACGCGTGCTGCGGGACCGTCCACGGCGTCGATCTGCACGCCGTTGCGCAGCTTCAGCGCCTTCAGCTGATCGGCCGGGATATCGCTGACGGCCACACCCAGCGCGTTCGTGGCGCGCTGCTTCGGCGGCTGCGGCTTCTTCTGATCCGCCTTGGCCGATTTATCCGGCTGCATCTCGGCGATCGTCACCGGCAGATCGCGCGTCTGGCCCTTGCGCCAGATCGTGATCGTCGACTTGGTGCCCGGCTTCGTGTCGCCGACCATGCGCGGCAGATCCGTTGCCGTATCGACCGAATGGCCGTTGAACTTCAGGATGATGTCGCCCGGCTGCACGCCCGCTTTGTCCGCCGGGCCGCCCGGTTCGACGCTGCTCACCAGCGCGCCCTGCGCCTTCGGCAGGCCGAGCGAGTCGGCCACGTCTTTGGTCACTTCGCCGATCGCCACCGCGATCCGGCCGCGCACGACCTTGCCCGACGCCTTCAACTGATCGGCCACGCGCATGGCCTCGTCGATCGGAATCGCGAACGAGATGCCCATGAAACCGCCGGTGCGACTATAGATCTGCGAGTTGATCCCGATCACCTCGCCCTGCATGTTGATCAGCGGACCGCCCGAATTGCCAGGATTGACAGCCACGTCGGTCTGAATGAACGGCAGATAGTCGCCCGTATCGCGCCCCTTCGCGCTGACGATGCCGGCCGTCACCGTGTTCTCGAGACCGAATGGCGAGCCGATCGCGACCACCCACTCGCCCACGCGCACCTTGTTCGAGTCGCCGATCGTGATGGTTGGCAGATTCGCGGCACTGATCTTCACAACGGCAACGTCGGTCCGATCGTCCACGCCGATCAGCTTCGCCTTGAATTCGCGCTTGTCGGTGAGCGTGACGTAAATGGTGTCCGCGTCGTCGACGACGTGCGCGTTGGTCATCACGTAGCCGTCCGCCGACAGGATGAAGCCGGAGCCGACGCCGCTGTTTTGCTCGGCGTCGCTGTTATCCGGCGTGTCCTGGCTGCCGCCACTGCCGCCGTTGTCACCGCCGCGCGGCGTGCCTGGCGAACCCGGCGATTGTGGCGACTGCGGCAACGGAATGCCGAAGAAGCGCCGAAAAAATTCCGACATGTCGCCGTCGTCCATACCTGGCGGCAGGCCGCCGCGAGCACCGCTGTTCGAGACGCGTGTAGTCGTGCGAATGTTGACGACCGCCGGGCCGACCTTGTCGACCAGATCAGTGAAGTCGGGCAGATTGGCGGCGGGAGCCGCCGACGCCATATGCGGCACGAGCGGCAAACACGCCGCTACCACCGCGGCCGCGAGAAATTTGCGCACCGAGAAAGTCGTCATATCGTAGCAAGCCGAGGGATTCAGGATTCGGAGGATTACTTCGGAGCCTTGTATTCTATGGCAGACGCAAATTGCTGTAATGTGGTCTGGGGCACTTCACCAAGCAGAGTAATCCAGAAGTCGCCGCGACGCTTGACGAGCACGTGCGTGGCGCCGCTGCTTCCCGCGCCTTCCTTGCGCGTGTTGTTCTCGACCGGTTCGACGAACACCGAAATGGCCGCGAGGCCATCGGAGAACACCGCCTGGTCCACCGGAATAGTCGGCTGGCCCGGATCGCGCGCGGCCATGGGCCGGCGCAGTTCACGAATCTTACGGAAGCCCGGCACCGTCGGCGTGATCTGCCAGCCTTGCGCGGCCATGTCGACCGGCTCGACGGGCGGACGCACCACTGTCCAACCCGCGGTATTACGAATACCGCTGACGATGCCGGCCTTGTCGACCGGCACGCCGATGCGAATCTGCGAAAAGGACAGTTGCTCGAGCACCTGGCCATTCGGGTCGAGCGTTTGGGCACGCAGCAGGAGGCCGGTCTTCTTGTCCGCCCACAGCTTGTAGGCGAAGCGATACGCGTCTTTCGGATCGAGTTCGATCACCTGGCTGTCGACGCCCGCGACGCGGTCGTCGCCGAGCAGCTTGGGCTCGTAAACCGACAGCACCTGCTCGCCACTCACGGCCAGCAGCGCGGGGAACGAATCTTTGTTCTGACGCTTCTCGACGACGCACAGATGCCGCTCTGGCACGAACGTGTAGAGCTCTTCGTTATGACGCAGCATTTTGCGCGGCTTGCCGTCGAGGCTTTCGAGTTGCTCGAATTCGCCGTCCGAGCGGGTCGCATAGTGCGCGATCCGCGAAGTCTGAACGTAATTGCCGCGCTGGTAGACGAACGCGCCCTCGTAATTCTGCTGTTGCGCGGCCTGATGGATGCGATCGAGCAGATCCGCAGCCGTGCGACGGGCGACGAGCGGATCGTCGGTTTGGGCAAAGACCCGCGGTGTAGCGGACAACAATACGGCTGCGCAGAAAAGAAATGCCGGCAGCCGCCCCCAGATAGTCGTTTTATTCAACCGCGGAGTCTGCATCAAACTATTGGCCTTGCGTAGAGACTGCGGCAGCGCGAATCAGCGGCATCGAGCCCGGCATGACCGGTTGTTGCGCGAATTGCTGGTGAGCTTCCAGATACTGGTCGAGACTGGCGTCACGAATGATGTTGGCGTCCTGCACGGCCGGCTGGACCGTAGCCGCCGGCACCGAAGCCATGGCCACACGTTGCAGCGCGTCGCCATGCGACTGGGCCGACGCGAGTTGCGCCGTGCCCGGACCGCCCGGCACGCCTTGCAGTTGCGGGACGACGATCCACGTCAGCGTGGCGGCGGCGGCTGCGACGGCAAAGGCCGGCACGACACGGCGGCGCAGCGCCAGCAAACGACGCGCGACCGGCATGGCGGCAGGCGCCAGCACGTGCGGCTCGTTGTCGAAACGCGCGGCAAAACCGTTCAGGAACGCGCTGCTCGCCGCCGGGCTGACCGCCAGATCGTCGGAACGCAACGCGTCGCCGATCAGGTGATAGCTCGACCAGGCGGTGCGATCCTCGCCATTCAGCCCGGAAATAAACGTTTCCAGATTCAGATGCTCTTCGCCGAACAGCTCACCGTCGACAAAAGCGGACAGACGCTCGCCGCGCGAGCTGGCTTGCGATTGCATCGAGACCGACCCCATGATGCTCCCCATCTTACAAATACCCCGTAGTGACACCACTAATCCAGATATTGCACCCGCGCTCCGTTCGGCAGGCTGGTGGTTTACCAGCGTTTGCCTTCAGGTGTGTCAAGCAACGGACGCAATTTTGCCGCAATGGCTTCGCGAGCGCGGAAAATTCGTGATCTGACTGTGCCAATTGGGCAACCCATCATCTCAGCGATTTCCTCGTAGCTCAAACCTTCAATTTCACGAAGAGTAATGGCGGTGCGCAACTCTTCCGGTAAAACCGCCATCGCAGCATTGACCGTCTCAGCGATCTGCTTGCTCATCAACATCGACTCAGGCGTGTTGATATCCCTTAGTTGGTCCGCGTCCGAGAAAGTTTCAGCTTCTTCAGCATCTGCCTCGGTCGAGGTCGGCGCGCGCCGCCCTTGGGTCGCAAGGTAGTTCTTTGCCGTGTTGACGGCAATCCGGTACAACCACGTATAAAAGGCCGATTCGCCGCGAAACTGCGGCAATGCCCGATACGCCTTGATAAAGGCGTCCTGAGCCACGTCTTCCACTTCGGCGGGGTCCCGCACGAGGCGCGAGATCAGCCGGAGAATCTTGCGGTGGTATTTGGAGACCAGAAGCTCGAACGCGGCCTTGTCGCCCTTCTGGACGCGCTCGACCAGCACCTGATCAATTTCTTTTTCGCTCACCTGATAAATCCGTTAACTATAGGGCGCATGGCGGGGCACCATTGTAGCGTTCCCGTCATCTGGGCACGTTACGCCGGTAACAGCGGTTACAGTCGTTACAGTCAGGCGCCGGCGCCACGCCGGCCCAGCACGGCCAGTTCCCGGAAGATGGGGGCCGGGAGTGCGTCGGCGGCAAGCAGCAAAGTGCGCGAGCGCCCCTGGTCCGGCATCAGCGCCAGAATCAGCAAGCGGCCGCTCCACTGCGAGCAACCGGCGATGCGGCCTTGCGCCAGTAACGCGCCGGTACGACCCCAGACGGACAAGTCGTCCGGCCCGATTTTCAGCGCGACGGGCCGCGCGCGCTCATACCGGAGCGCGCAAAGCGCGAGCCACGCCCACACGGCGAGCGTCAACGGAACTGCTTGCCACGCACCCAGATGCGGCGCGAGGCAAGCAAAGACGGCCAAAGTCGCCGCCACAACGAAAACCCCCATTGCAGCCCAGATGGCGACGGAGCGCCGCAGCGCAATCCGCTGCGGCGCTCCGTCGGGCGTGGCCGATTCAGGGGAAAGCGCCGGCAGAGCCGGCGCCGTCGACTGGCGCGTCACCAACGATCAGGCGATCAGGCGCGCTTGAAGACCAGCGTGCCGTTCGTGCCGCCGAACCCGAACGAGTTCTTCAGCGCGACGTCGATCTTCATCTCCCGCGCGGTGTTGGCGCAGTAGTCCAGGTCGCACTCGGGATCCTGGTTGAAGATGTTGATCGTCGGCGGCGACACCTGATGATGCACGGCCAGCACGGTGAATACAGACTCCAGACCGCCGGCGCCGCCCAGCAGGTGACCTGTCATCGACTTGGTCGAGTTCACGACCATGTCTTTGGCGTGGTCGCCGAAAGCGCGCTTGATGCCGGTTGTTTCGGCCAGGTCGCCAAGCGGCGTGGACGTGCCGTGCGCGTTCAGGTAGTTCACCTGATCCGTGTTGATGCCCGCGTTCTTCAACGCAGCCAGCATACAGCGGCGGGCGCCGTCGCCGTCTTCCAGCGGCGCGGTCATGTGATAGGCGTCGCCGCTCATCCCATAGCCGCTGACTTCGGCGTAAATCTTCGCGCCGCGCGCCTTCGCGTGTTCGTACTCTTCGAGCACCATCACGCCGGCACCCTCGCCCAGCACGAAACCGTCGCGATCCTTGTCCCACGGACGGCTCGCCGTTGCCGGATCGTCATTGCGTTGCGACAGCGCGCGCGCCGCCGCAAAGCCGCCGATACCGAGCGGCGACACGGTCGATTCCGCACCGCCCGCGATCATCACGTCGGCGTCGCCGTATTCGATCAGGCGCGAAGCCTCGCCGATACAGTGCAGGCCGGTGGTACAGGCGGTGACGATCGCCAGATTCGGACCTTTGATGCCGAACTTGATCGACAGATGCCCGGAGATCATGTTGATGATCGACGCCGGCACGAAGAACGGCGAAATCCGGCGCGGGCCGCGATTGAGCAGTTCGGTTTGCGTCACTTCGATCATCGGCAGACCGCCGATGCCCGAACCGACCACCACGCCGATACGCTCCGAATTCTCGTCGGTAACTTCGAGGCCGCTGTCCTGCATCGCCTGGATGCCTGCAGCCACGCCGTAATGGATGAACGTATCCATGTGGCGCGCTTCCTTACCGGGGATGTAGTCCTCGATATTGAAGCCCTTCACCTCGCCGGCGAAACGAGTCGAAAAGTTCGATGCATCGAACTTCGTGATATTGGCAATACCTGACTTGCCGGCGACCAGATTGGCCCAGCCGTCGGCAACATTATTGCCAACAGGCGAAATCAGCCCCAGGCCTGTAACAACAACACGACGGCGGCTCACGGTAACCCCTTTTTCATAGATGACAAAAGCAAAAGCCACAGCGGCCACAGGAACTTGCCCTGTATGCCCTGTGGCTGTTTAACTCGGCAATCGCGCGAAAAATTGCGCAGTCAACATCGCTGGCTCCTGCTTGGCAAAACGCGCGGCAAAAAACGCCAACCCTGCTGGCGTCGGCAACCGACACGGCAGGGCGTCATACGCCGCCAACGCAGAAACGCGGGCGCGAATGACCTTAGGCCTTGACGTTCGCGCGAGCGTAGTCGATCGCTTGCTGAACGGTGGTGATCTTCTCGGCTTCTTCATCCGGAATTTCCATGCCGAATTCGTCTTCGAGGGCCATCACGAGCTCAACGGTGTCGAGCGAGTCGGCGCCGAGGTCGTTCACGAACGAAGCTTCGTTCTTGATCTCAGCTTCTGCAACGCCCAGTTGTTCTGCGACAATCTTCTTGACGCGCTGTTCGATATTGTCCATTACCCCTCCAAGGGAAAAGAAGTTCAAAAATACAGGTGCGCGCATTTTATCAGGTTTGACCCGGCAAAAAAGCGGCGCATCGGGTTGCTGTCAAGGCATGCGCCTTACGCATTTACAAACGCATCAAGGCGCGGATAGTAACCGAATTTGGTTACGCCATGTACATTCCGCCGTTCACATGCAGTGTCGTGCCGGTGATATACCCGGCTTGCGGCGATGCCAGAAACGCCACGGCGTGCGCAATATCTTCCGGGCTGCCGAGGCGGCCCAGCGGAATCTGCGTTTTCAGCGCCGCTTGCTGCTCTTCCGGCAGAGTCTTGGTCATGTCGGTATCAATGAAGCCCGGCGCCACGCAATTCACCGTGATGCCGCGGCTGCCGATCTCGCGTGCGAGCGCGCGGGTCATGCCCGCCACGCCCGCTTTCGCGGCCGCGTAATTGATCTGCCCAGGGTTGCCGGCCGAGCCGACCACCGACGTGATGTTGATGATGCGGCCGCCCTTGGCCTTCATCATGGGACGCAGCACCGCGCGCGACAGACGGAACACCGACTTGAGATTGGTGTCGACCACCGCGTCCCAATCGTCGTCCTTCATACGCATGGCGAGTTGATCCTGCGTGATGCCGGCGTTGTTCACCAGCACGTGCAGTGCGCCGAATTCCTTTACCGTGCCGTCGATCAGCGCTTCCGCCGCAGCCGCGTCGTTCACGTTGAGCACCGCGCCGCGGCCGTTCACGCCGGCCGCGTTAAACGCTTCGCTGATGGCGGCCGCGCCGCTTTCGCTGGTCGCCGTGCCGATCACCGTCGCGCCCTGGCGCGCCAGTTCCATGGCGATCGCACGGCCAATGCCGCGCGACGCGCCGGTGACGATTGCGATCTGCTTGTCGAGAGTCTTTTCCATCTGTCAGTCCGGATGCCCTTCGGAGGGCTGATTGATTCTTGATGCGCAGCCCTGATGCCGTCGCGAAGCGCTTGCTGCCAGGTGCCGCGCGACGTTGCGTTCAGCCTGCCTTCACGAGTTTGAGCGTTTCTTCGAGCGAAGCCGGATCGAAAATCGAAGCACCAACCAGGTTGCCGTCGATGCGCTTGGTCAGGCCCGCAAGGACCTTGCCCGGACCGCATTCGATCACATGCGTGACGCCTTGCGCCGACATGGCCTGCACGCTTTCGACCCAACGCACCGCGCCGGCCGCCTGGCGTACCAATGCGTCCTTGATCCCGGCCGGCTCGTTGACCACGGCGACGTCGACGTTGTTGATCACCGGAATCGCCGGCACCTGCACGTCGACACTTGCCAGATACTCACGGAGCTGATCCGAGGCCGGCTTGAGCAGCGACGAGTGAAACGGCGCCGAGACCGGCAGCGGCAACGCACGCTTCGCGCCCTTCGCCTTGGCGACTTCGCAAGCCTTTTCGACCGCGGCTTTATGGCCCGCGATCACAACCTGCGCCGGCGCATTGAAATTCACCGCTTCGACGACGCCCGCGACCGACGCTTCGGCACACACCGCGCGCACCGTGTCGTCGTCGAGACCGAGAATCGCGGCCATGCCGCCTTCACCGACCGGCACGGCCGTTTGCATGGCTTGCGCGCGAAAACGCACGAGCGGCACGGCATCGCGAAACGCGATCGCGCCCGCCGCGACCAGCGCCGTGTATTCGCCGAGGCTGTGGCCCGCGACGAGCGCCGGCTTCGGGCCGCCAGCCTGCAGCCAAGCGCGATACATCGCGTAAGCGGCGGTCAGCATGACCGGCTGGGTGTTGGTGGTGAGGTTCAGATCTTCGGTGGGGCCTTCGGCGATCAGCTTGCCGAGGTCCTGATTAAGCGCATCGGAGGCTTCCTGAACCGTTTCACGCACGACCGCGTGATCGGCGAATGCGTTGAGCATGCCGACCGACTGCGAACCTTGCCCAGGAAAAACGAACGCAAATTTCATATCGTCCCCAAAATCGATTTAGTCAGATGTGGGTGGCGCGCCCAGTTGACGGCGAGCGCGCTCAAGCGTAGTCGAGCGCCGCGAAGCGCGCTCGCCATAACGTCGCCGCTATCAGTAGCGGATAACCGACGCGCCCCACGTGAAGCCGCCGCCGACACCTTCGATCAGCACGTTCTGGCCGCGCTTGATGCGGCCGTCGCGCACCGCGACGTCGAATGCGAGCGGAATGGACGCAGCCGACGTGTTGCCGTGCTCGCCCACCGTGACGACCATGCGTTCCTGCGGCAAGCCGAGCTTGCGGCAGGTGCTTTGCATGATGCGGATATTCGCCTGATGCGGAATCAGCCAGTCGACCTGTTCAGCCGACAGATTGGCTTTCTCGAGCGCTTCGACCGCGACCTTTTCGAGCACGTTGACGGCGAGCTTGAACACGGCCTGGCCGTCCATATGCAGGAACGCGCTACCGGCCACCACACCGCCATTCACGTTGCCCGGCGTGCAGAGAATGTTCGAATGGCTGCCATCCGCGTGCAACGCGCTTGCCAGCACGCCCGGTTCTTCGGACGCCTGCAGGATCACCGCGCCTGCGCCGTCGCCGAACAGTACGCACGTGGTGCGGTCGTTGAAGTCGAGAATGCGTGAGAAGGTTTCCGCACCGATCACGAGCGCCGTGCGATGCTGACCGCTGCGAATGAAGCTGTCCGCCGTGGCGACCGCATAAGCAAACCCGGAACAGACGGCCTGCACGTCGAATGCCGCGCCGTGATTCTTGATGCCGAGCTTGTTTTGCAACAGGCACGCCGTGCTCGGGAACACGAAGTCCGGCGTGGAGGTGGCGACGATGATCAGATCGATCGACTGCGGGTCGATATCCGCGGCTTCGATCGCGCGTTGCGAAGCGATGAGCGCCAGATCGCTGGTCGTGACATCAGGGTCCGCGAAGTGGCGCGCATGAATGCCCGTGCGGGCGACGATCCACTCGTCGCTCGTCTCGACGCCCTGCTTGGCGAGACGTTCGGCCAGATCCTGATTGGTGACGCGTTGGGATGGCAGATAGCTGCCGGTGCCCAGCACGCGGGAATAAATTGTCGATTGAGCCATTATGCCTTCGAGGATTGCGCAGCGTAGGGCTCGGCGGGCTGGCCTGCGATCGGGCTTGCGTGACCCGCACCGCTCGCGTCGCGCGCCGCCTGTTCGAGAGAACCCGCATTCTCTTCCATCGCTCGCGCAAGGCGTTCCAGCACGCCGTTTTTGACGGCATCATACCCGCGTTTGATAGCCCACTCAAACCCGTAAGCATCTGCCGAACCGTGGCTTTTAATCACCAGCCCGCGCAGGCCGAGCAACGCGGCGCCATTGTATTGCCGATGATCGACGCGTTTCTTGAAGCGCATCAATACCGGCAAGGCGAGCACCGCCATCACTTTGGTGAGCCACGAACGGCCGAACTCTTCCTTGATGATGTTGGACAGCATCTGCGCAAGGCCTTCCGACGTCTTCAGGGCGACATTGCCGACAAAACCGTCGCAAACGATCACGTCGACCGTGCCCTTGAAGATATCGTTACCTTCAACGTTACCGTGAAAGTTAAGTGTACTCGCGCGCAGCAGTTCGCCGGCACGTTTGATGGTGTCGTTGCCCTTGATGACTTCTTCGCCGATGTTCAGCAGGCCGATAGTGGGCCGATCCTTACCCTCGAGCGCGGACACGAGCGCGTGCCCCATCTCCGCGAATTGCAGCAGATGCTGCGGCTCGCAGTCGACGTTGGCGCCCAGGTCGAGCATCATCGTGTAGCCATTGGGATTGGGCAGCGCCGACGCGATGGCCGGGCGTTCGATGCCCGACAGCGTTTTGAGTACATAGCGCGAGACGGCCATCAGCGCGCCGGTGTTGCCGGCGGAAATGCAGGCTTGCGCCTCGCCTTCCTTGACGCGGTTCAGCGCCACGCGCATGGACGAATCTTTTTTCTTGCGCAGCGCGACTTCGACCGGATCGTCCATGGCGACGATCTCGGAAGCGGGTACGACGGTCAGCGCCGGCAGGTCCTGAGCCTTCAACTTTTTCAGCTGCGCACGAATCGCACTTTCAATGCCGACGAGCAGCAATTGCGCGTCGGGATGCGAACGAACGAAGTTGACGGCAGCGGGAACGGTCACGGACGGGCCGTGGTCGCCTCCCATGCAATCTATCGTGAGCTTTACTGTCATGGAGTGCGACGAATTTCAGACGCCCTGCATGGGATCATAGCAAGCGCCAAAGCGCCAACTGCGATCGACATAAAAAAGCGGCAATTGAATGCCGCCTTTTTGCCGAGCCGGGAAAATGTCAAGCGAGCCGATCGCCACGCGAAACGCCACAGGGCGACACGCAGTGAAACGCGCAGTGAAACGATTAATCGTTCTTCGTCTTGACGACTTTCTTGCCGCGATAGTAGCCGTTCGGGCTAACGTGGTGACGCAGATGCACTTCGCCCGTGCTCGGTTCCACGGCCAGCGGCGCTGCCGTCAGGAAATCGTGCGAACGGTGCATGCCGCGCTTCGACGGCGACTTCTTATTTTGTTGAACTGCCATGACTAACTCCTAAAAATTTTCCGAATTCTAACACAGCCCGATCCGGTCTCCGCCACTGGCCGAATGGCCAATGCGCCCGCATCGCGCTCCCATGCAACTGTTCAGTGCTTCTTGTCGTCCGGCTCACCGCGCTTCAGACTCTGGAGCGCCGCAAACGGATTGGGCCGTTCGGGCTCGCCGCCCTCGCCAGCTTCGTCTAGTGCGCCCTCGTCGCCCTCGCCTTCGGCACCGGCCACACCAGAGACTAGACTCTCGTGCACTTCGGGGCAGACCTCGTGCTTGGGCACGAGCGGTAAGGAAAGCAGCAACTCTTCTTCGATCAAGTCGATGAGATCGAAATGGTTCGAACCCACGATCACTTCGACTTCATCCTCGTCGAGCGGAAACTCTTCGGCTTCCGCCTCAGTGTTGACGATCCGGTAAGTCGCATCGACGTTGAATGCCTGCAAATACGGTGTCATGCACCGCTGACATTCGAGCCATGCAGCGCCGTGAATCGCCATCCTCAAATAAGGCTGGGGACCCTCGGTGCCGTCGTCCTGCAATTCCGGCTGCGTCGTGCCTTCGGCTTGCCAGGTGAACGCGGTATCGCGGTCTGGCGCTTCTGCCGGGACTTCGTTTAACATGCGCGGCAGTTGCGAGACGCGCACGACACCCGCGGCCTGACGCCCACTCCGCGCAAATTCGAACAGATCGATATCGTGCGGGTCGGACAGACCTGCAGGGTTGCCAGGATGTTGAGTCATGTGCGCTCCTGCGTCGGCAAAGATTTCGCCGGGTATAAACCGCGAGGTATAACTGATTTGCAAGACAGCCCGCGAGACCCATGTATCGCCTGCAGTTAGCGCCGCAGTTGACACACGCCGAGACCCGCCTAGCGCAAGCATACCGATGAAAAGCCCAAAATCATATCCGTTTTGTCTTTTCGAGTCAAACACTTAAGCCCGTACGCGCGCGAGCTTCGCGCAACCCCGTACGCCTCGCCTCTCTAGCCGTTGATTACCCATGCCAGACTCCCCCAATCGCCCGCCACGCCTGATTCTGGCGTCGAGTTCGCCTTACCGTCGCGAACTGCTCGAACGTCTGCGCGTGCCGTTCGATGTCGTCGTGCCCGCGATCGACGAGACGCCGCTCGCCGGCGAAACGCCCGAAGTCACCGCGCTGCGGCTCGCGCAAGCCAAAGCTCGCGCGGTAGCCGGCGGACTCGGCGTCGGTGAATCGGCGCTCGTGATCGGCTCCGACCAGGTCGCCACTTACGACGGTCTGCAGATCGGCAAGCCGGGATCGCACGACACGGCGCTCGCCCAGTTGCAGGCGATGCGCGGCCGCGAAGTGCTGTTTCATAGTGCACTGTGTCTGTTCGACAGCCGCTCGGGAAACGTACAAGCGGTCGACGTGATTACCCGCGTGCATTTCCGAGATCTTCCGGACTCGACGCTGGAAGCCTACCTGCTAGCCGAAACGCCGTACGACGTTGCGGGTAGCGCCAAATCCGAAGGGCTCGGCATCGCCTTGCTCGAGGCCATCCATTCCGACGACCCGACCGCGCTCGTCGGCCTGCCGTTGATCGCGCTGTCGCGCATGCTGCTCGCGGTGGGTTATCCACTATTGGGGGCTCAATGAGCGGCACGCTCTATCTGATTCCGAACACGCTGGGCGAAGGCGACGCCGAGGCGCTCGACGCCGTTCTGCCCGCGCCGGTACGCGCCCGCGCCGCCTCGCTTCACTATTACATTGGCGAAAACGCGAAAACCACGCGCGCTTTCCTCAAGAAGGTCGGCACGGAACGGCCGATCCAGGAAATCGAGATCCGCGAACTGAATGTGAACACGCCGGCCGGCGAGATCGACAAGCTGCTCGCGCCGCTTCTCGGCGGCACGGACGCGGGTCTGGTTTCCGAAGCGGGCTGCCCGGCGGTCGCCGACCCCGGCGCGCTGCTGGTGCGCCGCGCGCACGAGCGCGGCGTGAAGGTCGTGCCGTTTGTCGGCCCGAGTTCGATTCTGTTGGCGTTGATGGCTTCCGGGCTCAACGGGCAGAGCTTTGCGTTCCACGGCTATCTGCCGGTCGACGCCGCGGAGCGCGCCAAGCGTCTGCGAGACCTGGAGCAACTGTCGCGCAAAAGCAAGCAAACGCAGATCTTTATCGAAACGCCCTATCGGAATCGCGCGTTGCTCGAAACGCTGCTGGCGACGTGCGCGCCGTCCACGCTCGTTTGCGTAGCGGTCGATCTGACGCTGGAAACGGAGACTATCGCCAGCCGCACCGTGGCTGACTGGAAGAAAAAGCCGGCGATCGATCTGCACAAACGACCGGCTATTTTCCTGATCCTGGCCGTTTGACCCAAGCCGCATAGAAAAACCAAGCGGAAAACAAAAAGCCCCGCGCGGTCATCGAATTCCGATCACGCGGGGCTTTTTCAATACCGACAGCAGATCAACGCAGATTCATCTTCCCACCGAGCGCCATGGCGTGAACCGCGCCACTGCCGACCGCCGCGCCGAATTTGCGCGCAACGCGGTCCGTAATGCTTTCTTTCACCGTGTAATCGACGATATCCGGCGCCTTGAACAGATCGCGCGCCACGTAATCCGCGTCGCCGAAACCGTCGGCAAGGCCGAGTTCGACGCTCTTCTGGCCCGTCCAGAAAAGGCCCGAGAACATGTCCGGCGTTTCATGCAGACGCTTGCCGCGCCCTTGGCGTACCGCGTCGATGAACTGCGCGTGGATCTGATCGAGCATATCCTGGGCATGTTCGTCCATCTTCGGCGTTTCCGGCGAGAACGGATCGAAAAATCCCTTGTTCTCGCCCGATGTGTGCAGACGCCGCTGGATCCCGAGCTTATCCATCAAGCCGGTAAAACCGAAGCTATCCATCAACACGCCGATCGAACCGACGATGCTCGCCTTATCGACATAAATCTTGTCAGCCGCCGCGGCCGCGTAATAGCCGCCGGACGCGCACATGTCGCCGACGACCACATACAGGGGAATCGACGGATATTTGGCGCGCAAGCGGCGAATTTCGCTATAGATGATGCCCGCCTGCACCGGACTGCCGCCCGGGCTATTGCAGCGCAGGATCACGCCGGCGGTGCCCGCGTCGTCGAACGCGCTTTGCAGGGCCGCGTTGACATCTTCCGCGTTCGCGTTCGTATCCGCCGATATCTCGCCGTCAAGCGTCACCATGGCCGTGTGACGGCCTGTGGCGACAACCTTGTCGCCGGAGAAGTCGATGGCAGCCCAAATTGCCAGCAACACTACGATCAGAAAAACGAAGCGGAAAAAGATCCTCCATCGCCGCGCCGCGCGCTGCTCGTTGATCGCCGCGAGCGCGATACGCTCGAGCGCGGCGCGTTCCCAGCCCGGCTCATCGGCAGGCGTGCGGGGGCGGCCTGTCAGGGACGGTTCCTTCGGCTCGGGAGTCAAATTGTCGGACATGCGGTGCAGTGGAAAGGTCGAAAGGGAGAAAAATCAGAGTGTGGCCGGACGAAGTTCGCCGTCGGGCAGCCAGAACACGGCGCGGCCTTCCGGCGTATCGCGCTCGTCCACCTGAACTGGCCGCAATCGGCCGCCGCGGCACGGACCACCGACGCATTTGCCCGTATCCGGCGCGTAAATCGCGCCATGTGTAGCGCACATCAAGTATAAACCGGACGATTCGAAGAACTGCCCTTCGGCCCAATCCAGCTCCATCGGCACGTGGGCGCAGCGGTTCAGGTAGCCGTATGCGCGGCCGTCATAGCGAACAAAAAATACGACCACGTCGCCGCCACCGAGCTTCGCCGCGTGGCGCACGCCCGCGCCGCCGTCGACCAGTTCGTCCGATGCGCAGACGCGAACCGCCTCTGCCGGCGCTTGCGTGGCAGCGGTGCTCATGCGTTCTCTCGCAGCCAGCCGGACAGCACACTAACGCTCGACGCAACGAATTTCGGCGACAACGCGCTCAACGAATCCGCAGGATGCGCCCCATATGTGACGCCAATGCCCGCGACGCCCGCATTGATCGCCATTTGCAGATCGTGCGTCGTGTCGCCGACCATCACTGTACGTGCGTTGTCCTGCCCCAGTTCGCGCGTCAATTCGTGCAACATCGCCGGGTGCGGCTTCGAGAACGTCTCGTCGGCGCAGCGGGTGCCGTCGAACAGGCTCGTCAGGCGCGACTGATCCAAAGCTCGATTCAGCCCGACGCGGCTCTTGCCCGTCGCCACGGCCAGCAGATAGCCCTGATCGCGCAGTTCCTGCAGCATTTCGCGCACACCGACGAACAGCTCGGTGGTCTGATCCTTCACCAGATAATGGAAGCGATAGCGCTCGGCCAGTCGCGGATAGTCCGAAGGATCGAGCGTGGGCGCGGCAATCTGCAGCGCGTCGCGCAACCCGAGGCCGATCACATAACTGGCCGCCTCGTCCGCGGGAACCGGCAAACCGAGATCGCGGCACGCCGACTGGATGCTACGCGTGATGTGCGCGGTCGAATCCATCAGCGTCCCGTCCCAGTCGAAGACGATCAGATCAAATTGCTCTCTAGCCATGCGGTGTCGTCTCCGGGTGTGACCCATTTCGTAATTCGTTGAGCTGTGCGATGAAGCTGCGGCATTCGGCCGGCAACGGCGCCTCGAACTGCAGCGGCGCGCCGGTTGCCGGGTGCGTGAGCTTCAGCCGGTAAGCGTGCAGGAACATGCGCTTCAGGCCAGGCTTGGCGTTGGCGCGCGCCAACGCCTTGTTCAGCGCGAAGTCGCCGTATTTGGCGTCGCCGACGATCGGCAGTTCCAGATGCTGCAAGTGGACGCGAATCTGATGCGTGCGGCCCGTCTTCAGTTCCGCCTCGAGCAGCGCGTACTCCGGCCAGCGGTCGATCAGATTGAACACCGTGTGCGACGCGAGTCCGTCCGGCTGAACGCGCACACGACGCTCGCCGTCGGCCGTCAAATACTTGTGCAGCGGCTCCTTGACCGCGCGGCGGCGGCCCCAGTCGCTCGCCCAGTCGCCGTGAACGCAAGCATAGTAGCGCTTATCCATCTTGTTCTCGCGAATCTGCTCGTGCAGATTGACGAGCGCCGAGCGCTTCTTGGCGAGCATCAAAATGCCGGACGTCTCACGATCCAGCCGATGCACCAATTCGAGGAATTTCGCCTGCGGACGCGCCTCGCGCATCTGCTCGATCACGCCGAACGCGACGCCGCTGCCGCCGTGCACCGCCACGCCGGCCGGTTTGTCGATCACGAGCATGTGCTCGTCTTCAAAAATAATCTTGAAATGGGCGGCCGGCACCGGCGTCTGGGCGGCTGCTTCGTTCTGTTGAGCGACGCGAATGGGCGGCACGCGCACCAGATCGCCGAGTTCGAGACGGTACTGCGCGTCTATCCGGCCCTTATTCACACGCACTTCCCCGCTGCGCAGGATGCGATAAATATGGCTTTTCGGCACGCCTTTACAGACGCGTAACAAGAAGTTGTCGATGCGCTGTCCGGCCGCACTGTCGTCGATCTCGATCATCGAGACCTGGTCGCTTGCGACCGATTTCTGGGATATTTTGCCTAACTCTTTCATTCTGAATATAATTTGCCCAGCAGTCTGCGGCGGCCGGCGCAGTGTCCGGAATTCGGGCGGATTGCGCAGGTGCAAGCGATAAACCGTTATTTTACTTGCGCCGGGGTCTGGTTGCTCACCCTGAAAATGAGATGCAACAAGTTGCACGCACGAAGTCAGTGCCCGGCAGGGACGGCGCCCACAGGCGCGTTCGGTCAAGGTCGGCTTCGACGGTAACGGAATTTTGGTAAAAAAGAATTTAACTTTCAGCTTCGGTATCGGGCGGTCTGACGCCCTGCTGTACGAAGCTGCGAGTTGCGAAAATACGGCGTGCGCCCGAGGCGTCTTGTAGAAAGTACAAGACATGGCGACGTCAAAATGAGGCGAGACACCCCCAGCAGGAAAAGACGCGCCGACTGCGCGAACTTCCCGCTGCGGCACGACCGCAGCCTTCGACCCTCCGGTCACGCGTCCAGTTGGCGCACCGGCGCGAGTGGACGAAGGCTTATGAAGGTCGGCCGGCATAACCCGCGGCGTGTCGGGTCGTTATTTGAAGCCGTGTTCGCATGTGCCCTGCGGCACCGTGCCCATTGTTTAATGGGGCCGGGCCCTCTCAGGCAATTCTCCCACCAGCTTTCCCGCTCCAGCGTGCTTGTGAAAACACAATAAGGCGCGGCATGCCGCTGCCCGCTTCGCTCTCGCGACTGACAACCGCGCAGTGAAGGGGCAGGCTAAGCCGCTCTGGAGCCGTTCAATGAAACGAATGTTGTTCAACGCGACGCAGCAGGAAGAACTGCGCGTTGCCATCGTCGATGGGCAAAAACTCATCGATATCGACATCGAAACCGCCGGGCGCGAACAGCGCAAAGGCAATATTTACAAGGGCATCATTACTCGCATCGAGCCGTCGCTCGAAGCCTGCTTCGTCAACTACGGCGAAGACCGCCACGGCTTCCTGCCGTTCAAGGAAGTCGCCCGCCAGTACTTCCGCGACGGCGTCGACATGCGCTCCGCGCGCATCCAGGACGCGCTGCGCGAAGGCCAGGAACTGATCGTTCAGGTCGAAAAAGAAGAACGCGGCAACAAGGGCGCGGCCCTTACTACGTTCATCTCGCTCGCCGGCCGCTATCTGGTTCTGATGCCGAACAACCCGCGCGGCGGCGGCGTGTCGCGCCGGATCGAAGGCGACGACCGTCAGGAACTGCGCGAAACCATGGCGCAGCTGCAATTGCCGGAAGGCATGAGCATCATCGCGCGCACGGCCGGCATTGGCCGCAGCGCCGAAGAACTGCAGTGGGACCTCAACTACCTGATGCAACTGTGGCGCGCCATCGAAGCCGCGTCGCAAAGCGGCTCGAGCGGCCAGCCGATGCTGATCTATCTCGAATCGAGCCTCGTCATCCGCGCGATTCGCGACTATTTCCAGCCGGACATCGGCGAAATTCTGATCGACACCACCGAAATTCATGACCAGGCACGCGCCTTCATGGATATCGTGATGCCGGATAATGTCAGCAAGGTGAAGCGGTATCACGACGACGTACCGCTCTTCTCGCGTTTCCAGATCGAACACCAGATCGAAACGGCGTACTCGCGCACGGTGCCGCTGCCTTCGGGCGGCGCAATCGTGATCGACCACACTGAAGCGCTGGTTGCGATCGACGTGAACTCGGCACGCGCCACCAAGGGCGCCGACATCGAGGAAACGGCCGCGCGCACCAACCTCGAAGCCGCCGACGAAGTCGCCCGCCAGTTGCGCCTGCGTGACCTGGGCGGCCTGATCGTGATCGACTTCATCGACATGGAATCGGCCAAGAGCCAGCGCGAAGTCGAACAGCGCCTGAAAGATGCGCTCAAGCACGACCGTGCGCGCGTCCAGATGGGCAAGATCTCGCGCTTCGGCCTGATGGAACTGTCGCGTCAGCGTCTGCGTCCGGCTTTGTCGGAAGGCAGCCACGTGACCTGCCCGCGCTGTAACGGCACGGGTCACATCCGCGATACCGAATCGTCCGCGCTGCAAGTGCTGCGGATCATTCAGGAAGAAGCGATGAAGGAAAACACCGCGGCAATTCATTGCCAGGTGCCGGTCGAAGTGACCGCCTTCCTGTTGAACGAAAAGCGCGCCGAGATCAACAAGATCGAATCGCGTTTCAAGGTCAATGTCGTTCTGATCCCGAACAAGCACCTCGACACGCCGCATTACAAGCTCGAACGTCTGCGTCACGACGACGCGCGCCTCGACGAGCCGCGTGCTTCGTGGAAGATGGCCGAGGAAGCAGCCCGCGAACTGGAATCGGAAACCGGCTACAGCAAGCGTGCCGAGGAAGTGAAGCCGAAGCAGGAAGCCGCGGTCAAGGGCATCACGCCTGAAAAGCCGGCGCCGAGCGCACCGGTTCGCCCGGTCGTCACCCCGGCTCCGGTAGCGGTCACGCCGGCGAGCGGTGGCTTCATCGGCTGGTTGAAGAATCTGTTCGGCATGCAGCCGGCCGCTCCGGCGCCTGCCGCGCCGGCCACGACCGAAAAGCAGACGCGTCCGCAACGCGGCGAACGCACGGAGCGCGGTGAGCGCACCGGCGAACGCGGCGGCGATCGCAACCGTAATCGCCGTAGCGGCACGGGCACTCGCGATGCAGCGGGCCGCGGCGAAGGCACGACCGGCGGCCGTCAAGCCCAAGGCCAGCAACCGTCGCAACGCCGCGAGGAACGCGAGCCGCGTGAAGGCCGTGAGGTGCGTGAAGCACGCGAAGGCCGCGAGCCGCGCGAAGCACGTGAGGCGCGCGAACCGCGTGGCACTCGCGAGCCGCGTGAAGCACGCGAAGGCCGTGAACCGCGCGAGGCCCGTGAGCCGCGCGAGGGTCGCGAAACCCGTGACCGCGACAATCGCGGTGCCGAGCGCGCGGAAACGGCGGAGGCCACACCGCGTGGCGAACGTCAGGAACGCGGCGAGCGCCGTGAACGTGGTGATCGTTCGGAACGTGGCGAACGCCGCAAGCCGCAAGCAGAAACCGCGGATGCATTGACGCAAAGCGAAGCGCAAACGGCGGAAGAACTGGCGCAAAACCAGACCGCTTTGGGCGAAAACGGCGCGCCGATCGATCAGGAAGCGGTGGCGCGTGAAGGTGAAGAGCGCCGTCGTCGTCGTCGCGGCCGTCGTGGTGGCCGTCGTGAGCGTGAAGAGGACGTGAACGGCAACCTGGCAGCGGACGTCGCGGAAGCCGAAGGCGACAACGCGAGCGCAACCGACGAAGCGCCGGTGCGCACGGCGCATCAGCCGGTCGAGCGTAAGCCGGAAGTCGCCGAGGCGAAGGACGTGACGCCGGTGGAAGTGGTCGTCGCTGCTGTCGCGACTGAAACCGCCGTGGTGACCGAACTGCACGCCGCAACCGAAACACCGGCACTGGCCGTCGAAAAGGCTGCAAAGACGGAAACGGTGATACCGGTCGCAGAAGCGCCGGTTGCGCCGGCAGCCGTCGAACCGGTCGCCGAAACGCCGGTGACGCAAGCCGCTGTCGAGCCGGTCGAAGCAGCGCAAGCCGCGCCGGCCGCTAGCGAAACGGTTTCGCTGGTTGAACCGGTCGCACGTGTTGAGGCCCCGGCTCAAGCGCAGGTCGAGGCACCGGCAGTTGCGCCTGTTGTCGAAGCGCAAGCCGCTGCGCCAGCTCCGGTCGAAACCGTGGCTCCGGCTACGGTGGTCGAAGCGCCGGCCGTTCAGCCTGCACCGCAAGCTGAGATCGTCGAACCGCAGCCGGTCGTGGCAGCGGTGGCACCGGCAGCCGAGCCGGCAGCGATCGAACCGGCGCCTGTCGCCGTTGCGCCGCAAGCACCGCAACAAGCGCCCCGTCATAGCGGCGTGTCGGCGGAAGCCCTGAAGCCGGTACTGGAACAAGCCGGTCTCGTCTGGGTGAATACCGACGCCGACAAGCTGCGCGCGGCTCAGGAAGCTGCTGCGCAGACCGTCAAGCCGGCTCGCGTGGTGCGCGAACGCAAACCGCTGCCGCCTGCGGACAGCGCGCCGATGCAACAGGTGGAAACAGGCCGGCACCCGCAGTAAGCCGCCCTGCCGCACTCGAAAAGCCCGCCCTCACCGGCGGGCTTTTTGTTTTTATGGGCCGTGCTCCAGCCCAAACTCGCAGCGCTATGCCACTCCCCGTATACCCCGACATGGCCAGGGGTGCCGCTGCCCCCGGAAGCATTTCCGATAGAATGAATATCTAGCTTTAATTTCAAGCACTAACCGACGCAATTCATCGAAGCAATTCATGTCCCGACGCATCATCCCTGTTGCCGATCTCAGTGCCGTGCCGGTCATCGCCGGCCCCGTGCAGACGCCCAGCGGCGCGCTGCACGACACGCTTGCCCGCCCGCTGCGCGACCTGCGCATTTCGGTCACGGATCGCTGCAATTTCCGGTGCGTGTACTGCATGCCTCGCGCGGTGTTCGACAAGGACTACACGTTTTTGCCGCACAGCGCCTTGCTGAGCTTCGAGGAAATCGAACGGCTGGCGCGGCTGTTCGTCGCACATGGCGTCGAAAAAATCCGTCTGACGGGCGGCGAACCGCTGTTACGCAAAAATCTGGAATTCCTGATCGAACGGCTCGCGCAACTGACCACGCCGGCGGGCCGCCCGCTCGATCTGACGCTGACCACCAACGGCTCGCTGCTGGAACGCAAGGCGCGCAGCCTGAAAGACGCCGGTTTGAGCCGCGTCACGGTGAGTCTCGACGCGCTCGACGACACGCTGTTTCGCCGCATGAACGACGCCGACTTCGCCGTCGGCGACGTGCTGGACGGCATTGCCGCGGCGCACGCGGTGGGCCTCGCGCCGGTCAAGGTCAACATGGTCGTCAAGCGCGGCACCAACGACAGCGAAATCGTGCCGATGGCGCGTCATTTCAAAGGCTCGGGCGCGGTGCTGCGCTTTATCGAATACATGGACGTCGGCACGTCGAACGGCTGGAACATGACTGAAGTGCTGCCGTCCGCCGACGTCGTCACGCGCATCGCCGAGCACTTCTCGCTCGCGCCGCTCGAAGCGCACAGCGCCGCCGAGACAGCGCAGCGCTGGGGTTACGCGGACGGCAGCGGCGAGATCGGCGTGATTTCGAGCGTGACACGCGCGTTTTGCGGCAGTTGCACGCGAGCGCGTCTGTCGACCGAAGGCAAGCTCTACTTGTGCCTGTTCGCGTCGTCGGGTCACGATCTGCGCGCGCTGGTGCGCAACGGAGCGAGCGACGCCGACATCGCCACCGCCATCGCCGAAATCTGGCAGGACCGCGGCGACCGCTATTCGCAATTGCGCGGCAGCGCCTCGGCCGATTCGGGCGCGCGTGATGGCCGCCGCGTCGAAATGTCGTACATCGGCGGCTGAGCGGCGGCGCATGAAGCCGACGCGCGAACACATTACCGGTTTGTTGCTCGCGGGCGGGCGCGGCATGCGCATGGGCGGCGCCGACAAGGGCCTGCAACTGCTGCACGGCGAGCCGCTCGCCGCCCACGTGCTCAAGCGCCTCGCGCCACAAACCGGCACCCTCCTGATCAGCGCCAATCGTCACCCTGAGGCTTACAGCGCACTCGGCGCGCCGTTCGGCGCCACGGTGGTGGCGGACACCCTGGCCGGATTTCCGGGCCCGCTGGCGGGCCTGCTCACCGGGTTGCGCGCAGCCGGCACCGCCTATGTACTCAGTGCACCCTGCGACTCGCCGTGGCTGCCTGACGACCTCGCCGAGCGCCTCGCGCACGCGCTGGACTCGAACGGGGCCGATATCGCCACGGTCACCACCACCGACGCGCACGGCCAAACGTCCCTGCATCCCGTCTTCGCGCTCTTGCGCACGAGTCTCGCGGACGATCTCTCGGCTTTCCTGGCAGCCGGCGAGCGTAAAGTTCGCGCGTGGTACGCGCGCCACAAGACGGTGGAAGTCGTCTTTACCGACGAGCGCGCGTTTTACAATATCAATTCGCTACAAGAACTCGCCGACCTCCAGCGTGATTGAGGCCCCGGTTGAAATCCCGCTCCGGCCGCACGGCAACCGCCGCTCCCGCCTTCGGTCGCGACGCCCAGCCCTTCATGACCACGCTTAACGAATTTTCCCGCTGCGTCGCGCAGTACGATCCTCACGCGCTACCTGTGCCGGCCGCTCAGGCGATTGTTCGTCAGTGGGCCGCGCCGGTCACGGCCGTTGAACGCGTGGCCTTGCGCGACGCGCTCGACCGCGTGCTCGCGGCCGATATCGTGTCGCCGATCGACGTCCCTTCGCACGACAACTCCGCCATGGACGGCTACGCGTTCAACCGCGCGGCACTCGCCACCGGCGCGACCACCGTCGAACTGGCGGTCGTCGGCAAGGCGCTGGCCGGGCATCCGTTCGCGGGCCGCGTCGAGGCCACGCAATGCGCGCGTGTCATGACCGGCGCCTGCATGCCGGCCGACTGCGACACGGTCGTGCCGCAGGAACTCGTCGAGCGCGGCGCCGATTCCGTTTCGATCCGCTTCGCGGCCAACGCCGTGGCGGGCGGCGCAAACCGGCGCCTCGCCGGCGAAGACCTCGCGCGCGGTCATGCCGCGCTGCGGGCGGGCCGCATCATGCGCGCGTCGGACCTCGGCTTGCTGGCGTCGCTCGGCATCGGCGAAGTCAATGTCAGGCGGCGTTTGCGCGTCGCCTTCTTCTCGACCGGCGACGAATTGCGCTCGCTCGGCGAACCGCTCGATCCGGGTTGCGTGTACGACAGCAACCGCTACACGCTCTTTGCCATGCTGCGGCGCCTGAACGTCGACACGCTCGACCTCGGCGTGGTGCGCGACGAGCCCGCCGCGATGGAAGCCGCCTTGCGCAGCGCCGCGGCGAGCGCGGACGTGGTGCTGACCTCGGGCGGCGTCTCGGTCGGCGAGGCGGATTTCACCAAGCAACTGCTGCAAACTTTCGGCGACGTCGCGTTCTGGAGTCTCGCCATGCGCCCGGGCCGCCCGCTTGCATTCGGCCGCGTCTGGTCCGGCGAGCGGCCGGGTGTCGGGCTTCCCGCGTTATTCTTCGGGTTGCCGGGCAATCCGGTCGCCGTGATGGTGGCGTTCTATCAGATCGTGCGAGAAGTGCTGCTGCTGATGTCCGGGGCCACACCGCAACCGCTGCCGGTCATTCACGCCATGAGCCGCCGGGCCATCCGCAAACGCGCCGGGCGCACCGAATTCCAGCGCGGCATAGCTGAACAGGATGCGCACGGACAATGGCACGTCACGCCGACCGGATCGCAAAGCTCCGGCGTGCTGAGTTCGATGAGCGAAGCGAATTGCTTCATCGTGCTCGGGCACGATGAAGGCGAGATCGCCGAAGGAGAGCGCGTCGCTATCATGCTGTTCGACGGTCTCATCTGACGGCTGACGCACGGCTGAGGCAACGTACCCGCCGGCGGTGATTTGCAGCTTTACCCATTACCACTACGACACACGGGTTTGACTTACATGAAAAAACAGATCTCGTTCATTGCACCGGGACAGACGGCCAAAGCACTGATCCTTGTGTACCTGACGTTTTCGGTGCCGATCGTGCTGCTGGGCGTGCTGGTCGCGTTCGTGCGCTATGGTTCGGTGGAACTGAGCACGGTGTTCAGCGCGCTGCTGCTGAACGCGATTCTCGGTTTCATCCTGCTGTGGATCGCATGTCATGCGTACAACTGGGTGGCGTCGCGCTTCGGCGGCATTGAAATCCAATTGACCGACGCGCCGGAAGAGGCGTAATGCCCGCGACGATCCGCGCCGCCGCGCCCGCGGACACCGGCGCCATCTTTGCGCTGATGTACGAACTCGCGCAATTCGAAAGCCTCACGCATATCTTCGTCGCGACCGAAGACGGCTTGCGCGACGCGCTGTTCGGCGCGCGGCCTTCGATCGAGGCCCTGGTAGCGGAGAATGAAGGACGCATTCGTCGGCTATGCGCTGTTCTTCCACAATTACTCGAGTTTCGTCGGCAAGCGCGGGCTGTATCTCGAAGACGTCTATGTGCAACCCTCGCAACGGGGTAGCGGTCTCGGCACCGCGCTGTTGCAACGCCTCGCCGCATTGGCGGTGGAACGGCAATGCGGGCGGTTCGAATGGACCGTGCTGGATTGGAACCAGCAGGCCATCAGCTTCTATGAAAAGATGGGCGCCTCTGTCATGCCGGATTGGCGCGTGGTGCGTCTGGCGGGTGAGGCGCTTGAACGGCTGGCGGCTGCAAGCGCCTGAATCGGCGCTGCGACCAAACCGCTAGCCCCACTCTGTTATTGCTCGTCAGGATCCACGCCCGACAGCGCATCGCCGAGCAACCCGCTCGCCTCCTCCCCTGGCAATGCCTCGACATCGCGCAATCTGCGGCTCATGACGCGCGTTCGCGTCTCCGCCGCTTCGATAGAGCGCGTGACGGTTTCCAGTTGCGCCTTGGTCTTGGCCAGCACATCGCCGAATTTGCCGAACTCCGTCTTCACCGCGCCGAGCACCTGCCACACCTCGCTCGACCGCTTCTCGATCGCGAGCGTGCGGAAACCCATCTGCAAGCTATTGAGCAATGCGGTCAGCGTAGTCGGCCCCGCAATCGTCACGCGATAGTCGCGTTGCAGCAGGTCCGTCAGGCCTGGCCGGCGCAACACTTCCGCATACAGGCCTTCGGTTGGCAGGAACAGCAGCGCGAAGTCGGTGGTGTGCGGCGGCGACACGTACTTTTCCGCAATCGTGCGTGCCTCCGCGCGAATCCGCGCTTCGAGCGCGCGTGATGCTTCTTCCACCGCGACCGAGTCGGCGCGCTCCTGCGCTTCGATCAGACGCTCGTAATCCTCGCGCGGAAACTTGGCGTCGATGGGCAGCCAGACAGGCGTGGCCGCAGCGCCTTGCTCCGCGCGGCCCGGCAGCTTGATCGCAAACTCGACGCGCTCCGCGCTTCTTGGCACCGTCGCAATGTTTTTCGCGTACTGGTCGGCAGTGAGCAGTTGCTCCAGCAGCGCTTCCAACTGCACTTCGCCCCACGTGCCACGCGTCTTCACGTTGGTGAGCACCTTCTTCAGATCGCCGACGCCGGCCGCCAGCGTCTGCATCTCACCCAGGCCGCGGTGCACCTGTTCGAGCCGGTCGGAAACCAGCTTGAACGATTCGCCCAGCCGCTGTTCGAGCGTGGCATGCAGTTTTTCGTCGACGGTGCGGCGCATTTCGTCGAGCTTGGCCGAGTTGTTCGCCTCGATATCTTTGAGCCGCTGTTCGATGGTCGCGCGCACTTCGGCGAAGCGGCGGTCGTTCGCCTCGGTGAGTTGCCCCAGTTGCAGGCTCAGCGTATCGCCGAACTGTTTGAGCGAGCGGCCCTGCTCCTCGCGCGCCTGCTGGGCCTGCGCCTGCAGACTGTGACGCACGGCGTCGAGTTGCTGCGCGAAACCGTCGATCTTGCCGCCCTGCACCGTCGTCATGCTGCTGAACTGCGCGGCCAGCGTCTGCTGAAAATGCGCGAAGCCGCCGCTCTGTTCGGTACGCGACACGCGCGCCGTCTCGGTGATGTCGTTGCGCAGTTGCCGCTCAAGCCGTTCGTAAGCATGGGCTTGCGCGTCGGCCGTGGCGTCCATGCGTTCGTTGAGCAACTCGAACTGCTCGTTGTCCTCCGCGCGGCCATGAGCGCGCATCAGCAAAACCAAAGCGATAACCAATGCGACCGCCAGCACGGCGACGGCCGCCACCAGATACATTGTCATGAACGCGCCTTGCCGATGACGTCGGGGTTGACCGGATTCAGCGGCCGGCCCGCGCGCGGACCTTCACCCAAGCCCGCGATCAGATTGTCCGCGGCGAGATTCGCCATGGCGCGGCGCGTGGCTTCGGTCGCGCTGGCAATGTGCGGCGTGAGCACGACATTCGGCACGCTGAGTAGGTCCTGATTCAGATTCGGCTCGCCTTCGAACACATCGAGACCGGCCGCTGCGATCTGCTTCGAGCGCAACGCCTCGACGAGCGCGACGTCGTCGACGATGCCGCCACGCGCGATATTCGTGAGCGTCGCAGTCGGCTTCATCAACGCGAGTTCGGCCGCGCCGATCGTGTGATGGTTCTCCTTCGTGTACGGCAGAACGAGCACGACGTGATCGGCACGCCGCAACAGGTCCTGCTTCGATGCATACTCGGCGTTCAGCTCGGCCTCGATCTCGGGCGCGACGCGCGAACGGTTGTGATAAATCACCTGCATGTTGAAGCCCTTCGCGCGACGTGCGAGCGCCTGGCCGATGCGGCCCATGCCGATCACGCCGAGCGTCGAGCCGTGCAGATCGCTGCCGAGAAACGCGTCATACGCCCACTTCTGCCATTGGCCCGCGCGCAGCCAGTGTTCCGATTCGGTGATGCGGCGCGCCGCCGCCATCATCAGCGCCCAGCCGAAGTCCGCGGTCGATTCGTTCAGCACGTCCGGCGTATTGGTGCCTAGCACGTTAGCCGCGTTGAAGGCGGCCATGTCGAAGTTGTTGTAGCCCACCGCCATATTCGCCACCACGCGCAGACGCGGCGCCGCCGCGAGTTCGGCCGCGCCGACCGGGTCGCCCGCGGTCAGCGCGCCGTCCTTATCCGCGAGACGGCGCGTCAGTTCGTCAGCGGACAATACGTCGCCCTGATTCCAGTCGACGTCGAAATACTGTTTGAGCCGTTCGATCACATCGGGAAAGATCGGACGGGCGACGAGGATCTTCTGCATTGCAATTCTCCGTATAGCGCGTCGAGTTCGATTGCCTCGGCGTCAAAAAAAGAGCCAGCCGGTGACGAGAAAAAGCGGCAACAACACCACGGCGGACCAGCCCAGATAGGCGAAAAAGCCCGGCATGCGAACGCCGCGCGATTCCGCGATTGCCTTCACCATGAAGTTCGGCGCATTGCCGATATACGTGTTCGCGCCCATGAACACCGCGCCGGCCGAAATCGCCGCGAGCGTGGTGGCGCCGGTGGTCATGAGCGTCTGCGCGTCGCCGCCGGCCAGGTTGAAGAACACCAGGTAGGTCGGCGCGTTGTCGAGAAACGAAGATAGCAGCCCGGTCGCCCAGAAGTACATCAGATCGTGCGGCTGGCCCGACGCGTCGTTCACCAGATGAACGATGCCCGCGAACGCACCCGCCTCGCCGGCGCGCAGAATCGTGATGACCGGCGCGATCGTCACGAAGATGCCGGCGAACAGTTTGGCCACCTCTTCGATCGGCGCCCAGTTGAAGTCGTTGCCCGCGCGAGCCGCGCGCGGCGTGAGCGCCAACGAGAGTAACGTCACACCGATTAGCGCGGCATCGCGCACGGCATTTTGTAAGGCCACGTGCGTGCCGAACACGTCGAACTCCACGCCCGGTTTCCACAGCCCGCTCATCAGCACGAGCGCGATCACGGCGGCGAGCAATACGAAATTGATCTTGCCATCGATGCCGAGCGGCGGCGTGTCGGGCGTCGGATCGAGAAAGCGCGAGCGTTCTTCCTCGCGCCGATGAAAGTAGTACGAGTCCAGCGCATAGAACGCGATCAGCAGCACGCCGCAGACGAACAGCATCGGCAGCGCGAGATGCGTGGTGGTCCAGAAGAAACTCACACCCTGCAGAAAGCCGAGAAAGAGTGGCGGGTCGCCCAGCGGCGAAAGCGAGCCGCCCGCGTTGGCCACCAGGAAGATGAAAAAAACCACCACATGAACGACGTGCTTGCGATTGTCGTTGGCACGCAGCAACGGGCGGATTAGCAACATGGCCGCGCCGGTCGTGCCCATGATGCTCGCGAGCAACGTGCCGAGGGCGAGGATCGCCGTGTTCAGGCGCGGCGTGCCATGCAGATTGCCGCGCACGCAGATGCCGCCTGCCACCGTGTAGAGCGCCATCAGTAACACGATGAACGGGATGTATTCTTCGAGTAATGCATGTACGAGCGTGCCGAATGCGACGCCGCTACCGTAGCTGAGCGCGAACGGCACGAGAAATACGAGCGCCCAGGCCGCCGCAATCTTGCCGAAGTGGTGATGCCAGAACGCCGGCGCGATCAGCGGAAATACCGCGATCGACAGCAGCACGCCCGCGAACGGCAGCCCCCACAACGCCGACAAAGTCGCGCCGTCGAGCGTGGCGGCCGACGCAAATTGCGGCCAGCCGGCCAGCGTCAATGCAGCCGCGAGCCCCATGCCAGTACAAACGGCACGTCCTTTCATAGAATTGAAGTCCTTGTTATTGCCCGCAGCCGCGCATCGGAGCATGCGTCCCGATGCACCGCCGAGCCGCGCTTGCCGCTCAGGCGCCCTGCACGACGATCACATGCACCCGATAAGGCCCATGCGCGCCGAGCACGATGGTCTGTTCGATATCTCCGGTACGCGAAGGCCCGGAGACGAAATTGACTGCGCGCGGCAGTTCGCCGCGCTCCTTGCGGATCAGTGCGAATGCCTCTTCGTGACCCGAGACGATGCGCGAAGCCGGCACAATGGCAACATGCGTTTCCGGCAGCAGACCGGCCGACGCATATGTTTCCGGCCCGGACAGCAGCACTAGCGTGCCGGTCTCGGCGGTCGCACAAAAGCAGCCGGTGAGACCGACCACGTCACCGTCTTGCGGCTTGCGAAATTCGACGATGAGGCCGGCTTCGGCCCATTGCAGATCCTGCAGCGTTTGCCAGGCGATGGCCTGCAGCGGCAACGCATGTTGCGCGAGGTAGCGATGCGCCGCGGCCGGCACGTCGCTCAGTGCTTGCACCGAGTCGACCGTGGTGGCCAATTTCTGCGCTTCTTCGATGAAGCGCGCGACGAGGTCGACCGGCATCTCCGGCCGCGGGCCAGCAGGATGGCGCGCCAGGTAGTCCGCGGCGGCCTCGCGCTCGGAAGCGGACGGCTCCGGCTCACGCCCTTGCGCCGCGCGGATACGCGCCAGGATGTTGCGGCGGGCAATCGATGTGTCCATGTGCGAAATCCTCGTGTCGACAGCCGTGCGATATGGCGAGAATTATACCGGCCGCCCTGCGCGCGAACACCCTGGCCGAACGGGCTATTGCCACGTGTCGAACACGGGCCTTACGCTATAGCCAGCTACGAACCGCATTACTTCGCCGCCTCTTCCTCGGGCTGCGCAATGCCGAACACCTGACGCAGATATGCGAGGTAAGCCTTGTCTTCGCACATGTTCTTGCCCGGCGAGTCCGACAGCTTCGCCACCGGCTGACCATTGCAGCGAACCATCTTGATGACGATTTGCAATGGGTTGTAGCCGAGGTCGTTGGTCAGATTCGTGCCCACGCCGAACGCGAGCTTGCAGCGGCCACGGAAGCGCTCATAGAGTTGCAGCACCTTGGGAATGTCGAGCGCGTCGGAGAACACGAGGATCTTGGTGCGCGGGTCGCAGCGGTTCGCTTCGTAGTGCTTGAGCAGGCGTTCGCCCCAGTCGAACGGATCGCCGGAATCGTGGCGCGCGCCGTCGAACAGCTTGCAGAAGTACATGTCGAAGTCGCGCAGGAACGCTTCCATGCCGTAGACGTCCGAGAGCGCGATACCCAGGTCGCCACGGTATTCCTTGGCCCACATTTCGAAGCCGAAGATCTGCGAGTCGCGCAATCGCGGACCGAGCGCCTGGCACGCCTGCAGGTATTCGTGCGCCATCGTGCCGAGCGGCGTGAGGCTGTGCTTCATCGCGTAGAAGACGTTGCTGGTGCCGGCGAACTGCTCGCCGAGGCCTTCTTTGAGCTTGAGGATCACTTCCTCGTGCCATTGCTTCGAGAAGCGCCGGCGCGTGCCGTAGTCGGCGATCTTGCAGTCGGCGAATTCCGGACGCGCGCCGAGCAGCTTGATCTTATCGACGAGACGGCCGCGCCCTTCGCTGTAGTCCGGCTTCTGCTGGGTGTTGCGGAAGTAGACTTCGTTGACGATCGCGAGCATCGGAATCTCAAACAGGATCGTATGCAGCCACGGACCCTTGATCTCGATGTCGATTTCGCCATTGCCCTTCGGCGACGGTTCGATCGAAATGTATTTTTCGTTCAGATGGAACAGCGCCAGAAACTCGATGAAGTCGCCCTTGATGAAGCGCATGCGCCGCAGGTAGTCGAGCTCGTCGTCGGTGAAGCGCAGCTTGCAGAGCTTGCGCACTTCGTCGCGAATCTCGCCGATATACGGCACGAGATCGACATTCGGCGTACGGCAGCGGAAGCGATACTCCACATTCGCCGCGGGAAAGTGATGCAACACCACTTGCATCATCGTGAACTTGTACAGATCGGTGTCGAGCAGCGAAGTAATAATCATGATGGTGCGAACTGGACTGCGGAAAACGGAAGGCCTGACACGAAAGGCCCGACTCACCCATGCGCGTACGGCACGCCCCGTGCGCGCCGACCTGACGCATGTTACCCGAATGCGCCGGCGTTCAGCGCGCCGGCGGACGCCCGCGCAGCGCGCCCCAGGGACGTCCCAATGCGCACGCCATAAACTAATCACGAAAACGTATAAACGGTCTTGTGCGATGCTGCATGCGCCTCTTGACGTTACGATACAATAGCGCTTTTGGCGTTTCCGCCTCCCCAGATACCGCATGCAGGAGCTGCCTGAATGACTCACGTTGTGACCGAAAGCTGCATCAAGTGCCGCTATACCGACTGCGTCGATGTGTGCCCGGTGGACTGCTTTCGCGAAGGTCCCAACTTCCTCGCGATCGACCCCGATGAATGCATCGACTGCGCCGTATGCGTGGCCGAGTGCCCGGTGAACGCCATTTATGCCGAGGAAGACGTGCCGGGCGACCAGCAGAATTTCATTGAACTGAATGCCGATCTCGCGAAGAACTGGCCGAGCATCACCAAGACCAAGGCGCCGCTGCCGGAAGCCGACGAGTTCAAGGACGTGAAGGAAAAGCTCGAGTTGCTCGTACGCTGAGCCTCGCTGTCTGCCGCGTGCGCAGCCGAATTCGAATGAAATCGAGATGAGCACAAGGTATTGACAGGCGCTTAAGCTCCTCCTACAATTTCGTTTCTCTGCTGTTGTTGTTCTGTTCCTCGATAGCTCAGTCGGTAGAGCGCCGGACTGTTAATCCGTAGGTCCCTGGTTCGAGCCCAGGTCGAGGAGCCAAGAATTGCAAAGGCCCGTTAACCAAGACGGGCTTTTTTATGTAGATCAAGTTGTAGTTAATCAAGCTGCACTGCTGTTCCTCGATAGCTCAGTCGGTAGAGCGCCGGACTGTTAATCCGTAGGTCCCTGGTTCGAGCCCAGGTCGAGGAGCCAAAAAATTTGAAAGGCCCGCATCCGTGCGGGCCTTTTTCTTTTTGCGCGCCGCACGGTGCCGAGCCATGCCACCGTGGTCGATGCCAAGCTCGCGCCGTTCCAGCGAACCTGTCGCCCGGGAGCATCGGCCCTCTCACCCACCGGCCGTTATACGATGACGATTTCCTGGCGCACGTCTTGCGCTCAACCCAGGCGCTCAATTTCCGGCAATCCCATCCCATGAAACCCACTTTGTTGCGTATCGCGCTTGCGGCGGCCGCCGCCCTCCTGCTGCCTTCGGCACACAGCGAAGAAGTCGGCAGCGTCAATACCAATTTTCGCGTCACGGGCTCCGATCGCGTAGTCGTCGAGGCCTATGACGATCCCGTGGTTCAAGGCGTGACCTGCTACGTGTCGCGGGCGCGTACCGGCGGCGTCAAGGGTACGCTCGGCATCGCGGAAGACCCCACGGAGGCGTCGATCGCCTGTCGTCAGGTGGGCGAAATCCACTTCACGGGCCCGGTGAAGAAACAGGCTGACGTGTTCTCGGTGAGCATGTCGTTCATCTTCAAGTCGCTGCATGTGGTGCGGGTGGTCGACGCGAAACGCAACTCGCTGGTGTATCTCACCTATAGCGACCGGGTGGTCAGCGGCAGCGCGAAGAACAGCGTGAGCGCCGTGCCGGTGCCAGCCGGAACAACGATCCCGGTCAAGTAGGCGCCGCCCTACGGCAAAACGCAGCCGGCCGACCCATCAGCGCATGAGGCGGCACCGGTCGCGACGCGTTACACTGACCGGTCCAGCCGGACCTTCGCCATGACCGCCTCCCATCGTTTCCAGGATTCCGCCCGCTACTGGCGCACGCCGCTTCTGCCCGGCGCGGACCTGCTTACGGCCGAATATCACGATCACGAGTTCACACCGCATTGGCACGACGCGTACACGATTCCGGTGATCGTGGCGGGCGCCGAGGGTTATCGGTATCTCGGTTCCGACTATGTCGCCGAGGCCGGCAGCGTGCCGATCATCAATCCCGGCGAGTTGCACACCGGCTCGAAGGCGGTCGAGGCGGGCTGGCGGTATCGCGTGATGTATGCGCCGGTGGACTTCATCCACGCTCTCGCCGACGAAGTCAGCGGCAAGCCGCAGGCCTTGCCGTGGTTCGCGCCCGGCGTGATCCGCGACCCGGATCTGGCCGCGCGGCTGGCGCGCGCGCATCGTCTGCTGGAAGCGGGCGACGACGCGCTCGCTGCCGAGGCCGCCATGCTCGACGCCTTGTCCACGCTGCTGGTGCGCTACGCGCAAACGCAGCCGGCGCATTCGCGCCTCGCCCCCGACGACACTCGCGTGGCGATCATGCAGGAGCGCCTGACGGGCGACCTCGTCGAGCCGGTCACGCTCGCTGAAGTGGCGCAGGCGGCGGGACTCTCGCCGTTCCACGCAGCGCGTCTTTTCACCCAAACGACTGGTCTGCCGCCCCACGCGTGGCGCAACCAGGTGCGCTTGCAGCGCGCGCTCGCGCCACTGCGCGCCGGCGTTTCCGTCACGGATGTCGCCGCCGCCAGCGGCTTCACCGACCAGAGCCATTTCACGCGACACTTCCGGCGCATGTTCGGCGTGCCGCCGGGACGCTGGCAAGGCGTCTGACGCGGCGCTGGGGCACGGCTTGCTGGCAACCTCTGCGTGCCACGCTACGTGCTCATTCCGGCGCAAGATACGGCCTCGCGCCCACGCTCCTGCATCAAACCACCCCCATCCGCAAGAACGTACAAGCCCCGCCCGGCCGCCGCCGCTATGCTTCCCGAATCAAGGAGGCTAGATTGACCCATTCCACCGCAGGCCAGCCCACGAGCTCAGGCCATTTCAAAGAGTTCACCGCCGGCGCGCGCGACATCATTCCGATGATGGTCGGCGCGGCGCCTTTCGGCGTCATTTTCGGCACCCTCGTCGCATCCGGCCCGCTGCATCTATGGCACGGCCAGTTGATGTCGCTCGTCGTGTTCGCCGGCTCCGCGCAGTTCATCGCGCTCGGCCTGATCGCCGGACACGCGAGTTTCGCCGTGATCTGGGCGACCACGCTCGTCGTCAATTTGCGGCACGTGCTGTACAGCGCGACGCTCGCGCCGCACGTCGCGCATCTGCCGACACGCTGGCGCTGGGTGCTCGGCGCGCTGCTCACGGACGAAGTCTTCGCCGTCGCGTGGGAGCACTACCGGCATCGGGAACCCGGCACAGTCGGCCCGCACTACTTCTTCGGCGCCGGCTTGGCCATGTACCTGAACTGGCAGCTCTGGACCGTCGCCGGCCTGCTGTTCGGCGCGGCTTTTCCGGGCCTGCAATCGCTCGGCCTCGATTTCGCCATGGTCGCCACCTTCATCGCGATCGTCGTGCCGCAACTCGTCGCGCTGCGCTATATCGCGGCGGCCGTCACCGCGGGCACGCTGGCCTTCTTCTGGCAGGCGTGGCCATACAAGCTCGGTCTGCTCGGCGCGGTGTTCGCCGGCGTGGCGATCGGCGTGCTGCTTTCGACGTCGCGGCCCAACCTGCGCGGCACGGGCAAAACCGCGGAGGCGTCGCGATGAACTACGTCGTCCTGATTCTCGGCATGGCGGCCATCACGTGGGTGATTCGCGCCGCCGTCTTTGTGCTCGGCGACCGGTTGGTGTTTCCGCCGCTCGTGCGCACCGCCCTCGGCTTCGTGCCGGTCACCGTGCTGACCGCGATCATCGTACCGATGGCGGTTTCGCCGCACGGCAGCGACGCCGAGCTGACGTGGCGCAATCCGCAACTGGTCGGCACGCTGGCTGCGGTGCTTGTCAGCGCGTTGACGCGGCGGCCGCTTCTGACCATCGCCGTCGGCCTGACCGTGTTTTTTGTCTGGCAATGCGTCGTGCTCAAATAGGCGCACGCCGCTTTCATGCCGGCATCGGCGTCGTCCGGCTCGCGCCACCCGCGCCCAAGCACGGCGACGCTTCCCTCTAAAGCGGGCGCCCCGCCCCGTACTCCCTTAAGTTTCCCGTCAATCCGCCGTTATGCAGTCGAGGTCCGCTCGTCGGGATACGTCCCGCTGGTTACGCGGCATCAGGCAGGAATCAAGCGCGCCGGCATCGAACGCCGCGCCTCCCAGGGCCCGCGTGGCCGGGCGGCGTGGCGAGGCCGCGCGGCAGGACCAAACGGGATAACACATGGGTCAAATCACCCTCACGCTCAAAGACGAGACCATCGCGACACTGCGCAAGGATTTCGACGCTTTTCTGCGGGTATCGCTGAAGCTCGATCCGCAGTTCGCGACGCCGTCGTTTGAGGATTTTTTGCGCGCCAAGCTGCTCGACAATATGGTGCCGCTGACCGAACACGCGGTTCAGCGGATGTTGCAGGGCGGCCAGTACGCCTGGGCTAAACGCACGCTGGACAAGGAGTTTCCGGATGTCGTCGCGATTCTGATGCGACAGGCGGGCGAGTTCGGCTTCGGCTTCGCGGCCCGCTCGGAATGGACGCCGGAAGAACTCGCCAAGCAGTGCCGCGACTGGGCGGCGGCGATCGTCAAGGAAGCGGAAGGCGACGCCGTGCTGATCGACCCGCTCGCGGCGCAGATCAAGAGCGCGGCGCAGGACATTCAGGCGCTCGAGGAAGTCATGCAGACGCCGGCGTGGCGGCTGGTGGAATCGCTGCGTCAGCGCGTCTACGAGGCCAAGGTGGCGTGCGAAACGAGCGTGGGTAGCACCGCGCGCGAAAAGCTCGGCGAACTGCGCGGGCTGCTGCGGCTCGGCATTTCGCACGGCTCGTTCCAGAAGCAGGAAGCGCAGCAGATCATGGAGTTCCTGCGCCTGCTCAAGCCGGAGATTTTCGTGGAAGAGCCGTATGACGTGTTTTCGCGGATGGCGGCCTGGCTGCGTAATTTCTTCGTGCCGCCGCGTCCGGCGCCGCAGCAACAGCAGCAACGGCAGTCGCGCTAACGCTAAAGACCGTCGAAAACATCTACAGAGTCACCGGAAGCCAACGGCGGCAACCCGCCGCCGCTCAAGAGACGTATCGCCTACCAACGGCCCAGGCCAACGGTCTTCCCCCGCGTTTGTTGCTCGACGTTGATCGCGTCACCGCTGTCACGCACGGGAGCGCGCGCCGTCGCGCTCTTAATCCCACATCTTCCTGAGTTTCGCCCCGATTTCGATCTTCGCCTGCGCCGCCGCGGCCAGCCCGGCCGCCGTGGGCGCGCTCGGAACCGGAACGCGCGGCCATGCATAGGCGTCGAAGAGCGGCATCAGATGCGCGGGAATGAAGCGCGTACGCGACGCCCACACGTGACGATCGCCCATATGCGTCTGGTTGTGCACGTAAAAGCGCTGCGGCACGACGATATGCAAGTCCTCTTTCGCGCGCGTCATCGCCACGTAGAGGAGGCGCCGCTCCTCGTCGATTTCCTCTTCGCTGCCGGTGCCGAGATCGGACGGAATGCAGCCGTCCACGCCGTTCAGCACGAACACGTTGCGCCACTCCTGCCCCTTCGCCGAATGGATCGTGGAGAGGATCAGATAGTCTTCGTCGATGAGCGGCACACCGGATTCGTCGCTGGTGGCGTCGGGTGGATCGAGCGTCAACTCGGTCAGAAAGCGTTCACGCGATGGATACGTGCCCGCGATGCTCTCCATCTGCAACACGTCCGCATGACGGATCGCCGCGTCCTCGTGATTGCGCTCGAGATGCGGCTCGTACCAGCGCCGCACCATTTCGAACTCGGCGGGCCACGGCGTCTGGCGCCCGTACACGCTCGACATCAGCTTGACGAACGGATGCCAGTCTTCTTGTGCGCGAGCCGGCGCGGTGAAGGCGGCCAATGCGCCGCCGGCGGTGTCGGCGGGATTGCCGCTGCCCGCGCGAGCGACGATCTCGTCGAGCACCTTCGCCGCGGTGGCCGGCCCGACGCCCGGCAGCAACTGCACGACGCGAAAGCCGGCGACGCGGTCGCGCGGATTTTCCGCCCAGCGCAGCACGGCGAGCACGTCTTTCACGTGCACCGAATCGAGAAACTTCAACCCGCCGAACTTCACGAACGGAATGTTGCGCCGGGTCAGTTCGATCTCCAGCGCGGCGCTGTGATGCGCGGCGCGGAACAGCACCGCCTGCGACTTGAGCTTCATGCCCTGTTCGCGCGCTTCCAGCACTTGCTCGACGATGTAGCGTGCCTGGTCGGCTTCGTCGGCGACGGTCACGAGACGCGGGCGCTGCGCCGACGCCTTGTCGGTCCACAAATTCTTCGTGTAGCGCTCGCTGGCCAGTTCGATCACCGCGTTCGACGCCGCCAGGATCGGCGCGGTCGAGCGGTAATTGCGCTCGAGCGTGACCTGTTTGGCCGGCGGATCGAAGTGCGCGGGGAAATCGAGAATGTTGCGCACGGTCGCGCCGCGAAACGAATAGATCGACTGGGCGTCGTCGCCGACCACGGTCAGGCCGCGGCCGTCCGGCTTCAACGCGAGCAGGATCGACGCCTGCAAGCGGTTGGTGTCCTGATATTCGTCGACCAGTACGTGGTCGAAGCGCGCCGACAAGTCGGCGGCGATTCCCGGCTCGGCGGCCATGTGCGACCAGTAGAGCAGCAGGTCGTCGTAGTCGAGCACGCTCTGTTTCTGTTTCGCCTCGACGTAGGCCGCGAACAGCATGCGCAGATCGGCCTCCCATTCACGGCACCACGGGAACGCCTTGTCGAGCACCTGGCCGAGCGACGCACCGGTGTTCACGACGCGCGAATAAATCGCAAAGCACGTGCCCTTGGCCGGGAAACGCCGCTCTTTCGCCGACAAGCCGAGTTCGTGGCGCACGAGGTTCATCAGGTCGGCGGAATCCTCGCGGTCGTTGATCGTGAAGGCCGGCGCGAGGCCGATCAGATCCGCGTACTCGCGCAACAGCCGCGCGCCGACGCTATGGAAGGTGCCCGACCACGTCAGTCCTTGCGCCAACGCGGCTCGCGAACCGAGCGCCGCGCCGGCGATGCGTGTGACGCGCCGGGTCATTTCGAGCGCCGCGCGGCGCGAAAAGGTCAGCAGCAGGATGCGGCGCGGATCGGCGCCCTTCACCACCAGATTGGCGACCCGGTGCGCGAGCGTGTTGGTCTTGCCGGAACCGGCGCCCGCGATCACCAGTAGCGCGCCGAGCGGCGCGGTGGGCGTGTGGGCGCCGTAGTCGACGGCTTCGCGCTGCGCGTCGTTGAGCTTCGCCAGCCAGGCGGCGGTGTCGGACGTCGAGGACGTCGGGGACGGCGAGGGAGGCGCGGATTCGGCGACAGAGAGCACGATTGATTTGGGCGTTGGATGGATTCAGAGCGGCGACGCATACTGTATATCCATACAACTAGCGCAGACAAGCGACCCTTTTTTAGCCGCATGCACTGTCTGCATTTTCAAGCGGCCGCACGGGCGAAGACCAGCGCAAAAAATGGCCCGTCGCACGAATGCGCACGGGCCATTTTTCGCAGGCAGAACATCGCGAGGCGTTCATGCGCCCCGCGTCTGCCGCTGCCGCGAAGCCTGCTATTGCTTCTTCGCATCCTTCACATTAGCGTCAGCGCTAGCCTTGTCGGCTTCGGCCTGAGCGTCGGTTTTCTTCTTGTCGGCCTTGGCCTGCGCGACGGACGCCTTCTTGTCCGCCTTCGACTGTTCCTTGGCCGCCTTCTTGTCGGCATGGGTAACCGGCGCCGCGGCCGGATCGCTAGCCTGCGCGAACGCACCCGACGACAGGCAACCCGCGATCAAAGCGGCGACAAGCGTGGTCTTCATGGACTGGGTAATGCTCATGCGATACCTCCGTTGAAACGAGATGCCCGGACCTGAAAGTCCGTTAAAGCGGCCGCGGCGGCAAACCGCGCCGCCACGCCGCTTGATCAAAACTCAGCCTTAGTGCTTGACGTCGGCGCCGTCCGACTGGTCACCGGTCTGGCCTTGCATGTTCATCTTCATCTCGTTGTTGGCGGTCTGCTTATCCGCCTTCTGGTTGATCTTGGCGTCGCGCACCTGTTCCTTGTACTGAACCTTGGCGGCCTTCTGCTGATCCTTCAGCTCCGCCTTGGATGCCTTTTTCGACGCACGATATTCGGCGTTAGCCTTCGCATTGGCGTCGCGCTTCTGCACCAGCGGATCGGTCGAGCCCGACGCCGTCAGACGCGTCGGCGGCGGCGTCACCGGTTGCACGCCCTGCGCGGCAGGGGCGGTCGCGGTATCGGCGCCTTGCATCTGAACCTGCGGCTGGCCGTCCGTACCCGCTGCCGGTTGCGCGGTCTGCGCAAGCGCGGCCGTGGAAGCAAGAGCCGTAAGGGCGGTACCGATCAGAAGCGTACGAATCTGGGTCATGGCTAATCCTCTCTAAAGTTGTTGTGACGCGAGCGACCTGTCCGGCGCTGCGCATTTGAGCCGCTGCATTTGAGTCACTGCATGAGCGCGCTCTGCGTGCCTCGCCCGGTCTGCTCGCTGCCAGATAAAAATCCAGCAGGCTTTCCCTACTGATCTGCACTTTACGAGTGAAGTTCGTGTTTTACGACCGTCGTTACGGAACGTTTCACTTTCTGACAATCGCATAACATCTGCTTGCAGATGCTCACACGACGACGGCGCACACCGCGAACTTTCATGCAGGGCAAGCTTCTGGCTTATGATGCGAACCCTTTGTCTGAAGGTGCAAACGCCATGCCCAACCTCGATTTCACGCTCACCGGCGACTACGTCGAACTGCACAATCTCCTGAAGATAACGGGGCTGGCGGACAGCGGCGGGTCGGCAAAAATGATGGTCGCGGACGGTGCGGTCACCGTCGACGGCCGGGTCGAAACGCGTAAAACCTGCAAGATTCGCGCGGGTCAGGTCGTGCTGCTCGGCGATACGCGGATCGCAGTTCACGAGGCTTGACACGCGGCCCGTCGCCCGCAGTCCGAAAACTCGGAGCAACGCGCGCACCAAAATCGTGCCTCTTCCATCGACATCGCCGCGCCCAAGCAATAAGCTGTCAGTGTCGACAAACAAACAATCGGCTGACATACCCGGCTGGCGCCTGCCTCATGCATTCGCCAAGGCTCATCGAGCCGCCGCCCTCGCCTGCGCCCGCGCGCTCGTCGCGCCCGCCGTCGCGCTGTCGCCACTTCCGCCGCCAAGCGCTCCATGACTCAATCCGGCATCACCCGGGTGGCCGCCCGGCCGCCGACCCTGACCCGCCACGCGGCGGACACCGCGCGGCTCGCCGCGCCGCTCGCCATCGCGCAACTCTCGCAAATGGCGATGGGCGTCACCGACACGATCCTGCTCGGTTCGCTCGGCCCGGACGCGCTCGCGGCCGGCGGCCTCGGCGCGAACCTGTTTTTCGTGGTGGTCACGCTGCTGCAAGGCGTGCTGACCTCGGTCAGCGTGAGCGTGTCGCACGCGCGCGGCGCTCAGGAGGAAGGCCGCGTGCCGCACATCTACTGGACCGGCTTTGTGCTGTCCGTGCTGCTGTCGGTGCCGGCGTTCTTCCTGCTCTCGTTCGCCACGCCGATCCTGCTCGCTTTCGGCGAACCCGCGCTGCTCGCGCACAACGTCGGCGAATATGCGGCGGTGCTGCGCTGGGGCGCGCTCGGCAGCCTGATCGGAGTCGGCCTGATGCGCTCTTTCCTGCCGGCGATCGGCGCGGCCAAACGGCTGTTGTGGGTGTCGCTGGTGAGCGTCGGCGTGAACGGTTTTCTCAACTACGGCCTGATCCACGGCGCCTATGGCCTGCCGCGGCTCGGTTTTCTCGGCTCGGCTGCCGCGACCTCGATCACCGTCTGGTTGAGCGCGCTCGTGTTGATGGCGCTGTTGCATTTGCGCCCGCGCTATCGCCATTTCGTCGTCGCCACGCGGCCTGACGTGCCGCTGATGGGCGAACTGTTCGGCATCGGCTGGCCGGTCGCGATCACCTACGGCGTCGAGTCGACGCTCTTTCTCGCCACCGGCCTGATGGTCGGCCTGCTAGGCGAGTCGCAACTGGCCGCGCATCAGATTGCGTTGAATGTGGCCTCAGTGGCCTTCATGGTGCCGCTCGCGATCGGCCAGGCGGCCAACGTGCGCGTCGGCTTCTGGTCCGGCGCCGGCCAGCCGCTCGCCGCGCGCCACGCCGGTTTTGTCGCGCTCGCGCTCGGCGTCGCCTTCATGACGCTGTCGGGCCTCGTGCTGATCGCCGCGCCGCACTGGATCGTCGGCCTCTATCTGCATCTCGACGATCCGGCCAACGCTGCCACGGTCACGCTCGCGAGTTCGCTGCTCGGCGTGGCGGCGATCTTCCAGATCGTCGATGGCATGCAGACGGTCGGCTCCGGCTGTCTGCGCGGCCTGAAAGACACCCGCGTACCGATGATCGCCGCCGCCTTCGGCTACTGGGTGATCGGTTTTCCGACCGGCTACACGCTGGCGTTTCACTTCGGCCTCGGCGCGCGCGGCTTGTGGTGGGGACTCGCGGCCGGCCTAGCGAGCGTCGCGCTGTTGATGACACTGCGCTTTCATAAACTGAGCTTGCGGCGCGTGCCGGCCACGTCTAGCGTGTCGCCGGTTAAATCCGGCTGAAGCCGAGCTTGAGGCGCGTATTCGCTGCGCTCGCCACGCCGCCGGGCAAACGCGTTCAAAGCTGAACCAACGCCGCAGTCCACCCACGCTCGCCACACCGCCCGCCAATCCCGTTTGAACGATGCCCGGCTGGTTGCACGCGCAACCATCGGCGCACGGGAAATGCGCCGCGAACGGTAAAATGCAGGCGTTCCGGCCAATGGACGCGCACCCGCGCCCATGTGCCGAAAACCCACTCGCGCGCCTCAAAAAGGCCAGCGCCGCCCGAAGGCTCATCACCCGCCATCAAGGCTTGCCGCTCTCACGCGGCAGACTCTCGCAAGCGCGCCGCCGCCGGTGGCGCGCCGCTCGACCGACCCTGCTTCTCGCGCTAAAACATAACCAAGGACCACACGTCATGCTTGCCCGCGTCACCCGTCTTTTCCCGCTCTGGGCCGTGCTCGTTTCGATTGCCGCGTACTTTTCGCCCGCCTCGTTCTCCGGCATCGCGCCGCACGTCACCACGCTTCTGACGATCATCATGCTGGCGATGGGCGTCACGCTCTCCGTCGCCGATTTCCAGCGTGTCTTCACGCGGCCCGCGCCGGTGATCGCCGGCATCGTGCTGCACTATCTCGTCATGCCTCTGGCCGCCTGGGTGATCGCCAAGGCGTTGCGCATGCCGCCGGATCTCACCGCCGGCATGGTGCTGGTCGGTAGCGTGGCAAGCGGCACGGCGTCGAACGTGATGATCTATCTGGCACGCGGCGACGTGGCGTTGTCGGTGACGATCAGCGCGCTGTCGACGCTGGTCGGCGTCTTCGCGACGCCGCTGCTCACGCGTCTTTATGTGGACGCGTCGATCGCCGTCGACGTACACGGCATGCTGATGAGCATCCTGCAGATCGTCGCGTTGCCGATCGTGGTCGGCCTGATCGTCAATCATCTGTTCGGCAAGATCGTGCGCAAGATCGAACCGATCCTGCCGTTGATTTCGATGGTCGCGATCGTGCTGATCATCGGCGCGGTGGTGGGCGGCACACAGAAGAGCATCGCGTCGGTCGGCCTCGTGGTGATGCTGGGCGTGGTGCTGCACAACGGCATCGGTTTGCTCGGCGGCTATTGGGGCGGCCGTCTGCTCGGTTTCGACGAAGCCGTGTGCCGCACGCTCGCGATCGAAGTGGGCATGCAGAACTCGGGCCTCGCCGCGACGCTCGGCAAGCTCTATTTCACGCCGATCGCGGCCTTGCCTGGCGCGTTGTTTTCGGTGTGGCACAACCTCTCGGGCTCGCTGCTCGCCGGGTACTGGGCGGGACGTCCCGCGAAAGGCTCCACGCATATGGATGGCGAGCGGGTGTTGAACGCCGAACGCGGGTAACAGCAAGCCGCGAGGCGCGTCGCGCGTGTCGCGATTGCTTCACGACCCCGACGCGTGCAGCCTGCACGATCGGCATTCAATAGCAGCTTCTGCCGGTGCGTCCACGACGTATCGGCAGAGCGCGCAACGCGCGCAGTCGAACGCGAAAGTCCCGTCGCCGCGACCGCGTGCAAGAACGAAAGCCCATCGGCCTGATTCCCCTTAGAATGCATTTCTCGACAGCGTGAGCCACTCATGCGCTGTCGCCATGACAAGCCTGCAAACTAGGGGAAAAGCGTGCCGTCGCATCAAGATCAAAGCTGGGCCGCACTGAAACGCACGTGCGCGTTTAGCATGCCCCGAAGGAAGTCCCCTTGGGGGACAACGAGACAATTCTTCCTGCTGTGTTGCGCAACGGTATTTTTGACTGCCTGCGCGACCAGGCCGCCCGCCACCGCATTCGACCGCGAGGTCACTCACGCACTCCCCGCCACGGAAACGACTCCGCTGCACACGGCGCTCACGCCGCTCGAAGCGGCACATCCGGGTCAATCCGGCTTCCGGGTTCTCGCGAGCGGCACCGACGCGTTGCAGATGCGCATCGCGCTCGCGCGCGCCGCGACCAAAACGCTCGACATGCAGTACTACATCGCCAACGAGGACACCACCGGCAAGCTGCTGCTCGGTGCCGCGCTCTATGCGGCCGATCACGGCGTGCGGGTGCGCATGCTGGTCGACGACCTGAATTTCAAGGACATCGACCGCGTGATGGCGGGCTTGAACTCGCACGACAACATCGAGATTCGCGTCTTCAATCCGTTCGGCAGCGCGCAGGAAGGCGTGTTCCAACGCACCACCAACGTGTTCACGCAGATCGGCCATTTCACGCGCCGCATGCATAACAAGGCGATGATCGCGGACAACCAGATCGCGATCGTGGGCGGCCGCAATCTCGGCGACGAATATTTCAGCGCGAGCGAAACGCTGCAGTTCCGCGATCTCGACGTGCTGGCCGCCGGCCCGATCACCGCCGACGTCTCCGCGAGTTTCGACGACTACTGGAACAGCAGCATCGCCTATCCGTTGCGCGTGCTGAACAAGCAGAAATTCGACGCAAAGGAATTGGACCAGACGCGCGACGAGTTGCGTCAGCACTGGCGCACCAACGCCGATCCGTACAACGCAAAACCGCTGAACGCCACTCCGCTCGCCTCGCAGATCGCCAACGATCAACTCGGCTTGACCTGGGCCCCGGCCGAGTTCAAAGCGGACTTGCCCGAGAAGATCGTGCATCCGTCGCCGGATTATGTGAGTCCGCCGATGCAGCGGCTCGGCGAATTGATGCGCGATGCGCAGAAAGACTTCCTGATCATTTCGCCCTACTTCGTGCCGCACGATGCGGGCGTCAAGGCGGCCGGCGAACTGACGCATCGCGGCGTTCGCATCGCCGTGCTGACCAATTCGCTCGCCGCCACCGACGCGGTCGCCGTGCAGGCGGGCTACAGTCCGTATCGCGTGCCGCTCCTGAAACAGGGCGTCGAGTTATACGAATTCAAGCCGCAGCAGAACACGCCGACCGCGGGCGTTGCCGGCTCGCGTTCGCGCGCCAGTCTGCATGCCAAGACGTATGTGATCGATCGCAAGATTCTGGTGATCGGCTCGATGAACCTCGACCCGCGTTCGGCCAATCTAAATACCGAACTGGCGCTGGTGATCCACAGCCCGCCGCTCGCCGAACAGGTCGCGCAAATCTTCGGTCGCGCCACCGGACCCGAGGAAAGCTATCGCGTCACGCTCGCGGACGAAGCGCAGTTCGCTTACCTGCGCTCGATCGGCGCACCGCTCTCGCCGCTCGTGTGGACCGACGTCGAAAACGGCATGCGCCGCACCTACATATTCGATCCGCAGGCCGGTTTGTACCGGAATGCGCTAACAGGTCTATTCTCCCTATTGCCCGTCAACGCAGAACTTTGAACAGCGGAGTGGAACATGACAGAAGACGTACGAATGGAGCGTGACACGTTCGGCGAGATCGCCGTGCCGAACGCTCGTCTATGGGGCGCGCAGACTCAGCGCTCGCTGCAGAATTTCCGCATTTCGACCGAGAAGCAATCGCCTGAACTGATCACCGCGCTGGCCGTCATCAAGCGCGCCGCCGCCGAAGTCAACCTGGGCCTCGGCGTGCTCGACGAAAGCAAGGCGAAGGCGATCATGCAGGCCGCCGACGAGATCATCGACGGCAAGCATCCGGATGAATTTCCGCTCGCCGTGTGGCAGACCGGCTCCGGCACGCAGACCAACATGAACCTCAACGAGGTGATCGCGAATCGCGCGAGCGAACTGCTCGGCGGCGAGCGCGGCGAAGCGCGCAAGGTGCATCCGAACGACGACGTGAATCGCGGCCAGTCGTCGAACGACGTGTTTCCGACCGCCATGCACGTGGCCGCGGCGTATGCGATCGTCAAGCATCTGCTGCCGGCGCTGAAGACGCTGCGCGATACGCTCGACGGCAAGGCGAAAGCTTTCGTCGACATCGTCAAGATCGGCCGCACGCACTTGCAGGACGCCACGCCGCTCACGCTCGGCCAGGAGTTTTCAGGCTACGTCGCGCAACTCGAGCACGGCATTCGTCACGTGGAATCGGCGCTGCCGCATCTGTACGAACTCGCGCAGGGCGGCACCGCGGTCGGCACCGGTTTGAACGCGCATCCGCAGTTCGCTGACAAGGTCGCGGCCGCCATCGGCAAGCTGACCGGTTTGCCGTTTGTCTCGGCACCGAACAAATTCGAAGTGATGGCCGCGGCCGACGCGCTGGTGTTCGCGCATGGCGCGTTGAAGACGGTGGCGGCGAGCCTGAACAAGATCGCCAACGACGTCCGTTGGCTGGCAAGCGGTCCGCGCTGCGGGCTGGGCGAACTGTCGATTCCGGAGAACGAACCGGGCAGCTCGATCATGCCGGGCAAGGTCAATCCGACCCAGTCCGAAGCGTTGACGATGCTGTGCTCGCAGGTGTTCGGCAACGACGTCGCGGTGAATATCGGCGGCGCGAGCGGCAACTTCGAACTGAACGTGTTCCGGCCGATGATCGCGCACAACCTGCTGCAATCGGTGCGCCTGCTCGCCGACGGCGCGCACAGTTTCAACGACAACTGCGCGGTCGGCATCGAGCCGAATCACGAGCGCATCGACACCTTGCTCAACGAATCGCTGATGCTGGTGACGGCGCTCAATCCGCACATCGGCTACGACAAGGCCGCGAAGATCGCCAAGAAGGCGCACAAGGAAGGCACCACGCTGAAAGCCTCGGCGCTCGCGCTCGGCTTTGTCACCGAGCAGCAGTTCGACGAATGGGTGCAGCCGAAGGATATGGTCGGCAATTCGGCGGGCTAATCGACGGCGTAATCACGCACGGGGCGGCCGGCTTGGCCGGGAGCTGAGGCGCTCCCTGCGCTCCAGCGTGATTCGAAACAACAGCAGGCCGCGCGGATATCGACTTCGCGCGGCCCGCGAGCGGCACTTGCGGCGCCGCCTACACCTTCCCCTGCGCCACCTCTTCCGGCTTCAATTCGACGATCGCGTCGAGCGCTTCCTTCACGTCTATCGCGTACCTGGCGAGGCGTTTCTGTTCGTCCGTATCCGGCACGAAGGCCGGCACGGGCACTGGCTGGCCGTTCTCGTTGACGGCGACCATCACGATCAGACAGTCCGTGGTTTGCAGCAGCTCGCCGCCCTTCGGATCGCCCGCCTGCACCGAAACATGAATGTGCATGCTGGTCCGGCCCGTGGCCACGACCCGGGCGCGCAACTCGACCAGGTTGCCGACCAGAATCGGCCGGCGAAAGCGGATATTGCCCACGCTGACCGTCACGCAATAGCGTCCCGACCACACCGCCGAGCACGCGTACGCCGTCTCGTCGATCCACTTCATCAACGCGCCGCCGTGCACCTTGCCACCGAAGTTGACCGAGCTCGGCTCGGCCAGAAAGCGGAAAGTGGTTTCGGAACGGTCCAGCGGCGCTACGGGAGGGGTGCTCATCTTGACTCCGGTCAATCGGATGCATTGAAAGGAGGCGATTATACGAGCGCAATATTGGCCCGTCGTGGGTGGGATGCGGCGTGCGGGAGAAATCCGGTGGGAGCGCGGCCTAAGCTTTCAAATAGCTTTCGTTGCGCGCCCGTTCAGCTCGCCTCGGCAATCTCGGCCGCGACTTCGGAAACGGCCCCGCTTCGCCGCGCGACCGCCGACATGAAGCGCTCGCGATAATCGAGCGGTAGCACGCCAAAACGTCGCAAAAACGCCCGCCGCAAGTTCTGTTCGCTGCCGAAGCCGCAGTCGAGGGCGATTCGCTTGAGCGGCCGGCGCGATTCGGCGAGCTCGCGCGACGCCGCTTCCAGCCGCAGCGCCGCGACGGTTTTAGCGGGCGTGCGGCCGACCTCTTCGACATAGCGTCGCGCGAAAGTGCGCGGGCTCATCCGGGTTCGCTCGGCGAGCCGTTCGACTGACAGGTCGTCGCGTAAATGCGCCGCCATCCAGCTATGCAAGGCCTCGAACGGCCCATTCGCCGAGGCCTGCGCCGCCAGCGCCGCGCTGTACTGCGACTGGCCGCCGGGCCGCTTCATGAAAACCACCAGCCGCCGCGCCGCCTGCATCGCGACCGCATGCCCGACGTCCTCCTCGATCAGAGCCAGCGCCAGATCGATCCCCGCCGTCACCCCCGCCGAGGTCCAGACGACGCCATCGCCTTCGTGGCGCCCGGCATCGCGGATAAAGATCGGATCGGCATCCACATGGACATTGGGAAAACGGCGCGCGAGCCGCGGGGCGTCGCGCCAGTGCGTGGTCGCGCGGCGGCCGTCGAGCAGGCCCGCCGCCGCCAGATAGAACGCGCCGGTGCACACCGAGCACACCCGCCGCGCACGCGGCGCATGGCGCCGGATCCACGCGACGAGGCCCGGTTGCAAAGTGCAGTGTTCGTCGACGGGGACGCCGGGAATGATCAGCGTGTCGATCGGCTGGTCGTCGAGTGAATCGAGCCGTTCGGTGACGATCGGCAGGCCGGGGAATGTCTGCAATATGCCGCCGTCGATCGACGCGACCGTCGTGCGGTAGGCCACGGGTTGTGGCGTGCTGCGTCCCGAACTGGCCGAACTGATCGATATGCCCGATCGGCCCTCATCGCTGGCGACTCCCTCCCCGCTTTCCACGGCTTTGGCGACACTCGCTGCCGCTATCCCGGCAACCGTCAACTCAGCGCGCCAGAACGCCTCGAGCGGCCCGCAAGCGTCGAGCAGCACCAGATCCGGTGCGACTGCGAAAACGATATGACGCACCGCCATCAGGACCCCTCCGCGGCCAACTGCCGCTTACGCGACCACGCATAGCCGAGCGTGGCGAGCGCCGCCGCCGCGAGCAGCGGAAAAATCGCGACGTTGATCGTCGTCCAGCCGAAGCGCGCCAGCAATTGCCCTGCAAACAGCGAACCCAGCGCGGAAAACGCGAACGTCGTGAATTCGCTGGTCGCTTGCGTCTTGGCGCGCTCCGACGGCCGGTACGACTGCGCAAGCAACGTCGAGCCGCCGACGAACATGAAATTCCAGCCCACGCCGAGACAGGCGAGCGCCGCGTAGAAATGCGGCAGATCGGTCGAACGCAACGCGAGCACACCGCACAGCGCCGACAGCACAATGCCCGCGCCGATCACCCGCAGCACGCCGAAGCGTTTGATCAGCCGCGCGGAAAAGAGCGACGGCGCGAACATGCCGACCAGGTGCCACTGGATGATCGCCGCGCCGTCGCCGATCGTGTGCCCGCAGGCGACCGCGGCGATCGGCGTCGCGGTCATCACGAACATCATCACGGCGTAGCCGAGCGCATTGTTGGCGAGCGCCGCCGCGAAGATCGGCTGCCGCACGATCTCGCCGAGCGGCCGCGCCGCCTCGTGAGTCGCCGTCGTGCTCACGACGGGCGCCGCGTCGCGATACAGGAGCGCCAGCAAGGCAATCGATAAAAGCCCAAAGCCTGTCACCAGCGCATACGAACCCGCGAACGCGACCGGCGCCAGCCAGTCCTTGCTCCACGCGGCAAGCAGCGGTCCACAGATGGCGGCCACCACGCCGCCCGCCAGCACGGTCGAAATCGCGCGGCTTTTGTCTTCGACGCCGACCGCATCGGCGGCGGCGAGCCGGTAATACTGCGCGAACGCCTGAAACACGCCGACCGTCGCCGTGCCGGCGCAGAAGGCCCAGAAACTGTGATGAAAGATCGCCCACACCGAAACCGCCCCGCCGAGCGCGCCAACGCCCGCGCCGAGCACGAAGCCCGCGCGCCGGCCGATGCGCGCCATCAGGAACGACGCGAAGATCGTCGTCAGCGCGGCGGCGACGGTGATCAGCGAGAACGGCAGCGTGGCGAGCGCCTTGTCGTCGGCGAGCGTGTAGCCGACCAGACCAGTCAAGGTCAGATCGATCGATACCGATGACGTGTACAGCGCCTGGCAAACGGCCAGCACGCGCGCGGCGCGCCGGTCGTGCGGATCGGAGTCGCGCAGGCTGGCCGGATGGGTGGGAACGGCGGAAGCGGCGGAAGCGGCGGAAGCGGCGGAAGCGGCGGAAGCGGCGGACGGCGGCATCGAAAGGTCCCGGGCGGCGGAAGTGAGATGACCTGATCGTCACATGAGCGTCGATGGCAGAGATGACAATGATGCATCAATTCCTGCCAGACGTGAGGAATCGCTGACCGCTGTCTGTCGAGGCGTGCGCCAGCCGCCTATTTGCGGACCGTGATGCCTTCGTCGATGGTGCCGTACATCGTGATGCTGCCGGTGCCCGCGCCCGAACCGCCGCCGCCCTGTGCACATGCACTGAGCAGCAACGCCGAGGCAACGACGGTCAGAAGAGTTTTCATGACAGCGAGTTTCCTGCTAGGACAGACTTTGATTCTAGCCTGGCGGCCGTGCCCGGCACTGAAGCACGGTGTGCGGCACCGACGGCGGTCCTGCACGCCGCCAGAGCGCGATTTGGCTACCGGCAGCGATGCTGGCCCGCGGCGCCGCCAAAGCGCGTTTTGGGGCCTTTGCTCACCTTCCCTTCCCACGACGCCTGCCAGGTTTTCGTAGCTGCTGCATTCAACACTTCACGCTAAGCTGAAACATCGAATCGCGCAGCCCGATACAGTGGACCGCATGGCGCGCTTGACCGCGCCGCCCTCAGGAGACGCCAAATGCCCGCCACTCTCGCAGACGAACAGAACCACTTTCCCGGCTTGAGCCGCATCGGCGCGTTGCTCGCCGACCCCGGCCGCGCCGCCATGCTGTGGGCGCTGATGGACGGCAGCGCCCGCCCGGCCGGCGAACTGACGATGATCGCCGGGCTCTCGCCATCGGCGGCCAGCGCCCATCTCGCGCGCCTGACCGACGGCGGCCTGCTCGCGCTCGAAGTGCGCGGCCGGCATCGCTACTTTCGGATCGCGTCGCCGGACATCGCCGCGTCGATCGAAGCGCTGGCCAACGTCGCGCAAGTCAGCGCGCCGCAGCGTCCCGTGCCGCGGCCCGTGCGCACCGTGCCGCTCGACATGCGTTACGCGCGCACTTGCTACGACCATATGGCCGGCGAATTGTCGGTGCGCGTGTTCGAGCGGCTGGTCGAAGGCGGCCTGCTGACGCTGCACGGCACGTCGCTCGAAGCCACCGCCGAGGGCGCCGCCCGCCTCGCCGACTGGGGCATCGACATGTCGGCCCAGAAAAGCCGGCGCCGCCGCTTTGCCTGCACCTGCCCCGACTGGAGCGAGCGGCGTCCGCACCTGGGCGGCGCCCTCGGCGCGGCGCTGCTGGATTCGTGGACATCGCATGGCTGGGTCGAGCGCACCGAACGGCCGCGAATCCTTCGCATCACGCCGGCCGGGCACCGCCATTTCGATACGTTTCTCGCCCGTGAGGCACGCCCGACTGTCTGACGCGGTTACAGGAAATCGGCAATCAGCTTACGAATCGCCTTATCGAGACCTTTTGTTACACGGTGGTGAGGCAGCCTTACAAAAGTGCGGGCCTTGAAACAAACGCCGCGGGTACAGTGACTGCACGGATGCCGCAAGATACCGCGTCCGTCGGAGCCAAATCATGAGAACAGTCACCCCACACCGCCATTCGAACCGCCGGGTTATCGGCTATACGCTGATCGCAGCCGCCACGTTCCTCTTTGCAGGCCAGGCCACCTTCGCTCAGGAAATCCAGGAGGCGCCGCAGAACGCCGCCGCCACCCAGGACACCGATCCGCCCGGCCGCGTCGCGCGCCTGAACTACACGGCGGGCGCCGTGACCACCGAGCCGGCCGGCGCCACCGACTGGTCGTATGCCCAGATCAACCGCCCGCTCACCACCGGCGACCAGTTGTGGAACGATCAGAACGCGCGCTCGGAGCTGCATATCGGCTCGACTGCGGTGCGCCTCGGCCCGTCCACCAGCCTCGATCTACTGAATCTCGACGACAACAGCGCCCAGCTCAAAGTCGCGCAGGGCACGTTGTCGGCGCGCGTGCGTGAACTCGCGCCCGGCTCGTCCTATGAAATCGATACGCCGAATCTCGCGCTCAGCCTGGACGGCCCCGGCGACTATCGCGTCGACGTCGCGCCGGACGGCAGCAGCACGACCGTCACCGTGCGCAGCGGCGGCGCCACGGTGTACGGCGACAGCGGTCAGGTACCGGTCGCGGCCGGCCAGCAGATCCGCTTCGGCGGCACCAACCTGCAACAGGCCGCCGACAACGGCGCGCCCGGTCTCGACGGCTTCGATCAGTGGGCTGCCAGCCGCGACGCCGCGGAAGACCGCTCGGTGTCGGCACGCTACGTGTCGCGCGACATTCCCGGCTACCAGGATCTCGACGCCAATGGCACGTGGCAAAGCACGCCGCAGTACGGCGAAGTGTGGGTGCCGCGCGGTACGCCCGCCGGCTGGGCGCCGTATCACGACGGCCATTGGGTCTGGCAGGCGCCGTGGGGCTGGACCTGGGTCGACGACGCGCCGTGGGGCTTCGCGCCCTATCACTACGGTCGCTGGGCCCAGGTCGACGATACGTGGGCATGGGTGCCGGGACCGGTCGCGGTCAGCGAGCCGCCCGTCTACGCACCGGCCCTCGTCGCCTTCGTGGGCGGCGGTGGCGGCGGCGTGAACTGGGGCGTGGATCTGGCGATCGGCGGAGCGGTGGCGGCCGGTGTCGCGTGGTTCCCGCTCGGCCCAGGCGAGCCGTGGCATCCGCGCTGGGGCAATCACGATCACTGGAGCCCGGGCTACTACAACCGCGTCAACCGGACGACGATCGTCAACAACTACAACCGCAACGTGAATGTGACCAACATTCACAACACGTATATCAACTACCGCGCGCCGGGCGGCGTGACCGCGGTGCCGGCGACGGCCTTCGTGCACGGCCAGCCGGTTGGGCGCTTCGCCCAGAAGGTTGATCCGCGGCAATGGCGCAATGCGCAGATCAACCCGGGCGGGCCGGGAATCGCGCCGGTGCGCGAGAGCTTCGGGCCAGGTCTGCGCAACGCGAATTACCGCCCACCCGCGGCGGTGATGACGCGTCCGGTCGTGGCGACCCGTAGTCCGGCGATGCCGGCGGCTTACCACGACAGTCTCGCGCAGCGTTTCGCGCAAAGCGGCGGGCGGGTGCCGGGCGCCGGTCAGCCTATCGTGCGGACCTCGGTGCCGGCGCATATGGCGGGCGGACCGAGCGCGCTGCCGGTGCAGAACGTGCGGGTCGTGCAGTCGCATATCGCCGGACGTGCGCCGGGGATGGCGCCGGGCGCGCCGGTTGTTGGACCTAACGGCATGCAGCAGCAGGCCGGACAGCGGCCGGGTGAGGCGCCGCATGGCGGCGAACCGCAAGCGCGGCCGGGCATGCCGCCGCAAATCGCCAATCAGCGGCCGCAGCCTGGTGAGATGGGACATCCGTCGAACGGTGTGCCGCGTCCGCCGCAAGCGAACATCGGCAATCCGGCGGCGATGGGGCAACAGCAGCAGCAGCGAGGCATGCCGCAGCAGGCGGGTCAGCAGCCAGGTGTGAACGGGCGGCACGAGCCGGCCTGGACTCAGCCGCATACGCCGATGGCGCAGCAGGCACAGCAAGCCCAGCAGCGCGGCGGTCCGCAGCCGCAAGCGGGACGGCCGGAGTTCGTGCAACAACCCGGTGCGCAGCAGCATGGCGCGCCACGCCCTGTGGAGAACCCGGCGGTCCAGCAACAACAGCAGCAGGCGCGTCAGCAGGAGATTCGGCCGCAACAGCAGCCGCAGATCCAAGCGCAGCGTCAGCCTGAGCCGCAGGCGCCGCGTCCGGCGGAAGTCCAGGCGCAGCAGCAACCGCGTCAGGAATATCATCCGCAGCCCATGCAGCAACCGACGCAGCAGCCGCGTCAGGAACCGCGCCCCGAGCCACGCCAGCAACAGGCGCAGCAACAGCCTCGGCCGGAGTTTCATCCGCAGCCGCAACAGCAACAGCAGCCGCGTCCCGAGCCGCGCCAGCAGCAGGTGCAGCAACAACCTCGGCCGGAGTTTCATCCGCAGCCGCAACAGCAACAGCCGCGTCCGCAGCAGGCGCAGCAGCCACATCCTCAAGCGCAGCCGCAGCACGGCGAACAGCATTCGGGCGGCGGCAACCGCGACGAGCATCACAAAGGCTGAGCATCTTCCGCCTGCCAACTGGCAGGGAGCACAAAGAAAAACCGCCGCGATTCGCATCGCGGCGGTTTTTCTTTGTGCGAACGGGCCGCTTACCGACCCGACCGACGATCAAACAGCCATCGGCGCCGTGAGCGGTTCGTGATGCCGGTAGCCGACCAGCGAGAAATCCGACGGCTCGATCTTTTCAAGCCATTCCGGCTCGTACACGCCGGTTTTCGCGTACTCCGGCACGCGCTCCGAGATCGCGAAGGCCGGGCTTTCGTACGGCTCGCGCGTGAGCTGCTGCTGCAACATGTCGAGCTGATTTTCGTAGATATGCGCGTCGCCGATGAAATAGGTGAACCAGCGCGGCGTGTACCCCGTCAGGCGACCGACCAGATGCAGCAACGCCGCGCCTTCGGTCAGATTGAACGGCGTGCCGAGCCCGACGTCGTTGCTGCGAATGTACAGGCACAGCGAAATTTCCTTGCGCACCACGTTCGGCAGGAACTGATAGAGCAGGTGGCAAGCCGGCAACGCGATCTGATCCAGCACGGCAGGATTCCACGCATGAAACAAAATGCGCCGATCGGCCGGGTTCTGCATGATCGTGTCGAGGCACTGGCGCAGCTGGTCGATCGCTTTGTACAACAGCACTTTGCGGCTGCCGTCTTCATCGAATTCGGTCACCACCTGGAAGCCGCGTGCGGTCGCATCGGCAAGCTGCGCGCTCGCGGTCGCGTCCAGCACCTTGTAGGCCGGCCACTGGCGCCACTGCACGCCATACACGTCGCCGAGATCGTCCGGCCCTTGGCGATAGGGATTCGCGAGCCATTGCGGATTCTGGTTGGCGTTCGCGTCCCACACCTTGCAGCCGAGGTCGCGGAAATCCGCGGCGCTGCGCGAGGCGCGCAGGAACCCGACCAGTTCGCCCACCGCCGATTTGAACGCCAGCTTTTTCGTGGTGACCGCGGGAAAACCTTCCTGAAGGTCGAAGCGCAACATCGCGCCCGGCGTGCTGATGGTGCGGATGCCAGTGCGGTTCTCCTGCCACGTGCCGGTGTCGAGAATCGTGCGGACGAGGTCGAGGTATTGTTTCATTCGGGTTCCTTCGACGAGACGCTGACCGGGTCGATCCGGGCGCCACGGAGATTGAGCGGAAAACCCGATTTTAACAAGCGCGACGGGACGACGCCCGGTCACGGCGCGCGGCATCGAAAATATCGAGGGAAAGGTGACGCGAGGTAGTGCGAGGTTGGGGCGAGAGGACGGCACGCGGCCAGTCACAGGACCGCTCGATGCGCGCTGGACGAACCACTGAAATCGTTTACCGGCCCACGAGACCCGCGAGGCCCGTCAAACGATTTACAGATGCGGCACCGAAGCCGGCAATTCGCCGTGCGGCGTGGCGAGCGGCTCCCCTTCCATATGGCGCATGCCGTGCGAGCACAGCAGCCGGTACAACGTGACGCGCGAGATGCCGAGTTCCTGCGCGGCGTCGCCGAGACGCCCGCGGTGACGCAACAGCGCCAGTTCGATCGCCTGACGTTCGGCCGCTTCACGCGCCTGCGCGAGCGACACCGGCACGATCTCCACGTATTCCGCGAGTTCCAGATCGCGCGCCGTGATCGCGCGCCCTTCCGACATCACGATGGCGCGCCGCACGCGGTTGATCAACTCGCGCACATTGCCCGGCCAACCGTAGTTATGCAGCGCCGCGATCGCGTCCGGCGCGAAGCCGCGCAAGCGGCGGCTTGCATCTTTCTTGAAACGTTCCAGCATGTGCCGCGCCAGCAGTTCGATATCCTTGCCGCGCGCGCGCAGCGGCGGTTCGTCGATCTGCAACACGCACAGGCGGTGGTAGAGGTCGGAACGGAACCGTCCTTCGATCATCGCCGCGGTCATATCCACGTGGGTGGCTGAGATGATCCGCACGTCGACGTCGATCGCGCCGTGCCCGCCCAGCCGCTCCACCTTGCGCTCCTGCAGGAAGCGCAGCAGGCTCGCCTGGCTTTCGAGCGGCAGGTCGCCGATTTCGTCCAGAAAGAGCGTGCCGCCGTTCGCCGCTTCCACCCGGCCGATCTTGCGCTGATTGGCGCCGGTGAACGCGCCGCGTTCGTAGCCGAATAGTTCGGATTGCAGCAGATGCGGCGGAATCGCGCCGCAGTTGATCGGCACGAAAGGCGCATTGCGCCGCGCCGAACGTTCGTGAATCGCGACCGCCGTCAGTTCCTTGCCGGTGCCCGATTCGCCCGAGATGAACACCGGTGCGTCGGTCATCGCCACTTTGCGGATAGAACGGAACAGCGCGAGCATGGCGTCGCACGAGCCGACCATTTCGCCTTCGGCGCCTTGGGAGGCATCGTTGGAAGCCGTTTCGCCGAGGGAGATCATGCCGTAGGCGTGACCGACGGAATCGACGATCCTGTCGCCCGAATACGGCACCGTCACGTAGTCGAAACAATAGTCGCGCACGAGCCGGCGCAACGCGGCGTCCTGCAATTGCCCCGGCATGGTGGCCGCGACCCAGCCGACGTTCGGCATGGTCAGGCAGGATTCGAAGGCGGCGATTTCGTGTGGCTGAAATTCGCTAGACAGGTCAAGCAGGCCGCCAGCCGCCATTCCGGCGCGAACTGCCCGGCGCACGTCGCGCGCCGATCCTACGACTTCCACATGCCAGCCGCGCTGGTGAAACCGAGTATTCAGCTCCGCGCTCGGATCGCGCGAAACGTAAATCAGTTGCCGCGTTGCGGGTTCCATTATTCAGATCCTCTCGTCAACGAACGTTAAGGATGACGCACGCACCTGAAACAAGTTCAGACACGCTGACTCGTTCGGGATTCGCGATATAGCAAAAACCGAACGGCCATTCCATTCCGTGCGGACAGCTGATCCCCAAGAAAGCGGCGTGTGTGTTTGAGACGGCCCGTTAGCGGGCTTTTTTAAATCTGAAGCTCTTTTTCGAGAGCTTACTATACGCGCGCCGCTTGGAAAACAATTATGCGAATTTAATCGCGCACTCCTTACCCAGCGCCGCTCCGCGGGCGATAAAGACTTATTCAGCCGACGAATAAATCATTAGTGGAAGCGCTTTTCCTGGCGTAGACCCCATGGTAGTTCGTACCGGCCGGATTAACGAATTACAGGTATTTCCTGCTCATCGTTTCAACGCTGAAACGTTTTTGTCCGTTTTCTCAATTGTGACTCCCGCGTTTTGACTCGCCTGCCGATGCATCAATGGATTGCGAGCGATGGCACACGTTTCGCTAAATGTCATGCACCAAGGAGACACATCATGCGACTCGCTTTCCGCATCGACCTGGGCAAGGTTGCACCATGCGCGGCACTTTGCACCGCAATCGCACTAATCGTGCTGCCCATTGGCGCCAACGCACAGGAAGCCGGAGGGGCTCCATTCGCCACGCTGACGGAATCCGCCGACCCAGGCTCCGCCACCTTCGCGAACACCGCGATCGCCGCGCCCTCTTCATCCGACACGACGACGCGCGCCGTCATCGCTTTCCCCCAGCTTGCCGCCAACGTGCTGAGCATTCCGGCCGATGGTGCATCCGTGAACGATTTTTCGCTCGACGACCAGGTGCTCTCGCGGCAACGCGGCGGCGCGGTCGGCATGGTGATGGTCGCCACTACACCGCAACTCATGCGCGGCAACGGCGGCAGCGGCAACAGCGTGACGCTGTGGGACGAGATTGCTCCGCCCTCGCCCTTACCGATTCCGATCGACGCGGCGCGCGCCGCACAGGGCAACGTCGCCAACTACCAAAGAAAGTAGCCGAACAAAATAACGAAGCAAAAAACAGGGGTGGCGGTGTGGCGGACACACGGCCCGCGAACAAGAAACACAAGACGCAAGCAAGGAACGACATGACTACCTCCATCCGGACGCCGCGCGCACTCGGGTCGCGCGTGTCGGCGCACACCTCGTTGCCGGCGGCACTGGCAAGCGTCCTGGTCCTGCTCAGCGCCTCTTTTACCGTCGACGCCATCGCGCAGCAGGCCGTCAATCCGGGCGACATCATCGTCGAGCGCACGATTACACCGCGCGACGCCTTCGTACCGGTGCCGAAGAGTCAGGACCCGGTCGCCGTGCGCGCCACCACTTTCCCGGCCAACTCATTCAATCCGGCGGTCGCCACGATCGTGGGCGATACCGATCTGACGAATGCGCATGGGTCCAGCGGAGTGGCAGCCGGCGGCGTGCTCGGCGGCACCGGCATGCAGGCGGTCACCCAGATCCTCAGCGGCAAAGCCACCGGCAACAACGTAGCGCTCAATTCCGGCGGCATCGGCCTGCCCGCGCCGGGCATCGGCGGGACCATCAGCTCGTCGGTGACGGGCGCGCTGGCACCGCTGTCGAACACGCTCACCGGCGCGCTCGGAGGGTTGAAATGAATCCGCTCATTGGCCGGCACAAGCTCCGTTCGCTGCAAGCGGCGCTGTGCCTCTGCATGGGCGCCGCCCTGGTGGCGGGCACGCCCACGCGCAGCCGGTGCCGACGATCGGCGCGACCTCGACCATCGCCAACGGCGCCGCAGCCGGCGTGACGGGCGCGTTCGCCGTCAACGAAACGGCCGGTCTGAACAACGCGCAGGCCAACCAGATCACGGTGTCGACCGGCGGCACGCTCGGCGCATGAGCTGGGCCGTCTGGTGAATCCCGATGTGGCTTGCGCGGGCATCGTCGATCTGGCGAGCTTTCCGCCGCGCGACCTCGCCGGACTCGAAGCGAGCCTGCGCCACCAGCAGGTCGGCTGGATCGCGCTCGCCACCAACGAACGGCTCAACGATCCCGTGGTGCGGCGCCTCGTGCTCCACTACTGCTTCGACTTCGTCAAGGTGCCGGTGGCCCACACCACGATCGACTATCTGGTCGGGCACGCGTTCGGCATGGTGACGCTGTGCGATCCCGAAGTCGCGCCGCCCGTGAGCGAGTCGGGCGACGAGGAAATGGTCGGCACCTGCGAAGCCATGCAGCAACTCTTTCGCACCATTCGCAAGGTGGCGAACACTGACGCGAGCGTGTTCATCTCCGGCGAGTCGGGCACCGGCAAGGAGCTGACCGCGCTGGCGATCCACGAGCGTTCGCCGCGCCGCAAGGCGCCGTTCATCGCGATTAATTGCGGCGCGATTCCGCACCATCTGCTGCAATCCGAATTATTCGGCTATGAACGCGACGCGTGCACCGGCGCGAATCAACGCAAGATCGGTCGCGTCGAAGCCGCCGACGGCGGCACGCTGCTGCTCGACGAAATCGGCGACCTGCCGCTCGAGAGCCAGGCGAGCCTGCTGCGCTTTTTGCAGGAAGGCAAGATCGAGCGGCTCGGCGGACGCGAATCGATTCCGGTCGACGTGCGGATCATTTCCGCGACGCACGTCGATCTGGAAGTCGCGATGCGCGACGGCCGGTTTCGCGCCGACCTGTTCCATCGGCTCTGCGTGCTGCGTGTGGACGAGCCGCCGCTGCGCGCGCGGCAAGGACATCGAGATTCTCGCGCAGCACATCCTGCACTAGTACAAGACCGACAGCGCGCGCAAGATCTGCGGCTTCACGCCGTCGGCGATCGAGGCGCTCTACAACTACAACTGGCCCGGCAACGTGCGCGAGCTGATCAACCGGGTGCGCCGCGCGATCGTGATGGCGGAGAATAAGCTGATTTCCGCCGACGACCTCGATCTCGCGCACTTCACCGCGCAGCAGACCATGACGCTCTCGCAAGCGCGCGAGGCCGCCGAGAAGCGCGCGATCGAAGCGGCGCTGCTGCGTCATCGACATCGGCTGAACGAGGCGGCGATGGATCTGAGTATTTCGCGCGTGACGCTGTACCGGCTGATGGGTCAGCACGGCTTGCGCGAATTGAGCGCCGCCGACGAGAAGGCGGCATTCGCCGCGGACGACAGCGCGCAGGAATGAGGCGGCGCGGGCTGGGCACGGCCGGCGGCGTCTCATGAAGCTGGGTGAAGCCGCGTGATCTGGCAGCCGCGTCCGGCTGCGGCGCGCGCGTGGTTTGCGCGGCGCGTCCCGGCCGGCTGCGCTGCGGCCGCACCGGCCGCAGCCGGGCCGAAACCCGCCGCCGCGGCGCGGGGCCGCGCGTCAGGTAGAATCAGTCCGGTTACGTTCCCCTTTCCATTCGATGACGACGCTCACCTTGATCGTCGCTCGCGCCAACAACGGCGTGATCGGCCGCGACAACCAGTTGCCCTGGCGACTTCCCGAAGACCTCGCGTTCTTCAAGCGCACGACCATGGGCGCGCCCATCATCATGGGCCGCAAGACGCATGAGTCGATCGGCCGGCCGTTGCCGGGACGCCGCAACATCGTCGTGACACGGGATGCCACGCGGCGCTTTCAGGGCTGCGACGCGGCCACCACGCTCGAAGACGCGCTCAAGCTCGCCGCTCAGGATCAGGCGCCGGAAGCGTTTCTGATCGGCGGCGCGCAGTTGTATGCGGAAGGTTTGCGGCAGGCGGACAAGCTGATCATCACCGAGATTTCCGCCGACTTCGAAGGCGACGCCACATTCCCCGAACTCGATGAAAACGAGTGGGTAGAAGTCGCGCATGAAACGCATCGCGCCGATGCGCCGAACGATTTCGACTACGCGTTCGTGACGTACAAGCGCAAAGGCGCCTGACATAAAAAAACGCCACGCAATCAATTGCGCGGCGTTTTCGTTTCTACGGGCCCGCAGGCCAATCAACTTGCGCGCCGAACAGCGGCTGAAACCCTGTTATTGCCCCGCGATCGTCATCCGCTCGATCAACACCGAGCCGGTCTGCTTGGTGCCGCGCGTGATCGTATCCGCGCCGATCGCGACGATGTGGTGGAACATCTCCTGCAGCGTGCTCGCCACCGTGATCTCCTCGACCGGATACTGGATCTTGCCGTTCTCGACCCAGAAGCCCGACGCGCCGCGCGAATAGTCGCCCGTCACGTAGTTCACGCCCTGCCCCATCAGTTCGGTCAGCAACAGGCCTGTGCCGAGCTTGCGCAGCATCTCTTCGAAGTCGTCTTCCGGGCGCGTATTCGAGCTCCGCAGCGACAGATTGTGCGAGCCTCCGGCATTGCCGGTGGTTTGCATGCCGAGCTTGCGTGCCGAGTAGGTAGAAAGGAAATAACCCTCCACCACGCCGTCCTTCACCACCGAACGCTGTTTGGTGCGCACGCCTTCTTCGTCGAACGGCGCGCTGCCCATGGCACGGGCGACGTGCGGGTCTTCGACCACCTGCACGTGCGGAGCGAACACCGGTTTGCCCAGGCTATCGACAAGGAACGAGGTCTTGCGATACAGCGCGCCGCCGCTCGTGGCCTGCACGAAGGCACCGAGAATGCCCGCGGCGAGCGGCGCTTCGAACAGCACCGGCACCTTGCGCGTATCCAGACCGCGCGCGCCGATGCGCGCCAGCGCGCGTTGCGCCGCGTAACGGCCCACGGCTTCGGGATCGGCCAGCTCTTCGGCGCTGCGGGTGGACGTGTACCAGTCGTCGCGCTGCATGTTGCGGGCGCTGCCCGCAATCGGCGCGCACGCGATGTAATGGCGCGAGTACGGATAGCCGGCCAGGAAGCCGCGCGAGGTGGCCAGCACGAACTGCGAGTGCTGTGCCGAAACGCTTGCGCCTTCCGAATTCTTGATCTGCGGATCGGTCGCGAACGCGGCGTCTTCCGAGCGGCGGGCGATCTCCACCGCTTCGTCGGCCGACAAATTCCACGGGTGATAGAGATCGAGATCGCGCGGCGCCGTTTCCAGCAACTCCGCTTCGGCGAGACCCGCGCAATCGTCTTCCGCCGTGAAGCGGGCGATGTTGTAGGCCGCCGCGACCGTGTCCTTCAAAGCCTGCGACGAGAAGTCCGAAGTGCTCGCATTGCCGCGCTTGTTGCCGATGAACACCGTCACCCCGACCATCTTGTCGCGGTTGTGCTCGATCGTCTCGACTTCGCCGCGCCGCACGGAGACGGACAGGCCGTCGCCTTCGGAAATCTCGGTCGCCGCGTCGGTACCGCCGAGCGACTTCGCGTGACGAAGGATGTCCGAGGCGATTTCCTTCAGTTCATCCTGGGTATGCGGAAAAAAGCGCTGCTTGACGTCCATGTCTGCTGCCATTGTCGTTGCCGTCCTGTTCGGGGCCGAGTGGCCCAGTGTGTTCGCTGTGTTCGCACCGGTCACGCACATGCCTGGCACATGCGCGCGCCGATGTCCGCGCCTGTGTCCGATTACGTATCCCGCGATCATAGCAAGGTACGCGATGCCGTACCTGGCATTCGCTGCGCCTCGTCTCACCGCCGTCTCACCGCCGTCTCACCGCCGCCTGAGCGTCGCGTCGCCATCGCTTCGCAAGGCGCGAGGCCCTGGTGCGCGGCAGCACCGCGGGTGCGGTGGGCGCGGCACGCTACAATATCGGAATGACACGCAAAACCCGCATTCAACCCATCGAATCCGCCGAGCCGGAAGTCGACGAGAACGGCTACGACCGTCCCAGCAAGTCCCAGCTCAAGCGCGAAATGCACGAGCTGCAGGAACTGGGCTCGGCGCTGATCGCGCTGCCCAAAGACGCGCTCAAGCGCATGCCGATGCCCGAAAAGCTCGACGACGCAGTGCGCGAAGCGCGCCGCATCACCGATCACGAAGGCAAACGCCGCCAGGTGCAATACGTCGGCCGCGTGATGCGCTCGCTGCTGGACGAGGAAACCGCCGCGCTGCGCACCGCGCTCGACACCTACAACGGCGTCAACAAGGCGGAAACGGCCAAGCTCCACTGGATCGAGCGCACCCGCGAAAAGCTGCTCGCCGACGACGCCGCGCTGACCGAGTTCATTCGCCAGCACCCGAACGCCGACCCGCAGCAGGGCCGCACGCTGATCCGCAACGCCCGCAAGGAAGCGCAGCAGAGCAAGCCGCCACGCTACTTCCGCGAACTGTTCCAGTGGATCAAGAACGCGGACGGCCCGTCCGCTGAGGCCGATTCCGATGCCGACGACGCCCTGGACGAAGACGACGATGACGACCGCGACGCCTAAGGCGGCACGTAAGCACCCCGACGAAATCGTGATCGGCCTCGTGTCGATCAGCGACCGCGCGTCCACCGGCGTGTACGAGGACAAAGGCATTCCGGCCTTGCAGGAATGGCTCGGCGCGGCCCTCACCTCGCCGTGGCAAGTGGTCACCCGCCTGATTCAGGACGACGCGCCGACGATTTCCGCCACGCTGACCGAACTGGTGGACGAAGTCGGCTGCGATCTGGTGTTGACCACCGGCGGCACCGGCCCGTCGCGCCGCGACGTGACGCCCGAGGCGACGCTGGCCGTCGCCACCAAGGAAATGCCGGGTTTCGGCGAACAGATGCGGCAGATCAGCCTGAATTTCGTGCCGACCGCGATTCTGTCGCGCCAGGTCGCGGTGATCCGCGAAACGGCGGAGCACGCGGCGCTGATCATCAACCTGCCGGGTCAGCCGAAGTCGATCAAGGAAACGCTGGAAGGCTTGCGCGACGCCGAAGCAGGCGGCGCGGTGAAGGTGCCGGGCATTTTCGCCGCGGTGCCGTACTGCATTGACCTGATTGGCGGACCGTACGTGGAAACCAACGCCGACGTGGTGAAGGCGTTCCGGCCGAAGAACGCGCAGCGCGCGCCCCGGCCGGCTTAGGCGCGCTTTTTCTACTGCTGCTATTCCGCAGTTTTATTCCGCGCCGTCAGCGGCGTCCGGTGCCGACGGGATCAGGAAGTGCTCGCGGTAGTACTTCAGTTCGTCGATCGACTCGTGGATATCGGCCAGCGCCGTGTGCATCGCGCGTTTCTGGAAGCCCTTGTAGATGGCCGGCTGCCAGCGGCGGCACAGTTCCTTCAACGTGCTGACGTCGAGATTGCGGTAATGGAAGAAGCGCTCCAGATCCGGCATCCAGCGTGCCATGAAGCGGCGGTCCTGGCAGATCGAGTTGCCGCACATCGGCGATTTGCCCGGCGGCACGTAGACGCTCAGGAAATCGCGGATCTGTTCGGTGGCGTCAGCCTCGCTCACCGTGGACGCCTTCACGCGGTCGATCAGCCCCGAGCGGCCGTGCGTGTTCTGATTCCACTGATCCATTTTGGCGAGCGTCTCGTCGCTCTGATGAATCGCCAGTACCGGGCCTTCGAGCATCCTGTCGAGCGTCGAATTCGTCACCACCACCGCGATTTCGATGATGCGGTCGGAGTCGGGCTCGAGCCCGGTCATTTCCATGTCCAGCCAGACGAGATTCATGTCGCTGCGCACGAGCGGCGGCTGTTCGGTGGATGCGAGGATGTCAGTCATGAAGGCAGCCCTGATGGCCGGGCAAACGGCTTCTCTGCAAGCCCGCCTGCCGCGGCAATTGTTCGTTTGAGATTGGATTAAGCTGGTTTGGGCTAGTTTGAGCCCATCCCCCGCCGCGAGGCGGGAAGAAACATATAATTCTCGCATAGATACCACGGAATCCCCGGATGCCTACCCTGTACTTCACTGTTCTGTTCGTCATCGCCGTCGTGGCGATGGTCGGCACCAAACTGTGGCTCGCGTCGCGGCAGATCCGCTTCGTGGCCGGCCATCGCGAGCAGGTGCCGAGCCAATTCGCCGGCACCATCGCGCTGACGGCGCACCAGCGCGCCGCCGACTACACCGTCGAGCGCACCCGCCTCACCATGATCGAGATCGTCGTCAGCGCGGCGGTGCTGATCGGCCTCACGCTGCTCGGCGGCGTGCAAGCGCTCGATCTGGGCATCTCCGACTGGCTCGGCCGTGGTTACGTCGGCCAGATCGCACTGGTCGCGGCGGTGATTGCGATCACCAGCGCGATCGACCTGCCGTTCGACTACTACCGGCAGTTCGTGGTCGAGCAGCGCTTCGGCTTCAACCGCATGAGCAAAGGCATTTTCTTCGTCGACCGGATCAAGGGCGTGCTGCTCGGCGCCGCGTTCGGCCTGCCGCTGCTGTTCGTCGTGCTGTGGTTGATGAACCAGGCCGGCAGCCTGTGGTGGCTGTGGACGTGGATCGTGTGGGTCGCCTTTCAGATGCTCGTGCTGGTGCTGTATCCGTCGTTTATCGCGCCGCTTTTCAACAAGTTCGAGCCGCTCAAGGACGAAGCGCTGAAAAGCCGCATCGAGGCGCTGATGCAGCGCTGCGGCTTCGCCGCCAAGGGCCTCTTCGTGATGGACGGCAGCCGCCGTTCGGCACACGGCAACGCCTACTTCACCGGCTTCGGCGCGGCCAAGCGGATCGTGTTCTTCGACACGCTGCTCGCGCGCCTGTCGGGCAGCGAGATCGAAGCCGTGCTCGCGCACGAACTCGGCCACTTCAAGCGTCGTCATGTGATCAAACGCATGCTCGTCACCTTCGCGATCAGTCTCGCGATGCTCGCCCTGCTCGGCTGGCTCACGCAGTGCGTGTGGTTCTACGAAGGGCTGGGCGTGCGGCCGTCGCTGATCGGCGGCAATAGCGGCCTCGCGCTGGTGCTGTTCTTCCTCGCGCTGCCGGTGTTCCTGTTCTTCGTGACGCCGCTCGGCAGCCTCAGCTCGCGCAAGCACGAGTTCGAAGCCGATGCGTTCGCCGCGACCCAGACCGATGCGCAAGACCTCGTCAACGCGCTCGTCAAGCTGTACGAGGACAATGCGTCGACCCTGACGCCCGATCCGCTCTACACCGCCTTCTACTATTCGCATCCGCCGGCGTCGCAGCGGATCGACCGCCTGCTGCGGCACGCATGAGCGGCCGCTCCTCGAAAGCGCCGCGCGCGCCGTCCAGCACGCGCGTAGGCGGTCTCGTGGTGGCCGCGCATGGCCGCCACTATCTGGTCGCACCGGATGACGGCGGCGCCATGCTCCAATGCTTTCCGCGCGGCAAGCGCAGCGAAGTGGCGGTCGGCGATCGCGTGATTTATGAGCTGGCCTCGGCGGACCAGGGCGTGATCGTCGAAATCGGCGAGCGGCGCAATCTGCTGTATCGCTCGGATCAGTACAAGTCGAAACTGTTCGCTGCAAACCTCGATCAGCTATTGATCGTGCTCGCCACTGAACCTCATTTCAGCGAAGACCTGCTCGGGCGCGCACTCGTCGCCGCTGAGGCGAACGAGTTGAAGCCGTTGATCGTGCTGAACAAGACCGACGTGACCGAAGCGCTCGAAGGCGCGCGCAAGCGGCTCGAATCGTATCGCGCGCTGGGGTATACGGTCGTGGAAGTGTCGATCAAGATGATGCCCGAAGCCGCGCGTGCCGCGCTGATCGAACATCTGCATGGTCATTCGACGCTGTTGCTCGGCCAGTCCGGCATGGGCAAATCGACGCTCGTGAATCTGCTGATTCCTGATGCCGAAGTCGCCACGCGCGAAATTTCTACTGCGTTGAACAGCGGGCGCCATACGACGACCTTCACGCGTCTCTATCCGCTGCCCGACAGCGCGGACGGCGAAGGCGGCGCGTTGATCGACTCGCCGGGATTCCAGGAATTCGGCCTGCATCATCTGACCGAAGGCCGGCTGGAGCGCGCGTTTCCGGAGTTCCGGCCGTTGCTGCCGAACTGCCGGTTCTACAATTGCCATCATCTGCATGAGCCCGGTTGCGCGATTCTCGAAGCGGTGACGGATGGCCGCATCCGCCGCGAACGGCATGCGTTGTATGCGCAACTCGTGCATGAAGCCAGTCAGATCGTCCGCTGACATGAAACTGATGCGCGCGCCGAATCTGATCATCGGACAGCATTGGGTCAATGTGCTGGCGACCGCGGGCATTGCTTGCGAGCTGCACAACCGCTATCTGAACGGCGCGCTCGGTGATATTCCCGCGGATCAGTGCTCGCCGGAGCTTTGGCTCGTCGATGAACGCGATGAGGCGATGGCGCGGAGGTTGATCGACGCGGCATTGCATGGGCCGGCGGCAGGGTCGCCTGGCTGGCGATGTCGTCAGTGTGGTGAGGCGCTCGAAGCGCAGTTTACGGTGTGCTGGCAGTGTGGGACGGCGCGCGATCCGCGGGATGAGTGAAGGGGCTCGTTATTGACCGTGCTGATCGTGGCAGCGCCATGAGCGGATAAAAAAAGCCGGACATTGTTTGTCCGGCTTTTTTCGTAGCGAGCAGCGCTTAGCGTAGCGACGTCAAGCCAGCCACACCGCGATCGTCAGCATCAGCAGCAAAATCATCCACAACACTACCGCGCGCCACACAAGACCCACGGCCGATTGCAGCGTGCGCGGCGTGCAGTCGTCGCCGACCTGCATCGGGCCGCCGTCGCCGGTGGCGAGCGCGTCGAGGCTCGACGGTTCAGCCAGCGGCCCGCTCAGACGCGCGCCCAATGCACCGCTACCCGCGGCCAGCAACACGCCGTCGTTCGCATCCGGCCACTGGCGTGCATGGTTGCGCCATGCATAAATCGCGTCTTCGAAATTGCCGACGATCGCGAAACCCAGCGACGTCAGCCGCGCCGGCACCCAGTCGATCACGAAGAAGGCGCGCTGCGCGAAGCTCGAAAACGCGACCGTGCGGTCGTCGACCGGCCGTGCCCACGTGCGCGCCAGATATTCGGCAATCCGATACAGCACCGCGCCCGCCGGGCCGACCGGAATCAGAAACCAGAAGAACACGCCGAACACGTGCCGATGCGAAGCGACCACCGCATGAATCAACGTATGGCGCACGATCTCGCTGACAGGCATGTCGACGGTATCGAGCCCGGTCCATTCGTTCAGGATCTCACGCGCGCGCGGCACGTCGTCGTTATTCAACGCGAGGTGGATGTCCGTGAAGTAGTGGCTGAACTGGCGGAAGCCCAGCGTGAAGTACAGCACCGCGACGTTCCACAGGAACGCCAGCGCAAAGTGAATGTGATAGAGCACGTAGTAGACGAGCGCGACGACCAGCGTCCAGGGCACCACCACCACGAGCCAGGCGAGCAAGCCGTGCTTCGGCTTGCCGGCATCGAATCCGTGCGCCGCCGACTCCGCATGGTATTGAAGCAACGCCGACACCGGATTGTTCGGCGACAACGCGCGTACCTGTTCAATGATCAGAGCCAGCAATACGGAGAAAAAAGTCATGCGATGCGCCGTGCTTTTCGAGTTTTACGATTGTTTTATAACGATAGCACAGGGTCGGATGCCACTGAGCGCGGACGTCGACAAACACCTGACAACTGCACAGTCCGGTGCAACTCAGGCCGCAAGGAAGCGATAGAAGTTGCGCAGCATCGCCGCCGTCGCACCCCAGATGAAATAGTGGCTGCCGACTTCGCTGCCGTTCTCCTCGGGTTCAGCCGATGCGGCGCGCGGATACGGCATCGCGAAGAAACGGCGCTCGCCGCCTTCATAGCGGAACACGCGCACTTCGTGGTGCACGGGGTTCATCAGGAAGGCGAGCGGCACTTCGAAGACTTCGGCCACTTCGAGCGCGTCCGCCTTCACCGTGAACGGCGGATGCACGAGGCCGATCACCGGCGTCACACGAAAACCGGTGCCCGTCAGATAGTCGGGCAATGCGCCGAGAATTTCCACACGCGATGGATCGAGGCCGACCTCCTCCTCCGCTTCCCGCAGCGCGGTGGCCGTGGCATCGGCGTCGAACGGTTCGTGGCGGCCGCCTGGAAAGCTCACCTGGCCAGCGTGATCGTTCAGATGGTCGGCACGCTGCGTCAGCAGCACGGTCAGGCCGTGCTCGCGGACCACCAGCGGCACCAGTACCGCCGCGACGCGTGGATCGGCGTGGGCATCGCGCCAGGGCGCATCGACGACGAGCTCGGGGGTCCAGGCAAGACGCTGCTCGAAGCGGGCGCGCAGGCCATCAGGCGTGAGACGCGCGCCCGCCACCGGCGGCAGATCGGCGCCTGTCGCTTCGACAGGCAGGGTTTCAGGCTCAAAGACGGGGCGGGTCAACGGGTCTCTCGAAATGAGCGGATAGGGGACATTCCGCTATTTTGACCTGGCAAACAAAAAAGCACCCGCGAGGGGTGCTTTTTCTTACAGCATTTACGCTTGGGAAGCAGCGCGGTCTTTCGAGACCAGCTTTTCCTTGATCCGGGCCGACTTGCCCGAACGGTCGCGCAGGTAGTACAGCTTCGCACGACGCACATCGCCACGACGCTTCACGACGATGCTTGCCAGCAGCGGCGAGTACGTCTGGAACGTACGCTCGACGCCTTCGCCCGACGAAAATCTTGCGGACGATGAACGACGAATTCAGACCACGGTTACGCTTGGCGATCACGACGCCTTCGTAAGCCTGAACACGCTTACGCGTGCCTTCAACCACGTTCACGCTGACGATCACCGTATCGCCGGGAGCGAATTCGGGGATGGTTTTCTCGCCGAGAGCGCGGCCGATTTCTTCCTGCTCGAGAATTGCAATCAGATTCATCACTGACTCCTAAGTCCATCTTGTCGACGTTCGTACCTGCCTCGTGAAAACACTTGGCTACGGCCCCGATAGAGGATGGGTTCACATCTGGCGCCGTGCACGCATGCGCGGCGCCGCCTAATGTCCGCTCGAAAGACCCAAGGCTTTACGCCTTCGACTCTTCCTTCGCGAGACTCGCAAGCCATGCCTCGTCGGCACGGCTCAACATCTTGTTCTTTCTGGCCTTCACGATCAGATCGGGCCGTTTGTTCAACGTGTTGCGCAAGGCTTCGCGCCGACGCCACGCTTCGATCTCCGCATGATGGCCGCCGAGCAGCACATCGGGCACACGCACGCCAGCGTATTCCTCGGGGCGCGTGTAATGCGGGCAATCCAGCAGCACGTCGACAAAACTATCCTGCACCGCCGACTGCGAGTCGTTGAGCACACCGGGCAACTGACGCACCACCGCATCCATCAAGGCCATGGCCGGCAATTCTCCGCCCGACAGCACGAAGTCGCCAAGGCTGACTTCTTCATCGACGACACGGTCCAGCAAACGCTGATCGATCGCTTCATAGCGCCCGCACAACAGGATCAGACCGGGTTCGGCCGCGAACTGCATGACACGGTCGTGATTCAGAGTGGCGCCTTGCGGCGACATCATCACGACGCGCGACGCGCCGATGCCCTGCTCCGCCTGCGCTGCTTTCGCCGCGCCGATCGCGTCTTCCAGCGGCTTGGCCAGCATCACCATGCCGGGGCCGCCGCCGTACGGGCGATCGTCGATCGTGCGGTAGTTGTCGGTGGTGAAATCGCGCGGATTCCACGTACGCAACCCGTAGCGCTCCTGCTTCGCCGCACGGCTGGTGATACCCCAGTCGGTCAGCGCGCGAAACATGTCAGGAAAGAGCGTAACGACATCGAACTGCATCGCTCTCTCCATTCAGCGAATTATTTAGTAATCGGCTTCCCAGTCGACAGTGATCTGCTTCGCCGCCTGATCCACCGTTTTGACAAAGACGCCGACGAACGGGATCAAACGCTCGCCGGTTGCCGGCTTGCCGCTTTTGTCGGTAGCCGGATATTCGATACGCATCACCGAGTGCGCACCGTTGTCGATCATGTCTGCAACCTTGCCGAGATTGACCCCGGCAACGTTCACCACATCCAGGCCGAGCAGGTCGACCCAGTAGAATTCGTCGGCTTCGAGGGCCGGAAATTCGCTGCGGCTGATATAGACGCGGGAGCCGCGCAGTGCCAGCGCCACATCACGGTCAGTGACGCCGCCCAGATGGGCAACCACACTGTCGCTATGCGTTTTTGCTTGCAACGACGGCGCCGACTTGCGCTCCTGGCCTTTGAGCAGCCACCAGCGCTTCGCGCTCAGCAAAGCGTCGCCGCCATGCCCGGCATCCGCATGAGCGGCTACCTTGACCCAGCCCTTGAGGCCGTATGCGTCGACGATTGCGCCAACCTCAACCGCGTCGGCCGGCCAGCTTTCCACCGTTTCCATGCGCATTTCTGCTGCACCGGAACCGGCGTTTGCAACATTGGCTTTCGCCTTGCCTTCGGCTTTTTCGACCGGCTTGCGGACGAATGCACCGAACGGCGCCTGATCAGACGTCTTCGCGCGCGGGGCTGCTGCCTTTACGCGACCAGAACTGCCGGAATCACGCTCAGACATAAGAGAACCTCGCTGCCAGCTTCGACGCCTGCTTCAGCAAAACAACTCGCGCATCGGACTGCTCACGCACACCGCGCGAGCCGCCGGTCGACCCGACGACGATACGCATGCTAGCTACCATTAAGCAGCCGGCTGCGCCTTTGCAGCTTCCTTCACGAGACGCTCGACGGTCGGCGACAGTTGTGCGCCAACGCCTTGCCAGTACGTCAGGCGGTCCTGAGCGATACGCAGCGACTCACCCTTCGTAGCGACCGGGTTGTAGAAGCCAACGCGCTCGATGAAGCGGCCGTCACGACGGTTACGCGAATCGGTTGCGACGATGTTGTAGAACGGGCGCTTCTTGGAGCCGCCACGAGCCAAGCGGATGATGACCATACTAGAATCCTTGAAAACCGGGGTTCGGAACGACTGAAACACGCGATTATAGCGGGAAACCGACGCCATAACAAACACTTACCCGGATAAACTGAGCGACGGGGTTGCGCCGGCCATACAGGCGGGAGCCCGGAACCACGTCGAAACGCCCGAATCACCTGACGGAGCGCCCGTGAAACTCCTGCTGCCAATTGTGTTTTTGCGCGCTTTTTTTGCCGCCGCCATGCGGATTGCCGTCTTGGCGCTCGCTTTGCGAAGCCGGGGCCTGCGCGCAGGCGCCGCCGTGTTGCTCGCCGCAACCGCCCTGCCGGCGCTCGCCGCTTTGCCGGTGGACCGAATCAAACTGCCGCCAGGCTTCCATATCGCGGTCTTGTCGGACGCCGTGCCGAGCGCGCGAGCCATGGCGCTCTCGCCGAAGGGCATTCTTTATATAGGCAGCCTCGACGGCCACGTGTACGCGCTCGAATTGCAAAACGGACGCGTCACGGCGCGCCATGTGATCGCGTCCGGGCTGGAAACGCCAGCGGGCGTGGCGTGGCACGATGGCGCGCTCTATGTCTCCGAGGTGTCGAAAATCGTACGCTTCGATGCGATCGACACCCATCTGAACGATCCGCCCAACCCCGCCGTCGTGATCGATACATTGCCCACGGAGACGCACCACGGCTGGAAATTCATAGCGTTCGGCCCGGACGGCAAGCTATACGTGCCGCAAGGCGCGCCCTGCAACGTCTGCCTGAAAGATCGCAACCGCTTCGCACTGATCGGCCGCATGAATCCGGACGGCAGTCACTACGAAGTCGTGGCGCGCGGCATCCGCAACTCGGTCGGCCTCGCGTGGCATCCGGTGACGCACGAACTGTGGTTCACCGACAACGGCCGCGACCTGCTGGGCGACGACGTGCCGGACGACAAGCTCAACCGCGCGCCGCGCGCCGGGATGGATTTCGGCTTTCCGTACTGCCACGGCGGCGACACGCCCGATCCCGAGTTCGGCAAGGACCATCCGTGCAGCGCGTTTACGCCGCCCGTGGTCAAACTCGGTGCGCATGTCGCGGCGCTCGGCATGCGCTTTTACAGCGGATCGATGTTTCCGCCCGCTTACCGGAATAGTATTTTTATCGCCGAGCACGGATCGTGGAATCGCAGCAAGAAGATCGGCTATCGCGTCGTCCACGTGACTACGGACCCGGACGGCAGCAACGCGCGCCAGCAAGTCTTTGCCGAAGGCTGGCTTCAGTCCGGCGAGAGCGAGTGGGGGCGCCCGGCCGACGTGTTGCCACTGCCGGATGGTTCGCTCCTGATCAGCGACGATTACGCCGGCGCTGTCTATCGCGTCACCTATTCGGCGCCGTAGCCTGCCTCAAGCGACTCACCGCTTTGAACACTGGGCGCTCGGAAAGTCCGGCCAGTCAGACGAATCTCGCCGCCCTTGCAGCCCCTCGTTCCGGCGCATCTCACACAACCCGCTCGGCCGACCGACTCGATCCAATGCTTCTCGCACCACCCGCCTCGCCACCGCGACCACCCGTCACGTGACCGGCGGCCCGCGGCGGGCGTAGAATGCGCGTCGGTCCGCGCGAGCCCGCGCGCCGCTCCTTTCGACCGCCTGTCACTCTGCTCTGGCCTACATGTCCACCCTTGTTTCGACTTCCCCGCGTTTCAGATCCAAGACGATTACCGCCGCCCTGGCGTTCTTCTTCGGCAGCCTTGGCGCGCATCGCTTCTATCTGTACGGCATGCGCGACATCTACGGCTGGGCTCACGTGATCGGCACGCTGATCGGCATTCCGGGCGCCATGCTGCTGGTGGCGAGCGAACGGTCGTCGATGCTCGGCTGGGCGCTGGCCTTTCCCGGCGCGGTCTCGCTACTCGCGGCGTTTCTCGCCGCGATCGTCTACGGGTTGCGCCCGGACGAAAAGTGGGACGCACAGTTCAACGCTCAGACCCAACGCAAGAGCCGCTCCGGCTGGACGGTCATTTTCATCGTGATTTTTTCGCTGCTGATCGGCGCCTTCCTGCTGATGACCGGCCTCGCCATTTCGTTCCAGACCTACTTCGAAAGTCAGGTGCAGGCGGCGAAAGCGCTCTCGCAGTGATCCGGCGCGCGCCGCGTTAAAAAAGATCCAGTTGAGGATCATCGCGCGCCGGTTCGGCGGGACGCGCCGCCTCGACCCGGCGAAAGTGCGACATATCCAGAATGCCGCGGTCGCGCCGGTTCAGGCCCAGGCGGCGCACCGCCTTGTGGAATCGCTGCTTGAGCAGATCCGCCCACAAGCCTTCGCCCTTCATGCGCGTGGAGAAGGACGAGTCGTAGTCCTTGCCGCCGCGCATGTCCCGCACGCGGCTCATCACCCGGTCAGCGCGATCGGGAAAGTGCGCGGCGAGCCAGTCCTTGAATAGCGGCGCGACTTCCCAAGGAAGACGCAGCACGATATAGCTCGCATTGCTTGCGCCGGCCTCCGCACAGGCCTCCAGCACGCGTTCCATATCCGGTTCGGTGACGAACGGAATCACCGGCGCGATGCTGACGCCGACCGGAATGCCCGCCTCGCTCAAGGTGCGGATGGTGCGCAGCCGCCGCGACGGCGTGGCCGCCCGCGGTTCCAGCGTGCGAGCGATGTCCGCGTCCAGCGTGGTAATGGTGATGGCCGCCATGAATTGCCCGCGCGCCGCCATGGGCGCCAGCAAATCGAGTTCGCGTTCGATCAGCGACGACTTGGTGATCGCCGCAAACGGATGCTGACGCTCGCTGAGCACTTCGATCACCCTGCGCGTGAGCCGCAAGTCGCGCTCGACCGGTTGCCAGGCGTCCGTATTGACGCCTAGCGCGATTGGCTCCGGCACGTACGACTTCCTCGACAGTTCCCGCTCGAGCAACTCCGGCGCATTGACCTTGGCGTAGATCCGGCTTTCGAAGTCGAGCCCCGGCGACAGCCCCAGATAAGCGTGCGTGGGCCGCGCAAAGCAATAAATGCAGCCGTGCTCGCAGCCGCGATAGGGGTTCAGCGACACGCTGAACGGAATATCCGGCGACGCGTTGCGCGTGAGAATGGTCTTGGCCCGCTCTTCGAAGATCTGCGTGCGCAAGACCTTGGGCTCGTCATCGTCTTCCGGCGACGACAGCCAGCCGTCGTCCACCGCTTCGCGCTGGTCGACTTCGTAGCGGCCTTGCAAGTTCGTCACCGCGCCACGGCCCTTGCGAGGCACGGGCGGTGCGATCGGAAATTCGTTGACGAAGTGGGGTTCGGAGTCGGTCACGGCTGGCACACGCAAAGACAAAAAACGGCGCAAAACACCTGTACAAATATACAGTGTTTACGCCGTTTGTCGAGCCCCGCCCTGCGCCGTCGCGCCGCCTAATCGCCGACCGCGATCGTCAGCGTTTCCTTGATCTCTTCCATCACCACGTAGCTTTTCGACTGCACCGCGCCGGGCAGTTGCAGCAGGATGTCGCCCAGCAACTTCCGGTAGTCGGCCATTTCGCCGATGCGCGCCTTGATCAGATAGTCGAAATCGCCCGACACGAGATGGCATTCCAGCACTTCCGGAATCTTCTGCACCTCGCGTCGGAACTGGTCGAACATGTTGCCGCTCTTGTGATCCAGCGTGATCTCGACGAACACCAGCAGTGCCGCGCCCAATTCCGCCGGGTTCACGCGCGCGTGGTACCCGGTGATCACGCCGTCGCGCTCCATCCGCTTGACGCGCTCGATGCACGGCGTGACCGACAGTCCAACCTGTTCGGCCAGGTCTTTCATGGCCATGCGGCCGTCCTGTTGCAGCAGCCGCAGGATCTTGTGATCGAGTTTGTCGAGAGCCCGGACCGGTTGGCGCTGTGTACGCATGATGTTTTTTCTGAAAATCTTGAAAATACAATAACAAAACCTACTTCACTGTTAATAGTATAGCGGTTAACACTGGGCGAGCCGCATTACACCTCGTGAATCGAACGAATTCCAACGTATCGACGAGCGCATCGCCCTCAGACCTCATTTTGAATACCTGGAGCAGCTATGCGAGTCGTCGTTTTGGGCAGTGGCGTCGTCGGCGTGACCAGCGCGTATTACCTGGCGCGCGCGGGGCACGAAGTGACCGTGATCGATCGCGAGGCCGGCCCGGCGCTCGAAACCAGTTTCGCCAATGCCGGCCAGATTTCGCCGGGCTACGCGTCGCCGTGGGCCGCGCCTGGCGTGCCGCTGAAGGCCGTCAAGTGGATGTTCCAGAAGCACGCGCCGCTGGCAATCCGCCTCGACGGCACGCAATTCCAGTTGCAATGGATGTGGCAGATGCTGCAGAACTGCACGTCGTCGCGTTATGCAGTGAACAAGGGCCGCATGGTCCGCCTCGCCGAATACAGCCGCGACTGCCTGCAAACGCTGCGCGCTGAAACCGGCATTCAGTACGAAGGCCGCACTGGCGGCACGCTTCAGGTGTTCCGCACGCAGCAGCAATTCGACGGCGCCGCGAAAGATATCGCCGTGCTGCAGGAGGCCAATGTGCCGTATGAACTGCTGTCACCGGCTGAACTCGCGCGCGCCGAGCCGGCGCTCGCCGCGGTGTCGCACAAGCTGACCGGCGGTCTGCGCCTGCCAGGCGACGAAACCGGCGACTGCCAGATGTTCACCACGCGGCTCGCCGCGCTGGCTGAGGAACTCGGCGTCAAATTCCGCTACAACACGCCGATCGACGCACTCGCGATGGCGGGTGGCCGCATCGCCGGCGTGAAGTGCGGCGAGGAACTGGTGCGCGCGGATTCGTTCGTCGTCGCGCTGGGTTCGTACTCGACCCAGTTCCTGTCCGGTCTGGTGAAGATTCCGGTCTATCCGCTCAAGGGTTATTCGATCACCGCTCCGATCGTCAACGAAGCGTCGGCGCCAGTGTCGACCGTGCTCGACGAAACGTACAAGATCGCGATCACCCGTTTCGACGACCGGATTCGGGTGGGCGGCATGGCCGAGATCGTCGGTTTCGACAAATCGCTGCGCCAAGCGCGTCGCGAAACGCTGGAACTGTGCGTGAACGATCTGTTCCCGGGCGGCGGCGATACGTCGAAGGCCAGCTTCTGGACCGGTCTGCGTCCGATGACGCCGGACGGCACGCCGATCGTCGGCCGCACTCCGGTGCCGAACCTGTTCCTGAACACGGGCCACGGTACGTTGGGCTGGACGATGTCGTGCGGCTCCGGTCAACTGCTTGCCGACGTGATGTCGGGCAAGCAACCGGCCATCAAGGCGGACGATCTGTCGGTGCATCGCTATCTCGGCGAGATCGGCGGCGCGCATCGCCCGGCTTATGCTTAAGGTTTAACGACGACGCTTCGCGAGAGCGGTGGCGCTGGTTTGCGATCTCACAGACCAGCGCGATAAAAACAAACGGCGCCTCACAAGGCGCCGTTTGTTTTTAAGCGAGGCAGAAGTTAACTCAGAACTGATCTTCCGACAAAGCCAGCACACTCTCTCCACCCTTTGCGCTGACAATCGACGCTTCGAGCGCCGACGCCAGCGGCAGCACATGCTCCGCATAGAACTGCGCGGTCGCGATCTTGGCGCCGTAGAACGACGGGTCTTCGTCGCGCTTCTGAGCCGCCACGAGCAACGCACGCGCCATCTGCCAGCCGCCCAGCACGATGCCCGCGAGCTTCAGATACGGCACGCTGCCTGCGAACACCGCGTTCGGATCGCCCTTCGTGTTGGCCACGACGAAATCGACTGCCGCGCTCAACGAGCGCTGGCCCTGCGCGAGATACTTCCTCATCGAATCGAACGCCGGGCCTTGCTGCGCGCCGAGTGCCTCGATCGTTTCAGCCACCTCGGCGAGCAGCGACTTCGCCACCTTGCCGCCGTCCCGCACGGTCTTGCGGCCGATCAGGTCGTTCGCCTGAATCGCGGTCGTGCCTTCGTAGATCGTCAGAATGCGCGCATCGCGGTAGTACTGCGCCGCGCCGGTTTCTTCGATGAAGCCCATGCCGCCATGCACCTGCACGCCGAGGCTCGTGACATCGATCGACAACTCCGTGCTCCAGCCCTTCACGATCGGTACGAGGTATTCGTAGATCGCCTGATGTTCGGCGCGCTTGCCTTCGTCCGCATGACGATGCGCGATGTCGCAGTGCGCCGCGGCCACGTACGCCAGCGCGCGCGACGCTTCGGTGAGGCCGCGCATGGTGGCGAGCATACGGCGCACGTCCGGATGTTGAATGATCGCGACCGGCTGCTTCGCGGAACCATCCACGGGACGGCTTTGCACGCGATCTTTCGCGTACGCCACCGCCTTCTGATAAGCGCGATCCGAAATGCCGACGCCTTGCATGCCGACAGCGAAACGCGCCGCGTTCATCATGATGAACATGTATTCCAGACCGCGATTTTCTTCACCGATCAGATGACCGACCGCGCCGCCGTGGTCGCCGAATTGCAGCACCGCGGTCGGGCTCGCCTTGATGCCGAGCTTGTGTTCGATCGACACGCAATGCACGTCGTTGCGCTCGCCGAGCGAACCGTCGTCATTGACGAGAAACTTCGGCACGATGAAGAGCGAAATGCCCTTCACGCCTTCCGGCGCATTCGGCGTGCGGGCCAGCACGAGATGCGCGATGTTCTTCGCCATGTCGTGCTCGCCCCAGGTGATGAAAATCTTCGTGCCGAACAGCTTGAACGAACCGTCGCCTTGCGGCTCGGCGCGCGTGCGTACCAACGCGAGATCGGAACCGGCCTGCGGCTCGGTCAGGTTCATCGTGCCGGTCCACTCGCCGGAAATCAGCTTCGGCACATAGGTTTGTTTTTGCGCTTCTGTGCCGGCGGTGAGCAGCGCTTCGATCGCGCCATCCGTCAGCAACGGGCACAGTGCGAACGATAGATTCGACGCGTTGAGCATTTCGACGCACGGCGTCGCGATCAGCTTCGGCAGTCCTTGGCCTTCGTAGTCGACGGGATGTTGCACGCCTTGCCAGCCGCCTTCGCCGAACTGGCGAAACGCTTCCTTGAAGCCGGGCGTCGCGGTGACCGCGCCGTCTTTCCAACTGCTCGGATTGCGATCGCCTTCTGCATTCAACGGCGCCAGCACGCCACCGCACAGTTTCGCCGACTCTTCGAGGACGGCTTGCGCCGTCTCGAGGTTCGCGTCTTCGAAGCCCGGCAAGGTCGCGATGTCTTCGAGACCGGCCAGTTCTTTCATCACGAACAGCATGTCCTTGATGGGCGCCGTATAGCTCATTTCAGTTCTCCTCCCGCTTCTGATATAAAAAAAGGGCGCTGGACTTGATCGGTCCCACGCCCTTCATGTGCTGCCAGACGCCTTCTATGCGGCGTTACGGCGCTTAACCGAGTTCGCTAACGAGTTCGGGCACGAGCGTGAACAGATCGCCCACCAGACCGTAATCGGCGACGCTGAAGATCGGCGCTTCTTCGTCCTTGTTGATCGCGACGATCACTTTGCTGTCCTTCATCCCGGCCAGATGCTGGATCGCGCCCGAGATGCCGACTGCGATGTACAGTTGCGGCGCGACGATCTTGCCGGTCTGCCCGACCTGATAGTCGTTCGGCACGAAGCCCGCATCGACGGCTGCGCGCGATGCGCCCAGCGCTGCGTTCAGCTTGTCCGCCAGCGGTTCGAGCACCTTCGTGTAGTTCTCGCCGTTGCCGAGACCCCGGCCACCCGAGACGATGATCTTCGCCGACGTCAGTTCCGGACGGTCCAGCTTCGTCACTTCACGGCTGACGAAGGACGAGATGCCGCTGTCGGCTGCCGCTTCGATCTTCTCGACCGATGCGCTGCCGCCTTCGGCTGCGACCGGGTCGAAACCAGTCGTGCGGACCGTGATGACCTTGATCGGATCAGCCGATTGCACCGTTGCGATTGCGTTACCGGCGTAGATCGGACGCTCGAACGTATCAGCAGAATCCACTGCCGTGATGTCGCTGATCTGCGCAACGTCCAGCTTCGCTGCGATACGCGGCGTGATGTTCTTGCCGTAGGCGGTTGCCGGCGCGAGGATGTGCGTGTAGTCCTTCGCGATGTTCACCACCGTTGCTTCGATGTTTTCCGCGAGACCCGCTTCGAGTTGCGGCGCGTCGGCCAGCAGCACTTTGCTAACGCCTGCAATCTTCGCCGCTGCATCGGCCGCGGCTTGCGCGTTGTGACCCGCCACCAGCACGTGGATATCGCCACCAATCTTCTGCGCCGCTGCAATCGTGTTCAGCGTCGCGGCCTTGATCGACGCGTTGTCGTGTTCTGCAATTACCAGATTCGTCATTTCGTCCGTCTCCTCACAGCACCTTGGCTTCGGTTTTCAGCTTCTCGACCAGCGTCTTCACGTCCGGCACCTTCACACCGGCGGAGCGCTTCGGCGGCTCGACAACCTTCAGCGTCTTCAGGCGCGGCGTGACGTCGACACCGAGGTCTTCCGGCTTGACGACTTCCAGCGGCTTCTTCTTCGCCTTCATGATGTTCGGCAGCGTCACGTAGCGCGGCTCGTTCAGGCGCAAGTCCGTGGTGATGACTGCGGGGAGCTTTAACGACAGCGTTTCAGCGCCACCGTCCACTTCACGCGAGACGGTCGCCTTGCCGTCGGCAACAACAACCTTCGACGCAAACGTCGCCTGCGGCAAACCAGCCAGCGCAGCCAGCATCTGGCCGGTCTGGTTCGAATCGTCGTCGATCGCCTGCTTGCCGAGAATGACCAGCTGCGGCTGCTCCTTGTCGACCAGCGCCTTCAGCAGCTTCGCCACGGCCAACGGCTGCAGTTCCACTGAAGACTCGATCAGGATCGCGCGATCCGCGCCGATCGCGAGCGCCGTGCGCAGCGTTTCCTGCGATTGCGTCACGCCCGCCGACACGGCGATCACTTCCGTCGCCACGCCCGCTTCTTTCAACCGCACCGCTTCTTCAACCGCGATTTCATCGAACGGATTCATCGACATCTTCACGTTCGCGATGTCGACGCCCGTGCCGTCCGACTTGACTCGGACTTTCACGTTGTAATCGACCACTCTTTTGACTGGCACCAGGATTTTCATGCACACGCTCCAAAGTTACGAATACGTCAACCCAACGAACATTATAACGACTGCCCTCGTGGCAGCCCTGTCGCGGGCGCTCTAGCAGGAGGATATCGCTCCTCAGTGGCGTGACGGCAATATCGAACGATCGTTCTATTTTAATCTCGAAAAAACCCGGGTGGCAACCCCGGGTTAAGACCTACGACTCAAATTTTGCATCGCCGTCGTGTCTTGCTTGTTCTGGAGGCCTCCGGCTCACCACGCGGTGATGACCGACCCGCCAAATTTACTTTCAATGAACTGCTTCACTTCCGGCGAATGATACGCCGCGACCAGCTTGGCGACCCACGGCTTATTCTTATCCGCCTCGCGGATTGCGATGATGTTCACGTAGGGGCCTTTCGGGTCTTCCATCGCAATGGCGTCCTGCTTGGGCTTCAGACCCGCTTCCATAGCGAAGTTCGTGTTGATTGCAGCGGCGTCCACGTCGTTCAGCGAGCGCGGAATCTGCGCGGCGTCGAGTTCGACGATCTTCAGCTTCTTCGGATTGTCGACGATGTCGAGCGGCGTCGCCTTCAGGCCCGCGTCGGCGCGCAGTTTCAGCAGACCCTGCTTTTGCAGCAACAGCAGCGCGCGGCCACCGTTGGTCGGATCATTCGGCACCGCGATCTTCGCGCCCGGCTGCAGCTCGGCCAGCGTCTTCACTTTCTTCGAATAGATGCCCATCGGGTACGTGACCGTGTCCGCGATACGGATCAGCTTGTAGCCACGGTCCTTCACCTGCGCCTGCAGATACGGGTCGTGCTGGTAGCTGTTCGCGTCCAGATCGCCGCCGGCGAGCGCGGCGTTCGGCTGCACGTAGTCGGAGAACTCGACGATCTTGATGTTCAGACCGTTCTTCGCCGCGACTGTTTTCACGACTTCCATGATCTGCGCGTGCGGACCGCCGGTGACGCCGACCTTGATCGTGTCTTCGGCGTGAGCCGCGTTGGCGGCGAACAGCGATGCGGCGCCGAGCACGGCCGCCAGCTTGAGAATGAAACGACGTTGCATGATGGACCTTTCCGAATCTATCGACTTTGTTGTTTTACTTATGGCTCAAACGACGCACGAGCCAATCCCCGAACGACTGCACCAACTGCACGAAGACGATCAGGATCACCACGACCGTCAACATCACTTCCGGCAGGAACCGCTGATACCCATAGCGAATCCCGAGATCGCCAAGCCCGCCGCCGCCGATTGCGCCGGCCATCGCCGAATAGCCGACCAGCGAGACGAACGTGATCGTCAGGCCGGCGACCACCCCCGGCAGCGATTCCGGCAGCAACACCTTGAAGACGATCTGGCTAGTGGTTGCACCCATCGCTTGCGCTGCTTCGATCAGGCCGCGATCCACTTCGCGCAGTGCGGTCTCGACCAGGCGCGCGATGAACGGCGCCGCGGCGATCGTCAGCGGCACGACAGCGGCGGCGGTGCCGATCGACGAACCCACCACGAGACGCGTGAACGGAATCACGGCGACCAGCAGGATGATGAACGGCGTCGAACGCACCGCATTCACAATGACGCCCATCACGCGATTCACGGCGATGTTCTGCAATACGCCCTGGCGGTCCGTCAGATACAGCAGCACGCCGAGCGGCAAACCCACCAAGGCGCCGACCAGTCCGGAAATGCCCACCATCACGAGCGTTTCCCAGAACGACTGGACGAACATATCGAACATTTCACTCAACATACGACAACTCCTCCACCACCACGCCCTGTTCACGCAGATACGTCAGCGCTTGCGCCACCTTCGTCGGTTCGCCGCCCGCGAGCACCGCGAGCGAGCCGAACGCCTGCCCCTGGATCTCATCGATCTGGCCGTGCAGGATGTTGAAGTCGAGTTCGTAGCGGCGAATCGTTTCCGACAGAATCGGCTGATCGACGCCCGAGCCGGTGAACGCGAGGCGCAGCAAGTGGCCGCTGCCGGTCTTCAGGCGCTCCGCGACGCGCGCCTTCATGGCGGGCGGCAGTTCCTGCGCGATCACGTCGCCGATCAAGGCGCGCGTGACTTCGTGATGCGGTTGCAGGAACACGTCGATCACCTTGCCTTCTTCGACCACACGGCCCGCGTCCAGCACGGCGACGCGGTCGCAGACCTGCTTGATCACGTCCATCTGGTGCGTGATCAGCACGATGGTCAGGTTCAGTTCGCGATTGATGCGCTTGAGCAGGTCGAGAATCGCGCGCGTGGTTTCGGGATCGAGCGCGGAGGTCGCTTCGTCGGAAAGCAGCACTTTGGGCTTGCTCGCAAGAGCGCGCGCAATGCCGACGCGCTGCTTCTGGCCGCCGCTGATCTGCGCCGGATACCGGTCCTTCTGCGCCGACAGGCCGACCAGTTCGAGCAGCGGCAGCACGTTCGCTTCGATCTCATCGCGCTTCATGCCGGCGAGTTCGAGCGGCAGCGCGACGTTCTCGTAGACCGTGCGCGACGACAGCAAATTGAAGTGCTGGAAAATCATGCCGATCTCGCGGCGCGCCTCGCGCAATTGCGCGGCGGGCAGCGTCGTCAGATCGCGGCCGTTGACGACGATATTGCCTTCGCTTGGGCGCGTCAGCAGGTTCAGGGTGCGCACGAGCGTGCTCTTGCCCGCGCCGCTGCGGCCGATGATGCCGAACACCTCGCCCGCCGGAATCGACAGATTGACGTTGTGCAGCGCCTCGACCCAGCCCCGGGGCCCGGCGAACCGCTGGGAGATATTGCGTATTTCGATCATGGAAAAACGAAACGGCGGAGTCTGTCAGCGAGCGTTGTGTGCTCCCGACAAGCGGCCGCCGTTACTTTTATTGGGATTTGAGCCCGCAATTCTACCGCAGCGCCGTCATTCCCTTTAATAATCAATTACGATCTTTTCATAACCTGTGGGCATTAGAGGCTCGCTCCGCGCGAGATGCTCGCGCGCGCACTGTCGCTGCGACTATGATCGGGCGGATCAAAATCAGGATAAGCGCGCAGCCATGGAGACATCTCAACGCAGCAATCCGCGGCCAGTCGCGGGCAACCGCAACGCTGGCGAGCCGCAGTGCTCGTCGGTCACGACCGGCGATGGCGTGGACCTGCCGCTGTACCGCTGGCCGGCCGCCGCGCCGCTGCGCGCCACGGTCGCGCTGCTCCACGGGCTCGCCGAGCACGCCGGCCGCTATGCGGCGCTGGCCGTGCGCCTGAACGCGGCCGGCATCGAACTGGTGGCGATCGATCTGCGCGGCCACGGCCAGGCGCCCGGCAAGCGGTCGTACGTGAAGCGCTTCGACGACTATCTGCTGGACGCAAAAGCCTTGCTCGACGCCGCGGCGCAAAGTTGCGCCCCGCTCTTCCTGATGGGCCACAGCATGGGCGGCGCCGTGGCCGCGTTGTACGCGATCGAGCGCCTCGACGCGAGCGGCCGGCGCCTGAACGGTCTGATCCTGTCGAGCCCGGCGCTTGCGCCCGGCCGCGACGTGCCGCGCTGGATGCTGAAGCTGAGCCAGGTGATCAGCCGCCTCTACCCGAGCTTCCCGGCGATGAAAATCGACGCCGCTTTGCTCTCGCGCCTTCAGCCCGTGGTGAACGCCAATCGCAACGATCCGCTCGTGCATCACGGCGCGATTCCCGCGCGCACCGGCGCGGAACTGTTGCTGGCGATGGCGCGCATCGAACGCGGCCGTGCGGACTTGCGGGTACCGCTACTGGTTTATCACGGCACCGCCGATAAGCTCACCGAACCCGAAGGCAGCCGCGACTTCGGTGAGCACGCAGGCTCGCCGGATAAGACGCTTACGCTGCACGAAGGCAGCTATCACGAGACGATGAACGACATCGACCGCGATCGGGTGATCGGCGCGTTGATCGAGTGGATTGAAAAACGGGTGGTGCTTAAAGCCTGAGCGACGCGCGACTAGCTCGCGTCACGCTTCCAGTCGGGCGGCCGTTTGTCGATGAAAGCCTGCACGCCTTCGAGCGCTGACTCGTCCATCATATTGCAGGCCATGGTCTGGCCGGCGAGCTGATAAGCCGCTTCGATACCCATCTCCAACTGACGATAGAAGAGGCCTTTGCCGGCGCTCACGGCTTCGACGGGTTTCGCGCAAATGCCGGTGGCGAGCCGCGCGATTTCCGGGTCGAGCGCATCTGCCGGGACCACGCGGTTCACGAGACCTTGCTGCTTCGCCTCGGCGGCATCGATGAAATCGCCGGTGAGCAGCATTTCAAGCGCCGCTTTGCGCGACAGGTTGCGCGACAGCGGCACGGAGGGTGTCGCGCAGAAGAGGCCGAGGTTCACACCCGAGACGGCAAACCGCGCCGTGTCGGCGGCGACAGCCAGATCGCACATCGCGACGAGTTGACAGCCGGCCGCCGTCGCGATGCCCTGCACGCGCGCGATCACGGGTTGCGGCAAGCGCTGGATCGTCATCATGAGCTTCGTGCAGCGGGCGAACAGCGCCTGGTAATACGCCAAGGAAGGCGCCGCGCGCATTTCCTTCAGATCGTGTCCCGCGCAGAACGCCCGACCCGCGCCGGCGATCACCACCACACGCGCGTCCGACCGCCCGATTTCGCTCAATGCGGTCTGCAGGTCGTCGAGCAAGGCTTCGGAGAGCGCGTTGAAGGCGTCGGGCCGGTTCATCGTCAAACGCACGACGCCCGGCACCCCGTACGCGCCGTGTTCGATTTCGACCAGTGAAACGTTGTTGCGCGCATCGGCGTTCATGGCTCGCTCCTAATGCGTTTTGAGTGGATGGCGCCGCGCGCGGCACCGGCGCAGCGGTTTAGCGGCTCAGATCCCGGCCAGCGAACGCACGTGGGCGACCACGCTGCGCCCCAACGCGGACAGGTTGTAGCCGCCTTCGAGGCAACTGACTATCCGTCCATGCGCATAACGCTTCGCGATCTCGCGCATCTGATCGGTGATCCAGGCGTAATCGTCTTCGACGAGGCCCATGTTGCCGAGGTCGTCCTCGCGATGCGCGTCGAAACCGGCCGAGATGAACAGCATCTCCGGCTTGAAATCATGCAGGCGCGGCAGCCACAGCAGGTCTACCGCCTCGCGCACCGCCATGCCTTTCGAGCGCGCCGGCATCGGCACGTTGCACATGTTGGGCGCCTGGTTGTCGGCGCCCGTGAACGGATAGAACGGATGCTGGAAGATGCTGCACATCAGCACGCGCGAGTCGCCCGAGAAAGCCGCTTCGGTGCCGTTGCCGTGATGCACGTCGAAGTCGATGATCGCGACGCGCTGCAAGCCGTGCACTTCGAGCGCATGACGCGCGGCGATCGCGACGTTGTTGAAGAAACAAAAGCCCATGGCGCGCGCCGGCTCCGCATGGTGGCCGGGCGGGCGCACGCTGCAGAAGGCATTGTCGTAGCGGCCTTCGATCACCGCATCGGTCGCGGCAACCGCGGCGCCCGCCGCGCGCAATGCGGCCTGCAAGGTGTGCGGGTTCATCGTCGTATCGGGATCGATTTCGGCCATGCCTTCAGCCGGCGAGCGGCTGCGGATGTAATCGACGTGAGCTTGCGTATGCACGCGCAGCAGCGCGGCATCGTCGGCGAGTGGCGGCGACTCGCGCTCGATCAGCGAGTCGATGCGGCTCGCGATCAACTGATCTTCGATTGCCTGCAGACGCGCGGGGCATTCGGGATGCCATTGCCCCATATCGTGCAGCAGACAGTCGGCGTGGGAATAGAAGCCTGTTGCCATGATTCTCTTTCTGCGGCGTCACGCCTTCGAAGCGCGCGCGGCATGTCTCCTTCCAGGGACGCGCGCCCTCGGCGCGCCAACATGCATCAAGTTACCACACGATGCGGCTGTCACGCGTCAGGCACAGTTTTGCGCAGAGGCGTCGGGTATACTGCCCCGATCGGTTTTTCCCCGTCTTTCCCTTGTCTCCTGCGCCACGCGCCTTTAGCTAACTATGACCGTCAAGCTTGCTCTGTCTGCACGAAACCGGCTACGTACCAGAACCATGGCCGCCGCACTATCCGTCGCATCGTGCATGTTCATGGCAACCAGTCCGGCGATCGCGCAAAGCGCCGGCAAGAAACCGCCGGTGCTGCTCGCGCAAGGCCAACCGCAACCCGCGGTGCCGCAAGGGCAAACGTTTGAAGAAGAGATCATCCCGCAGCGCTACGCGAACAATGCCGATGTCAATGCGTTCATCAACGACATGGTCGCGCGCTACGACTTCGACGAATCCGCGCTGCACTCACTCTTTACCGGCGTGAGCTATTCGGCGACCGCAGTCAAGCTCGTGACGCCGTCGCCTTCGCCGTCGGTCAAGAACTGGCGCGTGTATCAGTCGCGTTTCCTTGACCAGGTCCGCATCAATGCCGGCGCGCGCTTCTGGCGCGCGAACCAGGCCACGCTGCAACGCGCCTATGAAGAGTTCGGCGTGCCGCCGGAAGTGATCGTCGGCATCATCGGCGTGGAGACGATTTATGGCCGCTTCATGGGCAACTTCCGCGTGCTCGACGCGCTGACCACGCTCAGCTTCGACTATCCGAACACCGCCAATCGCGCGGATCGCCAGGCGACTTTCCGCAAGAATCTCGAAGACTATTTGGTGTGGACGCGCGACTCGCAGATCGATCCGACCACGGTGCTCGGCTCGTACACCGGCGCGATCGGCATTCCGCAGTTTCTGCCGAGCAGCATCGTCCAATACGCGGTGAGCTACGACGGCAACAAACAGATCGACCTGCGCACGAGCCAGGCGGACGCGATCGGCAGCGTGGCGAATTACCTGCGTCAGAACGGTTGGGAAAACGGCCGGCCGGTGGTGTGGAAGATCGGCTCGGACGCCGGCAGCCTGGGCGTCGCGCAAGCAGCCGCCGACGGCCAGCCGGAGCCACACTGGCCGCTCAGTCAGTTGCTGCGCGCCGGGTTGCTGCTGAACGAACCGGACGTCGATATCGCGTCGGAGGCCGGCACGCCGGTGACGGTGGTGGATCTGCCCTCACCGGGACGTGGCACCGAGTTCATGCTGGGCTTGAAGAACTTCTACGTGCTGACGCGCTATAACCGCAGTTTCTTCTACGCGCTCGCGGTGTATCAGTTGGGCCAGCGGGTCAAGGCGCAGATGGAAGCCGGCGACGCCACGAACAACGCCGTCAACAACGCGGCGCCGCCGGTTGCGGCTTCGCAATAGTCGGCCATGCGGGCGCCGAGTGCGCCTCACGAGCCGACAAAATGAAAAAGCGCCGGTTTTGAACCGGCGCTTTTTCGTTGGCGAGCGACACTCTGAGCGACGACGCGTTTATGCGGGAAACACACCGGTCGACAGATAGCGGTCGCCGCGATCGCAGACGATGAACACGATCGTCGCGTTCTCGACCTGCCGCGCGACGCGCAGCGCCACTTCGCAGGCGCCGCCCGACGAGATGCCGGCAAAAATCCCTTCCACCGACGCCATGCGGCGCGCCATCGCTTCCGCGGCGGCCTGGCTCACGTTCTCGACACGGTCGACGCGGCTGCGATCGAAAATCTTCGGCAGATACGCTTCCGGCCATTTGCGGATGCCCGGAATACGCGACCCTTCTTCAGGTTGCGCGCCGATGATCTCGATAGCCTGATTCTGTTCTTTCAGATAAGTGGACACGCCCATGATCGTGCCGGTCGTGCCCATCGACGACACGAAGTGGGTAATGCGCCCTTCGGTGTCGCGCCAGATTTCCGGGCCCGTGCCCTCGACGTGCGAGGCCGGATTGTCGGGATTGGCAAACTGATCGAGGATGATGCCCTTGCCTTCGCGCTGCATCTGCTCGGCGAGATCGCGTGCGTACTCCATGCCGCCCGTGACCGGCGTGAGCACGATCTGCGCGCCGTACGCGGCCATGCTCTGACGGCGTTCCACCGACAGATCTTCCGGCATGATCAGGACCATTTTGTAGCCACGGACCGCTGCCGCCATGGCGAGCGCAATACCCGTGTTGCCGCTGGTCGATTCGATCAGCGTGTCGCCGGGTTTGATGCGGCCACGCGCTTCCGCTTTCTTGATCATCGACAACGCCGGGCGATCCTTCACCGAGCCCGCCGGGTTATTGCCTTCGAGCTTCGCAAGGATCACGTTATTGCGGCTGCGGATCTCGTCGTCGGGGAGCCGGACGAGTTGTACGAGCGGCGTATTGCCGATCGTGTCTTCAATCGTTTTGTAAGCCATATCGGTTCTGGTGCTGTCGATGCGCGGAGTCTTCAATCCATCGATTCTAAACCACCGTGCCCGCGGCTGCCGCGCGGCCCTTCTGCCCGCATGGATGCAGGCGCCCCGTCAGCGAGCGCCCGCAGCGCAAAAAGCCCGCGGCTGAGAACCGCGGGAGCCAGTCATCTGCATGACAGCTGAAGGAGTGTTGCTGCCAACTCCGACCATGAAGGGGAACCACGGGGACGGACTCCGCGAGCGGGTCACGAGGCCCGCACGCAAAGTCCGCGTAAGGCTATTTCTTCACTGCCACCGTGGCGCTGTTCTTTGGCGTGCCGGCCGGAACGGCCGCGCCTTTGGTCTGTGCAGACGCCGCAGCCTGCGGGTTAGCAGCCGCGCCAGCCGGACCGACAGCGAGACCCTCCGCCTGCAGGCGCTCGACAGTATGCCCGCCCATGCCTTTGACGCGCTTGCCGAGGTCGGCCGGGTCCTTGAACGGACCATGCGCTGCACGCTCGTCGAGAATGGCTTTCGCTTTGGCAGGACCGATGCCCTTGATGCCGCGCAGCGCATCCTCATTGGCCGTGTTGACGTCGACCGCCGCATAAGCGTGGCCGAAAGCGGCCAGCATGGCCGCGGTAACCAGAATTTTTCGAAACATATGGAATCTCCCTCGTACAACCGGTTGGCGACCATCACCAACCGGGAGATTCCAGTTTAAAGAGGGATCCGAAAGATTTACACCTGGCCGAATAGCCAACGCACGTAACGATCGACACCTTCCTGAACGCTCAGGAACGGCGCGTCGTAGCCGGCTGCGCGCAGCTTCGACTGATCCGCTTGCGTGAAGCACTGGTACTTGCCGCGCAACGCATCGGGAAACGGAATGTATTCGATCAACCCGCGCTGCACCTGATCCGCGAGCGACAGCGCCGGTTCGTTGTTCAGCGAGCGCAGCGTGTTGACCACCGTGCTGGCGATGTCGTTGAACGGTTGCGCGCGGCCGCTGCCCAGATTGAAGATGCCCGACTTGTCCGGATTGTCGAAGAAGAACAGGTTGACCTTCACCACGTCTTCCACGGAGACGAAGTCGCGCGTCTGCTCGCCCGCGGCGTAGCCGTTGTATTCGCCGAACAGCTTGACCTTGCCCTCGGCGCGGAACTGGTTGAAGTTGTGAAACGCCACCGACGCCATGCGCGCCTTATGCGTTTCGCGCGGCCCGTAGACATTGAAATAACGGAAGCCGGCAATCTGGCTCTTCGCAGTGGGCAGCACGCGGCGAATCACCTGATCGAACAGGAACTTCGAGTAGCCGTACACGTTGAGCGGCTGCTCGACCTCGCGCTCTTCGACGAAACGGCTCGAGCCGCCATACGTTGCCGCCGACGACGCGTACAGGAACTGGATGTTCTGCGCGAGGCACACATCGAGCACGTCGCGGCTATAGCGGAAATTGTTGTCCATCATGTAGCGGCCGTCGGTTTCCATCGTGTCCGAACAGGCGCCTTCGTGGAAAATCGCGCGCACCTTGCCGAAGTCGCCGCGCTTGAAGCGTTCGACGAATTCGGTCTTGTCGAGGTAGTCGTCGATCTCGCAGTCGACGAGATTCTTGAACTTGTCGGCACGCGTGAGGTTGTCCACGGCGATGATGCGTTGTTCACCGCGCTCGTTGAGCGCCTTCACGAGATTGCTGCCGATAAAACCGGCCGCGCCGGTGACGATGAGGGTCATGATGAGCCTGCGGTAAAGAGCTTTGCATGGGATCGGAGCGAGTGCTCTGCACTAGCTCCAATCGACAGGTCCAGTTGACGCCCCGCGAATCCCTTTTACGCGCCACTCACGGGCGCACAGCGAGGAATCCGGCGGGCCGCGTCAATGAAAAAGTTCGTCGTAGTCGACAGTGGCGGTGCCGAGTTTGCCGACCACGATGCCGGCCGCGCGATTCGCGAGCCCGACCGCCTCGATCAGCGTGAGACCCGCGCCGAGCATGGCGGCGAGCGTGGCGATCACGGTGTCGCCCGCGCCCGAGACATCATACACTTCGCGCGCGACAGCCGAAGCGTGCAGGATGCCGTCGTCCGTGAAGAGCGTCATGCCCTCTTCCGAACGCGTCAGCAGCAGCGCCTTGAACTGCAGATCGGTGCGCAGTTTCGTCACGCGCGCGAGCAGATCTTCTTCCGATTTCCACTGACCGACCACCTCGCGCAACTCGGCGCGGTTCGGCGTAATCAGCGTGGCGCCCTGATAGCGTTCCCAGTCGTCGCCCTTCGGATCGACCAGCACCGGCTTGCCCGCGGCATTCGCCTTCGAGATCATTTGCGTGACGTGGGTCAGGCCGCCCTTCGCGTAGTCGGACATCAGAATCACGTCGTGCGACGGCAGCAGTTCGTCGAATCGGGCGAGACCCGCGAGCAGCACTTCGTGCGCCGGCGAGTTTTCGAAGTCGACGCGCAGCAACTGTTGCTGGCGCGACAGCACGCGCAGCTTGATCGTGGTGAGCAGCGCCGGATCGCGCTCGAGATGCGGCTTCACGCCGCTTTCGCCGAGCAGCTGCACGATGCGCTCGCCGGGTTCGTCATGGCCCACCACGCACAGCAAGCCGGCTTGCGCGCCGAGCGCGACCGCGTTGCGCGCGACGTTCGCCGCGCCGCCGAGACGGTCTTCCTGACGCTGCACGTGCACCACCGGCACCGGCGCTTCCGGCGAAATGCGGTTCACGTCGCCGAACCAGTAACGATCGAGCATGACGTCGCCCACCACCAGCACGCGCGCCGCGCCAAGCTGTTCGCGCGGCACGACGGTGAGCGGCGCTGCGGGCGTGGACGGCGCGGCGCCGGGCACGGTCTCAGGCAACGGCCGGAAGTTCAGAGGGTTGGGCATAGGGGCGTCCAATCGAGTGGTAGTCGATGCCGAGTTCGGTCATCGCGTCCGGTTCATACAGGTTGCGGCCGTCGAAAATCAACGGCGACTTCAGCACCGATTTCAGATGAACGAAATCCGGACTCTTGAATTCTTTCCATTCCGTCACGATCACGAGGGCGTCGGCGCCGGTGAGCGTTTCGTCCTGCGTGCTCGTGAAGCTCAGACGCGCGAACTGATCCGGTGCGTCATGCAGGTCGATGGCGAACACGCGGCGCGCTTCGGTCACCGCGACCGGATCGTAAGCGCGCACGTGGGCGCCCCGCGCCAGCAGTTCCGCGATCAGGCGACGGCTCGGCGCCTCGCGCATATCGTCGGTGTTGGGCTTGAATGCGAGGCCCCACACGGCGAACGTGCGGCCGCTCAGATCGTCGCCGAGTTTGTCCGTGATCTTGTGCACCAGCACGTCTTTCTGCTTGTGGTTCACTTCCTCGACCGCTTCGAGGATGCGCAGATTGTGGCCGCTCTCGCTGGCCGTGCGGATCAGCGCCTGCACGTCCTTCGGGAAGCACGAGCCGCCGTAGCCGCAGCCGGCGTACAGGAAGTGATAGCCGATCCGCGGATCCGAGCCGATGCCGCGGCGCACCGCTTCGATATCCGCGCCGACGCGGTCCGCCAGATTCGACATCTCGTTCATGAACGAGATGCGCGTGGCGAGCATGGCATTGGCCGCGTATTTCGTGAATTCGGCCGAGCGCACGTCCATGTACAAAGTGCGTTCGTGATTGCGGTTGAACGGCGCGTACAGACGCTTCATCAATTCGCGCGCGCGCATGCCGGGTTCGTCTTCGTCGATGCCGATCACGATGCGGTCGGGACGCATGAAGTCGTCGACCGCCGCGCCTTCCTTCAGGAACTCGGGATTGGACACCACCGAGAAGCGATGCTGCGCGCTGGCGGCGAGCCCGCGTTTAGCCAGTTCTTCTTCGACCACCGTGCGTACGCGCTGCGCGGTGCCGACCGGCACTGTCGACTTGTCGACGATCACCTTGAAGCCGTTCATCGTGCGGCCGATGTTGCGCGCCGCTTCGAGCACGTATTGCAGATCCGCCGAGCCGTCTTCGTCAGGCGGCGTGCCGACGGCGATGAACTGCACGTCGCCGTGCGCGACGCTGGCTTCGACATCCGTGGAAAACGTGATGCGGCGCGCCGCGCGCGTGCGGGCGATCATCTCCTGCAAACCGGGCTCGTGAATGGGCACGCCGCCGTTGTTGAGGATTTCGATCTTGCGCGGATCGACGTCGAGACAGAAAACATCGTGACCGATCTCGGCGAGACACGCGCCAGTGACAAGACCCACATAGCCCGTGCCGATAATGGTGATTTTCATACGCTTTCCGGTAGAGGGTTCCGGTGATGATTCCCGGCGATGAAGCCGGTCAGAAACACGTTGCGAAATCCGCCCGCGCTGGGGCGGTTGCCACACGCCGGGCGGCGGCGCGACCGCGCAGCCGAAGCCGCCGCGGCCATCAAAGCGTCAGTTCGACGCGGTGATCGGCTCGACGCGACGCGGCGCATAGGTTTCCCAACCGCTGCAACCCGGGCACTGCCAGTAGAAAAGCCGCGCCCTGAAACCGCAATTCTGGCACGTATACCGTGGCAGATTTTTGGTGCGCTGACGGATCAGCGTGCGCATCAGTTCGAGTTCGCTGCGTCGCGGTTCTTCCGCGACGGCTTCCTGCGCCTCGAGCAACCGTGTCATGCCCGCCAGATTCGGCGACTTCTGCATTTGCGAGCGCGCCAGCGCATGGGCGGCGTCAGGTCCGCGCAGCGATGCGACGTGCTGATAGGCAACATCGAGCAGATCGTTGGTCGGATAGCGGTCCACCCACGTGGTGAGCAGATCGGCGCCGTCCTGCGGGCGGCCGAGCGCCTCGTAGGCCTTCATCAGCTTTTCCGCGACCAGCGGCAGATAGGCCGGATTCTGCTCCTCCACGCGCCGCCATTGCGCGATGGCAGCTTCCTGCGCGCCGCCGGCCGCGTCGACGTCGCCGAACAGGATCGTGGCGCGCACGTTGGTTGGGTTCGCCTTCAGCGCGAAGCCGAGCTGGCGGCGGGCTTCGTCCGGCTTCTTCTGTTGTAGCGCTTCCTGCGCGAGTTCGCAGTGGAACTGCGCAATTTCCTTGTCGAGCGACTCCGCGCCCATCGTTTCCAGATGACGCGCGGTATCGATGGACTTGACCCAGTCCTTCTCGATTTCGTAGATGGTGAGGAGCGCGCGTTGCGCGCCCAGCGCGTAGTCGCCGGTTTCGAGCGAGCGGAACGTTTCTTCCGCGCGATCGAGCAGACCCGCCTTCAGGAAGTCTTGCCCCAACTCGTAAAGCGCGTGATCGCGCTCGCTGACCGGCAGGTCGGCGCGGCTCAACAGATTCTGATGCACGCGAATCGCGCGATCCGTTTCACCGCGGCGACGGAACAGATTGCCCAGCGCGAAGTGCAACTCGACCGTTTCCGGATCGAGCTTGACCACTTCGATGAAGGCATCGATAGCCTGGTCCGGCTGCTCGTTGAGCAGGAAGTTCAGGCCGCGAAAATACGAACGCGGCAAGTTGGCGCTTTCGGACAGCAGCGTTTTGAGGTCGTAGCGCGCAGCCATCCAGCCGAACGCGAAAGCGACGGGTATGACAAGCAGCCACCAGAAGTCTAGATCCATGCGATTAATGCAAATGTGCGGGAAGCGAAGACGGAAAGCCGCGCTCACGATGCGCGGCGGAAGAAATTCAGATCAACGGCGGCATGGGCGGTTGTTCGACCACGACCGGGGTTTCGCGCGCCACCCGCAACTCGCGCTTGAGCCGGCCATTTTCCATGCGCAAGCGCAGCATGGCCGGCATCGACGAAACCAGCCCGGCCAGCAGCCCCACCACGAAGAACGCGAGGCCGATCAGGATCAACGGCGCCGACCATGCGTAGCCGGCGAGGAAATTCAGCGTAGCAGGTTGTGTATTGGAGAGCGCCAGCACCAGCAGCAGCACGAACACCAGCACACGGATCAGCCAGACGATAAATTTCATGAATAGGTCTCTTGACGGCAGTTGCGGGGTGACGCCGGCTTGATGACGCGTCGCGCCACGGTGTTGCCCGCGCCGAAGTGACCCGTATTGTAATTGAAGCCCTCGCGGCTGGGCAGGAACTGGCGGATTGCGGGCTTACGCGGTTTTATCTTGCCGCAGGTGGGTAGGCGGGTGCGTGGGTCAGTTTGTCTGGGTTCGCCGGTCGTGCTCACAGGCTGTGCCTGTGGGCCACGCGTCAGGCCAGGCGAACGTCGCGGCGCAAAAACGCCAAACGTACAGACGAAAAAAAAGCGCCCGAAGGCGCTTTTTCTGGTCTTTTGCCGACTGGCTTTGGCCGCTGACGCTACCAATGCCACGCTGCAAATAGCGCAGCGAAGCATTTACAGGTCGTCATCCGGCTCTTCGGCCTTCAACGGCTCACCCGCGCGACGATCTACCCGCTCGCGCAATTCCTTGCCCGGCTTGAAGTGCGGTACGTACTTCTCAGGTACCAGCACCTTCTCGCCCGACTTGGGATTACGTCCGACGCGGGAGGGACGGCGGTTAAGGCCGAAGCTGCCGAAGCCGCGAATTTCGATGCGATGACCGTTGGCAAGTGCCTCCGACATCGCATCAAGCATCGTCTTCACCGCGAAATCCGCATCTTTAAGGACAAGTTGCGGAAATCGCGCAGCCAGCTGGGCGACCAATTCCGATTTGGTCATACTGCAGCAGACCTCTCAGGCTTACTGGTTCTGGCCGTCGAGCTTGGCCTTCAACAGCGCGCCGAGGTTCGTCGTGCCGGTGGCAGCCGAGCTCGAGTCCGACGAAGCCAGGCCGCGAATCGCTTCCTGTTGCTCAGCCGAATCCTTGGCCTTGATCGACAGGTTGATACCACGCGACTTGCGATCGATGTTGATGATCATCGCGTTGACCTTGTCGCCGTCCTTCAGCACGTTGCGAGCATCTTCCACGCGGTCTTGTGCGATTTCCGAAGCGCGCAGGTAGCCTTCGACTTCTGCCGACAGCTGAACCACAGCACCCTTCGCGTCCACCGACTTGACCACGCCGTCGACGATCGAACCCTTGTCGTTCATGGCAACGAAGTTGCTGAACGGGTCGCCTTCGAGCTGCTTGATGCCCAGCGAAATGCGTTCCTTCTCGACGTCGATGCCGAGAACGATCGCTTCCACTTCGTCGCCCTTCTTGTACTTGCGAACTGCTTCTTCGCCCGTTTCGCTCCACGACAGGTCCGACAGGTGAACCAGACCGTCGATGCCGCCCGGCAGACCGATGAAGACGCCGAAGTCGGTGATCGACTTGATTGCGCCTTGCAGCTTGTCGCCCTTCTTGAAGTTGCGGCTGAAGTCGTCCCACGGGTTCGGCTTGCATTGCTTCATGCCGAGGCTGATACGGCGGCGGTCTTCGTCGATTTCGAGAACCATGACTTCGACTTCGTCACCCAGTTGCACAACCTTCGACGGTGCAACGTTCTTGTTCGTCCAGTCCATTTCCGACACGTGAACCAGGCCTTCGATACCCGATTCGACTTCGACGAATGCGCCGTAGTCGGTGATGTTGGTGACTTTACCGAACAGGCGCGTGCCCGACGGGTAACGGCGCGAAATGCCTTCCCACGGATCGTCGCCCAGTTGCTTGATGCCCAGCGAAACGCGGTTCTTCTCTTGATCGAACTTGAGGATCTTCGCGGTGACTTCCTGGCCAACCGACAGCACTTCGCTCGGGTGACGCACACGACGCCATGCGATGTCGGTGATGTGCAGCAGGCCGTCGATACCGCCGAGGTCCACGAACGCGCCGTAATCCGTGATGTTCTTCACCACGCCTTCCACGATCGCGCCTTCCTTCAGCGTTTCGAGCAGCTTTGCGCGCTCTTCGCCTTGGGTCGCTTCGATCACGGCACGACGCGACAGCACGACGTTGTTACGCTTGCGGTCGAGCTTGATGACGCGGAATTCCAGCGTCTTGCCTTCGTACGGGGTCGTGTCCTTGACCGGACGCGTGTCGACCAGCGAACCCGGCAGGAATGCGCGGATGCCGTTGACCATGACGGTCATGCCGCCCTTGACCTTGCCCGTGATCGTGCCGGTCACGAGTTCGTTGTTGTCGAGAGCCTTTTCCAGCGACAGCCACGAAGCCAGACGCTTCGCCTTGTCGCGCGACAGGATCGTGTCGCCATAGCCGTTTTCCAGCGCGTCGATCGCGACGGAAACGAAGTCGCCCGCCTGCACTTCTACCTCGCCCGCGTCGTTCAGGAACTCTTCGAGCGGGATGTAGGCTTCGGACTTGAGACCAGCGTTGACGACCACGAAGTTGTGGTCAACACGCACGACTTCGGCGGAGATCACTTCGCCGGCGCGCATGTCTTGCTTGGTCAGCGACTCTTCGAACAGAGCCGCAAAAGATTCGGTATTCGGGGTAGAGGTTTGCAGGTCGGACATAAAAATCAAAATTTGCATGGTTCTCGCGGTGCCCGGCTGGCCGGACGGTCAGCAACAACGGCCAAGAATGCGAATGCCACACGGGGTTAAAGGGTTAACACAACGCTTCGCGACAATCGCGAAGCACCTACTGACAACGGACTTCTACTGCGCCCACACCTGAAGCACAACTCGTACTTTCATCAGGCATGCGGGACTAAAGCTTCATACCACTGCACCACTTGCTCGACCGCCTGGTCGACCGACAAGGCGGAGGTATCAAGCAGCTTTGCATCCGCTGCGGGCTTGAGTGGCGCGGCTGCGCGCTGACTGTCACGCTCATCGCGCTCACGCAAATCCCGGAGCAAGTCATCTATATTAGCAGAAAATCCTTTTTGGATCAATTGCTTATGCCGGCGCGCCGCGCGGGCCTCGACGCTGGCGGTCATGAACACCTTCAGCACGGCGTCCTGGAAGATCACGGTGCCCATATCGCGGCCGTCCGCAACCAGTCCCGGTTCCTTACGAAAAGCCCGCTGACGCGCCACCAGCGCGGTGCGCACCGGCGCATGCACGGCGATCGCCGAGGCACGGGCGCCGACTTCCTCGGCGCGGATCTCCGCGGAAACGTCGACGCCGTCGAGCTGCGCCAGCCCCTCGCGAAACGTGATGTGCAGATCGTCGATCAGTTTTGCAAGGGCGTCGGCGTCGGCCGCCTCGATGTTGTAGCGCAGGCTGGCAAGCGCGGCGAGACGGTACAGCGCGCCGCTATCCAGCAAGTGGAAGCCGAGGCTCGCGGCAACCAGCGCGGCCACGGTGCCTTTGCCGGAGGCACTCGGGCCGTCGATCGTAATGACGGGCGTCTGGTGAAAGGGACGGGTCGGTTTCATCGAAAAAGTCGCACGTCAGTCGATTCGGGGTCGAATCAGGGTTGGGCGAGCGCGGTAAAGCGCTCGAAATAATCGGGAAACGTCTTGCCGACGCACTTCGGGTCGTTGATGCGCACCGGCACGCCGCCGAGACTCACCAGCGAAAAGCACATGGCCATGCGGTGATCGTCGTAGGTGTCGATGGCGGCGTTCGGAATCAGCTTTTCAGGCGGTTCGATGACGAGGAAATCCTCGCCTTCCTGCACCTTGGCGCCGACCTTGCGCAGCTCCGTCGCCATCGCGGCGAGCCGGTCGGTTTCCTTCACGCGCCAGCTGGCGATATTGCGCAGCGTGGTCGCGCCGTCCGCGAACAACGCCGCGACGGCGATCGTCATCGCGGCATCGGGAATCAGGTTGCAGTCCATGTCGATCGGCTCGAGCTTGCCGCTGTCGTGGCCGACGCCGCGCACTTCGATCCAGTCGTCGCCCATCTGCAGGTTCGCGCCCATCTTGATGAGCGCATCGGCAAAGCCGACATCGCCCTGGATGCTGGCCCGGCCGACACCCTCCACCTTCAGCGGCCCGCCGCCGAGCGCGCCGGCCGCGAGGAAATACGAAGCGGACGACGCGTCGCCCTCCACCATGATCGTGCCCGGCGACTGATACCGCTGCCCAGCCGGCACGACGAACTGATGCCAGCCGTTGCGTTCAACGTTGATGCCGAAGCGCTCCATCAACTTGATGGTGATCTCGATGTACGGCTTCGAGATCAATTCGCCATCCACCTGCACCGTGCTCACACCGCTCTCGGTGCGCAACAGTGGCAGCGTCATGAGCAGCGACGTGAGGAACTGGCTCGACACATCGCCGCGCACGGTAATCGGCGCGTCGGCGTTGATCTGCCCCGGACGAATCCGCAGCGGCGGATAGCCTTCGTTCTCTTCGTAGTCGACCTTGGCGCCGAGCTGGCGCAGGCCGTCGACCAGATCGCCGATCGGCCGCTCGTGCATGCGCGGCACGCCGTGAATGCGGTAGTCGCCGCCATTGACCGCCAGCGCCGCCGTCAGCGGACGCACCGCCGTGCCGGCGTTGCCGAGAAACAGATCGGCCGTGCGCGCCGTGAACGCGCCGCGCGTGCCGGTCACGACGCAGGTGTCGCCGTCGCGCTTCAGACGCACGCCGAGCTTTTCGAGCGCGTCGAGCATCACGCGGGTGTCGTCGGAGTCGAGCAGGTTCGTGATCGTCGTTTCGCCTTCGGCGAGCGCCGCGAGCAGCAACACCCGGTTCGAAATGCTCTTCGAGCCAGGCAGACGAACCGTGCCGGACGCGCGGGAAAACGGTCCGAGATCGAGGAATTCCATGATTGAGTCCAGTTTCCGGTTATTTCGACGCGTCACTATTGGCGACGCCGGCCGCGCGCTGTTCCTGCCATTCCGTGCGCGCCACGCGCGAGCGCGCGAATACGGCTTCGAGGGCGGCGCCGTCAGCGGCTTCGATGGCCACGCGCAAGCGCGCGAGCACTGCCGTGTAGGCGTCGAGTTCGTCGAGCAGCGCGACGCGATTGGCGACGCACACGTCGCGCCACATTTCCGGGCTCGACGCGGCGATCCGCGTGAAGTCGCGGAAACCGCCCGCCGCGAAGGAGAATTTCAGCGCGGCGTCGGGCGAATTCAGAATCTGCTCGACCAGCGCGAACGAGAGCACGTGCGGCAAATGACTGACCGAGGCGAACACGCGGTCGTGCTGCTCGGGCGCCATGTTGCGCACGAGTGCACCGGTGGCGCGCCACATCGCCGCGACGCGCTCCACGTCCGCCGGCGCATTTTCAGGCAGCGGACACAGCACGACATTGCGGCCGACATACAGGTCGGGCAAGGCTGCTTCCACGCCGCTCGCCTCGCGGCCGGCAATCGGATGGCCCGGCACGAACTGGCCGATGCGCGCGCCAAGCGCCGCGCGGGCGGCGGCGACCACGTCCGACTTGGTGCTGCCGGCGTCGGTGACGATCGTGGCGTCTTCGAGAAACGGCGCGATGCGCTCAAGCAGCGGCCGCGTCTGCGCGACGGGCGCGGCCAGCAGCACGAAGTCGGCGCCGGATAGCGCTTCACGCAGCGAGGCGTCGTCGTTCAACGCCGCCGAGCCGTCGATCACACCCAGTTCCAGAGCGCGCTCAGTCGACGCGGACGAACGCCCCACACCGATCACTTTGCGCGCGCCCTCGGTCTCGCCCCGCTCGCGCAACGCGCGCGCGAGCGATCCGCCGATCAGGCCGACACCGAAAATTACCAGCTTGTTAAAAGAAAACGCGGCCACGTCGGTCACAGAAAAAGCGCGCCTTTCATGCCGACGAGGCGCGCGGGTCAAGGATTACCGCTTACGCGGTGGCGAGCGTCTTTTCGAGCGCCGCGATGAATGCTTCGTTTTCTTCCGGCAGGCCGATCGTGATGCGCAGCCATTGCGGCAAACCGTAGTTGCCGACCGGACGCACGATCACGCCCTGCTTCAACAATTCGAGGTTGACGCGGTTGCCAGCCGCGTCGTCGTTGCCGACACGCACCAGCACGAAATTGCCATCCGACGGCACATACTCCAGACCGAGCTTGTCGAACGCTTCGGTCAAACGGCGATAGCCCTGCGCGTTCAACGCCGCGCTCTTTTCCAGAAACGCCTTGTCGTTCAGCGCAGCGATCGCCGCGGCTTGCGCGAGCGTGTTCACATTGAACGGCTGACGCAAGCGATTCAGCAAATCGGTCAGCTCAGGTTGCGCGATCGCGAAACCCACGCGCAATCCGGCGAGGCCGAAGGCCTTCGAGAACGTGCGCGACACTAGCAGGTTCGGGTAGCGGCGCACCCACGCGATCGAGTCATAGCGCTTCTCTGCCGGCAGATATTCCGTATACGCCTCGTCGAGCACGACGGCCACGTTGCGCGGCACCTTGTCGAGAAACGCTTCGAGCTTCGGGCCTTCGATGAACGTGCCCGTCGGGTTATTCGGATTGGCGACGAAAATCAGGCGCGTATCGTCGGTGATGGCCGCGAGCATCGCGTCGAGGTCGTGACCGTATTTGACAGCCGGCACGACGATGGCGCGCGCGCCCAGGCCTTGCGTGGCCAACGCGTAAACCGCGAACGAGTACTGTGCATAGACGATCGACTGGCCCTTTTCCACAAACGCATGCGCGGCGATTTCGAGGATGTCGTTGCTGCCGTTGCCGAGCGTGACCCAGTCGGCCGGCACGCCGTAGCGCTCGCTCAGCGCCGCCTTCAACTCGAACGCATTCGCGTCCGGGTAGCGGCCCAGTTCGCTCGCGGCCTGCGCCATGGCGCGCTGCGCCGACTCCGGCATGCCGAGGGGATTCTCGTTCGATGCGAGTTTCACGATGGTCGCTTCGTCCAGACCGAATTCGCGGGCCACTTCCGAAATCGGTTTGCCAGCGATGTAAGGCGCAATGGCGCGCACGTAGGAAGGACCGAAAGACGCTGTCATGAGAATCTCCGAACGACTATGAGTAATTGAATGCGCGGCGGCCGCAGCGTGGATACCATGGGCCGCCGCTTGACTGTCATCAACGGGCGCGCGGATACGAGCCCAGAATCTTCAGAAACGCTGCCTTCTCGCCGAGTTCGGTGAGCGCGGCAGCGACCGCCGGATCGTCGCGATGGCCTTCGACGTCGATGTAGAAGTAGTACTCCCACGTGCCGACGCGCGCCGGACGCGATTCGAAGCGGGTCATGGACACGCTGTGCCGCGCCAGCGGCTCCAGCAGCTTGACCATCGCGCCCGGTTCGTTCACGACCGACACGATCAGCGACGTCTGGTCATAACCGCTCGGGCCGGCCGGCTGCTTGCCGATCATCACGAAGCGCGTGCGGTTATGCGGATCGTCCTGGATCAGCGCGTACGCCACTTGCAAGCCATAATGGGTCGCCGCGCGATCGCCAGCGATCGCCGCCACGGTCGGATCTTCAGCGGCCATGCGTGCCGCTTCGGCATTGCTCGACACCGCCTGGCGCTCGAGATGCGGCGCGTTGGTCGACAGCCAGCGCTGGCACTGGGCGAGCGCCTGCGCATGCGCGCACACGCGCGTCACGCCCGTGAGGCCACCGTTCAGCGTCAACAGATTGTGGTGGATCGGCAAAGCCAGTTCGCCGCCAATCGTGAGTTGCGTTTGCAGCAGCAGATCGAGCGTGCGCGACACCGCGCCTTCGGTCGAATTCTCGACCGGCACGACGCCGAATTCGGCGGCGCCGGCCTCGACTGACCGAAAGACTTCGTCAATCGACGGACACGGCAGGCCTTCGATCGACTGACCGAAGTACTCATGCATCGCCTGTTCGCTGTAGGTGCCGACCGGGCCGAGATACGCGGCCTTGATGGTCTTCTCGAGCGCGCGGCTCGCGGCCATGATCTCGCGCCAGATCGCGCTGATATGCTCGCTCGCGAGCGGCCCCTCGCTCATGTCCTGCAGACGCGCGATCACCTGCTGCTCACGCTCGGGCCGGAACACCGGCGCGTTGAAATGCTTCTTGACCTCGCCCACTTCGAGCGCCACCGCGGCGCGCTGGTTGAGAAGCGCGATCAACTGCGCGTCGAGTGCGTCGATGCGTTCGCGAAGGGGTTTGAGTCGGGTATTGAGTTCGTCGTCCATACGTGAAAACGGCCCTGCCGGTAGCTGCTGCAAAAATGCGTGCTGGAAAGGATGCGCGCGCCTGCAAGCCAATGTGGCTCAGGCACCGCGCTGTTCGAATTCCTTCATGTATTCGACAAGCGCTTTGACGCCCTCGAGCGGGACGGCGTTATAAATCGACGCCCGCATGCCGCCGACGGACTTGTGGCCCTTTAGCTGCACCATTCCCCGCGCTTTCGCGCCGGCCAGGAAATCTTCGTTGCGCGACTCGTCGGCGAGGAAGAACGGTACGTTCATCCGCGAGCGCGAGCCACGTTCGACCTTGTTCAGATAGAAGCTGCTCGAGTCGATCGCGTCGTACAGCAACTTCGACTTCTCGAGATTGCGCGCTTCCATCGCGGCAAGGCCGCCCTGCTTCTTCAACCACTTGAACACCAACCCGGCGATGTAGATCGCATAAGTGGGCGGCGTGTTGTACATCGAATTGTTCTCGGCGACGGTCTTCCATTCGAACGCCGACGGGCAAATCGACTGCGCGCGATCCAGCATGTCTTCGCGCACGACCACCACCGTCACGCCGGCCATGCCGATATTCTTCTGCGCGCCACCAAACAGCACGCCGTATTTGGCGATGTCCATGGGACGCGACAGGATGTGCGACGAGGCGTCGGCCACCAGCGGAATATCGCCGAGATCGGGAATCTCGAACGTCTCGACGCCGTGGATCGTCTCGTTCGTGCACAGATGCACGTAAGCCGGGTCGTCAGACAGTTGCCATTCGGAGCGCGCCGGCGCGCGGGTGAAGCCGTCGGCCGTCTGGCCGCTCGCCGCCAGATGCACGGTGCCGTACTTCTGTGCTTCCTTGAACGACTTCTGCGACCAGGAACCCGTCACCACGAAATCCGCGCGAGGCTTCGCGCCCATCAGATTCATCGGCACGATCGCGTTCTCGCCGAGACCACCGCCCTGCAGGAACAGGATGCGATGGCTGGCGGGCACCTCGAGCAAGTCGCGCAGATCGACGAGCGCTTCCTCGTGGATCGACATGAACTCTTTCCCGCGATGGCTCATTTCCATCACGCTCATGCCGCTGCCCTGCCAGTCGAGCATTTCGTCGGCGGCTTGACGCAGCACTTCTTCGGGCATGGCCGCGGGGCCGGCGGAGAAATTAAAGACGCGCATCGTGAGATCCTGGAAGCAGGCGCAAAAAAGGAAAATCGCGCAAAGATCGGCGAAGTTGGCAGCCGGGCGAACAACCACCGTGACGCTGACAACCCGATTTTGCCGACGCGATGTTCTGACGCGGGTTTCGGACCATTTCGCGCCGAAAAAGAAAATGGCCGTTTGCGCGTGTGCGCAAACGGCCATTATCGCATTGTCACCGCCAAGCCGCCAAACCCGGCGCGCCATCAGCCTACGAGGCGGGCCTGCCGGACGGTAGCTGGCGCGATGTCAGCGCAGCCTGTCGACCTTGGCTTTTACTTAGCCGGCTTGACCGAGGCGACTTCCTTGTCAGCCTGGTCACGCGTTGCCTTGATCGATTGCGGCATGTACTTTTGCATCAAGCCGTTCACGACGTCGCGGCCAACCTGGTCTTGCACCTGGATGAACTTGCGGCCGGTCGGGCTCTTGTAGAACGTCGTCAGATCCTTGATTTCCGACGTGCTGTAGTACTTCGCGTAAGCGTCGTACTGAGCTTGCATGGCGTCCTGACGGAAACTGTCCGTTGCGAACACCTGGCCTGCGCCGTCAACCAGCTTCGGCACTGCGTTCTTTTGCAGCGTCGGGACGGAAGCCTGCTTCTGCTTGTCCGTCATCGTCTTGTTTTCGCTCAGCGCGTCCGACAGGATTGCCGGAACCAGCTGCTTGGCTTGCATCTGGGCGCTGTTGCCGATCGCGCCGACGAGCTTCTGCGCGTCGATTGCGTCCAACAGGTCCTTGATTGCAGCCTGCTTGGCCGGATCAACCGGTGCCGCGGCAGCAGCCGGAGCCGCCGGAGCCTGGCTTTGAAGCGCTTGAGCCATGGCAAAGGTCGGCACGAGGGCAGCCAGCAACATCAGTTGTTTGAATCGTTTTTGCATCATTACTCCCTAATAGAAATGAACTTGAGCAGCAAGCCGCGCGGGACACGTATCGGCCCGACACGCCATTATTCCCGGCGCAGCTTTCAACTAATCACTGAGACTGTAAGACGCTGACGCAAATCAGGCCGCACCGCCCTCTTCGCCACCGTTGTCACCTTCTGCGGGACCTTCGGCGTCGCCTTCAGCATCAGCTTCTGCTTCCGCCTCAGCAACCTGTTGCAGACCTGAAAGCTTGGTCCCTTCGTCAAGGCTGATGAGTGTAACACCTTGGGTTGCGCGTCCCATTTCACGGATTTCCGACACCCGCGTACGGATCAGCACGCCAGTATTGGTGATCAGCATGATCTGCGCTTCCTGATCCACCAGCGTGGCGGCGACGACCTTGCCGTTACGTTCCGACGTCTGGATCGCGATCATGCCCTTCGTACCGCGACCGTGACGGGTGTACTCGGTGATCGGCGTGCGCTTGCCAAAACCGTTCTCGGTTGCGGTGAGCACCGACTCCTGCTCGTCGCCGGCCACTAGCAGCGCGATCACGTTTTGCCCGTCTTCGAGCTGCATGCCGCGCACACCGCGCGCTTCACGGCCCATCGGACGCACGTCGTTCTCGTCGAAGCGAACCGCCTTGCCCGAATCCGAGAACAGCATGACGTCGTGCTGGCCATCAGTAATGGCGGCGCCGATCAGGTAGTCGCCCTCATCCAGACCGACCGCAATAATACCCTTGCGCAACACACGGCCAAAGGCTTCCAGCGGCGTCTTTTTTACGGTTCCTAACGCGGTGCCCATAAAAACGAATTTGTCAGCCGAAAATTCCTTCACCGGCAAGACAACCGTAATCTTCTCGCCGTCCTGAAGCGGGAAGATATTCACGATCGGACGGCCGCGCGAGTTCCGCGAACCTTGCGGCACTTCGTAAACCTTCACGCTGTAGACGCGACCGCGATTCGAGAAGCACAGAATGTGATCGTGCGTGTTCGCGATGAACAGCGTGTCGATCCAGTCGTCTTCCTTCATTGCCGTGGCCTGCTTGCCGCGGCCACCCCGCTTCTGCGCACTATATTCGGACAGCGGCTGCGATTTCACGTAGCCGGCGTGCGACATGGTCACGACCATCTCTTGCGGCGTGATCAGATCTTCGGTGTTCAGTTCGGTAGCGTTCAGCTCGATCTTCGAGCGGCGCGCGTCGCCGAATTCGGCTTTGATCGAGGTCAGTTCGCCGACGATGATCGCCGTAATGCGTTCCGGCCGAGCCAGAATGTCCAGCAGGTCGGCGATTTGCGCCATGACTTCGCGGTACTCGCCGATGATCTTGTCCTGCTCCAGACCAGTCAGTCGCTGCAGACGCATCTGCAGAATTTCCTGAGTCTGGGTGTCGGACAGACGGTAGAGGCCGTCAGTCTGCATACCGAACGACGGATTCAGCCCGTCAGGACGGTAGGCTTCACGGCCACCCGCCGAGGCGTTTTCCGTCTCGGCGCGCGCCAACATTTCGCGCACCAGAGACGAATCCCACGGACGCGCCATCAATTCCTGCTTGGCGATCGGCGGAGTCGGCGCGGCTTTGATGATCGCGATGAACTCGTCGATGTTGGCGAGCGCAACCGCCAGACCTTCGAGCACGTGGCCGCGTTCGCGCGCCTTGCGCAGTTCGTATACAGTGCGCCGCGTCAGCACTTCCCGGCGATGCGACAGGAAGCACGACAGCATTTCCTTCAGGTTCAGCAGCTTCGGCTGGCCGTCGACCAGCGCGACCATGTTCATGCCGAAGGTGTCCTGAAGCTGGGTCGCCTTATACAGATTGTTGAGAACGACTTCCGGCACTTCGCCGCGCTTGAGCTCGATCACGACGCGCATGCCGCTCTTGTCGGACTCGTCGCGGATATCGGAAATGCCTTCGAGCTTCTTCTCGTTGACCAGTTCGGCGATGCGCTCCAGAAGTGAGCGCTTGTTCACCTGGTATGGCAATTCGTCGACGATGATCGCCATGCGCTGGCCGCGGTCGATTTCCTCGAAGTGCGTGAGCGCGCGCATCACCACGCGGCCACGGCCGGTGCGATAGCCGTCGCGCACGCCGGCCACGCCGTAGATGATGCCGGCGGTCGGGAAGTCGGGCGCCGGAATGATCTCGATCAGTTCGTCGATCGTGGCTTCCGGGTTCTTGAGCAGATGCTGGCAGGCGTCGACAACCTCGTTGAGGTTGTGCGGCGGAATGTTGGTCGCCATGCCGACCGCGATGCCGGACGAGCCATTGATCAGCAGATTGGGAATGCGCGCCGGCAGGATGGCCGGTTCGTTTTCACTGCCGTCGTAGTTCGGCGTGAAGTCGACCGTTTCCTTGTCGATGTCGGCCAGCAGTTCGTGGCCGATCTTCGCCATGCGGATTTCGGTGTACCGCATTGCCGCGGCATTGTCGCCGTCGACCGAGCCGAAGTTGCCCTGACCGTCCACCAGCATGTAGCGCAGCGAAAAGTCTTGCGCCATCCGGACGATGGTGTCGTAAACAGCCGTGTCGCCGTGCGGGTGGTACTTACCGATGACGTCGCCGACAATACGCGCCGACTTCTTGTACGCCCGGTTCCAGTCGTTGTTCAGTTCGTGCATCGCGTACAGCACGCGCCGGTGCACCGGCTTCAGGCCATCGCGAACATCGGGAAGCGCACGCCCTACGATCACGCTCATCGCGTAATCGAGATACGAACGGCGCATTTCCTCCTCTAGGGAGATTGGCAGAGTCTCTTTGGCGAATTGATCCATTATCCGTATCTTTTACGTGCCAAGACGACGGCTTAACTTCACTTCGCCGCGCCTTCGCGTAAGCATTGCAGGCGCAACGCATCACGCGATTCTAACATGCCGCGAATCCGCTCCCGACCAACCTACGTATACCTATTAGTGGAACGCACGCGAAGCGTTCCTGGGCGCCCATTTTTGAGCCGGGTCAGGCTCGATTCGTGCGTGGGGCAATTCGCCGCTCAGCCATGACTGGCGGAGCCTCCAGGGAATTGCTTTTGTTGCGCATGCACCACAATTGGAGGGCGATTCGATCGGGGGCAGATTTTTTTATCGTTGGAAGGGAACGATATGGCAAAATGCCAACGCACAAAGAGTTAGACACTGCTCGAAGTCTACACAGCACGTTTTTTGTTCTACACCGATGTTATACTTCGAGCAATGTATGACTTGTCTTCGTCAACAGGCTCGCAGTAAACCTGCGGTAATCTCAATTTCGAGAGGAGAAATATGAATAAACTTTCAAAGCTCGCGTTCATTGCAGCTACCGCGGTTATGGCTGCATCCGCCATGGCACAGTCGGTGCCGGCGTCGCGACAAGCTACGAACGACAACTGGGTGAATGGTACCGGCGAATACGTGTGGATGAACGGCACGAACGAGCTGTGCTGGCGCGATGCGTTCTGGACGCCGGCAACGGCCAACGCAAAGTGCGATGGCGCTCTGGTTGCTCAAGCTCCGACTCCGCCGGCTCCGGTCGCACCTGCACCGGCTATTACGAGCCAGAAGATTACGTATCAAGCTGACGCACTGTTCGACTTTGACAAGGCAATCCTGAAGCCGGCTGGCAAGGAAAAGCTGGACGATCTGGCATCGAAGATCGGCGCGCTGAACCTTGAAGTCGTCGTCGCAACGGGTTACACGGACCGTATCGGTTCGGACAAGTACAACGACCGTCTGTCGCTGCGCCGTGCTCAAGCTGTGAAGGCATACCTCGTCAGCAAGGGCATCGAATCCAACCGTATCTATACGGAAGGCAAGGGCAAGCGCAACCCGGTCACGACCGGTTGCAACCAGAAGAACCACAAGCAACTCATCGCCTGCCTCGCACCGGATCGTCGCGTGGAAGTCGAAGTTGTCGGTACTTCGAAGCAGTAAGCAACAAATTACCGCAGTATCAAAGCCCCGCTTCGGCGGGGCTTTTTTTATGTCCGACCACGGTGCGATGCCGCGCGGCTCCACCAGCCGGACCTCGAGCGGGGGCATTTTGCCGCTCCGTCCCTCGACCTATATACTCAGGGTTTATCCTCGAGCGCCCGCTCACCGCTCTCTTCGAGGCAGCTTCCGTCATGACCAACGCCGATCCCCACGAACTGCAGAAATTTAGCGACCTTGCGCATCGTTGGTGGGACCCGAACGCCGAATTCAAGCCGTTACACGAGCTCAATCCGATTCGCCTGAACTGGATCGACACGCACGCGCATCTCGCGGGCAAGACCGTGCTGGATATCGGCTGCGGTGGCGGCATTCTGTCCGAGTCGATGGCTAGCCTGGGTGCGCACGTGAAGGGCATTGACTTGTCGACCCAGGCTTTGGGCGTAGCCGATCTTCACAGCCTTGAAAGTGGTGTAACAGTCGATTACGAAGAAATCGCCGCCGAGGCGCTCGCTGCCCGCGAGCCGGGTACGTACGACGTCGTGACCTGCATGGAAATGCTGGAGCACGTGCCGCGGCCTGCCGCCATAGTCGAGGCGTGCAAGACGCTGGTGAAACCCGGCGGCTGGGTGTTCTTTTCCACGCTGAACCGCAACGTGAAGTCGTACCTGTTCGCCGTGATCGGCGCCGAATACATCGCGCGAATGCTGCCCAAGGGCACGCACGACTACGCGCGCTTCATTCGCCCATCGGAATTGGCGAGCTTCGTGCGCGCCGCCGAATTGCGCACGGCCGATATCAAAGGCATCGTCTATAACCCGCTCAGCAAGCATTTCACGCTGTCCGCCGACACGAGCGTGAACTACATGCTCGCCTGCCGACGCGACGTCTGATCCGCCCCGACCTGCCGGACCTATCGAATCAATGAGCGATCCCACGCCCCTGCCCCAACGCGAAGACAACGAAGACGCACTCGGTCTTTGCCAAGCCGTCCTGTTCGACCTCGACGGCACGCTAGCCGACACGGCGCCCGACCTCGCGGCCGCCGTCAACAAGATGCGCCACGATCGCGGGCTGGAGATGGTGCCGCTCGAAGATCTGCGCCCGCTTGCGTCCGCGGGCGCGCGCGGGCTGATCGGCGGTGCGTTCGGGATCGGCCCCGATAGTCACGAGTTCGCGTCGATGCGCGAGGAGTTCCTCGCCAACTATGAAGCGGACCTGTGCATCGAGACCACGCTGTTCCCCGGCATTCAGGAAATACTCGACGAACTCGACGCACGCGGCGTGCGCTGGGGCATCGTCACGAACAAGGTTGCGCGGCTTACCGAGCCGCTGGTCGCGCAACTCGGCCTCGAAGAGCGCGCCGGTTGTGTCGTGAGCGGCGACACGACGCCGCATTCCAAACCGCATCCGGCGCCGTTGCTGCACGCCGCGCGCGAGCTGGACGTGGTGCCGGAGCGCATCGTCTACGTCGGCGACGATCTGCGCGACGTGCAGGCGGGTTTCGCCGCCGGCATGAAGACGGTCGCGGCGGCGTACGGCTACTGCGGCAACGATATTCCGCCGACCCAATGGCACGCGCAACACGTCGTCCAATCGCCGGCTGAATTGCACAGGCTGCTGCGCGACCTCGGCTGAAACGCAGGCGGCGGGCAAAAGCAAAGCCAGCGGCGCCGATCAGTCAGGACGTGGCCGTCAATCTATTGTAAAATCAACGCTTGGCTCAGAAACTTGAGCAACGAACCGCGGGGGCGACCTGGTTTCGACAGGGGTTGCGAAGCGGCTAGGGCATGTCGAGGACCCGTCACCTCGTTAATCAATGGGAAAAACGTAACTGCAAACGACGATACGTTCGCACTGGCAGCCTAAGGGCCGCCGTCCTCTGCCTAGTTCACTGACGGGCTAGTGTCGCAAGACCGGTAGCAATACCGACAGAGGTCATATACGTCAGTTAAGCCTTGGCGGTGTCACGACGTCCGGGTCGAAAACCTAGTGAATCGCCGTAGTGCAGCGTGTTCGTCCGCGTCGCTACGGTTAAATCAAATGACAGAACTAAACATGTAGAACTGGTCGTAGAGTGCTTCTGGACGCGGGTTCGATTCCCGCCGCCTCCACCAGAACACGTTTCACGCTGCACCATCAAGTCTCACCGGAAACCCGTAAGCGGCCTGCTGCTTGCGGGTTTTTTCTTATTCCCCGCGTCCTTCCCGCTGCGCTCTTTCCCGCACTATCCTTTTCTTATCTCACCCCCGGGCTGTTCCCTGACGGACCCTAATCCGATCGCCTCGCGAAGCAGTGATTGGAATAAAGGCATCCGCTCAGTCGTTTGACCCTCACGCGCACGCACGCTGTGCCTCGCGTGAGACCAACACTAAAACCAGGAGCCGACATCATGCGCAAGACTCTCTTCTGCCTCGCCCTCCTCGCACTGCAACAAAGCGCTTTCGCCGAAGCACCGAAAATCGTCGACGGGCGCTTCGTCACTGCGGACGGCATGACGCTCTATACGTTCGACAAGGACACCACACCCGGCGTGAGCGCCTGCACCGGCGGCTGCATGAACTATTGGCCCGCGGCCACGGCTAGTGCGTCGGACAAACCGTCCGGCGACTGGACCTTGATCAATGGCGCCGACGGCAAGCAGCAATGGGCGTACAAGGGCCACCCGCTGTATCGCTACGCAGCGGACAAGCAGGCGGGAGACATGAAGGGAGAAGGCTTCAAGGACATGTGGCATACGGCCAAGCCTTAAGCGCCACGCGCAAGGCAACAACGCCAAGCTGAACCTGAGAGCCAAAAGGAAGACGCCGGCAGAACGCCGGCGTCGCACCCACAACGGACCCGTGCGTCCGCTTATTCGTCTTTAGGGCACTGCAGATTGCAGCCATTCGGATCGCCCATATCGCCTCGCTTGCGCATGGCCGATTTTTTGCCGGTCTGGTATTTGTCCGTGGGCGCCGACGCCGCAAACGGCATTTGCGGATGCTCGGCAAGACGGAACTGATCTTGCAGAATGCCGCCCGGAACACCCGGCGAATTCTGTGCGAAAGCAACTGACGCGGTGGCGAGGAGCACACCAGCGGTCGCAACGGCAGCACATGCGTGAAGAATGACTTTCATATCGATCGGCGCGACGTAACGCGCGGTTAAGGCGGAAGCGGAAGCTTAGAGAGTATCCCAAACGGACGCCATACGCAGCGCCAAACACAGCCTGATGTTTACCGCGGCTTACGCCACCGCTTCGCCCAAGCCCTCCTCCAGATCGACCACCTTGCCACAGTCCTGCGGATCATAGCCTTCGAGCTGATCGACGTTATGGCGAAACGCGCTGCCGCGTAGCAATTCGAGCACCGTCGCGAGCGGCGCACGTTCGAGGCGCGCGCGGTCGCAGGCAAAGTAATAGTCTTCGTCGACGACCGGAATGAAGTCGAGACCGAAGTGATGCGCCGCGGGCTCCACGCCGAAACCCACATCCGCCATGCCGCTCGCGACGAACGCCGCAATCGCCGAATGCGTGAGTTCGGCCGACGCATATCCATTGACCCGATCTGGATCGACTCCGACTTTCCGTAGCGCGAGATCGAGCAACATGCGCGTGCCGGAGCCCGGCTGTCGATTCACGAAGCGGATATCGTCGCGCGCGAGATCGCCGAGGCCGGCGATTCCCTTCGGATTGCCCTTGCCGAGAAAGAGTCCTTGCTTGCGTCGCGTGAGATGCACGAGCAGGTGACGCTGCGGATCGAGCCAGCGCCGATACGCATCCGCGCACGCCGCGCGGAACTCGCCGAGCGGCAAATGGAAGCCGGCCAGATCGCATTCGCCGCGCGCGAGCGCGCTGACGGCGTCCGCGCTGTCGCGATACTTGATGTCGACCGGCAGGTCGTTGGCGACCAACGCCGTCACGAGCGCGGCCACCGCATAGCCGTGCGACGCGAAGATGCGCACGTCGTCGGCGGGCGGTGCCAGCCAGCGGTTCAGATCGCTCGCCACTTCGCTGGCGAGTGCCTGCATGTTGCCGTCGAGCCGCTCGCCGCACAGACGCTGCGCACGCAATACCGCTTGCCCGAGTTCGGAGAGCACCGAGCCGCGGCCACGCTCCTTCGCGATCAGCGGACCGCCCAAACGCTCTTCGATGCTGCGCAGTAAACCCCACGCGTGACGGTAGGACAAACCCTTAAGCGTCGCCGCCTGCGCGATGCTGCCGGATTCATCCACCAGCGCGAGCAGCGGCACCACGTCCGACAGGCTTGCCTCTCGGCCGTCCGGACCCTTCACCACCAGCTGTGCCTGACACTCGATTCTGATCATATATGTTGAACTCTTTCCTATTGCATCGGCTGAATCGCCCGCCTATTGTTCGGCTATCCCATACTGAATAAACGAAGCATAAGTGCACGCATTATGAATAACAAGTGCATATATGACTTTGGAGGAGCCCCCACTTGGACGATTCCATCGCCATCGCGCCGGATCAACTCGTACAGCGTCACGCGCAGCCGGGCGTGTCGTTGCTAGCGGTCTTGCACGCGATTCAGGACGAAGTCGGTTACGTGCCGCCCGCCGCGGTCGCACCGCTAGCGCGTGCCATGAACCTGTCGCGCGCGGAAGTGCACGGCGTCATCACCTACTACCACCACTTCCGCACGCAACCGGCCGCGCCCGTCACGGTGCAACTGTGCCGCGCGGAAGCCTGCCGCAGCATGGGCACCGAAGCACTCGCGCAGCATATCGAGGCGCACACCGGCTGCCGCTTCGACGGCGAACACCAGCACGGCGCGACAGTCGAACTAGAATCGGTGTATTGCCTCGGCCAATGTGCGCTGTCGCCGGCGCTGATGCTCAACGGCACCTTGCACGCCCGAGTCACGCCGCAAAAGTTCGACGCGATCTTCGCGGCCGCCAGCAAGTGCGTGGAGGTGACGGCATGACGCGCATCTACGTTCCCCGTGATTCGTCGGCTTTGGCGCTCGGCGCTGACGCGCTCGCTCAGGCGATCGAAGCCGAAGCCGCGCGCCGCGGCCTTGAAGTCGAACTGGTTCGCAACGGTTCGCGCGGCCTGCTGTGGCTCGAACCGCTCGTCGAAGTGCAAACGCCTGAAGGCCGCATCGGCTACGCGAACATCGAAGCCGGCGACGTCGCCGCGTTGTTCGACGCCGGCTTCGCCGAAGGCGGCGCGCATGCACGGCGCGTCGGCGTGGTCGACGACATTCCGTATCTGAAGAAGCAGCAGCGCCTGACCTTCGCGCGCATCGGCATCACGGATCCGCTTTCCATCGACGATTACGTCGCCCACGGCGGCCTCGAAGGCTTGCGCAAGGCTTTGCAAACCGACGGCGACGCCGCCTGTGAAGCCTTGATCGAATCCGGCCTGCGCGGACGTGGCGGCGCGGCCTTCCCGGCCGGCATCAAATGGCGCACGGTGCGCGGCGCCAAGGCGGCGCAGAAATACATCGTCTGCAACGCGGACGAAGGCGATTCCGGCACCTTCTCCGATCGTCTCGTGATGGAAAGCGATCCGTACGTGCTGATCGAAGGGATGATCATCGCGGGCATCGTAACGGGCGCGACGGTCGGCCATATCTACGTGCGCAGCGAGTATCCGCATTCGATCGCAACGCTCGAAGCGGCGATCGCGAAAGCACGCGCCGCCGGCTGGCTCGGCGACAGCGTGCTCTCGACAACGCATCGCTTCGAACTGTTCGTCGCCAAAGGCGCCGGCGCCTATGTGTGCGGCGAGGAAACGGCGCTGCTCGAATCGCTCGAAGGCAAGCGCGGCATCGTGCGCGCCAAGCCGCCAGTGCCGGCGCTCGTCGGCCTGTACGGCCAGCCGACCGTGATCAATAACGTCATCACGCTCGCCACGGTGCCGATCATCTTCGCGCGCGGCGCGGCGTTCTACAAAGACTTCGGCATGGGCCGCTCGCGCGGCACGCTGCCGTTCCAGCTCGCGGGCAATGTGAAGCAAGGCGGCCTGGTCGAACTCGCGTTCGGCGTCACGCTGCGCGAATTGCTCTACGACTACGGCGGCGGCACGGCGAGCGGCCGGCCGGCGCGCGCGGTGCAAGTGGGCGGCCCGCTCGGCACGTATCTGCCGGAAAGCCAGTGGGACATCCCGATGGACTACGAGGCGTACGCGGCAGTCGGCGCGGTGGTAGGCCACGGCGGCCTCGTCGTGCATGACGACACCTCGAATCTCGCCGAACTCGCGCAGTACGCCATGCACTTTTGCGCGCTCGAATCGTGCGGCAAATGCACGCCGTGCCGGATCGGCTCGACGCGCGGCGTCGAAGTGATCGGCCGGATTCGCAACGGCGATACGTCCATACGCCAGGTGCAGTTGCTGCGTGATCTGTGCGACACGATGGTGTCCGGTTCGCTCTGCGCGATGGGCGGCATGACGCCGTTCCCGGTGCTGTCCGCGCTCGATCATTTCCCCGAAGACTTCGGTCTCGCCAACGTGTCTCATCACGCGCCGAAAGCGGCCTGACCCAGGAGCCAAAACATGTCCGACCTGCTCAACTCCCCTGCCGGCGGCTGCGGCTCAGGCAACTGCGCATGCAAGTCGCAGGCGCAGCAGCGCGCCACCCGATCCTTTTTCGACGACACCGATTTCGGCACGCCCGCGCGGCATGCCGATGTCGACGTCACGCTGGAAATCGACGGCCAATCCGTGACTGTTCCTGCCGGCACCTCGGTGATGCGCGCCGCCGTCGAAGCGGGCGTCAACGTGCCGAAGCTTTGCGCGACCGATTCGCTGGAACCGTTCGGCTCGTGCCGTTTGTGTCTGGTGGAAATCGAAGGCAAGCGCGGCTATCCCGCCTCGTGCACGACGCCGGTCGAAGCCGGCATGAAGGTCCGCACGCAAACGGATCGTCTGCAGTCGCTGCGCCGCAATGTGATGGAGTTGTACATCTCCGATCACCCGCTCGACTGTCTCACCTGCCCCGCCAATGGCGACTGCGAACTGCAGGACATGGCGGGCGTCACGGGCTTGCGCGAAGTGCGCTACGGCTTTGACGGCGCGAATCACCTGAAGGACAAGAAAGACGAGTCGAACCCGTACTTCACCTATGACCCGTCGAAGTGCATCGTCTGCAATCGCTGCGTGCGCGCGTGCGAAGAAACGCAAGGCACCTTCGCGCTGACTATCGCCGGGCGCGGTTTCGAATCGCGCGTGGCGGCCAGCGAAAACGTGCCGTTCATGGAATCGGAATGCGTGTCGTGCGGCGCGTGTGTGGCCGCGTGCCCGACCGCGACCTTGCAGGAAAAGACCGTCATCATGCTCGGCCAGGCCGAGCATTCGGTCGTCACAACGTGCGCGTATTGCGGTGTCGGCTGCTCGTTCAAGGCGGAGATGAAGGGCAACGAGGTCGTGCGCATGGTGCCGCACAAGAACGGCCAGGCCAATGAAGGCCACGCCTGCGTGAAGGGCCGCTTTGCCTGGGGCTACGCGACGCACAAGGACCGCATCACCAAGCCGATGATCCGCGCGAAGATCACCGATCCGTGGCGCGAAGTCAGCTGGGAAGAAGCGCTCACGTATGCGGCGTCGGAATTCCGCCGCATTCAGGCGAAACACGGCCGCGATTCGATCGGCGGCATCACGTCGTCGCGTTGCACGAACGAAGAAACGTATCTGGTGCAAAAGCTCGTGCGCGCCGCGTTCGGCAACAACAACGTCGACACCTGCGCGCGTGTTTGCCACTCGCCGACCGGCTATGGATTGAAGACCACGCTCGGCGAATCGGCGGGCACGCAGACATTCGCCTCTGTCGATAAAGCCGACGTGATCATGGTGATCGGCGCGAATCCGACCGACGGCCACCCGGTGTTCGGCTCGCGCCTGAAGCGCCGCGTGCGTGAAGGCGCGAAGCTGATCGTCGTGGATCCGCGCCGCATCGATATCGTCGACACGCCGCACGTGAAGGCCTCGCATCATCTGCAATTGCTGCCCGGCACCAACGTGGCCGTCGTGAACGCGCTGGCGCATGTGATCGTCACGGAAGGCCTCGTCAACGAAGCGTTCGTCGCCGAGCGCTGCGAAACCCGCGCGTTCGAGCAATGGCGCGATTTCGTCGCGCTGCCCGAGAACGCGCCGGAGGCGACCGAAGCAGTGACAGGCGTGCCGGCTCAATTCGTGCGCGAAGCCGCCCGCATCTATGCGACCGGCGGCAACGCCGCAATCTACTACGGTCTCGGCGTCACCGAACACGCGCAAGGCTCGACGATGGTGATGGGCATCGCCAACCTCGCGATGGCGACGGGCAACATCGGCCGCGAAGGCGTGGGCGTGAATCCGCTGCGCGGCCAGAACAACGTGCAGGGTTCGTGCGACATGGGCTCGTTCCCGCACGAACTGCCGGGCTATCGCCACATCAGCGACACGGTCACGCGCACGCTGTTCGAAGAAGCCTGGAATGTCACGCTGCAACCGGAGCCGGGCCTGCGCATTCCGAACATGTTCGACGCCGCCGTGCATGGCACCTTCAAGGGTCTGTACTGCCAGGGCGAAGACATCGTGCAGTCGGATCCGAATACGCATCACGTGTCGGCCGCGCTGTCGTCGATGGAATGCATCGTGGTGCAGGACATTTTCCTGAACGAGACCGCCAAGTATGCGCACGTGCTGCTGCCCGGTTCGTCGTTCCTCGAAAAGGACGGCACGTTCACCAACGCGGAGCGCCGCATCTCGCGCGTGCGCAAGGTCATGCCGCCGGTGCCGGGTTACGCCGACTGGGAAGTCACGGTGCTGCTCGCGCGCGCGCTCGGCTATGAAATGGACTACACGCATCCGTCGCAGATCATGGACGAGATCGCGCGTCTCACGCCGACCTTCCACGGCGTCTCGTACAAGAAGCTCGACGAGCTGGGCAGCATCCAGTGGCCGTGCAACGAAGAGGCGCCGGACGGCACGCCGACCATGCACATCGACACGTTCGTGCGCGGCAAGGGCAAGTTCGTGATTACGAAGTTCATCGCGACGCCCGAGAAAGTCACGCGCAAATTCCCGATGCTGCTCACCACGGGCCGCATCCTGTCGCAATACAACGTGGGCGCGCAAACGCGCCGCACCGAGAATTCGCGCTGGCACGACGAAGACCGGCTGGAAATTCATCCGCACGATGCCGAAGAGCGCGGCATCAAGACCGACGACTGGGTCGGCATCGAATCGCGCGCGGGGCAAACCGTGTTGCGCGCGAAGGTGACCGAGCGCATGCAGCCGGGCGTCGTCTATACGACGTTCCACTTCCCCGAATCGGGCGCGAACGTGATCACCACCGATAGCTCGGATTGGGCGACCAACTGTCCGGAGTACAAGGTGACCGCGGTGCAGGTGATGCCGGTCGAACAGCCGTCGCAATGGCAGAAAGACTATTCGCGTTTCAACACCGAACAGCTCGATCTGCTGAAGCAGCGCGAGTTGGCCAACGCGACATCGGGCAAGTGAGGTCAGGCATGGACAATCAGAACCTGATCGACATGGCCAACCGGATCGGCGATTTTTTCGATTCGATGCCCGACCGCGAGGAAGCGCTCGCCGGCATTGCCGACCATATCCGCCGTTTCTGGGAGCCACGCATGCGGCGCGCGTTGCTGGCGGCGCTCGATGAGCCGGATGCGAGCGGCATTGAGATGTCGGGCATCGTCGAGGCAGCGCTCATCAAACATCGCGAGCAGCTGACGCCGGCCGCGCCTACGACGGTGTGAGCGGGGCAGCGCTCACGCACTTGCGCAATCGATACTCAGGCGGCCCACGTCACAGGGCCGCCTGCTCCGGTATCTCGCCACTCACCGTGAACCAGGCTTCGCAATGCCGCAACAGGCCGTGCAGATCGGAGCCGGTGCGTCCGCGCGCGCTGATATATCCGTCGGGCCGCACCAGATAGAACGACGGCCGCGTGCGGCCATACGATTCGGAGAGCGCCGGGCCGCCATCGCCGGTGGTATCCGTGATGCGCCAGATGCGCACCGCTCCCGGCAGCAATCGCTCGACTTCCGCCGCCACGCGTTCCATTTCCGCGTCCGGCGGCGGCGCATGCTTCGCCGCGGGATCGAGCGGCTTTTCGTCGACAGGCAGCGGCGGCACTAGCAGGAATAGCGAGAAGAACGCCGGATCGTGCAGATCGAAAATGCAGCCGACGCCGGGCGCGCGGCCAAGCGGTCCGTCCACCACATGCACCAGCGCATCGGGCGCGCGTTCGCCGGCACGCGGTCCGCCGTCGAGCACACGTTCGAGCGTCAGCGGACTGCGCCGGTACTGGATCGACAGTTCGCTGATAGTGGCGCGTGCGGCGTCGCGCAGCGGACCCAGCGCGGCGAGCACCGGCATCACGCGTTCGCGCAGCAGCTTGAGCGGTCCGTGATCGGCCTCGGCCATATGCGTGATGAAGCCGGTCTGCCGCAGCACGTCACGTTCGATCGGATGACGTTCAAGGTAATAGGTATCGAGTAGGCGATCGGGCGCCGCGCTCCTCAAGACCCGCGCCAGCTTCCAGCCGAGGTTGAACGCTTCCTGAATGCCGGTGTTCATACCTTGTGCGCCGGCCGGGCTGTGCACGTGCGCGGCGTCGCCCGCAAGAAAAATTCGGCCGACACGCAACCGGTCCACCATGCGGCTATTCACATGGAAATACGAGGACCACGCCAGATCCGACACGTCGACCCGCTCGCGCACGCGCCTCGCGATCAGCGCCTTGCACTCCTCGAGCGACGGCGCCGGCACCTTGTTCAACGGCGGTTCGCCCAGCACGGCGGGCGTCGCGGACGGCGCGACGGCGGCAGGCTCGACGGCATGATCCGCGATCAGACGATGCCGGCCGTGGCCCATCGGAAACAGCGCCACCAGTCCTTCGCCTGACGCGAAGATGTGAAACTCGTCTTCGGGCCAATCGGTTTCGGCGTGCAGATCGGCGAGCAGGAAAGTCTGCTCGAAGGTCTTGCCTTCGAAGCTCAGACCCAGCCGGTGACGGATCGCGCTGTGCGCGCCGTCGGCGGCGATCATGTACGACGGACGCATCGTCTCCGTGTGGCCGTCCGCGCGGCGCAACGTCGCCTGAATGCTGGCGGAGCCTTGCGCGAACATTGTCAGCTCGACACCGCGCTCGACCGTTACGCCGAGCGTCGCGAGGTGTTCCGTCAGCAACCGCTCCGTCACGGACTGATCGAGAAACAGCAGATACGGATAGCGCGTGTGAAGCGGATCGAAATCGAGTTGCGCGAGACGCATGCCGTTCGAAAACAGATTGGCGATGCGCGCGCGATGGCCGAGTTCGAGAAACGGTTCGACCAGCCGATGCTGCTCGAGCAACTCGAGCGTGCGCGCCTGGATGCCGATGGCCCGCGAATACGGGTTCGGTTGCATGGCTTTGTCGATCAGACGCACGGGGATGTGGGCACGCGCCAGACTCATCGCCGCGGCGAGCCCCGTGGGCCCCGCCCCGACGATCAGCACCGGCGACACATCGTTTGCGGCAGCGTCCATGCGGAACTCCGGAAACAACAATGCGTTCTAGTGTACGCCCGCAGGAAGTCGCCTTGGAACGCCGCCAGCAACGGGCTGACGATGCGCTGCATCAATCACGCGATTGGCCTGGGCTCGCTGTGAACTTGCTGTGCGTGCCAGTTTGCCTCAATGCGCGTGCGGCGCACGATCCATTGCGCACCGGTGCTGCGTGGTGCCAAGGTCGACTTGCAGCGTCGCGTGCTGCATCGAAAAGCGTTCGCGCAGCATGACGACGATGCCGTCGAGCGACTCGTCGCCGGGGTGGCCGGCCGGCATCACCAGATGCGCGCTGAGCGCATTGCCGGTGGTCGACAGGGCCCATACGTGCAGATCATGCACATCGACGACGCCGGGCTGCCCCGCCAGATAGTCGCGGATGCTTTGCAGATCGACGCCGGGGGGCACGGCGTCGAGCGCGAGGCGCACCGAATCGCGTAACAGCCCCCACGTGCCGACCACCACGACCGCCACCACCAGCAGGCTCATGACCGGGTCGAGCCACGTCCAGTTGGTATAGAGAATCACGAGGCCGCTCACCGCGACCGCTGCCGAGATGCCGGCATCCGCCGCCATATGCAGGAATGCGCCGCGAATGTTCAGGTCTTCCTTCTGCCCGCGCATGAAAAGCCACGCGGAAATCCCATTGACCACCACGCCGACCGTCGCGACGACGAACACCGCGAGCCCCGCCACCGGCGCCGGATTCATCAGCCGCCCGATGGCTTCGGCGACGATCACGCCGCATGCGAACAGCAACAGCCCAGCATTGACGAGCGAGGCGAGGATCGACGAACTGCCATAACCGAACGTGTAGCGCGCCGACGGACGACGCGTGGCGAGCCAGGCGGCGCCCCAGGCGAGCAGCAGGCCGAGGACGTCGGAGAGATTGTGGCCGGCGTCGGCGAGCAGCGCGGTGGAATGGGCAAGTACGCCGTAGACGGCTTGGGCCACCACGATGGCGATGTTCAACACGACGGCGAGCGCGAACGCGCGGCCGTGGCCCGCGACAGGGGCATGAGCGTGGTGGTGGCCGGCGTGACCGTGACTATGACTGTGGGTGTGACCGTGAGTATGTTCATGGCCGACGTGGCCATGTGCTTCGTGGTCGTGCTCGTTTTTCTTCATGACGCGTCCAGAGATTCATCGCCGGCCGGTTCGGCCACGTGTTCGAGCATGCCCGCCAGCATCGCGCTGATATGGCGGTCGGCGGCGAGGTAGAAAACCTGCTTGCCCTGCCGCTCCGCGCGCACGATTCGCGCCGCGCGAAGCAGCCGCAAATGATGGCTCACCAGCGACGGCGACAAACCCAGTGCCTGGGCAATCGCCCCGACAGCGCGCCGCTCGTCCAGGCACGCCAGCACGATGCGTAGGCGCGTCGGGTCGCCGAGCAGGCGAAACAGGTCGGCCAGCGGCACGATCGTGTCGACCGAACGATCGTCAAAGCTGGCAAACGAAGTGGTGGAAGTGGCGGACGCGAGTGAAGAAGCCATGACAGGTGGCGTTGCGGAAGTACATATGAACATGTATTCATATGTTATAGATATTGAGACAACCGGTCAAATCGGAGTGCGGTCCGGCGAGTGTGGGAAAATGCGGCCTCTGCCTCACCCGAATGCCATCCCCCGTCATGCAACCTGTATTTGACCGCGCTTTCGCGGCGCATCGTGACGGCCGCCTCGACGACGCCGAACGCGGCTACCGCGCGACGCTCGACGGCAATCCCGCGCACGTCGATGCGTTGCACCTGCTGGGCGTCCTGCGCCACCAGCAGGGCCAGCACGCCGAAGCCGCCGAGCTCGTGCGGCGCGCGGTGAACCTGCGCCCGGAAGACGCCGCGCTGCAACTGAACCTGGGCAACGCGCTGAAGGCGCTGGGCCAGATCGACGGCGCCATCGAACAGTTCCGCAATGCGCTGACGCTCGCGCCATCGTTTCCGATGGCGCACTACAACCTGGGCAACGCATACGCCGCCGCGGGCCGTCATGAAGACGCCGCCGACGCGTTCGAAAAGTCGTTGCGCCTGCAACCGAACGACGCTTCGTCGCATAACAACCTCGGCAACGCGCTGCACGCGCTCGGACGCCACACGGAAGCCATCGCCGCGTTCCGGCGCACGCTCGAATTGCGTCCCGGTCATGCCGGCGCGCTCAATAACATGGGCATGTCGCTGAACGCGCTCGGTCGCGCGGAAGAGGCGGTGCCGTGTTTCGAGACGGCGTTGGCGGCCGAGCCGCGCTTCGTCGCCGCGCACTTCAATCTTGCCAACACGTTCGACGCCACCGGCCGCCATGCCGACGCGGTCGCATCGTTCAGGGCGGCGCTGGCCTTGCAGCCGAACCTGCCGCCGGCCATCTTCGGCATGGGTAACGCGCTTGCGGCAATGGGACGCCACGCCGAGGCGCTGCCGTATCTCGAACGCGCCGTCGGTCTCGATCCGCAATTCGCGCTCGCGTGGCTGAGTCTGGGCACCGCGCACCAGGCGCTGGGTGCGCATAGCCCGGCCGTGCGCGCCTTCGATCAGGCGCTGCGTCTGCGCCCCGAGCTCGCCTCCGCGCACCTGAACCGCGCGCTTGCGTGGCTCGCGTTGCGCGACTTCCCACGCGGGCTGCCGGAGTACGAATGGCGTCTGCAAACCATGGCACAGCCGGTGATCCAGACGCTGCCGCGCTGGCACGGCGAGCCGATCGCGCAACGTACGCTGCTGGTCCATGCCGAACAAGGTTTCGGCGACACGCTGCAATTCGTGCGCTTCGTCCCCCTCGTCGCGCAGCGCGCGGCGCGCGTCGTGCTCGAAGTGCAGCCGCAGCTGCTGCCCTTGCTGACCCCTGCCGCGCAAGCCTGGCGCGTGACGCTGATCGCCCAGGGCGCGCCGCGCCCCGCCGCCGATCTGCAATGCCCGCTGCTGAGCCTGCCGCTCGCGCTCGGCACGACCTTCGACACCATTCCGGAGCGCACGCCCTACCTCAGCGTGCCGAGCGCCTATGGCCGCAAATGGCGCGGCTCGCTCGGCGGCCAGGCGAAGCGCAAGATCGGCATTGCGTGGTCAGGACGCATCCAGCAAAACGAAACGCGTTCGATGCCGCTCGCCGCGCTCGATCCGCTGTTCGCACTCGAAGGCATCGACTGGATCGTGCTGCAGCCCGCCTTGAGCGCCGACGAACGCGCGGCGCTCGACGCGCATCCGCGCGCGGCGTCGATTCATCGCTTCGACAAGCGGATCGGCGACTTCGCGGACACGGCGGCGATCATCGAACGGCTCGATGCGGTGGTGTCGATCGATACGTCCATCGCGCACCTGGCCGGCGCGCTGCGCAAGCCGCTCTGGCTGATGCTGCCGTTCGCCGCGGACTGGCGCTGGTTTGCCGGCGAGACACGCAGCCCGTGGTATCCGGGCGCGTCGCTGGTGCGTCAACCGCAACCCGGCGCGTGGGGCGACGTCGTCGAGGCCGTGGCGAACGAATTGCGCAACGGTTAGCGCAAACGCCGCCCGGCGCAATCAGCGGTCACCCCGCCGCCGTGCCAAAAAACAAAAACCCCGCGTTCGTGAGAACGCGGGGTTTTTTACTTGCCCGGCCGAATCGTGAACGGTGAAGCTCAGGCCGTCCGATATTGATTGCGCGACTCCGGCGTGCGATACAGCACCAACGTCGCGATCAACCCGCAAATCGCCGCCACGCCGAGGAACAGACCCGGCGCCGCCTTGTTGCCGGTAGTGTGAATCAACAGCGTCGAGATGGCCGGCGTGAAACCGCCGATCGTCGTGGCGAGGCTGTAGGCGAGCGAGAAACCGGCGGTCCGCACTTCGACCGGCATGACTTCGGTCAGCGCCACGACCATCCCGCCGTTGTAGCTGCCGTACAGGAACGACAGCCACAGTTCGACCTCCAGCAGACGCGCGAACGACGGGTCCGCCACCAGCCACTGCAGCGCCGGATACGCGGTGATGATGGTCAGAATCGTGAACGCCAGCAGCACCGGACGCCGTCCGATACGGTCGGACAGCGCGCCCGCGAGCGGCAGCCAGATCAGATTCGACAGGCCGATACAGACCGTGACGACGAGCGTATCGATCGACGACAGCTTCAGCACTTCCTTGCCGAAGGTCGGCGTGTACGCCGTGATCATGTAGAACGACACGGTGGTCATGATCACCATGCCCATGCCGCCCAGCACGATGCCCCAGTTGGCGGCCATCGTCTTCATGATCTCGCCCATCTTCGGATGATGCTTGCGCGCCTTGAATTCCTCGGTTTCCTGCAGCGAACGGCGGATCAGGAACAGGAACGGCACGATCAGGCAGCCGATCAGAAACGGCACGCGCCAGCCCCACGCGGTCATCTGGTCAGCCGGCAACAGCTTGTTCAGGAACACACCGATCAGCGCGGCGAACACCACGGCAACCTGCTGGCTGCCCGACTGCCAGGCGCAGTAGAAGCCCTTGTTGCCCTTGGTGGCGATCTCCGACAGATACACCGACACGCCGCCCAGTTCGACCCCGGCGGAGAAACCTTGCAACAGCCGGCCGCCCAGAACGAGCACTGGCGCGAGCAAGCCGATCGTCGCGTAACCTGGAATCGACGCGACCGTGAGCGTGCCGAGCGCCATCAAACCGAGGGTGAGGATCAGGCCTTTGCGCCGGCCGTGATGATCGATGTATGCGCCGAGCACGATCGCACCGAGCGGCCGCATCAGGAAGCCCGCGCCGAACACCGACAGCGATAGCATCAACGAGGCGAATTCGTTGCCGCTCGGAAAGTAGGTCTTGGCGATCGCCGAAGCGTAATAGCCGTAGACCATGAAGTCGTACATCTCAAGAAAGTTACCGCTGACAACGCGGAATACTGTCTTGACCTTGGATTCTTGGGATGAGGAAGTGGCGTGTGACGCAGTAGACATGACATTCTCTGATGGGCCTGTCGCCACGAAAGAACCGGTGGCGGGCAGGCAGTTGAAACGATCCACTGGGTTCGGCAAAGCGGATGCCTCGGGCGGATAGAACAGCGCGCCCGGGGGCGCTGCATTTTCATGCTGAACGCATTCTCACGGTATCAGGGTAAACGTTGTGAATCATGCGGCGCCCGCTCCACGTAATGTTACCGTTGAAGCCGCTGTCGCGTAATGCATACAGTTTCCTTACACGTGTCGCCGGTCGTCGCGCTAACATTTGCAGTCAGGCATTTCCGCAGATCACTACCCCGATGCGAACCACCCCCGCTCTTTCGCTGCGCCCCGCAACTCTCGCGGATGCCGCGCTCATTGCTTCGATCCACAGCACCAGTTGGCAGGCCACCTATCGCAGCCTGTTGCCCGACGCGTTTCTCGACGGCCAGGTCACGCGCGAGCGCGCAGCCTATTGGGAAGCGCGCCTGAGCGCGCCCGGCGGCGAACGCCGCATCGTCCTGATCGCCGAACTCGCGGGCGAGCCGACGGGTTTTGTTTGTGTCGAACGTCAACCGGAATCCGCGTGGGGCGTGCTGCTCGATAACCTGCACACGCTGCCGGACTATCAGGGCATCGGCGTCGGCAAGCTGCTGATGCATGCCGCCGAGGACTGGGCTCGCGCGCAGGGCGAGACGCAACTCTATCTGTATGTGCTCGAAGGGAATACGCCGGCGATCGGCTTCTATGAACGGCAAGGCTGGCAGTTCGTCGGCGCCGAACCGGATCATATGGGCGGCGTGGATATTACAGCGTTGCGCTACGTTTACAGGCTCGATCGATAGGACAAGCGTGGCCCGGTTGAGCGTCGTCCGGGTTTAACTTAAACGCGGACGAATCGGCGGATTTCTTCGGAAATTTCCAGTCAGTAAGTCTGCCGCATCGAAGTATCATCCTTCGCACCCCTACGGCTTCACAGTGACACGCCCATGCGTCCGTGTGCTCGTCCAGAGCGCAATGCTGCGGTTCGGCGTCGACGTACGGCGTGCATGTCTGGTATTCCAACGCGCATCGCACCGAGGCCCGAGTCCCCCGCAGATCCCGGGACCGCCGATCGGCGGCCCCTTTAAGAGGCGCTGGAAAAGACCGATGTCCACCATTCCTTTCACCCCGATCCAAGGCTACCTGGCCATGCCGCGCTCGCGTCCGCTCGGTCATGTGCCGGCGTCCTTCGGCCGGGACTGGGCACTGCTTCCGCCTGGCTACAGTTTGCGGGCGGAACTCAAGGCACTCTACGCCGCCATGCTGCGCACGTTCTGCATGAGCGATCAGGCCATTCGCTCGCTTTGCCGATGGTCGCCGTCGGACGAGCGGCGCGCAACTGCGGCGCCGGCTCCGGTGCTTGAAAAGCCATTCGACGCCGCCGCGCAAATGGCTGCGTCCGCTGCGGCCGTCCCGCCGTTTCCGCTGCATGCGTATGCGACGGCGGCGCGCGGGCCCGGCCATCATTGGAGTGCGTTGGCGGGCGGCGCATGCGTGCTCGGCGGCGCTGCGATGCTGGGATGGATCGGGTTCGATCATCTGATGCATCGTGACACGGCCACTCTTGTGGATTTCGCGGGCAAGGTCCCGGACAAACGCGACTCGCAGCCGGCGAAATTTCAGCCACCGGCGGCAGTTACCGCTCGCGCAGTGGATAGCGCTGCGGCAGGCACGTCTGCGGCAGTCGCGGCATCAATGGCGGCACTCCCGAGCGCGGCTCCTCGGTTCGTGGCCGCGTCCAATCCTGCGGCGGCGACGGTGCCGATACCTGCGTCGACTTCGGTGCCCGCATTGCGCTTCGCTCCGGCGCATGGCTTCGCTGACAAAGCCGTCTCACATCGCCGTAAGCTCATTCGCGAGAAGAGCGGCAGGCAACACGGCGCAATCCCCCCGCGCACCGCGCGGTTCGCCGCCGCAAACCAAACGTCGCACGCAGCGGCAATTGCTGATGACATCGCACGCGGCGCGCTCCCGAAAGTCGCGGCAAACGTGTCGCCGAAGCCGTCGGCTGCCGGAGCCTATTCACCCCTCGCTCCGGCTCGGCTCGGTGTCGACGAATACGCGGGGGTAACGATGTCCGCTGCGACACACGTCCGCGATACGGCGCCGGTGCCGCGCACCGGCTCGTCAATCCATGCGTCCGGCACCAGCGGGACCGAATGGATGAACCATCTTTCACAGCGACGCGTGACCGACGTTCCGGATCAATTCGCAAAATAGGCACGACACGATCGCACAGGTGGCGTAGTACAAAAAAAGCCCGGACATTCACGAATTCACGAATTCACGAATGGCCGGGCTTCTTTGCGTTGATGCATTTACTTCTGAATCGGCAATCCCATTTCGGTTTGCCGCTGCAATTGCATCACTTCGCCCTGCACCTGGCGCAACTGCGCCTGCGCCCTTTCCTTGTCCGCGTGCAGCGCGGCCGCTTCGCCTTGCGTTTGACGCTGATAGTCGTTGACCTTGGCCTGCTGGGTGCGCGCCACGTCGAGATCGGCTTGCAAGCGTTTCGCGCGATCTTCGGACATGGCAATGACGTCTTCGATGTAGGCCTTCTGCGCCTGCAACTGCGTGCGGCGAATTTCGACATCCGCGAGTTGCGCGGTCTGCTGGGCAAAGCCCGCATAGATCGCTTCCGCGCGCGCCGCGTCCTCGGACTTGATCACCCGCCAGAAATGCTTGTTCTGAAATAACGCGACGTAGTACGTCATTTCCCGCGGATAGAAAAACAGACTGGCGCCGTAGCTGCCGTTATACGTGGTGCGTAGTTCGCTCAGCTTCGCGTCGTGAATCATCTGCATCAGTTCGGCGACGTTACCTTGCGCATCGCCGGCCGTGGCCGGCGCGGCCGACGTGGCTGATGCCGCGTTGCGCAGCGCATCTGCGACGGGCTGCGGCGTCAGGGTGTTGATGGCCGGCCGTGTGCCGACCATCGGCGCGGCCTCGTCGCCTTGCGCGGCCAGCACGAAACCGCCCTGCTGCAACAGCGCACACGAGGTCGCGAGCAGCATGGCGCGCCGTACTAATAAGGGGTACTTCATACGTGCATGCTCCATGCGAATCCAAAACAGCCGCAGATTATCGCGCGGATTCGCATTTAAGCGAAGCATTCAAATGCCACACAGACGGACTTTAAATCGAGATAAATCGCCAGCGAATGATTTGATCAAGTCGGCCCATCCATCGCGAAATAAACGAGTTCGGATAAGACGAAAATGCGATGTTCCGTCTCGTGCGGACGAATCTGAATTTACGCTAGGGTTGTACGAATTCAGCCGTAAGTGAATTCGCAATATGGAGATAGAATGACTGATACTGACATACGCGCACTCGGATCAAGAAAAACCTCGCATTCCTGACTATCTATCCCGATATCGGCGAGATGTCCGCGACTCCGAAAACTAGAAATGCCGCGCGAATCAGTAGACTGATACAAACGGCGAACGAGAAGCCAGCCATCAAAAACAGCAAGAGAAAAACACAAAAGGCGCACCGCTGCAAACCGCAGCGATGCGCCTCTAACAAACCAAACGTTCGGCCATCCAACCCCAACTCACCGGCCCGGCAACCTCAAAACCGCGTCTCGCGCGCCACGCGCAGGAACGTATCGAGCAATGGCGTGCAGTCGAGCAACTCCGGACCGCCCGCGCGATGAAACTCCGGATGCCATTGCACGCCCATCACGAACGGCGCGCGCCGGTAGCGCACGGCTTCGATGATGCCATCTGACGCCGACACCGCTTCGATATTGAGATCGCGGCCGAGCGTTTTGACCGCCTGATGGTGGATCGAGTTGACGATCGCATCGCGCCGGCCCGGGAACATGTTGGCGAGCGTCGAACCGTCCGGAAAGTGAATCCCGTGCCGATGCTGATCGTAGTTCTCATTGACGTGCGTACCCGCGGTCGGCACATCGGTGGCGATGTCCTGATACAAGGTCCCGCCGAACGCCACGTTGATCAGTTGACAGCCACGGCACACGCCGAGCACCGGCTTGCCCGATTCGACGAACTCATGCAGCAGTTCGAGTTCATACATGTCGCGCACGCGGTCGCCGGGCCACTCGTGGCTGGTTGCCTGTTCCGCGTAAGACTGCGGCGAGACGTCGGCGCCGCCTTGCAGCAGCAGCCCGTCGAGATGCTTCGCATAATCGCGCAAACGGATATTGCTCGGATGCAGCATGCCCTGATGACCGACCGTCGGGATCATGAACACCAGCACGTCGCGCGACATCACCCAATGCGCGATCGATTCCTCGAGATACTGCAGCGTCTTGCCGCGCAGACCCTTCGCGCCCGGCTCCGGATGGAAGATGCGCGCCGACACGCCGATGCGCAGCGTACGCTGCGTAATCCGCTGGCCTGCACGATCGAATAACTGGCGCGCGCGCGCCGCGACGATCCGGCCGAACACGGTCCACGCCGAATCGTTGTGCTTCAGATAGCGTGGCGGCGACGGCGGCAATGCATTGGGCGGCGGCGGGTTGGACGCGGTGAAGTCAGGCGCCGCGCCGAAACCGGGCGGCGGCGAGCCAGCCCGACGTTCGGACGAGGCCGAGACCTCTTCGACCACGGTAGCGTCTTCAACGGAACTGACCAGTTCGCCGTCGACAGGTTCGCTGCTTCCGACCGTCGGCGGCGGTCTCATCGCATGGACGCCGGCACGCCGCGCTTCATGTTCATGAACCGCCGCCTCCTGCTTCGCGGTGGATGCCGCAGCCGCGCTGCGTGCTTCGGCCGCATCGCGTTGCCGCGCCGTTTGCGGATCGGTGGGCGTGACGGCCGACGCGCTGTCGGGATCGTCCGTCGACGATCGCACGGCAGCCGCCTCGGCGGCCGGCGTCGCGGTGGACGCAGCGGGCGTAGGAGCGGTTGGAGCACCCGGCGGCGTTACCTTGTCCTTGATTGGAGACTGGATGGCATCTTCGTGCGAGAGGGGTAGCGAGGCTGCCGGATCGGCCGGCGCGGAGCCGGGTGTCGACACGCCGGGCGTTCCGGACGGCGCGGGCGACGGCGAAGGCGGCGTAGGATTGCCGGGCTTGCCGGCATTTTCAGGTTTGTTTTCGCTCATGACAGTCAGACAGGCGCCTTCACGCGAACGAATGAATATGCCCTGATTATCCGCTAGCGAGGCAAGCGCCGCAAACCCGCACACAATTGCTCACATTGTTGCGGGGCCATGAGGAACCCAACCTGGAGAACCGCGCGGCAAGTCTGACTTAAGGATCCGGCTGCTCTTCAAATGTCTCGCGCAAGGCGATCTGCATCGCCGCGTGGATTTTCACGCACCAGCGCCAGACCAGCGCCAGCAGCAACGCGGCGCAGACCAGCACCGCGGCAAGCAGGCCGGTCGGCGGCAGAATGCCGCCGGAAAGCGCCGCGACCAGCAGAAACACGCCGACCATCGAGACCACCGGCACCAGATCGGAGATCGCGTAGCGGATCGCGCTCGTGAAGCGCCCCGCCGTTGCCGGTTGCACGCTGACTTCGGCGAGCAGCAAGGCGAGTGACTTGGTCTTGCGATACACCGCCACCAGAAACGGCATCGACACGACCAGCGCGACGCTCCATAACACCACGCGCTGCATCGGCTCGGAACTCAACCAGTGCGCGAGCCACGCGCTGGTATAAGGCGCGCTATACGACACGGTCAGAAAAATCGCGGCGACGAGCGCCAGATTGACGGCGATCTGCAGAATGATCCGCCGCGTCATGCTGAACAAAGTGGGTTCACCGCTTCCCGTGCTCAAGCTACGCAGCCATTGTCCATACATGCCGAACACGTTAGCGAGCGTGCGCGGCATGGCGTGACCGAGGCGCTGGGTCAGCGGGTCGGCCGCGCGGATCAGATACGGCGTGAACAGCGTGGTCAACGCGGACACCGCCACCGCGATCGGATACAGAAACGCGCTTGTCACCTTCAGCGTCAAACCGAGCGACGCGATGATGAACGAGAACTCGCCGATCTGCGAGACGGTCATGCCGACGCGCATCGCCGTGCGTCCGTCCTTGCCGGCGAGAAAAGTGCCGAGCCCGCACGACACAATCTTGCCGACGATCACCGCGACCGTGATCACCGCGATCGGCCACGCGTAATCGACCAGCACGGCCGGATTCAGCATCAAGCCGATCGTCACGAAGAAGATCGCGGAAAACGCGTCGCGCAGCGGCGCGATCAGATGCTCGATCCGATGCAGATGGCGTGATTCGGCCATGATCGCGCCGATCAGGAACGCGCCGAGCGCGATGCTGTAGTCGAGCTTCACGACCAGCAGACAGAAGCCGAAGCAGAACCCGAGCACCGAGACGAGCAGCATCTCGTCGCTCTTCGCGCGCGCCACGTAGTTCAAGGCGCGCGGCACGACCAGAATGCCGACCACCAGCGACACCGTCATGAACAGCAGCAGCTTGCCGAGCGTGACCATGGCGACGCCCGCGCTCAACTGCCCCGTCTGCGCGATGCCTGACAGCAGCACCAGCATCGCGATGGCAAGAATGTCCTCGACGATCAGAATGCCGAACACCAGTTGCGCGAAGCTCTCGCGTTTCAGGCCCAGTTCGGAGAGCGCCTTGACGATGATGGTGGTCGACGAGATGGCGAGGATCGCGCCGAGGAACAGCGAATCCATCGAACTCCAGCCGAACGCGCTGCCGATCTCATAACCGATCCACAGCATCAGCACGATCTCGGAGAGTGCTGCGACGATCGCCGTCGCGCCGACCTTGAAGAGTTTGCGCAGGCTGAATTCGAGGCCGAGCGAAAACATCAGGAACACCACGCCGAGTTCGCCGAGCGTCTGAATGGTCTGCTCGTCGTGGATCAGCTGGAACGGCGGCGTGTACGGCCCGATGATCACGCCGGCGGCGATGTAGCCGAGCACCACCGGCTGTTTCAGGCGATGGAACAGCACGGTGACGACGCCGGCGAGCGCCATCACGACCGCCAGGTCCTGAATGAAGCCGATGCCATGGTGCATGGATGCATTCCTTACAAAAAGTAATGTTGAAGAACGCAGTTTAACAAACCAACGCGACAAGCCGCCGCGCGCCAATGTCTGTACGGCATCGGACTGCCGTCGAGCCGCACTTCTCATCCGGCACGCAGAAGAATGTTTTTGACACGCTGGACTCCTGTGAAATATCACAATAATATTTGCAGCATATTTTCTTTGGAGTCCAGCAATGCAGCAGGTGTCCTTCAATGTTGTAGACCGTTCCGGCGGCAGTCGCGCCGAGATCGTCGAGGTGAATCGTCTGACTATTGCCGGTTGGGCCGGCCGCGATCAGGCCGCGATCGAGCATCACATCGCCGAACTGGCTGAACTGGGCGTGAAGCGGCCGTCCACCACGCCATGCTTCTACCGCCTTGGCGCGGAATTGCTGACGCAGGCCGAGCAGATCGACGTGGTCGGCGTGAAGTCGAGCGGCGAAGCCGAATGCGTGCTGGTGCATTCGAAAGCGGGCCTGCTCGTCAGCGTCGGTTCGGATCACACCGACCGCGAAGTCGAGGCCTATGGCGTCACTGTCTCCAAACAGATCTGTCCGAAGCCAGTGGCACGCGACGCCTGGCGTTTCGACGATGTCTCCGGTCACTGGGACCAGCTCGAACTGCGCGCTTACGCAGTGACAAACGGCGAGCGGCGCGTCTATCAGCAAGGCAGCGTGGCATCGTTGCTGCCGGCCGCCGATCTGCTCACGCGCGCGCCGCTCGCGCAAGGCGCGGCGATGTTCTGCGGGACGCTGGCGGTACAGGGCGGCATCGTCGGCATGGCCGACGGCGACGCGCTTGAACTCGAATTGCACGATCCCGTCCTGAACCGCACGCTGCGCCACGCCTATCGCGTGCGCGCGCTACCTATCGTCGAATGAGGCACCCATGAATTCCCCTTCGCTATCCGCCGCCGACGCGTCTTCCGACGCGTGGCTCGAAGCCGCCGCCCTGCGCAAGATCACGTGGCGCATCATGCCGTTCCTGTTTCTCGTCTACGTGCTGTCGTATCTGGACCGCGTCAACATCGGTTACGCGAAGCTGCAGTTCACCGGCGACCTCGGCCTGTCGAACGCGGCGTACGGACTCGGCGCGGGGATCTTTTTCTTCGGCTATTTCGTGTTCGAAGTGCCGAGCAATCTGCTGCTGAAGAAGTTCGGCGCGCGCGCCACGATCGCCCGCATCACGATGCTGTGGGGCCTGCTGTCGTGTCTGATGATGTTCGTGCGCTCGGAAACGATGTTCTACGTGCTGCGCTTTTTCCTTGGCGTCGCCGAAGCCGGTCTGGTGCCGGGCGTGGTGCTCTATCTGACCTTCTGGTTTCCGTCCGACCGGCGCGCGCGCATGGTCGCCGTATTCATGGCGGCGATTCCGGTGGCGGGCATCATCGGCGCGCCGTTGTCGGGCTTTCTGATGTCGGCGCTGCATGAAGCGCACGGCTTGCGTGGCTGGCAGTGGATGTTCCTGATCGAAGGCATTCCGTCCATTCTCGCCGGCTTCTGGGCGCTCGCCGTGCTGCGCAACACGCCCGCCGAAGCCGCCTGGCTCAGCGACGACGAAAAGCGCGTGATTCTCGGCCGTCTCGCGCGGGAAAACTCCGCTGCCGCGGCGGCCGGCGCGGAGCATAGCCTCTCGGTGGCGTTGCGTTCGGGCCGCTTCTGGCTGCTCACGCTGATCTATTTCTGTCTCGTCACGGGCAATGCGGGCTTTTCGTTCTGGCTGCCGCAGATCGTCAAGGATCTGGGCGTGACGAACCTCGTCACCAATGGCTTCGTCACCGCGATTCCGTATCTGGCGGCGGGCATCGGGATGATCCTGATCGGGCGCTCGTCGGACATCACCGGCGAGCGGCGCTGGCACTACGCGGTCTGCTGCTTCATCGGCGCGGCGGGCCTGCTCGGCAGCGCCTCGGTGACCAACTCGATTCCGCTTGCCGTCACCGGCTTGTCGATCGCGTATATCGGCATTCTGGCGGGCTTCGGCATCTTCTGGTCGATGTCGACGACCTTCCTGCAAGGCTCGGCCGCGGTCGCCGGGATTGCCGTGATCAATTCGATCGCGAACCTTGCGGGCTATGTGAGCCCGTATGTGCTCGGGATCGTCAAGGACGCGACGCATAGCGTGACGTTCGGGCTCGTGCTGATCGCGGGGGCGCTGATCGTCGGCGGGCTGGTCACGCTGATGATGCCGCGTGTGAAGGTGCAGCATGCGGCGACGGTTTCGCCGAGCCGCGCCTGATTTGCCCGCGTCGTACACGCAAAACCTTGCTCTACAATGCGGACGACATCGCCCGCTTCCACTTCACATGACGCTTTTGCAGACTGCCCGCCCTTCCACGCCCGCCCGCGCGACCGCTGCCGCGAGTCTCGCCGAGCAGGCCTATGCGTTCGTCAAGCGCGAGATCATCACCATGCGCCTGCGGCCGAGCGAGGTGCTCAACGAAGCGGAACTGATGGCGCTGACCGGGATCGGCAGAACGCCGGTGCATCAAGCGCTGCATCGGCTGGTGCACGAAGGCATGCTGACCATCATGCCGCGCAAGGGCATCATGGTCCGTCCGGTCTCGCTCGACGACGTGCTGGCGATCATCGACGTGCGCCTCGTGAACGAAAGCTACTGCGTCGAGCTGGCCGCGCGCCACGCGCAACAGCACGACTACGACGCGATGCAGGCGCTGCTGGACCGCTCGGCCGTGTGCGTCGCCGCGCACGATATCGAAGGCATGATGGATATCGACCGCGAGTTTCATCTGGCGATCTCGGCCGCCTCGCGCAACCCGGTGCTGGCCGACATCCTGCGCGGGCTGCACGAGCGCTCGCTGCGCTTCTGGTTCATTTCGCTGTCCGAGCCGCATCATCTGGAAGACGTGCACGAGGAACATCTCGAACTGTTTGGTCTGCTGCGCGAACGCGATGCCGAAGGCGCGCGGCAATCGGTGCAAAAGCATATCGAAGCGTTTCGCGCGACACTCTTCAATCGCATGTGATCGACCGCATTCAAGCCACCGCATCCAAGCTCACGCATCTAGCCCAATGACCGGCATTGCCCGGTTCAACCGGATTTCTACCGACATCATGGCCACTGAATTCACACCCTTTCCGCCGCTAGCCCAACTTGCCGCCGACCTCGCCACCGGCCGCACGACGAGCCGCGCGCTCGTCGAGACTGCGCTCGAACGGATCGCCGATCCGGCCGGCCAGGGCGCCGCCGTCTTCATGCACGTCGATGCCGACAGCGCCCGCGCCGCCGCCGACGCGCACGACCGTCTGCGCGCCGCCGGCACCGTGCTTTCGCCGCTCGCCGGAATTCCGGTGTCGGTCAAAGACCTGTTCGATATCGAAGGCCAGCCGACCCGCGCCGGTTCCACGGTGCTCGCCGACGCCCCCGCCGCCAAGGCGGACGCCGTCGCGGTCGCGCGTTTGAAGCGCGCGGGCGCCGTGATCGTCGGCCGGACCAATATGAGCGAGTTCGCGTTTTCCGGACTTGGCCTGAACCCGCACTACGGCAACCCGCTGTCGCCGTACCAGCGAGGCGTGAAGGGCGACGAGCGGATTTCGGGCGGTTCGTCGTCGGGCGCGGCGGCTTCCGTCGCGGACGGCATGGCGGCCATCGCGCTCGGCACCGACACCGGCGGCTCGATCCGCATTCCGGCTGCCCTTTGCGGCCTGACTGGCTTCAAGCCGACCGCCGACCGGATTCCCAAACAGGGCGGCGTGCCGCTTTCGTCGACCCTCGATTCGTTCGGGCCGATCGGCATTTCCGTGGCGTGCTGCGCACTGGTCGACCGCATGCTGGCCGGGCTCGAACCGCGCATTCCGACCGCCCGTCCGCTCGAAGGCGTGCGCCTCGGCGTGCTGACCAATTTCGTCACGGACGGCGTCGAGCCGGCGGTCGCTGCGGCGATCGACACGGCGCTCAAGCATCTGGAAGCGGCCGGCGCGATCGTCAGCGAAGTTCGTTTCGCGCCGCTCGACCGTTTGCCCGAGATCAACCGCTTCGGGTTCTCGCCGATCGAAGCGTATGCGTGGCATCGTCCGTTGCTGGAAAAGCATCGCGACTTATACGATCCGCGCGTGCTAGTGCGCATTCTGAAAGGCCAGCCGGCCAGCGCCGCCGACTATCTGGACCTGCTCGCCGAACGCGAGGCGATGCTCGCCGAGGCCGCCCGCACGCTGTGGCAGCGTTTCGACGCAGTCGTGGCGCCGACGGTGCCGGTGGTGCCGCCGCGCGTCGCCGAACTGGTCGACGACGATGACGCCTTTGGCCGCACCAACGCGTTGATTCTGCGCAACCCGAGCGTGTTCAACTTCCTCGATACGTGCGCGCTGTCGCTGCCGTGCCATCTGCGCGGCGACGCTCCGGTCGGCCTGATGCTGGCCGGCGCGCCGCACGCCGACGACGCCCTGCTGGCCATTGGCCGCGGCGCCGAAGCGGTGCTCAAGGCGATTCGCTGATCAGGAAATACGTCGTAAAAGCAGGATAAGCTGGGGGGCGGGGTTCGCGCTAGAATCGCGGGCACCCGCCCTTTCCGTTTCGAGACAGCCACACGATCCATGAATAACGACACTGCAATGCTGCGCCGCGAGCGCTCCCTGCTGGTTCTGCTTGGCCTGATCTGCGTTGCCCTCGTGGGCGGCGCGCTGTATCTGCAGTATTTTCTGCACGAAGACCCGTGCCCGTTGTGCATCATCCAGCGGTATTTCTTCCTGCTGATTGCGATCTTCGCGTTCCTCGGCGCGCGTTTTAACAGCTGGCGCGGTGTGCGTCTGCTGGAAGTGATGGCGGCCTTGTCGGCGCTGGCCGGTATCGTGACGGCCGCGCGCCATGTGTATGTTCAGGCGAATCCGGGCTTTAGCTGCGGCTTCGACGCGCTGCAGCCGCTGGTCGACAGCTTGCCGCCCGCGCATTGGCTGCCGGGCGTGTTCAAGGTCGCCGGGCTGTGCGAAACGGCCTATCCGCCGATTCTGGGTCTGACGCTGCCGCAATGGTCGCTGGTCGCATTCGTGATCGCTTTCATCCCGTTGGCGCTGACGCTGGTCCGCAATCGTCGCCGGATCGCCTGATTAGCGGTTTTTTGCCCTGCTTTGCCGCAAGAGATAACGCCGGATTGCGTGCCGCCCAATAAGGCGGCCCGAGATTCGGCGTTTTTTTTGCCCGCAACAACCGTGTTTAGCGGCGCAATGACCGCCCGTTCCCCCCGCAACACCCCACCCCGCCTGGCTTTCCGCCTTCCGTCCCGTCTCACGCAACTTCCCGCCTTAGCGTGAATCGTACTTATCTCATGACCGCTTCCGAATAAGCTTCATGCGACATGGGAAATATTTTTGGGACAAGGTAATGCTATCTTCGGAATTGGATGGCGATCTACGTGCGCGAGGCCGGCTTTGGCGCGACCCCATGCGTAACGCGCGCCCGGTCCGCACTGTCTTTCGGATTCGCCATGACAACGCAAACCATCCGCTTTTATCACCAGGGGTCCATCCGTGAGGTCGCGGGCGTCCCTGCGTCGCGCACCGTGCTGCAGCACCTGCGCGAGGATCTGCATTGCACCGGCACCAAGGAAGGCTGCGCGGAAGGCGACTGCGGCGCCTGCACGGTCGTCATCGGCGAACTGGATGCGCACGGCGACCTCGCGCTGAAAGCGGTCAACGCCTGCATCCAGTTCCTGCCGACGCTGGACGGCAAGGCGCTCTTCACGGTCGAAGACCTGCGCGCCGCCGACGGCGCGCTGCATCCCGTGCAACAGGCCATGGTCGATTGCCACGGTTCGCAATGCGGCTTCTGCACGCCCGGCTTCGTGATGTCGATGTGGGCGCTGTACGAAAACCAGCCGGCCGCCGCCGGTCTGCCCACCCGTGATGAAATCAACGCCGCGCTCTCCGGCAATCTGTGCCGTTGCACCGGCTACCGGCCGATCGTCGACGCCTCGCAGAAGATGTTCGACTATCCGCAATACCCGCGCGTGACGCTCGACCGTCAGGCCGTGGTGGATCAATTGCGCGAGCTGCAACGGCGCGACACCTTCGAATACCGTGCGCCCGACACGCGCGGCGCCACGTTCGGCTCGCCCGCCTTTTATGCGCCGATCTCGCTCGACGCATTCGCCAAACTGCGCACCGAACATCCGCACGCACGGCTGCTGGCCGGCAGCACCGACGTCGGCCTGTGGGTCACCAAGCAATTCCGCGATCTCGGCGACATTCTGTATATCGGCAACGTCGCCGAATTGAAGACGATCGAGCGTGATGCGCAGACGCTGACGATCGGCGCGGCCGTCACGCTCGAAGACGCGTACGCGGCGCTCGCCGTCGACTACCCCGAACTAGCCGAACTGTGGACGCGTTTCGCGTCGCTGCCGATCCGCAATGCCGGCACGCTCGGCGGCAACGTCGCGAACGGCTCGCCGATCGGCGACTCGATGCCGGCGCTGCTTGCGCTCGGCGCCGAAGTCGTGCTGCGCCGCGGTCCGAAAACGCGCACGCTGCCGCTCGACGCGTTCTACCTCGGCTATCAGAAGACCGCGCTCGCCGCCGGCGAATTCGTCGCGGCGCTGCGCGTGCCGCGCCCGGCGGGCAATCTGCGCTTTCGCACCTACAAAGTGTCGAAGCGCTACGATCAGGACATCTCGGCCGTGTGCGCGGCATTCGCACTGCACCTCGGCGAAAACGGGACCATTCAGCAGGCGCGCATCGCGTTCGGCGGCATGGCGGCCACGCCGAAGCGGGCCGCGCAAACCGAAGCGGTCCTGAATAGCGCAACATGGGACGAAAGCACCGCGCGGCAAGCCATGAATGCGCTAGTCGCCGATTACCAGCCGCTCACCGACATGCGCGCTTCGAGCGCCTATCGACTGAAGGTGGCGCGCAACCTGCTGTGGCGTTTCCACCTCGAAACGCGCGATGACGCGCCGCTCGCCCTCTTCGACGTGAATGCGTTCGCGTTCGAAGCCGGCGCGCCGGACGCCGCCGTTGCGAAGGAGCCGTCGTGATGAACCGGACCGATGCTTTCGTCGAACACGCTGCGAGGCACGTCGCTCACGAAAGCGACGCATCGATCGGCGTATCGTTACCGCATGAATCGGCCGCGCTGCATGTGAGCGGCGAAGCCACTTACACGGACGACGTACCCGAGTTGCAAGGCACGCTGCATGCTGCGCTCGGCCTGTCGCGCCATGCCCATGCGCGGATCGTGTCGATGGACCTCGACGCGGTCAGGAAAGCGCCGGGCGTGATCGCCGTACTGACCGCCGAAGACATTCCCGGCGAGAACAATTGCGGCCCGGTGCTGCACGACGACCCGATTCTCGCCGTCGATGAAGTGCTGTATCTCGGCCAGCCGGTGTTCGCCGTGATCGCCGAAAGCCACGAGTTGGCCCGCCGTGCCGCCGCGCTGGCAAAAAGCGACGACGTGGTCCGCTACGAACCGCTCGAAGCCATCCTCACGCCTGCTGATGCAAAGGCTGCGAAGCAATTCGTGCTGCCGCCGCTGCATCTCAGACGCGGCGAGCCGGATGCGAAGATCGCCGCCGCACCGCATCGCATCAGCGCCACGTTTGAAGTGGGCGGCCAGGAGCAGTTCTATCTGGAAGGCCAGATCGCGTACGCCGTGCCGAAGGAAATGGACGGCATGCTCGTCTACAGTTCGACGCAGCACCCTAGCGAAATGCAGCAGGTGGTCGCGCATATGCTCGACTGGCCGGCGCATAACGTGGTGTGCGAATGCCGGCGCATGGGCGGTGGCTTCGGCGGCAAGGAATCGCAATCGGCGGTGTTCGCCTGCGTGGCAGCGCTGGCGGCGAAACGGCTGCGCCGCCCGGTCAAACTGCGCGCCGACCGCGACGACGATTTCATGATCACCGGCAAGCGCCACGACGCGGTCTACGCGTACGAAGCGGGCTTCGACGACAGCGGCCGCATTCTCGGCGCGCGCGTCGAAATCGCGCTGCGCGCGGGCTATTCCGCCGACCTCTCCGGCGCCGTCGCCACACGCGCCGTCTGCCACTTCGACAACGCGTACTACCTGTCCGACGTCGACATCGTCGCGCTGTGCTGCAAGACCAACACGCAGTCGAACACCGCGTTCCGCGGCTTCGGCGGTCCGCAAGGCGCGCTCGTGATGGAAGTGATGCTCGACAGCATCGCGCGTCAGTTGAACTGCGATCCGCTCGACGTGCGCCTCGCCAACTACTACGGCATCGGCGAGCGCGACACGACGCCGTACGGACAGCGTGTCGAAGACAACATCATCGCGCCGTTGACCGATGAGCTGCTCGGCACCAGCGACTATCGCGCGCGCCGCAAAGCGATCGCCGCCTTCAACGCAAGCAGTCCGGTGCTCAAGCGTGGCATCGCGTTCTCGCCGGTGAAGTTCGGCATCTCGTTCAACGTACCGTTTCTGAATCAGGCCGGCGCGCTGGTGCATGTGTACAAAGACGGCTCGGTGCTCGTCAATCACGGCGGCACGGAGATGGGCCAGGGGCTCAACACCAAGGTCGCGCAAGTGGTCGCCAACGAGTTCGGCTTGCCGCTCTCACGCGTGCGGGTCACGGCAACCGACACATCCAAGGTCGCGAACACGTCGGCGACCGCGGCTTCCACCGGCAGCGACCTGAACGGCAAAGCCGCCGAAGCCGCGGCGAAAACAATTCGCGCAAGGCTCGCGGAACTTGCGGCCAAACAACTCGGCGGTGCGGCGAACGACGTGCAATTCGCCAGCGGCGAGGTGTCGGTGAACGGTGGAGCAATGCCCTTCGAACAACTGGTCGGCGCCGCCTATCTGGCGCGCGTGCAGTTGTGGTCGGACGGTTTCTACACGACGCCGAAAGTGCATTGGGACGCGAAAACGCTGACCGGTCATCCGTTTTATTACTTCGCATATGGCGCGGCGGTCTCGGAAGTCGTGATCGACACGCTGACCGGCGAATGGAAACTCGTGCGCGCGGACGTGCTGCACGACGCCGGCCAGTCGATCAACCCGGCCATCGACATCGGCCAGGTGGAAGGTGGCTTCATTCAGGGCATGGGCTGGCTCACCACTGAGGAACTCTGGTGGAACCGCGATGGCCGTCTGATGACGCACGCGCCGTCGACCTACAAGATTCCGGCGGTGAGCGACACGCCCGCCGCGTTCCACGTGCAGCTCTATCAGAACCACAACGCCGAGCCGACCGTGTTCCGCTCGAAGGCCGTCGGCGAACCGCCGTTGCTGTTGCCGTTCTCGGTGTTCCTCGCGATTCGCGACGCGATCGCGGCCGCCGTGCCGGACGCGCAACAGGCGCCGGCGTTGCGCGCACCGGCCACGCCCGAAGCGATTCTCGACGCGCTGGACGCCTTGCAGCCGCCGGCCGCGCCGCAACCGGCAACGGAACCGGCGGCGACCGACACGACAGCTTGAGAAAATAACCCGCGGCCCGACGCGACACGAACGCGAGAGGCCACACTCAACCGGCCGCACGGACACCCCGCGCGGCCACGCATGGAGAACGCCGGATGCAGCCCTGGCTACCTGACCTGCAACAACTGCTCGCGCACGGCGATGCCGCCGTGCTGGTGACGGTCGCGCGCGTCGAAGGTTCGGCGCCCCGCGAAGCCGGCACCAAGATGATCGTTACGCGCGATTCGGCGAAGCACACCATCGGCGGCGGACACCTCGAATGGAAAGCCATCGAGACCGCGCGCCAGGTGCTGCGCGACGGCATGCGCTCGCCGCACATGCGCCGCCTGGAGCGCTTCGCGCTCGGCCCGAGCCTCGGGCAATGCTGCGGCGGCGCGGTGATTGTCGCGTTCGAGCGGCTCGACGTGGGCGACCTCGGCTGGATCACGTCGCTGGCGAAACGCGTGGCCGCCGGCCTTTCGACGGTGCGTAGCGTATCATTCGGCCCCGCACCGGATGCGGTGATGCTGTCCGACCCCGAGCCGGGCGTCGACGCCGCTGACTGCCTGCTGTGGGACGGCGCGGGTTTCGACGACAGCGGCGCGCTGCTCACCGAAACCATCGCGCCCGGCGACTTCTCGGTCGCGCTGTTCGGCGCCGGTCACGTGGGCGCCGCGCTGGTTCGCGTGCTGGCCACGCTGCCTTGCGTGGTCCGCTGGGTGGACGAACGCGACGCGCAGTTTCCGCCCGCGGAATCGCTGCATGCGCCGAACGTGAAGATCGATCCAAACGACGCCCCCGACGAAGCCATCGACCAGGCCGCGCCAAACACGTACTTCATCGTGATGACGCATAACCATGCGCTCGATCTCGAGTTGGCCGAGCGCATTCTGCGGCGTGGCGACTTCGCGTTCTTCGGCATGATCGGCTCGCACAGCAAGCGCAAGCAGTTCGAACACCGGCTGGCCGCGCGCGGTCTCGATCCGTCGCTGATCGCGCGCATGAAGTGCCCGCTCGGCGTGGACGGCATCGTCGACAAGTCGCCGGAGATCATCGCGATCTCGGCGGCGGCGCAGGTGCTTCAGGCCGTCGAGGCGAACGCGGGCATGCATCACGCCACGCAGACGGTTTGAAGCGCGGCACGTCGACACAACGCTTACGCATCCGGCCCGAACCGACTCCAACGAAAACCTGACCGACCATGACTACAACGACCGCTACCCCCACGCCGCTGGCCGAAAAAACCGCCTTGGCACCGAAGGCCGAACTGCATATTCATATCGAAGGTTCGCTCGAACCCGAACTGATCTTCGCGCTCGCCGAGCGCAACGGCGTGAAGCTCACCTACGACTCGATCGAAGCTTTGCGCGCCGCCTATGCGTTCACCGACCTGCAATCGTTCCTCGACATCTACTATGCGGGCGCGAGCGTGCTGCTGCACGAGCAGGACTTCTACGACATGACGATGGCCTACGTCGAGCGCTGCCTCGCCGACAACGTGATTCACAGCGAAATCTTCTTCGACCCGCAGACGCACACCGAGCGCGGCGTGCCGATCGCGACGGTCGTGGCCGGCATTGAACGCGCGCTCGCCGACGCGGAAAAGCGCGGCATGACGAGCAAGCTGATTCTGTGCTTCCTGCGCCACCTGCCCGAAGACGACGCACTCGCCACCTTTGAAGAAGCGCTGCCTTTGTTCGATCAATACAAGCATCGCCTGATCGGCGTGGGTCTCGATTCGTCGGAACGCGGCCATCCGCCTTCGAAGTTCGAGCGCGTGTTCGCCAAGGCGCGTGCGCTCGGCCTGAAACTCGTCGCCCATGCGGGCGAAGAAGGCCCGCCCTCGTATATCTATGAAGCGCTCGATCTGCTGAAAGTGGACCGCGTCGATCACGGCGTGCGCAGCATCGAAGATCCGGCGCTCGTCGCGCGTCTCGCTGATTCGCGCGTCGCGTTGACCGTGTGTCCGCTGTCGAACCTGAAACTGTGCGTGTTCGACGACCTGACCAAGCACACGCTGAAAGACCTGCTCGATCGCGGTGTAGCCGTGACGGTCAATTCCGACGATCCGGCTTACTTCGGCGGCTACGTGAACGCCAACTATTTCGCCACCATCGACGCGTTGAAGCTCAACGATGCCGAGGTCTACACGATCATCCGCAACAGCTTCGAAGCGTCGTTCGTCACGCCCGAGCAACGCAGCGAACTGATCGCGAAGCTCGACGCGCACTGGCACCCAAGCGGTCCGCACTGACGGGCCGATGTATCGCAGCCGGCGGCGGCATGGGCTCATGTGCGAACCATGATCGAACCGTCGTCCGGACTGTGCAGCTTCCACAATCGGAGACGGTTTTTCCATGACTCAATCTGCCAACCCGGCCAAAGCAGCCCAATCGGCATTCCGCGCGCAACTGCTGACCTTCAACGGCGATCCCGCGCAATCGTCCAATGCGGCGGTCTTCAACGAGGACGGCCTGCTGATTGTCGAAGACGGCCATGTCGTCGCGGCGGGCGCCTATGCCGCGCTCGCGCCGCAACTCGCGCCCGGCACCCAGGTGCAGGAGATGCGCGACAAGCTGATCGTGCCGGGTTTCATCGATACGCACATTCACTATCCGCAGACGGACATGATCGCGTCGCCAGCGCCGGGTTTGTTGCCGTGGCTCGAGACGTACACGTTTCCGACCGAACGCCGCTTCACCGATCCGGCGTATGCACGCGACACCGCGAGCTTTTTCGTCGACGAACTGCTGGCGTGCGGCACGACCACGGCGCTCGTGTATTGCACGGTCCATAAGGAATCGGCCGACGCGCTCTTCACCGAGAGCGAAGCGCGTAATCTGCGCATGGTGGCCGGCAAGGTGCTGATGGACCGCAACTGCCCCGAGTTCCTGCGCGACACCGCGCAATCGGGCTACGACGACAGCGCCGAGCTGATCGGCCGCTGGCACAATCGCGGCCGCCAGATGTACGCGCTCACGCCGCGGTTCGCGCCGACCTCGACCGAAGCGCAACTCGAAGCGTGCGGCGTGCTGGCGGGCGAGCACCCGGACATCTTCATCCAGAGCCACGTCGCGGAAAATCACGATGAAGTGAAATGGGTCGCCGATCTGTTCCCCGGTCACCGCAGCTATCTGGACATCTACGATCACTACGGTCTGCTGCGCCGCCGCGCGGTGTACGGCCACTGCATTCACCTCGACGAGGAAGACCGCAAACGCATGGCGCAAACCGGCACGGTCGCCTCGCACTGCCCGACCTCGAACCTGTTCCTCGGCAGCGGCCTGTTCGACTTCGACAAGGCCGATGAAGCCGGCATGCCGATCGCACTGGCGACGGACGTCGGCGGCGGCACGTCGTTCTCGATGCTGCAAACCATGAACGAAGCGCACAAGGTCGCGCGTCTGGGCGGCCATCATCTGACGGCCACGCGCATGTTCTATCTGGCAACGGGCGGCGCGGCCGAAGCGCTTGATCTGGCGGACAAGGTCGGCACGTTGAAGCCGAAGTCGGAAGCGGACTTCGTCGTGCTCGATCCGCGCGCGACGCCGCTGCTCGCGCGCCGCACTGCACGTACTGAAACGCTGGAGGAACTGTTGTTCGCGTTCGCGCTGCTCGGCGACGATCGCGCGATCTATGAGACGTATGCCGCCGGCAAGCGCGTGCATCGTCGCGACGATATGCGGCGGCATGCGTCGAGCGCGGCCAGGATCGCGGCTTGAGCTGAGTGATTTACGCAACTGAATGAAGAAACGGCGCTTCAATTTCGAAGCGCCGTTTTTTTGCCCAGCCTTCAGCAGCTAGCTCACCGCTGCATGCAAACCTCATGCAACGCATTCAACCGACGCACCGGATCCGCGACATACGGATTCGACTCATCCCACGCATAACCCGCCAGCACCGCGCTGATCATGCGTCGGATCGACGGCGTCTGGTCCGGATAGAAAATGATGTCCTGCAACGCACCGGAATACCAACGCTCGACGAAAGCGCGGAACGTATCGATCCCCTTGCGCAACGGCACGTCGTAAGCGGCCGACCAGTCGACCTGTGCGCCGTCCAGTTGCCGGTTCAAGGTCTGCACCGCGAGTTGCGCCGAGCGCAGCGCGATCGTCACGCCGGACGAAAACACCGGATCGAGAAACTCGCCCGCATTGCCGAGCAGCGCGTAACCGGGCCCATGCAGACGCTCCACGTTCGCCGCATAACCACCGATGTGCCGCACCGGCATCAGGAACGGCGCGTTGCCGATCAGGCGGTTGAGCGTCGGCTCCTGCTGGATCAGCGCGCGCAATTTCGTATCGCGCTCCGCCTCCGGCACGTCGAGGAAACTCGCCTCGGCGACACAGCCCACCGACGAACGTCCGCCCGCCAGCGGAATCATCCAGAACCACACATCGCGGTGTTCGGGATGCGTCGCCACGCAAATCTTGTTGCGGTCGGTCATGCCGGCCGGAATGCCGTCCTGTACATGCGTGAAGATCGCGGCGCGCGTCGGCATCCGCGTCGGCGCTTCGAGATTCAGCAGGCGCGGCAAAACGCGACCGAAGCCGCTTGCGTCGAACACGAAACGCGCTTCGATCTGATAGGCGTGATCCGCTTCGTCGACCACATCGACCAAAGGCGTGACGCCGGGATGAACCGCGCGCACGGTATGGCCGAAGCGCACGTCGGCGCCCTGCTCCGCCGCGCAGCGAATCAGAATATCGTCGAATACCGCGCGCTCGACCTGGTAGGTGGTGCCCCAACCCGGCGAATGCTTGTCGCGGAAGTCGAACGCCGACGACTGATCGCGATACACGAAATGCGCGCCGTTCTTGTACTGGAAGCCCGCTTCGACCACGGCCTGCAGCATGCCGGCCTCTTCGAGATAGGCCATGCTCTGCGGCAGCAGGCTCTCGCCGATGGAAAAGCGCGGAAAGTGCTGGCGCTCCAGCACCAGCACGGAACGCCCGGACTTGCGCAGCAATGCCGCCGCGACCGCGCCTGCCGGTCCGGCACCGATGATCACGACATCGACGGTCGTGCGCTTTGACGAATGTGTACTCAAATTTGCCTCAATCGTTTGGCTTGCCCGGAGCAGCGTTTCGCTGCATCCTTACGTCTCGTTACAATTGCACTTCAACGCCCCGAAGGGAGTCTTCGTGGGGCACAGCAAGAACGCTATTTCGCCGGGGAGCCCAGCGTGTCGCCATCCGAAACATCCAGTGTGCCATTCGTGCCGGAAACCGCTTTCGGGATCTGGTTCCTGCGTACCTACACCTGGGAACATCATGTGCTGCGGGTCGCGATCAACGACCTCCAACGCCTGCTCGACACGCCCTTGCCCGAGGCGCCGGTGATCGTCGACGTCGGCTGCGGCCAGGGCATTTCCTTCCGTCTGCTCGCCGAGGCGTTCAAGCCGCGCCGCCTGGTCGGCATCGACTTCCACGAGCCGTCGTTGACGCTTGCCGCTCAGGCAGCGAGCGCCTGCCGCGACAAGCTAGCAGAGATCGAGTTGCTGCACGGCGACTGCGCGAAACTGCCGCTGCCCGACGCGAGCGCCGATATCGTGTTCTGCCATCAAACCTTCCATCACCTCGTCGAACAGGACCGCGCGCTCGCCGAGTTCCGCCGCGTGCTCAAACCGGGCGGCGTGCTGCTGTTCGCCGAATCCACCGACGCGTACATCAAATCGTGGGTGATCCGGCTGCTGTTCCGTCATCCGATGCACGTGCAAAAAAGCGCCGACGGCTACCTCGACATGATCCGCCGCGGCGGCTTCAGCTTCAGCGAGCGCAATGTCTCGCTGCCCTACCTCTGGTGGAGCCGCGCGAAAGACTTCGGTCTTCTCGAACGGCTCGGCCTGACCCATCCGCAACCCGGCAAGCGTCGTGAAACGCTGGTCAATGTGGCGGCGGTCAAAGCCGGTTAATGCGCAGCAAGGCGCGGGCCAGGTGCGGAAAAACAGCGCGAGGCGGCGGCGCATGCCGCCTTCCAGCTTTCCCCGCGCGCATACGTGCTTCCCCGTACTGACTTGCGCCGACCGGGTGTTACTTGCGCAACGTCACCACTTCGCCCGTCAACGCGACACCGGCGATCACCGCGCCCGCGCCGCAGGTGTACTCAGTCGCGCTCTCACGCAATTCGTTCTTGTAGTTGCTCTTGATATTGATCACCGCGTTGCCGGCTTCCTTGCGCGCGCGTTCCTGCAACTCGATCACCGCCGAGAGGAACACGTGCTGGCAGGCTTGCAAATCGCTCTTGCCGAACGCGTTGGTCTTCTTGTTGGTCGCGAATTCGCCTATCGTCTTCACGACAGACGGATGGCGTTGGCCCGCGAAATACAGTGCGATGTCTTCGCTCACTTTGCCGGGTTCGCTTTGCAAGGCCTGATCGACCGGATAGTTGTTCACCGTATCGCGGGCAAAAGCCGGCGTGGCGCTCAGCGTGGCAAACGATGCAAACAATGCGGCAAACAGCAGATGGCGTTTCATTGAGACTCCTTGGTGGTTGTTGTTGCTCTGTGAGTTCTATTTCAATCGGCCCGATTCGGCTCAGTTCGATTCCAGCACGACGAGCTGGCCGCTTACAGCGATCGCGGCGGCGCTCGGACTGACGCCGCAAGTGAATTCGGTCGACGAGTTGCTCTCGGTGCTATGAAAACGCGTCGACACATCGATCACGGCATTGGCGTGGCGTTCGCTGGCCGCGGCGCGCAGCTTCTGCACGGCTTCGGCGAGCGCTTCGTGGCAAGCGTCGTCGGGACCGGCGACCTTGCGCGCGATCCGCACGGAGTACGACACGTCGCCCAACCGGCTCTTGACCGCCGGGTGGTCCTGCTGACCGAAATACACCGGCACGTTGCCGCGCGATTGGCCGCCCGCCGCCGCGAGCGGCAGCGACTTCACCTGCGTGGCGCAACCCGCCAGCGTCAGCGCCATGACTGCCAGCGCGCCCAATGCACCTGCTCTTTTCATTCTTATCGCCCTCGTTGTTTTATAAAGTCGCGGCCGTTTTCAGCCGCCCTGCCATGCTTCGAACATCAGGCTCGCGCAACTGCCGCCGAACCCGTACGACACCGACATCGCCGTGCCGATGCGCGCCTCGCGCGTCGTGCGCACGAGCGGCATGCCGTCGAGAGCCGGCTCCCGCGTGTCGATATCCGCCGTGCCCGCGATGAAACCGTCGCGCATCATCAGCAGCGTGTAGATCGCCTCGTGCGCGCCGCACGCGCCGAGCGGATGCCCCGTCATACCCTTGGTCGACGAAAACGCCGGCACGCGATGATCGAACGCCGCGCCGAACACCTCGTTCAACGCATGCAGTTCTTCCAGGTCGCCGAGCGGTGTCGACGGTGCGTGCGTGTTGACGTAGTCAGGCCGTTTGCCCGCTTCGTTCAGCGCGCCGCGCATGGCCCGCGCGATCCCCGCTGCGCGCGGCGTGACCATGCCGCCGCTGTCCGTGCAGTCGCCGAAACCGGTGAGCTCCGCGTAGATCCGCGCGCCGCGTGCAAGCGCGTGATCGAGCGATTCGAGCACCAGCACGCCACCGCCCGACGCGATCACGAAACCGTCACGCTCCGTGTCGTAGGGACGCGATGCCTTCTGCGGTGTGTCGTTGAAGCGGCGCGACAACGCGCCCATCGCGTCGAACATCAGGGTCATGTTGTCGTGCAGCGATTCGCTGCCGCCGGCCAGCACGATCTGCTGTCGGCCGGTCTGGATCAATTGCATCGCCTGCCCGATCGCGAGCGCCGAAGTCGTGCACGCCGACGACGGTGAATAGCTGACGCCTTCGAGCCCGAACACCTGCGCGACGTTGGCCGACGCGGTGCTGCTCATCGCATGCGGCACCGTGTACGGCGGCACTTTGTCGACGCCACGGGCATGCGCGATCGCCATGGCCGCGTCGTAAGTGGACATGTTGCCGACGCCCGAACCGATCACCGTGCCCACGCGCGGCGAGCGCAACTGCGCCGCGTCGAGTCCCGCATCGTCGATCGCCTTGCGCGCGGCATGACACGCGAAGCGCGCGGTGTCGCCCATGAAGCGTTCGAGCTTGCGCTCGAACGGCGGCTCGTGCGCGACCGAGGCGACGCCTGCGACCTGCGAGGCGAAGCCACGCTCGCGCCACGCGTCGATCCGCTCGATCCGCGAGCGGCCCTCGCGCAAGGCAGCGGAGACTTCATCGAGCGTATTGCCGAGACACGACACGATGCCCATGCCGGTCACGACCACGCGTTGCAAAGCCACGCTCATCGGACACGCCTGAAAATCAGCGACGTGTTGATGCCGCCGAACGCGAAGTTGTTGCTCATCACGTATTCGGCGTCGATCTCACGCCCCGTGCCGACGATGTAATCGAGCGACGCGCAGGCCGGATCGACGTTCTCCAGGTTCAAGGTCGGCGCATACCAGTTGCGCTTCATCATCTCGATGGTCCACCACGCTTCGAGCGCGCCGCACGCGCCGAGCGTGTGGCCGACATAGCTCTTGAGCGAGCTGATCGGCATGCGCGCGCCGAAGGTCTGTGCTGTCGCATGGCTTTCGGCGATGTCGCCGCGATCCGTCGAGGTGCCGTGCGCGTTCACATACTCGATCGCTTCAGGCGGCAGTTGGGCGTCGTTGAGCGCGAGTTGCATCGCTAGCGCCATGGTTTCGGCGGTCGGCTGGGTCATATGCGCGCCGTCCGAGTTGCAGCCGAAGCCGACGATCTCCGCGTGAATCCGCGCACCGCGCGCCACTGCATGCTCGTATTCCTCGAGCACCAGCGTGGCCGCGCCTTCGCCGACCACGAGGCCGTCACGCGCGGCGTCGAACGGACGCGGCGTCAGATGCGGTTCGTCGTTGCGCGTGCTGGTGGCGTACAGTGTGTCGAACACGGCGACAGCCGGCCCTGACAGTTCCTCCGCGCCGCCGGCCAGCATCAGCGTCTGCTTGCCGCTCTGGATCGCTTCGTACGCATAGCCGATCGCCTGGCTGCCCGACGCGCACGCACACGAGGTCGGAATGATCCGCCCTTTCAGATCCCAGAACAGGCTGACGTTGACCGCGGTGGTGTGCGGCATCATCTGCACGTAGCTGTTCGACGTGACGTCGCTCATCGAGCCGGTTTCGAGCATCGTGCCGAACGCGCGGATCGGCTGCACCGAACCGGACGACGAACCATACGCGACGCCCATGCGGCCGTCCTTGATGGTGGCATCGTCGGCGAGGCCCGCGTCGGCGAGCGCCAGTTCGCTGGCGCGCACCGAATACATCGACACCGGACCCATCGAGCGCGTCTTCTTGCGCGGATAATGCGCGGGCGCCGTGAAACCCGGCAACGGACACGCGAGCCGCGTATGCAGCGATTCGAAGTAATCCCACTCGGGCATGCGGCGCACGGCGTTCACGCCGCTCTTCAAACGCGTTTCGATCACGTCCCAGCTATCGCCCAACGCCGTGACGCCGCCCATGCCGGTAATGACGACGCGCTTCATCAGATCATCCCGCCGTTGACGCCGATCACCTGACGCGTGACATACGAGGCCGCATCCGACATCAGGAAGCTGACCACGGACGCCACCTCGGCAGGCTGGCCGACGCGGTTCATCGGCACCGTTTTCAGCGCCTGCTCGAGCGGCATTTCGTCGAGCATGCCGGTCTCGATCAGACCCGGCGCCACGCAATTGACGGTGATGTTGCGCGACGCCAGTTCGACGGCGAGCGCCTTGCTCGCGCCGATCAGGCCGGCCTTCGCCGCGCTGTAGTTGACCTGGCCGCGGTTGCCCATCACGCCGGACACCGAAGCGATGGTGACGATGCGGCCGCCCTTGCGGGCGCGCACCATCGGCATGGTCAAGGGATGGACGACGTTATAGAACGAGTCGAGACCGGTTTCGATCACGATGTCCCAATCTTCCTCGGTGAGCGCGGGGAACGCGGCGTCGCGCGTCACGCCCGCGCTGCACACGATGCCGTAGTACGGGCCGTGCGCCGCGACGTCTGCTTCGAGTACTTCGCGGCACACGGCGCGCTCGCGCACGTCGAACTGCAGCACGCGCGCCGTGCCGCCCTGCGCGGCGATGCCCGTCGCAACCGCGTCCGCTTCACTGCGTCCCGTGCGGCAGTGCACGGACACCGCGAAGCCGTCGGCAGCCAACTTGTACGCAATCGCGCGGCCGATGCCGCGGCTTGCGCCGGTAACGAGAACACGCCGGCTCATGAACTGAAACTCCCTTCTATGAATGACTGAAAATCGCGCGGTTGAAAAACCTTGATGACGGCTTCGGCGCAACTCGCGTCGCCGTGCCGGATCGTGCATTCGTAGGCGCCGTGGCCCTCTTCGCTGCGCAGCAGTTCCGCGACGTGGATCGACAACTGCGCGCCGCCCGCGAACGACGGCTGCAATGCCTTGTAGCTGCGCGAACCGAGCAGCACGCCGGGCCGCGCGCGGCCGCCGCCGCGCATGGCCAGCAACGCGACGTGCGCGGCGATCGCCTGCGCCATCAGTTCGATGCCGATCCACGCGGGCATGGCGCCGTCGGCGTCGGCATACCAGGCGTCCGCGCGCACCGTGGCGCGCGCGCTGAGCGTTTCTTCGCTGAACGTGTCCACGGCGTCGATCAGCAGCATGGTGCCGCGATGCGGGATGATCGCTTCGATCGGCTGCTGGACGAGTTCGTCAACGGTGGGCGTCGGGTTCATCGCTTGGTTCATCGGGCAACTCATCGGGCAACTCATCGGGCAAGAACGAGGCTGACATTGCTGCCGCCGAAAGCAAACGAATTGCTCATCGCGTATTGCACGCCGCCTTGCGGCATGAAGCGTTCGCTAACGACCAGGTCCAGTGCAGGCAGCGCGGGATCGGCCTCGCCGTCCCACAGATGAAGCGGCAGCGGCACGTTGTCATGCGCGAGCGCGAGCCACGTGAAGCCGAGTTCAGTCGCGCCCGCCGCGCCGAGCTGGTGGCCGGTCAACGGCTTGGTACCGCTCGTCGCGACGCCTTGTGCAAACACTCGCGACATCAAACCCGCTTCCATCTCGTCGTTCTTGCGCGTGGCGGTAGCGTGCAGATTCACATAGCCGATCGCCGACGGCTCGATGCCCGCATCGGCGAGCGCCGCGCGCAGCGCAAGTTCGCCGCCCACGCCGCGCGGGTCCGGCGACGAAATGTGATGCGCGTCGCTCGATTCGCCGACGCCCGCGAGCCGCACCGCCGCTTCGTCGCGGCTCATGAGGAACACTGCCGCGCCTTCGCCGACATTGATCCCGCAACGATTGCGGCTCATCGGATTGCTGCGCACGTTGCTGGTCGATTCAAGCGAGGCGAAACCCTGCACCGTCAGCTCGCACAGCGAATCGACGCCACCCACCACGACGGCGTCGCACAGTTGCAATTGCAGCAGCCGGCGCGCCGACGCGAAGGCTTTCGCGCTCGATGTGCACGCGGTCGAGATCGTGAACGCCGGACCATGCACGCCGAGCACGGCGGCGGCGAACGGCGCCGCCGTGCCGATTTCCATTTGCCGGTAGTTGAAGTTCGCGGGTAGATCCCCCGCTTGCGCCTGATAGACGAACGCGGCTTCGGCGGCCTCGATGCCCGACGTGCTGGTGCCGAGCACCACGCCGATGCGATGCGCGCCGTAGCGCTCGCGCGCCGCTTCGACAGCGGCGGCAATCTGCGCCAGCGCGGCGAGCAGCAAGCGGTTGTTGCGGCAGTCGTAACGGGCGAGTTCAGCGGGCGGCGCTAGGTCGAGCGGCGCGAGCACGCTGCCGACGAACGCCTCGCCGATCCCCGTATGCGCGTTCGCCATGCCGGGCGAACGGCCGGCGGCAAGCGCCGGGACAATGCTGTCGAGGTCGCCGCCGAGCGCGTTGATCATGCCGAGCGCGTGCAAATAAACTGATGGGGCTTTCATGCGGCCCTCCTTGATTCCGATGGCATGCCGATCGGCGCGAGCAATACCGATACCGCGATGCCGAGCGCGAGCGTCGCGCCGAAACTCTTCAGCGCGGGCATCGCGCTCATGCCGAGCATGCCGAACGACAACAACGTGGTGGCCGCCGACAGCAGCACGCCCGTCCACACCGCGCCGAGATCCGCGTCCGCGCGCAGGCAGCCTTCGCGCAGGAACACGGCATAGTTTGCGCCCACGCCGAGCACGAGCATCAGCGCCAGCCAATTGAACAGATTGAGCGGCACCTGCGCGTAGCCGAATACGGCGAGCGTGACGCCCACGGCGAGCAGCACCGGCAAGGTCACGGCGATGCCGCCGCGCACACGGTAGCGCAGCATCAGCAAAACGAGCACGAGGGCCAGCGCGCCGCCGAGCCACCAGCCGCTATCCACGCGATACGCGCCGAACAGCGTCGACACGCTGGCGGCCTTGTCGACGAACACGACGCCGGGCAAGCCCTGCGCGGTCGCGATCAGCGCGGGTTCATTCTGCGGCGTCACGCCCTGCGGAATGACGACTGCGGCATAGGCTTTCGTCGATGCATCGACTTCGCCGAGCCAGAGATGTTTGTACGGTTGCGACCACGGCGCCGCGAGCCACCTGTCGATCGTGAGCGGCGCTTGTGGTTTGGCGTATGAGGCGATCCAGGCGTCGGCGATTTCGTCCTTGAAGCCGGCCTGCAGGAGCGTGGCGCGCAACGCGGCGCGGTCGTTGAACACGTGTTGTGCGAGCAACGCGCGGTCTTCATTCTGCTGTTTCGCGGACGGCACGAACTGCGCGACCGACTGATAGCTGCCGACCTTGTTCGCAGTGCCGTTCAACGCGTCCAGTTTCGCGCCCAATGCTTCCGCGCGCTGCAGCACGAGTTCCGGCGTCTCGCCGCGCACGACGAAAAACTGCGCGCTGTTATCCACGCCGACGGCCTCGCGCACCTTGTCTTCCTGCGCGACGAGCGCGGGATCGCGCTGGATCAGCAGGTGGATGTCGTCGTCGCTGGTCAGACGCAGCCAGCCGGGAACCGCCAGCAGCAGCAACAGCGCAGCCACCAACCACGCGCGCTTGCCGCCGATCGTGCGATGCCACACTGTCAGCAAGCGCGCCGCGCCTGCAAACACGCGTTTCGGGCTGCGTTTGGGCGCGCGCGTGAGCAGCGCGGGCAGCAGCCACAGCACGGAGGCGAACGCCGTCGTAATGCCGGCAATCGCGAAGCAGGCGATCTGCTTGAGCGCGGGAAACGGCACCCACGTGAGAATCGCGTAGCCGAGCAGGCTCGTCGCGAGCGCCACGCTCAACGCGGGACGCACGGCGCGCGCGCCGCGACCCGCGTCCCAGCCGCGCTGCGCGCCGAGATACACCACGAAGTATTGAATCGAATAGTCGACGGCCTCGCCGATCAGGCTGGCGCCGAACACGAGCGTCAACAGATGCAGCTTGCCGAATACCAGCATCGTCACCGCAAGCGCGCAGACAATGCCGAGCGCGGTCGATACGAAACCGAGCAGCAACAGACGCGGTGAGCGGAACACCCACATCATCAGAAGCGCGATGCCGCACAGCGACGCGACGCCGATCAGATGCACTTCATGTTCCGATGCGCTGCGCGCCGATTCCGCGTAAAACACGGCGCCGGTTCGCGCCACGGAGACATCGGGAACGCTTGCTTCAATGCGCTTTCGCCTTGTGCGAGCGCTGCGAGTACCGCGCGCTGCGTCTTCGTTTCGTACGCGGAGCCCGGCAATGTCGCGACGATCAGCACGCTGGTGGCGGCGCCGCGATGCGCAACCAGCATGTTGTCTTCGAGTTCGAGATTCGACGTAGCGAGCGGCAGGCCGCCGAGCCAGTGTTCGAGCCAGCCGAACGGATCGTCGGCGAGCGGCGTGCTGAGTCCGCCGCGCAGCGGGCTGTAGATGCGCTGGGCGAGCGAGTCGTGCAATGTGGTATTCGCCGCGCCGTTTGAGAGCGATGCGCGGTCCGCCGGCGCCAGCAAGCCGAAGCGATACGGCATATACAGCGCAGCGATCTGCGACAGATCGAACGGCGGCAATTCCGCTGTCACCGAACCGAACGCGCCACTCTTCTGCAACGACGCGCCGAGTTGTTTCGCCGCGGCTTTCGCGTGCGCGTCGTCGTTGCTGGTGACGAGGAAAACAGTGCGGTCGCCCAGCGCGCTCGCCAGCGTATCGACTGCCTTTTCGGCGACCGGATCGGCCTCGGTCGCCGGCAATAGCGCGAGCAGATTGGTTTGCAGCGGCGACGGTCCCGCGAACCGCCAGCCGCAATACAGCGCCGCAACGAGCGCGAGCAGCAGCCACGCGGTGCGCATGCCCCACGCCTGTTTCGCGGATCGCTGTTGCAGCATTTCCATTACGGCGCCCCGAGCAGACCGCGTTCAGCCGCGGTGAGTTCGGTCACGGCCGCGCTCTTCGTGAAGTCGAGTTGGGTGACGTCGCCGTTCGCGAGCGTAATGCGCAAACGCTGCAGATAGTCGCCACCGTTCATCTCCAGACCTTTGATCGACTGCGCGATCTGCGGCTGGTTCGGCGTGAGTTGCATGCGCCACTGCGTGGCGCTGCCTTCCGCCTGCACGTCGAATTGCGAGTAGAGCGCCGACAGATCGCCGCCGAGCATCGCGCGCATCATCTTCGAGACTTGCGCGACACCGCGCGTGCCCTGCGCGCTGTGAGCCGTGACGCGCTGGCCGTTGGCGTTGACTTCGGTCACTCCGGCATCGGTGATCACGTAGGTGGCTTTGTACGGCGTGTCGATCTGCCAGATCACGCCGCGCTCGCGGAAGAACAGCAGCGAGCCGGTGCTGACGAGCGGCTGCTTCATCGCGGCGAGCGTTTGCGTCTGCGTGAATTGCGCGCGCACGCCCTTGGCCTGCGCGAGGTGCGCGGCGATCTGCGAGACGAGCGCGGGGTTGCCAGGCGCGGCTTCTTTCGTCGATGCGGCCGATGCAGCCGACGCGGGCTCCATCCATACGGCTGTCGCGACAAGCACGCTCAGCGCACTCAATATGCCGGCGATCGAAGCGCGCAGATTCATCGTCCCCATACGCGCTCCAGCTTGTCGAACACGACCGGCGGCGAGACGAACTGCAACTCCTGAGTGGCGGCATCGACCGCGACCTGGATCGTATAACCCTTGGTCAGCCGCGTGCCGGTCGCGCAATCGACGATTTCATAGCCTATTTTCAGGCGGTTTTCGTGTTCGAGCAGTTGCGTGCGCACTTCGATCTGCTGACCGTAGGTGGCCGGCTTCACGTACTTGAGATGCGCTTCCACGATCGGCCACAGATAACCCGAAGCCTGCATCTCGCGATAGTCGTAGTCGAACGCGCGCAGCAGCGCCGCGCGGCCGATCTCGAAGTACTTCAGATAATGGCCGTGCCAGCACACGTTCATCGCGTCGACATCGTGGAACGGCACTTCCACTGTCGCGCTCGCACTCAGCACTTTGCGGGAACCGGTCATGCGCTCGATCCTCCGCGAGAGTCGCTCGCCAGATCGCACGCGGCGATGCGCGCGGTCAGCGCGCGCAACTCGTGTTCGAGCGCGCGGTCTTCGTCGACGAACGGCGACTGCGCGCCGACGCTGTCGATGAACGCTTGCAGCGGCGCCGGCACCGGCGTCGCGCTGTCGATCTTCAAGCGCAGACGCGCGGCTTGCACCGTCGCGAGCGTATGCGCGGCGGCGACCTGCTCGGTCAGTTCCAGCACGCGCAAGCAGTCGCGCGCGGCGATCGTGCCCATACTGACCTTGTCCTGATTGTGCGCCTCGGTGGAGCGCGAAAAGACGCTCGCGGGCATCGTGTTCTTCAAGGCTTCAGCGGTCCATGCGGACGACGAAATCTGCACCGCCTTGAAACCATGATTGATCGCGGCACGCGCGGGCGCCGCGCCCGACAGATTGCGCGGCAAGCCATTGTTGAAATTCACGTCGACCAGCAGTGCGAGTTGCCGGTCCATCAGATCGGCGAGATTGGCGACCGCGACCTTCAGCGAGTCCATCGCGAACGCGATATGGCCGCCGTAGAAGTTGCCGCCGTGCAGCACGCGTTCGTTGTCCGGATCGATCAGCGGGTTGTCGTTCGCGCTGTTCAGTTCGTTCTCGACATCGCGGCGCACCCACGAGAGCGCATCGCGCGCCACGCCGATCACATGCGGCGCGCAGCGAATCGAATAACGGTCCTGCAGACGGTGGCCCGGCGTGTCGTCGCGGCCGGCCAGGTCGTCGCGAATCCAAGCCGCGGCTTCGGCCTGGCCGGCGTGCGGCTTCACTTCGAAGAGCATCGCGTCGAAGTGCGCGGCGCGGCCGTCGAGCGCGACGGTGCACAACGCCGTCAGGCGCGCCGTGAGCCGCGTCAGATGATCGGCGCGCGCAAACGCGAGACAGGCGAGGCCCGTCATCACGGCGGTGCCGTTCATCAGCGCGAGCCCTTCTTTCGGCGCGAGCGTGAGCGGCGTGTGACCGAGTTCGGTCCACACTTCGCGCACGTCGCGCAGACGTCCTTCGAACATCACGTCGCGTTCACCTGCAAGCGCGGCGGCCACATACGAGAGCGGCGTGAGATCGCCGCTCGCGCCCACCGAACCTTCCGACGGAATGCGCGGCAGCACACGATAATTGACCAGATCGGCCAGACGTTCGAGCAACACCGTCCGCACGCCGGAAAAACCGTAAGCGAGCGAGTTGAGCCGCGCGGCGATCACCGCGAGCGTTTGCGCGTCGTCGAGATATTGGCCCATGCCGCAGCCGTGATAGCGCGTGAGTTGCAACGGCAAGGCTTCGACCAGTTCCATCGGCACGTCGACCACGCAGGCGTCGCCGTAACCGGTGTTGACGCCGTACACGGTCGCGCCCGCGGCCAGATGGCGGCGCAGAAAATCCGCGCCGCGCTGAATACGCGCGCGCCACGCCGGATCGTCGCTCAAGGCGACCGGCGCGCGATGCTGCGCAATCGCGACGACCTCTTCGATCGTCAGCTTGCGCCCGCCTATTACGACTGCTGCGTTGTTCACGTTCGCGCCTGGGTTCGGCACATCGATCAGATCATGTTCGGCCATTCGCGCCTCGCTTGGGGCTGGCCCAGAAATCGAAGAAGTTGAACCATTGGTAAGGTGCCTTGCGGCAATAGTGTTCGAGACGCACGGCATAGCGCTGCGCCCACGCGGCGAGATGCTGCGCGCGTTCGCGGCGCGGCAGGTCGATGCGCTCGGCGAACGGTTCGAAATAGAGACGGTAGCCGTCGCGCTCTTTCAGACAGAAGAACAGGTAGACCGGACAGCCCAGCGCATGCGCGAGCACATACGGACCTTGCGCGAACGGCGCGGTCGAGCCGAGAAATTGCGCTTCGGTCGTGCGCCCAGCTTCGTGGGCGGGCACGCGGTCGCCGACGATCACCAGCAGCTCGCCGGCATCGACGCGCTCCTGCATCATCATCGCGGTCTCGGGTCCGAAATCGCTGACTTCGAGCAGATGCTTCGCGAACCCGCTATTGGCCGAGGCCAGCACGCTATTGAAGCGGCGCGCGTGCTCCGTATAGACGACGGCCGTGACCTTGGCATAAGCGCCCTGCGCGGCGAGCGCGCGGGTCATTTCCAGATTGCCGAGATGCGCGCCGATCACGAGCGCGCCCTTGCCGCTCGCCACCAACGCTTCGAATGCCGAAGGATCTTCGAATTTGACGTCGGCGTTGTTCACGCGGCCCGACCATGCCGCGAGCTTGTCGAAGCCCGATTGCGCGAACGCCAGCATATGGCGGTACGCGGACAGCCAGCCCGGACGTGGCGTATCGCCATGCGGCGCGGCCTCGCCTAGACGCTTGAAGTAGTTGCTGGAGGCCTCGCGCGCGGCGCGCCCCGTCAGCAGAAAATACGCGACGATCGGATGCAGCCACAGCGCGGTGAAGCGCCGGCCGAACAGCTTGCAACTGAGCGCGAGCAGCGACATGCCGAGATGGCTGCCGCGTTCGGCAATACGCCACCAGTCCTGTTGGTTCTCGTTGCCCTGCCCGTCCGCGAGAGCGGAACGACGCGGCATCACCTTGTGCGCGAGCAGCATCGGCAGACGCCACAGCATGCCGAACACGAGCCGCGTATGACTGCGGCTGATGCGAACGTTGTCCCACAACACGTCGAAATGCGAGACGCCGTCGCTTGCATAGGTGACGCGTGTGGGAATCGAGCGGAACGCGGCGCGCCGCCAAAACAAGCGCACGAGAATCTCGATGTCGAAGTCCATGCGCGTGGGCAGTTGCACGCTGTCGATCAGATTGCAGGCGAGCGCCAGCGGATACAGGCGAAAGCCGCACATCGAGTCGCGGATCGTCAGCGAAAGCGTTTCGATCCACACCCACACGTGCGTCAGATAACGGCCGTAGAGACGCGCTTTCGGCACGCTCTCGTCGTAGACCGGGCGGCCGAGAATCACCGCGCCCGGTTCGGCGCGCGCCGCTTCGATGAAACGCGGCACGTCGGTGGCGTCGTGCTGGCCGTCGGCGTCGATCTGCAACGCGTGCGTGTAGCCCGCCTTGCGCGCGGCGCGCAGCCCCGCCATCACCGCCGCGCCCTTGCCGCCGTTGACCGGCAGGCGCAGCAGCGTGAGCTGTCCCGCGTACTGCTGCGCGAGCGCGGCGAGCACCTGCTGGGTGGCCTCGTCGCTGCCATCGTCGACGACAAAAAACGGCAGGCCGTGAACCGCCAGATGCGCGACGGTCGCGCCAATCGCGTCCTTATGGTTGTAGATCGGAATGACGATGCATGGAGAGAAGGTCATCACGCGCCCTCCCCGTAGACGATCACGCCGGACGCACAGTCGCGGCCGCTCACGCGATACGCGAACTGCACGCGCCGGCGCGCCGCGTCGTGCGCGAGCGTGAGCTTGAGCACCGCACCCGGCGACACCGGCGCCATGAACTTCAAACGATCGATCGACGCCACCGCGCGCACGGCAGGCACATGCTCGGCGGCCAAACGCATCGCCCAGTCGACCTGGACGACGCCGGGCAAAATCGGCAGGCCGGGAAAGTGGCCGGCGAAATGCACGAGCGAGGGCGGCACGCGCAACTCGTAGTGCAGCGTGTCGCCACTCCGCGCTTCGGCCAGCACTTCCATGCCTTCGACGCGCGGTTCGAACGCGGCCGCCACGGCGGCCACCGGCAGTTTGCCGCGCGCGTCGAACGGCAGCGTGACGCGAAAACGCCAGTGGCGCGGCAGCACCACGACGTCGAAATATTCGGCGAGATGCCGGCGCAGGACTTTCGCGAGCGCCACGCGACCGTCGTCGCGCAAGGCCGCGCCGCCCGCTTCGGTCAGCGCCACGACGGCGCCGACGCGCTCGCGCGAGGCGCCTTCCAGCGGCACGAGCGCCGCTTGCGCCACATACGGATGCAGCGCGAGGCGCGCTTCCAGTTCCGGCAGCGAGACGCGCTTGCCGTCGAGCTTGAGCACGCGGTCAAGCCGGCCTTGCAGGCGGAAGCGGCCCTCGGCGTCGAAGGCGATCTTGTCGTCGGTGCGATGCCAGCCGGCGTGATCGAGATGCGGCGAGCGGACATTCAGCGCGCCGTCTTCGTCGCGGCGCACTTCGATGCCCGACACCGGTTGCCAGGCATCGGTCTGATCCTGGCGCCGCCACGCGATGCCGCCGGTTTCCGTGCTGCCGTAAATCTCGAGCGGCGCCGCGCCATAGGCTGCGGCGTATTCCTGCGCGGCTTCGAGCGCGAGCGGACCACCCGATGAAAAGAACGCGCGCGGCGCCGGCGTCAGGTCGGCGAAGCCGGGCAGCGCGGGCCAGCGCGACAGTTGTGCGGGCGTCGAGACGATCACCGCTGCGCCGCATCGGTCGATCTGCGCTTGCAGATGCAACGGCTCGATGCTGACCGCGCGGTCGAAGGCACGGCCGGCTGCAAGCGGCCAGAGCACGCGAAACAGCAAACCGTAGATGTGGTGATGCGGCACGCTCGCGAGCATCGTCGCGTCGCCGACTAGCGCGCCCCACTGCTTTTCAAGCGTGCGCACTTCGGCGTTGAATTGCGCGAGCGTCTTGCGGATCGGCTTGGGGCGGCCGCTGCTGCCTGAGGTGTAGAGCGTGAGCGGGGCTTGTGGGTCGATTGCGTAAGTCGCGCGGAACGTATGCGCTGCAGCAGCGTCGGCCTTGCCTTCGACAGCGGCTGCAAACGGCGGCAAATCCGCGTCGGCCAGCACGACTTCATACGCGTCGGCGAGATCGGCGAGATAGCCCGGCGTCGAGTTGGCCGGAATCACCGGCTCCTTGCCGCACGCGAACAGCGCAAAGAGCGCGCAGGCAAAATCGAACGGATCGTCGATGCACAACGCGTAGCGTTGCGCGGCTTGCGTTTGCACGAGTGCGATCAGCCCGGCGACGCGCGCGCGAAACGCCGCGCGATCGAGCAGCGCGGCGCCGTCACGGCATACGGGCGCATGCGCCGCGGCAGTCCCACCAGCTACCGACAACAGATCATGCAACGCGATCATGCCGCCTCCGAACGCGCGGCGCGCGGCAGCACGACCAGATAACGCCAGATGACCTCGGCCACCAGCAGCACACCGATCAGCACATAGGCGATCGCGCCGTTGTAGAGCGACCAGCTCGCGCGGCTCCAATACAGCGCGGTATAAGCGGAAAACACGCCGTTCAGCGCGAAGAACGCACACCACACCTGGGTCACGCGCAGCGTATGGCGCACCGCGCCCGGCGGCAGGTTCGGATTGCCGAGGCGCGCGAATTTTTCGATCATCGACGGCCCGCGCACGAGCGTCGCCCCGAACGCGATCAACAAGCCCAGATTGACGAGCGACGGGTAAAGACGCAGCAGCAGCTCGCTATTGGTCAACACGATCGCCGCCGACGCGCAGCTCAGCAAACCGACCACGGTCCAGTCGATCGTGGAAAGCCGCCGCAACGAGGTCGCGACCGGGCCGCTGCCGGCCCAGCGCTGCAGCCACAGGATCGCAAACAGCATGCAGCCGACGTAGCGCGGCGTGTCCCATTTCCATGCGCACAGAATCAACGCGGGGTACGCGAGCTTCAATAGCACCTGCACGACGGTTTTGCCCAGGTGGCGCTCAGTGCCGGGCGAGGCATCGACGGCCCGATCCGCCGCCGCTTGCGTTCGCGAGCGCACGGCGGGCATCAGCCTTGTGCCGCCAGCAGCGATTCGACCGCACCGATCACGTCGCCGACGGTGCGCACCGACTTGAACTCTTCCGGCTTGATGCGGCGTCCGGTCATCTCCTGCAGTTTGATCGCGAGGTCGACGGCGTCGATGCTGTCGAGATCGAGGTCTTCGAACAGATGCGCGTCGGGCGTGACACGCTCGGGCTCGATAGCGAAGTTCTCTTTGAAGATGGCGCGGATGCGCTCCAGAATCTCTGCCTCGGACACGATTTACTCCCCCTTTCTGGTTGTTTCGTTCACAGCGTGCACCGCTTCGCGCTGGCTCGCCACCAGCGCGGCCAGCGTGCTGATCGAGCGGAAGTGTTCGCGCGTGCGCTCGTCGTTCGCTGCGATGGTCAGTTGGTATTGTTTGCGCAGCACGATGCCGATTTCGAGCGCATCGATCGAATCGAGACCGATACCGTCGGTATCGAACAACGGTGCATCGTCGTCGATATCGGCCGGGCTCAGGTCTTCCAGATCGAGAGCTTCGATCAGGAGCTGTTTAATTTCCAGTTTTTAAAGAATCCATAATCGAACAGGTGCTGAGTAATGTGTGCTTCGACGGCGCTCGTCACGCTGCGCGCCGCGAGAGCCGGTGGAGTGTCATGGGCCGCGAGCTGGTCGACGCCGAGCGGTTCGAGCACGTTCACGCGCATTCTGAACGCGCGCGCCGGCACGTCGTACCAGCGCATCTGCTTGGTGAATGCGGGCGGATCGCAATCCATCAGCACTGGGACGATCGGCGCGCCGACCTTCAGCGCCATGTGCGCGAAACCGCGCGAAAACGCATGCAGCCGGTTCGGCGCGGGGCTGCGCGTGCCTTCCGGAAAAATAATCATGGTATAGCCTGCCGCCAGTTGCTTCGCGCCGGCCTCGACGAGTTCCGCGGGATCGGCATTGCTGACGTACTCGGCCGAGCGCACGATGCCCCAGAAACACGGGTTGCCCCAGTGCGCGTTTTTCACCACGCAGCAGGCATGCGGCGTGAGCGACAGTAGCACCATCACGTCGAGATAGGTCGGGTGATTCGCGACTACGATCGCCGGGCCGCCCGCGCGCAACGCCTGCACGCCCGAGACTTCCAGTTCCATCACGCCGATGCGTTGCAATACCGCGACCAGCGCGCGGAAAAACCAGTGGATCACGCTCGTCACGGCAAATTGGCGCGACGCGCGGTGCGGCCACACCCATGCGAGCGGAAAAACCACCACCGAGAACAGCACGCCGCACACGCCGAAGACCACGAAGGCCATGCCGGTCGCGCAGAATCGCCAGAAATAATCAAGCCGCGCGGTCATGCCAGCTCCAATGCCAGGTGGCGCCGGTGTTTTGCCAGGCGGTGGGCAGGCCGGTTTCCAGGCAGTGCTGCAGCGCCTGGCTCTGGGTCGCGAAGAGGGTCTCCGAGGTGGCGCTTGCGCTCGCTTCGTGCGTCGGCTCGGATTCCGGCTGGTCCGTGCGAGATACCGTGCACACCAGCTCGCCCGTCGCCGTTTCGCTATCGAGCAGGATCGCGATCGCGCCGCCCTGTACTTCGTCTTCGATCGTGCCGTACGCCGGGTCGGCCGGTTCATCGGCGTACACCAGCAGCAGCGGTGAATCCGGCTGCGTGGCGTATTGCGCGTGCGCTTCCAGCAGCGCGTAACCGAGCGTTTCCGCGCCGGCCGAGATCGCGCTCGCCGCGGAGCGGTCGCCGCGGGCAATGCCGAATATGCCGGTCATGGCATTGAGCACCGACAGGCTGAACGCGGTTGGCGACACCGGCTCGCCCGCGCTGATGGCGCGCAGAATGTCCGTCGTGCGCCGCAATTCCCCGTGGCGCGAGGCGAACACGACCCGCGCCGCGTCCTTGGCGACACAATCGTGCGCAACTTTCAGCGCCACTCTCGACAGAGTGCTCAGACGACGCCGCACGATCGGCTCGATGAAGCCGATATCGGGTGCGGCAGATGCGGCAGCAGGCCAGCTAGACCAGCGAGCGACCGGAATGGTCCAGTGCAGATCGGGCATATCGGTGTTCGCGCGTAGAAGCGAGGAGAGGCTGAAGCGCCTGACGGAATACGGCACCGTCACAGCGTGCACGCGCCGCGCGGACCGGCAATCTCCAGCCGGGGTCAATCCAATCTTCTTATATAGGGTTCAGCGAATTAACGGCACTTGGCCCCGATTATTTAGGCGCCTTTGTCAATTAGTCTGAAGGATGGTCTCCGGCTCCCTATGGTCGGCGGAATCATACTGAATATTCTGGGATAAATCAGCCACAAAAGACGTATCCATCTGTATCCGTATCTCACATGCGACGCCCGGCTGAAAAGCAATGGCATGGGCCTCCGGCACCATTTTCCGCATTGCGAACGGAGCGTCTGCCCATCAGCAGCGCGGCTTGCCGCCGATCTGCCGAAGAAATATTTCGCCGAAATGCGCCAATGCTTTCAATTTACTTTCTTAAAAAGTGTTTCAGATTGGAAGCCGCTTGCGTTGTTAGCCGGTCTTTATCCCGAAATGCGCGGCGCATGGCCGGCCCGAGTGCGACGTTTATGAGATGAATTACCGTGGTACGAATGCCGAAATCCAGTGTCAGGCGCGGAGCTTCGCGTTTTCTGCGGCGCCGAAAACAGAACGGCCCGGCAGGGTGATCTGTCGAGCCGTTGCATGCTACCGATGCCACGATTTGGGCGCGCACCGCCAGCCAGGTACTATTTACTGAACGACTTTCGCATCGGACGCCGGCACCGGTGCCGCGGCGGGCGCTGTACCGGTCGCCACCATTTCGTTCGATGCCCCGCCGCTCTGGCCGACCGGAATCTTCACCGTATGAACCACGCCGTTGCCAAGCGGGAAATCGGCCAGCGCGCTACGCGCCAGATACGGCATGGCCCGAACCAGCGACGACTCGCCGCCCGTATTGCGCGCCGTCACGTTGTAGACCTCCTTGCCGCTCGCCCGGTCGGTAATCCGCACGCCCAGCAGGTGCGTGAAGATCGGATAGCTCTGGTTCACGTAGGTGGTCGAATATCCGCCCCATGGGCCCCACGGATCGAACGGCCGGCCCCAACCCCAGTACGGCGCCGGCCACGGGTTGTAATACACCGGCTCCGAGACCGTCACCATGTCCGAACGAATTCCATACGAGAGCCCGACCAGATAGCGCGCCTGCGCGGCGTCGACCTGGCGGAACGAATGCGTAGCGAGTTCGTTCGCGACAAAGCGCTCGTAGGTGCTGAGTTCGAGATTATTCTGCTGGTCCGCCGCTCGCGTGAACGCATAGGTTCGGGTGGTGTCGTTACCGCTCCAGTCGGAGAAGGCCGTGACCTGGGTGGTGACGTAGGTCGTGCAGCCGGACAGCAGCACCGTCAGCGCGGCTATCAGCAGCGTGGCGCGGCGGGTCCATCGATCGATTTTCATGGTCTACCTCGTGAAGCTTTTGAATTGCCTCTGTATTCTCCGCCAAACCCGGCCTCGTCGACGCACAGGCTTTCCCGCACGCGGGCGCCCGATAATACGCTGACCAGGCGACTCGGTAAAAAGTTCGCTCCGCACAATTCTCCGAGGCTTTGTACAATGGCTCGACATGCCCGGCCCGCACGCCAGAAGCGCGCTCGCCGACTCGAGTTCCAACACTACAGAACGCCATGGCCGATACCGCAACGCCCAATGTGATCCGCCGCGCCGACTACGCGCCGCCCGCCTTCCTGATCGACACCGTCGCACTGGAGTTCGATCTCGTCCCCGAACGCACGGTTGTCCGGAACACGATGCGCGTGCGCCGCAATCCGGAGGCATCGCGCGCCTTGCATCTGGAATTGATGGGCGAACAACTGGAGTTCGTCAGCGCCGAGATCGACGGCCAGCCGTTCGCCAACGCCCACGCGCACGAACACGGCCTGCTGCTCGACAACGTGCCGGACCAGTTCGAACTCACGCTCACGAGCCTCTGCAATCCGGCTGAGAACACCACGCTGTCGGGCCTTTATGTATCGGGCGGCAACTTCTTCACGCAGTGCGAGGCCGAGGGCTTTCGCCGCATTACTTATTTCCTCGATCGTCCGGACGTGATGGCGACCTTCACGGTCACGTTGCGCGCCAGCAAGGCCGATTATCCGGTGTTGCTGTCGAACGGCAACCTGCTCGAAGAAGGCGATTTGCCGGACGGCCGCCACTTCGCGCGCTGGGAGGATCCGTTCAGAAAGCCGAGCTATCTGTTCGCGCTGGTCGCCGGCAAGCTGGTCGCCTTGGAAGAGCGCGTGAAGAGCGGCTCGGGCAAGGAAAAGCTGCTGCAGGTGTGGGTCGAACCGCACGACCTCGACAAGACCCGTCATGCGATGGATTCGCTGATCCATTCGATTCGCTGGGACGAGGAACGCTTCGGGCTCGAACTCGATCTGGACCGCTTCATGATCGTCGCGGTGAGCGACTTCAACATGGGCGCGATGGAGAACAAGGGGCTCAACATCTTCAACACGAAGTACGTGCTGGCGAACCCCGAAACGGCCACCGACACCGACTTCGCGAACATCGAGGCCGTGGTCGGCCACGAGTATTTCCACAACTGGACCGGCAACCGCGTGACGTGCCGCGACTGGTTCCAGCTGAGCCTGAAAGAAGGCCTGACGGTGTTCCGCGATCAGGAGTTCTCGGCCGACATGGCGGGCGGTGCAACGGACGAAGCCGCGCGCGCCACCAAGCGCATCGAGGACGTGCGCGTACTGCGCCAGATGCAGTTCGCGGAAGACGCGGGTCCGATGGCGCATCCGGTGCGCCCGGAAAGCTATGTCGAGATCAACAACTTCTACACGATGACCGTCTACGAGAAAGGCTCGGAAGTCGTGCGGATGTATCAGACGCTGTTCGGCCGCGACGGTTTCCGCAAGGGCATGGACCTGTACTTCAAGCGTCACGACGGTCAGGCCGTGACCTGCGACGATTTCCGGCACGCGCTCGCCGACGCGAACGGCCGCGATCTCACGCAGTTCGAGCGCTGGTATAGCCAGGCCGGCACGCCGCGCGTGTCCGTGCGCACCCACTACGACGCCGCGCAGCAACGCTACAGCGTGACGCTCACGCAAGGCTACGGCGAAGGCGCGCCGGCCGCGCGCGAAACGCAAAAAGGTCCGCTGCTGATTCCGTTCGCGATCGGTCTGATCGGCAAGGACGGCAAGGATCTGCCGCTGCAATTGCAGGGCGAAAACACGGCCTCGGCCTTCACCACGCGCGTGCTCGAATTCACGCACACGGACCAGACCTTTACGTTCGTCAACGTGGCGCAGGAGCCACTGCCTTCGCTGCTGCGCAATTTCTCGGCGCCGGTGATCGTCGAATACGACTACTCGGCGGAACAGCTGGCGTTCCTGCTCGCCCACGACAGCGATCCGTTCAACCGCTGGGAAGCCGGTCAACGGCTCGCCACGCGCGAGCTGCTCACGCTCGCCGGACGCGCCGCCACCGGCGTGCCACTGCAACTCGACGACTCCGTGGTCGCCGCGTTCGCACGCGTGCTGACCGACGAAACGCTCTCGCCTTCGTTCCGCGAACTCGCGTTGATGCTGCCTTCGGAAGCGTATCTGGCCGAGCAGATGGCCGAATCGAATCCGGCGGCCGTGCATGCCGCGCGGCAGTTCGTGCGCAAGCGTCTCGCCAATGCGCTCAAGGGCGACTGGCTCAAGGTGTACGAGCAGCACCGCACGCCGGGCGCGTACGAGGCCACGCCGGAAGCGTCCGGTCATCGCGCGCTGAAGAACCTCGCGCTGTCGTACCTCGCGGAACTGGACGATCCGGCTGAGGCCGTGCGTCTCGCGTCCGCGCAATACGATGCGGCGAACAACATGACCGACCGCTCGGCGGCGCTCTCCGCGCTGCTCAATGCGTCGGCAGCCAATGGCGGCAGCGCCGAAGCGCAGCAGGCGCTGGACGATTTCTACCGGCGCTTCGAAAAGGAGCCGCTCGTCATCGACAAGTGGTTCGCCTTGCAGGCCACGCAGCGTGGCAGCGCGCAACGTCCGGTGATCGACATCGTGCGCAAGCTGATGGCGCATCCGGCTTTCAACCTGAAGAACCCGAACCGCGCGCGCTCGCTGATTTTCAGCTTCTGCGCGGCGAATCCGGCGCAGTTCCATGCCGAAGACGGCTCGGGCTACGCGTTCTGGGCCGATCAGGTGATCGCGCTCGACGCCATCAATCCGCAAGTGGCCGCTCGCCTCGCCCGCTCGCTGGAATTGTGGCGCCGCTTCACGCCGACACTGCGCGACGGCATGCGCGCGGCGCTGGAGAAAGTGGCGTCCCAGGTGAAATCGCGCGACGTGCGCGAGATCGTAGAGAAAGCGTTGGCGTGATGCTCGCCTGAGCGCCTTTGTCGCATCGAAAAGCCGGCACGCGTTGCCGGCTTTTTTTCGTCCTGCGTTCGCCGGCGCGGCGGCGCGCGGCAATCACGTTAGCCATCTGGACGACTGTTCGACTCGCGTCGGCGGAGTGAAAGTAAACGCATCACTTAACGGTTTACGTTTAACGCGATGCGTTATATCATCCCATGATCACGACATTCGGCGACAAAGCTACGGCGAGAATCTTTCAGGGCAAATTCGTGTACTCGTTGCCGCTTCACATGCAGGCGCTCGCGCGCCGCAAGCTGTTTGTGATCGACGCCGCGAAGTCCATCCGCGACCTGCATGCGCCGCCCGGCAACCGGCTGGAAGCGCTGCAAGGCCAGCGCAGCGGGCAATGGAGTATTCGGATCAATGCGCAATGGCGCATCTGTTTTCATTTCGTCGACGGGGAAGCGCTGAATGTCGAGATTGTCGACTATCACTGATTATTGGGAGACCGGCATGGTCATCAAACGCTCCGATCTGGGCAGCATCGATTTCTCGGACATCGACACGGGCGACAGCATCCCGGAAATCCATCCGGGCGAGATTCTGCGCAGCGAGTTTCTCGAACCGCTCGGCATGTCCGTCAACGCGCTCGCGCTTGCGCTGCGCGTACCGGCACCGCGCATCAACGACGTGGTGCGCGGCAAGCGCGCCGTCTCGGCCGACACCGCGCTGCGGCTCGAGCGCTACTTCGGCGCGAGCGCACAGTTCTGGCTCAACCTGCAAATCGCCTACGACCTGCGCGTCGCCACCGCGACCGCCGGAGAACAGATCGAACGCGAGATCGAACCCATGCCGAAGGCGGACCGCCCGAAAATGCCGAAGGTTTCAAGCGAACACGCCCGTGCCGCAGCGCTCGCGGCGAGCGTGAGCGGCAAGCTCACGGCCGGCAAGGCGCGCCGCAAAGCCTGAATTTCAGCCGCATCAGTGTGCCCGGCGGCGTCGCCCTACACGGTTCTCGCGTAAAAGCACGGAAGCGACACAACGAACGGTTAAAATCGGAATATTCCTCAAGCCTTCCCGGAGTACAGCATGGCTTTGCAACGTCGTACCACTCTCACGAAGTACCTGATCGAGCAGCAGCGCGAAACCAACAACCTGCCGGCCGATCTGCGCCTTTTGATCGAAGTCGTTGCGCGTGCGTGCAAAGCGATCAGCTACCACGTCAGCAAGGGCGCGCTGGGCGATGCGCTCGGCACGGCGGGCAGCGAGAACGTTCAAGGCGAAGTGCAGAAGAAGCTCGACATTCTGTCGAACGAAATCCTGCTCGAAGCGAATGAATGGGGCGGCAACCTCGCCGGCATGGCGTCCGAGGAAATGGAACAGTTCTTCCCAATCCCGGCGAACTATCCGAAGGGCGAATACCTGCTCGTGTTCGATCCGCTCGACGGCTCGTCGAACATCGACGTCAACGTGTCGATCGGCACGATCTTCTCCGTGCTGCGCTGCCCGGACGGCCAGCAGCCTACCGAACAGTCGTTCCTGCAACCGGGCACGCAGCAGGTCGCCGCGGGCTACGCGGTGTACGGTCCGCAAACGGTGCTGGTGCTGACTACCGGCAACGGCGTGAACTGCTTCACGCTCGACCGCGAACTCGGCTCGTGGGTGCTCACGCAAAGCGACATGCGCATTCCTGTCGAAACGCGTGAATACGCGATCAACGCTTCGAACGAGCGTCACTGGTATCCGCCGGTCCAGCAGTACATCGGCGAGTTGAAGGCTGGCACGGACGGTTCACGCCAGGCCGACTTCAACATGCGCTGGATCGCGTCGATGGTGGCGGACGTGCACCGTATCCTGAATCGCGGCGGCATCTTCATGTATCCGGCCGACAAGCGCACGCCGGACAAGCCAGGCAAGCTGCGCCTGATGTACGAAGCGAATCCGATGGCGTTCATCGTCGAGCAGGCGGGCGGCGCCGCGACCAACGGCGAGAAGCGCATTCTGGACATCCAGCCGAAAAGCCTGCACGAGCGGGTGGCGGTGTTCCTCGGCTCGAAGAACGAAGTGGACCGCGTGACCCGCTACCATCTCGAAACAAAAAAGTGAGTTCAGGGGCTTGCCAAGCCGATAAAGAAGTCCCTATAATCTCGTTTCTCCTGATGCCGGAATAGCTCAGACGGTAGAGCAGCGCATTCGTAATGCGAAGGTCGGGGGTTCGATTCCTCTTTCCGGCACCACAAGATTCAAGCAAAAAGCCCAGTCCTCGCGACTGGGCTTTTTGTTTTTCTGCGTGTGCTTTTCCGATTCTGCTCGTGTCGCGGATCACCCACGAAAATCCAGCCGATCGAATTGCGCTGTCACGCCGAGGTTGCGTGCCACAACGGAATCTTCCGCTCGCGCCGGCTCTGCCTGCTGAGTGCCGTAGGCCGCGACCGCTTCCTGCGGCGCCGACGAGAACCACAAAATCCGGCCGTCACACTCGATTCCGACCTGACGACCTTTCCAGTACACAGCGTTTTCCATGGCGAACTCTCTGAAGGGCGAAGACTGCCATCTTCCGCGCCGGCCGTGGCGCGTCCGTTATCCAACGCACTCTGGGCGCGGATAATCGCTTCAATGATAGGCGGCGATTACTCGATTGACTCAGAGCACGCGCCGCCGTCAATGGCATCATCGCAACTTCATCGTCGGGCATGTTCCGTGCGACCTCATCAGCGTTCGCCCGATCCGCCGGGTCGCGCTTATCCGTTATTCATCGATATGGACGCCATCCGCAGCAAACCTCGCTCGACACCGCCCTCTGCCGACGCCCCCGCATTCACCGGCTTCGTGCGTGTGCGCGGCGCTCGCGAACACAATCTGAAAAACGTCGACGTGCAGATTCCGCGTGATGCTCTGGTCGTCTTCACCGGCGTGTCCGGCTCGGGCAAATCGTCGCTGGCATTCGGCACCTTGTACGCCGAGGCACAGCGGCGCTATTTCGAATCGGTCGCGCCGTATGCCCGACGCCTGATCGAGCAGGTCGGCGTGCCCGAGGTCGACGCCATCGAAGGCCTGCCGCCCGCGGTCGCCTTGCAGCAGCAGCGCGGCACGCCGAGCGCGCGCTCGTCGGTGGGCAGCGTGACCACGCTGTCGAGCCTCGTGCGCATGCTGTATTCGCGCACCGGCGACTATCCGCCGAAGCAACCCATGCTGTTCGCCGAAGATTTCTCGCCGAACACCGTGCAAGGCGCCTGCCCGACTTGCCACGGACTCGGCCGCGTGTACGAGGTCACCGAAAAATCGATGGTGCCCGACGACTCGCTGACCATTCGCGAGCGCGCGATCGCCGCATGGCCGCCCGCCTGGCACGGACAGAATCTGCGCGACATTCTGGTGACGCTCGGCTACGACGTCGATAAGCCGTGGCGCGACTTGCCGAAGAAAGACCGCGACTGGATTCTCTTCACTGACGAACAGCCGACCGCGCCCGTCTACGCCGGCCTCACGCCTAAGGAAACCCGCGCCGCGCTCAAGCGCCGCGACGAGCCGAGCTATCAGGGCACCTTCACCGGCGCGCGCCGCTATGTGCTGCACACGTTCGCGAACACTCAAAGCGCGTTGATGAAAAAACGCGTGTCGCAATTCATGGTCGGTAGCGTCTGTCCGACGTGTCATGGCAAGCGGCTCAAGAAAGAAGCGCTGTCGGTGAAATTCGCCGGACTCGATATCGGCGAGTTTGCCCAGTTGCCGCTCGCGAGACTTGCCGAGATGCTCGAACCGATCGCGCGCGGCGAATGGCCTCAAGCCGATGCCGCACACTCAAACCAAACCGCCGCCAAAGGAAGCGTGCTCAGCAAGAGCGCCATGCGCGATGCCGTCGACAAACGGATCGCCGCCGGTGGTTCCGCGCACAAAGCCTCGCCCGACGTGCGGCGCACGCCTAACCTCTCCGAAGAAAAACGCGTCGCCGCGCAGCGCATTGCAGCCGAGTTGCTCGAACGCCTGACGACATTGGTCGATCTGGGTCTGGGCTATCTCGCGCTAGAGCGCAGTACGCCTACGCTGTCATCGGGCGAATTGCAGCGCTTGCGGCTCGCCACGCAGTTGTCGTCGCAGTTGTTCGGCGTCGTGTATGTGCTCGACGAGCCATCGGCCGGCCTGCATCCCGCCGACGGCGAAGCGCTCTTCAGCGCGCTGCAGGGATTGAAGGCGGCGGGCAATTCGCTGTTCGTCGTCGAACACGATTTGCAGATGATGCGGCGCGCAGACTGGCTCGTCGACGTCGGTCCCGCGGCCGGCGAAGCAGGCGGCCATGTGGTCTATAGCGGGCCGCCCGCCGGACTCGCGAAGGTCGAAGCGTCGCAAACGCGCCGGCATCTGTTCGCGCCGCCCGCGCCTGTCGAGCGCGCGTCGCGTGAACCTGCTGGCTGGCTGCGGCTCGCGGGCATCACGCGCAATAATCTGCACGGACTGGACGCCGAGTTGCCGCTCGGTTGCCTGACTGCGGTCACGGGCGTGTCGGGCTCGGGCAAGTCGAGCCTCGTGAGCCAGGCGTTGCCGGAACTGGTCGCAAGCCACCTTGGCCGCGTCTTCGACAATCCGGACGACGACGAACAAGACCCGTTGCTCGCCGCCGCAACCGCGCCGACCGGCGGCCACATCGTCGAGGGCATGGGCGCGCTGCGGCGGCTCGTACGCGTCGATCAGAAACCGATCGGCCGCACGCCGCGCTCCAACCTCGCTACCTACACGGGCCTCTTCGACCACGTGCGCAAGCTGTTCGCCGACTCGCCGCTCGCCCGCAAGCGCCGCTACGGCGCAGGCCGCTTCTCGTTCAACGTGGTGCAAGGCCGTTGCCCGACTTGCGAAGGCGAAGGCTTCGTCAGCGTCGAACTGCTGTTTCTACCAAGCGTCTATGCGCCCTGCTCGACCTGTCACGGCACGCGCTACAACGCACAGACACTGGAAGTCACATGGCGCAATAAAAACATCGCCGAGGTGCTCGGCCTGACCGTCGACGCCGCCTGCGATTTCTTCGCCGACGAGCCCAGCGTGATGCGCGCGCTGAAAGTGCTGCGCGACATCGGCCTCGGCTATCTGCGGCTCGGTCAGCCCGCCACCGAATTGTCCGGCGGCGAAGCCCAACGCATCAAACTCGCCACCGAATTGCAACGCGCGCAACGCGGCGACACGCTCTATATCCTCGACGAGCCGACCACCGGCCTGCATCCCGCCGACGTCGACCGCCTCATGGTGCAACTCCAGGGACTCGTGGATGCCGGCAATACCGTGGTGGTGGTCGAACACGACATGCGGGTGGCCGCGCAAAGCGACTGGGTCATCGACGTCGGCCCGGGCGCCGGCGACGCCGGCGGCAAGATCGTGGCGAGCGGCACACCGGCCGGGATCGTGCGCGTGAAGGAAAGCCGCACCGCGGAGTATCTGCAGCAACAACTCGCAGCGTGAAGGCGAAATAAGCGTGCGCGCTAGCGAGCGCCGCGCTTCTCCTTCAGGAAATCGATCAGCGCGCGCAGTTTGAGCGGCATCTGCGCGCGGCTCGCCGTGTAGAGATAGAAACCGGGGAAGCTCGGACACCATGCGTCGAGCACGCGCACTAGGCGGCCATCGTCGAGTTGCTCGCGTACGTAGTCCTCGATGACGTGCAGCAGACCCACACCCTGCTCCGCCGCTTGCACCATCGTGCGCAAGTCATTGGTGACGAGCGCGCCGCGCGTCTCGACTTCGAACACGCGCGCCGGATCATCGGGTGGCGCGAACTCCCACCGATAGATGCCGCCGCTCGACGCAAAGCGGTAGCGCAGGCAGTCATGCGCGGCGAGATCGGCTGGCGTCGCGGGCGGTGCATAGCGCTCGAAATAGCCCGGCGAGCCCGCCACCGCAATGCGAATCTCGCCGCTCAACGGCACCGCCACCATGTCCTGCGCGACCCGTTCGCCGAGCCGGATGCCCGCATCGAAGCCTTCGCCGACGACATCGGCCATGCCGTCGTCCAGCGTCATGTCGAGACGGATCTGCGGATAGCGGCGCGTGAATTCCGCGAGATGCGGCAGCACCAGCAGTTCGCTCGCGACCCGCGGCAAATTGATGCGCAAATTGCCGGCGGGCTGGTCGCGGGTTTCGTCGAGCGCTTCGAAGGCGGCCTCGAGTTCGCCCAGCGCCGGTCGCACGCGAGCGAGAAACTGCGCGCCGGCTTCGGTCAGCGCCACGCGCCGGGTCGTCCGGTTGAACAGACGCACGTTCAATTGCGTTTCGAGCGAGCGGATGCTTTGCGACAGCGCCGACGCCGTCACGCCGGTCTCGGCGGCCGCGTGCGTGAAGCTGCCGTGACGCGCCACGCTCACGAACGCCATCAACGCCGGCAATTGCGCAGGATCCATCGTCGCCTCCATTGTTAAGCCGGACTTCACAATCCTTGCAGACAAGCGGCATTTTTCCACGAAAAGAATCGGCGCACGATAGGCCATGGATTCAATTTTTCCTACGACACCGCCCAAGGAGACTGACATGACGATGAATCGCTATACCCTGCTCGGCCGCTCAGGCTTGCGCGTCAGCCCGATCGCGCTCGGCACGATGACTTTCGGCACCGAATGGGGCTGGGGTGTCGAGGAAAAGTCCGCGCAACGGCTGTTCGATCTGTACGTGGATGCCGGCGGCAATTTCATCGACACCGCGGACCTCTACACGGAAGGCACCAGCGAGAAATGGCTGGGCAAGTTCGTCGCGGCGCGCGGCCTGCGCGAGCGGCTCGTGATCGCGACCAAGTACGGCTACAACGCCGAGACCGGCAATCCGAACGCGGGCGGCAACCATCGCAAGAACCTGCTGCGCGCGCTGGACGGCTCGCTCAAGCGGCTCGGCACGGACTACATCGACTTGTACTACCTCCACACGTGGGATCGCATCACGCCGGTGGACGAAGTCATGCGCGCGATGGACGACGCCGTGCGCGCCGGCAAGATCCGCTATGTCGGCTTGTCGGATACGCCCGCATGGTTCGCCGGACGCGCGCAGACGCTCGCCGACTGGCGCGGCTTCGAACCGGTCGCGGCCATGCAGCTCGAATACTCGATGATCGAACGCAATGCCGAAAATGAGTTCGCCGATCTCGCCGCCAATCTCGGCATGGGGCTCGTGCCGTGGAGTCCGCTCGGCATGGGCGTGCTGTCCGGCAAGTACCGGCCTTCGCAAAGCGGCGCGGCAGCCGGTTTCTCCGGCGACGGCCGCCTCGCCAGCATGGCCAGCGCGCCGCCGCCGGGATTCGACAAGCTGACTGAGCGCAACTTTCGCATCGTGGCCGAACTGGAGTCCGTCGCCAATCTCGCCGGCCGGCCGATGGCGCAAGTCGCGCTGAACTGGCTGCATCAGAAGCGTGGCGTGTCCAGCATCATCGTCGGCGCGACGCGGCCGGAGCAGTTGCAGGAGTCGCTCGGCTCGCTCGACTTCACGCTGACGCCGGAACTGATCGCGCGGCTCGACGCCGTGTCGGAACCGGCCCGTCCATTCCCGTATTACATGTTTGCAGACGGTCATCAAGCGCGGATTCACGGACAGGTCGAAGTGACTGATAAACCGGCTGCGTACTCCGCGTCGGTGAAAATCCCCGTGCCGACAGCGTAGAAATAGCGTCTGACGAATGCCCAGCGTTCGCTGCCGAACGTTAGGTTTTCTTATTCAGGCAAAAAATCTTAAAAAATGCTTTTAGCCGTCAACGAAATTCGAGAATGGTTCGTTTACAAAAGATTAGGGGGCCGAATGGCGCGTACTGAACGGAACGGTAATTAACGAACGTTCGGCCACTTAAGAAGAAAATCCTGCCGATGCGGCAGTGCACAAAAATCCACGGCAATTCGATTGATATCGGCCAATATGAATGTGGGAGTGCGCAAAAGCGAGGGCGGCTTGCTGAATAGCCCGTGGGACAAAGTCAGGAAGGGAATAGCGGGAAGTATCGGACTGACGGGGACTGGTGAAAGCGAAATCAGCGCATTAGCAGTCAACCGATAAATTCTATTCAAACATTCCGTTCCATTGTTGGGCTGTGCCGTTAAAGCAACACACAACATGTGACCCGCATCAGGCGCTGGTGCAAAACGGGGACCGAGGCCGATAATCGGTTTGTAAAGGAGAAAGATCATGGATGCCAAACCACCGAAAGTTCCGACCCCGGATAAAGTTTTTTGCCCGGATCCGGAACCCGCTGGCGTCGAGTTTTTGGGTGCAGAACTGCCGGAGCACGTTCGCGCCTTTTTCGACGAACAACGCAAGTCGTGCGACTCGAAGTAACGGGGCAGTGGCGCGATGCAGCATCGACGTCCGCGCGTCCGGCGCGCGGCGGTTGTATGCACACGTCTGACCGCTCGTTTTCGGCTCGATTCGTGACGCGGGGCGAGTCCGTCTGATTCGGACGACGCCTGGCCGTGCGGCCCGGCGTGTGTTTTTGCTCGCCTATTCAAGCGTCCTCCCGAAGATTTCCGCCGGAACGCAGACGCACGTTCGGCGCATCGTCTATTCTTCTGGTTTTTCCCCTGCGGCCGCTCGGCCACTGTCATCTTCCATGAACCGTTCGTACCGCTTCGGCGCGTCATGCGCGCTTGCGCTTTTGGCTGCTCTTGCATTGGCGCCCGCTCCCGCCATCGCGGATGGTGACGATACCGCGCTCACCAATCTGATTGCGCTGGCCTCCCAACGGCTCGCGCTCGCGGAACCCGTGGCGCGCTGGAAATGGGTCAATCACCGTGACATCACCGACACGCCGCGCGAGAACGCCCTCCTCGCCGATGTCGAAAAGCGCGCCGTCGCGGCAAACGTCGACCCGGCGTTCGCCCGTGCTTTCTTTCAGGATCAGATCGACGCCAGCAAGGAGGTGCAAAACGCGCTGTTCGCCACGTGGCGCGGCGGCCAGGCGCCGCAAGGACCCGCTCCCGATCTGGCGACCAGCACGAGACCGCAGTTGGACCGACTGACGCAATCGCTCGTGGCCGGCCTTGCACGCGTGCAGCCGTTGCGTGCGGCGCAGGATTGTCCGTCGCGCGTCGCGCAATCGCTGGCTAACTGGAAATCGCTGACTCGCTATGACTCGGCTCATTCGAGCGCGTTGACTCGCGCGCTTGGGCACGTGTGCGAAACGGGCGGTGTGGGCGCGACGGGTTAGTTCGGAGTGGGGTAAAACGCACGGTTTCAGGCTGGGATTATTGGCCGCGGTGTTGGCTCGCGCGCTTGAATCCGCTTTTGAACGGCAGGCCATCGGTTGAACATCAAACCGCTGAAACGAAACCGCTGAAAGCCGAGCCGACGAACGCCGTCAGGCAAGACTCGCCACCGCCGTTCCGCTCGACACGCTCAAGGGCATCACACGCAAACCGCGGGCGAGATGGCTCTGCAAGATGCGATACGTCGACAGCTCGAACGATCCCGCTGCGCTCGACGCATGCAACTCCGCAGCCTGCGCGAGCGACGCCGCATGGCCCACGTAACACCAACGGTCGACGACATGAAAAGCGCGCGCCTGCGACGCCTCCTCGCGCTCCTCGAACACGATCGGCCCCTCGAACGGCCAGGGCGCGTCCGCCGGATCGCTCTTGGCGACACGCGGTACCCGGTTATGGCCGGGGCGCAATGTCGCGATCCACTGCGCCTCCGCGAGCATGGCGCCCAATTCGCCGCCGGTTGCGCGCCACTCGACGCGCCGCACCTGCTGCGCAAGCCGGATATCCTTGGACGAGCGCCGCTCGCCGGTCAAATGTGAACGCAGCCGCTGGCGCACGCGCACGCTTCGCCCGACATACAGCGGCAAATCCTCTTCTCCATAGAACGCGTAGACGCCGCAACCCGCCGGCGCCGTGTCGAGCAGATCTTCCGTGATGTCGCCCGCGAGCCGGTAGCGCCGCGTAGTGCGCTCGATCTGCGTGCGCAATACGTCGAGCGGCACGAGGCCGTGCAGACGCTGCCAGAACTGCCAGATCAGATCGGCGTCGGCAAGCGCGCGGTGGCGATCGGACGGCACGAGCGCATGACGCTCGACCAAAGCATCGAGGCCGTGACGTTTTTCCGCCGGAAACAGCGCGCGCGACAGGCGCACGGTGCACAGTACGTCCGGATCGAACGCCAGCCCCACCCGGCGAAACTCGCCGCGCAGAAAACCGCGATCGAAACTGGCGTTATGCGCGACGAACAGTTTGCCGTTCAGACGCTCGAAGAGAGCCGGCGCGATCGCGTCGAAGGTCGGCGCGCCCCGCACCATCGCATTCGTGATGCCGGTGAGCTGCTGGATGAATGAGGGAATCGGCTGCTGAGGGTCGACCAGACTGCTCCAGCGCGACACGCCGGCAGGCCCTATTTCGACCACGCCCACTTCGGTGATGCGATGCTCGGCAGTCGAGCCGCCAGTGGTTTCAAGGTCGACGAAGACGATCGGACCATCCAGGGCCGGTTCCGGAAAAAACTGTTCAGACATGGAAAAGGAGACTTTGGACGCGTGGCTTTGCGGCAAGTATGCACCAGTTGGCGGCCGAGTACCCGGATAGCATCGCATTACGTCAACTGACTTCAGGCGCAATGTTCCTGTTTTGGCGTGAGCGGCAAGCCTCCTGCAAATCAGAAATCATTATGTTTTCACGGCGGACACCGGGAAATGACAGAGAAGTCATTCGGGAGATTTTGGCCGGCCGTTCAAAACATTCCGAACCAGATGGTTAAAAACGATTGCCGCGGCCAACAAACAATTCGGCATAAAAAAGCCCTCGCGTTTTGCGAAGGCTTTCGTTCGTTCTACCGCGTGGCCAAGCGCCGAGTCACGTTGACAGGCTTACAGCGGCTGGATATTCGCCGCCTGCTTGCCCTTCGGGCCGGCCTTGACGTCGAACGAGACGCGCTGGTTTTCCTTCAGCGACTTGAATCCTTCCGCGCGAATCTCCGAAAAGTGCGCGAAGAGATCCTCGCCGCCCGAATCCGACGTGATGAAGCCAAAGCCCTTAGCATCGTTGAACCATTTGACGATACCAGTTTCCATTTTCCAGTTTCCCTCGAGGATTTATCAATATCGGGCATTGCCCTCAGCCGAATATCACGGCCGCGCCACGCAATCAAATCCGGCGGTCGAAATTCAGCATTGCCGTTATACGGGGAATGAAGAATTGTCGTCAAGCGAATTCTGGATATGCGCTTATCACGCTATACGATAAGCCTGCGCTTATTGGTTTAAGAATGCCGAGCCCATAGATTCACTGCGATCCGAATAATCAGACCAAGTCAATATTACCCACCCGACTACGGAAATGCGCTATAGCGGGAATATTTTCAGCACATCGCTGAAAATATGTAACAAAAGATGTTTTCCGTAAGTGTTTGTCCGACTTGCTGCACCGCGTTCACGGCAGGATGATCGTATTCAGTAGTAGTAGCAACGCGCATTAGGGAGATTGCCATGCTGTTCAACCAAATCAGCCGCCTCTTTAACTGGCTGACCCACTCGCACGCAAACACGGCTTCCGAACAATCCACACCGGTCGCGGACACGCCGTCTATCTTCGAAATCGATCCCATGTGGCACGGAGATCATTGGCAGAACCTGCTGTCGTCCCCCATGGATGCGCGGCGCTATGTCATGGAAGACTGGAGCGTCCCGGTAGCGGACGACTGGAACGAAGTGGACGGCGCAGCGCCTGCCCACTGAGCGCGTCGTCAATCGGCGGAACACAGGCGAAAAAAAAGCGCGACTGGGAAGTCGCGCCGACAAAGGTTTGGAGATCTTTTTCGTCAACGAAAAAGTCCGCTTCGGAAAGCAGAAATTTCAGTATACCGGCTCGACTCCATTTCGATTATTCACATAAACAACAATCATCTATTTCAGTAACAACAACAATCTCATTTTACGTTTTATTACGTTGTTTTTTTGCATCGATTAGTGTCGCGAATCAGCAACGCAACTCCATCTTCGCATCGGTCCCCTCTCTTGAAAATCGCTGGAAGCCTTTATTTATAAGGCTTAACCGGCACTCACATATCGTTTCCGAACGCGTAATACTTTATTGCGGAAATCGGAACGTCCATTGCGCGAAGTGTCTCTCTACACTCTGCCTAACCGGAAACCAGCGCGATTTTGTTGAGCGCGCAACTCACTCGGATTACGCCTCTCGCAGCGCCCGCGTGAAAGGTCTCCCTAAGCCTGGGTTCAACGCCCACTCTCGCTCTCGGAGTTACAAGATGAAAAAGACACTCATGGTCGCCGCCCTCACGGGCGTCTTCGCAACGGCCGCGCATGCGCAAAGCAGCGTGACGTTGTACGGCTTGATCGACGCCGGCATCACCTATACCAATAACCAGCACGGTCACAGCAACTGGCAGGAAACAAGCGGTTCGGTGAACGGCAGCCGCTGGGGTCTGCGTGGATCTGAAGATCTGGGCGGTGGTCTGAAGGCCATCTTCACGTTGGAAAACGGCTTCGGCATTAATGACGGCACGCTCAAGCAAGGCGGCCGCGAATTCGGCCGTCAAGCCTTCGTGGGTCTGACGAGCGATCAGTTCGGCGCCGTCACCTTGGGCCGTCAATACGACAGCATGGTCGACTACGTCGCCCCGCTGGCACTGACCGGCACGCAATACGGCGGCACGCAGTTCGCGCATCCGTTCGACAACGACAACCTGAACAACTCGTTCCGCATCAACAACTCGGTCAAGTACCAGAGCGCCAACTACGGCGGCTTCAAGTTCGGCGCGTTGTATGGCTTCTCGAACCAGGCCGACGGCTTCGCGAACAACCGCGCTTATAGCGCGGGTGCGTCGTACAACTGGGGTGGCCTGAACGTCGCCGCCGCTTACCTGCAACTGAACAGCAACGGCGCGACCGGCGCGGCTGCTGCATTCAATTCGGGTGGCGCGGTGTCGAGCGACAACACGTTCTTCGCGGGCCGCCAGCAAACGTGGGGCGCGGGTGCTAACTACGCGTTCGGCCCGGCAACGGTCGGCCTCGTGTATTCGCAAACGAACCTGTCGAGCCTGGCCGGTATCGGCGCTGGCGCATCGGGTCAAACCAACGGCATCGCCTTCGGCAACAACAGCGCTCACTTCCAGAACTTTGAAGCGAACGCTCGCTATGCGCTGACGCCCGCGGTCAGCATTGCCGGTTCGTACACGTACACCCGCGCGAGCCTGGCTGGCACGCGTCCGCACTGGAACCAGTTCAACCTGCAAACCGCGTACGCGCTGTCCAAGCGTACCGACGTGTACCTGCAAGGCGAGTATCAGCAAGTCAACGAAAACGCAGTCGTGGATGCCGATATCAACGGTCTGGCCGCTTCGGGCAACAACAAGCAAGTCGCTGTGACCGCAGGTCTGCGTCACCGCTTCTAAAGCTGCGGGTTACACCCGTGGTCTCGAAGGCGCCGTTCGCGGCGCCTTTTTTTGTGCCTTTTTATGCCTGAGGCGGGAGATGATCGGCGAGAACGAGACGAAGCCTGTCAGCCGTGACTTAACCGCCCGTATCAGGCGGCGGATATTTGACGTCGAGTATGTCAATCGGCTGCGGGCCGGCCGGTGTGTACAACGTGACCGTATCGCCGACTTTCGCCTTCAGCAGCGCGCGCGCAATCGGCGAGATCCAGCTCACGTGGCCGATATCCAGATCGACCTCGTCGATGCCGACGATCGTCACGATATGCTCCTCGCCGTCCTCCGTCGCATACTCCACAGCCGCGCCGAAGAAAACCTGGTCGACATTCTCCTGCTTGCTGCTGTCGACGACTTCAGCGAGATCCAGCCGTTTGGTCAGAAAACGGATGCGCCGATCGATTTCGCGCAAGCGGCGCTTGCCATAGATGTAATCGCCATTTTCGGAGCGATCGCCGTTCGAGGCCGCCCACGACACCAGTTTGACCACTTCCGGCCGATCGACGTCGATCAGATGCAGTAGTTCATCGCGCATGCGCCGGTAGCCGGCGGGCGTGATGTAGTTTTTCGTTCCAGCGGGAACGTCCGGCTGGGCGACGTCGAGATCGTCGTCATTCTCTTCGCTCGACTCTTTGACAAAGGCCTTGTTCATGATGATCCGGTAACTGCAGCAAACGACTGCCCATCAAGGGTACACGATCACGACTATGCGACAAATCGCAGTTACATGCTTCCCTTTTTCGAAACCTTTGCTATAATCTCGTTTCTGCGTGCGGCTGTAGCTCAGTTGGATAGAGTACTTGGCTACGAACCAAGGGGTCGTGGGTTCGAATCCTGCCAGCCGCACCACTTATTCGAGGGCCTCCCTCTGGGGAGGCCCTTACGTTTTGCCCCAGTTTCAGTGCAGTAAGCATCACCGTTTAGCGTGCGGCTGTAGCTCAGTTGGATAGAGTACTTGGCTACGAACCAAGGGGTCGTGGGTTCGAATCCTGCCAGCCGCACCACCTATAAAGGGCCTTCCGATCGGAAGGCCCTTTGTTTTTGTCCGTCGGTTCCAGCCTCGCTTGGGTTCCGCTGCACCCGAAGGCCTTGGCGGCAACCAAACACGCCCCTCTATCGCGGCGCCGACTGAATATCTCCGATCTGCCCATCCGGGTTCGGCACATCGCCGAACGAAGCCGCCATCGCCTGCTCGCCGCCAATTTCCCGCTCACCGATTGGTTGCGCCCGATCGCCGGCCAGCGCCTGTGCTTCATGCAGCACATTCTCCACGGTTTCGCCATAACGGCTCACGACGAATGCCCGCAGCAGCGCGATCCGCAGCGAGTCGCCCCGCCCTTCCACGGTTCGGTGGCCGCCTTCGAATTCCGCGATGCAGTGAGCCGCGCCCTGGTGGCTGCGCTCACGCACTTCGAGCCGCTGCGCGCGCTCCAGCACGGCCGCCGCAGCCTCCCATGACGTAGAAGGCGTAAAACGGCCATCCCAGGGACGTCCGCGATCGTTGCCGCGAACCGCCACGGTTTCGCCGCTGTCGGTAAAGTAGATTTCGCGCACGAAGTCGTGCAGGCTGCGGGCGACCCAGTAATCGAGTGCCAGGCCGTTGAGTTCGGATACGTTCACGAACATTCTCCCTGAGTTTCAGATGAGACTACGCGCGTAGCCGGTGCGTTCAGATTTGAAGAGGGAAATGAAGCGCCCTGAGGCCACCCCAAGGCGTCAAACGAAAGGTCAGTAATCCGCTCGCTCGCGGTCGATGCGCATTCCGCCGTCGTGACGGTGATGGCCTTCCTCGCTCGGCCGCTCGCGCGCGATGCGCATGACGTCCGGGTTCGTGCGCACCCGGCGCATGACGTTGGCCAGATGGACACGATCGCTGACCTGGATCACGAAGCGCAACACCGTGGATTCCTGCGACAGGTCTTCGTCCATTGCAATGTGGACGATGTTGGCATCCGCCGAGGTGATATCCGCCGCCACGCGGGCGAACACGCCCTTGGTGTTCTTGACCAGCACCTTCACGGCGACGTCGAACAGACGCCCCGGTTGCGGTGCCCAGGCGACGTCGATCCAGCGGCCCGGATCGCGCCGGTGGATTCGTTGCGCGACGCGGCAATCCGTGGTGTGGATCGCCATGCCGAGGCCGATGCCGATATAGCCCATGATGTCGTCGCCCGGAATCGGACGGCAGCACGCGGACAGTTGCACCGACATGCCCTCGGTGCCGGTAATGACGACCGGCGGCGCATGCGGCAAATCGGAGTGGGAGCGCGAGCCGTCGTCGTCGGCGTCGCGGCCGCTCATCAGCACTTCGATGCGCTTGGCCATGACCGCTGCGACACGCCGGCCGAGACCGATGTCCGCGAAAATTTCCTGACGGTTCTTGTTGCCCGTCCATTGCACGAGCTTTTCCCACGCTTCCGGCGTCACATCCGAGAGCGCCAGCCCATAACCCTTCAACGCCTGGTCGACCAGACGCTCGCCGAGTTGAACGGACTCGTTCAGCCGCATCGTCTTCAGATAATGGCGGATCGCCGAGCGCGCCTTGCCGGTACGCACGAAACCGAGCCACGCCGGATTCGGCTTCGAATACGGCGCAGTGATGACTTCGACGATGTCGCCGCTCTTCAACTCGGTGCGCAGCGGCAACAGTTCGTTGTTGATCTTCACCGCGACGCACTGGTTGCCCAGGTCGCTGTGGATTGAATACGCGAAGTCGAGCGCCGTGGCGCCGCGCGGCAGCGCCATGATCTTCGACTTGGGCGTAAACACGTAGACCGCGTCCGGGAACAGGTCGATCTTGACATGTTCGAGGAATTCGCTCGAATCGCCCGCTTCGCTCTGAATATCGAGCAGCGACTTGAGCCACTGATGCGCGCGCTTCTGCACGTCGTTCAGGTCCGCGCCGCCGTTCTTGTACAGCCAGTGCGCGGCCACGCCCGCTTCGGCGATCTCGTGCATCTTGCGCGTGCGCACCTGAAACTCGATCGGCGCGCCGAACGGGCCGACCAGCGTGGTGTGCAGCGACTGATAGCCGTTCACCTTCGGGATCGCGATGTAATCCTTGAACTTGCCCGGCACGGGCTTGTACAGCGCATGCAGCGCGCCGATGCAGGTATAGCACTCCAACGCGCTGTCCACCACGACGCGGAACCCGTACACATCGAGCACTTGCGAGAACGACAACTGCTTGTCGCGCATCTTCTTGTAGATACTGAAGATGGTTTTCTCGCGGCCGGTGACTTCGGCGTCGAGCTTCGCGTCGGCAATTGCGCGCTGCACCGATTCGAGAATCTTGCCGACCACTTCGCGCCGGTTGCCGCGCGCCGCCTTGACGGCTTTTTCAAGCGTGGCGTACCGGTGCGGGTTGAAGTTCGCGAAGCTCAGGTCCTGCAGTTCGCGATAAGTATTGTTCAGGCCGAGCCGGTGGGCGATCGGCGCGTAGATATCCAGCGTCTCGCGCGCCACGCGGCGGCGCTTTTCCGGAGGCACCGCGCCCAGCGTGCGCATGTTGTGCAGCCGGTCGGCGAGCTTGACCAGAATCACGCGGACGTCGCGCGCCATCGCGAGCAGCATCTTGCGGAAGTTTTCCGCCTGCGCTTCCTCGCGATTGCGAAACTCCATCTTGTCCAACTTCGACAAGCCGTCGACCAGTTCCGCGACCTTCGCGCCGAAACGCTCGGCGAGTTCGGCCTTGGTCACGCCCTGGTCTTCCATCACGTCGTGCAGCAGCGCCGCCATGAGCGCCTGGGCGTCGAGGTTCCAGCCGGCGCAGATTTCCGCGACGGCGACAGGATGCGTGATGTACGGCTCGCCGCTCTGGCGGTACTGGCCGAGGTGGGCTTCGTCGCTGAAATGGAAGGCCGACTTGATGTCCTTGATCTCTTCCGGCTGCAGATAGCCGGACAAGGCGGACGTCAGTTTGGCGATGGAGACGACGTCATGCCGGCGCGGTTGCTCCGGCGTGGCGGTCGGCCCGAACAGATGGCGAAACGACTGTTCGAGGACCGCGTCGATGTACTTCCGTGCAGACGAGGGCGAGTCAGCGTCGTGTTCCACTTCCGTGGCGGTGGGCGGGGTAGCACTCATGTTCGCCTCCGTAGCGGTTAGGGTTGGACGCCGGTCTGCACGTTGATGCACTTACGTGCGGCAAAGATGTTGCAAAAGCGTGTCGCAAACAGGTATGGCAAACGCGTAGTCGAAACCGGAGCAGTGCGCCTTACTTAAACAGGCACCTTCTTCAGCATTTCGACGCCAACCTGGCCGGCTGCGATTTCGCGCAGTGCGACGACGGTGGGCTTGTCGCGGCTTTCGATCTTCGGCGTGTGGCCTTGAGCGAGCTGACGCGCGCGATAGGTTGCGGCAAGCGCGAGTTCGAAACGGTTCGGGATCTGTTTGAGGCAGTCTTCGACGGTAATGCGGGCCATGTTGGGTTCCTTCTCAGTATGTTGCTTATTCTACCTTATGTGCTCGGTACACCGCCGCGCTTACGCGTGTGGCAGGTGAATGCCGAGCTGCACGAAAAGCTGCGTGTGGCGCGCGTATTGCGAGGCGAAGCGCGAACGCGTCGCGGCCACGAGGCATTGCAGTTCGCTGAGCGCGCGTTCGAACTTCTCGTTGATCACCACGTACTCCGCTTCCGCCGCGTGCGCCATCTCGCTGCCGGCCGCGAGCAGCCGGCGTGTGATCACGTTCGGCTCGTCCTGGCCGCGCTTCTTCAGACGCTCTTCGAGCGCTTCGAGCGATGGCGGCAAAATGAAAATTTCGACCGCGTTGTGAAACTGCTTTTTCACCTGCTGCGCACCCTGCCAGTCGATTTCGAGCAGCACGTCATGGCCGTTTTTCATCTGGTCCTCGATCCACACACGCGAGGTGCCGTAGTAGTTGCCGTGCACTTCCGCGCTTTCCAGAAACTCGCCGGCATCGTGACGCTTCATGAAATCGTCGACGGTGGTGAAGTGGTAGTGCTCGCCGTCCTGCTCCTTCGGACGCGGCGGACGCGTCGTGTACGAGATCGACAGGCGGATCGCGTCGTCGCCGGCGAGCAGCGCGTTCACGAGCGTCGACTTGCCCGCGCCCGAAGGCGCGACGACCATGAACAGGTTGCCGGGGTAAGCACCGGCGTACGGATTGCGCGGCGTTTCGCGTGTGTGGTGATGGTCGGTCATGTCGGTGGTGCTCCAGCCTTATTCCAGATTCTGTACTTGCTCGCGCATCTGTTCGATGAGCAGCTTCAGGGTCATCGACGAATCCGCCAGTTCCTTCGCGGCGGCCTTGGAACCGAGCGTGTTCGCTTCGCGGTTGAGCTCCTGCATCATGAAGTCGAGGCGCTTGCCGACCTTGCCGCCCTTCTGGATCACGTGACGCGTTTCGTTCAGGTGAGCCGTGAGACGCGACAATTCTTCGGCGATGTCGATACGGATGCCGTACATCGTCACTTCCTGGCGAATCCGCTCGTTGATCTCTTCACGCGAGACGATCGTCGCGGCGGTATCCGGCGCGGCGATGCCGAGCGCTTCCTGCAAGCGTTCGACAATCTTCTGTTGATGCTTGGCGATCAGTTCCGGCACGAGCGGCGTGATCTTCGTGACGATCGTTTCCATCTCGGTGACGTTGGCGATCAGCATGGTCGCCAGTTGCGCGCCTTCGCGAGCGCGCACGTCGATCAGGTCGGTGATGGCCTGCTTGCCGCAGGCGAGCACGGCGTCGCGCAGCACTTCGGGCGCCACGCCGCTTTCGGCCAGAATGCCCGGCCAGCGCAGAATCTCGCCCGTGCGCAGCCGCTCTGCTTCCGGAAACGTCGAGAGCACCGTGCGTTCGAGCAGCGCGAGTTGCGTGAGCGCGTCGTGGTTGATCGAACCCGCGTTGGCGGACTGTTCGCTGCGTTGCAGGTTGATGCGGATATCGACCTTGCCGCGCGACAGCTTGTTCATCAGCATCTCGCGCAGTGTGGGTTCGCACACGCGCACGTCTTCCGGCATGCGGAAGTTCAGATCGAGAAAGCGCGAGTTCACGGTGCGCAGTTCGACCGATACGCTCACGCCACCTGTGCCCGAGGCCGCGACGAGTTCGCGCGTGGCGCTCGCATAGCCAGTCATGCTGTAGATCATCGTATTTCTCGCGATTGTGGCCATGCGCTCGACGATGGCCTGAGAGTCGAATCGCCCGGCGTGTACGAGACGCGGGGCGGGGAAACGGCATTATCCCATTTTTGGCGGAAAGGCCGCCCCGCGATGGCGCCCCTTGAAGAGCCAACGCACATGCGGGCAGCCACCCCGCTCGATCGGCTGTAAAATCGCGCTTTCCCTCCTGCTTTTCTTCCTGACCGATCCCAACATGACCAACGACACTCAACGCCCCAGCGGCCGCAAGGCCAATCAGCTGCGCGACGTGCGCATCACGCGCCACTACACGAAGCACGCGGAGGGCTCGGTGCTGGTCGAATTCGGCGATACGAAGGTGATCTGCACCGCGAGCATTGCCGAAAGCGTGCCGTCGTTTCTGCGTGACCGGGGCCAGGGCTGGCTCACCGCCGAATACGGCATGTTGCCGCGCGCCACGCACACGCGCAGCGACCGCGAAGCCGCACGCGGAAAACAGACCGGCCGCACCCAGGAAATCCAGCGGCTGATCGGTCGCGCGCTGCGCTCGGTGTTCGACCTGGAGAAGCTCGGCGCGCGCACGCTGCATATCGATTGCGACGTGATCCAGGCCGACGGCGGCACGCGCACGGCCAGCATCACCGGCGCGTTCGTGGCGGCACACGATGCGGTGGCCAAACTGCTGGCGACGGGCCGCATCGAAAGCTCGCCGATTGCTGATTATGTCGCGGCGATTTCGGTGGGCGTGTACGACGGCCTGCCGGTGCTGGATCTCGACTACGACGAAGACTCGCAATGCGACACCGATATGAACGTCGTGATGACGGGCGCGGGCGGGTTCGTCGAAATTCAGGGCACCGCTGAAGGTGTGGCCTTCTCGCGCGACGAAATGAACGAGCTGCTGGATCTGGCCAGCGACGGCATCAATACGCTGATCGCGAAGCAGAAAGCAGCGCTGGAGCAAAAGGGTGAATGAGGTGAGTCAAAACAATGGCGCGGCCGTGTCCGCTTCGCCGTTGAAGAGAGTCGTGCTGGCGTCGAACAACGCCGGCAAGCTGCGCGAGTTCGCGGCGTTGCTCGGCGCGGCCGGCATCGAACTGATTCCGCAGGGCGAGTTGAACGTGCCGGAAGCCGAAGAGCCGCATCCGACCTTCGTCGAGAACGCGCTGACCAAGGCGCGCCATGCGTCGAAACTGACCGGCCTGCCCGCGCTCGCCGACGACTCAGGCCTTTGTGTGCGCGCGCTGCGCGGCGCGCCGGGCGTCTATTCGGCGCGCTACGCGCAACTTGCCGGCGGTGAGAAGAGCGACGCGGCGAATAACGCGCGCCTCGTCTCGGCGTTGCAAGGCGAGACCGATCGCCGCGCCTACTACTTCTGCGTGCTGGCTTTGGTGCGTCACGCGGACGATCCCGAGCCGCTGATCGCCGAAGGCCGCTGGCATGGCGAAATGCTGGACGCACCGCGCGGCCCACATGGATTCGGCTACGACCCGTACTTCTTCCTGCCGTCGCTGAATGCGAGCGCCGCCGAACTCGAACCGGCGGTGAAGAACGCCAGCAGCCATCGCGCGATTGCGTTGCGGCAACTGCTCGCGCGTCTGACGGAGGAAGCGTGATTCCGATCAAACCGGCGCCCGCCGACATCGGCAACGGCGTCATCAAGGCCTTCACGTCGCCGGGCAGCATCCGGCTGACATCGCTACCGCCGCTGGCGTTGTACGTGCATTTTCCGTGGTGCGTGCGCAAGTGTCCGTATTGCGATTTCAACTCGCACGAGTGGAAAGGCGACACGTTCCCCGAGAACGAATATCTCGACGCGTTGCGCGCCGATCTCGAGATGGCGCTGCCGCTGGTCTGGGGCCGCCAGGTGCATACGGTGTTCATCGGCGGCGGCACGCCCAGCCTCCTTTCGGCGGCCGGGCTCGATCGCATGCTGTCCGATGTGCGCGCGCTGCTACCGCTCGACGCCGACGCGGAAATCACACTCGAAGCCAATCCCGGCACCTTCGAAGCCGCCAAGTTCGCGCAGTTTCGCGCGAGCGGCGTGAACCGGCTCTCGGTGGGCATCCAGAGTTTTAACGAGGCTCATCTGAAGGCGCTCGGCCGCATTCACGACTCGGCGCAAGCGCGCCATGCCGTCGAAGTGGCCTCGACCACGTTTGATAACTTCAATCTCGACCTGATGTTCGCGCTGCCGGGGCAGACGCTCGCCGAATGCCAGGCCGATGTCGAGACAGCGTTGTCGTTCGCGCCGCCTCATTTGTCGCTGTATCACCTGACGCTCGAACCGAACACGCTGTTCGCGAAGTTTCCGCCCGCCCTGCCCGACGACGATGCATCCGCCGACATGCAGGACTGGATTCACGAGCGCACCTCCGCTGCCGGTTACGAGCGCTATGAGGTGTCGGCGTATGCGCAGCCGCATCGGCAGAGCAAGCACAATCTGAACTACTGGCGCTTCGGCGACTATCTCGGCATCGGCGCGGGCGCGCATACGAAGCTGTCGTTTCCGAATCGCGTGCTGCGGCAGGCGCGCTACAAGCATCCCACCACCTTCATCGAGCAGGCGAAGGCCGGTACGGCGGTGCAGGAAGAGCATGAAGTCGGGCCGCGCGATCTGCCGTTCGAGTTCATGCTGAACGCGCTGCGGCTGGTGGAAGGGTTTCCGGTGCATCGGTTCATCGAGCGGACGGGGATGTCGATGACGTCGATCGAACCGGCCTTGCAGGAAGCCGAACGGCGCAAGCTGATCACGCGCGACCACGAAAAGATTGCACCGACGCCGCTCGGCCAGGCGTTCCTGAACGATTTGCAAGAGCTGTTTCTGAAAGATCCGCAGTGATTGCGGATCGACCGGGCGCCGCAGCGAGGTTCTTTCAGGTTACAATTTAGGGCTTGGAGGTGTGGCCGAGTGGTTTAAGGCACCGGTCTTGAAAACCGGCGAAGGAGCAATCTTTCCGTGAGTTCGAATCTCACCGCCTCCGCCAGAACATCAATGAATACGGGCCTTTCGGCCCGTTTTTCGTTTCGACCCGCCAAACAACCCGCCAACCATGCGAATGTCCTTGAATGGGTACATCAGGACTTGTGGCGCACCAAATCCCGCAGATGATGTTCCCGGAACCAGCGGGATAGTCGCTCCTCGTTCTCGGAAACGGCCCAGATCCCTGTGCCAAACACAACCACGATCGTCCCTATCAAAATCGCCAACATTGAGTCGCTCATGGCAGCCTCCATCAAAGTCATGGCCACGCTTAAATTTTAGGCGACAGCTTGCACCAATGCCCGCCTTGGGTGTCGCCTTGGGTGTAATCATCCGTGTGCACTTGCTAGGCAGATGCCAAGCACTTCTAGATACATCCTTGCCGGATGCTCCAATCATTCCTTCAAGCACCCTCGTTGCATCGCGTTGGGCTGCGTTGCCGTGCGTTGCACGCCCTGCAAGACGGTCCCGAACTTGGGACAGTTTCGGTTTTGGTACCGCTGGCGTCCTATCGTGGCCTAGTCCCGATTCGTGACGCCTTAGGGACCGGATATTGCTGTCCAGTTCATGAAGGGGGACAAGATCATGATCAGACTATTCGGCATATTGGCCTTAGGGGCCGGTCTCGCGGGCTGTGTGGTGGCCGCGCCATACCAGGACGGCTACGGTTATGGGCCAGTACCTGCGTACGACTATGGCCCCGGCTATTACGCGCCGCGCACTAATATTGGCGTCGGCGTTGGTGGTGGCAGCGTTGGCGGCGGCGTTGGTGTTGGAGTAGGCGTCGGTTTCTGAGCCAGCGCAAAGCTCGGCGCCTCGACTGCGTCGATCGGCGCGTGCGCGATGACGAACATGAGCGGCAACGTCGGCGTGAATATCGCGGCCGGTGTGAGCAATGCCCAGTTCAATGGACTCGTGGTTCACCGAGCTTAAGCATTGACGCGACCCGTTGAACGCCGTTATCCCACTGCCCCGAACGCGCGCCAAAACTCGAGAGACGAACGCCGTAGCTAAACCAGCGCGGTCGCCTCGACCTCGATCTTGAAACCGTAATGCAGTTGAGGAACCGGCACGACGGCTCTCGCCGGACGCGCTTCACCGGCCCAACGCGCGTAGATCTGATTGAAGCTCATCCAGTTCTCGACATCGACGATGTAGACGCGCACCTGCACCAGTTGCGCGACGCTGCTGCCGACGCTTTCGAGCGCGGCCTGCACATTGGCCAACACCTGTTCGGCCTGATCCTCGAACGAGGCCTCGGATAGCTTGTCGCCTTGCGCGGTGATCGGCAATTGTCCCGAGACGAACACGAAACCATTTGCGACCGCGACGTGACTGTAATGACCGCCCGGCTGCGAAAGCGTAGCGGGGTTGTCGGTATGCGGCAGATGCGGGTCGTGCTGGCTACCAGCCATGAATATCACTCCAGGTGTGACGGCGGCACACGACACTGCGTACGACTCATCCGCACGACCGCATCCCGTTTCGCAAAAGCGATGAAGCGATCACGCGAGGAATCATGCAACGCACTAGCGCCGCCCACTCCGGGCACAGCGCCTCGCAAAATAGACACGCTTCCACAAATAAGCCACACGCATCACGCATCACACGCTAAGCATCTCCAGCTTCTCGCGCGCATCCGCACAACGGTGGTTCAGGTCGCGATGCATCAACTGACTGTCGAGCAGTGTCGATACATCAGACAAACCATAATCAAAGCGCAAGACGTATTCGATGTCTGTGTAATCGTGATAGGCGCCGCTGTCCGCCAGCTTCTGCGCTTCAGCGAATGCAGCTTGTTGCCGTTCGCCGTTCATCAAATCTCTGATCGCCATGAATGCCGCTCCGAGGAACAGTGGCTCCATCATAGCAATGCAAATTGAGACACACGGTCGCGCGCGCGCAACACCTGGTGTTTTCCGTAGACGCCGCGCGACTCGCGCCTCGCCCGTCCTCAAACGGCAGCGACAGGCGCCTTGATCCCATGCCACCTGACAACCAGAATCCGGCCGAGATAACACAGCAAGCCCGCCACGCCGACCGTCACGCCCATGCCCTTGGGAGAACCGTCCTGCCAGATTCCAACCGCGAGGCTCGACAACGCGCCGAGCGCCAACTGCACGGCGCCGAACACGGCGGCCGCGGCGCCGGCATTCATCGGATAGCGATGCATCAGATCGGTCGTGCAGTTCGCGGACAGAAGTCCGACGACGCCGACCACGAAGAACAGTCCGAACACGATCGACCACAGACCGCCCCAACCGGTCAACGAGACCAGACACACAAACAGCGAGGCAATGCAGCTTACGGTTGCAGCAAAACTAATGATCGGCAGCGAGCCGAGCCGGCCGACAAGCCGCGTATTCATGAAGTTGCCAAACATGATGCCGACGATATTCAGCGCGAACAGGAAGCCGTAATGCTGCGCCGACACATGGAAATACTCGATGTAGACAAACGGCGTCGCGGTGATATACGCAAACATCGACGCGAACGCCATGCCGCCGCACAGCATGTGCCCCCACGCAACCGGATCGCGCAGCAACTTGCCGTACGCGCCGAACGACTTCAGCAACGCCGAATGCGCACGCTTCTCACGCGGCCACGTTTCCGGCACCTTGAGAAACGCGGTCACCGCGCACACCGTGCCGAATAGCGTCAGCACGATAAAGACGACACGCCAGCCGCCGATCAGCAGCAACTGCCCGCCGAGCAGCGGCGCCAGCAATGGCCCGATCGACGTGACGATGGCGAGCATCGACAGCACGCGAGCGGCATCGGTCGGGCCGTGAGCATCGCGTGCAATGGCGCGCGCCAGCACGGAAGCCGCGCCCGCGCCCAGCGCCTGCACGAAACGGAACGTCACCAGCGAGCCGATCGAGAACGACATCGCACAGGCCACGCTGGCCAGCGCATACATCACGATGCCGCCGAGCAACACCGGCCGGCGGCCATAGGTATCGGACAGCGGACCATACAACAGCATGCCGATCGAAAAGCCGAACATGAAACTGGTGAGCGTCGTCTGCGCGGCGCCAGTGCTGATGGCGAACGCCTGCGCGATGGTCGGCAGGCTCGGCAGATACATATCGATCGAAATCGGCCCGCATGCGGCAAGCGCACCGAGCAACAGAATCAGCCGGCCATCGGGCCGGCTTCTGGTGACGTGAGACATGGGAATCCAGATGAAGCGCCGCGCCGTTGTCGGCAGCGGAACAGGTGAAACGGGGGAAAACAGCAACTTGACGGCCTCAATTGTACGCGACGGTTAACACGGCAGCCGGCCTTCGGACATGATCGAGGCCATGATCGCGACGACGCGAATGATGCATCGGCGACATGCGGCAAGCACGCCGCCAATCGGTTAAGCTGCCGCCTGAACGCCTCGGGCGACGCGCGAAGCTGTGCGCAGCGCCATTCCCGCCATCCCGTACCGACCATGCGATGACCGCATTCCTGTTGATCTGGAGCCCCAAGAAATGGCCGTGGCCCGAGTTGCCCGACGTGGCCAAACGCGTGGCCGCGGGTGTCGCGGTGGCCGACGTATGGGGCTGCGGATTTGCGCGCAGCATCCTGCCGGGTGACCGCGTCTTCCTGCATCGGGTCGCGCAGGAACCGAAGGGCATCTTCGGCTCCGGCTATGTGACGCGTGCGCCATACGAGGTCCCCGATCCGGCGACGAAGCGTGGCTACCGTTTGTGCATCGACTTCGTGTACGACTGGGTGGTCGATGCACGCGAAGGTGTGGTGATTCCACGCGAGATGTTGCGCGCACATCCTTTCTCCGTGCAGACCTGGGACGCGCAGAGTTCGGGCACCGTGATCAAGCCGATGGCCGAAGGCGCGTTGGAAAAGCGCTGGGCGGAACTGACCGGCAAGCGCAAGCCTCCGAAGTTCGATATGCCTGCGGGTCCCACACGCTCGAGCAAGGTCACGGCTCACGCGGCGGTGGAAAAGCGCGCGGCGGACGGCCGCACCGTCACGAAGGCGAAGGAGGCGGCTGAACGGGTCGCTACGCAAGTGGCGACCCCGCCATCCCAATCAGTTGCGACGCGGGACAGCAGGCGGATCACCAAACCGGCGACCCGGCCGGCAACAAAGACGGCAACCGCCAAGCGCGCACACAAAAACTGAGCGGGCGACCCGCTGCGCAGGCGCATCCGGAAAACCTGTTCACGCTGACTCCGGTACAATTTCCCCACCTATCCCAGCGCCGCGCGACTCGCCGACAGGCAAGCTGCGCCGCTGCGCAACCCCGATTCCAGCCATCGCCATGTCCAAAAACGAAACCCTTTTCGAACGCGCGCAACGCACCATTCCCGGCGGCGTGAACTCGCCTGTGCGCGCCTTCCGCTCGGTCGGCGGCACGCCGCGCTTCATCGAACGCGCGCAAGGCCCCTACTTCTGGGACGCGGACGGTCAGCGTTATATCGACTACATCGGCTCATGGGGCCCGATGATCCTCGGTCATGTCCATCCGGAAGTCCTCGAAGCCGTGCAGCGCGTGCTGGGCAACGGCTTCTCGTTCGGCGCGCCGACCGAATCGGAAGTGGAAATCGCCGAAGAAATCTGCAAGCTGGTGCCCTCCATCGAGCAGGTCCGCATGGTGTCGAGCGGTACTGAAGCGACCATGAGCGCGCTGCGTCTCGCGCGCGGCTTCACGAACCGCAGCCGCATCGTCAAGTTCGAGGGCTGCTATCACGGCCACGCGGACAGCCTGCTGGTCAAGGCCGGCTCGGGGCTGCTGACGTTCGGCAATCCGACTTCGGCGGGCGTGCCGGTGGATATCGCCAAGCACACCACCGTGCTCGAGTACAACAACGTCGCTGAACTCGAGGAAGCGTTCAAGGCGTTCGGCAACGAGATCGCCTCGGTGATCGTCGAGCCGGTGGCCGGCAACATGAACCTCGTGCGCGCCACGCCGGAATTCCTGCAAGCGTTGCGGCGCCTGTGCACCGAGTACGGCTCGGTGCTGATTTTCGACGAAGTGATGTGCGGCTTCCGCGTTGCCCTGGGTGGCGCGCAAGAGGTGTACGGCATCGCGCCGGATCTGACCTGCCTCGGCAAGGTGATAGGCGGCGGCATGCCGGCGGCGGCTTTCGGCGGCCGGCGCGACATCATGGCTCACCTCGCGCCGCTCGGCGGCGTCTACCAGGCGGGCACGCTGTCGGGTAACCCGATTGCGGTTGCTGCCGGCCTGAAAACGCTGCAACTGATCCAGGCGCCCGGCTTTTACGACACGCTCGCCGCGCGCACCACGCGCCTCGTGCAAGGTCTCGCGAAGGTCGCGCGTGAAGCCAAAGTGCCGTTCGCGGCCGATTCGCTCGGCGGCATGTTCGGCATCTACTTCACGGACTCGATCCCGACCAGCTTCGCCGAGGTCACGAAGAGCGACGTGCCGCGTTTCAACGCGTTCTTTCACAAGATGCTCGACGCCGGCGTGTACTTCGCGCCGTCGGCGTATGAAGCGGGCTTCGTGTCGATCGTTCACGACGACGCAATCGTCGACGCCACGATCGACGCTGCGCGCGGCGCGTTCGCCTCGCTCGCTGACTGAAGCCCGCGCGACAACACATCGCTAAAATCGAAACCCATTACAGCCTAGCCACCGTACCCGACCGGACACCGATGTTTTCGCAAACCGATTTCGTCCATATGGAACGCGCGCTCGCGTTGGCCAAGCGCGGCATGTACACCACCGACCCGAATCCTCGGGTCGGCTGCGTGCTCGTCAAGAACGGCGAGGTGATCGGCGAAGGCTTCACGCAACCGGCCGGTCAGGATCATGCCGAGATCCGCGCGTTGAAAGACGCGCGCTCGCGCGGCCATGACCTGCGCGGCGCTACGGCCTACGTGACGCTGGAGCCGTGCAGCCACTTCGGGCGCACGCCGCCGTGTGCGAACGCGCTCATCGAAGCGCAGGTCGCGCGCGTGGTCGCGGCGATGGAAGACCCCAATCCGCAGGTATCCGGACGCGGTCTCGCCATGCTGCGCGACGCCGGCATCGAAGTGCGCTGCGGGCTGCTCGCCCTCGAAGCGCACGAACTCAATATCGGCTTCGTCTCGCGCATGACGCGCGGCCGCCCGTGGGTGCGCATGAAAGTGGCGGCCTCGCTGGATGGCCGCACCGGTTTGCCTTCGGGCGATAGCCAGTGGATCACCGGTGAAGCGGCACGCGCGGACGGCCACGCCTGGCGCGCTCGCGCGTCGGCGATCCTGACCGGCATCGGCACGGTCAGGGAAGACGATCCGCGCATGACAGTGCGCGCAGTCGACACGCCGCGCCAGCCGCAACGCGTGCTGATCGACAGTCAGCTCGACGTGCCGCCCGAGGCGCAGATTCTGGCCGGCGCACCCACACTGATCTTCTGCGGCAATCTGGATCAGCGCCATACCGATCGCGCCAACGCACTGCGCGATCGCGGCGCCGAGATCGTTCAGTTGGCCAACCCGGCCGGCAAGGTCGATCTGCCTGGGGTGCTGAAAGTGCTCGGCGAGCGCAACGTCAACGAACTGCATGTCGAGGCGGGCTACAAGCTGAACGGCTCGCTGCTGCGCGAAGGCTGTGTCGACGAACTGCTCGTGTATCTCGCGCCGAGCCTGCTCGGCATGGATTCGATGAGCATGTTCAATCTGGCCGCGCCCGAAACGCTCGAAGGCCGCGTCAAACTGAACTTCCACGCGATCGACCGGATCGGGGAGGATCTGCGGATTCTCGCGCGCTTTGTGCCCCAACACGCGCCCGAGGCCACGCCCGGACCCGGCGGCGATCCCGCGTCCCAACCCGTTTCGAAATGATCAAGGATTAGTACGATGTTCACAGGAATCGTCGCGGCCGTGGGCCGCATTGAATCAGTCAATCCGCTCGGCACCGACGGCGACGCGGGCGTACGGCTGAACGTCGAAGCCGGTGGCCTCGATCTCGGCGACGTGCAGCTCGGCGACAGCATCACGATCCAGGGCGCCTGCATGACCGTGGTCGCGAAGACCGCCCACTCGTTCGAAGTCGACGTCTCGCGCGAAAGCCTGAACTGCACGGCGGGGCTCGGCGAGACCGGCGAAGTCAATCTCGAGAAAGCGCTGCGCGCGCACGACCGACTCGGCGGACATATCGTCTCCGGCCATGTGGACGGTCTCGGCACGGTCACGCACTTCGCGCCGGTCGGCGAATCGCACGAACTGCGCGTGCTGGCGCCGCGTGAGATCGGCCGCTACCTGGCGTACAAAGGCTCTATCACTGTCAACGGCGTGAGCTTGACCGTCAACTCGGTTAAAGATCGCGACGATGGCTGCGAATTCTCGATCAACCTGATTCCGCACACAGTCGATGTGACGGCGCTCAAGCGTTTGCGGGAAGGCACGCAGGTGAATCTGGAGATCGATCTGATCGCGCGCTACGTCGAGCGCATGCTGAACGCGCCGAAATAAACGGGCCGCAAGCCCTGCCCCGCATGGCCCGGCGGCGGCGCCCCGCCGCTTTCAGCCGGTTCATGCGTCCATCGTTTCGACGAGCATAGCAACGGCGGACGGCTCATCGCCAGTCGGCCAAACGGCCTATGCCGTTCGGCGGAGGCGACTTGGGCTCGCGCGTGGCGTAAAATACGCGCTTTCTTCGAAACTCTCGCCAACATGACGCTCGCCTCCACTCTAGAGATCATTGCCGAACTGAAAGCAGGCCGGATGGTGATCCTCGTCGACGAAGAAGACCGCGAAAACGAGGGCGACCTCGTGATCGCCGCCGAATTCGTCACGCCGGAAGCGATCAATTTCATGGCCCGTTACGGCCGTGGCCTGATCTGCCTGACGCTTACGCAGGAACGCTGCAAGCTGCTGAACCTGCCGCTCATGACCTACCGCAACGGCACGCAGTACGGCACAGCGTTCACGGTCAGTATCGAAGCGGCCGAAGGCGTCACGACCGGCATTTCGGCGGCGGACCGCGCCCGCACGATCGCCACGGCGGTGGCGCCGGACGCCAAGGCCGAGCACATCGTGCAGCCGGGCCACGTGTTTCCGATCATGGCCCAGCCCGGCGGCGTGCTGGTGCGCGCCGGCCACACCGAGGCGGGCTGCGACTTCACCGCGCTGGCGGGCCTCACGCCGGCCGCGGTGATCTGCGAAGTCATCAAGGACGACGGCACGATGGCGCGCCTGCCGGACCTGATGGAATTCGCCAAAGAACACGATCTGAAAATCGGCACGATTGCGGATCTGATCCACTATCGCAGCCGCACGGAGTCGATCGTCGAGCGGATTTGCGAACGCACCATGCAGACCGCGCACGGCGCGTTCCGCGCGGTCATGTATCTGGACCAGCCGAGCGGCCAGCCGCATATCGCGTTGGTGCGCGGCACGCCATGCACGGATCAGGACACGCTGGTGCGCGTGCATGAACCGCTGTCGGTGCTGGATCTGCTGGAAGTTGGCGAATCCACCCACTCGTGGACGCTGGACGCGGCCATGAAAGAGATCGCCGCACGCGACTGCGGCGTGATCGTGCTGCTGAACTGCGGCGACTCGAAGGACCATCTGATCGACGTTTTCAAGGCGTTCGACTCTAAGGAAAGAGCCGACGCGCTCAAACGCCGCCCGGTCGACTTCAAGACGTATGGCATCGGCGCGCAGATTCTGCGTGAGCTCGGTGTCGGCAAGATGCAGGTGCTGTCGAACCCGCGCAAGCTGGGCAGCATGTCGGGCTACGGTCTCGAAGTCACGGGCTTCGTGCCGATGCCGGGCAGCAAGCCACAATCTCCGCAACAAGGCTGATCCGACCATTCACGCGCTTAGCGCCCACTCAAAACACTACGGAATTCACATGGAAATCGGACAATACCAACCCAATCTCGACGGCGACGGACTGCGTATCGGCATCGTCCAGGCGCGCTTTAACGAACCCGTTTGCAATGGCCTCGCGGACTCCTGCATCGAAGAACTCGAACGCCTCGGCGTGACCGGCGAAGACGTGCTGCTCGTCACCGTGCCGGGCGCGCTGGAAATCCCGCTGGCGCTGCAAAAGCTCGCCGAAAGCGCGCAATTCGACGCACTGATCGCGCTCGGCGCGGTGATTCGCGGCGAAACGTACCACTTCGAACTGGTCTCGAACGAAAGTGGCGCGGGCATCACGCGTATCGGCCTCGACTTCGGCATTCCGGTCGCGAACGCGGTGCTGACCACCGAAAACGACGAACAGGCCGTCGCGCGCATGACCGAAAAGGGTCGTGACGCAGCACGCGTGGCCGTCGAAATGGCGAATCTCGCCGTCGCGCTCGAACAACTCGGCGGCGATGACGAGGAAGAAGACGAAGAAGAGGAAGAGGCATGAAGAGCGCACGCCGACGCTCCCGCGAACTGGCCACGCAGGGGCTTTATCAGTGGCTGCTGTCGGGCTCGCCCGGCGGTGAAATCGACGCGCAACTGCGCGGCGCGCAAGGCTTCGACAAGGCCGACCACGAACATCTGAACGCCATTCTGCACGGCGTGATCCGCGATTCGGAAGCACTGTCCGCGGCAATCGCTCCGTGTCTGGACCGTCCGATCGAGCAACTCTCGCCGGTCGAACGCGCCGTGTTGCTGGTGGCCGCGTTCGAACTGAAGAATCACGTCGATATTCCGTATCGCGTGGTCATCAACGAAGCGGTCGAACTCGCCAAGACGTTCGGCGGCGCGGACGGCTACAAGTACGTGAACGGCGTGCTGGACAAGCTGTCGGCACAACTGCGCGTGGATGAAACGCAGGCGGCTCGCAAGCGTTGAGCGCCAGGCGCATGAGCGGCATGCATGATAGTCGTCATGCGCCTCGCTAAACGCGGCGGCGCAACCGGACCGTTTGCAAGGACGCCGCTTCGCGCGTGAACAAACGCGCCAAACGTCGTCCCGCTTTTGCTTTTGAACTGGATTTGATCGTATGAACTCCGTCACCGAACCCTTGGTGCGGCTTGCTGCACGCGTGGACGCCATCCAGCCTTTTTATGTGATGGAGCTGGCCAAGGAGGCCGCGCTTCTCGAGCGCGAGGGGCGCGACATCATTCACATGGGAATCGGCGAACCCGATTTCACCGCGCCCGAGCCGGTCATCGAGGCGGCCGCGAGTGCGCTGCGCCGTGGCGTCACGCAATACACCAGCGCGCTCGGACTGCACGCGCTGCGCGAAGCGATCTCGGCGCATTACGCCGACTTCTACGGCGTCGACGTGGATCCGGCGCGGATCGTCGTTACCGCCGGCGCATCGGCCGCATTGCTGCTGGCGTGCGCGGCGCTGGTCGATCGCGACGACGAAGTGCTGATGCCCGACCCGTGCTACCCGTGCAACCGCCATTTCGTGATCGCAGCCGAAGGCAAGCCGGTAATGGTGCCCAGTGGCCCGGCCGAACGTTTCCAACTCACCGCCGCCGACGTCGAGCGCCTCTGGAACGAGCGCACCCGTGGCGTGCTGCTGGCGTCGCCGTCGAATCCGACCGGCACGTCTATCGAACCGGCTGAACTGGAGCGCATCGTCAAGGCCGTGCGGGCGCGTGGCGGCTTTACGATCGTCGACGAGATCTACCAGGGCCTGAGCTACGACGCAAAGCCGGTGTCGGCGCTCTCGTTCGGCGACGACGTGATCACTGTCAACAGCTTCTCGAAGTACTTCAACATGACCGGCTGGCGGCTCGGCTGGCTGGTGGTGCCGCCCGGCATGGTCAGCGCGTTTGAAAAGCTCGCGCAAAACCTGTTCATCTGCGCCTCCGCGCTCGCCCAGCATGCGGCGCTTGCCTGCTTCGAGCCGGAAACGATCGCAATCTACGAAGCGCGGCGCCTGGAATTCAAGCGTCGCCGCGACTTCATCGCGCCGGCGCTGGAATCGCTTGGTTTCTCGGTGCCGGTCATGCCCGACGGCGCGTTCTATGTGTACGCCGATTGCCGCACGGTCGCGCATCCTGCGGCCGGCGACAGCGCGGCGCTCACCAAGGCCATGCTGCACGATGCCGGCGTGGTGCTGGTGCCGGGCATGGATTTCGGTACGCACGCGCCGAAGGAGTACATCCGGCTGTCGTACGCCACCGCCTATCCGAAGCTGGAAGAAGCGGTCGAACGGCTGGCGAAGTTCTTCGGCAAGGGTTGAGCGAAGCGGCGCGCTCTCAATCGCCAGACGAAAAAAAGGACACTCCTGATGGGTGTCCTTTTTTTGTTGCCGCTTGCTTCAGCATCGAGCCGTCAACTTTGCGCTACCGACCTCAAGCGCCCAACTCCGAAGCCGATGCCACGTGCTTGGTCGCGTTGGCGCTCGCGTCGTCCTGCTCGGAGGAAACCGGTGTCTTCACCGATGTCGCTGCGCTCAATTGATGACTGCCTTCAAGCGTCACCTGCACGCGCTTGCCGTTGCCGGCAGGTGCAGCCGCAGTCGTATTGGTCGACGCAGTCAGAACCGGCGCTTGCGGCGCGTTGATCGGCACCTTGCGACCACGCGCTACGTCGCGCAGACGGCCGCGCTCGGCCATCACCTTGGCGCCGTAGCCGCCGTCGTCCTGCGAGGTCGAGCCGACGTACAGGCGCAAGCCGCCCGGCAGCGAGCCGCCGCGTGCGATGCAATCCTTCAGCACCAGCGCGCCCACCTTGATGTTCGCGACCGGTTCGAGCGCCGCGCTCTGGCCGCCGAAATACTGGAATTTGTCCGAGTGCACCTTGGACATCACCTGCATCAGGCCTTGCGCGCCCACGCCGCTCTCGGCGTACGGGTTGAAGCCCGATTCGATCGCCATCACGGACAGCAGCAGCAGCGGATCGAGACCGACTTCGCGACCGGTGTCGAACGCGGCCTTCACGAGCTCGCTGACGGGCTCCTGAGCGACGCGATAGCGCCGTGCCAGATAGGATGCAACCAGATCCTGCTCGCGCGTCGAGATCAGCACGCGGTCGTCGCGCGCGTCGGCGGATACGCGTTGCGACGGGATCAGCCGTGCCAGCGCGGTCACGCTTTGCATGGTGCGCGGGTCGAGACCGTTCAGCGCCGCGACACCCATACCGCTCACGCCGGTCGAGCCGGTGGTGTCGAATGCGCCGTCAAAGCTGGTGTTGCCCGCGGTGACGTCGGTGTTGCCGTTGCTACCGCTGTTCGTGCCGCTCAAGGCATCGGGGACGTTCGTGTTCGCGGACAGCGAGTCGTCAGAGGACGCGCGGGCGGGCGGTCCGAAAGCCGGCAGCGGGTTGCCCTGCAGCAGACGGGCGGGACCGGCTTGCACAGCGGCGGAAATGACCGGCATCAACTTGGCGGCTAGCGTGCCGCGCAGGGCCGGCATCAGCCACAGTGCGACTGTCAGCACAACGGCGATCCCGCCGACGATGCTGAACAGGTGATGACTCATTCGCGTCCCGCGACGCAGCACACCACGCACAACTTGCGCGATACGCTCATCGGGACGCCACGATAACCAGGCGTTCATTCAGATCTCCCATGTTGCATGATCCGCGAACCCCGCCGGATGAAGAAGCGGTGAGGCACGTTCGCAGAATCAAGACATCGCGTGCTCTGTCTGGTTAGGGCAGCAGCGACGTCGGGAAAACGGCAAATACCGTTTGTGGGGAGCCATCCTGAAAGAGGACCGCGGCATGTCAAAAAAGCATGCGGGCGGTGGCTCCCACGCGAAAAACCAGCGTCAGTTGGCGCTGGCAGGACATCAATAAGGCCGTTAGATACCGTGCAGGGGTCGGTAAGCGGTGACGCGTTGCGTCTGATGGGACCGGGGGCAGTGGTAAAAACGTTCACGCCCTGCAACCAATGTGGACGGATTCTATGCAGGGTTTTATAGATCGTCAACACTATAGATAGGCAAATGTATAACTAATTGTAATAATGAACAGTGTTCAGACCGTCCAAAACCGCGCGGCACGCGCCTTTTGAGCTATCTCGACTCATCCGTCTCACTTAGGCCGTTTTGCCGATCTACGTGCGCTTACCAACACAGGTAAAATCGACAATCGTTCTGGCGCCGTTAAACCCTGCTGCGCCTCCCTTTTTCGCCGCTTGCGCGGCACTGAACAGCACCAGATGAAATACAAAGACCTGCGCGATTTCGTCGGCCGTCTTGAGACGATCGGTGAACTGCGCCGCATCTCACAAAACGTCTCGCCGGTCCTGGAAATGACCGAGTTGTGCGACCGCGTGTTGCGCGCCGGCGGTCCCGCTTTGCTGTTCGAGAGCAAGGCACAGCATGCGTTCCCGGTGCTCGGCAACCTGTTCGGCACGCCTCGGCGGGTCGCGCTCGGCATGGGTGTCGACGCGCAAGCCGGCGAAGGCGACGGGGCCGCGCTCGAATCGCTGCGCGATGTGGGCCGGCTGCTCTCCGCGTTGAAGGAACCGGAGCCGCCGAAGGGGCTCAAGGACGCCGGCAAACTGTTCTCGCTGGCGAAGGCGGTATGGGACATGGCGCCCAAGACGGTAAGCGCGCCGCCCTGCCAGGAAATCGTCTGGGAAGGCAACGACGTGGACCTCGCCAGGCTGCCGATTCAGACCTGTTGGCCGGGCGACGCCGGCCCGCTGATCACATGGGGCCTGACCGTCACGAAAGGCCCGAACAAAACCCGACAAAACTTAGGGATATATCGCCAGCAATTGATCGGACGTAACAAACTGATCATGCGATGGCTCGCGCATCGCGGCGGCGCGCTCGATTTTCGCGAGTTCGCGCTGCAGAACCCGGGCAAGCCATATCCGGTGGCCGTCGTGCTGGGCGCCGATCCCGCGACGATCCTCGGCGCGGTCACGCCGGTGCCCGACACGCTGTCCGAATACCAGTTCGCCGGCCTGCTGCGCGGCGGCCGCACCGAACTGGCGAAGTGCATCACGCCGGGCGTCGACGGCTTGCAGGTGCCCGCGCGCGCCGAGATCGTGCTCGAAGGTTTCATCTACCCGCAGGAGGGTGCGCCCTCGCCCTCGCCCGCTCCCGCAGGCGCGCCGCCACGTCCGGTCAAGGGCGCGTCGGCGGCCTACGAACATGCGCTGGAAGGCCCGTACGGCGATCACACCGGCTACTACAACGAACAGGAGTGGTTCCCTGTCTTCACGGTCGAGCGCATCACCATGCGGCGCGACGCGATCTACCACTCCACCTACACCGGCAAACCGCCCGACGAACCTGCCGTGCTCGGCGTCGCGCTCAACGAAGTGTTCGTGCCGCTGTTGCAAAAGCAGTTCAGCGAGATCACCGACTTCTATCTGCCGCCCGAAGGCTGCAGCTACCGCATGGCCATCGTGCAGATGAAGAAGAGCTACCCCGGCCACGCCAAACGCGTGATGTTCGGCGTGTGGAGCTTCCTGCGGCAGTTCATGTATACGAAGTTCATCGTCGTGGTCGACGAGGACGTGAATATCCGCGACTGGAAGGAAGTGATCTGGGCAATCACCACGCGCATCGATCCGGCGCGCGACACGGTGCTGGTGGATCGCACGCCGATCGACTATCTGGATTTCGCCTCGCCGGTGGCCGGGCTGGGATCGAAGATGGGCCTCGACGCGACCAACAAGTGGCCCGGCGAAACCGATCGCGAATGGGGCCGTCCCATCGTGATGGACGACGCGGTCAAACAGCGCATCGACACCTTGTGGAACGAGTTGGGCCTCTGAGGCAAGCCGTACAACAAGACTGAATAACAAAGCGATCGGAGCCGTTGCGCGGATGCATGCCTTTTCAATGATGTCGGATGGATTCTTTCTGTCGCTGTCGCTGTGCCTGGATATCGGTCTCGTGAACGTCGCCATGATTTCCCTGGCGCTCTCGCATGGCTTCAAACCGGGCTTCTGGCTCGGCCTCGGTTCGTGCATCGGCGATCTGATTTACGCGGCGCTCGCGCTCGCGGGCATGGCCGCCTTGCTGCAGTTCGAGTCGGTGCGCTGGGTGGTGTGGCTCGGTGGCGCGTCGATCCTGCTCTTCCTGACCTGGAAGATGGCGCGTGAAGCGATGTTCCCGGCGACGGCGCCAGCCGTGGCCGTGGCCGGCGAAGCGGACTCGAGTGCGCCGCATCTGTCCGCGTGGCGCGGTTTCTTGCGCGGCGTCTTGCTGGCGGTGTCGTCGCCATCGGCGATTCTGTGGTTCGCCGCGGTCGGCGGCGCGTTGATCGCGAAAGCGGGCGCCACGAGCGTCACGACCGCGCCGGTGTTTCTCGGCGGATTTTTTCTCGGCGGCCTGTGCTGGACGATCTTTATCTGCGGACTCGGCAGCCACGGACGCAAACGCGCCGGCACCGGTTTGCTGCGCGCTTGTCATGTGCTGTCCGCGCTGCTGTTTGCGTACTTCTCGTATAGCGTGATCGTCAACGGATATCGCGATCTGATCGTGCAAACCGCGCACGTGGCAAGTTGACATGAAAACGGCTCGCGTTGGCGAGCCGTTTTCGATCACGCGTCAGGCATCGGCTACGGCAAGCGCAACAACGCCAGCCGGCGCATGTATCAGGCTAGGTATTGCGCGAGCTTTTCCAGATCGACGTTGCCGCCGCTCACCACCACCCCGACACGCTTGCCCTTCACCGGCAAGATGCCGTTGAGCACCGCAGCCGCGGCGAGACAGCCCGTCGGCTCGACCACGATCTTCATGCGCTGCGCGAAAAAGCGCATCGTCTCGATCAACTGCGCGTCGCTGACCGTTTCGATCTGCGAGACCAGTTTCCGGATGATCGCGAACGTGTAGTCGCCGAGATGCGTGGAGGCGGCGCCATCGGCGATCGTGCGCGGTGTGTCGATATGCACGATCTCGCCGCGCGCCAACGACTGCTGGCCGTCGTTGCCCGCTTCCGGTTCGATGCCGATCACCGTGCACGCCGGGCTCAATGCCGCCGCGGACAACGCGCTGCCGCTGATCAGCCCGCCGCCGCCGAGGCACACGAACAGCATGTCGAGCGGGCCGGTTTCCTCGATCAGCTCTTTCACCGCCGTGCCCTGCCCGGCGATCACATGCGGATGGTCATACGGTGGAATCAGCGTCATGCCGCGCTCTTCGGCAAGCCGCCGGCCGATCTCTTCGCGGTTCTCCGTGTAGCGGTCGTAGGTGATCACTTCACCGCCGTAGCCCTTGGTCGCCGCGACTTTGGCCGCGGGTGCGTCCTGCGGCATGACGATCGTCGAGTGGATGCCGGCCAGGCGTGCAGACAAGGCGATCGCCTGAGCATGGTTACCGGACGAATACGTCAGCACGCCGGCTTTGCGCTGCTCCGCGTCGAAATGCGAGATCGCGTTATAAGCGCCGCGAAATTTGAAGGCGCCCATGCGCTGAAAATTTTCGCACTTGAAGAACACCGCCGCCCCCGTGCGCTCATTGAACGTGCTCGAGGTTAGAACGGGGGTGCGGTGGGCGACGCCTTCGAGACGCGCAGCGGCGTCGAGTACGTCGTCGAAAGTGGGAGCGGGAAGCGCTTGCATCGGCGAAACTCTCCAAAGCGGTGGCGAAACCGCCATTCTCCCAGCTTCGACCCAGGTTTGGAACGTCAGGCTTGAGGTGAGCTTCGGTGGCGACTCTCCGCCCTAACCGGCAAGCGCCAATTCAAATCGTCACTCCGACGATAAACGCAGCATGGCTGCATGAAAAGCGGCCACAAAAACACAAACGGCGTAACCCGGCGATCAAGCCGGCGTTACGCCGTTAAAGAATAGCGTTGCGTGCCGCGGTTAGCGGCGATAGTAGCCGTGGCCGTAATAGCCGCGGTAATAGCCGTGGTGGTGGTAGTAAGGACGTCCGTAGCCACCGTAGTAACCGACTGGCGGCGGCGCATATACGACCGGCGGCGCATAAACCGGCTGCGGCGCGTAGTAAACCGGCGGCGGCGCGGCATAAACCGGGTATGCCGGCGCAATCGGAACCCCAATACCGATACCGACAGAAACGTGCGCCTGAGCGGCACCGGCAAGTCCCAAGCCGAGTGCTCCGGCAACGACAAACGGAACGATCTTTTTCACTTTTATTCTCCTAGCGCGGCCCATCAAGGTCGCCGACTTCGCATGCCCTGCATGCTATGAAATCAATGTATCGAAAAAGACCACGCCTATCTGTTCGCATTTGTTGCAAATTGCAATTGGCGGCAGAAGCCCGTAATTCCTGCGCACGCCGTAAGTGACCAATGAGCTTCGCAATACGCTGAAAACTCAAGGATTGCAGGTGTCCGACCGCACCGCAATCAGTCGCAATGCCCGCATTACGGCTTGAGGCATTCGCTTCACGGTAATCTTTGATTACAAATTAGCTTCAATCCTGACGGCATCAATTGAGCCCCAAAATGAAAAATGCCCGGCCGACTGACCGGGCATTTCTTACCAGCGAAGGCTGCTACGTCAGCCGACCTTCACATACGCGAACTCGCGGGACACGCTCGGCGGGACATAGGCGCCGCTGATCCGCACGCGCGGCGTCAGGCGCTTTTTCTGGTCCCACCAGCGACGACGCTGTGCATGCGTCAGGAACCGCAAGTGCTTTCGGTAAGAAAAAATATTCATCGTGAACCTCCCGAATCTGACTGCGAGACGAAATACCCAGGACAGCAACTGCCAAACCGGCTCTGAAGAATTGTGAGCAGTTTTCAAACCCGCGGGGGGCGCGCCGCCGGATGACCGGCCGGGCGCGCCATATCGCGCGCGCACTTGTCAAGGAAAAGCCAGCGCCAAGCCGCGCCGCGGGCGTGGCGGATGCGCGATACTTCTGCTTTCCCAATGTTCCGTGTGGAGCAGGCAACCATGTCCCAGTCCTCTCTGCCGCGCCTCGGCTTTATCGGTGCGGGCCGGCTCGCGCGTTGTCTCGCGCTGAGCTTTTCACGCGCCGGCTATCCGGTCACGGCGGTGGCAAGCCGCTCGGCGGCCTCCGCCGGCCGGCTCGCCAGTCAAATCGAGCATTGCGCGGCATTCGAGAACCCACAACAGGTGGTCGACGCCGCCGATATCGTCTTTTTAGCTGTTCCCGATGACAGCATCGGTACGTCAGCGCACACACTCCGGTTCGGGCCGGACGGCGCGGCCGGCGCGCACGGCAAGGCGCTCGTGCATTGCAGCGGCGCCTCGCCGGTCGAATTGCTCGCCCCGGCACGTGACCAGGGCGCCTCGATCGGCGGTTTTCATCCACTGTACCTCTTTAGCGGCGAACTCGCCGATCTCGAGCGCATCGCCGGCTGCTCGGTGACGATCGAGGCCGACGGCGCACTAAAAGACACCCTGACGGCGCTCGCCGTCGCGCTGCGCTGCCATCCGCTGTCGATTCCGGCGGGCGGCCGCATGCTCTATCACGCCGCCGCGCACTACGCCGCCAGCTTCGCGCTGTGCAGCCTCGCGGAATGCGTCGCGCTGTGGCGCACGCTGGGTTTTGCCGAAGACGACGCGCTGCGCGCGCTGCTGCCGATGCTCTCCGGCACCATCGAAACCGCCCGTGACAAGGGTTTGCCCAACGCGCTCGCGGGCCCCGTATCGCGCGGCGACACGGGCGTCGTGCAGAAGCAGCTGGCGTTGCTGGAAGGCCTCGGCGGCGACCACGCCGCGCTGTACGGGCTGATGTCGCGGCGCGCGGTTGGGCTGGCCGAACGCCGCGCCACGCCGCCCGCCGCGATCGACGCCATCTCCGAGGTCGTGGAAGAATCCCTCGAGCGGTCGCTGAATCAGGCCGCAGCAGGTGCAAGCGTCAAGTAAGCCGTGATAATGTGACGTCCGGCGCCGCGCGCAATCCGCCAGCGCCGCGCATCGGGACCAACAGACGAGAACGCACAATGATCAAGGTCAGCATCCTCTATCCGTACCGGGAAAACGGCCACTTCGACGTGGACTATTACTGCGTCGCGCATATGCCGCTCGCGGCGAAGCTGTTCGGGCGGTCGCTGAAGAGCTGGTCGGTCGACGTCGGCATCAATGCCGGCCCGCCTGGAACGCCGCCGCCGTACGTCGCCGCGGGCCACTTCCTGTTCGACAGCGCGGACGACTTCTACAAAGTCTTCAAGCCGGCCTCCGAGAAATTGATGGCCGACATCCCCAACTACACGGACGGTGGCAACGGCACGATTCTGATCAGCGAGATCAAGATTTCCGTGTGATGCCCCGCGGAAGCGGGACGAATCGCGGCCTTTAATACAGTGAGCCGTTGATCGTGACCCGCGAACCTTGGCATCGCAAAACTACGCGGCCGCTTCAAACGACGCGTAACGCGCCCCAGTGCGGCAAAGGCGCGGGAAATCCAAATGAAACCGCCGGCGCGCCGTTCGGAGAGCGCCGGCACCCTGCGGCCGATCGGCGGCCGTCATCCGAAGGATAAGGACACGAGATGTTTGGCGATATCGCCCGTTTTCTGCTCAATACCGTCTTCACGCTGTTCGGCGCGGCGCTGTTGCTGCGCGCATGGCTGCAGGTCGTGCGCATGCCGCCCTACAACCCCGTCACGAACGCGGTGCTGCAAGTCACCAACTGGATCGTGCTGCCGCTGCGGCATATCTTGCCGAGCACGCGCAAGATCGATTGGGCGAGCCTCGTCGCGGCGTTGCTCGCGGCGATGGTGTATGTGGTGCTGATGGTGGTGCTGACCGGCGCCGATCCGCTCACGCTGTTGCCGACGCTGCTGATCGTCGCGGTGCTGACGCTGATCAAGTGGGCGCTGAATCTGATCATCTGGCTGACGATCCTGATGGCGCTGCTATCGTGGCTCAATCCACGTTCGCCGGCTATGCCGATCCTGTACCAGCTCACGGCGCCGTTTCTGAATCCGCTGCGCCGCGTGGTGCCGCAACTCGGCGGCATCGACCTCTCGCCGATCCTGCTGTTCGTGATCGTGCAGGTGCTGCTGATGGTGGTCACCCGCGCGGCCGTTCAACTGACTTACTTTGTGATCTGAAGGCACATGTAGCGAGCATTCAGAAGCCGCAGCCCATCAAAAAGGCGGCGGCTTTGTTTCGTGCGTCGCTTATTGCTTCCGCTTATTGTTTCGTTAGCTGACCGTAGGCGACCGTGGTGTTGGTCGCTGTCTTGATCATGAAGAAAATCGTGCGCGCGTACAGGTTGCTGCCCGTGATCGGCAGGAACGTAATCGCCGCATTGCCCGAATACGTCGCGCCCGATTTCAACGTGCAGGATGCGGTCGTGCCGGTCACGCTCAACGTGTAGAGATTCTTGCTGGATGACGGCGTGGCGAGCAGTAACGTGCCGGAGACCGGGCAGTTGCTCAATGTCCCGCTTAGCGTGCCGTCGCTTGCAATCGTCAGCGACGAGCCGGTCTCCGCCCACGTGCCCGCGACGCTCGACTGCGTGACAGCTAGCGCATTCGCCGCGTCGTAGTTCCAAGACAGATTCACCGTGGTGCCATTCTCGACATAGCTGCCCGTGAACGTCTGGTTATTGACGAACGAGCCCGAGCCGGAGGTCGTCGGAAAATAGACGTTGCCGATGAATGCCGCACCTGAGGTGAGCGTCCAGTTCGGCGCGGTGGCCGCGATGACGCCGAAGAATTCCGACAGGCCGATGCCGCTTACCGTATTCAGGTAAGAGATGTTGCCCTGCGGATCGACGAGCGCTGTGGTCTTGTCGACGCCGAACTGCGTGGTCCAGACTCCTTCTACGCCGTTGCCCGAGGCCGCAGCCGAACCGCTTTGCGGACTGGACAGACTCGGCAGTGGCTCGCCACTGAGGGCGGGCGAAGAAGCCGGATCCGGCGCGCTTGCGGGACCCGGAGCACTTGCCACCGCCGGCGCCGAAGCGCTGCCGGCCGACGGCGTCGCCGCCGAATTGCCCCCGCCGCCACCGCCGCCGCACGCTGCCAGAGCGAGCGAAGCGAGCAGGGATAACGTCAATTTAGCCTTAATTTTCATATCCATTTTTGTTTTTGGGCGACTGCGCAACCAATCATTGGCTGTGTTACGCCGTTAGTAGTTTTAATCTCGATGTTTGCCGTCAGCGCCAATTCGTTGAATCATTCCAAAAATCCACTTGACAGAATCAAATCGCAGGAACTCCTGTAACAATTGGAAAGGACGCTAGAGGAGTAAACGGCGGGATTTCGACAAGCTTTAATATTTGTTTGAAGTTTTCGATAGCCGCATCCGTTATGCCGACGAAATATCATGCATAACGAATTAAAATCGAAGCGGGTTGCGCGTATCTATTTGATTGGTCTTGTATTTAGATGGGCTTCCATCTGCATTCAATTTCCGCGATCTGATTGACAGCCGAAGCGTTACTCGCCGCGTTCCGTTGTGCGTGGTAGCGGGTGGATCCGGCCTCGATCTACCCGGCCGCGGCGCCAGATGACAGCAGAAATCACTTCAGGATCCCGTCGCAGGTAAAGCTCGCGAGAGACATAGCCGACCGAATGCGCGACAACACGCAAGGAAGCGCTGAATACGTGGCTGGCTTAGTGAGGTGAATCGTTGTGCCGTGGCGCTGAACACCGCGCGCGGCGCGTCAACGCTCCCGCAGCGAGCGCCCATTCAGACGGGCCGCCGACGTCCACGTTTGCCAAATCGCGCGAAACCCGCGTAGAATGGCGTGCTCTGCGGGCGTCGTATAATGGTAATACCCTAGCTTCCCAAGCTAGAGCCGTGGGTTCGATTCCCATCGCCCGCTCCAGATACTTTTCAGTCAGCCCGTGAATCAGCGGGCTGCTTCGCGAAAAGGTCTGCCTCTACCGCTCTCTTCCTCCGTCGCTTCCTGGGAATTTTTTCTCGAACGACAAATTCGACAATCGATTCACTTGCGCAAACCGGCCGAGAAAAACGTCGAGTAAGCGACACCGCCTCGATTGGCATCCGACAACGAAGTGCATGCCACGGGTAACCGTAAACCGCGGGAAGGCCGGCGGCAAAGATGCGAACGCTTGCTCATGCTAGTTTCTCATCCAGATAATCGGCCAAAGCAATTATCTTACAAAACGATTAAATCAATTGGACAGGCATCTCTGTTATTTGAATGTAATATCCCCACCCGCATTCGTACTCCCCGCCGTCCCCGGTCCGTCTGGACGCGCCCTTTTCGGTTGTGCTACCTTACGCGCACTTGCAACGCCCGCTCCACTTTCTTGCTGATGCCTTCAGCAGAATCCAGCACGAGCCGCCTCCATGAAGGCGGCTTTTTTGTCATAGCGGCAGCCCGGCGCAGCGAGCCGTAAACCTTGTGCTCACCAGCCGTGCCGATCGGCGCTCGCGCCCCATACCGCGTGAGCATCGACAGGCACCGTGCAGCACGCGAGGCTTGCCGCGAAAGCCCTCACCCTTGTAGCAGCATCGAAGATGATCCACGATCCAAACGACGCCGGCCTGCCGGACGAACTCCCGACGCCCTCCAGCGATACCGAACACCGGCCCGCCGGCGACGACGCGCCGCAAGAAGAAGCTCTGCACCGGCGTCGCATCCGCAGCTTTGTCACGCGCGCCGGCCGCGTCTCGACAGGCCAGCGCCGCGCCATGGACGAACTCGGCCCGCGCTTCGTGGTGCCCTTCGCTCCGCAGCAGCCCGACTGGAACAGCGTATTCGGCCGCGAGGCGCCACGCGTACTTGAAATCGGCTTCGGCATGGGAGCGACAACCGCTGAAATCGCCTCGCACCGTCCCGGCGACGATTTCCTCGGCGTCGAGGTGCATGAGCCGGGCGTCGGCGCACTGCTGAAACTGATGGGCGAACAGAACGTGGCGAACATCCGCATCATTCAGCACGACGCGGTCGAAGTGCTCGAACAGATGATCGCGCCGGACAGCCTCGACGGTGTGCATATCTTCTTTCCGGATCCGTGGCACAAGGCGCGTCACCACAAGCGCCGACTGATCCAGCCGAAGTTTGTCGCGCTGCTCGTATCGCGCCTGAAACCCGGCGCCTACCTGCATTGCGCGACCGACTGGCAGAACTACGCCGAACAGATGCTCGAAGTGCTGAGCGCCGAACCGGCGCTGGAAAACACCGCCGACGGCTATGCGCCGCGTCCGGAGTACCGTCCGGTGACGAAGTTCGAACGCCGCGGGCTGCGGCTCGGACACGGCGTGTGGGATCTGGTCTTCCGCAAACGCGGCGCTGCGTAAAAGCGCAGCGAAGTTGGCCCGCAAATAAAAAAGGTCCGCACATGCGGACCTTTTCTCATGGATCGTGCGAAACGGAAGCGCTCAATCCGTCCAGCTCAACGCGCCGCTGTAGCCGACCAGCAGGATCAGCAGTCCGAAGCCGATGCGATACCACGCAAACGCGGTGAAATCGTGCGCGGCGATGTAGCGCAACAGCCAACGCACGCAGGCGAAAGCGCTGACGAAGGCCGCCACGAAACCGACCGCGAAGGTGCCGAGCGCGTCGACGGAAAGCACATGCCAGTCTTTGTACAGCTCGTAACCGGTCGCACCGAAAATGATCGGAATCGCGAGGAAGAAGGAAAACTCCGTGGCGACGCGCCGGTCGAGACCGAACAGCATCCCGCCGATGATCGTCGAACCCGAGCGCGACATGCCCGGAATCAGCGCGAAGCATTGCGCGAGGCCGACTTTCAGCGCGTCCAGCGCGTTCAGGTCGTCTACGCTCTGCACACGCGCCGCCGGCTCGCCGCGCGCGCGCTGACGCGATTCCGCCCACAGGATCACGACGCCGCCCGCCACCAGCGCGAACGCGACCGGCACCGGCGAGAACAACGCCGCCTTGATCGATTTTTCGAACAGCAAGCCAAGCACGATCGCCGGAATCGTGGCGATGATCACGTTCAGCGTGAAACGGCGCGCATCCGGCCGGCTCGGCAAGCCGGACACCACACTGCCGATGCGGCGGCGAAATTCCCAGCACACGGCGAGAATCGCGCCGAGCTGGATCACGACATCGAAGGTTTTCGCGTGCTCATCGGTAAAGTTCAGCAGACTGCCCGCGACGATCAAATGCCCGGTGCTCGACACGGGCAAAAACTCCGTCAACCCTTCGACGACGCCCAGAATCAGCGCCTTGCAAGCCAATAGCCAGTCCATCCGTGCCCCTCATCGCTGTAGATAGTCGGAACGCACAGGGCCGGCACGGAAAGCGCGCGGCCCTGCCGGCCGCGCGCCGCGTCATTTTTCGACGATCTGCACGCGTATGCCGTTTGTAAGGATGGTGATTGTACCGGGTTCGTAATTCACTCCGGCAAATTGCAGTTGTTCGGGCTTGAAGGTGTAGATCGGATAGTTAGTCAGCAACTGCGTGGCGAGCACCGCCGCCGCGGCGTTGATCTGCTGCGTGTAGGCCTGCGCCTGCCCGCTCACGCTGACGTTGTCGACGTTCGGCGACTTGAGCACGACCGATTTGCTGGCGGCGTCGTAGGCCAGTTCGCTCGACAGCGTGAACACGCCGTCGACCGGCTGCGGCATGAAGGGACTTACGAGGCGCGCGTCGAGCTTCACCGAGACGCGGTTCGCGTCCGGCAGCAAGCCGACCACCGGGTTGGTGAGCGCGACATCGAACACTTGCGAGACCGTACGCTGATAGGGAAACTTGCGCTGCACCGCGTCCTGCACCTGTTGCCGCGAGAACGTGTACTGCGAGGGGATGAACGGAAAAGTCGACGTCGCGCAGGCTGCGAGCGAAACGGTGATGCCGAGCGCGCTACAGCCTGTCAGCGCGGCAAGCAGGAAGCGGCGCCGGGCCGGCGCAGCGGGTCGAGTCATGCGAAATCTCCTGTGGAAACTTGTACGGGCATGCGATTGCGTGGTTTGTTTTCGGTTTGTGGTTTGCGGCTTGCAGCGATTCGCTTGCGCGCGTTAGCAGCGAGCCACCGGTTGCGCGTGCGGTTGGGTTTGCGTTTCAAGCTGCGTGAGCCACGCGAGGGCCTCGCCGCGGTTCGTGCCGCACATTTCCATCTGCGGTTGCAGACCGGAACAGCACGCCGGCCGCTCCGGCTGGCCGAAGATCGCGCAGCGCAGATCGTCGCCGAGTTGCGCGCAGGGCACGCCCGCCGGCTTGCCGTTCGGCATGCCCGGAATCGGACTCGAAATCGACGGCGCAATACAGCACGCGCCGCAATCGGGGCGGCACGCGTGACCGGCCACGTGGAACGGAGACTCGCGCTTCATGGCGCTGTTCGACACATCACTCACGACATTTTTCCTGAACCCGAAGACGGGCAACGCACTATCAGACCCGCATTGTGCCACCGCATTCCGTGCGACCTTTTTACGCAATCGGGCGAATGCCCGCTCACGTAAACTCGCAGGATCCGAAAGGCCATGCTCAAGAGGCGTCCGCGCGGTCCGATCCTGTCGCGCGAACCGCGGCGGTCCGCTTCTTCCTCGATGGCCGCCCGCCAGCCGTCGAGTCCCTCATGTCCATCGCCAGCATGCTGTTCCGCCCTGACCTGCTCGCCAAATACAGTGCGAACGGCCCACGGTATACGTCCTATCCGACCGCCCTGCAGTTCCGCGACAACTTCGATCCCGCCGACTATTTGCGCGCCGCCGCCGACCCGGGCGCGTCGGCCACGGATCTCTCGCTGTACTTCCACATTCCGTTTTGCGACACCGTGTGCTTCTACTGCGGTTGCAATAAGGTCGCCACGAAAAACCGCGCCCATGCGCGTCCGTACCTCGAGCAGCTGAAACGCGAAATGGCTTTGCAGGCGGCATGTTTCGACACGCGGCGTCCGGTGTCGCAATTGCACTGGGGCGGCGGCACGCCGACTTTTCTGTCGCACGACGAAACAGCCGAGTTGATGGCCGCCACGCGCGAGCACTTCACGCTGCTGCCCGATGCTGACGCCGAATATTCGATCGAAGTCGATCCGCGTGAAGCATCGCCTGAGACCATCGCGCATCTGCGCAAGCTGGGCTTCAACCGGCTGAGCCTTGGCGTGCAGGACTTCGATCCGGACGTGCAGCAGGCAATCAACCGCATTCAGCCGCTCGAGATGACCGCCTCGGTGATGCAGGCCGCGCGCGACACCGGCTTTCATTCGATCGGTGTCGATCTGATTTACGGACTGCCGCATCAAACGGTCGAGAGCTTCAGCCGTACGCTCGACACGATGCTCGCGCTCGCGCCCGATCGTCTCTCGGTGTTTGCCTATGCGCACATGCCGCAGCTCTTCAAGATGCAACGTCAGATGGACCCTGCCACGCTGCCTTCGCCCGAGGTGCGGCTCGCGATCCTGCAGCGCGTGGTCGAACGTCTGACGGGGGCGGGTTATGTGTACATCGGCATGGATCACTTCGCGCTGCCCACGGACGAACTCGCGCGCGCGCAAGCGCAACGAACCTTGCACCGTAATTTCCAGGGCTATAGCACGCGGGCTGAATGCGATCTGATCGGCTTCGGCGCATCGTCGATCGGCAAAGTCGGCGACGTGTACGCGCAGAACATCAAGGATCTGCCGGGCTACGCCGCGGCGATCGATGCCGGCACGCTCGCCATCGCACGCGGCGTGCGCCTTACCGCCGACGACCGTCTGCGCCGCGACGTGATCACGCAACTCATGTGCAACCTGGAATTGCGCTTCGACGAATTCGAAGCGGCTTATGGCATCCACTTCGCCGAGACGTTCGAGCCGGAGCTGGAGCGTTTGCACGGCTTCGAGCAGGACGGCCTGGTGTCGCTCGCAGCGGACAAGCTTGAAGTGCGGATGGCCGGACGCATGCTGGTGCGCAACATCGCGATGGTGTTCGATCGGTATCTCGGCCAGCAGACACTCGAACGATTTTCCCGCACGGTTTGAAGGCCTTGAGGCGGACGAAAGCAACTGGCTTGCCCGTCGTCGAATTTTCGGCCATAATCTGCGTCTTCGCCGCGCGCCAGCTTCTGACGCGTGCGCTGCAAGACCTGCCCAGGTGGTGAAATTGGTAGACGCAGGGGACTCAAAATCCCCCGCCGCAAGGCGTGCCGGTTCGATTCCGGCCCTGGGCACCAACGAATTCGAAAGACCGCTGTTTCCGTATTCCTCGAACCCCGCTAGCGCATGCTGCTCGCGGGGTTTGTCGTTTCTGGGCCGCCTGAAAACCTCAGCGGACTCAAACGGCGTGAGTGCGAACATCGATCCCCACGCCATTCGAAACACCTTATCGCCCCACCACCTGCGCCCCGCTGTGCACAGCCGCGCGCCGGCGCTTGAACACATACCCGCCCCACATCACCACGAGCCACGCCGGCACCAACCACACCGACACCGACAGACCCGGCGTCATCGCCAGAATCACGAGGATCAGCGCCATGAACGCGAGGCAGATCCAGTTGCTGACCGGGAACCAGAACGACTTGAACACGAGCGTCTCGCCGGCCGCGACCATCGCCTTGCGCGACTTCAGATGCGTCAGGCTGATCAGCGCCCAGTTCAGCACCAGCGCCGCCACCACCAGCGCCATCAGCAAGCCGAGCGCTTCGGCCGGAATCAGGTAGTTGACGATCACGCACGTAAACGTGGCGAGCGCCGACAACCCGATCGCCATATACGGCACGCCGCGCCGGTCGACCTTCATCAGCGCGCGCGGCGCATTGCCCTGCTCCGCGAGGCCGTACAGCATGCGGCTATTCGCATATACGCCGCTGTTGTACACCGACAGCGCCGCGGTCAACACCACGACGTTGAGGACGTTCGCGGTCAGCGTCGAACCGATCTGCGAGAAGATCATCACGAACGGACTGCCGCCGGCCGCCACTTCATTCCACGGGTACAACGACAGCAGCACCGCCAGCGAGCAGATGTAGAAAATCAGAATCCGGTAGATCACCTGATTCACGGCCTTCGGAATGCTCTTCTGCGGCTCGTCGGCTTCCGCCGCCGTAATGCCGATCAGTTCCAGCCCGCCGAACGAAAACATGATGACCGCGAGCATCATGAAGAGGCCATGAAATCCATGCGGGAAAAAGCCGCCGTGAGCCCAGAGGTTGGAGATCGAGGCTTGCGGGCCGCCGTGGCCGCTGATCAACAGATAGCCGCCGAACACGATCATGCCGATCACCGCCACGACCTTGATGATCGCGAACCAGAACTCGGTTTCGCCGTAGGCTTTGACGTTGGCGAGATTGATCGCGTTGATCAAGGCGAAACACGCCAGCGCCGACACCCACGTCGGCACGCCGGGCCACCAGTAATGCACATAGGTACCGACGGCGGTCAGCTCGGCCATGCTCACGAGCACGTACAGCACCCAGTAGTTCCAGCCGGACAGAAAGCCGGGAAAGTCGCCCCAATATTTGTACGCGAAGTGGCTGAATGAACCGGCCACCGGCTCCTGTGCCACCATTTCGCCCAGCTGCCGCATGATCATGAAGGCGATGATGCCGCCGATCGCGTAGCCGAGAATCATCGACGGCCCGGCTGCCTGCAACACGCTGGCGGAGCCGAGAAACAGGCCGGTGCCGATCGCGCCGCCCAGCGCGATGAGCTGGATATGGCGATTCTTGAGCCCGCGCTTCAGGCCGTCTTGCTGCTGTGCACTATTCGACATTGCGCCCCAGTGTATGGATATCGATCACCCGATCGGACTTGTGGTCCGGCCCGGCATAACCTGAAATTTTACCGTGGCCGATAAAGCCTAAATACTGGGAGCAACCCGCGCTTGGTTCTGCGCCGCACTTAACGGCGAGGATAGTGATTGTCACTGGCGCAGGGCTTCTGTATGTTGCCCTAGTCGAGCTGTCAGCCTTCGGAGATTCAACATGTCGCCCAAACGTCTGCTTTGCGCCGCTGCTGTGTGTCTCTGCTTCATGGAGGCCGCCGCGCTCGCCCAGACCACCGCGCCCGCCGCGACGCCTGCGCCTGCGCCCACCATGGCGCCGAGCGTGGAGCCCGCAGCCGAGCCCGCCGACGAGCCGGGCGCGGAGGCAAGCGCACCCGAAGCGCCGACGCCGGCACCCATGGCGCCGAGCATGACACCCGCCGCCCCGCCCGCCAAAGCCGCTGCCGCGCCGCCGCCCGCGACGCCCGCCGCGCCCATGACCGGCCCCGTGCGCAACGTCGTGCTGGTGCACGGCGCATTTCTCGACGGCTCGAGCTGGAACGGCGTGGTCGCCAAATTGCAGCAGAAGGGCTATCACGTGAGCTCGGTGCAGAATCCGCTCACCTCCCTCGCCGACGATGTCGCCGCGACCCGCCGCGTCCTCGCGCGTCAGAACGGCCCGACCATTCTGGTGGGACATTCGTGGGGCGGCGTCGTGATCACCGAGGCGGGCGCGAACGCACCGAACGTCGCCGGCCTGGTGTATGTCGCGGCGATCGCGCCGGACCTGCATGAGTCGACTATGGATCTGATGAAGCGCGCAGCGCCGGCGCCCGTCGGCGCCGGCATCATGAAAGATTCGAGCGGCTTCCTGTGGCTCGATCGCACGAAATACCACGCCGATTTCGCTGCGGATGTCCCCGAAAATCTGACGCGCGTGCTGGCCACCGCGCAGGTGCCGATCGCCGCGAGCGCGTTCAATGAAACGGTCAGCCAGGTCGCGTGGAAGGAAAAACCGTCGTGGTATGTGCTCACGACTCGCGACCGTGCGGTGTCGCCGGGCGTGGAAAAATTCATGGCCGACCGGATGGGCGCCAAGATCGTGCCGATGGCGTCGAGCCACCTGGCACCCGTGTCGCACGCGGGCGCGATTGCCGACGTGATCGATCGCGCGGCGCGCGAATTGAGCCGGCAGCAGTAGTCCCGTTCAGGCGTATGCGCGAATACCATCGCGCATACGCCGGTCGAAACAAACCAACCCCAACGCGTTTCAGCGCAGATTCGTGGTCGCCAGTTCGACGACCTCGTCACCGCGGCCGTTCAGCACGGCCCGCAGCATATACAGGCTGAAGCCCTTGGCCTGCGCCCACTGGATTTTCGGCGGCATTGCGAGTTCGTGCTTCGCGGTCACCACGTCGATCACCGCCGGGCCCGGATGCGCGAATGCTTCGCGCAATGCCGGCTCGATGTTCTCGGACAGCTCGATTCGGACACCGTAGATTCCCGCGCCGCGCGCGATCGCCGAGAAGTCGGTCGTGGCCAGATCGGTGCCGGCCTCGAGATAGCCGCCCGCCTTCATCTCCATCGCGACGAAGCCGAGCGTGCTGTTGTTGAACACCACGACCTTGATCGGCAGATTGAGCTGACGCGCGGTGAGCAGATCGCCGAGCAGCATCGACAGGCCGCCGTCGCCCGATAGCGAAATCACCTGGCGGCCCGGCTCGGCTGCCTGCGCGCCCAGGGCCTGCGGCATCGCATTGGCCATCGAGCCGTGATTGAACGAGCCGTGCAGCGTGCGCTTGCCGTTCATGGTCAGATAACGCGCGGCCCAGAGCGTCGGCGTGCCGACGTCGACGGAGAACACCGCGTCTTCGTTGGCGACCTTGTCGACGATGCTGGTGAGGTATTGCGGATGAATGGCGCGCCCCGGATCGGACGGCCGCGCGAGGTCGTCGAGGTCCTTGCGCGCGCTCGCGTAGTGCTTGCGCGCATTCTCGAGGAAGCGCCGGTCGGTCTTGCGCTTGAGCTTCGGCATCAGCGCCTGCAAGGTCGCCTTCACATCGCCGACCAGACCGAGCTTCAACGGCGCGCGCTTGCCCAGCGCGGAGCCGCGCCGGTCGATTTGCACCACGTTGCCATGCGACGGATAGAAGTTGCGATACGGGAAATCGGTGCCGAGCATCACGAGCGTGTCGCACGACATCATCGCGTGGTAGCCGGAGCTGAAGCCGATCAGCCCGGTCATGCCGACATCGAACGGGTTGTCCCACTCCACGTATTGCTTGCCGCGCAACGCATGCACGGTCGGCGCGCCGAGCTGATCGGCGAAGGCGACCACTTCATCGTGCGCGCCGGCGCAGCCGCTGCCGCACAGCAGCGTCACGCCGCCCGCCTGGTTGAGCAGATCGGCGAGCCGGTCGAGATCCGCCTCGGACGGCACCACCGTCGAGCGTTCCAAGGTGCCGGCCCACGCCGGCGTTTCCTCAGGCGCTTCGCCCAGCGCGACATCGCCCGGCAGCACGATCACGGCAACGCCGCGTTCTTCGATCGCGGTGCGCATGGCGCGCGCCAGCACGCGCGGAAACTGCGACGGGTTCGTCACCAGTTCGACGTAGTGACTGCACTCCTTGAACAGCTCTTGCGGATGGGTTTCCTGAAAGTAGCCGAGCCCGATTTCCGACGACGGAATGTGCGCGGCAATCGCGAGCACGGGCTGATGATTGCGATGGCAGTCGTACAGGCCGTTGATCAAGTGCAGATTGCCGGGACCGCAACTGCCCGCGCAAACGGCGAGCTTGCCGGTCGCGGCGGCATCGGCGCCGGCGGCGAAGGCGGCCACTTCTTCGTGGCGCGTGTGCATCCAGCGAATCGAACCGAGGCGCTGCAAGCTATCCGACAGGCCGTTCAGGCTGTCGCCCGTGACGCCCCAGATTCGCTCGATGTCTGCCGCCGCCAGTGTTTTGGCCAGATAATCCGCGATAGTCTGCTTACCCATGCTGTACTCCGCTCAGTGAGAAAGACGCTGCCTCCGGAATGCAGGAGAGTAACGCTTCCTCACGAAACGTGCCGTCACGGTGCCGCTGTAAGCGTGGTGAAATGGCCGCGTCCGGGAGGACAGCCAGTTGTCGCGATCAGCGCAACATGAACGACATCGCCGACAGGCAATTCAACATACGCACCGCATGCTCCGCCGACGCCGCGCCAAAGCGCAGCGTGACCGCATCGACGCGCGTAAGCGTCGGCCATTGGCAGAACAGATCGGCGAGCGCGCTGGTTTGCACGCGCAGTTCGCATTCCACGGGCTTCGCTTCGGCGCGTGTGGATTCTCGTGCGCGTCCTTTGGCGAGATGCTGCTGGACCACTTCACGCGCGGCGGCTTCGATAGCGGCGCGCGCGCTTGCCGGCGATTGCGTGACGCCGCTCGCGTGCCCCGTCGCGCTCTTGGTGACGACAAACCGCGCGCCAGGAAAACGCGGTGCGGTTTCTTCGGCGAAGACGTCATCGCCGGATAAAAGCGCGACCTGTGCGCCATATTCTTCCGCCAGCGCGCCATAGACGCCCGCCTCGCCGACCTCGACACCGTTCAGCGAAACGCGAGCGAAGGCAAAGCTGTTGATGGTGTGCGCGAGGATGCCGCGCGTTTGCGACATCGCGTGATAGCCGATCATGAAGACCAGCGCCGCGCCGTATTCGAGCCCGGCCATCATGCCGAGCGTGCGCGGCTTGCCGAGCACCACCTGGGCGCGCGCGTCGAGCAGGTCGGGCAGCAGATTGCGAAAGCCGCCGTGAGAGTCGTTGACCCACACGTGCGTCGCGCCGCCGGCGAATGCGCCTTCGATTGCGGCGTTGGCTTCGAGCGTCATCCAGCGGCGTGCGGCTTCGTATTCGCCGTTGCCCGCGCGCGTTTGTTCAGGATGAAACACACCGGCGATGCCTTCGATGTCGGTGGAAATGAGGACTTTCATCAGGGAGTGGGCTTGAGTAGTTGGGCGAGATCGGGGACTGAGTCACGCAGTGATAGCCGCCGGTGGCCGTCGCGCCCGGTGACGGACGCAGCGCTCCACAACGCATCGAGAATCGCCTGCTCCACGCTGTCCGCGCACGCGCGAAAGAGCGGGTCCAGACGCTCGTCGGCGAGCAATGGCGGGAGCGTGATGAAGTCGGCACCGTGCGGCACGGTATAGGCCGTCGAAAACGCGAGTGCGATATCGCCGCTGCCGTGGCCGTACACCGAGCCGGTGCGCGCAAGACCCGCTGCCGCACGCAATGAGAGACGCTTGAGCTGGCGCGCGTCGAGCGGCGCGTCGGTGGCGACGATCATGATGATCGAGCCTTGCTCCGGCTTCGTTGCCGCCGCCGCCGTCGCCGCTTTGGCCGCGCGTGCGGCCAGCACACGGCCGAGCGGCGTGCCGTCGACGGTCAGCATCGGCAGGCGGCCGAAGTTCGCCAGCACGAGTGCGCCGACGGTATAGCAACGGCTCGCTATGCTCACCACACGTGACGCATTGCCGATGCCGCCCTTCAGATCGAAGCACGACATGCCTCGGCCCGCACCGACCGATCCACTCACGACATCCGCGCTGGCCGCTGCATACGCATCGTCGAAATGCTGCGCGGTGACGGCGAGCGCCTGGATATCGTTCAGATACCCGTCATTGCATTCGAACACCAAGGGATTGACCGTCGACCACTCGCGCCCGATCTGCGGATTCGCGCGAATGGCCGCGCGAATCTGCGCCTGCGCGACAGCGGCAACGCCGAATGTGTTGGTCAACGCGATTGGCGTTTCCAGCGTGCCGAGTTCGTCAACTTGCACGAGCCCAATGCTTTTGCCGAACCCGTTGATCACCGACGACGCCGCCGGCACCTTGTCGAGAAACGAATCGCCGTCGTGTGGACGAATCACGGTCACGCCGGTTTGCACGGCACCCTGATCGAGCGTGTAGTGACCAACCGTCACGCTCTGTACATCAGCGATCGTACCGAGCGGACCGCTTGGCAATCCGCCGATATGCGGCGCGTCCTGAACCCGAGTCGAATTCATGGCCGGTCGAGCTTCGGATCGAGCGCATCGCGCAAACCGTCGCCGAGCAGGTTGAACGCCAGCACGGTCAGGAAAATCGCCAGACTCGGAAACAGCGCGATATGCGGCGCGGTGACCATGTCGGCGCGCGCTTCGTTGAGCATCGCGCCCCACTCCGGCGTCGGCGGCTGCGCGCCGAGCCCGAGAAACGACAAACTTGCGGCGGTGATGATCGAAGTGCCGATACGCATCGTGAAGTACACCACCACCGAGGAAATCGTCCCCGGCAAAATGTGCCGCACGATGATCGTCCAATCCGACGCGCCGATGCTGCGCGCCGCCTCGATATACGTGAGCTGCTTGAGCATCAGGGTATTGCCGCGCACGAGCCGCGCGAACGCCGGAATGCTGAAGATCGCGACCGCGCAGATCACGTTGATCATGCCGTTGCCGAGAATCGCCACCACGCCGATGGCCAGCAGAATGCCGGGAAAGGCGAACAGCACATCGGCGACGCGCATCGTGATGCGATCCCACCAGCCTTCGTAGTAGCCGGCCAGCAGGCCGAAGAACGTGCCGATCACCGCGCCGATCGCAACGGACAGAAAGCCCGCTTCGAGCGAAATGCGCGAACCCGCCAGAATGCGGCTGAAAATATCGCGGCCCAGCGAATCCACGCCGAACCAGTGCGCGGCGGACGGCCCCGCATTCAACGCGTCGTAGTCGAAAAAATTCTCCGGATCGTACGGCACGATATGCGGCGCAATGATCGCGACCGTAATCAACAGCAGCACGAAGATGCCGGCGCCGAGCGCCACGTGCTGCTTACGGAATTTGCGCCAGAACTCGCTCCACGGCGTGCGGATCGCGCGTTCTGCTTTGGCGGCTTGCGCCGCGGTCGGCTCGGTGGCGGTCGTGCTCATGCGGGCCTCACTTGAAACGGATGGTCGGGTTGATCACGGCGTACAGCACGTCCACGACCAGATTGATGATGATGAATTCCAGCGAGAACAACAGCACTTCAGCCTGAATCACCGGATAGTCGCGCATCGATACCGCGTCCACCAGCAGGCGCCCGAGGCCCGGCCAGTTGAACACCACTTCGACCACGATCGAGCCGCCCAGCAGAAAGCCGAATTGCAGCCCCATCATCGTGATCACGGGAATCATCGCGTTGCGCAGGCAGTGTTTGACGATCACGAGACGTTCGGGCACGCCCTTGGCGCGCGCGGTGCGCACGAAATCTTCGTTCATCACTTCGACGAACGACGCGCGGGTGAAGCGTGCCATCACCGCCGCGACGGCCGCGCCGAGCGTGAGCGAGGGCAGCACGTAGCTCTGCCACGAACCATCGCCGACGATAGGCAGCCAGCCGAGCTTCACCGAAAAAATCTCCATCAGCAGCATGCCGAGCGCGAATGCGGGAAATGAAATGCCCGACACCGCGAGCGTCATGCCGAGCCGGTCGGGCCAGCGGTTGCGCCACACGGCCGAGACGATGCCGATGCCCATGCCCAGCACGACCGCCCACACCATGCTGGCGAGCGTGAGCAGCAGCGTGGGCATGAAGCGCTCGCCGATTTCCTGGCTGACCGGACGCTTGCTGCGCGTCGAGATGCCGAAGTCGCCGTGCGCGATCTTCACGAAGAAGCTGGCGAATTGCTGCGGCATCGGCTTGTTCAGGCCGAGGTCGGCACGCACCAGCGCGACGGTCGCCTCGTCCGCATCCGGACCGGCGGCGAGCCGCGCCGGATCGCCCGGCAACAGATGCACGAACAGGAACACCAGCACGGCGACGATGAAGAGCGTCGGCAGCAGGCCAAAGAGACGTTTGACGAGGAAGTTCAGCATGACATCCAATCCGGCAATGATGCGGGCAACGAAAGATCTTGTGCGGCGCGTAATGGCGCAAAGCAGCGCCCGTGCGGCACGGCGTGCCAATGAAACGACACGCCGGCGCGCACGGTCAGCTCATTACTTGATCGCGATCTCGTCGAAATTGAACGAACCGTCCGGCGCCACATAGGCACCCGACAGACGCTTGCTGCGCGCGTACACGACCTTCTCCTTGACGAGGAAGATCCACGGCGCGTCGGCCCAGATGCGCTTTTGCGCGTCGGTGTAGAGCTCGGCCTTCTTCGTGCGGTCGGTGGTTTCGAGTGCCTGCTTCAGATCGCTGTCGACGGTGTCGTTCTTGTAGTACGCCGTATTGACCATCTTCGGCGGGAACGAGACCGACGCGAGCAGCGGCGTGATCGCCCAATCCGCTTCGCCCGTCGACGACGACCAGCCCGCGTAGTACATGCGCACCGGTGCCGTTGAGGCGTCCTGCGCGCTTTCCACCTTGGCGACGCGCTGACCCGCCTCGAGCGCTTCGACCTGCGCCTTGATGCCCACTTGCGCGAGCTGCTGCTGCACGAACTGAATCACCTTCTGCGCGGTCGAGTAGTTATACGCGGACCACAGCGTGGTTTCGAAACCGTTCGGATAGCCCGCTTCCTTCAGCAAGGCGCGCGCCTTCGCCGGATCGTACGGCCACGGGCCCTGCTTCACCGCGTAGTCGACGCCTTGCGGCACCACGCCGTCGGCCGGCGTCGCATAGCCGGCGAACACGACCTTGGTGAGCGCGTCCTTGTTGACCGCATAGTTCAGCGCTTCACGCACCTTCGGATTGTCGAACGGCTTCTGGTTCACGTTCAGGCTGATGTAGCGCTGAATGATCGACGGCGACGCGATCAGATCGACCTTCGGGCTCGACTGCAATTGCGCGGCCTGTTCGAACGGCACCTGGAACGCGAAATCTGCTTCGCCGGTGCGCATCAACGCAGCGCGCGTGTTGTTGTCGACCACCGGCTTCCAGTCGATCGCGTCGACCTTCGGGTAGCCCTTCTTCCAGTAGCCCGCGAACTTCTTCACCGTCAAATCGCCCGCCGGATCCCACTTCACCAGTTCGAACGGACCCGTGCCGACCGGATGGAACGCGATGTCCTTGCCGTACTTCTTCAGCGCGTCCGGCGAAATCATCACCGCCGACGGATGCGCCAACACGTTGACGAACGCCGAGAACGGCGCCTTCAGCGTGATCTTCACCGTGTACGGATCGACCACTTCGGTCTTCTCGATGCGGTTGAACATGTTGTAGCGCTTGAGCTTGTTCGCCGGATCGGTGACGCGGTCGAAGTTCGCTTTCACCGCGGCGGCGTTGAAGTCGGTGCCGTCCTGGAACTTCACGCCGTGGCGCAGCTTGAACGTGTAGACCTTCGCATCCGGGCTGGCTTCGTAGCTATCGGCCAGCACGTTGACCAGCTTCATGTCCTTGTCGAACCCGAACAGCCCTTGATAGAACGACTTGGCGACGGCTTGCGAGAGCGTGTCGTTGGCATCGTACGGATCGAGCGTCGTGAAGGTCGAGGCGACGGCCATCACGGCCGTGGTGTCGGCATGCGCCGCATTGCCCGCGAGCATCGCGAACACCACCGCGCCGCCGCTGATCAGCGCGCGCAAACGAAACGGAGAAGACGGGACCAGCAGGTTCATGAGGTTGGCTCCAGGCTGCGAAATGAAAACAGGTTGTGATGCTGCGAGAAGAAGCGTGTTGCTTTAGGTTTTAGTACGCGCCGCCCACACGATGCTGGGCGACGAAATGATCCGGTCCGACCGCAACGAGCGGCGCCACGACGGGTTCATCGTGTAGTGCACGGATCGGGCTCGGAATCTCATCGGCGGCGAGCATGCGTTTCGCGTGACGGCGCGCCGGATCGGCGACCGGCACCGCGCCCATCAGCTTGCGTGTGTAGGGATGCTGCGGCGCTTCGAACACCGCGCGGCGCGGGCCGATTTCGACGATCTGGCCGAGGTACATCACCGCGACCCGATGACTGACGCGTTCGACCACCGCCATATCGTGCGAAATGAACAGATACGCGACGCCGAGTTCACGCTGCAAATCGAGCATCAGATTGACGATCTGCGCTTGCACGGAGACGTCGAGTGCGGACACGGATTCGTCGGCGATCACGACTTTGGGGTTCAACGCCAGTGCCCGCGCAATCGCGATGCGTTGCCGTTGACCGCCGGAGAATTCGTGCGGATAGCGTCGCGCGGCTTCGGGCGGCAGGCCGACTTTTTCGAGCAGCCACGCCACGCGCGCCTGCGCTTGCGCACCCTGCGCGACGCCGTGCACGAGCAGCGGCTCCATGATCGAGAAGCCGACGGTCAAGCGCGGATTCAGCGAGGCGAACGGGTCCTGGAAAATAAACTGGATATCGCGGCGCAGCGCCTGCAACGCGGGGCCGGTCAGCGAACTGATTTCCTTGCCGTTGAATTCGATCGACCCGCTTTGACTTTCGACGAGACGCAGCAGCGAGCGGCCCGTGGTCGATTTGCCGCAACCCGACTCGCCGACCAGCGCGAGCGTTTCGCCGGGCCGCAAATCGAAGCTGACTTTTTCCACCGCGTGCACGCGGCCCGTCAGGCGGCCGAACAATCCGCTCTTGACCGGAAAGCGCGTGACCAGATCGCGAACCCGCAGAATCGGCGGCGTGGTTTCTTGCACTAGCGGCTGCGTTTCCGCGGCGACGGCGGCAGCGGGACGCACGGCCTGATCGGTGCCGCTCAGGCTCGCCTGCTCGACGGTCAGGATCGGAAACTTGGCCGGCTGATCCGTGCCTTGCATCGCACCGAGACGCGGCACCGCGGCGAGCAACGCCTTCGTATAAGGATGCGACGGCGCGGCGAACAACGCGTCGGACGCGCCCTCTTCCACCTTCTCGCGGCGATACATCACGAGCACGCGATCGGCCACTTCGGCGACTACGCCCATGTCGTGCGTGATGAAGATCACGCCCATGTTCATCTCATCCTGCAAGCCGCGAATCAATTGCAGGATCTGCGCCTGGATCGTCACGTCGAGCGCGGTGGTCGGTTCGTCGGCGATCAGCAGCGCCGGCTTGCACGACAGCGCCATCGCGATCATCACGCGCTGGCGCATGCCGCCCGACAGTTGATGCGGAAAACGCGCCGCCACGCGCCGCGCTTCCGGAATTCGCACGAGTTCGAGCAGGCGCAGCGTCTCGGCGTGCGCGGCGGAGCGGCTCTTGCCCTGATGCAAGGCGATCGCCTCGCTGATCTGATCGCCCACCGTGAAGACCGGATTGAGTGAGGTCATCGGCTCCTGAAAGATCATCGCGATGTCGGCGCCGCGAATCGAACGCATCGTGCCGGACGACGCTTTCGCGAGGTCGAGCACGCTGCCGTCGCGGCGCCGGAAAGCGATGCTGCCGCCGGCAAGGCGCCCACCGCCATGCTCGATCAGCCGCATCAACGCGAGTGAAGTGACCGATTTGCCCGAACCCGATTCGCCGACGATCGCCAGCGTCTCGCCGCGCTCGACTGTCAGCGAGAGATTGCGCACCGCGTTGAAGGTGGTGTCGCCGCTGCGGAATGCGACCGACAGATCGTCGACCGCGAGCACGCGTTGCGGCGGCAAGGTTTCGATAAACGGACGGGCGGTGTGCGATGAGGTCGGCACGGTGGTTCCTTTGAATTCGAACGCGGCTAACGGGGGTTCATGCTGTAAGCGGCCAGACTGACTAGCGGTAAATCGCCGTCACCGGCGCTTCGCCGAGCCGCGCAAAACCGCGATACATGCCTTCGGTATTGAACGGCAGCGTGACATTGCCGCGCGCATCGACAGCAATCAGGCCGCCGCGTCCGTCGATCTTCGGCAGGCGGTTCATCACCACGTCGTCGGCTGCTTCCTGCAGCGACACGTTGCGGTAAGCCATTTGCGCGGCGACGTCGTAGGCCGCGACCATGCGCATGAACATTTCACCCGAGCCGGTGGTCGAGACCGCGCAGGTCGCGTCGTCCGCATAGCAGCCCGCGCCGATTAGGGGCGTATCGCCGACCCGGCCGGCCTGCTTGTTGGTGACGCCGCCCGTCGATGTCGCTGCCGCCACGTGTCCATGCTGATCGAGTGCGACGGCGCCGACGGTGCCGAACTTGCGGTTCGGATCGATCGGTTCGTGCGGCGTCGGGTCGTCACTGGGAGACGGCGCGGCGGCGAGCGTGGCGCCGTCGTGATCGAGCATGGCGCGCTGTTGCCCGCGCGCGATCAGCCATTGGCGATGGCGCGCTTCAGTATGGAAATACTCGGGCTCGGCGAATTCGAGTCCTTGCGCGGCGGCGAACGCTTCCGCGCCTTCGCCGGTGAACAGCACATGCTCGCTGCGTTCGAGCACGCGGCGCGCCGCCAGAATCGGATTGCGCACGCGCTTCACGCAGCAGATCGCGCCGGCGTCGAGCGTGCTGCCGTCCATGATCGCCGCGTCGAGTTCGTGCGTGCCGGCCGCGGTGTAGACCGCGCCGCGGCCCGCGTTGAAGAGCGGGCAGTCTTCGAGCAGGCGTACGGCTTCGCTGACGGCGTCGAGCGCGCTGCCGCCGTCGGCGAGCACGCGCTGGCCGGCGCTCAGCACCGCGTGCAACGCGGCGTGGTAGTCGGCTTCGGCGCTGGCCGACATCGACGAGCGCAGGATCGTCCCTGCCCCGCCATGAATGGCAATGACTGCGTTGGAGTTCATCGTTTGGCTTTCGTAGTGCGAGGAGTGCGGGAAGTTCGGGTGGTTCGGGTCGCGCCGCGCGCGGGCCGCGCGCTCGTGCCGGCAGCCTCGGCTTGCGGGTCGACGAGCCACGGCAGCAGGAATTCGCTGACTTCGGCGGCGGCCTTCACCGAGCGTTTGGCCCGATACGCCACCGCGTCGCACAGCGCCTCGATCACGGCGAGCACGGCCGAATCGGCATTCGCCGCGAGCCGCCGGTCGGCGCGGACGTAGAGCGAGATGTCGGCGAACTGCGCGAGCGGCGAACGCGGACTGTCGGTAAGCGCGAGCACGCGAGCGCCACGGCCCGCCGCGCGATGCGCGAGCTCGATCGTGTCTTCGACGTAACGCGGAAAAGCGATACCGATGACGAGGTCGCCCTCGTTGGAAGCAAACAGACGCCGCGCGGCGTGCGACGGTCCGCCCATTAGCGCGAGCGACTGCACGTTGTCGTGATACGGCATCAGGCCGTGTTCCATCAGACCCGCGAGAAACGCGCTGGCGCCGAAGCCGAGCACGAACACGCGGCGCGCGGCGATGATCGCTTCGACGGCGGCTTCGGCCGCGGCGCTGTCGATCGCCGTGCGGGTGGCGTGCAGATTGTTGGCGGCCTGTTCGAGCGAGGCGTCGACCACATCGTCGCCGGCTGCGAGCGACTCCTGCGCACTGCGCAAGCGCTCGACCGGTGCGAGCGTCGCCTCGAAGCCGCGAACCAGCGCCTCACGAAACTGCGGATAGCCGTCGAAACCGAGCGCGCGGGCGAAGCGATTCGCCGTCGCCACCGACGCACCGACCACGCTGGCCAGCTCGTCGATCCGCATGGTCGCCGCGCGAAACAGATTGGCCAGCACGTAGTCGCCCATGCGCCGATGAATCGGCGTGAGGGTCGGCATGGCCGCGGCGATACGCGCGGCGATGGCCTGCTCGGCGGAATCGGAAGCAACGGACGGTTGATGGATCATGCGAGCGAGGGCGCGGTGCCTGGGGCGTAATGAAAATGAATGAAAGTATATTTACACGGAAATCTCGTAGAAAAAAATTCATTTTCATTTTCGAGGGTTTTCACCGACGACCCGCGTACAAACTACGCATCCCAATCGCTACCGGCGCGGCTTCGTGAAAATCTGTTTTCAGCAAGCCGCGGCGCTTTGCTCCGGAATGCGCGCAAGCCGCGCCGCCGGCGACATGACGATGATCAGCGCCTGCACGAGGAAGGCGGCCGCAGCAGCGACCAGACACGCGTCCATGCCCCAGCGCGCGCTGATTGCGGCACCGAGCAATGCACCGAGCGGCCGCGCACCGTAGGTGGCGGTGCTGTTGAGCGCGGAGACGCGCCCCATCATCCGTTCGGGCGTGATGGCCTGGCGTAGCGTGGTCGAGCCGACCACCCACAAAATCGGTCCGGCGCCGAGCAGGAAGAAGCTCAGCATCGCCAGCCAGAACGACGGCGCAACGAGTGTCGCCACCATCACGAGCGACGCGAGCAGTCCGCACGACGGCCCGATGATCAGCACACGGCCGAATGCGAGACGTCGCGCGATGGCGGACGCGGCGAGCGCGCCGCACACCATGCCGACACCGTAGGCGCCGAGCGTCACGCCGACCGCCGACGCGCTCAGACCCAGCCGATGCACCGCGTACGGTACATATACCGCTTGCAGCACGAAGAAGCCGAGGTTGAAGAACACCGCGGTCGCGAGCATCGGACGCAGCAGCGCGTCGCGCAGCACGAAACGCGTACCGTCGCGCAGTTCCAGCATGAAGTGACGCTGCGGTGCGGCCGCGCGCGGCGGCTCGCGCAAGCCCGCCAGCAACGCGACGGCCAACCCCGACAGCGCGGCCGCGCAGCCATACGCCCAACCCGCGCCGATCCAGCCGACCAGCAGTCCGCCGAGCGCCGGCCCCGCGGAATACGCCACGCTGCGCGCAAGTTCCAGCCGGCCGTTCGCGCTGGCGTAGGCTTCGCGCGGCACGAGCGCGGGCACCAGAGAAGGCGCCGCGACGTTGTAAGCCACCGTGCCGGTCGCGGCGATGAAGCCGAGCGCGGCGAGCAGCGGCAAGCTCAACGCATGGGTCATCACGAGCAACAGCACACCTAGCATGGCGATCACGCGCACGCTTTCAGCGAGCGTCATCAACGTGCGGCGCGAGCGACGGTCGGCCCAGACGCCGAGCGGTATCGACAGCAACAGGAACGGCAGGGTCTGCGCGGTTTGCAGCAGACCCGTGTCGCGCGCGTCGGCGCCGAGTGCGAAGACCGCGACGAGCGGCGCCGCGGCGAGGCTGATCTGCTCGGCGGATTGCGCGACCAGGTTCGACCACGCGAGTCGCTGAAAGGCGGCCGGCAGTCGGCGTACGGATAACGCGGAGGATGGGACGTGCATCGATGAACTCCTGCGACGGGACATGGAAGCGTTCATCGTGGTCCGACTCGCGCCGTGGGGCGCTCCGCTTCTTGCGGTGTTATTCTTCGCTCGCCATGAATCTCGAAAGCATTCTCTTCCGTCAGGGTTTCGGCTCGCGCCGCCAATGCCGCGCGCTGATCGCCGACGCGCGCGTGAGCATCGGCGGCGCTGTCTGCACCGATGCCGATGCCGATTTCCCCACCGGCGACACCACCTTCTCCTTCAGCGTGGACGGCGTCGTCTGGCCGTATCGCGAGCAGGCCTATCTGCTGCTGAACAAGCCGGCGGGCTACGAGTGTTCGCGCGATCCGCAGCATCATCTGAGCGTGTTCAGTCTGTTGCCGCCGCAGTTCGCCGAGCGCGGCGTGCAATGCGTGGGCCGGCTCGATCAGGACACGACCGGCCTGCTGCTGCTCTCCGACGACGGCAAGTTCGTGCACCTGTTCACGTCGCCGAAACGCAAAGTGCCGAAGGTGTATGTCGCGACCACGCGTCATCCGATCGACGACGCGCAATTGAGCGCGCTGCGCGACGGCGTGCTGCTGCACGGCGAGCCCAAACCGATCGCGGCAGTCGACGCAGAGGCGCGCGGCGATCACGCGCTCGCGCTCACCGTGATGGAAGGCAAGTATCACCAGGTCAAGCGGATGATCGCCGCAGCCGGCAACCGCTGCGAGGCGCTGCATCGCGAGCGGATCGGCGGACTTGCTTTGCCCGAAACGCTTGCGCCAGGCGCGTGGCAATGGCTCGATGAAACCGACCTCGGATCTCTACGGAGCGGGTAAACCGGTAGCGCCCCTTTAAGCTCTTGATGCAGCAGGAAATCGCATGCGCGGCTGCGCACATAGCGCGCGCGGCGCCTGCTCGCGCGCTGCGTCGCAGCATGATCTTCCTTACACCTCGCCCTATACTCGTTTAAACAATGACTACAAAGGGTTCAGGGAGGGGCGCCATGATCATCCAAAACGGTTTCCAGATTCCGGCGGTGATGATTGCTTTTCTGTGCCTTGGACTGGTCGTGATCGGCGGCTTGCTGGTCATGATGCGGCTGCGGCACAAATATCATCCGAACCTGATCGGCGCATTGATCGGCGCGATGCTGTGTTTCCTGCTGCTGGAAGCATTGCCCGCGCTGACGTAGGCCTCGCGACGCCGCGCCGCGCTGATGCGGTTGAGCGCGGCGCGGATCGGATTCTCCGGGCGGTGCCTGGAGAGATGGTTTTTTGCCGCGCTTTTTTGTGGGTTTTTGCGGTGTGTGGGAAGGTTGAAGCGACGCTCTTCAACCTTCCCTTTCAGACCTTCACGCCTTCACGCCTTCACGCAGAAAATCTTCGACGCTCGGATACCGCAAGCGCACGCGCAATTCCTCTTTGAGGCGCCGATTCACCAGCCGCCTCGATTCACGCATGAAAGACAGCAAGGTCGGCTCGATCTGCGACTCCGCTTCGGCTCGCGTAATGCGTGGCGCACGCGCGAGGCCGAACGCATCGGCGACCTCGTCGAAGTACTCGCCCATTTTCAGCGACGTGTCGTCGGACGCGTGGACCACGCGCCCCGGCCGCCCATGTGTGGCGAGGCGCACGAGGATCGCAGCCAGATCGTCGGCGTGAATGTGGTTGGTGTAGACGTCGTCGGCATCGATCAAGGCCGGCGTGCGCTTTTCGAGCCGCGCGAGCGGCAGGCGATTGCCCGCATAGATGCCCGGAATCCGCGCGATGCTCGCCGCGACGCTGCCGCGCGCGGTCGCGCGCCGCAATTGCCGTTCGGCCGAGACACGGCGCTTGGCGCGCGGATTGGCTGCTTGCGTCACGCGGGTCTCGTCGATCCACGCGCCGCCGCAGTCGCCGTAGACGCCCGTCGTGCTCGCGTACACGAGTCGCACCGGTGCGCGCGAACCGGCGGTCCGGCGCACCCCGTCGGGTACAATATTGGCTGTTCCAGATTCCGCCCACGAGGCACGAAGTTGGCGCAACCGCCCCACCGGCGAAACGGCAGGCGCCACAGCGGCCCGCGCTGAATCGCGGCGCGCGCTTAGCGTAGCGAGCAAGGCGCGGGTACGGCGGTCGTCGTCGCCGGTTTTCTGCGGTGGCGCGAGATGCAGCAGCGTCGGCGCGAGGCCCGCGAGTCTTTTCAGGCTGCGGCGCACATCCAGATCGCCGACCAGCGGCGTCACGCCCGCCGCGCGCAATTCGGCGCAGCGCCCGGAGTGACTGGTCAGCGCGAAGACATGCGCGCGTGGCCGCAGCAAGGGCACGCAGCGCATGCCGACATCGCCGCAACCTACGATTAACACGCGCGGCCGGCGGAAGTTTCGTGTCGCTTTCATAGTGGACGCATTGTAGCCGTCACGCGCGGCAGGCACCGCGCCGTTGACACGGCAGCTCCGATAACGATTACCGACTTTTTCGATTTCGAACACTTTATGGCATTTAACGTCACGCTCCGGCAAAGCGGCCGGCAGTTTCAGGTAGAACAGGACGAACCGGTGCTGAGCGCCGCCTTGCGCCAAGGTATTGGCCTGCCGTACGGCTGCAAGAACGGCGCTTGCGGTTCCTGCAAGGGCACTGTGGTCAGCGGGGAAATCGAGCAGCGTGCGCATTCGTCGTCGGCTTTGTCGAACGACGAAAAAACGCGCGGCATGGCGCTCTTCTGCTGCGCGACTGCCTGCACCGATCTCGAAGTGGATATCCGCGAAGTGGCGGGCGTCGGCGACGTGCAGGTCAAGAAACTGCCGTGCCGCGTGAACGCGATCGAGCGCAAGGCCGACGACGTCGTCGTGCTGAAGCTGCAATTGCCCGCCAACGAGCGGCTGCAATATCTCGCCGGCCAGTACCTCGAATTCATTCTGAAAGACGGCAAGCGCCGCAGCTATTCGATGGCGAACGCGCCGCACACGGAAGGCCCGATCGAATTGCACATCCGTCACATGCCCGGCGGCGCCTTCACGGATCACGTGTTCAACGCCATGAAGGAGCGCGACATTCTGCGCTTCGAAGCGCCGCTCGGCACGTTCTTCCTGCGTGAAGATTCGGACAAACCGATCGTGCTGCTCGCCTCGGGTACGGGCTTCGCGCCGCTGAAGGCAATCGTCGAGCACGCAGTGTTCAAGAACCTGAACCGGCCGATGACGCTCTACTGGGGCGCACGTCGCAAGAAGGATCTGTATCTGCTCGAACTGGCCGAGCAATGGGCGCGCGAGATTCCGAACTTCAAATTCGTGCCGGTGCTGTCGGAGCCGGACGCGGGCGACGCATGGACGGGCCGCGTCGGCTTCGTGCATCGCGCGGTGATCGAGGACTTGCCGGATCTGTCGGCGTATCAGGTGTACGCGTGCGGCGCGCCGGTGATGGTCGAGTCGGCGCAGCGCGATTTCACGCAGCATCACGGTCTGCCGGAAGACGAGTTCTACGCGGATTCGTTCACGAGCGCAGCGGATCTCGCGAACGCGGTTTGATGGGAGAGGCGTCGGCGCAGATGCGTCGATGCTCGCCATGCGCATTTCTGGAAGCGCGGCTATGCAAATGGCCGCGCTTCGCGCATTGATGATTTGCACCGGCGCAAGTCTCGATTCTGAGCTGAAGTACGTGCGCCTGATTCTCGAGCGCGGCCTGCTCGGACCGCAGCATTTTATGCGATGCGGTGCGGCCATCGCTGCCGGCCGCTCCCAGATTCGAAGCCAGAAAATTCACCGCGTTCAGTGTATCGAATAGCCGGTGACCATACACCGGTTCATGATGTGCGACGCGATTGCGTGTCTGGTAGATGCGCTCCAGTTGAACAGCGACCGCGGACCGGTCGATCCGTTTGTTCGGGAAAATTGGCTTCAACGCTGGTTTCCATAGCGTATGTTCGTAATCGCGGGAAAAAAGGCGCTTCCAGAAGTACATCGTGAGTTGGGTAATCACCTGACCACTTCTGACAGCGATCGCTTTTTGCCGCGCATCGACTCGATACTCATATTCCAGGCCCGGCGGCACACCGCGACGGAACGCGGCTTGATTCAAAATGGGCGCTCAGTCGAGCGCCCATTTGCATTTCCAGCGGCCGTTCTTCGTGACCTGCCCCGCCCGCCGGGCAGGCGGTTCAAACGACCGCCGTCACATTTTAGTCAGCCGGACATCTCATAATCGGCAAGCCGCATGAACTCGCGCGATGGACAAAAATATCCCTCCGACGCAAATTCATGGTTTACACCAGCGCTTTCCTTGTCGTATTCTTTCGCGCATGAACCGCATCCAATCCGAACTTCGACGTCGCCGCTCGCCGCTCCCCTAGGGACGCCGCTGGCTTCGTCACGGATTCGCGCCACACAAAGGCGCAAGCTGTTCGAATCATGAAAGCCACGGCATGCCGTGGCTTTTCTGTTTTTCGGCCCCTGGTTTCGTAGTTGGCCAATCTTCATCCACCCTTCACCCCGCTGTCTGGAGCCTGCCGTCATGAATTTCAATGAATATCCGATCGAGTCGCTGATGTACATCACGAACCGGCCCGAAATCGTTTTCACGCACGGCAAAGGCTCGTGGCTCTACGACAATAACGGCAAGCGATATCTGGACTTCATCCAGGGCTGGGCGGTCAACAGTCTCGGCCATTGCAACGACGGCATGATCGAAGCGCTGAACAAGCAGGCCAAGCTGCTGCTCAATCCGTCGCCGGCCTTCTACAACGAGCCGATGGCGCAACTCGCCGGCCTGCTCACGCAACACAGCTGCTTCGACAAGGTGTTCTTCGCAAACAGCGGCGCCGAAGCCAACGAAGGCGCGATCAAGCTCGCGCGCAAGTGGGGCAAGAAGTTCAAGGACGGCGCGTTCGAGATCATCACGTTCGATCACAGCTTCCACGGCCGCACACTCGCCACCATGTCGGCGAGCGGCAAGCCGGGCTGGGACACGATCTACGCACCGCAAGTGCCGGGCTTCCCGAAGGCGGATCTGAACGACATTGCATCGGTGGAGAAGCTCATCACCGCGGAGACCGTTGCCGTGATGCTCGAACCGATTCAGGGCGAAGGCGGCGTGATTCCCGCCACGCGCGAGTTCATGCAGCAACTGCGCGAGCTGACCAAAAAGCACAACCTGCTGCTGATCGTCGACGAAGTGCAAAGCGGCTGCGGCCGCGCCGGTACGCTGTTCGCGTATGAACTGTCGGGCATCGAGCCGGACATCATGACCCTCGGCAAGGGCATCGGCGGCGGCGTGCCACTCGCGGCGCTGCTCGCGAAAGCGGACATCGCCGTGTTCGAAGCGGGCGATCAGGGCGGCACCTACAACGGCAATCCGCTGATGACCGCGGTCGGCTACTCGGTGATCTCGCAACTCACGGCGCCGGGCTTCCTCGAAGGCGTGCGGGCGCGCGGCGAGTATCTGCGCTCGAAGCTGCTGGAGTTGTCTGAAGAACGCGGCTTCCTGGGCGAGCGCGGTGAAGGCCTGCTGCGCGCACTGCTGCTCGGCAAGGACATCGGCAACCAGATCGTCGAAAAGGCGCGCGACATGCAACCCGACGGCCTGCTGCTGAACGCGGCACGTCCGAACCTGCTGCGCTTCATGCCGGCGCTGAACGTGACGAACGAAGAAATCGACCAGATGATGGCGATGCTGCGTTCGATTCTCGACACGCTGTAATCGAACGGGACCGCGCGTATGACATCGAGCGCATCGTTATCGATCCGCCGCTTCGAAGCGAGCGACACCGATGCCGTGGTCGCACTGTGGCAGGAGGCCTTCCCGGAGTATCGGGACGTCACGAGGCCGCAGCGCAATCCGCATTTGTCGATCGCCAACAAGCTGGCGACGCAACCGGAACTGTTCTTTGTCGCGGTGCTCGGCGAGCGAATCGTCGGCACGGTGATGGGCGGCTACGACGGTCACCGCGGCTGGCTGTATTCGCTCGCGGTGGATGAGTCGCTGCGTCGTCATGGGATCGGCACGCGCCTCGTCGCGCATGTCGAAAACGCGCTGACGGAGCGTGGCTGCCCGAAGCTGAATCTGCAGGTGTTGTCCGCGAAGGCCGATGTGCGCGCGTTTTACGAGGCGCTCGGTTATCGCGCCGATGCGGTGGTCAGTCTCGGCAAGCGCCTGGGTGAATTCGCGGACGCGGTGCCTGCCGTATAAAGTATAAAGCCCCGCAGAATAGAGAAAGGCCGCATGCGTAGTTCACGCATGCGGCCTTTTTTCATAGGCAGAGCAAACTAACGGGGCTTATTCACCCAGATAAGCCGCCCGCACCTTCGGATCATCCAGCATCTGCTTCGCGTCACCCGACATCGTGACCAGTCCCGAGTCCATCACGTAGCCGCGATTCGCCGCCTGCAACGCCAGACGCGCGTTCTGCTCGACCAGCAGCACGGTCATGCCTTCCGCCGAGATCGCCCGCACCACTTCGAAGATCTTCTCGACCATGATCGGCGACAGGCCCATCGACGGCTCATCCAGCAGCAACAGCTTGGGACGCGAGATGATCGCGCGCGCCATCGCCAGCATCTGCTGCTCGCCGCCCGAAAGCGTGCCCGCGTATTGCGCCGCGCGTTCCTTCAGACGCGGGAAGAAGCCGAACATGCGATCGACGTCCGCCTTGATGCCGTCCGTGTCCGTACGCAGATAAGCACCCATCTGCATGTTCTCGACGATCGACATGCGCGCGAAAATACCGCGGCCTTCCGGCACCATCGCGAGACCCCGCTTGAGCAGCAGATGCGGCGGCACGCCCTTGATCGACTCGCCCATGTACTCGATGTCGCCGATCGTGTACGGCTTCAGACCCGTGATCGCCTTCATCGTCGTGGTCTTGCCCGCGCCGTTCGCGCCGATCAGCGTGACCAGCTCGCCCTGCGCGACCTCGAGGTCGATCCCCTTGACTGCCTGGATGCCGCCGTAATTGACCTGCAGGCCCTTGATTTTCAACATTGCCGTTGCCATTAGTGGACCCCCGCACCCAGATAAGCTTCGATCACCTTCGGATCCTTCTGCACGTCGTGCGGCAGACCCTGCGCGATCACCTTGCCGTAGTCGAGCACCGTCATCTGGTTGCACAGACCCATCACGAGTTTCACGTCGTGTTCGATCAGCAGGATCGTCTTGCCGTCCGCGCGGATCTTGTCGAGCAGCTTGGTCAGCTCGACCTTCTCCGTCGCGTTCATGCCGGCGGCCGGTTCGTCCAGCGCGAGCAGCTTCGGATCGGTCGCCAGTGCGCGGGCAATTTCCAGCCGGCGCTGGTGGCCGTACGACAGGTTGCGCGACGTGTAGTCCGCGTACTGCGCAATGCCGACGTACTCCAGCAGTTCGATCGCGCGTTCCTTGATCTCGCGCTCTTCCTTGCGCTCGGCCGGCGTCTGGAACACCGCGCCGATCAGGCCGTGCTTGGTGCGCACGTGACGTCCAACCATCACGTTTTCCAGCGCGGTCATGCCGCCGAACAGACGGATGTTCTGGAACGTGCGCGCGATGCCGGCCTTCGCCACCTGATACACCGCGGTCGGCGTATAGTTCACGCCGTCGAGCTTGAAGTCGCCCGAATCCGGCGTGTACAACCCCGTGATCACGTTGAAGAACGTCGTCTTGCCGGCGCCGTTCGGGCCGATCAGACCGTAGATCGTGCCTTCCTTGATCTCCAGTCCGACGTCGGACAATGCCTGCAAACCGCCGAAGCGCTTGTTGACGCCTTTCACGGACAGTCGAATGTTGTCGCTCATGTTTTTCTCTCCGGTCCGTTAAGCCCGTATCGGCTTCTTGCCGCTACGCTTCGACAGTTTCGCGATCTTGTCTTCGTGCTTGGGCGACGGCCACAAGCCTTCCGAGCGGTACAGCATGATCAGCACCATCGCGAGTGCGTAGACCAGCTGACGGATCACTTCCGTATCGACGATTTCATGGCCGAAGATCATGTTCTGCAGCGGACCCATCGTCGAGCGCAGGAATTCCGGCAGCACCGCGAGCAGCACCGCGCCGAGAATCACGCCCGGAATGTGGCCCATGCCGCCCAGCACCACGCACGCCAGCACGACGATCGACTCCGGCAGCGTGAACGATTCCGGCGACACGAAGCCCTGAAACGAGCCGAACATCGCGCCCGACAGGCCGCCGAACGACGCACCCATCGCGAACGCCAGCAGCTTCACGTTACGGGTGTTGATGCCCATCGCCTTGGCGGCGATTTCGTCTTCCCGGATCGCGGCCCAGGCACGGCCGATACGCGAGTGCTGCAAACGCGTACACACCCAGATCACCAGCAGCGCGGCCAGCACGAACAGGTAGTAGTACGAGTACACCGACGGGAACTGGAAGCCGAACAGCGAGTGCGTTTGCGCGAGGCTGAAATCGCCCACGTGCACCGGGTCGATCCCCGTGATCCCCTTCGGGCCGTTGGTGATGTTCACCGGACGGTCGAGGTTGTTCAGGAAGATCCGCACGATTTCCCCGAAGCCCAACGTCACGATGGCGAGGTAGTCGCCGCGCAGACGCAGCGTCGGCGCACCGAGAATCACGCCGAAGAACGCGGCGACAGCCATCGCGCAGGGCACGATGATGAGAAACGGCACGTGCAGGCCATTCGGCGCGAGATGCGCGATCCACTCGAATTGCGACACCAGGTGCGGCGAGCTCAGCAGCGCGGCCGTGTAGGCGCCGACCGCGTAGAACGCGATGTAGCCCAAATCCAGCAGGCCGGCGAAGCCAACCACCACATTGAGGCCGAGCGCGAGCATCACGTACAGCATCGCGAAGTCGAGCACGCGGACCCAGTAGTTGCCGCCGGCCGAGCCGATGATCATCGGCGCCGCGATCACGAAGATGGCGGTGATGATGCCGACGGTCAGCGTCTTCGTCAGGTTCTTTTCAGGGATGAGCGTCGTGGACGGCTCGATCGGTTGAATTGAGGTCATGTCTGTTTTCTCCCGGGATCAGGCGCGATCCGCAACACGTTCGCCAAGCAGGCCCGACGGACGGAACACCAGCACGATGATCAGCACGATGAAGGCGAACACGTCCTGATAGTTACTACCGAACACACCGCCGGTGAGGTTGCCGATATAGCCGGCGCCCAACTGTTCGATCAGGCCGAGAATCACGCCACCCACCATCGCGCCGCCGAGATTGCCGATACCGCCCAGCACCGCCGCGGTAAAGGCCTTCAGGCCGGGGATGAAGCCCATATAGAAGTGTGCGTTGCCGTATTCCGACGCGATCATCACGCCGGCCAGAGCGGCGAGCGCCGAGCCGATCATGAAGGTGGCCGAGATCACGAAGTTCGGGTTCACGCCCATCAGCGAGGCATTGCCCGGGTTCTCGGCGATGGCTCGCATGGCGCGACCGAGCTTGGTCTTGTGCACCAGCAGCAGCAAGCCGCCCATCACGAGGAACGCCACCACGATGATCACGATTTCAGTCATCGAGATCACGGCGCCAGGCGTCGTGTCGGTGGCCTTGATCACGTTGAGCGGGTCGGTGGGCAACAGCTGCGGGAACGGCAGCGGGTTGCGCGACCAGATCATCATGGCCAGCGTCTGCAGCAGGATCGACACGCCGATCGCGGTGATCAGCGGTGCGAGACGCGGCGCTTTACGCAACGGCCGGTAGGCCACGCGCTCGATCGTGTAGCCGACTGCCGCGCACACAATGGCCGCGATGATCAGCGCGATGATGAGCGTCGGCACATTGCCGAGGCCAGGGAAGTGGTTCTGAAGCACGCCTATGGCTGAGAGCGCAACCATCGCGCCCACCATCAACACATCGCCGTGAGCGAAGTTGATGATGCCCAAGATGCCGTAAACCATCGTATAGCCCAGTGCGATGATGGCGTAAACGCTGCCAAGCACCAGCCCGTTGAGGACCTGCTGGATGAAAATATCCATTTAATGCTCCTTAGCCCGTGCGACTGGATTCGCGTTCTTCATCAGCCGGTGGGCGGTGATGCGGTACGCCAATCTCAACGGCACTGCGGGTACTGATGTAAAAGACCGGTAAGGGTTATCCGCTGCCGGTTCGCCTTGGCGACTGGATGACAGTCGCGGGCTTGCCTTGGGCGGATGCAAAAACGGCACCGTTGGGTGGTTTCGGTGCCGTCAGGCTGAACGTCCCGTCATCACATCTTCACGACGTCGAGAACTGCTTTTTTGCCGTCCTTGAAGTCGTAAAGCGTAATGGCGCCCTCTTTCAAATCACCCTTGTCGTCGAACGCGATGTGACCGATTACCCCGTTGTAATCAGTCGACGGCATCGCAGCCAGCACCTTGGGCGCCTCGATCGAATTAGCGCGCTTCATTGCATCGACAATCACGTACACAGCGTCATACGTGAACGGTGCGTAAATCTGCACCGGTGTGTGGAAGCGGTCCACGTACTTCTTCTCGAAGTCCGCTCCCTTGTCCATTTTCGAAAGCGCAAGTCCTGCCTCCGAACAGACCAGGTTTTGCACGGCGGTTCCCGCCAGCTCACCCACCTTGTCGGTACACACACCGTCGCCGCCAAGGATTTTTGCCCTGATACCGAGCGCCGCCGCCTGTTTGGTGAACGGCCCGCCCGTCGCGTCCATGCCGCCGAACATGATCACGTCCGGCTGAACACGCTTGATCTTTTTAAGGACGGCCTGAAACTCCGTAGCCCTGTCATTCGTGGATTCACGCGAGACGATCTTTGCCCCGCTCGCCTGGGCTGCTTTCGCAAACTCGTCGGCCAATCCCTTGCCGTAGACGCTCGAGTCGTCGACGATCGCGATGCGTTTCGCGTTAAGCACCTTCGTTGCGTAGTTGGCAAGCGCCGGCCCTTGCTGGGCATCGGTCGCGACCACACGATAAGTCGTCTTGAAACCTTGTTGCGTGTAACCCGGGTTCGTCGACGACGGCGAGATTTGCACGATGCCGGCATCGCTATAGATCTTCGACGCAGGAATCGAGACACCCGAATTCAAGTGGCCGACCACGGCGACGACGTGATCGTCGACGAATTTTTCAGCGACCGCCGTTCCCGTTTTCGGGTCCGCGGCGTCGTCTTGTGCGTCGAGCTCCAACTGGATTTTGTGGCCGTCGATGGTCAAACCCTGTGTGTTGATTTCATCAACCGCCAAACGCGCGCCGTTTTCATTGTCTTTACCGAGGTGAGCAATGGGGCCCGTCAATGGGGCCGCATGACCGATCTTGACGATAGTCGCTTCGCTCGCCGGTGCCGCCGCGACCGTAGCCGCCGACGCCCCCGCTCCCGCCTCGCCATCCTGTTTCTTGCCGCACGCGGTCAACATCGCAACCGCGGCCGCGATGGACACGGCGTAAGCAAATTTGACTCGCATTAAGTAGGTCTCCTGCGCCTTCCAAAAACTATTGTTCGGGGCCCTAAGGCCTTGAGAACGCGCGCATTGTAACTCCAATTTTGCGACGGGCAATATTGTTGAACCGGCAGGGTTTTCCTGCATTGCAACCTTATTTTGAGAGCGAAATCCGCTAATAGGCGCAACCCGGTTGCGATTATTTTTCGTGCATCAGTTGCACCAGCGCTGCACCCAATGGCATCAAGTGTTGCGGCGTAGTCCCCTGACGCCTGATTGCACCGCGCTTCGCGTTAAGTATTACGTTTCCGGCAATATCGAGACGCACGCACTATCTTAGTGCGTCAAAAAACCGCGCAGCCCGTTTAGGTCTTATAAAACGGGGACGCATCACTTATAAATCTATAAAAAACCGGATCACATTTCAAAGAAATTTGTGCGAGAGGACACCAAATTCAGCACTTTTTTCTGATCTGGCACTTTATTTAGTGCGAGCTTGCGGAAGTTTGAAGATAAAAAAAGCGCGCCCTCGGGCGCGCTTTTCTTTCACCAGTCGGCGATTGATCGTCAGGCCGGCAAACCCAGCCCGCGCGGCAACGGAAACGCGATGTTTTCCTCGATGCCGTCCAGCGCGCGCACGTTGCGCACGCCAAGCTCACGCAGCCGGGCGATCACCGCCTGCGCCAGCACCTCCGGCGCCGAGGCGCCGGCCGTCACGCCGATGCGGCGTTTGCCCTCGACCCAGACCGGATCGATCTGGTCGGGCGAGTCCACCATATAAGCTGGCACGCCGAGCTTTTCGGCCAACTCGCGCAGCCGGTTGGAGTTCGAACTATTCGGGCTGCCGACCACGATCACGACGTCGCACTGCGGCGCCATGAACTTCACCGCGTCCTGGCGGTTTTGCGTCGCGTAGCAGATGTCCTGCTTCTTCGGCTCGCGGATGGACGGGTATTTGGCCTTCAGGGCGCCGATGATCTCGGCGGCGTCGTCGACCGACAGCGTGGTTTGCGTAACGAAGGCGATCCGCTCGGGGTCGGCCAGTTGCAAGGCCTGCACGTCTTCGATGTCCTCCACCAGATGCATGCCCTCACCCGCCTGGCCCATCGTGCCTTCGACTTCAGGATGGCCTTTGTGGCCGATCATGACTATGTCGAAGCCGTCCTGGCGCATCTTCGCGACTTCGATATGCACCTTGGTCACGAGCGGACAGGTGGCGTCGTACACGCGCAGCCCGCGCGACTCGGCTTCCGAACGCACGGCCTTGGACACACCGTGCGCGCTGAAAATCACCGTATTGCCGGGCGGCACTTCTTCCAGCCGCTCGATGAAGATCGCGCCCTTCTTGCGCAGATCCTCGACAACGTAGGCGTTATGGACGATTTCGTGACGCACGTAGATCGGCGAGCCGTGCAGCTTGATAGCCCGCTCGACGATCTCGATCGCCCGGTCGACGCCGGCGCAGAACCCGCGCGGCTGCGCCAGCAGGATCTCGGTTTCAGCAAGAGTCGTATCCGTGATGCTCATGTTTACAGAATCCCGATGATTTTGACTTCAAACGCCAGCGCCTGGCCGGCAAGCGGGTGGTTGAAATCGAACAGGGCCGACGTTTCGCCGACTTCTTTCAGGACGCCGGCGTAGCGGCCGCCACCTGGCGCGTTGAATTCGACCAGGTCGCCCGGCGAAAAATCCTCGCCGATCATGCTGTTTTCCCGCAGCGTGGCCAGCGACACGCGCTGGATCAATTCCGGATTGCGGGGACCGAACGCCTGCCCTGGCGCTAGCTGAAAGGTCGAATGGTGGCCCACCTTCAAACCTAGCAAAATATCTTCCAGCGGCGGCGCCAATTGGCCGGCGCCGAGCAGCAGCGTGGCGGGTTTGTCGTTAAACGTATTGATGACTTCGGCGCCATCGGCAAGGGAAAGCCGGTAGTGAAGCGTCACGTGTGAACCGGGTTTCACTTCGGAAATGTCGATGATGCTCATGCAATGCTCGCTCAGTCGAAGCGCGCTGCACGCGTGCGCCGCTGGCGCAGTCGACGCGTGTGGCAAACCGTCGGGGTGCCGTGCGCAAAGCGTCTATTGTAAGCCACATAGCGGGCGGCGGCTTGCGTCCGTGGCGCCCCCAACCCGAAGCGGAGGACACTCTATATATGGCAGATCACGCCACCCTATTTGACGAGGCACCCCCTGAAACGGCCGCCCCCGAGCCGTCGGCGCCCAATGTAGCGGCTTGCGGCGAGCCCGCGTCCCCGCCGCTCCTGCGGGGTAAATGGCTAAAAAACGACATGCCGCGCGAGCGGCTGCTCGAACAGGGGCCGGGCGTGCTTTCGGATACCGAGATGATCGTGCTGATACTCGGCTCCGGCCTGCCCGGCCACGACGTCTTCAGTGTCGCGCGCGCGTTGCTCGACCGTTTCGGCTCGCTGCGCGCGATGCTCGACGCGACCTACACGGATTTCGACGGCCTGCGCGGCATCGGCCCGGCGAAAAAGGCGCAGCTGCTGGCCATCATGGAAATGGCGCGGCGCTCGCTGGTCGAAAAAATGCGCTCGCGCTCGCTGATGAATTCACCCGAAGCCGTGGAAAACTACCTGCGCCTGCGGATCGGCGGCCGTCCGCAGGAAGTTTTCGTGTCGCTTTTCCTCGACGCCCGGCATCGGCTGATCCGCTGCGAAGAAAGCGCACAGGGCACGCTCACGCGCATGGCCGTGTATCCGCGCGAGATCGTGCGGCGCGCGCTGAGCCTGAATGCAGCCAGCCTGATCGTCGCGCATAATCACCCTTCCGGCGCCGTCCAGCCGAGCGCGAGCGACAGCCGTCTGACGCGCACGCTGCGCGACGCCCTCACACTGATCGACGTACAACTGGTCGATCACCTGGTGATCGGCACGGACAGCGTCTACTCCTTCGCCCGCGCCGGCTGGCCGTGAGACGGCACGAACCAGGGCCGCGCAGACGTTGCGCCGTGTCCGGCATCGCAAATAAGGTTTGATTTTGCGGCTTTTTTTCCGCTATAATTCCGGTTTGCCTATTTCCAACCCCCTGTTCCGAAGCCACCAAGGCGTTCCGGAAAGGAAACGTGCCTGAATTTCAGCGCGGCTCTTTTCGGGAAACTTTCACGGCGTTCGAACTCAGAATTAGCGTATTAGGAGTGCTCTCATGGCACGCGTATGCCAAGTAACTGGGAAAGCGCCGATGAGCGGCAACAACGTTTCCCACGCGAACAACAAAACCAAGCGCCGGTTCCTGCCGAACCTGCAAAACCGCCGCATTTGGGTGGAAAGCGAAAACCGTTGGGTGCGTCTGCGCGTTTCGAACGCCGGCCTGCGCCTGATCGACAAGAACGGTATCGACGCTGTGCTCGCAGATCTGCGCGCACGCGGTGAAGCCTAAGGAGTAAATCATGGCGAAAGGCGCACGCGACAAGATCAAGTTGGAATCGACCGCAGGCACGGGTCACTTCTACACGACGACCAAGAACAAACGCAACATGCCGGAAAAGATGCTGATCAAGAAGTTTGATCCGGTCGTCCGTAAGCACGTTGAGTACAAGGAAACCAAGATTAAATAAATCTTGGCTCCCGCCTGACGAAGGCAAAAGACATGCAAAAAAGCCTCGCACTCGTGCGAGGCTTTTTTGTTTTCAGCGTTCGCATGTTTCTGCTTTTGAGTTTCTACTTCTGTTTATTCACCAACGCGAACAGTCTTATGTCGTTCGGCCAGCTTTCCCTCATCCGTCGCGGCGCGTATCCTTTCTCGTTTTAGCGGCGAGCGAATGGCACGCCGTCACCGCAAAACGAAAAGACGGAGATGTAGGCAATGGAATTCGATGTGGCGATTGTCGGTAGCGGTCTGGCTGGTTTGAGCGTCGCGCTCAATCTGGCGGAGACCCGGCGGGTGGCAGTGGTCGCCAAGCGATCGATGACCGAAGGCGCGAGCGACTGGGCGCAAGGCGGCATCGCCGCGGTTCTGGATTCGGCGGACAGCATCGAAAATCACGTGCGCGATACGCTGATCGCCGGCGGCGGGCTGTGCGACGAAGCGGCAACGCGCTTTATCGTCGAACACGGGCGTGCGGCGATCGAATGGTTGATCGAGCAAGGCGTGCCGTTCACCAAGGACGACGCCGCCGAGCTCGGTTTCCACCTGACGCGCGAAGGCGGTCATAGCCATCGCCGGATCATTCATGCTGCCGATGCAACGGGCCATGCCGTGGTGGCCACGCTCAGCGAGCGGGTGCGCCGTCACCCGAACATCACGCTGCTCGAAGATCACTACGCCATCGATCTGATCACGTCCGACCGCCTCGGCTTGCCAGGACGTCGTTGTCACGGCCTTTACGCGCTCGATCTGCAAAGCGGGCGCACCGTCACGATCGAGGCGCCCCACACCGTGCTCGCCACCGGGGGCGCGGGCAAGGTCTACCTCTACACTACGAATCCCGACACTGCGACGGGCGACGGCATCGCGATGGCGTGGCGGGCCGGCTGCCGCGTGTCGAATATGGAGTTCATCCAGTTCCATCCGACCTGCCTGTTCCATCCGTACGCGAAGTCCTTTCTGATTTCGGAGGCGGTGCGCGGCGAAGGTGGCATTCTCAAACTGCCGGACGGCACCCGCTTCATGCCGAATCACGACGAACGCGCCGAACTCGCGCCGCGCGACATCGTCGCGCGTGCGATCGACTTCGAAATCAAGAAGCGTGGCATCGATTGTGTGTATCTCGACATCAGCCATCAGCCGCCTGAATTCCTGCGTGAACACTTCCCGACGATTCTGGCGCGCTGCCAGGAATTCGGCATCGACATCACCAAGCAACCGATTCCGGTCGTGCCGGCCGCGCACTATACGTGTGGTGGCGTCGTAACCGATCTGGCGGGCCGCACGGATCTGGCCGGCCTCTATGCGGTGGGTGAGACGTCATGCACGGGTCTGCACGGCGCGAACCGGCTTGCCAGCAATTCCCTGCTCGAGTGCCTCGTGATCGGACGCTCCGCGGCGCAGGCTATCGAGGAAGAAGGGTTTAGCGCCGCCGTCCACGCACCGCTGCCCGATTGGGACGAAAGCCGCGTGTCCGATCCGGATGAGGAGGTCGTGGTTGCCCACAACTGGGACGAACTGCGCCGGCTGATGTGGAATTACGTCGGTATCGTACGGACCGACAAACGGCTCGCGCGCGCGAAGCACCGGCTCGCCCTGCTGCGCGACGAAATCCACGAGTACTACGCGAACTTCAAGGTGAGCCGCGACCTGCTCGAATTGCGCAATCTGGTGGACGTGGCGTCGTTGATCGTCGAAGGCGCGCGTTCACGGCGTGAAAGCCGCGGCCTGCACTTCAGCCGTGACTGGCCAGCCACCTTGCCCAAGGCGCTGCCGACGGTGCTCTCACCGGAGCATGTGCGCAACCGCAACGTGTGATCGAGACGAACTGAAACGAAAAGGCCATCGCCGAAATGAACCGGCGACGGCCTTTTCTCCGATTGAACGCAAGTGATTGCGAGCCTGAGCGTCAGACGATCCGCATCGAGTAGTCCGTTGCGCGCACGTCCTTGGTCAGCGCGCCGATCGACACGCGATCGACACCGGTTTCCGCGATCGTACGCACCGTATCGAAGTTCACGCCGCCCGATACCTCCAGCACCGCGCGCCCCGCTGTGATGCGCACCGCTTCGCGCATGGCATCGAACGAGAAATTGTCCAGCAGAATGGATTGCGCGCGGTGCGCCAGCGCGGTCTCCAACTGTTCGAGCGTCTCGACTTCAATCTGGATCGAGACGCCTGCATTCAGCGCCAATGCCGCGTCCATCGCCGCGTCCACCCCGCCGGCCGCGGCAATGTGGTTTTCCTTGATGAGGATGCCGTCGTACAGCGCGAGCCGTTGATTCGCCCCACCGCCGACGCGCACCGCGTACTTCTGCGCGAGCCGCAGGCCCGGCAAGGTCTTGCGCGTGTCGAGAATGCGCGTGCGAGTATGTGCGACCGCATCGACATAACGGCGCGTCGCACTCGCCACGCCCGACAGCAGTTGCAGGAAGTTCAGCGCGTTGCGTTCCGCGGTCAACAATGCGCGAACGGGCCCGCGCATTTCGCAAACCGTTGTGTCGGCCGTCATTAGCTCGCCTTCGCGATAGCGCCACTGGACTTCGATACGCGGATCGACCTGGCGCATCACTGCTTCAAACCACGGCACGCCGCACAGCACGGCATCTTCGCGCACGATGATGCGTGCGTCGCGCACGTCGTCCGCGGGAACGAGGCGGCCTGTCTGGTCGCCCGCGCCGACGTCTTCGGCCAGTGCATCGGTCACATTGCGCGCCAAGGCGGCGTCGAATGCCTCGCCGTATTGCGCGTGAATTTCAGCGAATAGCGGCGACACCGCTTCGAGCTTGTTGCTTTCTACCGCGCCCATCAAGCCGCCCCCACATTCGAATACAGTTGCGTGTCGCGCGCGAGATCGCCACTCGCTTGCACCCGCTTCTTGTGGCGCGCCGCGAAGTCCAGCATCCGGTCGATCGGCAGACGCGCCCGCTCGCCGATCGCGCGATCGACGAAAATTTCGTTGTGGCCGCGCTCGAGCACAACGGCGAGATTCGCGAGGCCGTTCATCGCCATCCACGGACAATGCGCGCAACTCTTGCAAGTCGCGCTGTTGCCGGCCGTCGGCGCGGCAATCAAGGTCTTGCCGGGTGCGGCGAGTTGCATCTTGTGCAAAATGCCGAGATCGGTCGCCACGATGAAATGCGTCGCGTCGAGTTTTTGCGCCGCGTCGATCAATTGCGTGGTCGATCCGACCACGTCCGCTTGCGCGACCACGTTGGCCGGCGACTCCGGATGCACCAACACTTTCGCGCCCGGATATTCGGCACGCAGCAGATCGAGTTCGATACCTTTGAATTCGTCGTGCACCAGACATGAACCCTGCCACAGCAGCATGTCCGCGCCGGTCTTGTTCTGGATATAGCTGCCGAGGTGCCGGTCCGGCGCCCAGATGATCTTTTCGCCGCGCGCATGCAGATCGGCAACGATCTCCAAGCCTATCGACGACGTCACCATCCAGTCCGCGCGCGCCTTCACCGCCGCGCTCGTGTTCGCATACACGACCACCGTGCGATCCGGATGCGCGTCGCAGAAAGCCGAGAATTCATCGACCGGACAGCCGAGATCAAGCGAACAGGTCGCGTCGAGATCCGGCATCAGAATGCGCTTGTCCGGACTTAGGATTTTCGCGGTCTCGCCCATGAAGCGCACACCCGCGACAACCAGCGTCTGCGCCGCGTGATCGCGCCCGAAGCGCGCCATCTCCAGCGAGTCGGCCACGCAGCCGCCGGTCTCGTCGGCCAGCTCCTGCAATTCCGCATCGACATAATAGTGCGCGACGAGCACCGCTTTCTCGCGCTCGAGCAATGCGCGGATACGTGCCTTCAGCGCTACCTTCTCTTCCGCCGACGGCACGTCGGGCACCTTCGCCCATGCCTGCCCGATCCCGCAGGTTGTACCCTGCGCCTGCGGCCGGTCGTATTCCACGGCCCTGATCGCCTGCTGATCCATGATCTCCTCTGCCTTCGCTCTGCCGCCGCGGACTGTCAATCGCGTGTCATTGCAGTTTCCGCGGCCCAAAAAGCAAAACCCCGCCAACGCGGGGTTTTGTGACGTACTGAGATTTTAATGGATTTCGCTATCAGGCATAACGACGCAGTCGCATCGCAAACTCTTGCAGCGCTTTAATACCGCTCTGCTCAGCGCGATGACACCAGTCCTGCAACTGGATCAGCAACTGGTCGCGCGATGCATTGGAGCGCTCCCACATGGCGGCGAGCTCATTGCGCATGTCGATATAGGTCTTGAGCTTCTGGCTGTTCGCGAAGATTTGCGGCAGCTGGCGTTTCTGCGGCTCGTCGAGACCCGCTTCTTCCTTGTGGAACCAGCTACGCGCGCCGCGCATGACCTGATACTTCTCACGCGCGCCGACTTCCTTCAAATGCGCCAGTTCCTGACGATAGGCGCGCTTGAGCGCCTTGCCGTAACGTGCCATCACTTCGTAGCGGTTGGCCAGCACGGCTTGCAGCGTGTCCTGATCGAGCACCATCTTGCCAGTGGTCAGACGCGGCGTGGGCGCCACCTTCTTCACCTTGGCCAGACGGAATGCCGACATGATGCGGATGTACATCCAGCCGATGTCGAACTCGTACCACTTGTTCGACAGCTTGGCCGACGTCGCATACGTGTGGTGATTGTTGTGCAACTCTTCGCCGCCGATGATGATGCCCCACGGGAAGATGTTGGTGCTGGCATCCGACGAGTTGAAGTTGCGGTAGCCCCAGAAGTGCGCGAGGCCGTTGACCACGCCGGCGGCCCAGAACGGGATCCACACCATCTGCACAGCCCAGATCGTCAGACCTACGACGCCGAACAACGCGACGTTCAGCACCATCATCAGGCTCACGCCGAGGATCGGGTACTTGGTGTAGACGTTGCGTTCCATCCAGTCGTTCGGCGTGCCGTGACTGAACTTGCGCATCGTTTCTTCGTTTTTCGCTTCGACGCGATAGAGTTCCGCGCCTTCGAGCAGCACCTTCCAGATGCCGCGCGTTTGCGGGCTGTGCGGATCTTCTTCAGTCTCGCACTTGGCGTGGTGCTTACGGTGAATCGCGGCCCACTGGCCGGTCAACATGCCCGTGGTCATCCACAGCCAGAAGCGGAAAAAATGACTGACGATCGGATGCAGCTCCAGCGCGCGGTGCGCCTGGCAGCGATGCAGATAGACCGTCACGCCGATGATCGTGATGTGCGTCGCGATCGCCGTGTACAGCACAAGTTGCCACCACGAGAAGTGCAACAGACCGTGGGCAAGGAAATCGAGCAAAGAATTCAACAAGGCAATTTACCTGTGGAACGAGAGACACCAGACACACGCAAAATGCGCATGTCAAGAAAGTGAAAGCATACAGCGGGATTGGACGACATTCTACTTGAACCGTTCCAAGTGTTTGTAACAAATAGGGATTTTTTGTGCGGCATCAACAGAATGAACGCGCCGAAGGTCTTTCTAAGACGCCCTGGCGCGCTCAAAGTGCCCGTCAGCGCGCGGTGTCGGCTGGATTGACTGCAGGAGCGGTCATTGTTACCGGCTGCGACATGGCGTCGCCCATGTTGCCGACGATTCGCACTTCGCGTTGCGCGAGGGGAATCGAAATGTCGTGCTCCGAGAACAGACGCCAGATATTGCGGTTGACGGCCGAGCGCACGCCCGAGGTTCCGGTGGCCGCATCCTCGATCCAGAAGCCTAGTTCGAGGTTGATGCCGTCCGAGCCGAAACCCGCCAGATAAGCTGTCGGCGCCGGCTCCTGCAGCACGCGCGGTACGCCCTGAGCGGCCTGCGCAAGCAGCGCCATGGCCTGCTCGACGTCGGACGTGTACGCGACCTGCACGGCCGCCTTCGCATGGCCGCGCGTCAGGTACGACGACTGGTTCTGCACCACGTCCGTGATCAGTTTTTCGTTCGGAATCAGCGTTTCGATGCCGTCCAGCCCGCGCACCACGGTGTAGCGCGTGCGAATCTGCGTGACCATGCCCTGCAGGCCGCCCACGTTGATCGTGTCGCCAATGCGCAGCGAGCGGTCGATCAGGATGATGAAGCCCGACACGTAATTGCTGGCGATCTTCTGCAGGCCGAAGCCGAGACCGACGCCCAGCGCGCCGCCGAACACGCCCAGCACCGTGATATCGATGCCGACCAGCGACAGGCTGATCAGCACCGCCGCCAGCACGAACGCCGCCCGGCCGACCCGCGCCACCACCACCTTCAGGTTGGCATCGAGCGTCTTCGAGCGCATCAGGCGGTCTTCGAAGGTTGAGCCGAGCCACATCGCGACGATCATCGTCACGCACACCCACAGCAGGCCCGAGATGAGCGAGAGCAGCGTCAGATGCGCGTTGGCGACGCTGAAATGGACCCCGGCCATCCATGTGATCACGTCGTCCTGGATGCCCATCACGGTGAGCACCATGCCGATCCAGACCACCGTCGAGACGATCCTCTCGACGAGGAACAGCAACGGGTGCGTCTCGCCGTCGTGGCTGAACACCCGGCGCGCGAAGAAAAACACGATGTAGATCAAGCCGATGCCGAAGAGCGGCACCAGCGCCAGATCGAGCAGCGCGGTGTGCATGAACTGGCCGGTGATCGACCGCGCAAGCCACACGAGGGCCGCGCCGATCAACGGGAAGAACGCGCGGTTCAGGCTTTCGGCGCCGAAGCGCAGCGTCTGGTAACGCGTCTGGCGGCGCAGATCCAGCGCCCGGCGCAACACGCGCGCGAGCAGCCACGCGATCGCGAGCGTCGCGACCAGCACGCCGACCTGCCACAGCATCACGGGCTGGCCGAAGTCGCGTGCGAGGTCGCTGAACATATGAGGAAAAAGACGGTTTTGCATGATGTCGCCGAAATCGCCGGCGCACGGCCGGGTTCAGGAATCGAACCCGGCGCGCCGGCACAAGCCTGTTGCGCTTAGCTCTGGCGTTCCAGCACGGCGGCGAAGAAGCCGTCGGTTGCGTGGCGATGCGGCCACAGCGAAAGGTAATCGCCCATTTCCAGATCGATGCGCTGCTCGGCCAGCACGTCGCGCGCGGGCACCAGAGCGAAATCCGGATGGTCGGCGAGGAACTGCTGCACCACCGCTTCGTTTTCCGCTTCCAGAATCGAGCAGGTGGCGTAGACGAGGCGGCCGCCCTTCTTCACCAGACGCGCCGCGCTGGCCAGAATCGACGCCTGCTTCGGCGCCAGTTCGGCCACCGATTCCGGCGACTGGCGCCACTTCAGGTCCGGGTTGCGGCGCAGCGTGCCCAAGCCGCTGCACGGTGCGTCGACCAGCACGCGGTCGATCTTGCCCGCGAGCCGCTTGATCTTGGCGTCGTGTTCACTGTCGATCAGCACCGGATTCACGTTCGACAAACCGCTGCGCGCAAGGCGCGGCTTGAGCTTGGCGAGACGCCGCTCGGAGATGTCGAACGCATAGAGCCGGCCGGTGGAGCGCATCGCCGCGCCCAGCGCCAGCGTCTTGCCGCCCGCGCCCGCGCAGAAGTCGACGATCATTTCGCCGCGTTTGGGCGCGACCAGCGAGCACAACAGCTGGCTGCCTTCGTCCTGCACTTCGAGCCAGCCGTGCTGGAACGCGTCGAGCTTGGTGAGCGGCGGCTTGCCGACCACGCGCACGCCGAACGGCGCGAACGGCGTCGCGCCGCCCTCGATGCCGGCCTTCGACAGCGCGTTCAGCACATCATCGCGGCTCGCCTTGATCGGGTTCGCGCGCAGATCCAGCGGCGCCGGATAGTTCAGCGCGGCGGCCAGTTGCGCCAGTTCCTCGGGCTCGAAGCGCTTGCTGAGCGCCTGATAGATCCAGTCGGGCAGATTCAGGCGAATCCGCAGCGGCAGGCTCTCCGGGTCGATCTTCGACACGTGTTCGAGCCAGCTCAACTCCTGTTCCGACACGAACGGCTTGAGCGCGTTACGCCCCGCCGTCTGCATCAGACCGAGCAGCGCCATGCGGCGCGCCGGGTTGCCGGCGCCGCCTTCGGCCAGATGGGCGAATTCCATCCGGCGACGCAGCACCGCGAAAACGGCCTCGGCGATCACGCCGCGTTCGCCGTGCCCGAGCTTCGGATGCGCGCGGAAGAAACGGCTCGTGGTAGCGTCGGCAGGGCCGTTGAGTCTTAGGACTTCAGCCAACAAAGTCTCAGTTTGTCCAATCAAAAAACCATGCAATCTCATGCGCCCTCTCCGGCGGTGTGACCGGCAAAGAGCCATTGCGGCTCCGGCGGCGTAAGCGTGACACGCAGGCCATCCAGAGCAAGACGCCCTTCGACGAACCAGCGCACCGCGCGTGGATAAATGATGTGTTCGGTTGCCAGCACGCGTTCGGCGAGCATGGCTGGGGTGTCGCCTGTTTCCACGGGAACCGCCGACTGCGCGACGATCGGCCCGTGATCGAGTTGCGACGTGACAAAATGCACGGACGCGCCGTGCAGCCGCACGCCCGCGTCGAGCGCCTGCTGATGGGTTTTCAGTCCCGGAAAGCTCGGCAGCAGCGACGGATGCACGTTCAGCATGCGCCCGGCGTAATGATCGACGAAACCGGCTGTCAGCACCCGCATGAATCCAGCGAGCACCACCAGGTCGGGGGCGAAACTATCGATTTCTTTGGCGAGCGCGGCGTCGAAGCTGTCGCGGTCCGGGAACTGGCGGTGGTCGACCACCGCCGTGGCAATACCGTGCGACGCCGCGAACGCAAGCCCCGCGGCATCAGGACGGTTGGCAATCACGGCGGCGACTTGCGCCGGCCAGGCCTCGTCCGAGCAGGCTCGAACGATGGCTTCCATGTTGCTTCCCCGTCCGGAAATCAGGATGACGAGTTTTTTCATCCGCGGATTTTATCATTCGGGGACACCGAAACCGCGACGCGCCGCCGTCCACTGCGCTGAACGTTTATAATCGTTTGTTTTGCGGCACTCCGCCCGCTCCACCTCAAACCCGCTATCGTGAGAGTCTTCCGCGGTCTTCCCAATGCTGAAAGCCGTGCGCCTTGCGCACTGACCATCGGCAACTTCGACGGTGTCCACCGCGGCCATCAGGCGTTGCTCGCCCATGTGCGCGCCGCCGCCGATGCGCGTGGCCTGCCCGTCTGCGTGATGACCTTCGAGCCGCACCCGCGCGAGTTCTTCAACCCGGCGGGCGCGCCGCCGCGCATCGCCATGCTGCGCGACAAGCTCGAGGCGCTGCGCACCAACGGCGTCGACCGGGTGGTGGTCGAGCACTTCAACCACACGTTCGCGAGCCAGTCGCCGGACACGTTCGTCGAACGGATCATCGTCAACGGGCTGCACGCGCGCTGGGTCATGATCGGCGACGACTTCCGCTACGGCGCGAAGCGCGCGGGCGACTTCGGGTCGCTCAAGGCCGCGGGGCAGCAATACGGTTTCGAAGTCGAGCAGATGGCTACCGTGGCCGATCCGTCGGGCGCGCGCATTTCCAGTTCGGGCGTGCGCGCCGCGCTGGTGGCGGGTGACCTCGACTCGGCGCGCGCCGCGCTGGGCCGCGACTATCTGATCAGCGGCCATGTCGTGCACGGCATGAAGCTCGGCCGCGATCTCGGCTTTCCCACGCTCAATCTGCCGATCGCCCACAAGCGTCCGGCGCTCGCGGGCATTTTCGTGGTGCGCGTGCACGGCGTGGCGGACGAACCGCTGCCGGGCGTCGCGAGCCTCGGCCTGCGCCCCACGGTGGATGATTCCGGCCGCGTGCTGCTCGAAGTTCACCTGCTCGACTGGCACGGCGACGCGTATGGCAAACTCGTGCGCGTCGAATTCCTGAAGAAGCTGCGCGACGAGGAAAAGTACATCGACCTCGAAACGCTAACCGCCGCCATCAAGCGCGACGTCGTCAACGCGCGCGCGTGGTTCGCGGCCGTCGGCGCCGACACGCCGGGCAGCCGCTCCACCGGCTTCTCCACCTCGGCCACTGATCGAATTAGATAACCGCCGTGGTCCGTGCAGGCGCTCAGGCGCCGCGTGTGTGGACCCTCGCCGCGCGCATCGAAAGGCGTCCGTGGATCACGCGACATGCCTGCCGGGCGCGCCCAACGCCCTCGCGCATCGTGCGCATTCCGCGCCCTGCTGCGCATAGAAAGAATTCACCGCGACCTCATCATGAGCAACAAGAAAGCCGATTCGAAACCGCAGTCACGCTACCCGGTCAACCTGCTCGACACGCCGTTCCCGATGCGCGGCGACTTGCCCAAGCGCGAGCCGCAATGGGTCAAGGAATGGCAGGAACGCAAGGTCTACGAGAAGATCCGCGCCGCCTCCAAGGGCCGCAAGAAGTTCATCCTGCACGACGGCCCGCCGTATGCGAACGGTGACATCCACCTCGGCCACGCGGTGAACAAGATCCTGAAGGACATGATCGTCAAGGCGCGCAATCTGGCGGGCTTCGACGCGGTCTACGTGCCGGGCTGGGATTGCCACGGCATGCCGATCGAAATCCAGATCGAAAAGCAGTTCGGCAAGTCGCTGCCGGCCGCCGAAGTCATGCAGAAGGCGCGCGCCTACGCAACCGAGCAGATCGAGAAGCAGAAGGTCGGCTTCCGCCGGCTGGGCGTGCTTGGCGACTGGGACAACCCGTACAAGACCATGAACTTCACGAACGAAGCCGGCGAAATCCGCGCGCTCGCGAAGATCATGGAAAAAGGCTACGTGTTCCGCGGCCTGAAGCCGGTGAACTGGTGTTTCGACTGCGGCTCGGCGTTGGCCGAAGCGGAAGTCGAATACAAGGACAAGACCGATCCGACCATCGACGTACTGTTCAGCTTCGCCGAACCGGAAAAGACCGCGCAAGCGTTCGGTTTGAATGCGCTGCCGCGCAACGAAGGCGGCATCGTAATCTGGACCACCACGCCGTGGACCATCCCCGCCAACCAGGCGCTGAACCTGCATCCGGAAATCGTCTACGCGCTGGTCGACACGCCGCGCGGCCTGCTGATCCTCGCCGAAGAGCGTGTTGAAGCCTGCCTGAAGCTGTACGGTCTGGAAGGCACGATCGTCGCCACCACGCCGGGCGCCAAGCTCGTCAACCTGCGCTTCAACCACCCGCTCGCGTCCGCGCATCCGGGCTACAAGCGCACGGCGCCGGTGTATCTCGGCGACTATGTGACGACCGAAACGGGTACGGGTATCGTGCACTCGTCGCCGGCGTACGGCGTGGAAGACTTCCTGTCGTGCAAGGCGCACGGCATGGCGGACTCGGACATCATCAATCCGGTGATGGGCGACGGCCGTTATATCGAATCGCTCGCGCTGTTCGGCGGGCTGTCGATCTGGGCAGCCAACCCGCAGATCGTCGAAGCGCTGCAAGGCGCCGGCTCGCTGATGCGCACCGAGAAGTACACGCACAGCTACATGCACTGCTGGCGCCACAAGACGCCGATCATCTACCGCGCGACGTCGCAATGGTTCGCCGGCATGGACGTGCAGCCGAACGACACCGACAAGACGCTGCGTGAGACCGCGCTCGAAGGCATCGAAAACACCGCCTTCTATCCGGCGTGGGGCAAGCAGCGCCTGTTCAGCATGATCGCCAACCGCCCGGACTGGACGCTGTCGCGTCAACGCCAATGGGGCGTGCCGATGGCGTTCTTCGTGCACAAGGAAACCGGCGAGCTGCATCCGCGTACGCTGGAGTTGCTCGAAGAAGTCGCGCAACGCGTCGAGAAGGCCGGCATCGAAGCCTGGCAAACCCTCGACCCGCGCGAGTTGATCGGCGACGACGCCAACATGTACGAAAAGAATCGCGACACGCTGGACGTGTGGTTCGATTCGGGCACCACGCACTGGCACGTGCTGCGCGGCTCGCACAAAGACGAACTGCAATTCCCGGCCGACCTGTATCTGGAAGGCTCGGACCAGCACCGCGGCTGGTTCCACTCGTCGCTGCTGACCGCGTCGATGCTCGACGGCCGTCCGCCGTATAACGCGCTGCTCACGCACGGCTTTACCGTGGACGGCGAAGGCCGCAAGATGAGCAAGTCGCTCGGCAACGGTATCGATCCGCACGAAGTGGCGAACCGCCTCGGCGCGGAAATCATCCGCCTGTGGATCGCGTCGACCGACTATTCGGGCGAACTGGCGATCTCGGAAGAAATCCTGAAGCGCGTGACGGAAGGCTATCGCCGTATCCGCAACACGCTGCGCTTCCTGCTCGCGAACCTGTCGGACTTCGACTTCGCGCAGCACGCGCGTCCGGTCGAAGACTGGCTCGAGATCGACCGCTATGCGGTGGCGCTGTCGGCGAATCTGCAAAACGACATCCTCTCGCACTACGACAAGTACGAATTCCACCCGGTGGTCGCCAAGCTGCAGACGTTCTGCTCGGAAGACCTCGGCGGCTTCTATCTGGACGTGCTGAAAGACCGTCTGTACACGACCGCGGCGGACTCCGTCGCGCGCCGTTCGGCGCAGACCGCGCTGTATCACATCGCGCACGGCCTGCTGCGTCTGATGGCGCCGTTCCTGTCGTTCACCGCCGAAGAAGCGTGGAAGATCTTCCAGCCGAACAGCGAGACGATCTTCACTGAGACGTATCACGCATTCCCGGCCGTGCCCGAAGCCGGCGCCCTGCTCGACAAATGGACTCTCCTGCGCGCCGCGCGCAGCGACGTGACCAAGGCGCTGGAAGAAGCGCGCGTGGCGAACCTGATCGGCTCGTCCTTGCAGGCGGAAGTCGAAATCCGCGCGAGCGGCGCGCGCTACGACGCGCTCACGAGCCTCGGCGACGACCTGAAGTTCGTGCTGATCACGTCGGCGGCGAGCGTCGTGAAGGTCGACAGCGAAGCGGAAGAAGGCGTCGAAGTCATCGCCTCGAAGTATCTGAAGTGCGAACGCTGCTGGCACTACCGCGCGGACGTCGGCGCGAACGCCGAACACCCCACGCTGTGCGGCCGCTGCTTCAGCAATCTGTTCGGCAACGGTGAAATCAGGAGCGCGGCATAATGGCGAGAACCATGTCGAAAACCGCGCCGAAAACATCTGCTGCAAACGGTTCGCTGGCGCCCTGGCTCGGCGTCGCGTTGATCGTCATCCTGTTCGATCAGTTGACGAAAATCGCGGTCCAGAAAGTGTTCGCCTACGGTGTCGCGCATGAGGTCACGTCGTTTTTCAACCTGATCCTCGTGTACAACCGCGGTGCGGCATTTAGCTTCCTCGCGATGGCGGGCGGCTGGCAACGCTGGGCGTTCACCGCGCTCGGCGTCGTGGCCGCGTTGGTGATCTGCTACCTGCTCAAGCGCCACGGCGGGCAGAAAATGTTCTGCACGGCGCTCGCGCTGATTCTCGGTGGCGCGCTCGGCAACGTGATCGACCGGCTCGCGTATGGCCACGTGATCGACTTCCTCGATTTCCACGTGCGCACGTGGCACTGGCCGGCGTTCAATCTCGCCGACAGCGCGATCACGATCGGCGCGGTGCTGCTCGTACTCGACGAACTGCGGCGCGTGCGCGGCTCGCGCTGACCGCGGCCGCTGGCGTTTGCGCACCAGTACGCTTTGAAAGACATGGCGGCGGGGACGCAACGCCTCGCTGCCCGCCACCACGCTTAGTCGGAGGCTTTCGTTGGCAACCGCAGAACTCGCAGGAAAACACCTCGTCCTCGGCATGACGGGCGGCATTGCCTGCTACAAGATCGCCGAACTCACGCGTCTGCTGACCAAGGCCGGCGCGACCGTGCAGGTCGTCATGACCGAAGCGGCCACGCAATTCATCACCCCCGTCACCATGCAGGCGCTCTCGGGCCGTCCGGTCTACACGAGCCAGTGGGACGGGCGCGTGCCGAACAACATGGCGCACATCGACCTGTCGCGTGAAGCGGATGCGATCGTGATCGCGCCCGCCTCCACCGATTTCCTCGCCAAACTCGCGCACGGCATGGCCGACGACCTCCTGTCGACGCTGTGCGTCGCCCGCGATTGTCCGCTGCTGGTCGTGCCGGCCATGAACCGGCAAATGTGGCAGAACCCGGCGACGCAGCGCAACGTCGCGCAATTGCGCGCGGACGGCATCGAAGTGCTCGGACCCGATTCGGGTCCGCAAGCGTGCGGCGAAGTCGGCGACGGCCGCATGCTCGAAGCCGCGGCCACTTACGAAGCGATCGCCTCGTTCTTCTCGCCGAAAATCCTCGCCGGCAAGCGCGTGCTGCTGACCGCCGGGCCGACGTTCGAGCCGCTCGATCCGGTACGCGGCATCACCAATCGCTCCAGCGGCAAGATGGGATTCGCGCTGGCGCGCGCCGCGCAACAGGCCGGCGCCGAAGTCCACCTGATCGCCGGCCCCGTCGCGCTGGATACGCCGTGGGGCGTATTCCGCCAGGACGTGCAAACCGCGCAGCAAATGCATGACGCGGTGATGCGCTCGGTCGCGGACGCCGACATTTTCATCGGCGTGGCCGCGGTGGCCGACTGGCGCGTCGATCACGCCAGCGAGCACAAGATCAAGAAGACCGCCGAGCGCGCGCTGCCGAGCTTCACCTTCGTCGAAAATCCGGACATTCTGGCCTCGGTGGCGAAACTGCCGCATCCGCCGTTCGCGGTCGGCTTCGCTGCGGAAAGCGGCGATCTGGAAGTTCATGGCGAAGAAAAGCGTGTGCGCAAAAAACGTACCGCTTCTGATCGGCAATCTCGGCCCACTGACTTTCGGCCTCGACGATAACGAAGTGATCCTGTTCGAAGCAGGCGGCGCGACGAAGCTGCCACGCGCCGACAAGCAGACGCTCGCGCGCGCTCTGATCGCGGAGATCGCCAGGCGTCTGCCCGACACAAGTCTGATTCGCTGAGCCATGCGCGCGACGCGTCAGCGCAGTCGCCACGCGTCGCACTAGCGAATGGAATCAACTGGAGCGGTACTGACATGACGCGACTATCCGTACTCGATCAAACGCCCGTGATCGCCGGGCACTCGGTGGCGGACGCGATTGCCGCCACGGTCGAACTCGCGCAGCTCGCCGACGACCTCGGCTATACGCGTTACTGGTGCGCCGAGCATCACGGGCTGCGCGGCGTGTCGAATCCCTGCCCCGAAGTGATGCTCGCGCGGCTCGGCAGCGTGACCCAATACATTCGACTGGGCTCCGGCGGCGTGATGCTGCCGTACTACAGCCCGTTCAAGGTCGCTGAGCAATTCATGATGCTCGAAGCGCTGTTCCCCAATCGCATCGATCTGGGCGTGGGACGCGCGCCGGGTGGCGACATGCGCACGGCGCAAGCAGTCGCAGCCGGCGACTACAATCGCGGCGATATCTTTCCGCAGCAGGTGGCCGATCTGCTCGGTCTGATGCACGGCACCTTGCCCGCCGATCACATTGCGAGCGGCGTGCTTCTGCAGCCGCAAATCGATACGCGTCCGCAACTGTGGATGCTCGGGTCGAGCGAATTCGGCGGCTTGCTGGCGGCGCAACTCGGCATTCCTTTTGCGTTTGCGCACTTCATCAACGCGCATTTCGGGCACCAGGTCGCGCATGCATATCGTGAGCGCTTCAAGGCCGGCCAGGACATGCAGCAACCGTATCTGGCGGCCGCCGTGTTCGTGATTTGCGCCGACACCGAACAGGAAGCGGCGGATCTGGAGAAAGCCGTCGATCTGCGCCGCGTGCAAATGGCCTATGGCCTGAACGAACCGATCCCGACGATCGAACAGGGCGTCGCGCAGGAATACGGCGAGCGCGAGCGTCTGGTGATCGATCGCGAGAAGCCGCGCAGCATCATCGGCACGCCGGAAACCGTCACCGAGCGGCTGCATGCCTTGCAGGAACAGTTCGAGGCCGACGAACTGATCGTGCTCACCGTTGCGGGCAGCTACCGCGCCCGTTTGCGCTCCTATGAACTTCTCGCCGAAGCGTTCCGGCTCGGACGCCCGGCCTCCACTTCTTAACCTTCGAATCTGCATGAAACTCGACCTCAAGATCCTCGACGCGCGCATGCGCGAGCAGCTCCCGGCTTACGCCACCACCGGCAGCGCGGGCCTCGACCTGCGCGCGTGCCTCGACGAACCGTTGACCTTGAAACCCGGCGAAACCGCTTTGGTGCCGACGGGTCTGGCGATTCACGTCGGCGATCCGGGCTATGCCGCGCTGATTCTGCCGCGCTCGGGACTGGGGCATAAGCACGGCATCGTGCTGGGCAATCTGGTCGGCCTGATCGATTCGGATTACCAAGGTCAACTGATGATTTCGACGTGGAACCGCGGCGAGACCACGTTCGTGCTGAATCCGATGGAACGCCTCGCGCAACTGGTGATCGTGCCGGTCGTGCAAGCGGAGTTCAATATCGTCGACGACTTCGAAACCAGCGAGCGCGGCGCCGGCGGATTCGGCAGCACGGGCAAGCATTGATCGATTCGATTGCTTCGGTCTACCGAAAGTAGCGAGCGTGGATCGAAGCAAAAACGAGCGCACAAAAGAAAACGGCGCGGGGTTAAACCCGCGCCGTTCTGCTTTTTGATGCCGTTCGAACTTACTCGATTTCCACCGCTTCCGGATTCGGATTGCGCGGCGCCGGATGCTCGTCGAAGGTCAACTGCACCTTGTCTTCCGCATCCACATCGACCGAGACGCGGCCGCCGTTCATCAGCTTGCCGAACAGCAACTCGTCGGCCAGTGCACGACGGATCGTGTCCTGGATCAGACGCTGCATCGGCCGCGCGCCCATCAACGGATCGAAACCGTGCTTGGCGAGATGCTTGCGCAGCGCGTCGGTGAAGAGCGCATCGACCTTCTTCTCGTGCAACTGATCTTCCAGCTGCATCAGGAACTTGTCGACCACGCGCATGATGATTTCCTCATCGAGCGAGCGGAAGCTGATCGTTGCGTCCAGACGATTACGGAACTCCGGCGTGAACATGCGCTTGATGTCGACCATTTCGTCGCCGGTTTCGCGACGATTCGTGAAGCCGATCACCGACTTGCCCATCGCCTCGGCGCCCGCGTTCGTCGTCATGATGATGATGACGTTGCGGAAATCCGCCTTGCGGCCGTTGTTGTCCGTCAGCGTGCCGTGGTCCATCACCTGCAGCAGCACGTTGTAGATGTCCGGATGCGCTTTCTCGATTTCGTCGAGCAGCAGCACGCAATGCGGCTTCTTCGTGACAGCTTCGGTCAGCAGACCGCCCTGGTCGAAACCGACATAGCCCGGCGGCGCGCCGATCAAACGGCTGACCGCGTGACGCTCCATGTATTCCGACATGTCGAAGCGAATCAGCTCGATGCCCAGCGTGAACGCCAGTTGCTTCGCCACTTCGGTCTTGCCGACGCCCGTGGGCCCGGAGAACAGGAACGCGCCGATCGGCTTGTCCAGTTTGCCGAGACCCGCACGCGCCATCTTGATCGCGGCCGACAGCGCGTCGATTGCCGGGTCTTGCCCGAACACCACGCTCTTCAGATCGCGATCCAGCGTTTGCAGCTTGCTGCGATCGTCTTGCGACACGCTTTGCGGCGGGACGCGGGCGATCTTCGAGATGATTTCCTCGATCTCGTTCTTGCCGATGGTCTTCTTCTGCTTCGACTTCGGCAGGATGCGTTGCGCCGCGCCAGCTTCGTCGATCACGTCGATCGCCTTGTCCGGCAGATGACGATCCGTGATGAAGCGTGCCGACAACTCAGCCGCCGCCGACAGCGCGCCCGACGAATACTTCACGCCGTGGTGCTCTTCGAAACGCGACTTCAGGCCACGCAGGATCGCCACCGTCTGTTCGACGGTCGGCTCGGTCACGTCGACCTTCTGGAAACGGCGCGACAATGCCGCGTCTTTTTCGAAGATGCCGCGATATTCCGTGAACGTGGTCGCACCGATGCACTTCAAAGTGCCCGACGACAACGCCGGCTTGAGCAGGTTCGACGCGTCCAGCGTGCCGCCCGACGCAGCGCCTGCGCCGATCAGCGTATGAATTTCGTCGATGAACAGGATTGCGTGCGGACGTTCCTTCAATTCTTTGAGGACCGTCTTCAGGCGCTGTTCGAAGTCGCCGCGATACTTGGTGCCGGCGAGCAGCGCGCCCATGTCGAGCGAATACACCTGCGCATCCGCGAGAATGTCCGGCACTTCGCCGCGCGTAATGCGCCACGCGAGACCTTCGGCGATCGCCGTCTTGCCGACGCCGGCCTCACCGACTAGCAGCGGATTGTTCTTGCGGCGGCGGCACAGCACCTGCACCACACGCTCGACTTCCGACTCGCGTCCGATCAGCGGATCGATGCGGCCGTCTTTCGCCATCTGGTTCAGGTTCTGGGTGAACTGCGCCAGCGGGGTTTCCTTCTGCGCGGCGGCTTCGTCGGACTCGGCATTCGCGTCGCTCGCTTTCGCGGCGTCCGTGCTGCTCGTCTTGGCGATGCCATGCGAGATGAAATTCACCACATCCAGACGGGTGACGCCCTGCTGTTGCAGGTAGTACACCGCGTGCGAATCCTTCTCGCCGAAGATCGCAACCAGCACGTTCGCGCCGGTCACTTCCTTCTTGCCATTCGAGGTGGACTGCACATGCATGATCGCGCGCTGGATCACACGCTGGAAACCCAGCGTGGGCTGCGTGTCGACGTCGTCCGTGCCAGGCACGGTCGGCGTGTTGTCATGAATGAAGTTGCGCAGGTTCTGGCGCAGATCCTCGATATTGGCCGCGCATGCACGCAACACCTCCGCCGCTGTCGGATTGTCCAACAGGGCCAGCAAAAGGTGTTCGACCGTTATGAACTCGTGCCGCGCCTGGCGTGCTTCCATGAACGCCATGTGCAGGCTGACTTCCAGTTCCTGGGCAATCATGCTTCCTCCATCACACACTGCAGCGGATGCCCGGCCTGCCGTGCGTGGGTAACGACTTGCTCGACTTTGGTCGACGCGATGTCCCGCGTATAGACCCCACAAACTCCCCTGCCCTCGCGATGCACCTTCAACATTACCTGTGTTGCGGTTTCACGATCTTTATTGAAATATTCCTGCACGATCATCACGACAAATTCCATTGGCGTGAAGTCGTCATTCAGCAGCACCACCTTGTACATGGATGGCGGCTTGAGCTTCTTCTCCTGCCGCTCCAGTACGGTGCCGTCCTGCTTGTCCGGGATAATCGCCATACACCCATTCTAAACAACTAGGACAGGCCCGCAATCCTGTCAAAACCCGGCCGACCGGCCGGTGAGCCCGTTCGCTACCGCTTGATGGGTGATTCCCCGCCATGCGTGCGTTAAATCGACGAGCCGATTGCGGAGCCGGCCCCTATCCTGTGATGCCTTGCGGTCGTGTTGCACCGCAGTCGGATCGAGTATCGCACAACCTGCCGTAGCTGGCTGACGGCTCGCCCGGCCTTGTTGCCGGCGGTGCGACCCGCAGAACAGCATGTGAGTCGATTATGCGACTTTTCAAGACGGCCCGCTTGCGCAACCGCACATAACGAAAGCGGGAAAAACCCTGGAAAGTGCCTGTTTGCAACGCCACAACTACGTCTCAAAATTTTCTTGACACCCGAATAAAGAGCCTCAACAATCAAGCTGGCACTTTTTTCACTGCGCCATAATTTCGAAAAAATGCCGATGGTGAGCTTGTGAGGAGGGAGCGGCTGCATCGCGCGGTCGTCGAGCTTTTCGAGGGCTCGTGGTAGTGACATGAGTTACAGGGGAAGTTGGAATGGCAACTGGTACGGTCAAATGGTTCAATGACGCAAAAGGTTTCGGATTCATCACGCCTGATGAAGGTGGTGAGGATCTGTTTGCACACTTCTCGGCCATCCAGATGAATGGGTTCAAAACCCTCAAGGAAGGCCAAAAGGTAACCTTCGAGGTCGTGCAAGGCCCGAAAGGCAAACAGGCATCGAACATCCAGGCACCTGCCTGATACTGGTCGATACCCGTCCTTTGAAACCCGGCTTCGTGCCGGGTTTCTTTTTTTGGACGTCGGCTTCCAGTCGTGCTTATTGCATGAACGTCCCACATATCGGGTAGTGCTTCAGCCTGCTGTCCACTTCCGCTTTTGCGATGATGGCCGTCCGGCAGTTTTTTGCACTGATCAGGGGCAAGCACGGAGCGAAATATAGGCAACCGTATGGCAGGTTCCTATAGCGCTTTTTTGCAGCATCGCGAATATCGAATCGCGCGACGTTCCACGCGCAAGAAAACAAACAACCCCGGCCGCCTTTCAGCGCCGGGGTTGCAGATACGACCTACGTCAATTCAACGCGAACCGCTCACATATTCTCGATCAGCACCTGGCCGAAGCCCGAACACGACACCTGCGTCGCGCCTTCCATCAAACGCGCGAAGTCGTACGTGACGCGTTTTTGCAGAATCGACTTTTCCATCGACTTGATGATCAGATCCGCCGCCTCGGTCCAGCCGAGATGGCGCAGCATCATTTCCGCCGAGAGAATTTCCGAACCCGGGTTCACGTAGTCCTTGCCGGCGTACTTCGGTGCGGTGCCGTGCGTGGCTTCGAACATCGCGACCGAATCCGACATGTTTGCGCCCGGCGCGATACCGATACCGCCGACCTGCGCAGCCAACGCGTCCGACACATAGTCGCCATTCAGGTTGAGCGTGGCGATCACGTCGTATTCGGCCGGACGCAGCAGGATCTGCTGCAGGAACGCGTCGGCGATCACATCCTTCAGGACGATGTCGCCACCGGTCTTCGGATTCTTGATCTTCATCCACGGGCCGCCGTCGATCAGTTCCGCGGCGAATTCCTTTTGCGCCAGCGCATAACCGTAGTCGCGGAACGCGCCTTCGGTGAACTTCATGATGTTGCCCTTGTGCACCAGCGTGACCGAGCGGCGTTCGTTGTCGATCGCGTACTGGATCGCTTTGCGCACCAGACGCTCCGTGCCCTCACGCGACACCGGCTTGATGCCGATCCCCGACGTATCCGGGAAGCGGATCTTCTTCACGCCCATCTCTTCGCGCAGGAACTTGATGACCTTCTTCGCCTGCTCGGATTCGGCCGGCCATTCGATACCGGCGTAGATGTCTTCCGAGTTCTCGCGGAAGATCACCATGTTGGTCTTCTCCGGCTCACGCACCGGCGAAGGCACACCCTTGAAATACTGCACCGGACGCAAACACACGTAGAGGTCCAACTCCTGGCGCAGCGCGACGTTCAGCGAACGGATGCCGCCGCCGACCGGCGTGGTGAGCGGGCCCTTGATCGATACGACGTATTCCTTGAGCACCTGCAGCGTCTCTTCCGGCAGCCATACGTCCGGGCCGTACACCTTGGTCGACTTTTCGCCAGCGTAGATTTCCATCCAGTGGATTTTCTTCTTGCCCGCGTACGCTTTTTCGACCGCGGCATCCACCACTTTGATCATGACCGGCGTGATGTCGAGACCGGTACCGTCGCCTTCGATATACGGAATGATCGGCTGATCGGACACGTTGAGCGAGAAATCGGCGTTGACGGTGATCTTGTCACCACCGGTCGGAACCTTGATGTGCTGATACGGCATGATCGGACTCCAGTGAAGGCTGTGCTGAAAGCTGATGGGGAGACTGCGAAATGGGGCGCTCCTCGCTACGCGCAATGCCGGACGACTGCAAGCGGCCTGGCCGCTATTCTAGCCCACACGACCGCCGCCCCGAGGCGGCAACGGCTCGGGGTTTTCCAACATGGACGAAACGCAAATCCGCGAAGCATAAGTCTTATGTCTTATACAAGACATGGAGTCTGCCGCCACGCAATATGCTTTATTATCCCGCCATTTACTCTTGGTCCGGCGTCTCCTGGAGACCGGCGGCGCTGCGCGACTCACTCTCCACTACCTATGCGCCTTCTCGCTCTGAACAAACCGTTCGGCACCATCTGTCAGTTCTCGCCGCACGAGACGCGGGCGTCGCTGGCCGACTGGGTCAAGGTGCCCAACGTGTATCCGGCGGGCCGGCTCGATTCCGATAGCGAAGGCCTGCTGCTTCTCACCGACGACGGCGCATTGCAAGCGCGCATCGCCGAGCCGCGTCACAAGCTTGTCAAACGTTATTGGGCGCAAGTGGAAGGCGCGGTCGATGCGGCCACGCTGAAGAAACTCGCACGCGGCGTCGATCTCGGCGATTACGTGACGCGGCAATGCCGCGCGGAATACGTCGAGCCGACCGACGCGCTCTGGACACGCACGCCGCCGATTCGCTACCGCGCCGCGATACCGACCACCTGGATCGAGCTGTCGATCACCGAAGGCAAGAACCGCCAGGTGCGTCGCATGACTGCCGCGGTGGGGTTCCCGACGCTGCGTTTGGTGCGCGTCGGCATCGGCGCGCTCGACATATTTTCGCTCGGGCTGCAACCGGGAGAGAGCGTCGAATTGCCACCGAAGGCGCCGTGGGAAGGCATCGCCTGATCATCTGCACGCAGGCATCGACTGATGACGGAATCCGCAACACGCTCGCACTTCACGCTGCTGAAAAAATAAGCTAACTCGTTGTATCAGCAAACAAAAGAGCGCGTGAAACTACGGTGAAAAACGCGTGAAACAATTGCATGCGCGCGTACGCCGCGGCCTCTCATTCGCATCAACGCAGCCACATATAAATTTCCGCGAAATTCACGTCAACCGGTGCATGAGCTCAGGCGTTATTCGACGCAGATGCCGCCCGAAGCTATCCGGCATTCAGCCTTAAGGGCCTTTGTGCAAGCCGCTCTTGCGGTCAGTGCAGGGAGTCTGAGCGCTAAAGCAGACGTGTCGAAAAATTTGTCGATGCGGCTGTCAACCGAAAGGTGGATGGCACGTTTACCGACATGACTCCATATATAACCGGGTCATTTGGTTAATTAACTAAAGCTGAGGATTCACAAAATGAACAAACTGATCGCCGCTCTGGTCGCTGGTCTCTTCGCAACGGCAGCATTCGCACAAGCTTCGGCACCGGCAGCAGCTTCGGCAGCTCCGGCAGCAGCAGCTTCGTCGGCAAAGAAGACCACGAAGCACGCTCACAAGAAGTCGCACAAGAAGGCAGCAGCAGCAGCTGCAGCTTCGGGCGCTTCGGAGTAAGTTTGTTGTAAAAACGCAGTCAAGAACTAGCTTCATTGCCGTTCTTACGGCGTTGAAAGGCAGATCACCGCAAGGCGATCTGCCTTTTTGTTTTTGACGCGCTCGCGTAACATTCGCGGGTTAATTTCCAGCAAGGAGTCATGCCGTGCGATTTCCCATGCGCTCGTTGATTGCGCGTTTCGCTGTTGCCGTTGCACTGCCGCTCGCCGCGTTGTCGTTTGTCGCTACCACTGCTGCTCCCGCGCATGCGCAGCAGATGCCGGCCGGCGCCAAACAGCCCAGCGAATTTCCGCGCGCGAAACTGACCGCGGGCATGTTCGTGATCGACGCCGCCGTCGCCGCGAACGACGCGGACCGCGAGCAAGGCCTCATGTATCGCACGAGTCTCGCGCCGAACGAAGGCATGCTGTTCGTCTTCGGCGAAAACGCCGTGCATTGCTTCTGGATGAAAAACACGCTGATCCCGCTGTCGATCGCGTTCATGCGCGCCGACGGCACGGTCACCGACATCGACGAGATGCAGGCCGAAACCACCAACAATCACTGCCCGAAGAACAACGGCGTGTATGCGTTGGAGATGAGCAAAGGCTGGTTCACGTCGAAAGGCATTAAACCGGGGATGAAGATCCAGGGCTTGCCGGCCGCGCAATAAAACTGCGCCCGCCGCGCGAAAACGCCGCCGCTTCGTCCCACCGCTTTCCAAGAGCCGGTGCCTTGTTCCAGGGCGCCGGCTTTTTTCTTTTCCGCGCCGCGGCATCGGCGGGCGGGCACAATCGCCGCGCCTGGCACCACATCGAAGCGCGCGGCACCGGCTGCCGAAGCCTTGCCAGCAGGCGTTCACGTCCGGCTGGCAAGATTCCTGCAAAAGACGGGCCGACGCGCTATCCTAGTAATCTTAGTAAAGCAGCATCCAGGCTCCCCGGGCAGCACAGACTGCCGCCCGGCAAGCGTTTCAGGCGCGCCATTCCAAGGAGGTTCACGTGCCCCGCAAGACTCCCATCGAGCGCTACCGGAATATCGGCATTAGCGCTCACATCGATGCCGGCAAAACCACCACCACTGAACGCATCCTGTTCTACACCGGCGTGACCCACAAGATCGGCGAGGTTCACGACGGTGCGGCAACGATGGACTGGATGGAACAGGAGCAGGAGCGCGGCATCACCATCACGTCGGCGGCCACCACCGCTTTCTGGAAGGGCATGGCCGGCAACTATCCGGAACACCGGATCAACATCATCGACACCCCCGGACACGTCGACTTCACGATCGAAGTGGAGCGCTCCATGCGCGTGCTCGACGGCGCGTGCATGGTGTACGACTCGGTCGGCGGCGTGCAACCGCAGTCGGAAACCGTGTGGCGCCAGGCGAACAAGTACAAGGTGCCGCGCATTGCGTTCGTCAACAAGATGGACCGCGTGGGCGCGGACTTCTTCCGCGTGCAGCGGCAGATCGGCGATCGCCTGAAGGGCAACGCGGTGCCGATCCAGATTCCGGTCGGCGCGGAAGATCATTTCCAGGGCGTGGTCGATCTGGTCAAGATGAAGGCGATTTACTGGGACGAAGAGAACCAGGGCATCAAGTTCGAATACCGTGATATTCCGCCGGAACTCGCGGCGACCGCGAAGGAATGGCACGACAAGATGGTCGAGGCCGCAGCAGAGGCGAACGAGGAATTGCTCGACAAATACCTCGGTGGCGAAACCCTGACCGAAGAGGAAATCAAGTACGGCATTCGCACGCGCTGCATCGCCAACGAAATCGTGCCGATGCTGTGCGGCAGCGCGTTCAAGAACAAGGGCGTGCAAGCCATGCTCGACGCGGTGATCGACTATCTGCCCTCGCCGGTCGACGTGCCCGCCATTACCGGTCACGACGAATACGACAAGGAAATCGAGCGCCATCCGAGCGACACCGATCCGTTCTCGGCGCTCGCCTTCAAGATCATGACCGACCCGTTCGTCGGCCAGTTGATCTTCTTCCGCGTCTATTCCGGTGTGGTGAATTCGGGCGACACGGTCTACAACGCCGTCAAGGAAAAGAAGGAACGCCTTGGCCGGATCTTGCAGATGCACGCCAACGAGCGCAAGGAAATCAAGGAAGTCTACGCGGGCGACATTGCCGCGGCCGTCGGCCTGAAAGAAGCGACCACGGGCGACACGCTGTGCGATCCGAACAACGTGATCATCCTCGAACGCATGATCTTCCCGGAGCCGGTGATCTCGCAGGCTGTCGAGCCGAAGACCAAGGTCGACCAGGAAAAGATGGGCATCGCGCTTAACCGTCTTGCCCAGGAAGATCCGTCGTTCCGCGTGCAGACGGATGAAGAATCCGGCCAGACGATCATCTCGGGCATGGGCGAATTGCACCTGGAAATTCTGGTCGATCGCATGAAGCGCGAGTTCGGCGTCGAGGCGACTGTCGGCAAGCCGCAGGTCGCGTATCGCGAGACGGTGCGCAACAAGGTCGAAGACGTCGAAGGCAAGTTCGTCAAGCAGTCGGGCGGCCGCGGTCAGTACGGCCACGCGGTGATCACGCTGGAGCCGGCGCCGCAAGGCAAGGGTTACGAGTTCGTCGACGCGATCAAGGGCGGCGTGATTCCCCGGGAATACATTCCGGCAGTCGACAAGGGCATCGTCGAAACGCTGAAGGCCGGCGTGCTGGCGGGCTACCCGGTGGTCGACGTGAAGGTGACGCTGACCTTCGGTTCGTACCACGACGTCGACTCGAACGAAAACGCGTTCCGCATGGCCGGCTCGATGGCCTTCAAGGAAGCGATGCGCAAAGCCAAGCCCGTGCTGCTCGAACCGATGATGGCCGTCGAGGTGGAAACGCCGGAAGACTTCATGGGCAACGTGATGGGCGATCTGTCGAGCCGTCGCGGCATGGTGCAAGGCATGGAAGACATCGCCGGCGGCGGCGGCAAGCTGGTGCGCGCCGAAGTGCCGCTCGCGGAAATGTTCGGTTACTCCACGTCGCTGCGTTCCGCGACCCAGGGCCGCGCGACCTACACGATGGAGTTCAAGCATTACGCGGAAACGCCGAACAACGTCGCCGAAGCCGTGATCAACGCGAAGCAGAAGTAAGCACAACGCCGAAGGCAGCACACGCCAACGGCTCGAAGCCCGTCCCCTGGGGACGGGCTTTTTTTCGTCCGCCGCGCCGCACACGGGGCTTCTTCACACGCACGTTTTTGAACATGCAAAAATGCCAGACGGCGCCGTGCCGAACGCCGGGATTCACGCCCTCGAGGAGACACATCATGAGCCAGGATCACGAACACCCGCATTACAAAGACGTGCCGCCGGCTGCGCCGGTCGATTGGCGCGAGCACGGCGTGAAGGTCATCAAAGGCGATCAGCTCGATAGCAACACCGCGCAGACGCCGGGCATGAATCGCGCGGCCGCGATCAACGCCGCACGCGTCGGCGCGCAGAAGATCTGGGCCGGCACCGTGACGATCCATCCGAATGCGAAAACCGGCGCGCATCATCATGGCGCGCTCGAAAGCGTGATCTACGTGGTACGCGGCCAGGCGCGCATGCGCTGGGGCGAGCATCTGGAGTTCACCGCCGAAGCCGGCCCCGGCGACTTCATCTTCGTGCCGCCGTATGTGCCGCATCAGGAAATCAACGCGAGCACCGACGCCCCGCTCGAATGCGTGCTGGTGCGCAGCGACAACGAAGCGGTGGTGGTCAATCTGAACATCGACGCCGTGGAACAGCCCGAGACGGTGTTCTGGGTCGATCCGATTCACAAGCATCCGCACGATCACTAACTCTGCCACGCGACTCATGACGCCGACCGCTTCCCTACGCCCACGCCTCTTCACGCTGTACGCCGTGCTGATCGCCGCCAATCTCGGCGCATGGGCGTGGGCACTGATCGCGTTTCGCCACTATCCGCTGCTGCTCGGCACCGCGCTGCTCGCCTATGGTTTCGGCCTGCGTCACGCGGTCGACGCGGATCACATCGCGGCGATCGACGCTGTCACGCGCAAGCTCATGCAAACCGGCAAGCGTCCGCTCGGCGTCGGGCTATCGTTTTCGCTAGGGCATTCGACGATCGTGATTCTGGCGACGATCGGCATCGCGTGGACCGCGCATTCGCTGCACGGCCGTTTCGAGACCTTCAAGGCGGTGGGCGGCACGATCGGCACGTTGGTGTCGGCGAGCTTTCTGCTGGTGCTCGCCGCCGTCAACCTCGTGATTCTGCGCGACGTGTGGCGCCGTTACCGGCACGTCCAACGCAGCGGCGAATTGCCTGCGCAAACGCCGGACTCGATTGCGCCGGCCGGTTTGCTGTCGCGCGCGCTGCGGCCGCTCTTCAGGCTCGTGACGAAAAGCTGGCACATGTACCCCGTCGGCGTGCTGTTCGGCCTCGGCTTCGATACCGCGACCGAGATCGGCCTGCTGGCGATCGCCGCATCGGAAGCCGGCAAAGGTCTGCCGCTTTATTCGATTCTCGTGTTCCCCGCGCTCTTCACAGCCGGCATGACACTCGTCGATTCGACCGACAACGTACTGATGGTCCACGCCTACGGCTGGGCCATGGACGACCCGAAACGCAAGCTCTACTACAACGCGAGCATCACCTTCGTCTCGGCGGTGGTGGCGATTGTGATCGGCGGCGTCGAGGCGCTGGGTCTGCTGTCGGACAAGCTCGGTCTGAACGGCGGCGTGTGGGATGCGGTGGCCAGCATGAACGAGCGCTTTGGTGTACTGGGTTACGGCATCGTCGCGATGTTCATGGCGTGCTGGATCGGCTCGGTGCTGTTCCATCGCTGGCGGCGCCCAGTTGCGGTCGCGCGGTAAATCCAACACCGGCCGCGCGATACGATCGGTAAGCTTTCCATTCGCAGCATTAGCCGTTGCGCTGCTGCGGCGGTGGGCGTACCGGGCATGCCTCGCGCCGCGGCCATACAGAGCGTTGTGGTGACGATACACACCAGCCCTTTTAGTCCCCAATCGGGACCCCGGCAGCGCCGCAAGCGCTCCGAATCCACGGGCAATCGCTTACACTGAACCCGCTTCGCCTCGTCACTTTCGTCATTGCAATACCGTCGCCCTGTCGCGCGCATCTGGCGCGGCCCTTCAGAACCGGCAACAGAACGGACTGGACACTCCATCGATGAAGACTCCCGCGGACCGATTTCTCGCACTCGACGCAGCCCGCCTCACCGCCGACGCCTACGGCAACCACGCCATCGACGAATTCCTCGCCGGCCGCATCACGCGCCGCGATCTGCTGCGCTATGCCAGCGTGATCGGTTTGTCGCTGGTGGGCGGCGGCGTGCTGAATGCGCCGCGAGCCCGCGCGCAAGGCACCGCCGGCGCGTCGAATCAGACGATCCGCGTGGCTCACCTGACGCCTGCGGGCGCCGTCGATCCGCTCACGGTGACGGACGCCGCGAGTCTCGCGCTACTGAATCAGACCGGCGAATTCCTGATCGACGACGACGGCGAAAAGCTCGTGCTGAAGCCGGCGCTCGCTCTGTCGTGGAAGCCGAACGACAAGGGCGACGTGTGGACCTTCAAGCTGCGTCCGAACGTCAAGTTCCACGACGGCCAGCCGTTCACCGCCAAAGACGTGGCCGCCACGTTCGACCGCCTCGCCGATCCGGCCAGCGGCTCGGCCGCGCTGTCCGTACTCAAGGGCGTGCTGTCGAAAGGCGGCGCGAAGGTGGTGGACGACCAGACGATCGCGTTTCATCTGGATGCGCCGAACGGCAACTTCCCCTATTACGTTTCCTCGGACAATTACAACGCCGTGATCCTGCCCGCGAACTATGCGGGCGGTTATGAAAAGAGCTTCATCGGCACGGGTCCGTTCAAGCTCGAAAAGTATCAGGCTAAGGTGGGCGCATCGTTCGTGCGTAATCCCGACTATTGGGGCGACAAAGCGCTACCACAACGCGTACAGTTCTCCTTCTACTCCGACGAACAGGCGCAGTTACTCGCGCTGCAAGGCCATCAGGCGGATGTGATGGGCACCTTCACCGTGCAGGGCGGCGCCGGCATTCTGAACAATCCGGATTACAAGGCCGTGGGTGTGAAGTCGAGCGCGCATCGGCAGATTCACATGCGCAACGACAATCCGTTGTTCAAGGACAAGCGTGTGCGCCAGGCGCTGGCGTTGTCGCTCGATCGCGACGTGCTGGTGCGCGGCCTTTTCAAAGGGCGCGCGCAACTCGGCAACGACAGTCCGTTCGCTCCCGTGTTTCCGTCGTCGGATGCGGGCGTGCCGCAACGCAAGATCGACGTCGCGAAGGCCAAGCAACTGCTTGCGCAAGCGGGCGTGCCGAACGGCTTCGACGTGACGCTGACCACCGAAAAATACATGGAGATTCCCGATCTCGCGGTGGTCGTGCAGAACGCGGCGAAGGCCATCGGCGTGCGCATCAATCTGAAGGTGGAGAGCCAGTCGCTCTATTACGGCGCGGGCACGCCGGGCAAATCGGATTGGCTGGATTCGCCGCTCGGCATCACCGACTACGGTCATCGCGGTGTGCCGAATGTGTTCCTGAATGCGCCGCTCACGAGCACCGGCACGTGGAACGCCGCGCACTTCAAAAATCCGCAATACGATCAACTGGTCGCGCAATTCGTCGCCGCTATCGATCTCGGCTCGCAGAAGAAGATCTCCGGGCAAATCCAGACGCTGCTGCTCGACGAGACGCCTATCATCATTCCGTTCTTCTACGATCAACTGATCGCCATGCGCAAGGGTGTGAACGGCGTGCGCTTCACCGCGCTCGCGCAACTCTATTTCGACCGCGCGGTGTTGAGCGCGTAAGCGCAGGCGTTTCGGCAGGAGAGCACGATGTCGACCACGGTGACCCCTTCCGCTCCCTCTGCGCCGAACGGCAATGCGGGCCGCGTCGTGCGGTTTCTGGCGACGCGCGTCGGCTTGTCGGCGATCACACTGTGGCTGCTCTCGGTGATCGTGTTCGCGGGCGGGCAGCTTCTGCCCGGCGATATCGGCCGCGCGGTCCTCGGGCCGCTCGCCGATGCGCGCGCGGTCGCCGCGCTCAATCATCAACTCGGCGCGGACCGGCCGCTCATGACGCAATACATCGAGTGGATTTCGCATTTCGTGCGCGGCGATATGGGGCTGTCTTATGCGTATCGCGAGCCGGTCGGGCCGTTTATCGCCGAGGCGCTCGCGCATTCCGCCAAGCTCGGCCTGCTGGCGTTCATCGTGGTCGTGCCGCTCGGCATTGCGGGCGGCGTGTGGTCGGCCATGCACGCGGGACGCTGGCTCGATCGCACGATCAGCATTGCCGGATTGTCGGCGACGGTGGTGCCGGAATTCGTTTCGTCGATCGTGCTGATTCTCGTGTTTGGCGTGTGGCTGCGCTGGCTGCCGATCGAAGCGTCGTATCCGCCCGAAGCGAGCGCACTCGAACAGTTGCGCCATCTGGTGCTGCCGGTGCTGCCGCTCGTGCTGGTGTTCTTCGGCTATATCGCGAGAATGGCGCGCGCCGGCACCGTCGAAGCGCTCGATGCGGACTACACGCGCACCGCGATTCTCAAAGGCCTGCCGCGCCATATCGTGATCTGGCGGCACGTGTTGCGCAATGCGTTGCTGCCCACCATCACGGTCGCCGCCACGCAACTCGGTTATATGATCGGCGGCCTCGTGGTGGTCGAGACGCTGTTCCACTATCAGGGCATCGGCTCGCTGATCTACAACGCCGCCAAAGCCAAGGACTTTCCGATGCTCGAGGCGGGCGTGCTCACGATCGGCGTGGTCTACACGGTCGCTAACCTCGTTGCCGACGCGCTGCATGTCCTGCTCAATCCGCGGCTGCGGGTAAGGAGCGCCGAATGAGCACTATCGTTCCGCCGACGCCACGTGTCGCTGCCGAGCCGCGCTTCGACCAGTTGCGCGTGCTGCTGCGCTCGCCCACTTTCGTGGTCGGCGTGGTGATCGTCACGTGGTGGATCGTCTGTGCCATTGCCGGGCAGTGGATCGTACGCATCGATCCGTACGCGTCCGATCCACTCAACTCGCTAACGCCGCCCGACAGCACGCATTGGTTCGGCACCGACCAACTCGGACGCGACGTGTTCTCGCGCGTGATCGTCGGCGCGCGCGACATTCTCACCATCGCGCCGCTCGCGACTTTGCTGGGCACGGTAGCGGGTACCGCTTTGGGCTTGATCGTCGGCTACTTCGAAGGCTGGGTCGACAACGTGGTCGGACGCGCGATCGACGCCGTGCTCGCGCTGCCGCTCGTGATCGTCGCGCTGCTCGCGCTGGCCGCGGTCGGCGCGTCGAACTTCACCGTCATCCTCGTGATCGGCATCACGTTCACACCCATCACCGCGCGCACCGTGCGCGCCGCCGTATTCGCCGAACGGCATCTCGACTATGTCGCCGCGGCGCAGCTGCGCGGCGAACGCGCGCCCTACATCATGTTCGCCGAGATCCTGCCGAACGTGCTGCCGCCCATCATCGTCGAAGCGACGGTGCGGCTCGGTTACGCGATCTTCGCGGTCGCCACGCTATCGTTTCTCGGCTTCGGCATTCAGCCGCCGTCGGCCGATTGGGGTCTCGCGCTGTCCGAGTCGTACACGCTGATGGCGGGCGGCGCGTGGTGGACCGTCGTATTCGCGGCCGGCGCGATTGCCAGCCTGGTGGTCGGCGTGAATCTGATCGCCGACAGCGTGCAAGGCGTGCTCGACCGATGAACGGCCCGCCGCCCTCCTCGTTCCCCGCCTTCGACGTCTCGAAGAGCGACCGCACGGACGCGCTGACCGTCGTCGGTCTGACGGTCACGTACCGCATGCGCGGACGCGATCGCGAAGTGCTGCAGGACATTTCGTTTCGCGTGCGGCGCGGCGAAGCGTACGGCCTCGTCGGCGAGTCCGGCTGCGGCAAGTCGACGGTCGCGATGGCTGCGCTGCGCTATCTGCCGCGTAACGGCAAAGTGAAGGCCGGCAAGATCATCATCGCCGGCGAGGACGTGCAGAAGCTCAACGCCGACGCGTTGCGCAACATGCGCGCGAATGCGATTTCGATGGTCTATCAGGATCCGGGGCGCGCGCTGAACCCGTCGCTGACGATCGCGCGTCAGGTCTCCGAGGCGTTCGAAGCCGCCGGTGTCGCGCGCGATGAAGCGTTGCGGCGCACACATGAGATGCTGCAGCGCGTGCGCATCGCATCGCCCGAGCGGGTGATGGAGAGCTATCCGCATCAACTGTCGGGCGGCATGCAACAACGCGTGGTGATCGCGATGGCGCTCGCCTCGAACCCCGCGCTGCTGATTCTCGACGAACCGACCACCGGCCTCGACGCTACCGTCGAAGCGGAAGTGCTCGACCTCGTCGCGCAGTTGCGCAAGGAACTCGGCACGGCGGTGCTGTTCATCAGCCACAACCTCGCGGTGATCGGGCGGATGTGCGAACGCGTCGGCGTGCTTTACGCGGGCAAACTGGTCGAGGAAGGCGCGACGCAAGATGTCTTCACGCGGCCGCGCCATCCCTATACGGTCGGACTGTTGCGCTGTTTGCCCACGGCCGGGCGCAGCAAAGACAGCGAGCGGCTCGACACGATTGCAGGCAGTCTGCCCTTGCCGGGTTCGGTCACGCAGGGCTGCATCTACGCGGACCGTTGCCGCCTCGCCGACGACCGCTGCCGCCGTGAAGCGCCGCCGCCGTATCGCGTGAGCGCCGCGCGCGGCGATCAGATGTCGCGCTGCCATTACCACGAACGCGCGATCGAATTGCCCCGTGCGAGCGCGGAAGCGTTGCCCGAGCGCAATGGCGCGTCGATCGACGGCAAGCCGCCTGCTCTCGTGCTGCGCGCAGAAAAACTCTCGAAGACATTTCACGTGTCCGGTGCCCCGCTACGCGCGGTCGACAATGTCTCAATCGATCTCGCTAGCGGCGAGACGCTCGGGCTTGTCGGCGAATCGGGCAGCGGCAAGACGACGCTCGCCAAGCTGATGCTCGGCCTGCTCACGCCGGATGCCGGCAGCGTGCTCGAACTCGACGGCGCCCCGCTCGCCGCGCGCGTCACGCGGCGCAACAACGATCAGGTCAAGTCCCTGCAGATCGTCTTTCAGAATCCGGACTCGGCGCTCAATCGGGCGCATTCGGTGAAGCGGCTGATCGGCCGTGCGCTGTCGCGCCTCACCACGCTGCGTGGGCCGGCAATCGACGAACGGCTCGCCACATTGACGGCCGCCGTGCGGTTGCCGGAGCGCTATCTCGGCTCGCGCACGCGGCAACTGTCCGGCGGGCTCAAACAGCGTGTGGCGATTGCCCGCGCGTTCGCCGGCGAGCCGCGCGTGGTGGTCTGCGACGAACCGACTTCCGCGCTCGACGTCTCCGTGCAGGCCGCGATCCTGAACCTGCTCGCCGATCTGCAGCGCGAGCGGGGCGTCAGTTACGTTTTCATCTCGCACGACCTGCATGTGGTTCGCTATCTGTCCGATCGCATCGCGGTGCTGTATCTGGGCCGGCTGCTGGAAATCGGACCGGCTGCCGCCGTGTTCGAAGGACCGCATCATCCTTATACGGAAGCATTGCTGTCATCGGTGCCGACACTCGATGGTCACGGTGGCGCGACCCGCATCCGCCTGTCCGGCGATTTGCCGAGCGCGGCATCGCCGCCGTCCGGCTGCGTGTTCCACACGCGCTGCCCGCGCAAGCTCGGCGCGATCTGCGAACAGCAAGACCCGCCGTTCGCCGATGCAAGCGAAGGCAACGCAGCAACGCCGTCCGCGCATCGAATCCGCTGCCACATCCCCGTCGACGAATTGCGCGCGCTGCAAACCGCATCACGCGGTGAGGCTGGAAAAGTCACGGGCAAAGTTCCTGACAAAGGCTCGGAAAACGCGCCCGAGAACGCCGGCCGTAACGAATAACACGGCATAGCGCGGCATCGAGCCCTCGCGTTTCAACGCCGAAACGTTTTCCCGTGTTTTTTCAAGCGGCGGTGGAAGCAGTGGCGGCGGAAGCGGCGGCTGCGGTTGCGGAGGCTCCAGCGGCGCTGGCGCAGGTGGCGGTAAAGGCGGTGGCTTTGGCGGTGGTTTCGGCGGTGGTTTCGGCGGTGGTAAAGGTGGTGGTTTTGGCGGCGGCTTCGGTGGCGGTTTCGGCGGAGGCTTTGGCGGAGGCTTCGGCGGCGGTCACGGAGGCAAGGGTGGCGGCGGTAACGGTGGTGGCAATGGTGGAGGGAACGGACACTAGCAATCGCCCGGTCTCTGGTTAGGGTGCCCCCCGCGCCCTAACGTCACCAATGTCACGTTCCGGTTTGCCGTTCGCTGTCCGCCGGCATCGGCGGTGATGTCTCGATCCCCCGGTCGAGCGTCACCGCCCGAGGCCGGTTGGTTTGAGCGATCCACATAAGCGGGCCGATAACCTGCGGTGATGCAGATTCGGACCGCACACTCAAACCGCGCACGCCGAAGCGCTCGCAGGCAGCTATAGCTCGAACAATCGGCCGCCCGTGCGCGCGTAACCGGAACCAAACCGAAGCGATCGCCTCATATCAGATTCAACGTTCGATATGAGGGCACCACAACATGCAACGAAACGTCCCCCCCTCTGCAGCACGCGTGGTCACCAGCTTGTTGATGGCTGCCACGCTCAGCGTCGCATCGCTCGCTCATGCGCAAACGGCAGCGCAAACACCAACGCAAACAGCGCCAGCGGCTCAGCCGCTCTCACCGACATTGTCGCAAGCCGCACCGCCGGTCGATCCCACCTTCTCCGCGTATTCGCTTGCTCAGACCTGCAAGCGGAAGAACGACAACGTCGCGCAAGGCCAATGCGTCGGCGCGATTCGCGGCATCATCCACGGCTATCAGTACGGCGTGCTGTTCCTCAGTCAGCGCACCGCGTTGCCGGCCAATGAAACGCAGCGCGTGTCGCTGTGCCTGCGCAATACGCAGGTGTCGTCGATCGTCGACGAATTCGTCGCGGACGCCGCCCAGGTCAATGAAGATTCGCTCAAGCACACCCCCGCGGAAGTCGCGGTGCTCGGCTCCGTGCACATGCACCACGGCTGCAATTGACGAGGCGCGCGCGGCGCCCCGCTACGCTTACAGCATTTCGAGCGGACGCTTGCCGCGCGGCGGCTTGAAATAAGCGTCGATAGCGGCCAGTTCGTCCGCGCCGAGTTGCAGTTGCGAAGCGCGATGGTTGTCGCGCACGTGCTCGACGCGCGCCGCCTTCGGAATCGCGAACACGCCGGGCTGGCGCAGCACCCATGCGAGCGCCACCTGGAACACCGAGACGCCACGCGCGTCGGCGATATCGTCGAGCGGCGAGCGCTTCGGCAGGCGCGCATGATCGACCGGACTGTACGCCATGCCCGGCATCTTGCGCGCGGCGAGCCACGGCAGCAGATCGAACTCCGGCCCGCGGCGCGCCACGTTGTAGAGAATCTGATTCGTTGCGCAGGCATCGCCGCCCGGCGTGGCGACGAGTTCTTCCATGTCCTCGGTGTCGAAATTACTAACGCCCCAATGGCGGATCTTGCCGGCCCCGCGCAATGCCTCGAAGCCCTCGACCGTTTCCGCGAGCGGCACCGAGCCGCGCCAGTGCAGCAGATACAGATCGAGTTGATCGGTCTTCAAACGCTTGAGACTCTGCTCGCAGGCCGCAATCACGCCGCGCCGGCTGGCGTTGTGCGGATAAACCTTGCTGACCAGAAACACCTTGTCGCGCAAGCCGGCGAGCGCGTCGCCCAGCAGCGATTCGGTCGCGCCGTCGCCGTACATTTCCGCCGTATCGATCAACGTCATGCCGCATTCGATGCCGCAACGCAGCGCGTCGATTTCGGCGGCACGCCGCGCCGGCTTTTCGCCCATCTCCCAGGTGCCCTGACCCAGTTTCGGAATGTGTTCGCCGTCGGGCAGGCTCACGCTTGCGATGTCGCTCGTCATGCTGACTCCTCGAAGTGGCTCAATGGTCGGCAAAGCCGCTGCGCAGACGAATGCGCGCCACATGCCACGAAAATCATAGCGACGAGTTTAGCGGTTCAATCGGCATTCGATCGGCCACCAGGCAAAAGCCCGCTATAACACAACGCGCCGATGTCATAGAATTGCCGCTTGCCCTTCTTGCGTGAGTTCCATGACCTCTGCCTCGGAAGACCGCTGGCGCGACCTGCGCCCGGACCCGGAAAACGACACGCCGCTATATCTGCAACTGGCTCGCAAACTCGGCGCCGCCATCCACGAGAACCGCTGGAACGCGGGCGAGGCACTGCCCTCGGAGCGTGTGCTCTCCGAGGCGCTCGGCGTATCGCGGATCACTTCGCGCAAGGCGATTGCCTTGCTGGTCGAGCAGGGCTTGATTCGGCGCACTCAGGGCGCGGGCAGTTTCATCACACCACGCTACGAAGATCCGCTATCGCGTCTGTCGAGCTTTAGCGAAATGCTGCGGCGACGAGGCTTTACGCCGAGTTCGAAGTGGCTCTCGCGCGAAATTTTGCCGGCTAATCGCGACGAAGTGATTCAGCTCGGCTTGTCGCCGGCAGCGGCGGTGACGCGGTTGCGGCGCCTGCGGATGGCCGACGGCATTGTGATGGCGGTTGAGAACTCCACCTTCCCCGCCGCGGTGATTCCCGATCCTCAAGCGATCGGCGATTCGCTGTACACGTATCTGGAGAATCGTGGACTGACGATTGTCCGCGCCTTGCAGCATTTCCGCGCGGTGAACGCGAGCGAGGAAATCGCGCAGCAGATGAGCATCGCGCCGAACGAGGCGCTGCTGTTGATCACGCGTGTGGGCTACACCGCCGATCAGCGGGCGATCGAATTGACCGACACGTACTGCCGCAACGATTACTACGACTTTGTCGCGGAGTTGAGGAAGTAGGTGGTCGGGTCTTATGCGCTGTGTGCGGGGCATGCGCCGGTTGTGTATCGGCACGCGCCTCGCCAAGGGCAGCAGTTACTTTAAGTCCTCACTCCCACTTAGCCTCATGCGCGCCCACTCGGGTCGGCGGCAGCGCGAAATACGCAGGCGTCTCGTCCAAAGCCTCAGCCGGCTGCACGCCCAGCACGCGTCCAAACTCCGACTCCACGGTAGCGACGCAATCGCGCACATCCTCGAGCGTGACGTCAGGCGCTTTCCAGCCCTCGGGAATTTGCCCGAACGACTGCAGCCACCGGCCCGTTTGCGCGAGCGAGACGCGCACATGCCAGCTGCCGCCTTCTGTAGCCCGCCGCGCCAACGCGGCCATTGCGCCGAAAGCTGCCAGATAACCGGTCGCATGATCCAGCGCCTGACACGGCAAATGCTTGGGCTCGTTCCATCCCGCCGCCTGCCGCTCAGTAAAGGCAATCCCGCTCGCCGACTGCACGAGACTATCGAACCCGCGCCGTTGAGCCCACGGTCCCTCGTGCCCATACGCGGACACTGAAACATAGACGATCCCAGGCCGCACACGCGCCAGTTCCTCGGGACCGAAACCGCGCGCGGCCAGCGCGCCCGGGCGATATGCCTGCAGAAATACATCGGCGTCGGCAGCGAGACCGCGCAAAACCTCGCGCCCTGCCGCGTCGCGTAGATCGGCCAGAGCCGAACGCTTGCCGCGCCCGTTGTCGATCACCAGCGGCGCGATATTCGGCAGATGCGGCCCGTTGACCATCAACACGTCCGCGCCGTGCTGCGCGAGTGCCCGCCCGGCCACCGGCCCGGCGATGATGCGCGACAGGTCCAGCACGCGCACGCCCGCCAGCGGCCGATCCACGCCGCCCTTGCGTGGCGGCTCGGCCGGCGCGTCGCCAATGCGCTCGATCTCGAAGAGCGGCAAGCCCGCAATCGCTTTCGCCTGATCGAGCGCGGCCCACTCGTCGGGCGTGCGAATCAACGCCGCGCAGAGGCCGGCGTCGGCGAGCGTCTGGTCGAGCCGCGCGCCGTCCCAATCGCGAATTGCGGCAGCCACGGCCGCAGGATCGTTCTCGCAGCCGAGCACCTGCAATACGCCCTGGAGATGATGCGCGAAGTTCGTGTGCAGTTGAATCCAGCGGCCGTCGCGCGTCTCGTAGAAACCCGTCACCGGATCGCGCAAGGCGGGCGGCGGTCCGTCGTCGACACGCAAGTAGCGCTCGCTGCGAAACGACGCCAGCGCGCGCCGCATTTCCACGGTCACATGCTGCCTGCGTCCGGTGCGCAACCGCTGGTATTCGGCCGCCGCAAGGCCGGTCGCGGCAATGCTCGCCGAGGCCAGGCTGCCGACCCGGTAGACCGACGGCAAGCCCGGATCGGCGCCGGTCAGCGTCACGGAATGCAGTGCCGTCGGATCGCACCCGGCGAGCGTCCAGATATGTTTGAGAGCGAGTTCAGGTGTCATGTCGTCCCTAGCAAAGCAGGAAGAAGTGAACCGAGTCTAGAATTTCGCCCCGTCGCAATCAATCTTGATTATGATAATCAATATATATTGATTTCTTCGGTTTCCGCACTTTTCCATGCCGACCCATGCCGACTTCAAACTCCCTGACCGCCGCTGAAGCCGCCGCGACACTCGGCATCAGCTTGCCCACGCTCTACGCGTATGTGAGCCGCGGCATCCTGAGTTCGTCGCCGGATGCGCAGGGCAAGCATCGTCTCTACGACGCCGGCGAAGTGCGACGCCTCGCGCGCCGCAAGGAAGACGGCAAGCGCGCGGGCAAGGTCGCGCAGAAGGTGTTGGACTGGGGCGTGCCGGTGCTCGAATCGTCCATCACGCTGGTCGCCGATGGGCGTCTGCTGTATCGCGGGCACGATGCGATCGAACTGGCGCAAAGCGCGTCGCTCGAGGACATCGCGGCGCTGCTGTGGGAATGCAGCACAAGGCGTATTACCGATGCGCCGGCCGTGCCGTTCGCCACCGCCCAGTGGGCCGCGTGGCTCAAGCTCTGGGGCGACAGCACGCCGCTCGATCGCGCGCTCGTGCTGTTGCCGGCCGCCGCGGCGCAAATGCCGCGGGTGTGGGCGCTCGGCCGCGACGCGCAACTCGATACGGCCTGTGCCGTCATGCGCCTGCTGGCCGCCGCGATGATCTCGGCGGCGCCGTCGAACGAACCGCTGCATCGGCAACTGGCTTTAGCGTGGCATGTGCGTAATCGCCAGCAGGCCGGCTTGCTGCGCGCGGCGCTGGTGGCCTGCGCGGATCATGAATTGAATGCGTCGACCTTCACGGTGCGCTGCATCACGTCGACGGGGACGCATCTGTTCGGCGCGGTGGCGGGCGGTCTTGCCGCCTTGTCGGGACCGCGGCATGGCGGCGAAACGGTGCGCATCGCCGCGTTGCTCGAAGAAGCGTCGCGCGCGCCGGATCTCGACCGCTATCTGGCGAACCGTCTCGCCCGCGTCGAACACGGCGCGCATGGGCCAGTGCTGTCGGGCTTCGGTCACCAGCTTTATCCGGACGGCGACCCGAGGGCGCGGCTGTTGTTGGCCATGCTCGCCGACTGCGCGCCGGCGCGTTCGCCGTTGCCTGAAGTGCTGGGACTGGTGCGCACGGTGCGCGACACGACCGGCGCGGAGCCGACGGTGGACTTCGCGCTCGCCGCCATCGAGCGAGTGCTGGCGTTGCCGGCTGGCGCCGCCTTCACGCTGTTCGCAGTCGGCCGAGTGGTCGGCTGGATTGCGCACGCCATGGAACAGACGCGCGACGGCCGCCTGATCCGGCCGCGCGCGCGTTACATCGGGGAATATGAGGCTGCCGGGCCGGACTGAGGCGCCGCAAACCCGGCTGATTCGCTCGACGAATCGTCAGGCCGCGTCGAGCCAGCGCGGCAGCCAGTTCAAGACTGGGGTACCCAGCATCGGCTTCGTTGCGGTGCGCTCGGAGCCGCTTGCCAGCGCAAAGCGCGCGCCGGCCTGCCCCGCGCTGATCCACGCCACTGCGCGGCGCGGCAGTTCGATCGACTCGCCGGTAGCGAGCCAGTGATCCTCGCTGTCGCCTTCGATAGTCAGCCAGATCTCACCCGAGATCACCTTGAAGATCGACGGACGCGCGACACGCCAGGCCGTCGCGGGCTCGCCATGTTCCAATTCGAAAATCCGGACTTCACGCATCGCGCTCTCCTTCAAAGAACTTTTCTGTTGCACCGATTATTGACGTGCGATGATCAGATACCCATGCACAGTTCCGAACACTTCCATCGGAACTGTTCAGTCGAAAAACCGGACAGTTGGCGCGGGCAGCGTGTTGTTTAGCGCCGAGTTCGAGCGCATCCGGCCTGCGATTCGGTGAAGGTAGATCCTCATGAAACTCGAAATCCAGCTCGATCGAGACAACGGCGTGCCGCTGACCGAGCAGATCGTCACCGGCGTCACGACGTGGATCCGCTCGCGCATCGCGCACCCCGGTTCAAAGCTGCCGTCGATTCGCCAGTTCGCCGCCGACTACGGCGTGAGCCGCTTTCCGGTGATCGAGGCTTACGACCGGCTGGTGTCGCTCGGCTACGTCGACTCGCGCCACGGCTCCGGCTTCTATGTCGCCGACCGCCAGCCGGCGGGCACGCACTGCCAGGGCTCCTCGGATCCCCGCCGCGCCGAGGACGAGTCGGACCATCTCCTGCAGCAGTTCAACCATCCGGGCGAAACGCTCAAGCTCGGTAGCGGCTTCATCCCTGAAGCGTGGCGCGACACGGACAGCATCGCGCAGGCAATCCGCCACGTGTCGCGCACCGATCTCGCGAGCATGGTCGATTACGCCACCCCGCTCGGCAACCTGACGTTGCGAGAGCATCTGCAAAGCCGCATCGGCCAGTTGGGGATTCAGGCTGACACGTCGCAGATCCTCATCACCAACGGCGCAAGCCAGGCGCTCGATCTGCTGATGCGCTACATGCTCAAGGCAGGCGACACGATCTTTGTCGAAGACCCCGGTTACTACAACCTCCACGGTCTGCTGAAGCTGCACGGCGTGAAACTGGTCGGCATTCCGCGCACACGCAACGGCCCCGATCTGGATGTGATGCAGGAGCAGTTGAAGTCGCATCGGCCCAAGCTGCTGTTCATCAACACCGTGTTCCACAATCCGACGGGCACCAATGTGGCGCCGCCGGTTGCCTTCCGGCTGCTGCAACTGGCGCGTGAGCACGGCTTCTCGATCATCGAAGACGATATCTACGCCGATTTCCAGACCGACCTCACCGATCGGCTCGCCACGCTCGACCAGCTCGAACACGTGATCTATGTGGGCGGCCTGTCGAAGACGCTGTCGTCGTCGCTGCGGATTGGCTGTGTGGTCGCGAGCCACGCGATCATCAAGGATCTGGTCGACATCAAGATGCTGACGAGCATCGGCGGCTCGCGTTTTGCCGAAGCGGTCGCCGTGGCGATGCTGGAGCGCGGCGCGTATCGCAAGTACCTGGAGCGCCTGCGTCGGCGTATGCGCGATGCGCTCGGCTCGACCATTCAGACGCTCGAAGACGCGGGTTGGGAAATTTTCGACAAGCCCGTGGGCGGGAAATTCGTGTGGGCTCGCGTGCCGCATGTCGCGAATGCGGAACGGCTGGTGGAATGCGGCGTGCCGCTGGGGGTGACCGTCGTGCCCGGCAATCACTTCCGGCCGAATATGGAAGTGAGCCCGTGGACCAGGATTCACATCGCATTCGGTAATGACCCGCGTGCGCAGGCGTTCTTTCGTGCCGCGGCGGCGCTGCCGGCGTCCGAGTGAGTTCTGAATGAGCGCCGGCCCGCGCTTTTCCCTAGAATAGCGAGTCCCAGCCCGTCCCTGCGCGCCTAGCCGCCCTCCATGTCCACGCCGACTCCGCCCGCCACCACGCCCGGTACGTCCAGTACACCTTCACCCCGCTCGCTCACCGTGATGCTGTGGGTCGTCGCCACCGGCTTCTTCATGCAGACCCTCGACTCGACCATCGTCAACACCGCGCTTCCCGCGATGGCGACGAGCCTCGGCGAGTTGCCGCTGCGCATGCAATCGGTGGTGATCGCCTATTCACTGACGATGGCCGTGATGATCCCGGTGTCCGGCTGGCTCGCCGACAAGCTCGGCACGCGACGCGTGTTCTTCAGCGCGATCCTCGTGTTCGCCGTCGCCTCGTTACTATGCGCAAACGCGCATACCTTGAACCAGCTCGTGGCCTTCCGCATCATGCAGGGCGTGGGCGGGGCGATGCTGCTGCCGGTCGGGCGGCTCGCCGTGTTGCGCACCTTTCCGGCCGAACGCTATTTGCCGGCGCTCTCGTTCGTGGCGATCCCGGGTCTCATCGGCCCGCTGATCGGCCCCACGCTCGGCGGCTGGCTCGTGAAGATCGCCTCGTGGCACTGGATCTTTCTGATCAACGTGCCGGTGGGAATCGTCGGTTGCATCGCCACGTTCATCTACATGCCGGATAGCCGGAATGAACACGTCGGCAAGTTCGACATGAAAGGCTATCTGCTGCTGATCGTCGGCATGGTGGCGATTTCGTTCGCGCTCGACGGCCGCACCGAGTTCGGCATTCAGCACGCCACAGTGCTGGTGCTGCTGATCCTCAGCCTCGCCTGCTTTGTCGCCTACGGCTTGCACGCCGTGCGCGAGCCCACGCCGATTTTCTCGCTCGATCTCTTCAAGATCCACACCTTCAGCGTCGGCCTGCTCGGCAATCTGTTCGCGCGGATCGGCAGCGGCGCGATGCCCTATCTGATCCCTCTGCTATTGCAGGTGAGCCTCGGCTATAGCGCGTTTGAAGCCGGCATGATGATGCTGCCGGTGGCGGCTGCGGGCATGGCGTCCAAACGCCTGGTGACGAGCCTGATCATCAAGCACAGCTATCGGCGCGTGCTGATCATCAACACGGTGCTGGTCGGCTTGACCATGGCAAGCTTCGCGCTCACTACCGCGAACCAGCCGCTGTGGCTGCGGCTCGTGCAACTGGCGTTCTTCGGCGGCGTCAACTCGATCCAGTTCACCGCGATGAACACGTTGACGCTCAAGGACCTGGGCACCGGCGGCGCGAGCAGCGGCAACAGCCTGTTTTCGCTGGTCCAGATGCTGTCGATGAGTCTCGGCGTGACGGTGGCCGGCGCCCTGCTCGCGACCTTCACCGGCCTGCTGCCGCGCGTGACGGCCGCCAATTCGCTGCCCGCGTTCCACGCGACGTTCCTGTGTGTCGGCATCATCACGGCAGGCTCGTCGTGGATCTTTGCGCAACTGTCGCCGGACATCCGCACGCCCGCGAAAAAGACCGATCCTTCCGAACGGACCTGATGCGGGTCTACCCGGCTACGCGCCCGCCACCGACCCGCAACGGGGCGCGGGCCGCACCAGCGAAGTGCGAACCGTCGCCTTCGCACCCGTGCTGGCGCACAATCGTCTAATCTGAGTGTGACAATCGGGCATGCATGCTGTGTTTCCGCACGCGCATAGTTCTTGCTCGCCAATCCTGTAAACTCACATCTTGCGCGTGCGAACTTGTGTCGAGCATGCAGGCGCGCAGCCACCTCCACACGACTGACATGATGAGCATGATCGAACTCGATCCTCCCGGCTTCCAACCACCGCGCCCGATGGCCGGCGACGAAGGCTCCCGGCGCACCGTTCTGTACGGCGGCTACACTGTTTTCAGCGTGTTCCAGCCGGTTTTCTCCGTGTCGCACCGGCGCGCGATCGGTTATCACGCGTCGCTGCGCGCCCATGACGAACACGCGCTGCAAGTGCCGTCCCACGAGGTTTTCACGCAAGCCGCACGACGCGGCGACCTGCTCGAACTCGGGCGGCTCGCCGAATCGCTGCATCTGGGCAACTTCAACGCGTTCGACAGTCACGACGAATGGCTCTTCCTGAGCCTGCACCCCGCCGCGCTGATGGACACCAGTTACGGCGACGCGCTGCTCGCAGGCCTCAAGGCGCTCGGCCTGCCGCCGCAGCGCGTGGTGCTCGAAGTGTCCGAACAGGCGGGCGGCGAAACCACGCGCTTTGCCGAAATCGTCGACGCGCTGCGCAAATCCGGCTTCCTGATCGCGCTCGACGGCTTCGGCGCGAAGCATTCGAACATTGACCGCGTGTGGAATCTGCGGCCGGACATCGTCACGCTCGACCGCTGCATTCTCGCGCAAGCCAGCGAACATTCGCACATTGAACGCGTGCTGCCGGGCCTCGTCTCGCTGCTGCACGAATCCGGCCAGCTAGTGCTGATGGGCGGCCTGAGCACCGAACGCGACGCGCTGATCGCGCTCGAATGCAACGTGGACTTCGTGCAAGGCGCGTTCTTCGCGGGCCCGAGCGTCGAACCGGTCAAGCCGCAAGCGGCGGCCGGTTTGATGGACTCGCTATCTGCGGCGCTGCGCGAACGAGTCACCGCGCGCGAACACGCACAATCGGCACGGCTCGCACCGTATGTCACGGCGCTCGAGACGGCCGCCGCGCAACTGGTGGCCGGCGAGTCGGTCGCGCAAGCCACTGCGCCGCTTCTGATGCTCGGCGAGACGGCACGCTGCTTCGTGCTCGACGGGTCGGGCCGGCAGATCGGCGACAACGTGCTCCCGCCGGGGCGCGCCTCGCAACGCGCCAAGCGTTTCCGTCCGCTGCTGCATTCGGAAGGCGCAAGCTGGGAGCGCCGACCATACTTCATCCAGGCGATGCGCACCCCCGGCCACGTGCATCTCACGCCGCCTTACCTATCCATCAACGAAGCGCATCTGTGCGTGACCGCCTCGATCGCCGCGCACACGCCGACGGGCACGCAGGTGCTATGCGTGGACATCAACTGGGAAGTTGCAGCCCACCGCAACTGAGCTCATGGCGCTCTGCTGGATCCGTGCGAGCAGTTGCGAGACTGCCGCGCGGCCCAGCATGCGGTTGGTGGCTCGCAGACGCGCCGCGCTGGTCACCACGCGCAGCGCGACGATCTTCGTGGAACCATCATCCAGGCTGTTTGTGGACACGTCGAGTACTCCGACGACATCGCCCTCGAAGAGCAACGCAATACACAAAGTGCCCGCCACCGATACGGTCTCGGCATTGCTCGCGTGTTCGACGAGCGACGTTACCGTATCCATCCACCCTGCCACCGCCGGTTCAGATGTGCTCACCGGCGCGCACACAGGCGCGTCGCTGACGACTTCCGGCGCATCACTAAAGAGCCGCAACAAGCCGACTCGATCTTGCGCCTCCAACGCCGTGCGCAAGCGCTCCACAATCCGCGCATGCGCTGCGGGATCGGCGGGCTCCACCGGTGCACCCGCGCGTTGCAGGCGCGCCTTGGCCCGATGGACGATCTGCCGGCAGGCCGCCGGCGTTCGCTCGAGAATGGCCGCGATCTCCGCGTAGTCACAATCAAAGGCTTCGTGCAGTACGAACGCTGCCCGTTCGTCCGGTTTCAGACGCTCGAGCAGCAGCATCACGCCATAGGACATCTCCGCCGCGCGCAAGGCCAGTTCTTCGGCCGATGGCGCCACCTCATCGAGCCACAGCTCCGGCAACCAGCCGGCGGCCTGCGACGCGCGTTCGCGCTGCACACGCCGCAGCCGGTCGATTGCCACGCGCGTGGTGATCGTGGTGAGCCAGGCGACAGGTAGCTGCACCTCCTGCGTGTCCGCGAGGTGCCATTTCAATCCGACGTCCTGCACCACGTCTTCCGCTTCGGCGCGGCTGCCGAGCATCCGGTACGCCAGCGCGAGCAGGCGGGCGCGCACGGCCTCGAAGCTGGATGCCTTGTCGATTCCTTGTTCTGTCATACGTGGACCTCCAGATCGTGCGTGTTGAAAGGCGCGCGGCGCCCTGCCTGCGAAATGATCCGGGCGCGCGCCGACATCCTGATTCTTTTGGTCTTGACGGCTGGGCATCGAGCGATGTGACAGGTCCGCAAAAAAATATTTCTGTCACGGCGCCCTGTGTCCCGTCGTCATAGGGACAACAACCAGCGCAAGGAATGCGCAGGTTACGGATCGGCTAAGGCGCAGCCTGGAGGCTTCGCGCCATGAAGCCACACGCTCCGCACAAACCGCGGTCACCCAGACCGCATACGCGAGGTCAATATGCAGTCCAGCTATCCAACCATCACCGGCCTTGGCCTCGTGCCCACCGTGATCGAACAGTCCGGCCGCGGCGAGCGCGCCTACGATATCTATTCGCGCTTGCTGCGCGAGCGCATCGTGTTTCTGGTCGGGCCCGTCAACGAGCAATCGGCCAGTGTGATTGTCGCGCAGTTGCTGTTTCTGGAGTCCGAGAATCCCGACAAGGATATTTCTTTTTACATCAATTCGCCGGGCGGTTCGGTCTACGACGGCCTCGCGATCTACGACACCATGCAATTCATCAAACCGGAGGTATCGACCTTGTGCACCGGCTTCGCCGCGAGCATGGGCACCTTTCTGCTGACAGCCGGTCAGCGCGGCAAACGGTATGCCTTGCCGAACGCGCGCATCATGATTCATCAGCCGTCGGGCGGCAGCCAGGGCACGGCGGCGGACGTCGAGATTCAGGCGAAGGAAGTGCTCTATCTTCGAGAGCGCCTGAATGCGATAACGGCCGAGCGCACCGGGCGCAGCATCGAGGAAATCGCCCGCGACACCGACCGCGACAACTTCATGTCGGCGCAGGCCGCGAAAACGTACGGTCTCGTCGATGAAGTGCTTGAAACACGCGCGGCGCTGAATGTCGCGCCGTATCACCAGGATAGGTAGCACGGTGGCCCGCGTAGTCAATCCACTGCGAACCAACGCCGTAGGGCTGTGACCCTGAGACTGTTTAGGCAAAGCGTCGGCATGCCTGCAAGAGCCCTGGAGAACGTCATAGAAAGCGCGCGCTGTCGCGGGTTTTCGCCGCCGGTATCGGTGCGCCCGGAACACAAAAGCTGATCACCTCCGCTGGAATCGCTATCATGGTCGCGATTCGTCCAATTCGACGATCGCTTCAATGGAGATATACATGGCGTCATCCAACGAAACTGTCAGCATGGCGCTATTCTGCGACTTCGAAAACGTCGCGCTCGGCGTGCGTGACGCGAAGTACGACAAGTTCGATATCAAGCTGGTGCTCGAACGTCTGCTGCTCAAGGGCAGCATTGTCGTGAAGAAAGCATATTGCGACTGGGACCGCTACAAGAGTTTCAAAGGCGCGATGCACGAGGCCAATTTCGAATTGATCGAGATTCCCCACGTGCGCCAATCGGGCAAGAATTCCGCCGACATCCGGCTCGTGGTCGACGCGCTCGACCTCTGCTACACGAAATCGCACGTCAATACGTTTGTGATCATCAGCGGCGACTCGGATTTTTCGCCGCTGGTGTCGAAGCTGCGTGAGAACGCCAAGCAGGTGATCGGCGTCGGCGTGCAGCAATCCACGTCCGATCTGCTGATCGCGAACTGCGACGAGTTCTTCTTTTACGACGACCTCGTGCGGGAGAGTCAGCGCACGGTCGCCAAGCGCGAGTCGTCGCGCCCGCAACAGTCCGCCCAGCCGGCGGCCAAACGCGCGCCCGACGAGGACAAGACCCGCAACAAGGAAGACCTCGAGAAACGCCGCACCAAGGCGGTCGAAATCGCGGTGCAAACGTTCGACGCGCTTGCGTCCGAACGCGGCGATAGCGGCAAGATCTGGGCGTCGGTGCTGAAGAACGCGATCAAGCGCCGCAAGCCGGATTTCAACGAAACGTACTACGGCTTTCGCGCTTTCGGCAATCTGCTCGAAGAAGCTCATGCTCGCGGGCTGCTCGAGTTCGGCCGCGACGAGAAGTCGGGCGCGTATGTGTATCGAAGCACGGCCACGAACGTGGCCGGCGACAACACGGGCGAGCCCGTGGAAATCGTGGAGTCGGCGGAACAGTTGTATGAGGCGCAGGTCGCCGAAACGGTGATCGCCGAGTCGGGCGGCAAACACGAGTCGCGCCGTCGAGGACGAGGCAATCGCAAAGCAGGACGCGGCCAACAGGAGACCGTGTACGAAGAGCGTACGACCGTCGAACATGGCGGTGGCGCTCAGGCTCAAGCGGACGGTGTGCGCGAGCAAGCTCCGGAAAATGCCGAGTTCGCTTTTGAACTGCCGGAAGCGCCTTTCGCGGAGGCTGAAGCCGCGAACGCTGAAGAATCCGGCGGCTCGGAGAGGTCGGCAGAAGCAGACGAGCGAGAGACGAGCGGCAAGCAACCCAAGCGCCGCAGCGAACGCACGCCGCGCAAGACGGCTGCGAAGCGAGCAAAGAAAGCTGCGCCGCGAAGCATCGACGATATTCCGGAGATCGCAGCGCCTGCTGAAGCGCCGGCCGCTTCTGCCACAGCGGAAGAAGCGCCTGCGCCGGTAAAAAAGGCCGCACGTAAGACGGCGTCGCGTAGTCGTCGTCCGCGTAAGACGGCCGCTACGAGCGACGCGGAGTGAGCCGTGATATCTGGCGCGGTGCGTAGCCGTGCCGATGCGGCTGCAACTGCACTAGCCCAGCGGCAAACAGACAGCCTTTGCTTCCAAAGCGCGAAATAAGCGTCTCGTCCGGCGCGATGCGTTGCCAGCGCCGCACCATAACCCGCACGACCAACAGAAAGCCCCTGCTCCTCAAAAAATGGAACAGGGGCTTTTTTTCATACCGCGATCCAGATAACCGCAAGCCAACCACCGACACCCACGCGAACACACTCAACTACAGCCGCATCTCACCCAACGCGAAACCATCCCCCTTCCGCTCACAACAACCCAAACACCGCCACCCCATTAGTAGCGCCGACATACACCTTGCCGCGCGCAATCATCGGCGTGATGAATTTATTGCCCGCGCCCCATTGATCGCGCGTGCCGGCCTGGTTGCTGTTGTACAACTCGACGGCGAGATTGCCCGCGTTGTACGCGTGTAACGCGCCGGTCGTGCCGTTTTCCGCCGCCCAGACAATGCCGTTGCTCGCGCCGTTCGCCGACACAGCCGGTGTCGCGCCCGGATACGGGAAAGTGGTCGGACTCCTCGACGCGGCGGTGGTCGCAAGGAACGCCCCCGAGACCGGCAGCGCCTTGAGGTTGTCGTTCAGCCCGCCGTAATAGACCACGCCGTTGTAGTAAGCCGGCGATCCCCAGATGCCACCCGCCAACGTGCCGATCAACTCCTGCCAGATGTTGTTGGCCGTCGGGTTGAATTTGCCCATCGAGTCGCGATCGACGACGTAGATCCGGTTGTCCTTGCCGGCCGCCACCGCGAGATGCTTGACGACGCCTCCTGTCGTGGTCTGATCCGGCAACACCATGGCGCCGCCCGAGCCGAAATCGTTGTCGGTGGCCGCTTGCGTGACCACGTCTGACATCGCGAAGTAATCGGTGACCTGCAGGTTGCCCAAGGAGAGCTTCATCATCGAGTCGCCGAAGTCGCCGTCGACGGGAAAGCCCTGCGCATTCAGCGTGGTGCCGAACGTGCCGTTGCCGTCCACGACGTAAAGCGACGTGCCGTCCGACGCCATGCCCGAACCGGCCATCCAGATCGAGCCTTGACTGCCGTTCGGCGTGATGTTGATCACGCTGGTCTGTTTCAGCGTGTCGGCGCTATAGGCCATCATCCAGCCGGTGTACGAGCCCCCCATGCAGTGCGCGGTCCAACCCATGTAGATGTTGCCGCCGACCAGCGTAAGTGCCGCGCGCTCCGTATGCAACGACGGGTTGAAGGTAATCACGCCGTTAACGCTGCCCGCGCCGTTGCCCGGATAAGTCGCCGCGATTTCCGTCGGACCGCCGAGCACTTCGGCGCCGGTCGCCAGATCGAGCGCATGCAGCCGGTGATGGTAGCCGCCGCCACTGTCTTTCGTCATCGCCACGGCATACAGCACGCCATTCGTGCCGCGACTGCGGTCGATTACCGGCGTCGACGTAATGCCGATCTCAGGGGTGATGTCCGGGCATCCGTGGTCGTCGCTGGGCGTTTCGCCGCTGCCGATCAGCGAGACTTTCCACAGTTGCGCGAAAGATGTGGCGTCGTAGGCGTAGACGCTATCGTGTTCGGTGACCACGTAGACCACGTCGTGGGCCGTGCCGCCGATCAACAGGCTGGTGACGAAGAGCGGCTGTCCGTCGACCTTGCCGTCCGCGGCAAGAAACGCGACCTTGCCGAAACTCGCCGAGTTGACGTTCGCCGGTGTAAGCGTGGTCTCGGCGAGCATCTGACCAGTGCGGCCGAGATCGTTGTGATGCATGAGGACGTCGGTGGCGTAGGCCGTCACCGTTGCCGGTGTGTTGCCCGTGCCGGTCGTTCCGGTGCCCGTGCCCGTGCCGGTCGTTCCGGTGCCGGTGCCGGTGCCCGTGCCGGTGGTCGAACCCGTACCGCTACCGGAACCTGTATCCGAGCCGCTCGACGTGCCACTTCCGCTCGCCGACCCCGAAGTGGCGCCCGAACCACCACCGCCGCACGACGCGAAACAGGAGGCGACGGCAATCAGCGCCACTACCGTGCCCCGACGGGTCCATGCGCCGAGCCCGGATGTCTCAGCGCCAGCTTGCGAGATTCGCATTTTCGCCTCGTCTCTTGAACGATGCGACGGTCAGCTCCGCACAACCAACGGTGCGCGCCGTGACTCACGTCGCGTGCCGTAAGAGAGGAGCCCGCCACGCGCGTCTCCCGCTCGCTGAACACAGTCATCGCCCTTGCGGCTGATTAACCGTACGCTGTTTGCAAAGGCGTTTATCGCCATCGTGTCGCCTCTCTCCGCCATACGAGGCAATACGTGACGACGATACGATTCAGTGGCCCCGGACGCTCGGCGAAATTCGATCAGTAGTACGGATAGGGCGCATACATTACCGGCGGCGGCCCGTAATAACGGGGCGGCGGAGCAACATATACCGGTTGCGGCGCATAGACCGGCATCCGCGGCTGCGAAATCGTGTTGCCCTTGGATACCATGCACTGCGCGTACGCCGCGTCGTACTGCGCCTGGAGGCTACCGCCCGCGTACTGTGCGCCGTTGGCGCCGGTCGCGCCACCGATCAGCAAGCCGCTGCCCGCGCCAATGGCCGCGCCCGCGCCGGGATTGCCTGCCGCTGCGCCAAAGAGCGCACCGACAGCGGCACCGCCTAGCGTGCCGATAGCCGCGCTATTGACGCTGTTCGTGGTCGCGGCCTGCGAGGCGCCGGTCGCGTTGGTCGAGCGATAAGCGTAGTCGCGGCAGTTGTAGTCGTCCTGCTGGAACTGATTGAGCGGCTCGCCGCTGCGCGGCAGCGCGACGATGGAAGGACCGCTCGGCGGCACCACCGCGCAACCGCCGAGGAGCGCCAGTGCGACCGCAGCCACAGGCAGTGCGACGCGTATCGATTGAGGACTTGAGATCATGGTGGCGCACGTTTCTTCATAGGGGAAACATACGTTAGGCCAATTTGCGGGCGCTTTGTTTACGAGATAGTTACCGTATTTTTTCCGCCTGCATCTCGACGCGCTGTCGGCAGGCTGAATGCGAATTGGAAGCCGGCGTGCCGTTACCAACTGTGACAAAGATTCATGCGCCGCGGCGAGTGAAAAGCAATCCTATGCATCTCGGGCGCGAGCCCCGTCGAGACCCTTCGACGCACTGACGCGCGACAGCAAGCCACGCCAGGAAAAAGAAAAGCCCTCGCATTCGAGGGCTTTTCTTTCCTGCGATTGCTACGGAGTTCGACGATCAACGCCGCGACCGGATCACCCAGCCAGTGGCGCCGCATTCAAACTCACCGGCAATCTCACGCGAAGTTCTTCGACGCGAATTCCCAGTTGACGATGTTCCAGTAGGCTTCGACGAACTTCGGACGCGCATTGCGGTAGTCGATGTAGTAAGCGTGTTCCCACACGTCGATCGTCAGCAGAGCCTTCGCGTCGGTGGTCAGCGGCGTAGCGGCGTTGCTCGTCGACACGAGGTCGAGCGAACCGTCGGCCTTCTTCACCAGCCATGCCCAGCCCGAGCCGAACGTGCCGACCGCGGTCTTGGCGAACTCTTCCTTGAACTTGTCGAACGAACCCCACTTGGCGTTGATCGCGTCAGCGAGCGCGCCGGTCGGCGCACCGCCACCTTGCGGCGACAGGCTGTTCCAGAAGAACGTGTGGTTCCACACTTGAGCTGCGTTATTGAACACGCCGCCCGATGCCTTCTTGACGATTTCTTCGAGCGACAGGTTCTCGAACTCCGTGCCCTTGATCAGATTGTTCAGGTTGGTCACATAGGTCTGGTGATGCTTGCCGTAGTGATACTCGAGCGTCTCTTCCGACATGTTCGGCACGAGTGCGTTTTTCGCGAACGGCAGCGGCGGGAGCGTATGTTCCATGGTGCTTTCCTTCTGTCTGTATCTGTTGTGGGGGAGTCTGCGGATAACGCTTTTGAGCACTCGATTGTAGGCGACTTGGAATAACCCCGCAAACCAACGGACTTTATGCCCGGCATTGGCGAACACGCCGCGCGCACAGCGTAATTAGTGCTTGCGCACCCGGTGTGCCCGGCCCTCGCAACAGTCAAAAGTACAGGCGCCGAGGCCGTCGGCGAAGTGTCAGAAACCGTCGGTCAGGCGCGGCTGCACATCGGCCAGCGCGATATCCGCGGCACCTTCCGCAAGATGCACCGTCAGGCGCCGTCCCGGCTTCAACGACGACGGCGCGCGCACCGCGCGTCCGCTCTGGGCGTCGAGCACGGCGGCATAACCACGCTCCAGCGTACGCTGCGGACTCAGCACTTCGAGACGCGCGGCGAGCGTGTCGATGCGCGCGGTCTGACGTTCATGCTGGCGTAACAAAGCCGCGTCCAGACGTTGCGAAAGATTGCCGAGTTTCGCCTGATGCCCGGCGAGATCCGGACGCCAACGCTGCCAGCGCATCTGCAGCAGCGAAAACCGCGCTCGCGCGTCGCGCACCGGACGCGCGCCCGCCGATGCCAACCGCACGCTCAATTGCTGCAGATGCGTGCGTTGCCGCGCGAGCCGCTCGGCCGGCGACACCAGCCGACGCGCGAGCCAATCGAGTTGCTGGGCGCGCCGCTCCATCATGCGGCCGAAGCCGCGCGCGAGCGTCGCGTGGCGGTGATCCAACTCGCGCAACAGCAGCACGCGCTGCGGACTGACGAGTTCGGCGGCGCCGGTGGGCGTCGGCGCGCGCACGTCCGCGGCAAAGTCGGCGATCGTGAAATCGGTTTCGTGGCCCACGCCGCTAACCACGGGAATCGCGCTTTCGGCGATCGCGCGCGCCAGCACTTCTTCGTTGAACGCCCACAAGTCTTCGATCGAGCCGCCGCCGCGGCACACGATCAGCACGTCGACTTCGCGCCGCGCGTTGGCGGCGTCGACCATCGCGGCGAGCTTGCCGCTCACGCCCACGCCCTGCACCGGCGCCGGATAGATGATCACCGGAATGTGCGGTGCGCGCCGCGCCAGCGTGGTCAGGACGTCGCGCAACGCCGCGGCCTGCAACGACGTGACGATGCCGATCGCCCGCGGATGCGTCGGCAACGCGCGTTTGCGTTCGGCGGCAAAGAGCCCCTCGGCTTCGAGCTGCGCTTTCAGCCGGAGGAACGCTTCGTAGAGACGCCCCTGTCCGGTGCGCCGCACCGCTTCCACATTCAGTTGCAGTTCGCCGCGCGGCTCGTACATCGTCACCAGCGCGCGCACTTCGATGCGGTCGCCTTCGCGCGGCGTGAATTCGGCGTATTGCGCCCGCCCGCGGAACATCACGCAACGCATCTGCGCCTGCGCATCCTTGATCGAGAAATACCAATGGCCGCTCGCGGCGCGCGTGAAGTTCGACACTTCGCCGGCGACCCAGACGAGCGGAAACGAACGTTCGAGCATCGTGCCGATCGCGCGATTGAGCGCCGAAACGGGAACGACGACCTCACCGCCGGGCGTTGCCGACGAGGAAAAAGGGCTTTCGGGATTCATGCGAGGAATATGGGTGGCTGGCCGGACAGACGATAGACCGACCGGCCATCCGCGTCCAGCGCCGCGCTCGAATTGTTAAAAGTGTCCACATGGCGGGACCTGCCAGACGGATCCCGCCAGATTGCCTGCGAGGCCGCATGAATTCCAGGCATGTCGTTGATTTATATGGTGTTTACATCCCGTTAAAAAGAATGATTGCCGATACCGGGCGCGCGGAATGGCCTTCTCCGCCCGTCGGACGGCAGGTTCTCCACAAAGTTATCCACAGGCTGCGAGCAACGCCGGAAGTGCCGTTTCGTCGCGCGGCGCATGGCGCGCGGCTTGCCGGGCGTGACGCTCGCGCGCTAGAGTGGCGGGTTCGACGGCATGCCGAACGCCCGCGGCGCCCTGCATTGCGGCACACTGCGAAAGTGCGTCCGTTGCCGCCTCGCTTCATTTTTCGCCTCACTTTCGATAGTCCGGAGAACCGCGTTGATGCTTGCCCCGCGTATTGCGCCTAGCTCCTTCACGCCGCCGTCCCGGCGCTTTTTAGCGAGCGGCGCGCCACTCGTCTGCGCGACGTGCCCATGAGCGAAGTCAGCAACCGTCTCGAAGCACGCCTCGCGCGCGAATGGCAACAGCGCGGCCCCCTCGCCTGGGCGCTGTCGCCGCTCGCCTGCGCGTTCGGCGCGATCGCCGCCGCGCGCCGCGCGGCCTTTTCGTTCGGCTGGTTGAAATCGGTGCGCATCGGCGTGCCCGTGGTGGTGGTCGGCAATGTGACTGTCGGCGGTACCGGTAAGACGCCGACCGTGATCGCGCTGGTCGAGGCGTTGCGCGCCGCGGGCTTCAAACCCGGCGTGGTGTCGCGCGGCTACGGCGCGCGCGTGAAGACGCCGACGCGGGTCACTTCCACCTCTGCGGCGAGTGTCGGCGGTGACGAGCCGCTTCTGATCGCGCGCCGCACCGGTGCGCCGGTGTGGGTCTGTCCGGATCGCGTGGCGGCCGCGCAGGCGCTGTGCGCCGCGCACCGCGAAGTCGACGTGATCGTGAGCGACGACGGCTTGCAGCATTACCGGCTCGAGCGCGACGCCGAACTGGTCGTGTTCGATCACCGGCTCGGCGGCAACGGATTCCTGCTGCCGGCCGGTCCGCTGCGCGAGCCGCTGTCGCGCCGCCGCGACGCGACGCTCATCAACGATCCTTACGCGCGCACGCTGCCGGCGTGGCCGAACACCTTCGCGCTGCAACTCGCGCCCGCCGACGCGTGGCATCTGGACAATCCCGCGTTGCGCCGGCCGCTCGCGCAATTCAGCGGCGATCGCGTGCTCGCGGCAGCAGGCATCGGCGCACCGGAGCGCTTTTTCGCCACGCTGCGCGCCGCCGGCCTCACGCCCGCCACGCGCGCACTGCCGGATCACTACGCGTTCGAGCGCAATCCGTTTACGGACGTGGACGCCGACGCCATCCTGATAACGGAAAAGGATGCGGTAAAATTAGGGTCCTGGCACGACGCGCGCATCTGGGTTGTCCCGGTCGAAGCCGCGCTCGATCATCGCCTCATTGCATTAGTTGTGGAGAAAGTCCGTGGACGCTCGCCTGCTTGAAATTCTCGTCTGCCCGATCTGCAAGGGCCCGCTCAGCTACGACCGCGCCGCGCAGGAGCTGATCTGCAATGCGGACAAGCTGGCCTATCCGATTCGCGACGGCATTCCCGTCATGCTGGTCGACGAAGCGCGGCAGACCGTAGAAGGCACGCCGGTCGATCTGAATCCGGGCTCGGTGGCCTGAGTCAGACTGCGCTCGCGGGCGGCCGCCATGTCAGTGTGGCGCGTGGCGCGAGCTGAATCCGTCGACTTGTCCGTTCGCGGCCGCGCTGCATGCGCGGCCGATTTTTTCCGGCTTCATCGCCGCCCGTCTTTGCGCTTGCCCTGCCGATGACTCACGCCAACACCACCACTCCCCCGTTTATCGCCGTCGTGCCGGCCCGGCTCGCCTCGACGCGTCTGCCCAACAAGCCGCTCGCCGACATCGGCGGCAAGCCGATGGTGGTGCGGGTCGCCGAACGCGCGCGCGAATCGGGCGCGCAGCAGGTGCTGGTCGCCTCGGACGCGCATGCGGTGCTCGACGCCGCCCGCGACCACGGCTTCGAAGCGGTGTTGACGCGCGCGGACCATCCGTCCGGCACGGACCGTCTCGCGGAAGTCGCGGCGCAGTTTGGCTGGAGCGACGACACGATCGTGGTCAACGTGCAAGGCGACGAACCGCTGATCGATCCGGCGCTCGTGTGCGGCGTTGCGTCGCACCTTGCGGCGAGCCACGGCTGCGCGATCGCCACCGCCGCGCACCCGATCACCGACCCCGCCGAAATCTTCAACCCGAACGTCGTCAAGGTCGTGCTCGACGCGCGCGGCGTCGCGCTGTACTTTTCGCGCGCGCCGATTCCATGGGCACGCGACGCCTATCAGCCGCACTGGCCCGATGTCGCATCGATGCCCGCGCCGCCCGCGCCCGCGGTAGTTCATCGGCATATCGGGCTGTACGCGTATCGCGCGCAATTCCTGCGCACGTATCCCAGCCTCGCAATCTCGCCGATCGAACAGGTCGAAGCGCTCGAACAACTGCGCGCGATGTGGCACGGCGAGCGCATCGCGGTGCTCGTCACGCACGACGTGCCGCTGCCCGGTGTCGACACACCCGCCGATCTCGCGCGCGTGCAGGCTTTATTCGGGTCTTGAGCGGAAAAACCCATGGCATAATCGGACGGTTGTGCGCGCCTCCCGCTACACGCGAGAGTCAGGGTTTGCCCGGTCGCGCCGTCGCCGTCTTGCAGCGCCGTCGTCTTCGACGTGCAGCGCGAGACCTGGAACGGCAGCCGATGCGGGTCCCCTCGACGCATCGTGGGACGTCCGCAGCGCCACCAAAGAATTCACATAGATCTGGAGATATCACATGCGTTTGATCCTTTTGGGTGCGCCCGGCGCGGGCAAGGGCACTCAGGCGACCTTCATCAAGGAAAAGTTCGGCATTCCGCAAATTTCCACCGGCGACATGCTGCGCGCGGCCGTCAAGGCAGGCACGCCGCTCGGCCTTGAAGCCAAGCGCTTCATGGATGCCGGCGAACTGGTCACGGACGAACTGATCATCAACCTGGTGAAAGAGCGTCTGCAGCAGCCGGACTGCGCGAACGGCTATCTGTTCGACGGTTTTCCGCGCACCATTCCGCAAGCTGAAGCCATGAAGCAGGCCGGCGTTCCGATCGACTACGTGCTGGAAATCGACGTGCCGTTCGACGAAATCATCGTGCGCATGAGCGGCCGCCGCTCGCACGCGGCGTCGGGCCGTACGTATCACGTCAAGTTCAATCCGCCGAAGGTCGAAGGCGTGGATGACGTGACCGGCGAACCGCTGATCCAACGCGACGACGACAAGGAAGAAACCGTCAAGAAGCGTCTGGAAGTGTACGAGGCGCAAACCAAACCGCTGATCGAGTACTACAACACCTGGGCGAAGAACGGCGATTCGTCGACCCCGTTGACCGCGCCGCAGTATCGGCGCATTTCAGGCCTCGGCAGCGTCGACGAAATTCGTGACCGCGCGTTCGAGGCGTTGAAGTAAGCTCGTTTGCGTCTGTCTGTGATCGCTTCTGCAAAAACCCGCCCCTTGCCGGCGGGTTTTTTTATGCAACGCGTGGCGCGAGTGCGGTGCGCTTTCTCTATCCGTCCGCGCTCCGTATTAATTAGCCATCCGTAACGTTTTGCTCTGCCTGCGCCCGCTGACAGCGCGTGAATCGGGCGCCTGCCGCTTCGCTTTCCGCATTGCAGCATAGCCGTTACAATCGATCATCGAAAAGATATTCGATCTAGACATTACTGAACCGTAGCAAAGGAGAAGACATGGAGATTCGTGACAACGTTTTCCTGATCACCGGTGGTGCATCGGGTCTAGGCGCAGCCACGGCGCGCCTGTTCGTCGAAAACGGCGGCAAAGTCGTGCTCGCCGATCTGAATGTGGATGCCGGCGAGGCGCTCGCGAAAGAACTCGGCGGCGTCTTCGTCAAATGCGATGTAAGCCGCGAAGACGACGCCACCCAAGCCGTCGAAGCCGCGACCAAGCTCGGCACGCTGCGCGGCCTCGTCAATTGCGCGGGCGTCGCGCCGGCCGTCAAAACGGTCGGCAAGGACGGCCCCCATCCGCTCGACTCGTTCGCGCGCACCGTCTCGATCAATCTGATCGGCACCTTCAACATGATCCGGCTCGCCGCCGCGGCTATGTCGAAGAACGAGCCGAACGCGAATGGCGAGCGCGGCGTGATCATCAACACGGCGTCGGTGGCCGCGTATGACGGCCAGATCGGCCAGGCGGCTTATGCAGCGTCCAAGGCCGGCGTGGTCGGCATGACGCTGCCGATCGCACGCGACCTGTCGCGCAACGCGATCCGCGTGATGACGATCGCACCGGGCATTTTCGAAACGCCCATGCTGCTCGGCATGCCGCAGGAAGTGCAGGACGCCTTGGGCGCGATGGTGCCGTTCCCGCCGCGTCTCGGCAAACCGGTGGAGTACGCGATGCTCGCCAAGCAGATCTTCGACAATCCGATGCTCAACGGCGAAGTGATTCGTCTGGACGGCGCGATTCGTATGCAGCCGAAGTAAGCCTGCGTGCGGCGCGCGGTTTCGTATAGCCCGCGTCAATGAAAAACGCCTGCACATGATCATCATGTGCAGGCGTTTTCTTTTGCGTGGTTCTGGTGCGACGCGTGGCCGCTTGCTCGTTTACTCGCGGTCGTCGTGCTGTGTGCGCTGACGCAGCTCGTGCAATTGCGACTCCACCACGGTCGCGTCCTCGGCATCCGGCCGGTCGCCGAGATAGCGCTCGAGATCTTCGAGCGCGGGCCGCAGGTAATCGAGCCGCGCATAAGCGAAGCCACGATCGCGCACTTCCTCGATACTCTCCGGCAGCAGGATCACGAGACGCTGCTGCACCGCTAGCAGACGCTGCCAACGTTCCGTCTGAAGATACGTGGACTTCAGATTGCGCAGCATTCGCGCGATGATTTCGCGGCGCGTGGCCGGTTGCAGCAGCATGCGCAGCGCCCTGCTCACCGATTCGCCCGCCGATGCCACATACGGCTCCAGCATCTCCACCATCTCCGATTCGGACAGCGAGTGTCCGCTGGTCGGATCGAGCATGACGTCGCCGTCAGGCGTCGTCACGCGCAAAAGGAAGTGGCCGGGAAACGACACGCCGCGCGCCGGAACGCCGATCTGTTCGGCCATTTCCAGATACAGCACCGCCAGCGAAATCGGAATGCCGCGGCGGCGCTTGAGCACTGCGTTCAGATGGCTGTTGTCGGGGTCGTAATAATCGTTGAGATTGCTGGCGAAGCCCAGCTCTCGAAAGAAGAACCGGTTCAGAATGCCGACCTTCTGCTTGATGTCGGCATCGTCCGGCATGCGACGCTGCAGGCGCACCACCAGTTCGTCGATCTCCGCGAGCGTGCCTTGCAGATCGAGATCGGGATAGGCGTCCTGCGCGAGCGAGAGCGCCGCCTCGGTCAGCGGAAGACTGTCGTCTTCGGCGACGAGCGTGCTGAAATAGTCGAGAACTCGCGTCATCGTGATCACTTCACTCGCCTTTTGAAATACGCGTACTTGAAGCCCATCAGCCAAAGCATACCGAAATATAGCGCGGCGAACAGAACGAGGCACGCTGCGAGCAACACCATGCGGTCGACCGGGCGGCTATGCATGCCGATCCAGTCGAAGCTGATGGCCAGCCAGTGCATCGTGCCGGCCAGCACCAGACAGGCGCCGAACAACTGCACGAAGAATTTGAGCCAGCCGCTCGACGGCGTATAGATGCCGCGCTTGCGCAGACCGAGAAACAGCAGCAGCGCATTACCGCAAGCGCCGAGCCCGACGCTCAGCGTCAAGCCCGCGTGCGCGAAAATCGGCACGAACAGATAGTTGCTCAACTGCGTGAGGATCAGCACGCCGACCCCGATCTTCACCGGCGTCTTGATGTCCTGCTTCGCGTAGAAACCCGGCGCGAGGATCTTGATGAGGATCAGGCCGATCAAGCCGACGCCATACGCCGACAGCGCGCGGGAGACCATCACCACCGAATTGCCGTCGAACTTGCCGTAGTGGAACAGCGTGGCGGTCAGCGGCTGCGCGAAGAAAAACAGCGCGACGGCGCTCGGCGCGGCCAGCAGGAAGGTGACACGCAAGCCCCAGTCGAGCAGCGACGAGTATTCGTGCGGATCGGCATCGACGTGCGCCTTGGAGAGGCTCGGCAGCAGGATCGTGCCGAGCGCGACGCCCAGCAGCGCGGTCGGAAACTCCATCAGCCGGTCGGCGTAGTTGATCCACGACACGGCGCCCGGCCCGATGCGCGACGCGATATTCGTGTTGATGATCAGGCTGATCTGCGCGACCGAGACGGCGAACATCGCAGGCACCATCTTGGACAGCACGCGCTTGACGCCGCGATGCGCGAGCGCCTTCACCGGATTCAGGCCGATGCGCGGAATCATGTCGATCTTCTTCAGCCCCGGCAGCTGCACGATGAATTGCAGCACGCCGCCGGCGATCACCGCCCACGCGAGCGCGTAAACCGGCGTTTGCAGACGCGGCGCGACGAACACCGCCGCGACGATGAACGCGACGTTCAGCAGAACCGGCGCGAACGCGGGCAGCGAGAAGTTCTTGTACGTGTTCAGCACGCCCGACGCCAGCGACGTCAGCGAAATGAAAATGATGTACGGGAACATGATGCGCGTCATGGTGACCGCGAGGGCATACGCCTGACCTTCATGCGCGAGGCCCGAGGCGACGATGAACACCACGCCCGACGCGCCCACCACGCCGATCAGCGAGAGGATTGCGAGCGCCCAGGCGAGCACCGTCGACGTGGCGTCGACCAGGGCTTTGGTGGCGTCGTGGCCTTGCTGGTTCTTGAACTCGGCGAGGATCGGCACGAAGGCCTGCGAGAACGCGCCCTCGGCGGAGATGCGGCGCAGCAGGTTCGGAATGCGGAAGGCGACGTAGAACGCGTCAGTGTATTGACTGGCACCGAACGCGCGTGCGATCAGCGTTTCGCGGGCCAGTCCGGTCACGCGCGACAGCAGCGTGAAGCCGCTGACCGTCAGCAGGGCTCGGAATAGATTCATGGGGCGCTTATTATACGGGTGCCGCGAGTGCGGACGACGAGCCGGAACGCGATTCCGACCGATTTGCCGCGCGGACGTTCGATCCGATGAGCGGATCGGCGCGTTTTTTGTGGCTCGGCCGCGCCGTCCTGGGACCGCTGGACTCGCCCCGCGCCCGCCTTGTGCCCAGGGGCGACACGCTCGCGCCCGCTGCGCTGCCGACTGCGCGCAGGTCTTTACGCAACACGGCGGCGCAGCGTCATAGCGCTTTCCCGTTGCCACGTGCCTGATTTTGTTGCTATAATCGCCGGTTTCGAAGCTCGCTCAACTTTCGGACGGGGTTTGGAGCGGCGCCACAGCGCCTGCCAAGACCCTCGCACACCCCGAAAACACAGGCCTGCCTTCGCGTAGTCCGATCGATTTTTTTCGACACTTTTGCGCTCTTGGGCAATCGCTTCCAAGAGTTCGATCTAAAAGCAGCACCTCACCACTTGAAGGTCAGGTACTGGAAACAGGAACAGGATAAGGAACCGTCATGGCTAACTCCGCACAAGCACGCAAGCGCGCCCGCCAGGCCGCCAAGGCAAACTCGCACAACTCGGCACTGCGCTCGAAGTTCCGCACGGCTATCAAGGCTGTCCGCAAGGCGATCGACGCCGGCGACAAGGCCAAGGCCGCTGAGATCTTCCAGGCATCGTCGAAGACCATCGACATCATCGCCGACAAGAAAATCGTTCACAAGAACAAGGCTGCTCGCCATAAGAGCCGTCTCGCTGCAGCCATCAAGGGTCTGCAAGCGTCCGCAGCGCAGTAATTCCGGTCAGCCCGCTTCGGTGGGCTACCTCCTGTTTCCGCTGCACAGAAAAGCCCGCCTCGGCGGGCTTTTTTGCTTCGGACCGACAGATCCGCACTGTCTCGCGCAATTCATCGCGCGCATGACTAACGGACTGCCCATAAAAAAACCCGCTGCCAGCGGGTTTTTGCTTTTTGCCTTCGCCAATCAAGCAGGTTCGCGCTAGATCACGTGTCTTTTCTCTTGCGGCGCGGCGTGCTCAAGTTGCAACTCGCACGCCTCGGTCACGACCAGGTCGTTGTCTTTCGCGAAGTTAAGGACGAAGTCGAAAGCCATGGGCTCGATGTCGCGCAAACGCGAATCGAGAATCACGCACTTGAGGTCGCCGATCATGGTCGGCCGGACATACAGCGAGTACTGCAAATAGGCGTTCGGCCCCTTCCTTGCGCCGGGGCCGAAACAGGCCATGACGCCTGCGAGACGCTCCGACCAGTCGCTCGGCCGAAACTTTTTTCCCGTCGACGTGATGCCCTGAATGAAATATTCGGTTGGAGCTGCTTCGGCCATGTAGGAATACCTGTGTGACTGCCCAGCGGGATGACGGCAAAGCGGACGACGAAACGGCTCTGAATTGCCTGGGACTCGCCGACCGTGCCACGATGGCGAGCCGCATCGCCAGAAACCGCGAAGAGCCGGCCAAGCCGCCTTGTCGCTCGTCATGACGGCGCACCGCAAGCAGGTTGTTCCGAACCGCGCGAGCCGTGTCCCACAAGCGGAATACCGGCCTGCTGGGCTTTGGGATAACCCGTAGATTATAGCGCAGCGGACCTTTTTCCGCAGCGCACACAAGACATATGCGACGGTTCCAGGAGCGTTCCACAAGGCTTTCAGACAGCTTTCCCGGCCTTTTGGCCGACTCGTCAAACCGGGCGAAATCCTTTATGCTGCTTTGAGTTACCACAAACGACGGCGGCGCCGTCCGGCAATCCTGCCGGGTGAGACCGCCGTATTTGTTTCATGACCGCCAAGAAAATTCGCCACTACCTGCAGTTCAAGGATTTCTCGCTGGAAGACTACGAGTACGTGCTGGAACGCGCGCGCATTCTGAAACGCAAGTTCAAGAACTACGAGACTTATCATCCGCTGCACGATCGCACGCTGGCGATGATCTTCGAAAAGAATTCGACACGCACGCGCCTGTCGTTCGAAGCCGGCATCTTCCAGTTGGGCGGCCACGCCGTTTTCATGAGCACGCGTGACACGCAGCTCGGCCGCGGTGAACCGATCGAAGACGCAGCGCAAGTGATCTCGCGCATGGTCGACATCATCATGATCCGCACGTTCGGCCAGGACATACTCCAGCGCTTTTCCGAGAACTCGCGTGTGCCGGTGATCAACGGGCTGACCAACGAATATCACCCGTGCCAGGTGCTGGCGGACATCTTCACGTACTTCGAGCATCGCGGACCGATTCGCGGCAAGACCGTCGCGTGGGTCGGCGACGCCAACAACATGTTGTACACGTGGATCGAAGCCGCGCAGATTCTCGGCTTCAAGCTGCGCCTGTCCACGCCGCCGGGCTACAAGCTCGACCGCGCCATGGTCGCCGCCGAAAGCGCGCCGTTCTACGAAGAATTCGACGATCCGAACGAGGCCTGCTCCGGCGCCGACCTCGTGACCACCGACGTGTGGACCAGCATGGGCTTCGAAGCCGAAAACGAAGCGCGCAAGAAAGCCTTCGCCGACTGGTGCGTCGACGCCGACATGATGGCGCGCGCCAATGCCGACGCGCTCTTCATGCACTGCCTGCCAGCCCACCGCGGCGAGGAAGTGAGCGCGGAAGTGATCGACGGCCCGCAAAGCGTCGTGTGGGACGAGGCGGAAAATCGTCTGCACGTGCAAAAGGCCTTGATGGAATATCTGCTGCTCGGCAAGCTGAATCACTGAGCGAGCCGCTGGCCGGCACGTTGAGCAGCATCTGCGTGAAGCGCGACGGGGCCTTGAATACGAGGCAAGGCATCCACGTTTAGCGCCACGCATCGAGCCGGCGTCCGAGGCGATAAGCGGACCCGGCTTGAATACCGCACTGTCCCAAAAACGCGGGCACCCTGCGGTTTAGTGTCAAAATAGTGGTTTTCCGCGCTCCGGGACCGCCGGCGCGCCTTGTTTTCCCGCTTTCTCCAGCTACGAGTTCACCATGAGCGATATCAAGAAAGTCGTGCTCGCCTATTCGGGCGGCCTCGACACCTCCGTCATCCTGAAGTGGTTGCAGGACAATTACGACGCCGAAGTCGTCACGTTCACGGCCGACATCGGCCAGGGCGAAGAGCTGGAACCGGCGCGCAAGAAAGCCCTGCAACTCGGCATCAAGCAGGACAACATCTTTATCGAAGACCTGCGCGAAGAATTCGTGCGTGACTTCGTGTTCCCGATGTTCCGCGCCAACACGATCTATGAAGGCGAGTACCTGCTGGGCACGTCGATCGCGCGTCCGCTGATCGCCAAGCGTCAGATCGAAATCGCCCGCGCCAGCGGCGCACAGGCGGTGTCGCACGGCGCAACCGGCAAGGGCAACGACCAGGTTCGCTTCGAACTCGGTTACTACGCGCTGGAACCGGGTATCAAGGTGATCGCACCGTGGCGTGAATGGGACCTGCTGTCGCGCGAAAAGCTGCTCGCGTACGCGGAAAAGGCCGGCATTCCGATCGAAATGAAGCACAAGCAAGGCGGCGCGCCGTATTCGATGGACGCGAACCTGCTGCACATCTCGTTCGAAGGCCGTCACCTGGAAGACCCGAAGGCGGAAGCCGAAGCCGATATGTGGCGTTGGACCGTGTCGCCGGAACAGGCGCCGGACCAGGCTGAATACATCGACATCGAATACGAGCACGGCGATCCGGTTGCGATCAACGGCAAGCGTCTTTCGGCTGCGGAAATGCTCACCGAACTGAACCGTTTGGGCGGCAAGCACGGCATCGGCCGTCTGGATCTGGTTGAAAACCGTTACGTCGGCATGAAGTCGCGCGGCTGTTATGAAACGCCGGGCGGCACGATCATGCTGAAGGCGCACCGCGGCATCGAGTCGATCACGCTCGACCGTGAAGTCGCTCACCTGAAAGACGACCTGATGGCTCGTTACGCGTCGCTGATTTATAACGGCTACTGGTGGAGCCCGGAGCGCCGCGCGATTCAGGTGCTGATCGACCATACGCAAGAGAAGGTCAACGGCTGGGTGCGTGTGAAGCTGTACAAGGGCAGCGTATCGGTGGTCGCGCGCGATTCGAAGGAAACGCTGTTCGACAAGACCATCGCCACGTTCGACGACGACGGCGGCGCTTACAACCAGGCCGACGCTGGCGGGTTCATCAAGCTGAACGCGCTGCGTATGCGGATTGCGGAGAATGCGCGTCGTCAGCGCGGTTGACGGCGAGCGTTCTGGTGAAGGCTAACTTCGCGCAAGCGAAGTTAAGCGCCGCGAGGCTTGGCTGAAGCCAAAACGCAGATGCAAAAAAGGCGCCGGGAGGCAACTCCCGGCGCCTTTTTTATCATCAGCCAATCGTCACAAACAAACCGGCTCCGCCTCCAGCGCAACCCCAAACCGCTCCAGCACATCGCGCTGAATCGCTTTCGCAAGCGCCAGCACTTCCGCCCCGCTCGCGCCGCCGCGATTGACCAGCACCAGCGCCTGCCGCTCATGCACCGCCGCCGCGCCCATCGCGCGGCCTTTCCAGCCGCATCGATCGATCAGCCAGCCCGCGGCAAGTTTCACCCGCCCATCCGGCTGAGCGTACGACACGACGTCCGGCTCCCTGGCCTTCAGCGCGTCAAACTGCGCCGCGTCGATCACCGGATTCTTGAAGAAGCTGCCGGCATTGCCGAGCTCCAGCGGATCAGGCAGCTTGGCGCGCCGCACCGCCACCACCGCATCGAAAATGGCCTGCGCGGTCGGCGGCGTCTCGGCATGGCCGTTGGCGGCCAGTTCGCGAGCGAGATCCGCGTAGCCGGCGCGCGGCTGCCACACCTTCGGCAAACGGAACGTCACCGACATAATCACGAACCGGTCGCGCCCTTCCCGCTTGAAAAAACTGTCGCGATAGCCGAAGCGGCACGCCTGCGCATCCATTTCGATCACGTCACCGGAAGCCAGCTCCACGGCCCGCAGCAACGCGAAGCGCTCGCACATCTCCAACCCGTACGCGCCGATGTTCTGAATCGGCGCCGCGCCCACCGTCCCCGGAATCAACGCGAGATTTTCGAGCCCGGGCAATCCTTGCGACAAAGTCCAGCCGACGAACTCATGCCACGGCTCGCCACCGGCGGCCTCGACGTACCATGCGTCATCGTCCTCGCGCACGACACGGCGGCCTTGCAGCGCGATCAGCAGCACCACACCGCCAAAGTCGCCGGTCAGCACGACATTGCTGCCGCCGCCCAGCACGAGCCGCGGCAAGCCGGCGGCGCGCGGGTCGCGCACCGCGGCCATCAGTTGCTCTTCACGCTCGATGCGGCACGCAAACTGCGCACGAACGTCGAAGCCGAAAGTGTTGTGCGCCTTCAGCGGATAACCGGCAATGAATGCGGCGGAGTCGGATTGGGACATCGGAATGAGAACAGTGAACGACCAATGAGACAACGAATAAAGCAGCCGATGAAACCCGCTTCGGGCCCCGGCCGGGCGACAATGCGCGGCGGCCTTGGGCAAAAGGGAGCGGCGTCGGTAAAATGACGTCCGGTCCGTGATTATAGCGAGTGCCCGTGAGCAGCCGCCCGGTTGCGTCACGCACCGCAGCACTATTGGGAGAAAAAAATGCCATCGTTTGACGTCGTCTGCGAAGCGAACATGATCGAAGTCAAGAACGCGATCGAGCAGTCCAACAAGGAAATTTCAACGCGCTTCGACTTCAAAGGGTCGGACGCGCGCGTGGAACACAAGGAAAACGAGATCACGGCCTACGCGGACGATGATTTCAAACTCGGCCAGGTGAAAGACGTGCTGCTGTCGAAAATGGCCAAGCGCAACGTGGACGTGCGCTTTCTCGACTACGGCAAGATCGAGAAGATCGGCGGCGACAAGGTCAAGCAGGTCATCAAGATCAAGAAAGGCGTGTCGGGCGATCTGTCGAAGAAAATCGTGCGCCTCGTGAAGGACAGCAAGATCAAAGTCCAGGCGAGCATTCAGGGCGACGCGGTGCGCATCACCGGCGGCAAGCGCGACGACCTGCAAAGCGTGATCGCCATGCTGCGCAAAGACGTGACGGACACGCCGCTCGACTTCAACAACTTCCGCGACTGATCTGCCGGGCGCGTGCTCCCGTCAAACGCGCGCGCGGCGATCCGAGCACGCGGCGGGCGGCACCGCGCATGACGGGCGCACCGCGCACCGGAAGCACTGAAGCACCAGACCTCAAAGATCGCTGCCACCCGCCGCCTTCGCCGCCGCATCCGCCTTCTTCTTATCCCCAATGCGGCTTTCCTGCCCGCGCATCAGCTTGGCGATGTTGCCGCGATGGCGCCACACCAGCAGCGAACTCATCACGACGATCGCCAGCGCGATGACATGCGGCCCGAACAGGAAACCGTCGAAGATCGGCGCGAACACCGCCGCAGCCAATGCCGCCAGCGACGAATAGCGCGTAAAGAACGCCACGATCAGCCACGTCAGCAAGGTCGCCACGCCGAGAATCGGGTTGATCGCGAGCAGAACGCCGGCCGCGGTCGCCACGCCCTTGCCGCCCTTGAAGCGGAAGAAAACCGGATACAGGTGGCCGAGAAACACGGCGACCGACGCAATCGCCACCGACGTCTCGTCGAGCCCGTAGCGCGCGCCGTAGTGCACGACGAACCACACCGGCAGCCAGCCCTTGAATGCGTCGCCGATCAGCGTGAGAATCGCGGCCTTCTTGCTGCCGCTGCGCAGCACGTTGGTGGCGCCCGGGTTGCCCGAGCCGTACGAACGCGGGTCGTCGAGGCCCATTGCGGCGCTCACGATCACGGCGAACGACACCGAACCGATCAGGTAGGCAACCACAGCAACGATCAGGTTTTGCATCTGGGACTCTTATAAGGATCGGCGGTCTGAAACTCGATACCCCAACCGCAACAGGGCGCGCAACTCGGAACGAGGCGGCGCACATTCTACCGAACCCGCGCGCCCGCAAAACATTCAGGCAAACGTCAATCGACGCTCGCGCACTGCACCGCCTTCGCTGCCAGCAATTCCGTCAGCACCTTGGGGTCGATGCTGACGAGAAACCCGCGCCGGCCGCCGTTCAGCCAGATCTTGTCCATCTCCAGAATGCTCGACTCGACGTACACCGGCATCTGCTTCTTCGTGCCGAACGGCGAGGTGCCGCCGATCAGGTAGCCGGAATGGCGGTTCGCCACCTCGGGCTTGCACGGTTCGACTCGCTTCGCGCTGATCTGCCGCGCGAGGTTCTTGGTGCTGACGGTGCGGTCGCCGTGCATCAGCACGATCAGCGGCTTGGCGTGCTCGTCTTCCATCACCAGCGTCTTCACGACGTGATGTTCGTCCACGCCGAGCTGGCGCGCCGATTCCCCGGTGCCGCCGTGCTCGACATAATCATAAGGATGTTCGCCGAAAGTGACGCCGTGGCGGCGCAGAAACTGCGTGGCCGGCGTTTCGGAGACGTGTCTGGATTTGCTCATCGGCGCATTGTAATGGCGACTTTGCACAACGGCTATTTGCCGAATGGCCAATTGTGCGGGTCTGGCGATTGTGGCACGATCGTTCGAAAATCTTCCGGCGCAACGCACGCCGGGCACCGCATTGTTCTTGCAAACTTGCATGGGACCGGAGTAAGGCGCTAAAGCGCCAACTCCGGTCGACCGCACACAGGCATGGGACCGGAGTAAGGCGCTAAAGCGCCAACTCCGGTCGACAAAGGAGACAGCGTTGAGCTTCGATTCATCCACCCGTTCCTCGATCGACATTCCCGCGCTGCTGGCTGCCCTGCCCGCGCGCATCGCCGACATTCCAGCGCTGGCCGCAGCCCGCGATCCGCAGCACGTCGCCTTGATCGAGGATGCGCGCCGCCTGACCAGCGCGCAACTGCTGGAGGCAGTCGACGCCGCCACCGCGCTGCTGCGCGAATGGGGCGTGCGCGGCGGCGATCGCGTGATGATCGTCGCGGAAAACAGCATCGTGCAGATCGTACTGCTGTTCGCGACCGCCCGACTCGACGCGTGGGCGCTGGTGTCGAACGCGCGCCTGTCCGCGGCCGAACTCGACTCGATCCGCGCGCACGCGCAGCCTCGCGTGGTCGCCTACGCCACAGAGAGCTCGAGCGATGCCAAGCAGCACGCGCAGCGGCATCAAGCCATAGCAGCGCTGGCTATCACGCCGGACATCGGCGCCTGGTCGTACACCGTGGACAGCGCGGCAATAGCCGAGCCCGTGGAAGCCGCAAACGACCGCCAATGCGCCGCGCTGATTTACACCACCGGCACCACCGGTGCACCGAAGGGCGTGATGCTGTCGCATCGCAATCTGCTGTTCATTGCCGCGATCTCGAGCCGCTTGCGCAAAGTCGGCCCGGACGACGTCGTCTATGCCGTGCTGCCGATCTCGCACGTGTACGGCTTCGCGTCGGTATGCCTGGGCAGCCTGCAGGCGGGCGCGACCTTGCGGCTCGTGCCGCGCTTCGCGCCGGAAGCCGTGCGCCGCGCCCTCGCCGAGGAACGCGTGTCGATCTTCCAGGGCGTGCCGGCCATGCACGCCAAACTGCTCGAACATCTGCAGACGCACGGCCACGCGTGGTCCGCGCCGCAATTGCGCTTCGCCTATTCAGGCGGCTCGCCGCTCGACGCCGCCTTGAAAGCGCAGGTGGAAAGCGTCTACGGTCTGCCGCTGCACAACGGCTATGGCATGACCGAGAGCAGCCCGACCGTGTCGCACACCATGCTCGATGCGCCGCGCAGCGATTGTTCCGTCGGCGACGTTATTCCGGGTGTCGAGGTGCGCTTCGTCGGACTCGACGGCATCGACGCCGCGAAGGGCGAAATCGGCGAACTATGGGTGCGCGGTCCGAACGTGATGCTCGGCTACTACCGCAGCGCTGAGCAGACACGTGCGGTCGTAACCGAAGACGGCTGGCTCAAGACCGGCGATCTCGCGCGACAGGACGCGGACGGCGCGTTGCATATCGTCGGGCGCAGCAAGGAATTGATCATCCGCTCGGGCTTCAACGTGTACCCGGCCGAGGTCGAACATGTGCTGAACGCGCATCCGCAGGTCGTGCAGTCGGCGGTGATCGGGCGCGCGGTGGAAGGTAACGAGGAAGTGGTCGCGTTCGTCGAGTTGGTTGCGGGCGCGACGGTGACAGCCGCCGAATTGATCGACTGGTGCGGCGAGCGTCTGGCGCCGTACAAGCGGCCGGCCGAAGTCAAAGTGCTCGCCGCGCTGCCGGCTGCATCGACCGGCAAGATTCTCAAGCATCGGCTGCGTGAGTTTCTCTGACGGACGCGCAATCGCAAACCCAGCATCAGCCTCGCGGATGATGCTGCGCATGCAGCGACTTCAACCGTTCACGGGCCACGTGCGTGTAGATCTGCGTGGTCGAAATATCCGTGTGGCCGAGCAGCAGTTGCACGACACGCAGGTCGGCGCCGTGATTGAGCAGATGCGTCGCGAATGCGTGCCGCAATGTATGCGGCGAAAGAGGCGCATTCACGCCGGCCGCCGTCGCGTGACGCTTGATGATGTTCCAGAACTGCTGGCGCGTCATGCCTTCGGCGCGGCTCGTCACGAACAGCGCGTCCGTGGCGCGCGCGCCGAGCAACGCCGGCCGCGCTTCGCGCAGATAGCGCTCGATCCAGCTATGCGCTTCCTCGCCGAACGGAATCAGGCGCTCCTTCGAGCCCTTGCCCATGACGCGCACCACGCCTTCGTTCAGGCCCACTTCCACCGTCTTCAACGTGACGAGCTCGGTCACGCGCAAACCGCTCGCGTACATCAACTCCAGCATCGTGCGATCGCGCAGCCCTAAAGCCGTATCGACGTCGGGCGCGCCGAGCAGCGCTTCGACTTGCGCCTCGCTGAGCGTCGACGGAAAACGCGGCGGCTGTTTTGCCGAGCGGATGCGCACCGTCGGGTCGACCTTCGCGCGATGCTCACGCACGGCCCACCCGTAATAGCGGCGAAACACCGAGAGCCGCCGGTTCGCCGATGTCGATTTGTCTTTCTGGCGCGCCGCGCTATACGCGTTCAGATCGGCTTCGCTCGCGGTGTCCAGTGAAGCCTTGCGGCTCTGCGCGAGCCATTCGCAAAAGAGACGCAGGTCGCGGCGGTACGCGTCGAGCGTGTTGCGCGACAGGCCGTGTTCGAGCCACAGCGCGTCGCAGAATGCATCGATCGACGCCGAACTGGCGACGAACAGAGGTGACGCGGCGGCCGCGTCGTCGATCAACGTATCGCTCATGCGTAGGGAATGCCTTCATGCGCCAGCAGCCAGCGCTTGATGTTGCGGAAGAAACCCTCTTCGGCGTGATTCGCGAAACCGCCGATGCCGCTCGAACTCACCACCCGATGACATGGAATCACAATCGGAAAGTAGTTGGCGCCGCACGCCTGACCGACCGCGCGCGGCGCGCTGCCGAGTTGTCTTGCCAATTGACCGTAGGTCAGCACGACGCCCGGCGGAATGTCGCTGATGGCCTGCCACACGCGCTTCTGAAACGCGGTGCCGACCGAAGCCAGCGGCAACTCGAACTTCGCGGACGCGCGCTCGAAATATCGCTCGATCTGTTCGGCGGCCTGTTTCGCCAACGGCGTGTCGGGCTCGATGTTTTGCATCGAATCCGGCAGATAGACGATCTCGCGCACGGCTGCGCCTTCAAGGCGGATGCCGACCTTGCCGAACGGCGCATCGATCACTGCATTGAACATGATTGCCTGCTCCTCACTGGCGCGGCGTGGCAACGCATCGCCAAGTTTGCCGCTACTTTACGCCGCTTCCAAAGCCCATTCCACATGCTCGCGCACGACGGCGGAAGCGTCATCGACCCGCATTCTCAGCGCCCGCACGATCGCCTCGCGCGCCAGCTGGCTCAAACTGTCAGGCGACGCACGCAGCGCGTTGCCCATGCCCACCGCGAGATTGCGCAGCCAGCACTCGTAGCCGATGCGGCGAATCGCGCTGCCCTGCATACGCGTATCGAACTCGTCCGCGCTCCACGCGAACAACTCGACGAGCGACGCGCGATCGAGCCCACGCCGCACGTCGAAATCGGCGACCGGCGCGGCCTGCGCGAACTTGTTCCATGGACACACGAGCTGGCAATCGTCGCAGCCATACACACGATTACCGATTAGCGGCCGCATTTCCAGGGGAATACTGCCCTTCAATTCGATCGTGAGATAGGAAATACAGAGGCGCGCATCGACCTTGTAAGGCGCGACGATCGCGCCGGTCGGACAGGCGCCGATACAGCGCGTGCAACTCCCGCAATGCGAGCCCGGCGTTTCGGGCGCGGCCTCGGGCAAGGTCTCGGCGTCGGTCGGCAAGGGCACATCGACATAGATTTCGCCGAGAAAAAACAGCGAACCCGCGTCGCGTTGCAGCAGCAACGTGTGCTTGCCGCGCCAGCCGATGCCGGCCTTCTGCGCAAGTTCTACTTCCAGCACCGGCGCCGAATCGGTAAATACGCGGTAGCCGAATGCGCCGATCTCGGCCTCGATCTTCTCGGCCAGATGTTGCAAACGGTTACGCATCACCTTGTGATAATCGCGGCCTCGCGCATAGACCGACACGACCGCCGCCGACGGGTCCGCGAGCCGCGCATGCTCGGCTGCGCGCCATTCTTGCGTGAGCGGACCGTCCTGCAAAGCGCTTTCGTGCGCCTTTCCGCTCAATGTCTGCGCGGGCAAATAAGCGATGCGCGCCGTAATCACACGTCGCGTGCCGGCCACAAGCTCGGCGGGCCGCGCGCGTTTCATGCCGTGTTTCGCCATATAATCCATCTCGCCGTGGCAACCCGCTTCCAGCCAGGCTGCAAGCGGCGCTTCGGCGGCGGAGAGATCGGTGTCGCTAATGCCGATCGCTCCGAAACCCAGTTCACGGCCCCACGTTTTGATGTTCAGCGCGAGCGCGTGCAGCGCCGCTTCATCGAAATGACGCTCGGCACGCGCATCGTCGTTGGACGCAGGCGTGCAGGAAACAGGGGACTCCGGACTTCGGTTCATCACGCCATTTTACGAGAATGCCTGTCAATCCCGATCTCGCGATCCAACCGCCCGCCAATGTCCTGCTCGAACGCACCTTCGCGCTCGCGGACGAAGCCGCCACCATGGCCTTCGGCGAGCGCTTCGCGCAGGCGATCGAAAGCGTGCGCGAGGCCGCGCGGCACGCGCCTGGCGCGGACGGCGACAAGGCGTTCTACGGACTGCAAGTCCAACTCGTCGGCGACCTCGGCGCCGGCAAAACCACCCTCGTGCGCGCAACTTTGCGCGGCCTCGGCCACACCGGCCGCGTGCGCAGCCCCACTTACACACTCGTCGAACCCTACGTGCTCGAGCGGCCCGCCGGGGAACTCGCGCTCTATCACTTCGATCTGTATAGATTCACCGATCCGGCCGAATGGGCCGACGCCGGCTTTCGCGAGTACTTCGACAGCGGCGCCGTCTGCCTCGTCGAATGGCCGCAACGCGCGGGGCGTCTCCTGGGCGTGCCGGATCTTGTCTTCTCGCTCGACCTCGACAACGACAATGATGGCGAGAACGAAGGCGACGGCCGTGTCCTCGTCGCACGGGCATACAGCGAATCAGGAAAGGCATGTCTCGAAAGATGTTGATCAAACCGTTCCGCTCGATCGAATCGGCGGCTACCGCAACGCATAACTGGCGGCGCCGGCAGATTCTGCGCGCGGGCGCGTCCACGCTCGTGCTCGGCCTCGTCGCGCCGCGTCTCGCGTGGGCAAGCTCGGTGCTCGGCGTGCGGGTCTGGCCGGCGCGCGACTACACGCGCGTGACGATCGAATCCGATCAGCCGCTGCAGAACGCCCAGCAGTTGCTGCAGGGACCGGACCGGCTGGTGGTCGACCTGAGCGGCCTCGATCTGGACCAGGCCTTGAAAGACCTCGTCTCGAAGATCACGCCGAACGATCCGCAGATCCAGTCGGTGCGGGTCGGGCAATATCAGCCGCATGTGGTGCGCATGGTGTTCGACCTGAAGGGTTCGGTGAAGCCGCAGGTGTTCACGCTGCCGCCGGTCGGCGCGTACAAGTACCGGCTGGTGTTCGACCTGTATCCCGCGGTCGCGCCTGATCCGTTGATGGATCTGCTCGCGCAGACGGAACACAAGCAGCAGACGTTGAACGAAGAGAACGCCGCGCCGCCGCCCGCCACGCTGAGCGGTCCGGGCACCACGCCGCCCACCGCCGATAACAGCGAGGCGTTCTTCGAGCGTTACGCGCAGAACAGCGGTAGCGGGTCCGCGCCGAGCGTGCCGCGTCCGCCGGTGCATGTCGCGCCCACACCCGTTCCGCCGATCCTCGGCAAGCCCGCCACGCCCGCTGCGCCGGTGGCGCCGCCCACGGCCATCGCCCGCAACAAGGGCAACAGCGCCAGCACGCTGGGCGCGGATGATGCCGGCAGCGACGATACCTACGCCTTCACCAATCCCAAGTCCGGCAAGAGCAACACGGTGCGTCTGTTGACCGTCGCGATCGATCCGGGCCACGGCGGCGAAGACCCGGGCGCGATCGGCGGCTCGGGCACGTACGAGAAGCACGTTGCGCTCGACATCGCGAAGAAGCTGCGCGCCAAGATCGACGCGCAACCGAACATGCGCGCCATGATGACGCGCGACGCCGACTTCTTCGTGCCGCTTAACGTGCGCGTGCAAAAGGCGCGGCGCGTCGGCGCGGACCTGTTCGTGTCGATCCACGCCGACGCGTTCACCACGCCCGACGCGAAGGGTTCGTCGGTGTTCGCGCTGTCCGAGCATGGCGCCTCGAGTGCGGCGGCGCGCTGGATGGCGAACAAGGAGAACTCGTCGGATCAGATCGGCGGGATCAACATCAAGTCCGCCGACGCCACCGTGAACCGCGCGCTGTTCGATATGTCGACCACCGCGCAGATTCGCGACTCGATGCGTTACGGCAACTTCGTGCTGAAGGAAATCGGCGGCATCAACAAGCTGCACAAGGGCTCGGTCGAACAGGCCGGGTTCGCGGTGCTGAAGGCGCCGGACATTCCGTCGATCCTCGTGGAAACTGCCTTCATCAGCAACCCGGACGAAGAGCGCCGCCTGAACGACGACGCGTATCGCGAGAAGATGGCCGATGCGATCATGACCGGCATCAAGCGCTATTTCGCGGCGAATCCACCGCTCGCGAAGAATCGCATGACATGATGCTCACGTCTGCTTTGATGCAATGAAGAACGGCCGCTCGATGAGCGGCCGTTTTTTCGTCTTCATGCTCGTCCGCGTTTTTGTTCTCACTCGGACGTGCCGGTCGCGCGACGCGCGGGTGACAACCGTTGCACGACCCAGCCGCCGAACACGTTCACGGCCAAGCCTGCCATCACCAGCAAAGCGCCGGCGATCTGTGCCGCGGACAGTTGCTCGTCGAGAAACAGCGACGCTGACGCCAGGCCAACAATCGGCACCAGCAGCGAAAACGGCGCGACCTGACTCGCCGGATAGCGCGACAGCAGACGGCTCCACAACCCATAGCCGATCAGCGTGGCAATGAACGCGAGATAGACAATGGCGAAGACCGACATCGCGCTGATGCCGGAAAGCGCGGCGACGATCCGCTGCGGACCCTCGAACGCGTACGACAGCGCGAAAAACGGCAGCGGCGGGATCAGGCTGCCCCACACCACCAGTCCGACGAGGTCAACCTGGCCGACCTTCTTCGTGACGATGTTGCCGAGCGCCCACGAACACGAGGCGCACAAGGTAAGGACAAAGCCGGCCAGCGTCATGGCGTGGCCGCCTTGCATGCCGATCACGGCAAGTCCGCCCGCCGCGATCAGCAAACCCACGACATTCGGCAAACGCAACCGCTCATGCAGGAACATCGCCGCGAAAATCAGCGTGAAAAACGCCTGCGCCTGCAACACCAGCGAGGCGAGTCCAGCCGGCATGCCGACATACATGGCTGAGAACAGAAACGCGAACTGCCCCAGCGAAATGGTCGCGCCGTACGCGATCAGCCAGCGCCACGGCAGGTTGGGCCGTTTGATGAAAAACACCGCCGGCACGGCGGCGAGCGTGAAGCGCAGCGCGCCGAGCAGCATCGGCGGCACGCCATGCAGACCCACCTTGATCACGACGAAGTTGACGCCCCACGCAACGACCACGACCAGCGCGAGCAGCAAATCCCTGGGCGACATCCCAGTCTCCAATTGATTGTTCGATCCGGCAGTTTAGCGGAGCCGGCAGCACGCGGTGACGGCCCGCGCTACGGAATCCCGGAGGTTGCCGGGGCGTCGACGTGTCGCCGAGCCGTCGTCATTGCGCCCACCGCAGTAGAATCGTCTATTAAGCAAAAATCCCCACCCACACTCCAGCCGAGCCTGCCCATGTCCTCCTCGATCAAAGCAGTCCTCAAACCGCATCTGCGCGACGTCGGCAGTCTGACCGTGCGGCGCGTGCTGCCGGCCATGGCGGCGCGCCTGATCGGCCCGTTCATCTTCTTCGACCACATGGGCCCGGCCACGCTTGAACCCGGCGTCGGCCTCGACGTGCGGCCGCATCCGCATATCGGCCTCGCCACGGTGACGTATCTGTTCGAAGGCGCGATCATGCATCGCGACAGCCTCGGCTCGGAGCAGAAAATCGTCCCCGGCGACGTCAACTGGATGACGGCCGGGCGCGGCATCGTCCACTCCGAGCGCACCCCGGACGAGGACCGCGCGAGCGGCCAGAGCATGCACGGCATTCAGACGTGGGTCGCGCTGCCGCTCGAAGACGAAGAGATCGAGCCGTCGTTCGCGCATCACGCGGCCGAAACGCTGCCGGTGGTCGAGCGCAACGGCGTCACGCTGCGGGTGATCGCAGGCACGGCGTTCGGCGAAACCTCGCCGGTCGCAACGTTTTCCGGCACGCTGTATGTGGCCGGCGAATTCGCGCCGGGCGGCGCCTTCGCGCTCGAACCGGAACACGAGGAACGCGGCGTCTATCTCGTCGACGGCGATCTGGAGATCGACGGCACGCCGCTCGAAGTCGGCCAGATGGCGGTGCTCGCGCTCGACGAAACGGTGACGCTGGCGAGCACCCACGGCGCGCGCGTCATGCTGCTCGGCGGCGAAAAACTGGACGGCGAGCGCTTTATCGAGTGGAATTTCGTCGCCAGTTCGCGCGAGAAAATCGAAGCCGCGAAGCTCGCGTGGACCAATCAGGAAATGGGCAAGGTGCCGGGCGAAACCGAATGGATTCCGCTGCCCCAGCGCAAATAAGCACAGATGAGCGCAAGCGGCTTCGGGCAGCATTGATTCCGCAGTGTTCGGCCCCAAATAGTCAACAGACCGTTTTATCGACGAGGACGCAATGGACACCACTCTGGCCACTTTTGAACAGGACGTCATCGCGGCGTCGACACTGGCCCCCGTGCTGGTCGATTTCTGGGCGCCCTGGTGCGGCCCCTGCAAGACCCTCGGCCCGATGCTGGAAAAGCTCGAAGCCGAAGCCGCCGGCAAATGGAAGCTCGTGAAGGTGAACGTGGACGAGAACCAGGAACTGGCCGCGCACTTCCAGGTGCGCAGCATTCCGCACGTCATGGCCTTTGCCGACGGACGGCCGGTCGATCAGTTCGTCGGCGTGCTGCCTGAAGGCCAGTTGCGCGAGTTTCTCGAACGGCTGGTGCCGCAAGGCGCGGACGCCGCGCGTCTCGAAGCGCACACCGCGCTGGACGAAGGCCGTCGCGAAGATGCGTACGACGCGCTGCAAGCCGCCCTCGCCTACGACCCGGGTTTCGACGAAGCGCGCATGGACCGCATTGAAATGCTGCTCGAAGACAATCGTATCGACGAAGCGCGCAACGAAGTCGATCTGCTATCGCCGAAAACGACGCAAGGCATCGACGCGCGATTCAACGCGATCAAGACTCGCCTCGACGCGGTGGACGCCGCAGCCGACTTGCCGCCAACGGATGCACTGGAGGCAAAGGTCGCCGCCGACCCGGCCGATCTCGAAGCGCGTTTCGATCTGGCTAGCGCGTTCATCGCCCGCCGCAAATACGCGGAAGCGCTCGAACATCTGCTCGCGATCGTCCAACGCGACCGCACGTTCCGCGACGATATCGGCCGCAAGACGATGCTGTCGGTGTTCGATCTGGCCGCGCATCAGCCGGAGCTGGTGTCGCAATGGCGGCGCAAGCTGAGCGCTTCGTTGTTCTGATCTGATTGGCTCAATCGATATTCAGGCGCGGCGTCCCGGCAGCGCCTGAATGCGCCGCGGCATCCACCGCGGCGTGAATCACTTCAAACCGTCGCCTGCTTCGCCAACGCCCGCAACACATGCGCGGCCGCGGCAAAACCGAAGCTCGCCGTCACGCATACGCTCGAACCAAAACCCGCACAGTTCAAACCGACCGGCCCCGTGTGGCCCGGCGATGTGGAGACGTGCTCGGCTTCCTCATCGATATCGCAGACCGCCGCTTCCGGGTAGATCAACGGTTCGTCCGAATACACCGCGCTCACCTTGAACTTCGCTTTCGGGCCACGCGGAAAACCGTGCTGTTTGCGCAGTTGGCCGCGCACTTTCGACAGCAACGGGTCCTGGATCGTCAGCGCGAGATCGTCGATGCGAATGCGCGTCGGGTCCAGTTGGCCACCCGCGCCGCCGACCGTGATCAACGGCTGTTTCTTCTCCACGCACCATGCGATCAACGCGGTCTTGGTGCGCACGCTGTCGATCGCATCGATCACGTAATCGAAGCCGCCGCCGAGCATCGCGTCGAAGTTGTCCGGCTCGACGAAGTCCTCGATCAAGCGCACGTCGCAAAACGGATTGATCGCCGCGATGCGTTCGGCCATGGCTTCGACCTTCGGTTTTCCGTAGTTGCCGTCGAGCGCGTGGATCTGCCGGTTCGTGTTGCTCTCGGCGACGTTGTCGAGATCGATCAGCGTCAACTTGCCGACCGCGCTGCGCGCCAGCGCCTCCGCCACCCACGACCCCACTCCACCGATGCCGATCACCGCGACGTGCGCGTCTTCGAACGCGGCGAGCGCCGGCGCGCCGTACAGACGCGCGATGCCGCCGAAGCGCCGCGCGCGGTCGGCGGTTTCTTTCCCGTCGAGGCTGGTAGTAAGATCGGATTGCGCGGTGGTGCTGGACATGATGGCAGGGCTCGTTGGTCGGGCTAAAACACGAAGTGGCGACGCAAAGGCGTACGTAACCTCGTATTCTGCCTGAACGCGTCGAGTTGCATCGCCGCGAACAGCCCCACGCCGAAGGGCCACGCACGGCCCGGCATGCATGCAAGCTCCGCGCGAGACCTTGACATGGCTGCGGGCAAAAAATCAGCGCCTTAGCTATACTGATTGAACTGTAGCGTTCGCATAAGAACATGACCTCACTCGCCGAACTTCGAAAAAACTATTCGCTGGGTTCTTTGGACGTTGCCGATATCAACCGCAACCCGTTTCGTCAGTTCGATACGTGGTTTCAACAAGCGGTCGACGCCAAACTGCCCGAGCCGAATACCATGACGCTGGCCACGGTCGACTCGCGTGGCCGGCCGTCGGCGCGCATCGTGCTGATCAAGGGCGTCGACGAGCGTGGCTTCGTGTTCTTCACCAATTACGAAAGCCGTAAAGGCCGCGAACTGGCCGCCAATCCCTACGCCAGCCTGCTGTTCTACTGGATCGAACTGGAACGGCAGGTGCGCGTGGAAGGCCGCATCGTCAAAACCAGCGCGGAAGAAAGCGACGCGTATTTCGCGTCGCGCCCGCTCGATTCACGCATCGGTGCGTGGGCTTCGAATCAGAGTCAGCTAATTGAAAGCCGTTCGCAGCTCGAAACACGCGAACGCGAAATCAGACTGCAATACGGCGACCAGCCACCGCGTCCGCCGCACTGGGGCGGTTATCGTTTGGTGCCCGAAGCAATCGAATTCTGGCAGGGCCGGCCGTCGCGATTGCACGACCGTTTGCTCTACACGCGTTCAGGCGAACACAGCGATTGGCAAATCTCCCGCCTATCGCCTTGAATCGGAATACAACGCCGCCACCGCGTTGCCAACGCAGCAGCGCGCGGCGGCCGGATGGCATCTCGCGGCATGGGAGTCGCGCCGCATTGAGTTGCGATCCACACAGGCTTTGCTTTAATTCAACGGACACGGAGAGATCACATGTTCTGGGAGAAGAAGCTGGCGCAGTGGGTGGAAGATGTAAAAACCAGGGCTAACGTTCCTGCACGCCTCGTGCTGTGGGATGGTCAGCAACATGACTTCGGGCAGTTCGCCGCGCCTCAGGTCACGCTACATGTCAAAAGCGCCACGGCGCTGCCCTATCTGCTCGAACCGAGCCTCGACAATCTCGGCGAGGCGTACGTGAAGGGCAAGATCGACATCGAGGGCAAGCTGTCGGACATCATCAATATCGGCTACCAGCTGGCGCGCAATACCGTCACGAGCGCGGGCAAGCTGGCGCGCGTGCGGCGTTACTTCAATCATTCGAAAGCGTCGGACAAGAAGGCGATCCAGTATCACTACGACGTCTCGAACGAGTTCTACAAACTGTGGCTCGACGAGAACATGGTGTACTCGTGCGCGTACTTCGAGAACGGCAACGAAGATCTCGCCACCGCGCAGATCAAGAAGATCGACCACATCCTCACCAAGATCCAGTTGCAGCCGGGGCAGCGCCTGCTCGATATCGGCTGCGGCTGGGGCGCGCTCGTCCTGCGCGCGGCGCAGAAATTCGGCGCGAAGTGCGTGGGCGTGACGCTCTCGCAGAACCAGTTCGACCTCGCCACCGCGCGCGTCAAAGCGGCGGGGCTGGAAGGCCAGATCGAGATTCGTCTGCAGGATTACCGCGACGTCGAAGGGCAATTCGATCGCATCACGAGTGTCGGCATGTTCGAGCACGTGGGCCGCAAGAATCTGCCGGGCTACTTCGAGAAGATCCGCGACCTGCTGGTCGACGACGGCATCGCCATGAATCACGGCATTACGTCGAGCGATGCGGACAGCGGCGAGACCGCGCTCGGCGGCGGCGAATTCATCGACCGCTATGTGTTTCCGGACGGCGAGCTGCCGCATATCAGCCTTGCGCTCGAATCGATGCAGCGCGGCGGGCTTGAAGCGGTTGACGTCGAAAGCCTGCGCCGTCACTATGCGCACACGCTGGACATTTGGGCGGAGAATTTCGAAGCGCATGCGGAGGAAGCCCGCAAGCTGGTCGACGACGAAAAATTCCGCATCTGGCGCGTGTACCTCGCCGGTTGCGCCTACGCGTTCGAAAACGACGACGTGTCGATCTACCAGGTGGTGTGCCGCAAGGCCGGCCGCAGCGCGAAAACCTTGCCGTGGTCGCGCCGCTTCATGTACGACAAACCGCTGTGATACGGTTGCGCCGCGGCGCCGTGCATGAGCGGGCGACGCGGTGCAACCTTTGAACAGCAGGTCGAACACCGATGGACCAGAGCGGGACAAGCGAAATTGATCAGCCGGTAGAAGGCGAGTCTCGCGCCGATGGCGAAGCCGTGCAGTTCGATCTGTTCGGGATGCCGGTGGAAGCCTCGGCGAAGGGCGATGGCGGTGTGAAGTTACCGCGTGGGACGGCTGGGGCAGATGCTGACACTGGTCAGCAGCCAATGGAGCGGGCAACCTCGCCCGCTGATACAGCCGCCGCATCCGCAGCCGCGACACAGCCCGAGCGCCGGCGTCAGCCGCGCGCGAAGAACACCGCAAGCGCCGGTTCTCTGTGGCAGGAAGACGAAGCGGCGGCGCCAGACGACGCCGTCACCGCGCCCGAAGCCAACACCACGCCCGCCCCCTCCGACGCCCCCAAAAAACGCCGCACCCGCGAAATCCTCGCGGCCCCGCCCTCGCCGGAACTGCTCGCGCTCGCGGCGCAACTGCCGCCGCAGATCCACCTCGGCACCTCGACGTGGTCGTTTCCGGGCTGGAACGGCATCGTCTACGGCGACGAGTACAGCAACAGCAAACTGTCGCGCGAAGGTCTCACGGCCTACGGCGCGCATCCGCTACTGAAGACGGTCAGCATCGACCGGTCGTTTTATCAGGCGCTCACGGTCACCGAGTATCTGCGCTACGCGCAGCAAGTGCCCGAGCACTTCCGCTTCATCGTCAAAGCGCCGATGACGATCACCGACGCCACCGTGCGCGCTGAACGCGGCGAGCCGGTCTCGATGAATCCGTGTTTTCTGAACGCGCAAATGGCGATCGACGATTTCGTCACGCCGTGTCTCGAAGGACTCGGCGCCAAGGCTGGCGCGCTGGTGTTCCAGCTTTCGCCGCTGCCGGATCAGATGCTTGCGCAGCCGGCTGTATTCATCGAACGGCTGGCTGAATTTTTGATGGCCTTGCCGAAGCTGCCGGACAGCGCCTGCTACGCGATTGAAATCCGTGACGCAAGCCTGCTCACGCCGCGCTTCATCCGCACGCTGAAAATGGCGGGCGTGCGTTATTGCGTCGGGATTCATGCGCGTATGCCCGATCCGCTGCGTCAGGCCGCGGCGCTCGCGTTGCTGGACGGCGACCCGGCTGGGCCGCTGATCGTGCGCTGGAGCCTGCACGGCGGCTTCAAATACGAACAGGCGAAGGCCAAGTACGAACCGTTCAACCAGTTGGTCGACCACGACCCGGCGACCCGCGCGTCACTCGCCGAACTGGCCGCGCGCTACGCGCTGGCCGGCCAGCCGGTGGTGATCGCGATCAACAATAAAGCGGAAGGATCAGCGCCGCTCAGCTGCGTGGAGCTGGCGCGGGCGATTATCGAGGCGTATGCGCGGCTCGCTCATGAGCATGAGCACGACAGTGAACCTCCGCCATCCGACGAGAACGGGCAGCCGCCTGACTCCGGCGCTTAAGCAACGCGCCAAACAGCCGCTCGTCCCATTAGCTCGCCTTGATCCGGTGAGCAAACTTCTGACGAAACTTCGCCACCTTCGGCGCCACCACGAACGAGCAGTACCCCTGATTCGGGTGCTGCGCAAAATAGTTCTGGTGATAAGCCTCGGCCGGCCAGTAATTGCCGTCGAGCGGCAGCACTTGCGTAACGATCTGAGCGTCGTAAATGCGCTGTTCGCCGATCTCGCGAATCGCCTGCAACGCCGTTTCCCGCTGCGCATCCGAATGGGTGAAGACCACCGAGCGGTATTGCGTGCCGACGTCATTGCCCTGCCGGTTCAACTGCGTCGGATCGTGGATCGCGAAGAAGATATCGAGAATCTCGCGATAGCTGATCCTCGCCGGATCGAAGTCGACCTTCACGACTTCGGCGTGGCCCGTCACGCCGTCGCACACCTGCTCGTAAGTCGGGCGCTGGGTCTGGCCGCCCGCATAGCCCGACTCCACCGCGCTCACGCCGTCGACGCCCAGGTACACCGCTTCGAGGCACCAGAAACATCCGCCACCGAGGGTGGCGACTTCGCCTGTCTGACTCATGCTGCTCGCTCCTTGAAACTCATAGTCGGCCGATGCCGGTCCACGGTTCGCCGCAACGCTCATGCCACCATCCGAGCTTTCCAGCTTAGCGGCTTTTTCATGCGCCGGCTGGGGTCGCGGCCAATCCGCCGCGATTGCAGTTAAAATTGGGACAAATCGACGATTTTCACTATGACTTTCGAATCATTTGTTTCCAGCCGTGCACGCGACGGGTTCAGTCCGGGATTCACCCGGTTTGCGCCAGGGGCTTGCGCCCGATGAAGCGCGCCAGCCCGCCTAATTTCGACCAGAACGCCTTCAAGCAGGCGCTCAGCCAATTTGCCACCGGCGTCACCGTCATTACAACGCGCGCGTCGTCCGGCCAGTTGATCGGCATCACGGCCAGCTCATTTAATTCGGTTTCGCTCAACCCGCCGTTGGTGTTGTGGAGTCTGGCCACGCGCTCGGCATCGATGCCGGTGTTCCGCGCCAACAGTCACTACGTGGTCAATGTGCTGGCCGCGTCGCAGCTCGAGCTGTGCAAGCGCTTTGCGACCGTGAAGGGCGATCGCTTCGAAGGCGTGTCGCACGCGGAAGGCGACACCGGCATGCCGGTGCTCGACGGCGCGCTCGCCTGGTTCGAGTGCCATAACCGCAGCCGTTACGAAGAGGGCGACCACGTGATTTTCGTCGGTGAAGTGGAGCGCTGCGGCGTGCACGAAAATGCCGCGGAGACTTCGCCGCTGGTTTTTCAGAACGGTCGGTTTCACGGACTCAAACCGCTTTGAACGCGGTGCCGCGTTTAAATGCGGCACGGGCGGTTGAAGTGGTTTGGGAATGACGGGCGGCACGAGGAATTCGCCGTCTAAAACAAATGCCCGCGCCCTTCTGCCGGCGCTGCCGTCCTCTCGGTCAGCGATCGTTATGCGCGGCGCTATGCCCACCGGTTTTCTTCACTAACGAAACCGGCACGCCCGAATCTTCCTTGAGCGTCTGCAGCACGATATTCGAACGAATATCCATCACACCCGGCGCCTTGTAGAGACGCTGCAGCACGAAATCCGAATAATGTTTGAGGTTGTGCGCGAGGACTCGCAGCAGATAGTGCGTTTCGCCGGTCACGACAAACGCGCCGACCACTTCCGGCCAGTCGCGCACCGCTTCCGCGAAGCGTTCGTGCCAATTCTCCTGGTCGTTGCGCATGGACACCTGCACGAACGCTTCCAGTTCGAAACCCAGCACTTCGCGGTTAAGACACGCGCGGTAATGTTCGATGACGCCCTGCTCCTCAAGCAGGCGCAGGCGTCGTAGACAGGCTGACGGCGAGAGCGAAATGCGCTCCGCGAGGTCGAGATTGCTGATCCGTCCTTCTTGCTGAAGCACCGTCAAGATACGGCAATCGGTGGCGTCGAGCGAGATCGCGTTCATATTCGGTCTCCCTTTCCCGTTTGTCTCAAATTATGTTCCAAGACACGGCTGAGAAGGAGATTTTTTCGCAATCACATTTCGCGGCAAGCCACCTATCATTCCCGGATAGACAATAAACTGCCGATGCGACTATGCCAACACTTTGGGACATCACCCCCGCCGTCGATACCGCCACGCCCGTCTGGCCGGGCGACACGCCGGTGGGCATCGAGCGCGTGTGGCGCATGGAGGCGGGTTCGCCCGTCAACGTCGCGCGGATGACGCTGTCGCCGCACACCGGTGCGCACACCGACGCCCCGCTGCACTACGACGCCGAAGGCGCTGCCATCGGCGAAGTGCCGCTCGACGCGTACCTCGGCCGATGCCGCGTGATTCATTGCATCGGCGCATCGCCTGTTGTGACGCCACAACACCTCGTCGGCTCGCTCGACGACTTGCCGCCGCGAGTCTTACTGCGCACTTACAGAAACGCGCCGACCACCGCATGGGACAGCGCGTTTTGCGCGGTCGCGCCGGACACCATCGACCTGCTGGCCGCGCGCGGTGTGAAGCTGATCGGCATCGACACGCCGTCGCTCGATCCGCAGGAATCGAAGACGATGGACGCTCACCACCGGATTCGCGCGCATCGCATGGCGATTCTCGAAGGCATCGTGCTCGACGACGTCGCGCCCGGCGACTACGAACTGATCGCGCTGCCGCTCAAGCTGACCACACTCGATGCAAGCCCGGTGCGCGCGATCCTGCGCGCGCTGCCCGAGTCTCTATGAACATTTCTGATCTGATTGACGGAATCACCATGAACCACCGTGACGAAGCACTGGCGCTCGATAGCGCCGACCCCCTCGCGACGTTGCGCGACCAGTTCGCGCTGTCGTCGACCACCATTTATCTCGACGGCAATTCCTTGGGCGTGCCGCCCGCGGCCGCCGCGCAGCGCGCACAGACCGTGATCGGCGCCGAATGGGGCGAAGGCCTGATCCGTAGCTGGAACACCGCCGGCTGGTTCGAGCTGCCGCGCCGCCTCGGCAACAAGCTCGCGCCGCTGATCGGCGCGGCCGAAAACGAAGTGGTCGTCACCGATACGATTTCGATCAATCTGTTCAAGCTGCTGTCGGCGGCCGTGCGGGTCGCGAATGCGCGTGATCCGAAACGTCGCGTGATCGTTTCCGAGCGTTCGAATTTCCCGACGGACCTGTACATCGCGCAGGGATTGATCGAGCAACTCGACCGCGGCTATGAACTGCGCCTCGTCGACGATCCTTCCGAACTGCCTGCCGCGATCGGCGACGACACCGCCATCGTGATGATCACACATGTCAACTACCGCACCGGCTACATGCACGACATGGCCGCGCTCACGAAGCTGATCCACGACAAAGGCGCGCTCGCGCTGTGGGATCTGGCGCATTCGGCGGGCGCGGTGCCGGTCGATCTGAACGGCGTCGGCGCGGACTATGCGGTTGGCTGCACGTACAAGTATCTGAATGGCGGCCCGGGTTCGCCCGCGTTCGTGTGGGTGCCCAAGCGCCATCAGAATGACTTCGCGCAACCGCTGTCCGGCTGGTGGGGACATCGCGCGCCGTTCAAGATGGATCCGACGTATCAGCCGGATGACGGTATCGGACGCTTTCTGTGCGGCACGCAGCCGATGGTGTCGATGTCGCTCGTCGAGTGCGGGCTCGATGTGTTTTTGCAAACCGATATGCAAGCGGTTCGCGAGAAGTCGCTGGCGTTGACCGATCTGTTCATCGAACTGGTCGAAGCGCGTTGCAGCGAATTTCCGTTGAAGCTCGTTACGCCGCGTGAGCATGCGCAGCGTGGGTCGCATGCGAGTTTTGAACATCCGCATGGATACGAGGTGATGCAGGCGCTGATCGCGCGTGGGGTGATCGGCGATTATCGTGAGCCGCATGTGTTGCGGTTTGGATTTACGCCGCTGTATACGCGCTTTGTCGATGTGTGGGATGCGGTGGAAACGTTGCGCGAGGTGCTCGTGAAGGAGACCTGGCGGGCACCCGAATTCGCCGCGCGCGGCGCAGTGACCTGAGGAGCGCGCGATGACCGATCACATGCAAACGCCGGGCTTGCCGGAAGAGAAGCCGGAGCCGGCGCAGGGATGTCCGTTTGGGCATGGGAGTGTTGCGGCTCCAGCGGCCTCCCCTGCCGCTGATTCCGGCGATGGCTGGCATGACGCTCAGCTCGATTTTTCGGAGTCGATGAGTTACGGCGATTATCTGTCGCTGGGGACGGTGCTGGATGCGCAGCATCCTTTGTCGCCGGATCACAACGAGATGCTGTTCATTATTCAGCATCAGACCAGCGAGTTGTGGATGAAGCTTGCGCTGTATGAGTTGCGCGCGGCGTTGCAGGCTGTGCATCGTGATGAATTGCCGCCGGCGTTCAAGATGCTTGCGCGTGTGTCGCGGATTATGGAGCAGCTCGTGCAGGCCTGGAGCGTTCTCGCGACGATGACGCCGTCTGAGTACACGGCGATGCGGCCTTATCTGGGGAGTTCTTCCGGGTTTCAGTCGTATCAGTATCGGCAGATTGAGTTTTTGCTTGGGAATAAGAATGAGCAGATGCTGAAGCCGCATGCGCATCGGGCTGATGTACTTGCTGACGTTAAGGCCTCGTTGGAAGCGCCTTCTTTTTATGATGAAGTTGTGCGGTTGCTCGCTCGGCGGGGGTTTGCGATTTCACCTTCTCGGTTGGAGCGGGATTGGAGTCAGCCTACTGTGCATGATGCTTCCGTTGAAGCGGCCTGGTTGGAGGTTTATCGGAATCCTTCTCAACATTGGGAGCTCTATGAGATGGCTGAGGAGCTTGTCGATCTCGAAGATGCTTTTCGGCAGTGGCGGTTCAGGCATGTCACTACTGTTGAGAGGATTATTGGGTCTAAGCAAGGGACTGGTGGCACCAGTGGGGCGACTTATCTTCGGAAGATGTTGGATGTGGTTTTGTTTCCGGAGCTTTGGCATGTGCGGACTATGCTGTAGCTAGGTTTTTTGGCTGCGCGGCGCTTTCGTTTTCTGTGCTCTTTGGGTGTTGGCCTTTTCTTGATTTGTTTGTGGTCTATTAGCGTTGCCCCTGTGCGGGGCGGCACCTACTTTCTTTGCCGCCGCAAAGAAAGTAGGCAAAGAAAGCGGCTTCACACCGCTAATTCTTAAGCGGGTCCCCCGCACAGTCGCAATAGTGGCGCATCTGGAATCTGTGTTCTCGCACATTCCGCGCGAGTGACAAGGGCGTCATACTTCCCGCCTCGCGCTGCGCGCTCGCCGGAACGGTCCGCGTAAAACCCGCGGGTGCATGGCCCGGGCGGTTCTGTATCCCTCTCGCTGCGCCAATACGTTCGCGGCTTTCTGACGCCGTCCGCGTGGCCTTCACCAGTAGGTCCGTTGCATGGCGGCAGACCGGCGCGTAGTACCAGAAACCGGCGAGCCGTGAGGCTCCTCCACCAAGGCCCGCCTATCGGAGAAAGGCGCGAAGGCAGCCGCACATCTGCTTGCACAAACGTACGGGATACCACGCTCAACAGGCTGCTATACCTGTTTGCCGTGAAGCACACGACAAGAATGAGTTTAATCACATCACCCGCGAGTGATCCCCTGACCAAGCTAAAACGCCCACGCGATACTCTATTCTGAAATTTCCCACACACTCGCTTGAATAAAAGACTGCAGCGCCAAAGAAGTATCAGCGCAAAAACGCATTCATTGATGAATAGCGTGGCTGGCCATTTCGTGCGCGTGACGGTTCAGCTGAGCGCAACATCAATCCACCGCCAAGGACGCCTATGAAACGGCGTCTGCGGCATCGCCGAGGCGAAGCCGACGGCCCCGACGGCCCACGACCGAAGCCACTGGGGATAAGCAGACCGTTCCGGCGAGCGCGCAGCGCGAGGCGGGAAGTATGACGGCCTTGTCACTCGCGCGGAATGTGCGAGAACGCAGATTCCAGATGGACCACTACCGTGGCTGTGCGAGGGGTCCGCTTAAGAATTAGCGGTGTGAAGCCGCTTTCTTTGCCTACTTTCTTTGCGGCGGCAAAGAAAGTAGGTGCCGCCCCGCACAGGGGCAACGCTAATAGACCGATAAGAAATCAAGAAAAGGCCAACACCTTAGGATCACAGACAAATCAGCAGCCGCACAGGCAAAGAACCTTACCTAGCCGTATACCCCCCATCAATAGCCAAACAAACCCCACTAATCATAGAAGCCGCATCACTCAACAAGAACAAAATCGGCGCAGCGACTTCAGCAGACTCAGCAAACCGCTGCAAAGGAATAGCCTTAAGCGCCGGCTCCCGCTTAACCGGATCGCTCCAGGCCATCACTGCCATCGGCGTCAACGTAACCGTAGGATTAACACTATTAACCCGAATCCCAAACGGCCCCAACTCAACACACAAAGCCCGCGTGACAGCATCAAGCGCGGCCTTGGAAGCCGAATAACTCAAATGATCATCCAACGCAACGAGCGCAGCCTGACTGGAAACATTCACGATACTACCGGCGCGTTGAGCATCGATCATCCCGCGCGCCACGTGCTTGGCAACCAACACCGCGCCACGCGCATTCACTGCCATCACACGATCAAAACTCGCACCAGTCGTATCCACAGCCCGCTCAAGCAACGCAATCCCCGCGCAATTCACGAGCCCATCGAACACATCGAGCGACCCCAACGCCTCATCAATAGCAGCCTCATCGCCAACATCAAGCACCAACGGCTCACAGCCCGTCTCCTCAGCCAACCGCGCAAGCTCATTCACATTCCGCGCCGCAGCAACCACATTCGCACCAGACGCACACAACGCTTCAACCGTGGCGCGCCCAATTCCACTCGAAGCCCCCGTCACGAGAATCGAGCGGCCAGAAAAATCAAAAGTAGCATTCATGATGTCTGCAACCGATGCATGACCGGCTTCAACGCCGGATACAAATCCGTATAAACGCCGAACCGTTGCTCATACAACGCCATCCGTTGCGCGTTCGGCTCCGCACGTTCAACCAGCGTGACCCATCCGCTCTGCGCCTCTTCACGCGATACCAGACCGACACCGACGCCCGCCAGCAACGCCGCCCCCATTGCCGCCTCCACGTCCTGCTCGATGGTATAGACCGGATAGCCGGTAATGTCCGCGATGATCTGCATCCACAAATCCGAATGCGCGGCGCCGCCCACCACGATCAACTTGTCATCCAGCGACTGCGCGCCTTTGCGTCCCGCTTCGATGTTGTGCTTCAGCGCGAACGACACGCCCTCCAACACCGCGCGGTACAAATGTGCGCGCGTATGAAACAGGCTCAACCCGACGAACGCCCCGCTCGCTTTCGCGTCCCACACCGGACTACGTTCGCCCATCAGATACGGAAGGAACATCACACCGTCAGAACCAGCCGGAATCCGAGAAGCGCTCTCTTCCAGCAAGCGATGCGGATCGCCGTGCGGCGTCGCGCGCGCGGCCTCGATCTCCGCCTGACAGAACTGCTCGCGGTACCACGTCACCGACGCGCCCGCCGTAATCGCGCCGCCGAACACGTAGATATCGTGCTGCCCGTTGAACACATGCGGCATGCTGATCAACCCGTGCCGTGCGTCGACGGACTGGTTGATATAGCCCCAGCACATACTCGTGCCGATCATCGCGACATGCTGGCCAGCACGCGTGACGCCGGCCGCGAACGTCGCCACCGCTGCGTCAACGCCACCCGCGACGATCGCCGTGCCCGCATCTAGGCCAAGCTGCTCGACCCACTGCGACAGCAAGCCGCCTACCACTTCCGATGAGTCGACCAACCGCTCGGGCATCATCGTCGCGGGAATGCCGAGCATGTCGAGCGCTTCATCGGACCAATCACGTTTGGCAATGTCGTAGATGCCGCCGATATTGCCCGCCGAACTATGATCCACCGCCACCTCGCCGGTCAGCATGTAGATCACGTAAGCATTCGGCGGCAGAAAGTAGCGCGTATGCGACCACACATCCGGCTCGTGATCGCGCAGCCACAGCATCTTCGTGTAGCCGTAATAGCTATCCACGCCGTTGCCGGTGATCGTATAAAGCCGTTCGAGATCGACGTTGTTGCGCACCCATTCGACCTGTTCGGTGGCGCGCCGATCCATCCAGATCAAACACGGATAAAGCGGACGCATGTCGCTATCCACCGGAATACCGGAGCCTCCGTACAGACTGCTCACGCACACGGCTTTGATCGAATTCGACGCGACGCCCGCCTCCTTCGCTTTAGCGACGCATGCGGCGATGCACTCCACCACCGCCTTCAACCAGACCGCGGGCCATTGTTCGGCCCACAACGGCTTGGGCGTATCCGGCTGATAACTCGACGCATGCTGCGCGACGATCGCGCCGTGCTGATCGACCAGCAGCGCTTTGGTGCTCTGCGTGCCGATATCGACGCCGATGACGTAATCCATACTGTCTCCGTTTGTATGCCGCTCATTCTCCGCCCACGTTCGACGTTCAGGCGCGCGGCTTCAGCAACACCTTGATCGAATCGAGCGAGTTGGCGATCTCGATCGCCTCGTCCCATTCTTCCAGCGAAAAGCCGTGCGTGACAATGCCTTTCGACGTCACCAACCCGCGCACCAGCAGATCAATCGCGATCGGGTAGCAGTACGGTCCAAGATGCGCGCCGCGCACGTCGAGTTCCTTGCGGTCGCCGATCACGGACCAGTCCAGTGTCGTATCCGCGCCGAACACCGAAAACTCGACAAACCGCCCGAGCTTGCGAATCAGGTCCATGCCCTGATTCACGCCGGTCGGCGCGCCGGTGGTTTCAATATACACATCGCAGCCGTAACCGTCCGTGAGCGAGCGAATGATCGCAAGCGCGTCGTCCTGTTTTGGGTTGATCGTCACGTCGGCGCCGTATTCGCGGGCGAGCGCGAGCCGCTCTCCGACCAGATCGATGACCACCAGCTTCTTGGGCGTTTTCAGGTGCGCGACTTGCGTCATCATCAGACCGAGCGGACCGGCGCCCGCGATCGCCACTACGTCGTCGAGCTGCACGTCGCCACGGTTGACCGTATGGATCGCGCAGGCAAGCGGTTCGATGATCGCGGCATCTTCCAGCGAAATGCCGTCGGGAATCTTGTGAACAATCGCCGTCGGCGGAATGCGCATGTATTCGGCCATGCCGCCATCGGCGACTTCGCGCTGGAAGCCGAAGATGTTGTGCACTTCGCACATCCAGTACTGGCCGGATTTGCAATAGCGGCATTTGCCGCACGGCACGATCTGTTCGGCGATCACGCGGTCGCCCATCTTCACGCCGAAGTGATCGGCCGCCCCTTCGCCGATTTCCTCGACGAATCCGAAGAACTCGTGGCCCGGAATCACCGGCGCTTTGACCCAGGGGCTCGGGCCGCCCCAGAACATCTTCGCGCCCGAGTGGCATTTGCAGTCGCTCGCGCAAATGCCGCACGCGGCAATGCGGATCACCAGTTCGTGGGCGCCCGCGCGAGGCTTCGACACCTGTTCGACGCGATAGTCTTTCGGTGCATGACAGACGATGGCTGTCATGTTCTGCTTGTCGGATTGAGTCGTCATTGCATGGTCCTGCCAAAAAATTGAAGTCAGTGGAGAGTTACTTTCTGCGGTCGCCGGAACACGGCGACGCGGTCGCACATGCCGACGATCTCCGGCAGTTCGGACGAGTTCCGTGCGCCCCGAGCCGACCAGTCCCACGAAGCCGAGAATCACGCCTTCACGCAGCGTGTAGCTCAACATCGGGCTCTCCTTGAGCAACTGTAGCTTGTCGACTTCGAGCACGATCTTCGCATCCGCGCGCAGCGGTGACTTCGGCGGAAAGCTGTTTTCGATGCGGCATCCCACCATCATCTCCACGAGATGCCCTACGTCGGATTGCGATACCTCGGTCATGCCGACGTACTGGCCATCACGCAGCACGGTAATGCGGTCACACACTTCGAAAATCTCTTCGAGGTGGTGCGAGATGAAAATCATCGCGACGAACTGCTGCTGCGCCACCGAGAGTTCGCGAATCGGCACCGACAAATCGATCGTCACGTGTTGAAACACGGGTGAAATAAAACGCTTCGGCTGGCAGCGTGGGCTGGGACTACGTCGGTGGATAAGCGGCGGCGGCGCTGCGCGGCAGACCCGGCGCGAGCACGATGGCCGGCGCGTCGTCGATCCCCACGCCGCGCGCCGCGGCTTCTTCGGAGGCGTCGCGGCTTGCGTCGTTCAGTTGCTGATAGTGGCGGAATTTCGAAGGCGCCATGCCCTTCACCGCGAGGAACTGCCGGTTGAAATTCGACAGGTTGTTGAAGCCCGCCTTGAAACAGATATCGGTGACGCTCAGATCGTCGTCGGTGAGCAGTTGGCACGCCAGGTTGATACGCATGCGGTTCACGTACTGCACGAACGGCAGCCCCGTGTGGCGGCGGAAATACCGCGAGAACGCGCTGACGCTCTGGCCCGCGAGTTGCGCCAGATCCGATTCGCGCAACTCGTTCGCGAGGTTTTTGCCGATATACGACAGCACGTGATTGATGCGCGTCGACGCGAAGCTGGTCGGGTCGGCTTGATAAGCGGGACTCGCGAGCGTCTCGCGATCCTCCGCGTTCATCAGGATTTCGAGCATCGACATGAACAGCACCAGCCGGCGCAGTCCGCGCGCCGCCAGCAATTCGAGGAACAGCGGCTGGATCGCCGCGCTCGTTTGCGCGCCGAACGAGATGCCTCGACGCGAATCGGCGAGCAGCGCTTCGACCTGACGCCACTCAGGAAAACTGTCGATGCAGCTCGATACGAACTCCTGTCCAAACTGCACGACCAGATTGCGCTGCGCGATCGTCTCGCCTTCCCGCACGTCGCTCACCCAGTTGTGCGGCAGGTTCGGCCCCATCAACACGAGGTTGCCAGGCGTGTAGCTGCTGATGTGATCGCCGACGAACATCTTGCCGGTCGTCGCCACGATCAGGTGAATTTCGTATTCCGGATGAAAGTGCCAGCGCACCGTGCGGTACGGATAGCCGTGCGACCATACTTTGAACGATTCGTCACGGCGTACGGCCACGAGTTCGAGATCGGGTTGCACTGTCTGCCTCCATGAAGCGGCCGTTTGGAGCGCCGCTGGTCTTCGTCTTGTATAGCGAAAAGTAGCCTTCCGGCGCGCTATTCACCACTAAAAATGAAACCGCGGACCGATACTTTTTTGCATTCGGGTTAGTCCTGGCGCGTTGAATGTCAAATTTGGTGCAATGCAATACGCTTGGCAACGCGCCTCCATCACGCTAAGACGCACCGTGAGCCACGCTGAAAAGCCCCGCCACGCCGCGCTGCGCCACGAAAACCGTTCGCGGTCGCCTTGACTTTCGTTTCGCCGGGTACGATCATTCGCTCACATACAGAGCAAATGCTCCAACTCTAGAAGAAACGCACGCTACCAGCCGTGCGAGCAAGGACATTCAGGAGACGCACATGAACAGCGGGCAAGACAGCGGCGCGGCCGCACACGTGATCCTGCACATCGGCGCGGGATCGTTTCATCGCGCCCATCAGGCGTGGTATCTCCACCGATTGAACGAGGCCAAGGTGCCGGGCGAGCCGCATTGGTCGCTAACGGTCGGCAATATCCGTAGCGACATGAATGCGGTGCTCGAAGCTCTCGCCGCGCAAAACGGCGTCTATACGCTCGAGACCGTCACGCCTCAAGGTGAACGCGCCTACGAGACGATTCGTTCGATCGAGCGCGTCGTACCGTGGACCGAGAGCCTCGACGCGCTGATCGAAGCCGGCGCCGATCCGGCCTGCAAGATCATCGCGTTCACCGTCACCGAAGGCGGCTATTACCTCGACGAGCAGGACGAACTCGACACCGCCAACCCCGACCTCGCGGCCGACCTCAAAGGCGGCCACACCACCATTTATGGCGCGCTGGCTGCGATTCTCGACGCGCGCATGAAAGGCGACGCGGGCCCGGTCACGCTGCAGACCTGCGACAACCTGCGCCGCAACGGTGAACGCTTCCATGCGGGCATGAGCGAGTTTCTCGAACGGCGCGGCGCTGCGGACCTCGCGCAATGGTTCGACGACAACACCGCCTGTCCGAGCTCGATGGTCGACCGCATCACGCCGCGTCCCACGCCGGACGTGCGTGAGCGCGTCAAGGCCGCCACCGGCGTCGACGACGCCGCTCCGGTGATGGGCGAAGCGTTCATCCAATGGGTGATCGAAGACAGCTTCATTGCGGGACGTCCGGCATGGGAAAACGTCGGCGCGGAACTGGTCGACTCGGTGATGCCGTATGAAGAAGCCAAGATCCGCATCCTCAACGCGACGCATAGTTGCATCGCGTGGGCGGGTACGCTGGTCGGACTGAACTACATTCACGAAGGCACGCTCGACGCCGACATCAACAAATTCGCCTACGAATACGTGACCGAAGACGTGATTCCGTGCCTCACGCCGAGTCCGCTCGATCTCGAACGCTATCGCGACGTGGTGCTCGAGCGCTTCAGCAATCCGTATATCCAGGACACGAACCAGCGCGTCGCGGCGGACGGCTTTTCGAAGCTGCCCGGCTTTATCGCGCCGACGATGTCGGAGTGTTTCGAGCGCGGCGTCACGCCCGCGGCGACGGCGATGCTGCCTGCCCTCTTCTTCCGCTTTCTCGAGCGCTGGAATACCGGCGAACTGCCCTACGCGTATCAGGACGGTGTGATGGATGAGCGCGCCGCGCGCGCTTTCTTCGAGGCGCCCGATCCGTTGAAAGCGTTCGCCGCCGACCGGCTGCTGTGGGGCAGCATGGCCCAAACGCCGGAACTCGAATCGGCGCTGGAAGGCGCACTGGCGCGCGTCGATGTATGGCTCGCCAAGCGCGGCGCGGTTTGAGCGCCGCTGACTTCACGATTAAGAAGGGCCGCGCACCGCGCGGCATCGAAACGCGTCGGTGCCAGGCTTAATGCGCATGGCACCGCGCGCCATGTGCGGCTAAAGTAGCGCATCTCCAACGACGAAGGTTCCGCGCCCATGTATCTCGGCATCGACCTCGGCACGTCCGAAGTAAAAGTTCTGCTGCTCGCATCCGACGGACGCGTGATCGGCACCGCAGGCTCACCGTTTACCGTTTCGCGCCCGCATCAGCGCTGGGCCGAGCAGAATCCCGAAGATTGGTGGGCCGGCACGCGTACCGCGCTCGCCGCATTGCGCGCCAAACATCCCGACGAGTTCGCGCAGATTCGCGGCATCGGCCTGTCGGGTCAGATGCACGGCGCCGTGCTGCTGGATGCGCAGGACCGCGTGCTGCGTCCGGCGATTTTGTGGAACGACATGCGCAGCGACAAGGAATGCGCGGAACTGACCGAGCGCGCGCCGGAGCTGCACAGCGTCGCCGGCAATCTCGCCATGCCCGGTTTCACCGCGCCGAAGCTTCTGTGGGTCGCGCGCCATGAGCCCGAGATTTTTGCGCAGACCGCCTGCGTATTGCTGCCGAAAGATTACTTGCGCCTGCAACTGACCGGCGGCAAGGTGTCCGATCCTTCGGATGCGGCCGGCACGCTGTGGCTCGATGTCGCCAAACGCGACTGGTCGGACTCGCTGCTCGCGGCCTGCAACATGTCGCGCGCGCAGATGCCGAGCCTGTGCGAAGGCAGCGAGCCGTCCGGCACGCTGCTGCCCGAAGTAGCGCGCGAATTCGGCCTGAGCGACGGCGTGATCGTCGCGGCCGGTGGCGGCGATAACGCCACCAGCGCAATCGGCATCGGCGCGACGCAACCCGGCGACGGCTTCGTCTCGCTCGGCACGTCGGGCGTGCTGTGCGTGGTCGGCGACAGCTTCCGGCCGAATCCGGCTTCGGCCGTGCACGCGTTCTGTCACGCGATTCCGGATCGCTGGCACCAGATGAGCGTGGTGCTCTCGGCTGCAAGCTGTCTGCGCTGGGTCTGCAAGCTCACCTCCACCGACGAGCCGACCCTGCTCGCCGAAATCGAGGCGCTGCCCGCGGACGCGTTGAACACGGCGCCGCTCTTCCTGCCCTATCTGTCCGGCGAACGTACGCCGCACAACGACCCGTACGCGCAAGGCGTGTTCTTCGGCATGACTCACGCAACCGATCGCGCGTTGCTCGGCTATGCGGTGCTCGAAGGCGTCACGCTCGCGCTAACCGACGGCCTCGATGCGCTGCGCGCGGCCGGCACCGAAGCGAAGGCGCTGTCCCTGCTCGGGGGCGGCGCCCGCAGCGACTACTGGGCCCAGTTGCTCGCCGACGCACTCGACACCGCCACCCGCAAGCACGGCGGCGGCGAAACCGGCGCGGCGCTCGGCGCGGCACGCCTCGGCTGGCTGGCCGCGGGCGGCGATCCGGCCACGGTGCTGACCAAGCCGCCCATCGCCAAGGAGTTCACGCCGAACCCGCGCCGCCATGCCGAACTGCGCGCGCGGCTCGAAGCGTATCGCGCGCTCTACCGCCACGTACGGCCGTTGTTCGACCCCGCGCGGCAACCGCTTGCCTGACCGGCAATCCGCAGCCTGTTTCAGCGCCGGGTTGAGTTAAGGCGCCGGGACCGGCTGCTATCATCGGCGCACTTCAAGCGAACCGTCACCGTGCCCAAGTCCACAGAAAAATTAGATCTTGCTACCCGCGCCGCGTGGCTTTACTACGTCGCCGGCAACACCCAGAACGAGATCGCCGAGAAGCTCCAGGTGTCGCGCCCGGTCGCGCAACGGCTGGTCGCCTTCGCGGTGGAAAAGAATCTGATTCGCGTGCGCGTCGATCACAAACTGGCGGACTGCCTCGCGCTCGCCGATCAACTGTCGAAGCGCTATGGCCTAAGCATGTGCGAAGTGGTGCCGATCGACAGCGATACGTCCGAAGAAGTCGACCGTAAGCTGGCGGTGGCCGGCGCGCAGGTGATGGAGCGCTATCTCAGCGAGGAAAAACCCATGGTGGTCGCGGTGAGCAGCGGCCGGACGCTGAAGGCCGCAGTCGATCAGATCGCGCAACTGGACCGTCCGCAGCACCGGCTGGTATCGATGGTCGGAGCGATCGCCCAGGACGGCTCCTCGAACCGCTATGACGTCGCGCTGCACATTTCGGAGAAGACGGGTGGCAAGCATTTTCTGCTGCCCGCGCCGCTGCTCGCCGATAGCGAAGCGGAACGCGCGCAGTGGTGCAATCACCGGCTTTACCGGATCGTCGAATCGCTGTCGGCGCAGGCCGACGTGGCGTTCGTCGGCATCGGTAATATCGGGCCGAAATGTCCGCTGCACGAAGACGGCTTCATTACGTCGGCGGAAGTGAAAGAGTTGATGCAGAACGGCGCGGTGGCTGAAATGCTCGGCCTGCCGATCGATGCAGCCGGCGCGCACGTCGAATCGCCGACCGGCCGGCGCGTGACGAGCATCGCGCTCGACTCGCCGCCGCGGCGCCCGACCATCGGTTTCGCCGGCGGCCAACGCAAGCATGAGGCGCTGATCGCGGTGCTCAAAGGCGGCTGGCTGTCGGGACTCGTGACTGACGAATCGTGCGCAAGGGCCGCGCTCGAGGCGTGAGCCGGCGGCCTTGCCGCGCTACATCGCCGTCAAGCCTTCGGTGATGATGATCCGATATTCCCCGCCCTGCAGACGCGTCTCGCTGACGGCCTGATACTCCGGACTGCGATACCAGGTGAGCGCTTCGTCGTAACTGGCGAATTCGAGGATCAGGATTTCGTCGATCGACGGACCCTCCACCACTTCCTTGCGCCCGTGGCTCGCCAGCATCATGACCGGATGCCGCTCGAAGGTTGCAGGCGCAACCTGTTTGTATTCGTCCAGCTTCGCGGGGTCGAGCGTTTTCTCGCGCGTAATGACGACGTAGGCAGCCATGAGCGTTTCCGGAGCGTGATTGAAAGGAAAGCGGCGCGCCCGCCGCTTTCCCAAATCATCACGCGGCCAGCACTTCGACGATCTTACGCTGGAATGCTTTCCCTGCGCTGTCGAACAAATGGCAATGCTCCGGCGTGGCGCCGAGTTTTTGCGTCTCGCCTTTGGTATGACGTTCGAGCGGCGGAATCCGCGCGATCAGTCCGTCCGGCGCGACGCTCGATTCCGCATACAGATACGCCGCGTCGCCGAGCGATTCGACCGCCATCGTGCGGGCCGTTATGCCGTCGTCGGCCATGCCGACATGCAGATGCTCGGGGCGAATGCCGACCGTCACCTTGTCGCCCTGCTTCACCGCGGCCGGTTCCACCGCGACGCGCTGCGTCTCGCCGGTTTCGTAGCGCACCGTGACGCCGTCGTGCGTGACCGACTGCACCACGCCTTCCATGAAGTTCATCTTCGGCGAACCGATGAATCCTGCGACGAAACGGTTGGCCGGCGCGTGATACAGCATGGTCGGGCTGCCGACCTGTTCCAGATTGCCCGCCGACAGCACCACGATCTTGTCCGCCAGCGTCATCGCCTCGACCTGATCGTGCGTCACGTAGATCATCGTGGTCTTCAGTTCGTCATGCAGGCGCGCGAATTCGAGGCGCATTTTCACCCGCAAGGCGGCGTCGAGATTCGACAGCGGTTCGTCGAACAGGAACACCTTCGGCTTGCGCGTAATCGCGCGGCCGATCGCCACGCGCTGACGCTGGCCGCCGGACAACTGCTTCGGCTTGCGATCGAGCAGATGGTCGATATGCAGGATCTTCGCCGCGTTGCGCACGGCCGAATCGATTTCCGGCTTCTTGGTGCCGGCAAGTTTCAGGCCGAACGCCATGTTGTCGTACAGGGTCATGTGCGGATACAGCGCGTACGACTGGAACACCATCGCGATGCCGCGCTTGGCGGGTGCGACGTCGTTCACACGCATGCCGTCGATGGTCAGATCGCCGCCGCTGATATCTTCGAGGCCGGCGATCATCCGCATCAGCGTCGATTTACCGCAACCGCTCGGGCCCACGAACACGACGAACTCGCCGTCCGCGATATCGAGGTTGATGTCGCGCATCACTTCGTTTTCGTCGTACGCCTTCCTGATGTTGCGCAGAGTTACGCTTGCCATGATGTGTCTCCGTGTAATGCTATGTGTTGCTTGTCCGATGTTTCGGTTGCCTGAACTGTTTGGGACGCCCAGGCTGCTACGTTGATTCGCTTTTCGCTGCCGTGCCTACGGTGCCGCTGCCGTCGCGCTCAGCGTCCATTGCGCGACCAGTTCCGGCAACTGCTGCATGTCGTCGAATACGTGACGCGCGCCGGCTGCATGCAGCCTGTCGATCTGCGCATCGCTCGCATGACCGCCGCCGATGAAGCCGAGCACCGTCATGCCCGCCGCGCTCGCCGCCGTCACGCCGGTGACGCTGTCCTCCACCACGAGGCACGCCGCGGGCGCGAGTCCGAGGCCCTTGGCCGCCGCCAGATAGACGTCGGGCGCGGGCTTCGGATTCGGCACCGCATCGGCGCAGAACAGGCGGTCGCCGAAAAACCTCACGAGGCCCGTGCGCGTCAGCACCGTTTCCACATACGGGCGATAACTGTTGCTCGCGCAGCCCTTGGTGATCGGCACCTGAGCCAGCGCGGCTTCGATGCCTTCGACCGTCGGCGCCTGCATCGCCGCTGCTTCCACCGCGCTGCGGATCGCATCGATATCGTCGACGCTGAGGCTTTTGCCGAGTTGCGCCGCGGTGCCCTGCAGCACTTTCTCGATGCGTAGTCCGAGCAGGGGCAGCACCACCGGTTCGACGTCGGTGTTGGGCCAGCGCGCTTCGAGTTCGAGCACCAGCATGCGCGCCGCCACGGCTTCGCTGTCGATCAACACGCCGTCGCAATCGCAGATCAGTGCGAAATTGCCGGCGAGCGTGCTTCCACTCGTGCCTGCCGTCATTTGACCGCCCCGAAGGTAAGGCCGCGCACCAGTTGCTTCTGCGACAGCCAGCCGACGATCAGGATCGGCGCGACCGCCAGCAGCGAAGCGGCCGACAGCTTGGCCCAGAACAGACCTTCAGGACTCGAATACGAGGCGATGAACACAGTCAGCGGCGCGGCGTTCGAACTCGACAGGTTGATGCTCCAGAACGCTTCGTTCCACGACAGGATCACGAGCAGCAGCGCCGTCGATGCGAGCCCGGGCAGCGACATCGGCATCAGCAGATAGACGATTTCCTGCCAAGTCGCGGCGCCGTCGATCCGCCCGGCCTCGAGAATGTCGCGTGGTATTTCGGCGAAGTACGTGAACGACATCCACACCGCGATCGGCAGATTGATCAGCGTGTAGACGATCACGAGACCCGACACCGAATCCAGCAACCCGCTGTTTTTCCACAGCAGATAGATCGGCACCAGCACACCGACCGACGGCATCATCTTGGTCGACAGCATCCACAGCAGCACTTTTTGCGTGCGACGGGTCGGGAAGAACGCCATCGCATATGCAGCCGGCACCGCGAGAATCAGGCACAGAATCGTCACGCCAGCGGAGATCAGTATCGAATTCCACGCGAACGAAAAGTAATTGCTGCGCGCGAACACCTCGCGGAAGCTATCGAGCGTCGGGATGAAAAACAGCGACGACGCATAGGCTTGCTGCTCCGTCTTGAATGCGGTGATCGTCATCCAGAAGATCGGAAAGAACAGCAGCAAGGCGACGAGCCAGGCGATCACGCCGGGAATGCCGCGGCGAATCGCCGCGAACGGCGACTTCGCCGGCACGGTCATGGCAGTCGAGTTCGACACCGGGGTAGAGGCAACTTGGCTCATTTTTCGTACTCCCCTTTCAGGTTCTTCGCGAGCATCCGCACGAGGAAGAACGACACGATATTGGCCAGCACGACAGCGAGAATGCCGCCCGCCGACGCGAGACCGACGTCGAACTGTTGCAGGCCCAGCGAATAGATCAGGTACGACAGGTTGGTGGTCGCAGTGCCCGGACCGCCGCCCGTGGTCGTATAGATTTCGGCGAAGATCGACAGCAGGAAAATCGTCTCCATCATCACCACCACCGCGATCGCCCGTTTCAGGTGAGGCAGCGTGATGTAGAAGAACATCGAGAACGGACCCGCGCCGTCGATGCGCGCCGCCTCCTTCTGCTCCTGATCGAGCGACTGGATCGCCGTGAACAGAATCAGGAAAGCGAACGGCAGCCACTGCCACGCGACGATCATGATCACGGCTGTCAGCGGATATTCCGCGAACCAGTCGATCGGCGTCATGCCCATGGCGCGCATGCCCTGCGCGATCAGGCCATACACCGGATGCAGAATCATGTTCTTCCAGATCAGCGCGCTCACGGTCGGCATCACGAAGAACGGCGCGATGGCGAGCAGCCGCGCGACACCCTGGCCGTAGAACTTGCGGTCGAACAGAATCGCCATCAGCACGCCACCGACCACCGTGATCACGAGGACCGAGATGATCAGTTCGAGCGTGTGACCGATCGAAGGGCCGAACGACGGATCGCTGGCCAGGTATTTATAGTTGTCGAAACCCGCGAAGCCTTTCAGATCCGGGTTCAACAGGTTGTAGCGCGAGAACGAAAACCAGATCGTCATCGCGAGCGGAATCGCCATCCACAGCACCAGGACCGCGACCGACGGCGAGACTAGCCAGCGGGCGGAATTGGCCTTGCGGATTTCACGTTCTTTTTCTGTCTGGGGATGGGCATGCATGATAGGTAGGCGCAGAGGACGCATGATTGACCACCTGTTCGGTAATGCGCGGACCGCCGCCCGAAACCGCATGAACGCCGCGGCGACACTTTGCGATGTCGCGGCGCATGCGCGGCGGGGACGGCCCGCTGTGCTGCGTGGGCCGGCTGACGGGCGTCAGCCGGCGCGTGCCACATGACTACCGTGGCTTACTTCTGGTAGCCGGCCTGCTTCACCGCGCGATCCGCGGTGGCGTTGCCGGCTGCCAGCGCCTGATCGATCGTCATCTGACCGGCAATCGCGCCGGAGATGCTCTGACCGACCACGGTACCGAACGACTGGAACTCAGGAATCCCGACGAACTGCACACCGGTGTACGGCACCGGCTTGAGCGTCGGATGCTCCGGATCCGCCGTTTCGATCGCCTTCAGCACGAAGTCGCCGAACGGAGCTGCCTGCTTGTACTCCGGTCGCGCGTATGTGGACCTGCGCGTTCCCGGCGGCACCGAGGCCCAGCCTTCGTCCTTCGCGACCAGTTCGATGTATTGCTTCGACGTGGCCCACGTGATGAACTTCTTCGCCGCGTCAGGCTGCTTCGATGACTTCGGAATCGCCAGCGCCCAGGCCCACAGCCAATGCGAACCCTTCGGCGTGACCGCGATCGGCGCCGCGGCGAAACCGACCTTGTCCGCGATCTGCGATTGCTGCTTGTTGTAGAGCATGCCGGCGGCAACCGTGGCGTCGATCCACATGCCGCACTTGCCCGAGGACATCAGCGTGAGGTTCTCGTTGAAGCCGTTCGAACTCGCTCCCGGAGGGCCGTCCTTCTTCAGCAGATCAACGTAGAAAGTCATCGCCTTCTTCCATTCCGGCGAGGTGAGCTGCGCGTTCCACTTCTCGTCGAACCAGCGGCCGCCGAAGGTGTTCACCACCGTCGTGCCGTAGGCCATGTTCTCGCCCCAGCCCGCCTTGCCGCGCAGACAGATGCCGTAAATGCCGTTGGCCTTGTCGGTGAGCTTGTCGGCGAATTGCGCGATCTGTTCGTAGGTCGGCTGATCGGGCATCTTCAGACCCTTGGCCGCGAACAGATCCTTGCGGTAATACGTCATCGAGCTTTCTACATAGAACGGCAGCGCGTACAACTGGCCGCCGCTCGAGAGGCCGTCGCGGGCCGTCTTCACGACGTCGTTCAGATCGTAGTCGGCGGGCAGATTGGTGAGCGGCGTAAGCCAGCCGCGCTTACCCCATTGCGGCGTTTCGTACGCGCCGATCGTCATCACGTCGAACTGGCCGCTGCCGGTCGTGATGTCGGTGGTGGCGCGCTGACGCAGCACGTTTTCTTCGAGAATCACCCAGTTAAGCTTGATGTCCGGATTCGCCTTTTCGAATTCGGGCGAGAGCTTCTTCAGCTCGATCATGTCTGGATTGTTCAGCGTGGCGATCGTCACCGTGGCCGCCGACGCGTTCAATGCAAAGCATGCGACAGCGCCGGCACTGACCGCCTTTAGCGTGGATTTGAGAGCTGGCTTCATGTGTTGTCTCCTTTCTCGTACGTTATGTAGTGCAGCGTTTGTTCTACGAAAATGACGATGAACGACGCGGACTCAGCTCATCCAGTTGCCGCCGTCGACGTTCAGGGTTTGCGCGGTGATGTAGTCGGCGTCGGCCGACGCGAGAAACAGGGCGGCGCCGGTCAGATCGTCCGGCACGCCCATGCGGCCGAGCGGCACCGCTTCACCGACGAGGCGTTTCTTCTCGCCGAGCTGCCGGTTCTCATAGCGGGCGAAGAGCGCGTCGACTTCGTTCCACATCGGCGTATCGACGACACCCGGCGCGATGCCGTTCACATTGATCTTGTGCGGCGCGAGTGCCAATGCCGCGGATTGCGTGTAGCTCAGCACGGCCGCCTTGGTCGCGCAGTAGTGCGACACGAGCGCCTCACCGCGCCGTCCGGCTTGCGACGACATATTGATGATCTTGCCGCCGCGGCCTTGCTCGACCATCTTTTGCGCAACGGCCTGCATCAGAAAGAACATGCCCTTCACGTTGACCGCGAAGAGACGGTCGAACACGTCCCAGGATTCGTCGAGGATCGGGCGCATGTCGAAGAGCGCCGCGTTGTTGAAGAGAATGTCGATTTGCCCGAAGCGCTCCAGCGTGCTCGCCACGATGCGCTGGATATCGTCGCGGCGCGTGACGTCGGCGCTCACGGTCAGCACGCGCTCGCCGTAAGCGGCGCGCAATGTGTCGCCGAAATTGTCCGCCGGCTTCACATCGACCAGCACGCAGCGCGCGCCTTCGTCCAGATACCGGCGGGCTACGGCTTCACCGATTCCGCTTGCCGCGCCCGTCAGAATGGCCACCTTGTCTTGCAATCGTGCCGCCACTGCTCGTCTCCGGTTCGTTTCGCATCTTGAGGCGCGGTGAGCGAACGCTCATTGCGCGAACAATTGCTCTGTTGGTGATCGAATGATCGGATACGCACAGGGCCATGTCAAGGCGCCCGAGCAGATTTCGATGGTGCAGCGCGGCAGGACATGCGCCCCACTCATCTGCCTAGAAGAACACTAATACGAGAAATCGAAGACAGCCAAAGTGCTTTCTGCTCGCCTTGCTGACAAAAATTCGAGATACGTTATATCATTGCGACCTCGCTTCGCTTCGAAGCCGCTTGAACGCTATTTCGTTTGATTGCTGTTTCGTCAGGAGCATCCGCCGATGGCCACATCGATTGCAGAACACCACGCCGTGCGGCTCGCGCATGCCGAAGCGCATGCCGCGTTGCACGGGCTTGCGCTCACGCCGCTGCGTCGTCAGGTGTATGCGGCGATCGTCGCCAGCGAGCGGCCAATCGGCGCTTACGAACTGCTTGACGCGCTCGAGCCGGCACGCGGTCGCGTGCCGCCCACGACCGTTTATCGCGCGCTGGATTTTTTGCTCGCGCATGGCTTCGTGCATCGGATCGAATCGAAGAACGCGTTCGTAGCCTGCTGCGAAGTCGGCGTGCCGCATCGCAGCCAGTTTCTAATGTGCGACGGCTGCGGCGCGACCGTCGAGATTCCCGGCGACGACCTCGCCGAACAGTTGTCGCATAGCGCGCCGGCGCACGGCTTCGAAGTGCATCGGCAGGTGGTCGAACTGAGCGGTCTGTGCGCGCTGTGTGCCCGCGCGGCGCGGCCCGCGGGTGCTTGCGCCGGCACAAAACCGGCGTAGCACCGGCGCGCCCTTCCTAACGTCTGTGATTCATTCAACTCTCACGCAGCAGGACACAACAATGAAGAATTTTGGCTCGATGTTGAACCGCGCGCAGCGTGCGCTGAAGCTGTCGAAGTACCTCGCCGTGAGCGCCGCCGTGCTCGCATTCGGCCACGTCGCGATGGCCGCGGATGCAAAAATTCCGGTGGTCGCGGCGGAGAATTTTTACGGCGATGTGGTGCAGCAACTCGGCGGCGATCGCGTCGACGTGACGAGCATCCTCAGCAATCCGGACCAGGATCCGCATCTGTTCGAAGCCAGTCCGAAGACGGCGCGTGCGTTGCAGCATGCGAGCCTTGTGGTCTACAACGGCGCCGACTACGATCCGTGGATGGCAAAATTGCTCGCGGCGTCGAAGGGCTCGAAGCGCGTCACGATCGTCGCGGCCGATCTCACCGGCAAGAAGGGCGGCGACAATCCGCACCTCTGGTACGACCCGGCGACCATGCCGAAAGTGGCGCGCGCCGTGAGTGAGGCGCTCGTCGCGGCTGACCCGGCGCACAAGTCGGCGTACGATGCGAACCTCGCGAAGTTTCTCGATTCGCTGAAACCGGTCGACGCCAAGGTCGCCGATCTGCATGGCCGCTACGCGGGCGTGCCGGTCACGGCGACCGAGCCGGTGTTCGGCTATATGTCCGACGCGGTGGGCCTGAGCATGCGCAATCTGCGCTTCCAGCTCGCCACCATGAACGACACCGAAGCCAGCGCGGCCGATATCGCCGCATTCGAACGCGATCTGCGCGAGAAGCGCGTCCGTGTTCTGATCTATAACAGCCAGGCAACCGAGGCCCTGACCAAACGCATGTTGAAGCTCGCGCAGCAATCGAAGGTGCCGACCATGAGCGTCACCGAGACCGAACCGGCCGGCAAGACCTATCAGACGTGGATGCTGACGCAGCTCGACGCGTTGGGCACGGCGCTGGCGGCGGGCGACGCGAATGGCGCGAACGCCGCGGCTCCTGGCGCGAAAGGAAAAACCCCATGACTGAGACTGGCCGCAGCGCGCCTGCGCATTCCCCCAGCACCGCGCCCGTGCTCGAACTCGAGCAGGTGACGCTCGAACTCGGCGACCGCACGATTCTGCGCGACACCGGCTTCGTGGTGAACCAGGGCGAATTCATCGGCGTGCTCGGGCCGAACGGCGCGGGCAAGACGACGCTGATGCGCGCCGTGCTCGGTCTCGTGCCCGCCGCTCAGGGCGCGATCCGCGTGCTGGGACAACCGGTCGAGCGCGGCAACGCGTCGATCGGCTATATGCCGCAGACGCGCAGTGCGCTCGCCGGACGTCGCGTGCGTGGCCGCGATTTCGTCGCGATGGCCGCCGACGGCCATCGTTGGGGTTTGCCGCATGCGGACGCCGCCACTCGCGCCGATGTCGAGCGCGTGCTGGATCTGGTGGGCGGCCGCAAGCTGGCCGAGCGGCCGTTGTCGGAACTGTCGGGCGGCGAGCGTCAGCGGCTCCTGCTCGCGCAATGCCTGCTCGGCAACCCGAAGCTGCTGTTGCTCGACGAACCGCTGATCAGCCTCGACCCGCATCATCAGAAGAGCGTGGTCGAACTGGTGCGGCGCGTGCAGCAGGAACTCGGGATCGCCGTGCTGTTTTCGGCGCATGAACTGAACCCGCTGCTGCACGCGCTCGATCGCGTGCTGTATCTCGGCAGCGGCGTGGCGGCGCTCGGCACCGTCGACGAAGTGATCACCCGGCCGGTCCTGTCGCGTCTCTACGGCTCGCCGATCGACGTGATGCGCGTGAACGGCCGCATCTTCGTGATGTCGGGCGACGTCGAAGTGGAAAAGCACGATCACGAGCACGAACACGACGAGAGCGGCGGCCACAGCCACTCGCATTCGCATTCGCATGGCCACTCGCACGGCCACTCACATCAGCACGACTCGCACGACGGACACACGCACGATGTTTGAATACGATTTCATGGTGAACGCATTCGCGGCGTCGGGGATCGTCGCGGTGCTGGCAGGCGTGGTGGGCTATTTTCTGGTGATGCGCGGACAGACCTTCGCGGGCCACGCGCTCTCGCACGTCGGCTTCACCGGCGCGACCGGCGCGGTGCTGATCGGCATCTCGCCGATCTGGGGGATGATCGGCTTCACGCTCGCGGCGGGCGTCGGCATGGGCGCGCTCGGCGAACGTCTTGCCGGACGCGATGTGGCGATCGGCGTGATCCTCTCGCTGTCGCTCGGCTTCGGCTTGTTGTTCCTGCACTTCTTCACCGCGTACGCGACCCAGGTCACCGCGCTGCTGTTCGGCAACGTGCTCGGCGTGAATGCGTCGACGCTCGGCGTGCTGGCGGGTCTCGGCGTCGTGAGTTTGCTGGCGCTCGCGGCGATCATGCGGCCACTGCTGTTCGCTTCGTTGCAGCCGGAACTGGCCGAAGCCAAGGGCGTGTCGTTGCGCCTCGTGTCCGTGCTGTTTCTCGCGATTGCCGCGCTGGCCGTGGCGGCGTGTACGCAGATCGTCGGCGTGCTGCTGGTGTTCACGCTGATGGTCGGCCCGGCTGCCGCCGCGCAAAACATGACGACGCGGTTATCAGCGGGCCTCGTGCTGGCCGCTGTGTTTGCGTTGCTGCAAGCGTGGCTCGGTTTGACGCTCGCGTTCTACACCGATTGGCCGACGAGCTTCTGGATCACCGTACTCTCGGCGGTGGTGTACGGTGCGAGTTTGTTGAGACGGCATTGAATCTCCAGGGACGATGACGGCGTCGCATCTGCACACCACCATCGTCGTCCTGTGAGACTTCAGCCTAGCAGCACCTTCGCGTGATGCGCGAGATGATCCTCGATGAACGTCGAGATGAAGTAATACCCGTGGTCATAGCCCGCGTGACGGCGCAACGTCAGCGGCTGACCCGCGGCCTGGCAAGCGGCTTCGAACACGTCCGGATTCAGTTGCTCGGCAAGGAACTGATCCGCGAGCCCCTGATCGACCAGAATCCCCGCCGAAAACTTGCGCGACACATGCGCAACCAGTTCGCTCGCGTCGTACTGCTTCCACGCTTCCCGGTCTTCGCCCAGATAGCCGGTGAACGCCTTCACGCCCCACGGGCACTGTGAAGGCGCGGCAATCGGCGCGAACGCCGACACCGACCGATAAATCTCCGGATTGCGCAGCGCCAGCATCAACGCGCCGTGACCGCCCATCGAATGCCCGAAGATGCCCAGACGCGCGCCGTCCACCGGCAGATTCGCAAGCACCGTTTCGCGCAGTTCGTCCCGCACGTACGAGTACATCCGGTAGTGCTGCGCCCACGGCTGCTGCGTGGCGTCGACGTAAAAGCCCGCGCCCACGCCGAAGTCCCACGCCGCGCTTTCGCCCGGCACACCCGCCCCGCGCGGACTGGTATCCGGCGCGATCAGCGCGATGCCGTGCTGCGCCGCGAAGCGCTGCGCTCCGGCTTTGACCGGGAAGGTCTCTTCTGTACTCGTGAGTCCCGCGAGATAGAACAGCGCGGGTACGTTCGCGTTGGCTTGCAAGGCCTGCGGCGGCAGATAGATGGAGAAGCGCATCGGCAGACCGATGGTCTGCGAGTCGTGCCGATAGATGCGCTGCTCGCCGCCATGACAGGCATGCGACGATAAGAGTTCAAGCATGGCGAAGCTCCCCGTTTAATACAGCACGACCGAGCGGATCGACTCGCCCTTCTTCATCAGATCGAAGCCCTCGTTGATGCGTTCGAGCGGCAAACGGTGCGTGATCAGATCGTCGATATTGATCTTGCCTTCCATGTACCAGTCGACGATCTTCGGCACGTCGGTGCGGCCACGTGCGCCGCCGAACGCCGAGCCTTTCCACTCGCGGCCCGTCACCAGCTGGAACGGACGCGTGCTGATCTCCTCGCCCGCCGCCGCTACGCCGATGATGAACGACTGGCCCCAGCCCTTGTGCGTGCATTCGAGCGCCTGACGCATCACCTTGGTGTTGCCGATGCATTCGAACGAATAGTCGGCCCCACCATCGGTGAGTTGCACGATGTGATCGACCACGTTCTCGACTTCATTCGGGTTGATGAAGTGCGTCATGCCGAACTTCTTCGCGAGTTCGACGCGGCCCGGATTGATGTCGACGCCGATGATCTTGTCCGCGCCGACCATCTTCGCGCCCTGGATCACATTCAACCCGATGCCGCCGAGACCGAACACCACCACGTTTGCGCCCGCCTCGACCTTCGCCGAATACACGACAGCACCGACACCTGTCGTCACACCGCAACCGATGTAGCAGATCTTGTCGAACGGCGCGTCTTCACGCACTTTCGCGACCGCGATTTCCGGCACGACGATGTAGTTCGAAAACGTGGACGTGCCCATGTAGTGAAACAGCGGCTTGCCATCCAGCGAGAAGCGTGAGGTCGAGTCCGGCATCAAACCCTTGCCTTGCGTCGAACGAATCGCCTGACAGAGATTGGTCTTGCGCGACAGACAGAATTTGCACTGGCGGCACTCGGGCGTGTAGAGCGGAATGACGTGATCGCCCTTCTTCAGCGTGCCGACGCCGGGACCGGTATCTACAATCACGCCCGCGCCTTCATGGCCGAGAATCGCCGGGAAGATGCCCTCCGGGTCCGCGCCGGAGAGCGTGTAGTAATCGGTGTGGCAGATGCCCGTGGCCTTCACTTCGATCAGGACTTCACCGGCGCGCGGACCTTCCAGATCGACTTCTTCGATCGTCAACGGGGCGCCGGCTTTCCATGCGATTGCTGCTTTGGTCTTCATCGTGAATGCTCCTGTGAGTCTGTCAAGGCTAGGCGCGCCGCGGCGGACCACGTTGCGGCGCGCATGTGTTGCGATTCGGTGCTGCGGTTCATTTGTGCGCCACACGAAGGGCGCATGTGGTCGCGGCCAGTCGGCGCAGTGCGCCGGGCTATACCTTAGCGCGCGAGAAACGTCATGGTATTGCAAAGTGCGTCACGGCATTGTCTGAACCTGACATGACTTTCGCTCACCGCGACGGCGTGTCCGTGAACCATGTTTCGACTCGTGCGTAGAGATCGAGAAAGCGCGCATAGCGCTCGGCGAGCGCCGCGTCGCCTTGCGGACCCGCGACACGCGTCGCACCCGGCGCGAGCGCGGCGAGATCGCGCGCGTGCCAGTGCCCGCTCGCAAGGCCGCCCAGGATGGCCGCGCCACGCGGCGCCGCGTTCGGACAATCCACTGCGTGCAGTTCGACATTCAGTGCATCGGCGAGCAACTGGCGCCAACGTGCGTCGACGGAACCGCCTCCTGCGAGCTTCAACGCCGTCACCGTCGCGCCGCTCGCGCGAATCGCGTCGAGCCCGGCGCGCAGTGAGAACGCCACGCCTTCGAACGCGGCGCGCATCATCGTGCCGCGCGTGTGATCGAGGGCGAGCCCGAGCCAGCCGCCACGCGCCATCGGGTTGAGCCAGGGCGTGCGTTCGCCTGTGAGGTAAGGCAAGAACGTGAGGCCGGATGCATTCGTCGTATCGGCGAACGCATCACGATACGCATCGGTCCATTCATACGACAGCCACCCGCGCGCTCGTTCGAGCGCGATGCCGACGTTCTGCATCGCGGCCATGCGATACCAGTGATCGCTTGCCGCGCGATAACGATGCAAGCCCTTGACCGCCGCGGGCGCGTGCTCGGCCAGCACGACGATCTGTCCGCCAGTGCCGGTGGCCAGCAACGCGTCGCCGTCGTGCGCCAATCCGCTGCCAAGTGCGGCGCAAGGCGTATCGGCCGCGCCGGTCGCGAGCACGATGCCGGCACGCAAACCCAGCGCCTGCGCCGCACTCTCCGACAACACGCCACCCGCCGCATAAGATGGCGCCAACGGCGCGAACCACTCACGCGGAATCTCGAGTCGGTCGAGCAGCCCCACGTCCCACACGCCGGCTGGATCGGCAAGCGCGGTCGCGCAGGCGTCGGACGGATCGGTCGCCACCGCGCCGCCCAACGCGACGCGCAGCCAGTCTTTCGGTTGCAGCGCCCAACGCGTGCGGCTCGCGGACTGCGGTTCGTGCATGACGATCCAGCGCAGCAGCGGACCGGCCATGCCGGGCGCAACCGGATTCGGTTGCGGCTCGGGCCACGCATCGAGCAAGGCCAGCGCGCGCGTGTCGGGCCATAGCATGGCGGGGCGCACGGCCTCGCCCGCTGCGTCGATCAGCACGACGCCGTGCATCTGTCCGGAAAAGCCGATGGCGCGCACATCGCGGCGCAATCCATCAGGTAAACGCGCGGCGGCTTCACATAGCGCGCGCCACCATGTTTGCACCGAGGTTTCCGCCCAACCCGCGTGCGGCGTTTCGATTGGATAAGCGACGCTCGCCACCGCCTGTTCGCGACCTTTCTCGTCGACGATTGCTACTTTGAGGGAACCGGTGCCGAGGTCGATGCCGAGAAAACTCATGGGCGATAGAGCGTCAAATTGAGGATGGAAATGAGCACGCGAAAGCTGCCCGAAAAGCATATTTTCCGCGCCGGCGCAGCGCTTGGGAAACGCACGCAAACGCACGCCGAAAATCCCGAATCGCGGGTTAACCCGCGCGCGCCGCGAGCCGCATCAAAACAGCACTATGCGGTGAGCGAGATACACCTCATTGATTCTCACACATATCGCGTCAAGCCGGGCTCGAGCGACGCGCGGCCTTGCATCGCCACTGCAAGGGGCTGACCGCCGATGGACGAGGTCCGTACATTTCTTTTGGCTTTCAAACGGCCCCCACGCATATCGTCACCGGGAATGCCGGAATAGGCCCCAGTGGTCTTGTTGTGCTTTTTAGTCCCCGATACCTTGGAGCCATCCCAAAAACTCAGATGGTGGAGACAGACGATATGCAATCGAACACGGTTCACCCGTGCGACGAACGACTGCCCGCAGGCCAGTTGCTCACGCTCGGCATTCAGCACGTTCTGGTGATGTATGCCGGTGCAGTCGCGGTGCCGCTGATCATCGGCGCGGCACTCAAGTTGCCGAAAGACCAGATCGCGTTCCTGATCAGCGCCGATCTGTTCTCGTGCGGCATCGCCACGTTGATTCAGACGCTCGGGCTGTGGATTTTCGGCATCCGTCTGCCGGTCATCATGGGCTGCACGTTCGCGGCCGTCGGTCCGATGGTCGCGATCGGCACCAATCCCTCGCTCGGCATTCTCGACATCTTCGGCTCGACGATCGCGGCCGGTGTCGTCGGCATCCTGCTCGCGCCGGCGGTCGGCAAATTGCTGCGCTTCTTCCCGCCGGTCGTGATCGGCGTGGTGATCTCGGTGATCGGTTTGTCGCTGATGGAAGTCGGCATCAACTGGGCGGCCGGCGGCGTGGGCAATCCCGATTACGGCAATCCGGTCTATCTCGGCCTTTCGCTGATCGTGCTGATGCTGATTCTGCTGATCAACAAGTTCGCCAAGGGCTTCCTCGCCAATATCTCGGTGCTGCTCGGCATTGTCGCGGGCTTCGTGATTGCGCTGGCGCTCGGCCGCGTCAACATGGAAGGCGTTACGCACGCGCCGTGGGTCGGCTTCGTCATGCCGTTCCACTTCGGCCTGCCGCACTTCGATCCGCTGTCGATCGCGACGATGGTCACCGTGATGTTCGTCACCTTCATCGAATCGACCGGCATGTTCCTCGCGGTCGGCGACATGGTGGACCGTCCGGTGGATCAGAAGACGCTGGTGCGCGGTCTGCGCGTCGACGGCCTGGGCACGTTGATCGGCGGCATCTTCAACTCGTTCCCGCATACCTCGTTCTCGCAGAACGTCGGCCTGATCGGCGTGACCGGCGTGAAGAGCCGCTTTGTCTGCGCCATGGGCGGCGTGATCCTGGTGCTGCTGGGCCTGTTCCCGAAGATGGCGCAAGTGGTCGCGTCGGTGCCGGCCTTCGTGCTCGGCGGCGCGGGCATCGTGATGTTCGGCATGGTCGCGGCGAACGGCATCAAGGTGCTGTCGAAGGTCGACTTCGTGAAGAACCACCACAACCTGTTCATCGTCGCGGTCAGTATCGGCCTGGGTCTCGTGCCGGTGGTGTCGCCGCACTTCTTCTCGAAGCTGCCGCCGGCGCTCTCGCCGCTGCTGCACAGCGGGATTCTGCTGGCTTCGGTGTCGGCGGTCGTGTTGAACCTGATCTTCAACGGCGTGAAGAGCGAGAAGAAGGCGCAGTGCGAAATTCGCAGTGCCGGGCATGATTTCGACGGACGCGGCGGCAACGAACCGCGAGGCGACGACATGCTGCGCGCAGCCGACGTGCACTGAGCGGCACGCAATGAGGCGCCGCGCGAGTGATATCGCGCGAGCGTCGCTGCATAAAAAAACGCCACGGCATGCCGTGGCGTTTTTTATTACCGGCTGCGTAGGGCGGCTTTCCTGAAACTGAGACCCGCCCTACGCGCCCGAAGCTACAACACGTCTTAACTCGCCGTGGCCGCCGAAGCCGCCACCGGCGCGCTCGCCGCACCGTAGTCGACCGGTGCGTCGGCCGGACGCGGCTGCTCGCCGTTGCGTTCGATCCAGCCGCCGCCGAGTGCCTGATACAACGTCACGAGGTTCTGCAGACGTTCCATGCGCGCAACCACCAGCAGCTGCTGCGCCTGATACAGATCGGTCTGTGCGATCAGCACCGCCAGATAACTGTCGACGCCGTTCGTGTAACGCAGATTCGACAGATCCAGCCGGCGCTGTTCCGCAAAGGTATTGCGCTCCAGCGCCTGGATCTGCTGATCGTACGTACCGCGTGCCGCCAGTCCGTCTGCCACATCGCGGAAGGCCGACTGGATCGCCTTTTCATACGTGGCGATCTGGACTTTCTTCTGGATGTTGGCGAGATCGAGGTTGGCGAGATTCTGTCCGCCCTCGAAGATCGGCAACGTGATCGACGGCGCGAAACTCCACGCCGCCGAACCCGGCTTGAACAGACCGCCGAGCGACGGGCTCAGCGTACCGAAGCTGCCGGTCAGCGAGACCTTCGGGAAAAACGCCGCGCGCGCTGCGCCGATGTTCGCGTTGGCGGCCAGCAGATTCTCTTCGGCCTCCATGATGTCCGGACGACGCGTCAACAGATCGGACGGCAGACCCGCCGGAATATCCGTGAGGAGATTCTGGTTGTCCAGCGGCATGCCCGGCGGCAAATCGTCCGGCAGCGGCTCGCCAATCAGCAGCACGAGCGCGTTATCCGCCTGAGCCCGCAGACGTTGTTGCTGCTGCAGGTTGGCCAAAGCCTGCTCGACCACGGTTTGCGACTGACGCAGATCCAATTCCGAACCCGTACCGTTGTCGAACTGCAGCTTGGCGATTCGATACGATTCCTGCGAGGTCTTCAGCGTGTTCTGCGTGACCTTCAACAGATCGTCGAGTTCGAGCACCGTCATGTACTGGTTCGCCACCTGCGAGACCAGCGAGATTTCTGCCGCCTTGCGCGCCTGAGCCGTGGCCAGGTACTGCGCCAACGCCTGGTCCTTCAAGCTCTGAATCCGCCCGAAGAAGTCGATTTCCCACGACGCGTTCAGACCGACCGAGTACGAGTTGGAAATCGTCTGGTCGAAGAACGACAGGTCTTTCGGCGTACGCGATTTGCTTTGCGAAGCCGCGGCGTCGAGCGTGGGCAGCAGACCGGCGCGAACGATCCGGAACTGCGCCGCCGACGCCTGCATGTTCAGCACCGACACGCGCAGATCGCGGTTGTTCTTCAGCGCGATCTCGATCAGCCGCTGCATGCGCGGATCGACGAAGAAATCGCGCCAACCGATATCCGCCGCGGCCTGGCCGTTGGCGCTGCGCGCAGCATTTGTCGCACCGGGCTGTTGGTTGCCCGCCGGGGTCGCGTCCGGCTGGGTCGCGCCCGGCTGCGTGTCGTACACGCCGCCGGTCGGGAAGGTGCTCGTCGTGGGCACGGGGGGGCGCTCGTACTTCGGCGCCATCGTGCAACCCGCGGCGAACAGCGCGACCGCCACTGCAATCAGAGAGTGTTTTTGCATCTCAATGTCCGTCCTTGCCCGAGCCTTCATCAGCCGACCCGCCAGCCGAACCGCCGCTTTGCGGATCATGCGGATGGTGCTGGTTGTAGTGTGCGAGCGCCTCATCCGGGTCTTCCTTCTCACCGCCGAATTTCGCGCGGATCACGACGAAGAACATCGGGATCATGAAAATGGCGAGGAAGGTCGCCGTCAACATCCCGCCGATCACGCCGGTACCGATCGCGTGCTGGCTGGCCGAACCCGCGCCGTTACTGATCGCGAGCGGCATCACGCCGAGAATGAACGCGAGCGAGGTCATCAGAATCGGACGCAACCGCAGACGCGCTGCTTCCAGCGCGGCCTCGATCGGCCCCATGCCTTCACCCTGCTGCAGCTCGCGGGCGAATTCCACGATCAGAATCGCGTTCTTCGCCGACAGACCCACCGTGGTCAGGAGACCCACCTGGAAGAACACGTCGTTCTCGAGCCCACGCAGCGTGGCCGCCAGCAGTGCGCCGATCACGCCGAGCGGCACCACCATGATCACCGAGAACGGGATCGACCAGCTTTCATACAGCGCCGCGAGACACAGGAACACGACCAGGATCGAGATGCCGTACAGAATCGGCGCCTGCGAACCGGACTGGCGTTCCTGCAACGACAGGCCGGTCCATTCGTAGCCGACACCCGCCGGCAGCTTCGCCACGAGTGCTTCCATGGCGGTCATGGCCTGACCGGTCGACTTGCCCGGTGCCGCCGCCCCCTGGATTTCCACCGCGGAAATACCGTTGTAGCGTTCCAGCTTCGGCGAACCGTAGGTCCACGTGCCGCTGGCGAACGACGAGAACGGCACCATGCCACCCGCGGTATTGCGCACGTACCACGCGTTCAGGTCTTCCGGCTTCATACGGAACGGAGCATCGCCTTGCAGATACACCTTCTTGATCCGGCCGTCGGTATCGAGGAAGTTGTTCACGTACTGCGACGCCCACGCGATCGAGAACGTCTGGTCGATCGCGGCCAGCGACACACCGAGCGCCGAAGCCTTCTCGTGGTCGATGTCCACCTTGAACTGCGGCGTGTCGTTCAGGCCGTTCGGACGCACCTGAGCCAGCGTCGGATCTTTCGCCGCCATGCCCAGCAACATGTTGCGTGCTTCCATCAGCTTTTCGTGACCGACGCCCGCGCGATCCTGCAATTCGAAGTCGAAGCCCGCGGCCGTACCGAGTTCAGGAATCGAAGGCGGATTCACCGGATACACCAGCGCGTTCTTGTAGCTGCCGAAGTGCATGAAGAGACGGCCCACCAGCGCCTGCACCTTCTGATCCGAGTGCTGGCGTTGCGAGTAATCCTTCATCCGCACGAAGACGAGACCCGCGTTCTGACCGCGACCGGCGAAGCTGAAGCCGTTCACCGTGAAGGTCGATTCGACGATGCTCTTCTCGGTATTGAGCAGGTAGTCGGACACGTCCTTGAGCGCGCGCGCCGTGGTTTCCTGCGTCGAGCCCGACGGCGTTTGCACCAGCACGAACATCGTGCCCTGGTCTTCGTCAGGCAGGAACGACTTCGGCAACTTCACGAACAGCAGGCCGACCGCGAAGATCACCACCATATAGATGATCAGCCAACGGCCCGAGCGCTTGATCACGTGGTGCACGCCCGAGTGATACTTGTCGCGGCTCTTGTTGAAGGTGCGGTTGAACCAGCCGAAGAAGCCGGTGGTTTTTTCCTCGTGACCCTTTTCGATCGGCTTGAGGATCGTCGCGCACAATGCCGGCGTCAGAATCAACGCGACCAGCACGGACAGCACCATCGCCGCCACGATCGTCAGCGAGAACTGCCGGTAAATTGCGCCGACCGAGCCGCCCGAGAACGCCACCGGCACGAACACCGCCGACAGCACGAGCGCCACGCCGACCAGCGCGCCGGTAATCTGATCCATGGCCTTGCGGGTTGCGTCACGAGGCGATAAGCCCTCCTCCTGCATCACCCGCTCGACGTTTTCCACCACCACGATCGCATCGTCCACCAGCAAGCCGATGGCGAGCACCAGCCCGAACATGGACAGCGTATTGATCGAGAAGCCCACCAGACCCATGATCGCGAACGTGCCCAGCAGCACCACCGGCACGGCGATCGTCGGGATCAGCGTGGCGCGCAGGTTCTGCAGGAACAGGTACATGACCAGGAACACCAGCACGATACCTTCGAGCAGCGTCTTGACCACTTCTTCGATCGACAGGCGCACGAACGGCGTGGTGTCGTACGGATACTGCACCACCAGACCGTGCGGGAAGTACTTCGACAGTTCGGCGACCTTCGCGCGCACCGCCTTGGCGGTGGCCAGCGCATTCGCGCCGGTAGCGAGCTGAATACCGAAGCCTGCCGTCGGCTGACCGTTGTACTTGGTGTCGAAGTTGTAGTTTTCGCCACCCAGCTCGATGCGCGCCACGTCCTTGATGCGGACTTGCGAGCCGTCCGGGTTCACCTTCAGCAGCACGTTGCCGAACTGTTCAGGCGTGTTGAGCAGCGTGGCTTCCGTGATAGTGGCCTGCAGCACCTGGCCCGGCACCGACGGCGTGCCGCCGAGCGAACCGCCCGCGACCTGCACGTTCTGCGCCGTCAGCGCGGCTTCCACATCCACCGGCGTCAAACCGAAGTTGGTCAGCTTGTTCGCGTCCAGCCAGACCCGCATGGCGTACTGCGAACCGAACAGCGTCACCGTGCCCACGCCGTCGATACGGCTGACCGGATCCTGAATGTTCGACGCGACGTAGTTCGCCAGGTCGTACTTGCTCATGCTGCCGTCTTCGGACACGAACGCCATGACCAGCAGGAAGCTGCTGCTCGACTTCGTGACCTTGGTGCCCAACTGTTGCACTGCTTGCGGCAACAGCGGCGTGGCGAGCTGCAGCTTGTTCTGCACCTGCACCTGCGCGATGTCAGGATTGGTGCCGGCCGCGAACGTCAGCGTGATGGTTGCCGTACCCGAGTCGTCCGAGGTGGACGACAGATACAGCAAGTGGTCGAGACCACTCATCTGCTGCTCGATCACCTGCGTGACGGTGTTTTCCACCGTCTTCGCCGATGCGCCCGGGTACGTTGCGCTGATCTGCACGGCCGGCGGCGCGATGGTCGGGTATTGCGCGATCGGCAACGTGAAGACCGACGCGATACCCGCGAGCATCAGAATAATGGCGATCACCCATGCAAAAATCGGGCGATCAATGAAGAACTTTGCCATGTGGCGGGCTCCCTGTTATTACGCGCCCGATGCGGCGGAGGCAGGCTGTGCCGTCTGCGCAGCACCGCTGGCGGCCGGCGCGCCCTGAACAGCTGCGCCGGAAGCGGGTGTGGCGGGAAGTTGCGCGGCAACGGCCTTGACCTGCATGCCGGGTTTCGCCTTGTCGGTGCCCTGCACGATCACGCGGTCGCCCGGATTCAGGCCGCTTTCGACCACCCAGTTCGAACCGTACGTGCCCGAGGTCACCAGCTGACGCAACACGACCTTGTTGTCGTTACCGACGACCAGCGCGGTCGGCTGACCCTTCTGGTCGTGCGTGACGCCCACTTGCGGCACGACGAGCGCGTGGTCGTTGACGCCCTCTTCAATGCGCGCGCGCACGAACATGCCCGGCAGCAGCACGTTGTCCGCATTCTTGAAGAGCGCGCGCACCGTGACCGAACCGGTGCCCTGGTCGACCGTTACGTCGGTGAACTGCAGCTTGCCCTTCTCCGAATAGGTGCGGCCGTCTTCGAGAATCAGCGACACCTTGGCGGCGTCCGGACCCGTGGTCTTCAGGCGCCCTTCCTGCATGTCGCGGCGCAGCTTCAGACCGTCGAGGCTCGATTGCGTCAGGTCCACATAGACCGGATCGAGCGTCTGCACGGTGGCCATCAGCGTAGCGGCGCTTGCTTGCACGTAAGCACCCGGCGTGACCTGCGAGATGCCGACCTGGCCGCTCACCGGCGACACGACATCCGTATAGCCGAGATTGATCTGCGCCGTGTCGACTGCCGCCTTGCCCGCGGCGACGTCAGCCGCGGCCTGGCCTTCCGAGGCCACTGCATTGTCGTAGTCCTGCTTGCTGACCGCGTTGGCGGCAACCAGCACCTTGAAGCGATTGGCCTGCGCGGTGGTCGACACGAGGTTGGCCTGCGCCTTCGCCAGCGTCGCCTTGGCGTTATTCAGCGTGGCGATGTACGGTGCCGGATCGATCTTGTACAGACGTTGGCCTGCTTTGACCTGGCTGCCTTCCGTAAACTCGCGGCGCAACACGATGCCGTCGACCCGTGCGCGCACTTGCGCGACGAGGAACGCACTGGTGCGGCCGGGCAATTCGGTGACGACGGGCACGGCCGTCGGCTGGACGGTGACGACCCCAACTTCGGGCGTTTGTTGCGGCGGAGCAGATTGTTTTGGTCCGCACGCTGCCAGCAATACGGCAGCCGTCGCGGCACTAATTAAGCGGAATGGAACCCGTTCGACGCGCATGGAGCGACCTCTGTCAAAGACTGAGAATGAAAAAGTGCGCGCATCCCTACCCCGGGGACGACAGCGCACACATGCGTCTTGCGACGCTTGACCGGACACCCGCGGAAGCACACCGAACCTGCAGGGCATCCTGAGCGAAATGCGCCATACGGGGGAAATGCCGCACGGCGCCGCCCGTCTGGGCACGGCGCGAAGAGCGTTTTGAAAGGCAACAGTGACGGATATTAACGTTTCGTCACGGCTTGGGCTATCCGATCGTGGGATGCTATTATATATACATTCACGAATGCATGTAAAAGTGCGTTTATATCTCTTGCTGGCGGGGGGCTTGCAAGAACGCTTCACAATTCGCTCAACGGGAGACGGATTGTCATCGGGCGTACTTAAAAACGCTCGGGAAAACCCCACAATCAGGGCAGGTCATTCCAACATGGTCAGAAGAACCAAAGAAGAGGCGCAGGAGACGCGCAACAGCATTCTCGACGCGGCCGAACGGGTTTTCTTCGAGAAAGGCGTATCGCGCACGTCGCTTGCCGACATCGCGCAGGCCGCCGGCGTCACACGCGGTGCCATCTACTGGCACTTCGCACATAAGAGCGATCTGTTCACGGAAATGTTCGACCGCGTACTTTTGCCGCTGGACGAACTCAAAGCCGCTTCGCAAGATCCCAATGAGCCCGATCCGCTTGGGCGTCTGATGGAAATCTGCACGGTCTGTCTGCGCGACACCGCCAATGACCCGCGTCGCCGGCGGGTGTTCGACATCCTGTTTCTGAAATGCGAGCTGGTCGAGGAAATGGGCCCGGTGATGGTCCGCTATCAGACCAACATGCGCGAAGGGCTCAAGAAAATCGAGGGGGGTCTGCGCAACGCCATCTCCAAGGGGCAACTGCCCGTGGATCTGGATACGAAGCTGGCCGCGGCGATGGTGCATGCGTTTGTCAGCGGCTCGCTGCGCGACATGCTGTTTCTGCCCGACGCCACGGATTTCGGCGCCCATGCCGTGCAGATGGTCGAAGGGATGTTCGACGCGCTGAAGCTGAGCCCGGCGTTGCGCAACGGGCATGCACAGCGGACGGGCGGCGGTTAGTTATCTGTCTGGCGCACGGGGCCTATGCAAAAAAGGCGGTCGGGTGAGCAACCCGGCCGCCTTCGTTTCATGCGCAGCGGCGTGGTGCCGCATCCTTACATAGCAGCCGCTCGAAACGGCCGCCGCCCACGACGTTTTTACGCCGCGGCCCGCGTGGCTCGCGCCTTCTGGTTCGACGCGTAGATATTGCCGCGCTCCAGCGGCGCTCCGCTGTGCACCGCCGCGATCCACTCGTCCGTGCTCGCCACTGCCGCGAAGCGCGATTGCAGCACCACGCTGAACACCCGGTGGATGTCCTGCGCGCTGGCAAAACCCGCGCTGTTCTCATACGGCACCGAACCCGTCGCGTCGTGCAGGAATTCGACGGCAAGCCCCGAGTGAACCGCGTGGTTGATGGTCGACGCGTCGCAGTTGTGGGTCATGTAACCGGTCACGGTCAGCGTGTCGATCTGGCGCGCGGCGAGCCAATCGGCCAGATCGGTGCCGGTGAAAGCGCTTGGCAGCGACTTCTCCACGTAATGATCGCGAGCCCGCTCGCCCACCACCGGATGCAGGTCCGCCGCGCTGCTGCCACGCGCGAACAACGGCGAGCTGGCCGGCGCGAAGTTCTGCACGACCACCACCGGCACGCCGGCGGCCCGAGCCGCATCCATCGCGCGGCCGATGTTGGCGAGCGAGCTGTGCACGTCGGGGTATTCGATCGGCAGATCACCGGTCACGTATTCGCTCTGCACATCGATGACGATCAGCGCGCGGCGCGGTGTGGTCATGGCAAGACTCCTCGGTCGGGTAAAGGGGCCGCGCGGACGGTTCCGGTTTGGACTCGGCAGAGCAGCGACGATGATTGCATTGTTCCTCCACGGCCCACTTCACGACAGCGACCCGAATGACAAGATTCGCTAGAATCGGGCCATCGACGGATTTCACGAGGTGATCGATGGCCACGCCCGCTTCCGCTTCCTCTGCCGCGGCACGCGGCGAACCGGCCCGCCACGTTGTCGCGGTGGTCGCGTTCGACCGCATCAGTCCGTTCCATCTTTCGGTACCGTGCGTGGTGTTCGGTGAGGACCGCAGCGGCGGCGGCGTGCCGGGCTTCGACTTCCGCGTCTGCGCCGCCGAAACGGGCGCGCTCACTACGACCGCCGGCTTTTCGATCGCCGTCACGCATGGACTCGAAGCGCTCGCCGACGCCGACACGATCATCGTGCCGAGCTGGCGCGACCCGGCCGAAACGCCGCCGGCCGCGCTGCTCGACGCGCTGCGCGCCGCCCATGCCCGCGGCGCGCAACTGGTCGGGCTTTGCCTGGGCGCGTTCGTACTCGCGGCCGCCGGCATCCTCGACGGCCGTCCGGCGTCGACGCACTGGGCGTGGGCCGACGACTTCGCGCACCGCTACCCACGCGTGCGCCTAGACCCCAACGTGCTGTATGTCGACGACGGCAACGTGCTGACCTCGGCCGGCACCGCCGCCGGCCTCGACTGCTGCCTGCATGTGATGCGCAAGATGTGCGGCGCTGACGTCGCGAATCACGTGGCGCGCAGGCTGGTCGTGCCGCCGCATCGACAAGGCAATCAGGCGCAATACGTTCAGCAGCCAATGCCGCCGAACGTGCGCGGCGACCGGCTTTCGAGCCTGCTCGATTGGGTGAGCGGCAATCTGGCGTTGCCGCATTCGCTCGACACGCTGGCCGGCCGCGCGCTGATGAGCCGCCGCACCTTCACGCGTCGCTTCCGACTCGCCACCGGCACTACCGTCGGCGCATGGCTGCTGGCGCAGCGGCTCGCTCGCGCGCAGCAATTGCTGGAGAGCACTGACGAGTCGGTGGAAGCGATCGCGGGGATTGCGGGCTTTGGCTCGACCGCTTCTTTACGGCAACATTTCGCGGAGGCGTTCCGCACGTCGCCGTCGGCATGGAGAAGGGAGTTTCGCGGCGCGTGAGTGCGAGTGCGCGACTGCAACGCTACTCGGCCGACGACGTTTCGTAGCAAGCCACCGGGATTTCGTAGTCGCATCGGCGCGACAGCGGCGCAACCCACCGCGCGCGCCACAACTACGGCAAGCTCGAAAATCAATGCTCGCTAAGCCAGCGCGCCACATACAACAGCAGCGCGACCAGAAAGATCATCGCGGCCCAGGCCCAGTTCGGGACCGCGTGCGGACTGGGCTCGTGATGCGGGACCCCGTGCGACACACCATGTGCGCTTCCGTGCGCCGCGCTGGCCGCACGCCCAGGCAGCGCATTGCCGTGATCCGACCGCACGCGCCGCGCCATGCTGCCGAGCGTGATAGGCCGCAAAAACACATGCTGGCGGCGCACCGCCGAACCCCGCGCGCGATTCGGACCTTGCCCATGCTTGGCGCGCACGACGGCGTCGAACTCGGTGAAAAAGTCGTCGGCCAGTTGATGCAGCGCGTTTTCGAGTTGCCGCGTCGGCAGTTCGGCGAGCGGGCCGGAGGAGGTCGCCCAGATCGTGTAATCGATCCGCGTGCCGCGCTCCCGGTCGGCGCCGTGCGTGCTTTCGTCCGCGCGCAAGCGCACTTCGATCTGGCCGCGTAATGCGCCGATGCCTTCGGCCCGGGCTTTGAAGTTGATGGTGCGGCGCTGCGCGTCCGCGGGCCCGGAATCCTGGCCGGCCACGTGGGCACGCGCCTGGTAGCGCGCGCGCAGCGGGCCGAGCGGCACGGTCATGATCAGTTCGTATTCGCCGTGCGCAAAGCGTGTGAACGACTCGCAGTTGTCGAGGCTGGCGCGCAGTAGCGCAAGGTCTTGCAACGCGTCCCAGACGTCGGACGGCGCAAGCGGAATCCGTAACGCGTCGTTCAGTTCCATGGCAGCCTCCCCGATGAACGCGCGACAGCGGGATCAAGACGTCTGATCGATGCGGTCGACGCGCGATGCGTAAAACGCGAGATACCCTTTGATCTTCATCGCCGACTCGAGCGGCGTTTCGTAACTCCACACGGCGTTCTCGATCAGGCCGTCTTCCGTGCGCAGATGGAAGTACGACGCGTCGCCTTTGAACGGACAGTGCGAGCTGTGCGTCGAGCGTTCGAGCCGGGCCATGTTTACGTCCGAACGCGGGAAATAGAACACGTCCGGCAGACCGGTTTCCGACAGTGTCAGCCCCGCCTGCGTATCGGCCATGGTCACGCCGCCGTGGATCACGCGCACCCGGTGATTGTTGCCGGTGATCGCGATGGTGTGCCCGCCCGCGCTCGCGCCGGGGCTCCCGTGAGGTGTCAAGGCATCGCTCATGTCTCGGCTCCGTGATGGTGTGCGGTCGTGCAAACAGTAAAGCCACGGGGTGCGCCCGTGGCTTCATTATCGACCAAAGTCCGGCCGAGTGCGCGGCCTTCCTGCACGGCGTGCGGCGCTGACCACATCGCCGCGCAGAACGGCGTCGCGCTTATTGGGTGTTCCAGTAGAACGCGGTCTTGGCGGTGCCCTTGGCCGGGATCGTCACCGGTTTGGACTGGTCGCGATCCTTGTATTGCGCATGGACCGTATAGCGGCCCGGCCGGAGTCTGACCAGCATGTACGGCCCACGCGACGTGGTGCTCAGCACTTCGCCGTTGTGCGCATCGACCACGCGCACGTGAACGTCGGCGAGAAAGTCGGAACCCGGCCCCGTGAAGCGCAGCGACAGCGGCCACTGGCTTTGCGCCTGCTGCAATGCCTTCGATTCGTCGAGACCGACGCCGCCCGACACGAACGAAACGTCGCCCTGCTGCTGGATTTGCGGCAGGCCGCCGCCATTGGCGTTGCCCGCGCTGGTTTCATCGGTGGTCGTGCCGCCGGTCGTATCGCTCGCCTGTGCATACGCGCCACCCGCCAGACCGAGCGTGAGCGCTGCGGCAACCGCAGCGGCTACGATCCTTCGCTGATTGCGTTGGGTTTTCATCGGTTTGCTCCTTGTTGAGGTCTTATCCCTGCTTCCCCGGGATCCCGCGATGGGCCCGGATCAGGGCAGACGCAACCTGCGTGCCAAGCTGCCGGCCGTGTCATCTGGAAACCGCCGCGCGCCGCACCGGGTGGCGCGCAGCGCCTTACTTCGATGCCAGGATCCAAATGAAAATTGCCGATCCGCTGGCAGTAACTGCAACGGACCGGCAAGCATTACTTCAATTCGCGGGCGGATGAGCGGAGCGTCGGTCAAACTGCCAGCCGGACGAGCGATCGGGCCATCCAGCCCGCGCGGTACATCAGCCGAGATCGACCGGCACGAAGATCTGCGCGTTGTCACGCTGGATCAGCAACGCGATGCTGTTGCCGGCACTGGCGATCACCTGCTTCAGTTGATCGACGCTCGAAATGGGCCGGCCGTTGACCGCGAGAATCACGTCGCCGGGCTGGATGCCGGCGCTTTCCGCCGCGCCGCCCGATTGCTGCACCAGAAGACCATGCGAGACCGACGCGCCGCTCTTCTCTTCCGGCGTCAGCGGCCGCACCGCCACGCCGAGCCGGCCTTGCATCTGGGCCGGCTGATCGGCCTTGTCCGAGGCGACCTTCGCATCCGACAACGAGCCGATGGTCACCTTCAGGTCCTTGGTGGCCTTGTCGCGCCAGACCTGCACGGTCGCCGAAGTGCCCGGCGCCAGACCCGCGACCTGCGACGGCAGATCGGACGAGTCGCCGACCGGTTCGCCGTTCACCGACAGGATCACGTCGCCCGGCTGCAAACCGCCCTTGGCCGCCGGGCCGCCCGGATCGACCGAGCTGACCAGCGCGCCTTGCGGCTTCTGCATGCCGAACGAATTGGCGAGCGTCTGATTCATGCCCTGCACCGCCACGCCGAGTCGGCCGCGGCTCACGTGGCCGGTCTTGACGATGTCGTCCTTGACCTTGATCGCCTCATTGATCGGGATGGCGAACGAAAGGCCCTGGAAGCCGCCAGTCTGCGAATAGATCATCGAATTGATACCGATCACTTCGCCTTGCAGATTGAACAGTGGTCCACCCGAATTGCCAGGGTTCACCGGTACGTCGGTCTGAATGAACGGCGTGTAGTTTTCGTTAGGCAGCGAGCGCGACTTCGCGCTGATGATGCCTGAGGTCACCGTGTTGTCGAAACCGTAAGGCGAGCCGATCGCGACGACCCACTGGCCGACCTTGCTCTGGCGCGGATCGCCGATCTTCACGGTCGGCAGATTGCTTGCGTCGATCTTCAGCACGGCAACGTCGGACTGCTTGTCGGCGCCGACCACCTTCGCGCGGAATTCGCGCTTGTCGGTCAGCTTCACGGTGACGACGTTGGCGCCGTCCACCACGTGCGCATTGGTCAGGATGTAACCGTCATTGCTGACGATGAATCCCGAGCCCAGGCTCGCGCTCGGCTGATCGGGCGCATCGCCGCCGTCGCCGCCGCCTTGCATGCCCGGCATGCCGCCGAAGAAGTGCTTGTAGAACTGGTAGAACGGATCGCTCGGATCGATCGGCAACTGATTGCCGCCGCCGTTGCCATTGCCGGGATTGCCGCGCAGCGCCGTCTGCTTGACGACGTGCTTCGCGCTGATGTTGACGACAGCCGGCCCGTAGGTTTCGACGAGGCCGGAGAAATCGGGAATGCCGGTTTTGGCGGCGGCTTCAGCGGGCATCATCGCGGCCTGCGCCGGCGAGATCACCTGCGGCGCGGGCACGTCGCGATGCCCCGCCACATAGCCGGCGGAAAGCGCTACAGCGACGGCTACGGCAACAGCGCTGCGGGACAAGGTTTTCGCGTTCATCGTGTACTCCTGACTGGGAGAAAGAGACTTTGGATGTCTCGAAGCGTACGTGGCATCGCTTAAAAGAGTCTTAAGCAGCGACAGATCGCTTTCATCCTGATTTTGAGGCCTGTTTAAGCCTCGTTTAAGCCTCTTTACGAACAGAACCCGTTGCCTTCAGAAACGCACGGTGACCTGCAAGCCACCTGCGGGTGATTCGTCGAGCGACACGGCAGCATGATGCTGCACGGCGATGCGACGCACGATCGCCAGACCCAGACCGCTGCCCGCCACGTCGGTACGCACGCGATTCGCGCCGGCACCCGCGCGATAGAAACGGTCGAACACGCGATCGCGTTCGGCCGGCTCGATCCCCGGTCCGCTGTCGGCGATCCGCACGACCGGGTGGCCCTCTTCGACATGCAGGCGGACATCCACGCGTCCGCCGCGTGGCGTGTATTTGGTCGCGTTATCCACCAGATTGTTGAACATCACGCGCAACGCGTCGGCATCGCCGATCACGGTGGCGGATTCGGTCGCCTCGATGCCGAGATCGACGCCGCGATTCAGCGCAAGCGGCGCGTAAGCCACCACGCACTCCTGCAGCAGCGCGCGCAGATCGATCGCGTTGGTGGCGGCGAGGCCGTCCGGTTCGGAACGCGCGAGCGCCAACAGTTGTTCGGCAAGACGCGTGGCGCGCGTCACGCCGGCTTGCAGATCGGCGAGCGCTTCGCTGCGGCCGGCGTCGTCCTTCGCGCGCGCCACCAGTTGCGCCTGAATCTGCACGGCGGCGAGCGGCGTACGCAATTCATGCGCGGCGTCGGCGACAAATGCTTTCTGAATATCGAGCGCGGTCGCGAGTCTTTCGAGCAGACCGTTCAGCGCGCGCACGAGCGGCTGCACTTCGAGCGGCAGACGCTGGTCCGGCAACGGATCGAGCGCCTCGGGGTGACGCGCGTCGAGCGCGCTGGTCACGCGCCGCAATGGCCTGAGTCCGCGGCCGATAACCACCCACACCGCGAGTCCCAGCAACGGCAGCAGCACGATCAACGGCCACAGCGTACGCAGCGCGACATTTGCCGCGAGCCGGTTGCGCACGGAAACCGGCTGCGCCAGCTGCACCACGTTATCGCCGACGATCGCGCCATACACGCGCCACTCGCCGCGCTCCGTGTGCTCGGTCGAAAAGCCGAGTTCGGCGCGCGGCGCGAGCGGCGCACGCGGACGCGAGTAGTACATCAGCACGCCGTTGCGATTCCAGATCTGCAGCACGATGCCTTCGTCGCCGGTGTCGCGCGAACCGAGCACTTGCGAGAACGGTTCCGACGGCAGCGCGGCGGCGATCTGCTCCAACTGGTAATCGAAGAGTTCGTTGGCTTCGGCAAGCGCTTGCCGGTAGATGAGCCAACCCGCGATGCCGACGCCGAGCAGCACCAGCGCCAGCAGCCAGACCAGCAATTGACGGCGAATCGAACGCATCGGCTCAGGCGTCCTTCGCGATCATGTAGCCCAGACCGCGCACGTTGCGGATCAGGTCCGCGCCGAGTTTCTTGCGCAGCGCGTGAATGTAGACCTCGACGGTATTGCTGCCGATCTCCTCGCCCCAGCCGTACATTTTTTCTTCGAGCTGGCTCTTCGAGAGCACGGCGCCAGGCCGCGCGAGCAACGCCTCGAGCAGCGCGAATTCACGCGCCGACAACGCGACCGGCGCGCCGTCGAGCGTCACCTGATGTGACGCGGGATCGAGCGTCAGGTTGCCGTGGCGGATGGTCGAATCGCTGCGCCCCGACTGACGCCGGATCAGTGCGCGCATGCGGGCGCCGAGTTCGTCGAGATCGAAAGGTTTGACCAGGTAATCGTCGGCGCCGGCGTCGAGGCCTTTGACGCGATCCGCCACAGCGTCGCGCGCGGTCACGATCAGCACCGGCAGCGCATGGCCGCGCGCGCGCAGCGTGCGCAGCACGTCGAGACCGTCGCGTTTGGGCAGGCCCAGGTCGAGCAGCACGAGATCGTAAGGCTGGCTGCCCGCCGCGCTGAGCGCGGCTTCCCCGTCTTCCACCCAGTCGACCGCGAAGCCTTCGCCGCGCAGTGCCTTGCGCACGCCTTCGGCGATCATCCGGTCGTCTTCGACTAGCAAGATGCGCATGGTTATCCGTTCCGAATCGTTCGATGATGCCGCATTCTAGCGCCCGCCCCCGCCATGCGCGCCGCGTGGCGCATTTTCCACCGCAGCCTGGCGGCAACTCTCTACAATGGGCGCTTTGCTTCGCGCGGCCGGTATTTTTGTCCGCGCGCCAACGCGATCCTTCGGCGCCGCCGGGATTGCCGCGTGCCCCACGCCCTGACATTTTGCTTTTTCGCCCGTCCATGACGCACGCTTTTCTGTCTTCTCTCGCACGCCGCTTCAACACTGTCGCCCTACGTCCGCGCTCCGCTTCTGCTTTGACTGCTTCCACCACTCGTCTATCGCGCCGGTTCGCGCCGCGCGCGAGCGCCTGGCTGCTCGCTTGCGCCGCGCTCGGCTGCGGCGCGTCGCTGCCGCTTGCCGCGCAGGCTCGCGTCAAGGCCGCGCGTCCGAGCGTCAACGTCACCACTGTCTTGCCGCAATCGGTGATGGTCGGCTTGCAGCGCGCGCACGTGCCCTTGTCGTCGATCAGCGTGGTCGTGGAGAAAGTCGGCGATCGCACGCCGATCCTCGCACTGAACGCGGGCAAGCCGATGATGCCCGCCTCGACGATGAAACTCGTCACCACCTACTCGGGCCTGTCGATACTCGGCCCCGACTACCGCTGGCGCACGAGCGCCTACGCGGACGGCACCATCGACACCAACGGCGTGCTGCATGGCAATCTCTACATTCAAGGCACGGGCGATCCGAAGCTCGTGCCGGAAGAACTGATCGACCTCGTGCAGAAGATCCACAAGGCGGGCATCAGCGGTATCGACGGCGCGCTGGTGCTCGACAAGCGCTACTTCGATTCGTCCACGCGCGACCTCCCGCCGTTCGACGACGACGCCACCGCGCCGTACAACGTCGGCCCCGATCCGCTGCTGTACGCGTTCAAATCGCTGTCGTTCACGCTGACGCCGTCGCCGGACGGCAGCGTTGCGATCGATGTGTTGCCCGCGCTTGCGCAATTGCAGATCGACAACCAGATGCATGCGGTGAACGGCCCGTGCCGCGGCGATGCGGCATCCGTGTCGCCGACCGTCACGCCGCAGCCGAACGGCACCGTCGTGGCTTCGTTCAACGGCGACTATTCGATGCGCTGCGGCCCGCGCACGATCAACGTCGCGGTGCTCGATCACTCGGCGTTTTTCGCGGGCGGTTTTCTCGCGCTGTGGCAGCAAACCGGCGGGACGTTCAGCGGCGCGACGCGCGAAGGCGCCGTGCCCGTCGGCGCCAAACTGGTGGCGACGCACCAGGGGCCGATGCTGTCCGACATCGTTCGCGACATCAACAAGTTCAGCAACAACACGATGGCGCGCAATCTGTTCCTGACGATCGGGGCGGCCGAGGAAAAAGGGCCCGCGACGACCGCCAAATCAGCGCGTGCAATCCAGGCGTTTCTGCGCCGCGACAGCATCGACATGGAGTATCTGACGCTCGACAATGGCTCGGGCCTCTCGCGCGACGAGCACGTCACCGCGCTCGCGCTCGCCGATCTGCTGCAGCGGGCCAACGCGAGTCCGGTCGCGCAAGTGTTCGTGGAGTCGCTGCCGATCGCGGGCGTCGACGGCACCATGCGCAACCGCTTGACCAACCAGGGCGCGGGAGGCAATGCGCACATCAAGACCGGCACCTTGCGCGATGTGCGGGCGATCGCGGGCTATGTGGCCTCGGCTGACGGTAACAGTTACGTGGTCGTCAGCCTGATCAACGATCCGCATTCGGAAGCCGCGCGCGCCGCGCACGACGCGCTGCTCGAATGGGTGTATCAGGGGCCGTCACAGGGCTTCACCAAGGTTTCCGATCCCGTCGTCGAACCGCGCAGCAGCAAGCCCAGGAAAAACCCGCACAAGCGTGGCGCTCACTGAGTGTTCCTTCTAGCGAAGCCGCGCGCGGCAACGTCCTAAGCGTGTACGCTGTCGGGCAGTGTTTGAGGCGCGCGTAAAACGCTGGACGTGGCGCCGGGGCCGTGCATCGGTTACGGTCCCGCTCGAACAATAACGACAACACCCGCTGCGCACAGCGCGGCGGCCAGGGACCACGGAGGAAGACACAATGCAATTCGATGCCGAATTGCTGCTGCTCGCCATGGCGCTAGTCTTTCTCGCATGCATCGGCTGGGAGGCGTGGCACCTGCGGCGCACGCAGCCGGGCGCGCAACTCTATAGCTGGCGCGACACGCTCTGCAACGCCGCGCTCGCACTGATGCAGCAAGCCGCCGACAAGCTCGCGTGGCTCGCCATCATCCCTGTCTACGCGTTTTTCTACGATCACTATCGCGTCTACACATGGCAGGCGAGCTGGGTCTCGTTCGTCGTGCTGTTTGTCGCTCAGGATCTGCTCTACTACGTGTTCCATCGTTGCAGTCATCGCGTGCGCTGGCTGTGGGCCGCGCATGTCGTGCATCACTCGTCGGAGCGCATGAATTTTTCGACCGCGTTCCGCCAGAGCCTGATGTATCCGATCGCGGGCATGTGGCTCTTCTGGACGCCGCTTGCCGTGCTCGGTTTTCCGCCGACGCAGATCGTCGCGATCGTGCTGATGAATCTCGGCTTTCAGTTTTTCGTGCATACGCAAGCCATCGGCAAACTCGGCTGGCTCGAATACGTGTTCAACACACCGTCGATCCATCGCGTGCATCACGCGCGCAACGACCGCTATATCGACCGCAACTATGCCGGCGTGCTGGTGATCTGGGATCGCCTGTTCGGCAGCTACGTCGACGAAGATCCGCGCGATGCGCCGGTCTACGGCATCGTCGAGCCGCTTCACACTTACAACCCGCTGAAGGCGACGTTTCACGAATGGGCGTCGATGGCCGTCGACTTCGCGAGCGTGCGCGGCTGGCGCGACAAGCTGCGCGCGCTGTTTGCGCCGCCCGCATGGGCTGCGGATTATCACGCGCGGCGCGCCGCCGTTTCATCGGTATCGCGCGTGGATTCAAGTGAAAATTCAGGCGAGGCGACTCGCGTGAAGCAAGACCATACGGCCGCGTTTCAAACACCACGCAGGCCGTAGAAGATTCTGTAAGCTGTCGTCACGCCGCTCAAGCGGTGGGCGCTGCCTGCAACACATGGCATAAGGGCCACACATACGAGGAGATGTAGTCAACATGAAGCAAACAGGATCGAGGAAACAACATTGGCTGCGCGTGACGCAGATCGCCATGGCGAGCACGGCGTTCGCCCTGCTTGCGGCTTGCGGCGGGGGTAGCGACAACAACAACAATGCGAGCAGCACGCCTGCGGGCGGCGTCAAATTGCAGGTCGTGTCGTTCGGCGACAGCTTGTCGGATGTCGGCACGTACGCGCCGGTAATTCAGGGGAGCTTCGGCGGCGGCCGCTTCACGACGAACCCGGGTGAAGTGTGGACCCAGAAGGTCGCTGAGTACTACGGCGACACGTTGACCGCAGCGTACCTCGGCGGCTTCGGCAAGCCGCTGGTCGCAACGGGTGGCTTGGGCTATGCGCAAGGCGGCTCGGACGTCGTCAATGCTCAAGGCCAAGGTTGGGCGCCCAACAACATGGCCGCGACGACCGTACCGGTGGTGACGCAGGTGGCCAACTACCTGGGCGCGCATACGAGCTTCAACGCGAACCAGCTCGTGCTGATCAACGGCGGTGCGAACGACATCTTCCAGTTCGCGGGGACCACCGCCAATCTGACGGCGCTCGGCGCCGCGCTACAGACGCAATATCCGCTGCTCGTGCAGGCCGGCAAACTGCCCAACTCGCAGGCAGGCCAGGTGGCGTTCATCGTCGGCTACCTGCAGCAGTTGGCCAATCCGCAGATCGCGCAGGCCGCCACCCAGCTCGCCGCGCAAGTCCAGAAAATTGTCAACTCGGGCGCGACTCACGTGGTGGTGTCGACGGTGCCGGACATCGGCAATACGCCGCTCGGCGTTGCAGCCAACGTGAGCACGCCTGGCACGGCTGCACTGCTGTCGGGGGTTACCGCGGCGTATAACTACCTGCTGGTCCAGAACCTGACGGCACTCGGTCTGGTGGGTACGGGCAAGGTCATCGTGGCCGATGCGTTCACGTGGATAGATCAGCAGTTGCCGAACTATCAGGCGCTGGGCTTCACGGTGTCCAACACCGGCACGGCTTGTAACCTGACGTCGATGCAGAACAACGCAACCGCGTACGCTACAGCTAATCCGAGCGCGACGAACGGGCTGACGCCGGCTCAGTATGGCGCGCAGTTCGGCTCGTCGCTGTTCTGCTCGCCGCAGACTTATACGGTGGCTGGTGCCGACCAGACTTATATGTTTGCGGATACGGTTCATCCGAGCACTCATCTGCACGCGTTGTTCGCGCAGTATGTGCAGCAGCAGATCGCTGCGACTGGGTTGGGGAAGTAAATTGAGGAGGGCCGCGCTGCGGGTGGGGGTTTGCGGCGTGGCCTTTTCTTGATCTGGGATTTTGGCCTTTCCTTGATCTGGGATTTTGGCCTTTCCTTGATCTGGGATTTTGGCCTTTCCTTGATTTGTTATTGGTCTATTAGCGTCGCCCCTGTGCGGGGCGGCACTTACTTTCTTTGCTTGCCGCAAAGAAAGTAAGCAAAGAAAGCGGCTTCACACCGCCAGCTCATAAGCGGATCCCTCGCACAGTCATGGTAGTGGCACATCTGGAATCCGTCGTGTCGCACTTTCCACCCAAGTGACAAGGCAATCATTCTTCCGGCGGCGCTGCGCGCGCCGATGGGCACTTCATAAACCGTCTGCTGGTTTTTGCTCTCGCGTGTTGCCCGGCGGCAGGGACTGTCATTGCGGCCGTCGCGACTTCGACACACGGATTCGCGCAGCGCTTGGGTTTGCCTATGAGCGCACTGTCGACTCGTCGAAACGACGCCGACCGTCCCTGCGACGCAAAACGAAGCGCTGGTTTCCCATGCATACCCATCCGCGACGCACGTAGTGCGGAGTGGGAGCTGATGAGCGCATTGTCAGTCACGGTGAATATGCGAGAACACGGATTCCAGATGCACCACTACCGCGACTGCGCGAGAGACCCGCTTATGAATTAAGGTTTGGGCCGCTTTCTTTGCTTACTTTCTTTGCGGCAAGCAAAGAAAGTAAGTGCCGCCCCGCACAGGGGCAACGCTAATAGACCAATACCAAATCAAGGAAAGGCCAACACCGCAAGCAACCAGACATAAGCGCCTGACGAGCAAAAACCCCAACCCATCACCCTTGCGCTTCAAAAGCAGCCGCAGCGCGCCCTAACCGATCATTAACAGCAATCCACTCAATCGTATCCGGCAGCTTCTCAATCAGAATCCGCGTGACATTCGCGCGATCGAGAGCCCTCAACAAGCCATACAGTTCACGCGCATAGACATGCGGATCTTCAGGCGCGGCAATGAAATGCACGCCTTCAGCATCTGCCCAATGCCCAGCACGCGACACGCGCGCCACCAACGCCACGCGCTCATCCTCTTGCCGCGCGGCAAGCAAAGGCTCCAGCGCGACGAAGGGCAATAGCGCCAACGGCGTGCGCGGCGCGTAGTGCGCCTTCAGCGTGCCGGAAGCCCGCGGCGCGGTCGCATCCGAGCCGTCCGGCAGGCGCGGCGCCTCGCCAAGCACGTCGGCGATATCTTGCGGGGTCACACGCCCCGGCCTCAACAGCGCCGGAAAGCCGCGCGACAAATCCAGAATGGTCGATTCGATACCGACGTCCGACGCGCCGCCGTCCAGCACATGAATCGCGTCGCCGAACTCGTCGCGCACATGTTGCGCCGTCGTCGGGCTCACATGTCCGAACCGATTCGCCGACGGCGCCGCCACGCCGCCATGCCCGTTGCGCAATGCGCTGAACGCATCGAGCAATGCTTGCGCGACAGGATGCGACGGGCAGCGCAGCCCCACTGAATCCTGCCCGCCGCTAACCGCCGCGGGAATGCGCGCGGCGCGCTTGAGGATCAGCGTGAGCGGCCCTGGCCAGAACGCGTCGATCAGCCGCTGCGCCTCCGCGGGCAAATGTTCGACCCAGTAGTTCGGATCGCCTTGCGGCGCGAGATGCACGATCACCGGATGATTCGCCGGCCTGCCCTTCGCCGCGTAAATGCGCGCAACCGCGTCGGGACTCTCGGCGTCGCCGCCAAGGCCGTACACGGTCTCCGTAGGAAACGCGACCAGGCCTCCCGCGTCGAGCAGTGCCGCCGCGTGTTCGATCTGCGCGGCGCTCACAGGCAATGCGCCCTCGGCGGCTTTCTGTTGATCCGGCATGGCGCTCGTGTCAGCTCGTGAGGATGTGCAGCAGCCGCGCGCAATCGCGTCCGGCCGTGCGGGCTTCTTCGAGCGTGGCCGCCGTGAAGTTCACGTGACCCATCTTGCGGCCGCAGCGCGCCTCTTCCTTGCCATACAGATGCAGACGCGCTGCCGGCATAGCGGCGACTTCGTGCCACGGCGGCGTGACGGCCGCGCGCTTCGGGCCGTCCGGGAACCACACGTCGCCGAGAATGTTAAGCATGACGGCCGGTGAATGCTGGCGCGTGTCGCCAAGCGGCATGCCGGTCATGGCGCGCACCTGTTGTTCGAACTGGCTGGTCGCGCAGGCGTCGACGGTGTAGTGGCCGGAATTGTGCGGGCGCGGCGCCATTTCATTGGCCACCAGCGAACCATCTTCGAGAATGAAGAACTCGACGCACAGCACGCCCACATAACCGAGCTTGTCGGCGATTTGCAACGCAGCCTGTTGCGCCTGCTGGACCAGCGTGGGACTCGCGTCCGGTGCCGGGACGATGGTGTGCGACAGCACGCCGTCGCGATGCGTGTTCTGCGCGAGCGGATAGACCACCGACGCGCCGCTCGCCGCCCGCGCGATCAACGCGGACACTTCGAACTTCAACGGCAAACGCTTTTCCAGCACGCACGGCACGCCGCCGAGCGACGCATGCGCCTCGCGTACTTCCTCCGCGTTGCGCACGCGAATCTGGCCTTTGCCGTCGTAGCCCATGCGGGCAGTCTTGAGAATGCCCGGCAGCACGGCTTCGAGCTTCGCGTCGTCGAGCGCGGCCAGCGCATCCGACGATTCGATCACCACGTGCGGCGCAACCGTCACGCCCGATGACGCGATGAAGCGTTTCTCGGCAATGCGGTCCTGGGCCACGGCGACGCAGCGTCCAGCCGGACTCACGAAGGTAGTCCGCGCGAGGAAGTCGAGGCTCGCGGCCGGCACGTTCTCGAATTCGGTCGACACCGCCGCGCACAGCCGCGCGAGTTCGGTCAGCGACGTTTCGTCGTCGTAGGCCGCGCGCAAATGGCGGTCGGCAACGGCGCCCGCCGGACTGTTTTCGTCCGGATCGAGCACGGCGACGCGGTAGCCCATGGCCTGAGCGGCGAAACAGAACATGCGGCCGAGCTGGCCGCCACCGACCATGCCAAGCCATGCGCCGGGCAGAATCGGTGAAACCGGTGTGTTGTCTGGGTTCATCTTAGTGGTCGGTCGCGGCCGGGTGCTGTGTGCAATGCGTGCGTGCAATGCGATGGCAGGCACCCAGCCGGGGGTCGGACAGGGGGACGTCTTCAAGCAATCAGTCTGTGCGCCTACAGCGCCGGCAACACCATGGCGTGGGCCGCTTCGTTCTGGCGCACGCGGAACGCAGCCAGTTTCTCCGCATACTCGTCGCTCGTGCCGCTCAACAACGACACCGCGAACAGCGCCGCGTTCGCCGCGCCTGCTTCGCCGATCGCGAACGTGGCGACCGGCACGCCCTTGGGCATCTGCACGATCGAATGCAACGAATCGACGCCCTTCAGGTACTTGCTCGCCACCGGCACACCGAGCACCGGCACCGTGGTCTTGGCGGCCAGCATGCCCGGCAGATGCGCCGCGCCGCCCGCGCCGGCGATGATCGCGCGAATGCCACGCTCACGCGCGCTTTCAGCATAGGCGAACATTTCGTCGGGCATGCGGTGCGCGGACACGACCTTCGCTTCGTAGGGCACGCCGAACTCCTGCAGAATGGCCACGGCGTTCTTCATGACTTCCCAGTCGGAACTGGAGCCCATCAGCACACCGATAACCGGCGCGCCATGCGTATGGGCGGTTTGTGCTTCACTCATCTTACGGCTTCCTTGTTTCTTGAGAGCGCCCCAGAACCTGTCGCTTCGCGCCCGGCCCCGAACGGGTGACCCGCAAAGGGGACTTACTGCGCAGCGGAAAATTTGCGGGCGGCCCCGCGCTTTCTCACGCGGAGCAGATCCAACCGGTGCGCGTAATCAGGCGAGCTTATGTCCGGTCAGGCGTTCGAGCGCTTCCTGGTACTTCTCGCCCGTCTTCGTGACCACGTCGTCCGGTAACTTCGGCGCCGGCGGCTCTTTCTTCCACGGCTGAGTTTCGAGCCAGTCGCGCACGAACTGCTTGTCGAACGACGGCGGATTGGTGCCGACCTGATACTGATCGGCCGGCCAGAAGCGCGACGAATCCGCGGTCAGCGCCTCGTCCATCAGATACAGCTTGCCGTGGTTGTCCAGACCGAATTCGAACTTCGTATCCGCGATGATGATGCCGCGCGTGGCCGCGTAATCAGCGGCTTCCTTGTACAGCTTGATCGAGATGTCGCGGATCGTAGCCGACAGTTCGGTGCCGATGCGGCGCTCCATCTCGTTGTAGGTGATGTTTTCGTCGTGATGGCCCATTTCGGCCTTGGCTGCCGGCGTGAAGATCGGCTCGGGCAGCTTCTGCGCGTTCTGCAGACCCGGCGGCAATTCCACGCCGCACACCGAACCGGTTGCCTGGTAGTCTTTCCAGCCGCTGCCGGCCAGATAGCCGCGCACCACGGCTTCGACGAGAATCGGCTCGAGGCGCTTCACGACGACCGCGCGGCCCTTGACCTGCTCGACTTCGTCCGCCGCCACCACGGATTCGGGCGCGACGCCCGTGAGGTGGTTCGGCACCACGTGCTTGAGTTTCTCGAACCAGAAGTTCGCCATTTCATTGAGCACGCGTCCCTTATTCGGAATCGGCTCGCCCATGATGACGTCGAACGCCGACAGACGGTCGGTCGTGACGATCAGCAACTGGTCGTTGCCCACCGCATAGTTGTCGCGGACTTTACCGCGGCCGAGCAGCGGCAGCGAGCGGAGCGTGGATTCGTAGAGGGTAGACATCGTCGTGGTTCGCTAAAAGTGAGGCAAAAAGTGTGACCGGAACAAAAGGGAAACGCCGTTCCCCGGATGATGCGGGAACGGCGATCTAACGACAACCTGGCCAAACGGCCAGGTGCAGTGCATGTTGACAGCTTAGCGGACGACTTGCGCGAGCTCGCCCGATTTGTACTTCTCCGCGATTTTATCAAGCGTGACCGGCTTGATCTTGCCGGCCTGGCCTTCGCAGCCGAATTGCATATAGCGCTCGACGCAGATCTTCATCGCCGCTTCGCGCGCCGGCTTCAGGTAATCGCGCGGATCGAACTTGCCCGGGTTGGTCGCCATGTAGCGGCGGATCGCACCGGTGATGGCCAGACGCAGGTCGGTGTCGATATTGACCTTGCGCACGCCGTTCTTGATGCCCTCCTGGATTTCCTCGACCGGCACGCCGTAAGTTTCCTTCATGTCGCCGCCGAATTCGCGGATTTCAGCCAGCAGTTCCTGCGGCACCGACGACGAACCGTGCATCACCAGGTGCGTGTTCGGAATGCGCTGGTGGATTTCCTTGATGCGCTGGATCGACAGAATGTCGCCCGTGGGCTTCTTGCTGAACTTGTAGGCGCCGTGCGACGTACCGATCGCGATGGCCAGCGCGTCGCACTGGGTCAGCTTGACGAAGTCGGCAGCCTGCTCCGGATCGGTCAACAGCTGCTCGCGCGTCATCGTGCCTTCCGCGCCGTGACCGTCTTCCTTGTCGCCCTTCATGGTTTCCAGCGAACCGAGCACGCCCAGTTCCGCTTCCACCGTGATGCCGATCGAGTGCGCCGCTTCCACGACCTTGCGCGACACGTCCACGTTGTACTCGTACGAAGCGACCGTCTTGCCGTCGGCTTCGAGCGAACCGTCCATCATCACGCTGGTGAAACCGCTGCGGATTGCCGCCATGCAGACCGCCGGCGACTGCCCGTGGTCCTGGTGCATCACGACCGGAATATGCGGATACGACTCGACCGCGGCTTCGATCAGGTGGCGCAGAAACGCTTCGCCCGCGTACTTACGCGCGCCGGCCGACGCCTGCATGATAACCGGGGCGTTGACCTTGTCGGCCGCCGCCATGATTGCCTGCACTTGCTCCAGATTGTTCACGTTGAATGCCGGAAGGCCGTAGCCGTTTTCAGCGGCGTGGTCCAGCAGTTGACGCATTGATACGAGAGGCATGCTGTAACTCCATAGATTGAAACGAATTCTTGTGCCGTCGGCATCTTTTTGGGCGATTTTATCGCGAAGCAAGCTGCATACCCGTTCACACATTCTCTAAAGCGCGGCGCGGTCCTTGCCGCTGCAAAGCGCGATTTGAGCCTGTGCGCCGCCTCTCGCGGAGCATGCCAGCCTGCTTCGCCCAATCAGACCCCGTGCCGATCGAGCAGTCTGCTGTGTCGATCGGAGCTAGCGCTTCAGCGCTTTGTCGATCCGGAGTGAGTGCTTCAGCACTGACTCCGGTCCCACGCAGCGCGCTCCGATCCCACGCAGAATGGTTGCTGCATGGTCAATACGGTTCGCCGACCCGCACGATCTTCAGCGTATTCGTGCCGCCGGCCTGACCCATCGGCTCGCCGACGGTCAGCACCACCATGTCGCCGCGTGACGCGTAGCCCTTGCTGACCACGGTCTCCAACGCCTGCTGCAACGCGGTGTCGCGGTCGGTGTTGGTGTCCAGATGCAGCGAAGTCACGTTGCGGTACAGCGCCATGGCCCGCTCGCTGCCGACCCGCGGCGTGAGCGCGAAAATCGGCACGTGGGTCCAATGGCGCGACATCCACAGCGCGGTCGAGCCGGATTCGGTCAACGCCACGATCGCCTTCGCGCCGAGATGAAACGCCGTGAACAGCGCACCCATCGCGATCGACTGGTCGATCCGCGTGAACGTGCGGTCGAGGAAATCCTTGTCCAGCTCCGACTGCTCCGACTTCTCGGCTTCAATACAGATCGCCGCCATGGTCTCGATGGTCTGCACCGGATACTTGCCCGCCGCGGATTCCGCCGACAGCATCACCGCGTCCGTGCCGTCCAGCACGGCGTTGGCGACGTCCGACACTTCGGCGCGGGTCGGCACCGGCGCGTGGATCATCGACTCCATCATCTGCGTGGCGGTGATCACGAACTTGTTCGATTCGCGCGCCATACGGATCATCCGCTTTTGCAGCGCGGGGACTGCGGCATTCCCCACTTCCACGGCCAAGTCGCCGCGCGCGACCATGATGCCGTCCGATGCGTCGAGGATGCCTTGCAGCGCCGGAATGGCTTCCGCGCGCTCGATTTTGGCGATCATCTTCGGCTTGATGCCGAACGGCGCGCCGGCGATGTTCGCCAGCTGGCGGGCCATTTCCATGTCGGTGGCGTTCTTCGGGAACGACACCGCGACATAATCGACGCCAAGCGACATGGCGGTGCGAATGTCTTCCATATCCTTGGCGGTCAGCGCCGGCGCGGACAAGCCGCCGCCCTGGCGGTTGATGCCCTTGTTGTTCGACAGCTCGCCGCCGATCTTGACGACCGTGTGGATCTCATTGCCGATCACGCGCGAGACGTTCAGCACGATCAGGCCGTCGTTGAGCAACAGCACGTCGCCCGGTTTCAGGTCGCGCGGCAGGTCTTTGTAGTCGAGACCGGCGCGCTGCTCGTTGCCGAGTTCGCAGTCGGCGTCGAGGATGAACGGCTCGCTGGCGACGAGCATGATCTTGCCGTTTTCAAATTTGCCGACCCGGATTTTCGGGCCTTGCAGGTCCGCCATGATGGCGACTTCGCGGCCGGCCTGGCGGGCCGCCTCGCGCACGAAATCGGCGCGCTGGCGGTGGTCGTCGGCGGTGCCGTGCGAGAAATTGAGCCGCACCACGTCCAGCCCCGCCTGAATCATTTGCAGCAGGATTTCCGGCGTATTGGAAGCCGGGCCGATGGTGGCGACAATCTTGGTGGCGCGATGCATGAGTCTCCTCGTCTGGGTGAGATCGCTGGAAAGAGCGCTGCGAGTCGGATGCGGAGGCTGCGCACCGAAGGATGCTGCCGGGGGCTGCGCGCCGGTTGAAACCAGCGTCGCTTTATAGTGTGAAGCGGTATTCGATACCAGCACGGGGGGCGCCGGTTGAGGGGCGAGTTCTTCGTCGGGGAGTTCTGCGGATGGGGAGGCGGTCTGCACAGCATCTGCGCTGGACAATTCCGCCGCCTCACTGGCAGTGGTCAATTCCGCGAGCGCGAGGGGCGACCCGGATTCTTCTTGCTGCTGGCTAACTGAACCGACCGCGGCATCAACCGCAGATTCGGCCGCTGCCGGAGTGGCTGCGGAGCGCGCCGCGCGCTCCCCTGCCGTTGCTGCTGCGGTGTTGCGCGGCTTGCCGCCACGCGCTTTTGCAGACTTTGCCGTTGGGGAGCGCGTTACCACGTTAAGCCCGCGATTCCAGAACTTCGACGGCCGGCAGCTTCTTGCCTTCGAGGAACTCGAGGAAGGCGCCGCCGCCCGTCGAGATATAGCTGACCTTGTCGTGGATGCCGTACTTGGCGATCGCGGCAAGCGTATCGCCGCCGCCGGCAATCGAGAACGCCGACGACTTGGCGATGGCGTCCGCGAGCGTCTTCGTGCCGTTGCCGAACTGGTCGAATTCGAACACGCCGACCGGGCCGTTCCACACGATCGTGCCGGCCTTTTCCAGTTGCGCGGCGAGCACCTTGGCCGTTTCCGGTCCGATGTCGAGAATCATGTCGTCGTCTTGAACGTCGGCGACGGCCTTGACTTCGGCCTTGGCGGTCGGCGAAAACTCCTTGGCCGTGACCACGTCGGTCGGGATCGGCACAGAGGCGCCGCGCGCTTTCGCGGCGTCGATGATGGCTTTGGCTTCGTTCAGCAGATCGGCTTCGGCGAGCGACTTGCCGATCTTCAGGCCGGCGGCCAGCATGAACGTGTTGGCGATGCCGCCGCCCACGATCAGTTGATCGACCTTGTCGGCGAGCGACTTCAGAATGGTCAGTTTGGTCGACACCTTCGAGCCGGCGACGATCGCCACCAGCGGACGCTTCGGCGCGCCCAGCGCCGTGCCGAGCGCTTCGAGTTCGGCGGCCAGCAGCGGGCCGGCGCACGCGATGGGCGCGTATTTGGCGATGCCATGCGTGGTCGCTTCAGCGCGGTGCGCGGTGCCGAACGCGTCGTTCACGTAGATGTCGCAGAGCTTCGCCATTTTCTGCGCGAGCTCGTCGGAATCCTTCTTTTCGCCCTTGTTGACGCGGCAGTTTTCCAGCAGCACGACCGAGCCCGGCGCGACGCTCACGCCGTTTTCGACCCAGTTCGCCACCAGCGGCACGTCACGGCCGAGCAGTTCGGCCAGACGCTTCGCGACCGGCGCCAGCGAATCTTCCGGCTTGAAGTCGCCCTCGGTCGGACGGCCCAAGTGCGACGTGACCATCACGGCGGCGCCTGCGTCGAGCGCAGCCTTGATGGCCGGCACGGAGGCGCGGATACGGGTGTCTTCGGTGATGTTGCCTTGATCGTCCTGCGGCACGTTCAGATCGGCGCGGATGAACACGCGTTTGCCGGATAGCTTGCCTTCGGCGATCAGATCGGAGAGACGCAATACCTTGTTCATGGGCGTGTGTGTGCGAGTTGATGAGAAGGCGGTGGCGGACGACGCGCGGCACTCAAGCGCGGTGAACTCCAGCGCTCAGGCACGGCAGCGGCTCCACTGAATCGGGTGCCGGCGGCAGAGCCGCGGCCCGCGCGCCTTGCAGCGGCGCGCTCATCCCGGAAACAACCATTTTAACTGATCCACACAGCCTTCTGACCCGCGACCGGGCGAATGTCCCGTATTTGGCCGTTGCGGCGCCGATGCCGCGACGCAACATTTCCCGCTTCTTCAATCACATGAAGAGACGCAACAACGTGAACACAACCATTCCGACGACAATCGTGCCGAGCATGGTGCGCCGCCACAAAAACCACGCTAGACCTGACAGCGTGGCGTAGAACTCATGGTTCGACGGCGCGAAGGACAGGCCGTCGGGCGTTGCCAGCACGTCCGGCAGGACCACGGCGGCGAGCGCCGCGGCCGGCGCATAGCGGAGCATGCGCTGAACCCGCGCCGGCAAAACGGTGCGCTCGCCGCCGATTAGAAACATCGCGCGTGTCAGGGCGGTGACGAAAGTCATGCCGAAAATGGCCAGCCAGATCTGGGTGGATGTCATCGGGAATCTCCGGCGCTGTTACGGATGCGGCGCAAGTCGGCGCGCTCGACCATCAGGTCGGCGGCACTGCCGGCGACGATCGCCGCGATCACCGCGAGCGGCAGCGCGAGCCGGTACGGCAGGTCGAATGCGAGCAGCGACACCACGCCGGCGACGCTGACCGCGACCAGTGTGGAGCGCGTCGCGATCGCCGACACCATGATGGGCAGCAACGCCAGCGTGCCCGCCAGCGCGAGGCCCCAGTTATCGGGAATCAGACTCGCCAGCAAAATGCCTGCAATCGACGACACCTGCCACGACAGCCAGCTGCATATCGCCATGCCCCAGAAATACGCCTCCTTGCCCGGCACATAGCCGGTCGGGAAGCTCTTCTTCTGGAACAGCAGGTAGATCACGTCGCCGTTGAAATAGCCGAGCACGATGCGCCGCCACATCGACAGATAGGAGAAATGCGGCGCGAGACCAACGCTGAAGATCACGAAACGCGTATTGACCATCGCGGCCGTGAGCAGCACGGTCCAGACCGGCAGCTTGGCGGCGAGCAGCGGCAGCACCGCCAGTTGCGACGAACCGGCGTAGCACAGCAGCGACATGGTGAGCGCCTGCGGCAACGTGAGCACCGATTTGCTCATGGCAATGCCGGTGACGAGGCCCCAGGAGAAAATCGCCATCAGCGTGGGCGAATAGTCGCGCGCGCCTTCGCGGAAGGCACGGCGATCGATATCTGACAGGCGAGCGAGCATGGGGGCGAAACGCGGGCGCGCAAGGGCGCAGCAACGATGGGAAGTCAGCGCCAGGTCGTCAAGCACCCGCTGGCGCATTCGGATTTGAATTATGCGTGTGCCGGATTATAGCGTCCGGAATACGGCCAAATGCCCGTTCCGTGTGCAAAAGACGCTAAAATGACGTCCTCGCTACGCCCCGAAGGAAGTCCTCTTGGGGCACACCTCACTGGAAAACACCGGGCCGTCCCAGGTTTTCCTGCCCCGTCGGGGCCTGACGCGAAGCGCCAGGTGTGGGGCACTCATAACGCACCAGTTGGAGAATCGTATGTCAATGGCCGACCGCGACGGCAAGATCTGGATGGATGGCAAGCTCATCGACTGGCGCGATGCCAAGATCCACGTGCTTACCCACACGCTGCATTACGGCATGGGCGTCTTCGAGGGCGTACGCGCCTACAAGACGGCGGACGGCGGCACCGCGATTTTCCGGCTGCAGGAACACACCAAGCGTCTGCTGAACTCGGCCAAGATCTTTCAGATGGACGTGCCGTTCGACCACGAAACGCTCGCCGCCGCGCAATGCGAAGTGGTCCGCGAAAACAAGCTCGAGTCCTGCTACCTGCGCCCGATCATCTGGGTCGGCTCGGAAAAGCTCGGCGTGTCGGCCAAGGGCAACACCATCCACGTGGCGATCGCGGCCTGGCCGTGGGGCGCTTACCTCGGTGAAGACGGCATCGCCAAGGGCATCCGCGTGAAGACTTCGTCGTTCACGCGCCATCACGTGAACGTGTCGATGGTCCGCGCCAAGGCGTCGGGCTGGTACGTGAACTCGATCCTCGCCAACCAGGAAGCCATCGCCGACGGCTACGACGAAGCGCTGCTGCTCGACGTGGACGGCTACGTGTCGGAAGGCTCGGGCGAAAACTTCTTCCTCGTGAACAACGGCAAGCTGTACACGCCGGACCTGTCGTCGTGCCTCGACGGCATCACGCGCGACACGGTCATCACGCTGGCGCGCGACGCGGGCATCCAGGTGATCGAAAAGCGCATTACGCGCGACGAGGTCTATACCTGCGACGAAGCGTTCTTCACCGGCACCGCCGCCGAAGTCACGCCGATCCGCGAACTCGACAACCGCACGATCGGCTCGGGCGCACGCGGCCCGATCACCGAGAAGCTGCAAACAGGCTTCTTCGACATCGTGAACGGCAAGAGCGACAAGTACGCCCACTGGCTGACCAAGATCTAACGCGCGCTGCGCCGGGCTTCACCGGCGCGCCGCACGCACCCTGCATACAACGAGAACGTCTTATGAGCGAAATCAAGGAAATGCCGCTGGTCGAACTGTCGGCAAAAGACCTGCCTGCGTACTGCCCGAATCCGGCCATGCCGCGCTGGAGCGCGCATCCGCGTGTCTTCATCGACGTCACGCACGGCGAAGCCAAGTGCCCGTACTGCAGCACGCGTTACAAGCTGCGCGACGGCGAAGTGGTCAGAGGTCATTGAACACGGCGCATTGAGCACGGATTGCTTGTGGCGACGCTTACCGGGTCGGCTGCCCGCTTCGCCGCGGGTTGCGTTGCGGGGTTCGCTTCGTGATCGATTGCATGTTGCGCGGTCTGGTTTGTCGTGCGACGGACCAGCGGCGGTGGCACAGCAAACGGTGATCACACAACGCGAACTCGCCGCCCGATCCGAAAGCAGGCACGTCACAGCAGGGCCGCCGCCGCGGCGTCTCCGGCCATCCCGGAAGCGCTTCACGCGGCGTGCGGCTTTTCCCCTTTTACTTATCCGAATGCCGCGCGCAAGGCTTGCGCGGGGTTTCGTTTCGACACCGGACACTCACTCTGATGCGTCGCGCGTTGGTTATCGCACCGAACTGGATCGGTGACGCATTGATGGCGCAGCCGCTGTTTGCGCGCCTCGTGAAATTGCATCCGCGCATCGTCATCGACGCGGTCGCGCCCTCGTGGGTCGCGCCCGTGCTCGAACGCATGCCGGAAATCCGCGACGTCTATGCGACAGATCTGGCGCACGGCAAGCTGCAGATGCTGCGCCGCTGGCAGTTGGCGAGCGACTTGCGCGACGTGGGCTACGACGCCGCCTACGTGCTGCCGAACTCGCTCAAGTCGGCGCTGATTCCGTGGATGGCGGGCATTCCGCTGCGCATCGGCTATACCGGCGAAAGCCGCTACGGTCTGTTGAACGTGCGTCACGCGAATCCGCGCAAGGACGAGCGCCCGCCGATGGTTGGCCAATACGCCGCCCTCGCCTACGCGCCCGGCGCCAAGTTGCCCGACGACCTGCCGATGCCGCGCCTCGACGCGGACCTGAACGAAGCGTCGCGCGTCTCCGCGCGCTTCAATCTCGACACGCGCGTGCCGCTGCTGGTGTTCTGTCCGGGCGCCGAATACGGCCCGGCCAAGCGCTGGCCGCCCGAGCATTTCGCATCGCTCGCGCAAATGGTCGGCCAGTCGTTCCCGTACACGCAGATCGTCGCGCTCGGTTCGCCGAAAGACGCACCGCTCGCGCAGGCCATCGCCGAGCGAGCGCCGAACGTGCGCAACCTGTGCGGCCAGACCGCGCTGGGCGAGGCGTGCGCGCTGATCTCGCGCGCCAACGCGGTCGTGACCAACGATTCCGGTCTGATGCACGTGGCCGCCGCGCTGCGCCGGCCGCTGGTAGCCGTGTACGGTTCGACCGATCCGCGCCACACGCCGCCCTTGTCCGAGCTTGCGAAGGTACAATGGCTTCATCTCGAATGCAGCCCCTGTTTTGAGCGCGAGTGTCCGCTTGGTCATCTGAACTGCCTGAAGCAGTTGAGCGCCGAGCAGGTATTCGGCGATTTGCGCGGCATGTTGCTCGCGCAACGCTAACAGCCGCTGACACTTGCACGCAACACCGCACGCCCCTGAGCGCGTCGCGTCATGTTCGCGCCTTGCGGCGCGGGCATTCTGGCGCTCGGGTGCGATTGTCCGGTGCCCCGGACTGTCCCGCTGACCGCTGTCCCGCAACCGCGCGCCGCGCACAAGAGACTGACGAGCCATGCCACGTTTTGCCCATATCTTCGAAGCCGCCGTCGATACCCTGAACGCCTATTACCAGGCCGTCGCCGAGGTCAATATCGACAGCTTGATGGGTCTGTGGATCGATGAAGAGTTCGTGAGCTGTATCTGCGCCGACGGCTCCCACCTGCACGGCCTCGACAGTATTCGCGCCGGCTTGCAGATCCAGCTCGAAACCGCGCCGGTTTTCATCGAACCGCTCGATATCCGCGTCTACGACAGCCTCGGCACCGTGGTCTATGCGATCGCCGAAGCGCACCGGCCGGCTGACCCGAAGGCCACGCCCGCCATGGTGTTCACGACTTATGTGATGGTCCACGAACGCGGCGAATGGCGCATCGCGCACATTCACGCGAGTCCGATGCCTAATGAGGCCGCCAGCCAGTTCGCCACGAAGATGCGGCACGGCCAGGGGTCGCTGCACTGACGCGCGCCGCGCGTTTCACTTATTTGTTTTGAAGCAGGCATGAGCACGCCCCGCAGGAAGCCCCTTTTGGGCACGACGCACGATCAATCCGCTCCTTCGGGCGCGGCACGCGCCGCGGCCGCCGTCGAGGCGACTGTCGAGGCCACCGTCGAGTTGCTCTACCGTGCGCCGCTCTGGCTGCCGAACCGGCATGCGCAGACCATCGTCCCGTCGCTGTTCGCGCGCCGCCCCGCGGTCTCGTTTCGACGCGAGCGCTGGGACACGCCCGATGGCGATTTCATCGATCTCGACTGGGTGCAGCATGACGGCCAGCCCGGATCCGCGCTCACGCCCGGCGCTTCGCCTCACGTTCCCGCCGACACCGCTCCGCTCTTCGTGCTGTTTCACGGCCTCGAAGGCAGCTCGGGCTCGCACTATGCCGCCTCGTTGATGGCGGCCGCGCGCGAGTACGGCTGGCACGGCGTCGTGCCGCACTTTCGTAGTTGCAGCGGACCGTTAAACCGGTTGCCGCGCTTCTACCATCTCGCCGATAGCAACGAAGTCGACTGGGTGCTGCGACGTTTGCGCGCCGCGCATCGCGGGCCGATCGTGGCGGCCGGCGTGTCGCTCGGCGGCAATGTGCTGCTGCGCTGGCTGGGTGAACGCCGCGAGGACGCGGCGTCGGTGATCTCGGCCGCCGCGGCGATTTCGACGCCCATCGACGTGCATGCCGGCGGCCGCGCGTTGTCGCAGGGCTTCGGCCTCATCTACACGCGCAGTTTCCTGAAGACGCTCAAGCAGAAGGCCGAACAGAAGCTGGTGCAGTTTCCCGGCCTGTTCGACCGTGACGCGATGCTGGCGAGCCGCACCATGTACGAGTTCGACAACGTGGTCACAGCGCCGCTGCACGGCTTTCGCGATACCGACGACTACTGGAGCACAGCGACCACGCGTCCGCTGCTGCCGCACATTCAGGTGCCGACGCTGGTGCTGAACGCGCGCAACGATCCGTTCCTGCCGGCTGAGGCGTTGCCGTCGCGGCATGAAGTGTCGGCGGCCGTGGAACTCGACCAACCCAAGCACGGCGGCCACGCCGGCTTTATGACCGGGCCGTTTCCGGGCCGCATCGACTGGCTTTCGCGGCGCGTGTTCGGCTATCTGGAGCGACACCTCGATCATGGATGACATCGTCAAGCAGGCTTTGGCCAAGTGGCCGAATGTACCGAGTTGCACAGGGTGGCTGATGCTGGACAGGCGCGGCAACTGGCGCATGCGCGACGAGGCCGCGCAGGCGAGCGGTTCGCCCGGTGTGCCGATCCGCCACGAAGCGTTGCTCGGGTTCATCAACCGGAATTACGACGCCGACGAGCGCGGCCAGTGGTTTTTTCAGAACGGCCCGCAGCGCGTGTATGTCGAGTTGGGCTATACGCCGTGGGTGGTGAGGTTGTCGGCCAATGCCGATGCTGGCGGCGCGCTCGCCTTGCAGGATCAAGCGGGCGGCGCGTTCGAGCCCGCAGCCGTATTGATCGATGAAGAAGGCGGGATTCTGTTTACCGATAGCGCGACGCCGCCGAGAATCGCCGTCTTGCACGACCACGATCTCGAGGTGTTTTCCGACCATGCAACGCTGGCGGACGACTCCATGAGCGGGGAGTTTCGCTGGAACAATCAGGTTGTGTTGCCGCTGCAGGCTGTGCGGCGAGGCGATGTTGCTGCGCGGTTCAAGTTTGTGCCGAGTCCGGCAGCCGCTGGCGCTTAAACACTAGGCTGCGCGCTGGGCTAACTCTTCTCGTCCAGCCGCTCCTCCTTATAGCGGCTCTCCATCTCATGCAGCCTCGCGTCGACGGTCGCGAGGTCGTAGTAGCCGATCGTCTTCAGATCTCGCGCGTCCTTCAATTGCCGGATCGCCGAAGGCCACGCTCCCTCGAGCGCGAATTTCTCGGCCATCGCACGATGCTGTGTCAACGCATCGCCCGTGCCCGCGCTAGCCTGGGCGAGATACAGCCACCAGGCCGGTTGATCGGGCTGGGCGCGAGTCTCCTTTTGCGCAAGCGACTGAGCACTGGCAAAGCGGCGCAAGGTCAGCAAGGTGCGGATATGCATGTCGATTGCGGCGTTCGATTGCGGCCAGCGCTTCTGCGCCAACTCGGCCAGACGCGCGGCCTCGTCGTCGCGGCCGGCGCGCCGCGCGATGTCGGCGGCCAACACGTCGAGGCTCGGCGAACTGCGCGCCGTGCCGCCCTCGGCCTGCTCGCCCGTCGCGAACGCGGCGCGGGACGACGCCAGCGACGCTGCCGCGTCGTCATAACGCTCAAGCAGCATCTGCCCATACGCGATGCCGTACCAGTTCGCCGCGACGTTGACCGCCGTGCGGTCCTCGATCTCTGAGCGCAAACGCGAAATCTCGTCGCCGTACTCGCTGCGCGAACGGTCCTGCAGCAGGCGCGCGCGCGCTCGCACAAAACCATATTCGGCCGATTGATGCGGTTGCCGGTAAGGCGCGCGGCGCGCACGGTCCTCCATGTCGGCAATCCGTTCGCCCGTCAGCGGATGGGTGCGCGCATACGCTGGAATGCCCGTGTCGCTCATCGCGGCACGATCGAGGCGGCCGAAGAAGGTCGTCATCGCGTAAGGATCGTAGCCGGCGCCGGCAAGCAGCAGAAAGCCGACGCGGTCGGCCTCGTGCTCGGCGGAACGTGAGAAACGCAACTGGTTGTCGACCGCGTACGCCTGGCCGCCGATCGCAATCGCGCTGCCCAGGTCGCCGCTGTGCGCGAGAACGCCGGCAAGCACGCCGAACAACAGGCCGGCGAGCGCCGCATAGGTGCTGCGTTCGCCGGTCGTGATCATGCGCGAGATGTGCCGTTGCAGGACGTGTCCCATTTCGTGACCCAGCACCGATGCCAACTCGGACTCGGTCTGTGTGGCCACGATCAGGCCGGTGTTCACGCCGATAAAACCGCCAGGCAGCGAGAAGGCGTTGATCTGCGGGTCGCGCACGGCAAATAGATCGAAGTCCGGACGATATCCGCCGATGTACAGCGCGCTCGCCGCCGCGGCAAGTTTCGCGGCAACCGAGTTCAGATAGTCGCGCACCAGCCAGTCGTCGAGATAGTCGGGGTCGCGGCGCAACTCGCGCATCACGCGTTCGCCGAGTTTGCGCTCGGCCTGCGGCGTGAGCGAGCCCGAGCCGCCGCTGCCCAGATCGGGTAATTGCTGCGTGACGATCGGTGCACGCCAATTGGTGTTCACACCGGTATTGCCGGAGAAGCGGCTCTGCGCGCCGCCGTACACGCCGAACACGCCTTGCGCGATCTCGGGCGGCACGAGCGGATCGGCGTAGGCATCGGCCGGGCCGCTGACCAGCGGTGGTTCGGCGGGCAACGTGTTGAGCGCCATGCTCGATACGCCGTGCGATTGCGCGAACGCGCCCGGCGGCGCTGCCAGCGCGACAGACAACAACGCAGCAAGGAACCGTTTCGCACGCATCGCGAGGTCGATATGACGAAGTCGGAAAGCGACGCCCGCCGCTCGGACTAAGATAGCGGGCATAGGGCAATTGTAATCAGTCGTCGCGGGAATTCATGTGATTCGCGTCATTGCGATTCGGGCGTCCCCGGTGATGCCTCGCCGCCCACGCCGACGGCGGGTGATGACTGACCACGTTTTTGCCCGCGCAAACGCAGTGCCGCCGCCGTGCGGCTTTACCGCACTGCTATGATAGGCGCCCTCTGAAGGAGCCCAACCATGCCTGAACTCACTCATTTCGACGCTGCCGGCCAAGCGCATATGGTGGACGTCGGCGGCAAGCAGGAGACCAAGCGCATTGCGATTGCGCGCGGCTCGATTCGCATGCTGCCGGAGACGTTCGCGCTGATTCGCGACGGCAACGCCAAGAAAGGCGACGTGATCGGCATCGCGCGGATCGCCGCCATTCAAGGTTCGAAGCGCACCGCCGATCTGATTCCGCTGTGTCATCCGCTGGCGCTGACGCGCGTCAAGGTGGATTTCGAACTCGATGACACGCTGCCGGGCGTGCATTGCACGGTTCAGGTCGAAACGCTGGGACGAACGGGCGTGGAGATGGAAGCGCTGACCGCCGTGCAGGTCGGGTTACTGACCGTGTACGACATGTGCAAGGCGGTGGATCGCGGCATGACGATCACCGATGTGAAGGTGCTGGAGAAGCACGGCGGGAAGTCGGGGGACTGGGTGGCGGATTGATGACCGTTTGCGTCATCGCCCCGCTCCATCTTTAACGCTTTGAAGCAAACGCGGCGGCTCACTCCTCGTCGCTGTCGTCGTCCTCATTGACGTCGTCCGACGGTATGCCGTAGCGCTTGACCAGTTCCGCCTTGAAACCGGTCAGCGTTTTCTGTTCGTCGCAAAGCTCGTACAGATAGCTCAGTTGCGACGGCCAGTCCTTCAGTTCCGTGGCGAAGATTTTCAGGCGTTCGACCGTATCGAGTGCCGCCGCCTGATCGCCGCTCAACGCCTGCAGCACCGCATACCGACGCAACACGGTTTCGCCCGGCAGCAGCGCCATCGCCTGTTTGTGCATGGCGAGCTTGTGTTGCAGATCCATCGAATTCATCGGCAAGAGCGTCGCGAGACCGTACTCGCCCCACGCCTGGAACAGGAACGACGGGTCCGCACGATACTGTTCGGCAGGACGCTGGCCGTAGTACAGCACCTCGGCGCGCGCGTAGTCGCGATAGACCGGATACAGTGCGGCCAGCCCACCGAACACCACCACGGCAAACGCGCCGAACGACAGGCGTGCCGGCACGAGGCGCAGCGGCCGCGTTTCCAGCAGGCCGAACACGAACATCGCCGGCAACAGGAAGAACATGTACTGCTGCGGATATTCGACCAGCGCGTGCATGACCAGCACGCCGATCAACGCAATGCCGAACACGCGCGCCGAGCTTTGCGGCGCGCGCACTACGCGTATGAGCCAGGTAATCAGCCCGAACAGCACGATCGCGAGGCCGATCAAGCCGGTCTTCGCCAGCAGGTCGATAAAGATGTCGTGCGAATTGTTGGCAATCTCGACGCCGCCGAGCGTCTTCGCGAACTCGTACTGATAGCTCGGAAATTCGCCCCAACCGACGCCCAGCAACGGATGCGTCTTGAACATCGTCCAGCCGTACTTCCACAGCGCGAGGCGCGGCGCGATCTGGCCTGCATCCTGAAAGCGTTCCGCGGCGGACTGGCCGAGCTCCAGGTGATAGTGAACGTTGGCCCAGCGGATCAGCGCATTGATCACGAAAAACAGCACGGCCAGCGCGATCGGAATGATCCATTCGCGATTGCTGCGGCGTAGCTGCAACTGATTGCGGGTCTGCGCGAACGCCATCCAGAAACCCGCCACGACGATCACGCCCATCTGCAGCCACGGACCACGCGACACGGTCAGCGCGAGGCCGACCGCGAAAATCGTCGACACGAGGAACCAGATGCTGATGGCAATCCGCCGCGTCTGCACGAGGAACAACGCCCCCGCCATCGCAAACGCGATATAGGTGGCGAGGTGATTGGCCTGCGCCATATTGCCAAACGGCCGGCGCTCGACGGTCACGTTATAGGCGACCACGAGCGGCGACACGCGCACTTCGAGGTGAAACAACTGGATGATCTGGCAGAACACCGCAAACAGCCCGCCGACGATCAACGCCCCGGCCGCCCAGCGCAACGCGGTCTCGTTAAGCTTGGCGCGCGTGAAGCCGTAACCGGCGTGCGTCGCCATGAAGGCCGCCAGCAGATAGCCGCCGCCGAGCCAGTTCATCGACGGCTGCGACACCGGCAACACCACCGACTGCGCCACCAGCAGCAGCCCGAACAGCAACGGCACCAGCGCGACCACCGGCGACGCGAACGTCACACGCGGCTTGGCGCTCGCCACCAGCAGCACGACGCCCGCGCCGGTCAGCAGATACAGCGCGAGCGCGGTGAATTCAGCGTAAAAGGTCGGAATCGGATACGTATGGTTGACAACTGCATAAGGCAGCACCAACGCGAGGGCCAACAGAATGAAAGACAGATAGCGCGCGAAAGGGGTGGGCATCGAGGAACCGGTGGGCGTCAGCAACCGGCGCACTATACAAAAAAATTCTCCCGCTGTGCGCCGGCCGGGCTGAAATATCCCGAAAATCAGCCTTTTACGTGTGGACGGCTGCGACGCCGCCCCGCTCTCGCGGTCATCGCGCTCATGTCGCAGTCGTTCATGAACGGCACTCCGGTGGGGCGAGATTCGACGGCAAAGTGGGCGCGTCGGCGGGTGCCGGCCCGGCGCCTGGCGCCGGCAGCGAGGACGCCGCCTTGCCGCCCGCGAAACATTCCCACGTAAGCGCGCCGGCCTGCACCCCGCCCTTGCTCAACGCGATGCGCGCAGTCGGCCCATCCACGTTGTCAGGCACCGATGGCACGAGCGTGAGCGTGTTCGAGCCCGCGGGCGCGACGCGCGTCGAGAAGGCGACAGTGATCTGGCCGGTGTCGTCGTCGACCCGAATGGACTCGACGTTGCGGGTGGCGGGCGGCGACGCATAACCACCGCTGAACGCGTTGCCGCTCGCGGCGTTTTCGGACACGGCCAGCCGCGCGGACGCCGCCAGCGACAGCCCTTCGCCGACGCGGCTGCGAGCCAGATAGTCCTGATACGCGGGAATCGCATACGCGGCGATCACGCCGACGATCGCCAGCACGATCATCAGCTCAATCAGCGTGAAACCGAAGCCAAGGCGTCGGCAGGCGCGCGCAAGCCGCGCGGACCAGCCCGCTCGGCACAATTCTGAGCGCGTGGACAGTGAGGACTGGGAGTAAGGGGAATAAGGCAAAGTGACGATCATCGGCAGGCTCCTGAAACGAAAAACGCCTGCCCCACGGATCGGGAACAGGCGTTTCAATCGTAGCCAGCGGCATTCGCGTCAGACAGTCAGCCGAACGGCCAACGCTGCAGCGCGGTTCGATTCAAGCCGGCGGCGGCTCCTGTCTCAAGCCGCCGCGCGATGGGCGTTGCGGCGCTTGAGCAGGTAACCGAGTACCACCACGAACAACGCGCCCGCGATGCTCATGCCGTATTCGGCCCACGGCGAATCGAGGATCGGCCAACGGTCGCCGGCCGGGTCGTTGATGATCAGGCCCCCCGCGATCCAGCCCAGCAACGCGGCGCCGAGCGTAATGACGATCGGAAAGCGGTCGAGCAGCTTGAGAACCAACTGGCTGCCCCAGACGATCAGCGGAATGCTCACCAAGAGGCCGAAAATCACCAGCGCGAGACGGTGCTCGGGATCGGCGGCCTCCGCCGCGCCCGCGATCGCGATCACGTTGTCGAGGCTCATCACCGCGTCCGCGACGATGATGGTCTTGATCGCCGACATCAGCTTGTCGGCCGGCTTGATGTTCTCATGCGGGTCGTGCGCCGGCGCCATCAGACGCACGCCGATCCACAGCAGCAGCAGGCCGCCCGCGAATTTCAGCAACGGCACATCGAGCAGGGCGACCGCGAACGCAATCAACGCCACGCGCAGGACGATGGCGCCCACCGTCCCCCACAGCACGCCCTTCGTGCGTTGGGACGGCGGCAAATTGCGGCAGGCCAGCGCGATCACGACGGCATTGTCGCCACCCAGCAGAATGTCGATGACGATAATCTGAATGACGGCGCCCCAATGGAGCGTGGCGAAGAACTCGAGCATGATTGAAAGAATAAGAAGAAATCCGACGCGCGGCCAATAAAAAAAGCGGAGGAGTCTACACTCCCCCGCTTTTTGAACCGCACGCTCACGAAAGGGCTTCGTAAGCGTATCAAAAAACGCGCCGTGACAGCGCGCGAATTTCGATTTACAGCATTGCCTTCAGAAGACGCGCCATTTCCGACGGGTTCTTCGTGACCTTGATGCCACAAGCGTCCATGATTTCCAGCTTCGCTTCAGCGGTGTCAGCACCGCCCGAGATCAGCGCGCCGGCGTGGCCCATGCGCTTGCCCGGAGGCGCCGTGACGCCAGCGATGAAGCCGACCACCGGCTTCTTCATGTTGCCCTTGATCCACTCAGCAGCGTTCGCTTCGTCCGGACCACCGATCTCGCCGATCATGATGACGGCGTCCGTTTCCGGATCGTCGTTGAACATCTTCATCACGTCGATGTGCTTCAGACCGTTGATCGGGTCGCCGCCGATACCGACTGCCGACGACTGGCCGAGGCCGATCGCCGTCAATTGGCCGACTGCTTCGTACGTCAGCGTGCCCGAACGCGACACGACGCCGATGCGGCCCTTGCGGTGGATGTGACCCGGCATGATGCCGATCTTCAGTTCGTCCGGCGTGATCGTGCCCGGGCAGTTCGGTCCGAGCAGCAGCGTCTTGCGGTTTTCGGCACGCATACGAGCCTTGAGCTCGATCATGTCACGGACAGGAATGCCTTCCGTGATACAGATCGCCAGGTCCAGATCGGCTTCGACCGCTTCCCAGATCGCAGCAGCAGCGCCTGCCGGCGGAACGTAAATCACCGACACGGTCGCGCCCGTTTCAGCCTTGGCTTCAGCGACGCTAGCGTAGATAGGAATGCCTTCGAAATCTTCGCCGGCCCGCTTCGGGTTCACGCCTGCAACGTACGCTTCACGGCCGTTTGCATATTCACGGCAAGCACGCGTGTGGAACTGACCGGTCTTGCCGGTGATGCCCTGCGTGATGACCTTGGTGTCTTTGTTAATCAGAATCGACATGTATTGACCTCTGTTCGTTTGGCGTCGCGCTGTTGCGCCGCGCGGCGGGATGTTCTCCGCCCGCGTCGCTCACGCGCCGCCATTCGTAATCCTGGTTAATTCTGGCAAAAGCCCCGCGGACTCGGCTTACGCCTTGCCCGAAGCAGCCGCGACGACCTTCTGAGCCGCTTCTTCCATGCTGTCCGCCGCGATGATCGGCAGGCCGGATTCAGCGAGCATCTTCTTGCCGAGGTCTTCGTTCGTGCCCTTCATGCGGACCACGAGCGGCACCTTCAGCGAGACGGCCTTCGACGCCGCGATCACGCCTTCCGCGATCACGTCGCAGCGCATGATGCCGCCGAAAATGTTGACCAGAATCGCGGTCAGGTTCGGGTTCTTCAGCATGATCTTGAACGCTTCCGTGACCTTCTCGGTCGTGGCGCCACCGCCCACGTCCAGGAAGTTCGCCGGTTCGCCGCCGAACAGCTTGATGGTGTCCATCGTTGCCATTGCGAGGCCAGCGCCGTTCACGAGGCAGCCGATGTTGCCGTCGAGCGAGATGTACGCGAGGTCGAACTTCGAGGCTTCGACTTCAGCCGGATCTTCTTCGTCCAGATCGCGATACGCGACGATTTCCGGGTGACGGAACAGTGCGTTCGAATCGAAGTTGAACTTGGCGTCCAGTGCGATAACCTTGCCGTCGCCGGTCAGGATCAGCGGGTTGATTTCGGCCAGCGAAGCGTCGGTTTCCCAGAACGCCTTGTACAGGCCTTGCAGGATCGCGCGCGCTTGCGGGATCGATGCGTCGGGCACGCCGATTTTCTTCGCGAGGTCGTCAGCTTCGGCGTCCTTCAGGCCGGTCGACGGGTCGACTGCAACCTTGTGGATCAGCTCGGGCGTCTTTTCCGCGACTTCTTCGACGTCCATGCCGCCTTCGCTCGATGCCATCACGACGATCTTCTGCGACACGCGATCGATCACGAGGCCGACATACAGTTCCTTCTTGATGTCAGCGCCTTCTTCGATCAGCAGACGATTCACCTTCTGGCCTTCCGGGCCGGTCTGGTGCGTGACGAGCTGCATGCCGAGGATCTGGTTCGAGTATTCACGAACCTGTTCCAGCGACTTGGCAACCTTCACGCCGCCGCCCTTGCCACGGCCACCCGCGTGGATCTGAGCCTTCACGACCCATACCGGGCCGCCGAGCTCTTCCGCGGCCTTGACCGCATCATCCACCGAGAAGACCGGCTTGCCGCGCGGTACCGCGACGCCGAATTTCCGCAGGATTTCCTTACCCTGGTACTCGTGAATCTTCATGCGTGATTCCCTTCAGTCTGAGAGTTGGATTGAACTTCGTTTCCGCTGCCGTCGTTCATGCCGGACGCGTTGCCGCCCTCGCCTGTCTGGCGGACTGCCCCGTCGCCTGACGATGCCGCGCGATCCGCTGTATACGGAGCGCGGCCATACCAGCGCGGATAAAACTGCTGCACCGCCTCGCCGTCGAAACGCAGCGCGTGGCAGCGTCCCAGCTGGAATGGCGGTTTATCGTTGGAATGCTCGCCTGTGCTGTTAGACGATCCGTCTCCTGAACCTGCGTTCGCGCCCGACGCGCCGTCACCGGTGTTCCACACTTCGCCGGCGAATGCCTGAATCGCGGCGGTCGGCAGGATCGCGCACAGCTCGGTGAGATGCGTGCAACCCGCCGTGCCGCCCAGCAAACGGGCAGACTCACGACGGAAGTTTTGGCGGAGATTGAGCCCGATGAGGGCACGGTAGGCGGGATTGCTGACTTGGCACAAACCAGGATAGGGCACCCAGTCGGACGACGCCTCGGCGTCGACGACATTGAGCTTGCGATCGATGGTGATGCGAAGCCAGAGTTCATGGATCGGCTGACCATTGGGCCGGACGCCCGACGCAAGCACCACATCGCGCGGTTTTTCGTCGGTCAAGCACGCTTCCACATCCCACAGGCCATCGGCTCGCTCATAGGCTTCCGCTCTGATTGCGCGACGATGGCGCAACTGACGGGACACTGGCGGGGAGAGCGGCATGCGGGAAGGAAAGGCCGGATTGGAAAACCCACGAATTTTAGCATACTGGGTATTTGGGACAGGTCCGATTGCGCACGGCCGCGCCGCAGGCGGCTGAGCGCGGAAGTCGCTGTCTTAAAGGGCTTGCGCGCCAATAAAGCCGCCGCGCTTACTCGCCCGCCCAGTCTTCGTCGATTCCCTTGAGGATTTTGCCGATCGTGGCGCCCGAAAATCCGCGCGAGGCCAGAAAGCGCGTCTGCTTCGCCCGTTCGGTGGGCGTTTCGGGAAGCCGGCCGAATTTCTTCTGCCAGACGGCGAGCGCACGAGCCAGTTCCGTTTCGCGCAATTGCGCGCTGGCTTCTTCGACGAGCGTCTGGTCGACCGAATGCTGCTTCAATTCGCCGACGATCCGGCTCGCGCCCAATCGCGACGAGCGCCGATGAATCAGACTTTCGGCGAAACGCGAATCGGACAGCCAGTTTTCGGCTTCGAGTGCGTCGAGCAAGGTGTCGAGCGAGTCGGTTTCCTCGACGAACGGCTTCAGCTTGCGCGCCAGTTCGGTGCGGCTGTATTCACGGCGGGACAGATAGCCGAGCGCGCGGCCTTTTAGCGACCGTGCCGGACGTTGGGATTTTTTGGCTTCGTCTTGCCCGGGTTTCGCTTCGCCTGGGACGCGACGCGAGCGAGTGTAGGTGGTTTCGGAGGGATCCGAGCCTACGGGCGGGGAGGATTCAAACTGCGCGCGCTGCGGATTGCGGCCCGCAGCGCGGTCATGTGCGTCGAACGATTCGAATGGATCGAACGACTCGTCGTCTTCATCACGCGGGCCGTCCGCGTGGCGTCCGGAATCGGACAACGGCCGGCCCTTGCGTATCACGTGATGGTTACTCTTCTTCGTCCGCGACTTCAGCGCCTGCGCCGGTCACGGCTTCAGCCATGGCATTCACGCCCAGCGATTCACGGATACGGTTTTCGATCTCGCGGGCGATATCCGGATTTTCGCGCAGGAATTCACGCGCATTGTCCTTGCCCTGACCGATACGTTCGCCGCTGTAGCTGTACCACGCGCCGGCCTTGTCGACGATCTTGGCCTGCACGCCCAGGTCGATGACTTCGCCCTGACGCGAAATACCTTCGCCGTACAGGATGTCGAAAATCGCTTCGCGGAAGGGTGGAGCAACCTTGTTCTTCACCACCTTCACGCGCGTTTCGTTGCCGATCACTTCGTCGTTCTTCTTGATCGAACCGATACGGCGAATGTCCAGACGCACCGACGCGTAGAACTTCAGCGCGTTACCGCCCGTGGTGGTTTCCGGGTTGCCGAACATCACGCCGATCTTCATACGGATCTGGTTGATGAAGATCACGAGGCAGTTCGTGCGCTTGATCGTGCCGGTGAGCTTGCGCAGCGCCTGCGACATGAGACGCGCTTGCAGACCCGGCAGCGAGTCGCCCATTTCGCCTTCGATTTCAGCCTTCGGCACGAGTGCCGCGACCGAGTCGATCACGATCATGTCGATCGAGCCCGAACGCACCAGCGCGTCGGCGATTTCGAGCGCCTGTTCGCCGGTGTCCGGCTGCGAAACCAGCAGGTCGTTCACGTTCACGCCGAGCTTGCCCGCGTACTGGATGTCCAGCGCGTGTTCCGCGTCGATAAACGCCGCCGTGCCACCGAGCTTCTGCATTTCGGCGACGACCTGCAACGTCAGCGTGGTTTTACCGGACGACTCCGGGCCATAAATTTCGACCACCCGGCCACGCGGCAAACCGCCGACGCCCAACGCGATGTCGAGGCCGAGCGATCCGGTTGAGACCACCTGGATATCTTCGACCGCCTCACCTGCGCCGAGCCGCATGACCGACCCTTTGCCGAACTGCTTTTCGATCTGCGCGAGTGCAGCAGCGAGTGCCTTGCTCTTTTCAGCAGTCAGTCCAGCCGAGCCTTTCTTGCTTTCTTCCATGAATCGTCCTTTGCTATGATGAACGGCGTCTGAGGCGGATGTGCAGCCCCGAGTTTCAACCTACTCGTGAAGGACAGCACACGAAACCCAGACACTGTATAAAAAAACAGTAGTTTTGGCAAGCACGATTCTCATGCGAACGCGCATTTTTACTGTCGCGCTGCCCAACTACCCACAATAATTTTCGGAGACCGCTGTGCGCCGGGGGACACCCCGCGGTGCCGGCAAGGCCAGGCTTGCGCACCATGCGAATTCTGATTGCCGAAGACGACAGCATACTCGCGGACGGTCTGGTTCGATCACTCCGCCAATCGGCCTATGCCGTCGATCACGTGAAGACCGGCGTCGAGGCCGACACTGCGCTGTCGATGCAAACGTTCGACCTGCTGATTCTCGATCTGGGCCTGCCGCGCATGTCCGGCCTCGAGGTGCTGCGCCGCCTGCGCGCGCGCAATTCCAACCTGCCGGTGCTGATCCTGACCGCCGCGGACAGCGTCGACGAACGTGTCAAGGGTCTCGATCTCGGCGCCGACGATTACATGGCCAAGCCCTTCGCGCTGAACGAACTCGAAGCACGCGTGCGCGCCCTGACGCGGCGCGGCGCGGGCGGCGGCCCGACGGTGGTGCGCCACGGCTCGCTGTCGTTCGACCAGGTCGGCCGGATCGCCTATGTCAATGAGCAGGTGATCGATCTGTCGGCGCGCGAACTGGGTTTGCTCGAAGTGCTGCTGCAACGGATCGGCCGGCTGGTCTCGAAGGAACAGCTCGTCGATCACCTGTGCGAATGGGGCGAGGAAGTCAGCAACAACGCAATCGAGGTCTACGTGCACCGCCTGCGCAAGAAAATCGAACCGAGCGGCGTGCGCATCATCACCGTGCGCGGTCTTGGCTACTGCCTCGAGAAAGCGGCGTCGCCGGCGAGCACGAGCGCGAACGCCACGACGACGCCCCCGCCCGCCGAGCCCGAGCCGCCCGCCTCGCCGCCGTCCGGCGCGATGCCGGCGAGCCATCACTACAAATAGAGGTCGCCCATGTCCGCGCGCGCAGACCGCGCTACGGCGCACGCGGCGGACCTCGACGAGGCGCGCGACGAGCGCTACGCCAATCCGTTCGCCCCGCCCGACGAAACCGAAGCCGCCGCCGAGGCGCGCCCGCGTTCGCTATTCGGCGAGATCCTCGACTGGATGCTGGCGCCGCTGCTGCTGCTTTGGCCGATGAGCCTCGCTGTCACGTATCTGGTCGCCAAGTCGATTGCAAACGGCCCGTTCGACCGCGCGCTGGAAACCGACGCGTACGTGCTCGCGCGCCAGATTCATCCGGTCAATGGCGTGGCGGAACTGACGCTGCCCGACTCCACGCGCGACTTTCTGCGCGCGGACAATGTGGACAGCGTGTTCTATCAGGTACTCGGCACGCGCGGCGAACTGGTGGGCGGCGAGCGCGACATGCCGCTGCCGCATGAGGAAGACCGGCCGCAGCCGGGGCTCGTCGAATTTCGTGACGACGTGCTGCGCGGCAACGATATCCGCGTCGCCTATACGACCGTCGAGTTTCCGCAGACGCCCGGCGCGCAGCCTGTGCTGGTGCAGGTCGCCGAAACGCTCGACAAGCGCAGCCAGCTCGCCAACGACATCATCAAAGGCGTGATCCTGCCGCAGTTCGTGATCCTGCCGCTCGCGATCCTGCTGGTGTGGTTCGGGCTCTCGCGCGGCCTCGCGCCGCTGCACGCGCTGCAGGCGCATATCCGCGCGCGCCGCCCGGACGACCTGTCGCCGCTCGAGGCACGCCGCGCGCCGCCGGAAATCGAGCCGCTCGTCACCTCGTTCAACGATCTGCTGACGCGCCTCGAACAGAACATGGAGCTGCAAAAGCGTTTTATCGCCGATGCCGCGCATCAGATGAAAACGCCGCTGGCCGGCCTGCGCACCCAGGCCGAACTGGCGCTGCGTCAGGACGCCTCCGCGGAAGTGCATCGCTCGCTGGAGCAGATCGCCACCAGCTCGGAGCAGGCCGCGCGGCTCGTCACGCAACTGCTGGCGCTGGCGCGCGCGGAGAACCGCATGTCGGGGCAGATTTTCACGCCGGTCGAGGTGACCGAAGTCGCGCGCCACGCCGTGCGCGACTGGGTTCAGGCCGCGCTCGCCAAGCAGATGGATCTGGGCTACGAAGCGCCCGAGGAGCCCGTCGAAGTGGACGGCAATCCGGTCATGTTGCGCGAAATGCTGTCGAATCTGATCGACAACGCCATCCGCTATACGCCGCCGGGCGGGCGCATCACCGTCAGGGTCAGGCATGATGCGCCGGCGCGGCTCGTGTATCTGGAAGTCGAGGATACCGGGCTTGGCATTCCGGTCGCCGAGCGTTCGCGGGTGATCGAGCGCTTCTACCGGATTCTCGGCCGTGAAGGCGACGGCAGCGGCCTCGGACTCGCGATCGTCCGCGAGATCGCGACCATGCACGGCGGCGAGCTGACGATCGGCGACAACGTCTACCAAACCTCGCCGCGGCTTGCCGGCACGCTCGTACGCGTCAGCTTGCATGTGCACGAACGGGCCGGGACTTACCCTAACGCAACTTGAACACGCAAACTTGCCATTTCGATATTGAGATAACTTGAGAGCAAATTAGCCGGTCTTGAGGCCAGATCGCCGCTGTTGGACAAAAACCCACAACACACGCAAAGCTGCAATTTCACCCCGCCACGTCAGTAGGCCGTAAGTTTCCACTCCAATAATCGGTTCCACGGGAACGCCGTTACCGGCGAACCGCGTGCATATCAATATTGGAGACGACATATGGCTACCGTTGGCGGGCAAATCTCGCACGTGCCGATGACGCGCGAAGAGAAGCGGGTGATCTTCGCATCGTCGCTGGGTACGGTTTTCGAGTGGTACGACTTCTATCTGGCCGGCTCGCTGGCGGCCTTCATCAGTAAGAGCTTCTTCTCCGGCGTCAATCCGACAGCCGCGTTCATCTTCACGCTGCTCAGCTTCGCGGCCGGCTTCGCGGTCCGGCCGTTCGGCGCGATCGTGTTCGGGCGCCTCGGCGATATGGTCGGGCGCAAGTACACGTTCCTCGTGACGATCGTGATCATGGGCCTGTCGACGTTCCTCGTCGGCTTTCTGCCGGGCTACGCGGCGATCGGCTTTGCTTCGCCGGTGATCTTCATCGCGATGCGGATGCTGCAAGGCCTCGCGCTCGGCGGCGAGTACGGCGGCGCCGCTACCTACGTGGCCGAACATGCGCCGCCCGGACGCCGCGGCTTCTACACGGCCTGGATCCAGACGACCGCCACGCTCGGCCTGTTCCTGTCGCTGCTGGTGATTCTCGGCGTGCGCACGGCAATGGGTGAGGACGCGTTCGGCGCCTGGGGCTGGCGCATTCCGTTCATCGCCTCGATCATCCTGCTGGGCGTGTCGGTGTGGATTCGTCTGCAACTGCATGAATCGCCGGTGTTCGAGCGCATCAAGGCCGAAGGCAAGACCTCCAAGGCGCCGCTGACCGAAGCCTTCGGCCAGTGGAAGAACCTGAAGATCGTGATCCTCGCGCTGATCGGCCTCACCGCCGGCCAGGCCGTGGTCTGGTACACGGGCCAGTTCTACACGCTGTTCTTCCTGACGCAGACGCTGAAGGTGGACGGCAGCAGCGCCAATATCATGATCGCGATCGCGCTCCTGATCGGCACGCCGTTCTTCCTGTTCTTCGGCTCGCTGTCGGATCGTATCGGCCGCAAGCCGATCATCATGGCCGGCCTGCTGATCGCCGCGTGCACGTACTTCCCGCTGTTCAAGGCGCTGGCGCACTACACCAACCCGGCGCTGGAAACCGCGACCGCGAAGGCGCCGATCGTCGTGATCGCGAACCCGGACGAGTGCTCGTTCCAGTTCAACCCGGTCGGCACCTCGAAGTTCACGAGTTCCTGCGACATCGCCAAGAGCGCACTCTCGAAGGCCGGCTTGAACTACGAGAACGTCGCCGCGCCGGCGGGCACGCTGGCGGAGATCAAGGTCGGCGATACGGTGATCAACACGTATGACGGCAAGGCCGCCGACGCCAAGGATCAAGGCAAAGCGTTCGACAAGACCCTCGCGACGACGCTGAAGACCGCGGGCTATTCGCCGAAGGCCGATCCCTCGCAGATCAACTGGCCAATGACCGTGGTGATCCTGACGATCATGATGATCTACGTGACGATGGTCTACGGACCGATCGCGGCGATGCTGGTGGAGATGTTCCCGACGCGCATCCGCTACACCTCGATGTCGCTGCCGTATCACATCGGCAATGGCTGGTTCGGCGGGTTCCTGCCGGCCACCGCTTTCGCGATCGTGGCGGCGAAGGGCAATATCTTTTCGGGACTGTGGTATCCGATCGTGATCGCGCTCATTACCTTCGTGATCGGCATGCTGTTCGTCCGGGAAACCAAAGACTCGGACATCTACGCGAAAGACTGAAACGTCTGATGACCGGAACAGCTTCTTGAAAAAGTTGTGCGCCGGGGGTTGACAGCCTCCGGCGCCATCCGCATAATCTCGCTTCTTTCGGCGAATTAGCTCAGTTGGTTAGAGCGACGGAATCATAATCCGCAGGTCCGGGGTTCGAGTCCCTGATTCGCCACCAGTTGCAAGAAAAAGCCGCTGATCCGCAAGGTTCAGCGGCTTTTTTGTTTTGGCTTTCCGAACTGCAACTACAGCAACTTCAAGGAGGTTTCTTGATGACGTTCCGCACCGCCACGCTTGCCGTGGCCACCGCTTCCATCGCGTTTCTCAGCGGCACCGCCGCACTCGCCGCTCAGGCTCAGACACCGCCCGACAGCCAGTGGCGCGCGAGCGCGACCACGCTGTCCACGCTCTTGCAGGACGGCTACAAAATCGTCGCCGTCGTGAATGGCGCCCATGGCAGCGCGGGCCCGGCCGACACGATTTTCGTCCAGCGCGATCAGAGCGCCTTCAAATGTATCGACCCGCAGCAGCCCGACGCGAAAACGAGAACATCCGTCGCGCCGCCTGCATGTTTCGAGTTGGTGCCGCCGTCGGGAGCGTCAGGGACGCCCGAGTCGAAGTAGTCGCCACGCGGCGTGCGGAAGCGCGCCGTCAACGCCCCCCACTTAACCCGATCGCGCGCCGGCTATCACCGATCCACCAGCCGGCTCAGATTGCCCCGTACGCGTTGCAACAACGCGATCAACTGCTTCGCTTCCTCTTCGGTGAAGCCGTTCAGCGCTTCGAGCGCGACTTCGTCGCCGACTTTGCGCGCCTTGCCGAGCGTGCGCTCGGCCTTCGGCGTCATGTGCACCTGGCGCTCGCGACGGTCCTGCGGATTGGCAGTCCGCTCGATCCAGCCGCCCTCTTCCATCCGGTCGAGCAGACGACCCGCCGAAATCGGCGCGACTTCGAGCAGGTCCGCGAGGCGCGCCTGATTGGTGTCGCCGTAATGCGCGAGGTAGGCCAGCACGCGGCACTGCGCGCGCGTCAGATCGACTGAAGACTTCGCGAGGTCGTCGAAACGCTTGCCCGTCAGGCGGCCGACGTCGGAAATCAGAAAGCCGAAGCGCTCATCGAGTTGGGTTTTCATGCGCGGATTATACGAAAGGCTTTCGTTTTTCAGGGTTGAAACGGGCGCAATTCACGCTCCGCATAATTCCCGATGGCAGACGCGCGCGCAACCGATATACTAAGCATGCTTACTATATCGACGACCCCGCTCATTCATGTCTTCCGACAACCCGGCGGCCAGCGCCGCCGCGCCGCTCAACCGCCCGATGATCACCATCTCGATCATGCTGGCGACGTTGATCCAGACGCTCGACAGCACGATCGCCAACGTGGCCCTGCCGCATATGCAGGGCACGCTGTCCGCGTCGCAGGATGAGATTACGTGGGTGCTGACCTCGTACATCGTCGCCGCCGCGATCGCCACGCCACTCACCGGTTGGCTGTCCGACCGGCTGAGCGTCAAGCGCCTGCTGATCTTCGCGATCGGTGGCTTCACGGTGTCGTCGGCGCTGTGCGGTTTGTCGGAGACGCTCACGCAAATCGTCGCGTCGCGTTTGCTGCAAGGGATTTTCGGCGCGTCGTTGGTGCCGCTGTCGCAATCCATCCTGCTCGACATCAACCCGCGCGAGAAGCAGGGCCAGGCCATGGCGGTATGGGGCATGGGCGTGATGGTCGGGCCGATTCTCGGGCCGACGCTCGGCGGCTGGCTCACCGACAGCTACAACTGGCGCTGGGTGTTTTTCATCAACGTGCCAATCGGCGCGTTCGCGCTGTTCGGCGTGGCGACCTTCCTGCCTTCGCGCGAGCCGAAACACGACGCGAAGTTCGACGCGTTCGGCTTCGCCACGCTTGGTCTCGCCATCGGCGCATTGCAGGCCATGCTCGATCGCGGCGAGCAACTCGACTGGTTCGGCTCGAACGAAATCGTCATCGAGGCGCTGCTTGCGGCCATCAGCTTCGCGTTTTTCCTCGTGCACACGGCCACCGTCGGCAAGAAATCGTTCTTCAAATACGAGTTGCTGAAGGACCCGAACTTCGCCACGGGGACGTTTTTCATCTTCGTGATCGGCGCGGTGATGTATGCGACGCGCGCGTTGCTTCCGCCTATGCTGCAGAACCTGATGAATTATCCGGTCGCGACCACCGGCCTCGTCACCGCGCCGAGCGGCGCGGGCACGATGGTCGCGATGCTGATCGCCGGGCGCCTGCTGAGGCGGATCGACGCGCGGCTCCTGCTGCTCGCGGGCTTCCTGATCTCGGCGTTCGCGCTGTGGCAGATGATGCATTACACGATCGTGCTGTCGGCATCGGACATCGTCTGGCCTGGGGTGATTCAGGGCTTCGGACTCGGTCTCGTGTTCGTGCCGCTCAGCGCGCTGACCTTCTCGACGCTCACGCCGGAACTGCGCGCGGACGGCACCGCGACGTACAGCCTGATGCGCAATATCGGCAGCAGTATCGGCATTTCGATCGTGCAAACGCTGATGACGCGCAACACGCAGGTCTCGCATGCGGACCTCGCGGCGAATATCACGCCCTTCAATCCCGCTATCCAGCCAATGCTCAATAGCGGATCGAACTACGACATGGCCGCATTGAACGTGTCGATCACCCAGCAGGCGTCGATGATCGCCTATCTGAACGACTTCAAGCTGATGTTCATGGCGACGCTGCTGGTTATTCCGCTACTGCTGTTGATCCGCCCTGCACACAAGGCGGCGGATGCGTCGGTGGCGCACGCCGCGATGGATTGAAGCGCGACGGCTGACGCGGCGCTGAACCGGATCGTCGCCGAGCGCCGCCGCGACGCCCACGCCTAAGCCTCGATCCGCCCGCGCGTCACACCCAACAGCCCCGCCATCGCCGCATGCGCCGCAGCCGCGTCGCGATCGCGAATCGCTTCGAACACCGCCGTGTGCTCGGCCAGCGACGCATTGAACACGTCCGCGCGTTTCGCGTTCAGACGCAGTTGCGCTTCGAGCGTGCGCTCGATCAGCGTGCCGAGCGGAATCAGCAATTCATTGCTGCACGCGGTCAGCACGCTCAAATGAAACTGCAGATCGGCACGCACCCATTCGTCGACATTGCGCGCCGCCACCATCGCCGCATGGGCCGCGGCGAGTGCGTAGAAAGTCTCGTCCGTGTGCGAGGCGGCCGCCAGACTCGCGGCGTACGGCTCGATCATCTCGCGCATTTCCTGCAGTTTGAGCGCGAACGTCATTGGCTCGGCGACCCGCGAGTACCAGTCGAGCACGTCGACATCGAGCAGATTCCACGCGCGTTTCGGACGCACGCGCGTGCCCACGCGCGGACGCGATTCGATCAAGCCTTTCGAAGTCAGCGTACGCAACGCCTCGCGCAACACCGTGCGGCTCACGCCGAACGTCTCCATCAACTCCGCTTCGCGCGGCAGGATGGAATCGGGCGCATAGTCGCCGCGCAGAATCGCGGTCGCCAGCAGATGGGCGACACGCCCATGCAGATCGTGCTGAATAGCTTTCTCCTAGCGGCCTCGCGGCGCTATCGATATTGGAACCGAGGCCGGAACGAGCGCGATTATCCGGTATCTCAACCTTCAGATCACTGCTTCGACAACGCCATGCCGAGACGCCGGTCTTGCCACTATATGGCCAATAGTACTATTAATAGTACTTAAACGCGCTTTGTTGTAGCATGTGAATCCCCGGAATATTTCGCAGACGCCCAAGGCCGATGCTTTGCATGGGGCCGGAGTAAGCGCTAAAGCGCTAACTCCGGCCGACAAAGGAGACGTACACCATGAAAATCACCAAGCTCGAAACCTTCATCGTTCCGCCGCGCTGGTGCTTCCTGAAAATCGAAACCGACGAAGGCATCGTCGGCTGGGGCGAGCCGGTGGTCGAAGGCCGTGCGCACACGGTGGCGGCCGCGGTGGAGGAGCTGTCCGACTATCTGATCGGCAAAGACCCGCTTCTCATCGAAGACCATTGGCAAGTGATGTATCGGTCGGGCTTCTATCGCGGCGGCCCGATCACCATGAGCGCGATCGCCGGTGTCGACCAGGCGCTGTGGGACATCAAGGGCAAGCATCATGGCGTGCCGGTTCATGCGCTGCTCGGCGGCCAGGTGCGCGACAAGATCAAGGTGTATTCGTGGATCGGCGGCGACCGTCCGAGCGATGTTGCCAACAACGCGCGCGCCGTGGTCGAGCGCGGCTTCAAGGCCGTGAAGATGAACGGCTCGGAAGAACTGCAGATCATCGACACCTTCGACAAAGTGCAAGGCGTTATCAACAACGTCGCGGCCGTGCGCGAGGCGGTCGGACCGAACATCGGCATTGGCGTGGACTTCCACGGCCGCGTGCACAAGCCGATGGCCAAGGTGCTGGCGAAAGAACTCGACCCGTACAAGCTGCTCTTCATCGAAGAGCCAGTGCTGTCGGAGAACGCCGAAGCGCTGCGCGACATCGTCAACCAGACCAACACGCCGATCGCGCTGGGCGAGCGTCTGTATTCGCGCTGGGACTTCAAGCACATTCTGTCGGGTGGTTACGTCGACATCATTCAGCCGGATGCGTCGCACGCGGGCGGCATTACCGAGTGCCGCAAGATCGCGTCGATGGCGGAAGCCTACGACGTCGCGCTCGCGCTGCATTGCCCGCTCGGCCCGATCGCGCTGGCCACCTGCCTGCAGATCGACGCGGTGAGCTACAACGCGTTCATCCAGGAACAGAGCCTCGGCATCCACTACAACCAGGGCAACGACCTGCTCGACTACATCAGGAATCCGGAAGTCTTCAAATACGAAGACGGCTTCGTGTCGATTCCGCAAGGTCCGGGCCTCGGCATCGAGGTCAACGAAGAGAAGGTGCGGGAGATGGCGAAGGTCGGCCATCGCTGGCGCAATCCGGTGTGGCGTCACGAGGACGGCAGCGTCGCCGAATGGTAATTGCGTGAAGGAACGCCGCCCATGGGCGGCGTTTTTGTTTTTGCGTCGACGTTCATGTTTGCGTGTTCCGCGGCCCGTGGCGCCGGCAGAAAAACCAACAAGAGGACAACCTCAGTGGAGACAACCCACATCCAGACGCAAGCGACGGCCAAGCGCCACCGCCTCCTTGCGATGCTGTTCATCACCGTCGTCATCACGTATCTGGACCGCAGCAATCTGTCGATCGCCGCCACCGCGATCGCGCAGGACCTGCAACTCGATTCGACCCAGATGGGGTTGGTGTTTTCCGCGTTCGGCTGGTCATACGCACTGCTGCAAATTCCCGGCGGCATGCTGGTCGATCGCACGCGGCCGCGGCTTCTGCTCGCGCTGATCATCGGACTGTGGTCGCTGGCGACCATTCTGCAAGGCTTCGCCAGCGCGTTCGCGATGCTGCTTTCGCTGCGCGTGCTGCTCGGGGCGCTGGAGGCGCCCGCCTATCCCACGCTGAACCGTATCGTCACGACCTGGTTTCCGGATAGCGAACGGGCTCGCGCGATTGCCAGCTATACGTCCGGCCAGTATGTCGGGCTCGCGTTTCTGACGCCGGCGCTGGTTCTCACGCAACAGCATTTCGGTTGGCAAGGCGTGTTCTTTCTGACCGGCGCGATCGGCGTAGCGTGGGGGCTGGTTTGGTACGCGCTGTACCGTGAACCGTCCGAGGCTAAGGACGTCAACGAAGCCGAACTCGAAACGATCCGTGCAGGCGGCGGACTCGTCGAACTCGGCGACACACGTCGTCCCCGCGCGCGCTACAGCGCCGCCGACTGGCGCGCGGTGCTCGGCAATCGCAAGCTGTGGGGCGTCTACATCGGGCAGATCGCGGTGACCTCGACGCTGTGGTTCTTCCTCACCTGGTTTCCCACCTACCTCGTCAAGTACCGGCACATGGACTTTCTGAAGGCCGGCTTCATGGCGGCCGTGCCGTTTCTCGCTGCCTTCGTGGGCATTCTGGGTTCGGGCCTGTTGTCGGACTGGATGATCCGGCGCGGCGTGTCGGCCACGCTCGCTCGCAAGGTGCCGATCGTGACAGGCCTGCTGCTGTCCACGGCGATCGTCGGCGCAAACTATGTCGAGTCGCCCGCGATGGTGATCCTCTTCATGGCGATCGCGTTCTTCGGCAGCGGTTTTTCGTCGATCACATGGGTGCTGGTGTCGTCGATGGCGAAGAAGGAACTGCTCGGCCTCACCGGCGGCATGTTCAACCTGATGGGCAATCTGTCGTCGATCTGCGTACCGGTGGTGATCGGCTTGATCGTCAGGAACAACGACTTCCGCCCCGCGCTGGTGTTCATGAGCTGCGTCGGCGTGGTCGGCGCACTGTCGTATCTGTTCCTCGTGGGCAAGATCGAACGGATTCGTTAAAGCGGCCTTATCCCGCGCTTCGCGGCGCGGCCCGCGCGCTACGGTGACGTGGCGCGCGGGCCGTCGCAGTAACGCAACATCCCGGACCAAGTGGACTGAACCAAGCGTTTTCCGGGCTCTTCCCTGCTTCGTGGCATTCCTCGCAAAGCCTCCTCCAGAAAGGCTTTCAAGCCGTTTGTTCGGCATCAGACAGACTCATGGCCCGCTCCTTGCTGAAATGCATTCAAACGACAAATGCATCGGGGAAAATATGGGCGAATTCCTTCCAGACTATCTGCTCCGCGAACAAGCCGCCGTTGGTGCGTTGGTGGTGTTCGGCGTGCTGCGCATCCTCGGCGCGGCGCTCGCATTCGAACGCGGCTGGCGCATCTCGGTCGTCGAGAAATGCCTCATCGGCGCCGCGGTGGTGTACTGCCTGCCGCAACTGTTCGATCTCCTCACGCATATGTATGGCGCGCGCGCCGCGGGCGCCGAACTCGAAGGCAAAGCTGCGGGCTGCGCCACCGCGCTCTTTTGCGCGCCGATCCTCGGACACCGGCTCGGCCTCGAATAAGCGGAGGCTCACATGCGGCTGGCCGAGCGGCTCATGAGGCGGGCGCAACCCGCGTTTCGCGCAGGCGACGTCCTGAAACTCGAGTCAGGCGGCCGCCCGATGACCGTCGCCTGGAGCGGGCCGGTGCTATTCGCGCCGGGCAACTGGCTGATCTGCCAGTGGTTCAGCGAAGCCGGCGAGTTGCAGCAGGAGATGTTTCCGGACGAGACACTAGAGCGGGCGAGCCACGCACTCGCCGCCTGAAAAGAGTAGTAACGGATTGCTGGCCACCGCCAGGCGACCGTGTGTATTGCGCCGCACGCTTTTGCTGTGCGGCGCTTTTTTATGTGGTTGACGTGGCGGTTGCGGCACGTTGCAGAGCTGAACCCATGCGGACGCGGTTGCGGTTCAGTCGCCGTCGATCATGCTGCTCGCGTTGCGCATGACCTCGCGCCACGGCATCAACCGAGCGCCGCGAACGCCGGTACGCTATGCGACAACGCGGCCGCCGCGACGAACACGCCGATCATCGCCAGCGCTTCGAGATACAGCACGTTGACGAAGGTGTGAGCATCCATCGTCGAGGCCGTGCGGCGCAGGCGCGGCAGCGCCAAAAAGCGGTTGAGTCCGCCGAGCACGAGCGCGAGCGCGACCAGCGCAAGCTTGAGCGTCAGCACATGACCCCACGTGCTGAGTTCGATCGCCTCGAACGAGCCGCCCGAACCCCGTATCGCGTTGAAGATGCCGGAGAGCAGCACGAGCGCAACCGCCACCACCGACACGTTCGACACCTGAGTCGCCGTGCGGATCAACATGCCGCGCGCGGTCGAAGTGCCGAGCGCCGGCAGGACCGCGAGCCCCGCCGCCATCGCCAGACCGCCCCACACGCTGGTGACGAGCACATGCAGCGTTTGCATGGCGATCGCGGCCGAGGCCGGCCCGGCATCGGCTGCGTGACCCAGCGATGCCTTGCCCGCGGCGATCGCGATCACCGCGAGCCACAGCAGCGCGTTACGCAGCATGCCCGTACGACTGGCCATCGCCGTGCCGAGCAGCACCAGCGCGCCGGCAAACGCAAGGCTCCAGCCGTAACCGACATGGGTTTGCGTCAGCACGGTCGGCACTACGCCGATGGCGGCTGGCAACGCGACACCGCTCATCGACGCCGCCTGATACAGCAGCCAGCCGAGATCCGCGAGTACCAGCACGACGGTGGCCGTCAGCATCGAGCGTTGCGCGCGCAACCACGCGGGACGCGCGGGCGAGATCTTCTGCTGGGCGTCCTTCGCGAGCCACGCGCCGAGCAACGCCGAACCGACGGCAAACGCAAACGCGACGTTCATGAGCGCGGCCATGGCGACCTGCCCGATCCAGAGTCCGTCGATGCTCATTTGACGATAAACGCAAAGTCGCCTTGGGTACGGTGGCCGTCCGTGGCTACCGCGATCCAGTGCACCGCATAGCGGCCGGCATTCAACGACGGCAGCGGCAGATGCATGACCTTGGCGTCATCCTTATCGACCTGCGACTCGGCCGGCGCGGCCGCCTTGCCGCTCGTGTCGGCAAGCGCGATCCTGCTGAAAGCCGGCTCGAGCGGCTCGGTGAAATGGATCGTCACTTCGGTGGGCGCGCTGACTTCGGCGTTGGCCGCCGGCTCGCTCGAGGTCAGATGCGCATGGGCGAATGCCGTGGACGTCGCAAGCAGCGCCGCGGCGCCGAGCATCGAGGCTCGTAACGCCGGGCGGGAAAAATTAAGTAGCTTCATGTAGGGCCGATAGCGGATGATCAGGAAAACGGTGGGCGTCGGACCCGGGCACATCGAGGCCGGACAAAGCCCGGCGCGCCCGGAAGTGTACGCTTCGATGGTTCGCGCGGGCGTCGGTTCAACCTGGTTTATGGATAGATCGGCCGGGCCCGAGGCTTGCGCCGTTGATCGCGCAGACGAATTTGGGATAACAGGCGAGTCGCTCGAAGCTGTCGTGCGCGTCAAACTGTCGCATGGCTGTGACAGCCGGAACCTTCTCTAATGAGCCAAATAGTCACCATCACCCTTCGATGATAGAATGCTGCGTCGCCGCAGCGCCGGCTGCCCTTCACACCGAGCCGCTCGAAGTTCGGTCAGGTCCCCGATTTTGATGGAGTTACGCGTGTCTTCAAGACGCATTTTCCGCCCGTTGCTCGCCCTTCTGCTGATCGGCTCCGCGGGCGTTTATAGCGCTGCGAAAGCGCAGACTCAACCGAAGGCCCCCGATACGATGGAAGCGCGCGTGCAAGGCTGCACGGCCTGCCACGGCTCGCATGGCCAAGGTACCGACAACGACTACTTCCCGCGCCTGGCGGGCAAGCCGGCCGACTATCTGTACAACCAGCTGCAGAATTTCCGCGAAGGGCGCCGTAAATATCCGCCCATGAACTACCTCGTCACGTACCTCTCGGACGACTACCTTCATCAGATCGCCACGTACTTCTCGCAACAGCGTCCTCCGTATCCGCCGCCGGCCAAGCCGACGGTGTCGTCGAGCACGCTCGCGCGCGGCCAGCAGATCGTGCTGAACGGCGACGCCTCCAAGCAGATTCCGGCTTGCGCGGCTTGCCACGGCAAGGGTTTGACCGGTATGGAACCCGCTATCCCGGGTCTGGTCGGTCTGCACTCCGACTACATCAGCGCCCAGCTCGGCGCATGGCGCTCAGGCTCGCGCCATGCCATCGCGCCTGATTGCATGCACACCATCGCCACGCGCCTGACCGACGATGACGTGAACGCCGTCGCTTCATGGCTTTCCACGCAACAGGCTCCGCAAAACCCCGTGCCGGCTCCGGCCCGCTCGATGAAGACTCCGCTTGCCTGCGGCAGCGAACCGCAATAAGGCACCGGGAGAGACACTCAAATGAAACGCAAGTCTTTGTTCGCCCTCTCGGCAGTCGTCGTCGTTGCGGCCGCCGCACTCGTTCCCGTCCTGTGGTCGGGCGGCGACCATCTGCATAACGGCACGGCCATGGCGGCAACGCCCGCCGACCAGGCCGCGCTGATCAAGAAGGGCGAGTATCTCGCCCGCGCCGGCGACTGTATCGCCTGCCACACGGTGCGCGGCGGCAAGCAGTTCGCCGGCGGTCTGCCCATGGCCACGCCGTTCGGCACGATGTTCACGCCGAACATCACGCCTGACGACCAGTACGGTATCGGCAAGTGGACGCAGGACGACTTCTACCGCGCCATGCACACCGGCCGTTCGAAAGACGGCAGCCTGCTGTATCCGGGCTTCCCGTTCACCAGCTACACGAAGGTCACGCGCGCCGACTCGGACGCGATCTACGCGTACCTGCGTTCGGTCACGCCGGTCAACGTGGCGAGCCGTCCGCATGAACTGAAATTCCCGTTCAATCAGCGCAACATGCTGATCGGCTGGCGCACGCTGTTCTTCCGTGAAGGCGAGTACAAGCCGGATCCGACCAAGTCGGTCGAATGGAACCGCGGCGCGTACCTGATCGAAGGCCTCGGCCACTGCGGCATGTGCCACACGTCGATCAACGCCATGGGCGGCCCGGTGAGCTCGGCGGCGTTTGCCGGCGGCCTGATCCCGCTGCAGAACTGGTACGCACCGTCGCTCACGTCGAACAAGGAAGCCGGCCTCGGCGACTGGGAAACCAAAGACATCGCCGATCTGCTGAAGACCGGCGTGTCGAACCGCGGCGCGGTGTTCGGTCCGATGGCTGAAGTGGTCCACAACAGCCTGCAGTACATGTCGGACGCGGACATCAACGCGATGGCCACGTACCTGAAGACGATTCCGCAGAAGAGCGAAGCGCCTGAACCGCTGCAGCTCGAAACGTCGGAAAAGTTCGGCGGCGAACTGTTGAAGCAAGGTCAGAAGATCTACGCTGACAACTGTGCGAAGTGTCACGCGGAAAATGGCCTCGGCATGCCGCCGTCCTTCCCGCCGCTCGCGAACAACCAGTCGATTCAGATGCCGTCGGCGGTCAACCCGATCCGTATGGTGCTGAACGGCGGCTACCCGCCGAGCACGGATGGCAACCCGCATCCGTATGGCATGCCGCCGTTCGCGCAAGCGCTGTCGAATCAGGAAGTCGCGGCGGTTGTGACGTACATCCGTATGTCGTGGGGCAACCACGGTACGGCCGTGTCACCGCAGCAAGTGTCCGATCTGCGTTCGGCGCCGCTCGACTAAGCAGCGTTCGTAGCATCCGGGGCGCGGCCTGCGAAATTCGCGGCCGCGCCCTTCGCTTTTTCAGGACCGGTATCATGGGGCATGATTAAGCCTTATGAAATCGCGCAGGAGAGAAGAATCGTGCATGTCGGGGAGCGTTTCAACAGCATTACCCACCTCGTCGGCGCCGTGCTGTCGGTGGCGGGTCTTGCAACGCTCGTGACGATGGGCGCGCTCGACGGCGACGCGTACAAGGTGGTCAGCTTCAGCGTGTACGGTGCGATGCTGTTCGTGCTGTATGCTATCTCGACGCTTTACCACAGCGTGCGCAATCCGCGCGTGAAAGCAGTTCTGCAGAAATGCGACCATTCGGCGATCTACCTGCTGATCGCCGGCAGCTACACCCCGTTCACGCTCGTCACATTGCGCGGACCGTGGGGCTGGTCGCTATTCGGCGTAAGCTGGGGGCTTGCCGCTCTCGGCATCGTGCAGGAATTGACGCTGGGGCGACGCACCCGCAGCGTTTCGATGGTGCTGTATGTCTTGATGGGATGGCTCGCGCTCGTTGCCGTCCGCCCGCTGGTACAAGCCTTACCGGCAGCGGGTACCGCCTGGCTCGTGGCCGGCGGAGTCATCTACAGCGCCGGCATCTACTTCTTCATCAACGACGAGCGCATCCGGCACGGACATGGTATCTGGCACCTGTTCGTACTGGCGGGCAGTCTGTGTCAATTCGTCAGTGTCGCGCGCTACGTCGCGTGACACCCCACGGCGGCGAAATGCAACTTAAGGCCAGTCAACGTGTCTGCATAGCGCGTTGAAGCATTCGGCACGCGTTTCCCGCGTGCCGCCGATTTCTCTGCGAACGGAACTGGGCTTCGGCCTCGAACACGCCAAGCGGGTGTGTTCATGCGGCATTTATGCCTGCCGGGTCCATGTGTGCCGTTCGCGAAACTGCATTGCAAAGATCTTTTATGTCTTTTGATTCCCTCGGCTTGTCCGAACCGTTGGTCCGCGCTGTACACGAACTCGGCTACACCACTCCGACTCCGATCCAGACGCAAGCGATTCCCGCCGTGCTCAACGGCGGCGACCTGCTGGCCGGCGCGCAAACCGGCACCGGCAAGACCGCCGGCTTCACGTTGCCGATCCTGCAACGTCTGAACTCCATGCCCGCCGTTGCAACCGGCTCGGGCAAGCGCGCGGTGCGCGCGCTGATCCTCACGCCCACGCGTGAATTGGCCGCGCAGGTCGAAGAAAGCGTGCGCGCCTACGGCAAGTATCTGAAGCTGAAGTCGACCGTGATGTTCGGTGGCGTCGGCATCAATCCGCAGATCGGCGCACTGCGCAGCGGCGTGGATATTGTCGTCGCGACGCCGGGACGTTTGCTCGACCACATGCAGCAGAAGACCATCGACCTGTCGCATCTCGAGATTCTCGTGCTCGACGAAGCCGATCGCATGCTCGACATGGGCTTCATCCACGACATCAAGCGCGTGCTGGCGAAGCTGCCGCCGAAGCGGCAGAACCTGCTGTTCTCGGCCACCTTCTCCGACGAGATCAAGACGCTCGCCGACAATCTGCTCGACTCGCCGGCGCTGATCGAAGTCGCGCGCCGCAATACGACGGCGGAAACGGTCGCGCAGAAGATTCACCCGGTGGATCGCGACAAGAAGCGCGAACTGCTCACGCATCTGATCAAGCAACACAACTGGTTCCAGGTGCTGGTGTTCACGCGCACCAAGCACGGCGCCAACCGTCTTGCCGAACAACTGACCAAGGACGGCATCAACTCCCTGGCGATTCACGGCAACAAGAGCCAGTCGGCCCGTACGCGCGCGCTCGCCGAATTCAAGGACGGCACGCTGCAAGTGCTGGTCGCGACCGACATCGCCGCGCGTGGCATCGATATCGATCAGCTGCCGCACGTGGTCAACTACGATCTGCCGAACGTGCCGGAAGACTACGTGCACCGCATCGGCCGCACGGGCCGCGCGGGCGCGACGGGCGAAGCGATCTCGCTGGTGTGCGTCGACGAACTGCAATTGCTGAAGGACATCGAGAAGCTGATCAAGCGTCCGGTGCCGCAGGAAGTGATCGCCGGTTTCGAACCGGACCCGACCGCAAAGCCGGAACCGATTCTGCGTCGCGGCCAGGGTGGCGGCGGCGGTGGTGGCGGTCGTTCGCCGCGTCAGGGTCAAGGCGCACCGAAACGTGACGACGGTCGGCGTGACGGCGCGGGTTCCGCGAAACCGGCGCAGCGCTCGGGTCAACGCCCCACAAACGGTCAACAGCAGCCGAAGCCGCAAGGCGCGAAGCCGGCCGGCAACGGCGGCCAGCCGCGTCGTGACGGTCAGCGTCACGACGACCGGCCGCGCGCCGTCGCGCATGAAGGCAGCGCCGCGCAGCACGCGCCGCGCAAGCCGCAGGGCGCGAAGCCGCAAGGCGGCAATCCGGGTGCGTTGCTGGGCGGCGCGAAGCCGCGCAACGACGCGCCGCGCGGCGGCCATCCCACGCGCAGCGGCCAGCGCGGCCGCTAAGCGTCGAAACCGCCCGCTTGTTCGCCGTAGTCCTTGCGTTTGAGGACTACCGGCCGGCACCGGCGGCGGCTTGCTTCAGGTGCTCGATCTGCTGTTCCCATCGGTCGAGCACCACCTCTCCCTCCCCTTCCAGCTCGAACGTAATGCCGCTCGTCAGGCGCGCATAACGGACGCTTTGCGCGTCCGCCGTGTCGATCGAACCATGCAGATAGATGAGCCCACTGGCGTCGCCAGCGACGCTCGCTAGCGGCGTCATGAGCAACTGCACCTGATAGAACGCCTCGTCGCAAACAAAGGTGAGCGCTGCGCGGCCGCTCTGCGCAATGGCGCGCGTCGCCCTGGCTTGCGGCCACAGCGCAATGCATAGCGTGCGCGAATCAGGCGCATACAACTCGCCGACGCCGAGCAGCGACGTGCGCACATGGCCATTCGAATCGACGCTCAGCAGCGACGCGGTGAAACCCATCTTGCTGGCGAGCGACGAACCGTCGAACAACGCGCGCACGGCATCGGGCCATTCATCGAACACGTTCTGTTCGAGCGGACGTTCGGCTGCGGGGGAATCGCTCATGGTGTCGATCCGGTGAGAAGTGAGCCAGCCTGCATCATGCCTTGAAAAGCAAATGACCCGCATGAGCGGGCCATTTGCAACACCAGGCATTTACGCCAGGCGATCAGCGAAAGAACACGTGCTGCGTGATTTTGGCAAGCGGGTAATGCACGCCTGGCTGAATCCGCGCGGGCAGATCGAGCGGCTTGAGCAGCATCTTCACACACATGTCGGCCGACAGATTGCGCCGCACCAGCGCATTGATCCGCGCCGCGCGCTCGCGGTTATAAGTTGAGTCGTGCACACGCTCCGGATAACGAGTCGCGAAGACGTGGCGCAAGGCAATCTCCGAATCTTCGTTCTTGATCTCCATGACGCGGCGCATCAGCGCACCCAGCACCGCAAGCCGGCCGTTGCCTTCGATCTTGTTGTACTTCTTGAAGTACTTGAAAAAGTGTTTGTAGTGACGCACTTCGTCGGTGCGGATGTTGTCGGTGATCTGCTTGAGGACCGGCTCGTCCGAGCATTCACCGATCGCGCGATACAAGGTCGCCGTGCCGGTTTCGACCACGCAGCGCGCGACCATCTCGAGCGCGCGGGTCTTTTCGAAGTCCTCCACTGAACAGGTCAGCGAATACTCTTCCATGAAATTACGAAAGGCCGTGTCCCAGTCGAATTCGGGCCACACGTAAGCGATATACGTCTTGAGCGCGCGGCCATGCTGCAATTCTTCCGGCTCCCACTCCTGGTTGAGCCAGGCCGAGACTTCAGGATCGCCGTTGAAAAACGTGCTGAGATTGCTGGTGTACAGATCGGAGCCGCTTTCGATAAACGAAGACGCGCACAGCAGCAGCAGCAAATCTTCGTTGGCGACGGCCTTTTGCCGATCAATGCGGGTGAGGTCGATGTCCTCGATCCGCCAGGGCATGACATGGTTCAGCTCTGTGTGCATCGTGTCTTGCTCCGAAAGCTGTATCGACTCGCGGAGCATGCTCGAAACCGCCCGCTCTCGGCCGGGCCGGTCCGCCGTGTCTGATACAGCGCCTTGAATTAGAGTTAACCCCTTGTATCTTGCATCTTAGTCGGTGTTTCGCAACTCTGCAGATAACCCAGCACAGACCATGCCGAGCCGCCGCAGTTCCAATTGCGGGATAGTCCAAACATTCGGTCGGACAAAGGCGCGGTGCGCGAGGCACAAAAAAAGCCAGCTCGAAGAGCTGGCTTGAGTCTGTCGATGCCTCGTCAAGCAGGTTTGGCGGGCACGGCGGCGCTTCGATCAAGCGGCGCGAGGCTCGCGATCAGGCGATCTGAACGCTTTGCATCAGTCGTACGCGACGCATGCGCCAGGCAACGACTACGAGCGAGAGGCCCGACAGCACCGCGGCGATTAACACGTAGTAACTTGGCGCAAGTTTGTCGCCGGTCAAATGAATGAACGTCTCGACGATCGTGGGCGCGAAGCCGCCGAAAATCGTCACGCCGATGCTGTAACCGATTGAAAGGCCCGTCGAGCGCACCTGCGTCGGAAAGATCTCGGACATCAATGCAGGCATCGGGCCGGAATACGCCGCCTTGAAAATGCCCGCCGTGCCCTGCAACAACAGCAACCACCCGATGGTCGGATGAGACTGCAGCAACGCGAACATCGGATAGATCAGCGTCCCCATCAGAATCGACGTGGTTAGCATGATGCGAATCCGGCCGATGCGATCGGACAACGCGCCCATCACCGGCGAGAGCAGGAATTGCAGGCCGCCGTTGAGCACCACCACGCCGAACGATGCCGCTGCCGGCATGTGCAGCTGCTTGACGGCGTACATCGGCATGTAGAGCTGCAGCACATACACGCCCACCGTGGATTGCGCGACGATGCCCACCGCGAGCAGCAAATTGACCCACTGGCTGGCGAACGACGCGTCCTTGTCTTCGCTCACCGTCGAGCGAGCCCCGGCCGCTTCGCGCGCCTCGCGCAGCGCGAGGAACTCCGGCGTCTCGTCGAGATGCGAGCGGATGTAATAGCCCACCGGACCGACCAGCAAACCGAACACGAACGGAAGGCGCCAGCCCCAGTCATTCAGTTGCGCGGGCGGCAGCCACGCCGTCAGCAGCGAGCCAAACGCGGCTGCGGTGATCGCGGCGAGCCCCTGGCTCGCGAACTGCCAACTGGCGTAGTAGCCGCGGCGCGACGCGCTATGCTCGACCATGAAGGCGGTCGCGCTGCCGAACTCGCCGCCCACCGCGAAGCCTTGCACGAGCCGCGCGAGCAGAATCAGGATCGGTGCGGCGATGCCGATCGACGCATACGGCGGCATCACCGCCATCGTGAAGGTGCCGACCATCATCAGCGCGATGGCGAACGTCAGCGCCGCCTTGCGGCCCTTGCGGTCGCCGTAAATGCCCAGCACAACCGCACCCAGCGGCCGCATCAGGAACGAAATGCCGAAAGTGGCGATGGCGAGCAGCGTGGAGAGCCACTCGTCCTGCATCGGGAAAAACTGTTTGGCGATGATGGTCGCGAAGTAGCCGTAGACTAGGAAGTCGAACCACTCGAGCGCATTGCCGACCGACGACGAAAACACGATCCGCCGCACCATCGCTTTGGAAAGCGGCGCGGGCGCGGAATGAGGGGAAGCTGTCGCCGAGGGCGACGCGTGGGTCTGCATGATGTCTCCTGCTCTGTCTGATGCTCGATGCCTGGCGTGCGGGAAGCCCGCCGGCAACCGGTGTATTTGATTCGCGCGATGCTTTGCGAGGGCAGTCGAGAAAGCGCGCCGAGTGCGGTCGCCGCTGTATCGCCTCCGCACGCGGCGAAGCACCGCCTCAGGCGGCACGGCGCGTCGCGCGTGGATGCTTTCCTAGAACCCCGCAGCCAAGCCGTCACGGCGGCTGTCGCTGGCCGCCACATAGCCGCGCTCCGGATCGTTGCGATCGAGCTTCCAGATGTACTGGCCGGAGCCGAAGTCCATATACGGATCGTCGACCGACTTGATCGTGTGGCCGAGCTTCTGCAAGGCCTCGGCGGTCTTCGGATCGAGCGTCGATTCGATGTCGATCGTGAAGTCGCGATTGACCTTCCAGCGCGGTGCGTCGCACGCGGCCTGCGGCTGCTGACCGTAGTCGAGCATCCGCACGATGGATTGCAGATGGCCTTGTGGCTGCATGTCGCCGCCCATCACGCCGAAGCTCATCACCGCTTCCTGCTGGCCGTTCACCTGCTGCGTGAGGAACGACGGGATGATCGTGTGGAACGGCCGCTTGCCGCCTTCCACCACGTTCGGCGATTTCGGGTCCATTGAGAAACCACAGCCGCGGTTCTGCATGGCGATGCCGCTATCCGGCACCACGATGCCCGAGCCGAAGCCCATGTAGTTCGACTGGATGAAGCTGACCATCATGCCGCGCTCGTCCGCCACCGACATGTAGATGGTGCCGCCGGCCTTCGGCATGCCGAAGTCGAACTGCGTGGCGCGCTTGTGATCGATCAGTTTGGCGCGCGAGGTGAGGTACGCGTCGTCGAGCATCTGCTCGGGCTTGACCTCCATGGAACGCGGATCGGCGACGTAGCGGTAGACGTCGGCGAAGGCCAGCTTCATGGCCTCGATCTGCAAGTGCTGCGATTCGACGTTGTCGACCGCCAGTTCCTTCACATCGAATTTTTCGAGGATGCCTAGTGCGATCAGCGCCGCGATGCCCTGCCCGTTCGGCGGAATCTCGTGCACGGTGTAGCCGCGATAGTCCTTGCCGATCGGCTCGACCCAATCCGCGCGATAGTTACGCAGATCGTCGGTGGTCAACGCGCCGCCACCTTCGCGGGCGAACGCGGCGATCTGCTCGGCGATCTCGCCTTCGTAATACGCGCGCGGGCCCTGCTCGGCGAGCTTGCGCAGCGTCTTCGCGTGGCCGGGGAAGCGCACCAGTTCGCTCACTTCCGGCGCGCGGCCGCGCGGCATGAAGGTTTGCGCGAAGCCCGGCAGGTCCTTCAGTTCCGGCACGGCGGCCGCCCACTTATAGGCGACGATGCTCGCCACCGCGTGACCGCGCTCGGCGATCTCGATGGCCGGCTCCATCAGGTCGGCGAACGGCAGCGTGCCGAATTTCTGATGCAGCGCTTCCCAGCCGGCGATCACGCCGGGCACCGTCACCGCGTCCCAGCCGCGCTTGGGCTGCTTCGCGAGTCCGTTTTCCTCGCCATATTTGCGCTTGAAGTAGTCGACGTTCCACGCCGCCGGCGACACGCCCGAAGCGTTCAGGCCGTGCAGCTTCTTACCGTCCCACACCAGCGCGAACGCGTCGCCGCCCAGCCCGCACGATACCGGCTCGACCACCGTGATGGCGGCTGCTGCCGCGATCGCCGCATCGACGGCATTGCCGCCTTTCCATAGCATGCGCAGTCCAGCTTGCGCGGCGAGCGGATGCGAAGTCGAAACGATGTTGCGCGCGAATACAGGCAGACGCGGCGTCGGGTAAGGGTTTTGCCAGTTGAAGCCAGTCATGTCGAACACTCTCGAAAGCGCGGCCCGGCTTGTGGAAAACGCCGGAAACCATTGAAAAACAGATCGAACGCGGGGATGAGACGGGGTGAAGCGCGAATCAACCGCGGAACCTTGGATTGCATCGTGATCCGGCTCAAAAAACAAATTCATTTATCAAATGAATAAATGCGTAATTCGCCTGAATAGATCGACGCGCGGTCGTCTCGTATCCTATGCATGTCGCACGAGTTGGCAGACAAGGCGCGCGATGGTCTTACAATACGCTCACCCCCGTTCACGCTTCACTCGCTTACCCGGCTCAGCTTGGCGGGCCGGCGGCGGGCAACGCAGACAAGAAACCCACGAACCGAGACACATGACCCGAGACCCCCGCCTGACTCTCAATGCCCGGCAACAGGAACTGCTGGAGTGGGTGCAACGCGACGGCTTCGTGACCGTGGACGACCTCGCGGCCCACTTCGACGTGACGCCGCAGACGATCCGCCGCGACGTCAACTGGCTCGCCGACATGAACCTGTTGCGCCGCTATCACGGCGGCGCGAGTCTGCCTACCAGCTCCGAAAACGTCTCCTATACGGCGCGTCAGCGCATGTTCCATGACGAGAAGCGGCGTATCGCGGCGCTAGTGGCCACTCACATTCCCGATCAGGCCTCGCTCTTCATCAACCTCGGCACCACCACCGAAGAAGTGGCTCGCGCGCTCAATCGGCACCGCGGCTTGCGCGTGATCACCAACAATCTGAACGTCGCGAGCATGATGAGCGGCTATCCGGATTGCGAGGTGCTGGTGACGGGCGGCATCGTGCGGCCGTGGGACAAAGGGATCGTCGGCGAACTGGCGATCGATTTCATCCGGCAGTTCAAGGTCGACTTCGCGATCATCGGCACGTCGAGCATCGAAACGGACGGCACGCTGCGCGATTTCGACACGCGCGAAGTGCGCGTGGCCGAGGCGATCATCCAGCATGCGCGCACCGTTTTTCTCGCCGCCGACAACTCGAAATTCGGCCGCCCTGCGCTGGTTCGCCAAGGCCATCTCGATCAGATCGACGCCTTGTTCACCGACATCGCGCCGCCCGCCGAAATGATCGAGACGCTCGCAGCCGCCAACTGTCAGGTGTATATCGCCGACTGACGCCAGGCGTTCTCCGCCATGCTGCAGCGCACGCAAAACTTCGAGTGAAATCAAGGATTAGGCCGCGACTCCCAACCGCCGCTGAGACGCCGAATTGTCAAAGGGAGAATTTACTGGGGCGGATTTGGTGTTTAACGTGCGGTTGACTACACTCCAGGTTCCCCGGCGTACGTTCCGCATTCTGCGTAACGCCGGTACGTGAAGCTGTCGTGTGAATCCGTACCTCCCGCCTGATCCTTTGCGGACCTTACTGGCATGAGCCAGTCGCCGGCAAGGCCGTCCGCGTTTGCTTGACATGGAGAGAAACGATGCTGAGTCCGCATGAATTCGCCACGTTATTACTCGTCAAGGACGCTCCCAATCAAGTCGACATGGAGCGAGAAGAACTCGACGCCCTTCTGGAACGCCAGTTGGTTCAACTCGAACGGCTCGCGTCGGGCAACGAACAATGGCGCGTGACTGAAAGCGGCGATAACGCATTGCGGGCCATCAAGCGTCTTTCCTAGTTGTGCTGGTTTCATCGCGTCTTGCGGCCGGACGGCGCAGTTGGCGTCCGGCGCTGTGACGGCGTGTGTGCCGCGCTTTCATCGCGCGTGCTCTTGCTGCTTTGAAATCTTTCTCTGTGTGAAAAGCAGGACGCCACCCGGCGTCCGCTTTATTGTGCCCAAATCATTTACACAGTAAATTGACGCGACGGACTTTCTGCCCTCGCGCATGCCCAAAACCCTCTCTCCCAACGATATCCAGCAATTCCGCGAGGCCATGCGGCGCGTGGCCGAGAACGCGTTCGCCACACGCGGCGCCGAGGGTGTGACGATGCGCGAACTGGCGAGAGAACTGGGTTGCAGCGCCATGACGCCCTATCGCTACTTCCGCGACAAGGACGAGATTCTCGCGATGGTGCGCGCCGCGGCGTTCAATCGCTTCGCGGCGCGCCTCGAAGCGGCCGCGAAGACCGCCACCGAAACGGATCACTCCGTGGTGAGCGAAGCGTACGTGGCGTTCGCGCTCGACGAACCGCACGCGTATCGGTTGATGTTCGATCTGGCTCAGCAGGCAAGCGACTATCCGGAACTGGCCACCGCCTCGCAGCGCGCGTGGCGCATGCTCGGCACGCACTTCGAACGGCTGGTCGAAGCGGGCATTCTGGAAGGCGATCCGCAACTCATCGGTTACGCGTACTGGGCGAGTCTGCATGGCTTCACCATGCTGGCGCTGGCCAATCAGCTGCCATTGCCACAGGCGCAGCAACCTTCCGGCGCCGGCAATATGCCGACGCGCGAAGCCGTGTTCGCACAAATTCGCCGCATGTTGTGGCGCGGCGCGCAGCCGCAGCGCGGCTAGCGCTTACTGCGCGCGAAGCGGACCGGTTCAACGAAAAGCGACAAGCGAATTGAACGACGGCGCTCGCGCTTAGGCCTCAACCGTTGCGCAAAGTCGGATCGACGGCCGCGCGCCAACTCAGCGCCTTGGCGCGCTGGTCGGTAAAGAACGTCACCCACTGGTTGCGCAGTTGCGGATCGGTGCTCGCGCCCTCGCTCGCGTAACGCTGCGCGATCGACGTCTGGAACGCGCAGAAATCGTCCTTCGACAGCTTGCCGCCCCGGTTCGCCACGTACGCGTCGAACATCGCCGCGTAGACGCCTTGCGCGTCGTTACCGTAGTCGACCGGCTGGGCACTGCACATCTGCTGCAACGACACGAACGACGGCGCGCCCCTCGTTCCGCTCAGGCTCGGCGAACTGACACACCCCGCGAGAAGCGTAGCGGCGCCGATCATCAAAAGTCCACGCATGAATTCACCTCGAAATGGCTGCTGCCAAGAGTATCGTCCGTGGCCGCGCGTTGCGCCACTACCCGGACAGCCGTTAGAGGAGCGTCCAAACAAACCGAACTTTACTTTTTCGAATATGTTCATTAAAGTTCGAAAACGAACACGATCAGTTCGATAGTTTTTCCAAACGATTTTCTGGATACGACGCAGGGGACACAGCAGGTGACGCAAGGCTCGAGATACGATTTGCTCGTCGTGGGCGGCGGGATCAACGGCGCAGGCATCGCTCGCGATGCGGCGGGCCGCGGCCTGTCCGTACTGCTCTGCGAACAGGACGATCTGGCGGCGCATACGTCGTCGGCCAGTACAAAGCTGATCCACGGTGGCCTGCGCTACCTCGAATACCGCGAGTTCGGGCTGGTTCGCAAAGCGCTGCAGGAGCGCGAAACGTTGCTGCGCGCCGCGCCGCACATCATGTGGCCGCTGCGCTTCGTGATGCCGCACATGCCCGATCTGCGCCCGGCCTGGCTGATCCGCGCCGGTCTCTTTCTGTACGACCATCTCGCCAAACGCGAGCTGCTGCCTGGCTCGCGCGGCATCGTGATGCGCAACCATCCGGCGGGCGCACCGCTGGTCGATTCGATCAAGCGCGGTTTCGTGTACTCGGACGGCTGGGTCAACGACGCGCGCCTCGTCGTGCTGAACGCGCTCGACGCGCAGGAGCACGGCGCGAAAATTCTCACGCGCACGAAACTGCTGAGCGCCGTGCGCGCGGGCGGCGAATGGCGCGCGCAACTCAAGCGCCCGGACGGCACGATTCTGGACGTGCGCGCCGGATCGATTGCGAACGCCGCGGGCCCGTGGGTCGGCGAACTGCTGCAAGGCGCGCTCGGCCGCGCCGCGACGCACAGCGTGCGGCTCGTGAAAGGCAGCCATATCGTCACGCGGCGCCTGTTCGAACACGACCACGCGTATATCTTCCAGAATCCGGACAAGCGCATCATCTTCGCGATTCCGTACGAACACGACTACACGCTGATCGGCACGACGGATCTCGAATATCGCGGCGACCCGTCGCAAGTGGCGATCAACGCTGAAGAAACGCAGTACCTGTGCGAGTCGATCAACCGCTATTTCAAGCGGAAAATTTCGCCGGCCGACGTGCGCTGGACCTATTCGGGCGTGCGTCCGCTGCTCGAGGAAGAAGGCGCGGACAACCCGTCGGCAGTCACGCGCGACTACTCGCTCGAACTCGACGCGCCAGCCGGCGAAGCGCCGCTACTGTCGGTGTTCGGCGGCAAGATCACCACCTTCCGCAAACTGGCGGAAGAAGCCGTAGACAAACTCGCGGACGCGCTGCAGCACGGTGCGTCTTCGTGGACGGCCGGCGCGCCGTTGCCCGGCGGCGACATTCCGAACGCCAACTTCGAGCGCTTTCTCAGCGAATTCAAGCAACAGCATGCCTGGTTGCCGGCCGATCTGGCGCATCGCCTCGCCCGCGCCTACGGCACGCGCGTCAAGCATGTGGTCGGCAATGCGCGTTCCGTGGCCGATCTCGGCCGCGCCTTCGCACCGGGCCTCTACGAAGCGGAACTGACGTACCTGCGCGATACCGAATGGGCGCGCAGCGCGCAGGACGTGCTGTGGCGCCGTTCGAAACTCGGCTTGCACGTCGAACCCGGCACGCTCGATTCGATCACACGCGATATCGACGCGTGGTTCGCTCGCGAACCCGAGCGACAGAGCGCATAGTCAGACATCGCCCACGCGACGCGCTCGCTGCATCTGACCAAACCGGATCGATTCACCCCTCGGCTGGACCAGGCGGGGCCGCACCATCACGTGTTGCTGCCCGCTTAAAACAACAAGCCGTTCCCGTCGCCGGCTATCCGTCCGGCGATTCATAAAACGCATGGAGAAGAGACAATGCAGGACCAGTACATCCTCGCGCTTGACCAAGGCACCACCAGCTCGCGCGCGATGCTGTTCGACCGGCTCGGCAATATCGTGTCGACCGCTCAAAAGGAATTCCAGCAAATCTATCCGCGTCCGGGCTGGGTCGAACACGATCCGCAGGAAATCTGGTCGACCCAGGCCGGCGTCGCCGCCGAAGCCGTGACGCGCGCCGGCATGAACGGCACATCGATCGCCGCGATCGGCATCACCAATCAGCGCGAAACCACCATCGTGTGGGATCGCGAAACCGGCCATCCGATCTACAACGCGATCGTCTGGCAGGACCGCCGCACCGCCGACTTCTGCGACCAGCTGAAGGAACAGGGCCTCGAAGAGAAAGTCCGCGCCAAAACCGGCCTGCCGATCGACTCGTACTTCTCGGCGACCAAGATCCGCTGGATCCTCGATAACGTCGAAGGCGCGCGCGAAAAAGCCAAACAGGGCCGCCTCGCGTTCGGCACCGTCGACAGTTGGCTGGTGTGGAATTTCACCAAGGGCGGTTTGCACGTCACCGACGTCACCAACGCGTCGCGCACGATGCTCTTCAACATCCACTCGCTGAAGTGGGACGACGAACTGCTCGAGGCGCTCGACATTCCGCGCAGCATGCTGCCGGAGGTGCGGGCTTCGTCGGAAGTGTACGGGCCGACCAAGACCACCGTGTTCGCTTCGAAGATTCCGCTCGCGGGCATCGCCGGCGACCAGCATGCCGCCCTCTTCGGCCAGATGTGCACGGAGTCGGGCATGGTGAAGAACACCTACGGCACGGGCTGCTTCCTCGTAATGAACACCGGCGACAAGCCGATCGAATCGAAGAACAATCTCGTCACCACGATTGCCTGGCAGATCGGCGACCAGATCAATTACGCGCTTGAAGGCAGCATCTTCATCGGCGGCGCCGTGGTGCAATGGCTGCGCGACGGCCTCGGCATCATCAAGAACGCCGCTGAGATCGAAACGCTGGCGCGCAGCGTGCCGCATTGCGACGGCGTGTATCTGGTGCCCGCCTTCGCCGGACTCGGCGCGCCGCATTGGAATGCGCGTGCTCGCGGCACGCTGTTCGGCGTGACGCGCGGCACGACCTCGGCGCATATCGCGCGCGCCGCGCTCGACTCGATCGCCTATCAGTCGCTCGACGTGTTGAAGGCGATGGAAGCCGACTCCGGCATTCGCATCGGCGAATTGCGGGTGGACGGTGGCGCGTGCGCGAACAATCTGCTGATGCAGTTCCAGGCCGACATTCTCGGCGTCGATGCGGTGCGCCCGCAGGTAGCGGAAACGACCGCGTTGGGCGCGGCTTATCTGGCCGGTCTCGCGGTGGGTTATTGGAAAGACGTCGACGAACTGCAAAACCAATGGAAGCTGGACCGCCGCTTCACACCCGCCCTGCCGCACGCCGACGTCAAGGAATGCCTCGACGGCTGGAAGCGCGCGATCCGCGCCGCGAAGGCCTGGGCCGATACGCCCTGAGCGCGTCTTTTACCCCTTCTCTTTCGACAATAAAGAAGCCGCTTATCCGGCGGCTTCCCTAACAACTATATTTCGGATAACCAACGATGTCTCCTTACATTGCTGAATTCATCGGCACGGCACTTGTGGTGCTGCTCGGCGACGGCGCCGTCGCCAACGTGCTGCTCGCGCGCACCAAAGGCAAAGGCGCCGACCTGATCGTGATCGTCATGGGCTGGGCGATGGCCGTGTTCATCGCCGTCTACGTCACCGCGTCCTTCAGCGGCGCTCACCTGAATCCCGTCGTGACCATCAGCCTCGCACTGGCCGGCAAGTTCGCGTGGGCCAAGGTGCCCGGCTATATCGCGGCGCAGATGCTCGGCGGCATGGCCGGCGCGCTACTCGTGTGGATGGCGTATCGCCAGCACTTCGCGAAAGAAGGCGACGCCGACGTGAAGCTCGGCGTGTTCTGCACCTCGCCCGCGATTCGCAGCGTGCCGCACAACCTGCTCACCGAAATGATCGCCACCTTCGTGCTGATTCTGGGTGTGCTGTATCTGGCTTCGCCGCAAGTCGGTCTCGGCGCGCTCGACGCGCTGCCGGTCGGCCTGCTGGTTCTCGGCATCGGCATCTCGCTCGGCGGCCCGACCGGTTACGCGATGAGTCCCGCTCGTGACCTGTCGCCGCGTTTGATGCACGCGCTGCTGCCGATTCCGGGCAAGCGCGACAGCGACTGGCACTATGCGTGGATTCCGGTTTGCGGTCCGTTGCTGGGCGGTGCGGCGGCAGCGTGTCTGTATCTGTACCTGCATGTGCATTGAGCTGGTCGCGCAGATAAAACGCGCCTGAGCATCGACGGAAAGCGGCGGCGCCGCTCACGCGGCGCCAAAGCACGTATCATGATGCTTTCACTCTCCGCGCATGAGCTTGCAATTGCCTTTCCCATGCGCTTCGCTTTCCGTTTCCAGGCATGATCGACCACCTCATCTGTGACTGCGACGGCGTGCTCGTCGACAGCGAAATCATCGCTGACCGCGTGATGCTCGAAACGCTGACCGCTACCTTCCCCGGCCTCGACTTCGAACCCATCGTCAAGACGGCCTTTGGCCAGCAAACGTCGCGCTTTCTCGAAAGCATCGAGAAGTCGTTCGATATCACGCTGCCCGCGAATTTTTTCGACACCATCGAGCACAACGTCGAGCTCGAACTCGCGGCTTCGCTCAGCCCGATCAACGGCGTGCGCGATGCGCTGCGACGCGTCACGTTGCCGGCCGCCGTCGTCTCGAACAGCCGCATGGCGCGCGTGAATGCGTCGGTGCGGCGCGCCGGTCTGCAGCAGATTTTCGGCGAACGCATTTTCAGCGCCGAACAGGTGGCGCGGCCGAAGCCCTATCCGGATGTCTATCTGTTCGCCGCGAAGACGCTGGGCGTGGAACCGTCACGATGCGTCGTGGTGGAAGACAGCGTGGCCGGTTTGAATGCCGCGCGCGCGGCGGGATGAAGACGATCGCTTTCGTCGGCGCGAGCCATATTCCCGATGGCTACGCGGACGCGCTGCGCAAGATGGGCATGACGCGCATCATGCAGCATATGGATGAATTGCCCGCGTTGGTCGAAGCGGGCGTACGCGGCGAGTTCGGCGACGTGCAGTCGTAGTCATTCACGTCAACCGTTCGCGACAATAGAAAAGCCGGCTGCAAAAGCCGGCTTTTTCGCATCAACGTTGCAAGCGAGTGCGCGCCTCATCTCACACGCGCGCACGCCTCGCCCATCAAGCCTCGTCAGCCACGCATTCGCGCGCCTGCGCCAGCGTCTGACGAAATTCCACCAGTTCGGCGATGGTCAGCATCGGCAGATCGTGTTGCGCGGCGAAGCGCTCCACATCGGCGCCGCGCGTCATCGTGCCGTCCGGGTTCATTAGTTCGCACAGCACGCCAGCCGGCTTCAAACCCGCGAGAATCGCAAGGTCGACCGTGCCTTCGGTATGGCCGCGACGCGCCAGCACGCCGCCGGGTTGCGCACGCAACGGGAACACATGGCCAGGGCGCACGATGTCGGCGGGCTTCGCCGTGTCGGCGATCGCGGCGCGAATCGTCGTCACGCGATCGAGCGCGGACACGCCGGTGGTGACGCCGTCGCGTGCTTCGATCGAAACCGTGAACGCGGTGCCGTGACGGCTTTCGTTGTTGACAGCCATCGGCGGCAGTTCGAGCGCACGGATTTTCTCGTCGGGCAAACACAGGCACACGATGCCGCTGCATTCGCGGATCAGCAACGCCATGGTTTCGACGGACAGACGCTCGGCGGAAACGATCAGATCGGCTTCGTTCTCACGGTCGTGGTCGTCTTGCAGAACGACGGCGCGGCCATCGCGCATGGCTTGCAACGCGGCGGCGATACGCGGCGGAACGGCTTCGGTGTCGAGCAACGGGAGATCGAGGAATGCGCTATCCGCAATCGTCGACGGAGCGGGAAAAGTAGCAAAGGTCATGATTGAAACGCTCATCGCAAAAGTTGGGCGAGAAACGTTTCAGGGCATTGCAAACAGACAAAGACGCGCCGTTGAACGCCGCGCAAAGCGACGCTCGCGCACCGCCTCAACCTGCAAGCGGCGCCACGGAAACGAACATGACTATCTGCACATCTTCTTCCATCCGGACTCTAACCGTCGGCTCTGGCTTCTCACCAGATCTGCTGACCCCACTTCAATCTTTCCTGTTCGGAAGACCGCACTACGTGGGCGCTCGCGGGCTCACCGGCTCACGCTTTTGCGTTGCCCGCATACCGCCGGTGGGGAATTTCACCCCGCCCTGAAGACGCACTGATTGCCGGATCGACCGGCTGGCAAAGCATACAACAGTCGCGCCGCACGTGCAGCGCAACCCTACTGATCAGACGGAAATCTCTGACTTCGACCACATCGGTCCGCAAACGATGCCGGTCACACCGGCGCGGCCTCGCGCTGCGGCTCGTGGTGCGCGGGCACGTCCCAGCGCGGCGGCGTTTCCGCCTTCAGCGTGACGCGAAACGCGCGCGCTTCCGTGTCGCCGGGATTGCGCAGGCTATGCGGCTGGTCGGCGTCGAACACGATCGCGTCGCCGGTGGCCAGCAACTGGCGTTGATCGTGCACGCTGACTTCCAGCGTGCCCTCGCTCACCACCAGATTCACCGTCGTGCCCGGCGCGCGGCGCGTGCCGGCTTCGGTGTGCAATGGTGCGATCCGCAACTCGTGAAACTCGGCGGCGGTCGGCTCGGCGTCAGGATAAAGCGGCCGCGCGGAATAGCGTCCATTCGAACTGACGACGCGCGACGAGCGCTCCGCCGGCAAATGCTCGAAGCCGTTGGTAGCGTGGCGCCGCAAAAAGGCCGCCACCGACACCTTCAACGCGGCCGCCACTTTGCATAGCACCTTGATGGACGGCACGCTGCGCGCCGACTCGATCTGCGCGAGCATCGCGCGCGACACGCCGGACGCGCGGGCCAAAGCGTCGAGCGACAGTTGCCGCTCGGCGCGCAAACGGGCGAGATTCACGCCGACGAGATGTTCGAGTGCATCGAAGGGTTCAGCGGCACGCGGCGACGCATCGGTGTCAGCCGTGGGATCGCGAACCAGCGCAAGCGGGGAATGCATGATTGCCTCCAGGAGCGCCGCCGGACGGCGGGCAAGCGGTTAGTGGAAGCAAGATAGCATCGCGCCCCGCCGTGCCCAACGAAGTTATCTTCACACTGTTATCAGCATTGCGGAGGACGTTTTCCGCAATGCTTGTGCCAATTTTTCATAAGGGCACGGGCGCAGGCGATTCACTGCCTCATTTGCCCTCACGCCCGCTGCGCCACCGTCGGTGCCGGCGCATCCATACGCGCAGCGAACCACGTCAATAGCAACGCCGCCACGCTGACTCCGGCCGCCACCCACGGCAAGGTATCGAGCGAATGGCCGTGATTGATCACCAGGCCGCCGAGCCACGCGCCGCCCGCATTGCCGACGTTGAACGCACCGATGTTCAACGTCGAAGCCAGATTCGGCGCCGCAGCCGCCTTTTCGACCACACGCATCTGCAAGGGCGGCACGGTGGCGAACGCAGCAATGCCCCACACGAAGATAGTGACCGCCGCTGCAATCTGCGAATGGCTGGTGCGCGCAAAGATCGCCATCACCACCGCGAGCGCGACCAGAATGCCCATCAGCGAAGGCATCAGCGAGCGGTCCGCCAGCTTGCCGCCCACTGTATTACCGATCGTCAGGCCCACGCCGAACAACACCAGAATCAGCGTGACGCCGCGCGGCGAAAAGCCGCTCACCTGCTCCAGAATCGGCGCGATATAGGTGAACACGACGAACACGCCGCCGAAGCCGAGCACTGTCATCGCGAGCGCGGTCCAGACTTGCGGGTCCTTCAACACACGCACTTCGTGACCGAGGCCGACCGGACCAGCGTCATGACGATTCGGCACCAGCGCCGTAACCCCCATGAGCGACAGCACGCCGAACGCGCTGACGATCCAGAACGCCGCGCGCCAGCCGAACTCCTGGCCGACGAACGTGCCGAACGGCACGCCGAGCACGTTCGCCAGTGTCAGGCCGGTGAACATGAGCGCAATCGCGCTGGCGCGCTTTTCGGCCGGCACGAGCGAAGCCGCCACCACCGCGCCGATGCCGAAGAACGACCCGTGCGCGAACGACGTCACCACGCGCGCGATCATCAGCACGGAATAGCTGGACGCGATCGCGCACAGCGTATTACCGACGATGAACACACCCATCAGCAACTGCAACGCCAGCTTGCGCGGCATCTTGCTGGTCACCACCGCGAGCAGCGGCGCGCCGACCGCGACGCCGAGCGCGTAGCCGCTCACCAGCAAGCCCGCCGAGGGAATCGACACCGCCAGATCGTGCGCGACCTCGGGCAGCAGGCCCATGATGACGAATTCCGTCGTGCCGATCGCGAAGGCGCTGATCGCCAACGCCAGTAATGGAATGGGCATTTTTCTACTCCAGGATTTAAGGTTGAGCGTGATGCAGCGCCGTCACGAATTCGACGACGACGCCCGGCGCGAGCGCCACGAATAGTTGCGCCTGAGCCTCCTGCGGCCCCATCTGCGGCACATGGGCGGTTTGGTGATCGACGCCGTGCGCATGCAGGCGACCGAGCAGCGCCCGCCATTCGGCGGCGCTCTCCAGCCGGAAGGCGATGTGGTCGATACGCGGCGCCGTCCGACCGGTCGCGGCGGGCACCGTTGCGTCGATCAGGTGAATCAGCGGGCGGCCGTTCGCGTATAGCCAGTAGCCGTCGACCGAAAACGGCGGACGCGCGCCTTGGGTCAGCCCGGCGACATCGACGAAAAAGCGTCGGGCGGAGTCGAGCTCGGCGGTGACGATCGTCGCGTGATCGAGTTGCATGGCTTGGGCGGAATCAGGGTTTTCCATGACCGCAATTGTCGAGGCTGAGTGTCGATTTGATAATTGGCGTAGCATTTGAAGCATTTTCAAATCTCTTTTGAAAGATTCGCCATGGACAACCTCGGTGACATCCGTCTGTTCGTTGAGGCCGCGCAGCAGGGCAGCCTGTCTGCGGCGGGCCGCAAGATGGGTCTGACGCCGGCCGCCGCCAGCGCCCGCCTGGCCAAACTCGAAGCCGGCCTCAAAGCGCGCCTGTTCGAGCGCACCACCCGCCAGCTCAGGCTCACCGACGAAGGCCGTCTCTACCTGAATTGCTGCCGTCAGGCGCTGCAATCGCTCGACGACGCCGAAGCCGCCCTGCAAGCCGGCCAGGGCGTCGTCCGTGGCAAGGTGCGGGTTTCGGCGACCTCGGATTTCGGCCGCAATCTGCTGATGCACTGGCTCGACGAATTCAACGCGCTGTATCCGGAAGTGACCTTCGCGCTGACGTTGTCGGACTCGCTGTCGAATCTGGTGCAGGAGGACATCGATCTGGCGATCCGCTTCGGTGTGCCGCAGGACAGTTCGCTGGTCGCCCGCAAGCTGGCGCCGAACCGGCGCGTGCTGTGCGCGTCGCCGGACTACATCGCGCGCAAGGGCGAACCGAAGGATCCGCACGATCTCGCCAATTTCGACTGCATCGTGCTGGGCACCGCCTCCGGGCTGGCGAACGAGTGGCGCTTCACGCGCGGCGACGAGGTGCAGCACTACACCGTGCCGTTCGAAGCCGCCCGCGAGACCAATGACGGTGCCGTCGCCCGCGAATGGGCGCTGCGCGGTTACGGCATCGCGATCAAGTCGATGTGGGACGTGGAGGCGGATCTACGCGCCGACGGCCTGAAGATCCTGCTGCCGGAATGGCGTTATCCGGACGCGCCGCTGCACGCGCTCTACCATCGGAACCGCTTCATGGCGCCGCGCGTACGCGTGCTGCTGGATTTCCTGAGCGAGCGTTTCGCGCAGGTGTCGGACGAACTGGAAGGTCTGCTGGGCTTGCCGCCGGACGGGCCACACGGCCAGGCAACCGGGGAAACCGCGTCGCGCGAAGGGCTATAATAATGAGCTACGCTGCAAACGTGCCCCGACGCTGCCCGATAGTGGCCTGAAGCGCCGCCCCGCGGCCCGCTCGCACGTTTCGCCCTGTTCACCTTTTAAACGACGCCCCCAGGTTAACCACTGCGACCGGCGAAATTCGATGACCAAGAAAGTTTATGTAAAGACTTTTGGCTGCCAGATGAACGAGTACGACTCCGACAAGATGGTCGACGTACTCGGCGCGGCTGAAGGGCTCGTGAAGACCGACACGCCGGAAGACGCAGACGTCATTCTGTTCAACACGTGCTCGGTGCGCGAAAAAGCGCAGGAAAAAGTGTTCTCCGACCTCGGCCGCGTGCGCGAGCTGAAGGAAGCGAATCCGAATCTGATCATCGGCGTGGGCGGTTGCGTGGCGAGCCAGGAAGGCGCGGCGATCGTCGCGCGCGCACCGTACGTCGATCTGGTGTTCGGTCCGCAAACGCTGCACCGTCTGCCGCAAATGATCGACAAGCGCCGCGAAAGCGGCCGCGCGCAAGTCGACATCTCGTTCCCGGAAATCGAAAAGTTCGATCACCTGCCGCCGGCTCGCGTCGACGGCCCGAGCGCGTTCGTGTCGATCATGGAAGGCTGCAGCAAGTACTGCAGCTATTGCGTTGTTCCGTACACACGCGGTGAAGAAGTGTCGCGGCCGCTCGACGACGTGCTGACCGAAATCGCCGGCCTCGCCGACCAGGGCGTGCGCGAAGTCACGCTGCTCGGCCAGAACGTGAACGCCTACCGCGCCGGTCTCACGCTGGGTTCGTCGGACATCGCCGATTTCGCCACGCTGATCGAATATGTCGCGGACATTCCGGGCATCGAACGGATTCGCTACACCACGTCGCATCCGAAGGAATTCACGCAGCGCCTGATCGACACCTACGCGAAGGTGCCCAAGCTCGTCAGTCACCTGCATCTGCCGGTGCAGCACGGCTCGGACCGCATTCTGATGGCCATGAAGCGCGGCTACACGGTGCTCGAATACAAATCCGTGATCCGCAAGCTGCGCGCGATCCGCCCTGACCTGTCGCTCTCCACCGACATGATCGTCGGCTTCCCCGGCGAGACGGAAGAAGACTTCGACAAGATGATGGCGCTCGTGCACGAGATGAAGTACGACACCAGCTTCTCGTTCATCTACAGCCCGCGCCCCGGCACGCCGGCCGCGAATCTGCACGACGACACGCCGCGTGAAGTGAAGCTCAAGCGTCTGCAACATTTGCAGGCCACCATCGAGGAAAACGTGCAGCGCATCAGCGATTCGATGGTCGGCAAGATCGAGCGCATACTGGTCGAGCGCCCGGCGCGCAAGGATCCGAACGAACTCGCCGGCCGCACCGAGAACAACCGGGTGGTGAATTTCCCGGCACCGGTGGCGTCGCACGCAAGGCTGATCGGCCAGATGGTCGACGTGAAAATCGTCCATGCGTACCCACATTCGCTACGTGGCGAGCTCGTGCTGGTTCATGACGACGCTCCGGCCACGACCCATTAAAGCGACGCCAACGCGCGTAGCGAAACCGACAGGATCGACCCACCGCCTTGAAGACCACTCAGCAGCATCTGGAATTCACCGCACCGCGCGAAGACAACGCGCGGCTCGCCAACCTCTGCGGCCCGCTCGACGAAAATTTGCGCCAGATCGAGCAGGCGCTCGACGTGACGCTGCAACGCCGTGGCCACCGCATCACGATTCGCGGGCGCGGCGCGAAACTCGCGCTCACCGCGCTCGAGAACTTCTACAACAATGCCCGCGAGCCGCTGTCGGTCGACGACATCCAGCTCGCGCTCGTCGAAGTGCGCCACCCGGCGCGCCATCGCACGAACGGCAATGGCAATGGTCATAGCGACGCAGCGGGCGACGCGCGTTTCCCCGGCAATCCGGATCATCCGTTCGACCAGCCCGCCGACGCCGGCGACGACGACCTCGAAGAACTCGGCCCGAAGCTGTACACGCGGCGCGCCGACCTGCGCGGCCGCACGCCGGCGCAGCGCGAGTATCTGAAGCAGATCATCTCGCACGACGTGACCTTCGGCATCGGCCCGGCCGGCACCGGCAAGACCTATCTCGCGGTGGCTTGCGCGGTGGACGCGCTCGAGCGCGACCAGGTCAAGCGCATCGTGCTGACCCGTCCGGCTGTCGAAGCGGGCGAGCGTCTCGGCTTTCTGCCGGGCGATCTGGCGCAAAAAGTCGATCCGTATCTGCGTCCTTTGTACGACGCGCTGTACGACCTGCTCGGCTTCGACAAGACCGCCAAGATGTTCGAGCGGCAGATGATCGAAATCGCGCCGCTCGCGTACATGCGCGGCCGCACGCTGAACCACGCGTTCATCATCCTCGACGAGGCGCAGAACACCACGCCCGAACAGATGAAGATGTTCCTCACGCGGATCGGCTTCGGCTCGAAGGCGGTGGTCACCGGCGACACGACTCAGGTCGACTTGCCGCGCGGCCACAAGAGCGGGCTGATCGAAGCGCAACAGGTGCTGGCCGACGTGCGCGGCATTGCGCTCACGCGCTTTACCAGCGCGGACGTGGTGCGGCATCCGCTGGTCGCGCGAATTGTGGAGGCGTACGATGCGCATTCGCAGAAAACCGCCAGTCCGGCGGATTCGCGCTAAGCGCCCGCAGCCGCAACGAACGCACTACAACGAAACCGCATGAGCCGCGCCCCGAAACTGACGTTGAATCTGCAATTTCCCGCCGCCAAAACCTGGCCGGAACACAAGGCGCTGCTGCCGCGCACCACGGTGGCCGGCTGGATCAAGGCGGCCCTCTTCGCGGACGGCGAACTGACGGTGCGTTTCGTCGATGCCGAAGAAGGCCGCACGCTGAACCGCACCTATCGCGGCAAGGATTATTCGACCAACGTGCTGACCTTCGCGTACGCCGAATCGGAAGACGATCCGGTGACGGGCGACCTGATCCTGTGCTGTCCGGTGGTCGAGAAAGAAGCCGCCGACCAAGGCAAGCCGCTCATCGCGCACTACGCGCATCTGCTCGTGCACGGCACGCTCCACGCCCAGGGCTACGACCACGAAGTCGAGGAAGAAGCCGAGGAAATGGAAGCGATCGAAACGGAAATCCTCGCCAAGCTCGGCTTTCCCGATCCCTACCAGTAGGCGTCGATCACCCGCACGTCGCAAACGTCCAACCAGTTCAAAACCCATCGTGAGCACCTCTTCCCCCGAAGCCGACACCCGAACGCCCTGCCCGGACTATCCACCGGCACTCGGCGAATCGCGGCTCCTGACGGACGAGGAACTGCGCGCGTCGCTCGAATGCACGTTGCGCGACTGGGACCGCAAGAGCGACCTGTGGCTGTTCGGCTATGGTTCGCTGATCTGGAATCCCGGCCTGCCCACCGTCGAAGCCACCCGATCGAGAGTCCACGGTTATCACCGCGGGCTCTACCTGTGGTCGCGCGTGAATCGCGGCACGCCCGAGCAGCCGGGTCTCGTGCTGGCGCTCGATCGCGGCGGTTCGTGCACCGGCATCGCATTCCGGCTCGCGGCCGAAGGCTCCATGCCGCATCTCGAAGCACTCTGGCGTCGCGAAATGGCGATGGGTTCATACCGCCCGGCGTGGCTGCCGTGCGTGCTCGCCGACGGCCGGCGCGTCGATGCGCTCGCCTTCGTGATGCGCCGCGACGTGCCGAGCTACACCGGCAAGCTGCGCGACGACGTCGTCAAAACCGTGTTCGGCTGCGCAAGCGGGCGCTACGGCACCACGCTCGACTACGTCAGCCGCACGGTCCATGCGCTGCGTGAGAGCGGCATGCCCGACCGCGCGCTCGAAGCGCTGCTCGAACGGTGTCGGGAGGAGAGGCGCGAAGCAGACTTAAAAGCAGCCCAGAAAGCAGACCGGAAATAACCGTCACGAACGGCGCTTTTTTTCCTGAAAACGCTTTTCCGCGCGTAATCAGTTAGGATTGACCTACGCTCGCCCTCACGGCGGAGCCGCTTCACCCGAGCTTCACTCATCGCCCAGCCGGGCGGGACACGGTCCTGCCATGTGCCTGGTGTATCCTTAATGCTCTGCAACAGCGCGCCCAGTCTTGCCGGGCGCACTACCATGAACGACACGTATCCCAGTCGACGCCAAACCGACAAACCGCAGGAAAAACGCTCACTCCTCGAGCGTCTGACCGATTTCATCTCGCCTGAGCCCGACTCGCGCGCCGAACTTCTGGAAATACTGCAGGACGCGCACGAGCGCAACCTGATCGACGCCGACTCGCTGTCGATGATCGAAGGCGTATTCCAGGTGTCCGAACTGAGCGCGCGCGACATCATGGTGCCGCGTGCGCAAATGGACGCGATCAACATCGCCGACAATCCCGCCGAATTCATCCCTTACGTGCTGGAAAAAGCGCACTCGCGCTATCCGGTCTACGAGGGCAATCGCGACAACATCATCGGCGTGCTGCTGGCCAAAGATCTGCTGCGCTACTACGCCGAAGAAGAGTTCGACGTGCGCGGCATGTTGCGCCCCGCCGTGTTCATCCCCGAATCGAAGCGCCTGAACGTGCTGCTGCACGACTTCCGTGTGAATCGCAATCACCTCGCGGTCGTGGTCGACGAATACGGCGGCGTGGCCGGCCTGATCACGATCGAAGACGTGCTGGAACAGATCGTCGGCGATATCGAAGACGAATACGATTTCGACGAGGAAAGCGGCAACATCATCGCTTCACCGGACGGACGCTTCCGCGTGCGCGCGCTGACCGAAATCGAACAGTTCAACGAGGCCTTCGGCACCCACTACTCGGACGATGAAGTCGACACGATCGGCGGACTCGTCACGCATCACTTCGGACGGGTGCCGCATCGTGGCGAAAAAGTCCGCCTCGACGATCTGATCTTCGAGATTCTGCGCGGCGACGCCCGCCAGATTCACATGCTGCTGGTGCGCCGCGATCCGCTCGCAGGCCAGCGCGAACGCGAAGCGCAGCACGTGCAGACCTGAGCGGGTTCCGGCCGGTTCTTTCTGCGCTTCTTCAACTCGCTTTTCAACCCGCTTTTCAACCTCTCACGCCGACCGCGCAACAATGGCCGACCCGATGACTTCCCGTTCGCGCCGCGGCGTGAACGCTTCTACCGCCGAGCAAACCCGCAGCCGCACGCTGCCTCGCTGGCACTACCTCGTCGCGCTGGCCGCGGGCGCGGCCAATACCCTCTCGTTCGCGCCGACGCCGCACGGCGGCTGGCTCGAACTCGCGATCTTCGCGTTCTTTTTCGCCTGGCTCACGCGCACCACCGGCTGGAAGAGCGCGGCGCTGACGGGCGGCGCGTTCGGCTTCGGCAATTTCGTGACCGGCGTGTGGTGGCTCTACGTCAGCATGCATTTCTACGGCGGCATGGCCGCGCCGCTCGCCGCCGCGGCCGTCGTGCTGTTCTCCCTGTATCTGGCGGTTTATCCGGCGCTGGCGGCGGGCGTCTGGTCGTTCTGCGCGGGTCACGCGCGCAACGGCGCCGCCGCCGACGACACGCCGTTTTCGCCGACCTGGCATGGCGCGCTGGCGTTCGCGAGCGCGTGGGCGATCGGCGAATGGTTGCGCGGCACAGTGTTCACGGGCTTTCCGTGGCTCGCGAGCGGTTACGCTCAAGTGGACGGCCCGTTCGCCGGTTTTGCGCCGGTGGCGGGCGTATACGGCGTCGGCTGGATGTTGGCTCTGGTGGCCGCGCTAGTTGTGCAAGCGGTGCTAGCGTTGCTGTCCTCGCGCAAACCGGACCAGAGCGCCGATGCCAGCCGCAACGGCGACGGCGCGAAACCCGGCGTGGCACGCGTCGTCGTGCCGGGCGCGATCGCGCTGGCGCTGGTCGCAGCCGGCCTGCTGCTGCCGCTCGTGCAATGGACCGTGCCGGCCAACGCGCCGCTGACCGTGCGCCTGCTGCAAGGGAACGTCAAACAGGAAATGAAGTTCGAGGAATCCGGCATGCGCGCCGCGATCGATCAGTATCAGCAAATGATCACCTCGAAGCCGGCCGATCTGATCGTCACGCCGGAAACCGCCATACCGGTGCTTGCGCAGCAATTGCCGGCGCCCTTCGCCTCGGCGGTGCGCAGCTTCTCGGACTCGACGGGCAGCGCGATCCTGTTCGGCGCGATCGGGGGCACCATCACGTCGGAAGGCCAGGTGATCGACTATACGAACAGCCTGTTCGGCGTCACGCCCGGCACGCGCGATGTGTACCGCTACGACAAACACCACCTCGTGCCGTTCGGCGAATTCGTGCCGTGGGGCTTCCGCTGGTTCGTCAACCTGATGAGCATTCCGCTCGGCGATTTCTTCCGTGGCGCGCCGGTGCAGAAGCCCTTCATCGTGCATAACCAGCCGGTCGCCGTGGACATCTGCTACGAGGACATTTTCGGCGAAGAAATTGCGCGGACCATCCGCGAAAGCGATACGCCGGCCGGCGTGCTGATCAATTCGACCAATCTGGCCTGGTTCGGCGACACGATTGCGCTCGACCAGCATCTGCAGATCGCGCGCATGCGTTCGCTGGAAACCGGCCGTCCGATGCTGCGCGCGACCAACACCGGCATGACGGCCGCGATCGATGCGAACGGCAAGGTGCTCGGACGCCTAACTCCGTACACGATCGGCTCGCTCGACGTCACTGTGCAAGGCACCGCGGGCAGGACGCCTTACATCACGAGCGGCAATAACACCGTGCTGGCGGTTTCCTTGCTGCTGCTGGCGTTCGGCTTTGCGTTCGGCCCCGGCATTACGCGGCGCCGCAACGGCAAGCAATAAGCCGCGATTAAACCGCCTCGATCGCGCGTCGCCAATATGAAAAGCGGCGCGCGTGAATCGAGTCAACAAAAACCGCCGCAATAAAAAACGCGTGCCGCGGATTACCGCGAGCGCGCGTTTTAGTACCTATCAAGCTTTACTGGTTCGAAGCAATACGCTGCTGAATATGCTGCGCACGCGCCGGCGACGCCGGATGCGAACTCAACATGCTCGATTTACCGCCATCCAATGCCGAGAGCTTGTTGAATGCCGTCACCAATCCCGACGGATCGAGATTCTTCTTTTTCTGCAGGTCGAACGAATAATCGTCGGCTGCGCTTTCCTGCGTTTGCGAGAATTGCGCGTTAATCAGCTTCTCCGAAAAATCACCGAGCTGCGAACCGGACAGCGCGCCCGCCACGCCACCGGCTGACGACGCCACCGAACGCGCCGCCGAAGTCGCATACGCGACCTGCATCGCTTTCTTCGTGTGGCCGAGCGCCACGTGGCCCATTTCATGACCGACCACGCCGCGCACTTCGTTGTCGTTCATCATGTCCATCAGACCGCTGTAGACGCGCACGCAGCCGTTGGCCATGGCCCACGCGTTGACGTCCTTGGTCATGTACACCTTGTAATTCACCGGCGTGCCGTTGATGTTGTCGCCCAGTTGCGCGGCGATCTTGTTCAGGCGCTTCTGGTACTTGCTGTTCTCGGCGGCAATCTTGTTTTCACTGTCCAGCTGCGCGCACGACTTGTCGGTCAGGGCACGCACGTCGGCGTCGCTCAGCGTGGCAGCCTGAGTGGCCATCTGGCCGGACTTGATCAACGCCGACGGATCGACGCTGCTGACATTCGAGCATGCCGCAAATAAAGCACAGGCGGAAGCGGCAATGGCAAAGCGGTACGATTTCATGTGGAAGTCTCTCTGCGATGTTATTAATTCAGCGGCGCGCTTTTAATGCACCGCCTGTTCGCAACGGTTTCATACCGTCGGCAAAAGAAGCCGGATATGTAAATTGCATAAACCTGCATGAACACATTTGCGCCACGCGACAGACAAAAAAAATGCGCCTGACGGGCAGGCGCATTTTTACCACAACGTAAGCTTTAATTCATGTTTCTGGAAGCTTTGATGACACAATTTTGCAAACTGCACGATATTACTGACCACGCTATTCAAAACATCATCACCTCGCGGCCAATTAGCCGCTTATTCAGTCGGCCGGCATCGTATCGATGAACGACTGACGCAGTGAGAGCTTCTGGAAATGTTTGTCCAGATTCGGATACGGTTCGCGCCAGTTCAATTCCGGCATGCGGAAATCCAGATAACCCAATGCGCAACCCATCGCGATATCCGCGAGCGTGTAGTGATTGCCTGCGCACCACGGCTTGCTGCCCAATCCCTGTGCCATTGCGATCAGGGCTTCGTCGATCTTGCGCTGCTGACGCGCGACCCACGCGTCCACGCGTTGCTCCGGCGCGCGCTGCGTGCCTTCGAGGCGAATCAGCACCGCCGCGTCCAGCACGCCGTCGGCGAGCGCTTCCCAGCAGCGCACCTCGACGCGCTCGCGTCCCGACTGCGGAATCAGCTTGCCGACCGGCGACAGCGTATCCACGTATTCACAGATCACCCGCGAGTCGAACACCGCTTCGCCATCTTCCATTACGAGGCACGGCACTTTGCCGAGCGGATTGAAGGTGTGAATGCGGGTGTCCGGCGCCCAGACATTCTCGGGCACCAGTTCGTAGTCGATCTTCTTGTCGGCCAGCACGATCCGCGCTTTACGCACGAAGGGACTGGCGAGCGAACCGATGAGTTTCATCATTACCGTCTGCCTTTTCCTGAATCCGGCGAAAGTATAAGTGCTTGGCGCCGTTCACGAGCGCTCAGAAGCGTCACGCCGCCGCTTCGCGAGCCGCACGGGGACTCGCTGTGGACGGATTGCAACAGCGCCGCGCGCGTGTCTGCCGCCACTTTCGCCAGTATCCCGCGCAAAATAACTCCGCGCATGGGCGCTACAATCTCACGATGAACCAGCTGACCGAACCCACCATCGCCATCGACGTCCACCGCACGCGCCGTGAGCGCGTACTCGCCGCGCTGCGGGCAGCGGGTGGCGGCGTCGCCATCGTCCCCACCGCGCCGGAGGCGTTGCGCAATCGGGACGCGGACTATCCCTACCGGCACGACAGCTACTTTTACTACCTGAGCGGTTTCACCGAACCCGAAGCGCTGCTTGTGCTCGACGCCAGCGCCGCGCCCGGCGAGCCGGCTTCGGTGCTGTTCTGCCGCGAGAAAAACGTCGAGCGCGAGACGTGGGAAGGCTTCCGCTTCGGCCCGGATGGCGCGCGCGTGGCCTTCGGGTTCGACGCCGCGTTCGCCATCGGCGAAATCGACACGCAATTGCCGCGTTTGCTCGCCGACAAGCCGTCGCTGCATTACGCGCTCGGCGCCTCGGCGCAACTGGACGAACGGGTACGCGGCTGGCTCGACGCGGTGCGGGCGCAAAGCCGCGGCGGTGTCGCCGCGCCCGCGGCCGCGTGCGATCTCATCCCGTTGCTCGACGAGATGCGGCTCATCAAGGACGATCACGAACTGGCCATCATGCGCCGGGCCGGGCAGATTTCCGCCCAGGCGCATCGCCGCGCCATGGCCGCGTGCCATCCGGGCGTGCGCGAGTACGAACTCGAAGCCGAACTGCTCTACACATTCCGCAAGTTCGGCGCGCAGGCGCCGGCTTACACGTCGATCGTCGCGGCCGGCGCGAACGCCTGCGTGCTGCACTACCCAGCCGGCAACGCGATTGCTCAGGACGGCGACCTGATCCTGATCGACGCGGCCTGCGAACTCGACGGCTACGCCTCCGACATCACCCGCACCTTCCCCGCGAGCGGCCGCTTCACGCCAGCGCAGCGCGAGCTGTACGACATCGTGCTGGCCGCGCAGCAGGCCGCGATTGACGCCACCCGCGCCGGCGCCACCTTCGACGACCCGCACCAGGCCGCCGTGCGCGTGCTGTCGCAGGGCTTGCTCGACACCGGCATCATCGAGCGCGCGAAATTCGCCACGGTCGACGACGTAATCGCCGAACGTGCCTACGCGCCCTTCTATATGCACCGCACGGGCCACTGGCTCGGCATGGACGTGCACGACGTCGGCGACTACCGCGAACGCGGCGCGCCGCGCGACGAAGCGGGCGCGCTGCCGTGGCGCACGCTGCAGGCGTCGATGACGCTGACCATCGAGCCCGGCCTGTATATCCGGCCGACCGAAGGCGTGCCCGAGCGCTACTGGAACATCGGCATCCGCATCGAGGACGACGCGATTGTCACGCCGACCGGTTGCGAACTGATGACGCGCGACGTGCCGGTCGCCGCCGACGAGATCGAGGCGCTGATGCAGGAAGCCCGCGCGGCCCACGAAGCAGCGCAGTAACTCGCAAGGAAGTAACACGTAATGAACGACGTTTCCCAGTCGACGGTGATCCTGAAGCCCGCCAAGGCCGGCCAACCCTTCGATTTCGACGTGACGATTGTCGGCGCCGGTCCGGTCGGGCTGGCGCTGGCCGGCTGGCTGGCGCGCCGCAGCGCGACGCGGGCGCTGAAGATCGCGCTCGTCGACGCGCGCGAGCCGGAAGATTCGATCGCCGATCCGCGCGCCATCGCCGTGTCTCATGGCAGCCGGATGATCCTGGAACCGCTGCGCTGGCCTGCCGACGCCACCGCGATCCACCGCATTCACGTCTCGCAGCGCGGCCACTTCGGCCGCACGCTGATCGATCACGGCGAGCACGGATTGCCGGCACTCGGCTACGTGCTGCGCTACGGCTCGATCGTGCATGGCCTCGCCGAGGCGGTGCACGCGACTTCGGTGCACTGGTTCCGCTCCACCTCCGCCGCGGCGCCGACGCAGGAACTCGACGGCGTCACGCTGCCGATCGAAACCGCGGGCGTCACGCGTCAGTTGCGCACACGCATTCTGGTGAATGCCGAAGGCGGCTTGTTCGGTGATCAGAAGTCGTCAGGTCGAGTGGCGGGCAAACGCGCCGCCAAAGGCGCCAGCACGAGTGCGGACAGGCAAGTCGGCCATGGTGCCGACGATGACAACGTCCGCAGCCAAGCCGCCGACAGCGCGACGAAAAGCGCTGATCGGCAAGCCGGCCGGGACGGCGAGGCCGCACGGCGCGCCGGCGGAGGCGTCGCCGAAACCGGCACGCGCGACTATGGACAGACCGCACTCGTCGGCACGGTGACTGTATCCGCACCGCAACCGCACGTGGCGTGGGAGCGCTTCACGTCGCAAGGCCCGATCGCATTGCTGCCGATGGGCGGCGTGCGCGGCGCCGACTACGCGCTGGTCTGGTGCTGCGCGCCCGAGGAAGCCGCGCGCCGCGCGCAACTTTCCGACGAAGACTTCCTGCGCGAACTCGGCGCCGCGTTCGGCGACCGCATGGGCCGCTTTACGCACATCAAGGGACGCGCGTCGTTCCCGTTGGGACTGAACGCCGTGGAAACGCTGGTGAATGGCCACGTCGTCGCGATCGGCAACGCGGCGCAGACGCTGCATCCGGTGGCGGGTCAGGGCCTGAACCTGGGTCTGCGCGACGCCCACGCGCTCGCCGACGCCTTGTCGGCGGAAGGTCCGACCCCGCTCGCGCTAGCCACTTTCGCGCAACGCCGCGCGCTCGACCGGCGCATGACGATCGGCGCCACCGACACGCTCGCACGCCTTTTCACCATCGACTTCGCGCCGCTCGCGATCATGCGCGGCCTCGCCCTCACCGCGCTCGAATTCCTGCCGCCGGTGAAAACCGCGCTGGCACGGCAAATGATGTTCGGACAGCGCCGCTAGGCGCGCCGCCCGCTCGCGCCGCACGGACTTTTTGCCTCACGCGAAAGGTGCCTCGCGAGCAGCGCCGGTTCTATGAATCGGCGCACTTTCATAGAAGATTTAATGGGTTACGACAGGCACATGTCGGGTGCCGGCTATCCGTTAACGCTAAAATAGCGGTTTTCTCTCGCATTTCGCCAACGCTCCGATTGACAGAAATTGACCAATCGGCCGCGCGCGCGTCCACCGCGTCCCACGTTATGCCTACTCTCGGCTCCCACAATCTGCGTAATAACCTGTTCGTCGCGCCCATGGCCGGCGTGACCGACCGGCCGTTCCGGCAACTGTGCAAACGGCTGGGCGCGGGCTATGCGGTGTCGGAAATGGTCGCCTCGAACGCGCAGTTGTGGAAAAGCGAGAAGACCATGCGCCGCGCCAATCACGCGGGCGAGGTCGAGCCGATCGCCGTGCAGATCGCCGGCGCCGATCCGGCCATGATGGCCGAAGCGGCCCGCTACAACGTGGCGAACGGCGCGCAGATCATCGACATCAACATGGGCTGCCCGGCCAAGAAGGTGTGCAACGTGGCGGCGGGTTCAGCCCTGTTGCAGAACGAGCCGCTGGTGCAGCGCATCGTCGAGGCGGTGGTGGGCGCGGTCGGCGTCGGGCCCGACGCGGTGCCCGTCACGCTGAAGATCCGCACGGGCTGGGATCGCGAGAACAAGAATGCGCTGAACGTCGCGCGTCTGGCCGAATCGGCCGGCATTTCGATGCTGACCGTGCACGGCCGCACGCGCGCCGACCTGTATCACGGCGACGCCGAATACGAGACCATCGCCGCGGTGAAAGCGGCGGTGCGCATTCCGGTGGTCGCCAACGGCGACATTACGTCGCCGCAAAAAGCACGCGAGGTGTTGGCCGCCACCGGCGCCGACGCCATCATGATCGGCCGCGCGGCGCAGGGGCGCCCGTGGCTGTTCCGCGAGATCGAGCATTTCCTGCAAACGGGCGAGTTGCTGCCGCCGCCGCGCATCGACGAAATCCAGCAGGTGATGAACGAGCATCTGGAAGACCACTACGCTTTCTACGGCGAATTTACGGGTGTCCGCACTGCGCGTAAGCACATCGGCTGGTACACTCGCGGCCTTTCTGGCGCCAACGTGTTCCGGCATCGCATGAATACGCTGGACACCGCGCGCGAACAACTCCTCGCCGTCAACGAGTTCTTCGACGCACAAAAGGCGATCTCCGACCGCCTCGTCTACGTCGACGAAACGCTCAACAATAACGGCGAGCCGGACCATACCGACCGACTAGCAGCATGAGCAAGAACAATATCGAACAATCTGTCCGCGACAGCCTGGGGATGTATTTCCAGGATCTCGACGGCTCCAATCCGCACGACGTCTACGACATGGTGATTTCCTGCGTAGAAAAACCTCTGCTCGAAGTGGTGCTCGAGCAGGCCGGCGGCAATCAGTCGCTGGCCGCCGAGTATCTCGGCATCAACCGCAATACGCTGCGCAAGAAGCTGCAACAGCACGGTTTGCTGTAACCCGTTGTAATTCGTTGTAGTTTCAGGCGCCCTGCCACGTTTCCCTTCGGCTTTTCGTCTTCATCATGATCAAGCAAGCGCTCATCTCTGTTTCCGACAAGTCCGGCATCGTCGACTTCGCCAAGTCGCTGTCGGACCTCGGCGTCAAGATCCTGTCGACCGGCGGCACCGCGAAACTGCTCGCGGACGCGGGTCTCTCCGTCACCGAAGTCGCCGATTACACGGGCTTCCCGGAAATGCTGGACGGGCGCGTGAAAACGCTGCATCCGAAGGTGCACGGCGGCATTCTCGCGCGCCGCGACCTGCCGGAACACATGGCGGCGCTTGAAAAGCACGACATTCCGACCATCGATCTGCTGGTCGTGAATCTGTACCCGTTCGTGCAGACCGTGTCGAAGGAAGAATGCTCGCTGGAAGACGCGATCGAGAACATCGACATCGGCGGGCCGACCATGCTGCGTTCGGCCGCGAAGAATCATCGCGACGTGACGGTGGTGGTCGATCCGGCCGACTACGCGGTCGTACTCGACGAAATGCGCGCGAACAGCAATGCCGTGTCGTACAAGACGAACTTCCGCCTCGCCACCAAGGTGTTCGCGCACACCGCGCAATACGACGGCGCGATCACGAACTACCTGACGAGCCTGACCGACGAACTGCAGCACGCGTCGCGCAACGCTTATCCGGCGACGTTCAACCTGGCATTCGACAAGGTGCAGGATCTGCGCTACGGCGAAAACCCGCATCAGAGCGCCGCGTTCTACCGCGATCTGAGCGTGCCGGCCGGCGCACTGGCGAACTACAACCAGTTGCAAGGCAAGGAACTGTCGTACAACAACATCGCGGATTCCGATGCGGCGTGGGAATGCGTGAAAACCTTCGACGTGCCGGCCTGCGTGATCGTCAAGCACGCGAATCCGTGCGGCGTGGCAGTCGGGGCGGACGCCAACGAAGCGTACGCGAAGGCGTTCCAGACCGACCCGACCTCGGCGTTCGGCGGCATCATCGCGTTCAACCGCGAAGTGGACGAAGCAGCGGCGCAAGCCGTGGCCAAGCAGTTCGTTGAAGTGCTGATCGCGCCGTCGTTCAGCGCCGAAGCGCGCAAGGTGTTCGCGGCGAAGCAGAATGTGCGTCTGCTGGAAATCGCGCTGGGCGAAGGCCACAACGCGTTTGATCTGAAGCGCGTGGGCGGCGGCCTGCTGGTGCAGTCGCTCGACTCGAAGAACGTGCAGCCGCGCGAATTGCGCGTGGTCACGAAGCGTCATCCGACGCCGAAGGAAATGAACGATCTGCTGTTCGCGTGGCGCGTGGCGAAGTACGTGAAGTCGAACGCCATCGTGTTCTGCGGCAACGGCATGACGCTCGGCGTAGGCGCGGGTCAGATGAGTCGCGTGGACTCGGCGCGCATCGCCAGCATCAAGGCGCAGAATGCCGGTTTGACGCTGGCCGGTTCGGCGGTGGCGTCGGACGCGTTCTTCCCGTTCCGCGACGGCCTCGACGTGGTAGTGGCGGCAGGCGCGACTTGCGTGATTCAGCCGGGCGGTTCGATGCGCGATGATGAAGTGGTCAGCGCGGCGGATGAGCACAATATCGCGATGGTGCTGACTGGGGTGCGGCACTTCCGGCATTGATTTGGGGTTTAGGTTTCAATAGCGGCGTCGGTTTCCTGGTGAAACCGGGTTGCTGGTGAGATTTTGAGATTTACAGAAACGGCCTGGCGGAATTTTCCGTCGGGCCGTTTTCTTTGGTGCGGCGTGTGTTCCGCGTGTGCCGTTCGTGCCGTTCGTGCCGTTCGTGCCAGCTGTGCAGCTTGTGCCGGTCGTGCCGTGCCCACGCCACTCTTTACGCCCCGCTCAGTCGTCCGGTTCCTTTCTCGCGTAGCCACCGCTCACGTCCGCGTGCTGGCTGATATAAGTGCTGAGCCCCTGCCCACGTCGCGCAAGACGCTTGAGCGCGGCGACGTGTCGCGCGCCGACGCTCGCCTCGGTGTACCAGTACACCACGCCGTGCCTGAAGCGGACCGCGACGAAGTCGTCACCGATTTCATAAGCCTCGACGCCTGAGTCGCCGCTGAGATTCCGATAGCGCTCCATGTGCGTATGCCTCCTTGCAGCAAACTCAGCAGTTTTTATTCCGCTGACAGCGCCGCGCGCCGACCGCCACGCGGCGCGTGTGTTGTAGTATCGCAAGCACCTGGTTTTTACCGCATTTGCGGCACCTCATGAGAATTCTCGGCATCGACCCCGGCCTGCGCGTGACCGGCTTCGGCGTGATCGACCAAAGCGGCCACACGCTCAGCTATGTCGCGAGCGGCGTCATCAAAACCGCCGACGCCGATCTGCCGTCGCGCCTCGGCACCATCTTCGAAGGCATCTCCACGTTGATCCGCCAGCATTCGCCTGATCAGTCGGCGATTGAAAAAGTGTTCGTCAACGTCAACCCGCAATCCACCTTGCTGCTCGGCCAGGCACGCGGGGCGGCAATTTGCGGACTGGTCGCGGGCGGCGTGCCGGTCGCCGAATATACAGCCCTGCAATTGAAGCAAGCCGTGGTGGGTTACGGCCGCGCAACCAAGGAGCAGATGCAGCAGATGGTGGTGCGCCTGCTCAATCTCTCCGGCGTACCCAGCACCGACGCCGCCGACGCGCTCGGTATGGCGATCTGCCACGCGCACGGCGGCACGACGCTGAGTACGTTGGGCGGCATCGCGCCTTCGCTGGCGAAGAAGGGGCTGCGCGTGAGGCGCGGACGGTTGGTCGGATAGCGTGGCAAACGCGGCCCGCTGGCCGCCTTTGTGCCGCGCATGCGTGGCTCACGGCTCACGGCTCACGGCTCACGGCTCACGGCTCACGGCTCACGGCTCACGCAAGATGGTATGCAACGGCGCAGCCGCCTCAATCAATTCCGACTAGCCAGCGCAAGCCGGCAGGCCAATCCCGCGAACACCGTCCCCAGCAGATACTGCGGCAGCCGCGACGGCCGCTGCCCCGCCGATAGCTTGCGGCTCAGCTTGCTCGCCATCAGGATCACCGCGCCGTTCACGCAGAAGCCGATCAGGTTCAACACGGTGGCCAGCACCATGATCTGCAACGCGACCGACCCCGCTTCGGGCCGCACGAATTGCGGAAACAGCGCGAGCACGAACAGCGCGACTTTCGGATTCAGCAGATTGGTGAAGAGGCCCTGGCGGAAAATGCGGCCAACCGGATAACGGCTCATCGACGCATTCGGCGCGAGCACCGTGCCCTGCGCGCGGAATGTTTTCCAGGCGAGATAGAGCAGATACGCGGCGCCGGCGAAACGCACCACATCGTATGCCATGGGCACGGCCAGAAAGAGCTGCGACAACCCGAACGCCGCGGCCAACGCATGACAATACGTGCCGACCAGAATGCCCGCCAGCGACGCAAAGCCCGCGGAACGCCCCTGGCTCACACTGCGCGAGGCAATCAGCAACATGTCGGGGCCGGGCGTGGCGGTCAACGCGAGACACGCGCCGGCAAACAGCGCGAGAGTGGTCAGGCTCAGCATGAAAGCTCCTTCTGGGTGAGTGGGATGAGAACCCGCCAAAAGGGATCTCAGTCTATGGGGCGGCCTCGCGCGGGTCAACCGCGATTACGCGTAACTCGCGGGCCACTCGTCACTCATTTGCTGCGCTACACTCGCCCTTTCTCTCAGGATTGAATTCGCCATGATCGGTCGCATTGCCGGCGTTCTGCTGGAAAAAAACCCGCCGCATCTGCTCGTCGACTGCAACGGCGTCGGTTACGAAGTCGATGTGCCGATGAGCACGTTCTACAACCTGCCCTCCACCGGCGAACGCGTCGTGTTGCTCACGCAGATGATCGTGCGTGAAGACGCGCACCTGCTATACGGCTTCGGCACCGCCGAGGAACGCTCGACCTTCCGCGAACTGCTGAAAATTTCCGGCATCGGCGCGCGCATGGCGTTGGCGGTGCTGTCGGGCATGAGCGTGCACGAACTCGCGCAGACCGTCACGATGCAGGACGCGGCGCGTTTGACGCGCGTGCCGGGCATCGGCAAGAAGACGGCGGAGCGCCTGCTCCTCGAATTGAAGGGCAAGATCGGCGCCGATCTGGGCGCGATGGCGGGCGCGGCGTCGGCATCCGACCACGCCTCCGACATCCTGAACGCACTGCTCGCATTGGGTTACTCCGAAAAAGAAGCGTTGGCCGCCGTCAAAAACGTGCCGGCCGGAACCGGCGTTTCCGAGGGCATCAAGCTCGCGTTGAAGGCGCTGTCCAAGGGCTGACGCTCGCCCCTCGTTTCGACGTGCATGCGATGGCTGAAGCTTCGCACACGGCTGCGAGCCGCGCACCCTGGCCATTCGGCCGAGTTTCGCGGCGGGCGGCTCGCGGTACAATGAACGCATGATCGAAACCGACAAACTCGCCGCCGAGCGCATCATCGCGGCCACGCCCGTCTCGCCGAACGAAGAAGCGTTCGAGCGCGCGTTGCGTCCGCGCCAGCTCGAAGAATATGTCGGGCAGGAAAAAGTGCGCGGCCAGCTGGAAATCTTTATCGAGGCCGCCAAGCGCCGTTCCGAATCGCTCGACCATGTCTTGCTGTTCGGGCCGCCAGGCCTCGGCAAGACCACGCTCGCGCACATCATCGCGCGGGAAATGGGTGTCAATCTGCGGCAAACGTCCGGACCGGTGCTTGAGCGCGCCGGCGACCTCGCCGCGCTGCTCACCAATCTCGAAGCCAACGACGTGCTGTTCATCGACGAAATTCACCGGCTCTCGCCGGTCGTCGAAGAAATTCTGTACCCGGCGTTGGAGGATTATCAGATCGACATCATGATCGGCGAAGGTCCGGCCGCGCGTAGCGTGAAGCTGGACCTGCAACCGTTCACGCTGGTCGGCGCGACCACGCGCGCGGGCATGCTGACCAACCCGTTACGCGACCGCTTCGGCATCGTCGCGCGGCTCGAGTTTTATAACGCCGAGGAACTGGCGCGCATCGTCACGCGTTCGGCGTCGCTGCTCCATGCGCAGATCCATCCAGACGGCGCGTTCGAGATCGCCAAGCGCGCGCGCGGCACGCCGCGGATCGCGAACCGCTTGCTGCGGCGCGTGCGCGACTTCGCCGAAGTGAAGGCCGACGGCAACATCACCGCGCAAGTGGCCGACGCCGCGCTCAAGATGCTCGACGTGGATGCGGTCGGCTTCGACCTGATGGACCGCAAGCTGCTCGAGGCGATCCTGCACAAGTTCGACGGCGGCCCGGTCGGCGTCGACAATCTGGCCGCGGCGATCGGCGAAGAACGCGACACGATTGAAGACGTGCTCGAGCCTTATTTGATCCAGCAAGGCTTCCTGCAACGCACGCCGCGCGGCCGCGTCGCCACGATGCTGACGTACCGGCATTTCGGCCTCGCCGCGCCCGACTCGTCGAGCGGCCTGCCCGGTCTGTGGGATTCGGCCGCGACCTGATTCGAACCACGTCGCGCGAGACCGAATCAGGATGTCCGACCAAACCAGGCAACCCAACTCTTCCAGCAGTCTCTTGCAGCTTCTCACCCGCAGGCTTCGCTCAAAGCTGGCCGCCGGGGTCACGCATCTGACAAGCGGCAGCGGTCCCACGCTCGACTACTTGTCGCCTCCGGGCGACCCCGGCCTGTTCGGGCCGGACTCGGAGTGCTGGAAAGTCCACGCCGATTTCACGTCGATGATGACGGGCGGCATCAGCGCGCTATTGCTGCAAGCGTTGCATCCGCTGGCGCTCGCCGGCGTGTGGGACCATTCGACGTTTCGCACCGACATTCTCGGCCGCCTGCGCCGCACCGCGACTTTCATCGCGGGCACGACGTACGGCAGCCGGCACGACGCGCTTGCGCTGGTCGAACGTGTGAAGCGCATTCATCTCGGTGTCAGCGGCGTCGCGCCTGACGGCCAGCCCTATCGCGCGAGCGAACCCGCGCTGTTGACGTGGGTGCATGTCGCCGAAGTGTCGAGCTTCATGACCGCGCACTTGCGCTATGTGAATCCGTCGCTGCCCGTTGCCGCGCAGGATCAGTATTTCGCGGAGACCGCGCGCATTGCCGAGATGCTCGGCGCGTCGGACATTCCGCGCTCGCGAGCCGAGATCGACGCTTACCTGCTCGCGATGCAGCCCGGGCTTGTGGCCACCGAACGCACGCGCGAAGTCGTGAGGGTTCTGATGACAGCGCCCGCCCCGAGCGTTTCGATGCGACCGGCCGGCGTGTTGATGTTCAACGCCGGTGTCGATCTGCTGCCCGATTGGGCACAGGCGATGTTGGGATTTCACCGCTACGCGGCGCTTCGCCGTGCGATGGCGAGGCCGGGTGTGCGGTTGGTGGCGCCTGTCATTCGTTGGGCGCTGGTGAATGGTGTGTCGAAACGGGCGCGGCGCCGTGTGGCTGCAGGTGTACGCGAGCCGGAGTAACGCGAGCGACGGCGCTCGTACGCGCGCAAGCCGCCCAATCAAACGTCAGTTATTCGAGCCGCGCGAGTATGCGTGCAAACCGCCGCGTCAGTCGTCAGGTACGCGAACCGCTCAGGGCTCGTACGCAAACTGTCACGCCAAACGCCGGCGGCGCGAATGTGCGCGACCGTTCCGGGTCAGACGCGCAAACTCGTGCCGCCCTGTAGGCCCGCCAATCAACGCCCCGACTCCGGCACCTTCTTGAAACTATCATCCGCACTCGGCGCATCGAGATGCGAAACATCCGCCCACGACACGATCGTCGCCTTGCCATTGTCGAAATCCACCGTGTTCACGCTCGTGTTCAGGAGCGGATAGTCACGCGGCGCATCGAGCGGCAAGCCACAGGCAAAACGTCGCACGCAATCAAGCACGCCGCCGTGCGCGACGCAGGCAATCCGTCCACCGGGATGCGCGGCGACCAGCGGTTCGATCGCGTGCAGCACGCGATGGTAGAGCGTGCGTTGCGACTCGCCCTCCGGCGGCGCGAAGCCCGCGTCACGCGTTTGCCAGTGCGCGTATTCATCGGGGAAACGCAGGGCGATCTCGTCGCTGTCGTGGCCCTGGAACGCTCCGTAGGAACGCTCGCGCAGACCTTCGCGCAACTGCAGCGGCAAGCCGAGCGCATCGGCGATCGGCTGGGCGGTTTGCTGCGCGCGTTGCAGATCGCTCGAATAGATCGCGTCGAGCCGTGCGCCCTGCTTCGCCTCGTCGGCCATGCGGCGCGCAAGGCGCTGCGCCTGAGCCAGCCCTGTCGTGGCGAGCGGAATGTCGATGTGACCTTGAATGCGCTTGATGCGGTTCCAGTCGGTCTCGCCGTGTCGGATGAACAGAATCTGCGTCGTCATGGAATGAAAGTGGGCGCCATTAGCCGGTTATGCCGAGCCGCTATTGTCGCAAAAGCGGCTGGAGGATGGATGCGCGCGCGGTGACGCGCATTTTTAAGGCCAAGGTTCAGGCGTTCGTTTGCAGCCAGAACGTGACCGGCCCGTCGTTGACGAGCGACACCTGCATGTCCGCGCCGAACTCGCCGGTCTCGACGATCGAATGCTTCGCCCGCGCGGCCGCGACGAAGTAATCGAAGAGGCGCTTGCCTTCATCGGGCGGCGCGGCCGGCGTAAAGCTCGGACGCAGGCCGCTGTTGGTGTCCGCGGCCAGCGTGAACTGCGACACGAGCAGCAAACCGCCCGCGCGGCCGGCGCCATCGAGATTTTGCACGGAGAAATTCATCTTGCCGGCGGCATCGCTGAAGACGCGATAGCCGAGCACCTTGGCAAGCAACCGGTCGGCGGCCGCCTCGGTGTCGCCGCGTTCGGCGCAGACGAGCGCGAGCAGGCCCGCTTCGATCGCGCCGGCCACGCGGTCCGCCACGCGCACTTCCGCGCGCCGCACGCGCTGGATCAGCGCGATCATCGGCGTGACTCCGGTTGCGACGTGCGGCCCATCACGCCGTCAACGTGACGCGCGCAAAACGGCGCTTGCCGACCTGCACGACGTATTCGCCGGCTTCGACTTTCAGGCCCTTGTCGGCCACGGTCGCGCCATCGATCTTCACGCCACCCTGCTCGATGTTGCGCAGCGCTTCGCTGGTCGACGGCACGAGGTTAGCCTGCTTGAGCAACTGGCCGATCGCGAGCGGTGCACCCGCAAGCGTCACAGCCGGGATATCGTCCGGCACGCCGCCCTTCGCGCGATGGTTGAAGTCATCCAGCGCGCGCTCGGCATCGGCTTGCGAGTGGAAGCGCGCGACGATTTCCTGGCCGAGCATCACCTTGAAATCGCGCGGATTGCGGCCCGCTTCGATTTCCTTCTTGAAGCCGGCGATTTCGTCCATCGGACGGAACGACAGCAATTCGAAGTAACGCCACATCAGCACGTCGGAAATGCTCATCAGCTTGCCGAACATGTCGGTCGGCTTTTCGCTGATGCCGATGTAGTTGTTCTTCGACTTCGACATCTTCTCGACGCCGTCCAGCCCTTCGAGCAGCGGCATCGTCAAAATGCACTGCTGTTCCTGGCCGTATTGCTTCTGCAGCTCGCGGCCCACCAGCAGGTTGAACTTCTGGTCCGTACCGCCGAGTTCGAGGTCCGCGTTCAGTGCGACGGAGTCGTAGCCCTGCATCAGCGGATACAGGAACTCGTGAATCGAGATCGGCACGCCGCCCTGAAAACGCTTGGTGAAATCTTCGCGCTCGAGAATCCGCGCCACCGTGTAGCGCGACGCGAGCTTGATCATGCCGTCGGCGCCGAGCGGCATCGACCATTCGCTGTTGTAGCGGATCTCGGTCTTGTCGCGATCGAGCACGAGCGCGGCCTGCTCGAAATACGTCTTCGCGTTCGATTCGATCTGTTCGCGCGTGAGCGGTGGCCGGGTGGCGTTACGGCCCGACGGATCGCCGATCAGCGACGTGAAATCGCCGATCAAAAAGATCACGGTGTGGCCGAGATCCTGCAACTGGCGCATCTTGTTCAACACGACCGTATGGCCGATGTGGATGTCCGGTGCGGTCGGATCGAGCCCGAGCTTGATGCGCAGCGGCTTGCCAGTCGCCGCGCTCCTCGCGAGTTTTTGCGCGAATTCGTCTTCGATCAGCAGTTCGTCGACACCGCGTTTGGTGACCGCGAGGGCGTGACGGACTTCGTCGGTGATCGGGAAGGCGGGGCTGGGCTTAGTGGACTCGGTGCTCATGCTGGAAACGTGAAGTCGCGAAAAAAGGAGATTGTCCCATAGATGCGCGCCGCCGCGCCCACTGACGCAGCCGCAAGCGCCCCGCCGACGCGCGATTTCCGCGTTCGGCGGCCCGCCGCCGGCGTCGCGACGCTTTATATTCGACCGCGCTTCACCCGATAATCTGCTACAACGGATCGCAACGAACCATCGAGAGGAGCAGCAACGTGGCGCAAGACCCCGCAGACGGCGTCTACTTTGGATTGATGTCCGGCACCAGCATGGACGGCGTGGATGGCGTGGCCGTCAAGTTCGCGCAAGGGAAGCCACCGGTAGTGCTGGCCGAGGCGTTTGTCGGCTTTGCCGCGGGCCTGCGCGACGCGTTGTTCGCGCTCCAGCAGCCCGGTGACAACGAGATCGAGCGCGAGGCGCTGGCCGCCAACGCGCTCGCCACGCGTTACGCGGTGTGCTGCCACGAACTGCTGCACGGCAGCCGCGTGCCCGCCGCTGAAGTGCGTGCGATCGGCGTGCATGGGCAGACGGTGCGACATCGGCCGGAAAAGGGTTATACGCGGCAGATCAACAACCCGGCGCTGCTCGCGGAAATGATGCATATCGACGTGATTGCCGATTTCCGCAGCCGCGACGTCGCGGCCGGCGGCCAGGGCGCACCGCTCGTGCCGGCTTTTCACGGCACGGTGTTCGGCGCGAAGAACGAAACGCGGGTGGTCTGCAATCTCGGCGGGATCAGCAATATCACGATCCTGAACGCAACCGGCAGCGTGCGCGGCTTCGACTGCGGGCCGGCCAACGCGCTCCTCGACGAATGGGCGCAGCGCCATCTCAGCAAACCCTTCGACGAGAACGGCCATTTCGCGGCGCGCGGCCAGGTGGATCGCACGCTGCTGAACGCCTTGCTCGATGAGCCCTTTTTCGCCCAACAGCCGCCGAAGAGCACTGGCCGCGACCTGTTCAATGCGGAATGGCTCGACGCGAAGCTACAGCCGTTCGCCGGGCTCGACCCCGCCGACGTGCAAGCGACGCTGGTTGCGCTCACCGCAGTGACGGTCGCGCGCGAAATCGAGCGGCACGCGTCGGATGCGAGAGCGGTCTATGTCTGCGGCGGCGGCGCGCGTAATCCGGAGATTCTGAAGGCGCTGCAGCAGGCACTGGAGGAGAGCGGCGTCAGCGGCGTTCCCGTGATGACGACCGATGCGCTCGGCGTGCCGCCGAGCCAGGTCGAGCCGCTGGCGTTCGCCTGGCTTGCAATGCGCTGCGTGGCGCGCCTGCCGGGCAATCTGCCGGCCGTGACGGGCGCGTCGGCCGAACGCGTGCTCGGGGCGATCTATCCGCGCTGATCGCCTTAGGAGATCCAAGGCGCAGGCAATAAAAAACGGGGCCGAAGCCCCGTTTCTCACATGCTTTCGCTCAACCGGCCATCACACCGAGAACGACGAGCCGCAACCACAGGTGGTCGTAGCATTCGGGTTCTTGATGACGAACTGCGCGCCGTTGATGTCGTCCTTGTAATCGATCTCAGCGCCCACCAGATACTGGTAGCTCATCGAATCGATCAGCAGCTGGACGCCGCTTTTGTTCATGACGGTGTCGTCTTCGTTGACGGCTTCGTCGAAGGTAAAACCGTACTGAAAGCCCGAGCAGCCGCCGCCCTGCACGAAAACGCGCAGTTTGAGGTCCGCATTGCCTTCTTCTTCGATCAGTTGCTTGACCTTGTCAGCCGCTGCGTCGGTAAAAACGAAGGGGGCGGGCATCTCGGTCACGGGTGTATCGGTGACTGCGTTCATTCGAACTCTCCAAAAAGCTTCTAACCGCTATTGTAGGGCTGATCTCGATATCGTGCTGAAGCCCACAAAATCAATGGGTTCTTCCTGAAAATCGATGGACGGCGCGTTTTGCCGCCACCAGCCCGGCTGAGCGGGATATCTCGCCGCTTTGACGACGAGTTCGTTGCGGCAACACTGAACCGCACCGAGGCGCGAACCCATGAAAAAAGCCGCCTTCGCGAAAGCGTTGGCGGCTTTTGCAGCGCTCCGGCCCGAAAGCCGGTTCGCACCCGAAGCGATTAACGCTTCGAGAATTGCTTCCTGCGACGTGCCTTGTGGAAGCCGACCTTCTTACGTTCGACTTCACGAGCGTCACGCGTAACGAAGCCGGCCTTCGACAGTTCCGGCTTCAGCGTTGCGTCGTAGTCCATCAGCGCGCGGGTGATGCCGTGGCGAACCGCACCGGCTTGACCCGTTTCACCGCCACCCGTCACGTTGACTTTGATGTCGAACGTGACGCCGTGGTTCGTGAGTTCCAGCGGCTGACGCACGATCATCAGCGACGTTTCGCGCGAGAAGTAATCGGCGATAGGCTTGCCGTTCACAACGATATCGCCCTTGCCTGCCTTGATGAAGACGCGTGCGACGGCGCTCTTGCGGCGGCCCGTGCCGTAATTCCAGTTACCGATCATGTGGGCTCCCCTTAGATCTCGAGCGCTTTCGGCTGTTGCGCCGAATGCGGATGCGTTGCTTCAGCGTAGACCTTCAGCTTCTTGATCATCGCGTAGCCGAGCGGGCCCTTCGGCAGCATGCCCTTGACCGCTTTCTCGAGCGCACGGCCCGGGAAGCGTTCTTGCATCTTGCCGAACGTCGTTTCATAGATACCGCCCGGGTAGCCCGAGTGGCGATAGTACTTCTTGTCAGTAGCCTTGTTGCCCGTGACCTTCAGCTTGCCCGCGTTGATAACGATGATGAAATCACCGGTGTCGACGTGCGGAGTGAATTCAGGCTTGTGCTTGCCGCGAAGACGGTGTGCCACTTCGCTGGCGACACGCCCGAGAACCTTATCCGTCGCGTCAATCACGTACCATTCACGCGTAACCTCATGGGCTTTTGCGGAAAACGTCTTCATGATCGATCCAAAAAAATTGCTGCGCCCAATGTGTTTTTTCCTGCTTGTAGTGTGCGCATCGAGGCGCGTGCAGGCTCTCCCTGGTTCTTCCTCCGCGGGCGCGGATGCGGAAAAGCCCTGAATTATAAAGGAATTTGCTACGGCAAGTCAAAACGTACGGGAAGCTGCGCGAGATTTCGCGGCAATTCGGCAGTCGGGAGCGTGATCTGGCGGTCTTTCGCACGTGAATCCGCCGGGCGCCGACGGAGCGCGGGCGAAAAAAAACCCGAACGAGCGGTTCGGGTTTAATCCACCAAAGGAGGAGGTGGAGGAGACAAAACGGATTATATGAGTCCACCTTGTGCGACGCAAGAACATTTGCATTGCGAAATGCGATTTCACAATATGACATTCGCATTTTCCAGTTTGAGAATGACAAATCTTCTTTTTAATCAAAGAGTAAAGCTTGCAGTAGCGGCCGCACGCCAAGCCATCGCCTAGAGTAAAACCCCTAAATCCGTCAGGGCATTCCCGAATCGCCCGAACATGCCGCAGCGCAACACGCAAGCCGACATCACGCATAACTTGCGGCAAAAGTCGCGTCGGGCGGACACTCAAACACCGGGCTACAATGCCGTCTCGATATAGCGAAGCGCGGTGGAGCACAGCATGGAATGCAAAGTGAGCTGGATGGGGCAAGACGGGATGGCGTTCGCAGCCGAGACGGGCAGCGGCCATCTGGTGGCAATGGACGGCGCGCCTGAAGGCGGCGGCCGCAACCTCGCGCCGCGTCCGATGGAAATGGTTTTGCTCGGCACGGGCGGGTGCACCGCCTACGACGTCGTGATGATCCTGAAGAAAAGCCGTCAGGAAATCAGCGATTGCTCGGTGACGCTGAAGGCCGAACGCGCCAGCGAAGATCCGAAAGTGTTCACCAAGATCCACTTTCACTTCACCGTGACGGGCAAGAATCTGAACCCGGCCACCGTGGAACGCGCGATCAACCTGTCACACGACAAATACTGCTCGGCGTCGATCATGATCGCCAAGACGGCTGAGCTGACGCACTCGTTCGACATCGTCGCGGGCTGAACGCGGCCTTGCGCGTGCTGCGGCGCGAGCCCGGGTTCGCCACGGCGCGCGCCGTACGCACAAAAAGAAAATGCCGGCGTCCATCTGGACGCCGGCATTTTTTGTTGGGTGGCAAAGCAAGCCGATAAGCCGGATTCTGTGCACGCGCAACGTCCGAAGACGCGACGCGCGTGGCAGCCATTCCTCTAGGCGCGCCATTGCTGACGCGCTCAAGCTTCCTACCCGCAGACGTGACAGGGGCCCCGTCCTGCATCTCGAAGATGCTAGCCTGCCTACTTGGAATTGCTCCGGGTGGAGGTTACCGTGCCGGTCTGCCTTGCAGCAGCCGCGGTGCGCTCTTACCGCACCGTTTCACCCTTACCTGATCCCGGCTTGCGCCGGGCCATCGGCGGTTTGCTTTCTGTTGCCCTGTTCCGCGTGTTGCCACGGATGGCCGTTAGCCATCACCCTGCCCTGTGGAGTCCGGACTTTCCTCGCCCTCTTTGGCCGAAGCCGCAAAGGCCGCGACTGCCTGGCCCGCTTTGCTGGGGCGGATTTTAACACCTGCGGGCGCGGCAAGCCGGATCTACCGTTTAAATAGCCGAACGGCCAAGGAATCTTGCGACGCACCTCAGCGCGCTCAACGCGCGCGCCGTCCTGTGCGAAACACGGAAGTGTCGTCGTAAAACGCGGGCGAGTCGTTCTCCGGCCACCAACCCGGAATGCCCAGCACGGGCAAAGGCGCGAACATGCGGCTCGTCAGCACATCGGTGTTCAGCAGCGCGGCGGCGACGGATTCGTCCAGCCACGCATCCCGCTTCACAGCGTCCCACTCAAAATACGCGGCGGGCACATCGACGATCCACGCGTGCCCCGTGCAGGCCTTGAACGGCGCGATCAACTTTTCCATCAACGCATGACCGAAGCAGCGCACCTCACAACTCGCGCCCCATGCTTCGCGCCGGGCCACCAGCAGCGCGTGCCAGTCGAAGCCACGCAAAGCCGCGCTCAAAGCGGGATCCGCGCAAGGGAACAGCAGCGCGTTCTCGTCGAACAAGGTCAGCGTATCGCGCACGCCGCCGCGGGTCGGACCGACGCCCAACACATCGATGGCGGCCGACTGCCGCCCGTTCAACGCCGCCTTGATGCGCGGAAACGCAAACCACATCGATGCATTGAAGAAGTCGTGCAGATTGTGGCGTGTCGGCACGCAGCCGGTCGACGCGATATGCGCTTCGTACGCCGCGCCGGGCGGCAGATCGTCCTGCGCGATGAACGCAAGGCGCTGGCCGCGGCCGGTGATCTGCCGCATCCCGCCGGCGTCGGCGTTCATGGCGGCGAGCAACGCCTCATGGCTCGTCAGCGCAGCTTGCTGCCAGCGCTTGCCGCGTTGGGCGAACGGCGCGAACCACGGCTTCGACCAGTCGATTGCTGCGAAGCCCGACAACTCCGCCTCATACGCCTGCATCTTGCTGATGCCTTAAACCAGGCGCCAGCCGATCGACTCGCCGCCGCGCAACGGCACGACCGGCGTATCGCCGACCGGCAGTTCGGCCGGCAGCGTCCATTCCTCACGACGCAGCGTGACCTTGTCCGCGCTACGCGGCAGGCCATAAAAATCGGCGCCGAAAAAGCTCGCGAAGCCTTCGAGCTTGTCCAGTGCGTCGGCCTTGTCGAACGCTTCCGTATAGAGTTCCAAAGCGTGCAGCGCCGTGTAGCAACCCGCGCAGCCGCACGCGTGCTCTTTCAGCCCCTTCGGATGCGGCGCGCTGTCCGTGCCGAGGAAGAAGCGCGGATTGCCCGAGATCGCCGCCTCGACCAGCGCCACGCGATGCGTCTCGCGCTTCAACACCGGCAGGCAGTAGTAATGCGGCCGAATGCCACCCTGGAAAATCGCGTTGCGGTTGTACAGCAGGTGATGCGCCGTGATCGTCGCACCCAGCAGTTCCGGCGCCACGCCGGCCTCGCGGATATAGTCGACCGCATCTTTCGTGGTGATGTGCTCGAACACTACCTTCAGCGCCGGAAACGCGCGGCGCAGCGGCGTCATGACCCGGTCGATGAACACTTTCTCGCGATCGAACAGATCGATCGACGAATCCGTCACCTCGCCGTGGACGAGCAGCGGCATGCCCAACTCCTGCATCACCTCGAGCGTTTTGGCGCACTTCATGATGTCGGTGACGCCCGCGTCCGAGTTGGTCGTCGCGCCCGCCGGATACAGCTTCACACCATGCACGAAGCCGCTTTCTCGCGCGCGGCGGATTTCGTCGGGCGGCGTGTTGTCGGTCAGGTACAGCGTCATCAGCGGTTCGAATTTTGCGCCTGCGGGAATCGCGGCGACGATCCGCTCGCGATACGCCTGCGCCATCGCGGTGGTCGTGACCGGCGGCTTCAGGTTCGGCATGATGATCGCGCGGCCGAACTGGCGCGCGGTGTCCGGCAACACGGCGGCTAGCATCGCGCCGTCGCGGACGTGCAGGTGCCAGTCGTCCGGGCGGGCGAGCGTGATGGAGTCGAGAGAAGCGTTGGAAGCGGTCATGGCGGCGGGGGACGAGATTCGACGACAAAAGCCAATCTATGCGGTCAAACCGCAACGTTGCGGCATAAACACACGTCAATTTTGCTATTTGGCGTTTCTGGCTCGGTGATATGCTTGGAAAATCATCATTGTAACGGCTCGCCCCGTTCACAGGCTTACCCGCAACATGTGCCAACTCCTCGGAATGAACTGCGCCGCGCCAACGGACGTCACGTTCTCGTTCACCGGCTTTGCGGCGCGCGGCGGCGTCACCGATCACCACGCCGACGGCTGGGGCATCGCCTTCTTTGAAGACAAAGCCTGCCGCCTGTTCATCGACCATCAATCGTCGGCCACCTCGCCGATCGCCGAAATGGTCAAGCGCTACCCGATCAAATCGAAGAACACGATCGCGCATATCCGCAAGGCGACGCAAGGGCACATCCTGCTGGAAAACTGCCACCCGTTCATGCGCGAACTGTGGGGACGCCACTGGATCTTCGCGCACAACGGCGACCTCAAGGATTATTCGCCGGTACTTACGGGCGTATATCAGCCGGTCGGCACGACCGACAGCGAGCTCGCTTTCTGCGCGCTGCTCGAAGGCTTGCGCAAGGCTTTTCCCGGCGCGCAACAGCCGCCGCTCGACGAACTGTTTGCCGCGCTCGAAACCCTCACGCGCGAAATCACGCAGTTCGGCGTGTTCAATTTCCTGATGTCGAACGGCCAGGCGCTGTTCGCGCATTGCTCCACGCATCTGCATTACATCGTGCGGCGCTGGCCGTTTTCCACCGCGCATCTGGTCGACGCGGACGTGTCGATTGATTTCGCCAAATACACGACGCCTGAAGACCGCGTCGCGGTGATCGCCACCAAGCCGCTCACCGACAACGAAGTCTGGACCGCCTTCGAGCCGGGCGACCTGATGATGTTCCAGCATGGCGACGTGATCGGGCGCGTCAATGTGCCGGTGCCGGCTTCGGTGCTGGAAAAGTTGCGCAATCCGGCTTTGGATGCGTCGGCTTCGGCGACCACGATCGCGGCATCGATTGAAGCGTTGCCGGAGGCAGAAGCCGAGGTCGACCTCGAAGCGGCAGACGACGCCGCTGCGTTCGAATCCTGAGTCATTGAATCACGCGAGCATTCGCTCGAATCGAATCGAATCACCAGAAACGAAAAAGCCGCTTCTTCCGAAGCGGCTTTTTTCTGCCCGCGCGACGCCGTCTGAACGGCGCCGCCCTGGAACAAACTCAGTGCAGAATCTTCGCCAGAAAGTCCTTCGCGCGATCCGACTTCGGATTGGCGAAGAAGTCTTCCTTGCGGTCGTCTTCCACGATCAAGCCCTTGTCCATGAAGATCACGCGGTGCGCGACCTTCTTCGCGAAGCCCATTTCGTGCGTCACGCACATCATGGTCATGCCTTCCTGCGCGAGTTCGACCATCACGTCGAGCACTTCGTTGATCATTTCCGGATCGAGCGCCGAGGTCGGCTCGTCGAACAGCATGGCGATCGGGTCCATCGACAAGGCGCGCGCAATCGCCACGCGCTGCTGCTGACCGCCCGACAACTGGCCCGGAAACTTGTCCGCGTGCGCACGCAGGCCGACGCGATCGAGCAGCTTCAGCCCTTTCGCCGTGGCTTCGTCGTTCGAGCGGCCGAGCACCTTCACCTGGGCGAGCGTGAGGTTCTGCACGATCGACAGATGCGGGAACAGCTCGAAGTGCTGGAACACCATGCCGACCTTGGCACGCAGCTTCGACAGATTGGTTTTCTTGTCGGTGAGCGACTGCCCGTTGATGACGATCTCGCCCTTCTGGAACGGCTCGAGGCCGTTGACGGTTTTGATCAGCGTGGACTTGCCCGAGCCCGACGGCCCGCACACCACCACCACTTCACCCTTTTTGACTTCCGTCGTGCAGTCAGTCAGCACTTGAAACTGGCCGTACCACTTCGAAACATTCTTGATAGAGATCATCTTGCGACCTTTTTCTGAAGACCTTTGACGAGGCTCGACGCGACCACACAGATCACGAAATAACACGCGCCCGCGAACAGTACCATCTCGACATTCGTACCGTCACGGTCGCCAATATTCGTGGCCGTGCGGAAGAAGTCGGCGAGGCTGATCACGTAGACGAGCGACGTATCCTGAAACAGCACGATACCCTGCGTGAGCAGCAGCGGCACCATTGCGCGGAACGCCTGCGGCAGCACGATCAGACGCATGGCCTGCGAGTAGCTCATGCCGAGCGCGAACGCCGCGTTGACCTGCCCGCGCGGCACTGACTGAATGCCGGCGCGGATGATCTCCGAATAGTACGCCGCCTCGAACAGCGAGAAAGCGACCATGGCCGACGCGAGGCGAATGTCGATATCCGGCGACAAACCGAGCACGTTTTGCAGCACTTGCGGCACGATCAGGAAGAACCACAGCAGCACCATCACCAGCGGGATCGAACGGAAGATCGTCACATAGCCCTTCGCGAACCACTCGAAGGGTTTGAACGACGACAGCCGCAACATGGCGAGAACCGTGCCCCAGACGATGCCGAACACGATTGCGATCAGCGTGATCTTGAGGGTGACGATGGCGCCGGTCCACAGCGTAGGCAATGCGCCCGGAATACCGCTCCAGTCGAAATGGTGCATTACTTGCCTCCGATATAGCCGGGCAACCGGGTCTTGGCTTCGACCCAGCGCATCAGTTGCATCACGACCAGATTGATCAGCATGTACGCCAGCGTGACCGCAATGAACGACTCATACGTCTGCGACGTGTAGTCGACCAGTTGTCGCGCCTGAGCGGACAGATCGAGCAGACCGATTGTCGACGCCACCGCCGAGTTCTTGAAGATATTCAGAAACTCGGACGTAAGCGGCGGCACGATGATCCGATACGCGACCGGCAGCAGCACATAGCGATACGTCTGCCATTGCGTGAAGCCCATGGCCAGGCCCGCGGCGCGCTGGCCGCGCGGCAACGCGTTGATACCCGAGCGCACCTGCTCGCACACGCGCGCGGCCGTGAAAAGCCCGAGACAGATGATCGACGACGAGAAAAACTGCGCGCTCGGCGGCAGTTGCTTGAACCAGTTGCCCATTGAGGGAGGCAGCAACTCCGGTATCACGAGATACCAGATGAAGAACTGCACGATCAGCGGGATGTTACGGAAAATCGCGACATAGACCGTGCCGATACCCGAGGCCCATTTGTTCGGCACCGTGCGCAGCACGCCGAACAACGAACCGACGATCAGCGCGATCACCCACGCCGACAGCGATACCGTAATCGTCACCCAGAAGCCCGACAGCAGCCAGCCCAGATACGTGGTCGGCTCGCCGGTGGAGACGGGACTCAGCAGAATGCCCCAGTTCCAGTGATATGACATGACCAAGACTCCAGCAAAAAGAAACGGAAGAAGCGCGTGGCCCCTTCCGTTTCGTTCGGCGTTTCAAAAAAACAGCTAAGGTTTAATCGATTGCCTTGTCATTCGGGCTCTTGTAGAGCGCCTTGATGTCGTCGCTTTCCGGGAAGTTCAGGTTCAGGCCCTTCGGCGGAATCGGCGATTCGAACCACTTCTTGTAGATCTGATCGGCTTCGCCCGAAGTTTCGACCTTGGCGATCGCGTCGTCGACCACCTTCTTGAATTCCGGATCGTTCTTGCGAATCATGCAGCCGTAGGCTTCATGCGATTGCGGCGTGCCGACGATCACGAAATCGCCCGGGTTGTTCGACTTCGCGCGTTCGCCCGCGAGCAGTGCGTCGTCCATCATGAAGGCAGCGGCGCGGCCCGTGGAGAGCGTCAGGAACGACTCGCCGTGGTCCTTCGCGCTGATGATGTTCATGCCCATGCTCTTGTCCTGGTTCATCTTGCGAAGCAGGCGCTCGGACGTGGTGCCGGCGGTCGTGACGACCGTCTTGCCCTTCAGGTCCGCCCAGTCCTTGATGCCGGAGTCTTTCTTGGTCATCAGGCGCGTGCCGATCACGAAGATCGTGTTCGAGAAGGCAGCCTGTTGCTGACGTTCAGCATTGTTGGTGGTCGAGCCGCATTCCATGTCGACGGTGCCGTTTTGCACCAGCGGAATACGGTTTTGCGACGTGACCGGCGTGAGCTTCACCTTCAGGTTCGGCATGTTCAGCTTCTGCTTCACCGCCTCCACCACTTTCAGGGCGAATTCCTGTGAGTAACCGATGACGTTCTGCTTGTCGTCGTAATACGAAAACGGGATGGACGATTCGCGATGACCCAGCGAAATGACACCCGTGTCCTTGATCTTTTTCAGCGTACCAGCGTCTTGCGCATGCGCGCCAACCGTGAACAGTCCGAGAGTCGCGAGCAGCAGCGCAGCTTTTTTAACCTTCATTTGTGATCTCCTTGGCAAGAACCGGCGCCAGTTTAGCAAAGTAATTATTCTGAAAGTATCGCTATAAACCATGTTGTTGCGTGTGCGCCGCTACAGGTTTACGGCGCTTCGGGCCGGTCGGTCAACCTTTCCGCATATGCAAAGGCGGGCGGCATCGATACGATGCCGCACGCCGGGTCGAACACGCCGTCTTGTGGACCGCGTTGAAGCAAGGATTGGCGGCGGATCCGCGGGATAGCGAAACCGCCGTTTGAAACAGAAAGACGCGGAAAGATCAGGGATACAGGCCGCGCAGTTCGCGCGCTTCCAGGATCCGCTTACACGCGACGATAAACGCCGCGGTCCGCACGGACACCTTCTGCTCGCTCGACACCTGCCACACCGCGGCAAATGCTTCACGCATCACACGCTCGAGGCGCTGGTTGATCTCGTCTTCCGTCCAGAAGAAGCTCGAGAAGTCCTGCACCCATTCGAAGTACGACACCGTCACCCCGCCGGCATTCGCCACCACGTCCGGAATCACGAGGATGCCGCGATCGTGCAGGATGTCGTCCGCCGCCGTGGTGGTCGGGCCGTTCGCGCCTTCCACGACGATCTTCGTCTTGATCTTGCCGGCGTTCTTTTCGGTAATCTGGTTTTCCAGCGCCGCCGGAATCAGGATGTCCGATTCGACGGTCCAGAATTCATCGTTCGTGACCGCGTCCGCCTCAGGGAAACCACCCACGCCGCCCGTCTTGGCCACGTGTTCGAGCAGTGCGACGGCGTCGATACCGGTCGACTTGTACAGCGAGCCGGTGTGATCCTGCACCGCAACCAGCTTCGAACCCGCTTCCTGGAACAGACGCGCCGCGATGCCGCCCACGTTACCGAAGCCTTGAACCGCGATGCGCGCGCCTTCAATGTCGACGCCGATACGGCGCGCGGCTTCCGAAGCCACCACGAACACGCCACGGCCCGTCGCTTCGCGGCGGCCGAGCGAACCGCCCAGCGTGATCGGCTTGCCCGTCACGACGCCGGTGGCCGTTTGGCCCTGGTTCATCGAGTACGTGTCCATCATCCACGCCATGATCTGCTCGTTCGTGTTCACGTCCGGCGCGGGAATGTCGGTATTCGGTCCGATGATGATGCCGATTTCGCTCGTGTAGCGGCGCGTCACGCGCTCCAGCTCGCCACGCGACAAGGTGCGCGGGTCGACACGGATGCCGCCTTTCGCGCCGCCGTACGGCACGTTCACCGCAGCGTTCTTCACCGACATCCACGCCGACAAGGCCATCACTTCCGACAACGTCACGTCCTGGTGGTAACGCACACCGCCCTTGCCCGGACCGCGCGACACGTTGTGCTGCACGCGATAGCCTTCGAAGTGCGCGACCGTGCCGTTATCGAGTTCGATAGGCACGTCGACGACCAGAATGCGCTTCGGGCGCTTCAGGGTTTCGAGCCAGCGGGACAGTGAGCCGAGGTACGGCGCGACGCGATCGACCTGACGCAGGTAGTTGCCCCACGGGCCGAGATCGTCTTTATTCAGGTAGGAAGGAACCGACTGCAACGTTAATGCGGATTGTGCTGCTTGTTGCTGGGATGACATGAACGCTCCGGCGTTGATCGAGTAACAGCATTGTGGAAAAACGCCGTTTTGAAATCCAATGCCGTTTCCTTATCCGATTATGTTTTTTTTGCATAACCATCGAGAAGCCGCAAATTCGCGTCGTAGGGAAGCAGGATTTCAGGCCGTGCCTTGGGCCAGTTCCTCGGACACCACCTCCCACAACTGACGCACGAGTATCTGTCGCGCATCGTCGCTCTTCGCCGCGAGCTTGTCGCGATACAGACGAATCTCCATGGTCAGTGTGAGCTGCCCTTCCGGCGTGCCACGCGTGGCGCGGTCGAGGCGGATCAGCTTGCCGTCGGCGACCGCGTCTTCCACCGCGCTGTGCGGCAGGAAAGCGATGCCGTGCCCCGCCAGTGCCATCGCCTTGAGTCCTTCGGCCATATCGGTTTCGTAGAGCCGGTCGAGGTACAGGCGCTCCGGCGCGTTGGCGAGGATCACTTCGGTCATCCGTCCCAGATAGGCGTTCGGCGTGTAGGACAGGTAAGGCGTGGGTGCCTCGGCCGTGCCCGGCAAGGTGTGACGCGGCCGGCCGGCGCGGCCCGGCGCCGAGAACGGACTGATCGGCTCATTGCCGAGCGTCAGCATGTCGTAGCGGCCCGGATCGAGCGCGACCGGATGGCTGGGATGGTGATAGCCCATCATCAGATCGCAGCCGCCTTCCACCAGCGACAACGCCGCGTCGTGCACGTTCAGGGCCCGCAGGCGCGTGTGGATCGGGCCCAGATGGGCTTCGATCCGCTGCAGCCAGCGTGGGAAGTAAGTCAGCGACAGCGTATGCGGCACGGCGAACTCGATGGTCGCCTGCGGCGTCGCCGTATGGCCGCGCAGTAGCGCACGGGCTTCGTGGAACTGCGAGAGCATGGCGAGCGCCTGCTCGTTGAATACCTGGCCGGCCGCCGTGAGCCGCGTCGGATAGACCGAGCGATCGATCAGTTCCGTGCCGAGCCAGGCTTCTAGCGCCTGAATCCGCCGGGAGAACGCTGGCTGCGTGACGTGTCGCAATTCAGCCGAGCGGCTGAAACTACGCGTTTCCGCTAGCGAAACGAAGTCTTCGAGCCATTTCAGTTCCATGCGGGGCCTGCTGCCGACGGGAGAGAGGAAGTCAGCATTCTAGTGGGTGTCGAGAGCCGGGCTGTGGCGAGTGTGCGCGCGAACGCGCGATAGCCCGCCAATGCGAAATCGGATTGCGCCGATGGGCGGGCCGGCGGCGAGCCGCTATCTTGCTGCGCTCACGCCGCCGCGGCCGGTGCGCCGCGTCCTCCACCAAGCTTCGTCGACAACGCGCCTTACCATGCGCGCAAACCCGCCATGTCCCCACTCGTCTCCATCATCACCCCGACGGCCAATCGCGAGCGTTTGCTGCCGGCCATCGCCCGCTGCGTGCTTCGCCAGCAGATCGACTGGGAATGGCTGATCCTCGATGACAGCCCCGAGCCGAGCGCGTATTTGCAAGCGCTGGCGTCGCAGGACGTACGCGTTCGCTACTTTCATTCCGCCGCGCGTATGTCGATCGGCGCGAAGCGCAACGCGTTGATCGCCGAATCGCGCGGCTCGGTGATCGCCCATTTCGACGACGACGACCACTACGCGCCGCATTACCTCGCCCACATGGTCAGGACGATGCAGGAGAACCGCGCGGATCTCATCAAGCTATCGGGCTTCTTCATGTACGCGCCGCACACGCAATTCTTCGGCTACATGGACCTGAACGCCAAAGTGGGCCTGCACTACGAACTGAGCGGGCGTTCGGTCAGCCACATCGAGTTCCACGAGAAAATGCAGATCGGCGCGGATTTCATCCTGTTCTATGGTTTCTCATACGTGTACGACAAAGCGCTTGCCGCGGTCTCGGCCTTTGACGATATCAACCTGTGCGACGACGAGAGCTTCATCCGGCGCGTGGTCGAGGCAGGCCGCAACGTGATCGCCGTGGACGATCCGCGAGCCAGTTGCCTGCATCTGGTCCATCCCGCGTCCACCTCACGCTGCTTCTCGCGCTACTCGATGCCGGCCTTCACGCTGCCCACCCTGTTTCCCGGCTACGAAGGCTATCCGGACTAGCCGCCACACAGCCGCCATGCGGGCGCCGTGCGCGTCGCGGCGAAATCGGGGCAAGCGGCGTCCGGTGGTAAAATTCGCGGTTCCGGCAGTTTCCCCCGCGTTTTCACCCTTGCGTTTTGCCCTCACCCGGCCCCCATCATGTCCGACACTCGCCCCGACACCCTGTTCGCGCTGAACGCGCTCTCCCCGCTCGACGGCCGCTACGCCTCGAAAACCGAAGCCCTGCGCGACTGGCTCTCGGAAGCCGCTTTCATGCGCAATCGCGTAACGGTCGAAATCCACTGGTTGATCGCCTTGTCGCGCGCCGGTTTCGCCGAAGTGCCGCGCTTTTCCGAAGCGTCCGAACAATTCCTGCTGCAACTGGCCGAGCGCTTCACCGCGCACGATGCCGCGCGCATCAAGGAAATCGAACGTGTCACGAATCACGACGTGAAGGCGGTCGAGTACTGGCTGAAGGAATCGGTGAAGGGTCAGGCGGAACTGGAACGCGCGAGCGAGTTCATCCACTTCGCCTGCACTTCGGAAGACATCAATAACACGTCGCACGGCCTGATGCTGGCGGGCGCCCGAGAACACGTGATCCTGCCGGCGCTGCGCTCGGTGCATCAGCGCCTCGTCGCGCTGGCTCACGCGCACGCCGAACAGCCGATGCTGTCGCGCACGCACGGCCAGCCGGCCAGCCCGACCACGCTCGGCAAGGAACTCGCCAACGTCGCGGCCCGTTTGGAACGCGCGATCGATCGTATCGCCAGGGTCGAACTGCTCGGCAAGATGAACGGCGCGGTCGGCAACTTCAACGCGCACCTGTCCGCGTATCCGGAGTTCGACTGGGAAGCGTTCTCGCGCGAAGTGGTCGAACAGCGCCTGAAGCTCACGTTCAATCCGTACACGATCCAGATCGAGCCGCACGACTACATGGCCGAACTGTTCGACGCGGTCTCGCGCGCCAACACGATCCTGCTGGATCTGGACCGCGACGTGTGGGGCTACATCTCGGTCGGCTACTTCAAGCAGCGCACCAAGGCCGGCGAAATCGGTTCGTCGACCATGCCGCACAAGGTCAACCCGATCGACTTCGAAAACTCGGAAGGCAACCTCGGCCTCGCGAACGCCACGCTGCGCCATCTCGCCGACAAGCTGCCGGTCTCGCGCTGGCAGCGCGACCTGACCGATTCGACGGTGCTGCGCAATATCGGCGTCGCGTTCGGTTACTCGCTGCTCGCGTACGACTCGCTGATCCGCGGTCTGGACAAGCTCGAAGTGAATGCACAGCGTCTGAACGAAGACCTCGACAACTGCTGGGAAGTGCTGGCCGAGCCGGTGCAAACGGTGATGCGCCGTTACGGCATCGACAATCCGTACGAGCAGTTGAAGGAATTGACGCGCGGCAAGGGCATCACGCGCGAAGCGCTGCAAACGTTCGTCAACGGCCTCGCGATTCCGCAGGACGCGAAAGACCGTTTGCTCGCGATGACGCCGGCGTCGTACATCGGCAAGGCGGTCGAGCTGGCGAAGCGGATCGCTTGAACGGCTTGAGTCGTACATCGCCTCGTAGCCCGAGGCGTAAAAAAACCGCTCCTCGGAGCGGTTTTTTATTTGCAGCGACTAAGCACACTCACTGACGCGCTTCCACCTGCCTCAGCACTTCGACGACGATCTCTTCCGGCGACAGTTCGATGCTCACCGTGATCGCTTCGTCCGGGCCCGGCTCTTCGAGCGTGTCGAGCTGGCTTTGCAGCAGCGACGGATCGAAGAAATGGCCGGTGCGCGTGGTCAGACGCTGCTCCAGCACTTCACGCGAGCCCTTCAGATACACGAAGCACACGTCCCGGTCGCCGTCGCGCAAGACGTCGCGATACGAGCGTTTCAGCGATGAGCACGTGAATACCGCCGTCTCGCCCGCCTTCTGCTTCTCGACGATCGCCACGCGGATGGTTTGCAGCCACGGCCAACGGTCTTCGTCGGTGAGCGGAATGCCGTGGTGCATCTTCTCCTTGTTGGCGGCGCTGTGAAACGCGTCGCCATCGGTGAACGCGCAATGCAGGCGTTCCGCCAGCATTTCGCCAATTCTCGTCTTGCCGGCGCCCGACACGCCCATTGCGATCAGAATCATCAAAAACTCCTTACACGACCGTCGCGAGCGCGAAGGTCAAACCCAAGCCCATCAGTGAAATGATGGTTTCGAGGAGCGACCATGTCTTGAAGGTCTGCCCCACTGTCATACCGAAGTATTCCTTGATCAGCCAGAAACCGCCGTCGTTCACGTGCGAGAAGATCAGCGAGCCCGAGCCGGTGGCGAGCACCAGCAGTTCCGGCTCGACATGCACGCCGCTAGCCGAAGCGATCGGTGCGACGATGCCGCACGCCGTGGTCATGGCGACCGTGGCCGAACCCGTGGCCAGACGAATCAATGCGGCCACCAGCCAGCCGAACAACAGCGGCGACAGATGCATGGCGGTCGCCACATTGACGATTTCCTTCGAAATCCCGCTATCCATCAGCACGCGTCCAAAACCGCCGCCCGCGCCGACGATCAGCGTGATGCCCGCGATCGGCGCGAGACAGTCGCCGCAGAATTTCTGGATCTGCTCGCGATTGAAACCGCGGCTCGCACCGAAGGTCCAGAAGCTGACCAGCACCGCGATCAGCAACGCGACGTCCGAATTGCCGACGAAGTGCAGCAGGTCGTTCGGCAAGGTTTTCGGCGTGGTGAAGAGATCGGCCCAGCTTCCCACCAGCATCAGGATCACCGGCAGCAGGATCGTGAGCAGCGTGATGCCGAAGCTGGGCAGTTCGCGCTTCGGCGCGGCGTTTTGCGTGCCGTTTTTGGCTTCGTCATCGTGACCGAGAAATTGCGCGGCGAGCGCGTTGTCTTTTGGCAGCTTGATATAGCGGCTAATCAGCAACGCGAACAGCGGACCCGCGACGATCGCGGTCGGCACGCCGACGATCAGCCCATAGGCGATGGTCCTGCCGATATCCGCGTGATACGCCTGCACCGCGAGCATCGCGGCCGGATGCGGCGGAAGCAGCCCGTGCACGACGGACAGGCCCGCGACCATCGGCAAGCCGACCAGCAGCAGCGACTTGTTGGTGCGCTTCGCGACGTTGAAGGCGATCGGAATCAGCAGTACGAAACCGACTTCGAAGAACACCGGCAAGCCGACGATGATCGCCACGATCATCATCGCCCAGTGGATGTTCTTCTCGCCAAAGAAGTTGATCAACGTGGTGGCGACACGCTCGGCGCCGCCCGATTCGGCCATCATCTTGCCGAGCATCGTGCCCAGACCCACCACGACCGCTATGTGTCCGAGCGTATTGCCGTTACCCGTTTCGAACGATTTGACGATGGTGGCCATCGGCATGCCGGATGCAAGACCCAGCAGCAGCGACACGATGATCAGGACGAGGAACGGATAAACCTTGTAGCGCGTGATCAGCAGGATCAGCAATGCGATGGCGATCACCGCGAAGACCAGCAGCGTGCTGCCGTGGACAGCTTCCATGAAGCTCCTCCTTTTGCGTTATTGATTTGAGTGCATCCGACCTGGTGCTGCGCGCCAGCCCCCTGAGGGGGTCACAAGAAAACTTCGGGCGGACCGGCGTTTTCTTGTGCGTGCGGACACGGCAGCACTTCGTCTCACGGCGACCTGTGCGGCGCCTTGAAACCGGGCTGACCGCGCGGACGCTGAATTTTACTGTTTGTTGTCTGTAAACGTGCGCCAATTCCGCGCGCATATCGCAAAAGAGCCTCGCCAGGACAGCCTGAGCGGCTGTATCGACGAGGCTCCTTTGCGCGGGACCTTGATAACGCTTAGCGTGCGGACCGCTTCAACTCAATGGGCGGGCGCGGCCAACTGGCTCGCGGCCCGCGCGAGGCGCGTGACCTCGTCCCAGTTTTGCGCGGCGAGCGCGGCTTTCGGCGTGAGCCACGAGCCGCCCACGCAAACCACGTTCGGCAGCGACAGGAAATGCGTCGCCGTTTCCGCCGTGATACCGCCGGTCGGGCAGAACTTCAGATTCGGGAACGGACCGTGAAAAGCTTGCAGCATCGGCACGCCACCGGCTTGCTGCGCCGGGAAAAACTTCACGATTTCGTAGCCGAGTTCCAGCGCCGCGATGATGTCCGACGGCGTCATCACGCCCGGCAGCAGCGGCAAGCCCGCATCCTGCGCGGCCTTGTGCATGTCTCTCGTCAGGCCAGGAGAGACGCCGAACTGCGCGCCCGCCTTCTTGGCCTGAGCGCAATGCTCGGGCTTCGTAATCGTGCCGACACCGACCACGATATCTTCGGCCAACTGGCTCGCGCGTTCGATCGCTTCGAGGCCTGCTGCAGTGCGCAAGGTGATTTCCAGCACCTTCACGCCGCCCGCGTGCAGCGCGCGAGACACGTGTACACCCTGTTCGACCGAGTCGAACGCGAGCACCGGAATCACCGGGCCGAGGCGCACGATATCGCTTACTGTTTTCGAGGTCATAGTCAGACTCCTTGTTCTGCAGCACTCAGCTGGCGTGAGTGGTGCTTGTGTGTTTTGCGGTATGAGCTTTGGCTGCTTCGCCGTGATGCGCCGGACGCTCGCCCACCATCGCGCCGAATACCGACGCACCCTGCTCCGCCGGCGCCGCCGCCGCGCGGAATACCCCGAACAGTTCGCGGCCGAAACCGACTTCGTTTTCGGCCTGATGCTGCGGCACGGCGTTCGGCCGCGCCGCCCATTCGGCCGCGTCGATCTCGATGTCGAGCACACCGGCTTCGGCGTCGATCACCAGCATGTCGCCCGTGCGCACCTTGCCGATCGGCCCTTGCAGCAACGCTTCCGGCGACAGGTGAATCACCGCCGGCACTTTGCCCGACGCGCCGGACATGCGGCCATCTGTGACCAATGCAACATGGAAACCTTGATCCTGCAACACACCGAGCAGCGGCGTCAAACGATGCAGTTCAGGCATGCCGTTTGCCCGCGCGCCCTGGAAGCGCACCACGGCGATGAAGTCGCGCTTCAGTTCGTGCTTGTCGAACGCTTCCTGCACGGCTTCCTGCGAATCGAACACGATCGCCGGCGCCTTGACCTTGCGATGCTGCGCCGCGACCGCGGAAATCTTGATGACGCCGCGGCCGAGCTTGCCCTGCATCAGGCGCAAACCGCCGTCCGGCTGGAACGGTTCCTTGATGCCGCGCAACACCGCCGTGTCTTCGCTCGCTTGCGCGCCCGGCACCCATTGCAGCTTGCCGTCGATCAGCTTCGGCTCTTCCGTGTAGTGCTTCAGGCCCTTGCCCGCGACAGTGTTGACGTCTTCGTGCAGCAAGCCGCCTTCCAGCAGATTGCGCACCAGGAACGCGACGCCGCCTGCCGCGTGGAAGTGGTTCACGTCGGCCTTGCCGTTCGGGTAAATCTTCGCGAGCAGAGGCACCGCTTGCGACAGCGTGTCGAAGTCGTCCCAATCGATCACGATGCCCGCCGCGCGTGCAATCGCGACCAGATGCAGCGTGTGGTTGGTCGAGCCGCCCGTCGCCAGCAACGCGACGATGCCGTTGACGATCGCTTTTTCGTCGACCACGTGGCCGATCGGCATGTAATTGCCGCGTTCCACGGTCAGATCGAGCACACGGCGCGCGGCTTGTGCTGTCAACGCGTCGCGCAGCGGTGTATGCGGATGCACGAAAGCCGAACTCGGCAGATGCAGGCCCATCACTTCCATCAGCATCTGGTTGCTGTTCGCGGTGCCGTAGAACGTGCAGGTGCCGTGGCTGTGATACGCGGCGGCTTCCGCTTCGAGCAGCGCGCCGCGGTCGCACTGGCCGGTGGCGAAGAGCTGGCGGGTCTTGGCTTTGTCGTCGTTGGACAGGCCGCTGCCCATCGGGCCGGCCGGCACGAAGATGGTCGGGATATGGCCGAATTGCAGCGCGCCGATCAACAGGCCCGGCACGATCTTGTCGCAAATGCCGAGGCACAGTGCCGCGTCGAACATGTTGTGCGTGAGCGCGACCGCCGTGCTCATCGCAATGACTTCGCGCGAGAACAGCGACAGTTCCATGCCGGCATTGCCTTGCGTGACGCCGTCGCACATGGCCGGCACGCCGCCCGCGAATTGCGCGACGCCGCCGTTTTCACGCGCGGCCTGCTTGATGATGTCGGGGTAGTTTTTGTACGGCGCGTGGGCCGACAGCATTTCGTTGTACGCGGACACGATGCCGATGTTCGGCTCGCGAATCTGCTTGATGACGAGTTTGTCGTTGCCTTCGAGGCCCGCGAAACCGTGCGCGAGATTGGCGCAGGAGAGCGCGCCGCGCGCCGGAAACTTGCCCTGCGCATGGTGGATGCGGGCGAGATACGCCTCACGAGTGGGTTTGCTGCGCTCGACCACGCGTTGCGTGACCTTCAACAATTGCGAATGCGGGGAAACCATCGGAGCTCCTTCGTCGCTGGCGTGAGCGTGCGCGCCCTATGCCAGGTAGGTATCGCGGGGATGTCGAATCAGTTGACGACGCCATCTTAGTAGAAAAACTACATGATCGCAATGTGCTCTGGTGCTGCGCTGCGGCATGTTTTGATTGCCTGAAACGCCCAACCGGCTTAGCTTCTCGCCTCACGCCTAAAACTTAGGGATTACACCTACAGGCATAAATGTAGTTTTTGTACCTTCTCAGCAATCAGCTATAGTCCACGCATTCTTCAGCATAGTGCGAGTTTTCCAATGATGCTGTCTCAGGTGGAAGAGATGCGCGAGCAGTTGCGGCCGTCCGAGCGCAAACTCGCCGACTACGTGATCGAGGCGCCGCGCGAAGTGCTCGATCTGTCGATGACGGAAGTGGCCGCCCGCGCGGGCGTGAGCCAGCCGACCATCGCGCGGTTCTGTCATGCGCTCGGGTTTTCGGGGTTTCGTGAGTTCAAGATCCGGCTCGCGCAAGGGATTGCGTCGGGCGTGCCGACCGTCTATCGGGATGTGCGGCCGGATGAGGGCGCGCCCGGACTGATCGCCAAGGTATTCGACCGGACCATAGGCACGTTGATCGAGGTGCGTAACAGCCTGTCGCCGGATAGCATCGAAGCGGCTGTCGATCTGCTGGCGAACGCGGCGCGCATCGAGTTCTATGGAGCGGGCGGCTCAGGCATTGCCGCGCAGGATATCCAGCACAAGTTTTTCCGGCTCGGCATGCCGAGCGTCGCGTACTCCGATCCGCATACTTACTCGATGTCGGCGGCGCTGCTCGGACCCGGCGATGTCGTGGTCACGGTGTCGAATACCGGCCGAACCCGCGACATCATCGAAGCGGCGCGCTCAGCGCTCGCTCGCGGCGCGAAGGTGATCGCGATCACGCATGGCAGTTCGCCGCTTGCGCGCGTCGCGTCGATCTGCCTGTTCTCGAACGTGGTCGAGGAAAACGACGTGTTTTCGCCGATGACGTCGCGCATGTCGCATCTGGCGATCGGCGACATTCTGGCGGTCGGCGTCGCGCTCAAGCGCGGGCCTGAGTTGGTCGAGCGGGTTGGACAGGCGAAAGGGGTGATTGGCCGGTTGAGGATCGACGGCGAAGGTTGAAGAGCGTATCCCGATCTATATGAAACTCTCGACCCAGCCACCTATTTGCACCAGAGTCTTCGCGCACGCCGACAGCGCGCTTCACTCGGTCACCTGAGAGGGACGCAACCGCCGCACGGTCACCTGGAAATCGCAGGGGCAGGAAGGGCTGACGAGCCTGCGCTGTCCAGGTTCGATGCGATCAGCGTCAGCAGATGGCCGCAAATGCGCGCGACGACTTCGGGCCAGTTGCCGTCGAAGCGCCGGCGAAAGAGGCGCATCGTTGGATACCAAGGGCTGTCTTCCCGCGTGTAGTGCCAACGCCAGTCGCCGTACGAAGGCAACATCAGCCACGTTGGCTTGCCCATCGCGCCCGCGACGTGCGCAACCGACGTATCGACCGTCAGCACGAGATCCAGTGCCGCGATGGCACTGGCAGTCTCGTCCATGCTGCGAATGTCGGCGCCCAGATCATGAAAGTTCGACAATCGTTGCGCGTACTGCGCGGCCTCGTCGGCACCCGCGCCTTTTTGCAGACTGAAGAACTCGACGCCTTCGAGCTGGAACAGTTCGTCGAGCACGGACAATGACGGCAGCGAGCGCGCGTGGTCGTTTTCGTGCGTCGGCGCACCTTTGAATACCACGCCGACCTTCAGCGCATGCGACTCGGTCCGCAGTAAAGCAGGCGCCTCGTCGGACGGCGCGCGCAAGAAGGGCACCGATACGGGCAGTGCGTCTAGCTCCAACGGCAGATGCGCAGGAATGGCATGCGGGAACACCCAGCAATCGTGCGCCGGCAGTTGTGCGGCATGTTTCACGTCGATGACGGCGTCGGCTTCGCGGGAGACTTCGAAAAGCGACACGAGCGGCGTCTGGCACATTACTGTCACGCGCGCGGCGCCGCAGCGCTCGCGCAGCATGCGAGCGAAACGCAAGAAGAAAATCTCGTCGCCTAGCCCGAACTCGCTCCAGATCACGATCGACTTGCCCTCAAGCGATTCGCCCTTCCACTCGGGAAACGTGGCAGGCGGTTGCGCCGTCGTGCGGCGTTGCCAGCCGAACGACGCCATCGCCGCTTCGCGCAACCGGAAGCCGTGGTGTAGCTTACCGCGCGAAATTGCATGCAACGCGCGATATAAACGCGGCAGATGCTCATTGGGAAGACGCACGACACATTGTTCCAAAATACGATCGACCTCATCCTCCCGGTCCCAGCGGAGCCACTCCATCATTGACCGATGGTAGACCATAAACCGGTACGGATAAGTCTTCACCGCGTGTCGGCCAGCGTGGATGCTCGCCTCCGCGCTACGCGCCTTCACGATGGCGTCGAGCATGTTCTGCGCCGTCGGCACGGCACGCTTGCGCAACACGACTTCGATCGCGCATTCCGCGAGACCGCGTGCGGTCTGATCCGCGTCGTTGCGCGCTTCATCGTAGTGATCGCGCACGAGACTTACACGTTCGCAAGATGCGACGTGCGACAGCGTCTGTATCAGGTCCAGGATATTGATCGATTGCGCCAACTGCTTTTCGGGCTTACAGATCGTGAAGCTCGCCTTGTGCCGCTTGTTGAAGCGGTTCGGCCAAGCACCCTTTCCATACAGGTCCTCGTCGGGGAGAGTCAGGACCGCGTAGCCACCGGGCTTCAGCAGATCCAGCCACCTTGCCAGCGCCTTGCCCGGATTGGTGACTTCGGCGAGGACGTGACTGGCATGCACGAAGTCGAATGACCCGTCGTCTGCGCCCTTCATCTGCACCACGTCGCCTTGCTGCTCGCCCCACGACTGGATGCGGCGAGCCCGAGGAAAGAGATGCGTGTGCGCTGCCAGTGGATCCTCCCCGGCGCCGATGTCGAGGCCTTCGCCCACGAAGTAGTGTTGTATGAAGGCCGGATCGTGCGAGCGGCGCAGTGCCGATTTGCTCGTTTCGTTCATATTCGCCTCATGCAGCCGCTGCAGGCGTTGCTACGTCGATCTGTTCTTGCCACAGTGCCTGCATGCGCTCGCCGAGGATTTCCGGACGTCCCGCGAAGATCAGCTTTTCGATAGCCTGAGGACCCGCCAGCCTCGCCGACAGTTCGTTACGCTCTTCAGCGTTTTCGATCAGACGCAGTGCCGCTGCCTTGTACTCTTCGTTGGTCTTCGTGACCATCCACTCGGGGAAGCCGAGACGGCGGAACATGCCTTCGTCGATATGTTCGTGCACTTCGCGGCCGGTCTTGCACACGCCGACGAGGCCTGCCCACACCGTATCGACGATGCCATTCGTATTGCCGAACGGGAACGGATTCAGGAACAGATCGCAACCCGCGATCACCTTCATATAGCCCGCGTAGTTCTGATGCTTGTGCACGACAGCCGCATCGCCCATCAAACGGCGAATGAGATTGCGCACTTGCGGATAGATCAGTCCGTTCGCCTGGCCCATCAGGAAATGGAACTTCACCGGCACTTTCGATTCGCGCGCAATCTGGGCGCACGTATTGAGGAAGCCCGGGTTTTGCTTGATCGTCGTACCGGCGATGGCGATCTTCACGACGCCGTCCGAGGGCGCTTTCTCCGGCAGATTCAACTCGAGCAGCGCGGCCGGCGCACGATACGGCATGCCGTCCGAAGGCAGCTTCAGCAGCTTCTCACTGAAGCAGGCCTCGTCGCCGACGTAATCTTCTTCGACCACCACATAGTCCATTGCGTGACCGTGCGTCGTGGCGGGGTGACCCAGCGCCATCAATTGCGTTGGGGCGACGCGTAGGCAGGCAAGCACCATCGTGATCGGGAACATGCCAACGCTCGGCATGTACATCATCTGTGCCTGGCGTGCTTCGCTCGTCTCCCGCACCTGCCGGGCGGTTTCCCACAGGTTCGCGCCTTCGAGCGGAATGAATTCATGGAAGACGGCCTTGCCCGCATCGTCCACGCGACCGTTGTAGCCCATACCCACGAGGTGGAACTTGTCGCGCATCGCGACCATCGTTTGCGAGTGCGTGCGGTAGATCGAGTGGTTCTTCGAGAACCATTCCAGCACCACGATCACCACCGGCTTTTCGCCGGCGACAGCCGGAGCGGCGGCACGCTGTACGTCGTGGATGTCCAGGCTTGCGAGCTTGCGACGGATCAGCGTGTTGATCGGCTTCTTGATGTCGTGCTTGCCCGGCAGGTCCGCGTAGCTGCAGTGCATGTACATGTCGTGCAGCACGCCCATCGAAGCGCGTCAACGTTTTCGATTTCCGCAAGCCGCTCAGGCAACCAGCGCAGCAACATCTCGCGCTTCTGATGCGCGGACGGTGTGCCGAGGAAGCGCGAAGACATGATCGTCGTCGCCATGCTTGCGGCCATCACCTTGCTGGCTTTCCACAGAACGTCCCAGTCGACGCGAACCTCAGATTCCGGAAGATAGAACAACTGAAACTTGCGGAATTCGTTGTTGCGAAGCTCAATCGCATTGCGCGCTTCTTCGTCTACGCCCAGTGAACGCAGAATGTGGTCCGCATTGCGGAATGGGCTTGCCGAGAACATGGCGGCAAGCCAGCGCTGGAACAGCATGAGACGCCCGATCCCGACGTCCGAGATCGTAAATTTCGGATCCGTGGCCAGTGCGGTGATCGCAGACGTGATTCGTGCGAGCAGGTGTTCGTCCATAATGTTGTGCGCTTCGCCCGACTGGGCCCACGTATCGATGTCCATCAATACGCCATAGTTTTGATCGATCTTGTTGAGCAACTCCAGTAGCATGCGGCCCGCCTTCTCATGTTCACGGCGATAGCAGAGGTGTTCGAACTTGTTGATGCTGAATTTCATGATGTTCTCCGGATGATTGAATATCGTTAAAGCGTGAGCGAGTGATGGGCGGGACCGCGGCGGCCCCGTCTCATGCAATGCGTGTTAGTGATTCCAGGTGACCGACAGCCAGTACTGCAGCGGCTTTTTGCCGGGCTCGACCCAGGAAGCCGACGAGAAGCCAAAGGGTTTCGATACCGACGCCGAGACCGTCGCGCCGATCGGCGTGAGCCAGTCGACACTGGCGCCGTAGCCGGCGAGCGTGCGCGTGTTGGTGACGTCCGATACGCCCGGATAGCTCTGTTCCCAGCCGGCCCAAGGCGTGTGGTTGACGCGGCCGATAGCGAAATCCGAGAACACGCCGAGTTGGATCTGGTGACCTGTCGCGACAGGGAGACGCTGGTACAGGCCCGCGTTGATGACGACGCCGTCGTCAAACGAGATTTCATCGGAGCGGTACGAGCGCACCGCATTGGGGCCGCCTGCCGCCAGCTTTTCACTCGGGTCGAGGTTGCGGTTTGTCATCTGCCCGTTGATGCGACCCGACAGGAACAGATTGCCGCTGCGAGTCAGGGCGTACGTGCCGAAACTGCTGCCCGTGAACTTCGCGTAGTTGCCGGCGGGGTTGGCGACCGAGTCTCCGTATGGAAAGTCGTTGCTCTGATGGCCGAGCGTGATCGCGCCTTGACCGGTCAGGATGTTCGTACGCAGTTGCTGGGCGCGGTCGCCGTTGTCGGCCTGCACAGAGAAGCGAACGGAGTCGAGCTTGCTGTGCGTCGAGGTGTCGTACTCTTTCATGTCCGTCGAGGTCTGGCTGTGCAGCAGCGAGACACCACCCCAGACATTGGCGTCAAGCCCGCGGGTGAACGGATACAGTACGCCCGCGGAGGCCGTGGTGGCCACACCGGCCATCGGCGTAATGGTGTTCGTCGTGTATTGCTGGCGGCTGATACCACCGGTCAGACGTAATCCGTCGTTCAAGATCGGCACGCTGCCGTCCAGTTCGCCCGTCCACATCTTTTTGTCGGTGGCGAGCAGCGTGAATGCGTAGCTTTCGCCCGCGCCAAAAAAGTTGTTTCCGGAGACGGTGCCGCCCATGCGGTACGTGCCCGTCGTCGGCACGCCCTGGTTGTCGAAGATCAGATTGGCCGCGAGAGGCTTGCCCTTCTGCGCGACGCCGTACACGACCTTCACGTCGCCTGTACCGGCGCCGGGACCGAATTGCGGCGCATTGTCGAGTGCGACGCCCGGCACGTCTTGCAGAAGCTGCGTCGAACGTTCAAGACGCGACGTCTTCAGGTAGCAGGCGCCCGGGAGCGTATCGCTCCCGCACAGTGCGTGTGTGATCAGCTTGCGCAGACGGGAATCCGCGACGCGCGATTTGTTATGGATTTCGATCTCGCTGATGCGGCCAGGAAAGACGGAAAACATCGGCTGGCCGCCTTGTTGCAGCGCATGCCAGTCCGACTCGGTCATCAGCACCTGGCCAATCGGGAAACCGCCTTGACGCAACGCATCCGTCAGTCGATCCGACCAGCGGTTGACTTCGTCGAGCGAGTGGGGCGCGGCGCCCAGTTGCTGTGCTTGAGTGCGCAGCAACTGGATCACCGCTGCTTCGTCCTGGCCACCTGCGGGGAGAAGCTTGAAATCGACGATGGCTTTTTGCGCCGTCACCACCGCGCTCGCATCGGCGACGGGCTCGGCGTGGACTACGCCGGTCATCAACAACGGCAAGACCCACATTGCTTGAGTGATCTGCCGATTTACTGAGTTTCTACGCCACAACATGGAAGCAATCCTTGCTTTGATTAAAACAGGGTGGCGACACGCTCTTTGTGGGTTGTTTTTTATCCCAGTGATTCGTACCGCCGACACTGGAAAGAGTAAAAGTTTGATGTTCAGAAGCGAATAGGACTATTCCAAAAAAGCGCCCCGATTTTTAGGAGTCGGTGACGTGGCTGGGTCTTTCCAGCCCTGCGTTTCCGCCGGAAAAGCCGATCGACGGCATGCGACTGCCGTTTATGCGGCGATAGCGCGATGGGACAATTCCTAAAATTCTGTCTGAAATGACGATTTTTGTATTTTTATTAATGTTATTCGAATCCGTTTCAATTTTCTCGCATAGGATTAATCCTAGATTTTGCAGTTAAGAATAATCTCAAATAAGTACCAATCCTTAGCCCGAACAAAAAAAGGCGGTGCGTAGAGCACCGCCTTTCAATCAGCTAGATCAACGCGCGGGAGTAGATCGTGCTGTAGGTGACCGATTACCCCGCAGTCCCGCTGGTCGCACTACTGGCGCAGGGCGCCAGTAGTGCGGACGCAGGATCAGACGCCGGCTGCCGGGGCATGAACCGGGAACGCATGATCTACGCCGTGCTTCAACCAGCCATGCGAGTTGATGACGTACGGCTTGCCATCCTTAACGCCGCTCTCCGTGTAGAAGAACTCATGCGTCTGCGCATTGACCGACAGATCCGCCTTCATCTGCGACTGCTTGTCCTCGGACGTGAAATGCTTCACGCCGTCGGCGCCATCGCGCAAGACCAGATGACGGTCCACCGGCCCCGAGTGCGTGAGCAAACGCACATCGGCATAGTGCATCAGCATGTCGACGTTCACATGCTCGACTTCGGCGTCGGTCCAGAGCGCGGCATCACCTGCCGCCACCGTCAGCGGCTGCACCTGATCGAGGTACCAGTGCGCATCCACCTCGGCCCAGATGAATGCAGCCAGACCGCCTGCACCGACCGCGCCGATTGCTGCGCCAGCCGCACCGACCGAATCGCCGTGGCCGCTGCTGTCTGCGGTGACATCGCTGCCGCCGCCCGGGATGCCGGTCGAGCCGTTGTCGGTCCCGCCAGTCTGGCCGCCATTCGAGATGTTAGTCGAACCATTGTCGGTGCCGTTGGTGTCGCCTCCACCCGAGATGTTGGTTGAGCCATTGGTCGTACCGTTGGTGTCGCCTCCACCCGAGATGTTGGTTGAACCATTGGCCGTACCGTTGGTGTCGCCTCCACCCGAGATGTTGGTTGAACCATTGGTCGTACCGTTGGTGTCGCCTCCACCCGAGATGTTGGTTGAACCATTGGTCGTACCGTTGGTGTCGCCTCCACCCGAGATGTTGGTGATCACTGTCGTACCGTTATCGGCGATGTTGATCATGCCGTTGTCGATCACACCGGAGGCATTGGTCGAGTTACCCGAGATGTTCGTCGTGCCATTGTCCGTCGTGTTGATCGAACCATTCGGATCGACGACCACACCCGTGCCATTGGTCGAGTTACCGTTGATATCGGTCGTCCCGTTACCCGACGTGTTCACCGAGCCGTTGATGTCCGTGCCATCACCGTTGGTCGAATTGCCCGAGATGTTCGTCGTGCCGTTGTCCGTGGTGTTGATCGAACCGTTCGGATCGACGATCACACCCGAACCGTTGGTCGAGTTGCCGCTGATATCGGTCGTGCCGTTACCCGATGTGTTGACCGAGCCGTTGATGTCCGTGCCGTCACCGTTAATCGACCCGCCCGAGATGTTCGTCGTGCCATTGCCGGTGGTGTTGACCGAACCGTTCGGATCGACGATCACACCCGTACCATTGGTCGAGTTACCGCTGATATCGGTCGTGCCGTTGCCCGACGTGTTCACCGAGCCGTTGATGTCCGTGCCATCACCGTTGGTCGAATCACCGGAGATGTTGGTCGTGCCGTTGTCCGTGGTGTTGATCGAACCGTTCGGATCGACGATCACACCCGAACCGTTGGTCGAGTTGCCGCTGATATCGGTCGTGCCGTTGCCCGACGTGTTCACCGAGCCGTTGATGTCCGTGCCGTCACCGTTGGTCGAATCACCGGAGATGTTGGTCGTGCCATTGTCCGTCGTGTTGACCGAACCATTCGGATCGACGATCACACCCGTACCATTGGTCGAGTTACCGTTGATATCGGTCGTGCCGTTACCCGACGTGTTCACCGAGCCGTTGATGTCCGTGCCGTTACCGTTGGTCGAATTGCCCGAGATGTTCGTCGTGCCGTTGTCCGTGGTGTTGATCGAACCGTTCGGATCGACGATCACACCCGTACCATTGGTCGAGTTACCGCTGATATCGGTCGTGCCGTTACCGCTGGTGTTCACCGAGCCGTTGATGTCCGTGCCGTCACCGTTGGTCGAATTGCCCGAGATGTTCGTCGTGCCATTGTCCGTCGTGTTGATCGAACCGTTCGGGTCGACGACCACGCCCGAACCGTTGGTCGAGTTGCCGCTGATATCGGTCGTGCCGTTACCCGACGTGTTGATCGAGCCGTTGATGTCCGTGCCATCACCGTTGGTCGAATTGCCCGAGATGTTCGTCGTGCCATTGTCCGTCGTGTTGACCGAACCGTTCGGATCGACGATCACGCCCGAACCGTTGGTCGAGTTGCCGCTGATATCGGTCGTGCCGTTACCCGACGTGTTGATCGAGCCGTTGATGTCCGTGCCGTCACCGTTGGTCGAATTGCCCGAGATGTTGGTCGTGCCGTTATCGGTGGTGTTGATCGAACCGTTCGGATCGACGATCACGCCCGACCCGTTGGTCGAGTTGCCGCTGATATCGGTCGAACCGTTACCGCTGGTGTTCACCGAGCCGTTGATGTCCGTGCCGTTACCGTTGGTCGAATTGCCCGAGATGTTGGTCGTGCCATTGTCCGTCGTGTTGATCGAACCGTTCGGATCGACGATCACGCCCGACCCGTTGGTCGAGTTGCCGCTGATATCGGTCGAACCGTTACCGCTGGTGTTCACCGAGCCGTTGATGTCCGTGCCGTCACCGTTGGTCGAATTGCCCGAGATGTTGGTCGTGCCATTGTCCGTCGTGTTGATCGAACCGTTCGGATCGACGATCACGCCCGACCCGTTGGTCGAGTTGCCGCTGATATCGGTCGTGCCGTTACCCGACGTGTTGATCGAGCCGTTGTCCACCACACCCGAACCGTTGGTCGAATTGAGGTCCGCCGGAAAAAGTGGACGCCAACATTCCGTAAAATTGAGGAATGGAGGCATACATGAGTCGAATCCCCAAAGCCGTCTACACGAAGGAATTCCGTGAAGAGGCGGTGAAGCTTGCAATGACCGAGGGCGTTGGCGTATCGGAGGCTGCGCGTCGGCTGTCGATATCAATGAAGACGGTGGCAAACTGGGTGCGTGCTGCGAAGGCAGGCAAGCTGGAACGTGTAGGTCAGCATCAAAAGCCGCTGACGGAGATCGAAGCGGAACTCGGGCGAGTCAAGCGGGAGCTGGCGGAAGTTAAAATGGAGCGCGATTTATTAAAAAAATTCGCGACGTACTTTGCGAGGGAGTCGCGGTGAAGTACGGCGTGATTGAACAGATGCGACAGGACTATCCGGTGCCGCCGATGTGCCGGCTGCTGGGCGTTTCCGTGAGCGGCTATTACGCGTGGCGCAAGCGCTCGCCGTCGTTGCGGGCACAGCAGGAGCCGAGACTGGAGGCCGAAGTGCTGGCGGCGCATCAGCGCACGCGTGAGAGCTTCGGGCCCGAACGCTTGCAGAAGCACCTCGACGAGCACGGCGTGCGGCTCGGTGTTCACCGCATAAAAAGGCTACGCAAAAAGCTGGGACTACGCTGCAGGCAGAAACGCAAGTTCAAGGCGACGACCAATTCGAAGCACGACCTACCGGTGGCGCCGAACCTGCTGAACCAGGATTTCACTGCAACCTCGCCGAATCAGGCCTGGTGCGGCGACATCACGTATATCGCGACTGACGAGGGCTGGCTGTACCTCGCCGGCCTGAAGGATCTGTTTAGTGGGGAGCTCGTCGGCTACGCCATGAGCGAGCGCATGACGAAGCATCTGGTAATGCAGGCGCTGTTCCGTGCGGTTGCATCGCAGCGCCCGGCGCCCGGCCTGATCCATCACACGGACCGTGGGTCCCAATACTGCGCTCACGCCTATCAGGATCTCGTCGGCCAGTTCCGCATGCAGGCGTCGATGAGTCGACGAGGAAACTGCTTTGACAACGCGCCGATCGAATCGTTTTGGGGCACGCTAAAAAGCGAGCTGGTCTATCATCGACGCTTCGCCACGCGCGATGAAGCCAAGCGATCCATCAGCGAATACATCGAGATGTTTTATAACCGGCAGCGCACGCAGGCTCGTCTCAATTACCTGTCACCTGTAGCATTCACGCAGCGATACTATCTGAATCAGGTCGCTGCTTAACCCGTTGGCGTCCACGCGTCTCGACCGACCTCAATGTTCGTCGTGCCGTTATCGGTGGTGTTGATCGAACCATTCGGATCAACGATCACACCCGAGCCATTGGTCGAGTTACCGCTGATATCGGTCGTGCCGTTACCCGACGTGTTGATCGAGCCGTTGTCCACCACGCCCGAACCGTTGGTCGAATCACCGGAGATGTTCGTCGTGCCGTTATCGGTGGTGTTGATCGAACCATTCGGATCAACGATCACACCCGAGCCGTTGGTCGAGTTGCCGCTGATATCGGTCGTGCCGTTACCCGACGTGTTGATCGAGCCGTTGTCCACCACGCCCGAACCGTTGGTCGAATCACCGGAGATGTTCGTCGTGCCGTTATCGGTGGTGTTGATCGAACCATTCGGATCAACGATCACACCCGAGCCGTTGGTCGAGTTGCCGCTGATATCGGTCGTGCCGTTACCCGACGTGTTGATCGAGCCGTTGATGTCCGTGCCGTCACCGTTGGTCGAATTGCCCGAGATGTTGGTCGTGCCGTTATCGGTGGTGTTGATCGAACCGTTCGGATCGACGATCACGCCCGAGCCGTTGGTCGAGTTACCGTCGATGTTGGTCGAACCATTACCGCTCGTGTTGATCGAGCCGTTGTCCACCACACCCGAACCGTTGGTCGAATCACCGGAGATGTTGGTCGAACCATTCCCGCTCGTGTTCACCGAGCCGTTGATGTCCGTGCCGTCACCGTTGGTCGAATTGCCCGAGATGTTGGTCGTGCCGTTATCGGTGGTGTTGATCGAACCATTCGGATCGACGATCACACCCGAACCGTTGGTCGAGTTGCCGGAGATATCGGTCGTGCCGTTACCCGACGTGTTCACCGAGCCGTTGATGTCCGTGCCGTTACCGTTGGTCGAATTGCCCGAGATGTTCGTCGTGCCATTGTCCGTCGTGTTGATCGAACCGTTCGGATCGACGATCACGCCCGATCCGTTGGTCGAGTTGCCGCTGATATCGGTCGTGCCGTTACCCGACGTGTTGATCGAGCCGTTGTCCACCACGCCCGAACCGTTGGTCGAATCACCGGAGATGTTCGTCGTGCCGTTATCGGTGGTGTTGATCGAACCATTCGGATCGACGATCACACCCGAACCGTTGGTCGAGTTGCCGGAGATATCGGTCGTGCCGTTACCCGACGTGTTCACCGAGCCGTTGATGTCCGTGCCGTTACCGTTGGTCGAATTGCCCGAGATGTTCGTCGTGCCATTGTCCGTCGTGTTGACCGAACCGTTCGGATCGACGATCACGCCCGACCCGTTGGTCGAGTTGCCGCTGATATCGGTCGTGCCGTTACCGCTGGTGTTCACCGAGCCGTTGATGTCCGTGCCGTCACCGTTGGTCGAATTGCCCGAGATGTTCGTCGTGCCAATGTCCGTCGTGTTGATCGAACCGTTCGGGTCGACGACCACGCCCGTGCCATTGGTCGAGTTACCGCTGATATCGGTCGTGCCGTTACCGCTGGTGTTCACCGAGCCGTTGATGTCCGTGCCGTTACCATTGGTCGAATTGCCCGAGATGTTCGTCGTGCCATTGTCCATCGTGTTGACCGAACCGTTCGGATCGACGATCACACCCGACCCGTTGGTCGAGTTGCCGCTGATATCGGTCGTGCCGTTGCCCGACGTGTTGATCGAGCCGTTGTCCACCACGCCCGAACCGTTGGTGGAGGCACCGTTGATCTCGGTCGAACCCGAGCCGTTGGTGCTGATCACCGCGCCCTCAGCGACCTGGACGCCAGCACCGTTGGTCGACTGGCCGTTAATGGTCGTGGTGCCTTGGTCGGTGGTGGTCACATTGCCGAGGATCGAAGTGCCGGCGCCGCTGATGGACGTGCCATTAATGTCGGTCGTGCCGGTGGTGGACGTGTTGATGGCACCTTCGACGATCACGCCGGCACCGCTGTTCGATGTACCGCTGAGGACACTGGAGGCATTCCCTGCGACATTGACCGTGCCGTATACATCGACGGCGTCGCCGATGTTCGACGTACCCCGCACGTTGAGGCTGCCCTCATCCGCGAGATTGACGGCGCCTTGCACCATTACGCCAGAGGCACCGTCGCTGTTACCGATGAGCGAGACAGCGCCGTGCCCGGAGATGTTGAGGACGTTGGCCACACTGATGGCGTTGGTGTTTGCCTGGGTGCTCTTGATGTTCAGCTGACCATAGTCGCTGACGGTGTCGGTGCCCCACAGGGCGATGCCGGTCGTGTCCACATTGGCCACCGCGTTGCCGGAAACACTCAGCGTGGTGGCGCCCTGCCACTGGTACCACGCACGGCCCGACGATGCGGCGGTCGCGTTGAATAGGGCGTTGCCCGACAACGCGATGTTGCCGGCTTCCGACATGGCGTAATAGGTACTGGACGAGGCGTTGATGGTCGTCGTGCCACCGGACTGGTTGAAGTTGCCCCACAACCGTACGCCGGCGTTCGAAGTGGAAGCACCCGTGACCGAAAGCTGTCCGCCGGACATCGTAAAGTTGTTCGAGAAGTTCACGCCGGTGCCACCCTGGGACGTGCCGTTCACCGTCATCGTGCCGCTGGTCTGGGTGTAATTGCCGCCCCCGAACGTCACGCCGGCACCGCCCTTGGCAGCGCCGGTAATCGCTCCTGTCCCGACGTTCGTGACGTTACCGTCGAGCTCGACCGCATTGCCTGACCCGCCCGTGGTGTTGCCCGTGATCGTGAGGTTGCCGCCATGCAGATCGATCGTCGTGCCCCCATTCTGGAGAACCCCGTGTCCACTTCCACCGGCTGATTGGCCGCTGACGTTGAGCGTCGAACCCTGGCTCATCGACATGTTGCCGGACCAGAACTGAACGCCATCGCCGGTATTGGACGTGCCCGACACGGTCACCGGGCCGTTGCCGATCTCCGTGAACTTACTAACGAAGGCTACGCCTGCGCCCGTATTGGCCGCGCCCGTGATCGTGGCGCCGCCGACGTTCAACTGGTTACCGTACAGAGTGATGGCATTACCCGCGCCACCCGTCGTATTGCCCGAGATGGTCAGGTTGCCGCCGTTCAGATCGAGGGTCGTGCCGGCGTTCGTCTGCACCGAGCCGTTGGCCCGGCCCATGGCCGCCGTCAGGTTCAGGTTCAGCGCATTCGACGTCGACGTGATGTTGCCGTTCAGCGTGATGCTGCCGTTGGCTGCCAGCGTCAGGTTCGCCGCCACGCCTGCCGTCTTCGTGATGTCCGCGCCCGCCTGCTGCACGATGTTGCCCGTCGCCGTGCCTGCGCTAGCCGTCGTGATCGTCACGTCCGTGCCCGCGTTCAGCGCGCTGCTGATCGTCGCGTTCTTCACCGTCGCGCTGTTGCCCGTGCCGCTGAAGCCGCCCGTCACGTTGCCCGTATAGCCCGCGTCCGCACCCGTGCTGATCGTCACGTCCGTCGGGTCGATCAGCCACTGGCCGGCCTTGCCTTCCGCTGCCGCTGCGCTCACTGCGCCTTCCACGTCCAGGTTGTGACCCGACGTTTCGACGAAGCCACCATTGCCATGCGCGGAGTCCGCCTTGATCGTCGCGCCCGCATCCACCTGCGTGTAATTCGCGAAGTTCACGCCGTCCTGCAGCATCGTCTGCGCCTGCGTGCCCGCGAGCTGATGCAGGCTGTCGCCGCCCATGATCACCTTGCCGCCAGCCGCATCGCCGCTCACGTCCACCGATGCATTGCCGAACACGCCCACGCGGTCGCCCGACAGCACCACCGTGCCGCCCACGCCACCTGCCGCCTTGTTCGACGCATCGATCTTGCCCGTCACCGCCACGTCGCCCGTCGCGCCTGCATCGGCCACCACCGTGCCCGCACGCGTCACGCCCGAGAGGTTCACCACCGTGTTGAGCAGCGTGTCCTTGCCGCGTGCCGTCAGCAGCACGCTGCCGTTGTCGGCCTTGATCGTGCCGCTGTTCTCCACCAGAGCGCTGGCCGTCGCATTCGTCAGCATCAGTTGGATGCCCTGACCGTTGGCCAGCGCAACCGTCGCGCTATCGCCCGCGGCAAGTGCCACCTGGCCGCCCTTCGCCGTCGTGATCGTGCCCGTGTTACGCGCCTGGTCGCCCATCAGCACCACGAAGCCCTGCGCCTGGATCTGGCCGTCGTTCACCACGCTTGCGTTGGTGCCCGTCGAACCCAGTTGCAGCGGACCACCCGCCATGAACTGGTTCGTGTCGACCGATTTCGTCGTCGCCAGCAGCGAACCCACGTTCACCACCGCGCCCTTGCCGAACAGCACGCCGTTGGCGTTCTGGATCAGCACCTGCCCATTGGCCAGCAGCGTGCCCTGGATGTTCGACGGCGCGCCCGTCACCACGCGGTTCAGCGCCTGCGCCTGGGCGTTCGGCTGATTGAACTGCACCGTGTTGCCCTGGCCGACGTTGAACGTATCCCAGTTGATGACCGTGCGCTGGCTGCCCTGGTTGATGTTCATGTTCGCGCCGGACTGCGCGATGCTCGCCTGGCCCACGACCACCTGACCGTTGGTCGGCAGAGCTTGCGCATGACCGATCGACGGGTCCAGCACCAACAGCGCCAGCACCGCCGTCGCCGTCAACGACGACACGACCCCCAGCTCACCACCCGATGCGCCGGCTGCAGCGCTTTCACCCGCAGCCGCCTTGCCCTGGCTCACGACATTTTCTGCAACAGCGACCAGCATGCCGAGACGTTTGCTAAATACCCGGCGAAATCGATTCTTGTTCATGAATACTCACAGTAAAAATTAAAAACACGACAACCACGTTTGCGGCCCGACATCGAGCGAAGCGTGGCTAGGGCCGTCGTGCTTTGCTAATGTTCGATTTGCAGAATATGAGACGAGAGAAGCAGACGGAATCAGACAAGGACTAAAACGCCTCAGAGACGCGCGGGCATTTCAGACAAAGGAGACGAGAGATTTGAGTGCAGATTGTTTGTGCAACTGTCACGGCGACAGCGCTGTCGGCAGTCGAGAGATGAAGAGCTGTAGACGTCCATTACGCAAGACGCGCGGACAATAGGAATATGCTGAACTGTAGGCCGCGAAATGGCAGCGTTGACGCTTGCTAAGCAGCGGACATTTGTGGCAAAACTATTGCGCCATGCTTCGGAAAAGTCTTAATCGAAGCAGCGATAAATCGCGCCTTAAATTGAGCATCGGTGTGCGGGATGCAATCGGGAACTCAAGTCAAAACGGCGAATCTGCGTTGAGCGCCCAAACGCGGTGACGCAATGCACGCCGCGCATTCCTGCCATCCGGCGAGCGACGTCACATCAGCCGATCCGGATTCAGATAAATAGATGCGAACTCGCCTGAAGAGTGACCAGCGGGTTGCAAAGGATGAGCCGCCCGCTACGGGCAGCGCGTCACGATCGCGTCGACGAATTGAGTCATCGTGATCAGATTTTCTGACGGCCGCACGATCTGGTGCGGCCACCAGTTGCATAGGCGTTTTGCGGCAGGCCAGTCGCTTACCATCCTTCACCAATCAACTTCGCAAGCGCCGTGCTGCAGTCGAGCATTGTTGAGCCGCCGCGCAGGAGCGCCGTGTGGCCGACTTCAGCGCGGCGTGGAAACGTGCTGAAACGTGCTGAACGTGTTTGCAGTTCGTCTCAGTGTGCAGTCGCAGCAACGGCTACATCGGCCGCACGCCGTGCCGACTTACGCGTCGCGGTCACGCTTCGTGCAACGCTCGCATCGTCCTTCTTGGTTTCCTTCCCCGCTTTCGCAAGAAGTTTCGCCGCAGCACTTGCCGTAATTCGGCGATGAGCGATGCCACGCGCATCGAGCGCAATCACCTGGTACAGTTCGCGGTCGCATTCCACTTCTCGCTCATACTCCTCGCATGTCTCGACCAGCAACTCGAGTAGCACTTGCCGGCTACGCCGCTCGTGATTCGTCAATGCAGGATTCCTATATATCGAGGTCGCAAGTGTAGCCAGTCTGTTGAGTTGAGTCAGTTGCCGTTCGCACGAACCGAATGCCGACAGAGCGAGTTTTTCGTACTGCAAGGCATCGACTGGCGGGCGTGAGGCAGGTTGATTTTTGATGGACTTGCTCATGGTGCGATCTCCCTAAGACTTACTTGGATCGCCCGACACTCGCTTGCAAGGAGGGTGAGCGGGCACGTAGCGGGTTAGCAGACCGGGCCAAAAACAAACCGGCGAGCCTTTCGGCTCCCCACCACGGCCCGCCCATTGAAATAAGGCGTGTAGAGGCAGACGCACGCCCCGCCTAGGCGGGTGTGCGGTTTTTGGCGCAGGCTGCTAAACCTGACCACCGGTTGATGCCGGTGGTTCGGAAATTATAAATCAGGCCGCACGCGCATTGGCCGTCCCAATATAGCCGAACAACCGAGCTAGCCATTCGGCCTAAGACGATGCGTCCCGCGCCAGCGCGGACAACAAAAAAGGCAGTTTGCCGAATCCGGCAAACTGCCTTTTTCCAAATCGAAGCCTAAAACAACCTGCACTCAACCAACGCACGCGAACATTTTAAAACGGCTTAATCACCACCAACGCCACCGCCGCCAGCATCCCTAACACCGGCAGCTCATTAAACATCCGATACCACTTATCCGACCGCCGATTCTCACCACGCTCGAAGGTCCGCAGCAACACGCCGCAATAAACGTGATAGATGATCAGCAGCACCACCACGCCAACCTTCGCGTGAATCCAACCCTGTCCGCGCCCGATGCCGATCACCAGCCACAACCACAACCCGCACGCCAGCGCCGGCACCGCGATGAACGTCATGAAGCGAAACAGCTTGCGCGCCATCGTCAGGAGACGCGCCGTCGCCGCGGGTTCCGTTTCCATCGCCAGATTGACGAAGATGCGCGGCAAATAGAACAGGCCGGCGAACCATGAAGCAATCAGAACGATGTGAAACGTCTTTACCCAAAGCATCAGCGGTCCTCTCGTTTATTGCCGGCCTTCACCGTGGCCCAGCACGACGTACTTGAGCGACGTCAGCCCTTCCAGACCCACCGGCCCGCGCGCGTGCAGCTTGTCATTCGAAATGCCGATTTCCGCGCCGAGGCCGAATTCGAAACCATCCGCGAAACGCGTCGATGCGTTGACCATCACGCTCGCCGAATCCACTTCGCGCAGGAAGCGCATGGCGCGATCGTGGTCTTCCGTGACGATCGCGTCGGTGTGCTGCGAACTGTACGTGTTGATGTGGTCGATCGCCGCATCGAGGCCGTCGACCACTTTGATCGCCAGCACCGGCGCGAGGTATTCGGTGCGCCAGTCTTCTTCGGTGGCATCGACGAGCGGTCCCACACCCGCATCCGCCAGCACAGCGCGCGCCGCCGCGTCCACTCGCAGCTCGACTTGCTTATCGCGATACAGCTTGCCCAACGGCGGCAACACTTCGGCCGCTATGCCTCGCGCGACCAGCAGCGTTTCCATCGTGTTGCAGGTGCCGTAGCGGTGCGTCTTGGCGTTGTCGCAGACAGTCAGCGCCTTGGCCAGATCCGCGCGGTCGTCCACGTAGACGTGGCAAATGCCGTCGAGGTGCTTGATCATCGGCACGCGCGCTTCGTTCATCAGGCGCTCGATCAGGCTCTTGCCGCCGCGCGGCACGATCACGTCGACGAATTCGGTCATCGTGATCAGCTTGCCGACAGCCGCACGGTCCGAAGTGGCCACCACTTGCACGGCATCTTGCGGCAAACCGGCCGCTTCCAGCCCTTCACCGATCAGCTTCGCCAACGCCGTATTGCATTCGAGCGCTTCCGAACCGCCGCGCAGAATCGTCGCGTTGCCCGACTTCAGGCACAGCGCGGCGGCGTCGATCGTCACGTTCGGACGCGATTCGTAGATGATGCCAATCACGCCCAGCGGCACGCGCATCTGGCCGACCTGAATGCCGCTCGGCCGGTACTTCAGATTGCTGATCTCGCCGATCGGATCGGCCAGCGCAGCGACTTGCCGCAAACCTTCGACCATCGTCTTCAGCGCTTTGTCCGACAGCGTCAAACGATCGATGAACGCGGCATCGTGACCCTTCTCGCGAGCCCGCGCGACGTCGCGCGCGTTGGCTTCTTTCAGCAGCGCGGCATCGCGTTCGATTGCCTGCGCAACGGCCGCGAGCGCGGAATTTTTCGCCGCCGTCGACGCCCGTGCCATCGCCCGCGAAGCTTGGCGGGCGCGGCGGCCGAGGTCGGTCATGTACTGGTCGATATCCATGGTGATTCTCGTGGTGCCGCGCACGTCGACGTGCGGCGGACAGGCAGAATTGGCGAAAGATGAAGCGATTGTAAGTCGGGTGAAGGCGCTTTGCTTGCGGCGCCGGCCAGTGCAATCCAAGTAGCCTAGCCGCCACATGCCGAACGTCGCACGCTTGAGCGCTACTCGAAGCGCTAGCGGCAGCGGCTAGGCGCTCGCCCGGCAGGCTTGCCGTTGCGGCTCAGGCCGGCCTTCGAGCAGGCGCCGCTGCCGCGCTTCGAGGTCGTGGCGGTGGCACCGGCGCCGTTTTCGGCGAAGCCACCGTCATGGCCAACTCGAACAGGCCATCCCACGGATCGGGCGGCGGATCGTTGCGATGATTGCCAGGCGTGCCGCCCGACAAACCCTTCACCTGCCGATCGAGCCGCGCCGCCAGCGCCAGCGCTTTTTCCAGCGCGCCTTCGCTCACGCGCGACAACGCCGGTCCAATCAGCCGCTCGCGCGGCCCCCACACGCGGTTTTCGCGCACCAGCATCGCCAGCGGCTTGCCGGCCGCGACGCCGCGCTTGATCCGCAGCAGCGTGCGCAGTTCTTCGACCACGGCCCACAGCACCAGCACCGCGGCCTCGCCTTCGCCGCGCAGTCCGTCGAGCATGCGCGACAAGCGGCCGACGTCGCCGGCCAGCATCGCTTCGTTCAGCTTGAAAACGTCGTAACGCGCGACATTGAGCACAGCGTCCTGAACCTGTTCGAAGCTGAGCGGCCCAGACGGATACAGCAAGCCGAGCTTCTGAATTTCCTGATGCGCCGCGAGCAGATTGCCTTCCACGCGCTCGGCGATGAACGCCAGCGCGCGCCGCCCTTCTTCGCCGGCGGCAACTCGCTGGCCCTGCGCGGCGAGCCGTTGGCCGACCCAATTCGGCAACTGCGCGCGCTCGACCGGATCGATCTTCAACGCGACGCCCGCGTCGGACAAAGCCGTGAACCACGCCGACTTCTGCGTGGCCGCGTCGAGCCGCGGCAGCGTGATCATGGTGAGCACGTCGTCATTGACGGCAGCAGCGAGCGCTTTCAGCGCGTCCGCGCCTTCCTTGCCGGGCTTGCCTGACGGAATACGCAACTCGACCAGTTGACGGTCGCCGAACAGCGACATCGACTGGCTCGCGCCCAGCAGCGAACTCCAGTCGAACCCGCGTTCGACCGTGAACACCGAGCGGTCGGTGAAGCCGGCCGCGCGCGCCGCGGCGCGAATGCGGTCGCATGCTTCCTGCGCGAGCAGGTGCTCGTCGCCGTACACGACGTACAGTCCGGCGAGTCCCTTGGCGAGATGCGCTTCGAGCGCGTCAAGTCGCAGTTGCATGGCTACCGATCGGCGAGGTTGAACAGGTGCGGCACATTGAACAAAGTGAACGGAATACGACGCTCACAGCGGCGGCGGCGGCAACGGCGCGCGCGGCGCAACCGACGGCACTTCCTGGCCCGGCGCCGGATGCATCGAGCGCACGACGCCCAGACGGCGCGTGAGCTGGTCGATCGCGTCGTTTTCCATATCGGCGAAGAGAATCTCGCTTTCGGCTGATTTCGCTTGCGAGAACTGGTCGCTATAGGTCATCGCGCGGTTCAATGCGATCACGCTCGGCGGAATCAGCAGCGTGCCGTCCTTGGCGATCAGCGAATAGTTCATGTTGAGATTCAATTGATACTCTTCGACTTGGCCCAGCGAGTTCAGCGTCAGCGTGCTGGTGCCGCGGCCTTCCGTGATCTGCAACGTGGCGTCGGCATTCGCGACCGAAGTGACCACGACCGTGTCGCTGCCGCCTTGCACGATACGCGTCAAGCGCGCGGCCGCCGCCGGCGAACCGCCGGCGATAAAGAGGCGTTTGAATGCGTAGTCCTGCTGGCCGCGCAGCTGGAAGCCGCAGGCGGACAACATCAGCACGCTGCAAGCCAGCGTCAAAAACGATCTGCGAGTCACATTGGCTCCTGGTTCGCAGTAGATTCCCCAGCACGGACAAGCGCCGCCGCGCGCGGCGGCGTCCTGCCTGCTGTCATGTCTTCGTCGAAACTCACACGACCACGTTCACGAGACGGCCCGGCACCACGACGACCTTTTTCGGCGCCTTGCCTTCGCTGAACTTCGCGACCATCTCGTGCGCGGCGGCGAGCTGCTCGATCGCTTCACGCGAGGCGTCTTTCGCCACCGTGAGCGCGCCGCGCACCTTGCCGTTCACCTGCAGCACGAGTTCGATCTCGGACTGCTCCAGCGCCTTCTCGTCGACCTTCGGCCACGGCGCGTCGAGCAGCGAGCCGAGTTCGTCGGCGTAACCGAGTTCCTGCCACAGCTGGAACGTGAGGTGCGGCACGACCGGATACAGCACGCGCAGCATCACGCTATACGTTTCGCGCAGCACGGCCGGGCGGGCGCCCTTCGCGCTGTCGAGCGCGTTGAGCATCTTCATGGCGGCCGACACCACCGTGTTGTACTGCAAACGCTGGTAGTCGAAGTCGGCCTGCTTCAGCACGCTGTAGATCTCGCGGCGCAGCGCCTTTTCGACGTCGTTGAGTTGAGCGGCGTCGAACGTGCCGCCCTGGCGTAACGCAGCTTCGTTCGTCTGACTGAAGTTCCACACGCGGCGCAGGAAGCGGCTCGCGCCTTCCACGCCCGAGCCGGACCATTCGAGCGACTGCTCGGGCGGCGCGGCGAACATCACGAACAGACGCGCGGTGTCCGCGCCGTGCTGATCGATCAGCAATTGCGGATCGACGCCGTTGTTCTTCGACTTCGACATTTTCTCGACGCCGCCGAGCACCACCGGCTGGCCGTCCGCATTCAGGAGGGCGCCGACCGGGCGGCCCTTGTCGTCGAACGAAACGGTCACGTCGGCCGGGTTGTACCAGGTCTTCTTGCCCGCTTCGTTTTCACGGTAGTAGGTTTCGTTGAGCACCATGCCCTGCGTCAGCAGATTTTTGGCCGGCTCGCCGAACTTGACCAGACCGAGATCGCGCATCACCTTCGCCCAGAACCGCGAGTACAAGAGGTGCAGAATCGCGTGCTCGATGCCGCCGATGTACTGGTCCATCGGCGCCCAGTAGTCGGTGCGCTCGTCGACCATGGTCTTCGCATCCGGCGACGCGTAGCGGTAGAAGTACCACGACGAATCGACGAAGGTGTCCATGGTGTCGGTTTCGCGCTTGGCGGCGCCGCCGCAGGTCGGGCAGGTGCAGTTCACGAACGCTTCGGACTTGGCGAGCGGATTGCCCGTGCCGTCCGGCACGAGGTCTTCCGGCAGCACCACCGGCAGATCTTTTTCCGGCACCGGCACGTCGCCGCACGTCGGGCAATGGATGATCGGAATCGGCGTGCCCCAATAGCGCTGACGCGACACGCCCCAGTCACGCAGACGCCACGTGATCTGCTTGTCGCCGAGACCGAGTTCCTTCAAATCCGCGGCGATCTGGTCCACCGCTGCCTCATAGCCGAGGCCGTCGTACTTGCCGCTGTTGATCAGCGTGCCCGTTTTGTCGCCATACCATTCTTGCCAGGCGTCGGTCGAGTATTCCTTGCCTTGAACGGCGACCACCTGCTTGATCGGCAGATCGTATTTCTTCACGAAGGCGAAGTCGCGCTCGTCGTGCGCCGGCACGCCCATCACGGCGCCTTCGCCGTAGCTCATCAGCACGTAGTTGCCGATCCACACTTCGACCTGTTCCTGCGTCAGCGGATGCGTGACGTAGAAGCCGGTGGCCATGCCCTTCTTTTCCATGGTCGCGACGTCGGCTTCAGCAACGCCGCCGCGCTTGCATTCCTCGATGAAAGCCTGCAACTCCGGCTTGTCTTTCGCGAGGCGCGTGGCGAGCGGATGCTCAGCGGCGATCGCGCAGAAGGTGACGCCCATGATCGTGTCGGCGCGCGTGGTGAACACGCGCAGCAGCTTCTGTTCGCCGTCGATCTCGTACGGGAAGCCGAAGTTCACGCCGAAACTCTTGCCGATCCAGTTCTGCTGCATGATCTTGACGCGCTCGGGCCAGCCGAGGCCTTCGAGGTCGTTCAGCAGTTCGTCCGCGTACTGCGTGATGCGCATGTAGTACATCGGGATTTCGCGCTTTTCGACCAGCGCGCCCGAACGCCAGCCGCGGCCGTCGATCACCTGCTCGTTGGCGAGCACGGTCTGATCGACCGGATCCCAGTTGACTGTGCCGGTTTTCTTGTACGCGATGCCCTTTTCAAGCATCTTCAGGAACAGCCACTGGTTCCACTTGTAGTAGTCCGGGCTGCAGGTGGCGACTTCACGCGACCAGTCGATTGCGAGGCCCATCGACTGCATCTGCTTCTTCATGTAAGCGATGTTGTCGTAGGTCCACTTGGCCGGCGGCACGTTGTTGGCCATCGCGGCGTTTTCCGCCGGCATGCCGAACGCGTCCCAACCCATCGGCATCAGCACGTTGTAGCCGTTCATCCGCAGATAGCGGTACATCACGTCGTTGATCGTGTAGTTGCGCACGTGACCCATGTGCAGCTTGCCCGACGGGTACGGCAGCATCGAGACGCAATAGAACTTGGGCTTGTCGGTGACTTCCGTCGACTTGTACGCGTCGATGGCGCGCCATTGCCCTTGCGCGGCGGATTCGACGTCGGAGGGAACGTATTTTTCGTGCATGGTGTGATGGGATCGCTGGGTCGGTGCTTTCGCACCGGCCGCTTTGGTGCTCTGCTGGATGAAATGGCGTCGTTTCCCCTTCGGCGGGGGAAAGGGCTGATTATACCGTCCGCGGACGGGTACGCCGCGCGGCGTGCCGCATGGGTTTGACCGCGTCGCGCGGGAGCGAGCCCGCGGATTCGCAGTCCCGGCGAGATGGCGTGTCGAACTGCCCCTCCTCGCGGACCGCGGCAACGGCGCTATGGCGCCTTTGAAGTCGCGGCTGCCGGCGGCGGCGGGTCCGTCACGAAACCGATCCGCTCGAGCCCGCTCTGCTGCGCCGCGCCCATGACCTGCGCGATCACCTCGTAGCGCGTGGAGCGCTCGGCGCGTAGCTGGATCTCCGGCTGGCCGCTCTGCTTGCCCGCTTGCGCGAAGCGCGCGCGCATCTGCTCGAGCGTGATCACACTGCCGTCCCAGTACAGCTTGCCGGCGGCGTCGATGGAAAGGGAAATGGTTTGCGGCGTCTGGCGCGCGGGCGCGGCCGCGACTCTCGGCAAATCGAGCCGGATCGCGTGCGTGAATAAAGGCGCGGTAATGATAAAAATCACCAGCAGCACCAGCATCACGTCGATCAGCGGCGTCATGTTGATCTCGGCCATGGGCGCGGCCGTCTGCTTTTTCTCGAGTCCGCCGAATGCCATATCGCCTCCTTCTGTCCGAGCGGCGCGCTTAGTGAGTCGAGGCCTGCTGAGCCCGCGCCGGCGCCTGTGTGTGACCCTGCTCCGCCGGCGCGCAGACGTAGGCGTGCAGGTCGTGCGCGAAGCCGTCGAGGTCTTCCGTCAACTGCCGCACCATCCGCCCGAGCACGTTGTAGGCGAGCACGGCCGGAATCGCGACCACGAGGCCGAATGCGGTCATGATGAGCGCCTCGCCGACCGGCCCGGCGACGTTTTCAATCTGCGCCTGACCGCTCGCCGCAATGCTGCCGAGCGCGTGATAGATGCCCCACACGGTGCCGAGCAGGCCGACGAATGGCGCCGTGCTGCCCACCGAGGCCAGCAGCACCTGACCGAATTCGAGCCGTCGCTGCGACGCGTTGAGCGCCTGACGCAGCGCCCGCAACACCCGCTCGCCGCGTTCGACGCGCGCGAGCAGCGCGCCCGGAATATCCACTTCAGACGCATGCAGCGCCGCTTCCGCCAGCGGCGTGAAGACGCGCTCGCGGTCCGCGCGCTTTAACGCCGCGACGCCTTCGGCCAGCGTCGGCGCCTGCCAGAACTGGGCAAGCGCGCGCGGCGCCTGACGTTTGGCGCGCGTGAGGATCCAGCTTTTGACGATCAGAAAGCACCAGCTCGCAATCGACATGGCCAGCAGCATATACGCGACGCCATGCGTGATCGCATCGCTGGTTTGCAGGTAATGGATGATGCCGCTGCTGCCTGCCATCTGACCTCGCCGTGGAGTAGTGATTTCAGGGGCGCGAACACGTGGAGCGATGCCCCTTCGGTTCGCTCAGGACGAGCTCAACGCAGACCGAGCACGTCCTGCATGTCGAAGAAGCCGGTTGCGTGGCCTTCGAGGAAACGCACAGCACGAAGCGCGCCTTGCGCGTACGACAGACGGCTCGCCGATTTGTGCGTGATTTCGATGCGCTCGCCGATGCCCGCGAACAGCACCGTATGGTCCCCGACGATATCGCCGCCGCGAATCGCCGAAAAACCTATCGTGGACGGGTCGCGCTCGCCGTTCACGCCTTCGCGGCTGTACACCGCGCAGTCGTCGAGATTGCGGCCGAGCGCATTGGCGATCACTTCGCCCATGGTCAACGCCGTGCCGGACGGCGCGTCGACCTTGTGACGATGATGCGCCTCGATGATTTCTATGTCGTAGCCGGTCGCGAAATGCTTGGCCGCGAATTCGAGCAGCTTCAGCGTGACGTTCACGCCCACGCTCATGTTCGACGAGAACATGATGGCGATCTTGTCCGCCGCGGCGCGCAGTTGCGCCTTCTGCTCGTTGTCGAAGCCGGTCGTGCCGATCACCATTTTCACGTTGTGACGCTGCGCCGCTTCGAGATGCATCAGCGTGCCTTCGGGGCGCGTGAAGTCGATCAGGTAGTCCGATTCGGCGAACACGCGCTCGACGTCGTCGGTCAGCACGACGCCTGTCTGTTTGCCCAGAAACGCGCCGGCGTCCTGACCGAGTTTCGGGGAGCCCGCGCGGTCGAGCGCGCCGGACAGCGTGGCGCCGGAATCGTTAAGGACTGTTTCGATGAGCATGCGGCCCATACGGCCCGATGCGCCAGCAATGGCAATTTTCATGGCTACGAGGGTTCGAAAGGCAAAACCCGGCAAAGGCGGGTAAAAGCGGCGGCGGGCAGCACACCCAGGCGCCGCGCATGACTGAAAAAACGAAGAACCGGACGAACGCTTTGCACGGTGCGGTTGCCCGCGCGCAGCGCCCGTCTTAAGACACGGACAGCGCGATTAGCCGCCCGTTCCCGAAGCCGGAGAAGAGGTCAGCGGCGCGTTGTGCGCCGGGCTGCTGTTGCTGCTCTGCGGGCCCGTCGGTCCAACCGGATTGCTGTTGTCCGTACCCGGATTTTGCGGCGGCGGCGGACGGTGGAACTGGAACTGCGGCTGACCCGCGGCCGTCGGGCCTTGCTGCGGGATGCCGCCGCCGTTGGCGGTCGGCGCGCTCGGCACGCTCGGACGCGCATTGGGCGACAACTGCACTGCATTGGTCGCACGATTGGCGGCTTGCGCGGCTTCCGCGTTGGCGTCCGTGGACGGGACACCCGCTGCGGCAGCGCCGGCCACGGACGGCGAAAGCACGGTGTCCGGCGTGGTCGGCACAGCTGCAGCCGCCGGCGCGCTCGCGCCGCTGGCACCGCTCGCCACGGCCGCTGCCGCCTTCTTCTTGCCGGACTTGTCGCCGTCGATTTCAGCCAGCAACTCGAGGTTGGACGGCAGATCGTCGCCGCCCGACCAGCTGGCGACGCGGTCGCCCGCGAATATGACCACGAAGTCGCGCTGCTGCACGACGTTAGTCGAGCCGCGCTTGAAATAGAACACGTAGTCCCAGCGATCGGCGTGGAACATGTCGGTCAGGAGCGGCGTGCCGAGCAGTTGCTTGACCTGCGCGCGGGACAAACCGACCTGCATCTGTGCTGCCGCTTCTTTCGAGACGAAATTGCCTTGCACCACTGTAATCCGGTACGGCGTGATGCTTTGGGCAACACGCTGCGTCAGGCTGTCGTAAGTGGAACATCCGGCAAGAACCGCGACAGTCGCAACAGCGATCAAGGTACCCCGCATGCGGCTCCCCCGGTAGATCAATTGAGATTTTGAAATCATTTCACTCACCGTGCGGGCCCGCTGACGGGCCGCGCGAGTTTCATTCCATCGAAGATGACCAGAACGGCAAAAACACATTACTATGAGAGCCCAGCATTGTACTCTAGGGATCCCTTGTCATGACCAATCCAACCGATCTCAAGAATATCGGGCTCAAGGCGACCCTTCCGCGCCTCAAAATCCTTGAGATTTTTCAGCACAGCCCGGTGCGCCACCTGACGGCCGAAGACGTGTACCGCAACCTGCTGCACGAAGAACTCGATATCGGTCTTGCAACCGTGTATCGCGTCCTAACGCAATTCGAGCAGGCGGGCCTGCTCTCGCGCAGCAATTTCGAGTCGGGTAAGGCGGTGTTCGAACTGAACGAAGGGTCACACCACGACCACCTCGTGTGCCTCGATTGCGGGCTCGTCGAAGAATTTTTCGACTCCGAAATCGAGAGCCGCCAGCAGTCCATCGCGAAAGAACGCGGCTTCAAGCTGCAAGAACACGCTTTGGCGCTGTACGGCGCCTGCACGAAGGAGAATTGCCCGCATCGCAAGCATTGATGCGGTGCCGGCCGCGCTGGGGTGCGCGGTCAGGTGGCCAAAAAAAGACCCGGCCGATGCCAATCGGCCGGGTCTTTTTTCGTCTGCGGCGTTGCTTTTGCGGGAAACGTTACGACCCTATTCCACCAGCTCGGCGCGGGCTTCGAACGTCAGCCGCCACGGCTCCGCCAATGGCAATTCGTCGCAATTAGGCTGCTCGCCGCCACGATCGACCACCACGAAATCGCTCACCCGATCGAGCGCGAGCAACGGGTGGTGCCAGACGGCTTTCGCGTAGTTCACGCCCTGCCACGCGTCGGTCCAGAAGGCGCGCATCTGCGCCGGATCGAACTCGCCAGCCGGCGCGACGACCACCAGGTAGCGGCCGGCGGTCAAGGGAATGAAAGCCTGGCTGCCGAGCGGATGCCGCTCCATCATCGTGATCTCGACCGGCAGCGCGCGCGGCTGCGCGCGAAACAGGTTGATCAGCGGCCGGCCGCCGTTCTCCGTCACATCGACACTGGCCAGGTCGTGATAGCGCTCGGTCGTGCCGCCGTTGATGGCGAAATGACGCGCGCCGTCCAACTCGATGACGTCGCCGAACGGCGCGAAAGCCGCGCGCGTGAGCCGTTCCATCTGCAATGTCTTCATCGACGACTCCGTTATGCGATTTCGCCCCACAGGCGCAGGCGCGACACGCCGCCGTCCGGAAAGATATTGAAACGAACATGCGTGACCGGGCCGAGCGACGCGAGGTCATCCGCGAAGGTGTGGACGTAGTCCATCTGCAGTTTCTGTTCGCCGAGCAGCACCGGCCAGAACATCGCCTGCGTGACGAGCGAATCGTCCGTGCCGCCCGTCACCGACGCGGCTTGCAGCGAGCAGCGGTCCGGGAAGTTGCCCTTGAAGTGCGCCGTATCCACTTCGATCTTGCGAATCACGCCCGGCCGCGCCAACGCGACGATCGCCCAATCGTTGCCCGGCTCGCGGCGGCGCCGGGTTTCCCAGCCGTCGCCCATGTTGACGCCGCGGCCGGGCATCAGCATCTGCGAAGCCGGCCCGAAGTGCTGGTTGTTCGCCGCGACCAGATAGGCGCCGTTTTCGATCGCCGCCAGATCCAGCAGCGTGCCGCGCTCCACGCGCTCCCAATCGCGCTTCGGCTGGCCGTACACGCGCAAACGCGCGAGGCCGCCGTCCGGGTACAGATTCACACGCAGATGGGTGAACGCGCGCGCGTCGTTCACGTCGACGTAGTGGTGCTGATTGCCCTGCAGCGTGGTGGCCGGTACGAGCGTTTGCCAGTCGGCGCTATCGGGCGGCACTTCGCCATCCACGTAGCAGGCGTCGATCGACGCCGCCGGCGGGAAGTTGCCGGTGAAGTGGCTCGTGTCCAGATCCACGCCGTGCACGACGCCCGGATGCGCGAGGCGGATCACGCAGGAGTCGTGGCCGGTGGTGCGCTTGCGGCGGGTTTCCCAGCCGTCCATCCACTTGCCGTGGTCGTCGTATTTGCCGGGGATGAACACCGCCGGCTGCGGCTCCAGCATGCGTTCTTTCGGCGCGAAGAATTCGTCGCTGGCGAAGAGCGCCTTCGCGCCCAGGCGCGGGTCGGCGAGATTCATGTAGCGACGGGTGAAAGCGGGAGCGTTGGGGTCGAGGATCGGATTGGCCATAGTCTCTAGTCTCGGTCAGGCAGCGAAAAAGTGAAGGAGGGCCGGCGTTCTTGGAATCTGCCGGCGCTGGAAGCGCGCTGCATTGGCGCGCGGATCTGGATACGGTTTCTCAGGTTCAGACGGCGTGAGCGTGTTCGCCGGCGGCAGGCTCGGCGTCGTCACCGGCCGGCACGAAGCGCAACGCCGCATCGCGGTTCAGTACGCGGTGGGCGCGCGCCCGGTCGATATCGTTTTCCCACACGGCGACCACCACCGTCGCCACGCAATTGCCGATCAGGTTGGTCAGCGCGCGGGCAATGCCGACGAACCAGTCGACCGGCAGGATCAGCACGAGGCCGAGCACGGGGATCGCCGGAATCGCGGACAGCGTGGCGGCCAGAATCACGATGGCCGAGCCGGGAATGCCGTGCGCGCCCTTCGACGTCACCAGCGACACCAGCACCACCACGATCAGGTCATGCATGGACAGCGGCGTGTTGGTGGCCTGCGCGATGAAGATAACCGCGAGAGTGAGATAGATGGAGAACCCGTCGAGATTGAACGAATAGCCGGTCGGAATGACGAGGCCGACGGTCGAATCTTTGACGCCCATCCATTCGAGCTTGCGCATGATCTGCGGCAGCACGGCGTCCGATGAAGCGGTGCCGAGCACGATCGACAGTTCTTCGCGCAGATAGCGAATCAGCTTGAAGATGCTGAAGCCGGCCAGACGCATGACGACGCCCAGCACGACGGCCACGAACACGAAGCAGCTCACGTAGAACACGAGCACCAGCATGCCGAGCTGCTTGAGCGATTCGACGCCGTACGTGCCGGTGGTAAACGCGATCGCCCCGAGCACGCCGAGCGGCGCGAGCTTGATGATGAAACCCATCACGCGGAAAAAACACTTGCGAGAGTTCGTCGATCAGGTTGCTCACCCGCTGCGCCTTATTGCCGAGCAGCGACAGCGCCGAGCCGAACAGCACCGAAAACACGAGAATCTGCAGGATGTCGCCGGTGGCGAACGCATTGATCGCCGTGTCGGGGATGATCTTCAGCAGAAAGCCGGCGGTGTCCTTGAGGCTCTTCGCATGCTCGGTGTAGGTCGAGAGCGAGGCGGGATCCAGCGAGTGCAGATCGATGTTCATGCCGACACCGGGGCGCGTGACATACGCCAGGATCGCGCCGATCACGAGCGCGATCGTCGTCATCACCTCGAAGTAGATCACGGCCTTCAGGCCGACCCGCCCCACTTTGCGCAAGTCGCCGGCATGCGCCATGCCACTGACCACAACACAAAAGACGATGGGCCCGATCACCATCTTGATCAGCTTGAGAAAGCCGTCGCCGAGCGGGCGTAGCGATTGGGCGAAATGCGGGAAGACGGCACCGATTACGATGCCCGCCACCAGCGCTATGACGACCCGGCCAAACAGCGAATTGAAAAATTTCAACACGGCTTCCTCCTGGTTGCGATTCACATCTGTTCAGACTGGTCCGACCAGTACTGTTATCTCGAATAGTAGGAAGCCGATATACTGACGTCAAGGATTCATAGAACAGTGTTTACCCGCTGTTTTTCAAGCGGTTTCGGGTCGGATCGGCAGCGGCGAGCGGCAAGCCGTACGAGCGTTCAGACCGCGTATTACAATACTGGTCAGACCGCGCTTTCAAGTGAGCCAACGATGAAAAACGTGCCGCATACCGTTACCGATGCCGCCATCGCGACCATCCGCGAACGGATCGAAGCGGGCGCCTATCCCGTGGGCAGTTTGCTGCCGGCCCAGCGTCAACTCTCCGAAGAACTCGCGATCAGCCGGGCGTCGTTGCGCGAAGCGCTCTCCACGCTCGAGGCGCTCGGTCTGCTGGTGATCAGGCCCGGCAAGGGTGTGTACGTGGAAAGCGCGCAGGCCTCGGCCGCGCAAGCGTGGCGCTTCGCGGAGCAGTCGTCGCTACCGGACACCTATCAGATGCGCTTCGCGCTGGAAGGTTTTATCGCGCGCATGGCGGCGCTGGCGGTCAGCGATTCCGACCTTGCCTGGTTCGAAGAGAACATCACAGCCATGCAAACGGCGCTCGCCTGCGACGAACTCGACGAAGCCGCTCGCCTCGACTACGACTTCCACATGCGGATCGTGAACATTGCCGGCAACGCGGCGATCGAATCGATTCTGAGCAGCAGTGCGGAGATCATGAAGGAAAGCCAGCGCATGCCGTTCTATCGGCGCGAACTGGTGCTGTCCACCTACAACGAGCATCGCGTGATTCTGGACGCGCTCAAGGCGCGCGATTCCGCCGCGGCCGGCAAAGCCATCGAGACGCATATCTCTAACGCCGCGCAGCGCGCCGGCGTCTATTTCCCGACGCCGCACGCGTAAAAAAAGCCGCTCCGAAGAGCGGCTTTTTTAATCCTGCCGCCGGCTCGAAGCCGGCATTGCAGGTCGAGGCACGAAGACTTACTTCGCGTTGGCGAGCGCCACAGCCGTGTCCAGCATGCGGTTCGAGAAGCCCCACTCGTTGTCGTACCAGCTCGACACCTTCACCAGACGGCCCGACACCTTGGTCAGCGTGGCGTCGAACGTCGACGAAGCCGGGTTGTGGTTGAAGTCGATCGACACCAGCGGTGCGTCGTTGTAGCCGAGGATGCCCTTCAGCGAACCTTCCGACGCTTCCTTCATGATCGCGTTGACTTCTTCGACCGTCGTGTCGCGTGCAGCGATGAACGACAGGTCGACGACCGACACGTTGATCGTCGGAACACGAATCGCGTAGCCGTCCAGCTTGCCGTTCAGTTCCGGCAGCACCAGACCGACCGCCGAAGCCGCGCCGGTCTTGGTCGGGATCTGGCTGTGCGTGGCCGAGCGCGCGCGGCGCAGGTCTTCGTGGTACACGTCCGTCAGAACCTGGTCGTTCGTGTACGCGTGGATCGTGGTCATCAGACCGTTCACCAGACCGATCTTGTCGTTCAGCGGCTTGACGAGCGGCGCGAGGCAGTTCGTCGTGCACGATGCGTTCGAAATCACCGTGTCCGAGGCCTTCAGCACGTTGTGGTTCACGCCGTAGACGATCGTGGCGTCGACGTCTTTACCGCCCGGCGCCGAGATGATCACCTTCTTCGCGCCGCCCTTGATGTGCGCGCTGGCCTTTTCCTTGGTCGTGAAAAAGCCCGTGCATTCCAGCACGACGTCGACGTTCAGCTCGCCCCACGGCAGTTCAGCCGGGTTGCGGTTGGCCAGTACGCGGATCTTGTCGCCGTTGACAATCAGGTAGTCGCCGTCCACCGACACTTCGCCCGGGAATTTGCCGTGCGCCGTGTCGTATTGCGTCAGGTGAGCGTTCGTCTTGGCATCGCCAAGATCGTTGATGGCGACGATTTCGATATCGTGCTTCTTGCCGTTTTCATAGAAGGCGCGCAGCGTGTTGCGGCCGATCCGGCCGTAGCCGTTGATTGCGACGCGAATCGTCATGGTCTATCTCCTGAGGGCTGAAAAAATACGTCCAGGTTCGTCTGACTGACCGCGTTGCCGCGCGTTCGCACGCAAGCGGCAACGCTTGATCGAAAATCAGCCGAGTGCGGCTTTTGCCGTCTCTACCACGTGCTCGACAGTGAAGCCGAAATGCTTGAACAGCACGCCCGCCGGGGCCGACTCGCCGAACGTGTCGATGCCGACCACGCCGCCTTCCAGACCCACGTACTTGCGCCAGAAATCCGTCACACCCGCTTCGATCGCGACACGGCGCACGCCATGCGGCAGCACGCGTTCGCGGTACTCGGCGTCCTGCTTGTCGAACACGGTGGTCGACGGCATGGACACGACGCGCGCCGCGATGCCTTCGCGCGCCAGCGGCTCGATCGCGTTCAGTGCCAGTTCGACTTCCGAGCCGGTGGCGATCAGGATGATCTTGCGCGCGACGATTTCGTCGTTCCAGTCGCGCAGCACGTAGCCGCCCTTCTCGATGTTCGCGATCTGCGCGTCGGTACGCTCCGAGAACGGCAGGTTCTGACGGCTGAAGATCAGGCACGACGGGCCGTGGTGTTCGACTGCGTGGGTCCAGGCCACCGCAGTCTCAACGGTATCAGCCGGGCGCCACACTTGCAGGTGCGGAATCAGACGCAAGCTTGCAACGTGTTCGATCGACTGGTGGGTCGGGCCGTCTTCGCCGAGACCGATCGAGTCGTGCGTGAACACGAAGATCGACGGCGCTTTCATCAGCGCGGCGACGCGCAGCGCGTTGCGGCTGTAATCCGAGAACGTCAGGAACGTGCCGCCGAACGCCTTGAAGCCGCCATGCAGCGCCATGCCATTAATCGCGGCGCTCATGCCGAATTCGCGCACGCCGTAGTTGACGTAGTTGCCGGCGGCGTGGCCTTCCGCGTTCACACGCACGGGCTTGGCAGCCTTCCAGTTGGTCAGGTTCGAGCCGGTCAGGTCGGCGGAGCCGCCGAGCAGTTCCGGCAGCACGGCCGACAAAGCTTCGATAGCCTGCTGCGATGCCTTGCGTGTCGCGACGGTTTCCGCGCGCTCGTTCGCGCCGGCGATGATCGCCTTGGCCTTTTCCTTCCAGTCGGCGGGCAATTGCTTCGCGTCGCGACGCTTGAATTCAGCGGCTTCCTGCGGGTATTTGGCTGCGTACGCGGCGAACGCCTTGTCCCACTCGGATTCGTTGCGTGCGCCGGCTTCTTTCGCGTCCCATGCTGCGTAGACTTCTTGCGGGATCACGAACGGTTCCCACTTCCAGCCGATCTTTTCGCGCGTGGCCGCGACTTCCTTGTCGCCGAGCGCCGCGCCGTGCGAATCGTGGCTGCCGGCCTTGTTCGGCGAGCCTTCGCCAATCACCGTCTTGCAGCAGATCAGCGTGGGCTTGTCGGATTGCTTGGCTTGCTTGATCGCCGCGTCCACTGCCTCGACGTCGTGGCCGACCACGTTCGGGATCACGTTCCAGCCATACGCTTCAAAGCGCTTCGGCGTGTCGTCGTGGAACCAGTGCACCACTTCGCCGTCGATCGAGATGCCGTTGTCGTCGTAGAACGCAATCAGCTTGTTCAGCTTCAGCACGCCCGCCAGCGAGCAGGCTTCGTGCGAGATGCCTTCCATCAGGCAGCCGTCGCCGACGAACACATACGTGTGGTGGTCGACGATCTTTGCGTCAGGCTTGTTGAATTCGGTCGCGAGCAGCGATTCCGCGAGCGCCATGCCGACCGCATTCGCCAGACCCTGGCCGAGCGGGCCGGTGGTCGTCTCGACGCCCGGCGTGATGCCGTATTCCGGGTGGCCCGGCGTCTTCGAATGCATCTGACGGAAGTTCTTCAGCTCGTCGATGGGCAGATCGTAGCCGGTGAGGTGCAGCAGCGAGTACAGCAGCATCGAGCCGTGACCGTTCGACAGCACGAAGCGGTCGCGATCGGCCCATTGCGGGTTTTTCGGGTTGTGACGCAGATGACGCGACCACAAAGCCACGCCGATTTCGGCCATGCCCATCGGCATGCCGGGGTGGCCGGAATTCGCTTTTTGGACGGCGTCCATGGACAACGCGCGGATTGCGTTGGCCATCAAGGAGGTGTGTGCGGGAGACGGGGTCGTCATGTCGAGTCCGGAGACAGAGTCAGAAAGCGGTGCGCGCTTGAGGCCCGGATGCTCGAATGCCGGTTCACTTCGGCGCACGATGCGGCGCCGGTAGACGCGAAACGGGCAGAGCAAACGGACAAGGCTGAAAGCGTGACATTCTAACAGATCGTTGCCCGCGCCCCGCTCCGAAAGCCGTCTGGCCGTGTGGCTCGACGCGCCCGCCGCGGCCACGCCGCGCTCCGGCCTTTACAATTGCACAACCAGAACCTACCGCGCTCCGGACGGAGCCCGCCATCCGTGAGCGCTCCGCTGCTGTTCCAACCGAGTCCCGACGCCGTCTACGGATTTCCGCACGCGAAACGGCTGGCGCGCGTCGATTCGCCATATCAGCGGATCGAGGTCTGGGACACGCCACAGCTCGGCCGGCTCTTCACACTCGACGGCCGTCCGATGACGTCCACCGGCGACGAGTTCATCTATCACGAATGCATGGTGCATCCGGCCGCGCTGGCGCATCCGGCGCCGCGCGCAGCGCTGGTGCTGGGCGGCGGCGACGGCGGCGCGGCGCGGCAATTGCTGAAGCACGCGGGCATCAAACGGATTGTGGTGGCGGAGCTGGACGCGCAAGTCGTACGTCTGACGCGCGAGTATTTGCCCGAGGTGCACGGCGGCGCATTCGACGATCCGCGCGTCGAACTGGTGATCGGCGACGCTGCGCAGTACGTCGAGGCCGCCGCGCGGGCACAGTTCGATCTCGTGGTGTTCGACCTGACTCCGCCGGATTCACCCGCCGCCGGTCTTTACACGCAAGCGTTCTATCAGCAGCTCAAGCGGGTCATGAGCCCGACTGCCGCACTCTCCGTGCACCTCGGCTCGCCGTATTTCCATGCCGAACGCGTCGCGCGCCTGCTCGATGATCTGCGCGCGACATTCGTGGTCGTCCGCACCATGAGCACTTTCGTACCGCTGTACGGCTCGCTCTGGATGATGGCGACCGCCAGCGACAAGCTCGACCCCGCCGCACTCACCGTCGATACGCTCACTGAACGCCTCGCCGCGCGCGGAATCGACACCCTGATGCATTACAACGCGGTCATGCACGCCGGACTGTTCTCGGCATCCAGTTCAGTGCGCGATAAACTAAGTCAATTCTTAAAGCCAGCAAGCTAACGCGTGGGCAAAATGCACGACTCCGTCGGATTGCGCTATGGGCGCATCGATATGCAAACTTCCGCCTGGACTCGCAGCATGTGCCCCGCCAACCTCATGATCCGGAGAATCCCATGACCGCCTCCCGCCCAGCCGGTGTGCCCTGGTTGACCCCCTATCTGACGGTGCGCGACGCAAGTGCCGCGTCCGCGTTCTTCTCAGCGGCGTTCGGCTTCGAAGTGCGTGACAGTGTCCAGGACGACGGTGTCGTCATGCATGTCGAGATGACCTATCAAGGCCAGTTAATCGTAATGTTCGCTCCGGAAGGCGCGTTCGGCTCGGCGGCGAAAACACCCAAAAGCGCGGGCGCGATCGCACCGCAATCGTTCTATGTCTATGTCGACGATGTCGACGCGATTTACGCGCGGGCGCTGGCCGCCGGTGCAAAATCGCTGAGCGAGCCACAGGATCAGTTCTGGGGCGACCGCTTCGCCCAGGTCGAAGATCTGGACGGCTACCGCTGGGCGCTCGCTCGCCACCTTTCGTGAACCAATGAGTATTTTTCTGATGCCACGCTTTTTCGTCGATAAGCCTCTCCAGCCCGACGACGTCATGCCGCTTCCCGATGACGTCGTTCGGCATGTGCTCGTGCTGCGTCTGCAGCCAGGCGATTCGATCGTCCTTTTCAACGGCGAAGGCGGCGAATACAGCGCTGAACTCGTCGAAGTCGAAAGGCGCTCGGCCATGGTAAAAATCCGCGAATTCCGCAATATCGAAGTCGAGGCGCCGTATCGGCTCACGCTCGCGCAGGGCATTGCCGGTGGCGACAAGATGGACTGGCTGATCGAGAAAGCCGTCGAACTGGGCGCGTCCAGCTTCGTGCCGTTGACCACTACGCGCAGCGTCGTGCGTCTGACCGGCGAACGCGCGCAGCGGCGGCATGCGCACTGGCAGGGCATCGTGCGGGCGTCGTGCGAGCAGTGCGGGCGCAATCGCCTGCCGGAAGTGATGCCGGTGCGCGAAATCGCCACGTGGCTCGGTACCATGCCGCGTACGCCCGAGGAAGGCGACTTGCGCATTCTGCTTTCTCCGCGCGCCAGCATCAGCTTTTCCGCCCTGCCCGCCGAGCCGCCGAAAGGACGCGTGACGGTGCTGGTGGGCCCGGAAGGCGGGTTTTCCGCTACCGAGGAAGCGGCCGCTACCGATTACGGTTTCACCGCCGTCGGCCTCGGCCCGCGCGTGATGCGCACAGAAACTGCCGGCATCGCCGTTCTCTCGGCGCTGGCGGCCGGCTGGGGCGGCTGGTAAGCCGCTTGCATGGCGCGCCGATCGCCTTGGATCGCCTTGGTGAAGGGCGGCAAGTCACGTCGACCGCAGCATCAAAAGCAAAAGGCCCGCCGATTGGCGGGCCTTTCTTCTGCTTAGCCTAAACAGGCAACGTTCAAGCAAAAGCTTAAGCAAACGAGTAAAACACCCGGAACGCCACCTTCCGCTCGGCCCAGAACTCCGCGGCCTCGCGGAACACGTCCAGCAGTGTCTCGCGGCCTTCCTTGTCGAACTTCTGCGCGACCGGCAACTGCTCGAGCACGATCACAAAGCCCGGCTGCGCACCCGCCTTCTGAACCAGATCGGTCAGGCAGTCGTACAGCGCGTCGTAATTCTTACCGAAATGTTTCGGAAACAGGAACGACGTCGCGATGGTTTCGAGCACTTCCTGTTTGGACTGCGCATTGGCGCAATACGCATAGAGAAAATGCTGGCCGAGCTGGTTGGCCTCGTCGGCGAGATCCTGCACGCGGAACGCGCGGATCGACTGTACGATGTTCGGTCGTACGGTCTTGAAAAGACTCATGGGCTCCTCGTTCGATGAAACCACAGTGCCTGCTTCGCTCTGGTTCTCGCGGCCCTGATCGCCGGCGCGCATCTGCATGACGCGTTGGAACAAATTGCCGTCGCCGGCCGCGAAAAGATCCGTCGCGACTCCGGAGTCGTGCGCGTAGACGTTGTCGCTCATGCCGTTCATCCCGATGTCATTCAACAATACGATTAAAACTGGTGTAGTGGTCGTCCGAGTAGTAACAATTGTCGGTTCGCTTCAGCGGACCTCCGCAGACGATGCGACGCGCCCCGCGATTACGTGAACGAGGCGTGGGAACGGTGTATTCGTGGTAATAGCCGCGCCGATGGGCCGGCAGCAACCGTTCGCGATTGCCGAATACGATGCCGTCCTTCTCATACGGGTAAGGCCCGCCCGCGGCAATCAAGTTCAATGTATTGACCGCTTCATGTGGCAACTGCGCTAGTGCGACGGTGCCCTGCAACTGCGCGTCCGCCTCGGCGGGTGCCGTGGAATCGCGCGCGAACGCGCCAGGCACGGGGCCGGATAAAGCGCACAGCGTAACAGCACCGATCAGCACGCCTTTCATGCGTTGCCACTTGCGTGCCATGTATCAAGGTTCCCCGCTGTTAGCTCACGAGTTTGACGACCATGAAAGTCGTAAGGGTATCGCTAATGGCCCCCGGAATCAACGTTCGCCGGGCGGCCGACATCCTCCGATCAGGCGCGAAAGGGCCACCGGCGCGGCTTTGACGACTTTTGACAGAATGTTTAGCTTAGTCAAGCTAAACTTAGCTCAACGGTGCGAATCGAGGGAAGGCAGGCAAGTGGGGAGCGGACGGCAGGCCGCTTTGCATGAGTCAGCAGACCTTGATTCCCCGTGGCAAGGGTCTTGAGCCCTTGAACGCTCTTGAAGGCGGAATCTTGTATGACTTGCCGTTTTTTGGGTGGCATTCCCCTGTGCACCCTGAGGCGTGCCCGTTGCGGGCGCGCCTTTTTTTTGCATGGCGCGCGGTCTTCAAACCGGCGCCATGCTTCGACCGGATCGCGGATTAACGGGCCGCGATCACATCCGCCACCAGCAGCGCCGTCATGTTGACGATCCGGCGCACCGTCGCCGACGCCGTCAGCACGTGCACCGGCCTGGCCGCGCCCAGCAGCATCGGACCAATCGCGATGTTGTTGCCCGCGGCCGTCTTCAGCAGGTTGTACGAGATGTTGGCCGCGTCGATGTTCGGCAGCACCAGCAGGTTCGCGTCGCCTTCGAGCGTCGAGTCGGGCATCACCTCGCGGCGCAGATTCGCGTCGAGCGCGATGTCGCCGTGCATTTCGCCGTCCACGTGCAGGTCCGGTGCGCGCTCGCGCAGGATCGCCAGCGTGTCGCGCATCTTCTGCGCGGTCGGCGCGTTGCTCGTGCCGAAGTTCGAATGCGACAGCAGCGCGATCTTCGGTTCGATACCGAAACGGCGCACTTCTTCAGCCGCCATGATCGTGATTTCCGCCAGTTGCTCCGGCGTCGGATCGACGTTCACGTGCGTATCCACCAGGAAAATCTGCCGGTTCGGCAGCACCAGCGCATTCATCGCCGCGTAGACCTTCGCGCCTTCCTTCTTGCCGATCACCTGATCGATGAAGTGCAGGTGACGATGCGTGGTCGACACCGTGCCGCAGATCATGCCGTCCGCTTCGCCCTTTTCCACCAGCATCGCGCCGATCAGCGTGGTGCGGCGGCGCATTTCGAGCTTCGCCATCTGCGCGCTGATGCCCTTGCGCGACATCATCTTGTGATATTCCTGCCAGAAGTCGCGATAGCGCTCGTCGTGGTCGGTGTTCACGACCGTGTAGTCCTGCCCCGCGACCAGACGCAGCCCGTAGCGCGCAATGCGCTGCTCGATCACCGCCGGCCGGCCGATCAGGATCGGCCTGGCGAGCTTCTCGTCGACGATGATCTGCATCGCGCGCAGCACGCGCTCTTCTTCGCCTTCCGCGAACACGATGCGCTTCTTCTCCGGCTCGACGCCACGCGCGAGCTGGAAGATCGGCTTCATGGTCGTGCCGCTGTGATACACGAACTGCTGCAGATGCTGTTCGTAGGCTTCCATGTCCTCGATCGGACGCTCGGCGACGCCCGAATCCATCGCGGCCTTCGCCACGGCCGGCGCGACCTTGACGATCAGACGCGGATCGAACGGCTTCGGAATCAGGTATTCCGGGCCGAACGAGAGATCCTGAATGCCATACGCCGTCGCGACGATGTCGCTCTGCTCCTGGCGCGCGAGTTCGGCGATCGCGTTGACCGCCGCGATTTCCATTTCCCGCGTGACCGTGGTCGCGCCCGCATCCAGCGCGCCGCGGAACAGGAACGGGAACACCAGCACGTTGTTCACCTGGTTCGGGTAGTCGGTGCGGCCGGTGCACAGCACGGCGTCCGGACGCACTTCCAGCGCCAGTTCCGGCAGGATTTCCGGCGTCGGATTGGCCAGCGCCAGAATCAGCGGCTTGTCCGCCATCTGCCTGACCATGTCCTGCTTGAGCACGCCGCCCGCCGAGAGCCCCAGGAAAACGTCCGCGCCGCCGATGGCTTCGGCCAGCGTGCGGGCATCGGTTTCACGCGCGAAGCGCTCCTTGTCCGGGTCCATCAGTTCGACGCGGCCCTTGTAGACCACGCCGGCCAGATCGGTGACGGTGATGTTCTCGAGCGGCAGGCCGATGTCGACCAGCAGGTCCAGACAGGCCAGCGCTGCGGCGCCCGCGCCCGAGGACACCAGCTTGACCTCCCTGATGTCCTTGCCGACCACCTTCAGACCGTTGGTGATGGCCGCCGCGACGACGATGGCCGTACCGTGCTGGTCGTCGTGGAAGACCGGAATCTTCATGCGCTTGCGGCATTCGCGTTCGACGATGAAGCAGTCCGGCGCCTTGATGTCCTCGAGGTTGATGCCGCCGAAGGTCGGCTCCAGCGCCGCGATCACGTCGACCAGCTTGTGCGGGTCGGACTCGTTCAGCTCGATATCGAACACGTCGATGCCGGCGAACTTCTTGAACAGCACGGCCTTGCCTTCCATGACCGGTTTCGAGGCGAGCGGGCCGATGTTGCCCAGACCCAGCACCGCGGTGCCGTTCGTGACGACGCCGACCAGGTTGCTGCGCGCGGTGAAGCGCGCGGCGTTCAACGGGTTCTCGACGATTTCCTCGCACGCGAACGCGACGCCAGGCGAGTACGCCAGCGCGAGGTCGCGCTGGTTGATCATCTGCTTGGTCGGGGCGATCGCGATCTTCCCCGGGGTGGGGAACTCGTGGTAATCGAGGGCGGCTTCGCGGAGTTTGCTATTGACGGGAGTCGACATAAGGCGGGCTTCGAAGGGCGGATTAGAATAGACGTTCGACGGCATTGTAGCCCCAATTGGCGGCCCAATTCCTTCAATACGGGTACAACTGCCGCGACAGAAACATAGCGAAAGGCTGACGTGGCACGCTGTGGCCGCAACGCGACCCGAATCGGAGTTGCCGGGCGATCGAATGTTTACCCGATGACCACTCCATACAATGCGCGCCGTTAGCCGCAATTCGCAACAATTAATCGTTCACCCTTCGCCACCATGCTCTCCGAGTTTTCGCTGATCGATCGTTTCTTTGCCCGCCGCGCCGCTGCCCGGCCCGCCGACGCCGCGAGCGGCACGCTCGGCATCGGCGACGACTGTGCGCTGCTCGCCCCGCGCGCGGGCGAAATGCTGGCGATATCGACGGACATGCTGGTGGAAGGCCGCCACTTTTTCGCCGATGTCGATCCCGAGGCGCTGGGTCACAAAGCCCTTGCCGTGAACTTGTCGGACCTCGCCGCGATGGGCGCGCAACCGCAGGCGTTCACGCTGGCGTTCTCCTTGCCGAAGGCCGAAGAAGCCTGGCTTGCCGCGTTCAGCGAAGGGCTTTTCGCGCTGGCCGAACGCTACGGGTGCGAGCTGATCGGCGGCGACACGACCGGCGGTCCGCTGAATCTGTGCATCACGGTATTCGGCAGCGTGCCGCCGCGCGCGGCGCTGCGCCGCGACGCCGCGCAACCGGGCGATGACATCTGGATTTCCGGCACGCTTGGCGACGCGCGCGCCGGCCTCGGCGTGCGGCGCGGCGAATGGTCTGCCGAGGCCAGCGACACTGCGACGTTTAGTCGCGCCCTCGACCGCCCGGAGCCGCGCGTCGCGCTCGGGCTCGCGCTGCGCGGCATCGCCCACGCGGCGCTCGACCTCTCGGACGGTCTCGCGGGCGATCTGCTGCACATTCTGGAACGCTCGAACTTGCGTGCCACGGTCGACGTCGACGCCGTGCCCCGTTCCGCCGCGCTGCGCCGCCTCGCGCCCGAGATCCAGCGACGCTGCACGCTCGCCGGCGGCGACGACTACGAGCTGTGCTTCACCGCGCCGCCCGCGGTGCGTGCCGCAGTCGAAAAGGCCGGCCAGGAGGTGGGCATTCAGCTCACCCGCATCGGTACAATAAGCGCTCTCGAATCGGCGGCCGACCGTCCGGCGATCGGCTGGCGCGATGCCGCCGGCGCGCCGCTTACTCTGACGTTGCAAGGCTTCGACCACTTTCATGCAGACTGATCCCCCGCTCGGCCCGGCCGACAAACTCATCAGCGTCGAGCCGCCGCAGGCGCCGCGCGCGCCCGATCCGCGCCCGCCCGGCCGTCAGCCGCGCCGCGCCACCGCGCGCTTCATGCTGTCGCATCCGCTGCACATTCTGTCGCTGGGGTTCGGCAGTGGCCTGTCGCCGGTCGCGCCGGGCACGATCGGCACGCTGTTCGCGTGGGCGTCGTTCGCCGTTCTGAGCCGTTATCTGACCGTAATCGAGTGGGGCCTGCTGATCGTCGCCGGCTTCTTCGGCGGCATTGCGATTTGCGGATTCACCGCGAAGAAGCTCGGCATCGACGATCCTTCGCCGGTCGTGTGGGACGAAATCATCGCGTTCTGGCTGGTGCTGCTAATGGTCACACCGGTCACGCTGACCGGGCAGTTGTGGGCGTTCCTCGTGTTCCGCTTCTTCGACATGGTGAAGCCGCCACCCATCGGCTATTTCGATCGTCGTCTGAAAGGTGGCTTTGGCATCATGTTCGATGACCTGGTCGCCGCGTTTTTCACGCTGCTCGTGATTGCACTCTGGCGCATGTCCGTTTGACTGCTGCCCGGCGGCTGCCGCGCCGCCGGGCATTCACCGCCAGCCCCCGTTTTTCCGGATTGACGCCATGCCTACCGATTCCGTCGTTCACCAGCTCGCCATTCGCGTGAGCAACCGTCTGCGCGACGAGCGCCTCATGCTCGTCACGGCCGAGTCCTGCACGGGCGGCATGGTAGCGACCGCGATCACCGACATTTCCGGCAGCAGCGGCTGGTTCGAGCGCGGCTTCGTCACGTATTCGAATCAGGCGAAGAGCGAGATGATCGGCGTGCCCGCCGAGCTGATCGACAAGCACGGCGCGGTCAGCGAGCAAGTGGCACGCGCCATGGCCGAAGGCGCGCTGCGCAATAGCCGCGCGCAGGTCTCGCTGTCCATTACTGGCGTCGCCGGACCGGGCGGCGGCACCGAAACCAAACCGGTCGGCATGGTCTCGTTCGGTTGGAGCAACCGGCTGCATACGTCGGTGGAAACGAAGATCTTCAAGGGCGACCGCGAGAAGATCCGCGTGCAGGCTGCCGCGCATGCATTGCGCGGCGTCCTCGCCTTGCTCGACGAACGCGAGCACTAACCCTTGTTCGAAGCGGAGAGCCGATGCCTGATTCGCACGCAGTCAAAGACGAACTGATCCGCCGCCTCGATCTCAAACCGCATCCCGAAGGCGGATTTTTCAGCGAGACGTACCGCTCGGCGGAGCGCGTGATCCGCGACAGCGACCACAGCGCAGCGGAAACGCGCTCTGCGTCCACGGCGATCTATTACCTGCTCTGCGACGGCGCGCATTCGGCGTGGCACCGGATCAAGTCCGACGAGGTTTGGCATTTCTATGCGGGCGAACCATTGAACGTCCATGTGCTCGACGAGACGGGCGCATTGGTGACACATAAGCTCGGCGACGCGCTGACGCACGCGGATGCCGTGTTTCAGGCCGTGGTGCCTGCAGGTCTGTGGTTCGCGGCGGAATGCGCCGATCCGGCGACCTTCGCGCTGGTGGGCTGCACGGTGGCGCCGGGTTTTGAATTCAGCGAATTCGAACTGGCGGATGTCCGCGCGTTGAAAGCGCGGCATCCGCGGCATGCGGCGTTGATCGAGCGGCTGGGGCCAAGCTGAATCCCATGCGTTCATAGGCCGCCTTCAATGAAGGTTGCCCGCGCTTTTATGCCGATCTCGCGGATATCGACGTGTTGAAAGCGCGGCATGCCGCGTTGATCGACCGGCTGAGGCCAAACTGAACTCCACGCGCGCCCGAGCAACGACCGCCTGCGATTACCGGAACGCGTTGATCCGATCCCGCGTTTCCATCGCGGCCTTCGCCGCGGCTTCGGCGAAATCGTCGCCCTTGCCCGCGTAGATGATCGCCCGCGACGAGTTGATCAGCATGCCCATGCCGTTCGCGGTGCGGCCGGCGTTGACCGTCGCTTCCACATCGCCGCCTTGCGCGCCGATGCCCGGAATCAGCAGCGGCATATCGCCGACGATCCCCCGCACCACTTCAATCTCTTTCGGGAAAGTCGCGCCAACCACCAGACTCAGCTGGCCGCTCGCATTCCATTTCTCCGCCGCCAATTGCGCAACGACCTGATACAGCGGACGGCCGCCCGTCTCCAGGAATTGCAGGTCGGAGCCGCCCGGGTTCGACGTGCGGCACAGCACGATCACGCCTTTGCCTGCGTGCTCCAGATATGGCTGGATCGAGTCGAAACCCATGTAGGGATTCACCGTCACGGCGTCCGCCTGATAACGCTCGAACGCCTCGCGCGCATATTGCTCGGCGGTGCTGCCGATGTCGCCGCGCTTCGCGTCCAGAATCACCGGCAGGCCCGGATGGTTCGCATGAATGTGGGCGATCAGCTGCTCAAGCTGGTTTTCCGCGCGATGTGCCGCGAAGTAGGCAATCTGCGGTTTGAAAGACGACGCATACGGCGCGGTTGCGTCGACGATCGTGCGGCAGAAGTCGAAGATCGCCTCGGGACGGCCCGCGAGCGCGCCCGGGAATTTGCTCGGCTCGGGATCGAGGCCGACGCACAGCAGCGAGTTGGTGCGCCGCCAGGCGTCGTTGAGTGTCTGGATGAAGTTGGACATGGTGGGTCTCGCGGCGAGCTGGAAAACGAAAGAGGCGCGTATTTTACCCGTCCTGCGCGGCGGGCCGCGCCACCTTCGCCCGCTACTGCCGCCGCTTCGAGCCGCGCGCGCCCGGCATCGAGCGCAAACCCGTGCGTTCGACGGTGAAGCGGAACGTGCGCGTCAGTCGTTCGCCGCGTCCTAGCAAGGTCATGCCGTTTTCGCTCGCGCCGCCGGCCAGGTTCATCGCGTTGATCGGATGATCCACCGGTTCGAAGCAGAAAAAGTCTTCGCCGGGCGGCGTGTACAGCACGTAGTAGTCGGTATCGGCGGCAATGTTCAGCGACAGGCGGCGCTTCGGCCACACTACCGCCGCTTGCCCACTCCAGCCGGTAAAGGCGTGATTGACGATGGTTTCCGGCAGCGGATACGCCACGCCGAATTGCCAGGCAGGCGGCGCCTGCACATGCCGCACCGGCAACCAGTCGTCGCCGGAGAGCCACAGGCCGCCGGCCGCGGCGGACAACTCGGTGTCCGCGTCGCGCACGAAGAAGGGATGCACGCCCAGCCCGAAAGGCAGCGCCTCGCGGCCGGTATTTTCGATTTCGAGCGTGACGACCAGCGTCGGGCCGTCCAGCGTATAGGTTTGCGTCGCGCGGTACGTGTACGGCTTGCCGTCGCGGCGATCGAGCGTGAGGCGGACATTTTCGCGATCCGACTCCGCGACCTGCCAGGCCGATTGCCAACCGTCGCCGTGAATCGGCAAGGGTTCGTCGGCGCGATTGCGCGGCACCTCGACGCGCCGTCCCGCCACATTGAACTCCCCGCCGCCGATGCGATTTGAATACGGCAGGAGCGGATAACAGGACAACTGGTTCGGTTGCGTATCGGCGCCGACGTGGCGGCAGCGGCGGAAGATCGGCGTGAGCGCGCCGTCGTTGCGCCAGTCGAAACGGGTGACGCCGCCGCCGAGCGTCGGCGCGACGTCGAGACGCAAATGCGCGTTGGCGAGCGTGATGCACGCGACATCGCCGGCGCTGGCTTCGCCGACGGCAACCGCCGACGTGCTGGGACCCGGCAACACCGGATTGGCCGCCGCGGCGAGTCGCGAGCGTCGACTCTGTGAGGTCTGAGGGGAGGAAGAAACAAGATTCGCAACAGTCATATCTGGCTCCATCGAGAGGCTTGGGACGTTGCCGTCATTGCTGACGGATGCTGTTGGGCGATTTTCTTAAACTGGTCGCCTCTGGGTCCGAACTGCATGCTGCCGATTTGCTGCCACTGGGATTGCACCATCAACTTGCGATTCACTTTCAGGCTCACTGCCCGACCGCGCTTTATCGTTTCATTACTTCATTGCTGCCTCGAGAGCGAGGCAGCGTCATTCTGCGCTAAGCTGGCGCGCCTTGGAACACCGGCTCCGGCAAACCTTGCCGTCCGGGCGTGGCGACGAACACGCCGCCGGCGTGCGTATCGTCCGCAAGCGCCGCTGCATCGAGGTCACAGCGTGCGCTCGTGATGTACAGCGTGCCGAGTTGCGCGCCGCCTAGCGCGACGCAACTGGGCTGCGCGGTCGGCACGTCGACACGTTCCGTTTCCACGCCGTCCGGGCCGTAGCGCACCACTCGCCGGCCGCCCCATTGCGCGTTCCACAGGCCGCCGTCGCGGTCGACGGTCGAGCCGTCGGGTTCGCCGGTGGCGTCGGTGAGCTGGGTGAACAGGCGGTCGTTGGCGATGCCGCCGTCAGCGCGGTAGTCGCACGCGCGGATTTCGCGCGTGGGCGAATCGCAGTAGTACATCGTCGTGCCGTCGGGACTGAACGCGATGCTGTTCGAGATCGCGGGCGCGGGCAACGGCAAACGCTCGAGCGACAGATCGTGATCGAGCCGGTAGAAGCCGCCGATTGCCTGCAGCGGCGCGCCTTCATCTTTGGTGCCGAACACGAAGCGCCCCTGACGGTCGCAGCGGCCGTCGTTCACGCGCGTATTCAAACCGGGTTCGACGTCGATGATGCGCCGCGTCTCGCCGGTGGCCAGCTCGAAAAAGGCAAGATGCGTGGCCAGGCCGAGCAGCAGGTAACGCGGATCCGCGCACAGCGCGAACGTGGCGAGGCGCTCGGGCATACGCCAGGACATGGTGCTACCGTCCCTCGGGTCATAGCGCCACAGGCGCGCGCCTTCGATATCCGTCCAGTAGAAACGGCCGCTTTGCGCGCACCATGTCGCCCCTTCGCCGAGCGTGCATTTCGTATCGAGCAGCAGCGCGGCCGTACCGGATGAACCGCTCGCACTCACGCCCAGCCTCCGTCGACGATGATGTCCTGCGCGGTGATCATCCGGCTGTCGTCGGCGGCAAGGAAGAGCGCCATGCGCGCGAGGTCGGCCGGTTCCAGCTCGGCGTCGATGCACTGCCCTTCCTTGATCGAACGACGGCCCGCGTCGTCGAGCCACAAGCGCTTCTGCTTCTCGGTCATCACCCACCCCGGCGCCAGCGTATTGACGCGGATATTGAAATGGCCGAGGTCGCGCGCAAGACCGCGCGTCAAACCCTGCACCGCGGATTTCGACATCACATAGACCGGATAGCCGCCGTTCTTCAGCATCCAGCTGATCGAACCGAGGTTGATGATCGAGCCGCTGTTGGCGGCTTTCATGTCCTCCATCACCGCTTGCGCAGCAAAGAACTGGTGCCGAATGTTCACCGCGATGCCCGCGTCGAACGACTCGCGCGTGACTTCGCCGATTGTGTGGCGCTTGTCGTTCGCGGCGTTGTTCACCAGCACCTGGATCGGGCCGAGCGCGGTCTTCACGTCGGCGATCGCTTTTTGCAGCGCGTCGATGTCGGTCAGATCGCACGGCAGGAACAGCGGTTTGTGCTTCGAATCGCCGAGTTCGTCGGCGAGCGCTTCGCCGGCGCTCACGTCGATGTCGAAGAACGCGACGCGAGCGCCTTGCGCCGCGAAGTGCTCGACGAAGGATGCGCCGATGCCGGTCGCGCCACCCGTGATCAACACCGTGCGGTCGACGAGGCTCGGATAGCGCGCGAAGACGTTGTCCGCGAGACGGACGTTTGCATTGGCCGGAGACGACATCGTTCGATTCCTTTTAGAGCAAGTGGGTTAGTCCCGCGATCCGCGGTTCTTCAACTGGTCGAGCAGCACGGCGGCGAGCAGGATCGCGCCACGCACGAGGTACTGGTAGAACGCGTCGATGTTCATCAGGTTCATCACGTTCTCGACCGTGCCCATGATCAGCACGCCGATCACGACGCCGGAAATCGTCGCGCGGCCGCCGAGCAGCGAGACGCCGCCCAGCACGCACGCCGAGATCACGTTCAGCTCGAAGCCTTCCGCCGCATTCGGCTGCCCCGACGTGATACGCGAGGCCAGAATCACACCGGCCAGCGCGGTCACCGCGCCCTGAATCAGGAAGATGTAGACGCGCGTGCGTTCCACATTGATACCGGCCAGACGCGACGCTTCCGGATTGCCGCCGATCGCGAGCGTATTGCGGCCGTACACGGTCTGGTTGAGCATCACGCCGAACACGATGAAGCACAGCAGCGTGACCCAGATCGGCAGCGACACGCCGAAGAAGCTCAAACCGCCGAGCGCGATAAACGTATCCGACGACACGCCCACCGCCTGACCGTGCGAGACGATAAAGCCGAGGCCGCGAACGATTTCCATCGTGGCGAGCGTCGTGATCAGCGCGTTGATGCGCAGATACGCAATCACCGCGCCGTTGACGAAGCCGATCACGCCGCCCGCCGCCACCGCCGCGATGATCGCGATGAAGGTATTACCGGTGGCGTTGAGCACCATCGCGCACAAGACGCCGGCGAACGCGACGGTCGAACCGACCGACAAGTCGAAGTCGCGCGAGGCGAGACAGAACATCATCGTGCACGAGACCATGCCGATCTGCGAGATCGACAGCGCGAGGCCGAGCATATTCTCGATCGAGAAGAAGTGATCGACGGTCAGCGACATCGTGACGAACATCACGATGAAGATCACGATCAGGCTGTACTCGGTGATCTGTTGCCACCATTTCGCCTTGTCGTTGGACTGCGGAATCAGCGCTTCGGCGGCGCTCTTGGCGGCCTGTTGCGCGAGGTTTTCTCTGGCTTGCATGTTGAAGACTCCTCCCGTTCCCCACGGGTTGCCGGACTTTCGTCCGAATGATGTTCAGGCTGCCTGTTGGGCAGCCGATGCGGTTCCGGTGCCGGTTCCAGGTAAGGCGGTCGAGCTTTGCGGCAAGGCGAGGCTCAAGACCGATTGTTCCGTTGCATCCTGGCGCGCCAGCTCGCCGGAAATCCGGCCCTGACGCATCACGACGATCCGGTCTGACACGCCGAGCACTTCCGGCAGTTCCGACGAAATCATCACGATCGCGCAGCCGCGTTCGGCAAGCTGATAGATCACGTTGTAGATTTCATGCTTCGCGCCGACGTCGATACCGCGAGTCGGCTCATCGAGAATCACGACTTTCAGATCGGGCTCAGCCAACCAGCGCGACAGAATCGCCTTCTGCTGATTGCCGCCCGACAGGAAACGAATCTTCTGGCGGCGGCTCGGCGTCTTGATCTTCAGCAGCTTGATGAAACGGTCCGCGGTTTCCGCTTCCTTCTTGCGATCGAGGAACATCCCCGCGCGCAGGTAGTGACGGCGGCAACTAATATTGATGTTCTCCGACACCGTCGCCATCGCGACGATGCCCTCTTCCTTGCGGTCTTCCGGGCACAGCACGATGCCGTGCCTGATCGCTTCACCCGCGCTGCGCACCTTGATCGGCTTGCCGTCGAGCATCAACTCGCCGCCCTTCTTGTGATCGGCGCCGTACACCAGATGCATCAGTTCGCTACGGCCCGCGCCCACCAGCCCGAAAAAGCCGACGATCTCGCCGCGCCGCACTTCGAAGCTGGCTGGCTGCGCGAGCGCGTGGCCCTCAATCGCTTTCGCCGCGAAGCGCACTTCGCCGAGCGGCCGCGCCGAGTAGTTATAGATGTCCGAAATTTCCCGCCCCACCATTTCGCTGACGATGGTGTCGCGCGACACGCCTTCGAGCGTCGGATGCGAGGCGATCTTGCGGCCGTCGCGGAAGATCGTGCAGGCGTCGCACAGTTCGTAGATCTCGTCCATGCGGTGCGAGATGTAGATCATCGCGCGGTTGTCGGCACGCAGATCGCGCACCAGCTTGAACAGCACCTCGGTCTCACGATGCGACAGCGAGCTGGTCGGCTCATCCAATGCGATCACGCGCGCGTTACGCAGCAGCGCCTTGCAGATTTCCACCATCTGGCGCTGCGCGATCGAGAGCTTGCGCAGCTTCGCGTTCGGGTCGAGCGCCACGCCCATCGCTTCGAGGCGTTCGCGCACGAAGCGTTTGGCTTCGCGCTTGTTGACCCAGCCGAGCGAGTTCGGCAACTGGCCGAGCAGCAGGTTTTCCGCGACCGTCAGATCGGGCACGTATTGCAGTTCCTGGTGAATCACCGCAATGCCCGCCGCGATCGACGCCGCCGCGCTGGAGAAGCGCACCTCGTTGCCGTCGATCATCACACGGCCCGAGTCGGGCTGATATTCACCGCCGAGAATCTTCAGCAGGGTCGATTTCCCTGCGCCGTTTTCGCCCATCAGGCCGTGCACCTGGCCGACGTTGACGTCGAAGGACACACCGTCGAGCGCGCGCACGCCTGGAAAGACTTTGCCGATATTGTCAAAACGTAGCGTCGCTGACACTTCGCCTCCTAATGCTTCGTGTGAACCTTTGCTTTGTGGCGCCTGCATGATTACGTCATGGGCAGGTGCAAAGCAGAGCATGTCTCAACTACTCATCTTGTATTGCTGCTGCCGGCGCGTGCCCTCTTTCGCGAAAGAGAAACACGCGCCGGCAGTTCACTTCATGTCACCACTTGCTGAATCAAACCGCTCAATTTGCCGCGAGGCCCATCTTCTGGCGCACATCGGCGACGTTGTCACGCGTGGCCAGCATGCCGGTCGTCAGGGTCAGCGCCGGCGGTGCCTTGCCTTGCGTGATCCAGTCGTACATCAGCGTCGAGGTTTCTTCGCCGTGGCGCTTCGGGCTGATGATGACCGTGCCGTAGAAGCCGGTCGGCGACGGCTTCTTGAACTCGTTGAGTGCCGAGTCCGATCCGCCGATGCCGATACCGATCATGTTGTCCGCCTTGAAGCCGCGGCCTTCCGCTGCACGCACGGCGCCGAGCACGGCTTCGTCGTTCAGGCCGTAAGCGACCCAGTGCTTGAAGTTCGGATTCTTCGTCAGCGCGATGTTGGCGGCGTTGAACGCGTTTTCCGTGTCGGTCTTCGCTTGCGGCGCGGCGATGATGTTCGCCTTCGGGAAGCCGGCGGCGATCAGTGCATCGGTTGCGCCGCTGGTGCGGTCATGCGCGGTCGGCAGTTGTTCGTAGGTCACGTCGATCGCGCCCACGTCCTTCATGTCCCAGCCGCGTTTCTTGATTTCCGCGGCCAGACCGTCGCCGACCTGCTTGCCGATGTTGTACGCCGAGATGCCCATATGCGGCACCGATGCGATCGGCTTGCCCGAGCCGTCGACCAGACGATCGTCCACCGTCATCATCTTCAGGCCGTCGGCTTTCGCTTTCGCGACGATGCCCGGTCCGAGCTTGACGTCAGGCGTGCAGATCACGAAGCCTTGCGCCTTTTGCGCCGACAGGTTGTCGATTGCGCTCATCACCTTCTCGCCCGACGGCGCGCCGATCTTCACCAGCGTGAAGCCCTTTTCCTTGGCGGCGATTTCGGCGAACTTCCACTCGTCCTGGAACCACGGTTCTTCCGGCTGCTTCACGAGGAAGCCGATCTTCACCGGATCGGCAGCTTGCGCGACCGGTGCGTTGAAGAGCACACCCGTCGCCGCTGCTGCCAGCGTGAGGAAAATTCTACGTTTCATGATGCGTGTCTCCTGACTAATTGATAACGAGAAGGTATCGGCCGCGTCTTCTTGTACCGGTTGTGACACACGCGGCCAGCGCGTCGTCCGGTGTACTCCATGCGCCCCTGCGCAATTCGGGTCCTGCAAAAATCAGTCGTGATACAGCGCCGAGCGGCCACCATCCACGGTGATGCAGGTGGCGTTGATGAACGGCGCTTCGTCCGAGGCGAGAAACACCGCGGTCATCGCCACTTCTTCCGGGCGGCCAATGCGTTTCATCGGCTGGAGAGCGAGCGTCGCCTGCTGCGCGGCGGCCGGATCGGCCTGCTCGTTCCACCAGTCATGCGTCAATTGGGTTTCGATGTAACCCGGCGCGATCGCGTTGACCCGCACATTGCGCGGCGCGTATTCGATGCCGAGCGCGCGCGTCAGGCCGATCACACCGTGCTTCGCCACCGGGTACGGAAAGCAGCCCGGAATGATCTTGAACGAATGCGTCGAGGCGATATTCACGATGCTGCCCGCGCCACGTTCGACCATGCCCGGCAACGCGGCGCGGCAACCGTTCCACACGCCGTCGAGATCGACCGCGAAGCAGCGGCGCCAGTCTTCGTCGGTCATGGTGAGCGGGTCGCAGAACACGTTGATGCCGGCGTTGTTCACCAGCACGTCGAGCGCGCCGAATGCGCGTTCGGCTTCGCTCACCGCGTGCTGAACCGACGCGGATTGCGTCACGTCCGTATGCACCGCGAGCACGCGCGCGCCGGTCTGCGCCTTGATATGCTCCGCCGTCTGCTGCGCGGTGTCGATATCCAGTTCGGCCAGCACGACCGCCGCGCCCTCGCGTGCGAACGCGTGCGCGATCGCCGCGCCGATGCCGCGACCGGCGCCGGTGACGAGAGCGACTTTACCGGCGAGCCGTTTCATTTCTTCGCACCCGCACGGGCGATGCGCAAACCGTTGATGAACGCCTTCGCGTGCGATGCCGTCACGGTCGCGCTCTGACCCGGCTTGTACAGCGCCGAGCCAAGACCGAAGCCGTTCGCGCCCGCGCTGAGGAACGGGCCCATGTTGTCAGGCGTGATGCCGCCGACCGGGACCAGCGGCACTTCCGCCGCGATCACCGCGCGCCATGCTTTCACGACCTGACAGCCGAGCTGTTCGGCGGGGAACATCTTCAGCACGTCCGCGCCGTTCTTCAGCGCGATGAACGCTTCGTTCGGTGTCGCGACGCCTGGCGCGCAGGCCATGCCTTGCGCCTTCGCGGCACTGACGACTTCCGGATCGCTATGCGGCATGACGATCAGTTCGCCGCCCGCCGACTTCACGTCGTTGACGAAACTCGGATGCAGCACCGTGCCCGCGCCGACGATCGCGTCGGCCGGCAACACCTTGCGGATCGCGGCGATGCTGTCGAACGGTTGCGGCGAATTCAGCGGCACTTCGACGATCCGGAAGCCGGCTTCATACAGCGCCTGACCGTGCTCGGCGGCATCGGCGGGCGTCACGCCGCGCATGATCGCGATCAGCGGACACGCCTCGAACGCTGCGATCAAACCCGCGTGCGGCATGTACGGAGCGGGCAGATTGATGTGAGGTTGCATGTCGGTTCCTTGTTTCGTGGGCGGCGGCGCTGCCGGTCAGGCGCGCGCCGTCTTGGCGGCCGGTTGGACGAGCCCCGCCTGCGACGCGACGCGCCACAGGCCGCGCTCGGTAGCGTGCTTGACCAGTTCCGCCTGGGTACAGCCGAATTGCGCCAGCGCGAGCCGATAGCGCTCGCACAGCGCTTCGTTGCCGATCAGGCGCAGGCTCTGCCCGGCAAGCGCGCTTTGTTGTTGCGCGAGCACGGCATCGAGGCCAGCCAATTCATGCCCGATCAGCAATCCCGACAGATAGTCGGGTTGCTGTTCGCGCGAAAGTTGTCCGGTGAGGCCGAGCGTGCGCGAACTGAATACGGTCGCGAGCACACCCGCCTGGCCTTTTTCCCGGGCGATGTTCACGCCATGCAGGAACGCGCCGGTGTCCGGAAGATCCGGCGTGAGCATCGTGCGGCCGAGAATCGTGTGTTCGCGCAATGCCGCGAACACTTCGCCGGTCATGAAAGTGTGAAAACGTTCGATGCGGTCCGCCTGCACCACCGCCCATTTCGCGTGCGTGCCGGGCAGGCCGATCAGGGCACGCTTGCCGCTGTCGGCGGTGTTCGTTTCCTCGCCGAGTGCGCCGAAGATTTGCGTTTCTTCGCCGCGCATCACGTTGGGCAGTTCGCCGCGTTGCAGGACGCCCGGCACGATGTGCAGCGTCACGCCGCACGCCGCCTTGACGCGGACGATGCCGGCCACCAGCGCATCGGCGCTCGCCGGCGTGTCCACATACGGCGCTTCCAGCCAGCCTTGCGCGCTGCCGACCATGCCGGCCGCGATCACTGGCGCGGCGGGCGCGTGTTCGAGCCAGGCACCGCAGGCGTCGTCGAAGGCCGCGTCGAAGCCGCCCTGCTCGGCGCTGCGCGGCAGATTCATGATGCCCGCCGTCGATGCGCGCGTCGCCAGCACGTTGCCGGACGCGTCGTACAGATAGGCGCGCAGCGAGGTCGTGCCCCAGTCGAGCGCGATCAGCGCGGCATCCGCGTGGCTGGCGTCCACCGCAACTGCTGCGGCGTGGCTGACTGCCTGGGTGGGAGAACCCGCTCGCTTCATCGCTTGATCCTGCGGGTTGCCGGTTGCGGGGCGCGCCAGCCGAGTTCTTCCGAGATCGCGCGCGCTTCGCGCTGCACGACCGGAATCAGTTCGTCCATGCGTTCGAGCGACATGTACGGAATCGTGCTTGCCACCGATAGCGCCGCCACCACCGCGCCCGACGCATCGCGCACCGGAGCCGCGACGCAACGGATCGACGCTTCGTTTTCTTCGAGGTCGAAGGTGTAGCCGCCGGCGGCGTAGTTGGTCATGCGCTGCATGAAGGTCTGCGCGTCAGGGCGGTTATCGGGCTTGAAGCTGACGCCGGCGAGCGCGCGGCGCGATGCGTCGAAGAGCGATTGCCAGACGTCCGGCGTGAGGTCGAGCATCATGGCTTTGCCGATCCCCGTCGACGCCAGCGGCATGCGGTGGCCGACGCGTGAGCGCATTTCGAGGCCACGGGTGCCGGGGATTTTGTCGATGTACAGGACGTCGTCGCCGTCGCGCACGCCGAGGTGGATCGTGTCGAGCGTCTGTTCCGCGAGCGATTCCAGATGCTGGCGTGCGACCGCGGTGAGCGGCATCTGTTCGAGTGCGATGGTGCCGAGTTCGATCAGCTTCGGGCCGAGCAGGTAGCCGCCTTGCACCTGGCGCAGGTAGCGCGCTTGCACGAGGCTGCTCACCAGCCGATGCGTGGTGCTGCGGGTCGTGCCGAGCGCGGCGCCGAAGGTGCGCAGGTCGCGGACGCCGGCTGCTGCCGCTTCGAGGATCGCCAGGCCGCGCAGGAGGGTTTGCGTGCCGGCTTGCTGCGGGGTGATGTCGAGCAGCGTGCTGGGCAGCGCGATTCCGTCTACCGGGGCTGGGTGGATGCTGGGTCGGGGCGGTTTCGTGGCCGTGGCCGCGGCCGGGCGCGGGATGGCGCTGGGCACGTGATCGGCTGATGGCGACAGATCGGCGTCGGACTCGCTCGCGGCGTGAGTAGGCATCGCTTTGTTCATGGCGATTCGCTTTTCGGTGGTTTTTTGCGCTTACAGCGCGGGGCCGGAGATTTGGCCTGGGTTGCTCGCGGTGTCGCGGGCGTGGTGGTGCTGCCTTTGCGTTTTAGGCATGGTTGGGTTTTGTCTCCGGTTTTTTTGCTGTTGCTTTTGGCGCTGCGCGGGGGTGGCTTTGTTTGCCTTTCGCTGCGGCGCTTTGCGTGTTGCGTTGGATTGTAGGGCGGTTTTTGTGAAAGCTCCAATATGTGAGTGTTGGATTCAGATAATGGGATTTGGCGTTGTTAGGTTTTTTGGCTGTGTTCTGTAGGGTGTTGGCCTTTCCTTGAATTCATGTCGGTCTGTTGGCGTCGCCCCTGTGCGGGGCGGCACCTACTTTCTTTGCCGCGGCAAAGAAAGTAGGCAAAGAAAGCCGCTTCACACCGCAAATTCTTAAGTGAGTTCCCCGGCTCGGAGGGGGTAGTGGTGCATCTGGAATCCGTCACCTCGCACATTCAGCGCTCGTGACACAGCAGTCATACTTCCCGCCTCGCGCTACGCGCTCGCCGGAAGGGTTTGCTTGAAACCGATGGGTTTCTCGTGCGCAGCGGGGGCCGTCGGCTTCGCCTCGGCGTGGTGCCGAAATGCGGGCGTTGAAATGGGCAGCCGTCTAGAAATATCTCGCTGCGGCATATCGCGGCCAATTCGGATGAAGTACCGCCGCGCTGTTCCTGAAGAAACTGCTCAGTGTCGTAGCGGCGAAATCCGAATGAGTTGCTGCGAATTTTCGGGAACGGTGACGGCGCGCGCGTTTTAGCTTGGGCGGGTGATCACTTCTCGGTAGTTAGGAGCCCGGCTGTGACGCAGGAAATCGGCGCGATAGCGATGTCGCAGAACAGACAGATCCGCTTCAGAACAAATGCGCGACCAACTGCAACGGCACATTGACAGGCTTCGCGGAACTGCGCCGACTCGCAGAAAGCGGCGGCGGTAAACCTACGACACGCTGAAAGAGGCTGCGAAAACGCAGTGACACACTGACTGTGCTTTGCAGAACCGCGGCGACACACTGAAAGAGGCTTGCGATAACGCGTCGCAACCGCGTTCAACCCGTGCGCCTTTGTTGCGAGGAGGGAAGTGCGGCACGACTCGACGCGCGGACCGCCTACGCCCCCGTGAGCGCCCTTTTGAACGCCACCGCTTTCCGCATTTCCGCACTAAGGCGCTCTAGAGACCAAAGGCCTGAGGGCACCTCGCCGAGGCGAAGCCGACGGCCCCCGCTGCGCACGAGAAACCCATCGTTTCAAGCAGCCCCTTCCGGCGAGCGCGTAGCGCGAGGCGGGAAGTATGACTGCTGTGTCACGAGCGCTGAATGTGCGAGGTGACAGATTCCAGATGCACCACTCCCCCCTCCGAGCCGGGGGACTCACTTAAGAATTTGCGGTGTGAAGCGGCTTTCTTTGCCTACTTTCTTTGCCGCGGCAAAGAAAGTAGGTGCCGCCCCGCACAGCAATGCTCTCAACTTAAGCCCCATTCCATCAAGCGACCTTGTACGCGAGATGGAGATGGGGTTTGGCTTTTCTGGGCGGTCGTGGGTAAGAGCGCGAGGGCTGGATACGACATCGGGCTCCGTGGATGGCGGGCATGAGATCGGCGAGCCGGTTCAGGCAGCGCTCAATCCGTAGCAGGCACGCGCCGAGGATCGGCTTGAGTGCGCCCAGCGCGTACAGACGGTTTGGATGACTGGTGTGGTCGTCTTTGGCTGGATCGTCCAGGTCATTGAGTAGCGTACACAGGTTATCAGCGACGGTTTTCGCACCGAAGTCCTGCTGCAGCGCCAGGTAATCCAGGCCGGTGACAGCCTCAAGCCGCAGTCGGTGCTTCAGACGTTTGAACGCTTCCTCAATACGCCAGCGTTGATGATAGAGCGCGCCGAAAGCGCTGGCCGGATAACGTTCGCGCTCCAGCAGCGAGGTCATCAGCACACGCACGCGGCCGCTGGGCGTGACGTCCCGGATCAGGCGCACGGTGGTAGGCGTGCGCGCCAGTTCATAGTCGCGGGCATCCTCTTCGTTGGGCGCGCCCAGTGTCACGACCTGCTCGGCCTGGCCGCTGCGCGCAAACGCGCTTACACATTTCCATCCTCGGGTATCCACGCGCAGGCAGAAGTGGATCTCGCGCTGCGCCAGCGCAGCCACCATCATGTTGCCGATATAGCCGCGATCAAGCAGCAGCAGATCGGTGTGCGGCTGAAGCACATCCAGCGCTTCGAACAGCATCTGCCGCTCGGCGCCGTCGGCCGGATGGAGCGCGGCATGCAACGTCAGTTCGGGCCCCGGCAGGAACAGCGCGAACGCGTAGTGATCGGCGCGCAACGCATGGCCCTGGCGGGTCGCCACCCGCAGCCGGGTGCCGTCGGCTGCGACCGGCCTCAGGCCGTTCCAGCGCATCGAGTCAATATGGGGTTGGGCAAGCTCAATCAGACGTGCGCGGGCCCGTTCGAACAGCTCGGCCGACAGCCCCCGGCGCGCCTTGCTGAAGGCCTGTGCACTGACGCCGCGGGTACGCACGCCGCATTCGCCGAGCTCACCAAACAGGCCATCGAGCTCGGCCTGCACGCTCGCGCACATGCCCGACATCATCAGCGCGGCCATGCGCGGCAATGTCAGTGTGCGATTGCGGGTGAATGCAGTGGGAGAAAGACGCACGCGCTCAGCGAGCGCCGGATCGAACAGGAAATCGGAGAACTCAGCCAGGAGTTGGGAGGACGCTGGTATTTGAGTTCATATCGTCGATTTATCAATCAGTTATGCGATGAAGTTTACAGATCGAACGCCCCGTATACAAGCCCTTTCGGGCTTAAGTTGAGAGCATTGCCCCGCACAGGGGCGACGCTAATAAACCGACATGAACTCAAGGAAAGGCCAACGCCATAAAAAAAAACACAGACCCAGCGCCGAGCACGCAAAGACCCCCATTAATCAGGCAACTCAGCCGCCCCCATCCTCCTGGCAATAACCCGCGAGCGCTGAGCCAAATACTGCGACCCTCGATGCTCATCAAAATACTTAGGCTGCGGCAGCATAACGGCCAATCGAGCCGACTGCGCAGCAGTCAACTTACTCGCCGAAGTCTTGTAGTAATAATGAGCCGCCGCCTCAGCCCCATAAACCCCATTCCCCCACTCAACGGAGTTGAGATAAATCTCAAAGATCCGCTCCTTATCCATCAAGGTCTCGAGCATCCAGGTAATGATGAGCTCCTGCCCCTTCCGGATATAGCTTTTCTCCCGAGACAAAAACAGATTCCGCGCCAACTGCTGAGTAATGGTCGACCCACCGCGAACAATCTTGCCCTTAGCCTTATTCCGCTCCCAGGCCTGCAAAATAGCGTCGGCCTCATACCCATTGTTGTTAACAAAATTCGCATCCTCAGAAGCAATAATCGCCCGCTTCAGATTGCGCGAAATCTGGTCATACGACACCCACGTATGCTGCACCGAAAGATCCGGCCGATCCTGCGACAACCGCCACGCGTCCGACCGCATAAACGCTGTACTGCGCGGATTGACGTAATTCCAAACCGCGATCTGCGCGAAGTAAAACGCCTGCGTCGCGAGCCACGCAATCGCCACCACGGCGCACAGATAGAACACCCATCGCGCCGGACCTGGCCGGCTCACGCGCCGCGTTGCTGTCATCGTGCTCTCAATCCTCGTGCGGGAATGTGCCTTAACCTGATACGCCAGCGTTAAGCGTGCGACGGCGCCGTCAACAGCGCACGCAATTCGGCCAGCACCGGCGCACCGTCAGGCCGCACGCCGCGCCACACGAAAAACGATTCGGCCGCCTGCTCGACCAGCATCCCGAGACCATCCGCGCCGCGCGCGCCCAGCTTCCGCGCGTGCTCCATGAACACGGTCGGATGAGCGCCGTACATCATGTCGTAGGCGAGTGTGCCGCTGCCGAACGCGCGGTCGTCGCACTCGGGCAGCGACGCATCGAGACTTCCCGCCGTCGCGTTGACGATCACGTCGTAAGCGCCCGCTTCGATCGCCCGCGCGCTGCCGCCGCTCAGATGACATGCCGCATCACGCGCGGCCTGCGCAAACTGGCCGACCAGCGCCTCGGCTTTCTCCGCCGTGCGATTGACGATGGTCAGCGTATGCGGCGCGCGGTCCAACATCGGCAGCACCACGCCGCGTGCGGCACCGCCCGCGCCCAGCAGCAGAATGCGCGCGCCCTTCAGCGACACGCCGAGATTCACCTCGATGTCGCGCACGAGACCGAAACCATCGGTGTTGTCGCCGTAGATACCATTCGCGTCGATACGCAACGTGTTCACCGCCCCCGCCGCCGCCGCACGCGGCGACAACGTGTCAGCGAACGCATGCGCGTCGAGTTTGAACGGCACGGTCACGTTCAGCCCGCGCCCGCCTGCGTCGATGAAAGCCCGCACGTGCGGCACGAACGCATCCACCGGCGCGAGCAGGTGGCCATATTCCACAGGCTCGCCGGTCTGCGCGGCAAACCGTCCATGAATGAACGGCGACTTGCTATGACCGACCGGGTTGCCGATGACCGCATAGCGGTCGCGTGAATCCTGGGTGCTCATCGTCCCGGCTCCGCAATGTGCTGATGGGTAGCGGCACCGTCCGCGCCATCGCTGCTCTCGGCGTCGTCCTTCACAGCAGCCGCGTCGTTGCCGTCGAGTTCGGCTTCGGCCTGCGCCTCGGCTTCGCCTTCGGCGCTCTCGTCCGGGGCGTCGATGATTTCCTCTTCGCCCTCGTCCGCTTCTTCAGCCTCGCTGCCGCTCGTAACGGTGGGCGCGTCGAGCACATGCAGAAGACGCACGGAGGCTTCCACGGTCAACTCATCGATCGACATCACTTCCATCTGCAAACGCGTGCCGCGCGCGTGCACGCCGAGGCCCGGCACATGCAGCAGCAGCGGAATCTCTTCGAGGCGAACCAGATCGCCCTTCACCACCGACGCCACCACCTGCTTCCTGTTCTCCTGCTTCAGCCAGCGCAGGCACCAGAAGTACTCCATGCGACGCTGATGATCGGCGTACGCGGTGTACGTGTCGTCGAAACCTTGCACGACGGCGAACAGATCGGCATCTTTCGGCTTGAACGGCGCGGCCAGTTTCGCGGTCACGCCATGCTGCACGCAGGCGATCAACTGCCACTGGTTCACCAGGTCGACGTAACGGCGCAGCGGCGATGTACTCCACGCGTACTGCGTGACACCGAGGCCTTCGTGCGGCGCGGCGTTGGTCTGCATGCGCGTGCGCTTGGGACCGGTCGGCGCGCCAAAAGCGCGCTGCGTGCGATAGATGCCCGGCACGCCGTGGTCGTGCAGGAACGCGCCCCACGACGAGTTCGCGAGAATCGCCAGTTCGGCGACGATCGTATCGAGCGGCGAACCGCGCCGGCGCGGCGTGATCGTGATGTGCTCGCCTTCCACGTAGAAGTTGAAGTCGGTATTGCGCTGCACTTCGCGACGCAGACCGTAACCGGCGCGCGCGGCCTGGCGCTTTTCGAATAGCGCCTGCGCAAACGGCCACAGCACGGCGATGTCGTCCTTGTGCGGATAGTCGCCGGTGCCGGCGGCGAGCGCCTCTTCGGTGACGAGTTCGTCGAGCGTGTTGTGGCGCAGGTTGTTCTTCACGAACACGCGCTCGGCGCGCGTTTCGCTCGCGACGATCTCCTGCGTCTCGCGATTGACGATCACATACAGCGAAAGCGCCGGACGCAAGCCGCCTTCGGCCAGCGTGAACGCTTCGACGACGCTGTCCGGCAGCATGGTGATCTTGTCGCCGGGCATGTACACGGTCGACAAACGCGTGCGCGCGATCGCATCGACCTCGTCGCCACGCTGAATGCCGAGCGCCGGCGCGGCGATATGCACGCCGATCCGCACGCGGCCGTCCGCCAGGTGCTCGACGGAGAAGGCATCGTCGATTTCAGTGGTGGTGATGTCGTCGATCGAGAACGCCTGCACGTCCGCTTCCGGCAGATCTTCCGGCAAGGTGCCGACGGTAACCGGCGGAAAGCCGGTGCCGTGCGGGAAGAACTCGGAGAGGAATTTCGCTTCGTGCAACGCGCGCGCCGACGGAATGGCGCCGTTTTCCAGCATCAGACGCGCCTGCGAAATACCGCGCGCCGCCGCGGCGCTTTCTAGCGCCTTGTACTCGATCGTGTTCTTGTCCGGCTTGGTCAACAGCCCCAGCGCCTTGCTGCCCGTGAAGGCTTCCGGCAGACGGCCGGCTTTCAGTTCATCTTCGTAGCCGGCCTGCACCAGCGCCTGCTGACGCTTGCGCTCGAGCCCGGCGAGCGCCATCTTCAGTTGCTCCTGCGGCGCGCGTTGGTACATGCCGCGGCCCTTGCGGCGGAAGTACACCGGCGAGCCATGCATGCGCAGCACCAGCGCGGCGCGCTCGATCGACCCGAAGCGGTCGCCGAAATACTCTGCGCCGAGCGTGGCGAACGGGAATTCGTCGTCAGGCGCGCATTCCCACAGGAAGTCCAGATCGATCTCCTGCGCGGCGGCGTCGGCTTGCTGCATCAGATCGGCCGCACTCGGCTTTTCGAATTCGATCAGCACATCTTTCGCGCGCACCTTGGCGCGCCGGCCGCCCGGCAACTCGACCTGAAAAGCATCGCCCTGGCGCGACAGCACGCTGCCCGCCTTGAAACTGCCCGATTCCTCGAAGAAAACGTTCACTCAATACTCTCGTTCTGTCTTGCATCTGCCGGCGCGCCCGATCCTGCTTTGCGATCGGTCACTGCGTGCGCGGCACGGCAACGTGTTCGTGGTAGTGGATCCGCGGCGCGATACGCGCGCGCCGGCGGCATGAATCATGATGCGCGGCAATCGCCCCGCTGCTGGAACGCCCGGCTTGACGCGCCTTTACGCGGCTTCGCGCGGCGCCGGCGGCTCGACGTCTTCCGCGTCGCAGAAGGCCAGCACGTCGTCGACGTATTGCGCGAACTCGCTGATCGCGTGGTCACTCCCTTCGATCAGCGTAGTGCGTGCGCCGGGATAGTGCGCGAGCATTTCGCGGTAGTCGAGCACTTCGTCGCCGGTGGCGGCCATCAAATAATAGCGTTCGGGCCGCGTGATCGACGCGACGCCGAGCGCGCGCAACTCATCCAGATGATGCGGCTCGACGACGATGCTGCCGCCGCCGTGCCACAACGGCTGCTCGCCGAGATAAGCGCTCAGATCGCGCTGCGGCACCACCGCCGGATTCAGCAGCACCGCCGGCCAGCCGCGCTTCTCTGCCAGATAGGTGGCGAAATAGCCGCCGAGCGAACTACCGATCAGCGTGACGTTTTGCGGCCGGGCGGCGGCCACCAGCGATTCGGCGAGCGCCACGGTCTCGAACGGCGAAACCGGCAACATTGGGCAGCACCATTCGTCGCTACGGCCGAGTTCGACGAGCCGCGCCGCCAGCACGCGCGCCTTGAACGAATTGGGCGACGAGCGGAAACCGTGCAGATAAAGGATCACGAAGCGCCTCGCGCGGAAAGGGCGTCGAGCAGTTTCTGATGCACGCCGCCGAAGCCGCCGTTGCTCATCACCAGAATCTGATCGCCGGGGCGCGCTGCGTGGACTACTGCTTTGACCAGCGCGTCGAGATTGTCGAAAGCCTGCGCTTTGCCGCCGAGCGGCGCGAGCGCCTCGCCGAGATTCCAGCCGAGCGCGTCGCGGCCGGCCGGCGCGCCGTAGCCGAACACCAGATCGGCGTTGGCGAGACTGCCCGGCAATTGCGCCTTCATCACGCCGAGCTTCATGGTGTTCGAGCGCGGTTCCAGCACGGCGAGAATCCGCGTGTTGTCACGGCCCACACGGGCGCGCAGCCCGGCCACGGTCGTGCCGATAGCGGTCGGATGGTGCGCGAAGTCGTCGTAGACGGTCACGCCGTCGACGCTGCCGCGCACTTCCATGCGCCGCTTGACGTTGCGAAAGCTCGCCAGCGAGCGGGCGGCCTGCGCCGGCGGCACGCCGACATGGCGCGCGGCGGCGATCGCGGCCAGCGCGTTCATGCGGTTGTGCTCGCCTTGCACCTGCCACTCGACCACCCCGACACGCTCACTGTTGTGATAGACGGCGAAACGCTCGTCGACCGGCACGCCGTCTTCCGCCGGCAGGGTTTGCCAGCCGCCCTGCACGCCAAAACGCTCCACTTCGCTCCAGCAACCGCGCGTCAACACGCGTTCGAGCGCGTCTTCGCGGCCGTTCGTGACCACGCGGCCGATGCCCGGCACGGTGCGGATCAGATGATGGAACTGCGTTTCGATCGCGGCCAGATCCGGGAAAATGTCGGCGTGATCGAATTCGAGGTTGTTCAGCACCGCGGTCTTGGGACGGTAATGGACGAACTTCGAGCGCTTGTCGAAGAAGGCCGTGTCGTACTCGTCGGCTTCGATCACGAAGAAGCTGGAATCGGTCAGCCGCGCGGACACGCCGAAATTCAGCGGCACGCCGCCGATCAGGAAGCCCGGATTGAGGCCGGCATCTTCGAGCAGCCAGGTCAGCATCGAGCTGGTGGTCGTTTTGCCGTGCGTGCCGGCCACCGCCAGCACCCATTTGCCGTTCAGCACATGCTCGCCGAGCCATTGCGGGCCGGAGGTATACGGCAGGCCGCGGTCGAGAATGGCTTCCATCAGCGGGTTGCCGCGCGAGACCACGTTGCCGATCACGAACAGATCCGCGTTCAGGCCGTTCAACTGGTCCGCGTCGTAACCTTCTATCAGACCAATGCCTTGCGCCTCGAGCTGCGTGCTCATGGGCGGATAGACGCCGGCGTCGCAACCCGTCACGGTGTGGCCCGCGCCGCGCGCGAGGACCGCGAGACCGCCCATGAACGTGCCGCAGATACCGAGGATGTGGATGTGCATAAGCCTGTCGTGCCGCGCGGGCGTTTTTCCTGGAAGGGCCCCCTAACCTGTCGCCTCGCGCCAGGCCCCCTGAGGGGGCAAGAAAACGGGGCGCGGCCCGGCGCTTTCCTGAGAGGGATGGGAGCGCAGAAGAGCGGCCGAAACGACCGTCTGCAAAGGACGCTATTGTAACCGACGCCTTTCGATCACCCTATGCGCGCTCGCCTGCGCCGTCTCGTCCGGCGCGCGGTGCGACCCGCCAGGAAAGGCCGTCACCAATCTCTAGTATGATCGAGGGATGGTCCGCAAATCTCATTTCGATCCGCAGCGCGTGCGCGAGGAAATCGCCATCGCGGCTGCCCGCATGATCGCCGAAGACGGTCTGGATTACGCCACGGCGAAGCGCAAAGCCGCCCGGCAAGTGGTCGGCGAGAGCCGTGTTGCCGGCGAATGGCTGCCGGATAACGACCAGATCGAAGAAGAAATCCGCGAATATCAGTCGCTGTTCCAAGGCGACAGCCAGCCTGTGTTGCTGCGGCGGCTGCGCCGCATCGCGGTCGAATGGATGGAGCGGCTCGCGCCGTTCAATCCTTATCTGACCGGTGCGGTGCTCGGCGGCACCGCCGGCGAACACTCGGATATCCACCTTCAGGTGTTCTGCGACAACCCGAAGGAAGTCGCCATCTACTTTCTGAACGCCAACATTCAGTACGACGTCTCGGAAACGCGGCATTTCGCCGGCCGCGGCTATGTCGAAACGCTCAGCTTTCTGTGGCGCCCCACGAATGAAGGGCGCGAGGCTGAACCGGTCGGCCTGCACGTGGCGCTCTACGAAACCGACGATCTGCGTGGCGCAGTGCGCGCCGACGCGCGCGGGCGCACGGCACGCGCGAATTTGCAGGCCGTTCAGACGCTACTCGACGGCAGCGACGTCGCTCCTTCAACCAACTAGACTGACCAAGATGAATACGAGACGGATTCTGGCAGGCGTACTTGTCGCCGCTGTCGCCGCGGGCGGCGGCGTTCTGGCGAACCACTTGCTGAACGGCGGCGTCGAAGAAGTCGCGCATGCCGCGCAACCGGCCTCTCCGCAAAACGCGGTCGCGCAACTCTGGACCGCGCCGGTGACGACAGTCGACGGCAAGCCGCAAACGCTAAGTTTGCTTAAAGGCCACCCAATCGTCGTCAACTTCTGGGCCTCGTGGTGCGGCCCCTGCGTCGAAGAAATGCCCGCTCTGTCGCAACTTCAGCGCGATTACGCGAAAAAAGGCATACAGTTCGTCGGACTTGGCGTGGATTCGGAAAAAAACGTTCAGACGTTCCTGCAGAAAGTGAAAGTGGCGTACCCGGTCTACGTGACCGGCTTCGGCGGCGCAGACCTCGCGCGCGCCTTCGGCAATACTGCGGGCGCACTGCCGTTTACCGTCGTAATTGACGCAAAAGGCAACATTCGCTCGACAAAATTAGGACAAATCGACCCGCAGGCGCTGAAACAGACGCTCGACGCCCTTTAAATTTCACATTCTTTTGGCGCTCGATTACCCGCGGAAGGCGCGAAAATAGGAGCAAATCGGACGGATTTGAGAGAAGATGGGCGCCCGCCGCAGCGGCGAAACGCCGCCGCCATCGATGCGTACGCGCGCGAAACTAGACAAGTTTCTCTAATCAGCGCTAAAGTGCGCCCAATTCCACGGAAAAAGAAGCGACCATGACGCGACTGCTGGTACTGCACGGACCCAACCTCAACCTTCTCGGCACCCGGGAACCCGAGGTCTACGGTCACGTGACCTTGCCGCAGATCGATCAGGCGCTGGCGGACCGCGCAGCGGACGCAGGCGTCGAACTCGCGTCGTTCCAGAGCAATCACGAAGGCGCTCTGGTGGACCGCATCCAATCCGCGCGGACTGAAAAAACCGATTTCATACTGATCAATCCCGCCGCGTACACGCACACCAGCGTGGCCATTCGGGACGCACTGGCGGGGGTCGGCATCCCGTTCGTCGAGATTCATCTGTCGAACGTGCATCGTCGCGAACCGTTCCGGCATCACTCGTATTTCTCCGACCAGGCTGAGGGCGTGATTTGCGGCCTCGGCTGGAAGGGATATCTGTACGCGCTCGAATTCGCGCTCGACCGGCTGTCCGCCGGCTCGTCGCGCGGCTGATTCCAAACACGTCTAATTTGCGCCGGCTGCGTACGCGCCGGCACTTTACGCATTAAAGGGGCTGCCTGATGGACCTACGTAAACTGAAAACACTGATCGACCTCGTCTCGGAGTCCGGTATTTCCGAACTCGAAGTGACCGAGGGCGAAGGCAAGGTCCGCATCGTCAAGAATGCGCCGCCGGTTTACGTACAACCGTCCGCGTCGTACGCGCCGCAATACGCGCAGCCGGCACCGGCACTCGGTGGCGAAGCGCCGGCGGCGGCTGCAGCAGCCGCACCGGCTACGCCGGCGGCCGCCGCGCCGCAAGGCCATGTGGTGACCTCGCCGATGGTCGGCACCTTCTACCGCGCGCCGTCACCGGGCGCCGATCCGTTCGTCCAGGTGGGCGACACGGTCAAGGAAGGCCAGACGATCTGCATCATCGAAGCGATGAAGCTGCTCAACGAAATCGAGTCGGACAAGTCCGGCGTGGTGAAGGAAATCCTCGTCGAAAACGGTCAGGCGGTCGAGTACGGCCAACCGCTGTTCGTGGTCGGCTGACGCGGCACGCTTTGCGCATGCCGCCCGCGCGCCGTTGCTCCCAGGCGCGCGACCGATCCTCTGAGGCAGCCGGCGTTGTGATCAACCCGGCGCCCATTGATGAGTCGAAAACCCGCTATGTTTGAAAAAATCCTCATTGCCAATCGCGGCGAGATCGCGCTTCGTATCCAGCGCGCCTGCCGCGAACTCGGCGTCAAGACCGTCGTCGTTTATTCTGAAGCCGACAAGGAAGCCAAGTACGTGAAGCTCGCCGACGAGGCCGTCTGTATCGGCCCGGCGCCTTCGAATCTGAGCTACCTGAACATGCCCGCGCTGATCAGCGCGGCGGAAGTCACCGACGCCGAAGCGATTCACCCCGGCTACGGCTTCCTCTCGGAAAACGCCGACTTCGCCGAACGTGTCGAACAGTCCGGCTTCACCTTCATCGGCCCGCGCCCGGAAACGATCCGGATGATGGGCGACAAGGTCACGGCCAAGCAGACCATGATCAAGACCGGCGTGCCTTGCGTGCCGGGTTCGGAAGGCGCGTTGCCGGAAGATCCGAAAGAGATCGTGAAGATTGCCCGCCAGGTCGGCTATCCGGTCATCATCAAGGCCGCCGGCGGCGGCGGTGGCCGCGGGATGCGTGTGGTCCACACGGAAGCGGCGCTGGTCAACGCGGTCAACATGACGCGCGAAGAAGCCGGCCGTGCGTTCGGCAACCCGCAGGTCTACATGGAGAAATTCCTGGAGAACCCGCGGCACATCGAAATACAGGTGCTGGCCGATTCGCTCAAGAACGCCGTCTGGCTGGGCGAGCGTGATTGCTCGATGCAGCGCCGTCACCAGAAAGTGATCGAAGAGGCGCCGGCGCCGGGTATCGCGCGCCGCCTGATCGACCGCATCGGCGATCGTTGCGCGGACGCCTGCAAGAAGATGGGCTATCTCGGCGCGGGCACCTTCGAGTTCCTCTACGAAAACGGCGAGTTCTACTTCATCGAAATGAACACGCGCGTACAGGTCGAGCATCCGGTGACGGAGCTGATCACGGGCGTCGACATCGTGCAGGAACAGATCCGCATTGCGGCCGGCGAAAAGCTCGCCTTCCGTCAGCGCGACATCGTGTTCAAGGGTCACGCGATCGAATGCCGGATCAACGCGGAAGATCCGTTCAAGTTCATTCCGTCGCCGGGACGCCTGACGTCGTGGCACATGCCGGGCGGCCCCGGCATCCGCGTCGACTCGCACGCCTACAATGGCTATTTCGTGCCGCCGAACTATGATTCGATGATCGGCAAGCTGATCGCTTACGGCGCGACGCGCGAACAGGCGATCAAGCGCATGCGCATTGCGTTGTCGGAGATGGTGGTGGAAGGCATTCAGACCAACATCCCGCTGCACCGCGAGCTGATGCTGGACGCGAAATTCGTCGAAGGCGGCACCAGCATTCACTACCTCGAAAACCGCCTGGCCGCGAAGCTGCAGGCCGCGCCGGAAGAAGCGTAACTCATGAGCTACCGGGAACTGATCGCCGAGCTGGCACGCGAGCACGCGGAGGAATTCTCCGACGCGCTGCTCGAGTTGGGCGCGTTGTCCGTGTCGGTCGAAGATGCGGACGCCGACACGCCCGACGAGCAGCCGCTGTTCGGCGAGCCCGGTCTCACGCCGGATCGCACGGCGTGGCAGCGTTCGCGCGTGATCGCGCTGCTCGCGCCGGAACACGAGCCGGCGGTGCTGCTCACCGCGGCAGCCAACGAAATCGGGTTGGCGGCGACGCCGTCGTTCACTGTGCGTGAAGTCGAAGATCAGGATTGGGTGCGGCTCACGCAGTCGCAGTTCGATCCGATCAAGATCGGCGAGCGCATCTGGGTCGTGCCGTCGTGGCACGACGCGCCGGACCCCGAAGCACTGGTGCTGGAACTGGATCCGGGGCTCGCCTTCGGCACCGGCAGCCATCCCACTACGCGGCTTTGCATGGAATGGCTGGAGCAGTCGGTCGAACCCGAGCAATCGGTCCTCGACTACGGCTGCGGCTCCGGCATTCTCGCGATCCTCGCGAAAAAGTGCGGCGCCAATCCCGTGTACGGCATCGACATCGATCCGCAAGCGGTCGAATCGGCGCGCCACAACAGCGAGCGCAATCGTGCGGAAGTCACGTACGGTTTGCCCGACGAATGCCCTACCGGCGAGTTCGATATCGTGGTCGCCAATATCCTGTCCAACCCGCTCAAGCTGATGGCCTCGATGCTCTCGTCGAAGGTCAAACCGGCTGGCAAGATCGCGCTGTCCGGCATTCTGGCGCGGCAAGCGGACGAGGTCGCACAGGTCTACTCACGGTGGATCGACATCAGCGTATGGCGCGAACACGAAGGTTGGGTATGTCTGGCGGGAACGCGTCGCGAAAGCCATTAGAATAAGGCGTATTGTCCAACCAACGGCCTTCCGGCTTATCGGCTCAATATGCTCCTGGCAACACGTTGCCCCTTCTGCGAAACCGTCTTCCGCCTGCAAACGGAACAACTTGCGCTGCGCCGCGGCCTGGTGCGCTGCGGGCATTGCCAGGAAGTATTCGACGCGTCGAGCAGCCTGTTCGACATCAGCGAAGGCGGTGACTTCTCGACCGCCAAACCGGTTGCCGCAGCCGCGGCGATCGAAGCGCTTTCGGGCGTGCGTCCCAATGGCCCCGACTTCAGCGCCGAAGCATGGGATCCGTGGGCGCCGTCACCCGACGCCGCCATCGACAGCCGTCTGCGTCACAACGCCAGCAATGTGCCGCTCTCACCGGTTTCCACCGGCGCAGGCGTCGCGGTCACACCGCGTCACGCTACGGAACCCGAGCTCCCGCCCGGCGCATCCTCCGCACCGCTTCCGCCCGACGAGGAACCACTGATCGCGGACGCGCCGCTCGACCCCTTCGCTTATCACCTCGATCCACCCGAGGAAGCAGCGCCGCGCGTCTGGCACAAGACCGAGCGCGCTTCCGACGCGCCGCTGGATGTGCCGCTCGAAGAGCCGGTTCTGGACGAGCCGGCTACCTTGTATGGCATTCCTGACAATGAGCCGCGTTTCGGTGCGGCCGGCGTAGGTGCGGCCGGCGTAGGCGCTGCCGGCGTAGGTGCTGCGGGCGCAGGCGCAGCCGGCTTTGCTGCCGCCGGCCCGGCCGCCGCCACTGGCCCGGTCTCCCCCAGCGGTGAGCCCTTCTCCGTGCAGCCCGTCAACGACGGCGCCGATCCCTTCCCCGTGGTGCGCGAAACCCGCCCGGCTGAACCGCGGCGCATGGGCTGGATCATCGCCGGCTCGGTGGTGGCGGCGCTATTGATCATCGCGCTGCTCGCGCAGCTCGCCTGGTGGCAACGCGAAACGGTGATGGTGTATTTCCCGCGCTCGCAGACGCTCTACGCGAAGGCCTGCTTGACGCTCGGCTGCCAGGTCACGCCGCCGCACGACATTGACGGTTTGCAGGTCGAGCCGTCCGATCTGCGGCAAATCGACGGCCCGCACAAGCTCGAACTGAAGATGCCGCTGCGCAACCGCTTCAATATTGCGCTCGCGTATCCGGCCATCGAACTCACGCTGCTCGACGACCAGAACAACGTCGCAGTACGCCGCGTGCTGTGGCCGCAAGACTACGTCCCGCCCGGCACGCAGATCGCGGCCGGCCTGCCCGCGCATACGACTCAGACCATGATCGTGCATCTCGACACGGGCAATGCGGTCGCTTCCAATTTCCGCGTACAGATTTTTTATCCGTAACGCATCCTCGCGCGCCTGGCGCTGACCGGGCGCGTTCACCGTCAATCCTGACGATTTTTCGGAGCACGACAACATGAGTCAAGTCACGCTGGGTGGCAACCCGATCGAATTAGCTGGCACGTTCCCGTCGGTAGGCCAGGCCGCTCCCGCTTTCTCGCTGGTCGGCAAGGATCTGAAGACGCTGTCGCTCGCCGATTTCGCCGGCAAGCGCAAAGTGCTGAACATTGTCCCGAGCCTCGACACGCCGACTTGCGCCACCTCGACCCGCAAGTTCAACGAAGCCGCGGCCAAGCTGACCAACACGGCTGTGATCGTCGTGTCGGGCGACCTGCCGTTCGCCGCGTCGCGCTTCTGCACGACCGAAGGCATCGAGAACGTCGTCACGGCGTCCACCTTCCGCGGCCATGAGTTCGCGCAAGCCTACGGTGTCGACGTGACGAGCGGCCCGCTGACCGGCCTGACGGCACGCGCCGTGGTGGTGGTCGACGAGAACGACAAGGTCGTTCACGCGGAACTGGTCGGCGAAATCAAGAACGAACCGAACTACGACGCAGCCCTCGCCGCGCTGAAGTAACACCTTCGCGCACGAACCCGGCGCCGCGCTTCATGCGCGGCGCTGTCACGTCGTCGCGCCCATTCTCTTTATCGTTTTTACAGGAACGCTCGCCTTGGCTACGCTGATTTGCGGCTCGCTCGCCTACGACAACATCATGACCTTCGAAGGCCGGTTCCGGGAGCACATCCTGCCGGAGCAGGTCCACATCCTGAACGTCAGCTTTCTCGTGCCGACCATGCGCCGCGAGTTCGGCGGCTGCGCGGGCAACATCGCCTACTCGCTGCATCTGCTGGGCGGCGACGCGCGCATCATGGGCACGCTCGGCTCGGTCGACGCGCAGCTCTATATGGACCGGTTCAAGCAGCTCGGCCTGTCGACGGAGAGCGTGCTGGTCGTGCCGGACGCCTATACGGCGCAGGCAATGATCACCACGGATCTGGAAAACAATCAGATCACCGCGTTCCACCCGGGCGCGATGATGCAGTCGCATCTGAATCGCGCCGACGAGGCCAAGGGCATCACGCTCGGCATCGTCGGGCCGGACGGTTACGACGGCATGATCCAGCACGCCGAGCATCTGGCGGCCGCAGGCGTGCCGTTCATCTTCGATCCGGGCCAGGGCCTGCCGCTCTTCGACGGCGCGTCGCTGCGGCGCATGATTGAACTCGCTACCTATGTAGCGGTCAATGATTACGAAGCCAAACTGGTGAGCAATAAAACGGGTTGGTCGATCGAAGAGATCGCCGGCAAGGTGGAGGCGCTGATCGTCACGCTCGGCGAGCAAGGCGCGCAGATCCATCATGCGGGTGGCATCGAAGAGATTCCGGCGGTCAAGGCACAGCAAGTGCTCGATCCGACAGGTTGCGGCGACGCGTTCCGCGGCGGCTTGCTGTACGGCATCGAAAACAAGCTCGGCTGGGCCACCACCGGCCGTCTGGCGAGCCTGATGGGCGCGCTGAAGATCGAACATCAGGGCCCGCAAAACTATGCGCCCGGCCGGGCCGAGATCAACGAGCGGTTCAAGCAGGCGTTCGGGTACGACCTGCCGTAATACCGAGAGCTATTGGAGTTCAGGGAATGAGAACAATGAGTCGCCTGGTCGTGGCCGCCTTGATTGCCGGTTCGCTGGCCATGTCGGGGTGCGCGTACAACAGCAGTTCTGCGGACGTGTACACGGCGTCGCAGGCACAGCGTGAAGAAACGGTTCGCATGGGCACGGTCGACAGCGTGCGCGCAGTGAAGATCAGTTCGAACAACGGCCAGCCGAGCGGAATCGGCGCGATCGGCGGCGGCGCCTTGGGCGCGGTAGCCGGCAGCACGATCGGCGGTGGCACCGGCTCGATCATCACGGGCATCATCGGCGGTCTGGCGGGCGCGGTGGCCGGCAACTCGATCGAAAACGGCGTCGCCGTGCGCGACGGTCTCGAGGTCACCGTGCGGCTCGATAACGGCGACATGCGCGCCATCACGCAAAGCGCCACCGGCGAGATCTTCCGCGCCGGCGAGCGCGTGCGGCTACTCTCCAGCGGCGGCGTCACGCGCGTCACGCACTAAGTTTCCCCTCTCGCGCGGCGAGGCTTTCTGCCGCCGCGACGACCTCACACGCATGCCCTCCCCTGTGCATGCGTTTTTTTTCGCCTGCAAGTTTCTCGCCGGGCAAAAAAAATCCCGTCGCCGGAAACTGGCAACGGGACCCTGACCGAGTAGCGCTCGCCACGCTACTCAAGCGCTACTCGATCATCAGACACATCATGCGACGTGCCGAAGTGCTTCTACCGCTTGTCGTCCAGCTTACGGACGGCTGCCCGTCGGGAACGGCCATGCCGCTGCCGGGTTCAGCGCGGTCTTCACCGTCGCCGCCGGTGCGCTCGAGACGGAAGTCGCTGCGGGTGCGGGAGCCGCCTTCTTGGCGACAGCCTTCTTCGCAGGGGCAGCCTTCTTGGCAGGAGCAGCGGCCTTCTTCGCGGCAGCCTTCTTGGCAGGCGCAGCCTTTTTAGCGGCAGCCTTTTTCGCGGGCGCAGCCTTTTTAGCAGCAGCCTTTTTCGCAGGCGCAGCTTTCTTGGCAGCAGCCTTCTTAGCCGGCGCAGCCTTCTTCGCTGCAGCCTTCTTGGCCGGTGCTGCCTTCTTTGCTGCAACCTTCTTCACAGCGGCTTTCTTAGCCGGTGCTGCCTTCTTCGCCGCAACCTTCTTCACTGCGACTTTCTTGGCTGCAACCTTCTTGGCCGGAGCAGCTTTCTTCGCTGCAGCCTTCTTGGCCGGTGCTGCCTTCTTCGCTGCAACCTTCTTCACTGCCACTTTCTTGGCAGCGACTTTCTTTGCCGGAGCAGCTTTCTTAGCCGGAGCAGCCTTCTTTGCTGCGACCTTCTTGGCTGCGGGTTTCTTAGCGGCGGCTTTTTTTGCAGTTGCCATCATTTTCTCCTTCAGGTTTTCAGATGAGAGTCAGTTCAAACTACACCCTTCGTCAAAACCCGCTTCCCGCGGACGCTTCTCAGGGCGCGCGCTACGAAGCGGGCTATTCATCGGCGTACGCAGGTGCTGCGCGCTTACGCTAATGAATGCGGTAAGGCGCGCCGTGCCGAAAGGCACCGCGCGCCAGATCTGTTCGGCGTGAAAACTCAACGCCGGCAATTGCTTGATCGAGCCGCCGGCAATGACGCCAGCGGCTTTTTCCGGGGGGAAGTTTGCCCATCCCACTGAAGGGTTCGCAAAGTGCCTGTCATAGTTGTGGGCCGCGAAGGCACGCGGCGCACCGGGCATGCTTTGCATCAGGCGATTCTGCTCCTAACCAAAATTGCCGCGGCCCAAGCCGACGGCATCCCCATCGATGAATGCATCTGCAGCACGAACCCGGATCACTCCCAGGTCAGCGCGCCGCCAGTCTGATATTCGATCACTCGCGTCTCGAAGAAGTTGCGTTCCTTCTTCAGGTCGATCATCTCGCTCATCCACGGGAACGGGTTTTCCTCGTTCGGGTACAGCGGATCGAGACCGATCTGCTGGCAACGGCGGTTGCAGATGAAGCGCAGATAGCTCTTGAACATCGACGCATTGAGGCCGAGCACCCCGCGCGGCATCGTGTCTTCTGCGTAACGATATTCAAGTTCGACCGCTTGCTGGAAGATCTCGCGGATTTCCGCGCGGAACTCAGCCGTCCAGAGCTGCGGGTTTTCGAGTTTGATCTGGTTGATCAGGTCGATGCCGAAGTTGCAGTGCATCGACTCGTCGCGCAGGATGTACTGGTACTGTTCCGCCGCGCCGGTCATCTTGTTCTGACGACCCAGCGCCAGGATTTGGGTAAAGCCGACGTAGAAGAACAGGCCTTCCATCACACAGGCGAACACGATCAGCGAGCGCAGCAGCGTCTGGTCTGCCTCGAGCGTGCCGGTCTTGAAGGCCGGGTCGGTCAGCGTGTGGATGAACGGAATCAGGAATTCGTCTTTCGCGCGGATCGAGGAAACCTCGTGATACGCGTTGAAGATTTCGCCTTCGTCGAGGCCCAGGGACTCGACGATGTACTGGTAGGCGTGCGTGTGGATCGCCTCTTCGAACGCCTGGCGCAGCAGGAACTGGCGGCATTCGGGCGCCGTGATGTGGCGGTAGGTGCCCAGCACGATATTGTTGGCGGCGAGGGAATCGGCCGTCACGAAGAAGCCCAGGTTGCGCTTGACGATGCGGCGCTCGTCTTCGGTCAGACCGTTCGGGTCTTTCCAGAGGGCGATGTCGCGCGACATGTTCACTTCTTGCGGCATCCAGTGGTTGGCACAACCAGCCAGATACTTTTCCCAGGCCCACTTGTATTTGAACGGCACCAACTGATTGACGTCGGTCTGGCCGTTGATGATGCGCTTGTCGGCGACGTTGACCCGCGCTTCCGAAACGGCAGCCGTTCCGGCAGCAGCGTTGGTCACATGAGCGACGGGAGCGACAGCAATGTCGTTCGCGAAGACGTCTTGAGCCGAGGGAGCATGAGGAGCGGAACGCGTTCCGACTTGCGAACCGACAGCCGATCCCGCAGCGTTGCGCAACACATTCTGTTGCGTAGCGCTCGAGGGAGTTACGGCAGTGATCTCGTCATCCCAGTTGAGCATAAATGTCACCATCAATTTAGAACGGTTTGTACCATCTTTTCACGAGCGATAAAAGAGTTCGCTGATGAAAAATCCTGTTTTCGATTCGCGTTGCTACGTTCATACAACACTTTGTTCAACAGAGTGTGTGCATCACCTCATGTGAAGCGTGTTGAACGTGTGTCGTCGAAGTGCTTCGCGAGCTCGAAGAGCAACGTGTCGATGCGACGTTTCGCTGCTCTATCTATCTGTATTGCGGAGCGTGCTTGTAGCGTCTTGCGACTGCTGACTGCTGCCTCGCGTTGCTCGTCGCGGTGGTCCGCGCTTGCTTCGCGCTTGCCCTGCGTGCCTCGCGCTTGCCTCGCGTTTGCCTCGCGTTTGCCTGTTCGTCAGTGCTGGCGAGGTGAAGTTCAATGCAATGTCGAGCGATGCATCGGGCCGGCTGCGTTGATCGACCCATCGATCGAAGCGTTTGCTGCGCGCACTGTGTCGCGCGCTTCGTCTGGTGCTGCCGACTGCTGACTGCTGATTGACCGGGTCACGATGACCGCGTTACGGCTTCAGTGACCTGCCCTGCTTCGCTGCGTTGCGATGAACGGCGCGCTTCGTATTCCACTCGCCGCGCCGCTCACCGACTTCACTTCTACTTCACTTCCTTCGCTTCGCTACTCGCTGCATGCGGGTCATTACCTACGACCCGTCAGCAAGCAGCGATCCTGCTGCCTGCCGCGCACTTGCCAACTACTTACTGGCAAGCCTCGCACTCGTCGAAGCCTGGATCGCCCGGACGCATCATGCACACCGGACCATCCGCTTCCGGCGCTGCTTCAACCGCGACTGCCGGAGCGGCCGCCGCTGCCTGAATGCCACCCGAAGCCGCGCCGCCGCTCACGCCGAAGCCACCCGCCGCGCCGCCGGCAGCACCGCCCGAACCTTCGCCGCCACCCGAGCTCACCGCGTTCAGCGCGCCGTGCGCCACCGTCGACTTCTCGACGTGGGTCGCCGCCATCGTGCGGAGGTAGTAGGTCGTCTTCAGGCCGCGCACCCATGCGAGCTTGTAGATCTCGTCGAGCTTCTTACCCGATGCGCCGCCCATGTAAATGTTCAGCGACTGCGCCTGGTCGATCCACTTCTGACGACGCGAGGCCGCTTCGACCAGCCACTTCGGATCGACTTCGAACGCGGTGGCGTAGATCGCGCGCAGGTCGGCCGGGATCCGGTCGATGCGCGAGAGCGTGCCGTCGAAGTACTTCAGGTCGGCGACCATCACTTCGTCCCACAGGCCGCGCGCCTTCAGGTCGCGCACCAGGTAGTCGTTGACCACCGTGAATTCGCCCGACAGATTCGACTTCACATACAGGTTCTGGAAGGTCGGTTCGATACAAGCCGACACGCCGATGATGTTCGAGATCGTCGCCGTCGGCGCGATCGCGACGCAGTTCGAGTTACGCATGCCGTAAGTGGCGATGCGCGAACGCAGTTCGGTCCAGTCCATCGACTCGCTCGAATCGACTTCCACGTAACCGCCGCGCGCTTGCTCCAGCAGCTTCACCGAGTCTTGCGGCAGGATGCCGCGATCCCACAGCGAACCACGGTAGCTCGAGTAGCGGCCGCGTTCCTGCGCCAGTTCCGTCGACGCGTAGTAAGCGTAGTAGCAGACCGCTTCCATCGACGTGTCGGCGAACTTGACCGCTTCTTCCGACGCGTAGGGCGTGCGCAGCAGGTGCAGGCAGTCCTGGAAGCCCATGATGCCCATGCCGACCGGACGGTGCTTCAGGTTCGAGTTACGCGCCTTGGCGACCGCGTAGTAGTTGATGTCGATCACGTTGTCGAGCATGCGCATGGCCACGCTGACGGTGCGCTTCAACTTGTCGTGGTCGAGCACCAGGGTGCCGTCGGCCTGTTCCTTCAGGTGAGCGACGAGGTTCACGGAGCCCAGGTTGCAGACGGCGATTTCGGCGTCGCTGGTGTTCAGCGTGATTTCCGTGCACAGGTTCGACGAGTGGACGACGCCGACGTGCTGTTGCGGCGAGCGCACATTGCACGGATCCTTGAACGTGATCCACGGGTGGCCGGTTTCGAACAGCATGCCCAGCATCTTGCGCCACAGTTGCGCCGCCGGGATCTTCTTGAACAGCTTGATCTCACCGCGCGCGACCTTGTCTTCGTAAGCCGTGTAAGCCGTTTCGAACTCGGCGCCGAACTTGTCGTGCAGGTCCGGGCAGGTGGACGGCGAGAACAGCGTCCAGTCGCCGCCTTCCATCACGCGCTTCATGAACAGGTCGGGAATCCAGTTCGCCGTGTTCATGTCGTGGGTACGGCGGCGGTCGTCGCCGGTGTTCTTGCGCAGCTCGAGAAATTCCTCGATGTCCAGGTGCCACGATTCCAGGTACGCGCACACCGCGCCCTTGCGCTTGCCGCCCTGGTTCACGGCGACCGCCGTGTCGTTGACGACCTTCAGGAACGGCACGACGCCTTGCGACTTGCCATTGGTGCCCTTGATGTGCGAACCGAGCGCACGCACGCGCGTCCAGTCGTTGCCGAGGCCACCGGCGAACTTCGACAGCAGCGCGTTTTCCTTCAGCGCTTCGTAGATGCCGTCGAGGTCGTCGTCCACCGTCGTCAGGTAGCACGACGACAGTTGCGAACGGCGCGTGCCCGAGTTGAACAAAGTGGGCGTGGACGACATGAAGTCGAAGCTCGACAGCACGTTGTAAAACTCGATCGCGCGCGCTTCACGGTCGATCTCGTTCAGCGACAGACCCATCGCGACACGCATAAAGAATGCCTGCGGCATTTCGATGCGCACACCGTCGTGATGCAGGAAGTAGCGGTCGTACAGCGTCTGCAGACCGAGGTAGCCGAATTGCAGGTCGCGGTTGTTGTCGAGCGCGGCGCCGAGGCGCTTCAGGTCGAACTGCAGCAGCTTGTCGTCGAGCAGCTCGGCTTGCACGCCGCGCTTGATGAACTGCGGGAAGTACTCGGCGTAGCGCTCGCCCATTTCCGTTTGCGTGACTTCCTCTTCGAGGATTTCGCGGCGGATCGTGTGCAGCAGAATGCGAGCGGTGACCTGGCTGTACGCCGGGTCCTTTTCGATCATCGTGCGGGCAGCCAGGATGGCCGAGTCGTAGACCTGGCTCATCGGCACGCCGTCGTACAGATTCTTGACCGTCTCCGCGATGATCGGATCAGCGCTCACGGCGTCGCCGAGATTCGAGCAAGCGAGTTCGATGATGCCGCGCAGGGCAGCCATATCCAGCGGACGCGTGACGCCGTTGTCCGTCACGTTCAGACCCGGCGTGTTCGCCACGATGTGGTCGTCATGACCGCGGGCTTGCGTGCGCTTCTCGCGATACAGCACGTACGCACGTGCGACGTTGTGCTCGCCGCCGCGCATCAGCGCGAGTTCGACCTGATCCTGAATGTCTTCGATATGGAACGTGCCGCCGTTCGGGCGGCTGCGCACGAGGGCGCGCACCACGTTCTGCGTGAGTTGCTCGACCAGTTCGCGCACCCGCGCCGAGGCGGCGCCTTGACCACCGTTCACGGCCAGAAATGCCTTCGTCACGGCGATGGCGATTTTCGACGGTTCGAACGACACGACGCTGCCATTACGGCGGATCACCTTGTAGTCGGCGAAGGTCGCTTGCGGCGCGAGCGCTTGTGCGCCTTGTGCCTGGCCAAAGGCCTGGCCAGTCGGTGAGCCCTCGTACCGGGTCGTCACGTTGTCGGTGGTTTGCATGTGCAAAGCTCCTGGTCCTGGAAATGTTGCGGGAAAATCCGCGGATTAAAACGAACGCTGCGCCGCCGCGTGCGCAAGCGATGGGGTGCAGGAAGGGGACCGGCTGAGCCGGTTGGCGGGCTGCGACTGCGATGAAGCCTGGTTCGAATTGATAACGGTCTTCATCGTGTGTGTCGCGATCACTTGCCAAGCCCCTTTCCTGAATGCTTCTGAATGCCGCCGGTGGTCTCTCCGGCCGCGCCACAGGAATATTTTTTTCGCTGCCTGAAATGCTTGCGGCGCCATGCTCGGAGAGCGGACGCCGCTGACTTATTCACCCAGTTGTGCACTTGGTTATTCACATGGTTATGCACAGCACAACACAAGATATAGTGCAAAACTGGATTTGTGGCACCAAGTATAGTGGAGAATCGAGACAGGTCAAATCGTTTTATTTGCTTTCGAAGTCTTGACTTTTGCTTGGCGCGGCGCGCAGCCGACTCCCCGGAGAACAAGGCGGCGCCTTGTTCTCCTCGCATCACGCGAAGTTGCGCGAAGGGTCGTTACGGCGTTTTGGAAAACTTGAGATAGGGGAAATACTGAGCGTCGAGCGACGTGTCGCGCTGCAGACGCGACCACTCGAAATGCGGCCCCGGATCGGTCTTGCGACCGGGGGCGATGTCAGAGTGACCGGCGAGCGCCGCGACCGGATAGCGGGCCTTGAGCGCGCTCACGAGGGCGCCGAGCGTGCGGTATTGAGCTGCTTCGAAAGGCGTAGTGTCGCTCCCCTCCAGCTCGATGCCGATCGAGAAATCATTGCAGCGCTCGCGACCAAAAAAATTCGACGGCCCGGCGTGCCACGCGCGCTCGTTGCACGACACGAACTGCTCGAGCGCGCCGTCGCGATGAATCACGAAATGCGCCGACACCCGCACGCCGCGCAGGTGCGAATCGTAGTACGGGTGAGCGTCGCAATCGAGCGTATTGAGGAACAAGTCGGCGATCGCGGTGCCGCCGAATTCGTTGGGCGGCAGGCTGATGTTGTGAACCACGATCAGGGTCGGCACGGCCCCGTCGGGCCGCGCTTCGAAATTCGGCGATGGCAGTTTGCGTGCGGCGGCGACCCAACCGTCGGTATCGACGGTGAACTCGACGCTCATCGAGCGTCGCGGCCCGCGGGTCGCGCGCCGTGACGCTGCGCGTGCGCGGCGCTGCAGAACGGCTGCCCCGCCACCACCACGGAATCGCTCTTCGGCGCGTGCACGCCGCACTCGACGCAACGGATCATCGGCTCGGCGAGTTGCGCCGGCGCGGCAGCACGCGCGCCGCCGTTCGGACCATTCGCGCCTTTGGCACCCGCGGCGCCGTTCGCGCCGCTGCGTTGGGACGTCTGCGCGTCATGACGACGCAGCGCCTTCACCAGCCACTGGCCGACGATGAACAACAGGATCAGCAGAAATATTTGTCGCATGGGACACGCTCACACTACAGCACGGTGCAACAGCACCTCGAAAACAAAACGGCTGCCGACGTACGCCAGCAACAACGCGACGAACGACGCCAGCACCCAGCGCAATGCCGCACGGCCGCGCCAGCCGGAAACCTTGCGCGCGGTCAGCAGCGCACCGAACATCACCCAGGAAAGAATCGCGAACACGGTTTTGTGATCGAGCCGCAACGCGCGGTCGACCAGTTGCTCGCTGAACAGAATGCCCGACACCAGCGTCAACGTCAGCAGGACAAAACCCGCGCCGATCAGACGGAACAGCAGCTTCTCCAGCGTGAGGAGCGGCGGCAGCGTATCGAGCCAGCTCGACAGCCAGCCGTTGCCCGCCGCAGCCGCGTGCCGCTGCGCCATGCCGCCCCGCATGGCATGCAGACGCCGCTCGACCAGCAGCATCAGAATGGCGTGCAGCGCCGCGATCGCAAACAGACCATAGGCGATGTTGGCGATCAGGAAGTGCAGCTTGAACATCGGCGCGGCCGAATACGGCAGCACGCGCACGCCGTTGAACGCGAGCGGCAACAGCGAGGCGACGCAGGCGAGCGGCAGGACCAGCAGACGCAAGCCGTCGAGCGGAAAGAAAAAGCTCTCGATCCAGTAGATGCCGGCGCCGAGCCAGAACATGGCCGACAGCGCGAACGCGAAACCGAACACCATCGCGTTCTGCGGGAAGATGGTGGTATGCAGCAGCACGCCGTGGGCGAGCAGCGCCACGAACAGCAGCGCGCGGCCCGACGCGCTCATACCCGAAGCGGCCGATGGGGCCGACACGGGCGCCGCTGCGGCGGGCACCGGCGGCACGCTTTCGAGCATGGGACGCATGGCGGCGTGCCGGTGCGAGCGCCAGCCGGCCACGGCTAAACCGCCGTAGAGGAGCGCAGTGAGGGCATACAGTACAATATCCATATTCGAAGTTTACACTAGGCCCCTACTCCGCGACGTCTTCCGCTTCGCGCGCTGCCCGGGCCGCACTGTTCATCGCTCCCCATGCTCGACAATCTGACTCAACGGATGGCGCGCGTCGTCAAGACGCTGCGCGGCGAAGCCCGGCTCACCGAGGCGAACACCCAGGAAATGCTGCGCGAGGTGCGCCTTGCGCTGCTCGAGGCCGACGTGGCGCTGCCCGTCGTGCGCGAGTTCATCGCCAAGGTGAAGGAAAAGGCGCTCGGCGAGGAAGTCATCAGCAGCCTCTCGCCGGGTCAGGCGCTGGTCGGCGTGGTGCAGCGCGAGCTGACCGCGATCATCGGCGGCGACTACGAGGGCAAGGCGGTCGAACTGAACCTCGCGGTCACGCCGCCGGCCGTCATCCTGATGGCGGGTCTGCAGGGCGCGGGTAAGACGACCACCGTCGGTAAGCTCGCCAAGCTGCTGCGCGAGAAGTACAAGAAGAAAGTACTGACCGTCTCGTGCGACGTCTACCGCCCCGCCGCTATCGCGCAGTTGAAGACGGTGACCGAGCAGGTCGGCGCGGATTTCTTCCCGTCGGAGCCGGATCAGAAGCCGGTCGACATCGCGCGCGCCGCCGTGGATTGGGCCAAGCGCCACTATCACGACGTGCTGCTGGTCGACACGGCCGGCCGTCTCGGTATCGACGAAGCGATGATGCAGGAAATCACCGCGCTGCATAACACGCTGAAGCCGGCGGAAACGCTGTTCGTCGTCGACGCGATGCTCGGCCAGGACGCGGTCAACACCGCCAAGGCCTTTAGCGACGCGCTGCCGCTCACCGGCGTGGTCCTCACCAAGCTCGACGGCGACTCGCGCGGTGGCGCGGCGCTCTCCGTGCGCCATGTCACGGGCAAGCCGATCAAGTTCGTCGGCGTCGCGGAAAAGCTCGACGGCCTCGAAGTCTTCTACCCGGATCGCATGGCGAACCGGATTCTCGGCATGGGCGACATTCTCGCCCTCGTCGAAGAAGCGCAACGCGGCGTGGACGTTCAAGCCGCTCAGAAGCTCGCCGACAAGGTCAAGAAAGGCGGCGACTTCGATCTAAACGATTTCCGCGCACAGTTGACGCAAATGAAGGGCATGGGCGGCCTGTCGTCGCTGATGGACAAACTGCCCGCGCAATTCCAGCAGGCCGCCGCCGGCGCTGACATGAGCCAGGCCGAAAAGCAGATGCGCCGCATGGAAGGCATCATCAATTCCATGACGCCGCTGGAGCGTGCCAAGCCCGATCTCATCAAGGCCACGCGCAAGCGCCGCATTGCCGCGGGCGCGGGCGTGCAGGTGCAGGAAGTCAACCGCATGCTGAATCAGTACGACCAGATGCGCACCATGATGAAAAAGCTCAAGGGCGGCAATCTGCAGAAGATGATGCGCGGCATGAAGGGTATGTTGCCCGGCATGCGCTAAGCTTTAGCAAGACGGCGGCGCGCGCGTTCCGACCTGGACCACGGAACGCGCGGCTGACTCCGGATTCGTGCGGGTTTATTCTGTACCGCGCGCCGCCGATCTCACCCACACTATGTATACAGTTACCGCCCGTCAGACGTCATGAACCGCGAAGAAGCTCTCCACATTTTTAGCCACTCCGAAGAAATCGTTTCGGCCGACGACGTCAATGCGTCGATCAGCGGCATGGCGGCCGCCATCCGCGACGAGATGAGCGAGGACTTCCCGCTCGTGCTGTCGGTCATGGGCGGCGCGGCGGTGTTCACCGGCATGCTGTTGCCGCACCTCGATTTCCCGCTCGAGTTCGACTACATCCACCTGACCCGCTACCGCAACACCACCAAGGGCGGCAACGAGATGCAGTGGCGCGTGGCGCCGGCGGAGTCGGTGAAGGATCGCGTCGTACTGGTGCTCGACGACATTCTCGACGAAGGCGAGACGATGGCCGCGATCCGCGACCGCATTCTCGCGATGGGCGCGAAGCGCTTCCTGAGCGCGGTGCTGTGCGAGAAGATCATTCCGAAGGCCAAGCCGCTGCGTCCGGATTATTGCGGCTTCGAAGTGCCGGACCGCTATGTGTTCGGTTGCGGCATGGATGCAAAGGGTTACTGGCGCAACCTCCCCACGATTCGCGCGCTGACTGAAGGCGCCTGATCTTCTTAGAGGCGGCCGCCTACGGGCGGTGAATCGATATAGAAAAAGCGGCCCACGGGCCGCTTTTTTTGCGCTGTACTGTGCGAGGCTGAGCGCTCCGGCGGCTCCTGCATCACAGTTGATGCACGAACGACCGGATACCGCCAAGCATCATCTCCACCGAAATCGCCACCAGCACGAGGCCCATCAGCCGTTCGAAGGCCATCATGGCGCGCTCGCCGAGCCACGCCTGGATGCGCTCCGCCAGCATCAGCACGATCGCGCAGACGATCATCGTGACGGTCAGCGCACCGATCCACTCGAACATCTTGCCGGGCGCCTGCGACGTCAGCAGCATCACGGTGGCCAACGCCGACGGACCCGCCAGTGCCGGTATGGCGAGCGGCACGATCAGCGGTTCGCCGCCGCGCGTGTCGCCGCCCAACGGGCCGTCCGGATGCGGAAACACCATTCTGAGCGCGATGAGGAACAGCACGATCCCGCCGCCGATACGCAACGACTGGTCGGTCAGACTCATCATGCGCAGAAAACCGTCGCCGACCACCATGAAGGTCAGCAGGATCATGAAGGCGATCGCCACCTCACGGAGAATGACGATCGTGCGCCGCTTCGGCGACACACCGCGCAGACAACTGACGAAGAGCGGGATGTTGCCGAGCGGATCGGTGATCAGAATCAGCAGGATGGTCGCGGAGGCGAAGGTGTACTCCACCGTGCGCTCCGCCTAGCGCACCAACGCTGCGCGAACTTTCCCGATCACCGTTTGCGCGGCGTCTTCGACCGGCAGCAGCGTCGCTTCAGCGTCGCGGCGGCCCTGGTATTCGAGCTTGCCTTCCTTGAGGCCACGGTCGCCGATCACGAGGCGATGCGGCACGCCGATCAGCTCCCAGTCGGCGAACATCACGCCGGGGCGTTCGCCGCGATCGTCGAGGATCACGTCGACGCCCGCTTCGACCAATGTCGCGTACAGCTTGTCGGCTTCTGCGCGCACGGCTTCGCTGCGGTCATAGCCCATCGGGCACAGCACGACTTCGAACGGCGCAATCGATTCCGGCCAGATGATGCCCTTGTCGTCGAAATTCTGTTCGATCGCGGCGCCCAGGATACGCGTCACGCCGATACCGTAGCAGCCCATTTCCATCGGCCGCGGCTTGCCGGTTTCGTCGAGGCAGGTCGCGTTCATCGCTTCGGAATACTTGGTGCCGAGCTGGAACACGTGACCCACCTCAATACCGCGGCAGATGTCGATCACGCCCTTGCCGTCCGGCGACGGATCGCCCTTCTTCACGTTGCGAATGTCGGCGACGACCGGTTCCGGCAGATCGCGGCCCCAGTTCACACCGGTGGTGTGGTAGTCCACCTCGTTCGAGCCGACCACGAAGTCGCTCATGTTCGCGACCGTGCGATCCGCGACGACCTTGATCGGCTTCTTCGTGTCGATCGGGCCGAGGTAACCCGGCGGCGTACCGAAGGTTTCGATGATTTCAGCCTCGGTCGCCATGCGGAAGTCGGCCAGACCCGGCAGCTTGCTCGCCTTGATCTCGTTCAGATCGTGGTCGCCGCGCAGCATCAGCAGCCAGATGGTCGGCTCGGCGCCTTCGTTTTCGGTCGCAAGGATGATCGACTTGATCGTGCGCTCGAGCGGAATGTTCAACAGCTCGGCCACCGCTTCGCACTTCGCCTTGCCCGGCGTGGGCGTCTTCTTCATCTCTTCGGCCGGCGCCGCGCGTTCCGCGTAAAGCGGCAGCGCTTCGGCCGCTTCGACGTTCGCGGCGAACTCGGAGGTCGGGCAATAGGCGATCGCGTCTTCACCCGTCTCGGCGATCACGTGGAATTCGTGCGAACCGCTGCCGCCGATCGAACCGTTGTCCGCCGCCACCGCGCGGAAGTCCAGACCGAGGCGCGTGAAGATGCGCACGTACGCGTCGTACATGTTGCGATACGACTCGCGCAGGCCGTCCATGTCCTTGTCGAACGAGTACGCGTCTTTCATGATGAACTCGCGGCCGCGCATCACGCCGAAACGCGGACGGATCTCGTCGCGGAACTTGGTCTGAATCTGGTAGAAGTTCACCGGCAACTGGCGATAGCTCTTGATCTGATTGCGCGCGATGTCCGTCACCACTTCTTCGTGGGTCGGTCCGATGACGAAATCGGACTGCTTGCGATCCTTGAAGCGCAGCAGTTCGGGGCCGTACTTCTCCCAGCGGCCCGACTCCTGCCACAGCTCGGCCGGCTGCACCGCCGGCATCAACAGCTCGATCGCGCCTGCCCGGTTCATTTCTTCGCGCACGATGGCTTCCACCTTGCGGATCGAACGCAGGCCGACCGGCAGGTAGTTATAGATACCGCCGGCAACACGCCGGATCATGCCGGCGCGCACCATAAGCTTGTGGCTGACGATCTCTGCGTCGGCGGGAGCTTCTTTGAGGGTACCGATAAAGAAACGGGAAGCTTTCATTCAGATTATCCAAAAGCGGCGGCTCCGGAGGGACCGCCCGAAAGGTGAAAACGGTGGGGAAATCGACACAGATCCGGCTCTGAGCCGGCACGGCTCACCTGCCAATGCCACTGACACCGGCACATCGCAGCCGACCGCGGCGCCGAAGCCGCCGCGCAAAGCCTTTGCACAAGGGATAAGGCACGGAAAGACTGACAGGCTACCGCAAACGCGGGCCTTTGGCGGCGAATCGTTCCAATCTGGTGCGAATCGGTGCGTCAGGCCCGTTATCTGTTTATAATCAAAGCAATTTTAAAGGATTCGAAGGTGGTTGTATGCTGGATCGTGAAGGCTTTCGCCCGAACGTCGGCATCATCCTCTTGAACGCGCACAACGAGGTGTTTTGGGGCAAACGGCTCCGTGAACATTCCTGGCAGTTTCCGCAAGGGGGCATCAAGTACGGAGAGACCCCCGTGCAAGCGATGTATCGGGAGTTACACGAAGAAACCGGGCTGCTTCCTGAGCACGTCAAGGTGATCGGTCGCACGCGCGACTGGTTGCGTTACGAGGTGCCTGACAAGTTCATCAAGCGCGAAGTACGCGGTCATTACCGCGGCCAGAAACAAATCTGGTTTTTGCTCCGGATGGTTGGACGCGACTGCGACATCTGCTTGCGCGCCACCGACCACCCTGAGTTCGATGCGTGGCGCTGGAACGAGTACTGGGTGCCGCTCGACTGTGTGATCGAGTTCAAGCGGGATGTATATCAGTTGGCGCTGACGGAGCTATCCCGTTTCATGCGCCGGGCTGCGCCGCGTGCGGAAAAACCTGGCGGGCACCATGGGCCGCGTTATCCCCGGATAGCGTCGTCAATGGAAAGTCCGCCGGATTCCACGGTAATGACGGTGACTTCTGTGACCACCGTCAGCATCGAAACATCGGTTCACGCAACGATCGTGTCCGATTGCGGTCCGGGCTCCGGGTCAACGGCAGAAGTAGGCGCCGCGCCGGAGCACGAAGACGAATCGGAACGCGAAACGGCCGGCTCGCTGTTCCGCCCGGGCGTGCGCAATTAACAACTCTGTGCGGCTGTCCACGCCGCCTCTCTCTGACGCGGCTCGTCGAGCCGCGTCAGTGTTTCGAGGAAATCATATTGAAAGCACTTGCTCTCGTCGTGGCGTGCGTCGCCACCGGCGCCCTGCTGGCTGGCTGTTCAAGCGCCAGCAAACCTACCAATAAAGACGACAGCGCGTTTACGTACCTGCTGGACCGGCAGAGCAATTGGGTGGAGAACAAGGTGGACGCTTTGCCGCCGCTGCCGCAAGACTCGAATCTCCTGCCTTTCGAAGTCTCCGGCAATACGCCGCTGCAGTTCGCGGTCGACCGGAATTCGCTAACCGTCGGTACGGACGGAGTGGTTCGCTTTACGGTCGTCGTGGCAAGCCCGAGCGGCGCTCGTAACGTAATCTACGAAGGGATTCGCTGCGACACGTATGAATGGCGCCAGTATGCGGGCCTGAATTCTGATCACGACGGCTGGGACACGACGGTCGCGAACAACTTCACGCGCATCGAGAACGGCGCCCTGAACGCCTATCAGGCGGCGCTGTATCAGGATTATCTGTGCGCGAACAAGATGCCCATGGGTAACGCGGCTTCGATTCTGGAGAATATTCGGTACAAACGCACCGCGAGTTCGTTGATCCACTGAGGCGCTTTGGTGGGCGCGTTTTGAATGGGGGCGCGTTGCGTTGCAGACTTGAAAAAGCCGGTCCAGCTTACGCTGGAACGGCTTTTTTTGTATGCCCGCACCGTGCCCGTGCGCCAGCGCCGGTCAGTGACTCAGATCAGCACCAGGTTGTCGCGGTGAATCAACTCCGGCTCCAGCATATAGCCGAGCACCGATTCGATTTCACCGCTCGGGCGCCGCTGGATCAGCTTGGTTTCGGCGCTGCTGTAGTTCGTGAGGCCGCGCGCCACTTCGCGCCCCGCGGCGCTAAGACAAGCAATCACTTCACCGCGCGCAAATGCGCCCTGCACGCCGACAATACCGATAGGCAGCAAGCTCTTGCCGCCATCGGTCAGCTTTTCGACTGCGCCGTCGTCGATCACCACGTGGCCACGCACTTGCAGATGATCCGCCATCCATTGCTTGCGCGCCGCCATCCGCGCCGTGCGCGCGATCAACTGCGTGCCGATCGCCTCGCCCGACGCCAGCCGCGACAACACATCCGCTTCGCGCCCGCTTGCGATCACCGTATTCGCGCCGCTGTGCGCCGCGCGCTTGGCGGCGAGAATCTTGGTCAGCATGCCGCCGCGACCCAGACTCGAACCGGCGCCGCCCGCCATGGCTTCGAGCTCCGGCGCGCCGGCATCGGCCTGCTGGACCAGCGTGGCAGCCGGATCCTTGCGTGGGTCGGCGGTAAAAAGCCCTTGCTGATCGGTGAGAATGACGAGCGCATCGCCTTCGATCAGGTTTGCGACGAGCGCGCCCAGCGTGTCGTTGTCGCCGAATTTGATTTCGTCGGTGACGACCGTGTCGTTCTCGTTGATGATCGGCACCACGCCCAGGCGCAGAAGGGTGAGCAGCGTGGAGCGCGCGTTCAGATAGCGTTCGCGGTCCGCCAGGTCGGCGTGGGTCAGCAGAATCTGCGCGGTCTGGATGGAATGCTCGGCAAAGCGGCTTTCGTAGACCTGCGCGAGCCCCATCTGGCCGACGGCCGCGGCCGCTTGCAGTTCGTCGATCTCACGTGGCCGTTTGGTCCAGCCGAGCCGTTGCATTCCCTCGGCAATGGCGCCCGAACTGACGAGCACCACTTCCTTGCCTTGCGCGCGCAAGGCGGCAATCTGCGCGGCCCAGCGGCCGATAGCAGCATGATCGAGGCCGCGCCCGTCATTCGTGACGAGGCTCGAACCGACTTTCACTACCAATCGCCGTGAATCTGCGATGACGGAACGCATTGTGCGCAATCTCCAAGATGACGCGTGATGCATGCCGGCAGCCCGTTTGGGCGCCGGCGCTCGAGCTTTTTATGCCTGCGGGTCGATGCCGGCGTCGTCCGCGGCGGCCGGAGCTTCCGGCTTTTCGCGGAAACGCACGTCCGCAGCGAGATCTTCAGCCTCGGCCGCGCGCTGCGCGTCCGAATGCGCGGCGATGTGGTCGAACACAGCGTAGCAAAGGTTTTCACAGCCCTGACCGGTCAGCGCCGAGATTTCGAACACCGGACCGTCCCAGCCGAAGCCTTCGAGGAATGCCGAGACGCGCGCTTCGCGCTCGTCTTCGGGCACCATGTCCAGCTTGTTCAGCACGAGCCAGCGTGGCTTTTCATACAGCAGTTCGTCGTACTTGCGCAATTCGTTGACGATCGCCTTGGCTTCCGCGACCGGATCGACCGCGTCGTCGAACGGTGCGAGGTCGACGATATGCAGCAACAAGCCCGTGCGCTGCAAATGCCGCAGGAACTGATGGCCAAGGCCCGCGCCTTCCGCCGCGCCTTCGATCAGGCCCGGAATGTCCGCGATCACGAAGCTGCGGCTCGGCCCGACGCGCACCACGCCGAGATTCGGCGCGAGCGTCGTGAACGGATAGTCGGCGATCTTCGGCTTCGCGTTCGACACCGACGCGATGAAGGTCGACTTGCCGGCGTTCGGCATGCCGAGCAGACCGACGTCCGCCAGCACCTTCAGTTCGAGGCGCACCATGCGGCGCTCGCCCGGCTTGCCGTCGGTCTTCTGACGCGGCGCGCGGTTCGTACTGGACTTGAAATGCAGGTTACCGAGACCGCCCGCGCCGCCCTGAGCGATCTGCACGCTCTGGTTGTGCTCGGTCAGATCGGCGATCAACTCGCCGGTCTCCATGTCGGTGATGGTGGTGCCGACCGGCATGCGCAACGTGATGTCGTCGCCGCCCTTGCCGTAGCAGTCCGCGCCGCGGCCGTTTTCGCCGTTGCGCGCCAGGTGTTTTTTCGCGTAGCGGTAGTCGATCAGCGTGTTGATGTTGCGGTCCGCGACCGCGATCACGCTGCCGCCCCGGCCGCCGTCGCCGCCATCCGGGCCGCCGAACGGAACGAATTTCTCGCGGCGCATCGACGCGCTGCCATCCCCTCCGTCGCCGGCGATGACTTCAATCCTCGCTTCGTCAATGAACTTCATGCGTAACTCCGTCCCGTGGTGTACTGCCAGATGGTGCTGCTAGATTTGATGCTACTGGATGATGCTATTTTGCCGCGCCCGCCGCGCGCTGATCAATCGACTGAACGGCATAGGCGTGCCGGGCGTGAGCGGAACATTCACGCCCATTCGTCCGGCGAAAACCGCCGGAATAAAAAAAGCCCCGCTAACTTCGCGGGGCCTTTTTCCGGTCCTGAAGCCCGTGCCTGAGTAAACTCAGACTGCTGCCGGGACGACGTTGACCATGTGCTTCTTCGCTGCGCCCTTCGTCGAGAAATTGACGTGGCCGTCCGTCAGCGCGAACAAGGTGTGATCCTTGCCGATACCGACGTTTTCGCCCGGGTGCATACGCGTGCCGCGTTGGCGAACGATGATGCCGCCAGCGTTGATAGCCTGGCCGCCATAAACCTTCACGCCGAGGCGCTTCGATTCAGAGTCGCGGCCGTTGCGGGATGATCCGCCTGCCTTTTTGTGTGCCATTTGATTTGCTCCTTAACCGGCGCGCTTACGCGTTGATCGCGTCGATGCGCAATTCGGTATAGTTCTGGCGGTGGCCGCCATGCTTCTGGTAGTGCTTCCGGCGACGCATCTTGAAGATGGTCACTTTTGCGTGACGACCTTGCGACACGACGGTAGCCTTGACGGAAGCCCCACTGACCAGCGGCGTACCGAACTTAATCGATTCGCCTTCGCCCACTGCGAGAACCTGGTCGAGCGTGATTTCAGCGTCAATGTCTGCCGGTATCTGTTCTACTTTAAGTTTTTCGCCGACGGCAACTTTATACTGCTTGCCACCGGTTTTTATGACCGCGTACATTGAGAACCTCACTCTGTGTTCATTTTTCCCACGCACCGCGCGCGGAAACCCGTGATTATACATAGAGTTAGCTGCTCGGTCAAAACTCATTGAGAGGTGCCGCGCGCAGCGCCCGGCGCCTTGCCACACAGCCCCGGCGCGCGGTTCTGCCGCCGCCCGGAACGCGCCGCGCCGCAGCCTGCGACCCGGAACTGTCGCGATTCGCCTTATAATTCGCGGCACTACCCAAATCAGCCATCATGTCGTCGACTGCCACCCCCTCCTCCAACGCCGCCAGCCTGCTTGCTCCGATCGCCGAAGACATGCAGCAGGTCAATCGCGTCATACGGCACCGTCTCGCGTCCGACGTGATGCTGATCAACCAGATTTCCGAGTACATCATCAGCGCCGGCGGCAAACGGCTGCGGCCCGCGCTGCTGCTGCTGGTGGCCGGCGCGCTGGGCGAAACCACGGGGCACCGGCATGAACTGGCCGCGGTCGTCGAATTCATCCATACGGCCACGCTGCTGCACGACGACGTGGTCGACGAATCCGATCTGCGGCGCGGCCGGCAGACCGCCAACGCGCTGTTCGGCAACGCCGCGAGCGTGCTGGTGGGCGATTTCCTGTACTCGCGCTCGTTTCAGATGATGGTCGGCGTGGGCAAGATGCGCGTGATGGAGATTTTGTCGGAGGCGACCAACATCATCTCCGAAGGCGAAGTGCTGCAACTCCTCAACATGCACGACGCCGACGTGGACGAAGCCCGCTACATGCGGGTGATCCGCTACAAGACCGCCAAGCTGTTCGAGGCCGCGGCCCAGCTGGGCGCGGTGCTGGCCGGCTCGGACGCGAAAACCGAAGCCGCCGCGGCGGAGTTCGGCCGGCGCATCGGCACTGCGTTCCAGATCATGGACGACTGGCTCGACTACACGGGCACGGCCGAATCCATGGGCAAGAACGCCGGCGACGATCTTCGCGAAGGCAAACCCACGCTCCCGCTGATCTATCTGATTGAACGCGGCACGCCTGAGCAGGCGACGCTCGCGCGGGAAGCAATCGAACAAGGCGGCACAGACCGTTTCGACACCATTTTCGAGGCGATCACGCGGTCCGGCGCGCTGGATCACACGCTCGAATGTGCGAAACAGGAAGCACAGGCCGCTGCAGCCGCAATTTCTTCATTTCCCGATTCCATTTTTAAAGAGAGCCTGCTAGAATTATGTTCTTACTCGACGGCAAGACAGTCTTGAACGGGACTGAAACGCCGGCTTAGTCTGAATCGAGTCTGCAGTACAAATCGGGGTGTAGCTTAGCCTGGTAGAGCGCTACGTTCGGGACGTAGAGGCCGGAGGTTCGAATCCTCTCACCCCGACCAAATTTGCCTTGTTAGTGCAAGGCTCGAAAAAACCGCCCAGCTTGCTCGGCGGTTTTTTGTTTTTGGGTCACGTACGGCGTGTTCGACGAATGTAGTTCCCCATACGCGCCCTGCGCCGCTGCTCCCACTCAGCCTGTCTTTTGCCGCCAGGCCGAACGGCGCGCGCAAGCCCCTCTGCTATATTCTCTTCATCCTTTCCCCTATCCTTCACGACGCGTGGAACAACTTCCCTTATGGGCGCAGATTGGCGCCGTCTTTCTGCTGCTTGTCTGCTCGAGCTTTTTTTCGATTTCCGAAACGGCGATGATGGCGATCAACCGCCATCGCCTGAAACATCTTGCCAACCAGAACGCGCTCGGCGCGAAGACCACGCAGGGTCTGCTGGCGCATACCGATCAACTGCTGAGCGTCGTGCTGATCGGCAACAACCTGTTCAACACGATCATTCCGGTGCTCACCACCTCGATCGCGCTGCACACGTTCGGACGTAACAACCTGGTGCTGTCGATCGCGACCGGTATCGTCGCGTTTCTGATCATCGTATTCGCGGAAATCACGCCGAAGATCGTTGGCGCGACGTTCCCGGAAAAGATCGCGCTGCCCGCCAGCCTGCTGATCGCGCCCATGATGCGCGTCGCCAAACCGCTCGTCTGGTTCGTCAATCTGTTCGCGAACGGCATCTTGCGCGTGCTGCACATCAATACGAAAGGCGCGCACGATCAGCGCCTCTCGACCGAAGAACTGCGCACCATCGTGCTCGAGTCCGGCAGCTTCATGCCGACCAAACACCGCAGCATTCTGCTGAACCTGTTCGACCTCGAAAACATTTCCGTCGACGACGTGATGATCCCGCGCCGCCGCATCGAGGCGCTCGACTTCGACGCGCCGTTCGAACAGATCCTGCATCAACTCGAAACCTGCTATCACAACAAGCTGATCGTCTATCAAGGCGACATCGACCGGGTGCTCGGCGTGCTCCACGTACGCAAGACACTGGCCGCGCTGCACAACCAGGAACTCGAACGCGAGACGCTGCGCGAGTTGCTGGCCGAGCCGTATTTCGTGCCGAGCGGCACGCCCGTGTTCCAGCAACTGCAATTCTTCCAGGAGAGCCGTCACCGCACGGCGCTGGTCGTCAACGAATACGGCGAGTTGCAGGGGCTTGTCACGCCGGAAGACATCATCGAGGAACTGATCGGCGAATTCACTACGTCGATTCCGCGTGGCGCCAATTCGCGCGGCGGCTGGAACGAAAACGGCGAATGCATCGTGGCCGGCAGCATGCCGCTGCGCGAACTGAACCGCTGGCTGCATCTCACGCTCCCCACCGATGGGCCGAAAACGCTTAACGGCCTGATCCTCGAAATTCTCGAAGACATTCCCGACGGCGACGTGTGCGTGCAGATCGGCGAAGTCAAACTCGAAGTGATGCGCAGCGACGACCAGGCAATTCGCACCGTCAAGCTGTTCCGACCGCCGACGCGCGCGAAAGCCAACAAGGTATTGCGCGGCTAGGCTAGTCGACGCAACTGCGCGACGCGGCCGAACACCACAGTCAGGCACGACACGCAGCAGCATCGCACACAGGCGCAGCGCGCGCCATTAGCCGAATGGCTGAATAGCGGCGCCCGCCGCCGTACCGGAAGATGAAGCCGTCGTGTTCTACAGGCGGCTCATCACCGGTCCCTCATGCAAGCTTCTTTTCAACCCGCGGCAGCGTCGCCGCGTCCCATCGCAAACGCCCACGAAAGCGCAGTCAAAGCGAAGCCGAAGGCATTCGCCCGCGACGTCACCGCAGCAAGTCTCACCGATCCCGACAACGCTCCCGCCGTGCGTCTGCTGACCGATACATTGCAGGAAGCGACCCGCCGCAACGCGTCGGACCTTCACATCGAGCCGGCGGAACACGGCTGGCGTGTGCGCTTGCGAATCGACGGCGTACTGCACGAAATCCCACAGCCGCCCGCGCATCTGCGGGACGCATTCATCACTCGCGTGAAGGTGCTCGCTCGCATGGATATCGCCGAGCGTCGCGTGCCGCAAGACGGTCGGCTACGCATTTCCAGTTCGCCCGGACGAGTCGAGGACTACCGCGTCAACTCGCTGCCTACGTTATTCGGCGAAAAGCTCGTGCTGCGCAGACTCGACGCGCTGCCCGCCGATCTCTCACTCGACTCCCTCGGCCTCGATCCGCATCAACGCGAAACCGTGGATGCCGCGATTCGCGCGCCGCACGGCCTCGTGCTCGTCACCGGCCCCACCGGGAGCGGCAAGACGCTATCGCTGTACTGTTTCCTGAATCTCCTCAACGGCGAGGCGCGCAATCTCTGTTCGGTGGAAGACCCCGCGGAGATCCAGTTGGCGGGCATCAATCAGGTCAGCGTGCGCGAGAAAGCCGGACTCACCTTCGCGGTCGCGTTGCGCGCATTTCTTCGTCAGGACCCCGACGTGATCATGGTCGGCGAAATCCGTGACGAAGAAACCGCCGACGTCGCCGCGAAAGCCGCGCAAACCGGTCACCTCGTCCTGTCGACCCTGCATACGAACGACGCGCCGGCAGCCGTCGCGCGCCTGATCGATATTGGCGTCGAGCCGTATAACCTCGCGGCCGCGTTGCGGATGGTGACCGCACAACGGCTGGTGCGGCGGCTGTGCGTCGCGTGCCGCGTGCCGGCGCCGCAGTCGGTCGCGGCGCTTCGAGCGGCGGGTTTCAACGAGCATCAACTCGACGGTTGGCAGCCTTACGCCGCGGCCGGATGCGCAGCGTGTCATGGCATCGGTTACCGGGGCCGCGTCGGCGTTCATCAGGTAATGCCCGTGTCCGACGCGATGCGCGAGCTGATCGTCGCGAGCGCCGGCACACATGAACTCGCGCGGCTCGCGCAAACGGAGCAGGTGGGCACCTTGCGCGACGCGGCTTTGGGTCGCGTGCGCGACGGCACCACCAGTCTCGCCGAAGCACTCGCCGCCACCGAGGTCGCATGAACACGGCCACGACCCAACGACCTCTGGCCTCCGACATGCGTTTCAAATGGCGGGGCGTCGATGCCGACGGTGTGCGAAAAAACGGCGCGCTCATCGCACCGGATGCGGCCATCGCACGCTCACAGCTCAAGCGCGACAATCTGTTCATCATCGAACTCACAGCGCACGGACCGGCACCGCGTCCGACCGCACGCGCCGCGGACATCACGTTATTCACCCGGCAACTCGCCAGCCTGCTGCGAGCCGGCCTGCCGCTCGCGCCCGCGCTGGACCTGCTCGCGCAAGCGCAGGCTTCACGCCGCCAGGGTATGCCGCGGATCGTTGGCGCTCTCGCGCGCGACATCACCGGCGGCCTGCGTTTTTCCGCGGCATTGCAGCGGCATCCCGCGCAATTCAACGCACTTTACTGCCAGCTTGTCGAAGTCGGCGAGGCGGCCGGCGCACTCTCGGCCGTCCTCGCCCGCATCGCCGATGACCGCGAACGCGCCGCCGCGCAGCGCGCCAAAGTGCGCGCGGCACTGACCTATCCCGTCGCGATCCTCGTGCTGGCGATGGCGATCACCGCGGCATTGCTCGTGTGGGTCGTGCCGACCTTCAAACAGATCTTCGACGGCTTCGGCGCCAGACTGCCCGCACCGACTCAATTCGTGCTGGCGTTGTCGTCCGGTGTGGCGCGATGGAGCATACCGGCATTCGCCATGATCTTCGCAGCGGGTTCGGCAGCGACGTTTCTACTGCGACGTTCCGAAGCCGCGCGTATCCGCTTTGCGCGCATATCGCTGACAATACCGGTCGCCGGTCCGCTGCTGCGCACGTTGTGTGCGGCACGCTGGAATCGTGCGCTCGGCACCTTGTTATCAGCCGGCACGCCGCTCGCTGACGCGTTCGATTCGCTGACTCACGCCACCGGTAATGCCTTCTTCGACCGCGCCACCGCGGAAATCGCCGCGCGGCTGCGGCGAGGCGAGCGGCTCGCCGCCGCGATGCGCGCGGCACATTGCTTTCCGCCCGAGGTCGTGCAGCCGATCGCGGTTGCCGAGGAGTCCGGAGCACTCGACACCATGCTGATCGACGTGGCATCGCTCGCTGATCGTCAGGTAGACGAAAAGATCGGCACGCTGTCGAGCCTGTGCGAGCCGCTCGTCATCATCGTGCTTGGCGCGCTGGTCGGCGGCCTCGTGATCGCGATGTATCTTCCCATTATTCAACTCGGCAACGTGGTGTAGGATCGCAGCCGAATCCATCCTTAATCTATGCGGGCTACTCTTCCACTCGTGCCAGACACTTCTTCCAGCCTGCTGTCGGGCTTGCTGCCCGGCCATCTCGCGACCGGTTTCGGCCAGGCGTTCGGCAGCTTGCCCGCCGCCCTGCAGATGACGTTCGCCATTGTGTTCGGCCTCGTGATCGGCAGCTTCCTGAACGTGGTCGTGCATCGGCTGCCGATCATGCTCGAACGCGCATGGCGCGCGGAGGTGAGCGAGACCACCGACGAACCGCTGGAAGAAGACGGCCTGCCGGCGCGCTACAACCTGTGGGTGCCGCGCAGCGCGTGTCCTCACTGCGGCCATACGTTGAGCGCATGGGAAAATCTCCCGGTGCTGAGCTACGTGCTACTGCGCGGCCGCTGCTCCGCATGCAAGGCGCCTGTGAGCCTGCGCTATCCGCTGCTCGAAATCGCCAGCGCGGCGTTCGCGGCCGGTTCGCTCGCCTTGTTCGGCCCGACTCTCACGGCGCTCGCCGCCTTCGGCCTATGCGCCGCGCTGCTCGCCATGAGCGCGATCGACATCGACACGCATCTGTTGCCTGACTCGATGACGCTGCCGCTGCTGTGGGCGGGCATCATCGTCAACTTCAACGGCATGTTCACGAACCTGCACGACGCGGTGCTCGGCGCGATCTTCGGCTATCTGGTGCTGTGGGTCGTGCATTGGGTATTTCTCCTCGTACGCGGCGTCGAAGGCATGGGTTATGGTGATTTCAAACTGCTGGCGGCGCTCGGCGCGTGGCTCGGCTGGGCGGCGCTGCCGCAGATCGTGCTGATCGCGGCGGTGGCCGGCGCGGTCGTCGGCCTGCTGGCAACATGGCGTGGCCGTATGCGCTTCGAAGAGCCGCTGCCCTTCGGGCCGTTTCTCGCGGCAGGCGGTGCATTGACGCTGTTTCTCGGCACACCGCTTTATCTGGCTCTGGGAGGCTGAAGCATGTTTGCTGTGGGATTGACCGGCGGCATCGGCAGCGGCAAATCGACTGTCGCCGACCTGTTTGCGGCGCACGGCGTGCCGCTCGTCGACACCGACCTGATCGCGCACCGCATCACCGCGCCGCACGGCATCGCCATGCCGCAGATCGCTACGGAGTTCGGCGAGGCGTTCGTCGCCCCTGACGGCTCACTCGACCGCGCGCGCATGCGCTCGCTCGTATTCAGCGAGGACAGCGCGCGCAAACGCCTCGAAGGCATCACGCATCCGTTGATTCGCGCGGAAACCGAACGCGAGCAACGCGAGGCTCAGGGGCCTTACGTAATCGTGGTGGTGCCGCTGCTAGTTGAATCCGGCAAGTGGAAGACCCGTGTGAATCGCGTACTGACGGTGGACTGCAGCGTTGAAACGCAGATCTCGCGCGTGATGAGCCGCAACGATTTCAGCCGCGAACAGGTGCAGGCGATCATCGCCCGTCAGGCCACGCGCGAAGCGCGCCTCGCCGCGGCCGACGACGTGATCGACAACGACAACGCGCCGCTCGACGCGCTAAAAGCCCAAGTCGACGCGCAGCATCGCGTGTATCTGGCGCTCGCCGGCGCATGACGCCGACGTGACACTTCGGGAAATCCCGGTTGAACTTCGCGGCGATGCGCATGCCAAAAGTGCGTTGAAAACCGCCCGAAACACGTGAAAAAAGTTGCGAATGCGTGCTGAAAAAGTGCGTGATTGCTAGGGTAGTCTCACGGCATTAGAATGTTCTGCATTCCCGTCACCGACCACGCCCGAGGCGAGCCCGCTTGATCCTTTACGAGTATCCCTTCAACGAGCGAATCCGGACGCTATTGCGCCTCGAAGATCTGTTCGAGCGCTTCACGTTCTTTCTGACTCAGGAAGACGCCAGGGAACATCACGTCGCACTGACAACGTTGTTCGAAATCTCAGAGGTTGCGGGCCGCGCGGATCTGAAGTCGGATCTGATGAAAGAACTCGAGCGTCAACGGCAAACGCTGGCGCCGTTTCGCGGCAATCCGGGAATCGAACAGAATGCGCTCGAGGCCGTACTCGGCGAGATCGAGCAAACTCTCGCGGGCCTTTCGCAGATGCAGGGCAAGACCGGCCAGCATCTTGCAGACAACGAGTGGCTCGCCAGCATCCGCAGCCGCGCGATCATTCCAGGCGGCACCTGCAAGTTCGATTTGCCGTCCTACTATGCCTGGCAGCAGATTCATCCCGATCAGCGCCGTCAGGACATCGCCAAATGGGTGACGCCGCTGCTGCCGCTGCGTGATGCGGCCATCATCGTTCTGCGGCTCGCGCGCGAATCCGGCCAGGCATCGAAGGTCATGGCCATGCAGGGCAGCTATCAGCAAATGCTGTCCGGCCGGTCGTATCAATTGATGCAAGTACGGGTGGCACCGGAATTGCGCGTGATCCCCGAAGCCAGTGCGAACAAGTACATGCTGTGGGTGCGGTTCACGGTGCAGGACGGCGATCTGCGTCCGCGTGCGGTCGATGTCGACGTCCCGTTCCAGCTCACGCTTTGCAGCCTGTAAATCACGCTCGCAAGCTGTCACGTTCGCCTGTAAATCCGAACCGAAGGGGCACGCCTTTAAAGTGGCGAGAAATGCCCCTATATTCGTTACTTATTCCGTTTGCGATTGACTGCCTGACCGTATGCCTACTGTCGTCAAATGCCCCACTTGCGGAAAGGACGTCCGCTGGACACCTGAAAACCGCTTCCGCCCCTTCTGCTCCGATCGCTGCAAGCAGACCGACCTCGGCGCCTGGGCCGCTGAGAAGTACAAGATCGGCGGGAGCGAGCAGGAAGCGTCGTCGGACGAGACGCCCGGCGGGGACTACACGCCGCATTGAGCGCGGCCCGTTGTCCGGGTCACGCGGACCGGCGCTGCTCGCGCAGCGCCTGCTACCGCGCGCCCTAATCCTTTGCTATCAGGCCTTCTCGGCTGCGAGCCATTCCAGCACGGGAATGGTCGCCGGCAACAGCGGCTCGACGTCCGCAGGCAACGTCTGCCAGACAAAAGCCTGGCCTTCGCGGCCGTGCGGCTCGCCGGACCACTGAGTCACCTTGCAGAAAAAGAGCCGCACGTAGGCGTGCGGGTAGTCGTGTTCGAGCGTATGCCAGAGATGGCTCGCCTCGACGTCGATACCCAGTTCCTCGTGCAACTCACGGGCGAGCGCGGCTTCGACCGACTCGCCCGCTTCCAGCTTGCCGCCCGGAAACTCCCAATACCCCTCGTACGGCTTGCCTGCCGGGCGCTGCGCCAGCAGATAGCGGCCATCGGGCTGAACCAGCACGCCGACGGCAACTTCCGTCACCTTGCGACCGGCGGCATTCTTCTGGGCGTCGTTCATGCCGCGGCTCACGCTGAGGTTTTGCGGCCGGACCAGTCGCGCGCGAACTGCCACGCAACACGTCCCGAACGCGAGCCGCGCTCCAACGCCCACACCAGCGCATCGCCGCGCGCCGCTTCGACTTCGGCGTCGTCGCAGCCGAAATGCCGCAGCCAGTGGCCGATGATCGACAGGTAGTCATCCTGCTTGAACGGATAGAAGCTGACCCACAGCCCGAAACGCTCGGACAGCGAGATCTTTTCTTCGACCAGCTCGCCGGGATGAATCTCGCCATCGGACGTGTGCTTGTACGTCTCGTTGTCGCTCATGTATTCGGGCAACAGATGGCGGCGGTTCGACGTCGCGTAGATCAGCACGTTGTCCGATTGCGCGGCGATCGAGCCGTCGAGCGCGACCTTCAGCGCCTTGTAGCCCGATTCGCCGTCTTCGAACGACAGGTCGTCGCAGAACACCACGAAGCGCTCCGGCCGCTGCGCGATCAGGTCGACGATATCGCCCAGGTCATGCAGATCGTCCTTATCCACTTCGATCAGACGCAGGCCGTCTTTTGCGTACGCGTTCAGGCATGCCTTGATCAGCGACGACTTGCCGGTGCCGCGCGCGCCCGTCAGCAGCACGTTGTTGGCCGGCTGCTTGTGCACGAATTGACGCGTGTTCTGCTCAATCAGACCTTTCTGGCGTTCGATGTTTTGCAGATCGTCGAGCGTGATCGTCGAGATGGCCGGCACCGGCTGCAGATAGCCGCGCCCCTGGCGCTTGCGCCAGCGGAAGGCGACCGCCGCCGACCAGTCGATATTTGGCGTGGCGGGCGGAAGCATCGCTTCGAGGCGGACGAGCACGGCTTCGGCCCGGGTCAGAAACTGTTCGAGTTTGTCCATGGCTGGTGAGTAAGCGGCCCGCAGGCCGCTTTAAAACCCCTATGAGAAACCTGGTTACGAACGATAGTCGGCGTTGATGCTCACGTAGTCGTGCGACAGATCGCAAGTCCAGATCGTGGCTTGCGCATCGCCGCGGCCGAGTACGACGCGAATGCCGATCTCGCTCTTTTTCATGACGCGCTGGCCGTCTTCTTCACGGTAGGCCGGATTGCGGCCGCCGGCAGTCGCAACCAGCACGTCGTCCAGATACAGATCGATCTTGCCGACGTCGAGATCGTCCACGCCGGCATAGCCGATGGCCGCCAGAATGCGGCCGAGATTCGGGTCCGATGCATAGAAGGCCGTCTTCACGAGCGGCGAGTGGCCGATCGCATAGGCGATCTGGCGGCATTCGCCGACGCTAGAGCCGCCTTCCACCTGCACGGTCATGAATTTGGTCGCGCCTTCACCGTCGCGCACGATCAACTGCGCGAGGGTCTGCGCGACTTCGGTCACCGCGTCGCGCAGCGCTGCATAAGCGGGCGAGTCGGTGGACGTGATCGCCGGCAGGCTCGATTTGCCCGACGCGATCAGGATGAATGAATCGTTGGTCGACGTATCGCCATCGATCGTGATGCAGTTGAACGAGCGGTCCGCCACGTGCTTGACCAGCGCGTCGAGCACCGGCTGGGCGACGGCGGCATCGAACGCGAGGAAGCCGAGCATGGTCGCCATGTTCGGCTTGATCATGCCCGCACCCTTGCTGATACCGGTCAGCGTGACCGTATGGCCGTCGATTGCGACCTGACGCGACGTGGCCTTGGGCAGCGTGTCCGTGGTCATGATCGCCTGCGCGGCGTCGTACCAGTTCGCTTCCTTGCGGTTCGCCAGCGCGGCCGGCAAACCCGCATTCAGGCGATCGACCGGTAGCGGTTCGAGAATCACGCCCGTCGAAAACGGCAGCACCTGCTCCGGCGTGATATCCGCCAGACGCGCGAGTTCGGCACAGGTTTCACGCGCCGCCACGAGGCCCGGCTCGCCCGTGCCCGCGTTCGCGTTGCCGGTGTTGATCACCAGCGCGCGAATCGGCTTGCCGCCGGCGCGCACACGCTCCAGATTCTCACGGCACACCGTGACGGGCGCCGCGCAAAAACGGTTCTGCGTGAACACGCCGCCCACCGTGGCGCCTTCGCCCACGGAAATGACGAGCACGTCCTTGCGGTTCGGCTTGCGGATATTCGCCTCCGCCCAGCCGAGCGAAACGCCGGCGACGGGGTGGAGTTGAGCGGGATCGATCGAGGGGAAATTGACAGCCATGGTCGCGACCTGTCGAAGAAAATGCCGGCAGGCGCCGGCATCGAGGGAAACGGAAACTGATGGCCCGGGCGTGCTGCCGGATCACCGCGAAATCAAGGCAAAGTACCGCGTAAAACGACGCGGCGCGCCTCGCAGCGCGCCGCCTTCGGCATTACACGATCTTGCCGTGGCACTGCTTGTACTTCTTGCCGCTGCCGCACGGGCACGGGTCGTTACGGCCGACCTTCGGCACATTGTCGGCGCTCATGTTCGCTGCAGCCGTATGCGACGAGCCGTGGCTCATTGCATCGCCGATCATGGCGGCGGTGGCCGCTTCCGCGGCAACAGGCGCCGCGGCTGCGGCTTCGGCGAATTCGGCGTGGCGGAACTCGACGTTTTCGAGGTGGCCACCCTGCTCTTCGAGCTGTTCGGCGGCCTGTTCCAGCTGTTCCGGCGACTGGATCTGCACGTTCATCACCACGCGGGTGACTTCGAGCTTCACAGCGTCGAGCATGGCGGCGAACAGTTCGAACGCCTCGCGCTTGTATTCCTGCTTCGGATTCTTCTGCGCATAGCCGCGCAGATGGATGCCCTGGCGCAGGTGATCGAGCGCGGCCAGATGTTCACGCCAGCTACGATCCAGCGTTTGCAGCATGATCGAGCGTTCGAACGCGCTGAACGATTCGCGGCCGACCAGTTCGACCTTCGCCTCGTAGGCTTCGTCCGCGGCGGCTTCGACCGCTTCGAGGATCTCGTCCGCGCTGATCGAGTTCGACTCGTTGATCATTTCCTGGATCGCGAGGTCGAGCTGCCATTCGTTGCGCAGCACTTCTTCCAACTCAGGCACGTCCCACTGCTCTTCAATGCTGCCAGCCGGCACGAACTGGTGAACGATGTCGGCAATCACGCTCTGGCGCATCGCGCCGATGGTTTCCGTGATGTCGTTCGCTTCGAGCAATTCATTGCGCTGCTGGTAGATCACCTTGCGCTGATCGTTCGACACATCGTCGTATTCGAGCAATTGCTTGCGAACGTCGAAGTTGCGCGCTTCCACCTTGCGCTGCGCCGATTCGATCGAGCGCGAGACGATGCCCGCCTCGATCGCTTCGCCTTCCGGCATCTTCAGGCGGTCCATGATTGCGCGCACGCGATCGCCGGCGAAAATGCGCAGCAGCGGATCTTCCAGCGACAAATAGAAGCGCGACGAACCCGGGTCGCCCTGACGACCGGCACGGCCGCGCAACTGGTTGTCGATCCGGCGCGATTCGTGGCGCTCGGTGCCGATGATGTGCAGACCACCCGCGGCCTTCACCTGATCGTGCAGCGCTTGCCATTCGTCGTGCAGCTTCTGGATGCGGCGCTGCTTGTCGTCGTCGGCGAGCGTTTCGTCCAAATCGATGAACGACGCCTGCTTTTCCGCGTTGCCGCCGAGCACGATGTCGGTACCGCGACCGGCCATGTTGGTGGCGATCGTGATGCGCTTCGGACGGCCGGCTTCTGCGACGATCTCGGCTTCACGCGCGTGCTGCTTGGCGTTCAGCACTTCGTGCGGCAAACCGGTTTGCTTCAGCAGATGCGACAGCAACTCGGAGTTTTCGATCGACGTCGTGCCGACCAGCACCGGCTGACCGCGCTCGTAGCAATCGCGGATGTCGCGGATCACCGCGTCGTAGCGTTCCTTGGCGGTCTTGTAGATCTGATCTTGCTTGTCGATCCGCTTGGGCGGACGGTTGGTCGGGATCACGACCGTTTCGAGACCGTAGATCTCGTTGAATTCGTACGCTTCCGTATCCGCCGTGCCGGTCATGCCGGACAGCTTCGCGTACATGCGGAAGTAGTTCTGGAACGTGATCGACGCGAGCGTCTGATTCTCGCTCTGGATCTTGACGTGTTCCTTCGCCTCGACGGCCTGGTGCAGGCCGTCCGACCAGCGGCGCCCCGCCATCAGGCGGCCGGTGAATTCGTCGACGATCACCACTTCGCCGTTCTGCACCACGTAATGCTGGTCCTTGAAGAACAGCGTGTGCGCGCGCAGCGCGGCGTACACGTGGTGCATGAGCGTGATGTTCTGCGGCGCGTACAGGCTTTCGCCCTCGCCGATCAGGCCCCACTCGGCGAGCAGGCGCTCGGCCTTTTCGTGGCCCGATTCCGTCAGGAACACCTGGCGGCCTTTCTCGTCCAGCGTGTAGTCGCCCGGCTTTTCGACGCCGGTGCCGTCCGCTTTCTCTTCGCCGATCTGGCGCTCGAGCAGCGGCGGCAGCGCATTCATGCGCACGTAGAGTTCGGTATGGTCTTCGGCCTGGCCGGAGATGATCAGCGGCGTACGGGCTTCGTCGATCAGGATCGAGTCGACCTCGTCGACCACCGCGAAATTCAAGGCTCGCTGCACGCGTGCGTCGGTCTCGTAGACCATGTTGTCGCGCAGGTAGTCGAAGCCGAATTCGTTGTTGGTGCCATACGTGATGTCAGCCGCGTAGGCTTCCTGCTTCGCGCCGTGATCCATCTGCGACAGGTTGATGCCGACCGACAGACCGAGGAAGTTGTACAGCCGCGCCATCCATTCGGCGTCGCGCTGGGCGAGGTAGTCGTTGACCGTGACCACGTGCACGCCGCGCCCCGACAGCGCGTTCAGGTACACCGGCAGCGTGGCAACGAGCGTCTTGCCCTCACCAGTGCGCATTTCGCCGATCTTGCCGTAGTGCAGAACCATGCCGCCGATCAGCTGCACGTCGAAGTGGCGCATTTTCAGCACCCGCTTGCTGGCCTCGCGGCATACCGCGAAGGCTTCCGGCAGGAGCTTGTCGAGCGACTCGCCGCTCGCGACGCGCTGGCGGAATTCACCCGTTTTGGCGCGCAGTTGATCGTCCGTCAATTGCTCGATCTGCGGCTCGAGCGCATTGATCGCCGTGACGGTCTTTTGATATTGCTTGACTAACCGCTGGTTGCGGCTGCCAAAAATCTTCTGTAGAAAACCGGTGGTCATCGGATCGGTGTCTGCGTCGCGGCTTCGGCTGGGTCGCGGCGTGCAGTTCGTGCACGTGCGCTCCGGGGTCGGAAGGGCCTCGGCGGCTTAGTCCAAGAGTGAATTGTCGGGTAGCCCGACCTTCTTACGAAGATCGGGCCCCCCGAGAACCGTACGTGCGAGTTTCCCCGCATACGGCTCAAATCTACAAACAAAGTTCTGTCTACGACAGAACCGGCTTAGTTACTACAAGTTTACCAACGTGTACCTGCTGGTGACAGTGCGGGTGAAGCAAGACCCGGTTGGACAACTTGTCTGACCCGCCATGCATCCGATATTCCAGATGATGATCGTGCCAGCCTGTTTCGTCCGTCAAGGCACAGCCGCAGTGCGCACACAGCCCGCTCTGCGACATGTACAGCTTTGCCCACTGTTTCCGGTAGCGCATCGAATCCCACAGACGCGTCTGCCGCAGTTGCTCGCCATATTGCTCCCACTTCGGATCAAAGGGATTGAATTCTCCTTGGATCTTCTTGTGTCTCCTGATCGCCGTACCGCTGAGTTGGTACAACTCCATCAGGCCCCAACTGCCATCGTCTCGAACCGTCCGGACCGCAAACACCCACTGTCGAGCGTCGATTGAGTGGAAGTACTTCTGTCGCACCCAACTGCTGCTCTTTCGCGGATGTCGCCGCTTGGACCACCACCAGAGCCTCCGGAACACCAGATGCTCCATGCGGGTGTACGCCTTTTTGGCCGTAACCGGATGGTGATACTGCGCCCATCCGCGCAACATTGGATTTAGCAGTCGGATCATCTCCTCCTGCTTCACCGTCTTGTTGCTGCTAATCGTTTCCGCCACCTTGCTGTAGAACGCTTTCGCGTTCTTCTTGCTCGGCTTGATGAGCATCTTTCCCGAGTACTTCCGGAAATTCCACCCAAGGAAATCGAAGCCGTCGTCAATGTGAGTGATCCGCGTCTTCTCCTCCGATAACTGCAGTCCCCGAACCGCAAGGAATGCTTCTACCCAAGGTCGGACCTCGCACTCCAGTAACTCACGTGAGTCGCCGGTGATTACAAAGTCGTCCGCGTACCGCACCACATTCACTTTGAGCCTTCGAGCTTTCATGATCCCTAGTTTTGCACCGAGGTGCACTTCCAGTTCTCGCTCCAGCCCATTCAGCGTTACGTTTGCCAACGTCGGGGAGATGATGCCTCCCTGCGGCGTACCGGCCTCAGTCGCCTGTAGCTGCCCCTTATAAATCAGGCCAGCCTTCAACCATTTCCGGAGGATTACTCTGTCCATCAGGACATTGTTTTCCAACCAGTCATGACTGATGTGGTCAAAGCATCCCTTGATATCCGCTTCGAGGACCCATTTGGCAGAAGCCTCTTGGGACATACAGACGCGGATTTGGGCCATCGCATCAGCTGTCGAACGATTTAGCCTGAACCCGTAGGAATTCAGGTCACTCGTCGACTCCGATACTGGCTCCAAAGCCAGCAGATGCAGAGCTTGCATCGCCCTGTCCCGCATGGTCGGAATGCCCAGAGGGCGTTCCTTCCCATTGGCTTTGGGGATAAAGACTCTCCGTAATGGCAGAGGCTTGTATCCGCGCCGCTTCAACCTGCCGATGGCTTCCCACCGGCTGTCAGGCGAATCCCATAGCTCGCGATCGACTCCAGCCGTTCGCGCACCCTGGTTTTGCGTAACACGTCGTACCGCATACAGCTTCGCAGACAACGTGCGGGTCAGCATCCGTTGCAGGGCTTTCACCCTTCGCCAATCGCTTTCCCGCGTCGCCTTCGCAATTCGAATCTGCATCCCCCTCACGTTCCGCTCAACCCGCTGCCAATCTATGGCGTACCAGTTGTCCGGCGCGTGGGAAAGCGCAGATCCGGTCTTTCGACCAGATACTTTCATGCTGCTCTCCTACCTGGAAAGTCCCCAGACAGAAGGCGCATCTCCCCCAGCGGGGCAGATACACCCCGCTGGGGAACAACAAAACTCAATGCAGGCGCATGCACCTGCATCTGACCAAGTTACAGAGGGTAGTCAGCCGTCTTGCGACGGTAGACCAGACGGAAGTCTGCCCGCTTTCGCGTGGGGTGATGTTCCAACCCCTATCCGAACCATTACACCCCGGCTTTCGCTTTTTCCGTCCTCCCATACCTGCACAATCAACAGCGTCCCTTGCGGTTCGCCTGCCAGCCTGACTGCGCTGGCAACCATACAGGCTTACCACGTTCCCGGCATGTCACACGACTGACTTAGGTTCTGCCTATTCCCCGGCGGTATCACGAACGACGTAACCCGAGATTCGAGCGGGCTATCCAACCGCATACCTTTTGGTCAGTGCCTATCAGCAGCTTTGGCACACAATGCTAACGAGGTTTATCAGCAGTTCACTTCCGTTAACCCTATCAGCCAGCCTAGCGCCTTACCCCCTTGCTGCTAGGAGTATCCAGACCGCCTCCTCGCGGAACCAATCTGCCCGAAACGTCCGGGGGCTACATTGTCAGAAGAGCTTCACACCCCACCGTTGCCAGTGACGCATGTCTCCCTAGGCTACTGCTGGTCGTACAGCAGGTTCACTACCCTCGTCTTCCAACAAACGAGGTCGAACAATGACACACCGAGCTTTCGCTCGTATCGTTTAGCGAAACCCTTGCCTAAAGGCTCGGGAATTGCAAACATCACCCCGCCCTGTCGGCGGAGGTGAAGCCGCTGACTGGGCGGGACCTAACGGTAATCAGGCCCATGCAACAAGGTTCCCGGCTGATTGCTCCGGTTTCCAATTTCACTACAAGGATGCTTCCCATAGGGTTGCATCTGCTTCCTAAAGTGCGGCCCACAAGGGGGCCGCCTGCGGAGGGCATGGTGAGTTACCTCAATAACCCTCTAGTCGATGCTCCGTAACGTGGAGCAGCCGGACACGAGCATGCGTGTCGCACCGAATCGCGCATTTTAGCACGCGCCCCCGCCCACGCTGATGTCGGCAGCGAGACGGCTGCGGGGCATCCGAAGCCCGCCGCAGCGAGCTCTGACAGTCCGCATTGAGGCAGGTCCGCGTGCATCCCGCGCGGTACAATCGCGGCGTGAACGCGCATAGGGTGCGGACACGCCGTTACCATCGAACATGAGCCGTATTCCTTCCTTTTCAAGGCCGCCGCCCCAGCAGTTCAAGGCGCGCCGCCCGCAGCCGGTCGCCGAGGTGCTCAACCGCACGGACGCGTTCGCGGCCCTGCGCGCGGGCGTCGAGCAGATTGCGGCGTTGGAGAAGGATCTGCGGGCGCTGCTGCCGGACTATCTGGCGACGAGCGTCGAGCCCAGCTTTATCAAGGAAGGCGTGTTGGCCCTGTTCGCCGGCCACAACGCGCTGGCGGCACGGCTGCGGCATCTGGAACCGCGGCTGCTGTCGGATCTACAACAGCGCGGCTGGCCGGTCAATGCGCTGCGGATTCGCGTGCGGCCGCAGGCTGTCAAGGAACCGCCGCCGGTCAAACAGGCGCGCATGACGCCGGCCGGCGCCGACGCGCTCCACGCGCTGAGCGAATCGTTGGCGCCGTCGCCCTTACAGGAAGCGCTGGCGAAAATGGCGGCCCGGCATCGGAGAAATCGCTAGGCAAAAGAAAAGCGGCCCGACTGGGCCGCTTACTTTTCGTACGATTACTTCGGAAAATTCGCCCGAAGGCGTCAGGCAAAAGCCGTCTGGGTCTCGTAGGCGAAACCGCGCGGTGCCTTCTGCGTGTCGTCGAAGGTGACGATTTCGTACGAATCTTCGTGCGCCAGCAGTTCACGCAGCAGCGCGTTGTTCAGGCCGTGGCCCGACTTGTACGCGTTGTACGACGCCAGCAACGGGTGGCCGATCACATACAGGTCGCCGATCGCGTCGAGCATCTTGTGCTTCACGAACTCGTCGTCGTAGCGCAGGCCGTCGTTATTCAGGATGCGGTACTCGTCGAGCACGATCGCGTTGTCCATGCTGCCGCCACGCGCCAGACCCAGTTCACGCATCATTTCCACTTCATGCGCAAAACCGAAGGTGCGGGCACGCGCGATTTCACGCACGTACGACGTGTTGGCAAAATCCACTTCCAGCGCCTGACCGGTTTTATCCACGGCCGGGTGACGGAAATCGATCGTAAATTTGAGCTTGAAACCGAAATACGGGTCGAGACGCGCGAATTTATCGCCGTCACGAATTTCGACCGGCTTGGTGACCTTGATGAATTTCTTCGCCGCGTTCTGCTCTTCGATACCTGCCGATTGAATCAGAAACACGAACGAACCCGCGCTGCCGTCCATGATCGGGATTTCTTCGGCGGTGACGTCGACGTACAGGTTGTCGATGCCGAGACCGGCGCAGGCGGACATCAGATGCTCGATGGTCGAGACGCGCGCGCCGTCCTTCTGCAACACGGAAGCCAGACGCGTATCGCCAATCGCCATCGCCGACGCAGGAATGTCCACCGGCGTGGCCAGATCCACGCGCGAAAACACGATGCCCGTGTCCGGCCCGGCCGGACGGAGGGTCAGTTCGACTTTGCGGCCGGAGTGCAGGCCAATGCCGACTGTCTTGACGATTTGCTTGATAGTGCGCTGCTTCAACATGGTGATCTTCTATTCGATTGAAAATCCCAATCGGGACTTTTTATTCCATAGCACGAATTATACTCCAATACCCTAAGGAGCGTCTTTTCGCGGAACGTATCAATCTGTTTCGCTGCATTACCCCTGGGCGCCCGTCAGGAAAGCGTGACGGGCCGATGCCCCGGAACGGAGGCGTTTCCGGTCATCGGCCCGCGTAACGGCCTGTCACAAAAGCGTCTTATCGACCGTTGCCCCGGCACAACGCGCCAACCGCGCGTGCCTGTGGCGAAGGCCACGACGCCCACGTGCCTAGCTCAACGTAGCGAGAATACTCCCTGCATCGCTGACTTCGAATTTGCCGGCAGCCTCGACGTTCAACGTCTTGACCACGCCGTCGTCGACCACCATCGCGTAGCGCTGGGAACGGATTCCCATGCCGCGCGCCGACAAATCCTGCTCGAGACCGAGCGCTCGCGTGAAAGCCGCACTGCCGTCCGCCATCATGCGCACCTTGCCCGAGGCGTGCTGATCGCGTCCCCACGCGCCCATTACGAACGCGTCGTTGACGGACACGCACCAGATCTCGTCGATGCCAAGAGCGCGCAACTGCTCGGCGTGTTCGACATAACCCGGTACATGTTTGGCCGAACAGGTGGGCGTGAACGCGCCCGGCAATCCGAAGATCACCACACGCTTGCCCGCCGTCTGTTCGCGCACGTCGAAGCTGTTAGGCCCGATCGTGCAGCCCGCCCGCTCGTCTTCGATCAACTCGAAGAGCGTTGCGTCGGGCAGCTTGTCACCTGCTTGAATCATGCTCAAGTCCTTTGCATCGATGCGAAGCACGCTCGCACGTCGTCGTGTCGCAGTGAAAAATCCGGCGTGAGCCTCACACTATGCTCCGCCGCCCGGCGACAGTCGCCCACTCCGCTTCGCGAATCCGAAGAGGGCAGTCGTCCTTGCCGCGGATCTGACGATACGCGACTTGTTTGCCGTTCACCCGCCACGCTCGTGCATTCGTCCGCCAGCGCTGCACTGCTGTCCAACTCGCAGCGCCGCAACGAAAAGCCTGCTCGTGCGCTCAGTCCGCCTGCTTGCGCAGGAATGCCGGAATGTCGTACGTGTCGACGCCCTTTTCCTGCAGCGCCTGCACATGCGAAGCGGCCGTATCGCGCGACGTGCGCCACACTGCCGGCGTGTCCAGCGCGCCGTAGTCGGCGGTGCTGGCGTGCGACGACTGCGGTGTGTAGGCAGCGTGTGCATTGATCGGCTGGTTGTCGGTGCCGGTGCGCAGCAGCGTCATCGGTGCCGATTGCTGCTTCTTCGCCGCACGGCCCAGGCCCGTTGCCACGACCGTCACGCGCAGCGCGTCGCCCATCGCATCGTCGTACACCGCGCCGAAAATCACGGTCGCGTCTTCCGCAGCATAGCTCTTGATGGTGTTCATCACTTCGCGCGTTTCCGACAGACGCAGCGAACGGCTCGACGTGATGTTGACCAGCACGCCACGCGCACCCGACAGATCCACGCCTTCCAGCAGCGGGCTGGCGACAGCCTGCTCAGCAGCGAGGCGTGCGCGATCGACGCCGGCAACCGTCGCCGTGCCCATCATCGCCTTGCCTTGCTCGCCCATCACCGTCTTCACGTCTTCGAAGTCGACGTTCACCAGACCGTCGACGTTGATGATTTCCGCGATGCCGGCAACTGCGTTGTTCAGAACGTCGTCTGCGCACTGGAAGCACTTGTCCATCTCGGCGTCATCGCCCATCACCTCGAACAGCTTGTCGTTCAGGACGACGATCAGCGAGTCGACGTGATCCTCCAGTTGCTGCGAACCGGCTTCCGCGACGCGCATGCGCTTGCCGCCTTCGAATTCGAACGGCTTGCTGACGACGCCAACGGTCAAGATACCCATTTCCTTGGCGATCTGCGCGACCACGGGTGCTGCGCCCGTACCCGTGCCGCCGCCCATGCCGGCCGTGATGAAGACCATATGCGCGCCGCGCAGTGCGTCGGCGATGCGCTCACGGGCTTCTTCCGCTGCGGCGCGGCCCATTTCCGGCTTGGCGCCCGCGCCCAGACCCGTGTTGCCGAGCTGGATCACCGCGGTGGCGCGCGAACGCGACAAAGCCTGCGCGTCCGTGTTCATCACGATGAAGTCGACGCCTTGCACGCCTTTGTTGATCATGTGCTGGACAGCATTGCCGCCAGCGCCACCTACTCCGACCACCTTGATGATGGTGCCGTTCGTTTCGGTTTCCAGCATTTGGAAATCCATGATGCCTCCGTCAAGATAAAAAATTTACAGCCACTCGGCCGTTATTCGGCAGGAGATCGGGCAACCTCCTGTCGCGCGCCGGCCGCCGGCACCGGCGCGTATTTCTAAGAACCGTTCTGTGCAGCGAATGCGTTAGAAGTTGCCGAGGAACCAGTCCTTCATGCGCGTGAACACCTGTCCCATCGAGCCCGACTGCACCGCGACCTTGCGGCCGCGCATGCGCTGCGAGCGTCCTTCGACGAGCAGGCCCATCGCCGTCGAGTAGCGCGGATTGCGCACCACGTCAGCGAGACCGCCCGCGTATTCCGGCACGCCGATGCGCACCGGCTTCAGGAAGATGTCCTCACCCAGTTCGACCATGCCGAGCATCATCGACGCGCCGCCGGTCAGCACCACGCCGGAGCTCAGCAGTTCCTCGTAACCCGACTCGCGCACCACCTGCTGCACGAGCGAAAACAGTTCTTCGACACGCGGCTCGACCACTGCCGCCAGCGCCTGGCGCGACAGCGTGCGCGGACCGCGCTCGCCGAGACCCGGCACTTCGATCATCTCGTCCGGATCGGCGAGCGCCTGCTTGGCGATGCCGTAATCCACCTTGATGTCTTCCGCATCCGGCGTCGGCGTACGCAGCGCCATCGCGATGTCGCTCGTGATCTGGTCGCCGGCGATAGGAATCACCGCCGTATGACGGATCGCACCTTCGCTGAAAATCGCAATGTCCGTCGTGCCGCCGCCGATATCGACCAGCACCACGCCGAGTTCTTTTTCGTCTTCCGTCAGCACCGCCAGCGACGACGCCAGCGGCTGCAAGATCAGATCGTTCACTTCGAGCCCGCAGCGGCGCACGCACTTGACGATGTTCTGCGCCGCGCTCACCGCGCCGGTGACGATATGCACCTTCACTTCGAGACGAATGCCGCTCATGCCGATCGGCTCGCGCACATCTTCCTGACCGTCGATGATGAATTCCTGCGTCAGGATGTGCAGCACCTGCTGATCGGTCGGGATGTTGATCGCCTTCGCCGTTTCGATCACGCGAGCCACATCCGTCTGCGTGACTTCCTTCTCCTTGATCGCCACCATGCCGCTCGAGTTGAAGCTGCGGATATGGCTGCCGGCAATTCCGGTAAATACGTTTGTGATCTTGCAGTCGGCCATCAGTTCGGCTTCTTCGAGCGCGCGCTGAATGGACTGCACGGTGGCTTCGATATTCACCACCACGCCTTTCTTGAGCCCCTTCGATTCGCTCTGGCCGAGGCCGATCACCTCGTAGTGACCCTCGCCCTTCAACTCGGCGACGATGGCCACGACCTTCGACGTCCCAATGTCGAGGGCGACCAGCAGATCTTTATAGTCTTTACTCATAGCGTGCTCATTGCGTGTGATGTCCGTTTACTTCTTGCCCTTGTCGGGTTCGGTGATAAAGCGCATCCCTGCCGCGCGAATCGCGAAACCGTTCGGATAGCGCAAGTCCGCATACTCGATATCCTTTCCCCAACGTTGCGTCACCGCGTTCCACGCCGCGCTCAGACGCTTGCTCCGGTCGAGCAGCGTGTCCTGATTGCGTTCGCGCCCAAGTTCCACCTGCGTGCCGTTCGAGAGCTTCACCGTCCACGCGTAGCGTGGCGACAGCGTCACTTCTTCAGGCGTCGCGCCCAACGGCGCAAACCATTTCTGGAAGTCGTGATAACGCGCGACCACCTCTTTTGCCGTACCGTCCGGACCGTCGAACGCGGGCAAGTCTTCTTCGAGCTCGCCCTGGTTCGCGGTGAACAGCTCGCCGTCGACGCTCACCAACTGATCGCTGCCCCACGTTCCCAGCGGTTTGTACTCTTCCAGCGTGACAGCCAGTGCATTCGGCCAGACGCGCCGCACGCTCGCATGACGCACCCACGGCATCTGCTCGAACGCCTGACGCGCCACGTCGAGATCCACCGTGAAAAAGTTGCCCTTCAAGCGCCCCACGACACCCGCGCGCACCGTCGGCGAATTGATGTGCTCGGTATCGCCGTCGATCTGGATTTCGCGCAACGCGAAATTCGGGCGCTGGATCAGCCAGTAACCGCCCGCCGCCAGCAGCACGAGCACCAGCAACGCATGCAATGCGTTGGCGGCGAAATTGAGCTGGCGAACGTTGTTCCACATGGTGTTGCTTTCGGGTCGCCCCGGTTAGTCCTGCAGCGTCAGCGCCAATACGCCGACAACCAGTTCCTGATAGCTGATGCCCACCGCGCGCGCCGCTTTCGGCGGCAGCGAGTGATCGGTCATGCCAGGCGCCGTGTTCACTTCGAGGAAATACGGGTTGCCGTCGGCATCGAGCATGAAATCCGCGCGGCCCCAGTCGGTGCAACCGAGCACGTCGAAGGCACGGCGCGCCAGCACTTTCAGGCGCGCTTCCTCGTCCGCGGCCAGACCGCACGGGATCAGGTACTGCGTGTCGTTCGCGATGTACTTCGCGTGATAGTCGTAAAACTCGCCGGCCGGCACGATGCGAATCACCGGCAAGTCGAGATTGCCGGCGATGCACGCGGTGTATTCGCCGCCGCCTTCAATGCTCTTTTCGACCACCACGATCTTGTCGTACTTGACCGCTTCGATCAGCGCGGCAGGCAGTGCGTCGGCGCTCTTGACCTTGATCACCGCGACGCTCGAACCCTCGCTCGCCGGCTTCACGAAGAGCGGCAAGCCGAGCTTCGCGACGATATCTTTCGAACGCGCCGCGTAGTCGTCGCCGCGCAGCACCGCTTCGAACGGCGGCGTCGGAATGCCGAGTTGCTGCCACACGAGCTTGGTGCGGAACTTGTCCAGACCGAGCGCCGAGCCGAGCACGCCGCTACCCGTGTACTTGATGCCGTAAAAGTCGAGCGCGCCCTGGATCTGGCCGTTCTCGCCATAGCCGCCATGCAGCGCGTTGAACGCGCGCACAAAGCCTTCTTCCTTCAATGCGGCGAGCGGACGCTCGGCCGGATCGAACGGATGCGCGTCCACGCCGGCGTCGCGCAGACCTTGCAGCACCAGGCGGCCGGAGTTGAGCGATACCTCGCGCTCGGCGGAGTTCCCACCGAGTAGCACTGCCACTTTGCCGAATTGTTTCGGGTCGATACTGCTCATTTCGCTCACACCTTCGTTTCCTGCGCCAGGCGACCGGGCACACCGCCGATCGAACCCGCGCCCATCGTGATCACCACATCGCCGTCGCGCACCACTGCTGAGAGCGCGTCCGGCACTTCATCCACCGTATCGACAAACACCGGCTCGACCTTGCCCGCCACACGCAGCGCACGCGCCAAGGCGCGGCCGTCCGCGGCGACGATTGGCGCTTCACCGGCCGAATAGACTTCGGTCAGCACGAGCGCGTCGACGGTCGACAGCACTTTCACAAAATCCTCGAAGCAATCACGCGTACGCGTGAAGCGGTGCGGCTGGAACGCCAGCACCAGACGCCGGCCCGGAAATGCGCCGCGCGCCGCCGCCACCGTGGCCGCCATTTCGACCGGGTGATGACCGTAGTCGTCGACCAGCGTGTAGGCGCCGCTCGCTTTGCCTTCGCTTACGACCGGCACTTCGCCATAGCGCTGGAAGCGTCGGCCCACGCCGTTGAAATCCGCCAGCGCTCGCTGGATATCGGCATCTTTCACTTCAAGTTCAGTCGCAATTGCAATTGCGGCCAAAGCGTTCTGCACGTTGTGCTCGCCCGGCAGGTTCAAAACGATGTCGATCGGCGCCGCGTCTTCGCGCATGGCGGTGAAATGCATCTTGCCGTCGCGCGCCTGTACGTTGACCGCGCGCACCTGCGCATCCGGCGCGAAGCCGTAGCGGATGATCGGCTTCGACACGAACGGCAGAATTTCCTTCACGTTCGGATCGTCGACGCACAGCACCGCGATACCGTAAAACGGCAGACGGTGCGTGAATTCGATGAACGCCTGCTTGAGCCGCGCGAAGTCATGCCCGTAGGTGTCCATGTGATCGGCGTCGATGTTCGTGATGACTTCGATCACCGGGAACAGATTCAGGAACGACGCATCCGACTCGTCGGCTTCCGCGACGATGAAGTCGCCCGTGCCGAGCCGCGCATTCGCGCCCGCGCTGATCAGCCGGCCGCCGATCACGAAGGTCGGATCGAGACCGCCCGCCGCGAGCACGCTCGCCACCAGCGAGGTGGTCGTGGTCTTGCCGTGCGTGCCGGCAATCGCGATGCCCTGCTTCAGGCGCATCAGCTCCGCGAGCATCACTGCGCGCGGCACGATCGGAATGCGGCGATGACGCGCGGCCAGCACTTCCGGGTTGTCGCTGCGCACCGCGGTAGAGACGACCACCGCGTTCGCGCCTTCGATGTTCTCCGCCGCGTGACCGATCGCGATCCGCGCGCCGAGTGCGGCGAGGCGATCCGTGACCGCGTTGCTCGTGAGATCCGAGCCGCTCACCTGATAGCCGAGGTTGACCAGCACCTCCGCGATGCCGCTCATGCCGACACCACCGATGCCGACAAAGTGAATATGTTTGACGATGTGTTTCATTGCTTTCCTTCTGGGCTCGCGCCCGAAATCGAACCCGCCACGGTCGCGCAAATCTGCGCGACCTGTTCCGTGGCGTCGGGTTTCGCGAGCGAGCGCGAACGCTCCGCCATCTCCGCGAGGGTTTCTCGCGTCTGGCTGCGCAACCAGTCAGCGAGGGTTTCCGCCGACAGATCGCGTTGCTGCACGACCAGCGCCGCGCCGTTGTCGGCGAGGAACGCTGCATTAGTGGTTTGGTGATCGTCTACTGCATACGGGAACGGCACGAAGAACGCCGCCACGCCTACTGCTGAAATCTCGGACACCGTCATCGCGCCGGACCGGCAAATCACCAGGTCCGCGTTCGCGTAGGCGCTCGTCATGTCGTCGATGAACGGTACGAGTTCGACGCCGGCGCCCGCTTGCAAACCGGCTGCCGCGTAGTTCTCGCGCAGCGCCTCGATGTGCTTCGCGCCCGCCTGATGCACGATGCGCGGCCGTTCGTTCGGCGCGAGCAAGGCCGCCGCGCGCGGCACGACTTCATTCAATGCCGTCGCGCCCAGACTGCCGCCCACGACCAGCACATTCAACGGACCGCTGCGTTGCGCGTAGCGTGTTTTGGGTGCAATTGCGCGCGCAAGTTCCTCACGAATCGGATTTCCCGTCCATTCGCCGTGCGGCAATGCATTCGGGAACGCAACCAGCACACGCTTGGCAACTTTCGCGAGCACCTTGTTCGCGAGACCGGCAATCGAATTCTGTTCATGCAGCACCAGCGGACGGCCGCTCAATGCGGTCATCAAGCCGGCCGGAAACGTGATGTAGCCGCCCATGCCGAGCACCACATCCGGCTTCACGCGACGCAGCACGGAGAGGCTTTGCGTGCAGGCACGCAGCAGATTCAGCGGCAGCATCAGCTTGGTTTTCATGCCCTTGCCGCGCAGTCCGCCGAAGCGCACGTATTCCATCGGGATGCCGTGCTTCGGCACCAGCGTCGCTTCCATGCCCGCGGGATTGCCGAGCCATACGACCTTCCAGCCCCACGCCTGCATCAGATGAGCGACCGCGAGCCCAGGGAACACGTGTCCCCCGGTGCCTCCGGCCATCACCATCAGCGTGCGTTGCGGCAGAGCGGTCATACTTTCCCTCCGCGCATCAACACCCGGTTCTCGTAATCGACGCGCATCAACACCGCAACAGCGACGCAGTTCAGCACAATGCCCGAGCCGCCATAACTGACGAGCGGCAGCGTGAGACCCTTGGTCGGCAGCAAGCCGAGGTTCACGCCCATGTTGATGAAGGTCTGCGCGCCGAACCAGATGCCGACGCCCTTCGCGACCAGGCCCGCGAACGTGCGATCGAGTGCGAGCGCCTGACGGCCGATCTCGAACGAGCGGCGCACGATCCAGTAGAACATCAGGATCACCACCAGCACGCCGATAAAACCGAGTTCCTCGCCGATCACCGCGAGGATGAAGTCGGTATGCGCTTCCGGCAGATAGTTGAGCTTCTCGACGCTGCCGCCGAGGCCCACGCCGAACCACTCGCCGCGGCCGAACGCGATCAGCGAGTGCGTCAATTGATAAGCCTTGCCCTGCGCGTAACGGTCGTCCCACGGATCGAGATACGCGAAAATCCGTTCACGACGCCACGGCGACGCCCAGACCAGCAAACTGAAAGTGCCGACCGCGGTTGCCACCAGGCCGCCGAACAGCTTGCCGTTCACGCCGCCGAGAAACAGCACGCCCATCGCGATCGCCGCGATCACCATGAACGCGCCCATGTCCGGTTCGAGCAGCAGCAACGCGCCGACGAGACCCACCGCCACCGCCATCGGCAAAAAGCCTTTGGCGAAGCTGTGCATGTATTCCTGCTTGCGCACCGTGTAGTTCGCCGCGTAAATCGTCACGGCGAGCTTCATGATTTCCGACGGCTGCATGTTCGTGATGCCGAGCGGAATCCAGCGGCGCGCGCCGTTCACGCCCTTGCCGACGTGCGGAATCAGCACGATCACCAGCGCGACCAGCGAAATCAGAAACAGCTTCGGCGCGTACTTGTCCCACGTCGCGATCGGAATGCGGAACGACACGACGCCGATCACCGAGCCCATCACCACGAAGATGATCTGGCGCACGAGAAACGCGTAGTCGCGATAGGACGCGTACTTCGGCGAATCGGGCATGGCGATCGACGCCGAATACACCATCACGACGCCGAGACCGAGCAGCGCGACGACCACCCACAGCAGCGAGTGATCGTAGTCGAGCATGCGCGAGCGCAACGGACGCACGCCGTTGACGGCGCTTGCGAGCCCACTGCCGCCGGTGCGGCCGACACGCGCCGCACCGCCCGAACCACCCGCGTCGCCGGCGGCGGCTTGACGCGAACCGAAACGTTCCGACCAGCTCATATCATCGTCCCCCGTTCGGCCGCGATGTCTTCTACCGTGCTGCGGAATACCGCGGCGCGGTGCGCGTAACCCTTGAACATGTCGAAGCTCGCGCAAGCCGGCGACAACAACACGGCGTCGCCCGGCTCCGCGAGCGCAGTTGCGGCGCGCGTGGCTTCTTCGAGCGTGGCGTGATCCGTCATGGCGATGCCGGTGTCTTCCAGCGCGGCGCGGATCTGCGGCGCGTCACGGCCGATCAGCATCACGGCGCGACACCAGCGCATGACCGGCGCGGCGAGCGGTTCGAAATCCTGGCCCTTGCCGTCGCCGCCGGCGATGAGCACGATGCGCTGCGCAAGGCCGTCGAGCGCGGCCACCGTCGCGCCGACATTGGTGCCCTTGCTGTCGTCCACATAGTCGATACCGTCGATCGACGCGATTAATTCCACGCGATGCGGCTCGCCGTGATATTCGCGCAGGCCGTGCAGAAGCGGCGCGCCCGGCAGGCCGATCGCGCGCGCGAGTGCATAAGCGGCGAGCGCATTGGCGGCGTTGTGCAGTCCGCGAATACGCAACGCGTCCGCGGGCATCAGGCGTTTTAGCGCGATGTTCGGCGGCGTCACCACTTCGTTCTTGCGACGGCGCTTCGGCACCGGCTCGTCGCTCGCGTCGCGATCGTGCGCCTCTACGAGCCAGATCATGCCGTTGTCGCGCAGCAGACCATAGTCGCCGTCGTTCTTCGGCTCGGTGACGCCGAATGTGACCATCTCGGCTTCGCTGTCTTCCGAAGGCGCGAGCTTCATGACGCGCGAGTCGTCGCGATTCAGCACGCGCACGGTCTGTGCACCGAAGATGCGGCCCTTCGCGGTGGCATACGCGTCGAGACCGCCGTGCCAGTCCAGGTGATCCTGGGTGATGTTCAGCACGACTGCCGCATCCGGCGTAAACGTATGCGCGGTTTCCAACTGGAAGCTCGACAGCTCCAGCACCCACACGTCGGGCAATGCGGTGTTGTCGATCGCTTCCGAGAGTTTGTCGAGCAGCGCCGGGCTGATGTTGCCGGCCACCGCAACCTTCTTGCCGGCGCGTTCGCACAGCAGGCCGGTCAGGCTCGTGGTCGTGGTCTTGCCGTTGGTGCCGGTAATCGCGATCACCTTCGGCGCGTAGCCGCTTTCGCCGAGCGTCTTCAACGCCTGCGAGAAGAGTTCGAGTTCGCCCCACACGGGGATGCCCTGTTCGCGCGCCGCCGAGATCAGCGGCAACAGGTCAGCAGCCAGCGGCGACAAACCTGGGCTGATGGCGACGAGTTCTACGCCTTCGAGCAGCGCCGTCGAAAACGGGCCACCGACGAATGCGGCGTCGATGCCGTGCGCTTCCAGCGCGGGCAGGTTCGGCGGCACTTCACGCGTATCGGCCACACGCAGCCGACAGCCGTGCCGCGCGCACCAGCGCGCCATGGCGAGACCGGATTCACCCAGTCCAGCACGAGCACCATCGGCTTTTGCCGATCCCGAAACTTCTCGCCGAACATCGCCTGCTTCCCCTAATACCTGCTTAACGCAACTTGAGCGTGGACAAACCAAAGAGACACAACATCAACGTGATGATCCAGAAGCGCACGACCACCTGCGTTTCCTTCCACCCCGACAATTCGAAATGGTGATGCAGCGGCGCCATCTTGAAGAGACGCCGCCCTTCGCCGAAACGGCGCTTGGTGAATTTGAACCACGTCACTTGCAACATCACGGAGAGCGTCTCCGCGACGAAAATGCCGCCCATGATGAAGAGCACGATTTCCTGGCGCACGATCACCGCCACCGTGCCGAGCGCGCCGCCGAGCGCGAGCGCGCCGACGTCGCCCATGAACATCTGCGCCGGATGCGTGTTGAACCAGAGGAACGCGAGCCCTGCCCCGCCCATCGCCGAACAGAAAATCAGCAGTTCGCCCGCGCCGGCGATATGCGGAAACAACAAATACTTCGAGTAGACCGAGCTGCCCATCACATACGCGAACACACCGAGCGACGCGCCGACCAGCACGACCGGCATGATCACGAGACCGTCGAGGCCGTCGGTGAGGTTGACCGCGTTGCTCGCGCCGACGATCACCAGATACGTCAGCACGATGAAGCCCCACACGCCGAGCGGATAGCTGATCGATTTGACGAACGGCAGCATCAGGTCGGCGCGCGCCGGCAGGCCCATCGAGAGGCCGCTGCGCACCCACGCCATGAACAGGTCGAACACGCGCACATTGCTCGCTTCGGACACGCTGAACGCGAGATACACGGCTGCGAACAGACCGATCACCGACTGCCAGAAATACTTTTCGCGCGACGACATGCCGCGCGGATCCTTGTAGACCACCTTGCGATAGTCGTCGACCCAGCCGATCACACCGAAACCGAACGTGACGAGCATCACGATCCAGATGAAGCGATTCGTCAGATCGGCCCACAACAGCGTGGCCACGGCAATGCCGAGCAGAATCAGCACGCCGCCCATGGTCGGCGTGCCGGATTTGACGAGGTGAGTTTGCGGACCGTCTTTACGAACGGCCTGACCGACCTTCATGGCGGTCAGCTTGCGAATCACCGCCGGGCCGCAGACGAGCCCGATCAGCAGCGCGGTGATGGTCGCCATCACCGCACGGAAAGTCAGATAACTGAACACGCGCAAGAAGCTTGCGTCATTCTGCAGCCATTGCGCCAGCGCCAGTAGCATGCTTCGGTCCTTCTATTTCAATGTGCTGCGGGCGTACTGCCCGCAGCGTTGGGTTGTGGACTCGTTACGGCGTCCACCACGCGCTCCATCTGCATGAAGCGCGAGCCTTTCACGAGAAGCGTTGCGGCAGGACCGAAACCGGCCTGCTGCAATTGCGCGACCAGCGTGCCGATATCGGCGACGTGATGCGCGTTGGCGCCGTACGCGGTGCAAGCGTCGCGCGAGGCGTCGCCCATGGCGTACAGCGCGTCGATACCGCGTTCCTTGGCGTAAGCGCCGATTTCGCGGTGAAACGCCGGACCGTTGTCGCCGACTTCGCCCATGTCGCCCATCACCAGCACGCGCGGCGCGGCGCGTGAGGCGAGCACGTCGATCGCGGCGCGCATCGAATCGGGGTTGGCGTTGTAGGTGTCGTCGATCACGGTGGCGCCGGCGAGCGTGCCGAGCACGGCCTGCTTCACCTGCAAGCGGCCTTTCACGGCGCCGAACGATTCGAGACCGCGCTTGATCGCGTCGAGCGAAACGCCCGCGGCCAAAGCGGCCGATGTTGCGGCCAGCGCGTTGTGCGCATTGTGGTCGCCGAGCACTTTTAGCGTGACTTCGACTTGCCCTTCAGGCGTGGCGATGCTCAAGACGTTGCCGTCAAACGTGCCTTTTACCGCGGCTTCAGTCGTGCGCTCGGCGGAGTTCAGCGCGAAGTCCATGATGCGGCTGCCGGTGGCGGCCACGCGCCAGATGCTCGCGTAGGCGTCGTCGGCGGGGAATACGGCCACGCCTTCCGGCGACAGCGCGTGAATCACGCTGGCGTGTTCGAGCGCGACGGCTTCGACCGTCGCCATGAATTCCTGATGCTCGCGCTGCGCGTTGTTCACCACCGCGACCGTCGGCTCGGCGATTTTCGCGAGCTCCGAGGTTTCGCCCGGATGGTTCATGCCGAGTTCGACTACCGCCAGTTGGTGCGCGGCGTGCAAACGGAACAAGGTGAGCGGCAAGCCGATGTCGTTGTTGAAATTGCCCGCGGTGGCCAGACGCGCGTCGGCGCCGACCGCGGCGGCGAAGATCGACGCGATCATTTCCTTGACCGTGGTCTTGCCGTTGCTGCCCGTCACGGCGACGAGCGGCATGCTGAACTTGCGGCGCCAACCGCGTGCGAGCGCGCCCAGACCCACGCGCGTGTCGGTGACTTTCAGCGCGGGAACATTCCAGTCTTGCGGCGTGCGCGAGACCAGCACGGCGCTCACATTGCGCGCGGCGACGTCCGGCAGAAAGTCGTGCGCGTCGAAGCGGTCGCCCTTGATCGCGACGAACAGATCGCCCGGTCCGGCGCTGCGGCTGTCGGTGGAAACGCGATCGAACGTGACGCCGTCGTCACCCAGCACGCTTGCGCCCGTGATCAAAGCGGCGGCTTCACGCAGCGAGAACATGCTCATTCGCCACCTCCGCGTGCTTGCGTCGCGCGCGCGGCCAGCGCGAGGCGAGCGTGGTCCTGATCGGAGAAAGCGCGTTTCTTGCCCATGATTTCCTGTGTTGCTTCGTGCCCCTTGCCGGCCAGCACGATGACGTCTTCGCGCGCGGCGCTGCGGATCGCTTGCAGGATCGCGCTCGCGCGGTCCTCGATACGGCGCGCCTTCGAGGCGTCTTTCATGCCCGCCGCGATCTGCTCGATGATCGATTGCGGATCTTCGCTGCGCGGGTTGTCGCTGGTCACTACGACGCCGTCGGCGATCTTCTCGGCGATCGCGCCCATCAGCGGACGCTTGGTCGCGTCGCGGTCGCCGCCGCAGCCGAACATGCAGATCAGTTCGCCGCCGCGCGCGGTTGCCATCGGGCGCAGCGCTTCGAGCGTCTTTTCCAGTGCGTCCGGCGTGTGCGCGTAATCGATCACGACGAGCGGCTCGTCGTTCTGCAAGCGGCCGCCCAGACGCTGCATGCGGCCGTTCACCGACTCGAGCTTCGCCAGTTCGGCCAGTGCGGCGTCGAACGGCACGTCGGCGGCGAGCAATGCGCCCAGCACGCCGAGCAGATTGCTCACGTTGAACGCGCCGAGCGTTTGCACTTCGACGTCGGCATCGCCCCAGTCGGAAGTGCTCAAATGGAATGCGGTGCCCGTTGCCGTTGCGCGCACATTCGAGGCGAGCAGCAACGCGTCGGCTTGCGGCGCGTCTTGCAGCGTGTCGTCTAGCCCATAAGCGATCGTGCGTGCACGGCCTTGCGTGCTGGCGAGCAAACGACGGCCCGCCGCGTCGTCACGGTTGATCACGGCCGCGCGCAGTTCCGGCCAGGCGAACAGACGCGCCTTGGCGGCTTCGTAGGCTTCGAACGTGTGGTGATAGTCGAGATGGTCTTGCGTGAGATTCGTGAACACGGCGATGTCGAACGCCGTGCCGTTCACGCGCCCCTGATGCAGCGCGTGCGACGACACTTCCATCGCCACCGCCTGCGCGCCCGCGTCGCGCAAGTGCGCGAGACTGCGTTGCAGTTGCGGTGCGTCGGGCGTGGTGAAGCCGGTGTGCACAAGGTGGCCCGGCAAACCGGTGCCGAGCGTACCGATGATCGCGCAGCGCGTGCCGAGCGCCGTCAGCGCCGCCGAGATCCACTGGCTGCACGAAGTCTTGCCGTTCGTGCCGGTGATGCCGACCGTCAGCATGCCGTCGCTCGGATCGTTGTACCAGCCGCTCGCGATCGAACCCGCGAGCTCGTTCAACGCCGGCACGACCAGCGTGTTCGACGGATCGATCGCGCCGCTGAAGCCTTCAGGCTGAACCAGCACGGCGGCGGCGCCGCGTTCGATCGCGCCGTCGATGAACGGGCGGTTGTCAGCGCCGTCCACCGCATAGGCGAAAAACGCGTCGCCGGCCGCGAGCGAGCGCGTGTCGGCGTGCAGATGCGCGTTTGGTTGCACGCGGGCGTGCAACCAGGCGAGCGCGTCGGCGATCTGCCGCTGCGCGGGATGCTTCTGCCGCAACATGCTCATCGCACGACTCCCGGATGGCTTTTCGCGTTCGCGGAAATCGTCATCTTCTTCGCGCCGGCGCTGGTGGAGAGCTTCTTGACCGTGGCCGGCGTGGCGGGCGTGGTCGGCGCGGCCGGGGCCGAATCGTCGGACACCACCATTTGCTTGACCGGCATGTCCGGCGGCACATTCAACGAGCGCAGCGTATCGCCGACGATGCTCGAAAACACCGGGCCCGACACCTGACCGCCGAAGTGGCTGCCCGCCGTCGGTTCGTCGACCGAGACGGCCACGACGATGCGCGGGTTCGGCATCGGCGCCATGCCGACGAACGAAGCGCGATATTTGGAGTGGTCGTAGCCGTGCGCGCCGTGCTTGTATGCCGTACCGCTCTTGCCGCCGACGCGATAGCCGGGCACTGCCGCATCCGGCGACGTGCCGCCCGGCGCCGTGACGGTTTCGAGCATGGCGCGCACCTGGCGAGCGGTGGTCGGCGCGAAGATCTGCGGACCGGTGGCCGGCTGATCGCCAGGCGTGCGGAAAATCGACACCGGCATGATCTCGCCGTCATGCGCGATCGCGGTGTAAGCGCGGCCCAACTGGAACAGCGACACCGACAGGCCATAGCCATACGACATGGTCGCCTGTTCGATGCGGCGCCAGCTCTTCCACGGACGCAAACGGCCCGCCGCCGCGCCCGGGAAACCGACCTTCGGCGCCTGGCCGAGACCGATGCTGGTGTACATGTTCCACATCTCTTCGGGCTTGAGCTGCATGGCGATCTTCGTCGCGCCGATGTTGCTCGACTTCTGGATCACGCCGCCCACCGTCAGCACGCCGAACGCGCTGTCGTCGGTAATCGGCGCACCGTCAAGCACGAAACGGCCGCCGCCTGTATCAACCAGTGTAGTCGGCGTGACGCGGTGCAGATCGAGCGCGAGCGAGACCGTGAACGGCTTCATGATCGAGCCGGGCTCGAACGTGTCGGTCAGGATGCGGTTGCGCAACTGGTCGCCGGTCAGGTGTGAACGGTCGTTCGGGTTGTACGTCGGGTAATTGACGAGCGCCAGCACTTCACCGGTGCGCACGTCGATTACCATCGCCGCGCCGGCCTTCGCCTTGAATTTCTCGACTGCCGCCTTCAGGTTGGTATAGGCGATGTACTGAATCTTGCTGTCGATCGAGAGATCCACGTCCTGCCCGTTGTGTGGCACGACCTGCTCGTCCACGTCCTCGATGATGTGGCCCATGCGGTCCTTGATCACGCGGCGGCTGCCCGACATGCCGGCGAGCAGCTTCTGGTCGCCGAGTTCGACGCCTTCCTGGCCTTCGTCTTCCACATTGGTGAAGCCGATCAGGTGAGCCGTGATCTCGCCTTCCGGATAGAAGCGCTTGTACTCGTCGCGCGCGTAAATGCCGGGGATGTCCAGCGCGGTGACTTTCGCGGCCACGTCCACCGGCACCTGGCGCTTCACGTAGACGAAGTTCTTGTCTTCCGAGAGCTTGGCGCGCAGTTCCTTGTTGGTCATGCCGAGCAGCTTGCCGAGCGACGTCAGCTTGTCGGCGCCGAGGTCGTCCGGCACCGATTCGGGAATCGCCCAGATCGCGCGCACCGGCAGACTCGTGGCCAGCACGAGACCGTTGCGGTCGAGAATCTTGCCGCGCGTGGCCGGCAGTTCGAGCCGGCGCTGATAGCGGATTTCACCCTGCTTCTGATAGAACGCGTTGCCCGGGCCCTGGATCCAGAACGCGCGCGCGGTGAGCGCGACGAACGCCATGAACAGCAGGAACACGACGAGTTTCGAACGCCACATCGGCAGGCGCACCGACAGGATCGGATTGGCCGAGAAAGCTACGCTCTTGCGAGCCGATGATTTTTTCATCGCACGCCTCCGCGACGGGTCGCCGCCGGCGCCGATGCCGGGCCGGAAGTCGGAATCGGTGCGTCTTCGGCCTTCACCGCGCCCGGATCGAGCGTGAGGTACTGGGTGCGGCCGGTGGTGACCGATTGCATCTTCAGGGAATCAGTGGCGATATTCTCGATGCGCGACGTTTTCGACAGCGCACTCTGCTGATATTGAAGTTGCGAATAATCCTGCTGCAGCTGACGCTCCTGCGATTGAGCGCGCTGCAACTGGATGAAGATCTGACGCTGCTGATTGGTAGCGTTGACGACAGACAAGGCGCAGCCCATCACGATGATCAGCAGGAAGATATTGAGGCGGTTCATGGTGCGATCCGCTCCGCCACACGCATCACGGCAGAACGGGCGCGCGGGTTCGCGGCGACTTCAGCGTCGCTCGCGAACACACGGCCGATGATTTTGAGCGGAGGGCTCGGCAGATCGACTGCGCGAATCGGCAGACGGCGATCCACCGCAGGCGTACTCGCGTGCGCCTGCATGAATCGCTTGACGATCCGGTCCTCGAGCGAATGAAAGCTGATGACCACCAGCCGCCCCCCTTGCTCCAACAGCGACAACGCTGCTTCTAAAACGACTTGCAGCTCCGCAAGCTCTTGATTGATGTGAATCCGTATAGCTTGAAAGGTGCGGGTTGCCGGATCCTTGCCCTTCTCACGGGTTTTGACGACGTTAGCCACGATTTGGGCAAGCTCGCCCGTGCTGACGAGAGGCCCAAGACGGTCGGACTCTGCCCGGCGAGCAACAAGCGCCTTTGCAATCTGAAAAGCAAACCGTTCTTCCCCATAATCTCGTATCACCTCCGTCAATTCCTGCACCGTGGCCCGCGCCAGCCAGTCAGCCGCGGATTCGCCGCGCGTCGGGTCCATCCGCATGTCGAGCGGGCCGTCGGCGCGGAAGCTGAAGCCCCGCTCCGGATCGTCGACTTGCGGCGACGACACGCCCAGATCCAGCAAAACACCCGACACCCGTCCTACGCCGCGCTCCGCAATCGCGGTGCGCAGTGAAGCAAAACTCTCGTGCACGATGCCAAAGCGCGGATCGGCAATCTGCTGCGCCGTGGCGATGGCGAGCGGGTCTTTGTCGAAAGCGATCAGACGCCCCGACTCAGCCAGCTTCTCCAGCACCAGGCGGCTATGACCGCCGCGCCCGAACGTGCCGTCCACATACACGCCGTCCGCGCGTGTGACCAGCGCTTGAACCGCTTCTTCCAACAGCACCGTGCGATGCTGCAATTCGTTTCCCATCGCAGGTGCCATATATGTAAACCGCGATCAGAACGTGAAATCTTTTAACGCGTCGGGCATGCCCTCGGCCATTGCCGCCTGTTCCTTCGCGGCGTATGTTTGTGCATCCCACAACTCGAAGTGACGACCCATGCCGAGCAAGGTCACTTCTTTTTCCAGCCCACCAGCCGTGCGCAATTCCGGCGACACGAGCACGCGCCCTGCGCCGTCCATTTCAACGTCCATTGCGTTGCCGAGGAAAATGCGCTTCCACCAGGTCGCGTTCATAGGCAGCTTGTCGACCTTGTCGCGAAAGATCTCCCACTCCGGGCGCGGAAAGAGCAACAGGCAGCCGTCCGGGTGCTTGGTGATCGTCACCCGGCCCTCTGCCTGTGTCTGCAGCGCATCCCGATATCGAGAGGGAATAGACATCCGCCCTTTCGCATCGAGCGTCAGCGCCGACGCCCCTTGGAACACTTCGCTCTCCCCTGCGGCGCTTTTGCGCCGGCTACCCGATCCGTGAAAATCTACCCGAAACCGTTTGTGAGATCACACAAAAATACACTTTCTCACACTGTCTCCCACTTTAGAGGAACGCTAAACAGGGGTCAAGGGAGATGCGTGCTTTTCCGGCGAATTTTGTTTGTTAGAACAAGGACTTAGCGCGACTCCTTCACGTCAGGCATAAAACGGAAAACCGTTATAAATGAATGAGCTAGTGCAACTTGTGAAGGTGTTACGTGAAAAGTGCGGGGGAAAGGCGTGGAATGAAAGAGATCGTTAAGCGGGATCGGCAGGTGTGGGATGGCGTTTCCGGGTACTTCGGGCGGACGGCGCGCGAGGCGCCGTCCCACTTTCGAGAGGTGCGTGAACGGCGGGCTTTAACTTATATGTAATAGGCGGTGCGCGTCATGACTTTCGACACGGCGCGCATCAATGCGCGCGCGGGAAACGGCAGTTCGAGCCCGCCGGCCTCCATCGCCGCCTTGCCGTGTTCTGCTTCGTCCACGCGCATCTGTTCAACGATCGCACGCGACTCGTGGTCGGCGGCCGGCAACTCGTCCAGATGACTGTCGAGATGCTGCTCCACCTGGCGCTCGGTTTCAGCCATGAAGCCGAGACTGACACGGTCGCCCATACGCCCTGCCGCGAGGCCGATTGCGAGCGCGCCGGTGTACCAAAGCGGATTCAAAAGACTGGGACGCGAGTCGAGCGCTTCGAGACGTTTGGAAGTCCACGCGAGATGATCTTCTTCCTCGATCGCGGCGCGATTGAACACAGCCCGCAAGGAAGGCGATTTGGTTGCGAGTTTCTGAGCCTGATAGAGCGCCTGGGCGCAGACCTCGCCGACGTGGTTCACGCGCATCAATCCAGCCGCGTGCGCACGCTCCGCCGGTGAGAGTTCGGGCGCCGGTTCCGTCACCGTAGATTCTTGCGGAACCGGCAACGGACGACTCATCCGCGACACGCCGGTCATTGAGCGTAAACCCCGATCAAACTCGCTAATCAACTCGTCCAGAAACATTCAGCACTCCCTCATTCGACAGCCGCCTCACCGATCCGCCAAGGCCGCTCAACAAGGCTTTGCGGCGCAAATCCGGCTTCACGGAAACCTTCAAACCGCATGACTCGAGCGGCCAATCTCCGATTCTAGACCATGTTGCGTAAACGAAACAGGAGCGTTCCCGCCCCGCTCCTTTTTCTTTGTGCCATGTATGCCTTTTGTTACATTACGTGCAACTTCTCGCGAAGTTGGACAAGCAAGGCCTCAACGCTAGATAAATATTCCGCCTTGTACAAAAGATTCGTAATCCTTGGAGATCATTCGATGAAAAAGTCGCTTCTCGCTCTCGCAGCACTGGGCGCATTCGCAGGCGTCGCACATGCTCAGAGCAGCGTGACCCTGTACGGTATCATTGACGAAGGCTTCAACATCAACACCAACTCGGGTGGCAAGCACCTGTACAACCTGTCCAGCGGCGTTCTGCAAGGTTCGCGTTTCGGCCTGCGCGGCACGGAAGATCTGGGCGGCGGTCTGAAGGCAATCTTCGTGTTGGAAAACGGCTTTGACGTGAACAACGGCAAGCTGGGTCAAGGCGGCCTGATGTTCGGTCGTCAAGCTTACGTCGGCCTGTCGAGCCAGTTCGGTACGGTCACGCTGGGTCGTCAGTACGACTCCGTCGTCGACTACGTCGGTCCGCTGGAAGCAGGCGACCAGTGGGGCGGCTACATCGCTGCTCACCCGGGCGACATCGACAACTTCAACAACGCGTACCGCACCAACAACACGGTCAAGTACACGAGCGCAAACTACGGCGGCCTGACGTTCGGCGGCACGTACAGCTTCGGCGGCATCGCCGGCAACGTCACGTCGAACCAGATCTGGTCGTTGGGCGCTGGCTACAACAACGGTCCCCTCGTCTTGGGCGTTGGTTACTTGAACGCACGCAGCCCGGCAGCTTCGGGTGGCCTGTTCAACAACGGCGGCACGGCTGCAGCACCGGCTGCTGCTGTGACGTCGCCGGTCTACGCTGGCTTCTCGTCGGCTAACACGTACCAGGTGATCGGTGCAGGCGGCGCATACACGTTCGGCGCAGCAACGGTTGGCCTGACGTACTCGAACATCCGCTTCGGCAACCTCGGCGCTTCGTTCGCATCGCCGTTCAAGGGCCAGTCGGCTACGTTCAACAACGCGGAAGTCAACTTCAAGTATCAGTTGACCCCGGCGTTGCTGGTCGGCGCAGCGTATGACTACACGCGCGGCGCAGAAATCAACGGCAATTCGCGCGCTCAGTACCACCAAGGCGCGATTGGCGTGGACTACTTCCTGTCCAAGCGTACCGACGTGTACGTGACGGGTGTGTACCAACACGCTCTGGGCGACACGGTCACCGCTGGTGGCGCTGTGGTCGACGCAACGGCAGGCATCAACGGCCTGACCGGTTCGTCGAACCAGAACCAGTTCACGGCTCGCGTCGGCATCCGCCACAAGTTCTAATAAGTCGTAAAAAAGCAGTTTGCCTCAAAGGCGCCTTCGGGCGCCTTTTTTTATGGCGCGCGCTGTCGGCGGGTTTTCGCGGTGGCCGAAAAGAAAAGGCCCGGCAGACTTTCGTCTGCTGGGCCTTTTTCGCTTACTCGCTACTTCGTGACGGCTTCGTCCGTGATCAGCGTGTGATCCGCCTATGCCCGCCCGTCGCGCAACTCGCGGCGCAGAATCTTGCCGACGTTGCTCTTCGGCAGTTCAGTGCGGAATTCGACGATTTTCGGCCGCTTGTAGCCGGTCAGCTGCTGCTTGCAGTACGCGAAGATGTCGGCATCGGTGAGCGCCTGGTCCTTCTTCACGACGAACAGCTTTACGGCTTCGCCCGAATGCTGGTCCGGCACGCCCACCGCCGCGACTTCGAACACGCCCGGCAGCTTGGCGACCACGTCTTCGATTTCATTCGGATAGACGTTGAAACCGGACACCAGAATCATGTCCTTCTTACGGTCGACGATCTTGACGAAACCGCCGTCGTTCATGAAGCCGACATCGCCTGATTTGAAGAAGCCGTCCGGCGTCATCACTTTCGCGGTTTCGTCGGGACGGTTCCAGTAGCCCGCCATCACCTGCGGGCCGCGGATACAAATTTCGCCCGGCTGGCCGAGCGGCACTTCGTTGCCTTCGTCGTCACGAATCGAGATTTCTGTCGACGGCAACGGCAAGCCGATCGTCCCGCTGTATTCGGTGACGGTGACCGGATTACAGGTCACGCACGGCGACGTTTCCGACAACCCGTATCCTTCGATGATCGGCGTATGCGTCTGCTCGTACCAGCGCTTGGCGACGGCTTCCTGCACCGCCATGCCACCGCCGTTCGCGGCGATCAGCTTCGAAAAATCGAGCTTGTGGAAATCCGGGCTATTCAGCAACGCGTTGTACAGCGTGTTGACGGCGGGAATCGTCGTGATCGGATAGCCTTCCAGCGCTTTGATCATGCCGGGAATGTCACGCGGATTCGGAATGAGCACCCCGAGGCCGCCGGTACGGATTGTCAGCAGTCCGCACACGGTCAGCGCGAACACGTGATACAGCGGCAGCGCGACGACGGTGACGAACTGATCGAGATCCGTGCGATTTGCGCGAACCGGATCGAGCCAAATCTCCGACTGCAGCACATTGGCGATCAGGTTCCGATGCAGCAGCGTCGCGCCCTTGGCCACGCCCGTCGTTCCACCGGTGTACTGCAAGAAAGCGACGTCTTCAGGTCCTTGCTGGACCGGCTTGAAATTCTGGCGCGCGCCTTCCGCGATCGCGGTGTTGAATTTGACGTGCCCCGGCAGACTCCAGGCCGGCACCATCTTCTTCACCTTGCGCACGACGAAATTCACCAGCGTGCCCTTGATCCCCATCAGGTCGCCCATTGCGGCCACGACGACATGCTTGATCGAGGTGTTGCGTACGATCGCCTGCAGCGTGACCGCAAAGTTCTCGAGCAGAATGATCGCTTCCGCGCCGCTGTCCTTGAGCTGATGCTCGAGCTCGCGCGGGGTATAAAGCGGGTTCACGTTCACTACCACATAACCCGCGCGCAAAATGGCTGCAATCGCCACCGGATACTGCAGCACGTTCGGCATCATGATCGCGATGCGCGCGCCGCGGACAAGGCCCTTCGACTGAAACCACGCAGCGAGCTTGCGCGAAAGCGCGTCGAGCTCGCCGTAGCTGATCTCCTTGCCCATGCAGATGAATGCCGGTTTGGCGCGGTGGTCGCGGAAGGCTTCTTCGAGCAGTTCTCCCACCGACGAATAGCGGCTCGGGTCGATCTCTGCGGGAACGCCGGGCGGATAAGATTTCAGCCAGATTTTGTCCATGCAGCGTCTCCTCCTTTATTTTCGAATGGTCGTGCTAAAAACGCATCGTAGCATGGGCACCCCGTTGCTATTCGCGAAAAGCGGCTTGGTTAGACTGCAGCCTCGAACCCGTGAAGGACGAGCGTTGCGGGATGCTTGAGCGGGTTTCAGATGCGCTCGACTTCGACCAGGCAGTCGTAGAAAGTTGCTGATCCGCCCAGGTCGGTGAGCGCCTGGCTGGTGAGTTGATTGGCGTTGCGGCCGTCGGGCGCGAGCTTCTTCCACCAGATCGACAGGCCGACGACGAGCCCTTCGCGTGCTTTATCGGTGACGCGTACGCGCGCCTGCATCGAACCGCGGTCGTTGAAGATGCGCACCTGATCGCCGTCGACGATGTCGCGTACTTGTGCGTCGGCCGGATGCATGTCGAGATGCGGCTCCCCTTCCGTCGAACGCAGACTTTCGATGTTCACGAAGGTGCTGTTCAGGAAGTTGCGGGCCGGCGGCGAGATCATGGCAAGCGGGTAGCGGGCGGCGAGTTCCGGTGCGCCGTCGGCGGATTCGTAAGGCGGCAGGTAGTCCGGGAGCGGGTCGAGTCCCTGCTGCGCGAGGCGCTCGCTGTAGAACTCGCATTTGCCGGACGGCGTTCGGAAACCGCCTTCGGCGAAAGGCGCGTCGGGCAGATTCAGCGGGGCCCAGCCACTTTGCTTCAACGTCTGCCAGTCCACACCTTCGAGCGTCTTGTCTTCCCAGCGGAACGCGGCCTGCGCGACGGTCTCGTCGCTCTCGAACAGCGCCGGTTCGTCGAGTCCCATATGGCGCGCAAATCCGCGAAAAATCTCTGTGTTCGGGAGTGCGTCGCCGACGGGTGCGATTGCCGGCAGGTTGATCATCACGTGCGTATGACCGTACGACTTGTGGACGTCGAGGTGTTCCAGTTGGGTCGTCGCAGGCAGGAGCAGATCGGCGTAGTCGGCGGTGTCGGTCTGGAAATGCTCTAGCACGATGGTGAACAGATCTTCACGCGCGAAACCCGCGGCGACTCGCTCGGAATCCGGTGCGACAGCCACGGGATTCGAGTTGTAGACGACGATCGCTTCGACTTTAGGGCCGAACGTGGCGTCGCCCTGGTGCAGCAATGCGTCGCCGATCGCATTCATATTGATGACACGGCTTACTTTCGACGGCCACCCGGGCATCAGGTCCGGACGCTGCAACGCATGCGAGTCGACCGGGGCCCAACTGCCCGAAGACAGCAGCACGCCACCCGCTCTCTCGCGCCATGCACCCGTCAACGACGGCAGGCAAGCGATGGCACGCACGGCATTGCCGCCGCCACGCACCCGTTGCAGGCCGTAGTTCATGCGGATCGCAGCCTTTTTCGTGCCACCGTAAAGTCGCGCAAGATCGACGATAACGTGCTCATCAACGCCGCAAATTTCGGCGACACGCGACGGCGGATAGCTGAGTGCGCGGGCCTTCAGCTTTTCAAAAACCTAGTGTGTGGGCCTCGATGTACGCGTGATCGAGCAGATTTTCCGTGATCAACACATTCATCATGCCGAGCGCCAAGGCGCCGTCGGTGCCGGGTTTCAGAGCAATATGCTGATGGCATTTTTCGGCGGTCAGCGAGCGGTACGGATCGATCGCGATCAGCCGTGCGCCGCGGCGTTTGGCGTGTTGGGCACGCGTCCAGAAATGCAGGTTCGACGCGATGGGATTGGAGCCCCAGATGAGGATGACTTCGCTCTCGTCGAAAAACTCGGTGAGCATGCCAATGTTCGCGCCATAGGTGTACTTCAACCCGGCGGCGCCCGCGGCCGCGCAGATCGTACGGTCCAGTTGCGATGCGCCAAGCTTGTGAAAAAATCGCTGCGCAATGCTGTCGCCCTGAATCAAGCCCATCGTGCCGGCATAGCTGTAGGGGACGATCGCTTCCGGCGCGCGGCGCGCAATCTCCGAAAGCCGGCGGGCAGCGAGCTGGAACGCATCGTCCCAGCTGATCGGCTCAAAGCGGCCTTCGCCTTTACGGCCGACGCGCTTCATCGGAGTCGTCAATCTTTGTGGATGATGCACACGCTCCGCATAGCGGCTGACCTTCGTGCACAGCGCGCCTTGCGTCGGCGGATGCTCGGGATCAGCGACGACCTTGATCGCGCGCCCGGCCTCGACCGTCACACGCATCGCGCAGGTGTCGGGGCAGTCATGCGGGCATACGGCGCGGGCGAGTTCAGTCGGAGCATTCATCGGCGATCCGTTCAATGGGGCGGTGAGCGGTGGAGCAATGCGCGATTCTATTACGGCAATTGCTGCTTGGCCTGCGTGGTGCCGCCAAAAAGGCCTTCGGCGTAGAATCGGTTATTACCGTGCCCGGGCCAATGGGGCCCCGAGCGATTCCACGCAAGCCAAAGCACAGACGCGTCACCACTACATCATGAAACTGATCCCCGAAATTCAAGCCGCTCACGGCGAAATTCAGACCCTTCGACGAACCATCCACGCCCACCCAGAACTGCGTTACGAAGAAACGGCGACGGCCGATCTGGTGGCACGAACCCTCGAGTCCTGGGGTATCGAAACTCATCGAGGGCTGGGCAAAACCGGCGTCGTCGGCGTATTGAAACGCGGCAATGGTTCACGCTCGATTGGCCTGCGGGCCGACATGGATGCGCTGCCGATACAGGAGATGAACAGCTTCGACCATCGGTCGAAAAACGACGGCAAGATGCACGCGTGCGGCCATGACGGACATACGGCGATGCTTCTCGGTGCCGCGCGGCACCTGGTCAAACACGGCGAATTTGATGGCACGATCGTGTTCATTTTCCAGCCCGCCGAAGAAGGGGGCGCTGGTGCGCAGGCCATGATCGACGACGGCTTGTTCGTGAAATTTCCGGTCGATGCGGTGTTCGGCATCCATAACTGGCCGGGCATGCCGGCGGGACAGTTCGGCGTGACCGAAGGTCCGATCATGGCGTCGAGCAACGAATTTCACATTGAAATCAAGGGCGTGGGTTCGCACGCCGCGCTACCGCACAACGGCCGCGATCCCGTCTTCACTGCGGTGCAGATTGCGAACGGACTGCAGAGCATCATCACGCGGAACAAGAAGCCGCTCGACACAGCAGTGTTGTCGATCACCCAGATTCACGCCGGCGACGCAGTCAATGTCGTTCCGAACAACGCGTGGATCGCCGGCACGGTGCGGACGTTTACGACCGATACGCTTGATCTGATCGAAGCGCGCATGCGCAAAATCGCGGAGAGCACGGCCGAAGCCTACGATTGCTCGGTCGATATTCAGTTCCACCGAAACTACCCGCCGACGATCAACAGCAGCGAAGAAGCGCGCTTTGCGGCGACAGTGATGAAGGAAATCGTCGGTGCGGAAAATGTCGACGACGCCGTTGAACCGACGATGGGTGCAGAGGACTTCTCTTTCATGTTGCTTGCCAAACCGGGCTGCTACGCGTTTTTGGGCAATGGCGACGGCGGGCACCGTGATTCAGGCCATGGCGCAGGTCCGTGCATGCTGCATAACGCGAGCTATGACTTCAACGACGAGCTGCTGCCGATCGGCTCGACGTACTGGGTACGGCTGGCTCAGCGGTTTCTCGCGCAAGACAAATAGAGTTCGCCCGAGGAGGCTGGCGGCGGTGATTGGTTCGTCGCCCCTGTTGTTTCGTCGCGCTGGGGATGAGTGACGTTTCTTGGCGCTTGCACGCTCGCTCGAGCGCGAACGCGCTGCGGATGGGGAAGGAGCGAGGGCGGTTTTCCCGTTCGTTCTTCGCCTGTTTTTTCCGGCCGTGTAAACGCAGAAACCCCACCTTTTCGGGGTGGGGTTTCTGTTTGCTGCGGGGGAGCCTGACGATTACCTACTTTCACACGGGTAATCCGCACTATCATCGGCGTGGAGTCGTTTCACGGTCCTGTTCGGGATGGGAAGGGGTGGGACCGACTCGCTATGGTCATCAGGCATGACTGGTTGCCGCACTGCCCGTGGAGCAGTACAGCCAATCTGGAAGAAGTAGTTTCTGGTGATGCTCACCAGGGGTAAAGCGTTGGGCTGTGCTGTTTCTGGCACAACATCGATCTCAACCTGTGTGCGCCCCCCTTCGGGGGTGGGATGCGCGCAAGTGCTGAAGCACTGACGGTCATCGCAAAACACACCGGTTATAGGATCAAGCCTTACGGGCAATTAGTATCAGTTAGCTTAACGCATTACTGCGCTTCCACACCTGACCTATCAACGTCCTGGTCTTGAACGACCCTTCAAGGGGCTCGAAGCCCCGGGGATATCTCATCTTAAGGCGAGTTTCCCGCTTAGATGCTTTCAGCGGTTATCTCTTCCGAACATAGCTACCCGGCGATGCCACTGGCGTGACAACCGGTACACCAGAGGTTCGTCCACTCCGGTCCTCTCGTACTAGGAGCAGCCCCCTTCAAATATCCAGCGCCCACGGCAGATAGGGACCAAACTGTCTCACGACGTTTTAAACCCAGCTCACGTACCTCTTTAAATGGCGAACAGCCATACCCTTGGGACCGGCTACAGCCCCAGGATGAGATGAGCCGACATCGAGGTGCCAAACACCGCCGTCGATATGAACTCTTGGGCGTATCAGCCTGTTATCCCCAGAGTACCTTTTATCCGTTGAGCGATGGCCCTTCCATACAGAACCACCGGATCACTATGACCTGCTTTCGCACCTGCTCGACTTGTCGGTCTCGCAGTTAAGCACGCTTATGCCATTGCACTATCAGCACGATTTCCGACCGTACCTAGCGTACCTTCGTACTCCTCCGTTACACTTTGGGAGGAGACCGCCCCAGTCAAAACTGCCTACCATGCACTGTCCCCAGTCCGGATAACGGACCAAGGTTAGAACCTCAAACAAACCAGGGTGGTATTTCAAGGTCGGCTCCACGCAGACTGGCGTCCACGCTTTCAAAGCCTCCCACCTATCCTACACAGATCGGTTCAAAGTCCAATGCAAAGCTACAGTAAAGGTTCATGGGGTCTTTCCGTCTAGCCGCGGGGAGATTGCATCATCACAAACACTTCAACTTCGCTGAGTCTCGGGAGGAGACAGTGTGGCCATCGTTACGCCATTCGTGCAGGTCGGAACTTACCCGACAAGGAATTTCGCTACCTTAGGACCGTTATAGTTACGGCCGCCGTTTACCGGGACTTCAATCAAGAGCTTGCACCCCATCATTTAATCTTCCGGCACCGGGCAGGCGTCACACCCTATAACGTCCACTTTCGTGTTTGCAGAGTGCTGTGTTTT